>NZ_CP192046.1:0-4800000 GCF_050948485.1 Pseudonocardia halophobica | reverse complement strand
GACTGCATCATCAACCCGGCCCCCGGCCCGCAGGACTTCCGCGACGGTCCCGAGGGCGAGGAGATCGTCCACTACATGTGCTACGGCAACAGCGCAGGTCATCGGCCCGACGTCGTCGAGGACCCGGCCCTGCGCGAGGCCTGGCTGGAGGACTTCCTCACCGTGGCTCCGGGGCTGCGCGGACGCATCCGCGCAGTGCACCTCCAGACCTGGGAGCACTGCTTCGCGCTGCTGAGCCCGCAGCGTGCGGCCGCGGTGCCCGAGCTGCGCAGGGAGGTCGGTGGACTGCACTTCGCCGGGGACTGGACGTCGGAGACGGCCGGGACGCACGGCGCGTTGGTGGAGGCCGGGCGGGTCGCGGCAGAGATCCGTGCGCGACGGATCGCGACGGCGACGATCACCGGCTGAGAGGGATCAGGCGTCGATCGTCAGGTCGCTCAGCGGCTTCGAGCAGCAGATCAGGACCTTGTTCCGGGCGATCTCGCGCGGGCGGATACCCCCGTTGTGCTGCATGTCCACCACACCGGAGAGCATCGTCGTCTTGCACGTGCCGCACATTCCCTGCCCGCAGGACGACATCGGGGTCAGGCCGGCCGCGTACGCGGCGTCGAGCACGTTCTCGTCCTCGGCGCACGTGATGACGCGGCCGCTGCGGACGAACTCGATCGAGTAGGTCCTGGTCTCCGCGGAGCCCGGTCCCGACTCGTCCGCGGCGACCTCGGTCGTCGCGTGGGCGGAGAACTCCTTCATGGTGAGGTCCTCGAAGGAGAACGACTCCTCGCAGTAGTTCTGCATGTCGAAACCGGTCTCGCTGAGCATCTGCCGGACGGCGGCCATGTAGGGCGCGGGCCCGCAGCAGAACACGACGCGCTCCGCCAGGTCGGGCACCAGCATGTGCAGCATCTCGACGCCGAGGAACCCGCGCAGTCCACCCCAGGGTTCCCCGGGTGTGTCCCGCTCGCAGACGGGGACGACGCGCACGGTGGGCGCCGTGCTCGCGATCGTCTCGAGCTCGCGGCGGAAGATGATGTCGGAGGGGGTCCGGGCACTGTGCACGAACACGACGTCGGCGTCCGAGCCGAGGTCGTAGAGGGTCCGGGTCATCGACATGACGGGCGTGATGCCGCTGCCCCCGGAGAGGAACAGGTACTTCCCGGCCGGACGGCGGGCGATCGTGAAGACGCCGAAGGGGCCCTCGGCGGAGATCCGCTGCCCGGGCCTCATCGTGTCGTGCAGCCAGTTCGAGACGAGGCCTCCGGATTGACGCTTGACGGTGATCCCCAGCAGATGAGGACGCGTCGGCGGCGTGGAGATCGTGTAGCAACGGCTGACGGAGCGGCCGTCGATCTGCAGGTGCAGGGTCACGAACTGGCCGGGCTGGTAGTGGAACAGCGCGGGTCGGGACGCCTCGAAGAGGAAGGTCCTGACGTCGTGGGTGACCTCCTGGACCTGGCGGCAGACCAACGTCGAGTTGTCGGTCTCGCCCCACACGGCGAAGCCGGAGGGAGGGCCCGGGAGCAGCTGCTCCGCGGACCGGACCTCGGACGTGTGGCCGGCGTCGAGTCCGGCCGGGCTGTCCACCACCGTCATCGCTGTGCGCCTTTCGACGTTCTGATCCGCGTTCGCCGGTTCCGACGATGACTCGCGGGAGCCCGGCACGCTGATTAACCACTCAGTGGGCATGTATGTCCATCTGGTGACCGCAGCGTAAGGTCTCGGCCTCTGCGGCTGCAAGGTCGCGCGGTCGGGCATGCCGGCAGGTCGGCGTCCGGAGAAGTCCGGTCGCGTCCCTTGACTCTCGTCCGGACGCGTCCTACCCTCCCATGAAACTGATATACCAATCAGCAAGCGCTGGTCTCACAGGCCTGGTGGGCGCGAGTGACGGGCGATGCCCGCCGGACGAGCCAGGGCTTTCCTCGGGAGATATGCGGCCCGCGGCGGTCGGCCACAGCGGTCGGCGCGACGTCGGTAATGAGTACCGCTGAGTGTGGCGCGTCGTCGTGGCGCTGTACGTCAACCGCAATGACGACGCTTCCGCAACAGAGAAGTGGTCGGTCTTGACATGCAACAGTCGCAGGATGACCGTTGTGATCTGGATCGCACTACTGTCCCGCATAGCGAAACACCAGCGAACGGAGTGGCGATGACCACCCAAGTGCGGAGTGTGCAGCCCGATGTGGCAGCCGGGGCTTCGGCTGTCGAGGCCGCCATCAAGGCAACTGCGCTGACCAAGATCTACGACCCTCGTGGCGGGTCCGAGTCACGCCACCGGGGGTGGCGGCGCGCCAAGGACTCCGAAGCCGAGAAGAAGCCGAAGGCCGCCGCGGACGACGTGACGTTCTCGGTAGCGCCGGGTGAATTCTTCATGATCATGGGTTTGTCCGGATCGGGAAAGTCGACCGTATTGCGCATGCTCAACCGGTTGATCGAGCCCAGCTCCGGCGAGCTGCTGATCGACGGCCGGAACGTGGCCACGATGCCCGATGCCGAATTGCGCGAGCTCCGCAACCGCAAGATCAATATGGTGTTTCAACACTTCGCGTTGTTCCCCCACCGCACCGTGCGGGAGAACGCCTCGTACGCGCTGCACGTGCGCAACGAATCCACGGCGAAGCGGGACGAGCGCGCCGACTGGGCCCTGCAGACCGTCGGTCTGGGCGACTGGGGCGACTCGCTACCGGGGGAGTTGTCGGGTGGGATGCGGCAGCGGGTCGGGCTGGCCCGCGCGCTTGCCTCGGAGGCGGACATCCTGCTGATGGACGAACCGTTCAGCGCGCTGGACCCGTTGATCCGCCGCGACATGCAGGACCTGCTGATGGAGCTGCAGCGCGACCTGAACCGGACGGTCGTCTTCGTCACCCACGACCTCAACGAGGCCATGCGCATGGGCGACCGAATCATGATCATGCGCGACGGCAAGGTGGTGCAGCTCGGCACCGCCCAGGAGATCCTCAACTCCCCGGCCGACGACTACGTCACCGAGTTCATCTCCGACGTGGACCGCTCCAGGGTGCTCACCGCGGGCACGATCATGCAGGAGCCGCTGGTCACCGCCACCGAGCGGGACGACCCGCAGGAGGTGCTGCGCCGGCTGAGCAACGTCGAGGGTGTCGGCGCGTACGTGCTCGACGACGAGGGGCACATCGCCGGCATCACCCGCGCGGACCTGTTGGCCGCCGGGGTGGGGCGCCAGCGCGCGACCGTCGGGCAGTTGGTGACCAACGAGTTCAAGACGGTCGGGGCGGACGCGCCGCTGAGCGACATCTGCACGTTGGTGGGCCGCAACAGCGTGCCGCTGGCCGTCACCGACACCGACGGGAGGCTGGTCGGCGTCGTCCCGCGCGCGACCCTGCTCAACGCGCTCGCCACCCCGCACCCCAGGAAGGACGACGGCAATGCCTAGCATCAACGTCGGGGCGCCGGTCGGTGCGTTGGTCGACTGGCTGACCGCGAATCTCGGCGCGCTGTTCCACTTCATCTCCACCGTGATGCTGGCGCTGCTCGACGCGGTGCTGATCGTGCTGACCGCGCCGAGTCCGTACGTGGTCATCGCGATCTTCGTCGTGCTCGCGCTGCTCGAGCGCAAGTGGGGATTCGGTCTGTTCACACTCATCGCGTTCCTGCTCATCGAGGCGATGGGACTGTGGATCGAGGCCATGCAGACCCTGGCGGTGGTGGTGGTGGCGACCGTGTTCGCGGTGGCCATCGGTATCCCGGTCGGGATCTGGGCCGCGCGCAGCCGCAAGGTCAGCAGCGTCGTCCGTCCGGTGCTGGACTTCATGCAGACGCTGCCGGTGTTCGTCTACCTGATCCCGGCGGTGTTCTTCTTCGGCATCGGGGTCGTGCCGGGTGTCATCTCGACGCTGGTGTTCGCGATCCCGCCGGCGGTCCGGCTGACCGAGCTGGGTATCCGCAACGTCGACAAGGAGGTCGTCGAAGCCGCGATCGCCTTCGGTGCCAAACCGCGCCAGATGCTGCGCGAGGTGCAACTGCCGCTCGCGATGCCGTCGATCATGGCCGGGGTCAACCAGACCCTCATGCTCGCGCTGTCCATGGTGGTCATCGCCGGGCTGGTCGGTGCCGGCGGCCTCGGAGCGGTCGTCGTCCGCGGCATCAGCACCCTCGACGTCGGCGCCGGCTTCGAGGGCGGCATCGCCGTGGTGTTCCTCGCCATCTACCTCGACCGCCTGACCAGCGCCCTGGCCAGACCCCGCCGGCGCCGCCCCAAGGCCCGCACACAGGCCCCCGCACCGGCCAAGACCACCGAGACCGACCAGCCCGCGCTGGCGTCGTCATGACGAAGGAGTCATCGAAGATGCCCCGCTCGCCTCGCCGACGCCGCGTCTCGCTGCTCGCCGGGCTCATCGCCCTGCTCATCACTTCCATCACCGCCTGTAGCGGCCAGACGACCACGTTCAGCGGCGGCTCAGGTGGTAACAGCTCCGGCTCGGGCGGCAACGGAGGCGGCAAGAACGTCAGGATCTCGGTCGTCGCCGGGTGGGACGAGGACGTCGCCGCCAGCAATCTCTGGAAGGTGCTCCTCGAACAGCACGGCTACACCGTGAACATGCAGGAGCTCGACGTCGCGAGCACCTTCACCGGCGTGGCCAACGGCCAGCTCGACCTCTATCTCGATGCGTGGCTGCCCAGCACCCACGGGGTGTACTGGAACCGCTTCCAGGGCCAGCTCGAGGAGGTGACGAGCTGGCAGGACGGCGTGAACACGCTGGTCGTGCCGAACTACGTCAACGACATCAACACCATCGCCGACGTGAAGACCCACGCCGGTGACCTCGGCAACCGCATCGTCGGCATCGAGGCCGGGGCCGGCGAGATGAAGGCCATGCGCGAGAAGGTCATCCCGGCCTACGGTCTCGACAGCATGACCCTGGTCGAAGGCAGCTCGCCCGCCATGCTCGCGACGCTCGACGCCGCCATCAAGCAGAACCAGCCCGTCGTCGTGACGCTGTGGAAGCCGCACTGGGCGTTCAGCCGTTACCCGCTCAAGGTGCTGGAGGACCCGCAGGGGGCCTGGGGCCAGCCCGACCAGATGAAGATCATCGCCACCAAGGGGTGGAGCGAAGCCAACCCCGAGGTCGCCGGGTGGCTGAAGAACTTCAAGATCACTCCCGAACAGCTCTCCAGCCTGATGCTGAAGATCCAGGAGGCCGGCAAGGGCCAGGAGGAGACGGCCACCAAGCAGTGGATCTCCGAGAACCAGCAGGTGGTCGACGCCTGGTTCACGGGTACGAGCAGCTGACCTCCCTGTCGAGGTGAGCCGGAGGGCCCGGCTGATCGGCGCGCGCCGATCGGCCGGGCCCTGCCGTCCGTGGCTTCCGCGTCGGGGTGACCACACTGTGGGCGCTTCTGTTCATCTACTGATGAGAAGTCGTACGCTCCGCCGGCGACGTCGAGCGGCGGGAGGGAAGCGTGGGCAGGACGACGACCAGATGGTCGCGTGGATCGGGCAGGCCGAAGCCGACGAGGCTGCCCGCGGTGGCCTCGCCCGGGGCGCGCACCACCTGGCCGGAGGTGGATGCCCTGCTCGCCGAGGGGGCCGTGGAGTACGCGCTCGACCGACTGCGCGCGTCGCTGCACCGGCACGGCATCGCCGCCGCCCTGCTGACCGACCCCGTGAACGTCCGCTACGCCTCCGGGACCTCGATCATGCCGGTGTGGACGATGCACTCGATCGACCGCTACCTGCTGGTGCCGGCGGAGGGTGAGCCGGTGCTGTGGGAGTACGCCTCGGCGCCCCCCGAGCTCCGTTCCCCGTATCCCGGCATCGAGGTTCGGGCGGCGACGGGCTGGTCGGTCCTGGGGGTCGGGGAGCAGGCCGACCACCGGTCCGCCGCGTTCGCGGCGGACGTGACCCGCGTGCTCCGCGACCGGGGGATCGTGCACGATCGCATCGGCGTCGACCGGCTCGACGCGTACGGGTTCCTCGCCCTGCAGGAGGCCGGGCTGCACCTCGTGCCGGCGCAGCTGGCCGTCGAACACGCGCGGGCCGTCAAGGGCGCCGACGAGATCGAGCTGATCCGCCGGTCGGTGGCGGTCGCCGATGCCGCCGTCACCGACTTGTACCAGGCGCTGCGTCCGGGGATGACCGAGAACGAGGCGTGGGGCCGGCTCCTCGGCCGGGCGTTCGCGCTGGGCGCGGAGTTCGCCGAGTGTCGCCTGCTCGCGTCCGGGCCGCGGACGAACCCGTGGTTCCGCGAGGCCAGTGACCGTCCCCTGCAGCGCGGCGACCTGGTGGCGTTCGACACGGACCTCATCGGTCCGGCCGGTTACCTGGCCGATCTCTCCCGCACCTACCTCGTCGGCTCCGCGAAGCCCTCGGCGCGCCAGCGCCGGCTCTACGCCGACGCCCAGGACTTCCTGGCCGACATCATCGCCGAGCTGAAGCCCGGGGCCGCGTTCGACGAGGTCGGTGAACGGCTGAGCCGCCGCCTGCCCGCCGCCTACCACGCGGAGCGCTACCCCTTCATCGCGCACGGCAGCGGCCTCAGCGACGAGTACCCGATCATCGCGTTCCAGGACCACCACGCCGGCGAGATCGAGGCCGGGATGGTCTTCAGCGTGGAGGCCTACGTCGGGGTCGAGGGCGAGGACGAGGGACTCAAGCTCGAGGAGCAGGTGCTCGTGACGTCCGCGGGCGTGGAGGTCCTCAGCCACGCGCCCCACGACGAACGGCTGTGGGCGCCGTGACCGGGGGAGGAGCAGCGTGAGGTTCTCGGAGAAGGTCGCGATCGTCACAGGAGGCGCGGGAGGCGTCGGGAGGGCCCTGGTGCGCACGCTGACGCGGGAAGGTGCCGCCGTGATGGTGGCCGACGTGTCGGCGGAGGGGTGCCGCTCGGTCGAGGAGGAGGTCGGGACCACGGGCGGTGGTGCGATCGGCTCCGTCGTCGGCGACCTGCAGGACAAGGTGTACTGCGAGCGGGTGGTCGCGGAGACCGTGGAACGCTTCGGCGGCGTCGACATCTTGTTCAACAACGCCGGGATCATCCCCCGCGGCACCATTCTCGAGACGTCCGACGACATGTGGCACGCCGCCTTGGGCGTGAACCTCACCGCCATGTTCTATCTGTGCCGAGCGGCCATCCCTGCCATGAAGCGGCGCGGAGGAGGGGCGATCGTCAACACGTCCTCCGTCTGGGGTGTGTACCCGGGGCCGGGACACATCGCCTACTGCACGAGCAAGGGGGCGGTGGCCTCCTTCACCAAGAGCCTGGGACGCGACCATGCTCCCGACGGGATCCGCGTCAACGCCGTCTGTCCGCACGAGATCAACACGCCGATGCTGCGCTCGGGGTTCGAGCGCCGGGGGCTGGACCCGCAGAAGGCCGTGGACGAACTGAACAGGACCGTGCCCCTGGGGCACATCGCGGAGCCCGAGGAGATCGCGGACGTGATGGCGTTCCTGGCCTCCGCCGAGGCGCGCTACATCGCCGGCGAGACCGTCGAGGTCACGGGCGCCAAGCCCGTGGGCAGCTGAGGAGAGCACCGGTGCAGCTGGACGGGAAGATCGCCCTGGTGACCGGCGGCGGGCGCGGGATCGGCCGCGGCATCGTCGATCGCTTCCTCGAGGAAGGGGCGCAGGTGGCGGTCGTCCAACGCCGGCCGCTGGACGACGCGCTGACGGGTCACCCGAGGGTTGCCCAGGTCCAGGCCGACCTGAGCGACTCCTCGTCGACCGCCACGGCGGTCGAGCGCACGGTCGAACGGTTCGGCGGTGTCGACGTCCTCGTCAACAACGCCGGGATCATGTTCGAGCGCACGATCTCGGAGATCCGGCCGGAGGACTGGGATCTCATGATGGCGGTCAACCTGCGCGCGCCGCTGTTGCTGGTCCAGGCCGCCCTGCCGCACATGCGACGGCGTGGCGGGGGCAGCGTCATCAACATCGGGTCCATCGAGGGGCTTGGCGCGAATCCCGGCCATGCCGCCTACTGCGCGACCAAGGCGGGCATCCACGGGATGACGCGCGCCATGGCGGTCGATCTCGGTGCCGACGGCATCCGGTGCAACGCCATCGCCCCCGGGTGGATCTCGTCCGACCTGAGCGAGACGTACCTGGAGTCGCACGCCGACCCGGCTGCGGCCCGCGACGCCCTGAACCGCCTGCATCCCCTGGGCCGCGTCGGGCGGCCCACCGACGTCGGTGATCTCGCCGTGTACCTGGCGAGCGACCGGTCCGGCTTCCTGACCGGCGAGATCGTGGTGCTCGACGGTGGCCGGACGGCGAAGCTGCCGCTGCCGTCTTGACCCTCGGGTCGACGGCGTGGTACCACCTCACTTAGTGGGCACCTGTCACTGAAGAGTGAGCACTGGGTATCGCACCGCGATCCGCCGGTCGGCCTCCGACGGTCCCCCTCACACATCTCCGGCTCATCCTCTGGGAGACGCGTTCATGACCATCGAGCTCGAGCGGTCGTTCCGCCGTGGAGACCAGCGCGACCTGACGGACCTGGTCGACGGCCGCACTGCGGGGTACAGCCTCGAGGCGCCCTTCTACACGAGCCGGGAGGTCTTCGACCTGGACATGGAGGCCGTCTTCACGAAGCACTGGCTGTTCGTGGCCGCCGCGGCGGAGGTGCCCGAGCCCGGCGACTTCGTCACGATCGAGGTCGGCCCGTACTCCGTGATCGTCGTCCGGGACGACGACGAGCAGGTGCGGGCCTTCCACAACGTCTGCCGGCACCGTGGCTCGCGGATCCTCGACGACCGGTGCGGCAGTGTCGGGAACCTGGTGTGCCCCTACCACCACTGGACCTACAACGTCGACGGGCGGCTCCTGCACGCCGAGAACCAGCCCGCGACGTTCGACCGCAGCCGTTTCGGGCTCAAGCCGGTGCACGTGCGCGATGTCGGCGGGTTCGTGTTCGTCTGCCTCGCCGACGAGCCCCCGGCCGACTTCGACGAGGTGGCGGCGCGGATCGAGCCGTACCTGGCTCCGTACGAGCTGGGGCGGACCAAGGTCGCCCACCAGGTCGACCTCGTCGAGGAGGGCAACTGGAAGCTCGTCATGGAGAACAACCGGGAGTGCTACCACTGTGACGGCCACCCCGAGCTGCTCGGTGCCTACTTCCCGCTGCACGGCTACACCGCCGAGGACGTCCCGCTGCGGTTGCGCCGGGTCTGGGAGCGCTTCGAGAAGGCCACGGAGGCCCTGGAGGCGTCGTGCCTCCGTCAGGGCTTCCCGAGGGAGACGCTGCGCGAGCTCGAGGACCGGCCCACCGGGTTCATGATCTCCCACGCCCCGCTCGACGGCGCCGGGAAGTCGTACCACGTGGGCGGCGAGGCCGTGTGCCGCAAGCGGCTCGGAGTCATCGCCGACGACCGCTTCGGCGACTTCCACCTGCACATGCAGCCGAACTCGTGGTTCCACGTGCTCTCCGACAACGCGGTGGTGTTCACCGTGCTGCCCCTCGGGCCGGACCGGACCTTCCTGCGCACCACCTGGCTGGTCCACGAGGACGCCGAGGAGGGCGCCGACTACGACCTCCCGACCCTCACCCACGTGTGGAACGCCACCAACGCCCAGGACAGCGCCTTCGTCGCGCGCGCCCAGCGAGGTGTGGAGGACCCCAGCTACCAGCCCGGCCCCTACTCGGAGGTCGAGGGCGACGTCGACGCCTTCGTCACCTGGTACGTCTCCCGCGTCCGCGCCCACCTGTCCGCCCGGGCGTACTGATCGGACCGGGCAGTCGGATGGGCCGGACCGAGGTCGGGGAGGCCGGGCTCGCGGAGCCGGGTCCTCGGTACCGTGCCCCCATGGCGTCTGCGGAAGGATCGGCCAAGCTCAACCAGTCGGTGAGGAAGGCGATCACGCTCCTGCGCGCCACCGCCGCCGATCGGGACGCCAACGTCTCCTCGCTGGCCAGGAGCGCCGGGCTGCCGCGGGCGACGGCGCTGCGGATGATCCAGACGCTCGAGCAGGAGGGCTTCCTCCTGAGGATCCCCGGCGACGACCGCGTGCTGCTCGGACCGGAGCTGCTGCGCCTGGCCCGGAACACCGACGAGCAGCTGCTCCTCCGCGAGGCATCCCGCCCGATCGTCGGCGACCTGGTCGCCGACGTCCGGGAGACGGCGACGCTGAGCGTCGTCGCGCCCGACGGCGGCCTCGACCTCGTGTCCCAGGTCGACGCACCGGCTCAGCTGCGCCCGCAGTCCTGGGTGGGGCAGCGCTTCCCGCTGCACGCCAGCGCGAGCGGCAAGGTGCTCCTGGCCAGCTACGACGACGAGCGCCTCGAGCGCTTCCTCGCCGAGCCGCTCGCGCAGTTCACCCCCTCGACGATCACGACCGCGGAGGCGCTCCGCGCGGAGCTGGTGCGCGTCCGTGAGCAGCACTACGCGATCTCCCGGGACGAGGAGGAGGAGGGTCTGTCCGGCGTCTCCACCGGGATCCGGGGACCGGCCGACGAGCTCCTCGGCGTGCTCACCCTGGGCGGTCCCACGCAGCGGCTGTCCCGGCAGCGCGGACGACACGCGGTCGACCACCTGCTGCGTGCCGCCGGTCAGATCGAGGCGGCGCTCCGGCGGGGGCGCGGGTCGGAGTCGGTGCTCGAGGTCGTCGACCGGTCCGGAGGCTGACGGGTTCCCTCCGTAGTTGCACAGATATGTCAGCGGGACCGGCGGTTACGCTGTCGTCGTCCGGCAGAGCTCCCGGGAGGAACGATGAGCAGCTCCATCGATGCGGGTCCCGGGGCTCGCGGGCGGGAGCGGTTGATGGATCAGGCGTACCGCCGGATCCGCGACGACATCGTCGCCGTGCGCCTGCAGCCGGGGGCCCCGCTCGACGAGAAGGCGCTCAGTGCCTCCCTGGGCCTGGGGCTCACCCCGATCCGCGACGCGCTCAAGCGGCTGACGCTGGAGAGGCTCGCCGTCATCTATCCCCGCCAGGGGACCTTCGTCTCCCGGATCAACCTCGCCGACGAGGCCCGGCTGACCGAGATCCGCGTGGAGCTCGAGGGCCTCGCGGCGGCGCTCGCGGCCGAGCGGGCGACGGAGGAGGACCACGGGACGCTGCGGGCGTTGCTCGACGACCTGGAGCACGGCGGCCACGACCGTGCCGAGCACACCGAGCTCGACGCCCGGGTGCACCGGGCGATCTACGCCGCCGCCCGCAACGAGTTCCTCGAGGCCACTCTGAACCAGTACGCCAACCTGGCCCTGCGCATCTGGAACTTCTGTCTGCAGGAGAACCTCGCGGTCGCCCAGGCCGTCCGCAGCCAACGGGCGGTCGTCGAGGCCATCGTGCGGGGCGACGCGCTCGCCGCGCGGATGGCCGCCGAACAGCACCTCCGGGGTTTCTCCGAGGAGGTGCGTTCGACGGTCCTCGCCACCCGCACGTGAGGGGGTCGTCGGGCCCTCCTCGAACCGTCAGCGCTCCACGTTGTGCATCACGTGCTTGGTGCGGGAGTAGTCGTCGAGCGCGTAGATCGACAGGTCGCGCCCGTAACCGGACCCCTTGAAACCGCCCCACGGAACCTCGTTCGCGAGCACGAGGTGCGCGTTGACCCACACCGTGCCGGCCTCCAGCTTCCCCGCGACGTCGTGGCTGCGCTGGGCGTCCTTGGTCCAGACCGAGGCCGACAGGCCGTAGGGGACGGAGTTGGCGCGCCCGATCACCTCGTCCTCGTCGGTGAAGGTCTCGACGGTGACGACCGGGCCGAAGATCTCCTCGCGGGCGCACTCCGCGCCGTCGGGCACGTCGACCAGCACGGTCGGAGCGACGAAGTAGCCGGCACCCTCCAGCGGGCCGCCGCCGACGGCCGCGCGGACGCCCTCCGCCTCGGCACGCTGCAGGTAGCCGGTCACCCGGTCGAAGTGGGTCTTCGACGTCAGCGGGCCGATCTCGACGTCGTCGCCCGCGCCGGGCTCACCGACGACCATCGAGGAGACCTCGTCGACGAGCAGCCGGGAGAACTCGTCCGCCACCGACTCGTGGACCAGCACTCGGCAGGCGGCCCCGCACTCCTGGCCGGAGTTCCAGTAGCCGGCGGCGCGCAGCGCGGTCGCGGCGGCCGCCAGGTCGGCGTCCTCGAAGATCACCACGGGGGCCTTGCCGCCCAACTCCAGATGGACCCGCTTGAGCGACTCGGCCGCGGCGCGGGCCACGGCCTTGCCGCTGCGGACCGAACCGGTGAGAGCGATCATCGCGATGTCGGGGTGCTCGGCGAGCCGGGTGCCGACCACTGGGCCGTAACCGGTCACGACGTTGACCACGCCGGCCGGCAGGATGTCGGCCACGAGCTCGGCGAACTTCAGCGTGGTGAGCGGGGTCTGCTCCGACGGCTTGATGACCAGGGTGTTGCCCGCCGCCAGGATGGGCGCCATCTTCCAGGCGGCCATCAACAGCGGGTAGTTCCACGGGGTCACGACGCCGATCACGCCCAGCGGCTCGCGGAGGATGACCGACAGGTGGTCCTCCGCGTAGCGGCCCGCCGCCGCGGAGGTGGGTGCGCGCAGCGCCCCGGCCATGAAGCGGAAGGTGTCGATGGTCTGGGCGACGTCGTCCTGCGCGACGGCCCCCGGCTTGCCGGTGTTGGCCGACTCCAGCCGGGCGAGGAGGTCGGCGTGCTCGGCGACCCGGTCGGCGACGCGGTGCAGCAGCTCGGAACGCTCCTTGGGCGTGAGCCTGCCCCACGAGTCCTTCGCGCCGTTCGCGGCCGCCACGGCACTGTCGGTGTCCTCGACCGTGCCCTCCGCGACCTGGGCGATCGTCGAACCGGTACTCGGGTCGATCACGTCGATGGACGTCCCGGACCTCCCGGGTCGGAACGCGCCGTCGATGAAGTGCCCGCCCGGGGGCAGGTCGCCTTCCCGGAGGATCCCCCCGGTCCGTACCCGGCGCACCGCCGGCCTGATGGCCTCGGCGGTGATCCCCATCGTCGTACCCGGCGCCGTCCCCATGGTCGTCTCCATCGTCGCCGTCTTCGCCAGCTGCGCGATCCGGGCGGCGGCGGCGGGGTCGAGCTCGGCGACGGGAGGACGCGGCGCACCGACGGGAAAGCCCACCGCCGCCAGGCCGGCCTTGACCGCCGCGATGAACGGTTGCGCCATGATCGCCTCGATGAGTGGGTAGATCTGGGACCAGGTCTTCCGGGCTCCCTCGAGGTCGCCCGCACTCACCGCGTCGTAGACGGCCACGAGCTCGCGCGGCACGACGTTCGCCGTCCCCGCCATGACGCCTGCGGCGCCCTCGGCCAGCGCCGCGAGGAGCAGGCTGTCCCAGCCGACGAAGGTCGAGATGACGTCGCCGTGGTTGTGGATCAGCCGGGCCGACTGGTCCATGTCGACCGTCGTGTTCTTGATGTACCGGATGTTCTCGACCTCGCGGGCGAGCGCGCCGATCGTGTCCGGGTCCAGGTTGACCCCGGTCGCCACCGGCAGGTTGTAGAGCATCACCGGGATGGTGACCGAGCCGGCGACCGCCCGCAGGTAGGTGAGCGTCTCGTCGACCGAGAGCGGCTCGTAGTACGGGGCCACCGTCATGACCACGTCGGCGCCCACCGACTGTGCGTGCCGCGAGAGCGCGATGGCCTCCGCGGTGCTCGTGGCGCCGGTCTGCGCGATCACCGGCATCCGGCCGGCCGCCTGGTCCACGACCGTCTCGACGACCAGGCGGCGCTCGTCGCTGCTCAACGCGGTGAACTCGCCGGTGGAGCCGCACGCCACGACGCCGTGCACCCCTCCCTCGATCGACCGGTCCACCACGGCTCGCAGTCGCGTCACGTCGAGTCCGCCGTCGGCGGCGAAGGGGGTGGCGAGCGCGGTCAGAACGCCGCCCAGCTGCACTGTCATCTCTTCTCTCCTTCAGGGTCGTCGGTCGGCGGCCAGTGGGAGGCCGCGGACGGTGCGCTGCTGGCGCTCGGTGGCGAGCAGGCTCGCGGCCTCCTGCGCAGCCGAGAAGCCGGTCGAGATCGCGGTCTCGGTGTAGAGCGTCCCGAGGTAGTCACCGGCCAGGATGACGCGGCTGCCCCGCCGGGTCAGGGTCGGTTGGAGCGCACCGCGCCCCGGGAAGCAGTAGGGCGCACCGGTCTCCCAGCGCTGGACCTGCGCCTCGACGACCGAGTCGCCGAAGCCGCTGCCGAGGACCTGGTCGAGGTCGTCGGTGTAGATGCGCAGGATCTCGTCGTCGGTCCTGGGCAGCAGGTCGCGGGCCAGGCCGGCCGGGGAGAAGGTCATGATGCTGCTGCCCGGCTGCCGGGTCGTCTCGCCGCCCCGGACGAGGCTGGCCTGGTTGAGCACGATGTTGAAGGACCGCTTGGGTGTGGCGATGCCGTACGCGGCGTCCCACGGCTGCGGGGTGGACTCGTCGGTGAGGAACGCGGCGCTCACGTAGGGCCCGTAGACCACCTTGCCCAGCGCGTCGCGGATCTCCTGCGGGAGATCGACCGCGACCCGGTGGCTCACGGTGGCGGGTGTGGCGAGGACGACGCAGCGGCCCTCGACCTCGTTGTCCCTGCCGTTCTGCCGGTACCGGACGACGACGGACCGCTTCCTGTGGACGATCTCGTCGACCCGGGCGTCGAGCTGCACGCGGTCGCCCAGGGCGGCGCCGATGCCCTGGGTGAGGGTGGACGGGCCACCGACGATGTTCCGGTTCAGGCCCTGGCCGATGTTCCACACGAGGCTGAAGTAGCCGATCCCGGCACCGGCGGCGATCTCGTGCGGGTCCGCCGCGGAGCGGGTCACGGTCGGGTAGAACAACGCTGCCGCGTCCTCGGGCAGGTCGCCGACGAAGTCACGGAAGCTGCGGTCGTTCTCGAAGTCGTAGATCCGCTGCTGCCTGACGGCCGGGTCCTCCCCGGGGCGCCGGCGCACGATGCGGGCGTACCGCAGGACCTGCCCGCTGACCTTGACGCCGGCCCTGACGAGCGCGACGCGGGAGGACATCGCCATCGGGATCCGGAACGGGTAGGCCTGCACCGGGCCCTTGATCAGCAGTCTGCCGTTCATCGCCACGCCCGCCAGCGAGCCGGGCACCTGCGCGGCGCTGATGCCCACCTCGGACAGCAGCGCGTCGGTGGACGACCCGGGGCCGGCGAACACGTGCCCGCCCCAGTTCAGCCAGAACCGGCCCCGCCGCTCGGAGCGGATGCGGCCGCCGACCCGGCTGCCGGACTCCAGCAGCACGGTGTCCCAGTGCCGCAGCCTCCATCCGGCGCTCAGGCCCGCGAGGCCACCCCCGACGATGACGACGTCCTTCATAGGGCGGCCATCCCTTCTCAGCGTGAAATCTCGCTGATATACCTGAGCAATGTAATGGCGGCCGAAGACGGCGTCAACGGCCCGGCCTGCGGTATCGCCGAGACGGTGGTGTCGATCAGTCCTGGACCGGGCTCCAGATGTCGCCGACGGTGAGGCCCGTCGGGAACGGGTCGTCGGGCTGCAGGACGTGCTGCACGTGGCCGGTGATCCACGCCCGGCCCTGGATCGAGGGCACGACGGCCTCCTGGCGACCGACGGTGGTGCGTTCGTGCAGCACTCCGCGGAACGTGGTGCCGAGTACGCCCTGGTGGACGAAGGGAACCCCGAGTCCGAGCTCGCCGCGGGCATGCAGGACGGCCATCCGCGCCGAGGTGCCGGTACCGCCCGGCGAGCGGTCCAGGATCCCCGCCCACGACGTCGGGTCGTCGAGGACGATCCGGCCGGACGGCATGACCACGCTGTTGCGGCCCGAGATGTCGGGGGAGTCGGGCGGCCCGTGGAGCATGGCCAGGTCGATCGTGGTGACGTCCGGCCGGTCCGGGTGTGCGACCGGCACCTGCTCGCGGGCCGCCGCGAGGAGTGCCGTGCCGGCGCGGGTGATCGCCGGGGCGTGCTCGGGGCCGAGGGCCACGCCCAGGTCGGCGGCGCGCGCCATGACGTAGACCTGGCCGCCGAAGGCGACGTCCACGACGACCGTCCCGTACTCGGGCACCGAGATCTTCCGGTCCAGGGCGATGACGAACGACGGCACGTTGCGCACGCGAACCCACCGCACGCGACCGCCCTCGACCCCGGCGGTCGCCTCCACGGGGCCGACCGCCGTGTCGATCCGGACGAGCGTCTCCGGCTCGGCCGACGGCAGGCTGCCCGTCTCCAGCAGGGCGGTGACCGTGCACATCGCGTTGGCGCCCGACATGGGCCGGAAGCCACCTTGCTCCAGGATGACGATGCCGACGTCGGCGGTGGGATCCAGCGGTGGCAGGACGAGCACCCCGCACATCGAGGGATGCCCGCGGGGCTCGCGCAGCAGCAGCCGGCGTAGCCAGTCCAGCTCCGTCCCGCACCAGCGCATGCGCTCGGACCAGGTCCTGCCACGCACGAGGAGATGGACGCCGGGCAGAACCCGCCCGACCTCGCCCTCGCAGTGCACGTCGATCGACGTGATCGTGCTCGGCCCGGAAGAAGGCGGTGCACTCATGCCGCACTCCTCCTCCGTCAGGTCGAGGGGACGCTAGGGGCGGGCGGGTGTGGCGTCAATGACGAATAGAGTCGCGTGGGTGCAGGACGGTCGCGTCATACGGGATTCGTCGGTGCAGTCCGTCCACCGCGCGGTCTCGATACTCCAGGTGCTCGCGATCCACGGTGCTGCCGGGGTCACGGAGATCGCCACGGAGCTCGGCGTGCACAAGTCCACCGTGTTCCGGCTGCTCGCCACCCTGGAGGCGCGCGGGCTGGTCGAGCAGCACACGGAGCGCGGACGGTACCGGCTCGGCTACGGGGTGGTGCAGCTGGCAGCCGGAGCGACGAAGGCGGACGACCTCTCCCTGCTCAGCCGCCCCGTCTGCCGTCAGCTCGCCGAGACCGTGCACGAGACGGTGAACGTGACCGTCCACGACGGACGCGCGGTGATCAGTATCGACCAGGTACTCGGGTCGCCGACGATCACGACCAACAACTGGGTCGGGCGACGGGCCCCGATGCACGCCACGGCCGCCGGCAAGGTGTTCATGGCGCAGATGGACCGCGGGGAGCTCGACGCGCTCCTCGCGGAGGGCCTGGAGGCCTACACACCGCGCACGATCGTCGACCCGGCGACGTTGGGCCGGGAGCTCGCCCTGATCCGCGAGCGCGGCTACGCCACCACGATGGAGGAGAGCGAGATCGGGCTGGCGGCCGTCGGGGCCCCCATCCGGACCCTGGACGGTCGCGTCATCGCCGCCGTGACCGCGTCGGGGCCCACGTTCCGGATGAACGAGGACACCCTCCCGGGCATCGTCGACCACGTTCTCGCGGCGGCCGCGGAGATCTCGCAGCGCCACGGTTACCCCAGGCGCGGATGACGAGGAGGGTCCGCCGGTGCAGCACGGCAGTCGGGGCCGGTCCTCCTAGGCGTCCCCGTAGACCGGGATCCGGGCCCCGCTGATCGGCGCGGCGTCGGGCCCGGCGAGGAAGGCGATGACCCGGGCGATCGCCTCCGGGCTCACGGCTCGAGCGGCGAGGTCCGGCGACATCCACGTGCGGTTGGCCGGGGTGTCGATGACCGACGGCAGGACGGCGTTGACCCGGATCCGCCGGGGGCGGAGCTCCTCGGCGAGGAGTTCGGTCATCCGCACGACCGCCGCCTTGCTCGTGGCGTGGGCGAGGGGGGCGGCGCCGCTCACGGCCGTCTTCGAACCCACCGTGACGATGGCGCCTCCACCCGCCGCACCGAACCGGGCGGCCGCCTCGCGGGCGCACCACAGCAGCGATGCGACGTTGGACTGCCACATCGCGTCCCAGACGTCCGGGGTGAGCTCGGCGAGCGAGCTGGGGCGGAAGCCGCCGGCGAGTGCCACGAGCACGTCCGGGGTGCCGATCGAGTCGATCGTCGCCCAGGCGGCGGTCACGTCGTCGGGCTCGGACAGGCCGGCCGCGACCGGGTGGACCCGGTCGAGACGGCCGATCTCGTCGAGCGGGTCGCCGGGGCGGTCGAGTGCCACGACCTGGCGCCCGGCGCCGAGGAACTCGGCGACGACCGCTCGGCCCAGCGCGCCGGCGGCGCCGGTCACGACGACGAGGCGGTCCGTCGAACTTCCCATCGTGCACTCCTCCTGTGTCCGGATGATCTGCGCGAGGAGTGTCCCAGAGGTCGGGGACCGAGGAGGCGGCCGTGACGGCAGGGACGGCTCGACACGGCCGTGGACCCGGCGCCGATAGGTCCCGATTGCTCCGCGTTGTCTACGACGATCGCGTGAAGCTCGTTGTGTAATGCAACGTGACTGCCCCGCCGCGGGATCTGTCACCACGTCGGCCGCGCGGACGCGGCCGCGGGGGTGATCGGCGAGCGTGTGCCGCCGATCGTGAAGGGGGAAGAAGCACCGACCAGACCACACCACACCGGGAGTGCACCGGGCCCGATCCGTGCCCGCGCTCCCGGCGCGCCGGCCGTCTCCCACGCCGACGGCACCGCGGCCGGACGCCCTCACCGGTACCCCTGCGGACGTGTGCGTCCGTACGGCTCCGGTACCGGACCCGAACGCTCGAGAGTGAGTCCTCGTGACAGGAACACCCGTCGACCTCGTGACCCCATCGACCGACACGATCGGCACCGAGTCCGCGCTCGCCGCGCTCCTGGCCGACGTGGTCGGGGTGGAGCGGGTCGAGCCCGCCGACAACTTCTTCGACGCACTCGGCGCCGACTCGATGGTGCTGGCCCGCTTCTGCGCGCGGGCGCGCAAGCGGGAGGACCTGCCGTCGCCGTCGATGCGCGACGTCTACGACCATCCGACGATCGCGAGCCTGACCGCCGCCCTCGCCGTCGCGCCCGTCCCCGAATCGGCCCGGGGCCCGGACACGGCCGAGCCGGCGCGCACGCGGGCGGGCACCGCCGGCTACCTCTTGTGCGGTCTCCTGCAGTTCCTGGCGTTCGTGGCCTACTGCTACGGCTTCGCCATCGCGACCACGCTCTCCTACGAGTACGTCGTCGCCGGCGGCGTCGGCCCGGCGAGCCTCTACCTTCGTGCGGTCGAGGCGGGCGCGGCGATGTTCGTGGCGATGTGCCTGCTGCCGGTCGCGGCCAAGTGGGTGCTCGTCGGCCGGTGGCGCCCGCGCGAGATCCGCATCTGGAGCCTCGACTACTTCCGGTTCTGGCTGGTCAAGACGCTCGTCCGGGCGAGCCCGCTGCTGCTGCTCACCGGCGGCCGCTCGCACACCAGCTCGGCCTCGCCGCTGATGGTGCTCTACCTGCGGGCGCTCGGGGCACGGGTGGGCAAGGGCGTCACGATCTACTCCCGGACGCTCCCGGTGTGCACCGACCTGATCACCATCGGCGCCGGCACGGTCGTCCGCAAGGACGCGCAGCTGAACGGTTACCGCGCTCGCGGCGGAGTCGTCGAGACCGGGCCGGTGACGCTCGGGCGCGACGTCGTGCTCGGGGAGGGAGCCGTGCTGGACATCCGTACCGCGATGGGTGACGGGTCCCAGATCGGGCACGCCTCCGCGCTCGTCGCCGGACAGTCGGTGCCCGCGGGGGAGTCGTGGCACGGCGTGCCCGCCGTGTCCGGCGGCGCCGACCTGCACACCGGTGGATCGATGCGGAGCGGCAGCGTGCGCCGTGCCGTCCACGCCGCGGTCCAACTGGTCCTCGCGGTCGCGGTCTACCTCCCGGTGGCGGTCGGGTTCGCGGGGGTCCTGCTCGACGAGACCCCGCTCGGCGGTGTCCTCGACCCCGGGGCGATGGCCTTCACGACCTGGGCGTACTACCGCAACGCGCTGCTGGTGACGACGGTGCTGTTCGTCGGCGTCCTGCTGCTCGGCCTGGCGGGCGTGGCGGTGGTGCCGCGGCTGCTGAACCTGCCGCTGCGGGCGGACCGGACCTACCGGCTCTACGGCTTCCACTACGGCCTGCACCGCACGATCGGCCGGCTGACCAACGTCCGGTTCTTCAACCGCCTGTTCGGGGACAGTTCGTACATCGTGGGCTACCTGCGCTGGATCGGGTACGACGTCGACGCCGTCGAGCAGACCGGGTCGAACTTCGGGACCGAGGTGCGGCACGAGACGCCGTTCCACGTCACGGTCGGTCGGGGCACGATGGTGGCCGACGGGCTCTCGGTCATCAACGCGGACTTCTCGGCCACCTCGTTCCGGATCTCCCGGGTGACCATCGGGGCGCACAGCTTCCTCGGCAACCGGATCATGTACCCGTCGCAGGGCCGTACCGGCGAGAACGTCCTGCTGGCGACCAAGGTCCTGGTCCCGATGGAGGGGGAGGTGCGCCACGACACCGGGCTGCTGGGGGCGCCGTGCTTCCCGATCCCGCGGACCGTCGAGCGCGACCACCGGTTCGCGGTGCGGAGCCGGACCGAGCTGCGGCAGCGGCTGTCCCGCAAGAACCGCTACAACCTGCGCAGCATGGCGCTGTTCCTCGTCGTGCGCTGGGTGCACCTGCTGGGCATGGTGCTGCTGGCCATGGCGGCCTCCGACATCTACCGGGCCGTCGGCGTGGAGGCGGTGGCCGCCGACCTGGTCGGGTCGCTGCTGTTCACGGTCGTGTTCTTCTGCCTGGTCGAGCGGGCCGTCCTCCGGTTCCGGTCGCTGCGACCGCGGTCCTGCTCGATCTACGACCCGTACTTCTGGTGGCACGAGCGGTTCTGGAAGCTCGTGATCCCCGACTTCGACCAGGCGTTCGCCGGCACGCCGTTCAAGAACCTGCTGTCGCGCGCGCTCGGGGTCCGGCTCGGCCGGCGGGTGTTCGACGACGGCTGCTTCCTCCCGGAACGCACCCTCGTGACGATCGGCGACGAGGCCACGCTGAACTTCGGCACGGTCGTGCAGTGCCACTCACAGGAGGACGGCGCGTTCAAGTCCGACCGCAGTGCGGTCGGCGCCCGGGCCACGCTCGGTGCCGGTGCCTTCGTGCACTACGGCGTGACGGTCGGCGACGGGGCCGAGCTCGACGCCGGGACCTTCGTCATGAAGGGCGAGGAGATCCCGCCGGGAGCCCGGTGGGAGGGCAACCCCGCCCGGGAGGCCGCCCCGCACACCGCGCCCCCGCGCTCGACCCGCACGTGATCGCTGATCCACTCCAGGTGGAGCAGGTCGGGGGATCCTCCGGGCCCTGATGCTCGGTCCTCCGTCGCGCCCGGCCGAGCGGGCGGCTCAGTCCTGGCCGCTCGGCTGCCTGAGCCGCTCGCAGTCGTTCTCCACCGAGGTCCACAGGGCGCGCGCCGTCGGGTCCTCCGCGACCCACTCCGCCGCCCGTCGCGCGGCGTCGACGTCCCCGTTCTCGGCCAGCACGTGCAGCTCGACGAGCTGCTCCACCCAGTCGGTTCCCTGCTTCACGTCTGTCATCGAACAACGATTGCGCATGCGCACCGGCGAACGCAGCCTCCCGGTGACGGACGACACAGCAGCCGGCGTGCGTCCTTCGCCGAGTGGTCGGACACCCGCCCGGGATCGGACCGTCGCGACGTCACGCCGCTGTGCGCCCGACCAGGTGGAACACGCGGCTGAGCTGCCGGTACGGGTCGCGTGAGGCGGCGCGGAGCTCGACCTCGGCGACGGCCTCGACGTCCGTGGCGTCGAGGGGGAGGTCCAGCCAGTCGGTGAAGAGCCACACGCCGTACCAGGCCTCGGCCTCGAGCCCGCCGTCCCGCAGCAGCCCCGACAGGCCCTCGACCGTGTCGGCGCGGGTCTCGGTGCCGAGCACTCCGATCTCGGAGCCGGCGTCGAAGGCGGCCAGGGCGTCGGACCAGCGCTGCTCGAGTGCCGGCCGGACCGCCAGGGTCCGGCCGTTCAGTGCCATCAGCGACAGGACGCCGCCCGGGGCGACGCAGCGGCACAGCGCCGCGACCATCGGCGCCGGATCGGGCAGGTACATGAGCACGCCGTGGCAGAGGACGGCGTCGAAGAGACGGCCACCGGTGAGGACGTCGGCCCGTTCGCCCGGGCCCTCGAGCAGGCGGACCCGCCGCCGCACGGACTCGGGCTCCGCCTCGAGGCGCTGCCGCGCCCGCGCCAGCATCGCCGGCGACGGGTCCAGCACGGTGACCTCGTGGCCGAGCCGGGCCAGCGGCAGGGACTGGTGTGCGGCGCCACCGCCCACGTCGAGGACGGCCGCCGGCGCGGTCGGGAGGTGGCGGAGCAGCTGCTGGTGCAGGACGTAGGTCCGCACCCGGCCCTTGACCGTGGCGTAGGCGCCGTCGACGAACGCCTCCGCCAGGGCCGCCCAGGCGTCGTCAGGCACCCGTCGGGACCTCGGCGCAGTCGGCACCGCAGCCGGGACCCGGGGTCGGCGCCGGCGCAGGGCGGTGCAGGACCGCCCGCGTCGGCGTGACGACGAGTGCGTCGCCGGACAGGGCCGCGCTCCCGTCGACGATCAGCGAGTGCTCCTCCGCGGAGTGCGGCGGCCAGACCAGCGTGACCGGGGGGCGCGCGGTCGCGTTGGCGCGGGTGCGCCGGCCGAGATCGCCGACGGCGACGCGGCCGTCGGTCACCACCGGCGAGACGGCGGCGACGTGCGGCCTGCCGTCGTCCCCGATGGTCAGCAGGTAGGCGAAGCCGAAGCGGGCGACGGTCGCGGCCAGGTCGTCGGTGGGAACGGCGATGCTCACGCCGTCGAGGTTAGAGCCGGTTCCGTGCGTGGTGAGGCCGCCGGGCAGGTGTGGCGTTGACCGACCACGGCCATCGACATACGCTCTGGTATAAACCGGCGGGTCGAAAGTCGGGGCGCGACGACGCGGCGGGAGGGTCGATGGCCGAGATCGGCCTGCGGGGCAGTGCCGTCCGCGATCCCGGGCACCGCGAGGAGCAGCGTCGCCGGATCCTCGCGGCCGCGGCGGAGGTGTTCGCGCGCAAGGGCTACGAGGCCGCGACGATGGAGGACATCGCCGCGCAGATGGGCGTGAGCAAGGGCGTCCTCTACTACCAGTTCCGCAGCAAGCAGGAGCTCGTCGTCGAGACCCGGCGGGCCACCTCGGGGGCCGCGGTCGAGCGGCTGGACGAGATCGTGCGCCGACCCGGGTCCGCCCGCGAGCGCATCGAGGCCGCGCTGCGGGACCTCGCGGCGGCGGCGTTCGATCCCCTCGCGAAGCACGTGATCCTCCTGCCGGTGCTGCACGGCCTCGACGCCGAGCACCTGGCCGAGGTCCGCACCATCGAGCGCCGCTACGAGCGCCTGCTCGAGACGCTGCTGCGCGAGGGCGCGGCCGAGGGCGGCCTCGTGGTCGACGACGTCAAACTGGCCGCGTTCACCCTGATCAGGGCTTGTTTCGGCCCGGCGGTCTGGTACCGCCCGGACGGCCCGCTGACCCGCGACCAGATCATCGACCGGCTCGTCGCCCAGTTGCTGCGTTCCCTCACCGTGGAGGTCTCGTGACCCTGCTCGTCGCCAACCGGGGCGAGATCGCCGTCCGCCTCGTCCGGGCCGCCCGCGAGCTGGGCCTGCGGACGATCGCCGTGTACGCGCCCGAGGACGCCGCCGCACCGCACGTCACCCTCGCCGACGAGGCCCACGAGATCCCGGGCTACCTCGACCAGGAGGCGATCGTCGGGGTCGCTCGGGACGCAGGCGCCACGCTGGTCCACCCCGGTTACGGCTTCCTCAGCGAGAACGCCTCCTTCGCCCGGCTGTGCGCGGACCACGGCCTGACGTTCGTCGGCCCGCGTCCCGAGCTGCTGGACCTGTTCGGGGACAAGGTCCGCGCCCGCGCCACGGCCCGGGAGGCCGGCGTCCCGGTCCTGCCCGGCACGGACGGCGCCACCTCGCTCGACGAGGCCGCGGCCTTCCTCGCCGAGCACGGCGCCGTGATGCTCAAGGCGCTCGCCGGTGGCGGCGGCCGCGGGATGCGCGAGGTGACCAGGCCGGACGAGCTGGCGGAGGCCTTCGCCCGCTGCCGTTCCGAGGCCGAGCAGGCGTTCGGGTCCGGGGAGCTGTACGTCGAGAAGCTGGTCGGGGCGGCGCGGCACATCGAGGTGCAGATCGTCGGGGACGGCACGCAGGTCCGGCACCTGGGGGAGCGGGACTGCTCGATCCAGCGCCGGCACCAGAAGCTGGTCGAGATCGCGCCCGCGCCGTTCCTCGACCCGGCGGTCCGGCGGCGGCTCCACGAGGCGGCTCTCCGGATCGGCGAGCACGTCCGCTACCAGAGCCTGGGGACCGTCGAGTTCCTCGTCGACGGTGGCGACGTGTGGTTCCTCGAGCTCAACCCGCGGCTCCAGGTCGAGCACACGGTGACCGAGGAGGTCACCGGTGTCGACCTCGTCGAGACCCAGATCCGGCTCGCGCAGGGGGCACGCCCGGACGTCTCCGGCGAGCCGCGGGGCTTCGCGATCCAGGCCCGGGTCAACACCGAGGAGCTCGACGAGGACGGCACGCCGCGTCCCCGCGCGGGCCTGCTCACCGCGTTCGACCCGCCCGCCGGCCCGCACGTCCGCGTGGACACCTACGGTTACGCGGGCCTGCGGACGAGCCCGCGGTTCGACTCGTTGCTGGCCAAGGTGATCACCCGCGGCGCCACGTTCGCGGACGCGGTCCGGCGCGCGGACGCCGCCCTGGCCGAGTTCCGGATCGAGGGCCTCGCGACCACGATCCCGTTCCTGCGGGCGGTGCTGACCCATCCGGGCTTCACCGCCGGCCCGTCTGACACCGGGTTCGTGGCCGCGCACCTCGCCGAGCTGCGCGACACCGAGCTGCCCGGCCGGTTCCCCGCGACCACCGCGGCCCCGAAGGCCGAGGCGGTCCCCGCCGACGGGGTGGCGGCGCCGATGGACGGCGTCGTCGTCGAGTTCGCCGTGGAGCCCGGTGATCGGGTGCGCCGTGGCGAGCGGCTGCTGGTGCTCGAGGCGATGAAGATGGAGTTCACGGTCCGCGCCGAGACCGCGGGGACCGTCGGGCGGCTGGTGGCCGAGGTCGGGGCCGTCGTCGAGGAGGGTGCACCGCTGCTCGTGCTGGAGCCCTCGACGTCGGACGACGACGTGGTCATCGCCGACATCCCGGCCGTCGAGGAGGGCTGGGAAGGCGAGGCCGAGGAGGTCCACCGCCGCCGTGCGCTCGGCCGTGGGATGGGCGGCCCGGAGAAGGTCGCCCGCCAGCACGAGACGGGCCGGCTGACCGTCCGCGAGCGGATCGACGCGCTGGTGGACAAGGGCAGCTTCTCCGAGATCGCCCCGCTCACCGGCTTCGCCACCTACTCCGCGGACAACGAGCTGACCTCGCTGCTGCCGGTCAACTTCGTGTCCGGCACGGCGCGGATCGACGGCCGCCGCGCGGTCGTCGGGGCGGACGACTTCACCATCCGCGGCAGCTCCGGGGACGCCGCGATCTGGCAGAAGCAGGTCTTCACGGAGGAGTACGCCGGCGCGATGCGGCTGCCGATCGTGCGGCTGCTCGACGGGGCGAGCGGCGGCGGCAGCGTCGTCACCGCCCAGCGCAACGGCTACCACTACCTGCCCGTCAACCCGGGGTGGGACGCCGTCGTCGACAACCTGTCGCTGGTCCCGGTCGTGTCCGCCTGCCTCGGCCCGACGGTCGGGCTCGGCGCCGCGCGGCTGGCCATGTCCCACCTGGCGTTGATGGTCGAGGGCATCGGGCAGGTGTTCACGGCCGGACCGCCGGTGGTGAAGGGCAGCTCCGGCGAGGACCTGACCAAGGAGCAGCTGGGCGGCGCCGAGGTGCACCGCCACAACGGGCTGATCGAGCGGTTCGTCCGCAGCGAGGAGGAGGCCTTCGGTGTGATCCGCGGCTTCCTGTCCTACCTGCCGCAGAGCGTGTTCGAGGTGCCCCCGGTGGTCCCGAGCGAGGATCCGGCGGACCGGGCGGACGAGGGTCTGCTGCGGGCCGTGCCACGCAACCCCCGCGAACCCTACGACGTGGACGCCCTGCTCGAGGCCGTCTTCGACCAGGGCTCGGTGTTCCGCTACGCCGAGTACGGCGGCGCGACGGTCACGGCGCTGGCCAGGCTGGACGGCCATCCCGTCGGCGTCGTCGCCACCGACCCGACCCGTGGCGTGACCATCTCCGCGGAGGGTGCGCAGGCGATCACCCGGCTCGTCGACCTCTGCGAGACCTTCCACCTGCCGCTGGTCAGCCTCACCGACCAGGGCGGCGCGTCGATCGGCTCGGGTGCGGAGCGCAAGGCCACGATCCGCTTCGGCGTCCGGGCGATCGCCGCCGTCTACCAGGCGCGGGTGCCGCAGGCCGAGATCATCGTGCGGCGGGTGTTCGGGGTCGGCGGGGCCGGGATCGTCAACCGGCACCGGCCGAACCGGACGTGGGCCTGGCCGTCCGCCACCTGGGGCTCGCTGCCCGCGAAGGGCGGGGTCGAGGCCGCCTTCCGCGCGCAGCTCGAGAACGCCCCGGACCGGACGGCGGAGATCGCCCGGATCGAGCGCGAGCTGGAGGCGCTGGCCTCGCCCTTCCGGACCGTGGAGCGGTTCGGCGTGCAGGACCTGATCGACCCCCGCGAGAGCCGGGCGGTGCTGTGCGAGTGGGTGCGGGACGCCTACCGCCTGCTGCCCGAGCAGCTCGGCCGCCCCGCCTTCGGCACGCGCCCCTAGGAGACCCGCATGTCCGAGCACGAGCTCACCGCCCGGCTGCGGGCGGAGGACGAGCTGATCACCGACCGCCTGCGGCACTGGGCCCGGACCACCGGCGACCGCACCTTCCTCCACTACGGCGAGGACGACGTCTCGTTCACCTACGCCGAGTTCGACCGCCGCACGGACGCGATCGCCGGCAACCTCGTCGGCTCCGGCGTGGCGCGCGGCGACCGGGTGTCGGTGTTCAGCCTCAACCCGATGATCACCGCGCTGGTGATGGTCGGCTGCTGGAAGGCCGGGGCGGTCTACGCGCCGGTGAACTTCTCCTACACCGGGCGCCTGCTGTCGTACCAGCTCGACGACACCCGGCCCGTGCTGACCGTGACCGATCCGGCGCTGCTGCCCGCGCTGAACGCGGTCGCGGACGTGCTGGAGCAGCCGCCCGCCGTCGCCCTCTACACCCCACCGGAGGGCGCCCACGACCACGCGGCCGCGCCCGACCTGCATCCGGCGTTCCGGTCCGTGGCCTGGGGCGATCTCGTGGCCGCCGCGGACGCGCCGGAGATCACGATCGCCTTCGACTACCCGGCCAACATCTTCTACACGTCCGGGACCACCGGCCCGTCGAAGGGCGTGCTGCAGCCCTTCCGCTGGATGGCGCAGTACACATGGGGGCTGCGGATGCCGCTGTCCGAGGAGGACGTGGTCTACAACGACCTGCCGATGTACCACGTGGGCGGGGCGCTGGCGAACTTCGGCCGCGCGCTCTGGCAGGGCAGCGAGGTCGCCGTGTGGAACCGGTTCAGCCCCACCCGGTTCTGGGAGCGGATCCACTCCCGGGGGGCGACCGCGGCGATCCTGCTCGACGTCATGATCCCGTGGCTGTCCAAGGCGCCCGCCTCCGCCGACGACCGGCGGAACACCTTGAACAAGGCGTACATGCAGCCGTTGCCGTTGCAGCACAACGAGTTCTGCCGCCGGTTCGGGATCGACCACGTGGGGGCCGGGTTCGGACAGACCGAGGCGGGTGCGCCGCTGGGCGTGCTGATCGAGGAGACCGCACCCGGTGAAGGGACGCCGGCCGATCTCTATCGCGGGCATTCGCACCCGGCGCTGGCGGAGATCGCTGCGGCGAAGGGCGTGCCGGTGCTGCAGGCCTCGGAGGCGGGACGGAAGGGCCTGATGGGGAGGCCGAGCCCGTTCTTCGACGTCACGGTCCGCAGCGAGCGCGACGAGGAGTGCGAACCGGAGGAGCCGGGCCACCTCGCCGTCCGACCGAAGGTGCCGGGGCTGCTGCCGGAGTCCTACCTGAACAAGCCGGAGGCGACGGTCACCGCGACCCGCAACCTCTGGTTCCACACCGGCGACGCCGCGCTCGTCGGCGAGGACGGGCTGTTCTACTTCGTCGACCGGCTCGGGGACCGGATCCGGGTCCGCGGCGAGAACCTGTCGTCGTTCCAGGTGGAGGACATGCTCAACCAGCATCCGGTGATCCGGATGAGCGCTGCGTTCCCGATCCCGGGCGCCGAGGGGGACGAGGACGACATCGTGGCCTACGTCGTCCCCACCGAGGACTCGCTCACGGTCGACGAGGTGGTGCAGTTCGCCGAGGACACCATGCCGAAGTACATGCGCCCCAGGCACGTCCGCATCGTCGACGACATCCCGCGCACGCCCACGAACAAGGTCGAGAAGTACCGGCTCCGGCAGCGCATCCTCGCGGAGCTGACGGGAGGGTAGGCCCGGGCGTGGGTGCGTCGCTCACGAAGACGACCGCACCCGCCCTTGCTGGAGCGATCGCGGGCCCGGGGCACCCTGGACAGCCCCGTCCTCGGCGCCGGTCGCACCGACGCGGGGAGGGCGACGCCGCCGACCTCCCCGCACGCCGTGCCGACGACCGGATGTCGGGTTCAGTCGACGTGCTCCTTCAGCAGGTCACCGATGCAGGCGTCGATCTGCTCGCGGTCACGGTCGGCGAGACAGAACATCGCGAAGTGGGCCCACAGCGAGTCCACGACCCGGAACTCGCTGTTCGGGATGAGGCGCTGCTCGGCCTCGCAGTCCTCCGGTGGGAAGAACATGTCCCGGGAGAACGGCACGACGTACGTCTTCGCCGTGATCCGCCCGAGTGCGGCGGCCAGGTCCCCGTTCGTGTGCAGGCTGACGTCGCCGTGGCGCCACTTCCAGCCCATCCAGATGAGGTTGTTCGGGTCCATGGGTGCGAAGTAGTTCTCCCAGAACCGGTGCAGGAAGTCCTCGAGCGAGGAGAAGCCGTAGGCCCGGTAGGCCTCGGAGTTGTAGAACTCCGGGCACAGCCCCATCACCGACCAGGTCTGCGCGTGGCGGCGGAGACCCACGTGGACGTCGCTCTGGTCCTTGTAGAACCCGCCGTCCCAGGCCGGGTCGGACTTCAGGGCGTCCTCGTGCGAGCGCACGAAGATGTAGTCGTGGGCGGTGGTCCTGGCCGTGCCGGCGAACGGAAGGGCCCGCTTGACCATGTCCGGGTACCGGACGGCCCACTCGTAGGTCTGCTCGGCGCCCATCGACCAGCCCAGCACGAGCTCGAGCCGCTCGATCCCGAAGACCTCGGTCACGAGCCTGTGCTGCGCCCGCACGTCGTCGCTGATCGTGACGTTCGGGAAGGCGCCGCCGTTGAACGGGGGCGGGGTGTTGCTCGGTGAGGACGAGAACCCGTTCGCGAACTGGCCCGGGAAGATGATGAAGTACTTCGAGGGGTCGAGCGGCCGGCCCTCCCCGACGAAGATCTCCATCGACGCCGACGTCCCGGACCACATGTGCGGGAACAGGACGGCGTTGTCCTTCGCGTCGTTCAGCGTTCCCCGGGTCTTGTACGCGAGCCGCGCGTTCGGCAGCGTGATCCCACCGGCCAGCTCGAAGTCGCCGAGGTCGAGGTACTCGTGCCGACCGTGGATCTCCTCCGAGTAATAGTTCCCCATCGCTCCGGCACTCCCTTCGGACGTTCCCCTGGTGACGTGGGTCACAGCGTCCTGCTGTCGGGGGCCGAGGGGGACCGCCATCCATCCCAATACCGGCGGCGCCGGGTCACCGCTAGCGTGAGCGAGGTGCGGAGCTGGAGCATCGACGCGTATCTCGCACGTCTCGCGGCCAGGAACCCGTCGCCCGCCGGCTCCGCCGTCGCCGCGCTCAACGCGGCCCAGGCCGCGGCGCTGCTGGCGATGGTGGCCCGGTTCCGCGTCGGCCGGGACCACCCGGTGGGCGAGATCGCGCAGAGCGTGCTCGGGCGGGCGGAGGAGCTGCACCAGGCGGCGCTGGGCCTGGCCGAGGCGGACATCGGCGCCGTCGACGAGGTCGCCGCCGCCTACGCGCTCCCGCGAGCCACCGAGGCCGAGCGGGCGCGGCGCAGCGCGGCGATCGCCGACGGCCTCCTCGCCGCCGCGGGCCCGCCGGCCGAGCTGGTCCGGATCGGCGCGGAGCTCGTCGGGCTGTGCGAGCGGATGGCCGAGGTCGGCAGCGGTGCCCTCCTCGCGGACGTGGCGGCGGCGGCCGACGCCACGGCAGCGGCGCTGAGCATCAGCCGCACGAACGTCGAGGCCGACATCGCGCCGCGCCGCGGCACGGCGGAGGCCGAGGACCTCGCCGCCGTCGTCGGCTCCGTGGACGACCTCCTGCGCCGGGCCGCACGCGTCCGCGACGAGATCCGCCGTGCCTCCGGGTGAGGATCAGGAGAGGTTGACGATGTTGCCGTCGGCGTCGATGTCCACCCGGTGGGCGGCCGGGCTGGCGCCGAGGCCGGGCATGGTGCGCATGTCGCCGCAGATCGGGTAGATGAACCCGGCACCGACGGACGCCCGGACCTCCCGGACGGGCAGGCGCCAGCCCGTGGGCGCCCCCGTGAGCGACGGGTCGGACGACAGCGACAGGTGGGTCTTGGCGATGCAGACGGGCAGGTGGCCGTAGCCGTTCGCCTCGTAGGTCGCGAGCTGGCGGGACGCGGCCCGGTCGTAGTCCACCCCGTCGGCGCCGTAGACCTGCGTCGCGATCGTCGCGATCTTCTCCTCGAGGCCGGCCGAGTCCGGGTAGAGGAAGCGGAAGCGGGACGGCTCGTCGGCGGCCTCGGCGACCGCCTCGGCCAGGTCCCGCGCCCCGCGCCCACCGTCGGTGAAGTGCGTGCAGACGGCGACCCGCGCGCCCATCTCCTGCGCGATCTCGGCGATCGCCGCATGCTCGGAGGCGTGGTCGCCGGGGAAGGCGTTGACGGCGACGACCGGCGACACCCCGTGCATCCGGATGTTCTCGATCTGCTTGCGCAGGTTGGCGCCGCCGATGTGGACCTCGTCCGGGTTCTCGGCGAGGAGCGCCTCCGGCAGCGGCCGGCCGGCGACGATCCGGTGCCGGCCCGAGTGCGCCTTGAGCGCCCGCACGGTCGCCACGACGACCGCGGCGTCGGGGGTCAGGCCGGAGGCCCGGCACTTGATGTTGAAGAACCGCTCCGCGCCCATGTCGGCCCCGAACCCGGCCTCGGTGACGAGGAAGTCGCCGCCGTGGATGCCGATGAGGTCGGCCACCACCGACGAGTTCCCGTGGGCGATGTTGCCGAACGGGCCGGCGTGCACGAGGACCGGCGTGTTCTCCAGCGTCTGCATGAGGTTGGGCTTCAACGCGTCCCGCATGATGGCCGTCATCGCGCCGGCGCCGCCGATGTCCTCCGCGGTCACCGGTGTGCCCTGCGGGGTGTAGCCGACGACGACGCGGCCGAACCGCTCGCGCATCTCCTGCAGCGACCGGGCGAGCGCGAAGATCGCCATGACCTCGCTGGCCGCGGTGATGTCGAACCCGGTCTGGCGCGGGATCCCGTCCGTCCTGCTGCCGAGGCCGACGATCACGTTGCGCAGCGCCCGGTCGTTGACGTCGAGCACCCGGCGCCAGGTGATGGCGTGCGGGTCGAGGCCGGTGTCGTTGCCCTGGTAGAGGTGGTTGTCCAGCACCGCCGAGAGCAGGTTGTGCGCCGCGGTGACGGCGTGGAAGTCGCCGGTCAGGTGGAGGTTGAGCACGTCCATCGGGACCACCTGGCTGTAGCCGCCGCCGGCCGCGCCGCCCTTGATCCCGAAGGTCGGGCCCATGGACGGCTGCCGGATCGCCACCGTGGCCCGCCGCCCGGTCTGGCACAGCGCCTGCCCGAGGCCGACGGTGGTGGTGGTCTTGCCCTCGCCCAGCGGGGTCGGGGTCACGGCGGACACCACCACGTACTTGGCCCGGGGCCGGTCCGCGAGCTCGTCGATCGCTGCGAGCTTGATCTTGGCGACGTGCTCGCCGTACCCCTCGAGCAGGTGCGGTCCGATCCCCATGGCGGCGGCCACGTCGTCGAGCGGTTTCAGGGACGCGGCCTGCGCGATCGTCAGATCCGGCGGAAGGAACATGGCAGTCTCCTCGGTCGTGGCAGGGGCGTCAGGCGGTCACCCGAAGGGAGTCGCGGTCGTCCACCTCGAACCGGCCGTCGCGGATGTCCGCGGCCCAGGCGGCGGTGGGGACGAGTGCCCCGAACGGGAAGAAGTGCACCGCGCGCAACAGGCTGCGGGGGTCGGCGGCCGCCGCGGCCGCCAGGCCGAGGAGGGTCGCGTCGGGGTGGTGGACCGGTGAGGTCGCCAGCTTGAGCACGCTCCCGGCCTGCTGCCGGAGCACCTTGAGGGACGGCCCCACCCCGCAGCGCAGGCCGTACCGGAGCAGGCGCGCGGGGGAGGTGAGGCCGGGCAGTCCGGCGTGGACGGGCACGTCGACGCCCGCGGCCCGGATCCGTCGCTCCCAGGCGACGATCGGCCCGGGGTCGAAGCAGAACTGGGTGACGAGGTGCAGGTCGAACCCGCGCGCCCGGGCGATGCCGCACTTCGCGACGAGGGCCCGGAACAGCTCGTCGTCGTCGACGTCGGGGTGCCCCTCCGGGTGGCCCACGATGCCGACGCGGTGGATGCCGGCCTCCTCGAGGAGGCCCGCGTCGAGGATCTGCGCCGACTCGGAGAACTCCCCGACGGGCGTGGTCAGGGACCCGGCGAGGAGCAGGACGTCCTCGACCCCGGCCGCGGTGAGGTCGGCCAGCATGCGCTGCAGCGCGGGGCGGTCGGACACGGCCCGGGCCGCCAGGTGCGGCACCGGGCGCAGGCCGGCCTCCCGGACGGTGCGGGCGACCGCCACCGTGTCGGCCCACGGCTGGTCCGGGAGGAACGTCAGGTAGACGGACGTCCCGGCCGCCAGGTGGTCGCGCAGCGGCGGGAGCGTCGCCGCCTCGCGAGGGGTGATCTCCACGCTGAACGGGAACATCAACCTGCGCACGGCGTCGCTCAGCTCGGCGTACGTGGGTGTGGTCATCGTGTGGTACCCCTCAGCCCCGGCGGCGCCGGATCTCGGCGTTGATCGCGGGCACGACCTCGTGCATGTCGCCGATCACCGCGTAGGTCGCCTTGGTGACCATCGGCGCGGCCTCGTCCGTGTTGACCGCCAGGATCGTCTTGGAGCTCGCGCACCCGGCCCAGTGCTGGATCGCCCCGCTGATGCCGCAGGCGATGTAGAGGTCGGGGGAGATCCGGCTGCCGGTCTGGCCGATCTGCTCGTGGTGCGGGCGCCAGCCCATGCTGGTGACCACGCGGGAGACGCCGAGCGCGCCGCCGAGCAGCTCCGCCAGCTCGGCGACACTCGCGAAGCCCTCCGCGCCGCCGGCGCCGCGCCCGGCGCCCACCACGACCTTGGCCGACGTGAGCGCGCCCGACAGGTCCGGCGCGGCGGGCTCGGTCGACACGACCCGCGTCACGAGGTCCGCCTCCGCGACTTCCGGGGAGAACTCGCGCACGGTCACGGGCACGGGCGGAACCTGTTCGGCCTGCACGGCGTGGCCGGCGACGGTCAGCACCGCGGGGCGGAGGGGCAGGAGCATCTCCTCGAGCGCGGCGCCGCCCACCACCTGGCGGGTGACCCGCAGCGCCTCCCCGTCGTCCTCGGTTCCCAACCCGACGACGTTCGCCGCCATCGGCACGTCGAGCCGCGCGGCGAGGTGGGCCATGACCTCGAGGCCGCGCGGGCTCCCCGGGGCGACGACGGCCTCGGCGCCGGTGGCCGCCACGGCCGCCTGCACGGCGGCGGCCCAGACGGCGCCGCCGTAGGCCGCGAAGGCCTCGCCGGTGGCGTGGTGCACCTCGCCGACGCCGTGACCCGCGAGCTGGTCGACCACGCCGTCCGGGCGCGTGCCGACCACCAGGGCGTGCACCGGGCCCCCGGTCCGCCTGGCGAGGGTGCGCCCGAACGTGACGGCCTCCAGCGACACCTCGGTCGCCCCCGTCGCGTCGGTCTCCACGAGCGTGAGGATCATCGGGCCACCCCCAGGCGCTGCAGCAGGTCGACCACGGCCGGCGCGGCGTCCGGTCCGGCGCCGATCACCTCGACGGTGCTCGGCTGGGCCGGCGGCAGTGTGAGCCGCACACGGCCCGAGCCGCGCGGCTCGTGCCGCGGTGCCACGGTCTCGACCGGGATCTTCTTCGACTTCATCCGCCCGACGACCGACGGGTAGCGCGGCTCGACGCCGCCCTCGAGCACGGTGACGACCGCGGGCAGCGGCACCGCGTAGGTCTCGACGCCGTCCGGCCCGTCGCCGCGCGCCGTCGCCACCCCGCCGTCGACCTCGACCGTGCGCACCCCGTTGACGACCGGCCGCCCCAGCGCGTAGGCGAGCCGGACACCGACCTGGAAGTCACCGGTGTCGGCGGCGTCGTTGCCGAGGAGGATCAGGTCGTACGTGCGGCCCTCCGCGGCGTGCGTCTCCACGACGGCGGCGATCTCCCGCACGACGTCCACCGGCCCGTACCCGACCGGGTCGGCGTCGATGTGCACGGCCGCGGCGCAGCCGACCGCCAGGGCGGCGCGGAGCTGCTCGACCGCCGCCTCGGGCCCCAGGGTGAGCACGGTCGCCGTGCCGCCGGTGGCCGTGGCGATGCGCACGGCCAGCTCGACGGCGCAGTTCTCGTGCGCGCTCACGGTGAAACCGACGAAGCGGGCGTCGACCGCCTGCGCGTCGGGCGTCAGCAGCACCTCGCCCGCGACGTCGGGCACCCGCTTGATGCAGACCAGTACGTCGGCCATGGCTCAGCCCTTGATCCGCTCGTTGGCCGGGTCGAACAGCGGCGTGGCGTCGGCCGACCCGACGGTCACCGGGTACAGCTCCTCCATGTAGGACACGGCGAGCCGGTTGCCGACCACCGCCTGGTCCGGCGGCAGGTAGGCCATCAGCACGTGCGTGCCCAGGGAGGGCGCCGAGCCCGCCGAGGTGACGTAGGGGTGGTGACCGTGCCCGTCCGTCAGCACGCCGCCGTCGCGGGTGAGGATCGGTTCGCCGCCGAGCATGTAGCGGTTGCGGCCGGTGGCCGACCGGTGGTCGTCGACGGTGAGCGTGCACAGCACCGCCCGGGGCTCGGCCGCGCGCTGGGCGAGGTAGGCCTCCCGGCCGACGAAGTCGGCGTCCTTCACCTTCGGCCGCATCATCCCCGCCTCGACGATGGTGCGCTCGCCGTCGAGCTCGAACCCGAACGCGCGGTAGCCCTTCTCCAGCCGGCCGGTGGTGCCGTAGACGCCGATCCCGACCGGGACGGCCCCGTCCGGCCGCCCGGCCTCGTGCAGCAGCTCCCACACCCGCGCGCCCTGCTCCATCGGGACGTAGAGCTCCCAGCCCAGCTCGCCCACGTAGGAGATCCGCGACGCGAGCACGCCGATGCTGCCGACGGCGATGTCGCGGCAGGTGAGGAACGGGAAACCGGTGTGCGAGATGTCGTCGTCGGTGAGGCGGCCGAGGACGTCGCGAGCCCGCGGGCCCCAGATCCCGATGGTGGTGAACGACGAGGTCCGGTCCACGACCGCGGCGCCGTCGGGCAGGTGGTCGGCGAACCACTTCAGGTCGGCCATGCCGTGCAGGCCGCCGGTGACCACCCGGTAGCGGTCGTGGGCCAGGCGCATCACGGTGAGGTCGGACCGGAAGCCGCCCCGGGCGTCGAGCACCGGCGTGTAGATCACGCGGCCCTCGGCCACGGCGGCCTGCGCGACGACGATGCCCTGGATCGCCTGCTCCGCGGCCGGCCCGACGACGTCGAAGATCGCGAAGGCGGACAGGTCGACGATGCCGGCCCGGTCACGCATGGCGAGGTGCTCGGCGTTGATGATCGGCGACCACCAGCGGGAGTCCCACTCGTGCTCGCGCGGCATGACCGCGTCGCCGTACTCGCCGAGCAGGGTCTCGTTCGACGCGTACCACATCGGCCGTTCCCAGCCGACGGTCTCGAAGAACTCGGCACCCGCGGCGCGCTCCGCGGCGTGCATGGGCGCGAGCCGCTTGCCGCGCTCGCCGGCCCACTGCTCGCCCGGGTGCACGATGCCGTAGGTCTTGTTGAACGCCTCCGACGTCCGCGAGCGCACGTGCGCGCGGGTGCGCTGGTGCGGGTAGAACCGCGCGATGTCGGAGTGGTGGAGGTCGATCTCGGAGTACCCCTGCGACATCCACTCCGCGACCGCACGGCCGACGCCGGGACCCTCCTTGATCCACACCGCCGCCGCCGACCAGAGGCCCTTCACCTCGGGCGTCTCGCCCAGGATCGGGGCGCCGTCCGGGGTGAGCGACAGCAGGCCGTTGATGGCGTAGCGGATCTCGGCGCCCTCGGCGGCGAGCGCGTCGGGCATGAGCTCGAGCGCCTGCTCCAGCTGTGGGTCGAAGTCGTCGGCCGTGAACGGCGTCTCGGTGGGGGAGAGCCGGGCCTGGTCGATCGACGGGATCTCCTCCGGGTCCCACAGGATGGGCCGGTGGGCGTAGGAGCCCACCTCCATGTCGGCGCCGTGCTGGCGCTCGTAGCAGAAGGTGTCCATGTCCCGGATGATCGGGAAGGAGATCTCGCCGGGCTGCTCGGCGAGCTGCGGGATCGGCCCCACCGAGATCATCTGGTGGACGGCCGGGGTGAGCGGGATCGCCGCGCCCGCCATCCTGGCGAGCTTCGGGCTCCACACGCCGCAGGCGATCACCACGTAGTCGGCCTCGATGTCGCCGCCGGTGGTGCGCACCCGCCGGATCCGCCCGCGCTCGACGTCCATGCCGATCACCTCGACGGTCGACACCACGGTGAGCGCGCCGAGCGCCAGCGCCGACTCCCGCATCAAGGTGCCCGCGCGCAGCGAGTCGACCACGCCCACGGACGGCGTCCAGAACGCCCCGAGGATCTGGTCCTTGTCCAGGTACGGGACGCGCTCGACGACGTGGTCCGGGGTCACCAGCTCGGCCGGGACGCCCCAGGCCCGCGCCGACGACATCCGCCTGCGCAGCTCCTCCATCCGCTCCTCGGTGCGGGCGACCTCGTACCCGCCCGACTCGGTGAAGACGCCCAGCTCCTTGTACTGGCGCATCGAGTCGAGCGTGAGGTCGGCGATCTCCCGCGAATGGTCGACCGGGAAGATGAAGTTCGAGGCGTGCCCGGTGGAACCGCCCGGGTTGGGCAGCGGGCCCTTGTCGATCTGCACGATGTCGCGCCAGCCGAGGCGGGCGAGGTGGTGCACGAGGCAGTTGCCGACGATGCCGGCGCCGATCACGACGACGCGGGCGGTGCGGGGCAGGTTCGCCATCGGTGGTCCTCCTAGTCGCCCAGCTCGCGGCGGCGCCGGGTCACGTACTCGGTGAGCTCCTCGCGGATCGCGTCGTCCAGCGGCGGGGGCTCGTACTCGTCGAGCTTCTTGTGCGCGACGTCGCGGGCCCGGGCGGCGGCGTCCTTGGCGCCGTTGCGCATCCACCGCTCGTAGTTCTCCGAGCTGTTGACGAACGGCCGGTAGAAGCAGGTGCGGAACCGTTCCATCGTGTGGGCCGCGCCGAGGAAGTGTCCGCCGTGGCGGACCTCGTCGTGCGCGTCGAAGGCCAGCGACGCCTCGTCGATCTCCAGGGGCGTGAACTCGTGCTGCAGCATCTCCAGCACCTGCACGTCCAGGACGAACTTCTCGTAGCTCGAGACCAGCCCGGCCTCCAGCCAGCCGGCCGCGTGCATCACCCAGTTGATGCCCGCGAGGAAGGTCGGGAGCATCGTCATCAACGACTCGTACCCGGCCTGGGCGTCGGGGGTCTGGCTCGCGGTGAGGCCGCCGCCCGAGCGCACCGGGAGCCCGAAGTGGCGGGCGATCTGCCCGGTGCACAGCAGGCCGATCGCGGACTCCGGCGTGCCGAAGCAGGGCGAGCCGGACTGCATGTCGATGTTGGAGAGGAACGACCCGAAGATCACCGGGCAGCCGGGCCGGACCAGCTGGGAGAGCGCGACGCCGGTGAGCGCCTCGGCGATCTGCTGGACCAGCGTCGCCGGGATCGACACCGGCGACATCGCCCCCATCAGCAGGAACGGGGTGAGCACGACGGCCTGGTTGGCCTCGCTGTAGGCGAGCTGCGCCTCCAGCATGCGCTCGTCCCAGCGCAGCGGCGAGTTGCAGTTGATGATCGAGATGGTGGCGGGGGTGGCCTCGATCGACGCCCGGCCGCCGAAGAGGATCTCGGTCATGGCGATCGTGTCGGCGGCGTTGACCCCGGACACCACGTTGCCCATGTAGATCTTGTCCGTGAGCGTCTGCAGCGCGTAGGTCATGTCGAGGTGCCGGGAGTCCAGCGGTGTGTCCTCCGGCTCGCAGATCACCCCACCGGCCGAGTCGAGGGCGGGGAAGCTCTGGGCGAGGCGGGTGAGGTTGCGGAAGTCCTCCATCTTCGCGTCCCGGCGCACGTCGCCCTCGCGCACGAACGGCGCACCGTAGACGGCCCCGAACACCATGGCGTCGTCGCCGATGTGCACGGTGTTGGCCGGGTTGCGGGCCTGCACGTCGAACGACCGCGGCGCCTTGGCGACCTGCTCGAGCACGAAGTCGGGATCGAACCGGACGATCCCGTGTCCGTCCGACTCCTCGACCTTCTGCCCGGCCTGGCGGAACAGCTCCAGCGCCCGCGCCGACCCGAACTCCACGCCGATCTCGGACACCAGTCGGCGCCAACCTGCGTCGAGGGTGTCCATCGCGTCGGCCGAGAGGATCTCGTAGCGAGGCATGGTGTTGCGGAACATGTGCTTCTCCGCTCTTGACGTGCTGAGAGACCGGCGTCACAGTAACCGCCATCGTGGGAACTCGGGTTCCATAATGTGAAACTTTGGGCGGCACTCATGGCGGCGCAGACAGGCAGTCAGGCGGTCGAACGCGCGAGTGCCCTTCTCGGCCTCATCGTCGAGTCCGGCGCACCGCGGACGTTCAGTTCGCTGGTGGACGAGCTGGGCCTGGCCAAGTCCACGACCTCCCGGTTGCTGCAGGCGCTCGAGCGCAGCCGGCTGGTGTACCGAGACCGCACCGGGGCGTTCCGCCCGGGCGCGCTGTTCTCGCTGCACGCCGCCCGGCCGAGCGCCCTGCACGACCTCTCCGAGCTCGCCCGCCCCACCATGGAGCACCTGTCCGAGCTCTCCCGGGAGACGGTGAACCTCGCCGTGCCGCGCGGCGGCCAGCTCGTCTCGATCGACCAGGTCGACAGCCGCTACCTGGTCGGGGCCACGAACTGGGTCGGCGTCGACGTGCCCGCGCACTGCACCGCCTCGGGCAAGGTCCTCTACGCCTCCGGCGCGCTCCCACGGCCGACCGGGCCGCTGGAGCGGCGCACGGCGCACTCGCCGGTCGACCGCGCGCAGCTCGAGCACGCCCTCGTCGAGGTGCGCCGCCGGGGCTGGGCCGCCTCGCTGGACGAGCTGGAGATCGGACTCACCGCCGTCGCGGCTCCGGTGCGGACCGTCGACGGCTCGGTCGTCGCCGCCGTCTCGGTCTCCGGACCCACGAGCCGGATCAACGACTACGGCATCACCAGGCTCGGCGACGTCCTCGTCGCCGAGCTGCGCGGGCTCTCCGCGCTGCTGGGGCATCAACCAGGACGGAAGGAAGGCTTCGCCTGATGGATCACGACGCGATCCTGCGCGGGCTCTACGACGAGACCCTCGTCGGCAACAAGCCGCGCGTGCTGGAGCTGACGCACGAGGGGCTGGAGGGGGGCCTCACTCCGGAGACGATGCTGTTCGACGCGCTGATCCCCTCGCTCGAGGAGGTCGGTGCCCGGTTCGAACGCGGCGACTTCTTCGTGCCCGAGATGCTGGTCGCGGGCAAGGCGATGAGCGGCGCGCTGGACATCCTGCGTCCGCTGCTCGCCGAGACCGGTGCGCAGACCGTCGGGACGTTCCTGATGAGCACCGTCAAGGGCGACGTCCACGACATCGGCAAGAACCTCGTGAACATCATGCTGGAGGGCGCGGGCTTCCACGTGATCGACCTCGGCGTGCAGGTGTCGCCGGAGAAGGTGATCGCCGGGATCCAGGAGCACAATCCCGACATCGTCGGGTTCTCCGCGTTCCTCACCACGACCATGCCGATGTTCAAGGCCAACATCAACGCGCTGCAGAAGGCCGGCCTGCGCGACCAGGTGATCGTGATGGTCGGGGGCGCCCCGGTCACCCAGGAGTACGCGGACGCCGTCGGGGCGGACGGTTACGCCGCCGACGCCGCCACCGCCGTCCGCAAGGCCAAGGAACTGCTCGCCGCCCGTCGTGCCGCCGTGGGGGTCTGATGCACACCGTTCTCCGTTCCGCGACCCGCGAGGTCGTCATCGGTCCTGATCAACCGTTCTGCCTGATCGGTGAGCGGATCAACCCGACGGGCCGCAAGATCTTCGCCGAACAGCTGCGCCGGGGCGATCTCACGCGCATCCAGGTCGACGTCGAGCAGCAGGTCGCGGGCGGGGCGACGATGCTGGACGTCAACATGGGCGTCCCGCTCGCCGACGAGGCCGAGCTGCTCGCCAAGGCCGTCACGATGGTGCAGGAGCTCACCGACCTGCCGCTGGTCATCGACTCGTCGGTGGTCGAGGCGCTCGAGGCCGGGCTCGCGGCGTACGACGGCAAGGCGCTGGTGAACTCGGTGACCGGCGAACGGGAGCGGCTGGACGCGATCCTGCCGATCGTCGCCCGGCACGGGGCGGCGGTGATCGCGCTGCCCAACGAGGAGGACGAGATCCCGGACGAGCCGGAGCGCCGGCTGGAGATCACGCGCAAGATCCTCGACATCGCCGTCGGTGAGTACGGCATCCCGGTCGAGGACATCGTGGTCGACCCGCTGGCCATGCCGGTGGGGGCGGACACGACGCTCGTGCGCACGACGCTGCGGACGATCGAGCTGATCTCCGGTGAGCTGGGCCTGAACATGACGCTCGGCGCCTCCAACGTCTCCTTCGGCATGCCGGGCCGCCCGGCGCTCGGCGCGACGTTCCTGCCGATGGCCATGTCCTTCGGGCTGACCAGCGCGATCATGGACGTGCGGTCGCCGCAGATCGTCGAGGCGGTCAAGGCCGCGGACCTGCTGCTCGGCAACGACGAGTGGGGCGCGGCCTGGATCGCGCGCGCCCGGGCGGCGGCCGCGGGGAAGACGGCCTGACGTGACCGCGCTGCCGGAGCTGCCCCCGTCGGACCGGGTCCGCATCCGGTTCGACCCCGACGGAGCCAGGCCTCGCGAGGTCCGGGTCCCCGCCGGGGCGACGCTGTTCGACGCCGCGAGCTGGAACGGCATCGCCGTCGACTCCACCTGCGGGGGCCATGGCACGTGCCGCAAGTGCCGGATGCGGGTCGTCGAGGGCGACGTGACGGTGTCCCGACTGGACCCGCGCGCGTTCGGGCCGGAGGAGCTGCGCGCCGGCTGGCGGCTGGCCTGCCGCGCGCGGGCCGAGCAGGACCTGCGGGTGGAGGTGCCGCCGCTGGTCACCCGGCCCAAGGCGGCCACGGTCGGCGTCGGGCGCCAGGTGATCCTGCGTCCCGCCCTGCAGAAGCGCTGCCTGACGCTGCCCGAGGCGACCCTCGCCGACCAGCGCACCGACCTCGAGCGCCTGCGCGACGCGCTGCCCGACCTCGAGCTCCGGGTGGACCTGCCGGCGATCCGGAGCCTGGCCCGGGCGCTGCGGGCCGGGGACCACACGGTCACCGCGGTCGTGGTGGACGACGTGCTCGTCGACGTCGAGCCGGGGGACACGAGCGGGCGGCTCTTCGGCATCGCCTTCGACCTCGGCACGACGACGCTCGTCGCGACGCTGCTCGACCTCGCCACCGGCACCCCGGTCGCCGTCGCCTCGCGCCTCAACCCGCAGCAGTCCCACGGCGCCGACGTGATCACCCGGATCAGCGCGACGATGACCGACCCGACGGCGCTGGACCGCCTCACCGCGCTCGCCCACGACGGCCTCGACCGGCTCGCGGGCGAGGTCTGCGCCGACGGCGGCGTCGATCGCGGCGAGGTCTACGAGATCGCGGTGGCGGGCAACGCCACGATGACCCACCTCGCGCTGGGGCTGGACCCCGAGCCACTGGGCGTCGCCCCGTTCGTGATGGCCTCCCGGTCGTTCGACGACCTCACCGCCGCCGACCTCGGGGTGCGGGCACACCCGCGGGCCCGGGCGTACGTGTTCCCGGCGCTCGGTGCCTACGTCGGCGGCGACATCGTCGCCGGGGCGCTCGCCTCCGGGATGGACCGCGACCGGCGCGTCCGGCTCTTCATCGACATCGGCACGAACTGCGAGATCCTGCTCGCGGCCGGCGACCGGCTGCTCGCCACGGCCGCCCCCGCCGGGCCCGCGTTCGAGGGTGCGGCGATCCGCTGCGGGATGCGGGCCGCGCCCGGGGCGATCGAGGGCGTGAAGATCAGCGACGACGACGTGGTGCTGCAGGTCATCGGGGACGTCGAGCCGACCGGGCTGGCCGGGTCGGGTCTGGTCGACGCCGTGGCGGCGATGGTGGCGGCAGGACTCGTCGACGGCTCGGGGCGCCTGGTGGCTCCGGACGCGCCGGGTGTGCCGCCCGGGTTGGCGGCGCGGCTGCAGCAGGTCGGTCAGGAGCGGGTCTTCGTCCTGCACTTCCGGGGTGACGATCCGGCGGACTCGCTGTACCTGTCCCAGCGCGACATCCGGGAGCTGCAGTTCGCCAAGGCGGCGATCTCCACGGGCTGGCAGCTCCTGCTGGAGGAGCAGGGGCTGACCAGCGCCGACGTCGCCCAGGTACTGCTCGCCGGGTCCTTCGGCAGCTACCTCGGCCCCGCCGCCGCGGTGCGGATCGGACTGGTGCCGGACGTCGCGCTGATGCGCATCGTCAGTGCGGGCAACGTGGCGGGGGAGGGGGCCAAGATGGCGCTGCTGTCCGTGCGCGAGCGGGCCGCGGCCCAGGCGCTGCTGGAGGAGGTGCACTACGTCGAGCTCTCCGACCGCGAGGACTTCAACGACCGGTTCGTCGAGCGACTCGCCTTCCCGGTCTGACCGCCTCGACCATCCGGACCGGGTCGCGGTGGTCGCGTGCGGGGCGCTCGCCCGCCACGTCGCCGACGTCGCCGGGCGTCGCGGCTGGCCCGTCGACGTCGTCCCGCTGCCCCCGCTGCTGCACAACCGGCCCGAGCGGATCGCCGCCGCCGTCGAGCGCGAGCTGGCGCGCCTCCGCCCGCGGTACGGGCGCGTCGCCGTCGGCTACGCGGACTGCGGCACCTACGGGGCGCTCGACGACGTGTGCGTCCGCTGGGCGGTGCCCCGGCTGTCCGGTCCGGACTGCTACTCGGTCTTCGCCGGCGCCGAGCGGATGCGGGCGGTGCTCGAGGAGGAACCGGGCACCTATGTGCTGACGGACTACCTGGTGGCGTCCTTCACGCGCTCGGTCGTCGTCGAGCTCGGCCTGGACAGGTACCCGGAGCTGCGCGACGACTACTTCGGCCACTACCGGCGCGTCGTCTGGCTCGCCCAGCACCCGACCCCCGGCCTGCGCGCGGCGGCGGCGCGGGCGGCCGACGTCCTCGGTCTGCCGGTGGAGGAGGTCGTCGTCGGCGACGTGCTCCTCGAGCGGGCGGTCGGGGAACTGGTGGCGCACACCGCGCTCGGCGGGACGAATCGCCCCTAGCTCGCCTCGCGCAGGGGGAGGGACGGCCCGACGACCACGGCCTCGACCATGAACCGCACCCCGCGACCCTCGTCCTGCCAGTCGACCTCCGCGACGCCGGACAGGTGCACGGTGGCACCCGTCGCGAAGTCGACGAACGCCAGCGCGGCGGCGGGATCCACGGCGATGTTGCCCAGGCTGTTGAACATGTTGTTGCCCGGGAGGTCCGGCCACCACAGCGTCTGCTCGTCCTGGAGGGCGACCCGGCCGCCGCGGTGGGAGGCGTCCGCACCGCGGGTGGGGTGGCTGGTGCCGAGCAGGAACGTGTCCGCGCGGCGGATCAGGTCGACGTCGGCGGGGTCGAGTACCGCACCGCGGCGGACCGTCGCGGGACCGGCGGCGGGTGCGGGTTCGAGGTCGCGCGGGTGGATGAACCGGGGGCAGTTGCCGTAGGCCTGGTCCACCTGGACGGCGAGTTCCCGGTCGTCCGCGCTGGTCAGCCGGCCGTTGATCCGGAGCCTGCGCCGCCGGGCGGGATCCAGGGCGAGCATGCCGATCTGCTGCCCGGCAGCGAGCCCCTCGAGGGGATCGCCGGGTGGGGGCACGGCGTGGACGAGCAGGTCGGCGGGCCCGCGGACGTCGACGAATCCGGGTGGCCCTGCCAGAGGCGTGATCCACAGCCGGTCGGTCCGGTCGCGGGCGGTGATCGCGAGGAACGTGCGTTCGGCGAGGAACCGGGCGGCGCCGCCGCGGAGGTCGGCGGCGTCGAGCATCCCGACGAGGCGCGCGGCGTCGTGGACGACGCCGGCACGGCGCTGCACGGCGAGCTCGCCCGGGTGGAACCCCTTCTCGTCGTCCACGACCACTCCTAACGGCTTATCTGCGTCGAACCATTAGGCAGGCTGCCAGGTTCTCGCTCCGAATGCAATGGCTGACGGAGTACTTTCCCATTAGGTAGGGTCCGGGCATGGACCTCGACGCGCCGGGCACGTCCGCGCCGCTGCTCGGTGAGCCCACGCCCGTCGAGCTGATGAACACCGTGTGGGCCGACCGTGTGGGGGTCCACGACGCCCTCGCGACACCCGACGAGGCGGTCGCCTGGCTGCGCAGGGTCCTCCCGGAACCGCCGGTTCCCGACCTGGACCGGTTGCGGCTGCTCCGGGACGCCCTGCGCCGGCTCGCCGCCGAACGGACCGGCGATCCGCGCCCGTCCGCCGCGTCCGCCGTCCCCACCCGCACCGACGCGCTCCGCGTGCTCGACGACGCGTGCGCCGCCGCGCCGACGTGGTCCTCGCTGCGCTGGGAGCCCGGCGAGGAACCTCGCCGCGAGGTCCGCAGCGACGCCGCCGCGGACCGGGTCCTGATCGCCGGGCTCGCCGAGCAGGCCGTCCGCTTCTTCGCCGGGGAGGAGGCCGCGGACCTCCGCGCCTGCCTCGCCCCGGGCTGCGTCCTCTACTTCGTCCGCCACCATCCCCGCCGGGAGTGGTGCTCCGCGGGCTGCGGCAACCGCGCCCGCGTCGCCCGCCACTACCGGCGCCGGCGCCCGACGTCCGACTGAGGCCGTGTCTCCCCACCCGCCACCACCGCTCCCGGCGGCCCCGCCGTCCCCGCCGGCGTTGCCGGGCCACCCGAATGCCCCCGGTATGAGGGCAGCCCGGCTGCCTTGCCGGGAACGACGTGGATCACCGGGCCCGGCGGCGCCGGATCGAGAGCGAGCAGGACGCCCCCGAGGAGCCCGAAGACCAGCGACGCGATGGCGAAGCCGTTGGTGGGCCGATTCTCCGGCGGCGGGTAGGCCTGGCCGGGGACGAACCCGGCGGCGGTGCCGTGAGGGGCGAGCACCCGGGACGGGGGTGCCGGCCCCCGAGAACCGGCGCGGTGGGCGCGGACTGCGGAGGATCGGCGACCGGCGCGACCGCGCACCCGGCGGCGGGGCATGCCCCGGGGTGGGTACGGTGGGGCCGTGACACATGTTGACCCCCCTCGGGGTGGTTCGGCACGTGCTTGCCCCGACCTGGCTTGACACCCGTATCGGCCCGTCGTGATCGTGAGGCCAGCCTCATCGTGGAGTGCCGGAGGAGCCGTGTGAACGCCGACGAGTGGAGCGAGATCCATCGCCTCCACGGGGCCGGTATGTCGATCAAGGGCATGGCCGCCCACCTCGGGATGTCCCGCAACACGATCCGGCGTGCGCTGTCGTTCGACGCCCCGCCGCCGGACCACCGTCACGGCCGCGGGTCGGCGACCGACGCCTACGCCGAGCAGATCCGCTCCCTGCTCGCCGACGAGCCCGGCCTGACGATCACGCAGATCGGGCAGCGGATCGGGTGGGAGCGCTCGCGCACGACGCTCGCCAAGCGCGTCGACCGGGAGCGACAGATGGTGGGCGGCGCGGCCGGCCCGCTCACGCGGACGGGCTGTGCGGTGCCTGAGTTCGCCACGGAGTTCATCGGGCGGCGCGCCGAGCTCCGCGAGCTGCGGGAGCTGCTGGGCGGCCACCGGCTGGTCACCGTGATCGGGGTCGGCGGGGTCGGGAAGACCAGGCTCGCCGCCCGGACCGCGGTGGAGCTGCGCCGCGCCTTCGCCGACGGCGTCCGCGTCGTCGAGCTCGCGTCCCTGCGCAACCCGGCGCTGTTGCCGCAGGCGGTGTTCGACGGGCTCGGGATCGCGCACCGCGACCAGCCGGACCGCTCGGCCGTCGACGCGCTCGTGGAGCACGTGCGCACCCGGCACATGCTGGTCGTGCTGGACAACTGCGAGCACGTGCTGGAGGCGGCGGCGCGGTTCGTCGACGACGTCCTCCACGCCACCTCCCGCGTGCACTTCCTCGCCACCAGCCGTGAGGTCCTCAACCTGCCGGGGGAGCGGATCAGCGTCCTGAACCCCCTGTCGACGGCCGGTGACCGGACGCCGGCGATCGCCCTGTTCGAGAGCAGGGCCCGGGACGTCCTGCCGGGTTTCACCGTCGACGACACCAACCGGGACGCGGTGCGGCGGGTGTGCGAGCGGCTCGACGGTCTGCCGCTGGCGATCGAGCTGGCCTGCGCGCGGCTGCGGGTCCTGTCCGTCCACGAGCTCGCCGAGCGCCTGTCGGACAGCGTGGACCTGCTCTCCACGCGGGGACGTGGCGGGGCGGAACGGCACCAGAGCCTGCAGGCGGCGATGTCCTGGAGCCACGAGCTCTGCACACGCGAGCAGCAGCTCCTCTGGGCCCGTGTCTCGATCTTCGCCGGGGGCTTCGACACGCGGGCCGCGGAGGCCGTCTGCGCCGACGAGGCGCTGCCGGCGGGGTCCGTCCTGGACTGTCTGTACGACCTGGTGGGCAAGTCGATCCTGCAGCGTGAGGAGTCCCGCGGGCGCGTCCGCTTCCGGATCCTGGAGACGATCCGCGAGTTCGGCCAGGCCATGCTCTCGCCGGAGGAGAGCGAGCGGCTGCACCGGCGGCACCTCGAGTGGTGCGCCGGGCTGGTCACCGAGTCCGTCCGGTCCTGGTTCAGTGACGAGCAGTTCGAGATCTCCGAGCGCCTGCGCGCCAACCTGGCCAACGTCCGCAAGGCGCTCGAGACCGCGCTCGCCCTCCCGGCCGACGCGCACGGCCCGTCGGCGGCCGAGCTCGTGTCCGCCCCGTGGTTCCTCTGGGCCTGCGGGCTCTCCGCCCGCGAGCACGCCATGTGGCTCGGCCGGGTGCTGGAGCGGGAGGACCTGGGCCCGGCCCCGCGGGCGGCCGCGCTCGGCACCCTGGGCCTGGTGCGGACGATGCAGGGCTACCGGTCGGCGGCCGAACCGGTCGTCGCCGAGGCGCTCGAGCTCGCGCGCCGGGCCGGGGACGTCCCGGCCACCGCCTTCGCGCTCGACGCGCAGGGGCTGGGCGCCTTCTTCGACGGGGACCACCGGCGCGCCGAGACGCTGCTGACGGAGTCGCTCGCGCTCTACGAGAGCCGTCCGGACGTGCGCGGCGACCTGTCCTGCGCGGTGCGGGTGCACCTCGGGATGCTGCTCTGTTTCGACGGGCGGACCGGCGAGGCCCGGCGGTACTTCGACGACGTGCGCCGCCGCTGCGAGCAGGTCGGCGAGCGGTGGATGTCGTCCTACGCCGTGTTCGGCCAGGGGCTGGTCGCGGTGACCGAGGAGCGCTACCCGGAGGCGATCGAGCTGGCCCGCGCCAGCCTGTGCCTCAAACGGGACTTCGAGGACTCCGTGGGCACCCCGCTCGCCGTCGAGCTGCTCGGCTGGGCGGAGGCCGGCGCGGGGTCGGCGGCCCGCTCGGCCGCCCTCGTCGGGGCCGCGTCGGTGCTCTGGCGTGCCTTCGGCCAGCAGCTCTACGGCTCGGCGCAGTGGATGGCCCGGCGGGACCGGTTCGCGCTGCGCGCCCGCACCGAGCTCGGCAACGCGGCCTACGAGGCCGGCACGCGGCGGGGCGCGGCGATGGGCATGACCGAACTGCTCGACCTCGCCCTCGACCGGTCCGCCCCGGACGTGCCGGAGGGCGAGATCGAGCTGGTGGCCGCCCTGTCGCCCCGGGAGCGCGAGGTGGCCCGCCACCTCGCCGCCGGTCTCACCAACCGGCAGATCGCCGCAGCCCTGGTGCTGTCGCACCGCACGGTGGAGGGCCACGTCGAGCACATCCTGCAGAAACTGGGGCTGCAGAACCGCAACCAGGTCGCGGTCGCCCTCGCCGCGGCCCGTACCACCGCCCCCACGGGGTGACCGCAGGGTGACCACGTGGCGGACCACGTGGTTCCCCGGGTACGCCCGCGGCCGCACGTCGGCATCGTGATCCACGTCCTCAGCGACGTGCGACCAACGGAGGCCGACACCCATGACACAGACCCTCGAGAGGCCCGGCGACGCGGAGACGGGGACCGACGTCGACTACGTCGCCCTCGCCCGCAGCATCAAGCCGGTCATCGACGCCGAGGCGGACACGATGGAGGCCGGCGCCACCATCACGAAGCCCGTCGTCGACGCGATCGCCGAGAACGGCCTGTTCTGGCTGCTCGTGCCGCGCGAGTACGGCGGGGCCGGGCAGGACATCGTGACCTCGCTGAAGGTCGTCGAGGAGCTCTCCCGCGCCGACGGCTCCGTCGGCTGGGCGTTCATGGCCAACGCCTTCTCGACCGGCGTCGCGGTGGGCTTCTTCTCGCCCGAGGGTGCCGAGGAGATGTACGCGGGCGCGGACAAGGCCATCACCGCGGGCATGATCCTGCCGACCGGCACCGGTGTTCGGGTCGACGGCGGCTACAAGGTCACCGGCACCTACGGCTTCGGCAGCGGCTCGCACCACGCGTCCTGGATCGGCGCGGGCTTCGTCGTCCTCGGTGAGGACGGCAAACCGGAGATGGACGGCCCAGACGACAACCCGGTCCCGGTCTGCCGGATCGCGTTCGTGCCTCGTGCGGAGGTCGAGTTCCTGGGCGGCTGGGACGTGATGGGCATGGCCGCCACCGGAAGCGACAACTACAAGGTCGACGGGCTGTTCGTGCCCGAGGCCCACACGATGGACACCTTCTCCACCGAGCCGGTCCGCCCCGAGGCCGTCTACAAGCTGGGCATGCTCGGCATCGGCGTCGGCGGGCACGCCCCGGTGGCCCTCGGCATCGCGCAGCGCGCCCTGGAGGAGATCGCCCAGATCACCGCCGACAAGAAGCGCCCCGGCTACCCGACGGTCGTCGGTGACTCGGAGATGTTCCGCCGCGGGTTCGTGGAGCACGAGGCGCTGCTGCAGGCCGCCCGCCTGTACGTCTACCAGGTCCACGCCGACGCCGAGGCCGCCGCGGCGGCGGGCACCATCACCGACGAGCACCGCGCTCGCCTGCGCCAGGCCGCGACCTGGGTGCAGAAGGTCGCCCAGGACGTCGTGACCTGGGCCTACAACTGGGGCGGCTCCGCCTCGATCCGCAACCCCAGCGTGCTGGGCCGCTGCCTGCGCGACATCTCCGTGGGCGCCCAGCACATGCTCGTCGAGCCGATGACCCTGGTCGAGGCCTCGGCCCCGATCATCGCCGGCTACCTGAAGAAGGAGAACGCCTGATGTCCAACGCCGACAACCTCACCGAGGCCTTCGCCGCCGCCGACAAGGGCGACGCGAGCCTGCTGGTGGACCTCTACGCCGACGACATGACCTGGGCCGGGTTCAAGGCCGACGGCACCCAGACCGTCTACACCAAGGCGTCGTTCCTCGAGGGCTTCGGCATCCTCGCCCACCTCGACGAGGCGAGGAACGAGGTCGTCCGCACCGAGGAGACCCCCGAGGGCCTCGTGATCGCCTGGATCCGGGCCTACCGCCGCAAGGGCGACGACGTCCTGGACTTCACCCTGGTCATGGTCCACCAGTTCGTCGACGGGAAGGTCACCCGCGGCGCGGACGTGGCCCCGCCGAGCTTCGGCGAGTACTGGACGCGCCTGGGTCTCGCCTGATGGGGCAGCTCTACGGCAAGGTCGCCCTGGTCACCGGTGCGGCCCGCGGACAGGGCCGGTCCCACGCGATCCGCCTGGCGGAGGAGGGCGCCGACGTCATCGCGATCGACGTGTGCGCCCCGGTCGAGACGGTCGAGTACCGCGGTGCGACCACGGCCGAGCTGGACGAGACGGCGGCGGAGATCGAGAAGCTGGACCGCCGGGTCGTCGCGACGCAGGCGGACGTCCGCGACCTCGCGGCGCTGCAGTCGGCGGTGGCCGACGGCGTCGCGGAGCTCGGCAGGCTCGACGTCGTGGTGGCCAACGCGGGCATCTTCACCACCGCTCCGGTGCACGAGCTGACCGAAGAGCAGTGGGACACCATGATCGACATCAACCTGACGGGCGTGTGGAAGACCGTCAGGGCCACCGTGCCGCTGCTGATCGAGCAGGGCAGCGGCGGGTCGATCGTGCTGATCAGCTCCACCGGCGGCACGCAGGGCTTCCCCCACTTCGCGCACTACGTCGCGGCCAAGCACGGCGTCATCGGGCTCGCCCGAACGATGGCGAACGAGCTGGGACAGCACAGCATCCGGGTCAACGCCGTGCAGCCGACCTCGGTGCTCACGGACATGATCGACCACGAGGGCATGTACAAGCTGTTCCGGCCGGACCTGGAGCACCCCACGCGCGAGGACTTCCGCGAGGCGCTGCTGAGCGGGATGAACATCCTCCCGACGCCGTGGGTGGAGCCGCGCGACATCAGCAACGCGGTGGCGTGGCTCGCCTCCGACCAGTCCCGGTTCGTCACCGGGACGACCGTGCCGGTGGACGCCGGCGCGCTGCAGAAGATGTGACATCCCGGACCGGGGCCGTGGTCGCACGGCCCCGGCCCGGCGACCTGGGTCGTTCAGGAAGGAACGAACATGGCAGGACGCGTGGAAGGAAAGGTCGCCCTGGTCACCGGCGCGGCGCGCGGCCAGGGCCGGGCGCACGCGGTGCGGCTGGCCGAGGAGGGCGCGGACATCGTGGCGGTGGACGTCTGCGCCGACCTGAACGTCCCGTACCCGTCCTCCACCCCGGAGGACCTCGCCGAGACCGTGGCGCTCGTCGAGAAGCTGGACCGGCGGATCGTCTCCGCACAGGTGGACATCCGTGACCTGAGCGGACTGAAGTCCGCCGTGGACGGTGCGGTGGCCGAGCTCGGGCGCCTGGACGTCGTGGTGGCCAACGCCGGGATCTGTGTCCCGGCGATGTGGGACCGGGTCACCCCGGAGCTGTTCGAGTACCACCAGAGCGTCAACGTCACGGGTACGTGGAACACCGTGATGGTCGCGGCGCCCCACCTGGTCGCCGCGGGCGGCGGCTCGGTGATCATCACCAGCTCGGCCGCCGGGATCACCGTGCAGCCATTCCTCGTGCCCTACACGACCAGCAAGTTCGCGGTCCGGGGCATGGCGAAGGCGTTCGCCGTGGAGCTGGGCGAGCACGACATCCGGGTCAACAGCGTGCACCCGTGCGCGGTACAGACCCCGATGGGCGGCGGCGACGTGCTCGGCATCATCGGCGAGGCCCTCGAGGCGCACCCGAACCTCGGCGGGATGTTCACCAACATCCTGCCGCTGGAGCAGGCCGAGCCGCGGGACATCGCGAACACGGTGCTGTTCCTGGCCTCTGACGAGTCCCGCTTCATGACCGCGCACGAGCTGTCGCCGGACGCGGGGGTCACCGAGTACTGATCGGTTACGCTGCGGGACACCTGGCAGCGTGGGAGGCCCGGAGATGCAGGCGGTGGCTTCGGCGAGTCTGGACGCCAAGCGGCTCGGCAAGGTCTTCGCCGTGCTCGAGCGGGTCGACCGCTCGCACGACGTCACGGAGTTCGCCGGGCGCACGATCGAGGCGCTCGGGTCCGTGCTCGGCTACCGGAACACCACGTTCTTCGCCGGGCCGAGCTACGGCGGGCTGTTCCTGGACCCGTCGCCGCTGCTCGAAGGGACGCAGCGGCGGCTGATCCGGGAGTACCGGCAGCGCTGGGACCGGCACGACGTGTTCGCGAGGCCGGCCGCGGCCGCCCGGCTGCACCGGGTGTCCGCGGTCTCGGTCGACGCGGGCGACCCGGCGGCGTCCGCGGACCGGGCGTATCGCGACTGGCTGGGCGGCCACGGGATCGAGAGCCTCACCGCGATCCACGTGGCGCCGGGCGGGAAGCAGGCGCTGTTCGGGATCTTCGGGCCCCGCGGAACGGTGGGGCCGGTCGATCTCGCCGTGCTGCGGCTGCTCGGCCGGCAGCTCGGCGCGATCGCCCGGCACCTCCCCGCGTCCGCGGCCGGGCAGGCGGGCGTGCCGCGTCTGTCGCCCCGGCTCGCGGAGGCGGCGGAGCTGGTCGCGAGCGGGCTGACGAACGCGGTGGTCGCCCGGACGATGGGCGTCACCGAGGACACCGTGAAGAAGTACGTCAGCAGGCTGCTCGCGGAGACCGGGACCCGCAGCAGGACCGAGCTCGCGCTGGTCCTGCAGCGGGGCCGGGCCTAGCTCAGGGCGGCGAACAGGCCGCTCAGCTGGGCGGTGTCCACGTACTCCTCGATCCGGGTGACCTTCCCGGCGTTGTCGACGTGCACGGCCAGGGCGGCGGGCGCCCGGAAGACCGTGCCGTCCGGCAGGGTCCCGGTGACGGTGTACTGCGCCCAGGCGAGCCCGTCGACGGCGGGGGAGGTCCGCACGTCGTCCATCCGGAAGTCCGGCACCACCTTCCGGATCGCCCGGACGCTCTCCAGGGTGTCCGGGACCGTCGGTGCCTCCACCTCGTCGAAGGAGTGCCATGTCACGGCGCCGGGCGCGAACACCTCCCCGGCCTCCAGCGTCATCAGGGCTTCCACCACGCGAGCAGCATCGCTCACTGGGCACGCTCCTTCTCGTACTTCTCGGTCATGTGCGCGACGGCGTCGAGCTGGGCCCGAGAGTGCCGCTCGCGACCCTCGGACGCCAGCCGGGCGGCCTCGACGGTCGGGGCGTACTGGCCCTGGAAGTGCGGCGCGACGGCCCGGGCGAAGATCTCGAAGGACCGCTTGGTGGCCGTCGGGTCGGCCCAGTCGTGGCCCATCAGCAGCATGGTGCCGAAGCCGCCGGCCTGGTCCACGAGGCGCTGCACCTGCGCGCGGGCCTGGTCCGCCGTGCCGATGACGCCGATCCCGGCGCCGTTGATGAAGTCGATCATCTCGTCCAGGTTGTCCCCGGAGACCGCCATCTGCGGGAACGCCGCGACCTTCTGGAAGTAGCGGAACCAGTGCTCGATCCCGTGCGCGACCTCGCGCCGGGCCTGCTCCTCGGTCTCGGCCAGGTGGAACGGCCCGACGAGCCGCCACCCCGAGCGGTCCACGGTGGTCCCCGCCGCCGCGGCGCGCTCCTCCATGACGTTCCAGTGGTGGGCGAGGGCGTCGAAGCCGTCGGCGCTGAGCGTGGCGCCGATGCTGAGCAGCCCGAGCCCGTGAGTGCCCGCCAGCCGGGCGCCGGTGGGGGAGGCCACCGCCGCGACGGCGATGTCGAACAGCGGGTCCGAGTACGGCGCCATCTGCAGCCGGGCGTCGATGAGCTCGTGGGTGCGGGTCTTCGCGTTGACCGTCTCGCCGCGGAAGAGCCGCAGGATGATGTCGAGGTTCTCCTCGAGCAGCTCGCGGGTCTCGGTCGGGTTCAGCCCGATCATCGCCGAGTCGGTGGGCAGCGATCCCGGCCCGACGCCGAACAGCGTCCGGCCCCGGGTGAGGTGGTCGAGCATGACCATGCGGTCCGCCACCCACAGCGGGTTGTGGTAGCTGATCGAGGTGACGCCGGTGCCCAGCTTGATCCGCCGGGTGCGCTGGGCGGCGGCGCCGATGAGGATCTCCGGCGAGGCGTAGATCTCCGAGCCCGCGCTGTGGTGCTCGCCGAACCACGCCTCGTCGTAGTCGAGCGCGTCGAGGTGCTCGATCAGCTGCAGATCCTGCTCGAACGCGACGGCGGGTTTCACCCCCGGGGCGTGGACGGGGGCGAGGAAGATGCCGAACTTCAGCCTGGCCATGCGGTGACCTCTCCTTCCGGCGGCGCGCCGTCGCGCCGCGGTCTGCGTGTGCCGCAGACCCACCTTCGGAGCGGGGACCGTCGGGGCACAGTGCACGAAAGTGCATGCCGCCCCGTCCCCCTTCGTGCACTCCCGACGCCCCGACCGACGTGGTCGGCTCGGGGACGAATCCCCTGCAACCGCTGAAGGGACCCACTGATGGCTCTGCGCACCGCGCAGCAGTACCGCGACGGCCTGCGCGACGGCAGGCGCGTCCACTACCGGGGCGAACGGGTCGACGACGTCGTCGCGCACCCGGAGCTGCGGCCGGCCGTCGACCACTCCGCGCTCTGCTACTCGATCGCGGACGACCTGCCCGATCTCGCGGTGCGCAAGAGCGCCGAGGCGGGGACCTACTCGGCCTTCTACCACCTCCCGCGCACCCCGGAGGACCTGCGGGACCGCGGTGCCCTCATCGAGGAGGTGTCGCGACGCGGCGCCGGCACCATCGTGCTGAAGGAGGTCGGCTCCGACGCCCTGTTCGCCCTCCTGCGCGCCACCGAGGGCGCCGGTCTGGAGCGCGCGCAAGCCTTCTACCAGCGGTGCCTCGACGAGGACCTCGCGCTCGCCGTGGCGCAGACGGACGTGAAGGGCAACCGCACCCTCGGTCCGTCCCAGCAGGCCGATCCCGACCTGTACCTGCGGATCGTCGACTCCGACGCGGACTCGATCACCGTCCGCGGGGCGAAGACGCACACCTCGTTCTCCGCCAACGCGGACGAGATCGTCGTGCTCCCCACCCGCGCGATGGGGCCCGCGGACACCGACTACGCGGTCTCCTTCGCGATCCCGGTCGACACCCCCGGGCTCGATCTCTACGTCTCGCCGTACGCGGCCGGTGAGCGGGACGGGTTCAGCTTCCCGCTGTCGTCGAGGCACAAGCTGCTGGAGTCGCTGACCGTCTTCGACGACGTCCGGATCCCGCGCGAGCGGGTGTTCCTGGAGCGGCGGCCGGAGCTCGCGGGCCCGCTGGCGATCGCGTTCGTCGACTACCACCGGTTCACGGCGATCAACTACAAGCTCCCGTTGCTGGACGTCATCGTCGGCGCCGCGCACCTGGTCGCCGAGGCCAACGGCATCTCCCGCGCCGGACACGTCCGCGACAAGATGGCCAGGCTCATCGCCTGGTCGGAGACGGTCCGGGGGCTCGCCGAGCTGGCCGCGCTGCGGGCCCGCGAGGGCGCCCAGGGGGTCTGGCTGCCGGACCCGCTGGCGGTGAACATGGCCAAGTACACGTTCGCGCACGGTTTCCACGAGGCCACGGCGACGCTCGTCGACCTCGCCGGCGGGCTGCTCGCCACCGGTCCCGGCGCCGAGGACTGGGCGAACCCGGGCATCCGTGCGGTGCTGGAGAAGTACTACGCCGCCGCGGTCCCGGCGGAGCAGCGCCTGCGGATCCTCAACTTCATCGGCGACCTCACCGCCCGCGACTACGGCGGCTACCAGTCCGTCCTCGCCACCCACGCCGAGGGCTCGCTGGAGGCCGAGAAGATGCAGATCGCGCGCTCCTACGACCCGACGGACGCGATCGGCTACGTCCGCCGGCTGGCCGGACTCGGGGAGGACCGGTGACCACGGTCGCGCCCGGCCGGTTCCGCGAGGTCCTCGGCGCCTTCTGCTCCGGCATCACCGTGATCACCGCGACCGACCCCGACGGGGCGCCGATCGGGATGACGTGCCAGTCCTTCAGCTCGCTGTCCCTCGACCCGCCGATGGTCATGTTCGCGCCGGCGCGCACCTCGACCACCTGGCCCCGGATCCGAACGGCGGCCGGGTTCTGCGTGAACGTCCTCGCCGACGACCAGCACGGGGTCAGCGACGCCATGTCCCGGCGGGGCACGGACAAGTTCGCGGGCGTCGCGTGGACGCCGTCGCCGACCGGAGCGCCGCGCCTGGCCGGGGCCGCCGCGTGGATCGACTGCGAGCCGGCCGCCGAGTACGACGGCGGTGACCACACGATCGTCGTCGGGGCCGTACGCGAGCTCGGGAGCTCGCCGTCGCTGGAACCGCTGCTCTACCACCGCGGGCGGTACGCGCTCGTCCGCAGCCACCCGACCACCGGGGACCCCCGATGACCGCAGAGGAGACAACGATGTCCGCCTACGACGACAAGCCCTGGCTCGCCGTCTACGACGACGGTCAGCCCGCCACCACGACGGTGGAGTTCGGGACCGCCGTCGAGATGTTCCGCGCCACCGTCGCCCGGCACCCCGACGCCGACGCCATCCGCTACTTCGACGCCCGGATCAGCTACGCCGAGCTCGACGCGCTCAGCGACGCGTTCGCCGCGGGCATCACCGCCGAGGGCTTCGCGCCGGGCGAGCGCGTCGCGCTCTACCTGCAGAACGTCCCCCAGTTCGTGATCGCCCAGGTCGGCGCGTGGAAGGCCGGCGGGATCGCCGTCTCGATCAACCCGATGAACAAGGAGCGCGAGCTGGCCGAGGTGCTGGCCGACTCCGGCGCGTCGGTCCTGGTCTGCCTGCAGTCCCTGCACCGCGACGTCGCCGCGGGGGTCGTGCCCGGCACCGCGGTCCGGACCGTGCTCACCACCTCCGAGCGCGACCTGCAGACGCGGGACGAGCCGGCCGTGTTCGCCGGCGTCGAGCGGATCGCCTGCCCCGGCACCACGGACCTCCTCGAGTTCCTGGAGCGGCACCGGGGCGCGGCGTCCCCGGCCGTCGACCTCACCGCCGACGACGTCGCCTTCCTGACCTACACCTCCGGCACCACCGGGCCGCCGAAGGGCGCGATGACCACCCACCGCAACGTGGTCTTCAACGCCCAGACCTACCGGGACTGGGTGGGCCTGGGGCAGGACGACGTCGTGCTCGGCATCGCCCCGCTGTTCCACGTCACCGGGCTCGTCGGGCACATCGCGGTCGCGCTGCTCACCGGGGCGCCGCTCGTGCTGATGCACCGCCTCGACCCCGCGCTCACCCTGCGGACGGCCGAGGCGGAGCGCGCGACGTTCACCGTCGGGTCGATCACCGTGTTCATCGCGCTGATGAACGCGCCCGACGCCGAGAAGGCGCAGCTCGCCACCCTGACCAAGATCTACTCCGGCGGGGCGCCGATCCCGCCCAGCACGGTGCAGGCCTTCCGGGACACCTTCGGCCACTACATCCACAACATCTACGGGCTGACCGAGACCACCTCGCCGTCGCACGCGGTGCCGCACGGCGCGGAGGCCCCGGTCGACCCGGCGTCGGGCGCGCTGTCGGTCGGCGTCCCCGTCTACGACACGGTGGTGCGGATCGTCGACGAGAACGGCGCGGAGCTGCCCGTCGGCGAGATCGGCGAGCTGGTCACGGCCGGGCCGCAGGTCGTGGCCGGGTACTGGAACAAGCCGGAGGAGACCGCGAAGGCGCTGCCCGACGGGGTGCTGCGCACGGGCGACGTGGGCTACATGGACCCGCAGGGCTGGTTCTACATCGTCGACCGCAAGAAGGACCAGATCAACGCCGGCGGCTACAAGATCTGGCCGCGCGAGGTCGAGGACGTCCTCTACGAGCACCCCGCCGTCCGCGAGGCCGCGGTCGTCGGCGTGCCGGACGAGTACCGGGGCGAGACGGTCAAGGCCTTCGTCTCGCTGCGCGCCGGCGTGCAGGCGACCCCCGAGGAGATCGTCGCCTTCACGAAGGAGCGCATGGCGGCCTACAAGTACCCGCGGCAGGTGGAGATCCTGGACGAGATCCCCAAGACGGTCAGCGGGAAGGTCCTGCGGCGGGAGCTCCGGAAGCACCCCTGAGCGAGGGGTCGGCGGGTCGCCCAGTGGCCCTACGCCCGTTCGAGGCGGACGACGACCCATTTCGAGGTGGGGGTGCCCGACTCGAGGGCTTGGGAGTCGAGGGGGACCAGGGGGTTGGTTTCGGGGTAGTAGGCGGCGACGCAGCCTTTGGGGGTGTCGTAGGAGACGAGTCGGAAGTTCTCCGCGCGGCGCTCGATCCCGTCGTCCCATTCGGAGATGAGGTGGACGTGGTCGCCGTCGGTGTAGCCGAGTTCGGTGAGGTCGGCGGGGGAGACGAACACGACGCGGCGGCCGGAGTGGATGCCGCGGTAGCGGTCGTCGAGGCCGTAGACGGTGGTGTTGAACTGGTCGTGGCTGCGGAGGGTCTGCAGCACCAGGCGCCCCTCGGGCACGTGGGCGACCTGGAGTGGGTTGACGGTGAACACGGCCTTGCCCTCTGCGGTGGGGAAGGTGCGGGTGTCGCGGGGCGGGTGCGGCAGGGTGAACCCGCCGCGCCGGTTGATCTTGTCGTCGTAGGCCTCGCAGCCGGGCACGACCCGGCCGATCCGGCGCCGGATGTGGGCGTAGTCGGCGGCGAACTCGGTCCACGGGATGCCGTGGCGGCTGCCCAGGGTGGCGTGCGCGATCCCGCACAGGATGTCGATCTCGGAGCGCAGCAGCGGCCCGGCGGGGGTGGCGCGGCCGCGGGAGGCGTGCACCGCGGACATGGAGTCCTCGACGGTGACCCGCTGCACGCGCCCGCCGGTGCGGTCCTGCTCGGTGCGCCCGAGCGTGGGCAGGATCAGCGCGTCGTGCCCGGCGGTGAGGTGGCTGCGGTTGAGCTTGGTGGAGATCTGCACGGTCAGCGCGGCGGAGCGCAGCGCGGCCTCGGTGACGTGGGTGTCGGACATGGCGGCGGCGAAGTTCCCGCCCAACCCGACGAACACCTTCGCGTGCCCGTCGCGCAGGGCGCGGACCGCGGCGGCGGCGTCGTGGCCGTGCCCGCGCGGCGGCTCGAAGCCGAACTCGGCGCCGAGGGCGTCGAGGAAGGCGTCCGGGGCCTTCTCCCAGATGCCCATGGTGCGGTCGCCCTGGACGTTGGAGTGCCCGCGGACCGGGCACAGCCCGGCGCCGGGTTTGCCGATCATCCCCTGCAGCAGGGCGACGTTGACGAACTCGCAGATCGTGGCGACGGCGTTGCGGTGCTGGGTGATCCCCATGGCCCAGCAGTTCACGATCTTCGTCGAGGTCGCGAACAGCTCCGCGGCCGCCTCGATCTGCGCCCAGGTCAGCCCGGTGGCGGCCACGACGGCGGCCCGGTCGAGGTCACGGATGTGGCTGGCCCAGGCCTCGAACCCGACGGTGTGCCGGGCGACGAAGTCGGTGTCCACGGCGCCGCGCTCCAGCAGCAGGTGCCCGAGGGCCTGCCAGAGCGCCAGGTCGCCGTTGGAGCGGATCTGCAGGTAGGTGTCGGCCAGCCCGGTGCCGCGCCCGGCCAGGCCGGTGGGGGTCTGCGGGTTGTCGAAGCGCAGCAGCCCGGCCTCGCGCAACGGGTTGATCGCCAGGATGCGCGCGCCGTTCTGTTTGGCGATCTCCAGCGCGGACAGCATCCGGGGGTGGTTGGTGCCCGGGTTCTGCCCGGAGATCACGATCAGGTCGGCCTCGTGCAGGTCCTGCAGGCTCACCGAGCCCTTGCCGATGCCGATCGTGCGGGCCAGCCCGACCGAGGTGGACTCGTGGCACATGTTCGAGCAGTCCGGCAGGTTGTTGGTGCCGAAGGCCCGGGCGAAGAGCTGGTAGACGAACGCGGCCTCGTTCGACGCCCGCCCGGAGGTGTAGAACAACGCCTCGTCCGGAGAGTCGAGGGCCTGCAGGTGCTCGGCGACCAGGGCGAACGCGGCGTCCCAGGAGATCGGCTGGTAGTGGTCGGCCCCGGCGCGGCGGACCATCGGCTCGACCAGCCGGCCCTGCTTCTCCAGCCAGTGGTCGGACTGCTGCTCGAGCTCCGGGATCGGGTGCGCGGCGAAGAACGCCGCGCCGACGGTGTCGCGCTGCCCCTCCCAGGACACGGCCTTGGCGCCGTTCTCGCAGAACTCCGCGGTGTGCCGGGGCTCGGTCGGGTCCGGCCAGGCACACGACATGCAGTCGAACCCGTCGACCTGGTTGAGCGTCAACAGGTTCCGCGCCGACTTCACCGGCCCCATCTGCCGCAGCGCCCGGGCCATCGACACCCGCACCGCCCTGAGCCCCGCCGCATGCGTGGCCGGCCGGCCCACCCGCAGCCGGGACTCCTCGACATCGACACGAGCATCGACACGAGCATCGACACGAGCATCGACACGGGCGGCGTCGGCGGGCGGGGTGGTGCGGCCTGGTGACTGCTCGACGGACAACGACGCTCTCCTCGGACGACGGGACCTGACTCGACGCCGGCGAGGTCGTCGGCATGAATTCACGCCAGGGTGTTGACCCTCACCGCCACGCGGCCTACCTTGCCATGCAGTTGGTATATCAGTCCACAGCAATAAGTATGGCGAACACGAGGGGGTCGGCTGGATGTCCGTGACGGTGGATCGACGAGAGGCCCTGAGCCCCGAGCGGGTGCTCGGCCGGTCTCTGCAGGAGACGGACCCGGAGGTCCACGCCGCGATCAGCGCCGAGCTCGGCCGTCAGCGTCACACGCTGGAGATGATCGCGAGCGAGAACTTCGCTCCGCTGGCGGTGATCGAGGCGCAGGGCTCGGTGCTGACCAACAAGTACGCCGAGGGGTACCCGGGCCGGCGGTACTACGGCGGCTGCGAGCACGTCGACGTCGTCGAGCAGCTGGCGATCGACCGCCTGAAGGCGCTGTTCGGGGCCCAGTTCGTCAACGTGCAGCCGCACTCGGGGGCGCAGGCCAACGCCGCGGTGATGGCGGCGCTGCTGCAGCCCGGCGACACCATCCTGGGGCTGGACCTCGCGCACGGCGGCCACCTCACCCACGGCATGAAGCTGAACTTCTCCGGCAAGCTCTACGACGTCGCGGCCTACCACGTCCGCGAGACCGACCACCGCGTCGACATGGCGGAGGTCGAGCGCCTGGCCCAGGAGCGGCGGCCGAAGCTGATCATCGCCGGCTGGTCGGCCTACCCGCGCCAGCTGGACTTCGCCGAGTTCCGGCGGATCGCCGACTCGGTGGGCGCCTACCTCATGGTCGACATGGCCCACTTCGCCGGGCTGGTCGCCGCAGGGCTGCACCCGAGCCCGGTACCGCATGCGCACGTGGTCACCTCGACCACGCACAAGACCCTCGGCGGGCCCCGCGGCGGGGTCATCCTCGCCGAGCAGGAGCTGGCGAAGAAGTTCAACTCCAGCGTGTTCCCCGGTCAGCAGGGCGGTCCGCTCGAGCACGTGATCGCGGCGAAGGCGGTGGCGTTCAAGCTGGCCGCCGAGCCGGAGTTCCGCGAGCGGCAGGAGCGCACGCTGGAGGGCGCGCAGATCCTGGCCGCGCGGCTGCTGGAGGAGAAGAGCGTCGGCGTCGTGTCCGGTGGGACGGACGTGCACCTGGTGCTGGTGGACCTGCGCGACTCCACGCTCGACGGCAAGCAGGCCGAGGACCGCCTGCACCGGGTCGGCATCACGGTCAACCGCAACGCCGTGCCCTTCGACCCGCGGCCGCCCATGGTCAGCTCCGGAGTCCGGATCGGCACCCCGGCCCTGGCCGCCCGCGGCTTCGACGCCGACGACTTCACCGAGGTCGCCGACGTGATCGCCCTGGCGCTGCGCCCCGACGCGTCGGACGCCGAGCTCACCGCCCTGGCCGAGCGCGTCGCCGTGCTCGCCGCCCGTCACCCCCTCTACCGGGAGCTGCAGGCATGAGCACCACCATCCCGCCCGGCGCACACCTGCCCGACCGCCCCGATTTCCTGTGGCGGACGCCGGAGCCGCGGAAGTCCTACGACGTGGTGATCGTGGGTGGGGGTGGGCACGGGCTGGCCACTGCGCACTATCTGGCGCGCAATCACGGGATCACGAACGTGGCGGTGCTGGAGAAGGGCTGGTTGGCCGGCGGGAACATGGCCCGCAACACCACGCTGATCCGGTCGAACTACCTGTGGGACGAGTCCGCGGCGATCTATGAGCACTCGCTGAAGCTGTGGGAGGGCCTGGAGGAGGATCTGGGGTATCCGATCCTGTTCTCCCAGCGGGGGGTGCTCAACCTGGCCCATACCGAGCAGGACGTGCGGGACTCGGTGCGCCGGGTGGAGGCGAACAAGCTCAACGGGATCGACGCGGAGTGGCTGGGCCCGGACGAGGTCGCCAAGCTCTGCCCGATCGTCAACGTCTCCGCCGAGATCCGGTATCCGGTGCACGGGGCCACCTACCAGCCGCGGGCGGGGATCGCCAAGCACGACTACGTCGCGTGGGGGTTCGCCCGGCGCGCCGACGCGGCCGGGATCGACCTGATCCAGGACTGCGAGGTCACCGGCTTCAGCACCGACGGGGACACCGTGACCGGGGTGCGCACCACCCAGGGCGAGATCGCCTGCGGGCGGGTCGCGTTGTGCGCGGCCGGGCACACCAGCGTGCTGCTGGACCTGCTCGGGGTGCCCGCCCCGTTGCAGTCGCACCCGCTGCAGGCGTTGGTGTCGGAGCTGCTGGAGCCGGTGCACCCGACGATCGTGATGTCCAACGCGGTGCACGTCTACGTGTCCCAGGCGCACAAGGGCGAGCTGGTGATGGGGGCCGGGGTGGACGCCTACAACGGGTACGGCCAGCGCGGGGCGTTTCACATCATCGAACGCCAGATGGCCGCGGCGGTGGAGCTGTTCCCGGTGTTCGCCCGGGCGCACCTGCTGCGTTCCTGGGGCGGGATCGTCGATGTCACCCCGGACGCGTCCCCGATCGTCGGGCACACCCCCTACGGCAACGTGTTCGTCAACTGTGGCTGGGGCACCGGCGGGTTCAAGGCCACCCCCGGGATCGGCTGGTGTCTGGCCGACACGCTCGCGCACGGGCGCCCGCACCCGTTCGTGGCCCCGTTCGCCCTGGACCGGTTCACCACCGGCGCCCTGGTCGACGAGCACGGCGCCGCCGCCGTCGCCCACTAACCCCCACCGAGCCCAGCAGTTCACGGAGACCCCTGATGCAGTTGATCCACTGCCCCTGGTGCGGCCCCCGCGAGGAGGTCGAGTTCTGCTACGGCGGCCAGGCCCACCGCACCTACCCGCACGACCCGGCCGCGTTGTCCGACGAGCAGTGGGCGCGGTTCGTGTTCTTCCGGGACAACCCCAAGGGCCCCTTCGCCGAACGCTGGAGCCACAGCGCCGGGTGCCGGCGCTGGTTCAACGCCGTGCGCGACACCCGCAGCTACCGCTTCCTCGCCACCTACAAGATCGGCGACCCCCGCCCGGAGGTGACCCCATGAGCAGCACCGACAGCCGCGTCGAGGGGTACGGCCGCGTCGACCGCACCCGCACCCTGACCTTCACCTTCGACGGCCAGGAGTACACGGGGCATCCCGGCGACACCCTGGCCAGCGCCCTGCTCGCCCACGGCGTCCACCGCGTGGGGTCGAGCGTCAAGTTCGGCCGGCCCCGGGGGATCGGCGCGGCCTGGACCGAGGACGCGACCGGGCTCGTCCAGGTCGAGGAGCCCTTCCCCGAGCCGATGCTGCTGGCCAGCACCATCGAACTGGTCGATGGTCTGGTGGCCCGCGGGGTGAGCGGCCAGGGCCGGCTCGCCGAGGTTCCCGACACCGCGCGGTACGACCGCAAGCACACACACTGCGACACCCTGGTCATCGGAGCCGGCCCCGCCGGGCTGCTGGCGGCGCGCACCGCCGTGCGGGCGGGGGAGAGCGTCGTCCTGGTCGACGACCGCCCCACCCCCGGCGGGAGCCTGACCGGCACCGAGCGGATCGGCGGACGCCCCGCGCTGCAGTTCGTGGCCGACACCGTCGTCGAGCTGACCGCCCACCCGGAGGTGCTGCACCTGCAGCGCACCACCGCGTTCGGGCACTACGACGACGGGTTCGTCCTCGCCCTCGAGCGCCGCACCGACCACCTCGGCACGGCCGCCCCGCGGCACCGCTCCCGGCAGCGGGTGCACCGGATCCGGGCGGAGCAGGTCGTCGTGGCCACCGGCGCGCACGAACGACCGATCGTGTTCACGGACAACGACCGGCCCGGGATCATGCTCGCGGCCTCGGCGCGGGACTACCTGCACCGGTACGGCGTGGTCGCGGGCCGCGAGATCGTCGTCTTCACCAGCGACGACGCCGCCTACTCCGCCGCGGCCGACCTCGCCGCGGCGGGCGCCGCGGTCACCGTGGTCGACGCCCGCACGGACGTGCCGGCGGTGGCCGCCGGCTGCGTGCGGCAGCGGATCCCGGTGCACTGCGGCGTCGTGGTGGTCGGGACCACGGGGGAGGAGCGGATCCGGCAGGTGCAGCTCGCCGCCCCCGGCGAGAAGCCCTGGACCCTGCCCTGCGACCTCCTGCTCGTGTCCGGGGGCTGGAACCCGACCGCCCACCTGTTCAGCCACGTCAAGGGCGCGCTCGCCTACGACCCCGCGCTCGGCGCCTTCCGTCCGGGCGACACGCTGCCCGGCGTCAGCGTGGTCGGTGCCGCCAACGGGACCCTGGACCTGGCCGGGTGCCTGCGCGAGGGGGCCGGCGGCGACGCGCCGAGCACCGCCCCCGAGCCGGAGCGCCTGCCGACCAAGGTGCTCTGGCGCACCGCGGGCGACGCGGACCGCCAGTTCGTGGACATCCAGCGGGACGCGACCGTGGCCGACATCGCCCGGGCCGTGGGCGCGGGCATCCGCTCGGTCGAGCACGTCAAGCGGTACACGACCATCGGCACCGCGCACGACCAGGGCAAGACCTCCGGGGTGATCGCCTCGGGGATCACCGCGGACATCCTCGGCACGACCGTGGACGCGTTGGGCACCACGACCTTCCGCCCGCCCTACACCCCGGTCGCGTTCGCCGCGCTGGCCGGTCGCGAGCGCGGACAGCTGTTCGACCCGGTGCGGACCACGGCCCTGCACGACTGGCACGTCGCGGCGGGCGCGGAGTTCGAGGACGTCGGGCAGTGGAAGCGCGCCCGGCACTACCCGCGCCCCGGCGAGGACATGGAGGCCGCGGTCTTGCGCGAGTGCGCGGCCGTCCGCACCGGCGTGGGCATCCTCGACGGCTCCACCCTGGGCAAGATCGACGTCCAGGGCCCGGACGCCGCGGTGCTGCTCGATCGCGTCTACACGAACATGATGAGCAGCCTGAAGGTCGGCCGCGTGCGCTACGGCGTGATGTGCGGCAACGACGGCATGGTCATCGACGACGGCACGGTGCTGCGCCTGGCCGAGGACCGCTTCCTGGTCACCACGACGACGGGCGGTGCGGCGCCGATCCTCGACCACCTCGAGGAGTGGGTGCAGACCGAGTGGCCCGAGCTGCGCGTGCATCTCGCCTCGGTCACCGAGCAGTGGGCGGTGTTCCCGGTCGTCGGGCCGCGCTCGCGCGACGTCCTCGGCGAGGTGTTCCCCGGCCTCGATGTGTCGAACGAGGCGTTCCCGTTCATGTCCTGGCGGGACACCGAGCTCGACGGCGTCCCGGTGCGGATCGCGCGGATCTCCTTCTCCGGCGAGCTCGCCTACGAGGTCAACGTCAGCTCCTGGTACGCGCGATCGCTGTGGCTGCGGCTGCTCGACGCGGGCGCGAAGTACGGCATCACGCCGTACGGCACCGAGACGATGCACGTGCTGCGCGCCGAGAAGGGCTACCCGATCATCGGGCAGGACACCGACGGCACCGTCACCCCGCACGACCTGGGCATGGAGTGGGCGGTGTCGAAGAAGAAGCCGGACTTCCTGGGCAGGCGGTCCTTCGCCCGCCCGGCGAACCACGATCCACTGCGCAAGCAGCTGGTGTCGCTGCTGCCGACCGACGCGCGGACGAAGCTGCCCGAGGGCTCGCAGATCGTCGAGTTCCGCGCGGACGGCGTGCTGCCCCCGCCGCCGGTGCCCATGCTCGGGCACGTCACCTCCAGCTACCACAGCGCCGAGCTCGGCCGGCCGTTCGCGTTGGCCCTGGTCAAGGGCGGACGCGCGCGCGTCGGCGACGTCGTGCACGTCCCCGTCGCGGGTGTGCTCGTGCCCGCCGAGATCGGCTCGTCCGTGCTCGTCGACCCGGAAGGAACCCGTCGCGATGGTTGAGCGCACCCTGTTCCGCACGCACCCGCTCGAGGACCGGATCCCGGCGCTGGACGCCGCGGAGACGGCGGGCCTCCGGATCGAGGCCGAGGCCGAGGTCGCCGCGGTGGATCTGCGCGTCGACCCGGCCGGGCCGGGCGTCGACGCCGCCGCGCGGGCGCTCGGCGCACGGTTGCCCACGCAGCCGAACACCTGGACGCGCACCCACGACGGGCAGGCCGTCTGGCTGGGCCCCGACGAGTGGCTGGTCACCAGCGTCGCCGCGCGGCCGCACGAGTGGGAGCACGCCCTGATCGGCGCGGTCGCGCCCTACGGCGGCGCCGCCGTGGACGTCTCCGCGCAGCGCACCAGCATCCGGGTGAGCGGTGCCCGGGCCCGGGAGCTGCTGTCCTTCGGCTGCGCGCTCGACCTGCGCCCGGCGTCGTTCCCGGTCGGGTCCGCCGCGCAGACCACCGTCGGGCTGGCCGGCGTGCTGCTCCTCGCCCTCGGCGCGGACGACTTCCGGCTCCTCGTGCGGCCCTCCTTCGCCGGCCACCTGGCCGACTGGCTGCTCGACGCCGCCCTCGAGTTCCGGGCCGACACGACCGCCCGCCCGACCGCCGCCGCCTTCCCCTGACCGACCACCGTCGCGGTCGTCGACGACCGCCACGTGAGGAGAGACCCAGCATGAGCACCACCCCCCGCGTCGTCATCATCGGAGCCGGGATCGTCGGGGCGAACCTGGCCGACGAGCTCACCCAGCGCGGCTGGGACCAGGTCACCGTCCTGGACCAGGGGCCGCTGCCGCTGACCGGCGGCTCGACCTCGCACGCGCCCGGCCTCGTCTACCAGACCACCGCGTCGAAGACGATGACCGCGTTCGCCACCTACACCGTCGAGAAGTTCCGCTCCCTGGACGTCGACGGGGCGTGGTGCTTCAACCAGGTCGGCGGGCTGGAGGTCGCCACCACCCCGGAGCGGCTGGCCGACCTGCACCGCAAGCAGGGCTGGGCCACGTCGTGGGGGGTGCCCGGCGAGGTCGTCGGGCCCGAGGAGTGCGTGCGGCTGCACCCGCTGCTCGACCGGGACCAGGTGCTGGGCGGCTTCCACACCCCGACCGACGGCCTGGCCAAGGCCGCCCGCGTCGTGGTCGCCGTGGCGCGGCGGGCCGAGGCCCGCGGTGCGGTCTTCCAGGGCTCGACCCGCGTGGTCGGGATCAACCAGTCCGGCGGCCGGGTCACCGGCGTGCGGACCGACAAGGGCGAGGTGCCAGCGGACATCGTGGTGTCCTGCGGCGGCTTCTGGGGCCGGGAGCTCGGGAAGCTGGTCGGGATGCGGGTGCCGCTGCTGCCGCTGGCCCACCAGTACGTGCGGACCGGGCAGGTCGCCGACCTCGTCGGCCGCAACGACGACGTGGTCGAGGCCCGCCTGCCGATCCTGCGCCACCAGGACCGGGACCTGTACTACCGCGAACACAACGACTGCCTCGGCATCGGCTCCTATGCCCACCGCCCGATGCCCGTGCGCATCGGCGACCTCCCCGAGGTCGACGACGACGACATGGGCGAGGCTGCGATGCCGTCGATGCTGCCGTTCACCGAGGAGGACTTCGCGCCCTCGTGGGAGCACAGCAGGCTGCTGCTACCGTCCCTGCGGGACGCGAAGATCGAGACCGGGTTCAACGGGATCTTCTCCTTCACCCCGGACGGCGGCCCGCTGATCGGCGAGTCCCCGGACGTCGCCGGGTTCTGGATCGCCGAGGCCGTCTGGGTGACCCACTCCGCCGGCGTCGCCCGCTCGGTCGCCCAGCTGCTCGTCGACGGCCGCAGCGAGACCGACCTGCACGGCTGCGACGTGGCCCGGTTCGACGAGATCGAGACGACCGACGCCTACGTCGACGAGACCTCCCAGCGGAACTTCGTGGAGATCTACGACGTGGTGCATCCCCTGCAGCCCAAGCTCTCCCCGCGCGACCTGCGGGTCAGCCCGTTCCACGCCCGGCAGAAGGAGCTGGGGGCGTTCTTCCTGGAGGCGCACGCCTGGGAGCGTCCGCACTGGTACGAGGCCAACGCCCCGCTGGTCAAGGAGCTGCCCGCCGAGTGGCAGCCACCGGGCCGCGACACGTGGTCGGCGATGTTCCACTCGCCGATCGCCGCGGTGGAGGCGTGGAAGACCCGCACCGCCGTGGCGCTCTACGACATGACCCCGCTGACCCGCCTCGAGGTCTCCGGGCCCGGGGCGCTTGCGTTCCTGGAGCGGCTGACGACCGGGAAGATGGACAAGTCCGTCGGCTCGGTGACCTACACCCTCGCGCTCGACGAGGCCGGCGGCGTCCGCAGCGACCTCACCGTCGCCCGCCTCGGTGAGGACCTCTTCCAGGTCGGCGCCAACGGGCACCTCGACCTCGACCACTTCCGCCGGCACGCCCCGGCCGACCACAGCGTGCAGGTCCGGGACATCACCGGTGGCACCTGCTGCATCGGGGTGTGGGGGCCGCTGGCCCGCGACCTGGTCCAGCCGCTGAGCGCCGACGACTTCTCGAACGAGGGGCTGAGGTACTTCCGCGCGAAGGCCGCGCGCATCGCCGGCATCCCGGTCACCGCGATGCGGCTGTCGTACGTCGGTGAGCTGGGCTGGGAGATCTACACCAGCGCCGAGTACGGGCAGAAGCTGTGGGACGTGCTGTGGGAGGCCGGGCGTCCCCTCGGGGCCGTCGCCGCCGGCCGCGCCGCGTTCAACAGCCTGCGGCTGGAGAAGGGCTACCGCGCCTGGGGCACCGACATGACCACCGAGCACAACCCGTACGAGGCCGGGGTGGGCTTCGCGCTGCGCCCGCAGAAGGGCGAGTTCGTCGGCCGCGCCGCGCTCGAGGGCGTCTCCGCCGACACCGTCACCCGCCGGCTCACCTGCCTCACCGTCGACGACGGCCGCAGCGTCGTGCTGGGCCACGAGCCGGTGTTCCTCGACGGCCGGCCGGCGGGCTACGTCACCTCCGCCGCGTTCGGGCACACCGTCGGGACGCCGGTCGCCTACGCCTGGCTGCCCGCCGTCGAGGTCGGCACGCCCGTGGAGATCCAGTACTTCGGCCGCCGGGTGCGCGCGACCGTGGCCGCCGAGCCGCTGGTCGACCCCGACATGACCCGCATCCGCCGCTGACCGCCCGAGGACGGAACCCCATGCGCACCGACACCCTCGACGAGTTCCTCCAGGCCCTCGCCGCCCGCGTCCCGGCACCCGGCGGCGGCGCGAGCGCCGCGCTGCACGCCGCACAGGCCGCGGCCCTCGTCGGCATGGTCGCCCGCTACAGCGACGGCCCGAAACTCGTCGACCACGCCGCCGTCGTCACCGCCGTCCGCGACGACTCCGACGCGTGCCGCCTGCGCGCGCTGGACCTCGCCGAACAGGACACCGCCGTGTTCGGCGCGGTCGCCGGCGCCAACGGGCTGCCGCGCTCGACCCCGCAGGAGATGGCCGCCCGGTCCCTGGCGATCGCGGCCGCCCTGATCGAGGCGGGGCGCGTTCCCGCCCAGGTCGTCGCCCTGGCCGAGCGGATCCTCGGCCTGGCCGAGCGGTTGCTCCCGGTCGGCAACCCGAACGTCGTCAGCGACGTGGCGGCGGCCGCGGACGCCGCCCGCGCGGCGGCGTCCACCGCCCGCGTCAACGTCGAGATCAACCTCGCCGGCATCACCGATGCCGCCGCGCGCACGGAGCTCACCGCCGCCCTCGGCGGGGTCGACGACCTCCTCACCCGCGCCGACAAGGTCACCGCCGCCGTCCGGGAGCAGATCCTCCGATGACCTCCACCCTCACGGCCGTTCTCGACGGGACGGAACTCGCCCGCGAGATCCGTACCTACGCCGCCGCGGCCGCCGCCGAGCTCACGGCCTCCGGGACCCCGCCGCGGCTGGCGGTCGTGGTCGCCACCGACGACGAGTCCAGCGCCTGGTACGTCCGCTCGATCGCCGGGGCCGCGGCCCGGACCGGGATCCGGTGCGAGATCGTCGACCTCGGGCCGGACGTCGGCCCGGAGCGGATCCGCGCCGCGCTGCGCACCCTCAGCGCGGACGCCGCCGTCCACGGGATCGTGCTGCAGACCCCGTTGCCGCCGGACGCGAGCAGCGAGGACCTGGCCGACGCGATCGACCCCGACAAGGACGTGGACGGCGCCAACCCGCTCTCGCTGGGCCGTCTCGCCGCTGGCCTGCCGGCCTTCGCCCCCGCGACCGCCGCCGCGGTCCTCGCGCTGCTCGACCACCACGGGATCCCGCTGAGCGGGCGCAAGGCCACCGTGGTCGGGCGGTCCACCGTCGTGGGCAAGCCCGCCGCCCAGCTGCTGCTGCAGCGCGATGCGACCGTCACGATCTGCCACCGCCACACCAAGGACCTCGCCGAGCTCACCCGTCCGGCCGAGGTGCTGGTGGTCGCGGTCGGCCGGGCCGGGCTGATCACCGCCGAGCACGTGGCCCCGGACGCGGTCGTGATCGACGTGGGCACCAACCCCACGCCGGACGGCGCCCTGGTGGGCGACGTCGACGAGGCCTCGGTCGCCGGCCGGGTCGCCGGCCTCACGCCGGTCCCCGGAGGGGTGGGTCCGGTCACCACGGCGTTGCTGCTGGAGCACACGGTCCGGTCCGCGGCCCGGACGCGGGCGGAGGAGAACCCGTGACGACGACCCTAGCTCGGCCACCGCTCGCGGCCGTCCCCTCGGGTGCCCACCGGCCGGGCGTGACCGACCTGCTGCGGCGCCTGCACGGACCGGACCCGCTGGTCTGCGGGATCCTCAACGTCACCCCGGACTCGTTCTCCGACGGCGGTGCCTTCGGTGACCGCGCGGCCGCGGTGGCCCACGGGCTGCGGCTCGTGGCCGAGGGCGCCGACCTCGTCGACGTCGGCGGTGAGTCCACCCGGCCGGGCTCGCGCTCGCCCGGCGTGGCCGAGGAGCTGGACCGGGTGGTTCCCGTGATCGAGGAGCTGGCGGCCCGGATCTCCGTGCCGATCTCGGTGGACACGTCCCGGCCGGAGGTCATGGCCGCGGCGGTCCGGGCCGGTGCCACCGTGATCAACGACGTCCGTGCGCTGGGGAACCCGGGTGCCCTCGAGGCGGCGGCCCGGCTGCGGGTGCCGGTCTGCCTGACACACATGCCGAAGCCGCCCCACCTCATGCAGCGCGACCCGAGCTACGTCGACGTCGTGGGGGAGGTGCGGGAGTTCCTGCTGGAGCGGACGGACGCCTGCGCGCGGGCGGGCATCCCGCGCGAGTACGTGATCGTCGATCCCGGGTTCGGCTTCGGCAAGACCCTCGACCACAACCTCGCGCTGCTCGGCTCCCTGCGGGCCTTCACCGAGCTGGGCGCCCCGGTCATGGTGGGACTGTCCCGCAAGGCGATGCTCGGCAGGATCACCGGCCGGCCGGTGGACCGGCGTCAGGCGGCGTCCGTGACGGCCGCGGTGCTGGCCGTGCAGCGCGGCGCGCAGGTGGTGCGGGTGCACGACGTGGCCGCGACCGTGGACGCCCTGGCGATCCTCGACGCCCTGGGATGAGCGGGATGGGCTGAGCAGGCGTCAGATGATCGCCCGGACGGCCTTCTCGAAGCCGAGGACGTGCTCGCGGGCCAGATGCTCGGCCGCCGGGCCGTCCTGGCCGGCGATCGCGCGCAGGAGCCCGACGTGCTCGCCGACGTGCCGGTCGAACTCCGGCATCCGGTCCAGGAAGAGGCAGAAGATCCGGGTCGCGAGGTTGTTGTAGCGCACCAGGGTGTCCTCGAGGTGGGGGTTGCCCCCTGCGTGGTAGATCGCGCGGTGCACGCGCAGGTCCCAGCGCATCAGCTCGCTGCGCCCGAGCGTGCGGACGTCGAGCTGCTCGGTGTCGTCCGCCAGCCGGGACAGCTCGGTGCGCAGAGCGGTCCCGGCGGTCTCGGCCGCCCGGCGCGCGGCGAGTGGCTCGAGCTGCTCGCGGATCTCCGAGATGTACGCGAGGTCGGTGATGTCCACGCCGGTCGCGAACGTGCCGCGGCGAGGGTAGGAGATCACGAGCCGGTCCAGCTCCAGGCGCTTGAGCGCCTCGCGCACCGGGGTGCGGCCGACGCCGATCGTGCGCACCAGCTCGGCGTCGTCGAGCGGGGCCATCGGCGGGATCTCAAGCATGATCAGCCGGTCCTGGATCGCGGCGTAGGCGCGGTCGGCGAGCGACAGCGAGCTCTGCTCGATGTCCTGGGGCGCAGCGGTCACGATCTCAGTCTAGGCACCTGACATGCGGGTGGCGAACTCGCCGAACTCATCAGTGATACCTCTTGTCCAATACTGATATACCAATCTAGTATCTGGGTTCCCGACGACGTGACCCGCGCCGACCCCGACTGGAGGAGCGCGCATGACCATCTCGGTGTTCGACCTGTTCAAGGTTGGTATCGGACCGTCGAGCTCGCACACCGTCGGACCGATGCGGGCGGCGTACCTGTTCGTCACCCGGCTCCGCGAGTCCGGCGACCTCGCACGCGTGGCGGCGGTCCGCTGCGAGCTGTTCGGCTCGCTGGGGGCCACCGGCCACGGGCACGGCTCGGTCAAGGCGGTGGTCCTCGGGCTGGCGGGGGAGCAGCCGCACCTCGTCGACCCGGTCGCCGCCGATCCCGCGGTGCAGGCGGTGCGCACCGAGGGCCGGCTTGTGCTCGGCGGCGAGCACAAGATCGAGTTCTCGGTCGACGACGACATCGTCCTGCACCGGCGGCACAGGCTGGACTTCCACTCCAACGGCATGGTCTTCGCGGCGTTCGACGCCGACGGCGCCGAGCTCGACCGCCGCGAGTACTACTCCGTCGGCGGCGGCTTCGTCCTCGACGGGGATGACGCCGGCCGCCCGGTCCTGGTCGAGGACCCGACGCCGGTGCGGTACCCGTTCACCACCGGGGACGGGCTGCTCGCGCTCACCCGGGAGACCGGGCTGCGGATCAGCGACCTCATGTTGGCCAACGAGCTGTCCTGGCGCAGCGAGGGGGAGGTCCGTGCCGGGCTGCTGCACATCTGGTCGGTGATGCGCGAGTGCGTCGAGCGCGGCACCCACACCGCCGGCGTCCTGCCCGGCGGGCTCCGGGTCCGCCGGCGGGCGGCCGCGCTGCGGGCGCGGCTGGAGTCCGACGCCGACGAGACCGACGCCCTGCACGCCATGGAGTGGGTCACCCTCGCCGCGCTCGCGGTCAACGAGGAGAACGCCGCGGGCGGGCGCGTCGTCACCGCACCGACCAACGGTGCCGCCGGGATCGTGCCCGCGGTGCTGCACTATGCGGCGCGCTTCCTGCCGGGGTTCCACGACGACGCCGTGGTGCGGTTCCTGCTCACCGCCGGCGCCGTGGGCCTGCTGTTCAAGGAGAACGCCTCGATCTCCGGGGCCGAGGTCGGCTGCCAGGGCGAGGTCGGCTCGGCCTGCGCCATGGCCGCGGGAGGGCTCGCCGAGATCCTCGGCGGCACCCCGGAGCAGGTGGAGAACGCCGCCGAGATCGGCATCGAGCACAACCTCGGGCTGACCTGCGACCCCGTCGGCGGGCTGGTGCAGATCCCGTGCATCGAGCGCAACGCCGTGGCCTCGGTCAAGGCCATCACCGCCGCCCGGATGGCCGTGCGCGGCGACGGCGCCCACCACGTCTCGCTCGACAAGGCGATCAAGACCATGCGCGAGACCGGCGCGGACATGAAGGACAAGTACAAGGAGACAGCCCGAGGTGGGCTGGCCCTCAACGTCGTGGAGTGCTGATCGACATGCTGGAGACCCCCGTGACCCGCTCGTTCACCCTCACCCTGAGCTGCCCGAACCGCACCGGCATCGTCCGGGCCGTCAGCGCCTACCTGTTCGAGCACGGCTGCGACATCAGCGAGTACCAGCAGTTCGACGACTCGGTGCGGTCCCGGCTGTTCCTGCGCACCAGGGTCACCGCGGACGCCGGCGTCGACCTCGACGCCATGGCCCGCGGCTTCGAGCCCGTCGCCGCGGACTTCGGGATGGACTTCACGTTCTCGCCGGCCGAGCCCGTGCGGATCCTGGTGATGGTGTCCAAGCTCGGGCACTGCCTCAACGACCTGATCTTCCGCTGGCGGGCCGGCAGCCTCGGCGCCGAGATCGTCGCGGTGGTGTCCAACCACGAGGACCTGCGCCCGATGGCCGAGGCCGCCGGGCTGCCGTACGTCCACGTCCCGGTCACCCCGGAGACCAAGCCCGAGGCCGAGGCCCGGCTGCTTCAGCTCGTCGACGAGTACGAGGCCGAGCTCGTCGTGCTGGCCCGGTACATGCAGGTCCTGTCCGACCAGACCTGCAAGGCCCTGCACGGGCGGGCGATCAACATCCACCACTCGTTCCTGCCCGGGTTCAAGGGCGCCAAGCCCTACCACCAGGCCTACGACCGCGGGGTCAAGCTCGTCGGGGCCACGGCCCACTACGTCACGCCGGACCTCGACGAGGGGCCGATCATCGAGCAGGAGGTCATCCGCATCGACCACACCTACGACCCGGCGGCCCTGCAGACGGTCGGCCGTGACGCCGAGGCCCTGGCGCTGTCGCGGGCCGTGCGCTGGCACTGCGAGCGGCGGGTCCTGCTGAGCGGGCACAGCACCGTCGTCTTCCGGTGACGGTCCGGGCGCTCAGCGGCACGACTCTCGCCGCGCCGCAACGCTTCCGCCACTCGGACGCGACCACGGGTCCCGTGACCTGCCGGTGAGTGGCGATAGTCGCTCTGGCGACTATCGCCACTCACGAGGTGGCAAAGGCCTCGACGGTCAGTCCCGCGGCCCGAACACGACGACGGAGCGCAGGACGTCGCCGTGGTGCATCTTCTCGAAGGCGGTCTCGATGTCGTCGAGGCCGATCTCCTCGGAGACGAACTTCTCCAGCGGCAGCCGGCCCTGCAGGTGCAGGTCGACCAGGTAGGGGAAGTCCCGGGAGGGCAGGCAGTCGCCGTACCAGGAGGACTTGAGCGCGCCGCCGCGGCCGAAGTACTCGATCAGCGGCAGCTCGGGGGCCTTCAGGTCCGGGGTCGGGACGCCGACCAGCACGACGGTGCCGGCCAGGTCGCGGGCGAGGAAGGCCTGCTTCCAGGTCTCCGGGCGACCGACCGCGTCGACGACGACGTCGGCGCCGAACCCGTCGGTGGCGGCCTGGATGGCCTCGACGGCGTCGGTCTCGCGGGCGTTGACGGTGTGGGTGGCGCCGAAGCCGCGGGCCCACTCCAGCTTCCGGTCGTCGGTGTCCACGGCGATGATCGTGGTGGCGCCGGCCAGGGTGGCCCCGGCGATCGCGGCGTCGCCGACGCCGCCGCAGCCGATGACCGCGATCGAGTCGCCGCGGCCGATGCCGCCGGTGTTGATCGCGGCACCGATGCCGGCCATCACCCCGCAGCCGAGCAGGCCGGCGACCTGCGGGGTCACGGCCGGGTTGACCTTGGTGCACTGCCCGGCGGCGACCAGGGTCTTCTCGCAGAACGCGCCGATGCCCAGGGCCGGGGACAGCTCCTGGCCGGACTTCAGCGTCATCTTCTGTGTCGCGTTGTGGGTGTTGAAGCAGTACCAGGGCTTGCCCTTGCGGCAGGCCCGGCACTGGCCACAGACCGCGCGCCAGTTGAGGATCACGAAGTCCCCCGGGGCGACGTCGGTGACGCCCTCGCCGACGGACTCCACGATCCCGGCGGCCTCGTGGCCGAGCAGGAACGGGAACTCGTCGTTGATCCCGCCCTCCCGGTAGTGCAGGTCGGTGTGGCAGACCCCGCACGCCTGGATCTTCACGACCGCCTCGCCGGGACCGGGGTCCGGGACCACGATCGTCTCGACGGAGACCGGCTTGCCCTTCTCGAGGGCGACCACCCCACGGACCTTCTGCGACAACTCGGTACTCCACTTCGTGGTCGGGGAAGAGGTCTCATCTCAGCCCCGGCGTTCGGACCGGGGTGGGTTCTCGAGGGGCACGCCGTCCGGCGAGAGGACGGGTGCGGGGAGGTCGGCGCTGGACCGCAGCGGCGCGGCCCCCGCGAGCGGCCGGCCGGCCGACTCACGCAGGAACCACGTACTGACGAGCCCGACGACGCCGGCTCCGACGAGGTAGTAGCCGGGCCAGTCGAGGTTGCCGGTGGCGGCGACGGCAGCACCGATCGCCGTGGGTGCCGTCCCGGCGAACGCCGAGACGAACACGTTGAAGACGATCGCCAGGCTCCCGTACCGGATCAGCGTCGGGAACAGCGCCGGCAGGGTCGACGGCGTCACCGCGGCGAAGCAGAGCAACGTCGCACCCATGATGAGGAGGCCGGCGATCTGCCCGGCCAGGCCGTGGCGAAGCAGCCAGACGGCGGGCAGCCCCAGCACGACGAGCGCCGCGCTCCCGGCGAACAGGATCGGCTTGCGGCCGATCCGGTCGCTCAGCCGGCCCACCGGAAGGATCACGTACAGCATCAGCAGCATGACGACGACCTGCAGTCCGGTGGACAGCGCCTCGCTCGTCCCGCTCTCGCCGAACCGCGGCAACGTGCCGGTCAGATAGGTCGGCACGTAGTTCGTCAGCACGTAGTTCGTGACGTTCCAGGCGACGACGAGCCCTGCCCCGACCAGCGCCGCGGAGCGGTACCGGGTGACCAGGATCTGGAAGGCCCGGCGCGGGGACATCGTCGAGATCGCGGGCGAGCGCTCCAGGAGCTGGCGGAACGCGGGCGTCTCCTCCAACCGCATCCGCAGGTAGATGCCGGTGATCCCGAGCGGGAGCGCCAGCATGAACGGCAACCGCCAGCCCCACGACAGCAGGTCGTCCGAGGGCAGCAGCGCGATGAGGACGGCCGAGGTGCCCGCGCCCAGGGTGTAGCCGACCAGGGTGCCGAACTCCAGCCAGCTGCCGAAGAAGCCGCGGCGCCGGTCAGGGGAGTACTCGGCGACCAGGGTGAGCGCGCCCGTGTACTCGCCGCCCGCGGAGAAGCCCTGCAGCATGCGGATGACCAGCACGAGCAGCGGAGCCGCGACGCCGATCGTCGCGTGGCTGGGGACCAGGCCGAGCAGGACCGTCGCGACGGCCATCATCAGGACGGTGGCCGACAGGACCTTCGTCCGGCCGATCCGGTCCCCGAGCGGGCCGAACACCAGACCGCCGAGCGGGCGGACCAGGAACGCCGCCGCGAACGCCCCGAGGGTGAGGACGGGGGCCCAGTCGCCGGCGTCGGGGAAGAAGACCCGGTCGAGCGCCACGGCGGCCAGGTAGGAGTAGATGCCGAAGTCGTACCACTCGGCGACGTTGCCGACCGCGGCCGCCTTCGTCGCGCGACGGACCGTCGTCTCGTCCTCGATGACGGGCGGTCCGACCGAGACGAACCGGTCCTCGGGCACACCGCTCATGACATCCCTCCTCGGCACGGGACACAGGGCACGGACGGACAGCGACGCAACATGAACAGCCTTGATCGTCGGGGTAGGTGCCTGATATATCTATCGACCGTAAGAGATGTGTCACATGCGGTCAACCCTCCACCCCGGAACTCAGGGGCCGACGAGGTCCCTGAGCCGCGCGGTGATCGTCGCGGCCGCGTGGGTGAGGGCGCGCGCGGCCGACGGGAAGTCGGCGGGGTCGAGCGCGCCGCTGCGCCCGGACACGCTGAGGGTCCCGGCGAGCTGTCCGCTCGCCCCGTGCAGCCCGACGGCGACCGCGTTCAGGTCGGCCTCGAGCTCGCCGTGCGTCGCGGCCCACCCGCGCTCCCGCACCTCGTCGAGGTCGGCGAGGAGCGCGGCGCGGTCGACCAGCGTGTGCTCGGTGAAGCAGGTACGGGGCCTGTCGAGCGCCTCCTGCAGCGCCTCGGCGCCGAAGCCGGCGAGCAGCACCTTGCCGCCGGCCGTCGCGTAGAGCGGCGACCGCAACCCGATCCAGTTCCGGTCGGTGGGCGGCTCCTGCACCACGACCGTCGCGTGCGAGCCCTCCAGCACGCTGACGCTCACCGTGCCGGACAGCTCGGCGGCCAGCCGTGCGCAGACCGGCTTGCTCTCCGCGGCGATGTCGAGCTGGGCCGCGGTCGCCCCGGCGAGTCGCACGATCCCGAACCCGAGCCGGTACTTGCCGCGGGTGCCGGTGCGCTCGACGAGCCGGTGCTTCTCGAGCGCGGCGAGCAGGCGCGACGCCGTGGACTTGTGGATCCCCAGCTCACGGGCCACTTCGGTGGTGCCGGACGGGCCTCGGCGAGCGAGCAGCGGCAGGATGGCGAGGGCGCGATCGACCGCCTGTGTCGCGGACGGTTGTTCCGCATTGACGTTCTTGTTGCGCATGCTGCAACTCCGGAGCCGGTTGTCGACGAACCTGGCGTCCCCGATTGACGGTGACGGTGAAGGATCTCATCCTCGTGTTGCGAATCGCATGACGTGTTCCGCGATAGGCAACAGGAGCAAGGATGATCTATGTTGGCGCGGCCTCGGACATCCCCGACGGTGAAGCGGCCCGGGTGCAGGGCGAGGTGAGCATCGCCGTCTTCCACGTCGACGGCGTTCTCTACGCGATCGACGACACCTGCACCCACCAGGACGCCTCGCTGTCCGACGGGTGGGTCGAGGGGTGTGCGGTGGAGTGCCCGCTGCACGCGGCCTGCTTCGACCTGCGCACCGGCAGGCCCAGCGGGCCACCGGCCAAGAAGCCCGTCCGCACCCACCGGGTGGTCGTCTCGGACGGGCACGTCTGGGTCGAGGAGTCGGTGGGGATCGAGACCGGGGCCCAGCCCGGCGTTCCCGTCGACGCGGTGGCGGAGGAGGTCGCCTGATGCGCACCGTCACCGTCGTCGGGGCCTCGCTGGCCGGCCTCGCCACCGCCCGCGCCCTGCGCGCCGAGGGGTTCGACGGCCGGATCGTCGTGGTCGGCGACGAGGAACACGCACCCTACGACCGGCCGCCGCTGTCCAAGGAGTTCCTCTCCGGCGCGCTCTCGACCGAGGACCTCGCGCTGACGACCCCCGAGGACGCCGAGCTCGCCGCCGACTGGCGGCTCGGTCACCGGGCCGTCGCGCTCGACACCGCGGAGCGGACCGTCGTGCTCGACGACGGCGAGCGGATCGCCACCGACGGTGTCGTCCTGGCCACCGGGGCCCGCGCCCGGGCCCTGCCGGGACCGGTGCCGGCGGGCGTGCACACGCTGCGCACCCTGGACGACGCGGTCGCCCTGCGGTCCGAGCTGGTCCCGGGCGCGCGGATGATCGTCGTCGGGGCGGGGTTCATCGGGTCGGAGATCGCCTCGACCGCGGCGGGCCTCGGCGTCGAGGTCGACGTCGTCGAGGCCGCGACCGTCCCCCTCGAGCGCCCGCTGGGTGCGGAGATGGGCCGGGTCTGCGCCGGCCTGCACGCCGCCGCGGGCGTGCGGCTGCACACCGGGTGCGGGGTCGCCGAGATCGTCGGGTCGCCCCGCGTGCGCGCGGTCCGGCTGACGGACGGCCGGGAGCTGCCCGCCGACGTCGTCGTGGTCGGGATCGGGGCGATCCCGAACGTCGAGTGGCTCGAGGGCTCGGGCGTGACGCTCGACGACGGGGTCGTGACCGACGCGCAGGGCGCCACGTCGACACCCGGCGTCGTCGCGGTGGGGGACTGCGCGAACGCGCACCGCGGCTACACCGGCTCCATGCTGCGGCTGGAGCACTGGACGAACGCGGTGCAGCAGCCGGTCGGCGCCGTCGCGGCCCTGTTCGGCCGGGTGCACACCCCGGCGCCGCACCACGAGGTGCCGTACTTCTGGTCCGACCAGTACGGACGCCGGATCCAGTTCGCCGGTCACCGCACGCCCGGCTGCCGCGTCGAGGTCCTGGAGGGCGACCCCGCGGAGGCCGACTTCCTCGCCCAGTACGTCGACCCGTCCGGCACGCCGGTCGCCGTGCTCGGCGTCGACCGCCCCCGCTCCTTCGGCCGGATGCGCCGCAGGCTCGGCCGTCGTCCCGCCGCCACCCATTGACCTGCGCCGCCGACCCGCCATCGTTGAAAGGACACCAGTGAGCACCGTCGAGATCCCCGGACAGCAGTCCGCCAGCAGCCTGATCCCGACCCTGCCCGGTTCGCACTACACCGACGCCGCGATCTTCGAGCTCGAGCAGTCGCGGATCTTCCAGACCAGCTGGTTCGCCGCCGCCCGCAGCAGCGACCTCGCCAAGCCCGGCAGCTTCCGGAAGGTCGAGGTCGGCGGGGAGAGCGTGCTGCTCGTCCGCGGGCGGGACCGCGGGGTGCGGGCCTTCCTCAACGTGTGCCGGCACCGCGGCGCCCAGCTCTGTGTCGAGCCCGAGGGCGCGCTCCGCAACAAGATCCAGTGCCCGTACCACGCCTGGACGTACGGCCTCGACGGCGCGCTGATCGCGGCCCCGAACCTGAACTCGATGGCCGACGTGAACCGGGACCGGCTGGGCCTGCACACGGTCTCCCTGCGGGAGTGGCTCGGGACGATCTGGATCTGCCTCGCCGACGAGCCGCCCTCGTTCGCCGACACGGTCGAGGCCGCCGTGACCGCCCGCCTCGGCGACCCCGCCGCGATCGACGGCTGGGCGATCGACACCCTGGCCGTCGGCCGCCGGATCACCTACGACGTCAAGGCGAACTGGAAGCTGATCGTCGAGAACTTCATGGAGTGCTACCACTGCGCGACGATCCACCCGGAGCTCACCGAGGTGCTCCCGGAGTTCGCCGACGGCTACGCCGCCCAGTACTACGTGGGCCACGGGGCCGCATTCGGCGACGACGTCAGCGGCTTCACCGTCGACGGCAGCGCCGGCTTCGAGACGATCGCGGGTGTCGACGCCGACCACGACCGGCGCTACTACGCGATCACCGTGAACCCGCAGGTCTTCATCAACCTGGTGCCCGACCACGTGATCTTCCACCGCATGTACCCCGTGGCGGCCGACCGCACGATCGTCGAGTGCGACTGGCTCTACCCGCAGGAGGTCCTGGACAGCGGGCGCGACCTGGACCGCTCGGTCGAGTTGTTCCACCGCGTCAACCAGCAGGACTTCGACGCCTGCGAGCGCACCCAGCCCGCGATGTCCTCCCGGGCCTACGCCGCCGGCGGCGTGCTGGTGCCCAGCGAGCACCACATCGGCGAGTTCCGCGACTGGGTCGCCGCCGCGATCGGGCACTGACACACCCGCCACACCCACCCACCCATCCGGCCGGCCGGGGCCACCGCCCGGCCGGCCGAACCCGTTCGTGCAGGGGACCGAGCTCGACGCCCGGGGCGCCCGATGCCTCGGACGGTGGTCGACCCGGCCTCCTCCCGCGCGGACGCTGACGCACCGCACTCCCAACGAAGGGACGCAAGCGATGACAGTCAAGGAACCTGCGACCGGGACGGGCACCGGCGCGAGCCCCGACGAGCCGGAGGTCGTCACCACGGCGGGCACGGGCGCGGCCGATCGGCGGCATCCGACCGACCGCGTCGTGTTCGGGGTCGCGGCGCTGCTCGTCCTGGGCTTCATCGTCTGGGGTATCGCCGGGACGGACAGCCTCTCAGCGGTCTCGGGTGCGGTGCTGTCCGGGATCATGGGCGCCGGCGGGTGGTTCTTCATCCTCGCGGCCAGCGGCTTCGTCGTGTTCGCGCTCTGGCTGGCGATCAGCCGCTACGGCCGGATCCCGCTCGGGTGCGACGACGAGCGGCCGGAGTTCCGCACCAGCTCCTGGGTCGCGATGATGTTCTCCGCGGGCATGGGCATCGGGCTGATGTTCTTCGGCGTGGCCGAGCCCCTGTCGTTCTTCACCGAGCCGCCACCGGACACCGCGCCGGCCGGAACCCCGGCGGCGCTCGACGTGGCGATGGCGACCACGCTCTTCCACTGGACCCTGCACCCCTGGGCGATCTACGCCGTCGTCGGCCTGGCGATCGCCTACGGCACCTTCCGCCGCGGCCGCAGCCAGCTCATCTCCGCGGCCTTCGCCCCGCTGCTGGGCACCCGGCGCACCGAGGGCGGGCTCGGCAGGGCGATCGACATCTTCGCGATCTTCGCGACCCTGTTCGGCTCCGCCGCGTCGCTGGGCCTGGGCGCCCTGCAGATCGGCGGCGGGCTCACCGCGCTGGGCTGGATGGACAACCCGGGCACCGGGCTGCTCGTCGCGGTCATCGCGGTGCTCACCGTCGCGTTCATCGCGTCGGCGGTCAGCGGGGTGGCCAAGGGCATCCAGTGGCTCTCCAACATCAACATGGTGCTGGCGGCGTTCCTGGCGTTCTTCGTCTTCGTCGTCGGCCCGACCGTGCTGATCCTCAACCTGCTGCCCGGCAGCATCGGCCACTACCTGGCCGACCTCGCGTCGATGGCCGCCCGGACCGGCGCCGACGGCCCGGCGACGGCCGAGTGGCTGCAGAGCTGGACCGTCTTCTACTGGGCCTGGTGGATCTCCTGGACGCCGTTCGTCGGCATGTTCATCGCCCGCATCAGCCGCGGCCGCACGATCCGGCAGTTCATCGCCGGCGTCATCCTGATCCCCAGCGTGGTCTCGCTGGTCTGGTTCGCGATCTTCGGCGGGGCCGCGATCTCGGCACAGCAGGCCGGGCAGGACCTGGCCTCGGGCGGGCAGGAGGAGAAGCTCTTCGGGCTGCTCCAGTCCTTCCCGCTCGGCACGCTGCTCAGCGTCGTCGCGATGCTGCTCGTCGCGATCTTCTTCGTGTCCGGTGCCGACGCGGCCTCGGTCGTGATGGGCACGATCTCGCAGAAGGGCTCCATCGAGCCCGGCCGCGGCATCGTGATCTTCTGGGGCACGGTGATGGGCGCCATCGCCGCGATCATGCTCATGGTCGGCGGGGACGACGCCCTGACCGGCATCCAGAACATCACGATCATCATGGCCCTGCCGTTCGTGGTCATCATGGTGCTGCTCTGCGTGTCGCTGTGGAAGGATCTGCGCGCCGACCCCCTGATCCGCCGATCGGTGCGCGCGGGGGAGGCCGTCGAACAGGCCGTCGACTACGGCATGAAGGCCCACGCGGGCGACTTCATCCTCAACGTCAAACCGAAGTCGAGGGCCGACGCCGCCGAGCAGGCCGAGGCCCGGGGCGGGCACACCATCCTGCCGGGCGAGCCCGGCCCCACCTTCGGCAACTGAAGCCGACGGCCCCCGCCCGCCGCCCGCCGGAGCTCCGGCGGGCGGCGGTGCGTTGCGCGCAGCCCCCGGGGCGTGGGGCAGGCTGGCGCGCATGACCGACGCGACCGCTCCGGACGGGGCCAAGATCCACGCCGACGTCGTCGGGGCGGGCGAACCGTTGGTGCTGCTGGCGGGGCAGGCCAACTCGCACCACTGGTGGGACCCGATCCGCGCGGACTTCGCCGGGTTCCGCACAATCGCCGTCGACACCCTGGTCACCGGGGCGTCGACGGCACCGTCCGGCGCGGAGTTCAGCACTCGGCGGTTCGCCCGGGACGTGGTCGCCGTGCTGGACGAGCTGGGCGTGGCCCGCGCCCACGTCTACGGGACGTCGATGGGCGGCAAGATCGCGCAGTGGCTGGCGGTCGACCACCCGGGACGGGTCGGCGCGCTGGTCCTGGGCTGCACGACGACCGGCGGACCCGGTGCGCCGGTGGCCGGCAAGGACGTGGTGGGGCCGCTCGCCGGCCCGGCTCCCGCGGCGCAGCGGGCGTTGGCCGAACTGATGTTCACCCCTGCCTGGCTCGCCGCCCACCCCGGCCCGTACTCCGTCCTCGGCGACGACGGGATGTCGCTGCCCGCGCGGCGCGGGCACCGGCGGGCCAGCGCCGACCACGACGCCCGGGAGCAGGTCCACTCGATCACCGCACCGACGCTCGTCGTGCACGGGAGCGAGGACCTGTTCTGCCCCACCGAGAACGGCGAGGAGCTCGCCGAGCGGATCCCGGGCACCGCGGTGCACCTGATCGAGGGCGCGCGGCACGCGTACTTCGAGGAGTTCCGCGAGGAGGCGAGCCCGCTCGTCGTCCGGTTCCTGCGCGACCACCCGCTCAACTGACGCGCCGCCCTCCCGCCGCACACGGGCGTGTCGAGTCAGGCTGTGGCCCGCCCGGACGTCTCTGACGACGCCCGGTGAGTGTCCCCCTAAGTGCACTGGGTCACAGTGATCGTCCCTCCCTACCGTCTCACCAGCGCAGATGCGCTCAGGTCACGAGCGCCCCGGCGTCGGGGCGGGGACGGAGAAGCGATGAGCGGGGAGCTCACGGACGTCGGGACCGGCGTCACCCTCTTCACGGCCGGCGAGGTGCGCGGCACCGCCCGGTGGTTCCACGACACGTCCGACGTCCTGTCGATCGACGACGACGACCTCGAGGAGACGATCGCCTTCGTCAACAAGGGCGGGATGACCTTCCTGTCGCCGATCCTGCCGGACCTGAGGGCGATCGTGTGCACCGCCGGCAGCCGGGAGTCGCACCTGGCGATCCTGTCCCGTGAGTCCGACGTGCCGTGCGTGCTCGCAGCGGAGCTGACCGGGGAGGTCGCGGACGGTGACTCGGTCGTCCTCGACCTCTCCGACGCCGATACGGCCCGCATCGGCGTGGTCGCGGCGGTGACGGCGTGACCGCGCAGCTCACGGCTCCGGAGAACGTCAAGGCGCTCTACACCGACGCCTCCTACGAGCCCACCCTCGAGGAGTGGAACTGGCTCGTGCACGAGGGCGGTGCCGCCTACAAGCGCGAGCTCTCGGCGCGCACCGTGTTCGAGTCCGAGCTGTTCGGCATGAACACCTACATCCTGATGTCGATGATGGAGGACTACCTCCGCGTCCCCGAGCGGCTGCGCGAGATCCGCCGGCACGCCACCCCCGCGGAGCTGGTCCGGCGCGCGCTGCCGATCGGCAGCAAGCGCAGCTTCATCAACCTGGCGGCGATGCCGCTGCACTACCTGACCGGTCGCGAGCTGTTCGTCGACCTCGGCGAGAACTCCCTGTCCGACGGGCTGGAGGACCAGCTCGAGGTCCTGCGGTTCTGGCGCGAGGCCACCATGGCGATGCGCACGGACGGCGTGCTCTACAACATGCACGCCGATCCGCAGGACTCCAGCCACGTCGTCGACGACCGGTTGCTGGCCGAGATCCGGGCGAACCTCATCCCCGCCGACGAGGAGGTGAAGACGGCGATCCGCAAGTTCGGCGCCCGGCTCACCGCCTACGCGTTCCTGGAGAACTGCGACGCCCGCACCGCGGTCTGCGACACCGGTCCGTACCGGCTCGAGGACGGCACCTTCCTCGCCCTGCGCGAGACCTGCGCCGACGGCTCCGGGGACTTCCCCTGGCTCGACGGCATCCGGGAGACGTTGCCCTACCACCACTTCGTCATCGCCTACCGGTTGCCGAACACGGTCCGGATGGACAACAACGTCTGGGGCACGGCCTGGTTCACCCCGAGCGACTACCAGGCCGACATCCTCGAGACCCGGGTCTTCTGCACCGACGGCGACATGCTGCGCCCCCTCGGCCTCGCGGAGATCGACGAGGCCACGAAGGCGATCCGGAAGGCGCACCGGGCGCTCTACCAGCGGCTCGCGGAGACCGACCCGGAGGAGCGCAACCTCTACGCGACCCAGATGTACGCGTGGAAGACCAAGCCGTGGGCCCGGCTCGCCGGGTGCTACGACGAGATCGACTGGACGGTCACGCCGCGGCTCGCCGAGTCCTACCAGAAGTTCTCCGATCCGGATCTCGCCCTGCAGCTGATCGGCGGGATCTTCGTGCCGCAGGACCGGGACAGCTGTTTCCGGCCGTTGGGAGGCTGAGCATGTCCGTCATCGGTAAGGGCACACCGTCCTACACCTTCACCCGCACCACCGGCCGCGTCCGGAACTTCCGGTCGCCGCAGGACGTCATCGAGTCCCTCGACACCGACCTCGAGTCGACGATCGCGCTGGTCGCGTCGGGCGGGACCACGTTCCTCTCGCCGATCCTCGGCCGGCTGGGCGGGATCGTGTGCCTCGACGGGACGCTCCGGTCCCACCTCGCGATCGTGTCCCGCGAGTTCGAGGTGCCGTGCCTCGTCGGGACCGACCTGACCGGCGAGCTCGCGGACGGCACCGAGATCGTCCTCGACATCGACGACGGGGCGGGCGTCGTCCGGGCGGGGGCCGAGCCGGACAGCACCGCGCCCGCGCAGGACGTCAGCGCCGCCTGGTGGTCGTACGTCCGGCGCGTCGGCGACGAGATCGCCGTCAAGGACTTCGACGTGCAGGTCACGCCGGAGGCCCTCGACGCGCTGCTCGCCGAGGAGCTGACCGACGACCGGCTCGACGACCTGGTCCAGCACATGGGCCGCGCGTTCAAGCCGGAGATGACCCGGCGCTCCGGCTTCACCTCCGAGCTGTTCCCGATGCTGCCGTACATGTCCCTGTCGGTGATCGAGGACTTCCACAGCTACGCCGAGCGGATCGCGGTGATCGACGCCGCGGTCCCGGCCGAGGAGCTCGGCCGTCGGCTGCGGGAGGGCCCGAACCGGGTGAGCCCGCTGTGGATCTGGATGATCGGCTACCACTACCTGTGCGGCCGGGAGTGCCTGATCCACATGGGCAAGCTGGGCCGGGAGGAGCGGCGGGAGGAGATCCGCACCGTCGTGGACTTCTGGCGCCGCCTCACGCTGGCACACCGGGGCGACGGCACCCTCGACTACAAGGACGCCGGCTTCACCAACCGCTACCTGCCCCAGCCCGTGGTCGACGAGCTCGCCGACGCGGGGACCGTGCTCGACCCGGCGGCGTCGAAGACCCTCAAGCGGCTCAACGCCACCGTCTCCGGCTACTCGTTCCTCTACTTCTGCGACTCCCGCGTGGGCATCTGCGACTCCGGCCCCTACCCGCGGCGCGGGGCGGCGGCGCGCCGGACGATCGTGCGGGACTACCTCTCGCTCGGCCCGAGCGCGTGGGCCTACCCGTGGGCCGAGGACCTCGAGCCGCCGTTCGCGGGCCTGACCATGACGCTGACGTTCGATCCCGCCTCCTTCCGCGAGTTCGAGATCAACGACTGGGGCACGACCTTCACCGAGCCGGACCAGCTGCTGGCGTCGGTGACGGAGGCGGCCGTGTTCGGGTACCGCGCGGACGGCTCCCGGGAGCTGCTGCCGCCGGAGACCTGGCCGGAGGTCGCCGCAGCGATCAGCAAGCAGCACATGACGCTATACCAGCGCTTCGCGGCGATGGACCGGCGGGAGCGGATCTTCGCCGCGACCCGCATGTACACCTCGGGCCTGCGCCCGTTCGCGGCCCTGGCCGGGGTCACCGACTCGATCGACTGGTCGATCTCGGACGACACGCTGGCCCTGTACCCGGAGCCGTTCGACGACGACGACCAGGCCGCTGCGATCTTCGGGACCGCGCTGGTGGCCAACGACATGCCGGGCTCGTTCTCGCCGGTGCACAGTCGGGACAGCTAGGAGAGTCATGCGCCAGTCGATGCAGATCCTCACCGCGGCCGACGAGCTGCTGTGCCACCAGACCCCGGAGACGTTCGCGACGATCGCCCACGCGGACATCTCCTGGACCGAGAAGCTGTGGGGCTCGCTCTTCGCCCGCGACGGGTCGCTGCAGGTCGACGTGGGTCTGGGCAAGTACCACAACCGCAACGTGATCGACATGTTCGCCGGAATCTCCCGGGGGAAGGAGCAGCTGACCGTCCGGGCCAGCCGGCAGCTCGACCTCGACCCGGAGCGGGTCGGCGTGGGGCCGCTGGACTACGAGGTCCTCGAACCGCTGAAGAAGGTGCGGTTCGTGCTGCGGGAGAACCACATGCTCCCGATCCGGTTCGACCTCACCGTCACCGGCGTGCTGCCGCCCTTCCTCGAACGCAAGGACGCGCAGCGCGAGCCGCACGGCTTCCGCATCCAGTCCGACCTGCTGCGGTACCACCAGTCGTCGACCGTCAGCGGCGCCGTGTGGATCGACGGCGAGAAGATCGAGGTGCGCGACGAGGAGTGGTTCGGCTTCCGCGACCACTCGTGGGGCGTGCGGATGGACGTGGGCGAGCCGGCGCCGGACGTGTTCAAGCCGCAGCGGCTGGAGCAGGACTTCCTCCTGACTTGGAGCCCGATGTACCTGCGCCGGCCCGACGGCTCGCACTACGAGATCCACCACTACCACCAGGCAGTGGACCACGAGACGACCTACTTCTCCGGGTTCGTCAACGAGGCGGACGGACGTCAGGTCCCGCTCAACGGCATGGTGGACGAGCTGAAGTTCGACCCGGTCAACCGGAGGTTGCTGGGCGGCAAGATGATCTTCGACGCAGGCTGGGGCGCGACCCGGACCGTGGAGATCGAGCCGATCAGCGACACTGGCTTCCACCTCGGCACCGGGCTCTACTTCGGGTTCAAGGGGCACCGGCACGGCCAGTGGCACGGCCCGCAGCACATCGACGGCGAGCGCTACGCCGACGTGTCGGCCCGGGAGACCGTCGAGGAGGTCCACCAGCTCCGCGACTGCGTGATCCGCGTCCGCGAGGGCGAGGCCGTGGGGTACGGGATCTTCGAGTCCATGGTGATCGGCGAGCACCCCCGGTACGGCCTGACCCGGGAGAGCTCGTTCCTGTAGTCCGCTCCCGGCGCTCTGAGCCCGTCATGGAGCCATGACGGGCTCAGAGTCGTGTCCGAATCGCGTCATGGAACCATAATGCGCTCGGAGCCGCGTCGAAATCGCGTTGTGGAACCACAATGCGAGGTGAGGCGGGGTCGGTCAGCGCGAGCGGGCGAGCAGGGCCAGCTCCATGCGGGACTGGCAGCCCGTGGCGGCCAGGATCCGGCTCACGTACTTCTTCACGCTGCCCTCGGCGAGCGAGAGGGTCTCGGCGATGTCGGCGTTCGAGAGGCCCTCCGCGACCAGCTGCACCACCTGCCGCTGCCGCTCGGACAGCCCGGCCAGCGCGGCCTTGGGGCGGGACACCGGCAGGCTGCGGGCGATGGCCGACAGCTGGCGGCTGAGCAGCCGCAGCGTGGCGAGCTCGGCGGGCCCGAGCTTGTCCGCCCGCGGATCGAACATGCCGACGAGCGCGGTGTGCCCGCCCGGGAGCTCCAGCCGCAGCGCGGCCGCGCACTCCATGCCCCACGTCGCGTGCAGGAAGTGCCGCACGTAGGCCTCGGCGGAGGCGGGGAGGGTGCCCCGCGCCTGCAGCTCGCTCAGCGACGCCAGCCCGCTCGACACGAGCTGGCGCATGGCCATCGGCGTGCCGAAGATGTCGTGGCGCGACCACCGCTCCTGGTACTCCGGGAGCATCCGGGCGGTGTTGCCCTCGGTCAGCGGCGACAGATCGCCGAACACGTTGTGGAAGGTCGCCCCGGCGAAGAACGAGACGTGCTGGAGCGCGAAATGGCTGCTCAGCGCGCCGACCATCTGCTCCTTGAAATCCGGGAGCGAGGCTGCGGTGTCGCAGCACTCCAGCACGTCGAAGGCCCGTTCGTAATCGGCCTTGCGCAGCACAGGACGAGTCTGGCGCCGAGGGGACCGGGGAGTCGTCGCTGACGCCTGACTGTCCACCAACGTGGACTGGGTCACAACGCTCACGGTACCTACCTTTCCACCTCGTGAACAGCAGGGGATCCGATGGGGTGAGGGCCCGGATCCGCCGCCGGTGGCTCACCCGCCGCCACGCCCTCGACGGTTCCGCTCACAGTGAGGTGACGATGTCCGAATCCCGCGATGGCACGGTGGCTGCGCAGACCCCACCGAAATGGGGGGCCACCGAGATGCTCCCGCTCCCGGCCCGGTTCAACGGGGCGGTCCGCGCGTTGGCCGCGAAGCGCTTCGCGGCGACCGACGCGGACTGGAAGGACGTGGTGTTCGACCGCCAGTTCGACCTGTTCTCGCTGGCCGACGCCCGCGCGATCGAGCAAGAGGCGCTCGACTCCGGCTACCGCTTCGACTTCTCGGCGACGGTGTCGCTGGAGTCGGAGCCGGACAAGTACAAGCGGCCGGAGAAGGCCGCGTCGTCCTTCGCCGAGGGGCCGTCGGCCGACGGCCGCCGTCAGGTCGGCGTCGGCGACAACGTCCTGCGCAAGGCCGAGACGGTCACGGGCCCGGTCGCCCTGATCTCGACCACCGAGCAGGTCATGGGCTTCCTGGCCGACGGGGTGCCGGCCGGCACCATCGCCGTGATCGACGACTCCGGCGGCACGCTCACCGCGCCGATCATCGAGGGCTTCGCGGGCGTGATCTGCCTCGGCGGCTCGGTCCGCTCCCACCTCGGGATCCTGGCCCGCGAGTACGACGTGCCGACGCTCATGAACTGCACGATCGACACCCTGCGCGACGGCGACGTCGTCGAGATCGAGGTGACGGCGGCCCCGCCGGCGGCCGACGCGTACGAGACCGGCGACACCGGGCACGCCCGGATCTGGATCCTGGAGAAGGGCGCCTGAGATGGGAACCGAGCTGACCTACGCCAAGCTGCTGGAGAGCAACAACTACCTGCGGCAGCTCTCCGACACGACCTACTGGCTGTGCATCACGCGCACGGTCCAGGAGTCGAAGCTCTTCCCGATGAACCCGTACATGCTGCTCAGCTACCTGAACAGCTTCTACCGGCTGCCGACGCTGCTGCGCGAGATCGACTCCGTGACGCCGGCGGAGGAGCTCGGCGACCGGGCCCGCGAGGTCAGCCTCAAGGTCGACACGGTGAACGCGGCCTGGGGGATGCCCGCCTTCTACCTCATCGGGCGCGAGATGCTCATGAACTGGGGCCTGCTCGGCCCCGCCGACGCGGTCGACGACGTCGTGGACGTCCTGGACTTCTCCCGCCGGTTCAACCTCGCCTACCACCGCAACGACGGACACCTGACGAACAAGGAGTTCGGCGACCGCTCCCAGTTCCTGCCGGAGCGGACCCTGCAGGTGTTCGAGGCCGACCTGCACGGCGTGACGCCGGGGGACCGGCTGCACACCGCGGCCACGAAGCTGATCGCGCAGCTGTCGCAGTACGCCTTCCTCGCCCACTGCGAGTGCCGGATCGGGATCCACAACTCGGGTCCCTACAACTTCGGCGACAACCGGCAGATGATCGTCCGGGACTTCTTCGAGCTGACCGAGGGCGACTACCCCTGGCTCGACGGGATCGCGACGCAGCTGCCTCATCCGAACCTGACGATCCCGATTGTCTTCCAGGACACGAACTTCCACCTGATGGACGACTGGGCCTCGTTCGAGGCCGAGCCGAGCTACGCCGCCGCGAACATCGCCGCGGTCGGCATGTACACCTCGGACGCGCTCACCGACGGCTACGTGCCGGTCGGGATGGAGAACGCCGAGGTCCTCGCCGAGACCATGGAGCAGTACCGCGAGATCCTGAACCAGGCCACTGCGGACCTGTGGAAGCGGATCGCCACCTGGACCCGCGAGCAGATGATCGACGCCGGTGCCCTGGTGTACTCGTCGGTCGCGAAGGACTTCGCGCACCTCGCGGGCACCTACCGGCAGTCGGACTGGTTCAAGCTCGACGACCGGGTGCAGCGCTTCAAGCCGCTGATGAACGACGAGTACGGCCGCGACAACCTCGGCGAGATGGTGGGGCTGCTCGGGTTCCCGCACCAGAAGACCAACGAGTACACGATGGCCCGCTACTCCGGGCTGAACCAGAACATGCTGACCGGCATCCCGTACTCGGTCCTGACCGACGACGATTTCGCCCGGACCGCGGGCTCCGCCCTGTCGGGCTCGTCGAGCCTGCCGGTCAAGGCCGGGCTGTGGACCACGAGCGCCGGCCGCCTCGAGCTCGACGAGTACAACCGCCGGGCCCGGGAGTTCACCCCGGCCGTCCTGACCGGCGGCAACCGTTACCTCGACGAGGAGTGGGTCAAGCGCAACCACACCTCCGAGCGCGCGGACGCCCTCTACAAGCTCGCCCAGCGCGGCAGCCGCACCCTCGAGGGCCGCGGGGCCGGGCTGCGCCGGGCCGACCTGCAGGGCTGACCGGACGGCGGCCGGTCGCGGTGTCCCACCGCCGCGACCGGCCGCGCACCATTGAGGAGATCCAGTGCAGATCGGAGACCTGATCAGGCGGGCGGGCCGGCAGTTCGGCGCCGCGCCCGCGCTGGTCGAGGGCGAGCGGGTCGTGACGTTCGCCGAGTTCGACGCCCTGACCGACCGGCTGGGGCACGCCCTGCTGGCCCGCGGCCTCGAGCCCGGGGACCGGGTGGCCGTGCTGCTGCCCAATGGGATCGACGGTGTCGTCGTGTACTACGCCCTGGCGAAGTCCGGGCTGGTCCGGGTGCCGCTCAACGCCCGGGAGACCCCGCACGAGCTGGCGTTCAAGATCGAGGACTCGCAGGCGCGCGGGCTGGTCGTCGCCGGCGACGCGCCCGCCCCCGTGGAGATCACGATCCCGGTGGACGACCTGCCGTCGATGATCGCGGACGCGCCCGACGGGCCCTGCGACGTCCGGCGGGACCCGGACGCCCCGCTGCGGCTGGCCTACACCGGCGGCACCACCGGCAAGCCGAAGGCCGTCGTGCTCACCACCCGCAGCGAGCTGGCCGAGGTGGACAACTTCCTCGTCGACCTGCTGCCGAACCTGCGGCCGGACTCGGTGATGCTGCACGCCGCGCCGATCACCCACGGCAGCGGCGCCTTCTTCCTGCCGCACCTGGTCAAGGGCGCGGCCAACGTGATCGTGCCGAAGTTCTCGCCGGCGGCCTTCCTCGAGGCCGCGCAGAAGCACCGCGCGACGTCGACCTTCATGGTCCCGACGATGATCGCGATGCTGCTGGAGGACCCGGCGGCCGCGGCGGCGGCGTCGTCGGGGGCACTCGCCCTGGAGCGGCTCTGCTACGGCGGCGCCCCCATCGCGACGACGGTGCTGCAGCGGGGGATCGACGTGCTCGGCCCGGTGTTCGCCCAGCTCTACGGGCAGGCGGAGGCGCCGCTGGCGATCACCTGCCTGCAGCCCTGGGAGCACACCCCCGAGCGGCTGACCTCGGCCGGCAAGCCGTACACGTTCGTCGAGGTCGACATCCGGGACGCCGAGGGCCGCTCGCTCGGCGTCAACGAGGTCGGCGAGGTGCTCACCCGTGGGCCGCACACGATGGACCGGTACTGGCGGCGGCCCGAGGCCACCGCCGAGACCAAGGACGCCGACGGCTGGGTCCATACCGGCGACATCGGCCGCTGGGACGCCGAGGGCTACCTGCACCTGCTCGACCGCCGGCACGACGTGATCATCTCCGGCGGGTTCAACGTGTACCCCCGCGAGGTGGAGGACGCCCTGCTCGCGCACCCGGCCGTCGTCGAGGCGGCCGTGGTCGGGATCCCCGACGAGAAGTGGGGCGAGCGCGTCACGGCCGCCGTCGTGACCCGCGCCGAGGTGGGGGCCGACGAGATCCGCGACTTCTGCGCCGGCCGCCTGGCCGGCTTCAAACGACCCCGGGCCGTCGAGATCTGGCCCGACCTGCCCACCAGCCCGGTCGGCAAGTCGCTGCGCCGCGAGGTGCGCGACCGCATGCTCTCCCGGAAGGACGCCTGATGCTCGATCCGTACCAGCTCACCGTGCACTCCCTGACGCTGCGCCAGCTCGCGTCGGCCGAGCAGCTCGCCGAGGTCACCGGGCAGCCGGTCGCCGAGGTCGAGGCCGGGCTGGAGAAGGCCGCCGCGGACGGCGCCGTCGTCGCCGCGCGGGGCAACTACATGATCAGCCCCGCCGGCCGGACCCTGCTCGACGAGGCCTACCCGGCGGCGTTCGCCGACATCCGGGCCTCGCAGGAGGTCGCCGACGCGATGGAGGCGTTCGAGACCGGCGTCAACAAGCAGGTCCTGGCCCTGACCACGGACTGGCAGACGAAGGAGGTCGGCGGCGACCGGGTGCCCAACGACCACGGCGACGCCGACTACGACGCCGCGATCATCGACAAGCTCGCCCGGGTGCACGAGAAGACCGGGAAGGTGCTGCGGCCGCTTGCCGCCGCCGACCCGCTCGTCGACCGCTTCCTCGACCGGATCGGCGGCGCGCTGACCCGGGCCGAGGGCGGCGAGACCGACTACGTGAGCGGCGTGCGGGTCGACTCGGTGCACACGGTGTGGTTCCAGATGCACGAGCACCTGCTCCGGCTGACCGGGCGGGAGCGCCCGGAATGAGCGCGGTCCTGCAGCCGGAGACGGGGCACCGCTGGATCGTCGTCCCGGACGACCCCCAGGCCGAGCCGAGCCGGGACCTGGTGGGCGGCAAGGCGTGGAGCCTGTGGCGGATGCGGTCGCTGGGCCTGCGGGTCCCGCCCGTGTTCGTGGTGACGACCGAGGCGTGCGCCGAGTACTTCGCGGGTGACGGGCTCCCCGAGGGCCTCGTCGACGAGCTGGCGGCGGGCATCCGGCGCCTGGAGGCCGAGCTCGGGCGCTCGTTCGGCGGCGGCGACCGGCCGCTGCTCGTGTCCGTGCGCTCCGGCGCCGCGATCAGCATGCCCGGGATGATGGACACGATCCTCGACCTGGGGATCACGGACTCCGTCGAGGCCGCGCTCGCGGCGGAGACCGGGGACCCGGCCTTCGCCGCCGAGGTGCACCGCCGGTTCACCGGCTTCTACGGGCGCCTCGTGCTGGGCTGCACCGAGGAGCTCGAGGACCTCCCGGACACCGCCGCCGTGCGGGCCGCGGTGCTGGACGACACCGGGTCGCGGGTGCCGGCGGACCCGTGGGAGCAGCTGCGCGAGGCGGTCGCGGCCGTGTTCGCGTCCAGCCGCTCGCGGCGCGCCGTCGCGTACCGCAAGCACTACGGCATCCCGCAGGACCTCGGCACCGCGGTCACGGTGCAGGCCATGGTGTTCGGCAACCTCGACGCCGACTCCGGCACCGGGGTGCTGTTCACCCGCAACCCGGTCACCGGGGCGAAGGAGCCCTACGGCGAGTACCTCGAGTGCGGCCAGGGCGAGGACGTGGTCTCCGGCCGGGTCACCCCGAAGCCGTTGTCGGAGCTGGCGTCGCGGGCCCCGGAGGTGCACGCGGAGCTGCTGCGCGCCGCCGACTGCCTCGACCGCGAGGGCCGCGACGCGCAGGACATCGAGTTCACCGTCCAGCACGGTGAGCTGTTCCTGCTGCAGTCCCGCTCCGCCAAGCGGACGGCACAGGCGGCGGTGCGGATCGCGGTCGCGCTGGTCGACGAGGGGGCGGTCACGCCCGCGGAGGCGGTGCGGCGGGTGACGGCCGAGCAGGTCCGGACCCTGCTGCGGCCGCGGCTCGCGGACGGCGCCGCCGACGGCGTCGCGGAGCTGGCGTCGGGGACCGCGGCCAGCCCGGGCGTGGCCTGCGGCGTCGCGGTGGCCACGCCGGAGGAGGCGGGGCCCGGCACGATCCTGGTCCGACGTTCCACCAGCCCGGACGACGTCCACGGCATGATCGCCGCCGCCGGCGTCGTGACCGAGCAGGGCGGGGCCACGTCGCACGCCGCCGTGGTCAGCCGCGCCCTCGACACACCCTGCGTCGTCGGGTGCGGCGCGGGCACGGTGGACGCGCTGGTCGGCCGGACGATCACGGTCGACGCGACCGCCGGTCGGGTCTACGAGGGCGAGCTGCCCACGTCGGCGACCAGCGAGGACGGCGACGCCGACCTGGCGCGGCTGTGCGAGTGGGCCGAGGCGGCGGCGCCGGTGCGGGTCGCGGGATCGGGGCCGGAGCCGGTGTTCGACGCGGACACCGTCCCGCCGGAGGAGCTGGGGGAGTCCGTGCCCGCGGTCCCGCCGGGCACCCGCACGGTGCGCGGCGCGGTGTTCGCGACGTCCGAGGGCGTGCGGGCCGCGCTGGACGCCGGGGTGGAGGTGATCGTCGCGGAGAACCGGTTGCCGGTGCTGCTCGCGGCGATCGAGCACGGAGACGCAGCCCGTGTAGTCGACCATCAGAGCAGTGGAGGCAGGTCGTGAGCGCGCCGACGGAGCAGACGGGTTCGGAGTCCGTGCCGGAGGCGGTGACCTACCGCGAGGTGCAGGAGATCCTGCGGACCTTCCGAGACTCGGACTGGATCAGGATGACCGTGGACCTGCACGGGATGCGGATCACGGTGGGCAAGAACGGCCCGCCCGTGGGCGGGGCCCCGCAGGCCGGGAGTGCCCCCGCGCCGCCGGTCGCCGCCCCCGCCGCCCCCGCGCCGGCACCGGCCCCGGCCGCCGCTCCGGCACCGGCTGCGGCACCCGCGCCGGTCAGCCCGGCACCGCCCGCCGCGACCGTCGACACCACGGGCTGCGTCGCCGTGACCTCGCCCGCGGTCGGGGTGTTCTGGGTGGCCCCCAGCCCCGGCCAGCCGCCGTTCGTACAGGTCGGCGACACCGTCGAGCGGGACCAGCAGCTCGCAATCGTCGAGGTCATGAAGCTGATGAACCCGGTCGTCGCGACCGGGGCAGGCACCGTCGTCGAGGTCTGCGCGGCCAACGCGGAGATGGTCGAGTACGAGCAGGTGCTGTTCTGGATCCGGCCCCATGGCTAGCCCGGCGGTTCTCGACGCCGGCGTCGCGGCCCGCCCGCTGCGTCGCGTGCTCGTCGCCAACCGCGGGGAGATCGCGGTCCGGGTGATCCGGGCCTGCCGCACGCTCGGGCTGGAGACGGTCGTGGTGACCTCGACGGCCGACCGCGTCGGGATGGCGGCCCGGCTCGCCGACCGGGCGGTGTGCATCGGGCCGCCGCCGGCCGGGCAGAGCTACCTGGCCGTGCCGTCCGTGCTCAGCGCGGCGCTCGGCACCGGCTGCGACGCAGTGCACCCCGGCTACGGGTTCCTCTCCGAGAACCCCGAGTTCGCCGCCGCCTGCGTCGCGGAGGGGCTCACCTTCGTCGGGCCCCGGCCCGAGGCCGTGGCGCAGGCCGGGGACAAGGCACGGGCCCGTGAGCTGGCCCGGACCGCCGGCATCCCCACGCTCGACGGCTCGCCCGTGCTGGACACCACCGAGGAGGCCGTGCGCGCCGCCGCCGGCCTGGGCTACCCGGTGCTGGTCAAGGCCGCGGCGGGCGGCGGTGGCCGCGGCATGTCGGTCGTCGAGGACGAGGAGGAGCTGCGCACCCGGTTCCCGGCCGCGGCGGAGGAGGCGCGGGCCGCCTTCGGTGACGGCCGGGTCTACCTGGAGCGCTTCGTGCGCCACGCCCGGCACATCGAGGTGCAGGTCCTCGGCGACAAGCACGGCACCGTCGTGCACGTCGGCGAGCGGGACTGCACGCTGCAGCGGCGGCACCAGAAGGTCGTCGAGGAGTCGCCCGCGCCGAACATCCCCGAGCAGGTGCGCCAGGACATCCGGCGCAGCGGCGTCGCTTTCGCCGAGGCCCTCGGCCTGGACAGCGCCGGCACCGTCGAGTTCATCTACGACGCCGACCGGCAGACCTACGCCTTCCTCGAGTTCAACGCCCGCATCCAGGTCGAGCACCCGGTCAGCGAGCTGGTCTCCGGGATCGACCTGGTGGCCGCGCAGCTGCGCGTCGCGGGCGGCGAACCGCTCGGGTTCACCCAGGACGACGTGCACCTGGCCGGGCACGCCGTCGAGGTCCGGATCACCACTGAGGACCCCGCGCGGGGGTTCGTGCCGCACCCCGGCACGGTCACCGCCTGGGCACCGCCTGCGGGGGAGGGCATCCGCGTGGACAGCCACTGCGAGCCCGGGTACGTCGTCACGCCCTTCTACGACTCCCTGCTGGCCAAGATCGTGGTCCACGGACCCGACCGCGCGACCGCGATCGACCGCATGATCGCCGCGCTCGACGCCCTGCGGGTCGAGGGCGTGCCGACCACCCGCGAGTTCTGCCGGGCCGCGCTCGACCATCCCGACTTCCGCGCCGGACGCGTCACCACTGACTGGATCGCGACCCGCGGACTGCCCGACTACCTGGAGAAGGTCCGATGAACTACCTGGACGTTGCCCCGCGGACCGAGGGCGGGGGCCGGCGGCGGATCGAGATCGTCGACCAGACGCTGCGGGACGGCCCGCAGAGCTGGTGGGGGATGAAGCTGCGCCGGGACATGGGCCTGCCGATCGCCGGCGAGCTCGACCGCACCGGCTTCCACACCATCGACCTGGTGGGCAGCTCGATCTTCGAGGTCCTCGTGCGGCACTGCAAGGAGGACCCCTGGGAGCAGCTGATCTCGCTGTCGCGGGCGATGCCCCGCACCACCGTCCGGGCCGGGACCCGCAGCAACGGCATCGTGACCTTCGGGCTGACCGCCGACAGCGTCATGGACCTGTGGGTGCAGCGGCTCGTCGCGCACGGCATCGGCAGCTTCTGGATCTACGACGGCCTGTTCAATACCGACAAGATCGGCCGTCTGGTGAAGACCGCGCAGGCCGAGGGCGCCAAGGCGATCCCTTGCATCCTCTACGCGGACAGCCCGTACCACACGGACGAGTACTACGCGGCCCGCACGAAGGAGCTCGTCGCGCTCGGGGCGGACGGCATCGAGCTGGAGGACGCCGCGGGCCTGCTCACCCCGGAGCGCACCCGCACCCTGGTCGCCGCGATCAAGGCCGCGGCCGGCGATCTCCCGGTGGAGATCCACTTCCACAGCAACAACGCGCTCGCCCCGCTGAACTACCTGGAGGGCGTGCTGGCGGGCGCGGACGTGGTGCACACGGCGTCGAAGCCCCTGGCGGCCGGAGTGTCCCTGCCGTCGACCGAGAACACCGCGGCCAACCTGCGCTACGCCGGGTTCGACGTCGACCTCGACGAGACCCGCTTCGCCCCGGTCGCCGAGCACCTGCTGCGGGTGGCGGAGTACGAGGACCTCCCGGTCGGCACGCCGGCGGAGTACTCGCTGTTCCTCTACCGCCACCAGCTGCCCGGCGGCATGACCGGGACCTTCAAGGACCAGCTGCGCGCCCGCGGGATGGAGGACCGCTTCGAGGAGGTCCTCGACGAGATGTCCCGGGTTCGCGAGGAGCTCGGCCACCCCGTGATGGCCACGCCGTTCTCGCAGCTCGTGGGCACCCAGGCGGTGCTCAACATCGTCACCGGCAGCCGCTACTCGGTGGTGCCGGACGAGGTGATGATCTACGCCCACGGCTTCTACGGGAAGCCCGTCGCCCCGCTCGACCAGAACGTCCTCGACACGATCATGAGCTCGGCCAAGGCGAAGAGCTACGCGGACTGGCAGCCGCCGCAGCCGAGCCTGGCGGAGCTGCGCCGCCGGTTCGGCGAGTCGATCTCCGACGACGAGCTGATCCTGCGCCTGCTGGTGCCGGAGAGCGACATCGACGTCATGCGGGCCACCCCGCAGCGCAACCGGGACTTCGCGCCGACCACGAAGCAGGCCCGGTTCATCCGGCAGCTCGTGGAGACCTCCGTCGGCGCCTACCTGCACATCGACGGTCCCGGCTTCGAGCTGACCCTCGAGGGGGACCACTGATGACCACCGAGCTGGGTGTCGGCCGCCCGACGAAACGCCGGTCCGGGGCCGCGGTGGGCGGGCTGCCCGTCGCCGACCCCCGGCCGCTGCTCGACGGCGACGCGGTCCTCGGGGTCCGCTGCACCGCCTGCCGGTACCCGGTGGCGCAGGACGGCGTGCCGTGGTGCCCGGCCTGCTACGGGCCCGTCGAGCCGGCCCGCTTCGCGACGACGGGCGCGGCCTGGTCGTCGACCGTCGTCGCGATCCCGGTGGGGGAGCGGCGGCCGCCGTTCGGCCTGGCCTACCTGGACCTGGACGACGGGCCGCGGGTCCTCGTGCATCTCGCGGAGCCCGCCGTCCTGCCGATTGGCACGCGCCTGCGGATCACCGGCACGGACCTCGGCGACCTGGTTGCCGCCACGATCGACGACGAGGTGACCCCGTGAACCAGCCGATGCTGTGGGGCGTCGGGACCAGCGACTACTGCCTCCAGCCCGAGCGCCGCGTCGAGTCGCTCGCCTGGGCCGCGGTCGCCGAGGCGGTCCGCGACGCGGGCGTCACGCCCGGGCAGATCGACGCCATCGTCGTCGGGTCGGTGTTCGGCCCGCCCGGCGTCGCGACGCGGGTGCAGCGGGGGCTCGGGCTGCCCGGGGTCCCGATGTGGACCGTCGAGAACGCCTGCGCGAGTGGCACCAGCGCCTACCACGAGGCCGTCGAGGCGATACGGCTCGGCCGGTTCGGCTGTGTGCTTGTCCTCGGCGTCGACCAGATGTCGACACTGTTCTCGGGCGCGATCGTGCCCGAGGCGACCGACCCCGAGGGTGCCGCGTCACTGCCGCTGCCGGGGCTGTACGCGTTGCAGGCGCAGCGGTACGTGCAGGAGTTTGGGGTCACGCCCGAGCAGCTCGCCGCCGTCGCCGTGAAGAACAAGCGCCACGGCCTGGACAACCCCCGTGCGCAGCTGCGGAAGAAGGCACCGACGGTCGAGGAGGTCCTCGCGTCCCGCATGATCGCGGACCCGCTGACCTTCCTGCAGTGCTGCCCGACCAGCGACGGGGCAGGCGCCCTGATCGTGGGACCCGAGCGCGGCAACCCGGAGGACCTGCGGATCGAGGCCTCGGCGATGGTCTCCGGCGCGCTGTGGGACCACCGCACGGACGACGTCTGGGGCTACGCCAGCGTGGTCCGGGCCGCCGAGCAGGCCTACGCGCAGGCCGGACGGACGCCCGGGGAGATCGACGTCCTCGAGGTGCACGACGCCTTCACCATCGGCGAGATCCTCACGCTCGAGGCCCTCGGCCTCGCCCCCCGCGGCAAGGGCGCGGAGCTGGCGCCCTCCGGCCACACCGCCCGCGACGGCGCCCAGCCGGTGAACCCGAGCGGTGGGCTGCTGTCCCGCGGACACCCGTTGGGCGGCACGGGGACCGCGCAGATCGCCGAGGTCGCGTGGCAGCTGCGCGGCCGGGCCGAGGCCCGGCAGGTCGCCCGGCACCGCGTCGGCCTCGTCGAGACGATGGGTGGCGGCGCCGCGGGCATGGACGGCAACGCCTGCGTCGTCACGATCCTGTCGGTCCCGTGAGGTACCCCGGGTTGCTGGGGTTCCGCGAGGTCGCGGGTCTGCGGACCCGCTCCGGCGGGCGGGTGCGGCCCGGCCTGCTGTACCGGAGCGGCACGCCGCAGTTCCTCGACCTCGCGGCCGGCCGCCGGCTGCTCGCGGACACCGGCATCGCGTCCACGATCGACCTCCGCCTGCCGCACGAGGTCGACCAGGAGGGCCGGGGCCCGCTCGACCGGCTCGGGGTCCGCCACGCCCCGCACCCCGTGCGCCTGCGGGCCCTGGTCGCCCCGGGGTCGGCGGTGGCGCCGATGCCGGGCGACGACCCGCTCGTCGGCACCTACCTGCGCTACCTCGACGAGGGCGCCGAGGCGGTCGCCGGGTCCGTCGTGGAGCTGCTCGAGCCCGGCACGCTCCCGGTCCTCCTGCACCGCACGGTGGGCAAGGACCGCACCGGTGCCGTGATCGCCGTCCTGCTCGACGCCCTCGAGGTGGAGCGCGAGGACATCGCCGCCGACTACGCGCGGGGCGCGGCGGACGCCGCCGAGGCCATGGCCCGGCTGCGGACCATGGTCTCCTACGGCGACGCGGTCGACGTCTACCCGCCGGAGGCGCTGACCGCCGAGCCCGGCACGATCCTGCGCTTCCTCGCCGCCGTGGACGACCGCCACGGCGGCAGCCGGGCGTTCCTGCTCGACCACGGGCTCACCCCGGCGATGCTCGACGAGCTCGGCGCGCTCCTCGTCGAGCACCCGGGGTAGGTCAGTCGTCGGACAGGGCCTGCTGCGGGGTGAGGCCGAGCTGGTGCCCGGGCACCCCGCCGCTCTGCGCGGGGTGCGTCACGACGGCGACGGCGACACCGCCGAGGAACGCCGCGGCCACGACGGCGAGCAGGACGCCGGCGAGCACGGCCGAGCCGCTGATGAGCGTGGTGAAGTTCAGCAGCACCAGGACGGTGACGAACACGATCCCGACGAGCCCGAGGGCCGGGGCGATGCGCGTGTTCCACACGCGCTCGTCCACCCGGTGCCGGGCGAAGAACACCAGGATCGCCACGGCCGTGAGCACCATCAGGACCAGGACGCTCACCGTCGCCACCCCGGACATCCAGGTGAACAGCGTCAGCACCGGGTCCGCGCCCGCGAGCGCGAAGACGCCGAGCAGCAGCACCGCCGAGCTGCTCTGGGTGAGCGAGCCGACGTACGGCGAGCCGTGCCGCGGGTGGGTGCGGGCCAGCGCCTCCGGGCCGACGCCCTGCCGGCCGAGGGCGTAGAGGTAGCGGGAGATGGCGTTGTGGAAGGCCAGCAGCGCGGCGAACAGGCTGGTCAGCAGCAGGACGGCCATCACCTCGGCGTAGACCGGCCCGATGTACTGCGCCGCCGCCGCGAAGACCAGGCCAGCGGTGTCGGCCTGCGCCGCGGCCTCGACCTGGCTCGGGCCGTAGGCGATGACGATCGTCCAGCTGGCGATCGCGTAGAAGACCCCGATCAGGATGACCGCGATGTAGGTGGCCCGCGGGATCGTGCGCTTCGGCTCGCGGGCCTCCTCGCCGTAGATGGCGGTGGCCTCGAAGCCGACGAAGGAGGCGACCGCGAACATGACCGCGATCCCGGCCCCGCCCCGGAAGAACGTGGCGGGCGAGAACGAGGTGAGCGAGTAGCCCTCCGGCCCGCCCTTCACGAGGATCGTGACGGCGAGGACGGCGACGACCGCGATCTCGAGGACGAGCAGGACGCCGAGCACCTTGGCGCCCACGTCGATGCTGCGGTAGCCGAGCAGGCCGACGACGGCGATCAGTACCGCGGCCAGGACCCACCAGGGGATCTCCGGCCCGCCGTACTGCGTGATCAGCCCCTGCAGCGTGGTGGTGGCCAGGCCGTAGACCGCGGCCTGGATGGCGGTGTAGGTCAGCAGCGCGAGCCCGGCCGCGCCGAGCCCGAGCCGGGCGCCGAGCCCGCGGGTGACGTAGGCGTAGAAGGCGCCGGCGTCGACGACGTGGTGGCTCATCGCGGCGTAGCCGACGCTGAAGACCAGCAGGACCACGGCGACGACGAGGAACGCCATCGGCACGCCGGGGCCGTTGCCGATCGCGAGCATGACCGGCAGTGCGCCGCCGATCGCGGTCAGCGGGGCGGCCGCGGCCACCACGAGGAAGACGATGCCGGCGACGCCGATGGAACCGCGCAGCGTGTGGCCGCGGTCGGCCGTGGGGGCGGGGGCGGTCTGCTCACTCATGGTCGGCTCCCGGGAGGGTGTCGCCGGCCCCGTTCGCGGCGGCCCGGGCCGCGCAGTGCGCGCTGCGGGTGCGGGGGACGTCGAGGGCGGGGTTGCGGTCGAAGAAGCCGACCGGCTTGAGGGTGAAGCCCGTGTAGTCGACGGGCATGATCGGCCAGTCCTCGGGGCGCGGGAAGTGGGTGAGCCCGAAGGTGTGCCAGACGACGAGGTCCTGGCCGTCGAGGTCGCGGTCGTGTGCGACGTACGCGGGCAGGCCTGCGCCGCCGGCGTGCTGGTTGACGAAGTCGCCGGCGGCGTAGCGCTCGGCCGGGTCGAAGCGGGTGACCCACAGGTGCTTCGTGGCGAACGTGGCGCGGCGGTGGATGGACGAGTCCTCGTCGGCGAGCAGCTCCGGGTTGCCCTCGGGAATGAGGGCGTAGGCCACGGGGTCGCCGAGCCGGTTGCGCGAGTCCGGGTTGGTGACGTGCCAGACCCGGCCCTTGCGGGTGTCGGCGAGGCGCTGGGCCTCGGACTCGCGGCGCAGCGGGGTGCGGCTGTGGGTGAAGGCGTTGCCGCGCGGGTTGTCCGGGCCCGTGGGGACGCGCCGGACCTCGACCTCCTCGACGAGGTTGGCCGGACCGTCGACGGCCATGTCGAGCCGGGCGCTGAAGAGGTGCTGGTGGTAGGGGGCGCCGAGGCCGGGGGCGAGCTGGGAGGCGTAGGGGTTGACCTCGTCGTACCCGGGGCCGGGGTAGGCCGAGGTGAAGACGACGCCGGTGGCCTTGGCCTCGCACTCGATGGTGCCGTCGAGGTAGAGGTACCAGTAGAAGCCGTAGTCGTAGTTGCCGATGGTGGTGAAGAAGGAGATCACCATGCGGCGCTGGCGGCGGGTCTCCGCGGAGCCGGCCCACAGGTCGGTGTGCTTCCAGAGGATCCCGTAGTCCTCCTCGTGGAGGCAGATCGCGTGGGGAAGCACCCGGGGGTGGCCGAACTCGTCGGCGATCACGGCGTCGAGGTACGTGATGTCCCCGACGCAGTCGCAGCCGAGCTCCAGCGCGTTGGCGTACCGGCCGATCATGTACTCACCGGTGTCGAAGTAGTTCTGCCAGGACCGGACCGGCGAGGGGTCGGCGTAGGGGACGACCATCTCCGAGATCGACGCGCGGTGGACGATCGGGCGGTCGCGGTCGCCGTCGCGGAAGGAGATCTGGTGCAGCACCAGGCCCTCGCGCGCGTCGAAGCCGACGCGGACCGACCAGTTCTCCCACTCGAGCAGGCTGCCGTCGAGGGTGAAGCTGGGACCCTCGGGTTGGGTGATCTCGATCGGTTTCTGCGAGGTGCGCAGGGGACCGGTCACGGCGACGTCGTCGAAGTTGCCGGACTCGGTGGGGATCGGCACGGCTCCGAGGTCGATCACCTGGGTCACCGTCCGGGCGACCACGTCGACATGGCCGACCAGCCCGTCGACGGGGTGGGCCCAGGCGTGGTCGGTCGGGTGCTCCTGCACGAAGGCGAGCCCGCGCAGGATCCGGCGCCCGGTCTCCTCGGGGTACTCGAACACCCCGGCCGACAGAGGGGCGACGCGGACCGTGGCCACGTCCAGGTCGCGCGCGGCCAGCGCGGCGAGCCAGCGCTCGTCGGTGGCCAGGACCTGTTCGACCAGCTCGAACTCCTCGTCGAGCACCGGCAGCTGCCCGTCGGCCGCGGGGTCGAGGCGCCGCTCGGCGAGCACCGCCTTCGCGCTGACCGAGACGAGGACGTCGCGGCCCCCGGGCGTCACGGTGTCGTGCAGGAGGGCACGGACGACGCGCTCGGCGGAGGTGGGGTCGGGCCCGTACAGCACCTCCTTCGGGGGCTCCTCGAGGCCGAGGTGGACCACGCGCGAGGTCTCCGGGAGGAGGCCGGCGTCGGTGAGGACCTGGCGGGCGATGCTGATCTCGTCGCCGGTCAGCGGGCTGAGCGGGTGCGCGGGACCGGCGTCGGTGGCGATCGGCGGCATGTGGGATCTCCGTTTTTCTCCGGGTGTAGACAATAGGCTGGGGCAGACCGGCCGGTAGGGGAAGTGGGAATTCCTTTCGGCATCGGTCAAGACGCCGGACGGGCGGTCGCCCGGCGGCACCTCGACCAGCGGAGCCGCGCGTGCGGAGCAGGCCGGTCCGGTTACCGTGGACGTGTGCGGCGGCGAGGAGAGCAGGGTGCCCAAGCAGGTTGACCACGACGAACGCCGGGCCCTGATCGCCGAGGCGACCTGGCGGTTGATCGCGGAGCGCGGCATCGACGCAGCGACCATGCGCGAGATCTCCTCGTCGATCGGCATGGCCAACGGTGCCCTCAAGTACTACTTTCCGGACAAGAATGCGCTCGTCCGGACGGCGTTCACGCACGTCTTCGAGGCGACGAACGCGCGGATCAGGGCGCGGCTGGCCGGGACGACCGGGCTGGCGGGCCTGCGGGTCTTCTGCCTCGAGGTGATGCCGGTCGAGGACGTGACCCGGCTCGAGGCGCGCGTGGTACTGCCCTTCTGGCAGCGGGCCCTCGCCGACGCCGAGCTGGCGGCGGTCTACGTCGAGGCCATGGCGGTGTGGCGCGAGCAGATCCGCGGTTTCCTGCGGGCGGGCCGGGCGGACGGGTCGGTCACCACCGGGGTGCCCGACGCCGTCCTGGCCGAACAGCTCCTGGCGATGCTCAACGGCGTCCAGGCGCTGGCCCTGCTCGACGGCGGCGCCGCCACACCCGACCTGCAGCGCGGCATGATCGACGCCTTCCTCGACGGCCTCGGCTAGGCCGTCGCGGCGTGCTGCTCCTGCAGGCGCCGGCCGGTGCGGTCGGGCCGCAGGAACAGCGCGGCCGCCAGCCCGGCGACCAGGAGCACGGCGCCGGTCAGCAGGAAACCGTGGTTCAGGCCGGACGCCATGGCGTCGACCATCTCCGGGGTGCGCTGCTGCCCCGCGGCCGGGGCGCGGTAGCCCGCGGCCTCCATCAGCACCCCGATGACGAACGGCGAGCAGATCGCGCCGATCGACGCGACGCCGCCGAGGACGGCCATGACCAGGCCGCGCTGCTGCGGCGCGACGGCGTAGGCCAGCGCGCTCGGGACCATCGGGTAGATGATGCTGCAGCCTGCGGCGACGGTGAGCAGCACCACCGCGAGGGCACCGCCGGTCACGGGCAGGAGCAGGAACGAGACCCCCGCGAGGACGGCGGCGACGCCGAACGGCACCGCGATGGCGGAGCGCACGCTCGCTCCGCGGCGCATCAGCCGCCTGCCGAGCACCCCCAGGCCCAGCAGCAGACCCGCGCCGAACAGCCACGGCAGGGTGGACACCACCCCGACCTCGCCGAGGGACAGGCCGATCACGCCGGTCAGGTACTGCGGGGACCAGGTGGTGAGGAAGCCCTGGGTCCAGAAGTTGCCGAACCCGCCGATCACGGCGGCGGCGAAGGTGCCGCTGAGCAGCAGGGCACGGACGGGCACGACTCGCAGGGCGTCGACCCCCGCCGCCTCCGCCGGGGCGGCGGTGTCCCGAGCGGGCGTCCTGCGGCCGGCGAAGGGCCCGTCGGAGCCGACCAGCAGCCAGACCACCGACCAGACGAGCCCGACGACGCCGAGCACACCGAACGCCCAGCGCCAGCCGAACTCGACGATGACCCAGGCCAGGGCCGGGGCCGCGACCACCGGGCCGAGCGCCGACCCCGCGGCGACGAGGTTGCTGGGCAGGGCCCGGTCCTCGGGGGCGAACCAGCCGTGCACGGAGGTCAGCGACATCGCGGTCGCCGGCCCCTCGGCGCCGCCGAGCAGGATCCGGGTGACCAGCAGGATCGCCGCGCCCCCGCCGAGCAGCATCGGGAACTGCATGACGGCCCAGAACACGCCCATCGCGAGCAGGATCCAGGTGGCCTGCACGCGCCGGGACAGGATCCCCACGCCGAACGACACGACGGAGTAGAGGAAGAAGAAGGCGCTGCCGATGAAGCCGAACTCCACGGCGGAGATGCCGAGCTCGGGCATGGCCTCACCGGCGACGAGGCCCAGCACCGCCTTGTCGGCGAACGCGATCACCTGGAACAGGACCAGCAGGGCCGTGACGACCCAGGCCCGGCGGTTCATCCGCCCCGTCCGGACGGCGGCGGTCAGCGTCCCGGTGCCGGGCGCGTCGGTGGAGGAGGACATGGTTCTCCGATCGGACGGGTCCGGGGCGTCGTCGCCCGGCGGACCGGTGGTGGACGTCGATGACGAGCAGCGACCGAGGGGAGTGCAGGGTTCGGGTCAGTAGAGTTCGATCTTCAGTCGGGCGGTGCGGGCGCGGGAGACGCACAGCGCCATCTGGTCGCCCGCGGCCCGGTCGGCCGCGGACAGGCAGCTGTCCCGGTGGTCCGGCACGCCCTCCAGCACGCCGGACACGCAGGACCCGCAGACGCCCTCCTCGCAGGATGTGAAGACCTCGATCCCGTTCTCGTCGAGGACGGAGAGGATCGAGCGGTCGGCCGGGACCTCGAACTCCTCGCCGGTGTCCAGCTCGACCACGAACGCCTGGTCGGCGGAGGTGTCGATCTCGGCGGCGACGAAGTGCTCGACGTGGACATGGTCCGCCCCGACGGTCGGTCCGAGCGTGGCGGCGACCTGGTCCATGAAGCCGTCCGGACCGCAGGTGTACACGCGGCTGGATGCGGTGAGGCCGCCCGCGTGGGCGCGGAGCACCGCGGGCTGGTCGGCACGGGGCACGCCGAGGTGCAGGTGGACGCGGTCCCGGAAGTCCGCTCGGCGCTCGAGCAGGTCCGCGAACGCCGCCTCCTCCCGGGAGCGGGCGAAGTAGTGCAGCGTGAAGTCCGCGCCCCGCCGGTGCAGCTCGTAGGCCATGCTGAGCAGCGGTGTGACGCCGATGCCGCCGGCGACCAGGAGGTGGTGGTCGGCGTCGTCGGCCAGGGCGAGCAGGTTGCGCGGGGCGCCGATCGCGAGGGTGTCGCCCACGCGGACCTCGTGCAGGGCGGCCGATCCGCCCCGGGACGCCTGCTCCCGCTTGACCGCGATCAGGAGGGAGCCGGCGTCGTCCGGCGGGCTGCACAACGAGTACTGGCGCTGCACGCCCGTCGGGCCGACGACGTCCACGTGCGCGCCCGCCTCGTAGGGCCCCAGCGGGGATCCGTCGGTGGTGACGAGCCGCAGGCTGCGGATGTCGGCCGCCTCCTCGGTGACCTCGCTGACGCGGACCGCGACGGTAGCCGTCATCGGACCCTCCTCCTTCCCGTGCGATCAGGTACGTGCGATCAGGTCCGAGCGATCAGGTGTGGTGCGGTGTCACCGCAGGTACAGACCGCCGTTGACGTCCCAGCAGGCGCCGGTGACGGACGCGGCGTCGGGGGAGGCGAGCAGGGCGACCATCCGGGCGACGAACGCCGGGTCGCCGAGCCGGCCGACGGGGATGCCGGCGCGCAGCGCCTCGATCCCGTCCTCGCCGACGACCGTGCGCACGGTCTCGCCGTCCTGCGGGCCCGGCGACACGGCGTTGACCGTCACCCCGCGCGCCGCGAGGTCACGGGCGAAGACCTTGGTCGCGGTGAGCACCGCGCCCTTGGACGCGGCGTAGTGGGCGCCGGTGGCGGTGCCGCCGTTCTGCCCGGCCAGCGACGCCATGTTCACGATCCGGCCGTAGCCCTGCTCGGCCAGGTGCGCGCCGAAGACCTGGCAGGCCCGGAAGGTCCCGCCGAAGTTGACGGCCATGACGGCGTCCAGCTCGTCCGCGCCGATCTCCATGACCGGGGTGGCCTGGGTCCGGGCCGCGTTGTTGACCAGCACGTGCACGGCCCCGAAGACCGCCAGGACCTCCCGCAGGAGTGCGGCGGGCGCGTCCCGGCCGGCGACGTCGACGGTGAAGGCGCGAGCGGACGTCGCCGTGCCGTCGAGCTCCTTGGCGAGCGCCTCGGCGGCGGCACCGTCGAGGTCGGCGACCGCGACCCGGTAGCCGTCGGCGTGCAGCCGGCGGACGATCGCCTCGCCCAGCCCCCGGGCGCCGCCGGTGACGACCGCGACCTGCGGCGCGCTCACAGGAGGAACCCGGCGGCCGGGACCGCGGACTCGCTGTCGACGAGGCGGACGATCTTCTGCACGATGCGGTCCCCGGCGGGCCCGTCCGGCGAGAGCCGGATGCGGTGGACCAGGTCGGCCGCCCACAGGTCGTGGTTCTCCCGCTTGTAGGCGACGAGGACCTGCGCGGACCGGACGACGACCTCGTCGTCGGACACGGACTCCGGGACGAACCGGGACACCGTGCGGACGGTGCGGGCCGCGTCGACGGCGGCGATCGCGTAGCCCTCGGTCATGCGGGCCACGCGCATCCGCCGCATCCGGGCGTCGTCGTAGACCATGTTGAGGATGTCGTCGAAGCGCTCCGCCTCGGGGTCGATCGGGATCACGTAGAACCCGTCGTCGGTGTAGAGCGCGTCCCAGGCCTCGTAGGCCTTGCGGTCGAGCAGCTCCGCCTCGCGCCAGATCAGCTCGATCGCCCGCGCGACCCGCGGGTCGGTCGTCGGGATCGGCACCGGGACGGCGGCGGTGGGGGTGACGGTCTCATTCATCGCTCATCATCGCCTTCCAGTGGGCGTACGCGGCGCGCATGCCGGTCTCGTCGGTGACGTGGGAGGTCGGCCAGCCCTCGGGGCCTGGCTTCTCCCGGGCCAGGCCGCGGTTGACCAGGATCGGCATGGCGGGTGCGGCCGCCGCGCCGCGCTGGACGCGGTCCCAGCCCTCGGCGTCGTCCGGGGTGCCGAAGCCGAAGGGGCCCTGGAAGTGCTCGTGGATCCGGAGCCGCTCGCGGTTGACGGCGTCGAGCTCCGGCGGGCCGTCCGGTCCGATCGCGACGTGCTCGATGCGCGTCTCGTTCACCGAGATCGGCCGCAGCACGCGGAAGAAGGCGGCGGACATCGACACGTTCGGGAACAGGTTCAGGTTGAAGCCGGTGCCGTGCATCGCGCGCACGACCTTGCGCACCTGGGCCTGGTCAAGGGTCTTCGACAGCTCGGCGACGAGGTCGTCGAACCGGCCCTGCAGCGGCTCGGAGCCGTCGTCGGCGTCGAGGTCGGAGTGCTCGGGCACCATCTGCATGACGCTGTGGCCGTGCCCGAGGTCGTGCGTCGTGCACGTCGGGTCGGTCATGAACGACATCATGTCCGCGGTCTCGGCGTCGACCGACGCCATCCACGAGCGGTGCACGATCGGGAAGTGGTAGCCGTCGGTGGTGTTCTCCAGCTGGATCTTCCAGTTGCCGCGGAAGCTGAACTGGTGGCGGCCGAGCACCTTGATCGGGTAGCCGCCGCCCTGCTTCATGAAGCGGTCGATCCACAGCCGGGCGTCGCCGAGGAAGTCCTCCAACGGCTCCGCGTCCTCGTTGAGCGTCGCGAAGATCATGCCGCCGTACGACTCGGTGCGCAGCTTCCCCAGCGAGAGGTCGCGCTTCTCCATCACGCCCTCGTAGCCGTCCGGGTACGGGATGCCCCGCAGCGACCCGTCGAGGCCGTAGGACCAGGCGTGGTACGGGCAGGTGAAGCCGTTGACCTGGCCGCTGGGCTTCTCGCAGACGCTCGCGCCGCGGTGTCGGCAGCGGTTCAGCAGGGTCCGCACGACCCCCTTGCGGTCCTTCGTGACGATCACCGGCTGGCGGCCGACGAAGGTCGACTTGAACGACCCGGCCCTCGGCAGCTCGCTCTCGTGGGCCACCCAGATCCACGAGCGCTCGAAGATGCGGGTCATCTCGAGCTCGAACAGCTCGGGGTCGGTGTAGAGCCGTCCCGCGACCCGGTCCTCGCGGACGAGGTCGGCGGGGGCGGTGCCCAGGACGTTCTCGATCATCGCTCGCCTCCGGTCGCGGGGAGCGCGACGTCGTCGCGCACGGTGAGGGCCCGGCCGATGCGGGCCTCGATCTTGGCGAACCGCCAGAGCTTCACGCCGCCGTCGCCGACGGACGTCGTGCGCAGCAGGTTGCAGGCGGCCTTGACGGTCTCCTGGGTGTCGACGTCCGCCAGGATGTAGCAGGTCCACGGCCACCCGTCGGACGGCCCGACCATGTGGGCGTCGTCGTCGATGTCGCCGATGAAGTCGACCCCGGGCAGGCTCTTGAGGCCGTCCATCATGGCCACGAAGGACTGCCAGACGTGGCCGGTGGTGATGCCGTCGGTGGGGAGGTCGAAGAAGTTCTGGTTGATGCCGATGCAGAACAGCACCCGCAGGGGCGCGGCCATGGGGTCTCCTCGTGGTGGTCGGGTGCGGGGCCGTCAGCGGAAGCCGGGGGTGGTCGGGGGCAGGCCCATCAGGACCGCGCCCGCCGCGTCGTAGATCGCCGGCCCCAGGAACGCGTGCTGCTTGGGGACGAGCGCGTCCCCGAGCAGGCGCTGCAGCGGGTGGGTGGTGCCGATGGGCGCGGTGCCGGACACCTCGACCAGCCCTGCCACCACGTCCGACGCCGTCTTCGCCAGGTGGGCCGACGCGAGCCGCAGCTCGGCGTTCTGCCCGTCGGTCGCGGGATCGCCCCGCAGCACGGTCTCCCAGGTCTGCGCGGTTGCCTCGTAGAAGAAGGCACGCGCCGAGCGCAAGGCGGCCTCGGCCCGCGCGACCTCGGTCCGGTAGTACGCGCGGTCGGCCAGCTTCGGCGCGCCGGTGACGCCCTTGTAGCCCCCGCCGACCTCGCGGGCGTGGACCAGCGCGGCGCGGGCGACGCCGGCGCCGACCACGGCCAGCACCTGCGCGGCGTAGGCGATCGTGGGGTAGCGGTAGAGCGGCTCGTCGACGGTCGGCGCGCCGCCGCGGACGAACGTCCACTCCCGCGCGACCTCGACGCCGTCGACGACAAGGTCGAACGACCCGGTGCCCTGCATGCCGACGACGTCCCACTCCTGCACGATCTCGACCTGCTCGGGCCGCAGCACCGCCGTGCGGGGCTTGCCGCCGGAGGCCTCGTCGCCGGGCATCCCGACGCCCAGGAGGTCCGCGCCCATGCAGCCGCTGGCGAACTTCCAGCGCCCGGTGAGCCGGTGGCCCCGCGCGGTCTCCTCGCCGCGCTGCGGCGGGAAGAGCGCGCCGGCGAACGCCACGTCCGGGCCGTCGGCGTAGATCTTCTCCTGGGTCTCGACCGGGAGCGCCGCCAGGTAGATCTGCGCGGAGCCGAAGCTCGCCACCCAGCCGGTCGACCCGTCGACCTCGGAGATGCGCTCGATCTGCGAGAGGAACTCCGCGGGCGGCAGCGGGTCGCCGCCGAAACGGGCCGGGGTGGCCGCGCGGTAGAGACCCGCCTGCTTGAGCCGCGCGACGAAGTCCTTCGGGACATACCGCAGCCGGCGGAACTCGTCGCGACGGCCGACCAGTTCGGCGAGCACGTCCGCGAGCGGAACGTTTTCCCGCGTCCCGGGAAGAGTCCGTTCTCCCGATTCCTCGATGCGCAGCATCGCTCCTCCTCGTCGCCGCGGTGAACGGATTCGAGAGTAGGAACGGCGAGGGGGCGGCGAAATCAGAACCATCCCTGCCCGGATAGGGACATCCCGCCCGTTCCGTAGGGGATTCCTTCAGTCCGCCCCCGCGGACCCGCGCCCTACGCTGTGCCGATGTCGGTCGACCCGAGCGCGCCGGAGATCGTCACCGAGGACCTGGTGACGCTGATGAACGCGGCCAGGACGTGCGTCCTGGTGCACGACGCCGAGACCAAGAACATCCTCTGGGCGAACCCGGCCGCCTGCGAGCTGCTCGGCTGGCCCCTCGACGAGCTGCGTCCGCTCAAGGCCAACGACATGAGCAGCACCGCGCCGCAGTACCACCGGGTGCTCGGGCGGGCGTGGCTGCAGGAGGCGGTGGAGCGGGGCAGCAGCCGCATCGAGTGGCACTACCGCACGCGCAACGGCCGGGTCGTGCCCACGGACGCCCTGGCCAGGCGCGTCGAGCTGGCGCAGGGGCCCGCGGTCATGGTCGAGTTCCGCGACATCGAGCGGGAGCAGGCCACCGAGCAGGCGCTGCGCCGGACGACCTCGTCGATCGACGCGCTGGCCCGGCACACCTCGACGATCGCCCTCACGCTTGACGCCGCCGGGACCGTCCGGTTCGCCACGGACACGGCGCTCGCCCTGCTCGGGATGGTGCCGGAGGAGATGGGCCGCCGGCTCGACGAGTTCGGCACCCTGCGGGCCGGGGGACGGCCCGTGAGCTGGGCCGACGTCGCCGCGCAGGCCGACCCGACGATCGAGGTGCAGCTGCAGGTGCCGCGCCCCTCGACCGACGAGGCGGTCTGGCTGGAGGGCACCCTGGAACGGCTCGCCGAGCCCGACGGCGACGGCCTGCTGATGATCCTGCACGACGTCTCCGGCCGCGTGCACCGCGAGGTGCTGCGCGAGCGGGAGCTGCACCGGGAGAACTACCAGGCCCGCTACACGGCCATGGGCGACATGGCGATGGCGATCGCGCACGAGCTGGGGCAGCCGCTCGCCGCGGCGGGGAACTTCCTGGCGGGCACCATCCGGCACGCCGGCGTCCTCGAGGACGAGGGGTCGCTATCGCGGGAGTCCGCCGACCGGCTCCGCTTCGGGATCGGCAGCGCCGTCCGGCAGATCGACCGGGCCAGCGCGATCGTGAACGCCGTCCGCGCGTTCGTCGGGCATCTCGAGCAGTACCGCCAGGTCGTCGACCTCCACGACGTGGTCGACGAGTGCCTGTACTTCGTGCGGCTGCGGGCCGTCGATCCCGGTGTGCGGGTCGTGGTGCACCGGCACCCGGAACCCCTGCCGACGGTCTGCGAGCGGGTGCTGACCGGGCAGGTGCTGCTCAACCTGTGCTTCAACGCCGTCGACGAGATGGCCTGCTGCGCGCCGGGGGAGCGGGAGCTCGAGATCACCACGAGCGTCCGCGACGGCGAGGCCGTCCTGACCGTCGACGACCGCGGCCGCGGGCTGCTGCGGGACCCCTTCGCCGAGTCGTTCACGTCGAAGGAACAGGGCAGCGGGATCGGGCTGGCGCTGAGCTACCGGATCATCACCCGGCAGCACGGGCGGATCTGGGCCGAGCGGCGCGCGGGCGGCGGATCCCGCTTCGGGTTCGCCCTCCCGCTCGCCGTCGAGCACCGGCCCGAGTAGGGGAAAGCCTCAGGGAGAGCGGAGGAAGTCTTGATACCGGAGCCGCCCGACCGGGCCATACGTTGCGGATATCCGCCGACCGGCCCCGGCCGGCCGCGACAGTCCAGGAGGAGCTGTGCCCGAACCGACCCGGACCCAGTCAGACTTCCGCTCCGCCATGGCCAACCTGTCCGCCGCCGTCAACGTGGTCACCACCGACGGCCCGCACGGACGGGCCGGCATGACGGTCAGCGCCGCCTGCTCGGTCACCGACTCCCCGCCGACCGTGCTGGTCTGCGTGAACCGCTCCAGCCGGTCGCACAATGTGCTGGTCGGCAACGGCCGGCTCTGCGTGAACGTCCTGGCCGGTGAGCACGAAGACCTCGCGATGCACTTCGCGGGCGCGACGAAGGTCCCGACCGCCGAGCGGTTCACCGACGACCGGTGGGACCTCACCAGCCACGGCGTGCCGGTGCTGCGCGGCGCCGCGGCCACCGTGATCGGCCGGATCCGGACGCGGCGCGAGCTCGGCTCGCACACCGTGCTGTTCGTCGACGTCGAGCAGGTCGGCACCCAGGACGACGGCGGCGCGCTCGTCTACTTCCAGCGGCGCTTCCACAGCCTGGGCGCCCCCCGGCTCAGCGCGTGACCGGCCCCGTCCGCGAGGAGGAGCGCCCGTGACCCAGGCCGAGGACACAGGCCAGCGCATGACGCTGACCTGCTACAACGACACGCACGGCTTCGGCTGGCGGCACGTCGACCTGTTCGTGCACGACGCCGAGGGCCGCGAGCTGAACTGGGTGCACTGGCAGGTCCCCGGGGACGGCCCGGAGGAGGCCGATCTCGTCACCGCCCGCGTCGAACCGACGCTGCGCCGGACCTCGGAGTGGCGGCACTCCGTCGGCCCGAGCGGTGTGCACTACTGGGTCGCCGACGTCGAGTGGGAGGACGAGTGAGCGCGCTCTACGCGCCGTGGTCGCTCCGCGGGTTGGTCGCGGACCTGGCCGCCGGACGCACCACCCCCGCCGCGGCGGCGGAGCGGTCCCGCGAGCGGGTCGCCGAAACCGAGCCGGAGCTGCGGGCGTGGGTCGTGCCGCCCGCGGAAGCCTCGACGGGCGAGGGGTCGGGGCCCCTCGGAGGGGTCCCGCTGGGGGTCAAGGACATCATCGACGTCGAGGGCCTCCCCACGCGGTGTGGCTCGTTGTTGCGGGCCGACGCCGCGCCCGCGGGGGCGGACGCCGCCGTCGTCGCCGCGTGGCGCCGCGCCGGGGCCGTCCCCGTCGGCAAGACCGTGACCACCGAGTTCGCCTACTTCGCGCCGGGCCCGACCGGCAACCCGGCCGCCGCGGGACACACCCCCGGCGGCTCGTCCAGCGGCTCGGCCGCCGCCGTCGCGTCGGGACAGGTGCCGCTGGCGCTCGGATCGCAGACGGCGGGGTCGGTCACCCGGCCCGCGGCCTTCTGCGGCGTCGCCGCGCTGGTCCTCACCCACGACCGGCTCCCGGTCGACGGGGTGACGGGCCTGAGCCCGAGCCTGGACAGCCACGGCGTGTTCGCCGCCCACGTCGACGACCTCGCGCTGGCCTTCGCCGCGCTGACCGGGGAGCCCGAGACCGACTGGGCGGGGGCGCGTCCGCCCCGCCTGCTGTTCTGGCCGGCGGGGTCGAGCCCGGTCGATCCCGAGATGCGGAAGGCGCTGCTCGGGGCCCGTGATCGCTGGACGGCGGCGGGGGCGGTCGTCGACGACCTGCCGGATCCCGAGCTGGTCGACGCGCTGACCGCGGCGCACCCGGTGGTGATGGCCGCCGAGGCCGCCGTCGAGCGTGCCGCGGAGGCGAGCCGGGTCGACGAGCTGAGCGCGCCGCTCGCGGAGCTGCTCCGCCGCGGCGCCGCCACCGGCCCCGTGGACCTGGACGCCGCCCGCGCAGTGGTGGCCGAGGGCCGGGCGCGGATCGGCGCGCTGCTCGCCTCCCACGACGCCGTCGTCGGGCCGGCAGCCCTCGGACCTGCGCCGGCGGGGCTGGGGGCCACCGGCGACCCGGTGCTGAGCCGGCCCTGGCAGGCTCTCGGGTTCCCGGCCCTCACCGTGCCGGGTCTGTCCACCCAGGACGGCCTGCCCCTCGGCGTCCAGCTCATCGGGGCCCCGCGCGGGGAGACCGCGCTGCTCGGGACGGGGTGCTGGGTGGAGTCCCTGCTGCGGTGACCGCTGCGGGGGCGGCCGGGACACCCGTCCGCCCCACCGTCAGACCTCGACGCGGTGCAGCAGGATGTCGCGGACCAGCGCCCCGAGACTGTCCGCGCCGGTCTTCGCCTTGATCCGGGCCCGGTGCACGTCGATCGTCTTCACGCTGGTGCCCAGCCGGCGGGCGACGGCCTGGCTGGCCATGCCCTCGATCACCAGCCGGAGCACCTCGCGCTCGCGCTGGGTCAGCTCGGCGACCCGGCGTTCGACGTCCCGGCGCTCGGTGTCCGCGACGAACCGCTGCCGGGCCAGCGCCTGCTGCTGCTGGACGACCTCGAGGATGCGCTGCGGCTCGTACGGCTTCTCCAGGAAGTCGACCGCGCCGTGGGTCAGCGCGCGGACCGACATGGGGATGTCGCCGTGCGCCGAGCAGAAGATCATCGGTGCCGGGTAGCCGCGGCTCTCCAGCTCCTCCTGCAGCTGGAAGCCGCTCATCCCCGGCATCCGGACGTCGACGATCACCACCGCCGGCTCCGCCGGGTCGAACTCGGCCAGGAAGGTGGGCGCGTCGGGGTAGTCGAGCGCCTGGATGCCCACGCTGGCCAGCAGGAACCGCAGCGACTCGCGGAGGTCCTCGTCGTCGTCGACGATGTGGACCACCGCGTCGCCGGGCTCCGGTGGCATGGTCACGGCCGCATGAGGACCGAGCCGGACGGGTGGTCGCTCGCCCAGCGACCGGGCAGGGGAGCGACGAACACGTTCTCGGTCCGGGTCCGCGAGATCTTCCAACACCCGCCGACCTTGCGGAAGGCGTTGTTGAGCCGGCTGGAGCGCAGCAGGGACGTGCCGTCCGCGAACAGCCAGGGCTGCATGTGGATCCACTGGCCGGTCGCGGTGTCGCCGTCGACGTGGATCTGCTCGGAGGTGAGGTAGTGGGCGTTGAGGACCAGCGCGGGATCACGGTCCCGGGACCAGAAGCCCTCGAAGTGCGTGCGCACCGCGGCCGCTCCCTCCGCCCGCCCGAACTGGCCGTCGTAGTACTCTCCCACACCCTCCCAGACGGCGTCGTCGGTGTAGAGGTCCATGATCAGGTCGATGCGCTGCCCGTCGTCGGTGACCCCGAACTCGGGGAGCGGGGTGTCGCAGAGCCACATGTAGCGCGCCTGGAGGCGGCGGATGTCCGCCTCGGCCTCGAGGACCTCGACGCGGCGGGTCAGGGCGGCGATCGTGTCGGTGTCGGTCATGTTCGGATCCCGATCCTCAGAGGACGACGGTGACGGTCTTGGACTCGGTGTTGGCGAGGATGCCCTCGAACCCGAGCTCCCGGCCGATTCCGCTGGCCTTCACCCCGCCCCAGGGCAGCTGCGGCGCGAGCGGCGACCAGCCGTTGACCCCGACGGCGCCGGCCTCCAGGGCGGCCGCGACCACGTGGGCGCGCCGCACGTCCGAGGTCCACACGGTCGCCGCGAGCCCGTAGCGGTTGTCGTTGGCCAGCGCGATCGCCTCGGCGTCGTCGTCGAAGGTGATGACGGTGCCGACCGGGCCGAAGATCTCCTCCCGCGCGATCGTGAGGTCGTTGCCGCCCGCGAACACCGTCGGCGCCACGAAGTGCCCCGGGCCCTCCGGGGCGGCCCCGCCGGTGACGAGGGTGGCGCCCTCCTCGAGACCACGGTGCACGTAGCCGAGCACCCGGTCCCGCTGCGCCGCGCTGACCAGCGGGCCCATCGTCGTGTCCGCGGCCAGCGGGTTCCCGAGCACCTGCGCCTCGGCGGCCTGCTTCAGCCCGTCGAGCACCGCGTCGGCGACCGAGCGGTGCACGAGGATCCGGGTGCCGGCGGCACACACCTGGCCCTGGTTGGTGAACAGCCCCATCGCCAGGCCGCGGACCGCGGACTCCAGGTCGGCGTCGGCGAAGACGATCTGCGGGGACTTGCCGCCCAGCTCGAGGGTGGTGCGGGTGAAGTGCGTGGCGGAGTTGCGCAGGATCCGGCGGCCGACCTCGGTGGACCCGGTGAAGCTGACCTTGTGCACGCCGGGGTGGAGGGTGAGGGCCTCGCCGGTGACGTCGCCGGGGCCGGGGAGGACCTGGACCGTGCCCGCGGGGAAGCCCGCCTCCTCGACCAGCCGGGCGAGATGCAGGATCGACAGCGAGGCGTCCTCGGCGGGCTTCACGATCACGGTGTTGCCGGTGGCCAGCGCCGGGGCCAGCTTCCAGCCCAGGATCATCAGCGGCGCGTTCCACGGGACGATCGCCGCGATGACGCCGATCGGCTCCCGGCGGGTGTACGAGTGCGTCGGGGCGCCGAAGTAACCGTCGGTGCCCAGCAGCTCGCCGTTGATCTTGTCGGCCCAGCCCGCGTAGTAGCGCAGGGACGCGACCAGGTTCGGCACGAACAGTCCCCGGGCGATACCGAGCGGCACCCCCATGTCCTGCGCCTCCAGCCGGGCGAGCGTCTCGACGTCCCGCTCGACGAGGCCGGCGAGGGTGTGCAGGAGCGCGCCCTTGGCCGACGGCGGCGTCGCGGCCCAGTCGCCACGCAGGGCCCGGGTCGCCGCCGCGACGGCCCGGTCGACGTCGGCGGCGTCGGCCGCGGCCACCTCGACGAGGGGCTCGGCGGTGGCCGGGTCGACGGAGGTGAACGTGCCTGCGCCTCCGGTAATCCAGGCCCCGTCCAGGTACAGCTCGGCGGTCGGGGTCAGCGTGCTCGTCATCAACGCGCTCCTCGTGGGGTGGGTCGTGCTCGGGCACCGGCGGCGCGGCGGCCGCCCGGCGGGCACACGAGCGGCGGGCCGCCGGCCCGGATGCCCCACGGTCCGACGTGGCGACGAAAGGAGCAATTGGAGGAACTACCTATGGCGCGTGGGCCGGGCGAGGGCCGAACCTGGAGGGTCGACATCGCGCCGGCGCGCGGCGCGGGACGCATTCCGAAACGGAAGGTGAACGGCGTGATCATCAGCCCGTGATACGGGTCCGAAGCCCAGGGGAAACCCTTCCGAGGGCACGAGGGATTCCCGATGTCCCTGCCGATTCCCCCGAATCTACCGTCCGGAATCACTTCCTCGTCCACCCACACATCGGGAGCGAGTGGGGCGCCCATGAGGTGCTGCCCGGGCCGGGGTCCGACGACTCCGACGAGGCCGTCGCCGCCTGGGTGCGCCGCGGGCGGTCAGCGGCAGGCGGCGGCGACGGAGTCGTAGAGGTCGAAGGAGCCGACGAGCCGCAACACGCGGCTCAGGACCGGGTTGCCCGACACCACGACCCGCACCACGGAGCCGCGCCGGCGCAGCGTCTGTTGCGCCTCGGCGAGCCTCCTGGCGGACCGCGCCGCGACGAACCCCACGTCGCTGAGGTCCAGCACGACGCGGTCGGCCTCCTGGCCCTCCACCCAGGCCCCGACGTCGGCCGAGCCGGTCAGGTCGATCTCACCGAAGAGCATCAGCAGGGCCAGCCCGGGTATGGGGCGCACGGCGAGCATCTCGGCCAGCCCGTCCCGCGAGTACTCCCGCGCCGACGACGTCACGGGTTCCGGGGGGTGTACCGGACGAGCTTCTTCCACGCCACGATCCTTCGAGTCGACGGGGCTCCGGGGAGCGACATACGGCCGACTGCGTGACCGGGCGGAACGAGGAACGGGCACCGACCTCGCGGTGCCGCGGCTGCCACTGCATCAGGGGAACGGCGCGAACGCAAACCCGACGGGCGTCGTGCCGCTGAACGATCGCCACGGCTACTCCGGAGGCCGCCCGGTCGGAGGGTGAACGGGGGATCCGGGGTTGAACGGGAAGGTCACCCTGTCGAAGGGCCAGCTCCGGCTGATCCAGCCGGGGACGAACTCGTCGAGCGTTCGTCGGACGGGCTCGCCGGCGCGACGGTCGGTCCACCAGGAGACCTCGGCGCCGCGTCGGCCGTCGACGGTCGGCACGCGATCGATGTAGACGCAGCCGAGGAGTGTGGACTCGTCGGCGTCGAGTACCGCGTAGTCGAAGGAGAGGTGTGCGCCCGCATCTCGTCGGCGTGCCGCGCGAGGTCGGCCTCGTCCTGGTCGCGCGTGAGCGTGGCGGGTCCCCATGATCGCGACGCCGGGACACACGAGCGCGCCCGCCCGGAGGACCGGGCGGGCGCGGCGTCGAGGGAAGTGGTCGAGGCGTCCGGGTGCGAGCTCGGTACCGCCGGGTTCACCTCGTGCGGCGGTCCAGGAGGCGCTGGAGCTTGCCGACCGAGCGTTCGAGGGTGTCGGGGTCGACGACGTCGCAGGTCACCGAGACGCCGATGGTGTCCTTCACGGCCTTGATCAGCTCCGCGGCTGCGGCCTTGCGGCGCTCGGCCGTGGCGTCCGCGCGGGCTTCGACCCGGACGGTGAGGGCGTCCATGCGGCCCTTGGTGGTGAGTTCGAGCTGGAAGTGCGGGGCGAATCCCGGGGTGCGCAGGACGATTTCCTCGATCTGGGTGGGGAACAGGTTGACCCCGCGCAGGATGATCATGTCGTCGGAGCGGCCGGTGATCTTCTGCATGCGCCGCATGGACGGGCGTGCGGTGCCGGGTAGCAGCCGGGTGAGGTCGCGGGTGCGGTAGCGGATGATCGGCAGGGCCTGCTTGGTGAGCGAGGTGAACACGAGTTCGCCCTCCTGGCCGTCGGCGAGCACGGTGCCGTCGAGGGGGTCGAGGACCTCGGGCAGGAAGTGGTCTTCCCAGATGTGCAGCCCGTCCTTGGTCTCCACGCATTCCTGGGCCACGCCGGGGCCCATGACCTCGGAGAGGCCGTAGATGTCCACGGCGTGCATGTCCATGCGGTCTTCGATCTCGGCGCGCATCTGTTCGGTTCACGGTTCGGCGCCGAAGATGCCGACCGTGAGCGAGGTGGAGCGGGGGTCGATGCCCTGGCGGTCGAACTCGTCGAGCAGGGTGAGCATGTAGGACGGGGTGACCATGATGACGTCGGGGGCGAAGTCGCCGATCAGCTGGATCTGCCGCGGGGTCATCCCGCCGGAGATCGGGATGGCGGTGGCGCCGAGTTTCTCGATGCCGTAGTGGGCGCCCAGCCCGCCGGTGAACAGGCCGTAGCCGTAGGCGTTGTGCACCTTGTGCCCGGGCCGGCCGCCGGCGGCACGGATGGAGCGGGCGATCAGGCCGGCCCAGGTGTCGATGTCGCGCTCGGTGTAGCCGACGACGGTGGGTCGGCCGGTGGTGCCCGAGGAGGCGTGGATGCGGCGGACCTCGGCCTGTGGCACGGCGAACATCCCGAACGGGTAGTTCTCGCGCAGGTCGGCCTTGGTGGTGGTGGGGAACTTCGCGATGTCCGCGAGGTCGCGGCAGTCGTCCGGGTGCACGCCCGCGGCGTCGAAGGAGCGGCGGTAGTGCGGCACGTTGTCGTAGGCGTGCCGCAGCGTCCACCGCAGCCGCTCGAGCTGCAGCGTGCGCAGCTCGTCCGTCGACAGGCGCTCGGCCGCGTCGAGGGTCTGCGGGTCCGGCGCCTCGCCCAGCCGGCGCGCCGCGGTCGGGCTGGTCACTGGTCGGGCTCCTTCTTCGCGACGAGGGTGAGGACGTCGTAGCGGGCGACGGATTCGCCGTCCTGGCGGGTGACGTCGGCGTCCCAGCGGACCTCGCCGTAGCCGGCGGACTCGCGCGGGGTGAGTTGTTTGCAGGTCAGGGTGACGGTGAGTTCGTCGTCGAACTTGACCGGGGTGAGGAAGCGCAGGTTGTCCACCCCGAAGTTGGCCAGTACCGGGCCGGGGTCGGGGTCGACGAACAGCCCGGCGGCGAGGGAGACGATCAGGTAGCCGTGCGCGACGCGCTCACCGAACAGCGGGTTCGCCGCGGCGGCCTGCGCGTCGGTGTGGGCGTAGAAGGTGTCGCCGGTGAACTCGGCGAAGTGCTCGACGTCGGCCTGGGTGACCCGCCGCGGCCCGGCCACGATGGTGTCGCCGGGGCGCAGTTCTTCGAGGTGCAGCCGGAAGGGGTGCCGCTCGGTCTGGTGCCGTTGCGCCCCGGGGACCCAGCGGCCGGTGATCGCGGCCAGGGTGTCCGGGTCGGCCTGGATGGCGGTGCGCTGCATGTGGTGCAGCACCCCGCGGAGGCCGCCCATCTCCTCCCCGCCGCCGGCCCGGCCGGGCCCGCCGTGCACCAGCTGGGGCAGCGGGGAGCCGTGCCCGGTGGACTCCTGGGCGTCGGCCTCGTTGAGCACCAGCAGCCGCCCGTGGAACGCGGCGGTGCCCAGCACCACCTCGCGGACGAACCCGGGGTCGGCGCTGACCAGGGAGCCGGCGAGGCTGCCCTGCCCGCGGGCGGCGTAGTCGATCAGCTGTGCGGTGGTGTGGTAGGGGAGGATGGTGCAGACCGGGCCGAAGGCCTCGACCTGGTGCGGCTCGGCCCGCTCCGGGTCACCGACCAGCAGGATCGGCGAGACGAACGCGCCCCGGTCCGGGTCCGCGTCGACCACCTCGACCTGCTCCGGGTCGCCGAACACGATCCGCCCGGCGTCGGCCAGGGCCTTGACGCTGCGGCGGACCTCCTCGCGCTGATCCAGCGAGGCGAGCGCCCCCATCCGGACACCCTCGCTTGCCGGGTTGCCGACCACGGTCGTGGCCAGCCGGGCGGAGACGGCCTCGACGACGGCGTCGACCCGCTCGGCGGGGACGAAGGCGCGGCGGATGGCGGTGCACTTCTGCCCGGCCTTCACGGTCATCTCGGCGACCAGGGCCTTGACGAACAGCTCGACCTCGGTGTCGGTGGCGTGCGGGCCGAGGGCGGAGAAGTTCAGCGAGTCGGCCTCGGCGGTGAACCGCACGCAGTTGCGCACCAGCGTGGGGTGGCTGCGCAGGGTCTGCGCCGTGGACGCCGACCCGGTGAACGAGACCAGGTCCTGGCCGGTGAGGTGGTCGAAGGTGTCGCCCAGCGCGCCGGCCACGAACTGCAGCGCCCCGGCGGGCAGCAGCCCGGAGCCGACGATCAGCTCGACCAGCTTCGCGGTCACAAACGCGGTCGGCGACGCCGGCTTGATCAGGCTCGGGACGCCGGCGAGGAACGCGGGCGCGAACTTCTCCAGCGGCCCCCACACCGGGAAGTTGAACGCGTTGACCTGCACCGCGACCCCGCGCAGCGGGACACACAGGTGCTGGCCGACGAACGTGCCGCCGCGCCCGAGCGGCTCCACCGCCCCGTCGAGGTAGACGGTGTCGTTCGGCAGTTCGCGCTTGGCCTTCGAGGCGTAGGCCAGCAGCACCCCGATCCCGCCGTCGACGTCGAACTTCGCATCCCCCAACGTCGCCCCGGTCCGCGCGGAGACCGCATAGAGCTCCTCGCGGTGCGAGCGCAGATGCTGCCCCAGCGCCTTGAGCAGCCCGGCCCGCTGGTGGAAGGTCAACTCCCGCAGCCCCGGCCCACCGACCTCACGCCCGTACCGCAGCACGGCGGCGAAGTCGACGCCGGTGGACGAGACCCGGGCGATCACCTCCCCGGTCACCGCATCGAACAACGGACGACCCTCGTCGGACGCGGTGTACCAGTCACCGCAGACATAGCTGCGCAGAAGTGGGGTGGTCATGCGATCCCTCTCGTGGTGGAGGCGGGTCAGACGGTCTCGAGGAGCAGGGCCGCGCCCTGGCCGACGCCGACGCACATCGACGCCAGGCCGCGGCGGCCGCCCTCGCGGCGGAGCCGGTTGGCGAGCGTGACGGTGATCCGGGCGCCGGAGCAGCCCAGCGGGTGGCCCAGGGCGATGGCGCCGCCGTCGGCGTTCACGGTCTCGGGGTCCAGGCCCAGGCGGCGCACGCACGCGAGGCTCTGCGCGGCGAAGGCCTCGTTGAGCTCGACCGCGTCGAGGTCGCCGACCTGCCAGCCGGCCAGCCGCAGCGCCTTCTGCGTGGCGGGCACCGGGCCGAGGCCCATGACGTGCGGCGCGACACCGGCGCCGGCACCGACGACGATCCGGGCGAGCGGGGTCAGCCCGTGCTCCTCGACGGCCCGCTCGCTGGCGACGACGACCGCCGCGGCGCCGTCGGACAGGGGAGAGGAGTTGCCCGCGGTGACGATCCCGCCCCTGCGGAACACCGGGCGCAGCCGCCCCAGGGACTCGGGGGAGGCGTCGGCGCGGGGGCCCTCGTCCGCGGTGACCTGGACGGGGTCGCCCTTGCGCTGCGGGACGGAGACGGTGACCAGCTCCGCGTCGAACCGCCCGTCCTTCGCCGCGGCGACCGCACGGGTGTGGCTGCGCAGCGCGAACTCGTCGCACTCCTCGCGGGTGATGCCGTCGAGCGCCGCCACCTCCTCGGCGGTCTCACCCATCGACAGGGTCGCCGGACCCTCGGTCTCGGTGTGGACCTCGGGCGCGGCCTCGTCGAGAGTGCGGAAGCGCGGGTTGGTGAAACGCCAGCCCAGCGACGTGTCCGCGACCTCGCCCGGCTTGGCCCACGGCGTGCCCGGCTTGGCCATCACCCACGGCGCCCGGGTCATCGACTCGACCCCGCCGGCGACGACGACGTCGGCCTCCCCGGCCTTGATCGCCTGGGCGGCGTTCGTGACGGCGGTCAGGCCGCTCGCGCACAGCCGGTTCACGGTGTAGCCCGGGACCGTCGCCGGGAGCCCGGCCAGCAGAACGGCCATTCGGGCCACGTTGCGGTTGTCCTCGCCGGCCTGGTTCGCGGCGCCCAGGACGACCTCGTCGATCGCGTCGGCCGGCACCCCGGCCCGCGCGACGGCCTCGCCGACCACCAGGGCGGCCAGGTCGTCGGGGCGGACGCCCGCCAGCGCCCCGCCGTACTTGCCCTGCGGGGTGCGGACCCCGCTCACCAGGAATGCGGTGTTGCTGCTGCCCATGAAGCCGCTCGGCCTCCGATCGGTGTCTGCGTCGGCGAACGATCGTTCGGTTGCCGGGCAGGTTAGCATGGGCGCGTGGCGATCCGACAGGGGCGAGGGTGCCGACGGCGTCCGGCGCGCGCGTCCCGTGGGCCCGACGGCCAGGGCTCGGCCGTCGCCGTCGCGGCACGAACCGCTGCCGGTGGAGCTCGAGAAAGCGCTGGTGGAAGCGTCAGGGGCGGTGGCCAGGGGTCGGCCGGGACGGGCAGGCTCATCAGATGGGGGAGACGACGTCGGCGAGCACGTCACACTGCCGCGTGGGTCCCTGACGGCGGTCGCCGGGGTCGAGAAGTGCGACAGCCCGATCGTTCGGGCGATCATGACCCGCCGGCCTCTGACTCACGGCGTCGGTCTCAGGGGGTTCCGAGCGGCCCGACACGGGGAAGGCGAGGTCCGCGAATGACACGTGCAATCCCGGGAGCCGACGGCCGGCCGGTCGGCCGGGTGCGACGCACGGGAGGAGCGCGATGACCGCCGTGACGGCGGGGCCGCCCTCCCGGCCGAACCGGCGCGCCCGAGGCACCGCCGGTGCCCGCCGCCCCGTCTACGACGCCCGGTCCCTGCTGGCCGTGGCGGTGCAGGAGTTCAACGCCCGCGGCTACGACGCCACCTCGATGGAGGACCTGTCGCGGGCCGCCGGGATCACGAAGTCCTCCTTCTACCACCACGTCAGCGGCAAGGAGGAGCTCCTCCGCGCGGCGCTGCAGCGAGCGCTCGACGGGCTCTTCGGCATCCTCGACGAGCCCGCCTCCCAGCGCGGACCCGCGCTGCGGCGGCTGCAGCACATCATCGGGCGCCAGGTCGAGGTGCTCACCACGGAGCTGCCCTACGTGACGCTGCTCCTGCGGGTCCGCGGCAACACCGACATCGAGCGGTGGGCCCTGGCCCGCCGCCGCGCGTTCGACGCCACCCTCGCCACGCTCGTCGCCGAGGCGGTGGAGGACGGCGAGGTCGCAGCGGGGGTGGAGCCCTGGCTGGCGGCCCGGCTGTTGTCCGGCACGGTGAACTCGATCATCGAGTGGTACCGCCCCGGCCGGCCCGGTTCGGAGAGCCTTCCCGCCCAGGTCGTGCAGATGGTGTCCACGGGGATCATCCCGCCGGCCTGACGCCCGCCCGGGTGAGTTCGGCCCCACGCTTGCATGTGCGGCGGGAGTGCGTCATCATCAGACGAACGAACATTCGGTTTTGGAGGTTCGCGATGACCGCGACCGAAGAGCGCTCCCACCCTGCGTTCGAGGACGAGTTCCAGGCCACGATCGACGCCGACCAGCGGATCGAGCCGCGGGACTGGATGCCCGAGGCCTACCGCAAGACGTTGATCCGCCAGATCGCGCAGCACGCGCACTCCGAGATCATCGGCATGCAGCCCGAGGGCAACTGGATCGGCCGCGCGCCGTCGCTGCGGCGCAAGGCGATCCTGCTGGCCAAGGTGCAGGACGAGGCCGGGCACGGGATGTACCTCTACGCGGCCGCCGAGACGCTCGGCGTGGACCGTGAGGAGCTGACCGAGAAGCTGATCGAGTCGAAGCAGAAGTACTCCTCGATCTTCAACTACCCCACGCTGACCTACGCCGACGTCGGCGTGATCGGCTGGCTGGTCGACGGGGCGGCGATCTGCAACCAGGTCCCGCTGTGCCGCTGCTCCTACGGCCCGTACGCCCGGGCGATGGTGCGGATCTGCAAGGAGGAGTCGTTCCACCAGCGGCAGGGCTACGAGCTGCTGCTGGCCATGGTGAACGGAACCCCGGAGCAGAAAGCGATGGTGCAGGAGTCGGTGAACCGGTGGTGGTGGCCGTCGCTGATGATGTTCGGTCCCGCGGACGGGGACTCCCCGAACACCCAGCAGTCCATGGCGTGGAACATCAAGCGGCACACGAACGACGAGCTGCGCCAGCGGTTCGTGGACATGACGGTCCCGCAGGCCGAGGCCCTGGGTGTCACGCTGCCGGACCCGGAGCTGCGGTGGAACTCCGAGCGGCAGGCGCACAACTTCGGTGAACCGGACTGGTCGGAGTTCAAGGCCGTGATCACCGGTGCGGGCCCGACCAACACGCAGCGGATCGCGCACCGCCGCCGGGCGCACGAGAACGGGGCGTGGGTGCGCGAGGCCGCCCGCGCCTATGCGGACAAGCAGGCGGCGAAGAAGCGTGAGGTGACGGCGTGATCCCCGGCGACGAGACCCCTGGCGGGATCGACGAGGTGACGGCCGAGGGGGGCCACGGGGCCGTCCCGACGACGGGCGTGCCGACCGGCGCCATCGAGAAGGGGCAGGGTGTGAAGCGGCGCGACTGGCCGCTGTACGAGGTGTTCGTCCGCGGCAAGCGCGGCCTGAACCACGTGCACGTGGGCTCGCTGCACGCCGCGGACGCGGAGATGGCGTTGCACAACGCGCGCGACCTCTACACCCGCCGCAACGAGGGCGTGTCGATCTGGGTGGTCAAGGCCGAGGACATCACCGCCTCGAGCCCGGCGGAGAAGGACCCGTTCTTCGCGCCGTCCGGCGACAAGGTCTACCGGCACCCGACCTTCTACGCGATCCCGGAGGAGGTGCCGCACCTGTGAGCCACGTGGAGCAGGGCGAGCACGACGCGACCAACGCCTACCAGTCGCTGTCGGAGACCACCGCGCACGACGACCCGCGCTGGGCCTTCGGCACGGGCTTCGAGGACGTCGAGGCCGAGATCACCGCGCCGGTTCCCGAGGGCGTCGACGCGGCGGACCTCGCGGCGTACTGCCAGATGCTGGGCGACGACGCGCTGATCTACAGCCAGCAGCTGTCGGAGTGGGTGGCCAACGCGCCGGAGCTGGAGGAGGAGGTCGCGCTGGCCAACACCGCGCTCGACCTGCTCGGCCAGGCCCGCGTGCTGCTGGCCCGGGCCGGGCACGTCGAGGGGGCGGACCGCGACGAGGACGCGCTGGCCTACCTGCGCGACCAGGCCGGGTTCCGCAACGTCGCCCTCGCCGAGCAGTCCGACGAGCTGGACTTCGGCCGCTGCATCGCCCGGCTGCTGATCTTCTCGACCTGGCGGCTCGCGCTGCTGCACCGGCTGCTGGACTCGAAGGACCCGGTGATCGCCGCAGTGGCGGGCAAGGGCGTCAAGGAGCTGACGTACCACCGCGACTACGCCGCCCGCTGGGCCCTGCGCCTGGGCGACGGCACGGAGGAGTCGCACCGGCGCGTGCAGGCCGGGCTGGACTGGGCGTGGCCGTACGTGGAGGAGCTGTTCCGCACCTCGGACGAGGAACACCGGCTCGTCGAGGCGGGCGTCGCGGTCGACCCGGCCGGGACGCGCGAGGAGTTCGAGGCCGTGCTCGCGCAGGTCCTCGACCGGGCCACCCTGACCCGGCCCGACGTGCCCCCGGTGGGCACGATCGGCGGTCGCAGCGGCCGGCAGGGCGTGCACACCGAGCGCCTCGGCCACGTCCTGGCGGAAATGCAGAGCGTCGCCCGCGAGCACCCGGGGGCGACATGGTGACCGATCCCGAGCTGCGGGTGGACCTGGGCGCGCGGGACGTCGTCGCCCGGGTCGTCGATCCCGAGATGCCCATGCTCACCCTCGACGACCTCGGCGTGATCCGCTCGGTCGAGGAGGACGGGGCCGATGTGGTCGTCACTATCACCCCGACCTACTCCGGCTGCCCCGCCATCGAGGTCATGCGGGACGACATCCGCATCGCCTTGGGCGAGGCCGGCTACGACTCCGTCGCGGTCCGCACCGTGTTCTCGCCGGCGTGGAGCACGGACTGGATCAGCGAGGCCGGCCGGCGCAAGCTGGCCGAGGCCGGTATCGCCCCGCCGGGGAAGGCGCCAGCCCGCGCCGCCGGCCCGATCCCGCTGTCCCTCGGCGCCCCGTCGACGCAGGTCCGCTGCCCGCGCTGCGGCGCCCCGTCGACCGAGGAGTTCTCCCGCTTCGGCCCGACGGCCTGCACGGCGCTGCGGCGCTGCCCGTCGTGCCAGGAGCCCTTCGAGCACATGAAGGAGATCTGAGGTGACCCCCGCGACCACACTGCCCGCCGTCGGCACCCGGGCCGACGACGAGGTCGTGGCGCCCCGCGAGAGCGGCTTCCACCGGCTGCGGGTGTCCGCGCTGGAGCGGCTGTGCGACGACGCCGTGGCCGTCACCTTCGCGGTGCCGGACGACCTGCGCGAGGACTTCACGTTCCGCCCCGGGCAGTACCTGACGCTCCGCCTCGAGACCGAGGCGGGGGAGGAGCGGCGCTCCTACTCGATCTGCGCCCCGGCCGGCGCCGAGCCGCGGGTCGGCGTGCGCCGGGTCGACGGCGGGCTGTTCTCCGAGTGGCTCGTCGACCGGCTCGAGGTCGGCGACGAGATCGAGGTCGGTCCCCCGGCCGGGTCCTTCACCCCCGACCTCGCCGCCGGTACCCACCACGGGCTCGTCGCCGCCGGGTCGGGCATCACCCCGGTGCTGTCGATCGCCGCGTCGCTGCTCGCCGCGCACGCGGACACCCGCGTCACCCTGCTCTACGGCAACCGGCGCACCGACACGGTGATGTTCACCGAGGAGATCGCCGACCTCAAGAACGCCTACGGCCCCCGGCTGCACCTGCTCAACGTGCTCTCCCGCGAACCCACCGAGGCGGACATCTTCAACGGCCGGCTCGACGCGGACCGGATGCGGATCCTGCTCGGGTCGCTCGTCGACGTCGAGGGCGTCGACCACTGGTGGCTGTGCGGGCCGCTCGGCATGACCGAGGACGCCGTGACCGTCCTCGGCGAGCTCGGGGTGGACAAGAAGCGGGTCCACCGCGAGCTGTTCTACGTCGACGAGCCGCCGCCCGCGGTGCACCGCGCCGAGGACGACGCCGAGGTCGGCGAGGGCAGCGAGGTCACCGTCGTCCTCAACGGGCGGTCCACCCAGCTGACCCTGCCGCGCAACGAGACCGTCCTCGACGCCGCACAGAAGGTCCGCGGCGACCTGCCCTTCGCCTGCAAGGGCGGCGTGTGCGGGACGTGCCGGGCGCAGGTCACCGACGGTGAGGTCACCATGCGCCGCAACTTCGCCCTCGAGGACGAGGAGGTCGAGGCCGGCTTCGTGCTGACCTGCCAGACCCTGCCGGTGTCCGACACGGTGACGGTCGACTTCGATGTCTGAGGGCCTCGTCGAGGTCGAGGTCGAGGTCGAGGTCGAGGTCGAGGACCGGGGGCCGGTCCGGGTGCTGACCCTGTCCGACCCGAAACGGCGCAACGCGCTGTCCGTCGAGATGCGCCGCGAACTGCGGGACGCGGTGCGCGCGGCGACGGACGACGACACCGTCCGTGTCCTGGTCCTGACCGGCGCGGAGGGCTTCTTCTCCGCCGGCGGGGACATCTCGTCGATGAGCGACGACGAGCAGCTCGGGATCCTGCGTCTGCAGCTGCTCGCCGATCTCGTCGAGGCGATGGTCGCCGGGCCCACGCCGGTGATCGCCGCGGTCGAGGGCGGCGCCTACGGGGCGGGGCTGTCGCTGGCCGCCGCGGCGGACCACGTGGTCGCGGCCCGCGACGCCCGCTTCTGCGCCTCGTTCGGCGGTGTCGGGCTCGCGACGGACGCCGGCCTGGCCTGGACCCTGCCGCGGCGCATCGGCCAGGGCCGCGCGGCCGAGATGATCCTCTTCGGTGAGGTCGTCGACGCCGAGCACGCCGCGACGATCGGCCTCGTCGAGCGCCTCGCCGAGCCGGGCGGAGCCGTCGAGCTGGCCCTGGAGCGGGCCGAGCTGCTGGCCCGGCGCTCCCGCCCCGCGCTCGCCGCGACCAAGGAGATCTTCGCCGCCGGCCACACCGACCTGCGGCAGGTCCTCGTCGCCGAGGCCCGCGCCCAGCGCACCCTCTTCACCGGCCCGGACTTCGCCGAGGGCGTCGCCGCGTTCCGGGAGAAGCGCAAGCCGACCTTCCGCGCCTGACCCGCAGGACGACCGCCGACGAGCCACTCAGACGTCATCAGGTGCGCCCGGCGCCGTGATCAGCGCTTCCCTGCGGTGGTGGCGGTCGAGGGGCCCTCGACGCACATCACCGACGATCATGGGGACGGGGTTGTGCGGGCGCCCCCCGGACCTGCTTCCCTCTGATCGCCGCCTACTGAGCGCCTCCGCCTGTGATCGGCTTCTGCGTGCATCAGCGGCCGTTCCAGCAGCCGCCCGTGCACCCCGAGAGCGATCATGAGATGCGGACGGCGCCCGTGATCGGCGCTGTCGCGCCGCGGCGCAGAGCGGGGGCGGCGCGACGACACACCCGTTCGGTGTGACGCGATCGTCGCTGCGCGGGGCGAGAAGTGCGTTAACTTTGCCAAGCGCCTTCGCGGGACGAGGGCCGCGTCGTCGTTCGTCGGTGACCCGGCCCCTCCGTCCTGCGGGCCGGTGCGTGACGACGGCCCCCTCCACCCCGATCGACAGTGATGCCGTACATCGAGGAGAGCGAATGAGCGACAGTCCCGAAGCACCCGCGCCGCCGCTGCGCATCGGTGTGGTGGCGGAGTCGACGAAGGCGGAGACGCGGGTGGCGTTGACGCCGGAGACGGTCCGCAAGGCCGTCGACCTCGGCTACGCCGTGACGGTGGAGTCCGGGGCGGGTGTGCGGGCCGGGTTCGACGACGCCGCCTACGCCGCCGCGGGGGCGGAGGTGTCCGAGGGGCCGGTGTGGGACGCCGACGTGGTGGTCACGATCAACGCCCCGCAGCCGGACGAGATCGAGAAGCTGCGGTCCGGTTCGACGCTGGTGGCGATGCTGGCGCCCCGCTTCGAGGAAGAGCGGGTGGCCGCGCTCGCGGCGCAGGGCGTCACGGCGCTGTCGATGGACGCCGTGCCGCGGATCAGCCGGGCGCAGTCGTTGGACGTGCTGTCCTCGATGGCGAACATCGCCGGGTACCGGGCGGTGATCGAGGCGGCGCACGCGTTCGGCCGGTTCTTCACCGGGCAGGTGACCGCGGCGGGCAAGGTGCCGCCGGCGAAGGTGCTGGTCGCCGGGGTCGGCGTGGCGGGGCTGGCGGCGATCGCGGCGGCGAACAGCCTGGGCGCGGTGGTGCGGGCGACCGACCCGCGGGCCGAGGTCGCCGAGCAGGTCCGCTCGCTGGGTGGTGAGTACCTGGCGGTGGAGGTCGAGCAGGAGGCCAGCACCGACGGGTATGCGAAGGCGACGTCGGAGGCCTACGACCGGCGCGCCGCGGAGATCTACTCCGAGCAGGCCCGCGACGTGGACATCATCATCACCACGGCGTTGATCCCGGGTCGGCCGGCACCGCGGTTGATCACCGCCGAGCAGGTCGCGTCGATGCGTCCGGGCTCCGTGATCGTGGACATGGCCGCCGCGCAGGGTGGCAACGTGGCGGGCACGGTGGCCGGGGAGGTGGTGGTGACCGACAACGGGGTCACGATCATCGGCTACACCGACCTGCCGGGCCGGTTGCCGGCGCAGGCCTCGCAGCTCTACGGCACCAACGTGGTCAATCTGCTGAAGCTGCTCACCCCGGCCAAGGACGGGCGGCTGTTCCTGGATCTCGACGACGTGGTGGTGCGCGGGCTGACCGTGGCGCATGCGGGGGAGACGCTGTGGCCGCCGCCTCCGGTGTCGGTCAGCGCGGCCCCGGTCGCCCAGCCCGCCGCAGAGCCCGTCACCAAGGAGCCGGAGAAGAAGCGCTCGCCGCTGGCGCGGGCCGCGGTCGGGATCGCCGGCGCGTTGGCGCTGTTCGGGGTCACCGCGTTCGCCCCGCCGGAGCTGGCCGGGCACCTGACGGTGTTCGTGCTGGCCATCGTGATCGGCTTCTACGTGATCGGGAACGTGCACCACGCGCTGCACACCCCGCTGATGTCGGTCACCAACGCCATCTCCGGGATCATCGTCGTGGGCGCGATCCTGCAGATCGGCACAGGAAGTGCCCTGGTCACGGCCCTGGCCGCGGTCGCGGTGCTGCTGGCCGCCATCAACATCGTCGGTGGCTTCGCGGTGACCCGCCGCATGCTGTCGATGTTCTCGCGTAGCCCGGGCAGGAGCTGACATGCAGACGTGGACGACGGCGGCCTACCTCATCGCCGCCCTGCTGTTCGTGGTCAGCCTCGCCGGGCTGTCCCGCCACGAGACCTCCCGCTCCGGGGTGGTGTTCGGCATCGCCGGCATGACGATCGCGCTCGTCGCCACGGCGATCGTGGCGCTCGGCTCGGCGTCGGGTCTCGGGATCGCGTTGCTGCTGGTGGCGCTGGTCATCGGCGCGGCGATCGGGCTCTGGCGGGCCCGGGTCGTGGAGATGACCGGCATGCCCGAGCTGATCGCGCTGATGCACAGCTTCGTCGGCCTGGCCGCGGTGCTGGTGGGCTGGAACGGCTTCCTCGAAGTGGAGTCCGGCCACCTGCAGCTGGAGGGGTCGTTGCTGGGCATCCACCACGCCGAGGTCGCCATCGGGGTGTTCATCGGCGCGGTGACGTTCACCGGCTCGGTCATCGCCTACCTGAAGCTGTCGGCGAAGATCGCGTCGGCGCCGCTGATGCTGCCGGGCAAGAACGCGCTGAACCTGGGCGCGCTGGTGGTGTTCGCGGCGCTCACGGTCTACTTCGTGATCACGCCCGCGGTGTGGGTGCTGGCCGTGCTCACGGTGCTGGCGCTGCTGCTGGGCCTGCACCTGGTGGCGTCGATCGGCGGCGGGGACATGCCCGTCGTGGTGTCGATGCTCAACTCCTACTCCGGGTGGGCCGCGGCGGCGTCGGGCTTCCTGCTGGGCAACGACCTGCTGATCATCACCGGCGCGTTGGTGGGCTCCTCCGGTGCGTACCTGTCCTACATCATGTGCAAGGCGATGAACCGCTCGTTCATCTCCGTCATCGCGGGCGGGTTCGGCGCCACCGCGTCGACGGCGGCGGCCGTGGAGGGCGAGCACCGGGAGGTCGACGCCGCCGGTGTGGCCGAGCTGCTCGCGTCGGCCCGCTCGGTGGTCATCACCCCCGGCTACGGGATGGCCGTCGCCCAGGCCCAGTACCCGGTCGCCGACCTGACCCGGCGGCTGCGCGAGCAGGGGGTCGAGGTGCGGTTCGGGGTGCACCCGGTCGCCGGGCGGCTGCCCGGGCACATGAACGTGCTGCTCGCCGAGGCGCAGGTGCCCTACGACATCGTCCTGGAGATGGACGAGGTCAACGACGACCTCGCCGACACCGACGTCGTCCTCGTCATCGGCGCCAACGACACGGTCAACCCGGCCGCGGCCGAGGACCCGGGCAGCCCGATCGCGGGCATGCCCGTGCTGCGGGTGTGGGAGGCCGGGAACGTGATCGTGTTCAAGCGGTCCATGGCCACCGGCTACGCCGGCGTGCAGAACCCACTGTTCTTCCGGGAGAACACCCAGATGCTCTTCGGCGACGCCAAGGAGCGCGTCCAGGACATCCTCGCCGAGCTCAAGACCCGCGCACCCGTCGGCTGACGCCCGGGCGGCAGGCGCACGGCGCAACGCGGTCAGGACCGGAGGAAGTCGAGCAGGTCGGCGTTGATCGTGTCGGCCTGGGTGGTCGGCATGCCGTGCGGGAAGCCCTCGTAGGTCTTCAGGGTCCCGTTCTGCAGGAGTTCCGCGGACAACGGGGCGGAGTCGGCGTAGGGGACGATCTGGTCGTCGTCGCCGTGCATCACCAGCACGGGGACGGCGATCGACCTGAGGTCCTCGGTGAAGTCGGTCTGCGAGAAGGCGACGATCCCGTCGTAGTGCGCCTTCGCGCTGCCCATCATCCCCTGCCGCCACCAGTTCGCGATGATCGCCTCCGACGGTTCCGCGCCCGGGCGGTTGAAGCCGTAGAAGGGCCCGGAGGGCAGGGCCCGGTAGAACTCGGACCTGTTGGCGGCCAGCTGGGCCTGGAGGTCGTCGAACACCTTCTTGGGCAGTCCGCCCGGGTTGGCGTCCGTCTGCACCATGAGCGGCGGAACGGCGCTGATCAGCACGGCCTTCGCCACCCGGCTCGCCCCGTGCCGCGCGATGTAGTGCACGACCTCGCCGCCGCCGGTGGAGTGCCCGACGTGCACCGCGCCCTGCAGGTCGAGATGGGCGGTCAGCGCGGCGAGGTCGTCGGCGTAGTGGTCCATGTCGTGCCCGTCGGGCGTCTGGGTGGAGCGTCCGTGTCCGCGCCGGTCGTGGGCGATGACGCGGAATCCCTGCTGGAGGAAGAACAGCATCTGGGTGTCCCAGTCGTCGCTCGAGAGCGGCCAGCCGTGGCTGAAGACGACGGGCGTGCCCGTTCCCCAGTCCTTGTAGAAGATCTCGGTCCCGTCGGGCGTGGTGATCGTGGCCATGCGCTGCCTCCGGTGGGATGTCGCGGGGATGTGACCTGGACGCCGACAACGTGCAACGCGGCTCCACTCTCGTCGCGGCCCGGGCGGGCGCATACCGCCGACTGCACGCGGCGGGGCTCAGTTCTGCGGCGGCGACGGCTCCGGGCTGCCGAAGATCGCGTTCCGGATGGCGGTGATGACCAGGTCGAGGCGGTGGACCACGGGGTGCAGCTCGGCCGCGGCTTGGGGATGGCGGCCGGCCACGGCGGTGACGGTCAGCGTGAGCGACGACAGCTCGACGATGACGTCGCGGCGGAGCGTGTCCGCCATGCGTTCGGCCTGGTCCGCACGGGCGCGGAGGCGTTCGGTCCGCGCGGTCTCGGCGGCGTGGGCGGTGAGGCGGTCGCGCATCGTCGCGACGCCGCGGCCGACCGTGGCCAGCTCGCGCAGGCCGTCGTCGCGGATGGGGTGGGCGTAGTCCCCGCCGGCCACCGCGGCGACGTCGTCGCCCAGTCGGGTGAGCGGGGCGAGCACCCAACGCCGCTGGAACCGCATCGCGACGACCCCGAGGGCGATCCCGAGGGCGGCGACGGCGCCGAGGACGCCGAACAGCCGCAGGCGCGCCGACGACGAGGCCGCCATGGCGGCGTCCGCCTCGCCGCGGATCTGGGTGCGGAGGGTGTCGACGCGCTGGCGGAGCACGTCGAAGCGCCCCTTGCCCACGTCCTGGGCGGCCAGGGCCGAGGCCTGCGCGACGTCGCCCGCGCGGCGGAGGTCGATGAACGGCCGGGCGACGTTGGCCGACCAGTTGTCGTAGGCCACGGCGACCGCGGCCAGGCTGCCGGCCAGCTCGGGCACGAGGGTGCCGAGCAGGTTCTGCTCGGCGGCGATCCGGGGCGCCGCGGCGGTGAACGGGTCGAGGAAACCGTCCTGCCCGGTGAGGAGGTAGCCGCGCAGCCCGGTCTCCTGGTCCACGTAGGCGGTCTGCAGCCGCTCGACCGACGTCAGCGCCGGACCGATCCGCTGCATCATCTCCTGGTCGGCGGTGGACGCCTGCGCCATGCTGCCCACCGCGACGGCGAGCAGCCCGAACAGGGCGACCAGGACCACCAGCACGAGCGCGCGCATGCGGCCCCGGAGCGACCCCTTGAGCTCCTGCCACCACGCCGGCCGGCCCGGCCGGTGCGGGTCGGCAGGGGTGGTCGCCCTCTTGTCGTCGACACGATCCACATCCGCCTCCTCGCCCGCGCGAACCTCGACGGTCGAGAGTTCCGAAAGGATCTCCCTGCGGCAAGACGAATCGCCGCCGGGCCCTGACCTGCGCGATCTACGGAGGCGGACGCGTGAGGCCGTTCCCCTCCGGCTGATCGGCCGTGCTCGGCGCGGTCCCGGACACCTACCGGGGCACACGCCTCAGGGTCGGTCGAGGCCGAGGCCGAGGGCGGTGGGGTGGCGGGGCTCGTAGAGCCCCAGGTCGCCGAGCCCGGGGACCCGCAGACGCGTGCTCAGGCCCCAGCCCTGGTCCTCCACCGGGCCGGCCTCGACGCCGGCGGCGAGCACCGCCGCCCGCGTCGCCTCGACGTCGTCGCACATCAGGAACAGCTCGTGCCGCCCGCTGGTGGCGGCGTCGGTGGGATGGACCGCGAGCTCGGCCGGGGGCGCGGCGAAGATCAACCAGCCGTCGCCGGCGTCGACGTGCGCCAGGCCCAGCACGTCGCGCAGGAAGGCGCGGGCTCGGTCGGCGTCCTCCGCGTAGAGGACGGTGTGCACTCCGGTGATCACGTGGCCTCCTCGCCGTTCCACCCCGTCCGCGCTGACCCTGCCAGAAGGGGACGGGATCGGGCGCCCAGGGCGGTTGGCGCCGGTCCCGGGCTCGGCTTTACTGGTCCGACACGGAGGGCCCGCCCACCCCTCCCGAGGCGGAAGCGGTTCGACGGTGAACACGTTCCGGACCAGTGCGCGCGGGCGGCTCCGCACGGCCGCTCTCGCGATCGCGATGCTGCTGGTCGCCGCGGCGTGCAGCACGGCCTGCAGCGTGCCGACCGGTGACGACGGCCGGGCCGGCGCGCCCTACCGGATCGGTGTGCTGCTCGGCCTCACCGGCGCCGATGCCGCGGTCTCCCGGCCCGGGCACCGGGCGCTGCAGCTCTACGCACAGCGCACCACGGCCCTCGGCGGGGTCCACGGCCGGCCGGTCGAGCTCGTCGTCGCGGACACCGGGGGCGACGCCGGTCGAGCGGCCGACGAGTACCGCAGGCTCGTCGTGGAGGAGGACGTCGTCGCGGTGGTCGGGCCGGGCTCGCGCACCGAGGCCGTGGCGCTACGGCCGCTCTCCCGGACCCTGCGCACACCGGTGACGGCGATGGCGGGGGCGGACGGCGTCATCTCGCCGCCGGCCGAGGCCAGATACATGTTCACGCAGGTCCCGGCGAGGGTGGAGGCCCTGCGGGCGCAGCTGACGTACGCGCGGGAGCAGGGCTGGCGACGGGTCGCGATCCTGTCGTCCGACGACGACCACGGGCGGGAGGCGGCGCACGCGCTGCCCGGCATGACCGCCGGGTTCGGGCTGGAGCTGGTCGGGAACCAGGTCTTCCCGGCCGACGCGATCGACATGACACCGCAGCTCACGACGCTCGCCGCCACCCGCCCGGACGTCACGCTGGTGTGGTCGGCGGCCCTCCCGACCGCGATCGTCTCCCGCAACGCCTTCGTGCTCGGCTACCCGGGCGTGCTGTTCCCGGCCTCCGGGGCGGCCGGCGCGCACTACATCGGGCTCGGCGGTGACGCGGTCGAGGGCACCCTGCTGCAGGGCCCGAAGATGCTGGTCAGCGACCAGATCCCGGCCGACGACCCACAGGGCCCCGTGCTCGCGGACTTCGTCGACGCGTGGGAGGTGGAGTACGGCACCAGGCCGTCGCCGGCCGCCGCCGGCGCCTGGGACGCCGTCCACCTGACGGTCGAGGCCCTGCGGGCGACCGACCCGGCCCCCACCGGGTCCCAGGAGACCCGCGACGCGATCCGCGACCGCCTGGAGCGGACGACCGGGGTCCCGGGCACCCTCGCGGTGTACACGTTCACCCCCGAGCGGCACGGCCCCGCGGGCATCGCCGGCCTCGCGGTCATCCGGGTCGACGGCGGCCGGTTCCTGCTGGAGCAGGCCTACTGACGCTCTCCGACGTCAGTCGCTGTCCAGCGGGACCTCGCCGAACACCACCAGGCTGACGACGAAGTAGGCGACGTACAGGGCGAGCAGGACGATCCCGTGCCACCGCCGCAGCCGGCCGGTCGCCAGGAAGATCGCCGACAACGCCGTCATCACGAGCATGACCGGGAGGTGCCAGGAGAGCACGTCGTCGCCGACGGTGATCACACCGCCGACGAGCAGGACGATCCCGAGCTTGCCGGTCACCGAGAACACGACGCTGCCGATGACGTTGGCGACGCCGATCTCCGGCGCGCCCCGGCGGGCGGGCTCCACGGTGAGGAAGATGTCCTCGAGGGAGAGCGCCAGCGTGGCGATCGTGACGCCGAAGACGGTGCCGGCGATGTCGAAGGTGTCGAGGATGCCGTCCGTCCCCCGCGCCGCGACGAACGCCCCGACGACGAGCCCGGCGAGCGCCAGCACGGCGAGCCCGAGCCCGCCCCAGCGGGACTGCCGGCGGGCCTTGAGGAACCCCTGGTCGATCCGCAGGTCGGTCGGGAGGTCGAAACCGCCGGACCCGGTGGTGCCCCCGGAGCCGCCGGCCGTGGTGCCCCCGGAACCGCCGGCCGGGGTGTCCCCGCCGCCGGTGGCCGTCATGGTCGCCGTGCCCCCCGCGCCGACCTTCTCGAGCTGTTCGTAGAGCTCCGCGTTGCGGAACACCGGTCGTCGGGAGGAGTACTCGCGATAGCCGATCCAGCCCACGAACGCCACGAACAGGACCACCAGCACGACGCCGGTGACGAGCGTCAGCACCCCGGTCAGCGCGAGGGCGAACATCACCACCGGGGCGGCCACGAACAGCACGAGGTAGTCCCGGGGGACGTCGACGCGGCAGGGGGCGATGATCGCCGCCAGGGCGAGCACGATCCCGGTCATCGCGATCGTGGTCCCGATCACGGTGCCCAGCGCGACCTGTTGCAGGCCCTCGACGTTCAGCACGACGCCGAAGGCGAGATCGTCGAACTCGATCCCGGTGAACACGACCGCGATGAGGAACAGCGAGATCGCCCACCTGCTGGCGACCCCGACCAGTTGACCGATGAGCTTCTCGGCGCAGTAGACCAGCACCGCGATGCCCAGGACGAATTCGACGATCGGGATCACGGGCCGCTCCTCGCCGGGCCGACGTCAGAGACAACGTGATTCCGATGGTGATCGCCGTCACTCCGTATTGCAACGGGTTGACAGCTGCACTGGATCAGGTATAGAGCGACTGCTTCATCGGCCCGGGCCGGCCGCCTTCTGCAGGGTGGGCCCGAGCTGGTCGAGCAGCCAGCCGACCGACACCACGTTCGGGGCCTGCAGGGCCACGGCCTGGTCGAGGGTCAGGGGGAGGTAGCGCCCCTCGCGGACCGGGCGCAGCTGTTGCACCAGCGCGTTGCCCTCGAACCTCGCGCGGTCGCCGTCGCCGGCGAAGGTCATGAACAGGAGGTCGGCGGAATCGAGCATGCCGACCTGTTCGTAGCTCACGCCGACGGTGCCCGGGGCGAGCGCCGCGGAGGCGGGGGCGTCGCGGAAGTTGTCCGGGATCCGCAGCCCGAGCGACCGCATGAAGGCGGTCGAGAGGTTCTGTTCGCCGACGACCATCGGGAGGATCTCGCCGCGCGCCTGGCCGTAGAGGTACGTGCGGTCGCCGAGGCCCGGGAGCTCGGACCGCAGCGTCGCGACGCGGGCGTCGGAGTCGGCGACCAGGGCGTCGACCGCGGCGGCCTCCCCGATGGCGCGCCCGACCTGCCGGGCGTCGTCCTGCATGGACGAGGCGTAGAGGCCCTTCTCGTAGACCACGACGGGAGCGATCTGCGACAGGCGCTCGTAGGTCGTCCGGTCGCGGATCATCGACGCGGACACGCCGAGGATCAGGTCGGGCCGGTAGGAGGCGACCTTCTCGACGTCGACGCCGGCGCTCACGTCGGCCTGGATGCCGAGGACGTCCTCGGGCAGCGGCGTGCGGATGTAGGGCAGGTTCGCCGCGCCGGAGTAGTTGCGCACCGCGCCCACCACGGGTGCGCCGACGGCGTTGGCCACTGCCACGTCGTTGTAGCCCAGAGCGACGATGCGCTGCGGCTTCGCCGGCACGGTGGTGGTGCCGTAGGCGTGCGTGATCGTGACCGGGAACTGGTCCGCCCCGCCCGGTGCGGGCGCGGCCGCCGTCGGCGCGGTGGAGTCGGCCGGGCCGCTGCTGCAGCCGGCCAGGAGGACCGCACAGACCACACCGACGATCGCGACCGCCGTTCTCGACACACCCATCACGACTCCGTAGTTAGGCTCCGCTCACCTAAGTCGATCAGGTCGTCGTGGGTCAAGACCATCCCGCTGCTAGGTTGATCGCCGACGTCCGTCCGCGGAGGAGATGCCTGGTGGCCACGATTCCGGAGCTCATGCAGGCGAACCTGCTGGAGGTCTTCAACGAGCGGGACGCGGAGCGGCGGAGGGCCGCCGTCGCTCGCACCTACGTCCCCGACGTGGAGTTCTCCGATCCGGAGGGGACCGTCACCGGACACGAGGCGGTCGACGAGAAGGCGCGGGATCTCCTCGACCGGTCACCGGGGTTCGTGTTCACGCCCGACGGGCCGGTCCGCGTCGCCCGCGACCTCGGCCACCTCGCGTGGGGGTTCGGCCCCGAGGGGGAGCCGCCGGTGGTCCGGGGGATGGACATCGCCCTGGTGAAGGACGGGCTCATCGCCAGGCTCTACACCCTGCTGCTCACGGACTGACGCGCGCTCCGCGCCGGCGACCGATGAGCCGGCGGGCCTCCGGCGGTCTCATCCTGCATGGACGCGACGAACCTGGCCGAGCTCTACGACCTGCCGACGCTGGACTGGGACCGGATCCGGGCGGGACTCGACGCGGGGTTCCCGCAGGCCCCCGGCGCGGGCGGGCCGAACCGGCACACCTGCTGGCTGACCACGCTCGGGCCGGACGGCAGCCCCCACGTGACGGCGGTCGGGGCGCTCTGGGCCGACGGCGCCTTCTGGTTCGAGACGGGGGAGGGGACGCGGAAGGGCCGGAACCTCGCCCGCGACCCCCGGTGCGCGCTGAGCCTCGCCACGGAGGAGTTCGATCTCGCCGTGCACGGGTCCGCGGAGCGGGTCACCGATCCGGCGACCGTCGCGGCGATGGCACGGGATGGGCCGCGGAAGGATGGCCGTGCCGGGTCGACGACTCGGGGCAGGCACTGACCGCCGAGTTCAGCGCCCCGTCGGCAGGCCCGCCCCCGTGGGCGGTCTACCGGATCACGGCGCGCTCGGCGACCGCACTCGCGACCACCGGTTCCGGGGGCGCCACGCACTGGCGGTTCTGACCGGGCTCGGACGCCGGGACGCCCCGATCGTCAAGGGTGACGGGCGTGGCGGGAGGCGGCAGGGCGGCGGTGAGCGCCCCGACCCCCCGTCGGCCGGGCGTCGCCGGCCGGTGTGGCGGGGCGGCTCAGCCGGTCGTCGCCGGTGCCGCGGGCAGGCCCGCGCCGAGCCGCCTGAGGTGGTGGTCGGCCGCGCCGAACATCGCGTCGACCGCGAGGATCCGTTTGTGCAGGTGGCCGATCGGCAGCTCGTCGGTCATCCCCACCCCGCCGTGGGTCTGGATCGCGTACTCGCCGACGAGCCGGCCGAGCCGTCCGACCTGCGCCTTCAGCACTGCGACGTCCTGCGGCCCGAGCCGGCCCGCCTCCGCCAGTGCGGTCGTGTAGAGCAACGTCGAGCGCGCCTTGACGTACGCGATCTTCATGTCGGCGAGGCGGTGCGCCACCGTCTGGAACGTCCCGATCGGCACGCCGAACTGCTCGCGGGTGGACGCGTACTCGGCGGTGCGGCGCAGCAGCTCGCCCGTCGCGCCGACGGCCTCTGCGGCCAGGACCACGAGCGCGCGGTCGAGGGCCTCGCGGAGGAGCTGCTCCGCGTCCGCGGCGAGCAGGGTGGCGGGCGCGGCGTCGAACCGCAGGTGCGCGGCGCGGCGGCCGTCGACCGTGGTGAAGCCGGTGGCCGCGGGGACCGAGGGATCGACGAGGAAGACGGCCGGGCCCGCGTCGAGCCGCGCGGTGACGACCAGCACGTCCGCGGACGCTCCGTGCAGCACCACCCGCTTCTCGCCGGTCAGGGCGTACCCGTCCCCGCTGCGCTCGGCCGTCGTGGTGATCAACGCAGGATCGGGTGTGCCGCGGCCCTCCTCGTGGGCCAGCGCGCCGATCGCGTCCCCGGAGGCGATCCGTGCCAGCGTCTCCTGGTCCTCGACGGCAGCCAGTACACCGCCCGCCAGCACGACCGACGCGACCCACGGCTCGACGAGCAGGTGCGCGCCGAACACCTCGGCCACCGCGACCACGTCCACGATGGACCCGTCGAGCCCACCGACGGCCTCGGGGAACGGGAGGGCGGTGAGCCCGAGCCCGACCAGCCGCGCCCAGACCTCCGGCGACCAGCCCCGCTCCGAGCGGACTATCCCCTGGCGGGCCTCGAAGGAGTAGTCGCGTTCGAGCGACCGCGTGACGGTGTCGCGGAGCAGGACCTGCTCCTCGGTGAAGGTGAAGTCCACGGCGGCCTCCGGTCAGGAACGCAGGGTGCGGGCGACGAGATCGCGCTGCACCTCGTTGGTGCCGGCGTAGATCGTGGTCGCGCGGCTGTTCAGGTAGTACGGCACGGCGACGAGCGCGAGGTCCCCGCCGAGCGGCTCGACCTCCGACCCGACGTGCAGCGCCTCGCGCTGGTCCGCCAGCCCGTCCAGGCCGACGACCCGGGTCATCAGCACCGAGATGCGCTGCGTGAGCTCGGAGCTCATGACCTTGTTCAACGACGGGTAGGCCGGGTCCTTCGCGATCGGGTGCCCGCTGATCGCGAGCTTCTCGAAGTGCTCGTAGGAGGCGAGCTCGGCCTCCAGCTCGCCGAGGTCCCGCTGGAAGGCCGGGTCGTCCGCGAGGGAGCCGCCGAAGCCCGACGGCGTCTCCGCCGCGACCGCGCGGGCGACCTCCAGCCTGCGGCGCAGCATCGGGCTGTGCGCGGAGCCGCCGCGCTCGTGCTTGAGCAGCTGCTTGGCCACCGACCAGCCGTCGTTCTCGGCGCCGACCCGATTGGCCTGCGGCACCCGGACGTCGGTGAAGAACACCTCGCACTGCTCCGGCGCGCCGTCGAGCCCGATGATCGGGCGCACCTCCAGGCCGGGGAGGTCCATGCGGTCGAGCAGCAGGAACGTGATGCCTTGCTGCTTCTTCCCCTCGCGGCTGGTCCGGACGAGCAGGAACATCCGGTTGGCGTGGTGGGCGTAGGTGGTCCAGATCTTGCTGCCGTTGAGGACGTAGTCCTCCCCGTCCGGCACGGCCATGGTGCTCAGCGACGCGAGGTCGGAGCCGGCGCCGGGCTCGGAGTAGCCCTGGGTCCAGTAGTCCTCGCCCGAGAGGATCCCGGGCAGGTAGCGGGCCTGCTGCTCGGGCGTGCCGAGCTCCATCAGCAGCGGGCCGATCATGCGCAGGCCGTTGGGCAACAACGGGGGCAGGCCGCGGCGCTGGTACTCCTCGGCGAACACGTAGCGCTGCTCGACCGACCAGCCGGTGCCGCCGTGCTCGACCGGCCAGTCCGGGGCGGACCAGCCGCGGGCGTGCAGGATCCGGTGCCAGGCCATGACCTGCTCGAACGGGCCGAAGACGCTGGTGGTCTTGCGGCCGGCCTCGCGGATCTCCGGGGTGGGCGCGGTGTCGAGGAACTCCGCGACCTCCTCGCGGAACTTCTCCAGGTCGGCGTCCGGCGCGATGTCCATGCGGCTCAGCCCTTCCGGCTCGTGAAGGCGGCGATGCGCTCCCGGGCGTCCGGGCCGCGGCCCTCGCCCTCGGTGACCTCCCACTGCAGGCCGGCGTCGAGCGGGCGGCCGTCGGTGGCGTCGAGCAGGCGCTTGTTCGCCGCATGGGAGAAGGGGGAATGCGCGGCGATCCGGCCGGCGAGGGACGCGATCTCGGCGTCGAAGTCCGCCACCGGGACGGCGTACTCGGCCAGCCCGATCCGGACGGCCTCGGCGGCGTCGATCATGTCCGCGGTGAACATCAGCCGCTTCGCGGTCGCGACCCCGACGCGGCGGGGGAGCCGCTGGCTCATGCCCCAGACCGGGGTCAACGCCCACTTGGCGTGGGTGTCGCCGAAGCGCGCGTCGTCCGCGGCGATCAGGAAGTCCGCGGCCAGCGCGACCTCGAGCGCACCGGTGTAGCAGTGCCCGTGCACGGCCGCGACGACCGGCTGCGGCAGCTTCTCCAGCATCCGCAGGGTCTCGCTGTGCCAGCCGCGGGACGGCACCACCTCGCCGGCACCGATGTCCGCCAGATCGTGACCCGCGGAGAAGCACCGGCCGGCGCCGCGCAGCACGACGCACCGGACCGCCGCGTCCTCCCGCAGGGTCTCGACGTACGCCCTGAGCTCGGCGAACATCGCCACCGTGAGCGCGTTGAGCTTCTCCGGACGGTTCAGCGTCAGCACCGTCCAGCCGTCGTGGTCGGTGCGGAGCACGAGTTCGCCCACGGACGCCCCCTTCCCAGTCTGAACGAACGAACGTTAACCGTCCGGAGGCGCGGGGAGAAGGGTGGCCCTACGGAGGCGCCGTGGCCTGGGCGAGCAGCCCGTCGACGATCGCCTCGAGCGCCCGGGGGAACGTGTCCCGGGCGGCCAGGACCGGCCACCGGTCGCCGATGCCGACGAGCCGGGGGAGCCGGGACGCGTCGAGGGTGCCGAAGAAGTCCGACCGTCCGGGCGCCCCTGCGGGTCGTCGGGCCTTGCTGTGGGCGCGGACGAGGGTCTCGCCGACCGTGAAGTACCAGACGTTGCGGAAGACGTCGACGGCCTGGTCGGGCGTGCAGCCGTGGTCGATCGCCCCGGCCACGACGGTCTCGACCATCCACATCGACGGTTCGCCGAGGCGGCCGGCGAAACCGTCGACGCTGAGGACCTCCGCCGCCCAGGGCCACGCCACGAGGAAGTCGTGCAGCGCGAGGGCGGCCACCACGATCCGGTCCCGCGGCTCGTCCGGCAGCTCGGGGCGCGGGGTCCCGGCCGCCTGGTCGTCGATGAGCTGGACGAGCAGGTCCTGCTTGTCCCGGACGTGGTGGTAGAGCGTCGTCGGCCCGACGCCGACCTCGGCGGCCAGCCGGCGAATGGTCAGCTTCTCCCAGCCGTCCTCGTCGATGATCCGACGGGCCGCCGTCAGGATCTCGGCGCGGGAGGTCACCGGCGGTCGACCGGTGCGACCGGGCGCGGACGGCACGGACGTCTGGCGGGGCACCGCCCCATCATGCTGCCCCGGTCCGCCCGACGAAGCCGGAGGACCCGAAATGCACTCGACGGCCGAGGGCGTCGGACGTACTTTCCGAACATGTTCCGAAACTACGTGACCAGCTTCGTCCTGTTCGACACCGCGATCCGGCTGCGCGACGGCGTCGCCGAGCCGGGCGCCCGGCCCGGAACCGGCGTCGACGGCGCGTGGACGATCGCCGCGCACCGCGCCGACGGCGACCGGGCCCTGCACTCCGACGTGTGGGAGCGCCACCCGGCCGGGGAGGAGGTGCTCTGCGTCCTGTCCGGCGCGGTCACCGTGTACCTGCGTGACCACGGCGACGGGCGCACGCCGGCCGCCAGCCTCACCTCCGGCCGGGCCCTGGTCGTCCCCGCCGGGTGCTGGCACCGTTTGACGCTCGTCGAGCCCGCGGACCTGCTGGTCGTCACCCCGCGCGCGGGGACCGAGCACGAGCGGGCGCGCACCGGCGAGAGCGGCCGGGAGGTCGGGTCGTGACGGCGAGCGTGGGCGCGACGACCGGACGTCCGGCGCTCGACGCCGGCCGGTCAGGCCGTATCCTCACCGCGGCCGCCCTCGTGCAGTTCCTGGTGTCGCTGGACCTGTCGGTCGTGAACGTCGGGCTGCCGCAGATCGCCGCCGGCCTCGGGTTCGGCGACGTGGGCCTGACCTGGGTGATCCACGCCTACGCGCTCGCCTTCGGCGGGCTGCTCCTGTTGGGCGGGAAGGCAGCGGACCGGTACGGCCGCAGACGGGTCCTGCTGGGCGGGCTCGCCCTCTTCGGGGTCGCGTCCCTCGCCGGCGGACTCGCCCAGGTGCCCTGGGAGCTGGTGGCCGCGCGCGCCGCGCAGGGCGTCGGTGCCGCCGCGCTCGCCCCGGCCGCGCTGGCCCTGCTGACCTCGGCCTTTCCCTCGGGTCGTGCGCGCGTCCGGGCCTTCGGGGTCTGGAGTGCGACGAACGCCGCCGGTGCCGCCCTCGGCGTCCTGGCCGGCGGCCTGCTCACCGAGTACGCGGGCTGGCGCGCGGTGATGCTCGTGAACGTGCCTATCGTGGTCGCCGCGCTGGCCCTGGCCGCCCGGGTCGACGCCGGTCCGGCGCCGGTGCGGGGCGGACGTCCGGACGTCCTCGGGGCCGTCCTGGCCACGGCCGGCACGACGCTGCTGGTGTTCGGGATCGTCCGCACCGATCGATACGCGTGGACCTCGCCGGTCACCCTGACGACCCTGGCGGTCGCCGCCGCGCTGCTGGCCACGTTCGTCGTGGTCGAGCGGACCACGTCCCGCGAGCCGTTGGTCCGGCCCGGCCTGTTCGCCCACCGCTCGGTCGCGGGCGCGAACGCCTACAACCTGTTGGTCGGCGCGGCGATGGCCTCGGCGTTCTACTTCGTGTCCCTCTACCTGCAGCGGGTGCTCGGGGTCGGACCGGCCCTGACCGGCCTGATGTTCCTGCCGTTCGCGCTCGGTGTGGTGGTGGGGTCCGTGCTCGCCGTCCGGCTCGGGTACCGCCTCGCGCCCCGCACCCTGCTGGTCGTCGGCGGAGCGCTGACCGCGACCGGGTTCGCGTGGTTCGGCCTGATCAGCGCCGACGGGTCGTTCGCCGTCGACGTGCTGGGGCCCTCGATCGTCGCGAGCATCGGGTTCGGGCTCTGCCTCGGACCGGTGGTCTCCACCGCCACCGACGGCGTCGCCCGCCACGAGTCCGGCAGCGCCTCGGCACTGCTGAACAGTTCACGGCAGATCGGTGCCTCGCTGGGGCTGGCCGCCCTCGGCACCGCGGCCCACGACCGCACCGGCCCGGTCCTCACCCCCGAGGCGCTGACCGGTGGCTACGCGCTCGGACTGACCCTGAGCGCCGCGCTGCTGGGCGCCGCGGTCCTCATCGCCCTCGCCGTCCTCCGCCGGACAACATCCGGCATCGGCCCACGGCCGTCGGCTCGGCTGTCGCCACCTACCTCGGTTACCTGGCCGGGTCGGGGTGCTCGGCGCGGCCGGCTGCTGCCGTGGCGGAGGTCCTGACGCCGCCCCTCGGTCGGGACCGTGGTGAACGGGGACGGGCGGGGAGCGGCAGAGTCTCGGCCATGTCCGACGAGCGAGCGACCGCCCCGCGGGTGGTGCACGACCTGCGCCCCCTCCTGACCGACGACGCGACCGTGCCGGCCGGGGTGGTGTGGCGGCTGACCGAGCCGGGCCGCCAGCTCGACGCCAACGTCCTGCACCTCGGCGCCGGTCAGGTCGTCGAGACCCACACGGAGTCCGACCTCGACGTCCTCCTGGTGGTCGTCTCGGGGAGCGGCACCCTCGAGGGCGCCGACGGCCCGCTGGCCCTCGCCGCGGGGACGATGCTCTGGCTGCCGCGCGGGTCCACCCGCCGGCTGCGCGCGGGCGGCGAGGGTCTCGGCTACCTCACCGTGCATCGCCGGCGTCCCGGGATGCAGATCAAGCCGGCCCCGCGGGGTGACGACGGCGTCCGTGATGTGTGCTAGGGCGCAATGATTGCGTTATCGGGGCTGAGCCGGTCACGATGACGCGGTGATCCCCGACGACCGCCGCCCGACCGCCGCCGACGGGAACGGCCCGCCGCTGCCCCGCCACCTGGGTGACTTCACGCTCGACCGCCGCGTCCTGGTGACCCTCGCCTGGGCGGTGCCGATCGGTGCCCTCGGCGCGGCCGCGGCGTGGGCGCTGCTGCGGTTGATCGCGCTGATCACCAACGCCGTGTTCTTCCAGCGCCTGTCCACCGAGATGGTGAGCCCCGGGGGCGCGCCCCACCCGTGGTGGCTCGTGCTGTGCGCGCCGGTGGTCGGCGGCCTCGTCATCGGGGTGATGGCGCGGTACGGCTCGGAGAAGATCCGCGGCCACGGGATGCCCGAGGCCATCGAGGCGATCCTGATGCGCCACAGCCGGGTCGCTCCGCGGATCGCCGTGCTCAAGCCGACGTCCGCGGCGATCAGCATCGGGACCGGCGGGCCGTTCGGCGCGGAGGGCCCGATCATCATGACCGGCGGCGCGGTCGGGTCGATCCTGGCACAGCACCTGCACCTGTCCGCCGACGAACGCAAGGCGCTGATGGTGTCCGGCGCCGCGGCCGGCATGGCGGCGACGTTCAACGCGCCGCTCGCGTCGGTCCTGCTCGCCGTCGAGCTGCTGCTGTTCGAGTGGCGGCCCCGCAGCTTCCTGCCCGTCACCTGCGCGGTGGCCGTCGCGACCGTCGTGCGCGCCCCGCTGCTGGGCGCCGACCCGCTCTTCCCGGTGGACCTCGGGGGCGCCGACGCCACCCCGGTCGTCGACCTGCTCTGTGTCGGCGCCGGGCTGGTCGGCGGGCTGCTCGCCATCGCGGTGACCGCGCTCGTCTACTTCTCCGAGGACCAGTTCGCCCGGCTCCCGGTGCACTGGATGTGGTGGCCCGCGATCGGCGGGCTGATCATCGGCGTGGGCGGGCTGATCGAGCCGCGGGCGTTGGGGGTCGGGTACGACGTCATCGACGAGCTGCTCACCGGGCACGCCACGATGTCGTTGATCGTCGGCATCCTGCTGGTGAAGAGCCTGATGTGGGGGCTGTCGCTCGGCTCGGGCACCTCCGGCGGGGTGCTCGCCCCGGTCTTCATGATCGGCGCCGCACTCGGTGCGGTGGAGGGGCTGGTCTTCCCCGCGGTCGCCCCGGGGTTCTGGGCGATGGTCGGGCTGGCGGCGGTGGTGGGCGGGGTCATGCGCTCGCCGCTCACCGGGGTCGTGTTCTCCCTCGAGCTGACCCATGCATGGTCCGCGCTGGTGCCGCTGCTGATCGCGTCGGCCTCCGCCTACGGGCTCTCGGCCCTGCTGCTGCGCCGCTCGGTGCTGACCGAGAAGATCGCCCGGCGCGGCTACCACCTCTCCCGCGAGTACGACGTCGACCCGCTCGAGGTCCTGCTCGCCGACGAGGTGATGGCGGCCGCGCCCGCCGTCCTGCCGCCCGACGCGCCGCTCCCGGCGTCGCGCGACCTGCTGGCCGCCACCCTGGCCCGCCGGGGCGCCGACGGGAGCCCGCGGGCCGATGCGCCGCTGCAACGGCTGTATCCCGTCGTCGACGACGGCGGCCGGCTCCACGGCGCGGTGCCCCGGCAGTCCCTCGTGGCGCCCGGCGAGGCCCGGACGGTGGCGGACGTGCTGATCGCCGATCCGGTCGTGGTGCACGCCGACGACACCCTCCGCGAGATCGCGTCGCGGTTCGCGCGGCACGGGATCACCGCGGCGCCGGTCGTCGACCGCGCGGACCCCGCGCGGCTGGTCGGGCTCGTCACCGTCGACCACCTGCTCGACGGCCGCCTGCGCGACCTCGCGGAGGAGCACGACCGCGAGCGCCCGCTGGGTCCGCGGTCGTGGCGGCCACGCTCGGGCCGTCGGCGGGACGGGTACGCGACACTACGGACATGACCGACGCGGCCGCCGTCCCCGATCCGCCCACCCGCGAGCAGGTCGACGCCGTGATGCGGACGGCCCGGGTGCTCGTGGGGGTCACCGCCCGCTCGTTCGCCGCGATCGAGGACCGCGTCACCCTGCCGCAGCTGCGGATCATGGTCATGATCGCCAGCCGCGGGCCGCTGAATCTGGGCGCCATCGCCGCGAGCCTGGAGGTGCACCCCTCCAACGCCAGCCGGGCCTGCGACCGGCTCGTGGCCGCCGGGCTGCTCGACCGCCGCGACGACCCGGCCGACCGGCGCAACCTGCTCCTGCAGCTGACCGAGGCCGGCGCACAGCTCGTCGACGACGTGACCGTGCAGCGCCGGCAGGCCATCCAGGACACGCTCGAGAAGATGCCCGTCCGCCGGCGTCGGGGCCTGGTCGCCGCGCTGAGCGCCTTCGCCGACGCCGCCGGGGAGCCCGCGGAGGCCGCGTGGAGCCTCGGGTGGACCACCGAGAACCCCCTGCGCTCCCTGCCGGGGCCGGCCGCGGACCGCGACGGCGCGTAGGCGTCGTCGCTGCAGCGTGTGATTCCTCTCACCGCCTCCGCACTGCGGTGAGATGTTGTCCGGACGGCGACCGCGGCGGTAGACCGGAAAAATGACCTTCGACCTGCAGGGCAGGGTCGCCCTGGTGACCGGTGGTGCGCGGGGTCTCGGGCGGGCGCACGCCCGGGCCCTCGCGGCCCGCGGCGCGGCGGTCGTCGTGGCCGACGACGGCTCCACACTCGACGGTGCCCCGGGCGAGCCCGGAGCGGCCGCGGCCGTGGTGGACGAGCTGGTGGCGGGCGGTGGCCGGGCGGTCGCCTGCGTCGCCGACGTGGGCACCGAGGCGGGCGCGCGGACGGCGGTCGAGACCGCGCTCGCCGAGTTCGGCCGGCTCGACGCGCTCGTGGCGAACGCCGGGGTGCTGCGTGACCGCTCGGTCGCCAGGATGACCGCCGACGACGTCGACACCGTCCTGCGGGTGCACCTCGCCGGGAGCATGTACTGCGTCCTGCAGGCCTGGCCCGCGCTCAAGGAGTCCGGCAGCGGCCGGATCGTGCTCACGTCGTCGGCGTCCGGGCTGTACGGCAACTTCGGCCAGGCCAACTACGCCGCGGCCAAGTCCGGGATGCTCGGGCTCGGCTCCACGCTCGCCCTCGAGGGGGAGCGGTACGGGATCCGCGCGAACGTGATCGCTCCCGTGGCCCGTACCCGGATGACCGAGCCGCTGATGCCACCGGAGCTGCTCGCGGGTCTCGACCCCGCGCGGGTGAGCGGGCTCGTCGCGTACCTGAGCTCGGCCGACTGCGACGAGTCGGGATCGGTGTTCGAGATCGGCGGCGGGCTGGTGGCGCGGGTGCGGATCGTCGAGTCCGACGCCGTGGCCCTGCCCGACCCCGAGGACCCGGCCGGCGACGCCGCGATCGTCGAGGCCGTGGCGGCCCTGGCGGAGCTCCCGCCCGGCCGCGCCTACCCGTCGTCGTCGGCGGCGCTGGCCCGGATCATGGAGGCCGCCGGCTCGGTGGCGACGCCGTAGCGGTCGGATCCGGAGGACTGCGGTCGGCGCGTCCAGCATGTGGTCCCACGTCCGAAGGTCCGGACGTTTCCCCTGGTCAGGGCCGATGTGGTGGCGGCGACACCGAGCGTTCATGCTCTTGACAATCGGTTCGGGTGACGGGTTGAGTACGTGCCGTGCGCACCTGGGACCGCGGGATCTGGTCGCGGCGCCGGCACGTCGACTTCTGCCGCACCGAGGCCGCCCTCTGTCGGTGACGGCCACCGCGCCCGCCCGCCGGCGATCCGCCGGCGCGGCCGCACCGTCGTCCCCGACCCTGCGTCCTTCCGGAGCACAGCCATGTCCGCCGTACCCGCACTCTCCGACCAGCCCGCCCCGTCCCTGGACGAACGCCGCACCGACATCGGCGACCGCCTCCTCGCCTCGCTCGAGGCGTTGGTGGACAGCCACCGCGCCCGCGCCACCGGCGACGCGGCCGCCGACAGCGAGCTGATCGCGGCCGAGGTGGCCCACCACCTCGCCGTGGCCCGCACCGCCCTGCAGCGCACCCCGCGGCTGCGCGCGGGCTGACCGCACATCCCTCCGGCGGCCGCCGTCGAATCGCGGCGGCCGCCGGCGCGCTCAGGTCGCGATCGAGTCCAGCTGCTTGCCCGCGTAGTCCATCCGTGCGATGAGCAGGCCGATCAGCTGGATCACGAGCAGCACCGGGATGAGCATGAAGGCGGCGGTGAAGGAGCCGGTGACGTTGCGGACCCACAGGGCGCCGTAGGGCACCAGGACGCCGAGGAAGCCCGCGACCATCCAGGTCAGACCCATCCCCACCCCGCGCATGCGGGTCGGGTACAGCTCGGCGGTGTAGGTGAGGACCGTGCCCCACACCCCGATCAGGCCGAAGTTCGACGCCAGCCCGAACACCCACAGCTGCCAGGACTCGGTCGCCAGCGCCCACGGGATCAGCGTGACGATGAAGATGACGTTGCCGGTGAGCATCGCGCGGAACCGGCTCCACCGGTCGGCGATCCACCCCATGAGGTAGTAGCCGAAGGCGCCGGCGACGCCCCACCAGATGTACCAGTTGCTGTACTCGGCGGTGGACCAGCCGTGGGTCTCCTTGAGGTAGAAGGGCGCCCAGTAGCCCAGCGTGTACCAGGACATCGTTGCCGTGGCGGCGACGAAGAGGGCGACATAGGTCCGCTTGCGCTGGCCCGGCTCGAACAGCTGGCCGACCGACGCCTTGCGGGCGCGCTCGGCCCAGGTCGGCCGGTCCTCCGGGGGTGCGTCCTCGGTGCGCGCCATCACGGCGTCGCGGTTCCGCACCCACGCCGGCGACTCCGGGCAGAGGAACCGGACGTAGATCGCCAGCAGGCCGATCGCCGCCGGCACCAGGAACGCCCACCGCCAGCCGTGGGGCGCGATGATGTAGGTGCCGGTGAGTCCGGCGACGACCACGCCGTAGCCGTAGAGGGACCGGGCCGCGCTCAGGATCTTGGCGCGGTGCCGGGCGGGCCAGGTCTCCACCGTCAGTAGGGAACCGATGGCCCACTCACCCGCGATCGTCACGCGCATCAACGTGTAGAACACGATGAAGAACAGCCAGTTCCGCGACACCACGATGAGCACCAGGAACGCACACGTCAGCGCCACGTTGACGATGAACGCGGTGCGCCTGCCGATGCGGTCGGCCAGCCACGGCCAGAAGTAGGCGGCGAACGCGGCGAGGATGCCGGTGACCGTCACCGCGAGGGTCAGCGAGTTCAGGCTGATCCCGAAGTCCTCCAACAGGTACGGGACGATCAGCGCGTAGAGCGCGATGACGATCCCGTCGAGCATCCAGCCCAGGCCGAGCGCGGTCGCGATGTGCCAGTGCGTGGACGTGAGCCGTTCGGACGCGTCGCCGTCGCTGACGTTGCGGAAGGACCGCGACCGCGCGTGCCGCTCCTCGAGGGGGCCCGGCGGACGGTCCGCCCCCACGCGTCCGGTGACGCTCACGGGTTCTTCGACGGTCACGGCGTCATCTCCTCGGGTCCGCACGTCGTCGTGCGAGGCTGTGAGCTGGGACACTGCGTCCGACGAAGTTAGGGCGGTTCGTCCGGCACTGTCGCTGTCGGAACCGCCAAGCGTCCCCGGCCCGACTGTGGAGGTTCTGCCGATGCGTCGGCGGTCCGACTGAGCGAACGTTCAGCACAGTTGTCGACGTCGACGCTCCGGAGGGCCAGCCCATGCCGACCAACGCGATCCGCGACCGATGGGCGGCGGGCGAAGCCGCCGTGGACTGCTGGGTCTCCGGCTCCTCGGTGCTCTCCGTGGAGGCGGTCGGCCGGCTCGGCTACGACTCCGTGGTCATCGACATGCAGCACACGATGGCGGAGTACCGGGACGTCGTCACGGCGGTGATCGCCCTGGCGGCCACCCCGACGGTGCCCGTGGTGCGGGTCCCGGGCAACGACCCGATCCTGGTCGGGCGGGTGCTCGACGCCGGCGCCCGGGGCGTGATGTGCCCGATGGTCAACACCCGCGAGCAGGCCGAACGGTTCGTGGCCGCGTGCCGGTACCCCCCGGAGGGCTCCCGCTCCTACGGCCCCTACCGGGCGGCCGACGGCGCGCGGTACTTCACGGAGGCGAACGCCGACATCGTGACGTTCGCCCAGATCGAGACCCTCGAGGCGCTGGCGAACCTCGACGAGATCGCCGCCGTACCGGGGCTGGACGTGCTGTTCGTCGGGCCGACGGACCTGTCGATCTCCGGCGGGGGACGGCCGTCGATGTCCTACACGGACCCGCTCGTCGACGAGCGGCACCGGGCGATCGTCGACGCCGCGCACCGGGCGGGCAAGCGCGCCGGGATGCTCGCGCTCGGTCCGGGCGACCCGGAGATCGGCCGCGGCTGGGGCATGGACTTCCTGTCGGTCGCCATGGAGCAGCGCCTGGTCGCCACGGGTGCCGCAGCCGCGTTGAAGCACGGCCGCTCGGTCGCCGGCCCGGCGCTCGCGCAGGCATGAGCGGGCGGTACGTCGTCGGCCGGGCCGCCGACATCCCCGACGGCGGGCGGGTGCTCGTCGAGGTGGGTGGGCGGCAGGTCGGCGTGTTCAACGTCGGCGGCTCGTTCTACGGGTTGATCAACCGCTGCCCGCACCAGGGGGCGGAGATGTGCAAGGGCAACGTCGTCGCCGGACTGACCTCGCCCCGGCCCGGCGAGTTCGACTACGACGAGGACACCGCGCTGCTGATGTGCCCGTGGCACGGCTGGGAGTTCGACGTCCGCACCGGACAGTCCTGGTTCGACCCGCGGACCCGGCTGCGCACCTACGACGTCGAGGTCGCCGGCGCCGACCAGGTCGACGGCGTGCCGCACGCCGGCCGGGTGCCCGGGCCGTACACCGCCGAGACCGTCGAGGTCGGCGTGGAGGACGAGTACGTGGTGGTCGACCTGCGGAAGGCCCGGAAGGCCCGGAAGGCGGCGGGGACGCGGGAGGGGCGATGACGACCGCGCTGCTGGAGAACACGACCCGGGACGCGGTGTGGGCCGGGCCGGTGATCGACTGCGACGTGCACGCCAACGTCCCGTCGCTCGAGGCGCTCTTCCCGTACCTGTCCCGGCACTGGATCGCCTGGTGCACCGAGCGCGGCTGGCACGGCCCCGTCGGCGGGGTGAACCTCGCCTACCCGCCGGGGTCGGACCGTTCGTGCCGGCCCGAGTGGCGACCCGCCGACCGGCCGCCCGCCTCGGAGCTCGGGCTGCTGCAGCAGCACGTGCTCGACCCGTGGCGGGTCGAGCGCGCGATCCTGACCTGCTACTACGCCGTCGACTCGCTCCGGCACCCGGACTGGGCGGCGGCGCTGGCCCGGGCCGTCAACGACTGGCTGGTGGCCGAGTGGCTCGACCGGGACCCGCGGCTGGCCGGCACGCTGGTGATCCCGGCGCGTGACCCCGCCGCGATGATCGAGGAGATCCACCGGGTCGGCGACCATCCCGGGTTCGTCCAGGTGCTGCTGCCCGTGCGGCACGCCACGCTGTGGGGGCAACGGCAGTTCCATCCCGTCTTCCAGGCGATGGCCGAGCACGGCCTGGTGGCCGGGCTGCACTTCGGGGGGATCACGACGGACGCGCCGTCGTCGAGCGGGTACTCCTCCTACTACGTCGAGGAGTACGCCGCGGAGTGGCAGTCCTTCACCGCGCAGGTCACCAGCCTGGTGTCCGAGGGCGTGTTCCAGGTCTGCCCGGAGCTGCGGGTCTCGGTGCTCGAGGGCGGGTTCACCTGGCTGCCCGTGTGGGGCTGGCGGATGGACAAGGAGTGGAAGGGGCTGCGCCGGGAGGTCCCGTGGCTGGACCGGCGGCCGTTGGAGATCATCCGCGAGCACATGCGGTTCTCCGTCGCCCCGGCCGACCTGGGCACCCGCGCGCAGACCGCCACCGTGCTGGAGTGGCTCGGCTCGGACGACATGCTGATGTTCGCCACCGACTACCCCCACGGCTACGACGACGACATCGCCGAGCTCCTCGCCGCGGCGCCGCCGTCGATGCGGCCGCGCCTGATGGCCGGCACCGCCCGCGACTGGTACCGCCTCTGATCCCGCCCCCGAACGGAGGTCGACGCACGAGTCAAGCGGTTGCATCATCGAACGGTGCCCCCGCGGGACCGGCGACGGGCACGGGGGCGAGGCACGAGGAGGTGCTTCCGTGAGCCGTCGGGACGCCGCGACGCGGGACGAGGCGTGGGACGCCCTGATGGCGCGGCTGCAGGAGACCGGGCTGCTCGACGGGCACGGCCCGATGGCCGACCGGATGCTGGAGCGGGTGTTCACACACAGCGCGTACCGGCACGTCGAGCGGGACGTGCTGCGGGAGAGCTGGCGGCGCAACCTCTCGGTGTCGGTCGAGGGCGTCCGGGCCCGCCGGCACCCGGGGGAGGTCGACGACGACGGCCCGCTCCGGGAGGTCGGGGAGGAGCGCGCCCGACAGGGCGTCGGCGTGGCCGAGATGCTGCAGACCTCGATGCAGCACCAGAAGATCTTCGTGGACCTGGTGCGCGAGCTCGCGCCGCCGTCGCCGTACCGTGACAGCCTCCTGCTGGAGCTGTTCGCGATCAAGCAGGCCTGGTCGGCGTGGAGCATGGTCGCGCTCGCCGCGGGCCACCGCGAGGCCGAGCTCGAGATGCAGCGCCGCGCGCAGGAGCACCAGGACGGCTTCGTGCGCCGGATCATCTCCGGCTCGATGGCCGCGTCGGAGATCGGGAGCGGCGCAGCGGCGTACGGCCTGGACCGCGACCGGGAGTACCGCGCCTTCCGGGCCCGCCCGGCGCCGGGCCCGGACTCGTTGCGGCTCATGGAGCGCTACCTGCGCGTGGCCGCGACGGCGGAGCGCCGCAACGGGATGATGACGGTGGTCGACGGCGACCTCTGCGGGTTCGTCGCGGTGCTCCCGGCCGAGCCGCCGCCGACCGCCGTCGGGGTCTCGCCGCCCGTCCCGCTGCACGAGCTGCCCGCGGTGTTCCGGCTGGCCACGCGCGCCCTGGAGACGGCGCTGGCCCTGGGCCGCACCGAGGTGGTGAGCGTGGCGGACCTCGGCCTGCACCCCGCCGTCGTCGCGGACCACGACCTGGGCGAGCTCATGCACGACCGCTTCGTGAAGCCCTTCGAGCGGTTCGGCGCCTCGGGCGCGGCGATCCTGGAGACCGTCGAGCGCTACCTGCGCAACGGCAGCCGGCTCGAGGCGACCCGGCAGCAGCTCTTCCTGCACACCAACACCGTCCGGTACCGGCTCACCCGCTTCGAGTCGATCACCGGCTGCTCGCTGCGCGACTACGACGACCTGGCCCAGGTGTGGTGGGCCCTGGCCTGGGACCGTCTGCACGGGTCGCGCGGCGGCGCATCCGTGGCGTCGTAGGGCGCGATTTTGTCGGGTCGCACAACCGCGGCGCACCGCACTTCGGCACGACCGCCGTAGTCGATCGCCACCCGTGCGGGGCACGGTTGCGGGGCGGGCACCGTCGCCCGCCCGGAAGGGGGACCGTCGCGGATGAGGATGACCCGGGCCCACAGCGTGGCGGACCTGCGCCGCGCCGCCCGCAGGCGGATGCCGAAGGCCGTGTTCGACGTCGTCGACGGCGGTGCGGGGGACGAGCACACCCTGCGGTGGAACACCGAGTCCTTCGAGCGCATCCCGCTCCGGCCGCGGGCGCTGGTCGACGTGGCGCACGTCGACACGACCACGACGGTGCTGGGCGATCCGGTGTCCATGCCGTTGCTGCTCGCGCCGTGCAGCTTCGCGCGCATGTGCCACAGCGACGCCGAGCCGGCCGTGGCGCGCGCCGCGGGTCGGGCCGGCACGATCTACGCCGTCCCCGGGGGTTCGGGGGAGCGGCCGGAGGTCGTGATCCGCTCGGCGGGCGGTCCACTGTGGTACCAGCTCTACCTCAAGCCCGACCAGGCGCAGAACGACGAGCTCGTCGACCGGGTCGCGGCGGCCGGCTACCGGACGTTGTGCGTCACGATCGACACGCCGATCAAGCCCTACCGGGAGAAGGACCTGCGCAACGGCGTCACGCTGCCGGTGGCCCCGTCGCCGCGGCTCGCGCTGGCCGGGCTGGCCCATCCGCGCTGGTCGCGGGACTTCCTGTTCGGCACCGGCGGCGCGGGCCTGGACCTCTTCGCCGCCAAGCGGGCCTACGACAACTTCACGGACGCGATCATGCACAGCCGGTCCGTGAGCGCGGGGGAGATCCGCCGGTTGCGGGAGCGCTGGTCGGGCGCGCTGGTGGTCAAGGGGGTGCTGCGCGGCGACGAGGTCCGGGAGATGGCCGACCTCGGCGTCGACGGCGTGGTGGTGTCCAACCACGGCGGCCGCAACCTGGACGGTGCCCCCGCGACGATCGACGTGCTCGCCGAGGTCGTCGACGCGGCCGCCGGCCGGCTCGAGGTCCTGCTCGACAGCGGGGTCCGGCGGGGGACGGACGTGGTCCGTGCGCTCGCGCTCGGAGCCCGCGCCGTGCTCGTCGGGCGGCCCTACATGTTCGCCCTGGCGGCGGGCGGCGAGGCCGGCGTCGACCGGGTCCTCGAGCTGCTGCACAACGAGATCATCCGGGCGATGTCGCTGGTCGGCGCCACGTCGGTCAAGGAGATCGACCGGTCGCTGGTCGGGCCCGCACCGTCCGCCGACGTCCGGGGAGGGACGGCATGACGCTCGAGGCCACCGTCGAGGCACCGGTCCGGGCCGGTACGACGCTCGGGATCATCGACGCGGACGTCCACCCGTCGATGAACCCGGCGATCCCCGGGGTGCTGCGGCACCTGCCGCCGCGCTGGCAGGACTACCTCGTGCACACCGGCCTGCGGGCGGGCGCGCCGGGCGGCGACCGCCCCCGGCACCGGGAGTTCGCCAGCCGGTGGGACGCCGTGCCGCCCGGCGGCGGGGCGCCCGGCATCGACCCGGCCTTCGCGCGCGAACAGCTGCTCGACTCCTACGACATGAGCGCCGCCGTGCTCAACGACATCGGCGGCTTCCCGCTCAGCGGCGGGATGCGGGTGCCCGCGGAGTTCTGCGCCGCCTTCTGCACCGCGCTGAACACCTACCGCGAGGAGGTGTGGTTCGCCGACGACCCGCGCTGGTACGGCTCGATCAACCTGCCCTACGAGATCCCGGACCTGGCCGTCGAGGAGATCGTGCGGCGCAAGGAGGGGCCCGCGGGCGACCGCTGGGTGCAGGTGATGCTCGCCCCGGACAACGAGCGGGGCATCGGGCACCGCAAGTACTGGCCGGTGCTGGAGGCCTGCGAGCACTACGGGCTGCCGGTCGGCTTCCACGTGCTCTCCGGCCGGCGGATCACGCCGTCGGGTCCGGCGAACTTCTACTTCGAGGAGCACTGCGACTTCGCCGGGCTGAACTTCCCGGTGATCGCCAGCCTGGTCTTCGAGGGCACGTTCGACCGCTTCCCGGGGCTCAAGGTCGCGATGGTCGAGCTCGGCTGGTCCTGGGTGGTCCCGCTGGCGTGGCGGATGGACCACGCCTACCGGATCATGCCGCGCGAGGTGGAGCTGCAGCGGCTGCCGTCGGAGTACATCCGCGACCACCTCTGGTTCACCACGCAGCCGATGGAGGAGCCGGAGAACCCCCGCTGGTTCGACGACGTCCTCAGCCTGTTCGAGTCCTCCGGCATGGCCGACAAGCTGATGTTCTCCTCCGACTACCCGCACTGGGACTTCGACGAGCCGGACTCCTTCCCGCTGTCGGTGCGGCGGGACCACGAGCGCTTCGGCCGCATCCTCGGCGGCAACGCGAGCGCGCTCTACGGCCTGCCGCTGCTGCCCGGCACCGGGTACCCGGTCGGATAACCCCTGCAGCGCACGAGGTCCCGGCCTTCCCGGCCGGGACCTCGTGGCAGGCGCGTCTCACCCGTCGGTGAGCGACCTGTCGCGCGTCTCCGGGAGTACCCACAGGCACCCGACGGAGATCAGCAGTAGCGCCGCCAGGCAGATGCCGAGGGCGATCGGTCCCCAGCCGGACGCGGCCAGCGGGGCGGCAGCCACCAGGATGCCCGCGCCACCGGCGACCCCGCCGAGGTTGTAGCTCAGGCCGGCGCCGGTGTAGCGGTGCCGGGTGGAGAACATCTCGGGCAGGTAGGCGCCGAGCGGACCGTAGGCCAGGCCGATGAGGCCGAGCAGGACGACGATCCCGGTGCCGATCGCGAGGGGTGAGCGGGTGTCGATCAGCGGGAAGAGCACCAGCGACCACACCACCAGCGCGATGCATCCCGCCAGGACGAGCGGGCGCCGGCCGAACCGGTCGGAGAGGACGGCGGCGGCCGCGGTGATCGCGACCGTGGCGAGCCCCCCGATGATGTCGATCACGAGGATGCCCGCCGTGCTCATCCCGAGGGCGCTCGTCGCGTAGCTCGTCAGGTAGACCGAGGCGATGGACATGACGGCGAAGATGCCGGTGGTCAGGCCGGTCGCCAGCAGCATCGTCCGGGGCTGGCGCCGCCACACCTCGAGGAACGGCACGCCGCGGCGGCGGGGTGTGCGGGCGGCGGCGGTGAAGACCGGCGTCTCCTCGGTGTGCAGGCGCACGTACAGCCCGACCCCGATCAGCAGCGCGCTGAGCACGAACGGCACCCGCCAGCCCCAGCTGAGGAAGGCCGCGCTCGTCTCGCCGATCCCCAGGTCGACGGCGAGGAAGGTGGCGGCGGCGAGCGCGAACGCGACGGTAGCGCCGACCTGCGGGTAGAGGGCGAACCGCCCGCGCCGGCCGTCCGGGGCGTTCTCGGACGCGAACAGGGCGGCACCGGCCCACTCCCCGCCCACGGCGAGGCCCTGGACGGCGCGGAGCGCGACCAGCAGGATCGGGGCGGCGATCCCGATCGTCGCCGCACCGGGCAACAGCCCGACCGCGACGGTGCACAGGCCCATCATCATCAGCGTGAGGATCAGTGTGCGCTTGCGCCCCAGGCGGTCGCCGATGTGACCGAACAGGATGGATCCGACGGGCCGGAACACGAACGCGACGGCGAAGGTCCCGAACGCCGCGAGGGCGCCGGTGACGCCACCGATCTCCGGGAAGAAGACCTTGTCGAAGACCAGTGCGGCGGCCGTGCCGTAGATGAAGTAGTCGTAGTACTCGATCGTGGTGCCCGCCATGCTGGCGAGGTTGATCCGGCGGACCGCCCGGCGGTCGGGCGGCGGGCCGGCGGCGGGGGCCGGGCTGGACGGCGGGGTGCGGACGGCGGTGGTCATGGTTCCTCTTCCGGTCGGTGTGGTGGGGTGATCCACAGGGTCGTCCGAAGGGGACGCCGCCGGGATCGACCGGCCGACCGGGCCCCGGGATGAACCGGGGCTCGGGTGATCGGGGGACACGCACCGTCCTCCGGGGCGATCAGCCGAAGGTCGACTCCCGGCCCGCCGCCGGCCGCGCGCCGTTACCGGACGGGCTGTCCGCCCCGTTGCCCGACCGCTTCGCGGCCCACTCCGCCTCGTGCTTGTCGAACATCGCCCGGGCCGCGGCGGTGCGCTTCTCCGTCAGCTCGGACTGGTGCTCCGTGACCCATCGGTAGGAGGCCTGCCGGGGCGCGTTCGACCGCTCGAAGTGCGGGATGACGTACCGGGCGTAGAGCTCGTAGGAGCGCTTCGTGTTCTCCCACGTGGCCCAGTCGTGGGCGTTGAGGAGCAGGGCGCCGAAGCCGGGCATCTTCTGCTGCAGGCGCTCGATCCGGGCGATCGCGTCGTCCGGCGTGCCGATCACGCCCGCGCCCTGCTCGGCGTACCACTCCACGAGGTCGACGCCGTCGGGAGCGAAGATCCGCGGCATGTTGTTGTTCAGGTAGTCGACCTGGGCCTGCAGGCCGTGCCGGGCCTGTGCCATCGCCTCCTCGCGGGTCTCGGCGAGGTGCATCCCGACGACGAGCCGCAACCGGCTCGGGTCCATCGTGCGGCCGTGCTCGGCGGCGACCTCGTTCGCGACCCGCCAGTTGACGTCGAGGGCGTCGAACCCGGCGTTCTCGCCCGCCGCGACGCACAGCATCCCGAGGTCGTACCGGCCGGCCAGGCGGCCGCCCGACGGCGTCACGGCGCTGGCCACGCACACCTCGGGGTGCGGGTCGGAGTAGGGCGGGAGGTGCAGGCGCGCCTCGACGAGCTCGTACCAGTCCGTCCGCTCGGTCACGACCTCGCCGCGGAACAGCCGGAGGATCACGTCGAGCGCCTCGGCCATCCGGTCGCGCTGGACCGCCGGGTCCATGCCCAGCATGAGCGCGTCCGACGCCAGCAGTCCGGGACCGGCGCCGAACATCACGCGGCCCTGCGTCATGTGGTCGAGCTGCACGATCCGGTCGGCCACCATGAGCGGGTTGTGGTACGGCAGCGACACCACCCCGGTGCCCAGCCGCAGGTGCCGCGTGCGCTCGGCCGCCGCCGCGATGAACAGCTCCGGGGACGCGATGGTCTCCATGCCCGCCGAGTGGTGCTCGCCGATCCAGGCCTCCTGGAAGCCGAGGTCGTCGAGCAGCTCCATCAGCTTCAGGTCCTGCCGGAAGAGCAGGGTCGGGTTCTCGTCCGTCCGGTGGAAGGGGGCCATGAAGACGCCGTGCCGGAGCTTGACCGCCATTCCGTTCCACTCCTCTGATCGCCGGTGACCACCGCTCTCGACCCTACTTCACGAACGTTCGCTCAGCGAGGGCGTCGAGGGCCCGGTCGGGCCGCGGGGACAATGGCCGCGTGCGGTACGTGGCGATCGGGGACAGCTTCACGGAGGGCGTCGGGGACGAGCAGCCCGACGGGACGACCAGGGGATGGGCCGACCGGGTAGCGGCGGGGCTCGCGGCCACCCGGCCCGACGGCGTCCGGTACGCCGACCTCGCGATCCGCGGGCGTCTGCTCGAACCCGTCGTCACCGAGCAGCTCGACGCCGCGCTGGCCCTCGATCCCGCGCCCACGCTGATGACCCTCAACGGCGGCGGCAACGACATGCTGCGCCCGCGGGCCGACGTCGAACGGCTGGCCGCGCTGACGGAGCGGGCCGTGCAGCGGTGCACCGACGCCGGCGTGCGGCTCGTCCTGCTCAGCGGCGCCGATCCCTCGTCGCAGCTGCCGTTCGGGCGGGCCGTGCACACCCGGGCCGAGCTCCTCACCACCCGCGTGGCGGAGATCGCCGCGGCGCACGGCGTCGAGCTCGTCGACGTCTTCCACGACACCAGGATCCGCCGGCCGGAGTACTGGTCGCCCGACCGCCTCCACCTCAACGCCGAGGGCCACCGGCGCGTCGCCGCGCTGGTCCTGGCGGCGCTCGGCGAGGGCGCGGCGGTGCAGGAGGTGCGCACCGACTCGCCCCGGAACCGCCGGCTGACGGCGGAGCTGCGGTACTACCGCGAGCACGTCCTGCCCTGGATCGGGCGGCGCCTGCGCGGCCGCTCCTCCGGCGACGGCCGCACCGGCAAGTACGTCGGCTGGGTGCCGGTGCACCCGCCGCGTCAGGACGCGGGGGCGGACAGCCGCGCGTAGACGTCGCCGGAGCGGCCGAGCGGGCGGTACCGCTCCAGCAGCCGCGCCAGCTCGTCGGCCGTGAGCCAGCGGTCGCTCGCGAACCGCAGGGTCTCGACGGGGGAGTAGTTGTAGGTGTAGGGCCCGAGGTCCGCCACGAGGTCGAGGGCGGCCAGTGCGGCGTCGTGCGCGGGCGGCAGGTACTCGAACGACAGCGCCCGCACCGGCGTGTGGAGCCCGGCCAGCACCTCGGCCTCGAAGCCCTCGACGTCGATCTTGCAGAAGGCCGGGGTGCCGTGCGCGGCGACGAGGTCGTCGAGGGTCACGACGTCGACCTCGACCTCGTGGTCCCACCGCACCCAGGAGAACCCGCTGTCCGCGGAGACGGCCCGGATCCAGTCCGGCGACATCGACGAGACCGTCGGGGTCCGGGTGGACACCCCGATCCGCGCGCGCCCCGGCTCGGCGCCGACCGCGCCGGGCAGGATGGTCACGCCCCGATCGCGACCGAAGAACAGCCGGAGCACCCGCACGCAGTCCGGCTGCGGCTCGACCGCGATCACCCGGGCGCCGATCCGCCGCCACGCCCGCACCCGGCTGCCCACGTGCGCACCGACGTCGAGCGCGAGGTCGCCGTGGCCGAGGAACTGCCGGTAGAACCGCACCATCCGCCGGTGCCGGCCGGGGATGCCGTGGTACATCGCCAGGGACCGGCCCATTCCCCACGCTCGCGCCAGCATCGGCCGACCGTACCGTGGCCGGCCGTCCCCGATAATGCATTCGTCCGGGATAACCGATTGCCAGACCCGGCTAGCGTTCCCGCTGTCAGCTCATGATTCCCGGTGTGCCCCAGGCACACCCGCAGCGGAAGACCGGACCGTGGCCAAGGCAGTGCTCACCCCGCAGGCGGCGAACTTCCCCGCCTGGTACCAGGACGTCGTCGCTCGTGCCGAACTGGCCGAGACCGGCCCGGTGCGCGGGAGCATGGTCGTCCGACCGTGGGGCTACGCGATCTGGGAGCTCGTGCAGGCCGACATGGACCGGCGGATCAAGGCGACCGGTGCCGTGAACGCCGCGTTCCCGATGTTCATCCCGATGAGCTTCCTCGAGAAGGAGCAGGAGCACGTCGACGGCTTCTCACCGGAGCTGGCCGTGGTCACCCACGGCGGCGGGGAGGAGCTCGCCGAGCCGCTGGCGGTGCGCCCGACGTCCGAGACGGTCGTCAACCACTACTTCGCCCGGTGGGTGCAGTCCCACCGGGACCTGCCGCTGATGCTCAACCTCTGGAACAGCGTGGTGCGCTGGGAGCTGCGCCCACGACTGTTCCTGCGCACCACCGAGTTCCTGTGGCAGGAGGGGCACACCGCGCACGCCACCCGCGAGGAGGCGGTCGAGGAGACCCGGCGCATGCTCGAGGTCTACCGGCGGTTCATGGAGGAGACGCTCGCGATCTCCGTGGTGACCGGCGAGAAGTCGCCGGGCGAGCGGTTCGCCGGGGCCGAGCACACCTACACCTGCGAGGCGCTGATGCGCGACGGCAAGGCCTTGCAGATGGGGACCAGCCACGACCTGGGCCACAACTTCGCCCGCGCCTTCGACATCCGGTTCTCCGACGCCGAGGGGGAGCACCGGCACGCCGCCACCACGTCCTGGGGCACGTCGACCCGCATGATCGGCGGGGTGATCATGGTCCACGGCGACGACCACGGGCTGCGGCTGCCCCCGGCGATCGCGCCGCACCAGGTGGTGGTCCTGCAGCTCGACGAGGAGGCCGAGGTCGCCGCGGTGGCCGCGCGTCTCGAGGCGGAGCTGCGCGGCGCGGGCGTCCGCGCGCACCTCGACGCCCGCACCCACACGTCGTTCGGGCGCCGCTCGGTCGGCTGGGAGCTGAAGGGCGTCCCGGTCCGGATCGAGCTGGGTGCGCGGGAGCTCGCGTCGGGGCGGGCCACCCTGGTGCGCCGCGACGACCGCAGCAAGACCTCGGCCCCTCTCGACGGCGCGGCGCGGGCCGCTGCCGCTCTGCTCGACGAGATCCAGGAGGGGCTGCTCGCCGCGTCGCGCACGTTCCGCGAGGAGCACACCCACCCGGTCACCGACCTCGACGAGTTCGCGGCGCGGGTCGGGGAGGGCGGGCTGTTCCTCGCAGCCTGGTCCGGTGACGAGGAGTCGGAGCGGGTGCTCGGCGAGCGGAGCGGCGCCACGATCCGCTGCCTGGTCGACGCCGAGCCGCCGGCCCCGACCTGCCTGGTCACCGGGCAGCCCGCCCGGCACACCGTGCTGCTCGGCCGCGCCTACTGAGCACGGATCACCGGGGCGAGGCCGCCACCCGCACCCGGTGGTGTCCGCCCGCGGACAGGAAGCCAGCCAGCGCCCGTCCCTCCTCCGCGACCGCGGCCCGGTCGGCCCGCGAGAACCGCCGCAGGGGAGTGACGGTCACCGTGCCGTCGTCGACGGTCCACAGGGCGGCGACGCGGCCGTCGACGAGGACGGCGCGCTCGCCGGCCACGGACAGGCCGCGGTGGTCCGCGTCGACGATGCGGCTGCGGTCGTCGTAGCCCAGCAGCGCGTTGTCGAAGGCCGGGAGGAACCGCACCGGGGCCGGGGCGTCGGGGTCGGGGCGCGGCGCGTCGGGCAGGTCCAGCAGCTCACGGCCGCGCTGGTCCCGGAAGGCGACGAGCTCCTCCCGGACCGCGGCCACCGCGCCGGGCAGCCCGGCGAGCCCGGACCAGGCGCGCAGGTCCGCGGTGGCGGCCGGGCCGAACGCGGCGAGGTAGCGACGGACCAGGGCCTGCCCGACGGGGTCGGTGCCGTCCGGGGCGGGCGGGTCGCAGTCGCGGCCGAGCCAGGCTGCCATCGGGAGGTTCTGCGCGCCGGCGGTCCGTCGCCACAGCCCGCGGGGCGGGAGCTGCACCATCGGGACCAGCGCGGCCACCGCGGCCTCGCCGAGCGGTCGCGGCCCGGCCGTCGGCCAGCGCTCGGCCAGTACGCGCCCCAGCTCCGGCATGGTGCGCGGCGTGCCGTCGGCCATCACCTCCGCGGCGGCCGTCGCGACGTCGTCGAGGTCCACCCCGTCGAGGTCGCGGCGGTACACCCCGAGCATCCGCTGCCGGAGCATCGCGTCGTGCCGGGCCCGCCAGGCCAGAGCGTCCTCCGCGGTGACGAGATGGATGGTGCGCCGCATCAACGTGGTCCGGACGACCCGCCGGTCGACGAGCAGGCCCGACAGCACCTCCGGGTCGAACGCCGGTAGCCGCGACCACAGCCCGGCGAACGGCTCCTGCGGCTCCTGGGCCTGCAGGCCACACAGGTGCTCGACGGCCGCGAGGACCGGGAGATCCGCCCGGTCGAGCAGGAGCTGGCGGGCGAGCGTCGCGCGGTTGGGCGCACGGGCGCCGAGGCGGGTCACGGGCACAGTGGTGTCAGCTCGCGGTGCGGCCGTCGATCGACTCGCGGAGGATGTCCGCGTGCCCGGTGTGCTGGGCGGTCTCGGCGATCACGTGCACCAGCACCTGGCGCGCGCTGCGCACCCCGCCGGGCTCGTTCCACGGCGCCTCGGGCAGGTCGTAGGTCATGGCCGACGGACCCTCGACCACGAACCGCATCCATCCCTCCCCGACGGACGCGACGTGCTTGATCAACCCGCCCAGGCACAGCGCACTGGCGGTGGGGCGCGCGCCGGCCTGCTCGTCGGTCAGGTCGCGGGTGGTCGTGACCAGGGCGGCGCGGGCGGTGGCGAGCTCCGCGAGGAGGGCGGTGCGCTCGGGGTCGAGGGTGAGGGTCTCCTCGGTCACGGTGTGTCCTCTCGGTGGGTATGCGCCCAGCCTCCCGACAGAAGAGGTCAGGTACCGGCCTCTACTCGGGGCATCATCGGGGCCGTGCGTCACACCTCGGCGAGACTGCTGTCGCTGCTCTCCCTCCTGCAGGCGCGGCGGGACCGGCCGGGGTCGCTGCTCGCCGAGCGGCTGCAGGTCAGCCCGTGCACCGGGCGCCGGGACGTCGACCGGCTCCGGGAGCTCGGCTACCCGGTCCGGGCGATCAAGGGGCCCGGACGGGGGTACCGGCTCGCTCCGGGCGCCGACCTGCCACCCCTGCTGTTCGACGACGACCAGGCCGTCGCCCTCGCCGTGCGCTGCGGACCGCGGCCACCTCGGGCGCCGGGATCGGCGAGGCCGCCGCCCGCGCCCTGACCACCGTCCGCCGGGTGATGCCCGCGCGGCTGCCGGCTCGTCCTCGGGGCGTGGTCGTGGGTGGGACTGGCGGCCGGTATCGGCCGGTTCGACGCCGAGGTCGCGGTCGTCGGGCCGGCAGAGCTGAGGGCGGCCTTCGGATAGCTCTCCCGCCGCTTCGCCGACGCCGCCCGGTCCTTCCCTCCGTGTCCCGGCCCCTGCTAGCGTCCCCGTCAGGGGCGCCGTCCTGCGCCCAACCCCCGGATCCGGTGTCCACGCCACCGGCGCAGCGGGGGCAAAGGGGGCGCGGGCCCTCGGGGTGCCGGTCGCACCACGCCTTCTCCGGCGGGGATCGCACGAGCGTGGATCGTGGGTCGCCGCCGCGGAGAGGACGCGAGATGACCGAGCACCGTTCCTTCAAGAGGCTCGTGCGGGCCCGCATGGCGAAGACCGGGGAGAGCTACACCGCCGCCCGCGCGAGGCTGCTGGCCGCCCCGGAGCCCGGCCCCGCCCCGGTCCTGGTCACCTCCGACGCCGCGATCCGGGAGCGCACCGGCCGCGGCTGGGAGGAGTGGTTCGACCTGCTCGACGCCGAGGGCATGGCCGGGCGCCGGCACCGCGAGATCTCCCGGTTCGTGGCGGACCTGCTCGGCATCGCGCCGCTGGTGTGGGCCGCGCAGGCCGTCACCACCAGCTACGAGCGGGCCCGCGGCGGCAAGGTCGTCGGGCAGAAGGACGACGGCTTCACGGTCACGGCCTCCCGCACGGTCGCCGTGCCGGTCGAGGCGGTGTTCGACGCCGTCGTCACCGAGGAGCGGCGCGGCGCGTGGCTGGGCGCCGAGCTGCGGGAGCGCACCGCCACGCGGCCGCGGCGGGCGCGCTTCGACCATGTCGACGAGCCCGGCGGACGGGTCGCGATCACGATCGACGCCAAGGACCCGGGCCGCTGCGTCGTCGCCGTCGAGCACTCCCGGCTGCCCGACGCCGCCGCGGCGGAGAAGGTCAAGGCCTGGTGGCGGGACCGGTTGGACGCGCTGAAGGAGGATCTCGAGCGGCCGCGCGGGTAGCACTCCGGGGTGCACACCGCCCTCCCGAGCTCCGTCCTGCTGTGGAACGCCGACGAGCTGAGCGACCCACCCGCCGCGCCGTGCTGCCTGCGGTCCACCCGCGCCGGGGAGCGGGCGGCGGTCTACCAGACCGGGCCCGGCGGGGGCGTCGTCGCGCTCGTCGAGTTCACCGCCGACGCCGAGCCCCGCGCGGACGGCGGCTGGCACGCGGCCGTCGTCGTGCGCCCGGTCGCGCAGCCGCTGCCGCGGGCGGCGCTGCTCGCCGACGACCTCCTCGCGCCCGTCTTCCGCCACCTCCGCAGCCGGCGCCGGTTGCCGGAGGCGGCGGGGGAGCGGCTCATGGCCCTGCTGGACCCGGCCCCGCGCTGACCCGGTCGAGCACCTCCAGCACGTGCTCGTAGGGCCGTCCGGTGGCGCGGGTCATCCCGAGCTCGCAGGTCCGGTTGCAGGAGGCGTGGGCGTCGAACGTCCGGCCGGCGAGCTCGGCGGCCTGCGGTGCGGTGGCGGCGGCCGTCAGCTCCGGGTGGAGCAGCCCGCGGTCGCCTGCGAAGCCGCAGCAGCCCCAGGTGGCGGGGACCGTGACCGAGCGGGCGACGGCCGCGGCGACCGTGCGCAGCGGGCCGTCGAGGCCCATCCGGACCGCCGAGCAGGTGGGGTGCAGGGCGAGCGACTCGAGCGGGGTGATCGTCAGCCGGCGGAGCAGCCGCTCGGCGGTGAAGGCGACGGCGTCGACCACCCGGATCGCGGAGTACCGCTCGTCCCCGGCGTCGGCGACCAGACCGCGGAGGCCCTCGGTGCAGGAGGACGCGTCGCCGACGACGGGCAGCTCGCCGCCGCGGGTCGCCTCCCACAGCGCCGGCAGCACCCGGCGGGCCATCACGGCGTACCCGTCGGTGAGGCCCTTCGACTTCCACGGCGTGCCGCAGCACAGCGAGGCGACCCCGGCGGGCCGGGTGAGCACGACCCCGGCGCGGGCGCAGAGCCGCTCGAACGCCGCGGCGGCGCCCTGCTCCCCGGAACGTCCGCCGCCGGCGGGGCCGAACATGGTGCCGGTGCAGGAGGCGAACAGCACGGCGTCCGCGTCCGGGCGGGCCGTGTCGGACCGGGGCCTGCCGCCGCGGGGCAGCTCGGGGGACCAGGCGGGCAGGACCTCCGGGTCGACCACCCGCCGGCCGAGTGCGGTCGTGCCGGCGACGAGCCGGTCCGGGAGGGCGTCGGCGGCGGTCAGGGCGGTGGCCGCGGCGCGGGTCGTGCCCGCCCAGTGCTTCGCCGCGACGACCCAGCCCCGCTGCGCGAGCGGGCCCACCTGCTCCGCTCGCAGCCGTTTCACCAGGTCACCGGTGTTGATCAGGACGGGACAGGCCGTCTGGCACATCCCGTCCGCGGCACAGGTGTCGATGCCGTCGTACTCGTAGTCCCGCTCCAGCTCGGCCAGGAGCGCCGTGTCGCCGGTCTCGCGGGCCCGCTGCATCTCGCGGCGCAGCACGATCCGCTGCCGCGGGGTGGTCGTCAGGTCCCGGCTCGGGCACACGGGCTCGCAGAACCCGCACTCCACGCAGCGGTCGACCTCCTGCTCGACGGCCGGGGCGCTCTTGAGGTGCCGCAGGTGCCCCTCGGGGTCCTCGTCGATCAGCACGCCCGGGTTGAGCACGCCGCGCGGGTCGCACAGCCGCTTGATCTCGCGCATCACCTGGTAGAGCTCGTCGCCGTACTGCCGGCGGACGAACGGGGCCATCATCCGGCCGGTGCCGTGCTCGGCCTTGAGCGAGCCGCCGTGCCCGAGGACCAGGTCGACCATGTCGTCGGTGAACCGGGCGAAGCGGTCCAGCGGGACGTCGCCGCCGAGCCGCTCGGTCAGCATGAAGTGGATGTTGCCGTCCTTGGCGTGTCCGAAGATCACGGCGTGGTCGTACTCGTGCTTGTCGAACAGCCGGCTCAGCGCCTCGCACGTGGGCAGCAGCGCCGGCACCGGGACGACCACGTCCTCCAGCAGCGCCGTGGTGCCGGTCGGGCGGGCGCCCGCGACGGTGGCGTAGAGGCCCTTGCGGATGTGCCACAGCGCGGCCCGCGCGGCCGGGTCGGCGGCCAGGGTGCGCGGCCCGGACACCGGCAGCGTGCCGAGCACGCCGGTCGCGGCGCCGGCCAGCTCGTCGGCCTCCTGCGCGGTCGCGGCCTGGTACTCCACGAGCAGCGCCGCGTGCCGGTCGACCTCCAGCGCCCGCAGCGCCGTGTCCGCCCGGGGGTCGGTCTGCCCGACCCGCAGCGAGGTCGCGTCGAGCAGTTCGACGGTGGTCGCCCCGGTGGCGACGATCTCCGGCAGCGCGCCCGTCGCGCCGGCGAGGTCCGAGAAGACCAGCAGCCCGGTGCGGGCGTGCGGGAGCAGCGGCACGGTGCGCAGCACGATCGACGCGATGAACGCCAGCGTGCCCTCGCTGCCCACCACGAGATGGGCCAGCACGTCCGCCGGACGGGTGTGGTCGAGCAGCGAGTTCAGCCCGTAGCCCATGGTGTTCTTCATCGAGAACTGCTGCTCGACGCGGGCGCGCAGGGCCGGGTCGTCCCGGACCCGGTCGCGGAGCCGGGCCAGCCCCGCGTGCAGCTCGGGTTCGAGGGCGCGCAGCCGGTCGTCGGCGTCGGGTGCGGCGGTGTCCAGGACGGTGCCCGACGGCAGCACCAGGACCAGCGAGTCCAGGGTGGCGTAGCTGTTGGCCGTGGTGCCGCAGGCCATGCCGCTGGAGTTGTTGGCCACGACCCCGCCGAGGGTGCAGGCGGACTCGCTCGCCGGGTCCGGGCCGATCTTGCGGCCGTAGGGGACGAGCCGGGCGTTGACCTGGCGGACGGTGGCGCCGGGCCCAGTGCGCACCCGGGCGCCGTCGTCGAGCACCTCGATGCCGCGGAAGTGCCGGCGGGTGTCGACGAGGATCCCCTCGGTCCCGGCCTGCCCGGACAGGCTCGTGCCGCCCGACCGGAAGGTCAGCGGGACGCCGGTCAGCGCCGCGTCGGCGAACAACGAGCCGACGGCGGCCGCGTCGGCGGGCACCGCCACGGCCTGCGGGACGAGTGCGAAGTGCGAGGCGTCGCGGGACCAGGCGAGCCGGTCGACGAGCCGGGTCTGCAGTTCGGTGGTGGTGGTCACCGGCTCCTGCTCCTCGGGTGGGTGGTGCGGGGTTGAGCAACGCTAGCGCGCCCACCCGGTTCCCGGGATGTGCTCAGGCCGCCTGACGGGCGTCGGCCGCGGGCCGGACCTCGGCGTTCGCGGTCTGCTCGGCGATCTCCCGCAGCAGGGCGCGGCGGATCTTCGGCTGCTGGGACAGGGCGACCGCGAAGACGGTCAGCAGGAACCACATGGCGAGGCTGCTCAGCACGATGAGCAGGATCGGGATCACCCACCCACCGAGCCGCTGGGCCAGCCCCTGTGCGGCGAGGATGCGCCACAGCAGCATCAGGTTGACCAGGTAGCCGATCGCATAGGCGACCACGAACGCGATGGCGAACTGCTTGAGGCTTCCGGACTGCTTGCGTCTCCGGATCGGCTCGTCGCGCACCGGCAGCAGTACCGACAGGACGTTGCCGACGCCGAGCCAGAGCAGGATGAAGCAGACGACCAGCGCGCAGGCCTTGACGATCGCGCCGGCGTCACCGGCCCGCCAGGCGAGCAGGCCGCTGAGCAGGAACCCGATCGGGGCGATGAGCGCCGCGACGGCGAGGTTCTTGATCACCAGCAGGTGCCAGAGCCGGGAGCCGCCCTCGAGGGCGGCCCGGACCCGCAGGGCGTCGAAGCACATCGCGTTGATGCACACCGCCCCGCCCAGCATCACCGAGATCACCCAGAGCCCCAGGTAGGGCAACCACCTCTGGTCCCTGTCCCACTCGAAGACGCGGATGAAGCCGAGGTAGAGCAGACCCAGGGCCAGGCTCACCGCCAGGCTCTTGACCGCGGTGCGCGGGCGGCGACGCAGGATGTAGGCGATCTCCCCGCGCAGGCCGTGGGCCAGCGCGGGCCCGTGCCGGCTGACCGCGTTGCGCCCCTGCAACGGGAGGTGCCCGTCGACGGCCGCGGCGCCGGGCTCGTCCTCGCCGGCGTCGATGCGGGCGAGCCGGGCGTCGAGGACGGCGAGGTGGGCCTCGAGCAGGGCCAGCCGCGCTACGCCCACCGCGGCGACCGCGTCGCGTTCGGCCCGGGCGGCGTCGTCGTGGGAGACGGGTCCCGCGCTCTCGGACGACACGTCCGCAGGTGAGTCGGTGCCGTCGAGGTCGGTGCTGTCGACGTGGGGGCCGGGGCCGTCCAGGTCGGAGCCCTCCAGGAACGCCTCGCGCAGGGCCGCCCGCCTGGGGTCGAGCCCGTCGCCCCCGGTCGACCGCCGCTCGGCCACCCGGTGTTCGGCGAGAACCCGCCGGACTCTCGACCTCAGGGCGTCGACCTCCGGACGCTCCTTCCACTTCGACGAGAGCGCGGCCCGTTCCGCCGCCCCCGCGCGCTCGACGAGCTCACTCAGGTCGTCCACCGCGGACATCGGCCACTCCTGCACCTCGACCACCCCGGCGGGGCGTGCTGGGGTCGACCGTCGGCGCAACGAGGCGGATCGGCACCGCCCGCCGTGGGTGAGTCGCACGGGTCGCGCACCGGATCCGGCGTTGTCGGCAGGTAGTCTGTCGACAGTCGGAGGGAGTCCCGTGTCCGTCGAGCCGTTGCCGAACATCGACCGCAGCACGTTGCGGGAGCGCGTGTTGAGGGCGCTGCGCTCGGCGATCACCTCCGGCGCGTACCGGCCGGGGGACCACCTGGGCGAGGTCGAGCTCGCGGGCCGGCTCGGGGTGAGCCGGGGGACCGTGCGCGAGGCGTTGCGGCACCTCCAGCAGGAGGGCCTGGTGACCGCGGGCAACCGCGGGATGCTCCGCGTGAACACCCTGTCCGCCGAGGAGATCCGGGGCCTGTTCCGGGTGCGGGCCGCGCTCGAGGGGCTGGCCGTCACGGAGATCATCGCGCGGCCGGACCGCTCGGCGGCGGTGGCCGCGTTGCGCGCGGCGATCGACGAGCTCGCCGGCGCGGGGGAGGACTTCGCGGCGAAGGTGGAGGCCGACCTGGGCTTCCACGTGCGGCTCTGCGAGCTGTCCGGCAACCCGATGCTGGTCGAGTCCTGGCGGCACCTGGAGGGCCGGATCCGGGTCACGATCATGAACCGGGACCCGGAGGAGGCGCCGGCGATGATGACGCCGGGCCGGCACGCGCCGATCATCGAGGCGATCGAGCGGGGTGACCTCCCGGGCGCGCTGGCCGTGGTGGAGGAGCACATGGCCGCGGCCGCCGACCACTTCACGAGCACTCCCGCCCGCTGACCTTCCGCTCGTCCGTCTTCGGGAAAGTTCTGTCCGACTGTTGACAGTGGGGCCGCGAGCCCGCATGGTTTTCCTACCACTGCCGAGTGTTAACAGTCGGACTGTCGAGACAGAGTCCGGGACGACTCGGCCGACGACGGATCAGCGGAGATCACATGTCTGGAGAACACGCGCCCGCGGTGCTGGGCACGCCGGCCCGCAAGCGGGTCGCCCTCGGCTCGTCGATCGGGGCGACGATCGAGACCTACGACTTCATCGGCTTCGGCACGGCCGCGGCCCTGTACTTCAACCACGTCTTCTTCCCGTCGACCGACCCGCTCTCGGGGACCCTGCTGTCCTTCGCGACGCTGGGCATCGGCTTCGCGGTGCGCCCGCTGGGCGGCATCATCGGCGGGCACCTCGGCGACCGGATCGGCCGCAAGCCGGTGCTGGTCGGCTCCCTGCTGCTGATGGGCGTCGCGACCGTCCTCATCGGGGTGCTGCCCACGTACGCGCAGGTCGGCGTGTGGGCGGGGATCCTGCTCGTCGCCGTCCGGGTGGTGCAGGGCCTGGCCTTCGGCGCCGAGTGGGGCGGCGCGATCCTGATGACCTTCGAGCACGCGCCGTGGCGCAAGCGGGGGCTCTACACCGGCATCACGCAGGCCGGGTTCCCGGTCGGGCTGCTGCTGGCGAACGCCGCGTTCCTGCTGTCGGTGCCCCTGGGTGAGCAGTGGGCGTGGCGGGTGCCGTTCCTGCTGTCCGCGGTGCTGATCGTCGTCGGCATCGTGATCCGGCTGAAGGTCGAGGAGTCGCCGGAGTTCGAGAACCTCCGGTCCGAGGGCGAGGTCGCGAAGAACCCGCTGCTCGAGGTGCTGCGCGACGACTGGCGCAACGTCCTGCGCGCCTTCTGCCTGCGGATCACCGAGACCGCCGGCTACGCCATCTCGGTCACCTTCGTGCTGTCGTACCTGGCGAGCGAGGAGCTGGCCGCGCGCTCGACGACCCTGTTCGCGCTCATGCTCGCCGCCGGCCTGGGCATCGCCGCGACCGTGGCGTGGGGTGCGCTCACCGACCGGATCGGCCGCCGCCCCGTCTACCTGATCGGCACCGTGCTCTCGGTGGCGTGGGGCGTCCCGTTGTTCCTGCTGCTCAACACCGGGCAGGCCGTGGCGATCGTGTTGGCCTTCGTCGTCAGCTACGCCGTCTGCCAGAACTGCCTCGCCGGCGTCCAGGGCGCCTGGTTCTCCGAGCTGTTCAGCGCCCGCACCCGCACCAGCGGCGCGTCGCTGGCCTACCAGCTCTCGGCCGTCGTCTCCGGGTTCACCCCGCTGATCGCCACCGCCCTGTTCGCCCGCACCGGCTGGGTCGGCCCGGCCCTGCTGTTCAGCGCCTACGGCGTGCTCGGCCTGGTCGCGACCCTGCTGACCCGCGAGACCTGGGGCCGCACCGAGCGCGCCGAGGTCGCTGCCCTCGAGCGGTCTCTCGCCCGGCCGCCCGTCGACCCGCCCGCCCCCCGGCTGACCACCACGGCGTCCACGAAGGAGACCCGATGACGACCACCGAGCTCCCGACCACGGCACGGGCGGCGAAGATCGCCCGGCTGGAGGCGGCCGCGGCCCGGATCCGCCACCACGCCCTGACGATGGGGGAGGTGCAGGGGCAGGGCTACATCGGCCAGGCCCTCGGCGTCGCCGACGTACTCGCGGCCTTCTACGCCCGGGGCGACGGCGAGCTGCGGCTGCGCCCCGAGGACCCGGAGTGGGACGGCCGCGACCGGTTCCTGCTGTCCATCGGGCACTACGCGATCGCGCTCTACGCGGCGCTGGCCGAGGCGGGCACGATCCCGCTCGCCGAGATCGAGACCTACGGCTCGGACGACTCCCGGCTGCCGATGTCCGGGATGGCCTCCTACACCCCCGGTATGGAGATCTCCGGCGGCTCGCTGGGCCACGGCCTCGGCGTGGCCTGCGGGATGGGCCTGGGCCTGCGGCACCGCGGCAACCCGGCCCGGGTGATCAACCTGCTCTCCGACGGCGAGCTCGACGAGGGCTCCACCTGGGAGGCCGCGATGGCCTGCGCCCACCACGGGCTGGCCAACGTCACCGCGGTCGTCGACGTCAACGGCCTGCAGGCCGACGGGCCGACGCCCGGCGTCCTGAAGACCGAGCCGGTGACCGAGAAGTGGCGGGCCTTCGGCTGGCACGCCGTGCGCGTCGACGGCAACGACGTCGGCGCCCTGCTCGACGCCCTGGACGAGATCCGCGACCACGCCCTGCAGCCCGGAGCCGGTCCGTCCGTGCTGATCTGCGACACCCGGACCGGGCGCGGGGTCCCGTTCCTCGAGAGCCGGGAGAAGGCCCACTTCATGCCGGTCGCCGAGCACGAATGGCAGGCGGCCCACTCCGCTCTCGATGCAGCTCCGGAGGCTCGGCGATGACCGCCCCTGCGACGAAGCGCCTGACCACCTCGGCGATGATCGCCTCGTTCGCCGACCCAGGTCAGCGGACCTCGCCCGCGCCGTTCGGGCACGCCCTGAACCGGCTCGCCGAGGAGCGCCCCGAGATCGTCGGGCTGTCGGCGGACCTGGCGAAGTACACCGACATGCACGTGTTCCGGGACGCGAACCCGGACCGGTTCTTCCAGATGGGCATGGCCGAGCAGGCGATGCTCGGCGCGGCCGCGGGGCTGGCCGAGGTCGGGCTCGTCCCGTTCGCCTCGACCTACTCGGTGTTCGCGACCCGCCGGGCGTACGACTTCCTCTGCCTGGACATCGCCGAGCCCGGCCTGAACGTCAACGTCGTGGGCGCGCTGCCCGGCCTGACCACCGGCTACGGGCCCAGCCACCAGGCCACCGAGGACCTCGCGATCCTGCGCGCCTGCCCGAACCTCACGATCGTCGACCCCTGCGACTCGGTCGACATCGAGCAGGCCGTGCCGCAGCTCGCCGACCACGCCGGACCGACCTACCTGCGGCTGCTGCGCGGCAAGGTCCCCTCCGTGCTCGACGAGTACGACTACCGCTTCGAGCTCGGCAAGGCCGCGCTGGTGCGCCCCGGCCGGGACGTCCTGTTCGTCTCCACCGGACTGATGACCATGCGGACCCTGCAGGCCGCGGCCCGGCTCGAGGCCGACCACGTCGACGCCGCCGTGCTGCACGTCCCGACGATCAAGCCGCTGGACACCGCGACGATCCTGCGGGAGCTGCGCACCGACCGGCTCGTCATCACCGCGGAGAACCACACCGTGGTCGGGGGGCTGTCCGAGGCCGTCGCCGCCACCGCCGCGTTCGCCGGGATCGCCACCCGGATCCGGCCCGCCGCCCTGCCGGACGAGTTCCTCGCGGCCGGTGCCCTGCCCACCCTCCACGACCGCTACGGCCTGTCGACCGACGCGCTCTGCGCGCGGGTCAAGGCCGCCCTCTGAGCCGACCTCTCCAGGAGAACCCAGTGTCCGTGTCCGAGTACACCGCCGTCGTCACCGGGGCCGCGTCGAAGCGTGGCATCGGCCGCGCCACCGCCCACGCCCTCGCCGCCGCCGGCTGGAACGTCGCCGTCCTCGACCTCGACGAGGCCGCCGCCAAGGCCACCGCCGACGAGATCGTCGGCGCCCACCCGGTCCAGGCGTTCGGCCTGGCCTGCGACGTGACCGACGAGACCTCGGTCGCCACCGCCGTCGACACCCTCACCGCGGACGCCCCGCCGGTCGGGGCCGTGGTCAACAACGCCGGCATCACCTCGCCCACCCGGTTCCTCGACGTCGACGGCGCCGAGTGGGACCGCATCTTCGCCGTGAACGTCCGCGGCGCCTACAACATCACCCGCCGACTCGCGCCCGGGATGGCCGAGCGCGGCTTCGGCCGGGTCGTGTTCCTGTCCTCGGTGTCCGCCGAGCGCGGGGGCGGGGTGTTCGGCGGCGTCGCGTACTCCGCCGCCAAGGCCGCCCAGCTCGGGTTCGCCCGCGCCCTGGCCCGCGAGCTCGGCCCGCACGGCGTGACCGTCAACAGCGTGGCCCCCGGGCTGATCGACACCGACATCACCGGCGGGGCGCTCGAGGGCGAGCGCAAGGAGGCGCTGCTCTCCGGGATCCCGGTGGGGCGCAACGGCCGGGTCGCCGACGTCGCGGATCTGATCACCTACCTCTGCCGCCCGGAGTCCGGCTACATCACCGGCGCCACCTACGACGTCAACGGCGGGTCGCACATCCACTGAGGGCCGTCGGAGCGTTCCGCTTCGCTCCTATGATTGTTACGGTGCGGACACGCCAGTAGGCCGGGCAGGGACGCCCGGCCGGCCCCAGGGGGTGGCCCAATGACGACCGGCCAGGCACGCTCCGCCGCCACCGGCTCGCTCTCCTACACACCGGGAGAGCGGCGCCGGGTCCTCACCGCCGCGTGCCTCGGCTGGGGCATGGAGTACTTCGACTTCATGCTCCCGTCCCTGCTGGCGGCGCCGATCATGGCGGCGTACGGGATCGGGCCGGGCACGTTCAGCGTCGCGATCCTGGTGCAGCTCATCGGGTCCGCGGTCGGCGGGCTCGCGTTCGGGTACCTCGGGGACCGGTTCGGCCGCCGCCGGACGCTGATCTGGTCGATCCTCATCTACTCGATCGCCACCGGCCTCGTGTTCTTCGCCCCGAACTTCTGGGTGTTCATGGTGCTGCGGTTCTTCACCGGCGTCGGGACCGGCGGCGAGTGGGCCGTCGGGTTCGCCTGGCTCAACGAGGCGTGGTCGCCGAAGCGCCGCGGGCTGGGCGGCGGGCTCGTGCAGTCCTCGCTCTGGCCCGCCTACGCGCTGGCGATCCTCGCGGCGCAGACCCTTCCGGACTGGCGTTACGCCTTCCTCATCGGCGTGCTGCCCGCCCTGGCCTGCGTCTGGGTGCGGTACGCGACGCCGGAGTCGAAGCAGTGGACCGAGCTGCAGCGGCGCAAGGCGGCCGGCGAGCTGTCGTCGGACGTCGCCGCGGTGGCGCGGCGGTCGAGCTGGCGCCAGCTGTTCATGAAGGACAGCCTGCCGATCGTGCTGGTCGGCCTGGTCGCGGCCTTCGGCGCGCAGTGGGTGCCGTACACGGCGACCACGTGGATGCCGTCGCTGCTCAAGAGCGACCTCGGGTTCGACGCGAACGCGGCGAGCCTCGTGCTCTATCTCGCCTCGGCCATCTCGTTCGTCGGGTTCGTCCTGGCGGGCTGGCTCTCGGACAAGCTCGGCCGGCGCCCCGTGTTCCTGGTGTTCTCCGGGCTGCAGGCCGTGGTGTTCCTGGTGATGTTCGGGCTCGCCGTGTCCGGCAGCGGGCTCGGGGCGTTCACCTGGATGTACCTGCTGACCAGCCTGTTCCTGGGCTACTTCGGCATCTTCGGGGTGTGGTTCGGGGAGCTGTTCCCCACCCGGATCCGGTCGCTGGGCTCGGCCGCGGCGTACAACGTCGGGCGCGGGCTCTCCGGGGTCGGGACCTTGATCGGCGGGATCGTCGCGGCGGGCTCGGGGTACGGCATCGCCGTGTCCATCGCGGGCTTCGGCGCGGCGCTGGTGTTCCTGTCCGCGTTCTTCCTCAAGGACCGGGCGGGACGGGAGATCACGGCGGAGGACTGAGTGTTCGAGGCTGTATGGCCGTTGGGCCGCAAGGTGCTGGACGCCGTCGAGGCGGGTGAGCGGCCGACCGAGCTGGGCGGGCGGCGGGTGGCCTACCTGTGGGACGAGCTGTTCCGCGGCCCCGAGATGTTCGACGTGATCAGCGAGCTCGCGCGCGAGCGGCACGGTCACGTCGAGTTCGTCGGGTGGGAGACCTTCGGCAACTTCCACGCCTCCGCGGCCGAGGAGAAGCGGGTCCTCGGCGAGCTGCCCGAGCTGCTGCGGGCGCACCGGGTGGACCTGGTCGTCGCCGCCGTCGGTGCTTGAGGCTCCTGCATGCCTGCCGTGATGCGGGCCGCAGCCGCCGCCGAGCGGGCCGGGGTCCCGGCCGTCGCGATCGGCGGATCCGGGTTCGAGCCGATGGGCCGGGCGATCGGGAGGTCCCTGGGCATCCCGCACGTGCCGATCGTCAGCTACCCGGGAGTCATCCTCACCGACGAGACGGACGTGTTCCTCGGGAAGATGCGCGAGATCGTGGCGCCCGCCGTCGTCGACGCCCTGACCAGGACGTACTCCGCCGAGGACACCGCGTCGGACGTCGAGCCCGGCCCGCGGGAGGTCGTCGTGCGCGGGGACCTCGACACCGTCCTGGAGGCCTTCGACGAGCGGGGCTGGACGGACGGGCTGCCGATCGTCCCGCCCACCGTCGAGCGGGTGGAGGAGTTCCTGCGGCACACCCGCAGGGACCCGGAGGAGGTGCTCGGTGTGCTCCCGCCGGACCTGCGCGAGGCCACCGTCTGGTCCGTCGCGGTCAACGGCGTGATGGCCGGGTGCCGGCCCGAGTACATGCCCGTCCTGCTCGGGATCGTCGAGTGCGTGGCCGCGCCGGAGTTCCGGGTCCAGGACGCCGGCTCGACGCCCGGGTGGGAGTCGTTGATCGTCCTGTCCGGACCCGTCGTCGAGCGGCTGGGGTTCAATTCGCGTACCGGCGTGCTGCGCGTGGGGAACCGCGCCAACACCTCCGTGGGCCGGTTCCTGCGGCTCTACCTGCGCAATCTCGCCGGGCTGCGGATCCCGCCCGAGCACACCGACCAGGGCGCGATCGGCGCCTCCTTCCACGTGGTGCTGGCCGAGAACGACGACGCCGTGCGCGAGCTCGGGTGGCCGTCGCACCGGGAGGACCTCGGGTTCGCGGCGGAGGACTCGGTGGTGTCGGTGCGCAGCTGCCTCACGGTGAGCGCGCCGATCTACACGGGCGGGGACGCGGTCGACGACCACCTGGAGCCGCTCGCGCTGGTGTTCGGCAACGCGATGGGGCCGTGGTCCTACACGGGCATGGAGTTCGGGGCCTGGCACCCGCTGCTGGTGCTCGGCCCGTCCATCGCCGCGGCGCTCGCCCGCCACGGCTACGACAAGCCCGCGCTGCGCCGGTACCTCGCCGAGCACATGCTGATCTCCGTGAAGGAGCTGGAGCGGTGCGCGTGGGCCGTCGGGTCCACGAGCTTCCGGGTGTCGTCCCTGGTCGAGCGGGGCGAGCTGGACCAGCGCTACGCCGGGGACGATCCCGAGCGGCTCGTGCCGATGTGTCCTCGGGCCGAGGACATCGCGATCGTGCTGGCGGGCAACGAGGGCCGCAACCAGTCCCGCGGTTACGTCCAGAACCACGTACAGGGGGTGCCGGTGAGCCGGCGGATCGGGACATGAGCTGGGACTCGAGCTGGGACGTCGCCGTCGTCGGGGCGGGGATCGCGGGCCTGACGGCAGCGCGGACGGCCGCCGGGCGCGGGCTGCGGGTCTGCGCGTGGGACGCGCTGTCGCCCGGCGGGCGGCTCGTCAACATCGGCGAGGTCGTCGGCTACCCCGGCGTGAAGACGACCGGGCCGGACCTGATGAGCGCCCTGCTCGAGGAGGCCATGGGCGCCGGCGTCGAGATCGCGTACGGCGAGGTCACGGCGCTGTGTCCCGGGTTCACGCTGGCCACGGAGGAGGGGGACGCGACCGCGCGGGCGGTGGTGGTCGCGACCGGGCTCACGGACGGCCGGCTGGACGTGCCGGGGGACTGGACCGGGCGCGGGGTCGCCACCTGCGCCACCTGCGACGGGCCGCTGTACGCCGGGAAGCCGGTCGTGGTCGTCGGCGACGACGAGTGGGCGGCCCACGAGGCCCGCGAGCTCACCGCGTTCGCCTCGCAGGTCACGATCGTGGCGCCGGGCGAGCCGCAGTGGTCCGCCGCGCCGGACGGGATCCAGGTCCGGCGGGGGACCGTGCGCGCGGTGCTCGGCGAGGATCGGGTGACCGGCCTGGCGCTGGCGGACGGCACCGAGCTGGAGGCGGGCGGGGTGTTCGTCTACACCGGTGCCGAGCCCCGCACCGGGCTGGTCTCCGACACCCCGGGCCTGTTCGCCGCCGGGGACGTCGCCGGCACCGCTCCCTACCTCGTCGCCGCGGCGGCGGACGGCCTGCGCGCCGGCCTCGCCGCCGTCGACTTCCTGGAGGACTCGTGAAGATCGTCGACCCCACCTTCGGTCTCCCCGGCGACACGGACGTCGCCCCCGTCGCCCACGACGGCATCCCGGCGGACGCGCTCTGCCTGCTCTCGAACTCCAAGCCCGGTGCCACCGAGCTGCTCCGCGAGGTGGCCGCGCGGCTGGAGGCCGAGCGCGGGTTCCGCGACATCGGGTTCGCCTCGAAACCGCAGGCGGCCCATCCGACGGCGGAGGAGACCCTCGACCACCTCGCCGCGCAGTACCGGATGGCGATCGTCGCCATCGGCGATTGAGGCAGCTGCTCGTCGTGGAGTCTCCACGACTCGGTGGAACTGGAGCGCCGTGGCGTCGTCCCGTTCCTGATCGTCACCTCGACGTTCCTGCCGCTGGTGCGCGCGCAGGCGAAGGCGCGCAAGGTCGAGCCGCGCGTGATCGTGGTCGACCACCCGGTCGGCGGGCTGAACGCGGAGGAGTTCGCCGGCCGGGTCGAGGCCGCGTACGCCGGGATGGTGCGTGAGTTGGAGGACCAGTGACCGACGTGCTCGACGTCCCGGACCTGGACCCGGCCGAGTGGTTCGGCTACGCCGAGGAGCAGGGCTGGAGCGACGGGCTGCCCACCGTCCCGCCCACCGAGGACCTGGTCGACGCGATGCTGGCCGCGTTCCCCGGCGACCCGCCCGAGTTCGCCCCGCTCCCGCCCGCCCGGATGATCCCGACGCTGCGTTCGGTCGCCGCCAACGCCGTCATGGCCGGATGCCGGCCCGCGGACCTGCCGGTCGTCGTCGCGGCGCTGCTCGGCACGATGGATCCGCACTACAACCTGCACGGCTCCCTCGCGACGACGCATCCCTGCGCACCGATGGTGCTGGTCAGCGGCCCGGTGCGGGACCAGGGGTTCAACTCCGGTGGGAACTGCTTCGGGCAGGGGACCCGGGCGAACGCCGTCGTCGGACGGGCCCTGTCGCTCGTGCTGCGCAACGTCGGCGGGGCCACGCCCGGTGTCATGGACCGCTCCACGCAGGGCTCGCCCGCGAAGTACACGTTCTGTTTCGCGGAGGCGGACTCGCCGTTCCCGGCCCTGCACGTGCAGCGCGGGTTCGCCGCCGGGGACTCCGTGGTCTCGGTGATGGCCGCCGAGCCGCCGCACAACATCAACGACCACGGCAGCCGCACCGGCGAGGAGATCCTCGTGACGATCGCCGGGACCATGGCCGAGTCCGGCTCCAACAACGTCTACGTCCGCGGCCCCCACCTGCTCGTCCTCGGCCCCGAGCACGCGGACACCCTCGCCCGGGACGGCTGGACCGTCGAGACGATCCGGGAGCGGCTCTGGGAGCGGGCCCGGATCCCGTTCGACCGGATCTCCGAGGGCAACCACGTGCAGTTCGACGAGTCCGGGATCAAGCCCGAGGAGGACGGCTACACCGTCTCAGACGGTCTCCGGCAGCTCCACGTCTGTGTCGCCGGTGGACCAGGCAAGCACTCCGCGTGGATCCCGTCGTTCGGGGCGACGGAGCTGGTGTCGCGCGTTGTCCCCGGATGAGATCGAGGAGCTGCTCGTCTCCGGTGCGGGAGACGGCCTGCCCGTCGTCGAGCCGACCGCGGAGCGGCTCGCCGGGATGGGCGGCGACGACGTCTCGCTCGGCCCGGTCCCGCCCCTCTTCGAGGCGCTGACCAGCAGGAAGGCCGCCTACTACGCGGTCCTCGCCGGATGCCGGCCCGTTGAGCTGCCCGTCGTGGTCGCGGCGCTGCGTGCGTGCCTGGAGCAGGAGTTCAACCTGCTCGGTGTCCAGACGACCACGGGCACGGCCGCGGTGTGCGTCGTCGTGGGTGGCCCGGTCGTCGAGCGGCTCGGGTTCCATCCCGGGACCAACGTCCTCGGCCCCGGCAACCGGGTGAACGCCTGCGTGGGCCGCGCGGTGGCCCTCGCGCTGGCCGGGATCGGCGGCGCACGCCCGGGCGAGACGGACATGGCGACGACGGGCCAGCCCGGCCGCTACACCTTCTGCCTCCCCGAGCACCGGACCCCGTTCGGCGGCGTCTCGGGGCTCGACGGCGACGCGGTGAGCGTGCTGGCCGTCGGCGGGACCGCCGAGGTGCTGCCCCGGGCCGGCGGGGGGACGGTCGCCGAGATCCTCGACCCGCTCGCCGACGCCCTGGCCGGCGCGGTCCGCGCCGCCGGCGACCCGACCCGGATGTCCTCGGGCGCGCAGGCCGTGGTGCTGCCGCCGGAGGTCGCGGGGCGGCTGGCCGCGCTGGGGGAGACGGCCGCCTCGATCGCCCGGGCGCTGTACGAGGGCGGCGGCGTGCGGGCCGGGCACCCGGTCGCCGCCTCGCCCGACGACGTCCAGGTGATCGTCTCCGGCGGGCCCGGCATCAAGATGCTGCACCTGCCGGGCTGGATCGGCGGCTCCCGGGCCGTCCACCGGGCGCTCAACCGGTGAGCTCGCTCAGGGCGCGATGTCCCGCCAGCGCACCGGGCGCTCGTACACGCCCGGGAACCGGGTCTCGACGTACCGGCGGAACTCCGCCATGTGCCGTCGCATCGCCTCGCGGGCGCGGTCCGGGTCGCGCGCGAGCAGGGCTGCGTGGATGGCCTCGTGGGCGCCCAGCACCGCCGCCCGCCGCCGCGGCGGGTAGCTCACCCCGAGCGGCATCCCGTCCGTGATCAGGTGCAACGAGGAGATCAACAACTCGAACAGCTCGTTCCCGGCCGCGGCCGCGACGGCCAGGTGGAACCGGTCGTTCTCGGCGAGGAAGTTCTCCTCGTCGTCGAGGAAGGCGCGCATGCCCGTGATCGAGTCGGCGATCTCGGCGGCCGCGGCTGCGTCGGTCCCGTTGGCGGCCAGCGCGGCCAGCTCCGGCTCGAGGATCTCCCGGACCTGGATCACCGACCGGAACGACACGGTCCGCAGCTGCAGGAACAGGCCGAGGACGCCGGCGAGATCGGTGCCGTCGGGCTGCATCACGACGGGCCCGCCGCGCGGCCCGGCCTTCACCGTGATCACGCCCGTGAGCTCGAGAAACCGCAGTGCCTCCCGCAAGGTCCCGCGGCCGGCGGAGAAGCGGGCCATCATCTCCCGCTCGCCGGCGAGCCGGGTGCCGGGCCCGAGGCCGTCGCCGGTGATGTCGTCGACGATCCGCTGCGCGATCATCAGCGGGACCTTCTGCGGGCGACGCAGGTCCGGGCGCCGGCGCGCGGAGCGGGGAACGTCCGCGGGCGGCTCCGCCGTCATGGTCCACCGCCTCCCCGCTCCTACGATGCGCAGGATTGTAGGAGCAGAGGGTGCGGCTCAGCTGCTGGTGCGGCGGCGTTGCGACCACATCTGCGTGGCCCGCTCGAACTCGACAGCGGCGTCCCAGCCGATGGCCGGCGGGCCCAGCTCGGTGCGGAAGGAGCGGACGGCCTCGCGGGCCAGCGCCGGGTCCTGCGCCGGTCCGGCGGCGAGCCGGTGGGCGGTGTCCTCGACCTCGTCGTCCGGGACGGCGGCCCAGGCCAGGCCGATCTCGACCGCCCGCCGCCCGTCGATCTCCTGGCCGAACAGTCCCGTCGCGGCCGTCGCCTCGCGGCCCGCGGTGCGGCCGGCGAGCGTGAAGAACCCGCCGCCGGGGTGCAGGCCGATCCGCAGGAACCCGGCGAGCAGCCGGACATCCTCGGCGACCACCCGCAGGTCGGTGGCCAGCATGAGGTTCATCCCGGCACCCACCGCGGCGCCGCGGACCGCCGCGATCGTGGGCACGGCCAGCTTCCCGACCCGCACGAACGCCTGGTAGACCGCGCCGGTGTCCCGGTAGGTGGCGTCCTCGGCCTGGTCGGCGCCCGGCCGCCAGCGCCGCCGGTCCGCGCCGGAGCAGAAGGTCCCGCCCGCGCCCCGCACCACGGCCGCGCCGATCGCCGGGTCGGCGTCGACCTCCTCGCACGCCGCGACCAGCTCGCGGCCCATGTCGGGAGTCAGCCCGTTGCGGACCTCGGGGGAGTCGACGGTGAGCGTCGCGACCCCGTCGGCCTTCTCCAGCACGATGCGGCCCATCTCAGCGCTCCTCCTCGGTCCGGCGGACGAGCACGTCGACCGCCACCACGCCGTCCCGCCCGACGATCAGCGGGTTGATCTCCAGCTCGGCGACGGTCGGGTCCGTGGCCGCTCGGGCCACGGCGACGATTGCGTCGACGGCCGCGTCGACGGCCGGCGGCTCGGCGCCGCGATGCCCGGCGAGCAGCGGCCAGCTGCGCAACTCCCGCAGCAGGGCGCGGGCCGCGTCGCGATCCAGCGGGGCGAGCGCGGTGGCCAGGTCCCGGTGGATCTCCGTGGCCACCCCGCCGAGCCCGACGGTCACGACGGGAGGCCAGCCGTCGCCGCCCGTCGTCGCACCGACGAGCAGCTCGAGCCCTGCCGGGGCCCGGCGCTGGACGAGGACGGCGCCGCCGAGCCCGAGCAGCTCGGCGGCCACCTGCCGGACCTCGGCGGGCGGCACGTCCACCCGCACGCCGCCGACCTCGGACTTGTGTGCCGGGCCCTCGGCCTTGAGCACGACCGGGCCGCCGAGCTCGCCCGCGATCCGCTCGGCCTCCTCGGCCGTGGCGGCGGTGCGGCCCTCGGGGCGGGGGACGCCGATCGCGTCGAGCAGCTCCCAGCCGTCGGACGGCAGCGGGCCGGGCGGCGCGGGAACCGCGGCGACGGCGTCGGGCCCCGGCTCCCGGACCAGCTCCACGAGCACCCGGGAGGCCACCGCCACGGACCCGAACACCGGGATGCCGGCCGCGGTGAGCAGGGCGCGCGCCTCCGCCGTGCGGTCCGGCCCGGCGAGCCAGGCGACCGCGCACGGCACGGTGCCGCCCCGCATCGCCGCGGCGAGGTCCTCGGCCAGGGCGACCGCCTCCTGCCCGGTGACCATCGTGACCAGGACCAGCAGCGAGTCGACGGACGGGTCGGCGCACACGATCGCGCAGACCTCGCCGAAGGCGCGGTCGCCGCGGTTGAACAGCTGGGCGGTCACGTCCACCGGGTTGGCGAGCGCGCCGAACTCCGGCACCAGGCGCGCGAGCTTCTCCTGGGTCTCCGGGGCGAGCTCGGGCAGCCGAAGCCCGAGGCCCTCGCACCGGTCGGCGGCGAGGATGCCCGCGCCGCCCGACGTCGTCACCGCGGCGACCCCGCGGCCCGTCGGCCGGGGCTGGCCCCGCAGCATGGTGGCGGCGGCGAGGAGCTCCTCGACGTCGTCGACCAGGACGACGCCGTGCCGGCGCGAGACCAGGCGGAACGCGGTGTCGTCGCCGACCATCGCGCCGGTGTGCGAGACGGCCGCCCGCTTCCCGGCCGCCGAGCGCCCGGACCGCAGCACGACCAGCGCCGTGCCGTGGGCCGCGGCCGTCTCGGCCAGCCGCGCGTAGGCGGCGCCGTCGCGGAGGTTCTCGACGTACACCGCCAGCACGGAGATCTCGGGCCGGCACACCAGGTACCGCCCGATCTCGGTGAGGTCGACGTCCGCCTGGTTGCCGGTGCTGACCCAGGTCGTGAGGTCGAGGCCCCGTTCGGCCGCGAGGTCGAGGACGGACCCGCCGATCGCGCCGCTCTGCCCCACGTAGGCGATGCCGCTGCTCCCGGTCAGTGGGCGCTCCGCGGCGGCGGAGAAGCTCGCGAACAGCCGGCTCGGCGTGTGCACGATCCCCTGGCAGTTCGGGCCGAACACGCGCACGCCCGTCTCGCGGGCGGCCGCGACCAGGTCCTCCTGCAGCGCCGCACCCTCCGGGCCGACCTCGGCGAACCCGGACGCGAACACGATCACCGCGACCGCTCCCGCCCGGCCGGCGTCCCGGACGGCTCCGGCCGCCCGCGCCGCCGGGACCATGGCGAGGACGAGATCGACCGGGCCCTCGACGTCGGCGAGCGAGGCGGCGCAGGGCAGCCCGGCGAGCTCGTCGTACTTCGGGTTGACCGGCACCACGCGGCCGGCGAAGCCGCGCTCGGCGAGCCAGCGCAGCGGGCGGGCCATCGGGTTGTCCGCCCGCCCGGACGCGCCCAGGATCACGACGGTCCGCGGGTTCAGCACCCGCTCCCAGTCGGTTCCGGGGCTGTCGGACAGGGTGCCGGACGGGTCGGTGCCGGACGCGGTGTCGGCCAACGCGGCGGTCCTCCTCGACGTCGAGGTGCGGGCAGGCGGAACCTGTCTGCACAGGTCACGGCCGTGATCGCGGCCGGGCCCGCGATCTCACCGTAAGTCGACGATGACGTCATGTACAGACCGGGCGGCGGACCGTCTCAGGCGCGGCAGGTCAGGGGGCGTCCGCCGTTGTAGGCGACCATGTCATCCAGCGCCGCGATGACGTCGATGGGCGCGCCCCGCTCGGCCCCGGCCAGCTCGGCGTAGGCGCGGTGGAGGTTGCCGACGATGCGCTCGGCGTCGGGCCAGTCCGCAAAGCGGCCGAGATCGGTGTCCTGCGCGGCCCGCAACGGTGTGACGCCCGCGGCGCGGCCGCGCTCGGCCACGTCGAGGACGAACCGCAGGTAGTCCAGGGACGCGTCGATCGGCGCGCGGTCGTGGAAGACCGGCCCGTGGCCCGGGACCGTCGTCGCCGCGCCGAGCGGCGCGACGACCGTCTCCAGCACGTCGATCGCCCCCACGACCGAGCCCATGAGCAGGAACGGCGTGCCGCCGTTGAACACCAGGTCGCCGCAGAACAACGTGGAGCGTTCGGGGAACCAGACCAACGAGTCGTTCGTGGTGTGTGCGGGTTGCCCGACATGCAGCACCTCGGCCCGCAGGTCCCCGAGGTGCAGCGCGATGCGGTCGGTGAAGGTGAGGAAGGGCGGGTCGAGCGGCAGCGAGCCCCACTCCGGGTTCTCCCAGAACGGCAGGTCCCGGGGCGGGCCGAACGCGATCATCTCCGCGCGGGCGCGCTCGTGCGCGACGATCGTCGCGGCGGCGAACAGCGCGTTGCCCCAGGTGTGGTCGCCGTGGTGGTGGGTGTTGACCAGCGTCCGCACCGGCGCCGGGCTCACCGACGCGATCGCGGCCGCGAAGGCCCGGGTGCGCCGCTCGGTGGAGCACGAGTCCACCGCGACCACGCCCTGCGGGCCCACCGCGAACCCGGTGTTGTTGATCCACCACGTGCCGTCGGGCTGCACGTAGGCCCAGATCCCGTCCGACACCTCCTCCAGGGTCGGGGGAGCGGGGGTGGTGATGTCGTAGGTGTGGGCGCTCATGCGTGCCTCCCCCCTCGGCTCCGTCCCACCTTGGCAGGCGGGGGTGGGGTCGGGGAGCGGCAAACCTCAAGTTCAGCTCCGCGTCAGGGCACCTTTGCTGAGCACGGTTACGCCTCCCCGGCCCGGGCGCTGCAGGATCTGTTGCGGCTCGACCGCGGGGTGGCCGCGCAGCGGGTCGCGGTGGCCGAGGCGGTCTGCCCGCGGGTCGGGCTCGCCGGCGCGGCGCTGCCGGCACGGTTGCCGGCCACGGCCGACGTGTTCGCCGCCGGGGACACCTCGCTGGCCCAGGTCGCGGTGATCGTGCGGCTGTTGGCCTCCCCGGCGGCGGGCCGGTTGTCCCCGGAGCTCTGGGCCGGCGCGGAGACCCAGCTGGCCGAGGCCGCCGCCACCTACACCCCGCGGGAGCTGCAGCAGTGGGGCACCGCGCTGCTCGACGCGCTCGACGAGGACGGCCCCGAACCCGACGACGGCCCGCCGCCGCAAATCAACGAGCTGCGGCTGACCCGGTTCGCCACCAAGCCCGGTGGGCGGCTGGTCGGGCGCTACGACGACGCGGCGCTGTTCGAGGCGATCGCCACGGTGCTGGACGCCAAGGCCGCCCCGCTCACCGCCGACGACGAGCGCACCGCCGCCGAACGCCAGGCCGAAGCCTTGGCCGAGGTCTGCGGCTGGGTGCTCGAGCACGGCGAGCTGCCCGCGGTCGGCGGCCGCCGCCCGACCCTGACCGTGCAGATCCGGCTCGAGGACCTGGAAAACCGGGCCCGCGCGGCGATGTTGGAGTTCGCCGGGCAACTCTCGCCGACCGCACTGCGCCAGCTGGCCTGCGACTGCGGGGTGGTACCGATGGTGCTCGACGGCGCCGGGCAGCCCCTCGACGTCGGCCGGCTCACCCGCTCGATCCCCGACGGGCTGCGCCGGGCGGTGATCGCCCGCGACGGCGGCTGCGCCCATCCCGGCTGCGACCGCCCACCGTCCTGGTGCGAAATCCACCACCTGATCCCCTGGGAACACGGCGGCCCCACCGCCCTGGGCAACCCGGTCATGCTGTGCAAGGCCCACCACCGCCAGATCCACTCCACGGACTGGGTGGTCCGCCTGCGCGACGGCATCCCCGAATTCATCCCGCCCGCCTGGGTCGACCACGAGCAACGACCACGAGCCCGACCACGGACGTGGGATCTCGCAGGTGCCCGCAACGGTCGGACACCCGACGCCGAGATCAACGGCCTCGTCTCGGTCGGCGGACGGTGACCGGAGGGCCGAGCCCACTCATCCCGGTGGGGCCAGCCAGCGTGCTGCGGCGTCGAAGGTGTCGGCCGGCGTGCTGTTGAAGGCGATCGCGGCGTCGGGGGCGTGCCGACGGAGGAGGTTGATGATCCGTTCGAACAGGTCGAGCTGGTCGGGCGAGCGGACTCCTCCGCCGACGACCACCACCTCCCACCGCCGCCTGTCGAGGGCCTCGGTCACGACCGCCTCGACGTCGTCGCTGCCGTCGAGCCCGAACAGGCAGGTCTCGACCCCGACCCCGGCATCGGCGAACCGCGCCAGGCCGGCGGCGATTCCCTCGGCCACGGGGGTGGGGTCCCAGGGCCCGGGCACCCGGTAGGGATCGAGCCCGATCACCAGGACCCGTGGCAGGGGCGCGGCGGTGTCCACGGTGTCGATCAGCGGCGCGAGAGGCGGCGACGGTTGGCGGTGACCGTGCGGTGGACCGGGGTGAGGCTCTCGGACAGCACGAGGCTCGCGGCGCGGGGGACTGCCCAGGCCGAGGCGACGGCGGCGCGGGTGAAGGCGGTGCCCTTCTCCGCGACCATCCGCCGGTACTCCCGGCGGTCCCGCGCGTTCGGCGGCCAGCCGCCCGTGGCCATGCGGACCGTGCGGTGAACGACGACCTGGGGCGCCGACCATGTGATCTCGGCGAGCTGCCGCCAGGGGGCGAGCACCTCGTTCCACCCGTTCCTCCTGCGCGTCACCGGATCACGGTAGCCGGTCGGTCAGGGCCTCCAGCGCCTCGGTCCACCGCCGTTCGCGGGTGGCGGCGTCCTGCTCCCACCACGGCTCGCCGCGCTCGCCGAGGCCGTGTTTCGCCAGGTCGACGCGACGACGGGCGGCCAGGACCGCCTGGGGGTCGTCGGCGGCCCGGGCGGTGCGGACCGCCGCCCGCGCCTTCCCGAGGTGATGTTGCAGCTCGGCCCGGACCTCCTCGGGCAGCTCCGGATCGGTCGCGCGCCAGCGCCGGCCGTCGACCACGATCCAGCGCCCGTCGGCGGTGCGCTCCGGAGGCATGGGCCGAGCCTCCGGCACCCGGCCCGCCCCCGCACGTCGGGCGTCTACCCGTCCACGTCGTCGAGCAGGGCGTAGAAGGGGGCGACGGCGGCGTCGTCGAACGGCACGAACGGGCCGTAGATCGCCCCGGATGGCGGCGGCCACGCGAGGAGCGCGGCGAGCAGCGCCGGGGCGAAGTAGCTGGAGGAACAGCTCGCGTTCACGTACCCCAGCTGTGCGGCGACCTCGCGGTCGATCGCGGCCGTCCGACGACGACTCGACCGTGATCCCCAGCCGGGCCAGGACGGCGGCCCCACTACGGCGTAGCTCACGCGCGCGGTCCACGAGCGGCGGAGTGGACGCCTGGCTCGACGAGGTGCAGCAGGGGACCCGGGTGACCCGCGGGACTCAGCCCCCGACCGCCGCCGCCTTCTCGCGGGCCCGCAGGTCCTTGCGGAGGATCTTCCCCGAGGCGGACTTCGGGATCGCGTCGAGGAACTCGACCACGCGGACCTTCTTGTACGGGGCGAGCCGCTCCGCGACGAAGGTCATCACGTCGTCGGCCGTCAGCGTGACCCCCTCCTGGACCACGACGAACGCCTTCGGCACCTCCTCGCCCTCCGCGTCGGACACCCCGATCACGGCGGCGTCGGCGATGCCCGGATGGGTGAGGAGCACGGCCTCGAGCTCCGCCGGCGGGACCTGGTAGCCCTTGTACTTGATCAGCTCCTTGACCCGGTCGACGATGCGGAAGAAGCCGTGCTCGTCGACCGTGGCGACGTCGCCGGTGTGCAGGAAGCCGTCCGCGTCGAGCGTGGCGGCGGTGGCCGAGGGGTTGTTCAGGTAGCCGGACATGACGTTCGGCCCGCGCACCCACAGCTCCCCGCGCTCACCGGGTCCGACCTCCCGACCGGTCTCCGGGTCGACGAGCTTGCTCTCGACGTTCGGGATCGCGTACCCCACGCCGTTCAGGTCGTCGTCGGGGTGCCGCTCGTCCATCGAGTGGCTGACGGGGGAGAGCTCGGTCATGCCGTAGCCTTGCAGCACCACGCAGCCGAGCCGGCGGGCGACCGCGTGCCCGAGCTCGGCGTCGAGCGGGGCGGCGCCGGAGAAGATGACGTCGACGCAGGACAGGTCGTGCTCGTCGACCAGCGGGTGCTTGGCCAGGGCGACGGCGACGGGCGGGGCGATGTACAGCCGGTTCAGCCGGTACTCCGCGACCACCCGCAGGAACTCCGCCATGTCGAAACGCGGCATGGTGACGACCGTGGCCCGCCGGTGCAGGCCGTGGTTCATCATCACCGTCATCCCGTAGATGTGGAAGAACGGCAGGACGGCGAGGATCCGGGTCGTCTCGTCCGTGGTCCCCAGCGGCGTGAACTGCAGCAGGTTCGCCACGAGGTTGCGGTGGGTGAGCACCACGCCCTTCGCCAGGCCCGTCGTGCCGGACGAGTAGGGGAGCACCGCGGTGTCCCCGGGCCCGACCTCGAGCTCCGGCGGGGCGGCACTACTCCCCAGGAGGTCGACCAGCGAGGTGCGGCCGTCGACCGGGTCGAGGGTGACGACGGCGTCGTCGGGCAGGCCGGCCCGCGCGGCCGCCGCCGTGGCCCGGTCCAGGAACGGGGAGACCGTGACCAGCATCGTCGCGCCGGAGTCGATGAGCTGGTGGGCGAGCTCGGCGGGGGAGTAGAGGGAGTTCGCGCTGGTCACGACGCCGTTGGCGCGCAACACACCCTGGAACACCGCGACCCAGGCGGGCGAGTTCGGGGCGAACAACGCCACGACGTCGCCCCTGCGGAGCCCGCGCTCGTGCAGGGCGGCGGCGATCCGGGTGACCATGCCCGTGAGCTCGTCGAAGGTGACCGACGAGCCCGTCGCGCCGTCGATGAAGGCGGGGGCGTCGCCTCGGTCGCCGAAACCGGCGCCGAAGAGGAACTCGGGCAGCGGGACCTCGGGGATCTCGACGTCCGGGTACGGGCTGCGGAGGATCACGCCGCCCCCAGCACACGGTAGATCTCCCGCACGTACCCGGCGCTGCGGTCGGAGCCGATGATGCCCGGCGCCATGCGGTTCATCATGTAGGAGATCGTCAGCCGCCGTCCGAGATCCATGATGATCATCGAGCCGCCCCAGCCGCCCCAGAAACAGATCCGCTCGTCGGGGATGTACGGCAGCGTCTCCCGTTGCGGCAGACCGTAACCGATGCCCCACCGCAGCGGCACGCCGAGGACGAGGTCGACCCCGTGGGCCTGCTCGTCGAAGATCAGGTCGATGGTCGCCGGGGAGAGCAGGCGGACACCGTCGACCTCGCCGCCGCGGGCGATCGCGGACAGCATCCGGGCGACCGAGCGAGCGTTGCCGTGGCCGTTCGCGCCGCCGATCTCGGCGCGGCGCCAGGCCTCGGTGTTCGCGTCCTCGGCGTCCACGAGCGGGCCGGTGAGCGTCCGCACCGCCGGGCCGGCCGGGTCCGCGCCCGAGAGGTCGACGGTCACGGGCGGCGGGGGGACGACGTCGGCGATCCGGCCCCACGCCTTCTCCGGCGCGCCGATGGTGAAGTCGGCGTCGAGCGGGCCGGCGATCTCCTGCGCGACGAACTCGGTGAGGGTCCGGCCGTCGACGCGCCGGATCAGCTCGCCGAGCAGGTGCCCGTAGTTGAGCGCGTGGTAGCCCGATGCCGTGCCCGGTTCCCACCACGGCGCCTGGGCCGCCATCCGCGCGGCGGCCCGCTCGGCGTCGTCCATGTCCTCGACCGTGGCCGGCCGGTCCAGCCCGGAGACGCCGGAAGTGTGCGAGAGCAGGTGCCGGACCTGCACGTCCTCCTTGCCGGCCGCCGCGAAGTCCGGCCAGTACCGCGCCACCGGGACGTGGACGTCGAGCTGCCCGCGGTCGACCAGCATCAGCGCGGCCAGCGCGGTCACGGTCTTGGTGGTCGACCACACGTTGACGATCGTGTGCTCGTCCCACGCCGTGGTGCGGGCCTGGTCGCGGTACCCGCCCCAGAGGTCGACGACGCGGTCGCCGTCGAGGTCCACGACCAGCGACGCGCCCAGCTCCTCGCCGCTGTCGAGGTGGGCCTGCAGCTGTCCGCGCAGCGGGTCGAAACGGTCCTCGCAGGTGCCCTGGAGCTCGGCCATGATCGGTGCTCTCCTCGTCGAGTGCGGGTCGTGCGGGGGGTCAGGGGATGGGAACGCGGGCCGCCCCGTGCAGCAGGGCGGTGACCGCGAGCTCGACCTTGGCGGCGTCGGGCGGGTCCCCGGTGAGCAGGTCGGCGTAGATGAACGACTCGGCGATCCGCACCACCAGGTAGGCGAGGTCGCCGAGCGGCATCGAGGTGCGCAGGTGCCCGCGGCCGCATTCCTCGGCGAGCAGGCGCTCGACCTCGCCGACGACGTGCTGCTGCAGCGGGCTGGCCTTCGTCGTGATCAACCGCAGCGCGCGCTCTGTGTCGCGCTGCAGGAACGAGCGGTAGTACGGCGCGTCGATCAGGGCCTGGGAGAAGTCGCGCAGGATCCGCCCGATCCGCTCGGGCCCGGAACCGGGCGCGGCGGCCGCCGCGTCGCGCAGGGTGGGGTCGGCGAGCGAGGTCAGCACCGCGACGAGCAGCTGGTCGCGGTTGCCGACCCAGCGGAACAGCGTCGTGCGGTCGACGCCGAGCCGGCCTGCGATCCGCTACAGGTCGATGCGTTCACCTGCCATGAAGGCCCGGCGAGCGAGCCGGACCGCCTCCCGGGCGTCCGACCGCACCGCGGTCCGGCTGTGATCGGCGACGCCCACTCGTGCAGCATATGGGCAGGATGTTGCAGCGAACAAGCAGAACGTTGCAACCGGACCGATGGGCCGGGCTCCGGAGCCGGCCGGGATCAGTTGCCGGGCGGCGGCCCGCCCGGGCGGCCATCGGCGGGCGGGGCCCCGCCGCGGGGTCCCCCGGCGTTCGGCGTGGTGGTCGTGTCCACGTTCACGGCGAGGGAGACGGTGTAGCCGGCCGTCACGTCGCCGGTGACGGTCGCGAGCTGGGTGGCGCCGCCGTCGTCGCCGAAGACGGTGTCACTGTCCAGGCCGACCCGCGAGAAGGTGGTGACGGACCGCTCGTAGCCGGGCTGCGCGTAGACCTGCTCGCACATCGTCCGGGGCAGCGCGACCTGCGAGGTGGCGATCGCGTTGCCGGCGGCGGTGATGCCGGCCTGGTCGGGGTAGACCTCGAAGTGGACGTGCGGCCAGCGCCCGGAGTAGCAGGCCGGGACGATGCTCGTGAACCGCACCGTGCCCGCGGCGTCGGCGATCTGGACGCCGCGCAGGTAGTTCTCGTCCTCCAGCCCCTCGGAGTAGAGGGAGTATCCGCCGCTGCGGTCGCAGTGCCACACGTACACCGCGACGCCCGCGAACGGCACGCCTCCGCCGGCGAGGTCGGTGAGGGACAGCTCGAGGGTCATCGGGACGCCCCCGGCGACGCCACTGCCCGCGCCGAAGCTGGAACGGATGTCGCTGCGCACGATGCCGCTCTCGCTCAGCACGTTCGGTCCGTTGGAGCCGTCGCCGGGGTAGGGGCCGGCGGTCTCGTCGGGGATCTCGGTGGAGCCGGTGGCGCCGGCGCTCGTGGTGGCGCCGCCACCGCTCGTGGTGGCGCCGCCACCGGTCGTCGTGGGGCCGGCGCCGCAGGCCGCCGCACCGAGCGCCACCGCGCCGAGGCCGACGGCGCGCAGCATCCGCCGCCGGCCCATCAGGGTGCCCAGGTCGAAACCGAGGCCCTGGTCCTGGACCTCCTCGTCGGGCCGGGGCAGCGGCCTGCCCTCGTACCGGGGCGTCTCGCGGGCGGACGGGCGGGTCACGGGTCCTCCTGGTCGGTCGGGATGCGCCACGGTACGAAGCCGACGTAGGTGACGACCCGGAGGAACCTGTCCGCCCGCTGTGACGCGATCAGGGCATGCTCGGCCGGGTGGACGGCGCGACGATGGTCGCACCGAGCTGCAGCAGCCGCTGGAGGTCCTGCGCGGTCCGCCAGATCTGCTCGACGCGCCCCTCGGCGATGCGGAACACGAAGATCGCGGAGAAGACCTGCTCGATCCCCGCCGCGGGCACACCCAGGAAGGTGTCCTGCTCGCAGAGGTTGGTCGCGCGGACGACCACCCGGTCGCCCTCGGCGATCACGTCCTCGACGACCCAGCGCTGCCGGATCCGCCCGAACGACGCGACCAGCGCGCGGATCCCGTCGGGTCCCGGCGGCAGGCCGGGTGGGCCGCCGGCCATCGACCACGTGGGCGACGCGGTGCGGCAGAGTTCCTCGACGTCGCCCGCGGAGATCAGGTCGAGCCAGCGCACGGCCAGCTCCTTCGGGGCCGGCGGCACGGTCGGAGTGGGCGGGGTGGGTGCGGTGGTGGTCATGTCGGGTCCTCTCGCCTCGGGTGACGGGGAGAGCGTGGCCCGGCGGGCCCGTGCGCACATCGGTGGGCGCTGCCCATACCGGCGGCGCACCGCTGCCCACACCGGGCCGACCGACCACCGATCGTCGCGACCGATGGGCCCGAACGGGCGCCCGATCGGCGGTGATGATGTGATCTGCTGGTTCCGCGGACCGCGATGGACCGCGACACTGCACACGAACACGACGAGAGGGGTGTCAGGTGGCCGACGGCGACGCCGATCTGCCGAAGTCGATCCAGGGTGAGCAGCTGGAGGAGACGGGGATCGTCCGGGCCTCGGACGAGGACGTCGACCTCTACGTCGACCGCGTCTCCGACGAGGTCCTGGCGTGCCGGGAACGCGGCCGCCACCTGTTCCCCACGATCCGGCAGGCGGGGATCCACTTCACCGAGGTGGACGACGAGGGATTGTTCGTCCGCCGTCTGACGTGCACGTGCTGCCTGCTCGCCGTCAAGGTGGAGAGGTGGGAGGGCGTGCGGCAGCGGGGTCGGACCCGGTTCCACCGGGTCGCGTCCAACCTCGAGTACCGGACCGGTCCGGACGGGCAGACCTACCTCGCGGAGACCGGTCGCGGCCGCATGACGCCGCGCCAGATCGGCGACTCGGTGGCCTCGAAGGCGCTGGCGGGCCAGACCCTGTCCGCCCTGCGCAAGGCGGCCAAGGAGGCCGCGAAGGAGGCCGCCAAGGAGGCCGGCGGCGCGGCCGGGCGGAAGCGCGCCGCGCGGACCACGGCCGAGGCGGGCTGATCGATGGGCATCAGGGAGATCCGGTACTGCGACCTCACGGGCTCCGAACAGGACGTCGAGTCGCACGAGCTGAACATCGACCAGATGCGGGTGCAGATCGACCTGGCGGCTCCGGAGTACCGCAAGCTGCTGGGGCTGCTGCAGCCCTACATCGACGCCGGCCGGGTGGACGCGTCGATCCCGGACCTGCGGTCGGCCGCGAAGCGCGGCGGGAGCGGCCAGGTCAGCACGAGCACCGGGCTCACCGCCGAGGAGCGCGAGCAGCTGCGCCAGTGGGCCGAGGACAAGGGGATCGAGGTCCCGTCCAACAACCGGTTCAAGCGGTCGCTGGTCGAGCAGTGGCGCGAGGAGCGGGCGGCGGACCAGCCGGCCTGATCGCCCCGGTCGTCCGGCTGCTCACGGTCGTGCGGCCGCGCCGAGCCGCACCGGGCGGTGTCCCGCGGCCGTGGCCGCCGGACACCGCCCGATGACGAGCGTCAGGCCCGGGCCGGGGTGGCGTCCGTCGACTCGCCCAGGTCGATGGTGGCGGTCTCGCGGAGCGCGAGGATGCAGGCGATCGTGACCACGCACCCGGCCGCGATGATGATCGAGACGGTGGTGGTGCCGCCGCCCCCGGCGAGGACCGAGGCGAACACGACGGGTGCGACGCCCGCGCCGATCCCCGCGATCTGGTAGCCGAGCGAGGCGCCGGTGTAGCGGGCCCGGGTGGAGAACAGCTCGGTGTACAGCGCGGCGAGCGGGCCGTACATGCACGCGTGCACCACGCCCTGCCCGACGACGACGGCGACCGCGAGCAGGAACGTCGAGCCGCTGTCGATCAGCGGGAACAGCAGGAACGCCCAGACCGCCATGGCGACCGCGCCGGCGAGGACCAGCGGGCGGCGGCCGAAGCGGTCCGACAGCGCGGAGAACCCGATGATGCCGGCGATCGCGGCGACCGAGGAGACGGTGAGCGCGTTGAGCACGGTCTGCCGGGGGAAGCCGGCCTGCACGGCGTAGGAGATGACGAAGGTCGTCAGCGTGCCCTGCGCGACGAAGGCGCCGAAGCCGACACCGATCGACAGGAGCAGGTTGCGCGGGTGGTTGCGCAGCACGTCGAGCAGCGGCGGCGCGGCGGGCTTCGTGCGGGCGGCCTCGGCGAACACCGGCGTCTCGGCCACGCGCGCCCGGACGAACAGGCCGACGGCGAGCAGCACGACGCTGAGCAGGAACGGGATCCGCCAGCCCCAGGCGAGGAAGGCCTGCTCGCCGGTCGCGCCGGCCGACAGCGCCAGGACCAGGGTGGACAGCACCATGCCGCTGGGCGCGCCGGCGTTGGTGAAGCTCGCCCACAGCCCGCGCCGCGAGGTGGCGTGCTCGGCGGACATCAGCACCGCGCCGCCCCACTCGCCGCCGACCGCGACGCCCTGGCCCACGCGCAGCAGCACGAGCAGGACCGGTGCCCAGCCGCCGATCTGCGCCGAGGTGGGCAGCAGGCCGATGAGGGTGCTGCCCACGCCCATCAGCGTCATGCTCAGCACGAGCATCCGCTTGCGGCCCAGGCGGTCGCCGAAGTGTCCGAACAGGATCCCGCCGAGCGGCCGGGCGAAGTACCCGGTGGCCAGCGTGCCGAAGCTGGCGACCGTCCCGACCAGCGGGTCGAGGTTCGCGAAGAAGACCTTGTTGAACACGACGGCCGAGGCCGTGGCGTAGAGCAGGAAGTCGTAGTACTCGATCACGCTGCCGAGGTAGCTCGACAGCACGGCCCGGCGCAGCTGGCTGCGCGGGTGCGGCTGCGGGTGCGTCATTGCGGTGCCCTGTCTGCTGGATGACCGGCCCGGGAACCGGGCACGTCGACGGGCGCCGATGGTAAGGAGCTTGATACCCGAGGTCAATGGCTGACCGGTCTCAGGTTCCGGAATACTCTCGCCGCATGACCCAGTCAGCGGCCCGTCCGGCCGGCCGGCGCGGCCAGCGCCTGACCTACCTGGTGAAACGGCTCGAGATGGCCGAGCGGGCGCGGATGGAGGAGGTGCTGCGGCCGCTCGGGGTCACGTTGCACCAGTACACGGCGCTGAGCATCCTCGAGGCACGCCAGGGGCTCTCGTCCGCCCAGCTGGCGCGCCGGCACGTCGTCACACCGCAGGCGATGCACCAGCTGATCGCGACCATGGAGCGCGACCGGCTCATCGAGCGGCGCCCGGACGAGGCGAACCGGCGGATCCTGCGGGCGTGGCTGACCGGGCACGGCGTGCAGGTGCTGAAGGAGTGCCACCGGGCGGTCGACGACGTCGAGGAGCGGATGCTCTCCACGCTCACCCCCGAGGAGGCCCTGGCCTTCGGCAGCGCGCTGGAGCGGTGCCTGGAGTCGCTGACCGTGTCGCCGGGAGGTGACATCGCCCCGACCGCTTGACTAGTTATCAAGCTCCTTGCTATCAATTCGGTGTCAAGGAGCTTGAGCACAAGTGGGCTCCATGGTCCCGATCGACCCGGCCGCACCAACGGTGGTGGACGCATGAACCCGACTCTCGTCGCCGGCCCCAACGCGGGCCTGGGGACCTGGCCCGCGCGGCGGGCCCGGATCACCCCGGACCGCGTGGCGCTGAGCGACCCGCACCGCTCGCTCACCTACGCCGGGCTCGCGGACCGCGTGGCCCGGTACGCCGGGACGCTGCGCCGGCTCGGCGTGGGCCCGGGTGACCGGGTCGCCTACGCCGGGGTGAACGCCGTCGAGGTGTTCGAGACCTTCTTCGCGACGTGGCTGCTCGGTGCGATCGCGGTCCCGCTCAACCACCGCCTGTCCGGGCCCGAGATCCGGTTCATGCTGGAGGACTCCGGGGCGTCCGTCCTCGTGCACAGCGCGGACACGGACGCGCTGGTCGCTACCGCGCTCGGCGCACGCCCGGCCGCGCTGCGGCACGTGGTCGCGGTGCACGGCGGAACCGACCGCCTCGACTACGAGGCCGAGATCGCCGCGGGCCCGGTGCTCGCGGCCGAGCCCGCCGTCTCCCTCGACGACCCGGCGTTGATCCTCTACACGTCCGGCACGACGGGTCGGCCGAAGGGTGCCGTGCTGACCCACGGCAACCTGACCTGGAACACCGTCAACTTCCTCGCGCACGTCGACGTGCTGAGCACCGACCGCGCGCTGTGCATCGCCCCGCTGTTCCACTGCGTCGGGCTCGGCCAGGTCACGCTGCCCACGTTGTTCAAGGGCGGCAGCGTCGAGGTGCTGCCCAAGGCCGATCCCGGGCTGGTCCTGGAGCGGATCTCGGCGGGGCGGATCACCGGTTTCTCTGCGGTGCCGACGATGCTGCAGATGATGTGCGAGCACCCGGGCTGGGCGGCCGCCGACCTGGGCTCGCTCACCCTGGTGCAGTACGGCGGGTCGCCGGTGCAGGAGCGCGTGGCGCGGGCCTGGCTGGACCGTGGGGTGCGGTTGATCCAGGGCTACGGCATGACCGAGGCGGCGCCGGGGGTCTACATGAGCACCCACGACGGCACCGCCGCGCACCCGACGGCGGTCGGCGTGCCGCACTTCTTCACCGACGTCGCCCAGCTGCGCGACGGGCGACCCGAGCTGCCCGGCGGCGAGCCGGCGGAGCTGGTGGTGCGCGGGCCGCACGTGTTCGCGGGGTACTGGAACCTGCCCGCGGAGACCGGCGACAGTCTGGTCGACGGGCAGTGGTTCCGGACCGGCGACGTGCTGCGGGTCGAGGCGGACGGGTGGGCGCACGTCGTCGACCGCGTCAAGGACATGTACATCTCCGGCGGGGAGAACGTGTACCCCGCTGAGGTGGAGGCCGTCGCGGTGCAGCTCGACGCGGTCGCCGAGTGCGCCGTCGTCGGGGTCGCCGACCCGCGCTGGGGTGAGGTCGGCGTCGCCTACGTGCAGGTCCGCGAGGGGGCGGCCCTGACCGAGGCGGCGCTGCGCGCCCATCTCGAGTCCGGGCTGGCCCGGTACAAGGTTCCGAGGTACGTCGAGTTCGTGGCGGAGCTGCCGCGCAACGCCACCGGCAAGCTCCGCCGGGTGGACCTGCGCCGGCGCGCGGCCGACGAGCATCCGATCGAACGGGTCGCGGCGGGGTCGCGGCCGGAGGGAGCGTCATGACCAGCGCCGCACCGCGGCCGGAGCAGCCGGCCGCCGAGGGGGTCGAGGCCCTGCTGCCGAAGTCGTTGCAGGTCGAGCGGCACGGGGACGTCGCCGTGCTCCGGCTGACCCGGCCCGCCAAGCGCAACGCGCTCGACGACCCGACCGTGCTGGGGATCGAGACCTTCTTCAGCGCGCCGCCGGCCGGCGTGAAGGCAGTGGTGCTCGACGCCGAGGGCGACCACTTCTGCGCGGGCCTCGACCTGTCCGAGCTGACCGAGCGGGACGCGTTCGAGGGTCTCGAGCACTCGATGATGTGGCACCGCGCGTTCGAGCGGATGGAGCGCGGCCGGCTCCCGGTCGTCGCCGTCCTCAAGGGCGCGGTCATCGGCGGCGGGCTCGAGCTGGCGTCGGCCACGCACCTGCGGATCGCCGAGCCGAGCGCGTTCTACGCCCTGCCGGAGGGACAGCACGGCCTGTTCGTCGGCGGCGGCGGGTCCGTTCGGGTGCCGCGGCTCATCGGGGCGCACCGGATGGCCGACATGATGCTGACCGGCCGGGTCCTCGCGGCCGAGGAGGGGCAGGCGCTCGGGCTGTCGCACTACCTCGTGGGGCCGGGGGAGGGCCTGGCCAAGGCGGTCGAGCTGGCCCGGAAGATCGCCGCGAACTCACCGGTCACCAACTTCGCGGTGCTGCAGGCGCTGCCGCGCATCGCCGAGGCCAACCCGGCCGAGGGGTACCTGATGGAGTCGATGGTCGCCGCGCTGGCGGGCAGCAGCGAGCAGGCGCAGGAGCGGATGCGGGCGTTCCTCGCGGGCCGGGGCGGGCGGGTCCGCCGGTGACCGCGATCGGGTCGACCACGCCCGAGCTGCTGCGCCCGGTCGCCGACGACGTCCGGGGGACCACCGAGATCGGCCGGTTCCTCGGCTGGCTGGAGCGGGAGCGCGGGCTGGCGTTCGAGGGCTACCCGGCGCTGCACCGCTGGTCGGTCGACGACCCGGAGGGCTTCTGGTCCGCCGTCGCCGGGTTCTTCGGCGTCCGGTTCACCGCGCCGCCGGAGCGGGTGCTCGGCCGGCGGGAGATGCCCGGGGCGGAGTGGTTCCCTGGTGCGACCCTGAACTACACCGAGCACGCCGTCGGCCTGCTCGACACGGGCGCCGACGACGCCGAGGTCGCCGTCCTGGCCTACTCGCAGACCCGGGACCGCCAGGAGTTGACGTGGGGCGCGCTGCGCGCGCGGGTCGCCCGGGCCCGCGCCGGGCTGGAACGGCTCGGTGTCGGCCGCGGTGACCGGGTGGTCGCCTACCTGCCCAACATCCCGGAGACCCTGGTGGCGTTCCTGGCCACCGCGAGCCTCGGCGCGGTGTGGGCGAGCTGCGCCCCCGAGTTCGGCACCCGCAGCGTGATCGACCGGTTCGGGCAGATCGAGCCCACCGTGCTGCTCACCGTCTCGGGGTACGGCTACGGGGACAAGGCGATCGACCGCCGCGCGCAGGTGGCGGAGATCCGGGCCGGGCTGCCGACCGTCGAGCACGTCGTGCACGTCCCGTACGGCCCCGACGACCTGCCGGACACCCTCGCCTGGGCGGACCTGCTGGCCGAGCCCGGCGACCTCGCGTTCGACCCGGTGCCCTTCGCGCACCCGCTCTCCGTGCTGTTCTCCTCGGGGACCACCGGCAAGCCCAAGGCGATCGTGCACTCGCACGGCGGGATCCTGCTGGAGCACCTGAAGAACCACGGGCTGAGCTGGGACCTCCGCGCGGGCGACCGGATCCTCTGGTTCTCCACCACCGCGTGGATGATGTGGAACGCGCTGGTCTCCTCGCTGCTGGTGCGCGCGTCGATCGTGATGATCGACGGCAACCCGCTGTTCCCGGACATCCGCTGGCAGTGGCGGCTCGCGGCCGAGACCGGGGCCACGCTGATGGGCGCGAGCCCCGGCTATCTGATGGCCTGCCGCGCCGAGGGCGTGCGGCCCGCGCGCGAGTTCGACCTGTCGCGGGTGCGGCAGATCGGGGCGGCCGGCAGCCCGCTGCCGCCCGAGGGCTACCGCTGGGTGGCGGACGAGTTCGGGCCGGACGTGCTGCTCAACGTCGGCAGCGGCGGCACGGACGTCTGCTCCGGGATCGTGCAGGGCAGCCCCCTGCAGCCGGTCCGGGTCGGCGAGATCTCCGGGCCCTGCCTCGGCGTCGACGCGCAGGCCTTCGACGAGAAGGGCGAGCCGGTCGTCGGCGAGCTGGGCGAGCTGGTGATCACGACCCCGATGCCGTCGATGCCGGTCGGTTTCTGGGGCGACGCCGACGGCAGCCGCTACCGCGGCACCTACTTCGACCGGTACCCGGGCGTGTGGCGGCACGGGGACTGGGTGCGCTTCTCGCCGTGGGGCGGCGCGGTGATCGCCGGGCGCTCCGACGCGACGCTGAACCGCGGCGGCGTCCGGCTGGGCACCGCGGAGTTCTACCGGGTGGTCGAGGAGCTGCCCGAGGTCGTCGACAGCCTGGTCCTGCACCTCGAGGACCCGGCCGGGGGCAACGGGGAGCTGCAGCTCTACGTCCAGCTGCGGGAGGGAGTCGTGCTCGACGACGGGCTGCGCCGGCGGATCTCCACCGCGCTGCGGACCGAGCTGTCGCCGCGGCACATCCCGGACCGGATCGAGGAGGTGCCCGTGGTGCCGAAGAACCGGACGGGCAAGAAGCTGGAGCTACCGGCCAAGAAGATCCTGCTCGGCGCGGCGCTCGACGACGTGGCGAGCCGGGACGTGCTCGCCGACCCGACCGCGTTGGACCCGTTCGTCGCGTTCGCCCGGAGCCGGGCGTGAGCGCGGCCGGGGTGGACCGGGTCGCCGTCGTCGGCACCGGGGTGATCGGGATCAGCTGGGCGGCGCACTTCCTGGCCCGCGGGCTCGACGTCGTCGCGACCGACCCGTCGCCCGGCGCCGAGGAGCGGTTGCGGAAGGAGGTGGCCGCGCTCTGGCCGACCCTCACCCCGGTCGACGGGGCGACGCCGGAGCGGCTGGCGTTCACCGCCGACCCGGCCGAGGCCGTCGCCGACGCGGACTTCGTGCAGGAGAACGGCCCGGAGCGCGAGGACGTCAAGCACGAGCTGTTCGCGGTGCTCGACGGGGCCGCGCGACCCGACGTCGTGCTGGCGTCGAGCTCGTCGGGGCTGCTGCCGTCGGCCATCGCCCGCGGCTGTCCGGCGCACCCGGAGCGGGTGGTGATCGGGCACCCCTTCAACCCGCCGCACGTGATCCCGCTGGTCGAGGTGGTGCCGGGGGAGCGGACCGCCGAGGAGGCGGTGACGCGGGCGCTCGCCTTCTACACCGCCGTCGGCAAGAAGCCGATCCGGCTGCGCCAGGAGCTGCCCGGCCACGTGGCGAACCGGCTGCAGGCCGCGCTGTGGCAGGAGGCGTACTCGCTGGTCGAACGGGGTGTCGCCTCCGTCGCGGACATCGACACCGCGATCTCCCAGGGGCCGGGGCTGCGGTGGGCGGTGCTCGGGCCGTTCGCGAACCAGCACCTGTCCGGCGGCCCGGGCGGGATCGCGCACGTCCTCGAGCACCTCGGCCCGCCGACCGAGAAGTGGTGGCGGGACCTGGGGCAGGTGACGCTGACCCCGGAGCTGGTCGCGACGCTCGTCGCCGGGGTCGACGCCGAGCTCGCCGGGATCGACCCGGCCCAGCTGGCCGCCCGCCGGGACGCCGTCCTGCACAGCCTGCTCGACGCGAAGGGCCGGACCGAGCTGCCGTGATCGGGCCCTCCGGCCCGTGTCGGGCGGCCGGGTGGGCCGGGACAGTGGCGGGATGACGACGGTCCGGGAGACCCAGCCGGTGCTGACCGGGGCGCGGGTCAAGCTGCGCCCCTGGACGGCCGACGACGCCGAGGCGGTCTTCGCCGCGTGCCAGGACGCCGAGATCCAGCGCTGGACCACGGTGCCGTCGCCCTACTCCCACGACGACGCCGTCGGCTACGTCACGAGGTTCGCCCCACAGGCCTGGGAGCAGGGCGACGCGGTGTTCGCGATCGTCGACCCCGCGACCGGCGAGCCGGTGGGCAGCATCGGCGCGCACGGGGTCCGCGGCGGGACGGCGAACATCGGCTACTGGCTCGCGGCCGCGGCCCGCGGCCGGGGGCTGGCCCGCGACGCCCTGCGCACGCTCGCGCGCTGGTGCCTGCGGGAGGTCGGGGTCGCCCGCGTCGAGCTCGAGGTGGAACCGACCAACACCGGGTCGCGGCGGGTGGCCGAGGCCGCCGGCTTCACCGCGGAGGGCACGCTGCGGCGCCGCCTCGTGGTGCGCGGGCGCCGGATCGACGTCGTCATGTACTCCCTGCTGCCCGACGACGCCGCCGCGACGACCCTGTGACCCGTCGCGGTCAGAGGGCACCGGCCTGACGCAGGCGGCCGAGCTCGTCGGCGACCATCACGATCGCCGCGATCCGGCCGTCCGGGCCGAGGGTGAGGACGTCGACCACGGTCAGGGAGAGTCGCTTCCCGGTCGGGGCGAGCTCCCCGACCGCGGTCGACCACGGACCGGTGTGGTCGGCGACGAGCCGGAACGCCACGGCGAGCTTGCCGGGCGTCTCCACCACCTCCAGCACCTCGCGCTCGTGCCCGGTGAAGGCCGCGTGCAGCGCGCGGGCGCGGTCCACCATCTCGGCGACGGTGATCGACATGCCGTTGACCAGCACGGGATCGGTGTAGACGGCGGCGAAGTCGGCCTCGGGATCGGGCCGGGTGTCCGGCGGGACGGCCCAGAGGGCGAGCAGGCGGTCGACGGTCACGGGGTCCTCCTCGGTTCGGCTGATGAGGAGATGCTGCTCGTCACGAGAGCTGCGCGGATCGGTAGGAGATGCCCAGTTCGGGCGATGGGGTCGCCGGGATCCGCTGCCACGATCGGGGGATGGAGCTGCTCGAGCGCGAGCGGGAGCTCGCGGAGCTGGAGGCCGCGCTGTCCGCGGCGGCCGACGGTGCGGGCGAGGTCGTGTTCGTGCACGGCGAGGCCGGCATCGGCAAGACGAGTGTGGTCCGGGCCTTCCGCCGCCGCCTGACCGGGCGGGCCCGCGCCTTCCTCGGCGCCTGCGACGACCTGCTCTCGCCGCGCACGCTCGGCCCGCTGCGCGACGCCGCGCCGAAGGACGGCCCGCTGGCGACGGCCCTGGCCGGGGGCGACCGGGACGCGGTCTACGACGCGGTGCTCGACCTGCTCGCATCGGACGCGTCCCCGGCGGTGCTGGTGGTCGAGGACGTGCACTGGGCCGACGAGCCCACGCTCGACGTCCTGCGCCACGTCGGGCGGCGGATCGCGGACCTGCCCGCGATGCTCGTGCTGACCTACCGCGACGACGAGCTGGGCCCCGACCACCCGTTGCGCCCGGTCCTCGGGGCCCTGCCCCGCTCACGCCGGCTCCCGCTGACCGGCCTCTCCCGGGGTGCAGTGGCGACGCTCGCCGGCGGTACGACCGCGACCTCGGCCGCGCTGTACCGGCTCACCGGCGGCAACCCGTTCTTCGTCACCGAGGCCGTCGCGGCCGGGCCGGACGCGGTGCCCGCCACCGTCGTCGACGCCGTGCTGGCCCGCGCCCGGGGCCTGCCGCCGGACGCACTCGCGGCCCTGGAGCAGCTCGCCGTCGTCCCCTCGGGGGCGGGGCTGCCGCTGGCCAGGGCCCTGCTCGGCGACCTGTCGGTGCTCGCCCCCGCCGAGCGCGCGGGAATCCTCGAGGTGCACCCGGGTGCGGTGACCTTCCGACACGAGCTCGCGCGCCGCGCGGTCGAGGGCTCCCTCCCCGCGACGCGGCGGATGGCCCTGCACTCCGCCGTCCTGCGGGCCCTGCTGACCGACGACGAGCCGGACCTCGCCCGCGTCGTGCACCACGCCGCCGGCGCGGGCGACGACGCCGCGCTGGCCGAGTACGCGCCCGCCGCCGCGCGGCAGGCGGCCGCCGCCGGCGCGCACCGCCAGGCCGCCGCGCTGTACGAGCAGGCCCTGCGCACCGCGCTCCCCGACGCCGAGCGGGCCGCGCTGCTGGAGGACCTCGCCTGGACGCACTTCCACGGCAACGACCGGCCGGGCGCGGTCCGCGCGGGCACCGAGGCCGTCGCGCTGCGCGAACAGCTCGGCGACCCCGCCGCGCTCGGGCAGGCGCTGAGCACCCTGGCGCTGCAGCAGTGGGCCGCCCTGCAGATCGACGACGGGCTGCGGTCGGTCGACCGGGCCGTCGCGTCGCTGCGCCCCGGGGGAGACTCGTTCGCGCTGGCCTTCGCCCTGACCTACCGCGCCGTGATCCTGGTGAACCTGGACCGCGAGCGCGAGGGGCTGGAGGCCGCGGACGAGGCCCTCACCCTCGGCGGGCGGCTCGGCCTGGCCCCGCTGCGGCCCACCGGCCTGATCTACCGGGGCCGCGCGCGGTGGCAGCTCGGCGACGCCGGCGGCCGCGAGGACGTGCTGGCCGGGACCGCCCTCGCGGAGGAGCTCGGCCGGCTCGACGACGTCGTCATGGGCCACACGAACCTCGCCTCGCTCCTCTGGCGCTATGCCCGGTACGCCGAGCTGGAGGAGGTGCTCGAGGTGAACCGGCGCCAGACGGACGTCACCGAGCACACCACGCACGACCGCGTGGTGCGCTCCTTCGGCGCCCGGCTCACGGCGCTGCGGGGGAACTGGGCCGAGGCCGACGCGGAGCTGCGGTGGGGGCTCGACGACGTCGAGGGCGGCGGGATGGTCGCCCGGCAGGCCCTGCCCACGCTGGCCCAGATCGCCGTGCGGCAGGGCAGCGCCGAGGCGCCCGAGCTGTTGGCGACGGCCTGGGCGAACGCCGAGAGCGCCCGCACCCTGCCCGCGATGGTCGCCACGGCCGTCGCGGAGGCCGAGCAGGCGTGGCTGACCGGGCAGGACTCCCTCGCCGACCATGCCCGCGCCCTGCTCGCGCGGACCGAGGGCTCCGGCCGTGAGCGGGAGCGGGGCGAGCTCCTGCGCTGGCTGCACCGGCTGGGCGACGCGGTCGCCCCCTTCCCCGGGTGCCCCGAGGAGTACGCCGCCGGGCTCCGCGGCGACTGGCGGGCGGCGGCGGCCGCATGGGAGCACATCGGCGCCCCGTACGAGCGGGCGCTCGAACTGACCGCGTCGGGCGAGCCCGCCCCCACCCTCGAGGGCCTCGCGGTGCTCGACGCCCTCGGCGCCCGGCCGGCCGCCGCGCTCGTCCGCGCCCGGCTGCGCGGAATGGGCGTGCACCGGGTCCCGCGCGGACCCCAGCAGGCCACGCGCGAGAACCCGGCCGGCCTCACCGACCGCCAGCTGGAGATCCTCCGGCTGGTCGCCGCCGGGCGGACCAACCCCGAGATCGCGGCGACCCTCGTGCTGTCGGTGCGGACCGTCGACCACCACGTCTCGGCGGTGCTGCAGAAGCTGGGCGTCGCCTCCCGCCGGGACGCGGCGAGGGCGCTGGCCGCGCTGGAGGTGCCGGACTGAGCGGCTGATCGCTCATGCCGCGTCGCCCGCCTTGACCGCGCGGAGACCCGGAGCCCAGTCGGGCTGCGCGCCGGGGGGCAGCGGGGCGGCGAGGATCTCGTCGGCCACCCGCATCGAGAGCCGCCCGCCGCCGAAGCGGTGCCCGAAGTCCTGCCAGGCCAGCAGCTCACGGTGCAGCAGCTCGCCGATCGGGCCGGGATGGGTGCGCAGGGCGCGCGCCGCCGCACGGCGCAGGTGGGACGCCTCGGCGGGGGTCATGGCGGTCATGTCTCGTCCTCCGTGTCTCGTCTCCTCGGATCGGAACGCCGGAATCGTCCGTCCGCGGGGGTGCCGCTCTCATCGGTGACGGACACCCATCTCGGGCACCTACCCATGCCCACCCGCACGGGCATGGGTAGGTGCCCGGCCGAGATGGGTGGCTCTCGCCGATGGGCCGACCCGCCGCTCCCGGGCACGGTGTGTCCCGTCGGGCCGGACCGCCGGCCGCGAGACCAGCACCGAGGAGCACCCCATGAGCCAGACCGTCACCGACACCGTCCGCAACGGCGTCGACACCGCGACCATGTTCGCCACGCTCGACGCCATCAAGGCCCAGCCGGAGATCGCGCAGTTCCGGTTCCGCGCCACCAACACCTGGATCGACGGCGCGCACAACCGCTCGACGATCAAGGGCTTCTACGCCGCCTGCGCCGAGGACACCTCGCGCACCGAGGCCTTCACCCTCGACGCCGGCGAGCCCGCGATCCTGCTGGGCACCGACACCGGCCCCAACCCGGCCGAGTTCCTGCTGCACGCCCTCGCCGCGTGCGTCACGACCTCGCTGGTCTACTCCGCCGCCGCCCGCGGCGTACGGCTGACCTCGGTGTCCTCCATGCTCGAGGGCGACCTCGACGTGCAGGGCGCGATGGGCGTCAACACCGAGGACTACCGCAACGGCTTCGAGCGGATCCGGATGACCGTGACCATCGCGGGCGACGCGCCGCCGGAGAAGCTGCGCCAGGTCGTCGAGCGGGGTCGCGACCGGTCCGTGGTGTTCGACTCGGTGACCAACGGCGTCCCGGTCGACCTCGAGGTCGTCACCGCCTGAGCTGCAGGTGGCCGGGCGCGCCGAGGGGTCGCCCGGCCACCTGCCCGTCATCCCGGAGGTCCGTCATGGACTCGTACGACGCGATCGTCGTGGGCGCCCGGTGCGCCGGCTCCGCGACCGCGATGCTGCTGGCCCGGGCCGGGCTCGACGTCCTGCTCGTCGACCGCGCCGACCCCACCCGGGACACCCTCTCCACCCACGCGCTGATGCGCGGCGGGGTGGTCCAGCTCGAACGCTGGGGCCTGCTCGACGCGGTCGTCGCGGCCGGGACGCCGCCGGTCGCCACCACGACCTTCCACTACGGACCTGAGTCCGAGGTCGTCGAGATGTCCGCGCCGCTCTACGCGCCGCGCCGGACCGTGCTCGACGCGGCGCTGCTCGACGCCGCGCAGGCGGCCGGTGCGACCGTGCGGCTCGGGGTGGACGTGACCGGCCTGCTCCGGCGCGACGACCGCGTGTCCGGCATCGAGGCGCGGGTGCGCGGCGGGGGGACGCTGCGCGCCCGCGCCCCGCTGACCGTCGGTGCCGACGGGGCCCGCTCGACCATGGCGACGCTGGTCGGCGCCGGGACCGTGCGCCGCGGCCGGGCCGCGAGCGCGATCGTCTACGGGTACTTCCCGGCGCCGGCCACCGGGTACGAGTGGTTCTACGTCCCCGGGGCGACCGCCGGGATCATCCCGACCAACGACGGCCTGGCCTGCGTGTGGGCCGGGATGCCGCCGGCCGAGTTCGCCGCGGGCCGGCCCCGCGGGCTCGACGTGCTGTTCGACGACGTGTTCGGCCGGGCCGCGGGCGTCGCGCTGGGGGAGCGGCAGGGTCCGCTGCGGGGGTTCCCCGGCGCACCCGCGGTGCTGCGCACGCCGACCGGGCCCGGCTGGGCGCTGGTCGGCGACGCCGGGTACTTCAAGGACCCGCTCACCGCGCACGGGATCACCGACGCGCTGCGCGACGCCGAGCTGCTCACCCGCTCCGTCCTGGGCGAGCTCGACTACGGCCGCACCCGCGACCACGTGTCCCGGCTGCTCTTCTCGGTGGCCGAGGAGATCGCGGGGTACCGCTGGGACCTGCGGGAGATCCGCGCGCTGCTGCTCGCCGAGAGTGCGGCGATGCGGCCCGAGGTGCGCCTCCTGCGCCGGCTCGACGAGCGGGACGCGGTGGGGGAGGTGGCAGCATGATCGGCATGGTCGGGGTGGTGAGCGACCGGGATCGGTTGCTGCTCGCCCTCACCGAGCTCGTCCGGTACGGCGTGGCCGCGGAGGAGTCGCTGCCGGGCACCGCCGACGAGGCCCGGGAGCGCCTGCTCGTGGACCTGTGGACGCGGGCGCCCGAAGCCCTCGGGTCCTACGCCTTCTGGCTCCGCACCGACGAGACCTGCTTCGGCCCCGACGGCACTCTGCGGGCCGCCCTCCCGCTCCACACCAGTGACGAAGTGCACGAGCCGCTGCAGTTCCTCCTCGCCCGCGCGGGCTTCGAGGTGCACACCTCCGGCCCGGAGCTGCTGGTCGACGTTCCTCTTGCCGAGGCCGCCTGAGTTCCGCCCGATCGCCGTCCCGGGTACCGGGGCGGCGATCGGTGGTGTAGGGGGTCTCGCGCCACTCTCGGCGAGTGATCGCGATTGCGGTGCACACAGGGCTCGTGGCACTGCCACAACGGCACGCAAACGCCGATCACCGGGCGGAGGATCGGCAGTGTGCGGCGTCAAGCAGCCCGGCGTGCACCTGCACCTGGCTTCCATGATCGGCGGAAGTATGCGCGGAGGGCTAGTGAGCTCGCCACCACCGCACTCAAGCACCGATCACGAGCGCCGGCAGCACCTTTGTGATCGCCATTGAAGTGCAGATGCGGCTGGTCGAACCGCCGCTACCGCAGGCAGACACCGATCATGGACGGACGTCCGGGTGGCGGCGCGTAGTGATCACGTGCGGACTGTCCTCGGGAGCGCACGCACGCTCCGTTTCCATGATCGCCAGTGATGTGCACTCAGGGCTCCCTGGACCGCCATCACGGCACCGAAGCGCTGATCACGGCGCCGGCTGCACCTCGTGACTGCGCCGACAGCAGCTGGTGATTGCCGATGGCGGGCGCGTGCGGCTGGTCGAACCGCCGCCGCCGCACGCAAATGCCGATCACGGGGCGGAGGGGCGTTGATGTGCCGCACCGACAGATGGGGCGCGCACCTGTAGCCCGTCTTCATGGTCGCCGGGAGCGTGCGCCGAGGGCTCGCTCGATCGCCACCATCGCACGGGGCACTGATCACGGCGCCGGCCGCACCTCTCAGTGCGCCGACAGCAGCGGGTGATCGCTGATGACGTGCACGTGCGGCTGGTTGAACTGCCGTCGCTGCACACGAACGCCGATCACGGGCGGAGGGGCGCGGAGGGGCGTGATGTGCACCGACACGTGGGGCGTGCACCAGCAGCTCGGCTCCGTGATCGTCGGCGATGTGCACTGAAAGCACTCCTGACCGCCACCACCGCACGCAAGCTCTGATCACGGCGCTGGCTGCACCACATCAGGGCGCCGACGGCAGCCGATGGTCGCTGATGGCGTGCACCTGCGGCTGGTCGAGCCGCCGCCGCTGCACCCGAACGCCGATCGTGGGCGCGAGGACGTTGGTGGGCGGCCCGACTAGCGCGGCGCGCACCAGCAAGCTCGTTCTCGTGATCGTCGAAGACGTGCGCCCAGGGCTCAGAGGACCGCCGCCACCGCACGCAAGTGCCGATCACGGACGCGGGCTGCAACTTGTGATCGCCGTTGGAGTGCTCGTGCGGCTGGTTCGGACCGCCGCCTCCGCACGCAAGTGCCGATCACGGACGCGGGCTGCAACTTGTGACCGCCGTTGGAGTGCTCGTGCGGCTGGTCGTACCGCCGCCTCCGCACGCAAGTGCCGATCACGGACGCGGGCTGCAACTTGTGACCGCCGTTGGGGTGCACGTGCGGCTGGTCGGACCGCCGCCTCCGCACGCAAGTGCCGACCACGCGGGCTGCATCTCGTGATCACCGTCGGGGTGCGCCTGCGAGTGGCCGGGCCGCTGCTGTCGCACGTAGACAGCGATCACGCGGGCGTCGGCGGCATTTCACCAACGAGGACGAGCGGGTCAACCTGCTGCCACCGCCTCCACCCAGCTATCACGGGCACCCCGAGAACGCCGGACGCCACGCACCTGGCGGGGCGTCCGGGTCGGTGGTCAGGCGGCGAGGGCGGTGGGGCGCTCCGCGGCCCGCTCGGCGATCACCTCCGCCAGGTACTGCGCGTCGGCGCCGACGCCGTCGAGGAAGCTCGAGGAGCGGCGGTACTGCCAGCGCAGGCCGAGCACGTAGAGCCCGGCGGCAGCGGTGACGCCGCGTGAGTGGACGATCTCCCCGTCCATGCCGGACACCGGCGCCTCGATCCAGCCGTGGTCGCGGCCGAACCCGGTCGCCCACACCACGGCGGCGATCCCGTCCAGCGCCGGCGCCGTGCCGGCCTGCGCGGAAGCGGCCGGAGGTGCAGACTCGACCGGCACGTCCATTCCCGTCCGCGTGACGAACTCGTCGACCGCGCGTCGGAAGCGGGTCGCGTTGGCCGCGGCGTCGGCGACCACGGCGGCCAGGTCGTCGTCGCCGAACCGGAACCGGCCGTCCGCGCAGCCCAGCAGCCGCCCGTGCACGACGACGCCCTCGCCGGCCAGTCGCGGGACGTCGAGGTCCCGGGTCCCGCCGGCCAGCACGGCGTTGGGGGTGCGTCCGGGCGGGCCGGGCAGGGTGTCGACCGTGCGGTCCAGCATGCCGAGCCGCTCCATCCAGCAGTAGGCGTCGTGCCCGCGGTAGCGGCGGGGCAGCGCCTTGTGCCGCCCGACGGCGAGGTGCACGGTCCGGCCGGCCCGGGCCAGCTCGAGGGCGATCTGCTGCCCGGAGGGCCCGGCGCCGACCACCAGCACCGCGCCGGGCGGCAGCTGGTCGGGGTTGCGGTAGTCGGCGGTGTGCAGCTGGTGGATCCGTGCCGGGAGGTCCGCCGCCACCGCGGGGATCCGCGGGCGCGCCAGGTCCCCGGTCGCGACGACGACGCTCCGCGCGAGAAACCGGCCCGCGCTCGTCGTGAGCCGCCAGCCACCGGCGACCCGGTACAACCGCCGGACGTCCACCCCGGTGCGCACCGGCGCGTCGAACGACCAGGCGTAGTCCTGCAGGTACCGGGCCACTTCCGTGCCGGTCATGAAGCCGCCCGGATCGGCGCCCGCGTAGTGCCAGCCCGGTAGCCGGGTCTGCCAGTTGGGGCTGAGCAGCCGGAACGAGTCCCAGCGGCGGCTGTGCCAGCTGTCGGCGATCCCGGCGCGTTCCAGCACGACGTGCGGCAGGCCGCGGTCGGTGAGGCAGCGGCTCATCGCGAGTCCCGCCTGCCCGGCGCCGACGACGACGGTCCCGGTCACGGTCTCGATCATGGTGCCCTCCTGGGGGATCCGGTGTGGTGACGACGCTAGGGAGCGGGGGCCCGCGGGCCATCGGTGGCGAGTGCCCATCTCCGGCGGACGATGACCCATGTGGCGCGGGGGCGGAGGGTGGGCAGGTGGGCCCGCGAGATGGGTAGCCGACACCGATGGCGGGGCGGCGCCGCGCTCCTAGCGTCGATCCCGACCGAGCACCACCCCGACACCACCTCCGGGAGCCCGACATGACCGACACCCGCGACACCGCCCAGCGGACCGTGCCCCGCGTCGGCACGACCGCGAGCCGCTCCCGGCTCGTGACCCGCCGCGACATCACGCTGTTCACCGAGATCTCCGGGGACCGCAACCCGCTGCACTACGACGAGGAGCGCGCCGCCGCGACCCGCTTCGGCGGGATCGTGGTGCAGGGCGGGGTCACCACGGCGCTGCTGAACGCCGTCGTCGCGGAGGACCTGCCCGGTCCCGGGAGCGTGTTCCTGCAGCTCGACCTGGGGTTCAAGGCCCCCGTCCGGCCCGGCGACGTGATCACCGGGACGGTCGAGGTCACCTCCGCCCGCGAGGACAAGCCGATCACCGCCCTCGACGTCCGGGTGACCCGCGACGACGGCGTGGTGGCCGTCGAGGGCAAGGCCGTCTGCTACACCGAGCCGTTGTGACCGCCGACCCGGTGGCCGCGCTCGTCCCGGACCGGGACGTCGTCGCCGGCCAGGCCCGCGAGGCCGCCGCCCGGTTCGCCGTGCCGGTCCGCCGGATCGGCCCGGGCGACCCGCCCGCCGTCGGGGACTGGTCGGTGCGCGACGGGGCGGTGCACGTGGCCTGGGCGATGGACCGGTACACCGACTTCCTCGGCGGCACGCCCTCGACGGCCACCGCCGTGGAGCAGACCGCCACGTCCAGCGCCGCCACGATCGCCGAGGCCACCGAGCGCACGCCCGAGGGGCTGGCGCGGGCCGTCGACGAGGCGGGGGAGCGGTACCTCGTGGCTCGGTTCGCGCTGCCCGGCTACTTCCGTCGACCGTGACGGTTCACGAGAGGGCGCGGACCCGGCGGGCCCGGACGGCCTCCCCGCCGCCCGCCCAGTCCAGGGCCTCCTGGGCCGCGGACCGCAGCGCGGCGGCGCGACCGGCGCCGAGGACGTCGGCCAACTCCTCCTCCATCTCCGCGCGGATCCGCCGGGTGTCCTCGACGACCGCCGTGCCGCGCGCCGACAGCCGCACGAGCCGGACTCGCGCGTCCCGCGGATCGGACGTCCGCTCCAGGTAGCCGAGCCGTTCGAGCTCGGCGACGGCCTTCGACGCCGCCTGCTGCGTGACCCCCATCCGCTCGGCGATCTCGCCGATCGGCCGCGGCCCCTCGACGACGTGCTGGACGACGAATCCGTGCGACACCCGGATCTCCGGGTGCCCGGCGGCGTGCACCCGGCGCAGCGCCTCGGCGTTCAGGGCGAGGCCCGCGAGGTGCACCGCCGTGACGAGGTCGATCTCCATGCGAACAACCCTAGTTGTGCAACCATGGTTGTGCATCTACCGTGGTCGGCATGTCCACCACGGCGTCCGAGTTCGCCGAGTTCGTCGCGATCGCCCACCGCATCGTCTGGTGCACGCTCGCGACCGTCGACGCCCGCGGCCGCCCCCGCTCCCGGGTGGTGCACCCGCTGTGGACGGTCGAGGCCGACGGGAGCCTGGTCGGGCGGGTGACGAGCCGGCGCTCGTCGCCGAAGTCCGCCCACCTCGCCGTCCACCCCTACGCCTCGTGCTCGTACTGGGACCAGCAGCACGACGTCGCGGTCGCCGAGTGCCACGCGGAGTGGGACCCGGAGCCGGCCCGCTCCTGGCACCTGTTCACCGAGCCGGACCCGCCCGTCGGGTTCGACCCGGCCGCGATGTTCGCCGGCGGTCTCACCTCGCCCGACGCCGGGATCGTCGTGCTGCGGCCGTGGCGGTTGCGGTGGGGACGCGCCGAGGATCTCGCCGCGGGCGCGAGGCCCACCGTCCGGAGTCTCGGTGCCGCGGTGAGTGACAGGTGTCACCTCTGATGTAACACGGCTAGTTCCGTGCCGAGCGTCTTCCTGCGGGGAGCGGAAGGGCACGCGGATGGCGACGAGCGAACGTCCGGAGGGGCGGGACGAGGGCGCCCGGGCCCGGGCCGGCGACTCGCAGGCCCGGCGGGACTCGCGTCGGCGCACCGCCCTGGCGCGCCGCGCCCGCACCCGCACCGCGCTGCTGACCGCGGCTCGCGACGTCTTCGCCGACCAGGGCTGGGTGGAGACGCGGGTGGAGGACGTCGCGCGGGTCGCCGGGGTCAGCCCCGCCACCGCCTACAACCACTTCTCCACCAAACACGCACTGATCGGCGCCGCCTACGCCGTGGCGTGGCAGGAGGGCCTCGACGCCGAGCCCGAGGAGGAGGCCGAGCCCGAGGGCGAGACCGCAGGCGGGGGGCCTCCGCTGCCGGGGGCCCGAACCGCGGCGCTCGCCGCCCACCTGCGGCGGATCAGCCGGGTCGCCCGGCGGCAGCAGGCGCTCACCGCGGCCTTCGCCTGCGCGGTCCAGGACTACACCGCCCGGGTGCAGCGCCGGCCGTCGGCGCCGGACCCGGAGGACCCCCGCCTCGGCACGCCCGTTCCCGAACCGATCGCGGTCCTGCTCGACGCCGCGCAGCGCAGCGGCGAGCTGGGCCACCAGCGCGACCCCGTGGACCTGGCCGAGCAGCTGACCTTCCTGCTGTTCCTGCGCTGCTTCACCCACCCCGACGAGGACGCCGCCGACACCGCCGCGATGCTCCTCGCCATCGCCGTGGGCGTGCTTCCCGCGGCCCGGCGCTGATCACCGACCGCCCGGCCCGTGATCCTCGGCGCCCGGGTGGACGAGGCTGCGCTCCGCACCGGGCACGGAGTAGCCGCGCTCGGCGTAGGGGAACCCGTTGAGCTCCGTGGTCTCGGGCCGCAGCTGGTAGTAGGAGCGGATCTCCCGGATCAGCCCGTCCTCGGCCGTGAACCACTCGGCCCCGCGGGTGGCGACGCGGGCGGCCGCGCCCTCGGGCAGCCAGAACATGGTCCACTCGATGACCGCCTGCTCGCGCGTGGCGCAGATGCCGTCGACGACCCAGCGCGCCTGCAGCATGCGGGTGACCTTGCGCCAGTACCGGGCGAGGTGCTCCGCGCCCGCGACCGCCGTCGAGCCGGTGTTCGGGGCCAGGAACCAGTGCACGACGTCGCGGTGCAGGGTCGCGAGCATCGCGTCGACGTCGCCCGCGCTGCACCCGTCGTAGTAGCGGGTGATCAGCGCGGTCCACTCGGCCTCATCGGGCACGGGTCCCTCCTCCGCTCGAGGTGGCGCGCTCAGGCCGGGCGCAGCCGCAGGGGGAGAGCCTCCCAGGCGCGCAGGGTGTTGTTGAGGTGGCGCCGTGGCGGGCCCGCGAGCTCGATCGTCTCCACCCGCCGGGCCAGGGCGGTGAGCAGGGCCTCCGCCTCGAGCCGGGCCACGTGCTGCCCGACGCACTGGTGGATGCCCATCCCGAACCCGACGTGCCCGGACGGGTCCCGGGCCAGGTCGAACGCGTCGGCGTCGGGACCCCAGCGGGCCGGGTCGCGGTTGGCGGCGCCCAGGAACATGAGGATCTTGTGGCCGTCGGGGATCACGTGCCCGCCGATCGCGACGTCCCGGGTCGCGGTGCGGAAGAAGGTCTGCACCGGGGACTCCCAGCGCACCGCCTCGTCGAAGGCGACCCGGGCCAGGCCCGGCTCCTCCCGCAGCCGGCGCCACTGCTCGGGGTGGGTCGCGAAGGTGCACAGCACCGCGGACAGGCCGTGCACGGTGGTGTCCACCCCCGCGGTGAGCAGGGAGCGGACGACGAGCGGCGCCTGCTCGGGGGTGATGTCCCCGCGGTCGGACGCGGCCCAGATGTCCGCGCCGAACCCCTCCGGGGCGAGGACCTCGCGCGCGCACTGCGCGGCGACCCACGCCGACAGCTCGCCGACCCGCGGCGCCCCCGTCTCCACCAGCGCGTTGGCCGGGCCGAAGGCGTTGAACGCATGGTCGCCGTAGGGCAGCAGGTGCTCGCGGCCCTCCTGCGGGATGCCGACGGCGTCGGGGAACACCCGCAGCGGGAAGGCCTCGGTGAGGTGCGGGACGGCGTCGAACTCCGGGCCCTGCGCGTCGAGGACCTCGGCGACGAGCCGGTCGGCGTCGGCGAGCCAGGCCTCGTGCAGCTTCCGCAGCGCCCGCGGGCCGAGGATCTTCTGCAGCACCCGGCGGGGCGCGTCGTGCCGCGGCGGGTCGGCCTCGAGCAGCAGGCTCGGCGGGCGCCACGGCTTCTCGTGCCGGAAGTTCGACAGCCCGACGCCGGCGGCGGACTGGAACCCCTGCCAGTCGACGAGGGCGGCGCGGACCTGCTCGTAGCGGGCGAACGCGAACACGTCGTAGCGGCGCAGGTGGACGACCGGGCCGGCCTCGCGCAGGGCGGCGTGGAAGGGCAGCGGGTCCTCCAGGACCTCCGGCCCGAACGGGTCGACGTCGCTGGTGGGGAGGTCGTGGGCGGGCTCGGCGGTGAGCGTCACGGCGGGCTCCTGGTGGTGGAGGGTGGGCGTCAGAGGTCGAGGACGAGGCGGTCGCTGCGGGCCCGGGAGACGCACGGGAACAGGCAGTCGCCGGCGGCGCGCTCGTCGTCGTCGAGGATCGAGTCGCGGTGGTCGGGCTCGCCGGCGAGCACCCCGGTCTCGCAGGTCCCGCAGGTGCCCTGCCGACAGGACGAGAGGACCTCCACGCCGGCGTCCGCGATCGCGGCGAGCACGGACCGCCCGGGCGGGACCGTGACGGTCCGGCCGCTACGTGCGAGCTCGACCTCGAACGCCGTGTCCCGGGCGGGCGTGCCGAGCTCCCGGGCCACGAACCGCTCGGTCCGGACCGTATGGGTCGGCCACGCGGCGGTCGCGTCGGCCAGCGCGGCGAGCATCGGCGCGGGGCCGCAGGCGTAGACCCGCGTGCCGGGGTCGGGATCGCCGAGGAAGCCGCGCAGGTCCAGCAGGCCGTGCTCGTCCTGCGGCACGATCCGGACCCGCTCGCCGTGCTCCGCCAGCTCCCCGACGAACGCCATCGACGCGCGCGTCCGGCCGCCGTAGAGCAGCTCCCAGTCCGCCCCGAGCAGCGCGGCCTGGCGGATCATCGGCAGCAGCGGGGTGATCCCGATGCCGCCGCCCACGAACAGGTACCGCTCCGCGGGCACGAGCGGGAAGTTGTTGCGCGGGCCGCCGAGACCGACCGCGTCGCCCACGGCCAGGCGGTCGTGGACGTAGGCGGAGCCGCCGCGGCCGGCGGGCTCGCGCAGCACCCCGACGCGGTAGCGGTGGGCGTCCCACCGGTCCCCGCACAGCGAGTACTGGCGCGTCGTCCCGTCCGGCAGGACCAGGTCGACGTGGGCGCCCGGGGTCCAGTCCGGCAGCCGCGCGCCGTCGGGGGCCACGAGCTCCAGGGACACCACGCCGTCGGCCTCGACGCGCTTGGCGGCGACCCGGACCGTCGCCGCCACGGCGGTGCTCGGGACGGACGGTTCGGGGGCGACGGGCGGGCGATCGGCGGTGATCACGGGCGGTCCTCCGGCGGTGGGATCGGGTGGACAGAGGATGCGGACCCCGTCCCGCCGCGCAGAAGGCCGTTCTCAATGATTGAGAGAGGTTCTCCGTTCGCGCTGGTCAGGTGCCAGTGCCCGCTCGATGCCCCGTGCCGCGGCCTTCAGCACGGCGACGACGGTGAAGGCCTGGCCGTCGTTCGGCACGATCGCCGACAGCGCGGCCACGACCTCGCCGCCGGCGTCGCGCACGGGCACGGCGGTCCCGGTCGCGTCGGGATGGATGTGCCCGGGCGTGATCACGTGCCCGTCACGCCGGATCGCGGCGAGGACGGCCCGCAGCCGGCCCGCGTCGGTGAGGGTCTCGGCGGTGTACCGCTCCCGTGGTCCGGCGAGCACGCGTTCCTGCAGCTCACGCGGCCCGAACGCGGTGAGCACCAGCCCCGACGACGAGGCGTGCAGCGGAAGCCGGCCGGCGATCCGGGTGTAGTTGATCACCGCGCCGGGGGCGGACAGCCGCTCGAGGAACAGCACCTCGTCCCCGTCGAGGACGCCGACCTGCACGTGGTGCCCGACGACGGCGTGCAGGTCCTCCAGGAACGGCATCGCGGCCTCGCGCAGCGACAGGGTGGGGGAGGCCCGCTGGGCCAGCTCCCACAGCCGCACCCCGATCCGGACCCGGCCGTCCGGCCGCCGGGCGAGCAGCCCGTGCTCGACGAGCTCGGCGACCAGCCGGGACGCGGTGGCGACGTGCAGCCCCGACCGCCGCGCGATCTCCGTGACGGTCAGGTCCGGCTGCGCCGCCCCGAACGCCTCGAAGATCCGTACCGCGCGGGAGAGCACGGACTCCCCGGTCGCCACCCGTGGCATGCCGCCCAGCCTGCCACCCCTCCGCTCATCGGACGGCGGCCCGCCGGCCGTGCCGACCGGGCACGCCGGCACTGCGCGCGACCCGGTGGACCGTCCAGCCGAGGGCCGCGAGGCTCACGATCGCCACGATCGCCGTCCCGATCAGCGAGGACTGGCTGTCCCACAGGGTGTGCAGCGCGACGGCCAGCAGGTACGCCGCGATGAACCGGCCGATCGCGCGACCCCGCCAGTGCGACTCCGCTGCGGCGAACAGTGCGGCCGCCGCGATGCCGGTCCACGCCATGTGCCCGGCCGGACTCATGATCCCGCGCAGGAGCAGCACGTCGACGGTCGCGATGAGGCTGCCCTTCGACTGCAGCAGGGTCACGAAGGCGTAGCCCATCGTCTCCAGGGCGGCGAAGCCCGCGCCCGCGGCGACGCCGACGAGCAGCCCGTCGGCCGCGGTGCGGTAGCGGCGGAAGAAGATCAGCACGGCGAGCGGGATCAGCAGCTTGCTGGTCTCCTCGATCAGCCCGACGGCGGCCATCGGCAGGAAGCCGAGGTCGCGCTGGGCGTCGTACTCCAGGGTGCCGGCGACGACGGTGCCGATCACGCCGCCGAGGAAGGCGGCGGTCGCGACGACCGGGGCCGGGACGTCGTAGGGAAGCCGGCGGCCGTAGACGAAGGTCAGGAACGCGGCCGGGACGATCGCGGCGCCGAGCAGGATCGACGAGGGCACGAAGTTCGGGTCGCCGGTGGCGACCATGGTCCGCTCGACCGCGAGGAACAGCACGGCGCCGACCACGAGCACCCCGATCCAGGCGTGCCGGCGGGCGAAGGACGGGGGCGCGGAAGCCACGCCGCTGGGGCGCCGGGCGGCGTCGTCGGTGGTCACGGGTATCACGATTCTCCTCGCAGGGGCGTTCGAAGGGGTTCGACGGGGATGCAGCGGAGACGGTCGCCCGGCCGTCTTCCGATCCGTCTCCAGGCCGGACGGGTCAAGCGGGGACGTGCTCGTCGAGCCAGTCGAGGACCCGCTCGTCCCGTAGGCCGGCGGCGAGGGGCTCGCAGTGCCCGTCGGCACCCTCGGCGGCGGTGAACGGCATCAGCGTGATGTCGCAGGTCAGGGCCTCGGCCATGCGTGCGGACTGGCCGGGCCAGAACTGCTCGTGCTCGGGGTCGGTGACCAGCATCGGGCAGGTGATCGCGGCCAGCTCGGCGTCGGTCAGCGTGTACGCGCGGGCCGCGGTGAAGAAGTCGAAGGGCGAGGTGACGCCGTAGGGGCGCATCCGCCACTGCAGCACCCGGCGGGTGCGGGCGGAGAGCTTCAGCGCCCAGGCCATGTCCCGGTCGAACTTCTCCCGCTCGCCGGCGTCGAGGAGCTTCACCATCGAGTGCCCCAGCTGGGCGAGCATCGTGGTGGAGACGTCGACGACGCCGGGGTCGGCCACGGCCGCGGCGATGCGGTGCTCGTACGCGACGGCGCGCGGCACCCAGAAGCCGCCCTGGCTCACGCCCGCCACCGCGATCCGGGCGGGATCGACGTCCGGCCGCGCGACGAGGTGGTCGACCACGGGCGTCAGGACGTGCTCCCAGTCGGGACGGAACGGGATGCCCTGCCGGACCAGCGCCGCGTTCTGCCCCGGGCCGTCGTAGGTGACCACGGTCCACCCGCACTCGAGCGCGGCGGCCGCGGCGCGCGTCCACACACCGACGACGGAGCCGTCGCTGCCGTTGGTGAAGACGAGGGTGCGGCGGGGGCCGTCGGCGGGGCCGGAGCGGAAGACGTACCCGGGCAGGGTGGTGTCCTCGTAGGGGATCGCGAGGCGCTCGACGGCGACGTCCCCGATGCCGTTCGTGAGGTCGACGAACCGGTCCCAGGCGTCGCGGTGGCGCTCCCACAGCTGGGCGAAGCCGGGATCGCCGGCCATGTTGGCGGCCTCGGCGTAGTAGGTCGCGGCCCGCAGGTACCGGGCGGCGGCGGAGCGGGCGTGTCCGGCGGCCTCCGCCGTGCGGGCCTGCTCGACGACCCGGTCGGCCGTGGCGGTCCACTGCGCGACCCAGGCCGCGGCGTCGCCGTTCGGGATGCGGTCGATCGTCGCCAGCACCTCGCCCACGTCGGTGGCCCGGTGGAAGGCGCGGCCGAGCAGGTTCTCGACGGCGAACTGGAAGTCGGCGTCCTTGTAGAAGGCGTGCACGGGAGCTCCTCGACTGGTCGTGCGTCCGGTGTCCTGCTCGGTGCCGTACCGCCCGCCGCTACGTGCCGCGCCGTCCGACCGAGTGTCCCCACGCTCGCCCGCGCGCCTGTAACCGCGGTCCAACGGTCGTCGAGCAGCGGCTGGAGCGGAGTTGGAGCGCACCCCGGGAGGGTCGGCCCGGCACCGACACGGACACGGGGAGAGGAAGCGTCGTGCACGTCTACATCGAGGACCTGGTCACCACGCTGGAGGCGGCAGGGGAGCGGCCCGTGCTGCGCTGCGACGGGGTCGACACCACCGGCTCCGAGCTGCTGGCCGCCATCCGGCGGACCGCCCGGGCGCTCGACGGGCTCGGCGTCGGCCGCGGCGACCTCGTCGCGCTGCTCGCCCCGAACCGGCCGGAGGCGCTGGCCGTGCGGTACGCCGCGCACCTGATCGGGGCCGGCGCGGTGTTCCTGTCGGTGCCGCCGGACCCCGACCGCCGCGCCCGGATGATCGCCCAGTTCGACCCGCGGCTCGTCGTGGTCTTCCCGGAGACGGCGGAGCTGCTGCCCGCGGGCGTCACCGCCCCGGTGGGCGCGGTCGGCCCGGTGCCCGGCGTCGACCAGCGGCTCGACGAGCTGGCGGCCGCCGAGGACGCCGGCCCGCTGCCCTGCCGCGCCCGTCCCGAGGACCTCGCCGTGGTGATCTCCTCCGGCGGGACGACCGGCGTGCCGAAGGGCAGCCGGCGCGACTTCACCCACTACAGCGCCATGACCGCGGTCGCGCCCGCCCCCGGGCGCCGCCAGCTGGCCAACGGCAGGCTGGCCTACCTCACCCAGATCCTGGTCGACCAGACCCTGCTCGCCGGCGGCAGCGTGGTGCTGCAGGACCACTACGAGCCGCTCGCCACCCTCGAGACGATCGAGAAGGAGCGGATCACGCACCTGTTCCTGGTCGAGCCGCAGCTGTTCGACCTCATGGACCGCCCCGAGCTCGCCGAGCACGACCTGAGCTCGCTGCGCGCGCTGACCCACATCGGGGCGATGGCCGCGCCCGTGCTCCGGATCCCCGCCCACGACCGGCTGGGCCCGGTGATCATGCACACCTACGGGGCCAGCGAGATCGGGATCGTCAGCGCGCTGCTGCCCGCCGAGCACGACCGGCCCTCCCGCTTCCGCTGCGCCGGGCGGATCTTCCCGGGCGTCGACGTCCGGTTCCGCGGCGCGGGCGGCGCCCTCGACCCGCGGGCGGGGGCGATCGAGGTGCGGTCGCCGGCCATGGCCCAGGGCTACCGGCACCGCCCGGTGGAGGAGGCCGAGCACTTCGTCGACGGCTGGTACCGCACCGGGGACCTCGGCGAGCTCGACGCCGAGGGCATGCTGCGCGTCCTCGGCCGCGAGACCGACATCGGCGCGCTGGGTGCGGTCACCACGGTGGACCTGCAGGACACGCTGTGCCGGCTGCCGTCCGTGCGGTACGCGGTGCTGGTGGCGGACCTGGAGGAGGGCGTGCGCATCGCCGCGGTGGAGGCCTGGCCGGGCGGCACCGTCGACGCCGAGGAGTGCCGCGACGCGGTGGCCGCCGAGCACGGGCCGGAGGTGGCGGCGTCCCTGCGCGTGCTGCCCGTCGACCGTGTCCCGCTCACCGAGCAGGGCAAGCCGAACCGGCCGGCGATCCGGGCAGCGGCGCTGAGCGGCCGCGTGTAGCGCTCACTCCCGCCGGGCCCGCACGACGCCCGCCCAGGCGACCAGCACGGCCAGGCCCAGCGCGAGAAGGACGGGGAGCACGAACGCGCCCGGCCCCGCCCCGCGCTCCAGGGCGCGCACGGCGCTGCCGACCGGCGGCAGCCAGGGCTGCACGGCGGTCGCGATCACCACGACCGCCCCGACCAGCAACGACCGGCCGATCCGGCGGATCCACGGCCGCGCGCACAGCAGACCGACGGCCGTGCCCGTCGCCCCGGCCGCGAGGTGCGCCAGCAGCCCGGCGACGACGACCGCGGGCGACGCGGAGTACGGGGTCGTGACCAGCGGCCACACCACGCCGAGCACGGCGAGCCCGACGTCCCCGGCCAGTGCGACCAGCAGTGTTCCGGCCGCGACAGGCCCGAACCCGCCGGCCGCGGCGACCGTGACGCCCCGCTGCACCGGGTCCTCGGTGTGCGCGACGGTGAGCGCGAGCCAGGCCGCGACCGGGTAGAGCGTGATCACCGAGGCACCCCACGGCTCCGGCAGCCGGCCGGGATCGCCACCGAACAGCACCGCGAGCACCGCCACCTGCAGCACGACGGGGAGCACCACGCGCTGCGACCGCACGGCGTCGGCCAGCAGGTAGCGGGCCACGGCGACGGCGGTCACGCCGGCCCCACCGACTCGACCGAGCACCCCAGCTGCAGCGCCGTGAACAGCACGGCGTCGGACTCGGCGGGCGCGGCGCGCAGGTGCAGCCGCCCGCCCTCGAGCCGCCCCGCCGGCCCGAGCCGGCGCCGGACCTGCTCGGCGTCGGGGCATCGCAGCACGATCGCGACGGCCGGCGGGGGAGGCGGGGCCTCGCCGACCCGTCCCCCGGCCAGCCGCAGGTGCCGGGCGCCGCGGAGGCGCGCGGCCCGCCCGGTGTGGTCGGTGACCAGCACCGTCGCCTCGGCCGCCGCCTCGGCGAGCAGGTCGGCGAGGGTGTCCGCCGCCGCCGCGTCGAGGCCGGCCCACGGCTCGTCGAGCACGATCAGGCCCGCTCCGGCGCCGAGCGCCTGTGCGAGCCCGACCTTCTGCGCGTTGCCCTTCGACAGCCGGGCCATCGGCTCGCGGCGCGGCCCGGCGAACCCGAGGCGGTCGAGCAGGCCCGGCTCGGGCCCGACGCCCCGGATCCGCGCGAGGTGGCGCAGGTAGGCGTCGGCGGGCAGGCGCAGCTGGGCCGGGAAGCGGTCCGGGAGGTACCCGACGACCGCCGGACGCCCGGTCACCCGGCCCGCGGTGGGGACGGCACAGCCGGCCACGATGCGCAGCAGCGTCGACTTGCCGGACCCGTTGCCGCCGGCGAGCACCACCGGTGCGCCGGGCCCGAGGGCGAGATCGACACCGGCCAGGACCGGCGGGCCGTGCCGGTATCGCTTGTGGACCCCCTCCACCCGCAGCACGGGTGTCAGGTTTCCACGGGGGCCGGGAGCCTCAGGCGGCGGTCCGGCCGAAGTCCTTGCCGACGGTCTCGGCCCGCTCGTGGGCCTGCGCCCGGACCTGGGCGGCGAGGGGGCGGAGCTCGGCCATCGCGGGCTGCACGTCGGCCAGGGTCAGCTCGGCCTCGATGAGCGTGACGTCGGCACCCCAGACGTCGGCGAGGATCCGGACGATCCAGCCCGTGGCGTGGTCCCAGCCCTCGCGGGGCGTGCCGGCGCCGTAGCCGCCGCCGCGCGCGACGACCAGCGCGACGGACCGGCCCGCCAGCGGCGCGGTGCCGGGCGCGAAACGCGGGTCGGTGATGAGCAGGTCGATCCATGCCTTGAGGTGCTGGGACACCCCGAAGTTGTAGAGCGGCGTCGCGAGGACGACGGCGTCGGCACGGAGCACCTCGTCGGCCAGCCGGGCGGCCAGCCCGAGGGCCTCCCGCTGGGCGTCCGTGCGCTGGTCTTCCGGGGTGAAGCCGGCCAGCGCGGCGGTCGGCCACGCGTCGACGGGGATCGGGTCGGCGACGAGGTCGCGGCGCACGACGGTGCCGCCCGGGTGCTGGTCGAGGTAGGCCCGCTCGAGGGTGTCGGCGACCTCGCGGCTCACCGAGCCCTCGGTGCGGATGCTGCTGTCGAGGCGGAACAGGGACACGGGAACCTCCGGGAAGAGAAAACGCGGTCGATAGATGTTCTGTATAACAGATTATCTTGTCAACAGAGCGCCTCGTGACGGTAGTCTCGACGGCGTGACCACCCCGCAGCGCGTCGACGCCGACCTCGGCTGGGCGCTGGGCCGGGTCACCCGCGCGCACCTGCACACGGCGCAGGAGGTGGTCTCCGGGCTGCCCGGCGGCCCGCGCGGCTACCAGGTGCTGGCCGCCGCGAACGACGGCGAGGTCAGCACCCAGCTCGCCATCGCCCGCATGCTCGGCGTCGACCGGACCGTGATGACCTACCTGCTCGACGAGCTGGAGGGCGCCGGCCTGGTCGAGCGCCGTCCGGACCCGGCGGACCGGCGGGCCCGCCGGATCGTCCTCACGCCGGCCGGCCGCGAGCGGCTCTGCGACCTCGACCGCAGGCTCCGCGAGGCCGAGGAGCGGCTCCTCGCCCCGCTCGAGCCGGCCGAGCGGGACACGCTCCGGGAGCTCCTGCGCCGCCTTGCCACCGGCACCGGGCACGACGGCGCCTCCGCCTGCCAGGTCGCCGAGGAGATCACCGCGACGGACGGCTGCTGACCGGCGCTACTGCAACGGGATCTCCAGGTCGCGGTCGGCCTCGCCGCGCGGCCCGAAGATCCGCCGCTCGGACTCGTCGATCACGAGGTCGTTGATGCTGGCCTCGCGGCGGACCATCAGCCCGTGCTCGTCGAACTCCCAGTTCTCGTTGCCGTAGCTGCGGTACCAGGTGCCGGCGGCGTCGTGGCACTCGTACTGGAAGCGGACGGCGATGCGGTTGCCGGCGAAGGTCCACAGCGACTTCCGCAGCGCGTAGTCGAGCTCGCGCTCCCACTTCTCCGTGAGGAAGGCGACGATCTCCGCACGGCCGCGGACGAAGCGGTCGCGGTTGCGCCACACGGAGTCCTCGCTGTAGGCGAGCGACACCTTCTCCGGGTCGCAGGTGTTCCAGGCGTCCTCGGCGGCCTGGACCTTCTTCCGTGCGGTCTCGAGGGTGAACGGGGGGAGGGGCGGTCGGTCGGCCACGGCGTCGTCTCCTGACGGGGTTGAGAACGTGCGTTCTCCCGGACCGTAGAGAACAGGCGTTCTCCGATCAATGCCGGTCACACGAAGTTGTCCGCCGATAACCGGACGGACATGCGGTCAGCCCCGCGCGGCCCGGAGCAGCGCCGCGGCGGCGGTGCGGGCCTGGGCGGCCGGCGCGTCCGTGCCGAAGATCCCGGCCGTGACCATCGCGCCCTCGGCGAGCAGCACCAGCTGCGGGCCGACGTCGACGGGCAGGCCGGCCGCGGCGACCAGGCCGTCGAGGTAGTCGGCGAACGCCCGTTTGTGCGCGCGGGCCTGGCGGGCCATCGCCGCCGACACCGCGCCGAGCTCGCCGAACCCGTTGATCCAGGCGCAGCCGCGGAAGCCGGGCTCGCGGAACCAGGCGCCGAGCCAGTCGAACACCGCGAGGATCCGTCCATCCGGGTCGTCGACCCCCTCGACCGCGGCGGCGAGCCGGCCCCGCCACCGCACGTCACGGCGCTCGAGGTAGGCCTCGACGAGGCTCTCCTTGGCCGGGTACAGCGCGTAGACGCGCTTGAGCGGCAGCCCCGCGCCGGTCCGGATGTCGTCCATGCCGACGGCCTGGATCCCACGGGCGTAGAAGAGCTCCTCCGCGGCGTCGAGCAGCCGGGTGCGGGCGGCCTCGGTGTCGAAGGGCGGCATGGGTGTGGTCCTCGGTACGGCGGTGGTCCTCGCGGGAAACGGTCGTTCTCCACGCTACCGTCCGGCCGTGACCTCCTCGCGGGACGACCGGGTCCTGGCGATCTCGCTCTGGGCCTCTGCCGGGTTCGCGGTGCTCGCGCTGGTGTGGGGCGCGCTGACCGGCTCCCGGCTGATCGTGTTCGACGGCCTCTACTCCTTCGCGAGCGTCGGGCTCACCCTGCTCGCGGTCCTGGCCCTGCGCACCGCGCGCCGCGGCCCGGACGAGCGGTACCCCTGGGGGCGGGAGGCGTGGGAGCCGCTCGCGGTCGTCCTCAAGGCGGCGGCGATGGCCGGGCTGTGCGTGTACGCGCTGGTGGGCGCGGTGCTGGAGCTGCTCGCCGGGCCCACGGGGATCGCGGTGCGCGCCGCGCTGGTCTACGGCGTGGTGTCGACGCTCGGCGGCGTGGTGGTGACGGCCCTGCTGCGGCGGATGTCCACGCGCGGCTCGGACCTGGCGCGCGCGGAGGCGGCGGAGTGGGCGGGGGACACGCTGCTCAGCGTCGGGGTGCTCGTCGGGTTCGGCGTCGCCTGGGCCCTGGAGGCGACCGAGCGGGCCGCGGCGGCCGCCTACGTCGACCCGGTGATGGTCGTGCTCGCGTCGGCAGCGTTCCTGCCGGTCCCGGTGCGGCTCATCCTGCGCAGCGGCCGCGAGATCCTCACGATGGCGCCGCCCGCGGAGGTCCTCGACCGCATCCGGGCGGAGGTGCGCGCGGTCGAGGAGGCCCACGGCTTCGCCGAGTCGTTCGTCCGGGCAGGCAAGGTCGGGGGCCGCCTCGACCTGGAGGTCGACTTCGTCGTCGACGCCCGCTCGACGGCCCGCACGGTCGAGGACCTCGACGACGTGCGGGCCGAGCTGTACCGGCGGTTGCGCGACCTCGACCCGCCGCCCGCGATGTCGGTGGGGTTCACCGCCGACCGGGGCTGGGTCAGCTGACCGCGGGGGTGGATCAGCCCTGGCCGGCGTCGGGGTCCATCCACACGACCTCCCAGTGGTGGCCGTCCGGGTCGAGGAACGAGCGGCCGTACATGAAGCCGTGGTCCTGGGGGTCCTGCGCCTTCGCGCCGCCGTTCGCGAGCGCCGCTTCGGCGAGCCGGTCGACCTCGTCCCGGCTGTCGACGCCGAGGGCCAGGATCGCCTCGGTGGCGCTGCCGTCGGCGATGGGCTTGACCGTGAACCCGCCGAAGTGCGAGTGGGACAGCAGCATCGCGGAGATGCCCGGCCCGATCTCGAGCGCGAGCGACTCGTCGCCGGAGAAGTCGGCGTTGAACGTGTAGCCCAGCGCGGTCCAGAACGCGCGGGTGGTCGCCAGGTCGGTGATCGGCAGGTTGACGAAGATCTGGGTGGTGGCCATCGGGGGTGCCTCCTCGCTGCGGTCCGGTCGGTCCGGAGTGCGTGCGCTGTCGGGGTGTCGCAGGGGAGACCGGGGCCCCACGCGGAAGTCATCGCCCCCGGTACGGCCGATCGGGTGATCGTCGATCATGGGCGACGTCATCGACGGTGGGGCCCGGGCTGACGGTGCGGGCCCGGCAGGTGCCGGGCCCGCACGTCGTCAGGCGACGGGCGTCGGCCGGGCGACGGCGCGGCGCAGGCCGTGCCGCGCGGCGTCCCGGTCCGGCCGCACGACGAGCATGGCGGTGAGGCCGCCGAGCACCATCAGCAGGCCCGCGATGTCGAAGGCCCGCGCGTACCCCTCGACGGGGGTGGGTGCGGCGTCGACCAGTACGCCGGTGAGCAGGGGCGACACGACGCTCGCCACGGAGACGATCGCGTACCAGATGCCCAGCGTGGCGCCCCGCTGACGGGTCGGCGTCACGTCCGCGACGGCGGCCTGCGAGAGCGGGGTCTGCGAGTTGCCGATCCCGAAGGCCAACGCGACGAACGGGAGCAGCAGGATCGGCGCGTCGACCCGGGTGATCAGCAGCATGCTGATCCCGGCGACCAGCGCGAACGCCCCGCCGAGCACACCCTGGGCCAGGTGCCGGGACAGGCCGCGGCGGAGCAGGCGCTGCGACAGCCACCCGCCGACCAACATGAACACGATCGAGATGTACGCCGGGACGGTCACGACGAAGCCGAGGGCGGTGCCGCTGAAGCCGGCCTGACCGAGGTAGAGCGGCAGGAACGCGATGGCGAGCGCGAGGCCCCAGTAGACGGTGAACCCGGAGAACATCGTGCCCAGCCAGGTGCCGGAGGTGAGCAGCCGGCGGTAGGGCACCCGCGGCTCGTCGGTCGCGGCCGGCGCGACCCGGGCGGACTTCGCGGCGGTGGTGGCGAACGGGCCGTCGCCGCCGACGATCACCCACGCGATCGCCCAGAGCAGCCCGATCGCGCCGAGGATGCCGAAGGCGGAACGCCAGCCCCACGCGGCGATGGCCGCGTTGAGCAGCGGAGCGCCGATGATCACGCCGAGGCCGGAGCCGACGGTCAGCAACGCCGCGGTGAACCCGCGCTTGCGCTCCTCCACCCAGGAGAAGGCGACGTGCATACCGAGCGGGATGCCGGGACCCTCGCCCGCGCCCAGCAGGACGCGGGTGATCAGCAGGACCGCGAAGCCCGCGGCGGGCACCAGGATCGGCAGCTGCGCGGCGGACCAGATCACCGCCAGCGCCACCAGCATCCACTTCGCGGAGAACCGGTTGCCGAGGAAGCCGAACACGACGGCCGAGATGCTGAACAACAGGTAGAAGGAGCTGGCGATGGTGCCGTACTCGGTGGCGCTGAGCCCGAGCTCCTTCATCATGGGGGCCGCGGCGAGCCCGATGATCGACTTGTCGGCGAAGTTGATCGCCACGAACAGCATGAGCAGGGCGATCACCCAGCGGGTGCGGGTCTGGGGAGTCACAGGGTCTCCTGACGTCCTCGTCGAGGTGACATGGGGCACAGTGTGGCCGGACGACCTTAACGTACGTTCGGCAAGATTTGTCCAGCTTCAGTGGTGGCGTCCGATGTGGGCGGGCGGCGGCCGCGAGCCTGGCGGCGTGAGATCGAGATCGGCGTGACGAGCGGCTGTGGCAGCTGATCGTCAGATCGGAGCAGAGCCAGGTCTGGTCCGGGGTCGAGGGGATAGGTGGCGCGCAGGAGGCAGGTGCGGGTCAGGCCGCAGGTGACGGGGCCGGGCCGCAAGTGACGAGCGCTGCAGCGCCGGTGATGGGACACCCCCGAGGTGACGGGCGCCGGGAAGGCGCACCGGGCGGTGGTCCCAAGCGAGACGATCGCTGCGCTTCCGTACCGGGCCGGTGCTCGTTCCTGGAGCTGGTCAGCGCGGAGAGCGAAGCACATCGGCCCTGGCGCGCCAACTGCCGTTCAGCCACGCCGCGGTGCTGTGGCACCTTGCCGTCCTCGAGAGGACGAGCCTCGCTTCCCGCCACCGCTCGATCGCGAGGTGCGGACCGGGTGCGGACCAACCCGCTGCAGCGCACGGCCGCTGTCGCGCGCGTAGCGGGCGGGGGGCTCGACGCCCCGCGCCGGCTCGCCGAGGGGGTTGAGGGGGCGGCGCGGCCGGTGATCGTGCGGGAGCGGTGTCCGAGGTCGGCCAGGGCTGCGGTATCGCGCGATCAGAATGGGGCGGGGTCATCGAGATCGGCGGGGAGGACCTCGCCGCGCATGCTGGCGAGGGTCCAGCGCCGCGGGGAGCGGCGGGCGGGATGTCACCGGGCTGATCGGTGTCGGCGTCGGCGTCGAGCTGGGCGCGGGCGGCGAACTCGGCGGCGGTGTCCGGATCCGGGACGGTCGGGTCGTCGGGCGCGGAGGTGAAGGGCCGGTAGTCGTACGGCCGGCTGACATACCGGTATCCGGTGGGGGTGACCCAGGTCAGCGAGCCGTCGGGGTGGGCGAGGACCTGCCAGGTCTCGTGCTCCTTGAGGGTGTGGTGGTGCTTGCACAGCCCGTGCAGGTTGCGCTCGCAGGTGGGCCCGCAGTCCGCCGCGCGTTGATGGTGGTCGAGGTCGCCGTCGAGGGCGCGGCGGTTGCAGGTGGGTAGGCGGCAGGTCTGGTCGCGGGCGGTGACGAAGTCGCGCACGGCGGTGGGTGGTCGGTAGACGGTGCGGTCGTGGTCGAGCAGCGCCCCGGACAGCGGGTCGGTGACCAGTCGTTTCCAGACGCCGTCGGCGGCGGCTTCGCGGGCGAGCCCGGCGGGGATGGGTCCGTAGCCGATGAGTTCGGCCGGGGTGTCGGTGGTGCCGGTGAGGGTGTCGTAGCCGACCACGACCTGGATCAGTGGTTTCCCGCGCCCGACCGTGCGCGGGTCGGGCCGGTGGGCGAGCACGGCCTCGACCGCGGCCGCGAGTTGCGCCTCGCTCCAGGCCGACGCGGCTTCCCCGAGCGGGTTCGCGTTCTCCCTGCGTGGTCGCGGCTCGGGCGGAGGGCTCCCTGCGGAAGCTCCGGCGGGTTCGGCTGGGTCGCAACCACCCGGGTCAGGGCTGGTACGGCGGGGCCACTCCCCACCCCCACCGCGGCACCGGGGCGTGGGCGACGACGTCGTCGGCGCCCGGGCGGGAGTTGTGCAGGGCCAGCCGCGTGCCCCACTCCACGTAGCCGACGAAGGCGGCGCGGAACTCGGGGTCGTCCGGGAGGCCCGCGTCGTCGGCGGCGAGGCTCATGAGCGAGGCGAAGCGGAAACGCTGCTCGGGGGTGATGCCGAGGTCGCGGTGGTGGGCGAGCATCGCCTCGTAACCCCCGTGCTCGCGGGTGTAGCGGGGCTCGCCCCCGAACACCTCGATCCACCACGTGGTGACGTGGCTGCGGTGGGCCTCGGAGACGCCGCCGGGGAAGAAGGGGGCGAGGAGGTCGTCGCGCTCGACCCGGTCGTAGAAGGCGTCGACGAGCTTCCGGAAGGCGGCGTCGCCCCCGGCCCAGGCGTGCAGGGTGGGAATGGTGGCGTCGGTCATCTGCAACAAGGTAATCAAAATCGTTGCACGGGGAAGAGGTTTTCCGCCCGACGCTGCCGGTCGGCCCTACCCGGGCAGGTCCGAACCGCAGTACGGTGGTCGCCCACCTAACCGGCACCGCCGTCGAGGGGGAGCGATGACCGCAGTTGCGCCGCGCCCGATCGAGACCCGGCCCTATCCCGCGCGACGCACGGGCAAGGGGTCGACGTTCCTCAAGATGCTCAAGACGACGGACCCCAAGGACATCGCGATCCTGTACCTGGTCACGTCGTTCGGCTTCTTCATGGCGGGTGGCGCGATGGCGCTGCTGATCCGCGCGGAGCTGGCCCGGCCCGGACAGCAGTTCCTGTCGAGCGAGCAGTACAACCAGCTGTTCACGATGCACGGCACGATCATGCTGCTGCTCTACGCCACGCCGATTCTGTTCGGCTTCGCGAACTACATCGTGCCGCTGCAGATCGGCGCACCCGATGTCGCCTTCCCGCGGCTGAACGCCTTCTCCTACTGGCTCTTCCTGTTCGGCGGACTGATCGTCATGTCCGGCTTCCTCACGCCCGGCGGCGCGGCGGACTTCGGGTGGTTCGCCTACACCCCGTTGTCCGACGCCATCCGCTCGCCGGGGGCGGGCGGCGACCTGTGGCTCGGCGGGCTGATCGTCGCCGGTCTGGGGACGATCCTCGGCGGCGTCAACTTCATCACCACGATCATCTGCCTGCGCGCCCCCGGCATGACGATGTTCCGGATGCCGATCTTCACGTGGAACATCTTCGTGACGGCGCTGCTGGTCCTGATCGCCTTCCCCGTCCTCACCTCGGCGTTGTTCGGGCTGCTGATGGATCGGCACCTCGGCGCCCACGTGTTCGACCCGGCCAACGGCGGGGCGATCCTCTGGCAGCACCTGTTCTGGTTCTTCGGCCATCCCGAGGTCTACATCGTGGCGCTGCCGTTCTTCGGGATCGTCACGGAGATCTTCCCGGTGTTCAGCCGCAAGCCGATCTTCGGCTACAAGACCCTGGTGTTCGCCACGATCGCGATCGGGTTCCTCTCGGCGGCGGTGTGGGCGCACCACATGTACGCCACCGGCGCCGTGCTGCTCGCCTTCTTCTCGTTCACGACGTTGCTCATCGCGATCCCGACGGGCATCAAGTTCGTGAACTGGATCGGCACGATGTGGCGGGGCAAGCTGACCTTCGAGACGCCGATGCTGTTCGCCCTCGGCTTCCTGGCCACCTTCCTGTTCGGCGGGGTCACGGGCGTGCTGCTGGCCTCGCCGCCGATCGACTTCATGGTCTCGGACACGTACTTCGTGGTGGCGCACTTCCACTACGTGCTGTTCGGCACGATCGTGTTCGCGACCTACGGCGGGATCTACTTCTGGTTCCCGAAGATGACCGGCCGGATGCTCGACGAGACGGTGGGCAAGTTCCACTTCTGGCTCACCTTCATCGGCTTCCACACGACGTTCCTGGTGCAGCACTGGCTGGGCAACGAGGGCATGCCGCGCCGCTACGTGGACTACCTGCCGACGGACGGCTTCACGGTCCTGAACATGGTCTCGTCGATCGGCGCGTTCGTGCTGGGGTTCTCGATCCTGCCGTTCATCTGGAACGTCTTCCACAGCTACCGCTACGGCCGGGTGGTGACCGTCGACGACCCGTGGGGCTTCGGGAACTCGCTGGAGTGGGCCACCACATGCCCGCCGCCGCGGCACAACTTCACCGAGCTGCCGCGGATCCGCTCGGAGCGGCCCGCCTTCGAGCTGCACTACCCGCACCTGGTGGAACGGGCGCGGGCCGAGGCGCACAGCGGGGGACACGCGGCGCCCTCGGAGCACGTCGCGCAGGCCGTGGGGCGTGAGCAGCAGCCGGACGAGGATCCGCGCTCACGCTGACGACAACGGCTCCGCACCACCGGAGCCGACCGATCCGAGTGTCGGGGAGGCGACCATGACCCTCGACGACCGGGGCGTGCGCCCGCTGACCGCGCGGGAGCGGCGCGTCCTGGCCCGCCTCGAACAGAGCCTGACGGGCCGCCCCCGGGAAGCCGCGCCGCCCGGCCCGCCAGGGCCCACCGGCGACGTCGCGATGCACCGGGCGGACCGGGTGGCCGCGGTGGTCGGCCTGCTCATCCTGTGCGGCATGACCGCCGAGGCCGCGATCGCGGGCGGACCGGTCCTGGGGCTGGCCGTGGGCATCGCCTTCGTGATCATGGTGCTCGTGTTCGTCCGGGTGGTCCGCTGCCGCCGGTGACCTGCGGGAGGGTCAGCCGGCCGCCCGCACGACCGCGTCGACCAGCGCGGGCCCGTAGCCGAGGTCCGGGTCGTCGTGGCGCGCTCCCGGCACCTCGACGGCGGCGCTGCCGGCGGCCGCGGCGACCGCCCTGCTCTGCTCGACGGGCACGATCTCGTCCGCGCCGCCGGCCACCACCGTGACCGGGGCGGCCACCGAACCGACCGTCGTGACGACCGGGAACCGGTCGCGCAGCAGGGTCCGGACGGGCAGGAACGGGTACTGCTCCGCGGCCACGTCGGCGAGCTCGGTGAACGGGCTGCGCAGGACCACCGCCCGGACCGGCCGCTCCTGCGCGAGCCGGGTCGCGACCGCCGCACCGATGCTCTCGCCCAGCACCACGAGCCGCGACGGGTCGATGCCGCGGTGTCCGGTGAGGTACCGGTGCGCGGCCAGGGCGTCGGCCGCCAGTCCCTCCTCGCTCGGCGATCCCGGGTTGCCGCCGTAGCCGCGGTAGTCCAGCAGCACGACGTCGAGCCCCCGGGCCGTGAGCGCCTCGGCGAGCGGCACGCGATCGGCGCGACTGCCGGCGTTGCCCGGCAGCACGAGCACGGTGACGCCGCGGGACGGGCCGGTGGCGGGCGCGTGCCAGGCCGCGAGGACGAGCCCGTCGGCGGTCGGGACCGCCAGCGGGCTCCCGCCGGCCAGCACCTGCTCCGGCGCGACGGACGGCGCCCCGCCGGGCAGGAACACGAGCCGTCGCTGGATCGCCCACAGCAGCGCGACCGCCACGGCGACGACCACGACCAGGCCGATCACCAGCCGCAGCGCCGTGCCCATACGGGCATCGTGCCAGCCCGCCCCGTCGTCGCGGCCGCGAAGCCGCAACCCCCGTTACGTTGAACCGCCCGGCTCAGTGATGTAGACCACAACGGGGGGTTCGGAGGGGGTCGGCGGGATGGCGCCGGAGGGTGCCGGCGCCATCCCGTGTGTCACGGCCCGGAACCACCCGTGCCGGCGGGCCGGTCGGGCCCGGCGAGGGCGGTGAGCACCCGTTCGGCGCGCCGCAGCGGGCGCCGGATCAGGCCTCCCAACGCCGAGTGGTCCGCCGCCGCGTGCGCCTCCACGGCCGCGGCGGCCTCGGCGAGTGCGTCGCGATCGGGAGTGCCCTTCAGACCGGCCGCGACGGCGTCGGCCAGCGGCCGCACGACGGCCCGGGTCCGCGGCGCCGTGCGGGCCCACCACGCGCAGGTGTCCGGGCGTCTGCCCAGCTCGACGACGTCGGTGACGTGCGTGCGGACCAGCTCCGTGATCTCCGGCGCCGCGGCCGTCGGCTCCTCCAGCGCCGCCAGCTCGGCGGTGTGACGGCGGCGCCAGAGCGGGTGCAGGCGCACCGCCCGCCGCGCCGACGCGAGCTGGCCCGGGAGCTTGCGGGCGACGTCGTCGCGCCGGTGGGACCGGTCGGTCAGCCGGGCCGCCAGGTCCTCGCGGGCCGGGTCCGCCGGATCGACCGGCAGGTCCGCGGCCAGCAGCAGGTCCTCGGCCGCGCCGTCGGCGACCCCGCGCAGCGCGGCGACGAAGGTCCGCGCCGGGTTCGTCGGCAGCAGCAGCGGCGACAGGACGACGGTGACCACCGCCCCGACCGCCGTCTCCCACAGCCGGGCCACGGCGTAGGACGAGGGATCGGAGTTCGCGAAGACGAGCAGGGCGGACACCGCGACCTGGACGTTCAGCGTGTCGCCGATGCGCAGCACCATCCCGATCGCGAGCGCCACGGCGAGGACCAGCGCCACCGTGAGCGCCGACGGCCGCAGCCACGCCAGCACCCCGATGCCCACGGCGAGCCCGGCGACCACCCCCACGAGTCGGGCCAGCGAGACGTTGAGCGCGGAGCCCGGCGCGTCCCGGATGGCCACGAGCGGGACGACCACCGCGTAGACCGGCGGCTGGGTCGCGCCGAGCCACACGCAGACCTGCCAGCTCACAGCCGCGGCGACCACGATCCGGACCACCGAGGGGCCCTCGCGGGGCAGGGCGGCCCGCACGGCGCTCCACGGGTGGACGTCGCGCAGCACCGGCACGTGCCGAGCAGACCAGGTGATCGGCCCGTGGTCATCCCTTCCGGCGGATGGTTCACGCCCCGTGGCGACGCCGATCACCGAGCGTCGCGTGGCTCCGCCCGCCGCGGGCTCAGCGGGGGGCGAGGGTCAGGTGACAGACGCCGTCGTCCGGCCCGATCCCCGCCGCCTGCGGCCCGCTGGTGGCACTGCGGACCGTGTAGCTCCCGGCCGGGACGCCCTCGAAGCGGTACGTGCCCTCCGCGTCCGTCCGGGCGTGGGCGACGGTCCGGCCGCGGTGGTCGTGCAGCGTGAGGGGGAGCCGGGGGAGCGGTCGCCCGCCCCCGGTCACGGTGCCGGTCAGCGTGCTGAGGGTCTGCACGGCCAGGTCGACGGTGTGCTCGCCACCGGTGGCGCCGAGCTCGACGCTGCGGGCGACCGGGTCGGCACCCGGCGCGGCCACGACGAGCGTGAGCGGACCGGCGGTGTCGACCCCCTCCAGCAGGTAGCTGCCGTCGGGCTCGGACATCGTCGACGCGACGACCTCCCCGGCCGGGTCCACGGCGACGACGGCGGCCGCGACCACCGGCAGTCCGGTGTCCGGGTCCCGGACCGTGCCCCGCAGGCTCGCGACGGGTTCGAGCACCAGGTCCAGCCCGCCGTCGTGCCGCACCCCGCCGGGAGGCAGTGCCTCCACGGCCGTGGCCTGCGGCCGGTGCCCGTTGCGGTGCGCGACCAGGACGTACCGGCCGGGCCGCAGGCCGGGGAACGCGAAGGCGCCGTCGGCCGCGCTGCGGGTGCGGGCAACCTGGATGCCGGCGCCGTCGGTGAGGGTGAGGGTCGCGTCGGGGACCGGGCGTGCGGTCGTCCGGACCTGGCCCGCGACCTGCACCGACGCGGTCCCGTCGAGGCCGGGGTCGATCACCGGAGCTCCACCCCGACGGCGCCGGCGAGCGGTTCCGGATCCGGTTCGGGTGGCGACGACGTGTCCGCGGGGAGCGTGATGTCGTGCCGCTGCGTGAGCCCGGCCCGGACCGTCACCGCCTCGTGGACCGCCGGGTGCTCGACGGCGACGAGGGTCAGCGGCCCGGCCGGGACGTCGAGCCGGTAGCGGCCGTCGGGGTCAGCCCGCGCGGTGCCGACGACCGCGCCGTCGGCGCCGTGTGCCGTCACCGTGACAAGAGCGGGAACCGGCCCGGCCACGCCGTCGATCCTGCCCTTCACGGTCCGGCCGGTGGGGACGGGGGGTTCTCCGGTCCGGACGGGTGCGGTGGCGGGCCGCCGGCCCGGGATGAACGCGGCGACCAGAACCGCGACGAGCGCGGCTCCGGCGCCGACGGCCAGGACGACCCGGAAGCCGTTCTGGGTCGGCAGGGCCACGCCCCCGATCTCCACCGTCATGTGCGCCAGGACCACGCCCGCGACAGCGCTGGACACCGACGTGCCGATGGAACGCATCAGGGTGTTCAAGCTGTTGGCGGCGGCTGTCTCCGAGCGCGGGACCGCGCCCATGACCAGGGCCGGCATGGCGCCGTAGCCGAGCCCGATGCCCGCGCCGATGACGCTGGAGGCCAGCACGAAGTGCCAGATCTCGGACATGAGCAGGATGCTCACCCCGTACCCGACGGCGACGACCAGCGCGCCGAGCATCAGCGTGGTCTTCGGGCCCGACACGCGCGAGATCCGGGCCGACACCGGTGCCATCGCCATCATGACCAGCCCGCTCGGCGCCATCACGAGACCGACGGCGAGCATGCTCTGCCCCAGCCCGAAGCCCGTCGCCCCGGGCAGCTGGAGCAGCTGCGGCAGCACCAGGGACATCGCGAACATCGCGAACCCGTAGACCGCAGAGGCGATGTTGGTCAGCAGCACCTGGCGGCGGGCGAGCGTGCGCAGGTCGACCAGCGGCTGCGGCCGGCGCAGCTCGTACCACCCCCACACGCCGAGCACGACCACCGCGCCGGCGAAGAGGCCGAGCGTGTTGCCGCTCGCCCAGCCCCAGTCGGCGCCCTTGGAGATACCGAGGAGCAGGCAGAGCAGCGCCACCGAGATGCCCAGTGCGCCGAGCCCGTCGAACCGGCCCCCGCTCCGCACGGACGACTCGGGGACGAGCGTGAGCACGGGACGGCGGCGACCAGGCCGAGCCCGCCGGAGACCCAGAACAGGACGTGCCAGTCCGTCTCCTCGGCCAGGAACGCCGCGGCGGGCAGGCCGAGCGCGCCGCCGACGCCCAGCGAGGCGCTCATCATCGCCGTGGCCGAGCCGAGGCGCTCCGCGGGCAGCTCGTCGCGCATGATGCTGATGCCCAGGGGGATCACGCCGGCGGCGAGGCCCTGCAGGGCCCGGCCGACGATCGCGGGCACGAGCGAGTCGCTCAGCGCGGCCACGACCGAACCCGCCATCAGTACGACCAGGCTCAGCAGCAGCATCCGCCGCTTGCCGTACATGTCGCCGAGCCGGCCGACCGTCGGCGTGGCGACCGCGGCGGCGAGCAGGGTGGCGGTGACCACCCACGCCGTGTCGGCCGGCGACGCCCCGAGCAGGGCGGGCAGCCGGGGGACCAGCGGGATGATCACGGTCTGCATGAGCGCGACGACGATCCCGGAGAAGGCCAGGACGGGGACGAGCGCGCCCGGGCGGGCACGGTCCGGCTGGAGGGGGGTCACGGGGCTCCCTGGGCGCTACTTCAACCACGTGTTTGACGAAGCGTGGCACGAGGATGTGCGCCGCGACCAGAGCGAGCCAAGTTTAAATCACTCGGTTGACTGAGTTGTGCGGTGAGCGGTTCACTGGACGCGGCGGAGAAGGACGGCGAGGCGGGGGACAGGGTGAGGCGCGAGTACGGCGGCCGGGCGGCCGCCACCCGGGAGCTCCTCCTCGACACCGCCGAGCGGCTGTTCGCCGAGCACGGCGTGTACACGGTGTCGAACCGGCAGATCGGCGAGGCCGCCGGGCAGGGCAACACCGCCGTCGTCGGCTACCATTTCGGCGGCAAGCAGGACCTGGTGCGCACGATCGTCCGCCGGCACACCGCGGACATCGAGCGGATCCGCGCGGCGATGGTCGCCGAGGTGGCCGGGTCGACCGAGGTCCGGGACTGGGTGGCGTGCCTGGTGCACCCCACGACGGAGCATCTGGAGGCCCTCGGCAGCCCCACCTGGTTCGCCCGCTTCGGCGCACAGCTCGCCACCGACCCGGCGCTGCGCGAGATCATGGACGACGAGGCGCTGTCCTCGCCCTCGCCGCTGCAGGCCCTCGACGGCCTCAACGCCTGCCTGCCGGCGCTGCCGCTGGAGGTGCGCGCCGAGCGCGGCGCCATGGTGCGCCAGCTGATGGTGCACCTGACCGCCGAGCGGGAGCGCGCACTCGCCGACGGCACCGCCACCCCGCGCGCGACCTGGCGGGACGCGGCGACCGGCCTGGTCGACGCGATCACCGGAATCTGGCTTGCCCCCTGGACGCCGCCCGGCGCGGTGCGGCCCACGGTCCCGTCCCGAACTCTCCCAGCACCCGGAGGACCCCCGCAGTGATCTCAGCACGGCCTTCCGTCCCCGCCCCCGACCGGCCGCTCACCCTGCGCAGGGACGGGTTCGGACCCGCCCCCGACCTCGCGGCGCTGCGCGCGCAGGAGGGGCTGATCCAGGTCCCGACGCCGTTCGGACCGCCGGCCTGGCTGCTCACCCGGCACGCCGACGTCCGGCGGATGCTCGGCGACGCCGAGTCGTTCGCCAACGGCTGGACGCCGGCCGATCTCGTGGGCGCCTCGCGGGACCCGCGCCAGCTCACCGGCGACCGCAGCGGCAACCTGCTCGCACTCGACCCGCCGGACCACACGCGGCTGCGCCGCATGCTCACCCCGGAGTTCACGGTGCGCCGGATGCGGCGGCTCGAACCGCGGATCGTCGAGATCGTCGACCAGCACCTGGACGCGCTGGAACGCCACGGTCCGCCGGCGGACCTGGTCGCGCGGTACGCCCTGCCCATCCCGTCGCTGGTCATCTGCGAGCTGCTGGGCGTGCCGCCGGCGGACCAGGAGGAGTTCCAGGCCCGCACCGGCCGCCAGCTCGACGTGTCCCTGCCGGACGACGAGCGCGCCGCCCTCGCCGCCGACTCGCTGGCCTACATGCAGGACCTGGTCGCCCGAGCACGCCGCGACCCGGGCGAGGACATGCTCGGCATGCTCATCCGCGACCACGACGAGGACCTCACCGACCCCGAGCTCGTCGGGATCGCCACCCTCCTGCTCGTGGCCGGGCACGAGACCACGTCGAACATGCTCGGGCTGGGCACCCTGGCCCTGCTACGGCACCCGGACCAGCTCGCGCTGGTGCGCGACGACCCGGACGCCGTACCGGGCGCGGTCGAGGAGCTCCTGCGCTGGCTGAGCGTGGTGAACTCCGGCTCGCCGCGCCTGGCGACCCGCGACGTCGAGATCGACGGCACGATCATCCGCCGCGGCGACCTCGTGTCGTTCAACCCGCCCGCGGCCAACCGGGACCCCGCGCTGACGGACGACCCCGACCGGCTCGACGTCACGCGCAAGGCCGGCACGCACGTCGGGTTCGGGCACGGCATCCACCACTGCCTCGGCGCCCCGCTGGCGCGGATGGAGATGCGGGTGGCCTTCCCGGCCCTGCTGCGCCGCTTCCCGGGCCTGCGCCTCGCCTGCGCCGACGACGAGGTTTCCTTCGCCGTGCACAAGGCGATCTACGGCCTGGAGGCGCTGCCCGTCGCCTGGTGACGGGGCCGCTGGTCAGACCGCGATGCCCTCGGGTCGCTCGTCGGACCCGTCGGCGAGCAACTCGCGCACGCGGGGCGCGACCACCGTGCCGTACAGCTCGATCGACTTCATCAGCTCGGCGTGCGGCAGCGTGCCGGTCGTGTACTTGAGGTCGAAGCGCTGCAGGCCCAGCGCCCGCACCGTGCGGGCGATCTTGCGGGCCACGGTCTCCGGCGACCCGACGTGCTGGGCGCCCTCGCGGACGTCGGCCTCGAACCGGGCGCGGGTCAGCGGCGGCCAGCCGCGCTCGCGGCCGATGCGGTCGAGGGCGATCTTCGCGTGCGGGAAGAGCGTGTCGACGGCCTCCTGGTCGGTCTCGGCGACGAACCCCGGCGCGTGCACCGCGATCGGCAGCGGCCCGCGGCCGAGCTGCTCCAGGGTGCGCCGGTACAGCTCCGCGTACGGCGCGAAGCGCACCGGGTCGCCGCCGATCACCGCGAGGACCAGTGGGAAGCCGTAGCTCGCAGCGCGGACCACGGACTGCGGGCTGCCGCCCACGCCGACCCACGCGGTGATCCCGGCCTCGGTCTTGGGGTAGACCTGCTGGTCCCGCAGCGCGGCACGGACCGTGCCCTCCCAGGTCACCGGGCCCTCGTCGAGCAGGTGGGCCATCAGGTCGAGCTTCTCGGCGAAGAGCGTCTCGTAGTCGGCCAGGTCGTAGCCGAACAGCGGGAACGACTCGGTGAAGGAGCCGCGACCGAGGGTGATCTCCGCGCGGCCGTTCGACACGGCGTCGAGCGTGGCGAAGCGCTCGAAGACGCGCACCGGGTCGTCCGAGCTGAGGACCGTCACGGCGGTGCCGAGCTTGATCCGCTCGGTGCGCCCGGCGATCGCGGCGAGCACGACCTCGGGCGCGGAGATCGCGTAGTCGTCGCGGTGGTGCTCGCCCACCCCGAACACGTCGATCCCGACCCGGTCGGCGAGCACGGCCTGCTCCACGACGTCCCGGATGACCTGGGCGTACGACGTGCGGTCGCCCTGCCCGTCGACGGTCACGTCGCCGAAGGTGTCGAGCCCCAGTTCCAGCGTGTCCATGCGGTTCCTCCCGATCTCGTCACCGACGGTACCGCAAACGATTGAGCGCTCAACGTTATGCCCGGGGTCCGATCAGGGCACCCAGGTGGTGAGGTCACGCCAGGTCAGCCGCGGGCGGGCACGCATCGGCGCGGGGGCGCCGCGCGCTGGGTGGCCGAGGCACACGATCATCTCCGGCACCCAGCCGTCGGGCAGCCGCAGCACCACCCCGACCGCGGCGCGGCTGAAGGAGGTGACGGGTCCGGCGCCGAGGCCGATCGCGTGCGCCGCGAGCAGCAGCGTCGCGGCCGCGGTGCCGACGTCGACGTGCAGGCCCGGGGCGTCCGGCGGGAACCCGAACGCCGCGGCCCGCGGACGGTCGGTGCAGATCGTGATCGCCGCCGCCGGGCGCTGGATCATCCCGGGCGACACCATCCGCAGCACCCGCAGCGTGGCCGGGTCGTCCGTGGCGACGAAGCGCTGCAGGTGCCGGTTGCCGGCCGTCGGGGCCCAGCGGCCGGCGTCGAGCACCGTCTCGAGATCCTCGCGCGCCACCGGTTCGTCGGTCAGCGCCCGCACCACGCGGCGGCTGCGGATGGCGGCCAGCACCGCCTCGCCGTCCGGGGTGCGGCTCACGGGCTCTCCTGCGCGAAGTGCGCGCTGAGGTGGCCGGCGAGGGCCCGGCACAGCTCGTCGAGCCGGGCGGCGTACTCCTCCCGGCCGTCGCGCGGTACCGCGAGCTCCGGGACCGCGGCAAGCGGCCCGCCGACGAACCCGGCCGTCGCCGCCGAGGCCCGCGGCGCGATCGCGGCCCCGAGCCGGCGCGCGGCGGTCAGCAGCCGCAGCGGCCCGTACTCCGCGGCCTCGTCGACCTGGGTGCGGGCGGCCGTGACGAGGTAGGCGAGCAGTTCCAGCGCCTCGTCCTCGTCGAGCACGGGCGGGTTGCCCTGTCCCTTCGTGATCTCCACGGGCCGGGGCTCGCTCGGTGCGGGCGGGAGGTTACGTGCATCGGCGGCAGTCGTCGGTCGTGCCCCCGCGGGCGACCGACCCCGGGGGCTCCCGGCGGCGTGGATCGGTGTCGGGACCCACGACCTGTTCCACGACGAGAACGCCGCCCACGCCGAGCGGCTGCGCGCCGCCGGCGTGCCCTGCCGGCTCGACGTGGTCCCCGGCGCCGACGACGGGTTCGACGCCGTCGAGGCTGGCGCCGAGGTCTCGCGCAGCTTCACCCGTACCCGGCTCGCGGTGCTCGCCGAGGCCCTGGGAACCACGGTCCCGGACGTCAGCCGGGCGTGACCGGGGCGCCGCCGCGGGGGAGCGGGGTGGCGCTGAACTGGCCGGTCCACGCCGCGCGGGCGCCCGAGTCGCCGATCCGGTAGACGGTCACGACCGAGCCGGCGGCGACCACGACGGCGACGAGGGCGAGTGCGGCGGCCGGCCAGGCGAGCCGGCGCCGCGCCGCGGGCCACAGCGACTCGACCACCAGCAGCAGCGCGGTCAGCGGGACGAGCACGACCACGGCGTGCACGAGGAGGATGTGGGCGGGCAGCCCGGCGACGGTCGTCATGGTTCTCCGGGTTCGGGGGATCTCGGAATTCGGGGGTTCCCGCCGGGGGAGCAGGGGAGCGGGTGCCGGGCGGGATCAGTCGTCGTCGAACCGGTCGTGGTCGTGGTGCCAGTGGTGGAACCCGGGGCCGGGCGAGGAGTCGGAGGAGGCGTGGGAGATCCGGTCCGACACCGCCGCGCCGATGCCGCCGAGCGCCATCCCGGTGATCCCGCCGGCCGCGCCGAGCCCCAGCACGGCTGCGGTCAGCACGATCACGGGCCGGCGGGCCGCCCGGGCGGCGCTCACGCGGCCACCACCACGGCGCCGACGACCATGCAGAGCAGGACCCACACCACGGCTGCGGCCACCACCGCGGCGGCGGTGCGGCACTGCGGCGCGGTCGGGCGGCCGGCCTCGGGACCCCACACGGCCCGGTGGCCGCGCCAGACCACGGACTCCCAGATCGCCGACCAGGGCTCGGCGCCGGCGGGCCCGCCGGGCAGGTCGACGAGCAGCGGGTCGAGCTCGTCGCGGAAGCGGGCGGCGTACGCGGCGGCGGTCCGCTCCTCGGCCTCGGCGAGGTCGAGCCGGCCCTCGCCGACGGCGTGGTGCAGCCGGGTGACGACGCGCTCGCGCTCGGCGTCGGACGCCCGCGTGCGGGATCCGGCGGTGGCTGCGGTGGGCGCTCCGCCGGGCGCTGGGGCGCTCGCTGCGGTGGGCGTGGCGGCGGTGGGCGCCTCGGAGTGGTCCGGCGCGGGACCGGCGGGGGAGGTCATCGGGCTCCCGGGGTCGTCGTTCAGGTTCCGCCCATGCTGGAGGCCGCCGGTGAGTCCCCGACGTGGCCAGGTTCGGAGCCGGGTAAGAACCGGCCCTCGCCCACGGTGAAGCCCACGCACGCCCCGCCGCCCTCGCGCGCCTCCGCGAACACCGTGCCGTCGTGCCGATCCGCCACGTCGCGCACGATCGCCAGCCCGAGCCCGGAGCCGGGCAGGCCGCGGGCGGCGTCGGCGCGGTAGAAGCGGTCGAACACCCGCTCGGCGTCCCGCGGCGTGATCCCCGGGCCGCGGTCGGCGACGGCGATCCGGCCCCCGCCCACCCACACCTCGAGGCGCTCGCTTCCCCCGTCGAACTTCGCCGCGTTCTCCAGCAGGTTGCTCACGGCCCGGTCCAGCGCCCGCGGCCGTCCGCGGACCGACACGACCCCGTCCTCGACCAGCACCTCGATCCGCCGCCCGGTCCGCCGCCGGACCCGCTCGGCGGCCCGCTCCGCGAGGGCGCCCAGGTCGACGGGCTCGTCGACCTCGTCCCCCTGCCGGGACAGCGCGAGCTCGACCAGCTCGTCGACCAGCTTGCTGAGCTCGCGGGTCTCGCCCTCGACGTCGTCGATCAGCCGGGCCCGCGCCTCGGGGGACAGCTCGTCGAGCCGCCTGAGCACGCGGGCGTTGGTCCGCAGGCTGGTCAGCGGGGTGCGGAGCTCGTGGGCGGCGTCCTGGACCAGGCGGTCCTGCGCCTCGCGGGCGGCCGCGAGCCGGCCCAGCATCGTGGTGAAGGATGCCGACAGCCGACCCACCTCGTCCCGCCCGTGCACCGGGACCTCCCGCTCGACCACCCCGCTCGCGCTGACCTCCTCGGCGATCCCGGCCAGCTGCACCAGCCGGCGGGTGATCCGCCGCGCGAGCAGCCAGCCCACGGCCGCGGCCACGACCACCACGAGGGCGGTGACCCAGAGGATGCGGCTCGCCGTCCCGGCCAGGACACGCTCGCTCTCCTCGGCGTCGGTCGCCACCTGCAGCGCGCCCCGGCCGCCGCCGAGCGCGGTCGTCAGCTGGCGGTAGTCCTCGCCGTCGACGCGGACGTCGCGGCTCGCCGTGGCCCCCGCGACCCCCGATGTGGCGAGGGCGCGGTCGGTCGCCGACACCGGCAGGGTCTCCGGGCGGCCGCCGAGGAACCGGGTGGTCCCGTCCGGGTTCACGAGCTGGCCGACGAGCGGCTGGTCCCCGTCGTGATCGCCGTCGTGGTCCCCGTCGGGCCCGTGCCCGTGCCGGACGACGACGGGCTCGAGCACTTCGGTCCGTCCCGCGGCGACCGCCGCGGCCGTCGCGCGGAGGGAGCGGTCGATCTCGTCGGTGGTGCGGTCCGACGCGGCCCGGTAGCTGAGGAAGCCGACCAGCCCGGCCACGACGACCGCGACCAGCGCGAACGCGAGGGCGAACCGGGTGCGCAGGCTCATGCCGCACGCACCGTGTAGCCCACCCCGCGGACGGTGTGGATCAGCGGGGGAGCGCCCGCGGCGGCGAGCTTGCGGCGCAGGTAGCCGATGTAGACGGCGAGGTTCTTGGAGTCGGCGCCGAAGTCGTAGCCCCAGATCCGCTGGTAGATCGTGGCGTGGTCGAGCACGATGCCCTCGTTGCGGACCAGCAGCTCCAGCAGGTCGAACTCGGTCTTCGACAGCTGCAGCTCGGACTCGTCCCACCACGCCCGGCGGGCCGCCGGGACGATGCGCAGCGCGCCCGTCCGCAGCGTCTCGGCCGCGCGCGGGGTGTCGCCCCCGTGCACGGCGGCCCGGCGGATGAGGGCCCGCAGCCGGGCGAGCAACTCGTCGAGCTCGAACGGCTTGGGCAGGTAGTCGTCGGCGCCCGCGTCGAGCCCGGCCACCCGGTCCGGGGTCTCGACCCGGGCGGTGAGCATGAGGATCGGCGTGTGGTCGCCGTCGCCGCGCAGCACGCGGCACACGGCCAGTCCGTCGACGCCGGGCATCATCACGTCCACGACCAGCGCGTCGAACGACTCCCGGCGGACGAGCGACAGCGCCTCCACCCCGTCGACGGCCGGGACCACGGCATAGCCCTCCAGCTCGAGGGCGCGCGCGAGGGACTCCCGGATCGCCCGGTCGTCGTCGGCGACCAGCACACGACTCGGCATGTCCCCATGGTGCCCGGTCCGGTCGCGGAAGCTGCGGCGTCGGCCGCCCGGCCGATGCTGCCTCAGCACATCCACTCCTGCCCGGGCACACCCGCTCCTGGCTCGTGCCACACCCGACGGGTGTGCGGCACAGGGCGTCGACGGCCTGTACGACGCCCGAGTGGGTGTGGGTGTGCCGGCCTCTGCTCGCGGATGAGCTCGATGTGCCCCTGGTGCCGGGGGGGGCGGTCGGGAAGCGCCCGTCGCTCGGTTCTCGCGGGCCTACGGTCAGCGTGCGGAGGTCTCCCCCGGACTGGGGACCGTCACCGTCTCGTGCAGCAGCAGGTGTGGGTGCCGTGGCGGCGCCCAGGGGTGCCCGCGCCCGCCAGGACCGCCTCGACGGCCCGTGGGGCGGCTGCTGTGCCGGCTCACCGCCGACGCCGGCGGCCTGCCCGCGCTGCGCGAGGTGCTGCGGTCGACCCAGGAGGTCCGCCGCTACACCCCGTCCGGCTCCGACGCGGAGATCGGCCGGGCGGCCCGCTGCGCCGGACTGGACCGACGCCTCGCGGCTGACCCCTGCGACGCAGGCCGTCGGGCAGACCGCCGGGGCGCCCGACGGGCCGGTGAGGACCTCGCAGTCCACGCCGTAGAGCCGGCCGACCAACTCGGCGATGACGACGGCGGCGGGCTCGCCCTGGGCGACCGCCTCGCCGCCGAGCATCGCGACCGTGCGGTCGGCGTGCAGGCAGCCGGCGGAGAGGTCGTGCAGCACCATCACGACCGTGCGGCCGCGCCCGGCGAGCCCGGCGAGCCCGGCGAGCCCGTGCAGCATCTCGTGCACCTCGAGCTGGTGCCCGAGGTGCCCGACGACCCCACCGCCCTCGCGGCCGCCGTCACCGCGCGCTGCGGCACCTGCGCCGATTGCTGGAGGAGCGGGCCGGAGCCGGCCTGGCGAGGTGAGACCTGCACCTCGATTTGAGGTTCCCCTTACACGGATCTGCCGAACCGTTGGCCGGGCCCTTCCTAGGGTCGACGGCGACCCCGGCCGGCGCGTCCGGCCCCGCCCCCACGACCATGGACAGTGATGCAGCGGACCCTGTTCCTCTCCCGGGAGGCCCGCCCGGCCGGCGGGTCGCCCCGGCGCCCGGCCCCGGGGCGCGCCCGGTTCCTCGCCGTGCTCGGCGCAGTCGTCGCCGGTGCGGTCCTCCTCACGGCCGCCCTCTTCCTGCTCCTGGGCGGAGCGGGCAGCCCGGGCACCGCGGGCCCGACCGGATCCGCGGGCGGCGGGTCCGCGGCGAGCGACCGCGACCTCGACCGGGTCATCGCGCAGATGGTCAGCGTGTTCGAGAACGGCACGCCGGAGGTCCAGTACGCCTACGTCGAGGACCTCGACGACGGCCGCGGCTACACCGCGGGCCGGGCGGGCTTCTGCACCGCGTGCGGCGACCTGCTCATGGTGGTGAAGAGCTACACCGCGCGGGTCCCGGACAACCCTCTCGCCGGCTACGTCCCGGCCCTGACCGAGCTCGCCGCGGCGTACGACGACTCGACGGGGACGCTCGACGGCTTCGCGGACGCCTGGCGGACCGCCGCGGACGACCCGGTGTTCCGTCAGGTGCAGGACCAGGTCACGGACGCGCTGTACGTCGCCCCGGCGCGCAAGCTCGCCGACGCCGACGGGATCCGTTCGGCGCTGGGCCTGGCGATCCTCGTCGACACCGCGGTCGAGCACGGCACCCAGGACGGCCCCGACGGCCTGCCCTCGCTGGTCCGGCAGACCGACGCGGACATGGACGGGTCGCCCGCCGACGGCATCGACGAGACCGAGTGGCTGCGGGACTTCCTCGACATCCGGCGGACCACGCTGGAGAACCCGAGCTCGTCGGCCACCAGCGAGGTGTGGAGCGAGTCCGTCGGCCGCGTCGACGCCCTCGACGCCCTGCTCGACCACGGCAACCTCGACCTCGCGACCCCATTCACGGTGAACCCCTGGGGCGAGCCGCAGACCATCACCGGGTAGCGGTCACCGGCCGAGCGGGACCTCCTCGGCCGGCTCGGGCTCGGCCGGGGCGGGTTCGACGACGGCCTCCGGCCACGCCGCCGGCACGAACAGCGTGAACACCGGCGGCACCGACCGGCCCAGCACCAGGCGCCCGCCCTCCGCCTCGGCGAGCCGGCGGGCCAGCGGCAGCCCGATCCCGTGGACCCCGCCGCCGGCGGCCGGCCGCTCCGGCGGGGCGGCGAACGGGTCGGGGCCGGGCCCGGCGCCCTCGTCGGTGACGTCGACGGCCAGCGCTTCGCCCGACTCGCGCACCACGATCCGCACGGTGCCGGCCCCGTGGACCTCGGCGTTGTCCAGCAGCACACCGAGGACCTGCCGGATCGCCGCCGCCGACGCGGCCGCCGGGGGCAGCTGCGGTGCCACGTCCACGACCAGCCCGCGCCCGGACACCGCCAGCCGCTCGGCCCGCGCCGGCTCCAGCTCCCGGACCAGCGCGTCGACGTCCGTCGGCTCGCCGCGGCCGGTGCGCTCCCGAGCGAGCTGCAGCAGCTCGTCGATCGTGCGCTCGAGACGGTCGGCCTCGGCGATCCCGGCCACCAGCGCCGGCCTCAGGTCCGCGTCGGGGCGGTCGAGCGCGGCCTCCAGCCGCAGCCGCAGCCCGGTGAGCGGGGTGCGCAGCTGGTGCGAGGCGTCCTGGGAGAAGGCGCGCTCCCGCGCCAGCAGGGCGTCGAGCCGCTCGGCGGTGCTGTCCAGCGCCCCGCCGACCTGGTCGATCTCGGCGACGCCCGCCCGGCCGGTGCGCACGCTGAAGTCGCCCTCGCCGAGCCGGCGCGCGGCGCCCGCGAGGTCCTCCAGCGGCGTGGCGAGCCGGCGGGCCTGGCGCCGGGCCAGCAGCCACACGGTGACCAGCACCGCGCCGGCGAGCCCGGCCATCCCGAGCCAGATCGGCACGAGCCCGGCGTAGACCGCCGAGACCGGCATCGCGGCGCGGACGGCGCCGTCGGGGTCGTGTCGCCCGGTCACCGGCACCGTCACGACGATGTTCCCGTCGATGGTCGCGTGCGAGCCCCGGCCGCCGAGGGCCCGGCCGATCTCGTCGCCCGCGGGTTCGGGGCCGTCGCCCAGGACGAGGTCGCCGTCGCCGTCGTACACGGCGAGGACGACGTCGGCCGGCAGGTCCGGCAGGACGGTCGGGGCATCGCCGCGGGCCAGCTCGCTCTGCACCGACCGCGCGGTGAGGCTGGCGGTCCGCTGCAGCACCGACTCCTGGTCCTCCAGGCTGTACTGCACCAGCCCGACGGCGAGCGGGATGCCGAAGAGCCCCACGGCGATCGCGGCGGTGGCGACGGTGAGCACGACCAGGCGGCGGCGGACCGGCTCGGGCCGGCCCCGATCAGCCCTCCGACCGTCAGCCCGGCGCCGATCAACCCTGGGCATCCGTCAGCCCTCCGGGGCGACGCGGTCCGGGTGCTCCAGCCGGTAGCCGTGCCCGCGCAGCGTCGTGATCCGCGGGACCCGGGCCCCGTCGAAGGAGGCGATGCGCCGCCGCAGCGAGGCGACGTGCACATCCAGCGTGCGGGTGGGGCCGTGCCAGTGCTCGTCCCAGACGTCGGCCATCAGGGTCTCCCGGCTCACGGCGGTGTCCGGCTCGCGGGCCAGCCGCGCGAGCAGGTCGAACTCCTTGCTGCGCAACGCCAGCTCGCGGCCCTGCACCAGCACCCGCCGACCGCCGACGTCGAGGCTCAGGTCGCCCAGCTGCACCACCGCCGGCGCCACGGGCGGCCCGGCCCGGCGCAGGTGGGCGCGGATGCGGGCGAGCAGCTCGTGCAGCCGGACGGGCTTGGTGAGGTAGTCGTCCGCGCCGGCGTCGAGCCCCACGACGACGTCCATCTCGGCCCGCCGCGCCGTGAGCATCACGATCACCGCGGCGGGCAGCCGCTGCCGCAGCCGCCGGCAGACCTCCACGCCGTCGAGGTCGGGCAGCCCGAGGTCGAGCAGGACGAGGTCGAAGCCGGGGCCGCGGGCCGCCTCGACGGCCGCCGTCCCCGTCCGCGCCAGCTCCACCCCGTAGCCGTGCGACCGCAGGCTGGAGGCCACGACGTCGCCGATCGTGTCGTCGTCCTCCACTACCAGGACCGAGGCCATCCGGCGATGCTAACGGCCGTAGACGCCGCGCCGCCGCACTCGTGATCTCCTGGACCCCTCGCGATCGAGGAGGAGACGTGGCGGAACTGGCGGTCGGGGCCTGGCTGGGCACCACGTGGTCGGCCGGCGACATCGTGGCGGTGGCGCGGGAGGTGGAGGCCGCCGGCTACGACGGCATCTGGGTCGCCGACCACTTCATGGGCAACACCGGTACCGAGGAGCGGTCCGACATCCGGATGCGCGAGTGCTTCGGCGTGCTCGCCGGCCTGGCGACGGCGGTGCCCCGGGTCCGGCTGGGCAGCCTCGTCGCGTCCATGACCTACCGGCACCCCGCGGTGCTCGCCGCCACCGCGGCCACCGTCGACGACCTCAGCGGCGGCCGGCTGGTGCTCGGCATGGGCGCGGGCTGGCAGCTCAACGAGCACGCCGCCTACGGCATCGCGCTGGGCCCGGTCCGCGAGCGGATCGACCGGCTCGAGGAGGGCCTGGCCGTGCTCGACGGCCTGCTCCGCACCCCGCGGACGACCGTCGCCGGCACGCACTACACGGTCGTCGACGCCCCGCCCGTCACTTCGGGCAGGCGGATCCCGATCATGCTCGGGGCCTCGGGCGAGCAGCGGATGCTCGGCGTCGTCGCCCGGTACGCGGACGAGTGGAACTGCTGGTCCACGCCGGAGGTGTTCGCGCACAAGTCCGCCGTGCTCGACGAGCACTGCGTGCGGATCGGCCGCGACCCGCGCACGATCCGGCGCTCCACCCAGGCCGTGCTGCAGATCGACGGCTCCGCTGCCGACGCGCCGGCCGGGGTCGTCGCCGGATCGGTGGCCGAGATCGTCGACGTCATCGGCCGTTGGCGGGAGGCGGGTCTCGACGAGCTGATCGTGCCGGCCATCCGTGGCACCGCCGACCAGGGGCGCGAGCTGTTCGGCCGGTTCCACACGGAGATCCGGCCGCAGCTGGACTAGCGGTCACCGGCGCCGGTCCGCCCTCACCCCGTGCCGATCGCGGCGAGGCAGGAGGCCACGTCGTTGCAGACCCGGACGGCGGCGTCGAGCGGCAGGCCGCCCCAGGCCGGTCCGGCGGCGATCACGGCCGCGGGGTCGGGGAGCATGCGGATCGCGCCCTCCGGGTCGTCGACCGTCAGGTGCGCGTAGAGGACGATCCGCGTGGAACCGGGCATGGCGGCGGCGGCCAGGAGCGTCGCCGCCGGGGTGCGGCTGCCGAGCAGGGTGCCCCGCACCGCGCGTTCGGCGAGCGCGGCGGCGAGCACCGCCATCGGCAGCTCGTGCTGCTCGGCGGGGGCGCAGGCCAGCACGACGGCGGACCGGTCCCGCGGCTCGCGGCCGACCCGGGCGCCCAGCGTGCCGAGCACGACGTGTGAGAGCAGGTGCTCGGCGCCCACCGTCCGGGCCGCGGGCAGCGGCAGGCGTTCCAGGGTGGTGAAGGCCGGCCGGACCAGGGTCTCCCACGTCCGGACCACCCCCTCGGCCGCCAGCAGGGCGCCGACGAGGTGGCGGGCGGCGTGCCCGTCGAGCTCCATGCACACCGCGGCGAGCTTGCGTGCGGCGGACACGTCCGGCTCGGGGACGACGGGCGGCCGGCGGGGACCCTGCACGGTGCGCACGGCCACGGCGGTCGACTCGCCCGCCTCGACCAGGTCCCGCACGGTGCGCAGCCGGACCAGGTCGTCGAAGGTGTAGCGGCGATGACCGCCGGGGGTCACCGCGCTGGCCCCGACGCCGTAGCGCCGCTGCCACGCCCGCAGCGTCTCGACCGACACCCCGACGTAGTCCGCCGCGGCGCCGATCGACACCCCGGCGGGACCCGGACAGGGCCCATTGCCCATGCCACCGTCCACCCCGGTCACCCTCCTCGGGGGTCCGTCCTGCCCCCAGGGCCTTCCGGCCCGAACCTGGACGCGGTGGGCGCGGAATCTACTAGCCCGTGGACAGGGCCGCCCATCGGTGACTACCACTGTTGGCAGCCGGTGGGGCACACCGCCCCGGAACCGGCGAACGCCACGGCGTCGTCGCTGGGGAGCCGACGATGCCCGCCTCGCGTGCTGGGCCCGGAGGGAGGGGCACCCGGGCCCAGCACGCAATAATCCCCGGCTCCTCTCAGCTCCGCTACAGCATCCGCGGCGCACACTCCCCGTCGTCGGATCCCACCCGCCGGGTGGGACGGTCGAGACGACGAGGAGGCACACCGTGCGGTTCGCCGATCTCCAGCAGGGCGCCGGGGTGCTGGTCTGGGTGTGCTGGCTGGTGACCGCGGTCGCCCTGTGCGCCTACCGCGTGGGACTGCGTGCCACCACCGGCACCGGGGGCGCCCCGCTGCCGGGCCTGCCCGCCGTGGGCGCGCTGGTCGCGCCGGCCCGCCGGGTGCTGCGCCGGCCCGCGGTCTGGGGGACCGGCGTCGCGTCGACGCTCTTCACGGCGCAGGCCACGGTCGTCGACTCGGTGGCCGACCACAGCAGCCTCGCCGCCGCCGACCGGCCGGTGCTCGGCTGGCTCGTCGCGCACCGGGCGCCGGACTGGACCGCGGTGATGGAGACCGCGAGCCGCTACGGCGGCACCCTCGGCACGCTGGTGCTGGCCCTCGTCGCGGTCGCGCTGCTCGCGTGGCGGCGGCACTGGTGGGAGGCCGCGACGGTCACCGTCGCGAGCGCCGGGGTGGCCGTGCTCGTGCCCGCCTTCAAGGACTTCTACGCCCGACCGCGCCCGCCCGTCGCCACCCAGCTGGTGCCGCAGTTCGACCCGTCGCTGCCCTCGGGGCACGCGCTGGGGTCGATCGTGATCGTCGGCGTGGTCGCGATCGTCGCCGTCCGGCTCGTGCGGTCCCTCGTGGTGCGCGTGGCCGCGCTCGGCACGGCCGCGGCGACGATCGTCCTCATCGGGATCTCGCGGCTCTACCTGGGCGTCCACTGGTTCACCGACATGCTCGCCGGGTGGTTCCTCGGCGGGGCGTGGCTGGCGGTCTGTCTCGCCGCGCTGCACGCCCTCACCGCAGGTCGCGCCCCGGTCCGGCGGGACGGGACGCCCGCCCTGCTCTGATCGATCCGGGCCTTGTGCTCCAGGTCACAGGCGGCCAGTATCGCTTCCGGAGGCGTCCACCACCGCCATCGTCCCGGGAGCCCGCATGGCCGTGCTCGAACCGCGCAACTTCCTGCAACCCTGCCTGCTCCTGCTGCTGCGTGAGCAGGCCGACCACGGCTACGAGCTCGTCTCCCGGCTCGGCCCGCTGCACGACGGCGAGGGGGACTCCGGAGGTGTGTACCGCGCGCTCCGCGGCCTCGAGCGGCGCGGCCTGGTGCGCTCGCAGTGGTCCATCCCGAAGGCCGGGCCCGCCCGCCGCACCTACCGCCTGACCGGGGAGGGTGAGGCCTTCCTCGACCTGCAGGCCGCCGAGCTGCGCCAGGTCGACGACGCGCTCCACCTCTTCCTGGACCGCTACGAGCGCTCGACGCCCGGCGCCGACGGGGTGCCGGACGACGGGTTCGGGCAGGACCGCACCCACGCCCGCCCGGGGGCCGGGCACGCCGCCCCCTGAGCGGGATCGCCTCGTCGGGGTGTTTCGCGGGTACCGGTGCCCGGACGTGCCAAGATCGACTTGCGGCCCACCCGCGGCACCCCGACGCTCGATGGTCGAGACATCGGGAGGCGGTGGCGCGGGTGGCGCGGATACTGAAGGACCTGAGCGGTCCCCGGCGGGGGCCGCGTCCAGGGGGCGGTCCGCTCGGCCGGGTGCTGGTGCTGGTGCCGCTGATCGGCTCGTTGGTGCGCCGGGGTCCGCGGGCCTGACCCTTCCGCGCGTGGCCCGCGGCTGCTTCACTCGTCCGTATGACGGCCGGCCCGCGGTTGCTCCTCGCCGGGGAGCGCCACGGATCCCTCCCGGTGCTGCTGCTCGTCCTCACCACGGTCACCGGGGTGATCGACGCGATCAGCCTGCTCAGCCTCGGCCGGGTCTTCGTGGCCAACATGACCGGCAACGTGGTGATCACCGGCTTCGCGATCGCGGGTTCGCCCGGATTCTCCCTCCGCACCTCGCTGGCCGCGCTGGTGGGTTTCCTGGCCGGCGCGACGGCGGCGGGGTTCCTCATCGACAGGATCGACGGGCGGGGTGCGCTGCTCCGGGCGGCGGTCCTGATCGAGTGGGTGCTGCTGGCGGTCTGCCTCGTCCTGGTGGCCGTCCACCCGCCGGTGGTCGACTCCGCCTCGACCCTGGCGACGGCCGTGATCGCGGCCGTGGCGATGGGCCTGCAGAACGCGGTGGGCCGCCGGATCGCCGTCCCGGACCTCACCACCAGCGTCGTCGGGATGTCCATGACGGGGCTCGTCGCGGACCGCACGCACTCGACCCGGGAGGTGGTCCTGCGGCGGGCGTCGGCGGTCCTCAGTCTGCTCCTCGGGGCGATCGTGGGGGCGATCCTGGTGCGCACCGTCGGCGACGTCCCCGCGTTCGCGCTGATCCTCGTGCTGCTCGCGGGCGTCGGGATCGCGGCCCACACGCTGCTGCGGCGGGGGCCGGACTGGGAGGGGTGAGGTGTCGGTGCGGCGACTCGACCGGGCCGTCGGTGCACTGGCGCTGCCCTGGGACCCGGCCGAGCGCCCGGCGGTGACGGCGGCGGACCTGGCGGGCCTGCCCGAGCCGGCGCAGCGGTTCCTGCGGGCCATGGGCGTGCCGGGCCGGCCGCGCCCGCGATCCTTCCGTGTCCGGCTCCGCGCCCGGTTCCGGTTGCGGCGCACCGGGAGCCCGCTCCCGTGCGATGCCTGGCAGTACAACCTCGCCGACCCCGTCGCCCGGGTGTTCGTGATGCGGTTGCGGGTCGCCGGCGTCGTCCCGATGCTCGGCACCGACACCTACGTCGGCGGGCACGGGCGGATGCGGGGCACCCTGCTCGGCCTGGTCCCCGTCGCCGACGGGCGTGGGCCGGAGTTCGACCTCGGCGAGCTCGCCACCTGGGTCGACGACGCCTGCCTCCTCGCCCCGGGCATGCTCCTCACCCCCGCCGCGACCTGGAGCCCGGTCGACGACTCGTCGTTCGACGTCACGGTGGCCGACTCGGGCCTGACAGTCACCGTCCGGCTGACGGTCGACGAGCTGGGGCGGCTCCTGGACGTCTCCACCACGGACCGGTACCTCGCCCTGCCCTCCGGGCCGGTCCGGGCCCGCTGGACCACGCCGGTCGACGGCTGGGAGTGCGTCGGCGGGCACCTGCTCCCCACCCGCGCGCGAGCGGTGTGGCACCTCGACGACGGCGACTTCTGCTACGTCGACGGCCGGTTCGAGCAGCTGCGGCTCGACATGCCCCCTAGATGACGGCGAACGCGGCGAGGCCGAGCGCGACCAGTCCGCCGACCTTGACGAGCTCCAGCGCGATGTAGGCGAGGTGGGCGCGCGAGCCGGTGTGCGGGTCGCCCGCGAGGACGCGGCGGGTGCGGGCGGCCAGCGCGGGCCGGACCGCGGCGAGTTGGACGACGAGCAGGAGGGCGACCGCGGCGGTGGCCCACAGGATCGGCGTGGACCGCGGCCCGACGAGCAGCGCGATCCCGACTCCCAGGAGCAGTACGACCTCGACGATGTTCAGCGCCCGGAACACGAGACGCCCGATGCCGAGCCCGAGCGGCACCGTGATGCCGGGGGCGCGGAACTTGAGGGGCGCCTCCAGGAACGACAACGCCAGCACCATGCCCAGCCACAGGAAGGCGATCGCACCGACCGCGAGGTTCACCGCCGACTCCCTTCTCGTGCTCCTTCCATCCTGCACCCAGGGTGGGGGAGGGGCTTCAGGGCACGTCCTCCGCAGGCGACGTTGGGCGGAGCGCCGCTCCAGCGCGACGCGGCCTGGCACTCGGCCGTCCCGGGCGGTGTACTCCTGCTCGGGCGCGGTCAGCTCCTGCCAGGAGAGCCGGCTTGTGGTCGAGGACGATCGGTAGGCGCGATCGCTCTGAGCCTCGCGTAGATCTCGGACGTGCCGGCGTCCGCATCTGCGGCGCTGTCGACGATCACGTCGGGCTGCTGGGCGGCCACCGACTCGGCGCGCGCCGTCGGGCCGCCGAGGCCCGCGACGCCGTGGTCGACGGCCTGGCCGGCCCGCTTGCAGGAAGAAGCCTTGGTGTCGGCGACCCCGCCGGGCCGGGGTGGTCCCCGATCGCGCCGGGTGACAGGCCGCGGTGGACGATCGCTGTTTAGCTTGATCTCTGCACGTGAAGTAGCTACCCGCTGGTGCTGTAGCCCAGATTGACGGCCCTGCCGGCAACGGTGGCATCGCCCAGTACGGCGACACGGACCTCGCGCTGTCCGAATTGCCGGAGAGGGCGATCGGTTCGGCTGAGACCCGGTCTCGAAGCTCAGCCGACGAGTATCTGTTCGCGCAGGATGTCGGCGTGTCCGCAGTGGTGGGCCAGCTCGCGCAGAACCTGCAGGTACACCCAGCGCAGCGTGCGCGGCCCGGCCCGGTGGCCGGTGACGACCGCGTCCAGCGGCAGGTCGGCGGCCTTCGCCCGGGCCGTCGCGCAGGCCTCCCGGTGGGCCGCCGTGACCGAGGCGATGGTGTCGTCGTCGGCGAGCCGGAAGGACTCGTCCGGACTCTGCACCAGGCCGAGCTCCCGACGGGACGTGCCGCCGACGCACTCCTCGAACCACACCCGCTGCATCCACGTGACGTGCTTGAGCAGCCCGAGCAACGTCGTCGCCGACGGGACGAGCCGGCGGCGGGCCTGCTCCTCGGTAAGGCCGTCGAGCGTAGCCTCGAGCGCGCCGCGGTACTCCTCGATGAACGCCTCGAGCTGGGTGCGTTCCTCGTCGAGCGGCACGTCGAACGAGCCCATCGATGTCTCCCCTCGCGGTCGCAGACGACGGCCACCGCAGCGAGTGCGAGCAGCGGCCCACGGCGAGGATCCTAGGATCTGGTCTCGCTGGTTGACCCGGGTGCGGCCTGGTGCTGGAGCAGCCTGCCTCTGCGCCCCGGCGTCGTTGGTGTATCGCCAGGCTGATCGAGCCCTCGTTTGTGGGACGGCATGCCTGAGCGTGGGTGGGCCCGGCGGCCGGGTCCTGTGGGCTGGCGACAGGGCTGCGCGCCGTGAGCGCCGATCAGTGGGCGACCGAGGGATGGACTGATCCTGGGGAGCGGCATGCGATCTGTGTGCTCGAGACCGACGGCGAGCTCAGGGTAGTTCGAGGTCGCCCACATGCAGCCGGCCTGACCGAGGCGACGCGGCGGCTGCACCGGGCTGAGGTCGAACGCGCGCCGATCGAACGCCGTGACGGCCCGATCGTCGATGCCCTGCTGGCGGCGGCCCTGCTGGTCCTGGTGCTCAGCCCGCGGCAAGTCAAAGGCGCTGCCTGTCGCTGGCGCTTCGTGGGTCATGCTTCGGAATCGCCTGGGAGCGGCCGCCGCTACCGACGGTGTCGACCTCGAACCTCTCGCAGAGAGCGTCAACGGTCCGGGCGACCGGGAGCGAGGCGGTGATGGTCTCCCCGGCCATCGACGGTTCCGCGGCACGCGACCTCGGGCGCCGGAGTTGCCCCGTTCGCAGCTGTCCCGGTCGTCCCGGGCTGCGGCACGATCGGCCACGCGCCGACTCCGGGGGGATCCGATGGCGGTCAGAGCCTACGCACGGCAGACGTCGGTCGCGGCGGGGGAGACCTTGCAGCTGTGCCTGGGCGCCGACGTCGCCACCGACGCAACGGTGAGGATCTCCGAGTTTGTCGGGGGCGCCGTCGTCGACGAGATGACGGTCGCGGTAGCGGCTCGGCCGGTACCCGCCGATCCGGCCGCCGACCACGGCTGGCCGGTCTCCGCGGACATCGTCGTCCCCGCGGCCTGGGCGAGCGGGCTCTACGCCGTCGATGTCACCCCGTCCGACAACCCCGACCGCGACCGCGTGCTGTTCGTCGTACGCGCGGCGAGCCCCGCGGCACCGGTCGTCGTCGCCGTTCCGTTCCCGACCTACCACGCCTACGCCTACATGGGCGAGACGCCGGGTGCGTCGGTCTACTGGAACGAGCAGCCCGACCGGGCCCGCCGGGTCAGCGTTCGGCGCCCGATGCGGATGTCGATCCCCTGGGAGGACCCGATCCTGCGCTGGTTCGCCGGCAGTGGCCGCGACGTCGAGTACTGCTCGGGCTACGACCTCGACAACCGGTCCCTGCTCGACGAGTACCGGCTGCTGGTCTGTATAGGGCATGACGAGTACTGGTCGCGAGGGATGCGCGACACCGTCGAGGGCTGGGTGGCAGACGGGGGCAACGTCGCGTTCCTGACCGGTAACACGTGCTGGTGGCAGTTCCGGCTGGAGGACGCCGGCGACACGTTCGTCTGCTATCGCGATGCGGCGGAGGACCCCCTCACGGGACAGCGCGACGACCTGGTGACCGTCGAGTGGGGCAGCGCACCGGTGAACCGACCGGAGAACCACCTGCTCGGGGTCAGCTTCCGACGGGGCGCCGGCTGCTGGAACGACCTGAGCGTCATGGCCGACTCGGCCTGGACAGCCCGGTTCGCCGATCACTGGGTGTTCGCCGGGACCGGGCTCGCGGACGGCACCGAGTTCGGCCGCCGAACCGTCGGCTACGAGACCGACGCCGCCGAAACCGTCGACGTCGCCGGTGTTCCACGCGTGACCGGCCGCGACGGCACCCCGCCGGACTTCGTCGTCCTCGCGACCGCGGATCTCCGGCATTGGCGGACCGTGGGCCAGGGCGGTGCGGCCACGATGGGCGTGTACCGCTCGCCGGCCGGCGGGACCGTCTTCAACGCGGCCACCACAGGATGGGGCGCCGGCCTGCACCCGGTGGCGGACGCGGTCGTCGAACGGATCACGACCAATGTGCTCGACCGGCTCACCGCGCCGCCCGCCGCGCCCGGGTGGGAGCCCGTGGGCCACGCCGAGGACGTCGTCGCTATGGTGGCCTGCGAGAACATGCTGTTCGCCGCCGACGCCGCCGGAACACTGTGGACCCGTGAACCCGCGGCGCAGAACGTCGGCTGGACCGATCTGGGCAACGCCGCCGGTGTCCGTGCGCTGGCGAGCCCCCGTGAGGCGATCAACGGGGAACCGATCGGCCTGTACGCGCTCGTCGCCGGCCGGGTGCGGTACCGGTCGCCGGACGGGGCGAGTTGGACCGACCGGCGCGCCGCCGACGGTCTGATCGCCCTGGCGATGTCCTACGTGTCCTACTTCGCCGTGACGACGACCGACAGGCTCGTGGCGGTCCCGATCGGGGACTCGACCCGCCAGTGGGAGAGTGTGGGTGACGCAGGCGGTGTCACTGTGCTCACCAACCTCAACGGCCGGCTGTTCGGGGCAGGGCTCGACGCGCTCGTCACCCGGCGCCCCCTGCTCGGTCCGGCCACCTGGGAGCCCGTCGCGGACCTGCCCGGCCCGGCCGCTGCGCTGGCCGGCCACGGCGGCCGGATCTACCTCGCGACGACCGACGGGCTGCTGTACCGCCGCGACGTCGCGGGGTGAGCATCATGGGGCGGCGGTCGCCGCCGCGACGACGTTGCGCAGGATCCTCGCCACGACCGGGTCCTCGTCGAGGGCTCCGTTGAAGCACAGCGACGCCGCGGCGAACGTCCAGCCGCCACCGGGGTGGGCGAGCCGACACATCTGTGCGCCGAAGGGCTGCTCGCCCTCCGCGAAGACATCGGCCGCGCCACCGGGTGGGACACGGTCGGTCTCCCAGCCGGACGCCGCGATGTTCACCGACGTCCGGCCGAACACGTCACCCGCCGCCATTCCCGTGCCGTCGAGGAACGGATTGGCCGGATCGGTCACTCGGTAGCCGGCGAAGGTCAGGAACCCGTCCAGGGCGAAGTCGACGCCGAGCAGCTCCGACTCGGGCAGGCCGGCCTCCGCGTAGATGTCGCGGGACCCGTCGCGTCGCCGGAACGTCAGGGAGCTGCCGTCGGGCGTCGGCACCACGCGCTCGTAGAAGCCGTTGCCGCCGGTGTAGACGAGCCGGCCCCCGCTGCCGACGAACTCGGCGAAGGCCTCGCGCATCGGGTCGGAGATGTATTCGGGGTGGGTGCACAGCAGCACCGCCCGGTAGGCGCCGAGCAGATCGGTACCGCGCTGGTGGACGTCGGAGTCGGCGACACAGTCGAAGCCGACACCCTCGCCGGCCAGCCAGCGCAGCAGGATCAGGTCCGACTGCAGCAGATGCGACACCGCTCCGGTCGGGTCGACCTCCGCCGACGTCGACGGGCGGTGGAAGCTGAGCACACGACGCACGCCTGGCTGACCGTCGGTGTACTGGTCGTGGCCGCCCCAGTAGTTGTAGGCGTTGTAGGTGTAGGTCGGGATGACGGTGAGCATGTCGGCGGCCGGGGCGTTCGGTCGCACCACGAAGACCGCGTGCCGGCGCAGCCCCTCCGGCCCGGTCAGCTCGAAGTCGTACACCCCGGAGGTCCACGTGTCGGCGACCGGGACGCTCAATGCGACCGGCCACCCGCAGCCGACGGACCGGTAGCCGGGAGGCAGGATGCTCGGGCCAGGACCGGGGGAGATCGTCGAGACCCGGCGCACGACCGCGGAGTCAGGGACGAGTCGCCGGACCCGGACGTCGTAGGAGTCGAACGTCGTCGATACCGCCACCCGCGCCGTGTCACCGGGCTCGACCGAGTCCTCCTCGGCATAGCCCTGCAACGCCGCCGTCTCCTCGACCGTGAACCCCTGGCCGATCGAGACGCCGCCGGCCGGGTGCGCCCAGTTGGCGGTGACGCCACCCTGGTCGACGGTGAGGTAGTTCAGTAGCCGGTACCAGCGCAGCACGTGGTCCATATCGGGCACGACGCCGGTGTCGAGGGCGATCGTGTAGATCTCGCCGTCGGCGCCGACCGTCCACTCGCGCATCGACTCGGGCGCCCAGCCCGACCCGATGTCCGCCCGTATGCCGCCGCGGGCCCACGCGTCCGGGCCGTTCGACCCGTCGCCGGCCAGGTAGCGCCACCAGGAGAACGCGCCGGCGATCTCGGCGCCGAAAACGACGCCCGACGGGCCGGCGGCGAGCTGCGGGAAACGGGCGAAACCCCTTCCGATCTGCTGCCCGACACCGTCCGCGGCCCACGCCCCCGGGCCGTTGCTGCCGTCGCCGGCCAGGTAGCGGTGCCACCACAGGGTGCCGTTGGGCGCGACCCCGTAGAGGGTGTCGTCATACCCGCCGAAGACGCGCGGGTAGCCGTCGAACCCGGTATGGACGGCCGAGCCGGAGCCCGGGTGCCAGGAGCCGTCGCCGTCGCCCCCGTCGGGGTTCGTCAGGTCGTAGCGCCACCAGCGGACGGTGCCGTCGCCCGACACCGTGTAGAGCTGGCCCTCGGCGCCGGCGAGCACCGCCCGGAAGACGTGCCAGTCGGTGCCGATCTCGCGCCCGACGCCGTTGGCCCAGCTCACACCGCCGGTGCTCCACCCGGCGTGCCGGTACCAGCGCAGCACGCCGTCGGCCTGGATCGCATAGATGATTCCTCGGCCCGCGGCGACGAGTCGAACGAATCGTTGCGCAGGATCGAAGGTCATGCCCGCCCCGTCTCACCGGTGGTTCCGCTGACTCGAGGAGCGTCCCACGATCGGGTGACGTCGAGGAAGCGCACACACCGGGGCGTCAAGCTCGTAGGCCGCGATGGTCGCCCTGGCGACCGACGCCACCCACTTGCTCGGCTACCAGCGGGTACTTCGACCCGTACCGGTTCGACCGCGGTGATGCGGGGCGAGTGTCCCGCTGTCCACCCTCCACAGGCGACCAATTGGGAGGACAGGGTGACGACGCACCGCGGCCGTGCCGACACACGAGCGTCGGCACGGCCGCGAGGAGATCCCGGAAGCCCGGGCCGAGAAGGAGCCGGGCTCCTAGAAATAGTGCTTACGCCCACCGACCGCCCGGCCGGCGGCACCGAGGATCGCCAGCACCGCGCCGACGACCAGCAGGATGATCCCGAGGATCCACAGCAGGGAGATCTTCAGCAGGAATCCCAGCACCAGCAGGATCAGACCGAGAATGATCATTGTGTTCCGTTTCCTCCACAGTGTCGCGCCCCTACGCGGGGAGTCGGCAGAGGACGGAGCGTCCAATCATGGATCGTCGTTTCGATGCGGAACCGTGATCACTCGCCGACGGGCGAGCCGCCCGGCGCAGGTCGCCGAGAAGATCGGATGGATCCCAACCTGGCCGCCGACCGGGGCGCACCGTGCGCTTCGGCATCCGGCTGCACGTGATCATGCGGGACACTCCGAGCAGGCCCGGACGCAGGCGGAGTCGCTGCTCGCCGCGCTGGACCCGGCGACGATCGAGAAGGTGCAGGCCGGGCTGGCCGCCGGCGAGTCCGAGGGCATCGACGAGTTCGTGCTCTCCGGCTACCCGCACCTCGAGGAGGCGTGGTGGACGGGGGAGGGCGTGGTGGAGGGCCGCCGGTGAGCGCGGGTGATCAGTCCGGCGGCGGACGTCGCGATGCCGAGCTGGTTCGGCCGGCGTCCGGCGCGGACCCGGGGGGATCGCTGGTGACGGGCGGTCCGGCGTCGCCGGCGAGGGCACGCCGGATGCGGGCGAGGTTGTCGCACAGCGCGTGCAGCCAGCCCCAGCCGTCGAGCAGCCGGGAGTCGCCCTCGGCCGGGAGCGGCGGGAACCGGCCGCGGCACTCCTCGGCGAGGCCCTCCGGCACCCGGTCCGCGGCGACGGCGTCGGCGGTGCGCCGGTAGGCCTCCGCGACGTCGGCGGCCGCCGCCCGCAGCGCGTCCGCGTCGGGATCGGCCGGGCCGGAGCGGACGGTCAGCAGCGCGGGGTGGCGCTCGCGGAGGGCGCCGTCGTAGGCGTCGAGCCGGTGCACCACGAGCACGACGCTCAGCCAGTCCGGGCCGGCGGCGCCGTGCGGCATCGGCTCGGTCCGGTACTGGACGTAGGCGTGCTCCAGCAGGACCGCGGTGCTGTGCAGGCGGCCGGGTTCGTCGGTCTCCGTGACGGGGGACCGGCTCAGCACCGCGGCGACGGCCTCGGCGTCGTCGGCCACCGCCCGCAGGGCGTCCGCGGCCACCTGCCGGACCTCCCCGCCGCCGCCCCGCGGCCACACCGCCGCGCCGATCACCGCGCCGATCACCCCGCCCACCAGCACGTCGACGAGCCGGACCTCGGCCAGGTGCCAGGTCGGCGGCGCGAGCTGGGCGAACAGCGCCGCGACCAGCACCGTGAAACCCGCCTGCCCGGCGGCGAGGCCCAGCAGCGGGCCGGCGGCGAACGTCGCGATCATGACGACCGGGAGCAGCCAGACGTAGACGGCGCGGTGGTCGCCGACCAGGAGCAGCACCCCGGCGGCGAGCACCGCACCGACGATCGTGCCGGCGAACGCCCGGACGAGCACCGACCGGTCCGCCGACGCCGAGGTGCGCATCAGGCTGAGCGTCGCCAGCAGGACCCAGAAGCCGTGCTGTAGGTCGAACACCCCGGCCACGACCCGCGCGACGGCGAGACCGAGCGCGAGGCGGACGGCGTTCTGCAGGTAGACCGAGCGCGGCGTGAGGTGCGCCCGCAGCCGCCGCCCCCACAGCTCCGCATGCCCGGCGTGCAGGAACCAGAGCATCGGCGGCGTGTCCGCGGGCGCCGGCCGGGGTGCACCGGACCAGCCGGACACGGCCAGCCCGGCGAGCCGGGCGTCCTCGGCGAGAGCGACGGCGGCGAGCCCGGCCCGCAGCGTCGTCGCCGGCCCGGGGGTGCGCGCAGCACCGTGCGCGGCGAGCACCGCGTCGAGTCCGGTGACGTCGACCGGCAGCGCCTGCCGTCCGGCCCGCAGGGTGCGGGCGACCCCGTGGAGGACGTGCCCGGACTCCGCCACGAGGTCCGCGGTCCGCGGGTGCGGCGGCTCGCCGGACGCGGAGAGCAGGTCCGCCAGCGCGACCGACCGATCCGCCGCCGCCCGGATCGCGGCGGCGGTCGCGAGCAGGCTGCGGTCCCGGCGCCCCGGCCCGAGCGGCCGTTGCTCCCGGGCGAGCCGGGTGATCCGCAGGTCCTCCGCCGACCCCAGCACCTCGCGCTGCCGGGCGAGCTGCGGGGCCGTGGCCGCCGGGACCCGAAGCGAGTCCGCCAGCGCGCCGGTGAACCCCGCGACCTCGTCGGCGAGGACCGCCATCCGGTCCGGCACCGGCGTCGGCACGGACGCGGGCAGCAGCCAGCGGTCGCAGGCGATCAGCAGCACGGCCCCCAGCGCCAGCCCGAGGAGCCGCTGGTCGAGCGTGTCCGGCTGGAAGGGCGGGAAGCACGGGAGCACGTAGAGCAGCTGCAGCCCGTTGGCCACGCCGACCACCCGCGGCCCGCCCGTCCCCGCGTAGGCGACCACGAACCCGACGACGAGCATCCCCGCCGCGGCGGCCCAGGTCGAGACGGCGAGCAGGGTGCCGAGGCTGACCAGCACCACCCCGGCTGCGGCGGCGCCCAGGAACGTCCGGAGCCGCCGGTCGGGCGAGCCGGTGACCTCGGACAGCGCGCCGAGCGCGATCACGGTGAACAGCGCGTAGATCGCGACGGTCGAGTCGCCCAGCCCGTACAGGCCGCCGTAGAAGCCGACGAGCGCAGGTACCGACACCCGGATCGACCGGCGCAGGGCCGGCCCGGCGGGCGGCCTCACCGGGCGAGGGCCCCCTCCGGTGCGGCCCCCTCCGCCGCGGTCCGCAGGGGCGGTGTCGCGGACGGTGTCGCGGCTGCCGTCGGCGGGAGCGGCACCCAGCCCTCGGGGCCGGGCAGCCGCTCGGCCGCCTCGGGTCCCCAGGAGCCCCGGGCGTACGACGCCGGAGGGGTCGCCGGGTCGAGGATCGGCTCGACGATCCGCCAGGCCTGCTCGATGGTGTCCATCCGGGCGAAGTGCGCCGGGTCGCCGGCCAGCGCGTCGCCGAAGATCCGCTCGTAGGGTGCCTGGACCGGGCCCAGCACCTCGCGGAAGTCGACGGAGAGGGGGATCTCCGTGGGGACGTCGCCGCGCCCGGGCTGCTTGGCCAGCAGCGTGATCGTGATCCCCGCCCGGGGCTGCAGGCGCAGCCGGATCCGGTCCGGGCGCATGCTGCCGAGCCCGCCGGAGAACAGCGCGCGGGGCGGCGGCCGCAGCACGGCGACGATGTCGAGCAGCGTCTCCGGCAGCGCCTTGCCGGCCCGCAGGTGCACCGGCACCCCGGCCCACCGCCAGTCGTCGACGTGGAAGGTGGCCGCGACGAACGTCTCGGTGGTCGAGTCCGGCGCGACGCCCGGCGTCTCGAGGTAGCCGTCGTACCGGCCGCGGACCACCGCGCCGGCGTCGAGCCGGCGCACGGCCCGCAGCAGCCGGAACTTGGCGTCCCGCTGGTCGTCCGCGGCGTCGGAGAGCGGGGCGTCCATGAGCAGGTAGGCCATGACCTGCAGCAGGTGGTTCTGCACGACGTCCCGCACCGTGCCGACCGCGTCGTAGAACGAGCCGCGGTCGGCGACGTCGAAGTCCTCGGCCATCGTGATCTCGAACCGGTCGATCCACTGCCGGCTCCACAGCGGCTCCAGCAGCGTGTTGGCGAACCGCAGCACCAGCAGGTCCTCCACCGGCTCCTTGCCGAGGAAGTGGTCCACCCGGAAGATCCGGTCCTCCGGGTAGTGCTTCGCCAGCAGGGCCTGCAGCGCCCGCGCCGAGTCGAGGTCCCGCCCGAAGGGCTTCTCGACGACGAGCCGGGACCGGGTGTGCAGGCCGACCCCGGCCAGCCCGTCCGCCACCGTGCCGAACAGCGAGGGCGGCACCGCGAGGTAGTGCACCGCGAACGCCGTCGGCCCGGCCTCCGCGGTGATCGCGTCGGCGAGGCGGGTGAACACGGCCGGGTCGGTGTAGTTCCCCGCCACCAGGTGCGTCGAGCCCTGCAGGCGCTGCAGCGCGGACTCGTCGACCTCGTCCACCGCGGCCCGGACGCAGTCGGCCATGTGCGCGCGCAGCCGGTCGTCGTCCCAGTCGGTCAGCGCGACGCCGATGACCGGCACGGTCAGCTCGCCGCGTTCGACCAGGCGGTACAGCGCCGGGATGATCATCTTCTTGGCGAGGTCACCGGTGATGCCGAAGAGGGCCAGGACGTCCCCCTGCCGAGCGGTCACGCCGGGCCACCCGCCTTCTCGACGTGCCCGCCGAACTCCAGCCGTTGGGCGGACTCGACCTTGTCGGCGAACAGCTCGCTGCCGCGGGAGGCGAAGCGGCTGTAGAGCGCGGCGGTGAGCAGGGGCGCGGACACGCCCTCCTCGATCGCGGCGATCGACGTCCAGCGGCCCTCGCCGGAGTCCGACACCCGGCCGGCGAACTGGTCCAGGCCCGGGTCCTGCTGCAACGCCTCGGCGGTGAGGTCGAGCAGCCACGACCCGACCACGCTGCCGCGCCGCCACACCTCGGCGACCTCGGCGAGGTCGATGCCGTCGTAGGGGTAGTACTTCGGGTCGCGCAGCGGGGCGGTCTCCGCGTCGGCCTCAGGCGGCCGGACGCCCGCGCCCGCGTTGCGGATGACGTTGAGGCCCTCGGCGTAGGCGGCCATCAGGGCGTACTCGATGCCGTTGTGCACCATCTTCACGAAGTGCCCGGCGCCGGACGGGCCGCAGTGCAGCCAGCCCTGCTCGGCCGGGCTCGGGTCGCCGCTGCGGCCCGGGGTGCGGGGGGCGGTGGCGACGCCCGGGGCGAGCGAGGAGAACACCGGCCGCAGCCGCGAGACCGCCCGGTCCGGGCCGCCGATCATCAGGCAGTAGCCGCGGTCGAGCCCCCACACACCGCCGCTGGTGCCGCAGTCGACGTAGTCGATCCCGCTCGCCGCGGCCTGCTCGGCGCGGTCGATGTCGTCCCGGTAGGAGGAGTTGCCGCCGTCGACGATCGCGTCGCCGGCGTCGAGCGCGCCGAGCAGCGCCGTCACGGTGTCGCCGGTGATCGCGGCGGGCAGCATCAGCCACACCGACCGCGGCGCGTCCAGGCCGCCGACCAGCTCCTCGAGCGATCCGGCGCCCCGCGCCCCCTCGGCCACCAGGGCGGCGACGGCGTCGGGGGAGACGTCGTACACGTGGCACTCGTGCCCGGCGCGCAGCAGCCTGCGCACCATGTTGGCGCCCATCCGGCCGAGCCCGATCATCGCGATCTGCATCCCGTCGTCCTCCCGTGCGTCAGGTGAGCCGGTGCGGGCCGGAGGCGTGCGCGACCCGACCCGGCCCGTGGTCGAGCTGGTGGTCGAGGTCCACCGCCGCGCTGATCAGCGCGAGGTGGCTGAAGGCCTGCGGGAAGTTGCCGAGCTGCTCGCCGGTCGCCCCGATCTCCTCCGAGTAGAGGCCGAGGTGGTTGGCGTAGGTCAGCATCTTCTCGAAGGCGGTGCGGGCGTCGCCGAGCCGGCCGGAGCGGGCCAGCGCGTCGACGTACCAGAAGCTGCAGAGCGAGAACGTGCCCTCGGTGCCGGTCAGGCCGTCGGGCGAGGCGGACGGGTCGTAGCGGAACACCAGCCCGTCGGACACCAGGGTCCGGTCGATCGCCTCGAGCGTGGAGTGCCACAGCGGGTCGCTCGGGACCACGAACCCGGCGCGCGGCATCATCAGCACGGCCGCGTCGAGCACGTCGCCGCCGAGGTACTGCACGAACGCCTGCCGGCCGGCGTCGAAGCCCTTGGTCATCACCTGGTCGTAGATCGCGTCGCGCCGGGTCGTCCACCCCGGCACGTCGCCGGGCAGCGCGCGCTCGCGGGCCATCCGCGTCGCCCGGTCGAAGGCGACCCAGGACATCAGGCGGCCGTAGACGAAGTCCTTCGCCCCGCCGCGGGTCTCCCAGATCCCCTCGTCGACCTGGTCCCAGTTCCCGCAGAGCCACGACAGCATGTCCCGCACGGCCTGCCAGCCGCGGTGGTCGAGCCGGACGGCGTGCCGGTCGGCCAGGTACAGCGAGTCCAGGGCCTCGCCGACGATGTCGAGCTGCATCTGGTCGGCGGCGCCGTTGCCGATCCGGACCGGCCGCGACCCCCGGTAGCCCTCCAGGTGGCCGAGGGACTCCTCGGTGAGGTCGGCGGAGCCGTCGACCCGGTACATGATCCGCAGCGGCCTGCCGTCGGGGCCGTCGTGCTCGCCGACGCGGTCCGCCAGCCAGCGCCCGAACGCCGCGGCCTCCTCGGTGTAGCCGAGGCTGAGCAGGGCGTGCACCGAGAACGAGGCGTCGCGGATCCAGGTGTAGCGGTAGTCCCAATTCCGCTCCCCGCCGACCTGCTCGGGCAGCCCGGCCGTGGGTGCGGCGACGAGTGCGCCGGTCGGGGCGTAGGTCATGAGCTTGAGCGACATGGCCGAGCGGTGGACCGTCTCGCGCCAGCGGCCGACGTAGGTCGAGCGCTCCAGCCAGGTGCGCCAGAACTCCACGGTCGCGTCGAACCGCTCGTCGGCCTCGCCGATCGGGATGCGGCGGGGCTGCAGGCCCGAGCCGGACTCCAGCACCGTGCCGACCGCCTGGCCCGCGGAGAGTGTGATCGACGCCCGGACGTCCGGCCCGTCGCGCTCCCAGTCGAGGGCGCCGCCGCCGTCGACGACCGTGTGCAGGCACAGGTCCATGTCGGGGCCGTGGAAGACGACGCCCTCGGCGGTGGTCTCGGTGGTGTGGCCGGCCCGGCCGTAGTCGAAGCGCGGCCGGCACTCCACGGTGAACCGCATCGTCCCGCGGACCACGCGCAGCACCCGGACGATCTCGTGCCGGTCGGTCGCGGCGCCGTCCCGGACGGGCATGAAGTCGTAGAGCGCGCCCACGCCGTCGGCCGTCATGAACCGGGTCATCAGCACGGCGGTGTCGTGGAAGTACCACTGCCGGCGCGTGACCTCGCCGTCCGTGTCGGGCGCGATCCGGAAGAACCCGCCGCGCCGGCGGTCCAGCAGCGCGCCGAACACGCTCGGCGAGTCGAACCGCGGGCAGCAGTACCAGTCGACGCTGCCGTCCGTGGTCACCAGGGCCGCGGTCTGCAGGTCGCCGATCAGCCCGTGCTCGGCGATCGGGGGATAGTCGTCGGGATAGGCCACGCCGCTCCTCCCTCTTACGCCGGACGACCGGCGTGATCGCGTTCGTCCCGATCACGGCCGCCGTTACGTCCGCCCCGGCCGGGAGCGGCCCGGATCGGCCGGGCGGGGGAGCAGCGCCTGCAGCACGCGGGCGGCGCGGGTGCCGTCCGGCTCCTCCCCGGTGATCGTGCGCAGGTAGACGTACGACTCGATCACGCGCACCAGGGTGTAGGCCAGGTCGTCGAGCGGGATCGGGCTGGCCAGCCGGACCGCCGCCGTCTCCGCCGCGGCCAGCTCGCGGACCAGGCCGACCAGCCGGGGCTGGAAACCGCCCGACGACAGCGTGAGCAGCCGCAGGGCGCACTCGCCCTCCTCCTCGAGGAACCGGCGCATGCCGCGGTGGGCGAGGGTGTCGGTGACGAACCGGCTCAGGACCGCGGCGAGGCACGACCCCGAACCGTCCGCGCCATCTGCGGCCGGCGGCTCCCGGCGCAGGGTCCGTTCCGTGAGGGACCAGACGACCTCGCACAGCAGGAGCTCGCGGGAGCCGACCCAGCGGTAGAGCGTGGCCCGGTTGACGCCCAGCTCCGCGGCGAGCGCCTGCATGTCGATCCGCTCACCCGCCTGGAACCGGCGCCGGGCCAACAGGAACGCGTCGAGCGCGCCGGGACGGGCCGCGTACCCGGCGAGGCTCCGCTGCAGCGGCGTCGATGCTCCGGCCACGGCCCCTCCGTTGACCCCGATGTGACGCGCACCATACTCTGCGACACCTGGCTGTGCTGTCGCATCGGTGCGACAGCACACCAGCGTGTCTCGTACCGCGACCGACGATCTCGACGAGGAGAGCGCCCATGACGGACGTGTCGACGCCGCACACCCCACCCGGCCGGCTGGGGGACCCCGGCCTGACGCTCGGCACGGACCCCCGCGCCGATCCGCGGATGGTCGCGGTGATGGAGAAGCTCGGGCTCCTCGACCACGCCGAGGGCGCCCCGCTGGCGCCCGACGCGGGGCGGGAGACGTTGCTGCAGTTCGTCGACGCCGTCGAGGAGGGGTTCGAGGGGCTCTTCGCCACGCTCGCCGAGGACCTGCCGCCGATCCACGGTGTGACCTCGGAGCTGCGCACGATCACCGGCGACGGCGGCCACGAGATCGGCCTGCACGTGCACCGGCCCGAGGGGTCCGAGGGCCCGCTCCCGGTGATCTACCAGGTGCACGGCGGGGGCATGGTCATGCTGGCCGCGAAGGGCGCGCTCTACACGCGCTGGCGGGACGAGCTCGCGGCGGCCGGGGCCGTCGTCGTCGGGGTGGAGTACCGCAACGGCGGCGGCGCGCTCGGCCCGCACCCGTTCCCGGCGGGGCTGGAGGACTGCGCGACCGGGCTGCGCTGGGTCGCCGACCACCTCGGCGAGCTGGGCGGCACGCACATCGTGGTCACCGGCGACTCCGGCGGCGGCAACCTCGCACTCGCCCTGCCGATCAAGGCGAAGCGGGAGGGCTGGGCGGAGGCGATCGCGGGCGTCTACGCGCAGTGCCCGTACATCCTCGGCGACTGGACCGAGGCGTCGCTGCCGTCACTGGTCGAGAACGACCGCTACTGGCTCAACCGCAGCCTGTTCCCGCTGCTCGCCGAGGTGTACGACCCGGGGGCCGGCAACGCCGCGGAGGCGACCTGCTGGCCGTACCACGCGACGGCCGAGGACCTCCGCGGCCTGCCGCCGCACGTGATCTCGTGCAACGAGCTGGACCCGCTGCGGGACGAGGGCGTCGCCTACCACCGCGCGCTGCTCGCCGCCGGCGTCCCGTCGATCGGCAAGGTCAACCTCGGGCTCTGCCACGTGGGCGAGCTGATGTTCCGGTCGGCGATGCCCGACGTCTACGCGGAGGCGGTGCGGGACGTGCTCGGGTTCGCGAGGTCGCTGGGCTGACCGTCGTCGCCTCGGGTCAGGGTGGCGAGCGCCAGCACCGCCGGGCCCGAGGCGACCACCGTCACCACGGCCATCGCGAGCGGGCTGGAGCCGGCCGTCACTCCCACACGACGACGTTGCGGCGCACCGGGACCGCGCCCGACGCCGACGCGAACAGCTCGGGAGAGCGCTCGCGGATCGCCTCGACGTCGTCGAACACCGCCCGCAGGTGCGTGCGCATCGCGGCGCGCGCACCGGCGACGTCGCCGGACAGTACTGCCTGGAGGATCTCGACGTGCTGGTCGGCGAAGCCCTCCGGCGGCGTCTCCTGCAGGCCGAGCCGGCGCGCCCGATCCAGGTGCCCCTTGGCCGAGACCACCGTCGCCCACGCGCGGCCGTGCCCGGCGAGGCGCAGCAGGCCGTGGTGGAACTCCTCGTCGAGGGCGAAGAAGTCCTCGACCGTGAGCCCGGGCCGGTGCTGCTCGTCGAGGTTGCGGCGCAGCTCCGCGACGAGCTCCGGGTCGAGCTCCGCGGGGAGGTCCTCCAGTGACGCGAGTTCCACGGCCTCGCGCAGGAACTGGGCGTCGGCGACCCGGTCCGGGTCGACCCGCGAGACGAACGACCCGACCTGCGGGAAGACCTGGACGAGGCCCTCCTCCACCAGCAGGATCAGGCTCTCCCGCACCGGGGTGCGGCTCACCCCGAGCGAGGCCGCCAGCTCGTTCTCCGAGAGCGCGGCACCGGGCGGCAGCTCGAGGGTGAGGACTTTGCGGCGCAACGTCTCGTAGACGGCGCGACGGCTGGTCCGCCGGCTGTTCGTCCGGGTCACGCGCCCACGATATCGGGTGTGGCGCGTCACTGATCGCTCCTCCGGTCCGGTCTTGCACACCTTCGCGACGGATGCTTGTATACAAGTACTGCGCGACCAGTCCTGCCGGGTGGTGCGCGCGGACCGGATCGTCCGAAGGAGTGGGACCTGGTGAGCAAGATCGAGCGGGCCGAGGTGTTCGTCGCCTCCCCGGGCCGGACGTTCGTGACGCTGCGGATCACGACGTCCGACGGGGCCGTCGGCCTCGGGGACGCGACGCTGAACGGCCGCGAGCTCGCCGTCGCGAGCTATCTGCGCGACCACCTGGTCCCCCTGCTCATCGGCAAGGACCCGGCGCGCATCGAGGACATGTGGCAGTACCTCTACAAGGGGGCCTACTGGCGCCGCGGCCCGGTCACCATGACCGCGATCTCCGCCGTCGACACCGCGCTGTGGGACGTCAAGGGCAAGGTCGCGAGCCTGCCCGTCTACCAGCTGCTGGGCGGCCGCTCCCGGGACGGCGTCCTGGTCTACTCGCACGCCAGCGGCCGGGACACGGCCGAGCTGCTCGACGACGTCGAGCGCTTCCTGTCGGTGGGCTACAAGGCCATCCGCGCCCAAGCCGCCGTGCCCGAGGTCGGCGGCACCTACGGCGTCCGCAAGGGCAAGCTCTACGAGCCCGCGGCCACCGCGCTGCCCGACGAGCAGCCGTGGGACACCGAGGCGTACCTGAACTTCGCGCCCACCTACCTCGAGGCCGTCCGCGAGCGCTTCGGCTTCGGCTTCCACCTGCTCCACGACGTCCACCACCGGCTCACGCCCCTCGAGGCGGCCCGGTTCGGCAAGGCCGTCGAGCCCTGCCGGCTGTTCTGGATGGAGGACCCGACGCCCGCCGAGAACCAGGAGGCGTTCCGGCTCATCCGGCAGCACACGACCACCCCGATCGCCACCGGCGAGGTGCTGAACTCGATCTGGGACGTCCAGACCCTGATCACCGAGCAGCTGATCGACTACGTCCGGACCACCGTCGTGCACGCGGGCGGCCTCACGCACCTGCGCCGGATCTTCGACCTCGCCGCGCTGTACGGGGTCCGCACCGGGTCGCACGGCGCCACCGACCTCTCGCCGGTGAGCATGGCCGCGGCGGTGCACCTCGACGTCGCCGTGCCGAACTTCGGCATCCAGGAGTACATGGGGCACGCCGACGAGACCCTCGAGGTCTTCCGCGGCGGCCCCACCCTCGCCGCCGGCATGCTGCACCCGACCGAGGTGCCCGGCCTCGGCGTCGAGTACGACGAGAAGGCCGCCGAGCGCTACCCGTACGAGGCCCGCTACCTGCCGGTCGCCCGCCGGCTCGACGGCTCGGTGCACGACTGGTGAGCACGCTGCTGCGTGCCGGCCTGGGCCGCGACACCCTCGCCCGGATCGCCGCCGACGCCCGCCCGCTCGTCGAGCCCGGCGCGCTGCGGCCGCGGGTCCTGCACCTCGGTCTGGGCGCCTTCCACCGCGCCCACCAGGCCGTCTACACCGAGCGCGCCGCGGCCGCCGCCGGCGAGCCGTGGGGGATCGCGGTCGTCGCGCCCCGGTCCGCGGACACCGCGGCGGCGTTGCGGGCGCAGGACTGCCTGTACTCGGTGACCGAGCGCGGCGCCGCCGGCAGCCGGACCTTCGTCGTCGGCTCGGTGGTCGAGGCCCTCGCCCTCGGCCCCGACGCCGCGCGCGTCGACGCGCTGCTCGCCGAGCCGGACGTCTCCGTCGTCACGCTGACGATCACGGAGAAGGGCCACCACCGGCGCCCGGACGGCACGCTCGACACCGCCGACCCGGCGATCGCGGCGGACCTCGCCGCGGGCCCGGACGGGGCGCGGACGGTCGTCGGCCGGCTCGCCGCCGGCCTGGCCGCCCGGATGCGGGCCGGCGCCGCGCCGATCAGCATGGTGTCCTGCGACAACATGTCCGCCAACGGCACCGCCCTGGCGGCGGTGGTCCGGGGCTTCGTCGAGGCGTCGAGCTGGCCGGACCGCGACCGCGTCCTCGAGCTGCTGGCCGCGGCCGTCACCTTCCCGTCGACGATCGTCGACCGGATCGTGCCGGCCACCACGGACGCGGACCGCGAGGCCGCCGCCGCCTCGCTCGGCGTCGTCGACGCGCTGCCGGTCGTCGGCGAGCCCTACCGGCAGTGGGTGCTCGAGGACCGGTTCGCCGGCGCGCGCCCGTCGTGGGAACGCGACGGCGCCCTGGTCGTGCCGGACGTCGCGCCCTTCCAGCTCACCAAGCTGCGGCTGCTCAACGGGGCCCACTCCGCGCTGGCCTATCTCGGCCTCGCGGCCGGGGCCACGACGATCGCCGACGCCATGGCGACGGGCTGGGGCGAGACCCTCGTCCGGACCCTGGCCGCCGAGGTCGCGCCGACCCTGCCCGCCGACGGGCCGGACCCGTCCGCGTACGCGGCGGACCTGGTCGAGCGCTTCGGCAACCCGGGGATCCGGCACCTGCTGCGGCAGATCGGCTCGGACGGCTCGCACAAGGTCCCGGAGCGCTGGCTCCCGGTCCTGCGGGAGCGACCCCGGGGAATCGGACAGAGCCCGGTGCTGGAGCTCGCCCTGGCCGGCTGGGTGCACGCCACCCGGCCGGGCCCGCAGGGCCAGCTCTTCGGCACCACCGACCCGGCCGCCGACGCCCTCGCCGCCTGCTGGCGCGACCGGGAGGGCCACGCCGACGCCGTGGCGACCGTCCGGCGACTGCTCGACGCGATCGGCGCCCCCGACCTGGCGGCGACGGACGGCCTGGTCACCGCCGTTGCCGCCCACCTTCCCGCCCTCTCCGCGGGGCGCGTCGAGCTCTGAGCAGAGCTCGACAGGACCCCCGCGAGCGACACCCCCCACCCAGCGGTCACTGAGCAACGGAGTTCACGATGACGGACAGCACGACCGACAGCACCAGGACGGAGCCCCCGGGCGTGGTCACCCGCACGACGCGCGACCTCACCAAGGCCGCCGTGTCCGGATGGCTGGGCACCGCGATGGAGTTCATGGACTTCCAGCTCTACTCGCTGGCGGCCGCCATCGTCTTCAACACGGTCTTCTTCCCGGACGTCAGCCCGGCGATCGGCCTGATCGCGGCGATGGCGACCTACGGCGTCGGGTACGTCGCGCGGCTCGCCGGCGCCATCTACTTCGGACGGATGGGCGACCGGCTGGGCCGCAAGAAGGTCCTGTTCATCACCATCCTGCTGATGGGTGTGTCGACCACGCTGATCGGCGCCCTGCCGACCTACGCGACCATCGGCATCCTCGCCCCGATCCTGCTCGTCGCGCTGCGGCTGCTGCAGGGCTTCGGCGCCGGCGCGGAGATCGCGGGCGCCACGGTGATGCTGGCCGAGTACGCCCCCGCGAAGCGCCGCGGCCTGATCTCGTCGCTGGTCTCGCTGGGCACCAACTCCGGCACGCTCGCGGCGTCCGGCATCTGGGCGATCCTGCTCGCGGTGCTCTCCGAGGAGCAGCTGGTCGAGTGGGGTTGGCGGATCCCGTTCCTGCTCAGCTTCGCCCTGATGATCTTCGCGGTGTGGCTGCGCCGGAACCTCAAGGAGAGCCCGGTCTTCGAGGAGCGGGCGGACGTCGTCGACGGCGTCGCGCTCTCGAAGGAGGAGGCCGCGTCCGAGGGTGTGCTGGAGGCGGGACTCAAGCAGCGCAAGGGCAAGGCGTTCTTCCTCGCCCTCGGGCTGCGCTTCGGCCAGGCCGGCAACTCCGGGCTGGTGCAGACCTTCCTGGTCGGCTACCTCGCCACCACCCTGCTCGTCGACCGCTCGATCCCGACCGACGCGATCGTCTACGGCTCGCTGCTCGGCTTCGCCACCGTGCCGCTCGTCGGCCTGCTCGGCGACAAGGTCGGCCGGCGCCCCGTCTACATCGGCCTGACGGTCGCGACGATGCTCGTCGCCTTCCCGGCGATGCTGCTGATCACCAGCGGGAGCGCCGTCGCGATCACGCTGGGCATGATCATCGCCCTGAACATCGGCGTGCTCGGGCTGTTCTCGATGGAGAGCGTCACGATGGCGGAGCTGTTCGGCGCCCGCACCCGCTTCACCCAGCTCGCGCTGGCCAAGGAGATCGGCGGCATCCTCGCCACCGCGATCGGCCCGGTCCTCGCGGCCTCGCTGACCGCGCTCACCGGCAGCTGGTGGCCGATCGCCGCGATGCTGGTCGTCTACTCGGCGATCACCCTCGTCTCGACCCTGCTCTCCCCGGAGACCCGCGGGCGCGACCTGGTGAAGCTGGAGGACGCGGCGTGAAGTCGGTCGTCGTCCACGGGGCCGGCGACCTGCGGGTCGACGAGCGCCCCGAGCCCGTCGCCGGGCCCGGCGAGGTCCTGGTCGCCATGGAGTGGGGCGGCATCTGCGGCTCCGACGTGGCCTACTGGAAGAACGGCGCGTCCGGCACCGCCTCGCTGACGCACCCGCTGGTGCTCGGGCACGAGGTGGCCGGCCGGGTCGCCGCGCTGGGGCCGGGGGCGACCGGCCCCGAGGTCGGCACCCCGGTCACCGTCCACCCCGCCGAGCTCGTCGGCGACGGGCACCTGCCGGACCGGATCGCCGGGCGCACCAACCTGTACCCGCACGTCCGGTACTTCGGGTCGGCGGCCTTCGACCCGCACACCGACGGCGGCTTCAGCGGCCTCCGCGCGGTCCGCGCCGAGCAGCTGCGGGCCCTGCCCACGGGCGTCGACACCCTGTCCGGCGCCCTCGCCGAGCCCCTCGCGGTGGCGATGCACGCCGTGTTCCGGGCCGGCGACCTGCGCGGACGCACCGTGCTGGTCAACGGTGCCGGTCCGATCGGCTCGCTGGTCGTGGCCGCGGCCAAGCACGCCGGGGCGGCCACCGTGGTCGCCTCGGACATCGCGGAGGTGTCCCTCGACGTGGCCTGCGCGATGGGCGCGGACGAGACCGTCGACGTCTCCGCGGCGTCCCTGCCCGACGACGTCGAGATCGTCTTCGAGGCCTCCGGCGCGCCCGCCGCGCTGGGCCCCGTGCTCCGCGCGACCGCCCGCGGCGGCACGCTCGTGCAGGTCGGCAACCTGCCGGGGGCAGCGGTCTCCGCCGCGCTCGGCGATCTGGTCACCCGTGAGATCACCTGGATCGGCTCGTACCGGTTCGTCGAGGAGATCTCCGACGCGCTCGCCGCCCTGGCCGCGGGCCTGGACGTCACCCCCGTGATCAGCCACCGGTTCCCGATCGACGCCGCCGCCGACGCCCTCGCGGTCGCCGCCGCGCCCGGGAGCAGCAAGGTCATGCTGGAGCTGTCGTGAGCCCGCGTGTGGTGACCCTCGGCGAGACGATGGCCCTGCTGAGCCCGCGGGGCCGGCTGGTCGCCGGCTCCGCCCTGACCGTCGGCATCGGCGGGGCGGAGTCGAACGTCGCCATCGGGCTGGCCCGGCTCGGCGTCGACGCCACCTGGGTCTCCCGGGTCGGCGACGACGACCTGGGCCGCGCCGTGGTGCGCGAGATCCGCGCCGAGGGAGTCCGGGTCCTCGCCGACACCGACCCGGACGCCCCGACCGGGATGATGCTCAAGGAGCTGCGGGGCGGGCGGCCGCACCGGGTGCGGTACTACCGCGCCGGCAGCGCCGCCGCGCGGCTGGCACCCGCGCACGTCGACGCGGTCGCGGACGAGATCGCCGCGGCCCGGGTGCTGCACCTGACCGGCATCACTCCGGCCCTCGGACCCGGTCCCCGCGCCGCCGTCGCCCGCGCCGTCGAGATCGCGCGGGAGGCGGGCGTGCTCGTCTCGCTCGACGTCAACCACCGCCGCACGCTCTGGTCCGACACCGAGGCCCGCGCGGCCCTGGGGAACCTGATCCCCGCCTGCGACCTGGTGCTCGCCGGGCCGGAGGAGGCGGCGCTGGTCCTGGGCCTGGACCCGGTGCCGGTCGACGCCGAGGGGGGCGCCGATCTCGCCGCCCGCCTCGCCAAGCTCGGGCCCGCCACCGCGGTGGTGAAGCTCGGCGCGCTCGGTGCCGTCGCGCACGACGGCGGCACCGCCGTCCACGCCCCGACCCGGCCGGTCGAGGTGGTCGACGCCGTCGGTGCCGGCGACGCGTTCGTCGCCGGCTACCTCGCCGAGCTCGTCGCGGACCGGCCCGTCGAGGCCGCCCTCGCGCTCGGCAACGCCGCGGGCGGCGCGGTCTGCCTGGTCCCGGGGGACTGGGAGGGGCTGCCCACCCGCGCCGACCTCGCGGCCCTGCAGGCCGATCCGCACGCCGACGTCGTCCGTTGATCACCACTCCAGGAGTGCACCCGTGACCCTGCCCGTCCGCTGCCCGGTCCTCCCGGTCGTCGTGCTCGACGACCCGGCGCAGGCGCTGCCGCTCGGCGAGGCCCTGCTCGCCGGGGGCGTCGACGTCGTCGAGATCACCTTGCGGACCGCGGCCGGCCTCGCCGGCATCCGCGCCCTGCGCGCGCTGCCGGAGCTGCACGTCGGGGCCGGATCGGTCGTGGTCCCGCGGCACGTCGACCAGGTCGTCGAGGCCGGGGCCCGGTTCGTCGTGAGCCCCGGGCTGTCCGTGTCCGTGCTCGACCGGGCCGTCGAGCTCGACGTGGCGGCCCTGCCCGGGGTGTCCGGCGCGTCGGATCTCATGGTCGCCACCGAGCGCGGGCTCACCGAGGTGAAGTTCTTCCCGGCGAACCTGCTCGGCGGCGTGGCCGGGATCCGCGCACTGGCCGCGCCCTTCCCGGGGATGACCTTCCTGCCCTCCGGCGGGGTGAAGCCGGAGAACATGGGGGACTACCTCGCGCTGCCGTGCGTCCCGGCCGTCAGCGGCAGCTGGATGGTCGACCCGGAGCTGCTCGCCGCCGGCCGGTGGGACGAGGTCACCGCCCGCGCCGCCGACGCGCTGGGACGGGCACGAGGTGCGGTGCCGGTCGGCTGACCCCTACCGGGCGCCCATGAGATGCTCGACGGCGAGCTGGTGCAGCCGGACGAACCCGTACCCGCGCTGCCCGGCCGCCTCGGCGTCGAAGTCCTCGAACGACGAGCGGTCGGCCAGGAGCTCGGCGTAGCCCTCGCCGGGCGCGAGGGTCGGTGTGGACAGCTCGGGGACGCCCGCGGTGGCGAGGGCCTCCTGTACCTCGGGGTCGGCGCGGAAGGCTGCGGCCCGTTCCTTGAGCAGCAGGTACGCCCGCATGTTGGCGGCGGCCGAGTCCCAGACACCCGTGTAGCTCTCGGTGCGCGAGGGCTTGTAGTCGAAGTGCCGCGGGCCGTCGTAGGCCGGGCCGCCGCCAGGGCCGCCGTGCTCGAGCAGGTCGACCAGCGCGAAGGCGTTGAGCAGGTCGCCGTGGCCGAACACGAGGTCCTGGTCGTACTTGATCCCGCGCTGGCCGTTGAGGTCGAGGTGGAAGAGCTTGCCCGCCCACATCGCCTGCGCGATGCCGTGGACGTAGTTCAGCCCGGCCATCTGCTCGTGGCCGACCTCGGGGTTCACGCCGACCAGCTCGGGGTGCGCGAGCTTCTCGATGAAGGCCAGCGCGTGCCCGACGGTCGGGAGCAGGATGTCGCCGCGGGGCTCGTTGGGCTTGGGCTCGAGCGCGAACCGGATGTCGTAGGCGCGGTCGAGGACGAACCCGCAGAGCAGGTCCATCGCCTCGCGGTAGCGGTCGAGCGCCGCCGCGACGTCCTTCGCCGAGTCGTACTCCGAGCCCTCGCGCCCGCCCCACAGCACGAAGGTCCGCGCGCCCAGCTCGGCGGCGAGCTCGATGTTGCGGAGCACCTTGCGCAGCGCGAACCGGCGCACCGACCGGTCGTTGCTCGTGAACCCGCCGTCCTTGAACACGGGGTGGGTGAACAGGTTCGTCGTGATCATCGGGACGGTCATGCCGGTGGCGTCGAGCGCCTCGCGCAGCCGCGTGACCTGCTTGTCGCGGGTGCCGGCGTCGGGCCCGAAGCCGAGCAGGTCGTCGTCGTGGAAGGTCAGGCCCCACGCGCCGAGCGCGGCCAGCCGCTCCACCGCCTCGACGACGTCGAGCGCGGGGCGGGTGGCCTCGCCGAAGGGGTCCCGGCCCTGCCAGCCGACCGTCCAGAGGCCGAAGGAGAAGCGGTCGGCCTGCGACGGCGTCGGTGCGGTCATCGGGCGCTCCTTCATTAGTCCAGATCACGAACTAAAGGAGGACGTTAGACCTGTGGTGGAGGCCGGGCAAGGGGGTCGAGCGTCGGTGAGTCGCGCTCTGTGCTCCCGCGAGTCGCGCTGCGGGGCTGACCGGTGGGAGGTGAGGACACGCTGCACCGAAGATCGAGCCGAGCGTGACACCTCGGTCGCCGACACGACCGCACGGTCACCCTCGCGCCGACCGCACCGCGTCACCCCGGTGAAGATCACGACGAGTGGGACGGGAGGCTCGTCGGCACGACCACACCGTCACGCTCGCTTCGATCACCCGCAGACCGACGAGCGCGGCGGGATGCGCAAGTCAGGCGGGCATGATCCGGACCGGGTCGGCGAGGACCGCGTCGACGACGCCCAGGGCGGCGCCGAGGACGGCTGCGTCGGGGCCGAGGGCGGAGGTCGTGACCGGGGGAGCGGTACCGCGCAGTGCCCCGACCTGCGCGGCGAGGGCGGCGTCGAGCCGCGGGACCAGGACCGGGCCGAGGGCGGCGAGCGTCCCGCCGAGCACGATCAGGCCGGGCGCGAGCAGGTGCACCGCGGCAGTCAGGGCCAGGGCGAGGCCGGCGGCGCCCTCGTCGACCGCCGCCCGCGCGGCGTCGCCGGCCGGGTCGCCCGCGGGGAGGTCCAGGGCGTCGAGCAGCGGCGTGAGACCGCCGTCGGGGTCGAGGCCGGCGGCGCGGAGCAGGGCGGGCAGCCCCGCGACCGTCTCCAGGCAGCCCCGGCCCCCGCAGGCGCAGGGTGCGCCGCCGGGCGCCACCACCACGTGCCCCAGCTCGCCGGCGAAGCCGTCGGCGCCCGAGTACAACCCGGACCCGACGACCAACCCGGCGCCGATGCCCACCTCGCCCGTGACCACGAGGAACGACGGGTGCCCGCTCCCGGCGCCGAGCCGGAGCTCGCCCAGCGCGGCCAGATTGGCCTCGTTGTCCACCGCCACCGGCAAGCCGGTCCGCGGCGGGAGGTCGGCGAGGTACGGGTCGAGCGGCACGTCCCGCCAGCCCAGGTTCGGCGCGGCGACGACGCAGCGGCCGTGGCCGGCGGCAGAGTGGTCGAGCAGGCCGGGGATCGCGAGCCCGGCGCCGACGAGCGTGAGCTCCTGCGCAGTCGCCCGCCGCTCGGCCTCGGCGGCCAGCGCCGCCAGCTCGTCGAACACAGCGGTGGGCGAGCGCCGGTTGGTGCCCACCTGCTCCAGCCGTACCCGTGTGCGGCCGCGGAGGTCGACGACCGCCACGGCGAGCCGGCGCGCCCCGATCTCGCACCCGAGCCCGGCCACGTGCCCGCCGTCGAGCGCCAGCCCGATGCCCGGGCGGCCCCGCTCGCCCTCGCCCGTGCGGCCCTCGGCCACCAGCAGCCGCGCCGCGACCAGCTCGCCGACCAGCGACGACACCGTGGACTTGGTCAGCCCGGTCGCCACCGCCAGCCCGGCGCGGCTGACCGTGCCCCGCCGCGCCACCTCGCCCAGCACCACGCCCAGGTTGTGGTCCCGCATGCTGCGGTGCCGCATCGCGGGGGCGACGGCCGGACGGTCGGTCATGGGCGCATCCTGCCCTGTCGTGCCGCGGCGCGGGGTCGCCCTGCCCGGGTCAGCCTGCGCGACGCCGGACGATCGCCTCCTGCGCCACGGTGGCGACGAGCCGGCCCGACCGATCGAAGAAACGCCCATGGCACAGCGCCCGGCCGTCCGCCGCCCAGCTGCTGTCCTGCTCGTAGCAGAGCCAGTCGTCGGCGCGGACTGCGCCGTGGAACCACACGGCGTGGTCGAGGCTGGCCGCGGTGACGTCCGGGGCTCCGAACATGGTCGCGTGCGGGGCCAGCGCGGTGGAGAGCAGCATCATGTCCGACGCGTAGGCGACCACGCAGTGGTGGAACAGCGGGTCGGCGGGGAGGGGCTCGCGGGTGCGCACCCAGAAGCGGTGGTGGGGCGGTGCCGCCTCGCCCCGGTGGGCGGCGCTGCGCGGCAGCTCGCCCTCGAACCGGAGGTCGACCGGGTGCAGCCGGTCGAGCCGCGTCCACCAGCTGCGCACGGTCTCGTCGGCCCCGGCGACCTGCTCCACGGGCGTCGGGAGGTCCGCCGGATCGGTCACGTCGGTGGTCAGCCGGGGCACCTGGTGCGCCCAGCCCTCCTGCGGTACCTCGAACGAGGCGGTGAGCAGGAAGATCTCCTTGCCGTGCTGCTCGGCGACGACCTGCCGGAGGCTGACGGTGGCCCCATCGCGCACGGGCGTGACCTGGAAGCGGGTGGCCGCGGCGGCGTCGGCGGGGCGCAGGAAGTGGCCGTGGATCGAGTGGACCGAACGGCCGGGCCCCACGGTCGACCCGGCGGCCCGCAGCGCCCGGCCGACGACGACGCCGCCGAACCCCCGCTCGACCAGCCCCTCCTGGCCGGCAGCTTCGTAGCGGTCCGGCCCGCTGGGGTGGACGTCCAGCAGGGTCCCGACGGCCGTCGCTCCAGGCGCGATCTCGAGCTCGGTCACGAACGGAGTCTGCGTTCCCGCGGCACTCCGGCGGATCTTCCGTGGCCCAGCTCACAGCCCCACCTCACAGCGCGCACCTCGCGCCCATCCCACACCGCCCACCTCACAGCATGTTCAGCATGTTCAGCTCGTACGTCTCCCGCTGGCGCTCCCGCGTGTGCTGCGCGGGGGTCGTCGGTGGGTAGCGGTCCGGCTGCCCGGGACGGCGGCAGGTCGGGATGGTGATGACCTCGGCGTCCGGGCGGCCGGAGAAGAAGAACGGCATCGAGTAGCGCTCGGCCCCGGACGTGTTGACGACCCGGTGCAGCGTGGAGCGGTAGAGGTCGTCGGTCCAGCGCGCCATGAGATCGCCGAGATTGACGACGAACGTGCCCGGGATCGGGGCGGCGTGGATCCAGCCCTCGTTCTCGTCGAGGACCTGCAGGCCGCCGTTCTCGTCCTGGGCGAGCAGGGTGATGCCGCCCCAGTCGGTGTGCGCCGCGCCCTTCTCGCCCGGCCGCGGGTTCGGCGGCTGCGGCGGGTAGTGCAGGATCCGCAGCGTCGGGGTCGGCTCGGCGCAGAAGTCGCGGAACCAGTCCTCGGGCAGGTCGAGCGAGAGCGCGAGGCCGTCCATCAACAGCGTCGCGACCTCGGTCATCCGGCGGTGGTACTCCGTGAGGATCTCGCGGAACTCCGGGCGCGCGGGCCACAGGTTGGGGCCGAAGCCCACACCGGCGTCGCCCTCGGGCACGGTGCCGTCGGAGCGCGCCTCACGGCCCAGGTAATAGCCCTCCTTGAGGTCCGGCGGCGCGCCGGCCTCGAGGGTCTGGCCGCAGACGTCCTCGTGGCCGCGGCCGTAGTTGTCCTTCGTCATCGCGACCCGCCGCTTCTCCGCCGCGGGCAGCGCGAAGAAGGTGCGGGCCTCATCGAACGCGGCCTCGAGCAGCGCAGGCTCGATGCCGTGCCCGGAGACGTAGAAGAAGCCCTTGTCGACGCAGGCCGCGCGCAGCGCGCGGCCGACGGCAGCGCGCGCCCCGGGGTCGTCCGTGCGCAGGCCGGAGATGTCGACGACGGGCAGGGCGCTGGTCTCGACGGTGCGTGCGCCGAGCTCGGCGGACCGGGTCATGGTTCCTCCGTGGGACGGAGCGGCCCGCCCGGCTCGTCGCCGGGCGGGCCGCCCCGGGATGGGGCGGTCAGCTGGTCGGGGCCGTGATCGCCGGTGCGGCGCCCTGGAAGGAGCCGGCCGGGGCGTCGGGCAGCGCGTCGAGCTGGGGCATGACCTCGCTCGACAGGAACGAGTTGTCGTACAGTGGGCCGCTCGGGTTCCAGTCGGCGGGCAGCGCGCCCATCTGCTTCATCTGGTCGATGGTGGTGGTCCAGCGCTCGTCGCCCATGGCGCCCATCTGCTTGCCGCCCCGGCCGCCGATCACGAACGGGCGCTGCCCGGCCCAGGTGAACCAGTTGGTGTCGGCGGCGAGCTGGTTGTTGTCCTCGAGCATCTGGTCGTTGGCCTTGGTGGCCGCGTCGACGTCCGTGAGGTAGGCCGTCCAGCCCTTCGACAGCGCGCCCAGCGCCCGCTTCAGCGTGTCGCCGTGGTTCTTCGCGTAGTCCTCGGTCACCGCGAGGATCTGGCCGTAGGGGTTGAAGCCGGCCGAGGCGTAGCTGAAGTAGTTGACGTCGATGTTCTGCTTGCGGGCCTCGTAGACCGTGTTGGTCGGGTAGCCCTGGACCACGCCGTCGGGCGAGGCGAAGAACGCCGCGTAGGTGCCGTTGAAGTTCTGCGTCGGGAACTGGATGTTCTGGCTGCGCTGCACCCACTGCCAGCCGAGGCTGATCGGGGCGACGGTCCAGGACCTGCCGGCGAGGTCGCTCCACTTCGTCCAGCCGGTGGACTGCTTGACCAGCACGCCGGTCGGCGGAGTGTCGAACTCGTTGTAGACCGCGGTGATCGGCAGGCCCTGTGCCTTGGCCTGCAGGTAGGACTCGGCGGTGGTCACCGCGATGTCGGCGCGGCCGGAGGCCAGCAGCTGGATGCCGGAGACGTTGGGGCCGCCGGGGAGGATCGTGACGTCGGAGAGGCCGGCGTCGGCCAGGTAGCCCTGGGTCTGTGCGGCGGTCCAGCCGCCGTTCTGCGCGTTGCTGAACCAGGACAGCTGCACGGTGAGGCTGTGGTCGCCGGCGGGCCCGGAGCTCGACGCGGCCGCACCGCCGGAGCCGCCGCCGCACGCGGCGAGGACGAGGGCGGTCGCCAGCGCCACGAGGGCGAGCGGCAGGCGCGCCCAGCGGGTGGGGGACAGGGACATGGGGGCTCCAACATCTCGCGGCGGGAACGCCCGGCCGACGCGCGGACAATCATTCCGGCGTCGTCGGGAAAAGGGGACGGACCCATTTCCGCGCGTTCACGGAAATGGCGGTGCTCGGGCCCGGGGAGCGGGTCCGGGTCGAGGGGGAGGGGACGGCGACGTCCGTACGAGCGGGCGGCCGGGCCGGCTCCGGGGTCGCGACCCCTGCCCCCTGATCGGCGGCTGCGCGAGTGATGCGCTCGACGTCGCCCCAGCTCAGCAGGCTGATCGCGGTGCCGGGGAAGGTCCGGACCGGATGGTCCGACCAAGCGGACCGCCCAGACCATCGGCCGTCGGGGCCGCCGCCGTCAACGGTTGAGCGTCGAACTTCACCTAGCCGAAACACAGTGACCAAGGCATTGCGGGCGCGCCTGGTTCACCTGTCCGTGTCGCCGGTATTTCGCGTGTGAACAAACGGTTTCGTGATCGCCGGGCCGCTGTGGTCGAACCATTCCGCCGCCTACCGTCGGATTGGTCAGGCCAACCACCCCCGGGTGGTTCGGCGCCGGAAGTCAGGAAGGACCGGGTGTGGACAGCACCACCGGAGCACCGGGCGATCGCCGCCCGGTGCCGTCCTCCGCCCTCGAGCTGCCGCGGCTCGCGCCGGGCGCGTTCCGCGGCAGCGTCAGCACCGAGATCTCGGCGCACCTGGAGAAGCTGATCGCGGTCGGCGAGCTCAGGCCGGGGGATCGGCTGCCGTCGGAGCGCGAGCTGGCGGCGAGCCTGGGCGTGTCCCGGGCGTCGCTGCGCGAGGCCATGCACGAGCTGGAGGCCAAGCACCTCGTCGAGCGCCGGCCGGGCCGCGGCACCACCGTGCTGCCCGCGCCCGAGCACGTCCGGACGCTGTACTCGCAGCTCTCCGACGCGGAGCACCAGCTGCGGGACGTCGCCGAGCTGCGCGGCGCGGTCGAGCCCCGGCTGGCCGAGCTGGCCGCCGAGCGGGCCACCGCCGCCAACCTCGTCGAGCTCGAGAACCTCCTGCGCAACCCGGTCGCGGAGGTGGCGCCCGAGGAGTCGCTGCGGCTCGACCTCGAGTTCCACATGCTCATCGCGGCCGCGGCGCAGAACCCGCTGATGTCGGCGATCAACACGCTCGCCTGCTCGTGGACCTCGTCGACCCGGGTGCTCTCGCACTCCACCCGCTACGCCCGCGAGGTCTCCTACCTCGGGCACCGCGCGATCCTCGCCGCGGTCGCGGCCGGCAACCCCGCCGAGGCGCGGGACGCGATGGCCCGCCACCTCGCCGACGTCGCCGCGCTGACCCGGGACCGGTTCGAGGACCGCGCGACGGGGGAGACCCCGTGACCGCGTCCGAGCTGGCACCCATCGCCACCGCTCCGGTGTTGCAGCCGCTCACCGCCACGTCCGACGGCGCCTACCTCCCCGCCACCCCGGCGACCACCACCTGGGGCAGGCTGCCCTCTGCCGACGACGCCCCCGCCCTCTCCGTGGAGCCCGGCACCGCCGTCGTCGTCGACACGGTCAGCCACGAGGGGATCCTCGAGGACCAGGGCCGGGACCCGGTCGCCTTCTTCGGCGCCCACGGCGTCGCGCCCGGCGACGTCCTGCTCGACGCGATCGCCGTCGCCGCCGACGCGCACCACGACCGCACCGGCGGCCCGCACGTGGTGACCGGCCCCATCGAGGTCCGCGGCGCGCAGCCCGGCGACCTCCTCGCCGTCCGGGTCGACGCGCTCGTCCCCCGGGTGCCCTACGGCGTGGTCTCCAGCCGGCACGGGAAGGGCCTGCTCCCCGGCAGCTTTCCCGTCGACGGCCCGCTGACCAGCATCTTCTGCCGGGTCGACGACCTGGAGCTCGGCCTCGACGCCGCGCGCGGCACGCTCCCGCTGCAGCCCGGCGACCCCGACCGCCCGGTCCGCTTCCCGCTGGCGCCCTTCCTCGGCGTCATGGGCGTGGCGACCCCCGGCCCGCGCCGGCACTCCACCCCTCCCGGCCTGCACGGCGGCAACATCGACATCCGGCTGCTGGTCGCCGGCACCACCCTCTACCTGCCGGTCCAGGTGGCAGGTGCCGGGCTGTACGTCGGCGACCCGCACTTCGCCCAGGGCAACGGCGAGATCGCACTGACCGCGCTGGAGGCGCCGCTGCGCGCCACCCTCACCGTCGACGTCGTGCCCGCCGCGGAGGCTGCGGCCCGCTACGGCGCCGTCACCGGGCCCTTCGTCCGCACCGCGGAGTTCCTCGTGCCCACCGGCCTCGACGAGGACCTCGACGTCGCCGTGCAGAAGTGCGGCCGCAACGCGGTCGAGCTCCTCGGCGCGGTCTACGGGATGGCCCCCGAGCTGGCCTACGCCTACCTGTCCGCGGCGACGGACTTCGAGATCTCCCAGGTGGTCGACACCGTGAAGGGCTCCCACGCACGGATCCGGCTGGCCGACTTCGCGGCCGTGGACCGGATCGAGGTGCCGCGGTGATCGCCGAGGCCGTGAAGGTCGTCTCGCCGGCGCCGGTCCCCGAGGGCCTGCTCGCCGCCTTCGACGCCTACGAGACCGCGTTGCTGACCAACGACGTCGCCACCCTCGACGCGCTCTTCGCCCCCGGCCCGGACACCGTCCGCGGCGACGGGACCATGCTGCTCGTCGGACACGGCGCCATCGCCGGGTTCCGCTCCGGCCGCGCGGTGATCCCCACCCGGCGGGTGGCCGAGCTGCACGTCCGGCCTGTCGCGGACGACGCGGCGCTGGTGATGGCGTCGACGCAGGAGCCGTCGACGGGCGCGACCGGCCTGCAGACCCAGCTCTGGCAGCGGCTCGACGGGGACTGGAAGATCACCGCCGCGCACGTGACCCTGCCCAGGAAGGACCGGCCGGCCGGGCTGGTCGAGAAGGCGGCGCCCCTCCCCGCCGCGGCCGCGCCTCCCCTCGACCGATCGGTCTGGCGGGTCGTCGGAACTCCGCTCGTCGCCGCGGCGCACTCCGGCCCGCTCGACGGCGTCACGGTCGCGGTCAAGGACCTCTTCGCCGTGGCGGGGGAGCGGCTGGGCGCGGGCAACCCGACCTGGCTCGCCGGGCAGACCCCGCGGACCACGACCGCCCCCGCGGTGTCCGCGCTGCTCGGCGCAGGTGCGGAGGTCACCGGGATCGCCCGCACGGACGAGTTCGCCTACAGCCTCGCCGGGCAGAACGCCCACTACGGCACCACCCCGAACCCGGCCGTGCCCGGCGGGATCGGCGGCGGCTCGACGAGCGGGCCGGCCTCCGCGGTCGCGCTCGGCCAGGTCGTGGTCGGGCTCGGGACCGACACCGCCGGGTCGATCCGGGTCCCGGCCTCCTACCAGGGGCTGGCCGGGATCCGGACCACGCACGGCGCGATCTCGACGGACGGGGTGCTGCCGCTCGCGCCGTCGTTCGACACGGTCGGGTGGGTGGCCCGCGCGGTCGGCCCGGCCCTGCGGGTGGCGGAGGTGCTGCTCCCCGACGCCTCCGCCACGCCGGCCGCCGCCCCGCCGGTGCGGACCGTCGTGCTGCCGACGGCCGAGGGCCACGCGATCCCCGACGTCGCCGCCGCCTGCGCCGACCGCCGCGCCGCGCTGGTCGCGGAGGGGCTGCTGCCGGGCGCCGAGGTCGTCGACCTCGCCGCGGAGACCCTCGAGGAGTGGTTCGCCGCGTTCCGCACGGTGCAGGCCTTCGAGGCCTGGGCCGCGCACGGTGAGTGGATCACCGCCCACCCGGGCGCGCTGGGGGTCGACGTCGGCGGGCGGTTCGCCGCGGCCGCCGCGGTCACGGTCGCCGGGGCGGACGCCGCCCGCGCGACGGTAGCCGAGGCCCGCGCCCGGCTCCGCGAGGTGCTCGACGGCGCGGTGCTGGTGCTGCCCAGCAGCGCCGGCGGCGCCCCGGCGCGGGACGCGAGCGCCGCGGAGGTCGAGGCCGAGCGGGCCGGGACCCTGCGCATGACCTGCCTCGCCGGGCTCGCCGGCGCCCCGGCCGTCTCGGTCCCGCTGCTGCGGACCGCCGACGGCCGCCCCGCCGGCTTGTGCCTGGTCGGCGGCCCGGGCACCGATCTCGACCTGCTCCGCCTCGCCGCGACCCTGGAGGGAACCGCATGAACCCCAACCGCTGGACCTTCGCCGAGGGGCGGGTCGACCTGCGCCGCCCGCCGCGCGAGCCCCGGCCGATCGAGCTCAAGGCCCTTCCCGCGCCCGTCACCGCGGACCTCGCCCGCAGCGCCCTGGTCGTCGTCGACATGCAGAACGACTTCTGCACCGAGGGCGGCTGGCTGCACTCGATCGGCGTGGACGTCTCCCCGCTGGCCCCGGCGATCGAGGCCCTCCGTTCCCTGGTCCCGGCGGCCCGCGCCGCCGGCGTGCCGATCGTCTGGCTGAACTGGGGAAACCGTGAGGACCAGGCCAACGTCCCGCCGGGCGTCGCGCACGTCTACGACCCGGAGGGCCGGGGCGCGGGCATCGGCGCGGTGATGCCGAACGGCTCCACGGTGCTCACCAAGGGCTCCTGGGGCGCGGCCCTGGTCGAGGGGCTCACCGCCGAAGCCGGCGACCTGCACGTCGACAAGTACCGGATGAGCGGCTTCTGGGACACGCCGCTCGACTCGATCCTGCGCAACCTGCGCGTGGACACCCTGTTCCTCGCGGGCGTCAACTCCGACCAGTGCGTCTCCTCGACGCTGGTCGACGGCGCCTGCCTGGGCTACGACGTGGTGCTGGTCGACGGCGCCTCCGCCACCACGTCGCCCGCGTTCTGCCACGAGGCGACGCTCTACAACACCCGCCAGTGCTACGGGTTCTCCTGCGACTCCGCGGACCTGCTCGCAGCCCTCTCCGCAGCATCGAACCAGAAGGACGGATCGTGACCACCCCTCCGCCGATCCTGCGGCACCTCGACGACGTGGCGCCCCAGCTCATCTCGCCCTCCGACACCGTGAAGCTGGCGCTGCTCGCCGGCCCGGCGGACGGCTCGTCGACCAGCGTGTTCTTCGAGGTCTGGGAGCCGGGCGGCAGCCAGCCGGACAACTCGCACCCGGAGTCCACGGAGATCTTCGTGATCCTCTCCGGCACCGGCCGCGCGCACAGCGACGAGCACGTCGTGGACCTGAGGGCGGGCGACGCGCTCGTCCTGCACCCGGGCTCGACCCACCGGATCGTCAACACGAGCGGGACCGAGCGGCTCTACGCCGTGACGGTCATGGCGGACGACGACGGCGCCCTGCCCGGCGGCTTCGCCGAGCTCGTGGCCAAGGGGACCGTCACCGAGTGGGACGCCACGGACCGGGCGGTGCTCTCGTGAAGCTCGCGCAGCTGTCCACCTCGGACATCACGGACCTCGACAAGGCGAACGCCGTCGTCGTGCAGCCCATCGGCGCGATCGAGCAGCACGGCCCGCACCTGCCCGTCATGACGGACGCGTTCGTCGGCGAGCAGATCGCCACGCTGGCCGCCGACCAGACGGACACCGAGGTCTGGGTCCTCCCGACGCTGCACTACGGCAAGTCCACCGAGCACCTCGGCTGGGCCGGGACCATGAGCCTGTCGAGCGAGACCCTGCTCGCGGTCCTCAAGGACGTCGGCCGCTCGGTCGCCGCCTCCGGCTTCACCCGCCTCGCGTTCGTCAACGGGCACGGCGGCAACCCGGCCTCGCTCGACGTCGCCGCCCGCGACATCCGCACCGAGACCGGCCTGCTGGTCTTCCCCGTGACGACAGGGCGGCTCGGTGTGCCCCAGGGCCTCGACCTGCCCGATGCCGAGTTCTCCATCCACGGTGGACACGTCGAGAGCTCGGTGATGCTCCACCTGGCGCCGGAGACCGTCCACACCGACCGGTTCGCCCTCGGCGGCGACCACCTCCCCGAGCTGTTCCCCGGCGAGCTGACCCTGGAGGGCGCGCTGCCCACCGCCTGGATCAGCGACGACCTCACCACCAACGGCGTGATCGGCGACCCGAGGGCCGCCACCGCCGAGATCGGCAAGGAGATCGTGACCCACTGGACCGGCCGCCTGGCCTCGGCCTACGCACGGATGTCCGCCTTCGATTTCCGGACTGCGCGGTGAAGCGCCTGCTGACCGCCGCGCTCGGCGGACTCCTCGCGCTCGGCCTGGCGGCGTGCGGCACGTCGCCGGCACCGGCGGGCTCGGGCGCCGCGCCGGTGAGCGTCGTGCTGGGCTGGTACCCGACCGCCGAGTCCGGCGGGTTCTACGCCGCCGAGGAGCAGGGCCTCTTCGCGCAGCAGGGCCTGGACGTCGACATCCGGCCCGGCGGCCCGCAGGTCTCGCAGACCCAGGTCGTGGCCTCGGGCCGCGCCGACTTCGGGTTGAGCGACGCCACCACGGTCGCCAACGCGAAGGCGACCGGGATCCCGATCGTCGCCGTCGCCGCACTCTTCCAGGAGAACCCGGTCGGTGTGATGGTCCACGCGGACAGCGGTGCCCAGGACTGGAAGGACCTCGCGGGCCGCACCTGGTACGTCCAGACCGGACAGCTCGGCCAGGAGTGGGTCAAGCGCTCGCAGGGCATCGACTTCACCACCGCCGCCTACAACGGCTCGATCGCCACCTTCGTGCACGACACTGCCGCGGTCCAGCAGGGCTGGCCGACCAACGAGGCGTACACGGCGCAGAAGGAGGGCGTGCAGACGCGCTTCCTGAGCTACGCCAGCGCGGGCTACAACCCCTACAACGACGTCATCTTCACGACCGAGGACTTCCTCCGCGACAACCCGGAGAAGGTCAGGTCCTTCCTCGACGCGACGATGCGCGGCTGGTCCGCGTACATGTCGGACACCGCTCTGGCGGAGAGGGTCAACGCCACCCTCCAGCAGGAGAACCCGCAGCTCGACGCCGCCGCGAACTGGTTCGCGTGGGACGCCCAGCGGCAGTTCCTCACCGCCGGGGACGGCGCCACCGCGCTCGGCTCGATGACCCCGGCGCGCTGGTCCACGCTCGTCGACCAGATGACGCAGCTCGGGGCGCTCCAGCCGGGCCTGGACCCGGCGAGCCTGTACGACACCTCGGCCCTGCCCACCGTCCCCGCCCCGACGACGCTGCCGCCGGCCCCCTGAGGAGACCCACAATGACGACTGCCGTGCAGGCGGACCTGGTCAGGTTCGCCGGCGTCACCAAGACCTACTCGAACGGCTTCACCGCCCTCGCCCCGATCGACCTGACGATCGGCGCGGGGAAGGTGGTGAGCATCGTCGGGCCCTCGGGCTGCGGCAAGACCACCCTGCTCCGGATGGCCGGCGGGCTGTCCTCGCCCACCACCGGTGAGCTGAGCATCGGCTCCACCCAGAACTCCTACGTCTTCCAGGACCCGACGCTGATGGCCTGGCGGAACGTGCTGGCCAACACCGAGCTCGTCTCCAAGATCCGCAAGGTGCCGCGGGCCGAGACCCGCCGCCGGGCTGTCGAGGCGCTGCGCCTGGTCGGCCTGGAGAACGTGCAGAAGTCGCTGCCGCGGGAGCTGTCCGGCGGCATGAAGATGCGCGTCTCGCTGGCCCGGGCGCTGGCCTCCGAGCCGGACCTGATGCTGATGGACGAGCCCTTCGCGGCGCTGGACGAGTTCACCCGCGACCGCATGGCGGACGAGCTGATCCGGTTGTGGCGCGAGCGCTGCTTCGGCGTCCTGTTCATCACCCACTCCATCCGTGAGGCCGTGAAGATCGCCCACGAGGTCGTGGTCATGGCCTCGGGCCCCGGCCGGATCGTGGAGATCGTGGAGTCCCCGAGCCCGCCGAGCGCGGACCCGGACGCGGCGCGCGACACCGACGCGCTCGACGAGACCGTCAAGTACATCGGCGCGCGATTGGCGGCGGCATGAGCATCGCAGAGAAGACTCCGGCGACACCCCCGGCGCAGACCACCGCGACTCCGCAGGCGGTCGCCCGGCCGAAGGCGCCCCGCAAGGCCCCGTCCGGCCGGACCCTGCTGTCCTTCGTGCTGCCGCCGCTGGTGGTCCTCGTGGTTGCCGTGGCGCTGTGGCAGGCGCTGATCAGCCTGTTCGGGGTCCCGAAGTTCCTGGTCCCCGCCCCGCTCGACGTCCTCGCCGAGATCGGGCCCGCGATCGGCACCCTGGTCGAGCCGACCCTGGTGACCATGGGCGAGGCGTACGGCGGGTTCCTGCTCGCCGCCGTCGTCGGGTTCGCGGTGGCGTTCGTGATGGCCCGCTGGGACGTCGCCGAGCGCGGCCTCTACCCCTACATGGTCCTGCTGCAGACCATCCCGATCATCGCCGTCGCGCCGATCCTGGTGGTCTGGCTCGGCCCGGGCCCCACCACGAACACCGTGGTCGCGGCCATGATCGCCGTCTTCCCCGTCACCGCGAACACGCTGACCGGCCTCAAGTCCACCGACCGCAACCTCGTGCAGCTCTTCGCCATGGCCGGCGCCTCGAAGCGCTACGAGATGAGCGTCCTGCGCATCCCGTACGCGCTGCCCTACGTGCTGACCGGGCTGCGGATCGCCGCGGGATCGTCGGTCATCGGCGCGATCGTCGGCGAGTTCGTCGCCGGCATCGGCGGCGGCCAGGGCGGCCTCGGCTACGTCATCACGTCCACCGCGCAGCAGCTGCTCATGCCGCGCCTGTTCCTCGCCGTCATCGCCGCGAGCTGCGTCTCGCTGCTGCTGTTCGGGCTCGTCCGGCTGGTGGAGGTGCTCGCGCTGCGCCGCTGGCACGAGTCCGCCATGTCCTCCGACGACTGATCCGGCCACGTCTCTCGGGAGCTCCCTGCAATGCGCATCGACACCAACATCCTCGGCGCCGTCCGGATGCCCGACGCCGGCGCCGCCGGTCCCGCCGCCACCTCCCGCCGCTACGGGCGCCAGGACTACGCGGACGCCTTCGGCGACTTCGTCGACCTGGCGAAGGTCGCGGACGAGGTCGGCTTCGACACCTTCTGGTACACCGAGCACCACTTCCAGCACGAGGGCTACGAGGTCGTCCCGAACCAGGTCCTGCTGGGCCTGTACTCGGCGGCCGTCACGCGGCGGCTGAACTTCGGCCAGATGTTCAACATCGTCCCGCAGTGGAACCCGCTGCGGCTGGCCGAGGACTTCGCCGCGGCGGACATCCTCACCGGCGGCCGGATGCGCTTCGGCGTGGGCCGGGGCACCGTGCCCCGGGAGATGCAGACCCTGGGCGCGAAGATCGAGTCCGGCGACAACGCCATGGACGCCTCGGCCGAGGAGGCCAACCGCGAGCACTTCGTCGAGGCCATGGCCACGATCCGGGCGGCGTTCACCCAGGAGCGGTTCTCCCACCAGGGCACGCACTTCCAGTTCCCGCCGGCCGGGATCCCGGACCGCGGCGGGTTCGTTCGGGACCTCGCGCTCGTCCCGAACGTGACCCGCGAGGTCGAGATCTACCAGGCCTGCACCTCGCCGCGCACCGTCGACTACGTGGCCGAGCACGGGCACATCGGCGTCTACACGCGACAGTCCGCCGCGCGTCTCGAGAAGGCGTGGGCGAGGCACGCCGAGCTCACCGCGAAGCACGGACGCCCGACGGAGGTGGGGGAGGAGCAGATGCTCGTCCTGCACGTCAACGTTGCGCCCACGCACGAGGAGGCCGTCGCCCTGGCCCGCCCCGGCCACGACGAGCTGACCAAGCTGCTTTCGCCCTACGGCCGGTTCGCCACCTACGACCCGCCCGCCGGTATGGACTCCACCCCGTTCGACTACGCGCCGACGCTCGAGGAGTCGATGCGCCAGCGGATCTACGTCGTCGGTGACTTCGACGAGGTCGCGGAGCAGATCGCGGAGTACCGAGACCGGCTCGGCCTGCGCCGGCTCTCGATCGCGATGGACGCCCTGGGCCTGACCCCGGAGCAGCAGAAAGACCAGCTGCGGATGTTCGCCGCCGAGGTGTCGCCGCGGCTCGGGATCGCCATGTCCGCGGACGGCCAGCAGGCGCTCGAGGCAGAAAGCGCAGTGGCGTGACCAGCACTCTCCCCTCGCTCGCCGCCCTCGACGGCACCCGGATGCTGGCGGACCTCGACTCCGGGGCCGTCACCGCGCGGGCGCTGCTGGAGGAGCACCTCGCCCTGCTCGACGGGGCGGGCGGCGAGCTGAACGCGGTCGTGGACCGGGACGACGAGGGCGCCCGCGCCGCCGCGGACGCGGTGGATGCGGCCCGCGCGGCGCGCGAGCCGGTCGGTCCGCTCGCCGGCCTGCCCGTCACGATCAAGGACGCGTTCGACGCGAAGGGCCTGCGCACCTCGCACGGCAGGCTGCTCGACGCGCGGCAGGCCACGGTGGACTCCCCGCTGGTCCGGCGCCTCCGGGAGGCCGGCGCCGTCGTCGTCGGGAAGACGAACGTGCCGGTCCACCTCGCCGACCACCAGTCCGTGAACGAGGACTTCGGCCGCACGCTGAACCCCTTCGACCGCGAGCGGTCGCCGGGCGGGTCGTCCGGCGGGTCCGGGGCCGCGGTGGCGGCCGGGATCGCGGTGGCGGACTTCGGCAGCGACCTCGCCGGGTCGCTGCGGGTCCCGGCCGCGTGGTGCGGACTGTTCGGGCACCGGCCGTCGAACGGGATCGTGTCGAAGCTCGGGCACATGCCGTGGCCGGAGGGCGGCCTGCTGGAGCCGATGGTCTCGGCCGTCGGCCCGATGACCCGCTCCGCCGCGGACTCCGCCCGGTTCCTCGACGCGATCGCCGGGGCCGAGGGGCTCGACGCCCACGCCTGGCGACTGGAGCTGCCGCCCGCCCGGGTCACCTCGCTCGCCGGGCTCCGGGTGGCGGTGTGGCTCGACGACCCCGCCTGCCCCGTCGACTCCGAGACCCGCGACGCGATCCGCGCCTTCGCCGACGCCCTGGACCGGGCCGGTGCGCAGGTCGAGGAGCTGACCGCCCCGCCGGTGCGCGGCGAGGAGGCGATCGAGCTGTTCGTGCGCCTGCAGGCCGGCGAGGTCGTGCACGGCCTGGACCCGGAGGCGTTCGCGCGCAGCGTCCACCTCGCCGGAGCCGGGGCGACCGGCCGGGCCGGCACCATGGCCCGCGGGCATGTGCAGTCCCTGCGCGACGCGCTGGACGACTTCGAGGCGCAGCGCGCGATCGCCGCGCGCTGGGCGGAAATCCACGAGCGGCACCACGTGGTGCTGTGCCCGGCGGCTCCGTGTGCCGCCCCGCGGCATTCGGACGTCCCAATCGAGCGCCGCACCCTGGCGCTCGACGGGCGGGAGTACCCGGCCGGCGACGCCGTCGGCGCGTGGAGCCGGATCTCCAGCCTGGGTGGCGGGCCCGCCACCGTGGTGCCGCTGGGCGCCGGGGCGGTGTCCGGCCTGCCGATCGGCGCGCAGCTGCTCGGCCGCTACCTCGACGACCGCACCCCGCTCGCCGTGGCCGCGCTCGCCGAGGAGGCGGGGCTCGTCGGGTTCACCGCACCGGAAGGCTTCTGATGAGGGCAGAGACCGTGCTCCCCGAGACACTCGCGGCGGACCTACGTGCCCTCCTCGGCGACGCCGCCGAGGTCAGCGCCGACGAGGCCGCACGCAAGGCCGCTACCAAGGACTTCTCCTGGGTCTCGCCGATCATCCACGGCAGCATCCCGCGGACCCTGCCCGACGCCGTCGTCACCGTGCGGTCGGTCGAGGCCGTCCGGGACCTGGCGCGCTTCGCCCACGAGCGCGGGATCCCGCTCACCGCACGCGGCAAGGGCACCTCGAACTACGGGCAGATCATCCCCCTCGCGCGGGGGATCATGGTGGACTTCCACGAGCTGGCCGGGGACATCGTTCTCGGCGACGACGGCGTGGTCAGCGCCCTGCCGGGCACCAGCTGGCACGACCTGTTCGCCTTCCTCGAGGGCACCGGCCGCGAGCCGGCGATGTTCCCGACCACGCTGAACAGCACCGTCGCCGGGTACGTCGGCGGCGGGGCCGGGGGACCGGGCTCGATCGAGCACGGCTTCAACCACGAAGGGTTCGTGCAGAGCCTCACGCTCGTCCCGGTCACCGCCGACGCGGAGCCGGTCGAGGTGCGGTTCCCGGACACCACCCCGCACGTACACGCCTTCGGCACCACCGGGCTGATCGTGCGGGTGGGGCTGAGGACCGTGCCGGCGCGGGAGCGGACCGCCGTGTTCGCGTCCGTGCCGGACCTCGACGCGGGCGCGGCGATGGCGCTGGAGATCCTGCGGCTGGACCCGCCGCCGCAGATCCTCGCGGTGACCGAGCCGGAGCTCGCGGCGCTCTTCCCCGAGGACCCGGGCTTCGAGCCGGGTCGGACGAACCTGCGGGCGGTCGTCGCCGTCGAGCAGTCGGAGGCGGTGCGGGAGATCGTGGAGCTGGGCAGGGGCAGCGTCTCGGGTGTGCGACCCGACGCGGTGCGCTTCCTCGCGACCTTCATCAACAACCACACCACGGTGCGGGCCAAGGCCAAGCGTCCCGAGCTGTACCACATCCTGGTGCGCGGCAACGCGATCCTGGGTGGACGAGCGCTGATCGCCGAGGCCTTCGCGGACGCGACCGTGCAGTTGGAGGGCATCCGCGGCCCCGAGGGGCCGTGTCTGATGGCCCGGATCCTCGCCCCGCACCGCGACGACGCCCTGGTGCACGCGGGCATGGAGCGCCTGCGTGCCGAGGGCCTCGCCGTCGACAGCCCGCACAGCTGGGTGGTGCACGAGGACATGCCGCCGCGCTGGGCCGCCGCGGACCGCTTCGACCCCGCGGGCCTGCTCAACCCCGGCAAGCTCCCGCGGGCCTGAGCCGGCGCGGGAGCCGGGCCCGCGCCGCCGTCAGCGCCGGAACGTGCCGGCGAGGTGCGTCTGCGGGATCCGGTCGGTGCCGAAGAGCTTCTCGCGGAAGGTGCCGGGCGCGTACTCCGTCTTGTAGCGGCCGCGCTCCTGCAGGATCGGGATCACCATGTCGATGACGTTCTCGAGGGTCTCGTGGGCCACGATCCGGGCCACGTTGAACCCGTCGAGGTCCGTCTCGTCCATCCAGCGGATCAGCTCGTCCGCGATCTGCTCCGGGCTGCCGACGAGCGCCATGTTGGTGCCGCACAAGGCCTTCTCCTCGAGCACCTGGCGGAGCGTCCACTTGTTGCCCCGGGTGAACATCTCCAGGGCGGAGCGGTTGGCGTCGTTCTCCTCGTACTCGATGGGCTGGTCCACCGGGTAGTTCGACAGGTCGATGCCCATGATCCCGGACATCGTGGCGATGAGGCCCTCGAAGCTCGTGTACCGCAGGTAGTCGTCGTACCGGGCGCGGGCCAGCTCCTCGGTCTCGTCGACGAAGATCGACACCCCGGCGAAGAACTTGGCCGACTCCCGGGAGCGGCCGACGGCCTCCAGCTCCTTGGCCATCGTCGCGATCTTGTCCCGGACGATCTCCGTGGTGGTGCCGTTGAGGTAGATGCCCTCGGCGTGGGTGCCCGCGAACCGGCGGCCGCGCTCGGAGCCGCCGGCCTGGAACAGCACGGGGGTGCGCTGCGGAGAGGGCTCCACGGCGTGCACGGCGCGGAAGCGGTGGAACTCGCCCTCGAAGACGATCTCCTCGACCTTCGACGGGTCCGCGTAGACGCGGGTCGCCTTGTCCTTGACCAGCGACCCGTCCGCCCAGCTCTGCTCCCACAGCCGGTAGACGGCCTCGCAGAACTCGTCGGCCATGTCGTAGCGCCTGTCGTGCGCGATCAGCCCGTCCAGGCCCATCGCCCGGGCGCCGCTGGCGAGGTAGCTGGTCACGATGTTCCAGCCGAGCCTGCCCTCGAGCAGGTGGTCCAGCGTCGAGATCCGGCGGGCGAACTGGTACGGCTGCTCGTAGGTGCAGCTGCCCGTCATGGTGAAGCAGAGGTTCTCGGTCACCGCCGCCATCGCGGGGAGCAGGACCGCCGGGTCGACGCTGGGGGACTGGCAGCCGTTCCGCAGCGCGCCGTCCTTGCTGCCCTCGTAGACGTCGGGCATGCCGTAGACGTCGGCGATGAACAGGTTGTCGAACAGGCCGCGCTCGAGCAGCTGCGCGTACTCGGCCCAGTAGCGGATGGACGTGTAGTCCACGGCCTTGTCCCGCGGGTGCGCCCAGAGCCCGAAGGACTGGAAGCTCGGGTTGCCCTGCTCGAGGGCGTTGAAGCGGATCTCCTTCGGTGTGCCTGCCACACCCACTCCTCGTCTCGGCATCCTTGCTCGCTCAGTGAGCGTAGCAATCATGGAATGGTAGTGGGAAGCGCTGGACGGCGTCGGCTCCGCCGAGCATGATGCGGCTCCATGACCGGTGACGTGCTGATGGTGGCCAGCCAGTTCGGGCAGAAGCTGGACTTCTTCGACGCGACCACGCTGGAGAAGCTCGACACCGTGCCGGACCTGATCGCACAGCCGCACGAGATGGCGTGGGACGGCGGGCGCCGGCTCGCCTACCTCGCACACACCTACCGGGCGGGGGCGTACGGCGAGGGCAAGCCGAAGGCGCACGAGATCAGTGTCGTCGACGCCGACGCCCGCACGGTCGTCGACGTGATCGACGTCAGCCCGTACGAGGCGCCGCACGACGTGGAGTACGACCCGGCGGCCGACCTGATCTACACCGGCGTCGAGGCGGGCGACGGCCGCAACGGGATCGTGGTGATCGATGCGGCCACCCGGCAGGTCGTCGGGAACATCCCGCTCGAGGCGCCCAACGCGCACTGGATGTGCCTGACCCCGGACGGCGCAAAGGCCTATGTGGCCCACAAGGAGGCGCCGGTGCTGTCCGTCGTCGACCTGCGGGCGCGCCGGCAGGTCGGCACGATCTCGGCCCCGGCGGGCGCGGAGGAGATCGACTGCTCGCCGGACGGGCGGTTCGTGTTCGCCGCGACGCCGATGATGAGCCTGGTCATCAACGTGGCGCAGGGGCAGCTGAACAAGGCGGTCCCGCCGCCCGGCACGCCGGTGCCCGGACTGGTGAAGATCGACACCGGCACGGACGAGGTCGTCGGCCGGCTGGAGTTCGAGGAGTACCTGTCGGCGCTGCGGGTCGCGCCCGACGGCCGGGTCCTGGTCACCGAGTTCCGCTTCCCGGAGCCTGGCGCCACGCCGTCCGGGCCGGTCCGCGGGCGGGTGCACGTCGTCGACCCGGACAAGCTCGAGGTGCTGGCCTCGGTCGAGGTCGACGAGCTTCCCTTCACCACCCGCTTCTCGGCCGACGGCCGCACCGCGTTCACGGCGAACCTCAAGACGGGCTCGGTGAGCGTGATCGACCTCGACACCTACGAGGTCACGGCCACGCTGGACAACAACATCGGCCCGGCGTTCGGCGGCTCGCACGGCATGTGCCTGGTCCCGGGCAGGGAGGGCTGACGTGGGCCTCCTCGACCGCACCGACCTCGTCGCCAGCTACTACACGCTCACCGGGGCGCACCTGAGCCTGCCGCCCCGGCACCCGCTCGCCGCCCGGGCGGAGGCGGCCGCGGCCGCGGGCTTCACCGGTCTCGCGCTCGCCCCCGCCGAGGCGTCCGCCGGGATCGCGGGCGTGCGCGCAGCGGTGTCCGGGGTCGGGGTGCCCGAGCTCGAGCCGCTGAAGGGCTGGGACTCGGGGGGGCACGGCGACGAGGGGGCCGTGTTCGTGTTGGCCGACGAGTTCGGCTCTCGGCAGGTCACCACCATTCAGCTGGTCGAGGACGTGCCGGCGGACCTGCTGGCCGAGCGGTTCGCGGGGCTGTGCGAGCGGGCCGCGGCGCACGGGCTGACCGTCGGGTTCGAGCCGCGGGCGAACTCCCCGGTCTCCACGCCGGCGCAGGCGGCTGCGCTCGTGCGGGCCTCCGGTGCCGCGAACGCCGGGATCGTGCTCGACGCCTACCACGTCCACCGCGCCGGCGTGACCCTCGCGGACCTCGCGCCGGTGGCCGACCTCGTGGTGTCGCTGCAGCTCAACGACATGCTCGCGGAACCGCGGCCGGACCCGGCGGAGGACGCGCTGGAGTTCCGCCTGGTCCCGGGCGAGGGCGCGATCGACCTGCCGGGGTGGCTGGCCGGGCTCGCCGGCCTGGGGATCGACGTGCCGATCGCCGTCGAGGCCCTGTCCCGCGAGCACAACGCCCGGCCGCTCGCGGAGGCTGCCGCCCGGGCGGCCGAGGGGGCCCGGCGCGCCTTGGCCGCGGCGCGGGAGCTCGCCCACCGGCCGGATCGGCCCACTGGCCATTCGGCCCGGTAGCTGGATCAGCCCGGCTCGCGCATCCACGGCGCAAGCCGGCGCGCAGCGTCCTCGAGGTCCGGCAGGCACTTCTCCACGACCTCCGGCGACATCCGGGTGGTCGGCCCGGACAGCGTGACGGCGGCGACGACCGCACCACCGGATCGCACGGGGACGGCGACGCCGGTCACACCCGAGATCAACCCGTCCGCCTGGACGGCCCAGCCCCGCTCGGCGGTCTCGCGCAGCCGGGCCAGCAGGTCCACCCGGGAACCGGCAGCGTCGCGGGCGCGGTCGATCAGCGCGGTCTGCTCCGCCGCGGCGAGCTCGGCCATCAGCACGTCCCCGGTGGCGGTGCCCACCAACGGCATCGCGTCGCCCACCGGCACGACCCGGCGCAGCTCGTGCCGGCTGTCGACGGAGGCGATGCACACGCGGGTGTCGTCCCGGCGGACGTTCAGCGACGCCGTCTCGCCGGTGCGGTCCCGCAGCTCGGCGAGCACGCGGTGGACGGTGGCCATCGGGTCGCCGCCCGCGCGCGCGTCCCGGACCAGCCGGAACACCCGCGAACCCAGGACGTACGAGCCGTCGTCGAGGCGGTCGAGCATCTGCTCCTCGGCCAGCTCGCGCATGATCCGCGAGACCGTGGACAGCGACAGCCCGATCTCGGTGCTGACCCGGCCGGCGGTGGCCGGCACGCGGGCGGTGGCCACGCCCTCGAGGATCGCGACCACGCGTTGCATCGACCGCACCGGAACTCCCTCCTGACGGCGCGAGCCTACTGGCCCGGCGCGGGCTTGACGCGCTCCGGCGCCGTTCCTACGGTTGTGCCATCCAGCAAGAGTAGCTCTCACTGAGTGAGCGTGAGGGCGGACGGGAGACCAGGTGGCGCCTCGCGCACTGGACGGCGTGACCGTCGTCGACCTGACGCAGATCGTGAGCGGGGCGGTCACCAGCATGATGCTGGCCGACTTCGGCGCGGACGTGATCAAGATCGAGCCCGTGGGCGGGGAGACCTACCGCAAGGCGGGCTACGAGCTGCACGGACCCGGCGGCTCGACCAACCTGAACATCCTGCGGTTCTCCCGCGGCAAGAAGAGCATCGAGCTGGACCTCAAGTCGGAGCGGGGCGCGCAGATCCTCGCCGACCTCGTGGTGCAGGCGGACGTGCTCGTGGAGAACTTCCGTCCGGGAGTGCTCGCCCGGCTCGGTTTCGGCTGGGATCGCCTGCACGAGCTGAACCCGCGCCTGGTCTACACGTCGATCAGCGGCTTCGGGCACGACGACGTGCTGCCCAGCCCGTACCGCGATCTCCCGGCGTACGCGATCATCGCCGAGGCGATGGCCGGCCTGACCCATCTGGCGGGGGAGAAGGACCGCCCGCCGGCCTGGATGGGCTTCGCGATGTCGGACATCTTCTCCGGCACCTGCGCCTTCGCCGGCACCCTCGTGGCGTTGCGCGACCGCGACCGCACGGGCGAGGGCACCCGGGTCGACATCGGCATGTTCGACGCGTCGCTGCTGATGAACGACCTGCCGATGGCCTACAAGGAGCACGTCGGCGAGGCGATGGGGCGCGGGCAGTACGCGCTGCAGTCGCCGTGGGGCCCGTTCGAGACGAGCGACGGGTACGTGATCATCGCCGTGCTCAACGGGCGCGAGTGGGCGGCGCTCTGCGAGTGCATCGGGCGGCCCGACCTCGCCGAGCACCCCGAGCTCACCACCGGCCACCAGCGGTCGAAGGCGCACGAGCGGCTCGTCCGGCCGGCGGTGGAGGAGTGGACCCGGGCCCGCACCAGGGCCGAGGCGGTGGCGGCCCTGCAGGGGCACCGGGTCCCCTCCGCACCGGTCAACACCACGGACGACCTGCTCGACGACCCGCAGGTCGCCGCGCGGCAGATGCGCCAGGAGACCGCGAACCGGGAGCTCGGCACCCTCCGCACGGTCGGCAACCCGATCAAGGTGGCCAGCTCGCTCGTCGGGCAGGAGCCCGCGACGCTGCCCGGGCTCGGCGAGCACACCGACGAGGTGCTCCGCACCCGTCTCGGGCTCGACGACGCGGCCGTCGCGGCGTTGCGCGAGGCGAAGGTGGTGGGCTGATGCCGTTCTCCCACGCCGCCGACCCGCGGGTCGCCCCGGTCGAGGACCCGGAGCCCGAGGTCACGGAGATGCTGGCCAAGACCCTCGGCGACGACCGGGGGGTGCCGTTGGCGATCTTCCGGACGATGGCCCGGCACCCGCGGATGATGAAGCGGTTCAACGTGCTCGGCGGGTTCTTCCTGACCCGCGGGGACCTGCCGGCACGGGAGCGCGAGCTCGTGGTCCTGCGCGTGGCCTGGCGCAGCGGCTGCGAGTACGAGTGGGCCCAGCACGTCCTGATCGGACGCCGGGCCGGGCTCACGGACGCCGAGATCGCCCGGGTCGCCGAGCCGGCCGCGGAGTGGCCGGCGGCCGACGCCGCGCTGCTGCGGGCTGCCGACGAGGTGCTCGACCACATCGATCTCTCCGACGAGACCTGGGCCGAGCTCGCCGGGCGCTTCACCGAGACCCAGCTCGTGGAGCTGGTCGTGCTCGTCGGCTTCTACCGGATGGCCGCCGGGTTCCTGAACGCGACGGGCGTGCAGAAGGAGGCGGACCTGCCGGGCTGGCCGACAGGACCCCGACCGGGGGAAGGGACCTGAAGCGGCCGTCCCCGGCAACTGTGCAACCGCGGCCACGCCCTCGGCACCTCCGGCCTCGCGCCGCTCGCCGAACTCGACCGCCGGCTCCGCGCGGTGACGCTCACGGGGCGGAGGTCTCGCTCTCCGTCGCCGCGACCGCGGGCCGTTCCGGTCTCCGGACCAGGACGGCCGTGGCCACCAGACCGACGAGTGCGAGGACCGTGGTGGCGAGGAACGTCACGGAGTAGCCGAAGTCGGAGGCGACCCTGGCGGAGCCGAGGTACCGGGCGACGCGGGGGTCGAAGGTGTCGGGGTGCAGCCCGAACTGCTCGGCGGCGTTCAGGGCGTCGCGCAGCAGGGGGCCGGTCCGGTCGTCCAGCGGCGGGAGGTTCCGACCGGCGACGTCGGCGTGCAGCCGCGAGAGGTAGGCGCTGTGGAACACGGCGTAGAGCAGGGCGATGCCGACCGCGCCGCCGCCCTGTTCCGCGGTGGCCGACACGCCGGACGCCTGGCCGTGATCGCGTTCCGGAACCGTGTCGATGCTGACGGGATCGTTGACGGTGAGGATGATCGCGAGGCCGACGCCGTAGACCAGCAGGCCCGGTAGCAACCAGGGGTAGTTGCGCGCCCCGGCGCCCAGCGCCAGGAGGACGCCGGCGAGGGCGAGGCAGCCGAAACCGACGACCAGGGGCGGACGTCCACCGGATCGGTCGTACCAGCGCCCGACCAGGGGGGCGAGGACGACCATGGGCACGGTGGTGGGGATCAGGGCCAGGCCGGCGACGGCGGGGTCCATCCCGAGATTGAGGATGAGCAGCAACGGGAAGATCAGCCCGAGACCCATCTCGGCCATGCCGGCCAGGCCCTGGCTGATCGTGGCGCCCAGGTAGTTGCGGCTGCGGCGCAGCAGGGCGAAGTTCATCAGCGGGTCGTGGGCCCGCCGTTCGCGCAGCACGAACGCGGTGAACGCCACGACGCAGACGACCAGGGGGACGATCACCCCTGGCGAGCTCCAGCCCCATGCCGTGGTCTGCCCGAGCCCGAACACCAGGGCGACGAGCCCGGTGCCCGCGGCGACCGCGCCGCTCAGGTCGACGTGGACGCGACCCGTCCGCCGCACGTCGGCGGGCACGGCGCGCATCGTGCAGGCCAGCGTCACCACGAGGAGCGGAAGGTTGATCAGGAGCACCGCACGCCAGCTCAGGACCGAGGTCAGCAGGCCGCCGATGGTGGGGCCCAGCGCACCGGCCACCGCGGCGATCCCGCCCATCGTGCCGAGGGCACGGCCGGCCGCGTCGCGGGAGAAGGCCGAGCTGACGATGGCCACCGTCGTGGGCAGCATCAGCGCGCCACCGGCGCCCTGCAGGACGCGGGCGGCGAGCAGCACCGCGAAGGAGGGCGCGAGGCCGCCCAGCGCCGAGGCGCCCGCGAACAGGACCGCTCCGGTGACGAAGACCTTGCGCCGGCCGAGCAGATCGCCCAGCCGTCCGCCGAGAATGGTCAGGCCCGCGAGCGGCAGGAGGCTCGCGGTGAGCACCCATTGCACCGACTGCGAACGGACGCCGAGATCCTGGGCGATATCGGGCAAGGCCAGGGGGACGGCGGTCTGGTCGATGAGAATCATCGCGTTGGCCACCGTCATCGCGACCAGGACCAGCGTTCCTCTTCCGGACGCGCCGCCATTCGCCATTCGCGCATCCCAACAACTCCCGGCCAGGGCAACCAGGGCACTGCGACCGTCGTCCGCTCGCCGACCGGCCCGTCGGGAATTCACCGTCGGGGGAAATCGACAGGGCGGCGACGGCTATGCGCCATTCTCATGGCATGCCACCTGCCTTCGAGCCACACCCGTCGGGGCCGGCCGTCCCGACCCCGTCCGACGTACGCGACGCCTACCGGGAGGGGCTCGGGCCACGCGAGCGGGCGGTCCTGTGGTCCTGGACCGGCTTCACCGCGACGTTCGCGGGGGTCCGTGGCATCACGTACAGCATCCGGCGCGGCGGCGGCCCGTTCCGGAACGTGTCGGTCGGGGGCGCACACCTGCACCACTACCTCTGGGGCATCGGCCTGCTGGCAGGGGTCGGTGCGGTCGCGGTTCGCGGCACCGACAGGACCCGGCGCCATCCCCTGGTCGCGCTCGCCTACGGCAGCGGCCTGGCGCTGATCGTCGACGAGTTCGCCCTGCTGCTCGATCTGAAGGACGTCTACTGGGAGCGCGAGGGGCGGATCTCGATCGATCTGGGCGTGGGGCTCGTCGCGGCCGGGGGAACCTCGTTCAGCGCGTTGCCCTTGCTGCGACGGCTGCGCGCCGACCGCCGGCGCGGTCGCCGCCGCCGGTGAACGGTCCGGACGGTCGCGCGCTCCCCGACCGCGGTGTACCCCCTGGTGGACGGTCCGCCGCCGGCCGCCGCACCGACCAGGTCCGCGGGCGGCTCCGGCGGCATGCGGCAGCGGGTGCTGATGCGATCGCGATCCCCGGCCGGCCGGGGCTGATCATTCGCCGACGAGCCGACCGGCGCCCTCGACGCCACGGTGCAGCGCCGGATCCTCGACCACCTCGACGCGCTGCGGGCCGAGACCGGCACGGCGACGCTGCTGATCACGCACGACGTCCGGGTGGCCGCGGACCGGGCGGACCGGGTCGTCGTGATGTCCGGCGGGCGGATCGTGGAGGAGGGAGTCCGGCTCCGGGAAGTCGACCACCGCCCGGCTCGTGCTGCGGCTGGCCGACCCGACCGCCGGCGAGATCCGGTTCGACGGCGCCGACATCACCAGGGTGAAGGGCCGCGGCTGGCGGGAGCTGCGCCGGCGCGCCCAGCTCGGGGACTACTACACCCGCGAGCTGCTCGGGGCGATCGCCGGCCGCCGGCACGCCACCGAGGCCGCCTGACCCGCCGCTCCCGCTGCCGGCGCCCGGCGGAGCGGTCGACACCCGCTGTCGGTCACCACGCGGCGCGCGTGAACGCCGGGCGCGTGCGGCGCAGCCGCAGCACGCGCCAGGAGCGGTTGCCGACGCGCGTGCGGTGCGGCTGCCACCAGGAGGGCCGGTGGGCCGACGCGACGGCGGCGACGGCGTGCCGGGACCGGCCTCCGCTGCGGGCGAGTGCGAGGACTTCCTCGTCCATCGGGATGACTCCGAATCCGATGTAGGAGTGATTGCGGTCACTCCGAGCGTATCCACGCACTACGCGGAGTGGTCCATGCCGCGGTCCGGAATCGTCGGTGAATGGCGAGGCGCCGACGGTGAACGGAATGGGGACATTCGGCGAACGAACGTGGTGGAGATCGCGGCCGTCGGGCTGCGCCGAGCCGGTGGACACACGCCGTGAGCAACGCACCCCTACCCGTCTCACTCGACTGCGACACCGGCATCGACTACTCGACGACCCTGCCTGCCTGCTGCGGAGGCCGGAGGCGCTACACGGGCGCCGCCCGGGCGAGCTGACGGCCTCCCCGCCGGGCCGGGATCCACGTTCGGAGCGCGGAGGCGATCTCCACGCGGTACGGTCCACCCACGGGTGAAGAAGGCCGCCCGGCCCTCGACGAGAGGAGGCGGCCGATGACGCTCGCCCATCCCGCTCCCATGGCCATCGACGTCCCGGAGCCGGGCGCATACACCATCCGGCTCCGCGGTCACCTCGACCGCCTGACCGGCGCGCGGCTGCTCCGGCTGGTCGACGCGCGGCTCCAGCTCGCCCGGCACGGGCACGCCGCCACGCGGCACGTCCTGATCGACGTCGCGGACGTCGACTCGATCGGCCCGGGCGCGCTCGCGGCGCTCACCCACGCCCAGCACGCCGCCGACCGCAGCGGCGTCACGCTCGACCTCGTCGGGGCGGGGGCGCTCGCGGGGCGGCTGGGCACGGTGGACCGGCAGGCGCTCGCGCGGTTCCGCTCGTTCCCGACGGTCGCCGCGGCGCTCGCGGGCCTGGAGGCCTAGCCCGCGCGGTGGGCGCGGAGGAGCTCCTGCATCTCGGGGAGCCCGAAGAACTCCGCGGTGGCGAACGCCGACTGGCCGCCCAGAGCGGGGTCGCCGCCGGCTGCGAGCAGGGCCCGCACCGACTCGGGCGACTGCCGGAAGGTCGCGGCGGACAGCGCCGTCTGCCCGCGGTCGTTCGCGCGGTCCGGGTCGGCGCCGCGGTCGAGCAGCGCCTGCACGGTGTCGGGGTGGTCGTGGTAGGCGGCGAGGATCAGCAGGGTGTCGCCCTTGTCGTTGGTCAGGTCCGCCGGCAGGCCCGCGTCGAGGTAGGCGGCCAGCTGCGCGGCGTCCCCGTTCCGGGCCAGGTCGAACATGCGGTGGGCGAAGGCGAGGGTCTCCTCGTCCGGCTCCGGCATGCCGGTCAGCCTAGGTGCGGCGCGGACCCGCCGCCGGTCGCGGCGCGGTGCGCCGCGGTGACCAGGGCGGCCGCCACCGCCACCTCGGCGTCGTCGCGCGGCGCCGGGACGAGGACCAGCCCGGCCGCGAGCCGGACACCGGCGAGCGGGTGGGCGAGGGCCCAGCCCTTCCCGAGGGCGTCGTAGAGCAGCGCGTCGGGGAGGGCGAGGTGCAGGCTGCCGTCCGGGTGCAGGTGCGCGAGCTCGTTCTCCGCCGGGTGGACCAGGGCCGCGGCATCGGCGGGACCGTCCAGGAACAACGCCCGCGTGCCCGCCGGGCCGATCACGGACGGCGCCTCCAGGCCGAGCCCGCGGATCCGCTCCCACAGCGCCGCCTGCCGCGTGCCGGTCGGCCCGACCGGCAGCTGAGGCAGGTCGGGCGTGGTGTCGGGCGGCTCCCCGGCCCGCTCCGGCAGCCGGCCCAGCCCGGGCCAGGTGGGCTCGTCGCCGTCGGGCAGGGGGTTCTCGCCGTGGGCGCGGAGGAAGTCGAGCCGGTCGCCCAGCCAGCTCCCGACGGCCGCGACGACCGATCCCGCCAGCGTCCCGCCGTCGGGCGTGCGCGCGACCCGGACCGGCGCGCCCGACCACCGCCGCAGCCAGTCCCACGTCCGGTCGAGCAGCGGCGCGGGGGTGCGCGGGTCGGCGTCGGCGTGGGCGAGGAACACGGGCATGCCGCGCAGCGCCCCGCGAGGCGGCTCGGGGTCGAGGGGGACGGCGCCGTGCAGCAGGACCGCGCCCGAGAACCGCTCCGGCGCGCGCAGCATCAGGTGCCCGGCCAGCGCGACGCCGCTGCGGAAGGCCAGCAGCAGCACGCAGCGGTCGGGGTGGCCCTCGGTGTCCAGCCAGCGCAGCAGCCAGTCCCCGGCGTCGGCCAGCCCGGCGGGGTCCGGCCGCCCGTCGGTCTCGGCGAACCACGCGAACCCGCGCTCGACGGCCAACGGAGCCCGGACGGCCACGTAGGCGACCGGGCCGTGCGGCAGCCACGGCGAGATCTCGATCATCGAGTGCTCGCTGGTCCCGTTGCCGTGCAGCACCAGGACCAGCGGCGCCGCCGGGTGCGGCGACCCCCACCGCGCGACCATCGGCTCGTCGCCGGGACCGGTGGAGCGCGCGCCGACCGTCATCCGGCGACCGTAGGACGCGGAACGGACCGGGCCCGTCTCAGTTCGACGCACCGCCTGCGGGGTTCTCGCGGCGTGCCGCGTCACCCCTCGCGCAGGTCGCCGTACGCCACCACGGACAGGAACCGGATCGGCAGGGCGACCAGCTCGCGCGGACCGTGCACGCCCTCGCCGTCGAGCTGCAGCGCGTCGCCCGGGCGCAGGGTGTAGCTGGACTCGCCGTGCCCGTAGACCATCTCGCCCTCGAGCATGTAGAGCAGCTCGGTGCCGGGGTGCTGGAACAGCGGGAACTCCTCGCTGCGCTCGGTGAGCGTGACGAGGTGCGCCTCCATCCGCTTGTGCGGCCCGCGCAGCGCGCCCAGCAGGGTGTAGTCGTGGCCGACGCGGGTGCCGCGCGCGACGATCCGGGCGCCGGACCCGGCCGGGGTGAACACCGCCTCGCGCGGGGTGTCGGCGCCGCGGAACAGCGAGGTCACGGGCACGTCGAGGGCGTCGGCCAGCCGGACGAGCGTGGTCAGGCTGCACGAGGTCTGGGCGTTCTCGATCTTGGAGAGCATCGGCTTCGAGATGCCGGTGCGCACGGCCATGTCCGCCAGCGTCAGCCCGGCGGCCTGGCGCAGCCGCCGCACCTGCACGGCGATCGCCCGCTCGAGCCGGCCCTCCTGCGGCGCGGGCCGCTCGACCTCGCGCGCGGCCGGCCCGTGCTCCGGGACCTGCCGCACCTGATCGCTCGCACCCTCCACGGCGGCGAGGCTAGGCCGTGTCTCTCGATCCGGCCCCGCCGGGCCCGGTGATCCACGTTGTTCCCGGCAACGCCGGCGGGGACGGCGTGGGCGCCGGGAGCGGTGGCCGGCGGGTGGGGAGACACGGCCTGGTCGAGTCGGCGGGGTGCGCCGCGCCGCACGCCCGTTCCCTCGACGCACCTCCGGATGGCACGATCGGAACAGTCCTGAACGATCGATCAGGACGGGGTGTGCGACGACGGACGGGAGCGAGCGTGATCGACCTGACGGGTCTCAACGCGGTGGTCACCGGTGGCAACGGCGGCATCGGGCTGGGCATGGCGACCGGCATGGCGAAGGCCGGCGCGAACATCGCGATCTGGGCGCGGGACGAGGCGAAGAGCGCGGAGGCGGTCGCCGGGCTGGAGAAGCTGGGCGTGCGCGCCCTGGCCCTGACCTGCGACGTCGCCGACGAGGCCCAGGTGGCCGACGCCATGGAGCGCACCGTGTCCGAGCTCGGGCCGCTGGGCTGCCTGGTCGCGAACTCGGGGACCTCGGGCCGGCACACCGTGGTCGAGAGCTCGCTCGAGGACTGGCGGCGGATCATGAGCGTCAACCTCGACGGCGCATTCCTGACCTGCCGGGAGGCGGCCCGACGGTTCGTCGAGCAGGGCACGGGCGGCTCGATCGTCGTCGTCAGCTCGATGATCGCGGCCTTCGGCGGCGTGGGGCAGTCCGCCTACGCCGCGAGCAAGACGGGGCTGCTCGGGCTGAGCCGCACACTCGCCGTTGAGCTGGCCCGGCACCGGGTGCGGGTGAACGCGCTGATCCCGGGGTGGACGGTGACCGGGCTGAGTTCGGGCGGCTACGCCGACGACCGCTTCCGCACCGCGACCACGCAGCGCACCCCGGTGCGGCGGTGGGCGGACCCGGCGGAGTTCGAGGAGGTCGGCGCCTACCTCGCCGACCCGTCGTTGACCTTCCACACCGGCGACGAGGTCCGGATCGACGGCGGCTACACGATCTTCTGAGCGAGCGTGCGGAGCGAGCATCGGTATCGCGCGGAGCCCGCGGAGCGAGCACCGGTACCGACGCTCTGGGACCCTGGTCCGGGTGAGCACGACGAGACGGACCGGCGTCGCCGGGGTCGTGGTCGGCGCGGCGGCGGCCGGGATCGGCTGGGCCGCGCGCGACTACCGGCGGTGGAAGGCCCTGGGCCCGGGCGGGGTGCCGGCGAACCCGGTGGGGTGGCTGGCGGTGAGCGGGATGCGGCTGCGTGCCCGCGATCCCTACACATGGCGGGAGGCGGGCAGCGGGGACGTCGACCGCGGGCTGCTGACCCTGCCCCCGCGGGCGGGGGAGCGGCCCGAGGTCGGCCCGCACCCCGTGCCGCACCGGGTCCTCACCCAGCACGCCGACCAGGCACGGGTCGCCGCCCTGCAGGACGTCGTCGAGGAGCTCGCCGGGCGCGACGACCTGGAGATGCGGACGAGCGGCTGGGAGAAGCACCATCCCGCGCTGTGGCGGACCGGTGGCGCCGAGATCGGCCACGTCCACCCCGCGGACGGGTCGATGCACGTCGTGCTCGCCCCGCTCGACGCCCGCGTGGTCGTCGCCCGCCGGTGGGGCGAGTTCCACCCGCTCGCGGGCCGGATGCTGGGCCTGCCCGAGGGCTACGTGCTGCTCTACCCGCCGCGGACCGAGGCCGAGATCGGGCACCTGCGGTCGATCCTCGAGGCCGCCGCCCGCTGACCGGTACCGAGCCGGTCCCGGGCCGGTCCCGGGCGCGGCGCCCACCCCCGCGGCGCCGCGCCCGAGGTTCTAGTGCCGACCTCCGTCGGGCCGGCTGCCGCAGACCCGGCGCCCGGACAGGGTGCCGAGGAGGAGCATCACGCCCCACGGCCCGGCGACCCAGAGCGGCCAGAAGGGCAGCGGGTGCCCGGCGCCGAGCGACGTCGCCACCCACACCACCACGCAGATCGCGTTCACCACGATCCACGGCACCCACGCGGCCGCGAGCGGGGACGGCGGGGTACGTCGGGCCCGGACCGGTGCCGGCCGCGCCGCCTGCGGCCCCGGCAGGTCGGCGAAGACCGCGTCGAGCTCCGCGCGGGTCCGGACCGCGTAGACCCGGTCGACCCGGCGTTCGTACTCGGCGAGGTCGAGCCGCCCCGTCCCCACCTCGGCGGCCAGCCGGGCCGCCCCGCGCTCCCGCTCGTCGTCGCCGATGCGGATCCCCGTCCCGCCCTGCTCGGTCATCGCGAACCACCACCCCCGTCGGACGTCACGAGTGTGCTCCGGTCACGACCGACATGTCAAGTTCGACATGTCAATTCAGGAAGGCGGGACGGCGCACCTGAGCACGACCATCGAGCGGGCCTGGATCCGCATCCGTGCCCCGGCCTTCTGGGTGCGCCGGCGCGTGTTCGCCAGCAGGGGGTCCGCGGTGTCGACGGCCGTCTCCCAGATCCGGCCGTACTCCTCGCCGGGCAGTGTGAACTGGACCTGCTGGTGGTGGGTGTTGATCAGCAACAGGAAGGAGTCGTCCACGATCCGCACGCCGAGGTGGTCGCGGTCCGGGATGCCCTGCCCGTTGAGGTAGATCGCCAGCGACCGGGTCTGCGGGCGCTGCCAGTCCTCGTCGGTCATGTACGTGCCGTCGGGCCGCAGCCAGGCGATGTCGTCCATGCTGGACCCCTGGATGGGCCGGCCCTGGAAGAACCGCTGCCGGCGGAAGATCGGGTGCTTGGCGCGCAGCGCCGTCAGGCACCCGACGAACTCGGTGAGCACCTCGTGCTCCCGGGCGCGGTCCCAGTCGACCCAGGACAGCTCGTTGTCCTGGCAGTAGACGTTGTTGTTGCCCTGCTGGGTGCGGCCCAGCTCGTCGCCGTGCGCGATCATCGGCACGCCCTGCGAGAGCAGCAGCGTGGTGAGGATGTTGCGCTTCTGCCGCTCACGCAGCGCGTGGACCTGCACGTCCTCGGTCGGGCCCTCCGCACCGTGGTTCCAGGAGCGGTTGTGGCTCTCCCCGTCCCGGTTGTCCTCGCCGTTGGCCTCGTTGTGCTTCTCGTTGTAGGAGACGAGGTCCTCGAGGGTGAAGCCGTCGTGCGCGGTCACGAAGTTGATCGACGCGATCGGGCGCCGGTTGTCCGCCTCGTAGAGGTCCGAGGAACCGGTGAACCGGGCCGCGAACTCGCCGAGGCCGGCGGCTTCTCCGCGCCAGAAGTCCCGGACCGTGTCGCGGTAGCGCCCGTTCCACTCCGTCCACAGCGGCGGGAAGCCGCCGACCTGGTAGCCGCCGTCGCCGACGTCCCACGGCTCGGCGATCAGCTTCACCTGGCTCACCACGGGGTCCTGGTTGACCAGGTCGAAGAAGGCGGACAGGCGGTCCACCGCGTGGAACTCGCGGGCGAGCGAGGAGGCGAGGTCGAACCGGAAGCCGTCGACGTGCATCTCCGTGACCCAGTACCGCAGCGAGTCCATGAGCAGCCGCAACGACTCGTGGTGGCGGACGTTGAGGCTGTTCCCGGTGCCCGTGGTGTCGAAGTAGTACATCGGGTCGCCGTCGACGAGCCGGTAGTAGGCCTGGTTGTCGATGCCGCGGAAGGAGAGCGTCGGGCCCAGGTGGTTGCCCTCGGCGGTGTGGTTGTAGACGACGTCGAGGATCACCTCGATGCCCGCCCGGTGCAGCGCGCGGACCATCGCCTTGAACTCCGCGACCTGCTCGCCGCGGGTGCCGAAGCAGGCGTAGCCGTTGTGCGGGGCGAAGAAGCCGATGGTGTTGTAGCCCCAGTAGTTGCGCAGGCCCTTGTCGTCGAGCGTGGAGTCGTGCACGAACTGGTGCACGGGCATGAGCTCGACGGCGGTGACCCCGAGCTCGCGGAAGTGCTCGATCATCACCGGGTGCGCCAGGCCGGCGTAGGTGCCGCGGACATCCTTCGGGATGTCGGGGTGGCGCATGGTCATGCCGCGGACGTGCGCCTCGTAGACGACGGTCTCGTTGTAGGGGATCCGCAGCGGGCGGTCGTCCTGCCAGTCGAAGAAGGGACTGACCACGACGGACGTCATCGCGTACGGCCCCGAGTCCTGGTCGTTGTAGGAGTCGGGGTCGCCGAAGCGGTAGGCGAACAGCGCCTCGTTCCAGCGGTACTCGCCGTCGATCGCCTTCGCGTAGGGGTCGAGCAGCAGCTTCGACGGGTTGCACCGCAGCCCCGCGTGCGGGTCGTACGGGCCGTGCACGCGGTAGCCGTAGCGCTGCCCCGGTCCGACGCGCGGCAGGTAGCCGTGCCAGATCAGGCCGTTGCGCTCGGGCAGGACCACGCGCTCCTCGGTGTCGTCGTCGTGCACGAGACAGAGCTCGATGCGCTCGGCGACCTCCGAGAAGATCGCGAAGTTGGTGCCCCCGCCGTCGAAGGTCGAACCCAGCGGGTAGGGCGAGCCGGGCCAGATGTGCACGTGTCCTCCGGTGCGTGACGAGCGGAGCACAAGTTCTAACCCGCCCGGGCGGCGTCGGCCATTCCTGGCGACCGTGCGCGCCCGGGTTGGGCCGGGTGGGTGTGCGGCGGGATGACGGGTGGGGGAGCGGGTGCGCCGGCCGCGACGGGGTGACGAAGATGGTGGCCGCCCCGCACCGTCGCCGACCGGAAGGACCGCCGTGGACTTCACGCTCCCCGAGACCGCCCTCGCCGTGCAGGAGGGAGTGCGCGCGATCGGCGCCCGCTACGACCACGCCTACTGGTCGCGGCTCGAGGAGGAGCACCGCTTCCCGTGGGAGGTCTGGAGGGACCTGGCCGACGGCGGCTGGATCGGGCTGACCGTGCCGGAGGAGTACGGCGGCGGCGGGCAGGGGATGCTCGAGCTGGCCGTGGCCTGCGAGACCCTGGCCGCGTCGGGCGGCACCGGCGGGATCTTCCTCTACGTCCTCACGCCCGGCTTCGGCGCGACCACGCTCGCCCGGCACGGCACCGAGGAGCAGAAGAAGCGGCTGCTGCCCGGCCTCGCGTCCGGCGACACCCAGTTCTGCATGGCCCTCACCGAGCCCGACGCCGGCAGCGACGCCCTCCGCATCCGCACCCGCGCCGTCCGGGACGGTGGCGACTTCGTGATCAACGGCCAGAAGATCTGGATCTCCGGGCTGGAGAACGCCGACTGGATGATCGCGATCACCCGCACGATCCCCGCCGAGGAGGCGAAGCCCCGCACCGGCGGGTTCACCCTGTTCCTGGTCGACGTCAGGGAGGCGGTCGCCGCGGGGACGCTGCAGTACACCCCGATCCCCAAGCTGGGCAGCAACGTCGTCACCTCCAGCCAGGTCTTCTTCGACGACTTGAGGGTCCCCGCCGGGAACGTCCTCGGCGAGGTCGACGGCGGCTTCTCGGTGCTGTGGGACGTCCTCAACCCCGAGCGCATCCTCGCCGCGGCCGGGGGAGTGGGCACCGCCGACGCCGCGCTCGACGTCGCCGTGCGGTACGCGAAGGAGCGGGAGGTGTTCGGCCGCCCGATCGGCGCCAACCAGGGCATCCAGTTCCCGCTCGCGCAGATCAAGGCGAAGACCGAGCTGGGCAGGCTGATGACCTACAAGGCCGCGTGGCTCTTCGACCGGGGCCTGCCCTGCCACGCCGAGACCAACATCGCCAAGCTGACCGGGGCGCAGGTGGGGTGGGAGGCCGCCAACCAGGCCTTCCAGACCTTCGGCGGCATGGCGTACTCGAAGGAGTACCCGGTGGAGCGGCTGTTCCGGGACTCCCGCATCGCCCGCAACATCCCCGTCGCCGAGGAGCTGGTCCTCGCCCACATCGGCACCCAGGTCCTGGGGCTGCCGCGGAGCTACTGAGACGGCACCGCGGCCGGCCCCGGCTCCGGCGACCGCCGGTCGTGCAGGCTCAGCCGACCCCGCGTCGCCGCGACGACGATCACCGCCAGCACACCGAACCCGACCAGCTCCGGCAGCAGGCCGTAGGTCCGGAGCAGCGGGGCGGGGAAGAGCGGCGCCACGACCTTGTTCGCGAACGTGTTGAAGGACGCGTGCATGAGCATGGTGATCAGCAGGCTCCCCTCCGCATTGTTGAACACCCAGCTCATGACCACGGTCAACGCGGTGATCATCACGAAGAACATGACGACGTTCGCCACGCTCGGAGGCGTCCACACCCCCGTCCAGAACAGGGGCAGGTGCCATGCGGCCCACAGCACGCCCAGGAGGACGCTGCCGGCCAGCGGCCCGTGGGCCGCCTGCAGGCGGGGCAGCGCGAAGCCGCGCCAGCCCGGCTCCTCGCCCAGCGGTCCGCCGAGCACGAAGGTCGTGACGAACGCCAACGGGTAGCCGAGCGCCATCCCGGGCGTCAGCGGCTGGTACGACGCCAGGACCCCGGGCAGCACGATCGCGCCGAACACCTCACCGGCCGGGATCACCAGCAGCACGAACAGGTACCACCGGAGCTTCACGCGCCATTGCACGTACCGGCGCAGCAGGCGCTTCGGGCCCTCGCCGCCCTCGGTCGCCCGGGCCATGACGAACGCCGCCACGGTCGGGCCGGTGAACGTCGCGCCGGCGATCAGCAGGAGCACCGCGACCGGGGGAGGGTGTACGGCAGGAGGCCGGTACCGGTCCGGGAGAGCACGATCGGCAGTTCGAGCAGCCAGGCGCCGGCGAACGCGAGGAGGAAGAAGGACACGAGCGGGCGCCGGGCGAGCACGCCGGGACGCGGGTGGTCCGGCCTCACCCCGAATCCGGAGGTCGTCATGTCGAGCCTCGCTTCCGTGGGCCGGAACAGCAGGTCGTCGAGGTGACGAGCAGCCTCCGGGGCAGCGAGAGTAGGCACCGGAGGTCCGCCGGAGACCACCGTTCATCCGATCGTGTGCCCGCGATTCCGGTCCGGTCGGCGCCGGTCGGTGCGGTCGGTGGCCTCGCCCCTCCGCTCTCGCGCCTACGTCAGGACGAGCGGCGGGCCCCAGTCGAGGAGCAGGCGCAGCGAGGGCGGGCCGTCCGGGGTGAGCGAGAGGCCCGGGAGCGTGGGTCCCGGCGGGACCGCCCCGGTCAGCCGGGTCGCGACGATGCCGGTGGCGCCGCCGGGATGCGCGGGACCGGGCCGGTGGGCGAGGCCGGTGAGCTGGGCGTCGGACAGCTCGGCGACCGCGAGGAACGGCATGTCGGGGTCGCCCTCGTGCACCGCGAGCGTCGGCCCGCTCGGCACGGTGTAGCGGCGGAAACGCCCCTCCGGCAGCGTGCCGCGCAGCACGATCCCGAACGGGTACGCGGTCCGGGCGCAGCGCGCCGCGAAGCCCAGCCCCGACGCCCGCTCGACCTCCGGTTCGTCGATCCAGAGCAGCTCGACGTAGTGCCGCGCGAAGACGATCCGGCGGTTGCGGGTGCCCTGCCCGACGTGCCGGGTGCCGTCGTCGAGCAGCAGCCCGTCCGGCGGCTCCGGAGGACCGGGGAGGAAGGCGATGAGGTGGTCGAGCTCCAGCACCCGTCCAGCATCCCGCGCCGGGCCGCGGGTACGCAGGTGGGGTGATCGATCGTTTCGACGGCTGGATCGCCGGCCTGGGCACGGGCTCCGGGCTGCGCGTCGTGGTGGGGCACTGGCCGCGCTCCCCGCTGGGTCCCTTCACCGATGTCATGGTCGAGCAGCCGGACGGGCACCGGCTCCTGCTCGCGCCCGACGACCGCGTCGCCGGGTTCGTGTCCGCGACGTACACGTTCGACGAGGTGCGGATCGGCCCCGTCGACCACGAGATCCGCGGGGACCGCCGGCAGGTCCGCGCGGGCCCGCTGGAGTGCGCGTTCCGCGTGGGCGGGCGGACGCCGCTCGGCCTGCTGCTCCGCACCGTGCCGCGCTCGCTCGCAACCGCACCCCGCTGGATCGGCACGATCGACGCCGTCGCCCGCCGCGTCCTGCCCGGCGTCCGGACCGTCGGCAGCGCGGGCGGGGGTCGCACCGAGTACTACGGCGCGCTCGACCTCCACCGCCTCACCGCCGCAGTCGTCCGCTGGGAGGGGGAGGACCGGGGTCCCCTCACGCCGGTCCGGCCGCCCGTCCGTTTCGGCTTCGGCTCCACCCCCACCGCCCCCTCCCTGGTCCGCATCATCACCCTCGTCACCCGCGAGAGCTGAGCGCGGGGCCTAAGCCGTGTCTCCCAACCGCCACCACCGATCCCGGCGCCCGCGCCGTCCCCGCCGGCGTTGCCGGGCCACCCGAATACGCCCGGTATGAGGGCAGCCCGGCTGCCTTGCCGGGAACGACGTCGATCACCGGGCCCGGCGGCGCCGGATCGAGAGACACGGCCTAGATCCGTGCCGCGGCGACCGTCGCGCTGAGGCGGGCGGCGGCGGCGCGGACGGCCGCGGCGCGGGACTCGCCCGCCGCACCGGCGAAGTCCTCGCTGCGGCCGCCGAGGCTCAGGGTGGCGACCAGGGAACCGTTGTGGCCCAGGATCGGGGCGGCGACGGCGGAGACACCGGTGAGGTAGTCGTCCCGGCTCCGGGAGACGCCCTCGACCCGGACGTGCTCGAGGTGTGCGGCGAACCCCGCGGGGTCCACGTGGGTCTCGGAGGTGAAGGCGGGCAGGGGTTCCGCCAGCACCCGCGCCCGGATCTCGGGATCGAAGGCGACCATGGCCACCGGGGCCGCGGCCGCGTGGTACGGCAGCACGGTCCCGATCCCGACCGCGGCCAGGACCAGCGGCTTCCCGCCCTCGACGCGGTCGATGCACACCGCGCCCGCCTCCGCCGGGACCATCAGGAACGCCGTGTCCCCGAACTCCGCGGCGAGCGCCTCCAGGGCGGGCCGCGCCTCGGCGCGCAGGTCGAACTCGGCGAGCGCCGCGGCGCCGATCGCGAAGAGCGGCATGCGGATCCGGTAGGCGCCCGCTGCGTCCCGGGACACCCAGCCCGCCTCGACGAACGTGGTCATCAGCCGGTGCACGGTCGGCTTGTTCAGCCCGGACAGGGCGGTCAGCTCGGCGAGCGTGATCACCGGGCGGTCCGCGCCGAAGTGGCCCAGCAACGCACAGGCCCGCAGCACCGACCCGACGGTCTCCCGACCACCTGCCTCCTCCGTCACGGTCGCCAGGTTAGTGATCGCCGTGCCGACGGTCTGCCGCGCAGGCTTCGCCGACGCGTGATGCGGGCGTCTTGACACCGCCCACCTCCCTCGCCCATATTTCCGGAACGCGTATCGCATAACGATACACAGAGAGGTGGACAGTGGAACTGCGCGAGAAGATGACCCACGGGCTCGTCTACGCCCCCGGGGTCTGGGACGGACTGACCGCGCGGCTGGCCGAGCAGGCCGGCTTCGACGCCCTGTGCGCGTCGGGCTTCGCGATCTCCGCCGCGCTCGGGTACCCGGACGCCGAGCTGTACACGATGTCCGAGAACCTGCAGGCCGTCCGCGTGATCCGGGAGTCGAGCACCCTGCCGGTGATCGCGGACATCGACACCGGCTACGGCAACGCCGTCAACGCCGCCCGCACCGCGCGGCGGTTCGCCGACGCCGGGGTCGCGGCGGTCTTCATGGAGGACCAGCGCTCCCCGAAGCGCTGCCCGCTCATCCCGGGCGCCGAGGTGGAGCTGACCGAGCTGCCCGAGGCCGTCGGGAAGGTGCGCGCGGTCAAGGAGAACGCGGGCGACATGATCGTCATCGCCCGGACGGACGCCAAGGGCGACGAGGCGCTGCGCCGTGCCGACGCCTACGTCGCGGCCGGCGCCGAGATGATCATGCCGGTGACCAAGACCTTCTCCACGGTGGAGGAGTGGGCGAAGTGCCACGAGCTCGTCGGGGTGCCGCTCATGGCCACCCTGACGGCGTCGGCGTGGACCGAGCGCGAGTTCACCACCGAGGTCATGGAGCAGATCGGCGTCCGGCTCGCGCTGCTGCCGACCCAGATCCTCATGGCCGTGACGGGCGCCGCGCAGCGCTGCCTGACCCGCCTCGCCGCGGGCGAGCCGCCCGCGACGGTCAGCGAGGACGGCTTGCCGCACCACGACTTCGTCGGTCTGATCGGCATGGACGAGATCGAGCGGCAGCAGCACGCCTATCTCCCGGCGGGAGGCTGACGATGGGCTCCACGATCACCGAGAAGATCCTCGCCCGGGCCGCCGGCACGGACACCGTGCAGGCCGGGGACAACCTCCCCGCCCGCCCGGACTACATGATCGCGTACGACTTCCCGGGCTACACGGACGTCATGTTCCGGCAGATGCACGACGACTTCGGCATCCGCACGCTGAGCGACCCCGAGCGCTACGTGGTCTTCATCGACCACATGCTGACCAAGGGCGACGAGAAGGAGCAGGAGGTCCACCAGGTCACCCGCGACTGGTGCGACTTCTACGGCATCGAGCTCCACGAGGCCCGCGGCATCGGCCACCAGGTCATGGCCGAGCTGGGCTACGCGCTGCCGGGCAATCTCCTCGTCCACTTCGACGGCCACATCTCCGGCGCCGGCGCGTTCGGCGCGCTGGGCTGGGGCGTGCGCCGGGACCTCCTCGAGGCCTGGGTCTCCGGGCAGATCTTCCTCGACGTCCCCGCGACCAGCCGCTTCGAGCTCGACGGCGAGTTCGCTCCGGGCGTCGACAGCCGGGACCTGGTGCACCGCATCATCGCCGACCACGGCGCCGACGGCTGCGCCCACCAGGTCATGGAGTACGCCGGGCCGGGCGCGCGGGCGATGTCGATCGACCGCCGTCAGGGCCTGTGCGGCATGGCGATGTTCACCGGCGCCGTCTCGGCGGTGTTCGAGCCGGACGAGAAGGCGCTCGCCTACGCGAACCGGGTGGCGCGCAAGGAGTTCACGCCCCTGCTGCCGGACGCGGACGCCGAGTACGCCGCCGTCCACCACTACGACCTCTCGACGGTCACGCCGCAGGTCGTGCTCCCGGGGTCCGCCCGCAGCGCCCACACCCGCAGCGCCGCCGAGCTCACCGGCACCCCGGTGACCAAGGCCTTCATCGGGTCCTGCGCCTCCGGCCGGATCGAGGACATCCGCGCCGCGGCGCTGGTGCTCGACGGCCGCACGGTCGCCCCGGGCGTCGAGCTCAACGTGGTCCCCACCTCGGACGCCGTGCACAGGCAGGCGGAGGACGAGGGCCTGCTCGACGTGCTGCGCAGGGCGGGCGCGCAGATCGCGCGGTCCAGCTGCGACTTCTGCTTCGGCTACCAGAAGCCGCTGCAGCCGGACGAGAACTGCATCTCCACCGGCGTGCTCAACATCTCCGGCCGGATGGGCAGCACGGCGGCGAACATCTACATGGGATCGGCCTTCACCGTCGCGGCGAGCGCAGTGGCCGGCACGATCACGGCCGCCGAGGAGGTGTCCCGCTCGTGAGCGCCGCGCGCGACTACCCGCCGCCGCCCGACCTGATCGAGGGCCGCGTCGCCTGGGTCTTCGGCGACGACTTCGACATCGACCTGGTGATCGGCGTCGAGAACATCAAGTCCTACGACGCGGAGTTCCTGCGCAGCAAGGTGATGGAGGCCTACGACCCGGCCTTCGCCGATCGCGTGCGGCCGGGGGACGTGATCGTCGGCGGCCGGAACTTCGGCTACGGCCACCCGCACTACCCGCCGATGGTGGCGCTGCGCGATCTCGGGATCGCCGCAGTGCTGGCCGAATCCTTCTCGCCCGGCTTCTGGCGCGGCGAGACCTACAACGGCATGCCGCTGCTGACCGTCCCCGGCATCAGCGACGCCGTGACCACCGGCGACGCCGTGTCCGTCGACTGGCGCAAGGCCGTCGTCACGCTCGCCGACGGCGTCCGGCTGCACGGCACCCCACCCAGCGACCGCGTGGTCCGGGTGATCGAGGCGGGCGGCTCGCTCAAGCTGCTGCTCGCCGAACACTCCCGCGTCTGACCCTTCCCGCTCAGCCCGCTCGAGGACGAACGGAACCGCCATGACCACCACGGCCGCGTCGCCGACCTCCACCCTGTCCGCCCGCAGAGCCGCCCTCGCCGGCGGTGTGGGCACGCTGATCGAGTACTACGACTTCAGCGTCTACGCCTTCCTCGCCGTGACCCTCGGCCCGCTGTTCTTCCCCAGCGACCAGCCCGCGGTGTCCGTGCTGCTCACCCTGGCCGTGTTCGGCTCGGCGTACGTGATGCGCCCGCTCGGTGGCTGGTTCTTCGGCCGGCTCGGCGACCGCCGCGGCCGCCGGCACGCGCTCGTCGTCACCGTCGTGACGATGGGGCTCTTCTCCGGCATCCTCGGCATCCTGCCCAGCTACGCCACCGCGGGCGTGCTCGCGCCGATCCTGCTGGTGCTGGTCCGGCTCGCCCAGGGCTTCTCCGCCGGTGGCGAGATCGGCGGCGCGGCCACCTACGTCGCCGAGTCCGCCCCGCCCGGCCGGCGCGGGCTGTTCGGCTCGCTGACGCCGGTCGGCTCCACACTCGGCTTCTCGGTCGCCGCGGCCGTCGTCGGCCTGGTGACGGCGCTGACCACCGCCGAGCAGATGGCCTCCTGGGGCTGGCGGGTGCCGTTCCTGATCGCGCTGCCGCTGGCCGCGATCTGCCTCTGGGTGCGGGTCCGGCTGGAGGACACCGCCGAGTTCGAGGCGATGGCCGAGAAGCACGAGGTCGAGCGCAGCCCGCTGCTGACCGTGATCAAGGAGAAGCCGGGCTCGGTGCTGCGGGTCATCGGCATCGCGATCGCCATGAACGGCACCGGGTACGTCGGCCTGACCTACTTCTCCACCTACCTCATCCAGACGGAGGGCTTCGACAAGCAGTCGGTGTACTGGGCGTCCGCGATCGGCATCGCGCTGGCCTGCGCCACCTACCCGCTCGCCGGCATGCTCACGGACCGCTTCGGCCGCCGCCCGGTCCTGATCTCGGCCTACGTGCTCTACCTGATCCTGGCCTGGCCCGCGTTCGCGCTGCTCGGCGCCACGTCCAGCATCGTGGTCGTCACCCTGGTCTACGTCGTCTACATGGCGGTCAACGGGCTCGCGCAGGTGCCGGCGTTCCCGCAGTTCACCGAGCTGTTCCCGCGCCGGATCCGGTACACGGGCGTGGCGCTGGGCTTCAACATCGGCACCATCCTCGCCGGTGGCACCGCGCCCTACGTGGCGGCGCAGCTGGTGGAGAGCACGGGCAACGCGATGTCCCCCGCCTTCTGGGTGCTGGGCGTGGCGCTGGTCGGCCTGGTCACCGTGTTCACGCTGCGGGAGACCGGCAAGGACCGACTTCCCGTCTGAGCCCCCTCCGTGCGCAAGGGAGACAGGTGAGTGGCGATAGTCGCGATGGCGACTATCGCCACTCATGACGGGGCGGTGGGTTCCGGTCGGGTCGGTGAGGCCGCCGTCGAGCGGGTACCTCACGGTCCGTGGTGCAGACCTTCCTCCCGTACCCCGACTTCGCCGCCAGTGCCCGGGCGCTCGACGACCGGCGGCTGGGCAAGCAGCGCGTGGAGGCGCTGCAGATCCTGCGTGCGCAGGTGCGGGAGGGGTACGGCTGGCAGCACCATCCCGCGGTGCGGATGTGGCGGGGCCATCCGGAGGGCGTGGCCGCCTACGCGCTCGCGATCTGCGAGGAGTGGGCGGCCCGCGGCAAGGCCGACACGGTGGCGGAGTCGGTGCGGGCCGATCTCCAGACCGCGGGGCTGCCGCCGCCCCGCAGCCAGACCGAGCTCGCCGCGGCGGGCCTGCTGCCGGGCTGGCTCGGCGACGACCGTGTGCACCGCAGCCACCGCGAGGTCCTGCTCGGCAAGCTGCCGGAGCACTACGCCCCGCTCTTCCCCGACGACGAGCCGGGGACCGCGTACGTCTGGCCGGTCTAGCTCCGCGGCTTCAGGCTCGCCCCGGCGTCGGAGACCAGCGTGGTGCCGGTGATGTGCTCCGCGCCCTCGTCGCACAGGAAGACCACGGCGACGGCGATGTCCTCGGGCGTGCCCGCGCGGCGCAGCGGCGTGGTCTGCTGCACCCGCCCCACCAGCTGCTCGTACGCCTCCTCGCCGAGCGGCCCGGAGAACCAGCGGGTGCCGATGAAGCCGGGGACCACGGCGTTGACCCGGATCTCGGGGGCGAGCGCCCGCGAGAGCGACACGGTCAGCGTGTTGAGCGCGCCCTTCGACGCCGCGTACGCGATCGACGAGCCCTCGCCGTCGAGGCTGCTGGTGGAGGACACGTTGACCACGGCCCCGTACCCGCGCTCCCGCATGTGCGGGACCACGGCCCGGGTCATCTGGTAGGTGCCGATCACGTTGGTGCGGTAGATCGCCTCGAAGTCCTCGGCGGCGAGCCCGTCGAGGTCGGAGTGCGGGACGATCCGCGTGCGGCCGGCGTTGTTGACCAGGACGTCGATCCGGCCCCACCGCTGCGCGACGTCGGCGGCGACCTTGCGGCAGGCCGCGTCGTCGCCGACGTCACCGCGCAGGGCGACGGCGTCGACGCCGCGCGCCCGGCACTCCTCCGCCGTGGCCTCGGCCTCGTCGGCGCTGCGGGAGTAGGTGATCGCGACCCGGGCGCCGCGGCCGGCCAGGCGGCGGCTGACCGCCGCGCCCAGGCCGGTCGCGCCACCGGTGACGACGGCGACCCTGCCGTCCATGCTGCCCATGCCGGGCAGCTTAACGACTGTTCAGCGCAGAGTCAGCCGAGCCGCTCGTAGATCACGGCCATGCCCTGCCCGCCGCCGACGCACATGGTCTCCAGGCCGATGCTCTTGTCCTTCGCGCGCAGGCCGTTGAGCAGGGTGGCGGTGATCCGGGCGCCGGTCATGCCGAACGGGTGGCCGACGGCGATGGCGCCGCCGTGCACGTTGAGCTTGTCGCCGAACGGGTCGATGCCGAGGTCGCGGGCCGACGGGATGACCTGCGCGGCGAAGGCCTCGTTGATCTCGACGAGGTCCACGTCGTCGATGGTCATGCCGGCGCGGGCGAGGGCCTGCCTGGACGCCTCGACCGGGCCCAGCCCCATGATCTCGGGGGAGAGGCCGGTGACCCCGGTGGAGATGATCCGGGCCAGCGGGGTGATGCCGAGGTCCCGGGCCTTCGTGTCGGACATGACGATCAGGGCCGCGGCGCCGTCGTTGAGCGGGCAGCAGTTGCCCGCGGTGACGAACCCGTCGGGCCGGAACACCGGCTTGAGCTGGGACACCGCCTCGTAGGTCACCCCGGCGCGCGGACCGTCGTCGGTGTCGACTTTCGAGCCGTCGGGCAGCGTGACGGGGGCGATCTCGTGGGCGAAGAAGCCGTTCCTGATCGACTCCTCGGCCAGGTTCTGCGAGCGGACGCCGAAGCGGTCCATGTCCTCGCGGCTGACGCCCTTGGCGCGGGCGAGGTTCTCCGCGGTCTGGCCCATGGCGATGTAGACGTCCGGCAGCCGGCCGTCCGCGCGCGGGTCGGTCCAGGTGTCGGTGCCGGACTCGGCGGTGGCGACCGTGCGGGCCTCGGCGTCGGCGAACAGCGGGTTGTGCGTGTCCGGCCAGGAGTCCGAGCTGCCCCTCTCGAAGCGGGACACGGTCTCGACGCCGGCGGAGACGAACACGTCGCCCTCGCCCGCCTTGATCGCATGCAGCGCCATGCGGGTGGTCTGCACCGACGACGAGCAGTACCGCGTGATGGTCGTGCCCGGCACGGTGTCGAGGCCGAGCAGCACGGACACGATGCGGCCCAGGTTGTTGCCCTGCTCGCCGCCGGGCAGGCCGCAGCCGAGCATCAGGTCGTCGATCTCGGTCGGGTCGAGCGCGGGCACCTGGTCCAGCGCGGCGCGGACCATCTGGACGGTCAGGTCGTCGGGGCGCATGTCCTTGAGCGAGCCCTTGCGCGCGCGGCCGATGGGGGAGCGGGCCGCCGCGACGATCACTGCCTCGGGCACGGGTGTCTCCTTCGCTGGAGGGCTGGTGCTGGGTTCGAGTGTGCACCCCTGCGCGACGCCGGGGTTACCAGGCGGTAGGGAATCACACGGGTTGTCCGGGCGCGCGCGGGCGGCGAGGGTACGGGCATGGACCGCCCACCCGTGATCGTCGAGGTCGCCGTGAACGGGGCCACCCCGCGCAGCGTCAACCCGCACGTGCCGCGCACCCCGGCCGAGATCACCGCCGACGCCCTGGCCTGCGCGCGGCTCGGCGCCACGATCCTGCACAACCACAACGACGAGCCGATGTTCACGGCCGACGGCGTGCACGCGGCCGGCCCCTACCGCGCGGCCTGGCGGCCGGTGCGGGAGCGGTACCCGGACCTGCTGCTCTACCCGACGATGGCGGCCGGGGCGCGCGGCATCCCGGTCGAGCGGCGGTGGGCGCACGTCGCCGAGCTGGCCGGCCTGGGCGGGATGACGCTGATCGACCCGGGCTCGGTGAACGTGGGGCTGACGGCCGCGGGCCGCTGTCCCACGCCTGCGGCGGCCGAGCCCTACCAGAACTCGATCGCCGACACGGAGTACATGTGCGCGCGGACCCGGGAGCTGGGTGCGCTGCCCAGCTTCTCGATCTTCGAGCCGGGGTTCCTGCGGACCGTCGTGACGCTGCAGCGCGCCGGGCGGCTCCCGGCGGGCGGGATCGTGAAGCTGTACTTCGGGGGCGACCTGCAGTTCGGCCTGCCGCCGACGCCGACCGCGCTCGACGCCTACCTCGAGCTGCTGGAACCCACCGGCCTGCCCTGGTCGGTCGCGGTCCTCGGCGGCGACGTCGTGGAGTGCGGGCTGGCGGAGCTCGCGATCCGGCGGGGCGGGCACGTCCGCGTGGGCCTGGAGGACCACACCGGCGACCGCCGGCCGTCGAACACCGAGCTGGTGGAGGAGCTGCTCGCGCTCCTGGACCGCCTCGGCACCCGCTCCGCGACGAGTACCGAGACCCACGCCCTCCTCACCCGGTGAGCGGCAACTACCCCTGGAGGGGCAGTTGCCGCTCACGACCAGGGGTGACCTGCTACGTCGCGCGCAGGTCGCGGAGCCGCTGGAGCTTGCCGACCGAGCGTTCGAGGGTGTCGGGGTCGACGACGTCGCAGGTCACCGAGACGCCGATGGTGTCCTTGACCGCTCGGACCAGCTCGGCCGCGGCCTCGGCCCGGCGCTCGGCCGTGGCGTCCGCGCGGGCTTCGACCCGGACGGTGAGGGCGTCCATGCGGCCCTTGGTGGTGAGTTCGAGCTGGAAGTGCGGGGCGAATCCCGGGGTGCGCAGGACGATTTCCTCGATCTGGGTGGGGAACAGGTTGACCCCGCGCAGGATGATCATGTCGTCGGAGCGGCCGGTGATCTTCTGCATGCGCCGCATGGACGGGCGTGCGGTGCCGGGTAGCAGCCGGGTGAGGTCGCGGGTGCGGTAGCGGATGATCGGCAGGGCCTGCTTGGTGAGCGAGGTGAACACGAGTTCGCCCTCCTGGCCGTCGGCGAGCACGGTGCCGTCGAGGGGGTCGAGGACCTCGGGCAGGAAGTGGTCTTCCCAGATGTGCAGCCCGTCCTTGGTCTCCACGCATTCCTGGGCCACGCCGGGGCCCATGACCTCGGAGAGGCCGTAGATGTCCACGGCGTGCATGTCCATGCGGTCTTCGATCTCGGCGCGCATCTGTTCGGTCCACGGTTCGGCGCCGAAGATGCCGACCGTGAGCGAGGTGGAGCGGGGGTCGATGCCCTGGCGGTCGAACTCGTCGAGCAGGGTGAGCATGTAGGACGGGGTGACCATGATGACGTCGGGGGCGAAGTCGCCGATCAGCTGGATCTGCCGCGGGGTCATCCCGCCGGAGATCGGGATGGCGGTGGCGCCGAGTTTCTCGATGCCGTAGTGGGCGCCCAGCCCGCCGGTGAACAGGCCGTAGCCGTAGGCGTTGTGCACCTTGTGCCCGGGCCGGCCGCCGGCGGCACGGATGGAGCGGGCGATCAGGCCGGCCCAGGTGTCGATGTCGCGCTCGGTGTAGCCGACGACGGTGGGTCGGCCGGTGGTGCCCGAGGAGGCGTGGATGCGGCGGACCTCGGCCTGTGGCACGGCGAACATCCCGAACGGGTAGTTCTCGCGCAGGTCGGCCTTGGTGGTGGTGGGGAACTTCGCGATGTCCGCGAGGTCGCGGCAGTCGTCCGGGTGCACGCCCGCGGCGTCGAAGGAGCGGCGGTAGTGCGGCACGTTGTCGTAGGCGTGCCGCAGCGTCCACCGCAGCCGCTCGAGCTGCAGCGTGCGCAGCTCGTCCGTCGACAGGCGCTCGGCCGCGTCGAGGGTCTGCGGGTCCGGCGCCTCGCCCAGCCGGCGCGCCGCGGTCGGGCTGGTCACTGGTCGGGCTCCTTCTTCGCGACGAGGGTGAGGACGTCGTAGCGGGCGACGGATTCGCCGTCCTGGCGGGTGACGTCGGCGTCCCAGCGGACCTCGCCGTAGCCGGCGGACTCGCGCGGGGTGAGTTGTTTGCAGGTCAGGGTGACGGTGAGTTCGTCGTCGAACTTGACCGGGGTGAGGAAGCGCAGGTTGTCCACCCCGAAGTTGGCCAGTACCGGGCCGGGGTCGGGGTCGACGAACAGCCCGGCGGCGAGGGAGACGATCAGGTAGCCGTGCGCGACGCGCTCACCGAACAGCGGGTTCGCCGCGGCGGCCTGCGCGTCGGTGTGGGCGTAGAAGGTGTCGCCGGTGAACTCGGCGAAGTGCTCGACGTCGGCCTGGGTGACCCGCCGCGGCCCGGCCACGATGGTGTCGCCGGGGCGCAGTTCTTCGAGGTGCAGCCGGAAGGGGTGCCGCTCGGTCTGGTGCCGTTGCGCCCCGGGGACCCAGCGGCCGGTGATCGCGGCCAGGGTGTCCGGGTCGGCCTGGATGGCGGTGCGCTGCATGTGGTGCAGCACCCCGCGGAGGCCGCCCATCTCCTCCCCGCCGCCGGCCCGGCCGGGCCCGCCGTGCACCAGCTGGGGCAGCGGGGAGCCGTGCCCGGTGGACTCCTGGGCGTCGGCCTCGTTGAGCACCAGCAGCCGCCCGTGGAACGCGGCGGTGCCCAGCACCACCTCGCGGACGAACCCGGGGTCGGCGCTGACCAGGGAGCCGGCGAGGCTGCCCTGCCCGCGGGCGGCGTAGTCGATCAGCTGTGCGGTGGTGTGGTAGGGGAGGATGGTGCAGACCGGGCCGAAGGCCTCGACCTGGTGCGGCTCGGCCCGCTCCGGGTCACCGACCAGCAGGATCGGCGAGACGAACGCGCCCCGGTCCGGGTCCGCGTCGACCACCTCGACCTGCTCCGGGTCGCCGAACACGATCCGCCCGGCGTCGGCCAGCGCCTTGACGCTGCGGCGGACCTCCTCGCGCTGATCCAGCGAGGCGAGCGCCCCCATCCGGACACCCTCGCTTGCCGGGTTGCCGACCACGGTCGTGGCCAGCCGGGCGGAGACGGCCTCGACGACGGCGTCGACCCGCTCGGCGGGGACGAAGGCGCGGCGGATGGCGGTGCACTTCTGCCCGGCCTTCACGGTCATCTCGGCGACCAGGGCCTTGACGAACAGCTCGACCTCGGTGTCGGTGGCGTGCGGGCCGAGGGCGGAGAAGTTCAGCGAGTCGGCCTCGGCGGTGAACCGCACGCAGTTGCGCACCAGCGTGGGGTGGCTGCGCAGGGTCTGCGCCGTGGACGCCGACCCGGTGAACGAGACCAGGTCCTGGCCGGTGAGGTGGTCGAAGGTGTCGCCCAGCGCGCCGGCCACGAACTGCAGCGCCCCGGCGGGCAGCAGCCCGGAGCCGACGATCAGCTCGACCAGCTTCGCGGTCACAAACGCGGTCGGCGACGCCGGCTTGATCAGGCTCGGGACGCCGGCGAGGAACGCGGGCGCGAACTTCTCCAGCGGCCCCCACACCGGGAAGTTGAACGCGTTGACCTGCACCGCGACCCCGCGCAGCGGGACACACAGGTGCTGGCCGACGAACGTGCCGCCGCGCCCGAGCGGCTCCACCGCCCCGTCGAGGTAGACGGTGTCGTTCGGCAGTTCGCGCTTGGCCTTCGAGGCGTAGGCCAGCAGCACCCCGATCCCGCCGTCGACGTCGAACTTCGCATCCCCCAACGTCGCCCCGGTCCGCGCGGAGACCGCATAGAGCTCCTCGCGGTGCGAGCGCAGATGCTGCCCCAGCGCCTTGAGCAGCCCGGCCCGCTGGTGGAAGGTCAACTCCCGCAGCCCCGGCCCACCGACCTCACGCCCGTACCGCAGCACGGCGGCGAAGTCGACGCCGGTGGACGAGACCCGGGCGATCACCTCCCCGGTCACCGCATCGAACAACGGACGCCCGGAATCGGACGCGGTGTACCAGTCACCGCAGACATAGCTGCGCAGGACCGGGATGCTCACGGGCGGTCTCCTCGTCGTCGGGAAGCCGGTGTGTCCGCCGTCGCTCACCCGATCTCGCGGCGAACGATCGTTCGGTTGCCGGGAGACGCTAGCATGACCGCGTGCAGACGAACAGTGGTGCGGCCGAACCCGACGGCCCGGCGGTCCTCGTCACCGCGGACGACGAGGACCCGGCCGTCGCGATCGTCACGCTCAACCGTCCGGCGAAGCGCAACGCGCTCACGGTCGAGGTCAAGGAGGCGCTGCTCGAGGCGCTGGAGCGGGTGGCGGCCGACGGCGCCGTCCGTGCCGTCCTGCTGACCGGGACCGGCAAGTCGTTCTGCGTCGGCCAGGACCTCGGCGAGCACGTCGAGTCCCTGCGGGGCAACGCCGCGACCTCCTTCGACACGGTCGAGAAGCACTACAACCCGATCGTTCGGGCGATCGCGACGATGCCGAAGCCGGTCGTCTGCGCGCTCAACGGCGGCGCCGTCGGTGCCGGCCTCGGCTTCGCCCTGGCCTGCGACCTGCGCGTCGCCGCCGACACCGCCACCTTCGCCACGGCGTTCTCCGCCATCGGGCTCACCGCGGACTCCGGGCTGTCCGCCAGCCTCGTGCACTCGTTGGGCGCCGCCCGGGCCACCGAGCTGCTGCTGCTCGGCGAGTCCTTCGACGCCCAGCAGGCGCTGGCGTCGGGGCTCGTCAGGGCCGTGGTGCCGGCGGAGGAGGTGCTCGGCACCGGGCTGGAGCTGGCGCGCCGGCTCGCGGCCGGGCCCACGCTCGCCTACGCCGAGATCAAGAAGGCGGTCGCGATCGGCGCCGTCTCCTCGCTCGACACGGTCCTGGCCAACGAGGGCGAGGGGCAGGCGCGGCTCGGCGTGACCCGCGACCACCGCGAGGCCGTCGAGGCGTTCCTGGAGAAGCGCAAGCCCGCGTTCGAGGGCCGATGACCGCCGCGCCGTCCGAGCCGCCCGCCCCGCCCGCGCGCACCCGCCGCGCCCGGGGTGCCGCCGGTGCGCGCCGGCCGGTGTACGACGCGTCGTCGCTGCTCGCCGTGGCCGTGCAGGAGTTCAACGCCCGCGGCTACGACGCGACCTCGATGGAGGACCTCTCGCGGGCCGCGGGGATCACGAAGTCCTCCTTCTACCACCACGTCAGCGGCAAGGAGGAGCTGCTGCGGGCCGCGCTGAACCGCGCGCTCGACGGCCTGTTCGGCATCCTCGAGGAGCCCGCGGCGCAGGAGGGCGCGGCCCTGGACCGGCTGCGGCACATCATCTTCCGCCAGGTCGAGGTGCTCACCTCCGAGCTGCCCTACGTCACCCTGCTGCTGCGGGTGCGGGGCAACACCGAGACCGAGCGGTGGGCCCTGGCCCGGCGCCGGGCGTTCGACGCCACGATCGCCTCGCTGGTCGCCGACGCCGTGGCCGACGGCGAGGTCCGCGCCGGGGTGGAGCCCTCGCTCGCCGCCCGGCTGCTCTCGGGCACGGTCAACTCGATCATCGAGTGGTACCGGCCGGGGCGGCCCGGGTCCGAGTCGCTGCCGGGCGAGGTCGTCCGCATCGTCTCCGAGGGGATCATCCCGCCCGCCTGAGGCCCTCCACGACCGGGCGAACGAACATTCGGTGCCGCGTACCGGTGCTCAGCGGGCCACGACCCGCACGGTCTCCAGCTTCGGATCCGCCGGGTCGGGCAGCACCATCCCCGCCCGCAGGCCCGTGGCGAGGTAGTCGAGGATCTCCCCGGTCACGCGCTCGCCGGGCAGCAGCACCGGGATGCCCGGCGGGTACGGGGTGACCTGCTCGGCGCAGACCCGCCCCTCGGCCTCCCGCAGCGGCACGTCCTCGAAGGGCGCGAAGAAGGCGTCCCGCGGGATCATCTCGGCGTCGGTCTCGAGGGCGGACCTGCCCGGCAGGTCGACGGGCGGCGGAGTGTCGAACCCGTCGGCCGCCTTCGCCATGGCCGAGAGGGCCTCGAGCAGGATCCCGGCCGTCTGCGCGTCGTCGGCCAGGCTCAGCTGGGCCTCGATCCGGCGGTGGTCGGACAGCCCGACGTCGACCGCGCGGTGCCCGCGCAGCCAGTCGGCGGCCTGGTAGCCGCTGATCCCGAGCTCCGACAGGTCGATCAGCACCTTCAGCTCGTCGAGCTCGTGCGAGGCCTCCGCGCCGAGGAGCTGGTCCCGCAGCGGGGTCAGCCCGGGGATCGCGTCGACCTGCTGGCGGACGTCGGCGGCCAGGTAGAGCGCCCGGCCGAGCAGCTCGTGGCCGTGCTCCACCATCTGCCGCCGCCAGCCGTCCATCCCGGCCCACAGCAGGATGCTGGGGCTGGTCGTCGAGAGCATGTCGGCGCAGGCGGCCAGGAACGTCGGGTCGATCAGGTCGCCCTGCTGGTGGAACACCGAGCCCTGCTCCAGCCCGGCGCCCATCTTGTGGATGCTGACCACGCAGAGGTCCGCGCCCGCGTCCATGGCCCAGGTCGGCAGCCGCTCGTGGAAGGGCAGGTGCGCGCCCCAGGCCTCGTCGACGAGCAGCGGCAGCCCGCGCGCGTGGCACAGCTCGGCGATCGCGGAGATGTCGGCGCAGGTGCCGTAGGGCGTCGGGCTCGTGATCAGCACCCCGGCGACGGCCGAGTCCCGGTCGAGGGCCCGCTCGACGTCGGCGGGCGAGGGCGGGTGGGCGAGGTGCTGGTCGCGGTCGTAGCGGGGGGACACCCAGACCGGCTGCAGGCCCGAGAGCACCAGCCCGGAGATCACGGACTTGTGCGCGTCCCGGCCCACGAGCAGCCGCCCGTGCCGGCCGGCCACGGCGAGCATCGCGCTCTTCACCGACAACGAGCTCCCGCAGGTGGAGAAGAAGGCGTTCTCGGCGCCGACGGCGTCGGCCATGAGCTCCTGCGCCCGGGCGATGATCCCGGAGGACGAGGCCCGGTCGTCGAGCCCGCTGGAGGCGAGGACGTCGGCGCGGAAGACGTCCTCGCCCAGGACCGCCCGCACCCGCGGATCGGCGCCGCGGCCCTGCTTGTGGCCGGGCGGGGTGAACGGGGTGTGGTGCTCGCGGTGGTAGGCCTCGAGCGCCTCCAGCACCGGTGCCTGCGTGTGGTCCACGGGCGTCGACCTCCGTCCTGTCGTGCGGGCGTCAGGTCCTACCCGGACACGACGGGGGCGAAACGGGGGCTCAGGGCAGGCCCGCCACCCAGTCGGCCAGCCGCGCCACGTTCTCGGCGTTGCGGCCCTGGTCGACGAGCGTGAACGGGACCAGCGGGCGGCTGCGCAGCACGACCCGGGCCGCCGGGCCCTGCGGGTGCACCTCGACCTCGACCCGCTCGCCCCAGCTGCGCCAGGTCACGCCGGTCCGCAGCAGGGCGCGGCCGGCGTCGACGGCCGTGAGCCGGCCACCGGGCAGCAGCGCGGCGGCCTCGCGGACGCGAGCGAGCACCTCCGGCCCGGACACCGCGGCCCGCACGGTGCGCTGCGCGACCACCCCGGCCACCCCGGTCCGGCGCGCCGCCCGGTGCTGGAGGTGACCGAGGACCAGCGCCATGATCAGGCCGAACGGCGCACCGGCCACGATCGACGCCGCCGCCAGGATCGCGTAGCCGGCGGGTCCGGCGTCGGCGTCCGGGCCGCCCTGCAGCGCCACGAGCACGCCCCAGAACAGGCCGAAGGGCACCCCGGTGGCCAGGCCCAGCTGCATGCGGCTCGGCGGCTCCGGTGCTCCTGCGACGTTCCCTCCGGACACGGTGTCCTCCCCCGACGGGCCCGCTCCGGCGGGCGCTGGTGACGCACCCGCTTCGGCGGGCTGCCGAGAAGGGTCGGGGTCGGGGCCCGCGCGGCGAGGGAGGGGGCCCCCGGAGGACCGGGGGTAAACCCCCGGTGGGGTCAGGGGGATCACTCCGTCACCTCGGGTATCTGCCCCAATGTCCCAGGGCTCTCCCCAGAGCATTCTCGTTCCCGTCGAACCGCACCAACGGCGGCCGACGAACCGGGGGAACGCAGCAGCACCGAGGCTGCTCGATGGGGGGAGACAGCAATGCCGATCGTGACCGGTCCGCAGGAATTCACCGAGGAGCGACTGTTCGTCGACCTCCGCTCGATCGTCGGACACGAGCTGTACCTGAAGTGCGAGGGCTTCAACTTCGCCGGCTCCGTGAAGCTCAAGGCCGCCGCCTCCATGGTCGAGGCTGCCGAGCGTGCGGGGGAGATCGGGCCCGGCTCGACGCTCGTCGAGTCGTCGTCCGGCAACCTGGGCGTGGCGCTGAGCATCATCGCCGCCAACAAGGGCTACCGCTTCATCTGCGTCACCGACATCCGCTGCAACGCCGCCACCATCCAGCTGATGGAGGCCATGGGCACGGACGTCCGCGTGATCCGCGAGGCGGGCCCCGAGGGCTTCCTCGGTGCGCGCCAGGCGTACGTGCGGGCCGTCCTCGCGGCCGACCCGCGCGCCCACTGCCTGAACCAGTACAGCAACCCGAACAGCTGGAAGGCGCACTTCCGCACCACCGCGCCGGCCATCGCCGAGGAGTTCCCGCAGCTCGACGTCCTGTTCGTCGGCGCCGGCACCACCGGCACGCTGATGGGCTGCGCCCGCTGGTTCCGCCAGTACCGCCCGGACGTGCACATCGTGGCCGTCGACGCCGTCGGCTCGGTGACCTTCGGGCAGCCCTCCGGGCGCCGGCTGATCCCCGGCCTGGGCACGAGCGTCGTGCCGGAGATCTTCGACCGGTCCTACATCGACGACGTGGTGTTCGTCGAGGAGGCCGACGCGGTCGCCATGTGTCACCGGATCGCGAGAAAGGGCTTTCTCTTCGGCGGATCTACGGGCACGGTGGTCAGCGGCGCGAAGGCCTGGCTGGACCAGAACTCGGCCGGGCACCTCACGTCGGTAACGCTCGCCCCCGATCTGGGCGAACGCTACCTGGAGACGCTGTACCGAACCGAGTGGGTCCGGGACAACTTCGGCGAGGACGTGCTCGCCGAGCCGGCCGACGAGAGCCTGGTGGCCTGAGAAGATGGCACTGCTGCCGCCCACCCCGGGGTCCGCCCCGGCGGAGGCCCCCGCGGGCCCGCCCGCCCCGCTCTCGGAGCTGGTCCTCGTCGACCGGCACGAGGCGCAGGGCTGGCGGGTCCGTCGCCACGAGCGCCTGGACTCCGTGTTCGAGGAACGGTGCGACTGGATCCGGGAGTACGGCCGTGCCGGCCAGCTCGCCGTCGACGGCCCCGGGGCCTCGCTGACCTACGACGAGCTCGACGCCCGCGCCAACCGTCTCGCCCGCTACCTGCGCCTGCACGGCGCCCGCCCCGGTGACCGGGTCGCCCTGCTGTTCGACGTCCGGGTCGAGACCTACGTCGCCCTCCTCGCGGTCCTCAAGATCGGCGCCACCTGCGTGCCGCTGGACCCCGACGCCCCGACCGAGCGGCTCGGCTTCCTCGTGGCCGACGCCGAGGTCCGGCTCGTGCTCACCCGCTCGCACCTGCGCGGACGCGTCGCCGTCGTCGGGTCGCTGCCCGCGGGCGCCGAGATCCTGACCGTCGACGACGCGGCCGCCCTGATCGCCGAGATGAGCCCGCAGCGGCTGCAGCCCGCCGAGCGCGGCGAACCCGTCGACCGGCCCGCGTACGTCGTGCACGTACCCGGCCCCGCCGGCTGGTCCGAGCGCGTGGAGATCGACCACCGCAGCATGTGCAACGCCGTCCGGGTCTCGTCCGAGACCTTCGGTGTTCGCGGGCACCGCCTCTACCAGGGCCGGGCCCTGTTCTCCGGAGGCGGCATCGAGGAGGTCTGGATGGCCTGGGCGGCAGGCGCCACCCTGGTGCCCGCACCCGACGGCCCGCGCCTCGTCGGCGACGTCCTGCACGCCGTCCTGGCCGAGCGCCGGGTCACCGCGCTGTGCACCACCCCGGCCGTGCTGGCCACGCTGGAGGCGGACCTGCCCCAGCTGCGGTTCCTGCTGGTCTCGGGGGAGGCCTGCCCCCAGAGCCTGGTCGCGCGCTGGCACCGGCCGGCCCGCCGCTTCCTCGTCGCGTACGTGCCGCCGGGCGCGACCGTGGCGGCGACCTGGACGGACGCGCACCCCGACAAGCCGATGACGATCGGCGTTCCGCTGCCGACCTTCGCGACCGTCGTCCTCGACCCCGAGGTGCCTGCGCGGGCGTTGCGGCACGGCGAGACCGGCGAGATCGGCGTGGCCGGGCTCGGCCTCGCCTGCGGCTTCCCCGATCCCGCGAGCGACGCCTTCGTCGACGACTTCCTCGGCATCCCCGGCAACCCCTCGGGGCGGATCTACCGGACCGGCGACCTCGGCCGCGTCGACGACGCCGGCGAGATCGAGTACCGCGGCCGCCGGACGCTGCAGGTGCTGGTGCACGGCGAGCGCGTCGACCTCACCGCGATCGAGTCGGTGATGCTGGCGGTGCCCGGGGTGGCGTCGGCGGCGGTCGCGCCGCACGAGCCCGAGCCCGGTGTCACCGAGCTGGTCGGCTTCTACACGCTGCGCGCCGACAGTCCGGCGGTCACCGAGCGGGAGATCGGGTCGTGGCTGCGCGAGCGGCTGGCGACGGACCACGTGCCGGCCCGCCTGGAGCGGCTCGACTCGCTGCCGCTGACCGCCGACGGGCGGGTGGACCGTGAGGCGCTGCCGCTCAGCGGGGGTGAGATGACGCGGCTGCGCGCCGAGAACGCGCGGCTGCACGAGCAGCTGGAGCAGTTGCGGCCGCCGGTGACGCCGGTCGACGCCGCGCCTCCCGTCCCGCCCGTGCCTTCTGCGCCGGCCGTGCTTCCGGCGCCGGTCGCGCCTCCCGCGCCTCCCGCGCCGGCCGCGTCGGGGAACCTCACGCTCGACCAGATCATCGGGGCGACGCCTCCGGCTCCGGTTCCGGCGGCGACCCCTGCCCCGGCGCCCCGGCCGGAGTCGCAGCCGGGCATCCTGACGTTCGACCAGATCATCGGCTCGACGGCGCCGGCCCCGGCTCCGGAGAAGCCGGCGACCCGGCGGCCCACGCCCTACCCGCGGGCGAGCGCCCCGGCACCGGTGCGGCCCACGCCCTTCCCTCGGCAGACCGGCCCCGCCCCGAGCCCCGCGCCGAACCGGGCGCCGAGCCCGGCCCCGCGTCCGGCGGCGTCCGCTCCGACGCAGGCCCCGCGGCCCCCGGCGCCCTCGCCGTTCCCGCGGTCGACGCGGCCGACGCCGTTCCCGCGCACCTCGGCTCCCATGACGCCGACACCCTTCCCGCGGACCTCGGCCCCGGCCCGTCCCGCTCCGGCCCCGCGGCCGGTCGTGCCGCCGACCCCGGCCCCGCTGCCGGTCGCGCCGGCGGCCCCGGCGCCCACCCCGGCCGCACTGGCACCCGCCCCGGCCGCCCCGGCGCCCGCCCCGGCCAAGGCCCCGTCCTCCGCGGGTCTCGCCTCGTCGCTGGCGAGCGTGCTGGCCGAGGTGCTGGCGGTGGAGCACGTCCCGACCGACCGCAACGTCTTCGACGACCTCGGCGCCGACTCGATGGTGATGACCCGGTTCTGCGCCCGGTTGCGCAAGCGGGCCGACCTGCCGTCGATCTCGATCAAGGACGTCTACGCCCACCCGACGATCGCCGGGCTCGCGACCGCCTTCGCGCCGTCGATGCCCGTCGCCGCCCCGGTCGTCCCCGTGGGCGCGGCCGGCGACGACGTCGTCCACGGGCTGGCCCAGGTGCTGGCCGAGGTGCTCGGGGTCGACCGCGTGCCGACGGATCGCAACGTGTTCGACGACCTGGGCGCCGACTCGATGGTGATGACCCGGTTCTGCGCCCGGTTGCGCAAGCGGGAGGACCTGCCGTCCATCTCGATCCGGGACGTCTACGCCAACCCGACGATCGCCGGCATGGCCGCCGCGGCCGCGCCGAGCACAGCCGCCCCGGCCCCGGTGCAGGCCGCGCCCGCGCCGGTCGTCCCGGTGCGGCACAGCACGTTCGGCTACTACGTCACCGGGTTCCTGCAGCTGCTGGTGTTCGCGCTCTACGCGACCGCCGCCGGCGTCGTCATGGACCGGGCCTACAGGTGGATCTCCACGAGCACGACCGTGCTCGAGACCTACATCCGGTCGGTCGAGGCCGGGGCGGGCGCGTTCCTGGCGCTGTGCCTGCTGCCGGTCGTCGCGAAGTGGGTGCTGGTCGGGCGCTGGAAGGAGAAGGAGTTCCCGGTCTGGAGCCTGCGGTACTTCCGGTTCTGGCTCGTGAAGACGCTCGTGCGCGGCAACCCGATCGCCCTGCTGATGGTCGGCTCGCCGATCTACACGCTCTACCTGCGCGCCCTCGGGGCGAAGGTCGGCAGGGACGTCGTGATCCTCACCCGGAACCTGCCGGTCTGCACCGACCTGGTGACGATCGGCTCGGGCACGGTCATCCGCAAGGACGCCCTGATGCCGGGCTACCGCGCGCACGCGGGCAAGATCCAGACCGGACGGGTCACGCTGGGCCAGGACGTCGTCGTCGGCGACAAGAGCGTGCTGGACATCGGCACCGCGATGGGCGACGGCGCGCAGCTGGGGCACGCGTCCTCGCTGCACCGCGGGCAGAGCGTCCCGGCGGGGCAGAGCTGGCACGGCTCGCCGGCCGTCCCCACGGACACCGACTTCCGCGCCGTCCCGCCCCTTCGGATCCGGGCGCTGCGCAAGGTCAGCTACGTGACGAGCCAGCTGGTCAAGCTGTTCGCGATCTACCTGCCGCTGGGCTTCGGCGGGCTGTACATCGTGGTGAACGCCGTGCCGCGGTTCAAGGAGCTGCTCCAGCCCGGCGTCCTCGGGTACACCACCTCGGCGTTCTACCTGGAGGCCCTGGCCGAGTCGGCGATCATCGTCTTCGGCGGCCTGGCCGTCGGGCTGCTGATCGTGCTCACCGTCCCGCGGCTGGTGGCCCTGTTCGTCCGGCCGGACCGCGTGTACCCGATGCACGGGTGGCGGTACTCGCTGCACCGCACCGTCACCCGGCTCACGAACGTGAAGACCTTCGTCTACCTGTTCGGGGACAGCTCGTTCATCGTCGGCTACCTGTACCTGCTGGGGTACGACCTCGGCAAGGTCGAGCAGACCGGCTCGAACTTCGGCTCGGCCATCGCCCAGGAGACGCCGTTCCTCACCTCGGTGGGCCGCGGCACCGTCGTCGCCGACGGACTCTCGGTGAACAACGCCGACTTCTCCAACACCTCGTTCCGCACCGCGCGGGTCGCCATCGGCCGCAACAGCTTCCTCGGCAACGCCATCGCCTACCCGATCGGCGGGCGCATCGGCGACGACTGCCTGCTCGCCACCAAGGTCGCGGTGCCGGTCGACGGTCCGGTCCGCCAGGGGGTGGGCCTGCTCGGCTCGCCCGCCTTCGAGATCCCCCGCACCGTGCAGCGGGACCGGGTGCTGGAGATCGACATGCGGGAGCGCCGCCGCCGGCTGCGCCGCAAGAACCTGCACAACCTCGTCACCATCGGCCTCGCGCTGCTGGTGCGCTGGGGGCACGTCCTCGGCCTGCTGCTGCTCGGCCTGCTGGCGCTGGACCACTTCCAGGACTTCGGCGCGGTGGCGTTCGGGCTGGAAGTGGTGGCGAGCCTGCTGTTCACGATCGTCTGGTTCGTGCTGTGGGAGCGGCTGATCGTCGGCTTCCGCCGGCTCCGCCCGAAGTCCTGCTCGATCTACGACAAGGCCTTCTGGCGCCACGAGCGCTTCTGGAAGCTCGTGGTCCCGCCGATGGAGAAGCTGCTCGGCGGCACGCCGTACAAGAACCTCGTCGCGCGGATGCTCGGGGTCCGGGTGGGCCGCCGGGTGTTCGACGACGGCATCGGCCTCACCGAGCGCACGCTGACCGCCATCGGCGACGACTGCACGCTCAACTTCGGCACCACCATCCAGTGCCACTCGCAGGAGGACGGCGCCTTCAAGTCCGACCGCACCACGCTCGGTGCGGGCGTGACCCTCGGCCTCGGCGCCTTCGTCCACTACGGCGTCACCGTCGGCGACGCCGCGGAGATCGCCCCCGACTCCTTCGTCATGAAGGGCGAGGAGATCCCGGCGGGCGCCCGGTGGGGCGGCAACCCGGCCCACGAGCTGGCCGACCCGCCCGCGCCGGCCCCGCCCGCCCTCCCGTCCCCGACCGACCGGGGCGCGTCCGACTGGACCGCCGCCCTGCTCACGGCCCGCTAGGAGCCCCCCGATGACCACACCGTCCGGCCCGCTGCGGCCGTTCCCCCCGACCACGCCCGTCCTGACCCCGGAGAGCCTGATGACCTCGCCGACCGCCGCTCCGACCTGCGCCCCCGGCAGCGCGGCCCGCGTCTGGTGGACCGCCGCGCTCACGGCGGGCGGCCACACCACGGTCCCGCGCTGGACCCTCGAGCCGCGCCCGGGCGTCGAGCTGGTCGAGGTGCCGTTGCCCGGCCCGGTGACCGAGGCCGCGCTCGTCGCCGCCCACGCGAGGGTGCTGGCCGCGGTGTCCGGCGAGGCCGAGACCGTCGCCGGACTGGTGACGCCGGCCGGGCCGCTGCCGTTGCGCCTGCCCGTGGTGCCCGGCCCGTGGCGCACCCTGGTCGAGGCCGCCGGGCGGACCGCCGCCGAGCTGCACACCCACCAGGACTTCCCGGTCGACGGGCTGCGCGCCGAGCTCGGCGTGTCCGGTCCGGTGTTCGAGACCGTGGTCGACCCCGCCGGACCGGCACCGGAGCCCACGGGGGACGTCGTGCTCACGGTCGGCGTCCGCGACGGGCACCTGCAGCTACGGCACCGCACGGACGTCCTCGACGCCGCCGCCGGGTCCCGGATCGCGGGGTACCACCTCGCCGCGCTCGCCCAACTCACCGCCGATCCCGACGCCGACCACACGGCGTCGACGCTGCTCTCCGACTCCGAGCGCGCCTTCCAGCTCGAGGGGCTCGCCGGTCCGATCCGCCCGCTGCCCGACCGGCGCTTCCACGAGCTGGTCGAGGAGCGCGTCCGCCGCCACCCCGACGCCGTCGCCGCCGTCCAGGGCGACGTGCGCTGGACCTACGCCGAGCTGAACGACCGCGCCAACCGCCTCGCCCGCGCGCTGCGGGCCCGCGGGCTGGAGCGCGAGGGCGTCGTGGGCGTGGTCATGGAGCGCAACCTCGACTGGATGGCCGCCGTGCTCGCCGTGTTCAAGGCGGGCGGGGTGTACCTGCCGATCGAGCCGCACTTCCCGGCCGAGCGCATCCGCAAGACGCTGACCCGCGGCGACGCGGTCCTGGTCGTCACCGAGCCGGGCAGCACGGAGACCCTCGACCGCGCCCTCGACGCGATGCCCGAGGTCCGCGTGCTCACGCTGGCCACCGCGCTCGCGGAGGAGCCCGACGGCTCCGACCTCGGCATCGAGGTCGGCCCCGACCAGGCCGCGTACGTCTACTTCACCTCCGGCTCCACCGGCGAGCCCAAGGGCGCGATGTGCGAGCACGCCGGGATGCTCAACCACCTGCTCGCCAAGATCGAGGACCTGGAGATCGCCGAGGGCGCGGTCGTCGCCGAGATCGCCCCGCAGTGCTTCGACATCTCGCTCTGGCAGCTGGTGTCGGCACTGCTGGTCGGCGGCCGGACCGTCGTGGTGGATCAGGACTCGATCCTCGACGTCGAGCGGTTCGTCGACACCGTCGTCGGCGAGCGGGTCGCGGTCATGCAGGTCGTGCCGTCCTACCTCGAGGTCGTGCTGTCCTACCTGGAGCGCACCGGCCGCGCGCTGCCCGACCTGCGGTGCGTCTCGGCGACCGGCGAGGCCCTGAAGACCGAGCTCGCCCAGCGCTTCTTCGGGCAGGTGCAGGGCGTGTCGCTGGTCAACGCCTACGGCCTGACCGAGACCTCCGACGACACCAACCACGAGGTCATGCGGTCCGCGCCGGCCAAGGTCCTGCTCGGCCCCGCGGTGCGGAACGTGCGGGTGTACGTGACCGACGAGAACCTCGAGCCGGTCCCGCTCGGCGCGCCCGGCCTGATCTGCTTCGCCGGGGTCTGCGTGGGCCGCGGGTACGTCAACGACCCGGATCGCACGCGCGCGGTCTACCTGACCGACCCGCACGTGCCGGGGGAGCGGCTCTACCGCGGCGGCGACTACGGCCGCTGGACGCCCGAGGGCAAGCTCGAGTTCCTCGGCCGCCGGGACAGCCAGGTCAAGATCCGGGGCTTCCGCATCGAGATCGGCGAGATCGAGAACGCGCTGCTGGGCATCCCCGGGGTGCGCGACGGCGCCGTCGTCGTGGCCGAGCGGCCGGGTGCCGGTGCGCAGCTGGTCGCCTTCTACGCCGCCGCCGAGGACCTGCCCGTCGACCTGCTGCGGGACGGTCTGGCCCGCACGCTGCCGGTGTACATGGTTCCCGCGGCCTTCCACCGCCGGGAGCCGTTGCCGCTGACCGCCAATGGCAAGATCGACAAGAAGGCGCTGACCGCGCTCGCCGCCGAGCTGGGCCAGGAGCCCGCGGCCGCCGCCGACCACGAGGCTCCGGCGACCCCCGCCGAGCAGCGGCTGGCCGCCGCGTTCGCCCAGATCCTCGGGGTCCCGGAGGCGGAGATCAGCCGGCACGACCACTTCTTCGACCGCGGCGGCTCGTCGCTGTCCGCGGTGAAGCTCGCGGTCGCGCTGGACCGGGCGGTGTCGCTCAAGGACATCACCCGCAACCCGGTGCTCGCCGACCTCGCCACCCTGCTCGACGCACCCGCCCAGCCGGCCGACCCGGCCGTCGCCGCCGCCCCGGCGGAGCTGCTGCAGCCGCTGGTCACCGGGGCCGACCCGGGCCGGGCGCTGATCTGCTTCCCGCCCGCCGGCGGCAACGCCGTCAACTTCCGGCCGGTGGCCACCGAGCTCGGCGCGCTGTCCGGCCTCACCGTGTACGGCGTCGAGCCGCCCGGCCACGACCCGTCCACCACGGAGAAGTTCGTGCCGCTCGGCGAGATCGTCGACCGCGTCGTCGCCGAGATCGCCGCGAAGAACCTCACCCGTGTGCTCCTGTGGGGGCACTCCTCGGGCACGGCGTACGCCGTCGCCGCGGCCCGGGCGCTGGACGAGCGGGGCGTGCGCGTCGAGCTGGTCGTCCTGTCCTCGCAGCAGCTCGGCGACCCGATGACCCGGCGGAACGGGATCGTCGAGCTGTCCGGCCGGTCGGACGCCGCGCTGGTCGACCGGCTGCGCGAGACCGGCCTGTACCCGGAGCTGGCCCAGCTCGACCCGGAGGGGGCCCAGCGGGTCGCGGCGGCGTACCGCCACGACTGCATCGAGGCGCACCGCTACCTGGCCGACGCCGCCACGTCCGGGATCAAGGTCACCCCGCCCGTCGCGGTGGTCCGGGCCGCGGACGACCCGAGCACGGCGGACGAGTCCCGGCGCCGGGACTGGGAGCTCCTGGCGGGGGAGGTGCAGACCCGAGAGCTGGACGGGGGCGGGCACCACTTCCTCCGGAGCCGGCCCCACGACGCGGCGGTCGTCGTACTCGACGCGGTCCGCGCCGCCTCTTCCTGACCGGACCCACGAGTCGCACACCCTCGGAAGGACAAGACATGACCCAGCCCGCACCCGCACTGGACCTCACCCAGCGACCCGGTGGGCCCGTCGTCCTCACCACCACCGCGCCGCAGGGGCCCGCCGCGTGGGCCGCCCAGAACCGGGACACCGTCCGGAACCTGGTGACGCAGTACGGGCACCTGTTCGTGCGCGGCCTCGGCCTGCAGGACTGGGCGGCCACCGCGGCCGTCTTCCGCGGGCTCACGAACACCCTGCTCGGCGAGCGCGAGGCCTTCGCCCCGCGCCAGCACTTCGGCGACGGCGTGCACTCGTCGACCTCGTGGCCCGCCAACCAGCAGATGTGCATGCACCACGAGCTGAGCTACACGCTCGAGTTCCCGGGCCTCATGCTGTTCGCCTGCCTCAACCCGCCCGCGTCCGGCGGCGCCACCACGGTCTCCGACGCCTCCGCGGTGCTCGAGGCGCTGCCCGCCGACCTCGTCGCCCGCTTCGAGCGCGAGGGCTGGATGCTCACCCGCACGTACAACGACGAGATCGGCGCCTCGTGGCCGGACGCCTTCGGCACGGACGACCGCGCCGCCGTCGAGGCCTACTGCCGCGGCAACGCGATCGACTTCGAGTGGACCGCCGACGGCGGCCTCAAGACCCGGCAGCGCCGGCTCGCCGTCGTCCGGCATCCGGTCAGCGGGGCGCGGTGCTGGTTCAACCAGATCGCCTTCCTCAACGAGTTCACGCTCGACCCGGACGTCCGCGAGTTCCTCGTCGACACCTACGGGTCCGACGGCCTGCCGTTCACCACGAGGTTCGGCAACGGCGACCCGATCGGCCCCGAGGTCATCGCGCTGATCAACGACGTCTACACCGCCCACACGCTGCGCGAGCCGTGGCAGGCCGGTGACCTGCTGCTCGTCGACAACGTCCGGTGCGCGCACAGCCGCGAGGCCTACCAGGGCGACCGGCAGGTGCTCGTCGGGCTCGCCGACTCGGTCAAGCTCGCCGACTGCGCCCCGCAGGGCGGTGCGCAGTGACCGCCGTCGACCCCGCCGCGGCGCCCTCGGGCGCCGAACTCACGGTGCCGCCGTTCGCCGTCGTGTCGGGATCGCAGGTCCAAGGGGCGCTGGCGGGACGCGAGCGGGAGATCACCGATCTCGTCGAGGCCACCTACCGGCTGCACGGGGCGGGGGACACGGTGAACCCGCCGTCGTACTTCCTGCGGTTCCCGGACCGGCCGACCTCCCGGATCATCGCGCTGCCGGCCTCGCTCGGCGGGCAGACCCCGGTCGACGGGCTGAAGTGGATCTCCAGCTTCCCCGGCAACGTCCAGGCCGGGATCCCGCGCGCCTCCGCCGTGCTGATCCTCAACGACCACGACACCGGCTACCCCTTCGCCTGCATGGAGAGCTCGATCATCAGCGCCACCCGCACCGCCTCCTCGGCGGCGCTCGCGGCGGACCGGCTGAGCGAGGGTCGCAAGCGGCCGACCCGCGTCGGCTTCTTCGGTACGGGCCTGATCGCGCGGTACATCCAGACCTTCCTCGCGGGCACCGGCTGGGAGTTCGAGGAGATCGGCGTGTTCGACCTGTCGGCGGACAGCGCCGCCGGCTTCCGCGGGCACCTCGAACGCACGGGCACGCCGGGGCGGGTCACGCTGTACGACACCCCCGAAGAGCTGATCCGAGGCAGCGACCTGGTGGTCTTCGCGACGATCGCCGGCACCCCGCACGTCACGGACGTCTCGTGGTTCGACCACGGGCCGCTGGTCCTGCACGTCTCGCTGCGCGACCTCGCGCCGGAGATCCTGCTGGAGGCGACCAACTACGTCGACGACGTCGAGCACTGCCTCAAGGCGGACACGTCGCCGCACCTGGTGGAGCAGCGGCTCGGGCACCGGGACTTCCTGGCCGGGACGCTCGACGACGTCCTGTCCGGGCGCGCGTCGGTGCCGGCCGAGGGCACCGTGATCTTCTCGCCGTTCGGGCTGGGCGTGCTCGACCTGGCTGTCGGGAAGTACGTGTACGACCAGATCGTGCGGGCGGGGGAGCTGCAGGTCGTCGACGGGTTCTTCCACGAGTTGAAGCGACACGGGTAGCCCCGGCGGTGCGGGGGCGGTTTCGTCGGTGGCGCCCGCTAGCGTCCGCGTCGATGGCTGCGACGTGGATGAGCTTCCTGGGCGGGCTCCTCGGCGCGCTGCTCGGCGCCGTGGCGAACCTGCTGGTCGGCGAGGGCAAGCGGCGCCGCGAGGAGGACACCGCGCTGCTCGGCTGGTGCAGCCAGGTGTACGACTGGGTCGTCGAGGGGAAGGTCGCGCCGGAGGCCGCCCGCCACATGCTGGAGGAGCGGCGGATCGCGGGGCACTGGTACGCCTTCAACCGGCGGTACGCGAAGCGGGTCGACGCTATCCTGGACGAGCTCGACCGGGCCTTCGCGCCGCCGGAACCACCGGGTGCGGCCCGCGAGAGGTTCGTGCTCGACACGGAGGACGACGATGAGCGACCAGGCTGACGAGCCCGTGGTCACCGAGGTGACCGCGCGGCAGGTCCGGGCGGCCCGCTTCCGGGTCGTGCGGGACTCCGTGCAGGGCCGGGTCACCCCCGAACGCATCCGCCGGCTCGCCCGCGTACTGCTGCCGGGGGAGGACTCGCCGCAGACGGGCTGAGCCCGGGGTCACCCCTCGCCGTCGGCGTCCGCCACGTCCGGGCTGTCACCGCGGGGATCCTGCGTGCCCCCATCCGGCCGGTTCTCGGCCGGCGCCGTCATCGTCGGCTCGGCGTCCTGGTCCACGGGGTCGTCGGGCAGCGCCGGCTCGTCCTCGGCCCTGCTGGTCTCGGGGTTCTGAGGGTCGGTCATGACCCCGCCTACCCGGGTGGGGGTGGGGTATGCGGGGCGCCCGGCGCGATCAGAACGGGATGAGCGGGACGATCGCGGTGCGGAGGATCAGCACGCCGACGAAGACGATGATGAAGGCCAGGTCGAGGCTGATCCCGCCGAGGTTCACCGGCCTGACCACGCGACGGACCGGCGCGATCACGGGCTCGGTGATGCCGTGGGTCACGCGACGGGCCTGGTAGAGGGCGGAGCCGCCGCTGCCGGGGGAGAGCACCCCGATCCAGTCGACGACCACCCGCGCGAGCAGGACCAGCTGGAACAGCACCAGCAGCAGCCCGAGGAGGGAGGCGATCACGGAGGTCTCCTTTCCATTTCCTCTCCGAGTGTCCCGATCCCAGGTGAGAGGGGCCTGAGAGTTTTCTGTCGGTAGGCCCTTCTAAGGTCGTGACCATGACGGCCGCCGCCTCCGTGGTGTCGCCCGCGGCGGACGCGACCGCCCGGGCGCGGTGGCGCGCGCTCGCGCTCACCGACCCGATCGCGCGGCTGGTGCGCAACGCCGCCCACGCCGGGATCGACGACGAGCTGTTCGATCTCCGCCAGCTCGCCCTGGCCGCCGTGGACCTGGTGGTCGGGTCGATGGGCTTCGCGCGCGAGGCCACCCTCGAGGAGGTGGCGGACGACCTCACAGCGCTGGCCGCCCGGATGCGGCCGGACCGCGCGCACCAGGCCCGGGACGTCGCGCAGGTGGTGCTGAAGGGCCTGCTCAACGAGGCGCACGAGCACCGCCGCTTCACCTACTGGTTCGCCGACCTCTCCGGCGAGCGGGTGGAGCGCGAGCCCTACAGCTTCCGGCTGCTGTCGTTGCGGGACGCGGAGTACGGGCCGGTGCTCACGGCGTCGGACCAGGCGATCACGTTGTTCCTGCACGGGCTCGACGTGGACCTGGAGGACGCCGACCGCGCCCTCGCCCACGTCCTGCAGCGCCAGCTCGACGACCGCCGCTTCGACGCCGCGGTCCGCACCGCCGCCCAGGCCGAACGCACGTCCGTCGGCATCGCGGCCACGTTGTCCGAGCTGCTCGACGCCACGCGGCGGGACGTCGGCAGCCACGACTGGCTGGTCGACGTGCCGGAGCGGCTCGCGATCGCCCGCCGGCACGTGGAGGAGCGGATCGCGGAGGACGACCGGTTCCTCGAGCACGTGCAGAGCGGGCTCGACGCCGAGACGAGCGGGGACGTGCGGGCGGCGTCCGGCCGGATCGTCGACCTGCTCGGGCGGGTCCGGCAGGTGCACCTCGACCTGGAGAGACGGCTGGTGGGCGCCCGCGAGGTCTTCCTCGCCGCCCAGGTCCGGCAGCGACTGACGAAGCGCCGCCGGCTGCGGATGCTCGCCCTCGGGGAGGACGTCCTGCGCCCCGCCCTGGACCTGCCGCGCGAGCAGGCGGTGGAGGTCACCACCGCGTTCGCTGACCGGTCGCTCGGGATCAGCGTGCCGCGGCTCGTCCGGTTCGACGACCTGCTCGACCAGCTCTGGGTGCCGCCGCGCCAGCGGGAGACCGTCGAGCCGGTGGCGGAGGAGGCCGGCGTCGAAGCGGCGGCGGAGGAGGACGTCCAGCGCTACCCCGCGGCCGTCGTCGAGGCGGCGCGCGGCGTGCTCGACACCGCCCGCGCGGCACCGGCCCGGCTGTCGGACCTGCTCGACGGGTGCGAGTCGGACGAGGTCGCCGAGCTCGTGCTGCTGTCGGCGCTGTGGGCGTTCGCGCCGGACCCGGTGGCGGACGAGGAGGGGCCGGACGGCTCGGTCGAGCTCGCGGCCGGGCTGGCCGCCGAGGACGACGGCGCCCGCCTGGACCACCGGCTGGCCCGCGGGCGGGACCTGCTGCTGCGCGCCGGCGCACCCGAGGAGGGCGAGGCCGGGCCGCGCGAGGCCGAGGAGGACGAACTGGAGCTGGTGTCGCGGTGAGTACCCCGTCCGAGCGGAGCGAGGCGTGAGCGGCTCCGTCGCGGCCGACCTGACCGAGGTCAGGGCGGCGGCCGAGCTGGTGGCGTTCGGCCTGCAACGCCGCTCCCGTCCGGTCGAGGGGAGCGACTACCGCGCCCTGCTGGACCGGTACCGGTCCGAGCTGCGGTTCCGGGACGTCGTCGACACCATGGCCGAGGGGCTGGGCCTGGAGGTGCTGGGCACCCCGCGGTCGGGGATCGTGCTCGCGCCCGAACCCGGCGGCGCGTTCGCCACCCGGCTCGCCGACCTGCGCACGATGGACCAGGCGGAGCGGCTGGTGTTCGGCCTGGTCCTGCTGGGGATCGCGGCGTACGCGTACCCGCAGGACGTCGACTTCGACGACCCGGAGACCAAGCTGGTCGACGTCGTGAAGGTCGACGAGTTCCTCCGCTCGGCGATCGGCACGCTGCAGGGCCAGGAGGGCGGCGAGGGCACGCCCGAGGAGCGCGCCCGGGCGGCCGCCGAGGTCTACGCGGACATGCCGCAGCTGATCACCACGCAGACCGGTCGCTGCGGCCGCGGCTGCACCCTCAAGGCGATCGAGGACGCGTTGGGCTGGCTGGTCGACCAGGGCGCGGCCGGCGAGGCCACCTCGCTGGGCCCGGACGTCTACCACCTCACCGACCGGTTCCGGCTGCTCGTCGCGGACTCGGCCGGCGGCGCGGCGCTCGACGCCCTGCGCGAGCTGCGGGCGGCGGGGGGACGGGCGGCGTGACGGCCCCGGTCATGTGGAAGATGAGCCGTGTCCGGCTCGACCGGGTGGGGCCGACGGCGGCGCGGTTCCTCGACGTCACGCTGGACTTCACCGACGAGCGGGACGGGCACCCCCTCGACTCGATCCTCTGGCTGCGCAACGGCGGCGGGAAATCCACCGTCCTGTCCCTGATCTGCGCGCTGATCCGCCCGCGACGCCGGGACTTCCTGGCCACCGCCGCCACCGGCAAGCACCTCGAGGACTACGTGCTGGGGGCGGACACCGCGCACGTCGTCGTCGAGTGGTCGGGGCCGGACGGGAGGCGCCTGGTCACCGGGGCCGTCCACGAGTGGGCCGATCGCGCGCAGCCCGCCGATCCCAACCGGGACCACGACCGGCTCAACTCACGCTGGTACCTCTTCCGGCCGCAGGCCGGGCGGGCGGAGCTGGATCTGCTGCCCTTCGAGATCGACGGGCGGCCGGCCACCCAGAAGGACTTCCTGGCCGCGCTGCGCAGCTGGGACGCGGTGCCCCAGGCGGCCGTCGCGGTCACGGACGGGCAGGACCGCTGGGCCCGGCTGCTCGACGAGCAGGGGCTCGACCCGGCGATCTTCACCGCGCTGCTGCAGATGAACGCCACCGAGGGCGGCATCGAGGGCCAGTTCCAGTTCCGCAACGCGGACCAGTTCGTGCGGTACCTGCTGGAGCTGATCGTCGATCCCGAGGTCCCGGGGCAGGTGTCGGCGATCCTCGAACGGGTGCGGTCCGGCCTGGCCGAGCGGCCAGAGCTGCTCGCCGACCTGGCCTTCGCGTCCGAGGCCGTACCGCTGCTGCGCTCGCTCGCCGAGGGCCGCTCGGCGCTCGCCGAGGCCGAGGAGGCCGAGCAGGCGGTGCAGGGGCGGGCCGCCGGCCTCGCGGGCGCGATCGCGGCCGGGGTGCGTCGGGCGCGTCGCGAGGAGGCGGTGTACTCCGACCTGCAGGAGGAGCTGTCCGCGCAGGTCACCGAGCTGCGCGGACTGGCGGCCACGGCCGAGGAGCGGGAGTCGGCGCTGCGCGGCCACGCGGCGCGGTACCGGCTGGAGGCGGCCCGGGCCGGGCTGGCCGAGGCGCAGGCCGGTCAGGAGCGGGCGCGGGCGACGCTGGCCGCGTGGCGCGCGGTCGTCGACGTGCTCCGGCTCCGCGATGCCCGGGCGCGTGTGCGGTCGCTGGAGGAACAGCTCGCGGCGGCCGAGGAGGACGCGGAACCGTTGCGGCGCAAGCTCGCCGAGGCGGCGGCCCGCTACGCCCGGAGCCTCGACCGTGCCCTCGCCGAGCAGGCCGAGCAGAGTGCGGAGCTCGAGGATCGCCTGGCCACGGCTCGGGCGGCCGCGGAGGCGGCGCGGGAGCGGGCGCGGTCCGCGACCCGCGTCCAGGGCCGGCTGTCCGGCGAGCTCGCGGCGCTGCAGAGCCGGCTCGCGGAACTCGACGACGGCACCGCCGCGGCCCGCGCGCACGGGCACCTCGAGCCGGAGGAGGAGGTCGCGGCGGCCGTCGAGCGGCACCGGACGGCCGACGCGGAGGCCGCCGTCGAGCTGGGGCGGCTGCTCGAGGAGCGGGCCGGGCTGCGGGAGCGGCGCGAGGAGCTGCGGGCGGCCGCGGAGTCGCTCGCGACGGAGCGGCGCGCCCTCGTCGAACGGCACCGGGCGGCGGCCGAGCGTGTCGCGGCCCTGCGGGCGCGGGTGGCCGAGCTCGGCGCCGACGACCGGCTGCGCGCGCTCACCGGCGGCGACGAGGTGGACCCGGTCGCCGAAGCGGGGGACCTCGAGGACCTGCTCACCGCGGCGATCGCCCGGGCCGACCGGCACCGGGTGGAGCTCGCCGTCGAGGGGGCGGAGGACGAGCGCGCGCTCGGCGCGCTGGGCGCCTCCGGGCTGCTCCCGCCGACCCTGGACCTCGGCCGGGCGCAGGAGGCGGTGGAGGCCGCGGGCATCGCCGTCGCCACGGGGTGGCGGTACCTCGCCGACTCGGTCCCGCAGCGGGAGCACGCGGCGGTGCTGCGCGCGGAGCCCGCGCTCGCGTCGGGGCTGCTGGTCCACGCGGAGGCGGATCTGCCGGCCGCGCGCCGGGCGCTCGCCGCGGCCGGGATCCGGCCGACCACGGCCCTCGTACTGGCCACGACCGCCGACCTCGACGCCGTCGTCCGGGGCGGCGCGCTCGAGCGGTTCGAGCTGGTCACGCCCGCGGCGGCGCTCACCGACCCGGCCGCGGCCGGGGCCGAGACCGCCGCCCGGGAGCAGGCGCGGGCCGCCCGCGCCAGCCGGGACGCCGCGCTGGTGGCGGACCGGGAGCGCGACGACGACCTGCGCCGCGGCGTCCGGGCGCTGCGCGCCGACTGCCCGCCCGGGACCCTCGAGGTGCTCGACGGCGAGGTCGCCGCCGTCGCGGAGGAGCTGGCCCGGGCGGACGAGGACGCCGTGCGGGTGGCCGCCGACCTGGCCGTCGCGGACGAGCGGGAGCAGGACTGCGAGCGCCGGCGCGAGGCGGCCGAGGCCACCCGGCGCGCGGCCGGGGTCGCCGGGGCGGTGCTCGACGGGCTGGCCGAGCGGCTCGCCGCCGCCGAGGAGTCCCGGGCGCGGGCCGAGGCCCTGCCGGCCGAGATCGAGGCCGCGCACGAGGAGGTCGAGCGCGCCCCAGCCGAGGAGGAGACGGCCCGCCGGCAGGCGCGGGAGGCCGAGGAGCTGGCCGCCGGGCTCCGACGCAGCATCGCTGCGTTGCGCGAGGCGCGCGACGGGCTCGACGTGCCGGCCGGCGACCTGGAGACCGCCGACGCGCCGCCGCTGGCCGAGGCACAGCGGGCCTGGGAGAGCGCGGAGCGCGCCTACGCGAAGGAGGTCTCCGACTCCGCGCTGGTCGCGGCGGTCGTCGAGGCGCGGCGGGCCGTCGAGGTCCCCGCCCAGCAGGTTGCTGCCCTCCCCAGGGCCGTGCACGAGGCCGCGACCGCCCTGGCCGACGGGCCGGAGGCCGTCGACGCGGAGGCGCGCGCTGCCGCCGTCGCCCGGGCCGAGAATGCCGCCCAGGCCGCGGGCGAGGCCGTGGGATCCGCTCGGTCCGCCGTGGGCCTGGCGGAGGCCGAGTCGGCCCGGCACCCGGCCGTCGTCGATCTTCCCGATCCGCCCGGCGACGCCGCCAAAGCGCTCGCCCTCGCGGCCGAGGCCGCGGAGGAGCACGCCGCGCACCGGGCAGCCACCGAGCGCGCCCGGACCGAGCACGAGAAGGCCGGCGGGCTGCGGGCCGAGGCGCGGGAGCGGGCGTCGGAGCTGGGCCATCAGGGGCAGCTGCTGGGCGTCGAGCCGCCCTCCGACGAGGGCGCCGACGAGGGCGACGCGATCCCGGGCGGCGTGGTCTCGGACGGCGTGATCTCGGGCGGCGTGATCTCGGACGGCGCGATCCCGGTCGACGAGGCCACCGCCGAGGTGACCGCCGTCCGCGACCGTCTCGACGCCGCGGGGGCCGCGGTCCGCCGCGGCCGCGGCGCCGTCGAGAAGGTGGCGCGCGAGATCGTCCTGTGGTCCGCGGCGGACCGGTTCTCGGCGGTCAAGGCGGCGGTGCGGGACCGGTTCCGCGTCTCGGACGTCGCCGGCGAGCTCGGCCCGGAGGCGGAGGACCTCGCCGGCGAGCTGGAGACCTACGCCGCCAACCTGCGGGGCCGGCTGGAGGAGCTCGAGGAGCACAAGTCGGTCGTCGTCACGGCGATGACCGGCATGGTGCGCCAGGCGCTCAAGTCGCTGGCCCGCGCGCAGTCGTTGTCGGAGCTGCCGGAGAACCTCGGGCCGTGGGCCGGGCACCGGTTCCTCGACGTCGGGCCGCGGTCCGCCGTCGAGACCGCCGACGTCGTGGTCCGGGACCGGTGCTCCCGGCTCGTCGACCTGCTGACCTCGCGGGGCGCGGAGGTGCCGCGCGGCCAGGAGCTGCTGTGGCAGGCCACGAACGCGGTGGTCGGCGACGGGAACTGGAGAGCCCGGGTGCTCAAGCCGTCGACCGCGCTCGCGCTGGAGCGGGTGCCGGTGGAACGGATGCGGAAATGGTCCGGCGAGAAGGTCACGATCTCGCTGCTGCTGTTCTGCATGGTCGCGAAGCTGCGCGCCACCAGCCGCGGGCGGGACCTGCCGGGCCTGGGCGCGCTGCCGCTCGACAACCCGCTGGGCAAGGCCAACTACGTGGTCTTCCTGGACCTGCAGCGCAAGGTCGCCGCCGCCAACGGCGTGCAGCTGATCTTCCTGACGGGTGTCGGGGACATGAAGGCGGTCGGCCGCTTCCCGAACATCATCCGGCTGCGCAACACGGCCAACCGCGGCCGCGAGTACGTCCGCGTCGCCGATCGCACGCAGGCGGGGGAGGACCCGGCGGGCGCGGTGGACGTCACGCGCATCCACCGCGACGACCCGGTCCTCACCCTGCTGTAGCGCTCATGGCCCACCTTCGGGCAGGAAGAGCCTCGGTTCTCCTGCCGAGATACGGATCATGAGCGGGGGAGGTACTTCTCCGCCGCCTCGCGGTAGCGCTCCTCCAGCCCGTCGGTGAGGTCGCCGTCGTAGCGCTCCGAGGTCCCGCTCGCCCAGGACGGGGGCTCGGAACCGCCGGAGAGCACCCAGGCGGCCTGGCGGGCGGCGCCGTCGGCCACGTACTCGCCGGGTTCGGGCACCACGACCGGCACGCCGAAGACCGTCGGGGCGATGCGCCGCACGGCCTCGGAGCGGGCCGCGCCGCCGATCAGCATGATCTCGTGCGCGTGCACGCCGACCGCGGCCAGCGCGTCGACCCCCGCCTTCTGCCCGGACAGCATGCCCTCGATCGCGGCGCGGGCCAGGTTGGCGGGCGTGGCGTTGGCCAGTGTCATGCCGTGGATCGCGCCGGTGGAGTCCGGCAGGTTGGGCGTGCGCTCGCCCTCGAGGTACGGCACGAGCGTGAGGCCCTCGGCGCCGGGCGGGGCGGACAGCGCGAGCCGGGCGAGCTCGGCGTGGTCGACGCCGAGGAGGCGGGCCGCCGCATCGAGCACCCGGGCGGCGTTGAGCGTGACCACGAGCGGCAGGAAGGCGCCGGTGGCGTCGGCGAACCCGGCGATCGTGCCGGTCGGGTCCGTGCCCTGCCGGTCGCCGCGGGCCGAGACCACCCCGGAGGTGCCCAGGGAGACCACGACGTCGTCGCCGGCCCCGAGCCCGAGCGCGGCGCCCGCGTTGTCCCCGGCGCCGGGGCCGAGCCGGAACCCCGGGCCCTCGACGGACTCGGTGGGGCCGAGCACCCGGGGGAGGACGACGTCGTCGCGGCCGAGGCCGAGCCGCAGCAGGTCGCGGCGGTACTCGCCGGACGAGGCGTCGAAGTAGCCGGTGCCGGAGGCGTCGGAGCGGTCGGTGACCAGCGCGTCGAGTCCCGGAGCGCCGTGTCGACGGTCGGCTCCGCCTCCGGCAAGCTGCCAGGTCAGCCAGTCGTGCGGCAGGCAGACGGCGGCGGTGCGGGCGGCGTTGGCGGGCTCGTGCTCGGCGAGCCAGCGCAGCTTGGTCACGGTGATCGAGGCGACGGGGACGGTGCCGGTCGCGTCGGCCCACGCCTGCGCGCCCAGCTCCTCGACGAGCGCGGCGGCGGCGGAAGCCGAGCGGGTGTCGTTCCACAGCAGGGCGGGCCGGACGACCTCGCCGGTCTCGTCGAGGCACACCATCCCGTGCTGCTGCCCGGCGACGCTCACGGCCGCCACGTCCGCGAGCCCCCCGGCCTCGTCGAGGGCCTGCTGCAGCGCCGCCCACCAGTGCTTCGGCTCGACCTCCGTCCCGTCGGGGTGCGCGGCCCGGCCGGAGCGGACCAGTTCCCCGGACTCCGCGTTCCGGACGACGACCTTGCAGGACTGTGTCGACGAGTCGACGCCGGCGACGAGCTCACCCATGCCGCCCACCCTGCCCTGCGCGACCTCTCCCGCGCGAGGGCAGGATCACGGCGTGCAGCGAGTACTGATCACGGGAGCCGGCGGACGGATCGGGCGGATGCTCCGGGCGCGGATGCCACACCCCGACCGCGAGTTGCGCTTGCTCGACCGCGTGCCGGTCGACGAGCCCGGCGCGATCACCGCCGACATCGCCGACCTGGACGCAATGATCGCCGCGTGCGAGGGCATCGACGCCGTCGTGCACCTCGGCGGGATCTCCGGCGAGGCGGACTGGGCGTCGATCCGGGACGCGAACATCGAGGGCACGTACGCCGTGTTCGAGGCGTCGCGACGGGCCGGGGTCCGGCGGGTGGTCTACGCGTCGAGCAACCACGCCGTCGGGTTCGTTCACCAGCCCGACGACCCCGATCTCGACATGCCCGACGACCTCGGGCCCCGCCCCGACACCTACTACGGCGTGAGCAAGGTGCTCGGCGAGGCGCTCGGCAGCCTGTACCACGACCGGCACGGGCTCGACGTCGTCTGCCTGCGGATCGGCACCTGCGCCGACGAGCCCCACGACCTGCGCGGACTCTCCACGTGGCTCTCGCCGGACGATTGCGCCCGCCTGGTCGAGGCCGCGCTCGCGACGCCGTCGCCGGGTTTCCGAGTCGTCTGGGGCGTCTCGGCCAACACCCGCCGGGTCTGGTCGCTCGAGGGCGGCGCCGCGATCGGGTACGTCCCGCAGGACGACGCCGAGGTGTTCGCCGCCCGGATCGGGCCCGGTGATCCGGTGAAGGACGAGGCCGGGCGGAGGTTCGTCGGCGGGGCGTTCACCCTCTGACGACGACGAAGATGTGCGACTCGGACGCCTGAACTGCCGACTCGCGGGTCCGGAACTACCGACTCGCGGGTTCGGATCTCGCGACTCGCGGTGCTGGAACTCCCGACTCGCGGGGTTCAGAGGGCCATGGCGTCGGTCCAGAGGCGGGCGGAGCGGCCGGTGAGGACGTCGAGCAGGGCGCCCGCCTGCGCATCCGTGAGCGAGGCGACGTAGTCGATCACCGCCCGGCCGCGGGCGAGGTCGCCGACCTGCGCCGCCTTCACCACGCCCTCCTCTGCGAGCGCCGCGTACTCGCCGCGGGCCAGCTCGACGAGGTCGTGCAGCCGCGGCGGGAGGCCGGGCGCGTCCGGCGACCGACCGTCGGCGAGCCAGTCGTGCAGCGCCCCGACCAGCCCGGTGACGACGGTCGCCTGGCCGCGCTGGTGCGAGGCCAGGTCCGCGCGGCGCAGCACGAACTGCTGGTGCACGAACTTCAGCACCGCCACCTCGTGCCACTGCGCCTCGCCGAGCGCCACGTGCGCCGCGCGGACCGGCGGCTCCTCCAGCACCCGGATGCCGCCGACGAGCCGGGAGGTCCAGCGCGCCGAGAACTCGGCAACCGCCCGTTCGGCGGCCATCGAGCCGTCGAAGGGCACGGCGAGCAGGCCGTCGACCAGCTCCGCCCGGACCCGGGAGACGGCCGCGGCGAAGGCGTCGTCGGAGTAGACCCAGACGTCGCGCTCGGCGAGCCTGCGGCGCAGGCGCTCCAGCGCGGCACCGGGCCCCGCGGTCGGGCCCGGCTCGGCCGACCGCTCCCACCCGCGCAGCTCGGAGGCCACCCCGGCCTGCTGGAGCACGCCGACCCGGTGGAAGTCCTCGACGTCGTGGATGGCGTAGGCGATGTCGTCGGCCGTGTCCATCACCGCGGCCTCGACCGTCTGCTGCCACGGCGTCACCGGGAACGGTGCCCGCGCGGTCCGCAGCTCGCCGAGCTCGGTCACGTAGGCGGAGAACTTGGCCGAGCCGGAGTCGGGTACGCCGGGCAGCGGGCCGCCGCCGCGGGGCGGCAGCTCGGCCTCGCTCGGGTGCGGGTCCGGGTACCCGCGGCGCGCCCACGGGTACTTGAGGACGGCGGCGCGCACCGCCGCCGTCAGGCCGAGGCCGGTGCGTCCGGGTCCGTGCAGGTCGATCGTGGTGATGATCCGAAAGCTCTGCGCGTTGCCCTCGAAACCGTCGGCGAGGCCGAGCCGCTCGCGGGCGAGCCGGTCGAGCACCTGCTCGCCGAGGTGCCCGAAGGGCGGATGGCCGAGGTCGTGGGCCAGCGCGGCGGCCTCGACGACGTCCGGGTCGCAGCCGCCGAGCTTCTCGACCACCGGCCCGGACTCCTCGCCCAGCCGCTCGGCGATCGCCCGGGCGACCTGCGCGACCTGCAACGAGTGCGTGAGCCGGTTGTGCAGCAGCAGCCCCGCCCCGTTGGGGCTCACCACCTGCGTGACGCCGGCGAGGCGGGCGAAGAACGGCGACGCGGCGATCCGGTCCCGGTCCACGCGGAACGGCGAGCCCGCGAGCCCCGCTCCCGTCTCCGCCGCGCCGGACGCGCGCTCCTCCCGGCCGTCGTTCATGCACGGCAGGCTATCCGCGCGCCTTCGCGGCCGCCGGGACCGCCTCCGGGGCGTGGGCGCGGACCGTGGGGCGGACGAGCCACAGCACCAGCAGGCCGCCGACCACCCCGGCCGCCCCGGCGACCAGGTACCCCGCGTGCAGCCCGGCGGCGACGGCCTCGCGGACCTCGTCGACCCGCGGCGCCTGCCCCGCGACGACGGACTCCACCAGCCCCGGGTCGGAGACGTGCCCCTCGACGGTGTCCCGGAAGACCAGCCCGAGCACCGCGATGCCGAGCGCGTACCCCAACTGCCGCGCGGTGTTCAGGGTTCCGGCGACCATCCCGCCGAGCTGCGGCGGCGCGGCGGACATCGCGGCCGCGGTGAGCGTGGGGATCGCGAGCCCCACCCGACCCCGACGACGGCGAGCCCGGGCAGCAGCGCGAGGGCCCCGGAGTCCGCGCCGACCACCGACTGCAGGCCGGAGCCCAGGCCGACCAGCACCAGGCCGATCCCGACCGTCCAGCGCGGGGAGACGCCCTGCAGCGCCCGGCCCGCGATCGCCGAGACCAGGAAGGAGCAGACCGCAATCGGCAGCAGCGCCACGCCCGCGGCGATCGGGGACAGCCCGAGCACGCCCTGCAGCCAGACCGAGGTGTAGGCGAGGATCGCGAAGGCCGCGGCCATGAGCAGCAGCCCGGCGGTGATCGTCGCCGAGAAGGAGGCGGACCGGAAGAGCCGCAGGTCCAGCAGCGGGTGCTCGACCCGGGCCGGGGCCTACCCGTGAGCGTCGATGCCGATCACAGGCGGTGCAGCCGCACCGGGATGCCGCCGACGGGGACGGGCAGCGAGGTGTTGTCCCAGCGCAGCGTGTAGCCCGGCTCGATCTCCCAGCGGTAGGTCCGCAGCATCTCGTGCAGGATCGCAGTGACCTCGTAGGTGCCGAAATGCAGGCCGATGCACTTGTGCACGCCGCCGCCGAACGGGACCCACGCGTCGCGGTCCGACCGGTCCTCGCGGCGCGCCTCGGAGAACCGGTCCGGGTCGAAGGTCTCCGGGTCCGTCCAGCACGCCGGGTCGTAGTGGTTGACCCCCTGCGCGACGACGACCCGGGTCCCCTTCGGCACGTGGTAGCCGGCGACGGCGGTGTCCTTGAGCGCGGTGCGCATCACGACCGGGACCGGGGCGTCCATCCGGAGCGCCTCCTTGATCACGAGGTCGAGCGTGGTCAGCGACGTGAGCGCGGCCACGTCCGGCGGCGTGTCGCCCAGCGCGAGCGACTCGGCGCGGGCCTTCTCCTGCCACTCCGGGTTGCGGGCCAGGTGGTGGGCGGCCGACGCCGTGGCGACGGTCGACGTGTCGTGCGCGGCCATCATCAGGAAGATCATGTGGTTGACGACGTCGTCGTCCGAGAACCGCTCGCCCTCCGGCGTCCGGGCGTGGCAGAGGGCGGTGAACAGGTCGTCGCCCGTCCCCGCGCGCTTGGCAGGCAGGGCGTCGCGGAACCACTTCTCCAGCACGGCGCGCCCCCGGAGGCCCTTCTCCCAGCGCGTCCCCGGGATCGGGTACCGGACGAACGAGTTGGCCGCCCGCACGCACGCGACGAAGGCCCGGTTGATCTCGTCGGCCTCCGGCCCGCTGCGGGCGTCCATGAACACCCGGGTGGCGATGTCGAGTGTCATGCTCTTGAGCGTGGGGTAGAGCCGCAGCGAGCTCTCCCAGGTCGGCACGACGTCCCGGATGACGGGCACGGCCTCGTCCACGTAGGCCTTGATGCGGCCGGCGGTGAACGCCTCCTGCATGATCCGCCGGTGGGCGCGGTGCTCGTCGAAGTCCATGAGCATGAGCCCACGGTGGAAGAACCGGTCGATGAGGACCCGCCAGCCCTCCTGGGAGAAGGCCTTGTCCCGGTTGGTCAGCACCTCGCGGGTCGCCGCCGCCCCGCCGACGACGACTGCGCGGCCGTTCGGGGTGCGCATCCACCAGACCGGGCCGTAGTGGGCGCTGCGGCGGCGGTTGAGGTCGGTGCCGAAGCGGACGTAGCCGAGGGCGTGCCCGAGCAGGGGCAGGCCCTCGTCGCCCGGCACCGGGCGCAGGCCCTCCGGCGCGGGGGAGAACGGGGTGCCGACGCCGCCGCCGGAGCGCTCGAGCAGGGCACGGTCGACCTGTTCGGGCAGGGGCAGGGTGAGCACGGAGGAGAACCGCTCGCGGGCGCGGCGGGGGAGCGACCCCAGTCCCGCACCGACCTGCTGCACCTGCTCGATCACCGTCACGTGAGTCTCCCTCGACCTCGGCTACGGCGCCGACGTTAGACACTGTGACCGGATGTGTCCACACGATTGACGAATCTGCCCTCGACGTCCAGGCTGACGCGATGGAACCGAGGTCGATGGCCCAGCGGGCGCGCGCCGGACTGCGCGACGACGCGCTCAACATCGCCGAGGAGCTCGTCGTCGACCGGGGGTTCCGGGCCTTCTCGATGCGCGACCTGGCCACGCGGGTCGGGGTGAGCCGGCAGACCCTGTACAACGAGTTCGGCGACCGCCGCGGCGTGGCGTCGGCGCTGGTCCTGCGCTCGACCGAGCGGTTCCTCGACGAGATCGAGCAGGCCCTGGCCGGGGAGGCCGACCTGCACGCGGCGTGGGTGGCGGCGGTACGCGGGGCATTGGCGAGGGCCGAGGACAACCCGCTGCTCAAGACGCTGCTGACCGGTGACGAGGGCACGCCGGAGCTGTTCGGCACGGACAGCGAGCCGATCGTGGTGGCCGCGCGCGAACGGGCCGCGGGCTACCTACGCCGCCGCTGGCCCGAGCTCGACCCCGACGCCGTCGGGCTGGCCGCCGAGACCGCCGCCCGGCTCACGGTCAGCCACATCGTGCTCCCGCTCGCCCCGGCCGACGTGGTCGCCGAGCAGGTGGCCACCGTCGTCACCCGCATCTGTGAGTGGCGATAGTCGCTCTGGCGACCATCGCCACTCACGGGGTCAGCGGGACAGGCGGGGAAGCAACGCGCTCGCGATGGTGATCATCACCGCGGCCGCGAGGACGAGCACGCCGAAGCAGAGGCCCAGCCGCGCCGGTGTCCCGATCAGCAGCCCGCGGAGCGCCTCCACCTCGTAGGACAGCGGGTTGACGTGGTTGACCCACTGCAGCCACGTCGGCATCAGCTCCACGGGGTAGAGCGCGTTCGAGGCGAAGAACAGGGGCATCGTGATCGCCTGCCCGATGCCCATCAGCCGGTCCCGGGACAGCACCAGCCCGGCGATCGTGATCGACAGGCAGCAGAAGAACGCCGAGCCGAGCATCAGCGCCACGACCACGCCCAGCAGCTTCAGCGGGTTCGCGGTCAGCGCCACACCGAGGATCAGGGCCAGCAGCAGCACGACCACGGCCTGCGCCACCGCCCGCACCCCGGCCGCGAACGCCTTGGCCGCGACGAGGGCGATCCGCGGCGTCGGCGTGACCAGCAGCTTGGCCAGCACGCCGGCGTCGCGTTCCCAGATGATCTGGATGCCGTAGAAGATCGCGATGAACAGCGCGGACTGGGCGAGGATGCCCGGCGCGAGGAAGTCCAGGTAGGGGATGTTCCCGGTCGGGATCGCGTGGATGTTGGTGAAGACCTGGCCGAAGACGAGCAGCCACAGCGCCGGCTGCACGGCGCGGGTGACCAGCTCGGTCCGGTCGTGGCGGAGCTTCTGCAGCTCCACCAGACACATCGTGGCGACGCGCGAGACCGCGGTCCGGACGAGCGCGACCGGCCCCGGTTCGGCCTCAGCCCAGGCGGCCGGCGGTGCGGCGAGCGGCGCGGACATCGCGGATCCCTCCCTTGTCCTCCGTCAGGGTGTCGCCGGTGTGGTGGCGGAAGACGTCGTCGAGCGTGGCTGCGCCGCCGTCCCGCGCGGCCCCGATCGCACCCTTGAGCTCGGCGGGGGTGCCGAGCGCCCGGATGCGGCCGCGGTGCATCAGCGCGATCCGCTCGCAGTGCTCGTCGGCCTCCTGCATGGCGTGCGTGGTGACCAGCACCGTCATCCCGGTCTCGGCGCGGGTGCGGGCGATCCGTTCCCACACGCCTTCGCGCGCGACGGGGTCCAGGCCGACCGTCGGCTCGTCGAGCACCAGCAGTTGCGGGGCGCTGACCAGGGCCTGCGCCAGCTCGAGCCGGCGCACCATGCCGCCGGAGTAGGTCTTGACGGGCCGGTCCGCGGCCTCGACCAGGTCCATCGCCTCGAGCACGCCCTCGACCTGGTCCTTCCGCGCGCGGCGCGGGACGTCGTACAGCCGGGCGAACAGCATGACGTTCTCCCGGCCGGTGAGCGTGCCGTCCGCGGACAGCTGCTGCGGGACGTACCCGATCAGCCGCCGGACCTGGGTCTTCTGCCGCGCGACGTCGCGACCGAGCACGGTGACCGTGCCGGGCGGGGCGGGCAGCAGGGTGGTGATCGAGCGGATCGTGGTGGTCTTGCCGGCGCCGTTGGGGCCGAGCAGGCCGAAGACCTCGCCGCGGTGGACCTCGAGGTCGAGGCCGTCGACCGCGACGGTGTCGCCGAAGGCCTGGCGCAGCCCGGTGCAACGGACGGCGGGCGGATCGGAGCGGGTCGCCGGGCCGGTCACGGGGCCTCCCGGTCGGACGGGTCCTCGAGCGTGGCGAGGAGGAGCTCCAGGGCCGGCAGTGCGGCGGTGATCGCGGCCCGGTCGCCCGCGTCGAGCCGGGCGAGGGCGTCGTCGAGCAGCTCGCGGCGGGCGGCGCGGCGCAGCGCCAGGCGGTCGACGGCCGCGGGCGTCAGGAAGAGCCGGACGGCGCGGCGGTCCGCGGGGTCGGGCTCGCGGCGGAGCAGTCCGTCGTCGACGAGCTGGTTCACCAGCGTGCTCACCGAGTTGCCGGCGAGGTGGAGGGCGCGCGCGGCGGCCGCCACCCCGATCCCGGGCTCGGCGTCGACCTGCTGCAGCAGCTCCGCCTGGGCGCCGCGCAGCGGCGGCTGCCCGAACCGAGCGCGCAGGCGCCGGCGGAGCACGCGCCGCATCCCGACGACGACGCGGAGGACGTCGTCGGAGGTGGTGGTGGGTGCGCTCACGCTCCAGACAATAGCTCGCACTCAGAGCTGTTAGGAACGCTCACGATTAGAGAGACTGCGAACGGCGCTCTCGCTCCTACCTGGTGAGCGAGAGCGCGTTCGCTCAGCGGGTGGCAGGGGTGGCCGCGAGTTCGGCGGCGATCTCCTGCACGCTCGCGCGCAGCGCCGCGGCGGCGTCCGCGACCGGGAGGTCGAACGGGCCCGTTGCGACTGCGACCAGCCGGGCGCCGTGGCCCGTGCCCTCGACCAGCTCCCAGCGCACGGTCCCGCCGGCGACGACGGCCGGCTCCAGCAGCGGCCGCGCGGCCTCGGCCGAGGCGGTGAGCTGCCGCTCGACCCGGACCGTGTCGCCGTCGAGCACCGGCTCGTCGAGGGCGAACTCCCGGACGTACTCCTCGTGTCGCGCCGTCATGTCGACCGACGGTGCCGGGTCCTGCCCGGCGAGCACCTGTGAGAGGCCCTCGATGCAGGCGGACCAGCCCGTCGCGAAGCTGGCGGCGCCGTAGCGGTCGGTGAAGGCGTGGTGCAGGACCAGCAGCGACCCGTCGTCGGCCGGGTGGACCTCCCAGCGCAGGTGGTCCGTGTCGCCCCAGCTGAAGGCGAACAGGCGCGGCGGGTCCAGGTCGGTGACGACGCCTCGCGTGTCGCCGTCGTCGAACACGATCTCGCCGCCTTGCCGGAGGTCGAGCCGCACGGTCGACGGGAACCATTGCGCGAGGTGCTCCGGGGTGGTCAGGGCGCGCCACACCTTCTCCGGCGGGTGGGGGAGCGGCCGCTCCAGGCGGAGCACGGTGCGGCCGTCGCGCAGGGTGAGGCTGTCGGGGGTCACGGGCCCTCCTCGTCGGGCATGCGGTCGAGCTCTCGTTCGAGGGCGTCGAACCGGCGGTTCCAGAAGCGGCGGTAGGGGGCGAGCCAGGCGTCGAGCTCGGCGAGCGGCTCGGCCCGCAGCGCGTACCGGCGCCGTTGCGCGTCCGGTTGCACCTCGACCAGCCCGGCCTCGCGCAGCACCCGCAGGTGCTTGGACGTGCCCGGCTGGCTCAGGCCCAGCTCGGCGCCGATCTCGCCGACCAGGCGCGGGCGCTCCCGCAGCAGGTCGAGGATCCGGCGCCGCGTGGGCTCGGCGAGAACGGCGAACGGCAGCACCGCGTCAATGTACCGCTACGGTTATATAACTAGCAAGGCATGTACGAGCGTGATCGGACGAGACCTGACACGCTCACACCCATGAGCGAGCAGCAATGGTTCTTCTGCCTCAAGCACCACACCGTGGAAGGCCCGGAGGGCTGCCGGGCCGCCGACCGCCTCGGCCCGTACCCGGACAAGGAGACGGCCGCCCGGGCGCTCGAGATCGCCCGCGAGCGGACCGAGCAGGCCGACCGCGAGGACGAGGAATGGCGCGAACGGGGTTCCACGCGCTGATCACCGGCTAGGCTTCCCGTTCGGTGATGCAGGCGCATGAACGGAGGACGCCGATGGACGGCAAGGTCGCTGTCGTGACCGGGGGCAGCCGGGGCATGGGGCGCGAGATCTGCCGGGATCTCGCGCGCCGCGGCCACCGGGTGGTCGTGGCCAGCCGGAAGGCGGAGGCCTGCGAGGCCCTCGCCGCCGAGCTCCGCGACGAGTTCGGGGTGCAGGCCCTCGGGATCGCCTGTCACGTCGGACGCTGGGCGGACTGCGACGCCCTGATGGACCGCGTGCTCGGCGAGTTCGGCCGGGTCGACGTCCTGGTGAACAACGCCGGCATGTCGCCGCTCTACCCGTCGCTCGGCGAGGTGGGCGAGGACCTGTTCGACAAGGTCATCGGCGTGAACCTCAAGGGTCCGTTCCGGCTCGCGGTGCGTGCGGGCGAGGCGATGCAGAAGGGCGAGGGCGGGCAGATCGTCAACGTCAGCAGCATCGCCGCCGTCCAGCCGCAGCCCGGCGAGCTGCCCTACGCCACCGCGAAGGCCGGGCTCAACGCGATGACCCTCGGCCTGGCCCGCGCCTTCGGCCCGACGGTGCGGGTCAACGGCGTGATGCCCGGCATGTTCCGCACGGACATCAGCAAGGCGTGGGACGAGGAGATGTTCGCCAAGGGGGAGACGGCCGCGCTCGGCCGGATCGGCGAGGCGGACGAGATCGTCGGGGCCGTGCGGTACCTGACCAGCCCCGACTCCAGCTTCACCACCGGGGCGATCCTCAAGGTCGACGGCGGCATGGCCTGGGCCCCGGCATGATCGACACCGACACCAGGACCGACGGCAGGGGCGACACGCGCTCCCGGCTGCTCGACGCCGCCGAGGCGCTCTTCGCCGAGCGGGGCAGCGAGTCGGTGTCGCTGCGCGAGATCGGCCGGGCGGCCGGGGCGCGCAACGTCATCGCCGCGCAGTACTGGTTCACCGACCGGGACGGCCTGCTCAAGGCGCTGATCGACCGGCACCGGCCCGAGATCGAGGCGGCCCGCCACGCGCTGCTCGACGAGTACGAGGCCGCCCTCGACGCGGGCTCCGCCGGCGACGCCGAGGCTCGGATCGCCGCGCTCGCCGGCGCCCTGGTCCGGCCGAGCGCGGTCAAGCTCGACCAGGGCGCGAGCGGCGCCGGCTACCTGCGCACCGTCGCCGACCTGCTCACCCGGCCCGAGCCGCAGACCGAACCGCTGGGCTACGACGTCCAGGGCGGCAGCATCCTGCGCTGGCGGGCGCTGCTGGAACCGCTGCTCGACCCCGACGCCGTGGTGCTGCACCGGCGCTTCCACGTGATCCGGTTCGTCGACGTCGAGCTGGCCCAGCGCGCCCGCGCCCCCGGCCGCCGCGACCACCGGCTGTTCGTGAGCCAGCTCGTCGACTCCGCCGCCGGGCTGCTCAGCGCCCGGACCTCCGAGGAGACCCGGCGGCTGCGGGCCGAGCGGACCGAGCGATGAGCGCCGTCGACACCGTCGACCTCGGCGCGCTGGCCGCCTGGCTGCGCACCCAGGGCGTCGAGGGGCGGATCGGGGAGGTCACGCCGCTGGCCGGCGGGACCCAGAACGTCGTGCTGCGGATCGAGCTCGGCGACCGGCCCGTCGTGCTGCGCCGCCCGCCCGAGCACCCGCGGCCGACGAGCGACCGCACCATCGCGCGGGAGATCACCGTGCTGCGCGGCCTCGCCGGTACCGACGTCCCGCACCCCCGGCTGATCGCCGGCTGCGAGGACACCTCGGTGCTCGGCGTCGTCTTCTACCTGATGGAGCTGATCGACGGCGTCAACCCCGGCGAGGAGGTCACGCCCGAGCAGCGGGCGCACGCCGAGCTGCGGCACGGCCAGGGCCTGGCCATGGCCCGCGCGCTGTCCCGGCTCGGAGCGCTCGACCCCACCGCCCAGGGGCTCGACGTGCTGCGCAAGCCCGGCAGCTTCCTGGAGAAGCAGGTGCCGCAGTGGCTGCGCCACCTCGAGGGTTACCGCGAGTTCCCGGACTGGGAGCCGGGCGGGCTACCGGACGTCGAGCTGGTCGCGCGGTGGCTGGAGGAGCAGCGCCCGCCGGACGCCCCGCCGGGCGTGATGCACGGCGACTTCCACCTCAACAACGTGCTGCTCGCCCGCACCGAGCCCGAGGTGGCGGCGATCGTCGACTGGGAGATGTGCACGGTCGGGGACCCGCTGCTGGACCTGGGCTGGCTGATGGTGACCTGGCCGCAGGAGCCGACGGCGATGGACGTCGGCGGCCCGCTCGCGCAACTCGGCGGGCTGCCGACGCGCAAGGAGCTGGTCGCGGCCTACGCCGACGCCGGGGGCCGGGAGCCGGTGCACGTCGACTGGTACACCGCGCTCGCCGGGTTCAAGCTCGGGATCGTCCTCGAGGGGACGTGGGCCCGGGCCAGCGCGGGCAAGGCGCCGCAGGAGATCGGGCAGCGCCTGCACGCCCACGCCGTCGGCCTGCTCACCCTCGCGGGCCGGGTCGCGCGGGGGGAGTGGTCGGTCCTCGACTGACTCCGCGTCAGGTCGCCGTGCGGTGGACGCCGGCGAGGTGCACGTAGGCGGCGGCGTTGAGGGCGATGCCCTGGCGCTCGTCCTCCCCCGTCTCCTTGCGCACCTTGCCCGGCACGCCCGCGACCAGGGAGTTCGGCGGGATCTCCATGCCCTGGGTGATCACCGCGCCCGCGGCGACGATCGTGCCGGAGCCGATCCGCGCGCCGTTGAGCACCACCGCGCCCATGCCGATCAGCACGTCGTCCGCGATCGTGCAGCCGTGCAGCACCGCCCGGTGTCCCACGCTGACCCCGGACCCGATCGTCACCGGGAACCCGGGGTCGGCGTGCACGACCGTGCCGTCCTGGATGTTGGAGCGGGCGCCGACCGTGATCGAGTCCATGTCGCCGCGCAGCACGCACGTGTACCAGACACTCGCCTCGGCCCCGAGCTGCACGCGCCCGGCCAGCACTGCACCGGGCGCCACCCACGCCTGCGGGTCCACCGACGGCGTCGACCCCTCGATCGTGATCATCGAGCTCCTCTCAGACCTTCTCGAACGCGCGCAGGATCTCCGCGCTGAACAACACGAACCGCGCCAGCTCGACCTGCGTGTCCGCCTCGCGCACGGTGGTGACGGCGATGCGGGCGGCGTCGGCGAGCGGCCAGCCGTAGATCCCTGCGGACACCGCCGGGAAGGCGACGGACCTCGCGCCGAGCTCGTCCGCCACCCGCAGCGACTCCCGGTACGCCGAGGCGAGCAGGTGCGAGCGGTCCTCCCGCTTCGCGTACACCGGCCCGACGGTGTGGATCACCCACCGCGCCGGCATGTTCCCGGCCGTGGTGGCCACCGCCTGGCCGGTCGGCAGCCCGTCCGGGTAGCGCGTGGCCCGCAGCTCCCGGCACTCGGCGAGGATCGCGGGGCCGCCGGCGCGGTGGATGGCGCCGTCGACGCCCCCGCCGCCGAGCAGACCCGAGTTCGCCGCGTTGACGACGGCGTCGACCTCCTGGGTCGTGATGTCCCCCTGGACCAGCTCGATCCGGGTCACGAGGCACCTCCCTGGTTCCGTAGCCCCTGGTTCCGTAGCTTCGCCAGCAGCGGGATCGCCGCGATCTTCTCGTCGGTGAGCGACTCCCACCGCACTTCCCCGGTCGGCCGCGCGCCCCGCACCGGCCGGCAGTCGATCACCCGGTCCGGGGTGACGACGAGGTCGACCGGGATGTCGTGCGCCGCGGTCGGGATGACCCCGGCCGGGCGGACCTGCAGCTCGTGCACCGTGGTCACCACGACGGTGCGGTCGGAGATCAGCCCCGCCGCGCCGGCCAGCGCGAACTCCAGGTCGGCGAACCCGCCGCCCTTGCCCAGCCGGGCGCCGTCCTCGCCGACCGCCACGCATCCCGTCACGACGAGGTCGACGGGGTCGAGCTCGTCGACGGCCACGCGGCGGGCGGAGCGGGTGGCGTTCTTGATCGACACCGCGCGCCGCGGCGGGTCGGCGAGGTGCTCGGGGTCGAGCAGGAAGAACGGGTCCTCCTCGGCGAGCTTCGGCACGGCCATGTAGAGCGTCTTGCCGTCCTCGAGGGCGCGCTGGCGGACCGGGAGCTGCGCGGAGTCCGGGTTGGACTTGACCGCCCGCGCCTTCTCCCACTCGGGCAGCGAGCGCAGGAGCTCGGCGGCCGTCTCCGCCCCGGTGAAGTTGGAGATCCGGTTGCGGGCGCCCGGGAAGCGCGCGACCTTCGCCTCGGTCAGCGCGGTCCAGACCTCCTCGCGCAGCGCCGCCTTGGCGTCGAGGAGGGCGCGGTCGCCGCCCGCGTCGTGATCGTGCCGTCGGGGCGTCCGTGCCATGGGCCGACCCTATCGGCGCCGGTCGGCCGCGGCGCGTGCCGCATGATGGGGGACATGACGGCGGTCCCGCACAGCGCGCACTGGGGAGTGTTCCGGGCCGAGTGGCGGGAGGGTGAGCTGCAGGTCCGCCCGCACGAGGCCGACCCGCACCCGTCGCCGGTGCTGCAGAACATCCCCGCCGCCGTCCGCAACCCCGTCCGGGTGGCCCGCCCCTCGGTCCGGCGCGGCTGGTGGGAGCAGGGCCCGGGGCCGACCGACCGGCGCGGGCGGGAGGAGTTCCTCGAGGTCGGCTGGGACGAGGCGCTCGACCGGCTCGCCGGGGAGTTCCGCCGGGTCCACGCCGAGCACGGCCCGACCGCGGTCTACGGCGGCTCCTACGGCTGGGCCAGCGCCGGCCGCTTCCACCACGCCCAGGGCCAGATCCACCGGTTCCTGGGCCTGGCCGGCGGCTACACGCAGTCCGTCAACACCTACTCCGGCGGGGCGGCGGAGGTGCTGCTCCCGCACATCCTGGGCCCCTTCGACGCGGTGACCCGCTCGGTGGTGACCTGGGACCAGATCGCCGCGCACACCGACACCGTGCTCGCCTTCGGCGGGATGGCGCTGAAGAACTCGACGGTGGCCGCGGGCGGGGTGAGCCGGCACGTCGAGCGCGATGCGATGCGGGCGGCGCACCGTCGGGGTGCCCGGTTCGTGCTGGTCAGCCCGCTGCGGCAGGACCTGCCGCAGGAGGTCGGCGCCCGGTGGCTCGCCCCGGAGCCCGGCACCGACGCCGCGCTGATGACCGGCCTGGCGCACACCCTGCTCACCGAGGGCCTGCACGACCGGGAGTTCCTCACCACGCACTGCGCGGGCTGGCCGGAGTACGAGCGCTCCCTGCGGGGGCGCGACGCCGAGTGGGCGGCGGGGATCTGCGGGATCGAGGCCGAGGAGATCCGGGCCCTGGCCCGGCGGCTCGCCGCAGGGCGCACGCTGATCACCGTCTCGCAGTCCCTGCAGCGCGCCGAGCACGGCGAGCAGCCGGTGTGGGCGGGGCTCGCGCTGGCCGCGATGCTCGGCCAGATCGGGCTGCCCGGCGGCGGCTTCGTCTACGGGCTCGGGTCGTTGGGGCACTACGGCCGGCCGCGCAACGCGGTCCCGGTCCCCACGCTCTCGCGACGGCCGAACCCGGTGCGCAGCTACATCCCCGTCGCGCGCGTGGCGGACATGCTGCTGCACCCCGGCGAGCCCTACTCGTACAACGGCGAGGACCGGACCTACCCCGACATCCGGCTTATGTACTGGTGCGGCGGCAACCCGTTCCACCACCACCAGGACCTTGCGCGGCTGCGCCGGGCGCTGGGCCGGGTGGACACCTTCGTCGTCCACGAGTCCGTGTGGACGGCCACGGCACGGCACGCCGACGTCGTCCTGCCGGCCACGACCACGCTCGAACGCGAGGACATCGGGGCGCACGGCACGGACCCGCTGGTCGTCGCCATGAAGCAGGTCGCGGAGCCCTACGGCGAGGCCCGGGACGACCACACGATCCTCGCCGCGCTGGCCGGACGGCTCGGGTTCGGGCCCCGCTTCACGGAGGGCCGGACCACCCGCGAGTGGCTCGCGCACCTGTGGGAGCGGACCGAGAAGGCGTTGGCGGACAAGGGCTTCCCCGCCCCGACCTTCGACGAGTTCTGGGCGGCGGGGGAGCACGAGCTCCCACCCGGGGCGGACGACGGCGGCCTGCTCGCCGCGTTCCGCGCGGGCACCGGCCGGCTGCCGACCGAGTCCGGGCGGATCCAGCTCGCCTCGGAGAGGATCGCGTCGTTCGGCTACGACGACTGTCCGGGTCACCCGGAGTGGCTCCCACCGACCGAGCCGCCCACCCCGGAACAACCGCTCTGGCTCGTGTCCAACCAGCCGTCGACCCGGCTGCACAGCCAGCTCGACTTCGGTGCCACCAGCGCGGCGGGAAAGGTCGGCGGGCGGGAGGTCGTGCGGATCCACCCCGCCGACGCCGCGCCGCGGGGGATCTCCGACGGCGACGTCGTCCGGCTGGTCAACGCCCGCGGCGCCTGCCTGGCGGCGGCCCGGGTCACGGACGAGGTGCGGGCCGGCGTGGTGCAGCTGCCGACGGGGGCCTGGTACACGCCCGCCTCGGCCGACGACCCGACCTGCGTGCACGGCAACCCGAACGTGCTGACCCGGGACGTCGGGACCTCGCGGCTGGCGCAGGCCTGCACCGGGCAGCTCACCACGGTGCAGGTGGAGCGGTACGCGGGGGAGCCGCCGGAGGTGTGGGCGCACCGGCGGCCGCCGATCGTGCCGCGCGCCTGACGAGGTTTCCCCGCCCGCCGCCGGAGGGCTCTCGTCCGGCGGCGGGCGGGCGTCCGGCGTCGTCGGGGTACCGCTGGGCCGCGACGGCGCCGGGAATCCTCAGGAGGGAGCGGTGCCCGCGTGCCGCTGCTGCCACGCGTGGATGCGGTCCTCGGGCCGGCGCACGCCGGCCAGCGCGCGCACCTCGGCCACCACCTCGGGCCGGGCGCGGTGCTCCGCGACCGCCCGCTCCGCCTCGGCCAGCTCGCGGGCCGCGGCGGCCTCGGCCGCACTCCCCTCCAGGTCGATGCCGCTGAGTTCGGGGCTCAGCTGCGGGTCCTCGAACGTGCCGACCGAGTGCTCGCGCGAGTAGGGGCTGTCGGCGCGGAGCCGGCCGGTGAACCGGCCCCAGGACCCGACCGTCAGCAGCATGCCGCCCACGACCAGGCTGAAGATCACGTTGGGCATCCGGAACGCGAGCAGGTTGAGGTCCGAGTTCAGGACCAGCACGTTCACGATGCCGGAGAGCAGGAAGAGCGCCCCGACCACGACCTGCACGGTCGACGACAGGCGCCCGCCGCGGATCCCGGCGCCGATCAGGATCGCGCCGAACACCACGGAGATCGCGGAGAGCAGGCCGTTGGAGGACAGGCCGAGCACCGGCTGGCCCTGGGTGGAGAAGAAGTCCAGGCGCTGCACGAAACCCAGCACCGCGAACACCCACAGGCCGAGCCCGATCACCACCGATCCCGTCCGGTGCAGGAGGTCGAGACGGCGCGCGGTGCGCTCCTCCGCGGCGCGCGCCTCGCCGAATGTGTCGGTGCTGCTCACGGTGCTTCTCCTCGTGGTGGAGACGAACGCGTCCGCCCTGCGGACGAAACGCGCCGAACGTTGTTCACGTCCAGGATGGTGCGCTTCGCCGGAGGGCGCCACCCGAGCGGCCCCGAGGTGGGTCAGTGGTCGCGCAGGGCCTTGACCAGCTCGTCCTTCGACATGCCCGACCGGCCCTCGATGCCGACCTTCTTGGCGCGCTCGTAGAGCTCGTCCTTGGTCATGTCGTCGTAGGAGCCGGACTTGCCGCCGCGGGCCGACACCTTCTTCTTGCCCTCGGCCGCGGAGGCGTTCGCGATCCGGGCGGCCTTCTCCTTGCTCTCGCCGCGGTCGCGCAGCTCCTCGTACATCTTCTCGTTCTTGATGCTCGAGTTCGGCATGTCGGCGGTGGTACCCGGGCTCGCTCCGTGCTAAGCGCCGCGGGACGAGAAGAAGCCGGGCGGTCGGCGGGCGGCGCCGAACGGAGGTGATCCTCGAAACACCGTTTGAGCAGGCGTGACCGGGGTACCCGCGGCCAGTCGGGGGAGGTACGCCGATGGGCCTGCTTCGTGGGGTCACCGGTCTGGTGTCCGGTCTGCTCGGGGCCGTCACGGGCCTGCTGTCCGCGGTGGTGCGCGCGCTGCTGGCGATCGTGCTGGGCCTGCTCGGGACGGTGCTGCTGCTCGTCGGGGTCCTGTTGTGCGCGACCGTCCTGCTGGTCCCGCTGGGGATCCCGGTCGTCGTCCTGGGGTTGTCCTGCTACAGCCGGGCGGCGAAGCTCATGGTGCCCGGCAGCACCCGCGTCGAGGGGCTCGTCCGCCGGGCCGAGGACTCGGTGCGCGGCGGCGGTTCCCGGCTGCGGCGGCGCCTGCGTCTGGGGTGAGGGATGTGATCCGCGCGCTGCGGGCGGTGGCCGGGGTCCTGCTGCTGGTGCTGGCCTCGCTGCTGATGGTCGTCGGGCTGGTGTTGTGCCTGACGGTGGTCCTGCTCCCGCTCGGCGTCGCCCTCGGCTTCCTCGCGGTGAAGCTGGGCAAGGTCGGTGTCCGGCTCGTCATGCCGCGGAGGGCGGACGTGCAGCGGCGCCTGGAGGGGAGTGTGCGGATCCCCGAGATCCGCGCGGCCGTCCGTCGGCTCGCCCGGTCGTCGCGCCGACCCCGCCGACGCTTCCGGAAGCGGGTCGGCAGGGCACGGCGGCGACTGGGGAAGCGCCTGTCCTCGTGAGTGCGGACGGTCGCGTCAGGAGGCGAGCAGCTCCAGACCCGGGTAGGGGCGAATGTGGGCGCCCGGGGCGCGGGTCGGCGGCGTGGTCGTCGTCGCCGGGGTGAGAGCGGGCAGGTCCGCGGCGGCGCGGTGGACGATCGCCTTCCCGCGCAGCACCGCGGGCCGGGCGGTCACCGCGACCCGCGAGCCGGCGGTGCGGACGATGCGCAACGGCTGGGTGCGTGCGACCGCGGTCGCCGTACGGGCGGCGAGGATCCCGATACCGGCCGGGTCGACGGGGCGGGCCGTGGCCCGAGCGACGCGGCTCAGCGCGGCGCGCACGGGCCGCTCGGGCACCGTCGACAGCGTCGGCAGGGTCGGCAGCGCGGGCAGGGGCAGGCGGGCCGGCAGCCGGAGCCGCGGGTTCTCGGCCGAGACGGCCAGCGCCAGCCCGGCCGCGACCACGGCCAGCAGCGGCACCGACGCCATCGCCGCCGGGAGCCCGGCGTGCTCGGCGAGGAATCCGATCGCGGGCGGCCCGCCGAGCAGCCCGCTGTAGCCGACGGTCGACGCGAGGGCCACGCCGCGCGAGCCCGAGTGCGCCCCGGCGCGGGCGATCGTGACCGGGAAGAGGTTGGCCAGACCCAGCCCGACCAGCACGAACCCGGCCAGCGCCAGCTCGGGCGACGAGGTCACCAGCGCGGCGGTCATCCCGGCCGCGGCGAGCAGCGCACCACCGCCGAGCAGCCGGGTCTCGCCGAGCCGGCGCAGCAGCACACCACCGGTCAGCCGGCCGCAGGCCATCGCCAGCGAGAAGCAGGAGTAGCCGGCGGCGGCCAGCGCCGGCGTGGCGCCGAGGGTCTCGCGCAGGTGCAGGGCACCCCAGTCGGTGATCGCGCCCTCGCCGAAGGCGGTACAGCCGGCGATCAGGCCGAGCAGCACGACGAGGGCCCGGCCGCGCCGCGGTGGGTGCGCCTCCGCCGGACGGTCCGTGTCCGGCGCGGCCTCACCGTCGCGCAGCCCCGCCAGCGTCGACCGGGTCGCGGCGACGAGCACGAGACCGACGACACCGACGGCCGCGAGGTGCGGCAGCACCGGGCCGAGCGTGGAGGCGACCCCACCGGCGGCGGCGCCGGCGAGCCCGCCGAGGCTGAACGCGGCGTGCAGCGCGGGCAGCAGGGCCCGCCCGGGCCGCCGCGCCTCGACGGCGACGCCCGCGCTGTTGATGGCGACGTTGACCATGCCCGTCAGCGCGCCGAACAGCAGCAGGACGCCGGAGAGCTGCGGGATCGACGTCGCGAGCCCCGGCAGCGGGACCACCAGGGCGGCGCCCGCCGTGCCGGCGAGCGCGACCCGGCCGGCTCCGAAGCGGCCGGCGAGCAGACCGGTGAGCTGCATGCTGGCCAGGGCGCCGAGCGACACGCAGAGCAGCGCGACGCCCAGCGTGGCGTGGGTGGCGCCGACCTGGGCGGTGACGTCCGGGATCCGGGCGGCCCAGCTGCCGAACACCGCGCCGTCGAACGCGAAGAGCGCGGTCACGGCGGTGCGCAGCCGGCGGAAGGAGGCCGGCGCGCGGCCGGCAGGATCCGGCCCGGCCGGAAGTGTCGTACGGGGGAACGGGCGGAGATCACGGAGGCGTACGGGTGCACGCCGGCGCGACCCGACGGGGGTGACGGGCATGAACGTGGGTCCTCGGGCGGGCCGCGCGCTCCGGCGGCGTCCGGGTTGCCGGCTCGGAGGGGCCCACCGTGACGGTCGCGGTGCTCGGGGAGGGCGCGCGCGACGGGCGGTCGGGGTTCGGACGCACGACCGCGTGCGTCGACGTTTCACCGTGCCAGAACCTGGGCCGCGAGCGCCAATCCTTCGCAGGTGAGACGGCTCACGATCGATTCAGATCGGGGTCCGGTCGAGGTGCGGGGCGGGGATCCGCCGGGGTTCGGACGGGGCTCAGGCCGCGGCGAGGAGGGTCTCGAGCCGGTCGAGGAAGGGGAGCTGGCCCTTCACGAGCTTCACTCGCGCGGTCGCCAGGTCGAACCAGGCGGCGCGGTCGATCTCCGGGAAGCGCAGCCGGCGACCCGAGTTGCGCGGCCACTCGATCTCGATCCACGAGCCGTCGTCCGGCCGTTCGGCCACGGCGGCGACCTCCGCGTCGGGCACGTCGCCGCCCAGGGCGAAGCCCAGGACCGTCTTGCGCCGCCCGGACTGGACGACGAAGCCCAGCTCGTGCAGCTCCCCGTCCGGCGGCGGGAACCCGAGCTCCTCGGCGAACTCGCGGCGCGCGGCGGCCACCGGCTCCTCGCCCGCGTCGAGCTCGCCCTTCGGGATGGACCAGGCGGCGGCGTCCTTGCGGGACCAGAACGGCCCGCCCATGTGCCCGAGGAGCACCTCGACGATTCCGGCGCGGTCGCGGTGGAGCAGGATCCCGGCACTCGTCAGCACGGCGCGATTCTCCGCCCTGCCGCCGGGCCGGCGCCCGCCGGCCTCGGTGGAGCTGCTCGGTGGAGCTGCTCGGTGGAGCTGCTCAGTGGATCTTCGAGCGCCAGTCGGCGGGCACCCGGCCGGCCGGACCCGGGACGGGCTGGGTCTCCGGGCGTGCCGACGGCGGGGCCAGCGCCGGGCCGGAGAGTGCGACCTCGCGGTCGTAGTCCCAGAACCAGTCCTCGCCCGGCTCGAAGCTCTGCACCACCGTGTGCCCGGTGGAGCGGAAGTGCGCGGTCGCGTGCTGCTCGGGGGAGGTGTCGCAGCAGCCGACGTGCCCGCACGTCGCGCAGCGGCGCAGGTGCACCCACCAGCCGCCGGCGGCCTCGCACTCCGCGCACCCGGTGCCCGAGGGCGGCACCGACGGGTCGATGGTCGTCACGATTCCTCCACTGTCACGATTCGTCGATCAGGGCGTCGAAGGGCAGCAGGACCTGGAAGCGGGTGTTCCCCGGCTCGGAGAGCACGCGCAGGTCGCCGTGGTGCCGGTTGACCACGATCCGCCAGGAGATGTCCAGGCCGAGCCCGGTGCCCTCGCCGACGGCCTTCGTGGTGAAGAAGGGCTCGAAGATCCGCGACCGGATCTCCGCCGGGACCCCGGGGCCGGTGTCGCCGATCTCGACGAGCAGCCGGTCGCCCTCCCGCGCGGTGCGCACGGTCAGGGTGCCGTGCCCGTCCATCGCCTGGACGGCGTTGTCGATCAGGTTCGTCCACACCTGGTTCAGCTCGGCCGCGTAGACGGAGATCTTCGGCAGGCTGCGGTCGAAGTCCTTGACCAGCTGCACGCCGTTCCCGAACTTGCCGTGCAGCATGACGATCGTGGACTTGAGCAGCTCGTGCACGTCCACGGTCTGGTAGGGCGCCCGGTCCATCTGCGAGTACTGCTTGGCCGCGCCGACCAGCGTCGAGACCCGGGTCGTCGAGTCCGCGATCTCGTTCATCAGCAGCTCGGTCTCGACGGTGTAGTTCAGCCAGCGGACCGCGCTCTCCAGTATCGGCGCGGGCACGCTCGCCTTGACCTGCTGCAGCCAGTCGACGTCGATCCCGGCGGCCACGAAGTTCGGCGCGATGTCCCAGCCGCCGTCGATGCCCTGGTCGGAGATCCACTCGCCGACCTCGTCCTCGGCGTCGCCGGTCTCGAGGGGGCCGAGCTCGGGGGCCTTGCCGACGCGGTCGGCGGCGTCCTCCTGCAGGCGCATGAGGGTCTCGAGGTCGGCCCGCTCGTAGGGGCCGGCCGCGATCAGCCCGAGCTTGTGCCGCATCCCGGCGACGCGCTCGCGCAGGGTGGACGTGGCGCGCACCGCCGCGGCGGCCGGGTTGTTCAGCTCGTGGGTCAGCCCGGCCGACAGCGAGCCGAGGGCGAGGAGCCGTTCGCGCTGGCTGACGGCCTGCTGGGTGTTCTGGATGCCGAAGAACAGGCCTTCGAGCAGGTGCAGCGCCATCGGGAACCACTCGCGCATCAGCGTGGAGAGCTTCTCGGCGTCGAGCACGTAGAACCGCGAGCGCACCGTGACCCGCAGCGAGTTGTTGTAGACCTGCGGCACCCGATCGCCGAGGTAGGCGTGCCAGGCGCCCGCGTACACCCCGGGTTGGGACGTCCGCTCGACCTCGACGTCCTCCTCCCCGGACCGCCGGGCGAGCACCACCGTGCCCTCGACCAGCACGTAGAAGCACGTGGCCGGATCGCCCTCGCGGTAGACCTGGCCCGGCTCGAACGTCTCGATCCGGCCCTGCCGGCACAGCGCGTCGAGCTGGTCCGGCTGCAGCTTCTCGAACAGGAAGAGCCGGCGCAGCTCGTCCGGGTCGCAGGCGATCGGTGCGCTCATCAGGGCCTCTCCAGGTAGCGGTGGACGAGCGACACGGCCATCGCCCCGTCGCCCACGGCCGACGCGACCCGTTTCACGGAGTCCGCCCGTGCGTCGCCGGCGACGAAGACCCCCGGCAGGCTCGTCTCCAGGTGCAACGGATCCCGGTCCTCGGCCCATCCCGCGGGCCGCCTGCCCTCGACGACGAGGTCGGGGCCCGCCAGGACGAACCCGCCGGCGTCGCGCTCGACCAGCTCGCCGAGCCAGTCCGTGCGCGGGGTCGCGCCGATGAACACGAACAGGTAGCCGGCGTCGACCGTCTCGGTCTCCCCGGTGTTGCGGTCCCGGAGGGTGAGCTTCTCGAGGTGCTCGCCACCGGTGGCCTCGACGACCTCGGTGCACGTCCGGACGGTGATCTCCGGGATGCCCTCGATCTGCTCGATGAGGTACTGCGACATCGACGCCTGCAGGCCCGGCCCGCGCACCAGCATCGTGACGCTGCGGGCGTGCCGCGAGAAGTAGACCGCGGCCTGACCCGCGGAGTTGGCGCCGCCGACGATGTAGACGTCGGCGCCCGCGCAGCCCGCCGCCTCGGTCAGCGCGGAGCCGTAGAACACGCCGCGGCCGGCCAGGTCGGCCAGCCCCGGGGCGTCGAGCTCGCGGTAGCTCACCCCGGTGGCGAGCACGACGGCGTGCGCGTGGATGGCACTGCCGTCGGCGAACCGGACCGTGCGTGCCGGCCCGTTGGCCTCCAGCGCGACGACCTCGCGCGCGGTCAGCACCTCCGCGCCGAGCCGGACGGCCTGGCGCCGGGCGCGGTCGGTGAGCTGGGCGCCCGAGACGCCGTCGGGGAAGCCCAGGTAGTTCTCGATCCGGGAGCTCTGCCCGGCCTGGCCGCCGGTCGCGGTGCGCTCGACCAGGACCGTCCGCAGGCCCTCCGACGCGCCGTACACGCTCGCGCCGAGCCCGGCCGGGCCGCCGCCGATCACGATGAGGTCGTAGAAGTCCGTGAGCGGGACGGTCGCCAGCCCGACGCGCTCGGCGAGCTGCATCTCGTCCGGTGCGACCAGGCACTCCCCGGCGGGGGAGATCACCACGGGAAGGTGCGAGTCGTCGACGCCCGCGGCCTGCAGCAGCCGCGCAGCCTCGGGCTGGTCGACGGGGTACCAGCGGTAGGGGACCTGGTTGCGGGCGAGGAAGTCCCGGACCTCGTGGGAGCGGGCGGACCAGCGGTGGCCGATCACGCGCGTCTCGCAGACCTCCTTGCGCGGAGCGGCGCGCCAGGCGTCGATCATGGCGTCGACGACGGGGTAGAGCTTCTCCTCCGGGGGGTCCCAGGGCTTGAGCAGGTAGTGGTCGAGGTCGACGACGTTGATCGCGGTGATGGCGGCGTCGGTGTCGGCGTAGGCGGTCAGCAGGACCCGCCGGGCCGCGGGGTACAGGTCCATGGCCCGCTCGAGGAACTCCAGCCCGTTCATCCCGGGCATGCGGAAGTCGGCGAGCAGGACGGCGACGTCGTTGCCGCGCAGCGCCATCTCCTTGAGCGCGTCCAGGGCCTGCTGCCCGGACTCGGCGCGCACGACGCGGAAGGTCTCGCCGTACCGGCGCCGCAGATCGCGGGCCACGGCGCGGGAGACGCTGGGGTCGTCGTCGACGGTGACGAGGGCGGGCTTGGCGGGGACGAGCGAGGAGGCAGCCTCCGGCATGGGACCCATCCTGCCCTGCCCGGCCGCGCCGGGTCACCGGCATTCGTCCGCTGTGCGCGCGTGTTCGCCCACGGCTGTACGGGCGGTCGGTCAGCCCATCCGTTCCCGCAGGCCACTGGCCCGGCTGACGGGACGGGCGACGGCGGCGCGGACCGCCTCCTCGCCGCCGACGATCCGGACGGCGGTGCGGGCGCGGGTCACCGCGGTGTAGAGCAGCTCGCGGGTGAGCAGCGGGGAGTCCGGGGGCGGCAGCACCACGGTGACCCGGGCGAACTGGCTGCCCTGGCTGCGGTGGACGGTCATCGCGTGCACCGTCTGCACCCCGCCGAGCCGGGCGGGCGCGAACGACTGGGGTGCGTTCGGCCGGCCGAACACCGCCCGCAGCGCGCCGCACTGGCGTACGACCACGCCGGTGTCGCCGTTGTACAGGCCGAGGTCGTAGTCGTTGGCCGTGACGAGCAGCGGCCGGCCCGGGTACCACGGTCCGGGCCGACCCGGCGCCACCTCGTCGAACCCCGGTAGCGCCTGCGCGAGCCAGCGTTCGACCTCCAGGCTCCAGCGCGTGACGCCGTAGGGGCCGCGGCGGTGGGCGCAGAGCAGGCGGTGGCGTTCGAGGGCGTCGAGCGCCTCGCCGGTGCGGCCGGCGACCGCCGCGGAGATCAGCGCGCCGGACGCGTCGACCACGTCCGCCCGCAGACCCTCCAGGCCCGCCGGCTCCCGCACCTCCAGGTCGCTCTCCACGAACTGCAGGTCGGCGCGGCCCTCGCGGAGCAGGGCGACCGCGTCGTCCGCACGGCCCGCCTGGACCGCGCCGGCGAACTCGGCGATGCCGCCCTCGAAGCGCCAGGTGTGCCGGAGCGTGACCACCCCGTGGACGACCGGCGGGTCCTCCTCGGCGAGCGCCCCGACCTCTCTGAGCCGGCCCTCGAGCGCCGGTTCGGGGCGACCGCCCGCGCGGGCGAGATCGCCGAGCACCGCGCCCGCCTCGACGGACGCGAGCTGGTCCGGGTCGCCGACCAGCACGAGCCGGGCGTCGGGCCGGACCGCCTCGAGCAGCCGGGCCATGAGGGTGAGGGAGACCATGGAGGTCTCGTCGACGACCACGACGTCGTGCGGGAGGCGGTTGGCGCGGTCATGGCGGAAGCGGCTCGACGACCCGGGGCGCCGCCCGAGCAGCCGGTGGATCGTCGACGCCGCCGGGGACCCGACGCGCGCCCGGTCCTCCTCGGGCAGCTCGGCCGTGTGCTGGGCGACCGCCTCGCCGAGCCGCGCGGCCGCCTTACCGGTCGGGGCGACGAGCGCGACCCGCAGCGGCGACGGTGAGTCGAGCTCGTGCAGGTCGTGGAGCAGCGCGATCAGCCGGGCGACCGTGGTGGTCTTGCCGGTGCCCGGGCCGCCGGCGAGCACGGTGACCCGGCGCAGGGCGGCGACGGCCGCGGCGAGCCGCTGCAGGTCCGTGCCCTGCGGCGTGTCCGCCTCGTGGCCGGCCTCGGCCGGGTGGTCGAACAGCCGGGCGAGGGCGGCCCGGAGCCGGTCGGGGTCGACCTCTGGCTGCTCGGCGGCGGCGCGGTCCCGCAGCTCGCGGCGCACCAGCTCCTCCTCGGCCCAGTAGCGGTCGAGGTAGAGCAGGCCCCGTCCGCCCGCGACCGGGATCATCCGCAGCGGGCGCCCGGACGCGGCGTCGGCGCCGCTCGCGACCAGCGGGCTGTGCTCGACGGCCGCGCGCCAGGCCGCCGGCTCGGGCCACGGCAGGGCGGAGACGTCGACCGACTCCTCGCCCTCGCCCAGGACGGTGTGGGCGACCTCGGCCAGGTCGACGCACACCGAGCCGTTGCGGATGGCGCGGACGGTGAGGGCGACGGCGAGCAGCACCTCCTCGGGCTCACCGCGGGGATCGCCGCCGAGGCGCCCGAGCCGGGTCGCGACGTGCACGTCCGCAGCCGACAGCACCCCGGCCACGTTGAACTCGCCCAGCAGGCCCGTGGCGCTGCGGGCGGTGCGGAGGTCGTAGGGATCACGCTCCGCGGCGGCGGGCGCGGTCCGGGGAATGCTCACCGGCCGCCTCCGAGGTCACCGAGGTCGAACAGCCCGGGCTCCTCGGCCTCCACGTGCGCGGCCCTTCGCGGCCGTGAGGTCCGCTCCCGCGGATACGGAGCCTCCGTGGGCTCGGGCAGGTCGAGCGGCAACTCCACCCGCTCCTCGTCGCCGCCCACGATCGCCGTTTCTGTCGGCTCGACGCCACGGTCGGCGGGAAGCGGTCCAGGTTGGTGATCTTGGGTCGGTGGTGCGGCAGGGCTGGGAGCGGCGTCGGAGTTGATCGCCGCTTCGGACCCTTCGGCGTCATCCATGGCCGGGAGCGGCCCCGGGTGGTGATCCTGGGTGGGAGGTGTGGCGGGGCCCGGGTCGGCGGTGGGGGTGATCGTCGCTTCGGGCCGTCCGGCGCCACCTGCGGCCGCCGTCGGTCCGGGTTGGCGATCACGGCCGGTGGAGCGGGCGTCGAGGACGTCCGAGAGCTCGGCGATCAGGGCGGGGGGCGGTTGCCAGCCGAAGACGCCGCAGGGGGTGCCGTCGACCTGCGGGGTGTCCGGGCCGCACATCCCGCGGAGGAAGAGGTAGAGCGTGCCGCCCAGGTGCCGCTCGGGGGAGTAGCCCGCCAGCCGCCAGCGCAGGAAGCGGTGCAGCGCGACCGAGTACAGCAGCGCCTGCAGCGGGTAGTGCGCGGCCTGCATCGCGGCGGCGAGGACCGGCGGGGCGTAGTGCGCGGCGGTCAGCGGTTCGCGGCCGCCGGGACCGGACGGGCCGAGCCAGTTCGTCTTGTAGTCGACGACCAGGAAGCGGCCGTCCACCCGCAGGACGGCGTCGATCGACCCGGTCAGGTACCCGCGCAGGGGCTGCCCTGCCAGGCCGGGCGCGGCGATCAGCTCCGGGTAGCCGACGAGGGGATCTCCGGCGGGCAGGTGCCGGCGCAGCACCGGCGCCAGGTCGCCGAGCGTGACCTGCCCGGACGGGGTGTCGCCGCCGGCCAGCGGCATCTCGAAGTCCAGCTCCGCCAGCCGGTCGGCGGGCCGGATCCCCCGCAGCGCGCGCCCGCCCGCGAGGGCCCCCAGCGGCGTCTCGACGACGGGCCGCAGCGCCGCCGCGAGCGCCTGCGGGTCGATCTCGGCGGGCTGCCGGGCCAGCTCCTCGTCGACCCGGGCCCGCAGCTCGGCGGTCAGGTCGGCCGCGGTGGTGTCGAGGTGCTCGAAGACGGCGTGGACCAGCGTGCCGAACCCGGTGCCCAGCGGCAGGTCGGCCATCGGCGAGGGCAGGTCCGCCCCGAGCTCGGACGTGACGTCGAGCAGCTCGAGCTCGGCCTCGTCGTCCTTGCCCGGCGCCTCGGGCTCCGACCCGACGCCCGGCGTGGGCGGCTCCGGCGTCTCCACCGCCGCGTGGTGGCCGTGGGCGTCGGCGGTCAGGGCGCTGTAGGAGGTGCGCCGCCACGCCGCGTCGAGCCGGCGGGCGAACCGGGCCACGCCCAGCTGAGGCGGGTCGCCGTCGCGGTCCGGGGCGGGGACGGGGGTGCGGTCGGAGAGCGTCTCGACGGCCACGCCCGGCAGCGAACGCAGGAGCTCCAGTGCCGACGCATCGGAGGGGACCCGGTAGCCGGCCTCGGGCACGGTCCCGGCGGCGGGCCGCCCGACCAGCAGCCGGTGCAGGGCCGAGCACTCCGTGGTGGTGGTCGGCGCCCACCACGCCACCACCTGGCAGCGCGCCCGGGTGAGCGCGACGTACATCAGCCGCAGGTCCTCGCCGGCCTCCTCCTCGAGGTGCCGCTGCAGCCGCTCGGAGCGGTGCGGCCCGACGGCCCCGCCCACGTCGAGGACGCGGCCGCCGGCGTCGTCGTGGACGAGCAGGACCTCGGCCTTGTCGTTGACCCACCGGTCCCAGCCGAACGGGACGTAGACCACCGGGAACTCGAGGCCCTTGCTGCGGTGGACCGTGACGATCTGCACGGCGTCGGCGTCGGACTCCAGGCGCCGGCTCCGCTCGGTGGTGGTGTCCCGCGCGGCGTCGGCCATGCGGTGGCGCAGCCATTCGACCAGCGCCGACGGGCCGAGGTGCCGCTCCAGCGACGCCCCGTGCAGCACCTGCCCGATGTGCCGGACGTCCGTGAGCCGCCGGTCGCCCTCGCGCAGCCCGAGCAGCCGCGACGGCAGCCGGGTGCGGCTGGTGACCGCTTCCAACAGCGCTGCGACGCCGCGCTCGGCCAGCACCGCGTGCCACGCCCGCAGGTCCGTGCCCAGCTCGTCGATCAGCTCCTCGGCCCGCTCGCCGCACAGCTCCTCGACCGTGTGCCCGACGAAGCAGGTCAGCGCGGCGGCGCGCAGCCGGGTGGCGCGCTGCGGCTGCTCGACGGCCTCGAGCAGGGTCAACCACTCGGCCGCGGCCTCGGTGGTGAACACGCTGGTGGTGCCGGTCAGGACCGCCGGCACACCGGCCGCGGTACACGCGTCCCGCACCTGGACGCCCTGGGCGTTGGTGCGGACCAGGACCGCGACGTCGCCGGCGCGGAGCGGCCGGTCCTCGACGGTGGCGGGGGAGGCGAGCAGGGCGGCGATGTCGGCGGCGACGTCCTCCGCCACCACCTCCCGCGCCTTCTGCGCCCGCCCCAGCCGGCGCCCGGTGAGCGGCTCCAGCCGGTCCCGGTCGACCACCCGCAGCCGGAACGGCTCGTCCGACGGCGCTCCCGCGAGCCGCCGCGCGGTGTGGTGCGCCTCCACCGCGCGGACGACGATCTGGTCCGACCCGAGCGCGACCTCGCCGAACACCCCGTCGAGCGCCTCGAGCAGCGCCTCGTCCGTGCGGTAGTTGGTGCCCAGGGTCCGCAGCTCCCCGGCCTCCTTCGCCGCCTCAAGGTAGGAGACCACGTCGGCCCCGCGGAAGGCGTAGATCGCCTGCTTCGGGTCGCCGATCAGGACGAGCGTGACGTGCCCGTGGAAAGCCCGCTGCAGGATCTCCCACTGCACCGGGTCGGTGTCCTGGAACTCGTCGACCAGCACCACGTCGTACCGGGCCTGCAGCCGCTCACGGGCCGCGGCGCCGCGCACCGGGTCCCGCAGGGCACCGGCGAGACGGGTCAGCATGTCGTCGTACGAGAACAGCCGCCGCGCGCGCTTGCGCCGGTCGACCTCCCCACGGACGGCCTTGGCGAAGTTGTACCGGACCCCGGCGACCGAGCCGGGTGACGCGTCCGCGGGTTCGAGCCGGGCCTGCGGGTCGCCGACGGCCTGCCGGGCGAGCGTGAGCGCCTCGTCCCGGGAGAAGTCCGGCCGGCCGGCACCGGGGGCGGCGTACTTGCGGACGTAGAAGTCGTCGACCACCTCGGTGACCAGGTCGTCGACGTGCTCGACGAACTCCGCGTCGGGGTCGCTGTCCCCGGCCACCCCGAGCCCGGCCAGCATCTGCTGGCAGAACTGGTGCGTGGTGGCGATCGTGGCCGCGTCGAACTCCGCGAGCGCCGCCCGCAGCCGGGCCCGCCGCGCCGCGACCTCTCGCGGGCTGCCCTGCTGCAGCAGCCGGGTCACCGGGTCCGCCGAGGGCACCCCGGCGGCGAGCCCGCGCTCGGTGGCGCCGAGCCGCTCGCGGACGCGTTCGCGCAGCTCCTGGGTTGCCTCGCGGCCGAAGGTCACCAGCATCAGCCGGGGCAGCGCGGCGATGCCCTCGGCGACGTACCGGGTGGCCAGCGCGGCGATCGTGAAGGTCTTGCCGGTGCCCGCGCTGGCCTCCAGCACGGTGGTGCCGGTGGGCAGCGGGCCGTCGACCTCGAACTGCGGGTGGGCGAGGAGCACCTGCGCCCCGGTGGTGGTCACAGCAACTCCACGTGTTCCGCGTCGAGCAGGGGCCGCCAGATCCGCTCGGCCAGCTCGCCGAACCGGGTCTCCACCACCCCCCGCTGCTCCAGCAGCCGCTCGAACTCCGGGTCGGCGCCCAGCACCGCGACGATCGCCTCGTCCTCCTTCTCGAACGTCCACTCCTTGGCCGCGGCCAGCTCGGCGTCCCGCGCGGCCGCGCCGGCCCGGCGGGCCTTCGCGTAGGCGGCGGTGCAGGGGGTGGAGACGGGCAGCGGCTCGCACAGCCCCTCGCGGTGCAGCGCCACCAGGTCCGCCAGGGCCGCCCCGGCCTCGTCGGCGCCGAGCGGCCGGATCGTGGCGCGCATGGCCCCGCCGCCGCGTCCGCGGCCGAGCGTGACGGCCCGCCACTGGGTGTCCGGGCGGGTCACGGTGAGCGCGAGCAGCCGGGCCCAGGCCCGCAGCCGGTGCTTCGGCCCGAGCCGCGAGTACTCGACCGTGACCAGCGTGGACCCGTAGAGGCCGGCGACCGTGCCGACGACCCGCAGCCCGCCCAGGTCCGCCGCCACGTCCCGGGACACCGGCTCGCCGGTCCGCAGCTGCGCACTCGCCTCGACCAGCGGCTCGACCGCGCTGTTGACCTTCTCCAGCACCGCACCGCCGAGCGTGCCGGGTGGGAGCTCGCCGCGCCGCCACTCGGCCTGCACGCACTGCTCGGCCGGGGCGCCGGCGAGCCGGTCCCGCAGCATCCGGTTCCCGACCGCCCACTCGTCCAGCCCGCCGAGGCTGACGGGCAGCGCGTCGGCCGGCTCCTCGTCCTCGGAGCGCGGCACCATGCCGACCCGCTGCCGCAGGAAGGCCTTGATCGGGTGCTCGAGGAAGCGCACCAGGTCGTCGAGCTCCACGGTGTCGCCGGACTCCGCCGCTGCGAGCGGCGCGGCGAGGAAGGGGGGCACGGGGCGGCGCTCGCCCTGCAGCGCCCGGGCACCGGCCAGGGCGTTGCGGTCGAAGCTGAACGGCGTGGTCCCCGCGGTGAGCTCGGGAGTGAAGTTCCGCGGGTCGAAGGGCTGCAACGGGTGCCGGACCGTGATCGCCTCGCTGGCCCGCCCGTCCTCGACCCGCACGGTCGCGTCGACCGCGTCGAGCAGCTCGCCGAGCGGGACGGCGGGCGGCCGGTCCGCCCCGGTCCGCTCGTTCATGCCCGAGTGCACCACGACCAGGTGCTCGGTGGCGGCCGTGATCGCGTCGAGCAGCAGCTGGCGGTCCTCGCTGCGCGGGTCCCGCTCGCCGACGCGCGGGTCGCGGGCCAGCACGTCGTCCCCGTCGGGGGCGCCGGTGCGGGGGAACACCCCGTCGTCCACCCCGAGGAGGCAGACGACCCGGTGCGGCACCGACCGCATCGGCACCAGTGTGGCGACGGTCAGCGTGCCGGTGCGGAAGTTCGCCCGGCTCGGGCGGCCGCGCAGCCGGTCGGCCAGCAGGCCCCGCACGTCCGACAGCGTGAGCGGGACGGTGCCGCCCTGCGGGCCGGCGGAGCGCACCACCTCGGCGAGCTCGGCCCGCGCCTGCGCGTCCTGCCACGCCTCGGACGCGGTGGTGGCGGTGAGGGCGGACAGCCCGTCGAGCAGGGCCGCGATCCAGACGGTGAGCGGCTGCGGTCCGGCGAGCGCCGCGAGGGTGGTGTGCAACCGGTCGACGAGCTCGGCGAGCGAGCCGACGAGGTCGACGTCCGACGAGTCGACGTCGTCGAGCGGGAGGGCGGTGCCCAGCCAGCCCTGCTCGCCGGGCCGCTCGGCCATCGCGACCCCGAGCAGCATCCGGTCCAGCCCGGCCGCCCAGGTGTTCTGCGGGAACCCGTCGAGCCTGAAGGGGCGGCGGTGCTCGCCGTCGAGCCCCCAGCGCACCCCGGCCCGGACGACGAGCTCGCCGATCCGGTCCAGTGCGTCGTCGTCGAGGCGGAAGCGGCGGCGCACCGGCGCGGAGCCGACCAGGTCGAGCACCTGCGAGGCGGCGACCCGGGAGCCGGCCAGCTCGAGCAGCGCCGACACGGTGCCCAGCAGGGGGTTGGCCTGCCGGAGCGCCCGGTCGGCGAGCCGGACGCGCAGCCGGTGCCCGGGGTGCGTGTCCTCCGGGTCGGTGCCCGCCGCGCCCGCGTCGGGCAGGGCGGCGGCCAGCCCGAACGACGCCGAGATCAGCGGCGCGAACGCCTCGATGTCCGGGCACATGACGATGACGTCCCGCGGCTCGAGGGTCTCGTCGGCCGCGAGCAGGCCGAGGACGATCTCGCGCAGCACCTCCACCTGTCGGTCCGGCCCGTGGCAGGCGTGCACCTGCACGCTGCGGTCGGCGGGATCGAGCAGCGGCAGCTCACCGGCGGGCAGCCGGTCCTCGCGCAGGTTCTCCTGCAGGCGCCCGAGCAGGGTGGCCGGCGCCGGGGCGGCCGGGTGATGCACGTCCGCGACCCCGGCGGGCAGCCGCAGCTGCAGCTCCCGCACGTCCCGCCCCAGGGACCGGAGCAGTGGGTTGACCACCTCGCCGGCCGACCCGTCCTCCTGACGCGGGACGGCGGCGCCCTGCGCCGGCGACAGCTTCTCCCACAGTGCGGGGGAGGGGTGCGGCAGCCAGAGGTGCACCTCGCGGTGCTCGGCCAGCGCGGACAGCACGGCGAGGTGCTCGGCGGCCAGCCGGGTGGGACCGAACACCGACAGCCGGTCCGGCAGCCCGACCAGACCGGGATCGGCGCGCAGTGCCCGGTCGGCCTGCTCCAGGCGCTCGGCCGGGCCGGGTACGCCGATCCGGGCGCGCAGCCGCCGCCACAGCTCCACCTGCCAGCGCAGGTCCTCCGGCACGCCCTCCGGCGACCCCGCCCACCAGGCGCGCAGCATGTCCGGGCGATGGACGGCGTAGCCGGCGAAGAGGTCGGCGAGGCGGCGGGCGACGGCGTAGGTCCGGCTGCCGCCGCTCTGCGAGAGGTGTGCGGCGAGCGCCGCGAAGGTCTCGCCCGGCGCCTCGACGGCCGCGACGACCTCCTCCAGAAGCGGCCACACCGCCCGCGCCGGGTGCCACGGGTCGGTCTCCGGGTCGGTCCCGGTGGCGGCGTCGACCGCCTCGGCGAGGACCTGCCCGGGCGCCGGGAAGAGGACGTTGGCGCACACCCCGTCCGCCCCCGTGACGGTGCCCAGCCGGTGCGCGAGGCGCTGCCCGAGCCACCGCTCGACTCCGCGCTCGGGCACCGCGACGATCTCGGGCACGAACGGATCGGCCGCCGGCCCGCCGATCACCTCGGCGAGCGCGTCGGCCAGCCGGTCGGCCCGCTCGGCCCGGTGCACCACCCACACGTGGGCCAAGTTAGCGACGCCCACCGACGGTTCCGGCGAGGCCCCCGCGGCGTGTCCACAGGCCCGGCGCCGACCGGTCGGCGGGCGGCGGCGAGGGACCCGCGCAGGGCCGGCGCAGGGCCGGCGCCGGATCGGCGCGGGATCGGCGCGGCGGGTCAGTCGAGCTCGGCGAGTGCCTTCCTGGCCTGCTCCAACTGGGCCTCGAGCTCGGCGACCTTGGCCTCGCGGGTGGCCCGCGCCTCGCCGATGACCTCCTCGATCGGGCCGGCGATCTCCGCGTGCAGTTCGGCCGCGGCCTTCTGCACGGCGCCCGCCGACACCGGCAGCGCCCGGGCGAGCCACGTGGTGCCGCGCTTGAGCTCGGCCTGCCACTCGCCGTCGGCCGTGCCGCTCACGGTGAGGGTCAGCTCGACCACCCGGGTCGTGCGGGCCGTCGAGCCCTTCGGCCGGCCCCGCTTGCGCTTCTCCGGCTCGGCCGCCGTCGCCTCGGCGGGGGCCGCGCCGCCCTCCGGCGTCGCAGCGGCGGAAGCAGCGGTGTCGGGTGCGGAACCCCCGGTCGGGGCGGTGTCGGTCGAGGCGGTCGTCGAGGTGCTCTCGGTCTCGGCGGTCACGTGCTCCCTCTCCTCACGGCGGAACGTCCAGGGTGACCGTAGAACAGGCGTTCGACCGCTCCGGGATCCGGGTGTGAGGCACGGTGCATCGACCACTTATATAGTTGCGTGATGTAATGGTGCGCGTGACTCCCACGGCATCCGTGCGCCCGGCGCGCGACGACGCGCAGGTGGCCGAGCTCGCCCAGGTCCTCGAACGCACCGCGAGCTGGCTGCGCCGCACGCTGCGGGCCGAGGAGTGGAACACCGTCGCCCTCGCCGTGCTCGACGACCTCGACCGGCGCGGGCCGCGCCGGGTCACCGAGCTGGCCGCCCAGGAGCGGACCTCGCAGCCCGGGATGACCGGCATCGTCGGGCGGCTGGAGGCCGCCGGGATGGTCGAGCGCGCCCCCGACCCGTCGGACGGCCGCGCCACGCTCGTCTCGGCCACCGCCGCGGGCCGCGCCTACATCGCGGGCCGGCACGCCCGGCGCACGGAGTTCCTCGCCGAGCGGATCACCACCCTGTCGGCCGACGACCGGCGCGCGCTGCTCGGCGCGACGCACGCCCTGGCCGCCCTGACCGACACCCCGTACCCGACGACCCCGACCGGCCCCACCGGGCCGGGCGGCGAGGCCGCCGGCACCCCGACCACCCGCGAGACCCGTACCGAGGGGGAGCCGTCGTGAGTTCTCACGGCACGTCCGCAAGTCCGCTCCGGCAACCGAAGGCCGTCTGGGCCGTCGCCTTCGCCTGTGTCATCTCGTTCATGGGCATCGGCCTCGTCGACCCGATCCTGCCCGCGCTCGCGACGCAGCTGCACGCCAGCCACACCCAGGTGGAGCTGCTCTTCACCAGCTACCTCGTGGTCACCGCCGTGGCCATGCTCGGCACCGGCTGGGTGTCCAGCCGGATCGGCGCCAAGCGCACCCTGGTCATCGGGCTGGCGCTGATCGTCGTGTTCGCCGCGGCGGCCGCGCTGGCGGGCGGCATCGGCGGGATCGTCGGCTTCCGGGCCGGCTGGGGCCTCGGCAACGCCCTGTTCATCGCCACGAGTCTCGCCGTGATCGTCGGCTCGGCGAGCGGCGGGTTCGGCGGGGCGATCGTGCTCTACGAGACCGCGCTGGGCGTCGGCATCGCGTCCGGGCCGCTGCTCGGCGGCCTGCTCGGCAACATCTCCTGGCGCGGCCCCTTCTTCGGCGTCTCGGCGCTGATGCTGATCGCGCTGGTCGCGACCGTCGTGTTCGTCGACACGACCCCGAAGCCCGCCGAGCCGTCGAGGCTCTCCGAGCCGCTGACCGCGCTGCGGCACCGCAGCCTGCGCACCACGAGCCTGGTCGGCCTGCTCTACAACTGGGGCTTCTTCACCCTGCTCGGCTACGCGCCGTTCCTCATGAACCTCTCCGCGCTGCGGCTGGGCGCCGTCTTCTTCGCGTGGGGCGTGCTCGTCGCGCTCTTCGCGGTGTTCGGCGCCACGTGGCTCAAGGACCGCTTCGGCACCGCGCGGACGCTCTACGGGAGCCTGGTCTGCGTCGCCGTGATCCTCGCGGTGATCGGCACCTTCTCCGGCTCGGTGCCCACCGTGATCGTCGCGGTGGTCCTCTCGGGCGCCTTCGTCGGCCTGAACAACACCCTGGTCACGACCGCGGTCATGAGCATCTCGCCGGTGCCGCGCAACGTCGCCAGCGCCACCTACGGCTTCGTCCGGTTCATCGGCGGCGGGCTCGCCCCGTTCGCCGCAGGGCTGCTGGCCGAGGGCCTGAACGTGCACGTCCCGTTCTGGATCGCCGCGGTCGTCGTCCTCGCCGGGGCGCTGCTGCTGAGCACGGTGCACCGCGCGCTGGAGGACGCCGACGAGGACGCCGCGGCCGAGGACGCGGCCGCCGAGGAGGCCGTCACCGGGGTGCCCGCGGTCGAGGAGGAGGCGATCCTCGCCGAGCAGGCGCTGGAGCGCGAGGGCGGGCGACGGTGAGCGGCGGCTTCGAGTACGGCTGCGACGGCCCGCGGGCCGTCGTGGTCGGCATCGACGGGTCGGAGACGGGCTGGCGGGCGCTGCACTACGCAGTCGGCCAGGCCCGCCGGCAGGGCGGCCGGGTCGTGGCGGTGTACGCCGACCGGATCCCGTCCGTCGCCTTCGCCACGGCGGTGCCCCTGGCGGCCGCGGCCGTGACCGACCCGCAGGAGGACTCGCTGCTGCAGGAGCTGCGGTCCGGGGTCGAGGAGCTCGGGCCGCAGTACGGCGTCGAGGTGGCGTTCGAGGTGGTCGTCGGCGACCCGGTGCTGGCGCTGACCCGGGTCGCCGAGCGCGAGCGGGCCGACGCGATCCTCGTCGGGGCCAGCATGCAGGCCGGGCACAAGCTCTTCGGCTCGGTGGCCGTGCGCGTGGTGCGTGCCGGGCGCTGGCCCGTGACCGTGGTGCCGTAGGACCACGCTCGGCCAGGTAGGCGTCGAGAGTTCACGGGAGACGTGCTCTCTTGTCGGCGATGATCATGAGGTCGGGGCATTGCCGGGTGAGGGCCGGGTCGTCGTCGAACACGGCCATCAGGAGGCGCACTTCGCCGTCTTCGGCTGGCGTACCCGGCGCTGCGGCCGCTCGGCGACAACGTTCTCGCCGAGGACGTCTGCCTGACCGCGGACGCCTGGGCGAGATGTTGATACGGGCGAGAAGATCGCCGCCTGCACCATTGGTTCATCGCCAACTACGCGAACGTCGACACGGCGATCAGCCCCCTGCTGCTCACACCGTGGGGCACCACGGAACACCACGTCGGGCTTCTGAAGCTCGACGGTATGCGTCGCGAGCTCGGCCCGACAGACGTGGCAACGGCCGCGCAAGGTGAGCCAAGCCCTCAATCCGCTCGACATCCTCGACCTGGGCAGATCGGCGGGTGATTGCGCCTTCAGGCAGTCGAGCGCCTCACCTCAGAGGTCCGGCCGAGGGCCGGCTTCTGAGTCAGCGCACCGCCGGCAGAGGCCGCTCGGTGCGACCCACACCGTGTCGGTCGCTGCCACGACCGACCAATTGAACATGATCGCTCAACCCCGGCTTGGGGACCCTGACGGGGACAACCTGACCGATCCCGCCCGCGTCCTCACCCGTTTTCAGGCTTCGCCGGTAACGAGCGATAACGCTCTTGGTGATCGAGGCGACTGCGAGCATGAGGCACTCACCTCAAGGACAGTCGAGGGGTTCGATCATCAGGAAGGACGAAGCCGACAAACGGGGCTAAGAAGACGGTCTGGTGCCGTTCACACCCGTCGCGGCTGAACGGGTTCGGTCAGAGTTGTCCGATTCCGGGTTCGTGCGCTTATGTCACGACAGCGAGTGCCTGGCTTCAGTAGCCTTGTGTTGCAAAAATCGTTGGAAATCCTACTTGCCCCGATGTCACCCGATCTGCCTATTGAGATGGTCATTGGCCGCGAGGATGGTTTTTGCTGCCTCAAGGAATGGCGTCAAGCAGCCGGCGCTCGGAGGCTTTGCGGGCCACCGACGCCCGACGCACATCGCAGCATGGCAACAACTGAGGACGGCAGCATGACCTCCTTTGTGCCGGCTGACGAGCCGGCCCGTTCGTGCGAATCTTGACCGCTGGTCAACCGCGCATCGCGATGTCATGGCGGGCCGCAGTCTGAGCGCGTAGCGCTGAGCGTCGGGCGGACGTTTTGTCGCGTCGCCGAGCGAGCCTCCTGGCTGGGCAGGAGGGCAGCCCTGCGTTCATCTCATGCGGGATGGCCAGCGGATGCGCCTCGGCTGCCTTCTGCTCAATGGCGTCGGAAGGCCATCGACATAGAGGAGGTGATGCTTATGAAAGTTGGCTCATCTGATCGAGTGCTGGCCGAAAAATGATGTCCGGCCGGTAACGTGACAACCATGATCGGACAAGCAAAGGAGAAAGCAGATGAGCACTCGCAAGACCATCCGCGCGTGGGAGGACCCGGAGTATCGCAGCACTCTCAGCGAGGCTGAGCTGGCCTCGATGCCCAGCCCGGTGGGTGGCATCGAGCTGACGGACGCCGAACTGGGCCAGGTCACCGGCGGCGCCCAGAGCGGCGCGAGCGTCGGCTGCAACACCAAGACCTGTGTCGCCACCCGCGGCAACTCGAACAACCCCTGCGGCAACTGCTGATCGGTACGTGCGAACGCCGGAGCTGAGGACTCCGGGGTAGCCCGTGAAGGGCACGGTGGGGGCTGCTGGACCCTGTCCAGCAGCCCTTCGTCGGCGCCCCACACTCGTTTCGAGCCCGTGGACCTGCAGACCTGAGCAAGTCTCCCGCGGGCTGTTTCCGTCTTCCGCTAGCAGGGGTGAATGCCCGGATGGAGGCCCGTCTGTCGTGAGGTGTGATGAGCTGTGGTCGGGGCCGCACTGGTACCGGGCGTTGTCCCTGACGGAGCGACTGGGGGCGGGGACCACGACCGCTCCTCCTCGCATCGGGGACGGCGACGTCGAGAAAGCCCAGCGACGGTTGCGGGCGTGGAAGACGCAGAAGCCGTTCGCCAAGGCGCCGCTCTTCGCGCAGAGACTGGCTGCCGACTATCTCTCGGAGCAGGACTTTCTTGCTCTCCTCGGGGAGTCTGACGACAGTTTGCAGGCTCGGACGCCGCGAACTCCTCCCTGGATGGCAGCGCTGAGGGACGCCCTCAGGCATCCCCGGCCCACCGCGGCGCTGGTACCGGTTCTCGGTGAGGTCGAGACCGATCACCCGCTTGCCGGCTGTCTGCCGGCGCTCGGCCCTCTCCTGGAGCGAGCCGTCGCCACCGTCGAGGGTCGCGTTCGCGCCCTGACGGAAGAACATGACGCAGTTCCCGTCGACCGGAACCGGCTGTCGCGGATGGTGGTGACCAACATCGCTCCCACGCTCCTCTTTCAGGTCAGCAAACCGCTCATTCTCGAGCTTCACATCGCTCGGCTCGAGGGACGACTGGAGGGCGATACGCCGCAGGCGCGTTTCGCGGATTTTCTGCGGTGGCTCGACCAGGAGGAGGGCCTTGTTTCGCTCCTGGCCAAGTACCCTGTGCTCGCCCGTCAGATTGTCACGTCTGAGCAGCAATGGGCCGACTACTTGTGCGAGGTATTCGCCAACCTCTGCGCTGACTGGAACGACATCCGTACCGTGTTCGCCGACGGCGGAGATCCGGGACTGCTCGTCGAGGTGGACGCGGGAAAGGGGGACCGGCACCGGGAGGGTCGCAGCGTTCTGCTGCTGAAGTTCAGTTCTGGCCTACGATTGCTCTACAAGCCCAAGCCACTCGCCGCTGACGTGCATTTTCAGGAATTGTTGTCCTGGCTGAACGACAACGGAGCCGAGCCTCGTCTGCGGCCGTTGGTGCTGCTGGACAAGGGTGACTACGGTTGGTCGGAATTCGTTCCCACGTCCTCCTGTGGGTCGCGCGACGAGGTTGCTCGTTTCTACCAGCGGCAGGGAGGCTACCTGGCCCTGTTGTACGCGTTGGACGCTGCCGATCTGCACAACGAGAACCTGATCGCGGCCGGGGAGCATCCGATGCTCGTCGACCTGGAGGCGCTCTTCCACCCTCGCGTTCACGGAAAGGACCCGACTCTGGAGAACCTGGCCGCGAGCGCCCTGGATCAGTCGGTCTGGCAGGTCGGGCTCTTGCCGCGACGGGTGTGGTCGGACGAGAACTCGGTCGGGGTCGACATGAGCGGCCTGGGCGGGAACGAAGGCCAGATGAACCCTCATCAACTCGTCGGCTGGGACCAGCCGGGGACCGACGAGATGCGGTTGGTCCGGCGGAACGTCGAGCTGCCGGTGAGCGAGAACCGGCCGCGGCTCCGCGGGCGGGAGGTCGACGTCCTGGACTACAAGGACGACATCGTCGCGGGCTTCACGAGGATGTACCGGCTGCTGTGCGGGCAGAAGGACGCCCTGCTCGCCGAACGGCTCCCGCGGTTCGCCCACGACGAGATACGCGTCGTGGTCCGCAACACCAACGTGTACGGCCTGCTGTGGTACGAGAGCTTCCACCCGGATCTGCTGCGCGACGCGCTCGAGCGTGAGCGGTTCTTCGACCGGCTGTGGCAAGAAGTGCCGCAGCACCCCTACCTGAAGAGGATCATCGCCGCGGAGCGACAAGACCTGCTGCGCGGCGACATCCCGCTCTTCCGGGGTTTCCCGGACAGCACGACGATCCTCACCTCCGAGGGAGAGCCCCTCGTCGACTTTCTCGATGCCCCGAGCCTGGACTCGGCCCGCCGGCGTGTGGAACAGCTTGGTGAGGCCGATCTAACCAAGCAGACGTGGGTCGTGGAGGCGTCGCTGGCGACCCTGCTGATGGACCGGGAGAACACGATCGCCCGACCGGCCCGGCTCCCTCGCGGGACCGGGCACGTCCCCCGGGCAAGGCTCGTGGCCCTGGCGGACGGGTTCGGGAAGCGTCTGGGAGAGTTGGCGCTGCAGGACGACTCAGGAGCGTACTGGCTGGGCGTGGGCCCGCTCGACGACACCACCTGGGGCGTCTACCCCTCCGGCCACGACCTGTACGCCGGGACCGGTGGCATCGCGCTGTTCCTCGGCTATCTGGGCGCCATCACGGGGGAGTCCTCGCACACCCTGCTGGCCCGCCGGGGAGTTGCGGCACTGCGCGCCCAGCTGCAGGCGTGGCGGGAGGCGGGCATCAAGGAGGACGGCGACGCCTACCTGCCCACGGTCGGAGGATACGAAGGCCTCGGCTCGCTCGTGTATGTCCTGTCGAGCCTGGGGGCCCTCTGGCAGGAGCAGAGCCTCCTGGATGACGCGGAGGACCTGGTGGAGGTTCTGCCGGCGCTCATCTCGGCCGACACCTCGCTCGACATCGTCTACGGGTCGGCGGGATGCCTGCTGTCCCTGCTGAGCCTGCACGCCCTGCGGCCCTCACGGCGCACCTCGGACCTGGCGATCCACTGCGGAGAGCGCCTGCTGGCCACGGCACAGCCCACGAGTCCGGGAACGGCCTGGACCACGCTCAAGGACCAACCCCTGTTGGGCGGGTTCTCGCACGGAACTGCGGGCATTGCGCTGAGCCTGCTGCGGCTCACCGCCACCACCGGTGAGGACCGCTTCCGCAAGTGCGCGCTCCAAGCCCTCGACTTCGACCGCAGCCTCTATGTCCCCGAGCTGCACAACTGGGCCGACCTGCGGGTCTTTCCATCGCGCAGACCGGAGCCCGAGACGGCCGACGCGGCGACCGCTTCCCGACGCCAGTTCATGGTGGCCTGGTGCCACGGTGCGCCGGGAATAGGGCTGGGACGATTAGCAGCCCTGGACGAGTTGGACGACGAAGCGGTACGCGGCGAGATCGACTCCGCCCTCGCTGCCACCCTTGAATACGGATTCGCGATGAACCACTCGTTGTGCCACGGTGCCCTGGGGAACCTCGAACTCCTCCTCAGCGTGGTCCAGCGGCTGGGCCGCCCCCAGGACCAGGAGGCTCTGGATCGCGCGACGGCGGTGGTCGTGGACAGCATCGAGACCAACGGTCCCGCGACCGGGGTGCCCCTCGGGGTGGAGACCCCGGGCTTCATGACCGGGCTGGCCGGGATCGGCTACCAGCTGCTCCGCCTCGCCGAGCCCGACACGGTGCCCTCCGCGCTCCTTCTGGCCCCTCCCCGGTGACGAGGACGAATTCGCGGGAAGGGGGCGAGCACGTGGCCGGCCGGACCCTCTTCCGCGAGGGCGCGCTCGAGGCCTACCGGCGGGCAACCGGCCGCGACGTCCTGCCTCGCGTCACCTCGTGGCCGGTTGTCCTGTGCTCCTGGCTTCTGCTGGCGGGGCTGCTGGCCGCCGTCGTCCTCGCCTGGTCGGTGCGGGTTCCGACCTACGCCGCCGGCCCCGGACTCGTGCCGGACCAGCAGCGAGGCGACCAGTCCGTTGTCGTCCTGTTCCTCCCCCCGGACCAGTCCGCCCAAGTGCGGCCGGGACAGATCGCGCAGGGGCGGATCGGCGCTTCCGGCCCCTCCGTCCGAGGCGAAGTCACGACGATCGAGCGCGACCTGATCGGCCCGGCCCACGCACGGGACCGCTTCCACCTCGACAACAGCTCCGACCTCGTCACGGAGCCCTCGATGGTGGTGATCGTGCGTCTGGAGGAGAACCTGCCCACAAACGCCTACGCCGGCAGCCATGTGACCGCTCAGGTACAGACCGGCTCGCAGCCGCTTCTGGCGTCCCTTCCGGCTCTGGGCGGACTATTCGGAGGCGGCGAATGAACACCTGGAGGAAGCGGGTGCGGGAAGTCCGGCAGATGAGTGAGGTGGAATGCGGGCTCGCCTGCCTGACCATGATCCTCAACTACCACGGTTGCGGGATCTCGCTCTCCGAGCTGCGAACCCGCTCCGGCGTCGGGCGAGACGGACTGTCCGCACTCGACATCGTCCGGACCGCGCGCTCGAACGGGTTGCGCGTGAGGGCCGTGTCACTGCCCCACAGCGACTTCCGCTACGTGCCGCTGCCCGCCATCGTCCACTGGGAGTTCGACCACTTCCTGGTCGTGGAACGCTGGTCCGCCCGACGCGTCGACGTGGTGGATCCCGCCAGGGGCCGATGGCGGCTGACCCCGGACGAGTTCGACCGCGGGTTCACGGGAGTGGCTCTCCTCCTCGAGCCCGGCACGGCCTTCGCCCGGCGACCGGCGCCCTCCCGGACCGCGTTCCGGACCTACGTCCTGCAGTACATCCGGCAGTCGCCGGGGACGTTCCTGCAGATCCTCGCTCTCTCGCTGCTCCTGCTCGTCGCGGGGTTGGCCCTGCCGGCCCTCACCAAAGTGGTCGTGGACCAGGTCCTGCCCTTCCGGATGCAGGACCTGCTGCCCGTCCTGGCGATCGGCATCGTCGCGCTCGCCCTGTCCCAGATCGTCACCACCCTGCTCAGGGAATGGCTACTCGTCTACCTGCGGGCACGCATCGACATCCAGATGACGCTCGGCTTCGTCGAGCATCTCCTCGGCCTGCCCTACCGCTACTTCCAACAACGCTCCACCGGCGACCTGCTCGCGAGGGTGGGCAGCAACGCCGTCCTGCGCGAGCTGCTCAGCAACCAGCTCCTGTCCACCGTCATGGACAGCAGTCTCGTCGCGTTCTACCTCATCATCCTGATCACCCAGTCACCACCGTTCGGCCTGCTCACCCTCGCCATCGGCCTGCTCGAGGTACTGATCCTCATCCTCAGCAACGGCGCCGTGCGCCGGCTGGCGAGCCGAGAACTGGCGGCGTTCGGCAAGTCGCAAGGGGCCCTGGCCGAGTCACTGGTCGGCATCGCGACCCTCAAGGCCTCCGGCGCCGAACAGCGAGCCCTGGAGCGCTGGTCGAACACCTTCTTCGACCACCTCAACATCTCGCTGCGCTACGGCTACGTCTCCGGGACACTCGCGGCGGTACTCACGACGCTCCCGTCGTTCGGGCAGCTGGCCCTGCTCTGGGTCGGCGCCACCCAGGTACTGAACGGGTCCCTCACCGTGGGCACCATGGTCGCGTTCCTCGCGCTCGCCGCAGCCTTCTTCGCGCCGCTGACCTCCCTCGTACGCAGCGGACAGCAGTTCCAGCTGGTCGGCGCCAACCTCGATCGCATCAGCGACGTCACCAAGGCCGAGCCGGAACAGCACGGACAGGCCCTGGAGCCGGCACCGCCGCTGTCCGGGAACATCCGGATCCACGGTGTCAGCTTCCGGTACGCCCAGACCGCTCCCGACGTACTTCGCGAGCTGGATCTGTCCGTCGACCCCGGACAGCGGATCGCGATCGTGGGGCCCTCAGGGTCCGGCAAGAGCACCCTCGGCAAGCTCCTGCTCGGGCTCTACCTCCCCACCGAGGGACGCATCTGCTACGACGGCCTCGACCTGGACCAGCTGAACTGGCAGGAGCTGAGACGCCGATTCGGCGTCGTCCTGCAGGAGAGCGTCCTGTTCAGCGGTTCCGTCCTGTCCAACATCCTGCTCAGCGATCCCCTCATGGGCAGGGAACGCGCGATGGAGGCCGCCCGGATCGCCGCCATCCACGACGACATCATGGCCATGCCGATGCGATACGACACCTTCGTGTCGGAGGGCGGAAGCGCCCTGTCCGGCGGACAACGCCAGCGACTCGCCATCGCCCGCGCCGTCGCCCACCAGCCCAAGATCCTGCTCCTGGACGAGGCGACCAGCCACCTCGACGTCGAGACCGAGCAACAGGTCACCAGGAACCTGCACGCGTTGGCCTGCACCCAGATTATCATCGCGCACCGCTTGAGCACCGTCCGCGACGCCGACACCATTCTCGTGCTCGATCAAGGGAAGATCGTCGAGCGCGGCGGACACGCCGAACTCCTCCGCTCGGATGGGCACTACGCCACGCTGGTGCGCCGACAACTGGACCCGGGCGACCATGTCGCCTCGGCGCATGCCCAGGCGGGAGACTAGCTCGAGAAGCGAAGGTGGTGACGGCGCGCGCCGGCCGCACGAAGCCTGACAGCAACGGCAACCCGACTCGTCGTCTGACCGTCGACGTGGTCCCGAGGCACTACACCTGGAGACGCCTCAGAGGTACGTGCCGGGGGCCGGGTGGATCGGGTGCAGCCCGCGTCCGCCCAGCTCCGGCGGTGCGTCGACCACCGTGCCCGACCGCTCGCCCAGCCAGGTGACCAGGTCCTCCCACCACGAGCCCTGCTCGACGTGCGAGGCCGCCCGCCACCGCTCGGCGTCGGCCGGGTTGCCCGCCGACACCGCACCCGCGGCGACCCGGTGCGCGTTCGTGCCGTACCCCACCGCGGCCGCCGTGCTGCCGGGGACGGCCACGAACCGGCACTTGCCGCCCAGCACCTGCGAGGTCCGGTAGACGGCCTGCCAGCTCCCCACCCGGTCGGCGACGCCCGCGAGCAGGTAGACGTCCCGGTCGACCGCGGTGAGGTCGACGGGGCCGCCGAGGACGTGCGCGGCCCCGGGCCGGGTCAGCGCGCCCGAGAGGGCCAGCCCGGCGAGGTCGCGGAACAGCGCGGCGGGCACGTGCAGTGCGTCGAGGTTCCAGGCGCGCAGCGGGTCGGGCCGGATGTCGCCCTCGTCGGCGCCGGCAAGGTAGCGGCGCTCCCAGGCCGGCCAGACCAGCGCCTCCGGGCAGAGCAGGGCGTGGATCTCGGCGAGCCGGCGCCCGTCGAGCAGGCCCGCCCGGCCGATCGAAGTGATGGCGGCGCGCACCTCGGCGTCGTCGACCGGCGCGGCGGAGGGGCCGGTGCGCGAGCGCTCGCGGTCGAGCGTCGTGCCGGCCAGCACGAGCGCCGCGACCCGTTCCTGGCGCTCCAGGCGCGCGGTGACGGCCGCGGCCAGCAACCCCCCGGTGGAGACGCCGAACAGGGTGGTCCGGTCCACCCGGCAGATCCGCTCGCACGCCGCCAGGGCCTCGACGACGGCCTCGGCGTAGGCGTCGAGCCCCAGCCCTGCGTCCTCCGGGCCGGGATCGCGCCAGGACAGCGCGAACACCTGCTGACCGGCCGCGACGAGCCGGCGCACCAGGCTGCGGTCCGGGGCGAGGTCGACGAGGTGGAAGCGGTTCACCACGCCCGGCACGACCAGGACCGGCACCTCGGCGACCTGCTCGGTGGCGGGCAGGTAGTGGATCAGCTCGAAGAGCGGGGTGCGCAGCACGACGGCGCCGGGCGCGGTCGCGGTCTCGGTGCCGGGTTCGAGGCGGGCGCCGCCCTCGGGCAGCCGCGGCGGGGCCGCGAGGTCGGCCGCGAGGGCGCGCACCGCCCGGACGGCGCTCGAGCCGCCGGAACGGACGGCGTCGCGCAGCCAGCGCGGGTGCAGCAGCGGGTTGGTGCCGGGGGCGACGAGGTCGGCGAGCCGGGCGACGGCGACCCGGAGGCGATCGGCGTCGGCGGCGTCGGCGGCGAGGTCCTCGACGAGCTCCAGCGCGGAGGAGCGGGCGGCCCGGTGCGCCTGGAGCAGCCGGGACAGCAGCGGGTCGTCCGCCCAGGCGGGGTCGGCGTGCCGCGGGTCGTCCGTGCGGCCCGCGGCCGGGCGCGCACCCAGCCCGATGCGGCCGAGCTCGGCGAGCAGTCCCGCCGCCCGGCCGGCGGTGGCGCCCGGGGAGCGCAGCGCGGCGGCGGCGAGCCGCGCGGCCGGGCCGACGGGCAGCAACCGCGCCAGCGGGCCGCGGGCGGCCTCGGTGAGCAGGGCGTCGAGCGGCAGCGCGGCGTCGTCGGCCTCCGGCCGGGTCATCGCCCGCACCTGCCGCGACGTGTCATCGTGTGCGCCCCTTCCCGCCGGTTCGTCCCCCGGTGCCCGTCCGGCCGATCCTCCCAGCCGGCCCGCCGTGCCCGCAGGTGTACCCCGGACCGGGCGCCCCGGGCCAGCCCGCGGCGCGTGACGTGCGCGTTCGCGCCCGGGTCGGGGCACGGCGTCGCCCGCGGTGACCGCCGGATACGCTGATCGGCGGCCCCAGCACCCCCTCCGGGGGGAGGTCGGCAGGACAGGGAGACGTGTGTCGCAAACGGAATCCGTACCGATTCAGGGACTCTCCTCGGTGTCGGCTCCGGGCTCGCGCCCGCTGCGTGCCTGGCAGCGCTCGGCGCTCGCCCGGTACCTGGCCGCCCGGCCCCAGGACTTCCTGACGGTCGCGACGCCGGGCGCGGGCAAGACGGCCTTCGCGCTGCGGGTGGCGAGCGAGCTGCTGGCGGACCGCACGATCGAGGCGGTCACCGTCGTCACCCCGACGGAGCACCTCAAGTACCAGTGGGCGCAGTCGGCGGCGGCGGTGGGGATCGCGCTGGACCCCGAGTTCCGGGCGTCGGCCGGCACCTCGCGGGACTACCACGGCATCGCGATCACCTACGCCGGTGTGGCCGTGCACCCCAACACGCACCGGGCCCGCACGGAGAACCGGCGCACGCTGGTGATCCTCGACGAGATCCACCACGCGGGCGACGCCAAGTCCTGGGGCGAGGGCGTCCAGCTGGCCTTCGAGCCGGCCGAGCGGCGGCTGGCGCTGACCGGGACGCCCTTCCGGTCGGACGACAACCCCATCCCGTTCGTCGAGTACGTCCGGGACGGCGAGGGCGCGCTGCGCAGCCGCGCCGACCACTCCTACGGCTACTCCGACGCGCTGGCGGACAACGTCGTCCGGCCGGTGGTGTTCCTGGCCTACTCCGGCACGTCGAGCTGGCGGACGAGCGCGGGCGAGGAGATCACCGCCCGGCTCGGCGAGCCGCTCACCAAGGAACAGACAGCGATGGCCTGGCGCACCGCGCTGGACCCCGGCGGCGAGTGGATGCCCGCGGTGCTCGCGGCCGCCGACAAGCGGCTCGACGCCCACCGCAACAGTGGGATGCCCGACGCCGGCGGCCTCGTCATCGCCACCGACCAGACCAACGCGCGCGCCTACGCCGCCCTGTTGCAGCAGGTCACCGGCAGGCCACCCGCGCTGATCCTGTCGGACGAGGCGGGCTCGTCGGAGCGGATCGAGTCCTTCTCGACGTCCGACGAGCGGTGGATGGTCGCCGTCCGGATGGTGTCCGAGGGCGTCGACGTGCCGCGGCTCGCGGTGGGCGTCTACGCGACCTCGGCCTCGACCCCGCTGTACTTCGCGCAGGCCATCGGCCGGTTCGTGCGGTCGCGGCGGCCGGGCGAGACGGCGTCGGTGTTCGTGCCGTCCGTCCCGGTGCTGCTGGGCCTGGCGAGCGAGCTGGAGGCGCAGCGCGACCACGTCCTCGGCAAGCCGCACCGGCCCAAGGAGGAGTGGAACGACGAGGAGCTCGCCCTCGCGAACCGGCAGCAGGACGAGCCGGGGGAGGACGAGAAGTCCTTCACCGCGCTGCACGCCGACGCGGAGCTCGACCAGCTGATCTTCGACGGCGCCTCGTTCAGCGCCGACGAGGAGGAGTACATCGGGTTGCCCGGGCTGCTCGACGCCGACCAGGTACGCACGCTGCTGCAGCAGCGGCAGCAGGACTGGGTGGACCGGGGCTCGCCGCGCTCCGGCGCCGCGGCCCGCGCCACCCCGCCGCCGCCCGTGCCGGAGCCGCCGCGGCAGATGTCGGTGCGGGAGCAGATCCAGAAGCTCCGCAAGGAGCTGAACACGCTGGTCGCGCTGCACAACCACCGCACGAAGAAGCCGCACGGCGTGATCCACAACGAGCTGCGCCGGGCCTGCGGCGGTCCGCCGACCGCGATGGCGACGATCGAGCAGCTCGAGGAGCGCATCGCCACGATCCGGTCGTGGCGGTGACCGCCGTCACCCGTCCCCGGACACACGAGAGGGCCGGCACCCGCGGGTGCCGGCCCTCTCGACGACGCTCACATTGACCGGCGAGGGGAGTCGCCGATCGCCCATCACTCGTGCCTACTCAGCACCCTGCTGGACGTCCACCTCGAGCTCGCGCAGCTTGTCGGCGTGCGCACGCGCGTGGTGTCCGCAGAACAGGAGCTCGCCGCCGGACGGCAGCACGGCACGAACCTTTGCGGCCGCTCCGCAGCGGTCACAGCGGTCGGCGAGGGTCAACTCGGGCCGGGTCAGGGTTCCAGGCTGCATAGCGGTCTCCCTCCGTCTCGACACCGGTCTCCCGATGTCGCTTGCTGTGACGACCGCTCGCGCGGTGCGCCCACTCTTGCAGACGTTAAATACCCCTGCATGTGTTCCCGTCCCGTGTCGCGACGACAATCACAGATCGACCTTTCGGGGTCGGGCGACCGTCGACGCGGTGGCGGTCCGATGACGAACACGGATTCAGTTGACTACGAGTGAATGATGCGGTGCATGGTGTGACACCGCAAGGTGTGGGATGTAAACAGTCGGGTCCCGGCGACTACGGAGCGCAGTCGGGGGGCCGGTCGTGACGCCGAGCATGATCCGCCGGGTCCCGGCGCCCGTGCTCTTCGTCGTCGGGGGTGCCTCGATGTACGTCGGGGCGGCCCTCGCGGTCGGGCTGTTCGACCGGTTGTCGCCCGCGGCCGTCGCGATGTTACGGATCTTGGGTGCGGGCCTGGTGCTGCTCGCGTGGCGGCGGCCCCGCCGGGCGGCGTGGCGGGCCCCGCGGCTGCGGCGGTCGGTCCCGTTCGGGCTGGCCACGGCGCTCATGAACGCGGCCTTCTACGAGGCCATCGCGCGGCTGCCGCTCGGCACCGCGGTGGCGCTGGAGTTCTGCGGGCCGGTCGCGGTGGCGGCGGCGCTCTCCCGCCGCCCGCGGGACGTCGGGGCCGTGGTGCTGGCCGCGGGCGGAGTGGCCCTCATCGCGGATGTGCGCTGGTCAGGGAGCCCGTCGGGGGTGCTGTGGTCGCTCGCGGCGGCCGTCATGTGGGCGGCGTACATCCTCCTCGGCAAGCGGGTCGCGACGGCCGGGAACGGGGTCGACGACATGGCCGTCGGCTTCACCGTGGCCGCCGTCCTGTGCTCCCCGGTCCTGTTCCTCGGCGGGACCGCGGGCCTCGCGCCGCTCGCCGACCCGGTGGTGGTGCTGCTCGCCGTCGGCGTCGGGGTGCTGTCCAGCGTGATCCCCTACGGCCTCGACCAGGTGGTGCTGCGGCGGGTCGGGCAGGGGCGGTTCGCGGTCCTCCTGGCCCTCCTCCCGGCGACCGCCACGGTGATCGGCTTCCTGGTGCTCGGGCAGCTCCCGGGTGTCGCCGAGGGGGTCGGGATCGCGGCCGTGATCGCCGCGGTGGCGCTGCGGTCACGGGACGGGGACGGCGTGCCGGAGGTGCTCGAGCCACCCCGGGAGACCCCTCGTCGTCACGTGGAGTGACCGCATCGCTCGGTCACGCAGCGTCAGCGGTGTAGGAGCACCCGAGTGAAGATCGCCCGGTCCGGTGGCTCCGGCTCCCGCCGTGCCGACCACCCCGGCCCCCGTCGTGCCGCCGCCCGGGGAGACACGGAGCGTGAACCGGCCCGGACGGAGCACGCCGGACGGTGAGGGCCCAGGGCCGGCTCCGCGGGGCCGTTCGGGACGGCACCTCACTCCGCCGGCTCGCGCCCGGGCGGCGCAACGTCGTTCGTGTCGTGCCGGACGGTGCGGGGTGGCTCCTACCGGTCGCGAAGTGGAGCAACTCGGCTACGCGGCGCGACCGGAAACGGGACCGCGACAACAAACGCCGCTCGACGAGACCGAATCGTGACGATCCGGCGGAACCTTGACCGATTCAGCATGCTTTGCATCACAGACTTCGGCCGCATACGTTGTCGCCCACAACATTCACCCGATGTCCTAGGACACCGGGTCCACAGTGAGGTGGAGGGCGGATGCGGGTAGGCAGGTCGGCGCTGCGAGGCGCGCCGAAGATGATCGCGGCGCTGGGTCTGGGGCTGGTCCTCACCCTCACCGCGTGCGGGGCGAACAGCTCCGGTGGGTCCTCGGGCGGCACCGCTCCCTCGGCGGCGCCGGCGGGCGGGGGCGTCAAGGTCGGCGTCATCCTCCCGGAGACGGACACGTCCGCGCGCTGGGAGGGCTTCGACAAGCCCATGCTCGACAAGGCCATGCGCGCCGCCGGGCTCGACCCGGACATCCAGAACGCGCAGGGCGACGAGCAGAAGTTCTCGACCCTGGCCGACGGGATGATCTCCAGCGGCGTGAAGGTGCTGGTCATCGCGTCGATCAGCTCGGACGGCGGCTCGGCCGTCGCGGCCAAGGCCAAGGCGCAGGGCATCCCGGTCATCGACTACGACCGGCTGAACCTCGGCGGCACCAGCGACTACTACGTCTCCTTCGACAACGAGAAGGTCGGCGCGCTGCAGGGCCAGGGCCTCGCCCAGGCACTGCAGGGCAAGCAGGGCGCGCAGGTCATCCAGATCGAGGGCGCGCCCACCGACAACAACGCGACGCTGTTCTACAACGGCCAGCAGACGGTGCTGAAGCCGATGTACGACGACGGCCGGCTCAAGCTCGTGGCCAACCAGGCCATCGACAAGTGGGACAACCAGGTCGGCGGTCAGACCTTCGAGCAGCTGCTCACCGGCAACGGCGGCAAGGTCGACGGCGTGGTCGCGGCGAACGACGGCCTGGCGGGCGCGATCGTCACCGTGCTGACCAAGTACGGGCTCAACGGCCAGGTGGCCGTGACCGGCCAGGACGCCACCGCGGACGGCCTGCAGGCCATCCTGCGCGGCGACCAGTACATGACGGTGTTCAAGCCGATCCAGGAGGAGGCCGACGCGACCGCCAAGCTCGCCGCGGCCCTCGCCAAGGGCGACACCGCCACCGCGGACCGGACGGCGACCCAGACGGTGAACGACCCGAAGGGCAACCGCGAGGTCAAGTCCGTGCTGCTCACCCCGCAGCTGATCACCAAGGACAACGTCAAGACGGTGACGGACGCGGGCTACGTCAAGGCGAGCGAGATCTGCGTGCAGGCCACGCAGGCCGCCTGCGACGCGGCCGGCATCAAGTAACCGAGCCGGGCGCGCGGCCGCGGAGGGGACCCTCTCGGCCGCGCGCCCTCGCATGGAGGTCCGCATGTCCGAACCCATCCTGCAGCTGCGGTCCGTGTCGAAGAGCTTCGGCGCGGTGCAGGTGCTCCACGACGTCGACCTGACGGTGCGCGCCGGCGAGGTGACCGCGCTCGTCGGCGACAACGGCGCCGGCAAGTCGACGTTGGTCAAGTGCGTCGCCGGGATCCACCCGATCGACGGCGGCGAGATCCTCTTCGACGGCGATCCCGTCGCGCTGCACAGCCCCTCCGACGCGTCGAAGCTCGGGATCGAGGTCGTCTACCAGGACCTCGCGCTCGCCGACAACCTCGACATCGTCCAGAACATGTTCCTCGGCCGGGAGCGCGGCAGGCCCTGGCTGCTCGACGAGTCCGACATGGAACAGGCGGCGCGGCGCACCCTCGCCTCGCTGTCGGTCCGCACCGTCACCAGCGTGCGGACGCCCGTGGCGTCGCTCTCCGGCGGGCAGCGGCAGACCGTCGCCATCGCCAAGGCCGTCCTCTGGGACTCCCGCGTCGTGCTGCTCGACGAGCCCACCGCCGCGCTCGGCGTCGCGCAGACCCGGCAGGTCCTCGACCTCGTCCGCCGGCTCGCCGAGCAGGGCATCGGGGTCGTCCTGATCAGCCACAACATGGCCGACGTCTTCGAGGTCGCCGACCGCATCGCCACCCTCTACCTCGGCCGCATGGTGGCCGAGGTGCCCACGCGCGACGTCACCCACGGGCAGGTCGTCGAGCTCATCACCGCAGGCAGGTCCGGGGACCTCGGGCTGGCCCGACCGGAAGGGGTGGTCGGGCAGTGACCGCACCCGAGAAGCAGCAGAAGTCGGCGGCCGAGAAGGCCGACCCCGGGAACCGGGCGGCCGACTTCGGCATCGACACCACCGCCCGGACCACGGGCGAGGCGATCCGCGGCTACCTGCAGGGCCTGCGCAACGGCGAGCTCGGCTCGCTGCCCGCGCTGCTCGGTCTCGCCGCGCTGTTCGTGCTGTTCACGATCCTCGACTCCGGCGGCACCTTCCCCAGCCTGCTGAACCTCGCGAACCTCCTCCAGCAGGGTGCCGGCCGGACCATCATCGCGATGGGCCTGGTGTTCGTGCTGCTCACCGGCGAGATCGACCTCGCCGCGGGCACGGCGTCGGGCCTCGCGGCGGCGCTGATGGCGCTGCACCTCGTGAGCGGCGGGAACATGCTCGGCGCGATGGGCGGGTTCGTCTTCGCGGTGCTGATCGTCGCGATGCTCGTCGCGGCGGCGCTGGCGATCTGGGTCCGGGTGTGGGCCGGGGCCGTGGTGAGCGTCCTGACGGCGGTGATCCTGCTGATCGGCGTCCCGGCCAACCCGTGGATCGAGATGCTGCTCGCCGTGGGCGTCGGCGTGGTCGTCGGGTGCCTGACCGGCTTCCTCGTCGCCCGCATCGGGATGCCGAGCTTCGTCGTCACCCTCGCCCTGTTCATCACCTGGCAGGGCGTGATCCTGCAGCTCATCGGCGACGGCGGCACCCTCGGCCTGCGGGACCCGGTGATCAACGCGGTGGCCAACGGCAACCTGTCGACCCTCGGCTCGTGGGTGCTGTTCGTCGTAGCGGCCGGCGGCTACGCGGCGGTCATGCTCCTGCAGCAGCGCAACCGGCTGCACAAGGGCCTGGTGGCGAAGCCGACCGGCCTGGTCCTGATCAAGGTCGGGGCCGTCGTCGTCCTCGGGGCCCTGGCCACCTTCCTGCTCACCCGGGACCGGTCGCCGGGTGTCATCGCCATCTCCGGTATCCCTTATGTCGTGCCGATCGTCCTGGTCCTCCTGGTTCTGGGGACCTACGTGCTCGACCGCACGCGGTTCGGCCGGCACGTCTACGCCGTCGGCGGCAACCGGGAGGCGGCCCGCCGGGCGGGCATCGACGTCGTCCGGATCCGGGCGGCGGTGTTCGTGATCAGCTCGGCCTTCGCGGCGATCGGCGCGATCGTCTACTCGTCGAAGGTCGGGTCCGTCTCGCCGGCAGCCGGTGGCGGCAACACGCTGCTGTTCGCGGTCGGCGCGGCCGTCATCGGCGGGACGTCGCTGTTCGGCGGGCGGGGGCGGGTCTCCAACGCCGTCATCGGCGGCGCGGTGCTGGCGACCGTCGAGAACGGGCTGGGCCTGCTCAAGCAGCCGGCCGCGGTGGTCTTCATCATCACCGGCCTGGTGCTGCTGCTCGCGGCGGGCGTCGACGTCCTGTCCCGGCGGAAGTCGGCGGCCGCCGGAAGGTGACCGTCCCGACCTCCGGCACCCGTCCCGACGACGCCCGCCGGCACAACCGGACCGCGCTGCTGCGCCGCCTGCACGTCGAGGGGCCCTGCACGCGCGCGACGCTGGCGAGCGAGCTCGGGCTCAACCGCAGCACGATCAAGGCGGTGGTCGACGGGCTGGCGGAGGCGGGCGTCGTCACGGAGGCCGTCCCGGCGCAGCGCACCGGCGCCGGGCGGCCCTCGCTCCTGGTCCTGCCCGAGGCGCAGGCGGCGGTCGTCCTGGCCGTCGACGTCCGCGTCGACCAGGTCGCCATGGCGATGGTCGGGATCGGCGGGCAGATCCTCGGCCGGCACAGCTGGAACCTGCACCGCACCACCCGGCTGCCCGGCGAGGTCATCACGCACATCGCCGAATCGGCCCAGCTGCTGCGCGACGAGCTGGGCGTGCGGGAGCAGGGGGTCGGCGTCTCGGTCCCCGGCGTCGTCCGGCGGGCGGACGGCCTGGTGCACGAGGCGCCCAACCTCGGCTGGAGGGAGGTCGCGCTGGGCAGCCGGCTCGGCGCGGTGCTCGGGTCGCCCACGACCGTCGGCAACGACGGCGACCTCGGCGCCCTCGCCGAGCACGTCCGCGGGGCGGCGCGGGACGCCAACGACCTGCTGTACCTGTCCGCCGACGTCGGCGTGGGGGGCGGGGTCATCGTCGGCGGGGTGCCGCTGCGGGGCTCCGGCGGGTACGTCGGCGAGATCGGGCACATGATCGTCCGGCCCGGTGGGCGGGCGTGCTTCTGCGGCGAGCAGGGCTGCTGGGAGACCGAGGTCGGCGAGCCGGCGCTGTGCCGAGCGCTCGGGCTGCCTGAGGACACGCCCCGCGGGGTGCTGGTGGCGGAGCTGCGGGACCTCGAGGCCCGTCCCGGTCGGCTCGACCTGCTGTCCGAGGTGGGGGAGTGGCTGGTCACGGGGCTGGTCACGGCGGTGAACATGCTCGCGCCGGAGCTCGTGGTGCTGGGTGACCTCTTCGCCGCCCTCCCCACCCGGCTCGTCGACCGCATCCGCGACGAGCTGCACCGCCGCAGCCTCGTCAGCCGCGCCGCGGGCCGCACCCGCATCGCCGTCTCGCCGCTGGGGCGGGACGGGAAGCTGGTCGGCGCCGCCGAACTCGCCTTCGAACCCGTCCTCGGCGCGGTGTAGCAGCACATCCCGCGAGTCGGGACTCCAGCACCGCGAGTCGGGACTCCAGCACCGCGAGTCGGGAGTTCCGGCAGCGCGAGTCGCGAGTTCCGGCAGCGCGAGTCGGCGGTTTCGGGCGACCGAGTTGCCCGTGTCCGTCGTCTCCCGGGATGTGGGTTCGGTCACCGTGAAGTGCCGACTCGCGGGAGGTTGACCGGGGCGTGCGGAACCTTCACCGTCGGTCCCGACGTGCGAGGCGCGGTAACGCCCAACGATCTGGGTCGAGTTCCCGGTCGGGAGCGGGCGCGAGGAGGCGGGCATGCGCGGGTTCGGCAGAGCCGCCGTCCCGGTCCGGTGCGCCCTGCTGATGCTCCTGACGCTCGTCGGGCTCGGCACGGTCTTCGCCGGTGCCGCGGCCGCGGACGTCACGCTCTCGCCCGACCACACCGAGGCCGGCGCGCGGGACGTCGCCGTGACGTTCCGGGTGACCAACGACGATCCGGCCGACCCCGTCCTCGCGCTCCGGGTGGATCTGCCGACCGGGCGCCCGCTCGTGGACCCGCAGCCGTCGTCGCCGGTGGGGTGGCAGGGCACGACCACCGCGACCGGGATCGAGTGGACGGGCGGGCCGGTCGGGTCCGAGCCCGTGGACCTGGTGCTGCGGGTGGGCCGGATGCCCGACGGCGCCGGGCCCGTGCGGTTCCGGGCGACCCAGACGAGCCGGTCCGGTGCCGTCGTCGAATGGTCGGACCTGGTGGTGCCCGGCCGGCCTGCGCCGTCGCACACGGCCCTCGAGCTGCCGTACGGGGCGCCGCGGCCGGCGGTTCCGGTCGGCGGGCACCACGACCACGATCAGGCGGCGCGGGACGTCGCGGCCGGTCTGCCCGCGACGCCGTCGCCGGGAGCGAACGCCGCGTGGACGGTCGGGGTCGGGGTCGCGCTGGCCGCGCTGGTGGCGCTGGGGATCCGCGAGCTGGGGAAGTGGCAGGCCGCCAGGTTCGCCGCGCATCGGGAGAGCGGGGGCGGGACGGCGGAGGAACGGCCGGCGCCGGACGTTCCGGTCTCCTCGGGAGCGACACACCCGGCTCCGTCCGGGGCCGGGGGTGCGCGGGAGGTCACGCCACGAGGAGAGCGCGACCGGAGTCGGTGAGGGCGACGGATCCGTCGGCGTCGGCGATCAGGCCGGCGTCGGTGAGCCGCGGGGCGGCGAGCGGGTCGGCGAGGAACATCCCGTCGACGACGAGGGCGGACCCACCGGACAGTCGGACGCGGCCGGCCTCGACGGCGCGCAGGACGGCGCGGTCGCGGTGGGTGAGCGCCGGGATGCCGGTGCCGGTGACGAGGGTGAGCTGAGCGGTCTGTGCGGACATCGTGCTTCTCCTTCCGTCCTGGCGCCGGGGCCCTCCCGGTGTCGGTGTCGAACGAGAAGAAGCATCCCGCCGGGCCGGACCCAGGACGATGACGCTGGCCCCACTCCTACCGGGGCCGACCCGCCGACCGGGGTGGGGTTGACCCCCGAGCACCAGATCCGGTGCAGCGGTACCCGCAGCCCGGCCGAACACGGATCAGCGCATCTGTTCGGCGAAACCGTCCGACCAGCGGTACCGCATTCCTCCGGCATGTCCGAGCGGGAGTGGGGCGGCGACTCGGGGGAGGGCGGAGCACGGCTCGCGGGAGTCGACGGACCGGGTAACTCGGTGCCCCGAAACTGCCGACTCGCGGTGCTGAAGTCCCGACTCGCGGTGCTGGAAGTCCCGACTCGCGGTGCCGGAAGTCCCGACTCGCGGTGCTGGAAGCCCCAACTCGCGGTGCGTGAACTCCCGACTCGCGGGAGTGTGCGAGTCGGGAGTCGGCGTGGTGCGCGGACCGGCGGGCTCAGCCGGTGAGGTTGACCTCGGTGAGGGTGCCGCTGTTGAGGTTGGTGACGTACGCCTTCTTCCCGTCCGGCGTGACGGCCAGGCTGGTCGGGGCGTCGCCCGTGGGCAGGGTGGCGGTGACCGTCCAGGTCGCGGTGTTGATCACCGTGAGGTTGTCGCCCTCCACCGCGGTGACGTAGACGAACCGGCCGTCCGGCGCCCACGCGATGTCCTGCGGCTTCTTGCCCACCGGCACCGTCGCGACGACCTGGTCGGTGTTGGTGTCGATGGCCGTGACCGAGTCGCTGTCGTAGTTGACGTTGGCGACCACGGAGTTGTCCGGCGCGACCTCGAGGCTGTGCGGGCTGACCTGCACCTTGACCTCGCCGAGCACCGTGTCGTCGGCCGTGTTGATGATCGACACGACGCCGGACTCGTGGTTGGCCGTGTACGCCTTGGTGCCGTCGGGCGAGAAGGCGACCCAGTGCGGGTTCGGCGCGACCTTGATGTCGTGCACGAGCGTGCTGGTCGCCGTGTCGATCACGCTGACCGTGCCCGAGTCGTGGTTGGGCACGTAGAGCTTCGACCCGTCGGGCGTGACGGCGAGGGCGAACGGCCGGGTGCCGACCGGGATCGTCGAGGTGATCGAGTTGCTGGTCGTGTCGAGCACGCCGACGACGTTGACCGTCTTCTGGTCGTTGAAGATCGAGACGTAGACGCGCTTGCCGTCGGGCGCGAAGGCCAGGTACTGCGGCGGGCCGGCCTGCACCGGGATCGTCGCGATGACCTTGTCGACCGAGGTGTCCATGACCGTGACGACGCCGGCGTTGCGGTTGGCGATGTAGGCCAGCCGGCCGTTGGGCGACAGCGCGATGTAGCCGGGGGTCTTGCCGACCGGGATCGCGGAGCCCAGCGACGGGATCGGCACGCTGGTGGCGATCTCGGGCTGGGTCTGGTCCGCGGCCGGCGGGATCTCCTCGTTCGACCCGCCGCCGGCGACCGACGTGCCGGTGTTGCTGGTGCCGCCCCCGAGCAGCCCGAACTGGTTCGCGGCGAACCAGCCCACACCACCCACGGCGGCCAGCAGGAGCACGACGACGAGCCCGACGATCAGGGCCTTGCGTCCGCCGCCGGACGGCTCCGAGGGTTCGGGCGGGCCGGGGGGCGGTGCGCCGCCACCGGGGGTCCCGCCCCCGAAGCCGCCACCACCGCCGCCGCTGCCCCCGCCGCCACCCGGGCCGCCGGGACCACCCGGACCGCCGGGTCCACCGGGGCCGCCGCCGTACGGCAACGGGCCGGACGGCTGCGGCGCGGGCGGGGCGACCCGCTGCGTCGGCGGGGGCGGGGCCGGAGGTGCAGCGGCCGCGACGGGAGGTGCCGCCATGGCGGCCGGGGCCGGGGTCGGGGTCGGAGGGCCGGAGGGCGTGCCCGTCGGCGGGCCGAAGCTCGGCAGCCCGGTGCCCGACGGCAGGGAGAACGGCGCCGGGGTCTCGGGCACGGACGCCACGGCCGCACCGGCAGCGGCGCCACCCGCCGCACCCAGCGCGACGGCCGGGAAGGCCGTGGTGGGCGGCGGGGCGGCCGGCGCCGCGGGCCCGTCCGAGCCCGCGACCGCACCGGGTCCACCGGCGAGCGCGGCCGCGCCGAGCGCGACCGCGTACTTGGGGTGGGCGTCGACGACCGTGGGGCGGCCGAGCTCCTCGGACACCATCCGCGCGACCAGCGGGATCCGCGAGGACCCGCCGACCAGCAGCACCGCGCTGAGCTCGTCCGGGGTGACCTCCGCCGAGCGCAGGGTGCGGTTGAGCGCCCCGATCGTCGACTCGATCGGTGCCCGGATCATGTCCTCGAACTCGGCGCGGGTCAGCCGCACGTCGAAGTGCCGGTGGGGCAGGAACACCGGGATGGTGGTCTCGGTGTCGATCGACAGCGCCTCCTTGGCCAGCACGCAGTCCTGGCGCAGCCGGGCCAGCGCGACCGTGGTCTGCGGGTCGCTCATGTCCAGCTCGGACAGCGCCCCACCCGCGGCGTAGTTGACATGCGCCAGGATCGCCTCGTCGAAGTCGACCCCGCCGAGGCGTTCGATGCCCTCCGGCGAGCCGAGGATCTCGATGCCCTCGGAGCGCTTGCGCAGCACGGTGGCGTCGAAGGTGCCGCCGCCGAGGTCGTAGACCGCGACGATCTCGCCGTTCTCCAGCCGGCGCGAGGCCGCGTAGTGCGCCGCGGCCGCCTCGGGCTCGGTCACCATCCGCGGCATGGCCACCCCGGCCAGCTGCGGGACCTCGTCGAACAGCTCGCGCCGGAACGGGCCCCAGTTGGCCGGGTGGGTCAGCACCATCGAGTCCGGGGCGGTGCCCTGGGTCGCCGAGACCCGGGCCACGACGTCGGACAACAGGCTCGCGAGCAGGGCGGTGACCGCGTGCGGGGCCCCGCCGAGCATCACCGGCGTGGGGTCGCCGAGGCGGCGCTTGAACTCCCGGCCGACCCGGTCGGGGTTGCTCACCGCCCGCCGCCCGGCCGCGTCGCCGGTGACGACCGTGCCGTCCTCCCGCAGGTAGACGACGGCCGGTGTCACCACACTGCGGTCGCCGAGGGTGAACATCTCCACCCGGGAGGCGTTCGCGACCGCCGCGGCCACGAACGTCGTCCCCAGGTCCACACCCAGGCTGTAGGACACTCCGCCACCTTCCGGAGGCGCGGGACCGCCGGACCCGCGCACTAGCATTGCCGACCGTACGAGCGCACGTTGCCCTCAGGTGATACTCGTCCCAGGTCACGCTGTCATTACCGTCACACCTCAAAGTGCGTGAGCGGGGGGCAGTCCCTACCCCGTCGGGGGGCCGACCCCCTTCCGGTGACCCCCCGGCGGCGGGACGATGCAGCGATGAGGCTGGAGCCCGCGCCGACGGGGGACGTGCCGGCCGCCCCGACGGCCGTCCCGAGCGCGTCCGCCGTCGCGGAGGCGCGTCGCAGGCGCGAGCGCGACCAGTGGCAGGGCCGGCGCCGGCTGGAGCGCCAGCTGCACGACGGGGCCGCCCTGCGGGCGTCCGCCCTGGTCCTGCAGCTGGGTTTGTTCCGGCACCGCGTCCCGGAGGCCGAGCACGAGCTGCGCGCCGCCATCGGCACCCTGCAGGACGAGCTGCACGCGGTGCTGCAGGAACTGCGGGACGTCGCCGGCCAGATCTACCCGCCGCTGCTCGACGAGGCGGGCCTCGGCCCGGCGCTGCGCGAGCTCGCCGAACGGCTCGACGCGCCGCTGCGGGTGCGCGACGACGGCCGGCGGTTCGGCCCGGCCGCCGAGGGCGCCGTCTACTTCGCCCTGGCCGACGCGCTGGCCGCCGATCCGGTGTCGCACCGCGAGGTCACGATCGCGGGCTCGGCGGCGGAGCTCGTGGTCACGGTGACCGGCGGGTGGCCGGGGCTGGGGGAGCTGCTGCTGGACCGCGCCCGCCCGCTCGGGGGTGCGGTGTGTGACGTTTCCACCCCGCCGGACGAGACCGTCGGTACCGGCACGATCGTTGCGAGGATCCCATGCGAGTAGCACTGGCCGAGGACGGCGCCCTGTTCCGCGAGGGGCTGCTGATGCTCCTGCAGGCCGCGGGCCACGAGGTCGTGGCCGTGGCCGCGGGCGGCGACGAGCTGCTGGCCCTCCTGGCCGGCACCCCGTGCGACGTCGCCGTCCTCGACATCCGGATGCCCCCGGAGCCCGACGGCGGGCTGGTCACCGCGGAGCGGATCCGCGAGAAGTGGCCGAACATGGGGCTGCTGTTCCTCTCGCACTACGCCGAGTCGCACTACCTGATGAAGATCCTCGACATCGGGACGGACGCGATCGGCTACCGGCTCAAGGAGAAGGTCGGCAGCGTCGAGGTGCTCACCGACACCCTGACCCGCATCGCCGACGGTGAGATCGTGATCGAGCCCGTGCTGGCGAAGCGGCTGGTCGAGCGGCCTCGCGGGGAGAAGAAGAACGAGGTCGCGTCGCTGTCGGAGCGCGAGCTCGACGTGCTCAAGCTGATGGCCGAGGGGCGGTCGAACGGCGGCATCGCGGGCCAGCTGTACGTCACGCCGAAGGCCGTGGAGAAGCACATCGCCAGCATCTTCGCCAAGCTCGGCCTGCACACCGACGAGACCGAGAGCCATCGCCGGGTCCTCGCGGTGCTCACCTACCTCCGCTCGCAGCGGGACGGCGACTGACGGCCGGATATGGAGAGGTGGGCCGCGCTGGGGCTGCGCGCCGCGTTGGTCGGCGGCGCGGTCCTCGTCGTGTTCGCGGTCCTCGTCGTGGTCCCGCCGGTGCTGCTCGGCACCGGCCTCGGCCAGATCGGCGTGCTGCTGCCGTTCGTCGCGGCACTCGTCTGCGCGATCGGCGCGGCGCGGCTGCGCCCGGTGGTGGACCGGATCGTCGAGCGCGTGACCCACACCCGGGGCACGACTCCGTACTCCGCGCTGGCCGAGGCGGCCGCGCGGATCCGGAGCGGAACCCCGGACTCGGCCCTGCCGGGGTTGGCGGAGGTGCTGGCGGAGGGCACCGCGGCGCGCGAGGCGCGGGTCTGGCTCGCCGTCTCCGACCGGTTGGTGACGGCCGCGGTCCACCCGCCGCGCGCGGTCACCGGGGAGACCGTGCCGAACCTCGCCGTGCTGCTCGGCGGGGAGGACCCGGAGCGGCGGGCCGACCACGTCGTCCCGATCGTCGAGGGACAGACGCTGCGGGCGGTGCTCGCCATCCGCAAGCCGACCGCGATCACCCCTGCCGACCAGCGGCTCATGCGGGACCTCGCGGGCGGGGCGGGGCTGCTGCTGCGCGGCGTCGCGATGAACACCGAGCTGCGCGACCGCGTCCGGCGGGCCGCGGAGCTGGCCGCCGAGCTCGAGCGGTCCCGGGAGCGGCTCGCCACGGCCCGGGACGTCGAGCGGCGCCGGCTGGTCGGCGAGCTCTCGCAGGCCACCACCGACCGGCTCGCCACCCTGCGGATCGTGCTGGACGGGGCCCGGCAGGACCTGGGCGGGAGCACGCCGGACCCGGCCCGGGCCGGGTCCGCGATCCGCCGCGCCGGCACCCAGCTCGACGAGCTGCTCGACCGTTTCCGGCTCATCGCCCGCGGGGTCTACCCGCAGGTCCTGCGCGATCAGGGCCCGGTCGGCGCGCTCGAGGAGGTGGCCGCTGACCTGGACCGGCCGGTCCGGCTCGCCGGCGCGCCCGAGGACCGGCTGCCGTGGGAGGTCGAGTCCGGCGTCTACTACGTCGCCGCCTCGGCGCTGCAGTGGCTGGCCGCTTCTCAGGGGCCCGAGCTGGAGGTCGAGCTGACCCACGCCGACGGGCGGCTGGCCGTCAGCGTCGTCGACCCGCGGCCCGGGTTCGCCCCGGGGGAGCTGCGCGCCGCGCTGGCCGGTGACCTCGAGCGGCTGGCGGCGCTCGGCGGCGAGGCCAGCCTGACCACGGACGAGGACGGTCGGCTGGTGCTCACCGCGAGCCTGCCGGAGCGGCTGGAGCCCGCCGTCGAGGTCGCCCGGGAGGTGCGGGTGTGAGCGCGACCGCGATCCGGCCGGCCCGCGCACCTGCGGGCGCGAGCGGGCTGCACCGGCTCGCCGTCACGGTCTACGTCGTGGTCCTCGTCGTCTGTTCGGTGGTCGCGATCGGGTGGCTGGCGGTCGGCGCGTACGTCGCGGTGGCCTGGTACGTGCCCGGGTTCGGGGCTGGCGACTCGGTGTGGGCCCGGGCGGTCGCCGCCGCGGCGCCCGCGACCGAGCCGCTGGACCAGCTCGTCGTCGACTACGCGCTGAGCCTGGCCGCGGTCGCGATCGCGGTGGTGCTGCTGGTCCGCGGCGGCTCGGGCTGGCCGACCCGGCTGCTCGCGCTGGCCATGGTCGGCTCCGGCGGCGCCTTCAACCTGCAGGCGCACGCGGCCGCGACCGCCGTCGACACCGCGACCGGGATCGCGGCCGGGCCCGTCCACCAGATCGTGCTGCACGGCGTGGCCTGCGCGGCCTACGTCCTCGCGCTGCTGGTCTTCCCGACGCCGCAGGGTGCATGGCCGTCGCGCTGGGGCCGCTCGGGCCGGGTGACGCTGGCGGTGTTCGGCGTGCTCGTGCTCGGGATCGTCGGGTTCGGGACGGCGCTGCTGCGGCACACCACCAGCTGCGTGCTGTTCTTCGGCTTCCTGGTGCCGCTGGTCGGGGTGGCGGTGCTGCCCGGGCGCATCCGCCGCGGCGAGACCGCGGCCCTGCGCACCCAGGCCCGGCTGGTGTTCAGCCTGCTCGTGGCCGCGTTCGCGGCGATCGTCGTGCTGGGGATCAGCACGATCGTGCTCTGGCTGCTCGGCGTCCCCGGCCTGGAGCTCTACGACCCGACGGCCCACGACTCGACGACGACGGGTGCGGCCGCCGGCCAGCCGGTCGCGCTGCTGTTCTGGGCCTCGCGGGTCGGGTCGGCGGCGATCGCGGTCGCGGTGCTGGTCGCGGTGCGCGCGGAGCGGCTGTGGTCGGCGGAGGCGCGGTTCAGCCGGGTCCTGGCGGCCGTGCTGGCGGTGGCCCTCGTCGGCGGCGGGGTCGTCGTGTTCGAGGCGGCCGGGTGGCTGATCGGGTTCGGGCCGCTGTGGTCCTCGCTCGGCGCGTCGCTGCTCGCCGCCGTCGCCTTCCTGCCCGTGTACCGGGCGGTGGAGGGGCTCACCGACCGGCTGCTCTACGGCCGCAGGCCCACCCCGTACAGCGCGCTCGCCGAGGTCGCGGCGCTGTCCCGGACCGCGGCGTCCGACGCACCCGATCTCGCCCGCGTCGCCGAGGCGGTCGGGCGGGCCCTCGGCTCGTCGCGCTGCCGGCTCACCGTGGTGCGGCCCGGGCTCCGGGACCGCACCTACGAATGGGCGTCGCGGCGGGCGACCCGGCGGGACGACGGCACGGGGCTGGTCGGCGTCCCGGTCCGCGGCGGCGCGCAGCACCTCGGCACCCTGGAGGTGGACCGGGCCGCCGTCGCCGGGCTGCACGCCGACCGTCGGCACCTGCTGGAGGACATCGCGGACAGCCTGGGCGTGGTCGTCACCGCCAGCCGGCTGGGCGTGGAGCTGGAGCGCCAGCTGCGGGCGGCGCTCGCGCACGCGGCCGAGATCGCGGTGTCCCGGCGCGAGGCGGTGTCGGAGATGGATGCCGAGCGCCGGCGGATCGAGCGGGACCTGCACGACGGCGCCCAGCACCAGCTCGTCTCGCTGCGGCTGGTGCTCGGGCTCGTGCAGCACGAGGTGGAGAACGGGCGGATCGAGCAGGCCCGCGAGCGGCTCGGGGTGCTGGCCGGGCAGCTCGACACGGCGGAGTCCGTGCTCGCCGAGACCGCCAGCGGGGTCCGGTCCATCGCGCTCGCCGAGCGCGGCCTGGTCGCGGCGCTGGAGGTCGAGCTGGCCGGGCCGCCGCCGGTGCGGGTGGAGTCGGCGCTCCCGGCCGGGCGGCGTTACCCGCCGGAGCTCGAGGCCGCGGTGTACTTCTGCTGCCTGGAGTCGGTGAACAACGCGCACAAGCACGCCCCCGGCGCGGACGTCGTCATCCGGTTCGACGAGGAGCACGGACGGCTGCACTTCACCGTCCGCGACAGCGGGCCCGGGTTCGTGGTGCCGGAACCGGCGGTGGTCGGGCCGGCGGCGGCGACGGCCGGGCGCGGCCTGCGCAACGTCGCCGCGCGGATCGTCGCGGCCGGCGGGCGGGTGGACCTGAGGTCGGCGCCGGGGGAGGGCACGACCGTCGAGGGCTCGGTCCCGGTGCCCGAGGCGGAGACGCAGGACACCGGGCCGGCGCCGGCCCCCGCGCTCGACGTCGAGGCGGACACCACCGCGCTCGACGTCGCCGGGCTGGTGGTCGAGACCCGTCCCGTGCCGACGCTCCCGCCGGAGCACCACGACCGCGGCGCGGACACGTCCCTGCCCGGCCAGGTCCGGCGCGTGCTGGCCGCGGCCGCCGCGTCGGCCGACGCGGGCCTGCGCGAGCGGTTGCACGCGCTGGAGGCCGACCTCGACCGCCCGCTGCGGGTCGCGGTCTCGGGGCCGCCGAGGTCGGGGGTGTCCACGCTGGTCGCGGCCCTGGCGGCGACCCCGGGCGAGGTCGACCTGGAGATCGTCGAGGGCACGGCCGGGGACGTTCCGCTGCTCGTGCTGCCCGCCGACGACGGGGTGCCGCCCGACGGGCCACCCGCGATCGGCGTCCTCGCCCGGGCGGACGAGCTCGCGGGCGACCCGTGGAGCGAGGCCCGCCGGCGTGCCGCGGAGCCCGAGGTGCGACGGCGCTGCTGGACCGTGATCCCCGTCGCGGCCGGGCTGACCTGGGGGAAGACGGGCTCGGCCCTCGTCTCCGAGCTGGCCGCCAACGGCGCGAGGCCGGACGAGGTGGCCGCCGAGCTGACCCGGCGCAGCGGCGTGCCGCGGCTGCGCGAGCTGCTCGAACGCGGGCTCGCCGACCGGGCGGACGCGCTGCGCGCCCGCGCCGTGCTCCGCGAGCTGGACGGGATCGTCGCCGCGCGGCCCGGGGGGGACGACGGCGACCTGCGCTACCTGCTCGAACGCCTCCGCACGACCGCGCACGAGCTCGCCGAGCTCGACCTCGTCGACGCGCTACGCGCCGGCACCCCCGCCCTCTCCACCGACGAGCGCACCGCGGCCGAGCTGCTGCTGGGCGCGGAGGGCACCGCCGTCCACCGCCGGCTGGGCCTCGCGCCCGACGCCGGCCCCGACGAGATCCGGCTCGCCGCGGCGGCGCAGCTCAGCCGCTGGCAGCGGCGGGCCGAGCACCCGGTGTCGACGCGGGACCAGCGCGCCGCCGCAGCGGTGCTGGTCCTGACCTGCGAGCGGATGCTGGCCGAGACGCCCACCTCGCCCGTCGCCCTCACCCCGGTCGGGGCCGGACCGGTCCCGACGCCGCCCGCCGGGGTCGGCGCCGGCCGGTAGGGTCGCCGCCATGATCGACGCCGACGGTGTGCACCGCGTCTCCGTCGACGAGCACCTGGGGCTCAGCACCGAGGTCCTCACCGGCCTCGGTGCACCGGAACGCGCGGCGCGCGAGCAGGCCGGGATGCTGCTCGAGGGCGACCTGCGCGGACACGCCTCGCACGGCATCCGGCGGCTGCCGGTGCTGGCCGGCCGGATCGGCAACGGGGTGCTGGACCCCGCGGCGGAGCCCGAGCTGCGCTGGACCACCGACTCGGTGCTGACCATCGACGGCCGGACCGGGCTCGGCCCGCCCGTCGCCCACCGGGCCGTCGAGGCGCTGGTCGAACGGGTGCCGCGCACCGGGGTCGCCGTCGCGGCGATCCGCCGGGCGGGGCACCTCGGGATGCTCGCGCCGTACGTGGAGCGGCTGGCCGAGGCCGGGCTCGCCGGTCTCGCGACGACCACCAGCGAGGCCCTCGTCCACCCCTGGGGCGCCGCTCCCGCGATGCTGGGCACCAACCCGATTGCGGCGGCCATCCCGACGGGCGGCCGACCCGTCGTGCTCGACATGGCGACGGGGCAGATCTCCCGCGGCAAGGTGCTCGACCACGCGGCCCGCGGCGAGCCGCTGCCCGAGGGCGCGGCCGTCGACGCCGAGGGCGCGCCGACCACGGACGCGACCGCCGCCCTCGACGGCGCCATCACCCCGGTGGGCGGCCCGAAGGGTTACGCGCTGTCGCTGGTCCTCGAGCTGCTGGTCGCCTCCCTGACCGGCACCGCGCTCGGCCGGGAGGTCCGGGGCACGCTCGACACCACGGACCCGGTGACCAAGGGGGACCTGCTGATCGCCTTCGCGCCGGGCCTGTTCGGCGTCGGCCGGACGCAGCCGGCGATCGCCGCCTTCCTCGACGAGCTGCGGACCCTCCCGCCCGCGCCCGGGCACACCCGGGTGCAGGTGCCCGGCGACCGCGCCCACGACGTGCGGGCCCGCAACCGGTTCCGCGGCGTGCCCGTCGACGAGACCACCTGGGCGCAGGTGCAGGAGCTCCGCCGGCGCTGATCCGTTCGGCCCAGCCCATGATCGTCCGTGCCGTTCCACGGACGGCTGATGGTTGACTACGCGCGGTAGCACTCGTACTGCGAGACGTCCGAGGGGGCTGGGGCGATGCATCCGGACGATCCCGGGATCATGGGGCTGATGCTGCAGGTGGGGCGCACGGCGGTGGCCGGCGCCGATGTCGGCACGCTGCTCTCCTCGGTCTGCACCGCCCTGCCCGCGACGCTCGGCGTCTCGGGCGCGGCGATCGTGCTGGTCGAGGTCCCGGACCGGCTCCCGGGGCTCGCGGGGGTGTCCGCGTCGGACACGGCGGCCGGACGGCTCGGGGAGATGGAGCTGCGGGCGGGCACCGGCCCGGTGCAGGGCGCCGTCCGCTCCGGACGCCCGATGGTCACCCCGGACCTCACCCGCATCGGCCCGCCGGAGCTGGCGGCCGCGGCCGCGGACACCGGGCTGACGTGCTCGGTCGTCGTCCCGCTGGTCGTCGACGGGGAACCGGTCGGCGGGCTGCAGCTGTTCGGGCACCCGGGCCGGCCCGTGGGGGACGGGCACGTCGACGCCGTCGCCGGGCTCGCCGACGTCCTGTCCGCGCGGCTCACGGACGTCTGCGCGCTGCGCCGGCTCACCGCCACCGTCGCGCGGCTGACCGCGGAGCACGAGACCGCGCTGCCGGTCGCGCACGCCACCGGAATGCTCGCCGAGCGGTACCGCACGGATGTCGAGGAGGCCGGGCGCTACCTGGCCAGCGGGGCGCGCAAGACCGGCGTCGAGCCGGCGGAGGCCGCGCGGGCCGTGCTGGACCGCACCGACGCGCCGCCCGCGGCGGGGGAGGACACGCCGACCCAGGTGTTCGGGGTGGTGACGCCCGGGCGGGTTCCCGCGCCCGGCGCCCCGCAGGCCGCGCGCGGGCAGGAGCGGCCGCAGCCCACACCCGAGCGGTCCCGCGGCTCCCGGTCGGAGCCCCGCGGCGGGCAGGTCGCCGACCCGCGCCCGCGGGCGCGGCCGGAACCCACCGAGCAGCGCGCGGCCCGGGGCCCGGTCCCGCCCGGCGCCCTGCCGCCCGTCCCGCAGCCGCGGCACGGCGGCGCGCCGTCGCCGACCCGGCGGGCCGGGTCCGGCGAGCAGCGCCCGGCCGCCGCACCCCCGTCGGGCGGCGGCAAGCGGCGCCTCCGCGAGCCCGCGGACCGGCCGCCGGCCGGCGAGGTCCTGCCCGGTCGCGACCCCTGGGACCTCGACCAGGCCGCGCTCCCCGGGCCGGGGACGCCGGAGCGGTCCGGCGGCCGTCGACGCGCCGAGGACCGGCCCGACGCCCCGCGGGTCCCGCAGCAGCGCCGGGAGGACCGGCCGACCGGCGACGAGCGCTCCGCGTCCGGCCGCCGCGCCGCACCGCCCGCCCCTGAGGGGCCGCACGTCCCGGGCTCGGGCGCACCGCGCGCCCGGCACCGCCGCGCCGACATCACCTGACCCGCGCGACGCCTCCCCGTCACGCGGACGTCACACCGCGGGGGCGGGGGAGACGGTGGCACGGGCGCGCGGGGGGACGTAGGGTCTGCTTCCGAACCCGCGGGAGCACTCACGATCCGAGGCTGAGAGGGCGGCAGGACCGGCCGTCGACCGTTCGCACCTGACCCGGTTAGCACCGGCGTAGGGAGGACCGTGTCGCGCATGTCCCCGTCCCGTGTCGTTCTCCGGCTGGCGGCCCTCGTCGTCGGGCTGGCGCTGCTCCTCACCGGCTGCGGCGGCGCCGCCGACCAGCAGCAGGGTTCGCCGGAGCCGGTCCGGATCGCCCTGGACTGGACCCCGAACACCAACCACAGCGGCCTGTACGTCGCGCAGCAGGAGGGCTGGTTCCGCGACGCGGGGCTCGACGTCCAGTTCCTGCCCTACAGCGACACCTCGCCGGACACCCTGGTCGGCAACGGCGCCGCCGAGTTCGGGATCAGCTTCCAGGACTCGTTCACCTTCTCGAAGGCCGCCGGCGCCGACATCACCTCGGTCATGGCGGTCCTGCAGCACTGGGCCACCGAGGTGGCGGTGAAGGCCGACCGCGCCGACATCACCTCGCCCAAGGACCTCGACGGCAAGACCTACGGCGGGTTCGGCGGACCCGGCGAGGAGCCGAAGATGCGCCAGGTCATCCGCGACGCCGGCGGGAAGGGCGAGTTCCAGACCGTCACCCTCGGGACCAGTGCGTACGAGGCGCTGTACGCCGGGCAGGTCGACTTCACCGAGCCGTTCGTCGCGTGGGAGGGCATCGAGGCCCAGCTGCGCAACGAGCCGTTGAAGACCTTCAAGTACACCGACTACGGCTTCCCCGACGCCTACAACGTCCTGCTGATCGGCAACTCCACCTGGCTCAAGGACCACCCGGACCAGGCCGCCAGGTTCGTGCAGGCCGCCCAGCGCGGCTACCAGCTCGCCGCCGACGACCCGGCCCGCGCGGCCAAGGACCTGCAGGACGCGAACCCCGGTGCCTTCACCGAGCCCGAGCTCGTGACCCGCAGCCAGGACATGCTCGCGCAGGACTACCTGAAGGACCCGGCGGGCAAGGTCGGCACGCAGACCCTGGACCGCTGGCAGGGCTTCTCCGGCTTCCTGATCGACTCGGGCGCGGTCACCGACGCGTCCGGCAAGCCCGTCACCACCCGTCCGGACTTCTCGAGCTGGTTCACGAACGACTACCTGGCCCCGGGCGGGGCCACGTCGTGACCCGCGCTGACCGGGTCCTCGCGGAGCCCGGGCCACCCCCGCCCGCCCTCACCGGGCGGGCGGGCCGCTCGCCCGCGCGGCGGCCGGCCCGGGGCCGCTCGTCGCTGCTGCGCCGGGTGGCCCCGCCGGTGCTCGTGGTGCTGCTCCTGCTCGCGGTGTGGCAGTGGGCCGTCACGGCGCTCGCGGTCCGCCCGCAGGTCCTGCCCTCGCCGCTGCGCGTGGTCGAGCAGGGCTGGGCCTTCCGGGAGGTGCTGTGGGCCAACACCCTCCCGACATTGCAGGTCACCGCGGTCGGGTTCGCGGTGTCGCTGGCGGTCGGCTGGGTGCTGGCGGTCGTCGTCGACTTCTCGCCGTGGCTCCGGCGGGCGCTGGTGCCGCTGCTGGTCGCCTCGCAGACCCTGCCGATCATCGCCATCGCCCCGCTCATGATCATCTGGTTCGGCTTCGGGTTGCTGCCGAAGGTGCTGGTGATCGCGCTGGTGACCTTCTTCCCGATCGCCGTCGGGCTCATCGAGGGCTTCTCCCGCGCCGATCCCGAGGCGTCGAACCTGTTGCGCAGCATGGGCGGCGGGCGCTGGGCGGAGTTCCGGTACGTCCGGCTGCCGGGGGCGCTGCCGTCGTTCTTCACCGCCCTGCGCATCGCGATCACCTACGCGGTCACGGGCGCGATCTTCGCCGAGTACGTCGGCGCCCGGGCCGGGCTGGGCATCTACATGGCCCAGCAGAAGAACTCCTTCCGCACGGACCTCGTCCTCGCCGCCGTGGGGGTGACGGCGCTGGTCAGCGTCGCGCTGTTCGGCCTGACGTACCTCGTCGAGCGGGTCGTGGCGCCGTGGATCCGGGGGGCCCGCCGGTGAAGATCACCGTGGAGGGGCTCGAGCTCGCGTTCGGCGACCTGCCCGTGCTCGACGGGGTGTCGTTCGACGTCGCGCCGGGCGAGTTCGTCTCGATCCTCGGGCCGAGCGGGTGCGGCAAGAGCACGCTGTTCGGCGTGCTGGCCGGGCTCGTCGAGCCGGACCGCGGCCGGGTGCTGGTCGACGGCGCGCCGGCGGGCCGGGAGACCTTCGGGTACATGCCGCAGAAGGACCTGCTCTTCCCGTGGCGCACGGTGCTGGACAACACGACGTTGGGGCTCGAGGTCGCCGGGATGCGCCGGCGGGAGGCCCGGGACCGCGCGCGGGACCTGTTCGGCCCCTTCGGGCTGGCGGGATTCGAGCGGTCCCGGCCGGCCGAGCTGTCGGGCGGGATGCGGCAGCGGGCGGCGCTGCTGCGCACGGTGGTGCAGGACCGCGAGGTGCTGCTGCTCGACGAGCCCTTCGGCGCCCTCGACTCGCTCACCCGCACCGCGATGCAGGAGTGGCTGGAGGAGGTCCGCGGGCGCTTCGGCTGGACGGTCCTGCTGATCACCCACGACATCCGGGAGGCGGTGTTCCTCTCGGACCGGGTCCTGGTGCTCTCGCCCCGCCCGGCGCACGTCGCCCGCGAGGTGCGGATCGACCTGCCCCGGCCGCGCGAGGTGGGCGTGCTCACCGATCCCGCCTTCGCCGCCGCCGAGGCCGAGCTGCTCGACACCCTGCGCGGCGGGACCCGGCTCTAGGCTGGTCCGCGTGGACATCACGCCCGGGGCGCTCAAGCACGGCATCCCGGCCGACGCCATCCGGGCCGTCGTGGCCGCGCCGCTGTGGCGGGTGCCGCAGGAGCCCGGCCGGACGCTGTGCATCGGCCCGGACCAGAACCGCAACCTGTTGGAGGTCGTGGTCGAGCGCGGGCCGGCGGGGGAGCGGGTGGTGCACGCGATGCGGCTGCGGCCCAAGCACTACGCCCACCTGGACCACTCCTACGCCGCGGGCTGACGCCACGCTCGCCGCGGCCGGGCAGTCGTTCCCGCAGCTCACCGGGGGTCGTGAGTGCCGACTGCCGCTGGTGGGGCAGTCGGCACTCACGGCTCAGGCGTGCAGGTCGAAGGAGTGGTCGATCGAGTGGTCGTCGGTCGCGTGGCTGTCGACCGCGTGGCTGTCGTCGACCGTGTGGTCGTCGGTGAACGAGTGGTCGTCGGACACGTGGGTGTCGGTGTCGTTGTGCCCGCTGTCGACGTGGCTGTCGTTGTGCGAGTCGTTGTGGCTGTCCGTCGAGTTGTGCGCGTCGGACTGGGTGGCGTCGCCGCCCTTGTCCGCGAGCGACCCGGAGCCGAAGTTCGCCAGGTGGTCGTTGCTGTCGGTGAAGTTCCCGGTGGCGCCGCCGGTGCCGGAGAGCGCGCCGCCGTGGTCGGCGGTGGCACCGGACTGGTTGACCGCCGAGCCGGACCCGAAGGAGGCGGCATTGTCCTCGCCGTTCACGACCTCGTTGCCCCACCCGGCGACGGCGTGGTCGCCGGTCGCGACGGGGGCGCGGTTGTCGCCGCCGACCGCCACGGACCCGTCGCCCGTGGCGTTGGCCTGGTGCAGGTCGATGCGCTGGTCGACGTCGCCGCCGTGGGTGTCGATGTCCTGGTGGAAGGACTGGTCGATGAAGGTCTTCCGGTCGTCGACGAAGGTGTTGGTGATGTACGTCTTGAGGTAGTCGGCGGCCTCGGTGTGCGGGTCGTGGTGGCCGGAGTCGTCGTGGTGGTGGTGCACGGGCGGGGCCGGCGGCAGCTCGTGGTGGCCGTGGCCGTCCCAGTCGTGGTGCGGGCTGTCGGCCGCCAGGGTCACCGCGTCCTTGATGTCCTCCGGGGACAGGTCGGCGAGCCCGCACTCCTGGAGGTAGCCGGCCGGGTCGGCGAGGAACGCCTGCTGCTCGGCGGGGTTCTGCAGCAGGTTCATCAGCAGGTCGAGCAGGGTCGTGGTGGCCACGGTGGTCTCCCGGGTGTCGTCGCGGAATTGCCCTCGGCGGGCGGTTCGGCGACGACGTTAGGAACGGGGGCCGCGGAACGGATCGGGCATGATCCCCCGTTCCCGCGGCCGCCGTGCGGGGACGGTGCGGCAATTCCGACAACGGGGCGGCGGAACGCTGCATCCGCCCAGGTGAGCTGCGGCGACTCCCTTTCTCGGCAGGAATCGGACGGCCGGTCACCAAGGCGGCGAGGGCGCCGGGAAGCGCTTTTCGGCGGACCGTTTTACGACCGCATGACGAAACCCGGATCGGCGGCGGAGAGAATGCGACGAGCCCTTGACCCCGGCTTGCCCGGAACCCCCGTTCCGCGCCCCGATCGGGTGCGGGGGCTCAACCCGGGAGCTCGGCCAGCGCCCCGACCGTCGGCACCCGGTGGTCCGGCGCCTGGACGTGCCCGGGGTAGCGCCGGCCGTCCCGGTCGATCCACGCCGTCCGCATCCCGGCCCGCGCGGCCCCGTGCAGGTCCCACGGGTGCACGGCGACCATCAGCAGCTCGCCGGGCTCCCTCCGGCACACCCGGGCGGCGAACTCGTACGCGCCCGGGGCCGGCTTCCAGATCCCGGCGTCGTCGACCGAGAGGACGTACTCGAACTCGTCGCGGATCCCCGCCTCGCCGAGCAGCCGCTCCGCGACCGAGGTCGAGCCGTTGGACAGCGTGACGAGCCGCGAGCCGGCCGCCCGCAGCCGGCGGACCCCCTCGACGACGTCCGGGTGCAGCGGCAGCCCGAGGAACCCCCTGATCACATGGTCGGGTGCGTCCTCGTCGGAGGTGTAGGGCGCCAGGAGGTCCTGCGCGGTCTCCCGGGCCACCTCCGCGAAGGGCCGGTAGTCGCCCGCGGCGGCCAGCGCGATCCCCTCCCGCAGGGTGCTCGCGAACCACAGGGTCGAGAGGTGCTCGGGGGCGCCGAGCTCGGTGAACCGCTCGGCCAGCGGGCGCAGGTCGGAGAGGGTCTCGTTGACGTCGAAGACCACCGTCTCGGGAGCCATGCCGGCGATCGTCGCACCGGCGGGCCCGCGCCGCCGTGCTTCCGCCCACGACGCCGACCGCGATCACCGGGCCGCCACGTATGGTCTGCAGCCGTGGACACGGGTGCGCACGAGGGGCCGGCGGTCACCGTCGTCGGGATCGGGGCGGACGGCTGGTCCGGGCTCGCCGGCACGGCCCAGGAGACCCTCGCGGCGGCCGAGGTGATCCTCGGTGGGCCGCGGCAGCTGGACCTGGTGGCGGGCAAGGTCGAGGCCGAACTGGTGGCGTGGCCGTCGCCGCTGGTTCCGGCGCTGCCGGGGTTGCTGGCGAAGTACGCCGGGCAGCGGCTCTGCGCGCTGGCCTCCGGCGATCCGATGTTCTTCGGCCTCGGTGCGACCCTGGCCCGGACCGTCGGCGCCGAGCAGATGCACGTGATCCCGCACCCGTCGTCGGTCACCCTGGCCTGTGCGCGGCTGGGCTGGCCGAGCGAGGACGTCGAGGTGGTCAGCGTCGTCGGGCGCCCGGTCGAACGGCTGCGTCGCTCGGTGAGCCCCGGCCGGCGGATCCTCGTCCTCAGCGCCGGCGCCGCCTCGCCCGCGCTGATCGCCGCCCAGCTCACCGCGGACGGGTTCGGCCCGAGCAGGCTCACCGTGCTCGAGCAGCTCGGCGGCCCGGGGGAGCGGCTGTACTCGGGCACCGCGCGGGACTGGCTGCACCCGGAGGGCGACGCGCTCAACGTCGTCGCCGTGGAGTGCGCCGCCGCGCCGGGCGCGCGGGTGCTCGGCGAGGTCCCCGGCCTGCCGGACGACGCCTACGCCCACGACGGGCAGCTCACCAAGCGCGAGGTCCGGGCGGTCACCCTCGCCCACCTCGCCCCGCGCCCCGGCCGGACACTCTGGGACGTCGGCGCCGGCGCCGGCAGCATCGCGATCGAGTGGATGCGCGCCCACCGCTCCTGCTGGGCGGTCGCCGTCGAGTCGCATCCCGAACGCGCGCAACGCATCCGGCACAACGCCGCGACACTCGGCGTGCCCGCGCTGCAGGTCGTGACCGGGCGCGCCCCCGCGGCCCTCGCCGACCTGCCCCCGCCCGACGCCGTGTTCATCGGCGGCGGCCTCACCCGCGACGGCGTCCTCGAGGCGTGCGTGGAGGCCCTGCCCGCGGGCGGCCGGCTGGTGGCCAACGGCGTGACCGTGGAGTCCGAGGCCGCGCTGGCCGCCGCCCGCGAACGGTTCGGCGGAACCCTGGTGCGACTGCAGGTCGCGCGCGCCGAGCCCGTCGGCGGGTTCCTCGGCTGGAAACCCGCGATGCCCGTCACGATCTGGAGCTGCGACGTATGACCGTGCACTTCATCGGCGCCGGCCCCGGCGCCGTCGACCTGCTGACCCTCCGCGCCCGCGACCTGATCGCGGCCTCGCCGGTGTGCCTCTACGCGGGCTCGCTGGTCCCGCCGGAGATGCTGGAGCTCTGCCCGCCCGACGCCCGCACCGTCGACACCGCGCTGATGACGCTGGCCGAGATCGTCGACGAGATGGTGCGGGCGCACGAGCACGGGCTCGACGTCGCGCGGCTGGCCTCCGGCGACCCGTCGGTCTTCTCCGCGATGGCCGAGCAGATGCGGCGGCTCGACGCGGCGGGCGTGCCCTACGACGTCACGCCCGGGGTGCCGGCCTACGCCGCGGCGGCGGCCTCGCTCAAGCGCGAGCTCACGGTCCCGACGGTCGCCCAGACCGTCACGCTGACCCGCATCGCGGCCCGGGCCACGCCGATGCCCGAGGGGGAGTCCCTGGAGGCGCTGGGCACCGCCGGCGGCACGCTGGTGCTGCACCTGGCCGTGCACCGCATCGACGAGGTCGTGAAGGAGCTGGCGCCGTCCTACGGCGCCGACTGCCCGGCCGCCGTGGTGGCCTACGCCAGCCGGGAGCACGAGATGGTGCTGCGCGGGCGGCTCGACGACATCGCCCACGCCGTGCACGAGGCCGGCATCCAGCGCACCGCGGTGATCATCGTCGGCCCGGCCCTCGCGGCCGAGCAGTTCCCGGACAGCCACCTGTACTCGGACACCCGCTGCCGTGCGTGACAACTGCCCCTAGAGCGGCACTCGCCACTCACGACCCCTCCTGACGTGCGGATACTCATCCTGGGCGGGACGTCCGACGGCCGGGCGCTCGCGGAACTCCTGCAGCCCGCCGGGCCGCGGTCCGCGTCGACCGACCGGGCGCTCTCGGTCGTCTCCTCGCTGGCCGGCCGGGTCCGCTCCCCCCGGCTGCCGCCCGGCGAGGTGCGGATCGGCGGGTTCGGCGGGGTCGCCGGGCTGGTCGCGTACCTGCGGGCCGAGGCGGTCACGCACGTCGTCGACGCCACGCACCCCTTCGCCGCCGGGATGACGGCGAACGCCGCGGCCGCGTGCGCAGGGGCCGGCGTGCCGCTCACGATCCTGCGCCGTCCGGGCTGGACCGCGCAGCCGGGGGACCGGTGGCACCGCGTGGCGTCCCTGGCCGAGGCGGCAGAGGTGCTGCCGGGGCTGGGCGAGCGCGTGTTCCTGACGACCGGACGGCAGGACCTGGCGGCGTTCGCCGACCTGGACCTCTGGTTCCTCGTCCGGTCGGTCGACCCGCCCGATCCGCCCGTGCCGCGGCGGACGCGGTCGATCCTGGCGCGCGGCCCGTTCACCGTCGACGGCGAGACGGCGCTCCTGCGCGAGCACGCCGTGGACGTGCTGGTGACCAAGGACTCGGGCGGCTCGGACACCGCGGCCAAGCTCACGGCCGCCCGCGCCCTGGGCGTGCCCGTGGTGATGGTCGACCGCCCGGCGCTCCCGCCGGGCGTGCCGGTGGTGGCCACGCCCGCGGAGGCCGCTGCCCGCCTCGCGGGTCAGGCGCCGTAGTGGCGGGGCGTGAACACCGTCGGACGCCCGTTGCGCACCACAACCCGGGTGGTGGACGAGCCGATGATCACCAACGTCCGCATGTCGACCTGCTCGGGGTCGAGCTCGCCGAGCGTGGTGATCGTCAGGCGCTCGCCGGAGCCGCCGACGTCCCGCCCGAGGACGACCGGGGTCTCCGGGGAGCGGTGCTCCAGCAGGGCGTCCCGGGCGGCGCCGACCTGCCACGGCCGCGCCTTCGACCGCGGGTTGTAGATCGCGATCGCCAGGTCGGCCTGCGCGGCGTGGACGAGCCGGTCGACGACCGTCTCCCACGGCTTGAGCCGGTCGGAGAGCGAGATCATCGCGTAGTCGTGGCCGAGCGGGGCACCGACCGCGGCGGCGACGGCCTGCGCGGCGGTCAGCCCGGGCAGCACGCGGACCGGGACGTCGAGGTACTTCGGCTCCGACGCCACCTCGAGCACGGCGGTGGCCATCGCGAACACGCCCGGGTCGCCCGCGCTGACCACGGCCACGTTGCGGCCCGACGCAGCCACGTCCAGCGCGTGCGCGGCCCGCTCGGCCTCGACGCGGTTGTCGCTGGCGTGCCGGGTCTGCCGCGGGTTCGGCGGCACCCGGTCGAGGTAGGGGCCGTAGCCGACGAGGTCGTCCGCCGCGGCGAGGGCGGCCGCGACCTGCGGGGTCAGCCAGTCCCGCCCGGCCGGCCCGGTCCCGACGACGACGACCTCGCCGCGCCCGGTGACGCGCTCCTCGGACACGGGTTCGGGCTCCGTCTCGGCCCGCTGCTCGGCGTCGTCGGGGATGCTCGCGGCCACCTCGCCGGGCAGCACCGCGATCGAGAAGTACGGCACCGACTCCGGGTCGATGTCCGCAAGCGCGCCGGTGCGTTGCCCGTCCATCGTGGCCCGCTCGACGAACTGGGCGCGGCCGAGCTTGCCGGCGTCGGCGAAGGCCTCGCGGACCGTGGTGAAGGTCCGCCCCAGCTTCATGACGGCCGCGGAGTCGGTGGCGCACAACCGCTCGGCCAGCACCTCCCGGGGCAGCGTGCCGGGCAGGATCGTCAGGATCTCGTCCCGCTCCACCAACGGCTGCCCGAGCGCGGCCGCGGCGGCGCTCACCGACGTCACGCCGGGCACCACCTCCGCGCGGAACCGGCCGGCCAGCCGCTTGTGCATGTGCATGTAGGAGCCGTAGAAGAGCGGGTCTCCCTCGGCCAGCAGCACGACGTCCCGGCCCGCCGCGAGGTGCGCGGCGAGGCGCTCGGCGGCCTCGGCGTAGAACTCGTCGATCGCGCCCTGGTAGCCGCCCGGGTGGTCGACGGTCTCCGTGGTCACCGGGTAGACCAGCGGCTCCTCGATCTGGCCGCCGCGCAGGTGCGGCTCGGCGATCCGCCGGGCGATCGAGCGGCCGTGCCGGGCCGAGTGATAGGCGATCACGTCCGCGGCGCCGATGAGCCGGGCGGCCTTGATCGTGACGAGGTCGGGGTCGCCGGGGCCGAGGCCCACCCCGTAGAGGGTGCCGGTCATCTACAGCTCCTGCTCGCTGGCCAGGGCGTTCAGCGCCGCCGCGGTGATCGCCGAGCCCCCGCGCCGGCCGTGCACGACGAGGTACTCGAGGTCGGTGCGCGCGGCGAGCGCCTCCTTGGACTCCGCGGCGCCGATGAAGCCCACGGGGATGCCGAGGATCGCGGCCGGGCGGGGCGCGCCCGCGTCGATCATGTCGAGGAGGTGGAACAGCGCGGTCGGGGCGTTGCCGATGGCGACCACGGCGCCGTCGAGCTTGTCCCGCCACAGCTCCAGCGCCGCGGCCGAGCGGGTGTTGCCCAGCTCCCGGGCGAGGTCCGGCACCCGGGGGTCCCGCAGCGTGCAGACGACCTCGTTGTCCTTCGGCAGCCGGGCCCGCGTGACGCCGGAGGCCACCATCATCGCGTCGCACAGGATCGGCGCGCCGTCCTGCAGGGCCTTCCGGGCGGCCGTGACGACGGCGGGGGAGAAGCCGACGTCGCCGGTCAGGTCGACCTGGCCGCAGGCGTGGATCATCCGGACGACCACGTAGGCCACCTCGGGCGGGAGGGCCGACAGGTCGGCCTCGGCCCGGATCGTGGCGAAGCTCCGCCGGTAGATCTCCGCGCCGTCGCGGATGTAGTCGCTGGTCATGCGGGGTGTTCTCCGGTCGGTGCGAGGACGCTGAGCGCGGTGGACAGGTCGGGGACGGTGCGGTCGTCGAGGCGGTAGGTGCCGTCGGGCAGGGCGACGACGTCGAGGTGCGCCTCGTGCGGTGCCCCGCACCGCCGCTCGCACCCGACGACGTGGGCGCGGGGGAGATCGAGCGCCCGGCCCAGCACCTCCCGGACGTCCGCCCGGACGTCCGCGTGCGACTTCGCGCAGCCCGGCCGGCCGGCGCAGGCGCTGAGGGCCAGGGCGGGCGCGTCGGCCGTGAGCACGAAGCCGTGGGCGCGCAGGCGTTGCCGGGCGTCGGGCGCGGGATCGGGCAGCACCAGCGTGCGCCACGGGGTCACGATCGTCTCGGGTGCCGCGGCGGCGAGCCCCCGCAGCTGGGCGGCCGAGATCTCGCCCAGGACGGGGGCGACGCCGAGGGCCTCACCGCCGTCGTCACGGGGGATCGGGCCGATCGGAGCCCGCGACTCGCCGAGCTCGCGACTCGCGGTGCCGGAGCTCGCGATCCGCGGTGCCGGATCTCCCGACCCGCGGGCGAGGGCGGCGGCGATCCGGGCCGGGGCGTCCGGGACCTCGGTGGCGCGCCAGGCCCCGGCACAGCCGGACCGCTCCTCCTCGCGGAGCGTGAGAAACACCTCAGCGGCGGCGACGAGCAGGCCGGGCGCGTCCGCCGGGACGCAGGACACCGCCGTCGGCACCCCGGCGACCTGCAGGAACCCGTGATCCCGCGCCTCCGCGACCCAGCACAGGTCCGGGCGCTCGGCGGCGACGTCACCTCTCCCGTCGTCCAGGGCGAACAGGAACCGGCCGGGCAGCGCGGCGAGCGCCGGGCGGGCGCAGAGGGCCTCGTCGAGCGCACGGGCCAGGCCCCGGACGTCCGCCCGCCCGCCGGTCAGCCCGGACAGCGGTGAGGCCAGGACGTTGCGCACCCGCTCGTGCGACGGCGCCGGGATCAGGCCGACCGCGGCGAGCCGCGAGACGAGCCGCGGGTCCTCCCGGTCCAGGCCCCTGAGCTGCAGGTTCCCCCGCGAGGTGAGGTGCACCGCGCCGTCGCCGAGCTCCTCGGCGCACGCCGCGAGGACCCGCAGCTGGGCCGCCGCGACGACCCCGCCCGGCAGGCGGACGCGGGCCAGGGCGCCGTCCGCCGCGTCGTGCGGCGCGAGCACGCCGGGGCAGGCGTCGGCGCGCGAGCGGGCGGCGGGCGCAGGGGTGGGCACGGCAGCACTGTAAACACGAACCGGACCGCTTGACGCGGAGTGATCCCGTTGCGGAGAGTGGGCCCGGAACAACCGCATACGGCGAGCGGGACCCAGGAAGACCGGTGCGAGTCCGGCGCGGTCCCGCCACTGTCACCGGGGAGCAGACCCCGCACGGACGGCCACGGGGAGACCTGGAAGGCCGGGGCGAGCGCGGATCCGGGAGCCAGGACACTGACCCGCCCGCCGCGCACCACCCACGACCCGGGACGCGGATCCCGCAGGAGAGGACCTTCGATGAGCGCTGCCCCGACCCCCCACGGCCCGGGGCGGATCCTGCTGCTCTCGACCTCGGACACCGACCTCCTGTCCGCCCGGGCCTCCGGCGCCGACTTCCGCCTGGCCAACCCCAACCGCGTGCTGCTCGACGAGCTGCCGGCGATGGTCGCCGAGGCCGCCGTCGTGGTCGTGCGGGTGCTGGGCGGGTACCGGTACTGGGAGGAGGGGCTGGACCTCCTCCGCGCCTCCGGCACCCCGCTCGTCGCGCTCGGCGGCGAGATGGCTCCCGACGCCGAGATGATGGAGCTGTCGACGGTCCCCGCCGGCGTCGCGGCCGAGGCGCACACCTACTTCGCGCAGGGAGGAGCCGGGAACCTCCGCCAGCTGCACGCCTTCCTGTCCGACACCGTGCTGCTCACCGGCGAGGGATTCGCGCCGCCGGTCGCCCTGCCCGAATGGGGAGTACTGGAGCGTTCCGCGGCGCCCGCGCAGGGGCCGACCGTCGCCGTGCTCTACTACCGCGCCCAGCAGCTCGCCGGGAACACCGCGTACGTCGAGGCCCTCTGCCGGGCGATCGAGGCCAAGGGTGCCACCCCGCTGCCGATCTTCTGCGCCTCGCTGCGGCAGGCCCCGGCCGAGCTGCTGAAGACGCTCCGCCAGGCCGACGCCATGATCGTCACGGTCCTCGCGGCCGGGGGGACCAAGCCCGCGTCGGCGCAGGCCGGCGGCGAGGACGAGGAGTGGGACGTCGCGGAGCTCGCCGCGCTCGACGTCCCGATCCTGCAGGGCCTCTGCCTCACCTCCAGCCGCGCCGCCTGGGACGAGAACGACGACGGGCTGTCCCCGCTCGACGTCGCCACCCAGGTCGCCGTGCCCGAGTTCGACGGCCGGCTGATCACGGTGCCGTTCTCGTTCAAGGAGGTCGACGCGGACGGCCTGTCCGTCTACGTCCCGGACGAGGAGCGCGCGGCCCGGGTCGCGGGGATCGCGGTGCGGCACGCCGACCTACGGCGGATCCCCAACGCGGACAAGAAGATCGTGCTCATGCTGAGCGCGTACCCGACCAAGCACGCGCGGATCGGCAACGCGGTCGGGCTGGACACCCCGGCGTCGACGGTCGCGCTGCTGAAGGCCATGGCGGCGGCGGGCTACGACGTCGGGGACTTCCCCGGCGTCGAGGCGGGGGACGGCGACGCACTGATCCACGCCCTGATCGAGGCGGGCGGCCAGGATCCGGACTGGCTCACCGAGGAGAAGCTGGCGGGCAACCCGATCCGCATCTCCGCGGCGCAGTACCAGCGCTGGTTCGACACCCTGCCGGAGGACTTCCGTTCCGGGGTGATCGAGCACTGGGGCGCGGCACCCGGCGAGCACTACGTGCAGAACGGTGACATCGTCGTCGCGGCGCTGCGGTCCGGGAACGTCACGCTGATCGTCCAGCCGCCCCGCGGCTTCGGCGAGAACCCGGTGGCGATCTACCACGACCCGGACCTGCCGCCCTCGCACCACTACCTCGCGGCCTACCGCTGGCTCGCCGCCCCGGTCGCCGACGGGGGCTTCGGCGCCGACGCGGTGGTCCACATCGGCAAGCACGGCAACCTGGAGTGGCTGCCCGGCAAGACGCTCGGCATGTCCGCGTCCTGCGGCACCGACGCGGCGCTCGGCGACCTCCCGCTGGTCTACCCGTTCCTGGTCAACGACCCGGGCGAGGGGACGCAGGCGAAGCGCCGGGCGCACGCCACGCTCGTCGACCACCTGATCCCGCCGATGGCCCGCGCCGAGACCTACGGCGACATCTCCCGCCTCGAGCAGCTGCTCGACGAGCACGCCAACGTCTCCGCGCTCGACCCGGCCAAGCTCCCCGCGATCCGGCAGCAGATCTGGACGCTGATGACCGCGGCGAAGATGGACCACGACCTCGGGCTGGACGAGCGCCCGCACGAGGCCGAGTTCGACGACATGCTCCTGCACGTCGACGGCTGGCTGTGCGAGATCAAGGACGTCCAGATCCGGGACGGCCTGCACGTGCTCTCGGCCGCGCCGGAGGGGGACACGCGGGTCGACCTGGTGCTCGCGATGCTCCGCGCCCGGCAGATGTGGGGCGGCGAGCAGAGCGTCCCCGGCCTGCGCGAGGCGCTGGGTCTGGCCGAGGACGGCAGCGAGGCCCGCGGTGCGGTCGACGAGGTCGAGCAGCTGGCGCACGCGCTGGTCGCCGACATGGAGGCCGCCGGCTGGGACCCCGACGCCGTCCCGGCGGTGGTGAGCGCGCGACTCGCCGGCCCGGAAGTCGGGAGCTCCGACCACCCCGGCGGAACCGACAGGGCGGCGACGGTCGAGCGGATCCTGCGGTTCGCGGCGACCGAGGTGGTGCCGCGGCTCGCGGAGACCGCGCACGAGATCGACCGGGTGCTGCACGCGTTGAACGGCGGATTCATCCCCGCGGGTCCGTCGGGTTCGCCGCTGCGCGGACTGATCAACGTGCTGCCGACCGGCCGGAACTTCTACTCGGTCGACCCCAAGGCCGTGCCCAGCCGGTTGGCGTGGGAGACCGGACAGGCCATGGCGGACTCGCTCGTCGAGCGCTACCGCCGGGACCACGGCGGCGAGTACCCCCGGTCCGTCGGGCTGTCGGTGTGGGGGACCTCCGCCATGCGGACCAGCGGCGACGACGTCGCGGAGGTCTTCGCGCTCCTCGGCGTCCGGCCCGTGTGGGACGAGATGTCCCGGCGCGTCACGACGCTCGAGGTGATCGATCTCGAGGAGCTCGGCCGCCCCCGCATCGACGTGACCGTGCGCATCTCCGGCTTCTTCCGGGACGCGTTCCCGCACGTCCTGGCCCTGCTCGACGACGCCGTCCGGCTCGTCGGCAACCTGGACGAGCCGGCCGAGCAGAACTTCGTGAAAGCCCATGTGCTGCAGGACGAGCAGCGCACCGGCGACCGCCGCCGCGCCACCACGCGGATCTTCGGCTCGAAGCCGGGAACCTACGGGGCGGGCCTGCTCCAGCTCGTCGACTCCAAGAACTGGCGGGACGACGCCGACCTCGCCGAGGTCTACACGACCTGGGGCGGCTACGCCTACGGCCGCGGCCTCGACGGCGCCCCCGCGCGGGACGACATGGAGACGGCCTACCGGCGGATCGCGGTGGCGGCCAAGAACACCGACACCCGCGAGCACGACATCGCCGACTCGGACGACTACTACCAGTACCACGGCGGCATGGTCGCGACCGTCCGCGCCCTGACCGGCGAGGCGCCCGAGGCGTACATCGGCGACTCGACGCGGCCGGACTCGGTGCGGACCCGGACGCTGCACGAGGAGACCGCCCGCGTCTTCCGCGCCCGCGTGGTCAACCCGCGCTGGATCGAGGCCATGCGGCGGCACGGGTACAAGGGCGCGTTCGAGATGGCCGCGACCGTCGACTACCTGTTCGGCTGGGACGCCACGACCGGGGTGGTCGCGGACTGGCAGTACGAGAAGCTCACCGAGTCCTACGTCCTCGACCCGGACAACCGGAAGTTTCTCTCCGAGTCGAACCCGTGGGCGTTGCACGGCATGGCCGAGCGGCTGCTCGAGGCGGTGGAGCGCGGGCTGTGGGAGGCCCCGGAGCAGGCCACGCTCGACGCCCTGCGCCAGGCCTACCTGGAGACCGAGGGCGACCTCGAGGCCGAGTAGGGCCGGAAGCCGGTATCGCCGCGACTCCAGCGGCCGGACACTCGGCTCCCGCACCCGAGGAGGGCCGGCCATGGAGACGACCGTCGACGAGATCGCCCCCGACCTCTACCGGTTGTCCACGTACGTGGAGCCGGTGAACCTCGCGTTCAACCAGTACCTGGTCGCCGGCGAGGATCCGCTGCTCTTCCACTGCGGGCCGCGGCAGATGTTCCCGCTGGTCAGCGGGGCGGTCGCGCGCGTGCTGCCGGTCGAGCGGCTGCGCTGAATCTCCTTCGGGCACGTCGAGTCGGACGAGTGCGGCTCGATGAACGAGTGGCTCGCCGCCGCCCCGCGCGCCGAGGTGGTGCACGGCATCCTCGGCGTGGCCGTCTCGCTGAACGACCTCGCCGACCGTCCGCCCCGCGCCCTCGCCGACGGCGAGACGCTCGAGCTGGGCGGCCGGCGGGTGCGCTGGATCGACACCTCGCACGTGCCGCACGGCTGGGAGTCGGGGTTGCTCTTCGAGGAGACCACCGGGACGTTGCTCTGCGGCGATCTGTTCACCTCGACCGGCCACGGCCCCGCCCTGACCGAGACCGATCCGGTCGGGCCGGCCCTCGCGGCCGAGGCCGTGTTCCACGCGACCGCCCTGACCCCGGGCACCGGACCCGCCGTCCGCGCGTTGGCCGACCTGCGTCCCGAGGCACTGGCCCTGATGCACGGCCCGGTCTTCCGCGGCGACACGACCGCGGCGCTGACCGAGCTGGCCGACGGCTACGACCGCCTGCTCGACGAGGCCCTGGCCGCGCGGGCGGGCTGATCCGCTCGTGAGTGGCGATCGTCGCTCCGGTGACCATCGGCACTGACAGGATGGCTCAGCGGGCGAGCCGGCCGAGGTGCAGCCGCAGGTCGCCCGCGGCGGTCCCGAGCTCCTGCAGCAGCGCCGCCTCGACCTCGCCGACGGCAGGCGCCAGCCGCGCGTGCAGCTCCTGCCCCCGGTCCGACAGCAGGACGAGCACGCGGCGGCGGTCGGTCTCGTCGACGCGCCGGTACACCAGCCCCTGGTCGATCAGCCGGTCCACGATCTTCGTCAGGGTCGGGGCCGGGACGCGCACGGCCGCGGCGATGCCGCTCATCGGGTGCCCCTCGCCGTCGGCGAGCAGGTCGAGGACGCGCCACCGGTCGAGCCCGGGGCCGTCCGGCCCGAGCGCCTCCTCGATCCGCCGCTCCACCCGGTGCGCCGCGCCCGCGAGCGCGTCGAGGAGGCCGGCGTCGGTGACCGACGGTGGTGCACTGCTCACGGCGGGTCCACTTCCTGCGGGGAGGGGTGACGGGGAGGGCTGTCCTGGACAAGACTCTCACGGGGCGGACTCGGACGGCGGACGCGAGCGGGGAGGTCCGCGATGCGCACGGCCGGCAGGGGCGGGGAGCAGGGCTCGCGGATCGGCGACGTCGTGGAGGTCGCCTTCGTGGTGCCGCGCAGCGGCCCGGCGGGGCTGTTCGGGCCCGCCTGCGAGTCCTGCGGAGCCCTGGCGGTGGCCGAGCTGAACGCGGCGGGGGGCGTGCTCGGCCGCGAGGTCCGGCTGCACGCGGTCGACGGCGGCCGCGCACCGGCGCAGGTCGCCGCGGAGGTCGGGGCGCTCGTCGAGGCGGGTGCGGTGCAGGCGGTGTCCGGCTGGCACATCTCGGCCGTCCGGCAGGAGATCGCGCCGCGGGTCAGCGGCCGGGTCCCGTACGTCTACGCCCCGCTCTACGAGGGCGGCGAGCGCACGCCGGGGGTGTTCCTCGCCGGCGAGACCCCGGACCGGCAGGTGCTGCCCGGCCTGCGCTGGATGGCCGCGGAGCTGGGCGTGCGGACCTGGTGCATCGTCGGCGACGACTACGTGTGGCCCCGCGTCTCGGCCCGGGCGGCGCGGCGCTGGGCCCGGACCACGCCGGACGTGCGGATCCTCGACGAGGTCTTCGTCCCCCTCGGCACCGAGGACTTCACCGACGCGCTCGACCGGGTGCTCCGCTCGGGCGCGCAGGGCGTGCTGATGTTCCTGGTGGGCTCGGACGCGGTGCGCTTCAACCGTGCCTTCGCGGCCGCGGGCGGCGACCGCCGGTGCGTGCGGTTCAGCCCGCTGATGGAGGAGAACATGCTGCTCGCGAGCGGACCGTCGCGCGAGCTGTACTCCGCGGCGGCGTGGTTCGAGAGCCTTCCGACCGCGGCCGGCCTGGACTTCTCGCGCCGGTACGTCGAGCGCTTCGGGCCCCGCGCGCCGGTGCCGGGCGCGCTCGCCGAGTCCTGCTTCGAGGGGCTGACCCTGCTGGCCCGGCTGGCCGAGCGGGCCCGCTCGCTCGACGTCGACGCCGTGTCGGGGGCGGGGGAGGGGATCGCCTACGAGAGCCCGCGCGGCGACGTCGTGCTGGTGCACAACCACCTCCGGCAGGACGTCTACCTGGCCCGGGCCGACGGGCTGGAGTTCGACGTGCTCGCCCGCTTGACCTGATTGCTGTCGCTCGACATAGTTTCACATGACAGCAAATCGGGGAGGCGCCCGTGCCCACCTACGCGTTCCGCTGCCCCCACTGCGGGGGATTCGACGTGATCCGGCCGATGCGTGAGGCGGGGGCACCCGCCAGCTGCCCCGAGTGCGGCACCGCGGCCCGCCGGGTCTTCGAGTCACCGGCGTTGCGCGCGGGCGACCCCCGGATGCGCCGCGCCCTCGACGCCTCGGAACGCAGCGCCGACGAGCCCGCCGTCGTCTCCTCCGTGCCCGGCCGCAACCGCAGGGCCACCCCGATCAGCCGGGACCCGCGGCACGCCCGCCTGCCCCGTCCCTGACGCATCTCCGGCTCGATCACCGAAGCTGACCAGGAGGAACCGCCATGCCCGACGTCGTCTTCTCCGTCGACCAGGCGAAGCCCATGCGTGACCAGAAGGCGCCCGGCCACAACCGGTGGCACCCGAGCATCCCGCCGGCGGTGACCGTCGCCCCCGACTCCTCGATCCGCGTCGAGTGCCGGGAGTGGACGGACGCCCAGATCGGCAACAACGACTCGGCGAACGACGTCCGGGACGTCGACCTGACCCGCTGCCACATGCTCTCCGGACCGATCGCGGTCGAGGGCGCCGAGCCGGGGGACCTGCTCGTCGTCGACATCCTCGACCTCGGCCCGGTGCCCCAGGAGACGGGCCCGGCGCCCGGCCAGGGCTGGGGCTACACGGGCATCTTCGCGAAGCAGAACGGCGGCGGCTTCCTCACCGACCGCTTCCCCGACGCCTACAAGGCGATCTGGGACTTCTCCGGGCAGGTCGCCACCTCGCGCCACCTGCCGGGCGTGAGGTACACCGGCATCACCCACCCCGGCCTGTTCGGCACCGCGCCCAGCCACGAGCTGCTGAGCCGGTGGAACGCCCGGGAACGGGCGCTCATCGCCACCGACCCGGACCGCGTGCCGCCGCTGGCCCTGCCTCCGTTGGAGGAAGCGACCCTGGGCGGGAGCGCGACCGGCGACGTCCTCCGCGAGATCGCCCGCGACGGTGCCCGCACCGTGCCCGCCCGCGAGAACGGCGGCAACCACGACATCAAGAACTTCACCCGCGGCAGCCGCGTCTTCTACCCGGTGCACGTGCCGGGCGCCCTGTTCTCCGGCGGCGACCTGCACTTCTCCCAGGGCGACGGCGAGATCACCTTCTGCGGCGCCATCGAGATGGGCGGGTTCATCGACTTCCACGTCGACCTGATCAAGGGCGGCATGGAGACCTACGGCGTGACGACCAACCCGATCCTGATGCCGGGCAACGTCGAGCCGCGGTACTCCGAGTTCCTCACCTTCATCGGCATCGGCGTGCAGCACGAGACCGACACCCAGCTCTACAACGACGCCACCGAGGCCTACCGCAACGCCTGCCTGAACGCCGTCACGTACCTGGAGAAGTTCGGCTACTCCGGCCCCCAGGCCTACCTGCTGCTCGGGTCGGCGCCGATCGAGGGCCGCGTCTCCGGCGTCGTCGACATCCCGAACGCCTGCTGCTCGCTCTACCTGCCGACCGCGATCTTCGACGACGATCTGCGACCGTCGGCGAGCGGCCCGGCGCGTAAGGACCGGGGGAGCTGCGCGGTGAGCTCGTGACGGGTCCGGACGCCTCCTACGAGGTCCACGAGATCCCGGAGTTCACCCTCGAGTGCGGCGCGACGCTGCGGCCGGCCCGGATCGCCTACCAGACCTACGGCGAGCTGAACGCCGCCCGCAGCAACCTGATCCTGTACCCGACGTGGTACTCCGGGCGGCACTGGGACAACGAGTGGCTGATCGGCGAGGGGATGGCGCTCGACCCCTCCCGGTGGTTCATCGTGGTGCCGAACATGCTGGGCAACGGGCTGTCGTCGTCGCCGTCGAACACCCCGCCGCCGTGGGACCGGGCCCGATTCCCCCGGATCAACGTGCGGGACAACGTGGCCTCGCAGCACCGGCTCGTCACCGAGGTGTTCGGTGTCGAGTCGCTGCCGCTGGTGCTCGGCTGGTCGATGGGCGCCGGGCAGACCTACCAGTGGGCGGTGAGCCACCCGGAGATGGTGCAGCGCATGCTGCCCTTCTGCGGGTCGCCGCGGACCGCGCCGCACAACCAGGTCTTCCTGGACTCGCTGCGGGCCGCGCTGACCGCGTCGGTGGGCTTCGACGGCGGCTGGTACCCGCCGGACGACTGGCCCGTCGGCGGGCTGCGGGCCTTCGCCCGGATCTACGCGGGCTGGGGCTTCTCGCAGGCCTTCTACTGGGACGAGGTGTGGCGGGAGCTGGGCCACACCTCGCTCGAGGACTTCGCGGTCGGGTTCTGGGAGGGGTTCTTCCTCGACGGCCGGGACCCGAACAACCTCCTGACCATGCTCGACACCTGGTGGAACGGCGACGTCGGGAAGACGCCGGGGTTCTCCTCCACCGAGGAGGCCCTCGGCTCGATCCGGGCGAAGGCGATCGTGATGCCGGCGGAGAAGGACCTGTACTTCCCGCCGGAGGACGAGGAGTGGGCCGTCTCGCACATGCGGGACGCCGAGCTGCGGGTGATCCCCGGGGTGTGGGGGCACTTCGCGGGCGGCGGTGCGAACCCGGTGGACACGGCGTTCATCGACGCCGCGGTGAAGGAGCTGCTCGCCCGGTGAGTCACGCCTCGCGGACGTCGAGCAGGTCGTTCTCCTCGACCGCCGCGCGGGAGAGCGTGGTGTAGCCGCGCTCGTCGAACAGCACGGTCAGCCGGTCGGCCTCGGTCGCGAGCACCACGCCGTCGCCCCACTCGGGGTGCCGGACGGGGGTGCTGGGCGTGAGCCCGGCATCCTCGTCGCCGACGTCGGCCGGCACGTGCTCGGCGGCCGAGCCCGCCTCGCAGGTGTCGCAGTGGCCGCACGGCCCGCCGAGCTCCTCGCCGAAGTAGCCGAGCAGGTAGCGGCGCCGGCACCCGCCGGTCTCGGCGTACTCGCGGACCAGGTCGATGCGGGAGCGGACGAGCCGGCGGTGGCGTTCGGCGGCGTCGGCGGCCGCGTCGACGGCCTCCGGCACGGACAGGTCGGCCCGGGAGATCCGGCCCTCCTCGACCCGCACCGCCCCGACCTGCTCCAGCAGGTTCACGGCGTTGGTCCGCCGCTGCGCGGAGAGCCCGGAGCGCTCGCCGAGCTCCTTCCCGGTGGCCGGGCCCTCCGCGAGCGCCTCGAGCACCGCGCGCAGCGCCTCCGGCTTGGGGCGGCGGGCGACGAGGAACCGCTGCAGGCGCAGGTCCTCGTGGTGGTGGTGGAGCTCGACGGTGGCGGACCCGCCGTCCCGGCCGGCGCGGCCGATCTGCTGGTAGTAGGCGTCGAGCGAGCCGGGCGAGGCGGCGTGCAGCACGAACCGCACGTCCGGCTTGTCGATCCCCATCCCGAAGGCGGAGGTGGCGACGACGACGTCGAGGTCGCCGGCGAGGAACCCGTCGTGGACCTCCTCGCGCCGCTTCCGGTTGAGCCCCGCGTGGTAGTGCGCGGCCCGGATGTCGAGGCCGGCGAGGGACTCGGCGTAGCGCTCGGCCTCCTTGCGGGTGGCGACGTAGACGAGGCCGGGCGTCGGCAGCTCGCGCACGCGCTCGGCGATCTCGCGGTGGCGCAGGTCGTCGTCGGCGTAGACCTGCACGGTGAGGTGCAGCTCCGGCCGGTCGAAGCTCGCGACGATCTCCCGCGGCTCGCGCAGGCCCAGCCGTTCCACGATGTCCGCCCGCACGGGCGGCGCGGCGGTCGCGGTCAGCGCCACCACCCTCGGGTGGCCGAGGCGCTCGATCGCCGCGCCGACGCGCAGGTAGTCGGGCCGGAAGTCGTGGCCCCACTCCGACACGCAGTGCGCCTCGTCGACCACGAACAGGCCGACGCCGGCCTCCACGAGCCGCTCCACGACCTCGTCCTTGTCCAGCTGCTCCGGGGCGAGGAACAGGTACTCGGCCTCGCCCGCGGCGAGCGCCTCCCAGGCGTGCGTCGTGCGGGCGGCGGCCTGGGCGGAGTTGACCGTGACCGCCTCGGGGACGTCGCGCTCCGCGAGCCCCTGCTGCTGGTCGTGCTGCAGCGCGATGAGCGGCGACACCACGACGGTCGGGCCCTCGAGGAGCACGGCCGGCACCTGGTAGATCGCGGACTTGCCGGCGCCGGTGGGCAGGACGGCGAGGACGTCGCGGCCCTCGAGGAGGTGCTCCATGCCGTCGAGCTGGTCGGGATGCAGTTCGGCGAAGTCGAACCGGTCCGCGGCCGCCCGCTGCAGCCGCTCACGTGCTGTCGTCACAGGGCGCGGGCTACCCACGCACCCCGCCGTCACAACCCCGGTGATTCCAGGGGCCCGTCGTGCGGCGCGGTCCGGGGCGCGATCAGCGCCCCGACCAGGGCGAGGACGACCAGCACGCCCAGGAGCACGGGCAGCGCGACCGCCGGGGTCACCAGGACGGCGAGCAGCGCCCCGCCCAGCCCGACGAACGCGGCCTGGGCGAGCTGGTCGGTGAGCTGGGCGGCGGAGGAGTGATGACCGACGGCGCCCGGGGAGGAGCCGGCCAGCAGCAGCGCGGAGAGCGAGGAGAAGCCCAGCCCCATGCCCACGCCGGCGACCAGCCACAGCGGCAGCGCGGCCCAGGCGACGCCCCAGGCCGGCGCGACCAGCAGCAGCCCCGCGGTCCCGACCGCGATCAGCAGCATCCCGATCCGCAGCAGGCGGGGCCGCGGGAGCTCCGGCTGGCGGCCCTGCCACGCCGCCGCGGCGGACCAGCCCAGCGAGCCGACGATCAGCGGCAGCCCGGCCTCGGACAGTGACCAGCCGTGCGTGGCCGTCAGCATCAGCGGCAGGTACGCGGTGACGGTGAAGAACGCCCCGGCGATCAGCCCCCGCCCGGCGACGACGGCGGCGATCCCGCGCCGCGCCCGGACGGTCCCCGCGGGGAGCAGCCTCCGCAGCGCCGGGACGAGCACGGCGAGCGCGGCCACCGCGAGCACTCCGCCGGCCACCGTCGGGTGCTGCCCGGCCCAGCTCAGCGCGGCCACCCCGAGCGCCGCGGCCCCGGCGGCGAGGACGAGCCCGCGGTGCGGCGGCGCGGGCTCGGCGGGCGGGGTGAGCCCCCGCACGGCCGGCAGCACGAGCAGCACGGCCAGCCCCACCAGCGGGAGCAGCCCGAGGAACACCCAGTGCCAGGACAGGTGCTCGGTGACCACCCCGGCGACGGGCGGCCCGACCAGCGACGGCACCACCCACGCCGACGACACGAGCCCGAACACCGCGGGCCGGGCGCGCACGGAGTAGACCAGCGCGATCAGCACGTACACGGCCACGCCCTGGGCGCCCGCGCCGAGGCCCTGCAGCAGCCGCCCCGCCAGGAGCTGGGGCAGCGACCCGGCGGTCCCCGCCACGAGCAGGCCCAGGCCGAACACGGCCGGGGCGAGCAGCAGGACGAGCCGGGGGCCGCGGGCGTCGCACCAGCGCCCGCCGAGGACGGTGCCGACGACGGTGGTGGCGATGAAGGCGACGAAGGGCCAGGCGTAGTCGGCGACGGTGCCGAGCTCGGCCACGACGGCCGGCATGGCGGTGCCGACGCCCATCTGTTCGAACGCGATGAGGCTGATCAGCAGCACGATCCCGACGGTCACCGCCCGCCGGCGGGGCCCGAACAGCTCGTCGCGGACGGCGCGGTCCCGGTCGGTCGGCGTGGTCGTCACGGCCCGAGCCTCCATGCTGAACCGAGGTTCAGGTCAAGCGGGTTCGCCACGGGCGTTCGGGCGCCTCGGGTGGCCGAACGCGGACCGAACGGGAGCCGAACGGGCCGTTCCTAGCGTCGGGGCCACAGCAGATCCGGATCCGGTCCGGGTCCCCGTCCGCCAGGAGCTCTCATGTCGCACACCACCTTCCGCTTCGGCACCGTCCCACCGATCACCGACGCCGCCGACCTCGGCACCGTGCTGGGCATCTGGGCCCATCCCGACGACGAGGCCTTCCTCTCGGCCGGGTTGATGGCCGGGGCCACGGCGGCCGGCAACCGGGTGGTGTGCGTGACCGCCACCCTCGGCGAACGCGGTACGGACGAGCCGGAGCGCTGGCCCCCGGACCGGCTCGCGGCGCTCCGCGCGCACGAGCTCCGGGCGTCGCTGGCCGTCGTCGGCGTGACCGAGCACCACCTGCTGGGCATCACCGACGGGACGTGTGCGGCCCAGCCGCACGACGCCGTCGTCCGGCGGCTGGCCGGGATCGTCGACGCCGTCGCCCCGGACACGGTGGTGACCTTCGGTCCGGACGGGATGACCGGGCACGAGGACCACCAGACGGTGTCGGCATGGGCGACCGAGGCCCGCGCGATCGCCGCACCCACGGCCCGGCTGCTCTACGCGACCACCACCGAGGAGTTCGTGGCGGGGTGGTTGCCGGCACGCGACGCGTTCGACGTCTTCCTCGCGCACGGGCTTCCGCTGCGCACGCCCGTCTCGGCGCTGGCCGCCGAGCTCCGCCTCACGCGCACGGAGCTCGACCGCAAGATCGTCGCGCTGCGCGCCCAGGCGTCGCAGACCAGCGGGCTCCTCGCCGCCCTCGGCGAGGAGCGGTTCCGGCGCTGGTGGTCGACCGAGTCGTTCGTGGCCGCGGAGTCCGTGGCCTCCCGCGCCCGGAAGTGGGGCACCTGGCGGGTGGCCGCATGAGCACCTGCGGGACCGCCCCCGGCACGCCGCCCACCGAGACGTCCCCGCACCGGCGGGCGATCAAGGACTCGGTCGCGGTGATCGTGGCCTACCTCCCCTTCGGCCTGACGCTCGGCGCCACCCTCGCCTCCACCCGGCTGCCCGGGTGGGTGGCGTGGGCGTCGTCGCCGCTGCTGTTCAACGGCGCGACCCAGCTCGTGGCCGTCACCCTGCTCGACGGCGGTGCGGGGGCCGTCCTCGTCGTCGCGGCGGCGCTGGTCGTCAACGCCCGGATGCTGCTGTACGGCGCGTCGCTCGCCCCGTACGCCGCGGAGTGGCCGCGGCGCTGGCGGTGGATCGGTGGCTACCTGATGACCGATCCGGTGTACGCGCTGGCGGTCGGGCGCTTCCGCGCCCCCGACGGCGGGGGCGGGACGCGCGAGCGGCTCGTCTACTACCTCACCGTCGGCGTCACGCTCTGCCTGGCGTGGCAGGTGCTGACGGGGGCCGGGGTGCTGCTCGCCGGCGTGCTCCCGGACTGGTTCCAGGTCGACCTCGCCGCGCCGCTGACCCTGCTGCTCCTGCTGCTGCCCATGCTCACCGGCCGGGCCGCCTACGCCGCCGCGGCGGCCGGTGGCGCGGTCGCCCTCACCGCGACGGCCCTGCCCCTGGGGCTCGGCCTGGTCGTCGGCGCCGCGGCGGGCATCGCCGCAGGCGTCGCCGTCGACGCGTGGCGCCGGCGGACCCCTCGTCCCGAAGGAGTTCCTGATGCCTGAGCTGCTCGTCCTCGTCGCCGTCGGCGCGGGGACCTACGCGATGCGGGCGGCCTTCCTCGTGCCCGCCCGGCCCGCACCGCCCGCGCTGGCGCGGGTACTGCCGCACGTGGGACCCGCGGTGCTCGGCGCGCTCGTCGCGCCGGCGCTGCTCGCCCCGCACGGCGCGGTCACGGTCGCCGGCACGGTGCCGGGCGTCGTCGCCGCGGCCGGGGCCTGGTTGCTGTGGCGCCGCACCCGCAGCCTGCCGGTCGCCCTGTTCGGCGCCCTCGCGCTGGCCCTGCTGACCACGGCGGTGTTCCGGTGAGCGCCGAGGTCCGGATCCGGGAGCTCGGGCCCGGCCGGTACGACGTGCTCGACGCCGTCGTCGAGGGGCTCTCCCCGACGAGCCGGTACCACCGCTTCCACACGCCGGCCCCGCGGCCGACCCCGCAGGTCCGGGAGGCGCTCGCGGCGGTCGACGGCCGGTCGCACATCGCCGTCGCGGCCTTCACCCCGGACGGCACCCCGGTCGGGATCGCCCGGCTGATCGCCGTCGGCGACGGCCAGTCCGAACTCGCCGTCGAGGTCGTCGACGAGTGGCAGGGCCGGGGGGTCGGCGGCCGGCTCGTCCGGGACGTGGTGGAGCGCGGCCGCGCCGCCGGGCACCGGGCGGTCCGCGCTGCGGTGCTCGCCGAGAACGTCGCCGCCCAGGCCCTGTTCTTCGCGGTCTTCCCGGCGGCGATCGCCCTGCCGGCCGCCCACGAGATCGGTTTCGCGGCAGAGCTGGCGCGCGACGGGGCGCTCTGCGCGGCGTGACGGCGTGTCCGTTCTGTCCGTTCCGGGATCCGGCTGCGCCATTCGGTCCACGGGTCGGCGGCCGGCCGGCCCTGACATCCCGCGCGCCCGGTCGGGACGCTGACGGGGCGCCGCCGGCGCGCCGCCCGGCGCCGCGGGTGTCCGGCCCGGTCGGGCGTGCGGAGGTGACGCCGCGATGCTGCAGGTCACCCTGCTCGGCGAGCAGGTCGTCCGCGACGCCGCCGGCACGGTCCGGGTCCGGTCCTCCCGCAGCCTCCTGCTCGTCGCCTTCCTCGTCGTCCACGCCGGGGCCCCGCAGCCCCGGCAGCGGATCGCCCCGCTGTTCTGGCCGGACTCGACGGACGACCAGGCGCTGACCAACCTGCGGCGCGAGCTGCACCACCTGCGGGCCCTGCTCGACGACGGGTCGTCCCTGCAGGTGACCACCCGGGACCTCTGCTGGCAGGACGCCCCGGACTGCCTGGTGGACGTCCGGGAGTTCGCGCGGTCGCGGGCCACCGCGCTCACGGCGGGGACGCGGGGCGACACGGACGCGTTCCTCGCCCACGCCGGCGCCGCCCTGGACCGCTACCGCGGCGAGTTCCTCCCCGGCGGCACCGAGGACTGGATCCTGGAGGCCCGCGCCGCGCTCGAGGAGCAGTGCGTGGACCTGCTCGACCGCGTCGTCGCGGCCCGGTCGCGCGCCGGCGACCCCGCCGAGGCCGTCGGGCCCGCGCGCCGGCGGGTGCAGCTGCGGCCCCTGGAGGAGGCCGGCTACCGGACGCTCATGGCGCTGCAGGCCGAGGCGGGGGACCGGGCCGGGGCCGTCGGCACCTACCACCGCTGCGCCTCGGTGCTCGAGCGCGAGCTCGGCGTCGCGCCCGACCCGCTCACCCGGAGCACGCTGAACCGGGTGCTCGCCCGCGGCGGCCCCGCGCCGGCCCCGACCACGGCGCCCGCGCGCGCCGGCCGGGCGGGCACCGAGCTCGTCGGGCGGGAGCGGGAGCTGCGCGTCCTGCAGGACCGCTGGCGTGCGGCGGCGGCCGGGCACCCGGGCCTGGTCCTGCTGCGCGGCGACGCCGGGGTGGGCAAGTCCCGCCTGATGACCGAGCTGTCCGACGGCGTCCGGCGCGGCGGCGCGGTGGTGGCGGACGCCCAGTGCTTCGGCACCGCGGGCCGGCTGGCGCTGGCGCCGGTGGCGGACTGGCTGCGCACGCCCGCGATCCGCTCGGCGCTGACCGGCCTCGACGACGTCTGGCGGACGGAGGTCGAACGCCTGGTCCCCGCGTCGCGGACGCGGCCCGACGCGGGCTCGCCGGCCATGGTCGACGCCTGGCAACGGCACCGCTTCCACGAGGGCATCACCCGCGCCCTGCTGCACCTCGGCCGCCCGGTCCTGCTGACGATCGACAACCTCCACTGGTGCGACCCGGAGACGCTCGCGTTCGTCACCTTCTGCCTCGCGCTGACCCCGGACGCCCCGATCCTGCTGATCGCGACCGTGCGCGACGACCCGGACGACCACGAGCCCGGCCTCGCGCAGTGGATCACCCGCATGCACGCGACCGGGCTCCTCACCGAGGTCCCGGTGTCGCCGTTCGACGCGACCGACACCGCGACGCTCGTCGAGGCGCTCACCGGGCGGGCCCCGGAGCCCGGCGAGGCCGCGCTGCTGCAGGCCACCACCGGCGGGTTCCCGCTCTACATCGTCGAGACGGCCCGTGCGGGCGACGGGTCCGGCGCGGTCCCGGACGGCCGGGTGACCGCCGTGCTCGTCCGGCGGCTCACGCAGACGAGCCCGGCCGCCCGCGAGATCGCCGGGCTGGGGGCGGCGGTCGGCCGGGACTTCACCCTCGACCTGCTGACCGAGGCCGCCGACCTCGACGCCGACGCCGTCGTCGGGGCCGTCGACGAGCTGTGGCGCGCCCGGATCCTGCGCGAGACCGCCGACGGGTACGACTTCTCCCACGACCTGCTGCGCGACGCGGCGTACGCGCAGGTCAGCCCACCCCGACGGTGGCTGCTGCACCGCCGGGTCGCGCAGGGCCTGGAGATCCTGCACGCCGCGGACCCCGACGGCATCTCGGCCCAGCTCGCCGAGCAGTACGCGCGCAGCGGCAACGCCGACAAGGCCGTCGCCGCCTACCGGCGGGCCGCGGACGTCGCCGCCGGGATGTTCGCGCACGGCGAGGCCGTCCGGCTGCTGGAGGAGGCCCTGGCGATCGTGCGCACACTCCCCGAGGGCGGCGACCGCACCCGCCGCGAGCTGGCCCTGCTGGAGGCCGTCGCCGCACCGCTCAACGCGCAGTCCGGGTACACGTCGCCGCGGCTGCGCGAGACCCTGGAGGGCGCGGTGGCCCGGGCCGAGGCGCTCGGGCGCCGGGAGTCACTGCTCAACGGGCTGGTGGGGCTGTGGGCGTCGCTGTTCGTGCACGGCGACACCGAGGAGGCGCACCGCGCGGCGGGGCGGGCGCTGTCCCTCGTCGAGCCCGACTCCGATCTGAGCGGGCCCGCGCACTTCGCCTACGGCGGCTCGGCGCTCAGCCTGGGCCGGCCCGCCGAGGCGCTCGAGCACCTCGACCTCGCCGCGGGGTTCGGCGGCTTCCACCCGCTGAGCATCGGCACCCGGTCCGACGTGCACGGGCGGGCGTTCGCGGCGCACGCCCACTGGCTCCTCGGCGACCCCGGCGCGGCGCTGACCAGCAGCACGGACGCGATCGCCCTGGCCCGCAAGTCCGGCAACGCCTACGCCCTCGCCGTCGCGCTGGCGTACGGGGCCATCACCCACCAGCTCCGCGGGGACCGGGCCGAGCTCGGCGCGGTCGTCGAGGAGCTGCGGGGACTCTGCGACCGGTACGCGTTCGCCTACTACGGCGACTGGGGCCTGGTGCTGGACGGCTGGTCGCGGGCCGACGCCTCCGGCACCGAGCTCGTCCGGGCCGGGATCGCGAGCCTGGAGGCCGCCGACGCCTTCGCGCGGATGCCGTACTGGCTGGCGCTGCTCACCGACCGGTACGACCGGGACGGCCGCCGCGACGACGCCGTGGCCACGCTCGACGCCGCCCTCGCCGCCGGCCGCGCCCACGACGACCTCTGGTGGATCCCCGAGGTGATGCGGCGGCGGGCCGCCTACGACGACGCCGTGCGCGCCGTCGAGCGGCTCCGGGCGGCGGCCGGCCTGGCCGGGGAGCACGGGAGCGTCGCCCTGCTCGTCCGGTGCGTCGCCGACCTCGAGGCGCGCGGCGTTCCGGCCCCGGCGTTCGGCGTTCGCCCCGCGCCCTGAGCCCGGGCCCCGGACCCGAACGGCTGCTGAACGGTCCGTCCGCAGCATGGGCGGGTGTCGCGTCCGAGCACCTCGGAGGCACCGACCGAGAAGGAGCGAGCGTGACCACCACGCCTGCGCGCACCACCTCCAGCACGCCCTTCACCGACCTCGCGGCCGCCCTGCGCGGCGACCTGATCCTCCCGGGCGACGCCGGCTACGACGACGCCCGGGCCGTCTACAACGGGATGATCGACCAGCGGCCCGCGGCGGTCGCCCGCTGCCGCGACACCGCCGACGTGGTCGCGGCGGTGCGGTTCGCCCGCGCCCACGACCTCGAGATCGCGGTACGCAGCGGCGGGCACCACGCCGCCGGCCTCGGCGTCCGGGACGACGCCCTGGTCGTCGACCTGTCGTCGATGCGGAGCACCACCGTCGACCCCGCCGGGCGCACCGTCCGGGTCGACGCCGGGTGCACGTGGGGCGACGTCGACCACGCCACGGTGGCGTTCGGGACGGCCACGCCCTCGGGGTTCATCGCCTCGACCGGCGTCGCGGGCCTGGCCCTCGGCGGCGGCATCGGCTACCTCACGCGCCGGTTCGGCCTGACGGTCGACAACCTCGTCTCCGCCGACGTCGTGCTCGCCGACGGCCACGTGGTGACCGCGAGCGCGACGTCGCACCCGGACCTGTTCTGGGCGCTGCGCGGGGGCGGCGGCAACTTCGGGATCGTCACCTCGTTCACCTTCCGCTGCCACGAGATCGGCGACCGCGGGACCGTCGTCGCCGGCCCGGTGCTCTACGACCTGGCGGACACCGGCGAGGTCCTGCGCTGGTACCGCTCGGTGGTGCCGTCGCTGCCGGAGGAGCTCAGCGGGTGGTTCGCGCTGCTCACCATCCCGCCGGCGCCGACCTTCCCCGAGGAGCTGTGGGGCCGCAAGGCCTGCGGCATCGTCTGGTGCTACACCGGCCCGCACGACCGGGCCGACGAGGTGCTGGCCCCGGTCCGCGAGTTCGGCTCGCCGCTGCTCGTCGGGGTGCAGCCGATGCCGTTCACGGCGTTGCAGAGCGCCTTCGACGGCCTCTACCCGGCCGGCCTGCAGTGGTACTGGCGGGCGGACTTCTTCGACGAGATCTCCGACGCCGGCATCGCGGTGCACGAGAAGTTCGGGCCCCTGCTGCCCAGCGGGCACTCGACGATGCACCTGTACCCGATCGACGGCGCGGCGGCGCGGGTGGGCGAGGACGAGACCGCGTTCGCCTACCGCGACGGCGGCTGGGCCGGCGTGATCGTCGGGGTCGACCCGGACCCGGCCAACGCCGGGGCGATCACCCGGTGGACCAGGGACTACTGGGACGAGCTGCACCCGACCTCGGCGGGCGGGGCCTACGTCAACTTCCTCATGGACGAGGGCGAGGACCGGGTGCGTGCCTCCTACCGCGGCAACCACGACCGGCTCGCGCGGGTCAAGCGGCGCTACGACCCGGACAACGTCTTCCACCTCAACCAGAACATCAGGCCGTCCGCGGACGGCTGACGGCACCGGACGGTCGGGGGCGGGCGGGGCGCGGGGTCCCGCCCGCTGGACCCCGCCGTCCTGCCGGGATCGGAGATCGGACCATGACTCGACTCGTCGCACTACCGGCCGCCCTCGTGGTCGCCGCCCTGGTCGTCGCCCACGGGGCACCCGGCTCGGGGATCGCCGCGTCCTGCCTGGTCCTCGTCGCCCTCGGCGTCGCGGGCCGGGGCCTCGTGCAGCAGCACCGCCGGGGCCGGCTGCGGTTCCGGCTCGTCCAGTTCCGGCCGGCCGCGCCGTTCGCGGGGGTGCTGCCCGCGGGCCGGGACCGGGACCGGCTGGCCGAGGAGCTGCAGGCCCGGGCGGATGCCCCGGCCCACCTGGTGGACGGGCTGCGGCGGCCCGCGCCGGGACGTTAGGGATCAGAAGCGCTCGAGCAGGGCGCGGGTGAACTCGGCCGTGCCCGCCGTGCCGCCCATGTCCCGGGTCCGGACCTGCCCCTCGGCGAGCTGGGCCCGGACCGCGTCGAGCACCTCGGCGCCGGCCTCGGGGTGCCCGAGGTGGTCGAGCAGCATCGAGGCGGACCAGATGGCGCCCAACGGGTTCGCCACGTCCTTGCCCGCGATGTCCGGCGCGGAGCCGTGCACCGGCTCGAACATCGACGGGAACTCCCGCTCCGGGTTGAGGTTGCCCGACGGTGCGATGCCGATCGAGCCCGCGACCGCGGCGGCGAGGTCGGACAGGATGTCGCCGAACAGGTTCGAGGCCACGATCACGTCGAAGTTCTGCGGCTGCAGCACGAGCTTGGCCGCGAGGGCGTCGATGTGCTCGCTGCGCAGCTCGACGCCGGGGTGCGCCGCCGCCCGCTCGCTGACGACCTCGTCCCAGAACGGCATGGTGTGCACGATGCCGTTGGACTTGGTGGCGCTCGTGACGTGCTTGCGCCGGGACTCCGCGAGGGTGAAGGCGTAGTCGGCGATCCGGGCGACCCCGGCCCGGGTGAACACCGCCTCCTGCACGGCCAGCTCCGACGGGAGGCCGCGGTTCATCCGGCCGCCGATCTCGGAGTACTCGCCCTCGGCGTTCTCCCGGACGACGACGAAGTCCACCTCGCCCGGCCTCGCCCCGGACAGCGGGGACGGCACGCCCTCCAGCACCGCGATCGGCCGGAGATTGACGTACTGGGCGAACGCGCGGCGGATCGGGATCAGCAGCCCCCACAGCGACACGTGGTCCGGGACGCCGGGCCAGCCGACCGCGCCGAGCAGGATCGCGTCGTGCGTCCGGATCCGGTCGAGACCGTCGGCCGGCATCATCGCGTCCTCGTGCGCGTGGCGCTCGCAGGACCAGTCGAACTCGTCGTAGGCGAAGGAGATCCCGTGGCGCCGGCCGACGGCGTCGAGCACGGCGGTGGCCGGCGGGATCACCTCCTGCCCGATGCCGTCTCCGGGGATGAGGGCGATCCGGTGTGTCGTGCTCATACGCCCACCTTCCCCGTGAGCGGCGATCGTCGCCACGGCGACCATCGCCGCTCACGACCCTCAGACGGAGATGTCGACGCTCGGGCGCAGCGCGGGCGCGGCGGCGAGCGCCTCGTGCACCGGGTTGTCGAGGAAGGCCTGCACCAGCTTGGGGTCCGCGGGGGCGGCGAGCGCGGGCAGGGCTCGCGCCCTTCCCGATCGGCCTCTGCGTGCGGCGGGCCGACCTGCGCCGCCCGGTCGTCGCGGCGCTGTGGGAGATCACCGCAGGTCAGCCGAGGTCGTGAGTGCCGACTGCCCCTGTAGGGGCAGTTGCCGCTCACGGGGTTGAGGCAGGTGCATCTGGCGGATCACGGCGGTGTCGCGCAGAGTGGGGTGGCAGGAGGGAACGATGACGTTTCGCAACGGTCCGGACAGCGACCGGGACACGCAGCTCGACGTGGTGGTGATCGGCGCGGGGTTCTCCGGCCTGTACGCCCTGCAGCGGCTGCGCTCCGAGGGCTTCCGCGTGCGGGTGCTCGAGCAGGGCGACGGGGTCGGCGGCACGTGGTACTGGAACCGGTACCCGGGCGCGCGCTGCGACTCCGAGAGCTACTACTACTCGTACTCGTTCGACGAGGAGCTCCAGCACGAGTGGGAGTGGACCGAGCGCTACCCGGAGCACTTCGAGATCCGCGCCTACCTGGAGCACGTGGCCGAGCGGTTCGACCTCCACCGGGACATCGACCTCGGCACCCGGGTCGAGTCCGCGACCTTCGACGACGCCACCTCCACCTGGGCGGTGCGCACGGCCGACCGCACGCTGACCTGCCGGTTCCTCGTCACGGCCGTCGGCTGCCTGTCGACCGCCAACGTCCCGGACATCCCCGGACTCGACACCTTCGCCGGCGAGTGGTTCCACACCGGGCGCTGGCCGCACGAGGGCGTGGACCTCGCGCGGAAGCGGGTCGGGATCGTCGGGACCGGCTCGACGGGGATCCAGGCGGTGCCGGTGGTCGCGAAGGAGGCCGCCCACCTGACCGTCTTCCAGCGCACCGCGAACTACAGCATCCCCGCGCGCAACGGCCCCGTGTCCGCCGCCGAGCGCGCCGAGGTCAAGGCGCGCTACGACGAGATCCGGCGGATCCAGCGGGCGTCGACGAACGGCCACCCGTTCCTGATCAGCGAGGTCTCGGCGCTCGCCGTGGACGAGGCGGAGCGCACCGCGATCTACGAGAAGGCGTGGGAGCGGGGGAGCCTGAAGTTCCGCGCGTCCTTCGCCGACCTGCTGACCAGCCGGGAGGCCAACGACACGGCGTCGGACTTCATCCGGGACAAGATCCGGGCGGTCGTCCGGGACCCCGCGACGGCGGAGAAGCTGACCCCGCGCGACCACGGCTTCGCCACCAAGCGCCCGCCGATCGACACGGACTACTTCGAGGCCTACAACCGGCCGAACGTGTCTCTGGTCGACGTGCGCGCCGACCCGATCCGCGAGATCACCCCGGCCGGGATCCGGACCGGCGAGGAGCACCCGCTCGACGTGATCATCTTCGCGACCGGGTTCGACGCGATGACCGGCCCGCTGCTCGGCTTCGACATCCGCGGCGCTGGCGGGGTCCCGCTGCGGGACAAGTGGGCCGCGGGCCCGGTGACGCACCTCGGGCTGCAGGTCGCAGGCTTCCCGAACCTGTTCACGATCACCGGGCCGGGCAGCCCCTCGGTGCTGTGCAACATGCCGACGGCGATCGAGCAGCACGTGGAGTGGATCGCGGACTGCCTCGTCCACCTGCGGGAGAAGGGCGTGTCGCGGATGGAGACCACGGAGGAGGCCGAGCGGGCCTGGGTGGCGCACGTCAACGAGGTGGCGCACCGGACGCTGCTGCCGCAGGCCTCGACGTCCTGGTACCTGGGGGCGAACGTGCCGGGCAAGCCGCGGGTGTTCATGCCGTACGCGGGCGGGATGGCCACCTACGCGAAGACCTGCGCGGAGGTCGCGGAGAAGGGTTACGAGGGCTTCGTGCTCTCCGCGTGAGTCCTGCGGCGGGGCAGCACCTGTGCGCCCGCGAGGATCACCAGCCCGGCGAGCGGGACGACGAGCAGGCCCGCCCGCAGCGAGGTCGCGTCGGCCACCAGCCCGACGACGGGCGGCGCCACCAGGAACCCGACCCGCAGCAGCCAGCTGACGACCGTCAGGCCCGCCCCGGTGGGCAGCCCCGGCAGCTCGTCGGCGGCGTGCATGGCGGCGGGGATCAGCGTCGCCACCCCGAGCCCGGCCAGGCCGAACCCGACGATGGTGCCCGGGACCGTCGGGAAGGCCAGGGCCAGCCCCATCGCGACGACCACGATCGCCGCGCCGGCCCGCGCCACCGCCCGCTGCCCGAACCGGTCGACCAGCCGGTCACCGACCACCCGGCCCAGGAACTCCAGCGCCTGCAGGGCCACGAAACCGAGGCCGGCGACCGCCGCGGCGGCGCCGAGGCTGCCGGACAGGTAGACGGCCGCCCAGGAGGCGCCGGAGTCCTCGACCAGGGCGCCGGCCGAGGCGATCACGCCGAGGACCAGCACGACGAGCAGGGCGCGCCCGCCGGCGCGGGAACGCCCGCGCGCCGGCGAGGCGGTGGGTTCGCGCTCGGAGTCCTCCGGGCCGGGCAGCAGGAAGCGGTACGCGACCAGCGCGACCGTCACGAAGATCCCGGCCGAGACGCCCAGGTGCAGGCCGAGGGGGAGCGCCAGCCCGGCGGCGGCGGAGCCCATCAGCCCGCCCAGCACCGATCCGGCGCTCCACGTGGCGTGGAAGGAGTTGAAGATCGAGCGGCCGTAGCGGCGCTGGACGCGCAGGGCGTGGGCGTTCTGCCCGACGTCGACCACCGCGTCCGCGGCCCCCGCCACGAACAGCGCCCCGGCCAGCAGGCCCCAGTTCGGGGCCAGCCCGGCGAGCAGGATGCCGACGGCGACCACGACCATGCCGAAGGTCGCGACACGCGACGAGCGGAACCGCCGGACCAGCGTCGATGCGGTCAACCCGGCCAGGAGGGCCCCGAACGGGAAGGCCGCCACCGCGGTGCCCAGCTGCGCGTTGCTCAGCTCCAGCGAGGCCTTGATCTCGGGGTAGCGGGGGAGCAGGTTCGCGAACATCGCCCCGTTGGTGAGGAAGACCGCGGCGACCGCGATCCGCGCCCGCCGCTCCGTCCGCCCCGGTCCCGGTGCCCCACCCGCCGACCGACCCGTCGTGCCGGTCTCCCCGGTCGTGCCGCTCGCCATCACCGTGCAGCGTACGGAACGCACCGGGGACACCGCCGGGTGTTCGCCCCCGTCAGGCGGCGAAGGCCACGGCGGGCTCCAGGCCCACGGCCGTCCCGACGGCCCGGGCGAGCGCCCGGGCGTGGTCGGCCGCGGTCTCCCGCGCGCCGGCGTCGTGCCGCCAGGCGATCACGCCGTCCGGCCGCACCAGCAGGGCCGAGCGCGGCCCCAGCCCGCAGCGGCGGGCGACCCGGTCGCCGACCGCCGGGACCTCGACCGGCACCGGCAGGTGCGCGGCCGCGGTGCGCCAGTCCGCGTCCACCGCGCCGGTGAACAGGGTGAACCCGGGGCCGAGCAGGTCGAGGACGGCCCGGCGGCCGCCGTCGGTCCGGACCCAGACGTGCGGGATGCGCTCGCCGGGCCGTGCGGTCCCGGTCCCGAGGCGCAGCTCTCCGTCGGCGGGCCCGGTGGCGACCGTGCAGGACCGGTAGGCCGTCCCGAGGTCGCCGGCCAGCCCGTCGATCGGGTCGGTGCCGCCGGGGCGCAGCGAGCGCAGCGCCCGCGCCCGGCCGATCGGCTCACGCTCCTCGACGTACGAGTCGAGCAGCGCCGGACCCGCCCAGCCGCGGACCGTCCAGCCCAGCCGCCAGCCCAGCTCGTGGCCGTCGTGGATCGCGGTGTTCATGCCGTTGCCGCCGACCGGGGTCATCCGGTGCGCGGCGTCGCCGACGAGGAACCCGGGGCCGGAGCGCACCGCCGTGGCGACCGCGGCGGCCATCGTGAAGGCCTGCATGCCCAGCAGCTGCGGCTCGAGGTCGGGCAGGCCGGTCGCCGTGCGCAGCAGCCACCGCCAGAACTCCGGCGTGTGGGCCGCGATGCCCTCGGCGCCGGTGCAGTCACGTCCGTCGTGGAGCTGCCGGGCGTAGCACCAGCGGCCCCCGCCCACGGGCAGGAGCACCCCGGCCGCCTCCGGGTGCTCGATGCTCCACAGCACGTTCGGCTCGCGGGCGAAGAGCGCCTCGACCCCCGACGCCGCGTCCGGGCGGAACAGCACCTGGGCGTAGTCGCCGAGGGTGCCCAGGTCCCGCAGACCGATGCCGAGCGCGGAGCGGACACGGCTGCGCGGGCCGTCGGCCCCGACGACGAACCGGGCCCGCACCCGCTCGCCGCCGGCCAGCCGCGCCTCCACCCCGTCCGCGACGGTCAGGTCGATGAGCGCGCTGTCGAAGCGGACCTCGCCCCCGCGGCGGCGCAGCTCCGCGACGAGCAGCGGTTCCAGGTGGTCCTGCGGGCACAGCAGCGGGTGCGTCGGGCTGGCCCGCAGCGCCTCGCGCCGCGAGGGGTACCCGACGTCGCGGTACTCGCGGACGGGACCGGCGAGGGTGTCGGCGACCGCGATCCGGGGCGGGACGTCGCCGACCGCGCCGGCCAGCACCGCCTCGGTGAGGCCCCACTCGCGCAGGATCTCCATGGTCCGGGTGCTCACGCCGGTGGCGCGCGGGATGGTCGAGGTGGTGCCGCGCCGCTCGACGACGAGGACGCGCGCCCCGTGCGTCACGGCGGCCAGGGCCGTGGCGAGCCCGGCGGGGCCGGCCCCGACCACCAGGACGTCGGTCTCGATCGGGCTGGGGTTCGTCTGCATGGCCGGAACTGTCCGCCGCGGCGGCGCCCGGCGGATCCGTGAGAACTACCGAGTTTGGCCCCCGGCCCACCGGTGCAGCTCCGTGCGCCGGGCCGCGCCCGTCTTGGCCAGCAGGTTCGCGACGTGCGTCTCCACCGTCCGCCGGGACAGCACCAGCCGCTGCGCGATCTCGGGGTTGGTGAGCCCGCGCCCGACCAGCGCCAGCACCTCGTACTCGCGGCGGGTCACACCCTTCTCCCGCAGCCCGGCCGGCACCGTCGTCCCGTGCCGGCCGCGGGTGGGCGCCCCGGCGGCCCGCAGCAGGTCGCGGCAGGTGCGGGCCTGCAGTTCCGCACCGGCCGCCTCGTGGGCGGCGAGATCGGCGCGCAGGAGGGGGACGGGGTCGTCCCAGCCGTCGCGCACCGCGCACCCGAGGACCATCGGGTGGAGCAGGCGCCGCCACCACGCCCGCCGCCCGAGCAGCTCGTCGCCGCGGGCGCGGGCCCGGGCCGCCTCCGCCGCCCGCCCGGCGCGCCCGGCGGCGACCGCGTCGGCGTACGCGAGCGCGGCGCGGATCGACCGGGACAGCCCGGACGGATGGGTGGTCAGCTGCGCGCGTGCCCGCTCGCCGCCGTCGAGGACGGCGTGGACCAGCAGCCAGGCGCCGACCGGGGCGAGCAGGGGCGTCGCCCGGTGCTCCAGCACCCGGTCGATCTCCGCGTCGAACTCCCGGGCGGCGCGCGGCAGGTCGTGCTCGACCAGTGCACCCACGCCCCGGGCCAGCGCCATCGTGGCGCGGTTGCCCGGGCTCGGTTCGAGGACCTCGGCGAGGAGGGCCTCGGCGCCGACCGCGTCGCCGCGGGCGGCGAGGGCGGCCGCGGTCTGGATCCGGCCGATGTCCGCGAGGGCCGGCAGGTGCAGGCGCAACGCCGTGTCCAGGGCGCGCCGGGAGTGCGCCTCACCCGCGGCCGGACCGTCGGTCATGAGCGCGACGTCGGCCAGGATGATCTCCGCCGAGGCCAGGTGGGCGAGCATTCCCACGTCCCGGGTCAGACTGCGGGCGAGCTCGAGGGTGGGGTGCTCGTCCCCGTCGAGAGCCTCCATCATCCCGGCACCGAACAGCGCGGTGACCCGCCACGGCACCAGCCCGTGCTCGGCGGCGACCTGCGCGGCGCGGCGGAAGGCGGCGGAGGTCGCGGCCAGGTCGGTGCGCCAGCGGGTGCGGGCGAGCACGCCGAGCGCCTCGCACAGGCTCTCCGGCGCCGCCGCGGCCTCCGCCCGCTCCACGGCCCGGGCCGCGAGGTCCGCGGCCTCGTCGACCCGGCCCGCGCCGAAGGCGGCGTCGGCGCGCAGCACCGCCGAGCGCGGGTCGTCGGGCCGCCCGGCCCGCTCGACGAAGTCGTCCGCCACGGCCCACCGCCCGGCGACGACCGCGGTGCGCGCCAGGTCGAGACACAGGTCGGCGTGCCGGTCCCCGGTGACGCCGGGCAGCCGGGCCGCGCCGAGGTCCAGCGCCTCGTGGGCGCGGCCGGTCAGGGTGAGCACCCGGATGCGCTCCCGCAGCACCTCGGTGTCGAGGGGCGGGCCGGGCCCGGCGCGCTCGGCCGCGTCGAGGTGGTCGGCTGCCGCGCGCAGCGCGCCCCGCGCGGCCTCGGCCCGCGCCTCGCGCAGGTAGAGCCCGGCCGCGCGATCGGGCCGCCCGGCCTCGGCGAACAGCGCGGCCGCGGCCGGGCCCGCCCCGGCCGCGGCGAGCGCCTCCGCGGCCCGGGCCGCGAGGCGGGCCCGCTCGGGCGGGAGCAGCGCGGCGAGGACCGCCTCCCGGGTCAGGGCGTGCGGCCAGCGCAGCTCCGCCCGGCCCGATCCGGCCTCGCGCGCCAGCAGACCCTCGCGGACCCCGCCGCGCAGCGCCTCGCCGACCTCGTCCTCGCCGAGCCCGGCCACGGGCCCGAGGACCTGCCAGTCCGGCGCCGGGCCGAGCACCGCGGCGGCCTCCACCGCCCGGCGGGCCGCCGGTGCCAGCGCGTCGAGCCGGCCCTCGACCAGCGCCGCGAACGTCGGCGGGACCGCCCGCCCGGGCGCCGCCAGCATCTCCTCGACCACGAACGGCAGGCCCTCCGAGCGGGCGTGCAGGGCCGCGACCTCGTCGTCGGACGGGGGAGTGCCGTCCCGGCAGGCCGCGACCAGCGCCGCGACCCCGGCCGGATCGAGCGGCCGCAGCGGCAGGACCCGCAGGCCCGGGGCCGCGGCGAGCCGTGTGGCGGCGGGACCGGGGCGGCACGACACCGCGACGAGCAGCCCGGGGCCGGCACCGGTCAGGGACGCGACCGTCGCGAGGGTGTCCCGGTCCGCCCAGTGCAGGTCCTCGAGCCGCAGCACACAGCCGCCCGGCGCGGTCGCCCGCAGCAGCCGGCGCAGCCCCTCGCCGAGGACCACGGCCTGGTCGGGGGCACCGGGTCCGGACTCGGGCCCGGTGCCGGAGCGCAGCCGCTCCAGCGCCGCGCGGTACGGCCGGACCGCGTCGCCGTCGCCCGCCGGGTCGTCGAGCCGGGGGAGGACGGCCTCGGCGAGCGGCCGGAACACGCCGCCGCCGGGCACCGCGCGCCCGGTGAGGACGGTGAGCCCGGCGGTCGCCGCCGCGGAGGCGATCTCGTCGAGCAGGCGGGTCTTGCCGATCCCGGCCTCGCCGACGACGGCGACCGACCCGCCGCCGCCCGCCGCCGTCGCCGCGACGAGCCGGCGCACCTCGGCCAGCTCGGCCGCCCGTCCGACCAGGACGGGGCTGCGGACGACGGTCTGCACCCGGTCAGTGAAGCGCGGTCGGGCGACGTCGGGAAGCCGTTATGCAGGGGCGTCGATCAGGGGCGTTGATCCGGGGCCTTGCCCAGGCCTTGCTCAGGGACGCGGCTGCGGGCGGGCGGCCACGAACGGCATCACGATCTCGTCGACGATGCGGACCACGACCTCGTCGTCGATCGGGTCGCCGGTGATGAGGAAACGGTGCCAGAGCACGCCCTGGCCCAGCTCGCGGGCGAACTCGACCGGGACGTCCGGGCGCAGCTCGCCCCGCTCGACGCCGCGCCGGATCAGCCGGGCCATCTCGGCCTTCCGCCAGCCGATCACGCTCTCCCGGAAGGCCTCGCGCAGCTCGGCGTCCTGCTGCATCGCGCCGACGATCGCCGCCACCACAGGGGCGGACGCCGGGCTGGTCAGGGTGGCCGCCCAGCCGCGGAGGACGGCGAGCAGGTCGCCCCGGTAGGTGCCGGTGTCCGGTGTCGGGATGGAGCGGCCGGCCGCGTGCAGGAGCGTGTCGCGCAGCAGTGCCGAGCGGTCCGGCCAGCGCCGGTACAGCACGGGTTTCGACGTTCCGGCGTGCGCGGCGACCGCCTCCATCGTCACCCCCGCAGGCCCGCGCGCCGTGACCAGCGCGAGGACGGCGCGGCGGATCGCCCGCTCCAGCTCGGCCCCCCGGCGCCGGCGGACCGGGGTCGTCACGACCCGACCCATGAAGAAACGCTTGCGTATCTCACGAGCGGCACTCTAGCGTCCCTTACAAGAAACGGGAACGTATCTTCGGAGGTCGTCGTGGACGTCGCCATCACGGTCCTGGGCCCCGTCGGAGCGACGGTCGACGGCCGGCCGGCAGCCCTCGGCGGGCCCCGGCGACGGGCCCTGCTCGCCACCCTCGTGGCGGCGGCCGGCGAGACGGTCGAGGCGGAGCGGCTGCTCGACGAGGTGTGGGCGGGTCGGCGCACGCCCGGCGTCGGCACCCTGCACTTCTACGTCTCCACGTTGCGGTCGGCCCTCGAACCCGCCCGCGGGCCCGGCGAGGCGCCCCGGGTCGTCGTGCGACGGGCATCCGGCTACGCGCTGGACCTCCCGCCCGGCGCGGTCGACGCCGAGCGGTTCACCGTGCTCGCGGCCGACGGCGCCGCGGCGCTGACCGGGCGGCGGGCGGAGCAGGCACTGCCGCTGCTCGACGCCGCCCTCGCCCTGTGGCACGGCCCGGCGTACGCCGACGTCGCGGACCTCGGCGTGCTCGCTCCCGAGGTCGCCCGGCTCACCGAGCTGCGGCTCGGGGCGCAGGAGGACCGGCTCGCGGCCCTGCTGGAGCGCGGCCGTGCAGGGGAGGCCGCGGCGGCCGCCGGGGCGCACGTCCGGCGGCACCCGCTGCGCGAGCGCGGCTGGGAGCTGCGGATCCGCGCGCTGCACCGGCAGGGCCGCCGCGCCGAGGCGCTCGCCGACCTGAAGGCGGTGCGGGCCCTGCTTGCCGGCGAGCTCGGCCTCGATCCCGGGCCTGCGCTGCAGGCGGCGGAGCGGGAGGTCCTGACCGCGGTGTGACACGCGCTCAGGTGCCCGTCGCGGCCGGGTGCCGCTCCGGCGGGGGTCGCCAGGCCTGCACCCGCCGCAACGGTCCGCCGGCGAGCGCGCCCGGAGTCAGCCGCAGCGCCAGGTCGCGCAGGCCCGCACCCAGCGGAGAGCCGGCCTGCGCCACCGCACCCACCCGCCGCGCCGCCTTCATCAGGCGTGCGGTGCGGGGCCGGCGGAGCGCGTCGTAGCGGGCCAGCGCGGCGTCGAGCTCCCCGGCGGACCACGCGGCCGGCGGGCCGACGAGGCGGACCAGGGTCGCGGCGTCCTCGAGCGCCTGCCCGCCGCCCTGCCCGAGATCCGGCGTCATGGCGTGCGCGGCGTCGCCGAGCAGCACACAGCGTCCCCGGCGGAAGGTCGGCGGGGCCTCGGCGAGGTCCATGATGTCGCCGCGGTGCACGGCGTCGGACGGGGTCGCCGCGAGCACCGCCGGAATCGGCGCGTGCCATCCCGCGAACGCCTCCCGTGCGGCGGCGTGCTCGTCGGGCGCGGTGCACCCGGGCGGACCGGACGTCACGCCGAACCAGTACACCCGGCCGTCGCGCAGCGGGACCAGACCGAACCGCAGCCCGCGCCCCCACGTCTCCCCGGCCGCGCCGAGCAGATCAACGGGTCTGCTCGTGACGCCCCGCCAGGCCGAGTACCCGGCGTAGCGCAGGCCGGGATCGCCCGGCCAGGACGCCCGCACCCCGCTGTGGATCCCGTCGGCGGCCACCACGAGATCGGCCTCCTCGCGGCCGCCGGAGTGCACCACGTGGCGGCCGTCGGGCGACACCGCCGTGACCTCCACTCCGAGCCACACCTCGCCCGCTGCAGCGAGCAGGACCTCCTGCAGCTCCGCGCGGTGCAGCACGCCGAGCCCGGCGACGGCTGCGGCCGGGGTCCGGGACAGCCGCCGTCCGTCGGGGGACCGCTGGCCGGCCTGCAGTGCCGCAGCCGCCGGACCGGTACGCGCGCGGACCGCGCGGCCGAGGCCGAGGGCGTCGAGCGCGGTGAAGGCGTTGGCCCACAGGGAGATCCCTGCGCCGACCGGCCGCAGCTCGCGCGAGCGCTCCAGCACCACGACGTCGACCCCCGCCCGGCGCAGGCCCGCCGCGGCGGCGAGCCCGCCGATGCCGGCCCCGATCACCACCGCCCTCATGCCGGCACCGCCACCGGACTGTCGGCCGCGAGCCCGAGCGTGCGCGCGATGCCCTCGGCACAGGGCGTCGGGGTGAACCCGAACCGCGCGGCGAAGGCGGAACCGTCGACCACGAACGGCATCTCGAACTGGTAGACGAGCTCGGCGCCCTCGCGGGCCAGCGGCCACACCAGGCCGAGCGACCGGGCCGCCCGCGACCCGACGCGCACGAGCGGGGCCCGGCAGCCGGTGCGCCGCCGGATCTCCGCCACGAACTCGCGGCCGGTCGTCGGCGCCGGGTGGGGCACGTGCCAGACCCGGCCCAGGTCGTCGGCGGGTGCTTCGCCGAGGGTGGCGAGCACCCGGGCGAAGTCCTCGACGAACGACGGCGTGAGCGGGCGGTCCAGCGCCCCGATCCACCGCGGCGGGCGGCCGGCGGCGGCCGCGCCGAACAGTGCCGGGCCGAGCACCGAGTCGACGCCCGGCCCGTACAGCTCGCCGGCCCGGGCGACGACGGTCGGACAGTCGCCGCGGGCGTGCGCCGCCAGCACCATCTCCGCCAGCCACGCGCGCAGCACGCCCTTGGCGGACACCGGTCGTACCGGCGTCGCCTCGGTCATGGGGGCGTGCACGCGGCCGTACATCCACGTGTCGTCGGCGAAGACGAGGCGCGCACCGGCGGCGGCCGCACCGGCGAGCGTGCCGCGCACCGCCGCCGGGAAGGCCTCCCGCCAGCGGTCGAAGGGCGGGTTGACGCAGTTGTAGACGGCCGCGGCCCCCGCGCACACCTCCCGCATCCGGCCGGCGTCGGTCGCGTCGCCGGTCACGGCCTCGACGCCGTTCTGGTCGCCACCGCCCCCGCGGCTCACCGCCCGGACGCGGTGCCCGCGCCGCACCAGCTCCCGGGCGAGCGCGGCGCCCGTCCCTCCGGTCGCGCCCACCACGACGTGCAGGTCGGACTCCATCACCCCTCCTCGAAGATACGTAGGCGTATCTTCGACCGGACCGCTTCGAGTTCGCTTAGAGCGCGCGCCCCGTCAGCAGCCAGGCCGCCGAGCCGAGCGCGACGCCGTCGGGTCCCGCCCCCTCCGCCAGGACCGCGCGCAGGGCCACGATCGCCCGTTCCCGGTCGACCGGGCCCAGGCCGTCGAGTCCCCCTGCCAGGATCTGCCGGACCAGCCCGAACGCCTCCTCGACGTCCCGGCCCAGCACCACGGGCGCCGCGCACGGCTCCACCCCGACCTCGGCGAGCCCCGCCCCCTCCAGGAGGGCCCGGGCCCGCTCCGGATCGGCGAGGCCGAAGGCGCCCGGCCCGGGCGGCGGCTCCGGGGGCATGCGGCCCGTCAGCGCGCGCATCAGCCGGTGCATCCAGGCGTTCTCGGCGACCGAGCGCCACACGACGAACGCCACCCGGCCACCCGGCCGCAGCGCCCGCGCCAGGTTGGCGAAGGCGGCGGGCGGGTCGCCGAAGAACATCACGCCCGAGCGGCTGATCACCCGGTCGTACCGGCCGGCGAAGTCGTGCACCTGGGCGTCGGCCTCGAGGAACGTGACGCCACCCAGTCCGGCGCTGCGGTCCCACGCGACCTGCAGCATCGGGCCCGAGATGTCGACACCGGTCGCGGTGCCGTCGGGCGCCACGGCGGCGGCCGCCTTGCGGGTGACCGACCCGGTCCCGCAGCCGACGTCGAGCACCTGCAGGCCCGGCGCGAGCTCGGCGGCCTCGAGCAGCAGCGCGTCGTAGCCCGCGGCGGACGCCTCGAACTGCGCGGCGCGCGTCGCCCAGAGCAGTCCGAGGTCCCCGCCCCACTGCGCCCGCTGCTCGGCGTTCGGGGCGGCCCCCGACGGGCCGACCGCCATCAGACGCCCTGGGCGGGCAGCAGCGGCGGGCTGGTCCAACGGGCGGCCGGGTCGAGCAGGCCGTCCGGGTCGACCTCGGCCCGCAGCGCGTCGAGCCGGGCGACGGTCTCCGGACCGAACCCGGCCCGCAGCCGCTCGACCGCCTCCGGGTCGACGCCGCCGGCGATGTTCGTGGTCGTGCCACCGGTCGACCAGGGCAGCAGCCGCTCGACGATCGTGGCGAGGGCACCGGGCACGTGCTCGGCGATCGGCGGCACCAGCATCCCGACGGAGTCCACGAAGTACGGCGCGGTCCGACCGGCCACCGCGTTGGGCACCGCCGGCGGCCGGGCGAAGGCCGCGCCCAGCAGCCGGATCTCGCTCAGCACGAACGGCAGCCCGGCGGCGGGCGAGGTGACGTCGGCGAACGCGTCGAGCGCCGCGTCGGGCAGCTCCGCGAGCATGACGCCGCGGTCCACGAACGGCATCGGGTCGACCGGGTCGGCGTGGATGGCGGCGAACGCGGGCACCGGCAGCGGGCCGACCGTGTCGAGCAGGGGCCCGGGCAGCGCGGCGCGCAAGGGTGCGATCAGCCGCTCGCCCTCGGCGGCGTCGCCGACGAACGCGAACCGGATGTGCACCACGGCCTTGCCGCGCAACGGCTCCGGCAGCATCGGCAGGTCCGGCAGGTTGAGCCGGGCGACGGAGGGACCGGCGGTCTCGGGCAGCGCCTCCGCCCAGTTCCGCCAGGTGCGCAGGAGGCCGGGGACATCGGCCGTCGTGGCGTCGACGAAGATCCCGCCCGCGTAGAGCTCCGGCACCTCCACGAGGTCGATGGTCATCGCGGTGACGATCCCGAACGCCGCGCCGCCGCCGCGCAGGGCCCAGAACAGGTCGGGATCGTGGTCGGCGTCGACGGTGCGCAGCACGCCGTCGGGCGTCACGACGTCGATCGACCGCACGTTGTCCGCCGCCCATCCGAAGGTCCGGCCGATCGGGCTGAGGCCGCCGCCGAGGGTGTAGCCGACGACACCGGCGCCCGGCGAGGAGCCGCACAGCCCGCCGAGACCGTGTTGGGCCGCCGCGTCGAGGACCTGCTGCCAGCGCACCCCGGCGCCGAGCGTCGCGGTGCGGGCCGCGGGGTCGACCGTGAGGGCGTCGAGGTCCGCGGTCACCAGCAGCACCGTCCCGGGGCCCGCCGGTGCGGCGCCGTGCCCGGTCGCCTGCACGGCCACCCGCCGCCCGGTCTCCCGGGCGTACCCCACGGTCGCCACGACGTCCTGCGCGTCCGCGGCCCGGACCACGTGGTCCGGCCGGTGCTCGGTCGCGAGGTTGTAGCCGGCGGCGGCGTCGGCGTACCCCGGGTCGCCGGGGGCGAGGACCGCGCCCGTGACCAGGGAGCCGAGCTCCGGGGTGTCGGTGGTGAGGCTCATGCGCTGCTCCTGTGCGTGATCGAGAAGTACGTCTCCGAGCACGTGTGGATCAGCGGCGGCGTTAACGCCCGTCGTCGACTCCGGGGACGGCTGCCGCGCCGGGAGGTGCGTACGTACCTCCGTGCGGGGCGCGCCCGGGAACGACGACGGCCCCGGGCCGGGAGCCCGGGGCCGCGCGTCGGATTCGACTCAGTCCAGGTAGTCCCGCAGGACCTGCGACCGCGACGGGTGGCGCAGCTTGGACATGGTCTTCGACTCGATCTGGCGGATCCGCTCGCGGGTCACGCCGTAGACCTGGCCGATCTCGTCGAGCGTGCGGGGCTGGCCGTCCGTGAGGCCGAACCGCAGCCGGACGACGCCCGCCTCGCGCTCGGACAGCGTGGCCAGCACCGACTGGAGCTGGTCCTGCAGCAGCGTGAAGCTCACCGCGTCGACCGCGACGACCGCCTCGGAGTCCTCGATGAAGTCCCCGAGCTGCGAGTCGCCCTCGTCGCCGATGGTCTGGTCCAGCGAGATGGGCTCCCGGGCGTACTGCTGGATCTCCAGCACCTTCTCCGGGGTGATGTCCATCTCCTTGGCCAGCTCCTCCGGGGTGGGCTCGCGGCCCAGGTCCTGGAGCAGCTCGCGCTGGATGCGGCCGAGCTTGTTGATGACCTCGACCATGTGCACCGGGATGCGGATGGTGCGGGCCTGGTCGGCCATCGCGCGGGTGATGGCCTGGCGGATCCACCACGTCGCGTAGGTCGAGAACTTGTAGCCCTTGGTGTAGTCGAACTTCTCGACCGCACGGATCAGGCCCAGGTTGCCCTCCTGGATCAGGTCCAGGAACGCCATCCCGCGGCCGGTGTAGCGCTTGGCCAGCGAGACGACGAGGCGCAGGTTCGCCTCGAGCAGGTGGTTCTTGGCCCGCTCGCCGTCCCGGACGATCCAGCGCAGGTCGCGGCGCAGCTGCGGCGAGAGCTTCTCCGAGGCCTCGATGGCCCGGCGCAGCCGCTCGGCGGCGTAGAGGCCGGCCTCGATCCGCTTGGCGAGCTCGACCTCCTCCTCCGCGTTGAGCAGCGCGACCTTGCCGATCTGCTTGAGGTAGGCGCGGACCGAGTCGGCCGAGGCGGTGAGCTCGGCGTCCTTGCGCGCCTGGCGCAGGGCCTCGGACTCCTCCTCGTCCCAGACGAACTCGGTCGACTTCTGCTGGGAGGAGCGGGTGGTCGGGGCGCGACGGTTGGCGCCGGTGTTGGCCGGCTCCTCCTCCTCGTCGTCCTCGTCCTCCTCGTCGGCGGAGTCCTCGGCCACCTCGGCCGTGTCCTCCTCGACGTCCTCGATCTCGACGTCCTCGAGCTCGACGTCCTCACCGAGCTCGGCGTCGTCGAGGTCGACGGCCTCCTCGTCGCCCTCGGGCGAGGTCGCCTTCTTCTTGGCCGACGTCTTGGGACCGGTCTTCGCACCCCCACGTGGGCGCGCCGGCCGGGACTTCGTCGAGGTACCCGCCTCGCGGCCACGACGGGCGGGTGCGGCCGCCGTCTCGTCCACGGTCGAGTCGGTTCGGGTTGCGGAGTCTGCGGCTGCCACCTAGGCCCTCTCGCTGCGTGCGCTTGCGGTCCGCCGGAGCTGCCGAGAACGCGGCGGGCGCTCCGGTCCGGCTGGCTTCGAGTGACTTCGCCTCGCCGGTCGCCGCCGTTTCTCGTGGGGTCGGCGCGCGTCCCGGGGGTGAAGTTCTCCGCCATTGTAACTACGCCTGCGCCCGGTGCTTGCCGGTCGCGCCCTCCTCAGAGCACCCGCATCGGTTCAGAGAGGGCCCGGACGGGCCGGACGGACGTCCCGCTGCGCCGGGCGGCACCCCACGTGCGGGGCCGAACCCCTCGCCGACCTGCGGGCTGTGGTCGGATGGGTGACATGACCACGAGCAGTGCCCCGGCCGGCGCCGGAGTACCCGGCACGGACGCGACCACACTTCCGGAGGCCGCGGAGCTCGCCGAGCTCCGGCGTGTCGCGGTCCAGGTGGCGGGGGAGGCGGCCGCCCACCTGCGCACCCTGCCCGCACCCCGGGAGACCGGGGCGGTCGGGACCAAGAGCACGCCGACCGACGTCGTCACGGAGTCGGACCGGGCCCTCGAACGCCTCGTCCGGGAGCGGCTCGCGGAGCTGCGGCCGGGCGAGCCGGTGTACGGCGAGGAGGCGGCGGGCGACGCGGGGGCCGCGCGCTGGGTCGTGGACCCCATCGACGGCACCGTGAACTACCTCTACGGGCTGCCCTGGTACGCGGTGTCGGTCGCGGCGGTGCGGGACGGGGTGTCGCTGGCGGGCGCGGTCGTCGAGCCGGCGTCGGGCGTGGTGTGGAGCGCGGCGGCCGGGGCGGGCGCGACCCGCGACGGCGTGCCGCTGCGGGTCACCACCGAGACCGAGCTCTCCCAGTCGCTGGTGGCGTGCGGCTTCTCCTACGACGCGGGCCGCCGCGCGCGGCAGGCCGCGATGATGGCGGCCGTGCTCCCGCGGGTCCGTGACCTGCGGCGGACCGGATCGGCGGCGCTCGACCTGTGCGCCCTCGCCGCCGGCCGGTTCGACGCCTACGTGGAGCACGGCATCAACTGGTGGGACTGGGCGGCCGCGGCGCTCGTCGCGCAGGAGGCCGGGGCCCTCGTGCGCGTGCGGCCCGCGCCCGGGCGCGCCCGCGCGGACGGCGCCGAGCTGGGGGAGGACGTCACGCTCGCGGCCACCCCCGGCGTCGCCGAGGCGTTCGAGGAGCTCCTGCGGGAGGCGGGCGCCGCGGACGTCTGACCTCGTCCGCCGGAGTCAGCAGCGGGCGGCCTCGCGCGCCTCGGCCAGCACCTGCGGGTCGAGCTGGGGCGCGGCCACCTGCTGGCCCTCGCCCGTCTCGCCGGAACCGGGGGCGCCGAGCTGCTCCAGGGCGTCTCGGACGGCGCGGTTGGGGTTGACGTCGGTGAACGCGGTCCCGACGGCGACGTCGACCGAGTCGTCGCCCCGCTCGTCGCGGACCAGCTCAAGGCAGGGGAGGACCAGCTGCAGCGTCGCCGCCGAGCCCTCGCCGGACTGCCCGAACCGCAGCTGGCCGTGGCACTCCAGGTCGCCCCCGGGGTAGAGCGGGTCGTTGTCCGGCTGCCGGGCCTCCCCGAAGCCCAGGTCGCCGAGCTGGGCGGCCACGAGGTTGGCCTGCCCGCGCTGGCCGCCGGCGTTGAGCACGGTCGTCCGGATGTCCGCCGGTGGCGTCGGGGCGGCCGAGGCCAGCGCGTCGGAGTCGAGCACCTCGCCGGCGGCGCCCGAGGCGGAGGTGTTGCACGCGGCGAGGCCGGACTCGGCGGCCGCGTTGAAGAACACGATCGTCCAGGTCACCAGGGCGGCCACGGCGAGCGCGCCCACGGTGATCGCGACCGGCCGGGACCGGCGCCGCCGGTAGGGACGCAGCCCCGCGCTCACGCGTCCACCCCACCCGAACACACCCCGCGGATCAGCACGGCGGAACCCTAACGCCCCCACCGGTCCCCGGCGGGCGGGCGACACGGGTGGGCCCGGTGCCGGGGGCTTGACCGCTCGGCTACCCTCTGCGCGCCGACGGGGGAGCAACGACGTTTCGCGGGGCCCGGTCACGGGCCGCGCCGGCGGGTCCCTGCCCTGGTCCCGGCAAGGGCTGCGCCGTTCCGCAAACGGGTGAGACCGGCGTCACTCCGATGCCGGGCACAAACGCCTGCGGCCGGGACGTTGTGCAGCGGCACGACAGAAGACGAAGAGTACTGAGGGTGGGAACGATGGCTACCGACTACGACGCACCGCGGCGCAACGAGGCCGACGACATGGCGGAGGACTCGCTCGACGAGCTCAAGGCCCGTCGGAACGAGGCGCAGTCGTCCGTGGTCGACGTCGACGAGTCGGACACGGCGGAGAGCTTCGAGCTCCCGGGGGCGGACCTCTCGGGCGAGGAGCTCACGGTCAAGGTCCTGCCGAAGCAGGCGGACGAGTTCACCTGTGGCAGCTGCTTCCTGGTGCACCACCGCAGCCGGCTGGCCGAGACCCGCGGCAACCTGTTCATCTGCCGCGACTGCGCGGCCTGACGGACCGCCGCCGGACCGACCCGGCGTCGAACGACGCGGACACCGACGAGGGCGTCCCGGATCCCCGGGACGCCCCTTTCGGCGTTCTCGGGGCTAGGCGCGGGTGGCGCTCAGCGCGGCAACCAGCTCCTCCGGGCGGCGGGTGCTGACGACCCAGTACGGCACCGGGCTCGCGGGGTCGCGCGTCTCGATCCGCACGACCGGGCCGATCCAGCCCCGGTGCAGCACGTGGGCGATCGGGTCCAGCTCCGGGCCCAGCGCCTGCTGCTTGTCCTTCCTGGACACGATCTGGGTGCGGCCGACGTGTTCCAGCGCGATCCGCTCGTCGCCGGCCACCAGCTCGGTATCGGTCACCTGGACCCGCACGCTGCCCAGGCGCCACACCACCAGCAGCGCCAGCGGGATCAGCACGGCATAGCCGATCCAGGAGCGCACGCCCGGATAACCCATGTGGATCTCGGCGCCCAGCAGCACGGCGACGCCGCCGGCGAACAGGAACCACCAGAGCGGTGTACTCAACCGCTCGTCGAACCCAGGACGGCCGGACGTCGCAGGACCGGCGCTGGACGGGTGCTCGCTCACGACGACCCACTGTAACGTCGCCCGTTGTGCCCGGCCCGATCGATGCTCCCCCGCACGAGCCGATGGTCACGCCGCTCGTCGACGTGCTGCTGACCCGCCTCGACCCCGACATGCCGCTGCCCGCGTACGCCCGACCCGGCGACGCGGGGGCGGACCTCGCGACCACGTCCGACGTCGTCCTCGCCCCCGGTGAGCGCGCCGTCGTCGGCACGGGCGTCGCGATCGCCCTGCCCATGGGCTACGCCGGCTTCGTGCACCCGCGCTCCGGGCTGGCCGCCCGCGCGGGGCTGTCGGTCGTCAACACGCCGGGCACGATCGACGCCGGATACCGCGGCGAGATCGAGGTGTGTCTGATCAATCACGACCCCCGCGAGGAGATCGTGCTCCGCAGGGGTGACCGGATCGCCCAGTTGGTCGTTCAGAAGGTGGAGTACGCGCGCTTCGTCGAGGTGCCCGAGCTCCCGGCCTCCGACCGGGGGCCGGGCGGGTACGGCTCGACGGGTGGGCACGACCGGCTGGCGGGAGGGGACGGACCGTGAGCGTCCGCTACGGCGAGGACCTCGAGGACCTGGAGGCCGACGACTCGGTGGAGACCGGGTACGACGGCGAGTACGACGAGGAGTACGACAGCGAGTACGACGGGCCGGACTTCGGCCCGTTCGACGTCGCCAAGCTCGACCCCGAGATGACCGACGCGCTCACGCGCATGGACTTCGGCGCCGTGCAGGTGCCGATCCCGCCGCAGGGCAGCGTCGTCGAGCCGGAGGACGGCGCGCGGCTGTCCGCGGTGCACATCACGATGCCGGGCGGTGGGCGGCTGTCGCTGTCCGCGCTGGCCGCGCCGCGCTCGGGCGGGCTGTGGAAGGACCTCTGCGAGGAGATCGCGCAGTCGCTGCGCGAGGGCGGCGCCACCGTGCGCTCGTACACCGGCGAATGGGGCCGGGAGCTGCGCGCGACCACGCAGGTCGCCTCGTCGGTGTTCGTGGGCATCGACGGCGAGCGGTGGATGGTCTACGGCGTTGCCGCGGGCCCCGAGGAGCAGGCCGAGCGCCTCGACGCCGAGATGCGGCGGATGCTGCGCGGCACGATCGTGGTGCGCGGCAAGTCGCCGTACCCGCCCCGGACCGTGCTGCCGCTGACGCTCCCCTCGGCGGTCGACGAGACCCCCGACCCCGACGCCGAGGCCCCGCAGCCCAAAGCCACGCTCACCCTGCGGACCCGGTCGGTCACCCCGGCCGACGAGGCGGGGGAGTCGACGGAGGCTGTCGCGGAGGCTCCTGCGGGTCCGGCCGGGGCCGGGACCGGGCAGGTCGGGGTCGGACAGGCCGGCGCCCCGGGCGGTGGGGTGCCGGGCGGTGCCGCTCCGCTCGCGCCCGCGGCGTCCGCGGACCCCGGGCCCGGCGGTGCTGGTGTCGGCGGTGCTGGTGTCGGCGGTGCTGGTGTCGGCGGTGCTGATGTCGGTGGTCCTGGTGCCGGTGCTCCCGGGGCCGGTGCTCTCGGGGCCGGTGGGCCCGGGGCGCCGCAGCACGGCCCTGCTGGGCCGCGACCTGGTCAGCCCCAGTTCGGCGGTCCTCAGGTCGGTGGTCCGGAGTTCGGTGGCCCGGCCGGCGGACGGCCGGCGGGCGGCGGGTTCGGTAGGCCCTCGGTCGGCGGTCCCGGCTTCGGTGGTCCGGGTGCCGGTGGACCCGGCTTCGGTGGCCGGCCGGGTGGTCCTGCCTCCGGTGGCCCTGCTTCCGCTGGCGCGAGCGGTGCCGGGTTCGGCGCTCCGGCCACGCAGAGCGGGTACACGCCTGGCCCGGGGGTCGGCGGTCAGGCACCGTTCGGCGGCCCGACCGGTGGGTACGCGCAGGGTCCGGGCACCGGTGGCCCGGTCGGCCAGGCCCCGTTCGGCGGCCCGGCCACGCAGAGCGGGTACCAGGGTCCGGGCACCGGTGGCCCGGTCGGCCGGGCGCCGTTCGGCGGCCCGGCCACCCAGAGCGGCTACACGCCCGCTCCGGGCCTCGGCGGTCCGGCGGGCGCTCCGTCCTCGGGCCCGCGTTCGTTCGGTGACCCCGTCGACGCCCCGAGCGGTCCGTACGCCGCGGCCGGTCCCGGTCCGTACGGCCCCGGCACGGGGAACACCCCCGCCGGGTCCCCGTCGGAGGCCGAGGGCGCGGGGTTCGCGCCGACCGGCCCGGCCGGGACCGGATACCCGGCGGCCGGTCAGGACCCGCGCTTCGGTGGTCCCGCCGCGCCCTCGACCGGCGCGCACACCGGATCCGGCGGATTCCCGCGCGCCACCCCGGGCGCCCGGGGTGGCGCGACCGGCGCGGGCGAGACGCGCGCCCTGCCCGTCGTCGGGCGGGGTGCGGGTGGTCCCGGGTCCTGGGGCGACCAGCCCGTCGAGCCCGCTCCGCAGGCCGCCGATCCGCACAGCGGCGGCTGGGCGACCGCGAACCGGCCCGACCGGTCCGCCGAGGACCGTGCGGGCCGCGACCCGGCCTCCGGTGAGTTCGGCGGGAGCGGCTGGAGCGGCGGCCCGCGTCATTCCGGACCGACGGCCGACCAGGCGAGCGGTGGCTTCGCGACCGGCGGTCGTCACGGCGACCCCGCGCTCTCCCGCTGGGCCGAGCAGCAGTCGTCGGAGCCCGGGCGGGACCCGCGGTTCGCGGCTCCGGACGACGTGGAGCGCCCCGGCCGGGCCACCGAGCAGGCCGACGGCCCGCGGCACTCCGGCTGGGCGGCCGAGCCGCAGGACGACGGTCGGACCGGCCGCTCCCCGCAGTTCGGCCCTGGTGCGAACGTGAACCCCTCCAGCTGGGCACCGGACCAGCAGGGCGGCAGTTCCGCGCAGCCGAGTGCCGGCGCGGCGTCCGCACCGGGCTGGGGCAGCGAGCAGCAGGACCCCTGGGCCGGCGGCTCGTCGCAGTCGCCGGCTGCGTCCGCGTGGGGCACGGAGCAGGGCGGCCGGTTCGGTGGGCCGCAGCACTCCGGCCCGACGGTGGGCGGTCAGCGCGCCGAGATCCCGTCGTGGCAGGACCGGCCCTCGGAGCAGCCGAGCGGTGGTCGGGCCGGCGCACCGGCGTGGGGGAGCGGGGACCCGTCCGCGAACGGCGGTCTGCCCGGCGAGCAGCCGAGCGGCCGCCGCCGCGCCGCCCCGGAGCCCACCCAGGGCGACCGCGGAACCCGCGGCGGCCTCTACGACGCGCCCTCGCACGGCGGTCACGCCGCGGAGGGCCGTCCGGACGGCTGGACGCCGACCGTGCACCAGCCGCCGGGCCCGGGCTACGAGACCGTCGACCGGGACTCCGGCCGGCTGCCGCAGTACGGCTACACCGCGTCCGGCTGGTCGTCGCAGGGCGGCGGCCGCGAGGTGACCGGGTTCGCGGGCGTCCGGACGGGTCCCGGCTCGCCGGCGGACGTCCCGACCAGCCTGTTCGACGCCCTCATGGCCGAGTCCGCCGACCGCGCCGCCGACCACCGTCCCGCCGCTCGCAACGGCTACGGCCCGGTGAACGGGCACGCCGGCCCCGGGGTGAACGGCCACGGCGGCCGCAACGGCTGGGCCGGCCCGAACGGCTACGGCGGCTCGCCCGCCCACGGCGGCCCGAACGGCGGCGGGAGCCCGGAGGGCCACGGCGTTCCGAACGGATACGGAGCACCGAACGGCCACGGCCCGTCGGACCGCTTGCGGGACCAGAACGGCCACGGCCCGTCGGACGGCGTCCGCGGCCAGCGTGACCAGAACGGCTATGGCGGGTTCGGGCACGATGCCGCGAACGGACACGGCGGGCCGAACGGCCACGGCTCCCAGGAACCCGGCCCCGGCGAACCCGAGCCGGGCGGAAACCGCCGCCACGGCGAGGGCCCGGGCTCCCGACCGGCGCTGTCGTTCCTCGACGCCGACCCGCTCAACGGTGCCGACCCGGACCGCGGCCGCCACCGCCGACCCGAATAGGCCGGCCACACCCGCGGCGATCGACCCGGCACACCGCCGAGGAGCGCGGCAGACCCCGCCAACGGGGTGTGCCGCGCGCCTTCGTTTCGTGGGGCCTCGGTCGCCCACCTTCCGGCCCCACGGCCGCCTCCGGCTCGGAAGTGGTGAGCTCCGGACTCGCACACCCGTTCTGGCGGCTGCCACACCCAGGAGGAGAGCGGCACACCCCGGCGACGAGTTGTGTCGTGCCCTTCCGGGTGTGCTGCGCTCCGTCGGTTGCGTCGCCCCGCGGGTGGTGCCGCGCTCTTCCACCAGCGCCCGTCGCCCCGCGCCCGGCGTTCATGCGGCGGTCCGCCCATTGAGCGGCTGCTCTCGCGGCCTCGCGTCGGTCCTGCCGTCTCCCGACTTCGCACAACCACTCGACGACCCCTGCTGGCGGACGGGGCCGATGGGCGCGTCGGGGAAGCACCCCACGCCCGGCCCGGCACAACCGACGCAGCGCGCCACACGCCGTCGACAGCCTGTGCCGTGCTCACTCGAGGTGTGAGAGCCGACCAAACCGGGTGTGCGAGACCCACCCCGCGCCCACCGGCACGCCGAACGGCACGAGACCAGCGTCACACCCACCCACCGTGACGACGAACGGGAACTCCACCGCCGCGAATCCGCCCATACCGACACAATTCGGGCACGCTGAGCCGCATCACCCGTCCGGGGAGCCGCGCGTCGTCGCGATGATCTGGCCGCTCACCGACGAAGGAGATCGGGATCGCGTCCGGGGGCGGGATGCCGCCCGTTCCGGGCACACATCCCGTTTCTCCCGCGTTACCCTTGCACGGGCAGCGGCCGGATCAAGGGAGACGGCCCGCGCCCGAGCAGCCGAGGAGAGAGATGGGCAGCACGGACGGTGGGGCGTTCCGCCGCATGCTTCGCAAGCTCACCAGCGACGTCGACGTCCTGGACGCGGACGACCTGTCCGAGGATTCCGAACGTTCCGGCGCGCAGCGCGCGAGCGAGTGTGCGTGCGGACAGGAGGTGACCATGCTGGGTCGCCTCCGGAGTGTGGAGTTCTGCCCCGAGGACGACAGCAGCGCGCAGCTCCAGGCGGAGCTGTACGACGGCACCGAGGGAGTGACGCTGGTCTGGATGGGTCGACGCCGGATCCCGGGCATCGAGCCGGGCCGGACGATGCGGGTGCGCGGCCGGATCTCGGTCCGGGACGGCCGGAAGGTCCTGTACAACCCGTACTACGAGATCTGCCAGGCGCAGTGACGCCGGGTCCCGTAGGGGACCAGCCGACCACCCGGATCCCGCGGGTGACCCGCGAGCCGGCGGACCACGACTCGGCCACGGGCCCGATCCCGCGCGTCCCGGCCGAGGAACCGGTCGGTGCGCCGGGGGAGATCCGGGAGATCTCCGAGACCGACGGCACCGACGACAGCGACGACTCGGAGCGCCGGCCCACGCTCCTCGAACAGATGGGCGGCATCCCGGGCATCATCGCCTCGACGGTGCCGGTGGCGGTCTTCGTGGTCGCCAACGTCCTGTTCGAGCTGAAGCCGGCCCTGATCGCCGCCGTCGTGGCCGGTGTGCTGGTGGCGCTGTTCCGCATCGCCCGCAGGCAACCGCTCCAGCCGGCGGTCTCCGGGCTGTTCGGTGTGGCCGTGTGTGCCTTCATCGCCTACCGCACCGGCGAGGCCCGCGGCTTCTACCTGCCGGGCCTGCTGTACAGCGCGGCGCTGGGGCTCGCCTTCCTCGTCTCGATCATCGTGCGGTGGCCGCTCGCCGGGGTGATCTGGCACGCCGTCAACGGGCACGGCCAGGGCTGGCGCCGCAACCCGCGCATGCTCCGGGCGTACAGCTGGGCCAGCGCGCTGTGGGCGCTGGTGTTCGCCGCCCGCCTCGTGGTCCAGGGTTGGCTGTACAACGCCGACGAGGAGACCTGGCTCGGCATCGCCCGGCTGGCCATGGGCTACCCGCTGCTCGGCCTCGCGATCGTCGGGACGGTCGTCGCCGTCCGCCGCGCCGAGCGCACCCCGGCCGCCGGCTGAGCAGCCCCCCGGAGCACGACCGCCGGCCCGCCGTCGACGAGTCGGTGCACGCCCCGGAGCCTCAGCCCCTCGCGGAGTCGACGACCGCCGCCCGGATCTCCTCCTCGACGGCGGTGGTGGCGACGAAGAGCAGCTCGTCGCCCGGCTCCAGCGCATCGTCCGCCTGCGGGACGATCACCCGGCCGCCCCGCAGGATCGTGACGAGCGCGGAGTCCGGGGGCAGCGCCAGGTCCCGCACCGGCCGCCCGGCCAGCGGGGTGTGCGTGGGCAGCGTGACCTCGACGAGGTTCGCCTGACCCTGCCGCAGCGTGAGCAGCCGGACCAGGTCGCCGACGGCCACGGCCTCCTCGACCAGCGCCGCGAGCAGCCGCGGGGTGGAGACCGAGACGTCGACGCCCCAGTTCTCCCCGAACAGCCACTCGTTGCGGGGGTCGTTGACCCGCGCGACCACCCGGCGCACCGCGAACTCCGTCTTGGCGAGCAGCGAGACGACCAGGTTGACCTTGTCGTCGCCGGTCGCGGCGATCACGACGTCGCAGCTCTCGATCCCGGCGTCCTCGAGCGTCGTGAGCTCGCAGGCGTCGGCGTGCACCCACTCCGCCTCCTCCACGGCGGCGGGGTCGATCTGGCCGAGGTCGCGCTCGATGAGCATGACCTGGTGCTTGTTCTCCACGAGCTCGCGCGCGATGGAGCGGCCGACGGCGCCGGCCCCCGCGATGGCGACCCTCATGACCTCACGCCCTCTCGGGTTCTCAGGAGTCGGCGGGCGGTGCGGCCGCCGCGGCCGTGACGTCGGAGACCGTGCCCGAGACCGCCGCCACGTAGACGACGTCGTCGGCCTGCACGGCCGTCTCGCGCGTGGGCAGCACGCCGCTGCCGAACCGGACGACGAACGCCACCCGGGAGTTGGTGGCCTCCTCCAGCTCGCGGATCGGGCGCCCGACCCAGTCCTCGTGCAGCGGCAGGGGCAGGATCGCGACGGTGCCGGCGGGCTCGCGCCACGCCGTCGCGACGCCGTCGGGCAGGACCATGCGCATGAACCGGTCCGTGGTCCACGGCACGGTCGCGACGGTCGGGATGCCGAGCCGCTCGTAGACGGCGGCGCGCTTGGCGTCGTAGATCCGCGCGACGACCCGCTCCACGCCGAAGGTCTCCCGGGCGACCCGGGCGGACAGGATGTTGGAGTTGTCGCCGGAGGAGACGGCGGCGAAGGCGTCCGCCTTCTCGATCCCGGCCTCGATGAGCACCTCGCGGTGGAACCCGAACCCGACGACCTGGCGGCCGCGGAAGTCCGTCCCGAGCCGGCGGAAGGCCTGCACGTCCCGGTCGATGACGGCGACCTCGTGACCGAGGCGTTCGAGCCCGGCGGCGAGGGACGCGCCGACGCGGCCGCATCCCATGATCACGACGTACATCGGATGGGCCCTCCCGGGCTCGCTCGGTCTCACGTGTCGACGGGCCGGCTCCTCCGATCGGGCCCCGGGCGCGTCGTCGGCGCACGCTATCGCGTCCGTCCGCCGTCGAGAGCATAGGCTTCCGACGTGTCCAAGCTCGGCGTCGCCGTCAAGCGCATCCTGGTCGGTCGCCCGCAACGCAGCGACCGCCTGCACAGCACGCTGCTGCCGAAGCGGATCGCGCTGCCGGTGTTCGCCTCCGATGCCATGTCCTCGGTCGCCTACGCGCCCGAGGAGATCTTCCTGACCCTGTCGGTCGCCGGGGTCACCTCGTACGCGCTGTCCCCGTGGATCGGCCTCGCGGTCGTGGTCGTGCTGCTCACGGTGGTCACCAGCTACCGGCAGAACGTGCACGCCTACCCGTCGGGCGGCGGCGACTACGAGGTGGCCACGGTCAACCTCGGTCGCAAGGCCGGGCTCACCGTGGCGAGCGCCCTGCTCGTCGACTACACGCTGACCGTCGCGGTGTCGATCTCGGCGGCCGCGGCGAACATCGGTGCGCTGATCCCGTTCGTGGCCGAGCACAAGGTGCTGTTCGCGGTGCTCGCCATCGCGCTGCTCACCGCGATCAACCTGCGCGGCATCCGGGAGGCCGGGGCGGCGTTCGCCGTGCCGGTCTACCTGTTCATGCTCGGCATCGGCACCATGATCGTCTGGGGTCTGACACGGGTGCTGCTCCTGGGCCAGGACGTCGAGACGGCCAGCACGAACCTGCACCTCGTGGCCGAGGGCGACACCTTCACGGGGCTCGCGCTCGTGCTGCTGATCCTGCGTTCGTTCACCCAGGGCGCGGCGGCGCTGACCGGCGTCGAGGCGATCTCGAACGGCGTGCCGGCCTTCCGCAAGCCGAAGTCGCGCAACGCCGCGACCACGCTGCTGATCATGGGTCTGATCTCGGTCAGCATGTTCATGGGCCTGATCGCGCTGGGCCGGCTCACCGGCGTGCAGATCGCGGAGGACCCGGCCCGCCAGTTCCCCGACGCCCCGCCGGGCTACCAGCAGCAGACGATGGTCGCCCAGCTGGCCGACGCCGTGTTCTCCGGCTTCCGGCCCGGGTTCTTCTTCGTGGTGATCATGACGGCGCTGATCCTGGCGCTGGCCGCGAACACCGCGTTCAACGGCTTCCCGGTGCTGGGCTCGATCCTCTCCCAGGACCGCTACCTGCCCCGGCAGCTGCACACCCGCGGCGACCGGCTGGCCTTCTCCAACGGCATCCTGATCCTCGCGGCCTTCGCGATCGTGCTGGTGGTCGGCTTCCAGGCGGAGGTCACCCGGCTGATCCCGCTGTACACGGTGGGCGTGTTCGTGTCGTTCACGCTGAGCCAGGCGGGCATGGTCCGGCACTGGAACCGCGAGCTCGCCTCGACGACGGACACGCGCGAGCGGGCCCGGATGCGCCGCTCCCAGACGATCAACGGCTTCGGCGCGATCATGACCGGGCTCGTGCTGCTCACCGTCCTGATCACCAAGTTCACGCTCGGCGCGTGGATCACCATCGTGGCGATGGCCGGCTTCTTCGTGCTGATGGTCGCGATCCAGAAGCACTACGACCGGGTCTCGGCCGAGCTCGTCGCGGGCGAGTCCGACGGGGTGCTGCCGAGCCGCAACCACGCCGTCGTCCTGGTGTCGACGCTGCACAAGCCCACGCTGCGGGCGCTCGCCTACGCCCGCGCGACGCGGCCGGACGTCCTCGAGGCGGTCACGGTCAACGTCGACGACGCCGACACCAAGCGGCTCGTCGCGGACTGGGGCAAGCGGAAGATCCCGGTCAAGCTGAAGGTCGTCGAGTCGCCGTACCGGGAGATCACCCGGCCGGTCCTGGAGTACGTGAAGCGGCTGCGCACGAACAACCCGCGCGACGTCGTCACGGTCTACATCCCCGAGTACGTCGTGGGCCACTGGTGGGAACAGCTGCTGCACAACCAGTCCGCACTGCGGCTGAAGAGCCGGCTGCTGTTCCAGCCGGGCGTGATGGTCACGAGCGTGCCCTGGCAGCTGGACTCCTCGGCCGCCGCGCAACCGCTCTCGCCGCTCTTCGCGCCGGGCGCCTCGCGCCGCGGCTACCCCTCGATGGAGCAGCTGCCCGGCGAGCAGGTCACGAGCGCCGCCGCCTCGCGCGCCACCGCGCTCCGCAAGGACGCCGCGGCCGGCAAGGAGACCCCACCCCGGAAGGACACCGGTGACCCGGTCCGCTGAACGCACCCTCGACTGGACCGACCGGGTCCTCGACCTGGAGGTCGGACCGGTCGCCCACGGCGGGCACTGCGTGGCCCGGCACGAGGGCCGCGTGCTCTTCGTGCGGCACGCGCTGCCCGGCGAGCGGGTCCGGGCGGTGGTGACCGAGGACCAGGGCGGGTCGTTCTGCCTGGCCGACACGATCTCGGTGCTCGACGCGTCGCCGGACCGGGTCCCGGCGCCGTGCCCGTGGGCGCGCGCCGGCGGCTGCGGGGGCTGCGACTTCCAGCACGTCGCCCCGCCCGCGCAGCGCGCGCTCAAGACGGCCGTGCTGCGCGAGCAGCTCACCCGGCTCGGCGGGCTGACCGGCGGGCTCGCCGGGACGGTCGAGGTGGAGGAGCTGCCCGGCGGCCCGCTCGGCTGGCGGCAGCGGCTGCGCCTCGCGGTCGACGACGAGGGCCGGGCCGGCCTGCGCGCCCACCACAGCCACGAGGTCGTCCCGATCTCGGACTGCCTGCTCGCACCCGCCGGGCTGCTCGAGGACCTGCTGGAGCGGCACTGGCGGCCCGGCGACGAGCTCGAGGTGGCCGTCGACGCCCTCGGCGAGCGGCACCTCGGCGCGGGCGTGCCGCCCGCAGAGCGCAGCGCGTCCGTGCAGCACGCCGCCGGCCGGGACTGGGAGCTCTCCCCGGGCGCCTTCTGGCAGGTGCACCCGGAGCTGGCGGACACGCTCGTCGAGATCGTGGGGGAGTGGGCGGCGGCGCCCGCCGGCGGCACGGCCTGGGACCTGTACGGCGGCGTCGGGCTGTTCGCCGCGGTGCTGGCCGGGCAGGTGGGGCCGGAGGGCTCGGTGTCGGTCGTCGAGTCGGCGCGGCAGGCCGTGGCCGACGGCGAGCGCGCCCTGCGGGACCTGCCGCAGGTCTCCTTCCGGTCCGGCCGCGTCGAGCGGGTGATCACCGAGCTGCCCGACCCCGACGTCGTCGTCGCCGATCCGCCGCGCAAGGGGCTGGGCCGGACGATGGTCGAGGAGCTGTGCGCGCGGGCGCCGGAGCGGATCGTCTACGTGGCCTGCGACCCGGCCGCGCTCGGCCGCGACGTGAAGCTCTTCGCCGCGCAGGGCTACGCGCTCACCGCCCTGCGCTCCTTCGACGCCTTCCCGATGACGCACCACATGGAGTCGGTCGCGCTCTTCCACCCCGTGAGCGCCGAACGCCCCTAGCGGGGCAGTCGGCACTCACGACCCCGGCTGACCAGCCGACACGACGGCAGACAGGAGGACCATGGGCATCGCCGAGTACGTCGAGGGCTGGGAGCCCGGACCCGTCGAGGTGCGGGAGGTCCTGGACCGCGTCCCGTCGGATTCCTTCGCGGGGCTCCTGGACCAGACCTCGCCGATCGACGCCACGGGCCAGGGCTCGACCGCGATCCCGCCGCTGTGGACCGCGTTCCACTTCCTCGACCGGCCCGCCACCGCCGAGCTGGGCGAGGACGGGCATCCCCGCGAGGGGCACTTCCTGCCGCCGATCCCGAACCGCCGGCGGATGTTCGCCGGTGGGCGGCTCATCGTGCACTCGCCGCTGCGGGTCGGCGACGAGGTGACCCGGCGAAGCGCCCTGAGCTCGATCACGCCGAAGTCCGGGCGCTCCGGGGACATGCTGTTCGTGACCCTGACCCACGAGTACCTGCGGGCGGGCGAGGTGGCCCAGGTCGAGGAACATGACGTCGTCTACCGGGAGCAGGAGCCCGGGGCGGCGCGCGCGGCGGCCCCGGCGGCCCCGGAACCGCGCGAGCCCGAGCCGCCGGCGCCGGGGGAGTGGCAGGCCGTGCTGCGCCCCGACGAGGTGCTGCTGTTCCGGATGAGCGCGCTGACCTACAACGCCCACCGCATCCACCACGACCTGCCCTACACCCGGGACGTCGAGGGCTTCCCGGGGCTCGTGGTGCACGGGCCGCTGCTCGCGTTGATGCTGCTCGAGCTGCCCCGCCGGTTCGCCCCGGACCGCCAGGTCGCGGAGTTCTCCTACCGGTTGCGCCGCCCCGCCTTCGCCGGCGCGCCGGTGGTGGCGACGGGCAAGCCGGACGGCTCCGACCTCGTCTGCGGGGTCCCGGGCGCCGACCCGAGCATCACCGGCCAGGTCACCTTCGCCTGAGAACCCATGGCCCCCGGAGCCGAGGCCACTTCGAACGAGGGGCAGTCCGCCGGCCGCCTGCACAGCCGACCCCGCACCGAACCGACCCCGCCCGCACCCGTCCGGGGGCGGCCCGGGGAGGATGGGGGGCGTGACAGGTTCGGTTCCCGCAGCGGCCTCCGCGGCCCCCACCGGGGCGTCGGCTCCGCAGTCCCAGACCACCGTCCAGCCGTCGATCGAGCAGCGCATCGCCGACGAGCTGGGCGTGCGCCGGCACCAGGTCGCCTCGGCCGTCGACCTCCTCGACGAGGGGTCGACCGTGCCGTTCGTGGCCCGCTACCGGAAGGAGGCGACGGGCGGGCTCGACGACGCCCAGCTCCGCACCCTCGAGGAGCGGCTGCGCTACCTGCGCGAGCTGGAGGAGCGGCGGACCGCCGTGCTCGAGGAGATCCACAAGCAGGGCAAGCTCACCCCCGAGCTGGAGCAGCAGGTCCTCGCCGCCGAGTCGAAGGCCCGGCTCGAGGACGTCTACCTGCCCTACAAGCCCAAGCGCCGCACCAAGGCCATGATCGCCCGGGAGAACGGTCTCGAGCCGCTCGCCGACGCCCTGCTCGCCGACCCCTCGCTGACCCCCGAGGACGAGGCGGCGAAGTACCTCGGCGAGGACGTCGCCGACGCCGCCGCCGCGCTCGAGGGCGCCCGCGCGATCCTCGTCGAGCGCTTCTCCGAGGAGCCCGACCTCATCGGCGGCCTGCGCGAGCGGATGTGGAGCCGCGGCCTGCTGGTGTCGAAGGTCCGCCCGGGCAAGGAGGCCGAGGGCGCCAAGTTCTCGGACTACTTCGACTTCTCCGAGCCGTTCACCTCGCTGCCGAGCCACCGCATCCTCGCCGTGTTCCGCGGCGAGAAGGAGGAGGTGCTCGACGTTTCGCTGGAGCCCGACGCCGAGCCCGCCGAGCCGGGCGTCCGCACCGACTGGGAGACCCTGATCGCCGCGCACGTCGGCATCTCCGACCAGGGCCGGCCCGCGGACCGGTGGCTCAACGACGTCGTGCGCTGGACCTGGCGCACGCGCATCCTGCTGCACCTGGGCATCGACATCCGGGTGCGGCTGCGCACCGCCGCGGAGGAGGGCGCGATCGGGGTCTTCGCCTCCAACCTGCGCGACCTGCTGCTCGCCGCGCCCGCCGGGACCCGGGCGACGATGGGCCTCGACCCGGGCCTGCGCACCGGCGTGAAGGTCGCCGTGGTCGACGGGACCGGCAAGGTCGTCGCCACCGACACGATCTACCCGCACGAGCCGCGCAAGGACTGGAACGGCGCGCTGGTCACGCTGACCAAGCTGGCCACCGAGCACGCCGTGGACCTGATCGCGATCGGCAACGGCACCGCGTCCCGCGAGACGGACAAGCTCGCCGGCGAGCTCGTGGCGATGAACCCCGGCCTGAAGATGACCAAGGTGATGGTCAGCGAGGCCGGCGCGTCGGTCTACTCGGCCTCGGCGTACGCGTCGGCCGAGCTGCCGGACCTCGACGTGTCGCTGCGCGGCGCGGTCTCCATCGCGCGCCGGCTGCAGGACCCGCTCGCCGAGCTGGTCAAGATCGACCCCAAGTCGATCGGCGTCGGGCAGTACCAGCACGACCTGCCCGAGGCCTCGCTGTCCCGCTCGCTCGACGCCGTCGTCGAGGACTGTGTGAACGCCGTCGGCGTCGACCTCAACAGCGCCTCCGCGCCGCTGCTGCGGCGGGTGTCGGGCATCAGCGAGTCGCTGGCCGCGGCGATCGTGTCCCACCGGGACGCCAACGGGCCCTTCCGCACCCGGGCCGCGCTCGTCGACGTCCCGCGGCTGGGTCCGAAGGCCTTCGAGCAGTGCGCCGGCTTCCTCCGCATCCGCGGCGGCCACGAGCCGCTCGACGTCTCGGGCGTGCACCCCGAGGCCTACCCGGTCGTCCGGAAGATGGTCGACGCGGCCAAGGTCGGCATCGACGAGCTCATCGGCAACACCGCGAAGCTGAAGAACCTGCAGCCGCAGCGGTTCGTCGACGACCGGTTCGGGCTCCCGACCGTCTCCGACATCCTCGTCGAGCTGGAGAAGCCGGGCCGCGACCCGCGCCCCGCCTTCCGCACCGCGACCTTCGCCGAGGGCGTCCACAAGATCGCGGACCTCCGGCCGGGCATGGTGCTGGAGGGCGTGGTCACGAACGTGGCCGCGTTCGGCGCGTTCGTCGACGTCGGCGTGCACCAGGACGGCCTCGTGCACGTCTCGGCGATGTCCAGCCAGTTCGTGTCGGACCCGCGCGAGGTCGTCAAGTCCGGCGACGTCGTCAGGGTCAAGGTGCTCGACGTCGACGAGGACCGGAAGCGGATCTCGCTCACCCTGCGTCTCGACGACGAGCCGGGCAAGGGCGGCGCCGGCGGCCGGCAGCGCGGCGGCGGGGACCGCCCGCGCGGCGACCGCGACCAGCAGGGCGGCGGTAAGGGCCAGGGTGGCCGCGGCGGCCAGGGTGACCGCGGGGGCAAGGGCGGTCAGGGCCGGCAGGGCCAGGGCGGCGGCCGGCAGGGCCAGGGCGGCGGCCGACAGGGCCAGGGCGGCCAGCGGAACCGCCAGGAGAAGCCCGCCCCGCTGAACAACGCGATGGCCGACGCCCTCAAGCGCGCCGGCTTCAAGTGACCCGGGCTTGAGCAGGACGATCGGCGCTCTCGTTCACAAGGAGTGAGCGAGGGCGCCGTTCGTGCGTCGGTCAGCCGACGAGCCGGCGGGTGAGCAGATCGAGGTCGTCCGGGTCGGTGCCGTGCGCCAGCAGGTGCCCGCGCAGGCCGGACGGGTGCGCCTCCATCTCGTCGAGCACCGCCTCCAGGGCCGCGCGGTCGACGCCGAGCAGGCCCCGGACGTCGGCCGGCAGGGGAGCGCCGGCCGCCTCCAGCCGCGCCCACAGGCGGTCGAGGTTCTCGTTGGTGCGCAGGTAGTCCGCCACGACGTGCTCGCGCGACACCCCGACCACGCCGAGCACCACGGCCGTGACGATCCCGGTGCGGTCCTTGCCCGCGGCGCAGTGCACCAGCACCGGCCCGCGGGAGCGCGCGACGATCCGCACGATCCGCGCCAGCTCGGCGGAGGCCTCCGTGACGAGCAGCCGGTAGACCCAGGCGAGGTCGCGCTCGTCGGCCGGGGTGGCGGCCACGACGTCGGGCGCGAGCGCGGCCCCGAGCGGCACCGCGTGCACGTCCGCGACCCCGGTCAGCGGGTGCGCGAGGCCGCGGGTCTCGGCGGTCGAGCGCAGGTCGACGACGGTGCCGGGGACGACGGTCGTGAGGTCGCCGGGCTGCGGGGCGTCGCTGCGCAGGTACTCGCCGGCGCGGACGTGGCGCCCGTCGGCGGTCGGCAGGCCGCCGACGTCGCGGAGGTTGGCCGGGATGCGCAGGTCGGAGGTCGGGGCGGTCGGCGAGAGGCTCACCCGTCCGAGGGTCCCGGCGCTCGGTGAACGCCGGGTGGAATGGTGACCGGACCCACGGCCCGGCCCGCACGGGATCACAGTCGGGTCGCGATCACGGCGCTGAACAGGGCGGGAACGGGCGGGAACAGGTCGGTGCCTACGGGTGTTGATCCCTGTGTCGGCGGGCAGGACCCCGGCCCGCCGCGATCTCCCGCGACCCACGTGTGACAATGGGTGCCGTCGGCTGTCAGCGATGACGTCAGCCGAGAGCCCCATGGTCCTTGTCAGGCGGTACCGAGCCGCTCCGGGCCCGCGGGCTTCCCCGCGGGTGCGTCGTCCGTCCGGATGTCGGTCGGCCACCCCGCTGCGACGAGGACATGAGTGAGCACTCTGCTGGACCTGCCCGAGAACGACTTCGACGACTTCGAGAACGACCTCGCCTCCGAGCGTGAGGACGGCGAGGACACCGAGAACGACGACACCGAGAACGACGCCGCCGGTGGCGGTTTCGTCGAGCTGGGCCTCGCGCCCGGCATCCTCGGCGTGCTCGCCGAGCTCGGCTACGAGAGCCCCAGCCCGATCCAGGCCGAGGCGATCCCCTCCCTGATCGAGGGCCGCGACCTGCTGGGCCAGGCCGCCACCGGCACCGGCAAGACCGCCGCGTTCGCGCTGCCGATGCTGCAACGCCTGAGCGGAACCGACCGCCGGGGCGAGCGCCGCCCGTTCGGCCTGGTCCTCGCCCCCACCCGCGAGCTGGCCATGCAGGTCAACGACGCGATCACCCGCTACGGCGCCGAGATCGGCGCACGCGTGCTCGCCGTCTACGGCGGCGCCCCGATCGGCCCGCAGCTCGGCTCCCTCAAGCGCGGCGTCGACGTCGTCGTGGCCACCCCGGGCCGCGCGATCGACCTGATGAACCGCGGCGCGCTGTCCCTCGACGCGCTCGAGACCGTCGTCCTCGACGAGGCCGACGAGATGCTCGACATGGGCTTCGCCGAGGACATCGAGACGATCCTGCAGGCCACCCCGGACGAGCGGCAGGCGGTGCTGTTCTCCGCCACCATGCCGCGGCGCATCGAGTCGCTGGCCCGCGAGTACCTGCGCAACCCGGTCACCGTGCGGATCGCGCGCGAGGAGGTGCCGGCCGGCGAGGCGCCGCGCGTGCGGCAGACCGCCTACATGGTGCCGCGCACCCACACCACCACCGCGCTGGGCCGGATCCTGGAGCTCGAGCGGCCCACCGCCGCGATCGTGTTCTGCCGGACCCGGGCGGACGTCGACGCCGTCACCGAGACCCTCACCGCCCGCGGCCTGCGGGCCGAGGCGCTGCACGGCGGTATGGACCAGGAGCACCGCACCCGCGTCGTCGAGCGGCTGCGGTCCGGACGCACCGACCTGCTGGTCGCGACGGACGTCGCCGCCCGCGGGCTGGACATCGAGCAGCTCACGCACGTGGTGAACCACGACGTGCCGAAGTCGCCCGAGGCCTACGTCCACCGCATCGGCCGGGTCGGCCGCGCGGGCCGCGAGGGCGTCGCGATCACCCTGGTGCCCTCCGGCGCGATCCGGCACCTGCGCAACATCGAGCGGCTGATCGGCAAGAGCGTGCCGGTCGCCCCGGTGCCCACCGTCGCGGACCTCAAGCAGGCCCGCCTCGAGCGCACCCGCACCCAGCTGCACGAGCAGCTCGTCGCCGACCTGCGGGCCGACGCGGACTCGGACCCGGACGGCGTCCGGGCCATGGTCGAGTCGCTGGCCGGGGAGTTCGACGCGCTCGACGTCGCGGCCGCCGCGGTGCGGATCGTCCGTGCCGGCAGCACCACCGCCGACGACGAGATCGACATCCCCACGCTGTCCGCGCCCCGCGAGGGCCGTGGTCCCCGTGACCGGGCTCCGCGCGAGGGCCGTCCCGGTGGCCGGGGCCAGGGTGCCCGTCCGCCGAAGGCCGGGGCCACGCGCCTGTTCGTCTCCGCCGGGCGTGCCGCGGGCATCCGTCCGCAGGACATCGTGGGCGCGCTGGCCAACGAGTCGCGGCTGTCCGGCCGGGACATCGGGGCCATCCAGATCCACGAGCGGCACACGCTGGTCGAGATCCCCGAGCACGCGGCCGACGACGTGCTGCGCTCCCTGCGCGGCGTCACCACCCTGAAGGGCCGGCGGGCCAACGTCCGCCGGGACCGCGCCACGAGCTGACCCGCGCACGGCCGAAGGGCCCCGCACCTCCTCCGAGGTGCGGGGCCCTTCGTCGTGGAGCTAGTGGATCTCCACCTCGTCGCCGACCTCCAGGTCGGCGTACCAGGCGACGGCGTCGTCGTGGCCCAGGTGCACGCAGCCCGCAGACGGGTTCTGCGGGTTGCCCTCGTGGAAGGCGATGCCGCCGTCGGCGAAGAACACCGAGTACGGCATCGGGGCGTCGTTGAACTCCGCGGACCGGTGGTCCTTGTCCTTCCACTGGACCTCGAAGTCCCCGGTGGGGGTCTCCTTGCCCTGCCCGCCGTGCGAGATCCCGACCGGGCCGCGGGTGACCTCGCCGTCGTGGATCAGCCAGGCCTGGTTGTGGGCGAGGTCGACGCACGCCCGGGCGTGCTTCGAGCAGGGCGTGCCGTCGGTGTGGTTCCAGTGCCCGTCGTCGGCGAACGCCGCGCCGGTGAGGGCCGCCCCGCCGAGCAGCGCGGTGAGCGCGCCGGCCGCGGCGAACCCGGTGATGCGTCGCCGGCGGCCCTCGGCGCGCCGGGCGTGTCGTGCCATCTTCTCGTCGTCCCTTCGCCCGTTCCCGAAGCCGCAACGACGTCGCGCGATACAGGTGACGGGCCGTGACCGCAAGTCGACCGGACGTGCCCCGATTCCGGATCGTCCCCGTCGATCTTGTGCCTCCGAGGGGCTGCCGAGGCGGCCGTGAGGGAGCACGATGACCCCTGAGCCCACCACGGATCGCGATCGACGAGGAGCGCCGCCATGCCCGATCTGAAGCCCCGGTCCCACCAGGTCACCGACGGCATCGAGCGCACGGCCGCCCGCGGCATGCTCCGGGCCGTCGGGATGCGCGACGCGGACTTCGCCAAGCCGCAGATCGGCATCGCGTCGAGCTGGAACGAGATCACGCCGTGCAACCTGTCGCTGCAGCGCCTGGCGCAGGCGGCGAAGGAGGGCGTGCACCGCGCCGGCGGCTACCCGATGGAGTTCGGCACCATCTCGGTGTCCGACGGCATCTCCATGGGCCACGTCGGCATGCACTACTCGCTGGTCAGCCGCGAGATCATCGCCGACTCGGTGGAGACGGTCGTGGAGGCCGAGCGGCTCGACGGCACCGTCCTGCTCGCCGGCTGCGACAAGTCCCTGCCCGGGATGCTGATGGCGGCCGCCCGGCTCGACCTGGCCGGGGTGTTCGTCTACGCCGGGTCGATCCTCCCCGGCCACATCGACGGCCGCGAGGTCAACATCGCCGACGCGTTCGAGGCCGTCGGGGCGTGCGCGCGCGGGCTGATCAGCCGCGAGGAGCTGGTCGAGATCGAGCGGGCGATCTGCCCCGGCGAGGGCGCGTGCGGCGGCATGTACACGGCGAACACGATGGCCAGCGCGGCCGAGGCCCTGGGCATGGCGCTGCCGGGCTCGGCCAGCCCGCCCGCGGTCGACAGGCGGCGCGACGGCATCGCCCGCGCCTCCGGCGAGGCCGTGGTCGGGCTGCTGGAGAAGGGGATCACCGCCCGCCAGATCCTGACCCGGGAGGCGTTCGAGAACGCGATCGCGGTCGTCCTGGCGTTCGGCGGATCCACCAACGCCGTGCTGCACCTGCTCGCGATCGCCGCCGAGGCCGGGGTGCCGCTGGAGCTCGACGACTTCAACCGGATCGGCGAGCGCGTCCCGCACCTGGCCGACGTGAAGCCCTTCGGCGCACACGTGATGAGCACGGTCGACCAGGTCGGCGGTGTCCCGGTCGTGATGAAGGCCCTGCTCGACGCCGGCCTCCTGCACGGCGACGCCCTCACCTGCACCGGGCGCACGGTCGCCGAGAACCTCGCCGAGATCGACCCGCCGGGCCTCGACGGCACCGTGATCCGCGACCTCAGCGACCCCATCCACCCGACGGGCGGCCTGACCATCCTGCGCGGCTCGCTCGCCCCCGACGGCGCCGTGGTGAAGAGCGCCGGGTTCGACGCCGCCGAGTTCCGCGGGCGCGCGCGGGTGTTCGACGGCGAGCAGGGCGCGCTCGACGCCGTCACCGACGGCACCGTCGTTCCCGGCGACGTCGTCGTGATCCGGTACGAGGGCCCGCGCGGCGGGCCGGGGATGCGGGAGATGCTCGCCGTCACCGGGATGATCAAGGGCGCCGGGCTGGGCAAGGAGGTCCTGCTGGTCACGGACGGCCGGTTCTCCGGGGCGACGACCGGCCTGTGCATCGGGCACGTCGCGCCGGAGGCGACCGACGGCGGCCCGATCGCGCTGGTGCAGGACGGCGACCCGATCGTGCTGAACATGGCCACCAAGACCCTCGACCTCGACGTCGGTGAGGAGGAGCTGGAGAAGCGGCGGGCGGACTGGACGCCGCGCGACCCGGGGCGGCGTCTGGGCGTGCTGGCGAAGTACGCGAGACTCGTGGGGTCGGCGGCGCAGGGGGCGGTCTGCTCCCAGGACTAGCGCCGGAACGCGCACGAGGAGCGGTGTGGGGAAGAAGCAGCAGTCGCGGGGCCAGAAGCGGGCGGCGAAGGTCGCGGCGCGACGGAAGAAGGTCGGCCGGCCGCACGAGCCGCTGCGCCCTGTCACCACCCTGCCCGGCCTCGATCAGTACGGCCTCGATCAGTACGGCCTCGATCAGTACGGCCTCGATCAGTACGGCCTCGATCAGTACGGGCTCGACCACGATCCGGCCCAGGTCGAGGAGCTGCAGCCCGTCGACGAGATGCGCTACGCCGTCGCGGAGATCCGCACGGTACGCGCGGTCGGCCCGTACGACGGCAACCCGGAGTGGCTGGAGGTCCTGGAGGCCAACGTCGCCGCGCTCGTCGAGGCCGGGGAGGACGACCTGGTCGTCGAGATCATCGACGACCGGGTGCGGCGGGCCGTCGCGGACACCCTCGCCTCGTCGTCGCCCGGGCCGGCCCGGGAGGAGGTCCGGTGCCTGGTGGCGTCGGACGGCGAGACCGCGCCGGCCGACCTGGCCCCGGGCGAGCCCGGCGGCGCGCCCGCGCAGGCCCTGGCCTTCGCCGTCCTGCTCGGTTGGCTCGCCAACAGCGGTCCCCGGCCGATCCCGGCGGCCGCCCGCACGCGCGTCCCGGAGTGGGTCCGGTCGACCCTCGGCGAGGGGCCGGCCGCGGCCGTCGACCGGGTGATCGGGATCCTCGGCTCGGACGCCGACCGCGCGGAGGCGATCGGCCCGGTCGCCGAGGAGCTGGGCGACGACTACCTCGCCGCCCTCATGTGGATCTCCGCCGGCCTCGTCGCCCTCTACGGCGAGGGCTCCGTCGACGACTACCTGCCCCTGCCCGCCTGACGGTACGCACATCCGCGTATGGCCCGGCCCGAGGCACCGGCGGGACCATCCCGGCATGGCGACGGGGCCGATCGGGGCCGCGGTCATCCCCGGCGCGGGCTGGCGGGCGGCCGACGTGCGGGAGGTCGCCCGGGCGGCCGAGGACGCGGGTTTCGCGGCGGTGCTGAGCGCCGAGGTGAACAGCGACACGCTCACCACGGCCCAGGTCATGGGCGGCGCGACGAGCCGGGTCCGGGTCGGGACCTGGGTGGCCGACATCTAGGCGGTGCCGAGCCACCACGCGACGCTCGGGATGCACGCCGTCGAGCTGGCCGCTGAGGCCGCCGACGGGATCATGCCGACGATGTGGTCGCCGGAGCGGACGGAACGCAGCCGCGAGTCGATCGCCCGGGGCCGGCACCGGGCCCCGTAGCTCGGCCCGCTGGAGGTGACGCTCGGGATACCGACCTTCGTCGGCGACGACCTGCCCGCCCTCCGCGACCTCGCGCGGCAGAACCTCGCGCTGTACACGACCTTCCCGTTCTTCCGCCGGATGTGGCGCTCCGAGGGGTTCCACGAGGAGACCGAACGGATGGCGCGAGGCGAGGGCGGCGCCGCGCTGAGCGACCGCCTCCTCGACTCGTTCTGCCTGCTCGGCCCGGTGCCGCGGTGCCGGGAGCGGCTGGCGCGCTACCGTGAGGCCGGGGTGGAGCGGCCGATCCTCGTGCCGCCGATCGGTCCCGCCGCCGCCCTCGCCGTCCTGGACGCCCTCGTCCCTGGGTGACCGCTCACGCGGAACGGGTCCGGCCCTCCTCCCACGCCTTCTCCAGGAGCTGGAGGAGGGCATCGGCGGGCTGGGCACCGGAGGCGCCGTAGGTCGCGTCGACCACGAAGAAGGGGACGCCGGTGATGCCGTACCGGCGGGCCTGGTCCTCGTCGACGCGGACGGCGTCGAGGTATTCGTCGGAGCCCAGGAGGCGGTCGACGGCCGCGGCCGGCAGCCCGGCGTCGAGGGCGAGGCGGCGCAGGGCCTCGGGCTCGCCGATCGGCTCGCCCTCGGCGAAATAGCCGTGCTGCAGGCGCTCCTTGAGCGTCTCCTGCAGCGGCGCGCCGCCCTCGTCCCAGGCCAGGTGCAGGAGCCGGTGGGCGTCGACCGTCGACCCGTCCTGCGCCTTCTCGAACCGGAACTCGACGCCCTCCGCGGCACCCATGTCCGTCATCCGGTCGTGCATCGCGCGGACCTGGGCGCGGTCGCTGCCGAACTTCGCGGCGAGCCGCTCCTCGCGGTCGCCCTCGTGCCGCCGCGGCGCCCCGGGGGTCGAGCTCGAAGCTGCGGTAGCGCACCTCGACCTCGTCGGCGTGCGGGAAGCGGGCCAGCGCCGCGGCGAACCGGCGCCGGCCCAGCGCGCACCACGGGCAGACGACGTCGGACCAGATCTCGACCTTCACCCCTCGCCCAACCGCGGAGGCGTCAACCCGATTCCGCCGTCCGGCTCACAGGCTCCTCTCAGCGCCGTCCTACCGCTCGGCGAGCGGTTCGGGCCATGGTCGTGGGGTGGTGCTGAGGGGGAGACGGGAGACGGGGGAGCGCGCGAGACGGCCGGAGGGACCGGACCGGGAGATCGTGGCACGGGCGTCGGCGGGGGACCCGGCGGCCGCCGCGGAGGTCCTGCGGATCGTGCGGCCGTTCGCGCTGCGCTACTGCCGCGCGCGGATGGGGACGGTACTGCCGGGCCTGACGGCCGAGGACCTGGCCCAGCAGGTCTGCATCGGCGTGCTCGGGGCGCTGCCCCGCTACGAGGACCGCGGCCGTCCGTTCCTGGCGCTGGTGCACCGGATCGCCGTCCACGAGGTGGGCGACGCCTACCGCGCCGCCGCGCGCAGCCCGGAGCTGGCCGACCTGGTCCCGGACCGCCCGGACCGCTCGGCCGGACCCGAGGAGCGGGCGATGGTGCACGACGACGTCGCCCGCCTGCGGCCGGTTCTCGACCGGCTGAGCGCGGCCGCCCGCGAGGTCCTGGTGCTCCGGGTCGTCGTGGGCCTGTCGGCCGACGAGACGGCGGCGGTCGTCGGCAGCACGCCGGGCGCGGTCCGGGCGATGCAGCACCGCGCGCTCACCACCCTGCGCCGGCACGCGGAGGCGGAGGGGATGTCGCCGCCGACGAGCGCGGAGATCACATCCCGCTGAGCTGCGGCTCGGCGGGATGTCCGGCCCCCTTACCTCCCGGCAACACGCCGGACGCGGTGCCGACACACGGGAGATCCACCGTGGCGGTATGCAGGAGAGCGTCGGAGGCCCCGTGGGTGGCCCTGTGCACGGTGCGGAGGCCCTGGCCGCGTCCGGTCCGTCGCCGACCTCCGGGGTCGGCGTGATCGTGCCGTTCGACTTCGCGCTGGACCGCGAGCTCTGGCGCTGGGTGCCCGACGACGCCGCCCTGCACGTCACGCGCACGCCGTTCGTGCCGTCGCCGGTCACCGCCGAGATGGCGCGGGCGATCTCCGACCCGGAGCCGGTGCGCCGCGCCACCCGGGACGTGCTGGTCCCCGAGCCCGGGGTCGTCGCCTACGCCTGCACGTCCGGCAGCTTCGTCGACGGCGCGGCGGGCGAGATCGCGTTGACCGGGGTGATCCGCGAGGCGGGCGCGCCGCACGCGCTCACCACGGCCGGGGCGCTCGTCGAGGGCCTGCGGTCGCTCGACGTGAGCCGGGTCGCCGTCGTCACGCCGTACGTGGACGACCTCACCCGCCGGCTCGAGGAGTTCCTCGCCGCGCACGGGATCGACACGGTCGCGAGCGTCGGGCTGGGGCTGCTCGGCCAGATCTGGCGGGTGTCCTACGAGGAGGTCGTGCGCGCGGTCCGCGCCGCCGACCGGCCCGAGGCCGAGGCCGTGTTCATCAGCTGCACCAACCTGTCCACCTACGACGTGATCGCCCCGCTGGAGCGCCTGCTCGGCAAGCCGGTGATCACCGCGAACCAGGTGACGATGTGGGCCGCGCTGCGGGCGGTCGGGCACCGCGCCGTCGGGCCGGGCCAGTCGCTGATCCACGGCACCGCGGGATCGGTGCCGCCGCCGCACCTGCGCGTGGTGCCCGACCAGCCGATCCACGACGAGGAGCCCGGCGGTCGGGGTGGCGGCCCGGAGGACCCGCAGGTGCTGCACAAGGTCCGCGTCCGGCTGCCGGACGAGTCCGGCGCGCTCGCCCGGCTCACCGAGGCGGTCGCCCGCGCCGACGGCAACATCCTCGGGCTCGCGGTGCACGGGCAGGACTCGCGCTCGGTCGTCGACGAGATGTTCGTCGGGTCCTCGCGGGGTGCCGACGAGCTGGCCCGCGCCATCCGCGAGGGTCTCGGCACCCACGATCCCGGCGCCGTGCTCGTCACCCCGGCCGATCCGCACGACCTGGTCGACGCCCCCACCCGGGCCCTCGACCTCGCGGTGCAGGCGGTCGGCGGCGCGGCCGCGGGGGACGACTCCGCGCTGGCCCGCGGCCTGGGCGCGCTCGTCCACGCCGACGACGTCCGGTTCCGGCCGACCGAGCCCCCGCACCACCCGCATGTCCTGTCCGTGCCCGCGCCGAACGGCGGCTGGCTGGTCGCGCTGCGCGACTGGGCGCCGTTCACGGTCACGGAGCAGGCCCGCGCGGAGGCGTTCCTGCGCGCGGCGGATCTCGAGCCGGTGCGGCCGCGGTGGGACATCGTGCTGCTCTCCGGCGACGAGCTGGTCGCCGAGCCCGCCACCGGCGACGAGGTGGGCGCAGTGGAGGACCTGCTCTGCGCCTGCCTCGCCGCGCTGGGCCCGGCGGACAGCTACACCGCCAGCTGGACCGACCGCGAGCTGCGCAACCTGCTCGTCACGCCCCGGGGTCCGGCCCTCGTGGTGCGCGACGAGGCGGGCGCGCTCGTCGGGCTCGGTGCCGTGCTGGAGGGGTCGGCACCGGGCGCGGACGGCGAGCTGGTCCTGCTCGTGCACCCGGACTACCGCGGGATGCGGCTCGGGCGGTGGCTCCGCAAACGCCTCGCCGCGCGCGCCGTGGTGTGAGGGCGACGCTGAGGGACGTGTGGCGGATGATCCACCAGACGTCCCTTTAGGCTGAGGGTGTGCCGCTCCCCGAGAACTGGTCGCAGTGGAAGGACACGGTCGAGGTCGGCCGTTACGACGCGCGCTGGGACGCCCTCGCCGCCGCCGGGAAGAACGTCCACGGCGAGGCCGACCTCGTCGCCGCGTACTCCCCGGGATCGGTGCTCGACGGCGGCTGCGGCACCGGGCGCGTCGGCATCGAGCTGGCCCGCCGCGGGATCGCCGTGGTCGGCGTCGACCCCGACCCGGACATGATCGCCGCCGCGACGGCCAAGGCGCCGGAGCTGCGGTGGATCCGCAGCGGCCTGGAGGACCTGGACATCACCGACCGGTTCGACGTCGTGGTCCTGGCCGGCAACGTGATCCCCTACGCCCGGGAACGGGCCGGGGTCGTCGCCGGCAGCGCCCGGCACCTCGCGCCGGGCGGGCGGCTGATCGCCGGGTTCAGCCTGCAGGTGGGCTGGCCCGGCCTCGACGAGTACGACGCCTGGTGCACCGCCGCCGGGCTCGCGGCCGAGGACCGCTTCGCGACCTGGGACCGCGAGCCCTACACCGGCGGCGGCTACGCGGTCTCGGTCAGCCGGAAGCCCTCGTAACCCTTGGACGCGACGTCGTCGCAGATCTGCCGGTAGGGGCCCACCCCGCCGACGTACGGCAGCAGGACCCGCGGCTTGCCCGGCACGTTCGCGCCCAGGTACCACGAGTTCGCGTGGTGCATCAGGGTCTGCGCGCCGACCTCGGCGACGTGCGCGGTCCAGCGCTCCTGCGCCTGTTCGTCCGCCTCGATCGTCCGGCCGGCCAGCGCGGCGAGGCAGTCGGTGATCCAGTCGACGTGCTGCTCGATCGACACGAGCATGTTCGACAGCACGGACGGGCTGCCCGGCCCGGTGATGGTGAACAGGTTCGGGAAGCCGGCGATGCCCAGGCCCAGGTAGGTGCTCGGGCCCTCGGCCCACACGTCGCGCAGCCGCACGCCGTCCCGGCCCCGGACGTCGACGGCCAGCAGCGCGCCCGTCATCGCGTCGAACCCGGTGGCGAGGACCAGGTCGTCGACCTCGACGAGCTCGTCGGTGGTCCGCACGCCGGTGGGCTCGATCGCGACGATCGGCGTCTTCCGCAGGTCGACGAGCCGGACGTGCGGGAGGTTGTAGGTCTCGAAGTAGCCGGTGTCGAGGCAGGGGCGCTTGGTGCCGAAGGGGTGGTCCTTCGGGCCGAGCGCGTCGGCCGTCTCCGGGTCCGCGACGATCCCGCGGATCCGGCCGCGGATGTACTCGGCGACGGTGTCGTTGGCCTCCAGGGTGAGGCCGAGGTCGCCGAAGGACTGCCGGAACGACCCCAGCCCGCCCCGCTCCCAGGCCTGGTCGAACGCCGTGGTGCGCTCCTCGGGTGTCACGGACAGGGCCGAGACCTCGGACGGCGTGCCGAGCAGGCCGGCGAGCGACTCGCGGGCCAGCTTCCGGTAGGTGGGGTACTCCGCCTTGCGGGCGTCCTGGGTGGCGGCGTCGAGGGGGGCGTTGCGCGCGGGGACGACGTAGTTGGCGGTGCGCTGGTAGACGGTCAGCTCTGCGGCCTGCGTGGCGATCACGGGGATGGACTGCACGCCGGAGGAGCCGGTGCCGATCACCGCGACCCGCCGGCCGGTGAAGTCGACGCCCTCGTGCGGCCAGCGGGAGGTGAAGTACATCGGGCCGGCGAAGCTCCCGACGCCGGGCAGGTCGGGCTCCTTGGGCACGGACAGGCAGCCGGTGGCGAAGACGCAGTAGGTGGCGGTCAGCTCCTCGCCGCCGTCCGTCCGGATCTCCCAGTGGTCGTCCCGCCAGGTGGCGTGCGTGACCCGGGTGTCGAAGGTGATGTCGCCGCGCAGGTCGAAGCGGTCGGCGACGTGCTCGGCGTACCGGAGGATCTCCGGCTGGGCGGGGTAGCGCTCGGTCCACTCCCACTCCTGCTCCAGCTCGGGGGAGAAGGAGAACGAGTACTCGAGGCTCTCGACGTCGCAACGCGCGCCGGGGTACCGGTTCCAGTACCAGGTGCCGCCGACACCGCTGCCGGCCTCGAACACCCGCGCGCGCAGACCCAGCCCGCGCACCCGGTGCAGCTGGTACAGGCCGGCGAACCCGGCCCCCACGATGACGACGTCGGTGTCGGCCATCAGCACTCCCTCGTGTCGGCGGTCACTTGAATATGCCTCACGAACGGCTCCCTTGCTAAGCGTTCGTTCAGTCAATGTCGACGGGCCGCGCCACGGGCAGCGTCTCGCCACCCTCTGGTCGCTCGAACCCCACGTGTATCCGCAGCTGGGGAACGAGCCGGTCCGGGTCGATGCCGACGACTTGCATCTCCAGCCACGGGCCTTCGTCGAGTTCGACGAGGCCGACCGGAGTTCGAACGGTGCTTTCCTGCGACCGGGTGTGGACCACGGCCCAGGAGACGAGTACCCCCGTCCCGGCGGCCGGCTCCCAGTCCAGCTCCCGACCGGTGCAGGCGGGGCAGGTCTCGGTCGCGGGCTCCGAGGCGTGGCCGCAGGTGGTGCACCGGCGCAGCAGCAGCTCGCCGCGCGAGGTGCCGTCGAAGAACGCGGCGGAGGCCGCGTCCCGGTGGATGACTCCGACGGACATCTCGTCCTCCTTAGCTCGGACCCGTGCCGAGGATCAGGGTGCTGTGGTAGTCGAGGAAGCCGCCGTTGCCGCTCACCAGCACGACGTCGTGCCGTTCGGACTGGCGGTCGCCGCCCTGGCCGCGAGCCTGGATCACGGCCTCGGACAACGGGGTCATTCCCCAGAGGTAGTAGCTGGACAGCTCGCCGCCGCCGGTGTTGACCCGCAGGGAGCCGGACGGGCCGAGCGCCCCCGACTCCGCGAGGGGGCCGCCCTCGCCCTTCTCGCAGAAGCCGTAGTCCTCGAGCGAGACGATCGTCGTGTAGGTGAAGCAGTCGTAGATCTCGGCGACGTCGACGTCGGAGATCGTCACCCCGGCCATCTTCAGCGCCTCCGGCCCGGATCGGGTCGCGCCGGACACCAGTCCGAACTCGCTGTTCCGCTCCCGGATGTACCCGGGGTGGGCCTGCGCCCAGCCGAGGACGTGTACCGGCGGTTGCCGCAGGGCGGCCGCGCGGTCCGCCGAGGTGACCACCACCGCGATCGCCCCGTTGCTGACGAGGCAGCAGTCCAACAAGTGCAGGGGCTCGGCGATCCAGCGCGACGCCTGGTGGTCGGCGATCGTGATCGGCTCGCGCATCTGGGCGAGGGGGTTCCGGGCCGCCCACTCGCGGGCGGCGACCGCGACCGCGCCGAACTGCTCGCTCGTGGTGCCGTAGGCCTGCATGTGCCGGCGCGCCGCGAGCGCGTACATCGACGGTGCGCCGCGCAGGCCCGCCGCGAACGGCATCGCCGCGAAGCCGGCGGGGGTGGCCCGGCTGCTCGCGTAGGCGTCCCCGGTCCCGCCGCCCTCCTGCAGCGGGGCGTCGGCGAAAACGCACACGACGACGTCCACCATCCCCGACTCCACCGCCATCGACGCGTACTGCACCATCGCGCCCGCGGACGACCCGTACGCCTGGATCTCCGACAGCAGGCGCAGGTCGCGCAGGCCGAGGTCCTTCTGCAGGGACAGTCCGATGCCGCGGGTGATCCCCGCGTTGGTGAGCAGACCGTTGACGTCCCCGAGGGCGAGCCCTGCGTCGTCGAGTGCCAGCCGGACGGCGTCCACCGCGAACTGTGCTGCGGTGCGCCCGTAGATCCGCCGGGTCATGTCGGTGATGCCGAGGCCCGCGACGACGGGACGGCGGTGTGAGCGGGTCACGGCGGCTCCATGGGGTCGACGACGCCTGCCGCCCAGGTGTAAGCCGCCGCCCACCTGGGGATCAACGGCCTCCTCGGGATTCCGTGCAGAACCACGAATGGACGGCACCGACTTCGTGGCGTGCGCCAATCGACACCGAGTGTGACCTGGGTCATTCTCGTGGACGTCATGCCGCGCCGGTCCACCGGACCCGCGGCCGGGCCCCGCCGGTCGAGGCGACGGGTCCAGCCCTGCACCCCAAGCCCTGCACCCGAGCCCGAGGGGATCGCGCATGCCTTTCGCACCGCTGACCGGGGTCCGCGTCGTCGACTTCACCTGGAACGTCGCCGGGCCGACCGCGACGAAGGTCCTCGCCGCGCTCGGCGCCGATGTGGTCAAGGTGGAGTACCCGACCCGGCCGGACCCGGGCCGGGTGTTCTCGTTCTCACCCGTCGTCCCCGGCGTCTACGACAGCGGCGGGTTCTTCGCCGACCTCAACATCGGCAAGCGCAGCCTCACGGTCGACCCCCGGCAGCCGGCGGGACTGGCACTGGTCGAGGAGCTGATCGGCGCGGCGGACGTGTTGGTCGAGAGCTACTCGCCGCGCGTGATGGCGGGTTGGGGGCTGACCTTCGACCGGATGCGGGAGCTCAACGACCGGATCGTCTACCTGAGCATCTCCGGGTTCGGCCACTCCGGGCCGCACGGCAGCTACGTGAGCTACGGCCCCACCGCGCAGGCGGCCAGTGGGGTCACCTACGCGTCGGGCGAGCCGGGTCGCCCGCCCGCGGGCTGGGGCTACTCGTTCCTCGACGTCATGACCGGTTACCAGGCCGCCTACGCGGTCACCGTGGCGCTCGCCCCAACCGAGCGCGAGGCGACCCGGATCGACCTCTCTCAGGTCGAGACCGGTGCGGCGATGCTGGCCCCGCTCCTGCTTGACGCCGCGGTCAACGGCACCGACACCACCACTGGCGCGTTCCCGCCGGGCAACCGCAGCGCCTGGCCGGACGGCACGGTCGACGGCTACCGCTACGAACGCGGGGCCCCCTACGGCGTCTACCGCACCGCGGACGAGGGCACGGACGGCTTCTGCGCCATCACCGTGCTCGACGACGACCAGTGGGCCGCCCTGCGGGAGTGCCTCGGCGACCCGGAGTGGGCCCGCGACCCCCGGTACGCGACGGTGGCCGGTCGGGTCGCCGACCAGGACTCGCTCGACGCGCACCTCAGCGAATGGACCCGGACGCAGACCAAGTACGAGCTGATGGCGCGGCTGCAGTCGGCCGGCGTGCCCGCAGGGGCCGTGCAGAGCGGCCGCGACCGCCTCGAGCACGACCCGTCGCTCAGGGCCCGGGAGGTGTTCCAGCGCCGCACGCACGCGTGGGTGGGGGAGCACCGTTTCGGCTCGCTGCCGGTGCACGTCGACGGCGAGCCGCTCCCGCTCGCGGACCGCTGGCCGCTGCTCGGCGCCGACACCGACGCGGTGCTCGCCGAGTGGCTCGAGGCGGACCCGGCCCGCTGCGCCGAGCTGCGCGAGGCGGGCGTGACCTGGCCCGACGGCCTGCCCCTGCCCTCCTACTACCCCCAGGCGGTCTGAGATGTCCCTCCCGCTCGCAGGCGTGCGCGTGGTCGAGCTCGACGACGGCGACGCCCAGTACACAGGGATGCTGCTGGCGATCCTCGGTGCCGACGTGGTGAAGGTCGAGCCGCCGGGCGGCGCCCCGACCCGTTCGGCCGGTCCCTTCGTCGACGGGATCGACGACGGCGCGCACAGCCTGCCGTTCCTGCACTACAACACGGCCAAGCGGTCCGTCGTGCTCGACCTCGCACGGCCCGGCGACCGCGCGACCCTGCACGAGTTGGTCGCGGCGGCGGACGTGTTGCTGGACGGGCTCGGGCCGGACGGCGCTGCGGGCGTGGGGCTGGACGGCCGTACGCTCGAGCGTCTCGCGCCCGGCCTGGTGCACGTCGTGGTCACCCCGTTCGGCCGGACCGGGCCGTGGCGGGACTACCGGTCGTCGGACGTGGTGTCGATGTCGCTCGGCGGGGTCACCGGCCAGACCGGGTACGACGCGGTCGACGACGAGCCGGGCACCCCGATCACTCCGGTCGGGAACCAGCCCCGGCACTTCGGCGGCGTGCTGGCGGCCGTCTACGCGGTGGCGGCGCTGCGGGACCGGCCCGCCGTCGGCGTGCGGACGATCGACGTCGCGCTGCACGACAGCATCGCCGTGTCGACGGAGATCCCGGTCTCGGTGTGGGAGTTCGGCGGGCAGGAGGTGTTCCGCCACACCGGCCGACACGCGTCCGCGGTGATGCACAATCCGGAGTGGCAGTTCCGGTGCGCCGACGGCGGTTGGCTCTGCGCGCTCACGCTGTACCTGAACGACCGCCGGTTCGCAGCGGTCCTCGACTGGTTCGACGGCGCCGGGTTCGCCCACGACCTGCACGCCGAGCGGTTCGTCGCCGAGGCGGACCGGGTGGCGAACATGCCGGAGATCGTGGCCGCGATCGCCCGGTTCTGCGCGGAACGGGACAGCGTCGAGCTCTTCCACGAGGCCCAGCGCCGGGCGCTGCCGTGGGCCCGGGTCCAACCGGTGGCCGCCGTCACCGCCGACCCACACCTGCACGACCGGGACTTCTTCACCGCCGTCGAGGGGCCGGACGGGACGCCGCTGCCCCAGCCGGGGCTGCCCTGGCGGGGCATGCCGACGGTGTTCACAGCGGGGACCGGGCGCGTGCGTGCGCCGCGGCTCGGCGAGGACACCGCCGAGGTCGTGAGCGAGCTGCGCGCCGCCGACCCGGTGGCGGGGGGCTGAGCCGTGCGGCGACTCGCGCTCGCGGCCCTGTGCGTTCTGCTCCTTGCGGGGTGCGGTTCCGCCGCCGCGGCGCCGGGGAGCGACCGGATCCTGCGCTACGGCGCGGACCTCACACCCGGCGGCGGCCCGATCTTCGACCCCGTCCAGTCGTCCCGCTCCCTGACGCCCAACCAGAACTCGTGGCTGGACCTGATCTTCGACCGGTTGATCTACCGGAGCGACGACGGGACCCTGCGCCCGGGCCTGCTCGCGAAGTGGGAGGCGCCGGACCCGCTGACCGCGGTGCTCACCGTGCGGGAGGGCGTCCGGTTCCAGGACGGGACCCCGCTCGACGCCGAGGCGATCCGGTTCAACTGGGAGCGCGGCCTCGCCGAGCCCACCCTGTCCAAGACCCCGGACTTCCGGGCCTTCGAGTCGATGGAGGTGGTCTCGCCACTGGTGCTGCGGGTCCGTTACACCGCGCCCGTCACGGCATACGCGTTCAACGTGACGTTCACCCGGTCGTCGGCGTTCGGGCAGATCGCGTCCCCGACCGCCGTGCGGGAGAAGGGCGCCGGATTCAACGCGGCGCCGGTCGGGGCCGGGCCGTACCGATTCGAGCGGCTCGACCGCGGCGCCCTGCTGTCCGTGCGTCGGTGGGACGGCTACTGGGACCCTGCCGCGCAGCACCTCGACGGCGTCGACTTCGTGCAGAACGGCAGAGGCGCGCCGATGATCTCCGCACTCGCCGCCGGCCGGATCGACCTCGCCCCGGTGAGCCTGTCCGACATCCCGGTCGTCGACTCTCGCGAGGGGCTCACCACGCTGGTCAAGCCGGGGAACGAGGTCCTCTACTTCCAGATGCGGCTCGACCGGCCGCCCTTCTCCGTGCCCGAGGTACGGGAGGCGCTGTCCTGGGCCTTCGACCGGGACATGGTCAACGACGTCGCCTACGCCGGGGCGGGGCAGGCGACGCAGACCATGTACTTCCCCGGCTCGCCGTACCACTCCGCCGACCTGGAGGGGCCGCCACGCTACGACCCGGTGCGCGCCCGGGAGTTGCTCGCCGCGGCGGGATACCCGGAGGGCTTCCGTATCGGGATGCTCGTGCAGAACCAGCCGGTCATGGTCGCCGCGGCCGAGGTGCTGCAGGCCCAGCTCGACCAGGTCGGGGTCGAGGTGGAGATCAACGTCTCGCCGAACTACATCAACGACGCCCTGGCCAAACCGGACTCGATCATGGCGTCGACGATCAACTACTCGGTGCCGGACAGCTTTCTGGTCAGCAAGGCGCGACTCGGGCTCGGCTACAGCAGCCCGGCGTTCGACGCCGCGTACGCCAAGACCCTCGGCGCCACCGGCCGGGAGGCGGAGATCGCGGCGAACACCGCGCTGCAGACCGTCGAGGTGGCCGAGAAACCGATGCTCTTCCTCGCCCAGGAGCCCATCGCCGTCGGGATGCGGGCGGAGGTGGGCGGGGTCACCGAGGTCCGCGGCGACCTGGAGGGGCCCGACCTGCGCAACGCCTCGCTCGGCCCGCGCCCGTAGGAGGGGAACCCGTGCTCACACTCGTCGGCCGGCGGCTGCTGTCGCTCGTCCCGATCCTTCTCGTCGTCTCTTTCGCCGTGTTCATGCTGACCTCGCTTCTGCCGGGGGACCCGGCAGTGACCCTCGCGGGCGGACCCAACGCCACCCCACAGGCGGTCGAAGCGATCCGCGAGCGGCTGCACCTCGACCAGCCCTTCGTCCTGCAGTATCTGTACTGGCTCTGGGACGCCGTCCGGCTCGACTTCGGAACCTCGCTGTTCAGCGGGGTGCCGGTGATGGAGTCCATCGGGCAGCGGCTGCCCGTGACCGTCGGCCTCGTGATCGCGGCCGTCGTGGTGGCGCTGGTGATCGCAGTACCGCTCGGGGTGCTCGCGGGCACCCGGCCCGGCGGGATCGCGGACCGGGTCAACCGGGTCACCTCGACCCTCGGCGTCGGCGTCCCGAACTTCTGGTTCGCGGCGATCCTGATCGTGGTGTTCGCGGTCGGGCTGGGCTGGCTACCGCCCGCCGGGTACGTGCCCTTCACGGACTCGCCGGTCGGCTGGCTGCAGTCGATCCTGCTCGCCGCGATCGCGTTGGGCTTCTTCCTGTCCGCCGAGCTGTCCCGGCAGTTGCGCGCGGCGCTGATCGGCGAACTCGGCAGCAACTACATCCGCACGCTGTGGGCCAAGGGCGCGTCGGCCCGGCAGGTGATCGGCGGGCACGCGGTGCGCAACGCGGCGGGCCCGGCGATCACCGTGTTCGCGGTGCACGTCGGCTATCTGCTCGGCGGCACCGTGATCATCGAACAGATCTTCTCCATCCCGGGGCTCGGCTCGTACCTGCTCGACGGCATCGTCGGCGGCGACCTCCCGGTGATCCAGGGGGTGACCATGATCTTCGTCCTGTTCCAGGTCGGCATGAGCCTGCTCGTCGACATCAGCTACGCGCTGCTCAACCCGAAGGTGCGGGTGGCCTGATGGCGACCCCCACCCAGACGACGGCGCCGGCGGCCGCCGAGACCAGGAGCGTCCCGCAGCGACAGAGCCCGCCCGTGATCGCGGCCATGCGCAGGCTGTTCGCCAAGCCCGCCCCGGCCGCCGCGGCCGGATTCCTCGCACTCGTCCTGCTGGTCGCGGCGTTCGCGCCGTGGCTCGCGCCGCACGACCCGACCCTGCTCAACGTCGCGCCGCCGCTCTCCCCGCCGGGCCCCGGCCACTTGCTCGGCACGGACGACCTCGGGCGCGACATCCTCAGTCGGTTGATGTACGCGGCCCGGCTGTCGATGGCCGCGAGCTTCGCGACGGTCGGCATCGCCCTGGTGCTCGCGTTGGTCATCGGGTTGATCGCCGGCTACAGGGGCGGGTGGGTCGACAACGTCCTGATGCGGATCACCGACGCCGGACTGAGCTTCCCGCCGCTGGTCCTGGCGCTCGCGGTCGCCGGCATCCTCGGCGCGGGCCTGGACAAGATCATCCTGGCGCTGGCCGTGGTGTTCACCCCGGGCCTCGCCCGGCTCGTCCGCGGGCAGACCCTGGCGATCCGCGAGGAGACCTACGTCGAGGCCTCCCGGACCATCGGGACGCCGCGGCTGACGATCCTGCGGCACCGGGTGCTGCCCAACCTGCGGTCCCCACTGATCGTCTCGGTGTCCTTCTACCTCGGCACCGCGTTGTTGGCCGAGGCCGGGCTGAGCTACCTCGGCCTCGGCGCGCGGCCGCCGGAGGCGAGCTGGGGCAACATGCTGCGCCGCGCCTACGACCACGCACTGTTCACCGAGCCCTGGCAGCTCGTCATCCCCGGCCTGGCGATCACCCTGACCGTCCTGTCCTTCACCGTGCTGGCCGACGGCCTGCGCCGCGTCCTCGGCGGCGTGGACGAACCCCGGATGCAGCGCGGCGAGAAGCGCGGGCTGACGGTCGTCGACCGAGCGCCGGCCCCCACCGCGCCGGCGGGCGAGGGCTCGGCCCTACGCGTCCGGGACCTCGCGGTGCGATTCGCCCAGGGCACGGGGCACGCCGTCGTCGAGGGCGTGGACCTCGACGTCCCATCCGGTGCTGTTGTCGGGGTGGTGGGGGAGAGCGGGTCTGGCAAGTCCGTGACGCTGCTGTCCGTGCTGCGGCTGCTCCCACCCGCCGCCCGGATCACGGCGGGCCGGGTCGAGCGACGCGGCAAGGACCTGCTCGGCATGTCGTTCGACGAGATACGCGCGGTCCGCGGCAGCGACGTCTCGATGATCTTCCAGGACCCGATGACCAGCCTCGATCCCTCCCGCACCATCGGCAGCCAGGTCGCCGAGTCGGTGCGGCTGCACGGCGGTGCCGACCGGGCCACCGCGCGGTCCCGGGCGCTGGAGATGCTCGAGCGCGTCGGCATCCCTGCCGCTTCGGAACGGATGGACGACTACCCGCACCAGATGTCCGGCGGTATGCGGCAGCGCGTCATGATCGCGATGGCCTTGGCCTGTGAGCCCCGCGTCCTGATCGCGGACGAGCCGACCACGGCCCTCGACGTGACCATCCAGGCGCAGATCCTCGGCGTCCTGCGGGACCTGCAGCGCGAGCTGGACTTCGCGGTCGTGCTCGTCACGCACGACCTCGGCGTGGTCAGCGACCTGTGCGACCGCGTCGTCGTGATGTACGCGGGCGAGGTCGTCGAGGAGGGCGAGGTCACCGAGGTGTTCGCGCGGCCCCGGCACCCGTACACGGCGGGCCTGCTGGGCGCGATGCCGCAGGTCGGGCGCCGCGACGAGCGGTTGACCGTCATCCCCGGCACCGTGCCCGCGCTGGACCGGCTGCCGTCGGGCTGCCGGTTCCGGACCCGCTGCCCGTATGCGGTGGCCGCTTGCGCCGACGCCGTCGTCCCGCTGGCGGACCTCGGCGGCGGGGACCGGGTGCGGTGCCTCCGTTCGGACGAGCTGACCCTGGAAGGAGCCCGCTGATGACTGCGCCGCCCGTTCTGGCCCCGCCGCTGCTCACCGCGACCGACCTGACCAAGCGGTTCCCGATCCGCCGCGGGCTGCTGCGCCGCACCGTTGGTGAGGTCCGGGCCGTCGACGGCGTAGACCTCGCCCTGGCCCGGGGTACCACACTCGGGCTGGTGGGCGAGTCCGGCTCGGGCAAGAGCACCCTCGGCAGGCTGGTGCTGCGGCTGGCCGAGCCGACGTCCGGCTCGGTCGGGTTCGGCGGCCGGGACCTCGTCGGGTTGCCCGAGTCCGAGCTGCGGGGGCTCCGCCGCCGGATGCAGATGGTGTTCCAGGACCCGTACTCGTCCTTCGACCCGACCTCGACGCTGGCGGACAGCGTCGCCGAGCCGGTGCGCACGCACGAGGGCCTCACCACGGCCGCCGCCCGGCCACGGCTGGAGGAGCTGTTCGCGCGGGTCGGGCTGGCGTCGGAGCACTTGGACCGGTACCCGTCGCAGCTGTCCGGCGGACAGCTGCAGCGTGCGGCGATCGCCCGCGCGCTCGCCGTCGGTGCCGACCTGCTCGTCCTCGACGAGCCGGTCTCGGCGCTGGACGTCTCGACCCAGGCGCAGGTCGTCAACCTGCTCCAGGACCTGCAGCGGGACCTGGGCGTGACGTACCTGTTCATCGCGCACGACCTGTCGGTCGTCCGGCACGTCAGTGACCGGATCGCCGTCATGTACCTGGGCCGGATCGTGGAGGAGGGCCCCGCCGACGCCGTCTACACCGCGCCCCGGCACCCGTACACCGAGGCGTTGCTCGCGGCCGTCCCCGACCCGAACCCGCTCCGTCAGCGGGCTCGTGAACGGGTGGTGCTGCGGGGCGACCTGCCCTCACCGACCGACCCTCCCTCGGGCTGCCGTTTCCGCACCCGCTGCCGGTACGCGATGGACGACTGCGCTACGGAGCCGCCTGCCGGATTCGTGACGGATGACGGTGTGACCACGTACTGTCATCTGCACACCACGGGCCCGGAGCTGCGGGGTGCGCCCGCCGGGCGGCCTCCGCGACCGTGAGCCCGAGCCTCCGATGAGGGGGGCGGCGGGGTGCGCCCCGAGGGCGGCACGGAGGGCGGTGCGATGGCGCTTCGGACTCCCTCCGGTCCCGGCCGCCGCTTCCGCCGCCTCGGTCCTGTGGTGAGTGCGACCGAGCCGGTGCCGGTCGCCGACCTCTACGAGACCCTCGCCTCCTGGCTGCACACCCTCGGCGAGCTCGGGTCCGAGGTCGACCGGTTCACCGAGCTCGCGGACTTCCTCGACCACGTTGCAGCCACCGCGGTGACCATGCTCGGCTACGACCACGCCATGGTGCTGACCATGGACGACCGCGGCTCGATGCGCGCGGCGGGGTCGCACGCGCTGAGCCCCGACTACGTCCGCAACGTCTGGATTCCGCCACCGCGTGCGGGGACCCACCCCTGGACACCCGTCCGCGAGGCCTACCGGACGGGGGCACCATCGGTGGTGGCGGACGTCGAGCGGGAGCCGCGGCTCCACTACTTCCACGCGGTCTTCCGCCGTGAGGGCGTCCGGTCCTACGGCTGTTTCCCGCTCCGCTCGCGGGACGGCTGTCTCGGCGTGCTGACCGTCTACCTACGACGGGTCCACGAGTTCACGCCGCTGGAGACGACGGTGATGAGCGCCCTCGCGGGGTTTGCCGCATCCGCCGTGCGGGCCGCGACGCTGCGGCAGGAGAGGGACGCCCGGTTCGCCGAGCAGCAGGCCCTGCTGCGCTACCGCGAACGTGCCGCGGACATCCACGACACGCTGATGGGCGTCGTTCTTGCACGACGTGGCCTGTCCGGCGTGGTGGATGCACTCGCCCGGCTCCTCGAGGGCACTGTCGTCATCGGAGACCCAGCTGGGCGGGTCCTGGCGGTGGGCGACCGCCTCGACCGCCCGGCGGCGGTCCGCGATCTCGTGCGGGCGGTCTCAGCGACCGGAGCGGGCGCCGCACCGCCGGCCGGGGTGCAGCACGCGCCGGTGGCAGTGGAGGGGACGGAGGTCGGGCGCGTGTGGGCCGACGTTCCGCAGCACCTGGATCCCACGTTGGTCCGCCAGGCACTGGAGCATGGAGCTGTGGCGGTTGCCGTGCACATGCTGGGCGAGCGGGTCCAGCTGCAGAGCCGGCAGCGGGCGGACGCGGCGCTGCTCGGTGAGCTTGTCGCGGTACGCCCAGGCAGTGCTGTCGACGAGGTGCTCGACCGCGCCGACCGCCTCGGCTACCGCCTACGGGGACGGCTCGAAGTCCTGGTCGTCGGGACGGCGGGCCGGCTCGAACCCGAGGAGCAGGCGGCGCTGGTCCCCGCACTTCGGTCCCGAGTGGACGAGCTCGTCACGGGAGCGCTGGTTGCGGCGCACCAAGGGCGAATTGCCGCGCTCGTTCCGGAGACCGCTGAGCGGGTCGAGGACGGCCCCGCCCTGGTCGCCCAGGAACTCGCGAAGACGGCAGTCCGGTCCGCGCTCGACGGAGTTCGGGTGGTGGTCGCCGGAGCGTGCACGGACCTGGTGGAGCTCGACGAGCTGCTGGAGTTCGGGGATCGGATCGCGGCCTTGGCGGGTCGGGACCGCCGCACCGGACCGACCGTCGTCGACGGGCGCCGGTTCGGCATCTACCGAATTCTGTTGGCTTCGGCCTCTCCTGACCGGCTCTCCCGGCTGCGGGACGAGTTCCTCGGCCCCCTACTGGCCTACGACGCCGAGCATCGCACCGACCTGGTCGCGACCGTCGAGTGTTTCCTGCGGCACGGCATGCGAACGAAGGACACCGCCAGGGAGCTGGTCGTCCACGTGAACTCGCTGGCCTACCGGCTTCGTCGGGCGGAGGAGATCCTCGGCTTCGACGTCCGGGGTGCGGAGACCCTCGCACAGTTGCAGTTCGCGCTCCAGCTCGACGCGCTACTGCGGTCGGGTCCTGACTGAGCGAGGTCAGGCGCGCGCCAGGATCTCGCCGTGGGGGACGAGGAACCAGCCGTCGTCGTTTGCCGCCCAGGCCCGCCAGCCCTTGGACATGTCCTCCAGGTCGGCCCGGGTGGCGAGGCCGCGCTCCACCGCCTGTGTGGCGATCGACGACGACACGATCCGCTCCGCCCACAGCCCGCCCCACCAGGCACGGGTCTCCGGTGTGGCGTAGCACCACACCGAGGCGGACGGGGTGAGCTCGGTGAACCCGGCGGCCCGGGCCCAGGCGAGGAGGCGACGGCCGGCGTCGGGCTCGGCGTCGTTGCCGTGCGCCACGGCGCGGTAGAGGGCGAGCCAGGCGTCGAGCCGGTCGTCGTGGGGGAACCACGTGAAGGCCGCGTAGTCCGCGTCCCGGGCGGCGACGACCCCGCCGGGCCGCGCGACCCGGCGCATCTCGCGCAGCGCGGCGACCGGGTCGGAGAGGTGCTGCAGGACCTGGTGCGCGTGGACCACGTCGTAGGACTCGTCGGGATCGGCGAGGCCGTAGACGTCGTCGACGGCGAACTCGACGGCTCCGCCGAGCGCGCGGGCCTCGACCAGCGGATCCTCGACGACGTCGATCCCGCGGACCCGGCCCGGCGCGACGCGGGCCGCCAGGTCGTGGGTGATGGTGCCGGGGCCGCAGCCGACGTCGAGCAGGTCCAGCCCGGCGCGGAGCAGCGGCGCGAGGTAGGCGGCCGAGTTCTCGACGGTCCGGTTGCGGTGCGAGCGCAGGACCGAGTCGTGGTGGCCGTGGGTGTAGGTGTCGCTCACTCAGCGGACCCTACGGATCCTGATCGGTCCGCGGGCCGTGTCCGGGTCGACGACCTCGCCCTTCTGCGTGATCTCCACCTTCCCGGCCGCGACGAGGCGGCGGGCCGCGGCGCGGACCTCGTCCATCCGGTCCCGCCAGCCGTCCGGATCGACGGCGCGGGCGGCGTCCGACGGGCAGATCGTGCCGGTGCGGGGGGCCAGGAGATCGAGGATCGCCCGCTCGGCGGCGTCGGTCACGGGGCCGAGCATCGCACGAACGGCCCGTTCGTGCGGTAGGTCCGCACGAACGGGCCGTTCGTGCAACGGGAACTCAGGAGCGGGCGAGGACGGCCTCGTCGAGGGCGGTACGCATGGCCTCGACCGGGCCGGGGCGGCCGGTCATCAGCTCGACCTGCGCGACCGCCTGGTGCAGCAGCATGTCCAGCCCGCTGGCGACCCGGCAGCCCGCGGCCGCCGCACCGGCACCGAGGGCGGTCGGCCAGGGCGCGTAGATCACGTCGAGAACCACGGTGGTGGGGTTCCAGCGGAGGCCGCCGAACTCGTCGGCGGCACCGGCGGGCAGGGTCGACACGACGACGTCGGCCTCGGTCAGCAGTCCCGACGCGGCGGCGAGGTCGGTGCCGGCCCCGCCCAGCAGGGCGCGGACCTCGGGCTGGACCTCGAGGCGTTCGGCGGCGGCCGTCAGCTCACCGGCGCGGCCGGCGTCGCGGACCAGGACGACCGGGTCCTTCGTGCCCAGTTCGCGCAGCGCCGCGAGCGCGGCCTGCGCCGTGCCACCCGCGCCCAGCACGACGGCCCGCTCGACCGCCGAGACACCCGCCGCCTGCAGCGCGCGGACGATCCCGGCCACGTCGGTGTTGTCCGCCAGCCGCCCCTCGGGGCGCAGGACCAGGGTGTTCGCGGCACCGGTGGCGGCGGCGAGCGGGCTGACCCGGTCGGCGACCTCCAGGGCGACGCGCTTGAGCGGCATGGTCAGGGAGAGCCCGGCCCAGGTGCCGTCGAGCCCGTCGACGAACGCCGGGAGCCCGGCCTCGTCGACCTCGTGCGCGGTGTAGGACCAGCCGGCGAGGCCGAGCGCGTCGTAGGCCGCGCGGTGCAGCACCGGGGACAGCGAGTGGCGGATGGGGGAGCCGAGCACCGCGGCCCGTCGTTCGCCGGTCACCGGGTCAGTATGGTCCAGCGCCCTCCTAGCGGCGGAACGCCTCCAGCGTGACGTGCTCGTCGGCGGCGAACCGGGCCGCCGCCTGCTCGATGCCCGCCATGGTCGCGACGGACTGGGCGCAGCCGAAGCCGTACTTCTGCCGGACGCGCTGGTCGGCGATCCGCATGCAGGTCCGGCTGGTGTCGACGAAGTCGCCCACCGGGTACGTGTGACCTGCGTGGAAGTACTCCTCGACGATCAGCGACGGGGAGTAGAAGGACTGTGTGGAGCCGTCCGGCCAGCGGACGTCGAAGAGCACCTCGGGCACGGCTCGACGGTAGGTGGGCCGTGTTTCGCGGGTGTTGCGCCGCGCCGTCTACCTCATCGTGACGAAACGGCCGCGTTGGTGCTAATGGCCCCACCGCGGTCGCGATGGGCAGGGTGTCCGGCACCGCTCCCGAGGGGACCCCGATGACCACCACCCAGCCCGAGCGCACGGCCCCGAGGGCCGGCGTCCTGCCCGACGAGGTCGTGCGGGGCGAGGTGGCCGAGGACCCGACGATCGCGATCCCCGTGGTGCCGCGGCAGTACGCGCCGGTCCCGGCGCCCCACCCGCGGCCGATCGCCGACCCGTACGGCCCGCCCGCCGGCCTCGGGCCCGTGGCACCGCCGCCGGGCTACGGCTCCCTGCCCTACGGCGGGCCGATGTTCGAAATTCCCGGTGCCCCCGCTCCTGTGCGCTCCCGCAAGGGCGTGTTCGTCGGCGGGATCGCGGCCGGGTTCGCCGCGCTCGGCCTGGTGATCGGGATCGGGGCGGTGGCGTCCGCGGCCTCGTCGATGGACGTCACCGGCACCTTCCGACTGGTCGACGACGGCTACTACGGCTACGGCGGCTTCAGCTCCGGCTCCGTGTGCAGCGGAGACGGGGGCTACTCCGACATCCACGCCGGCACCGGCGTGACGATCGCGAACGCCGCGGGCGCCGTGATCGCCACCGGCTCGCTGTCGTCCGGCCGTGTGAGCAGCTCGACCACCTGCGACTTCACCTTCACCGTGGCCGACGTCCCGGCCGGCGAGGACTTCTACAGGTCGAGGTCTCGCACCGCGGCACGCTGACCTGCACCGCCGACGAGCTGCGCGCGGGACTCGGCCTCTCCCTCGGCGACTGACCGCCCCTGCGAGACTCCCGCCCGTGACCGGGACGCTGCTGGTGCTGGGTGGGCGGAGCGAGATCGGGGTCGCGGTGGCGCGGCGGCTGGCGGGGCGCGAGGCGTCGACCGTGGTCCTCGCCGCGCGCCGCAGCAGCGACCTCGACGCTGAGGAGAAGGTGGTCCGGGAGCAGGGGGCCCAGGTCGAGCGCGTCGAGTTCGACGCCGACGACCTCACCGCCCACCGCCCCCTGCTCGACGACGTGGTGGCGCGCCACGGCTCCGTCGACACCGCCGTCGTCGCCTTCGGGCTGCTCGGCGACCAGACCCGCGCCGAGGCCGACCCGGCGCACGCGGTGCAGATCGTGCACACCGACTACGTGGCGCACGTGCAGGTCCTCACCGAGCTGGCGCAGATCATGCGGGCGCGGGGGAGCGGCACGATCGTCGTGTTCTCGTCCGTGGCGGGGGCTCGCGTCCGGCGCGCGAACTACGTCTACGGCAGCGCGAAGGCCGGACTCGACGGGTTCGCCTCCGGCCTCGCCGACGCGCTGCACGGGTCGGGGGTCCGCCTCGTCCTGGTGCGGCCGGGCTTCGTGATCGGGCGGATGACCGAGGGCATGCGACCGGCCCCCTTCTCCAGCACCCCGGACCAGGTCGCCGACGCCACGGTCGCCGCGCTGCGCGCCGGGCGGGACGAGGTGTGGGTGCCCCGGGTGCTGCGGCCGATCTTCGCCCTGCTCCGGCACGCGCCTCGCGCGCTCTGGCGCCGCATGCCCCGCTGAGACCGGGCCCCGGTTCGTCGGCCCTGCCCCCTCCGACAGGGCCTGGTGATCTCTGCTTGCCGTCGGCCGGAACGAGCGGTCAACGCCCGGCGACGGGCTGAGCTGCCTCGGCGCCCAGAGGTTGAACGAGTGTTCAGCATGGTGCACGGTGAGGTGGGCGCCGCGGGGCGGTGCCGGACAGCGAGGTCGGAGGAGAGCGGTATGCGCACAGCCACCCGTGGCGCCGTGGTTCGCCAGGCGCCGGGCAAGTACGAGGTCGTCGAGCTCGAGGTCGACGACCCGAGGGACAACGAGATCCAGGTGAAGATGGTCGCCTCGGGGATGTGCCACTCCGACGACCACATCGCCACCGGGGACTGCCCGGTGGGCACCTACCCCATGGCGGGCGGTCACGAGGGTGCCGGGATCGTCACGAAGGCCGGTCGCAACCAGAAGGGCATCCAGGAGGGCGACCACGTCGTCTTCTCGTTCCTGCCCTCGTGCGGGCACTGCCGGTACTGCGCCAACGGCATGCAGAACCTCTGCGACCTCGGCGCCGGCATCCTCGCCGGGCCGCGCTGGACGGATCCCTCCAGCTACGTCCTGCAGATGCCCGACGGCACGCCGGTCGGGCAGATGGCGGGCATCTCGACCTTCGTCGAGCTGACCACGGTGTCCGTCGACTCCGCCGTCAAGATCGACGACGACATCCCGCTGGACAAGGCCTGTCTCACCGGGTGCGGGGTGGGCACGGGCTGGGGCTCGGCCGTCAACGCCGCGAACGTGCAGCCGGGGGACACCGTCGTCGTGATGGGCATCGGCGGAATCGGGATCAACGCGGTGCAGGGCGCCCGGCACGCCGGGGCGTCGAACATCATCGCGGTGGACCCGGTGGCCTTCAAGCGCGAGAAGGCGCAGGAGCTGGGTGCCACGCACGCGGTCGACTCGATGGAGGAGGCGGGCGAGCTCGCCCGGCAGTTCACCAACGGCCAGGGCGCGGACTCGGCGATCGTGACGGTCGGCGTGACCACGGGCGAGCACGTCGCCCAGGCGTTCGCCACGACCCGGAAGGCGGGGACGACGGTCGTCACGGGGCTGGGCGACTTCTCCGAGGTCGGGCTGCCGATCGCGATCTCCGAGCTGACCCTGTTCCAGAAGCGGCTGCAGGGGGCGCTGTTCGGCAACTCCAACCCGAACTACGACATCCACCGGCAGCTGGAGCTGTACAAGGCCGGCGTCCTCAAGCTCGACGAGCTGGTCACCCGGACCTATACCCTGGACCAGGTCGCCGAGGGGTACCAGGACATGCACGACGGCAAGAACATCCGGGGCGTCATCCTGTACTGATTCCCGTACCGAGCTGCGGGGCCGGGTGGTCGACGTTCTTCATCGACGTGACGCCGGACCACCCGGCTCTTCCCCTTTGGTGACCCCGGTCATAGGGTCGGGTGCGCATCTCCCCATGTGACGACGGTGTCCCAGGAGGAACACGAAGTGCAGACCCGCGGAGCAGTGATTCGGCAGGCGCCGGGCAAGTACGAGGTCGTGGACCTCGAGGTCGACGACCCCCAGAACGGCGAGATCCAGGTCCAGATGGTCGCGTCCGGCATGTGCCACTCCGACGACCACGTGGCCACCGGCGACATCCCGGTCGGCGTCTACCCGTTCGCCGGCGGGCACGAGGGCGCCGGCATCGTGACCAAGGTCGGCCCGGGAACGCGGGGCTACAAGGAGGGCGACCACGTCGTCTTCTCGTTCCTGCCCGGCTGCGGCCGCTGCCGCTGGTGCGCAACCGGCCAGCAGAACCTGTGCGACCTCGGCTCGACCCTGCTGCAGGGGTCGCGCTGGGACGACCCGGAGAGCTTCCGGCTCCACCTCGACAACGGCCAGCCCGTCGGCCAGATGTGCGGCATCTCGACCTTCTGCGAGACCACCACGGTCGCGATCGACTCGGCCGTCGTGGTGCCGGACGACATCCCGCTCGACAAGGCCTGCCTGGTCGGCTGCGGCGTCGGCACCGGGTGGGGCTCGGCGGTGAACTCCGCGGAGGTCAAGCCCGGCGACACCGTGATCGTGATGGGCATCGGCGGCATCGGCATCAACGCCGTGCAGGGCGCCCGGCACGCCGGCGCGTCGAACATCATCGCGGTGGACCCGGTGGCGTTCAAGCGGGAGAAGGCGCAGGAGCTGGGCGCCACGCACGCGGTCGACTCGATGGAGGAGGCCACCGAGCTCGCCAAGCAGTTCACCAACGGGCAGGGCGCCGACTCGGCGATCGTGACCGTCGGCGTGACCAAGCCCGAGCACGTCGGGCAGGCCTTCGCCGCGATCCGCAAGGCCGGCACGGCGGTCGTGACGGGCCTGGGCGACATCTCGGAGGTCGGCGTGCCGATCGCCATCTCCGAGCTGACCCTGTTCCAGAAGCGCCTGCAGGGCGCCCTGTTCGGTGCCTCGGCGCCGAGCTTCGGCATCCTGCGCCAGCTGGAGATGTACCAGCAGGGGCACCTCAAGCTCGACGAGCTGATCACCAAGACCTACTCGCTCGACGAGATCCAGCAGGGCTACCAGGACATGCACGACGGCAAGAACATCCGCGGCGTCATCATCTACTAGGACGACCTAGCCGCTGCGGGCCTCCAGCCGTTCCCGCACCTCCCCGGGCAGCAGCTCGCGCAGCTGCTCGGGGAGGAGGGGGAGGTCCAGCAGGCTCAGCTTGACCCGGCTGCGCTGGGCGTGGACGTCCGGATCCAGCCGGACCACCCGCCCGGCCGCGGCCTGCACGGAGATCTCCACCCGGTCCCCGGGCCCGACCTCGCCGTGCCCGATCCCGTCCGCCTCCAGGGCGAGCGCCCCGCACCGCGGGTTGAGCTCCAGCTGCAGGGTGTCCGCCTCGGACAGCACCAGCGGCCGGGAGATCCCCGACATCGGCGCCGAGGGCGTGACCACGATCCCGCCCACCGACGGCGACACCAGCGGCCCGCCCGCCGCGTAGCTGTACGCCGAGGAGCCGGCCGCCGTGGCGACGACCAGGGCGTCGCAGCGGTAGTAGCCGTACCGCAGGCCGCTCACGGCGAGGGTGGCGTCGACGGTCCCGCGCCCGGGGTGCCGGGCGAGGGCCAGGTCGTTGAACGCCACCGCCCGCCGCTCGCCCGCGCTGATCCGCAGGGCGCTGTGCGGCTCCTCCACGAAGTCCCCGTCGAGCAGCCGGGCCAGCGCCGAGTCGAGCTCCGACGGGTGCACCTCGACGAGGAAGCCCAGGTTGCCGAGGTGCACGCCGAGGACCGGGACCGGTTTGTCGGCGACCAGGCGCAGGGCGCCGAGCATGGTGCCGTCGCCGCCGAGGCTCACCACGCCGTCGGCCTCCGCGGCCAGCTCGTCCGAGCCGACCGGGACCGCGCCGGGGACCCGGCCCGCGTCGAGGGCGCGGACCAGCACCTCGACGCCGTGGGCGTTCGCCAGCCCGACGACGCGTTCGGCGACCTCCGTGACGTCGTTGCGCGGGTGCAGGACCAGGGCCACGCGGGCCACGCGGGGGGAGCCGTCCACGTGGCCCAGTCTGCCGGTCCGCGATCACCGGTGCACACTGCTCGGCTGTGCACGCCACCGACCTGCTCTCCGGCACCCCGCTGATCGACGGCCACAACGACCTGCCCTGGGCGCTGCGCACGCTCGGCGAGCCGGAGCCGGACCTGGCCCGGGGCGAGCCGCGGCTGCACACCGACCTGCCGCGGCTGCGCGCCGGGAAGGTGGGCGGGCAGTTCTGGTCGGTCTACGTGCCGTGCTCCTACACCGGCGACGCCGCCGTCCGGGCCGTCGTCGAGCAGGTCGAGCGGGTGTACCGGCTCGCCGACACCTACCCGGCCGACCTGCGCGTGGTCACGACGGCCGACGAGGTGGAGGCCGCCTTCGCCGACGGATGGATCGCCTCGCTGCTCGGCGCCGAGGGCGGGCACAGCATCGGCGGGTCGCTGCAGGTCCTGCGGGCGTTGCGCCGCTCGGGGGTCCGCTACCTGACCCTGACGCACAACCTGAACACCGAGTGGGCGGACTCCGCGACGGACCAGCCGGTGCACGGTGGGCTGTCGGACTTCGGCCACACCGTCGTCGCCGAGATGAACCGGATCGGCATGATCGTGGACCTCTCCCACGTCGCCGCCACGACCATGCGCGCGGCCCTTGCGACCACCACCGCGCCCGTGCTGTTCACGCACTCGTCGGCCCGCGCGGTCACCGACCACCCCCGCAACGTGCCCGACGACGTCCTGGAGTCGTTGCGTAACAACGACGGCGTCTGCATGGTGACCTTCGTCCCGCGGTTCGTCTCGCGCGCCGTCGCGGACTGGGACGCCCGGCTCGCGGACGCGATGGCCGCGGCCGGACAGGACCACCGGGACCTGCGGGCGCGGGAGGCCTTCGCCGCGGGCTGGGACGGCCCGCCGCCGCCCGGGGCCACGCTCGACGACGTCGTGGCCCACCTCGAGCACGTGCGCGAGGTCGCCGGGATCGACCACATCGGGATCGGCGGCGACTACGACGGCGTCGCCGAGCTGCCCGCCGGGCTGGAGGACGTGAGCGCCTACCCGCGGCTGTTCGACGCCCTGCTCGCCCGCGGCTGGAGCGCCGCGGACTGCGGGAAGCTGGCCGGCCGCAACGCCCTTCGGGTGCTCCGCGCGGTCGACGAGGCGGCCGACTGATCAACCACGCAGCGCGGGGCGGAGGTCCTCGGACGTGACGTCGTCCGTGCTGCCCGCCCGCTCGATCCGCGCGGCGAGGGCGAAGCCGTGGTCCTGCAGGCCGCGCAGGTCGAGGCCCGCCGGCGGGTCGCCGACCCAGCGGGCGATCCCGTCCGACGCGCGCTCGAGCAGCGAGACGGCCCCGCGGGCGTTGCCGCGCTGGGCGTGCGTGAGCCCGGCCCCGTACTGGGCGAGCGCCCGCCACAGGTCGCGGGTCTCGGGCCCGGACGACTTCCAGGCCGCCTCCAGGACCTCGTGCGCCTGGAAGGGCAGCCCCTCGTCGAGCAGCCGCTGGGCCTCGGTGACCGTCTCCTCGGGGGTCAGGTCGAGATCGTCGGGAATCTGCGGGACGCCCGGGGTGCCGTAGGGAAGGGGCCGCCCGGCGGCGTCCCGGGGGCGGGCGTTGCGGGCGCGGCCCGCCTCGTCTCGATCACGGACCCGTCGGACGCTCACGTGTCGGAACCCTGCCACACCGGCCGCCCGCCCTCACGTCCCGGCGTTCAGGTCTCGGCGTTCACGTCTCGAGGGGGCGCAGCTCCTGGTCGAACGCGTCGAGGAAGCCCTGCCACGAGGCGACCGGCGTGGCCGGGCGCACCACGAACTTGGTCAGCCCGGCGTCGACGTACTCGCGGATCCGGTCGCGCGCCTCGGCCCAGCCGTGCGCCACGATCTTCTGCGGGTCCACGTCGGGCCGCCGGTCCAGCGATGCCGCGAGGGCCGCCTCGACCTGCCCGACGGTCGCCTCGGGCGGGACCACGGCGAGGTTGGTCCCGTAGTGGTCCTCCTCGATCTCCCGGCCCGCGGCCGCGGCGGCGCGCTCGATCGTCTCCCGGCACCCGGCGGCCTCGGCGGGGGTGACGAAGCTCCCCAGCCAGCCGTCGGCGAGCCGGCCGATCCGCTCGAGGCCGACGGGCGCGCGCCCCCCGAGCCAGAGGTCGAGGCGGCCGGGCGGACGGGGACCGATCGTCGCGTCGTCCAGGTCGAAGAACTCGCCGTGGTGCGTGACGCGCTCCTCGGCCAGCAGTCGCCGGACCACGACCAGCGCCTCCTCGAACACCGCGGCGCGCTTCCCGTCGGGCACGGGGTAGAGCTGGCGCTCCGGTGCCCGGGCGGGGCGCACGCCGAAGGCGGGCAGGATCCGCTTGGGCGCCAACGCTGCCAGGGACGCGAGCTGCGCCGCGACGAGCGCGGGGTTGCGGCCGGGCAGCACGAGCACGCCCGTGCCGACCTTGAGCGAGCGCGTGCGGCCGACCGCGAAGGCCATGCCCGTCAGCGCGTCGACGGAGTCCGTGCCGACCAGGTCGGGCAGCCAGAGCGAGTCGATCCCGCGGGCCTCCAGCTCGTCCACCAGCTCCGCGAAGCCGCCGTCCCCGGTCGCCGGCGTGGGGAGCGACCCGATCCCGATCCTGACCTTCACCCGGACGACGCTAGGTCGCGCCCGGGGCGGTGTCGACCGACCGTCGGGCGGGGATCGTCACGTCCCGTTCGGGCGGGTGGCCTCCGTGGCGGGGGCGGTCTCCGTGGCCGGGGCCGTCGCCGCGGGCGCCGCAGGTGCCGTCGGCCCCGCGGGTGCGGTCGGTGCGGCCGGGGCGGGCACGGTGTCCTCCGCCCGCAGCTCGGCCTTGAGGATGCGGGCGGAACGGCCGAGTCCGCGGGCCGCCTCGGGCAGCTTGCGGGCCCCGAACAGCAGCACGAACACCCCGATGACGACCAGCCAGTGCCAGACGCTCAGCTCACCCATCGTCGTCCCTCCGCCCTCGTGCGACCCGTCCAGTGTGCGCCTCCGCGGAATCGCACTCCAGAGCCGGGTGCGCAATTCTCCGGCGTCCGCGGGAATTGCGTACGAATTGCCGATGATCGTCCGGAAGGGGCGTTTCGGGATGATCCTGGGCTCACCGGCGGTTGACGGTCCCTGCTGGTAGACAGTGCACCCGTGGGTCTCGCGTGGGGTGTGCGACGGCTGGCGGTGCTGGTCGTCGTGGCCGGTGTCCTGGTCGCCGGAATGTTGTTCCCGTTCGCCGGCGGAATCGGGCTCCTGGCGGGCGCGGTGAGCGATTCCGCGGTGGGCACGAACGCGGATCTGAAGGCGGGCGTGCTGCCCGCGGTGACCACGGTCGAGGACGCCACGGGCCGGACCGTCGCGTCGCTCTACGACCAGTACCGCGTCCCGGTCGAGAGCGATCGGATCTCGCAGGCGATGAAGGCGTCGATCGTCGCGATCGAGGACCGCCGCTTCTACGAGCACGGCGGGTTCGACCCGATCGGCGCCGCCCGCGCGCTCGTCAACAACTCGAACGGCGGAGCCACACAGGGCGCGTCGACGCTCACCGAGCAGTACGTGAAGAACTACGACCTCTACGTCGCCGCGCGGACGGACGCCGAGCGGCAGGCCGCGGTGGCGCCCAGCTACGCGCGCAAGCTCAAGGAGGCCGAGCTGGCGGTCAGCCTCGACCACGAGCTGTCGAAGGACGAGATCCTCACCCGCTACCTCAACCTCGTGTACTTCGGGCACGGCGCCTACGGGGTGCAGGCCGCGGCGCAGGCGTACTTCGGGGTCGACGCCGCCGCGCTGACCGTCCCGCAGGCCGCGCTGCTGGCCGGGATGGTGCAGAGCCCGGCCGAGTACGACCCCGTCACGCACCCGGACGGCGCCACCGGACGGCGCAACGTCGTGATCGAGGCGCTGCGCCAGCAGGGGTCGATCAGCCAGGAGCAGGCCTCGGAGGCGGCGACCGCGCCGCTCGGCGTGGTGCCGGACCCGACGATCCCGGCCGAGGGGTGCATCGGCGCGGGCGACGCCGGCTACTTCTGCGACTACGTGCTCGCCTACCTCAAGCAGTCCGGCTTCCCCACCGACGACCTGTCGGGCGGCGGGTACACCATCCGGACCAGCCTGGATCCCGACGCGCTGGCCAAGACCAAGGCGGCGGTCGACGGGCAGGTGCCGCCGACCCAGCCGCACGTCGCCGACGTCATGGCCGTGGTCCGCCCCGGCACGGACGCGCACCAGGTCGTCGCGATGGCGGCCAACCGCACCTTCGGCAACAAGCAGGGCGAGTCGAGCTACGGGCTGCCTTACGAGCCGGAGAACATGGGGGCGGGGTCGGTCTACAAGATCTTCACGGCGGCCGCGGCCATGGAGCAGCACCTGATCGGCATCGACACCGTGATCCCGGTGCCGCCCAGCGGGTACACGTCGCCGATCTACAGGAACGGGGCCGGGCGCCCGATCCCGGTGGGCAACGCCGGCAACTACCGCACGGCGCTGACCCTGCAGGACGCGCTCGCCGAGTCGCCCAACACGGCGTTCGTGAAGCTGGAGGAGAGCACCGGGATCCCGCCGGTGGTGGACATGGCGGTCCGGCTGGGGCTCACGTCGCTGGCCGAGACGCCGTACAGCGGGAAGCCGGGGACGGCGTCGATCGCGGACGTCATGAAGCAGCAGAACCAGGCGTCGTTCACCCTGGGCGTCACGCCGACCAGCGCGCTGGAGCTGGCGAACGTGCAGGCCACGCTCGCCGGCCACGGCACCTGGTGCCCGCCCTCGCCGCTGCAGTCGATCACGGACCGCACCGGTGCGTCGGTCCCGGTCACGCAGGCGGCCTGCCGCCAGGCGCTCGACCCGGCCATCGCCGACACACTCATGACGGGCCTGTCGAAGGACGACGCCGCGGGCGGCACCTCCGCGGCCGCCGCCAGGCAGATGGGGTGGAACCGGCCGATCGCGGCGAAGACCGGGACGACGCAGGAGTACAAGTCGGCGGCGTTCGTGGGCGCGACGCCGCAGCTCGCGGGCGCGGCGATCGTGTTCGACGACTCCAACTCGCCCAGGCCGATCTGCGACGGCAGCCCGCCGCGCACCTGCTCGGGCGGCAACATCTACGGCGGCAAGGCCCCCGCGCGCACCTTCTACCGCGCCTTCGGCGACATCCTCGCCGGCCAGCCGGTGGTCCCGCTCCCGCCCACCGACCCCCAATACCTCACCGGCACCATCCCGTCCGTCCAGGTCGTCGCGCCGCCCGCTCCGGATCAGGGCCGGGGCGAGACCGCCCCCACCGGCCGCCCCACCGACAACGGCAACCGCGGCGGCGACAACGGCGACAACGGCGGCGAGAACGGGGGCGGAGGGAACGGCGGCGACAACGGCGACTGACCCGCGAGTCGCGCCCTGCCCCCCGCGAGTCGCGCTCTCCGGCACCGCGGGTCGCGCTCTCCGGCACCGCGAGTCGCGCGTTCTCACACCGCGAGTCGCGCGTTCTGACACCGCGAGTCGGCAGTTCAGGGCGACGACTGGCGGGGGTGTCAGCGGGGGCCGAGGGTCGCCGTCAGGGCCTGGTCGAGGTCGGCCACCAGGTCCCGCGGATCCTCGAGCCCCACCGAGAAGCGCAGGTGACCCCAGCGCCGGAACTCCTCGGGGTAGGCGCCGGCGCGCTCGTCGTCGCCCGAGACGTGCACGACGAGCGACTCGTCGTGGCCGAGCGACACCGCCGACGTGATCACCCGCAGGTGCGCGACGAACCGGTTCTGCGTGTCCGCGTCGCCGCGGACCGCGAAGGCGAGCATCCCGCCGAAGCCGGTCATGGTGCGGGCGGCGAGCGCGTGCTGAGGGTGGTCGGGCAGGCCGGGATAGGCGACATAGGCCACCCGCGGGTCCGCGTGCAGGAACTCCGCGACCGCCTGCGCGCTCTCGCAGTGCTGGCGCATCCGCAACGGCAGGGTCACCGCCCCGCGCATGATCAACCAGGCGTTGAACGGGCTGATGGCGCCGCCGACGTTGACCATCGCGTCGGCGCGGATCCGGTCGGTGAGCGTGCGGTCGCCGATGACCGCACCGCCCATCGCGTCGCCGTGTCCGTTGAGGTACTTGGTCAGCGAGTGCACGACGAGATCGGCGCCGAGCGCGAGCGGGCGCTGCAGGACCGGCGTGGCGAAGGTCGCGTCGACGCTGAGCAGGGCACCCGCCTCGTGCGCGATCCGTGCGACGGCCTCGACGTCCGTGATCCGCGTCGTCGGGTTGGCCGGGGTCTCGACGTGCACGAGCCGGGTCTCCGGGCGGACCGCGGCCCGCACGGCCTCCGGGTCGGACGAGTCGACGAGCGTCGCGGTGATCCCGTACTTCTCCGGCAGCAGCTCGGTGAGCAGCCGGTACACCGCCACGTACGTGACGTCCGACGACACCACGTGGTCCCCGCTGCGCAGGAACGTGAAGAACACCGCGTGCAGGGCCGCGACCCCGCTGGCCAGGGCGACGGCGTCGACGTCACCGCGCTCGCCCGCGGTCTCGAGCAGCGCGAGCTTCTCCTCGAGCCAGCCCTGGTTGGCCCCGCCGTTGCGGGTGTAGAGGGGCGTGCCGAAGTCCGACCAGCTCAGCGCGGAGGGGTCGTCCGGCAGCGCGTACGAGTTGGCCATGACGACCGGGCGGCGGATGGCGCCGGTGCCGGGGTCCACGTCGTTGCCCGCGTGGACGCTGAGGGTCTGCAGATGGGGCCGTTCCACGGCGGCATTCTCGCCGCCGCGCACCCCGCTATCCGTTCGGGGACCAGCGCGGGTCGCGGCCGGCGTAGCCCAGCACCCGGTGGAAGACCGGGGCGCCCTCGCCGACGGGCACGGCCGGGCCGAACAGGCCGTCGACCGCCTCGCCCTGGGCGAACGACGAGCAGAACTCCAGGCACGCGGCCGCGCTCGCGGCATCGACCGAGAAGCGCTGGCGCGTGGCGCGGGCCAGGTCCCAGCCGTGCACCACGATCTCGTTGAGCGCCACGATGCCGTGCACCTGCGCCGGCAGCACGACGCCGCCCGCTTCGGTCTCGCCCTCCCACGCGGCGGGCTCGCGCCACGCGGTGACCAGGGCGGCCAGCCGGTCCGGCAGCTCGGTGCGCCAGTCGGGGTCGAGGTGCGCGGCCGACGGGACGGGCGCGCCGCCGCCCGCCGGGGTCTTGTGCGCGGCGTCGGTGAAGGCGGTCGTGAGCCCCATGAGGTGGTCGAGCAGGGTGGCCACGGTGAAGTCCGGGCACGGCGTCGGGTCCGCGAGCTGCTCGGCGCGGATCGCCGGGAGCAGCGCGGCGAGCCGGCGGGCGGCGGGCTCCAGGTCGAGGGTCGGGACGGTGCTGGCGGTCGCGGCGGTCACGGGTCCTCCTCGGTGGTCGGTCTGCTCGTACGACCGCGGCCGCGCCCGGAAGTCATCGGCGGGCGTGGAGTTCGACACCCGGTAGAAGTTTCGCGCGCGTGATGGGGCACCATGGACGGTGAACCGTCGATCCGGACAAACCAGACTGGGAGTGCGATGAGCACGAGCACCGACACCGCCGCCACGGGCACCGCCGTCACCGGTATCGGCCGGCTCTTCCGCGCGGTCGCCATCGCCGAGGCATGCTCGTGGGTGGGCCTGCTGATCGGCATGTTCTTCAAGTACGTGGTGGTGCAGAACGAGATCGGCGTGCAGATCTTCGGCCCGATCCACGGTGCCCTGTTCGTGCTCTACGTGGTCGTGACGCTGCTCGCCGCGCGCCGCCTCCGCTGGGACGCCGGCGCCCTGGTCCTCGCCCTGATCTCCAGCATCCCGCCGCTCATGACGGTGTGGTTCGAGCGCCGCGCCGCCCGTCAGGGCAAGCTCCAGGCTCACTGACCGTCCGATTGTGGTGCAGGAGCCGCTCCACAGCGGCTCCTGCACCACAACTCGTTCACGCCGCTGCGGACAGGGCGGCCTGGATCTCCCGCAGGACCGCGGCCGGGCGGTTGTGGAGGTCGTGCCAGGTGAAGCGGAGCGGGATCCAGCCGGCCGTGACCAGCGCGTTCTGCTTCCGGCGGTCCGCGCGGAACCGCTCGACGTCCTGGTGCCAGGCCCATCCGTCGACCTCGATGGCGATGCGGGCCCGGGGAAAGGCGAGGTCGACGGTCCAGGGCCCCACCCGCAGGCCGAGCGTCCAGCCACCAACCTCGGCGCTCGTCAGCAGGCCGATCAGGAGTCGCTCGGCCGCGGACTCGGCGCCGTCGGCCGCGGCGTCGAGGAGCAGCCGCACGGCGCGCCAGCCGCGCGCACCCCGATTGCGGTCGAAGCAGTCGACCAGCTCCTCGAACCGGACGTGCTTCTGCAGTGCCCGGTCCAGGAACACCGAGCCCTCGCAGAGGGTCGCCGCGGTCTCCAACACGGTGAGCGCCCTGCCGGTGAGCGGTAGCCCGCCGACCACGGCGACGTCGGCCGGGCCGAGGTCGCGCCGCCGGACGCGGATGCCGGTGGATGCCCGCGGATGACGGTTGCGCGGCACGGTGATCTCGACGATGGCGGGTGCGCGCAGCAGCATCCCGTGGCACCACGCCGCTGCCTCGCCCGACACCACGGCCCGGTCACCGGCCCACAACTGCGCGCCCCAGATCCGCGCGGCATCGGTGAGCCGGTGGCCGCCAACGAGGTAGACGGCAGGATGCAGCCGGGTCCACTCGCCGACCGCGGCACGCCGCTGCGGGACGTCCGGCGACAGCCCGCATGCCATGGCCTGGGTCAGCGAGACGACCCCGGCCTGGCGCTCGAGGACCCGACGTAGGTGCACCTCGGAAGCATCGTCGAGTGGGGCCGGTACGGTCGCGGGTGCGGCCGGATCCGGCGCCGGGAACCGCGCCCGTCCGGATCGTGGTGCAGGAGCCGCTTCCAAGCGGCTGATGCGCCGCAACCCGTCCCGCCCTGCCCCCTCGATGACGGGGGGAGAGGGGGTCGTGTACCCTGCGGAATGCGACCACCCCGTCGCGCGTTGAACCGCGCGTCAGGGCGATCAAGTGGAGCCCCGCTCCCACCCGTTCACCGTATGCAAGGTGTCCGGGTCCCGGTCGGCGGTCCGCGTCATCGCGGGCCGCTCTGATCGACGGGTCTTTGCTTGTCGTCGCGAGACATGACGGCACAACGAGGAGACCCCATCACCACAGAGACTCGCATCAACGACCGCATCCGCGTTCCCGAGGTCCGACTCGTCGGCCCGAACGGGGAGCAGGTCGGCATCGTGCGTATCGAGGACGCCCTGCGGCTGGCACAGGAGGCCGAGCTCGACCTCGTCGAGGTCGCGGCCCAGGCCCGCCCGCCCGTCTGCAAGCTCATGGACTACGGCAAGTTCAAGTACGAGAGCGCGCAGAAGGCCCGGGAGTCCCGGCGGAACCAGCAGCTCACGGTGATCAAGGAGCAGAAGCTCCGGCCGAAGATCGACACCCACGACTACGAGACCAAGAAGCGCAACGTCGTGCGCTTCCTCGAGGGTGGCAACAAGGTCAAGGTCACCATCATGTTCCGCGGTCGCGAGCAGAGCCGCCCCGAGCTGGGGTACCGGCTGCTGCAGCGGCTCGCCGAGGACGTGCAGGAGCTCGGTGTCGTCGAGGCCGCCCCCAAGCAGGACGGTCGCAACATGACGATGGTGATCGCTCCGACCAAGAAGCCGGTGAAGCGCTCGTCCTCGACGCCGGATGCGGCGCAGGCCGAGTCGACCTCCGAGCCGACCTCCGAGCCGACGCCCTGAGGCCCAGCCCGAAGTAGTACGCCCGGCACCCCTTGCCCCGAGGGGCGCCGCGACACCGAACGGATCAGCCATGCCCAAGAACAAGACGCACAAGGGAACGGCCAAGCGGGTCAAGGTGACCGGCAGCGGCAAGCTCCTGCGCCAGCAGGCCGGCCTGCGCCACCGCCTCGAGGTCAAGTCGAGCAAGGAGACCCGGGACCTCTCCGGCGTCGTCCCGGTGAACAAGGCCGACGTCAAGCGCGTCAAGAAGCTGCTCGGCCGCTGAGCCTCACCGCACCCACCCGCTGAACCGGCCTGCCCAGCCCCCCGGGCCGGCCACCCGAGAGACAGGACAGACCCATGGCACGCGTGAAGCGCGCGGTGAACGCCCAGAAGAAGCGCCGGACGATCCTCGAGGCGTCCGCCGGCTACCGCGGTCAGCGGTCGCGGCTCTACCGCAAGGCCAAGGAGCAGCAGCTCCACTCGATGACCTACGCCTACCGGGACCGTCGCGCCAGGAAGGGCGACTTCCGGCAGCTGTGGATCACCCGGATCAATGCCGCGGCCCGCGCCAACGGCATGACCTACAACCGCTTCGTGCAGGGCCTCAAGGCCGCGGGCGTCGAGGTGGACCGCAAGAACCTGTCGGAGCTCGCGATCAGCGACCCGACCGCGTTCGCCGCGCTGGTCGAGGTCGCCAAGGCCAACGTCCCGGCCCAGGCGTCGCAGAACGAGAGCGCCGCCTGACCGAGCACATGCTCGGAACGGAACGCACCCCGCGCGTCGTGGCAGCCCGCAAGCTGCTGCGGCGCGCGGGTCGTGAGAAGGCCGGGCGCTTCCTCGTCGAGGGCGCCCAGGCCGTGCGCGAGGCCGTCACCGGCGAGGTCCGGGTGCACGAGCTGTTCGCGACCCCGCTCGCGGTGGAGCGCAACGCCGACATCGTCGGCATCGCCGAGGGCCAGGGGATCCCGGTGACCGTGGTGAGCGACCGGGTCGCCGAGGTCCTCTCCGACACGGTCACGCCGCAGGGCCTCGTGGCCGTCTGCGACCTGATCGACGTCCCCGTCGCCGCGGCGCTCGACGGCTCCCCGCACCTCGTCGCCGTCCTCGCCGGCGTGTCCGAGCCCGGCAACGCCGGCACCGTCCTGCGCGCCGCCGACGCGGCGGGCGCCGACGCGGTGCTGCTGGCCGGGGACAGCGTGGACCCGCACAACGGCAAGGCCGTCCGGGCCTCCACGGGCAGCGTCTTCCACCTGCCCGTCGCCCGGGACCGGGACACGGCCGGCGTGCTCGCGGCGTGCCGCGCCGCCGGGCTGACCCTGCTCGCGGCCGACGGGCACGGCGAGCTCGACCTGCACGCCCCGGAGGCCGAGGAGGTCCTCGGCGGCCGGGTGGCATGGATTTTCGGTGGCGAGGCACACGGCGTCCCGGAGACCGTGCTGGCGGCGGCCGACCACCGCGTCCGGGTCCCGCTCTACGGCCGCGCCGAGAGCCTGAACCTGGCCGCCGCCGCGGCGGTCTGCCTGTACGCGAGCGCCGCGCACCGGCGTTCTAGGATCACCGACCGTGCATGAGGGAACCCGATGACCGAGAACCTGCTCGACGCCGCGTCGCTCGACGCCGCCGTCAAGGCCGCGGTCGAGGCGTTCGACGCCGCCGGTGACCTCGACGCCCTGGCCGCGGCCAAGCCCGCGCACCTCGGCGACCGGGCACCGGTGCTGCTGGCCCGCCGCTCCCTCGGCAGCCTGCCCGGCCCCGAGCGGGCCGACGCCGGCAAGCGCGTCAACGCCGCCCGCCAGGAGGTCCAGGCCGCGTTCGACGCCCGCCGAGAGGTGCTCCTCGCCGAGCGGGACGCCCGTGTGCTGGCCGAGGAGTCCGTCGACGTCACCCTGCCCTGGGACCGGCGGCCCCGCGGCGCCCGGCACCCGATCACGCAGATCGCCGAGCGGATCGCGGACGTGTTCGTCGCGATGGGCTACGAGGTCGCCGAGGGTCCCGAGGTGGAGTCCTCCTGGCTGAACTTCGACGCGCTGAACTTCGGCAAGGACCACCCGGCGCGCACCATGCAGGACACGTTCTACCTCGGCGAGGGGCAGGACTCGGGCACGGTGCTGCGCACGCACACGTCGCCGGTGCAGGTCCGGGCCCTGCTGGAGCGCGAGCTGCCGGTGTACGTGGTCTGCCCCGGGCGGACCTTCCGCACGGACGAGCTCGACGCCACCCACACGCCCGTCTTCCACCAGGTCGAGGGTCTGGCGGTGGACAAGGGCATCACGATGGCGCACCTCAAGGGCACGCTCGACGCGTTCGCCCGCGCCATGTTCGGGGCGGAGTCGACCACTCGCCTGCGGCCGAGCTTCTTCCCCTTCACCGAGCCGTCGGCCGAGGTCGACGTCTGGTTCCCGGAGAAGAAGGGCGGCGCCGGCTGGGTCGAGTGGGGCGGCTGCGGCATGGTCAACCCCAACGTGCTGCGCGCCTGCGGCGTCGACCCGGAGGTCTACTCCGGCTTCGCCTTCGGCATGGGCCTGGAGCGCACCCTGCAGTTCCGCAACGGCCTGCCCGACATGCGGGACATGGTCGAGGGCGACGTCCGGTTCAGTCGCGCGTTCGGTATCTGAGGAGAATTCGGTGCGAGTCCCCCTGTCCTGGCTGCGCGACCACGTCGCCGAGGTCCCCGCGGACGCGGAGGCGGTCGGCGAGGCCTTCGTGCGCGTCGGCCTGGAGCTCGAGGAGATCCACGGGACCCCGGAGCTCACCGGCCCGCTGACCGTCGGCCGGGTCGCGGAGATCGAGGAGCTCACCGAGTTCAAGAAACCGATCCGGTTCTGTCGGGTCGACTTCGGCGACACCACGCGCGAGATCGTTTGCGGCGCGCGGAACTTCGTGGTCGGCGACCTGATCGTCGCCGCGCTTCCCGGCGCGGTCCTGCCCGGCCCGTTCCCGATCTCGGCGCGGAAGACCTACGGCCGCACCTCGGACGGCATGATCTGCTCCGCCAGGGAGCTGGGCCTCGGCGCGGACCACTCGGGCATCCTCGTGCTGCCGCCGGGCACCGCGGAGCCGGGCACGGACGCGCTGCCGCTGCTCGGTGTCGACGACCCGGTCGTCGAGCTGGCCATCACCCCGGACCGGGGCTACTGCTTCGCCGTACGCGGGATCGCGCGCGAGCTGGCCGCGTCGCTCGGTGAGGACTACACCGACCCGGCGCGACGCGTGCGGGTCCCCGAGGCGGAGGGCCCGGCCTGGCCGGTCCGCATCGCCGACGAGGCCGGCTGCCCGCGGTTCGTCACCCGCCGCGTCACTGGCGTCGACGCCAGCGCGCCCACCCCGTGGTGGATGCAGCGCCGGCTGCTCGCCGCCGGCATGCGCCCGATCTCGCTGACCGTCGACGTCACCAACTTCGTGATGCTCGACCTCGGCCAGCCGATCCACGCCTACGACGCGACCCGGCTGCAGGGCGGGATCGTGGTGCGCCGGGCCGAGGCGGGGGAGAAGCTCCGGACGCTCGACGACGTCGAGCGCACCCTCGACCCGGACGACCTGGTCATCACCGACGACTCCGGCCCGATCGGCCTCGCCGGTGTGATGGGCGGCGCGTCCACCGAGATCCCGCTCGACAAGACCGGCTCGGTCGACGTCGTGATCGAGGCCGCGCACTTCGCGCCGACCGTGATCGCGCGCGCCGCCCGCCGGCACAAGCTGCCCAGCGAGGCGTCCAAGCGCTTCGAACGGACCGTCGACCCGCAGCTCCCGCCGATCGCGGCCGAGGCCGTCGCGAACCTGCTGGTGGAGCACGGTGGCGGCCGCATCGAGCCGGGCCGCACCGACGTCGGCGCCGCGCCGGTGCTCCCGCCGGTCCGGATGCCGCTGGACCTGCCGGACCGCACCGCGGGCGTGACCTACGAGCGCGGGGCCACGGTCGCGCGGCTCACCCAGGTCGGCTGCGCGGTGGAGCTGGAGACCGGCGGAGACGGCCGGACCGGTTCGACCACCCTGGTCGTCGCCACGCCGCCGTCCTGGCGGCCGGACCTGGACCTGCCCGCCGCGCTGGTCGAGGAGGTCCTGCGGCTCGAGGGCTACGAGACCATTCCGTCGACCCTGCCGCCGGCGCCGGCCGGGCGCGGGCTCACCCCCGCCCAGCTGCGCAAGCGGGCCGTGTCCCGCGCGCTGGCCGAGGCCGGGCACGTCGAGGTGGAGCCGTTCCCGTTCGTCGGCGACGCGGCGTGGGACGCGCTGGGCCTGCCCGAGGACGACGTCCGGCGGCGGACCGTCATCGTGGCCAACCCGCTCGACGCCGACCGCGACCGGCTCGCGACCACCCTCCTGCCGGGCCTGCTCGAGACGCTGGTCCGCAACAAGGCCCGCGGGTTCGACGACCTCGCGCTGTACACGCTCGGCCAGGTCGTGCTGCCGCACCGCAACCCCGTGCCGATGCCGGACCCGGGCGTCGACCGGCGGCCCACCGACTCCGAGATCGCCATGATCCGGGCGGCGTTGCCCGCGCAGCCCGTGCACGTCGGCGTCGTGCTCGCCGGGGACCGCGAGCCGCGCGGCTGGTGGGGCCGCGGGCGCCCGGCCGGCTGGCAGGACGCGATCGAGGCGGGCCGGCTCGTCGGCGCCGCCGCCGGTGTCGAGCTGCGGGTGACCAAGGCCGAGCTGGCGCCGTGGCACCCGGGCCGGTGCGCCGCGCTGCGGGTGGGGGAGTGGGTCGTCGGGCACGCCGGCGAGCTGCACCCGAAGGTCGTCGAGGCGCTGGGCCTGCCGCCGCGCACCTGCGCGATGGAGCTCGACCTCGACGCGATCCCGCTGCAGGACGCGCGGCCGGCGCCGCGGATCTCGCCGTACCCGCCGGTGTCGGTCGACGTCGCGCTGGTCGCCGCCGAGACGGTGCCGGCCGCCGAGGTGGCCGCGGCCCTCACCGAGGGCGGCGGCGAGCTGCTCGAGGAGGTCCGGCTGTTCGACGTCTACACCGGTGCCCAGGTCGGCCAGGGGAACCGCTCGCTCGCCTACGCCCTCCGGTTCCGGGCGCCGGACCGCACGCTGACCAACGAGGAGGCGAACGCGGCCCGCGACGCCGCCGTCGCCCTCGCCGCCGAGCGCCTCGGGGCCGTCCTGCGGTGACGCCCCGGCGTCGGCCGGCCGGGCTCAGACGTCGTACCCGCCGGTGATGCCCAGCGCGTTGGTGACGCGGTCGCCGATGAACGGCACGACCACCCAGACCGCGAACGACCAGAGGTCGAGCAGCGGGAACAGCGGGACGGACACCAGGAAGGCGAACCCGGTGATCGCCGACGGCACCCAGCCGTAGCGCACGAGCTGCCGCGGCGTCCCGGGGATGTACGCCCGGGTGCGGCCGAGGACCGCGACGATCGCGGCGAACGTGCCGATCTGCAGCGTCTCGGCCAGGGCGTACACGGCGAAGCGCGCGAAGTCGACGTGGTCCTCGGCGATGAACCGCGTGAAGAACGGCGTGAGCACGATGATCAGCAGCCACAGCATGTTCAGCCAGGTCAGCGGTAGTGAGGCGCGCCCGACGTACCGGAACACCCGGTGGTGGCTGATCCAGTGCCGGGCGATCACCGCGAAGCTGATGAGGAACGCCAGATACTCGGGACGGTTGGCCGCGAACCCGGCCGCGAGCTCGGCGGCGGTGTCGCCCTGCGGCACCTGCAGGTCGATGGCGAGCAGCGTGATCGCGATCGCCACGACGGCGTCGGAGAAGAAGATGAGGCGCTCGGCCGCACCGCGCTCGGTCGGCGCGAACTCGTCCTCGGTCTCGTGCGCGGACGCCTCGGCCATGGGCGGACTCTAGCGATCTCCGTGCGGTGCGCACAGGCGTCGCGTGCTACAGCCCCTGGCCGCCCAGCGGGCCGTCCGCGGCGCCGGCGGCGGGGTCCTGCCCGACGGCGTCGAACGCCCGCATGATCTCCAGGGCGATCATCAGCATCCAGCCGGAGCCCTCCACCGTGCCCCCGAGCAGGTCCTCGGCCTGCTTGACGCGGTAGGCCACGGTCCCGGGCGAGACGTGCAGCTGGTCCGCGGCGGCGACCCGGCTGCGCCCCACGGCGAGGTACGTGGCCAGGGTCTCCCGAAGCCGCCGGGCCTTGGCCGACGCGGCGCACAGCTCGGCGCCCAGGGTGTCGAGCGCGAACCGGCGGGCGTGCTCGGCGTTGGCGGTGAGCAGGCCGGCGACGGAGGACTCGCGGTGCCCGACGACGCCCCCGTGCCCCAGCCCGGACAGCCGTGCGGCCTCCTGCGCGGCGACGTGGCTCCAGCGGAACCCGCCGACACCCTCGGCGGCAGGCCCCACGGCGGCCCGCACCCCGACGGCGAGCGGCCCGCCGGCGCGAATCCGCCCGGCCGGCTCCTCCGCCGGTCGCGCGGGCCAGTGCAGCCAGCCCCACAGCGTGGTCGGTGACCGGTGCAGGCCGACGGTCCCGTCGGCGCCGAGGACCCCCGCGAGCCGGGTGAGCTCCCCGTCGAGCCGGACCGCCGGACGGTCCGCGGTGAGCAGGACGGCGACGTGCCACCCGCCGAGGGAGTGCCCGAGCGCCGCCTCGGCCGCGCCCCGGTCGACCGGCCCGCCCGCCAGGATCTCCTCGACCGCCTCCGTCCGCGCCGCCGCGGCCGAGCCGGTCCAGTCGGAGAGCTCCGCGGCGTACCGGCGCTCGACGGCATCGCTGAAGGCCTCGACGTAGCCGAAGGACTCGGTGGTGAGCGCACGGGCCTCCGCGGCCGCCTCCACGGGCGGCACGACGGCCTCCGTCACGGCAACCAGCGCATCGAGCGCGGCGAAGTGCGCGGTCCACATCATGCGCAGCAGCCGCGGCAGCGGCACGCCACCGCGGACCGCGCCGCGGACCGAGACCAGCAGCTCGCCGGGGACGGCGAGGTCGGCGGGCGCCGTCTCCGTGCGCAGCCCGCGGAGCACGGCGAGGAAGCAGCCCTGGCAGGCGCTGAGCAGCTGGCGCACGGTCTCGGCGGTGCGCGGCCCGCCCTCGATGGCCGCCTCCGCCCCGCGCTGGGCGGCCTCCAGACCCCAGCGCGCCGCGGGCAGGCCCAGAACGGCGACCGTCTCCTCGAACGTCCGTGGCGCGCACCGGACCTCGACGACGGTCCCGCCGGGTTCGAGCGCGTCCATCCACGTCCGGCCGGCGAGCGGGCGCGGTGCGCTGTGCGCAGGGATCGGGTCCACCTCCGGGTCGGCGTTGTGCCGGGGCGACAAGAGGTCAGCGGGACGTTGGCGTGCGAGGCGAAGAATAACCGCACCGCGATGGTGTCGGATGGTCACGACGGTTCCGGAGGGGACCAGGGCCGTCGACTCGGCCGGGGGAGGGGGGCCTCTCGCCGGTGGCCCCGCGGAGCAGGGCACGGCTCCGCGGGGCCTCGCGGCGTCGTCACCACTACGCCCGGGCGAGCCGCAGCAGCTCGCGGGTCGAGGTGTCCGGCAGGTAGGCCCGGGTGAGTGCGACGCCGACCCGCGGCAGGTCCGCCTCGTCCCGGAACACCAGGTGCATCGGCTCGTACCGCGGCTGGAACTTGGCCTTGAAGGCGTGCAGCGAGCGGAATCCGTACAGCGGTTCCAGCCGGGCGCCGAGCGTGTCGAGGAGGCGGTCGAGCACCGCGGTGTCGCCGGAGGCGTCGGTGCGGGCCAGCGGCGCGCCGGAGAGCGAGACGACCGTCGCCCCCTCCTCGCGGAAGGCCAGGCAGGCCGACGCGATGAGGAACTCGACGACGGGCCGGAACCCGCCCTCCCGCCGCCGCATGACGTCGAGCGTCCAGCCCGTCACGGTCCCGCCCGGTGCGTGCACCGGCAGCCACGACGTCACGCCGTGCACCAGGCCGTCGGCGTCGACGGCGAGGCCGACCCGGACGTGCGGGTCGAGCGCCTCGTCGACGCCGCCGAGGGTGAACCCCATCTCCGGGAGGCCCTTGCCGCCGACCCACTGCTCCGAGAGCTCCCGCACCTGGTCGACGACGGCGTGCCGCTCGTCGGCGAGCCGGACCAGCCGGTGCGTGATCCCCTGCTTGCCCGCCTTGTTCAGCGCGGAGCGCACGTCCTGCCAGGCCTTGCCGCGGAACTCCAGCTCGGGCAGGTCGACGAGGGTGTCCTCGGCGACCTGCGCGGTGAACCAGCCGGCCTCCCGCGCCGCACGGGCGGTCCGGTCCGAGGCGGAGAAGAGGCACGGGATGAGGCCGGCCGTCTCGCTGCGCACCCCGAACTCCTCCAGGTTTGCGACCGGGTCCGGCCCGATCGGGTCGCCGAGGCCGACCGCCACACCGGCGTGCCGCTGGAACGCCACGCAGGAGTCGCCGTCGGCGGTCACGAACCACTCGTTGTCCGACCAGGTGGCCATCCAGGAGACGGTGCCGCCGCCGTGCTTCTGCAGCAGCGCCACCGCGGTGCCGCGGTCCGTCACGCCGCCGACCGCCCGCCGGACCCGGCGCGAGGGCACCCGCCACGCCCGCCGCCCGACCAGCAGCAGCACGAGCAGCGCCGTCCAGGCGAGCCGGTCGGCCACGAACAGGCCCGGCTGGTCGAGGACGGCCTCGGCGTTCTCCACGACCGCCGCCAGCGCGAACAGCACGCCGGCCAGCAGCCCGACGGCGACGTTGAGCCCGGCGAGCCCGACGGCCCACCGCCACGCCACGCGCCGGCCCTTGCGCAGCCCGTTGACGAGCAGCGCCGCGCCGACGACCGTGATCGCCAGGTCGACCCAGCTCGCCTCCGGGTCGCCGGTCGGGCCGAGCGGGCCGTCGTTCGGCAGCAGGAAGCTCAACACCGAGCCCGCCACCATGAGCACCAGCAGGAACACCGCGAGCAGCCGCCACTCCCGGCGGCTCGGCCGGGTGGCCGGCACCGCCCGGGCACGGACCAGCCGCGGCCCCACGACCAGCGCGATCAGCACGGCGACGAGGTGCTCGAGGTCCGCCAGCGAACCGAGGTAGACCGCCGACGCGAGGACGTAGAGGGCCAGGGCGAGCCGCAGCCGCAGGCGCCACGGAGGGCGCAGGGTCGCGCTGGTCACCGCGAGCGCGGCGAGCGCCCCGGCCGAGAACCCGACGTCGAGCAGCCGGCTCGTGGCCTCCGCCCACGGCCAGCCCGTGCCGCGCACCACGAGCAGGAAGCCGAGCGCGGTGAGGATGCCCACCAGCTGCCCGGCGACGGCGGTCAACGCGGCCAGCCCGGTCCCCAGCCGCCACTCCGCCCAGCCGACGAAGAGCGCGAAGCTGCCGGTCATGACCAGGTAGAAGGGCGGGATGACGGCGAGGAACGGCCCGGTCAGCAGCGTCCACCAGCGGCCGTTCTCCAGCGCCGGCACCCCGTAGGCGACCCAGGGGTACCAGGCCTGGTCGGCCGCGGCCCGCCAGAAGGCGCCGGTGGCGAACCCCGCCACGATCATCACGAGCACGACCGTGCTGGTGAACGGGGTGCGGCGGACCAGCGTGCCGACCCTGGCGGCCGGCGCGCCGAGGGCCGGGAGACCCCGTGCCGGGCGGGCCGTGGTGCCGTCGGTCATCGTCGCCTCCCGCGGCGGGGTGCCGGGACCGCCGTCGTCTGCGTGCTGTTCGGGGGATCGGGGGCGGCGTTACGGTGCGGCCATGTGCGACGGACACGCGAGCCGGGCCGAGGTCGCGCAGGGCGTCCCCCGTCCCGTCGAGGGCCCGGCGGTCGACCCGATCCACCTCGAGCCCGTCGACGAGGTACGGATCACCACGCTGGTGGAGAACGTGTTCGACGCCCTGCTCCCCGCCGACGAACGGGTCTCGCGGGTGGGTCTCGGGGCGGGCCGGGCCACCGCCGCGCAGTTCGTCGGCGGCGCGGCGGACGTCGGCCTGATGGCCGAGCACGGGTTCGCCGCCCTGGTCACGGTGCGGCGCGGCGCGGCGACCACCTCGCTGCTGTTCGACGCCGGCCTCTCGCCCGACGCGCTGGTGGTCAACGCCGGGCGGGTCGGCGCGGACCTCGACGTCGTCCAGGGGATCGTGCTCAGCCACGGGCACCCGGACCACGCCGGCGGGCTGGCCGGGCTCGCCGGCCGCAAGGGGACCCGTGCGCTGCCGATGGTGCTGCACCCGGCCGCATGGACCCGGCGTCGGTTCGCGGTGCCGGGCGGCGAGACCCGCGAGCTGCCCACGCTCAGCCCGCGGGCGCTCGCGGGCGAGGGGTTCGAGCTGGTCGAGCGGCGGGTCCCGTCGGTGCTGCTCGACGGCGCCGTGCTGATCACCGGCGAGGTGGACCGGACCACGGAGTACGAGCGGGGGATGCCGCCGGCACACCAGGCGTGGACCGGGTCGGCCTGGGAGCACGACGCCGCCGTGGTCGACGACCAGGCGCTGGTGGTGCACGTGAAGGACAAGGGGCTGGTGGTGCTGACCGGGTGCGGGCACGCGGGCGCGGTGAACATCGTCCGGCAGGCGCAGCGGCTCACCGGGGTTCCGGAGCTGTACGCGCTGCTCGGCGGCCTGCACCTCGGCGGCCCGTACTTCGAGCCCGTGATCCCGCCGACGGTGGCGGCGCTGCGCGAGCTGGCCCCGGCGGTGCTGGTCCCCGGGCACTGCACCGGCTGGCGGGCCCAGCACGCCCTGGCCGCCGCCCTGCCCGACGCCTGGATCGCCCCCAGCGCCGGCAGCACCTACACCCTGTGACCCGCGAGTCGGGCGGTCTCACGCGACCGAACCGGACATGCCGGGAGGTCCCGGGATGTGCGGTTCGGGACGCGGAAGTGCCGACTCGCGGGACTAGAGGTGCTTGAGGGCTTCCTTGCGGGACAGGGGCGAGAGCTCGGGGTGACTGTCGACGAACTCGCGCACCCAGAGGGGGTCCGTGCGCGCGTGCTGGCGCAGCGCCCAGCCGATCCCCTTGCGCAGGAAGAAGCCCTCGTCCTTCAGGCTGGCCTCGATGGCGTCGGCGAGGAGCTCGACGTCCGTGTCGCCCTTGGACTGCAGCTGACAGAGGATCGCAGTCCGGCGCAGCCACGGGTCGGGGTCGGTGGCCCAGCGCCGCACGACCGGCGTGACCTGCACAGGATCGGCCCGTAGCACCGGCCCGACCAGGCGGGACGCGATCTCGTCCACGTGGTCCCACCAGGCGCCGCTGACCACCCAGTGCCGGTAGCGGGGGAGCCAGTCGGCGTCCGGCCAGCGCGCGTAGTCGCGGTACCCCGCGAGCGCGGTGGCCAGGTAGCGCTCCTCGCGGAACTGCGCGCCGTCCCACAGCGCGTCGGCCGTGGCGGCCAGCGCCCCGCGCGTGGGCGGCGGCTGGTCCTGCACGCCCTCGCGGAGGATCCGGGCCCGGACCGGTTGCGGCACGCCACGGAAGGGCATGTCCGACCTCATGTACGCCCGCATGACGGGCGCGGCCTCCGGGTCCGCGGCCGCCTCGAGCCCGGCGCGCAGCGCGTCGGCCAGGGTGGTCATGAGATCAGCCTAGGCCCGGGCGCCACCCTTCCGGGGAGGGCGAGCGGGAATGCCTTTGCATGAGATTTCACCGCGGTGCATAATCTTGCGCGTGGTACGGATCGCGGTGGCGGGAGCCAGTGGGTACGCCGGGGGAGAGCTGTTGCGGCTCCTCCTGCCGCACCCCGAGGTCGAGATCGGTGCGCTGACGGCGGGCGGCAACGCGGGGCGACGACTGGGCGAGTTCCAGCCGCACCTGCTGCCCCTGGCCGACCGCGTCCTCGAGGAGAGTACGGCGGAGGTGCTCGGCGGGCACGACGTCGTCTTCCTCGCGCTGCCGCACGGCAGGTCCGCGGAGATCGCGGCGCAGCTCGGGGACTCCACGCTGGTGATCGACTGCGGCGCGGACCACCGGCTGCAGGACGCCGACGCGTGGGACCGCTGGTACGGCGGCGAGCACGCCGGCCACTGGCCGTACGGCCTGCCCGAGCTGCCCGGCGCGCGGGACGCGCTGCGGGGCACCACCCGGGTCGCCGTGCCGGGCTGCTTCCCGACGGTCTCCTCGCTCGCCCTCGCGCCGGCCCTCGCGGCCGGGCTCGTCGGCCCGGAGGTCGTGATCACGGCCGTCACCGGGACGTCGGGCGCGGGCAAGTCCCTGAAGCCGCACCTGCTCGGCGCCGAGGTGATGGGTTCGCTCTCCGCCTACGGGGTGGGGGGCGTGCACCGGCACACGCCGGAGATCGCGCAGAACCTGTCGGGGGTGTCCGGTAAGCCCGTCTCCGTGAGCTTCACCCCTGTCCTCGCGCCCCTTCCCCGGGGCATCCTCGCGACCTGCACCGCGCCCCTGACCGGCGACGGCGCGCAGGCGCGGGAGGTCTACGACAAGGCCTACGCCGCCGAGCCCTTCGTGCACCTGCTGCCCGAGGGCCAGTGGCCCACGACCAAGGCCACGCTCGGGTCGAACACGGTCCACCTGCAGGTGGCGGTCGACGCCGACGCGGGCCGGCTCGTGGTCGTCGCGGCGATCGACAACCTGGCCAAGGGCACCGCGGGCGGGGCGATCCAGTGCATGAACATCGCGCTGGGCCTGCCCGAGGTCACCGGTCTGCCGACCACGGGGGTCGCGCCGTGAGCCTCACGGGTCCCCGGGGTTTCCGGGCCGCCGGGATCACCGCCGGGATCAAGGCCAGCGGCAAGCCGGACCTGGCCCTCGTCGTCAACGACGGGCCGGAGCAGACCGCCGCGGCCGTGTTCACCCGCAACAAGGTGAAGGCCGCCCCGGTGCTGTGGTCCCAGCAGGTCCTGACCACCGGCACGCTGAAGGCCGTCGTCCTCAACTCCGGCGGGGCCAACGCCTGCACCGGCCCCGAGGGCTTCCAGACCGCGCACGCCACCGCCGAGAAGGCGGCCGAGGTGCTCGCGACCGGAGCCATCGAGGTCGCCGTCTGCTCCACGGGCCTGATCGGCGCCCAGCTCCCGCGGGACGTGGTGCTGGCCGGGGTCGAGAAGGCCGCCGCGGCGCTGGAGGCCACGCCCGACGCGGACCTGGCCGCCGCCACGGCGATCATGACCACGGACACCGTCGCCAAGCAGGCCCTGTCCGAGCAGGCGGGCTGGTCGGTCGGCGGGATCACCAAGGGCGCCGGGATGATCGCGCCCTCGATGGCCACGATGCTGTCCGTGCTGACCACGGACGCGTCGGCCGACGCCGCGACCCTGGACCGCGCGCTGCGGTCCGCCGTCCGGGTCAGCTTCGACCGGCTCGACGTCGACGGCTCGATGTCCACCAACGACACCGTGATCGTCCTGGCCTCCGGGGCCTCCGGCGTCACGCCGTCGGAGCAGGACCTGACCGCCGCGCTCACCGAGGTTGCAAGGGACCTCGCGAAGCAAATGCAGGCGGACGCGGAGGGCGTCACCAAGCGGATCCTCGTGCGGGTGACCGGGGCCGCGAGCGAGGACGACGCCGTGGTGGTCGCCCGGACCGTCGCCCGGGACTCGCTGGTGAAGACGGCGCTGTTCGGCTCCGACCCCAACTGGGGCCGGATCGCCGCGGCCGCCGGCTACGCCGACGCCGACCTCGATCCCGAGAAGCTCGACGTCACGGTCAACGGCGTCACCCTCTGCCGGGGCGGCGTGGCGGCCGGGGACCGCGGGCTGGCCGACCTCTCCGGCGAGGACGTCCTCGTCGAGGTGGAGCTGGGCCTGGGGGCCGGCGAGGCCGAGATCCTCACCACCGACCTCTCGCACGCGTACGTGGAGGAGAACAGTGCCTACTCCTCCTGAGATCCCCACGCCCGACCCGCACGGCCGGCTCAAGCGGGCGGGGGAGAAGGCCGGGGTCCTGGCCGAGGCCCTGCCCTGGCTGCAGCGGTTCCACGGGCAGGTCGTCGTGGTCAAGTACGGCGGCAACGCGATGGTCGACGAGGAGCTGAAGGAGGCGTTCGCGCAGGACATGGTGTTCCTGCGGCTCGCCGGCATCCACCCGGTCGTCGTGCACGGCGGCGGCCCGCAGATCAGCGCGATGCTGAAGCGGCTGGGCCTGCCCGGCGAGTTCCGCGGCGGGCTGCGCGTGACCACCCCCGAGACGATCGACGTCGTCCGGATGGTGCTGGTGGGCCAGGTCGGCCGCGAGCTCGTCGGGCTGATCAACCAGCACGGGCCGTACGCCGTCGGGCTCTCCGGCGAGGACGCCGGCCTGCTGACCGCGGAGAAGCGCACCGCGCTCGTCGGCGGCGAGCCGATGGACATCGGCCTGGTCGGCGACGTGGTCGAGGTCAACCCGGCTGCGGTGCTCGACATCGTGCGGGCCGGCCGGATCCCCGTCGTCGCGGGCGTGGCGCCGGGGGCGGACGGCCAGGTCTACAACATCAACGCCGACAGCGCGGCCGCCGCGCTGGCGGCCGCCCTCGACGCCGCGAAGCTCGTGGTGCTCACGGACGTCGAGGGGCTGTACGCGAACTATCCGGACCCCGAGTCGATCATCTCCGCGCTCACCGCGGCCGAGCTGGAGCCGATGCTCCCGGAGCTGGAGAGCGGGATGGCCCCGAAGATGGAGGCGTGCCTGCGCGCGGTGCGCGGCGGGGTCCCGCAGGCGCACGTGATCGACGGGCGGGTGCCGCACTCGGTGCTGCTCGAAGTGTTCACCAGTGAGGGTGTCGGAACGATGGTGGTGCCGGAATGACCAGCTACGCCGAGCGGTGGCAGCACGCGCTCATGAACAACTACGGCACCCCGCCGCTCACCCTCGTGCGCGGCGAGGGCGCCGAGGTGTGGGACGCCGAGGGCAACCGCTACGTCGACATGCTCGGCGGGATCGCGGTGAACTCCCTCGGGCACGCCCACCCGGCCGTCGTCGAGGCCGTGACCCGGCAGATCTCCACGCTGGGCCATACCTCGAACCTCTACATCACCGAGCCGCCGCTGCAGCTCGCCGAGAAGCTCCTGGAGCTGCTCGGGCAGGAGAGCGCGCGGGTGCTGTTCTGCAACTCGGGCGCGGAGGCCAACGAGGCGGCGTTCAAGATCACGCGCCGGACCGGTCGGACGAAGATCGTCGCGTGCGAGAACGCCTTCCACGGCCGGACCATGGGGGCGCTCGCGCTCACCGGCCAGCCGGCCAAGCGCGAGCCGTTCGAGCCGATGCCCCCGGGCGTCGTGCACATCCCGTTCGGGGACGTGGAGGCCCTGGAGGCCGCGGTCGACGACACGACCGCCGCGGTGTTCCTCGAGCCGATCCTCGGCGAGGCCGGTGTGATCGTGCCGCCGGAGGGCTATCTCGCCGCCGCCCGGGAGATCACCTCCCGGCACGGCGCCCTCCTGGTGCTCGACGAGATCCAGACCGGCATCGGCCGCACCGGCGCGTGGTTCGCGCACCAGGCCACCGGCGTGGTGCCGGACGTCGTGACCCTGGCCAAGGGCCTCGGCGGCGGGCTGCCCATTGGCGCCTGCATCGGCATCGGAGAGGCCGCGGGCCTGCTCGAGCCCGGCCAGCACGGCACCACCTTCGGCGGCAACCCGGTGAGCTGCGCCGCGGCCCTGGCCGTGCTCAGCACGATCGACAACGACGGGCTGCTCGAGCACGTCGACCGGCTGGGCAAGGAGATCCGCGCGGGGATCGAGGGGCTCGGCCACCCGCTGGTCACGGACGTGTCCGGCGCCGGCCTGCACATCGGCGTCGGCCTGAACCAGCCGGTGTCCGCCGCGGTGGCCGCGAAGGCCCGGGACCGGGGCTACCTGGTCAACAACGCGGTGCCCACCCGCGTGCGGCTCGCGCCTCCGCTGGTGCTCACCGAGGCGCAGGCCCAGGGCTTCCTGAAGGAGCTGCCCGGGATCCTCGACGAGTCCGGCGGGACCGTCTGATGAGCGTCGTGGGCGGTCCGGCGCGCGGCGGCGGAACGGGCAGGCCGCGGCACTTCCTGCGGGACGACGACCTGTCGGCCGAGGAGCAGGCCGAGGTCCTCGCCCTGGCCGCGGACATGAAGGCGGACCGGTTCGCGCACCTGCCGCTGATCGGCCCGCGGCCCGTGGCGGTGCTGTTCGACAAGTCGTCGACCCGGACCCGGGTGTCGTTCGAGGTGGGGATCACCCAGCTCGGCGGGCAGCCGGTGATCCTCGACGCCGCGGGCAGCCAGCTCGGCCGGGGCGAGACGATCGAGGACACCGCCCGGGTGCTGTCCCGGTTCGTCGACGCCGTGGTGTGGCGGACCGCTGGTCAGGCCCGGCTGGAGGCCATGGCCTCGGCGTCCCGTGTGCCGGTGGTCAACGCCCTCACCGACGAGTTCCACCCCTGCCAGGTCCTCGCCGACCTGCAGACGATCCGGGAGCGGTTCGGGCGCACGGCCGGGCTCACGCTCGCCTACCTCGGCGACGGCGCCAACAACATGGCCCACTCGCTGCTGCTCGGCGGCACGCTCGCCGGGATGCACGTGCGGATCGGGGCGCCCGCGGGATTCACCCCCGACCCGGACGTGCTGCGGGACGCGAAGGCGCACGGCTCGGCGACCGGCGGATCGGCCGAGGTGGTGGCCGACCCGGTCGCCGCGGTCGAGGGGGCGGACGTGGTCGTCACCGACACGTGGGTCTCGATGGGCCAGGAGGCGGACGGGTTGGACCGGGCGGCGCCGTTCCGGCCGTTCCAGGTCAACGCCGCGCTGCTCGCCCACGCGAACGAGCGCGCGATCGTGCTGCACTGCCTGCCGGCGCACCGCGGCGACGAGATCACCGACGAGGTGCTCGACGGGCCCGCCAGCGTGGTCTGGGACGAGGCGGAGAACCGGCTGCACGCCCAGAAGGCCCTGCTGGCGTGGCTGATGGACCCGGCCCGGGCATGACGGCGGTGGGGCGATGACCGCGGCCACCCGGGTGGCCCGCCAGGCGCGGATCGTCGAGATCATCGCCCAGCAGGCGGTGCGCAGCCAGGCCGAGCTGCTCACCCTGCTCGACGCCGAGGGCATCGGCACCACCCAGGCCACGCTCTCCCGGGACCTCGACGAGCTGGGCGCGGTCAAGGTCCGCGGTGCGTACGTGATCCCGGACGACGGGAGCCCGGTCCGCGGCCTGGCCCACACCCCCGAGGGCGGCACTGCCCGGCTGTCCCGGTTGCTGGGGGAGGTGCTCGTGTCCGCGGACGCGAGTGGCAACCTTGCCGTCCTGCGCACCCCGCCCGGCGCGGCCCACTACCTGGCGAGCGCCCTCGACCGTGCCGCCCTGAACGACGTCGTCGGCACGATCGCGGGCGACGACACCGTCCTGCTGGTGGCCCGCGAGCCCCTCACCGGGGCCCAGGTCGTCGCGCGACTGCTCGAACTCTGACCCTGCGCGTTTCTGATCAAGGAGAACCATCGAAGTGAGCAAGGTCCTGACCTCCCTCCCGAAGGGCGAACGCATCGGCATCGCCTTCTCCGGAGGCCTCGACACCTCCGTGGCGGTCGCCTGGATGCGCGACAAGGGCGGGATCCCGTGCACCTACACCGCCGACCTCGGCCAGTACGACGAGGCGGACATCTCCGGCGTCCCCGACCGCGCGAAGCAGTACGGCGCCGAGATCGCCCGCGCGGTCGACATCAAGCCGCAGCTGGTCGACGAGGGCCTGGCGGCGCTGGCCTGCGGCGCCTTCCACATCCGCTCCGGGGGCCGGACCTACTTCAACACCACGCCGCTGGGCCGGGCCGTCACCGGGACGCTGCTGGTGCGCGCCATGCAGGCGGACGGCGTGAACATCTGGGGCGACGGCTCGACCTTCAAGGGCAACGACATCGAGCGGTTCTACCGCTACGGCCTGATGGCCAACCCCGAGCTGCGCATCTACAAGCCGTGGCTCGACGCCGACTTCGTCCAGGAGCTGGGCGGGCGGGACGAGATGAGCCGGTGGCTCACCGCCCACGGGCTGCCCTACCGGGACTCCGCCGAGAAGGCGTACTCCACGGACGCGAACATCTGGGGCGCGACCCACGAGGCCAAGACCCTCGAGCACCTCGACGTCTCCCTGGAGACCATCGAGCCGATCATGGGCGTCAAGTTCTGGGACCCGGCGGTCGCGATCGAGGCCGAGGACGTCACCGTCACGTTCGAGGCGGGGCGTCCGGTGGCGATCAACGGCAAGCGCTTCGACGACCAGGTGGACCTCGTCCTGGAGGCCAACGCCATCGGCGGGCGGCACGGCCTGGGCATGTCGGACCAGATCGAGAACCGGATCATCGAGGCCAAGTCGCGCGGCATCTACGAGGCGCCCGGGATGGCGCTGCTGTTCGCCGCCTACGAGCGGCTGCTCAACGCGATCCACAACGAGGACACCCTCGCGAACTACCACTCCGAGGGCCGCAAGCTCGGTCGGCTGCTCTACGAGGGCCGCTGGCTGGACCCGCAGGCGCTGATGATCCGCGAGTCGATCCAGCGCTGGATCGCCTCGCTGGTGACCGGCACCGTCACGCTGCGCCTGCGCCGCGGCGACGACTACACGATCGTGAACACCGAGGGCACGGGCTTCTCCTACCACCCGGACCGGCTCTCGATGGAGCGTGTGGAGAACGCCGCCTTCGGGCCCACCGACCGGATCGGTCAGCTCACCATGCGCAACCTCGACATCGCCGACTCCCGCGCCAAGCTGGAGGCCTACGCGGACCAGCCGGCCGAGCAGGGGACGGTGCTCGTCGAGCACGGCACGTTGTTCGGCGAGCTGCCCTCGGGCGGCTTCGACCGGATCGCCGCCATCGACCGGGCCGGTGAGGGCGAGTCGGAGAAGTCCCTCGACGCCGCCGCCCTGGAAGCGGGGAACGACTGATGGCGGGCTCCGGGCTGTGGGGCGGGCGGTTCAGCGGCGGCCCGGCGGACGCGCTGGCCGCGCTGAGCAAGTCCACCCACTTCGACTGGCGGCTCGCGCCGTACGACATCCGCGGCTCGAAGGCGCACGCCCGCGTGCTGCACCGGGCCGGGCTGCTCAGCGACGCAGAGCTGGACGGGATGCTCGAGGCGCTGGGCAAGCTCGCCGCGGACGTCGAGTCGGGCTCGTTCGGGCCCGCGCCCGCGGACGAGGACGTGCACAGCGCCCTGGAGCGCGGCCTGATCGAGCGGGCCGGGCCGGACCTGGGCGGCAAGCTCCGGGCCGGCCGGTCCCGCAACGACCAGGTCGCCACCCTGTTCCGGATGTGGCTGCGCGACGCCGCGCGCCGGATCGCGTCGGGCGTGCTCGACGTGGTCGACGCGCTCGTCACGCAGGCCACCGCCTACCCGGACGCCCCGATGCCGGGCCGCACCCACCTGCAGCACGCCCAGCCGGTCCTGCTCTCGCACCAGCTCGCCGCGCACGCCCAGGCTCTGGTCCGGGACGTCGACCGCCTGCGGGACTGGGACAAGCGGGCCGCCGTGTCGCCCTACGGGTCGGGGGCGCTCGCCGGCTCGTCGCTGGGGCTCGACCCGGAGGCCGTGGCCGCCGAGCTGGGCTTCGACTCGTCGGCCGAGAACTCGATCGACGGCACCGCCGCGCGGGACTTCGCGGCGGAGGCCGCCTTCGTGCTGGCCATGGTCGCGGTCGACCTCTCGCGGCTGTCCGAGGAGGTCATCCTCTGGGCCACGGCGGAGTTCTCGTACGTCACGCTCGACGACGCCTTCTCCACCGGCAGCTCGATCATGCCGCAGAAGAAGAACCCGGACGTCGCCGAGCTGGCCCGCGGTAAGGCCGGCCGGCTGATCGGCAACCTCGCCGGGCTCATGGCCACGCTGAAGGGCCTGCCGCTGGCCTACAACCGGGACCTGCAGGAGGACAAGGAGCCGCTGTTCGACTCCGCCGAGCAGCTCGAGCTGCTCCTGCCGGCCGTCGCGGGGATGGTCGAGACGCTGGTCTTCCACACCGACCGCCTCGCCGAGCTCGCGCCCGCGGGCTTCACCCTCGCCACGGACGTGGCGGAGTGGCTGGTGCGGCAGGGCGTGCCGTTCCGGGTCGCGCACGAGGCCGCGGGCGGCTGCGTCCGGGCGGCCGAGGCGCGTGGCGCCGGGCTCGAGGACCTCACGGACCGCGAGCTGGCCGCCGTGCACCCCGCGCTCACCCCCGCGGTGCGCGAGGTGCTCACCGTCGAGGGCTCCATCGCCTCGCGCGACGCCCGCGGCGGTACCGCGGGCGAGCGCGTCGAGGAGCAGCTCGACGGCCTGCGCCTCGCCTCCGCGGACGCGCGGGCCTGGGTGGGCGCCCCGGCGGTGAGCGGCTGAGTGGCGGCCCCGACCCGGCCCCTGATCGCGCGTGCGGAGCTCGCCGCGGACGTGCTCCCCGCGGCGGCCCGGCTCCTGGGCTGCACCGTCGAGGCGGACACGCCCGAGGGCCCGGTGGCGGTGGAGCTCGTCGAGGTGGAGGCCTACCGAGGGGCGGACGACCCGGCGTCGCACAGCTACCGCGGCCGGACCCCGCGCAACGCCGTGATGTTCGGCCCCGCCGGGCACCTGTACGTCTACTTCGTCTACGGCATGCACTTCTGCGCCAACGTCACCTGCCTGGAGGACGGCGAGGCCGGCGCGGTGCTGCTGCGCGCCGGGCGGGTGGTGTCGGACCCGGGGATCGCCCGGGTCCGGCGGCCGACCGCCCGGCGGGACGCCGACCTCGCCCGCGGGCCCGCCCGGCTGGCGTCGCTGCTGGGGCTGGGCCGCGAGCACAACGGCGTCGACGTCACCTCGCCCGAGTCGCCGGTGCGGGTGGTGGCGGGGAAGCCCGTGCCGGCCGAGCGGATCCGCACGGGGCCGCGCGTGGGCGTCGCCGCCGCGCACGACACTCCCTGGCGGTTCTGGGTGGACGGGGCGCCCGAGGTGAGCCCGTACCGGCCCGGCCGCGTCCGAACCGTGACCTCGCGCGGCCGCACAGAAGTGGACACTCAGGAAAGGCCATCCTAACCTTCCTGCCGTGTTCGTTGATCGTCGGCCAGGCCGACTCCTCTCGCTCGTCGGCCTGCTGCTCGCCGGCGCTCTCGTCCTCGCCGGGTGCGGCGACTCCGGTGGGGAGCAGTCCGGGTCGGGCAGCACGGCGCCCTCCGGCACGTCGGGTGCGTTCCCGGCGACCGTCACGCACAAGTTCGGCTCCACGACCGTGCCGGCCGCACCGCAGCGCGTCGTGTCGCTGGGCTACACCGACCAGGACGCGATCCTGGCGCTCGGCGTGGTCCCGGTCGCCATCCGCGAGTTCACCGGGAACAAGCCCTCCGCCACCTGGGACTGGGCGCAGGACGAGCTGCAGGGGCAGCAGCCGCAGGTGCTGCCCGTCGGTGAGGTCGGCACCGAGGCGATCGCGGCGCTGCGGCCCGACCTGATCGTCGGGATCTCGGCGGGCCTGAGCCAGGAGCAGTACGACACCTACTCGAAGATCGCCCCGACGATCGCGCAGCCCGCCGGGTTCGTCGACTACGGCACCCCCTGGCAGGACGCGACCCGCCTCACCGGGCAGGCGCTGGGCAAGCCGGCCGAGGCCGAGCAGCTGATCTCCGACCTGGAGGCGAAGTTCGCCCAGGTGAAGGCCGCGAACCCGGGGTTGCAGGGCAAGTCGGTGGCCGGCGTCCGGCCGAGCACGGCGGACAACGCGTCGTTCTTCGTGTGGGGGAGCCAGGACCTGCGCGCCCGCTTCTTCCAGGCGCTGGGCATGACCGTCCCGCAGGAGTTCGACCAGCTGGCCGGGTCGAACTTCTACGCCACGATCTCCACCGAGGAGATCTCGAAGCTCGACTCGGTCGACTCGATGGTGCTGATCACCGCGAGCGACGCCGAGACGCAGGCCTTCCAGAAGCTGCCCGGCTACTCCGGGCTGACGCCGGTCCAGCAGGGCCACGCGTTCACTCCGACGCCGGAGCAGTCCGCGGCGATGTCGTTCTCCAGCGTGTTGAGCCTGCCGGCGCTGCTCGACACGCTGCCGGCGGACATGAACGCGAAGCTGGCCTGATCCCGCCCGACCTGCGGCCCGTTCCCCGGAACCCGGGGGACGGGCCGTCCGCGTATCGGGGAGGATTGGGGCGTGAGCATCCTCGACGAGCTGGAGTGGCGCGGCCTCATCGCGCAGACCACCGACCTCGACGCCCTGCGCAAGGACCTCGAGGGACCCGAGCCGCTCACCCTGTATTGCGGGTTCGACCCGACCGCCGCCAGCCTGCACGCCGGACACCTGATCCCGCTGCTCACCCTGCGCCGCTTCCAGGAGGCCGGCGCCCGGCCGATCGTGCTGGCCGGCGGGGCGACCGGGCAGATCGGCGACCCGCGTGACGTCGGGGAGCGCTCCCTCCACAGCGTCGAGACGGTCACGGAGTGGGCCACCCGGATCCGCGGGCAGCTGGAGCGGTTCGTGACCTTCGACGACTCGCCCACCGGCGCGCTCGTCGCGAACAACCTGGACTGGACCGGGAACCAGGGGGTGCTGACCTTCCTGCGGGACATCGGGAAGCACTTCTCGGTCAACGTCATGCTGTCGCGGGAGACGGTCAAGCGCAGGCTGGCCGGGGACGGGCTGTCCTACACGGAGTTCAGCTACCTCCTGCTGCAGTCCCAGGACTACCTCGAGCTGTACCGCCGCTACGGCTGCCGCCTGCAGATCGGCGGGTCGGACCAGTGGGGCAACATCGTCGGCGGGGCGGACCTGATCCGCCGGGTCGACGGCGGCAGCGCGCACGCCCTGACCACCCCGCTGGTCACGGACTCCGAGGGCCGCAAGTTCGGCAAGTCGACGGGCGGGGGCAACATCTGGCTCGACCCGGAGCTGACGTCGCCGTACGCCTGGTACCAGTACTTCGTCAACGTCTCCGACGCCGACGCCGGCACGTACCTCCGGCTGTTCACCTTCCTGCCCCGCGAGGAGATCGAGGAGCTGGAGAAGGAGACGGCGGAGCGGCCGCACCTGAGGCTGGCGCAACGCCGACTCGCGGAGGAACTGACCACCCTCGTGCACGGGCCGGACGCCACGGCCCAGGTGATCGCCGCGTCGTCGGCGTTGTTCGGGCGGGGGGAGCTCGGCGGGCTCGAGGCCGGGACCCTCACCGCCGCGATGGCCGAGGTGTCGACCATCGACACCTCGCTCGGGGCGGGCGCCACGGTCGTCGACCTCCTGGTCGGTACCGGGCTCGTCGAGAGCAAAGGGGCCGCGCGCCGCGCCGTGAAGGAGGGCGGGGCGTACGTGAACAACACGAAGGTCGACGACGAGGAGTGGACCCCGTCGGAGGGGGACCTGCTCGCGGGTGGCTGGCTGGTGCTGCGCCGCGGCAAGCGGAACCTCGCCGGCGTGCGCGTGGAGCGCTGACGACGCGAGGTCGCCGAGATCACACGGACGGAATTCGGGCCCGGCACGAACCGCCGCGGGGTGTGCCGGGCCCGTTCGCATCCGGGGCCGTCGGGACCGGGCCGGGTCGACCGCGGGAGTCCACCGCGGCGGGCGGGTCGAGGGGCCGTCGCGGGACGATCGCCGATAAGCCGCCCGTGACCTGCGCGAACGTCGAAAGTGACCCCCCGGTTTTCGCGGCCCCGGAGCGGGTGTGTAACTTTCTCTCTCGTCGCCACGGCGGTCAGCACGACAGACCGGGACGGTTCTCCGGCCCAGAGTCAGACCGCAGGCGGGCGACGACAATCGGTTCGGCCGAGCCCCCCGGGGCCCGAACGGACCGGCGCGGGCCTTCGGTGCTTGACCCGGCCGGGGGACATGCGTAAGATAGGGGAGTTGCCTCCGAGCGGATCGCTCTGGTAGCGTGACAATCCGAGAAGGAAGCCCCGGATCGAGATCGCGGACGCGGTCGAGTGATGGTGTGCGGGTGTCTTTTGAGAACTCAACAGTGTGTCGAGCTAAGTGTTCTGGTGGTTTTTGTGCCAGTTCATGTTTGGTCTGCTGCCGGCCCCGTCCGGTGGGTGGACTGTTTTTGAGAGCCAGTTTTTGTTGGAGAGTTTGATCCTGGCTCAGGACGAACGCTGGCGGCGTGCTTAACACATGCAAGTCGAGCGGTAAGGCCCTTCGGGGTACACGAGCGGCGAACGGGTGAGTAACACGTGGGTGACCTGCCCTCAGCTCTGGGATAAGCCTGGGAAACCGGGTCTAATACCGGATAGGACCTTCTCCTGCATGGGAGTGGGTGGAAAGTTTTTCGGCTGGGGATGGGCCCGCGGCCTATCAGCTTGTTGGTGGGGTGATGGCCTACCAAGGCGACGACGGGTAGCCGGCCTGAGAGGGCGACCGGCCACACTGGGACTGAGACACGGCCCAGACTCCTACGGGAGGCAGCAGTGGGGAATATTGCGCAATGGGCGGAAGCCTGACGCAGCGACGCCGCGTGGGGGATGACGGCCTTCGGGTTGTAAACCTCTTTCGCCAGGGACGAAGCGTGAGTGACGGTACCTGGATAAGAAGCACCGGCCAACTACGTGCCAGCAGCCGCGGTAACACGTAGGGTGCGAGCGTTGTCCGGAATTATTGGGCGTAAAGAGCTCGTAGGCGGTGTGTCGCGTCGGCCGTGAAAACCTGGGGCTTAACTCTGGGCTTGCGGTCGATACGGGCATCACTGGAGTTCGGCAGGGGAGACTGGAATTCCTGGTGTAGCGGTGAAATGCGCAGATATCAGGAGGAACACCGGTGGCGAAGGCGGGTCTCTGGGCCGATACTGACGCTGAGGAGCGAAAGCGTGGGGAGCGAACAGGATTAGATACCCTGGTAGTCCACGCCGTAAACGTTGGGCGCTAGGTGTGGGGGCCATTCCACGGTCTCTGTGCCGCAGCTAACGCATTAAGCGCCCCGCCTGGGGAGTACGGCCGCAAGGCTAAAACTCAAAGGAATTGACGGGGGCCCGCACAAGCGGCGGAGCATGTGGATTAATTCGATGCAACGCGAAGAACCTTACCTGGGTTTGACATGCACCAGACATCCCTAGAGATAGGGCTTCCCTTGTGGTTGGTGTGCAGGTGGTGCATGGTTGTCGTCAGCTCGTGTCGTGAGATGTTGGGTTAAGTCCCGCAACGAGCGCAACCCTTGTTCCATGTTGCCAGCACGTAGTGGTGGGGACTCATGGGAGACTGCCGGGGTCAACTCGGAGGAAGGTGGGGATGACGTCAAATCATCATGCCCCTTATGTCCAGGGCTTCACACATGCTACAATGGCCAGTACAGAGGGCTGCGAGACCGTGAGGTGGAGCGAATCTCTTAAAGCTGGTCTCAGTTCGGATTGGGGTCTGCAACTCGACCCCATGAAGTTGGAGTCGCTAGTAATCGCAGATCAGCAACGCTGCGGTGAATACGTTCCCGGGCCTTGTACACACCGCCCGTCACGTCACGAAAGTTGGTAACACCCGAAGCCGGCGGCCCAACCCTTGTGGAGGGAGTCGTCGAAGGTGGGACTGGCGATTGGGACGAAGTCGTAACAAGGTAGCCGTACCGGAAGGTGCGGCTGGATCACCTCCTTTCTAAGGAGTCTCACCGTGTGGTGGGCGTCCCCAGGTTTCTGGGGTCCTTTCACTGATACGCCTCCGGATGGCGCCGGCTGCTGTGGCAGTGGGTGTGGGGGCGCTGGGTGGAACGCAAAGAGTTCTGCTGGGACATGTTTGAGGCTTGGCACACTGTTGGGTCCTGAGGAGACACCTGTGGGTGTGTTCTTGGTGGCCGCGTCCGGTCTGGTTCATCTAACGCCCGCCGTTGTGTGGGTGGTGGTGTGACGGGGGTCGGGGTGTGGTTGTGTGTTGAGTGTTGCATAGTGGATGCGAGCATCTTGTTGTGGTCAAGTGTGTAAGGGCACATGGTGGATGCCTGGGCATCAGGAGCCGATGAAGGACGTGGGAGGCCGCGATAGTCCTCGGGGAGTTGTCAACCGAGCTGTGATCCGAGGGTGTCCGAATGGGGAAACCCAGCGCCCGTCATGGGGCGTTACTTACATCTGAATTCATAGGGTGTAAGGGGGAACGTGGGGAAGTGAAACATCTCAGTACCCACAGGAAGAGAAAACAACCGTGATTCCGTGAGTAGTGGCGAGCGAAAGCGGAGGAGGCTAAACCGTGTTCGTGTGATACCCGGCAGGGGTTGCGGATGCGGTGTCGTGGGTTGTGGTCGTCGGGGTTCTGCCGGACCTCGGATTGTGTGGTTGTGTGTTAGTGGAAGACTTCTGGAAAGGGTCGCCGTAGTGGGTGAGAGCCCCGTACGCGAAAACGCGCAGCGCATGATGGACCGCATACCCGAGTAGCAGCGAGCTCGTGGAATTTGCTGTGAATTTGGCGGGACCACCCGTTAAGCCTAAATACTTCCTGGTGACCGATAGCGGACGAGTACCGTGAGGGAAAGGTGAAAAGTACCCCGGGAGGGGAGTGAAATAGTACCTGAAACCGTGTGCCTACAAGCCGTCAGAGCCTTTATCGGTGATGGCGTGCCTTTTGAAGAATGAGCCTGCGAGTTATGCTTCGTGGCGAGGTTAACCCGTGTGGGGTAGCCGTAGCGAAAGCGAGTCTGAAGAGGGCGTTGAGTCGCGGGGTGTAGACCCGAAGCGGAGTGATCTACCCATGGCCAGGGTGAAGCGTCGGTAAGACGTCGTGGAGGCCCGAACCCACCAGGGTTGAAAACCTGGGGGATGAGCTGTGGGTAGGGGTGAAAGGCCAATCAAACTCCGTGATAGCTGGTTCTCCCCGAAATGCATTTAGGTGCAGCGTCGCGTGGTGGGTACCGGAGGTAGAGCACTGGATGGCCTAGGGGGCCGACAAGCTTACTGAAGTCAGCCAAACTCCGAATGCCGGTACTGTTAGCGCGGCAGTGAGACTGCGGGGGATAAGCTTCGTAGTCGAGAGGGAAACAGCCCAGATCACCGGCTAAGGCCCCTAAGCGTGCGCTAAGTGGGAAAGGATGTGGGATCGCCGAGACAACCAGGAGGTTGGCTTAGAAGCAGCCACCCTTGAAAGAGTGCGTAATAGCTCACTGGTCAAGTGGTCCTGCGCCGACAATGTAGCGGGGCTCAAGCGCACCGCCGAAGCCGTGGCAATCCGACATTCATCCGCCGGGGCCTTTTTGGGGCGTTGGTGTAGTGGTTGGGTTGGGTAGGGGAGCGTCGTGCATCCGGTGAAGCCGCCGAGTGATCGAGTGGTGGAGGGTGTGCGAGTGAGAATGCAGGCATGAGTAGCGAATGCAGAGTGAGAATCTCTGCCGCCGGATGACCAAGGGTTCCTGGGCCAGGTTGTTCCGCCCAGGGTGAGCCGGGACCTAAGGCGAGGCCGACAGGCGTAGTCGATGGATAACGGGTTGATATTCCCGTGCTCGTGATAGTGCGTCCATGCCGAGGCTGTTGATGCTAACCATCCGAACCCGCCTCTGAGTCCTTCGGGACGAGGGGGAGTGGGGGAGCGTGGGATCCGATTCGGTAGTAGGCAAGCGATGGGGTGACGCAGGAGGGTAGCCTCGCCACGCGGTGGTTGTCGTGGTGTAAGCCTGTAGCCCGACTCCCAGGTAAATCCGGGGGTCTGCCTTGAATGGCGGGGGTGAGAGGTGATGCGTAGCCGATTGAGGCGAAGTAGGGTGATCCCATGCTGTCGAGAAAAGCCTCTAGTGAGTGCTGTTGCGGCCCGTACCCTAAACCGACACAGGTGGTCAGGTAGAGAATACCGAGGCGATCGAGTGAACTCTGGTTAAGGAACTCGGCAAAATACCTCCGTAACTTCGGGAGAAGGAGGGCCGGTTGCCTTGAAGCCCCGTGCGGGCTAGGGGTGGCCGGTCGCAGAGACCAGGCCCAAGCGACTGTTTACTAAAAACACAGGTCCGTGCGAAGTCGCAAGACGATGTATACGGACTGACGCCTGCCCGGTGCTGGAACGTTAAGAGGACCTGTTAGCCGATTCGTCGGCGAAGCGGAGAATTTAAGCGCCAGTAAACGGCGGTGGTAACTATAACCATCCTAAGGTAGCGAAATTCCTTGTCGGGTAAGTTCCGACCTGCACGAATGGCGTAACGACTTGGGCGCTGTCTCGACCAGAGACTCGGCGAAATTGCACTACGAGTAAAGATGCTCGTTACGCGCGGCAGGACGGAAAGACCCCGGGACCTTTACTACAGCTTGGTATTGGTGCTCGGTTCGGCTTGTGTAGGATAGGTGGGAGACTGTGAAGCGGTCACGCTAGTGGTTGTGGAGTCGTTGTTGAAATACCACTCTGGTCGAATTGGGTGTCTGAACCTCGGGCCATGATCTGGTTCAGGGACAGTGCCTGGTGGGTAGTTTAACTGGGGCGGTTGCCTCCTAAAGGGTAACGGAGGCGCCCAAAGGTTCCCTCAGCCTGGTTGGCAATCAGGTGTTGAGTGTAAGTGCACAAGGGAGCTTGACTGTGAGACTGACGGGTCGAGCAGGGACGAAAGTCGGGACTAGTGATCCGGCACCTCCTGGTGGAAGGGGTGTCGCTCAACGGATAAAAGGTACCCCGGGGATAACAGGCTGATCTTGCCCAAGAGTCCATATCGACGGCATGGTTTGGCACCTCGATGTCGGCTCGTCGCATCCTGGGGCTGGAGTAGGTCCCAAGGGTTGGGCTGTTCGCCCATTAAAGCGGTACGCGAGCTGGGTTTAGAACGTCGTGAGACAGTTCGGTCCCTATCCGCCGCGCGCGTAGGAGACTTGCGGAAGGCTGTCCCTAGTACGAGAGGACCGGGACGGACGAACCTCTGGTGTGCCAGTTGTACCGCCAGGTGCATGGCTGGTTGGCTATGTTCGGAAGGGATAACCGCTGAAGGCATCTAAGCGGGAAGCTCGTTCCAAGATGAGGTCTCCCACCACCTTTGCGTGGGTAAGGCTCCCAGTAGACGACTGGGTTGATAGGCCAGAGATGGAAGCCCTGTGAGGGGTGGAGTTGACTGGTACTAATAGGCCGAGGGCTTGCCACAACATGTTGTTCGCATCCACTGTGTGACCCTGAGCACACGACCAGTCCGGCCCGGTTTCGGGTCGGTGGTTGGTGTTCGACCCGGTCCATTCCCCCGGTAGAACGGGGGGTGGGGTGGGATAGGTGAATAGTGTTGTCGGTGGTCATTGCGGAGGGGGAACGCCCGGTCCCATCCCGAACCCGGAAGCTAAGCCCTCCAGCGCCGATGGTACTGCACTCGCCAGGGTGTGGGAGAGTAGGTCGCCGCCGACATCAAACATCGAAGAGCGTCCCCACCGGGTAGGTGGGGGCGCTCTTTTTCGTATCTTCTCCGACGGCTGGAATCGCGCTCGCGATCACGGCCAGCGACGCGACGAGAACTGGAATTTCTCAGTGACAGATCGGGATGACAAGCGCGACGATCGACGCGAAGACGGTTCGCGCCGGCGCTCCGCCGAGCGCCGGGACCGCGACGACCGCCGTGACGACCGCCGTGACGGCCGCGGTGACGGCCGCCGTGACGACCGGCGGGGCGGTGGCCGGGTAGGGACCGGCTGGGGCGGCTCGGACGACCGGCGTGCTCCGCGCGACGACCGCTCCGACGCCGGGCGTGGCTCGGCCGGCGATCGAGGGCGCGGCGGCTTCCGCGGCCGGGAGACGGGCCGGGACGACCGCGGCGGCTCTCGCGGACGTGAGGACCGCCCGGCCCGCGGCGGCCGCAGCGAGGGCAGCGAGAAGGTCTTCGTCGACCGCTGGGGCAACGACGACCGGCGCGGTGGCCGCCCGCAGCGCGACGACCGGCGCGGCGGCTACGGACGCGACGACCGCCAGGCTGGGCGGAGCGACCGGCCGCGCGGGAACTACGGCGACGACCGCCGTGGCGGGAACTCCGACCGCAGGGACCGGTTCGACCGCGACGACCGCTCGGGCGGCTACCGGCGCGACGACCGTCCCCGGGGCGGGGACCGCGGCGACCGGCCGCGCACCGGCCGCGACGACCGCCGCGGCGGCTACTCCGGCGGCGGCTACGGCTCGAGGGACCGCGACGACCGGCGCGGCTCCTTCAGCCGGGAGGACCGCGGCGGGCGCGGCGTCGGCCGGGACTCCGGCGACTCCCGCGGTCAGCGCGCGGCCCGGGACGACCGGCGTGGCTCGTTCGACCGGGACGACCGGCGCGGTGGCCAGGACCGTGGGTCCCGTGGGGGAGGCCGGTTCGACCGCGAGTCGCGTGACGTCCGCGGGCCCCGCGGCGACCGCGACGAGCGTCGTGAGTTCCGCTCCGGCCCGCGCGAGGACCGCCGTGGCGGCTTCGACCGCGAGGACCGCTCCGGCGGGTTCCGTCGCGACGACCGTCGTGGGGGCTTCGACCGGGACGACCGGCGTGGCTCGTCCGACCGCGGCAACCGGTCCGGTGGCTTTCGGCGCGACGACCGTCCCCGGGGCGGCGACCGCGACGATCGCCGTGGTGGGTTCGACCGGGACGACCGGTCCCGTGGCTTTCGGCGCGACGACCGTCCCCGGAGCGGCGACCGGGACGACCGCCGTGGTGGCTACTCGGGCGGGGCCGGCGACCGCGGTGGCCGGTTCGACCGCGAGGGCGGCACGCGCGGATTCGACCGCGACACCCGTGGGGGCGACCGTCGGGAGCGGGGCGGCCGCCGTGACGAGCACCGTGACGAGCGCCCTGCCGCCTTCCGCCGTGAGGAGCGCGAGTCCCGGCCGGACCGTGGCGACGGCATCGGCGGGCCGAACCGCGGGGACCGGGGCACGGACGTCCGCGACCGCGGCTTCGAGCGGCGGGAGCGTCCGACCGGCGGCGACCGCGGCTCCCGCGGGGACCGGGTCGGGCCGGTGCGGGGCCGTCGCGACGGCGACCCCCGCGACAGCGACCGCCCGGGCCGCGGCCCCCGCGACCGTGGCGACCGGGGCGGCGACCGCGAGCGGCGCGAGCGCCGCGCCGAGGGCGTGCCGACCACCTTCATGGCCGAGCCCGAGCTGCCGGAGGGCCTGCGGCCCAACGAGCTCGACGCGGACGTCCGGCGCGACCTGCGGGGCCTGCAGAAGGAGACCGCGGAGAAGGTCGCCCTGCACCTGGTGGCCGCGGGCATGCTCGTCGACGACGATCCCGAGGAGGCGCTCGAGCACGCGCGGTACGCGCGGAAGCGGGCGTCGCGGATCGCCGTGGTCCGCGAGGCCGCGGGCATCGCGGCCTACCACGCCGGCGAGTGGAACGAGGCGCTCGGCGAGCTGCGGGCCGCCCGGCGCATGGGCGGCGGGCCCGGGCACATCCCGGTGATGGCCGACATCGAGCGCGCGCTCGGCCGGCCCGAGCGGGCCCTGGAGCTGGCGCGTGGTCCGGAGGCCAAGGAGCTCGGCCACGCCGAGCGGGTCGAGCTCGCGATCGTCGCCGCCGGTGCCCGGCGGGACCTCGGGGAGATCGACGCCGCGGTCGTCGGGCTGCAGGGTGCCGACCTGGATCCGCGCAAACGGGATCCGTGGAGCGCGCGCCTCTTCTACGCCTACGCCGACAACCTGCTGGCCGCGGGGCGCGAGTCCGACGCGGTGCAGTGGTTCGTCCACGCCTCCGACGCCGACGCCGCGGGCGAGACCGACGCCCGTCGCCGGCTCGCCGTGCTGACCGGCGAGGAGATCGAGGACACCGACGACGGCTTCTCGATCGGCGAGGTCCACGAGGAGGACGACCCCACCGCCTCCCGTGCCACCGCCGCTCGTCCCGCCGCGGACGACGAGCTCGACGCGGACGAGGACGACGAGATCGAGGACGAGAGCGACCTCGACGAGACCGACGACCTCGACGAGACCGACGACCTCGACGAGACCGACGAGCTCGACGACGCCGACGACGAGACCGACGATGACCTCGACGAGGACGACACCGACACCGATCTCGTCGACGAGGATGACGACCTCGGCGACGAGGACGACGAGATCGCGGACGACGAGGACGACGACGCGACCGAGGCCGACCTCGACGAGTCCGACGAGGTCGAGGACGACCTCGACGAGGAGGCCGACCTCGACGACGCCCTCGACGAGACCGAGGACGACGACCTCGACGAGGCCGACGACGAGGACATCGCCGAGGGTGCGGACCGCGAGGGCGACAACCCCCGCCCCACCCCGGTCATCGCGCAGGAGTCCGCCGAGCCCGACGAGGACGGCGACCCCGAATCTCCCGTCGACACCTGGCCCGCGGAGGGTCCGGAGGGTAAGCCGTCCTCATGAGCGACGACCTCCTCTCCCGGTTCGACGTCCTGCTGGTGGACCTCGACGGCACCCTGTACGCGGGTCCGTCGGCGGTCCCCGGCGCCGTCGAGGCGATCGCGACCGCGCAGGACCGCGGCGTGCGGACCTCGTACGTCACGAACAACGCCTCGCGCCGGCCGTCGGACGTCGCGGCGCACCTCGCCGAGCTGGGCTTCCCGGCGACGACCGAGGACGTGCGCACCAGCTCCCAGGCCGGGGCCGCGATGCTCGCCGCGCAGCTGCCCGAGGGTGCGCGGGTGCTGGTCGTGGGGACGAGCGCACTGGCGGAGGAGGTCACCCGCCGGGGCCTGCGGGTCGTGGACTCGGCCGACGGTGCCGACGCCGTGGTCCAGGGTCACTCGCCCGACACCGGCTGGCGGAACCTGGCCGAGGCGACGCTCGCGATCCGGCAGGGCGCGCTGTGGGTCGCGACGAACGTCGACCCCACGCTCCCGACCGACCGCGGGCCGATGCCGGGCAACGGATCGATGGTGGGCGTCGTGCGGATCGCAAGCGGGGCGGAGCCGCAGGTCGCGGGCAAGCCGGCGCCGACGCTGATCCAGGAGGCGCTGCGGGCCTCGGGTCGCGAGCGCGGCCTGGTGGTCGGCGACCGGCTCGACACCGACATCGAGGGCGGCAACGCGGCGGGGCTGCCGACGCTCGTCGTCCTGACCGGGGTGTCGACCCCGCGGGAGGTGCTGGAGGCGCCCGAACCGCAGCGCCCGACCTACCTCGGCGCGAACCTCGGCGCGCTGTTCCAGCCGGCGGAGGACCTGGCCCCGGGCAGCCGCGACGGCTGGGCCGTGGGCGACGACCTCGCGCTGTCCGGCGAGGGCGACGACCTCGACGCGCTGCGGGCGCTCTGCGCGGTCCACTGGGCGGCCGGCGGGGGAGCGGCGCGGGTGCGGGCCGAGGGCGACGCGGCCCGGGCGGCCGTCGACCGGCTCGGCCTGGCGTGACCGGGGCCGGGCGCGCCCGTCGCCGGCCCGGTGCCCGCCTCGGCTACCGTGGCGATCACGCCGACGTCGTGAGTCGGATCCCGACCGGAGAGCACGACCGATGACCGTCCCCGTCCCGGGCGATCCCCGCCCGATGTCCGCGCGGCCGCTCGAGGCCGTGCGCGCCGACGTCGAGGCTGCTCTCGGCGCCCTCGACGCCCTGGCCGAGCAGCCCGCGGAGGAGCACGTCGCGGTGTTCGAGCGGGTCCACGCCGCGCTCGGCGCCGCGCTCGCGGCCGGCTCGCCCGAGCGGGCCTGAGCGGCGAGGACAGGCGAGGACCGCCGTGCCCACCCGTTCCCGGCTCGACGCCGAGCTCGTCCGGCGCAAGCTCGCGCGCTCGCGCCAACACGCGGCCGAGCTGATCAGCGCGGGCCGCGTCACCGTCAACGGGCTGCCCGCCGGCAAGCCCGCGACCCAGGTCGACCGGGCGACCCCCGTCGTCGTCGAGGAGCGGACGGACGAGCGGGACTGGGCCTCCCGCGGCGCGCACAAGCTGCTCGGGGCGCTCGACGCGTTCCCCGACGTCGTGGTCGAGGGCCGGCGTTGCCTGGACGCCGGAGCGTCGACCGGGGGGTTCACCGACGTGCTGCTGCAACGCGGCGCGCGCGAGGTCGTGGCCGTCGACGTCGGGTACGGCCAGCTGATCTGGCGGCTGCAGTCGGACCCGCGGGTGCACGTGCACGACCGCACCAACGTCCGGGCGCTCGAGCCGGACGGGATCGGCGGGGTCGTCGACCTCACCGTCGCGGACCTGTCGTTCATCTCGCTGCGCACGGTCCTCCCCGCGCTCGTCGCGTGCACGGGGCCGGGTGGCACCCTGGTACCGATGGTCAAACCGCAGTTCGAAGTGGGCAGGGAGCGGCTGGGTGCGGGCGGGGTCGTCCGCGACCCCGAGCTGCGCCTCGCCGCGCTGACCGAGGTCGCCGACGCCGCGCGGGCCCTGGGCCTCGCGGTGCGCGGCGCCGTCGCGAGCCCGTTGCCCGGCCCGTCGGGCAACGTCGAGTACTTCCTGCGCCTCGCCCGGGGCGAGGGGGAGGACGTGGGCGACGCGCCGCTCGCGCGCGCCGTCGAGGAGGGCCCCCGATGAGGGAGGTGCTGGTCGTCCTGCACGCCGGGCGCGCGACGAACCGGCGGGTCGCCGCCCGCGTCGCGCACCGCCTGGCGAAGGACGGCATCCGGCTGCGGGTGCTGGCGGACGAGTGGTCCGAGGTCGACAACGGCACCGACATGCCTCCGGAGCTGCGCCCGGTCGTCGTCGACGGGACGCCGGCCTGCGCGGCCGAGACCGAGGCGGTCCTGGTCCTGGGCGGCGACGGCACGCTGCTGCGCGCGGCGGATCTCGCCCGGCCCGCGAAGGTGCCGCTGCTCGGGGTCAACCTCGGCCGCATCGGCTTCCTCGCCGAGGCCGAGCAGGAGTCCCTGGGCGAGGCGCTCGACGCGATCGTGGCCGGGCGCTACGAGGTCGAGGAGCGCATGACGATCGACGCGGTGGTGCGCCACCACGGGCAGATCCTCGACCAGACGTGGGCGCTCAACGAGGGCGTGGTCGAGAAGAGCACGCGCGAGCGGATCCTCGAGGTCGTGCTGGAGATCGACGGCCGCCCGGTCTCCAGCTTCGGCTGCGACGGCGTGATCTGCTCGACCCCGACCGGCTCCACCGCGTACGCCTTCTCCGCGGGCGGGCCGCTGATCTGGCCGCAGGTCGAGGCGATGCTGGTGGTGCCCAGCAACGCGCACGCGCTGTTCGCGCGGCCACTGGTCGTGTCGCCGTCGAGCCACGTCGCCGTGGAGATCGACGCCACCGGGCCGCCCGCCGTCCTGGACTGCGACGGGCGCCGGGTCATCGACCTGCCGCCGGGCGCGCGCGTCGAGCTGTGCCGGGGCATCGAACCCGTGCGGATGATCCGGCTGCAGGCGCAGCCCTTCGCCGACCGGCTGGTGCGCAAGTTCGATCTTCCCGTCCGCGGCTGGCGGGGCGCACCGGACACGCCCGACGAGCACTGAGCCGTCCGCGACCCTCCGGACACGCCCGGGCACGCCCCGCCGCGGTCTGCGCGCGGATCTGTCGGGGGTGGCCCGTATCGTGCGGCCCATGCTGGCCGAGATGCGCATCCAGGGCCTCGGCGTGATCGACGACGCCACGCTCGAGCTGGACCCGGGCCTCACCGTGCTGACCGGTGAGACCGGTGCGGGCAAGACCATGGTGGTGACCGGGCTGTCGCTGCTGGGCGGCGGCCGGGCCGAGGCGTCGCGGGTCGCCGAGTCCGCGTCGCGGGCCGTCGTCGAGGGCCGTTTCGAGCGCAGCGGGGCCGCCGCACTGGAGCTGGCCGAGGAGGTCGGCGCGGAGGCGGACGAGGACGGCACGCTGATCGCGGTGCGCACCGTGTCGGCGGACGGGCGGTCCCGCGCCCACCTCGGTGGGCGGTCGGTGCCGGTGGGCGTGCTGGGCCGGCTCGCCGAGGCCACCCTCGCCGTCCACGGGCAGAACGACCAGCTCCGCCTGCTGCGCCCCGCGGACCAGCGCGCGCTGCTGGACCGGTACTCGGGCGATGCGGTGGCCAAGCCGCTCGCCGCGTACCGCGAGATCCGGGCGGAGTGGCAGGCCGTGTCCGCCGAACTGGTCGAGCGCCGGGACAACGCGCGCCGGCTGGCCCAGGAGGCGGACATGCTCCGGCACGGGCTGACCGAGATCGAGGCGGTCGGGCCGGAGCCGGGGGAGGACCGCGAGCTCGTCGAGGAGGCGAAGCGGCTCGCCGCGGCGGACGACCTGCGGGAGGCCGCCGGGCTGGCCCGGGCGATGCTCTCCGGCTCGGACGACGGGGAGACCCCCGGCGCCGTCGGGCTCGTCGGCGAGGCGCGCAACCGGCTGCACTCCGGCGGGGACCCGGAGCTGACGGCGCTGGACCCGCGGCTGGGGGAGGCCCTCGCCGTGCTGACGGACGTCGCGGGCGAGCTGTCGTCGTACCTCGACCGGCTCGACGCGGACCCCGAGCGGCTCGCCCAGGTGCTGTCCCGGCAGGCCGAGCTCAAGGCGCTGACCCGCAAGTACGCCGCGGACATCGACGGTGTGCTGGAGTGGGGCGCGCAGGCGCAGGAGCGCCTCGCCGGGCTCGACACCTCCGACGAGGCGCTCGCCGCGCTGGCCGCCCGGCGGGACGCGCTCGCCACCGACCTGGCCGGACACGCGGCGATCCTGAGCGCCGCGCGGGCCGAGGCCGCCGGCCGTCTGGCCGCGGACACCACCGCCGAGCTGGGCGGGCTCGCGATGAAGGACACGGAGCTGCACGTCTCCGTCGCGCCGCGGGCGGCCACGGGACCCGATGCCGCCGACGCACTGCTGGTCGAGGGGCGTTGGGTGGTCGCCGGGTCGGACGGGGTGGACGAGGTGGAGCTGCGGCTCGTCCCGCACCCCGGCTCGGCGCCGCAGCCGCTGCACAAGGGCGCCTCGGGCGGCGAGCTGTCCCGGGTGATGCTGGCCCTCGAGGTCGCGCTCGCGGGCGCCGACCCGGTGCCCACCATGGTGTTCGACGAGGTCGACGCGGGCGTGGGCGGCCGCGCCGCGGTCGAGATCGGCCGCCGACTGGCCCGGCTCGCGGCGCGGCACCAGGTCATCGTGGTCACGCACCTGCCGCAGGTCGCCGCCTACGCCGACCGGCACCTCGTGGTGCAGAAGAAGCGCGGCGAGGGCGTCACCCGCAGCAGCGTGCGCACGCTGCCCGAGGCCGACCGGATCGTCGAGCTGGCGCGGATGCTCGCGGGGCTCGACGACACCGACACCGGCCGCGCCCACGCCGAGGAGCTGCTGGCCGCGGCCCGCACGCACCGCGAGGAGGACCGGGCCGAGCCCCGCAGGCGCCGCCGGAAGGGCTGAGCACCGACCGAGGGGGCGTCAGCGCTTCCCGACCCATCCCGTCACGGCGTCGAGGACCGCGGGGGCGATCGTCGTCTCGATCGCGGCGTACTCGGCGGGCGATCCGGTGGGAGCGGGCTGCATGAGGTGGTTGAGCCCGTCGAAGGTCCGGACCGTCGCGTCGGGCGAGCCGGCCAGCGCCTCGCGCATCGGGCCCTCGCTCTGCGCCGGCGGGACCTGCAGGTCCTTCGACCCGAAGAACGCGAACACCGGGATCCGCAGCGCGGCGAGGGCCGGCCGCGGGTCGTAGGTGAGGAACGGGACGAGGCTCGGAACCTGCGCGGCCGCCGCGTCGGCCTGCTCCGCAGGCAGCCCCTGCGCTGCGGCCTGCTCCCGGGCCGTCCGTTCCGCCCCCGCCACGTCACCGGCCTGCACCTGCGTGATCATCTGCCGGACCCGGCCGACCTGCGCCTCGACCTGGTCGGCCGGGGCCCCGGCCGCGGTCAGGATCAGGCGGTTCTGCTCCACCAGCACGTCGCCGCCCGGCACCGAGGGACCGGCCATGAGCACGGCGAACGCGATGTCGCCGGGTGCGGAGCGCTGCACCGCCAGCGGGGCGAGGTAGCCGCCCTCGCTGTGCCCGAACAGGCCGATCCGCGCGGGGTCGACGTCCGGCCGGGTGCGTAGGTGGGCGACTCCGGCGCGGGCGTCGTCGGCGAGGTCGGCGTAGGGGGTGCCCGCGAGCGTGCCGCCGGACCCCCCGACGCCGCGGTCGTCCGTGCGCAGCACCACGACCCCGGCGCGGGTCAGCGCGTCGGCGAGCACGAGGAAGGGCTTGTGCCCGGCGAGCGTCTCGTCGCGGTCCTGCGCCCCGCTGCCGGTGATCATCACGACGGCGGGGAACGGGCCGGGACCCTCGGGTGTGGTGACCGTGCCGGCAAGGGTGACGTCGCGGCTGGGGAAGGCCACGTCCTCGCTGCGGTAGGGGTACGGCGGGACCGGGTTCTGGGGCCGGGCCGGCGGCGGCAGGGTGCCCCTGGTCAGCGAGAACGGGAAGGTCCGGCCGGACTGCGTGAAGTCGCCGCGGAGCGCGTCGCCGTCGACGGTGCCGCGGAAGGCGGGGTCGCCGGGGATGCCCGGGACGGCGAAGGACACCGCGTCGCCGTCGACCCGGACCGCGGACAGCGCCGTGCCCGTGAGGCCCTGCGAGGGGATGTCGATGGTGCCCGAGGCCCCGTCCGGCCCATCTGTCACGGCCAGGTGCACGCCGATCGCCAGTGGGGAGCCCGGGACCTCGACCGCGCCCTGCCAGTCCCCGGCGGCGGAGGCGCCGGCCGGGCCCGCGCAGCCCGTCGTCACCACTCCCAGCACGGTGAACACGGACAGGAACAGGACGAACGACCCCCGACGGACCATGAACACGATCATGCCCGAGCGTGGCGCCGGGTGGGTCGAGTCTCCGCCGCCTTCCCGTCGCCGCGATCGTCGGGCCGGGTGACGGGGCGGTCACGGTGCGGCGCGCCTTCACCGATCCGAGTCGGGGCGGTGCCAGGGTGCGCGGCATGAAGCTGACCGGCCTGCTGCACCGCTCGCGACCCGAGCTGCCCGGGCTCGCCGGGACCGCGCGCGTCGACAAGCGCACGGACGCGTTGCTCAAGCGGCTCAAGCCGGGCGAGATCGCGGTGCTCGACCAGATCGACATGGACCGCGCGACGGCCGACGCGCTGATCGCGGCGGACGTCGCCGCCGTCGTCAACGCCTCGCCGTCGATCTCGGGGCGGTTCCCGAACCTGGGGCCGGAGGCCCTGCTGGCGGCCGGGGTCCCGTTGATCGACGCGACCGGCCCCGAGGTGCTGCACGACGTGCGCGACGGCGCGCGGATCCGGGTGCACGAGGGCGTGGTCTACGCGGGCGAGCTGGAGCTGGCCCGCGGTACCGAGCAGACGGCCGAGTCGGTCGCCGACGCCCTGGTCGAGGCCAAGGCCGGACTCACCCACCAGCTCGAGGCGTTCGCCGCCAACACCACCGAGTTCATGCGGCAGGAGCGGTCGCTGCTGCTCGACGGGTACGGCGTGCCGGAGGTCGACGTCGCGCTGCGGGGCCGGCAGGTCCTCGTGGTCGCGGCGGGCTTCGACCACGCCAAGGACCTCGCGCGGCTCGGGCACTACATCCGCGAGTACCAGCCCGTGCTGCTCGGCGTCGGGGCGGGCGCCGACGCGCTGCGGGCCGCCGGGCACAAACCGGACCTCATCGTCGGGGACCCGTCCGACATCTCGGACGAGACGCTGACCAGCGGCGCCGACGTCGTCGTCCCGGCTTTCGCCGATGGGCACGCCCCCGGCCTGCACCGGGTCCAGGACCTCGGCGCGAGTGCGGTGACCTTCCCGTCGTCGGCGAACCCCGAGGACCTCGCGCTGCTGCTCGCGCACCACCACGGGGCGGCGATGATCGTGACTGTCGGGCTGTCCGCGACCATGGTCGAGTTCCTCGACCGGGGCCGCTCCGGCTCCAACGCCTCGACCTTTCTCACCCGCCTGCAGGTCGGCGGCCGGCTGGTCGACGGGCGGGTGATCGCCCAGCTCTACCGCAGCCGGATCTCCACCGGTGCGCTGCTGCTGCTCATCGGGGCGGCGCTCGTCGCGGTCCTGGCCGCGCTGCTCATGTCGCAGGCCGGGGACGCCGTCCTGACCTGGATCACCACGACGGCGGCCGCCGTGTTCGAGACGATCAAGGGGTGGTTCGGCCGGTGATCTCGCTGCGCTACCACGCGGTGTCCATCGCGGCGGTGTTCCTCGCGCTCGCGATCGGCGTGGTGCTCGGCGCGAGCGGTCTGTCCGACCGGCTGCTCGCCGCGGTCTCGACCGACCGGGACGCCCTCTCCACCCAGGTCGACACGCTCACCGCCCAGCGCGACGCCCTGCTCGACGAACAGGCCGCGGCGGACCAGTTCGCGAGCCGGGTCGGCCCGGCCGCGGTGCGCGGACTGCTGGCGGGCAAGAGCGTGGCGCTGGTACAGGCGGGCGGCGAGCAGGCCGACGCCGAGTCCGTGATCCGGCTCGTCGGGCAGGCGGGCGGCACGGTGACCGGCTCGATCACGCTCACCGACGCCGTCGGCGACCCGGCCCGGTCGGACCAGCTCAACGCGCTCGCCGCCGAGCTCCTGCCGGCCGGCGCCCAGCTGCCGGCCGCCTCCGACACGGGCAGCCTCGCGGGCGGCCTGCTCGGCAGCGTGATGAGCACGAAGAGCGCGCCGAACGCCGACCAGGCGGGCGCGGTGTGGACCGGGCTCACCGACGCCGGGTTCGTGCAGCCCGGCACGGCGCCCGGCCCCGCGGACCTCATCGTCGTCCTGACCGGCGGCGCCGCGCAGGGGACGGACGCCGGCGACTCGGCGGCCGTGCTCGCCCGGCTCGCGGCGCAGCTGGACCGCTCCGGCGCCGGCGCGGTGCTGGCCGGCCGGGAGGGGTCGGCGTCGGCGACGGGGCCCATCGGCGTAGCCCGGGCGTCGGGCGGGTCGACGGCGGGCCTCTCGACCGTCGACGACGTCCAGACCGGCTCCGGGCGCGTCGCCACCGTGCTGGCGCTCAAGGAGCAGCTCGACGGCGGGGCGGGCAGCTACGGCTCCGACCGCACCGCCTCCGGGGGCGCGGCCCCCGGCGCCTGACAACGGGCTCCACGAGCGGCGCTCTCGTTCACATGTAGTGAGCGAGAGCGCCGTTCGTGCGTTCCGGGAAGGGTCGCGACACGCGCGTGGGCGGTCCGTCCGGGCTGCCGGGAGGGTCCGGGTACACTGAAGTTCCGTGCAGACTCGCGCGACCCGTCATCTGTTCGTCACCGGCGGGGTCGCATCCTCGCTGGGTAAAGGCCTCACCGCGTCGTCCCTCGGCCAGCTGCTCACCGCGCGCGGGCTCCGCGTCACGATGCAGAAGCTCGACCCGTACCTGAACGTCGACCCCGGGACGATGAACCCGTTCCAGCACGGCGAGGTCTTCGTCACCGAGGACGGCGCCGAGACGGACCTGGACATCGGCCACTACGAGCGGTTCCTCGACCGGGACCTGCACGGCCGGGCCAACGTCACCACCGGCCAGGTGTACTCCGAGGTCATCGCCAAGGAGCGGCGCGGCGAGTACCTGGGCGACACCGTCCAGGTCATCCCGCACATCACGAACGAGATCAAGGACCGCATCCTCGCGATGGCGGAGCCCGACGCCGACGGCGTCGTCCCGGACGTCGTGATCACCGAGGTCGGCGGCACCATCGGCGACATCGAGTCGCTCCCGTTCGTCGAGGCGGCCCGCCAGGTGCGGCACGAGGTCGGCCGGGACAACTGCTTCTTCCTGCACGTCTCGCTGGTGCCGTACCTGGCGCCGTCGGGCGAGCTGAAGACCAAGCCCACGCAGCACTCCGTCGCCGCGCTGCGCAACATCGGCATCCAGCCCGACGCGCTCGTCCTGCGGGCCGACCGGGAGATCCCGGACGCGATGAAGCGCAAGATCTCGCTGATGTGCGACGTCGAGGTGGACGGCGTCGCGGCCTGCCCCGACGCCCCGTCGATCTACGACATCCCGCGGGTGCTGCACCGCGAGGCGCTCGACGCCTACGTGGTGCGCCGGCTCGGACTGCCCTTCCGGGACGTCGACTGGACCGTCTGGGGCGACCTGCTCGACCGCGTGCACAACCCGGACGAGAAGGTCACGATCGCACTGGTCGGCAAGTACGTCGACCTGCCGGACGCCTACCTCTCCGTCACCGAGGCCCTGCGTGCCGGCGGGTTCGCGCACCGGGCAAAGGTCGAGATCCGCTGGGTCGTCTCGGACGACTGCGAGATCCCGTCCGGCGCCGCGAGCGCCCTGGAGGGCGTCGACGGCGTGCTGATCCCGGGCGGGTTCGGCATCCGCGGCATCGAGGGCAAGCTCGGCGCGATCACCCACGCCCGCACCCGTGGCATCCCGACCCTGGGGCTCTGCCTGGGCCTGCAGTGCATGGTGATCGAGGCCGCGCGGAACATGGCGGGCCTCGAGCACGCCAGCTCCAGCGAGTTCGACCCGCGCACCCCGCACCCGGTGATCTCGACGATGGCCGAGCAGCTCGACGTCGTCGCCGGCGAGCGGGACATGGGCGGGACCATGCGGCTCGGCGCCTACCCGGCAGCGTTGGGGGAGGGCAGCGTCGTCGCGAAGGCGTACGGCAGCCGCGAGGTGTCCGAACGGCACCGGCACCGCTACGAGGTCAACAACGGCTACCGGGACCGGCTCACCGAGGCCGGGCTGGTGTTCGGCGGCACCTCGCCGGACGGGAAGCTCGTCGAGTTCGTCGAGCTGCCCGCCGAGACGCACCCGTTCTTCGTCGGCACACAGGCGCACCCGGAGCTGAAGAGCCGCCCGACCCGCCCGCACCCGCTGTTCGCGGCGTTCGTGAAGGCGGCCCTGCGGTACAACGCCGAGGACCGGCTGCCTGTCGAGATGCCGTCGCGGGCCAAGTCCAACGGCAAGGCGGAGCGGACCGAGCGGGCCGAGGCCGTCACCGAGCCGGCCGAGGTGGGTTCGTGAGCCGGAGCACCCCCGGCACGCACGGCTTCCCGATCACCGCCTCGCGGGACATCTACGAGGGCCGCGTGATGGCCGTCCGGGCGGACACGGTCCGCATGCCCGGCGGCCGGGAGGCGACCCGCGAGATCGTCGAGCACCCCGGAGCGGTCGCGATCGCCGCCGTCGACGAGCAGGACCGGCTGATGATGATCCTGCAGTACCGGCACGCCGTGCGGCGCCGGCTGTGGGAGATGCCGGCCGGGCTGCTGGACCACGCCGGCGAGGACCCGGTCGCCGCGGCGGCCCGGGAGCTCGCCGAGGAGGTCGGCCTGGCGGCCGAGCACTGGTCGGTGCTGGTCGACGCCGTGCCCTCGCCGGGCTTCTCCGAGGAGGCCATCCGGGTCTTCCTGGCGACCGGGCTGACCGAGGTCGACCGGCCCGACCTGGGCGACGACGAGGAGTCCGAGCTCGAGCTGCGCTGGATCCCGCTCGCCGAGGCGGTCGACATGGCGTTGCGCGGCGAGATCGTCAACGCCACGGCCGTCGCGGGCGTCCTCGCCCTGCAGGCCGTGCGGGACGGGCACGGCGGGACCCGGCCGGTCGACGCGCCGTGGCCGGACCGCCCGACCGCCTTCGCGAAGCGCAAGTCCTGACCCGATCGCACGAACGGCACTCTCGTGCGGTAGGTCCGCACGAAAGTGCCGTTCGTGCAATGACCCTTCAGCCGGCGGCGCGCTTGCGGTCGTCGTCGGGAAAGGTGCCGGCCTCGATGCAGCGCGCCGACCAGCGGTGCAGGTCGGCGACCAGGGCGTCGAGGTCCGGGAGGGCGGCCACGAGGTCCTCCTGGGAGGCGTCCGTGGCGTCCTCGATGTCGCCGCGCAACTCCCGGCCGGCGGTGGTCAGGGCACCGTCGGCGAGCAGGCCGTCGCGTTCGAGGTGGGCCGCCGCGGCCGCGCGGACCTCGTCGGACCAGCCGCGCGTCGCGCTGTACTCGCCCACCGGGTAGCCGACCCACAGCTCCGCGAGGATCGACGCGCGCACCGGATCGAGCCCGGTCGCGACGACGGCGGCCAGGTGTCCGTCGCCGCGGTGCTCGCGGACCAGGTCGGCGACCCGCCACAGCCGGCCGAACGGGTCGGCGAGGCGGGGCTGGGCGCGCAACGCGGAGAACAACGGCCGGGCGGTGCCGTCGACCGCGTCGACGGCCCGCTCGAGCGCGGCGGCGACCTCGACAGCCCGCTCCTCCTCGGCCTCGCCGAGGGTCTCCCGCAGACTTGCCGCCGTGGCCCGGTCCCGCACCGCGATGAGGTCGGCGAGCGGGAGCAGGGCCCGGCCCGCCGTCCAGAGGCGGTCGACCAGGCCGGGCTCGAACACCCCGAAGGTCGCTGTGACCAGGGCGGGCGGCACCTCGCCGAGCGGGGCGGCCCGGCCGGTCAGGTAGCCGGTGAGGAAGTCGTAGCCGTGCGGTGCGAGGGCCTCGTGCACCTGCGCCGACCACACGGCGTGCATCGCGACGGGCTCGAGGGCGTCGCGGAGCCGGCGGGCGGGCGAGGTGGCGGGGCCGGTCGCGGAACCGACGGCGGTGTCGGTGGTGTCGGCGCTGTCGTCCACCCGGCCAGGCTAGGGCCGGAGCCGGCCGCCCGCGCCCTGCCGACCGGCACGGCGCCGACCGGCGGTGACGGGGCGGGAGGGCCTCGACCCGGTCGACCGGGCGCCGCGGCCTCGATGACGGCGACCGTGCGCCGCGGCGTCAGCCGGCGGTGACGGCGCGCGCCATCCCGCGCCGGACGTACGGGGCGACCGGGCTGAGCCGCAGGGCGTCGGGTAGCCGCAGCACCACGTCCCGGCGCCCGGTCAGCGACAGCCGCCCGTCGCCGCGGACCGCGGCGAGGTCCAGCGCGCCGTCCCACACCTGGTAGAGCACGCCGAGTGGGGCCTCGATGACCGCGTCGACCTCGTGGCCGGGGTCGGTGAAGCAGAGCGACACGTCGTGCGGCTGGATCACGAACCAGTACCGGCGGCGCCGGCCGTCCGGCACGTGGACGTGCAGCACGGTCCGCTTCGGCCCGAAGGGCGCCGGGTCGATGCCGCCGCGGATCCACCACATGAGAGTGGTGGGGTCCAGCTCGTCCGGTCGCGGTTCGCCGAAGGCCCACCGCGCGCCCCACTCCGCGAGGCCGAAGAGCAGCGGCATCAGCTCCTCGCAGGCGGGCGTCGGGTGGTACGCACCGTCGGCGTGCACCACGAGACCGGCGCGTTCGAGCTGGCCGAGCCGCTTCGAGAGCAGCGCCCGGGACATCCCGGGCAGCCCGCGGGCGAGCTCGTTGAACCGGGTGGCACCGACGAGCAGGTCGCGGATCACGAGCAGGGTCCACCGGTCGCCCAGGATCTCCAGCGACCGCGTGATGGGGCAGTACTGGCCGTAGCGGGACATGGCCGCACATCCTCCTCGGCCCGGTTCATTTTCGGAACTATGCGGCAACTCGGATGCGCCTGATCCTGCCGTCATGACAACTCTCGAGCAGGTCCCCACCGGCGTCCTCACCGACTCCGACGTCCTGGCCCTCGCCGAGGCGGTCGGCCGGGCGGCCGCCCCCTTCGACGCGGCGCACGACGTCGGCGCCGATTTCGTCACTGAGGCCTACGCGGCCATGACCGAGCTCGGCTACCTGCGCCTCGGCGTCCCGGTCGAGTTCGGCGGGCTGGGCGCGACGCTGCGGCAGGTCGTGCTGGCCGAGGAGGAGCTCGGCCGGTGGTCCGGCTCCGCCGCGCTCGCCGCCGCGATGCACCTGTACCTCACCCGCATGCAGGTGTGGCGGCACCGGCGGGGGAAGCCGGACGCGGCCGGGGTGCTCCGCCGCGTCGCCGAGGAGGGCCTGGTCCTCGCGACCAGCGGCGGCTCCGACTGGGTCTGCCCGACAACGACCGCCGTTCCGGTCGAGGGCGGCTACCGGTTCGACGGTCGCAAGACCTTCTGCAGCCAGGCCCCGGTCGCAGGGGTGCTCGCCACCTCGGCGGTGCTCGGCGAACCCGGCCCCGACGCCGTCGTGCTGCATGCGGGGGTGCCGTTCTCGGCGCCGGGCGTGAGCATCGTCGAGACCTGGGACACCCTCGGCATGCGCGGTACGGCCAGCCACGACGTCGTGCTCGACGGCGTGTTCGTGCCGGAGGAGAAGGTGCTGGGCACCCGGCCGTACGGCGCGCTCGCCGGTCCGCTGCTGGTCGCCGTGATCCACTTCGCCCCGATCGCCGGGGCGGCCTATCTCGGGGTGGCGCGCGGGGCGTGCGAGGAGACGGAGCGGCTCGTCGCCGCGCGGTCGGAGGTCCCGGCCGCCGCGGTCCGGGGGATCGGCGAGATGCGCGCGATGCTGCGGGTCGCCACGTGGGCCCTCCTCGGGTCGGTCGACGACGTCGGCGACGACCCGCCCGCCGACGACGCCACCCTCGACGCCGTCCTGACGGCCAAGCGGCACGCCGTCCTGGAGGCGCGGACGGTCGTGGACCGGGCGCTGGAGGTCGCGGGCGGCCAGGCGTTCTTCCGCCGCTCGCCGCTCGAGCGGGCGTACCGGGACGTGCGGGGCGGGCCGTTCCACCCGCTCACCCCGGAGGCCACCCTCGCCCGGCTCGGCGAGGCGGCGCTGGCGGCACGACGGGGTTGACCGGGGTCAGGGCCGGAGGGGGCGGCCCTGCGCGTCCGTGGACCGCCCGGCCAGCAGCACGATGCCGTCGATGAAGCCCCAGACCGCGCCGAGCCCGAACGTCACGATCGTGACGATCAGCTGGGCGATCGCGATGCCGGTGTGCCCGGTGTAGAAGCGGCCGATCCCGGCGCCGCCCAGGAACAGCTGCAGCAGGCCCGCGGCGAGCTTGGACTTGTCCGAGTAGGGGGCGCCGGTGCCCGGCTCGCGGCCGTAGGGCGCGTCGGGGGTGCCGCCGGGGGCGTGGTGCGGCAGCCCGGGGGCACCGTAGGTCGGGCTGCCGTACTGGGCGGAATGGGGTCCGGGGGAATAGGGCACGGCGCCGTAGCCGGTGAACGGCTGCGGCGACTGCCCGGTGTACGGCCCGCCGGCGTACCCGGAGGGAAGGCCCGCCGGTGGGCCGTAGGCCTGCCCGTACCCGGTGTGCCCGCCGGACTGTCCGCCCGGGCGGTTCCACAGCGCCGCGGGGTGCGGCGCGGGGAGGTCGGTGAAGAGACCGCCCAGGTCGTCGAGCGTCCGGGCGGCCCAGACCTGCGCGACCCGCTCCTCGTACTCGGCGCCGTCGAGCCGGCCGTGGGAGAAGTGCTCCGCGAGCGCCTGCGCGGCGTCCTCGCGCTCGGCGTTGCCGATCCTGACCTGCGGGGGTTCGGGGCGGGGCTCGGACTCGCTCACGGGACCGACCGTACCCCCGGGGCGGGAGGTGGGCGGGGGCACCGCTCGGCGTGGGAAAGCCGGGCACGGGGCGTCCGGTCAGACGGGCACAGCCCGCGGGCGCCGCCGGACAACCGGGAGAACAGCGTGGCCGTCGGGTATCTCTCGTACGGCCCGGCGCGCGGTGGGTCCCGGTCCTAGGCTCGGCCCATGCGCTTCGGTCTCTTCGTTCCCCAGGGCTGGCGGCACGACCTCGTCGGCATCGACCCCGCCGAGCAGTGGGCGGTGATGAAGGGGCTCGCGGCCCACGCGGACGCGGGTCCGTGGGAGTCGATCTGGGTCTACGACCACTTCCACACGGTCCCGGCACCGACCGACCAGGCCACGCACGAGGCGTGGACGTTGATGGCGGCGTTCGCGGCGTCGACCGAGCGGGTCCGGCTCGGCCAGATGTGCACGTGCATGGCCTACCGCAACCCGGCGTACCTGGCGAAGGTCGCCGCGACCGTCGACGTCGTGTCCGGCGGGCGGGTCGAGATGGGCATCGGCGGCGGCTGGTACGAGCACGAATGGCGCGCCTACGGCTACGGCTTCCCGCCGCCGCGGGACCGGCTCGGCATGCTCGACGAGGGCGTGCAGATCTTCCGCCAGGCCTGGCAGAAGGGCGTCGCGACGCTCGACGGCACCCACTACCAGGTGGACGGGGCGATCTGCGAGCCGCGGCCGATCCAGGCCGGCGGCATCCCGCTCTGGGTCGCGGGCGGCGGGGAGAAGGTCACCCTGCGGATCGCGGCGCGGTACGCCGACTACACCAACTTCGACGGCAGCCCGGACGGCTTCACCGCGAAGTCCGAGATCCTGGCGAAGCACTGCCGGGAGCTGGGCACGGACTTCGGGTCGATCGTGCGGACGGCGAACTACAACGTCGCCATCGGCAGCACGGAGGCCGAGGTCTCCGACCGGCTGCGGCAGGTCGTCGACCGGCTCACCCCGTACGTCGGCAAAGAGAGGGCGGAGTCGCAGCTCGGCGCGTTCCGCGGGCTGCCGGGCGTGGGCACGCCGGAGCAGATCGTGGAGAACCTGCGCGGGATGCAGGAGCGCGGGATGACCTACGGCATCTTCTACTTCCCGGAGGCCGCGCACGACCGCTCGGGCATCGAGCTGTTCGAGCGCGAGGTCATCCCGAACCTCGCCTGATCCGCGCGTTATGGATCCGTACTGCGTGTGGGGCCCGGCCCGAGCGCGTTGTGGATCCATAATGCGGCGCATGGGGACGCGGGTCGCGGACGGGGTCGAGGCCTTCCTGGCGCACCTCGCCGTGGAGCGCGGCAGCTCGGCCAACACGCTGCGCTCCTACACGACCGACCTCGACCGCTACGCCGCGTACCTGCAGGGCCGGGGGATCGACGACCTCGCCGCGGTCGCCGAGTCGGACGTCAGCGACTTCGTCGTGGCGCTGCGCAGCGGGGAGGCGCCGCTCGCGGCGTCGTCGGCGGCCCGGGCCCTCGCGGCGGTCCGCGGGCTGCACCGGTTCGCGGCCCGGGACGGGCTGGTGCCGGTCGACGTCGCGCGCGCCGTCGCCCCGCCCGCCCTGCCCCGCCGGCTGCCCAGGGCGCTGACGATCGACCAGGTCGAGCAGCTGCTCGCGGGGTGCGTGAGCGACGGGCCGACCGGGCTGCGCGACCGCGCCCTGCTCGAGCTCCTCTACTCGACGGGCGCGCGGATCTCCGAGGCCGTCGGGCTGGACCTCGACGACCTGGACACCGACTCGCGGACGGTCCTGTTGCGCGGCAAGGGCGGCAAGCAGCGGATCGTGCCGGTGGGCCGGCCCGCGCTCGCCGCCGTCGACGCCTACCTGGTGCGGGCCCGGCCGGACCTGGCCGCCAAGGGCCGCGGCACCCCGGCCCTGCTGCTCAACGCCCGCGGCGCCCGGCTCTCCCGGCAGAGCGCCTGGCACGCCCTGCGCACCGCGGCCGACGCGGCGGGCCTCGATCCGACGGCGATCTCGCCGCACACCCTCCGGCACTGCTTCGCCACCCATCTGATGGCCGGCGGCGCCGACGTCCGCGTCGTCCAGGAGCTGCTCGGGCACGCGTCCGTGACCACCACGCAGATCTACACCCACGTGACCGTCGACGCCCTCCGCGAGGTCTACGCGACCGCGCACCCGCGGGCCCTCGGGACCGGGCGCACCGGGCGGACCGGGCACCGCTAACGTCCCCGGGCGATGATCGCGACACGGGCGCCCCGGCTGGTCCTGCTCCCCGTCCTCGCCGTGCTCCTCGCCGGCTGCGGCGGCGTCACCCTCACCACGGACACGGGGTCCGACCCGGGCGGCAGCCCGGGGGAGGCCATCCCCGAACGGGGCACGGACCGGCACGACGGCGCCGTCGCCCGCGTCGAGATCGTCTCCGACTCGGGCGACGTCACCCTCCGCTCCGGGGCGGAGGGATCGGCCACCGTGGACCACGAGATGCGATGGACCGGACCACGACCCGAGCTCACCCAGGAGCTGGCGGGAGACGTCCTGCGGATCACCGCCCGCTGCCCGGAGCCGGGGGAGCGCTGCGAGACCCGGCTGACCGTCACGGCCCCGGCGGCCGCGGCGTCGAGCGTGGACCTCGCGGCGGGCGACGTCCGCGTCGACGGCCTGACGGGTGCCCACGATCTGCGGACCGCCGGCGGCGACGTCACCGGCTCCGGGCTGGCCGGCCCGCGGGTGTCGGCGACCAGCACGGCCGGGGACGTCGCGCTGGGCTTCGCCGCCCCGCCCGCCGCCGTCGTCGCGGAGTCGACGGCCGGGGACGTCGAGGTGGTCGTCCCGATCGGCCCGGTGTACCGCGTCGACGCCGGGACGACCGTCGGCTCGGTCGAGGTCGGCGTCGCGGACGACCCGGGCGCCGACGCGACGATCTCGGCGCACAGCACCGCGGGGGACGTCCGCGTGACGCACGGGTAGGCGCGCGGCTGACCAGCACGAACCCTTGCGTCGCGGCTTCGGGCCGATCCGGCATCGCCGAGATTGTTCACATCTCAACGTAGTGGATCTGTCGCGCTCTGTTGTCTTCCTCACCCGAACGGCCGTGGTCCCGCCCTTGCATACGGCCCTGCCGCCTGGTTTGTTAAGTAAGCCTAACCGCGTGTGAACACAGGCTTCCCGGTCGTGCACCGGGGTCGTTGGCGGGCCCCGTGGCTGCCCCCTGCGCGCGTGCCGGCCCGATGAACTCGACGAGAGGCGGTGTCACGAGTGAGCGTGCCCCCCGCACTCGGTACCCGTACCGGCGCGACGCTCGCCCTGTCGGCCGCGCAGCTCGGGGTGTGGAACGCCCAGCGGCTGGATCCGGAGTCGCGTGGCTACCTCGTCGGCGAGGTCCTCGAGATCTCCGCCGGCGAGGGTGGCGACCCGATCGACGTCGCGGCACTCGGCGACGCCGTGCGCGCGACGATCGACGAGGCCGAGACCCTGCGCCTGCGCCTGCACGACACTCCGGACGGTCCACGCCAGACGGTGTCCGACGAGCCCGCGGCGCCGCCCCGCGTCGTCGACCTGCGCGGGGAGCGCAACCCGGTCGCGGTGGCGCACGCCCTGGTCGACGCCGAGCGCTCGCGCGCCGCCGAGGCGTGCCGCGGCATGGTGGACCGTCCCCTCTGCACCTACACGCTGGTGCGGCTGTCCGATCAGGACGTCTGGTGCATCCAGCTGTACCACCACCTCGTCGTCGACGGCTACAGCGCGGCGATGCTCTCCCGCCGGGTCGCGGCCCACTACACCGCGCGGGTCCGCGGCACCGAGCCGCCGAAGGCGACCTTCGGCGCGATCGCCGACCTGATCGCGAAGGACCTCGAGTACGAGGCGAGCGAGCGGTTCACCCGGGACCGCGAGTTCTGGCGCGACCTGCTCACCCCGCTGCCCGAGCTCGGCGGCCGCCGCGACGCGCCCGAGGGCCCCGCGGACCGCACGCTGCACGCGCGGGCCTTCGTCTCCGGCGAGACGCTCGACCGGCTCGTGGCGCTGGCCGACGACACCGGCACCACCTGGGCCGAGGCACTCATCGCCTGCTACGCGGGTTTCCTGCACCGTCTGCGCGGCGAGTCCGACCTGGTCGTCGCGCTGCCGATGATGGCGCGCACCGGCGCCGCGGCGCTGCGGACACCGGCGATGGCGGTCAACGTCCTGCCGCTGCGCGTGACCGTCCGCGGCGGCGACCGGCTCGGCGACCTCGCCCAGCAGGTGGGCCGCGCGATGCTCGGCATGCGGGCCCACCAGCGCTACCGCGGCGAGAACCTGCCGCGCGACCTCGGCGTCCCCGGCGCGGGCGCGCTGCTGCACGGCATCGGGATCAACGTCAAGGCCTTCGACCTCGCGCTGGACTTCGCCGGCGCGGTCGGCATCCTGCGCAACGTCGCCGGCGGACCGCCGGAGGACCTCGGCCTGACCGTCACCCCGCAGCGCGACGGCGGGCTGATGCTCGGCTTCGAGGTCGACGCGCGGACCACCTCGCAGGCCACCGTCGACCGGCGGATGGCCGCCCTCGTGCGGATGATCGAGGGCCTGACCGGGGCGGACGACCCGGCCGTCGGCCAGGTGGACCTCCTCGGCCCGGAGGAGCGGGCCCGGCTGCTCGCCGAGCGCACGCCCGCCGCGCTGCCCGGCACCCCGGAGCTCGTCCCGGCCGTCCTCGACCGCCTCGCCGCCACGCAGTCCGATGCCACCGCGCTGGTCCACGACGCCGAGCAGCTCACGTTCGCCGAGCTCGCCGGTCGGGTGCACCGGCTCGCGCGGGCGCTGCGGCACAGGGGGATCGGGCCCGACGACGTCGTCGCGCTGGCCCTGCCCCGCTCGGCCGACCTCGTCGTCGCGCTGCTCGCGGTGCTCGACGCCGGCGCCGCCTACACCGTCCTCGACCTCGACCACCCCGCGGAGCGGCTGCGCACGCTGCTCGACGACACCCGCCCCGCGCTGGTGCTGGGTTCCGGTGTGCCCGAGGCGGAGATCCTGGAGACCGAGGGCCTCGCCGACGGCCCGTTGACCGAGACCGAGCTGGCCGCCCCGCGGGACCCCGAGCACCTCGCCTACGTGATCCACACCTCCGGGTCCACCGGTACGCCCAAGGGCGTCCTGGTCCGGCACGCGGGTCTGGCGGCATTGCTGCACCACCACCGCACCACGCTCTACGCCGCGGCGGAGCAGCGCGCCGGGCGGCGGCTGCGGACCGCGCACACCGCCTCGTTCTCCTTCGACGCCTCGCTCGACCAGCTCATCTGGCTGCTGTGCGGGCAGGAGATGCACCTCTACGCCGGCGACCTGGTCAAGGACGCCGCCGGGCTGGTCGCGGCGTTCGCCCAGGACGGCATCGACTGCGTGGACCTGACCCCGTCGATGGCCGCGGCGCTCGTCGACCACGGCCTGCTCGACGGCCCGCACCGGCCGGTCCAGCTCGTGCTGGGCGGCGAGGCGGCCCCCGCTGCGCTCTGGGAGAGGATCACGCGCTCCGGGGTGGTGGCGCACAACCTGTACGGGCCCACCGAGGCCACCGTCGACGCCACCGCCGCGCCGGTCGAGGGCGCCACCCCGACCATCGGCCTGCCGTTGGCCGGCACCCGCGCCTACCTGCTCGACGGCGCGCTGGCCCCGGTGCGGGACGGCGAGCGGGGCGAGCTCTACCTGGCCGGCCCGCACCTGGCCCGCGGCTACCTGGGCCGGCCGGGCGCCACCGCCGAGCGCTTCCTGCCCGACCCGTTCGGCGCCCCCGGCGACCGCATGTACCGCACCGGCGACGTCGCCGTGTGGACCCCGGGCCACGGGCTGGAGTTCGCCGGCCGCGGCGACGGCCAGGTCAAGATCCGTGGGTTCCGGGTGGAGCTCGGCGAGGTCGAGTCCGCGCTGAGCGAGACCGAGGGCGTCACCGCCGCGGCGGCCGTGGTCCGCACGGACGGCGGGCGCTCGATGCTGGTCGGGTACGTGACCGGCGCGGTCGAACCGGACCGGGTGCGGTCCGCGCTGGCCGCGCGGCTGCCGGAGCACCTGGTGCCCGCGGCCGTCGTGGTGCTCGACGCGCTGCCGGTCACGGTGAGCGGCAAGGTGGACCGCGCCGCGCTCCCCGCGCCCCGGCTCACCGGCTCCGGCCGGGCCCCGGCCACGGTGCGCGAGCGCGTGCTGTGCGAGGTCGTCGGAGAGGTGCTCGGCCAGGAGGGCGTCGGACCCGACGACGACTTCTTCGGCCTCGGCGGGGACAGCATCACCGCCATCGGTGTGAGCAGCCGGGTCCGCGCCCGAGGCCTGGACCTGCGTCCGAAGGACCTGTTGTCCCGCCGCGACCTCGGTGCGCTGGCCGCGGAGGTGCGCGAGGTCGAGACCGGCCGCCCCGCCGCCCCGGACGTGGCGACGGGCTCGGCGCCGGCCACCCCGATCGTTCGCGCGCTGGTGGACCCGAACCCCGCTGACGAGGCGATCGCCGGCTACGCGCAGTGGACGGCGGTGCAGGTGGACGAGCCGATCGAGCTCTCCGACCTCGTGGCCGGTGTCCAAGCCGTCGTCGACCGGCACGACGCCCTGCGGATCGTGCTGCGCGACAGCGGTTCCGACGCCGAGCTGATCGTCCGGGACGGCGGTGCCCTGCGGGCGGCGGAGATCGTGCACGAGGGCTTCGGCGAGCCCGCGGACGTCGCCGCGCGGGAGGCCGCCCTGCTCGACCCGCGGGCGGGGGAGACCCTGCGCGTGGTGCTGCTGCGCCGCTCCTGCTCCGGGCCGGACGAGATCGTGGTCGTGGCGCACCACCTCGTCGTCGACGGGGTGTCGTGGCGGGTGCTGCTGCCGGACCTGCAGGAGGCCTGCACCGCCGCCCGCGAGCGCCGCGGCCCCCGGTTCGCCCCGCGCGGCGGCTCGTGGCGCCGGCACGCGCTCGCGCTGGCCGAGGAGGGCGCGTCCGGGGTGCGGCGTGCCGAGCTGGCGCACTGGCGCTCCACGCTGGCCGCGGTCGCGCCGCTCGGGGAGCGGCACGTCGGCCCGGCGGACACCGTCGCCACCGCGGCCCGCACCCGCACCACGCACGCGCCCGAGGTCGCCGACGCCCTGCTCACCGTGCTCCCGGAGAAGTACCGGGCCGGAGCGGAGGACGTGCTCCTCGCTGCGCTCGTGCTCGCCGTGCGCTCGTGGCGCGGCCCGGCCGAGGCCCGGGCGGTCTCGCTGGAGCGGCACGGCCGCGAGTACGGCGACCTGGACCTGGCCGGCACCGTCGGCTGGTTCACCAGCGAGTTCCCGGTCCGGGTGCCGGACGGGCTCACCGACGCCGACCTCGACGACGCCCTCGCGGGCGGCCCGGCCGCCGGGCGCCTGCTGCGTGCGGCGAAGGAGGCCCTGCGCGCGGTGCCGGGCGAGGGCGCCGGGTTCGGGGTGTTGCGCTATCTCGATGCGGCGACCGTGCCGGAGCTCGGCGCGGCACCCACACCCGCGCTGCTGCTCAACTACCTGGGCCGGTTCGCCGCGCTCCCGGGGTGGCGGCTGCCCGCCGAGGACCCCTTCGGCGTCATCGAGCCGGCGGGCAAGCGGCTGGCGGAGACTCTGGCGCTCAACGTCTTCGTGCACGCGGACGGCCGGCTCGCGGTCGAGTGGACCGCCGCGTCCGCGGTGCTCGGCCCGGGCGATGTCGACGCGCTGCAGGAGCACTGGGACCTCGCGCTGGAAGCGCTGGCCGCGCACGCCGCGCTCGCGCCGGGCGGGTTGACGCCGTCGGACTGCCCGGGCACGGGCGTCGACCAGGCGGGCGTCGACGCGCTGGAGGCCGCGCACGGCCCGCTCGCCGAGCTGCTCCCGCTCTCCCCGCTGCAGGAGGGCCTGCTGTTCCACGCCGTCCGCGACGGCGCCCGGGACGTCTACACCCTCACCGCCCGTTTCGACCTCGCTGGCCCGCTCGCGGCCGACCGGCTCCGCAGCGCCGTCGAGGGGCTGCTCGCGCGGCACCACAACCTGCGGGCCGCGTTCCACTTCGAGGAGCTCGACCGCCCGGTGCAGGCGGTCCCGCGCACGGTCTCGCTGCCGTGGCGCGAGGTCGACCTGACCGCGCTGCCGGAGCGCGCGGCCGCCCGGGCCGCGGACCGGCTCGAGGACGAGGCCGCCACGCACGTGTTCGACGTGCGCGTCCCGCCGCTGCTGCGCGGCCTGCTGATCCGCCTGCCGGGCGAGCGGCACCGGCTGGTGCTCAACGCCCACCACCTGCTCACGGACGGCTGGTCCACGCCGATCGTGCTGCGCGACCTGCTCGAGCTCTACCACCGCGGCGCCGACCACCTGCCGGCCCCGGCGCCCTACCGGACCTACCTCGCCTGGCTCGCGCGTCGCGACCGGGCGGCGCAGCAGGCCGCCTGGGCGGACCGGCTCGCGGGGCTGGGCGCGCCGACGCTGGTGGCCACCGGTGCGCCGTCGGAGGAGCGGGTGCGCCTCGCCGTGCCGCTCGACGCGGAGACCGCCGGCGCGCTGGCCACGCTCGGCCGTGAGCGCGGGCTCACCGTGAACACGCTGGTCCAGGGCTCGTGGGCGGCGGTGCTGGCCGAGACCACCGGGCTCGACGACGTCGTGTTCGGCGCGACCGTGTCCGGCCGGCCCGCGGACCTGCCGGGCGTCGAGGGCATGGTCGGACTGTTCAGCAACACCATCCCCGGGCGGCTCGCGCTGCGCCCGGACCGGTCGCTGCTGGCACAGTTCACCGAGCTGCAGGCGGCCCAGTTCGCGATGCAGGAGGTCGAGCACGCGAGCCTCGCGGAGATCGAGCGCGCGGCGGGCCGTGGGCAGCTGTTCGACACCCTCGTGGTGTTCGAGAACTTCCCGGCGGGCCCGGCGCGCGCTGCCGGCGACCCGCTGCGGGTCGAGGACGTCACCCACCGCGGGGTCACGCACTACCCGCTGACGCTGCTGGCCCCGCCGACGGCTCCCGGCGCGGACCTGGAGCTGGTCCTCGACCACGACCCGGGCGCCGTCCCCGCCGACCGGGCCGAGCGGATGGCCACCCGGCTCGCCGAGGTCCTGTCCGGGATGCTCACCGGGCCGGAACGGGCCGCCGGCGAGGTGGTGCGTTTCGGTGCGGGCGAGGTGCGGCCCGAGATCGCGGTCGATCGATCGGGTGACGTCGCGGATCCGGTCGGGACCCCGGTCGCCGACCCTCCGACCACGCCGGACGGGGCGGTCCTCGCCGTGATCTGCGAGGCCGCGGCAGCGGTCCTGGAGATGCCCGCGGTGGGCGCCGACGAGGACTTCTTCGCGCTCGGCGGGCATTCGCTCACCGCGATGCGGCTGGTCGGGCGGCTCCGCCGGACCGGGGTGCGGCTGACCGTGCCGCAGGTGTTCGAGGCGCCGACGCCGCGGGCCCTCGCCGGGCTCGCGGAGGTCGACGAGGAGCGGCTGGCGGTTGCGGAGACCCGCACCGGCGCCCCCAGCGCCGTCGTCCCCGTGCACGCAACGCGTGCGGTCCGGGCCGAGCGGGGTCGCCCGGAGACCGACCCCGACGCCGTGCCGCTCTCGCCCGCCCAGGAGCGGCTGTGGTTCCTGCAGCAGCTCGAAGGCCCCTCGACCACCTACGACGTCCCGGTGGTGGCCCGGATCCACGGCGCACTCGACGTCGCGGCCTTCGCCGCGGCGTGGGCGGACGTCCAGGACCGGCACCCGATCCTGCGCACGATCTACCCGGCCGACGCGGAAGGCGCCGCCACGACCCGCGTGCTCGCCGAGCCCGCCGCGCCGGCGGTGCGCACCGTCGACGCCACCGCGGTCGAGGCCGAGATCGCGGCCTGTCAGGCCCGGCCGGTCGACATCACGACGGACGTCCCCGCCCGCGCGACGCTGTTCGTCGTCGGGCCGGAGGAGCACGTCCTGGTGCTGGTGGTGCACCACATCGCGATCGACGAGGGCTCGATCCGCCCGCTGCTCGCCGACCTCGACCGCGCCTACACCGCGCGGAAGGCGGGAGTCGCACCGGAGTTCGGACCGGCCGGTCCGGCGTACGCCGACCACGCCCGCCGGGAGCGCCGGCTGCTCGCCGAGGACGCGCTCGCCGAGCAGGCCGCGTACTGGCGGGGGCGGCTGGCCGCGTTGCCGGTCGAACTCGACCTCCCGTTCGACCACCCGCGTCCGACCCGCACCGCGCACCGCGGCCGCACCCTGCTCCGTCCGCTCCCCGCCCACGTCCGCGCCGCGATCACCCGGGTCTGCGCCGAGCAGCACGTCACGCCGCTGATGGTGCTGCAGGCCGCCGTCGCCCTGACCTGGAACCTGCTGGGCGCGGGCCGGGACGTCCCGCTCGGGTCCACGGTCGCGCGCCGCGGCCTCGAGTCCGGCCTGCCGAACGAGCACGACTTCACCGACACCGTCGGGTACTTCGTGAACACCCTGGTGGTGCGCTGCGACCTGTCCGGCAGGCCGTCGTTCGCCGAGCTGCTGGACCGCGTCCGGGACACCTCCCTCGAGGCGCTGGCCCACCAGGACCTGCCCTTCGAGCGGCTGGTCGAGCTGCTCGCCCCGCCGCGCAGCACGGCCCGGCACCCGCTGTTCCAGACGGCCGTCGCGCACGAGGGCCGGGTCGCGCCGAGCCCGCTGGCCGACCTGGTGCTGGAGCCGGTCGACCCGGTCCGCGAGGACGCGCGGTTCGACGTCGCGGTCCGGCTGGTCGACGACGAGCACGCGTCCGACGAGGGCGCCGCGCTGCGGCTGGTCGCCGATGCGGAGCTGTTCGACGAACCCACCGTCGGCTTCCTGGTCGACGCGCTCGTCCACGTCCTCGAGCAGGGCCTGGCGGCGCCGACGGCACCGGTCGGCACGATCACGTTGCCGCACGGCGAGACCGCCGATCCGCCCCGGCGCGTGGCCGTGCCCGCGGGCGTCGCGGCCGGGTTCGCGGCGCAGGCTCGCCGCATCCCGGAGGCGCCCGCGCTGGTCGCCGACGGTCGCACGCTGACCTACGGCGAGCTGGCCGCCCGCGTCGACGCGCTCGCCGCCCGGCTGCACGCCGCCGGCGCCGGACCCGAGACCGTGGTCGCGGTGGCGCTGCCGCGCTCTGCCGAGCTCGTCGTCGGGCTGCTGGCGGTGTTGCGGACAGGGGCGGCGTACCTCCCGCTCGACGTCGACTACCCGGTCGAGCGGCTGGTGCACATGATCGACGACGCCCGTCCGGTCGCCACTCTGACGAGCGCCGACGTCGCGGACCGGTTGCCGCGCAACGCCCCCGCCGCGATCCGGGTGGACGAGGCGGACGGGGCCGCACCCGAGGGCGGGGAGCTCCCGGAGCCGCCCGCCCCGGGGGACCACCTCGCCTACGTGATCCACACCTCCGGGTCCACCGGGCGTCCCAAGGGCGTCATGGTGACCACGGCCAACCTGGCCGCGTTCGTGGAGACCGTGGTCGGCGAGGGCTGGGTCCGCCCCGGCGACCGGCTGGTGGCGGTGACCACCGTGTCGTTCGACATCGCCGTGCTGGAGCTGTTCGCGCCGCTCGTCGCCGGCGCGACCGTCGTGCTGGCGGACCGGGCCACCGTGCTCGACCCGGACGCCCTGCACGCCCTCGTCCGCACCGAGCGTGCCACTGTCCTGCAGGCGACGCCGTCCCTGTGGCGGGCGCTCACCGAGCACGAGGACGCCCCGCAGCTCGCGGGGGTCCGGGCCCTGGTGGGCGGCGAGGCGCTGCCCGCCGACCTCGCGGCCGACCTCACCGCGCGGTGCGTCTCGGTCCGCAACGTCTACGGCCCCACCGAGGCCACGGTCTGGGCCACCTGCGCCGACCTCGCCCCGGGCGACCCGGTCACGATCGGCGCGCCCTGGACGGACGTCCACGTGCGGATCCTCGACGACGACCTGCGCGCGGTGCCGGACGGCGTCGCCGGCGAGCTGTACCTCGGCGGCGCCCAGGTGGTCCGCGGGTACCTCGGCCGCGCCGGGATGACCGCGGCGCGGTTCGTCGCGGCGCCCGGCGGCGAGCGCCTGTACCGGACCGGCGACCTCGTGCGCCGCCGGGCCGGACGGATCGAGTTCCTCCGCCGGGTCGACGACCAGGTGAAGGTCCGCGGATTCCGGATCGAGCTCGGCGAGGTGGAGGGCGCGCTCGCGGCCGTCGACGGGGTGGCGCGCGCCGCCGCCGTCGTCCGGGCGGACGGCGCCGGGACGGGCCGCCTGCTGGGGTACGTGGTCCCGGAGGCGGGGCGGGCGGTCGACCCCGCCGAGGTCCGCGCCGGGGTCGCGCGGCTGCTGCCGGACTACATGGTCCCGCAGGTCGTCACGGTGCTCGACGCGCTGCCGCTGACGCTCAACGGCAAGGTCGACCGCAAGGCGCTGCCCGAGCCGGCCGTGGCGTCGGCCGGCCGCGCGCCGCGCACCGAGGCCGAGCGCGTGCTGTGCGAGCTCGTCACCGAGATCCTCGGCGTGCCCGCCGCGGGCCCAGACGACACGTTCTTCGGCCTCGGCGGCGACAGCATCAGCACCGTCCGGCTGGCCTCCGCGGCCCGCGCCCGAGGCCTCGGACTGACGGTCGCGGACGTCTTCGCCAGGGACACGCTCGCCGATCTGGCCAGGTCGGCGGCGGTCGTGAGCGCCGACATCCCCGCTGGGGGCAGTCGCCACTCACGGGAGTGGGGGGAGCTGCCGCTCGGGCCGCTGCAGGAGGGCATGTACTTCCAGTCGACGCTCGACGCGTCGGGCACGGACGTCTACCTGGTGCAGCAGCGGTTCGACTTCGCGCGCACCCCGGACGTGGCGCGGTTGCGGGCCGCGGGCGACGCGCTGCTGCGGCGCTACCCCAACCTGCGCGCCGGATTCACGCACGCCGGGCGGACCGAGCCGGTCCAGGTCGTCGGGCCCGAGGTGCCGATGCCCTTCCGCGAGGTCCACCTGGCCGACGAGGCCGAGCTGGAGGGCCTCGACGAGCGCGAGTTCGCCGCGGGCTTCGACCTGGCCGAGCCGCCGCTGGTCCGGATGCTGCTGGTGCACCTGCCCGACGGACGCGCGCGGCTGGTGTTCACCCAGCACCACCTGCTGGTCGACGCCTGGTCGATCACCGTGCTGCTGGGCGAGCTGTTCGCCCTGTACGAGGGCCGGGAGCTGCCCGAGCCCGCGGACTTCCGGGACTACCTGGACTGGGCGTCGGCCGCGGACCGGCCGGCGGCGGAGGAGGCGTGGCGGGCCTATCTCGCCGGCCTCGCGCAGCCGACCCTGGTGGCGGGCGAGCGGCGGGCCGCCGCCGTGGAGCGTGCTCCGCTCCCGGTCCGCCGCCACGTCGAGATCGACGCGGAGACCACCGCGGCGCTCTGGGACCTGGCCGCGCGGCTCGGCGTGACCCGATCGACGGTGATCGCGACCGCGTGGGGCCTGGCGCTGCGCGCCGCCACCGGTGTCGACGACGTCGTGTTCGGGGCGACCGTGTCCGGGCGACCGGCCGAGGTCGACGACGCGGACCGGATGGTCGGGCTGCTGCTCAACACCGTGCCGGTGCGGCTGGCCGTCCGGCCCGGCGAGCGGGTCGCGGACGTGCTGCGGCGGGTGTTCGCCGACGCCGGCCGGCTCACCGCACACCACCACCTGGGCCTGGGCCGGTTGCAGCGGGCCGCGGGCCACCCGACGCTCTTCGACACGCTCTACGTCTTCCGCAACGCCCCGCGGAACTCCGCGCAGCGCCGTGAGGTGCTCGAACGGCACGGGATCAGCACGGTGGAGGCCGTCGACGGCACCCACTACGCCCTGACCCTCGACGCCGACCCGGCCGGCGGCGACGACGGCGAGGCGCTGGCGATCGCGATCGAGTCCCGCCCGGACCTCGTACCCGACGCCGACGCGGCCGCCCACCTGGACCGGCTGGTCGCCGTGCTCCGGACGCTGACCGACCCGGAGGCCCGGGTCGCCGGCACCGCGGTCCCGCCCGCCGGCACGCCGGTCGAGTTCGCGCCGCCGCGGGTGGCCGTGCCGGTGCCGGGGGAGCCGGGCGGCAGCGTCGACGCGCTGCTCCGCGAGCGGGCCGCGGCGACCCCGGACGCCACGGCGCTCGTGTTCGGCGACACCAGGCACACCGCGCGGGAGATGGACGAGCGGGTCACCCGACTCGCCCAGGTCCTCGCCGACCGCGGGGCCGGCCCGGGAGGGACCGTCGCGCTCGCCCTGCCGCGCACCGCCGACCACGTCGTCGCGATCTTCGCGGTGATGCGGACCGGGGCGGCGTACCTGCCGCTCAACCTGGCCGACCCGGCCGCGCGCCGGGCCGAGCTGGTGGCCGACGCCGGCGCCGTGCTCGTCGTCACGACGCGGGCGGAGAGCGGGACCGCGGGGGTGCCCGAGGTCCTGCTGGAGGAGGTCGCCGCCGTCCTCGACGGGACGGTCCCGGCCCCGGACCGCGAGGTTCCCGGGCCGGCCCACCCGGACCAGCCCGCCTACGTGATCTACACGTCCGGCTCGACGGGCCGGCCGAAGGGCGTCGTCGTGGGGCACCGCGGGCTCACCTCGATGTACCACAACCACGTCGCCGAGATCTTCGCGCCGACAGCCCGGGGCCGGAGCCGGCTCAGGATCGCGCACACCGTGTCGTTCTCCTTCGACATGTCCTGGGAGGAGCTGTTCTGGCTGCTCGCGGGGCACGAGGTGCACGTGATCGACGAGCAGGCGCGGCTCGATCCCGCCTCGCTCGTGCGGCACTACCGCGAGGTCGGCATCGACGTGGTCAACGTGACCCCGTCCTACGCCCGCGAGCTGCTCGCCGGGGGTCTGCTCGACGGCGAGCGGCATCCCGCCCTGGTCATGCTCGGCGGGGAGGCGGTGCCGCCGGAGCTGTGGACGCGGTTGCGGGAGCAGGAGGGCGTCGACGGCTACGATCTCTACGGGCCCACCGAGTTCACGATCAACGCCATGGGCTCGCCCGTGCAGGGCAGCGCCACGCCGTGCCTGGGCCGTCCGGTCCGCAACGCCCGCGCCCGCGTCCTGGACAGCGGGCTGCGCGAGGTACCGGTCGGCGGGGTCGGCGAGCTGTACATGTCCGGCGACGGCATCGCGCACGGCTACTTCGGCCGGCCGGGGCTCACCGCCGCGTCCTTCGTGGCGGATCCGTACGGGAGCGGCACGCGCATGTACCGCACCGGCGACCTGGTACGCCGTCGCCCGGACGGGGAGCTGCAGTACCTCGGTCGCACGGACGGCCAGGTCAAGGTCCGCGGCTTCCGGATCGAGCTCGGCGAGGTCGAGGCCGCGCTGGCCCGGTGCGAGGGCGTGACCCGGGCCGCGGCCGCGGTGAAGGACGGCCGGATCGTCGGGTACGTGATCGGCGAGGCCGGCGTCGATCAGGCGGTCGACCTCCGGGCCGCCCTGCGGGAGACCCTGCCGGGTCACCTCGTGCCGTCCGACGTCGTGTCGGTCGCGTCGATGCCGTTGACGCCCAACGGGAAGCTCGACCGCGCGGCCCTGCCGGCACCGCCGCCCCGGTCCGCCGCCCGCGCGCCGAAGGACGACGGCGAGCGGGCGCTGTGCCGGCTCGTGGGCGAGGTCCTGGGTCTGGCCGAGGACACGGTCGACCCCGAGGAGTCCTTCTTCGACCTCGGCGGCGACTCGCTCACCGCGATGCGGCTGGCCGGCGCGATCGAGCGGGACCTGGGCGAGGCGGTCGGGGTCGGGGCGCTGATGGCGCACCCGACGGTCGCGGAGCTCGCGGCGCAGCTGGGCGCCGGCACCGACGCACCGCTGGGCCGGGAGCACGTCCTCACGCTGCGGCCCGGCGGCGACCGGGAGCCGCTCTTCTGCGTCCACCCGGCCGGCGGGTTCGCCTGGCCCTTCGCCGGCCTCGTCCCGCACCTGCCGGGGGATCGGCCGGTGCTGGGCCTGCAGCTGCCGAGCCTGTCCGGTGCCGAGCTCCGCGAAAGGACGGTCGACGAGCTGGCCTCCCGGTACGTCGCCACGGTCCGGGAGTTCCAGCCGTCCGGCCCCTACCACCTGCTCGGCTACTCGTTCGGCGGCGCCGTCGCCCACGCGATGGCCGCGCAGCTGGTGGAAGCGGGGGAGCGGGTCGCCTTCACGGGCCTGCTCGACAGCCGCCCGCCGGGCCCGGCGTACGCCGACGACCCGGGGCCGGAGGCCGAGCTGCCCGCCGAGGCCGGGGAGGACCTGCGGTCCGCGGTCCGCGCGGCCACCACGACCTGCCTGCGCCTCGGCGCGGCGTCCCGACCGGCGCGCTACGGCGGCCCGGTCACCCTCGTCGAGGCCACCGGAGGAGCCGGGACCGCGGCGACCACCGATCCCGCGGACCCGGGTCCGCTCGCCGCGGCATGGCGGGGCATGCCCGGCGGCGCACTCACCGTGCACCCGGTCCCGCTGGACCACGCCGGGCTGGTGTCCCCGGCGGGATGGGCCCGAATCGGGCCCCTGATCGCGGCCGCGCTGTCGTCACCGGACGACGGCACGGCCGGCGACACCGCGTCGCCCACCCGGGTCGACGCCGATCCGGCGACCCCCGGGTCGCCCTGATGAGAGGACCGAACGGACCGATGTCCAGGCTGTCCCGGACACCCCGACGCTGGGGAGTCACGGTCGCAGTGGCCGCAGCCGCGCTGCTCGCGCCGGCCGGCTGCTCGTCCACCCCGACGGAGTCGGCGGACCCCGCCCCCGCGGGCCCACGCACCGTCCAGACCGAGCAGGGCCCGGTCGAGGTGCCCGCTCAGGCGCACCGCATCGTCAACCTGTCGGGCGGGTTCGGCGGCTACCTCTACGCCGTCGACGCCCCCGTCGTCGCCACGGACACCCGGGTCCTCGGCGTGACCGACCTCGACGGCGGGTTCCCGCCGGCGTGGGCGGACAAGGCCCGGGCCGCGAACACCGAGGCCCTCCCGGCCGGCGAGCAGCTCAACATCGAGGCCGTCGCGGCCGCCCGGCCGGACCTGATCATCGGCGGTGGCCAGGGCATCACCGCGGTCCAGGCCAAGGAGAACTACGAGAAGCTGAAGGCGATCGCCCCGACCGTCCTCGTCCCGACGACGGTCACCGGCTGGGAGGACCAGCTGCGCCAGGTGGCCGACGCCGCCGGCCGCGGGGACCGGGTCGACGCCCTGATCCGGGGCTACGACGACAGGCTGAACCAGGTCAAGGGCGCCATCCAGGTCCCGGCCGAGCCGTTCGCGATCCTGCTGTCGTTGCCCAACCAGAAGCCGTACCTGATCCCGGAGACCGCGGCGCTGCCCCAGCAGCTCGCCGCGCTGGGCTTCACGATGGACGGCGTCCTGGCCAAGGCCGGCAACCCGCAGCTCTACGGCAGCGGGGACTCGTTCGAGGTGAGCCCGGAGCTGCTGGGCAAGGTCGCCGACGCCCCGCAGGCGTTCGTGATCAACCTGTCCGGCCGCACGGTCGACCAGCTCAGGGCCGACCCGCTGTACGCCGCGCTGCCGGCGTTCCAGGCGGGCAAGGTCCACGAGCTCCCGGCCACCAGCTACCGGCCGGACCTCGACGGCGCCACGAACACCCTGACCGTGATCGACCAGGAGTTCTGACCCGTGAGACTCGGCGGGCTGGTGATCGACACCTCGCCGCTGCGGACGAGCCGGCCGTTCCGGTTCGCGTTCGCCGCGCGGCTGGTGTCGCTGCTCGGGATCGGCCTGCTCGTCGTGGCGGTCCCGGCGCAGACCTACGCGCTCACCGGGTCCTCGCTGCACGTCGCCGGCGTCGCGACCACGATGGGCATCGGCCTGTTCGTGGGCAGCATCGGCGGCGGCGTGCTGGTCGACCGGTTCGAGCGGCGGCGGACCATCCAGCTGGCCCGGTCCGCCGCCGGCCTCGCCTTCGTCGTCCTCGGGGTGAACGCCCTGTTCCCGGAGCCGTCGCTCGCGGTGGTCTACGTGGCCTCCGCGATCGACGGGTTCGCCGGCGGCGTCAGCGGCACCGCCCTGATGGCCGTCATCCCCACGATCGTGCCGCGGGACAAGCTCGCGGCGGCCGGGGCGCTCACCGCGCTCACCACCGACCTCGGGACCATCGCGTCCCCGGCGGTCGCCGGCGTGATCATCGCGTCCGGCGGCATCGCCACCACCTACTTGGTGGCCGCCGTGGCGACCGTGCTGACGGTCGGCCTCATCCGCGGCATCGGGCCCTCGCCGGCGCCGGGGGAGACCCACGAGCGGCCGCTGCGGGCCCTCGTGACCGGGCTGCGGTACGCCGCCGGGCACCGGGTCGTGCGGGCGGTGCTCGTCGTCGGGCTGCTGACCATGCTGGTCAGCGGGCCCACCGTGCTGCTGCCCGCCTACGTCGACCAGACCCTCGGCGCCGGACCGGAGGTGCTCGGCCTGCTCTACGGTGCGCCGGCCGTCGGCGCGGTGCTCGGCTCGCTGACCAGCGGCTGGACCGGCCGCGTGCGGCGCAGCGGGATCGCGCTGCTCGCCTCCGTCGCCGTGATGAGCGCCGGGATCGCGGTCCTCGGGGTGGCGGGCGGCGCCGTCGTCGCCTTCCTCGCGCTGGCCGGCCACGGGCTCGGCCGCGCGCTCACCGACATCCTGCGCTTCGCGGTGCTGCAGCAGAACACGCCCGACGAGCTGCGCGGCCGGATCTCCAGCCTCTGGCAGGCCCAGGTCGTCGTCGGGACGTCCGTGGGCTCGATCCTCGCCGGCCTGCTCGGCCGCTGGTTCGCCCCGGACACCGCACTGTTCGTCTACGGCCTGGGCGGGGTGGTGCTCGCCGTGCTGCTGGTCGGCGTCCTCGGCTCGCTGTGGCGGGCCACCGACGACCCCCAGCCGATCGATCCGGAGGTGTCCGCATGACCGGTTCCGCATTCGTCACCGGTGCGGCGCAGGGGATCGGGGCCGCGGTCGCGGCCGCGTTCGCCCGCGCCGGCATGCCGGTCGCGCTGCTCGACCGCGACGAGGGTGTCGAGGTCACCGCGGAGAAGCTCCGGGCCGACGGCGGCACCGCGCTCGCACTCGTCGCCGACGTCACCGGCCCGGCCGCCGTCGAGGCCGCGGTCGACCGCGCCGAGGCCGAGGTCGGTCCGATCGCCGCGCTGGCCAACGTCGCCGGCGTGCTGCGGACCGGCGGCGTCCTCGACCTGCCGGACACCGCGCTGGCCGAGAGCCTCGCCGTGAACACCATCGGCGTGTGGAACACCGGGCGGGCCGTCGGCCGCCGGATGCTCGCCCGGCGCGCGGGCTCGATCGTCACGGTGGCCTCGAACGCCGCGGTCACGCCGCGCACCGGCATGGCCGCCTACTCCGCCTCCAAGGCCGCCGCGGCCGCGCTCACCCGGGCGCTCGGCCTCGAGCTGGCCCCGCACGTGCGCTGCAACGTCGTGTGTCCCGGCTCCACGGACACCCCGATGCTGCGCGGCATGTGGGCCGACCCCACGGACGAGTCCACCAAGGACCGGGTGATCACCGGCACCCCCGGCGAGTACCGCCTCGGGATCCCGTTGCAGCGCATCGCCGATCCCGCCGACGTCGCCGACGTCGTCCTCTTCCTGGCGAGCGACGCCTCCCGCCACGTGACGATGCAGTCCCTCACCGTCGACGGGGGCGCCACCCTCGGCACCTGACGAGCGCCTCGGGTCGAGCTCCCTGTCCTCCTCGCCTCCCCCACGAGAGGAACCACCGTGACCACACCGGCTCTGGAACGGCCGCCGCGCCCGGCGCCCCGGCACCGCGCGTCCGACCTCCTCGCCGCCTACCTGCCGGGCTCGTTCTTCTACTCCTCGACCCGCGGTGCCCTGCTGGCGGACGGCGTGCACGCCACGGTCCCCACGGGATCCGGGCCGCGCGCGACCGCCGTCGCCGAGGCCCTCGAGGCCGCCGGCGCGGCGGGCGTGCGCGACCCGCTCGTCGTCGGGGCCCTGGGCTTCGGTCCGGACGCCGAGTCGAGCCTGGTCGTTCCGGCGGTGGTGCGGCGGGCGGACCCGCTCGGCGCGGCCCCGCCGGCCGAGCCCGGGCCGGCCGAGTCGCTGCAGGGCTGGGCGGTGCGCCAGCGGCCCGCGCCGGAGGAGTACGAGGCCGGCGTCCGGCGCGCCCTCGCCCTCATCGACGACGGCGGGCTGCGCAAGGTCGTCCTGGCCCGCTGCCTGGAGCTGACCGCGGGGCAGGAGGTGCCGGTCCCCGCGCTGCTGCGCCGGCTGGCCCGGGCCAACCCGACCGCGCACGCCTTCGCCGTCGACGTCACCGCGCCCGGCGACCCGGCCACCCGCACGCTCGTCGGGGCCAGCCCGGAGCTGCTGGTCTCGCGGCGGGGGAGCGAGGTCGTCGCCAACCCGCTGGCCGGGTCGTTGCCGCGCGTTCCCGGGACGTCGGCCGAGGCCGAGACCGAGAACCGCCGCCGGGTCGCCGCGCTGCGCGCCTCGGACAAGGACCGCCGCGAGCACGCCCTGGTCGCCGCGCAGGTCGGCGAGGTGCTGGGTCGGTTCTGCACCGACCTGCACGTCCCGGCCGAGCCCGAGGTCATCGGCACGCCCACCATGTGGCACCTGTCCAGCCGGATCACCGGCCGGCTCCCGGACGGTCCCGCGGTGTCGTCGCTCGCCCTCGCCGAGGCCCTGCACCCGACGCCCGCGGTCTGCGGCGTGCCGGTGCCGGAGGCCCGCGCGGTGATCGCCGACCTCGAGCCGGTCGACCGCGGCTACTTCACCGGGCTCGTCGGCTGGGCCGGCACGGACGGCGACGGCGAGTGGGTCGTCACGATCCGCAGCGCCGAGGTCAGCGAGCGGACCGTCCGGCTCTTCGCCGGCGCCGGGATCGTCGAGGGCTCGCAGCCCGAGGCGGAGCTCGCCGAGACCAGCGCCAAGTTCCGGACCCTGTTGCGCGCCATCGGGATGGAGGACGAGTGACCCTTCCGGATCTCGACCACACGCCCTGGCCCCCGGAGGTCGCGGCACGCTACCGCGCGGCCGGGTACTGGCGCGGGCAGACCTTCGGGTCGCTGCTCACCTCGCTCACCGCCGCCCACGCCGGGCGGACCGCGGTCATCGGCGAGGAAGCCAGGTGGACCTTCGCCGAGCTCGACGACCGCGCCCACCGGATCGCCGCCGGGCTCGTCGCACGGGGGATCCGCGCCGGCGACCGGGTCGTGGTGCAGCTGCCGAACGTGCCGGAGTTCCTCGCGGTGGTCTTCGGGCTGTGGCGGGCCGGCGCGTGGCCGGTGTTCGCCCTGCCCGCGCACCGCGAGTCCGAGCTGCGGCACTTCGCCGGCCAGGCCGAGGCCGCCGCGATCGTGACGCTCGGGGTGCACGAGCGGCACGACCACGCCGCCACCGCCCGGGCGGTGGCCGACGAGGTCCCGTCGGTGGAGCACGTGCTCGTGCTCGACACCCCGGAGTGGGCCGAGCTGGCCGGGACCGCCCCGCGCGAGCTGCCGGACCCGGACCCGGAGGGCGTCGCGTTCCTCCAGCTCAGCGGGGGCAGCACGGGCCTGCCGAAGCTCATCCCGCGCACCCACGACGACTACCTCTACAGCGTCCGGGAGAGTGCCCGGATCTGCCGGCTCCGGCCGGACAGCGTGTACCTGGCGGCGCTCCCGGTGGCGCACAACTACCCGCTCAGCTCCCCGGGCGTGCTCGGCGCGCTGCACGCGGGCGCGGCCTCGGTGCTGTCCCCGCGGCCCGACGCCGACACCGCGTTCCGGCTCATCGAGCGCGAGCGCGTGACGATCACCGGCGTGGTCCCGCCGCTGGCCGCGGCGTGGGTCCAGGCGGCGGCGCGGACCACGCGCGACCTGTCGTCGTTGGAGGTCCTGCTCGTCGGCGGGGCCAAGTGCGGGCGCGAGCTCGCGGCCCGGATCGGCCCGGCGCTGGGCTGCACGCTGCAACAGGTCTTCGGCATGGCCGAGGGACTGGTCAACTACACCCGGCTGGACGACCCGGAGGAATTCATCCTCGGCACCCAGGGCCGGCCGATCTCGCTCGACGACGAGATCCGCGTGGTCGACGAGCAGGACCGCGACGTGCCGCCCGGGGAGACCGGGGCGCTGCTCACCCGCGGTCCGTACACGATCCGGGGCTACTACCGCGCCGGCGCGCACAACGCGACCGCCTTCACCGCGGACGGCTTCTACCGCACCGGGGACCTGGTGCGTCGCAACCCGTCCGGGCACATCGAGGTCGTCGGGCGGGCCAAGGAGCAGATCAACCGGGGTGGGGAGAAGGTCGCAGCCGAGGAGGTCGAGGACCACCTGATGGCCCACCCCGGGGTGCTCGACGCGGCCGTCGTCGCCGTGGCGGACCGGTACCTCGGCGAGCGGACCTGCGCCTACGTGGTGCCCGCCGAGGGCGCCGCGCCGACGGCGCCGGAACTGCGGAAGTTCGTGCGGCAGCGCGGGATCGCGGCGTTCAAGGTGCCGGACCTCGTGGAGATCGTCCCGGCCTTCCCGGTCACGGGGGTCGGCAAGACCAGCAAGCGCGAGCTGCGGGCGGCCCTGTCGGAGCTGGCCGCGCTCGAACCCGACCAGAAGGGGTGAGCACCGTGTCTCTGCCCAGCATTTCGCCCTACGCGCTGCCCGGCGCGGCCGAGCTACCCGCCGGGCGCGTCGACTGGCGGCCCGACCCCGACCGGTTCGCGCTGCTCGTCCACGACATGCAGCGGTACTTCCTGGCGCCCTACGCCGGTGCCCCGGTCCCGGACGTCACGGCGAACATCCGGGCGCTGATCGGCGCCTGCCGCGAGCGCGGCGTCCCGGTCTTCTACACCGCCCAGCCCGGCCGGCAGGCCGCCGCCGACCGCGGCCTGCTCACCGAGTTCTGGGGCGACGGCATCGGCGCCGTGATCGACGCCGACCCGCAGGCCGAGGAGGTCGTCGACGAGCTGGCGCCGGCGCCGGGCGACACCGTCCTGACCAAGTGGCGCTACAGCGCCTTCCAGCGCAGCGACTTCGCCGAGCGGCTCGCCGCCGCCGGCCGCGACCAGCTGCTGATCACCGGCATCTACGCGCACATCGGCTGCCAGGCGACGGCGCTGGAGGCGTTCATGCGCGACGTCGCCCCCTTCCTGGTGGCCGACGGCGTCGCCGACTTCTCCCGCGCGCGGCACGACCAGGCCTGCGAGTACGTCGCGCAGCGCTGCGGGGCCCTGACCACCACGGCCGACGTGCTCGCCGCGCTGGCCGCCGTCCCCGCCGGAGCCGCCCGATGAGCACCGCCGCCCCCCTGACCGCCGACCGGCTCCGCGCCGACGTCGCCGAGCTGCTGGCCTGCGACCCGGCCGAGATCGACCCGGACGAGGACCTCCTCGACCGCGGCCTCGACTCGGTGCGGCTGATGTCGCTGGTGGAGAAGTGGCGCGAGGCCGGCGCCACCGAACTGGAGTTCCCCGATCTGGCCGAGCAGCCCGAGCTGGGCCACTGGACAGTGGTGATCGAGAAGATGATCGGGGGGAACGCATGAGCACCAACCCGTTCGACGACGCCGAGGGCACCTTCCGGGTGCTCGTCAACGACGAGGAGCAGCACTCGCTCTGGCCGGACTTCGCCGAGGTCCCCGCGGGATGGCGGTCGGTGTTCGGGCCGGACGGGCGCGACGCCTGCCTCGCGTACGTCGAGGAGCACTGGACCGACCTGCGGCCGCGGTCGCTGCGCGACGCGATGGGGGTCACGTGACCCGGCGCACCGACGACCGCACCCGCCACCGCGAGCGGCTCGCCGAGGTCCGGGCGGGCACCGTGGCGGCCAAGGTGCCGTACCCGATCCGGATCCGGGAGATGGAGGTCCGCGGGACGCAGCGCATCGGCGCCGGGCTGGTCCGCGTGACCCTCGGCGGCGACGGGCACGCCGGGTTCGAGAGCCACTCGCCCGACGAGCACGTCAAGCTGATCTTCCCCGACGAGGACGGCAGGCTGCGCCTCCCGGTGGAGAACGGCGTGATGCTCGACTGGCCGCGGCCCTTCCCGGTCTCCCGCGAGTACACGGTCCGCCGCTACGACGCCGAGGCCGGCGAGATCGACCTCGACATCGCGCTCCACCCGGGCGGGCTGGGCTCGGACTGGGCGGAGGCCGTGCGGCCGGGGGAGCGGATCCACGTCGCCGGCCCGCCCGGCGGGCTGATCGTGCCGCACGCCTACGACCGCTACCTGCTCGCCGGCGACATCACGGCGCTCCCGGCGATCGCGCGGTGGCTCGAGGAGCTGCCGCGCACGGCGGCCGGCTGGGCGTTCGTCGAGGTCCGCGACGCGGCCGAGGAGATCCCGCTCACCGCCCCCGAGGACGTCGAGGTGCGGTGGCTGCACCGCGGCGACGTTCCCGCAGGGCGGTCCGACCTGCTCGAACGGGTGGTGCGGGCGGTCCCGGTCCCGGACGGCGAGCGGCTCTACGTGTGGCTCGCGGGCGAGGCGACGACGCTGAAACCGTTGCGGCGCTGGGTGAAGAACGACCTCGGGCTCGGCCCGGAGGACAGCGACGTCACCGGCTACTGGAAGCGGGGCGTCGCGGACTTCGACGAGGACCACGAGGACGAGCACGGCCACGGGCACGGCCACGACGACGATCACGACGACCACGACGACCACGACGGCTGACCCGCCCGGGGCGCCACGGCGGGGCCGGACGAGGCAGCGAGACGAGGAGCGGATGAGCACGGAGACGGTGACGACGGACGCGGACCGACGGGCCGCGCCGGCCGCGGAACCGCCGGCGCTTCCGGCGCGGCACCCCCGGGAACCGGACCCGGCCGACGATCTCGTCGTCCGGCTGCGGCTGCGCGGCGTCCTCGACCCGGAGGCGCTGAGCGCCGCCTGGCGGGACGTCCTGGACCGGCACACGGTCCTCCGCACACTGACGCCCGGACCGGCCGACCCCGGGCCGCGGGTGCTGGAGGCGGTGGCCCTCGCACGGGTCCGCCGCCGGCCGGTCCGGCCCGAGGACGTCGAGGCGGCGGCGGCGGAGGCGCTCGCCCGGCCGGCCGCGCTCGGGACCGAGGGGCCCGCCCGGGCCACGCTGCTGCGCGTCGGGCCGGAGGAGCACGTGCTGGTCCTCGCCGTGCACCGCAGCGCGATCGACGACCGCTCGGTCCGGCCGCTGCTCACCGACCTGGCGACCGCCTACTCGGCCCGGCGGGCCGGCGGGGCCCCGGTCTTCCCGCCGACCTCGGGGTTCGCGGAGTGGCTCGCCCGGCGGGACGGCGACATGCAGCCCCGCTCGCGACTCCGGGCGGACCCCGTCGGGCGTTGGATCACGGTCGACCGCGCCCTGCCCGGCGGGGCGGCGGAGGCCCTGGCCGCGTTGCGCGCCTCCCACGGCGCCGCCCCGCTCGCGGCCGTGCTCGCCGCGACCGTGGTGGTGGAGGACGGCGCCCCGCTCGACGCCGAGGACCCCCGCCGCGACGGCGGGTTCGAGGGCGCGGTGGGCCCGTTCGCCACGGTCGCGCGGGTCGCCTGCCGGGCGGGCGGCACCGGTACCGAGGTCCTCGGCCGGGTCCTCGCGGCCCTGACCGGCCACCGCGCCGCGCACCCGGGGCCCGCCCGCACCCTCGTCCGCCACGAGCCCGGCGGCGAGCCCCCGGCGCTCGACGGCCTGGTCGTCGACCGGGAGCCCGCCCCGGCCGGTCCGGCGGGGTACGACCGCGTGGTCACGCTGGTCGAGGGCCCCGACGGCGTTGCGGTCCGGCTCGCCGTCGACGCCGTGTCGGGCGACGCCGCCGGCGCCGCGGCGCGCGTCCGACGGCTGGCCGGCACGCTCGGGCACCTGCTGCGCGAGCCGGCCGCCCCGCTGACGTGAGTGCGCCCACCCGGCGACGCCCTCGCCGTGGCCACGGCCCTCGTGGCACTGCTCGCCGCGGACGCGCGCCCCTCGTGCTGTTCGGGCACAGCCTCGGGGACACGCTGGCCTACGAGGTCGCCCGGCGGCTGCCGCGGCCGCCGAAGCGGCTCGTCGTCTCCGCGCGGATCGCCCCGACGGTCCCGCCCGCGACCGTCTTCCGCGGCGGGACCGACGAGGAGCTCGCCGCGGAGCTGTGCCGGCTGGGCGGCACGGACGCCGCCGTCCTCGGCCACCCGGAGCTGCGCGCCCTCGTCCTGCCGGCCTTCCGTGCCGACCTGAGGGCGGCCGACGGGTACGTCCACCCGCCCGGCCCGCCGCTGCGCTGCCCGGTCCACCTGCTTCCGGGCGCCGACGACCCTGCCGTGGCGGAGGCCGACGCGCTGCGCAGGGCCGAGGTCGCGCCGGCCGGGTTCACCCACCGCGTCCTCCCGGGCGGGCATTTCTACCTGCACGAGCAGCGTGACGAGGTGCTCGCCGAGATCCTCCGGCCCTGATCACGGCCCGTCGCCACCGGTTCCCGACCCACCCGGAGGGACGCTGCTCCTTGTGGGCTAGCGTGCCGTGAGTTCGACCGGAAGTTCGACCCGCCCGGGCGTGGCGCGTTGCCGTGCCCGGAAGTGGTTCCTAGTCTGCGCCCGAGGTAGACCCGGCACGGGAGACGGCAGGAATCGACGCCCGAGGGATCGACACCGGATTTCGACACGAGGAGACCGGAGCCCGCATGGACACAGCACCCGACGGGGACGGTGCGGGGCCCGACTACGACCCGACCGTCGAGCCGGGCCTGGAGGACACCCCCAGGCCGGGCGGGCGGCACCGCGTGGGCGCGCCGCAGCCGGCCCCGCTCACCGAGCACGGGCCCGCCCGCGTGATCGCGGTGGCCAACCAGAAGGGCGGCGTCGGCAAGACGACGTCGACGATCAACCTGGGCGCCGCGCTCGCCGAGTACGGGCGCCGGGTGCTGCTGGTCGACTTCGACCCCCAGGGCGCGCTCTCGGTGGGGCTGGGCGTGCAGCCCCACCAGCTCGACGCGACCATCTACAACCTGCTCATGGACCGCGGCGTCGAGCCGGACGACGTCATCCTCAAGACCTCCGTCGCGGGCATGGACCTGCTGCCGAGCAACATCGACCTGTCGGCGGCCGAGGTCCAGCTGGTCACCGAGGTCGGCCGCGAGCAGGCACTCGGCCGGGCGCTGAAGGGCGTGCTGGACCGCTACGACGTCGTGCTCATCGACTGCCAGCCCAGCCTCGGCCTGCTCACGATCAACGCCCTGGCCTGCGCCGACAGCGTGCTCATCCCGCTGGCCTGCGAGTTCTTCAGCCTCCGCGGCGTCGCGCTGCTCATGGACACGATCGACAAGGTGAAGGACCGGCTCAACCCCGACCTCGACCTCATCGGCATCCTGGCCACGATGTTCGACTCGCGCACGGTGCACACCCGCGAGGTCCACCAGCGGGTGATCGAGGCCTTCGGCGACCTGGTGTTCGACGCGGTCATCAACCGCACCATCCGCTTCCCCGAGACCACGGTCGCGGGCGAGCCGATCACGACGTGGGCGCCCAGCTCCAGCGGCGCGGAGGCCTACCGCATGCTGGCCCGCGAGGTCATCGCCCGGTGACCCTGGCCGACGACCGACCCACCGCCGGGACCCCGGAGGTCAGGCCCCGCTTCACGGTGCGCCTGGTCAACTTCGAGGGCCCGTTCGACCTGCTGCTGCAGCTCATCGGCAAGCACGAGCTCGACGTCACCGAGATGGCGCTGCACAAGGTCACGGACGACTTCATCGCCCACCTCGCCGCGTTGGGGGACGACGCGGACCTCGACGAGACCACCGAGTTCCTCGTCGTCGCGGCCACGCTGCTGGACCTGAAGGCGGCCCGGCTGCTGCCGGCCGCCGAGGTCGAGGACGAGGAGGACCTCGCGCTGCTCGAGGCGCGGGACCTGCTCTTCGCCCGGCTGCTGCAGTACAAGGCGTACAAGCAGGTCGCGGGCCTCTTCGCCGAGCTGGAGAAGACCGCGCTGCGCCGGTTCCCGCGGTCGGTGGCGCTCGAGCCGCGGTTCGAGGGCCTGCTGCCCGAGGTCCTGCTCGGGATGGACGCCGGGGCCTTCGCCGAGCTCGCCGCGAGCGTGTTCCGGCCCAAGCCGCCGCCGGTCGTCGGCACCGACCACATCCACCAGCACGACGTCTCGGTCCCGGCGCACATGGCGATCCTGCGCGAACGGCTCGCCGAGCTGGGGGAGGCGACCTTCGCGGCCCTGACGGCGGACTGCACGTCCCCGATCGAGATCGTCGCCCGGTTCATGGCCGTCCTGGAGCTGTACCGGGAGCGGGCGATCGAGGTGGAGCAGCCGGAGCCGTTCGGGGAGCTGACCGTACGCTGGACCCCCGCCCAGTCCACCCCGAGTGAGCCGATCAGTGAGCCTGCCGAACCCGGAACCTGACCCGGACGCCGCCGCCGACACCGCCGACGACATCGCCGACGACATCGCCGACGACACGGCCGGCGAGCTGGAGGTCGAGGGCCTCCCCGGCCTGGCCCGCGAGGACGAGCTGACCGCCGCGCTGGAGGCGTTGCTGCTGGTCGTGGACTCCCCGACGGACGAGCAGGCCCTCGCCGCCGCGCTCGACCAACCCGTCGGCCGGGTGGAGCGGGCGGTGCGCCGGCTCGCCGAGAGCTACCGCGAGCAGGGCAGTGGCATCGACCTGCGCCGCGTGGGCGAGGGCTGGCGGTTCTACACCCGCGACCTCTACGCCCCGTACGTCGAACGGTTCCTGCTCGACGGCCAGCGCGCCAAGCTCACCCGGGCCGCGCTGGAGACCCTGGCGGTGGTCGCGTACCGGCAGCCCGTCACCCGTGCGCGGGTCGCGGCGGTGCGGGGTGTGAACTGCGACGGCGTGCTGCGTACGCTGCTCACGCGCGGTCTGGTGGAGGAGGCCGGTGTGGACGGGCCCACCCAGGGGACGTTGTTCCGCACCACCGAGCTCTTCCTGGAGCGGCTGGGGCTGTCCTCGCTGGAGGACCTGCCGCCGCTGGCCCCGCTGCTGCCGGACATCGACGCGATCGACGAGCTGTAAGAGAAGGACCCCGTGAGCAGGACCCCGAGAAGGACCCCCGCATGAGCCGCCCCACCCGCCCCGACTCCTCCGCGCAGGCCGAGGGGGTGCGGCTGCAGAAGGTGCTGGCCCAGGCCGGCGTGGCCTCGCGTCGCGCGGCCGAGGAGCTGATCGCCGCCGGCCGCGTCTCGGTCGACGGCGAGGTCGTGCGCGAGATGGGTCGCCGCATCGATCCGGACACCGCCGTGGTGCACGTCGACGGCTCGCGCATCCAGCTCCGGGACGACCAGGTGTACCTGGCGCTGAACAAGCCCGCCGGGATGCTCTCCACGATGTCGGACGACCGGGGCCGGCCCTGCGTCGGCGACCTCGTCATGCAGCGCACCGAGCTGCTCAACCAGGCCGGGCGGCTGTTCCACGTCGGGCGGCTGGACCAGGACACCGAGGGCCTGCTCCTGCTGACCAACGACGGCGAGCTGGGCCACCGGCTCATGCACCCGTCGTTCGAGGTGGCGAAGACCTACGTCGCCGAGGTGATGGGCCAGGTCGCCCGGGACGTCGGCAAGCGGCTCCGCGAGGGCATCGAGCTCGAGGACGGCCCGGTCCGGGTCCACTCGTTCCGGCTGGTCGACTCCCTGCCCGGCCGGTCGATGGTCGAGCTGGTGATCCACGAGGGCCGCAAGCACGTCGTCCGCCGGCTGCTCGACGAGGTCGGGCACCCGGTGCAGCGGCTGGTCCGCACCGCGATCGGCGAGGTCCGCCTCGGCGACCAGCGGCCCGGCAAGCTCCGCCCCCTCAACCAGAACGAGGTGGGTTCGCTCTACAAGGCCGTCGGGCTGTAGGGGGCGGCGGTGGCGGTCCGGGCGATCCGCGGCGCGATCCAGGTCGACGGCGACTCGCGGGAGGAGATCCTCGAGGGCTCGGCCGAGCTGGTCGGCGCCGTGCTCAAGCGCAACGAGCTGACCAGCGACGACGTGATCTCGATCCTGTTCACGGCCACGCCGGACCTCACGGCGGAGTTCCCGGCCTACGCGGCCCGGCTGCTCGGGCTCACGGACGTCCCGCTGATGTGCGCCACCGAGATCGCCGTGCCCGGGGCGATGCCGCGGGTGCTGCGGCTGCTCGCGCACGTGGAGACCGACCTCGCGCGGGCCGACCTGCGGCACGTGTACCTGCGCGGGGCCGCGGCCCTGCGCCGCGACCTGCCGTCCTGACCGCCCCCCGAAGGCGCCCCGCGCCCCGCCAGGCACAATGGTCGGTGGCCCGTGCCCGGTCGTCAGCCGCCGGTGGAGGGTTTCCGAACATCTGCACGAGGGGTGAGGCATGACCGGGCCGACAGCGTCCACGGCGTCGACCGGGTCGACGGGACCGGCGGATCCGCCGGGGGACGGCGTCCTCAACGACGTCGTCGCGATGGACGGGCCCTCGGGCACCGGCAAGTCGACCGTCTCGCGGCGGCTGGCCCGCACGCTGCACGCCGCCTACCTCGACACCGGCGCGATGTACCGGGCCGCCACGCTGGCCTGCCTGCGGGCCGGGCTCACCGCGGACAGCGACCCCGGGCGGATCGCCGCCGTCGCGGTCGGGGCGGAGCTGGAGTCGGTGACCGACCCGGCCGCGCCGCGGATCCTCCTGGCGGGCGAGGACGTCGAGGCCGAGATCCGGGACGAGCCGGTGACCAGGGCGGTGTCGGCGGTCTCCGCGGTGCCGGAGGTGCGGACCGCGCTCGTCGCCCGGCAGCGGGAGCACATCGACCGCGCCCTCGCCCGTGGCCGCGGGATCGTGGTCGAGGGCCGCGACATCGGCAGCGTGGTCGCGCCCGAGGCGAAGCTGAAGGTCTACCTGACCGCGTCCGAGGAGGTCCGGGCCGCGCGCCGGGGCCGCCAGGACGCCAAGGCCGGACGCGTGAGCGACCCCGCGAGCACCCTCGCCGACGTCCAGCGCCGGGACCGGCTGGACTCGACCCGCAAGACCTCGCCGCTGCACGCGGCGGCCGACGCGCTCGTCGTCGACACGGACGAGCTGTCCGTCGACGCCGTGCTGGTGGAGCTCCTGCGGCTGGTCCGGGAGCGTGGGCTCGTCACATGAGCACCACCCCGGTCGACGGCGCGGCCGACCTCCCCGCCGGTGCCGACCCGAGGCTGCACGACCTGGCCCGCTGGGTCGGGACGTGGTGCTTCCGCCCCGTGCTCCGGGTCCACGTCCACCACCGCGAGCGGATCCCGGCGACCGGCCCCGTGGTGCTCGTCGCGAATCACAGTTCGCTGGTCGACGGACCGCTGATCTTCGGACTACTCGGGCGGCGTTCGGTGTTCCTGGTCAAGCAGGAGATGTTCACCGGCATCCTGGGTAGGGGGCTGCGCGGGATCGGGCAGCTGGCCGTGCGGCGCGGCGAGCCCGACAGGGCGCCCCTGACCGCGGCGCTCGGCGTGCTGCGCGGGGGAGGGCTCGTGGGGGTGTTCCCCGAGGGCACGCGCGGCAGCGGCGACGTCGCGGCGGCCCAGCAGGGCGCGGCCTGGCTGGCCCGCACCTCCGGCGCGCAGGTCCTCCCGGTCGTCTGCCGGGGGACCCGCCGGCCGGAGGGGAGCGGGCGGCGGTGGCGCCCGCGGGTGGACGTGCTGGTGGGCGAGCCCCTGCCGGCCCCCACCGGGAGGGGCCGCGCGGAGCTCGCCGCGGCCACCGAGACCGTCCGCGGCGCCCTCGCCGCGCTGGTCGCGGACCTCGACGCGATACGAGCCACGAACATTCGGAGTAGTGCCTGATGGACGACACGATCACCGGCGGCGACCGCGCCGCCATGGCGGAGCTGGGCCTCGACCCGGACGACTTCGCCGGCGCCGACGACGAGTTCGGCGACGGCGGCGAGGGCGCCGCCGAGCAGGGCCCGACGCCGGTCCTCGCCGTCGTCGGGCGCCCCAACGTGGGCAAGTCCACGCTGGTCAACCGCTTCCTGGGCCGCCGCGAGGCGGTCGTGCAGGACATCCCGGGCGTCACCCGCGACCGGGTCTCCTACGACGCGCTGTGGAACGGGCGGCGGTTCACCGTCGTCGACACCGGCGGCTGGGAGCCCGACGCCGTCGGCCTGCAGAAGGAGGTCGCCGCGCAGGCCGAGCTGGCCATGCGCACGGCCGACGCGATCCTGCTCGTCGTCGACTCCCGGGTGGGCGCCACCGAGGTCGAGGAGGCCGCCGCCCGCGTGCTGCGCCGCTCCGACCGGCCGGTCCTGCTCGCCGCGACCAAGGTCGACGACGAGCGCGCGGTCGCGGACACGGCCGCGCTCTGGCGGCTGGGGCTCGGCGAGCCGTACCCGGTGTCCGGCCTGCACGGCCGCGGCTCCGGCGACCTGCTCGACGCGGTCCTCGAGGCCCTGCCCGAGACCCCGCGGGAGACCTTCGGCGCGACCTCCGGCGGGCCGCGTCGCGTCGCCCTGGTCGGGCGGCCCAACGTCGGCAAGTCCTCGCTGCTCAACCGGGTCTCCGGCGAGGTCCGCTCGGTCGTGCACGACGTCGCCGGCACCACCGTCGACCCGGTCGACTCGCTCGTGGAGCTCGACGGCGAGATCTTCCGGTTCGTCGACACCGCCGGCCTGCGCAAGCGGGTCAAGACGGCGTCGGGCATGGAGTACTACGCCTCGCTGCGCACCCAGGCCGCGATCGAGGCGGCCGAGGTCGCCCTCGTGCTGCTCGACGCCAGCGAGCCGATCTCCGAGCAGGACCAGCGCGTGCTGGCCATGGTCGAGGAGGCCGGCCGGGCGCTGGTGATCGTGTTCAACAAGTGGGACCTCGTCGACGAGGACCGCCGGCTCGCGATGAAGCGCGAGCTCGAGCGCGACCTCGTCCGGGTCCGCTGGGCGGAACGCATCAACATCTCCGCGCTCACGGGCCGGGCGATGTCCCGGATCGCGCCCGCGATGCGGACCGCCCTGGCCTCGTGGGACCAGCGGATCCCGACCGGCCGGCTCAACAGCTGGCTGTCCGAGGTGATCGCCGCGACCCCGCCCCCGGTGCGCGGCGGCAAGCAGCCCAAGGTCCTCTTCGCCACCCAGGCCGGCACTCGGCCGCCGACGTTCGTGCTGTTCACCAGCGGTTTCCTCGAGGCGGGGTACCGCCGGTTCCTGGAGCGCCGGCTGCGTGAGGAGTTCGGGTTCGAGGGCTCGCCGATCCGGCTCTCGGTCCGCGTCCGGGAGAAGCGGGACCGCAAGGGCAAGCGGCGCTGACCGTCCCGGCAGGGTGAGTCCTCCCTCGGACGATCCCCGACCGACTACCCTCCCCCCATGGCCGTTGACTCCCCCAGCGGTCCCTCCGGACCCGTGCGCGTCGTCCTGGCGGACGACGAGTCGCTGCTCCGGGCGGGTCTGCGCACCGTGCTGGAGGCACGGGGGACCGTGGCCGTGGTGGGGGAGGCGGCCGACGGCGACGGGCTGATCGCCGCCGTCGACGAGCACCGGCCGGAGGTCGTGCTGGCCGACGTGCAGATGCCCGGCCGCTCGGGGCTCGACGCGCTGCGGGTGCTCTGCGCGCGGCCCGACGCCGTGCCGGCGGCCGTGCTGACGACCTTCGACCTCGACGAGTACGTCACCGAGGCGCTGCGGATCGGGGTGCAGGGGTTCCTGCTCAAGGACGCCGAGCCCGAGGCGCTGATCCGCGCCGTGCTCGACCTCGCGGCCGGGGGCGCGGTGCTGGACCCGCGGATCACCGCCCGGCTGCTGCCGCGGCTCGTCCCCGAGCCCGCGCCGCGGCCGCCGCGCCCGGCCGACCTGACCCTGCGCGAGACGCAGGTGCTGCGGCTGCTGGCCGACGGCGAGTCCAACGCGACCATCGGGTACCGGCTGGGGCTGGCCGAGGCGACGGTGAAGAAGTACGTGTCGGCGCTGCTGGTGAAGCTGGGCGCGGAGAACCGGGTGCAGGCGGCGCTGCTCGCGCAGAGCTGGGGGGCGTGAATGCCGCAAGGGGACGGACGGCGGGTGGTGCGGGGGGTACCACGGCGTGGTGGACCGGCCTGGCGGGTCGGGATCGAGCTCGTCGCGGTCGGCGTACCGGCGGTCTTCGTCCTGCTCGGCGCGCCCGGCCCGTATTCCTGGTCGGTCACCGCGGGCCTGGTCGGCTGCGCACTGCTGCCGCTGCGGCACGTGCGGCCGTGGCTCGCCGTCGTCGGGTCGCTGTGGGCGATCTGCGGCGGCCTGGGCTGGCCCGCGCAGATCGTCGCGCTGTTCGCGCTCGGCCGCCGGACCCGGCTCGGCGCCACCGTGCCCTGGCTGGTGGTGGTCGTCCTCGCCGCGGTGGTGCCGGTGCTGCAGCGCGAGGTCCTCAGCTGGCAGTCGGTGATCCTCACCGTGGTCTTCGCCGTGCTCTCCGCCGGTAGCCCGCTCGGGTTCGGCCTGCTCACGGCCACCCGGGAGCGGCTGACGGCGAGCCTGCGCGAGCTGGAGGACGCCCGCGAGGCCACCGTCACCGCTCGGGAGAGCGCCGCCCGCGCCGAGGAACGGGCCCGGATCGGCCGCGAGGTGCACGACGCCGTCGGCCACCACGCCACGCTCATCGCGGTCGGGGCGGCCGCGCTGTCCGCGTCCACCGAGGAGCAGCGGACCCGTGAGGCGGCGAAGCTGCTGCGGACGCACGCCAAGGAGGCGCTGGCGGAGATGCGCAGCGCGCTCGGGCTCGTCGGGCCGGCCCCGGCCGGCGCGGCCGGGCTCGGCGGGCTGGTCGACCGGGCCCGCGAGACCGGGCTCGACGTGGAGCTCGTCGCCCTCGGCATCGCCCGGACCCTGCCGGTGGCGCCCGACCAGGTCGTCTACCGGGTGGTCCAGGAGGCGCTCACCAACGCCGCCCGGCACAGCCCCGGCTCCGCCGTGCGGGTCGAGGTGGACTGGCGGGTCACGGACCGGATCCGCGTCGAGGTCGTCAACGGGCCCGCCGGGCGCCCGGTGCGGGGCACCTTCGGCACCGGCGGGGCAGGGCTCGCGGGGCTCGCCGAGCGGGTCGGCGCCGTCGGCGGGGAGCTCGCGAGCGGGCCCGATGCGGGCGGCTTCCGGGTGTGCGCGGTGCTGCCGCTCGCGCCCGAGACGCCGCCGACGGGGGAGCGCCGGGTCGAGCTGCCGGACCGTGCCGCGACCGGGCGGGACACGGACACGGGACCGATCCCCATCCCCTGAACGGGTCACACCGTGATCACCACCGCGCGTCCCGAAAGGGGCGCGTGACTACGCCGGCCACGTCCCGAGGACCGTCCCGCCCCCCTGGTCGGGCGGTGGTTACCGACGGGTACCCACGAAAGTCGCCTTCACGGGGCGACGGACGGCGGTGGTGCCGCCGGGCCGTCCGAACGAGACTGACGGGGACCGTCACGGTGGTGCCCCACCGTGTGGCCCTCGGCGGGTCGTTCGCGGACGAGTTGGGGGAGCCAGGTCCGGGCCGGTGCAGGGAGACGATCGGTGGTGCGGTAGGCTGATCGAGCCCTCACGGGGGCGGCCGGGACGTGGCGCAGCTTGGTAGCGCACTTGACTGGGGGTCAAGGGGTCGCAGGTTCAAATCCTGTCGTCCCGACGGTCGGCGGAGGCCGGTGTCCATTCGACGGGGACACCGGCTTCCGTCGTTCTCCGTGCAGGTTCGCCGTCCACGAGAGCGGCGCGTCCGATCATGTGGTGATCATCTCCCTGCTCGTCCGTGATCGACGAGACGTCCGGCTCGGGACCGGACCCCACCGTCCGGTGACCGGCGCCGCGGCTGTCGTCGGCACGGCGGCGATTGACCGCCGACGTGAGGGGAACGTCTCTGCCGAACGTGGAGCGCGATGGAGGCGGAGATGGCCCAGGACCAGTTCAGCCAGCAGGACCCGACCGAGCAGCACGCCGCGCCGGGCAGCGGCGACCGTACCGTCGAGTGGCCGGGGCGCACCGCCGACATGGACGTCCGGCCCGACCACGGCGAGGAGACCTACCGCGGGACCGGTCGGCTCGAGGGGAGAAGGGCGCTGATCACCGGCGGTGACTCCGGGATCGGCCGCGCCGTCGCGATCGCCTTCGCCCGCGAGGGCGCCGACGTGCTGATCACGTACCTGGAGGAGGAGAAGGACGACGCCGAGGAGACCGCGCGCTGGGTGCGCGAGGCGGGCCGGACGGCGATCACGGCGGCCGCCGACCTGCGCGAGGAGCAGACCTGCCGCGAGGTCGTGGCGCGTGCGGTCGACGAGCTCGGCGGGATCGACGTGCTGGTGAGCAACGCCGCCTACCAGATGTCGCAGGACGGCGGCATCGACGACATCACCACCGAGCAGTTCGACCGCGTGATGAAGACCAACGTCTACGCGTTCTTCTGGCTCGCCAAGGCCGCCGTCCCGCACATGTCCCCCGGGGCCTCGGTGATCGCCACGACGTCCGTGCAGGCCTTCCAGCCCTCCCCGCACCTGCTCGACTACGCCACCTCGAAGGCCGCGATCGTCAACTTCGTCAAGGGCCTGGGCCACAACCTCGTCGACCGCGGGATCAGGGCCAACGCCGTGGCCCCCGGACCGGTCTGGACCCCGCTGATCCCGGCCACGATGGACGAGAAGAAGCTGGACTCCTTCGGTGCGCAGGCGCCCATGGGCCGCGCCGCGCAACCCGCCGAGCTGGCCCCGTTCTACGTGTTCCTCGCCTCGCAGGAGTCCAGCTACATGACCTCGGAGGTGCTCGGCGTCACCGGGGGGTCGCCCATCACCTGACGATGCTCGGCAGGAACCGCCCGCGGTCGACCCGACGGGTGGACACTGCCCTGATGTCCCACGGCGGCGTCGCCCTGCGCCTGCTCGGTGACCTCGAGGTCACCGGGTCCGGCGGCCCCGTGACGCCGCGGGCCGGCCAGGAGCGGCTCCTGCTGGCCGTGCTGGCGGTGGACCGGGGCAGCCCGGTCGGCCGGGACCGGCTCGTGGAGGTGCTGTGGCCGGACCGGGCGCCGGCGGGCGCGGTGAACGCGGTCCAGAACTACGTGCTGCGGCTGCGGAGGGCGTTGGAGCCGACGGCGCTGCGGATCGTGAGGGCCGCGGGCGGGTACCGGCTGGAGGTGCCCGCCGCGCGGGTGGACGCCGAGGTGGCGGAGCGGCTCGTGCAGGAGGGGCGGGCCGCCATCGCCTGTGGGGAGCCTGCCCGCGGGGAGGCGGCGTTGCGCACGGCCGTCGGGCTCTGGCGCGGCCCGGTCCTGGGCGAGTACGCCCACCTGCCCTTCGCCGAGACGGAGTGCCGGCGGCTCGAGGAGCTGTACGAGTCGGCCTGCGAGGACCGCGCCGACGCCGAGCTCGCGCTCGGTCGCCACCGCGCGGTGGCCGGTGAGCTGCAGGCGATGGTCGAGCGGGCACCGTTGCGGGAACGTCGGTGGGCGCAGCTGATGCTCGCGCTCTACCGCGACGGTCGTCAGGCCGAGGCGCTGTGCGCCTACCGGACCGTGCGCGCGACGCTCGCCGACGAGCTCGGCATCCCACCCGGCCCGGCGCTGGCCGCCCTGCACGAGCAGATCCTCCGCCAGGACCCCGCCCTCCGGCCACCGCGCACCGCCGGGCCGGGGTCCGGCCGGGTCGGCGGCGGCCTCGTGGGCCGGGCCGCCGAGCTCAGCGCGCTCGCCGACCGGTTCGAGGCGGCTCGGGGTGGGCACGGTTCCGTCACCGCGGTGGCGGGGGAGCCGGGGATCGGGAAGACGGCCCTGCTGCGCGCCTTCGCCGAGGCGGCGGCGGCCGGGGGCGCAGCGGTGCTGCGTGGGCGCAGCCTCGAGGGGGAGTGGCAGCCTGCCTACCGTGCGGTCGCCGAGGCCGTCGACGCCCACCTCGCGGCCCTGTCGCCCGCCGAGCTGACCCGGGCCGCCGGGCCGTTCGCGGACGTGCTGGTCCGGCTGGTGCCGGGGCTGGCCCGGCGGGGCCTGACCGCGGACCACCGGGTGGACCCGTCCCCGGACGAGGAGCGGATCCGGATCCTCGACGGCGTCGCCCGCTTCCTGGTCACGCTGTCGGCCGACCGGCCCGTCGCCCTCGTCCTCGACGACCTCCACTGGGCGGACGCCAGCACGCTGGCACTGCTGCGGCACCTCGCCCGCGACGTCGGCGAACGGCGGATGATGATCGTCGGTGCGTACCGCAGCGACGAGGCCGGCCCCCTCCTCGGTGATGCGCTGGCCGCTCTGCGGTCGGAGGCCGACCCGACCGTTCTCCGGCTGGCGGGTCTGGACCGGTTCGTGCTGCGGGACCTGCTCGGCGCGGTCTCCGGGGTCGGTGTGTCGGAAGCGCTGGCCGGCGCGATCGCACGGCGGACGGGCGGAAATCCGTTCTTCGCCCGGGAGCTGCTCCGGCAGCTGCGCGAGGACGGGGCGGTCCGGCCCGGTCCGGACGGGCTCCTCGCGGGGACCGTCGCGCCGGACGCGGTGCCGGAGGGGGTCCGCCAGGTTCTCGCCCGGCGCCGGAGGCGCCTGCCGGAGGCCGCCGACCTCCTGCTCGACCACGCCGCCACCTTCGACGGGCCCTTCCCGTTCGCCACGGTCGCCCGGGTGGCCGGGCTGTCCGAGGACCACGCCCTCGACGCGCTCGACGTGGTCCTCGCGGCCGGTCTCGTCGAGCCCGATCCGGCACCCGACCGTTACCGGTTCGGGCACGCGCTGATCCGGGAGGCGGTTCTCGCCGACCTCAACCCGTCGCGACGCCTCCGGCTGCACCGCAGACTCGCCGAGGGTCTCGACGCCGACCGGGCGTCGGGCTCGCCCGGGATCGGCGCGGGGGAGGTCGCGGCGCAGTACCACGCCGGCGCCGCGCTCCCGGGCGGCGGAGCAGGCGTCGGCCGGGCGATCGAGGCGGCCGACGAGGCGGAGGCGGCCGCGGCGCACCAGGAGGCGGCCCGCTTCCTCGCGATGGCGGCCGACCTCGCGGTCCTGGACGCCGACCGGCGGACCACGGTCGTCGCGCGGCTGGGGCTCGCCCAGGTGTGGGCCGGGAACTTCGACGCGGCCGTCGAGGCCGCGAGCGAGGCGGCCGAGCGGCTCGCGGCGGGCGACCCGGCCGCGGCCGCCGCCTACCTCGCCACAGTGGCTTCCGCCCTGGCCAGCGCGGACAGCGACGAGCACGCGTGGGGCCTCGCCGCCCGGGGACTGCGGCTGACGGGCGGCCGGCGCGACGCCGTCTGGGCCACGCTGACGGTGCACGAGCTGGACCGCCGGGAGGCCGCCGACCCGACGTTCCCCGGGATCACGCTCGACCACGCCGACCGCCGTGAGGCGCTGCGGATCCTGCTCGCCGAGGGGTCGCTCGCCGACCGTCCCGACCTCGCGCGGCTCGCGGTGGCGGCGACCTACGGCCGGCGCGACCGCATCCCGGACACGCTCGCCGCGGACCCGACCGTCCGGCTCCTCGTCCTCGGCGACCTGCACGGCGCCGTCCCGTTGATCGAGGACGCCGTCGCCGCGGCCCACGACCGGGGCCGCCGCGCCCTGGAGGGCTATCACCGGACGCTGCTGGCCCGGGCCCACGCCGCGCTCGGCCGGATCGAGGACGCGCGCTCGGGCCTGGCCGAAGCGCGCGCACTCGCCGCACGGTCCGGCTACCCGGGGTGGGGCTGGCAGCGGATCCACGACATCGGGACGCTCGACGCGATCGCCCACGCCACGGACGTCGGCTGGACGGACGTGCTGGCGCAGCTCGACCAGGCCTACGCCGCGGCGAACGGGCCGGGCCGGCGGCTGGAGGCGTCGGCGAGCGCCTGCGGGGCCAAGGCGGCGGCGCGGCTGGGCCGCACGGACGAGGCACTGCGCCGCTGCGCGCGGGTGCTCCCCGGCCTGCGGCGCGCCCCGGCCTGGGCCATGAACCACCTCCGGACGCTGAGCGACGCCGTCGAGACGCTGTGGCTCGTCGCCGGGCCCGGCCCGCACCACCATCCCGACGTCCCCGTGCTCGACCGGATCGCCCGCGACACGGCCCTGCCCGCCGACTTCCGGTTCCCGATGATGGACATCCACCTCACCCTGGCCCGGCTGGCCGCACTCGACGGCCGCCCCGCCGAGGCGACCAGTCTCCTCGACCGGGCCCGGACCGCACTCGACGAGCGGGGCGCCCGGCCGCTGCGCGCGATCGTCGATCACGACGCAGCCCTCGTCGCCTCCTACGACGGCCGTCCCGACGAGGCCGCCGGCCTGAGAGCGTCTGCGGTGGCCGTGTTCGAGCAGCTCGGCATGACCGGCTGGGTCCGCCGTGCCGAGCGAACTCGCGTGAGTGCGCGGTGACCGCGGCGAGACCGGTCCGGAGCAGCATGACGCCTCCGACGAACACGGAGGTGCGGGATGCCCGCGATCAGCAGTGCCGAGGCCCCTGCGGTCATCGACGGCGGTGGGGTCGAGCTCAAGGGCCACGAGATCGGCGGCGAGATGACGGTCGGATTCGTCCGGTTGCCGCGTGGCACCGACCTCGGTCCGGCTCTCGAGGGCCTGCCCGGTGACCTGTGCCCGTGCCCGCACTGGGGCTACGTCCTCTCCGGACGGATCGAGGTGCGCTCCGAGGACGGCGCCGAGCTGGTCACGGCCGGCCAGGCCTTCTACTGGTCACCGGGCCACGCGCCGATCGCGCTGGAGGACACCGAGTACGTCGACTTCTCACCGACCCGGGAACTCGCCCCGGTCGTCGCCCACCTCACCCGTTCTCCCGGCTGACCCGGCCCGGAACAGGAGCCCGACGGTGGGGAAGGCCGACGTGATCACGATGCTCGGCGTGCCGGTCACACTCACGAGCAGCGCCTCCGACGGGCGGCTCGCCGTTCACGACCAGTCCCGGCTGCGCGGCGCCGCCCGCCATGCGCGACTCGTACTCCCCGGGACGATCGGCGAGGTCATCGCCCGGGAGCTCACCGCCTACGCGGACTTCGGACGGCGTTTCCGGAACGACCCCCTGATCGATCGACTCGCCCAGGAGGTCCTGGCCATCCGTCCGCCCGGATCCCGTTCCGTCTGAGCCGTTCCTTGTCGCCGATCCCCGTTCCCGGGACACTCGCCCACGCTCCTGAGGAGGGGCGAGCGTAGACGAGGCGGCAGGGGAGGCGCTGTCGATCCGGCTCCTGGGCGGCGTCGCGGTCGGCGTCGGCGTCCGGTGGGTCGGCGACGGCGCGTGGCGCCTGCGCAAGACCCGCACCCCTGATGAAGCTGCTCGCCCTCGAGCCGGAGCGGCGCGTCCACCAGGACCGGTTGTGCGAGCTGTGGTGGCCGGGCCACGACGGGGCCGCCACCCGCAACAACCTGCACCAGGTCCTGCACGCCGCCCGGCGGGCGCTCGGGACGGTCGGGGTCGACGGCGGGATCGTCCTGCGTCGTGAGCTGGTCGCGTTGGCGCCGGGCCGGCCGGTCGTGCGCGCGGACGACGAGCACGACCCCGAGCTGATGTGGGGGCTGCGGGGCGGGCGGGGGCAACTTCGGAGTGGTCACCGGGTTCACGTTCGCGCTGCACCCCGTCGCCGAGGTCACCGCAGGCCTGGCGCTGTTCCCGCTGACCCGGGCGGCCGAGGTGGTGGCCTTCTACCGCGAGTACGTCACCGGCCTCCCGGACGACTTCCGGACGCTGCTGGGCTTCCTCACCGCGCCGCCCGCGGAGTTCGTCCCGCCGGACCTGCGGGATCGGCCCGTCGTCGCCGTCGTGGGATGTCACTGCGGCGCGGCGGGGGACGCCCAGGACCTGCTCGCTCCGCTGCGGGCCCTCGGGCCGGCCGCGGACCCGTTCGGGCCGATGCCGTACCCGGTCTGGCAGACGGCCTTCGACGCGAAGGTCCCGGCCGGGCGCCGGTACCACTTCGCCGGCGGGTACACCTCCGGCTGCCCCGACGACCTGGTCGGGGTCGTCGTCGAGGCGGTCCGGAACCGCCCGTCGACCGCGAGCGAGTTCCACCTGCACCACATGGGCGGCGCGGTCGCCCGTGTCGGGGCGGAGGAGACGGCCTACCCGGGGCGGGACGCCGCGTTCACCTTCAACGTCATCGGCATCCGGGACGACCCCGTCGACGACGGGGCGAACCAGGCGTGGGCCAGGGACCTGGCCCGCGCGACGGCGCGCCACGGCGAGGGAGGCGGGTACGTCAACTTCCTCACCGAGAACCAGGAAGCCCTGCGGGACACCTACGGCTCACGGCGCTACGCGCGGTTGGTGGAGCTCAAGCGGCGCTACGACCCCACCAACCTGTTCCGTCTCAACCAGAACATCGCGCCGTGCCACGTGGTCGCGGCGGCCGCGGAGGGGTCGGCCGCCGCGCTCAGGGCTACCGGGCCGATCTCTCGATCTCGCCCGCGACGACCGGATCGGCGAGGTACTCGGCGATGTCGTGCGCCCGGTCCTTCGGATTGCCCGTCCGCACGTCACGGACCTGATCCCAGTCGTCGCCCAACGGGCAGCCGATGGCCACGGCATCGGCTGCCGCCCAGGCGTTGAGCCACGACCCGACGCGCGCAGGGCGCACGGGACCCCCGGCGAGGAGCCGCTTCTGCACCGCGTCCAGTCCGAGCGGACTGCCCGCGGTCACCAGGACCGGGACGTCGAGGCGATCGGGAAGCTGTGTCAGAAGATCGATCGCGACGACGCTGCCGAGGCTGTGGCCGACCAGGACGAGCTCGCCGTCGTCCGGCAGGCAGCCCCGAACCGCGTCGAGCACTGCGGTTCGCACGGAGTCGCGGTCGAGGTAGGCCGCGACGTCACGGAGGACGGCCGCGATCACGAGATCGTCGAGACCGCTCCGGTCCGCCAGCCACGAGAGCGGGCCCTGCAACGCTTCGACGAGACCGCCGAGAAGCCCGCCCTCCTGCGCGGTCCGGCGCTCCTCGAGCGGCATGCCGGCGCGCGCGGCCGCCTGGTCGATGAGCTCGGCGTAGACCACCCGGGTGGACGATCCGGTGGGGGCGAAGGTCTCGGCGGCCGTCGGGGCGGGCGCCCGCTCGGGCACGTCGAGAGCGGAGATCAGTGCGTCCCCGTAGAACGGGAACCAGACGTCGGCGGCGTCGAGGGGGGCCAGTCCACCGGCGGCGAGCCCGCGCGCGAGTCCGCCGGCCCACGCCGCCCGCAACCGGACGGGGTCCTGGCCTTCCTGACCCCGGCCGTGCAGGAAGACGACGGCGCGGCACCCGCGGGCTCGGCCGATCAGGCCTGCCGTCCGGCGTTCCGTGATCGGGGTACTTCCCACCGGCACGCGCGCGCGGGGACGCTGCGAAGGGACGGCGGCGGGGGTCAGGTCGACCTCGCCCGGCACCGCGCCGCTCGGGACGGCCTGGGGCCCCAGCTCGGTCAGCACCCCGCGTTGTGCGGGGGGCAGTTCGATGTCGTCGAGGTGCGTGAGCAGCACGCTGACCCGCACACCCTCGTTGGCGATCCAGCTCTGCCCGTCCGGACCGGGCACGCCGGCATGGTGCAGGGCCACGACCTCCCACTGGTCGTTGAGGACCGGGGAGCCGGAGTTCCCGGGCTCGGTGTCGGTGCGGTAGTGCAGATAGTCGGGCAGCTGGTTGAGCAGGGCGTTGTCGCGGACCGCGACCTCCTTGGCCCGGCCGTTCGGATGCCCGACGATGTTGACCGGCTCGCCGATGACGATCTTCCCCTGGTTGGCGATCAGTCGGTGCCAGCCGTGCACCGAGCCGGGCCTCCGGCCTCCGTCGCCCTGCGCGACCGCCACGAGGGAGAAGTCGAGATCGACGTGTGTGACGAAGAGTGTGGCCGGGTCCAGGTCGTACCGGTCGGCCCGCTTCGTCACGCCGTCGACGTCGAGCTCGAGATCGAACTCGACGAACGACGAGGTGGCGGTGTCGGGATCCGGGAGGACGTGGTTGTTCGTCAGGAGGAGCCGCTCGCCCACGAGGAAGCCCGTGCCGAAGCCGGCGAGTCGCCCGGACTCCAGGATGGAGATTCGCCCGACGGCTCGCGCCGCACGCTCCCCCCGGGCGAGGAAGTTGACGCTCTGCAGTTCGCTCGCGGCCCCGAGGATCCGTTCGAACAACACGGTCGGCCGGAGTGCGTGCCCGTCGGAGAGGGCGTGCGAGAGTGCGCTCGCACCGACCTCGCCGTTGGCCAGCAACCGGGAGGCGCGGGCGCGGAGCTGATCCTCGTCGTCGACGACGACCGGAGTACCCGCTGCCTCCTGGCGGCGCCGGATCTCCTCGCGTTCGGCGGCTGTCCGCCGGTACCGCTCAGCCACACGCTCCTGCTGCTGCCGCACATCCATCGGTGCCTCCCGGACGGACAGGAGCCGGTGAGGTCACACCGGCCTGAAGATCTCGGTGGCGCTCGACGCAGAAGCGGGGCGTCCACTCCTAGAGGACGACGTTGCTGAAGTCCTCGTGGATACGTACGCGCTCCGGAGCGGCTTCCCAGCCACCGGAGTCGAGGGGCAGCTCGTACGGCTGCAGATGGGTGAAGTTCAGCTCGGTCCTGCCGACGAGGTCGCCGAGGCGGACCCGGTAGACGCCCGCGTCGAACGCCGCCTCCCGGCCGAGCATGTCCTCGATGAGACGGGTCTGGTCGAGCAGATAACCCGCAGCGGCGAGACCGTTCCCGCTCTTCACGTAGACGAGGATCTTCCAGAACGCGAGGGGTAGACGGACGCCCTTGTAGAGGGGGTCCCGGACACCGAACACCGGCCCGGTGAACACGGTGACCTTCCGCTCCGCCGCATCGGCGTTGTCGAGGATGTAGTTCTCCAGACCCTGCCACAGCTCGCCGGACTGGTTGAACCGCTCGTGCTGAGGGGAGCAGTTGGTGAAGTGGAAGGTGTCGTCGTTGCCGCGGCGCGCCTGCGGACCCCACACGGGGTCGAGCCGGCGGACGAGGTGGCCTCGGTCCAGCGCGTTCCGCGCGTAGAGGTCTTCACCGATCTGCTCGGACTCGGCTATCCGGGGATCGAAGTACCATTTGTCACGGCCGCGCTCGAGCTCCTCGGACTGCGCCCCGTCGATGTTGACCGCTGTGTAGTAGGCGAGCTGCCTGCGTCGATTCATGACGAGGCTGAAATGGGTGTAGGGCAGGACCGTCGAGTCCGCCCCGGCAGTGGCGAGGACGTTCTCGGCTGCGTTCTGCCGCTGCTCGGAACTCAGCGTCGGCAGCGGTACGGGCGTCCCGAGGAAGTCTGCCGCGTAACCGGTGTAGCCGGCGTAGTAGTCCAGGGGACGTGCCGCCTCCAGGCCGGCCGGCGCGATCTCCGGAGCGACGCGAACGGCGTCGACGACACGGGCGGTCCCCGACGGCTCGGGCGGACCGAACGTCACCGAGACCTGCAGGGGGATCGACAGCGTGACCTCGTGGGTGGTCATCGGGCCGACCCTGCTTCGGTCGTTCGATCAGTGGGCCGGCGCCCGTATCCGTTCCTGTCGATCGACACCATGCTGCACCGTCGTTCTCCTCGTGCGGACCCGCCTCGTCATTCCTGCACGGTCTGCGACGCGGACGTCTCGATCCAGTGTGTCCGGCGGTCGGGGGGTCGCCTGTACGCACGTCTACGTATTGACGTCGTGGCGCGTCCCGGAGCGATTCTTCGGCTGACGTCGTGTTCCCTCGGAAGGGCCGGAGCAATGGGTGCGAGACGGTCGCTCATCGACTCAGTCGAGACCCTGCGCCTGGTTCGGCTCGAATCAAGTGCTGCCGGTCGAGTTCCTTGGGCTGCTATCAGACGTTTCGCCGCTGTGGCTGTCGGAGGGCGTCTTATCGGTCGGCGTCGTGACGTCGCTCTTCTTATTGTTGTCATTCATGTCGTTCCCGCTACACCCCTTGGGCATCCCATTTTTGTCCATGCCGCCGCTGCATCCTGACCCGCCACTGGTCGTGCGCACGTTGTCGACGAAGCGCGTCACATGGAATCCGTTGGCGGAGAGGCTGGCGCACAGGTAGTTGTCGCGGTTGGCGTCGGTGGCCCTGACGTCGTCGGCCGTGGCCGGTGGCTCGATCATGCGCAACATCTCGGGAATGCTCATCATCTTCCAGCCCGCCGAGCAACTCCCTTGCGTCGCGGCGGGTGTGACCGCCGCCGCGAGCTTCACCTCTTGCTGCACCAGGGGGCCCGCCACGAGGCCGGCCGCGGCCCAGGCGGAGGCGCCGACCAGGGCAACGACCAGCGGACCGAGAACCCTCCGAGTGGTCACCGAGCGCGAACGCCCCGCCCTCGATCCGTGGGAATGATGGAGGATCTCGCCATGGGCACTCATCGCCGCCTCCTTGCATGGCCCAGTGCACGAGGCTAGACCTCGGCCCGATCAATTACCGTACGTACATCTGCTTAGGCCGATCGGTAGCACTGTTCCCTTTGCGTCTCCGGCGCGATCGCGTCGAGGTGTGGGGACGGTCATCAGAATTCGTCGAGACAGCTGGCGCGTTGATTGTGCCGCGCACTTCGAGATTCATCACGAACCGGGCTCGGCGAGGTTTTCGGCGTTGAGGAAGAGCGTGGGCATCATCGCGCGGACCGCTCCCACGACCACGCTGTCGCCGGACGAGAGGCTCGCCACCGCGCCCATCGCCATGCCTCGCACCCTCGCTCCGTCCGCGACGGCGTTGAACATCTCGGCGACGTCGAGCCATGTCACGCCGGGGCGCAGTCGCAGGTCGTAGCGGGCCGCCAGCTGCTCGTAGGTCGACGCCCACGCGGCGATCCACTGCTCGTACCGGGCCTTGAGATAGCGCTGTACCCGTGGATGGTTGGGCAACGCGACCCAGACGATGGTCTGCAGACTCCACAGCGGGTCCCGCATCGTCGCGCTCATCACGGCGTCCGCGAGGTACCGTGCGAGCTGGGGGAACGGCAGGCCGGCGGGCAGATTCAGCGCCGCCTCCCGCAACTCGTTCATCGTCCTCTCGGTGAGCGACGGCCGCATGAGGTAGGCGATCAGGTCCTCCGTGTAGCGGCTCTTGTAGCGCCACCGGTCCCGGAACATCCCGACCGTGAGCATCGTGGGGCGGTCCTCGCCCGCGGCGATCTGGTCCGCGCGCTCGATCAGCCGCGCCTGGGAGAGCCCGGCGAACAGCCGGGTGCCGGCGTCGTGCTCGTCGAGCATGTCGGGGCCGCGGTGGTCCAGGAGGTCGTCCCGCAGCAGGTGCAGGCCGATCTCGAGGAACGCCCTGGTCTCCGGACTGTTCGCGATCTTGGTCCGGGTCGTCGGGCGGGCGTCCGCCGCGACGTTGGACAGGATGGTCGACAGGTCCTCGTCCCGCTGCATCGTCTCCTCGCCCGAACCTCCGGACCGCCACCTCCAGCGTAGGACCTCCAGGTCTGGAGGTACCAGGCTCGACCGCAGGCTCTCGTGGCTCCGCGTGCGCGTGAGCGGTCTCGCCCCCGCTCCCGAAAGGGCTTGGACGTGCTCCTGCCTGCGCTCCGAAAGTGGTCCTGACCAGCAGCTCCGGGACCTGAGAAGGGCCACTCAGATGCCTCCACGTGACGTCCGCCGGCTGTCGACGCCCCTGCCGGGTCCCCACCTCACCGCTCCGGACGTCGGGTCCGTGGTGATCGCCGCCGCGGCCGGCGACGAGGGTGCCTGGCGTGCCCTGGTCGAACGCTTCGGGCCGATCGTGCGCCGCGTGGCCCGGGGCTTCCGGCTCGACGAGCGCGACACCCAGGACGTCGCCCAGACGGTCTGGCTGCGGCTCTGGGAGAACCTGGCCTCGATCCGTGAGCCCCGGGCCCTGCCGGGGTGGATCGCGACGACGGCGCGGCACGAGTGCCTCCGTGCCCTGCGGGGCCGTGTCCGGGTCGTTCCGCTCGACGAGTCGGGGCCCGAGCCTCCGACCGATCACCCCGATCCCGACGACGCCCTGCTCCGTGCCGAGGCGGCGGAGGCCGTCCGCCACGGGCTCGCCGAACTGCCGCCCGTCCAGCGGGACCTGCTGGCCCTCCTGGCGGCCGAACCCGACCTGACCTACCGGCAGATCGGCCGACGGCTGGGAATGCCCGTCGGCAGCATCGGGCCGACCCGGGCGCGCGGGCTGGCCCGGCTCGGGGCGACGAGTGCCGTCGTGCGGTACCGGGCGGTGTGAGACGTGCTCAGGACCACGGGACGAACACCGATCTGCCCTCCGGAACGACGCCGGTCAGCTCCGGACAGTGGCGCCGGAGCACCTCGGCCATACCGCCCCGCTCCACCCAGTCCAGACCGAGCTCGGTGTAGACCTCGGGCCGGTAGTCCACCGTGAGGAAGCGGTCGCTCCGGAGCCGTCGGGACGCCATGAGGAGGAAGATGCGGAACGCGGTGTCGCTGAAGCCGAAGCCGGCCGGGGGCTGCTCGGCCAGCAGCCCGACGACGGTGTCCACCCGGTCCACCTCGCCGTACAGCTCGGCGAGCGTGGCCCGGGTCGACGGGTCGTCCGTCAGCTCGGCGAAGCTGCGCACCGGAGGCATGTGCAGGGCGGCGCGGAACTCGTTGTACCGGGGAACCCCGCGGGTCCGGGTGCGGAGGATGTCGACCACCGCGAGATCCACCATCTCCCCGTCCCGCTCGAACGACCGGAGCGCGTTCGGGAAGTTGTGCAGGGAGACCGCTCCCGGGTTCGCGCTGCCGAAGGAGAACACCGCGTCCGGCAGGCCGATCCGGCGGTGGACCTTCTCGGCACCGAGCCCCTGGATGTCGAGGAACTCCGTGCGTTCCCGCTCCCGGCCGGACGCGTGGTCGAGGAACACGTAGTCGTCCGGGATGAGGGGGTGCATGCGATAGACGGTGACGAACTCCTCCGTGAGCGCGAACGGCACCCCGTCGTGCCCGGGCGACGAGCCGGGGATGCCGTGGACCGCGCCGGGATCGAGCAGCCGCAGTCCGAACCGGGTGAGCAGGCGATCCTGTGCACCCCGCCAGTTCACGTTCAGCGCCTGGTCGATCACGTCGGTCGCGAGGACGGCCGGGGTCCACTCCACCGTGTGGATCTTGGCGATGAGCGCGGACACCACCAGGCGGGCGGTCTGGTACGTGCGCTCGGGCCCGAGGCCGGGATACTCCTGTTCGAGCGCGTCGCACACGGCGTTGTGCTCACGGGCGAAGAGCGTCTGCACGATGCTGAGCCCGAGCCACCAGCTGTCCGAGAAGCCGGTCAGCGGGAGGCCGCGATCGAGCGGCAGGTGGCCCCCGTCGAGGACCAGGCGCGCACCCGCGCCCTTGTCCTCCCGCAGCTCGCGGGCGCGCTCCGCGTCCGCGCCGTAGACCTCCGAGCCGTCCCACCAGTGCGAGGTGGCGTTGATGCCGGCGTCCGCGTCCCGGGCGATCAGCATCTCGCGGTCGAGGGGACCCTCTCCCGGGCGGTTCCGCCACGGGCGGCCGGCAGGAAGGGGAAGCCTGATCGGATCGTCCGCGAGGGGCTTCCGCCGGTGGTTGACCCAGTCGTGGACCTGGAACTGGATCCACGCGGCGGCGAGGACGTTCAGCGACGGTGCGGGGATGAATCGTCCGCGCGTCATCAGCCGGTCGGCCACCGAGATCGGGTCGGGCGATCCGAGCACCGTCGGCCCGTTCGCCATGTTCCGGCCGAAGGCCGTGCCCACCGAACCCATCGCGGGCTCGGACAGGTCGTTGTCCCGCCCGGTGTAGGTCCGCGCCGTACGGGCCTCCGCGGACGGGGTCGCCGGCGACCGCACCTCCACCGAGTCCGGCCGCGCCGGATCGATCAGGTTGTGCTGCCGCAACCGCCGCCGCATGAGGGAGAGGTTCAGCAGCGCGAGCGGCGTCGGAAGCGTGTGCCACGGACGGACCCGGTCCACCACGCGGAACACCGTGCCCGCCGCCGCGGCGGCGAGGACCTGCCTGCGGGGCTCGTCCTCGGGGTACCGCTCCGCCGAGCGACAGGCGCTGCTCGCCTCGTACGCCGCCCGGCGAGCCCGGTTGAGGTTCCCGAGGGGGCGGAAGTCGTCCGTGGTGTTCCACGGGTTGAAGGCGAGACGTTCGACGCGGTGCTCGGCGAGCACCGACTCCGCGCTCGCGCACTCCCGCTGCGGCAGCACGAGCCTCGCGACCGGTTCCCACGGTGCGTCCCAGCGCTTCGCCGTGTCCTCGACCGGGGTCCGTCGCCCCGAGACGAACCGCTGCACCTCGAACGCGAAGACCACCTCGCCGGCGCTCAGCCGTCGGGCGAGGTCTCCTCGCAGCCGGCTCGCACCGTCGACCTTCGCCGCAGCGGGGGTGGCGAGCGGTCGGAGCCGGTACCGGACCGGGCCGGCGGAGCCCCAGAGGATCGCCCCGCGCGACCAGTACGTCTCCTCCGCGAGGCTGTCCACCGTCCTGGCCGATCTCGCGAGGTTCCGCACGATGCGCAGCGTCGCCCGCGGTCCGACCCGCAGCGGCAGCCTCGTGAGGAGCCCGACGAGCTTCCCGGTCCGGGAGGTCCGGCCGGCCGTTGCGACGGCCATCGCCACGAACTCGCGCGCATTCGCCGCAGGCGAGACCTCGAAGTTGGTCATGAGCAGGTCGTGGCTCACCCCGTCCGCGTGCACCCGGGCGGCCAGGCCGTACAGATCCGGTTCGGTGTCGGGGCGCGGCATCCCGCTCGCGGCGGAGAGCCTCACCGTGACCGGCAGCGTGGCGCCCGGGACGAAGCACCCCTGCCGGAGGTCGGGGTCGAGAGCCGGCCCGATCTCCAGGCGGGCGTCCTCGACACCCAGGAGCGGCCGGGCGTGGAAGGCCCGGCGGACCGACCGGAGGCCGGCCCGGCGCCTGTTCCGCTCCTGGACCCGCATGATCTCCCGGGCCATCGCCTCGAAGATCGGGATCTCGGCCGCCGGGGAGCCACCGTCGTACCGCTCGTACCGGCTCGTTCTCGTGACGTCCATGTCGCGGTCCTTCCGGTCGGAGCCCGTCTCCCGGTGGGAGGCGAACCCGTTTTCGCCTGATACCGGTCGGTGACGTCGAGCTTCCGGAGCACCGCGGTGGGGCGGCCGCCGCGACCGCGGCGCACGGACCGACGAGGTGACCCGCTCGGGCGTGGGTCGTCGGCCCGCCATCGCCGTTGCAGCGCGTGCGGACGGTCCCGGGATCCGTCGAGCCGCCGCAGGTAGCTCGGCGCACAACGCTAGCCCCGGCGTCCGGCGAGGACCGTACGTACATCTGCCTACGCCGGTCGGACGTGTCGTGCCGCTGTCCGTCGGTCGCCCACCCCCGAGCGGAGCTCGGCGCCTGGTCGGATCTGCCCGCTCAGCCCAGGTACTCCTCCGCCCCCAGGTCCAGGGCGTGGGTGAGGTGCCGCTCGGCCATCGTCGCGAACATCCGACGGCCGCGGTCGTCCACGCCGACGAGCATCGACGCCCCGATCGTCATGCCGACGCCGCAGAGGGCGGCCCGGCGGTGGTCCTCGCGCAGCCGTGCGAGCGGGTAGTCCTGCACCCCGTGCGCGGTCAGCGCGCGGTGGTAGCCGGCCAACAGGGCGTCCTCGTGGGCGCGCCGGTCGGCGACGGTGAGGCTCGCGCCGAGCAGGTAGGCCACGTCGCTCGCCGCGCTCGCCTGTCCCACCGTCTGCCAGTCGACGACCACCGGCCTCCCGGCTCCGAACAGGACGTTGTCGACGCGCAGGTCCCCGTGGGCGAGGCAGCGCGGGGCGGTGTCCCGTTCGGCCCAGACCGGCAGGGTCTCGACGAAGCGGGCACCGAGCTCCGCGCCGCCCGCCGGCAGGTCCGGGCCGTACTCGGCCTGGAAACCGGGCCACAGCCGGGTGAGCAGCGCACCCGTCGCCTCCCGCTCGGGGTGGGGGCGGCGCAGCCAGTCCTCGGCGTCGAGCCGTGGGTCGGCCCAGTACGCCGCGTGCAGCCGGGCCGCCTCGGCCAGCACCGCGGCCGCCTCGTCCGGTGTGCAGCCGGCGAGCTGGTCGCCCTGCCGGGCCGGGGCCAGGTCGTCGAGCAGCAGCGTGAAGTCGCCGGTCGCCTCGTCGTACGAGGCGAGCCGGCAGCCCGGCAGCCGGAGCCCGGCGCCCGCGGCGAGGCGCTGGTAGAAGCGCACCTCGCGCCGGTACTCCCCGCCGGCGCGGCCGCGTTCCCGGCTCTTCGGGTCGGGCGACGGGAACTTCCCGACGACCGTCGCCGGTCCGGCGCCGGGCGTGTCCCAGGTGAGATGGAACCGGACGCTCTGCCCGACCAGGCCGGTCCCGATCCGTTCCGCCCGCACCGTGGTGACCCGGGCCGGGCCTCCGAGCGCGCCCGTCAGCCACTCGGGCGTGACGGCCGCGGGATCGGCGACGGGGGCGGGCAGCTCCGCGGTGCTCACCGCGCGGCCGGCGCGTCGAAGGCGCCGGTGAAGCCCGACGGCCGGTGCGGCCCGATGGCGAGGTGCTCGAACACCCCGATCCCGCTGCGGCCGTCGCTCTCCACCCGGACCAGCTGCTGGACGTGCACGTTCTCCGGCGCGGCCGGGTCGAGGTCGGCGGTGCGCCACTCGGAGCCGCCGGTCTCCTGCTCGCCGTGCCACACGCCGTGGGCCCAGGCGGGGTGGAAGTAGCCGATGCCGCGCATCCGGAAGGTGAGCAGCGGGGTGACGCGGGTGGTCCGCTCCTTGCCGTCCCAGCCCGCGGTCCGCAGCGTCGCGGCCCGGGCGAGCCGGGCGCCGGGCTCCCACTCGATCTCGACGTCGGCGGTCCGGGCGTGCTCGAGCGGGGTCGACTCGTCGGCCCCGGGCCGCAGCGGCACCACGCAGGCGCTCTCGTAGACGTGCCGGCCCTCGGCGTCGTCGACCAGTGCGAGGTGCGTGCAGTGGTCGTCGAAGTGCAGCGGCGCCCACACCCAGAAGAACTGGGGCGGTTCGGCGGGCGGCGCCCCGCCGGCCGGCTCGCCGACCGCCCGTACGCCCCACGACCGGTCGCGCGTCCCGGGCGCGCCGCTGCAGGTCAGCTCGGCGTCGCCGCTGCGGAACCGGCCCTCCCACGTGCCCCACTGGGTCAGCCGGGTGTAGTCCATCGTCGGGGTCACTCCGGTGTGCCGGATGATCCGCGGCTCCTCGACGGCGGGCGTGCGGGCCCGGAACACGAGGTCGGCGGCGAGCGCCTGGTCCGGGGCGTCGACGCGGACCCGCAGCACCCGCAGCGGCTCGACCACCTCGACCGTGATCGGTCCGACCGCCGTGGCCGCGGCCCGGTCGAGCGGGGCGCGGGCCGACGAGTGGACCGAGCGCTGCACCCCCTCGTGGAGCACGCTGAACGACGCGTCGACCACGCGCCGGTTCGGGTAGAGGCCGAGCGCGAGGGCGAAGAAGAAGCCGCCGTCGGGGTCGTAGCCGTTGAAGAAGTACCGGTCGTAGTAGTTCCGGTCGCCCGTGCCGGGGACCGCGACCGGCTCGGCCGTCTGGTGGAGCGGATAGTCGTCGAACGTCGTGATCACGCGGACCGCCTTCCCACGCCGCCCCGTCGCGGCGTGCCCGCCCCGGACGTTATGAGCCGGTGCGCGGCGCGGTCAAACACCTGTATCAAAGAGCCTTCACCCGGCGCGCCCGGCCGGATACCGTCGATCACGTGCCGACGACGTCACCCCTCGTGGACCTGCTCGATCCCGCCGCGTTCGCCGGCGGCCACCCCCACCGGCAGTACCGCTGGCTGCGCGAGCACGACCCGGTCCACCGCCACGCCGAACCGGACGGTCCGGGCTTCTGGGCGCTGACCCGCTACGCCGACGTCCGGGCGGTGGGCCGGGACGCCGAGACGTTCTCCTCGGAGCCGACGATCATGATCGCGGACCCGCTCGAGCCGGGCGACGGCGTGCACAAGATGATGCTGATGGCCGACGGCGCCGACCACACCCGGCTGCGGCGGATCGCCGCAGGGGACTTCGTGCCGCGGGCCGCCCGCCTGCTGCGGCCCCGGATCCGCGAGCTGGCCCGGGAGATCGTCGGCGCGGTCGAGGGGCGCGGCGAGTGCGACCTCGTCACCGACCTCGCCGGGCTGATGCCGTCGTACGTGATCGCCGAGCTGCTGGACATCCCGCACGCCGAGGGCGTGGCGCTCTACGACCTCACCGAGGCGATCCATGCGAGCCCGGACGAGGAGCGGGCCGGCCCGACCGGCGCCGAGGCCGTCGAGCAGATGTTCGCGCACGCCCACGCGCTGTGGGAGCGCAAGCGCGCCCACCCCGGGGACGACCTGGCGAGCCGGATCGTGCACGCCTCGGCCGGCGACCGCCCGCTCGACGAGCTGGACTTCGCCCTGTACTTCCTGCTGCTGATCGACGCGGGCGGGGACACCACCCGCAACCTCGTCGCGGGCGGGATGGAGGCGCTGTTCGCGCACCCCGACCAGCTCGCCGAGCTGCGCGCCGATCCCGACGGGCTGCTGCCCACCGCCGTCGAGGAGCTGCTGCGCTGGGTGAGCCCGGTCGTCCACATGCGCCGGCGGGCCACCCGCGACACGGTGCTCGGCGGGCGGGAGATCGCGGCCGGCGACAAGGTCGTCCTGTACTACGGGGCCGCCAACCGGGACCCGGCCCGGTTCCCCGACCCGGAGCGGCTGGACCTGCGCCGCACCCCCAACGACCACCTCGCGTTCGGCGGCGGCCCGCACTTCTGCCTCGGCGCGCACGTCGGCCGGATGGAGATCGACGCGATGCTCCGCGAGATCCTCGCGCTGCCCGGGCTCGAGCCGGCCGGTCCCGTGGAATGGCAGCGCTCGACCTTCATCGCCGGGCCCCGCCGGATGCCGGTGCGGTTCGTGCCGCGCTGACGCCGCCCGCACACAGAGGCGCCGGCCGGTCGAAGGGCGTCTCGACCGACCGGCGCCTACCTGGCTGCCTGGCGAGCATCTCGACGGACACCACCTCCTACCGGGGCCGGCGGCCGGGGCGGCCGCACACGACAAGGGTCGCTCCGGCGGCCCCGGCGGGGCACCGGCCCCGCGACGCCAAACCGCGGGCGCGGCCTGGGCCCGGCGAGACGGGGCGGGATCCCGCCCCCCGATCCGCGCATGATCCGCCCGCGTGCGGGTAGGCGCACCGGCTGCCGTGGTGAGGAGGCGCCAGATGCCGTGCTGCGCTACCGACCGGGCGCTGCGCCGGGAGAACGAGAACCTGCGGCGGCTGATCGCACTCTCCTCCGCCCTGACGGAGCTGCTCGACGGGGACGAGATCCTCGACCGCGCCATGGCCGCGGTCGCCGCGCTGACCTCCTGCAGCCCGGTCGCCACGCTGCTCGACGAGGGCCGCGGTGGCGCCCGCTCCCCGGACGGGCGCCGCGTCGACCGGCCGGACCTGGCGGCGCGCCTGGCCGAGCTCGGCGACGCCGACGGCGACGTCGCCGCTCAGGCGGGCACCGGCTGGGCCAGGGCGTTCGCGTTGCGCGCCCTGGACGCCCACGAGGGGCACCTCGTGGTGGCGTGCGACGACATGCCGCCCCGGGAGCACCTCGACGTGCTGCGGATCCTCGTCCAGCAGACGAACCTGGCGCTCGGTACCGCCCGGCTGCGCGGCCGCGAGCACGCCGCGGCCCAGGAGATGCGCCGGACCAACGCGTCGTTGGCGGAGGCGAACGCCGGGCTCACCGCCGCCGTCACCGACCTGCGCCGGCGCCGGGACGCCCAGGAGCGGCTGGCCGCCGCGGTGGCCGCGGAGTCGGGGGAGGCGGGCATCGCGGCCGAGGTGCACCGTCTGACCGGCCTGCCCGTGGCCGTCGAGGACGCCGTCGGCGGGCTGCGGGCCTGGGCCGGGGCGGGGCGTCCCGAACAGCCCTGCCGGGTCGAGCGGCGGCGGCGCGCCGCCCTGCTCGACGCGGCCTGCCGCAGCCCCGTCCCGGTGCGCGACCGCGACCGTCTGGTGGCCGTGGCCCGGCCGCGCGAGGAGGTGCTGGGCGTGCTCGCGCTCGTCGACCCCGGCTGCGACGCGGGGGAGTACGAGACCTTCGTCCTGCAGCACGGCGCCCTCATGCTGACCGTCGAGCTCAGCCACCAGCGGAACCTGGTCGAGACCGAGCTGCGGCTGCGCCGCGACCTCGTCGACGACCTGCTCACCGGTACCGACGACGCCGGTGCCCGCGCCCGGGCCGAAGCGCTCGGGCACGACCTCACCAGCCCGCACCGGGTGCTGGTGCTGCGCTGGCCGGCGGAGGAGGGCCTGGTCGGCGCCGTGGAGCAGGCCACCCGGGCCGCCCTCGGCGGGACGGCCCTGCTCACCCGGCGTCCGGACGGCCTCGTCCTGGTGGCGCCCGAGCCCGAGGAGCCGAACGGGAGCTGCCCGTGGCAGGAGCTGTACCGGGCCGTGACCGACCGGCTGCCCGCCGGCGCCGGGAGCGGCGCGGGCGCGATCGGCGTCGGCGCGGTCTGCCGCGACCCGGCCGGACTCGCCCGCTCCTTCCTGGAGGCGCAGCGGGCGCTCACCGTGCGCCTCGGCTCCGGCCAGCCCAGCGGGGTGACCCGGTACGAGGACCTCGGCATCTACCGCGTCCTCACCGTCGACGGCGACGACGGCGAGGTCCGCGGGTACGTCCGGGAGTGGCTCGGTCCCCTCCTCGACTACGACTCGACGAACGGCGCCGAGCTGGTGCGCACCGTGTGGCAGTACCTCGAGCAGGGCGGCAACTACGACGCCACAGCCCGCGCGCTCCTGATCCACCGGAGCACGCTGCGCTACCGGCTGCGGCGGATCAGGGAGATCAGCGGGCTCGACCTGGGCGCCGTGGACACGCGGCTCAACCTGCACGTGGCCGCGCGGGCCTGGCACCTGCTCCGCGGGACCGTGTGAGGGAGGAGGACCGCTCAGCCGGTGTCGGCGGTGGCGTCGTGCGGCGCGCCCACCGGTTTCGACTCCGGTGACCCGCGCTCGCGCAGGAAGACCGCCAGCACGGCGAACGACCCGACGGCCAGCAGCTCGGACTGCCAGTTCTGCAGCGTGCGGTTCCAGAAGTCCGGCTCGGCCAGGTAACCGGCCCAGGACACGGTGTCCTGACGGTCCGCGAGCTGCTCGGCGTTGAACGCGGCCCACCCCGCGACGGTCTGCGCGGTCCACGAGGCCAGGAACACGAGCCCGACGACCAGGCCGAGCGAGCGGGAGTACACCCTGGTGCGCAGGCCACCCGCCGCGGCCGCCGGCGGCGAGTCGCCCCGGGCGTACCGGCCCACGGCCTGCTCCTGATCGGACTCGCGGCCCGCGTCCCCGAGCGGCTTCGACTCCGGCGAGCCGCGCTGCAGCAGCCACACCGTCGCGATCGTGTAGAGGAAGAACTGCAGGTACTCGGACTGCCAGTTCTCGGCGACGTCCACCCCGAAGCTCGACGACGTCACGTACGTCCAGAAGCCGGGGTCCTCACCGCCCGAGGTCAGCTGCTGCTGAATGAAGTCCGCGTACCCGGCGACGGCCTGCCCGCAGAGCACGAGCAGGAAGCCGACGCCGAACGCGAGGCTCAGCGCGTTCTCCCGGAGGAAGCGCCTCATCGGTGGAGCACCCCCGCGGCCATGAACCAGGCCAGGCCGAGGCCGATGATCAGGAGGTAGGCCAGGAAGAGCGCCCGGGTGCCGCTCATGGTCCCTCCAGGGTGCAGACGTAGGGCGCCTCGCCGCGGGGGACGCAGCCGGCGGCGGCGACGCGCCAGCCCCCGGACGTCCGGGTGAGGAACAGGGTGTCCGCGGTCGTCCGGACCTGCGCCCGGTCGGCCCACTCCTCGGCGCCGACGACCGTGCCGCCCGGCAGCGCGACGCGGGCCAGTGCCGTCTCGCACGGGCCGCCGCGCTGGTGCTCCAGCGTGTCCCGCGTCGCGGGCGCCAGCAGGCCGCACTCGGTCCGGACGTCGCCCGCCGCCGCGGCGCCGACGAACTCCCGGGCGACGGTCTCGGCGCCCGAGGACACCGTGCCGCACCCCGTCAGCAGGAGCGGAGCCACGAGCAGGGCCGGCACCGCCGCCGCGGCCCGGTGACCGACCCGCCCGGCACCCGCCGGTGAGCGAGACTCCATGGTCGGGTGTATCCGCGGGCGCGCAGTCCAAACAGGAAGTCGCCGAGCGGCCGGACCTACAACGACATGCGGTGCCGCTCCCCGGTCGCCCACCCCTCCGCGAGCGGGACCGAGTACCAGATCTCCAGTGTCACCGAGGCGAAGAGCCACTCGCCGTCGACGCGGGCGTAGGTGTCGGCGAAGCGGCCGGAGAACAGGAAGCTCGTGCCGTGGTAGATCGGGGTGGCGAACAGGTGGCTGGTGCCGGTGGCCGTGTCCCCGGCGTCCCCGTCCACCTCGACCGAGTGCCCGTGCACGAACTGCCGCACGAACGGCGCCCCCGCGTCGGCGGGGAGCAGCCGCGGGATCGCGGCGAAGAACTCCCCGACGGCCGCGCGGCCCGAGGCCCGGCCGAGGTAGTCGTAGTCGAGCTCGGCGTCCTCGGTGAACAGCCTGCCGATCTCCGCCCACCGGTCCGTGTTGACGAAGTCGTGGAAGCTGTTGCGCAGCCGCCGGATCCGGTCCTGGGACTCCAGGACGTCGACCCTCCGCCGCAGGGCCGCGAGCTCGGCGGCGACATCGGCGGCGAGGTCGGAGCTCATCGGGCCCGGAAGGTGAGCGGCAGCGACTGCATCCCGTGCATCACGTAGCTGGGGTCGTAGCGCGGGACGAACCCGGGCTCGGCGAGCGCGATGTCGTCGAGCCGCTCGAGGAGCACCTCGAACCCGATCCGGGCCACCGCCCGGGCCAGCGGCGCCCCGATGCAGGAGTGCGGCCCGTGCCCGAACGCCTGGTGCGAGCGGAGCTTCTCCCGGTCGGCGTCGTACTCGTCCGGGCGGTCGAAGACCTCCGAGTCCCGGTTGCCCGAGGCGTAGACGACCCAGACGTGCGCGCCGGCCGGGATCGGGACCCCGCCGAGCTCGGTGTCGGCCGTCGCGACCCGGAACAGGCCCTGCACCGGCGACTCCAGCCGCAGGCCCTCCTCCAGGCAGCGCGGCAGGTCCTCGGGGTGCTCCCGGACCCGGGCCATCAGCGCCGGGTCCTCGCAGAGCATCAGCATGAACGACGAGATCAGCTTGGTCGTGGTGTCCGCGCCGGCGCCGATGAGCTGGCTGAAGAACCCGACCATCTCGTTCGGCGTGAGCGGGGCGTCGCCCTCGTTGCGGGCCTGGACCACCGCGGTGATCAGGTCGTCCTTCGGGTTCTGCCGGCGGTCCTCGACCTCGTTCTCGAAGAACGTCCAGAACTCGATCTGCGTCTCCAGCGTGCCGAGCAGCTCCTCGTCCGTCATGGAGGTGCCGATCGTGGAGTTGATCGCGTCCGCCCAGCGCCGGAAGTCCCCGGAGTTCTCCACCGGTACGCCGAGCAGCGTCGCCAGCGCGTGGATCGGGGCGGGGGAGCAGAAGGCGGGGACGAGGTCGACCTGCCCGTCGCCGGCGAACCGGTCGACGAGGGCGTGGCACATCTGCCGGATCTGCGGCTCGATGCGCGCCACGGACCGTGGGGTGAGCGCCTTGTTGAGGATCCGCCGGTGCCGGCTGTGGTGCGGCGGGTCCTGGGTGAACAGGACGTCGCCGCGGCTCATGACCACGCGGACCCGCTCGGCGAACTCCGGCGTCACGCCCGTCATCGCCCGCGTGATCGCGGCGATCGCGCCGGACACCGTGGGGCCCATGGGGTTCTGGCTCGAGAACAGCCGCGGCTGGGTGTTGACTCGTTCGATGTCCGCGTGCCGGGTCACGACGTAGATGTCGTACTCCGGGTCGTGGAAGACCGGGGCGGTGCGCCGCAGCTCCGCGTAGTGGGGGTACGGGCAGCGCATCGCCTCCTGGTCCTGGTCGAAGACGGGTTTGGTCGGTCGGTTCTCCGTGGTGGTCATGCGCGTCCCCCGACTGCGGTGGTGGGTTCTACCTGGCTCCCTGACCCGCGTCGACGCGCAGGACGTGGCCGGTGATCTGGTCGGCGTTGTCCGACGCGAGGAAGAGCACCGCGTCGGTGATGTGCTGCACCTCGGTGCGCCACTTGGCGCCGGGCATGTTGCCGGCGGCGGAGAACATCTCGTACGCGTCGTCCGGCGTCATGTCGACCTCGCCGGCGAGCCCGAGCACCATGCCGGACCCCTGGCCCTCGCCCGGCCGGATGGTGGCCGGCGCGATGCAGTTGACGTTGATCCCGAACTCGGCGAGCTCGAAGGCCCACGCAGAGGTCAGGCCCTCGATGGCGTGCTTGGCCGCGACATAGTGCGAGAGCTGGGCGTGCCCGGACCCGGTGACGCCCGACGAGATGTTGACGATCTTGCCCGCACCCCGACCGATCATGTTCGGCACCACGTACTTCGCCACGTACATGTGGCCCTTGACGATCGTGTCGATCACCGCGTCGAGGACGTGCGAGCGCATGCCCTGGATCGAGTCGAGCGCCGCGACGCCGGCGTTGCACACCAGGACGTCGATGCGCCCGTCGAAGAAGTCCAGCGCCTTCGCGACGGCGGCCTCGACCTGGGACTCGTCGCGGATGTCGCAGGGCAGCGGGATGATCCGCCGGTCCTTCTCCTCGATGGCCCGCACGGTGTCGTCGAGCATCTGCGCCGTGGCGAGCGGGTAGATGTCGGTGATCGGCTCGGTGATGTCGAGGGCGGCGATGTCGGCACCGGCGTCGGCGAAGGCCTTGGCGTGGCTGAAGCCCTGCCCCTTCGCCGCCCCGGTGATCAGCACATTCTTGCCCTCGAGCCCGCGCAGCACTGCGGCCATGGGGTCCTCCTCAGGTGCTGGGGCGTCAGGGGGTGACGACGGGGGCGGGCTGCGAGCCCGACGGCGCGGGTCCGGCCTCGTCGGGGGTGAGGGCGCCGCCGCCGTGGACGTGCCGCGCCGCGGCCTCGCCCGCGCCGCCGTTCGCCGCCGCCCAGCGGACGGAGTCGACGATCATGTCGTAGCCGGTGCAGCGGCAGAGGTTGCCCTCGATGCCCTCGCGGATCTCGGTGTCGTCGGGCGACTCGTTCTCGAGCAGCAGGCCGGTCGCCGCCATGACCATGCCGGGGGTGCAGTAGCCGCACTGCAGGCCGTGGCACTGCCGGAAGCCCTCCTGCACCGGGGACAGCCGGCCGTCGCCGGCGAGGCCTTCGACGGTGAGGACGTCCGCTCCGTCCGCGGCCACCGCCAGCACGGTGCAGGACTTCACCGTCTTCCCGTCGAGCATCACGGTGCAGGCGCCGCAGTTGGAGGTGTCGCAGCCGACGTGGGTGCCGGTGAGCCCGCGGGTGTCGCGCAGGTAGTGCACCAGCAGGAGGCGGGACTCGATCTCGTCCTCGCCCGCGGTGCCGTTGACCGTGATCCGGACCTTGTGGTGGGACATCTCAGCTTCCGTTCTGCTGGAGGACCCGCCAGACCTTCTGGGGGGTGCACGGCATCTCGACGTCCCGGACGCCGAGGTGGGACAGCGCGTCGACCACCGCGTTGACCACGGCCTGCGGCGCGGCGGTCGCCCCCGACTCGCCGAGCCCCTTCGCGCCGAGCGGGTTGAAGCTGGTCCTCGTGACCAGGTGGTCGGTCTCGTAGTGGGGGAGGTCGACGGCGCTGGGCAGCGTGTAGTCGACCAGGGTGCCGGCCAGCGGCTGGCCGTCCGGCCCGTAGGAGACCTCCTCGAGCAGCGCCTGGGCGATGCCCTGCGCGACGCCGCCGTGGATCTGCCCCTTGGCCATCAGCGGGTTGATCACCGTGCCGCAGTCGTCGACGGCGACGTACCGGGCGATCCGGACCTTGCCGGTGTCGCGGTCGATCTCGACCACGCAGCAGTGGGCGCCGGACGGGTAGGAGAGGTTCTGCGGCTCGTGGAAGGCCGTCTCGTCGAGGCCGAGGTCGAAGCCGTCGGGCAGCAGGTGGGGCTTGAACGCCCGCACCGCGACCTCGCGCATGCCCACGGACTTGCCGGGTGCGCCCTTGACCCGGAACTCGCCGTCGACCAGCTCGACGTCGGACTCGTCCGCCTCGAGCATGTGCGCGGCGATCCGCGCCGCCTTGTCCCGCACCTTGATCGCGGCCTTCATCACCGCGGACCCGCCGACGGGCACGCCGCGGCTGCCCATCGTGCCGATGCCCTCCTGCACGGTGGCCGTGTCGCCGTGGATCAGGGTGATCCGGTCGAAGTCGATCTGCAGCTCGTCCGCGACGATCTGCGCGAAGGCGGTCTGGTGGCCCTGCCCGTGCGGGCTCGTGCCGACCTTGATCACGGCGGACCCGTCGACGTTGAGCCGGACGTTGGCCGACTCCCAGCCGCCGACGTAGCCGAACTGCTCGAACAGCGGGGTGGGGCCGAAGCCGCCCATCTCGACGAACGTGGAGAACCCGATGCCGAGCAGCGGCGCCGACGGGTCGTCCCGCCGCGTGGCCTGCTCCTTGCGCAGCTGCGGGTAGTCGACGTGCTCGAGGACCTTGTCGAGCGCGCCGGGGAAGTCCGCCTCGTCGTAGACGATGCCCTCGAACTGGGTGGCGAACGGCATCTCGCCGGGCTGGACGAAGTTGCGCCGCCGCACGTCCAGCGGATCGAGTCCGAGCTCGGCGGCGACGTGGTCGACCACCCGCTCGATCATGAACGACGCCTCGGGCCGGCCGGCGCCGCGGTACGAGCCGACCGGGGTGGTGTTGGTGACGACCGAGCGGAAGCTCGGCGCGATGACCGGGATCTTGTAGCAGCCGCCGGACATGAACGAGGTGAGCGTGGGCAGCCCGATGCCGGTCGCGTCGGGCCAGCCGCCGCAGTCCTGGGTGATCCGCACGCGCAGGGCGAGCAGCCGGCCCTCGTCGTCGAAGCCGACCTCGACGTCGTGCTCCTGGGCCCGGCCGTGGACCATCGAGGTGAGGTTCTCGCTGCGGGTCTCGACGTACTTGACCGGGCGCCGCAGCCGCCGCGACAGCTCAGCGGTGAGGATGAACTCGGGGTAGCAGGAGGCCTTGGCGCCGAAGCCGCCGCCGACGTCCGGCGCGACGACCCGGACCTCCTGCTGGGAGAGCCCGAACATCTGCGCCATCTCGTTGCGCATGTGGTGCGGGGTCTGGGTGGTGGCGTAGATCGTGAGGCCGGAGCTCTGCCAGTCCGACAGGCACACGGTCGGCTCCATCGGCACCGCGGCGCAACGCTGGTTGCGCAGGTGGATCGCGAGCCGGTGCGGGGCCGCGGCGAGCTCCTCCTCGGCGTCCGTGGCCGAGAGGACCTGCTCCAGCACCACGTTGGAGGCCGTGCCCTCGATGATCGGCACCGCGTCCTCGGCGGTCGCGGCGGCGATCGACGCCATCACCGGCAGCTCCTCGTACTCCACGAGGACCGCCTCGGCGGCGTCGGCGGCGAGGTACCGGTCCGTCGCGACGACGACCGCGACGCACTCCCCGACGAAGTGCACCCGGTCCTTCGCCAGGCACGGCCGCTCCATGCCGGGCACGGACCGGTTCGGCGGCAGGCCCACCAGGTCGGCGTTCGTCCACACGCCGAGCACGCCGGGCATGGCAGCCGCCTCGCCGGTGTCGACCGACAGGATGCGGGCGTGTGCGAGGTAGGAGCGCACGTAGGCCATGTGCACCGTGCCGGGGAGGCGGACGTCGTCGACGTACGTGCCACGCCCGGTGAGCAGGGCCGGGTCCTCCTTGCGGACCACCGCCGCGCCGACCATCGAGCCCATGATCCGGACCTCCTCGTCCTGTACCTACCGGCCGTGTGGTGGGTGGTCGGGAGCATGTGCCCCCGGTCACTGCCGACCGACGCTAGGAACCTAACGTCGGTACCCGGCCGTCGCAAGGGGATCAGCACGCCGCCCCGATTCCGGATACCGCGCCCCGAGCGGTATTCGCGCCGTTGCCACTCCCTTATGGTCGTCAGTAGGCTAACGCCGCTCCGATTCGTCGAGGTACGTGCGGGCGGGTGTACGGCGATGCGGCCGCACCTGCGGAACGGGAGGTCCCGTGGTGGAGACGGACCTGGTTATCGTCGGGTTCGGCGGGGCAGGGGCCGCGGCGGCGATCACCGCGCACGACGCCGGTGCCTCCGTCGTCGTCCTGGAGAAGCAGCGCGCGGGCGCGCACACCCCGAGCACGCGGATGTCCGGCGGGCTGGTGATGGCGGCCGACTCGGCCGCGGACGCCGCCGCCTACCTCGACGCCTGCGCGGGTGGGATGGTCCCGGCGGACGTCTCGGCGGCGTGGGCCCGTGGCGCCACGGAGGTCCTGCCCTGGCTGGAGAAGACGGCCGGGCTCACCTTCAGCCGGATCAACACGGTCGAGCACCCGGAGCTGCCCGGTGCGGCGGGTCTCGGTGTGTACCAGCCCGGGCGGGCCGCCTTCCGGCTCGATCCCGCCGCCGGTGCCGGCGACGCGCTGTTCGCCGCCGTCGCGGGGGCGGTGGCCGACCGGGGGATCGACGTCCGCTGGGCGACCCCCGTCGAGCGGCTGACCGTCGAGGCGGGGCGGGTCGTCGGCGTCCGGACGGCGGCCGGGGAGTTCCGCGCGCGCCGGGGCGTGATCCTGACCTGCGGCGGCTACGAGTTCGACGAGGAGCTCAAGCGCGACCACCTGCGCGCCTACCCGGTGCACTTCTACGGCAACCCGGGCAACACCGGCGACGGCGTGCGGATGGCGCAGGCCGCCGGGGCCGGGCTGTGGCACATGAACCAGATGATCGGACGGGCCATCGGCCACTTCCCGCTCGACGGCGGGTGGCTGAACTTCCTGATCGACATCTCGCCGCCCGGGCACCTGATCGTCGACCGGCACGGCCGGCGGTACGCCGACGAGACGATGCAGGCGAAGCTGCTGCACGGCTTCTACTACGAGATGCTCGCCTACGACTACGAGCAGGCCGAGTACTGCCGCATCCCCAGCTACTGGCTGTTCGACGAGCGGCGCCGCACCGCGGGCCCGCTCACCCTGACCCACCTCGGCGCCTGCAAGGTCGGGCTCTACGACTGGAGCCCGGACAACTCCGCCGAGATCGAGCGCGGCTGGATCGGCCGGGGGACCACACCGGGGGAGGCCGGCGCAGCCGTCGGAATGCCCGATCCGGCGTCCCTCGACGACGCGGTGACCGGGTACAACGCCGTGTGCGCCGCCGGTGAGGACCCGTTGGGCCGGGCACCGGAGACGCTGATCCCGCTGGAGCCGCCGTACTACTGCGTGCCGCTCTACCCCGGCGGCTCGAACACCTCCGGCGGGCCGGTGCGGGACGCGGGCGGGCGCGTGCTCGATCCCTACGGCGAGCCGGTCCCGGGGCTGTTCGCGGCGGGGGAGCTGGGGCAGCCGGTGGGGATGCTCTACCCGGCGGACGGCGCCAACCTGTCCGAGGCCTTCTGCTTCGGCCGGATCGCGGCCGGGACCGCGGTGGCGCCGGGCGTCGAGCCGGCCTCAGCCTGACGCCGGCTCCCGCCGCGGCACCCACACCCAGTCGATCTCCGGCCGGTTCTCGATCACCGCGGCGTGCACCCGGCGTTCGGCCAGCCGCCAGCCGGCCGGGGTGCGGGCGAGAACGTCGACGTAGCGCAGGTGGGCGCGCCACTGCCGGCCCTTCCACTCCTCGTGGCTCGCGGTCACGTAGGTGACGGCGGTGGCGCGGTCCGGGTCGGCCGGATTGAAGGTGACCCGGCTCTGCCCGAGCTGGTGGTGGGTGCGGCGAAACTGCGCCTGGCCGGCGGCGATCCGGTCCCGGACCGCGTCCCGTCCTTCGACCAGGCCGCCGCGGCCGGGCCCGTAGTCCGTCACGCAGTCCGGGGTGAAGAGCGCGGCGACGGCGTCGATGTCGTACTCGTCGACCCGCTCGCAGTACAGGGCCATCACGTCGGCGATGGCGGCCCGGTCCTCGAACCTCACGTGCCCTCCCGGAGCCGGGGCAGGATCTCCCTGCCGAACGTCGCGAGCCGCTCCCGCTGCACCTGCAGCGGCTCGGGGAACAGCAGCCGCAGGACGAGGTGCACGTCCGGCCAGCCGCGCAGCGCCGCGAGCACGCCGCGCAGACCGGCCACGACGGCGTCGGCGTCGCCGGTGACCTGCACGTACGCGTCCACGTCCGCCCCGACGGCGACCGAGCGGGAGTACACCGTGCGCCCGGCCTGGATCGCCTCGTAGGCCCGTTGCTGGACGGCGAAGGCCGCGCGGGCCGAGTCGGCGCCACCGCCCGGGGCGTCGAGCACGCAGGCCACGGTGACGGCCCGGGTGAACCCGGGGCGCGGGCTCCCCAGCTGCGCCGACGCGGCGTCGACGATGGCCGGCTCGCCCCGCCCGACGAGGTGCCCGTCGGCGATCCGGCCCGCCCGGTCCACGGCGGCGGCCGCGTACCCGCCGAGCCAGATCGGGATCCGACGCCCGGACGCCGGGGTGACGCGGACGTCGTCCAGCCCGAGGACGGGGCAGGAGAACGGCTCGCCGGTCCACGCCTGCCGCAGCACGCCGACCAGGGCCTCCAGCCGCGCGCCGCGGGTCGCCGGGTCCACGCCGAACGCCCGGTACTCGTGGGCGGCGTACCCGATGCCCAGCCCGAGGACGAGCCGCCCGCCACTGAGCAGGTCGACCACGGCGGCGTCCTCGGCGAGGCGCAGCGGATGGTGCAGCGGGGCGAGGACCACGCCGGTACCGAGGGTGATCCGGCTGGTCACGGGCGCGAGCGCGGCCAGCACCGTGAGCGGGGAGGGGAGATAGCCGTCGGGCAGGCCGTGGTGCTCGGTGACCCAGAAGGAGTCGAAGCCGGCCCGCTCGGCCGCCACCGCGAGCTCGGCGACCTCGCCGTAGCTCCGTCGGGCGTCGGTGCCCTGCCCGGTCCACAGCCCGACGCCGACCTGCAGCGTCATCCCAGCACGTCCCCGAGCCGCTCCCGCCAGACCTGCAGGTCCACGTAGTCCCGGAAGGCGGTGATGAGCCCGGTGGCCGGGTCGACCTCCACCACGCCGTTGCACTCGATGGCGTACTCGCGGCCGTCGATGCGGAACCGATCCACCCGCTCCAGCCAGGCCCGGTGCTCGGCGTAGCTGGCCGTGACGATCTCCCACTCCACGTACTCGGACCGGTCGAGTATCGGGGCGAGGAGCCGCCGCACCCCCTCCGGCCCGCGTACCGGTGGATGGGGCATGTTCGCGTAGGTGGCGTCCGGGGCGAAGCAGGCCGCGGCCGCCGCGGCGTCGCCCGCCCCCACCGCGGCGAGGAACCTCTCGACGACCGCCCGCGCGCTCATCCCCCGAAGACCACCGGGTACGACGCGAAGTGGTCCCGCGCCGAGTGCGGGTCGCGCTGCGGGGCGGCGTCCGGATCCGGCCGCCCGCCCGCCGCGAGCAGGGCCTCCAGCATGAGGGTGACGGTGCCGAGCACCCGCTCGGACTCGCTCACCGGATGTCCCTCGGGCGTGGGCACGCCGCCGGCCAGCTCGGTGCCGATGCAGGCGTGCATGCCGCCGCCGAAGGCGTGGCCCCACCGCGGCACGTCCGCGGGCACCTCGCGCAGCGGGTCGTAGACCTCGGGCCGGTCGAAGACCTTCGGGTCCCGGTTGGCCGCCGCGATGTCGAGGACCACGAACGAGCCCTCCGGGATGTCGGTCCCGCCCCGCAGGCTGATCGGGGCGAGCGCCCGGCGCTGCGCGACGGGACTGGCGGGGTGCAGCCGCAGGGTCTCGTACACGCAGCGCTGCAGCAGCGCCGGGTCGTGCCGGGCCTTGTCCGCCGCGGCCGGCTCCCGCTTCGCCCAGGCGAAGAAGTCGTCCGCGGCGTGCGTGAACGCGTCGGCGGTCGAATGCGACCCCGCCTGCAGGTAGAAGGCGCACTCGCGGCGCAGGACGTCCCGGTCGATCCCCAGCTCGTCCCGGTTGCGCAGCAGCGCGGTGAGCACGTCCCGGGGCAGGTCCTCCTCGGTGATCTCCCCGGCGGCGAACCGGGTGAGCAGGGCCTCCCGGCGCGCGATCGACGGCTGGAGGAAGAGCGCGTCGAACTCCTCCAGCGCCGCGGCCACCTCGGCCCGCACCTCCCCGGGATCGCGGGTGGTGTGGACGATCGTGGCGCCCTCGGAGAACTTCTTCGCGAAGCGGTACAGCGCGTCGACCGCGGCGTCGACCTCCTCGACGCTGCCGGTGGGCTTGTCCAGCCCGGCCACCATCGCGGTGAGGTTCATGATCGTGCGGTAGCCGAGCTCCAGCAGGTCGGCGCGGCCCGCGGCGGCGAACGGGGCCAGGGTGTCGGTGACGACGTCCCGCAGGAACGCCCGCTCCCAGTACCGGAACGTGCCGCGGCGGAACAGCCGGTTCTCCACCCGGCGGCGCCTGCGGTGGTCCGCGCCGTGCAGCACGAGGAGGCTGTCCGCCATCACCACGCCGCCCGCGTCGTACAGGGCCTGCTCGAGATCGTGCTGGCGGTAGGCCTCGCGGACCTCCGCGTAGCCGGCGAGGGTGATCGTCTGCATCGGCGTTCCCCGGTTCACCTCGGCGTGATGGTCCTAACGACGCTAGCACCGGTACGCGGTCCAGGGGGAGCCCGTGCAGCTCGGCGGGCCGGGGAGGGGGCGACGCGGGTCGTGGCGTCGTTAGGGTCTTGACGCCGTCCGGAGCACACGTCAGGGTCGGACGGTCCCCGGGGACCTCGTGAAAGGCGGCACCGTGGCCGGACCCGTACGCAGACCCGTCCGCGTCGAGGCGGACGTCGTGGTGCTCGGCACCGGGCCCGCGGGCATGGCCGCCGTCTCGGCCGCCGTCGCCGAGGGCGCGGACGTCGCGGCCGTGGAGGCCATGCCGCACATCGGCGGCAACGCCGTCTGGTCCACCGGCTACCTCGCCTTCGTCGACTCTGACATGCAGCGCGAGCAGGGGATCGTCGACTCCGAGGAGACCTTCGTCGCCGACGCCCGGGCGATGGTCGAGGCCGCCGAGGACCGGTTCGGTGTGCAGTGGGACGAGGACCTGGTCCGGCTGTTCGCGCGGGAGAGCGCCGAGACCTACCGCGTCCTCGTCGAGCGCGGCGTGCGGTTCAGCCGGTTCATCCCGCGGCCCACGCAGCACACGGTGGACCGGATGGCGGCGGTCGAGGACACCTGGATGCTCGGCCGCGCCTTCCGGCCGGACTTCGAGCGGGTCACCACGCTGTACGAGACCCTCGCGGACCGGCTCGTGACCGAGGACGGCCGGGTCACCGGCGTGCTCGCCCACTCGCCGGACACGGAGTACCTGATCACCGCCCGCCGGGGCGTCGTGCTGGCCACCGGTGGGTACCAGTCCAACCCCGAGCTGCGCCGCCGCTACCAGCCCGAGTTCGTCGCGCGGGCGCCCTACCTGGGCATCGACACCTGCCGCGGCACCGGTCACCTCCTCGGCCAGGCCGTGGGCGGGGACCTGGTGAACATGACGTTCGTCCCGCCGCTGGTGATCGTGTCGTCGTCCGTGGTGGAGGACGCGATCGCCGTCAACGAGGCGGGGGAGCGCTTCCACGACGAGGCCGGCCCCTACGAGGAGCGGGTGGAGCGGCTGCACGCCCAGCCCGGTCGCAGGGCCTGGTACGTCGTCGACGACGTGGTGGCGCGGGAGAAGGAGGGCCTGATCGGGCAGATGCCCGAGCCCCCGGTGCGGGCCGCCACGCTGGACGAGCTGGCCGGCCTCATCGGTGTCCCGGCGGGCGCGCTGCGGTCCACCGTCGACCGCTGGAACGCCTTCCTGGACACCGACGCGGACGTCGATCCCGATCACGGCCGTGTCGTGCTCCCGCCCGGCCGACGCCGCTGTGCCACCGGCCCGTTCAGCGCCGTGCCGATGGTGGAGGGGATCAACTTCTGCTGCGGCGGGTTCCGCGTCACGCAGGACATGCAGGTCCTCGACGTCTTCGGCGCGGCCATCCCGGGCCTGTTCGCGGCCGGGGACTGCGTCGGCGGCCTGAACCCGGTGTCGGACCTGGGCGGCATCCACATCAGCGGCGGGCTCACCCTCGGCCGGGTCGCCGGGCGCGCCGCGGCCCGTGGTGCGGAGGACCGGGCCGAGCACGGCACCGTCCTGCACGCCGGGATGCCGAGCATGCTCGACACCCGCATCGAGCTGGTCCACCTCGATCCCCGGGCCCCCTCCACCCAGGCCACCCGGGCCACCCAGGCATAGGAGCCGCGATGTCCGTCGGAGTGCTGTTCACCCAGGGCCTGGTCACCGGCGACCCGCACACCGTGCTGGGGGAGATCCTCGAGCAGGCCGAGGCCGCCGACCGCCTCGGCTTCTCGGCCGCCCTCACCACCGAGCACAAGTACTCCGACGAGTACTTCGGCTCGCCGCTGCACCTGTCCTACGCGATCGCCGCCCGCACCCGCCGCGTCCGGGTGGGCACCGCGATCGCGATCGCCCCGCTCTACAACCCGGTGGAGCTCGCCCAGGACTCGGCGATGCTCGACCAGCTCTCCGGCGGGCGCGCGTGGCTCGGCCTGGGTGTGGGGTACATGCCCGTGGACTACTCGACGGTGGGCGTGAGCTGGGAGGACCGCGCCCAGCGGTTCGACGAGACGGTCCGGATCCTGCGGGCGGCGCACACGAACGAGCGCTTCTCGTTCGCGGACGAGATCTACTCCTTCGACGAGGTCTCGGTGATCCCACGCCCGGTCCGCCCGGAGGGCGTGCCGCTGCACCTCGCCGCCTGGACGCCGGGCGGGCTGCGCCGCGCGGGCCGGCTGGCCGACGGCTGGATCACCAACGCGCTCATGTCCCTGCCGACGATGGCCGGGATGGCCGCCGACTACCGCGCGGCCGCCGGGGCCGCCGGGCGGACCCCGCACGTCACGTCGATCCGGTTCTGCTGGCCGTACCGGTCGCGCGAGGCCGCGCTGGAGAAGTTCGGCGACACCGCGCTCGCCATGGCGCGCACGCTGTTCGACTACGGAGCGATCACCGACCTGCCGGGCGTCGGCTCGTCCGCGGAGATCACGCTGGAGGAGTTCGTCCGGGACCGGTTCGTGTTCGGCACCCCCGAGGAGTGCGTGGAGACGATCGGCCGGTTCCGCGACGAGGCCGGCGTCGACGACTTCCTGATGATCTTCCGGTACCCGACGGGCCCCGACCACGCGGCCGTGCTCGAGGCGATGGAGCTGTTCGGGGCCGAGGTGCTGCCCGCGCTGGAGGTGGTGCCCGCGTGATCACACACCAGTCGCCCCTGCGGGTCGGGGTGGCCGGGGCGAGCTACGCCCAGGGCACCCACCTGCCCGTGTACGCCGCGCTGGCGGAGGAGGGCGTCGTCGAGCTGGTGGCGGTCGCGACCGCGCACCGGGAGACCGCCGACGCCGTCGCGGAGAAGTTCGGTACCCGGGCGCACGTGGGATTCGAGGCGCTCTGCGCGGATCCGGAGGTCGACCTCGTCGACGTCGCGACGCGGCCGAGCCTGCACCGCGAGATGGTCCTCGCGGCGCTCGCCGCCGGGAAGCACGTGCTCTGCGAGGCCCCGCTCGCACCGACCGTGGCCGACGGCGAGGCGATGCTCGGCGCCGTGGGGGACCGGACGGCGGTGGTCGATATGCAGTCCCGCTTCCGGCCCGGGCTCGCCGAGCTGCGGCGCCTGGTGCGGGACGGGTTCGTCGGGCGCGTCGACAACGTGTCCGTCCAGGCCCTCTACCCGACGTTCACCCAGCCCGCGGCGGTGGCGGGCTCGGGCTGGTGCGCCGACCCGCGGTACGGGGCGAGCTCGCTGCGGGTGCACGGGCTGCACACCACGGACCTCCTGCGCTGGACGTTCGGCGAGCTCACGGACGTGCGCGGGACCGTCGCGACCCGCGAGCCGGAGTGGACCGGCGGCATCCCGGCGACCAGCGTGGACAGTGCGGCGTACACCGCCCGGACCGCGGACGGCGCGGTCGTCTCCGTGCACACCTCCTGGGTCGCGCGCTTCGGCGCGGGCTTCCGGATGGTCGTGCACGGCTCCGCGGGGATGCTGCTGGCCGAGGCGGACGGGCACACCGGCCATTTCCCCGTCCGGCTGACCGGAGCCCGCACCGGGGACGACGGCCCGCGCGAGCTGGTCCCCGCCACCGGGGACGCCACCGCGCCCTTCGCCGCCCTGATCCGGGCCGTCGCCGCGGGTGACCACACCGACCTGCCCACCTTCGCCGACGGCGTGGCCGCCCTCCGCGTCGCCGCCGCCGTCGAGATGCCAGGGCCCGTCGAGGAGGGACCGTGACCACCACCGCCACGCCGATCGTCCTGAGTACGTTCGCCGACGCGCACGACGCCTACCGCAGCAAGGACCTCCGGCAGGCGCTGTACGACGCCGGTGAGGTCGTCATGTCCGGGGTGCTGGTCAACCTGCACGGGCAGGAGCACCGCGACCGGCGCCGCGTGGAGAACCGGATGTTCCGCCGGGAGGTGTTCGAGCGCTACGAGCGCGAGCTGTTCCCGCGGGTCACCGACGAGACGCTGGCCCGGTACGAGGCCGCGGGCGGCGTCGACCTCGTGCACCTCGGGCACGAGCTGATGCTCAACCTGGCCGCGCTCACCGCCGGGATCGACCGGCCGCTGGGCACCACGGAGGAGACCGGGCGGCTCTACGACTACAACGCCCGCTTCATCGAGGGCGCCACGATGGTCCACGCGACCGGGGACCGGGAGGCGCTGCGCGCCACCGTCGCGCAGGCACTGGAGGACTGGGACGCCGAGTTCCTCGCCCCCTCCGCCGCCCGGCGCCACGACCTGCTGGCGCGCGAGGCCGCCGGCGAGGAGGTCGACGTCCCGCGGGACGTCCTGACCACCCTGTTGCGGCACGCGGACGAGCTCGACCTGCCGCGGGAGGTCATCCGCCGCGAGGTCGCGTTCTACCTGCTCGCCGGCGCGCACACCAGCGCGACCGCCTTCGTGCGGACCATCGACCATCTCCTCGGCTGGCTCGAGGAGCATCCCGAGGACGCCGGGGCGGCGCGGACCGACGCGTTGTTCGTGCAGCGCGCGGTGCACGAGACCGTGCGGCTCAACCCCTCCAGCCCCACCGGCATGCGGCGCGCGCTCGCGCCCGTGACCCTGCGCTCCGGGGTCGTGATCCCGGAGGGCGCCACGGTCGTCATCGACCTGCAGGCCCTCAACCGGGACCCGGAGCTCTTCGGTCCCGACGCCGCCGAGTTCCGCCCGCACCGCACTCCGCCGCCCGGCGTGGCGCCCTTCGGGCTGAGCTTCGCCGCAGGCATGCACGTCTGCATCGGGCAGGACCTGGCCGCGGGCGTGGTGGCGCGGCCGGGCACGGACCCGGACGAGCACCTGTTCGGCCTGGTCACCGGCGCCGTGCAGCGGATGTTCAGGGCCGGGGTGCGCCGCGACCCCGACCATCCGCCGCAGCGCGACACCGCCACCGCACGGCCCTACTGGGGCACCTATCCCGTCCTGCTGGGGGAAGGCGCATGAGCTACCGGATCGACGTCGACCGCGACGTGTGCATGAGCTCGGGGAAGTGCGTGGCCGACGCCCCCGACCTCTTCCGCTTCGACGACGAGGAGATCGCCACGCCGGTGCCCGGCGCCCCCGAACCGGGCGACGCGCGGGCGCTCGACCTCGCCCGCGCCTGTCCGTCGGGGGCGCTGACGGTGCACGACGCCGACACCGGCGAGGAGATCGACATCTTCTGATGGACCTGGGCATCGAAGGCAAGCGCGCCGCCGTCGCCGCCGGGACGGCCGGGCTGGGCTACGCGAGCGCCGCGGCGCTGGTGGCGGAGGGCGCGCGGGTCACGATCTGCGGCTCGGACGCCGGCCGCGCCGAGGCCGCGGCGCAGGCGCTGGGTGGCGGGACCGAGTGGCGGGTCGCGGACCTGTCCGGGCCGGAGGGCGCGGAGCAGTTCGTCCGCGAGGCCGGCGACCCGGACATCCTGGTGGTGAACGGGCCCGGGCCGGTGCCGGGGACCGCGCTGTCGGCCACGCTCGAGGACTACCGGTCCGGGGTGGAGCGCAGCCTGCTGGCCGTGATCGCGATGTGCGGCGCCGCGGTGCCGGGCATGCGGGAGCGGGGCTGGGGACGCGTCGTGGCGATCACCTCGCTGGGGGTGCGGCAGCCGTACCCGAACCTCGCGCCGTCCAACGCCGCGCGGGCGGGTGCGACCGGGTTCCTCCGCACGTTGGCCCGGGAGGTGGCGGCCGACGGCGTCACGGTGAACTCCGTGCTCCCGGGCCTGCACGAGACCGCCCGGGTCCGCTCCGTCTACGGCGAGGACGGCTCACCCGCGCTGACAGACGCGCTCGCCACGATCCCGGCGGCCCGGCTGGGCCGCCCGGCCGAGCTGGGCGCCGTGGTCGCCTTCCTCTGCTCGGTGCACGCGGGCTACCTCACGGGGGCCGCGGTGCCGCTCGACGGCGGGGCGTACCACGGGTTGCTCTGACCACCGGGACCGTGCCGGGCGACCGTTGACGGAGTAGTCGTCAGGTATCTAACGTCGTCATCGGCGGGTGCCCCCGCCCCCGCCGACGACGACGTCCCCGGAGCACCCCGTGACCGCCACCGTTCCCGACCCGACCACGACCCGCGCCGTCCGGAGGACGGTCCTCGGCGGGACCGTGGGCTCCTTTGTGGAGTTCTACGAGTTCTCCGCCTACGCGGTCCTCGCCACCACCCTCGCCGCCGTGTTCTTCCCGGCGGCCGACCCGACGACGGGACTGCTGTCCTCGCTCGCCGTGTTCGCCGTGGCCTTCTTCGCCCGGCCCCTCGGCGGGTTCGTGTGGGGCGCGCTCGGCGACCGGATCGGCCGCAAGCGCACGCTCGCGCTCACCGTCCTGCTCATGTCCGTCGCGACCACGCTGATGGGCGTGCTGCCGGGCTACGCGTCGATCGGCGTCGCGGCCCCGATCCTGCTGATCGCACTGCGGTTCCTGCAGGGCGTCTCCGCGGGCGGCGAGATCTCCGGGGCGGTGTCCTTCATCGCCGAGCACTCGCCGTTGCACCGCCGCGGCCTGTACGTCGGGCTGATCTCGGTCGGCTCGGTCGTCGGCACCCTGCTCGGCAGCCTGTTCCCGGGGATCCTGCTGCTGGTCCTGTCCACCGAGCAGATGCAGGCCTGGGGCTGGCGGCTGCCGCTGCTCGTGGCGCTGCCGATGGGTGTCATCGGGCTCTACATCCGGCGCCGGCTCGACGAGACGCCGCACTTCCTGGCGCTGAAGGAGGAGCGGGCGCGCGAGGCCAACCCGATCGGGGCCGCCCTGACCGGCCGCGGGAACGTCCGGCTGCTGGTGAAGTCCTTCCTGCTGATCGCCGTGAACGCGGCGTCCTTCTACATGATCGTCGGCTACCTGCCGAGCTTCGCGTCGAAGAGCCTGCAGCTCACCGGGTTGCAGGCCTTCGCGCCGTCCGTGATCGCGCTGGCCGCGTGCCTGCTCGCCGAGGTGCTCGGGTCCTGGTGGTCGGACCGCGTCGGGCGGCGGCCGGTGCTGCTGATCAGCGGCGTCGGGTTGCTGGTGCTGTCCTGGCCGGCCTTCCTGCTGATCACGTCCGGCTCGTTCGGGCTGATCACGATCGGGCTCGTGGTGTTCGGCTTCCTCGCGGGCGGCTACGCGGCCGTCACCAACTCGACGCTCACCGAGATGTTCCCGACGAAGGTGCGCGTGACCGGCCACGGCATCACCTACAACCTGTCCGTGGCGCTGTTCGGCGGATCGGCCCCGTACCTGCTGACCTGGCTCGGCGGGGTCACGGGCAGCACCATGGTCGGCGCGGTCTACGTGATGGTCCTGGCGCTGGTCTCGCTGCCGGCGGTGCTGGCGGTCCGGGAGACCGCCGGCCGCCCGCTGCGCACGAACTAGACCCGACCGGGGCGTGTCTCCCACCGTCGGCGGCCGGCGAAGTGGGTCTACGGCGGCGTCACCTCAACCCGCTGTCCTGGCCGGCCCGGCACGACGAGACCCTGCTCTACGAGGCGATCTACACCTTCCACCCGGACTTCGCCGGCTCCCCGGTCTGGTGGCGCCGACCCCGAGCGCGAGTGGGGCCTGGCCACGATGGAGGGCGGCGACGTCATGCCGATACGACCTGGACTCCGGGGTCTTCATCTACGCCAAGGCCGGTTTCGGTGACTACGTCGGGTTCAACTCCGCGATCGGCTTCTGGGCGAGCGCGGTCTGCGGCAACGCCTTCTACTGGGGTGTTCATCACCGCGACACTCGCAGGTTCTTCCCCGCCTTCGGCGACGGCGCCACGGTCCTCGCGGTGGCGGTCTCCACCATCGGGGTCTGGCTGTTCCACTACCTGGTCGCGCGGGGAGTGCACGACGCCGCCGTGATCAACCGGATCGTGACGGTCCTCAAGATCCTGCCGATCCTCGTGTTCATCGTCGTGCTGTTCGTGGCGTTCGACGCCGGCGTCTTCTCCGCCAACTGGATCGCCACCGGCTGCGGCGACCTCGGCTCGCTCCACGAGCAGGTCCGCAACACCACGATCATCACGACGTTCGTCTTCATCGGCATCGAGGGCGCCAGCGTCTGCTCCCGCTACGCCAGGAGGCGCCAGGACGTCGGCAGGGCGACCGTCCTGGGTTTCCTGAGCGTGCTCTCGATCTTCGCCCTGGTGACGCTACCGAGGTACGCGGTGTTGCCGCAGCCGGAGATCGCCGGCACGCGCCAGCCGTCGATGATCGGTCTGTTCGAGTCCGTCGTTGGCGGCTGGGGCCGCTGGTTCGTCAGGGCGGCCGTCATCGTCTCCGCCCTCGGCGCCTACCTCGCGTGGACCCTGATGGCCGCCGAGGCGATGTACATCCCGGCCCGCAACGAGGATCTGCCGGCCTTCCTCGCCAAGGAGAACGACAAGAAGACCCCGATCACCGCCCTCGTCGTCACCTCGCTGGCGATCCAGGGGCTCCTCGCCGCGACACTGGTCCTGACCGACGCGCTGAACCTGATGCTCGACCTGTCCACCGGCCTGGCGTTGATCCCCTACTTCCTCGCCGCCGCCTACGCGCTGAAACTCGGGCTGACGGGCGAGTCCTACGAGAACGTCGACGCCAGGACCCGCCGCAAGGAGACGATCTTCGCGGGGATCGCGACCGCGTACACGGTGTTCCTCTTCGAGGCGGCCGGTCTGAAGTTCCTGCTGCTGTGCACGGTGATCCTCGCCCCGGCCACACTGCTGTACGTCAAGGCCCGCAGCGAGCGGGGCCGCCGGCTGTTCGCCGTCACCGAGATGGCGCTCGGCGTCCTCATCGTGGCCGCGGGCATCACCGGCGTCGTCGGCCTGTGGGCCGGCTTCATCACCCTCTGACCACCGCTGCTTCCACCAGCTCACCCGTGCCCGACTCGAGCCCGACTCGAGCCCGGCTCGAGCCCGATCCCTGGAGCCGGCATGAACCGCACCGGAGTCGTCGGGACCGTCCTGCTCACCCTGCTGGCGCTCGCCGGCTGCGGCTCGACGCAGGCCGGCTCGCCGAACCTCGACCAGGCCCGGACCGAGCTCGCCGGCGTCGACGGGCAGGCCGGCCAGCTGCGGCTGCTCGACGTGGTCATCGCGTCCCCCGGCGGGCGCGGCAGCCTCCACATCGCCGGCGACGACGCCGCACTCCTCCTGACCATCGCGAACGACGGCAAGGCTGCGGACATGCTCACCGGGGCCGGCGCCGAGGTCGCGGAGCAGGTCGTCCTCCGCCACGGCGATGCCCCGCCGGATCCGCGCCTGCGGGTGCCGCTACCTCCCGGCGACGTCGCGGCCCTCCGCCAGGTGACCGGGCCACACCTGGAGCTCTCGGGGCTGCGGGAGACCCTGCGCAGCGGCTCCAGCGTCCCGGTCGGCCTCGTGTTCCGCGACGCCGGCACGGTGACCGTCGACGTGCCGGTCGCCACCTACGTCGACGTCCGACCGGACAAGTACCTGGAGCCCGTTGCCGCGACCACCCGCTGACCCGGGGCGATCGGCCGTGGTGGGCGTGCTCAGCTCGTTCGCGTGCTAGAGCCGCAGCAGGCGGGCGGCGTTGCGGGTCAGCGTCTGCGCGAGGGCTCCGGCGGGGTGGTCGTCCCCGCCGGAGTCCCAGCCCGCGAAGTTGGTGCCGAAGACCAGGCGCTCGGTGCCGGCGTGGTCGACCAGCAGCTGCAACGACTGCGAGTCGTGCACATGGGTGTCGAACCAGATCCGCCGGTAGTAGTGGTCGAACCCGTTGTCGCGCAGGGCCTGGCCGACCCAGGCCCGCTTCGCGACGGCGCGGGCGAAGCGCCCGGACAGGAACGCCGCCGCGCCCCCGCCGTGGGACACGCACACGTCGAGCCCGGGATGCCGTTCCAGCACCCCGCCGAACACCAGCGCCGCCACGGCGAGTGTCTCGTCGTAGGCGAAGCCCAGCATGAGGTCGAGATCGAACCGGCGCAGCCGCGGATCGTCCGCGGGACCGTTCGCACCCAGCGGTGACGGGTGGACGAACAGCGGGACGTCGAGGTCCACCAGCGCCTCGTACAGCGGGTCCAGCGCCGGGTCGTCGAGCGTCCGGCCCGCCGGGTCGGTGTCCATGTAGACCCCGGACATCCCCAGGTCCCGGACGGCCCGCCGAGCCTCCGCCACCGAGGCGGCGACGTCCTGCACCGGCAGCTGCGCGGTCGCGAGCAGACGCCCCGGGTGCTTGCCGACGAGCTCGGCCAGGGCGTCGTTGTGGGCGCGGGCGTACGCGGCCGCGTCGGCCGCGGGCAGGCCGTCGAAGTAGGTGATCGGGTTCGGGGACAGGACCTGCAGGTCGATCCCGGCGGCGTCCATGGCCGCCAGCCGCACGTCGACGTCCATGAACGGGCTGCCCGCGTACCGCACGCCGTGCAGCCGGTAGTCGCCGACGCGGTAGAAGGGCGTGCCGTCCGGGGAGGTGCCCAGCTCCGGTCCCGCCGCCCCCGCCGCGCCCTCGGTCATCGCGAGCACGGCGTGGGCGTGGACATCGATCACGCGGGGGCCGTCGACCGGCTCAGACATGCGACATCCGCTCGAGCTGCTCCTCGGTGAGGGCCAGCGAGCGGGTCAACGGGCAGGCGGCGAGGAACCGCACCTGGTCCGACGAGCGGGGCTTCTGCTCCGGGATCGGGGTGGTCAGGTCGATCCGCCTCCCGTCCTTGATCACCTCGTGGATGCGGGTCCTGTCCTGCAACACCGTCACGTCCGCGAGCGGGTCGCCGTCGATCACCAGGGCGTCCGCGATCTTTCCGTGCTCGAGCGTCCCGACGTCGTCCGTCCGCATGGCGAAGGCGCCGTTGCGGGTCGCGGCCACGATCGCCTCCATCGGCGACATGCCCATGTACTCCACGAACATCTCCAGCTCGCGGGCGTGCCACTCGCCGACCGGAGTCACCGCGAAGCCCGTCTCCGAGCCGGTCAGGAACGTGACGCCGGCGGCGTGCGCCTTGGTGAGCTGCGCGGCCGTCACCTCGATCTCGGCCCGGAACACGTCGAGCAGCTCCGGCGCGGTGCCGATCTTCTCGCCGTAGTCGGCGAGGTTGCCGAGCAGGGTGAAGGTGGGGCACATGGCCGAGCCCGCCTCGACGACCGCCTCGATCGCCTCGTCGTCCAGGTAGGAGGCGTGGTAGATCAGGTCGACGCCCGCCCGCGCCGCGTCCCGGGTGGAGTCCGAGTTCCGGCAGTGCGCCACGACCTTGGTGTTCAGCTCGTGCGCGGTGTCGCAGACGGTCCGCAGCTCGTCGAGGTTCCAGACCTTGACCTCGGGCCCCTTCATGGAGGGGATCAGCCCGGTGACCATGATCTTGATCCAGTCGACGCCGTACTTGATCTGGCGGCGGATCTCGTTGACCATCACGTCCCGCCCGGTGACCACGGTGGCGTAGCCGGTCGTGCCCTCGTCCTTGATCATCCGGCCCGCGGTGCCGCCGAGCATCGTCATCAGCGCCTGGCCGCCCGCGCGCATCCGCGGACCCTCGACGATCCCGGCCTCGATGGCGTCCCGCAGCTCGCAGCCGATGTTCCACAGGCAGTCCGCGTCGAGCACGCTCGTCACGCCCGCGCGGAGCACCTTGCGCGCGTTGTAGGCGGAGAGCATCGAGCTGTAGGCCTCGGTGCGGTGGTGGAAGAGCTCGTCGTTGCCGGTCGGCTCGCCGAAGGTGAGGTGGGTGTGCGCGTCGATCAGGCCGGGCATGACGGTCTTCCCGGTGGCGTCGATCCGCTCGTCGACCCCGCTCGCCTCGGCGTCCGCGAGGGCCTGTGCGCCGAGCGAAGTGACCCGACCGTCCCGGATCAGCACCGCCTCGTCCGGCCGTGCGGCCGAACCGGTGCCGTCGACGAGCGTGCCGCCGCTGATCAGGATGCTGCCGCCCACGGGGCCTCCCAGGAACGTCGTCGTGACGGGGACGTCCCGCACCATACGCCGTCAGAACCATGACGACTACGCGCTCGGGGGCGCTTCCGGCCCGGAAACGTGGACGCGCGGGCGGGCCGGGGGCTAGCGTCGTCAGGGAACCAACGCCGCATCGAGGCCGCGTGTCGGCCGGGCGGACGTCCGACGAGGGGAAGTGTGCCGTGACGCGTGGATGGGCCGTGGTCACCGGGGCCGGCAACGGGATCGGTGCCGTCATCACCCGGCACGCCGTCAAGGAGGGGTACCGGGTCGCGGCGTGGGACCTCGACGCCGCCGGCCTCGACGCGCTGGCCGCCGAGCTCGGCTCGGCGTGCGTGCCGACGGTCGTCGACGTCGCGGATGAGGACTCGGTCTCCGCGGCCGTCGCCGCGCTGCCGGAGGCGCCGTCGCTGCTCGTGAACAACGCCGGCATCGCCCGCTTCGGCCCGCTGCTGACGCTGCCGGCCGCGGAGTGGCGGGCGGCGCTCGACGTGAACCTGACCGGCACCTTCCTGGTCGGCCGGGCCGTGGCCGCGCGGATGATCGAGGCCGGCGGCGGCGCGATCGTGAACATGGCGTCGATCAACGGCATCGCCGCGGCGCCCAACGCCGGCGCCTACACGGCGTCCAAGGCCGGGATCGTGAAGCTCACCGAGCACATGGCGCTCGAGTGGTCGGGCCAGGGGGTCCGGGTCAACTGCGTGGCGCCCGGCCTGATCAACGCCGGCATGTCCGACGCCATCTACGCCGACGAGGAGGTCCGCCGGCTGCGCCAGGCGCGGGTGCCGCAGGGCCGGCTCGGCACGGCCGACGACGTGGCCGACGCCGTGCTGTTCCTCGGTTCGCCCAAGGCCGGCTACATCTCGGGGCAGACGCTCGCCGTGGACGGCGGCATCACCAAGACGGCGCTGGCGTCCATGCCGCGGCCGAAGTCGGTGGACTCGGTGGGGGTCGAGGACGACGCCGCGGCGCGCGAGGGTGGCTGAGCAGCGGACATGGTCGCGGGGGAGTCCCGGGCCGCACGGTCCGGATGGGACGATGGCCACATGTCCCAGCAGAGCGTGATCGAGGAGCTGCAGCGCCTCGGGATGTCCGGCTACGAGGCGAAGGCCTACGTCGCCCTGGTCGCGGCGGGGACCCCGTTGAACGGCTACGAGGTCGCCAAGCGCTCCGGCGTCCCGCGCTCCACGGTGTACGAGACGCTCGCGAAGCTCGTCGCGCGGGGCGCGGCGTACGAGGTCCGGGCGGGGGAGGGCGTCGGGTACATCTCGCTGCCGCCGTCCGCGCTGCTGGACCGCCTGCGCCGCGAGTTCGACCAGTCGATCGACGCCCTGAGCTCCGCGCTCCCGCAGGTCGCGGCGCCGTCGCAGGTGCGGTTGGTGCACAACCTGTCCGACCGGGAGTCCCTGCTCGCCCGGGCGGAGGACGTCGTGGCCGCGGCACGCACCGACCTGTTCCTCTCCGGCTGGCCCGCCGAGATCGCGCCGCTGAAGAGCACGGTGCGCCGGGCCGACGCGGAGGGCGTCGAGGTCACCGTGGTGACCTTCGGGGAGGACCCCGAGCCCGTCGGCACCACCTACCCGCACCGGTTCTCCTCGCCCGAGGTGGTCCTGGAGAACCTCGGCTGCCGGCTGCTGGTGGTCGCCGCGGACCGCGAGCAGGCGGTGATCGGCGGGGTCGTGAACGGGGACGCGTGGGGGGTCTACACCGACGATCCGGCCGTCGTGCTGGTGGCCGTCGAGTACGTGCGGCACGACATCGCCATGCACCTGATCGCGGAGAAGTTCGCGCCGGAGGACTTCGAGACCTTCTGGAAGTCCGATCCCGCGCTGCGCAAGCTGCGCGCCGACCACGGCATCCCGGCCGCCCTGCTGGCCCGCGGGCCGGGCGGGGCGTCGGCGCCGCCGCGCCGCGGGCGCCGCGCCTGACCCTGTTCACGGCGTCACCAGGACCTTCACGACGTCCTCGGGGTGCTCGATCGCGTACCCGAAGGCGCCGGCCACGTCGGCGAGCGGGACCTCGCGGCTGACGAACCGGGCCACCGCCGCCCGCTGCGCGGCGACGACCTCGAGGGCCTCGGGGAAGAGGCCGGCCCGGGCGCCGACGATCGTCACGCCCTCGAACAGCACCCGCGGTACCGGCACCACGAGATCGTGCGCGGCGACCCCCACGACCACGAGCCGCCCGCCCCGCCCGGTCCCGGCCAGTGCGGCGTCGAGCCCCGGCCGCGTTCCGGACGCCTCGAACGCGACGTCGGCGCCCTCGCCGCGGGTCCAGTCCGCGACCGCGTCCGGGTCCGGTGCGGTGACCCGCTCGGCCCCCAGTTCCGCGGCGAGCGCGCGGCGGGCCGGGACCGGGTCGCTGACCAGCACCGCGTGCCCGCGGGCGGCGGCGGCCACGGTGATCGCCAGCCCGATCGGCCCGCCCCCGACGACCGCGAGCCGCTCGTCGCCGCGCAGCTCGGCCCGGGCGAGCGCCATCGCCGCGATCGAGAACGGCTCGACGAGGGCGGCCTCGACGGCGGTCAGGCCGCCGGCGCCGTGGAGCTGCCCGACCGGGACGACGAGCCGGTCGGCCAGGCCGCCCGGCAGCGCCACCCCGAGCGCGCGGAAGGAGGCGCACGCCGGCCAGGCGCCGCGGGTGCAGGGCCGGCAGCGCCCGCAGGGGATCGCGGGGTCGACGGTGACGGTCTGCCCGACCTGCAGCGGGCCGTCGTAACCGCGGGGGAGCGCGGCGAGGGTGCCGCCGACCTCGTGGCCCTGGCGGAGCGGGAAGCCGGTGTCGTGCCGCTCGCCGAGGAACATGTGCAGGTCCGTGCCGCACAGCCCCACGGCGCCCACGTCGACGACGGCGTCGTCCGGGCCGGGATCGGGGTCGGGCACCTGCTCGACCCCGATCGTGCCGGGGGCGGTGGTCACGGCGGCGCGCATCGGCCGGGCCTCCTCGGGGTGTGCGGCGCTCGGGGCCTCGGCTAGGCGTTCGTGACGCCCAGGCTCAGGCCGCCGTCGATCGTGAGCACCGCGCCCGTGGCCCACTCCGCGGCGAGCAGGTACTCCACGGCCTCGGCGACCTCGTCCGTGGTGCCCGGGCGGCCGAGGGCGTGGGCGGGGCCGAGGGACTCCATGCGCTCGGCGGCCTGGGCGTCGTCGAACAGCCCGGCGCGCTGGTTGATCTCGGTGAGCACCCCGCCCGGCCGCACGCACCCGACCCGCACGCCCTGCGGCCCCAGCTCCGCGGCGAGCACGCCGGTGAGCGTCTCGAGGGCCCCCTTGGTGGCGGCGTAGGGGGAGGCGCCGGGGAAGGCGCGCTGGGTGTGCACGGAGCCGAAGAACACGATCGCGCCCCGGGACTTCCGCAGGTGCGGCAGGGCGAGCCCGCTGAGCAGCATCGGGCCGATCGTGTTGGAGGCGAAGACGGCGTGCAGCTCCTCCTCGGTGAGCTCCTCGAGCGCGCCCCGGTACATGTTCCCGGCGCCGTGCACCACCGCGTCGAGCCCGCCGCCGTGCGCCACCGCCGCGGCCACCATGGCCTCCCGGTCGGCCGCCACGGTGACGTCGCCGACCACCCCGTGGGCGCCGGCGGCGGCCGCGACGGCCTCGACCTTGGCGGCACGGCGCCCGGAGAGCGTGACCCGGGCGCCCGCCTCGGCCAGGCGGTGCACCACGGCCTCGCCGATGCCGGAACCACCCCCGGTGACCAGCACGGACATGCCGTCGATCGGACGACCCACCTCAGCTCCCTCCGGTGACGACCGCGGACGCGGCCTTGCGCAGCAGCACCGCGCGGTCGAGCGGCGCGTGCTCGGCCGCGAGGACGTCGGACTGCACCTCGACGGCGAGCGGCACGCCCGCCGGCAGCGCGGCGAGGAACCCCGCCAGGTCCAGCACCCCCTCGCCGGGCGGTACCCGGTCGTGCCGCGCCTCGTGCGCGAGCAGCTCCGCGGACTCGTGGTGCGAGCCCGGCCCGACGTCCGTCAGCTGGGCGTAGCCGACGAGCTCGGCCGGCCACGGTGCGTCGAGGGGTTCGCGCATGCGCTGCAGGTGCAGCACGTCGGGAAGCACGGCGGTGCCCGGCACGGCGCGGGCGATCCGCTCGGCGGCCGCCCGGGACCGGACTGCGGTGAAGGCCATGGGCTCGAGGGCGACCCGGGTGGCGGAGCCGGCCAGGATCTCGGCGAGCGCGGCGACCGACGCCGTGGTCCGCGCCTCGTCGGGGTCCTCGGAGACGGTCAGCAGGAAGGCCGCGTCGAGGACGGCCGCGGTGTCGGCGAGCCGGCGGTCCGCGTCCGTGACGCCGGCGGGGCCGAGCCGCACCACCTCGACGTCGAGCAGCCGGACACCGGTGCGCCGCACCGCGTCGGCGACCGCCGGCGCCTGCGCGCGGGGATCGGTGAACCGCACTCCGGCCAGCGGGAACCCGGCCTCGGCGGCGCAGCGGACCACGCCGTCGGGCGAGAGCTCGAGGACGCTGCCCGCCGAGAGCGACAGCGTGGGGGACGACGGCCCGGCGGGGTCAGCCACGGGTGGTCCAGCGCAGGGCGCGGCGCACGATCTCCCGGTGCGCGGGGACCTCGTAGGAGGGCGGGTGGTGGCCGAGGGCGTCGTAGACGACCCGGCCGCCGCCGTGCTCGCGGGCCCACAGCAGCGGCCGCGGCGGCCCGTCCGTGCCCGGCGTGGCCGCGTGCAGCAGGCCGGTGACCTGCCGCGTGCGCAGGTCGCCGTACACCTCGTCGACGATCGCGAAGTCGTCGACGCCCGCGACGAGCGGGTGCTCCGCCGCCACCGTGACGGCGACCTCGGGGCCGAGCGGCGGGTGGTGCGAGTGCCCCCACTCCCAGTGGCCGCCCAGCGCGTCCCCCCACTCCGGCCAGTCGTCGAAGCAGATGGCGGCGGTGTGCATCCCGAGGACACCGCCGCCCGCGGCGAGGTGCGCGGCCAGGGCCTCGCGGGCCACGGGGGAGGGGCTCGCGCCCTCCTCGGCGGCGCGGTCCCGGTAGCGGTCCGGGGTCCCGGGGCCGGTCATGGACCACCGCAGGGCGTTGACGACGAACAGGGCCGCACCGGGCAGCGCCTCCAGGGCCGAGTCGACACCCGCCGTGCCGGTGTGTACCTCGACGGCGAACCCGGCCTCGTCGAGCAGGGTCTCGAGGCAGGCGGTGGTGGCGGGGAAGTCGTGGGTGAGCCCGCCCGACAGCACCACCGCGCGCACGGCCCACCTCCGCGTCGTCGTCCAGCTGTCGTCCACTCGTCGTCACAAGGCTGACGACTACTGGGACCCTAGCGGGGCGAGGGCCCCGGATCCAGCGCCGCGGCGCCCTCGCCGGGGCGTGCCCGGGTACCGGCTCAGGGTCCCCCCGGCCCTGCCGGGAGGGCCGGTGGTCCCTGTCGTCGGCCTGCCGCGTCGGTCAGGCTTCCGCCGTCCGCTGCACCGGCGGCGGGAGGAGGTCCGATGCGCGAGCTGTCCGAGCCGGTGCACCCGAGTCGGGTCGCGGCCGAGCGGGCCGCCCTGCTCGTGCGGCTCTGCCTGGACCTGGACCGGCGGGGCGCCCCGCCGGCCGCCCGGCTGGCCGCCCTCGACCAGGCGCGAGCGGCCGTCGCGACGGTGCCGCCGGGACGGATCCGGGACCGGCTCGCCACGGTGTGCGACATCCTCACCGACCTGCACCGCGACGACACCGCCGAGGCCGTGCGCGCCGCGATCGTCCGGGCCCGCGCGGCGCTCGGCCAGCCCGCCGCGGGCTGACGGGCCTCAGCCCACCCGGGGGTCCTCCGGCCGGTCGAGGTCGAACACGCTCGACCCGATGCCGCGGGCCACGCGGTCGAGGCGGTCCGCCTGGGCGAGCAGCTTGGCGCGGTGCACCGACGAGGTCACGCTGCCGGCGAGGCCGGTGAGGTCGGTGGCCACGGCGAGCAGCTCGGTGATGACCGAGGTGTTGAGGTCGTCGGCGATCCGGTCCCGGTCGTCGAGCCTGCGGCGCAGCTCCTGCTCCACCCGGACGCGGGCGTAGGCGGCCACGAGGCCGGCGTGCCCGGCCAGCGAGGCGACGGCGTCGAGGTCCTCCCGCCGGTAGGGCTCCCGGCCGCGGCGGCGGCACACCGCGAGCGCGCCCCGCGGGGCCCCGGCCGCGGTCAGCGGCGCCAGCAGCGCGGGCCCGACGTCGAGCCGGCCCAGCGGGATCCCGCCGAGCCGCGGGTCCGCGCGGGCGTCGGAGCTCGCCACCGCCTTCCCGGCCATCAACGCCCGGCCGGCCGCGCTGTCCCGGGCCCGCAGGCGGGTGTTCTCCACCTCGGCGAGGGAGTCGCCCTCGGCCACCGCCACCAGGAACTCGCCGGCGCCCTCGGCAGGCACCAGCAGAGCCGCCCCGTCGCTGTCGCTGAGGTCGCGCAGCGTCGCGACCAGGCCCTCCAGCACCTCGGCGGGCTCCTCGCCGGCGAGCAGGTCCGTCGCGACCTGCGTCGACGCGGCCTGCCAGGCCTGCCGGCGCCGGGTCTCGGCGAACAGCATGGCGTTCTCGATCGCCACCGCGGCCGACGTCGCCAGGGCCTGGACCAGCTCCTCGTCGTCCGCGCTGAAGCCGCCGCCGGCCTGCCGGTCGGTGAGGTAGAGGTTGCCGAACACCTCGCTGCGAACCCGGATCGGCACCCCGAGGAAGTTGGTCATCGGTGGGTGCCCGGGCGGGAACCCGGCGAAGCGTGGGTCGTCGTGCAGGGACGCGAGCCGGATCGGGTGGGGATCGTCGATCAGTACGCCGAGCAGGCCCTCGCCGCGCGGCGGCCGGCCGATCGCGCGGACCGTCTCGTCGTCCATGCCCTCGTGCAGGAACTCGACGAGGTGGCCGTCGGCGCCGAGCACGCCGAGCGCGGCGTAGCGGGCGCCGACCAGCGCGCGGGCCTCGGTGACGACGCGCTGCAGCACGACCGGCAGCTCGAGGTCCGCGCCCACCGCACGGTGGGCCCGGAGCAGGCCGCGCAGCCTGCCCTGGCTCGCCATGACCTCCTCGGCGCGCTCGACGATCTGCTCCAGGAGCTGGTCGAGCTCGAGCCGGGGGACGTCGACGAAGCCCAGGTCGGCATCCGGGTCGTTGTCGCCCGGCCCCCCGAGGCCGTTGCCGTTCTGCGGCCGCACCTGCACCACCGGCCGTCACCACCCGTCGCGTCGAGAGGTTCCCACCGACCGCTCGGGGGCACGGCCCGTGCGGCGAGACGTCCCACTATGGGCCCGGTGGCGGGCGCTGTCCAGACGCCCGCCCGGTGCGCCCCGGGCTCAGGACCAGCGGCCGCCGTCCCACTCGTCGTCACCGTGGGTGTCGGCGTACCGGTACTCGTCGTCCCACGAGTCGTCCCAGCGGTCGTGCCGGCCCCCGTCCCACGTCCTGTCGTAGGTCCTCTCCCAGGTCCCGTGCCGGGTGTCGTGCCCGGTGTCCCGATCGTCCGCGTCGCCGGGCGGGCGGGGAATCGGGGCCTCTGCGGGAGGGCGGGGCGGAGTCCGTGGAACCTCGCGGGAGCCGGGGTGCGCGGAGGCCCGCAGGGCCCGGGTGACCTGGGCCTGTGCCCCCGCCACGGCCTCGGCCAGCACCGGGATCACCACGGGCGGCGCGGGCAGCACGGTGGCGTCCCGAATCCCGGCCGACGCCGGCTCGGCCGCCCCCGCGGCGGCCGCGGCCGGGGTGGCGGGCGCCGGGGCGACGGGCCCGCCCGGGCCGAACGCGGGTCGGCCGACGACCACCGCGACCGCGGCACCCAGCGCCGCGACCACCGCGACCCGGCGGTGCGCCGTCGGCCGGGCGGGCCGCGCGGGCCCGGGGTCGCCGACCCGCCCGCACTCCCGGACCAGCCCGGCGGCGAGCCCGGCGGCGGTGGGCCGCGCGGCCGGGTCGGCGGCTGCCGCGCCGGCCAGCAGCGCCGCGACCCCCGCGGGCACCCCGGGCGCGGCCCGGCCCCACGAGCGGCGCGGGAGGCAGCGGTGGAGCAGCCGGCCGAGCTGGGCGACGTCCGCGGCGGCGCGGGCGTCGAAGGCGGTGGTGCCGTACGCCGCCTCCGGGGGCCGGTGGACGCGGCCGAGCAGGTGCGCCTCGCCGCCGCGGTCGAACCGCACCGCGTCCGGCTCCACCGCGCCGTGCGCCACGCCGTGGGCGTGCAGGTAGGCCAGGGCCTCGGCGACCCGGGTGCCGGCGGCCAGGAGCGCGGGCACCGACAGGGTGCGCCGGGTGGTGGGGTCGGCCAGCGACGGGCCGTCGACGAGCTGGGTGACGACGAAGTGCCCGTCGCCGCAGCTCCCGACGTCGTACAGCGCGGCGAGGTTCGGGTGGTGCAGCCCGGCCACGGCAGGACCGGTGGGGGAGGGCTCCAGGAGCTCGACGACGATGGGGCGGCACAGCACGTCGTCCCAGGCGCGGTAGAGACGCCGGCGCCGCCCGGAGCCCAGGCGGGCGTCGAGCCGGTACCGGTCCGGCAGCCCCGCCGGCCGCTCCGGTTCCCCCGCCTGCCGCACGACGTCACTGGTCGTGGCCACGCGCGTACCCCCCGTCGGCAGCCGGCCACCTGCGGACGCGCGCATGGTGGCCGTGCCGGTCGCGGTCCCCGGGCGCCGTGCCGGCCCCTGCCGGCGGCGCCCCTGTCGGTTCCCGCGTACCCCCGATTTCCCCCGGACTACCCCGCCCCGTGCCACGCACACCCTTCCGCACCCCACCGCGCGGGGGCAGGGCCGAAAGTCACGGCCCCGGGCGTGACGGGACGTCCGACCCTGGTGGGGGTGCGCAGGGGCCGGGCACGATCGCCCGGCTCGCCGGTCACCCAGGAGGTCACGATGCCGTCCGCACCGCACTCCGCGCCCGTCCCGGGCCGCTGGCCGAGGTCCGGCCACACGCACACGACGGGCTGCTACTGGGACGTCCAGGTGTGCTGCTGGCACTGTCCGCCCGCCACCGCCGAGCCCGTGCCGCCGCCGGCGGTCGACGCCGTCCCACCGGCCGAGCCCGCCGTGGCCCCGGTCTGACGCCGGCGGGGCCGCGCGTCCACCGCGGGCCGTGCCGGTCCGTGCCGGTCCGTGCCGCCCGCGAGGAGGAGGCCGTGGGGCCGTCGGTGGAGGTCGTGGAGGCCGGCGAGGAGCTCGACCGGCTCTCCGCGGTGCCCGACCGTCACCCAGCTTTCGCTAGGAAACCTAGCGACCGGCTAGGGTGCCGCGCCATGAGCACGGACAACGAGGTCGCCCGCGCCGTCCGCGACCTCGTGCTGGCCGGGGACCGGTACCGCGGGGCGGTCGGCCGGTCCGCGGGCCTGGGGGCCAGCGGGGTCAGCACCCTCGCGCTGCTCTTCCTCGAGGGGCCCGCCACGCCGGGCGCCATCGCACGGCACCTCGGGATCACCACGGCGTCGGCCACCCAGCTGCTCGACCGGCTCGAGGCCGCGGGCCACGTCCGCCGCCGGCCCAACCCGGCGGACCGCCGCTCCTGCCTCCTCGAGCTCGAACCCGTCGGCCGGCGGTACGTGGCGGCGACCTACGACGACTTCGCCGAGCGCATCGGCCGGGCGGTGGCCGGGCGTTCCCACGCGGAGATGGCCGCCGTCGCGGGGTTCCTGCGCGCGGCCAGCAGCATTCTGGCGGGCCCGGGTGCCGTCGCGGGGTGAGGACGCCGTGCGGACGCTGGCGGAGCGGGTGCGCGAGCTCGTCGTCGCGACCGACGAGTACCGGCGCACGATGGCGCAGGCCGCCGGGGTCGGCATCCACGAGGCCACGACCCTGGGCGAGCTGCTGCACCGCGGCCCGCTGCCGCCGTCGGCCATCGCCCGCCGCCTGGGCATCGCCTCGGCCAGCGTGACCTCGCTGCTGGACCGCATGACGGTCGCCGGCTTCGTCGAGCGGCAACCCAACCCGGTGGACCGGCGCAGCGTGCTCGTCGTGCTCACCCCCGGCGGCCGCTCGACGATCAGGGCGATGTTCGACCTGTTCACCGACGACGTCGAGCAGGCCGTCCGCACGGCGGAACCCCGGTACGTCGCCGAGTTCGCCCGGGCCCTGGGGCGGATGGCACCCGCGCTGCGGGCACGCGCGGCCGACCGTGCCGCCCTGGAGGAGGAGCTCACCCGCCGCACCCGGCGCCCGGACGGGACCCGGGGATAGCCGCAGGAACCGGACTTCTCGCGCACCGAACATCTCCGCCGGGAGTTGCGCCGTCCGGCGGTGGACCGCGCGCGGGGCGGGAGGGTGGGATCGGGCCACCCCAACGGCGAGTACCCCGGCGGTGACCCGTGCCCGATTACCGTCCCGACGACCCCGGTGGCGAGCTTCGCGCCCGCGCCGACGCACGGCCCCTCCCGCCCGGTCCCGTGGACCGGGTGGACGACCCCCTCGACCGGCCCAGCCGCCGGCGCGCCTCGATGCCGAACGACCAGCGCGTGCGGCTGCGCAGGGCCGCCCTGCTCGCCCCGGAGCGGTTCCCCGGCCCGGTCGGCGAGCTGCTCGCCCGCGAGCTGCTGATCTGGGAGGACTTCGGGCACCGCTTCGGCGCCCACGCCCTGGTCGCGCGGCTCGTCGAGGAGATCCTCGAACCGACGGTCCGGGCCGCCGTGCCGAACACGGCGTCCCCCGCCGAGCCCAGCGGCGGCACCGCCGCCTGAGCCGCGCACGGACCGGGGCCGCGCACCCCAGCCTGCGCGGCCCCGCCCCCCACCCCGCCCGGGTCCGGCCCGGGCGGGGTGGGGACGCCCGGGCCGGTGCGGGTCAGGCGCGTGCCACCGGCACGCCGGCACCCGGGTCGACCTTGTGCGGCTCGCCCTTGCCCGGGCGCACCTCGAAGTCGAAGATCTCCGTCGGCAGGTAGACCGTCGAGCACGAGTTCGGGATGTCGACGACGCCGGACAGCCGGCCCTCGATCGGCGCCGCACCCAGGATCATGTAGGCCTGGATGTCGGAGTAGCCGAACTTCTGCAGGTAGTCGATCGCGTGCAGGCAGGCCCGCTGGTAGGACAGGTGCGAGTCCAGGTAGCGCTGCTCGCCGCCGAGCGTCACCGAGGTGCCGGAGAAGGCCAGCCACTCGCTGTACTGCGGGTCCGTGCGGCCCGGCATGAACAGCGCGTTCTCGGACACGCCGAAGGTGTCCATCCCGCCCTTGATCACGTCGACGCCCAGGTCCATGAACCCGCCCATCTCGATGGCGCCGCAGAAGGTGATCTCGCCGTCGCCCTGGGAGAAGTGCAGGTCGCCCATGGACAGGTTCGCGCCCTCCACGAACACCGGGTAGAAGATCCGCGAGCCCTTGGTCAGGTTCTTGATGTCCTGGTTGCCGCCGTTCTCGCGCGGCGGGGCGGTGCGGGCGGCCTCGCGGGCCACGCGGTCGAAGTCGTCGCCGCCGAGCGAGCCGAGGATCGCCGAGTCCGGGTTCGGCGGCAGGGCCAGCGGGGGTACGCGGTCCGGGTCGGTGTCGATCAGGGCCTGCTCGCGCGCGTTCCACTTGCGGAGCAGGTCGTGCGACGGCGCCGTGCCCATCAGGCCGGGGTGCACGATCCCGACGAAGGACACGCCGGGAACGTGCCGGGAGGTGGCCACGCCGCCCCGGAAGTCCCAGATCACCTTGTAGGCGTCGGGGAACTGCTCGGTGAGGAAGCCGCCGCCGTTGCGGGTGGCGAACACGCCCGTGTAGCCCCAGCCCTGCCCGGCGAGCGGGCCGGAGTCCTCCTGCGGGATGGGCCCGACGTCGAGGATGTCGACGATCAGCAGGTCGCCGGGTTCCGCGCCCTCGACCGAGATCGGGCCGCTCAGTACGTGCACGCTCGGCAGCGGCGCGTTGAGGATGTCGTCGGCGGAGTCGTTGTTGTGGATGGCCCCGTCGAACCACTCCCGGCAGTCGACCCGGAAGGTGTCGCCCGGCTTGGCCCGCACCAGCGCGGGGATGTCCGGGTGCCAGCGGTTGTGGCCGACGATCCGCTGCTCGGTGAACCTCTTCATCGAGTCCAGGGGGAAGACGACCTCGGGCATGGTGGTACCTCGATTCGTGTGCCGGCGGAACGGGTGCGGATCAGGGTGAGACGGCCGCGCCGCGGTCCTGCGGCGTGCGCTCCGTCGGTGGGGTGGTGTCCGCGCTCGGGCGGGTCAGGCGCGGGTAGAGCAGGCCGAAGACCACGACGGCGAACACGGCGAGCCCGATGGCGGTCCACCCGGCCGAGTAGCCCCACCAGCCGTTGAGCAGCACGAACGCCGGGATCGCTCCGGTCACCCAGCCCTGGATCGCCGCGACCGCACCCGTGTAGCGCCCGATCCTGCCGACCCCGCGGCCCAGCAGCGCGTAGAACAGTGCCCACAGGAAGGCCCAGTAGAGCCAGATGACGCCGAAGACGGGGTCGCCGAGCTTGACGAAGTTGAGCACGGAGTACCCGATCGCGCAGATCGCGACGAACAGGGAGAAGTAGCCGACCCCGGTGCCGTCGAGCCCACCCCAGAGGTTGCACGCCACGTAGAGGTAGGTGAAGCCGAACAGGTACAGACCGGAGGCGTTGAGCACGATCGTCGGGTCACCGGCCGCCGTGAAGATCAGGTAGGTCGGGGTGACGACCTGGAGCAGGCCGACGAAGAGGTTCAGGGGTGCCGCGGACTTGGCCTCGACCCAGCCGAGCAGCATCGCGCCGTTCAGGAAGAGCACCGCTCCGACGTACAACAGGCCGACGCTGGCCATGAGATCTCCTCTCCGGGCAGGGCGGACCGCCCCGCGTCCGGTCCGGTCGTCCCGGCCGTGTCGTGGGGCGGCATGCCCGCCGGGCGGGTCAGGGGCGTGGCAGGCGCCGCTGCGCCGGGGTCGGCGCGACCGTGCGGCCGCCGGGCCTGCCGGGTACGCGGGTGACCACTTCCGGCTCGGTGCGGCTGCGCTCCGCCAGGTCGATCGCCTCGACGGCCGCCCGCGGTGCGAGGGAGACCATCGGCGCGGTCCAGACCCGGCGCATCGGCAGGCCGCACACCGGGCACGGCGCCACGGCGGGCGCCAGGCCGAAGCCGCGGCGGACGTCGACCGTGCCGTGCTCCTCGCACCGGAACGAGTACGTGGTCACCAGGTGTCGCTCCTTCCCGCTCGACGGGACGCCGAGAGTTCCAGTGCTCCCACCTGGCGCATCCGGGCGGAGGGCCCGGCACCGCCGGGCCGTTGGTCCCTGGGCCGCTCACCCCGGACGCCGTCCGCGGCCTCCTAGGCTCGGGCGGGGCGGTCCGCCCGGGCGCCCGTGACGACGATCGGAACGAGGTGGCCGAGTGCCCCGGTTCGAGGGGTCCGAGCACGTGCTCGTGTCCCGGCCCGAGCCCGGCGTGGCCGTGCTGGAGCTGGCCCGCGGCAAGGTCAACGCGATCGACCACGCGTTCTACGCCGAGCTCGGGGAGGTGTTCGACGCCGTCTCCGCCGACGAGGAGATCCGATGCGCGGTCCTGACGGGCCGCGGCCACGTGTTCTGCGCCGGCAACGACCTGCGGGACTTCGCGGCGATGGACGCCCGACACGGCGAGGAGCACATGCGGACGGTGCGGCGCTGCTTCTCCGCGCTGCTCGAGTGCGCGGTCCCGGTCGTCGCCGCCGTGAACGGGCCGGCGCTGGGCAGCGGGCTCGGCCTGGTGGCGTCGTGCGACCTCGTGGTGGCCTCCGAGCGCGCCACCTTCGGCCTGCCCGAGATGGGCGTCGGCGTGCTGGGCGGCGGCCGCTTCACCGCGCGGATGCTCCCGCAGCAGGCGGTGCGGCGGCTGTTCTTCACCGCCGAACCGGTCGACGCGGCCACCTTCCGGGACTGGGGCGCCCCGGCCGAGGTCGTCGCGCACGAGGAGCTGCTGCCCGCGGCGCTGCGGCTGGCCCGGTCGGTCGCGGCCAAGGACCGCCACGCCCTCACCCTGGCCAAGCAGTCGCTCAACGGCTGCGAGCCGCTCGACCTCGAACGCGGGTACCGGCTGGAGCAGACGTTCACCGTGCGGCTGTCCGAGCACGCGTCGTCGAGGGATGCGGTGGCCGGGCGGATGGCGGAGCTGGGCATGGCGGGGCCGAACACCGCGGACCGGGGCACGGCGGGGCCCTGACCTGCCACGACCGGGTGGTCCACGGTGGCCGCCCGGCCGCGGAGTCGGCAGGGTGGAGCCGTGCCCACCTCCTCCGCGAACGGCGACGAGCTACGCCCGATGCTGGCCACGGCCGGGCGGCCGCCCGTCGACCCGGGGTGGGCCGTGGAGTTCAAGTGGGACGGCGTGCGCGCCCTCGTGGTGGTCGAGGGCGGGAGCGTGCGGTTCGTCAGCCGCAACGGCAACGACGTCACCGGCGGCTACCCGGAGCTGGTCGCGGCGGTGCCGACCGACCGGGACCTCGTGCTCGACGGGGAGATCGTGGCCCTCGACGCCGCGGGCCGGCCGGACTTCGGGCTGCTCCAGCACCGCATGCACGTGCGGACCCCGCCGGCCACGCTGCTGGAGTCGGTCCCGGTGGAGCTGTACCTGTTCGACGTCCTGCGGATCGACGGCGGGTCGCTGCTCGGCGAGCCCTACGACCGCCGCCGCGAGCGGCTGGCCGACCTCGGGGTCGACGCGTGGCGCCGGGTGTCCGTGCCGCCGTCGTTCACCGACGTCACGCCCGCGCAGGCGCTGGAGGTGGCCCGCGAGCACCGGCTGGAGGGGATCGTCGCCAAGCGCCGCACCTCGCGGTACGAGCCGGGGCGGCGCTCGGCGGCCTGGGTGAAGACGGCGCTGTTCCACGGCCAGGAGGTCGTGCTCGGCGGGTGGACCGCCGGCCGCGGCAACCGCGGCTCCACCCTCGGCTCGTTGCTCCTCGGCGCGCACGACGCGGACGGCCGGCTGCGCTACGTCGGCAACGTCGGCACCGGCTTCACCGAGGCCACCCTGCAGGCGCTGCTGGAGCGGCTGGGCCCGCTGCGCCGCGCGACCAGCCCGTTCGACGAGCCGGTGCCGCGCGACCAGGCCCGGGGCGTCACGTGGATCGAGCCGTGCCTGGTCGGGGAGGTCGAGTACCGCACCCTGACCCACGACGGCCGGCTGCGGCACTCGGTGTGGCGGGGCCTGCGCCCGGACCGCGAGCCGGAGGAGGTGGTGCTGCCGGCCCTTTCCGCCGCGGCCGTACCGGCCCGCACCGAGGAACGCGCCGCGCCCCCGCCGCCCGACGACGAGCCGGGCGGCACCGTCACCCCCGACACCGTCACCCCCGAGGAGCTTGCCGCCCTGGACCTGCTGCGCCGAAAGGGCATCTGGGAGGTTGGGGGCCGCGAGCTGGCGCTGACCAACCTGGACAAGGTGCTGTTCCCCGGGCGCCGGGACGACCCGCTGACCAAGCGGGACGTGATCCGGCACTACGCCGCCGTCGCCCCCTACCTCGTGCCCTACCTGCGCGACCGGCCGGTGAACCTGCACCGCTACCCCGACGGCGTCGACCGTCCGGGGTTCTGGCAGAAGGAGGTCCCGTCGCACGCGCCGGAGTGGCTGCGGCGCTGGCGGAACCCGGAGGCCGACCCGGGGGAGACCCAGGTCTACGCGGTGGTCGACTCCGCCGCCGCGCTGGTCTGGATGGCCAACTTCGGCGCTCTGGAGCTGCACCCGTGGACCTCCGGGCTGCCCGACGTCCACGAGCCGACCTGGGCGCTGATCGACATCGACCCGGGGACGAACAGCACGTTCGCCGACGTCCTTGTGCTGGCCCGGCTCTACCGCACGGCGCTCGACCACCTGGGCGTGCGCGCCGCGCCGAAGGTCACCGGCAAGCGCGGTGTGCAGATCTGGGTGCCGGTCGAGGCGGGCTACACCTTCACCGACACCCGGCGCTGGGTGGAGCGGCTGTCGAAGGCGGTCGGCCGCATGGTGCCCGAGCTCGTGACGTGGGAGTGGTACACCGACCGCCGCTCCGGGCTGATCCGCCTCGACTACACCCAGAACGCGATCAACAAGACGCTCGTGGCCCCGTTCAGCGCCCGCCCCGCGCCCGACGCGCCGGTGTCCGTGCCGATCGAGTGGGACGAGCTCGACGACGAGGACCTGCGCCCGGACCGCTGGACCGTCCGCACCCTGCCGGCCCGCCTCGCCGCGCACGGCGATCCGCTCCGCCCGCTCATCGGGCTGCCGCAGACCCTGCCGCCCCTGTAGACCGGGCCGGGGAAGAACGGCATAGTCGCCCGGCGTACGGGTAGCTCCGCCTTGTCGCCCACCACGCTCACCCCTCCGCCCCCGGCGACGGGCCCGACGACAGGCAGGACCCCGACGTGATCCTCTTCTGCCCGCCCGGCGTCTACCGGGCCCAGTCCGACACCGAGCTCCTCTCCGGCAGCCTGTCCCGGCACGCCGCCGGCCGCGACGTGCTGGACCTCGGTACCGGCACCGGTGCCCTGGCCCTCGCGGCCTGGCGCGAGGGCGCGGCGTCGGTGACCGCGGTCGACCTCTCCCGGCGCTGCGTGGCGGCGACCCGGCTCAACTGCCTCCTGCACGGGGCGCCCGTGCGCGTGCACCGCGGCGACCTCTTCGCGCCCCTGCACGGCCGCCGGTTCGGGATGATCGTGGCGAACCCGCCGTACGTGCCGTCGGAGAGCTCGGTGCTGCCGCGGCACACCCCCGGCCGCAGCTGGGACGCCGGACCGGACGGGCGCGCGGTGCTCGACCGGATCTGCGACGGCGCCGCCGACCACCTCGAGCCCGACGGCGTGCTGCTGATCGTGCACTCGCAGGTCTGCGGCCCCGAGGCGACCGTCGAGCGGCTGGAGCGCACCGGTCTGGCGGCCGAGGTCGTCGAGCGTGCGCGGATCCCGTTCGGGCCCGTGATGCGCTCCCGGGCGAGCATGCTGGAGAAGCATGGCCTGATCGAGCCGGGCGACAGGTTGGAGGAGCTGGTGGTCGTGGAGGCACGCCGTGGCTGATCCCGAGCCGACGCGCGTCCTGCTCACCGACGAGGGCCCGGCGCTGATCTCCGGACCCGTCGAGCTGGAGCTGCCCGACGGCACCCGCGTCCGCTCCGACCGGGCCGTGACGGCCGTCTGCCACTGCCGGCGCAGCAAGCGCTACCCGATCTGCGACGCCAGCCACCGCCGCAAGGTGCGGCAGGAAGGACCCGACGCGTGACCAGCACCCTCGCACCGAGCTTCCTGGACCAGGCGGGGTCGCCGGAGCTGCCCGCACCCCGCGGCCCCCTCTCCGACGCCGTGATCGGAGCGCTGCGCGGCGGCCCGCTCGGCCCCGTGGACGCAGCCGGCGCCGAGCCCTACGGCGACGATCTGCAGCTCGCCCTGCACTGCTGCTACGAGCTGCACTACCGGGGCTTCGCCGGGGTCGACGCCGAGCGCGAGTGGGACCCGGAGCTGCTCGGCGTGCGCCGCGAGCTGGAGCGGGTGTTCCTCGCCGCGCTGCGGGCGGACGTCGAGCCCGGGGACGACGTCACCGCAGAGGTGGACGCACTCCTCGTCGAGCCGATCGGGCCGGGTGTGCGCGGGGTGTCGCACCACCTGCAGCGCGAGGGGACGCTCGAGCAGCTGCGCGAGTACGTGGCGCACCGCTCGATCTACCACCTCAAGGAGGCCGACCCGCAGGCCTGGGCGATCCCGCGGCTCAGCGGCGCGGCCAAGGCGGGGCTCGTCACCGTCGAGCACGACGAGTACGGCTCCGGGCGGCCCGAGCGCATGCACGCGCTGCTCTTCGCCGAGATGATGACCGAGCTCGGGCTCTCCGACGCCTACTGCGCCTACGTCGAGCACGTGCCCGGCGAGACCCTCGCCGAGGTCAACCTGATGTCGCTGTGCGGCCTGCACCGCAGCCTGCGCGGCGCCTCGGTCGGACAGTTCGCGATGGTGGAGCTGACCTCGTCGCCCGGCTCGGAACGACTGGTCCGCGGCATGCGCCGGCTGGACTGCGGGCCCGCCTCGATCCGGTTCTACGACGAGCACGTGGAGGCCGACGCGGTGCACGAGCAGGTCGTGCGGCGCAGCGTCCTGGCGCCGCTGCTGGCGGCGGAGCCGGAGCTGGCCGCGGACGTCGTGTTCGGGATCCGCGCGAGCCTGTTCCTCGGCGAGCGGATGGGGGAGCGGTTGCTGGGCTGCTGGGACCGCGGGGAGTCCAGCCTCCGCATGCCGCTGGCGTAGGTCGCCCCCACCATGGGCCCATGGACACCGAGATCCTCCCGGTCGACGACTCGTTCTGGGACGACGGCGAGCTGCTGGCCGCGTGCCTGCGCGAGCCGGTGCCGCGGATCCCGCCGCACTTCGGGTACGACGCCCTGGGGTCGCAGCTGTTCGAGGCGATCACCGAGCTGCCCACGTACTACCTGACGCGGGTGGAGCGGACCCTGCTCGAGCGGTACGCCGGGGAGATCGCGGCCGCGCTGGACACGCCCCGGCTGGCCGAGCTGGGCAGCGGCAGCGGGAAGAAGACCCGGCTGCTGCTTGACGCCTGCCTGCGCCTGCGGCCGACGACGTACCTGCCGGTCGACGTCAGCCGGGAGATGCTGGAGCACAGCGCCGCGGAGCTCATCGCGGCGCTGCCCGGGTTGGTCGTCCGCGGGCTGTGGGGGCGGTACGAGGCGGGGCTGGCGCAGCTGCGCGCGGACGGCGAGCCGGTGGTCGTCGCGTTCCTGGGGAGCAACGTCGGCAACACGACCCCGGCCGAGCGCCACGCCCTCTACGGCGAGATCGCCGCCGCGCTGCGGCCGGGCGACGGCCTGCTCGTCTCGGCGGACCTGGTGAAACCGTCCGGCGAGCTGGAGCGCTGCTACAACGACCCGCCGGGGTACGACGCCTTCCGCCGGTTCCGGCTCAACCACCTCAGCCACCTCAACCACCGGTTCGGGGCCGACTTCCGGCTGGAGCGCTACGAGCCGCGGGCCCACGCCGTCGGCCCGGTCGTCGAGGGGCACCTCGAGGTGCTGGCGGACCACACCGCCGCGCTCCCGGCGCTCGGGATGGAGCTGGACCTGCGCCGCGGCGGCTCGATCAACGTCGGCTTCTCGGCGAAGTTCGAGCCGGAGGGGATCGCCGCGGAGGTCGGCCGGCACGGCTTCACGCCGCAGACCGAATGGGTCGACGACGAGCACGCGTACGGGATCTTCCTGTACCGCCGAGCCGATCCCGATGCCGACGCCGGCTCCGATCAGGTCCAGTAGAGCAGCCGTCCGGCCGGCAGCAGGTCCGCCAGTGCGGCGGTGAACCACGTGCGCATCTCGGCCATCTCCGCGGCCGGGTACACGTACTTCACCGCGCCGAACCTGCCGTGCTTGCGGGAGCGCCGCTCGGGGTCCATCTCCAGCTTCGTGCGCGGGTACCAGCCCTCGAGCACCTCCTTGGAGCCCGGCGTGAACCGGTGGGTGATGCACTCGACGGTGAGGTCGAGCCCCGGCACGCCGTCGAGCTCCGCGGCGGCGTCGGCGAGCAGCGCGGTGTACCGCCCGCGCCAGCCGTCCACCGGCATGATCGGCGCGATCGTCAGGCCGACCGGGTAGCCGGTCCGGGCCAGCGCGCCGAGCCCGGCGAGCCGCACGGCCACCGGGTCGGTCCCGCCCTCGAACCGGCCGGCGACGGCGTCGGCGTTGACCGACGCGCGGATCCGGGTGCGCCCGTGGTGGGGAAGGTCGAGCAGCGGTTCCACCGCACCGAACTTGGTGGTCGCCCGCAGCTGCACGGGCCCGCCGAAGTCGTGCGTCCCGACGTGGGTGATCGCCGCGGCGAGGCTGCCGGTGACGTGCTCGATGACCAGCGGGTCGGTGTAGCAGGAGGCCTCGAAGGTCGTGCCCTCGTGGCCGCGTGCCTCGGTGCCCGAGGTGACCGCGCCGCTGCCGACGTAGGCGTGCATCCCGGCGAGGATCGTGTCGAGGTCGGCGTAGACCCGCGTGACCGGCGGGCCGCCGAGCGAGCCGGCCAGGTAGCAGTACTGGCAGTGCGCCGGGCAGCCGCGGGCCAGGTCGACGCGCCAGTCGGCGCTGGGCGGGATCGGCTGGAGCTTCCGGGCCGACGGTGGGCTGACGACCACGGCGAGCGTGGATTTGGCCCGCGCGTAGGTGGCGCGCTCGTCCGCGCCGCGCAGGCCGGTGAGGCGGTCGGAGCGCAGGAACTCGACGTCGTCGACGCCCGCGGCCTCGCAGCGGGCGAGGATCCCGGCGGTGTGCGGGAGCTCGGCGGCGGACCGGGTGACGACGACGTGCTTCGGCACCCAGAGCCGGGTGCGGAGGGGTGTGCTCATCTCACCTGTCAGAACACGCGGGGGGAGCCGCGCCGTCCCGTGGGGGACGAGACGTGCGCGACTCCCCGAGGTCGGAAGTCAGGAGGGGTCCTACTCGACGCCCACGATCTCCTCGGCCAGCGACGCGAAGTGCGTCTGCGCGGCGGAGACCACGCTCGAACGGTTCTTGTGCCGCTCCTCGTACCGGATCACGGCCCGGACGCCGTCCGCGGTGCGGAGCTCTGGAGCTCGGTGCGGGTGAGCTGTTCGAGCGTGCGGAGCTGGCTGATGACGGCGGCGTTCGCCATGGATGACCTTCCTCGTGCGTCGGTGAGGGCGTGCGATTCGGGTTGCTGCTCAAGGGTTTGCACGTGATCGACGCCGCGACACCCGGGTCCCGGCGGGGCCTGGCTCACCTTCCGGGGTGCGATCATCGGTCGCGGCGGAAGGAGCACCGATGCGGGCGTACGGCTTCATGGCGGTGGGCGGACCGGAGAACGAGGCGTTCCTCGAGGTGCCGGTCCCCGAACCGGGCCCCGGCGAGCTGCGCGTGCGGGTGCGCGCGGCCGGGGTGAACCCCGGCGACTGGCGGCTGCGCGAGGGCTCCTACGGCACGGTCGGATCGGCGGTGCTCGGCCGCGAGGTGGCCGGGACGGTCGTGGCCCTCGGTCCGGGCGTCGACGCGTTCGCGGAGGGCGACGAGGTCTTCGGCGGCTGCCCCGGGATGGTCGGGGGCTGGGCCGAGGAGGCACTGGTCACGGCCTCCTTCGCGGCACACCGGCCGGAGGGCGTCCCGCCGGAGGTCGCGGCGGCGCTGCCGGTGGCGGCCGGCACCGCGTACGACGCGCTCGAGGACCTGAAGCTCACACCGGGCTCGACGCTGCTGGTCAACGGCGCGGGCGGCGGTGTCGGCGTGCCCGTCGTCCAGCTCGCCCGGGCCCGCGGGATCCGTGTGGTCGGCACCGCGAGCCCGGCCAAGCGCGACCTGGTCGCCGGGCTCGGCGCCACCCCGGTGGCCTACGGCGAGGGCGTGCTCGACCGGATCCGGGAGGCGGCGCCGCAGGGGATCGACGCCGTGTTCGACCTGGTCGGCGGCGAGGCCCTGCGCACCGTCGCCACGCTGCTCACGGACCGGACCATGCTCCTGTCGGTCGCCGACAAGCCGCTGGTGAAGGAGCTGGGCGGGCGGGACGTGGAGCGCGACCGCAGCACCGCGGTGCTCACCGCGCTGGTCCGGCTGGTCGAGGAGGGCGCGCTCGACCCGCACGTCACGCGGGTGCTGCCGCTCGACGAGGCCGGGGCCGCGCTCGCCGAGGTGGAGGCGGGTCACGCGCAGGGCAAGGTGGTCCTCGTGATGCCGACCGCGTTCCCGGCGGCCTAGTTCCGGGCGGGAGGAGCGCATGGAGGGGACGCCGTCCGAGCGGCTGGCGGACATGCTGGCCGGCCACGTCGTGGTCACGATGGTCGCGCTCGGGCACCGGCTGGGCCTGCTCGACGCGCTGGCCGTGGGGCCGGCGTCGGCCGCGGAGCTCGCCGAGCGGGCCGGGGCCGACGCGCGGTACGTCCGCGAGTGGCTGGGCGCCCTGGTCGGCGCCGGGTTCGTCGAGGTCGACGCGGCCGGCGGGACCTACCGCTTCGCCGACGACGCCGCGGGCGTGCTCAGCGGGCCGACGGCCGCGAATCTCGCCCCGATCGCCGACATGCTCGTGCGGCTGACCGGGATGGCGCCCGAGGTCGCCGCGCGGTTCGGCGACGGCGCGGGCATCCCGCCGCAGGTCTACGCGGAGCGGGCCGGCGAGGCGCTCGGCGGTTCCCGCCGCTGGCTGTACGAGGAACGGTTCGTCGCGGGCTTCCTCGGCCCGGTCCCGGGGCTCGCCGACCGGCTGCGCGCCGGGGCCCGGGTGCTCGACGTCGGGTGCGGCGCCGGGCAGGTGGCCCGGCTGGTGGCCGACGCGTTCCCGGCGAGCACGGTGACGGGCGTCGACGTCGTCCCCGAGGCGGTCGCGGCGGCCGAGGCCGGGCGTGGGGAACGGCCGAACCTGCGGTACGAGGTGGCCGACGCGGCCGCGCTGCCGGGCGAGGCCGGGTCCGTCGACGTCGTGCTGGCGGTGGACGTGGTGCACGACCTCGCCGACCCCGGGGCCGCGCTGCGCGGGGTCCGGCGGCTGCTCGCGCCGGACGGGCTGTTCGTGATGGTCGACATCTCCTACACCGGCCACCTGCCCGACCTGGCCGGCGACCCCGGTGCGACCTCGGCCTTCGGCATCAGCGTCCTGCACTGCCTGCCCGTCTCCCTCTCCGGCGGTGGGGCCGGGCTCGGCGCGATGTGGGGCCACGAGCGCGCGGAGGCGCTCCTGGCCGAGGAGGGTTTCGCGGTGGAGGCGCGCCTGCCCTCCCCGCGCCCGCAGAACGCGATCTACGTGGCGCGGCCGGTAGGTGCCTGAGCTGCGACGGGCCGGTCCCGACGTCGAGATCCCGGGGGCGCGTGCAGTGCACATCACCCGCCGCTACGGCATGAGGACCGCGCGACCCTGGCCGGGCCGGCCCGCACGATCCGGGCGCACGACGACGCCGGGGCACGCTGGGCGATCACCGGTGGCGCCGGGGTACGGGACTATCGACGGACGCCGATCCGTTGACAATCGTGGGACTGCACAGCGCGGGAACAGCACGAGAAGGGAGCAGTGATGAGCCGCTACGAGAAGGCGATCCTGGCAGGGGGCTGCTTCTGGGGCATGCAGGACCTCATCCGCAAGCGGCCGGGCGTGGTGTCGACGCGCGTCGGCTACACGGGTGGGGACGTCCCGAACGCCACCTACCGCAACCACGGCACGCACGCCGAGGGCATCGAGATCGAGTTCGACCCGGAGCGGACCAGCTACCGCGAGCTGCTGGAGTTCTTCTTCCAGATCCACGACCCGACCACGAAGAACCGGCAGGGCAACGACGTCGGCCTGTCCTACCGCTCGGCGATCTACTACCTCGACGACGAGCAGAAGCGCGTCGCCGAGGACACCATCGCCGACGTCGACGCCTCCGGGCTCTGGCCGGGCAAGGTCGTGACCGAGGTCGAGCCGGCGGGCGACTTCTGGGAGGCCGAGCCCGAGCACCAGGACTACCTGGAGCGCATCCCGTGGGGCTACACCTGCCACTTCCCGCGGCCGGACTGGGTGCTGCCGAAGCGGGCCGAGTCCAAGGCCTGACCCACAGCCGAGCGAACGGCGCTCTCGTTCACCAGATGTGAGCGAGAGCGCCGTTCGTGCGTTCAGGCGTGGTCGGGGCGGCCCCACTCCTGCGGCGAGGTGTATTGCAGCAGGTTGTAGAGCCGCTTCTGCACCGTGGCGATCTCCCGCACCGACTGCGCGACCAGGCTGCGGTCGAGCGGGGAGAGGCGGCGCATCCACACGACGTCGGACAGCGGCTCGCCGCGGTCGAACTGCGCGAGCTGCTGGCGCAGCCGCACCCGCTGGAGCACCTCGAACACCTCGATGAGCGTGGTGCCCTGGTCGCGGGACAGCAGCACCGAGCCCGCCGCCGCGGCGAGCCGGGCCCGCGTCGACAGCTCGGGGGACCGCACGCTCAGCGCCGCCCACCGGGCCATCTCGACGACCGGCCGCAGGGCGTGCGCCTTGAGGTCGAACGTGCCGCCGCGCCCGGCGAGCACGTCGCGCACCGACCGCAGGTGCGCCCGGTGCGACAGCGACTCCCGGACCAGCAGCTTCATCGTGGCCGGGTGGTCGCGCACGCCGGCGAACACCTCGGTCACCACGGGCCGGGCGGGGTCGCCCTGGATGGGGCGGCCGTCGAGCAGCAGGGACGCCATGAGCATCCCCTGGCCGTCCAGGGGCGAGACCAGCCACTGCTCGGCGGCCGCGCGCCACTGGGACCGCGTGCGCGCGAAGGTGGGCGACGCCGGGGTGGCGCCGTGCGCGTCGACCCGCAGGCCCGCCCGGCGCAGCACGTCGGCGACCTCGGCGAACGCGCCCCGGTAGGCGGCCGCCCGGCGCGCGTCGACGGACTCGGCGAACACCACCGCGGAGTCGATGTCCGAGCCGAGGGTCGGTTCGCGGCGGGCGTTGCTGCCCAGCAGCATCCAGGTGACCTCGGCCTCGTCGAGGTCCGGACGCCCGGCGAGGACCAGGGTCAGGACCCGCCGCATCACGGCGTCGACCACGGTGGAGTACGCCGCCGTGGTCTCCGAGGCCTCCCGCCGCTGCCGGACGAGGTCGCCGAGCAGGAGCGGGAGCCGGCGGGCGAGGCTCACCACGTCGTCGAGCCCCTCGGCCCGCACCACCTGCTCGCGCAGCACCACCCCGGCCGCCGACGGCGAGGCGAGGAAGTCCTGCGGGTCCACCGCCCCGCGCAGCCGGCCGTCCGCGTCGACGACCAGCAGCAGGTCGAGCCGATGCTCGGTGAGCTCCTGCAGCACGTCGGCGGTGGGCGTGCCGGTCCGCACGGTGCGGGCCACCGGGGTCATGACGTCGGTGACCGGTGTGTCCCCGGGCCGCCCCTCGGCCACGACCCGCGCGCGCAGCACGGCGTCGGTGACCAGCCCGAACCGGCCGTCGCCGACCGGGACGGCGACATAGCCCGCCCCCCGCTCGGTCATCAGCCGCGCCGCCTCCGCCACCGTGGTCTCCGGCGTGCCGAGCACGGGCTCGGACACGACCAGGTCGTCGACGGTCCGGAAGCGGGGCGCCGGGCCGGTGCGACTGCGGGCGTCGAAGAGGTCGTGGGCGAGCAGCCGGACGCCCGCGGGGGAGGAGAACGCCGAGGCCACGGCCTTGCGCGGGATCCGCACCAGCCGCACCGGGCCGAGCGCCACCGCCCGCGGCCCGACGGCGGCGCCGGTCAGGACGGACGTCTGCCCGAAGACCCCGCCGCGGCCGACCGTCTCGTCGGCCGGCCGGTCGCAGGCGTCGTCGACGGTCCACATCTCGACCTGGCCGGAGAGCACGACGTGGACCGCCTCGCCGGCCTCCGCGAACGCGTCGAGGATCTGCGCGCCCGGCGGATGGTCGACGACCTCGGCCGCCTCGGCGACCCGCCGCAGCTCGCGCTCCGGCAGCGAGCTGAACGGCGCGGTCCGCCCCAGGAAGCCCGCGAGATCGTCCACGGGCGCCATCGTGGCAGGCGCCGGCCGCGGACCGGTCGACGCGGGCGGTCCGGACCGGCGTCAGCCCAGGTCGGGCCAGGTGAGCGTGGCGGCACCCCAGGTCGCACCGCCGCCGAACGCGGTGAGCACGACCTTGTCGCCGGGGCGCAGGATCCCGCGGTCGTGCGCGTCGGACAGCGCGACCGGGATGGAGGCGGCGGCGGTGTTCCCGACGCGGTCGAGGTTGGCGACGACCCGGTCCGCGGCCACGCCGAGCCGGTGGGCCACGGCGTCGAGGATCCGGCGGTTGGCCTGGTGGCCCACGAAGCGGTCGACCTCGTCGACGGCCCAGCCGGTGCGGTCGAGGATCTCCCGGGTGGAGCCGGTCATGCGGTCGACGGCCTGCCGGTAGACCGCCTGGCCCTGCATGGTGAACCAGCGCTCGTCCGACCCCGGCTCGCGGGAGCCGCCGCCGGGCGTGATGATCAGGTCCTCCTGCCCGCCGTCGCTGCCCAGGACGATGTCGTGGACCGTGGGGGCGTGCCCCGTGCGTGCGCCGCCGGCCCGCAGCACCACGGCCCCGGCGCCGTCGCCGAAGAGGAAGGCGGTGCGGCGGTCCGCGGGGTCGACGATGGTCGAGAACGTGTCGGCGGCGACCAGCAGCACGGAGTCCGCGGCGCCGGCGGTGACCATCGCGCTCGCCGTGGACAGGCCGTAGAGGAACCCGGAGCACACGGCGTTGACGTCGAACGCCGGAACCGTGCCGAGACCCAGCCGGTGCGCCACGAGCGGCGCGGTGGCCGGACAGGTCCGGTCCGGGGTGGTGGTCGCGAGCACGACGAGGTCGACCTCGCCGGTGCCGCCCGTGTGCAGGTCGGCCTTGAGCGCGCGGGCGCCGGCCTCGGCGGCCAGGTCGGAGGTCGCGGTTCCGGGGTCGACGTGGTGGCGGGTGGCGATGCCGCTGCGGCTCCGGATCCACTCGTCGGACGTGTCGAGCGTCCTGGCGAGGTCGTCGTTGGTGACGACCCGGGCGGGCAACGCGTGCCCGAGTCCGGTGAGGCGCGGAGCGCGGTCCTGCATTTCGTGGCACCCGGTTCCGAGTCGGCGACGGCATACCGGGTCGAGTGTCGTACCTCGCCCCGCATGCCCACAACCGGGCTGTGACCTGCGAATCTTCGAAGCAGCGCTCTACTCGTCGGTAGGGCGGTCACGCGCGGAGGATCGGCGCTGCGGGTCCTGGACCGACCGGCGGTGCGGAGCAGGACGACACTTGGGTTTTCGTGCGCAACTCTCCGTGCGACACTCTTCGGGACGACTACCCCGAGGACGAGGAGTGCCGCGCCGATGGAGTGGACCGGAGCCCGCTACGCCGACCAGCCGACGGTCGAGGTCGAGACCTGGGTCGACGCGCCGCCGGAGCGGGTGTGGCCCGCGGTGGTCGACGTCGAGGCGATGCCCGGGCAGAGCCCCGAGGTCCGGCGCGTGGAGTGGCTCGAGGGCGGCGCCCCGGCGGTGGGGGCGCGGTTCCGGGGCCACAGCGCGCACGACGCGCTGGGGGAGTGGTCCACGGTCTCGCACGTGGTCGAGTGCGAGGAGCCGCGGGTGTTCGCGTGGGCCGTCGAGGACCCCGAGAACCCCACCGCGACCTGGCGTTTCACCCTCGAGCCCGCCGACGGCGGCACCCGGCTGCGGCAGTGGATGCGGATGGGCCCGGCGCGGTCGGGGCTGAGCCTGGCGATCGACCGGATGCCGGACAAGGAGCAGAAGATCGTCTTCGTCCGGCTGCGGGAGTTCGAGGCGAACATGACCGGCACCGTCGAGGCGATCAAGAAGCGCGTCGAGGGTGCGTGATGCGCACCGCCACCACGGTCGAGGGCTCGGGCGGCGATTTCCGGCGGACCGTCGAGCTCGTCGTCGAGGCCGAGAAGCTGGGCATGGACGCGGTGTTCGTCGCCGAGGCGTGGGGGTCGGACGCCCCGTCCGTGCTCGGCTACCTGGCGGCACGCACGGACCGGATCACCCTCGGCTCCGGCATCGTGCAGGTCGGCACGCGCACGCCGGTCGCGATCGCGCAGGCGGCGCTCACGCTGGCGGACATGACGGAGGGCCGGTTCGTCCTGGGCCTCGGCCCCTCCGGCCCGCAGGTCCTGGAGGGCCTGCACGGCGTCCCCTTCGCCCGCCCGCTCACCCGGACCCGGGAGACGATCGCCGTGATCCGGCAGGCCTTCGCCGGGGAGAAGATCGCCTTCGACGGCGGGACCGTGCACATCCCGCTGCCCGGCGGTGAGGGCCGGCCGATGCGGCTGTCCACCGCGCCGAACCCGGACATCCCGATCTACCTCGCCACCCTGTCCCCGCGGATGCTGCGGCTCACCGGCGAGACCGCCGACGGCTGGCTCGGCACGAGCTTCGTCCCGGAGGGCGCCGCGGCCTACTTCGACCCGCTCGACGAGGGCCTGGCCGCGGCCGGCCGCACCCGCGCCGACCTCGACGTCTGCCAGGGGGCCGAGGTGGCCTTCGCCGCCGACGAGGACGAGCTGCACGGCATGGTCGCCGAGCGGAAGCAGGGTCTGGCGTTCAGCCTCGGCGGGATGGGCTCGGCGAGCACCAACTTCTACAACGAGGCCTACAGCCGGCAGGGCTGGGCGGAGGTCGCCGCCGAGGTCCGCGAGCGGTGGCAGGCCGGCGACCGCGCCGGGGCGGCCGGCCTGGTCACGGACGAGATGGTGCTGGGCACCACGCTCATCGGCACCGAGGAGATGGTCCGCGCCCGACTGCGGGTCTGGCGGGACGCGGGCGTGGACACCGTGCGGCTCTACCCGGCCGGCGACACGCTCGACGCGCGGCTGACGACGCTGGGGCGGGCCCTCGATCTCGTCCGGCAGATCGGCAGGTCGGACGACCGTTGACCGGCCGTTCGCCACAGCGGACAATCGTCGCCCTCGCGGAGGGAGCCGACGATGGCGTGGAACCTCAGGGGACGGTTCGTCGAGACGTGTTCGTGCGAGCTGATGTGCCCGTGCAACCTGACGCTCGACCACGGCGCCACCTACGACTTCTGCCGGGCGACCCTGGCCTTCGACATCGTCGACGGCGAGGTCGACGGCACGGACGTCCGGGGCCGCCGGGTGGTCGCCGTCATCGACACGCCGAAGGTGATGACGGACGGCAACTGGCGCCTCGGGATGTTCGTCGACGACGAGGCCACCGACGAGCAGTTCGACAAGCTGGTGAAGGTGTTCGGCGGGCAGCTCGGGGGCCCGATGGCCGCGCTGGCCCCCCTCGTGGGCGAGGTCGTCGGGATCGAGCGGGCGGCGATCGAGCTCGACCACGACGGGCTCCGGCACAGCGTGCGCGTCCCCGACCGGATCGACTTCGAGGTCGAGGACATCGTGCCGTTCGGCGCCGAAGACGGGCGGCCGGTGCGCTTCGACGGCATGTTTCACCCGGCCGGCTCGAACCTGACCATGGCGGAGGCGCGGCGCTCGCGGATCGACGCGTTCGGCATCCGGTACGAGGGCAAGACCGGGTTGTCCACGTCCGACTTCTCCTGGGCCGCCTGACCCGATGAGCGCCCCGGCGCAGGACCCCGGCCGGACCGGCGGTCTCGCGCCTGCGTACGCCGCCGTCCGGGCCCGGCTCGGACTCGTCGTCGTCCTCTTCGTCCTCGCCGCGCTCGCCTGGTGGTGGACGGCCGGCCGGATGCAGGGCATGGACGAGGGGCCGTGGACCGGCCTGGGCGAGCTCGGCTGGTTCCTCGGCATCTGGGTCGTGATGATGGCCGCGATGATGTTCCCGGCGGTGTCCCCGACCGTCGCGCTGTACGCCCGCCTGACCCGGGAGCGGTCCCCGGTGTCGCCGCTGTTGTTCACCGCGGGGTACGTCCTGACGTGGACCGGTGCCGGCCTGACCGCCTTCGCGATCGCCACGACGGCCAGGTACGTCCCCGGGGACGTCACGGCGTGGGACGGTGCGGGGCGGTGGGTCGCCGGGGGCACCCTCCTCGTCGCGGCCGGGTACGAGCTGACGCCGCTCAAGGACGTCTGCCTCGCCAAGTGCACGAGCCCGCTCGGGTTCCTGCTCACCTCCTGGCGCGAGGGCCGCTGGGGCGCCGTGCGGATGGGCGCGAAGAACGGGGCCTGGTGCGTCGGGTGCTGCTGGGCGCTGATGGCGTCGCTGTTCGCGCTGGGGGTCATGAGCATCACCTGGATGGCCGCCGTCGCCGGGCTCATCACCCTCGAGAAGACGTTGCCGTGGCGCCGGTTCACGACCTACGCGACGGCGGTCCTGCTGCTCGCGCTCGGCGTGCTGCTCCTCGTCGCCCCCGACGCGGTGCCGGCCCTCACCGTGCCCGGCACGGCACCGATGGACGACATGTCCTAGAAGACTGCTGAAGCACCCCGGTCGTCGTGAGCGGCGTCGCGCAGCAGGCCGGGGTGCTTCAGCGGTCTCCTAGATCCCGAACTCCCGCAGCTTCCGGTAGAGCGAGGACCGGGCGATCTGCAGCTGTGCGGCGGCCGCGACCTTGTTGCCCCCGCAGTCCCGCAGGGCCTCCCGGATCGCGTCGGCCTCGGCGGCCTCCATCGGGGTCAGCCGGGTCCGCGGGGCGTCGGCGCGCAGCCGGGCGGGCAGGTCGTCGGCGTCGACGACGGCGCGGTCCTGCCGGGCCAGCCAGCGTGCGACCCCGGCGAGCTGGCGGAGGTTGCCCGGCCACGGGTGCCGGCGCAGCAGCTCGGTCGCGGCCGGGGTGAGCCGGGGCCGCGGCGCGCGGCGGTCGACCGTCAGCTCGTCGAGCAGGCCGTCGAGCAGCGCGGGGATCTCGTCCGCGCGGCTGCGCAGCGGCGGGACGACGACGGCGTCGAGGTCGAAGCGGTCGAGCAGCGCCTGCTGGGCCGGGGTGGCGGTGGCGGGGTCGCCGGACCAGGTGCCGGCGATCCGGGCGGGCTGGCCGACGTCGTCGAGCAGCGCGCCGAGGGCCGCGCAGGCCGCCTCGTCGAGCGTGTGGAGCCGGGTCAGGGCCACCCCACCGCGAAGGTCGCTGCGCACCCCGTCGAGCCAGGCCGGCAGGCCGGTCGTGGGCACCCGCGCGGCGTCGTGCACCGCGAGGCCCACGCCGCCGAGCAGGGTGGCCTTGCCCGTGCCCGGCTCGCCGTGCACGAGCAACGGCTCGGCCCCGAGCCGGCGGCGCACGGTGTCGGCGAGCCCGTCGCCCGACGCGGAGGCGGCCGGCAGATTCGTGGGCAGGCCGGGCCGTTCGCCGGCCTCGGGGACCGTGACGATCAGGCCGACGGTCCGGCCTGCCGACGTCACGGTGCGGCAGCGGACCTCCGGCCCGTGCGGGCCCGCCGGGACGGTCACCTCGGTGGCCCCGGCAAGCTCGTCCTGCGCCCGGGCCCACCAGGCCCGGTGATCCAGCTCCAGGCGGGCGCCGGCGCGGTTGGCGATGAGGATGTCGCCGTCGAGCACCACGACCGCCGCCGAGCTGCGCCGCCGGGCGCTGAGGTAGTGCCGGAAAAGCTCGCGCTCCCGCGCGCTGCTGGTGCCGTAGAGCTCGGCCTCGATCTCCCGGACGAGCTTGAGCAGCGTGGGCCGGACCAGCGGGTTCGCGTCCTCGGCGCGGCAGGTCATGTTCAGCGCGCCGAGCACGCGCCGGGTCATCGGGTGCCGCACCGGGGCGGCCGCGCAGCTGAACCCGTGCAACGCGCCGGAGTAGTGGTCCGCGCCGGTCACGACGACCGGGCGGGCGGTCTCGAGCGCCGTGCCGATCCCGTTGGTGCCGACGTGCTCCTCGGCCCACTGGGTGCCGACCACGACCGAGCGCCGGTCCAGCCGGCGGCGCAGGCCGTCCGTGTCCGTCCAGCGCCACAGGACCGTGCCGGTGGGGCCGGTGAGCATCAGGCTCGTGTCGGCGCCGACCAGGGTGTCCGCCGCGGCCTCCAGCACCGGGGTCGCGGTGCGGCTGAAGCGGCTCTCCTCCGGCTGCGCCTGAGGTAGCTCGAGCTGGTCCGGATCGACCCCGGAGAGGCGCGAGCGCCGCCAGGACTCGACGATCTCGGGCCGGCGCGGAATGCGCCCGACCTCGCCGGCGAGCAGCCGCTCCCGGTCCCTGTCGATCATCCGTTGATCACCGCCCGCGCACCACCGCGCAGCCCCGTCGCCGTCGGACGTCCGACGCTACACGGCGCGGCGAGGCCGATCACCTCGGCGAAGGGTGAGGATCGGGGGAGATCGGGCCGGGGAGATCGGGCCGGGGAGATCGGGCCGGGGAGATCGGGCCGGGGAGATCGGGCCGGGAAGATCAGGACAGTGCGCGCAGCTCGCCGCGGGCGGGCTCGGCCAGCGACCGCACCACGTCCCACAGCTGGTCCTCGTCCATCGCCATCACGGTCGGGGGCGCCGCGGGGACCGTCGCGTCGTCGTTCTGGGGGAGCCGGTCGTCGTCGACCATCACGCACACCTCCGTGCTCGGACCAGACCGTCACTACCCCCGCAACGAGCGCGGTATGCAGCCCGGCGATACGCGGACCCGGACGCGTCGACGAGCGGCGGCGGAGGTGTCGCGCGCGCGAGGCCCGGGTACGCCTACCGACGGTGGCGGCGCGTCCGGCGCCGCCGGCCCGCCCACCACGCGAGCCCCCATCGATCGATCCACGAGGAGGCGCACCCCCGTGACGAGCACGCGCCCGAACCCCACCACCACCGATGCCGGCATCCCGGTCGAGAGCGACGAGCACTCGTTGACCGTCGGCCCCGGCGGGCCGATCCTGCTGCAGGACAGCTACCTCATCGAGCAGATGGCGCAGTTCAACCGGGAGCGCATCCCCGAGCGCCAGCCGCACGCGAAGGGCAGCGGGGCGTTCGGGTACTTCGAGGTCACCAACGACGTGAGCGCCTACACCAAGGCGGCGCTCTTCCAGCCCGGCACCCGGACCGAGCTCGGCGTCCGCTTCTCGACCGTGGCGGGGGAGCGGGGCAGCCCCGACACGTGGCGCGACCCCCGCGGGTTCGCGATCAAGTTCTACACGTCCGAGGGCAACTACGACATGGTCGGCAACAACACGCCGGTCTTCTTCGTGAAGGACCCGATGAAGTTCCAGCACTTCATCCGGTCGCAGAAGCGGCGCGCCGACAACAACCTGCGCGACCACGACATGCAGTGGGACTTCTGGACGCTCTCGCCGGAGTCCGCGCACCAGGTCACCTGGCTCATGGGCGACCGCGGCATCCCGCGCACCTGGCGGCACATGAACGGCTACACGAGCCACACCTACATGTGGATCAACGCGGCCGGCGAGGAGTTCTGGGTCAAGTACCACTTCAAGACCGACCAGGGCATCCAGACCTTCACCCAGCACGAGGCCGACCAGATGGCCGCGGCGGACACGGACTACCACACCCGTGACCTGTTCGAGCACATCCGCGACGGCGACCACCCGTCCTGGACCCTGTACGTGCAGATCATGCCGTACGAGGACGCGAAGACGTACCGCTTCAACCCGTTCGACCTGACGAAGGTGTGGCCGCACGGCGACTACCCGCTGACCGAGGTCGGGCGGATGACGCTGGACCGCAACCCCACGGACAACCACACCGAGATCGAGCAGATCGCGTTCCAGCCCAACAACCTGGTGCCGGGCATCGGGCCGTCGCCGGACCGCATGCTGCTCGCCCGGCTCTTCTCCTACGCCGACGCCCACCGCCACCGCCTGGGCGGCAACTACCAGCAGATCCCGGTCAACGCCCCCGTCGTGGAGACGCACTCGTACTCCAAGGACGGCGCGATGCGGGTGAAGAAGGTCTCCGACCCGGTGTACGCGCCGAACTCCTACGGCGGCCCGGCCGCGGACACCTCGCAGCACGTCCCGACCTGGCAGGTGGACGGCGACATCATGCGGTCCGCCTACGTCGACCACGCCGAGGACGACGACTGGGGTCAGCCCGGCACGCTCGTCCGCGAGGTGATGGACGACGCAGCCCGCGGTCGCCTGGTCGACAACGTCGTCGGGCACCTGCTCAACGGCGTCTCGGAGCCGATCCTCGAGCGCGCGTTCGAGTACTGGCACAACATCGACAAGGAGATCGGCGACCGGATCGAGGCCGGGGTCCGAGAGAAGTCCGCGGAGAAGGACCCGAAGGCGGACGACCAGGGCAACCCCGCGCGGGAGAGCATGCAGGCCAAGGCCTGAGGACCGCCCCGGGGGACCGGGGGGTGACCGGAGCGGCCGGGCTCAGCCCGGCCGCTCCGTCGCGTAGATCAGGTTGAGCGCCTGGCCGGGCGCCGGCGCCACGGTGACCTCGCCGAACCCGGCCTCGCCCAACATGCGCACCGCGAGCTCCTTCCCCCACGCCGCGCCCAGCCCGGCGCCGCCGCCCGCGAGCGAGACGGTCATGCAGTGCAGGGTGCTGATCGTGTAGATCCACGGGGCGAAGGGGTTGCCGACGTTGTCCGCGAGGTCGGTCTCCGCCGCCATGTCCACCATGACGAAGCGGCCGCCGGGCACCAGCGCGTCGTGGATCCCGCGCAGCACCGCGGCCGGATCGACCTGGTCGTGCACGGCGTCGATGGCGAACGCGACGTCGACGGGCTGGGGCGGGCGGAAGGCGGCGGCGTCGGCGCGCTCGAACCGCACATTCGTCAGCCCCTCGGCGGCGGCCTCGGCGCGGGCGTGGTCGAGGGCGTCCTCGGCGATGTCGTAGCCGGTGAACGTCGAGGCCGGGAACGCCTTCGCGAGGATCACCATCGCGTGCCCGGTCCCGCAGCCGACGTCGGCCACCCGAGCGCCCGCCGTCAGCCGCTCCGTCAGCCCGGGCACCAGCGGGAGCCAGGCGTCGACCAGCAGCTCGTCGAGCGGGCGGCGGTTGAGCTGGTCCATCACACCGGTGAAGTCGGGCGCGAACGCGTCGTAGGGCAGGCCGCCCCCGTTGCGGAAGACCTCGGCGACGGCGTCGAGGTTGCGGCCGAGCAGCGGCACCATGGCCGCCATCGGCGCCATGTTCTTCGAGCCGGGACCCGTCAGCGCGGCGGCGTGGGCAGCCGGCAGGGCGTACCGCCCGTCGTCGAAGGTCATGATCCCGCCGGTGACCATCGCGCCGAGCCATTCGCGCACGTAGCGCTCCTGCAGCCCGGCCCGCTCCGCCAGCTCGGCCGACGTCGCCGGGCCGCGCGCCGCGGCCTCGAACAGCCCGGTGCGGTGCCCGAGGTCGATCATCATCGTCAGCCCGCCGGCGGTGTAGACGCCGAAGAGGTGGCGGGCGAACTCGCGCACCGCGCGTCGGTCGGGGACGTCGGTGTCCGCGCTCGTGGTCATGGGGTGATCCTGCAACCTCGCTGCAACCGTTGCCCAGGGCCCCGCTCCGGCGTGACCGTGGACACATGAGAGCAGCGCGGTTCCACGGTCCCGGCGACATCCGCATCGACGAGGTCCCCGACCCGGTGGTGGGGCCGGGCCAGGTCGAGGTGTCGGTCGACTGGTGCGGCATCTGCGGCACCGACCTGCACGAGTTCCTCGAGGGGCCGATCTTCATCCCGAACAAGGGCGAGCCCCACCCGCTCACCGGCGTGGAGATGCCGGTCGTGCTCGGCCACGAGTTCGCCGGCGTGGTGTCGGCCGTGGGCTCCGGGGTGAGCGGCGTGGGCGAGGGCGACCGGGTCGCCGTCGAGCCGTACTGGGTGTGCGGGGAGTGCGTGGCCTGCAAGGCGGGCCGCTACAACATCTGCCGCAGCCTCGGCTTCGTCGGGCTGGCCGGTGACCAGGGCGGCTTCGCCGAGCGCTGCGTGGTGGACCAGCGGTGGGTGCACCCGCTCGGGGACCTGCCGACGGACCTCGGCGCGCTCGTCGAGCCCCTCGCCGTCGGCTACCACGCCGTACGCCTGTCCGGGCTGCGCGAGGGCGGCACCGCCGTGGTCTACGGCGCCGGCCCTATCGGGCTGGTCACCACCGCGGCACTCAAGGCCGCCGGTGCCTCGCAGGTCGTCGTCGTGGAGCCCGCGGCCGCGCGCAAGGCCAAGGCCACGCCCGCGGGTGCCGACGTGATCATCGACCCGATCGCCGACGACGCCCCCGCCGCGATCCTCGACCTCACCGGCGGCGGCGCGGACGTCGCCTTCGAGTGCGCCGGGATCGACGCCGTGCTGGCCTCGGCCATCGGCTCCGTACGCCCCGGCGGCACCGTCGTCAACGTGGCGATCTGGGGTCACGTCCCGCAGGTCGCCGTGAACGACCTGGTCATGAGCGAGGTCAACCTGATCGGCTCGCTCGCCTACTGCGGCGACCACCCCGACACCATCGCGCTGCTGCGCGACGGGAAGGTCGACGCCGCCCAGTTCATCACCGGCCGGATCGGGCTCGAGGACATCGTGTCCGGCGGGTTCCGGGAGCTGATCGACAACAAGGAGGAGAACGTGAAGATCCTCGTCTCGCCGAAGGAGGTCCTCGGATGACCGCCGCGCTGGTGACCGGGGCCGGGCGTGGGATCGGCCGGGCGATCGCCCTACGGCTGGCGAAGGACGGGCACGCCGTCGCCGTCAACGACGTCAACAAGGCCAACGCCGAGTCCGTCGCCGGGGAGATCGCCGACGCCGGCGGGTCGTCCGTGGCGCTGCCCTTCGACGTGACCTCGCGGGACGCGGTGTTCGAGGGCGTCGCGGCCACCGTCGAGCAGCTCGGCGGCCTCGACGTGATGGTCAACAACGCCGGGATCGCGCAGGTCAAGACACTGCTCGAGCTCACGCCCGACGACCTGCGGACCGTCTTCGACGTCAACGTCTTCGGGGTGGTCTACGGCATCCAGGCCGCCGCCGAGCACATGAAGGACCACGGCGGCGGAAAGATCATCAACGCCGCCTCGATCGCGGGGCACGCGGGCTTCGACTTCCTCGGGCACTACTCGGCCACGAAGTTCGCCGTCCGCGCGCTCACCCAGGCCGGGGCGAAGGAGCTGGCACCGCACAAGATCACGGTGAACTCCTACTGCCCGGGCATCGTCGGCACCGACATGTGGGACCTCATCGACGAGAAGATGGGCCCCTACCTGGGCAACGAGCGGGGTGAGACGCTCAAGCAGTACACCGAGCTGATCACGCTCAAGCGGGTCCAGACCCCCGAGGACGTCGCCGGCTTCGTCTCCTACCTCGCCGGCCCGGACTCGAACTACATGACCGGCCAGTCGGTGATGATCGACGGTGGGATCGTGATGGTCTAGGTCGGAAGGGCGGCTCCTCGTCGGGCTCCTCGTCGAGGTCGACGGCGGGCCGGTCCCGGGTTCGGGCTGCGCGGGTTCGATCAGCCCGCAGGCCTCGTCGTCGGGTCGGACGAAGGGCGGGACGTCGAGGTCGGCCAGGGCGCGGCGGATCGCGGACAGGACCGGACGCCAGTCGTGCCCGCCGGCGTCCGGTACCGAGTCCGGCGGTCCGCCCGCCCTCGGTCCGAGAAGGGCGTCGAGCTCCGCCTCGGTGAGCAGGATGTCGACCAGGCCGCCCGTCGGCCGGCTGGCGGTGCGAATTCGTGGTGGCGGATCGGTCGGCGAAGGCGGGCGTGCCCGCACGATCCCGCCTCTGACGTACCGGCCCTGCTGGTCGACGAGGGCGAACCGCCACAACGCCCCGCGCTGTCGTGCGACGACGCCGCGCCCGACCGAGGCCGGAATCGGTCCCTGGCCGGGCAGGAGGACGTGACGATCGTCCGCACCCAGCAAGGTGCTCAGCGCAGCCCGCACATGAACACCCCGCCGGGCGTGGTCGGTGGGCTCCTCCAGCGAAGCACCGCTGACCGCCTCCAGCTCGGGCACTGCCGCGGGTGTGAGGCGGATGTCAGCAGTGCTCGCAGTATCGCCCCGATCGTCACCCTCGCATTTGCCGCCAGGGCCGCGGTCGTTTTCGCGGCTCTCGCTGCCAGCACTGCTGTCGCCGCGTGACCGGCGGGGGCGCCATCCACCTCAATCGCGGTGCGGGTGAGGAACTCCCTGATGATCTGGTCTCGGGTGAGGTGATGCAGGGAGCCGTCGAGCAGGCCGAGAAAGACGTCGGCGCGCAGGTGGGCACGGGCGAGGGGTGCCCGGCGCGGCGGATCGCGAGGGCGAGGCGGTCGACCCGGTCGATCGCGGCCTGGGCCTGGTCGGCGGGCAGGCCGACCGCGGTGATGGTGACCGTGCCGTCGGCCAGCTCCGGGCCGGGCGGCATCACCGCCAGGTCCTCCGGAAGATCCACCACCTGCCGCATGGATCGAACATCATTCGACCACCGACAGAATCGGGCCACCCGGTGCAGCCCGGCCGACTTGCAGGTCGCACCACTGGGTCCTCCTGCATGTAGCGGACTGCCGTTCGGTGCGTCGTTCTCGAGCCCACGCACGCCCGGCCGGCTCCCCCTTCGCCCCGCCGCCCGCAGCTCGTCGAGGTGTGCGGCAAGCCGCCCGCGGCCTGATCCGCCCGCGGTCAGCCAGGACTACCCCCCAGCCTTGACCACCCGGTACCAGAGCGTGGTGGCGTGGGGGAGCCCCGTGAGCCGGGTCCGTTCCAGCTGCACCGACACCCCGCCCGCCTCGTGGAACAGCCGCACCCCGTCGCCGATCATCTCCGGCACCACGGACACCGCGATCTGGTCGACCGCGCCGAGCGCGAGGCACTGCCGCGCGAGGTCGGCGCCCAGGATGTGGACGTCCCGGTCCCCGGCGGCGGCGCGCGCCCGGTCCAGCCCCTCCACGACGGTCCCGACGAACGTGACGTCGGGCGGTGGCGCGGCGTCGGGGTGGTGGGTCACGACGATCGTCGGCCCGGACCACGTGCCCCCGAAGGCGCCCTCGGCGTCGGTACCGGCGTTGGGGTCGTCGCCGCGGTAGGTGCGGGCGCCGACGAGCAGCGCGCCGGCGCCCGCCGCGAGCTCCTCGGCGTCGGGGTCCGGCCCGAAGTGCCGTGCGAGCCAGGCCATGTCGCCGCCGGGGCCGGCGATGTAGCCGTCGAGGGACATGGCGGCGGAGTACACGACGCGGGCCATGCCGCGAACAGTGCCAGGCCGGGCTCCGCGCTGCGCGGACCGTTGCGCGGCGTGATGATTCCCGGACGCACTGTCGGGTGAGGCGGTCGAAGGGAGCCGGCATGACGGGGGACTCGCAGCTCAGCGCGGGCCTGAAGAACCGGCACATCACGATGATCAGCATCGCGGGCGTGATCGGGGCGGGCCTGTTCGTCGGCTCCGGCACGGCGATCGCGACGGCGGGGCCGGCGGTGCTGCTGGCCTACGCGTTCGCGGGGCTGCTGGTCGTCCTCGTGATGCGGATGCTCGGCGAGATGGCGGCCGCGACCCCGGACCCGGGCTCCTTCTCCACCTACGCCGACCGCGCGATCGGTCGCTGGGCCGGGTTCAGCGTCGGCTGGTTGTACTGGTGGTTCTGGGTGCTGGTCATCCCGGTGGAGGCGACGGCGGCCGCCACGATCCTCAACTCGTGGATCACGGCCGTGCCGCAGTGGACGTGGGCGCTGGTCATCACCCTGCTGCTGACGGTCACGAACCTGTTCAACGTGGCCAACTACGGCGAGTTCGAGTTCTGGTTCGCGCTGCTCAAGGTGGTCGCGATCGTCGCGTTCATCGCGATCGGCGTGCTCGCCGTGCTCGGGATCCTGCCCGGCACGCAGGTCAGCGGCGTCAGCCGCCTCTGGGACGCCGGCGGCTTCCTGCCCAACGGCGTGGGCGCCGTCGTCGCCGCCGTGCTCATCACGATGTTCAGCTTCATGGGCACGGAGATCGTGACCATCGCGGCGGCGGAGTCCGAGAACCCGGCCGAGAAGATCGGCCGGGCCACGCGCTCGGTGATCTGGCGGATCTCGGTCTTCTACCTGGCGTCGATCCTGCTGGTCGTGGCCCTGGTCCCGTGGACAGACCCGGGGCTGCCGCAGAACGGCTCGTACCAGACCGCCCTCGACGCCATCGGCGTCCCGGGCGCCAAGCTGATCGTCGACGTCGTGGTGCTGGTCGCCGTCGCGAGCTGCCTGAACTCGGCGCTCTACACCGCCTCGCGGATGATCTACTCGCTCGGCCGCCGCGGGCAGGCCCCGCGGGCGGTCATGCGAACCACCGCGGGCGGCGTGCCGCGGATCGCCGTGCTCGCGTCCACGGCCGTCGGCTTCCTCACCGTGATCGCGAACTACGTCTTCCCCGAGGAGGTCTTCTCGACGCTCCTCGCGACGTCCGGCGCCATCGCGCTGCTCGTCTACCTCGTGATCGCCGTGTCGCAGCTGCGGATGCGCCGCCGGCTGGAGCGGGAGGACGCCGCGCTCCCCGTGCGGATGTGGGCCTACCCCGTGCTGACCTGGGCGGTCATCGTCGTGATCCCGGTGATCCTGGTCTACATGGCCTTCCGCGAGGGCTCGCGCTTCGACCTGGCGATGACGGCGCTGATCGCCGTGGCCGTGGTCGTCGTGGGGATCGTGCTCACCCGCCGCGCCGGGCCGGACCCCGCTCAGAGCCAGGCGGGGTCGGTGTCGAGCGAGGTCCGGTCGAGCGAGGCCAACAGGTCCAGCTGAGGGCCGACCTTCGGCAGCTCGAACCGGAAGAAGTACCGCGCGGCGGCGCGCTTCCCGCGGCCGAGGTCGTCGTCCCGCCCGGCCGCGGCCAGCAGCTGTTCGAGCCAGACCCAAGCGACGACGACGTGCCCGGCCGCCTCGAGGTAGACCGACGCGTTGGCCAGCCGCTCCTCGGCGTCCGGATGGGCGTGCAGCACGGCCGTGACCTCGACGAGCCGGGCCAGCGCGGCCCGCAGCGCCGCGGCGTACTCGGCGGCGTCCCCGCCGGCCTCGGCCGCCCGCGAGATCGTGGCGGAGAGCGTCTCCTGCAGCGCGGTGAACCCGGCACCGCCGGCCATGACGACCTTGCGGCCGAGCAGGTCGGCGGCCTGGATGCCGTGCGTGCCCTCGTGGATCGGGTTGAGCCGGTTGTCCCGGTAGTGCTGCTCGACGTCGTACTCGCGGGTGTAGCCGTAGCCGCCGTGCACCTGGATGGCGAGCGAGTTGGCCTCCGGCCCCCACTGCGAGGGCCAGCTCTTGGCGATCGGGGTGAGCGTCTCGAGCAGCAGGTGCGCCCGGGCCCGCTCCGCCTCGGTCGGCGCCGTGCGCTCCTCGTCGACGAGCAGGCCGCAGTAGAGGACGAGCGCGAGCGCACCCTCGGCGTAGGCCTTCTGGGCGAGCAGCATCCGGCGCACATCGGCGTGCCGGACGATCGGGACCATCGGGGCGGCCGGGTCCTTGGCCCCGGCCGGACGGCCCTGCGGGCGGGATCTCGCGTAGTCCAGCGACTTCAGGTACCCGGTGTACGCGAGCGCGGCCGCGCCCGCACCGACCCCGATCCGGGCCTCGTTCATCATGTGGAACATGGCGGCCAGCCCGCCGCCGGCCGGGCCCACGAGGTACCCGACCGCTCCCGGTTCGCCGCCCGGGGTGTGCGCGCCCTCGCCGAGGTTGAGCAGGGTGTTGACGGTGCCGCGGTAGCCCATCTTGTGGTTCAGCCCGACCAACGCGACGTCGTTGCGCTCGCCGGGCCTCCCGTCGGCGTCGAGCAGGTACTTGGGCACCAGGAACAGCGAGATGCCCTTCACCCCGGCCGCGCCGCCCGGGATCTTGGCCAGCACCATGTGGACGATGTTCTCGCCGAGCTCGTGCTCGCCGCCGGAGATCCACATCTTGGTGCCGCGCAGCCGGTAGGTGCCGTCGGGCTGCGGCTCGGCGCGGGTGGTGATGTCGGCGAGCGACGACCCGGCCTGCGGCTCCGACAGGCACATCGTCCCGTGGAAGCGGCCCTCGAGCATCGGCGGCACCCAGGTCGCGATCTGCTCCGGCGTGCCGTGGGCCTGCAGAAGGTTGGCGTTGGCCACGGTGAGCATGGCGTAGGCCCAGGTGCCGATGTTGGCGGCGTGGAACCAGGCCTGCACCGCCGTGCCGACGACGTGGGGCAGCTGCAGCCCGCCCACCTCGGCGTCCATCGTCGCGGACAGCAGGCCGGCCTCGGCGGCGGCGCGCAGGGCGGGCGCGACCTCCTCGTGCAGGCGGACCCGCCCGACTCCGTCGGTACTGACGAACTCGGGCTCCTCGGCGTCGTTGCGCTTGTTGTGCGGCGCGAACTGCTCCGCGGCGAGGTCGGCGGCCAGCTCCAGGACCGCGTCGACCGTCTCGCGCGAGTGCTCGGCGAACCGCTCACGCTTGGTCAGCTCGTCCACGTGCAGCCAGTCGTGCAGCAGGAACCGCACGTCGTGGCGGGACAGGATGAGGTCGCGGTCGTCCCGTGCCATCGTCGCTCCCGAGTGGTTACTGATCGATCAGTAAGTAGAGTGGGCGCGTCGGGCGGCGGCGTCAAGGGGAGCGGGCCATGGGGCAGGTCACGGCGGACAGCACGAGGGCGGGCGAGCGGATCCTCGCCGGCCTCGACCTGTGGGCGGAGTGGCCGACGGCGACGCAACGGGCGATCGTCGGGGCCGCCCTGGAGTCGTTCGCCGAGCGGGGCTTCCACGGCACGTCGCTCAAGCACATCGCGCAGGGCTCCGGGCTGAGCACGGCCGCGCTGTACGTGCACTTCGCCTCGAAGGAGGAGCTGCTCTTCGCGCTGAGCCGGCGCGGCCACACCATCGCCCTGGAGCTCGTCCGGGCGGCCGCCGCGGAACCCGATCCGGGGGAGGCGATGCGGGTGCTGGTCTACTCCTTCACCCGGTGGCACGCCGAGCAGCGCACGACCGCCCGCGTCGTGCAGTACGAGCAGGGCGCGCTCACCGCCCCGCACGCCGAGGTGGTCGCGGAGCTGCGCGGGGACACCGAGCGGGTCGTCCGCGGCGTGATCGATCGTGGTGTCGCGGCGGGCGCGTTCACCGTGCCCGACGTCCGCGGGGCCGGCGCCGCCGTGCTCTCCCTCGGCATCGACGTCGCCCGGTGGTTCGTCCCGGGCGGGCCGTGGACGCCCGACGCGCTGGGCCTGCTGTACGCAGGGTTGGCGGGCCGCATGCTCGGGATGCCAGCCTGAGGTCATGCGGATCGCCCTGGCCCAGATCGTCTCGACCCCGTCGCCGGAGGAGAACCTCGGGCTCGTCGCGGACGGGGCCCGTGCGGCCGCCGCGGCCGGTGCGCGCATCGTCGTGTTCCCCGAGGCCACGATGTGCTGCTTCGGCGTGAAGCTCGGTCCCGTCGCCGAGCCGCTCGACGGCCCGTGGGCGGACCGGGTGCGGGCGATCGCCGAGGAGGCCGGGGTCACCGTGGTCGCCGGCATGTTCACCCCGGCCGAGGACGGGCGCGTGCACAACACGCTGCTGGTCACCGGCGGCGGGGTCGAGGCGTCCTACGAGAAGATCCACCTGTTCGACGCCTTCGGGTTCGCCGAGTCGGACACCGTCGCCCCGGGCACGGGGCTGCGCACGATCCAGGTCGACGGCCGCACGCTCGGCCTCACCACCTGCTACGACCTGCGCTTCCCGGGCCTGTACCAGGAGCTGGGCGACCGCGGGGCGCACCTGGTCCTGGCGCCGGCGTCGTGGGGCGCCGGGCCGGGCAAACGGGAGCAGTGGGACCTGCTGGTGCGCGCCCGGGCCCTGGACTCGACGGCCTTCGTGGCCGCCTGCGACCAGGCCGACCCCGAGACCGTCGGCCGGGAGCGCGGGAAGGCACCGACGGGGATCGGTGCGAGCCTGGTGGCGAGCCCGTACGGCGCGGTGGTCGCGCAGCTGGGGGAGGAGCCCGGGCTGCTCGTAGCCGACGTCGACCTGGACGAGGTCGACGCGGCCCGCAAGGCCATCCCCGTCCTGGCCAACCGCCGGTTCTAGAGAGGGGTGGGCGCGATGTCCTGGACCGTCGACGGTGTGCGGATCAGCCGGGTGGTGGAGCACGTGATGCCCTTCCCGATCGACTTCTTCGCCGAGGCCACCGCGGCCGACGTGGCCGCGGAGCCGGACCTCGCGCTCGACTTCGTCGACGCCCACGGCCGGTACCGGATGAGCCTGCACTCCTACCTGCTCGAGACGGACGGCCGGCGCATCGTCGTCGACACCTGCTGCGGGAACGGGAAGGTCCGCCCGCTGATCCCCGAGTTCGACCACCGCACCGGCCCGTACCTGGCCGATCTCGTGGTCGAGGGCTTCGCGCCCGACACCGTCGACGCGGTCGTCTGCACGCACCTGCACCTCGACCACACCGGCTGGAACACCCGTCTCGTCGACGGCGAGTGGGTGCCCACCTTCCCCCGCGCCCGGTACCTGCTCGGGGCGGCCGACATCGAGGCGTGGGGACGCTCCGACGACCCGCTGCACGCCCCGGCGTTCGCCGACTCCGTCCGGCCGGTGCTCGACGCGGGACTCGTCGATCCGGTCGAGGGCGACCTCCCGCTCGTCGGCCCGATCCGGCTGCGGGCCACGCCGGGACACACGCCGGGCCACCTCAGCGTCTGGATCGGCGACCGGTGCGTGATCACCGGCGACGTCCTGCACCACCCGATCCAGTGCCGGCACCCCGGGTGGACGGCGACGGGCGACGGCGACCCGGACCTCGCGCGGGCGACCCGGAGGGCGCTGCTGGAGGAGGCGGCGTCCGCGGACGCGTTGGTGCTCGGCACGCACTTCGCCGGCAGCAGCGCGGGGCACGTGGTGCGCGACGGCGACGCGTACCGGTTCGTGGCCGAGGACTGAACCCGAGCGCCGGGGGAAGGTTCGCAGGATGAGCGCTCCCACCCCGCCCACGGCCGAGCTGCACCTCCACGTCGAGGGCACGATCGAGGCCGAGCTGCTGGTGCGGCTCGCCGACCGGGACGGCCTCCCGCTGCCCTCCCGCGACCCCGCCGTGCTGCGGGAGCGGTACGAGCACTTCGCCGACCTGCAGTCCTTCCTCGACGTGTACTACGCGAACCTCGCCGTGCTCCGCACCGAGGAGGACTTCCACGACCTGGCGACGGGCTACCTCGACCGTGCGCGGGACGCGGGGGTGCGGCGGGCCGAGGTGTTCTTCGACCCGCAGACGCACGTCGACCACGGGGTGCCGCTCGAGGCGGTGATCCACGGGCTGAGCAGCGCCTTCTCCGCGGCCGTGGAGACGCACGGGGTGTCCGCGGCGATGATCCTCTGCTTCCTGCGCGACCTCGGCCCGGAGGCGGCGGAGGAGATCCTTCGGGCGGCGCTGCCCTTCCGCGAGCACTTCATCGGCGTCGGGCTGGACTCGGCGGAGGTCGGGTACCCGCCGTCGCTCTTCACCCGCGTCTACGCGATGGCCGCCTCCGAGGGCCTGCACCGGGTGGCGCACGCGGGGGAGGAGGGCGGCCCGGACTACGTCCGCGAGGCCCTCGATCTGCTCCATGTCGAGCGGGTCGACCACGGCATCCGTGCCATGGAGGACCCGGAGCTGGTGGCGCGGCTGCGCGAGGAGCGGATCCCGCTGACGGTGTGCCCGCTGTCCAACGTGTCCCTGCGGGCCGTCGACACGCTCCCCGACCACCCGCTCCCGCGGATGCTCGACGAGGGACTCGTCGCGACCGTGAACAGCGACGACCCGGCCTACTTCGGTGGGTACGTCGACGAGAACTACCGGGCCGTCGCCCGCGACCTCGGCCTCGACCGGTCGCGGCTCGCCCAGCTCGCCCGCAACTCCGTCGACGCCACCTTCGCACCGGAGGAGGACAAGCGGCGCTGGCACGCCGAGATCGAGGACTGGGCGGGCTGAGTTGCGCCGGCCGGGATCCCCCGTCGGATCCCGGCCGGAGCGGGCTCAGTTGTTCGCCGTGGCGAGCTCGAGGTACTCGGCGAACTTCGTGCGGGCGGCCTCGGTGCGCGTCGGCACGTGCTCGGACGGCACGTCGTGGGCCTCGTAGCCGCGCAGGATCCGCTTGGCGACGGTGGCCTTGTGCACCTCGTCCGGGCCGTCGTAGATACGGGCGGCGCGGGCGGCCCGGTACATCTGCTCCAGCGGCAGGTCGCCGGAGAACCCGAGCGAGCCGTGGATCTGGATGGCGCGGTCGATCACGTCGTGGAGCACCTTCGCGCCCCAGAACTTGATGATCGCGATCTCGTTCCGGGCGTTCGACGCGCCGACCTGGTCCATCTTCCACGCCGCCTGCAGGGTCAGCAGCCGCGCGGCCTGCATCTCCGCCGCCGAGGTCGCGACCCAGTCCTGGATCATCTGCTTGTCGGCGAGCACCGAGCCGTGCGCGTAGCGCGACACCGCACGCTCGCACAGCATGTCGAACGCGCGCTTCGACTGGCCGAGCCAGCGCATCGCGTGGTGGATGCGGCCCGGGCCGAGGCGCTGCTGGGCCAGCTTGAAGCCGTCGCCGGGGTTGCCGACGAGGTTCTCCTTCGGCACCCGCACGTTGTCGTAGATGATCTCCGCGTGCCCGCCCTCGAGACGCGGGTGCACCGTCGAGTGGTCCATGACCGGGATGTCGCGGAGGATGTTCACGCCGGGCGTGTCCGTCGGCACGATGATCATCGACGAGCCCTGGTAGGGCGAGACGTCCGGATCCGTGACCGCCATCACGATGAGGAAGTCGGCGGCCGAGGCGTTCGACGAGAACCACTTGTGGCCGTTGATCACGTACTCGTCGCCCTCGAGCACCGCGCGCGTGGTGAGGAGGGTGGGGTCGGCACCGGCGCCCGGCTCCGTCATCGAGAAGCAGGAGCGCAGCTCACCGCGCAGCAGCGGGTGCATCCACTGCTCCTTCTGCTGCGGCGAGCCGCCGATGGCGAGCAGCTCGGCGTTGCCCGAGTCCGGCGCCTGGTTGCCGAAGATGCCCGGCGCGAACTTGCACTGGCCCAGGATCTCGTGCATCAGACCCAGCTTGACCTGCCCGAACCCGCCGCCACCGAGCTCCGGCGGCAGGTGCGCCGCCCACAGGCCCTGCTCCTTGACCTTCTCCTTCATCGGAGCGGTGATGCGGGCGTAGGTCTCGCGGTCGATGTCCAGGGTCTCGAGCGGGATGATCTCCTCCCGGACGAACTCCTGCATCCACTCCAGCTTCTTCTCGAACTCCGGCTCGGTGGAGAAGTCCCACGCCATCGTGCCCGCACCTCCGCGACTCGCTTCGCCGACGCCTGCGTCGGTCGTTGCCTGGAGGCTAGTTGATGCAGGCGCCTTACGGCAGACCCCTCGTCGAAAGCCGGAGTGTGTCGAGCGCCGCGTCGAGCGCGGCCTCGAGATCGAGATGCGACGGGCGGTCCGATCGGGGGCGGTGGATCGACGGCGGGGTCCGGATTGGTTAGCCTCACCTCCGTTCCCCGAACGTCGTCCGTGGAGGTCCGCACGACATGGCCACCGAGCTGGAGAACGGGCCCGTCACCGTCGTGACGGAGACCGTCGAGCGGCTGTCGCCGACCCTGGTGCGCGTGGGCCTGGGCGGTCCCGGGCTCGCCGGCCTCGACTCGCTCGGGGTGCCGGACGAGGCCCTGGTCCTGCGGTTCCCCGGCGCCGAGGTCGGCCGCTGGTACACCGTGCGGCGGTGGGAGCCGGCTCGGTTGACCGTCGACATCGTGCTGCACCCCGGCGGGATCGGTGGCGAGTGGGCCGCGCTGGCACGCGTCGGCGACGAGCTGGAGATCACGCACCGCAACAGCTGGTTCCGCCGGCCCGAGGGGGCGCGCTGGCAGCTGCTGCTCGGCGACGTCACGGCGCTCCCCGCGATCGGCCGGATCGTCGAGGAGTCGGCGGACCGGCTCCCGACCACCGTGCTCGTCGAGGTGCCGGACCGCGAGGACGCCCAGGAGCTGCCCGGCGCCCAGGTGCGGTGGATGCACACCGCCGGGCTGGGGCACACGCCGAGCCGGCTGGACGAGCTCGTGCGCGGCGCCCGGCTGCCGCCCGGTCCCGGTTACGTCTACGTCGCGGGGGAGGCCTCGGCGACCCGGGCGGTGCGCCGCTACCTGCGTCAGGAGCTCGGGCTGCCGGCCGGTTCCTACGGGGTCGTCGGGTACTGGCGCGCCGAGTCCGAGAAGTGGTTCGCGCGGGTCGCCGAGACCGGCACCGACACCGCCGCCATCTACGCCGAGGAGCTCGACGCGGGCGGCGACCCGGAGGACGTCCGCGCCCGCTACGAGGAGCGTCTCGCCACCCTCGGGCTGTGACGGCCAGGGTCCCTGCGTAACGGGGAGGGTGGGCCCCGACGAGATCCCGGCCGTGGAGAGGCGACGCCGCGGGCTGCCGCGCAGGCGGACGGACCGGATCGAGGACGTCGTGGCCGTCCTGCTGTGCGGTCTCGGGGTCGTCGCGATGGTGCTCGCCGGGCTGGTCGGCACCGCCGCGCACGGCGCCGTGTCCGCACGGGCGTACCAGGAGGCGGCGGACCGCAGCCGGGTGGTCGTGACGGTCGTCGAGCCCGTGGACCTCGCCGGGTCGACGGAGGGCGTGGGCCCGGGCACCCGCCGCGCCACGGCCACCTGGACCGCGCCCGACGGCACCGCACGCGCCGGCGAGGTCACGATCCCGATGAGCGCCAAGGCCGGCTCGGCCGTCCCGGTGTGGGTGGACCGCGCCGGCACGCCCGCGCCCGCGCCGACCTCGCCCCGCGCCGGCCTGCTCGTCGGCGTGGTGGCCGCCGGTTGGGTCGCCGTTGCCGGCGTGCTCCTGCTCCTGGCCGCGTGGCGGCTCGTGCAGCGTTGGACCGCCCACCGCAACGACGCCGAGTGGACCCGCCGGTGGGCCGAGGTCGAGCCGGAGTGGTCGGGCCGCACGGCGGGACCGGCGGACCGGACCGGCTGATCAGGCACGCGGCACCGGCTCGCGTCCGGGTCCCCTGCACTTCACCCCGATGTCCGGAGCGTTCACGCGCCCGCAACGAACCCGACGGGCAACTCCCGGCGCCTCCGCTCGTTGAACCGAGTGCCGGTATCGGCGGGGACTGGGGAGCCCCCTCGCCGATACCGGCAGATCCGGCTCCGGGGCCGGTCAGCCGTCCGGCAGGATCGGCACCTCCAACCCCTGGTCGCGGCCCAGTCGCGCCGCCCGCGTGACGGACTCCGACCCGAACCGGGTCCGCAGCGAGTCCAACGTCCGGTCGAGCTCCGGCCCGCTCGTGCGGTTGAAGGGCAGGGCGAGCTGCATCGCGTCCTCCGTGTCGAGGTTCGTGAGCGAGATCCCGATGAGCGTGAGCCCGCGGTCGAGGATCATGCTCAACGACTCGCGGAGCAGCCGCCGCGCGGCCTCGAGCAGGGTCGGGGTGTGGTCCGTGGCCCGGGCGAGCGTGTGCGAGCGGGTGGCCCGGGTGTAGTCGCCGAAGCGCAGCCGCAGGACGACCGTGCGGCAGGTCCGGTCCGCCCCGCGCAGCCGCTTGCCGAGCCGGTCGACGATCCCGGCCAGGATCGCGTCCATCTCCTCCGGCGAGCGGAAGCGACGGCCGAGCGCCCGCTGGGAGCCGATGGACCGGCGGCGCCGGCCGGTCTCGACCACCCGCGGGTCGTGGTTGTGGGCCAGCGCGTGCAGGTGCCGTCCGCTCGCCCGGCCGAGCAGCGAGACCAGCGCCGGTTCGCCGAGGTCGGCCACCTCGCCGACGGTGCGGATCCCCAGCGCGTGCAGTTTCGCCGCGGTGACCTTCCCGACGCCCCACAGCCGCTCGACGGGCAGCGGGTGCAGGAAGTCCAGCTCGCCGCCCGGCGGGACCTCCAGCAGCCCGTCCGGCTTCGCGACCCCGCTGGCCACCTTCGCCAGGAACTTCGTGCAGGCCACGCCGACCGTGATCGGCAGGCCCGCCTCGGCCAGCACCCGGGCCCGCAGCCGCTCGGCGATCGCCACCGGCGCGCCCGCGATCCGCCACAGGCCCCCGACGTCGAGGAACGCCTCGTCGATCGACAGTCCCTCGACCACCGGCGTGGTGTCCTTGAAGATCGCGAAGACCGCCTTGCTGGCCTCGCCGTAGGCCGAGAACCGCGGCGGCACCACGATCGCGTGCGGGCAGAGCGCCCGGGCCTGCCGGCCGCCCATCGCGGTGCGTACGCCGAAGGCCTTGGCCTCGTAGCTGGCGGCGAGCACCACCCCGCCGCCGACGATCACCGGCCGCCCGCGCAGCCGCGGTGCGTCCCGCTGCTCGACCGACGCGTAGAAGGAGTCGAGGTCGGCGTGCAGGATGCTCGCCTCGGCGCGACTCTCGATCCGGGACACGAACAGATGTTCGCATGCGCCCCTGACAGAAACCGCCCCCGATCGCACGAACGGCGCGTTCGCTCACACCTACTGAACGAACGCGCCGCTCACCCACATCGAGCCTCGCCGGCACGAGCGGCGCTCTCGCTCACCAGGTATGAGCGAGAGCGCCGTTCGCTCGTTCAGGTCTAGCCGAGGGTGAAGGGGTCCCTCGTGCCGCCCGTGAGCTCCACCCAGACCGACTTGTTCTCCAGGTACTCGTCGACCGCGGCGACGCCGTTCTCCCGGCCCAGCCCGGAGGCGCCGAAGCCGCCGAAGGGCACGCTGGGCGCCACCACGCGGTAGGCGTTGATCCACACCGAGCCCGCCCGGATCCGCGCGGCGACCCGGTGCGCCCGGTGCACGTCCTTGGTCCACACGGCGCCGGCCAGGCCGTAGGGCGTGTCGTTGGCCAGCTTCACCGCCTCGTCCTCGTCGGTGAAGGTGTAGGCGGACAGGACCGGGCCGAAGACCTCCTCGCGCACCACCGTCGACGCGGGGCCGACGCCCGTGAGCACGGTCGGTTTCACGAAGTACCCGCCGAGCCCGTCCTCGGCCGCCCCGCCGTACGCGACGGTCGCGCCCTCGTCCTGCGCCGTCCGCAGGTAGCCCAGGACCTTCTCGTACTGCGGGGCGTTGGCGACCGGGCCCATCTCGGTCTCCGGGTCGTTCGGGTCGCCGAGCTTGATGGTGGCCGCGCGCTCGGCCACGAGCCGGACCAGCTCGTCGTGCACCGACTCGTGGACGATCAGCCGCGACCCGGCCATGCAGGTCTGCCCGGTCGCCGCGAACACGCCCGCGATCAGCCCGTTCGCCGCGGCCTGCAGGTCGGCGTCGGGGAACACGATCTGCGGCGACTTCCCGCCGAGCTCCAGGGTGACCTTGTTGAGGTTCTCCGCCGCGGCGTGCGCGACCGCGCGCCCGGTCGCCGTCGAGCCGGTGAAGGCCACCTTGTCGACGCCCGGGTGCCCGGCCAGGTGCGCGCCGACCTCCCGGCTCAGCCCGGTCACCACGTTGACGACGCCGGGCGGGAACCTGGCCTGCTCGATCAGCTCGGCGAACCCGAGGGTCGAGGCGGGCGCGTGCTCGGACGGCTTGACCACGATCGTGCAGCCCGCTGCGAGGGCCGGGGCGAGCTTCCACGTCATGAGGAGCAGCGGCGAGTTCCAGGGCGTGATCGCGGCGACCACCCCGACCGGCTCGCGGCGCGTGTACACGAGGTAGTTCGGGTTGGGCGAGGGGATTTGCCGGCCCTCGATCTTGTCGGCCAGCCCGGCGTAGTAGTGGTACCAGGAGCCCAGGCCGTTGAGCTGGCCGATCATCTCCCGGTACAGCTTCCCCGAGTCGTTGACCTCGAGCCGGGCGAGCCGCTCGGCGTTCTCGCCGACCAGGTCGCCGAGCCGGCGCAGCAGCGCGGCCCGCGTGAACCCGGTGGTCCGGCCCCACTCGCCGTCGAGCGCGGCCCGGGCGGCGGCGACCGCGGCGTCGACGTCCTCGGTGCCGGCGTCGGGGATCTCTGCCCAAGGTTCGCCCGTGTAGGGGTTCTGCGACTCGAAGGTGCGCCCCGACGCGGCGTCGGCGGGCTTGCCGCCGATCAGCATGCGGAACCGTTCCAGTCCTGCGCTCATCTGCCGTCCTCCTCGACGTTCCCGGACCGACCCTAGGGGAGTGGCATGCCACACTCCAGGGGCGTCACACGACCCGTCAGAGCACGCCGTCGAGGCCCTTCCGGACGGCGTCGGCCAACAGGTCCAGGTGCTCCTCGGTGGCGGTGAGCGGCGGCGAGAAGCCGAGCGAGGAGATCATCGGCCGGACCAGCACGCCGTGGTCGCGCACGGCGTTCGCGACGGCGCCGGACAGGCCGGGCGTCGCGGCCACCCGCTCCGGGTCGAGCTCGAGCGCGCCGAGGAAGCCCGTGCCGCCCCGGGCGTGGTCGACGAGCGGGTGGTCGGTCAGACCGGTGAGGCGCTCGGCCAGCGGGCCCTCCAGGGCGACGGCCCGGTCGAACAGGCCGTCGCGCTCGTAGACCTGGATCGTCGCGAGCCCGGCGGCGCAGGCGGCGGGGTGCCCGGAGTAGGTCTGGCCGTGCCGGAACACGCGGCCCGGCTCGTCCCAGAACGGGGAGGCCACCCGCCCCGACGCGACGACGCCGCCGAGTGGCTGCACCCCGGACGTCACCCCCTTGGCGAAGACGACGAGGTCCGGCCGCACCCCGAAGCGCTCGACGCCGAACCAGTTGCCGAGCCGGCCGAAGCCGCAGATCACGGCGTCGGCCACGAACAGCACGCCGTGCCGCGCGCACACCTCCGCCGCGGCCTCGACGTAGCCCGGGGGCGGCGGGAGCACCCCGCCCGCGCCGATCACGGGCTCGCAGAAGAAGGCGGCGACCCGCTCGGCGCCGATCTCCCGGATGGTCTCCTCGAGCATCTCGGCGTCGTTCCAGGCCGTCTGCACGACGTCCGGCACGAACGGCGGCGCCACCCGGTTCCCCGGGATGCCGGCGAGCGAGGTCCCGAGCCCGTGCGTGCCGTGGTAGCTGTGCTCGCGGTGCAGCAGGATCGTGCGGTCGGGCTGCCCGGTGAGCGCGAAGTACGCCCGCGCCATCTTGGCGGCGGTGTCGATCGAGTCGCCGCCGCCGCTGGTGAAGAAGACCCGGCCGTCGTCGACGGGCGCGCGGGCCGCGATCTCGTCGGCGAGCCGGAGCGCCGGCTCGTTCGCGAAGTCGGTGAACAGGTGGTAGGCGTCGAGCTCGCGCAGCTGTGCGGCCACGGCGTCGACGATCTCGCGCCTCCCGTGCCCGGCGTTGGCGTACCAGAGGCTGGCGGTCGCGTCGAGGTAGCGGGTGCCGGCGCTGTCCCAGAGCCAGACGTCCTCGGCGCGGGTGATCGTCACCTGCGACCGCCGCACCGCGTGCATGGCGGCGAACGGGTGCCAGAGGGTCTCGGTGCCGGTCACGGCGTCTCCTTCGGATCGGTTCGGGCGGTTCGTCCACGGGGTCGGCGCGGGCTGCGCGGCAGCAGGCTCGCCGGAGCCGCCCCCGGGAGAGTAAGCAGGGCGGGGACACGAGATCTTCGAGGAGGCGCGAAGTGGCGTACGACGCCGTGCTGGCCGAGACCGTGGGCATCCGCGGCCACGGCGACGACCTGGTCGAGGCCTACACCGCCCGGCCGATGGCCCCCGGCCCCCGCGGCGGGGTGGTCGTCATCCACCACATGCCCGGCTTCGACCGGGAGTCGAAGGAGGTCGTGCGCCGGTTCGCGGTGCTCGGCTACGACGCGATCTGCGTCAACCTCTACAGCCGGGAGGCGCCGGGCGCGGCCCCGGACGACGCCGCCGCGACCGCCCGCGCGCACGGCGGCGTGCCGGACGAGCGGTTCGTGGGCGACGCGAAGGCCGCGGCCCGCTGGCTGCGCGACCTGCCGACGTCGAACGGCAAGGTCGGCACGATCGGCTACTGCTCCGGCGGCCGGCAGGCCTTCCTGAGCAGCATCGAGGTCGACGTCCAGGCGGCCGTGGACTGCTACGGCGCGTTCGTCGTCGGGACGCCGCCGGAGGGCTTCCCGCTGCAGGTGCAGCCGCTCGCGGACCGGGTCGGCGAGGTGCGGGCGCCGATCCTGGGCCTGTTCGGCAACGACGACTCCTACCCGACCCCGGAGCAGGTCGACGAGCTGGAGAAGCTGCTGCAGGAGCACGGCAAGACCTACGAGTTCCACCGCTACGACGGCGCCGGGCACGCGTTCTTCTCCGTCGACCGGCCCAGCTACCGGCCGGAGGCGGCGGTCGACGGCTGGCGGCACGTCGAGGCCTTCTTCGCGACCCACCTGGCGGGCTGACCCGTGTGCACCTACTCCACGGAGAAGATCGAGGTCGCCCGCAGCAGCGGGAAGGGGGCCGCGGGCTGGTTCCCGCTGCGCACCGCGACGGTCTACTACGACCACCCCGTCCACGCCCCGGACGAGCACACGGTCAACATCGACTTCCTCAACCCCGAGCAGGGGCCGGGGGCGCGGGTGGCCGTGGAGCTCAGCCTCGACACCGCCCGTGAGCTGCTCGCCGCGCTGCAGACGACCCTGGAGCGCGCCGCCCACCACTGAGCCGCCCACTGCTGCTCCAGAGCCGAAGGTCCGGGCCGTCGGTCGGTATCGCCGGACCGCCGTCCGTGCTCTCCTCCTGCGGGGCGGGTGACGAGGGGAGCACGGACGGTGGCACGGAACCTGGCGGACTGCTGCAGCGACGTCGCGACGATCGCGGACGTGGTCACGGTGCTCGGCGCGATCCGGGACGCGTCGGCCGAGGACATCATGCGTCCGGAGGTCGACGGCATCTCCTGCTTCTCGCGGCTCTACACGATCATCACGCAGAACGTGCTGGACACCGTGGAGGGCCGCAAGCCGAAGCGGGAGTTCAAGGACCCGGACTTCCTGACCCTGCTCGACCTCGAGTTCGCGCGGCGGTACATCGCCGCGATCCGGGCGTACGAGGCCGGCCGCGGGGACACTCCGAAGAGCTGGGACGTGCTGTTCGAGCGCCGGCGCAAGGCCGGCATCGGGCACGTCAACTTCGCCGCCGCGGGCGTGAACGCGCACGTGAACTTCGACCTGGCCTTCGCGCTGCTCGAGACGTGGAAGACGTTCCCGCCGAACCCCGACCGGCGCTCGGACTACGACCAGGTCAACGAGATCTTCGCCGAGGAGATGGACCAGCTCCGCGAGGACTTCGACGCCTTCCTGGCCGAGGTCGCGCCGGACGGCAGCGCGGTCGATCGGTTCGGCAACGCCGCGTCGGACCTCCTCGTCCGGGTCACCCGGGCGCTCGCCTGGGAGGCGGCCGAGGAGGTCTGGGAGCACCACGACGAGAAGCAGGCGGACGGCGGCCAGGCCTACCGGAAGGCCTTCGACCGGATGGAGCGCCGGCTCGACCGCACCGCCTGGATCCTCGGCTGGGGCGTGCTGACCGCACCCGACCTGCCCTGACCCCACGGACGCCGGCACCTCACACCCCGCGCGGCTGGAGGATCTCCGGGTCCACGTCGAGGTGCAGCACCGCGGCCCGGCCCCCCGCGACGGCGGCGAGGGCGCGGTCGAGCGCGGCCGGGACGTCGTCGGTGCGGGAGACCCGCTCGCCGTGCAGTCCGAAGGAGCGGGCCAGTGCGCCGAAGTCCGGATTCACCAGCGCGGTGCCGCTGGGCCGGCCCGGGTGGTGGCGCTGCTGGTGCTGGCGGATCGTGCCGTAGCCCGAGTTGTCCGCGATCACCACGAGCGGCGTGGCGCCGTAGGCCGCGGCGGTGGCGAGCTCCTGGCCGTTCATGAGGAAGCAGCCGTCGCCGGCCACGCAGACGACCTGTCGCCCGGGGTGGACGAGCGAGGCGGCGACGGCGGCGGGCAGCCCGTAGCCCATCGCCCCGTTGCGCGGCGCGAGCAGCGAGGGGAACGAGTGCCGCGGCAGGAACCGCTGCGCCCAGATCGCGTGCTGGCCCGCGCCGTGGGCGACGATCGCGTCCGGCGTCATCCGCTCCGCCAGCGCGGCGGTGGCCACGTCGAGGTCGACGTACTCGCCGCGCACCGGCGCGCCGGGCGTCGCGAACTTCTCACGGGCGGCCCGCAGCCCCTCCCACCACCCCGGCTCCGCGGCGGGTCCCTCGGGGAGCGCGCCGGCGAAGGCGGCCGGGGTCGCCAGCAGGTGCAGGTCGACGCGGCGCTGGTGCGCCCGCAGGTCGGGGTCGGCGGAGACGACGACCGTCGGCGCGTCCGGGTTCCCCCGTGTGTAGCCGCCGGAGAGGACGTCGCCGTACTGCCCGCCGACGAAGAGCAGCAGGTCGGCGCGGTCGAGGGCGTCGAGCAGGCCGGGATCGGAGCCGTAGCCGAACCAGCCGGCGTAGGCGGGACTGTCGTGGTCGACCATGTCCTGGCACCGCCAGTCGGCGACGACCGGGAAGCGCCGCCGCTCGCACCACGCGGTCACGGCGGCCGCCGCGTCGGCCGTCCAGCCGATCCCGCCGACGATCACGAGCGGCCGCTCCGCCCGGCCGAACAGCACCTCGAGCTCCTCGGCCTGGGGTGCGGAGACGGCACCGCCGGAGAAAGCCCGCGCCGGGACGACGGGTGCGGAGGTCTTGGCCGTGAGGACGTCCTCGGGCAGCCCGATCACCACGGGGCCCGACCGGCCCGCCGTCGCCACCGCGAACGCCTCGGCCACCTGCTCGGCCGCGCGCTCCGGCCGGTCGAGGGTGATCACCCGCTTCGCGGTGGTGCCGAACCAGCCGCCGAGGGAGAACTCCTGGAAGGACTCCCGGTCCCGGTCGGCGACCGGGACCAGGCCGACGAGCAGGACCATCGGCGTGGCGTCCTGCCAGGCGGTGTGCACCGCGATGGCCGCGTTGGCCGCGCCCGGGCCGCGGGTCACGGCGACCACGCCGGGACGGCCGGTCAGCCGGGCCTCGGCCAGGGCCATGAACCCGGCGCCGCCCTCCTGCCGGCACACGACCATGTCGATCGGGGAGTCGTGCAGCGCGTCGAGCACCTCGAGGTAGCTCTCGCCGGGCACGCCGTACACGCGCGGCACCCCGAGCGCCTCCAGCTGCGCGACGAGCAGCGCGCCCGCGGTCCGCTCCACATCGGTCCGGACGGCCCCTGCCGACTTCTCACCCACGGATGTCGACCTCCTGCACCTCGTCGTCCCGCCCGAGGGCGACCTTGGGGGCGAGCATGCCCGAGATCGCGGTGATCAGGGCGATCACGATCAGCAGCAGCGCCGCCGTCCACGACGCCCCGCCGGCCCCGGCGAGGAAGGCCGAGGCGACGAGCGGCACGAACCCGCTGACCACGCCGGCGACGTTGGCCGACAGGGCCACGCCGGAGTAGCGGAGCCGGGCCGGGAACAGCTCGGTGAGCAGCGCACCGGAGACGGCGTAGGGGATCGACAGGCAGGCGACGCCCAGGGTCACGCCGATGATCACCAGCGCGGCGGCCTTCGAGTCGATCAACCAGAACATCGGGAACGCGGCGACCGCGGAGATGACACCGCCCGCGACGGTGACCCGGGCCGCCCCGTACCGCTCCGCGAGCCGGCCGCCGGTGATCAGCACGAGGATCTCGACGGCGGCCGCGACCAGCGTGGCGCCCAGCATCAGCGCCTGCGGCAGCTTGAGCGTGGCCGTGCCGTAGCTGATCACGAACGTGGTGGCCAGGTAGAACCCGCCGACGCCGAGGAACGCCGAGCCGGCGCCCACCATCAGCTGCGGGAAGGACCGCAGCAGGACGTCCTTGACCGGCGAGCTCGCCCGCTCGTCCTCGGCCAGCAGCTGCTCGAACAGCGGCGACTCCTCGACCCGGCGCCGCAGGTACAGCGCGACGGCGAGCAGCGGGAAGGCGATCAGGAACGGGATCCGCCAGCCCCAGGAGTCGAAGCTCTCCTTCGGCAGCGCGGACACCGCGAGGAAGGCCCCCGAGGACAGCAGCGTGCCGATGGGCGAGCCGATCTGCGGCATCGCGGCGTAGCGGCCGCGCTTGTCCTTCGGCGCGTGCTCCACGGCGAGGGTGACCGCGCCGCCCCACTCGCCGCCGACCGCGATGCCCTGCAGCAGCCGCAGCACGGTGAGGGCGATCGGGGCGAGGACGCCGATCGACAGGGCGGTCGGCAGCACGCCGATCAGCCCGGTGACGATGCCGATCATCGTGACGGTGACGATCAGGCAGGTCCGCCGGCCGATCCGGTCGCCGAGGTGGCCGAACAGGATCGCGCCCAACGGCCGGGCCGCGAACCCGACGGCGAACGTCGCGAACGCCGCGAGCGTGGCCGCCACCGGTGATCCGGTGAAGAACAGCCGGTTGAACACCAGCGAGGCCGCCGTGCCGAAGAGGAAGAAGTCGTACCACTCGAGGGCGGTGCCGACGAAGGCGCCGAAGGCGACCTTGCGCGCCTCGCGGTCGCTGACGACCGCGGTGCCTGCCGGTGTGCTCATGACATCTCCTGGGTGTCGAGACCGAGCGTGGTGGAGCCGTGGGTGGGACGGCCGCCGAGGAGGGTCGCGACCACCTCGGTCGCGCCGATCCGGTCGGCGGGGACGGCCAGCACGTCGTCGCCGAGGACGACGAGGTCGGCGTGCTTGCCGGGGGTGAGGGAGCCGCGGACCCGTTCGTCGCCGGCGGTCCACGCGGCGTCGAGGGTGTAGGCGCGCAGGGCCGCGGCGGCCGTGACGCGCTCGTCGGGGCCGAGCACCGCGCCGTCGCGCGTGCGCCGCTCGACCATCGACTGCATCCCGAGCAGCGGCGCGCCGAGCGCGACGGGCCGGTCGGAGCTGCCCGGGACGCGCAGGCCGGCACGGTGGAACCCGCCGACCCGGTAGAGCGAGTCGGCGCGGTCCGGTCCGACGGCGGCGGCCATCGTGTCGCCGATCTCGTAGAGGAACCGCGCCTGCGGGACCGGCGTGACGCCGAGGTCGGCCATCCGCGCGATCTGCGCCTCGGTGGTCACGGCGGCGTGCTCGATCCGGTGCCGCACCTCCGGCCGCGGGCGCTCCTTCTGCGCCTCGGCGAAGGTGTCGAGGGCGAGGTCCACGGCCCGGTCGCCGATGGCGTGCGCCGCGACGGTCCAGCCGGACACGTGCGCGTCGACCACGCGCCGGCGCAGCAGCTCCGGATCGTCCTGCAGGTAGCCGTGGGAGTGCCGGTCGCAGAAGGGGTGCAGCATGGCCGCGGTCCGGGCGACGAGCGAGCCGTCGAGGAAGATCTTCATCGGGCCGAGCCGCAGCATGTCGTCGCCGAAGCCGGTGCGCAGGCCGAGGTCGAGGCCGAAGCGGTCCGGGTCGCTCGCGTGCCCGCGCAGCGGGTGCAGGGCGTCGGAGACCGGCATGACCTGCACGCGGACCGGGAGGGGGCCGGCCTGCTGGTAGGCGCCGAGCTCGAGCCCGGACCGGCCGATCCAGCCGCCGCCCACGCCGCACTCGGTGACGTGGGTGAGGCCCTCGGACGCGTAGACCGCGGCCGCCCGGCGGATCGCCGCCGACAGCTCGGCCAGCGGGTGGGGCACCACGAGCTCGCCCACCAGGTTCTGGGCCTGCTCCTCCAGGGTCCCGGTCGGCCCGTCCGCGTCGGTCACGACCACGCCGCCCTCGGGCACCGGCCGGTCCCCGATCAGGTCGAGCACCGGCGAGTTGACCGTGCAGACGTGCCCGGAGCGGTGCTTGAGCCAGACCTTGCGGCCGCCCGCGGCCCGGTCCAGCTCCCGCCGGTGCGGGTGCCCGCCGAGGGTGGTGTCGTCGTAGCCGGAGCCGACCACCCAGGCGTCGGCGGGTAGGGTCGCCGCGCGCTCGGCGACGGCCGCGTACAGCGCGTCGAGGTCCGGCAGGCCGGCGAGTGCGATCTCGGAGAGGGACTGGCCGAACCAGCCCATGTGGTTGTGCGCGTCGCCGAAGCCGGGGACCACGGTGGCGCCCTGCAGATCGATCTCGCGGCGGGCGCGCAGGCCCTCGGGATCGAGGGCGAACACCCTGCCCTGGTGTATCGCGACGGACCGGGCGCGCGGGTGGTCGGCGTCCAGGGTGTGGACGGTCGCGTTGTGCAGCAACAGGTCGATCACTTGTCACCCCAGGTGGTGGAGCCGGGTCAGGGGCAGGGCGGGCGAGCGGTGCAGTGGCACGTCGCGGCCGTCGACGCGCACCGGGATCGGCTCGGGGGCCACCTCGACCTGTGGCGTCGCCGTGTTGTGCAGCATGTCCGCGCAGGTCAGGCCGCGGCTGTCCGCGATGCTCGCGTAGACGCGTCCGGCGGGCAGGCCCGCGCGCTCGGCGTGCTCGGAGACGAAGACGTGCGCCAACCGCGCCGGCGCCGTGCCGAGCCCGCCGTAGAAGGGCCGCATCCGCCGCGGCTGGGTGAGCCGCGTCGAGCCGGAGCCCGAGCCCGCTGCGCCCCAGGCGACGAACCCCGACTTGAGCACCAGGTCGGGCTGCGCGCCGAACCAGACCGGGTTCCACAGCACGAGGTCGGCGAGCAGCCCGGGCCGGACGGAGCCGACGTGGTGCGCGAGCCCGTGCGCGACCGCCGGGTTGTGCGTGAGCTTGGCCAGGTAGCGCAGGACGCGGGCGTTGTTGACGACGTCGGGGCCGGTCTCCCCGGCCAGCGTCGCCTGCACGTGGGCGAGCTGCCAGGTGCGGCGGGCGGTCTCGCCGATCCGGCCCATGCCCAGGGCGTCGGAGTTGACGATCGCGATCGCGCCTGAGTCGTGCAGGGCGTTCTCCGCGGAGATCGCGTGCTCGCGGATGCGGCTGGCCGCGATGCTCGCGTCGCTGGGCACGTGCGCGTGCCCGCGGTGCACCGTGAGGGTCATCGGGCCCAGCTCGGCGACGGTCGACGGGGTGAGCGGCAGCGTCGGCGTCGTCGACGAGGTGAGGACGTTGTCCTTCGAGACGATCTGCAGCAGGTCGGGATGCCCGCCGCCGCCCTCGACGTGGTAGGCGTGCACCGTCCGGCCGCCGACGGCGCCGAGGGTGTCGGCGAGGTAGCCGGACTCGTTGAGGGTGTCGGTGTGCAGGGCGACGGGCAGGTCCGCGCCCTCCGCCACGCCCAGGCAGGTGTCGATCACCGGGGGAGTGGCGCCCCAGTCCTCGTGGATCTTGAACCCGCCGGCGCCGGCGGCCACCGCCTCCTCGAGCAGCGCGGCGCTGGTGGAACTGCCGCGGGCGAGGAACGCGGCGTTGATCGGCACGTCCGCCCAGCCCTCGATCAGGGTGTGGAGGTTGGTGCGGGGGTTGGCGCCGACGTCCCACACCCCGCCCATCCCCATCCCGACCAGCGTGGTCACGCCGGCGGAGAGCGCGGCACCGGCGAGGTCGGCGTTGGACAGGTGCACGTGCGAGTCGACGACGCCGGGGGTGCAGATCAGCCCCTCGCCGGTGATCATGGCGGTGTGGGCGTCGACCTCCAGCTCGACGCCGGCCTGGACCTGCGGGTTTCCCGCCCGGCCGACGCCGACGACCCGGCCGTCCTTGATCCCGATGTTGGTCTTGCGGACGCCGAGCAGCGGGTCGACCAGCACCACCCCGAGGACGATCATGTCCAGGGCGCTGGCCCGGTCGGCGGAGCTGCTGACCAGGGCGCCGTGCCGCGCGGTCTTGCCGCACCCGCCGAGGAGCTCCTCGCCGGGCTCGGTGTCGTCGGCCTCGATCTCGATCCAGAGGTCGGTGTCGGCCAACCGGACCCGGTCGCCCGTCGTCGGCCCGTAGAGGCGGGCGTACTCGCGGCGCTCGACGGTCGTCATGCTCGCGTCCTTCCCATCCGGACCACCGGGACTTGCCGTTCCGCGCCGGCTTCCACCTTCAGCGACGTCCCGGCCGGCAGATCGAGGCGGAAGCTCCCGGCGTCGGCGAGCTCGACCTCCAGCGCCGGGTTGAGCCGGTCGAGCTGGACGTGCGACGACACCCAGATCGCCAGGTGCCCGCGGTTGCGCAGGCGCGCGTTGCCGCGCTCCCGGCCCGGGGCGAGCTCGCGGGGCGGGCCCTCCGCGCGGACGGCCCCCGGCCCGTCGGCGGGCGGGGCACCGAAGGGCTGGTCGACGTGCACGAGCACGGTCCCGTGCGGAAACAGGGCCTCGACCTGCAGCGCCGGCACGGCGGCGGCGACGCCGTCGACCAGGCGGGCCGGGTCGACGACCGTGCGGGCCCGGGCGACGACCTCCTCGTAGGGCAGGTCGTCCCAGGCCATCTCGCAGATCTCGTCGCAGACCAGGGCGATGGCGTCGGGCGCGCCGAGCTTCGCGCCCCGGTCGAGCCGGCGGCGCGCGAGCGACGCCGCGCTGTGCAGCAGCAGCCGCTCGGTCTCTCGCGGGGTCAGGTGCACGGGCACAGCCTGGCCGTTCCGCAGTCGATCCGGTAGCACTTCGCGCAGCGCGATGTGAGCTGGATGATGTGCAGATGCACAGCCCGCGTGACACGGACGCGAACTCCGCCGACGACGCCCGCTGGGCCGTCCTCGTCGGCCGGCTGCGGGCGGACTCCGGGGGACTGGTCGACGAGTTCGTGGAGCGGGTCCGGCGGATCGCCCCGTACGGCCGCGGGCTCGTCCCGCCGGACCGGCTGGTCACCGACGCGGACCTGACCTTCGACCACCTGCTGCGCCGGATCGCGGGGCAGGACGTCCCGGAGCGGCTCGCGGGCGTAGGCGAGGCGATCGGGCGGGACCGGGCCCGGCGCGGCGTCCCGCTCAACGAGCTGCTGTCGGCGGTGCGGCTCGATTTCCGGGTGCTGTGGTCGGCCCTGCGCGACCGCGCGACGCCCGAGGAGCGCGACGTGCTGGTCGCGCGGGTCGAGCAGGTGTGGGCGGTGGTCGAGGACTACACGCTGCAGATCCAGTCCAGCTACCAGGAGGAGGCCGCGCTGCTCGCGCGCGAACGGCACGGGGAGCGGACGGCGCTGGTGGGCGAGCTGCTCGGCAGCGAGAACCCCGACCCGGACCAGGTCGAGCGGGTGGCGCTCGCGCTGGCCGTCGACGTCGACGCGGACTTCCTCGTCGCCGCCGCCGGCGCGGCGTCCGGTGCGGCCCTGCGGCGGGCCGCGGAGGGGCTGGCAGCGGGGGACCGCGTGGTGCACGTCCAGTCGACGGGGGCGCACAGCGTGCTGATCGCGGAGTGGCAGGGCGTGACGGGCGCGCCGGTCAGGGCGGTGCTCGACGGCGTGCAGTGCGGGGTCGGGCCGCTCGCCCACGGGCTGGCCAACGTGCCCCGGTGCGCCCGGCTGGCGACCGAGATCGCGTCGGTCACCACCGGGCCCGGCCCGGTCGAGGTGTCCGCGGCCTGGCTGCCGCTCGCCGCCGGGCGGCTCTCCGACACCGCGGCCGAGCTCGTCGACTCGGTGCTGTCCGGGCTGGCGGCCGCGGCGCCGGGAGAGCGGGAGCGGCTGCTGGAGACGGTGCGCGCGTTCGCGGACTCGGGCTCGATCAAGGAGGTGGCGGAGCGGTCCTTCTGCCACCGCAACACGGTGCTCAACCGGCTGCGTCGCTTCACCGCCCTGACCGGGCGCGATCTCGCGGTGCCCGCGGACGCCGCGGTGGTGCTGCTGGCGCTGGCCGCCGCGAACCGGGGGCTTGTCGCGCTCGGGCGGATGCCCTAACGTACAACCATGTGGTTGTACGTGAGCTGAGCCCGGACGAGGTCGACCGGATCTTCCACGGCCTCGCCGACGCCACCCGGCGGGACATCGTCGAGCAGGTGCTGCGCGAGGCGCAGTCCATCTCGACGCTCGCCCGCCGGTACGAGATGAGCTTCGCCGCGGTGCAGAAGCACGTGGCGGTGCTCGAGCGGGCCGCGCTCGTCACCAAGCAGCGACGTGGACGGGAGCAGCTCGTGCACGGCAACCCGGAGGCCCTGCAGCGGGCCGCGCGCCTGCTCGAGGACTACGAGCGGATCTGGCGGCACCGCGTGCGGGCGATCGAGGACATCCTCGCCGAGGACGCCCTCATCCAGGATCCCGAGGAGAGGACCGGACCGTGACCGTGATCGACGTCCGCAAGGACCCGCAGGCCCTCACACTGACCTTCGTCGCCGAGTTCGACGCGCCCGTCGAGCGGGTGTGGGAGGTCTGGGCGGACCCGCGCCGTCTCGAACGGTGGTGGGGCCCGCCGACCTGGCCGGCCACGTTCGTGGAGCACCAGTTCGTCGTGGGCGGGCGGTCGCGCTACTACATGACCGGTCCCGAGGGGGAGAAGGCCGGCGGCTGGTGGGTGATCACCGCGATCGACGAGCCGCACCGCCTCGAGTTCGACGACGGCTTCGCGGGCGAGGACGGAGAGCCCAACACCGCCATGCCCACGACCCACGCCGTCGTCACGCTGGAGGCGGCGGGTCCGGGCACCCGCATGACCACCGTCAGCACCTTCACGAGCCTCGAGGACCTCGAGAAGCTCACGGCGATGGGCATGGAGGAGGGCATGCGCGAGGCGATGGGCCAGATCGACGCGGTGCTGGCGGGCTGAGGGGCGCGGCCGCGAGATCGTGGGGCCGCGGGTGCGAGGGGTGCCCGCGGTCTCCAGGTGCCGCAGGCGCCGACGTCCCACGGACCGGTGAGTGGCGCGGCTGACAGGGGTCGGACCTCGGGGAACGGCGTGCGGCTCGTTAGCCTCGTCGGGTGTCCGCCCGAGCGTCGTCGCCCGCCACCGATCTGGCCACCACCGTGGTGTTCGCCGCGTTCATCGCGGTGCTCGGTCTGTTCCCGGGGGTGTACGTCGGCGCCACCGGCGTGCCGATCGTGGTGCAGAACATGGGACCGTTCCTCGCGGGCGTCCTGGTCGGGGCGAAGCGGGCCGTGTTCGCGGTCGTGCTGTTCCTGGCGCTGGTGGCGATCGGCCTGCCGCTGCTGTCCGGCGGCCGCGGCGGGCTCGCCCCGTTCGTCGGGCCCAGCGGCGGGTTCCTGCTGGGCTGGATCCTGTCGGCGCTGGTGTCGGGCCTGATCGCGCAGGCCGGTGCGCGGCGCGGCCGGCCCGGGTTCCCCGTGCTGCTCCTGGCCGCCTTCGCCGGCCTCGTCGCGGACTACGTGATCGGCGTGCCGTGGCTGGCCGTGTACACCGGCTCGTGGAGCACCGCGTTCACCGGGTCGCTGGTCTTCGTGCCCGGTGACCTCGTCAAGGTGGTGGTCGCGGCGCTGATCGCGTCCGTGGTGCACCGCGCCCTCCCCGGACGCCTGGTGGGGACGCGGGCGCGGTGACCGCCGCAGCCGACCGGCCGGTCCCGCCCGTGCTCGGCGGGGCCGTGGTCCCCGCCGGCCTGCTGGCCCGGGCGCACGCCGCGGCCGCGGAGCTGGCGCGGCAGGGTGTGCGGAAGGGCGGCCGGGTCGCCCTGGAGGGGAGCGACGACCTCCTCGCGTGGTTCCTCGGCGCGGACCTGCTAGGCGCGGCGACCCTGGTCGTCGAGCCGCGGTGGACCGCCCGCGAACGGACGGCCGTGCTCGACGACGCGCGCCCGAACGTCGTCGTCCGGCCCGTTGCGACGGAGCCGGGCCCCGCCACCACGCCCGCGGGCGACGACCGCACCCCCTTCTACCTGCCCACCACCTCCGGCAGCAGCGGCCGCCCGACGGTGCTGCAGCGCTCGCGGGAGTCGTGGCTGCGCAGCTTCGAGGCCCTCGGCCCCGTGCCCGGCCCGGTGCTGATCGCGGGCCCGCTGAGCTCGTCGCTCTTCCTCTTCGGAGCGCTGCACGCGCTCCGGTGCGGCGCCGAGCTCCGCCTCGGGCGGGCCACGGACGCCCGCGCGGCCGCGACGACCCATGTCGTCCCGGCCATGCTCGCCGACCTGGTCGCCACCCAGGAACGCGCGCCCACGAAGACCGCGCTCCGGACGGTCGTCTGCGGCGGGGCGCACCTCGGCGACGGCCTGCGCGCGCGGTTCCGGAAGGCCTTCCCCGAGGCCGAGCTCGTCGAGTACTACGGCTCGGCGGAACACTCCCTGATCGCGGTCCGGCGCGGCGAGGGGCTGCGGCCGGTGCCGGGCGTCGACCTGGACGTCCGGGACGGCACGCTCTGGGTCCGCTCGCCCCTCGCCGCCGACGGCGCGCTCCGCGCCGGTCGCCTCGAGGCGGCCGAGGAGTGGACCACCGTCGGCGACCGCGTCGATCTCCACGACGGCCTGCTCACCGTGCACGGCCGCGGCTCCGCCGTGATCTCCAGCGGCGGCCGGCTCGTGGCCGCCGAGGAGGTGGAGACCGTGCTGCGCGAGGTCCCGGGCGTCGACGACGTCGTGGTCACCGGGACCCCGCACGCGCGCCTCGGCGCGTTGGTCACCGCCGTCGTCGAGGGGGAGCCCGCGCCGGCCGAGCTGCGCGCGGCGGCCCGCCACGCCCTCGAACCCGGCAAGCGGCCGCGGGTCTGGCTGCGGGCGAAGGCGTTGCCGCGCACCGCCTCCGGCAAGCCCGCCCGGGCCGTGATCGCCGACGAGCTGGCCGCGGGGACCCTCGGCGCGGAGCCCCTCCGATGAGCGCACCCGTCGTCGTCGCCGCCCGTCGCACCCCGATCGGCACCGCGGGCGGCGTGCTGCGCGACCTCGCCGCGGACGAGCTGGCCGCCCCCGTGCTCCGCGCCCTGCTCGACGAGGCCGGGTTCACCACCGTCGACGACGTCCTGCTCGGCAACGTCTTCGGCCCCGGCGGCAACACCGCCCGGGTGGCCGCCCTGCGCGCCGGCCTCGGCGCGGAGGTCCCCGGCCTGACCGTCGACCGGCAGTGCGCCAGCGGGCTCGCGGCGATCACGCTGGCCGCGACGCTGATCGGCGGGGGGGAGGGCGAGGTGTACCTGGCGGGCGGCGTCGAGAGCGCGTCGACCGCCCCGCACCGCCTGTGGCGCACGGATCCGCCGGCGCCGTACACGCGGGCCCCCTTCGCGCCGGCCGAGTTCGGCGACCCCGAGATGGGGGAGGCGGCGGACCTGGTCGCGGCGGAGGCAGGGATCTCCCGCGAGCGGCAGGACCGCTTCGCCCTGCGCAGCCACGAGCGCGCGGTGGCCGCCCAGGCCGCCGGCCGGTTCGACGACGAGCTGGTCGAGGTCGCCGGAGTCCGGCGCGACCAGCGGCCCCGGCCGGGGTTCACCGCTGCGCGGCTGGCCCGCTTCCGGCCCGCCTTCACGCCCGACGGCACGGCGACGGCGGCCAACTCGTGCGGCGTCAGCGACGGTGCCGCGGCCGTGCTGATCGTGTCCGAGCGCGTGCGGCGCGAGCTGAACCTGCCCGGGCTGCGGCTGGTGGCGAGCGGGACCTCCGGCTGCGACCCGCGGCGGCTCGGGCTGGGAGTCGTCCCGGCGCTGCGTGACATGCTCAAGCACGGCACGCCGCAGGTCACCGAGTTCACCGAGGCCTTCGCCGGGCAGGCGCTCGCCTGCCTCGACGCCGTCGGCCTCGACGAGGAGGCGGTCAACCCCGACGGCGGCGCCATCGCCCTCGGCCATCCCTGGGGCGCCTCGGGCGCGGTCCTGGTGGTGCGGCTGTTCTCGCAGCTCGTGCGGCAGGGGCGGGGCGGGGTCGGGCTGTCCGCGCTGTCCGCGGGCGGCGGGCTGGGCGTCGCGGCCCTGTGGCAGGCCGTCGGGCCGGACGGGTCGCCGGTGCCGGCAGGGGCGCCGCGGTGATCACGTTCGAGGGCGTCGGGCACCGCTACGAGGAGCGGGTGGTGCTGGAGGACGTCGACCTCGCGCTCCCGGAGCGGCGGATCGGCTTCGTCGGGGCCAACGGCTCGGGCAAGTCCACGCTGGCGCGCATGGTCAACGGGCTGGTCCTGCCGAGCGAGGGCCGGGTGGTCGTCGACGGCCTCGACCCGGCCGAGAAGGGCCCCGCGGTGCGCCGCCGGGTCGGGTTCGTGTTCACCAACCCGGACAGCCAGATCGTGATGCCGACGGCGGGCGAGGACGTCGCGTTCTCGTTGCGCCGCAGCGGGTTGTCGCGGTCCGAGCGCGCCGACCGGGCCGCCGAGGTGCTCGCCGCGCACGGCCTCGAGGGCTACGCCGACCATCCCGCGCACCAGCTCTCCGGCGGCCAGAAGCAGCTGCTCGCGCTGTGCGGGATGCTCGCCCTGGATCCCGACGTCCTGGTCTGCGACGAGCCGACGACCCTGCTCGACCTGCGCAACACCCGCCGGTTCGCCGAGATCGTCGCCGGGCTGCGGCAGCAGGTGCTGCTGGTGACCCACGACCTCGACCTGCTGGCGGACTTCGACCGGGTCGTGGTGCTCGACGAGGGCCGGGTCGTGGCCGACGACGAGCCGGAGCCCGCGATCCGGCACTACCGGAAGCTGTGCGACACGTGACCCCGCTCGGCCTCTACTCGCCCGGGGACAGCCCGCTGCACCGCGCGCCGGCCGGACCGAAGCTGCTCGTGCTGCTGGCGCTCGTGACCGCGGTCGTGCTCGTCGGGTCGCCGGCCTGGCTCGGCGGCGCGTGCGCGCTCGTCGCCGCCGGCTACGCGGTCGCGCGGATCCCGGCGCACCGGATCCTGCCGCTGGTGCGCACCCTGCTCCTGCTCGCCGTGCTGGTCGGGGCGTTGCAGGTGTGGCTGCTCGGCTGGCGCCCCGCCCTCGTCACGGTCCTGCGGCTCGCGGCCTCCCTCGCCGCGGCGGGCCTGTTCACGTTGACCACCCGCATCGACGCCGTGGTCGCAACCGTCGAGCGCGCGCTCGGCCCGCTGCGCCGGACCGGGGCGCGGCCGGACCGGCTCGGGCTGCTCGTCGGACTGACGGTGCAGGCCGTCACCACGTTGTCCGGCATCGCCGGGTCGGTGCGCGAGGCCGCCCGGGCGCGCGGCGCGGAGCGGTCGCCGACGGCGTTCGCGGTGCCCTTCGTCGTGCGCACCCTCCGGCACGCCGACGAGCTGGGCGAGGCGCTGGCCGCCCGCGGGATCGGCGACGAGGCGGACGACCCCGCCGATCATGACCGTCCCGACCACCCCGACACCGCTCCCGGACGGGGCCGGGGCGACCGTCCGGTGCCGTAACGTCCCGAACCGCGTCACCCATCACGACGACCGTCACGACCACCACCGCGACCCAGGAGCCGCCCGTGCCGCAGCCCGTGTCCGGGCGCGATCCCGCGCCCGGTACCCCGCCCGGTACCCCGCCCGACGCCCCGGCCTGGTTCCGGGCCGCCCTCGCCGCGGAGCCCGGGACGGGCGCGGTCGACGTCGACGGCGCCGCGGTCGCGTTCCGGGCGTGGGGCCCGCCCGGCGAGGGCGTCCTGCTGATCCACGGCGGCGCCGCGCACGCCCGCTGGTGGGACCATCTCGGGCCGCTGCTCGTCGGGCCCGAGGGCCGGCGGGTGGTCGCCATGGACCTCTCCGGGCACGGGGACTCCGGCCGGCGCGAGCGCTACACGCTGCAGCAGTGGGCCGCGGAGGCGCTCGCGGTGGCGGACGCCGCCGGCCTCGCCCCGATGCCGGTGATCCTGGGCCACAGCATGGGCGGCATGGTCGCGCTGATCGCCGCGCAGGAGTTCGGCGACCGGCTGGGCGGCGCCGTCGCGATCGACACCCCGGTGCGCGAGATGCCGCCGGAGGACAAGGCCGCCCGGCAGCGCCGGGCCTTCGGGCCGCTGCGCGTCTACGCCGAGCGGGAGCGCGCGATCCGGCACTTCCGGACCGTGCCGCCGCAGGACGGCGAGCCGTACGTGCTGGCGCACATCGCCGAGCACTCGCTGCGCGCGGTCGAGGGCGGGTGGTCGTGGAAGTTCGACCCGCGGGTGTTCGCCCGCAACCCGCTGACCCCGGACGACCTCGACATCCCCGGCTGCCGGGTCGCGCTGTTCCGCGCCGAGCACGGGCTGATGCCGAAGCACATGGGCGAGATGGTGAGCGACCGGCTGGGCCGCGGCGTCCCCGTCGTCGAGATCCCGGCCGCGGCGCACCACGTGATGATCGACTCACCGATCGCACTGGTCACCGGCCTGCGTACGCTGCTGGCCGACTGGCGGCACTCCCGAGCCGCGACCCCCGGGGAGGTTCACGCATGACGGCGACCGAGTCGCGCCGCACCCAGCCCACGCTCCGCGACCTGCTGGAGCTCGAGCGGATCGACCGCGACCTGTTCCGCGCGTGCACGGTCTTCGAGGAGGACTACGCGCTGTTCGGCGGGCAGGTCGCCGCGCAGGCGCTGCTCGCGGCCGGGCGCACGGTGGCCGACGACCGCGCGCCGCACTCGTTGCACGGCTACTACCTGCGCGGCGGGCACGCCTCGCGGCCCACGGTCTTCCAGGTGCACCGGGACCGCGACGGCCGCTCGTTCACCGCGCGCCGGGTCGTCGCGATCCAGGACGGCGAGGTGATCTTCAACATGGCGGCGTCGTTCGCGGTGCCGCAGGACGGCCCCGACACGTCCGTCGATCCCGTCCCGGAGGCGCCGGACCCCGACACGCTGTCCGGTGCGCCGGTGCCGCGGGTGTTCGGCTTCGAGGGCCGGACGGTGCACGCGCACCCGGGCGCCCGGAGCTACCCGGTCCGCTACTGGACCCGGTGCACCGAGCCGCTGCCGGAGGACCCGCTGGTGCACGCCTCGGCGCTCACCTACATCTCGGACATGTTCGGCGCGTTCCCGCCGGTCGACGGGGGCGTGCCGGGCCCGAGCCTGGACCACGCGATCTGGTTCCACCGGCCGGTGCGGGCCGACGAGTGGATGCTGATCGACCTCGTGCCGCGCAGCGCCGCGGGCGGCCGCAACTGGTACACGGGCACGCTCCACGACCGGACCGGCCGGCACGTCGCCAGCCTCACCCAGGAGTGCCTGTTCCGGGCACCCCGGTCCTGAGCCCCTCGAGGGGAGCACGACGGCGGCGGTCCGCAGCCCCGGGACCGCCGCCTCCGCATCGTCGCCCGCCGACCTCGTCCCGGTGCCGCGCGCCCTTCCCCGGTGCGCGGTCCCGTGCGGAGCGGGGGACCCGATGCCGTCGTGCCCCTACTCGACCCGGTGCGACGGCCGCGCCTCCGGCGGCAGCACGCCCCAGTCGATGAGCTGGTCGGTCAGCTCGCCCGGGGTCATGTCGTAGATGATCGCCAGCGAGCGCAGGTCCTCGGCACGGATGGAGAGGACCTTGCCGTTGTAGTCGCCGCGCTGGGACTGGATCGCGGCGGCGTAGCGGGCCAGCGGGCCCACCTTGTCCGCGGGCAGCTGCTGGAGGCGCTCGAGGTTGATGACGATCTTCGTGGCCGGCTCGGAGCCGGAGGGGACACGGCCCTCGGGCAGCAGCTCGGCCACCGGGACCCCGTAGAAGTCGGCCAGCTCGGCGAGCTTCTGGACGGTGACCGCGCGGTCGCCGCGCTCGTACGAGCCGACGACCACCGCCTTCCAGCGGCCCCCGGACTTCTGTTCGACGCCGTGCAGCGACAGCCCCTGTTGCTGCCGGATGGCCCGGAGCTTGCTCCCGAGGGCCTTGGCGTAGTCGCCCATGTGGCGATCTCCTCATTCCTGGTCTTCTCGGCCGTGGTGGGCCGAAAGCGGACCTCGTACCGCTGAGTGGTGAGCGGGTGGTGCTGAGCGCCGACGCGCTCCGGTGGTGCTCGCTGGTCTCGTCGTGGGACGAGGTCGGTGTCGCCGCCGCGGCGGCCACCCTCGCCACTGTCGATCAATACGCAGAGTAATCATGCGCCGGTGTTGCGTCGCAGGTCAAGCCGGGTGGCCCCGGACGGGTGCCAGGTGAGGCTTTCCCACCCAATCGAACGACGGTTCGTCCCCCGACGGCGGTATCAATCGGGCAGTCCGCCCGCCCGGCCGCGACGCCCCGCGAGCGTTGGGACGCATGGTGAACATGTGGGTGTGGCCCTGCGTGACGGTACGGGCCGTGACCGTCGCCGTGTGTCCGGGCGCGGTGCGCGGGCGACCGGACGGGGACCGGTGCGTTGCCCGATCGTGACGCCCCCGTGACCTGGCGGACCGGTGCCGCGGACGTGACGGACGGCGCTCCCGGCCGGGCGCGACGAACGCCCGCCGCTTGCTAACCTCGGGCACCGACAGTCCTTTAACCCCGTCCCGTGAGGCGGGAAAGGAGAGCACCTCGTGGCGAACGATCGCCGCGGGGACGTCGGCGCGGGGCAGCCCCCTGCCCGCGAGCTGCTGAGCAGCGCCGACGTCGCCCGCACCATCGCGCGCATCGCGCACCAGATCATCGAGAAGACGGCCTTCGGGCCCGGCAACACCGGCGACCTCGTCCTCCTGGGCATCCCCACCCGCGGGGCCGTGCTGGCCCGCAGGCTCGCCGCTGCGATCACCGAGTTCACCGGCGTCGCCCCCGCCGTCGGCTCGATCGACGCGACCCTCTACCGGGACGACCTGCGCCGCGGCCCGGCCCGCGCGCTCGTCGACACCGCGGTGCCGGAGAGCGGGATCGACGGCAAGCTCGTCGTGCTGGTCGACGACGTCCTCATGTCCGGCCGCACCACCCGCGCCGCGCTCGACGCGCTGAGCGACGAGGGCCGCCCGCGCGCGGTGCAGCTGGCCGTGCTGGTCGACCGCGGCCACCGCGAGCTGCCGATCCGGGCGGACTACGTGGGCAAGAACGTGCCGACCTCGCGCGCGGAGAAGATCCTGGTCCGGCTCATCGAGTCGGACGACCGGGACGGGGTGCTGATCGAGCGGCCGGAGGCGGAGCCCGCGGAGCCGACCGTCGGTGCGGAGGCGGAGCCCGCGGAGCCGACCGTCGACCGAGAGGAGCGCGGGTGAAGCACCTGCTCTCGATCGCGGACCTGGACGCGGCCACCGCGACCGGCCTGCTGGACACCGCGAGCAGGCTCAAGGACACGCTGCTGGGCCGGGAGGTCCGCAAGCTGCCGACGCTGCGCGGCCGTACCGTCGTCACCCTGTTCTACGAGGACTCCACCCGCACCCGGGTGTCGTTCGAGATCGCCGGCAAGTGGATGAGCGCCGACACGATCAACGTCAGCGCCAAGGGCTCGTCGGTGTCGAAGGGCGAGTCGCTGCGGGACACCTCGCTGACGATCTCGGCGATGGGCGCCGACTGCGTGATCGTCCGGCACCCGGCCTCCGGTGCGGCGCACCGGATCGCCGGGTGGGCCGACAAGGACGCCGGTACGACGGGCACCCACACCTCGATCGTCAACGCGGGCGACGGCACGCACGAGCACCCCACGCAGGCGCTGCTCGACGCGGCCACCCTGCGGGAGCGGCTCGGCTCGGTCGCGGGCCGGCGGATCGGGATCGTCGGCGACGTCCTGCACTCCCGGGTCGCCCGCTCCAACGTGCTGCTGCTCTCCACGCTGGGCGCCGAGGTCGTGCTGATCGCCCCGCCCACGCTGCTGCCCACGGGCGTCGGGGAGTGGCCCTGCCGGGTCGCGCACCACCTCGACGCCGAGCTCCCCGCGCTCGACGCGGTGATGATGCTGCGCGTGCAGGCCGAGCGGATGCACGGCGGCTTCTTCCCGAGCGCCCGCGAGTACTCGATCGCCTACGGGCTCAACGAGCGCCGGCTCGCCCTGCTGCCCGAGGGCGCGCCCGTGCTGCACCCCGGCCCGATGGTGCGCGGCATGGAGATCACGCCCGCCGTGGCCGACGCCCCCAACGCCGCGGTCCTCGCGCAGGTGCGCAACGGCGTGCACGTGCGGATGGCCGTCCTCTACCACCTGCTGGCCGGAGCGCCCGAATGACAGACCTGCTCATCACGAACGCCAAGCCCTACGGCGAGGAGGCCGTCGACCTGCTGGTCCGCGACGGGGTCGTCGCCGAGATCGGCACCGGCCTGACCGCCGAGGGCGTCGAGACCCTCGACGCCGGCGGCCACGTCCTGCTGCCCGGCCTCGTCGACCTGCACGTGCACCTGCGCGAGCCCGGCGGCGAGGAGTCCGAGACCATCGAGACCGGCTCGCACGCCGCCGCGCTCGGCGGCTTCACCGCGGTCTTCGCCATGCCGAACACGGATCCGGTGGCGGACACCGCCGTGGTCGTGGAGCACGTGCGGCGCCGCGGCGAGGAGGTCGGCCTGGTCGACGTGCACCCGGTCGGCGCCGTCACCACCGGGCTGCGGGGCGAGAAGCTCGCCGAGCTCGGGACCATGGTGGCGTCCGCGGCACAGGTCCGGATGTTCTCCGACGACGGCCGCTGCGTGAACGACCCGCTGATCATGCGCCGGGCGCTGGAGTACGCCGGCGCGCTCGACGTCGTGATCGCCCAGCACGCCGAGGACCACCGGCTCACCGGCGGCGCCCAGGCGCACGAGGGGGCGATCGCGTCCCGGCTGGGCCTGGCCGGCTGGCCCGCGACCGCCGAGGAGACGGTCATCGCGCGGGACGTCGCGCTGGCCCGCGAGGCGGGGGCGGCACTGCACGTCTGCCACGTCTCCTCGCTGCACTCGATCGCGGTGCTGCGGGCGGCGAAGGCGCAGGGCGTGCGGGTGAGCGCCGAGGTCACCCCGCACCACCTGCTGCTCACCGACGGCCGGCTGACCGGCTACGACCCGGTCAACAAGGTCAACCCGCCGCTGCGCACCGGGGCGGACACGCAGGCCATGCGGGAGGCGCTGGCCGAGGGCGTGATCGACGTCGTCGCGACCGACCACGCCCCGCACGCGTCGCAGTACAAGGACACGGAATGGGCGGCCGCGAAGCCGGGGATGCTGGGGCTGCAGACGGCGTTGTCGGTCGTGATCCACACGATGGTCGAGCCGGGCCTGCTGGACTGGCACGGGGTCGCGCGGGTGATGTCGGAGCGGCCGGCCGAGATCGGCAACCTGCCGGACCAGGGCCGGCCGATCGCGGTCGGGGAGCCGGCGACGTTCGCGCTGGTCGACCCGGACGCGCAGTGGACGGTGCGCGGCGCGGCGCTGGCCAGCAGGGCGGCGAACACGCCGTACGAGGGAATGCGGCTGCCCGGAGCGGTGGTCGCGACGGTTCTGCGTGGCCGGATGACGGCCCGCGACGGGAAGGTTGTGGCATGACCAGCCCCACCATCGACGCAGTGCTCGTCCTCGAGGACGGGCGGATCTTCCGGGGCGAGGCCTTCGGTGCCGTGGGGGAGACCCTGGGCGAGGCCGTGTTCACCACCGGGATGACGGGCTACCAGGAGACCCTGACGGACCCGTCGTACCACCGCCAGATCGTGGTGCAGACCGCCCCGCAGATCGGCAACACCGGCTGGAACGGCGAGGACGACGAGTCCACCGGCATCCAGGTCGCCGGGTACGCGGTGCGCGACCCCAGCCGCCGGCCGTCGAACTGGCGGTCGACCGGCTCGCTCGAGGACGCGCTGCGCACGCAGGGCGTCGTCGGGATCGCCGGGATCGACACCCGCGCGGTCGTGCGGCACCTGCGCGAGCGCGGCGCCATGCGCGCCGGCGTCTTCTCCGGCACCTCGCTGGGTTCGGACGAGATGCTCGTCGAGCGGGTCCGGCAGAGCCCCGGCATGGAGGGCGCTGATCTCTACGGCGCGGTCACCACGAAGACCCCCTACGTCCGGGAAGCGATGGGGGACAAGAAGTTCACCGTCGCCGCCCTCGACGTGGGGATCAAGTTCAACACCCCGCGGATGATGGCCCAGCGCGGCATCGAGGTGCACGTGCTGCCGGCCGACACCACCCTCGAGCAGTTGCTCGCCGTCAACCCCGACGGGGTCTTCATCTCCAACGGCCCCGGCGACCCGGCCACGGCCGACGTCCCGGTCGCGCTGACCCGGCAGGTCCTGGAGCGGCGGATCCCGCTGTTCGGCATCTGCTTCGGCAACCAGATCCTCGGGCGGGCGCTCGGCCGCGGCACCTACAAGCTGCGCTACGGGCACCGCGGCATCAACATCCCGGTCGTGGAGCACGCCACCGGACGGGTCGCGATCACCTCGCAGAACCACGGCTTCGCGGTCGAGGGCAGCGCGGGCGAGCGCTTCGACACCCCGTTCGGCACCGGCGTCGTCAGCCACACCTGCCCCAACGACGGCTGCGTCGAGGGGCTCACCGGCCTGGACTTCCCGGCCTTCAGCGTGCAGTACCACCCGGAGGCGGCCGCCGGCCCGCACGACGCCGCGGACCTGTTCGACCGCTTCTGCCAGCTCATGACGGACAACCCGGTGACCCACGGGCCGGCCGGGGCCGAGGAGTCCGGCGGCCGACACCGCCTGCTCGACCAGAACGGGGGAGCGGTCTGATGCCGCGCCGCGAGGACATCCGGCACGTGATGGTGATCGGCTCCGGCCCGATCGTCATCGGACAGGCGTGCGAGTTCGACTACTCGGGCACCCAGGCCTGCCGCGTGCTGCGCGCCGAGGGGATCCGCGTCTCGCTGGTCAACTCCAACCCGGCCACGATCATGACGGACCCGGAGTTCGCCGACGCCACCTACGTCGAGCCGATCACCGTCGAGTTCGTCGAGAAGGTCATCGCCGCCGAGCGGCCCGACGCCATCCTGGCCACCCTGGGCGGGCAGACCGCGCTGAACACCGCGATCGCCCTGCACGAGAACGGGGTGCTGGAGCGCTACGGCGTCGAGCTGATCGGTGCGGACGTCGACGCGATCCAGCGCGGCGAGGACCGGCTGAAGTTCAAGGAGATCGTGCAGCGGGTCGGCGGCGACGTGCCGCGCTCGGCCGTGTGCCACTCCATGGACGAGGTCCGCGCCGCGGTCGGCGAGCTGGGGCTCCCGGTCGTCATCCGGCCGTCGTTCACCATGGGCGGGCTCGGGTCCGGCATGGCGCACACCGACGAGGAGCTCGAGCGGCTCGCCGGGGCGGGGCTGGCCGCGTCGCCGGTCACCGAGGTGCTGATCGAGGAGTCGGTGCTCGGCTGGAAGGAGTTCGAGCTCGAGCTCATGCGCGACCACCACGACAACGTGGTCGTCGTCTGCTCGATCGAGAACCTCGACCCGATGGGCGTGCACACCGGCGACTCGATCACCGTCGCGCCGGCCATGACGCTCACCGACCGCGAGTACCAGCACATGCGGGACGTGGGCATCGCCGTGCTGCGCGAGGTCGGCGTCGACACCGGCGGCTGCAACATCCAGTTCGCGATCCACCCGGAGACGGGCCGACTCGTCGTCATCGAGATGAACCCGCGCGTGTCCCGGTCGTCGGCGCTGGCGTCGAAGGCCACCGGCTTCCCGATCGCGAAGATCGCCGCGAAGCTCGCCGTCGGCTACACGCTCGACGAGATCCGCAACGACATCACCGGCGAGACCCCGGCGGCGTTCGAGCCGACGCTGGACTACGTCGTGGTGAAGATCCCGCGGTTCGCTTTCGAGAAGTTCCCGGGCGCGGACCCCGAGCTCACCACCACCATGAAGAGCGTCGGCGAGGCCATGGCGCTCGGCCGGTCGTTCCCGGAGGCGTTCGGCAAGGCACTGCGCTCGATGGAGCGGCGCGCGATCGGCTTCTGGACCACCCCGGACCCGGCCGCCCCGCCGACGGACGACGAGATCCGCACGCCCACGGACGGCCGCATCTACGCCGTCGAGCGGGCGCTGCGGGCCGGGCGGACCGTCGACGAGGTCGCGGAGATCTCGGGCATCGACCCGTGGTTCCTCGACCAGATCCAGCTGGTCGTGGAGCTGCGCGCCGAGATCGAGGCCTCGCCCGTGCTCGACGCCGCGCTGCTGCGCCGGGCCAAGCGCGCGGGCCTGTCGGACCGCCAGCTCGCCGCGATCCGCCCGGAGTTCGCGGGCGAGGACGGCGTGCGCGCGCTGCGGCACCGGCTGGGCATCCGGCCCGTCTACAAGACGGTCGACACCTGCGCCGCGGAGTTCGCGGCGAAGACGCCGTACCACTACAGCGCCTACGAGACCGACCCCGCCGCGGAATCGGAGATCGCCCCGCAGACCGAGAAGCCGAAGGTGCTCATCCTCGGCTCCGGGCCCAACCGCATCGGCCAGGGCATCGAGTTCGACTACTCCTGCGTGCACGCCGTTCAGGCGCTGCGCGAGGCCGGGTTCGAGACCGTCATGGTCAACTGCAACCCGGAGACGGTCTCCACGGACTACGACACCGCGGACCGGCTGTACTTCGAGCCGCTGACCTTCGAGGACGTCCTCGAGGTGGTGCACGCCGAGCAGCGGTCCGGGCACGTCGCGGGTGTGATCGTGCAGCTCGGCGGGCAGACCCCGCTCGGCCTGGCCCAGCGGCTCACCGCGGCCGGCGTGCCGGTCGTCGGGACCTCCGCGGCCGCGATCGACCTGGCCGAGGACCGCGGGGCGTTCGGGGAGGTGCTGCGCAAGGCGGGCCTGCCCGCCCCGGCCTTCGGCACCGCGACCAGCTTCGAGCAGGCCCGGGAGATCGCCGAGCGGATCGGCTACCCCGTCCTCGTCCGGCCGTCGTACGTGCTCGGCGGGCGCGGCATGGAGATCGTCTACGACGAGTCCACGCTCGCGGGCTACATCGCCCGCGCCACCACGATCTCGCCGGACCGGCCGGTGCTCGTCGACAAGTTCCTCGACGACGCGGTGGAGATCGACGTCGACGCCCTGTGCGACGGCGAGGAGGTCTTCATCGGCGGCGTGATGGAGCACATCGAGGAGGCCGGGGTGCACTCCGGCGACTCCTCCTGCACGCTCCCGCCGATCACGCTGGGGCGCAGCGTGCTCGCGGCCGTGCGGACCTCCACCGAGGCGATCGCGCACGGCGTCGGGGTGCGCGGCCTGCTCAACGTCCAGTACGCGCTGCACGGCGAGACGCTCTACGTCCTGGAGGCCAACCCCCGGGCGTCGCGCACGGTGCCGTTCGTGTCCAAGGCCACCGCGGTGTCGCTGGCCAAGGCCGCCGCGCGGATCATGCTCGGCGCCTCGATCGCGGACCTGCGGGCGGAGGGGATGCTCCCGCAGCAGGGCGACGGCGGCGAGCTGCCGGCCGACGCGCCGGTCGCGGTCAAGGAGGCGGTGCTGCCGTTCAACCGCTTCCGCACCCCGAGCGGGCAGGGCGTCGACCCGCTGCTCGGCCCGGAGATGAAGTCGACCGGCGAGGTCATGGGCATCGACGCGTCCTTCGGGCCCGCGTTCGCCAAGTCCCAGGCCGCCGCGTACGGCTCGCTGCCGGGCGAGGGCAAGGTCTTCGTGTCGATGGCGGACAGGGACAAGCGCGCCATGGTGTTCCCGGTGCGCCGGCTCGCCGACCTGGGCTTCGAGGTCCTCGCCACCGAGGGCACCGCCGAGGTCCTGCGCCGGCACGGCATCACGACCACCGTCGTGCGCAAGCACTCGCAGAAGGACGAGGGCGAGACGATCGTCGACCAGATCCTGGCGGGCGACGTCGCGCTGATCGTCAACACGCCGTACGGCAACTCGGGGCCGCGCGTCGACGGCTACGAGATCCGCGCGGCGGCGGTCTCCCGCGGCGTCCCGTGCATCACGACGGTGCAGGGCGCCTCGGCGGCCGTGCAGGGCATCGAGGCGAAGCTGCGCGGCTCGATCGGCGTGCGGTCGCTGCAGGACGCGCACGCGGCGCTCAAGAAGTCCCGCCCGTGATCGCGGTATGGAACCATGATGCGATTCTCAACCGCCTTGTCGAGCGTCATGGAACCATGATGCGACTGGATCGGGGTGCGTCGTGAGCTTCGGGGAGCGGCTCGTGGCGGCGGTCGACCGCCTCGGGCCGCTCTGCGCCGGCATCGACCCGCACCCCGGGCTGATCGCGGAGTGGGGCCTCACGGACGACGCGGACGGGCTCGCCCGGTTCTGCAATGCGGCCGTCGAGGCCCTGGCCGGGCACGTGGCCGTGGTGAAGCCGCAGGCGGCGTTCTTCGAGCGGCACGGGTCGCGGGGGATCGCGGTCCTGGAGCGCACCCTCGCCGACCTCGCCGGCACCGGGACGCTCTCGCTGCTCGACGTCAAGCGCGGCGACATCGGCTCGACCATGGACGGGTACGCCGACGCCTACCTCGGCGTCGGCGCGGCCGTCGCGGCCGACGCGATCACGGTCTCGCCCTACCTCGGGTTCGGGTCCCTCGAGCCGGCCTTCCGGGCCGCCGAGGAGGCCGATCGGGGCGTGTTCGTGCTGGCTCGCACCTCGAACCCGGAGGGCGGGTCGGTGCAGCTGGCGACTGCCGACGGGCGCACCGTCGCGCAGGCGATGGTCGACGGCGCGGCGGGCCGGAACACCGGCGCCGCGCCGCTGGGCGGGGTCGGCGTGGTCGTGGGCGCCACCCACGACCACGGGCTGCAGCTCGGCGCCCTCAACGGCGCCGTGCTGGCGCCCGGGCTCGGCGCCCAGGGCGCGACCCCGCGGGACGTCGCCGAGCGGTTCGCGGGCCTCTCCGGGCTCGTCCTGCCCGCGGCGTCGCGTTCGATCCTGAAGGCCGGGCCGGGGGTGGCGGCCCTGCGGTCCGCCGCCGAGGCCCACCGGGACGAGCTGGCTGCGGCCCTCACCGCCCTCCGCTGACGACCGGCCCGCGAACGGCCGGGGCGGCCGGTGATACCTCCGGCGCTCGGATTCACCCGTTCGGAGGGGATGGTGGCACCATGGTGCCCGGCGCCGCGGCCCGGCACGCTGGGCGGACCGCGCGGTCGGGACCGGTGCCGCGCGGGTCGGGGAGCGCGGAGGTGTCGGCAGTGGCCGGAACGGTGGACGAGGTGGTGGACGTCCTCATCGTGGACGACCAGCGCCCGTTCCGGACGGTGGCGCGCACCGTCGTCGGGATGGTCGGCGGCTGGCGCGTCGCCGCCGAGGCCGAGACGGGCGAGCAGGCCCTGGTGGAGGCCGAACGGGTGCATCCCGCGGTCGTCCTCATGGACATCAACCTGCCCGGGATCAGCGGGATCGAGGCCACCCGGCGGATCCTGGCGAGCGATCCGGCCGCCGTCGTGGTGCTCCTGTCGACCTACGCGCTCGACGATCTCCCCGGCGACGCCGCGCAGTGCGGCGCCGTGGCGTACATCAACAAGGAAGACCTCACACCGGCACGCCTGCGCGCCCTGCGGTCGGTGGAGCAGGCCGGCTGAGCGCCGGAGCGCCCCCGCACGCACGATTCGTGACGCATTCGTGACGGAGACCACCGGCGACGCGCCGGTCCCGCGCGCCGAACGGGCGCGTCGCCGTAGCCTCCGCGCGGTTGCTCGTGGTATCACCCGGACGGGTGTGGACGACCGGGCCTGTGGCATCAAACCCACAGGTGGCACCCCCGTTGGCATCACGAACGGGTGCGTGGGTACGTTCGCTCCCGGCCCCCGGCACAACCCACCGGGGACGGCGGCCGCCGCCACCGGGCGACCGCCCTCGCGCACGACGAAAGACGGAGGAGACCGTGGCCCTTCCCCAGCTGACCGAGGAACAGCGTGCCGCCGCGTTGGAGAAGGCCGCGGCCGCCCGCCGGGCCCGGGCAGAGCTGAAGGACCGGCTCAAGCGCGGCGGGATCACCCTCGCCGAGGTGCTGAAGCAGTCCGACACCGACGAGGTGCTCGGCAAGATGAAGGTGTCGGCCCTGCTCGAGGCCCTGCCCAGCGTCGGCAAGGTCCGTGCGGCGCAGATCATGGAGCGCCTCGAGATCGCCCCGAGCCGCCGCCTGCGCGGCCTCGGCGAGCGGCAGCGCAAGGCGCTGCTGGCCGAGTTCCCTTCCTGAGAGGGGGCGGCGTGCCGGCAGGACCGCCGCCCCGCCGGGGCCGGCTGATGGTGCTCGCAGGGCCCTCCGGGGTCGGCAAGAGCAGCATCGTCGACCGGCTCCGCTCGGAGCTCCCCGACCTCCACTTCAGCGTCTCCGCGACCACGCGGGCGCCGCGGGAGGGGGAGGTCGAGGGGATCCACTACCACTTCGTGGACCGCACGGAGTTCGACCGGCTGATCGCCGACGGCGAGCTGCTGGAGTGGGCCGAGGTGCACGGCGGCCTGCAGCGCTCCGGCACCCCGCGCGAGCCCGTGGAGCGCGAGCTCGCGGCCGGCCACCCGGTGCTCGTCGAGGTGGACCTGCAGGGGGCGCGCTCGGTCAAGCAGGTCATGCCCGACTCGGTCACCGTGTTCGTCGAGCCGCCCTCGTTCGAGGAGCTGGCCCGCCGGCTCACCGACCGGGGCACCGAGACCCCGGAGGTCCGGGAGCGCCGGCTGCGCACCGCGGTCGAGGAGATGGCGGCGCGTGACGAGTTCGACGTCGTCGTGGTCAACGACGAGGTGCAGGCCGTCGTCGACCGGTTGGTAGAGTTGCTGGTTGCACCTGCGGGAGTCCCGCATTCGTCCGTCTCTGGAGTTTCTGAGTGAGCATGCCGCTGACCGGCGCGGTCGCCGGTTCCACCCCCGAGGGCATCACCAACCCGCCGATCGACGACCTGCTCGACAAGGTCAGCTCGAAGTACGCGCTGGTGATCTACGCGGCCAAGCGTGCCCGGCAGATCAACGACTACTACTCCCAGCTCGGCGAGGGCCTGCTGGAGTACGTCGGGCCGCTGGTCGAGCCCGGCCCCCGCGAGAAGCCGCTGTCGATCGCCATGCGCGAGATCCAGAGCGGCCTGCTCGAGCACACCGAGGGCGAGTGAGCCCGGCCGGCTGCGCGCGAACGGCATGTCCCGGGGCGTGAGGACGGCATGACCGCACCGAAGGTCCTGCTCGGCGTGGCGGGCGGCATCGCCGCCTACAAGAGCGCCGAGCTGCTCCGCCGGCTCACCGAGACCGGGCACTCCGTGCGGGTCGTCCCCACGGGGTCGGCGCTGAACTTCGTCGGCGCCGCCACCTTCGAGGCGCTGTCCGGGCAGCCGGTGCACACCGGCGTCTTCTCGGACGTGCCGTCGGTCCAGCACGTGCGGCTGGGCCAGGAGGCCGATCTCGTCGTCGTCGCCCCCGCCACCGCGGACCTGCTGGCCCGCGCGGTGCAGGGGCGGGCGGACGACCTCCTCAGCGGCTCCCTGCTCGTCGCCCGGTGCCCGGTGCTGTTCGTGCCGGCGATGCACACCGAGATGTGGGAGCACCCCGCCACCCGCGCCAACGTGGCGATGCTGCGCGAGCGGGGCTCGGTCGTCATGGAGCCCGCGTCCGGCCGGCTCACCGGCAAGGACACCGGCCCCGGCCGGCTGCCCGACCCCGCCGAGATCGCCGAGCTCGCCCGGCTGCTGCTGGAGCGGGCCGACGCGCTGCCGCGGGACCTCGCGGGCCGGCGCGTGGTCGTCTCGGCCGGGGGTACCCGCGAGCCGCTCGACCCCGTGCGCTACCTCGGCAACCGGTCGTCCGGCCGGCAGGGGTACGCGCTGGCCAAGGTCGCGGCCCAGCGCGGCGCGCACGTCACGCTCGTCGCAGGCCACACCGCCGAGCTGGCCGACCCGGCGGCCGTCGAGGTCGTGAAGGTCGGGTCCGCGCTGGAGATGCGCGAGGCGATGCACGCGGCCGCCAAGGGCGCCGACGCCGTGGTGATGTCCGCCGCGGTCGCCGACTTCCGGCCCGCCGCCCTCGCCGCACACAAGATCAAGAAGGACGGGTCCGAGCCCGAGCCGCTGCACCTGGCGCTCAACCCGGACATCCTCGCCGAGCTCGTCGCCGCCCGGGAGCCGGGCCAGGTCGTGGTCGGGTTCGCCGCCGAGACCGGGGACGACACCGCGGACGTGCTGGAGTACGGCCGCCGCAAGCTCGCCAAGAAGGGCTGCGACCTGCTGCTGGTCAACTGGGTCGGCGAGGGCGGCGCCTTCGAGAACACCGAGAACCAGGGCTGGCTGCTCGGTGCGGACGGTGGCGAGACGCAGATCCCGAACGGGTCCAAGGCGCTGTTGGCGTCGCGCCTGTGGGACGCGGTGGCGGCCCGGCTGGCCTGACCCGGGCTCCGCGAGCCGCGAGAACGCACGAGGGGCGGTCCCACCGGGACCGCCCCTCGTCTCGTGTGCGTGACGCCGGGCGTCAGCCGCCGAGCAGGCCGGGCACGCCGCCGCTGCGGGCCGGGGCCGGCTCCGCCGGGGCCTCCTCGTCGGCGCCGGTGCCGTCGGCGCCGTCCGCGCCCTCGGCCGGGGCGGCGTTCTCCGGCGAGTCGGTGCCGGAGGCCGGCGGAGTGGTCTCCGGAGCGCCGTCGTTGGCGTCGCCGCGCGACGGGGTGAGGCCGGCGTCGTCCGGGGTCTCGGCGGCGGTGCCGGTGCCGTCCGTCTTCACGTAGTCCTTGACGGCCCAGCCGTCGAGGTTCTCGAGCTTGACGAAGCCGTTGCGGGTCTCGCCGACCTCGACCTCGGTGCCGCGGTCGCAGACGGCCACGATGTCGGCGTCGGCCGCCGGCTCCTCGCGGACGTTGACGTTGTCGGTGCAGGTGCCCGTGGTCGCCGCGGACGCGGTGCCGGCCAGCACGGCCATGAGCCCGGCGGCGCCGACGGCGAGCACGCCGCCGACCGCCGCGGCCGCGCGGCCCGGTCGCTGCAGAGCAGTCACCTTCATGGGGAGGAACCTCCGAGAGTGTCGACCGCGACCCGGTTCGGGCGACGCGAGGGCGTCGGTGGGGCGCGGCTGCGGTGTCACCGGGCCCAACGACGCCGCTCGTTACCGATTCGGGACCCCGCTCGGGGTCCACCCGAAGGGGTGGTGGACGGCGCGCTCACGACACGGTCCGTCACGCAGCGTCATCGGGCGAGGTGTCCTCACCTGTGGAGGCCCGCGGTCGACTACCCTGCCGTCCGACAGCATCCAGCGATCTGCACCCCGCCCCGCCGCACGACGCGGCGGAGCCGGCAACGAGGCCAGGGGAGCGACGACCTCGGCAGGAGTGGCGCGTGGCGAACGTGGGCCGTCGGCTCTTCACCAGCGAGTCGGTGACCGAGGGTCACCCGGACAAGATGTGCGACGCGATCAGCGACACGATCCTCGACGCGCTCCTCGCACAGGACCCGCGCAGCCGCGTCGCGGTCGAGACCCTGGTGACCACCGGGCAGGTGCACGTCGCCGGCGAGGTCACGACGAGCGCCTACGCGGACATCCCCGGCCTGGTCCGGGAGAAGATCCTGGAGATCGGCTACGACTCGTCGTCGAAGGGCTTCGACGGCAACTCCTGCGGCGTCAACGTGGCGATCGGCGCGCAGTCGCCGGACATCGCCCAGGGCGTCGACACCGCGTACGAGAGCCGGGTCGAGGCGAGCGAGGACGAGATCGCCCGCCAGGGCGCCGGCGACCAGGGCCTGATGTTCGGGTACGCGAACACGGACACGGACGAGCTGATGCCGCTGCCGATCGCGCTCGCGCACCGGCTGTCGCGCCGGCTCACCGAGGTCCGCAAGTCCGGCGTGCTGCCCTACCTGCGGCCGGACGGCAAGACCCAGGTCACCATCGAGTACGACGGCGACAAGCCGGTCCGCGTCGACACCGTGGTCCTCTCCACGCAGCACGCGGCGGACGTCGACCTCGACGGGATGCTCGCGCCGGACGTGCTGGAGAAGATCGTCACCCCGGAGATCGCCGACCTCGGGCTGGACACCTCCAACGTCCGGCTCCTGGTCAACCCGACCGGGCGGTTCGTGATCGGTGGGCCGATGGGCGACGCCGGGCTCACCGGCCGCAAGATCATCGTCGACACCTACGGCGGGTTCGCCCGGCACGGCGGCGGCGCCTTCTCGGGCAAGGACCCGTCGAAGGTGGACCGCTCCGCGGCGTACGCCATGCGGTGGGTGGCCAAGAACGTCGTGGCGGCCGGGCTGGCCGAGCGCATCGAGGTGCAGGTCGCGTACGCGATCGGCAAGGCGGCGCCCGTCGGCCTGTTCGTCGAGACCTTCGGCACCGCGCGCGTCGACCCGGCGAAGATCGAGTCGGCCATCACCGAGGTGTTCGACCTCCGTCCGGCTGCGATCGTGCGCGACCTCGACCTGCTGCGCCCGATCTACGCACCGACCGCGGCCTACGGCCACTTCGGCCGCAACGACATCGCCCTGCCGTGGGAGGACAGCTCGCGCGCCGAGGCGCTGAAGTCGGCCGCGGGCGCCTGAGCCCGGCGTTGACCGCACGAACGGCACTCTCGTGCGTCAGGTCCGCGCGAGAGTGCCGTTCGTGCATGACGGGAGTGCGTGAGGGGCTGGTGTGAGCAGGCCGGTGCGGAAGGCGCCCGCCTCCCGGACGCGCGGCGAGTGGAGCGCGGCAGCCGTGCAGCCCGTCGCGCGGGTGGCCGTCGACGTGCCGCTGCCGCACCTGGACCGGCCGTTCGACTACCGGGTGCCCACGCACCTGGACGAGCAGGCCCGGCCCGGCGTCCGGGTGCGGGTCCGGTTCGCCGGGCGGCTGGTCGACGGGTTCCTGCTCGAGCGGGCCGAGGAGTCCGGGCACACCGGGCGGCTGGCGTGGATCGACAAGGTCGTCTCGCCCGAGCCGGTGCTGACCCCGGAGGTCACGACCCTGTGCCGGGCGGTGGCCGACCGGTACGCCGGGGTGTTCGCCGACGTCGTGCGGATGGCGGTGCCGCCGCGGCACGCCCGCGTCGAGGCGGAGACCCCGCGCGAGCGGGAGCTGCCGCCCGTCGAGGCGCCCGATCCCGCGGGGTGGGCGCGCTACCAGCACGGCGCGGCCTACCTCGACGCGCTCGCCGGCGGCCGGGCCGCGCACGCCGTGTGGCAGGCCCTGCCGGGGGAGTCGTGGGCCGCGCGGTTCGCCGAGGCCGCCGCGGCGACCGTCGCGGCCGGGCGCGGGGCGCTCGTCGTGGTGCCCGACCAGCGGGACGTCGACGCCGCCTGCGCCGCGCTCGGCGAGCGCCTGGGCCCCGACGCGGTGGTCGCGTTGACCGCCGAGTTGGGTCCTGCCGAGCGATACCGGCGCTGGCTCGCCGTTCGCCGCGGCGCCGTGCGGGCGGTCGTGGGCACCCGGTCGGCAGCGTTCGCGCCCGTCGAGAAGCTCGGCCTGCTCGCCGCGTGGGACGACGGCGACGACAGCCACGCCGAGCCGCGCGCCCCGTACCCGCAGGTCCGGGACGTGCTGGTGGCCCGGGCGCACGCCGCCGGAGCCGCGCTGCTGGTCGGCGGCTACTCCCGCACGGCCGAGGCCCAGCTGCTGGTGGAGTCCCGGTGGGCGAGCCCGATCGTGGCCGACCGGGCCACCGTGCGCGCCGCCGCGCCGCGGGTCACCGCGATCGGCGAGACCGACACCCAGCTCGCCCGCGACCCCGACGCCCGGGCGGCGCGGGTGCCCGCCGTCGCATTCGAGGCCGCGCGGCAGGCGCTCGGCGCGGGCCGGCCGGTGCTCGTCCAGGTGCCGCGGGCGGGCTACCTGCCGTGGCTGTCCTGCGCGCACTGCCGCGAGCCCGCCCGCTGCCGGCACTGCGCCGGCCCGCTCGGCCTGCCCCGAGGCGGGACGGACGCCGATCCCGGGCTGCCGATTTGCCGGTGGTGCGGCCGGGCGGAGCCCGCGTTCCGGTGCAGTGGCTGCGGGTCGCGCCGGCTGCGCGCGGGCGTCGTCGGGTCGCGGCGGACCGCCGAGGAACTGGGCCGGGCCTTCCCCGGGGTGTCCGTGCGGACGTCCGGGGGCGGGGCGCCGGTGCTGGCCACGGTGCCGGCGAAGGCCGAGATCGTCGTCGCGACGCCCGGGGCGGAGCCCGACGTCGAGGGGACCGCGGCCGGGTACGGCGCCGCCCTGCTGCTCGACGGCTGGGCCCTGCTCTCCCGGGCCGACCTGCGGGTGGCCGAGGAGGCCCTGCGCCGCTGGCTCGCGGCCGCGGCGCTGGTCCGGCCGCACGCCGAGGGCGGGCGCGTGATCGTCGTCGCCGAGTCCGCGGTCCCGGTGGTGCAGGCGCTCGTGCGGTGGGACCCGGCCGGGTTCGCCGCCGAGGAGCTCGCCTCGCGCGCCGAGGTCGGGTTCCCGCCGGCCGTGCGGATGGCGGCGGTGGAGGGCACGCCGGGCGCGGTGGCCGACGTGGTCGACGCCGTCCTGGCCGCCGCGCAGGACGGCGGGCCGGAGGTCGAGGTGCTCGGCCCGGTGGAGATCGACACTCCGCCCGAGCCCGGGGAGGCCGCGGGCGAGGTGCGGGAGCGGGCGCTGCTGCGCGTGCCGCGCACGGACGGCCGCGCGCTGGCCCGGTACCTGCACGCGGCCCAGGCCGCCCGGAGCACGCGCAAGGCACCCGACGCCGTCCGGGTGCGGCTGGACCCGGCCGAGATCGGCTGACCCCGGCCCCTGCCGGCGGAGCACCGGCGGCGCCAGGCCCGGCCGGGCCCGGGTGGCACAATCGGGGCAGATCCCGATCGTTTGGAGTTCCGTGTCCGTTCAGCCCGTCCGCCTGTTCGGCGATCCGGTGCTGCGCACCCCCGCCGCGCCCGTCACCACGTTCGACGCGGAGCTGCGCAAGCTCGTCGCCGACCTCACCGACACCATGCACGACGAGGGCGGCGCCGGCCTCGCCGCGCCCCAGATCGGCGTCGGGCTGCGCGTGTTCACCTTCGAGGTCGACGGCGTGGCCGGGCACATGGTCAACCCGACCTGGAACGCGGTCGACGGCGAGGAGCAGTTCGGCCCCGAGGGCTGCCTGTCGATCCCCGGGCTCGGCTGGGACTGCCGCAGGGCGCTGAACGTGGTCGCGACCGGCTGGAACATGCACGGCGAGCCGATCACGGTCGAGGGCACGGCCAAGCTCGCGCGGGCCATCCAGCACGAGACCGATCACCTCGACGGCGTGCTGTTCGTCGACCGGCTCGACCCGGAGACCCGCAAGCTCGCGATGTCCGAGATCCGGGCCGCCGAGTGGTTCGGCCGCCCCGACCCCGTCGTGAAGGTCAGCCCGCACCCGATGTTCGGGAAAGCCCGTTGAGACTGCTCTTCGCGGGCACCCCGGAGCCGGCCGTGCCGGCGTTACGGGCGCTGCTCGACTCGCCGCGGCACGAGGTCGTCGGGGTGCTGACCCGGCCGGACGCCCCCGCCGGGCGCGGCCGCCGGCTCGTCCGCTCGCCCGTCGGTGCCCTGGCCGACGAGGCCGGCCTCCCCGTGCTCACCCCCGTCAGGCCCCGCGACCCCGACTTCCTCGAGGCGCTGCGCGAGTTGGCGCCGGACTGCGTCCCGGTCGTCGCCTACGGCGCGCTGGTGCCGCGCGCGGCGCTCGACGTCCCGGCCCACGGCTGGGTCAACCTGCACTTCTCGCTGCTCCCGGCGTGGCGCGGGGCCGCGCCGGTGCAGGCGGCGATCAAGCACGGCGACGAGATCACCGGCGCCACCACGTTCCTGCTGGAGGAGGGCCTCGACACCGGCCCGACCTACGGCGTGGTCACCGAGGCCATCGGCGAGCGGGACACCTCGGGCGACCTGCTCGGCCGGCTCGCGCGCTCCGGCGCCGACCTGCTCGTCGCGACCATGGACGGCATCGAGGACGGCACGTTGCGCGCGGTGCCGCAGCCCGCCGACGGTGTGTCGCACGCGCCGAAGGTCACCGTGGCCGACGCGCGGGTGGACTGGTCGGCATCCGCGGTGCCGCTGGACCGGCTGATCCGGTCGACCACCCCCGAGCCGGGTGCCTGGACGGAGTTCCGGGGTGCGCGGCTGGGCCTGCGGCCGGTCACGCCCGTGCGCACCGGGGAGACCGACCTCAAGCCCGGCGAGCTGCGGGCGGAGAAGAAGCGTGTACTGGTGGGCACGGCCACGGTGCCCGTGCAGCTGGGCGAGGTGCGCCCGGTGGGGAAGAAGGCGATGCCGGCGGCGGACTGGGCCCGCGGCGTCCGGATCGAGGCGGGGGAGTCGCTGTCGTGAGCGAGCAGGACGACGAGCGGCGCCGGGACGACCGGCCCCGCGGCGACCGCACCGGTGGCGACCGGTTCGGCGACGACCGGCGTGGCCCGTCCGGTGGCGGCCGGCGTGATGGCGACCGGCGTGGCGGCGATCGGTCCGGTGGCGACCGGTCCGGCGGCGATCGGCGCGGCTCCGGTGACGGACCGCGCGGGGGCTCGCGGGGTGGTTTCCGCAGCGGCCCCCGTGAGGGCGGCTCCCGCGGCGGTCCGCGTGAGGGCGGCTTCCGCAGCGGCCCGCGTGAGGGCGGGTCGTGGGGTGGCCGGGCCGGCGGGGGCGTCGGCGGCCGGCGCGACGATCCGGGCGGTGGTGCCCGGCGCGAGCAGGGCCGCGACTTCGGCGACCGTTCCGACCGCGCCGCCCGCGGCGACCGGAGCGACCGCGACCGGGGCCGGGGCGACCGCGACCGGGGCCAGTGGGGTGATCGCGACCGGGGCGGCCGCGGTGAGAGGGGTGGTGACCGGGGCGGTGACCGCCGGCACGGCGGCCCGCGCCGCGACCGCAGCGCCGGTCCCCGCAACTCCGGCCCACCTCGTCGTCGGGCGAACCCGCCCGGCCCGCCCGCGGGCGACCCGGCCCGGCAGGCGGCGTTCGAGCTGCTCACCGCGGTGCGCGAGCGCGACGCCTACGCCAACCTCGTGCTGCCGTCGATCCTGCGCCGGTACCGGCTGAAGGACCGCGACGCGGCCCTCGCCACCGAGCTCGGCTACGGCACCCTGCGCGCCGCCGGCCAGCTCGACGCCGTGATCGAGGCGTGCGCCGACCGTCCGCTGCACCGCATCGAGGGCCCGCTGGTCGACGCCATGCGGCTCGGCACCTACCAGCTGCTGCGGATGCGCGTGCCCGAGCACGCGGCCGTCGCGACCTCGGTCGACATCGTCCGCGGCCTCGCGGGCTCCCGCTCGTCCGGCTTCGTCAACGCGATCCTGCGCAAGGTCGCCGAGACCGCCGCGGCGAAGGGGGCCGAGGAGTGGCTCGCGGAGCTCGCGCCCGACGAGAAGGAGGACCCGATCGGGCACGCGTCCTTCGTGCACGCCCATCCGAGGTGGATCGGCCAGGCCTTCGCCGACGCGCTCGGCTCCCACGAGGAGCTGCCCGCCGCGCTCGCCGCGGACGACGCCCGCCCCGCCGTGCACCTGCTGGCTCGGCCCGGCGAGATCACCGCCGAGGAGCTGGCGCTGGTCACCGGCGGCACCGAGGCGCCGTACTCGCCGTACGGGGTGCACCTCGAGCCCGGCAGCGGCGAGGTCGGCGAGCTCGACGCGATCCGCGAGGGCGTGGCGACGGTGCAGGACGAGGGCAGCCAGCTCGTCGCGCTGGCCCTGTCCCGCGCGGAGCTGGTGGGCGAGGACACCGGCCGCTGGCTCGACCTCTGCGCCGGCCCGGGCGGCAAGGCCGTGCTGCTCGGCGCGCTCGTGGGCCTCGACGGCGGCACGCTCGACGCCGTCGAGCAGACCGAGCACCGCGCCGACCTGGTGCGCAAGTCCACCGACGGGCTGCCGGTCACGGTGCACCACGCGGACGGCCGTGAGGCCCCGCTGCCCGACGGCGCGTTCGACCGCGTGCTCGTCGACGCGCCCTGCACCGGGCTCGGGGCGCTGCGCCGGCGGCCGGAGTCGCGCTGGCGGCGCAAGCCCGAGGACGTCTCCGCGCTGGCCAAGCTGCAGCGCGAGCTGCTCCTGGCGGCCCTGCGCCACGTCCGGGTGGGCGGGGTCGTGGGGTACGTCACGTGCTCGCCGCACCTGTCCGAGACCGTCGGCGTGGTCGGCGGGATCGTCCGCCGCAAGGACCTCGGGGTCACGGTCGAGCGGCTCGACGCGCGCGGGTACCTGCCGGGCGTCCCGGAGCTCGGCCCGGGCCCGCACGTGCAGCTCTGGCCGCACCGGCACGGCACGGACGCCATGTTCCTGACCCTGCTCCGCCGCACGGCCTGAGCGGGCGCCTCCGGCCCGGCGTGACCTGCCTCGCCCGGTCCGGCGAGGGGTGCGCGGGGGCGGAGGGGCGGCGGCCGGGCGATACCCTGCGGTGGTGCGTCCCCTGATCGCCCCGAGCATCCTGTCCGCCGACTTCGCCCACCTCGCCGACGAGGCCGCGAGGGTCTCCGACGCGGCCGCCGGTGGGGGACGGGGCGCCGACTGGCTGCACGTCGACGTGATGGACGCCCACTTCGTCCCGAACCTCACGCTCGGCCTGCCGGTGGTGGAGTCGCTGCTGAAGGCGACCGACATCCCGCTCGACTGCCACCTCATGATCGAGGACCCGGACCGCTGGGCGCCGGGCTACGCCGAGGCCGGCGCGCACAACGTGACGGTCCACGTCGAGGCCGCCGCCGACCCGGTGATGCTGGCCAAGAACCTCCGCGCGGCCGGGGCGAAGGCCGGGCTGTCGATCAAGCCGGGCACCCCGCTCGACCCGTACGTCGAGGTCCTGAAGCACTACGACACCCTGCTGGTGATGAGCGTCGAGCCGGGCTTCGGCGGGCAGGCGTTCATGCCCGAGGTGCTGGACAAGGTCCGGGCCGCGCGCCGGCTCGTCGACACCGGGCACCTCACCCTGCTCGTGGAGATCGACGGCGGCATCGCCGCGTCCACCATCGAGGCCGCGGCCGAGGCCGGCGTGGACTGCTTCGTGGCCGGCTCGGCCGTCTACGGCGCCGACGACCCCGGCAAGGCGGTGGCGGCGCTGCGGGAGCAGGCGGTCGCCGCCCATCCGCGGTGGTCGGGGTGACCGCTCCCGCCGGTCCGACGCCGCCGGTCGAGCGGGCGATGCGGCGCGCCCTGGAGGCCTCGGTGGCAGTGCACGGGGCGACCAGCCCCAACCCGCCGGTGGGCGCGGTGGTGCTCGACGCCGCGGGCGAGATCGTCGGCGTCGGCGCCACGGCCCCGGCCGGCGGCCCGCACGCCGAGGTCGTCGCGCTCCGGGAGGCGGGGGAGCGGGCCCGTCGCGGCACCGCCGTCGTCACCCTGGAGCCGTGCGCCCACCACGGACGCACCCCGCCCTGTGCCGAGGCGCTGCTCGGGGCCGGGATCGCGGCGGTGCACGTGGCCGTCGCCGACCCGAACCCGCTGGCCGCCGGTGGCGCGGAGGTATTGCGCCGGGCCGGCGTCGAGGTCAGTGTCGGAACGCTCGCCGACGCGGTCGCGGCCGGGCCGCTGCGGGCGTGGCTGCACGCCGTGCGCGCCGGGCGCCCGCACGTGACCTGGAAGCTCGCCGCGACGCTCGACGGGCGGAGCGCGGCCGCCGACGGGACCAGCCGCTGGATCACGGGTCCGGAGGCGCGCGCCGAGGTGCACGAGCTCCGCTCCCACGTCGACGCGATCGTCGTCGGCACGGGCACCGCCCTGGCGGACGACCCGGCCCTCACCGCCCGCCACCCCGACGGCACGGACCGGGAGCGCCAGCCCCTCCGCGTTGTGGTGGGCCACAGTGACATTCGCCGGGGATCGCGGCTCGACGCGCCGGACGTGCTACACCTGCGGACACACTCGCCGGACGACGTGTTGAAGGCGCTCACCGACCGTGGCGCCGTCGACGTGCTGCTGGAGGGCGGCCCGCGGCTCGCGGGGGCCTTCCTCGCCGCCAACCGGGTGGACCGGGTGCTGGCCTACCTGGCGCCCGCGCTCCTCGGGGCGGGCCCGGCGGCGCTGGCCGACGCGGGTGTGGGAACGATCGCCGGGATCCGGCGGTTGCAGGTGGACACGGTGCGCACCGTGGGGGGCGACGTGCTGGTGGACGCGCGTCCCGCCGCGGGGTAGAGCGGAGCGGGAAGGCAGGAGAGGCGGAGCCATGTTCACGGGGATCGTGGAGGAGGTCGGCGAGATCGTCGACGTCCGGCAGTCCGGTGAGGTGGTCGTGCTGACCGTGCGGGGACCGCGCGTGTCCGACGACGCCGCGCACGGCGACTCGATCGCGGTGAACGGCTGTTGCCTCACCGTCGCCGACCCCGGCGGCGCCCAGGGCGACGAGTTCCGCCTCGAGCTGGTGCCCGAGACGCTGAAGCGGACCTCGCTCGGCGGCGCCGCCCCCGGTGTGAAGGTGAACCTCGAGCGGGCGCTGCAGGCCGGCGCGCGGCTCGGCGGGCACATCGTGCAGGGCCACGTCGACGGCGTCGGCACGCTTCTCGAGCGCACCCCGGGCGAGCGCAGCGACGAGGTGCGGTTCAGCCTGCCCCCCGACCTGGCCCGGTACGTGGTCGAGAAGGGCTCGATCACGGTCGACGGCGTGTCCCTGACGGTGGCCGGCACGGACGGCGACACCTTCTCGGTCGCGCTCATCCCCACCACGCTCGCCGACACCACGCTCGGCCTGCGCGCCCCCGGCGACCCGGTGAACCTCGAGGTCGACGTCGTCGCCAAGTACGTGGAGCGGCTGACCGCCGGCTACCTCGGCGGCCCGACCCCCGCTCGGCGCGAGCCCGGGCAGCCCCAGGACCAGCACGGACAGGACGGTGCCAAGTGACCGAGATCGCTCACCAGGGGGCCGCCGCCGCAGCCGGCCTCACGGGCGGCTTCGAGCGGATCGAGCGGGCCCTGCGCGACCTCGCCGAGGGCAAGCCGGTCGTCGTGGTCGACGACGAGGACCGCGAGAACGAGGGCGACCTGATCTTCGCCGCGGAGAAGGCCACGCCCGAGCTGGTCTCCTTCGTGGTCCGCTACACCTCCGGCTACGTGTGCGTGGCGCTCACCGACACCGAGTGCGACCGGCTGGACCTCCCGCCGATGCACCACACCAACGCCGACGCGTACCGCACGGCCTTCACCGTGACCGTCGACGCGAAGGAGGGGGTGAGCACCGGCATCTCCGCGGCGGACCGCGCCCACACGATCCGGCTGCTCGCCGACCCGACCACGCAGCCGAACGACCTGGTCCGGCCCGGGCACGTGCTGCCGCTGCGCGCCCGCGAGGGCGGCGTGCTGCGCCGCCCCGGGCACACCGAGGCCGCGGTCGACCTCACCCGCATGGCCGGGCTGTCGCCCGCCGGCGCGCTCTGCGAGATCGTGTCGCAGAAGGACGAGGGCGAGATGGCCCGCGGCGACGAGCTGCAGGTCTTCGCGGACGACCACGAGCTCACCCTGGTCACCATCGCCGACCTCATCGCCTACCGGCGGCGCTTCGAGAAGCACATCCAGCGCGTCGCCCAGGCCCGGATCCCCACCGCGCACGGCGAGTTCGTGGCCTTCGGCTACGACTCCCTGCTCGACGGGATCGAGCACATCGCCATGGTCAAGGGCGACGTGGGCACCCCCGAGGGCGACGGCGAGGACGTGCTGGTCCGGGTGCACTCGGAGTGCCTGACCGGGGACGTCATGGGCTCGCTGCGCTGCGACTGCGGCCCGCAGCTCGACGCCGCGCTCGAGGCCGTGGCCCAGGAGGGCCGCGGCGTGGTGCTCTACATGCGCGGGCACGAGGGCCGGGGCATCGGCCTGCTGCACAAGCTGCAGGCCTACCAGCTGCAGGAGGCCGGGGCCGACACCGTCGACGCCAACCTCGCGATGGGCCTGCCCGCCGACGCCCGGGACTACGGCATCGGCGCGCAGATCCTCTCCGACCTCGGCGTGAAGTCGATGCGGCTGCTCACGAACAACCCGGAGAAGCGGGCCGGCCTCGAGGGCTACGGCCTGCGGATCACCGAGCGGATCGCGATGCCGATCCGGCCCAACCCGGAGAACCTGCGGTATCTGCGCACCAAGCGGGACCGGATGGGGCACGACCTGCCGAACCTGGGCGAATCGGACGGACCGGGCAACCTGTCCGACGGTCTGTCGGACGGCCTGGGCGGCTGACCCGGGCGCTCCGCGGCGGCCGGACCTGGGAGACTGGAGCCATGGACTCGAGTGGTGCCGGAGACGTGCGGTGAGCGGTGAGGGCAGGCCCGCGGACGCGGGCGACCTGACGGGCGCGGCGGGGCTGCGGGTCGGCGTCGTGGCGGCCACCTGGCACGCCGAGGTGGTCGACGCGCTCGTGGAGCGGGCGCTGGCCACGGTGGAGAAGGCCGGGGCGGTGCCCACGGTCGTCCGGGTGCCGGGGACGGTGGAGCTGCCGGTCGTGGCGCAGGAGCTGGCCCGCACGCACGACGCCGTGGTGGCGCTGGGCGTGGTGGTGCGCGGCGGCACCCCGCACTTCGAGTACGTGTGCGACTCGGTGACCGCCGGGCTCACCCGGGTGGCGCTCGACGAGTCGACCCCGGTCGGCAACGGCGTGCTCACCACCAACACCCTCGAGCAGGCCGTGGACCGCAGTGGCGTGCCCGGCAGCAGCGAGGACAAGGGCGCCGAGGCCACCGTGGCCGCGCTGCGGACGGCGATCGTGCTCGCCGAGCTGCGGGCGCTCTCGTGAGCGCGGAGACCCCGGTGTCGGCCGACGTGAGCGAGAAGCCGGCGCGCCCCGGTCGCGGCCCGGGCGCGGTGACGATCCGGCCGCGGCTGGCGCTGTGGCTCGGCTGGGTCTCCGCGGCGGCGGTCCTGGTGATCTTCGTCGTGATCGCGGTGATCCTGCGCAACACGGCGACCGGTGTGTTCTTCCGGCTCGCCGACCAGGTGGCCATGGTGCTGCTCGGGCTGTTCATCGCGGCGGGGCTGGCGCTGTTCGCCCGGCCGCGGGTGCGGGCGGACGAGCACGGCATCGAGGTCCGCAACGTGGCCCTGCCGCGGTACCTGCCCTGGTCGCAGGTGGAGCGGGTCGCCTTCCCCGACGGCGCCTCGTGGGCCAGGCTGGACCTGCCGGACTACGAGTACCTGCCGGTCCTGGCGATCCAGGCCGTCGACCGCCAGCATGCCGTCGACGCCATCCGCACGGTCCGGGCGCTGCACGCCGCAGCCCACCGCGGCGACTGAGCCCCGCCCGGCACTGAGCGTCCGCTGAGCGCGGGCCGGGGGACGGGCTCCCGCCGCGGCGGGAGTAAGGGTTACCTTACCCGTCATGGAGATCGCTCCCGCCCCGGCCGCGGCACCGGACCTGCAGACCGTCACCACCCTCGACGAGCTGCGGGAGGTGGTCCCCGAGCCGCACCCGTCGCTGTGGGAGAAGGACATCGGGCGGATCGACGAATCCGCCCGCACGTTCGTCGAGGCCTCGCCCTTCGTCCTCCTCGCGACCTCGGGCCTGGACGGCACCTGTGACGTGACGCCCCGGGGCGACCCCGCCGGCAGCGTCCTGGTGCTCGACGAGCACACCCTGGTGATCGCCGACCGGCGCGGCAACCGCCGGCTCGACGCCTTCCGCAACATCCTCGACAACCCCCATGTCGGCCTGCTCTTCGTGATCCCGGGACGGTCGGACACGCTGCGGGTGAACGGCACGGCGCGGCTCGTGCGCGAGGCCCCCTTCTTCGACCGGCTCACCGTGCAGGGCGTGCGCCCGGTGCTGGCGGTCGTGGTGACGGTCGAGGAGCTGTTCCCGCACTGCGCGAAGGCCTTCCTGCGGGCGGGGCTGTGGGAGCCCGGGTCGTGGCCCGACCCCGCGTCGGTGCCGAGCGTCGGCGAGATGGCCAAGGCGATGAAGAACCTCGACGTGGCCGCCGAGGAGATCGACGCCGCCCTCGCCCACGACGCCGAGCACAACCGCTACTGATCGACTTGCCCGCCGACCTGCCGCTGCTCGTCGCGAGATCACGACCGCTCGGCGCCGGCCGCCACTCGGAGCGCCGTGCGCGCCGCATGCCGGGTGAGGATGTTGCCCGCGTTGCGGAGCGTGATCGAACGCATACGGAATGCCGGGTCTCCCCGCCGCGACGCCCCGGCACGGTGAGGTGGACGCATGGCGATGGGTCACGGCGGGCGCGCCGGGGGACCACGGGCCGGAACGGCGGCGCCGCGGCGTCCGCGCCGCCCGCGGGCCGTCCTCGTCGACGTCTACGACACGGTCCTGCGGACGGACGCGCTGCGCCGCCGGTTCGTCGACGTGGGGCGGCCCGAGCACGAGTACGAGCTGTTCCTCGCCCACGCGCTGCGCGACGCCATGGGCTTCGCGCTGGCCGGCACCCCGACCGCCTTCGGCCGGGTGCTGACCGACGCGTTGCGCTCCGCGACCGGCCACAAGCTCTCCGACGACGCGCTCGCCCACATCCGGGCGGGCTTCACCGCCCTGCCCGCCTTCGCCGACGCCGAGCCCGCCCTGACCGTGCTCGCCCGCTCCCGCATCCCCGCCTGGGCGGTGGCGCAGGGCAGCGGCGACCACACCTCGGGCGCGCTCGACGCCACCGGGCTGCGCACCTACCTGCGCGGGACCGTGGCCAGCGACGACCTGGGGGTGCTGCCGCCGGACCCGGAGGCGTACCGGCTCGCCTGCGCCGCCGCACGGGTCGACCCGGAGACCACCGCCTTCGTGTCCGCCCACGGGTACCTCGTGCACGGGGCGATGCGGGCCGGCCTGGTCGGTGCGCTGGTGCTGCGCGAGGGCGAGGGCGCCCCCGCCACGATCGACCTGCCGCACGTGACGGGCACCTCGCTCGTCACGACCGTCGAGGCGCTGCTCGACCTGCCGAGCTGATCCCGGCTCGGCGGGGCCCGGGCCCGGCGGTCAGCCCGGGCCGGCGGCCAACCCGTGTGGCCCCGAGCGGCGACCGTCGATCCGCCGCCCGCCCAGGTCGGCCCGGCGGCCCGCCTCGGCCCCCTCGGCGAACCCGCTGCCCGAGAGCGACGGCCGCCGCGCCCGGGCCAGCTGCGGGAACGCCTCGGCGTAGGCCCGGTCGACCTGCGCACCGCGGTCGACCAGCACCAGCGCGGTGCCCACGGCCCGCTCCCCGCCGTCGCCCGCGGTCGCCTCGGCGGCGGCCCGCTCCTCGGCCTCCAGCAGCCGCTGGTGCACCTGGGCCGCGAAGCCCTGCAGCCAGGACCGCCGGTACGCCGCGACCGACTCGCCCGGCCAGGGCGGTCTCAGCCGCACCAGCTGGCCCGTGGCCTGCAACAGCAGCGAGGTGTAGAGCAGCTCGACCCGCTCGCGGTCCGACCCGAACCCGAACACCGTGACGGCGGCGACCTTGCCGCCGGCGGCCCCGTGCATCACCCACCGGCAGCGCAGCGCCGCCGCGGTCCAGCCCAGCAGCCGGGCCTTGCCCGCGGAGTACGGGTCCTCCATCCCGATCCGGACCATGCCGATCTCGTCCCGCCGCGGATCGTCCGCCGCGAGCAGCGCCTCGTCGATCCCGTGCCGGGCCATCAGCTCGACGGCCTTGGCGTTGTAGGTCTCGGCCTCCTCGGGCGTGCCGGCCCGCTCGGCCTTGGCCAGCAGCTTGCGGACGCGGTCCAGCCGGTCCGCACGATCGGCGCGGGCGGGGGAGACGCCGGGCGAGAGGGGGGTGCCGGTGGTCATCGGGGGAGCCTTCCTTCGAACGGCCGTTCGGGTCGAGGAACGGTCTACCCGACGGCACCGACAGTTCCGGTTGGATACACCCCCGGCCGCCGGGCGCCGACACCGCCCGGGCGGCACGGCGTGTCGGGGGGCCGCTCTACGCTGGGGAGGCCATGCCCGACCCCGCCACCTACCGCCCGGCCCCGGGGACGATCCCCGAGGCCCCGGGCGTGTACCGCTTCTCCGACCCGCAGGGCCGGGTGATCTACGTCGGCAAGGCGAAGAGCCTGCGCCAGCGGTTGAACAGCTACTTCGCCGACATCGCCGGCCTGCACCCGCGCACCCGGCAGATGGTGACCACCGCCGGCCACGTGCAGTGGACGGTCGTCGGCACCGAGGTCGAGGCCCTCCAGCTCGAGTACAACTGGATCAAGGAGTTCGACCCGCGGTTCAACGTCCGCTACCGGGACGACAAGACCTACCCGGTCCTCGCGGTCACGCTGAACGAGGAGTACCCCCGGCTGCACGTCTACCGCGGCCCGCGGCGCAAGGGCGTCCGCTACTTCGGCCCGTACGCCCACGCGTGGGCGATCCGCGAGACCCTCGACCTGCTCCTGCGTGTGTTCCCCGCGCGGACCTGCAGCGCGGGCGTGTTCAAGCGGCACGGCCAGATCGGCCGCCCCTGCCTGCTCGGCTACATCGACAAGTGCTCGGCGCCGTGCGTCGGCCGGGTGGACGCCGAGGAGCACCGCCGGATCGTCGAGGACTTCGCCGAGTTCCTGTCCGGCCGCACGGACCGGATGGTCCGCGAGCTGGAGCGCCGGATGCAGACCGCGTCCGAGGAGCTGGAGTTCGAGAAGGCCGCCCGGCTGCGGGACGACATCGGCGCCCTCAAGCGGGCCATGGAGCGCCAGGCCGTGGTGCTGGGCGACGGCACGGACGCGGACGTCGTGGCCTTCGCCCAGGACGAGCTCGAGGCCGCCGTCCAGGTCTTCCACGTGCGCGGCGGCCGGGTCCGCGGGCAGCGCGGCTGGGTGATCGACAAGACGGACGACACGCCGGACACCGCGGCGCTGGTCGAGCGGTTCGTCACCCAGTTCTACGGCGAGCAGGCGGCGCTGGCCGAGTCCGCCGACGACGCCTCCCAGCCGGTGCCGAAGGAGATCCTGGTCCCCGAGCTGCCGGTCGACGCGGGGGCGCTGCAGCAGTGGCTGACCGGGCTGCGCGGGTCCCGGGTGAGCCTGCGGGTGCCGCAGCGCGGCGACAAGCGCGCGCTCGCCGAGACCGTCGAGCGCAACGCCAAGGAGGCGTTCACCCAGCACAAGCTGCGCCGCGCCGGGGACCTCACGGCCCGGTCGGCCGCGCTGCAGGAGCTGCAGGAGGCCCTGGGTCTGGACCAGGCACCGCTGCGCATCGAGTGCATCGACGTCAGCCACGTGCAGGGCACCAACGTCGTCGCGTCGCTGGTGGTGTTCGAGGACGGGCTGGCGAAGAAGTCCGACTACCGCCGGTTCGAGGTCCGCGACGGCGCCCAGGGCGGCGACGTCGCGTCGATCGCCGAGGTGGTGCGCCGGCGGTTCCGCCGCTACCTCGCGGAGAACCGGGACGGGGCCGACGGCGCAGCCGGGATCGACGGGGTCGACGGTCCCGAGGACACCGCCGCCGGGTCCGAGGCCGTCGACGAGTCGATGCCGAAGGTCCGCACCGGCATCGACCCCGAGACCGGCCGGCCCAAGAAGTTCGCCTACGCCCCGAACCTGCTCGTGGTCGACGGCGGCCAGCCGCAGGTCGAGGCGGCCGCGGACGTGCTGGCGGACCTGGGCATCCACGACGTGGCGGTGTGCGGGCTGGCGAAGCGCCTGGAGGAGGTCTGGCTGCCCGGCGACCCGGACCCGGTGATCCTCTCCCGGACCAGTGAGGCGCTGTACCTGCTGCAGCGCGCGCGGGACGAGGCGCACCGCTTCGCCATCACCTACCACCGCCAGCGTCGTTCCAAGAGCATGGTGGCGTCCGAGCTCGACGGGGTCCCGGGCCTCGGCCCGGCCCGGCGGCAGGCGCTGCTGAAGCACTTCGGGTCGATGCGGAAGATCCGGGCCGCGGAGGTCGACGAGATCGCCGGCCTGCCCGGCTTCGGCCGGCGCACCGCGGAGGCCGTGGTCGCCGCCCTCCACCCGGCGGACGGCGCCGACTCCGGCGGCGGTAACCCGGGGGCCCGAAGAGACGAACAGCCCGCAGCCGAGCATCAGGCAGCGGGAACGAGCGCGGAGGGGGCGCCCGGCCGGTGAACGAGGAAGGCGAACCGACGACGACGGACACGGCGCCGGCGGTGGATCCGGGGGGCGGCCCCGGCGACACGGCGGCGGCCGCGGCGGCCCGGCGGGCGCCGTCGGCCCCCGCGGTCGGGCCCGGCGACGCCGGGGGCGGTGCGCCGCACGCCCCGTCGGGCATCGAGGTCGCGCTGGTCAGCGGCCTGTCCGGGGCGGGCCGCAGCACGGCGGCGAAGGTGCTGGAGGACCTCGGCTGGTTCGTCGTGGACAACCTGCCGCCCGAGCTGATCGAGACCATGGTCGACCTGGGGGCGCGCTCGAGCGGCGAGGTCACCCGGATCGCGGTCGTGATGGACGTCCGCAGCCGGGCCTTCACCCGGGACCTCGGCTCGGTGATCCGGGACCTCGACGCCCGCGGGTACAAGCCGCGGCTGCTCTTCCTCGAGGCGTCGGACGCGGTGCTGGTGCGCCGGTTCGAGCAGAACCGGCGCAGCCACCCGCTGCAGGGCGACGGCCGGCTGGTGGACGGCATCACGGCCGAACGCGAGCTGCTGCGCCCGCTGCGGGAGAACGCCGACCTCCTCGTCGACACCTCCACCCTGTCGGTGCACCAGCTGCGTTCCCGGATCGAGCAGGGCTTCGAGACGGGCGCCCCGGAGCCGACCCGGGTGAACTTCCTGTCCTTCGGCTACAAGTACGGCCTGCCGATGGACTCCGACCTGGTCGTCGACATGCGCTTCCTGCCGAACCCGCACTGGATCCCGGAGCTGCGCGAGCACACCGGACGGGACGCGGACGTCCGCGACTACGTGCTCTCCCAGGAGGGCGCCGAGGAGTTCCTGCGCCGGTACGTCGAGCTGCTCACCCTGGTCGGCGCGGGCTACCGCCGCGAGGGCAAGCGGTACCTGGCGGTGTCGGTGGGCTGCACCGGCGGCAAGCACCGCAGCGTGGCGATCAGCGAGGAGCTGGCCCGGCGGCTGGCCGGCGCGGAGGGGGTCGCGGTGAGCGTGACGCACCGCGACCTGGGCCGCGAGTGACCGGGCCCGGCACGGCGGCACGCGTGCCCGGACCGCGCGCGGACGGCGGCGCCGCCCGCGGGGGCCTGCGCGCCGTCGCGCTGGGCGGCGGGCACGGCCTGTCCGCGACCCTCGCGGCGCTGCGGCACTTGCCGGAGGTCGCCGACGTCACCGCCGTGGTCACGGTGGCGGACGACGGCGGCTCCTCCGGCCGGATCCGCCGCGAGCTGGGCGGCCTGCTGCCCCCGGGCGACCTGCGGATGGCGCTCGTCGCGCTCGCCGCGCAGGACGACGGCGGCCGCCGCTGGGCCGAGCTCGTCCAGCACCGCTTCGGCGGCACCGGGGCACTGGCCGGGCACGCCGTCGGCAACCTGCTGCTCGCCGGGCTGATGGAGATCCTCGACGACCCGGTGGAGGCGCTCGACGAGGTCTGCCGGCTGCTCGGCGTCCGCGGCCGGGTGCTGCCGATGAGCCGGGTCCCGCTGGACATGGAGGCCGAGGTCAGCGGCCTGGACGAGACCGAGCCCGGCCGCGTGCACCGCATCCGCGGGCAGGTCGCCGTGGCCTCCACCCCGGGCCGGGTCGAACGGGTGTGGCTGCACCCGGACCGGCCGCCGGCGTGCGAGCAGGCGGTCGAGGCCGTCCGCGCGGCCGATCTCGTGCTGCTCGGGCCGGGCTCGTGGTTCACCAGCGTGCTGCCGCACCTGCTGGTCCCGGGGCTGCGCGAGGCCCTGCACGAGACGGCCGCCCGGCGGGTCGTGGTGCTCAACCTCGCGCCCGAGCCCGGGGAGACCGCGGACTTCTCGCCGGAGCAGCACCTGGCGGTGCTCGCGGCGCACGCCCCGGAGCTGCGGGTGGACGCCGTGCTGGCCGACGCGGCGGCCGTGGCGGTACCCCATCGGCTGCGCCGGGCGGCACGGGCGATGATGGGACCCGGCGGCCGGGTGCACCTCGCCCCGGTCGCGGCGGAGGACCCGCTCGTGCCGCGGCACGAGCCGGCGGCGCTGGCGGCGGCGCTGCGGGAGGTCCTGGCGGCCTCCGCACCGATGCCGGCCGGGGGGCGGGCATGAGGGGGCAGGCGTACGCGACCGGCGTGCGGACGGACCGGAGGGGGAGGCGCACGGCATGGCGATGACCGCGGCGGTGAAGGACGAGCTCAGCAGGCTCACCGTGACGAAGCCCTCGTGCCGACGGGCGGAGGTCGCCTCGCTGCTCCGGTTCGCCGGCGGCCTGCACATCGTGGGCGGCCGCGTGGTGATCGAGGCCGAGGTCGACACCGGCTCGGTCGCGCGCCGGCTGCGCAAGGAGATCCACGACCTCTACGGCCACCAGGTCGAGGCGCACGTGATCACCGCGGGCGGGCTGCGCCGGGGCAACCGGTACGTCATCCGCGTGGTACGCGACGGCGAGGGGCTCGCGCGGCAGACCGGCCTGCTCGACCAGCGGGGGCGCCCGGTGCGGGGCCTGCCCCCGGCCGTCGTCTCCGGTGACCTCGACGACGCCGAGGCGGCCTGGCGCGGGGCGTTCCTCGCGCACGGCTCGCTCACCGAGCCCGGCCGCAGCTCCGCGCTGGAGGTGACCTGCCCGGGCCCGGAGGCCGCGCTGGCGCTGGTCGGCTCGGCGCGCCGGCTCGGGGTCACGGCCAAGGCGCGCGAGGTGCGGGGGGCGGACCGGGTCGTCGTCCGCGACGGGGACGCGATCGGCGCCCTGCTCACCCGGATGGGCGCGCACGAGTCCGTGATGGCGTGGGAGGAGCGGCGGATGCGCCGCGAGGTCCGGGCCACCGCGAACCGGCTCGCCAACTTCGACGACGCGAACCTGCGCCGCTCGGCGCGCGCGGCCGTGGCGGCCGCCGCCCGCGTGCAGCGGGCCCTGGAGATCCTCGGCGAGGACGTCCCGGACCACCTGCTGGCCGCGGGCCGACTGCGCGCCGAGCACACCCAGGCGTCGCTGGAGGAGCTCGGCCAGCTCGCCGACCCGCCCATGACGAAGGACGCGGTCGCGGGCCGGATCCGCCGGCTGCTGCACATGGCGGACAAGCGCGCCGCCGACCTGGGGATCCCGGACACCGAGTCCGCCGTCACCCCGGAGATGCTCGAAGAGGCGTGACCACCTGCGCAAATGCCGTGCAGGTCACGCCCGCGGGGCCCCTGTGGAGGGCGGCCGATGCCGCTAGGGTTGCCCCGATCCCCAAGACGACACCACAGGAGGTTCGTGTGACGGTCCGGGTAGGCGTGAACGGCTTCGGCCGCATCGGCCGCAACTTCTGGCGGGCGGTGGACGCCCAGCGCGCCGCCGGCACGAGCGACATCGAGATCGTGGCGGTGAACGACATCACCGACAACGCGACTCTGGCGCACCTGCTGAAGTACGACTCGATCCTCGGCAGGCTGCCGTACGAGGTCTCCTCCACCGACGAGGAGATCGTCGTCGACGGCAAGGGCTTCAAGGGCCTCGCGGTCCGCGACCCCGCCGAGCTGCCGTGGAAGGACCTCGGCGTCGACGTCGTCGTGGAGTCGACCGGTCTCTTCACCAAGCGCGAGGCCGCGTCCAAGCACCTCGACGCGGGCGCCAAGAAGGTCGTCATCTCCGCGCCGGCCACCGGCGAGGACATCACGATCGTCAAGGGCGTCAACGACGACCAGTACGACGGCAGCCAGACCATCGTCTCCAACGCGTCGTGCACCACCAACTGCCTCGCGCCGCTGGCCAAGGTGCTCGACGACCTGCTGGGGATCGAGAAGGGTCTGATGACCACGATCCACGCGTACACGCAGGACCAGAACCTGCAGGACGGCCCGCACAAGGACCTGCGCCGTGCGCGGGCCGCCGCGCTGAACATCGTGCCGACCTCGACCGGCGCCGCGAAGGCGATCTCGCTGGTCCTGCCGCACCTCAAGGGCAAGCTCGACGGCTACGCCCTGCGCGTGCCGATCCCCACGGGCTCGGCCACCGACCTCACGGTCGAGGTGCGCAAGGAGGCCTCCGCCGAGGAGATCAACGCGGCGTTCAAGGCCGCCGCCGAGGGCCCGCTCAAGGGCATCCTGAAGTACACCGAGGACCCGATCGTGTCGTCGGACATCGTGACCGACCCGCACTCCACGATCTTCGACGCCGGTCTGACCAAGGTCATCGGCAACCAGGTCAAGGTCGTCGGCTGGTACGACAACGAGTGGGGCTACTCGAACCGGCTCGCCGACATCACCGCGCTGGTGGCGTCGAAGCTGTGAGGACGGTCTCCGACCTCGTCTCCGAGGGCGTGAGCGGGCGCGCCGTGCTGGTGCGCTCGGACCTGAACGTCCCCCTCGACGGCGAGACCATCACCGACGACGGCCGCATCCGCGCGTCCGTGCCGACGATCTCCGCCCTGGCCGACGCCGGGGCGCGGGTCCTCGTCACCGCGCACCTCGGCCGGCCGAAGGGCGGGGCCGACCCGAAGTACTCGCTGGCCCCGGTGGCGGAGCGGCTCGGCGAGCTGCTCGGCAAGGAGGTCCCGCTGGTGCCGCACGGGCAGCGCCCGGAGCTGGCCGACGGCGGGGTCGCGCTGCTGGAGAACATCCGGTTCGACCCGCGCGAGACCAGCAAGGACGACGACCAGCGGGCCGAGTTCGCCCGCGAGCTCGTCGACCTCGTCGGGCCCGACGCGGCCTTCGTGTCGGACGGATTCGGCGTGGTGCACCGCAAGCAGGCCTCGGTCTACGACGTGGCGCAGGACCTCCCGGCCTACGCGGGCGGGCTGGTCCTGTCCGAGGTCGAGGTGCTGACGACGCTCACCGGCGATCCGGAGCGGCCGTACGCGGTCGTGCTCGGCGGCTCGAAGGTCTCGGACAAGCTCGCCGTGATCGAGGCGCTGCTGCCGAAGGTCGACTCGCTGCTGGTCGGCGGCGGGATGTGCTTCACCTTCCTCGCCGCGCAGGGTTACGGCGTGGGTTCGTCGCTGCTCGAGTCCGACCAGATCGACTCGTCCCGCAAGCTCCTGGAGTCCGGGAAGATCGTCCTGCCCACGGACGTCGTGGTCGCGGACAGGTTCGCCGCCGACGCCGCGACCGAGACCGTCCCGGTCGACGCGATCGAGGACGGCTGGATGGGTCTGGACATCGGGCCGGAGTCGGTCCGGGCGTTCGCCGAGGTGCTGTCCGGGGCAAAGACCGTGTTCTGGAACGGGCCGATGGGTGTGTTCGAGCTGGCGCCGTTCGCCGAGGGCACCCGCGGGGTTGCCCGGGCGATCGTGGACAGCACCGCCTCGGGGGCGTTCAGCGTGGTCGGCGGCGGGGACTCCGCCGCGGCCGTGCGCGCGCTGGGCCTGCCCGAGGACGGCTTCTCGCACATCTCCACGGGCGGTGGCGCCTCCCTCGAGTTCCTCGAGGGCAAGTCCCTGCCCGGCGTCGCGGTCCTGGAGCGGTAGATGGCACGCAAGGTCCTCATCGCCGGCAACTGGAAGATGAACCTCAACCATCTCGAGGCCATCGGCCTGGTGCAGAAGGTCGCCTTCGCGCTGCCGGAGAAGTACTACGACCACGTCGACGTCGCGGTGATCCCACCGTTCACGGACATCCGGAGCGTGCAGACCCTGATCGACGGGGACAAGCTCAAGCTCGTCCACGGCGCGCAGGACCTCTCGCCGCACGACTCCGGGGCCTACACCGGGGACGTGTCCGGGGCGATGCTCGCGAAGCTCGGCTGCACCTACGTCGTGGTCGGGCACTCGGAGCGGCGCGAGATCCACGGCGAGGACGACGGCGTCGTCAACGCCAAGGTGCGCGCCGCGCTGAAGCACGGCCTGCAGCCGATCCTCTGCGTCGGCGAGGGGCTCGACGTCCGCGAGTCGGGTGCGCAGGTCGCGCACACCACCGCGCAGCTGGTCGCGGCCCTGGAGAAGGTCACGGCCGAGCAGATCGGCCAGGTCGTCGTGGCCTACGAGCCGATCTGGGCGATCGGCACCGGCAAGGTGGCGAGCCCGGCCGACGCGCAGGAGGTCTGCCACGCGCTGCGCGAGGCGGTCCGCGAGAAGTACGGCGACCAGGTCGCCGACGCGCTGCGGATCCTCTACGGCGGCTCGGTGAAGGCGAAGAACGTCGGCGAGATCGTGGCCGAGGCGGACGTCGACGGCGCGCTCGTCGGCGGGGCCTCGCTCGACGCGGACGAGTTCGCGCAGCTCTGCGCGATCGCCGCGGGCGGCCCGCTGCCCTAGGCGTCCGGTCCGTACCCGGCGAACGGCGCTCTCGCTCACATCTAGTGAGCGAGAGCGCCGTTCGTGCGTTCGCGGGCCGGGGAACCCGGAGTGCTTCGCGGCCGTTGGACGGTCGGCGGGGTGCGGTCGGCGGTCCGGTAACGGAGCGCCTGCTCCCGGCGACCCACGGAACACGGCCCGGGGCGAGCGGGCGAGCGGCGCCGGTTACAGTGGACACCCCTGCCGGGCTTCGAGAGGGCGGATGAGAACGGGATGATCCTGGCGCTCCAGATCGTACTGATCGTCTCCAGCGTCGTGCTGGTGCTGCTGATCCTGCTGCACCGCGGACGCGGGGGCGGGCTGTCGAGCCTCTTCGGCGGCGGTGTGCAGTCGAGCCTCTCGGGGTCGAGTGTCGTCGAGAAGAACCTGGACCGGCTGACGCTGTTCACCGCGGCGATCTGGCTGGTCGCCATCATCGGGACCGGCCTGCTGGTCAAGGTCGGGGCCTGACCGAACGCCCTGCAGTCACGCCCTGCACCACAGCGGCGTCGAGCGGAGGAGAGCACCATGGCGATGTCCGGCGGCAACGCGATCCGAGGTACCCGGGTCGGGGCCGGCCCGATGGGGGAGTCGGAGCGGGGTGAGACCGCCCCGCGCGCCCGGATCCCGTACTTCTGCGCCAACGGCCACGAGACGCGGCCCTCGTTCGCGGCCGAGGCGGAGATCCCGGAGTTCTGGGACTGCCCGCGCTGCGGCCTCCCGGCCGGTCGCGAGCAGGCCTCGCCGCCCGCCGCCCCACGCAACGAGCCGTACAAGACGCACCTCGCGTACGTGAAGGAGCGCCGCTCGGACGAGGACGGCGCCGCCATCCTCGAGGAGGCCCTCGCGCGGCTGCGCGCCTCGCGCGAGCTCTGACCCGCAGCGAGACGCCTGCTGAGACCGGCCGCCGGCCCCGCTTCCCGCGGGGCCGGCGGCGTTCTCGGGGGTGGCGTCAGCCGGTGCCGCTGCCCCAGATGTCCTCCAGGAACCGGTCGGCGGCGCGCAACCCGGTCAGCCACGCGTCGGCGTCGGCCTCGGACGCGCCGGTCCGGTCCCGGAACACCTGCCGCAGCGCCGCCCGTACCCCCGGGGCGATGGTCGAGGCGTTGCCGCACACGAACACCGCGGCCCCCTGCTGGAGCAGCTCCCACACCTCGTCGGCGTGTTCGAGCATCGACTCCTGCACGTACTGCCGGGGCGCCCCGGCGTAGCGCGAGTACGCCGGGACGACGTGCACGAGGCCCTGCTTCTCGAGCCCGCGCAGCTCGTCGGCGTAGAGCTCGTCGGTCTCCGGGCTGCGGCAGCCGAAGAACAGCAGCGAGCGGCCGACGGTCCGCCCCTCCGCGGCGTCGGCGGCCCGGTCCTGCAGGAACCCGCGGAACGGCGCGAGCCCGGTCCCCGCCCCGATCATGATCATCGGGGTGCTGGGGTCGGCCGGCGGGCGGAAGGCGATCGTCGGCTTGCGCACGAACACGAACGCCGTTCCCTGCTCCGGCAGCGCCGACAGGTGCCCGGAGCAGGTGCCCTGGTAGACACCCGACCCCGAGCGGGCGGGCCCGCGGACCACGCCGACGGTGATGCTGCAGTCGTCGTGGCCCGCCCGCGGCGACGAGGAGATCGAGTAGTACCGCGGCCGCAGCGGGGGCATGAGGTCGAGGAACTCCGCGAAGGGCAGGTCGCACGCCGGGAACGCCTCGAGGAGGTCGAGCACCGAGCGGTAGGGCTCGGCCACTCCCGCGCGGTACCCGTCGCCGGCGAGCGCCTCGAGCTCGGCCCTCGTGGCGGGGTCGTCGGTGTAGCGGGCGAGGGTCTCGACGTCGCCGCGGGTCGCCACGTCCTGCAGCTCCACGCAGGTGGCGAGCACCCCGAGCAGCGGGGCGGGTTCGTCGACCGGCAGATGGGTCGGCGCCGTGCCCGTCGGGATGATCGTGAGGTACTGCGCGCCGTCGAGGCCGAAGTGCGTGATCACGCGGCGGATCGGGTCGATCCCGTTGCGCGGCAGCACGCCGAGGTGGTCGCCCGCCCCGTAGGTCACGCCCTCGGGCAGCGCGATCTCCACGTGCCGGGTCGAGCGCTCCGGCGGCTTGCCGTCCGACCCGAGGATCATCTCGCGGTTGGCGGTGATCCGGCCCGGCCGCGCGTGGTACGAGAGCACCACCGGGTTGGTGACCTGCCGGTTCGTGAGCGTGACCGTCAGCCGCGGGCCCTGCCGCAGCTCCGCGCCCACCTCGCCCGGCAGGCCGAGCGCTCCGGCCAGGTCGGCCCACAGGCCCGCGTGCCAGTCGCGGTAGGCCGCGTCGAAGTCGCCGCTCGCGTCGCCGCCGGCGCGCGGGTGGACCCGCCGGCCGCCCGCCGCGGCCAGCCCGTCGTCGAGCCGGGTCGGGACGGCCTGGTAGGTGCCGGCCCACTCGCTGTCGCCGCACCCGAAGACCGCGAAGGCCGTGCCCGGCACCCGGGCGTCGGGCCCGCCGAGCCAGTCGCAGAACTTCGCGGCGTTGTCCGGCGGGGTGCCGTTGTACGAGGAGCTGACGACGATCGCCGCGCCCTTCTCCGGCAGCGCGCCGACGTGGTCGTCGAGCGGGCCGAGGGTCACGTCGAACCCGCGCGCGGTGCCCTCGCCGGCGAGCGTGGTCGCCAGCGCCTCCGCGGTGCCGAGGTTGGACCCGAACAGCACGGCGAGCGGGGTGCCGTGCCGCCCGACCAGCGGCTCCGGTGCCGCGGCGGGCACGGCCTCGCGCACCGTCCCGGTGCCCGCGCCGTCGTCCGTGGCCGGGGCCGCGCGGAGGGTGCGGCCGGCCCGCGGGCGCACGAGGATCCGGAAGTCGTCCGGCTTGACGGTCAGGGTGGTCTTCGTGTGCAGCTGGTAGTCGAGCTGGTCCTCGAGCTCGAACCGCTGCAGCAGCATGCCGAGCACCAGCGTGGCCTCCTGCAGCGCGAACTGCCGGCCGATGCAGGCGCGCTGCCCGGTGCCGAACGGCTTGTAGGCGTGCGGCGGGAGGGCCGCGATCCTGTCCGCGGCCATCCGGTCGGGCTCGAAGCGCTCCGGGTCGTCCCAGACCGAGGTGTCGCGGTGCAGCGCGCCCGCCAGCACGGTGATCGGCGTGTCCGCCGGGATCGCGTAGCGGCCGCCGATGACCGTGTCCTCGCGCGGCCGGCGGGTGAAGCCGGGCGCGGTCGGCCACAGCCGCAGCGTCTCGTCGAGCACCTGGCGGACGTACCGGAGCCGGCCGATCTGCTCGAAGGTCGGCGCGGCGTCGTCGCCGAGGATCTCGTCGACCTCGTCGCGGGCCCGCTGCGCCGCCTCCGGGTTCTTGAGCAGCTCGTAGATCGCGAAGGACAGCAGACCGGAGGTGGTCTCGTGGCCGGCGATGAGGAAGGTGATGCACTGCGCGCGGATGTTCTCGTCCGGCAGCGACTCGCCGTCGCGGGTCCGGCCGACGAGCATGCGGCCGAGCAGGTCGGTGTTGTCGGCGGCCTCGCCCTGGGCCCGGCGGTCGCGCACCAGGCCGTCGACGAGGTCGCTCATGAAGGTCGCGTCCTCCTCGAGCTGCCGTTGCGCGCGCACCCGCAGGCGGGTCTGGATGGGCAATTGCCGCTGCCGGCCCTGTGCCTCCGTGAGCACCCGGGTCATGGCCTGCACGAAGGGGTGCGGGGTGTCGCGGTAGAAGGAGTTGAACCGGTAGCCGAACCCGCAGAGCGCGATCGTGTCGAGGGTCAGCCGGGTCATGTCGGCCGGGACGTCGACCTCCTCGCCGGGGTTGAGTCGCGCCCACTTCTCCATGAGCTGCTCGGCGATGTCGACCATCCGCGGCACGTAGTCCCGCATCGCCCGCATCGAGAAGGGCGCCATGAGGATCTCGTGCGCCCGGTGCCAGAGCGGGTCGTCCGTCCGGGAGGTGAACAGCCCGTTCCCGATCGGTCCCTCGCTGAGCTGGGCCAGCCCGCCGCCCAACGCCTTGTCGAACCGGCTGTCGTCGAACACCTCCTGGGCGAGCGCGGCGCCGGAGAGGATCAGCCGCGACCCGCCCGGCATGCTGATCCGGTAGATCGGCCCGTACTCCTTCGCCATCCGCGCGAACCCGTCGAGCGGGGCCACGCTGTCGATGTCGAGCAGGTTGCCGAGCAGGGGCAGCGGGTGCGGACCGGGCAGGTCGTCGATCCCGATGATCCCGCCCGTCCCTGCGCTGCCGGTCTCACTGCTCATCCTGGTCCTCCTTCGTGGGGCCGTCCTCCCGCCCCGGGCGGCGCACCAGCAGCAGGACGCTCAGCACGAGCACCCAGCCCGGGAACACCAGCAGGACCGAGGGATGGAACGTGGTACTGACCAGCAGGAATGCCGCGGCCAGGTAGAAGACGACGGCGAGCGGCCGGGGGAGCGCGCGACCCAGCCCGGTCGTCGTCGTGATCATGAACATGCCGGCGGCGCGGACGCCGTAGACGAAGACCATGGTGAAGCCGACCGTCATCAGGGTGCGGACGACGTCGGGCGGCGGGGGCGCGGCGGACGAGAAGCGGGTGAGCAGGGCGGCGCCGCCGGCGGTGGCGGTGCCGGCGAAGAGCAGGGCCACGAAGAGCACGCCCGACGCCAGGTGCAGCCAGTGCGGGATCCGCGCCCACGAGCGCGGCGCCATGACCTGCAGGTACGTCCGGGTCGCCGCCATGTGCCAGAGGAACGCGATCCCGGTGAAGGGCACCACGTAGAGGCCGACGGAGACGAGCAGCGAGTCGCGGCCGGTGGTGAAGAAGGCGGTGTAGGCGTCGTCCGGGGCGTCGAGGCCGGGGCCCTGCGACACCAGCACGAGCGCGACGACGAACAGCGCGGCGAACACGATCCCCGAGCCGCCGGCGGCACGGGCGAGTGCGGTGGCCTCGGCGCGGTCCGGCCGGGCCACGGGAGCGGTGGGCGGGTCGGGACGGACCGGTGCCGGCATGGAGCCTCCCGCGACGGCGCCGCCGCGACCCCGGCCGGGCAGGGCGCCCGGCCGGCCGCCGCGACCGCGCGGCCGTGCTGTGCGGGCGATGCTCGTGACGCCGCCGCGGGCCGGTCAAGGACCACAGGTCCCGCTCCGTCCGGGCGGACCCGGCCGGACGTGCGTACGCAGGTGCCGGCGGAGCAGTCGGTGGGCCCTTCCTCCTCGGCCGGGTGATCGCTAGCCTGCGCGCCATGAGTCGCTGGACGCTGCCGCCCGACAGGATCCCGAGCGCCTGGTTCAACGTGGCGCCGCACCTGCCGGAGCCGGTGGACCCGCCGCTGCACCCGGCCACGCGCGAGCCCGTCGGTCCCGAGGACCTGGCGCCGCTGTTCCCGATGGAGCTCATCGGGCAGGAGGTGTCGACCGCGCCGTGGGTCGACGTCCCCGGCGAGGTCCTGGACATCCTGAAGCTGTGGCGCCCCACCCCGCTGGTCAGGGCCGAACGGCTGGAGCGGGCGCTCGGCACGCCCGCCCGGATCTACTTCAAGGACGAGTCCGGCTCGCCGTCGGGCAGCCACAAGACCAACACCGCCGTGCCCCAGGCGTTCTACAACGCCAAGGAGGGCATCACCCGCCTCACCACGGAGACCGGGGCCGGGCAGTGGGGCACCGCGCTGTCCTACGCGGCCGCGCAGTACGGCCTGGAGCTGCAGGTCTACATGGTCCGCGCCTCGTACGAGCAGAAGCCGTACCGCCGGATCGCGATGGAGACCTGGGGCGGCTCGGTGGTCCCGTCCCCGGTCGACGAGCCCGGCCACCCCGGCTCGCTCGGTGCCGCCATCTCCGACGCCGTGCGGGACTGCGTGGGCCGCGAGGACACGCACTACGCGCTGGGCTCGGTGCTCAACCACGTGCTGCTGCACCAGACCGTGATCGGGCTCGAGGCCAAGGAGCAGCTGGAGCTGGCGGGCGAGCGGCTGCCGGACGTCGTCCTCGCCTCCTGCGGCGGCGGGTCCAACCTGGGTGGGATCACGTTCCCGTTCGTGCCGGACGAGGGCGTGCGGCTGCTCGCCGTCGAGCCGCTGTCCTGCCCGACCCTGACCCGGGGCCGGTTCGACTACGACTTCGGTGACGTCGCCGGGCTGACCCCGCTGATGCCCATGTACACCCTCGGGCACGACTTCGTCCCGCCGCCCATCCACGCGGGCGGCCTGCGCTACCACGGCGACTCACCGCTGGTGTCGTCGCTGGTCAAGGCGGGTCGGATGGAGGCGGTGGCCTACCCGCAGGGCAAGGTGTTCGAGGCGGCGGTGCAGTTCGCCAGGGTCGAGGGCAAGATCCCGGCGCCGGAGTGCGCGCACGCGGTCCGGGCCGCGATCGACGAGGCGTTGGCTGCCAAGGAGACCGGGGAGGAGAAGGTGATTCTCTTCAACTACAGCGGCCACGGCTTCCTCGACCTGTCGGCCTACGACGACCACAACAACGGCCGGCTGCCGGAGGAGCAGGGCTGAGACCCGGTCTCCCGCCCGGACCGGGGGCTAGCCTGGGTCGGAGGCGGAGCACCGGGGAGGGTCGATGGCAGCACCACGCCTGCGTTCGGCCCTGACGTGGCCGCTGCGGCACCTCAAGACGGTGCTGCACTGGATCCTGGTCGCGGCCGCGCTCGGCTACATCGCGTGGCAGCTGCCGGAGATGGCGCGCGCCGTCCGCGAGGCGGACGAGCCGCTGTCGCACCTGCGTCCGGGCTGGCTCGGGCTCGCGGTGGCACTCGCCGTGGCCGCGCTCATGCTCTACGGCGAGCTGCACCGCCTGATGCTCGTGATCGGCGGGGCGCGGGTGTCGGGCCGCACGGTCCAGGCCATCACCTTCGCCGAGAACGCCATCGCCAACACGGTCCCGGTCGTGGGCGGGGCCGGTGCGCTCGCGTACTCCATCGCCCGGCTCCGCAGCCGCGGCGTGGACGCGGCCCTGGCCTCGTGGTCGGTGTTCCTGCCCGGCGCACTGTCCACGATCGTCCTGCTGGTCGGCGCGGTGTTCATCGTCAGCGCGGCCGGCTGGATGCCGATGTGGCTGGCCCTGATGGTCGCGGCCGCCATCGCCGTCGGCACGATGGGGTTCTGGTCGGTGCTCACGCACGCCTCGGTGCTGCACCGGATCCTGCTCGGCCTGGTGCACCTGTGGCGCCGGGTGCCGGGCGTGTGCCACGACTGCCGCGGCGGCTGGGCGTCGGACCCGGAGGCCACTGCGAACCGGCTGACCGAGCGCATCAACATCCTGCACCCGACGCCCTGGCAGTGGTTGCTGCTCACCGGCACCGCCCTGGCCAGCTGGGCCGCGGACTTCCTGGCCCTGCACGCCTGCGCCACCGCCCTCGGGCTCGACGCCCGGTGGACGACCCTCGCCCTCGGTTTCCTCGTCGTCCAGCTCAGCATCGCGCTGCAGGTGCTGCCCGGCGGGGCGGGCCTGGCCGAGACCGGGCTGCTCGGCGTGCTGCTCGCCTCGGGTGCGCCGGCCGCGCCCGCCGCCGCGACCGTGCTGGTCTACCGGCTGATCACGTGGCTGGGGCTGTCGGTCGCAGGCTGGATCGTCTACGCCGCGCAGATCCACCTCACGCCGCCGCACTGGCACCGCCACCGCGCCGCGGACGGCACCTCGGACGGGGAGCGGGAGCTGCCGCCGGGCACCGTGCCCAGCACCTGACCCGCTCAGCAGCCGCAGGGCGTGGTCAGCGGGTCCGGCTCGCCTCTGCGCAGACCCTCGGTGGTCTCGACGGGGAAGCCCTCGCGGATCCAGTACTCGATCCCGCCCAGCATCTCCTTGACCCTGAAGCCCGCGCGGGCCAGCGCGAGCGCGCCGCGGGTCGCGCCGTCGCAGCCCGGGCCCCAGCAGTAGGTGACCGCGGGGACCGCCGGGTCGAGATCGCCGGGGAGCGCGGCGTGGGGGAGGTGCACCGCGCCAGGTACGTGCCCCTGGTCCCAGGCCACGCGGCTGCGGGTGTCCACGAGCACGAAGCCGGGGCGTGGTCTCGTGATGGCGGCGTGCACGTCGGCGACGTCGGTGAAGAAGGCCAGCCGCGCCGCGAAGTGGGCGGCCGCCTCGGCGGGGGACGCGGGCGGGACGGCCAGGACGGGCGAGACCGGAGCGGAGATCGTCATGCCCCCGACGCTAGGCAGGCGCCGCGACCTCGGGAAGGCAGAATCCACGGCGCACTAGCGTCGTCGCCGTGGATTCCCCGGTCACTCCGTGACGACGCGGATGAGTCCGGCGGCCTCCTTCGCCCGCTCGCGGGCCGTCCCGACGTCGTCGGCCGCGGCGACCGCCACACCCATCCGACGCTTCAGGAAGCTCTCGGGCTTACCGAAGAGGCGGAGGTCCGAGCCCGGTACGGCCAGCGCCGCGTCGACGCCCTCGAACCCGACGGCCTTGGCGTCGACCCCGCCGTAGATCACCGCCGAGGCGCCGGGGGAGCGGAGGGTGACGTCGACCGGCAGGCCCAGCACGGCGCGGGCGTGCAGCTCGAACTCCGAGAGCCGCTGGGTCGCCAGCGTGACCAGCCCGGTGTCGTGCGGACGCGGGGAGACCTCGGAGAACAGCACCTCGTCGCCGCGCACGAACAGCTCGACCCCGAAGATGCCGCGGCCACCGAGGGCTTCGGTGATCCGGCCGGAGACGTCCCGGGCCGCCGCGGCCGCAGCCTCGGACATGGGCTGCGGCTGCCACGACTCGACGTAGTCCCCGTCCTCCTGCACATGTCCGATCGGCGCGCAGAAGTGGGTGCCGGTGGTGTGGTCGGGGCCGGCCGCCCGCACCGTGAGCTGGGTGATCTCGTAGTCGAAGTCGACGAAGCCCTCGACGATGACCCGGGTCCCGGCGACCCGGCCCCCGGCCATCGCGTACTGCCACGCCGGCTCGAGGTCCGCCGCCGAGCGCAGCACGGACTGCCCCTTGCCCGACGACGACATCACCGGCTTCAGCACGCACGGGTAGCCGATCCCGCCCCCGGGGCCGCTGTCGATCGCGTCACGGACCTCGTCGAGCGAGTCGGCGAAGGCGTACGGCGAGGTGGGCAGGCCGAGCTCCTCGGCAGCCAGCCGGCGGATCCCCTCGCGGTCCATCGTCAGCCGGGTGGCGCGGGCGGTCGGGACGACCGTGGCCGTGCCCGCCTCCTCGACGGCCAGCAGCGCGCTGGTGGCGATGGCCTCGATCTCGGGGATGACGTAGTGCGGCTGCTCCTGCTCGATCAGCGCCGTGAGCGCGACCGGGTCGGTCATGTCGATCGCGTGGGCGCGGTGTGCGACCTGGTGACCGGGCGCGCCGGGATACCGGTCGACCGCCACGACCTCGACGCCGAGCCGCTGGAAGGCGATCACGACCTCCTTCCCGAGCTCGCCGGAGCCGAGCAGCATGACGCGGGTGGAGGAGGGGGCGAGCGGGGTGCCGATACGCACGTGGCCGGTCATGCGACCAGCGTAGGTTCCGCGTGGATCGACACCCCGGCCGCTCAGGCGTCGGCCGTCTCGCCGAGGTGGGCCTTGCGCATCGCCTCGACGTCCGGCTTGCCGAACTGGGACAGCATGGCCTGCATCGTGCGGTTGGCCGCCGCGGTGTCGGGGTCCTTCATCCACTCCTCGGCCTCGAGCGACACGACCTGCCAGGACACGCCGAACTTGTCCTTCAGCCACCCGCAGGGCTGGGGCTCACCGCCCTCGATCAGCGCGTCCCAGTAGTGGTCGATCTCCTCGGTGGTCTCGCACGGCACCACGAACGAGATCGCCTCGGTGTGCGGGAACTGCGGTCCGCCGTTGAGCCCGGCGAACTCGCGCCCGTCGAGGGTGAAGTACACGATCATGACCTCGCCGGCGGGCCCGGGCGCGCCCTCCGGATAGCGCTGGATCTCGGTGATCTCCGAGTTCGGGAACACGGAGGTGTAGAACTCCGCGGCCTGCTGCGCCTGGCCGTCGAACCACAGACAGGTGGCGATCTGCTTCATCGGGGACTCCTCGTGCTCGGCTCGTGCGGTTCCTGCTCGGTTGCAGGGGAGACGGCACGAAGCGGACGAACTCATCGGTGGCGGGCAGGAGCCGTGGATTCGACGGCTAGAGTGCCGCCATGCCCGCGGATTCCCTGGACGACACCGACTGGCGTCTGCTGGAAGCACTCCAGCGCGACGGGCGGGCGAGCTACGCCGACCTGGGCCGGCTGGTCGGGCTCTCGCCCAGCGCGGTCACCGAGCGGGTGCGCCGGCTCGAGGAGAGCGGGGTGATCACGGGCTACGGCTGCGAGGTCGACCCCGAGAAGCTCGGTCTGCCGATCATGGCGCTGGTCCGGCTGCGCTACCCGAGCGGCAACTACACGCCCTTCCGCGACCTGCTCGCCACCACACCGGAGATCATCGAGGCGCACCACGTCACCGGCGAGGACTGCTTCGTGCTCACCGTCCGGACCCGCACCATGCGGCACCTGGAGGAGGTCACGGGCCGGGTCGCCGGGCTCGGCGGGGTGACCACCAGCGTCGTCTACTCCAGCCCGCTGCCGCGCCGCTCCGTCGTCGCCGGCGCGGTGCACGCCCGCGCCGCCGCGGCCGCCCGCTCCACCCGCGGCCGCTGACCCCGCCCCGGAACTGCACGAACGGCACTCTCGTGCGCTAGGTCCGCACGAGAGTGCCGCTCGTTCACAGGAGGGCGAGGAGGGCGCGGGGCTTGACGGTGGTGGCGCCGACCGCGTGGAGGAGCCGGGTGAGCTCGCGGTCCGCGGTCACCACGCACACGTCCTCGTCCCGTTCGCCGAGGTCGTGGGCGAGCTCGACCATCGCCGAGTCGCCGTCCCGCGGGGCGAGCAGGACGTCGAGGTCCTCGGGCACCTCGGCGCGTCTGGCCGCACCCTCCAGCACCAGCAGGACCCGGTCGCCGAGCTCGGCCAGCGCCCCCGACCGACGGGCCTCGGCGAGCTGCGCGGCGAGCCGGCCGGCCGCGCCCGCCCGGTCCCGCCACCAACCGTCCGGCCGGGAGCCGACCACGTTGGCGCCGTCGACGATCAGGTGCCGCACGGAGCCGCCGCTACGGGTTGCGCAGGTCCGACGGCAGCTTCGACGCGGCGGCGCGGTCGAGGAGCCAGCGGGTCCTCAATCGGCCCCGCGCCCCCGCGACCGGGATCGCCACCTCGCCTGCCCCGCCGAGCGCCATGCTCACGGCCGCGGCCTTCTCCTCGCCGGCCGTGACGATCCAGACCTCCTGGGAGGTGCGGATGGCCGGGAGCGACAGCGAGACCCGGGTCGGCGGGGGCTTGGGGCAGTTGTAGACCGGCACCACGGTCCGCTCGGTCTCGTAGACCGCCGGCGACTCGGGGAACACCGAGGCCGTGTGCCCCTCGCCGCCCATGCCGAGCAGCGTGATCTCGAACGCCGGCACGTCCCCGTGGTCCTCGGGCCGCGCCTTACGGGCCAGCAGGTCCGCGTACTCCGCGGCCGCCTCGTCCGCACCCGACGGACCGGTGCCCACGTCCGCGCCCATCGGGTAGACCAGCGACGGGTCGACGTCGACGTGGTCGAGCAGCGCCTCGCGGGCCTGGGTCTCGTTCCGCTCGGGGTCGCCGGCGGGCAGGAAGCGCTCGTCGCCCCAGTAGAACTCCACACGCGACCAGTCCACCGCGGCGCGGGCCGGCGAGTCCCGGATGTGCGCGAGGAGCTTGATGCCCACCCCGCCGCCGGTCAGCACCAGGCGTGGGATGTTCCCGGTGGCCTGCAGGTCGACGAGCCGGGTGACCAGCCGCGCCGCCGTGGCGGCGGCCAGCACGTCGGCGTCGGAGTGGAGGGCGATCTCGGGGGCGCCGCCGCTCACACCTTCACCGCCGTCCGGCCGCGGGAGATGTTGTCGACGCCGGCGAGGGCCTCGCCGTAGGTGTCGTCCGGGTCGAGCCGGCGCAGCTCCTCGGCGAGGCAGTCCGGCACGCCGCGGCGGGCCAGCGCGATCATCCGGTCCGGCTGGCCGGGCTGCGACAGCGTGGCCGTCTTGCCGTCCGGCCGGATCAGCTCGACCGCACCCGACGCCCGGCTGAGCCGGACCAGCGACATGCCCTGGCCGCGCGAGGCGGGGGAGCGCTTGACCTTCACCCCGAGCCGGGTGACCAGCCAGCCCGCGAGCAGGTCGGTCGACGGCGAGACCTGCTCGCCGGCCACCAGCGCGCCGGTGACCTCGTCGTGCGGCGGGAAGTCGAGCGCCGCCGCGAGCAGCGCGCGCCACTGGGTGAGCCGGGTCCAGGTGAGGTCGGTGTCGCCGGCGACGTGGTGCGCGCGGCGCTGCTCGAACGCCTTGATCGGGTTCTTCGACGACAGCGCGTCGGTGATCCGGCGCTGCGCGAGCTGGCCGATCGGGTCCTCGGCCGGGACGGCCGGGGCCTCCTCCGGCCACCAGGCGACGACCGGGGCGTCGGGCAGCAGCAGCGGCATCACCATGCCGGCGCCCGCCTCACCCCCGGCCAGCGCGCCGTAGCCGCGCAGCACGATCACCTCGCTGGCGCCGGCGTCGCCGCCGACCCGGATCTGCGCGTCCAGCCGGGCCGCGGCCTTGCGCTGGCCGCGCGCCAGGACGATCACCCGGCAGGGGTGCTCGCGGCTCGCGGTGTTGGCGGCCTCGATGGCGCTCTCGATCGCGGCCCCGTCGTCCGTGACGACGACGAGGGTGAGCACGCGGCCGAGGGCGAGCACGCCGCCGCGCTCGCGCAGCTCGACCAGCTTCTTGTTCACCGCCGAGGTGTTGCTCGACGGCAGGTCGACGATCATCCGGGGCTCCTTACGGCCGGCGCCAGCTGCGGCCGGTACGGGCGAGCATCTCGTTGGCCTGCTCCGGACCCCAGCTGCCGGCCGGGTACGGCGGCGGACCCTCGGGCAGCGCGTGCCAATGGTCGATGACCGGGTCGAGGATCTCCCAGGACCGCTCGACCTCGTCGTTCACCGGGAACAGCGAGGGCTCGCCGAGCAGCACGTCGAGGATCAGCCGCTCGTAGGCCTCGGGGGACGCCTCGGTGAAGGCCGTGCCGTAGCCGAAGTCCATGGTGACGTCCCGGACCTCCATCTGGCTGCCCGGCACCTTCGACCCGAACCGCATGGTGACGCCCTCGTCCGGCTGCACCCGGATGACCAGCGCGTTCTGCCCGAGCTCCTCCGTCATCGTGGAGTCGAACGGCAGGTGCGGCGCCCGCTTGAACACGACGGCGATCTCGGTGACCCGGCGACCGAGGCGCTTGCCGGTGCGCAGGTAGAAGGGGACGCCCGCCCAGCGGCGGGTCTCGATCTCGCAGGTGATCGCGGCGAAGGTCTCGGTGGTGGAGTTCGGGTCGTAGCCCTCCTCCTCCTTGAGCCCGCGGACCAGCTCACCGCCCTGCCAGCCGCCGCTGTACTGCCCGCGGGCGGTGGTCTCGTCGAGCGGCTGGACCAGCTTCGTCGCCCGCAGCACCTTGATCTTCTCGCCGCGCAGCTCGTCGGAGGAGAAGGAGGTCGGCTCCTCCATCGCCGTGAAGGCGAGCAGCTGCAGGAGGTGGTTCTGGATGACGTCGCGGGCCGCGCCGATGCCGTCGTAGTACCCCGCGCGCCCACCCAGGCCGATGTCCTCGGCCATCGTGATCTGGACGTGGTCGACGTAGTTGCTGTTCCAGATCGGCTCGAACAGCTGGTTGGCGAAGCGCAGCGCCAGGACGTTCTGCACCGTCTCCTTGCCGAGGTAGTGGTCGATCCGGAAGACCGAGTCCTCGGGGAAGACGTCGTTGACGATCGCGTTGAGCTCCTTGGCCGACTGCAGGTCGTGGCCGAAGGGCTTCTCGATGACGACGCGGCGCCACTGGTCGGCGTCCTGCGCGGACAGGCCCGACCGCGCCAGCTGCTTGCACACCACCGGGAAGGCCGACGGCGGGATCGACAGGTAGAAGGCGTGGTTGCCGCCGGTGCCGCGGACCCGGTCGAGGTCCCGCACGGTCTGCTCGAGCCGGTCGAAGGCGTCGTCGTCGTCGAAGGTGCCCTGCACGAAGCGGAAGCCCTCGGCGAGCCGGTCCCACACCTCCTGCCGGAACGGCGTGCGCGCGTGCTGCTTCACGGCCTCGTACACGACCTGGCCGAAGTCCTGCGCGTCCCAGTCACGGCGGGCGAAGCCGGTGAGCGCGAAGCCCGGCGGCAGCAGCCCGCGGTTGGCGAGGTCGTAGATGGCCGGCATCAGCTTCTTGCGCGACAGGTCACCGGTCACACCGAAGATCACCAGCCCGCACGGGCCCGCGATGCGGGGGAGCCGCTTGTCGCGGGGGTCCCGCAGCGGATTCACCCAGTGCGCGGTCGTCGCGGGGATGCCCTTGGTCCCGCTGGTCATGACACGCTCCGTCTCTCGGCTCGGTCTCTCGGCTCGATCAGTCGGTCCGGGTCGCCGGACCCGGGCGCAGCCCCTGGACCGCGCGGGCGAGCGAGACGAGCCCGGCCACCCGGTCCGTGAGGTGCAGCCGCAGCACGGGGACGCCCCGTGCCGCGACGTCGGCCGCGACGCTGCCTGCCTCGGTCAGCGCCAGACTAGTCAGGGCGGGCCCGGGATCGGGAACGAGATCGTCCGGCGGGTCGCCCGTGACCAGGCACAGGACACCCGGTCGGGGGTCGTCCCGGCGGAACGGCGCCAGCACCCCGCGGTCCCGCGGGCCCCAGCCGAACGTCACGGGCACGCCCGCCCGCCGGGCCAGCTCGCCGCGCAGCACGGCCACGGACGCGTCGTCGGCCGGGTCCAGCCACACGGACAGGGCCAGGTGCCCGCCCGGCGGGACGGCGTCGACCAGCGCCTGCAGCGCGGTGCCGGGATCGTCGGCCGCGCCGCTCAGCGACTCCGCCGCGTGGACGTCGACGAGGCCGTCCGAACCCCGCCGCGGCAGGGGCTCCGGTGTGGTCGCGCCCGCGGTGGCGGGGGCCTCGGGGCCGAACGCCTCGCCGTCGAGCAGCCGTGAGGCCGCCGCGGCGGCGTACTGCCACAGCAGCAGCTCGGCACCCAGCGGGCCGCCGGTGCGCACGATCTCGTCGGCGGGGTCGCCGACGAGGTCCTCGTCGTCGTCACTGCCCTCGTCCGGGTCGTCGCCCACCCCGGTCACCTCGGCGAGCAGCGCGTCGACGGTCGGCTCGACGCCCGTGTGCCCGATGCTGCCGCCGGATCTCCCGTCGAGGAGCTCGGACAGGTCGTCCGGCGCGGCGTCGGGATGTCGGGCGGAGGCGGGCGCGAGGGCCGGCCCGTCCGGCAGCCCGTCGGGATCGGTCCCGTCGACGAGCACCGGCGAGCCCCCGGCCGCGGCGACCAGCGCGGCCACCCACTCCGCCAGCGCCGGCGGGCCCTCGGCGGGGTCGAGGCGCACCGCCCCCGCCCCGACGGCGACCAGCACTCCGGCCAGCTCCAGTGCGGGGTTCTCCGCCTCGTCGGCGGTGAGCAGCTCGGCCACCGACCGGGCGTCGTCGAGCACCTCGCCGACCGGCGCGCCGGCGAGGCCGGCGGGCACCAGCCCGGGTGCCCCGAGCACGGACCACGCGCCGGGCACGTCCCGCTCGGTGGTGATCACCACGGATCCGGCGGCCCGCGCGCTCTCGTCGAGCGGCGAGCCGGCCTCGGTGAGGACCACGGTGCGCTCGGCCGCCCGGCGTGGGCCGACCTCCTCGGCGACGGCCGCGGTGAGCAGCTCGTGCACCGTCGCGATCCACGGTGTGTCGCCCGCCGGGTCCGCGACGACGAGCACCGTTCCGCTCAGGTCGGCGGCCAGCGCGTGCGAGACCGCGCCGGGATCGGGGGAGTCGAGCACCCGGAGCAGGCCGGACTCGCCGGCGAGGACCTGCGGACCGAGCGTCCAGCGCGCGTCGCCGACGAGCAGCACGCGCGCGGCGCCCTCCACGCGGAAGGCCTCGCGCAGGGCGTCGACCTGGCCGACGAGCGGGCGCGAGGTGCGGGGCAGCGCCGCCCAGCCCAGGCCGTCGCCGGCGGCCGGCCCCCACGCGGAGGGATCCGCGTCGGTGATCCGGGACGCGACGACGTCCGTGGCGAGCTCGGCGGCGATCCGCCGGGCCTCGCGGGCCAGCGGACCGGTGCCGGGACGGGAACCGCCGCCGAGCTCCACGACGGGGAGCCCGACGGCGGGTCGCGAGGTCACGGGGGTGAGCCTCCTGGGGTCGTGCGGTGCGGGCTGGTTCGCGGCCTACTTCGCGGCGTCGAGCTGCTGCTGCACCGACTCCTGCAGCTCGGACCACGACTTCTCGAACTTGTCCACGCCCTCGTTCTCGAGGGTGAGGAAGACGTCCGTGAGGTCGATGCCGACGCGCTCGAGGTCGTCGAACACCTGCTGCGCCTCGGCGGCGGTGCCGGTGACCTTGTCGCCCTCCACCTCGCCGTGGTCGGCGAAGGCCTGCAGGGTCTTCTCCGGCATGGTGTTGACGACGTTCGGGACCACGAGCTCGGTGATGTACAGCGTGTCTGGGTACTCCGGGTTCTTCACGCCCGTCGAGGCCCACAGGGGCCGCTGCCGCCGGGCGCCCTTGGCCTCCAGCGCGGCCCACCGCTCGGAGCCGAAGACCTCCTCGTAGGCGGCGAAGGCCAGCCGGGAGTTGGCGACGCCCGCCTTGCCCTTGAGCGCCTTGGCCTCGTCCGTGCCGATCTTGTCCAGTCGCGCGTCGATCTCGGTGTCCACCCGGGACACGAAGAACGATGCGACCGACGCGATCCGGGAGACCTCCTGGCCGTTCTTGTCGGCCTGCTCGAGGCCGCTGAGGAACGCCTCCATCACGGCCTCGTACCGCTCGACCGAGAAGATCAGCGTGACATTCACGCTCACGCCCTCGGACAGCGCGCGGGTGATCGCCGGCAGGCCGGGCTCGGTGGCCGGGATCTTCACCAGCAGGTTCGGCCGGTCGACGGCCTTCCACAGGTCCACCGCCTGCGCGACGGTGGCCTCGGTGTCCCGGGCCAGGGTCGGGTCGACCTCGAGCGACACGCGCCCGTCGATCCCCTGGGTGGCCTCCCAGGTGCCGCTGAAGACGTCGCAGGCCTGCTGCACGTCCGCCACGGTGATCTCGCGGATCGACGCCGCGATGTCCGCGCCGCGGCCCGCCAGCTCGCTGACCTGGGCGTTGTAGGCCTCACCGTTCTTCAACGCGGCGGCGAAGATGGTCGGGTTGGTGGTGACGCCGACGACGCACCGCTCGGTGATCAGCTCGACCAGGTTGCCGGACGTGATCCGCTCCCGGGACAGGTCGTCGAGCCAGATGGAGACGCCCGCCTCGGACAGCGCGGCGAGCCGTTCGTTGGTGCTCATTGCCGGTACTCCTTCTTCAGGTGGCGGGTTCAGGACTTGCCGAGGCTCGCGCGGGCGGCGTCGACGACGGCCTCCGGCGTGAAGCCGAACTTCTCGAACAGCGTGGCCGCGTCGGCGCTGGCGCCGTAGTGCTCGATGCTCACGATCCGCCCGGCGTCGCCGACGAACCGGTACCACGGCATCGCGATGCCGGCCTCGACCGCGACGCGGGCCTTCACCGACGGCGGGAGCACCGAGTCGCGGTACGCGGCGTCCTGCGCGTCGAACCACTCCACGCAGGGCATGGACACCACACGAGTGGGAACGCCGTCCGCCTCGAGGGTCTTCCGGGCGGCGACCGCCAGCTGGACCTCGGAACCGGTGGCGATGATCACGATCTGCGGGTCGCCGTCGGAGGCGTCGGCCAGGACGTAGCCGCCCTTCTTGACGCCCTCGACCGAGGTGCCCTCCAGCGTCGGCACGTTCTGCCGGGTCAGCGCCATGCCGACCGGGCCGTCCTGCCACTCGATGGTGGCCTTCCAGCCGGCGGCGGTCTCGTTCGCGTCCGCCGGGCGCAGGACGGAGAGGTTCGGGATCGCGCGCAGCGCGGCGAGGTGCTCGATCGGCTGGTGGGTGGGGCCGTCCTCACCGAGGCCGATGGAGTCGTGCGTCCACACGAAGATGGCCGCCGACTTCATCAGCGAGCCGAGCCGCACCGCCGGCCGCATGTAGTCGCTGAACTGCAGGAACGTGCCGCCGTACGGGCGGGTCGGGCCGTGCAGGGCGATGCCGTTGAGGATCGCGCCCATCGCGTGCTCGCGGACGCCGAAGTGCAGCGTGCGGCCGTAGGGGGTGGCGTTCCACATCTTGGTGGCGGCGCTCTTGGGGCCGAACGAGTCGGCGCCCTCCATCGTGGTGTTGTTGCTCTCGGCCAGGTCGGCCGAGCCGCCCCACAGCTCCGGCAGCACCGGGGCCAGCGCCTTCAGCACCTCGCCCGACGCCTTGCGCGTGGCGAGGCCCTTCGCGTCCGGCTCCCAGGTGGGCAGCGCGTCGGCCCAGCCGTCCGGCAGGGCGTTGGCCAGCAGCCGGTCGAAGAGCTGCTTGCGCTCCGGCTCCCGCATGGCCCAGTCGTCGAAGGCGTTGCGCCAGTGGTCGATGGCGCCGCCCTGGCGCTCGCCGACCGAGCGGGTGTGCTCGAGCACCTCGGAGGCGATCTGGAAGCTCTCGTCCGGGTCGAAGCCCAGGATGCGCTTGACCTCGGCGACCTCGTCGGCACCCAGTGCGGAGCCGTGCGCCTTGCCGGTGTTCATCCTGGTCGGCGCCGGGAAGCCGATCACCGTCCGGAGCAGGATGAACGAGGGGCGGCCGGTCTCGGCCTTGGCGTTCTCGATCGCCTCGAGGATCCCCGAGACGTTCTCGCCGCCCTCGACGACCTGGACGTGCCAGCCGTAGGCCTCGTAGCGCTTCGCGGTGTCCTCGGACAGCGCGATGGTGGTGTCGTCCTCGATGGAGATCTTGTTGTCGTCGTAGAAGACGATCAGGTTGCCGAGCTCCTGGCGGCCCGCGATGGACGACGCCTCGCTGGTCACGCCCTCCTCGATGTCCCCGTCGGAGGCGATGACGTAGATGAAGTGGTCGAACGGCGAGGAGCCCTCGGGGGCGTCCGGGTCGAACAGGCCGCGCTCGCGGCGCGAGGCGATGGCCATGCCGACCGCGGAGGACAGGCCCTGGCCGAGCGGCCCCGTCGTCATCTCGACGCCGTTGGGGGTGGCCTCCAGCTCCGGGTGGCCCGGGGTCTTGGAGCCCCAGGTCCGCAGCGCCTCCAGGTCCTCCATCTCCATGCCGTAGCCGGCGAGGAAGAGCTGGATGTAGAGCGTGAGGCTGGAGTGGCCGGCGGAGAGCACGAACCGGTCCCGCCCGACCCAGCCCGGGTCGCTCGGGTCGTGCCGCATGACGCGCTGGTAGAGCAGGTACGCCAGCGGCGCGAGGCTCATGGCGGTGCCGGGGTGACCGCTCCCGCACTTCTGCACGGCGTCGGCCGCGAGCACGCGGATCGTGTCGACGGCCCGCTTGTCCAGCTCGGTCCAGTCGTCCGGAACGTGCGCCGTGGTCAGCGCTGCGATGTCGGGCTCCGTCACAGACACGCCTGAAGCTCCTGTCCTCGTGGGTGGGGGCGCCGACCTACCCGGCGAGGGCAACGTCCATGCCCCTCGGGTCCGCCACGTCCTCGGCGGCGTGGACCGGTCGGCGCGTCCGGCTCGACCCCGGACTCTAGCGGCCGGGGGACGGACGCCGCCCGATCCTGCGTCGATCGGACACCGACGGGACTACCCGGGGACCCCGGCGCCCACTCCACCGGTTAGCATCGACGCGTTGTAGAAGTCGGTCCGTGGGCTGTGGGTTCGATACGGGCCGGTGGACGCGGCACCCACCACAGTCCGTCGGCATGCGAGGTAGCAACTGGTGAGCGCACCCGTCTCACACCGGGGAGCGGCCGAGAGGCCCGAGCGGACGGGAACCCCGGGGCAGGCGTCGCCGGCACCCGCCCGCGGCAGGCTCGCACGGTTCCGGGACACGGTGCGCGCCTACCTCGGCCTCACCAAGACGCGCATCATCGAGCAGCTGCTCGTGGTCACGGTCCCGGCGATGATCCTCGCCGAGCGCGCCATGCCGTCGGTCTGGCTGATCCTGGCCACGCTGGTCGGCGGCGCGATGGCCGCCGCGAGCGCGCACGCCCTCAACTGCGTGGCCGACGCCGACATCGACGCGAAGATGAAGCGCACGTCGCGGCGGCCCACCGCCCGCGGCGAGGTGCCCCGGCGCAACGCGCTGATCTTCGGCCTGGTGCTCGGTGCGCTGTCGGCGGTGTGGCTCTGGGCCACCACCAACCTGCTGTCCGCGTTGCTCTCGGTGGCCGCGATCGCGTTCTACGTGCTCGTCTACACGCTGGTGCTCAAGCGGCGGACCTCGCAGAACATCGTGTGGGGCGGCGCCGCGGGTTGCATGCCGGTGGTCATCGGCTGGTCGGCCGTCACCGGCACGGTCGGCTGGCCCGCCCTGGTGATGTTCGGCGTCATCTTCTTCTGGACGCCGCCGCACTTCTGGGCGCTGGCCATGAAGTACAAGGACGACTACGCCGCCGCCGAGGTGCCGATGCTCCCGGTCGTGGCCACGCCGCGGCAGGTGTCGGTGCGGATCGTCGCCTACTCCTGGGTGATGGCGCTGTGGACCTTCCTGCTCTTGCCGGTCACCTCGTGGATCTACGCCGCGTTCGCGCTGGCCGGCGGCGTCTACTTCGTGGTCTCCGCGCACCGGCTGCACGCCGGGGTCAAGGCGGGCCGGGAGGTGGCGCCGATGCGGCTGTTCCACCTCTCCAACCTGTACCTCTGCGGCCTCTTCCTCACCATCGCCGTCGACGCCGCGATCGGCCTGCCGACCGTCCTCTGACCCGCGAGTCGGCACTTTCCGTCCACCCAACCCCACATCCCCGTCGCCCGGGATGTGGGGTTCGGTCTTTCCGCAGTGCCGGCTCGCGGGGTCAGCGCAGCAGGTCCGGCGTCTGCCAGGGCTCGCCGAGGACGTGGTGGGCGAGAAAGGCGTACACGGTCTCGTACCAGAGCACGGCGTGCTGCGGCGTGAGCACCCAGTGGTTCTCGTCCGGGAAGTACAGGAACCGGTGCGGGTTGGCGGCGGGGTCCGGCACGCGCGACTGCAGGTCCCACCACAGCCGCAGGCCCTCGCCGATCGGGACGCGGTAGTCCTTGTCCCCGTGGATCACCAGCATCGGCGTGGTGATCGCGTCGACGTGGTGGTGCGGGCTGTTCGCCGCCGCCATCTCCGGGGTCATCTCGGTGAGCCAGTAGTCGGCGAAGTCCGTGGTCGTGCCGAACTGGTCGAGCGCCCAGAGGCTGGCGTGCGTGACGATCGCGCGGAAGCGGCCGGTGTGCCCGGCGATCCAGTTGGCCATGTAGCCGCCGAACGAGCCGCCCATGGCCGCGGTGCGGGACGCGTCGATCTCGGGGAGGGCCTCGGCGACGTCGGTGAGGGCCATCAGGTCGGTGAAGGGCGGACCGCCCCACGCACCCCAGCCACGCTGCACGAACTCCTGGCCGTAGCCGGTGGACAGCGCAGGGTCCGGGAGCAGTACGGCGTAGCCGCGGGCCGCCATCAGCCACGGGTTCCAGCGCCACTGCCAGGCGTTCCAGCTGTTCAGCGGCCCGCCGTGCACCCAGAGCAGCAGCGGGGCGGGCTCGGCGGAGTCCGGCAGCACGAGCCAGGCGCGCAGCGGGGAGCCGTCCTCGGCCGTCGCCGTGACCTCGGTGAGCGTGCCCGGCAGGACCGGTGCCTCCGCGGGGCCGGGCAGCGGCGTGGGCTGCTGGTCCGGGGTGTGCGCGTCGAGCCGGACCGGGGCCGGCGGACTGTCGACGGCCGACCGGAGCGCGAAGACGTAGGCGCCGTCGGGCGAGACGACCGGGTCGGTGTAGGCCCCGTGGTCGCCCGTCAGCCGCGTGACGGCACCGGACCCGACCTCGACCCGGAACAGCGGCCCGCGGCCCTGCTCGTCGGCCGTCACGACCAGCGCGGACGAGTCGGGCGCCCAGGTCAGGCCACTCGGCCAGCGGTCCCACTCGGGGGCGAGCACGCGGGCCTCGCCCCCGGCGAGCGGGACGAGGACGAGCGTCATCCGGGGGGCCCGCTCGGGCGTGGAGCGGCGGGTCCGCACCGCAGCCACGGTGGTCCCGTCCGGGCTGACGCGCGGCGTGCCGTGGTCGTGGTCCGCGTCGTCGAGCAGCGTGCGGCGCTCGCCGGTGGCGGTGTCGAACGCCACCACGACTGCGCGGGACACCCCGTGGCCGTCCGACACGGTCCAGCCGGTCACCGCGGTGCGGCCGTCCGGCGCGATGTCGGCGCTGGTGTCGACGAGCGCGCGGCCCGGGGCGGGGGTGAGGTCGGTCCACGGCTCGCCGGGGCGCGCGGCCAGCAGCCGGGCCTCGTCGGCGCCCAGGTCGTGGTCCCAGAACCGGACGGGGTAGCCGTCGTGCAGGATCGCCGAGACCTTCTTGTCGGTGCGGGCCCTGCGGCGGGCGGCGTCGTCGTCGCCCGTCACGGCCCCGGGCAGGGTCGCCGAGGTCGCGAGCACCGTGCCGGCCTCACGGGCCACGAGCGGGGCGGCGATCCCGCCCGGGCGGGTCCGGACGACGTGCGCCTCGCCGCCGGCGGCGGGCAACGACCAGAGCGCGGCCGTGTCCGGCGCGTCGGCGCTCGCGTCGGGATCGGGGCGGGCGGAGACGAAGAGGAGGTCACCCTCCGGAGTGAAGACGGGTGACGACTCGCCCTTGGGGCCGCGGGTGAGCCGTCGGGCCGGGGCCTCGCCGGCCGGGTCGATCTCCCACAGCGCGGGCCGCCACGCCGTCCGGTCGCGGTCGAGCCCGGCGACGGTCGTGACCAGCCGAGACCCGTCGGAGGAGAGGGCGAGCCCAGCGAGGCGGGGGAGCGCGACGAACGACTGCAGGTCGGCGAACGGGGTGGGGGGTGGGGACACCGGATCGGACACGTGCCATACCTACACCGTGACGTGCGTCGGGAGGGGAGGGTTCCGGCGGCACGCGGCGTTGCTCCGGTCGGATGCGACGGAAGAATGGCCGCGGCACGACGGAAGGGGACCGGGGTGACGTCATCGACCGCAGCGCGGGCGACCGGACGGCGGGTGATGAGTAGGGGCGCGGGGACGGCGGTCGTCGCCGTGACGTTCGTCGTCACCATGATCGGGACCACCCTCCCGACACCGCTCTACCCGCTCTACGAGCAGCGGTACGGGTTCGGCGGCCTGATGGTGACGGTCGTCTTCGCGACCTACGCGGTGGGCGTCGGTGCCGCGCTGGTGGTGCTCGGCAACCTCTCCGACCGGATCGGCCGGCGGCCCGTGCTGCTCGCCGGGCTGGCGGCCGCGGTGCTCAGCTCGCTGGTGTTCCTGATCCCGGTGGAGCCGGCGCTGTTCGTGGGGCGCTTCCTGTCCGGGGTCTCGGCGGGCATCTTCACCGGCACCGCCACGGCCACGATCATCGACCTCGCCCGCGAGGACCGGAAGGCCCGCGCCGGGCTGGTCGCCGCGGCCGTCAACATGCTGGGGCTGGGGCTCGGGCCGGTGCTCGCCGGCATTCTCGCCCAGTACGCACCGCTGCCGCTGGACCTGTCCTACCTCGTGCACGTGGCGCTCGTGATCGCCGCGACCGTGGCGCTGTGGTTCGTGCCCGAGCCCGTCGAGCAGCGCCGGCCCTTCCGCATCGAGCCGCTGCGGGTCGGCGGGGTGCCGGAGGAGGTGCGCGGGGTGTTCGTCCGCGCCGCGATCGGCGGGTTCGCCGGCTTCGCCGTGCTGGGCCTGTTCACGGCCGTGTCGCCGTCCGTGCTGGTGCAGGTGATGGGGCGGAGCAGCCACGTCGTCGTCGGCCTGGTGGTGTTCCTGATGCTCGGGGCGTCGGCGCTGGGGCAGGTGCTGTCGTTCTCCGTCCCCGAACGGGTGGCGTTGCCGGCCGGCTGCGCCGGGCTGGCGGTCGGTGTGGCGCTGATCGGGACGGGCATCGCGACGGCCTCGCTCGCCCTGTTCTGCACCGGCGCGGCGATCGCCGGGTTGGGGCAGGGGATGAGCTTCCGGGCCGGATTGGGTGCGGTCGGTTCCCGCGCCCCGCAGGCGGTTCGGGGCGCAGTGGTCGCGACGTTCTTCCTGGTCCTCTATGTCGCCATCTCCCTGCCGGTGATCGGGGTCGGCGCCGCCGCCCAGGCCTTCGGGCTGGTGCCGGCGGGAGTGGTGTTCTCCGCGATCATCGCGGTACTCGCGCTGGTGGCGTCGGGGCTCACGGTTCGGGCGAGCCGCCGGGAAGGGTGAGCTCCGGGGGCGGCGTCGCCCGTGGGCCACCGGGTCGGCGTACGGTCGCGACTCGCAGCTCCACCGCGGCCGGGCAGTAGTCCCGCCTCGGCACGTCCGCTGCTGTCCCGGCACACCCGCTCCTGTGGTGCTTCACACCCGCGAGGAGCGCGACACACGCCGTCGACGGCCTGTGCGGCGATTGAACGGGTGTGCAGCGATTCGAGCGGGTGTGCGCGGGCCTGGAGGCCAGGAAGTCACGGCTCGTCGGGTGTCGGCGGGTGCAGCAGTGGCGTGCAGGCTGAACGACGGCCCGATCCCGCGACTTCTCGGCGGGCGCTGGCAGCCGACACATCCGGACGGGCGCGGCACAGGCTGTCGACCGGGTGTGGGGCGGGTGTTGCAGTTGTGCGACCGCTTCCGAGCGGTTGTGCGGCGACCGAATCCGGATCCTGAGCTAGCGCCGTCATGTGCGCGGGCCGGATGCGGGCTGGACGAGGCCCGATCCCGCGAGTGCCTCCCGCGAGTGCCTCCGGCGGGAGCCGACAGCTCGCACACCCGGCCGGACGCCGCACAGGCCGTCGACCGGATGCGCGACGAGCCCCGAGGGTGTGGGATCGGGCCTGAGCGGGTGTGCGACGGCCCGGCGGGTGTGCGTCGGCCCGGCGGGTGTGCGACGGCCCGGCGGGTGTGCGACGGCCCGGCGGGTGTGCGTCGGCCCGGCGGGTGTGCGACGGCAACCGAGCGGGTGTGTCACCTCGGTCGAGTCAGCCGGCGGGAGCTTCGAATGTGGCAGGACCCGCCGTGGGGTGCGCGCGCCGCGGCGTGGCCGCGTCCGCCGCCCTCAGCGGCTGGCGGCGAGAGTGGGCTCGGAGGTCGGGGACTCAACAGCGGGGACGGCGGGGGCGCGGTGGCTCGTGGCCGCCCAGACCCCTGCGGCGGCGGCGGTGGTGAGCGCCGCACCGAGGACGTGCAGGGCGACCAGCACCTCCGGCACCCCGAGCGTGTACTGAACCCCGCCGAGCGCGCCTTGCGCCAGCACCACGACCACGAGTACGCCGTAGCGGCGCTTCAGCCGGGCGTCGGCACCCGCCGTCCAGAGCGCGAAGCCGAGGCCGACGAGGAGACCGAGGTAGGCGAACAGCAGGTCCGCGTGCAGCTGCGCCAGTGCGGGCACGCCGATGTCGAGGCGTGGGGTGGCGGCGTCGCCGGCGTGCGGGCCCGCGGCGGTGACGAGCGTGCCGGCGACCAGGAGGGCACCGAGCACCACGCTGCTGACCACGGTCAGCATCCGCACCGGCCGCGGGACCGTGCGCGTGACCTGGCCGCCGCCGGCGGCCTCGTCGACGAGCTCGACGGCCAGCCACACCAGGATCGTCGAGGCCAGGAAGTGCGGCATGACGCTCCACCACACCAGCCCCGCGAGCACGGTGAACCCGCCGATCACGGCCTGCGCGACCACCCCGAGGGGCATCGCCAGCGCCAGCCAGGTGAGCCGGCGGCGGCGCGGGCGCGTGTTGAGCGCCGCGAGGAAGGTCAGCGCGGCCACGATCACGAGGAACACCGACAGCAGCCGGTTGCCGAACTCGACCCACTGCGTGAGCGGCGCGATCTCGGGGTGCGGCTCCGGGACGAGCGAGCCCGGGAAGCAGTTCGGCCAGGTCGGGCAGCCCAGGCCGGAGCCGGTCACCCGCACGACGGCCCCGGTGACCATGATCCCGGCCTGGCCGATCAGCGACAGGATCGCCAGCCGCCGCATCCACAGCGGGGACGTCGCCGGCACGCGCCGCAGGAGGTTCACGACTACAGATGGTAGAAGATGCGCCTCAGCGCAGCCGGACGGCCTTCACCGCCACCCCGCCGGCCACGACGGCCCACGCGACCAGCACCAGGACCGGGCCGACCCCGGGCGCGGTTCCCGCCACGAGCGGCGCGCGGAGGCCCTCGGCCAAGGCTCCGGACGGCAGCGCCGCCGCCACCGTGGCGATCCCGGCGGGCAGCTGGTCGAGCGGGATCACGATGCCGCCGCCGAGCAGCAGCACGAACCACACGAGGTTGGCGACGGCGAGCACGATCTCCGCGCGGAGCGTGCCGCCGAGCAGGATCCCCAGTGCGCCGAAGGCGGCGCAGCCCAGCAGCACCATCAGCAGGGCCCAGCCCAGGCCGGCGGCGTCGGGGCGCCAGCCGAGCAGCGCCGCGACCACCCCGAGGATCACCAGCTGCACCACGACGACGGCCAGCACGGCCGCGAGCCGCCCGGCCACCAGCAGCCACCGGGGCAGCGCGGTGGCGGCGAGCCGCCGGATCACGCCGTAGCGGCGGTCGAAGCCCAGTGCGATGGCCTGGCTGGTGAAGGCCGTGGACATCACCGCGAGCGCCAGGACGGACGGCACCACGGAGTTCACCCGCGGCTCGGGCAGCGGGACGACCTTCAGCACCGACAGCCCGACGAGCAGCACGACCGGGATCAGCAGGGTGAGCAGCACCTGCTCGCCGTTGCGCAGCGCCAGCCGGGTCTCGGTGCCGGCCTGGGCCAGCAGCATCCGGCCGAGCCGGCCCCGCCCGGGCGCGGGCGTGAACGTGCCGGGTGCGAAGAGCTCACTCACGACCGCAGCTCCCGTCCGGTCAGGTCCAGGAAGACGTCCTCGAGGCTGCGCCGGGCGACCTGGACGTCGTCGGCGAGGGCGCCCTGGCCCGCGCACCAGCCGGTGATCGCGGAGAGGACGTGCGGGTCGATGCGCCCGCGGACGACGTACCGGCCAGCCACGGTCTCGGCCGCGCGGTAGCCCGCGGGCAGCGCGGCGGTGAGGGCCTCGACGTCCATGCCGGTGCGGGCGCGGAAGCGCAGCTCCTGCTCGTCCCCGCCCGAGGTGAGCTCCGCCGGGCTGCCGGCGGCGACGACCCGGCCGTGGTCGACGATCACGACCTCGTCCGCCAGCGCCTCGGCCTCCTCCATGAGGTGCGTGGTCAGCAGGACCGCGACCCCGTCCCGGCGCAGCGCGGAGACGAGCTCCCACACCACCCGGCGGGCCTGCGGGTCCATGCCCGCGGTGGGCTCGTCGAGCACCACGAGCTCGGGCCGCCCGACGACCGCGCACGCCAGCGCGAGCCGCTGCTGCTGGCCGCCGGAGAGCCGCTTGTAGGGGGTGCGGGTGGCACCGGAGAGGCCCAGGACGTCGATCAGCCAGGCGGGGTCGAGCGGGTTCGCGGCGCAGGCCGCCACCACGCGCAGCATCTCGCCGGCCTTGACGCCGGGGTAGGCACCGCCGCCCTGCGGCATGATCCCGATCCGGGCGCGCAGCGCGTCGGGCGCGCCCGCCGGGTCGAGCCCGAGGACGCGGACCTCACCGGAGTCGGCGCGCAGGAAACCCGTGCAGACCTCGATCGTGGTGGTCTTGCCGGCGCCGTTGGGGCCGAGCAGCGCGAGCACCGAGCCGCGGCGCAGCGTGAGGTCCAGCCCCGCGACGGCCGTGGTCGCGCCGAACCGCCTGACCAGGCCGCGCACGGACACGGCGATGTCCGCCGCGGACTCCGCGACGGGCGCGGCAGGGTCCGGAGCGGCCTCGCCCGACCGGGCCGACGGGGGGATCTGCACAGCCGACGAGTCTAGGCAGGGGTCCGGGCGGCGGGCGCGGCACCCGGATCGCGGGCCGCCTCGCGGCGCAGGGCGCCCCGGACCAGCAGCAACCCGACGAGCAGGATCACGGCGCCCGCGACGATCCCGAACGGCAGCTGGTAGGCCCGGAAGTTGAAGTCCGCCCCGGTGGGCGGGACCATCAGCGCGATCACCGCCGACGCGGCCAGGGCGAAGCGCCGGTAGCGCGGCATGCCGCGGGTGGCGGCGAGCGGGATCGCGGCCCACAACAGGTACCAGGGGTGCACCACCGGCCCCAGCAGCACCACGGCCCCCAGCCCGACGCCCACGCCGGTCACCGGGTCGACCAGGCCCTTGAGGCACAGCCACAGCAACCACCCGCAGGCGACCGCGGCGGCGAGCCCGCCGAGCCCACGGGTGATGGTCAGCGTGGTGTCGGTGTGGTCGCCGAGCCCCGCGAGGATGCCGATCTGCCCGGAGAGCTGGCCGAGGTCCGTGGACAGCGACATCCAGCTGCGGATGGTGTTGGCCGTGCCCTGGGTGGAGATCCAGCCGAAGCCCAGCCCGGTGCCGACGCCGATGACGGCGTAGACCGCGACGGCCACCCCGACGAGGGCGGCGGCCGCGGCCACGACGTCCCGGACCCGCCCGCCCCACCGCCGGGCCAGGTCCATCCCGAGGAACCCGAGGGCGAGCAGGGCGGGCAGCTTCACCGAGGCGCCCAGCGTGATGAGCACCGCGCCCGCGACCCACCGGGGCCAGGGGACCGGCACGTCCCGCTCGCCGAGCGCCAGGTACAGGCCGGCGAGCAGCAGGCCGAGCATCAGGGCTTCGTTGTGGATGCCGCTGACCAGGTGGAACAGCACCAGCGGGTTGGCCGCGCCGAGCCACAGCGCAAGGCCGGGTTCCACGCCGCAGCGGCGGGCCAGCTTCGGCAGCGCCCACAGGACCAGGGCCACGCCACCCAGCGCCAGCGCACGGTGGGCCAGGACGCCGACCACGACGTCGTTGCCGGTCAGGGCCGTGATCCCGCGCCCGACGACGAGGAACAGCGGCCCGTACGGCGCCGGTGTGTCCCGCCAGATCGTGGGGATCGTGCGCGTCAGCGGGTCGTCGACGCCGAGGGCCTGTGCCGGACCGAGGACGTACGGATCGAGGCCGCGGGCCACGATCGCCGACTGCGCGAGGTAGCTGTAGACGTCCTTGGAGAACATCGGCGGCGCGACGGCCAGCGGCAGCGCCCAGAGGATCCCCGCCCGGCCGAGGGAGAGCCGGTCCGGCGCGGGCGGCACCGCGCCGCGCGCCGAGAGCATCCGACCGATCCACAACCAGGCGAGCACGAGCATGCCCATCCCGGCGTAGGTCAGGGCGATCGCGAGCGTGGCGTTGCGGGAGGGAAGGCCGATCAGCCGCAGGCCGTTCAGCGGGTTGGGGACGGGCAGTGCCCCGGCCCCCAGGGCGCCGACGGCCATCAGCAGGGCGCCGGTGAGCCCGAGCCGCCGGGCGAGCCGGGCCGGATCGGCCCCGACGGGCCGGTCCACCGGCGGCGACCCGGCCGGGTCCAGGGCGGGGGCGGCCATGCCGGGAGCGTATCGACCGGCCTCGTGACGACCTCCCGGAGTCGGGCTCCCGGCACTGCGGACGGCCCGCCACGGGCGGACGAACGGCACCGGACCGGTGCCCATGGTGAGTCCGATCACCTGCCCGGGGGCCGCCTTTGCCGCGCCGGGGCATATACGCAACACTGGTGTTGTGAAAACAGCCGGACCGAGCACCACGACCCGGGCGCCGCAGGCGTCCGCCGTCGCCGTGCCCGCACCGGCCGGGCACGCGGCGCACGTCCCCGCCCATGCCGAGGGCCGCACGCGGCTGGCCGTGGCCCGGCTCCTGCTGGAGCAGGGGCCGATCACGGCCGCGGAGGTCGCCGCCGAGCTGGAGCTCTCGGCCGCCGCCGTGCGCCGGCACCTGGACGCGCTGATCGCCGACGGCGAGGCGGAGACCCGGGACGCGCCGCGGCGCACCCGGCGCTCGCGCGGCCGTCCGGCCAAGCACTTCCTGCTCACCGACGCCGGCCGGGTCCGCTTCGGGCACGGCTACGACGACCTCGCCACCTCGGCCCTGCGGTTCCTCGCGGCACACGCGGGGGAGCAGGCCGTCGGCGAGTTCGCCCGCTCGCGCGTGCACGAGCTCCTCGGCGGCGCCGAGGACGAGATCCACGCGGCCGGCACGCCGGAGGAGCGGGCCGAGGCGCTGGCGAAGGTGCTCACGTCGCGGGGCTACGCCGCGGCGGCCCGCGAGGCCGGGCACGGCGTGCAGCTGTGCCAGCACCACTGCCCGGTGGCCCACGTCGCGGCGGAGTTCCCGGAGCTGTGCGAGGCCGAGACCGCGGCCTTCGCGGAGGTCCTCGGCACGCACGTGCAACGCTTGGCCACCATCGCGCGCGGCGACTCCGCGTGCACCACCCACGTCCCCACCGTGTTCCCGGAGGCTCCCGAACGCCTCCGTACCGGGCAGCGCCCGGGACCGTTGGGGCAGCAAGCGACCACCACGTCCCCGAGAGGGAGGCAGTCTTCATGACGACCACTCCTGAGGTGAAGCCAGGGCTCACGCAGGAGGAGACGCTCGCGACGCTCGGCCGGTACGACTTCGGCTGGTCGGACCCGGACGTCGCCGGCGCGTCCGCCCGTCGCGGCTTGTCCGCCGACGTGGTGGCCGACATCTCCCGCCTGAAGAACGAGCCGCAGTGGATGCTCGACTTCCGGCTCAAGGCGCTGGACCTGTTCGAGCGCAAGCCGATGCCGCGGTGGGGCTCCGACCTCTCCGGAATCGACTTCGACAACATCAAGTACTTCGTGCGGTCCACGGAGAAGCAGGCCTCCAGCTGGGAGGACCTGCCCGAGGACATCAAGAACACCTACGACAAGCTGGGCATCCCGGAGGCCGAGAAGGCCCGCCTGGTCGCTGGTGTCGCCGCGCAGTACGAGTCCGAGGTCGTCTACCACCAGATCCGCGAGGACCTGGAGGAGCAGGGCGTCATCTTCCTGGACACCGACACCGGCCTGCGCGAGCACCCGGAGCTGTTCCAGGAGTACTTCGGCTCGGTCATCCCGAGCGGCGACAACAAGTTCTCGGCGCTGAACTCCGCCGTGTGGTCGGGCGGCTCGTTCATCTACGTCCCGCCGGGCGTGCACGTCGAGATCCCGCTGCAGGCCTACTTCCGGATCAACACCGAGAACATGGGCCAGTTCGAGCGGACGCTGATCATCGCGGACGAGGGCTCGTACGTGCACTACGTCGAGGGCTGCACCGCGCCGATCTACAAGTCGGACTCGCTGCACTCCGCGGTCGTCGAGATCGTCGTCAAGAAGAACGCCCGGGTCCGGTACACGACCATCCAGAACTGGTCGAACAACGTGTACAACCTGGTCACCAAGCGGGCCAAGGCCGAAGAGGGCGCCACCATGGAGTGGGTCGACGGCAACCTCGGCTCCAAGGTGACCATGAAGTACCCGGCCGTGATGCTGATGGGCGAGTACGCCAAGGGCGAGGTCCTGTCCATCGCGTTCGCCGGCGAGGGTCAGCACCAGGACGCGGGCGCCAAGATGACGCACCTCGCGCCGAACACGTCGTCGACGATCATCTCGAAGTCGGTGGCGCGCGGCGGCGGCCGGACGTCATACCGCGGCCTGATCCGGGTCAACCCGCGGGCCAAGAACTCGAAGAGCACGGTCAAGTGCGACGCGTTGCTGGTCGACACGATCAGCCGCAGCGACACCTACCCGTACGTCGACATCCGCACGGACGACGTGCAGATGGGCCACGAGGCCACCGTCTCGAAGGTGTCGGACGACCAGCTCTTCTACCTGATGAGCCGCGGTCTCACCGAGGACGAGGCCATGGCGATGGTCGTGCGCGGGTTCGTGGAGCCCATCGCGCGCGAGCTCCCCATGGAGTACGCCCTCGAGCTGAACCGCCTGATCGAGCTGCAGATGGAGGGTTCCGTCGGATGACGGTTCCGAGCAACGCCCCGGAGGTTGCGGGGCTCGCCCCCGAGCTGGCCGGCGCGAAGGAGGGGCAGGGCGAGAAGCCCGTCCTCTCCGCCGGTGAGCGTTTCACCTCGTACGACGTCGAGGCCTTCGAGGTCCCCGGCGGGCGCGAGGAGAACTGGCGGTTCACCCCGCTCAAGCGCCTCAAGGGCCTGCACGACGGCAGCGCGGCGCTCGACGGCCGGGCGCCGGTCACGGTGCCGGCCGCCGAGGGCGTGACCGTGGAGACCGTCGGGCGGGACGACGCGCGGATCGGCGAGGGCGGCGTCCCCGCCGACCGTGTGGCCGCCCAGGCCTGGTCGGCGTTCGCCGAGGCCACCGTCGTCACGTTCGACGGCACCCTGGAACCCCTCACGATCACCGTCCACGGCCCCGGCGCCGGTTCGACGGCCGCGGGGCACCTGCAGCTGCGCACCACCCCGTTCGCGGAGGCCACCGTGGTGCTCGAGCACCACGGGTCCGGCGTGCTGGCGGACAACCTGGAGGTCGTGCTCGCGGACTCCTCGCGGCTGACCCTGGTGGTCACCGAGGAGTGGGCGGACGACGCCGTGCACGTGTCGGCGCAGCACCTGTCGATCGGCCGGGACGCGACCCTCCGGGTCGTCTCGGTCTCGCTCGGCGGGGACCTCGTCCGCGTCAGCCCGACGGTGACCTACCGGGCACCGGGCGGCGACGTCGACCTGGTCGGGCTGGGCTACGCCGACGCGGGGCAGCACCTCGAGCAGCGCCTGCTGGTCGACCACGCGGTGCCGCACTGCAAGTCGAACGTGCTCTACAAGAACGCCCTGCAGGGCCGCGCGGGCACCACGGACGCGCACACCGTGTGGATCGGCGACGTGCTGATCCAGGCGGCCGCGGAGAACACCGAGACCTTCGAGTTCAACCGCAACCTGGTGCTCACCGAGCACGCCCGCGCGGACTCGGTGCCGAACCTGGAGATCGAGACCGGCGAGATCGTGTCGGCGGGTCACGCCAGCGCGACCGGCCGGTTCGACGACGAGCAGCTGTTCTACCTGCAGAGCCGCGGCATCCCCGACGACCAGGCCCGGCGCCTGGTGGTCCGCGCGTTCTTCGGCGAGATCCTGCAGCGCATCCCGACCCACGGCGCAGGCGCCCTCCCGGCGCTGCGTGAGCGGCTCGACGCGGCCATCGAGGCCGAGCTCGCCGTCACCGGCGTCTAGCCCCTTCCCACCACAGGAGTTCCGAACAGCGATGTCCACCCTGGAGATCAAGGACCTGCACGCGTCGGTCAACACCGACGACGGTCCGAAGCCGATCCTGCGCGGGGTCGACCTGACCGTGAAGGCCGGGGAGACCCATGCGATCATGGGGCCGAACGGCTCCGGCAAGTCCACGCTCGCCTACGCGATCGCGGGCCACCCGAAGTACGAGATCACCTCCGGTGAGGTGCTGCTCGACGGAGAGTCCGTGCTGGACATGACCGTTGATGAGCGGGCCCGCGCCGGCCTGTTCCTCGCCATGCAGTACCCGGTCGAGGTGCCCGGCGTGTCGATGGCGAACTTCCTGCGGTCCGCGGCCACCGCGATCCGCGGCGAGGCGCCGAAGCTGCGCACATGGGTCAAGGAGGTCAAGGGCGCGATGGCCGACCTCGACATCAAGGAGGAGTTCGCCGAGCGCTCGGTCAACGAGGGCTTCTCCGGCGGCGAGAAGAAGCGCCACGAGGTGCTGCAGCTCGCCCTGCTCAACCCGAAGATCGCGATCCTCGACGAGACCGACTCCGGCCTCGACGTCGACGCGCTGCGGGTCGTGTCCGAGGGCGTCAACCGCTACCGCTCGCCCGAGAACGGCGTCCTGCTGATCACGCACTACACGCGGATCCTGCAGCACATCACGCCGGACTTCGTGCACGTCTTCTCCGCCGGCCGGGTCGTCGAGTCCGGCGGCCCCGAGCTGGCCGACGACCTCGAGAAGAACGGTTACGAGCGCTTCGTGGCGGCGGCCGCGTCATGACCGCCGTTCAGACCCCCTCCGCGGCGGGTCTGGATGTCGCCACAATCCGCGACGACTTCCCGATCCTGTCGCGCACCGTCCGCGAGGGGCGCCCGCTGGTCTACCTGGACTCGGGCGCCACGTCGCAGCGCCCGCGCCAGGTGCTCGACGCCGAGCGGCTCTTCCTCGAGACGCACAACGCGGCGGTGCACCGCGGGGCGCACCAGCTCGCCGAGGAGGCCACGGACGACTACGAGGCCGCGCGGTCGAAGATCGCCGTCTTCACCGGTGCCGAGCCCGAGGAGCTGGTGTTCACCAAGAACGCCACCGAGGCGATCAACCTCGTCGCGTACGCGATGAGCAACTCGTCGATCCGCACGGGCCTCGGCCCGGAGTCGGAGCGGTTCGCGGTCGGGCCCGGGGACGAGATCGTCGTCACCGAGCTGGAGCACCACGCCAACCTGGTGCCCTGGCAGGAGCTGTGCCGGCGCACCGGCGCGACCCTGCGCTGGTACTCGGTCACCGAGGACGGCCGGATCGACCTCGACTCGCTGGAGCTCACCGAGCGCACCAAGGTCGTGGCCTTCGCCCACCAGTCCAACGTCCTGGGCTCCATCGCCCCGGTCGAGGAGCTGGTGCGGCGGGCGCAGGCCGTCGGCGCGCTCACGGTGCTCGACGCGTGCCAGTCCGTGCCGCACATGCCGGTCAACCTGACGGAGCTCGGCGTCGACTTCGCCGCCTTCTCCGGGCACAAGATGCTCGGCCCGTCCGGGGTCGGCGTGCTCTACGGCCGCACCGAGCTGCTCGACGCGATGCCGCCCTTCATCACGGGCGGCTCGATGATCGAGATGGTGCGGATGGAGGGCTCGACCTACGCGCCGCCGCCGCAGCGGTTCGAGGCCGGCGTGCCGATGACGTCGCAGGCCGTGGGCCTGGGCGCCGCCGTGGACTACCTGTCCGCGATCGGCATGGACGCGGTCTTCGCGCACGAGCGGGAGCTGACCGGGGTCGCGCTGGACACGCTGCGCGAGGTCGAGGGCGTGCGGATCATCGGGCCGGACTCGCTCGAGCAGCGGGGCGGCGCGGTGTCGTTCGTGGTCGACGGGGTGCACGCGCACGACGTCGGGCAGGTGCTCGACGACCGCGGCATCGCCGTGCGGGTCGGGCACCACTGCGCCTGGCCGCTGCACCGGCGCTTCGGAATCGCGGCGACCGTCCGGGCGTCCTTCCACGTGTACACCACGGTGGAGGAGGTGGCCCAGCTCGCCGACGGCGTGCGGGCCGCCCGGGAGTTCTTCGGGGTCGCGTGATGCAGCTCGAACAGATGTACCAGGAGATCATCCTGGACCACTACCGCCAGCCCCACGGGGCCGGCCTGCGGGACCCGTTCGACGCGGAGACCCACCACGTCAACCCCACCTGCGGGGACGAGGTGACCCTGCGGGTCAAGCTCGACGGGGACGGCGCGAACCGGACCGTGCAGGACGTGTCCTACGAGTCCCTCGGCTGCTCGATCAGCCAGGCGTCGACGTCGGTGCTCACCGACCTCGTCGTCGGCAAGAGCGTCGAGGAGGCGTTCCGGATCCTCGAGTCCTTCCAGGAGATGGCGCAGAGCCGCGGCAAGATCGCGGGCGACGAGGAGGTCATCGGCGACGGCATCGCGTTCGCCGGGGTCTCCAAGTACCCGGCGCGCGTGAAGTGTGCTCTGCTGGGCTGGATGGCGTTCAAGGACGCGGTGGCGCGAGTGAAGGAGGAGGCATGAGCGACAACACCGCCGGGACGACCGACGCGGAGATCGTCCGAGGGGCGGCCGGCATGCCGGAGCCGCCGGCCGCGCAGGCCGCCGGCGAGGGCCCCTCGCTCGACGACATCGAGGAGGCCATGCGCGACGTCGTCGACCCCGAGCTCGGGATCAACGTCGTCGACCTGGGCCTGGTCTACGGCCTGAAGGTCGAGGACAACAAGGCGATCATCGACATGACCCTGACGTCGGCGGCCTGCCCGCTGACGGACGTGATCGAGGAGCAGGCCCGCTCCGCCCTCACCGGCGGCAGCACCGGCGGCCTGGTCGAGGACATCACGATCAATTGGGTCTGGATGCCGCCGTGGGGTCCGGAGAAGATCACCGAGGACGGCCGCGAGCAGCTGCGCGCCCTCGGCTTCCGCGTCTGAGCAATCGCACTATGGAACCGTAATGCGCAGGAACGGCCGACGATCGCACATCATGGTTCCATAGTGCGGCGGAGTCGACTGTGAAGCGCATTACGGTTCCATGCTGCGTCCAGGACGGGTCGAGAATCGCGTCATGGTTCCATGAGCTCAGGCGCCGTCGCCGCGCTCGCGGAGCAGGTAGGGCTGTAGGTGCCGGTAGCCCCGGACCTGCAGGGGCTTGAGCCGGCGCACGCTGAACCGCTCGTCGCCCTCGATCCCGTGCGCGACCTCGCGGTCGACCAGCACCGTGTCCGGGCGGGCGTGGGTGGTGAGCCGGGCGGCGATGTTGACCGGCTCGCCGTAGACGTCGCCGAAGCGCAGCAGCACGTCCCCGGCGGCGAGCCCGATCCGGAGCCGGGGGAGCGAGGGCTCGCGGCGCACCCGGTCGCGCAGCCGCAGGGCGAGCCATGCGGCCTCGGCGGGCTCGTCGGTCACGAACAGCACCTCGTCGCCGACGGTCTTGACCAGCCGCCCGCCGCACTCGGTGATCACGTCCGTCGTGCTGGCCTCGAAGTGCTCGATCATCTCGGACAGCTCGGCGGGGGAGCGCCGGCGCGTGGTGCGGGTGAAGCCGACCATGTCCGCGAACCCGACGCTGAGGGTGCGGGTCTCGGCGGCGGTGTCCGCGGCGGGGTCGTCCTGGATCCCGCCGACCACGAACCGGGACATCGTGGCGGCCAGGTGCCGCCGCCAGATGTAGACCTGCAGCAGCTCGAGCTGCGGCAGCAGCCCGGCGGTGAACTCCACGGCCTGCTCGGCGGAGACCTGCCCGGCGCGGTCGGCCAGCATCCGGGCCAGCATGCCGATCTGCCACTCGGCGAGCCGCGAGACCGACTGGGCGACGGCCCGCAGCATCGCCTCGCGGACGTCGGCGGGAATGGCCGCCGCCGCGGGGTCGCGGCCGAGCATCGACGCCGCCTGGACGTCCCGGTCGGTGAAGAACACCGCGTCGTCGGGCACCTCGGGGAAGCCGAGGGCCCGCCAGAGCCGCACGCCCTCCTCGTCGGAGAGGCCGGCCAGCTCGACGACCTCGGCGCGGGTGTGCCGCCGCGGGCCGCCCAGGACGATCTCCTCGAGCGCCGTGACGAGTGCGGTGGACTCGTCGAGCCGCCGCCGTTCGCCGCGGTCCGCGGCCGCGAGGAACGCCTCGAGGTCCCGGACCCAGCCCTCGCTCACGGGCTGCTCAGGTGGTGTGCACGATCAGGACGTCGACGCCGGAGCGGCGGGCGACGTCGGACGGGACCGAGCCGAGGATGCGGCCGCTGAGCGTGTTGAGGCCCTTGTTGCCCACCACGAGCAGGTCGGCGTCGTGCTCCTTGACCGCCTTGCGCAGCACGTCGGCGGGGGCGCCGTCCTCGGCGACCTTGGTGATCTTGGTGGCGCCGACCGCGGCGGCCTTGTCCTCGGCGGTGCGCAGCGCCTCCTCGGCGGGCGACCAGCCACGCACCTGGTAGGCCTCCGCGCCGAGCGCGTCCTCGGCCTCGAGGGTGTCCTCGCGGGAGGCCGGCGTGTAGGCCGAGACGAGCACGAGCTCGGCGTCGGAGTCGCGCGCGACGGCCGCCGCGCGCTCCACGGCGACGTACGAGGTCGGGGATCCGTCCGTGCCGACGACGACGGTGGTGTAGGCGGACATGTGCCCTCCGGGGAATCGGTCACACGATGGTCCCGGCAGATTACCGGCGGGTAGTTCGCTGACCTGCCCCGACTCGCGATCGTCACCCGGTGGTGGCGGACCGGGCCCGGGGCAGCAGCGCGGGACCCACGAGCCGGGCGCGCAACGGCCAGTCCGCCCGCGCCCAGAGCGCCCGCATCGCGGCCGCAGTGCCGGGCAGGTCGGCGCGGCCGGTGAGGTAGGCCCAGCGGTGGTGCGCGGGCAGGCCGAGGAACGCCTCGAAGAAGGCCGGCACCCGGTCCGGCGGCATCCGCAGCAGCGCCTCCAGGCCGCGGTGCCGCAGCACGTGCACCGCGCGTGCCTGCGCCGGCCACACGACCGACCGCGCCGCGCGCCGGGGCGCGGACCCCGCGAGTGCCGCCGCGAGCAGCGGGGCCAGCCGCAACGCGGTCGCCACCGAGAAACCGGTGGCGGGGTGGACCAGCGCGCCCGCGGCACCGAACGCGGGCCCGGGGGCGAGCGTCGCGCCGATGGGCCCCTCGACGGGGAAGCGGACGCGCTCCTCCTCCGCGGCGGCGGGCGGGTGCACCCCGCGGTGCGCGAGGCGGGCGTGCAGCCGCTCGCGCAGCTCGGGCAGGGGCAGCCCGGGTCGACGGGCGAGGGAGGTCTCCTCGACCAACACCCGGCCCCCGCCGAGCGGGACGGCGTAGAGGAAGGTCGGCCAGGCGCCGGCGGGCCGGCCGTGGTCCTGCCGCCAGTCCATGAACAGCGCCTCGCCGGGCGCCACCAGCGGGGCGGCGACGGTCTCGTCGACGACCAGCCCGTACGCGGTCTGCTCCGCGGCCTGACGACGGTCCCGGCGGTGCCCCGTGGCGTCGACGACCAGCCGCGCCGGGATGCGCCCGTCGGCCAGCCGGGCGTACCCCGGCTCGCTGCCCACCACCTTCGCCCGGTGGACGGTCACGCCGGTCAGCCCGGCGTCGAGGTGGGCGCGCAGGGCCGCGGTGTCGAGCACCGTGTACTCCCAGCCCAGCCGGTGCTCGGTGAGCGCCACGGCACGGCCCCGCGCCCGCGTCGCCACCACCTCCGCCGGCAGGTCCGCCGGCAGCTCGCCCGCCCACGCCGCGTAGGTCGCGCGCCACGGGCGGTCCGGGGCGGGGTCGGCGAGAGCGGTGCGCAGCCCGGTCCGCGCGCAGGCGGCGGCGAGCGCGCGCCCGGCCGGGCCGCCGCCGGCGACCAGCACGTCGACCGCGCCCGGGGGAAGGGCCGGGACGTGCGCCGTCCCTGCCGCGGGCTCCCGCACGTTCAGCCGTTCCCCCCGGAGGCCAGGGCGCCGCCGTCGAGCCGGACGGTCTCGCCGGTGATCCAGCCCGACGCGTCGGACACCAGGAACCCGACGGCCGCGGCGACGTCCTCGGGGGTGCCGAGCCGCTTCATCGGGTAGCGGTTCGCCACGCCCTCCTCGTCCCGCTCGTACAGCGCGGCCGCGAACCGCGTCTTGACGACGGCGGGGGCCACGGCGTTGACCCGGATACCCGGGCCGAGCTGGCCCGCCAGCTCCTCGGTGAGCCGGATCAGCGCGCCCTTCGACGCCCCGTACGCCCCGATGACGCCGGTCGCCCGGATCCCCGCCATCGACGCGACGTTCACGACCGCGCCGCCGTGCTCCCGCATCCACGCCCGGTACGCGAGCTGCACGAACCCCAGCGGGGCGACCACGTTGACGTCGAAGATCTTCGAGACCGCGCCGAGGTCGGCGTCGACCAGCGGCCCGTACTGAGGGTTGATGCCGGCGTTGTTCACGAGGATCGCGAGGTTGCCGAACTCCTCGACGGTCCGCGTGACCGCCTCCGCGCGGTGGGCGGCGTCGCCCGCGTTGCCGGCGATCGTCAGCACGCGCCCCGGCGCGCCGAGCTCCGCGGCCGCGGCCTCGAGGTCGGGGAGCTTGCGGCCGGTGATCGCGACGGACGCGCCGCGGGACAGCAGCTCGGCGGCAACCGCGAGCCCGATCCCGCGGCTGGCGCCCGTGACGAGCGCGGCGCGACCGGCGAGGTCCCCCGTGCCGTCGGCGGTGACTTCGGTCATGGCGGTGACCCTACGGGGGAAATCGGGGTGCGCGTGCCGGTAGCCTGGTGGCGTGATCCTGATCGAGTAGGCGCCGCGCCCGGGCACACGTGTGCCCGCAGGCCGCCCTCCTCGTCCGACCCCGTCCCCGGAGTCCTTCTCATGATCACCGCCACCGACCTCGAGCTGCGCGCCGGCTCCCGCATCCTGCTGTCCGGTGCCACCCTGCGCGTCCAGCCCGGCGACCGGATCGGCCTCGTCGGCCGCAACGGCGCCGGCAAGACCACCTCCATGCGCGTGCTGGCGGGGGAGGGCGAGCCCTACGGCGGCACCGTCACCAGCAACTCGCCCGTCGGCTACCTCCCGCAGGACCCGCGGGAGGGCGACCTCTCCGTCACCGCGAAGGACCGGGTGCTCTCCGCGCGCGGCCTCGACGAGCTGCTGCGCAAGCTGGAGAAGGTCCAGACCGCGATGGCCGAGCTGGTCGACGGCCCGGAGAACGAGAAGGCCGTCCGCGAGTACGGGCGGCTGGAGGAGCGGTTCGCCGCCCTCGGCGGGTACGCCGCCGAGAGCGAGGCCGCCCGGATCTGCACCAACCTCGGGCTGCCCGAGCGGGTGCTGAACCAGCAGATCGCCACCCTGTCCGGCGGGCAGCGCCGGCGCGTCGAGCTGGCCCGGATCCTGTTCGCGGCGTCGGACGGCGGCTCGCAGAGCGCCACCACGCTGCTGCTCGACGAGCCGACCAACCACCTCGACGCCGACTCGATCACCTGGCTGCGCGGGTTCCTGCAGTCCCACGAGGGCGGGCTCGTGGTGATCAGCCACGACACCGACCTGCTGGCCGCCGTGGTGAACAAGGTGTGGTTCCTCGACGCCACCCGCGGCGAGGTCGACCAGTACAACATGACCTGGAGGCGCTACCTCGAGGCGCGCGCCACGGACGAGAAGCGTCGCCGCCGCGAGCGGGCCAACGCGGAGAAGAAGGCCTCGGCGCTGCACGCCCAGGCCGCGAAGATGGGCGCGAAGGCCACCAAGGCCGTCGCGGCCAAGAACATGGCGCGCCGGGCGGACGAGCTGCTGGCCGGGCTCGAGCCCGAGCGGCAGGCGGACCGGGTGGCCAAGATCCGGTTCCCCACGCCGGCCCCGTGCGGGCGCACGCCGCTCACCGCCGAGAACCTGTCCAAGGCCTACGGGTCGCTGGAGGTGTTCACCGGCGTCGACCTGGCCGTCGACCGCGGGACCAAGGTCGTGGTGCTGGGACTCAACGGCGCCGGCAAGACCACCCTGCTGCGGCTGCTGGCCGGGACCGAGACGTCGGACTCCGGCGGGGTCGTGCCGGGCCATGGGCTGCGCACCGGCTACTTCGCGCAGGAGCACGACACGCTCGACATGGACGCCAGCGTCTGGGACAACATCCGGCACGCCTCACCCGACGCGCCGGAGCAGCAGCTCCGCACGGTCCTGGGCACGTTCATGTTCTCCGGCGAGCAGCTGGAGCAGCCGGCGGGCACGCTCTCCGGCGGCGAGCGGACCCGGCTCGCGATGGCGGGGCTGGTCTCCAGCGCGGCGAACGTCCTGCTGCTCGACGAGCCCACGAACAACCTCGACCCGGCCAGCCGGGAGCAGGTGCTCGACGCGCTGCGCCGCTTCGAGGGGGCCGTCGTGCTGGTCACCCACGACCCGGGTGCCGTCGAGGCACTCGAACCCGACAAGGTGATCGTGCTTCCGGACGGTACCGAGGACCACTGGTCGGCGGACTACCTGGAACTCGTCCAGCTGGCGTAGGCCATCCGCCCGTGACGCGGAGGTGACCTCACCGTCGCGAGAGGGCCCGTAGCGATCACCCGTCCGCGTGATCCGAACGGGGGAACCGTTCACCGATCATGCGGGATGTTGCGCTGGCCACATCTCGACAGAAGGATCATCATGGCTCGCACCGACGAGCCGATCGGCGGCTCCGGTCCGCGGGCGGGGTTCCGCGGTGGGGCAGAGGAGGTCAAGTGTCGTGGCCGACCTGAAGAAGGGCGCCCGGATCACGGGCACCCAGCGGGACAAACTCGCCACCGATCTGAAGAAGAAGTACGAGAAGGGCGCCAGCATCCGCGCCCTGGCCGAGCAGACCGGACGGTCCTACGGCTTCGTGCACCGTGTACTCAGCGAGACCGGGGTGACGCTCCGCGGCCGCGGCGGGGCGACCCGCACCAAGAAGAAGTAGCGCCACAGCGCGGCCCTGTACGTCACGCACAGAGACACGTCACGCGCGCCCGCCACCGTCCGCTGCGCACGGCGGCGGGTCGGCGCGCGTGCACCCGGGCCGGGGCGCATCATGGAACCGTAACGACGCGAATCGGGCGCTCGGAACGCATTGTGGAACCATAATGCGCGCGATGAGCACGGAAATTCGCCTTATGGTTCCGTGATGCAGTCCGGGTGAGGTGTGTGGACAGGCCTTTCACGATCATGCGCGGGATGACGCGCGCGGCGGACGCGCCGCGCTCCGTCGCCAAGGGCACGATCCCGCGGATCTGGGCGTTCGCCCGCCCCTACCGTCGCTGGCTGCTGGCCTTCCTGCTGCTCACGACCTGTACGGCCGTGATCGGCGTCGTCACCCCGATCCTTGCCGGGCGGGTCGTCAACGCGATCGTCGCAGGCGGGTCCGGCGCCGCGCGCAGTGTCGTCACGCTGGCTTTGGCCATCGCCGCGCTCGCCGTGGGCGAGGCGCTGATCGGGCTCGGCGCCCGCTGGTTCTCCGCCCGCATCGGCGAGGGCCTGATCGTCGACCTGCGCACGGCGGTGTTCACGCACGTGCAGCGGATGCCGATCGCGTTCTTCACGCGCACCCGCACCGGCGCGCTGGTCAGCCGGCTCAACAACGACGTCATCGGCGCGCAGTCGGCGATCACGACCACGCTGGCGAGCGTCCTCTCCAACGTCATCCAGCTGACCCTCGCGCTCGCCGTGATGATCGGGCTGGCGTGGCAGGTCACGGTGCTCGCGCTGCTCCTGCTGCCGATCTTCGTGCTGCCCGCCCGGAGGATGGGCCGGCGGATCGCCGACCTGCGGCGGGACTCGGCGAACCTCAACGCCTCGATGAGCACGCAGATGACCGAGCGGTTCTCCGCGGCCGGCGCCACGCTCGTCAAGCTGTTCGGGCGGCCGCGGGAGGAGGCGCGGGAGTTCGGCGAGCGCGCCGAGCGGGTCCGCGACATCGGGGTCCGGACGGCGATGGTCTCCCGGGTCTTCGTCGCCTCCCTGTCGCTGGTGTCGGCGCTGGCCCAGGCGCTGGTCTACGGCCTCGGCGGATGGCTGGCGGTCACCGGGCAGATCGAGCCGGGCACCGTCGTCACCCTGGCCCTGCTGCTCACGCGCCTCTACACGCCGATGACCGCGCTGGCCAACGCCCGGGTGGACGTCATGACCGCGCTCGTCGCCTTCGAGCGGGTCTTCGAGGTCCTCGACCTGCAGCCGATGATCACCGAGCGGCCGGGCGCCCGCGGGCTGCGGCCCGGTCCCGTGTCGGTGCGGTTCCGCGACGTGCACTTCTCCTACCCGACGGCCGAGCAGGTGTCGCTCGCATCGCTCGAGGACGTCGCCGTGCTGGACCGCCGGGCGCCGGGGGAGGTGCTCCACGGCATCGACCTGGAGGTGCCGGCGGGCTCGCTGCTCGCGCTCGTCGGGGCGTCCGGGGCGGGCAAGTCGACCATCGCCTCGCTCCTCCCGCGGCTCTACGACGTCGACTCCGGGGCCGTCGAGCTCAGCGGCGTCGACGTGCGGGACCTGACGTTCGAGGCCCTGCGCGGCACCGTCGGCGTCGTGACGCAGGACGGCCACCTCTTCCACGACACCATCGCGGCCAACCTGCGCTACGCCCGCCCCGAGGCGACGGACGACGAGCTGCGCGAGGCCCTGCGCCGCGCCCGGCTCGGCGAGCTGCTCGACCAGCTGCCGGACGGGCTGGAGACGGTCGTGGGGGAGCGCGGCTACCGGCTCTCCGGCGGCGAGCGGCAGCGGCTCACGATCGCGCGCCTGCTGCTGGCCCGCCCCCCGGTCGTCGTGCTCGACGAGGCCACGGCCCACCTCGACTCGGAGTCCGAGGCCGCGGTGCAGGAGGCGCTGGCCGAGGCGCTGGTGGGGCGCACCGCGATCGTCATCGCGCACCGGCTGTCCACCATCCGGGCCGCGGACCGGATCGCGGTGGTCGAGGCGGGACGGGTGACCGAGCAGGGCACGCACGCCGAGCTGCTGGCGGTCGAGGGGCGCTACGCCACCCTGCACCACACCCAGTTCGCCGATCCCGACAGCCCGACCGACACGCGCTGCCTCGTCCCCGGCTGCGACCACACCCACGACGAGGGCGATCTGCCTCTCATGCGCTGACGCCGCGGCACAATCGGTTGTACCGTGCTAATGATTGTGTCGCCGCAACCGCCGCGGAGAGGACCCCGTGCCCGAACTCGACCGCAGGCACCGCCTGCTGGTGCTGGTGATCTGCTGTTCCAGCCTGTTCGTGGTCAGCATGGACGTCACGATCGTCAACCTGGCGCTGCCGGCGATCCAGGCGGACCTGTCGGCGTCCGTCACCTCGTTGCAGTGGACGATCGACGCCTACACGCTCACCCTGGCGAGCCTGCTCATGCTGGCCGGCTCGACCGCGGACCGGGTGGGGCGCAAGCGGGTCTTCCGGATCGGGCTGGTGCTGTTCGGCCTCGGCTCGCTGCTGTGCAGCGTGGCACCGTCGGCCGGCGCGCTCGTCGGGTTCCGGGTGGTGCAGGCCCTGGGCGGCGCGATGCTCAACCCCGTCGCCATGTCGATCATCGTCAACGTCTTCACCGATCCCCGCGAGCGCGCCCGCGCGATCGGGGTGTGGGGCAGTGTCGTCGGGCTCAGCATGGCGCTCGGCCCGGTGATCGGCGGCGCGCTCGTCGACGTCGTCGGCTGGCGGTCGGTGTTCTGGATCAACGTGCCGGTGGTCGTGGCGGCCGTGGTCCTGGCCACGCGGTTCGTGCCGGAGTCCCGGGCGCCGCGGCCGCGGCGGCTCGACCCGGTGGGGCAGCTGCTGATGGCGCTGCTGCTCGGCGGCGCCACGTTCGCCATCATCGAGGGCCCGGCGCAGGGCTGGACCTCGCTCGGGGTCCTCGCCTGCGCGGCCGTGGCCTTCGCCGCGCTGGTCGCGCTGCTGCCGTGGGAGCGGAGCCGGCGGGAGCCGCTGCTCGACCCGCGCTTCTTCCGCAGCGTTCCCTTCGCCGGCGCCACGGTGATCGCGGTCTGCGCCTTCGCCAGCCTCGCCGGCTTCCTCTTCGTCAACGCGCTCTACCTGCAGACCGCCCGCGGGTACTCGCCGCTGCACGCCGGGCTGCTCACGCTGCCCATGGCCGCGATGGCCGCGGTCCTGCCGACCGTCGCGGGGCGGCTCGTCGCCACGCGCGGCGCGCGGATCCCGCTCGTCGTCGGTGGGGTGGGGATCGTGCTGTCCGGCGTGGTGCTGCTGTGGCTGCGCACGGACTCGCCGCTGTGGGTGCCGATCACGGCGTACGTGCTGTTCGGGATCGCGTTCGGCATGGTCAACCCGCCGATCACGAACACCGCGGTGTCCGGCATGCCGGCTGCGCAGGCCGGGGTGGCCTCCGCGGTGGCGTCGACGAGCCGGCAGGTCGGCACCGCGCTCGGCGTCGCGGTGATCGGGTCGGCGGTCACGGCGTCCGTCGTCGGGCCGCTGCCGACCGGGCTCGCCGAGGCCACGCACGTCGGCTGGGCGGTGCAGATCGCGTGCGGCGCCGTCGTCCTCGTGCTGGGCCTGGTCACCACGACGGCGTGGGCGCGGCGGAGCGCGACCCGCACGGCCGAGCTGTTCGCGACCGCGGACGCCCCGGCCAGGGCGGGTGTGGCGTGACGGCGCCGCGGGAGCTCGACCCGGCCGACCCGGCCGTGCGTGCCTGGGGCCGGATGCGGGCGCTGGTCGTGGACCAGCACGACCGGCGGCGCGAGGCCTGCGAGGCCGTGGGGTTGAGCTTCGTGCGGGTCAAGGCGCTGCTCGAGGTGGCGCGCGAGCCCGGGACGCTCTCCGATCTCGCCGACCGGCTCTCGGTGGACCGGCCCTACGCCACGGTCGTGGTCGACGAGCTGCAGAAGCGCGGCCTCGTCCGCCGCGAGCACCACCCGGACGACCGGCGCTGCAAGATCGTCAGCGCGACGCCGGACGGGCTGCGGGCCGCCGCCACCGCCCGGGCGATCCTGGGGGACCCGCCCCCGGTCCTGCGTGCCCTGCCGGCCGAGGACCTCGCCCAGCTCGACCGGATCCTGGCGGCGCTCTGACCCGGCCGCAGCTCTGACTCAGCCGCCGAGGTGGCGTGCCCGGTAGGTGGTGGGGGAGACACCGTAGGCGCCCCGGAAGGCACGGCTGAAGGTGGCCAGGTCGGGGAAACCCCAACGCCGCGCGACGTCCGTGACCGGGTCACCCGCCCGCCGCCGGTCGGCCAGCTCGCGGCGGCAGTGTTCCAGCCGCAGCCGGCGGATCCGCCGGTTCACCGTCTCGCCGGTGGTGGCGAAGAGCCGGTGCAGCTGGCGGACCGACACGAAGTGCGCCCGCGCCACGGCGGCCGGGCCCAGCCCGGGGTCGGCGAGGTGGGCGTCGACGTAGGTGAGCATCTCCCGCAGCAATGCCTGCTGCGGCCGGTCGACGGCGAGCGGCCCGGCCAGGTGCTCCACGGCCAGGGTGGTGACCAGGTCGCCGGTCTCGTCGGCCACCCGGGCCGCGCCGGCGGCCGTCAGCCGTGGCGGGGCGGCGAGCAGCCCGCGCAGCATCCCGCCGACGATCCCGGACAGGCCCTCGCGGCCGTCCATCCGCAGCGCGGTGGCGCGGGCCGACTCCCCGGCGTCGAGCCCGACGGACGCCCGGGGCCAGGTGAAGACCTCGAGGCACCAGTCCCCGCCCAGCCGCCAGCGGAACGGCCGGCCGGTCTCGTAGATCGCGAAGTCGCCGCCGGCGAGCGCGGCCCGGCGGCCGTCCTGCTCCAGCACGCCCGTGCCCCGCGTGACCATCCCGATCTGCAGGAACTCGTGGTCGTCGGCCGCGGCCAGCGAGGGTGTGCGGCGGCAGACCTGGTCGACCGAGCAGACCTCCGAGACCTGCAGGTGGGCGACGGTGGCGTTGCGCACGGTGCCGGCGAACGTGCCGACCCGGCGGTCGGCGGCGATGTCGAGGGCGACGAAGTCGTGCCGGATGGTGTCCCGCCACTCGTCGAACCGGCGGGTGGCGTGTCTGTCCGTGCCGCCGGGCGCGGAGCCTGGTGCGAGGACCACGGTCACCTCCTGCGGACGGCGGCCTTCCCGCCGGCCCGTTCCGGAGGGAACCAGACGAAGGTTCGCAGCGTGTTGCGGGCACGTCAAACGCGATCGCGCCCAACGGGTCCGCGCACGGCCGTCACTCGCTGCCCACCTCCGGTCGCTCGGTGCCAAGCCGGGCCGGGCCGCGGCGACCGAGGATGGATCACCCCACCACGATCCGGGAGCGACCGCGATGACTCTCGCCGACCTGCCCCTCCTCGCCGTCGGGGAGACGGGCACCCACCGCGCCATCTGCCCGCACGACTGCCCCGACGGCTGCTCGATGCTCGTCTCCGTCGAGGACGGGCGGGCGACCGGGGTGCGGGGCGACCCCGACCACCCCTTCACCCGGGGCGGGCTGTGCGTGAAGGTGAACAACTACGTGGACCGGGTCTACAGCCCCGACCGGGTCACCACACCACTGCGGCGCAGCGGGCCGAAGGGCTCCGGCCGGTTCGAGCCGATCTCGTGGGACGAGGCGATCGCGGAGATCACCTCCCGGTTCCGGTCGGTGGTCGCCGAGCACGGCGCCGAGGCGATCATGCCCGTGAGCTACCTGGGCACCCAGGGCACGCTCAACGGGCTCAACGTCGGCGACCCCTTCTTCAACAAGCTGGGCGCGACCGTCGCCGAGCGCACCTTCTGCGACTCGGGTGCGTCGACGGCGTACGTCATGAGCCTCGGCCCGACGGCCGGCGTCGACCCCGAGAGCCTGGTGCACTCGCGGTACATCGTGATCTGGGCCTGCAACATGGTCTCGACCAACCTGCACCTGTGGCCGTTCGTCGCCGAGGCGCAGAAGCGGGGCGCCAAGGTCGTGGTGATCGACCCGGTGAAGCACCGCACGGCCAAGCGCGCCGACTGGCACATCCCGATCCGCCCGGGCACGGACGGCGCGCTGGCCCTGGCGCTGATCCACGTCATCCTCGCCGAGGGCCTGACCGACGCCGAGTACGTCGCCGAGCACACCGTCGGGGTCGAGGAGCTCGAGGAGCGGGTCCGCGACTGCACGCCGGAGTGGGCCGCCGCGGAGACCGGCATCCCGGCCGAGGACATCCGGACCCTCGCCCGCGAGTACGCGGCCGGCCAGCCGTCGATGATCCGGATCGGCGTCGCGATCGAGCGGCACTCCGGTGGCGGGCAGACCGTGCGGGCGATCTCCTGCCTGCCCGGCCTGGTGGGGGCCTGGCGCAAGCCCGGCGGCGGCCTGCTGGCCCTGCCGCTGTGGGCCTTCCCGGTGAACTGGGACGCGCTGTCGCAGCCGCAGCTGCGGCCCGAGGGCACCCGCGTGGTCAACCAGTACCTGCTCGGCAAGGCGTTGACCGGGGAACTGGGGCTCGACCCCGGGATCCACGCGCTGATGGTCTACAACGCCAACCCGATGATCGTGTGCCCGGACCAGGAGAAGATGGTCGCCGGGCTGTCCCGCGAGGACCTGTTCACCGTGGTCAGCGAGCAGTTCCTCACCGACACGGCCCAGTACGCGGACATCGTGCTGCCGGCCACCACGCAGCTCGAGCAGCTCGACGTCATGTTCTCGTGGGGGCACTTCTACATCGGGCTCAACCGGCCCTCGATCGCGCCCGTGGGCGAGGCGATCCCCAACACCGAGCTGTTCCGGCGGCTGGCCGCCGCCATGGGGTTCGACGACGAGTGCTTCGGGATGACGGACGAGGAGCTGATCGAGCAGGCGTACGACTGGGGCGCGCCGGCGCTGCGGGGGATCACGCCGAAGTCGCTGGCGAAGACGGGGTGGGCGCGGCTGACCCTGCCCGACGCCGACCACTACGCCCCGCACGACATCGGCGGCTTCCCGACGCCGTCGGGCAAGCAGGAGTTCGCGTCCGCCGCGGCGGCGGGCGGGAACTTCGTGCTCCCGCTGTTCCGGCAGGGCAGCAACGAGGCCCAGCCCGGCGGCGAGGTGGACCCGTTGCCGCACTACATCCCGCCCGCGCACAGCGACTACCCGCTGCACCTGGTCTCGCCGAAGGCGCACGCGTTCCTCAACTCGTCCTACGGGAACCTCGGCGCCCAGCAGCGGGTGCAGGGCGAGCCGACGGCGATCGTGCACCCGGCCGACGCGGAGACCAGGGGGATCGTCGAGGGCTCGCTGATCCGGGTCTTCAACGAGCGCGGGGAGTTCCTCGTCAAGGTGAAGGTGTCCGACGAGGTGGCCCGCGGCGTCGTCCTGGCGTCGATGGGGCAGTGGCGGTCGCAGGCCAAGGGGCTGGCCACCGTCAACGCCGTCAACCCCACGGAGTTCGCCGACCTCGGCAACGCGCCGACCTTCTCCGACACCCGCGTGGAGGTCGAGCCCGCCTGAGGGATCCGTCCGACCCGTCCGCTCCCGACCTGCCCGCCGGCCCCGCCCCCCTCCGGGGCCGGCGGGCCTGCCGTCGTCGGAGGACGTGTCGGTCGCCGGGTCAGCGGGGGAGGGTGCGCACGCTCTGCTCGACGAGGTCGAGCACGCCGTCGAGCGCGTCGGCCGGCAGGCCCATGGCCAGGTGCGAGACCAGCCCCTCCAGCACCAGCTCCAGGTACTGGGCCAGCACCGGGACCGGGACGTCGTCGCGCAGGGCCCCGGCCGCGGCCTGCCGCTCGAGCCGCTCCCGGGTGGCCGCGGTGAGCTCGGCGGAGTGCGCCTGCCACCGCTCCCGGAAGTCCGGGTCGGTCCGGAGCCGGCGGGACACCTCCAGCCGGGTGCCGAGCCAGCTGCGGTCGCTCGCGCCGTCCGCCTCGGCGGCCCCGTCCGTCCCCTCGCCGCGGGCGGTCCCCAGCAGGTCGCGCATGACCTGGACCAGGCCCTGCTCGGCGACGACGTCGGCCATCCGGCGGGCGTCCTGCTCCGCGAGGGCGAGGAACAGCGCGTCCTTGTCGCGGAAGTAGTGGAAGATCGCGCCGCGGGAGAGCCCCGTGCTCTGCTCGAGCCGCCGGACCGTCGCCCCCTCGTACCCGTGCGCGGCGAAGCACCGTCGGGCGCCGTCGAGGATGTGCTGGCGCCGGGCGGCGAGCTGGTCGGTACTCACACGGGGCACGCGGCCAGTATCCCGTACGTACGTCTTGTGGCGCAGGCCGCGCGTACGCGTCCGGTAAACGTTGCGTGGAGGACCTGAAAGTGTCGGACCCCGCGGGTAGCGTTCGCTCCGTGCTTCCAGACGCGGGGATCGTGCCCGCCGTCCCGGGGCCGGAGGGCGGACCGCCCTCCGGGGTGTCGGGCGTGGCGAGCCAGGTGTCGGAGCTGCCCGCGGACGGCGCGGAGCTGCGCAGCCGGGCGGAGGCGGAGGCCTTCGTCGCCTCGGTCTGCTTCAAACACGGACCCCCGCGGTACGTGGGCGTGGAGCTCGAATGGCTCCTGCGCCCCGCCCGGCCCGCCGACCCCGCCGATCTCGCCGACCTGCTCGGCGCGCTCGGCCCGCACGCCCCCACCCCGCTCGTCCCCGGTTCCCCCGCCGCCCCGCTGCCGCACGGTTCGCTCGTCACCGTCGAACCCGGCGGCCAGATCGAGCTCGCCAGCCCGCCCCTGGAGGGGCTCGGGCCCCTCGTCGCCGCCGTCGAGGGCGACACCGCCGCGCTCCACGCCCGGCTCGCCGCCCGCGGCCTCACCCCCGAACCCCGCGCCGCCGACCCCGTCCGGCCCGCGCGGCGGCTCCTGCAGCTCCCGCGCTACCGCGCCATGGAGCGCGCGTTCGACCGGTTCGGCCCGCACGGCCGCAGCGGGATGTGCTCCACGTCCGCGGTGCAGGTCGCGCTCGACGCCGGGGAGCACACCGAGCTCCCCGCCCGCTGGGCCGCGCTGCACGACCTGGGCCCGGTCCTGGTGGCCGCGTTCGCCAACTCGCCGCTGCTGCACGGACGGCGCACCGGCTGGAAGTCCAGCCGGCTGGCCGCCTGGCTGGCGCTCGACCCCGCGCGCACCGCGCCGCCGCCGTCGGTCGACGGCGACCCGGCCCGGGCCTGGGCCGAGCGCGTGGTGGACACGCCGCTGCTGTGCGTGCGCGGCGCGGGCGAGTGGACCACGCCGGAGGGCGTGACCTTCGCCGACTGGGTCGAGGGCCGGCTGGACGGTCGGCGGCCGACCGTCGCGGACCTCGAGTACCACATCTCCACACTGTTCCCGCCGGTCCGCCCCCGCGGGTTCCTCGAGGTCCGGTACGTCGACGGGCAGCAGGGCGCGGACTGGGCTCTCCCGGTGGCCGTGCTCGCCGCGCTCACCGCCCGGGCCGCCGTCGTCGACCGGGCGCGGGAGATCTGCGCCCCCGCCCGGCTGCGCTGGACCTCCGCGGCCCGGCACGGCCTGGAGGACCGCGTCCTCGCCGCGGCCGCCGTCGAGGTGTTCACGCTGGCCTGCGCGGAGCTGCCCGCGCTCGACCCGCCGCCGGGCCTGCTGTCCCGGCTGGTGGAGGTCACCGAACGCCGCGTCGCCGCGGGCCGCTGCCCCGCGGACGACCCGCTGCCCGGGGAGCCGCCCGCCGGCGGCCCCCTCGAGACCCTCGAGATCATCCCGTCCCCGACGGAGGGAGCACTCCCGTGACGATCACGCCCGAGACCGACCCCTTCGGTACCCCGGAGCAGCTCCGCAGCCACGTCGCGGCGCTGCTCGACCGGTCCCGCACCCGCAGCACCGGGCTCACCGACGCCGTCGACGAGGGCGACCTCGTCGCGCAGCACTCGCCGCTGATGTCCCCGCTGGTCTGGGACCTCGCGCACATCGGCAGCCAGGAGGAGCTCTGGCTGGTCCGGGACGTCGGCGGCAGGGAGCCGCTGCGCCCGGAGATCGACGGGCTCTACGACGCGTTCCAGCACAGCCGCGCCAGCCGCATCGAGCTGCCCCTGCTCACCCCGGCCGAGGCCCGGCAGTACGTCGCCGAGGTGCGGGAGAAGGCGCTCGACGCGCTGGAGCGCAGCCCGCTGCGCGGCCGCCGGCTGGAGCACGAGGGCTTCGCCTTCGGCATGATCGTGCAGCACGAGCAGCAGCACGACGAGACGATGCTGGCCACCCACCAGCTTCGGGCCGGGGCGCCGGTGCTGCAGGCGCCCGAGCCCCCGCCCGGGCGCCGGCTCGCCGCGCGCGAGGTGCTGGTGCCCGCGGGCGTGTCCACCCAGGGCACCTCCACCGAGCCGTGGGCGCTGGACAACGAGCGCCCGGCGCACGCCGTGTCGCTGCCGGCCTTCTGGATCGACACCCACCCGGTGACCAACGGCGAGTACGTCGCGTTCGTCGAGTCCGGCGGGTACACCGACCCGCGGTGGTGGAGCGCGGAGGGCTGGCGGCACCGCACCGCCGAGGGCCTGGTCGCGCCGCAGTTCTGGGAGCGGGACTCCGCCGGCGGGTGGCGGCGGCGGCGGTTCGGCGTGGTCGAGCGCGTGCCGGCGGACGAGCCGGTGGTGCACGTCTGCTTCCACGAGGCCGCGGCGTACGCCCGGTGGGCCGGCAAGCGGCTGCCCACCGAGGCGGAGTGGGAGAAGGCCGCCCGCTTCGACCCGGCGACCGGGCGCAGCCGGCGCTACCCGTGGGGGGACGAGTCCCCGACCGAGCGGCACGCCAACCTCGGGCAGCGCCACCTGCGGCCCGCCCCGGTCGGCGCCTACCCGCAGGGCGCGTCGGCGCTGGGCGTCGAGCAGCTGATCGGGGACGTGTGGGAGTGGTGCGACTCGGGTTGGCACCCGTACCCGGGGTTCGAGGCCTTCCCGTACCGCGAGTACTCCGAGGTCTTCTTCGGCGGCGACTACAAGGTCCTGCGCGGCGGCTCGTTCGGCACGGACCCCTCGGCGGTCCGGGCGACCTTCCGGAACTGGGACCACCCGATCCGCCGGCAGATCTTCTCCGGCTTCCGCTGCGCGCGGGACGCCACGCCCACCGACACGGCCGACAGGGCCGACGCCGCCGGGCTGCCCTGACCGGTGTGCCGCCACCTGGCCCACCTGGGCCCGCCGACGACGCTGTCCGCGCTGCTGCTGGAGCCGCCGCACGGGCTGCTGCACCAGTCCTACGCCCCCGCCGACATGCGCAGCGGGGGCACCGTCAACGCCGACGGGTTCGGCGCGGGTTGGTACCCGCCGGCCGACCCGGCCGGCGACGGCCACGCGGCCGAACCGGCCCGGTACCGCTCCGACCAGCCGATGTGGTCGGACGGTGCGTTCGCCTCGCTGGCCGCGGCCACCCGCAGCTCCGCGGTGCTCGCCGCGGTCCGATCCGCGACCACGGGGATGCCGGTCACGAGCACCGCGGCCGCCCCGTTCGCCGAGGGCCGCTGGCTGTTCAGCCACAACGGCGTGGTGCGCGGGTGGCCCGGCGCGGTCGCGGACCTGGGCGCCGGGCTGCCCGTCGTCGACCTGCTGACCCTCGACGCCCCCACGGACTCGGCCCTGCTGTGGGCGCTGGTCCGGCACCGGCTACGGGCGGGGGAGGACCCGGCGCGGGTGCTGTCCGGCACCGTGCTCGCCGTCGAGGCCGCCGCGCCCGCGTCCCGGCTCAACCTCCTGCTCACCGACGGCACCACGATCTGGGGCACGGCCTGGGACCACGCGCTGTCGATGCGGGTCACGGACCGGGCCGCCACCGTGGCGTCGGAGCCGATCGACACCGATCCGGGCTGGGAGCCGGTGCCGGACCGGCACCTCGTCGTCGCGGCGCCGGGCCGGCTGGACCGGCGGCCGATCGGGCCCTCGAGCACCGACCTCCCCACCGACACCGGGATCCCGGACCGCGGGACCCGCGCGCCCCACTCCTGAGCAGGCCCCCCTGCTCGACCGGGCCCGCCCGGACGCACCGCGAGGAGCACGATCATGACCCGGCCGAACCGCTTGACCGAGCTCGACGTCCATCTCACCGCGGCCGACGCCGAGGCCGCCCTCAGGGCAGATGCCCGCGCCGGGCTCACCGCCGACCCCAAGGAGCTCCCGCCCAAGTACTTCTACGACGCCCGCGGCAGCGAGCTCTTCGAGGAGATCACCGAGCTCCCCGAGTACTACCCGACGCGCACCGAGCGGGCCCTGCTCGAGGAGTCGGTCGCGGCGATCGCGGAGGCGTCCGGGGCGGACACGGTCGTCGAGCTCGGGTCGGGCTCGTCGGCCAAGACCCGGCTGCTGCTCGACGCCTTCCGCGCGGCCGGCACCCTGCGCCGGTACGTCCCGCAGGACGTCAGCGAGGCGGCACTGCGCGGGGCGCTCGACGCGCTCGCCGTCGAGTACCCCGACCTGGCGCTGCACGGCGTGGCCGGCGACTTCACGAAGGACCTCACCGCGCTGCCGACCGGCGGCCGTCGCATGATCGCCTTCCTCGGCGGCACGATCGGCAACCTGCGGCCCGCGGAGCGCACAGCCTTTCTCGCGCACGTCCGCTCGGTGCTCGAGCCCGGCGAGCAGCTGCTCCTCGGTACGGGCCTGGTGATCGACGAGCCCACCCTGCTCGCCGCTTACGACGACGCCGCGGGCGTCACCGCGGAGTTCAACCGCAACGTCCTGCACGTGCTCAACCGCGAGCTGCGCGCCGACTTCCTCCCCGAGGCGTTCGCGCACGTCGCGGCCTGGGACGCCGAGCACGAGTGGATCGAGATGCGGTTGCGGGCGGAGAAGGACATGCGGGTGCGGGTGGAGGAGCTGGACCTCGCGGTCGACTTCGCGGAGGGCGAGGAGATGCGCACCGAGATCTCGGCCAAGTTCCGGCCCGCCGGCGTGCGGGAGATGCTGGCCCAGGCGGGCTTCGACCTCGGGCGCTGGTGGGCCGACGAGGACCGCCGCTTCGCCCTGAGCCTGGCCACAGCCGTCTGAAACGCAGTATGGAACCATGACGCGACTTCAGGCCGCTTTCTGGTTCGCTACGGTTCCGTACTGCGTTCTCGGCGGCCGGTGTGACGGGTTATGGGTTCATCAGTGCGCTCTCGCTCTGCGTGATCGGTCCTGTCTGGATGGTGTCCGTCCCACCGGGTGGGGGAGGGCGGCATGGGGGTGTCGCGGCGCGAGGTACTGCGGCTCGGGCTGGGTGCGGCCGCCACCGGCCTGCTCGCCGGCTGCGCCCTCGACACCACCGGCGCCCCCGGCTCCCAGGGGTCGGACGGGCTGGTCTTCTACTCGGCCCAGCTGGCGACCACCGAGGAGGCCGAGGCCGTCCGGCGGCAGATCCTCGCCGCGTTCCCGCGCGAGGTGCAGTTCGCCGGCGACAGCTCGGCCGGCACGATGTTCGACCGGGTCCTCGGCTGGTTCGACCCGGCGAGCGCGCGCGCCCTCGACGGGACCGACCGCGCCGGCGCGGCCGTGAGCAGCGGCTGAGTGCCTTTCCGTCCGGTGTCCAGACCGGATTGTGTGGGCGCGGGCGTCACGCGCCTGAATCGTGATCGGAATACGGGGGAAACGACCGTCCCTTTCGGCGTGGACCGATCCCCGCCCGCTGGTCGACGCATCGTGTCGCCGCCCCTGCTCGTTGACCACGCGTCGGGGAGGCCCGGAGGGCGTAACGCCTCTGTGGCGACCCCGATGAAGCGAGCGGCGAGGTATTGAGCCGTCGGATACCTGTTGTTACTCTGTAGTTAAGTACCGCTGATACCGATCAGGCGTCGAAATACGCCGGAAGGAAGCACATCCCCGTGAGCACGGAGTCCGACACCGGCAATCATCCGGCCGCTCCCTTCACCGCTCCCCCCGCTCCCGGGACCTCGAGCGCGGCGTACGGCACCGCCCTCACCGAGGTCGGACTCGGCGCCCACGCCGCCGAGGTGCTGCGGACGAACGACATGGGCGGGTGGACCAAGGCGGCTCCGCTGCTCTACCCGCACCAGTGGAGCTGGGACAGCGCGTTCGTGTCGATCGGCTGGGCCCAGGTCGACGTGCGCCGGGCGATGACCGAGCAGGAGCGGCTGTTCGAGGCACAGTGGCGCACCGGGATGGTGCCCCAGATCGTGTTCAACCCGCTCGCGGGGCCGGAGTCGTACTTCCCGGACCCTGGGCGCTGGGCCGTCGAGGTGTCGCCGGAGGCGCCGGTGGGAGTCGCCGAAACCAGCGGCATCTGCCAGCCGCCGGTGCACGCCATCGCCGTGGCGCGGATCTGGGAGGTCGCGCTCGGGACCGAGGCCGAGGAGGACGTCCGGAGCCGGCTGCGGGCGCTGTTCCCGAAGCTCCTGGCCTGGCACCGGTATCTGGCCGAGCACCGCGACCCGTCGGCGTCGGGCCTGGTCACGACGTACCACCCCTGGGAGGGCATCGACAACTCCCCGCGTTGGGACGGCGTGCTGGGCCGGCTCGAGGTCGGCGAGGTCCCGCCATACACCCGCCGGGACGTCCAGCACGTCGCCGACGCCGGGCAGCGGCCGACCAACGCGCACTACGACCGCTTCCTCTGGCTGCTCGAGATGCTCAAGCAATACCGCTACGACGACGCCGTGATCCACGAGCGGTACCCGTTCCTGGTCAAGGACGTCTTCTTCACCTCGGTGCTGATCATGGCGAACCGGGCGCTGCTGGAGATCGCGGACGTCGTCGGGGCCACGCAGGCCCAGCGCACGACGATCCAGGGCTGGATCGGCCGGGCCCGCGCCGGGGTGGCGGCGGCGACCGATCCCGCGAGTGGCATGACCTACGACGTGGACCTCGGCGCGGACGCGCCGATCGAGGTCGCGACCTTCGCCGGCATGTCCCCGCTGCTCGACGCCGGCGCCCCGACCGTGCAGCGCGCCCGCGCGCGGGCGCTGTTCGACTCCGAGGACTTCGCCGGCCACCCGGACCTGCGCTGGGCGATGCTGCCGAGCACCAGCCCCCGCGAGGAGTGCTTCGACCCGCGCAACTACTGGCGCGGCCCGGTCTGGCCGATCGTCAACTGGCTGTACTGGAAGGGCCTGCGCGACGGCGGCGACACCGCCCGCGCCGCTGCGCTGCGCGAGGCCTCCCTCGACTCGCTGCGCCACGTCGGCTTCGCGGAGTACTTCGACCCGATGACCGGCGAGGCCCTCGGATCGGCCATGCAGTCCTGGACCGCAGCCGTCGCCCTGGACTGGCTGGCCTCCTGACCCCGTGAGTGCCGACTGCCCCTGGAGGGGCAGCCGGCACTCACGACCCCGTTGACCTGCGGTTACGTGAACTGGGCCTGGACGAGGAGTGTGACGGCGCCGGCAGCGGCCAGGCCCAGGACGGCCGGGCGCGTCCACCCCCGGTCGAGGATCCGACGCAGCGGGTTCGACAGCAGCAGACCGGCGGCCGCGAACGGGACCAGCACCGCGCCCTGCAGCAAGTGGGACACGTCGACCTGGCCGCCGGCGGCGAGGACGCCGAGCGACATCGCGGTGCCGACACCGAAGTAGGCGCCGAGGGTCGCGCGGACCGTCGCGCCGTGCTCGTCCTGGTACAGGATCGCGACGGGCGGACCTCCGATCGCGGCCGCCGTGCCCGACACCCCGCTGACCGCCCCGGCCACCAGCAGGGCGGGCCGCGTCGGGCGCAGATGCAGCCGGACGAGCGAGGCCGCCACGCACAGCAGCACCGCCACGGCCACGAACGATGCGAAGGCCCGGTACGGCAGCAACGCCACCACGGTCGCGCCGAGCACCGCGCCGGGAACGCGCCCGGCCAGCGCCCACCCCACGCCGCGCCAGTCGGCGTCGCGCCATTCCCGCACGAGCTGGAACACCGCATGGACGCCCGCGACGACGATCAGCGGCACCGGCACGTACTGCGGGTCCAGCAGCGCCAGCAGCGGCGCGGCCACGAGCGCCAGCCCGAACCCCACCGTTCCCTGGATCACCGCCCCCGCGGCCACCACGAGCCCGGCCCACAGCACCACCACGATCCGACCGTAGGTGGTGCGGGCGGTCGACGGACGACTCGCGCGCCGTGATCGTCGTTCGTGTGCAGTGCAAGTCGCGCCGGCAGCCGCCGCTGCACGCAGATGGTGATCATGGTGGATCGACGCGCGATCGATGGGCCGCCCCGGGCACGAGACCGGCTGATCGGCATCTGCGTGCGCTCAAGGCTGTGCTCACGACCGCCACCGCACGTCGATGACCATCATTGAGGCCCGCACGAGCCGACCCGGCCCGTGATCGTCGTTTGTGTGCGGTCAGGGCTGCGCAGCCGGCCATCACCGCATGCAGACGGTGATCCTCGGTGCGGCGGGAGGCGAGAACGAACGAAGCCCCGCACCGGGATGGTGCGGGGCTCGTTCTCGCAGCTCAGGGCAGGTCGTGAGTGGGAACTGACCCTCTATAGGGGCAGTCGCCACTCACGGGGTCAGGAGGCGAGCATGCCCCGGAGCACGTACTGCAGGATGCCGCCGTTGCGGTAGTAGTCCGCCTCGCCAGGGGTGTCGATGCGGACGACCGCGTCGAACTCGACCTTCCCGCCGTCCGCCTTGGTCGCGGTGACCGTGACGGTGCGCGGGGTGGTGCCGTCGTTCAGCTCGGTGATGCCCGCGATGTCGAAGGTCTCGGTGCCGTCGAGCCCCAGCGACGAGGCCGACTCGCCCTGCGGGAACTGCAGCGGGATGACGCCCATGCCGATGAGGTTCGAGCGGTGGATGCGCTCGAAGGACTCGACGATGACGGCCTTCACGCCCAGCAGCGCGGTGCCCTTGGCCGCCCAGTCGCGCGACGACCCGGATCCGTACTCCTTGCCGCCCAGCACGACCAGCGGGGTGCCCGCGGCCGCGTAGTTCTGCGCGGCGTCGTAGATGAACGCCTGCGGGGCGCCGTCCTGGGTGAAGTCCCGGGTGTAGCCGCCGGAGACGTCGTCGAGCAGCTGGTTGCGCAGCCGGATGTTCGCGAACGTGCCGCGGATCATCACCTCGTGGTTGCCGCGCCGCGAGCCGAAGGAGTTGTAGTCCTTCTTCTCCACGCCGTGCTCGTCGAGGTACTGCGCGGCCGGGGTGCCCGGCTTGATCGCGCCGGCGGGGGAGATGTGGTCGGTGGTGACCGAGTCCCCGAGCAGCGCGAGCACGCGGGCGCCCGAGATGTCCTCGACCGGCGCGGGCTCCGAGGCCATGCCCTCGAAGTACGGGGGCTTACGGACGTAGGTGGACTCCTGGTCCCACTCGAAGGTCTGGCCCTCCGGCGTGGGCAGCGAACGCCACCGCTCGTCGCCGCGGAAGACGTCCGCGTAGTCCTTGGCGAACATCTCCTCGGTGATGGCGCCGTCGATCGTCGCCTGGACGTCCTCGGCGGACGGCCAGATGTCGGCGAGGAAGACGTCCGTGCCGTCCGTGTCCTTGCCCAGCGGCTGCGACTCGAAGTCGAAGTCCATCGTGCCGGCCAGGGCGTAGGCGATGACCAGCGGCGGGGACGCCAGGTAGTTCATCTTGACGTCCGGGTTGATCCGGCCCTCGAAGTTCCGGTTGCCGGACAGCACCGAGACGACGGCGAGGTCGGCCTCGTTGACCGCCGCCGAGACCTCCTCGGGCAGCGGGCCCGAGTTGCCGATGCAGGTGGTGCAGCCGTAGCCGACCAGGTGGTAGCCGAGCTTCTCGAGGTAGGGCCAGAGGCCGGCCTTCTCGTAGTAGTCGGTGACGACCTGCGAGCCCGGCGCCATCGAGGTCTTGACCCACGGCTTGACCGCGAGGCCCTTGTCGACGGCGTTCTTGGCCAGCAGGGCCGCGCCCAGCATGACCGACGGGTTCGACGTGTTGGTGCAGGAGGTGATCGAGGCGATCACGACGGCGCCGTGGTCGATCTCGAACTCCGCGCCGCCCATGGTGACCTTGGTGGGCTTGCTGACCCGCCCACCGGAGCCCACCGCGGCGGAGATCGGCGCGTGCGGCTTGCCGGCGTCGCCGTTGCCGTCGTGCGCCGGGGAGGCCGGGTCGCTGGCCGGGAAGGACTCCTCACCGGCCTCGTCGACCGTGGAGCCCGACGACGCGGCGTCGTCCGGGTCGGTCTGGTCCGGCGTCGAGGCGTAGTCCGCCAGGGAGGACCGGAACGCCTCCTTGGCCTGCGACAGCTCGATGCGGTCCTGCGGCCGCTTCGGGCCGGCGATCGACGGGACGACCGTCGACAGGTCCAGCTCGAGGGTCTCGGAGTACTGCGGCTCGGCCTTCGGGTCGTGCCAGAGGCCCTGCTCCTTGGCGTAGGCCTCGACCAGGGCGACCTGCTCGGCGGAGCGGCCGGTGAGCTTGAGGTACCGGACGGTCTCGTCGTCGATCGGGAAGATCGCGGCGGTGGAGCCGAACTCCGGGCTCATGTTGCCGATGGTGGCGCGGTTGGCCAGCGGCACGGCGCCGACGCCCTCGCCGTAGAACTCGACGAACTTGCCGACCACGCCCTGCTTGCGCAGCATCTCGGTGATCGTGAGCACGACGTCCGTGGCGGTGGCGCCGGGCGGGATCTCGCCCGTCAGCTTGAAGCCCAGCACCTTCGGGATGAGCATCGAGACCGGCTGGCCGAGCATCGCGGCCTCGGCCTCGATGCCGCCGACGCCCCAGCCCAGCACACCCAGGCCGTTGACCATGGTGGTGTGCGAGTCCGTGCCGACCAGGGTGTCCGGGTAGGCCTGACCGTGGCGGGCCATGACGGTGCGGGCCAGGTGCTCGATGTTGACCTGGTGCACGATGCCGGTGCCCGGCGGGACGACCTTGAACTCGTCGAACGCGCCCTGGCCCCAGCGCAGGAACTGGTAGCGCTCGCGGTTGCGCTCGTACTCGAACTCGACGTTGCGCTCGAACGCGTCCGGCCGGCCGAAGACGTCGATGATCACCGAGTGGTCGATGACCAGCTCGGCCGGGGCGAGCGGGTTGACCTTCGACGGGTCACCGCCCATCTCGGTCACGGCCTCGCGCATGGTCGCCAGGTCCACGACGCACGGGACGCCGGTGAAGTCCTGCATGATCACGCGGGCGGGCGTGAACTGGATCTCGGTGTCGGGCTCGGCCGTCGGGTCCCAGTTCGCCAGCGCCCGGATGTGGTCGGCGGTGACGTTGGCACCGTCCTCCGTGCGCAGCAGGTTCTCCAGCAGCACCTTGAGGCTGTAGGGCAGTTTCTGCGAGCCCTCGACGGCCGAAAGCCGGAAGATCTCGTACTCGCTGCCCCCGACCCCGAGGGTCCCCTTGGCTCCGAAGCTGTCGGTACTGGCCACTGTTCGGCTCTCCTCCTGGTGGCGTGGTGGGCGCGTCTTCTCGGGTGTCCCGCGGGAGTCTCGCGCACCGTGGGCTCCACGGCAGCGTGACCCCCGTCCCGCCCCAAACAGTACGCCTGTCCTATATACCGGGTCGAGGCAGGGGGTCGCAGGTCACGGGCGTACCCCGAATTGGCCCGGGAACGCACGACGGCCGGCGGCGCGGGCGCGCCGCCGGCCGTCGGGTCGGGCGGGGGATCAGGCGGGGATCAGTTGCCGGCGATCAGGGCGTCGAGATCACCGGGCCGCAGCGCGCCGAGCAGGTCCGCGTAGAGCTGCACGACGGTCTGGCCGGGGGAGACGTACCAGGACCCGCCGTCCTCGGACGTCACCACCTTGACGTTCAGCACGGCCGTGGCCAACCGCGGCGTGAGCTCCTGGAGGGCGGGCGAGGTGCCGACCTGGGCGCCGACGAGCGACCCGAGCTGGTTCGCGCACAGCTGCGGCGGCGCGCCCTCGACGCCGCTGATCGTCACGCAGTCGCCGGTGCGGGTCACGGTGACCCGGGCGCCGGTGCCGTCGTCGACGGTCACGCTCGCCAACGACAGGGCGGTGTGCCCGCGGACGTCCGTCTCGGTGGTCTGCAGGTCCACGATCTTCGCGCCGGTCGGCTGCGCGGCGGCCGCGCCGTCGACGAGGGCGGGCCCGGCGTCGTGCAGGGCCGCCATCTCGGTCGGGTCGGTCAGCTCGATGACCCGGCGGACGTCGGCGTCGAGCGCGCCCTGGACCAGGTCGCGGACGGCGTCCTGGGCGGTGGTGGCCCCGCGCGCGTCGATCGACGTCGTGGGCCACGGCTCCACTGCGTCCTTCAGCGCGTAGTCGGCCGCGGTGTAGAGGCCGCTGACGTACCACTCGCCGTCGACCTGCACGGTCGCGATCCGGATCGGCTCGCCCTGCTCGCGCACGACCTGTGCGATGTCGATCGTCTCCGGGACGTGCGCGGGCGGGGCCCCGTTCGGGTAGACCTTCGCCTTGAACGAGTCGGTGAAGGGCAGGCTCGCCGGGTCCTGCGTGGCCGTGATGGTGCCGGCGACCAGCTTCGTGATCGTGACGTTCGGCCGGACCTGCTCGGCGCCGGCCTCGTCGAACCGCAGCCCGGAGAAGGTCACGGTGTCGAGGCTCGCGTCCGCGCGGGCGTCCGGACGCAGCACGTCGAGACGCTGCAGCTCGGTGGTGAGCACCGAGCTCAGGTCGATGAGCAGGGTCGCCTCGTTCGGTGCGATGCGGCTGTAGGCGCGCAGGTAGTCGCGGCCCTCCAGGTCCGCGGCCAGCGAGGTGACGGCCGCGTTCGGGCTGCTCGTGCCGCCGCTGCCGCCGAGGAACGTCCACGCCGCCAGGCCGCCGCCCGCCAGCAGCACGACGACCGCGACGATCGCCGTGATCAGCGGCCACCGACGCTTCTTCCGGGGCGCACCGCCGTCGCCGTACCCGGGCGGCGGGCCCCAGGCCGGCGGCTGACCGCCGCCGTACTGCGGCGCCTGTGCCGGATAGGCCTCGGTGGGGAACTGCGGGGTCGGGTGGTGGGGGGCCGGGTACTGCTGCGTCGAGCCGGGCTGCGCGGGGTGCTGCGCCGGGTACCGGGCCGTCCCCTGCCCCTGCGGCGACCACCCCTGCCGGTACGGGTCCGGGGCCGCGCCCGCGCCCGGGCCCTGCGCCCACTGCCGGTCCGCCCCCTGCGGATCGGCCCACCGGGGGTCGGCCGGGTCCGGTCCGCCCGGCACCCCGCCGGGTCGGTGTCCGCCGTCGCTCACTGTTCCCACCCCTCGTCGGGCACCCGGGACCGGATGCGTCCGGAGGATCATGGTGGACGCGCCGCTGTCCGAACAGGGTGGAAGTACCGAGATGCGGTGCTCCGTCCGGACTAGCGAGCGGCCCGGCCCGGGGGCCCGCAGTCCACCGAGTGGTGGAAGTTGCCGCGTCGTACCGGCGTGGCGACCGGGCGTGACGACCCGCCGGTGCCAGGGTGCCGACCATCCAGTCGATCATCGGTGGGGGGAGAGCGGTGCGGATCGCGCGGGGGCTGCTGCTGGTCCTGCTCGTCGCCCTGCTCACGGTCACCTCGGTGACGACCGCCGGTGCCGCGCCCGACCCGACCCCGCCGCCGAACCCCAGCAACGAGGACCTGCAGCGCAGCCGGGACGCCGTGAGCGGGCGGGCCGCCGACGTCGCCCGGCTGACCCAGCGGCTCTCCGAGCTCCAGGCGGAGGCCGACGACCTGCAGATCCAGGTCGCCGAGCAACACGAGTCCGCCAACCAGGCGCTCGACGTCCTCACCGGCGCCCAGGCCGAGGCCGACGCCGCGGCCGCCCGCGCCGACTCGGCCCGCGCGCAGACCCAGGCCGCGGGCAGGGCCGTTTACGCCGCCCGCACCCGGCTCGACGACTTCGTCGCCGGCACCTACTCGCAGGGCCTCGACCTCGGCCCGATCGGGCTGCTCACCACGGCGACCGGCCCGCAGGACCTCGTCGACCGGGCCCAGCTCACCGACGCCCTCGCCCAGCAGCAGGCCGCCGCGCTGGACGGGCTCGAGCGCGCCCGCGTACAGCAGGCCAACGCGGACTCCACCGCGCGGAAGGCGCAGGAGGAGGCCGAGCAGCGCCGGCAGGCCGCCGCCGAGGCCAAGACCGCGGCCGACCAGGCCCTCGCCGGCGCGCAGCAGGCCGCCGACGAGCAGGCGCAGCGGCTGCGGGCGGTGACGGGGGAGCAGGCACAGGTCCAGGCGCAGCTCGACACCGCGGAGAACGCCGACGCCGGGCTCCGCGCCCAGCGGCAGCGGTTCCAGGACTGGCAGCGGGCGCAGGAGGAGGCCGAGGCGGCCCGCCAGCGCGCCGCCCGCGAGGAGGCCGCCTCCCGCGCCGGCTCCTCCGCCTCGGCGCCGCCGCCGACGACCCGCCGGACCGGGTCCGCCGCCGTGCAGACCGTGATCGACCGGGCGATGGCGCAGCTCGGCGTGACCTACGCCTGGGGCGGCGGGACGGCCCGCGGCCCGTCGCGCGGCATCCGCGACGGCGGCGTGGCCGACAGCTTCGGCGACTACCGCAAGGTCGGCTTCGACTGCTCCGGGCTGATGCTCTACGCCTTCGCGGGCGTCGGGGTGAAGCTGCCCCGGTACAGCGGCAACCAGCACGCCTACGGCGACCAGGTCCCGCTCGCGCAGATGAGGCCCGGGGACATGCTGTCGTGGGCCCGCAACGGCCGCGTCTACCACATCGCCCTCTACATCGGGAACGGCAAGATGATCGAGGCGCCCTACTCCGGCGCGTCGGTGAAGATCTCGCCGGTGCGGTACTCGGGCGGGCTGCTGCCGACCGTCGCCCGGGTGATCTAGGAACGCCGTGCCCCCCGCTCACCCGTAGTTCACGGGGTGTCCGGTGTGATGGTGCGGTGAGCGTGCAGCCATCCCCCGAGTCGACGCCGCCCTCCGGTACCGCGGCGGTCCCCGCCGCCACCTCCACCCCGAAGGACGACGCCGAGCTCCTCGAGCGCGCGGTCTTCGAGATCAAGCGCGTGATCGTCGGGCAGGACCGGCTGGTCGAGCGGATGCTCGTCGGGCTGCTCGCCAAGGGGCACCTGCTGCTGGAGGGCGTCCCGGGCGTCGCGAAGACCCTCGCGGTGGAGACGGTCGCGAAGGTCGTCGGCGGCACGTTCGCGCGCCTGCAGTTCACGCCGGACCTCGTCCCCTCGGACATCCTCGGCACCCGGATCTACCGGCAGGGCCGCGAGGAGTTCGACGTCGAGCTGGGCCCGGTCGTCGCCAACTTCGTGCTGGCGGACGAGATCAACCGCGCCCCGGCCAAGGTCCAGTCGGCGATGCTCGAGGTCATGGCCGAGCGGCACCTGTCGATCGGCGGCCGCACCTTCCCGATGCCCGACCCCTTCCTGGTCCTGGCCACGCAGAACCCGATCGAGAACGAGGGCGTCTACCCGCTGCCCGAGGCGCAGCGGGACCGGTTCCTCTTCAAGATCATCGTGGAGTACCCGGGCGTCGAGGAGGAGCGCGAGATCGTCTACCGGATGGGCGCGACGCCCCCGGTGGCCGAGCAGATCATGGAGCCGGCGGAGCTGGTCCGGCTGCAGGACGTGGCCTCGCAGGTCTTCGTGCACCACGCCCTCGTCGACTACGTCGTGCGGCTGGTCGTGGCCACCCGCACCCCGGCGGACCACGGCCTGCAGGACATCGCGGGCTGGGTCTCCTACGGCGCGTCGCCCCGCGCCACGCTCGGCATCGTCGCGGGCGCCCGCGCGCTCGCGCTGGTCCGCGGCAGGGACTACGTACTGCCGCAGGACGTCCTCGACGTCGCGCCGGACGTGCTGCGCCACCGGCTCGTGCTGTCCTACGACGCCGTGGCCGACCAGGTACCGATGGAGCACATCCTCCAGCGCGTGCTGCAGACCGTGCCGCTGCCGCAGGTCACCGCCCGGCCGCAGGTGCAGCCCGCACCGGCCGCACAGCCGGCGCAGCCGACGGCCGCCTACCCGCCGGCGCCCGGTCCGTCGTGACGGCCCCGAACCCGGCGGGCCCCCGCACGGGCCGTTCCCACGGCCCGCCGTCGTTGCGCGGGGGAAACCTCGAGGCGGCGCTGCGCACCCTGGAGCTGAGCGTGCGCGGCCGGCTCGACGGGCTGCTGCAGGGCAACCACCTCGGCCTGCTGCCCGGGCCCGGCTCCGACCCGGCGGAGGCGCGCCCGTACCGGGCGGGCGACGACGTCCGGCGGATGGACTGGGCGGTCACCGCGCGGACCACCGAGCCGCACGTCCGCGAGACCATCGCCGACCGCGAGCTCGAGACGTGGGTGGTCGTCGACCTGTCGCCCAGCCTCGACTTCGGCACCGCGGACTGCGAGAAGCGCGACCTGGCGGTCGCGGCGCTGGCCGCCGTCGCGCACCTGACCCGCGGCGGCGGGAACCGGATCGGGGCGATCGTCTCGACGGGGGCGGAGACCGTCCGGATCCCGGCCCGCGGCGGGCTCGCCCACACCCGCAGCGTGGTGCGCCGGGTCGCCGAGGTGCCCCGGGCCGGGGACGGCACGCGCGGCGACCTCACCGCGGCCCTCGAACAGCTGCGCCGCCCGCCGCGCCGGCGCGGCCTCGCCGTCGTGATCTCGGACTTCCTCGGGGAGCCGGACTGGGAGCGGTCGCTGCGCGGCCTGAGCGCCCGGCACGACCTGCTCGCCGTCGAGGTCCTCGACCCGCGCGAGCTGGACCTGCCCGACGTCGGGACGGTCGTCCTGGCCGACCCGGAGACCGGCCGGCAGCGCGAGGTCGAGACCACGCCGCTGCTGCGCCGGGAGTACGCCGCGGCCGCGTCGGAGCACCGCGACGAGGTGGCCGACGCGCTGCGCCGCTGCGGGGCCGCGCACCTGCGGCTGCGCACCGACTCGGACTGGATCTCCGACATCGTGCGGTTCGCCCTGGCCCGCAAGCGGACCTGGTCGGGGGGCGGGCGGTGACGTTCTCCTCGCCGTGGTGGCTGCTCGGGCTGCTGGTCGTCGCCGCGGCGGTGGCCGGCTACCTGCTGCTGCAGCGGAGGCGGCGCCGGGACCTCGTCCGGTTCACCAACCTCGAGCTGCTGGAGAAGGTCGCCCCGAAACGTCCCGGCTGGTACCGGCACCTCCCGGCGGCGGCGCTGATCACCGCGCTGGCGGTGCTCACGATCGCGCTCGCCGGGCCGCAGGCCGAGGCCAAGGTCCCGCGCAACCGGGCCACCGTGATGCTGGTGATCGACGTGTCGCTGTCGATGCAGGCCACGGACGTCGAGCCCACCCGGCTCGCGGCCGCGCAGGCCGCGGCGAAGTCGTTCGCCGACCAGCTCACGCCGGGGATCAACCTCGGGCTCGTGTCGTTCGCCGGCACCGCCGCCGTGCTCGTCTCGCCGACCACGGACCGCACCGCGGTCAAGCGGGCCGTCGACAGCCTGAAACTGTCCGAGTCCACGGCCACCGGCGAGGCGATCTTCGCCTCGATGCAGTCGATCGAGTCGTTCTCGCAGTCCGTAGCGGGCTCGGGCGGCACCGGCACCGAGGACGCGCCCCCGCCCGCCCGGATCGTGCTGATGAGCGACGGCAAGCAGACCGTCCCGGGCCCGGACGGGGAGAACGAGCCGCGCGGCGCGTTCACCGCCGCGCGGCAGGCCGCCGAGGCCAAGATCCCGGTCTCGACGATCTCGTTCGGCACGGAGTACGGGACGATCGACATCGAGGGCGGGCGCACCCGTGTCGCCGTCGACGACGCCTCGATGAAGCAGATCGCCGACCTCTCCGGCGGCCAGTTCTTCACCGCCGCCAGCGAGGACGAGCTGCGCCGGGTGTACGCCGACCTGTCCGAGCAGATCGGGTACGAGGTGCGGCGCGTCGACACCAGCAGGCCGTGGCTCGCCGGCGGGGCGCTGCTGCTCGTGGTCGGTCTCGGCAGCGGGCTGCTGCTGGGCCGCCGCCTGCCGTGACGCGTGTCGCGGCCCCGTGCACGCCCGTGCACTAGGTTCTGTGCCCGTGGGTAGGAGCGTGCTGGTCACCGGAGGAAACCGCGGCATCGGCCTGGCGATCGCGGAGGCGTTCGCGGCCCAGGGGGACCAGGTGGCGGTGACGTACCGCAGTTCGGCGGAGGGGCTCCCGGGGGAGCTGCTGACGGTGCAGTGCGACGTCACCGACGCCGCCGCCGTCGACGCCGCGTTCACGACCGTCGAGGAGAAGCACGGGCCGGTCCAGGTCCTCGTCTCCAACGCCGGGATCACGGACGACGGGCTGCTCATGCGGATGAGCGAGGACTCGTTCACCTCGGTGCTCGACGCCAACCTCACCGCCGCCTACCGGGTCGCGAAGCGCGCCTCCCGCGGGATGCTCAAGGCCAAGGGCGGCCGGATGATCTTCATCTCGTCCGTGGTCGGGCTGCTGGGCAGCGCGGGGCAGGTCAACTACGCCGCCTCCAAGGCCGGGCTGGTCGGGCTGGCCCGCTCGGTCGCCCGCGAGCTCGGGTCGCGCGGCATCACCGCCAACGTCGTCGCCCCCGGCTTCGTCGACACGGACATGACCCGCGCGCTCTCCGACGACCGGCGCGCCGAGATCACCAAGCAGGTCCCGCTGGGCCGCTACGCCTCCGTCGAGGAGGTCGCCTCGGCCGTGACCTGGCTCGGCTCGGAGCAGGCCGGCTACGTCACCGGGGCGGTCATCCCGGTCGACGGCGGCCTCGGCATGGGCCACTGAGCGTCAGCTCCCCGAACTCCCCGAACGACGGCGAAAGGGTCCTGATGGGACTGCTCGAGGGCAAGAAGCTGCTGATCACCGGTGTGATCACCGACGCGTCGCTGGCGTTCCACGCGGCGAAGATCGCGCAGGAGCAGGGCGCGGAGGTCGTCCTCACCGGGTTCGGCCGGATGCGGCTGGTGGAGCGGATCGCGCAGCGGCTGCCCAAGCCCGCCCCGGTCGTCGAGCTCGACGTGTCGAACCAGGAGCAGCTCGACTCGCTGGTCGAGCGGGTGTCCCCGCACCTGGGGGACTCGCCCTCGCTCGACGGGGTGCTGCACTCCATCGGGTTCGCGCCGGCGTCCTGCCTGGGGGAGGGGGCCTTCCTCAACGCCCCGTGGGAGGACGTCGCCACGACCATCCAGGTCAGCGCGTACTCGTTCAAGTCCCTGTCGACGGCGCTGCTGCCGCTGCTCGGGCCGGGCGCGTCGATCGTCGGGATGGACTTCGACAACCGGCAGGCCTGGCCGGCCTACGACTGGATGGGCGTCGCCAAGTCCACGCTCGAGTCCGTCACCCGGTACCTGGCCCGTGACCTCGGGCCGAAGGGCATCCGGGTCAACCTGGTCGCCGCCGGCCCGGTCAAGACCATGGCCGCCAAGTCCATCCCGGGCTTCTCGGCGTTCGAGGACAACTGGGACTCCCGCGCCCCGCTGGGCTGGGACGTCACCGACCCGGTGCCCGTCGCCAAGACCGTGTGCGCGGTGCTGTCGGACTGGCTGCCCACCACCACCGGCTCGATGGTGATGGCGGACGGCGGGTTCCACGCCGTCGGGGTGTGACGCGCGGGGCCCACCGGCGCGCGGTTGAATGAGGCCGTGGGTTCCTACGACGCGCTGCTGTTCCTGTCCTTCGGCGGTCCCGAGGGGCCGGACGAGGTGCGCCCGTTCCTGGAGAACGTGGTGCGCGGCCGCGGGGTGCCGCCGGAGCGGCTCGACGCCGTCGAGGAGCACTACCAGCACTTCGGCGGCGTCTCGCCGATCAACGCCCGCAACCGGGAGCTGATCGCGGCGATCCGGTCACGGACGGACCTCCCGGTGTACTTCGGCAACCGGAACTGGCACCCGATGGTCGAGGACACCGTCGCGGAGATGGCCCGGGACGGCGTGCGCAACGCGCTCGTGTTCGCCACCAGCGCCTACGGCGGCTACTCGGCCTGCCGGCAGTACGACGACGACATCGCCCGAGCCCGCGCCGCCGTCGGCGACGGGGCGCCGCACCTGACCAAGCTGCGGCACTTCTTCGACCACCCGCTGTTCGTGGAGGCCAACGCCGACGCGGTGCGGGCCGCCCTCGCGACCGTGCCGGAGGGGGCGCGGCTCGTGTTCACCGCGCACTCCGTCCCGGTGGCCGCCGACGCCGCCGCCGGAGTGCCGGAGGAGGGCGGGCACCGCTACTCGCGGCAGATCGCCGAAGCCGCCCGGCTGGTCGCGGCCGAGGTGGGGATCACCGACTACGACGTCGTGTGGCAGTCGCGGTCCGGGCCGCCGCAGATCCCGTGGCTGGAGCCGGACGTCGTCGACCACATCGAGGCGCTGCACGAGAAAGGTGTCGAGGCGGTCGTCGTGGCGCCGGTCGGGTTCGTGTCCGACCACATCGAGGTCATCTGGGACCTCGACAACGAGGCCGCGGAGAAGGCGGAGGAGCTGGGCATGGCCTTCGCCCGCGCCGCCACCGCCGGCCCCGACCCCCGCTTCGCCGACATGGTGGTGGAGCTGATGGCCGAGCACCTGTCCGACGCGCCCGCCCGATCCCTCGGCGGGGTCCCGCGGGCGGGCTGCACGACCGACGGCGCCCCCTGCGCCGTCACCTGCTGCGAACCGGTCCGCCGCCCCACCCGCCCCTAACAGCCCCGCGAGTCGGGAGTTCCTGCACCGCGAGTCGGGAGTTCCTGCACCGCGAGTCGGGACTTCCTGCACCGCGAGTCGGGAGTTTCGGGTGTCCGAACCACCCATCCCGGGAGGTCCTGGGATGTGCTGCTCGGTCGCCTGGAACCGCCGACTCGCGGGTCACTCGGGCTTGCGGATGCCCAGCGTGCTGACGGCCGGGAGCAGCCCGGACTGCGCGATCGTCGCGGTCAGCGGCCCGACGAGCTGCGGGAGCCGCGCGATCTCCGGCATCCCGACGGCGACGTAGGGCTGGGCGGCGAGGGCGTCCGTCCGGGCCTCGACCCGCTCGCGCAGCGCCCGCCCGGCCTCGGTGGCCACGCCGTCGTCGTCGAGCAGGCCCCGGGCGCGCAGCCGCTCGGCGGCGGCCTCCCACTCGTCGTCACTCCAGCCGCGGCTCGCGAAGGTCTCCCGCGGTGCGGCCCCGACGGCGGCGAAGGACACCAGCGCCTCGCACGGGTCGAGCTCCGCGTCGAGCAGGGCGGCGACGTGCCCGTCCCCGCGGTGCTCGCGCAGGATCGTGGCGGCGTGCCAGAGCCGCAGCAGCGGCTCGTCCGGGACGTCGAGTCCCGCGTCGGCGGCCGCCAACGGCCGCCCCGCGGTCACGGCCGCCTCGGCCGCCCGCCACGCGAGCTCGACGGCCTCTCCGGTGGCGGGTGCGTCGGCGAGCGGGCCGAGCAGCGCGCGGAGTCCGGCGTCGACGCCGCGGAGCCGGGCGGCGCGGACGTCGTCGGGCGACGACGTGGTCCAGGCGCTCCGCATGTGCTCGGCCACCATCGCCGGGCTGAAGCTGTAGAAGGCCGAGGTCACGACCTCCGCGCCCGGCCGGCCGAGCGGCGCGGCCCGCAGCGGGAAGTACGACGGCCAGCGGGTGGCGGTGTCGAAGCCGAGCGCCGCCACCTCCGCGGCGACCTCGGGTGCGTAGTAGAGCACCGCGTGCACGGGCTCCAGGACCTGCCAGTTCCCGCGCACCAGGGGCATGGGGACCGTGGTCGTCAGGACGGACATCGCGAGCTCCTCTCGTCGAACTAGTCACTGACAAGACTGGCGCGAGCGAGGGAACTTGTCAATGACTAGTTCGGAGCGGTGAGGCCGTAGGCGAAGGACCACGCCCGGCCCAGGTCGTCGGCGGCGAACGGGCGGAACAGGTTCCGGTGGAGCGCGCGGGCGGCCGCCTCGTCCGGGCCGTCGACGATGGTGATGGCCCGGAGCAGGTATTCGGCCTCGCGGAACGCGGCGGGCACGGTCCGGCCGCGCGTGTACGCCCCACCCAGGCGACGCACCTCGACCACGGACGGGACCGGCGCGGACGGGCCCGTCAGAGCCGGGATCGCCCGCAGCCCGTCGCCGTCGAGCGTGCGGAGCAGGCGGGCGTCGCCGGCGTAGGGCTCGGGTTCGGTCGGGTCGTGGTGGATCGTGTGCGACTCCGCCACCGGGAGCCACCCGAGCCGCTGGTGGAGCGCCGGGGCCAGCTCGCGCAGGGATCCGACGAGACCGTCGACGTCCGCGGTGGCGGCGACCGTGATCATGGCGATGTGCCGCCCGCGGAACGGCGGGGGCAGGGCCGGGTCGTCGGGGAAGGGCACGAGCGAGATCCCGGTCGTCACCTCCTCCGGCAGGTCCGCGCTCCAGGCGGCCCAACCGTCGAGCACGGCCGGCGTGACCTCGAGGGCGAGCGAGCCGCCCCAGACCTCGGTGAGCTCGACGAGCTCGACCTCGACGGCCGTGACGACGGTGCCGTCCTTCGGCAGGTGGTCGAGCTCGACCGCCTCACCGGAGGTCGTGACGCCCTCGACCCGACCGATCCGGTCGGCCGCGAACCCGAAGGTGCGGCCGAGCAGGCCGAACCCGCCGCCGAGCAGGTAGCCGACGACCCCGACGCCGGGGGAGCTGCCGCTGAGCGGCGCGAGGCCGCGCGGAGCTGCTGCGGCGACGACGTCCCCCCACGTCGCACCCGCCTCGACGCGGGCGCGGCGGGTCACCGGGTCCACCGTGACCGTGCGCATCCGACGAGTGCTGATGAGCAGTCCGCCGTCGAGCGGGGCGGCGAGCCCGTGCCCGCTCGACTGGATGGCGAGATCGAGCCCGCGGTCGCGGGCATGGTTGACGGCGGCACGGACGTCGGCCGGGCTCGAGGCGACGACCACGAGGTCCGGACGGTGCGCGCGGGCGGCCTGGAACCCGCGGCGCTCGGCGTCGTAGCCGGGGTCGTCGGGGCGGAGGACGGTGCCGGTGAGGGTGCTGGTCGTGGACACGGCTCCACCCTCGGCCGCCGTCCGCCAGAAGTCCAAGAGATGGATCGTCTCGCCACTAGCATCATCGGTTATGGAGCTGCGTCACCTGCAGTATCTGGTCGCGGTGGTCGAGGAGGGGACCGTCACGGCAGCGGCCGCCCGCCTGCACGTCGCCCAGCCCGGGGTGAGCGCCCAGCTCAGACAGCTGGAGCGCGAGCTCGGGGAGCCGCTGCTGACCCGGACCTCCCGTGGGGTCACGCCGACGGCCGCGGGAGAGGCCGTGCTGCCCTACGCCCGGGCGGCGCTCGCGGCGGTCGAGGGGGTGCAGCTGGCCGTCGACGAGCTGAAAGGCCTGGTCCGCGGGCGGGTGGCGGTCGGGATGGCGCCGTCGCTGGCCGCCACCGATCTGCCGGACCTGCTCGCGGAGTTCCGCCGGGCGCACCCCGCGGTCGAGATCTCGCTGCGGGAGGGGACCTCGGAGGCGCTGCTCGCGCAGCTGGTCGCGGGGGAGGTGGACCTGGTGTGGGCGGGCGTCGCGGGCGATCCGCCGCCGGGCGTCGCGACGCGGACGATCACCGAGCAGCCGTTGGTCGCCGTCGGGCTGGACACCGACGAGGTGGGGCTGCACGAGCTGCTCGACCGGCCCCTGATGTGCATGTCGCCGGGGACGGGGCCGCGCGGCGCCTTCGACGCGGCGTGCGCGTCGGCCGGCGTGCGCCCTCGGATCGCCTTCGAGGCGGGGGACCCGCTGCTGCTCGCGCGGCTGTCCGCGCGCGGGCTGGGGGTCGCGGTGCTGCCGGCGAGCGCGATCCGCGCGGCGGGGCTCGACGTCGGGGCCGCGCGACTGGTGCCGGAGGTGCGGAGCCGCATCGAGCTGGCGTGGCGGGCGGACGGTCCCAACGGACCGGCGGCGCGGGCCCTCATCACCGCGGCGCGGGGCCGGAACTGAGTCCCGCGAGTCGGCATCTGCGGGTCACCGAACGTCACAATGTCGAGAGCGACGGAGATGTGCATCTCGGGCGCCCGAAACTGCCGACTCGCGGTGCTGGAACTCCCGACTCGCGGTGCTGGAACTCCCGACTCGCGGGACCGGGCTGTCGAACCCTCGAGTTCGCCGCGTTACGGGGTGGGGGCGTAGGTGCGGACCGCTTCGGCGACCGCGGCGCGGCGGGCGATCCGGACGGCGGTGTCGAGGGGGCGGAGGGCCTCGCGACGGGCGGTGGCGGCGGAGGCCGAGAGGGCGCCCCCGGGCTCGTCGGCGGAGGCGGCGGCGAGGATCGCCTCCACCTCGTCCGCCTGCTGCAGCACGCGCAGCGCGCGCCCCGGCATCCCGGCGGGCCAGTGCGTGGCCGGTCGGGCGCGCAGGGCCGCGGCGATCTCCTCGCGCACCCCGGGCCGGTGCCGGGCGACGCCGAGCTCGGTGAGGAGCGAGGTCGACTGCCGCACCTGCGACCGCAGCTCGTGCTCGGCCTCCGCCAGCGGCACGTGCTCCGCCGGCGGCACCGGCGCGGGGACGGTGTGCACGGTCCAGCGCAGGACGCCGTCGGCGATCGGGCTCGGCACCACTCCCAGCCCCGCCTCGCCGTACAGCACGCCCTCACCGGCGGCGATCGCGGCCGAGGTGAAGGACCCGGGCCCGGGCAGGCCGCGGATGTCGCCGGCGACCGGGAGCACCAGCCGGCCGGCGCCGCGCGGTGCCCGGCGCAGCGCGGCGAGCAGGAAGGTCAGCGACGAGACGGGGGCGCCCGGGGCGGGGAGGTCCGTGGCGGCGGCAGTGGCCTCGTCGGCGGCGACGACGTCGTGCGCCTCGGCCCAGGCGGTGAGCGCGTCGAGCACGTCGTCCGGCGCGGCGGCCCCGGCCAGCCAGGCCGAGGACCACACCGCGAAGGTGGCGGAGGAGCGGGGCACGAACGCCAGGCTAACCACGGGCGACGGGAACCCGGCCTCTGCCGTGCGGGTGACGCTGCGTGACGTTCGGTGAAGGGCGGCCGGTCGGCCGCACGGGTGATGCGCTCTTCGGGCGCCCCTCCGCGTGTCGCCCGCGACCCGATGTGCCCCTTGGGATACAACCCGGACATGCCCGCACCCCGCACGCACGACTACCGCGGCGCGTTCGGCGCCGACGGGACCCGGGTCCGCACGCGGAAGGAGATCCCGGAGGTCCCCGCCGAACCCGGTCTGGTGGTGGAGGACCCGGCGAGCGGGTTCTGCGGCGCGGTCGTGAAGATCGACGTCCGCGAGGTCACCCTCGAGGACCGTTTCGGCGCCCGTCGGGTGTTCCCCCTGCGCCCGGCGGCCTTCCTGTTCGAGGGTCGCCCGGCCACCCTCGTGAAGCCCGCGGCCGCGCCGACGGGGCCGGTCCGGTCGGCATCGGGCTCGGTCCGGGTGGAGAACCTGAAGGCGCGCACCGCCCGTGCGGCCCGGATCTGGGTCGAGGGCATTCACGACGCCGCGCTGCTCGAGACGGTCTGGGGCCACGACCTGCGGGTCGAGGGCGTGGTCGTCGAGCCGTTGCACGGCGTGCACGACCTCGCCGCCGCCGTCCGCGAGTTCGGCCCGGCCCCGCACCGGCGGCTCGGGATCCTTGTCGACCACCTCGTGGCCGGGAGCATGGAGACCCGCCAGGCCGCCTCCGTCGCCGGGCCGAACGTCCTGGTGACCGGCCACCCGTTCGTCGACGTCTGGGAGGCGGTCAAGCCGCAGGCCGTCGGGATCCGGGCCTGGCCGAAGGTCCCGCGCGGCACGGACTGGAAGACCGGCGTGTGCGAGGCGCTGCGCTGGGGCGAGCCCGCCGACGGCGCCCGCCGCGTGCTCGGCGCCGTGAAGTCCTTCCGCGACCTGGACCCCTCGCTGATCGGCGCCGTCGAGCAGTTGATCGACTTCGTCACCCAGGAGGGCTGACCACGACCGTTGTGCGACCGAAATGATCATTTCGGCCACCCCGGTCCGTGACCTCTGCCATCCTGGGGTCATGGTTCCGCTGATCTGGTTGATCGCCGGGATCGCCCTGCTCGCCGGCGAGATGCTGGCGGGGGAGTTCGTGCTGCTGATGCTCGGCGGCGGGGCGCTCGTCGCGGCGGGGGGCTCGGCGCTGTTCGGCCTGGGGTGGCTGGGCAGCACCCTGCTGTTCGCGATCTCCTCGGTGCTGCTGCTCGCGGGGGTGCGGCCGGTGCTGCGGCGCAAGGCGCAGAAGTCGGTGGAGGGCTACGTGCACCACACCGACAAGATCGTCGGGGGGCCGGCGGTGGTCTCCCGGCGGGTCGACGGGCACGGCGGCCGCGTGCGGATCGGGCCGGACGAGTGGTCCGCCCGCTCCTTCGACGGCGAGCAGGTCATGGAGCCCGGGGACCGGGTCACGGTGGTGCGCATCGAGGGCGCCACCGTGCTCGTGCTCGCCGAGTAGACGGGGGAAGGGACATGGAGACGGTGAACGTCGGACTGCTCGTCGTGGTCGTGCTGATCGTGATATTCGTGATCATCACGCTCGCGAAGGCGGTGCAGATCATCCCGCAGGCGACCGCCGCGGTGGTCGAGCGGCTGGGCCGGTACAAGACCACGCAGGACCCGGGGCTCGCGTTCCTGGTGCCGTTCGTCGACCGGATCCGGGAGCGGATCGACCTGCGCGAACAGGTCGTGTCCTTCCCGCCGCAGCCGGTGATCACGCAGGACAACCTCACGGTGAACATCGACACCGTCGTCTACTTCCGGGTCAACGACCCGAAGTCCGCGGTGTACGAGATCTCGAACTACATCACCGGCGTCGAGCAGATCACCACGACCACGCTGCGCAACGTCGTCGGCGGGATGACGCTGGAGGAGACGCTCACCTCCCGGGACCAGATCAACAACGTGTTGCGCGGCGAGCTCGACGACGCCACCGGGCGCTGGGGCATCCGCGTCGAGCGCGTGGAGATCAAGGCCATCGACCCGCCGCCGTCGATCCAGGAGTCGATGGAGCGGCAGATGAAGGCGGACCGCGAGAAGCGGGCCATGATCCTCACCGCCGAGGGCCAGCGGGAGTCGGCGATCCGCAGCGCGGAGGGCCAGAAGCAGAGCCAGATCCTCACCGCGGAGGGTGCCAAGCAGGCGGCGATCCTCAACGCCGAGGCCGAGCGGCAGTCCCGGATCCTGCGGGCGCAGGGTGAGCGGGCGGCGCAGTACCTGCGGGCGCAGGGTGAGGCGAAGGCGATCGAGAAGCGGTTCGCCGCGATCAAGGCCGGCCGCCCGACCCCGGAGCTGCTCGCCTACCAGTACCTGCAGACCCTGCCGCAGATGGCGGCGGGCGAGGCGAACAAGGTGTGGCTGGTGCCGTCGGACTTCGGCAAGGCGCTCGAGGGCTTCACCAAAATGCTCGGCGCGCCGGGCGAGGACGGCGTCTTCAAGTACACCCCCTCACCCGACGACGGCGTGCGCTCGGTCCCCGAGGAGGACGAGGAGTCCGTCAAGGACTGGTTCGACACCACCGGGGACCCCGAGATCGCGCGGCAGGTCGCGGCGGCCACGGCCGAGGCGACCCAGCACGTGCCGGCGATCGGGGAGGAGGCGCGACCCGCCCTGGGCACCGGGGAGCTCCCACCCAACGGCGTCCCCGCCCGCGGCGACTGGTCCGAGGAGGCCCCGCCCCGCTAGCTAGTCGCCCTGGCCCAGGGTGAAGCCGAACGGGAGCTCCAGGCGGTGCCGCTCCAGCAGGGCGCGGTCCGCCAGGAGCTCCCGGGTGGGTCCGTCGGCCACGACCACGCCGTCGTCGAGCACCACGCTGCGCGGGCAGAGCTGCAGCGCGTACGGCAGGTCGTGGGTGACCATCAACATCGTCCGGCCCAGCCCGAGCAGCACCTCCGCGAGTTCGCGGCGCGCGACCGGGTCGAGGTTCGACGACGGCTCGTCGAGCACCAGGATCTCGGGGTCGCAGGCCAGTACCGTGGCCAGCGCGACCCGGCGGCGCTGCCCGCCGGAGAGGTGCAGCGGCGAGCGGTCGGCGTGCTCGCCCATCCCGACGGCCGCGAGCGCCTGGTCGACCCGCTCGGCGAGCGCCGGCCCGCTCAGCCCGAAGTTGGCCGGCCCGAAGGCGACGTCCTCGCGGACCGAGGGCATGAAGAGCTGGTCGTCGGGGTCCTGGAAGACGATCCCGACCCGGCGCCGGATCTCCTGCAGGTGCTCCTTGCCCACGGGCAGTCCGCCCACCTCGACAGTGCCCTCGCCGGGGGCGAGGATCCCGTTGAGGTGCAGCACCAGGGTGGTCTTGCCGGCGCCGTTGGGGCCGAGCAGGGCGACCCGCTCGCCCGGCTCGATCCGCAGGTCCACGCCGTGCAACGCCTGGTGGCCGTCCGGGTAGGCGAACAGGAGGTCCCGCACGAGGAGGGACGGCGGCGCGGGGACCACCGCGTCGGTGTCGTCCAACGGGTCGGCCCGGGTCATGTGATCACCCATCCGGTCACGGCCAGCGCCGCGGCGACGGCGACCGGCGCCAGCCCGGCGGCCCAGTCCCGCCGGGTCGTGCGGTTCTCGGCGAGGACCGGCATCGCGCCCGTCCAGCCGCGGGACAGCATGGCGAGGTGCACCCGCTCGCCGCGCTCGTAGGAGCGCACGAACAGCGCCCCCACGCCGCGGGCGGTCGCACCGGCCTGCCAGAGGAACCGCGGGTCGTGCCCGCGGGCGACCCGGGCCAGCCGCATCCGCCGGGCCTCTCCGGCGATCACGTCGACGTACCGGAGCATGAGCGTGGCGATCGTGGTGACCAGCGCCGGGGCCCGCAGCCGCTGCAGCCCCACGAGGAGGTCTCGCATCGGCGTCGTGGCGGCCAGCGTGAGCGAGGTGAGGACACCGAGCGTGCCCTTGACCAGGATGTTCCACGCGCCGAGCAGCCCGGGCTCGGAGAGCGACATCCCGAGCCACTCGATGCGCGGGTCCGGTCCGGTGATCGGCAGCAGCACTGCGAGCACCACGAACGGCAGCTCGATCACGGAGCGGCGCAGGATCCAGCCCACCGGGATGCGGGCCGCGAGCCAGACGCCGAGGAGCAGCACGAGGTAGCCGGCGAAGACCGGGAAGGCCTCGCGCGGGGTCGCGACCACGCACACCACGCCGAGGAACGCCGCGACGATCTTCACCTGCGGCGGCAGCCGGTGGACGGGGGAGTCGCGGTGCAGGTGCAGCGGGTGGGCGTGTCCCGCGCCCACGTCAGTCGTCCTCGGGCTCGGTGGACGGCGCGGACCGGGCGGGGGACCGCCGGGCCAGCACACGGAACAGGGCGAAGGCCACACCGAGGGTCACCAGCACGCCCACGACGCCGGCGATCCCGACCGTGCCGTCGCCGCCGAACACCGAGTAGTCCGCCAGCGGCGAGCCCGAGGTCGCGTGCTCGCCGGCGTTCTGCGCGATGCACGTGCCGTCGAGCTGCTCGCCGCCGCCGGTCTCGGTGACCTGGCAGCCGTGCAGCGCGACCGTGTCCAGCCCGTCGGGGCTGGAGCTGGCGAAGTAGGAGAGCCCGCCCGCGACGAGCAGGGCGACCACCAGGAAGCCGAGGAGGAACCCGCGCCGCCCGTTCACGTCGCACCCCCGGCGGCCGGCGTGGTCGGCGCGGACCTGCGGACCAGCGGCGTCGCCGTGCCCCGCAGCAGGTGGACGAGGTCCGGGCGCACGGCCGCGACGGCGCCGACGGTCGCGGCGGTGATCACGCCCTCACCGATGCCGATCAGCGCGTGCAGGCCCACCATCAGCGCGAACACGGTGCCGAGCCCGGCCCCGCCGCTGCCGCCGATCGCGTACTCGAGGACGAAGCCCAGCGAGGCGACCACCGTGTTGACGAAGGCGGCGACGAACGCCGTGGCGACCAGGCCGCTGCGGCTGCGCCGGGCGACCCGGCGCAGCAGCAGGGCCACGCCGTAGCCGGTGAAGACGCCGATGAGCGCCATGTTCGTGATGTTCGTGCCCAGCGCGGTGAGCCCGCCGTCGGCGAACAGGAGCGCCTGGACGAGCAGCACGATCGCGATGCACACCGTGCCGACCCACGGGCCGACGAGGATCGCGACGAGGGCGCCTCCGAGGAGGTGGCCGCTGGCGCCGGGCAGGATCGGAAAGTTGATCATCTGCACGGCGAACACGAACGCGGTGACCAGCCCGGCCATCGGCGCGGTGCGCTCGTCGAGGTCCGCGCGGGCGCGGACGAGGCAGAGCACGAGGCCGACGACGGCCACGGCCCCGAAGACGAGCGAGGTCGTGGCGTTCACCAGCCCGTCGCTCATGTGCATGGCGGTGACCATGGTGACCATGGAGGAGGCCTCCCGGGTGCCGAGGGGAGCGCCGGAGACGGCGCCGCCCCCATCTCAACGCGTCGGCGAGGCAATCGCAAACAATGTGCGGGAGCGAGACCGGTGCGACTGTCCGGTCGGAGGGGTCGGCCCGTCCGACGGGCAGGTCCGGTCGGGTCGGTCGGCCGCCGACCGGGGTCCGGGGTCAGGTCGCGGCGAGCGCCCGCTCGCGTTCCCGCTCCTCGCGCTTCTCCGAGCGCGAGGCCAGCACCGACAGACCGGACCGCCGCAGCGCACCCACGGGCGCGAGCACCGCACCGACCAGCCGGTCGAGCGCGCGGACCTCGTAGGCGGGGGAGTCGCCGAGCTCGGCGACGATCGCCGTGTGCTCCCCGCGGACCCGCTCGGCGTAGCCGGGCTGGCGCGGGCCGCCGCTGATCCGCACGGCCGCGAGCGGCTCGGGCCGACCGAGGAAGTCCCCGTGGTGCAGCAGGCGCAGCCAGCAGTCCAGGTCGAGCAGCTCGTCCCGGCGGCCCCGCCAGCCGCCCGCCGCGGTGAAGCTCTCCCGCCGGAACGTGACGTTGCACGCGTCGCCGATCAGGTTGCTGCGGCTGCGCACGATCTTGCGGGCCACCTCGTCGCCGCTGCGCGTGCCGATCAGCCCGTTCAGCCCGCGGCGGGGGACCAGCACCCGGCTCTTGTCGTCGACGACGTGCCGGCGGGCCGCGACGAGCGTGAGGCCCGGGTCGTCGAGCAGCGGCTGGATCTGCAGCTCGAGACACCGCGGGTGGAGGATGTCGCCGTCCGTGATCGTCTTCACGAGCGGGGACCGGCTCAGCGCGACGGCCCGGTTGCGGGCCTCGGCCCGGGGGAGCCGCTCGCCCGTCCGCTCCACCCGGATGCGCGGGTCGGCGAAGGAGCGCATGATGTCGTGGGTCGCGTCCGTGCTGGCGTTGTCGAACAGCACGAGCTCGAACTCGGGCTCCGTCTGCTCGAGGACCGAGCCGATCGTCTCGGCCAGGTGCCGCTCGCCTTCCGTGACGGCCGCGGCCACGGACACGGTGGCCTGGTAGCCGCCCGGGAAGCCGGCCGCGGTCACCGGGCGCCCGGTTCCCGCTGCTCCGCCGCGTGGGCGTGGCGGTCCGTGCTGTCCATGGGGCGGCACTCTACCGAGCACACAGGACGCCCCCGGTCGGCGGGCCGATCGCACTGTCCGTAAGGTTCGCGTGGTGGACCCGGAGCAGCCGAGCGCCCGCGGAGTGACCGGAGCGTGGTCGTCCGGGACCCGAACGGGGGGCGCTGTGAACGGTGTGCACGCGGTCAGGGCAACGCCCCGTCACGTAACGCACCGACGAGGCCGACAGATAAGCCAAGCGATGACGGAGTACCGGGTGACATCTCGACCTGCAGAAGTCGGGCGCCGATGCGTCAGCGCGACAGCACACGAGGTGCGACGAGGGGGAGACTGCGATGCAGCGCAGTGATCGGCGCAGGTTTGAGCGCAGTGACGATCCGACCGTGTCCGTGGTGGTCCCCACCCGGAACGAGGCCCGTAACCTGCAGGTGGTGCTGCCCGCGATCGCGGCCGTGCGGCCCGCGGTGCACGAGGTGATCGTCGTCGACGGCAACTCCGTCGACGGCACGGTGGAGACCGCGCGGCGCGTGCTGCCGTGGGTGCGGATCGTCGAGCAGACGCGCAAGGGCAAGGGCAACGCGATGGCGTGCGGGTTCGCCGCCGCCACCGGCGACATCATCGTGATGTTCGACGCCGACGGCTCGGCCGACCCGGCGGAGATCCCGGCGTTCGTGGCGGCGCTGAAGGCGGGCGCCGACTTCGCGAAGGGCACCCGTTTCGCGCGCGGCGGCGGCAGCGACGACATCACGCTGCTGCGGCGGACCGGCAACGCGGGGCTCAACGGCGTGGCCAACGCGCTGTTCGGCACGCGGCACTCGGACCTCTGCTACGGCTACAACGCCTTCTGGGCCGACCTCTTGCCCCTGCTGGAGCTGCCGGCGGTGGACGCTCCCGCACCGGACGACGGGTCGATGCTCTGGGGGGACGGCTTCGAGATCGAGACCGTGCTGGCCTGCCGGGTCGCCGCGGCCGAGCTCAAGGTCACCGAGGTGCCCTCCTACGAGCGCGAGCGCCTCTTCGGCGACACCAACCTGCGGACCTTCGCCGACGGCACGCGGGTCCTGCGCACCCTCGCCGCCGAGCGGCGGCGGGCCAACCAGCGGCGCGTGGAGCCACCGGCGGTGGCGGCTCCGGCCGCGGCGCGGTACGGCACGCCCCACGACGGCCCGCTGAGCGGCCCGGTGGGCGCCCCGCTGAACGGTTCGGTGAACGGAGCTGTGAACGGCGCTGCCCACGGACACGCGCGGAACGGGCACGCGCCGTCGAACGGCCACGGTGGACAGAACGGGCACGCCGTCCACAACGGACACGTGAACGGCAACGGCCACTCGAACGGCCACACCAACGGACACGGCAACGGCCGCCCGCTCGGGACCGCCGACACCTTGCCGGTGCCCCCGACGACCGAGCCCGCCCAGCCGATCGAGCAGGTCGAGGCGGCCACGGCCGTGCCCCCGTCGCCGCCCGCGGCGACCGCCCCGCCGCGCCAGTCGCCGCGCCCGGGCAACCGTCCGGCGGCCGGGACCGACCGTCCCGCGCCCCAGCGCGCCACGGCGCAGCGTGAGGCGCTCGACGCGCGTTACGCCCTCGAGGAGGAGGCCTCCTGAGGGGTCGCCTCCTGCGGATCACCGGCGCCCGGCATACTCCTGACGGGCGCCGGGGTCCGTCCGGCGCCGGACGGTGTGCCGCGGTCCCGCCGCGCGGACCGGTGCGCCACGCGGTGTCGAGCGAGACGGTGCCGAGCATCCCCACGGTGCCGAGCACGGGAACGGTGTCGGCCACGGACCACGTCCGGCGAGGGAACGGAGTGACGCGGTGAGCATGCCCTCCGCGGCGGAGCTGACGCGCGCCCGCACCGCGCGTCGCGGCGTCGCGCTGATGCTCGTCGTCGCCGGCGTCGCGGCCTGCGCACTGAGCCTGCTGAAGGTGACCGGCGGCACCGTCGGCGACATCCGCCTCTTCGTCACGATCGGCTTCCTGCTGCTGGGCCCCGGCTGGTCCGCGGCGGGCTTCCTGCGCCGCGCGCCCGCGGCGCACGTCTGGCTGCTGACCCTGGGCGTCGGCGTGGCGACCACGCTGCTCGCCGCGCAGATCATGGTCAGCACCGTCTGGTGGCACCCCGACCTGATGCTCTACATCGTCACCGGGATCAGCATCCCCTTCCTGCTCCGGCACGCGGTGGTCGCCCAGTGACCACGCAGGACACCCGCCGGGGCGCCCACGACCGCGGGACCCCGCGCGAGGACGGTGGCCGCGCCACGGACGCGCAGGGCGGCACCGTCCGCAGCGACCCCGAGGCCACGCAGGTCCTCCGCCCCGTCGGCGCGACGCCGGGGAACGGCCCGGACGGCAGCGACCCGCCCACCGCGGCGATCCCGCTCGTCCCGCCCCCGGTCCCGCCGGCCGACGCCGAGCCGCCCGCCGAGCCGTCCTGGTTCGGGCGCAACCGGGTCGTGATCGACCGCTGGCTCTCGCCGGCCCTCGCCCTGCTCGCGGTGGCGATGCTGCCGCTCGCGGTGGTCACCACCGACCTGCAGGCGCTCGACGGCTGGGGCCTGGCCAAGGTGCTCGGCATCCCGGGCTGGCTGGCCCTGCTGTTCGCGATCGGCTCCTGCCTCTCCGAGCTCTACGCCCGGCGCCCGCGCATCCCGATGCTCGGCACCGCCACCGGCGTCCTCATCCTCTGCTCGACGGGCCTGCCGTCGGTCGTCGAGCCCGCCGCGCGGTTCGGCACGGCCTGGACGATCACCGGCTTCGTCGACGCCGTGGCGGTCGCCAACGGCGTCCCGCCGCAGGGTCTCGACGCCCGGTTCTCCTGGCCCGCGTTCTTCGCCCAGTGGGCGTGGTTCCGCCAGGCCGGTGGCGCCGACCAGCTCGACGAGGTGCTGCGCTGGTTCCCGCCCGCCGTCGTCACGGTGTGGGCGATCGGCATCTACGCGCTGGCCCGCTCGATGCTGGGCGGCACCCGTGCCCCCTGGGCCGCGGCCTGGCTGTTCGTCGGCCTGAACTGGATCGAGCAGGACTACTTCTCGCCGCAGGCCACGGGCATCTGCCTGCTGCTCACGGTGCTGACGTTCGCCCTCGGCCCGCTGGCCACCCGGCGGACGGACCCGAGCGGCGTGCCGGGCTGGCCGGCCCCGCACCGCGGCGCGAAGCGCCTGCCGCTGCTGCACCGCTGGCTGGTCTCCGGCATGACGCCGCCGAACCGGCCGACGCTGCCCCCGCGCCAGCTGCTGCTGGTCTACTTCTGCGCGGCGCTGTGCATCCTCGCCGTCATCCCGGCGCACCAGCTCACCCCGTTCGCGATCCTCGGCCAGCTGTTCCTGCTGGCCGTCGTGGGCCGCTACCGGGGTCGCGGGCTCGTGCTGGTCGGCATGATCGGCGTGATCCTCTTCATCCTGATCGCCGCCCGTTCCATCTGGATGAACCAGATCACGCTGTTCATCGGCACCGGCGACACGGGCGCCGCGCTGCAGGAGGGCGTGGCCGACCGGCTGACCGGCGACGCGGGCCAGATCGTCGTCAAGTACGGGCGCGTGCTCGTCGCGGGGCTGTCGTACCTGCTGGGCATCGTGGGCGCGTGGGTCTACTGGCGGCGCCGCCGCGACCTCGTGCCGATCGGGCTCGCCGTGGTGCCGATGGCGTTCGCCGCACAGGGCTACGGCAGCGAGGGCTTCCTGCGGATCGTGCTGTTCGGTCTGCCGATCCTCACGATCCTGGGCGCCGACTTCCTGCGCTGGACGGTCCGCAAGCGCGCGTGGATGCGGCCGGTGCTGGCGGTCGGGATGGTCGCGCTGTTCGGCATGCTCGTGTTCCTGCGCGGCGGCAACGACTCCTACCAGGTCGTCTATCCCGAGGACGCCGCGATGTTCCGGTCGGTCGTCGCGACGACCCCACCCGGGCAGAACGTCATCCCGGTCTCCGACCCGGGGCCGTTCGCGATCGAGGGCCTCACGCTCTTCGGGCGCGGCGGCGGCGTGCCGGGCTGCGGCCGGATCGGCGTCTCGGACGACCCGATCGGCTGCACGGCCAAGGTCTCGCCCGACGTCATCGTGAACTTCGGGTCCATCGAGGCCCAGGGCGTCTACCTCTACGGCAAGCCGCACAACTGGTCGCTGGACTACGCCAACACCCTGGTCCAGCAGGGCACGTACTACTTCTGGTACCAGAGCCCGGACGACCCGTACGACTACGTGCTGCGCAAGGTCGGGGCGCCCGTGCTCCCCGGCGGTACCGCGGGGAGGCCCGGATGACGATCGACCCGGGATTCGACAAGTGGGTGTGGCTGTCGTTCCTCGGCCTGCTGGTCGTCCTCGGCATCCGGGCCTGGGTGGTGGAGAGCAGCCGCGGCCGGCCGGGGCGCACGCCCACGCGGGTGCGGGCGCTCACGGTGGCCTCGGTCGGCGTGGTCGCCGTCGTCGTCGCGCTGCTCACCGTCCAGGGTGGACAGCAGGTGGTGCACTCCGTCCTGACCCGCACCGACCCCGTCACCGGGCTCCCGCTGGACCAGCCGCGACAGCCTGCTCCGGCCCCGCCCGCGGACCCGAACGCCCCCGCCGCGGCGGACCCGAACGCCCCCGCGGCCACCGACCCGAACGCTGATCCGAACGCAGACCCGAACGCACCCGCGGCAGGAGCCGCGCCCTGACCTGAGTCGGGGTGGTGGATTTCACCGCGATATCGTGACCGCCGCTGCGGCCGCGGCGACCCGGGGAGTGCCGGGCCGCGGCGACGCGGGGCGCAGGTACGCAGCGTTCCCAGGAGGAGGGCCCAACACCTCATGTCGGACAAGGTCTACGACTTCGTCGTGGTCGGCGGCGGTGCGGCCGGGTGCGTCCTGGCCAACCGGCTGAGCGCCGATCCCGCCCACCGGGTGCTCCTTCTCGAGGCCGGGAAAGCGGACCCGTTCTGGGACGTGTTCACCCACATGCCGGCCGCGATGGGCCTGGCGATCGCCAGCAAGAGCCACAACTGGCACTACGTCTCCGAGCCCGAGCCGTTCATGCAGAACCGCCGCATGGACCTGCCGCGCGGCAAGCTGCTCGGCGGCTCCGGCTCGATCAACGCCATGACCTACGTCCGGGGCCACCCGGCGAACTTCGACCAGTGGGCGAAGGTCGTCGGCGACGACGCCTGGGACTACGCGCACGTCCTGCCGTACTTCAAGAAGATCGAGGACTCGCTGACCTTCGGCGGGAACGAGTACCGCGGTCGCGGCGGCCTGCAGACGGTGGAGCGCGCCCCGGCCGACCACCCGCTGTTCGCGCTGTTCTTCGAGGCCGCCCAGCAGGCCGGGTACAACCTCACCGCGGACCTCAACGGCGCGGTGCAGGAGGGCTTCGCGGCGTTCGACCGCAACATCCGGCGGGGCCGGCGGCAGTCGTCGTCGCAGGCGTACCTGCACCCGGTGATGGGGCGGCCCAACCTCGAGGTCCGCACCCGCGCACTGGCCACGCAGGTCGTGTTCTCCGGGACGCGCGCGGTCGGGGTGACCTTCCGCGCCGCCGGCGGCCACGAGGAGATCGTCCGGGCGAAGGAGATCATCCTGTCCGGCGGCGCCTTCAACACCCCGCAGCTGCTGCAGCTGTCCGGGGTCGGCCGCGCCGAGGAGCTCGAGGCGGTCGGCGTGGCGCCGATCCACGACCTGCGCGGGGTCGGCCACAACCTCGAGGACCACCTGGCCGTCCAGGTCCAGCACCGGTGCACCCAGCCCATCTCGATGGTGCACATGAAGGACAAGAAGAACTGGCCGAAGATGGGCCTGCAGTGGCTCGCCGGCCGGGGCCCGGCGGGCAGCAACCTGTTCGAGGCGGCGGGCTTCGTCCGCAGCAACGAGGACATGGAGTTTCCCGACGTGATCGTCGGGTTCGCGCCCATGGCGATGGCCTTCGACGAGAAGCGGATCGTGGAGGGGCACGGCTACCAGGTGCACGTCGGCACCATGGCCGCGCGCTCCCGCGGCAGCGTCACGCTGCGCTCGGCCGACCCGGCCGCCCATCCGCGGATCATCTTCAACTACCTGGACAACCAGCGGGACCGGGACGACTGGGTCAAGGCGATCCGCATCGCGCGCGACATCATGGCCCAGCCGGCCTTCTCGGGCGTCGACGGCGGCGAGGTCGTCCCCGGGCCGGAGTTCCAGACGGACGAGCAGATCCTCGACTGGATCTCGCACACCGCGCAGACCGGGCTGCACCCCACGGGCAGCGCCCGGATGGGCCGCACCCCGGACGACGTCGTGGACCCCGACACCCTGCGGGTGCACGGCGTCGACGGGATCCGGGTGGTCGACGCGTCGATCTTCCCGACGGTCACCAACACCCAGACCTACGCGCCCACCCTGATGGTGGCCGAGAAGGCCTCGGACATGATCCTCGGCAACACGCCGCTGGAGCCGGTGCACCTCGCCCGCCCGCAGGTCGTCTCGCACGCGCGGCCGTCCGCGGCCCCCGAGGACGTGGTGGCGCCGGCCGGCCAGGCCTGACGCGACCGGGCGGTGCGGGAGGCGCACCGCCGACGAACCACGAAGGAGAAGCATGGAGCTGCCGGGGCGGGCGCCGGCCTGGGTCGGCCGGGTCGAGCGGCGGACCGACGGGCAGGACGCCCTCGACCTGTCGGTGGACCCCCGGTACCTGGCGGCCAGGCTGCTGGTGACCGCGGGCGGCGTGCCCGCGGGGCTGATCTCGGTCGGCCTCACCGGCGGCCGCGCGACGACGTCGACCGTGCGGGCCGCGATCGAGGCGCAGCTGGGCCCGGACACCGGGGAGGAGCAGGCGCTGCCGCCCTCGGTCGATCCGCTCACCGTGGTGATCGCGACGCGTGGCCGGGCGGAGAGCCTGCGCACCAGCATCGCCGCCGTGGTGGCCGGTGACCACCCGGCCGTCACCGTGGTCGTGGTCGACAACGACCCGCCGGACGAGAGCACCCGGCTGGTCGCCGAGGAGTTCGCCGACCGGGGCGTGGTCTACGTCCGCGAACGGCGCCGCGGCCTCTCGGTGGGCCGCAACCGCGGGCTGCGCGAGGCGGTCACCCGGCTCGTCGCGTTCACGGACGACGACACCGAGGTGGACCGGCACTGGGCCAGCCGCATCGCCGCCGTGTTCGCCGCCGAGCCGGACCTGGCCTGCCTCAGCGGCCCCGTGGTCGGCGCCGTGCTGGAGACCGAGGAGCAGCTGGCCGCCGAGCGCGCCCTGGTGTGGAACCGTGGCTTCGAGGCGCGCCGCTACTCGCTGGCCGACCCGCCCGCGGACTCCGCGATCTTCCCCTTCTCGCCGGGCCTGTTCGGGATCGGCGCGAACTTCGCCGTCCGGGCGGACATCGCGCGCGCCGTCGGCGGGTTCGACGAGGCGCTCGGCGCGGGCGCCCCGACCCGCGGCGGCGAGGACTGCGAGTTCATGGTCCGGCTGGTCCTGGCCGGGCACCGGGTGGGCTACGACCCGGGCGCGTTCGTCTGGCACCACCACCGGTCGTCGCCGGAGGAGCTGCGCAGCCAGCTGCGCGGCTACTCGATGGGCCTGGGCGCCTTCCTCACCAAGATCGCCCTGGACCCGCGGGCCGGGGCGATGGCGGCCAAGCGCATCCCGGCCGCGTTCGCGCAGTTCCGGCAGATCGGCGCGCGCGAGTCCACCGCCGGCGAGGGCGTGGCCGCGGGGAGCCTGGGGGAGCGGCTCGCGTGGATCGTCGACGGCGGCTCGGCCTACGTCCGGGGGCGCCGCGCGACTCGGCGGGTCGGCGGGCGGGTGCCCCCGCTGTCCCCGGTGAACTCGGACGTCACGTCCGACCGCTGACGTCGTTGGACTCGGTGACGGGGGCGTCCACGCGGTGCTCTACGCTCGCCATCTGTCCGGAATGTCCGATCTGAGCTGTCTGATGTGACGAGGAGTCCCAGTGTCCGAAGAGTCCGGGCCCGGTGGCGGCGGAGCGCCCACCCGGGGGATCTCCCGCCGCACCGGCCTGATCATCGGCGGCGTCGCCGTCGTGGCCGTGCTCGCGCTGATCGCCGTGCTCGTCGGCAGCCCGTCGTCGGACTCCGGGAACACCTCCGGCAGCGGCAGCGTGTCCGAGCCGCCCGGCCCGACCACGCCCACGCAGACCCAGAGCGCGGGCTCCGACACCAGCGCCGCCACCCTGCAGGGCTGGGGTGAGCCCAGCCGCGTCGACGAGTTCGACGGGCCGCGCCCCGCCGGCTGGAGCATCTACAAGGGCGAGGGGCACGACGGCAACGGCCGCCGCACGACCGAGTCGATCCACGTCAACGACGGCATCCTCACCATCAAGGGCGACGCGCAGGGCAACACCGGTGGCCTCGCGCTCAACCCGGGCCAGATGTACGGGCGCTGGGAGGGCCGGGTGAAGATGCCGGCCAGCGACCCCACCTACCACGCCCTGCTGCTGCTGTGGCCGGACGAGGAGAACTGGCCGGAGGGCGGCGAGGTCGACTTCATGGAGGCGACCTCGGGCGACCGGCAGAACGTGAACTCGTTCCTGCACTACAGCGAGGACAACAAGCAGATCGAGCACTCCGTCGACGTCGACGGCACCGAGTGGCACAACTGGGCCGTGGAGTGGACCCCGGACCACGTCATCGGCTACCTCGACGGCCGCGAGTGGTACCGGATCGAGGACAAGGACACGCTGCCGCCGGGCCCGATGCACCTGTGCATCCAGCTCGACTGGTTCCCGGAGGACGGCGACCCGAACAACGTGAAGCCCTCGGAGATGCAGGTCGACTGGATCAAGGAGTACAAGTACTCCGGCTGACCCACCCGGACACGAACCGGCCGGTGCCCCCGCGGGGGCACCGGCCGGTGTCGTTCTCGGGCCGCGGCTGCTCAGGCCCGGCGGACCGCCCTCAGCTTCAGTGTCTTCGCGTTGGCGATGTCGATGCTGCCGGTGTCGGTGTCGATGTCCGGGTCGAACCAGTCCGGCACCGGGCCGGCGATGCCCGGCGCGATCCGCTCGGAGCTGTTGAACGTGTCCGGCTCGACCCGTCCCGCCGCCCGCGCCGCGAACCAGGCGCCGACGGACGCGACCGTGCGCGCCACCTCGCTGCGGCTCGGGCGGACGTGCTCGGCGAGCGCCTTCTGGTACCACTCCATCTGCACCCGCAGGGCGTGCTCGAGGCTGTAGTGCCGGCGCACGAGCTCGAGGGCGAACGCGGCGTTCTCCTTGCGGCGCACCTGGTCGTCCAGGAGCGTGGTCAGCTCGCGGACCAGCGCGTCCTCCCCCGTGCCGCCGTCGCCGATGCCGTAGAAGCCGCGCCAGCGGAACAGCCTGGCCGACTCGCGGTCGAGCATCTGGAAGTAGCCGCGCTCGCCCTGCACGATGCACGGCTTGCCGAAGGCCATCGCCCGCAGGATCGACCCGCCCATGCCGAGCGCGATGTCCGCGGAGGCGTAGGCGGGGCGCGGGTCGACGCGCATCCCGGGGAGCAGCACGACCTCGCGGCCCGCGCGGGCGTTCGTCGCGTCGGCCAGGGCCCGCAGCTCGGGCATCGCCGGCCCGTCGCCCACCATCACCAGCCGGAGCCGGTGGTGCGGCGGGATGCGGCCCGCGGCGCGGATCGCGGTCTCCAGGCCCTCCTGCTTGAGTGCCCGGGCGAACCGGCTGACCACGACGACGGCGATCTCGTCCGGCGCGATCCCGAGCTCGGCCCGGAACGCGTCGCCCCCGGGGTAGTCCGGGTACTGGCCGACCGTGTCCGTCGGGATCTCGAGGACGCCGATGGAGCCGCTGCGCTCGCGGGTCTCCATGGCGATCAACGGCCCGCAGACCTGCAGCGGCACCGAGCCGGGCATGAAGTCCGGCACGGACATGCTGTTGATCGTCATGGTCATCGGCACGTCGTCGAGGCGGTGCGGGCCGAGGAAGGCGAGCAGCGCGGGCGTGAGCTCGTAGGCGTGGATCAGGTCCGGCTGCAGCCGCCGGGACAGGTCCCGGATCCGCTTGTACGCGGCCCGCGCGGTGGGCGCGATGTTGTCCGGGACCAGCTCCTCGACCGCCTCGAACCGCACCCCGCGCTTGTGGATGACATCCTCGAGGACACCGGGGGGCCCGGCGACCACGACCTCGTGGCCCAAGTCCCGCACGCCGGCGGCCAGGTCCACGGAGTTGCGCTGGCTGCCGCCGATGTCCAGGTTGTGCAGGACGACGAGCAGCCGCAGCGGCCGGTCCGTGGGCCAGCGGCTCGCGCGGGGAGCGCTGTGCGCGTTCACTCCTCGGGTCTCCCTCGTGTGTGAGGACGCCGTCCGTCAGGACGGGCGCCGGCCCGCTCCCGTCGCCAGTCCGGCGACGGGGGTCGGCTCTGTCGGGGGGTCGGATCGGTCGGTGTCGTCGCCCGGCTCCGACGTGCGGCCGGTCTCCTCCTCGACGGCGTCGTGCCGCAGGGTCCGCATGAAGCGGACGAGCGGGACGGCGACGACGAGCGCCGTGACGGCCTGGGCGAGGAGGAACGCCAGGCCGGCGCCACCGATGCCCATGCGGTCCATGAGCACCACCGCGAGCCCGATGACCAGCGCCGCGGTGAACACCTCGAGCACGACGACGCGGCCCATCTGGTTGCGCAGCCGGGAGGTGTTGATGAAGTTCATGTTGATGATCGTGAAGGGGATCGCCAGGACCGCGTAGCGCAGCACCCAGGTGCCCTGGTCGGAGTAGGTGTCGCCGAGCACCGACAGCACCCACGGGGCCAGGAAGAACAGCGCGGGCACCCCGAGGCCGCCGATGAGGTAGCTCAGCCGGAAGGTGCGCTTCATCAGTGCCCACTGCTCGCGCCGGTCGTGGCTGGCCTCCACGACGTAGGAGGAGCTGATGTTCCAGATCAGCACGCTGAACGACTCGGCGATCAGCCACGGCAGGGCGTAGTAGGCGTTGGCCTCGGTGCCCAGCCGCGCCACGACCAGCAGCGGCAGCACCAGCGGGATGATCACCGTGACGGCGCCGGTGGCGTACTCGGCCAGGAAGATCGACAGCAGCCCGCGGCGGTCCGGCATCGGCGGCGTGCCCTCGCCGGGCGGGGGCACGCGGGGGAGCAGCCGTAGGAACAGGATCGGCGAGATCACCAGCTGCAGCGCGATGATCGGGAGTGCCCAGGCGACGAGGATGCCCTTCTCGAACGCGAGGTTCGCGAAGAGGATCAGCAGCCCCATCTTGCCCAGCGCGAACAGCAGCTGCTCGAGCGGGATCCAGGTGGAGCGGCGCAGCCCGGTGAGCACCCAGTCCTGCAGCGTGGACAGCGCCAGCAGCGCGACGAGCAGCGGGAACGCCGCCCGGTCCCACAGGGTGGGGAACAGCTCGTCGTGCGGGAAGAAGACGAGGAAGCCCGCGCCGAGCAGCAGGGCGATGGTGGTCGCGATGGCGTAGCCGCCCACGACGAGCTTGCGCGCCTTGGTGCCGGCCGACGCCAGCACGCGGCCGAACAGCAGCCCGACGTTCGACGCCGCGACCTGCGACAGCATCGTGGCGGTGGACAGGATCGCCGAGGACCGGCCCACCTCGGCGGCGGGCAGCCGCGCGGCGATCGCCCAGAAGCCGAGACCGACGAGCGCGGTGATGCCGGTGGCGGCCATGAGCGCGAAGGCGTTGAGCTCGAGGCTGGGCAGGAGCGAGCGGCGCCTGCGCGGCGGCTCGGTGCCCGGTGTCTCGCTGCCCGGTGTCTCGGGCAGCTCGGCCGTCTCGGGGGACGTCGGCTCGGCGGCCGGGGCCACCGGGGCCACCGGGGACTCCGCGGCCTCGGGCACCCGCGCGTTGCGGAGACCGACGGTGTCGAGCGCGGCGTTCTCCGCGGTGCCCGGCGCGGGGACCTGGACGGCGGCGAACCGCTCGGTGGGGGGATCGGCGTACGGGTCCGCACCCGGTCCGGTGATCCGGTTCGTCGGCGCGCCCGCGGCGGGTCGGCCCGGGCCGCCCGCGATCCGCTCGTCGCCGCGCACCGGACCCCTGTCTCGCTCCACTACCGAAGTACCCCGTCAGACCTGTCCGTGCCGCGCGCACCCGATGGGCGCCGGCGCCGCTCCTCGTCTCGGTCCCCGGAGCCTAATGGTCGACTCGCCGCCACCGGTCCCGGGGTGTAGCGTGCGCGGCTTTGCGCCGGGGTCCCGAGGGCGACCCCGCGTCGTCCATCGATCACCCGACGGAGCGTGTTACGCCGCCCGTCCCGGTGTCCCGCCGGTCACGCGGTGCCGCGGAGGACGGCCGGGGTGCGCGGCTATCGTCGGCGCCGCACACGACGGACGACGAGCGGGAGCGCGCATGGCCGCCACGACGGGCAGCACGACCGGGGTGCGGGTACACCCGCAGGGCCTCTGCGAGAGCACGGACGTCGGCGAGGGCACCCGGGTGTGGGCCTTCGCGCACGTCCTGCCCGGCGCCCGGGTCGGCCGGGACTGCAACATCTGCGACTGCGCCTTCGTCGAGGACGGGGCCGTGCTCGGCGACAACGTCACCGTCAAGAACGGCACCCTCGTCTTCTCCGGGGTGACCTGTGAGGACGACGTGTTCCTCGGTCCGAACGTGCTCTTCACCAACGACCTGCGCCCGCGCGCGGCTATCAAGCGCGGGCCCGAGGCCCTGCTGTCCACCGTGGTCCGGCGCGGCGCGACCCTCGGGGCCGGCTCCGTCGTGGTGTGCGGCACGGAGATCGGCGACCACGCCTTCGTCGCGGCGGGCGCCGTCGTGACCCGGTCGGTGCCGGCCCACGCCTTCGTCGCCGGGAACCCGGCGCAGGTGAAGGGCTGGGTCTGCGTGTGCGGCGAACGGCTCGGCGACGACCTGGTGTGCCCGGAGTGCGGCACCGCCCACGAGCGGGCGGGGAAGGGACTGCGCGTCCGGCCCCGACCGGCCCGTCGCTAGAGTCCCCCGGCGGGAGAGTCCACCGGGGTCCCCGCCGGCGTCCGGCCGGCCACCCCGCCGCGGGACGCCGCCTCCGCCACCCCGACGGCGGAGCGAGCCGGGCGCCCCGTGCCGACCACACCGGACCGAGGAGCAGACCGAGATGGCCCGTGCCACCCAGACCACCGCCTCCACCGCGAGCACAGCGCTGCGCGCCCTGCGCGACGTCGGCGCGGCCGCCTGGTTCGGCGGCTCGCTGATGGGGGCGTCGGGCCTCAACGCCGCCGCCGACGCCGCCGGGGGCCCGCTCGAGCGCGAGCGCGTCGTCTCCGCCGGCTGGGCGCGCTGGACCCCGATCTTCCGCGCCGCGGCGGCCGCGCACCTGCTCGGCAGCGTCGGCCTGCTGGCCCAGCGCCGCAGCAAGGCCGATCTGGTCGGCCTCGGTCTCACCACGGCCGCCGTGGGCGCGGTGGCGGGCACGGCCGTCCTGGGGAGCAAGGAGGTCCCCGAGACGACCATCCACGCCGTGGAGTGGACGGTCCCCGCGCTGCTGGCCGGCGTGATCCTCAGCGGCGTCGGCCGGAAGGGCTGACGTGCCGGTCTCCTCCCTGCGCAGCAGCCTCGGCGAGCTCCCCGCGGCCCAGGCCGCCTACCGGTGCGCCGTCGCCGGCCGGATGCGGGCGGAGCGGTGGGGTCTGGCGCTCGACGAGGCGCTGCGGACCCGCACCGGCCTGACCCGCCCGCGCGGCACCGCGGTCGGCCGGATCCTCGCGTACCACTCGATCGGCACGGACGAGTGGGGCGTCAACGACGTACGGCCGGCCGACTTCGAGCGGCACCTGCAGGCCGCCGTGGACGACGGCTGGACCTTCGCCACCCCAGCCGAGGTGCTGGCCGCCCCACAGCGCAGGCAGCTGGCGATCACGTTCGACGACGGCGCCACCAGCGTGCTGGACAACGCCGTGCCGGTGCTGCGCCACCACGGCGTCCCGTCGACCATGTTCGCGGTCAGCGGGTGGGCGGACGGCGGACACGACGCCGGGTACGCGCACGTCCTCGACTGGGCCGGGCTGGCCCGGCTCGAGGCGGCCGGGGTCACGCTGGCCAGCCACTCGGCGTCGCACCCCGACTTCGGCCGGCTCGACCCGGCCGCGGCCGAGCGCGAGCTCGTCGAGTCCCGGAACCGACTCGAGAGGATGCTCGGCCACGAGATCGACGAGTTCGCCATCCCCTTCGGACAGTCGGCGAACTGGACGCCGGAGGCCGGGGCCATCGCGAGCCGCGTCTACCGCACGGTGTACGCGCAGGCCGTCGACACGCGGCCCGCGGGAACGATCCCGCGCACCTTCATCACGCAGATCGACCGCCCGCTGATCTTCCGCGCCGCCCTGAACGGCGCCTTCGACAACTGGGAGGAGTGGTTCCTCGGCCCCCGCTGAGCCCCTCCGGGAAACGGCGAACGGCGCTCTCGCTCACCAGGTATGAGCGAGAGCGCCGTTCGCCGGTGGGGAGTTACAGGGCGGAGCGGAGGGTGTCCACCACGAGCCGCTGCTGCTCCTCGGTGATCTGGGGGTAGAGCGGGAGGCTCAGGATCCGGTCCGCCAGCGCCTCGGCGACCGGGAAGTCGCCGGTCTTGCCGAGGTGCCCGAAGGCGCCGGTGAGGTGCACCGGGGTGGGGTAGTGGATGCCCGCGCCCACGCCATGGGAGTTGAGGTGCGCCAGGACCTCGTCGCGGCGGTCCACCTCGATCACGTACAGGTGCCAGACGGGCTCGTTGCCCGGTGTGACCGTCGGGGTCGTGACGCCGGGGAGGTCGGCGAGGAGGGCGTCGTACCGGGCCGCCGCGGCCCGCCGCGCAGCGTTCCACGCGTCGAGCCGGCTGAGCTTCGCCGACAGCACGACGGCCTGCAGCGCGTCGAGCCGGCTGTTCACGCCGACGACGGTGTGCTCGTACTTGCGCGGCGAGCCGTGCGCGCCGAGCAGCCGGACCCGGTCGGCCAGCTCGGCCGAGCCGGTGAGCACCGCACCCGCGTCGCCGTAGGCCCCGAGGTTCTTGCCCGGGTAGAAGCTGGTGCCGGCGATGTCGCCGATCGCGCCGGCCTGCAGCCCGTCCCGCCGCGCGCCCTGGGACTGCGCCGCGTCCTCGCAGATCGCGACGTGGTCCGGCAGACCAGCCTTCAACCGCGCGACGTCGGCGACCTGGCCGTAGAGGTGCACCGGCAGGACCGCGCGGGTCCGGTCGGTGACCGCGGCCAGCGCGGCGTCGACGTCGATCAGCGCGGTGCCCGGCTCGCAGTCGACGAGCACGACCTCGGCCCCGGCGCGGGCGACCGCCTCGGCGGTGGCGATGAACGTGTTGGCCGGGACGATGCACTCGTCGCCCGGCCCGACGCCGAGGGCGCGCAGGGCGAGCTCGAGCGCGTCCGTGCCGTTGGCGACGCCGACGACGTGGTCCACGCCGGAGTACGCGGCGTAGGCGGCCTCGAACTCGGCGACGGCCGGGCCGCCGACGAAGGCGGTGCGGGCGAGCACCTTCTCCCAGCCCTCGGCGACCTCGGCGGCCACCTCGGCGTGCTGGGCGGCCAGGTCGACGAGGGGGATCGGGGCGTGCGGGACCGGGGTGGTGGGGGCGGCCATGCGGCTCCTAGTGGCTCGGGGAGCTGGTGGCGAGGCCGAGGGCACCGGCCAGCGCGTCGACGACGGCGCGCTGCTCGGTCTCCCCGATCTCGTGGTGCACCGGCAGGATCACGGTCCGGCGCGTGAGGTGTTCGGTGACGGGCAGCGGCCCGTGCGGGTGCCCGGCGTACGCGGGCTCCAGGTGCGCGGCCATGATCCCGCGGCGGGCGGAGATCCCCGACTCGGCGAGCGCGCCGAGCACGGCGACCTGGTCGGCCCCCTCGGGCAGCTCGACCCAGAAGGACTGGTAGTTGGCCGTGCCGTGCGGCGGGTCGACGACCGCGCGCACCCCGAGCGGGGCGAGGAGCTCGCGGTAGCGCTCCGCGATGGCCCGGCGCTGCGCGACGATGCCGGGCAGCCGGCCGAGCTGGACCAGCCCCATCGCGGCCTGCATGTCCGTCATCCGGTAGTTGAAGGCGGTCTCGTCGTAGCCCTCGAGGACGACCTTCGTGCCGGCGGCGTGCCGGTCGGCCGCGGAGACGGTCATGCCGTGCTCGCGCAGCCGGCGGATCCGCGCGGCCCACTCGGCGTCGTCCGTGGTGACCATGCCGCCCTCACCGGTGGTGAGGAGCTTGCGCGGGTGGAAGGACCACGCCGCGAGCAGCGCACCGGTTCCGACCGGGTTCCCGTGCAACGTGGCACCGGCGGCACACGCGGCGTCCTCGACGACCGGGACGTCCCCGCAGACCGCCTTGATCGCCGGGATGTCGGCCGGCTGCCCGCCCTGGTGGACGGCCAGCACGGCCTTCGTCCGCGGGGTGAGCACCGCCGCGACGGTCTCGGCGGTGACGTTGCCCGTCCCCGGCTCGACGTCGGCGAACACCGGGGTGGCGCCGCAGTAGCGGATCGCGTTGGCGGTCGCGATGAACGAGAACGACGGGCACACGACCTCGTCGCCCGGGCCCACACCGAGCACGTACAGCGACAGGTGGAGCGCGGTGGTGCAGTTCGAGGTCGCGACGGCGTGCGCGGCGCCGACGTGGGCGGCGAACGCCTTCTCGAACTCGGCGACCCGGGGACCCTGGGCCACCCAGCCGGACCGGACGGCGGCGGCGACGGCCTCCGCCTCCTCGTCGCCGAGGAGGGGCTTCATCACCGGGATCATGCGCCGACCTTCGTGCCGGTCTCCTCGCTCCACCACTGCACGAGCCCGCGCAGACCCTCGTCCATCCCGATCGTCGGCTTCCAGCCGAGGTCGCGGGCGGCGGCGGAGATGTCCGCGAGCCGGCGGGTGACGCCGTTGACCTGGCGGGCCGGGCCGAACTCCGGGGTGAGGTCGGAGTCCATGGCCTTCAGCAGCGCCTCGGCCAGCCCGGCCAGGCTGATCTCCTGGGCCGTGGCGATGTTGTAGACGTCGTCCGTGACCGGGGCCTGCGCCGCGAGCACGTTGGCGCGGGCGATGTCGTGGACGTGGACGAAGTCCATCGTCTGCTTCCCGTCGCCGAAGATCAGCGGGCGGTCGCCGCGGGCGATCCGCTCCATCCAGCGGATCAGCACCTCGGTGTAGACGCCGTAGGCGTCCATCCGCGGGCCGTAGACGTTGAAGTAGCGCAGCGCGACGTAGTCCAGGCCGTTCATGGCGTGGAAACTGCGCAGCATGCCCTCGTTGAACGCCTTGGCGGCGCCGTAGAAGGTGTCGTTGTTGTACGGGTGGTGGCGCTCGGTGGTGGGGAACTCCTCGGCCAGCCCGTAGACCGACGCCGACGAGCTCGCGACGACCTTCTTCACCCCGTGCTCGACGGCGGCCTCGATGATCGTGAACGTGCCGTCGACCAGGCTCTCCAGCGCGGTCCGCGGCTGCTCGGCGCACTGGGTGATGCGCAACGCGGCGAGGTGGAACACCAGGTCCTTGCCGGCCGTCAGCTCGCCGACCAGACCGCGGTCGTTGATGTCGCCCTCGACGAGGGTCAGCCGGTCGCCCGCGGCCTGCTGCGCCGCGGCGATGTTCTCCCGCCGCCCGCGCACCAGGTTGTCCAGTACGACGATCTCGGCCGCGCCGGCCTCGACGAGCTGGTCGACCAGGGTCGAACCGATGGTTCCGGCACCGCCGGTGACCAGGACCCGCTGGCCCTCGACCGGCTGGGCCGCCTTCTCGCTGCTGGTCACACCGTCACCTCTCCGCGGCCGCGCTGGGCCATCGTGGTGGGAACGTCCTCGATCACCCCGGCGGTGGTGCGCGGGGTCTCCTGGATCGCGCGGATCGGCACGGACATGCCGTCCTTCGCGAGGCTCTCGGAGGCGGCCTCGAGGATCGCGAGCACCCGCAGGCCCGCGAAGCCGTCCGTGAGCGGGCGCCGGTTCTCGGCGATGGCCGCCGCGAACTCGACCATGACCGACCGCAGGGCCTCCAGGTTGGCCAGGGCCGGGGCGACGGTGTCGCCGGTGCGGTACGAGACGAGCCGGCGGCCGCGGACGTCCGCGTCCTCCAGCTCGGGGGAGATCCGGTCGACGCCGCGGTCGTGCTCCGACAGCCGCTGGGTGGGGTTGAGGTCGTCCCAGATCACGGTCCGGTTCGACCCGCCCACCACGAAGGTGCGGATCTTGGTGGGGGAGAGCCAGTTGACGTGCACGTGGGCGAGCGCGCCGTTGGACAGCCGCAGCGTGAGGTGCGCGACGCAGGCGTGCCCCGCGCCCACCGGGTCCGAGCCGTGCGCGGCCACCGAGACCGGGAACACGTCGTCCGGCAGGATCGCGTCGAAGATGGACAGATCGTGCGGGGCCAGGTCCCACAGGACGTCCACATCGGGCTGCACGATGCCGAGGTTGATCCGCACCGAGTCGATGTACTGCAGGTCGCCGAGCCGGCCGCTGCGCACGACCTCGCGGATGTGCCGGACCTCGGACGTGTAGCAGAAGGTGTGGTCGACCATGAGCACGCGGCCGAGTCGCTCGGCGGCCTCGACCAGTTGCCGGCCCTCCTCGTAGGTCGGCGCCAGCGGCTTCTCGATCAGCACGTGCTTGCCGGCCTCGAGCGCGCGCATCGCCACGTCGAAGTGGGTGGCGGCCGGGGTCGCGATCGCGACGGCGGACACCGCGGGGTCGGCCAGCACCTCGTCGAGCGAGGTGGACACCCGCACGGTCGAGTAGTTGCCGAGGACCTGCCGGGCCCGGTCGGCGTTGAGGTCGCACAGGTACTCGAGGTGCAGGCCCGGGGTCTGCTGTGCGTTGCGGACGAGGTTGGGACCCCAGTACCCGCCGCCGACGACGGCTATCCCGATCGGACCGTTGCTCTCCACTGTGTACCCGTCCCCCATTCCGTCCGGTCCCCCCTGAGTGCGGCGGCGATCTCGGGACCGGACCCTACAAGGACCCCATCGGGTGATCCCCAGCGCGTCGGCGCGGGCCCGGAACGCCCCACCGGGTACACGCGCGGGCGAGCCGCCCCGGGGCGTCCGGTTCGTCCCGCGCGGCACGCCCGGTCGCGCTCGGCCGCACGGGGGGCGCTGCGAACCCGCCGGTAGCATCGGCGCTCATGTTGACGGCCAGGCCTCCCCACCTGCCCCCCGTGGTCGGAGCTGTCCCGTCGTCCGCTCCCGTCGCTGCCGAGGCGCAGTGACACGACCGGACTCCGAGGCCAGCACCCCTGTCTCCGCGCACCGGCGCGAGGAGCCCGACCCGCCCTCGGGCGGCACACGACCCCCGGTCCCCGACCCCGACCGGCGACCGGCACCCCTCTTCGACGACGCCGTCCCCGGTGCACCCGGCGACCGGCGGACCCCCCCGGGCGGCACGGCGGCGGGCCGCCCCGGGGGATCCGCGGCGGGCCGCCCCGGGGGATCCGTGGCGGGCCGCCCCGGGGAATCCGCGGCGGACCGCCCCGGCGACTCCGCGGGATCCCCGGCGGCGAGACCGGCCGGCTGGTTCGACAGCCCGCCCCGGCCCCACGACCCCCCGACCGTCGAGCTCGCGCCCGGTGCGGTGGCCGTGCGCAGCGACGCGTCACCCGACGACCCCCCCGAACCGCCGGCCGAGGCCGGGAAGGACCTCGGGTCGTCGTCGGGCGGCTCCGGCAAGCGGGCCCTCTCCGACGGCCTGTCCCTCTCGATCAGCGGCGCCGTCGGCTCGCTGGCCGGGTTCGTCAGCTGGCTGATCGCGGCGCGGATCATGCCGCAGGAGGCGGTCGGCTACGCCTCGGCGTTCGTGTCGGCGTTCCTGCTGGTCGCCGGGGTGGCGCAGCTGAACCTCGACTCCGCGATGATGCTGTGGATGCCGCGGTCGGGCCGCAAGGCGTCGACCCTGTTCTGGCGCAGCCACCTGGTGATCATCCCGTCCTGCGCGCTGGTCGGGTTGGCCTACGTCCTGCTCGAGCCGCTCATGGCCACGACGGGCGCGGGCGAGGTCCTGCCGGTCTGGGCGGGTGGGCTGCTGTTCCTCGCCGCCGCCATCGGCTGGGGCCTGTGGGGCGTGCACGACTTCAGCCTCATCGCGGTCGGCAAGACCTGGTGGGCGTCGTGGCGCAACATCGCCTTCGCCATCGCCCGGATCGGCATGCTGGTCGCCCTGGGCGCGAGTCTCGGGCCGTTCGGCGTCGTGCTCTCGTGGGTGGTGCCGATCGCGCTGTGGACGCTCGGCAGCGCGGTGATCGGCGGCATCTACACCCGCAAGTTCGCACAGCTCTCGGACAAGGAGTGGCTGCCGACGCGCCGCGAGGCCGTGTCCTTCCTCGGCCCCACGACCCTGGCCCACTGGGGCACGGTGCTGCTGTTCAACCAGGTCACGGTGATCGTGACCCAGCGCTTCGGCGCGACGACCGGCGCGGCGTTCTTCATCGCCTGGCAGGCGGTCATGGTGATCGACATCGCCGCGCAGCGGTTCATGCAGTCGCTGTCGGCGCAGCTGGCCCGGGACCCGGAGAACGCCGCGGCGCACGTCCGGGCCTCCCGCAAGCGGCTGTACCTGATCTTCCTGCCGATGATCGTGGTCGGCGTGCTGCTGGCCCGGTTCGGGCTGGAGTTCTTCGGGCCGGGCTACGCCCAGGCGGACGACGTGCTCCGCGTGCTGCTGATCGGCATGATCGCCCGGCTGGTGATCTCGCACGAGCTCGGCGTGCGGCAGGCGCGGCACGACGGCGTCGGCTTCGCGCGGCTGCAGCTGATCAGCACGGCCTTCGTGATCGTCGTGGTGCTGTTCATCCCGATCGGGCCTGCCGACGCCTCGGGCGCGCACCCCGTCGAGCAGCTGATGCCGGTGGCGGTGGGCTACGCGATCTCGCAGGTGGTGTGCGCGGTCGCGGTGATCGTGTGGCCGCGGCTGCGGCGCCGGACCCCCGCCCGGGCCTGAGAACGACGGGGGCGCGTGGCGGACGTCGCCACGCGCCCCCGGTCCGTCGGCCCCGTCGGGCCTCGGGTCAGCCCAGGCCGCCGATGGCGACGTACTTGAGCTCGAGGAACTCCTCGATCCCGACCGTGCCGCCCTCGCGGCCCAGCCCGGACTCCTTGATCCCGCCGAACGGGGCCGCCGGGTTGGACACCAGCCCGGTGTTGAGCCCGACCATCCCGCTCTCGAGCTTCTCCGACACCCGCAGCGCCCGGTTCAGGTTCTCCGTGAACACGTAGTTGACCAGGCCGAACTCGGTGGCGTTGGCCGCGGCGAGGGCTTCGTCCTCGGTGTCGAACACCGAGATCGGCGCGACCGGGCCGAAGATCTCCTCGTGGTTGAGCCGTGAGTCCTGCGGCACGTCCGTGAGCACCGTCGGCGGGTAGAAGTAGCCGGGGCCCTCCGCGGCCTCGCCGCCGACCTTGACCTGGGCGCCGTTGGCGATCGCGTCGCCGACCAGGTCGACGACCTTGTCCCGGCCCTTGGCGTCGACCAGCGGGCCGACCTGCACGCCGTCCTCGGTGCCGCGACCCACCTTCAGCGCGCCCATCCGGTCGGCGAGCTTCGCCGCGAACTCCTCCGCGACGCCGCGCTGGACATAGAAGCGGTTGGCCGCGGTGCACGCCTCGCCCATGTTCCGCATCTTCGCCAGCATCGCGCCGTCGACGGCCTTGTCGAGGTCGGCGTCGTCGAACACGAGGAACGAGGCGTTGCCGCCCAACTCCATCGACGTCCGCAGCACCTTGGCGGCGCACTGCTCCAGCAGGATCTTGCCGACGCCGGTCGAACCCGTGAACGAGAGCTTGCGCGCCCGGCCGTCCTTGACGATCGGCTCCATCACGCCGCCCGCGTCGGTGGCCGTGATGACGTTGAGCACGCCGGCCGGCAGCCCGGCGTCGAGCAGGATCTGGCCCAGGGCCAGCATCGACAGCGGGGTCTGGTGGGCGGGCTTGATCACGACGGTGCAGCCCGCCGCGATCGCCGGGCCGATCTTGCGGGTGCCCATGGCCAGCGGGAAGTTCCACGGCGTGATGAACACGCACGGCCCGACCGGCTGCTTCATCACGAGGAACCGGCTGCCGCCCGCGGGCGCGGTGGCGTAGCCGCCGTCGATCCGCACGGCCTCCTCGCTGAACCAGCGGAAGAACTCGGCGGCGTAGGTGACCTCGCCGCGCGACTCGGCCAGCGGCTTGCCCATCTCCAGGGTCATCAGGAGGGCGAGGTCCTCGACCCGCGCGATCATCGTCTCGTACGCGCGGCGCAGGATCTCACCGCGCTCGCGCGGGGCCATGGCTGCGAAGCCGGCCTGCGCCTCGTGGGCGGCGGTGAGCGCCGCGAGCCCGTCCTCCCGGCCCGCGTCGGCGACCTCGACGAGGACCTCGCCGGTCGACGGGTCCTCGACCTTCGTCGTCGCCCCCGACGCCGCCTGCCGCCACTCGCCGCCGATGAGCAGCCCGGTGGGGACGGCCTCGAGGACCTTCCTTTCGAGATCGGGGTTCGTCATGTCCCGGATGTTCCCATCCCGCCACACCTTGATGCACGGGCTCGATCCGTGGGCTAGGAAGGACGGGTGACGGACACGATGGCGACACTGCCGGATCTCGTCCCCCCGCCGGTGGAGCTGCCGGAGCGCGTCGCGGCGCTGCGGTCCGAGGTGCGTGCGTTCCTCGCGGAGGAACGCGCCGCCGGGGCCTGGCGTCCGCGCGCGGACACCTGGCTCTCGGGGTGGGACGAGCGGTTCACCAAGGAGCTGGCCCGGCGCGGCTGGCTGGGGATGACGATCCCGACCGAGTACGGCGGGCACGGCCGCGGCGCGCTGGACCGGTACGTGGTGACCGAGGAGCTGTTGGCGGCGGGCGCGCCGGTGGCCGCGCACTGGGTGGCGGACCGGCAGATCGGGCCGTCGCTCATGCGGTTCGGCACCGAGGAGCAGCGGCAGAAGTTCCTGCCCGGGATCGCGGCGGGGGAGGTGTACTTCGGCATCGGCATGTCGGAGCCGGACTCGGGCTCGGACCTGGCGTCGGTGCGGTCGAAGGCGGACCGGGTCGACGGCGGCTGGGAGCTGACCGGCACGAAGGTCTGGACGTCCGGGGCACACCACGCGCACGCGTTCTTCGCGCTGGTCCGGACCTCGCCGAAGGACGACACCAACCGGCACGCCGGGCTGTCGCAGCTGATCGTGGACCTGAAGGCGCCGGGGGTGACGATCCGGCCGATCCCGCTGCTGACCGGGGCGCACCACTTCAACGAGGTGGTGTTCGACAAGGTCTTCATCCCGGACTCGATGGTGCTCGGCGAGATCGGGCAGGGCTGGCACCAGGTCACCTCGGAGCTGGCCTTCGAGCGCTCCGGCCCGGAACGGTACCTGTCGACCTTCCCGCTGGTCGTGGCGCTGCTGGGGGAGATCGCCGGCAGTGACCTGGACGCCGGGCGGCGCCGGGACCTGGGCGGGCTGGTGTCGCGGTACTGGACGCTGCGGCGGATGTCGCTGGCCATCGCCGGTGCACTGGAGGCGGGCAAGGCGCCCGAGCTGGCCGCGGCCGTGGTGAAGGACCTGGGAACCCGGTTCGAGAACGAGGTGATCGACGCGGCCCGGCTGCTGGTGTCGATCCCGCCGGACCCGGGCGCGGCGCAGGGCGGGTTCGCCCGGCTGCTGGCCGACGCGGTGCTGCACGCCCCGGGCTTCACGCTGCGGGGCGGGACGAACGAGATCCTGCGCGGGATCGTGGCACGAGGACTGGGTCTGCGATGAGCAGTGAGCTTCGGGAGATGGCGGAGTCGGTCTTCGGCGACGCCTGGGACCACTCCAGCGACGCGTTCGACGCCGAGCTGTGGAAGACCGTCGAGCAGACCGGGCTGGCCCGGCTGACCCTGCCCGAGGAGGCCGGGGGCAGCGGCGGCACGGTGTCGGACGCGGCGGCGGTGCTGACCGCGGCCGGGCAGTTCGCAGCCCGGGTGCCGCTGGTCGAGACCGACCTGCTGGCGGCGTGGCTGCTGCACGCCGCAGGGCTGGAGGTGCCGTCCGGGCCGTTGTCGGCGACGGTCGCGGGGCACCTGACGATCCAGCCGGCGGCCGGCGGGGCCGGGGCGGACGTGTCCGGGACGCTGCGCCGGGTGCCGTGGGGCCGCGCGGTCTCGGCGGTCGCGGTGCTGGCGGGCGAGCAGGTGCTGCTGGTCGACACCACCGGCGCCGGGGTCGAGGAGGGGACCAACCTCGCCGAGGAGCCCCGCGACGACCTGGTGTTCAACGAGCTGACCGTGCGGCACGTGGCCGATGTCCCGTCGGTGGCGCTGGTCGAGTTCCCGCTGCGGGCGGCGCTGGGCCGGGCGCTGCTGCTGGCCGGTGCGGCCCGCGGGGCGGTGGCGATGGCGGTCAGGTACGCGACCGAGCGGGTGCAGTTCGGCCGCCCGATCGCGAAGCTGCAGGCCATCCAGCAGACCCTCGCGCTGGCCGGTGCCGAGGTGGCCGCGGCCGCGGCGGCGACCGAGGCCGCGGCGCGGGAGGTGGACAAGCACGGCTTCGCCGAGGCGTCGTTCGCGATCGCCGCGGCCAAGGCCCGCGCCGGGGAGGCGGCCGGGCAGGTCGCCCGGATCACCCACCAGGTGCACGGCGCCATCGGGTTCACCCGCGAGCACGACCTGCGCCTGGTCACCACCCGGCTGTGGGCCTGGCGGGACGAGGACGGCTCGGAGGCCTACTGGAACGACCGGGTCGGCGCCCGCGCGCTCGAGGCCGGCGCCGACGGTCTCTGGCCGCTGCTCACCGGCACGCCCTGAGGGGTGCGGCCGGCATCCCCACGTGGGGGATGCCGGCCGGCAGGGAGCGGCGGGTCAGATCCCGGGCTGCTGCCGCGCGCCCGGCAGCTTGCGGAAGTCCCAGCTGCTGATCTTCTCCGGGATGAGCCGGAGCCACGCGTGCCGGCCGTCGATCACGACGTGCCCGCCGGTGTACTTGTCCGCGAAGGCCTGCTCGACCCGCTCCAGCTCGGGGTTCGGCTCGCCCGTGCGCGGGGTCTCGCCCACCGGCTCCACCCGCCCGCGGATCTCGACGCCGCGGAGCTGGTCGTAGTCGTGCCCCGCGTCGACCACCGCGCCGATCCGCGGGTCCTTCTCCAGGTCGGCCCAGCGCTGCGCGCGGACGAGCGAGGTCAGCCACATCGCGGACCCGTCCCAGTGGAACCAGAGCGGCGTGGCGTGCGGGCCGTGGGTGCCGTTGGTGGCCACGCGGACGGTCCGCTCCTCGGCGAGGAAGGCGTCCCGCTCGTCGTCGGTCATGGCGATGGCCCGGCCCCGGCGCTGGGTCTTGGGTGCGGTCATGGCCCGGACATTACCGATCAGTAGAGACGTGCGGTGGCCAGCCGGGCACCCTCGGCGAGCGCCCGGAACTTCTCCCGGACGACGGTCGGGTGCACCTCGGGATGGAAGGTCGCGCGGGAGGAGAAGCCGCAGTCCGCGCCCGCGAGCAGGTTCTCCCGGCCGACCAGGCCCGCGTAGGTCACGAGCTGGTCGGCGATCAGCTGCGGGTGCTCGACGTAGTTGCTGGCGTGCCCGAGCAGGCCGGGGATCAGCACCTTCCCCTCGGGCAGGGCGAGGTCCTCCCAGACCCGCCACTCGTGCTGGTGGCGGGGGTTGGCGACCTCGAAGGAGTAGGCCCCGGCGTGGATCCGCAGCATCACGGGCGCGATGTCGGCGAAGGGCAGGTCGTGGATCCGCGGGCCGTGGTTGAGCCCGTAGCAGGTGTGCAGCCGGACCCTCTCCTCCGGGATCCCGCGCAGCGAGTGGTTGAGGATCTCGACGTGCTGCTCCGCGAGGCGGCGGCCCTCGGCGCGGTCGTCGTGGCTGAGGTACTCGATCAGCCACGGGTCGTCGACCTGCAGGAGGAACCCGGCGTCGACGATCGCCAGGTACTCCTCGCGCAGCGCCTCGGCGACGGCGGCGAGGTAGTCGGCGTAGGAGGAGTAGTACTCGTTGCGGCCGAAGCCACTGGGGCTGGTGCTCGGCAGGAAGGCCTCGGCGGCGTCCTGCCCGTCGAGCGCCGCGCGGAGGTTCTCGACGTCCGTGCGCAGCTGGTCGTGCCCGGCGTAGCCGACCGGCCCGGTGCAGACCATGGTGGACATGGGGGAGACGGTGTCCTTGTACTTGCCGAGGTAGCCGGCGTAGTAGTCCGGGAACGCGTCGATCTCCGCCTGCCACGAGGGCGGCATGAGCTTCTCGCCGGTGCTGCCGGAGAACCCGGTGAGCCGGTCCTTGACGTAGGTCAGGAAGCTGACCTTGCTCATCTCGCCGTCGGTCACCACGTCGATGCCGTCGGCGGCCTGCTCGCGGACGCGGTCGGCGACGGCGGCGGCGACCTGCTTGGCGTACGCGTCGGCGTCGTAGGGCCGGCCGTGCTCCTTCTCCCGCATGACCTCGAGCAGGTCGTGGGGCCGGGCCAGGCTGCCGACGTGGGTGGTGAGGATCCGCTCCGTGCTGCGCCGCATGGTCCCCGGACGGTAGGAGCCGGGCCGGGTCCACGGGAGCGCGTCGTTCCCCGCTCGCGAACCACCTCATTCAACGCTCGTTGAAAAACGGGCGGAGCGGGGCTACGCTCCTGCCACGCACGAGGAGGCGCGCCATGACGCACACGCTGCCGCTCACGGACGGCCCACGGATCCTCGACCTGGCCGCGGCCGCCGATCCGGCGCTGGTCGGCGGGAAGGCCGCCTCGCTCGGCCGGCTGATCCGCGCGGGCTTCCCGGTCCCGCCCGGCAGCTGCGTCACCACGACGGCCTACCGGGCCGTGGCCGACCCGGTCGTCCGGCCCCTGCTCGACGCCGGCGCCGCACCCGCCGACCTGCGCGCGGCCGTCCGGTCCGCCCCGGTACCCGCGGTGCTGGCCGCGGCGATCCGGGCGCTCGCCGACGGCCCGGTCGCGGTGCGGTCGTCGGCCACCGCCGAGGACCTGCCCGACGCCAGCTTCGCCGGCCAGCAGGACACCTTCCTCGACGTCGAGGGCCCCGACGCCGTGCTCGACGCGGTCCGCCGCTGCTGGGCCTCGCTCTGGACCGACCGCGCCGTCGCCTACCGGGCGGCCAACGGGATCGACGACCGCACGGTCGCCCTCGCCGTCGTCGTGCAGCGGATGGTGCCCGCCGCGGCGGCGGGCGTGCTGTTCACCGCGAACCCGGTCACCGGTCGGCGGGGCGAGACGGTGATCGACGCGGCGCCGGGGCTGGGCGAGGCCGTCGTCTCGGGCACCGTCGATCCCGAGCACCTGGTGCTCGACGCGGGCGGCAGGGTCGTCGAGCGACGGGCCGGCGGCGTGGGGCCCTGCCTGTCCGACGAGCACGCCCGCGAGCTCGCCGCGCTCGGCCGGCGGGTTGCGGAGCAGCACGGCGGACCCCAGGACCTGGAGTGGGCCGTCGACGGCACGGACCGGGTCTGGCTGGTGCAGGCGCGGCCGGTCACCACGCTCTACCCGCTGCCGGAGAACCCGGCGTCCGGCCTGCGCATCTACCTGAACGTCAATGTGGCGCAGGGGGTCCTGGGCCCGCTCACCACCGCCGGACAGGGCGCCTTCCGGGTCCTGACCGGCTCGATCGCCCGGCTGTTCGGGGTCGCGGTCACGGACGTCCGGGCGGGTGCCCCGGTGCTGACGGTGGCGGGGGAGCGGCTGCTGGTCGACGTGACCGGGGCGCTGCGACACCCTGTCGGGCGGATCGTGATCCCACGCCTGTTCGACGTCATGGAGGCGCGCTCCGCCGCCGTCCTGCGCCGCGTCCTCGCCGACCCCGCGTTCGCGGTGCTGCCGGGGCGTCGGCTCCGCTTCGCCCGCGCGCTGGCCCGGGTGTTCCGCCGGTTCCGGGTGCCGCCGCGGCTGGTGGGAGCGCTGGTGGCGCCGGACCGAGCGCGCCGGGCGGTCGACGCGGCCGTCGGCGACCTGCGCGACCGGCTCGACGACCGCGGCCCGTTGCCCCCGAGGGCGCGCCTCGACCGGCTGGAGGCGACGCTCGCGCAGGAGATGCCGGCCGTGGCGGGCCGGGCCTTCCCGGTGGCCGCGGCGGGGTTCGTGGCGTTCGGGCTGGCCGCCGCGTTGCTGCGCGGCCGGGCCCGGCCCGGCGAGCTGTCGACGGTCCTGCGCGGGCTGCCGCACAACGTCACCACCGAGATGGACCTCGCGCTGTGGGCAGTGGCCGGCCGGATCGCCGCCGACCCGCCCTCGCGTGCGCTGGTCGGCGGCCCGGTCGAGGCGACGCGGGCCGCGCTCGAGGCCGGCACGGCACCGGCGGTCCTGACCGACGGGCTCCGCGAGTTCCTCGGGCGCTACGGGCACCGCGGAGTCGCCGAGATCGACCTCGGCGTGCCGCGATGGCGCGAGGACCCGTCGTACCTGCTCGGGGTCCTGGCGGGGTACCTGCGGGCCGACCAGGGGCGCACACCGGACCGGGTCTTCGCCGCCGCGGCGGCCGAGGCGGAGCAGACGGCCGCGGCCCTCGCCGCCGGGGTGGGCGGCATGCGTGGCCGGGTGGTGCGGCTGCTGCTGGACCGGGCCCGGGCGCTCGCCGGGCTGCGCGAGCTGCCGAAGTTCACCCTGGTCACGGTGCTCGACGCGGCCCGCGCCGATCTCCTGGCCGTCGGCGAGGCGCTGGCCGCGGAGGGCCGGATCGCCGCGGCCGGCGACGTCGTCCACCTCACCATGGACGACTGCCGGGCCGGCCTCGCCGGGGCCGACCTGCGGGCGCTGGTGGCGACCCGGCGCGCGGTGCACGACCGCGAACGGCGGCGCCGGCACGTCCCGCGCATCCTGCTCTCGGACGGGACCGAGCCCGAGGCCCTGCCGGATCCCGCGGCGCCGCCGGCGGTCCCGGGGGAGCTGCGCGGCACCCCGGCGTCGGCGGGTGTCGCCGAGGGACCCGCGCGGGTGGTGCTCGATCCCGCCGACGCCCGCCTCGAGCCGGGCGAGATCCTGGTCTGCCCCTCGACCGACCCCGGCTGGACGCCGCTGTTCCTCACGGCCGCCGGGCTGGTCATGGAGATGGGCGGGGCGAACTCGCACGGCGCGGTCGTCGCGCGCGAGTACGGGATCCCGGCCGTGGTCGGGGTGCCGGGTGCGGTGGCGCGCATCAGGACCGGGGAGCGCGTGGTCGTCGACGGGACGGCGGGCCGGGTGCGGCCCTGCTGATCGGCGGGCGGCAGGATCGAGCCGTGCCCACCCCCGCCCTGGAGGCCTTCCTCGCCGAACCGCGACCGACGCCGTTCCTGGTGCTCGACACGGGGGTCGTCGCGCAGCGGTACACCGAGCTCGCGGTGGCCTTCCCCGGCGCGGAGATCCTCTACGCGGTGAAGGCGTGCCCCGAGCCCGAGGTGCTGCGCACGCTCGCCGCCCTCGGCAGCGGCTTCGACGTGGCCGGCGCCGAGGAGATCGCGTCGTGCCTCGACGCGGGCGCCGACCCGGCCAGGCTCTGCCACGGCAACCCCGTCCGGGGCCCGGGCGCCGCGGCGGCCGCGGCCGCGCAGGGCGTCCGCCGATTCGTCACGGACAGTGCGGAGGATCTCGCGGGCCTGCCGGCCGGCGCCGAGGTGCTCGTGCGCGTCCTCGTCGCCGACGACGGCGCCGCGACCCCGTTCCTCGGCAAGTTCGGGGCGACCCCGGCCGAGGCCGCCCGGCTCGCCCGCGGGACCGCCGGGGTCGCGTTCCACGCGGGATCGCAGCAGCTCAGGCCGGCCGCGTTCGCCGAGGGGGTCCGGGTCGCGCTGCGGGTGGCGCACGCGGCGGGCATCGCGGCCCCGGTCCTGGACGTCGGCGGCGGGCTGCCCGTCCGCTACCGCGCCGAGGTCCCGCCGCTCGCCGCGTACGCCGAGGCGATCCACGCGGCCGTCGCCGCCGCGGCCACGGCCGGTGACGTCGACGGGGTCCGGCTGATCCTCGAACCCGGCCGCGTGCTCGTCGCCGAGGCGGGGGTGCTGCGGACGACCGCGTTGCGGGTCTCCCGGCGGCCCGGGATCGACCACCGCCGCTGGGTCTATCTCGACGCAGGCCGCTACCAGGGGATCGCCGAGGCGGAGGGGGAGGCGATCGACTACCCGGTGCGGGCGCCCGGCCGCAGCGGCCCGCCCGGCCCGGTCGTCCTGGCCGGCCCGACCTGTGACGGCGACGACGTCCTCTACCGCCGCAGGCCCTACGCCCTGCCCCTCGACCTCGCCGCCGGCGACGCCGTCGACCTGCTGCACGCCGGCGCGTACACCGCGAGCTACGCCTCGGTCGGGTTCAACGGGTTCGGCCCGCTGCCCGTGCACGTCCTGGCGCCCGCCTAGGGTTCTGCCCCGTGCAGACGTCCCATCCCGTCGGCCGGCACGTCCTCGGCGAGCTGCGCGGCATCGACCCGGCCCTGCTCGACGACGCCGACGGCCTCCGGCACGCGCTGCGCACGTCGCTGCTGGCCGCGGGCGCGGACGTGCGGCAGGTGATCGCGGAGCCGTTCCAGCCGCAGGGGGTCACGGTCGTCGCGCTGCTGGCCGAGTCGCACGCGTCGATCCACACCTGGCCCGAGCTCGGGTCGGCCTTCGTCGACGCCTTCACCTGCGGCGACGGCGCCGATCCCGTCTACGCGGTCCGACGGCTGGCGCTCACCCTCGGCGCCGACGACGCCGCCATCGAGGTCGTGGACCGCGGCGGCGCGGGACGGGTCGACGAGCCGATCTCGCCCGGGCTGACCCGGCACTGGCAGCTCGACGCGGTCCGCGTGCGCACCCGCACCGCGCTGCAGGAGGTGCTGATCGCGGACACCGCGCACGGCGTCACGCTGTTCTGCGACGGCGAGCGGCAGAGCGCCGAGCACACCCAGCTGACCTACCACGAGGCGCTGTTCGTGCCGGCCGCGCTGCTCGCCGAGCGCCGCGAACGCGTGCTGGTGATCGGGTCGAGCGAGGGCGTGGTGAGCGAGCTCGCCATGGCGTGCGGCGCCGTGACCGTGGACCACGTGGACCTGGACCGGGAGTGCGTGCGGCTCTGCGCCGAGCACCTGCCGTACGGCTACACGCCCGCCGCGCTCGCCGCGGCCGAGGCGCACGCCGGGCCGGTCCGGATGCACCACGACGACGGGCTCGCCTTCGTCGACAAGGCCGACGGCACCTGGGACGTGATCGTCGTCGACCTGCCCGACGAGCGCCCCGACGAGCCCGGCGCCCAGCTCAACCGCCTCTACACCGGCGACTTCCTCACCCGCTGCGCGGCCCGGCTGCGGCGGGGCGGGGTCGTCGTGAGCCAGGCCGGGAGCCCGGCGCAGTGGCGCGACGCCACCCTCCGCGCGGCGTGGGACCGGTTCGGTGCGGTGTTCCCGCACCGGGCGTACGTCGGCAGCCCCGAGCACGAGTGGGCGTTCGTCTGCGGGCTGCCCGACGCGCCCCCCGGAGACCCCGCCGAGCTGGTCGCCGCCCGCCTCGACGGGCTGGGCTACGCGCCGCGCACGCTCGACGCCGCGTCGCTGCGGGCCGCGCTCGTCCCCCCGCTGCGCCTGCGGCGTTCACTCACCCGGATGGAGATCGATCCCGCCGCGCGATCATCTCGTTAGTGTCCCGGTGGTGCCGGGCCCGGCGCCGTCCGCCCGCCTCCTCGGCGGGCGCTCCCCGCCCCGCCCGCTCCCCGGAGGCCGCCCGTGCGCCGTGTCCCGCCTGCTCGTCGCTCCTTGGCCGTCCTCGTCGGTGCGGTACTCGCGGTCGTGGGCACCGTCGGGACGGCGGGCACGGCCCTGGCCGACGACACCGAGCAGGCCGGCCGGTACGTCGCCCTGGGTGACTCCTACAGCGCGGGACCGCTCGTCCCGCCGCCGACCGGGCACCCCGCCGGGTGCCTGCGGTCGGGCTCCAACTTCCCGTCCGTGGTGGCCGAGGGGACGGGCGCCACGGACTTCGTCGACGTGAGCTGCAGCGGCGCCACCACCACGGACTTCACCGCCCCGCAGAAGGTCACCCTCGGCGAGAACCCCGCCCAGTTCGACGCGCTGACCGGGACCGAGGACCTCGTCACCTTCACCATCGGCGGCAACGACATCGGGTTCGGCGAGATCATCCAGGAGTGCGCGCTCCGGTCGCCGCAGCAGCCGCTCGGCGCCGCCTGCCGGGACTTCTACGGCGACCAGCTGAACCAGCGGATCGCGGAGACGGCGCCGAAGATCGCGGCCGCGCTCGGGGAGATCGGCACCCGTTCGCCGGGGGCGCGCGTCGCCGTCGTCGGATACCCGGCGCTGCTGCCCGACGAGGGGCCGGGCTGCTTCCCGGTGGTGCCGTTCAGCCCGGGCGACGTCGCGTGGCTGCGCGGGATCGAGAAGGACCTCAACGCGATGCTCGACGCCCAGGCGAGCGCGGGCGGGGCGACGTACGTCGACACCTACACGCCGACGATCGGGCACGACATGTGCCAGCTCCCGGGCGTGAAGTGGATCGAGGGGCTGTTGCCGACCTCGCCCGCGGCGCCGGTGCACCCCAACGCGCAGGGCATGGAGGCCATGGGGGCCGCGGTCCTCGCGGCACTCGGTGCACCCGTCCCGGCGGCCGCGTAGCAGCCCTACCAAACGGCCGTCCGACGGCCTACCCTCGGCTCGTGACGCGCGTCGGCGAGCGGGACCTCGAAGGCATGGACCAGGCCCGGCTGGCCGCGGCCGACCGGGCGGAGCTGGTCGAGGCCGCCCGGGAGTGCACGTTCCTCTTCACGGACGAGGAGGGCTGGCCCGCCGGGGTCACGATGAGCCACCTGTTCCACGACGGCGTGTTCTGGCTGACCGCGGTCACCGGGCGCGCCCACGCGGCCGCGGCCGAGCGGGACCCGCGCGTCGGGCTGGTGATCAGCAACCTCGGGACGGACCTGCCGGGCCGGCGGATGGTGCGGATCCGCGGGCGGGCGACGGTGCACCGGGACCGGGCGACGCTCGACGCCGTGCTCCCGCTCCTCGCCCGACGTCTCCAGCCCCGCGACCCCGGCCGGATGCTGCGGCTCCTCGACAGCCCCCGCCGGGTGCTGATCCGGGTGGAGCCGGTCTCGTACCCGCAGACCCACGACTCCCGCAAGATCGCCGGCGACGGCCGCGGCGGCCCGGATCGCAGTACGGAACCATGACGCGATCGAGGGGCGACATCCGACGCGTGATGGAACCATGATGCGGGCTGGGGCGCAGAGATCGCGCGTTGTGGAACCATGGTGCGGCGTTATTTCTCGGCGTAGGACTCCACGACCCGGGCGGGCATCGGGACGCGGACGGGCGTGGCGCCGAAGAGCGTGCGGGTGGCGGAGTCGGCGGCTGCCTGGACCAGCTCGGCGGCCTCCGGCGCGGCCGCGGCGGGGCCGTGCAGCAGCACCTCGTCGTGCTGGAAGAACACCAGGCGGGACGGGTTGCCGGCCCGGTGCAGCATCGTCCGCAGTTCCGCGAGCAGCACCAGCGCCCATTCCGCCGCGGTGGCCTGCACGACGAAGTTGCGGGTGAACCGCCCGCGCGCCCGCGCCCGGGACGGCACCTCGTCGCCCGGCCGCGCCGGCGGGCACGTGCGGCCCAGCCACGACCGGACCAGCCGTCCCTCCTCGCCGGCCCGCGCCGCGTCCTCGACCACCGCGACCGCGGCCGGGAAGCGGCGGCGCAGCAGCGCGAGGTGGGCGCCGGCGTCGCCCGACGTCTGCCCGTAGATCGCGGACAGCACCGCCAGCTTGGCCTTCGCCCGCCCGTCCGGCACACCCGCCCCGAACAGCTCGGCGGCGAGACCGGCGTAGAGGTCGGAGTTCCGCTCGGTGCCGCCGGCGCGGGCCAGCGCGGCGTCGCCCGCGATGGCGGCGAGGATCCGCGGTTCCAGCTGCGCGGCGTCGGCCACCACGAGCCGGCACCCTGCGTCGGCGCGCACCGCCGCCCGCACGGCCTTCGGGATCTGCAGCGCCCCGCCGCCGCGGGTGGCCCAGCGCCCCGACACCACCCCGCCGACGACGTACTCGGGCCGGAACCGCCCCTCGTGCACCCAGGTCCGCAGCCAGTTCCAGCCGTGCGCGGCGTGCAGCCGCGCGAGGTCCTTGTACGCCAGCAGCGGCGCGACGGCCGGATGGTCGACCCGCTTGATCACCCAGGACCGGGTGCTGGGCAGCTCGAACCCGGCCCGGGCGAAGGCCCGCAGCAGCTCGGCGGGGGAGTCGGGGTTCACCGGCCGCCCGAACGCCTGCTCGACCTGGGCCGCGAGCGCGGCGAGCCGCGGGGGCCTGCCGTGTCCGGCCGGCCGGGGCCCGAGCGCCTCGGTGAGCAGGGCGTCGTGCACGTCGGCGCGCCACGGCAGGCCTTCGGCGCGCATCTCCTCGGCGACGATCCCGCCGGCCGACTCCGCCGCGGCGAGCGTCCGGAGCCGGGGGTCGGCGGCGAGCCGCCGCTGCTGGGCGGCGTGCACCGCGACGGCCGCGGCCAGGGTCCCGCTCGGGTCGGGCTCGGCGCGGCGGAAGAGGGCCGGCGGCTCGTCGGCCGACTCCTCGGGCTCCTCGTCCGGCGGAGCGGGCTCGCCGGCCAGTCGGGCGGCCGCGGCGGCCAGGCCGCGGGGCGCGCCGAAGGCTCCGTCGGCGCCGACGAGCAGGCCCTCGACCAGCTCGACGTCGTGCGCCCGCTCCGCCCGCACGCCCGCGGCCAGCAGGGTCCGGTACGTGCGGGCGTTGCGCCACACCGCCCGCTGCCCGCCGAGGTCCAGCTCCGGCAGCGGCACGGGACGGACGGCGGCGACGGGCTCGCCCACCGCGTCGAGCGGGTGCACCAGCGCCACGCCGCGCTCGGCGTCGACGTGCACCGCGAGCCGGGCGGCGCGCACGGCCATCTCGACGGACGCAGCGCCCAGGCGACCCGAGGCGCTCACCGCATCGCCGGGTGGGCGAGCGGCGGCCACGCGACCCGAGGCGCTCACCGCAGCGCCGGGTCCGGGAGCGGCACCGCCGGACCGCCCCGCCCGAGCCGGCCGAGCCGGTGCACGGGCATCCCCGCCAGCAGCCCACGCGCGGCGATCCCGCGGATCTCCTCGGGCCCGGCCCCGACGGCGGCGAGGACGTCGTTGGCGGCGAGCACCCCGGTCATCGCGGCCCGCTCCATCAACCCCGAGGGGTAGGGGCACTCCACGAAGTCGCCGGCGACCCGCACCCCCGGCGCGTCCGTGACGACGCCCGGGCGGGTGCCCGCGGTGCCGGGCGGGAACGCGGGTGCGGTGGCCTCGAGCCGTTCCTGCAGATGGACGACCCCGGCGGCATCGGTCTCCGGCCACAGCGCCGCCAGCTCCGCTCGCATCCGCGCGGTGGCGCCGGTGACGTCCGGCGCCCGGCAGGCGTAGGAGTGCAGCTCCACGACGGACCCGCCGGTGCGCGCGGCCCACCGCGCCGACTCGCCCTCCAGCCGCGAGTACACGGTGACGGAGTCGAGCGTGGCCTCGCCCGAGACCGCGCTGAACACCGCCCGCTCCGGCCGCACGTCCCGGTCCAGCCACAGCCGCGTGACGGCGAAGGGCGGGGCGGCCGCCAGCGCCGCGGCCCGCGTCGCGAGGTCCGGCGCGATCGGGGATTCCGCCAGGAGCGTCCGCAACGCCCCGGGGTCGAGCGCGAGCACCACGTGCTCGGCCTCCACCGGCCCCGCCGCGCCGTGCACCCGCCACGCCCGCCCCGCGCGTTCGAGCGAGGTGACGCGCGCCCCCGTGCGGATCTCGGCCCCGAGACCGCGCAGGTGGGCGGCCAGCGGCGCCCAGATCGCCGTGAGGTGGTCCTCGGCGGGCGCGTCGAAGCCGATGCCCGCCGGGTTGCCCAGGAAGTAGTAGTGGAACATCGCCACCAGTTCGGCGGCGGACAGCCCGTCCTGGTCGCAGAAGAAGGACCGCGCGAAGGCCTCGAACAGCATCTGCCGGGCTCGCTCCGACACCCCGAGCCGCGCGAGGAACTCACCGGCGCTCAGGTCGTCGAACCGCGCGGCGGTCGCGGACGGGTCGTGTGCCAGCAGGGCGAACCCGAGCGCCGCGTCGGCCCCCGCGATCTCCCGCAGCCGCAGGCTCGGGGAGCGGGCGAACAACGCGAGCAGGTTGAACGGCGGCGCGGCCGGCAGGTTCCCCAGGTCCTCGGCCGGCCAGCGGCGGGAGATCACCGGGTAGCCCTCGACCGGGCGCAGGAACCCGAGCTCCGGGTCGATCCGCCGCAGGATCGAGCGCCAGGTGTCGTAGTGCCGGAAGAAGGCGTGGAACCCGTGCTCGACGACCTGCTCCGACCCGTCCGGCAGGGTGTGCGGCCAGGCGCCGAGCCGCCCGCCCAGGGTGGGCGCGGCCTCCAGCAGCGTGACCGCCACCCCGCGCTCGGCGAGCACCACCGCCGCGCTCACGCCCGCGATCCCGCCGCCGACCACGACCGCGCGCGTGCCGGGCCGCACCCGGCGGGGCCGGTCCGGCCGGGCGGGGACGAGGACCTGCGGCCGGCGGCGCCACGGGAGGGTGCGGCTCACGCCCCGATGATTCACACCCGGGAGCCTACGGACGGGCACCGACAGGAATGCGCGGCGTGTGAGGGCCGGTTGCCGGGGAAGGGGAACACCCCGCAACGACGCACGCGAGGAGGAACGCATGTCGGTGGACCTGGGCCGCTACGGGATCTGGCTGCGCCGCGACCAGCTCACCCCCGGGCTCGCGACGGAGATCGAGGCGCTCGGCTACGGCGCGATCTGGATCGGCGGCTCCCCGCCCGCCGACCTGGCGCTGCCCGAGGAGCTGCTGGCCGCGACCACGCGGATCGCGATCGCGACCGGCATCGTCAACATCTGGCAGGCGCCGGCACCCGAGGTCGCGGAGTCCTACCACCGCATCGAGAAGGCCTACCCCGGCCGCTTCCTGCTCGGTGTCGGGATCGGGCACCCCGAGGCCGTCCGGGAGTACCGCTCGCCCTACGAGACGATCGTCGGCTACCTCGACGAGCTCGACGCCGCCGGGGTCCCGGTCGAGGCCCGCGCCCTGGCCGCCCTGGGCCCGAAGGTGCTGCGCCTGTCCGGGGAGCGGACCGCCGGGGCCGCCCCGTACCTGACGACCCCGCGGCACACCGCCGAGGCCCGCGAGATCCTCGGCGACGGCCCGCTGCTCGCCCCGGAGCACAAGGTCGTCCTCTCCACCGACCCGGAGTACGCCCGCACGGTCGGCCGGCCGAAGGTCCGCGACCCGTACCTGCGGCTGTCGAACTACCGCCGCAACCTGCTGCGCACCGGGTTCACCAAGGAGGACCTCGACACCGCGAGCGACCGCACGATCGACGCGCTGGTCCTGCACGGCGACGCGGCCGCCGTCGCCGCCGGGCTGAACGCCCACCTCGAGGCGGGCGCCGACCACATCTGCGCCCAGATCCTCACCGCGTCCGGCACGCCCGACGACGAGTACCGCGCGGCCCTGCGCGCGCTCGCCACCGAGCTGGGCCTGAGCCGAGCCTGACGTGAGCGGGCCGATCACCGCGGTGGGAGACTCCGAGCCGTGCGCGGGCGGGCGTGGATCGGGGAGCTGCGCACCTGGGTGACGGGCGTGGACCCCGGGCTGGGCCGGCTGCGGCTCGCCGGGGTGGCGACGGCGGCCATGGTGCTCGCCGTCGCCCTCATGTCCGTCGTCCACGCGCTCACCGGGCAGCCCGTCACCGTCGTGGTGTTCGCGGCGGTGCTGGCGATGGTCAGCAACCTGTCGGTGAACGAGCCGGACCTCCACCGGCGCCGCGTCACCACCGCGCTGATGGTGCTGCCCGCCGCCGCGGCGACCGTCCTCGGCACCCTGCTGGCCGAGCACCGCCTCGTCTCGGACACGGTGTTCGTGCTGGTCATGATGGTGGCGGTGTGGATCCGCCGGTACGGCCCGCGCGGGATGGCGCTGGGCATGGCGATGTTCGTGCCCTACTTCTTCACCCAGTTCCTGCAGGCGAGGCCGGAACAGCTGCCCACCCTGCTGGCGGCGGTGGCCGTCGGCTTCGGGTCGACGCTCCTGCTGCGCGGCTTCGTGTTCGCCGAGAAGCCGGAGAAGGTGCTCGACGACCTGCTCCGTGCGGTCCGGGCGCACGTGCACGCCCTCGCCCTCGCCGTCATCGACGTGCTCGAGGCGCCGGCGGACGACGAGAAGGACATCGGCGCCGCACTACGGGACCTGCACCGCCGCCGAACCCGGCTGAACGACACGATGCTGCTGGTCGTCGACCGGATCGAGCAGCTGCGCGACGAGCGGGAGGACCCGGACGAGGAGGCCAGCGAGGACGACCCGCGGCGCGCGCTGTCCCTCGCCGTCGCCGACCTGGAGCTGGCGGCCGAGCGGCTCGCGGTCTCGACCCGGCGGCTGGCCGACGACCCCGAGCGGCCGGGCGCGCTCGAGCCCGAGGTGCGGGAGGCGCTGCTCGACGGCGTGCGCGGGCTCGCCTCGGCCACCGCGACCGGTGCGCCGGAGGCGATGCGCGGGGCGGTCCTCGCCGGGGCGCGGCGCAGCGTCGAGGAGCTCGCCGAGGAGCACAGCGGTGCGCGGCCCCGCGAGCAGCGGGTGGCGTTCGCGGTCATCCGGCTGGCCGACGCGCTCGAGGGCGGCGAGAGCGCCCTCCCCGCCCCGATCACGCTGGCCGAGCAGAGCGAGGACCCCGAGGACGAGGAGGAGATCCCGGGCCGGCCCGTCGACCGGATCGCGCTGTCCACCCGCCAGGCCGTGCAGGTCGGGGTCGCCACCAGCCTCGCGATCGTGGCGGGCGAGTTGATCTCCCCGTCCCGCTGGTACTGGGCGGTGATCGCGGCGTTCGTGGTCTTCGCGGGCACGGCGAGCCGCGGCGACGTCCTCGCCCGCGGCTGGCAGCGGCTGATCGGGACCGTCGGTGGGGTCGTGGCGGGGATGCTGCTGGCCTTCGCCGTCGGCGGCCGGGCGGTCCCGACGCTGATCCTGCTGGCGGCGTGCGTGTTCCTCGCGCTCTACCTGTTCCGGATCTCCGTCGGGCTGCTCGCCTTCTGGATCACCGCGGTGCTGGCCCTGCTCTACGGCCTGATCGGGCAGTTCTCGGTCGAGACGCTCGTGCTGCGCGTGATCGAGACGGCAGCCGGCGGCGCGCTCGGCGCCCTGGCCGCGCTCGTCATCCTGCCCAAGCACACCCGGGCCGCCTTCCGCGAGGCGCTCGACGACACCGTGCTCGCCCTCGACGAGGCCCTCGAGGCCACGGTCGACCGGCTGACCGGGCGCCCACCCACCGGCCTGCCGGTCGAGCTCGCCCGCACCGCCGACGAGAAGCTCGGCACGCTGCGGCAGCGGGCGAAGCCACTGGACAACCCGCTGCCTCGGCGTCACGGGCGGGGCAGCTACCAGCGCGCCCTGCGGGTGCTGACGGCCGTGGACCACTACACCCGCGCGCTCGCGCGGCTGTCGGACCGGATCGTCGTCCCGGGGTGGGCGCCGACACTCGACCCCGCCGTCGAACGGATCCGGGCCAACATCGCCGGCCTCGGCGACCTGCTGCGGCCCGGCGGGCCGGCCGCGGGGGACGGGATCGTGTCGGCCGAGGACCTCGTCGACGCCGCCGAGGCGTGGGCCTCGCGCTGCGACGACCCCGGGCTGCGCCGGGACCTGCTCGCGGCGGTCCGGCCCCTGCGGCGGATCGACCAGGTCGTCGTCGGGTTCGCGGGCGACCTGGCGGGCCGACCGGCGCGGGCTCAGGAACCCGTGGAGTCGCGCGGGTAGGCCTGCGGGGCCGAGATCCCGCAGTGCGCGCAGCGCTCGAGCGGGATCCGCTCCAGCGGCGGCCCAACCGGCTCGGCCTGCGGCTCGGCCTCCGCGCGCAGCCGGCTGCGGATCGTCAGCGCGGACACCAGCCCGCCCAGAACCAGCAGCGCGGCGCCGATCAGCAGCGCGGTGTGGAACCCGGCGTTGAAGGCCACGGGGTCGGAGTAGTCGGCGTTGCCGATCCCGGCCACCCCGGGGATCACCGCGACGGCGAGCAGCCCGGCGGCGCGGGCCACGGCGTTGTTCACGCCGGAGGCGGCCCCGGCGTAGCGGTCGGGCGCGGCGTCGAGCACGGTCGCGGTGAGCGGGGCGACGGTGAGGGTGAGGCCCGCGGCGAAGACCAGGACCGCGGGCAGCACGTCGAGCAGCCAGGACGCGGCCGGTCCGATGCGCATCATGAGCAGCAGGCCGCACGCGGCGAGGATCGGCCCGACGGTCATCGGGATCCGCGGCCCGATCCGTTCCGCGAGCGCCCCGGACCGCGAGGAGAACAGCAGCATGACGACGGTGACGGGCAGGAGCCCGGCGCCCGCCAGGACCGGCGGGAACCCGGCGACGATCTGCAGCTGCAGCACCAACAGCAGGAAGAGGGCCCCGAGGGCGGCGTACACGAGCAGGGTCACGACGTTGGCGGCGGTGAAGACCCGGTCCTTGAACAGCACCGGCGGCACGAGCGGGTGCCGGGAGCGCCGCTCCACCACCACGAACACCAGCAGCGCGCCGATCCCGACGGCCAGCGCGGCCCACACCGCGGCCGAGCGCACGCCGGCGCCCAGTTCGGTGAGCGACCAGGTCAGGCCTGCGAGCCCGGCCACTGCCAGCGCCGTGCCGGACAGGTCCAGCCCGCGGGCCGCCGCCACGTCCCGGCTCTCCGGCACGTGCCGCAATGCCACGGCCACGACGACGACCGCCAGCGGCAGGTTGAGCAGGAACACCGCGCGCCAGGTCCACTCCACGAGCCAGCCGCCGAGGAACGGCCCGACGGCGCCGGCGATGCCGCCGAGCCCGGACCACGCCCCCACCGCGGCCGCCCGGTCCTTGCCGTGGAACGACGCGGAGATGATCGCGAGGCTGCCCGGGGTGAGCAGCGCCCCGCCGACCCCCTGCAACGCCCGGGCCGCCACCAGGGTCTCGATGTTCGGGGCCAGCCCGCACGCCAGCGAGGCCAGCGCGAACCACACGACCCCGATCACGAAGATCCGCCGCCGCCCGTAGCGGTCCCCGAGCGACCCGCCGAGCAGGATCAGCGAGGCCAGGCTGAGGGTGTAGGCGTTGACGGTCCACTGCAGCCCGGTGAACCCCGCGTCGAGGTCCTCGCCGATGTGCGCGAGGGCCACGTTGACCACCGTGCCGTCCAGCATCGCGAGGCTGGAGCCGAGGACGGTCGTCAGCAACACCCAGCGCCCGGCCGGTGTCCCCATCCGCAGCCCCTGCTCCGCCATGCGCCGGACCCTAGCCCCGGACCGGCACCCGCACCTCGTAATCTCGGCCGGTCGGTCGGCGGGCGAGGGGGAGTGTGGACGTGGCGGTCAACGTGACGGTCGGGGCGGACCGGGTCGGCGTGATCGAGCTGGACCGGCCGGAGCGGCGCAACGCGCTCAACGTCGAGACCTGCGGGCGGATCGTGGCCGCCGCCGAGGAGCTGCGGGCGGCCGCGGTCCGGGCGGTCGTGGTCACCGGGACCGGCACCAGCTTCTGCTCCGGCGCCGACTTCGGCGAGGTCTACGGCGAGGGCTTCCGGGACGCCCTGCACGCCGCCCTCGGGGCCGTGCACTCCCTGCCGGTGCCCGTGGTCGCCGCCGTCAACGGCCCGGCGATCGGGGCCGGCACGCAGCTCGCCATCGCCTGCGACCTGCGCGTCGCTGCGGAGGGCGCGGTCTTCGCGCTGCCCACCGCCCGGCTCGGACTGGCCGTGAACCCGTGGACGATCCGCCGGCTCGCGCAGGTCGCGGGCGGCGCCACTGCCCGCGCGCTGCTGCTCGCCTGCGACACCGTCGGCGCCGAGCTGGCCCTGAACCGCGGCCTCGTCGACCGCCTCGGCGCGCTCGACGACGCCCGTGCCCTCGCCGCGGAGCTCGCCGGCCTCGCGCCGCTCACCCTGGCCTACAACAAGCTGGTGCTCGACCGTGTCGAGCTGGGGGAGGAGGACCCCCTCCTCACCGACGCCTTCGAGGGCTGCTGGCGCAGCGCGGATCTCGAGGAGGGCCGGACGGCGCGCTCGGAGAAGCGCGTGCCGGCCTACGAGGGTCGCTGACGCCGGCCCGTCCGACACCAGCACTGCTCCGTTCGGTCCTGCTCGACCACTCCGGGTAGCCGAATCGGCCAGGTGGTCGTGAGGGTGGAACCTCCGTCTCACCCGAAGGTCTCGATGTCGACGGATCGTCACCTCGGCGCGGCCGCGGGCGTCACCCGCCCCGGCGGCCGGTCGTTGAGCCGGGAAGGACGTGCGGCAGGTGAGGTGAGGATGGTCCGGCAGGACGGACGGCGGGCGGCCGGGCGGGCACGACCCGCGGCGGTCAGCGGCGCCGTGATGGCGGGGGCGGTCGCCCTCGTCGTCGGACTCGTCGGCTTCGGTCCCGCGGCGGCCCGGCCGGACACCCGCCCGGCGGTGCCCTCGCTGGGCGGCCTGCTCGACCCGTCGCCCGCGTCGGACGCCGAGGACAGCGAGCCGGCGGAGGGCACGCACGAGGACGCGACCACGGAGCCGGACCCCGCGCCGAGCACCGACGAGACCGACGACGCCGAGGACACCGGCACCGGTGCGCCGACCCGGCTCGGTGCGGCGGCCCCGGCCGCGTCGTCGGGCTCGTCCGCCGCCCGCGGTGAGGCCCCCGCGACCTATCCGAACGGCGTCGCCGGCACCCCGTGCACCGCGACGGCCCGGGCCTGCGTCGACGTGGCCGGCCGCAAGGCCTGGCTGATGGACGGCGGCACGGTCGTCCGCGGGCCGGTGCAGGTGCAGACCGGCGACCAGGAGGACCCGACCCCGCTCGGCACCTTCTCCGTGCAGTGGAAGGCCGAGCGGTACACGAGCCGCGAGTACCTGGTGCAGATGCCGTACTCGGTCTTCTTCGCCCCCGGAGGCATCGCCTTCCACCAGGGCCGGCAGGACACGCCGTCGGCCGGCTGCGTGAAGCTCCTCGAGGCCGACGCGAAGGCGTTCTTCACCCACCTCCAGGTCGGCGACGAGGTACAGGTCACGTGAAGGACACCCTAAGTTCTGGCGCCGGTCGGCTTCTACGTCGAGTAGAATCGATCCCGTGCCGAGCCTGGGTGAGTTGGAACGTGCGGTCATGGAGGTCCTCTGGGCCGCAGCCCACGAAGGACGGGGCGCGCTGACCGCCCGTGAGGTGCAGGAGGCGCTCGCCGACCGCGAGCTCGCGACCACGACCGTGCTCACGGTGCTGGGCCGTCTCGAGCGCAAACAGCTCGTCGTCCGCACGCGCGACGGGCGGGCGCACCACTACCGCGCCACGGCGAGCCGCGAGGACCACGTCGCCGAGCTGATGAACGACGCGCTCGACGGCGCCCCGGACCGCGGGGCCGCCCTCGCCCGGTTCCTCGGCTCGATCCCGGACGAGGAGCGGCGCAAGTTGCGGGACCTGCTCGACTAGCCCCGCCCGGCCTCCCGGACAATGGGCCGATGGCGCTCGCGGCGCTCGGCCTCCTCCTTCTCGGTGTCCTCCTCGCCGAGCCGGTCAGCCGTGCCTTCGCCCGGGCGCGCTGGACCCGGCGCGACCCCGTCGGCGCGCTGCTCGTGTGGCAGGCGATCGGCCTGGCCGGTGGGCTCTCGCTCGTCGGTTCCGGGGTCGTCTACGGGCTGTCCCCGCTCGGCGACTCCCTCCCGTCGGCCGTCGGCGCGCTGTTCGCGGAGTGGAACGAGGGGCACTGGCCGGACCGGCTCGACGCCGTCCACCTGATCGCGATGCTCGTGGCGCTCGGAGTGGGCGCGCGGCTGGTGTGGGTGCTGGGCACGATGTACCTGCGGACCGTCCGCGCCCGCCGGCGGCACCGGGACCTGCTCGACGTGCTGGCCACACCCTGGCCGGACTCGCCCGGTACGCGCGTGCTCGACCACCCCCAGCCCGTCGCCTACTGCCTGCCCGGCCGCAGCTCCCGGCTCGTGGTCTCGGCCGGGGTCCTGGAGGCGCTGTCGCCGGAGGAGGTGTGGGCGGTCCTCGCCCACGAGAAGTCGCACCTGCGGGAGCGGCACGATCTCGTCGTCCTGCCCTTCGTCGCCTGGGGCGCCACGGCCCCGTTCGTGCGCGGGATGGTGTGCGCCCAGGTCGCGGTGGCCGAGCTGATCGAGATGCGGGCGGACGACGTGGCGGCCTGCCGCTCCGAGCCGCACGAGCTCGTCGGGGCACTCAAGACGGTCGGCGGGTCGGCCCCCGCTGCCGCGCTCAGCTCCTTCACCGACGCCCTCGACGCCCGCATCGAGCGCATCACCGCCCACCCCTGCCCGCTGCCCTGGTACTCCCGCGTGGCCGTCCGCCTCGGCGCACTCGCGTTGGTGGCGGTCCCGACGGTGCTGCTCCTCCTGTGAGTGCCCACTGCCGCTGGAGGGGCACTCGGCACTCACGACCCCGTACGTATTCCTCCGTATTGCGGAGGCGCTCGAGCGCGGCGAGCCTTGCCCTCTGCCGTGGTCGGGAGTCAGCCGCGGTGGGAGTCGGGCAGGTGCATGAACATGTCGTCGGACCCTGCCGTCCACAGCAGGACGGCCCGCGCGGACCTCGACGATCCGGTGGCCCGTGAGTTGTTGTCGTCCAGGATCCCGGCCCGCCTGGCCTACTCCTGGCGGGACGGGACTCCGCGGGTAGTGCCGATCTGGTTCCACTGGGACGGCGCAGAGATCGTCATGGCGACGCTGCCGGGTGCACCCAAGCTGAAGGCGCTCGACGACGGCGTTGCGGTCGCGATCACCATCGACTCCGAGGAGTGGCCGTACAAGGTCCTCTCGGTCAGGGGCCGGGCGCACGTCTCGAAGGTCACCGGCGTCTGCGCCGAGTACGCGAAGGCAGCCGAACGCTACTTCGGCCCGGAGCACGGTACGGCGTGGGTGAGCGGGTTCCCGCCCGAGGTCGAGATGTGGCGCATCGCGGTCACCCGAGCAGGTGCGCATCCTCGACTTCCGCACCCGCTTCCCGAGTGCGATGCCGATCTGATCCCGGCCGGCTCCGCGAGCGGTCACTAGTCCATTGACCTGCGCGAACGCCGAAACGTTGCGCGGTAATCATGACGCGGGCGTAGCGTGGAGGACGTGCCGTTCACCGCACCTTCCGATCTTCCCCGCACCCTCGGCGCCCTCCGTGCCTCCGGGCACGAGCTCAAGGGTGTCAAGACCGAGATCCGTGACAACCTCCTCGCCGCCCTCCGCGAGCGCCGCGACCCCTGGCCGGGCATCGTCGGCTTCGAGTCCACCGTGCTCCCGCAGCTGGAGCGGGCCCTGATCGCCGGCCACGACGTCGTGCTGCTCGGCGAGCGCGGCCAGGGCAAGACCCGCCTGCTCCGTTCCATCGCCAACCTGCTCGACGAGTGGACCCCCGTGGTCGAGGGTTCCGAGCTCGGCGAGCACCCGTACGAGCCCATCGCGCCCGAGACCGTCCGGCGCGCGGCCGAGCTGGGCGACGACCTGCCCGTCGGCTGGGTGCACCGTTCCGAGCGGTACACCGAGAAGCTCGCCACCCCGGACACCGCCGTCGCCGACCTGATCGGCGACGTCGACCCCGTCAAGGTCGCCGAGGGCCGCTCGCTGGGCGACCCCGAGACGATCCACTTCGGCCTCGTGCCGCGGGCGCACCGCGGCGTCGTGGCGATCAACGAGCTGCCCGACCTCGCCGAGCGCATCCAGGTCGCGCTGCTCAACGTCATGGAGGAGCGGGACATCCAGGTCCGCGGCTACACGCTGCGCCTGCCGCTCGACGTGCTCCTCGTGGCGAGCGCGAACCCCGAGGACTACACCAACCGCGGCCGGATCATCACGCCGCTCAAGGACCGCTTCGGCGCGGAGGTGCGCACGCACTACCCGCTCGAGGTGTCCGACGAGGTCGACCTCGTGGTCCAGGAGGCCCACCTGGCCGCGGAGGTGCCGCGGCACCTGATCGAGGTCGTCGCCCGGTTCACCCGGCACCTGCGCGAGTCGAGCGCGGTCGACCAGGGCTCCGGCGTGTCCGCCCGGTTCGCCGTGGCGGCCGCCGAGACCGTCGCCGCCGCCGCCCTGCGGCGCGCGGCGCTGACCGGGGAGGCCCGCGCGTACGCCCGGCCCGTCGACCTCGAGGCCGTGCCCGCCGTGCTCCGCGGCAAGCTCGAGTTCGAGTCCGGCGAGGAGGGCCGCGAGGAGGAGATCCTCGAGCACCTGCTGCGCCGGGCCACCGCCGACACCGCCCGGTTCGCGCTGCGCGGGGTCGACCTGGGCGAGCTGGCCGACGAGGTCGCCACCCGCCCGGTCCGCACCGGCGAGCGGGTGCCGGCGGCCGAGGTCGTCGCCAAGCTGCCGACCGTCGACTCGCTCACCGAGGTCGCGAAGCGGCTCGGCGCCGAGGGCACCGAGGACCCGGGCCCGATGGCCAGCGCCGCGGAGCTGGCACTGGAGTACCTGTTCCTCACCCGCAAGCTCGCCAAGGACGAGACCGACGACGGAGAGACGGTCGAATATGGCTGATCCGCGGCGCAGACGGCTCCGCTACGCGTACGGCCCGTACGCCGGCGGGCCGGACCCGCTCGCCCCGCCGTTCGACATCCGGTCGGCGATGGACCAGATCGGCCGGGACGTCATGGAGGGCTCCTCGCCGCGCCAGGCGCTGCAGGAGCTGCTCCGGAGGGGGCTCGACGGCCGGCGCGGGCTCGACGACCTGACCCGGCAGGTCTGGGAGCGCCGCCGGAACCTGCAGCGGGACAACCGGCTCGACGGCACGCTGCAGGAGGTCCGCGAGCTGCTGCAGCGCGCCCTCGACGCCGAGCGGGAGTCGCTGGGCAACGAGGACTCCGACGACGCCCGGTTCCGCGAGATGCAGCTCGACGCGCTGCCCAACGACACCGGCGGCGCCGTCCGCGAGCTCAACGAGTACGACTGGCGGTCCGCCGAGGCCCGGCAGGCCTACGAGGACATCCGCGACCTGCTCGGCCGGGAGATGCTCGACCAGCGCTTTCAGGGCATGAAGCAGGCGATGGAGAACGCGACGCCCGAGGACGTCGAGCGGATCCACGAGATGATGTCGGATCTCAACGACCTGCTCGAGCACCACGCGGCCGGCCAGGACACCACGGACGAGTTCCGCGAGTTCATGCAGAAGCACGGGGACTTCTTCCCCGAGAACCCGCAGAACACGGACGAGCTGGCGGACCTGCTGGCGCAGCGGGCCGCGGCGGCGCAGCGGATGCTCAACTCGATGTCCGCCGAGCAGCGCGCGGAGCTGATGGAGCTGGCCCAGCAGGCCTTCGGCGACCCGCGGCTGGCCCAGCAGATGGCCCGGCTCGACTCGATGCTGCAGGCCATGCGGCCCGGCGAGGACTGGGAGGGCTCCGGGCGGTTCCGCGGGGAGAACCCGATGGGCATGGGCGAGGCCACCCGGGCGCTCGAGGAGCTGGGCCGGCTGGACTCGCTGGCCGAGCAGCTCTCGCAGAGCTACCCGGGCGCCCGGCTCGACGACATCGACCTCGACGCGCTCACCGAGATGCTCGGCGAGCAGGCCGGGGTCGACGCCCGCACGCTGGCCCAGCTGGAGCGCGAGCTGCAGCGGCAGGGCCTCTTCGAGCGGGCTGCCGACGGGTCACTCCTGCTGTCGCCCAAGGCGTTGCGCCGGCTGGGGCAGTCGATCCTGCGGGACGTCGTCGAGCAGCTCAGCGGGAGGAACGGGCAGCGGGACACCCGCCGGGCCGGTGCGGCGGGGGACGCGACCGGGGCGACCCGGCCGTGGGCCTTCGGCGACACCGAGGCCTGGTCGGTGCCGCGGACGTTGCTCAACGCCCAGCTGCGGCGGGCCGCCGGCGACCCGCGGGCGCTCGACGTCAGCGACGTGGAGATCGTCGAGACCGAGCAGCGCACCCGCGCGGCGGTCGCCCTGCTGGTCGACACGAGCTGGTCGATGGTCGCCGAGGGCCGGTGGGTGCCGATGAAGCGCACCGCGCTGGCCCTGCACCAGCTGATCTCCACCCGGTTCCGCGGGGACGCGCTGCAGCTCGTGACCTTCGGTCGGCACGCGCAGTCCGTCGAGCTGGGGGAGCTGGTGGGCCTGGAGGGGGCGTACGCCCAGGGCACCAACCTGCACCACGCCCTCCTGCTGGCCGGGCAGCACCTGCGCAAGAACTCCGACGCCACCCCGGTGGTCCTCGTGGTCACGGACGGCGAGCCGACGGCCCACCTGGAGCCCGACGGCGAGGCCTACTTCGACTACCCGCCCAGCCCATACACCCTGCGGGCGACGATCGGGGAACTCGACAAGCTGGCCTCGCTCAAGGCGGCGTTCACGTTCTTCGTGCTGGGCGACGACCCGCGCCTGGCGGTGTTCATGGACGACGTCGCCAAGCGGGTCGGCGGGCGGGTGGTCAACCCGACCCTCGACGGCCTCGGCGCCGAGGTGGTGGCGGACTACCTGAAGCGCCGCTCCTGACCCCACCGCGCCCAGCGTGAGCGAACGGCGCTCTCGCTCATACCAAATGAGCGAGAGCGCCGTTCGCTCACTGGTCCGCGGCGGTTCGAAGGGTGCCCGCGCTGTCCAGGATCGCCCCGGCCAGGGCCTCGGCCGGGGCGGTCAGGGCGCGGCGGCCGGTCTGCAGGGTGAAGTCGAACTCGCCGAGGCGCGGCAGCCCGGGGACCGGGGCGAGGCCGCTGGGGAGCAGCGTCTCCGCGTGCGCGACGACCCCGAGCCCGGCCAGTGCGGCCGCCCGCAGCCCGGAGAGCGAGCCGCTGGTGCAGGCCATGCGCCACGGCCGTCCCGCGGCCTCCAGTGCCGCGATCGCCGCGGCCCGGGACAGGCTGGGCGGCGGGTAGCTGACCAGGGGGATCGCGCCGTCGTCGGGCCGGTAGCCGGGGGCGCCCACCCAGACGAACCGGTCGTGCCAGACCGGCGTGCCGCCCGTCCGGCCGGGGGAGCGCTTGGCGAAGAGCAGGTCGAGCTCGCCGCGGTCGAGCTCCGCCTCCAGCGTCTCGCTGAGCCCGACGGTCAGCTCCAGGTCCACCTCGGGATGACGGCGTCGGAACCCATCGAGGATGGTCGGCAACCGGGTGAGCACGAGGTCCTCGGAGACGCCGAACCGCAGCCGCCCCCGCACCCGTGCGCCGCGGAAGTGCGCCAGGGCCCGCTCGCCGGTGTCGAGGATCGTGGTGGCGAACTCCAGCATCGCCTCGCCGTCCGGGGTGAGGGCGACGGTGTGGGTGTCGCGGGCGAGCAGGGTGCGGCCCACCTCGGCCTCGAGCTTGCGGACGTGCTGGCTCACCGTCGACTGCCGGACGGCGAGCCGGGCCGCGGCGCGGGTGAAGCTCAACGTGCGCGCGACCGCGACGAACGAGCGCAGGAGCACCGGGTCCAACATCTGCTCATCGTACGGCGTGATGACAGAGAGAGCGGTGTGCGTGTTTCCGAATGAGCGCCGGCGGCGGACGATAGGACGCGTGCTGCAGCGGTTGAAGCGTCTCCGGGACCGGGTCCGGATCGACACGTTCCTGGTGCTGATCCTCCTCACGGTGGGGATCGCGGCGCTGCTGCCCGCGCGCGGGGCCGTCGCGACCGGCGTCGGGCACGCGACGACCGTGGCCATCGGCCTGCTGTTCTTCCTCTACGGCGCGCGCCTGTCCACCCGCGAGGCCATCGAGGGGCTCAAGCACTGGCGGCTCCACGGCACGGTCGTGCTGGCGACCTTCGTGCTGTTCCCGCTGCTCGGGCTGGCGATCCAGCTCGTTCCGTCCGCGGTGCTGCCCACCGAGCTGAAGCTGGGCGTGCTGTTCCTGTGCTGCCTGCCGTCGACGGTGCAGTCGTCGATCGCGTTCACGTCCGTGGCCCGCGGCAACGTGCCGGCGGCGATCTGCGCGGCTTCGCTGTCCAACCTGCTCGGCATCGTGATCACCCCGCTGCTCACCGGCCTGCTGCTCTCCTCACAGGGCGGGATCTCCGGCGGCGCCATCGTCGACGTCGCCCTGCAGCTGCTCGCGCCGTTCGTGCTCGGCCAGCTCCTGCGCCGCTGGATCGGTGGCTGGGTCGCCCGGAACAAGAAGTACCTGCAGGTCGTCGACCGCGGCTCGATCCTGCTGGTCGTCTACGCGGCGTTCAGCGAGGGCATGGTCGAGGGGATCTGGGGGCGGCTCTCCCCGGCGGCGCTGGGTGCCCTCTTCGCGACGTGCGTGGTGCTGCTCGGCGTCGTCCTGGCGATCACCTGGTTCGTCCCGCGTCGGTTCCCGCGCGCCGACCGGATCACGATCCTGTTCTGCGGGTCGAAGAAGAGCCTGGCCAGCGGGCTGCCGATGGCGGGCGTGCTGTTCGCGGGCCCGCAGGTCGGGCTGCTCGTGCTGCCGCTGATGCTGTTCCACCAGATCCAGCTGATGGCCTGCGCCGCGATCGCCGGCCGGCTGGCCCGACACGCAGACGAGCCGGCCGCCACGCCCGTCCCCGCCTGATCCCGCGAGTCGGCGGGCTCGTGCGACCGAGGTGCACATCCCGGGGGAACGGGAATGTCTGGTTCGGTGACGCGAGAGTGCCGACTCGCGGAAGAGGGGAGCGGCATGTGGACCTGCGAGCGCTGCGGGGCGACGGTCGAGCCCGGTGATCCCGCGCGCCTGGCCTGGAGCGTCGAGCGGGAGCCCGACGGGCGGGACAGCGCGCTCTGCCCGGCCTGCGCCCGAGAACATGTCCGGGACATCGAGGCGCGGCTGCCGCGGGAGTGGTGGTGACCGCCGTCAGGCGGTGCGCGCCGCGAGCCGGGTCACCGTCGCCTCGTCCGGGGCCGCTCCGCGCATCCGCGGGTCGAGTGCGAGGCCCACGGCGAGCACGGTCCAGAGCGCACCGGTGAGCAGGTCCATCCGTGCGGCGTCGGCGCCGGTGAGGCCGAGCACGGCGTAGCCGACGGTCCCCTGCAGGACGTGGAAGACCAGGGTGAGCAGCACGCTGCCGCGCGCCCGGTCGAACAGCCACACGTAGACGACCGTGATCACGACGGTCACCGGCAGCCCGACCGGGGCCAGCTGCCCGGTGACGACCAGCGGCAGGTGCCACAGCGCCACGATCGGCCCGAGGACCAGCGCCGCCGTGAGCGGCGTCCGCCTGACCTGCAGCCACGGCAGGGCGTAGCCGCGGAAGCCCGGCTCCTCGCCCATCGGCCCGTCGAGCGGGTTGACGAGCCGGACGGCGGCGACGAGGGCCAGGTCGCCCCAGGCGATCCGGGCGAGGTCGGGCGCGGGTGCACCCCAGACGGCCACGTTCAGCGCCACGGCCACCGCGAGCACGAGGAGCGGGACGACGATCGCGAAGGCCCAGGGCCCGGCACCGACCCGCCACCGGACGAGCCGCGCGCCCAGGTCCCGGTAGCCCGCCCGGCCGTCGGCGATCCCGGCCACGATCAGCGCCGCGAGCAGCGGGCCGCAGCTCCAGTGGGCCACCGGGGCGAGGTCGACCGCCTGGAACGGCCACGACCACCACGACAGCACGAAGGTGAGCACGAAGAACGCGACGAGGCGGTGCCGGCGCACCAATGCGGTCATGGGGCCGCACGGTCCGCCCGTCCGGTCCGGCCGGCATCGCCCTACGCGGGCGGTGCCAGACGCGCCCCGCGCCGGTAAACCTCCCGCACCTTGAGCTCGGGCGACAGCACGACGACGTCCGCCCGGCGGCCCGGTTCCAGTACGCCGACCGGGAGCCCGAGGGTCGCCGCGGGTGTCGAGGCCGTCATCGCCACCGCTCTGACCAGGCCCGACGCCCGGTCGGGCGCGTTCTCGACGATGCGGCGGAACAGGGCGTCGCCGGTGGCCGTGCTGCCCGCGATCGAGCCGCGCCCGGCCAGCCGGGCGACCCCGCCCTCGACCCGGACGTCGAGCTCGCCGAGCCGGTAGCGGCCGTCGGGCATGCCCGCGGCGACCATCGCGTCGCTCACCGACGCCACCCGCGACGGGCCGGCCGAGGCCAGCACCAGGTCCCACAGCGCGGGGTGCACGTGCAGCCCGTCGGTGACCAGCTCGACCGTCACCCGCGGGTCGCCGAGCAGAGCGGCGGCGGGGCCGGGCTCGCGGTGGTGCAGCGGGGCCATCGCGTTGAACAGGTGCGTGCCGACCCGCGCCCCGGCCTCGATCGCGGCCCGGACCAGCGCGTACCCCGCGTCGGTGTGGCCGACGGCGGCGAGGGCGCCCGAGCCCGCCACCCGCCGGACGGCGTCGAGCCCGCCCTCCCGCTCCGGTGCGAGGGTGACCATCCGGACCACTCCGGTGCCCAGCAGGGCGTCGAGCTCGGCGGGATCGGGGTCGCGCAGCAGGGCCGGGTCGTGTGCGCCGCAGCGGCCCCCGGCGAGCCACGGCCCCTCGAGGTGCACGCCCGCGATCTCGCCGTCCTGCACCAGCCCGGCAAGGGCCGCGACCGCCCGGCGCAGCATCTGCGGCGTGGCCGTGACCAGCGAGGCGAGCGTGGTGGTGGTGCCGTGGGCGCGGTGGAAGGCCACCGCGCGGGCGGCCTCCTCCGGGTCCCCGGTCGTGTAGGCGGCCCCGCCCCCGCCGTGGACGTGCAGGTCCACGAACCCGGGCACGACGACGGCCGCGCCCAGCTCCCGGTCCGCGGGCCGCGGCGGGCGCCCGATGCCGGTCGCCACGATCCGCTCGCCCGCGATGCCGATCCACCCGGGCCCGCACGAGCCGGGCAGGACGACGGTGTCCGCGGCCAGGACGGCGACGTCGCTGCTCACCGGGGGTCGTGAGTGCAGAGTGCCGCTAGAGGGGCGGTCGCCACTCACGGGGTCGGGGGTCACAGGGTCTCCGTCACCTTCCGCAGGCCCCGCGGTGCGTCGGGGTCGCCGCCGCGGTCGACGGCGACGTGCCGGGCCAGGAGCTGCAAGGGCAGGATCTCCAGGAGCGGGGCGAGGGCGTCGGAGGTCTCCGGGAGCCGGATCCCCGCGCCGCCGGCCGTCGACACGGCGGCGCTCCCCACCGTCAGCACGTCGGCGCGGCGCTCGGCGAGGGCGTCGAGCACCGGGCGGAAGGCCTCACCGCCCGGCCCCGCGGACACCACGGCCAGCACCGGGACCCGCGGCTCCACCAGCGCGAGCGGGCCGTGCAGCAGGTCGGCGCCGGAGAAGGCCTGCGCCGAGACGTAGGCGGTCTCCATCAGCTTCAGCGCCGCCTCGCGGGCGGTCGGGTACGAGTAGCCGCGCCCGGTCGTGATCATCCGCTCGGCGAAGCGGTACCGGGTCGCCAGCGCGGCGACCTCCGCGTCCCGGTCCAGCACGCCTGCCCCCAGGTCCGGCAGCGGCGCGGCCGCCGCCGGCGCACCGCCGAGCAGCAGGTACAGCGCCAACAGCTGAGCCGTGTACGACTTGGTGGCGGCCACGGCACGCTCCGGTCCGGCGAGGACGTCGACGTGCGCGTCGGCGGTCGTGGCCAGCGCAGACCGGGCGTTGTTCGTCACCGAGACCGTGAGCGCGCCGCCGGCCTTCGCGACCTCCAGCGTGCGCAGCAGGTCGGGCGAGCCCCCGGACTGGCTGACCGCGATCATCAGCACGTCGCGCAGGTCCGGCCGGGCGCCGTAGGCCGTGAAGGTCGACGGCGAGACCAGACCGGCGGGCAGTCCGAGCGTGATCTCGGCCAGGTACTTCGCGTACAGCGCGGCGTGGTCGCTGGTGCCGCGGGCGACCAGCAGCACGAACCGCGGGGACCGGCGGCGCACGAGCGCGGCCGCGGCGTCGACCCCGGAGGCGCCCGACGGGCCGGACTCGGCCAGCAGCCGACGCCAGACGGCGGGCTGTTCCGCGGTCTCCGAGGCCATCAGCGCACCGGGGCGGCCAAGGGTCGTGGTCACGGGGTCTCCTCCAGGACGGGGACGGCGCCGGCCGGGGTCTCCGGGGCGCTCGCCAGGGCGCGCGCGAGGTGCAGCGCGCCGAGGACGGGTTCGGTGCGCAGGACCTGCAGGTCCACGCCGGGCAGGCGGTCGCGCAGCAGGCGCTGCAGCAGCGGGCGGTGCACGGCGAACCCGCCGCCCAGCACGACCGGACCGGGCAGGTCGAGCCGGTCGAGCACGCAGCGGGCCAGGTCGGCGAGGGCGTCGGCGGCGCGACCGAGGATCGCGGAGGCCGCCGGGTCCCCCGGCGCGAGCCCGGCGACGGCGTCGGCCCGCGCGGCCCAGTAGCGGCGGTCGGGCCGCCCGTAGACGTGGTCGAGCAGCTGGTCGCAGCCCTCGAGCCCGCAGCCGGTGAGCAGGGCGGCGGTCACGGCGTCGTGCGGCAGACCTCGGTCGTGCCGGGCGAGCGCGTGCCGCACGGCCTCGCGGGCCACCCACCACCCGCTGCCCTCGTCGCCGAGCAGGTAGCCCCAGCCGCCGGCGCGGAAGTGCCCGCCGTCGGGCCGGCGGCCCCACGCGACCGAGCCGGTGCCGGAGATCAGTGCGACGCCCGCGTCGAGCCCGGCGGCCGCCAGCATGAGCTGGGTGTCGTGCACGACCAGGACTCTTGCGTGCGGGACGCGCTCGGACAGCAGGGCGGTCAGCCGGGCGACGGTGGCGGGGGAGTCCGCGCCCGCCGCCCCGGCGCACACCGCCTCGACGCCGGTGAGGTCGCCGAGCCCGGCGAACGCCGCGTCGAGCCGGCGCCCGGCCTCGGCGTCGCCGACGGAGGCGAGGTTGGCCGAGCCGGTCTCCGAGGAGCGGCGGCGCCCGTCCGTGCAGCGCAGCGCCCGCGTCGTCGAGCCGCCGATGTCCAGCGCGAGGAGGTCGCTCATCGCGCGGTCTCCCGCTCCGTGTGGTTCGGGGCGGCCGGCCAGTGGCCGTCGTTCTCCCAGTACAGGCGGATCGCCTCCAGCTCCCGGCCGCGGGTCTCCGGCGCGTACCGGTGCACGAACACCATGGCCAGCAGGGCGAGTACCCCGAACACCACGAACGTCCCGACGCCGCCGAGCCCGTTGAGCAGGGTGAGGAACACGGCCGCGACCACGGCGTTGGCCACGAGGTCGGCGGTCAGCATGGTGCTGGCGCCGAGCGAGCGCAGCCGGGCAGGGAAGGCCTCCCCGGCGTAGACCCACACCAGCGAGCCGAACCCGAACGTGAAGCCCACGGTGAACAGCACCAGCCCGACGAACCCGAGCACCGTGCCGCCTCCCGTCGCGAACACCGCGATGAGCAGCACGTTCGCCAGCACCATGATCCCGATCCCACCGAGCAGCACGGGCCGGCGGCCCATCCGGTCCACCGTCACCAGCGATCCGACGACGGCGACCAGGCCGGCCACCTGCACGAGCGCGGGCAGCCCGAGCAGCGCCGCGTCGCCGCTGAAGCCCATCGCCTCGAAGATCCGCGGGGAGTAGTAGACGATCGCGTTGATGCCCGTGATCTGGATGAAGAAGCCCAGCCCGACGACGAACAGCGTGGCCCGGAGGTAGGGCTTGCGCAGCATCTCGCGCCAGACGCCCTTGCGCCGGGTCCCGCCGGACTCGGCGGTGATGTCCGCGAGCGCCGCGTCGGCGTCCGCACCCGGGTCGAGCCGTTCCAGGACCGCGCGGGCCTCGGCGAGCCGGCCGCGCATCGCGTACCAGCGGGCGGTGTCCGGCAGCCGCACGATCATCAGCGTGACCAGCGCGGCGGGCACGGCCGCGAGGCCGAGCATCCAGCGCCAGCTCCCGGTGCCGGCCAGCGCCCAGGCCACCAGGTAGCCGGCGATGATCCCGACGACCGTGGCCACCTGGTAGAGCACGAGCAGCCCGCCGCGGACCCGGGCGGGGGAGGACTCGGCCACGAACACCGGCGCGACCACGATCGACACGCCGATCGTCAGGCCCAGCAGCACCCGCGACACGAGCAGCATCGGCACGCTCACCGACAGCGCCGAGAGCAGCGAGAACAGCCCGAAGGTCGCCGCGACGCCGATCATGGCGGGCTTGCGGCCGACCCGGTTGGCCAGCGCGCCGCCGCCGAGCGCGCCCACGATCTGGCCCACGACGACTGCCGTGGTGACCAGCTCCTGCTGGCGCGTGCTGAGCCCGAACTCGTCGGTCATGAACAGCAGCGCACCGGCGATGTTCGACTGGTCGTAGCCGTAGATGACGCCGACGGTCGCGGCGGAGGCGGCGACGAGGAGTCCCAGCCTCGACGAGCCGCGCAGTTCCCCGATGAATCCCACGGTCGTGTAGCCCCTCTGATTGGTCTATACCAAAGCGATGCCTGGTAGGTTGGCATAGACCAATTCGAGCGTCAAGGGGGTCGGTGTGCGGGTGCCGCGGTACTGGACGGTCAAGCAGGCGCTGCTGGGCCTCGTCGACGCCGGCACGCCGGGCACCGCGCTGCCGACCGAGCGGGAGCTCGCGGAGCGGTTCGCCACGTCCCGGACCACCGTCCGGCAGGCCATCGCGGAGCTGGTCACCGAGGGGCGGCTGGACCGCACGCAGGGGAGCGGCACCTACATCGCCGAGCCGCTGCTCGTCGAGGTCCAGCAGCTCACGTCGTTCACCGACGACCTGGGGCCCGAGCGCGTGGCCAACCGGATCCTCGACGTCCGCACCGAGCCGGCCGACGCCGAGACCGCCGGCAGGCTGGGCCTCGCGGCCGGGGACCCGGTGCAGGTCGTGGAGCGGGTCCGGCTCGTCGACGGCGTGCCGCTCGCCCTGGAGACCGCCCGGCTCGCCGGCGACCTGCCCGGGCTCGCGGCCGAGCTCGAGGCGCGAGGGTCGCTCTACGCCACGTTGCGCGAGGCCTACGGCCGCGGGGTCGACCGGGTGCAGGACGCCGTGCAGAGCCGGTTGGCCGATCCGCGCGAGGCCGAGCTGCTCGCGGTCGACACGGGGCACCCGTTGCTGCTCGTCCGGCGGCTGAGCCACACGGCCGACGACCGGCCCGTCGAGTGGACGCGGTCGGTGTACCGCGGGGACCGGTTCACGTTCGTCGCGCGGGCCCGGACGGTGTGACCGTGCCGGGCGACGGCCCGGAACACCCCGCGTGAGCATTTAGTGTGGACGTCATGCAGACCTGGGCTCCCGTCGACCTCCCCGTGCTCGAGGGGAGCGGACCGCCGCTCCGCCTGTACGACACCTCGACCGCGCGGGTCCGGCCGACCGCGCCCGGCGCCACCGCGAGCATGTACGTCTGCGGGATCACCCCGTACGACGCCACCCATCTCGGCCACGCGGCCACCTACCTGGCGTTCGACCTGGTCAACCGGCTGTGGCGGGACCTCGGGCACGAGGTGCACTACGTCCAGAACGTGACCGACATCGACGAGCCGCTGCTCGAGCGCGCCGAGCGCGACCAGGACGACTGGGTGGTCCTCGGCATGCGCGAGACGGCGCTGTTCCGCGAGGACATGGAGGCCCTGCGGGTGCTCCCGCCGCGGGACTACATCGGCGCCGTCGAGGCCATCCCGGAGATCGCCGAGCTGGTGGAGAAGCTGCTGGTCAACGGCGCCGCCTACCGTATCGACGACCCCGAGTACCCGGACGTCTACTTCGACTCCGCGGCCACGGGGCACTTCGGCTACGAGTCGACCTACGACGAGGAGACGATGGTCCGGCTGTCCCGCGAGCGCGGCGGCGACCCGGACCGGCCCGGCAAGCGCAACCCGGTCGACGCGCTGCTCTGGCGGATGGAGCGCCCCGGCGAGCCGGCGTGGGAGTCCGACCTGGGCCGTGGCCGTCCGGGCTGGCACGTGGAGTGCGCGGCGATCGCGCTCAACCGGCTCGGCACCCAGATCGACCTCAACGGCGGCGGCTCGGACCTGATCTTCCCGCACCACGAGTGCGGGGCGGCGCACGCCGAGGCGCTGACCGGGGACCACCCGTTCGCCCGGCACTACGTGCACAGCGGCATGATCGGGCTCGACGGCGAGAAGATGTCGAAATCCCGCGGCAACCTGGTGTTCGTGTCGAAGCTGCGGTCGAAGGGCGTCGACCCCAACGCGGTCCGCGCGGCGTTGATCTCCGGGCACTACCGCGAGGACCGGCCCTGGACGGACGAGCTGCTGGCCGAGGCCGAGGCCCGGCTCGCGCGGTGGCGCGAGGCCGTCTCGCTGGACGCGGCGCCCGACGCGACCGGGCTGGTCGCGAGCCTGCGCGAGCACCTGGCGGACGACCTGGACACCCCGCGTGCCCTCGCCGCCGTCGACGCCTGGGCCGCCGAGGCGCTGCAGCGCCGCGGCACCGACCCCGTCGCCCCCGCCCTCGCCCGCACCGCGATCGACGCCCTGCTCGGCATCACGCTCTGACCCCGGCGAACGGCGCTCTCGCTCACACCTCGTGAGCGAGGGCGCCGTGCGTGATCGTGGGGTCGCAGGAGCGAGCGGCGCGCTCGTGCCCACCTACTGAGCGAGAGTGCCGTTCGCCGTGTCGGGCGGATCCTCGGCAGGGACCGGGCGGGGGAGGGCCAGGGGTGTGACGAGGGCGAGCACGCCCGCCGGGACGAGGAACCCCGCGAGCGGGTCGGCGTGGTAGACGGGCGGCAGCGCCGCGGGGGAGGCGGCCGCGCCGAAGAAGCGGATCGACTGCACCACCGACACCGCCCCGCCCCGGTTGCCGCCCTCCCGGGTCAGGACCAGCGCGTTCACCCCGACGAGGATGAGCTGGCTGGAGATCCCGGCGAGCGCCCAGCACGCCACGAGCAGCCACAGCACCGGGGCGAGCCCGACGCCGGCGAGCAGCACCCCTCCGGAGATCGCGCCGGCCAGCACGCACCGCCGCGCGCCGAGCCGGTCGACGCCCGCACCCACCAGCCGGGCCGTGACGATCCCCATCGCGCCGAGCCCGGTGAGGGCGAGCCCGCGCGGGCCGGCGTCGAGGGTGAAGACGTCGACCAGGCGCAGCGCGACCAGGAAGCCGAGGCTCGCCAGGCAGCCCCAGCCCAGCGCGGCGATCAGCCCGAGCCGCAGCACGCCCGGCGTCCACGCGCTGCGCAGCGGCACCCGCGCCCGGGCGGCCCCGCGCTCGTCGGCGGGGATCCCGACCACGGCGAGCGCGAGCGCCACCGCGGCGACGCCGTAGAAGGCGTAGTGCCAGTCCACCTCGGCCGCGAGCCCGCCCACCAGCGGTGCCGACGTCTGGCCCGCGGCCTGCAGCGAGCCGTACCAGCCGAGCGCCCGACCGAGGGCCTCCGGCGCGACGGACGCGGCCAACGCGGCCATCAGCAGCGGGGTGGTGAAGGCGTTGGCCACGCCCTGCAGCGCCCGCGCCCCGAGGAACAACGTCCAGGTCGGCGCGACCACGCACGCCAGCGAGGAGAGCGTGTAGAGGACGTACGCGGCGCGGACGGTCCGGCTGCGGCCCCAGCGCTCGCCGAACGTGCCGGAGACCAGCATCGCCGCGGCGAAGGGCAGCAGGAACGCCGTGAGCGAGGCCGACGCCGTCCCGGGGGACACGCCGTAGCTCGTCCCCAGCTCGGGCAGCATGGCCGTGGTGACCCCGCCCCCGAACGGCCCGAGGAAGCCGCCGAGGTAGAGCCCGGCCCGCCGGAGCGACACGCCGCGCAGCGCCTCCTCGGTCAGCTCCCGCCGCCGGGGCCGCCGCGCCGGCGCAGGTAGCGCTCGAAGTCGGCCGCGATCTCGTCGCCGCTGGCCTCGGCCAGGTCGACCGGCTTCTCCTCGTCGTCCTCGGTGGCCTGCTGCTCGAGCTGGCGCACGTACTCCCGCACCTCGTCGTCCGCGTCGGCCATCTCGTTGACCGTGCGCTCCCACTCCTCGGCCTGCTCGGGCAGCCCGCCCAGCGGGACCTCGACGTCGAGCGCCTCCTCGACGCGCAGCAGCAGCGCGATGGCGGCCTTGGGCACCCGGGCCTGCGAGACGTAGTGCGGCACCTCGGCCCAGTACGACAGCGCGGGCACGCCCGCCTCGATGCAGAGGCTGTGGAACACCCCGACGATGCCGGTCGGGCCCTGGTAGGTCGACGGCTCGACGCCCATCTTCTTCGCCGACGCGGTGTCGTAGCCCGTCCCGCGGACCGGGGTGGGCCGGGTGTGCGGGACGTCGGTGAGCATGGCGCCCAGGTTGATGACCTTCGTCACCCCGAGCCGGTCGACGTACTCGAGCAGCTCGGCGCAGAACGAGCGCCAGCGCAGGTTCGGCTCGATGCCGTTGACGAGGACGACGTGCCGGCCGCTGCCCGGGAGCTTGGCCGTGGAGAGCCGGGTGGTCTGCCACTCGATGCGCCGCGTGACGCCGCCCGCGAGCCGGACGAGCGGCCGCGTGACCTGGAAGTCGTAGTACTCCTCGGGGTCGATCGAGCCGAGCGGCTCGGCGTCCCAGCTCAGCTCGAGATGCTCCAGCGCGGAGCTGGCGGCCTCACCGGCGTCGTTCCAACCCTCGAACGCCGTGATCATGACCGGGTCGACCAGATCCGGGAGATCCGAGGGCACCCCCGCCCGCTGCTCTCGCTCGCTCATCCGTCCACCCTACGGCGCGCGCGGGTAACACGACGGGCCCGGTGGGCGACGCCGGTAGCCTGAGGGGGTGTCAGCCGTGAACGCAGCCGCGTCAGATCACAGCTACGACACCACGCTCCTGGGGACGCTGGACCAGCGCGTGGTGATCGCCGACGGTGCGATGGGCACCATGCTCCAAGGTGTGGACCTCACCCTCGACGACTTCGCGGGGCTCGAGGGCTGCAACGAGATCCTCAACGCCACCCGCCCGGACGTCGTGCGGGGCATCCACCGCGCCTACTTCGAGGCCGGCGCCGACGCCGTCGAGACGAACACCTTCGGCGCCAACCTGCCGAACCTCGCCGACTACGGCATCGCGGACCGGATCCGCGAGCTGTCGGAGCGGGGCGCCCGGCTGGCCCGGGAGGCCGCGGACGAGGTGGGCGGCGAGCGCTACGTGCTGGGCTCGATCGGCCCCGGCACCAAGCTGCCTACGCTGGGCCACGAGACGTTCGCCCGGCTGCGGGACGCCTACACCGAGACCGGCCGCGGCCTGCTCGCCGGCGGGGCGGACGCGTTCCTCATCGAGACCTGCCAGGACCTGCTGCAGGTCAAGGCCGCGGTGCACGGCGTGCAGCGCGCGATGGCGGCCGAGGGCCGGCACATCCCGATCATCACCAGCGTCACCGTCGAGACCACCGGCACCATGCTGCTGGGCTCCGAGATCGGCGCCGCGCTCACCGCCCTCGAGCCGCTCGGCATCGACCTGATCGGGCTGAACTGCGCCACCGGCCCCGCCGAGATGAGCGAGCACCTGCGCACGCTCTCCAAGCAGGCCCGTGTCCCGCTGTCCGTGATGCCCAACGCCGGCCTGCCGGTCCTCGGCCCGAACGGCGCCGAGTACCCGCTCTCCGCCGAGGAGCTGGCCGAGGCGCTCTCCACCTTCGTCCGCGACTACGGCTTGCGGCTCGTCGGCGGCTGCTGCGGGACGACGCCCGCGCACGTGCGGGCCGTCGCCGACGCGGTCGCGCAGGTCACCCCGGCCGCCCGGAGGCCGCGCCCCGAGCCGGGCGTGTCGTCGCTCTACGCCCCGGTGCCGTTCCGCCAGGACACCTCCGTACTGATGGTGGGGGAGCGGACCAACGCCAACGGGTCCAAGAAGTTCCGCGAGGCCATGCTCGAGGAGCGCTGGGAGGACTGCGTCGCGATCGCCCGCGAGCAGACCCGCGAGGGCGCCCACATGATCGACCTCTGCATCGACTACGTCGGGCGCGACGGCGCCGCGGACATGACCGAGCTGGCCTCCCGGCTGGCCACGGCGTCGACCCTGCCGGTGATGCTCGACTCCACCGAGCCCGAGGTGCTGCGTGCCGGGTTGGAGCTGCTCGGCGGCCGATCGATCGTCAACTCGGTCAACTACGAGGACGGCGACGGCCCCGGCTCGCGGTTCCAGCGGACCATGGAGCTGGTCCGCGAGCACGGCTGCGCGGTGGTCGCGCTCTGCATCGACGAGGAGGGCCAGGCCCGCACGCGGGACTGGAAGGTCCGCGTGGCCGACCGGCTCATCACCGACCTCAGCACGAACCACGGCATGCGGGTCTCCGACATCGTCGTCGACACGCTCACCTTCCCGATCACCACCGGGCAGGAGGAGGTCCGCCGGGACGCCCTCGAGACCATCGAGGCGATCCGGGAGATCAAGCGCCGCTTCCCGGACGTGCAGACCACCCTCGGCGTGTCGAACGTGTCGTTCGGGCTCAACGCCGCGGCCCGCCAGGTGCTCAACTCGGTCTTCCTCAACGAGGCCGTCAACGCCGGGCTGGACACTGCGATCGTGTCCGCCGCGAAGATCCTGCCGATGTCGAAGATCCCGGACGAGCAGCGCTCCGTCGCGCTCGACCTGGTCTACGACCGCCGCCGGGAGGGCTACGACCCGCTCAACCGGTTCATGGAGCTGTTCGAGGGCGTGACCGCCTCGTCGGCCAAGGCCGGGCGGGCCGAGGAGCTGGCCGCGCTGCCGCTGTTCGAACGACTGGAGCGGCGGATCGTCGACGGCGAGCGCAACGGGCTCGAGGCCGACCTCGACGAGGCCATGCAGTCCCGGCCGCCGCTGGAGATCGTCAACGACACGCTGCTGGCCGGCATGAAGACCGTCGGCGAGCTGTTCGGCTCCGGCCAGATGCAGCTGCCCTTCGTGCTCGCCTCCGCCGAGGTCATGAAGACCGCGGTCGCCCATCTCGAGCCGCACATGGAGAAGACCGACGACGAGGGCAAGGGCACGATCGTCCTGGCCACGGTCAAGGGCGACGTCCACGACATCGGCAAGAACCTCGTCGACATCATCCTGAGCAACAACGGCTACACGGTCGTCAACCTGGGCATCAAGCAGCCCGTCGCCACCATCCTGCAGGCCGCCGAGGAGAACCGGGCCGACGCCGTCGGGATGTCCGGGCTGCTGGTCAAGTCCACGGTGGTGATGAAGGAGAACCTGCAGGAGATGAACTCCCGCGGGGTGTCCGACCGGCTGCCGGTGCTGCTCGGCGGCGCCGCGCTGACCCGCTCCTACGTCGAGAACGACCTGTCCGAGGTCTACGACGGCCGCGTCTCCTACGCCCGGGACGCCTTCGAGGGCCTGCGGCTGATGGACGCGACCATGGCCCGCAAGCGCGGCCTGGCGCCCGCCGTCGACCCGGAGGAGGAGCGCAAGGCCGCGGAGCGCAAGGAGCGGCACGAGCGTTCGAAGCGGATCGCCGCGAAGCGCCGTGCCGCCGAGGCCGAGTCCGCGGGCCCGCTGCCCGAGCGGTCCGACGTGGCGCTGGACAACCCGGTGCCCACGCCGCCGTTCTGGGGCACCCGGGTGGTCAAGGGCGTCGCACTGGCCGAGTACAGCGGCATGATCGACGAGCGCGCGCTGTTCCTGGGACAGTGGGGCCTGCGCGGCGCCAAGGGCGGCTCGGGCCCCTCGTACGAGGAGCTCGTCGAGACCGAGGGCCGGCCGCGGCTGCGGTACTGGCTGGAGCGGCTCACCGCCGAGGGCGTGCTCGCGCATGCGTCACTGGTCTACGGCTACTTCCCGGCCGTCGCCGAGAAGGACTCGCTGCTGGTGCTCACCGAGCCGCAGGCGGACAGCCCGGAGCGGTACCGGTTCGCCTTCCCGCGGCAGCGCCGCGACCGGCACCTGTGCCTGGCGGACTTCTGGCGGCCGCGCGAGGTCGCGCTGGCCCGCGGCGAGATCGACGTCCTGCCGCTGCACCTGGTCACGATGGGCCAGCCCATCGCGGACTACGCCAACGAGCTGTTCGCCAAGGACGCCTACCGGGACTACCTGGAGGTCCACGGGCTCGGCGTGCAGCTCACGGAGGCGCTCGCCGAGTACTGGCACAAGCGGATCCGCGAGGAGCTCACCTGGTCCACCGGCCGCTCCGTCGCGGCGGAGGACCCGGAGGACGTCACCGAGTTCTTCTCGCTGGGCTACCGCGGCGCCCGGTACTCGCTGGGCTACGGCGCCTGCCCGAACCTCGAGGACCGTGCGAAGATCGTCGGGTTGCTGGAGCCGGGCCGGATCGGCGTGGAACTGTCCGAGGAGCTGCAGCTGCACCCCGAGCAGTCCACCGACGCGTTGATCGCGCACCACCCGGAGGCGAAGTACTTCAATGCCGGCTGAGCCCCCCGTGAGCGAACGGCGCTCTCGCTCACCAGGTCTGAGCGAGAGCGCCGCTCGCTCATCGGTCGCCGCCGTCCTGTTCGACATGGACGGCACGCTGATCGACTCCGAGAAGGTCTGGGACCGCTCGCTCGTGGAGGTGTTGCGCTGGCTGGGCGGCACCGATCTCTCGCCGGAGGCGCGCCGGGAGACCCTCGGCGGTAACCTCCGCAGCAGTCTCGCGATCGTGTTCCGCGAGGCCGGCGTGGTGCAGACGCCGGAGCTGAGCGAGCAGGCCGCGCGCAGGCTCGTCGAGCGGACCGCGGAGCTGTTCGAGGGCGGGTTGCCGTGGCGGCCCGGGGCCCTCACCGCGCTGCGGACGGTGCGCGAGGCCGGCTTCGCCACGGCGTTGGTCACCAACACCGGCCGCCACCTCACCGACAAGGCCCTGGTCGGGATCGGGGCGGAGCACTTCGACGTCACGGTCTGCGGGGACGAGGTGCCCCGCGGCAAGCCCGCCCCGGACCCGTACCTGCGCGCGGCCTCGCTACTGGGGCTCGCGGCGGAGGACTGCGTGGCCGTGGAGGACTCGCCGACCGGGATCGCGGCGGCCGAGGCCTCCGGGGCCGCGGTGCTCGCCGTGCCGTGCGAGGTGCCGATCCCGCCCGGGCCGGGCCGGGTCGTGTGGCCCACGCTGGAGGGGATCACGGCAGCGGACCTGACCTCGGCCCACCGCGAGGTGCGGGAGCGTCAGGCCGCCTGATCCGCCCGGCCGGCCCGGTGCCCTGGTCCGGGGGTACCGTCGGGCGTGTCGGAGGCACGACGAGCGGCGCCTCCGTCCGGGTGATCGGCCCGGCGGCGTCGCCGCCCGGCGCAGCCCGTGGTCCGGCGGCCTCACCGCGGTTGATCCGGTTCGTGACCGCGCGGAGCGCCCCCGACACTGGGTGCGCAGGAGTCGGCTGGAGAGGGATCGGCAGGGACGTGAAGACATTCGACGAGCTCTTCGAGGAGCTCCGCGGGAAGGCCGCCACCCGGCCCGCCGGGTCGGCCACCGTCGAGGCGCTCGACGCCGGCGTCCATGCCCAGGGCAAGAAGCTCCTCGAGGAGGCCGGCGAGGTCTGGATCGCCGCCGAGCACGAGGACGACGCCGCGCTGGCCGAGGAGATCTCGCAGCTGCTCTACCGCGCCCAGGTGATCATGCTCGGGCGTGGGCTGAGCCTGCAGGACGTCTACAAGTACCTGTAGGAGCCGACCGTGACGACCGCCCCCGCCCCGTCCGGAACCCGCCGTACCCACCCGAAGGAAGCCACACCCATGCTCCGCGTCGCTCTCCCGAACAAGGGCACGCTCGCCGAGCCCGCCGCGACGATGATGCGCGAGGCCGGCTACCGGCAACGCAGCGACTCGCGCGACCTGTCGATGGTCGACGAGGAGAACGGCATCGAGTTCTTCTACCTGCGGCCGAAGGACATCGCGACCTACGTCGGCTCCGGCGACCTGCACCTCGGCATCACCGGGCACGACCTCATGGAGGAGTCCGGCAGCCAGGTCCAGCAGGTCCTCAAGCTGGGTTTCGGCGCCTCGAAGTTCCGCTTCGCCGCGCCCGAGGACAAGGACTGGAAGCTCGAGGACCTCGACGGCCGCACGATCGCGACCTCGTACCCGCGGCTCGTCCGCTCGCACCTGTCCGGCAAGCGGATCGGCGCCACCATCATCAAGCTCGACGGCGCGGTGGAGATCTCCGTGCAGCTCGGGCTGGCCGACGCGATCGCCGACGTGGTGTCCTCCGGCCGCACGCTGCGCCAGCACGGCCTCAAGGTCATCGGCGACCCGATCGCAGAGTCCGAGGCCATGCTCATCGAGCGCGAGCCGCGGATGGACCGCGTCGAGCCCGACGAGATCAAGGCCTTCAAGCGGGTGTTCACCGAGCGGATCCGCGGCGTCGTCTACGCCCGGCAGTACCTGATGCTCGACTACGACTGCCCCAAGACGAAGCTCGACGCGGCCAAGGAGATCACCCCCGGCCTGCAGGCGCCGACCATCGCCCCGCTGGCGGACCCGGACTGGGTGGCCGTGCGGTCGATGGTGCGCAAGCAGGCGTCGAACCGGGTCATGGACGAGCTCGCCACCCTCGGGGCGAAGGCCATCCTGACCTCGGAGATCCGGTCCTGCCGCGCGGTCGACGGCGGGCAGTACTGACCGAGGAGACCTGGACGACGGTCCCGGCGGCTCCTGCCGTCGGGACCGTCGCGTTCTCCGGCTGGGTCAGCGGCGCCGGACGGTCAGCTCCTGCGCGATGTGCGCGGCGTGCCCGTCGAGGTCGAACAGCGTGGCCGTGACGGTCCCGGTGCCGGTCGGACCGATCGCGGTGGTGGCGTCGATCCCCGTCCACGCGCCCGTCGGCGGGCGGTGCAGGTGCACGCTCAGCTCGGTGTTCACGAACAGCCAGTCCTTCATGGGCAGCGACGCGGCCACGCCGTTGGCGGAGTCGGCGATGGCCGCGAGGGACTGCAGGGGCGTGGACTCCTCGCCCTCCACCACGGGCACCCGCAGCCGCCCCCAGGCGCGGCCCGGACCCAGGTCGTCCCACTGCCCGTCGAGCCAGCGCCACTCGACGGCGTCGAGGTAGCCGGGCAGCCAGCCGTGCGGCCGTTCGGCCTGCGGCGCCGCCACCTCGGGGGCGGGCAGCGGCGCGGCCGCACCGACCGCGGCGTCGGCGGTGTCCGTGATCGCCAGGCGCCAGGCGCGGGCCCGCAGCACGGCCCGGCCGCCCGCAGTCATCTCGGCCGCCAGCATCTCGATCGTCCGGCCCGGGCGCTCGACCCACGTGCGCACCTCGAGATCGCCGACGGATACCACGCCGAGGATCTCGATGGTGTAGCGGGAGAGCTGCAGCGGGGGAGCGTCGGGCCTGCTGGGGGCGCACCGCTCGAAGGCGCGGACCAGCAGCGCCGACGGCGGCCCGAGGTGCTGGGCACCGGCGAACCACGGGCCGGCGGTCGACATCGTCGCGTGGTAGCGGCCCGCACTCTCGTCGACGATTCGGTAGAAGGGCTCCTCGCTCACGCGGCCGATGATGCCCCGCCGCCGTGTGCGTCCCCGTGTGCGGGGCCGGACACGGTGTCGGGTGCGGTGCCGGACGAGGTGAAGGCCGCGGCGCGCAGCTCGGGCCAGCCCGGGTAGGGCGGCGGCGTGCCGTCCCAGGCGGGGCACAGCGCGCGGTGGGCGCACCAGTCGCAGCCCGGGCCGCGCCGCGGCCGGAAGTCCCCGGTGCGGTCCGCCTCCCGGATCGCGGCCCAGATCGCCTCGAGGATCCGCTGGAAGCGCCGCAGCTCGCCGGCCTCCGGGCGGTAGGTCAGCTCCTCGCCGCCCTCGCCGAGGTAGACGAGCCGCAGCTGCTCGGGCACCGTGCCGCGCAGCTCGAGCAGGGCGAGTGCGTAGAACTTCATCTGGAACAGCGCCCGCGCCTCCGCCGCCTCCCGCGGCGCCGCGCCCGTCTTGTAGTCGACGATCCGCAGGCCGCCCTCGGTGTCGACGTCGAGCCGGTCGAGGTAGCCGCGCAGCGGTACGCCCGAGCTCAGCTCCGTCTCCACCAGCAGCTCCCGGGACTGCGGCTCGAAGGAGCGCGGGTCCTCCAGGGCGAAGTAGGTGTCGAGCAGGGTCTCCGCCGAGGCGAGCCAGCCCGGGAGGAGGTCGGCGGCCTCGGGGGGCGGTACGGGCTGCTCGGCCTCCGCGATCTGCTCGGCCGCGACGGCCTCAACGGGCTGCTCGGCCTCCGCGGGCTGCTCGGGCTCCGCGGGCTGCTCGGGCTGCGCTACCTGGTCGGACCCGTCGGTGTCGGCGGCCGCCCGGCGCTCCCGCAGCTCCGCGAGCACGGCGGCCACGAGCTCCGGCGCCTCCTCGGCGATCTCCGCCCACACCACACCGACCAGCGCCTTCGCCCGCGCCGGCACCCGCTCGGCGGCCGGCAGGTCGAACAGCCGCTCCAGCACCGCGTGGACGAGGGTGCCGCGCAGGGCCGCCGCGCTCGGCGCCTCGGGCAGCCGGTCGACGGCACGGAAGCGGTAGAGCAGCGGGCACTGCTTGAAGTCCGCGGCGCGCGACGGGGACAGCGCCGGGCGGCGGCGCTCCTCGGCCGCCTCCTCCGCCGGTGCCGCGCCCGGGACGGTCGCGGGGATCCCCGCCTGCTCGCTCACGCCCGTCAGGCTAGGCGAGCCCACCGACAGTTCCGGCCGACGCGGACGGGCCGCGCGCCGGGAACGCGGCGCCGCGCGGAGGGGCCCGGAGCCGGGGAAGTAGCGTTGCCCCCCGTGCCCGACTCCGATCTCCGCACCGACCCCGTGGCCGACCTCGGCGCGCACGAACCCGCCGATGAGGCCGACGGGGCGCCCCGCGAGGAGCCCGTCGACGCCGGGATCGCGCTGGGCGCCGGGGAGCCGGCCGGGTTCCGCGCCCGCGGCGGCCCCTTCCGCGAGGGGGACCGGGTACAGCTCACCGACCCCAAGGGCCGGAAGTACACCGTCGTGCTGGAGGCGGGCGGCAGCTACCACACCCACCGCGGCGCCCTCGCCCACGACGACCTGATCGGGAGGCCCGAGGGCTCCGTCGTCCACTCCGCGGCCAACACGCCGTACCTCGCGCTCCGGCCGCTGCTCGCCGACTACGTGCTGTCGATGCCGCGCGGCGCCGCCGTGATCTACCCGAAGGACGCGGCGCAGATCCTCGTCTGGGGCGACATCTTCCCCGGCGCCCGCGTGCTGGAGGCGGGGGCCGGATCGGGCGCGCTGACCTGTTCGCTCGTCCAGGCCGTCGGCCCCACCGGTTCGGTGGTCTCGTACGAGATCCGCCCGGACCACGCCGAACACGCCGAACGCAACGTGCGACGGTTCTTCGGCGACACGCCACCCAACTGGACCTTGCGCCTCGGTGACCTCTCCACCCACGACGGGCGCGCCGAACCCGTCGACCGCGCGATCCTGGACATGCTCGCGCCCTGGGAGTGCCTCGAGACTGTGCGTGACGCCCTGATCCCGGGCGGCGTCCTCGTGGGCTACGTCGCGACGACCACCCAGCTGTCGACGCTCGTCGAGAAACTCCGCGAAATGCAGTGCTGGACCGAGCCGCAGGCGTGGGAATCGCTGATCAGGCCGTGGCACGTGGTCGGGCTCGCCGTCCGTCCCGAGCACCGCATGATCGGTCACACTGCGTTCCTGGTGACGGCTCGCCGCCTGGCCGAGGGCGTGGTCCCGCCCCGCCCCCAGCGCAGACCGACCAGTCGCTGAGGGCGTTCGGTCGAGACGTGAGAACCGCTCGACTACGGGAACCAGACACCCCGGTGGCGTCAAGGTGCCGTCCGCGTGAGTGACGGATCACCAGATCGCCTCACCGCCGTGGGCGACGTCTACGGGTACCGTATGGAAACGGAACACGGAGGGAGGATGCCGTGAACCCCTACGACGACGGTCCCGGCACTCACCAGCCAGGCGACGGCGGGGCCCTGTCCCCGGCGGAGGCGGCGGCCCAGATCCGCTACCTCGAAGAAGAAGTCGCGATGCTGCGGCGCAAGCTGACCGAATCCCCCCGGCACGCGCGGTTGCTCGAGCAGCGGCTCGCCGAGTCCGCCAGCAGGCTCTCCCAGCTCAGCGCGCGCAACGAGAAGCTCACCGAGACCCTCAAGGAGGCGCGCAGCCAGCTCGTCGCCCTCCGCGAGGAGGTCGACCGCCTGGCCCAGCCCCCGAGTGGCTACGGCGTGTACCTCACCGCCTACGAGGACAACACCGTCGACGTCTTCACCTCCGGGCGGCGCATGCGCGTCGCGGTCTCCCCGGCGGTGGAGCTCGACACCCTGCGCAGCGGTCAGTCCGTGCGGCTGAACGAGGCGCTCACGGTCGTCGAGGCCGGCGACTGGGAGAAGATCGGCGAGGTCTGCGGCCTGCGCGAGGTCCTCGCCGAGCCGACGGACGGCCTCGCCGGCCGTGCCCTGGTGGTCGGGCACGCGGACGAGGAGCGGGTCGTGTGGCTCGCCGCCCCGCTGTTCGACGAGTCCTCCCCGGACTTCGTGGCGCTCAAGCCGGGCGACTCGCTGCTGGTCGACACCAAGGCGGGTTACGCCTACGAGCGGGTCCCGAAGGCCGAGGTCGAGGACCTCGTGCTGGAGGAGGTCCCGGACGTCGGCTACGAGGACATCGGCGGTCTGTTCCGACAGATCGAGCAGATCCGGGACGCGGTCGAGCTCCCGTTCCTGCACGCCGAGCTGTTCACCGAGTACGAGCTGCGCCCGCCCAAGGGCGTGCTGCTCTACGGCCCTCCCGGCTGCGGCAAGACGCTGATCGCGAAGGCCGTCGCCAACTCGCTGGCCAAGAAGATCGCGGCCCAGCGCGGCGACGACCCGAACGAGGGCCGGGCGTTCTTCCTCAACATCAAGGGCCCGGAGCTGCTCAACAAGTTCGTCGGCGAGACCGAGCGGCACATCCGGCTGATCTTCCAGCGGGCGCGGGAGAAGGCCTCGGCGGGCACCCCGGTGATCGTGTTCTTCGACGAGATGGACTCGATCTTCCGCACGCGTGGCTCGGGCGTGTCGTCGGACGTCGAGACCACGATCGTGCCGCAGCTGCTGGCCGAGATCGACGGTGTCGAGGGCCTCGAGAACGTCATCGTCATCGGCGCGTCGAACCGCGAGGACATGATCGACCCCGCGATCCTGCGGCCCGGCCGCCTGGACGTGAAGATCAAGATCGAGCGGCCCGACGCCGAGGCGGCGCAGGACATCTTCTCGAAGTACATCACCAACACGCTGCCGGTCCACGAGGAGGACCTCGCGGAGTTCGCCGGCAACCGCAAGGCCTGCGTGGACGCGATGATCCAGCGCGTCGTCGAGCGGATGTACGACGAGTCCGAGGAGAACAGGTTCCTCGAGGTCACCTACGCCAACGGTGACAAGGAGACCCTGTACTTCAAGGACTTCAACTCGGGCGCGATGATCCAGAACATCGTCGACCGGGCGAAGAAGTCCGCGATCAAGTCGGTCCTCGAGACCGGGCAGCGCGGCGTGCGGGTCGCGCACCTGCTGTCCGCGATCGTCGACGAGTTCGCCGAGAACGAGGACCTGCCCAACACCACCAACCCGGACGACTGGGCCCGCATCTCGGGCAAGAAGGGCGAGCGGATCGTCTACATCCGCACGCTGGTCACCGGCAAGAACGAGGCCACCGGCCGCGCGATCGACACCGCGTCGAACACCGGCCAGTACCTGTAGACGCGCAGCACGGAAGAGGCCCCGCCCGGTCCGCCGGGCGGGGCCTCTTCCGTTCTCCGGGCCCGGAGCCTGGCCGATTCGTTCACGACGGCGGATGGGCGGGTTCGTAGCGTGGCGTCATGGGACCGCGACCGAGCTCCACCGTCATCGAGATCGTGACCGCCGACCTGGCGAAGGCCCTGGCCTTCTACCGGGACCTCGGCCTGGAGGTGCCCGACGGGGCGGAGGACCAGCCGCACGTCGAGCTGCCGCTGCCGGGCGGGAACCGCCTCGCCTTCGACACCGAGGCCACGATCGCGAGCTTCACCGCCGACTACGCCCCGCCGACGGGGGAGGGCCGGCTCGCGCTCGCCCTCGGCTACGACACGCCGGCCGACGTCGACGCCGCCCACGCCGCCCTCACCTCCGCCGGCGCCCCCTCCGAGTGCGAGCCCTTCGACGCCTTCTGGGGCCAGCGCTACGCCACCGTCCGCGACCCCGACGGCACCCACGTCGACCTCTTCGCCGCCCTCCCCACGACCTGAGTCGTGATCATCAGGAGCTGAGGGCTCGTTCCCTCCCCGGACCCAGCCCTCAGCTCCTGCTGATCGACGCGTCCACGGCCATCACCGATCGCGTGCAGCAACGGCTGCGGAGACAGCGTGATCGCACGAAAGCGGCGATCATGTGAGGCGTAGCGCGGCGCCTCGACACCACGATCAGCTGAAGCGTGCGCCGACGGCTCCGGGAACCGCCCTGAGCGCACCAGAACGGCGATCATGCGGCACGCCGCGGGCGACATCCAGCCGTGAATGCACGCGCCCGGGTCGGTCGGGCCGCCGATGCGCGCGACTCGCGTGCTCGCGGTGTCAGGTCGGGCGGAGGGCGCCGGCGGGGACCCCGGCGAGGGCGCGGACCTCGCGGGAGAGGTGGGGCTGGTCGGCGTAGCCGGTGCGGACCGCGACCTCCGCGGGAGCGACGCCCGCGTGCAGCAGGGTGGCCGCCGCGCGGAAGCGGAGCACCCGGCGCAGGACGGCGGGGCCGTAGCCGTAGACGGCGGTGCAGTGCCGGGTCAGCGAGCGGGTGGACCAGCCCAGCTCCTCGGCCACCGCGCCGACGGCCGCGCCCCCGCCGAGGCGCGTGGTGATCCGGCGCAGTGCGGGCAGACTCCAGGGCGCGGTCTCCCGCCGCGGCTCGGCCGCGGCCAGCGCGGCGACCAGCCGGAACAGCGAGCCCGGGTCGGACGGGACCGTGGGACCCGCAAGGCGGGCGGCGGCGGGGGAGACCTCGGCCAGCGCGACCCGCGTGTCGCGCAGCTCCGCGGCCGGGACGCCGAGCAGGCGGGGCAGCACACCGGGGTGGAAGCGGAGTCCGCCCGTCCATCCGCCCTGCCGGCCGCGCGTGACGAAGGCCGCGGTGTCCGGCCCTGCGACCGTGAGCCCGCCGGCCTCGTCGACGAGCAGGTCCATGCAGCCGTCGGGCAGCACGCGGGTGGGCCCCGTGCGTGCCGTGGGCCCCGTGCTCCACAGGCACTCGACCAGCCCGCGCAGCGGCGCGGGCGGGGCCAGCTCCCGGTAGCTCACGTCCGCGACGCTACCGCCGCGCACCGACTGAATCCGCGCGTGAGCCCCGAGAACGCCGGAGGCCCGTCCACATCGTCGGTGGGCGGGCCTTCCGCAGCGGAGCGCGTGGGTCAGGCGGTGCGGAGCACGGCCTCGATCTCGAGGGTCAGCTGGACCTTCTCGCCGACGACCACGCCGCCGCCGTCCATCGGCATCGAGATGTCGACGCCGAAGTCGTTGCGGTTGACGGTGGTGGTGGCGGTGAAGCCGGCGCGGGTGCCGCCGTAGGCGTCGGGGCCGAAGCCGCCGATCTCGAGGTAGAGCGAGACCGGCTTGGTGACGCCCTTGATCGTCAGGTCACCGTTGAGCTTGTAGTCCGAGCCGTCCGCCTCGATGCCGGTGGAGACGAAGGTCCACTCCGGGTACTTCTCGGTCTCGAAGAAGTCGGCGGACTTGATGTGCCCGTCGCGCTGCTCGTTGTTGGTGTCGATCGACGTGGCGTCGAGCGTCGCGGAGACCGTGGAGTCCTCGAAGCGCTCGGCGGTCTCGATGGTGCCGCCGAACCGGGCGATGCGACCCTTGACCTTGCTGACCATCATGTGGCGCACGGAGAAGGAGACGTCCGAGTGGACCTGGTCGATGTCCCACGTGCCCACGACGTAACCGGGGATCTGGGTGGTGGCTGCGGTCATCGTGACCCTCCAAGAAGATTTGGTTGAACTCTCAGGTGTTGAGAGCGACCATACTGGCGTTGAGTTGAGTGTTCAACCATAGGAGAAGTGACGTGGCGCACACCCGCTGGCTCGACGACGAGGAGCAGCGCACCTGGCGGGCCTTCCTCACCGCCCAGCGCCTGCTGTTCGAGCGCGTCGAGCGCCAGCTGCAGAACGAGGCACGGATGCCGCACGGCTACTACGAGATCCTGGTCCGGCTGTCCGAGGCGCCCGACCGCACGCTGCGCATGAGCAGGCTCGCCGACACCTCGCTGTCCTCGCGGAGCCGGCTCTCGCACGCGGTCGCGCGCCTGGAGGGGGCGGGCTGGGTCGAGCGCACCGCCTGCGAGACCGACCGCCGGGGCGCCTGGGCCCGGCTGACCGACGCCGGGCTGGCCGCCCTGCAGGCCGCCGCCCCGGGGCACGTCGAGACCGTCCGGTCGCTGCTGTTCGACGCGCTGACCCCGGAGCAGGCCGCGGCGCTGCGCGACGTCAGCGAGACGCTCGTCGCCCACCTGACCGACCGGCCCGTCTGGCCCGCGGGCGACGACGCGGGGTGCCCGACCCCGGAGCGGGCCGGCGAGGAGGCCTGCCCGGAGGCCGGGTGACGGCTGTCCGGTGTGCCCCGGATCGCATCGGTCGGCTCCGGCGGGGCCGGGCCCGGCCTGCGCGGCCGCGGCGTCCTAGGCTGGTGGCATGTCTCGCTTCGACGTCGTCGTACTCGGTGCCGGTCCCGGTGGTTACGTGGCAGCGATCCGCGCTGCGCAGCTCGGCAAGAGCGTGGCCGTCATCGAGGAGAAGTACTGGGGCGGCGTCTGCCTGAACGTCGGCTGCATCCCGTCGAAGGCGCTGCTGCGCAATGCCGAGCTCGCGCACATCGTGACGAAGGAGCAGAAGACCTTCGGCATCAGCGGGGACGTCACGTTCGACTACGGCGCGGCGTTCGACCGCAGCCGCCAGGTCGCGGACGGCCGGGTCAAGGGCGTCCACTTCCTGATGAAGAAGAACAAGATCACGGAGTTCGACGGCCGGGGCACCTTCACCGACCCGAACACCATCGAGGTCGCGCTGTCCGACGGCGGCTCGGAGACCGTGCAGTTCGACCACTGCATCATCGCCACCGGCGCCGTCACCAAGCTGCTGCCGGGCACCTCGCTGTCCGACCGCGTGGTCACCTACGAGGAGCAGATCACCACCCGTGAGCTGCCGGGCAGCGTGATCATCGCCGGCGCCGGCGCGATCGGGGTCGAGTTCGCCTACGTGCTGGCGAACTACGGCGTCAAGGTCACCATCGTCGAGTTCCTCGACCGGCTGCTCCCGCTCGAGGACGCGGACGTGTCGAAGGAGCTCGGCAAGCGCTACAAGAAGCTCGGCGTCGAGGTCCTGACCGGCACGAAGGTCGAGAAGATCGACGACTCGGGCGACCAGGTCACCGTCACCGTGTCCGACGCGAAGGGCACCCGGGACCTGCAGGCCGACAAGGTCGTCCAGGCGATCGGCTTCCAGCCGCGGGTCGAGGGCTACGGCCTCGACAAGACCGGCGTCGAGCTGACCGAGCGCGGCGCCATCCAGATCGACGACTTCATGCGCACCTCCGTGCCGCACATCTACGCGATCGGCGACGTCACGGCCAAGCTGATGCTCGCCCACGTCGGCGAGGCACAGGGCGTGGTGGCCGCGGAGACGATCGCGGGTGCCGAGACCCAGGAGCTCGACTACACGATGATGCCGCGGGCGACCTTCTGCCAGCCGCAGGTCGCGAGCTTCGGCTACACCGAGAAGCAAGCCCGGGACCTCGCCGAGGAGAAGGGCTGGAAGGTCAAGGTCGCGCAGTTCCCGTTCACCGCGAACGGCAAGGCGCAGGGCCTCGCCGACGCCGGCGGGTTCGTCAAGCTCATCGCGGACGAGACCTACGGCGAGCTGCTCGGCGGCCACCTGATCGGCCCGGAGGTCACCGAGCTGCTGCCGGAGCTCACCCTGGCGCAGAGGTGGGACCTCACCGCCACCGAGCTCGCGCGCAACGTGCACGCCCACCCGACGCTGTCGGAGGCGCTGCAGGAGGCGATCCACGGCCTCGCCGGCCACATGATCAACTTCTGAGGAACTGCCGCCCTGCACCAACGGCACTCTCGTGCGGACCTACCGCACGGGAGTGCCGTTCGTGCATTCAGAGGGTGGTCAGGAAGTGCTCGGCGAGGATGCGGGAGTCGGGGGCGAACCCGCGGGCCGGGTCGGCCAGCAGCTCCGCCAGCTCGGCGTTCGTCCGCCACCCGCCCTCCGCGACCTCCGACGCCTGGTGGTGCACCGGGCCGTCGGAGAACGCCTCGTAGCCGAACAGGTGGCAGCGCAACCCCTCCGGCCCGCCGAGGCCGGCGCCCGGCCCCGACTCCCACGCCACCGCCAGCAACGGCCGCAACGCCACCCCGCGCACGCCGAGCTCCTCGGCCAGCTCGCGGGTCGCCGTCCCGAGCGGGGTCTCGCCGGGATCGACCACCCCGCCGGCCACGCAGTCCCACAGGCCGGGCATCACGAGCTTGTCGTCCGCCCGGCGGTGGACGTACACGCGCCTGCAGTCCGTGCTGCGCAGGATCACGCCCGCGCTGCCGTGCCAGAGCGAACGGGCGTAGACCTCCGCGCGCGGTGCGGACCCTACGACCGTCCCGGCCGCGTCGTACACGGCGATCACCTCGTTCCCGCTCGTCATGGGGCCATGGTCCCGTTGTGACCTTGGACACGTCGGAGTAGGCAGGGTTCATGGGTGGAAACAGGATCGTCGTCTACAAGGAGCCCGGCCGTGTCGAGGTCGAGGACCACGACATGCCGAAGCTGGAGGTCCCCGCCGACGTCGCGCAGGCCAAGGGCATGAGCCGCGAGGCGCCGCACGCGGTGATCCTCAAGAACGTCTCGACCAACATCTGCGGGTCGGACCAGCACATGGTCCGCGGCCGTACCACGGCCCCGGCCGGCCAGACACTGGGCCACGAGATCACCGGCGAGATCGTCGAGAAGGGCAACGACGTCCAGTTCCTGGACGTCGGGGACATCGTCACGGTGCCGTTCAACATCGCCTGCGGGCGTTGTCGCAACTGCCGGGAAGGCGCCACGGGCGTCTGCCTGAACGTCAACCCCGCGCGCGCCGGCTCGGCCTACGGCTACGTCGACATGGGCGGCTGGGAGGGCGGCCAGGCGGACTTCGTCATGGTGCCGTTCGCCGACTTCAACCTGATGAAGTTCCCGGACCGCGACCAGGCGCTGGCGAAGATCCGGGACCTGACGATGCTCTCGGACATCTTCCCGACGGGCTACCACGGCGCCGTCTCCGCCGGGGTGACGACGGGCATGACCGTCTACGTGGCCGGGGCAGGGCCCGTGGGGCTGGCCGCCGCCTACTCCGCGCACCTGCTGGGCGCAGCCGTGGTGATCGTCGGCGACCTGAACAAGGAGCGCCTCGAGCAGGCGCGGTCCTTCGGGTGCGAGACCGTGGACGTCGGGCAGTCGGCCACCCTCGAGGAGCAGATCGACCAGATCCTCAAGACCAACGAGGTCGACTGCGCCGTCGACGCCGTGGGGTTCGAGGCCACCGGACACGGTGGCGGCGAGGAGAAGCCCGCCCAGGTGCTCAACGACATCATGAGCATCACCCGGGCCGGCGGGAGCCTCGGCATCCCGGGCCTGTACGTGACCGGTGACCCGGGTGCGGCGGACCCGGACGCCAAGGAGGGCACCCTCAAGGTGCGCCTGGGCCTGGGCTGGGCCAAGAGCCACAGCTTCGTGACGGGGCAGTGCCCGGTGCTGCGCTACAACCGCAAGCTGATGATGTCGATCCTGAACGACAAGGCGCACATCGCCGACGCGGTCAACGCCACGGTCATCCCGCTCGAGGACGCCCCGCGCGGGTACCAGGAGTTCGACCGGGGCGCGGCCCGCAAGTACGTGATCGACCCGCACGGCATGATCCCGGCGGCCTGATCCGAGGGCTCCGCACCACGGTGTCCGACCCGCCCGGCGACCGCCGTTCCGGCCGCCGGGCGGGTTAGGCTCTGGGGATGCACTCCCGCGAGGTCCGTTCGTGACCGCCCGCCGCATCATGGGCACCGAGGTCGAGTACGGCATCTCCGTGCCCGGCGACCCGACCGCCAACCCCGTCATCACCTCGACGCAGATCGTGCTGGCGTACGCGGCCGCGCAGGACATCCCGCGCAACCGCCGTGCCCGCTGGGACTACGAGGTCGAGTCGCCGCTGCGCGACGCGCGCGGGTTCGACCTGTCGGCGCCCACGCTCTCCAGCTCGAACAACGACTCGGAGCTCGACGACCTCGGCGCGGCGAACGTCATCCTCACCAACGGCGCCCGGCTCTACGTCGACCACGCGCACCCGGAGTTCTCCACCCCCGAGGTCCTGACCCCGCGCGACGTCGTGATCTGGGACAAGGCGGGGGAGCGGATCATGGAGGAGGCCGCGGTGCGGGCCGCCACCGTGCCCGGCGCGCCGCGGATCCAGCTCTACAAGAACAACGTCGACGGCAAGGGCGCGAGCTACGGCTCGCACGAGAACTACCTGATGGCCCGCCAGACCACGTTCCCGGCGATCGTCGGCGGGCTCACGCCGTTCTTCGTCTCCCGCCAGGTCGTCACGGGCGCGGGCCGGGTCGGCATCGGCGCCCAGGGGGACGCGGAGGGCTACCAGATCTCGCAGCGTGCGGACTACATCGAGGTCGAGGTCGGCCTCGAGACCACGCTCAAGCGCGGCATCATCAACACCCGGGACGAGCCGCACGCCGACGCCGACAAGTACCGCCGGCTGCACGTCATCATCGGCGACGCCAACATGAGCGAGTACGCCACGCTGCTCAAGGTCGGCACCACCGCGCTGGTCCTCGACATGATCGAGAACGGCGTCCGGTTCGACGAGCTGCGCCTGGCCGAGCCGGTGCGCGCCGTCCACCAGATCAGCCACGACCCGTCGCTGCAGCAGAAGGTGGAGCTCACCGACGGGCGCTCGCTCACCGCCGTCGAGCTGCAGTGGGCCTACCACGAGAAGGCCGTCAAGCACGTCGAGAACTCGCAGGGCGCGGACATCGACCCGGACACGGCCGAGGTGCTGCAGCTCTGGGGCGAGATCCTCGAGGACCTCGCCGAGGACCCGATGCGCACGGCGGACCGCCTCGACTGGACGGCCAAGCTGCGGCTGCTCAACGGCTACCGGGAGCGGGACAACCTGCAGTGGAACTCGGGCCGCCTCGGCCTGGTCGACCTGCAGTACACGGACGTCCGGATGGCCAAGGGCCTCTACAACCGGCTGGTCACCCGCGGGTCGATGAAGCGGCTGGTCACCGAGGAGCAGGTCGAGCGCGCGATCCGCAACCCTCCGGAGGACACCCGCGCCTTCTTCCGCGGCCGCTGCCTCGAGCGCTACCCGGCCGAGGTCGCGGCGGCGTCGTGGGACTCGGTCATCTTCGACCTGGGCCGCGAGTCGCTGGTCCGGATCCCCACGCTGGAGCCGCTGCGCGGCACGCGCCGGCACGTCGGGGAGCTGATCGAGGGCTCGCGGACCGCCGAGGAGCTGGTGAAGGCCCTCACCAACGGGTGAGCCGCCCCCGCCGGGACATCAGTTCGCAACCCGCGAACCGTGGGCGACGGCGGGTCCCGGCAAGTAGGCTGGACGCATCGGACCCCGGGGTCTGCCTGCCACGACGGTGGCGGGTCGCCCGGGATCGGACGCGAGGAGGAGACGTCATGTCGCAGGAGCAGACGAAGCGCCAGGGCGGTGGCGGCGGCGACGACGACGAGAGCGGCGACGCCTCGGCCGCCGGCCAGGAGCGCCGGGAGAAGCTGGGCGAGGACGTCGACACGATCCTCGACGAGATCGACGACGTCCTCGAGGAGAACGCCGAGGACTTCGTCCGCGCGTACGTGCAGAAGGGCGGCCAGTAGCCGCACCTGACAGCCGGTGGCGGGTCGGGCCCCGGAAGGGGTCCGGCCCGTCTCTGCTAGTACCTGGTATCCGGCCCCATCCGTGAGCGACACCCCGACAGCGACTTGCGAGAGAGGCACACCCCACACCATGGAGTTCCGCGAGGGCATCCCCGGGCCCGCTGCGATCGGCCGCCCCTTCCCCGGTTCCCCCGAGCCCGCGGCCGGCCGCCGGGACGGGCGGCCCGGGCAGCCCGGGCTCGGCCACCACGCCGCCTTCGCGGCACTGGGCGAGACGTCGTTCGCCAACTACGTCGCGGCCACCCAGCCGCACCTGCTCCCCGGCCGGATGTTCGACGCGCCCCGCGGCCCGGAGGGCCGTCCCATGACGCCCGACGCGCTGGGCGTGCCGCACGGCACCACGATCGTCGCGCTCCAGTTCGCCGGGGGCGTCGTCATCGCCGGCGACCGGCGCGCCACCGCGGGCAACGTCATCGCCCAGCGGGACATCGAGAAGATCTTCATCACGGACTCGCACTCCGCGGTCGGCATCGCCGGCTCGGCGGGCATCGCGATCGAGATGATCCGGCTCTACTCGGTCGAGCTGGAGCACTACGAGAAGATCGAGGGCGTGGCCATGTCCCTCGACGGCAAGGCCAACCGGCTCGCGGGGATGATCCGCGGCAACCTCGGCGCGGCCCTGCAGGGCTTCGTCGTGGTGCCGCTGTTCGCGGGCTACGACACCGAGGAGCCGGACCCGGCCAAGGCCGGCCGCATCGTCACCTACGACCCCACCGGCGGGCGCTACGACGAGTGGCTCGGCTACCACGCCGTCGGCTCCGGCTCGGTGTTCGCCAAGTCCTCGATGAAGAAGCTGCACCGGACGTCGGCGGACCTGCAGACCACGCTGCGCAACGCGCTCGAGGCGCTGTACGACGCCGCGGACGACGACACGGCCACCGGCGGGCCGGACCTGGTCCGGAAGATCTACCCGGTCGTCGTCAGCATCACCGGTCCCGAGGGCGCCGTGCGGCGCTCGGAGGAGGAGATCGCCGGGATCGTCGAGCGGATCGTGGCGGACCGCGCGGAGAACCCGGGCGGCTGAGCGTGCCGCGCCCGGTCCGCCGGGCGCGCCCGCCCCACCCGGCCAGCACGATGAGATCCAGGAGCGTCCCCCGATGACGATGCCCTTCTACTCCTCCGTCGACCAGCTGCTCCGCGACCGGTCGGAGCTCGCCCGCAAGGGCATCTCCCGCGGCCGCAGCGTCGTGGTCATGACCTTCTCCGGCGGCGTGCTGTTCGTCGCCGAGAACCACTCCAGCGCCCTGAACAAGGTCTCCGAGATCTACGACCGGATCGGCTTCGCGGCCGTCGGCCGGTACAACGAGTTCGAGGGCCTGCGCACCGCCGGCATCCGGCTCGCCGACTCCCGCGGCTTCTCCTACGACCGGCGGGACGTGACCAGCCGCTGGCTGGCCAACACCTACGCCCAGTTCATCGGGGCCGCGTTCGTCGAGCAGCAGAAGCCGTACGAGGCGGAGATCTGCCTGGCCGAGGTCGGCGAGACGCAGGACGGCGATCAGCTGTACCGCATCACCTACGACGGCTCGATCACCGACGAGCCGCAGTACGTGGTCATGGGCGGCACCACCGAGCCGATCTCGACGAAGCTCAAGGACGTCTACGACGGCGGGCACGACCTCGGCGAGGCGCTGGCGACCGCGCTGGAGGGCCTGCAGGTCCCCGGGTCCGGCCCCGGAAACGGCACCGAGGCCCGCGTGCTCGGCGAGAAGGCGCTCGAGGTGGCCGTGCTGGACCGCACCCGTCCCGGCCGCGCCTTCCGCCGGATCAGCGGCCCGGTGCTGCGCAGCCTGCTGCCGGCCGCGAACCGCGGCGAGGCCGCCGAGGAGCCGGACGTCCGCGGCGGCGACGACGCCCCGGCCGCGGGCGGTGCCCTGCCCTCGTCGAACTGAACCCGACCCCGGCGCGCCGGTCCACTCAGGTGGGCCGGCTGCGTCGTTCTCGGGGGGTCGTTCTCAGGAGTACGTGCGCAGCTCGACGCCGTTGCCGTCCGGGTCGGTCAGGTAGATGCCCCGGCCCTGGCCACGCGCCCCGAAGAGGTCCTTCGGGCCGGCCACACCGTGCTCCGCGGCGAGGGCGTCGAGGTCCGTCCCGGTCACGACCAGGGCGAAGTGGCCCATGTTGGTCCCGGTCCGCTCGCCGCGCTGGACGTCGATGATCGTCCCCGCGGACACCCGCAGGGAGGCGAACGGCACCTCGCCGCGCCGCCACTCCTCGAGCCGCTCGGGCGCCAGGCCCAGGGTCTCCCGGTACCAGGCGATCAGCCGCTCCGGGTCGTCCGTCACCAGCACGATGTGGTCCAGCCCGTCGACGCGCATGCCGCGAGCGTAGGGCGACGACCGCCTAGAGCGCGATGCGTTCCGGGTGCGTGTAGACGTTGCCCGAGCCGCCGCGCAGGAACCCGACGAGGGTGAGCCCGGCCTCGTCGGCCAGCTCCACCGCCAGGGAGGACGGCGCGGACACCGCGGCCAGCACCGGCACCCCGGCCATCACGGCCTTCTGGACCAGCTCGAACGAGGCCCGCCCGGAGACCTGCAGCACCGTCCCGGCGGCCGGGACCCGACCCTCGAGCAGGGCGTGCCCGAGGACCTTGTCGACGGCGTTGTGCCGGCCGACGTCCTCGCGCGTGACCAGCAGCGACCCGTCGGGCTCGAACAGGCCCGCGGCGTGCAGCCCGCCGGTCGAGTCGAAGACCTTCTGGGCCTCGCGCAGCCGGTCCGGCAGCGTCCCGACGACCTCCCACGGCACCCGCACCTGGTCGTGGGCGGGGGAGAAGCGGGACTTCAGCTTCACGGCGTCGAGCGAGGCCTTCCCGCAGACCCCGCAGGAGGAGGTCGTGTAGAAGTTCCGCTCCACCGAGGTGTCCGGCGGCTCGACGCCCGGCGCGAGGGCCACGTCGAGGACGTTGTAGGTGTTGCGGCCCTCCGCGTCGACCGAGTCGCAGTAGCGGGCGGTGAGGAGGTCCGTGGCGGCGCCGATGACCCCCTCGGTGAGCAGGAAGCCGTGGGCGAGCTCGACGTCGTGCCCCGGGGTGCGCATGGTCACCGTCAGGGGCGCCCCGTCGACGCGCAGCTCGAGCGGCTCCTCGACGGCCAGCGTGTCCGGCCGGCGGCGCTGCGATCCGTCCGCCGCGAGCCGCAGCACCGGCCGCCGTGCGGTGAGCCTTCCCATGGGTTCCAGCCTACGGAGCCGGGAGGTCCGCCGCCTGGCCTGAACGTGTGGGACCGGGCCCTCGGAGACCGGGCCCTCACTCCGGGACGGCGACCACGCAGAAGCGGTTCATGCTGAAGAAGTAGTCGCCACCGCGGACGTCGGCGAGCCACGCCCGGCCGTCCTCGCTGCTCAGACCCTGCCGGTCCGCGACGTAGCCCGCGATCGTGCGGGCGATCAGGGCGCTGTAGGTGTCCTCGTCGAGGCGCGGGTTGAGGATCGGGATCGCCGCCTGCACGGTGACCCGGAACCCGGCGGTCCGGAGGTGTCGGGCCCAGGTCGCGGGCAGGTGCGGGTGCACCAGGTGCTCCTCCCAGGCCGCCATGACACGGGCGTGCCGGGCCCGGTCCGCGACGTGCCAGACCACCGAGTCCCAGTCGGTGTCGAGCAGCAGCACCCGGCCGCCCGGCCGGACGACCCGGCGCAGTTCGGCGAAGGCCTGCGGGATGTCGGCGACGTACTCGTAGACCTGGGTGGACACGACGGCGTCGAGGTCGCCGTCGGGGTAGGGGAGGGCCTCCGCGGAGCCCTGGGCGATGGTCACGACCGGCAGCGCCCCCACCCGGCGCGTGGCCAGGGCGTTCATCGCCGGGCTCGGGTCGATGCCGTGGACGGTCCCCTCCGGGCCGACGGCGGCGGCGAGGGACTCGAGCAGGAAGCCGGGGCCGGAGCCGACGTCGAGGATCCGTTCCCCGGGCCGCGGCGCGAGCAGGCCCAGCACCTCGGCCCGCTGCTGGACGATGTCGGGCGTCGAGTAGACCCGCTCGACCTCGCGGGCGCCTTCCTCGTCGAACGCGAGCGTCATCGGTCCTCCCGGGGGCGTGTCCGGGTGGGTCGGACCGGATCAGCCGGGCATTACCGGCCGTCAGCCCTGGAAGGGCCGGTCCCGGCCGGTCCAGCGCTCCTCGTCGCGCCGGTAGATCGGGATCGGGTTCTTGGCGACCCGGAAGGTGTACCGGCCGGCCTCCTCGACCACCTCGCCGTCCGTGGCGAGCATGCTCGGCACGGCCAGCTCGACGTCGAGTTCCGCGGTCTCGAGCTGGGTGTAGACGCGGCTGTGCCCGAGCGCGCCGAAGATCAGGGCGCCGACCACCCGCAGCCGGGAGAAGGCGACGTCGGCGCGCAGCCACCGGACGTCGAGCAGTCCCGAGTCGAGGGTCGGCCGCCAGGCCGGGACCATGCCGCGCGGGTGGTAGGGCCCGTTGCCGACGAAGATGAACCACACGAGGTGCCAGCGGTCGCCGACCTTGACCCGCACCTTCTCCGACCGGCGCAGCACCGTGACCAGGGCGGCCGCGAAGGCCGGCCACTTGCCCCACCGCGGCTGCCACTTCTCGCGCAGCCGGACCAGCTCGGGGTAGGAGCCCACGCTCGCGGTGTTGAGGAAGTAGCGGGTCCGGATGACCTCGGGGTGCACGGGCTCGTCGCCCGCGCCGGGGTGCGCCTCGACCATCGCCAGGTCGACGGCCACCGCCTCGCCGGCCTGCGTCGCGTCGACCGCCTCCTGCAGGTCGTAGACGCCGACGTCCCGGGCGAAGTGGTTGAGCGTGCCCGCCGGGACCACGACCAGGGGCAGGTGGTGGCGGTCCGCCGCCGCGGCGGCCGCGGCCACGGTGCCGTCGCCGCCCGCCACGCCGAGCGCCCGAACCCACTCGCCCCGCTCGGCGACGGCCTCGTCGAACTGCTCGCCGACGTCCTTGCCCCGGGTCACGCGCAGCAGGTGCGCGGCGGGCAGCGCCTGCCGGACGTCCTCGGTGAGGTCCTGGTCGGGCGGGCCCGAGTGGGGGTTGACCACGATCAGCAGGCCCTCGCCCTGCGGCAGCTCCGGCACGCTGTCCACCGGCCGGGCGCGGGCCTCGTCGGTGCGCCGGGGCGGCCACCACCGTTGGGTGCCGAGCGCGATGCCGGAACCGACGGCGGCCCCCACCACGACGTCGGACGCCCAGTGCACACCCACGTGCACCCGCGAGTACGCGACGGCCGCGGCCAGCGGCACGACCGCGGGCGCCACCTTCGGGTTGTCCAGGGTGACCGCGGTGGCGAAGGCGGCCGCCGAGGCCGCGTGCCCCGAGGGGAACGACGACGAGGTCGGCGGCTTGGCGAGCGTCCGGTACGCCGGCAGCTCGGCCGCGGCCGGGCGCCGGCGCGGCAGCAACGGCTTGAGGATCCCGTTGGCCGTGGCGGACGACAGCGCGATCGCGAGCATGCCGCGCGCCGCCGCCTTCCGGCCGGCCCCGCGGCGCACCGCGAGCACCCCCGCGACGAGCACCCAGAGCGCGCTGTGGTTCGCCGCGGCGGACAGCCGGCGCATGACGTGGTCGAAGCGGGTGTGGGGGCGCGCCGAGACGGCGGCCGTCACGGCCCGGTCGAGGTCGTTGACGGCCGCCAGCCCACGATCGAGGCGGCGGGATTTCAGGGCGACTCGCCGGAACCAGTCGGTCACAGGCGTGACCTTATGGGGGTTCCTGCGCTTACGCTGTGAGACATGCAGCGTCGGATCTTCGGGGTCGAGACCGAGTTCGGGGTCACGTGCACCTTCCACGGCCAGCGCCGGCTGTCGCCGGACGAGGTCGCGCGGTACCTGTTCCGGCGCGTCGTGTCCTGGGGCAGGTCGTCCAACGTCTTCCTGCGCAACGGTGCCCGGCTCTACCTCGACGTGGGCTCGCACCCGGAGTACGCGACCGCCGAGTGCGACACGCTGACCGGACTCGTCGCCCACGACAAGGCGGGCGAGCGGATCCTCGAGGACCTGCTGGTCGACGCCGAGCGCCGGCTCGTCGACGAGGGCATCGGCGGGGACATCTACCTGTTCAAGAACAACACCGACTCCGCGGGCAACTCCTACGGCTGCCACGAGAACTACCTGGTCGCGCGGCAGGGCGAGTTCGCCCGGATCGCCGACGTGCTGCTGCCGTTCCTCGTCACCCGCCAGCTGATCTGCGGCGCGGGCAAGGTGCTGCAGACCCCGCGCGGCGCGGTCTACTGCCTGTCCCAGCGCGCGGAGCACATCTGGGAGGGCGTCTCCAGCGCCACCACCCGCTCCAGGCCGATCATCAACACCCGGGACGAGCCGCACGCCGACGCGGAGCGCTACCGCCGGCTCCACGTGATCGTCGGCGACTCGAACATGGCCGAGACCACCACGCTGCTCAAGGTCGGCACCACCCACCTGGTCCTGGAGATGATCGAGGCCGGCGTCCAGTTCCGGGACTTCACCCTGGACAACCCGATCCGCGCGATCCGCGAGATCAGCCACGACCTCACCGGCCGGCGCACCGTGCGGCTGGCGGGCGGGCGCGAGGCCAGCGCGCTGGACATCCAGCGCGAGTACCACGCCCGCGCCGTCGAGCACCTGCGCCAGCGCGGCAGCGAGGACCGCACGCTCGAGCGGGTCGTCGAGCTCTGGGGCCGCACGCTCGACGCCGTCGAGAGCCAGAACTTCTCCCTGATCGACCGGGAGATCGACTGGGCGATCAAGTACCGGCTGGTCGAGCGGTACCGCGCCAAGCACGACCTGGACCTGTCGAGCGCGCGGATCGCGCAGCTCGACCTCGCCTACCACGACATCCGGCGCGGCCGCGGCCTGTTCGACATGCTGCAGCGCAAGGGGCTGGTCGAGCGGGTCACGGACGACGGCGAGATCGAGGTCGCCAAGGACACCCCGCCGCAGAGCACCCGGGCCAAGCTGCGCGGCGACTTCATCGCCGCCGCCCAGGCGGCCGGCCGCGACTTCACGGTCGACTGGGTGCACCTCAAGCTCAACGACCAGGCCCAGCGCACCGTGCTGTGCAAGGACCCGTTCCGCTCGGTCGACGAGCGGGTGGACCGGCTGATCCAGTCCCTGTAGGCCCCGTACGCGAACGGCCCCGTCGCCCTCCCGGGCGGCGGGGCCGTCGTCGTCCGTTCCGGGCTACTCGATGCCGGGCATCATCTTCTTCCGCAGGGCGAGCAGGTCGTCCTGGATCGGCTTGGCGGCCGGCCCGGCGTGGTCGGGCGCGGGCTGGATGCCCAGGGAGTGCAGGAGCGCCTCGGCGGCCTGCTTGGGGTCGCCGGTCTCGCCGAGCACGGGGTGCAGCCCGTGGTCGGCGAGATGGTGGAACACCAGGTTCACGACGCTCCACGGGTTGAAGGTCTCCGGCTGGCCGGCGTCGTGCGTCATCGCGGTGGGCCTCCTCGTACTGTGCCGTGCGTCACCGGAAGCCTCTGCCGCGGTGATCGCCGGGTCAAGGCCGCGCGGTGTCGCTTCCTGAGACACCGACCCGGCGGGGCGCGCGTTCACCCGACCGCGGCCCGGCGTGCCGAGTTTCTCCGGGTGCCCGCGGCGTTCGAACGGTTGGTCGTATGCTGCCCCCGTGTCCTCCGCCCGTGCCGAGCGCCTGGTGAACCTGGTGCTCTGCCTGCTGTCGACGCGGCAGTTCCTGACCGCGGAGCGGATCCGCGCGACCGTGCCCGGGTATACCGACGCCACCAGCGACGAGGCCTTCTTCCGCATGTTCGAGCGGGACAAGACCGAGCTGCGCGAGCTGGGTGTGCCGCTCGAGACCGGCCGCACCTCGGCCTTCGACACCGTGGAGGGCTACCGGATCGCCCGGGGCGACTACGAGCTCGGCGAGATCGACCTCGACGCCGAGGAGGCCGCCGCCGTCGCGCTGGCCGGCTCGCTGTGGGACTCGCCCGAGCTGTCCGGCGCCGCGCACGGGGCCCTGCGCAAGCTGCGGGCCGCCGGTGTGGAGGTCGACGAGACGCGGGGTTCGGTGCAGCCGCGGGTCCGGGCCGCCGAGCCGGCGTTCGCGCCGCTGCTCGCCGCCGTGCAGGCCGGCCAGGCCGTCACCTTCGACCACCGTCGCGGCGGGCCGACCGGCGAGATCGCCCGGCGTACCGTGGAGCCGTGGGGCGTGGTGTCGTGGCGGGGCCGCTGGTACCTCGTGGGTCACGACCGGGACCGGGAGGACGTCCGGTCCTTCCGGCTGTCCCGCATCCTCGAGCCGGTCAAGACGGTGGGCGAGCCCGGTGAGGTGACCGTGCCGCCGGGCACGGACCTGATGGCGTCGATCCACCGGTCCGTCGACCAGGGGCCGGTCGTCGGGGTCGCCACCGTGTGGGTCGCGGAGGGCCACGCGCACGGCCTGCGCCGGCTCGGCACGGTCGTCGGGCCGCGCGAGCTGGGCGGCCGTCAGGGGGACATGCTGGAGATCGAGCTGCGCAGCGAGCGGACCGTCGCGCGCTGGCTGGCCGGGGCGGGGCCGGACGTCGTCGTGCTCGACCCCCCGGGGCTCGCCGCGCACGTGCGGCGGCTGTGGGAGGGCGCGCTCGCCGCCCACGCGGGGGAGCGCGTCCGGTGAGCGGGGTCGCCGACCGGCTTCCGCGGCTGCTGTCGCTGGTGCCGTACCTGCTGGCGCGGCCGGGCATCCCGATCGCCGAGGCCGCCGCGGACTTCGACATCACCCCGCGGCAGCTGCGCCGCGACCTCGAGCTGCTGTGGATGTGCGGGCTGCCCGGCTACGGGCCGGGGGACCTCGTCGACCTCTCGTTCTCCGGGGACACGGTGACCGTGACCGAGGACGCCGGGATGCGCCGCCCGCTGCGGCTGACCACCGCGGAGGCGACCGCGCTGCTGGTGGCCCTGCGGACGCTGGGCGAGGCACCCGGGGTCGTCGACACCGCGGCCGTGCGCAGGGCCACCGCCAAGATCGAACGGGCCGTCGGCGACGCCGGGGTGGCCACCGTCGCCGTGGACCTCACCCGCGAGGAGGAGGCCACCGCGGCCACCGTGCGCGGCGCCCTGGACCGCGGGCGGGCCCTGCAGATCGTCTACTACACCGCCGGGCGGGACGCGGTGTCCCGCCGGACCGTCGACCCGATGCGCCTGCTGCTCGTCGAGGGCCGCGGGTACCTGGAGGCCTGGTGCCGGCGCGCGGAGGGCGTGCGGCTGTTCCGGCTGGACCGGGTCGAGGAGGTCGCCGAGCTCGCCGAGCCGAGCGCGCCGCCGTCCGATGCGGAGCCGCACGACGTCTCGCGCGGGCTGTTCACGCCCAGCGAGGAGCACCGCACCGCGGTCCTCGAGGTGGCCCGCGAGGCCCGCTGGATCGCCGAGTACTACCCGGTCGACGAGGTCGTGGAGCACCTCGACGGGTCGGGCTCGGCGCGCGTGCTGCTCCGGTACGCCGACCCGGCCTGGCTGGTCCGGCTGGTGCTGGGCCTCGGCGGCGGGGCGCGGGTGCTGGAGCCGCCGGAGCTGGCGGTCGCGGTGGCCGAGCGGGCGCGTGCGGCGCTCGCCGCGGCGACCACCACGGACGACGTGCCCGCGGGCGGGCACGGCACGGGATCGGGGGAGCGTTGATGGGGCTGTACTGGGTGCCGGTGCTGCTGGGGGCGGCGGGGATCGTGCTGCTGCTGGCCGTGGCGGTGGTCTGCCTGGCCCACGTGCGGCGGTTCGTGCATGCCGCGCAGCAGGAGCGCCGGCGCACCGTGCAGGCCGTCCTCCCGCTGCGGTCGGCGGCCGCGGAACTGCGCGCCCGCCGCTGACGTTGCCCGGGGTACCGGTGCGTAGTATCAGGGTGAACCGGTTCCGTCGAAAGGACTGCTCATGCCGAGTCTCGGCGGGTGGGAGATCGTCATCCTCGTGGTGGTGGTGCTCCTGCTGTTCGGAGCCAAGAAGCTGCCCGACATGGCCCGCTCCGTCGGGCAGTCCGCCCGCATCTTCAAGGGCGAGATGAAGGGCATGAAGAACGACGGGAAGACCGAGGAGCCGGCGAAGCAGGAGCCCCCGGCCCAGCTCCCGCCGGCGCAGGGCTCCACCACGGGCACCACCGGCAGCACGGGTACCTCCGCCACCGATTCGTCGGCCCCGGCGGCGCGGCCCGCGGAGCAGCCGGTGGAGCAGCGCGAGCACCAGCAGTAGGGCCGCGCTCGACGTGGTGAAGCTCAGCCTCCGTCGGACCCCGAAGAACCCCGACGGCACGATGACGCTCGTCGAGCACCTCTACGAGCTGCGCAACCGCCTCGGGATCTCGCTGCTGGCGATCGCGGTCACCACGGTCGTCGGCTACATCTGGTTCGAGGTCGGGTTCTTCGGCGCACCGAGTCTCGGCGCCCTGCTCAAGGAGCCGTACTGCTCGCTGCCCGCCTCGTCGCGGGCGGTGTTCACCGCCGACGGGTCCTGCACCCTGCTCGGCACCGGGCCGTTCGACCAGTTCATGCTGCGCCTGAAGGTCGGCGCGGTCGCGGGCATCGTCATGGCCTGCCCGGTGTGGCTGTACCAGATCTGGGCCTTCATCGTGCCCGGGCTGTACCCGAAGGAGCGCAAGTTCGCGCTGATCTTCGTCAGCACCGCGGCGGTGCTGTTCGTCGCGGGCGCGGTGCTCGCGTACTTCGTCGTCTCGCAGGGCCTGGCCTTCCTGCTGACGATCGGCAGCGAGGTGCAGACCACCGCACTGACCGGCGAGAGCTACTTCGGGTTCGTCATCGCGCTGCTGCTGATCTTCGGCGTGAGCTTCGAGATCCCGCTGCTCGTCGTCATGCTCAACCAGATCGGGATCCTGAGCTACGAGCGGCTGCGCAAGTCGCGGCGCGGGATCATCTTCGGCCTGTTCGTGTTCGCCGCGGTCGCCACGCCGGGGCAGGACCCGATCTCGATGACCGCGCTCGCGGCGGCGCTCACGCTGCTGTTCGAGCTCGCCATCCAGATCGCGCGGGTGCACGACCGGCGCAAGGCCAAGCAGCGCAAGGCCGAGGGCTGGGACGACTGGGATCCCGACGCCCCGTCGCCGATCGACACCGCGCCCAGCCGGGTGGACGGGCCCAGCCGGATCGAGGAGCCGGGCGCCGTGCCGCCGCCCGCGCCGGTGAGCAGCGCGGAGCCGAGCGCCCGCAACGTCGACGACGTCACCTGAGCCCGGGCCCGTCCGTGAGCGGGGTAACGGGCCCGTCCGACGGCGGAGTGTCGGTGTGGTGTGACAGCCTGGTCGGGTGGCCAGCAGCACACCGGCCCCCGCCGAGGCGTACGCCGCGGCCCGGGCCCGCGCCGCGCATCCGCGGCTGAGCGAGTTCGCCGGGTCCCTCCCCTTCGGTCTCGACGCCTTCCAGCGGGAGGCGTGCGAGGCGCTCGAGGACGGGCACGGCGTGCTCGTCTGCGCGCCGACCGGCGCGGGGAAGACCGTCGTCGGCGAGTTCGCCGTGCACCTGGCCCTGGCGCAGGGCCTCAAGTGCTTCTACACCACGCCGATCAAGGCGCTGTCGAACCAGAAGTACGCGGACCTGGTCGACCGGCACGGGGCCGCGGCCGTCGGGCTGCTCACCGGCGACACGAGCGTGAACGGCGACGCGCAGGTGGTCGTGATGACCACCGAGGTCCTGCGCAACATGATCTACGCGGGGTCGCGGTCGCTCGACCAGCTCGGCTACGTGGTGATGGACGAGGTGCACTACCTCGCGGACCGGTTCCGCGGCGCCGTCTGGGAGGAGGTCATCCTCCAGCTGCCCGAGCACGTCGCGCTCGTCAGCCTGTCGGCCACGGTGAGCAACGCCGAGGAGTTCGGGGACTGGCTGGTCGCCGTGCGCGGCGACACCGCCGTCGTCGTCGACGAGGTGCGGCCGGTGCCGCTGTGGCAGCACATGATGGTCGGCAACCGGCTCCACGACCTGTTCGCCGAGACGGGCGGCGAGCTGTCCGTCGATCCGGAGCTGCTGCGGCAGACCCGCGAGCTGTCCCGCCAGGACAACATGGCGACCTGGGTGACCGAGGGCCGGCGCGGCCGCTCGTCGGGCCCGGGGCGGGGCGGGCCGCCGCGTTCCCGAGGTGGCATCCGGCCGGCCTCGCGGGTCACGGTGATCGACCGGCTCGACCGGGCGGCCCTGCTGCCGGCCATCACCTTCGTGTTCAGCCGCGCGGGCTGCGACGCCGCGGTGGGCCAGTGCGTCCGGGCGGGGCTGCGGCTCACCACCGAGGCCGAGGTCACCGAGATCCGGCGGATCATCGAGAAGCACACCGGCGACCTGCCGCAGGCCGACCTGGGGGTGCTGGGCTACTGGGAGTGGCGCGAGGCGCTCGAGCGCGGCATCGCCGCGCACCACGCGGGCATGCTGCCGGCGTTCAAGGAGACGGTCGAGGAGCTGTTCGTCGAGGGGCTCGTGCGGTGCGTCTTCGCCACCGAGACCCTGGCGCTGGGCATCAACATGCCGGCCCGGACCGTCGTCCTCGAGCGGCTGGTCAAGTACAACGGCGAGGCCCATGTCGACCTCACACCGGGCGAGTACACGCAGCTCACCGGGCGCGCCGGGCGGCGGGGGATCGACGTCGAGGGGCACGCCGTCGTCATCTGGCAGCCCGGGGTGGACCCGGAGCACGTCGCCGGCCTCGCCTCCACGCGCACCTACCCGCTGCGCAGCTCCTTCCGCGCCGACTACAACATGACGATCAACCTCGTCGAGCGGCTCGGCATCGAGCAGGGCCGCGAGCTGCTGGAGCAGTCCTTCGGGCAGTTCCAGGCGGACCGGTCGGTGGTCGGGCTGGCGCGGCGGATCGAGCGCAACACCGAGGCGCTGCGGGGCTACGCCGAGTCCATGCAGTGCCACCTCGGGGACTTCACCGAATACGCACGGCTGCGCCGCCAGGTGTCCGACCGGGAGAAGTCGCTGCGCCGCCAGGGCTCGGCCGAGCGCCGCAACGAGGTCGCGGAGTCGCTGCGCACCCTGCGGCCGGGGGACGTCATCGCGGTGCCGGGCGGCCGCCGGGCCGGGCTCGCGGTCGTCCTCGACCCGCCGGGCGACCATGAGGACCCGCGGCCGCTGGTGCTCACCGAGGACCGTTGGGCGGGCCGGCTCTCCACCGCCGACTTCCCCGTCGCGGTCAGCACGCTCGGCCGGATGCGGCTGCCGAAGCGCGTCGACCACCGCTCGCCGCGGGTGCGGCGGGACCTCGCGTCGTCGCTGCGCAACACCGGCATCGTGCCGCCCACCCCGCAGCGGAGGAAGCACGGTGGCGGCGCTGCGGACGATCCCGAGCTCGCCGCCCTGCGCCGGGCGCTGCGGGCCCACCCCTGCCACGGCTGCGACGACCGGGAGGCCCACGCCCGCTGGGGCGAGCGGCACGCGCGGCTGGAGCGGGAGACCGAGCAGCTGCGCCAGAAGGTGCGGGCGACCACGCACTCGCTCGCCCGCGGCTTCGACCGGATCCGCGCGCTGCTCACCGAGCGCGGGTACCTCGACGGCGAGACCGTCACCGACCACGGGTACCGGCTCGCCCGGCTCTGGGGCGAGTCGGACCTGCTCGCCGCCGAGTGCCTGCGGCACGACCTCTGGGCGGACCTCGAGCCTGCCGAGCTGGCCGCGGTGGTGTCCGCCCTTGTCTACGAGTCGCGCCGGGACAACGCCCCGGTCCCGCGCGTCCCGCAGGGCGCGGTCACCGAGGCCCTCGCCGAGACCGTGCGGATCTGGGCCGAGCTCGAACAGGACGAGCGCCGGCACAAGGTGGACCGCACGCGCGAGCCGGACCTCGGCTTCGCCTGGCCGATGCACCGCTGGGCCCGTGGCGAATCGCTGGCCCAGGTCCTCGAGGCGGCCGAGCGCAACGGGCAGGAGCTGTCGGCGGGCGACTTCGTCCGCTGGGCCCGCCAGGTCCTCGACCTGCTCGAACAGATCGCCTCCGTGGCCGGGAGGACCACCGGCGTGGGGCGCAACGCCCACAAGGCGGCCCGCGAGGTCCGCCGCGGCGTCGTCGCGGCCGGGGTGGGGTGAGTACTCCCTCGTCGTCGTTCTCCGGCGGCCCCGTTCTCCTGCTGCGGGACGGCGTGATCGGCGGTCCGTGATCACAGCGGGGCTCGTGGCGGTGTGGATGCCGACGCCCGGGTGGTGCTGGTCCCGGGGACGGTCACCGAGCCCTCGGCAGCGTGACCCGCTCCGGCCGTGATCGTCGTTCCGGACCGACGGCGGACGTACGTGGCCAGGGAGCGACCTGTCTGGCGATCATGCCCCCGGTCGGACCGCGAGCGGCGGGGCCGGAAGGGCGAGCGGGACGCGCACCGCTGGTAGCAGCGCGCGCACCCAGGGTGGGAGTGCGTGGTGCGGGCGACGACCGGCCGCGGCGGCGCGCCGAGGTGTGCTTGGATCGTTGCCCGGTGCGCCGGACAGCGCGGCGCGGTGCGGAGGCGCGACGGGCGCCGGACGCACGAGAGGCACGGAACGCAGGACGGACGGAAGGTCGGCGATGAGCACCCCACGGGACCCGCACGGCGAGACGGACCGGGGCCACCGGGCCGCCGGCGGCCAGGGCGACGCGACCGGACCCGATCCGTCCGCCGGGACGGACCGCGACACCTACGGCGCCCCCTACGGCACCGGGACAGCCGGCGCCGAGAGCGGCGATGCGACGGACGACTCCGCGTCGAGGACCGTGCCGCACACCGGGCGTTCCGGATGGGACTTCACCAGCAGCGCCGAGGCCGACCCGCCCACCCCGGCCTACGGGTCGCCGGCCGTCGAGTACGGCGACACGACGACGGGCACGACCGGTGCCGGACACGACGCCACCCCGTCCCACGGCTCGGCGCCGGAGAGCGGCGACACCGGCGGGTCCGAGTGGAGCGCCGCCGGCGGCTCCGGCTGGAGCTCGGGCGCCCAGGGCGAGGGCGTGGGCTGGGATCCCGCCGGAACGGCCGACTGGGACCCGGAGGGCACCCGGGGTCCGTCCGGTGGGTCGTGGGACCCCCGGAGCGACGACCGCACGGCGGCACACCCCGCGCCCGGCGGCTGGGACCCGGCGGGCGCCGGGATCGGCGGTGCCGCGTCCGCGACCTCGACCCTGCCCGGCGGGGAGAGCCGCGCCTCGCGCCGCCGCGGACGGTCCGGCGGTGGCGGGAAGAAGCTGATCGCCGGCGCCGCGGTGCTGGTGGCTGTGCTGGCGGTCCTGGCCGTGACCGCGTTCTGGCAGCCGGGCTTCCTCGTGACCGAGGAGTTCGACCAGCAGGCGCTGCAGGCCGGGGTGACCCGGATCCTCACCCAGGACTACGGCCTCGGGGCGACCGGCGTGAGCTGCCCCGAGGGGCAGAAGGTCGAGGCCGGCACGACCTTCACCTGCTCCGCGAACGTCGACGGCGAGGCGGTCGAGGTCCCGGTCACGGTCCTCGACGACCGGGGCACCTACCAGGTCGGCCGCGTCTGACCCCGCCGCGCGGCGCCGCCGGGACCGCGCGGACCCGGATTTCGGGTGACAGCGGGCGGCCCGGGGCCGGAGGATCGGCTCTCGTGAGCACGACCGGTACCGAATCCCGCGAGCCCGAGACCGACGCCCCGCACACGCCCCCGTCGCCGGACGGCACGGCGCGTCCCGCCGCCGAGGTGCGGGTGCTGGAGCCCGGCGAGTTCCGGGCGGCGCACGCCCTCTTCGGCGCCGCCCTCCACGCCGGCGGCCCCGTCGACGACGACCACTGGGCCCTCACGCGGCTCTCCTACGCCCCGGGCCGCACGTTCGGCGTGGACCTGCCCGCGGGCACGCTCGCCGGGACCGCCATGAGCTTCGGATCCGCGCTCACCGTGCCCGGCGGGGCACGGGTCCCGATGGCGGCCGTCACCCGCGTCGGCGTCCGGGCCGACCGGACGCGCCGCGGCCTGCTCACCGCGCTCATGCGCGAGCAGCTGTCCGACGCCGCCGATCGCGGCGAGGTCACCGCGACCCTGCGGGCCAGCGAGGCGCGCATCTACGGCCGCTTCGGCTACGGCGTCGCCAGCCGCGGGCGGAACCTGCGGGTGACCGCGGGAGCGCGCTTCCGCCCCCACACCCCGTCGGGCGGTGAGGTCCGGCTGCTCCACCCCGAGGAGGCCGCTCCGCTCCTGCCGTCGCTCTACGCGCGCATCCTCGGCGCCACGACGCGCCCGGGTCCCATCGTGCGCGACGAGGGCTGGTGGGCGCACGTCCTGCGCCCCCGGCGCAGTGCCGACGGCGCCCGGGGTATCGCGGTGCACACCGGCCCCGACGGCGACGACGGCTTCGCGACCTGGACCGTCCGCCAGGAGGGCACGGACTTCGGCGAGAACGTCCTCGAGCTCGGCGACCTGCACGCCGCCACCCCGCAGGCCACTGCCGGCCTGTGGCGCTTCCTGCTGGGCTTCGACCTCCTCCGCGCCGTCTCGGCGCACCTGCGGCCGCTGGACGAACCGGTGGACCTCTACCTCGAGGACCCGCGGGCCTGCCGCACCACCGGCATCGGCGACGAGACCTGGCTGCGTCTGCTCGACGTGCCCGCCGCGCTCGCCGCCCGCACGTGGGGCGGGACCGGGGGCGAGCCGCTCCGGATCCGCGTGCACGACGCCCTCTTCCCCGGCAACGACGGCGTACACGTGATCGGCGCCCTCACGACCGACACGAACGGCGCGCATCCCACGGATCCCGCGCCGGCCGAGGACGGCCCGGCCGACCTGGAGTGCGACGTCGCGGGCCTCGCGATGGCCTACCTCGGCGACCGGCGGCCCTCCGAGCTGGTCGCGAGCGGCTGGTGGACCGCGCACGACCGCGCCGCCGTCCCCCGAGCGGACCGGCTCTTCGCGGCCCCGGCGGCGAGCGGCGTGCCGTGGTGCGGGACGTTCTTCTGACCCGGCCGGGGACCGCCGGTGACGGCGACCGGGGTGTCAGCCCTTGAGCGCCGCCACCAGCCGGTCCACGGACCCGCCCAGGCCCCAGCGCTCCGCCAGGGCGGCGAGCGCACCGGCGTCCGCGGGGGAGTCGGGGAGCGCGTCGGACCGCGACAGCTCCACCGGCGCGTCCTGCACCACGCGCACGACCGGCTCGACGACGGCCAGGTAGGCCGCCGCCTTGCCGAGCTTGCTCCGCACGCTCGCGGCGAGCCGGGTGTCGGAGGTGTCCTCGACGGCCGCGACCAGCTCAGCCCACGAGCCGAACTTCCCGACGAGCGTGGCCGCCGTCTTCGCCCCGACCCCCGGTACGCCGGGCAGTCCGTCCGAGGGGTCGCCGCGCAGCATTGCCATCTCGGCGTAGGCCTCGCCGGCCCGGTCCCGCGGCACGCCGTACTTCTCGGCGACCTCCGCCGGCCCGAGCAGCTCGGCCTTGGCCAGCCCTCGGCCGACGTAGAGCAGCCGCACGGGCGTGGGCTCCTCCCGCACGATCTGCATGAGGTCCCGGTCGCCGCTCACGCCGAGCACCGGGTCGATGGTCTCGCGGTGGGCCAGGGTGCCGATCACGTCGTCCGCCTCGTGCCCCTCCGCGCCACCGGTGGCGATGCCCGCCGCGGCCAGGACGTCGAGAATGATCGGCACCTGCGGCTCGAGGGTGTCCGGCACCTCCTCGGGGATCCCCGCGGGTGCGGTGTCCGGCCCGCTCCCGGGCGTGGAGCCCTCGATCCGGTGCGCCTTGTAGGAGGGCAGCGCGTCCACCCGGAACGCCGGCCGCCAGTCGAGGTCCAGGCACGCGACGAGCCGCGCGGGGCGGTGCTCGGCGACGAGCCGGGCGATCATGTCGGTGAACCCGCGGACCGCGTTGACCGGGGTCCCGTCGGGCGCCGTGATCGACTCGGGCACGCCGTAGTAGGCGCGGAAGTACATGCTCGCGGCGTCGAGCAGCATCAGCGAGCCGGCGGGGGCCTGCGGGGCCGGGTTCCGGGGGGCCGTCACGGTGAGCCAGCATGCCAGGTGGGGACGGCGCGCAGCGTGAGCGCCCTAAGCTCGCCCCATGAGCCACGCCGTCCCCACCGAGCTGCTCGCCGACCGGTTGCGCCGGGCCGGCGAGGTCGCCGCCGAGCAGGGCGCCGACGTCCTCCTCATCACCCCCGGCACGGACCTGCGCTACCTGGTCGACCACGCCGGCGAGTCCCACGAGCGGCTGACCTGCCTCGTGCTCCCGGCCGCGGGCCACCGGGCCCCGCCGGCCCTGGTCGTGCCGCGGCTCGAGGCCCCCGGGTTCGACGTCGCCACCCTCGAGGCGCTCGGCGTCGAGGTCCTCACCTGGACGGACGGCGAGGACCCCTACCTGCTCGTCTCCGACCTCGCGGGCGGTCCCACCCGGATGGCGGTGGCCGACGGGATGCCGGCGCGGCACGTGTTCGGTTTGCGGGACGCCTTTCCGGAGGTCCGCCAGGCGCTCGCCGGGCCGGTCCTGCGCGAGCTGCGGATGCGTAAGGACGCCGCCGAGGTGGCCCAGCTCCGCGAGGCGGGCGCGGCCATCGACCGCGTGCACGCCCGCATGGGCGAGATCCTCAAGCCCGGCAGGACCGAGGCGCAGGTCGGCGCGGACATCGCGGCCGCGATCGTGGCGGAGGGCCACACCGAGGCCGCGTTCGTGATCGTCGGCTCCGGGCCCAACGGCGCCAGCCCGCACCACGACGTGTCCGACCGGGTCATCGAGCCCGGCGACGTCGTGGTCATCGACATCGGCGGCCCGCTCGCCAGCGGCTACAACTCGGACTGCACCCGCACCTATGCGGTCGGGGCGGAGCCGTCGGCGCAGATCCGCGAGACCTACGCCGTGCTGCAGGAGGCGCAGGAGCGCTCGGTGCAGGCGGTGCGCCCGGGCGTGACGGCCGAGTCGGTCGACGAGGCCGCTCGCGCCCCGATCACCGAGGCCGGCTTCGGCCCGCGGTTCGTGCACCGCACCGGCCACGGCATCGGGCTCGACGTGCACGAGGAGCCCTACATCGTGGGCGGCAACGCGCTGACCCTCGAGCCCGGCATGGCCTTCAGCGTGGAGCCGGGCATCTACCTCGACGGCGAGTGGGGCGCCCGGATCGAGGACATCGTGGTCGTGACCGAGACCGGCGCCGAGCGCCTGAACAACGGGCCGCGGAACCTGGTCGTCCTCTGAACCGTCGACCGGGGCCGCCGGGGCGATCCTGATCACGCCGCCACCTCCGGGTGCGCGGTCCCGTCCCGGCCGGGTACGCACGCCGCGCGCGCCGCGGTGCCGCCGACGAACTCGCGGAGGCACCCGGCGATCGCGGTGTGCGCCGCCGCGGTCGGGTGGAACGACTCCTGGAACAGGTGCCGGCCCGCCGTGTCGAGCGCGCCCTGGACGAGCGTCCGCGGGTCGACCGTGAGCCGACGCTGCCACTCGTCGCGCAGCGGGCCCGTGCACGCCTCGCGCCCCTCGGCGAGCCGGGTGAGGTCGAGGAACCGCGCGCCCACCCGCTCGGCCACCGCACCGACGGTGGCAGCGAGCTGCGGGAACGCGACGGTGCGCGCCCAGCCGGCGTCGGGCCGGGAGTACGGGCAGCCCTGGACGGCGTGCCAGGCCGGCATCGCCTCGCTGCCCGGCGCGGCGTAGGACAGCAGCACGAACGCGTAGCCGTCCGGCGGGTAGCCCGCCTCGGACATCGCCGCGCGGACGTCCCGGGCGGCCGCCTCGATCCGTGGCGCCACCGCCGCGAGCCGGCCGGCCCAGCCCGGGCCGACGGTCGTGCGGCACCCCGGCTCCCGCAGATCGAGGAAGGCTCGGATGCAGGTGACCGCGACGCCGGACAGGTCCGGCTCGTCGTTCGCGCCCACCTGCAGGGTCACCGCCCGCACGCGGTGCCGCCGCGCGACCTCCACCAGCCGCTGCGCCTGCGATCCCTCGGTCTGGTGCACCGCCGCGCCGAAGGCGACGTGCTCGGCACCCGCGCCGGAGCAGGCGAGGTTCACGGCGAGGTCCGCCAGCGCGCTGCGGTGCACGTAGGCCGCGGGGGAGCGGTGGCACCAGTTCCCGCCCTCGCCGCGGGTGCCCGCCTCGTAGTCGCCGGCGCCTTCACCGGAGGCCGCGCTGTCGCCCAGCGCGACGACCGCCGTCGGCCGCGGATCGGGTGGCACGCCGGCGGCCGAGGCCGGAGGGGCCGCCCCGACCGTGACCAGCGCGGCGAACAGGACGACCACGGGGAGCGCACGGTGGCGGGACGGCGCGGGGAGCAGGCGAGTCGGCACGCGGTGGACGCTAGGAGCGCCGACGCCGCCGGCGGGTTCGTCGTCGCTCCGCTGTGGACAACTCCGGTTCCGGGCACGCGGAACCGCGGACGCGGGCCCGGCCGGGGGTCCTGCTGTGGACAACCGCGCGCGATCGGGAGGAACTGTCGGTGGGGCGTGCTCCGTCGCCCCCTCGGGGGAACCCCGGAGTTTCTCCGGGCGTTGTCAGGAGGCACCCACCCCGCGGAGGCGGCGTCGTGAGGTGCAGGGCGGCGAGAACCGCCGCCGACCGGAACGAGGAGCTCGACGAAACCATGGCAACCACCCTCACCCGCCCGCGCAACGGCGCCGTGATCGCCGGTGTCTGCGCCGGCCTCGCGCAGCGCTTCGGCCTGAGCCCGTTCGTGGTGCGGCTGATCTTCCTGCTGTCCTGCCTGCTCCCGGGCCCGCAGTTCGTGATCTACATCGTGCTGTGGATCATCATGCCGAAGGCCCCGTACTGATCGACCCAGCAGTGATCGCCCCGGTGGCGATCGACCGGGCCGGGGTGCGGTAGACACCCGAACCGTGTCCCGCACCCTGCTCACCGGCCTCCGGCTGCCCGACCGGCCCGGTCCCGTCGCGATCGAGACCGAGGCCGGTCTGGTCACCTGGACCGGGGAAGCCGAGGAGGCCCGGGACCGGAGCGGTGCGCGCGTCGAGGACCTGGACGGCTTGCTGCTGACCTCCCCCTTCGTCGACGCGCACGTCCACGCGACGGCCTCCGGCCTGCTGCTCGACGGCCTGGACCTCACCCGCTGCGCGACCGCGGAGGAGGTCCTGGCCGCGGTGGCCGCGGCAGCGGGCGCCGCGCCGCCGTCCGCGGTCGTCTGGGGGCACGGCTGGGAGGAGGACCGCTGGGCCGGCGCACCTCCCACCCGGACGGAGCTGGATCGCGCCGCCGACGGCCGCGCCGTCTACCTCAGCCGGATCGACGTCCACTCGGCCCTGGTGTCCACCGCTCTGGTCGACCGGGCCCCGGGTGCCGTGGGGGCCGCGGGGTGGAGCCCGACCGGCCCGCTGAGCGCCGACGCCCACCACCACGTCCGCCGCGCCGCGCTCGCCGCCCTCGACCCCGCGCAGCGCCGCTCGGCCCAGCGCGCCTTCCTCGACCACGCCGCCGCCCACGGGGTGGCGGAGGTGCACGAGTGCGCCGGCCCGGAGATCTCCGGTCGCGCGGACCTCGCAGATCTGCTCGGGAGCGGGCACGGCGTGCACGTCGTCGGCTACTGGGGCGAGGCCGTCGACAGCGCGGAGGCCGCCGCCGCCCTCCGCGCGGACACCGGGGCGCACGGCCTGGCCGGCGACCTGTTCGTCGACGGCTCGCTCGGCTCCCGCACGGCGGCGTTGCGTACCCCCTACCGGGACGCCCCCGGCTGCACCGGCAACCGCTACGTCGGGCCGGAGACCCTGGCCGCGCACCTCACGGCCTGCACCCGCGCCGGGATCCAGGCGGGCTTCCACGTGATCGGCGAGGCCGCGGTCGAGGACGCCGTCGCCGCGCTGGAGGAGGCCGCCCGCCGGACCTCGCCCGCCGCGGTCCGCGCCGCCCGGCACCGCCTCGAGCACCTGGAGATGGTCGACGCCGGCCAGGCGGCCCGGCTGGCGGCGCTCGGGGCCGTGGCCAGCGTCCAGCCGCTCTTCGACGCCCTCTGGGGTGGCCCGGACGGCATGTACATGGCCCGGCTCGGGGTCGAGCGGGCCCGCGGCATGAACCCCTTACGCGCGCTGGACGAGGCCGGCGTCGTGCTCGCCTTCGGCTCGGACTCGCCGGTCACCCGGCTGGACCCCTGGGCCGCGGTCCGCGCCGCGACCGCCCACCGCACCCCGTCGTCGTCGGTCGACGAGGCCACCGCCCTGGCCGCGCACACCGCCGGCGGCCGGCACGCCGCGGGCGGCTCTGGCACACCCGCTCCGGTGACCGGCGGCCCGGCCTCCTACGCGCTCTGGGACGGCGCGGAGTGCCTGCGCACGGTGCGGGAGGGCCGGGTCCTGCACCGCACCGGGGGCGGACCCGAGGAGTGACGTCGGGCGCCCCCGCTTCCGGCGGAGGGCATCGGTCTGGCATCCTGTTCCGCGTGATCGACCGGACCGGCCGCCGCCCCCTCGTGGGTCGCTGCTGTCCGGGGTGTTGTCGCTGTTGCCGCTGACACCCCCGGAACCGTCCGCCCGCCGCACCACCGCGGCCCACACAGAGTGCGATCACCTCCATGACCGCTCCCGCGGCCCCTGTCCTGAACTCCGCCGTCTCCGCCGCCCAGGCGCTCGCCGAGCCGGACCTGCGCGGGCACACCGTCGTCGCCCTCCACCCGCATCCGGACGACGAGGCGATCTTCACCGGCATCACCCTGCGCCGCCTGGCCGATGCCGGCGCCCGGGTCGTGCTCGTCATGGCGACCGGCGGTGAGCTGGGCGGCTCCCGCCTCCCGCTGCGCCCCGGCGAGACCGTGCGGCAGCGCCGGCTCGCGGAGCTGGAGCAGGCCGCCGAGCTGCTCGGCGTGGCCCGCCTCGTGCTCCTCGGCCGCCGCGACTCCGGCCTGCCCGGCGGCCCGGACAGCACCCACGCCCGCGCGCTCGCCGGCGCGGAGCCGCTCGCCCTGGCGAGCCGGCTCGCCGAGATCGTCGACGACGAGGGCGCCGGCACCCTGCTCGCGGACGACGAGCTGGGCGTCTACGGCCACCCCGACCACCGGATGGCCGGCGTGGTCGGCACCATCGCCGCCGAGCTGACCGGCGCCGACTCCTACCTCGCGACGGTCGACCGCAACGGCCTCGGCCCGGACGGGCACCTCGTGCACGGCGCCGCCCGCGCCGCGTCGGTGCGCTTCGGCCGGGAGGGTGCCGAGATCGCGCTCACCGTCGCCGGCGACGCCCGCCACCTCGCGGTCAAGCGGGCCGCGATCCTCGCGCACGCCAGCCAGGTCGACCCGGCCGCGCTCCCGGAGCAGGACTTCGCCGCCGCCTACGGCCGCGAGTGGTTCCGCCGCACCGGTCCCGCAGCGCGCCCGGGCGTCCTGGACCTCCTCTAGGTCGCTCCGGCGCGAGCGCGCCGTAGGCTCTCCCCGTGGCCGCTCCGACCGTCGACCCCGCGCAGGCCGGGTCCGCCCCCCGGGTCCCGCGGTCCACCCGATCACTGCGGCTGCTGGCCCGGGCGCTCCCGGCGATCGCCGCCGGAGTGGTGCTCTACCTGAGCTTCCCGCCGCGCGGGCTGTGGTGGCTGGCGCCGCCGGTGTTCGCGGTGCTCGGCGTGCTGCTGCGCGGTGCGCGCGCCCGCCGCGGGTTCCTGCTCGGTCTCCTGTTCGGCCTCGGTTTCCTCGTCCCGCTGCTGAGCTGGACCGGGAGCTTCGTCGGGGCGCTGCCGTGGCTGGCCCTGTGCCTCTTCGAGGCCCTCGCGTTCGGCCTCGCCGGTGCGGGCATGGCGGTGACGTCCCGGCTGCCCGCCGCCCCGCTCTGGGGCGCCGCCGTGTGGGTCGCCGCCGAGGCACTGCGCAGCCGGGTCCCGTTCGGCGGCCTGCCCTGGGGGAGAGTGGGGTTCGGCCAGCCCGAGGGCCTCTTCCTGCCCGCGGCGTCGGTCGGCGGGGTGCCGCTGCTGTCGTTCGTCACCGTGCTCACCGGCCTCGCGCTCGGCGAGCTCGTCCGGCGCCTGGTGCGTCGGGAGGTCCGCGCGGCGGCGGTGCCGGCCGTCCTGCTGGTGATCGCGCTGGTGGCCGGCCCGGCGGCCGGGCTCGTCCCACCGACCGTGAACGGCCCGTCGAGGTCGATCACCGTCGCCGCGATCCAGGGCAACGTGCCGCGGCTGGGCCTGGACTTCAACGCCCAGCGCCGCGCCGTGCTGGACAACCACGTCTGGGTCACCGAACAGCTCGCGGCCGACGTGTCGGCGGGCCGCCGGCCGCAGCCCGACGTCGTGATCTGGCCGGAGAACTCCTCCGACATCGACCCGTTCCGCAACGCCGACGCCGCCGCCGTGATCTCCCGGGCCGCCGCCGCGATCAAGGCGCCGATCCTGGTCGGGTCGGTCCTGGTCAACTCCGACCGGACGGCCAGCAACGCGATCCTGGTGTGGGACCCGGTGCTGGGCCCGGTCGCGCGCAACGACAAGCGGCGGATCCAGCCCTTCGGCGAGTACATGCCGTGGCGGTCGTTCTTCCGGCTCTTCTCCAGCTACGTCGACCGTGCGGGCAACTTCGTCCCCGGTCCCGGCCCCGGCGTGCTGCAGGCCGGGGGCGCGGAGATCGGCATCGCGATCTGCTGGGAGATCGCGTTCGACGACCTGGTGGCGGACAGCGTGGCGGCGGGTGCGACGATGCTCGCCGTCCCCAGCAACAACGCCACCTTCGGGCTGTCGGAGATGACGTACCAGCAGCTGGCGATGTCCCGCGTGCGGGCGGTCGAGCACGACCGGCCGGTCGTGGTCGCGACCACCTCGGGGGTGAGCGCGACGATCACCCCGGAGGGCGTCGTGACCGGCAGTACCGGGCAGTTCGTGCCCGGAACCCTGGTCGCTGTCGAGTCGCTGGAGGACACGACTACGCTGGCCACTCGGCTGCGATCCGTGCCCGAGTGGGTGCTGACCGCAGTGGGAGTCATGGCGATCGGCGCCGCGCTGCTGGCCGGAAGGCGGGCACGCCGGGGTGCGGCCGCCGCGCAGGAGGGGGCGGGGCCCCGCACGGGGCCCGCGGAGGCCCCCCGGGCAGGAGAGGACGTCGATGGCTGAGCCCCCGGGACCGGTCCTGGTGGTCATCCCGACCTACGAGGAGCGGGAGAACCTCGGCCGGGTCGTCGCGCGGCTCAACGCGGCCGTGCCCGACGCGGACATCCTGGTCGTCGACGACGCCAGCCCGGACGGCACGGGCGAGCTCGCCGAGGAGATGGCGGCGAAGGACCCGCGGGTGCGCGTGCTGCACCGCGAGGGCAAGAACGGCCTCGGCGCCGCGTACCTCGCCGGCTTCCGGCACGCCCTGAGCGGCGAGCACCAGGTCGTCGTCGAGATGGACGCGGACGGCTCGCACGCCCCCGAGGACCTGCCGGCCCTGCTGGCCGCGCTGGAGGAGGGCGCGGGCGCCGACCTCGTGCTCGGCTCCCGGTACGTGCCCGGCGGCGAGGTCGTCAACTGGCCCGCCCACCGCGAGTGGCTCTCCCGCGGCGCGAACCTGTACGCGCGGCTGGCCCTGGGCGCGGACGTCCGCGACATCACCGCCGGTTACCGCGTCTACCGGCGGCAGGTGCTCGAGCAGCTCGACCTCGACTCGGTGATCTCGCAGGGCTACTGCTTCCAGATCGACCTCGCGTGGCGCGCGCTGCAGGCCGGCTTCCGCGTGGTCGAGGTGCCGATCACCTTCACCGAGCGGCAGATCGGCTCGTCGAAGATGGACGGCGCCGTGATGCTCGAGGCGTTCGTGAACGTCGCTCGCTGGGGCTTCGAGCACCGGTTCCGCCGGCTGCGCCCCGCCCGCGGCACCCGGGACACCGCAGCCGGCGAAGGCTCCGTGCGCGCCTGATCGTTAGGCTCCGGCCATGAGCGGTGCGGAGCGCGAGACGCTGACCTGGGACCTGTTCGGCACGGCCTCCCGCGAGCTGGCCGAGCAGGTCGCCGACAGCGGCTACCGGCCGGACATCATCCTGTCGGTCGCGCGTGGCGGGCTGTTCGTGGCCGGCGCCCTCGGTTACGCGCTCAGCGTGAAGAACCTGCACGTCATGAACGTCGAGTTCTACACCGGCGTGGGGGAGCGGCTGCCGCTGCCGGTCATGCTGCCGCCCGTCCCCAACGTCGTCGACCTGTCCGGGGCGAAGGTCCTCGTGGCGGACGACGTGGCCGACACCGGCGCCACGTTGAAGCTGGTGCGGGACTTCTGCGGCGAGCACGTGGCGGACGTCCGGTGCGCCGTCGTGTACGAGAAGCCGCAGAGCGAGGTGCGCTGTGAGTACGTCTGGCGGCACACCCCGCTCTGGATCAACTTCCCCTGGTCGACGCTGCCCCCGGTCGTCCAGGCCGAGGTGCTCGACGCCTGAGGCTCCCTCCCCACAGGGGCCTCAGGGCGGCAGCGGCTCGTCCTTGGTCTCGTGCAGGAAGGGCAGCATGACGAGCCCGAGCAGGTACGCCGTCCCCATGTAGAGCGCGGCGCGGGAGACCCCGCCGAAGGTCGCGATGAGCGAGCCGGACACGATCGGGCCGATCCACGCGATGAGCCGGGTGGCGTTGAAGACGAATCCGGTCGCGGTGGAGCGGACGGTCGAGCCGAACAGCTCCGGCAGGTAGATCGCGAACCAGGCGAAGCCACCGAGGGTGAAGGCACCGTTCACCAGCGCGACCACCTGGAACGCCACGGGGCCGCCCCACCAGAGGTAGGTGATCGGCGTCATCACCAGGGAGCCGCCGAAGATGATCGCGACGAGCCACCGCCTGCCGAGGGCGTCGGCGACGAACCCGCTCGCGATGTAGCCCAGGATGGCGCCGACGTTGTAGAACACGACGGCCAGCGCACCCCAGCTCTCCGGGTGGGCGACTCCGCTCGCGCGGGCCAGCGGGATGGCGAACTGCGGGAGGAAGGCCGACACCGCGTACCAGCCGATGATCGTGCCGAGGGACAGCACGAGCAGCACCAGGACGCGCCGACGGTTGACCGGGTCGGCGAAGAGCCTGCGCACGGTGAACGTGCGCTTCTCCTGTGCCTGCTTCTCCGCCGCGACCGCGTCCTGCCAGCGTCGCGACTCGTCCAGGCGTCGCCGGATGTAGAGGACGAGGAAGGCGGGCGCGATCCCGATGACGAACATCCAGCGCCACGCCCCCGGACTCGATCCCTGGATGAGGAACCAGATCAGGGCGGCCAGCAGCGTGCCGAAACCGAACCCGGACTGCATGAACCCGGCGCCCTTGGCCCGCGCCCGGTCCGGCCAGGTCTCCTGCAGCAGGACCGTCCCGGTGGCCCACTCGCTGCCCATCGCGATGCCCGTGAGGATCCGGAAGGCGATCAGCATCTCGAACGACGTGCTCAGCGCCGTCAGACCGGTGAACAACGCGTAGCCGACGATCGCGAACAGCATCACCCGCCTGCGCCCGACGTAGTCGGCGAGCACGCCTCCGACGAGCCCGCCGATGCCCCAACCGAGCAGGGTCAACCCGATCGCGAGCCCGGAGTAGAACCCGATGCTGCCCCGCTCGCCCGCCGGCAGCAGCTGCGCCAGCGCGGGCGCCACCACCACGACGAGCGCCTGGGTCTCGTAGCCGTCGAAGGCCCACCCCGCGAACGTCGCGTAGAGGACCCGACGATGGTTGCGGTTCAGCCCCGCGTACCACGGGGTCCGCCGCGTCTCGACCTCGGCCATGGCACCCCCTCGTGCTGGCGGCGAAGCGACGGGACTACCCAACCCGGCGGTGCCCTACACCCTCCTTCCTGCACTCGGCGGCGGAGGTGAGGACGATGGCGTGGTGGCCGAGAACCTCACCCGCACACTCCTCGCCCAGCACCGTCGCGAGGGGGCGCTCGAGCCCGGCGAGGACGTCACGCTCGCGGTGGACCAGGTGCTCATCGAGGACGCCACCGGGTCGATGACGTGCATGCAGTTCGAGGCGCTCGACGTGGAGCGCGTGACGGTGGACCCGACGGTGCTCTACGTCGACCACAACGTGCTGCAGATCGACGAGCGCAACATGGCCGAGCACCACTACCTACGCTCGTTCTGCCGCCGTCACGGGGTGCGGTACTCGCCCGCCGGCAACGGGATCTCCCACTACGTGCACCTGGAGCGTTTCGCCCGGCCGGGTGGCCTGCTGGTGGGCGCGGACTCCCATTCGACGACGGCGGGCGCCGTCGGGATGCTCGCCGTGGGCGCGGGCGGTCTCGAGGTGGCCGTGGCGATGGCCGGCCGCGGGTTCGACCTCGCCTGCCCGCGGGTCGTGCGGGTCGAACTCACCGGCGCCCTGTCGGAGTGGGTCGAGGCGAAGGACGTGATCCTGGAACTCCTGCGCCGCCACGGGGTACGGGGCGGCGCGGGAGCGGTGTTCGAGTTCACCGGCGAGGGCGTCGCCGGCCTGTCGGTCACCCAGCGCGCCACGATCTGCAACATGATCACGGAGACCGGTGCCACCGGGGCCGTGTTCCCCGGCGACGAGCGGGTCCGGGAGTGGCTGGCCGCCCAGCGTCGCGAGCAGGACTGGACGGCAGTGACGGCCGAGGACGGCGCGACCTACGACGCCGAGGAGCACATCGATCTTGCCCGGCTCGAGCCGTTGATCGCCGTGCCGCAGTCACCGGGCGACGTCGTACCGGTCCGGGAGGTCGCCGGTACGCCGGTCGTGCAGGTGTGCGTCGGCTCCTCGGTCAACTCCTCCTACGAGGACCTCGCGACGGTCGCCGCGGTGCTGGCGGGCCGTACCGTCCACCCGGACGTCGCGCTCACGGTCACACCGGGCTCGCGGCAGATCCTCGACACGATCGTCCGGGGTGAGGTGTACCGCGGCCTCGCCACGGCCGGGGCCCGGATGCTGGAGCCGGTCTGCGGTCCCTGCATCGGGATCGGGCAGGCCCCGACGCGTGGGCAGGCGTCCGTCCGGACGTTCAACCGCAACTTCCCGGGCCGCAGCGGCACGGCCGAGGATCGCGTCTACCTCTGCTCGCCCTCGACGGCTGCGGCGACCGCGCTGACGGGACGGATCATCGACCCTCGCGACCTCGGCGCGTTCCCCACGCTGCCCGCCGCCCCGGACACCGACCCGGCGGTGGTCGAAGGGCTGATCGCCGAGCCGCTGCCCGCCGACGAGGCGCGGCGGGTGGAGATCGTCCGTGGACCGAGCCTCGTCCCCCCGCCGGTGCCGGAACCGCCGCCGGAGGAGCTCGACGGGCGGGTGGTGATCGTCGTCGGTGACGACGTCTCCACCGGCGACATGGCCCCGGACGGCGCCATCGGCATGTCCGTGTGGTCGGACATCGAGGCGTGCGCCGGCTACATGTTCCGCCGCCTCGACCCCCGGTTCCCCGACCGGGCGCGCGAGTGGGCCGCCCGCGGGACCCCGGGGATCATCGTCGGCGGGCACAACTACGGCCAGGGCTCCTCGCGCGAGCAGGCCGCGCTGGCCCCGTTGCATCTGGGTGTCAGGGTCGTGGCCGCGGCGGGCTTCGCGCGCATACATCGGCGCAACCTCATCGTGCAGGGCATCGTGCCGCTGGTCCTCGCCCGCGAGGGCGACCGCGAGCGGGCGTCGGTCGGCGACCGGTGGCGCATCGAGGGTCTGGCCGACGCGGTCCGCGACGGTGTCGAGGAGCTGACCGCCGAGGTGGAGCGCGGTGAGCCGATCCCACTACGACTGCTGCTCAGCCACGAGGAGCGCAACGTCCTCGCCGCGGGGGGCCTGCTGCGCCGGGCCAGGGACGGAGACCGCCCGCCGCCGTGAGATCTGCGCAGGACTGCCCGTGCTCGACGACGTCGCCACCGGTCGACCTCGCGTCGGGAGCCCGCGCCGTGAGCGGCCGGACTCCGGAACCTCAGAGCGCGGCCAGCTCCAGCTCCAGGTCGTCGAGGCCCAGCGAGCCCTGCGACAGCGCGGCCATGTGCCAGGCCTTGAGGTTGAAGTCCGCGCCCCGCGCCCGCCGTGCGGCGTCCCGGCCCGCCAGCCACGCGCGCTCGCCGAGCTTGTAGCTGATGGCCTGCCCGGGCCCACCCAGGTAGCGCAGCAGCTCGCTGTCGAGGAACGCCGCGTCCCGCCCGCAGTAGGCGCCGAAGAGGTCCCGGGCCAGCTCGGGGGTCCAGGTCAGGCCGGCGTGCAGCGGCGAGTCGGCCGGGACCGCCAGCTCCAGGTGCATGCCGATGTCGATGATCACCCGGATCGCCCGCATCATCTGGGCGTCGAGGTAGCCGAGCCGCTCGCCGGGATCGGTGAGGAAGCCGAGCTCGTCCATGAGCCGCTCGGCGTAGAGCGCCCAGCCCTCGAGGTTGCCGCTGATCATCCCGGCCGAGGCCTGGAAGGTGGAGAGCTCGCCGGCGCACAGCGCCCACTGGCCGAGCTGCAGGTGATGCCCCGGGACGCCCTCGTGGTACCAGGTGCTCACCAGGTCCCACATCGGGAAGCGGTCGCGGCCGAGGGTCGGCAGCCATGTCCGGCCGGGGCGGGAGAAGTCCAGGGAGGGCTGCGTGTAGTACGGGGCGGCGGCGCTGCCCTCGGGCGCGATCATCGCCTCGACGCGGAGCAGCTCGGGGGCGAGGTCGACGTGCGTGCCCTGCAGGGCCGCGATCGTGTCGTCCATGATCCCCTGCAGCCGGGCGCGGATCGCGTCGAGCCCGACGACGACCTCGCCGTGCGTCTCGAGGTACGCCATCGCCTCGCGCGGCGCAGCGCCGGGCAGGATCCGCGCGGTCTCGGCGCGCTGCTCCGCGAGGATGCGGTGGAACTCCGACCAGGCCCAGTCGTACGCCTCACGGAGGTCGAGGTCGGCGCCCGTCCAGCGGCGGACGGCGACCCGGTAGCGATCCTCGCCGACCGCGTCCGCGACGCCTGCGGTGCGCGGGCGGTACTCGCGGGCCAGGAACTCCCGCAGCGTGCCGAGGGCCGCGGTGGCGGCGTCGGCGCTGCCCGCGGGGAGGCCGGAGTCGGCGGCGAAGGAGGCGAACCAGTCGGCGGCGAGCCACGAGCCGAACTGCTCGACGGCGGCGTCGACCTGGCGGGGCGCGGCGAGCAGCCCGCGATCGGCGCCGGCGCGGAGGCTCTCGGCGTAGCCCGCGAACGCGGCGGGGACGGCGGCGAGCCGGGCGGCGAGGTTCGCGCGCTCCTCGGCAGTGCCCGCGGGCATCAGCGTGAGCGTGGTGCGCAGGTTCTGGACCGGCCCGAACAGGATCTGGACGTTGCGCAGGTGCTCGCCGAGGGCGCGGGTCTCCTGCGCGGCGGCGAGCCGCTCGCGGAGCAGCCGGGCGCAGCGGCGCTCGATGTCGTTCTCCGGCTCGCCGGCGGCCTCGAGGCGGGCGAGGGTGTCCCGGTCGAGGGCGTCGAGCGCCTCCTCGCCGGCGGGGGAGAGGTCGGGGAGCCGGTCCTGGCCGGTGGGCAGGCCCAGCGAGGTCGCGAGCAGCGGGTCGAGCTCGGCGTGCGCGGCGACGTGGGCGTCGGCCAGGTCCCGGATCGTGCGTGCGGACATGCGGTCATCATCGCCCGCCCGCTCCCAGACGCGACGAAGCCGGGCCCCACGGGAGGTGGCCCGGCTTCGTGATGTGCTGCGGCGCGTCCGCCGTGGCGTCGCCGTCGCGACGCCGACCCGTTCGGGAGGGTCAGGCGATCACTAGGCGATCTCCTGGCGACGCTCGCGGAGCAGGTCGAGCCGCTCGTTGAGCAGCTCCTCCAGCTCCGGGATCGAGCGGCGCTCCAGCAGCATGTCCCAGTGGGTGCGCGGCGGCTTGGTCTTCTTCTGCTCCGCCTCGACGCCGTCCACCCGACGCCCGACGCCGCCCTGGGGCGACTCCCAGGTCGCGGGCGCCTCGGCGTCGTTCGCGAAGGGCACCTCGAACTCATGGCCCGAGGGGGAGACGTAGCGGACCAGCTGCCGCGGCGCCAGGTCGTGATTCCGGTCGGTCTCGTAGCTGACAGCCCCGAGCCGGCTGCCACGGAGCACGCGGTCGGCCATGCGTCATCCTCCCGTCTTCTGCCGAGGGGGGCACCCCTCGACGGTCACGTCGTCGCCACCCGGTGTAACGTCTGCAGTGCAGCCGTGCATTCCCGGGGAGGCATTGCGCGGGCATGCCGAGGTCATCGTGACCGTCGGTCACCCGCTCCTGTCCCGACGTCAGAGTGTGGCCCATCAGGCGCTTTGCCACACGCGAATGTGACGTGTCAGCCTTCTGTGACTTACCTCACCGGCCGGGCGCGGAGTGTTTACACAAGGGTGGCTTCCCGTTACCCGCGATCGTCATGCATCAGGATATGCGCAGGTGGGAGTGCTTGCAGCGCGAACCGTCGGGCGTCCGACGATCCCGCGGCGAAGACCATCCGGTCGGGGTCACCCCGCCGACGCCTCCGGCCGGCGGACGGGCCACAGGGCGAGCAACCCGGCCGCGAGAACCACGAGGATCCCGACCGTGCCCGCGCGGTCCGAGCCGAACGCGTACGTGAAGAAGCCCACGAGCGTCGGGGCGAGGAAGGACACCGCCCGGCCCGTGGTGGCGTACAGCCCGAACATCTGGCCCTCCTGGCCGGGCGGCGTGAGCCGGGCCAGGTAGGTGCGCGAGGACGACTGCGCCGGCCCCACGAACAGGCACAACCCGAGCCCGAACACCCAGAAGGCCGTCGGGCCGGACAGGAACAACAGCACCACGCCGCACACGATCAGCCCGACGAGGGACCCGACGATGACCGCCTTCGGGCCGATCCGGTCGTCGAGCCAGCCGCCGGTGAGCGCGCCGAGCGCGGACACGACGTTGGCGGCCACGCCGAAGACCAGCACGTCGCCCGGGCTCAGCCCGTACACGCTGACGGCGATCACGGCGCCGAACGTGAACACCGCGGCCAGCCCGTCCCGGAACAGCGCGCTGGCCCCGAGGAAGTAGACGGTGTGCGGGCTCGCGCGGTGCAGGTCCCGCAGGTCGACGACCAGCTTCCGGTAGCTCGCCCGCACGCCCAGCCGCGGCGCCCGGTCGAGGGCCGGGGGCGCCTCCGGCACGACGAGGAACAGCGGGATCGCGGCCACCGCGAACCACACGGCGGCGACGAGCGCGACCACCCGGACGTTGAGCCCGCCCTCGGTGCTCACCCCGAGCGCGCCGCCCCCGCCGGCGATGAACAGCACGTACACGGCCAGGAGCAGCACGATCCCGCCGAAGTACCCCATGGACCAGCCGAAGCCGGAGACGCGGCCGATCGTGGCGGGCGTGGAGATCTGCCGCAGGACGGCGTTGTAGGAGACCTCGGCGAGCTCGAAGAAGATCGAGCCCAGGGCGAGCAGCAGCAGGCCGAGCCAGAGGTAGTGCCAGTCGTCCCGGACGAGGAACAGCAGCGCCATGGACGCGACCGTTGCGGCGGTCCAGATCGCGGTGGACCGCAACCGTCGCCCGGCCCGGTCGGCGCTCTGCCCGACGACCGGCGCCAGCAGCGCGATCACGAGCCCGGCGGCGCCGATGGCGTAGCCGAGCCAGCTGTTGGCGTCGACCGAGCCCGGCAGGTCCCGCCCGACGGTGTCGGTGAGGTAGACGGAGAAGACGAACGTGAGCGTGATCGTGTTGTAGGCCGAGGAGCCCCAGTCCCAGAAGGCCCAGGCGAGCACCTGCCGCCGCGCGACCCGAGCGTCTCCGGTCCGGTCCGCGGGGGCGGCCTCGCTGCTCACCGCGGCAGCCTAGAGCGCGGGGCGCGCCGGGAGGGAGGAGGCGCGACGGTCACAGCACGGTCGTCACAGGGCGATGAGGAGGTCCGGCCGGTCGGAGAGCAGTCCGTCAACCCCCATCGCGAGCAGCTCGCGCATCTCGGCCGGCTCGTCGACGGTCCAGACGTGCACCTCCAGGCCGGCGCCGTGGGCCCGGGCGAGCAGCCGGTCGTCGACCACGGTGAGGGGGCCGAACCGCCGCGGGATCTGGGCGAGGCTGCCGCGGACCCGGGGGAGGACCGGCTCCATGTAGGGGAGGGCCGACGGCGAGGCGTCGAGCCAGGCCCGCGCGCGCAGGCCGAGGACCGCCTCGAAGCCCATCGACGTGAAGAGCCGCGGACCGGCCGCGCGGGCCCGCCGGAGCCGGCTCTCGTGGTAGGCGCCCAGGCAGACCCGGTCCCAGGCGTCGAGCCGCTCGAGCACGGCGAGGGTCGGCAGGACGACGGCGTCGGACTTCAGCTCGATCGTGAACCGGGTCTCCGGTAGTGCCGCCAGCACGGACTCCAGCCGCGGCACCGGCTCCCGCCCGCCCACCCGGGCGTCCTCGATCACCGCGGCCGGCAGGCGGGCGAGCAGGCCGCTGCCGTCCGTTGTGCGGTCGAGGGCCATGTCGTGGTGGACCATCGGCACGCCGTCCACCGACGCGTGCACGTCCATCTCGATGTAGGAGAAGCCGTTCGCCACCGCGAGCTCGAAGCCCGCGAGCGTGTTCTCGCAGCCCGCGAGCTCGCCGATGTGCCAGCCGCGGTGCGCGTACCGGCGCGGATAGGGCCCGTCCAGGTACGGGTGCCGGTCCGTCACGCCCGGCACCCTCTCATCCGGACCCGATCACGCGCGACGCGGAAGGCGTTGCCGCTCGGTGAACAGCAGGGGTTCGAGCAGGTCACCGTGCTCGTCGAGGCGGGCGGGCAGGTCGTCGAGGGTGAAGACGAGGTCGTCCGGACGGCGGCAGGCCCGGACCTCCTCCCAGGTCACCGGCGTGGCGACGGTCGGGCGGGCGCGCCCGCGCAACGAGTAGCTGCCGATCGTCGTCTTGGCGGTGTTGTTCTGGCTCCAGTCGACGAAGACCTTCCCGCGCCGCCGCGCCTTGGCCATCACCGACGTGACGGTGCGCGGGGACTCGTCGGCCAGCCGCTCGGCCAGTGCCTTCGCGAACTCGATCGTCTGCTCGGCGCGGCTCACCGTGACCGGCAGGTAGAGCTGCAACCCCTTGCCGCCCGACGTCCGGGGGTACGCCACGAGGTCGTCCTCGGCGAGGACCTCGGCGATCCGCTGCGCGACCCGGCAGCACTCGACGACCGTCGTCCCCTCGCCGGGGTCGAGGTCGAAGACGACCAGGTCCGGCTCGTGCCGGCCGCCGCGCGGCCCGACCCGCCACTGCGGCACGTGGAGTTCGAGCGCGGCCAGGTTCGCCGCCCAGGCCAGCCCCTCCTCGCTCTCGAGCAGCGGGAAGTCGGCGGTCTCCGATCGCCCGCCCGGCGTCCCGACCCGCTCGGTGCGGATCCAGTCCGGCGCGTGCCGCGACACGTCCTTCTCGAAGAACGAGGGCTTCTCGACGCCGTCCGGCCAGCGGACGAGCGTGACCGGCCGGCCCTCGAGGTGCGGCAGCATCACCGGCGCGACGGCGCGGTAGTGCGCCAGCACATCCGCCTTCGTGGTGCCGGTGAGCGGGTAGAGGACCTTGTCGGGGTTCGTGAGCTTCGCCCGGCCCACCCCCGCCTTCGCACCGGTGCGTCCCGCACGCGGCTTCTCGGGCTCGGCGATCTCGCCCACCTCCCGCCAGGTGTCGGAGCGTGTCCCGGGCCGGTACGGCGAGTCCGCCCGCTTGGCGACCAGGCCCGGCAGGCCCTGCCCGCGGACGGCGTCGAGCACCGCGGCGCCCGTGTCCGCCGGGTAGACCGGGGCGAGCCGCCAGTGCGGGCCGGACAGCGGGAGCTCGGTGAGCAGGTCGTGCCGGTCGGCGAAGCCCAGCCCGCAGGTGTCCCGGCCGTCGAGGAACAGCAGGTCGGAGATCCAGAGCTCGCCGCCCCGCGTCAGCTCGGCGTCGAGCAGCAGCGCGGTGGCCCCGACCGAGGGCCCCAGCTCGGCGAGGGTCTTCGCGGTGACCTCCTCGCCGTCGGCCGTCACCCGCGTCCGCCCGCCGTCGAGCTCGACGATCACGCGGCGGCCGCCGAAACGGACCTGCAGCAGCCAGCGCTCAGGGTCCTCAGGCAGCTCGCCGGGCACCCCGCGCATGGGGGCGGTGTCGTGGGGGAGGGGAGTGCGGTCGGTGCGGTCCGACCGCTTGAGCAGCCAGCCGTCGCGGCGTTCGCGGTTGCTCCTGACCAGCACGTACTTCCCCTGCGCGCGCTCGCCGTGCAGGGTGAACGCCACCTCGCGGTCCGACCACTTCTCGGTCTCGTAGCGGCCGTGGTCCCAGATCGTCATGGTCCCGCCGCCGTACTCGCCGCGCGGGATCTCGCCGGAGAACTCCAGGTATTCCAGAGGATGGTCCTCGGTCCGCACGGCCAGCCGCAGCGTCTCGGTGTCGACGGGCAGGCCCTTCGGCACCGCCCAGGAGGCGAGGACGCCGTCGCGCTCCAGCCGCAGGTCCCAGTGCAGCGCGCGGGCGTGGTGCTCCTGGATCACGAACCGGTCGCCCGGCCCCTCCGCCCCGGGGTCGGCGTCCGGCACGGGCTCCGGAGTGCGCCCCCGGTCGCGCTTGCGGCGGTACTCGTCGAGCGGCACGTGGCCAGGCTAGCGCCGTGCAGGGCTTGTCACCGGGCGTGATCGTCTGCGAGCATAGGCTTACCTGACGAAAGGCTGGCCTGCATGTACGTCTGCATCTGTCACGCCGTGACGGACGTCGAGCTGCGCGACTGCATCGGCGAGGGCGCCCGCACGGTCGAGGACATCGGCGACGCGTGCGGTGCCGGCACCGGGTGCGGGAGCTGCCTCGACACGGTCGACGTCCTGCTGGCCGCGGAGCTCGCCTCGTCCGTGATGTCGGAGCTGCCGCTCAGCGCATGATCGTCCACGGGCCGGCCGACACCGCATTCGCCCAGGTAAGCCTAGCCGTCGCACAGTCCGTCCTTCGTGGATCCGGGCGAACCGGACCCACTACCGTTCGTGTCGCCCGTCACAGCGAACGAAGGACGACGCCATGCGTGGGGACCCGGAGATCATCTCCCTGCTCAACGAGCAGCTCACCAGCGAGCTCACCGCGATCAACCAGTACTTCCTGCACGCGAAGATGCAGCAGAACTGGGGCCTGACGAAGCTCGCCGCCTACACCCGCAGCGAGTCGATCGACGAGATGCGGCACGCGGAGAAGATCACCGACCGCATCCTGTTCCTGGAGGGCCTGCCGAACTACCAGCGCCTGTTCCAGCTGCGCATCGGCACGAACGTCCGCGAGATGCTGCAGTCCGACCTCGCCATCGAGCTCGAGGTCGTGCAGCGGCTCCGGCCCGGCATCGCGATGTGCCGCTCCAAGGGCGACATCACCACGGCGAACCTGTTCGAGGAGATCCTCGCCGACGAGGAGCACCACATCGACTACATCGAGACGAACCTCGAGCTGATGGACCGCCTGGGCGAGCAGCTCTACCTGGCCCAGCTGGTCGACCAGCCTCCCACGCCCGGCTGATTCCGCGTTCCCCGCGCGAGGAGTACACAGATCGCGGGGTGTCCACCCGGGACACCGAGGGGGGCGTCATGACCGAGAACGTGAGTGCCGGTGGCCGGGCGGGCGACTCCGGGCAGCGCCCGGTCGACGCGGTCCGCGAGTTCGCCGGGGCCGTCTGGTGGATGGTGCTGCTGCGCGGCGCCCTGATCGCCCTGTTCGGGATCATCGCGCTGGTGAGTCCGGGGATCGCGCTGCTGACCCTGGTGTTCCTGTTCGGCTTCTACGCGATCCTCGACGGCGTCGTCGCCGTGGTCATGGGTGTCCGGGCGCGCAAGACCGCGGCGCACTGGGTGTGGCCGGTCGTGCAGGGCGTGCTGTCGGTGATCGCCGGCATCGTCGCGCTGGCCTGGCCCGGGGTCACGGCGCTGGCGCTGCTCTTCGTCGTGGCGTTCTGGGCGATCGTCATGGGCGTCGCGGAGATCGCCGAGGCGTTCACGGCGCGCCGGGCCGGGGCGCAGGCCTGGGGCTGGACCCTCGTCGCGGGCATCGTGAACGTCCTGTTCGGCCTCGCCCTGCTCGTGTGGCCGGCCACCGGGATCCTCGCGCTCATCTGGCTCGTCGGCCTGTTCGCGCTGATCGGCGGCGTGATCCTGATCGGCTGGGCCTTCCGGATCCGGGCGATCGCCAAGGGTGCCGCGGGTCACCGGCCCTCGGCCGACCTGTCATAACGGGCGCGGCGTCGCGGCTCGGGTCGCGGGGGAGCGCGGTCGAAGATATGTTCGAACCATGACCGATCGCGACACCCAGGACCAGACCAGCACGCCGGCCGCGAAGGACCCGGAGGACTGGACCACCGGCGACGAGCCGATCACCGGCCCGCAGCGCTCGTACCTCGAGACGCTCGCGCAGCAGGCGGGCCAGGAGCTGCCCGAGGACATCGGCGCCCTCACCAAGGCCGAGGCGTCGAAGCGCATCGACGCGCTGCAGGCGGCTGCGGGCCGCGGGCAGTGACGACGGCGGGCGGCGGTCAGTCCGGCTCGCCCGGCAACGGGTCGAGCCGGACCCGGACCGCGACCCGGCCACGCCCGTCCCTCGTGGCGGCGGCGTGCCCGGTCCGGTCGGCGCCGTCGAGCTCGACCGTGATCGGGCCGCCCTCGCCGAGGAAGTTGCGCCACCAGTTCTTCGCGTCGGGGAACTGCACGCCGATCACGAGCTCGTCGCCGGAGCGCCGGTAGGCCACCGGCGTCCGGAAGGTCCGCCCGGAGCGGCGGCCGACGTAGCTGATCATCGCGATGCTGCGGCCCACGACACGGCCCACGCGCGGGCGAGGGCCTCCACACCGGCGTTGACGCACCGGACCGCCTTGCTGGTGAACAGGGGAGCGCGCACGGGGCCGACCGTAGCCGCGCCGCCCTGAAGTCGCTCTCAGCCCTGGCCGGGCACGGTGCATTTCGGACGCGCGACGTGGCACGATCACCGGGGTGAGCAGCAGACCCGCCGCGAACCTGAGCGACCTGGCCCGGCTGCGCCGCGTCAAGGACCGGATAGACCGGGAGTACGCCCACCCGCTCGACGTCGAGGCGTTGGCCCGCGGCGTGCACATGTCGGCGGGGCACCTCAGCCGGGAGTTCCGGCGGGCCTACGGCGAGTCGCCGTACTCCTACCTGATGACCCGCCGCATCGAGCGGGCGATGGCGCTGCTGCGACGGGGGGACCTGAGCGTCACCGAGGTCTGCTTCGCGGTGGGCTGCTCCTCGCTGGGGACGTTCAGCACGCGCTTCGCCGAGCTCGTCGGCATGCCGCCGGGCGCCTACCGCCGGGCGGCCGAGGAGGCGACGGTGGACATGCCGTCGTGCGTGGTCAAGCAGGTGACGAGACCGGTCAGGAATCGAGAAGCCCCGGCCGGCCGAGCGCCGCTAGCGTCCCCCTCATGAGTTCGGACATCGTCATCAGCCAGAGCTACCTCCCGCACACCGGCAAGGACGAGGCGATCGCCTTCTACCGGGACGTCCTCGGCTTCGAGGTGCAGAACGAGGTCGGCTACAACGACATGTACTGGATCACCGTCGCCCCTCCCGGGCAGCCGGAGATCGCGATCGTCCTGCACCCGCCGGCGGTGGACCCGGGGATCACCGACGAGGAGCGCAGGGTCATCTCCGAGATGATGGCCAAGGGCACCTACGCCGCGATCAACCTGGCCACCAAGGACCTGGACGCGACGTTCGACCGGATCCAGGCCGCGGACGCCGAGGTCGTCCAGGAACCGATGGACCAGCCCTACGGCGTGCGGGACTGTGCCTTCCGCGACCCGGCGGGCAACATGATCAGGATCAAGCAGCTCGGCTGAGCGGAGCTAGCGGAGCGACCATCCGAGCTGAGCGGAGCCCGGGTGGCGGATATCGACAGGGACATCGACACAGCACGTCGCACCACAGGGGGAGACACGGGATGAGCACGGCCACGGAGACGGAGTCCCCGTCGCTGCACGCCGCCGACAGCCACGACCTGATCCGGGTGCACGGCGCGCGCGAGAACAACCTCAAGGACGTCAGCGTCGAGCTGCCGAAGCGGCGGCTGACGGTGTTCACCGGGGTCTCCGGCTCGGGCAAGAGCTCGCTGGTGTTCGGCACGATCGCCGCGGAGTCCCAGCGGCTGATCAACGAGACCTACAGCACCTTCGTGCAGGGCTTCATGCCCACGCTGGGGCGCCCGGACGTCGACGTCCTCGACGGCCTGACCACGGCGATCATCGTCGACCAGGAGCGGATGGGCGCCAACCCGCGGTCCACCGTCGGCACGGTCACGGACGCCAACGCGATGCTGCGGATCCTGTTCAGCCGGCTGGGCCGGCCGCACATCGGCTCGGCCCAGGCGTTCTCCTTCAACGTGGCGTCGATCAGCGGCGCGGGCGCGGTCACCATCGAGAAGGCCGGGCAGAAGGTGAAGGAGCGCCGGGAGTTCAGCATCACCGGCGGCATGTGCCCGCGGTGCGAGGGCCGGGGCGCGGTCAACGACATCGACCTGACCGCGCTGTACGACGAGACGAAGTCGCTCAACGAGGGCGCCATCACCATCCCGGGCTACAGCATGGAGGGCTGGTACGGCCGCATCTACCGCGGCTGCGGCTACTTCGACCCGGACAAGCCCATCAAGGAGTTCACCACGAGGGAGCTGCAGGACCTCGTCTACAAGGAGCCCACGAAGATCAAGGTCGAAGGCATCAACCTGACCTACAGCGGACTGGTCCCGCAGATCCAGAAGTCCTACCTGTCGAAGGACATCGACGCCCTGCAGCCGCACATCCGTGCCTTCGTGGAGCGAGCGGCCACGTTCAGCACCTGCCCGGAGTGCGAGGGCACCCGGCTGACCGAGGCGGCCCGGTCGTCGAAGATCAAGGGCATCAGCATCGCGGACTGTTGCGCGATGCAGATCAGCGACCTCGCCGCCTGGGTCCGCGAGCTCGACGAGCCGTCCATGCGGCCGCTGCTGACGTCGCTGGGGGAGACGCTCGACTCGTTCGTCGAGATCGGGCTGGGCTACCTGTCGCTCGAGCGCCCGTCCGGCACCCTCTCGGGCGGGGAGGCGCAGCGCACCAAGATGATCCGCCACCTCGGCTCCTCGCTCACGGACGTCACCTACGTCTTCGACGAGCCGACGATCGGCCTGCACCCGCACGACATCCAGCGGATGAACGACCTGCTCCGGCAGCTGCGGGACAAGGGCAACACCGTGCTCGTCGTGGAGCACAAGCCGGAGGCGATCGCGATCGCCGACCACGTCGTCGACCTCGGCCCGCACGCCGGCGCCGCGGGCGGCGAGGTGGTGTTCGAGGGCACCGTCGAGGGGCTGCGGACCAGCGGCACGCTCACCGGGCGGCACCTGGACGACCGGGCGTCGGTGAAGCCGTCCGTGCGGAAGGCCTCCGGGGCGCTGGAGGTCCGGGGCGCGGACACGCACAACCTGCAGGGGGTGGACGTCGACATCCCGCTCGGCGTGCTCTGCGTGGTCACCGGGGTGGCGGGCTCGGGCAAGAGCTCGCTGATCCACGGTTCGGTGGCCGGCCGGGACAGCGTGGTGGCCGTCGACCAGGGCGCCATCCGCGGCTCCCGGCGCAGCAACCCGGCCACCTACACGGGCCTGCTCGAGCCCATCCGCAAGGCGTTCGCGAAGGCCAACGGCGTGAAGCCGGCGTTGTTCAGCGCGAACTCCGAGGGTGCCTGCCCGAACTGCAACGGCGCCGGGGTGATCTACACCGACCTCGCGATCATGGCCGGGGTCGCCACCACGTGCGAGCTGTGCGAGGGCAAGCGGTTCGACGCGTCGGTGCTCGAGTACCACCTGGGCGGCAAGGACATCAGCGAGGTGCTCGCGATGCCGGTCGCCGAGGCGTTCGAGTTCTTCGGCGCGGGCGAGGCGAAGGTCGCGGCCGCCCACAAGATCCTCGAGCGACTCGCCGCCGTCGGGCTCGGGTACCTCACCATCGGGCAGCCGCTCACCACGCTGTCCGGCGGCGAGCGCCAGCGGCTCAAGCTGGCGACGCACATGGGCGACAAGGGCGGCGTCTACGTGCTCGACGAGCCGACCACCGGTCTCCACCTCGCGGACGTCGAGCAACTGCTCGGGCTGCTCGACCACCTGGTCGACTCCGGGAAGTCCGTGATCGTCATCGAGCACCACCAGGCGGTCATGGCGCACGCGGACTGGATCATCGACCTGGGCCCGGGGGCCGGCCACGACGGCGGCCGGGTCGTCTTCGAGGGCACGCCCGCCGATCTCGTCTCCGCCCGGTCGACGCTGACCGGCGAGCACCTCGCGGCGTACGTGGGCGCCTGACCAGGGCAGAGGCCGCCGGGACCGTCAGAAGAGGACGGAGCGGGAGATCCCTGGACCACGGGGACGGGATCGGGCACCATCCCCGTCATGACCGACGAGGAGCAGGACTCCGCGATCGCGCCGTCCACGGACGGCGCGATCGCCTCGGTCGGCAGCGCCGCGATCTCCGAGAGCGTCGCGGTCGCGGGCAGCGTGGACACCGCCCACAGCGTCGCGGTGGCCGGCAGTGTGGGGACGGTCGGCAGCGTGGGCGTGGTCCAGAGTGCGGCCACGGCCGGCAGCGTCGCGGTCGCCGGGAGCGTGGCGACCGCCGGAAGTGTCGCGGTGGCCGGGAGCGCCGCCACGGCCGGCAGTGTCGCGGTCGCCGGCAGCGCGGCCACCGCCGGGAGCCTCGGGATCGTGGCCAGCCTGCTCACCGTCGTCGGCGTCGGCCTCCGGAAGTGCGTGGCCACGCTGGCCTGCATCAACTGCACGCGGTGCGTGGGCTGCATCGCGTGTGTCGACTGTGTGGACTGCGTCGGGTGCATCGGCTGCGTCGGCCTCCGCGGGGCGGTCGGGCAGCGGGGCGTGCGGGCCTGACGCGATGCAGATCGGTCTGCACGCTCTCGGGATCGGGACCGGCGCCCAGCGGTCCGTCATCGACGCGGTCGCGGTCGCCGCGGAGACCTGCGGCTTCGCCACGCTGTGGTCGGGGGAGCACGTCGTGATGGTCGAACGCGGGTCGTCGCGCTATCCGTACTCGGCCGACGGGCGGATCGCCGTGCCGGCGGCGGCCGACTGGATCGACCCCCTGATCGGTCTCAGCTTCGCGGCCGCGGCCACCTCGACGATCCGGGTCGCGACGGGCGTGCTGCTCCTGCCGGAACACAACCCGGTGCTCGTGGCCAAGCAGGCGGCGACGCTCGACTCGCTCTCCGGCGGCCGGCTGACGCTCGGCGTCGGCGTCGGCTGGTCGCGCGAGGAGTTCGACGCGCTCGGGGTGCCGTTCGCGCGGCGGGGCGCGCGGACGGACGAGTACGTCGCCGCGATGCGCACCGTGTGGCGCGACGACGTCGCCTCGTTCACGGGCGAGTTCGTCCGCTTCGACTCCGTGCGGGTCAACCCCAAGCCGGTCCGGGACAGGACGATCCCGATCGTGTTCGGGGGCAACAGCGACGCCGCGCTCCGCCGCGTGGCCGCCGTCGGCGACGGCTGGTACGGGTTCTACCTGGACGACGTCGGTCACGTCGCCGAGCGCGTCGAGTTCCTGCAGGCGACGTGCCGGGAGGCGGGACGCGACCTCGCCGAGCTGCGGCTCGCCGTCGCGCTGCGCAGTCCGGAGGTCGACGACGCCGCGAGGCTCGCCGATCTGGGGGTGGACGAGCTGGTGGTCGTCGAGGGCCCACCCGCCGATCCGCAGGACGCCGGCGGGTGGGTGTCGGCCCTGGCCGACCGCTGGCTCCCGGCCGCGACGAGCGCCTGACTGTTCCCGCCGGCGCCGGTGCGCCGCTCAGCGGGGTCGCTCGACGGGCTCCGGGCGCAGCCACAGCGTCGGCGTGCCGCCGTCGGGCTTCGGTGTCGTTATGACAAATCAGGGCGTCGAACTGCACGGGGAGCGTCGGCGTGGACGTGGTGCTGCCCGAGGACGGGCGCGCCGCCGTGCACGCAGCGCGGCCGGTACACGCTGTCGCGGTGCGAGGACTTCTTCTCGACCGCCTGCCGGAGCGGGCCGCGACGAGCTCACGCGCGCTCACTTGATCCACAGGACGTCGTGAGGGTCCGTGCCCTGCAACAGGTAGCTCCCGTCCCTGCAGAGCCGATAACCTACGTTATGACAGTTCGATTCGACTGGCCCTATCTCGCAGCACCCGCGCGCAACTCCCGCGGAATCGTGTGCGCCGCCGCCACGCGTGCTTGCCATGCGGGGCGGTCAGTCGGAGGGCCAGCGCGGCTCCGCCGCCAGGTCGATCCCCAGGGCCGCCTTGCCGATGGTCTCGAGGGCGACGTCGGTGGACGGCGGGTGGAACTGCCCGGCCCGCACGTCCCGGTAGTACCGCTCGAGCGGCAGCCGGCGGAAGATCCCGTGGCCGCCGACCATGCGCACGCAGCGGTCCACGGCGGCGGCCGCGGCGGTGACCGAGGTGTGCTTGAGGGCCTGGATGTCCGCGGGCGCCAGCAGCTCGCCGTCGGCGCGGCGGGTCAGCACGTCGTTGACCATCGCCTCCGCCGGCCGCAGCGCCAGCTCGATCTCGGCCGCGCTCGTCACCTGGGCGGGCTGGCGTGCCATCGGCAGCGAGGCGCCCGTGACGGTCCGGCCGCCGACGTAGTCGTAGGCGAACCGGGCCGCGGCGCGGGCGATCCCGAGGTAGACCGAGGCGACCGAGACGGCGAACCAGGCGAAGATCCGCTCCTGGGCGGCGTCCCACACCGGCGGGCCCGCGGGGTCGGTCCCGCGCTGCACCGCGGTGTCGGGCACGAACACGTCGTCGAACACGACGTCCCAGGAGCCGGTGCCGCGCATGGCCATCGTGTCCCAGGTGTCGACGAACGACAGCCCGGGCGTGTCCCGCGGGAGCCCGAACAGCAGCAGCCGCCCGGTCCCGGTGTCGGCCGCGGTACCCCAGAAGGAGTTGAGCACCGGGGCGAGCGAGCAGAACGACTTGCGGCCGGTCACCCGGTAGCCGCCCGGGACCGGGCGGGCCGGCGTCGACGAGGTGCGCACATTGAGCCCGGTGGCGGCGTCGGTGAGGCTGCCGCCGACGACCGTGCCCGCCGTGACCATGCCGAAGATCGGCTCGGCACCGCGCTCGCCGCCGTGCCAGCCCTCGGCCGCGGCGCCGACGCCGAACAGGTGCATGTTCGTGGCGAGCGCGGTGGAGGCGCAGGCCCCGGCGATGATCTTCTGGCAGGCGGCGAACGTCGCCAGGTCCGCCCCTCCCCCGCCGAGCTCGGTCGGCACCACCGAGGAGAGGTAGCCGACCTCCTTCATGCGTTCGACGTTCTCCACCGGGAAGCGACCCTCCCGGTCGATCTCGGCGGCCCGCGGCGCGAACTCCTCGGCCAGCTGCGCGGCGACGGCGGTCCAGTCGGTCATCTCACGGCTCCACGACGATCTTGCAGTGCTCCTCGGGGTCGCCCAGCGCGTCGAACGCCCAGGACAGGCGGTCGAGCCCCACCCGGGCGGTGACGAGCGGGGCCACGTCGATCTCGCCCTCGGCGATCGACCGCAGGGACGCGGCGAACTCCTCCGGCGTGTAGCCGAGGACGAAGTCGACCGACAGCTCCTTGGAGATGCCGAAGTACGGGTGGACGGTGTCGGCGCCCATGCACACCCCGACCACGACGACCCGGGAGCGGGCCGGCGCGCAGCGCATGATGTCGTCGAGCACGCCCGGGACACCGACCGCCTCGAAGACGACCAGCGGCGTGGCCGCGCCCGTCCGGTCCCACACCGTCTCCTGCCGCGGGTCGACGACCTCGGTGGCGCCCATCGTCGCGGCGAGGGTCCGCCGGGCCGTCGAGAAGTCGGCGGCCACGATCGACTCGACGCCCCGGACGCGCAGGGCGGTGATCACCGCCAGCCCGACGGGCCCGCAACCGACCACGACGGCCCGCTGACCGGCCTCGATGCCGGACCGGACCACCGCGTGCAGCCCGACGGCCATCGGCTCGGTGAGCGCGGCGTGGTGCGCGGGCAGCCCGTTGGGCACCTCCAGCAGCAGCGGCGCCGCGAGCAGCAGCTTCTCGCCGTACCCGCCGTGGATCGTGTTGGAGTAGACGATCGTGTCGATGTCCCCGTCGGCGCGCGGGAGGATCGGGAACGCCGTGACGAGCGTGCCCGCAGGCGGGGCCGTCGTGTCCGGCCCGGCCTCCAGGACTCGGCCCGCGAACTCGTGGCCCATGTAGACGTCCTGGTCCAGGTCGAGCTCGCGGCGGCTCGGGCGGGCCATCCCCTCGATCTGGGTGCCCAGCGCCAGCATCTCCGCGCCGTGCTGGGCGAAGTGCAGGTCCGACCCGCATATCCCGCAGGCCGCGACCTCGACGAGGACCTCGCCGGGGCCGGGGACCGGGTCCGGGACGTCGTCGCGGACGTGGATCTTCCCGGCGTTCAGCACCCCGGCGCGCATCAGGCCCCCCGCCTGGTCGCGCCGGTCTCGGCGGCGTGGGTCTTGATCGCGTTGACCACGGCCTCGCCCGCCCGCCCGAAGATCTCCTCCTTCTTGGCCACGGCCCAGTCGTGGGAGGCCTTGGGCGCGGACAGCCGGCCCTTGAAGTGCGGGATCACGTGCCGCGCGAACAGCCGGTAGGACTCGATCGTCGCGGTGGGGGAAGCCCAGTCGTGGCCGAGCTGGAGGAAGGTGCCGAACCCGCCGGACTGGTCGAGCAGCTTCTCGATGTAGGCGATCGCGTCGTCCGGGGTGCCGATCATGGCGCGCCCGCTCGCCGCGTACTGCTCCACGAAGTCCCGGTCGGTGACCGAGGCCGGGTCGCCGCCGTCGGACAGCGGCACGAAGCCCGCGCCGCCGCCGCCGAAGTAGTTGGCGAAGTCCCGCAGCCCGTAGGTGCAGTCCTCGATCGCCTGCTCCCGGGTCGGGGCGAGGTGCAGCTGGCCGAGCACGCGCCAGGTCGAGCGGTCCGGCGCCGGCCGGCCGGCCGCCGCGGCCTGCTCCTCGACGACGCTCCACGCGTTGCCGATCGCGGCGAAGCCCTCGGCCGCCGCGGACATCGACAGCGACAGCAGGGAGGCGCCGTAGCGCCCGGCCAGCCGCGGCCCGGACGGCGACACCATCGCCGCCACCGCGACCTCCGGGTGCGGGTACTGGTAGGGCCGCACCTGGAGCCGCGCCTCGCGCATGGTGAACCAGTCCGACTCGCGGGTCACCGGGTCCTCGCCGCGGAACAGCGCGAGCACGGCCTCGAGCGCCTCCTCGTGGCGGCGCCGCTGGTCGACGGGGTCGATGCCCATGACGTAGGCGTCCGTCGGCAGGGCGCCGGGGCCGGTACCGAAGATCAGCCGGCCACGGGTGAGGTGGTCCAGCAGCGCGATCCGGTCCGCCAGCAGCCACGGGTGGGCCGAACGGCGCTCCCTGCTGCTCGACGCCGGGCTGGAACTACTGGGCACCCAGGGGCTCGCGGCCACCACGGTCCGCGGCGTGTGCGCGGCGGCGCGCCTGAACGCGCGGTACTTCTACGAGAGCTTCGACGACATCGGCGCCCTGGTCGTCGCCGTGTTCGACCAGGTCGTCGCCGAGCTGCACACGACAGTCGACGCGGCCGTGGCGGCGGCCGGCGACGATCCGGTCGCCCGGGTGCGGGCCATGGTGGCGAGCACCGCCGAGTTCGTCGACTCCGACCGGCGCCGGGCCCGCGTGCTGTACGTCGAGGGCCGCGGCCACGAGCGGCTGCAACGCCGGCGGCGGGAGTCGTCGTCGGACATCGCCGGGCTGCTCGCCCTGGAGGCGGCCGGGAAGGAGCCGGGCTCCGAGCACCGGATCGTCGCGGCCTTCCTGGTCGGTGGGTTCAGCGAGCTGCTCACGCGCTGGATCGACGGCGAGATCCCCGTCGACCGGGACCAGCTGGTGCACGCGGCGACCGAGCTGTTCCTCGCGCTCGGGCGCGCGGGGGGCCGCCTCGCCACGTCGGCCGACCGGACCGGCTGAGCGGGACCGTCAGCCCCGCTCCTCCACGGGAACGGCCGGGCCGGGGGTCGCGGCCAACGGCCCAGTCCGGTGCCCTGCACGCCGTGGCCGACCGGCTTGTGCCACCCCGCTGGCCGTCGCGCTCGCGTGGCCGCTGCAGCGGTCGCCGAACATGCTGCTCATCCCCGGGACGTCGGCCGTCGCGCACCTGCGGGAGAACGTCGCGGCCGCCGGGCTCGAGCTGCCGGACGACGCCCTGGCCGAGCTCGACGCGATCCGGCGGAAGGAATCCGCCGGCGGCCGATGAGTTCCGCGGCGGCCCGCGGTCGTAGGGGCATGAGCAACGACACCAGGGCACGCAGCGGCATCTCCAACATCGGCGTGGTCATGTTCACCGTCGCCGACCAGGACGCCGCCCAGGAGTGGTACACGACCGTCCTCGGCTTCGAGGTCCGCAGCGACAGCCGCTTCGGCCCGAACGACGAGTACCGCTGGCTCGAGGTCGCCCCGCCCGGCTCGACGGCCCGGCTCGCCCTCAACCCGCCGATGTTCGACCAGCCCGGGGGCGGCTCGATCGGCGTCGAGACGGCCGACGTGGCGGCGGAGCACGCCCGGCTGAGCGCCATCGGCGGGGTCGACCTCGACGCCGCGCCGGACGACAGCACGCCCGGGGCGCCGAAGCTGTTCATGATGCGCGACCCGGACGGCAACAATATCGCCGTCGTCGAGGTGCCGGCCGGCTGAGGCCGGCCGAGGTCACGGGGTCGGCGGTACACGGCGGGTGTACCGCGGTCCCCGGGTAGTCCGTTGGTGCCATCGGCAGGTGTGGCCCGCCCCGTGTGGGCTACCCTGCCGCCGATGTCCGCTCCGACGGATGGCGTCAGAGCCTCACCGTCCCGGGACCCCGGGTGGCCCCGGCCGTGGCGGACGCCCTGCTGCCGACCCGCAGCTTCGACGTCCTGCAGGGGCACGACGCCGGGGACGAGTACTCCGCCGCGCGGCCAAGCATCGTGACGGGCTTCCCGGGCGCCTGGAAGGCGGCCGACGACGCCATGTACGAGCAGAAGCGCCGCCGGCGGGCCGGACTCTCGCGCACCCCCTCCGGAGCGCACGCGGGCCCCGCGGCAGGCTTTAGGGCGTGCAGCTCGGGGTGATCGGCCAGGCGGCCGGGATGTTCGCGGTGACGAACGTCGACGACCTCCTGCTGCTCGCGCTCTGGTTCGGGCGGGCCCCGGACCGCCGCGCCGCGGGAGAGGTCGTGGCCGGGCAGTACCTCGGCTTCGGCGCGATCCTGGCCGCGTCGCTGCTCGGCGCGGTCGGGGCCGGGTTCCTGCCCGAGGGCGTCGTCCCCTACCTCGGACTGCTGCCGATCCTGCTCGGGCTGCGCGCGGCGTGGGAGGTGTGGCGGGCCCGGCGGGACGGCGAGGGCGGCGACGAGGACGACGAGCCCGGCGGCGGGACGGGCCTGCTCGCGATCGCCGCGGTGACGCTGGCCAACGGCGGCGACAACATCGGCGTCTACGTCCCGGTGTTCGCGACCACGGACACCGTCGGCCTGGTGATCTACGCCGTCGTGTTCCTGCTGCTCGTGGGCGTGTGGTGCGCCGCGGGCCGATTCCTCGCGACCCGTCGCTTCGTCGCCCGCGCGATCTCGCGGTGGGGACACGTCCTGCTGCCGGTGGTGCTGATCGCGATCGGTGTGCTCGTCCTGGTCGAGGGCGGGGCGTTCGGCCTGGGCTGAACGGGGCCGGGCTGAGTCGGAAAGCGCGACCGGGCAGCATGGGCCGGGTGAACCCGACCCGCCCCGCGGCCCGGATCCGGGTCGTCACCCTCAACGCCCTGTCCCCGCAGTACGCCGACGGGCCGCGGCGCCGCGAGGCGATCCGTGCGGAGCTGCGGCGGCACGACCCGGACGTGGTGGCGCTGCAGGAGGTCGTGCGCGACGAGGTGCCCGATCTCGTGCCCGGCCACCACCTCGCCCCGCACCCCGCGGTCGCCGACGACGGCAGCACCGCCGTGCTCGCGAGCCGGTGGCCCTTCGCGCGGGTGCACCGGCTGGATCTCGACGTCACCCCGCGCGCCCGGGAGTTCCCGTGGGGCGGCGCGGTGGTCGCCGAGCTCGACGCACCCGGGCTCGGTCCGCTCGTCGTCGCCCACCACAAGCCGTGCTACCAGCTGAGCTTCGAGCGGGAGCGCGAGCTCCAGGCGGTGGCGACCGCCGAGCTCGTCGAGCGGGTGGTGGCGGAACGGCCGGCCCACGTCGTGCTGCTCGGGGACCTCGACGCGACGCCCGACGCGGCCAGCATCCGGTTCCTCACCGGGCGCCAGTCCCTGGAAGGCGTGAGCGTGAGCTACCACGACGCATGGGAGACCGCGCACCCCGGCGAGCCCGGGCACACCTTCACGCCGGCGAACCCGCTGGTCGCGGCCGGGGACATGCCGCTGGTCCGGCCGCGGCGCATCGACTACGTGCTGGTGCGGGGCACGAGCCACGGCCCGACCCTCCGGGTCGACGCATGCGAGCTCGCCTTCACCGGCGGGCCCGGCGGTACCCCGCCGAGCGACCACCTCGGCCTCGTGGCCGATCTCGCGCTGCCCGACCGGCCGCCCGAGACGTTCGGCGCGGGGTTCGCCGGCCACGTCCCCTAGGACGCGCGGCGCTCCTCCTCGGCGCGGGCCAGCCGGCGCAGCTGGGCGGCGAGGTAGGGCCGGGCGCGCCGCTGTCCGCCGCGGGCCGCGATCGCCGCGTCCAGGGCGCGCAGCGCACCGAGCACCGCGGTGAGGTTCGGCTCCCAGCCGCGCCGCTCACACTCGGCGAACCACTCGGCCGGGCTGCGGTGCCCACGCGCGGCGTTGCAGCGTCGGCACGCCACGACCTCGTTCTCCACCCAGCTCGGGCCGCCCTTGACCTTGGGCACCAGATGGTCGGTCGTCGGCGCGACGAGACCGACGCACGGCCGGCCGCACCACACGCACGCGTCGCCGTCCCGGGCCGCGGCGGCGCGCAGCCGTTCGGCGCGGCCGGGCTGCGGGTGTGGGGACGACATCGTGGACCAGTGTCCCCCGGATGCCGCCGGAGCGCCCGCGGTCAGGGCACGCTCTCGCCCGTCGCCTCGTCGACGGCGCCGCGACGGGCCCGCGGGTCCGGGGGCGGCCGCAGCGGCGCGGGCACCCCGGCCGAGCCGGGACCGCGGCGCAGCCACACCGTCACGGCCGTGTGTGCCGCCACCCGCTCGCCGGGCGCCGGCTTCTGGTCCACCACCCGGAAGTCCGCGGCCTCGGGGCCGAGGAAGGGCGGCAGGTCGGGATCGGCACTCACGATGTCCAACCGCTCCTCCTGCAGCCGCAGCCGGGCGGCGGCCCAGGTCATCCCGACGACGTCGGGCACGGTCACGGGGCGGGCGGCGAGGTCCCGGGCGGCCTCGTCCTCGGCGCGCCGCAGCGGGTCGGGGCCCTCCTCGTCGAGCTCCCGCCAGCGCTCCCAGGCCGACTGCCGGGTGATGCCGAGCCGCGTCGCGATCTCGGCCCACGACCGTCGCCCGGCCCGGGCGTCCCGCACCGCCTCCAGCTCCGCCCGGTCGAGCAGGCGGCGCAGGGAGCCGATGTCGGAGAGGGCGTCGAGCGCCCCCTTGCGGGTCCGCCTGCCGGCGAGGCGTCCGAGCGCCTCCCGGGCCTCGCGCCACGGGTCCACGGCCACAGTGTCAGGCTAGCCTGACACTGGCCGTCCGCCAACGGTTCAGTCCCGGCCCACCACCAGCCGGTCGAGCATCCGGCGCAGCGGCTCCAGGTCCCCGGCGTGCGCGGCGACCGACGCCCGGACGTTCTCCCCGCGGTCGAGGGCGGCCCACCGGATCCGGTGGCCGGCGTCGCGGGCGAGCTGGGCGAGGAAGGCGCGCCGAGCGCGCCCGTTGCCCTCCCGGAAGGGGTGCAGCTCGTTGATCCCGGCGAGGAGCCCGGCCAGCCCGGCGACGAAGTCCGCTCGGGCGCGGCCGCGCAGGTGCGAGTCGCGGGCGAGGTCGGCGAAGAGGACGGCCGCGCGGTCCTCGAGCTCCGCGGGCGGGCAGAACGACCGGCCCTTCCCGAGCGCGACGGTGCGCAGCTGCCCGGCCCACGGGTAGACGTCGCCGAAGACGTGCCAGTGGAAGGCCTGCAGATGGGCCAGGTCGTAGCCGCCGGGCACCGGCCGCAGCTCGAGGCCGGCGATCCGGGCCGCGCTGAAGTCGGCCTCTGCGGCGGCGAGCGCGACGGGATCGGTCAGGCCGAGCCGGTTGCGGAGGACGCCCGTGCGGAGATCGAGGTAGGGATCCCAGCTCAAGCCGGGCGGTGCGGGCGGTAGTGCGCGGTCAGCCGCGCGACGGCCTGCTCGGGGTCGAGCTCGCCGCGGGCGATGGCCTCGCACAGCGACAGCCCCGTGCTGCTGGGCTCCAGGCCCTCGGCACGGACGGAGCCGAGCGCCTCGTCGACCGCGTCGCGGCAGCGCACGGCCGCAGGCGGCGCGGGCTCCCGGGTCACATGCACGCCGGGGAGACTACCGGAGCACGACGCCCCGGGCCGCTCCCCTCTCGGCTCCTCGTGATCATGCGTGACCGAGACCACCGGGCCACATCGGAACACCCTGGAGTGTTGAGCGTTTGACTATCTCGTGACGACAGTGACTGACAGCCCCGTGACCCTCCCCGTCCTCGACGACGCGGGCCGCGCAGCGCTCTTCACCGAGGCCCGGACGGCCAACACGTTCTTCCCGGAGCCCGTCTCCGACGAGACCCTTCGCGCGGTGTGGGAGCTGGCCAAGTGGCCGCCGACCGCCGCCAACACCCAGCCCCTGCGCGTGACCTTCGTGCGCGGCGAGGAGGGAAAGCAGCGGCTGCTCCCGCTGCTCGCCGAGGGCAACCGGGCGAAGTCCGAGAAGGCCCCGGTCGTGGCGATCCTCGCCGCGGACCTCGACTTCCACGAGTTCGTGCCGCAGACCTTCCCCGCGCGCGCCGAGATGAAGGACGCCTTCGAGGCCTCCGGCCGCAAGGGCCGCGAGGACATGGCCCGCTTCAACTCCACCCTGCAGATCGGCTACTTCCTGCTCGCCGCCCGCGCCCACGGCCTGGCCACCGGCCCGATGGCCGGCTTCGACCACGACGCCGTGACCGCCGAGTTCTACCCGGGCGGCCGCGAGAAGGTCCTGCTGGTCGTCAACCTCGGTCACCCCGGCCCCGACGCCTGGTTCCCGCGCCTGCCGCGCCTCGAGCACTCCGACGTCGTCCGCTGGGTCTGAGAACCCGCCGCTCCCCCGGCCCCGACGCCCGGTCCGCCCCGCCGCGGACCGGGCGTCGCGCGTCCGCACTCCCATGGCGAACGGCGCTCGCCCGGGGCGAAAACCGATCGCCCCGCCGTCGCCCGGCGGGTACCAACATCCGGTATGACCGGCCCCGTCCTGCACCCGATCGTCGCCGACGGACTCGTCCGGGAACGGCACGCGGACCTGCTCCGCGCCGCCGAGGTCGCGCGGCTGCGCCGCCTCGCGCGCCGGCGCCGCCTCGCGCAGCGGCTCCCGGTTTCTCCGTCCCCCCTGCGTCGACGGGTCGGCTGGGCACTGGTGGAGGTCGGCCTGCGGCTCGCGGTCGGCCGGGCCCCGTCCCGGGTCACGGGCTGAGCGGCCCCGTCCGGCACTCCTCCGGCTCCGCACCGCGGCGGAACACCCGCGCCGACCCGTGCAGCGTCACCGCCGCGCCGGACACCCGCAGCCACCCGCCCTCGCGGAGCCCGACGACGGGCAGGGCGTTCTCCTCGAGGAACTCCCGGATCCGCTCCTCCCGGGTCTCGCCCATGTGGGCCGACCCCGGTACCGGGTCGAGGTAGTGCGGGTTCACCTGGAAGCCGACGAGCCCGAGTGCGGCGAACCCCGCGGGCTCGACGATCGGCATGTCGTTGGTGGTGCGGATCGTCGGGCAGGCGAGGTTGCTGCCGGCGCTCGCGCCGCCGTACCGGGCTCCGCAGGCGACGGCCTCGCGGATCGCGGCGAGACCGTCGAGCCGCTGCAGGGCCCGGAGCAGCCGGAACGTGTTGCCGCCGCCCACCCACACCGCCTCGGCGGTGCGCAGCGCCGCGGCCGGGTCCGGCTCGGTGTGCACGCTGCGCAGCCGCAGCCCGGCCCGGGCGAAGGCGGCGCCGATGGCCTCGGCGTACCCCGCGTGGTCGGCGAGGGCGTACGGCACGAAGCGCACCTCGCGGCCCTCGTAGAACTCCGCGAGCGGGGCGTGCGCCAGCGTCCGCGCGCCGTGGTTCGTGGAGTTCGACAGCAGCAGGAGTTCGCTCACGCAGATCATCCCAGCACGGGCGCCGCCCCGACTCAGTGCGCCGTCATCGTCTGCACGCTCAGCTGGTTCCCCGGCAGCTGCTCCGCCGCACACCCCGTCGTCTCGAACGGCACGAAGGCGGACCGGGTGTTCCCCGGCGGGTAGACCCGCAGGCCGCGCACGGGGGTCGGCCGGCAGGCGGCGGCGTCGAAGTTCTGGACGTTCACGAGCTGCAGCTGCGCCGCCGCGGACCCGCCGGACGCCAGCCGCACCTCGCCGCCCCGCTCCCCGGACATGGCCGCGGCGGGCCCGACCTGGTGCCCGTCGTCGCCGGTCACGTACGAGACGCCCGGGAACCCGCGCAGCTGGCAGGTGCTCCCGCCGGTGTTGGTGAAGATCAGCGGCCGGTAGCTGGAGCCCGCACCGGCGTCGCCGTCGCCCAGGGTGATCCGCAGCGAGGCGGTGGGGCAGTTGGGCGGGCTGAGCGGGTCGCCGCCGCTCGTGGCCGCCGCGGCGGTGGTGCTCGCGGGCGGTGTGGCCGGCGCTGTCGTCGGTGTACCGCTCCCGGCCGGTGTGCCGCCGTTGACCTCGTCCGTACCGCCGGAACAGCCGGCCAGCAGGAGCGCGGCGACGGCCACGCCGGCCGCGGCGAGCCGGCGGATGATCGTGATCGACATGTCTCCCCTTCCCCGACGCCGGACCCCCGGTCCGGCGGGAGCCGACCGGGAGAGGTCGGCTCCTGTCAGGGGGACGGGCGGGACGGCCGAGGGGTTGCGCCGCGGAACGATCTTTCTGCGCCGAACGGCTTCTTTGACGCCTCCGGCTGGCAGATCAGCCCGTGGACCGGAGCACGGCCCGGCGGGCGGTACGGGAGGCCGCGGACACCACCGCCTCGGCGGGGCCCCCGATCCGCAGGGCGCGGGCGACCAGCCCGATCGCCAGGCACCAGCCGACGTGCCAGAGCAACGTCACGACTCCGGTGTTCCCGAGGATCGCGAGCGAGGCGACGTGCAGGGCGTACAGCGTGAGCGGCACCGCGCCGATCGCCGCGAGCGGCACGACGAGCCTCGGGACCCGTTCCGCGACCAGCAGCGCCGCGCCCAGCACGGCCAGGGCACTGCCGGTGGTCTGCGCGAGGTCCAGCGGGGTGCCGGAGTGCGGCACCTCGGCGGCGAGCCACCACCAGGTGTCGGCGGGGACGGTGCCGTAGCGCTGCACCCGCAGGGCGTCGGCGCCCGAGCCGGCGGTGATCGTCTCGGCCCCGCCGGCCGCCAGCAGGACCGCCGACACGACCGTCGCCGCGACCGCGAGCGCGGCGCCCCCGCCCAGCATCCACCACGCCGTGCGGGCGCGGCGCAGGTCGAGCCGCCCCACGGCCAGCCCGGCGAGGAGGTAGGTCGACCAGGTCAGCACCGGGTAGTAGCCGGTGACCAGCAGGGTCCCGAGCGCGCTCCCGGGCTCGCCCAGCGACGAGAGCCCGACCTGGGCGCCGGGGCCGGGCGGCAGCCCCTCGCGCAGCAGCACGCTCAGGACGGGCGTGACACCGCCCGCGACCATCGCGCCGGCCGCGAGCACCCCGGCCCGCAGCCGCAGCAGCGGGATCGCCAGGAGGATGAGCAGGCCGTAGTAGGCGAGGATGACCGCGACCGGCGGCCGGAGCTCCACGAGCGCGAGCCCGAGCAGCGCCACCAGCACCGCCCGCACGACCAGGCCCGCCGCCGCGGCGAGATGCAGCCGGCCGAGCGGCGGTCCCGGGGGATCCGGCGGCCGCAACCCGAGGTGACCGCCCGTGCCGAGCGCGATCCCCACCCCGAGGAGCAGCGCGAACAACGCGGAGGCCCGGCCGGCGGCGACCGCGCCGGTGAGCGTCTCCCCGGTCGCGGTGTGCAGCGGCAGGACGTGCGTGGCCATCATGCCGAGCAGCGCGATCCCGCGCGCCGCGTCGACGCCCGCGATCCGGTCCCGGACGCCGGCGGGCACGGCGGCCGTCACGGCCGGGCGGTGCCCGCCCCCACCGGGCCCGCGACCGGCACGCCCGTCCGCCGCAGCCACTCGTCGAGCGACCGCTGGGTGGTGACCAGGTCCGGCCGGCGGTCCGGGTCGGTGCGCAGGGCCTGCTTGAGCAGCGAGAGGTGCGCGGTGCGCCGGGGCAGGTGCGTGAGCTTGGCCCCGACGGCGGCGGCCCGCAGCCCGGAGATCGCGTCGGCGTGCCCGCCGCGCGGCGGGTAGCCGGTGAGCGCGAACGACACCGTGGCCGCCAGCTGCCAGATGTCCGAGCGCGTGGTGGCCTTCTGTCCCGCGGCGACCTCGGGCGCGAGGTAGTCCGGTGTGCCCAGCACGAAGCCCGTCATGGTCAGCGTGGAGTCCCCGGTCCGGCGGGCGATGCCGAAGTCGATCAGGTGCGGGTGCCCGGCGGCGTCGACGATCACGTTGCCCGGCTTGAGGTCGCGGTGGAGCACCCCGCGGCGGTGGGCCGCGTCGAGGGCGCCGGCGACGCCGCTCCAGATCCGGGCGGCGGACACGTCGTCGACCGGCCCGCGCTCCTGCACCAGCCGCGAGAGCGGCACGCCCTCGACGTACTCCATCACGATGACCAGGCCCTCGAGCTGGGACAGGCCGGGATCGGACTTGGCGTGCACCAGGTCGTGGATCTGGACGCACTGCGGGTGCCGGACGGCGGCCAGCGCGGCCGCCTCGCGACGGATCCGCTCCTCGGTCTCGCCGTCGGGCGCGTGGGCCGACTTGAGCGCGACGGTGCGCCCGAGCTTGGCGTCGTGGGCCAGCCAGACCCGGCCGAAGCCGCCGGCGCCGATGCGCTGCAGCACCCGGAAGCGCGGCGCCCTGCCGTTCAGCGGGGCGCCGCCCACCGGGACGGCACCCATCGCGGCGGGCGGGCCGGGGAACGGTCCGGCAGCCGCGAGGGTGCCGCCCGGGCCGGTGGGGCGCCCCGGAGGCGGGCCGAAGCCGCCGGGCCCGCGGCCGGGGATCGGCGGCAGCGCGCCCGGCGCGGCCGCGAGCGGCGCGGGACCGCCGGCGCGGGGTTGCGGAACGGCGGTCGGCGGCGGCGCGACGGGCAGCCGGCTGCTGTCGAAGTCGGCGTACTGCGGGCGAGGTTCCTGCGCGGAGCGGTCCGCCCGGCGCTCCTCCGCGGAGGGGAGCTGCACGATCGGCTGCATCCGCTCCTTGAGGCGGGCGAGCCGCTGCTCGCCGGTCTCGGCCGGCCGCTTCTCGCGGGCCGGGCCCGCGGGCTGCAGCGAGCGCCGGACCGTCTCACGGGACGGCGGCGGCACGGCGCTGACCAGCAGCATGCCGGCGAAGGCGCCCAGGCAGGCCCCGACCCAGAGGTGCTCGGACGCGCCCGCGGGCACGCCGGCGGTGAGCACGGCCAGCGCCAGGGTGGGGCCCCAGAAGAACCGGGCGGGCCAGGCGGGCCCGCGGCGCAGCGCCAGCCGGGCCTGGATCCCGACGAACACCGCGGTGATCAGGGGCACGATGCCGAGCAGCAGGACGGCGACGCCGAGCCGGACCGGGTCCGAAGGGTCGAACGCGTCGCCGACGGTGCCGGAGCCGAGGTAGGTGCTCTGCGACCCGACGAAGCACTCGGTGGAGCGCAGCGAGCGCGCCGCGGCACCGGTCAGGCCGGGCACGTCGGCACCGCGGACGGCGGAGGCGGCGAACACCCGCCCCGCGGCCACGAACACGAGCAGCGGGAGCAGTCCGGCGGTGAGCAGGCCGATCCCGGCCAGGAGCACCCCGCGCCCGCCGCCGTAGGCGGCACCGAAGCGCCGCCGCAGCAGCGCCACGACCAGGGCGCCCGCGGCGGGCAGGAGCCCGACGCCGAGGCCCAGCGCCGACGTCGCCCAGGCCCAGACACCCGGGCAGGCCTGCGGGGCCACGGTCTCGCGCAGCACGGACAGCAGCTGCCCGACCAGCGCGACGAGCGTGTCCACCGGCTCCCCCTCCCCCTGTCGGAGCGCCCGGACGCCGGGCGCGATACGTGACGCGACCGGGACGTGGCCGGCACCCCCACTATGGCATCACCGGGGTCCCCCGTGCCGGGCCGTGCCGGGCACAGCGTGTCGCCCGTTCGTCGCCCCGCCCCGCCGCCGTCCGGGGGTACCGGTCGGGCCGCCCGCCGTGCGGCCCGTGCCGCTCAGCGTCCGCCCTGCTCCCGGTACGTGTCCAGGTCCTCGTTGAACCGCTCGAGCAGCATGCCGAGCGACTCCCGGTCCTCCTGCGGCCAGGACTCCAGCACGGCTTGCAGCGGGCGAAGCCGGGCCTCGCGGACGAGCTCCCGCTGGGCCAGGCCCTCGGCGGTCAGCGACACGACGACGGACCGCGAGTCGCGCTCGTCCGGCCGGACGTCGACGAGCCCGGCGCGGGAGAGCCGGGAGACCTGCCGGCTCGCCGTCGGCTTGCTCACGCCCAGCCGCGCGGTGAGCAGCGTGAGCGACTGCGCCCCGTTCTCGTCGAGCGCGGCGAGCACGGGATAGGTGTAGCGGTCCACGGCCTCGTGCGCGCCGTAGCCGCCGGACCAGACGGGCTCCAGCGTGCGCCGGATCAGCACGGTGATCTCGTGTTCGAGGCGGTGCAGCGAGTCCTGGGCCGGATTCTCGGGCGCGACCGCACCAGTGGTCGACGTCACTGGGTCACCCCTCCGCGGAAATCGGTCGTTCGGGCATGAATCGATCGTACCCGTATTGCGGCCCGCAATGTTTCGTCGTGCAATCCGATCATCTCGACGCCCACGCCCACGCCGCGCTGGGCCGGCGCGACCCGCGCGAGGGCGTCCGGCGGATGAACGGCATGTTCGCCTACGCGCTGTGGGACCCGGCGGCCCAGGAGCTCGTGCCGGTCCGCGACCGGCTCGGGATCAAGCCGCTCCACTACCTGCCCACCGCCGACGGCGTGCTGTTCGCTCCGAGCCCGAGGCGATCCTCGCCGACCCGCGGGTGGAGCGCCGGGTCATGCTCGACGGCCTGCGCCGGCTGCTGTCCTGGGTGGACGACCCGTCGAACGCGGTGTTCGCCGGGATGCGCGAGGTGCCGCCGGGCGCGGTCGTGCGGGTCACCCGCGACGGGCTGCGCGAGGAGCGGTACCGGCAGCTCCGGGGGCGGTCGACGGTGGCGCCCTCGGGCGAGTCCGCGGACGAGGTCTTCGGCGGGTACCGGGACTTCCACGACCCGGACCACCGGCTCGTCGAGTACGTCTTCGGCACGCCGTGAGCGCACATGACCTTCGACGGCCGGGAGAAGAGCCTGCTGCGGCACGCCACGGCGCACCTGCTGCCCGAGTCCGTGGTGCAGCGGGTGAAGAGCCCGTACCCGTCGACGCAGGACGACACCCACGAGAAGGAGCTGCGCGAGCATGCCGCGGACCTGTTGCGCCGCGACGACTCCCGGTGCCCCGCTGATCGACCGCGCGGTCGTCGCGGCCCGGATCGACGCCCCGCTCGACGGGACCACCGGGATGCACGCCCGCACCCAGCTCGAGCGGGTCCTCGACGTCGACGCCTGGCTGCGGGACTACGACGTGGCGCTCGATCTGCGCTGACCCGCCGTGCGCGGTGAGTGGTTCCGGAGCACCACTCAGCGTGCACGGCGGAATGCCGCACCGTGCCGGCGGGTTGGCCGTGACATGGGACTCACCCGACGCGAGGGACCCCTGGCCCCCGACTCACCCACCACCGTCAACTACGCGATCGACGGCCCGGCCCACAAGCTGTTCGCCCAACCCTTCCCGCGCCGCATCCGCGCGGAGTTCGCCGGCCGGACGGTTGTCGACACCACCCGGGGCGTGCTGGTCCACGAGACCGCCCTGCTCCCCGTGCTCTACGTGCCGTTCGACGACGTCGACGCGGACGCGCTCGTCCCCACCGACCACTCGACGCACTGCCCGTTCAAGGGCGACGCGAGCTACCACTCGCTGGTCGTGGGCGACCGGACCGCGGAGAACGCCGTCTGGTCCTACCCCGAGCCGAAGCCCGAGGCCCCGTGGCTGAAGGGCTACGCCGCCTTCTACTGGAACGCCCTCGACGCCTGGTACGACGAGGAGGAGCAGGTCTTCGCCCACCTCACCGACCCGTACACCCGCGTCGACGTCCGGCCGACCCGCCGCCATGTCCAGGTCCGGCACGGCGACACGGTGCTCGCGGACTCCGACGCGCCGGCCGTGCTCTCCGAGACCGGGCTGCCGAACCGCTGGTACCTGCCGAGGGACGCGGTCCGGGTGGAGCTGCGCCCGTCGGACACCCGCACGCGCTGCCCCTACAAGGGCGAGGCGCGCTACTGGACCGCGGTGCTGCCCGACGGCACCGAGATCGCCGACGCGGCCTGGGAGTACGAGACCCCGCTGCCGGAGTCGAGCCGGGTCGCGGGCCTGCTCAGCTTCTGGGGCGACGGCGTCGAGGTGCTGGTCGACGGCGCGCCGGCCTGAGCCCGTCCTCCGTGCCTACTCGTCCTCGAGCAGGGCCTCGATCGCGGGCAGCGCCGCCCGGATGACGGCGCGCTGCTCGGCGTCGAGGCGCTGCAGCCGGCGGGCGACGAGCGCGGTCCGGTGGGTGCGGATCTCGTCCAGCCGGACCCGTCCGGTGTCCGACAGCGTGATCAGCACGCCGCGGGCGTCCTGCGGGTCCGGCGTGCGCACGACCAGGCCCTGGTCGTCGAGCGCGCCGAGCACCCGGGACATGGTCGGAGCCGTGACGGCCTCGCGTTTCGCGAGCTCGGAGAGCCGCAGCGGGCCGTGCATCGCGATCGTCACCAGCGCGGAGAGCTGCAACGGGGGCAGCGAGTCCCCGCCGTCGATCCGGATCCGCCGATGCAGCCGGCCGACGGCGAGCCGCAGCCGGGTGGCCTCCTCGGTGAGCTCCGGGTCCTCCACGTCGGGTGCGACGGGGGTCTCGACCGGGTGATCGGGCGGCGGGACGTGCTCCGCGGTCATCCACCCATCCTGCCAGCCGGACAGTTCGGACAGTGCCCGGTCCCCCTGGCCTGCGCCGTCAGACCTTCCGGAGCCGGATCCGCGTGACGTCGTGCCGCGGGCCCTTGGTGAGTACCAGGCTGGCCCGGCCGCGGGTCGGGAGGATGTTCTCCTCCAGGTTCGGCCCGTTGATCGTGGCCCAGATGTTCTCGGCGTGCGCCACGGCCGCGTCGTGGTCCAGCTCGGCGTACCGGCGGAAGTACGAGGCCGGGTCGCGGAAGGCGGTCTCGCGCAGCTTGAGGAAGCGGTCGACGTACCAGCGGCGCAGGTCCTGGGTGGCGGCGTCGACGTAGACCGAGAAGTCGATGAAGTCGCTGACCGTCAGGGCCGTGTTGCCCGAGGCCGGTTGCAGGACGTTGAGCCCCTCGATCAGCAGGATGTCCGGGCGCCGGACGACCAGCCGCTCGTCCGGGACGATGTCGTAGACCAGGTGGGAGTACACCGGCGCGGTCACCTCGGCGCGGCCCGCCTTGACCTCGGTGACGAACCGCAGCAGCGCCCGCCGGTCGTAGGACTCGGGGAACCCCTTGCGCTGCATGAGCCCGCGCCGCTCCAGCTCGGCGTTGGGGTACAGGAAGCCGTCCGTGGTGACCAGCTCCACCCGGGGGTGCTGGGGCCAGCGGGCGAGCAGCAGCCGCAGCAGGCGCGCGGTCGTGGACTTGCCCGCCGAGACCGAACCCGCGACCCCGATCACGAAGGGCGTGCGCGCGGCCGTGCCGCCCAGGAAGGTCCGGTAGGCCCGGTAGAGCCGCCCGCCCTCCTGCACGTGCAGGTTCAGCAGCCGGGACAGCGGCAGGTAGACCTCGCGCACCTCGGCGAGGTCGACCGCGTCGCCCAGGGAGCGCACCCGCTCCAGCTCCGCCGCGGTGAGCGGCAGCGGGCTCGTCTCCCCCAGCCGGGCCCACGAGGCGCGGTCGAAGTCGACGAAGGGCGAGGAGCCCCCGTCGCGATGGCCGAGGGAGGCGCCCGGGACGCCGGGCGGGAGCACGTGCCGTGGGGCACGGCGGTCGGTCTGCTCTGTGGCCTGCACCGTCGCGGGCATCGGGACCTCGGTCCTGTCGGGTTCTTCGGGTGCGATGGAGGTCCAACCTAGACGTCGATCGGCCGGCCGACCCCGCGACGTGGGGTGAACCACTCCGCCGCGACGCGTGATCGATCGGAGGTCCCCACGGGATACCCGGGAGGATGAACGGTATGTCCGGGACGCCCCCCGCGCTGGACCGCCGCCGCGTCCTCGCCCACCGGTTCGCGGCGCACGGGCTGGCCGTCCGCACGGCCGCCCGTCCGTCCGACCTGCGGGTCCTCCACCTGGGCGTGCAGGACACCCCGCCGGGATCGCTGCCGCTGGCCCTGGCCGCGCGGCTGCCGGAGATCCCCGCGGACACCCCGCCGGGCGCGAGCGTGGTGTGGTCGCACCGCGGCGCCCCGCACCTGCACCCGGACGCGGACCTCGTCGCGTTGGCGGCGGCCTGCTGGCCGGTCTCCGACGCCGACGCGGCCGCCCGGCTCGGCTGGCAGCGCGCCCGGCTCGCCACGGAGGGTGCGGCCGCCCGCGGCGCGATCCGGACCGTGGCCGAGGCGGTCGCGACCGTGCTGTCCGGCGGGCCGCTGGTCAAGGGCGAGCTCAGCACCGAGGTCACCCGGATCGTCCCGGGGGCGCTCTCGCCGTGGTGCGGCCCGTGCGGGGTGCACCACGTGGCCGAGCAGCTGCTCCGGCTGGCGGGGCTGCCGGCCGGGGCGCGGCTGCGTCCGGGCACGAAACCCGTTGTCCTGGAGGCGATCCCGGACTGGCCGGGGCTGCCCGCCGCCGACGCCGCCGGCGCCGGCCCCGTCGTCGCCGCCTACCTCGGCCTCTTCGCGCCCGCCTCGCCCTCGGACGTCGCCGGGTTCCTCGGCACGTCCACGACGGCCGCCCGGCCGGCCCTGCCCGCCGGCCTCGTGCCCGTGACCGTCGACGGCCGGTCGGTGCTCTGCCCGCCCGCGCTGCTCGACGAGCTGACCGGACCCGCGCCGGACCCGGCCGGCGTCGTCCGGCTGCTGCCGCCCTCCGACCCGTACCTGCAGGGGCGGGACCGGGAGCTGCTGGTCCCGGCCAAGGAGCACCGGTCGGTGATCTGGCGGGCGGCCGGAGCGCCCCGGGGTGGTGGCCGTCGACGGCGAGATCGCCGGGGTGTGGCGCACCCGGGCGCGCGGGCGGGTGCTGGACATCACCGTCGACGGGTTCCGCCCCCTCACGGCGGCCGAGACCGGGGCCGTCGAGGCCGAGGCGGAGCGGGTTCGCCAGGTCCGGGGCGCGCGGGAGGTCGTCGTCCGGACCGGCTGAGGGGCCGGGGCCGCGTCCGTCCGGAGGAACCCGCCGCCGGTGCGGCCACCGTCGGGCGCGGGACGGCACCGGGCGCCCTAGACTCGGCCGGGCGCCCCTGGTACTGCCGTCCGGGGCGCGTGCACCCCGAGTCCGACAGGAGTCCCGTTGCCGTCCGCGTCCGCAGGACCGTCAGGCAGTAGCGCGCCGGGCTCGGCCCGGCCGCACCGATCCCGGGAGCGTCACCCGGCCCGGCCCCTCCGGCGGCCCCGGTGACCGTGCTCCTCTCCCTCCTCGGCCTGCTGGCCGTGGTCGCCCTCACCCTGGGCACTGCCATCTCGGTGGCCTCGGAGTTCTCGCTGACCGCGCTGGAGCGCAGCCAGGTCGACTCGCACGTCGCCGCCGTCGGGGACCGGCGGGCGCGGGCCGTGCAGCGGGCGCACCGCACGCTGTCCTTCCAGCTGTCCGGCAGCCAGCTGGGCATCACGGTCACCACCCTGGCCACCGGTTACATCGCCGAGCCCGCGATCGCCGAGCTGATCCGGCCGGGGCTGACGGCCCTCGGCCTGTCCGAGGGGATGTCGGCCGGCGCGGCCACGATCGCCTCCCTGCTGATCGCCACGACCCTGTCCATGGTGTTCGGCGAGCTGGTGCCCAAGAACATCGCGATCGCCAAGCCGCTGGAGACCGCACGCGCGGTCGTCTGGCTGCAGAGCGCGTTCGCCCACGCCTTCCGCTGGCTGATCGACCTGCTCAACAGCTCGGCCAACGCGATCGTCCGCCGGCTGGGCGTGGAGCCCGCCGAGGAGCTGCGGTCGGCCCGGTCGCCGCACGAGCTCAGCTCCCTGGTCCGCTCCAGCGCGGAGCACGGCACGATCGACGAGGGCACCGCCGCGCTGCTCGACCGGTCGCTGCGGTTCACCGACCGGGTCGCCGAGGACCTCATGACCCCGCGGGTGCGCGTCGACACCCTCGACGCCGCGGACTCGGTCGCCGACCTCGTCGCCCTCGCCCGGCGCAGCGGCCACTCCCGTTTCCCGGTGCACGACGGCGACCCCGACGCCGTCCTCGGGCTGGTGCACGTCAAGCAGGCCTTCGGCGTCGAGCCGAGCGCCCGGGCGGGCACCCCGGTCCGCGACCTCGTGCAGCCCGCCGAGATCGTCCCCGCGTCCCTCGACGGCGACGAACTGCTCTCCCGGCTGCGCGAGTCCGGCCTGCAGACCGCCGTCGTCGTCGACGAGTACGGCGGCACGGCCGGCCTGGTGACCCTCGAGGACCTGATCGAGGAGATCGTCGGCGACGTCCGGGACGAGCACGACCGTGCCGAACAGGCCCGGGTGCGCCCGCTCGGCCGGGACAGCTGGCTCGTCTCCGGGCTGATGCGCGCCGACGAGGTCGACGAGGCCACCGGCTTCCGGATGCCCGAGGGCGACTACGAGACCCTGGCGGGGATGGTGCTGGAGAGGCTGGGCCGGATCCCGGACGTGGGCGACGACGTCGCGGTCGACGGCTGGCGGGTCACCGTGATGCGCCGCGACCGCAACCGCGTCGCCGAGCTGCGGCTCGCGCGGCTGGCGCCCGAGGCGGTGGCCCGTGGGTAGCGACGTCCTCGCCGTCCTGGCGGCGATCCTGCTGCTGGGTGCCAACGCGTTCTTCGTGATGGCGGAGTTCGCCCTGATCAGCGCGCGCAAGGACCGGCTGGAGGCGATGGCCGACAGCGGCGTCGCCGGGGCCCGGACCGTGCTGCGCGCGAGCGCCGACCTGGCCCGGATGCTCGCGGCGTCGCAGCTCGGCATCACGATCGCCTCGCTGCTGCTGGGGCGGCTCGGCGAGCCCGCCGTCGCGCACTTCATCGAGGCGCCGCTGGAGTGGGCGGGGCTGCCCGAGGCCGCGCTGCACCCGATCGCCTTCGCGCTGTCGCTCGCGCTGGTGTCGGTGGCGCACATCCTCCTCGGCGAGATGGTGCCGAAGAACATCTCGATCGCGGGCCCGGAGCGCGCGGCGATCCTGCTGGTGCCGCCGTTCCTGGTCTTCACGACGGTGATGCGGCCCTTCATCGACCTGTTCAACCACCTGGCGAACCTCACCCTGCGGCTGCTGCGGATCGAGCCGAAGGACGAGCTGGAGACGGCGTTCACCTCGGGCGAGCTGTCGGAGATGATCGCGGACTCGCGCCGCGAGGGCCTGCTCGACGACGAGGAGTCCACCCGGATCTCCCGCACCCTGCGGTCCGCCGAGGCGACCGTCGGCGACGTGCTCGTGCCGGCCGGGGAGCTCGTCTCGCTGCCCGTGCGGCCGCGGGTAGGGGACGTCCAGCGCGCGGTGGAGCAGACCGGCTTCTCCCGCTTCCCGCTGCGCGCCCCGGACGGCCGCTTCACCGGGTACCTGCACGTCAAGGACGTGCTCGACGTGATCGACGATTCCGACGCCGACATCCCGCTCACCCGGGTCCGCGGCCTGCCCGAGGTGCCCGCCGACGCCCGGCTCGACGAGGCCGTCGCCGCCCTGCGCACCACCCGCGCACACCTCGCCCGGGCCGTCGACCGGTTCGGCGCCACGGTCGGCATGGTGGCCATGGAGGACCTGATCGAGCACTACGTCGGCACGGTCCGCGACGCCACCCACACCAGCGAGTCCTGACCCGTGGGTGCCGACTGCCCCTCGAGGGGCACTCGGCACTCACGACCCCCGGTGACCTGGGCAGACCCCGCCGCGTAGCGTTGCGGGGCGTGGTGACCGAGGAACTCGACGAGCCCGCGTGGCGGGCCCGGGCGGCCGCCCACCGCACCCGGATGGAGCGCTGGACCGGGCCGCACCGGGAGCGCCGGCGCCGCCGCGAGCCGCACCCGGTGCAGGACTTCCTGTTCACCTACTACTCGCTGCGGCCCGCGCAGCTCGAGCAGTGGCAGCCCGGCCCCGGCGTCCGGCTCCTCGGCGACGTCCGCGGGTTCGCCGACCGCCCCGGCTACCGGCCGGACGGCGCCGGCGTCGTGCTCGATCCCGCGCTGCTGCCCGAACGGCTGCACCGCACAGCCGGCTTCGTGCACGGGCTGGTCTCCGCGACGGCCGCCCGCCCCGCCCGCTACGGCTGCTTCGGGCTGCACGAGTGGGCGATGGTCTACCGCACCGACCGGCCGCGTCACGGCGCCGTGCCGCTGCGGCTCGGCTCGGCCGGTACCGACGCCGTCGTCGAGTCGATCCCGGTCACCTGCACGCACCACGACGCGTTCCGCTTCTTCACCGCGGCCGCGCGCCCGCTCAACCGGCTCCAGCCGACGCGCGAGGACCAGGTCGCGCTGGAGCAGCCGGGGTGCCTGCACGCGACCATGGACCTCTACAAGTGGGCGTACAAGCTGCTCCCGGCCACCCCGGCCGAGCTGCTCGGGGACTGCTTCGCGCTGGCTGCCGAGGTCCGCGAGCTCGACATGCGGGCCAGCCCCTACGACCTCGCCGACCGCGGCTACGCGCCGGTGCGCATCGAAACACCCGAGGGCCGCGCCGAGTACGCCCGGGCACAGCAGGGCTTCGCCGAGCGCGCCGCACCGCTCCGCACCCGCCTCCTGGCCCTCTGCACCGCCCTCACCGACCCGGTGAACGGCACTCTCGCTCACATCTAGTGAGCGAGAGCGCCGTTCGCTCGGACTTGTGACCTGGGGTCAGGAGCTGTAGGCCTCGATGGGCGGGCAGGAGCAGACCAGGTTGCGGTCGCCGTGCGCCTGGTCGATGCGGCGGACCGGCGGCCAGACCTTGCGGTCGTGCACCCCGGGTACGGCACCCGTCGGGTAGGCGGCGAGGTCGCGGGGGTACGGGTGGTCCCACTTGTCCACCAGGCAGGCCGCGGTGTGCGGCGCGCCGCGCAGCGGGTTGTCGTCGACCGGCCACTCCCCCGCCTGCACCCGGCGGATCTCGTCCCGGATCCCGATCATGGCCGCGACGAACCGGTCGATCTCGGCGAGGTCCTCGCTCTCGGTCGGCTCGACCATCAGCGTGCCGGCGACCGGGAAGGACATGGTCGGGGCGTGCAGGCCGTAGTCGGCGAGCCGCTTGGCGACGTCGTCGACCGTCACGCCGGACTCCTTGGTGATCCCGCGGAGGTCGAGGATGCACTCGTGCGCGACCGCACCGTCGCGGCCCGCGTAGAGCACCGGGTAGTGCTCGCCGAGCCGGGCGGCGACGTAGTTGGCCGCCGCGACCGCGGTGAGTGTGGCCCGCCGCAGCCCCTCGACGCCCATCATCCGGATGTAGGCCCAGGAGATCGGCAGCACGCCGGGACTCCCGTACGGCGCGGCCGACACCGGTCCGACCTCCCCGCGGCCGGGCAGGAACGGCGCGAGGTGCTCGGCCACGGCAACCGGCCCGACGCCCGGGCCGCCGCCGCCGTGCGGGATGCAGAAGGTCTTGTGCAGGTTGAGGTGGCTGACGTCGCCGCCGAACGCACCGGGCCGGGCGAGCCCGAGCAGCGCGTTCAGGTTGGCCCCGTCGACGTAGACCTGACCGCCCGCCTCGTGCACCGCGGCGCAGACCTCGCGCACCTCGGCCTCGTACACGCCGTGGGTCGACGGGTAGGTGATCATCAGCGCGGCGAGGGCCGACCCGTGCTCGCCGATCTTGGCGTGCAGGTCGGCGAGGTCGACGTTGCCCGCCGGATCGGTGGCCACCACGACCACCCGCATCCCGGCCATGACGGCTGACGCCGCGTTGGTGCCGTGGGCGCTCGACGGGATCAGGCAGACGTTCCGCTCGGCCTCGCCGCGCGAGCGGTGGTAGGCGGCGATGGCCAGCAGCCCGGCGAGCTCACCCTGGCTGCCCGCGTTGGGCTGCACGGAGACGGCGGCGTACCCCGTCAGCTCGGCGAGCCAGCGCTCGAGCTGCGTGATCATCTCCCGGATTCCCTCGGTGTCCGCCGCGGGGGCGAACGGGTGCAGTTCCGCGAACTCGGGCCAGGTGATCGGCTCCATCTCGGCGGTCGCGTTGAGCTTCATGGTGCAGGAGCCCAGCGGGATCATCGTGCGGTCGAGGGCCAGGTCGGCGTCGGCGAGCCGGCGCAGCCAGCGCATGAGCGCGGTCTCCGAGCGGTGCTCGTGGAAGGTCGGGTGGGTGAGGAACTCCGACTCCCGCCGCAGGTCCGCGGGCAGCGCGTCGGGGGTGGCGGCATCGAGGTCGGCGACGTCCGCATCCACCCCGAACGCCTCCCACAACGCGCGGAGGTGCGCGATGGTGGTCAGCTCCGAGCAGGCCAGGCCCAACTCGTCGGCGGAGATCCGGCGGACGGAGATCCCGACCGCGTGCGCCGCGTCGGCGATCTCGGCGGCACGCCCCGGCACCCGCGCGACCACGGTGTCGAAGAAGTTCTCGTAGGCAACCTCGACCCCGCCCGCGCGCAGCCCCGCCGCCAGGACGGCGGCCATCCGGTGGGTGCGCCGGGCGATCCGGGTGAGCCCCTCGGGGCCGTGGTAGATCGCGTAGCAGGCCGCGACGACGGCGAGCAGCACCTGCGCCGTGCAGATGTTCGACGTCGCCTTCTCCCGCCGGATGTGCTGCTCACGGGTCTGCAGGGCGAGCCGCAGGGCGGGATTGCCGTCGGCGTCCCGGGACACGCCGACGAGCCGGCCCGGCAGCTGGCGGGCGAACTGCTGGCGCACCGACAGGAAGCCGGCGTGGGGACCGCCGAACCCGAGCGGGACGCCGAAGCGCTGGGTCGTGCCCACCGCGGCGTCGGCCCCGAGCTCGCCGGGCGGGGTGAGCAGGGTGAGCCCGAGCAGGTCCGCGGCCACCGCCACCAGGCCCCCGCGGGCGTGGGCCTCCTCGATCAGCCTCCGGGGGTCGGCGACGCGGCCGGACGCGCCCGGGTACGACAGGAGCAGGCCGAACAGGTCGCCCTCGGGCAGGCCGTCGGCCAGGTCGGCGACCACCAGCTCGATGCCGAGCGGCTCGGCGCGGGTCCGCAGCACGTCGACCGTCTGCGGGAGGGTGTCGGCGTCGACCACGAACCGCGGGCTCTTCGCCTTGCCCGCCCGCCGCAGCAGCGTCATCGCCTCGGCGGCCGCGGTGGCCTCGTCGAGCAGCGACGCGCCGGCCACCGGCAGCCCGGTCAGGTCGGCGACCGTGGTCTGGAAGGCGAGCAGCGCCTCGAGCCGACCCTGGCTGATCTCCGGCTGGTACGGCGTGTAGGCCGTGTACCAGGCCGGGTTCTCCAGCACGTGCCGGCGGATCACCGGCGGGGTGACCGTGCCCGCGTAGCCCAGCCCGATCATCGGGACGGTCACGGTGTTGCGGTCGGCGAGCCCGCGCAGCTCGGCCAGCATCTCGGTCTCCGACGCGGGTGCCGGGATGCACGTCGGCACCTCGCCGGTGTCGCGGATGCTCGGCGGCAGCGCGCGGTCGGCCAGCTCCTCCAGCGAGCCGACGCCGATCGCGGCGAGCATGCGCTCGAGCTCGGCCGGCCGGGGCCCGACGTGCCGGTCGGCGAACGGGACCCCCGCCTCGAGCTCGGCCAGCGAGAGCTGCGGCGGGGCGGACGTGGTGCTCGACGGAGCAGGCGGCGCGTCGGTCACGAGGACGACCTTTCGGGCGGTGGGCAGGACGGCAAGCGGGACGTGCTGCCCTCCCCCTCTGTCCCCACCCGGGGTACCCGGGTGCCTGAGAGATTCACCCGGCCGGAGCCGGGCTTTCCCCGTCGGCGGACGCCGGCCCGGTGGTCCCCGCACCGGCGTCGCTTTCCAGAGGCGTCTCACCCTCGCGGTCTCGGGTGCCTGAGAGGTTCCGGGGAGGAGTTGCTCCTTCGGCGCCCGGTCCACGTGCGACCGGGTCTCTCCCGCGCGGGATCGGCGACTGCCCGACCAGCCTAGCGCCGGATGCCGTAGTTCCACCGAGGAACCGGGCCGGGATCACCGCCAGACTCGCCGCATGAGCAGCTCGGACCGCAGCACCGGTCCCGTCCCGTCGACCACCGCGGCGTTCCACCTGCAGGCGGCGGCGTCGTTCGTCGTCTCGCTCGCCGCCGTGACGGTCGGCGTGCTCTACCTGCCCGCCGGCCCCTGGGTGCGCGCCTTCCTCGCCGTGTCCGTTCTCTACGTGACGACCTCGGCCTTCACCCTCGCCAAGACGGTGCGGGACAAGCAGGAGCGCCTCACGGTGGTCAACCGGGTGGACCAGGCGCGGCTGGAGAAGCTCCTCGCCGAACACGACCCCTTCCGCCCCGCCGCCTGAGCGTGCAGCTCCCGCCGGTCGAGATGAACCGCAGGGCAGTTCGCGACCCTCAGAACGACCTGATGTTCATCTGCGGAGGAGAAGGGGCGGGTGGGGTGGCTCAGGGAGCCGCGCCCGGGGCCTCAACTGATGGCGCGGCGGGCGCGGCGTCGGGAGAGTTCGTCCTCCGGGGCCTCGTCGACCGAACCGCCGTCCGCACGCTCGACCGGGAAGTCCTTGATGGAGCCGCTGATCTCGCGCATCGCGCCGGAGACCGCGATCCCGAACACGCCCTGGCCGCCCTGCAGGAGGTCGACGACCTCCTCGGGCGAGGTGCACTCGTACACCGTGGTGCCGTCCGAGAAGAGGGTGATCTGCGCCAGATCTCTTATCCCCCGCCGGCGCAGGTGCTCGACGGCGACCCGGATGTTCTGGAGGGACACCCCGGCGTCGAGCAGCCGCTTGACGACCTTGAGGACCAGGACGTCCTTGAACGAGTACAGGCGCTGCGACCCGGAGCCGGCGGCCCCGCGGATCGACGGGACGACGAGCCCGGTGCGGGCCCAGTAGTCCAGCTGCCGGTAGGTGATGCCGACGACCTGGCAGGCGGTGGGGCCACGGAACCCGACGAGCTGGTCCGGCAGGCCGTCGAGGCCTTCTCCGATCAGCGGGTCCGGGAAGAGCTCGCCCTGCTCGGGCCCGTCGGACGACGACGACCCGTCCACGGCACTCCCTCCGCCGGTCGGGACCTCCTGTCCCGACGACCACTCACCTGTTGACGGAGCCGACGGTAAGCGCGCGGGCGCCGACGGTCAACGCGCCACGCCGCCGCACGCCCTGCTCACCCGGGCGTGTCGGCGATCGGCCGCATCCCCGGGCGGGGTCGACGCCCCACCGGGGCCCTTCCGACGACCGGGAGCGACGATCACGCCCGCCCCCGACCGACCTTCGCACGGTTCGGGGATCAGCCCGGCTGGGCGCCCCGGAAGTCCTCCGGGGAGACGGAGTCGAGAAACTCGCGGAACTTCTCGACCTCGTCCTCCTGCTCGTCCGGGATGACCAGCCCGGCCTCGGAGAGCACGCTCTCGTCGGCGTGGATCGGCACCCCGATGCGGAGCGCGAGCGCCACCGAGTCACTCGGCCGCGCGGACACGGTGATCCCGCCGTCGAAGATCAGCTCGGCGTAGAACGTGCCCTCCTGAAGATCGGTGATCCGCACCTGTTCCAGCCGCCGCCCGAGCGCGCCGATCACGTCCTTGAGCAGGTCGTGGGTCAGCGGACGGGCGGGCTTGACCCCCTGCTGCTCCAGCGCGATCGCGGTGGCCTCCACCGAGCCGATCCAGATCGGCAGGTAGCGGTCGCCCTGCGTCTCCCGCAACAGGAGGATGGGCTGGTTGGCGGGCAGTTCGACCCTGACTCCCACGACGCGCATCTCGCTCATGCGCCCGCCTCCTCACCCTGGGGTCCGACATCCTCGACGCTACACGCGCGACCCGTGCTTCGCGCGCCTCCGGACGGGCGTCGGCGCGGACTTTTCCGCCCCGCAACGCCCCCGCGCCCGGTCAGCCCTCCGCCCCGGGCTCCGGCCCGGTGAGGAAGACGAGCCGGAACTTGCCGATCTGGACCTCGTCGCCGTTGGCGAGGACGGCCGTGTCGACCGGCTCCCGGTTGACGTAGGTCCCGTTGAGGCTGCCGACGTCGACGACGACGAACTCACCCGAGTCGCGCCGGAACTCCGCGTGCCGCCGGGAGACCGTGACGTCGTCGAGGAAGATGTCGCTGTCGGGGTGCCGACCGGCGCTCGTGGTCGGCCGGTCCAGCAGGAAGCGCGAGCCGGCGTTCGGGCCGCGGCGCACGACCAGCAGGGCGGAGCCGGGGGGCAGCGCGTCGACGCCCGAGACCGGCTGCTCCTGGGCGGGCGGCTCGACGTCGGCCAGGAAGTCCGCCCGGAAGACCGACGTGGTCTCCGGGGAACGCTCCGGCGGAACGCCGGGCCCGTCGTTCGTGGTCACCTCGGGGTCTCCTCCTGCGTGGTGCGGTCCCGGCCGCGCCGCTGAGGGCGCCGCAGGGGCTTGCTGTCGTGCGGGCCGCCGCGGCACGACCCGCCGAACCTATCGTGCCGGGGCCGTGCGCGGGGGCCGGGGACGGCGCTAGGCGCCCTCGACCAGCTGCCGGTAGGCGGCCGCGTCGAGCAGCTCCGCGACGGCGTCGGCGGCGCCCTCGCCGAGCTCCAGCTCGACGATCCAGCCGTCCCCGTAGGCCGCGGAGTTGATCATCTCCGGGCTGTCCTCCAGGGCCTGGTTGACGGCGACGACCTCGCCCGCGAGCGGGGCGTAGATGTCCGAGACGGACTTGGTCGACTCGACCTCGCCGAGCGCGTCGCCCTGGGCGAAGCTGTCCCCCACCGCCGGGAGCTGCACGAACACGACGTCGCCGAGCTGCTCCTGCGCGTGGTCGGTGACCCCGACCCGTACCCGGTTCCCGTCGAGGACCCGGACCCACTCGTGGGCCTCGGTGTACCGCAGGTCGTCCGGCGTGGCGGTCTGCTCGGCAGTCACGCTGCGCAGCCTAGACCTCGGGCCGCGGGTCCTCGGAGCGGACCGGTCCGGCGCGCATCGCCAGGACGAACTGGGCGAAGTACAGCAGGCCGGACCACAGGTAGAGCGCCACGCCCCAGGCCGCGAAGGCGTACCCGAACGGCCGCGCGAGCTCGCCCCAGAACCCCGCCCGGGTCCCCAGCAGCAGGATCGGGAAGGCGTAGAGCAGCAGGAACGTCGCCGCCTTGCCGAGGTAGATCACCGGGAACGGACCGTAGCCGTTGCGCCGCAGCACGGACACGCACAGCCCCAGGACGAGGTCGCGGGCCACGAGCACGGCGACGACCCACCACGGCACGATGTCCCGGACACCCAGCGCGACCAACGCCGAGAGGATGTAGAGCCGGTCGACCGCGGGGTCGAGGAGTTCGCCGAGCCGGGAGTACTGGTCCAGCAGTCGGGCGAGCTTCCCGTCGGCCCAGTCGGTGACCCCGCCGACGGCGAGCACGAGGATGGCCCAGCCGTCCGCCCGCGGGCCGAGCAGCAGCCACAGGAACAGCGGGACCCCGGCCAGCCGCAGCACGCTGAGCAGGTTGGGGACGGTGAGCACCCGCTCCTGCCGGATCACCCCTGTCACGACGGGGAGGGTACCGGTGGAGATCGGCCCGTCCCCGGGCGACGATGGCTCCCATGGACGCCACCCAGCTGCGGGACGTGCAGGGCCCGCTGAAGAAGCAGTACCGGGAGGACCCGGGGTCCGCCGTGGTCACGTTGCACGCGGACGGGGAGCTCGACGGCACGGGCGTGGCCTGCCGGGTGCGCACCGCGACCGCGCTGGCCGAGGCCGGCCTGCACCCCGCGACCGGCGGCGACGGCACCCAGCTCTGCTCCGGCGACATGCTCCTCGAGGCCCTGGTCGCGTGCGCGGGGGTCACCTTGCGGGCGGTGGCGACGTCGATGGGTCTGGAGGTGTCCGGCACCGTGCGCGCGGAGGGCGACCTGGACTTCCGCGGCACGCTCGGTGTGGACAAGGAGGCACCGGTCGGGTTCCGGGACGTCCGGCTGTCCTTCGCCCTGGACACCACGGCAGACGAGGAGCAGGTCGCGAGCCTCGTCACGCTGACCGAGCGGTACTGCGTGGTGCTGCAGACGATCAAGGGGAACCCGCACACCGAGGTGGCGGTGACCACCGCCGGGTAGCGTCGCGGCATGGCAGGACCCGAGACAGGACCCGAGCCCGCAGTGGAGACCACCGGCGCGCAGGTGCTGCTGCGCACCCTGGTCGACGCCGGCGTCGACGTCTGCTTCGCCAACCCCGGCACGTCCGAGATGCACCTGGTCGCGGCGCTCGACGCCGAGCCCCGGATGCGCGCGGTCCTGACCCTGTTCGAGGGCGTGGCGACCGGCGCCGCGGACGGCTACGCCCGGATGGCGGACAAGCCGGCGGCCACCCTGCTGCACCTCGGGCCCGGCCTGGCCAACGGCACCGCCAACCTGCACAACGCGCGACGGGCCGGCACGCCGGTGGTCAACGTCGTCGGCGACCACGCGCTGGACCACAAGCCGCTCGACGCCCCGCTGGAGTCGGACGTCGACGCGCTGGCCGGCACGGTCTCCGCCCGGGTGCACCGCAGCCTGTCGACCGCGGACCTGGGCCGGGACACCGCCGACGCCGTGGCCGCGGCGTGCGGCCCACCGCCCGCCGTCTCCACCCTGCTCGTGCCCGCCGACGTGGCCTGGACCTCGGCCGCGGGACTCGAGCCCGGCACCGTCGCGCCGCCGGCCGCCCCGGGCCGCGGGGCCCTCGACGCCGACGGCCTGGAGTCCGCCGCCAAGGCGCTCTGGTCCGGCGAGCCCTGCACCCTGCTCGTCGGCGGCACGGGCCTGCGGGAGCGCGGGCTCGTGGCGGCGCACCGGATCGCGGTCGCGACCGGGGCCCGGGTGCTCGCCGAGTGCTTCCCGACGCGGCTGGAGCGCGGTGCGGGCGTCCCGCCGATCTCCCGGCTCGCCTACCCCGGCGACGTCGCGCGGAAGCAGCTCGAGGGCACCACGCACCTCGTGCTCGCCGGAGCCGTCTCCCCCGTCACCTTCTTCGGCTACCCGGGCAAGCAGGGCGACCTGGTGCCGGAGGGCGCCACCGTGCACCGCGTCAGTGAGATCGGGGCCGCCGGCTCCGTCGCCCTCGAGGCGCTGGCCGACCTGGTCGCCGCCGGCGTCACGGACGTCCCGCGCGCCGGGTTCGCCCCGCCCGCGCTGCCGACCGGCCCGCTGACGGTGCAGACCGCGGCGGAGGTCGTCGGTGCCCTGCTGCCCGAGGGCGCGATCGTGGTCGACGAGTCGGTCACCTCCGGCGCGAGCCTGCCGCAGGCCACGGCCGGGTCGGCCCGGCACGACTGGCTCACCCTCACCGGCGGGGCGATCGGGTTCGGCCTCCCCGCAGCCACGGGGGCGGCGGTCGCCTGCCCCGACCGGCCCGTCTGGTGCCTGCAGGCCGACGGGAGCGCGATGTACACGATCTCCGCGCTCTGGACCCACGCGCGGGAGAACCTCGACGTCACCACCGTCGTCTACGACAACGGTGCCTACGCGATCCTGCGCGGCGAGCTGCTCGGGGTCGGCGCGTCCCTGCCCGCGGACTCCCCCGCGCGCTCGCTGCTCGACCTCGGCTCGCCCCGGCTGGACTTCGTCGCACTCGCCACCGGGATGGGGATGCCCGCGGTGCGCGCGTCGACGGCCCAGGAGCTGGCCGGCGCGCTCCGCCGGGCAGCGGCCGAGCCCGGCCCCCACCTGGTCGCCGCGCAGGTCCCGCCGCTGGTCCCCTGATCACGACCGTCGGACCCACCGCTCGTCGCGGTGTCGTGTCGCTTCGGCGCGGGTACCCCCGGCCGTGTGACGGGTGCCCCCTTGTGGCGCCCGTAGGGTGGTGATCTGGTCACGAGCAGCGAGCGAGAGACATGAGCGTGCGAGCGGCAGAGGATCTGGCGTCCGGCGACCACGCCTGCGCCGTGCCGGTCAGCGACGAGCAGCTCTGGGAGCTCACGGCCCGGTTCCTCTCCGGCGGCCTCCGCCGCAACGAGAAGGTCGTCTACTTCGACGACGGCACCTCCGAGCGGGTCCTCGACCGGCTGACCGAGGACCGCATGCCGGTCGCCGCCACGCTCCGGAGCGGTCAGCTGCAGGTCGTGCCCGCCGACGTCACCCGCGGCGCCTTCCGCTCCCCCGTCGCCGACGTCCGCGCCCTGCTGCACTCCTATGTCGACGGCTCCGTCGCCCAGGGCTGGTCCGGCTTCCGCATGACCGGGCAGATGAGCTACGGCGCCGACGCCCCCGCGGGCATCCCGATGACGGCCTACGACGCCGCGCTCGACGACGTCGTCCGCGAGCGCCGGCTCGCCGCGCTGTGCCTCTACGACCACGGGCACTACACGCAGGAGCAGATCGAGCGGATGCGGGCGGCGCACCGCGAGGAGCTCACCGCCCCCGCCGCCTACGACGACGGCCTGCTGCGGATCACCCAGACCGGCGTCACCGCCGTGCGGCTCGCCGGCGAGGCCGACCACAGCAACCGCCCGGTGATCCACAAGCTGATCACGGACACGCTGGACCGGGCGCTGCGCTCGGCCGACGCGCCCACGGACATCGAGCTCAACCTGGCCTCCCTGCGGTTCATCGACGTGGCCGGCGCGGTCGCCCTGGTGCACGCGGCCGAGGAGTTCCCGAGCAGCCACCGGCTGGTGCTCGGGGACGTCCGGCCCGGCGTCCAGCGGGTGCTCGACCGGTGCGGGGCGCCGTTCGCGACCCAGCTGCTGGTCCGCGAGGCCCGCCAGCCCCCGGTCCGGCTGCCCGAGTCCGCGGACGGGCCGCACGGTCCGCGCGAGCGGCGGGTCGCCGGGGCCGAGCCCGAGGCGGTGGGGAACGGGTCCCGGCCGGAGCAGGACGCGCCCGACGACACCGAGAAGACCGACGCGTCCGACGCATCCGACGCCGTCGACGAGGACCCCCGGCGCGAGCCCGCCACCGAGGGGGCGGCCGGATGAAGGTCGAGTCCCGCGTCCCCGCGCACACCCGGCTGCGGCACGCCGTGGAGTTCCACGACGGGACGGAGGACCAGCTCACGCGGGCCGTCGCGTTCGCCCGGGCCACCGTCCGCCGCGGCGAGCAGCTCGCCGTGGCCGTGCCGCCCGCCGTCGGGAAGGCGGTGTTCGACGCGGTCGGGCACGCCGGCGTCGTCGCGTTGACGGCGCCCTTCGGCGCGTCCGGCGGCTCGGGGCAGACCACGGCCGCGACCTGGGCCCGGGAGCTGCGCTCGCTCGTGCAGAGCGACGCCGGCGTCACCGTGCTGTGCGGGCACGACCCGGCGCACGACGGCGTCGACGGCGGCTACTGGACCGAGCTCGACGCCGCGCTCAACGTCTCGCTGGCCGACCTGCCGGTGGACCTCGTCTGCCTCTACCCGGCCTGGCCGCTCCACCTCGAGGTGCTCGAGGGCGCCCGGGCCAACCACCCGTACGTGCTCGACGACGGCGGGCTGCGGCACAACCCCGAGCACCGCTGCCCGATGGAGGTGCTCCGCGGGCGGGAGCGCGCCGCGCCGCTGGTCCTGGGCCCGCCGGACCTCACCTACCGGTACAACTCCTGGCAGCTGCACGAGGTCCGCCGCATGGTCGCGCGGCTCGCGCCCGCCCTGGGCTTCGACCCGGTCCGGTCCGAGGACCTGGTGCTGGCCGTGAACGAGGTCGCCACCAACGCCGTCGAGCACGGGGCACCGCAGGCGGAGATCCAGCTGTGGGCCACGGCGGGCGGCCTGGTCTGCGAGGTGCACGACACCGGCGACCTCGACGAACCGTTGCCCGGCCTGACCGCGCCGCACCCCGCGGAGCCGCGCGGGCGCGGGGTGTGGATCGCGCGGCAGCTCTGCGACCTGTTGCACGTGTGGCAGGACCGCAGGGGAACACACGTCCGGCTGCACGCGACCCCGTGATCGGCCCGCCGGGGGTCCCCCGGCCGTGTCCCGAGGGCTGCGTTAAGATCGCCCCGGACGTCACCACTACGGCTGTACCTGCGGATTGTCAATTAGGTACGTGCAGATCGTAACTGTGACGAAACAGCCTCTTGGCAATCCGGGTCGTCGGGAGAACACTGTTCGGCGGCACGGAGCCCACCCACGAGGCGTGCCCACGGGTCATCAGTCGAGTACCACCACAAGTCGGGATAACCATGTCTGACGGTCACCGCCGATCCCTCACTGAGTGTCCGGGCCACCGCATCACGGTGCTCGGATCGTTCGGTCTCACCTCGGACGGCACCACCGTGCCGTTGAGTGTTGACTCCCGCCGCGTCGTCGCGTACCTGGCCGTGCACCGCCGGCCGCAGCCGCGCGCCGGCCTCGCCGCCGACCTCTGGCCGGGCGTACCGGCCGAGGCCGCCCGCCGCCTGCTCGCCGAGGCGCTGACCGGCATCGACGTACCGGGCCTGCTCGTGGGCGACCCGGCCGACGAGGCCGCCCCGGTCGCCCTGGCGGACGAGGTCGAGGTCGACCTGTCCGACGCGATGCTCCTGGTCCGCGCCTTCAACGGCGGCGGTCGCCTCACCGAGCGTCCCGCGGTCGACCTGCTGTCCGAGGACATCCTGCCCGCGTGGACCTCCCCGTGGATCGCCGTCGAGCGCGAACGCTTCCGCCAGCTCCGGCTCGCCGCGCTGGAGGAGGTCTCCCTCAAGCTGACGGCGGCCGGCCTGTTCGCCGACGCCGTGCAGATCGCCGAGATCGCCGTGGCCGCCGCCCCGAGCCGGGAGAGCGCGCGCCGGGCCCTGGTCGAGGCGCTGCTGGCCAAGGGCGACGTCGTCGAGGCGGTCGCCCAGTACGACGCGTTCCAGGAGCTGCTCCGCACGAGCGTCGGGCCGGAGAGCGCGGGCCTGGAGGGCCTGTTCCCGTTCGCCGGCGCCTGGCCGATGCGGCCCTCGATGGGCGGGTTCCGTCGCCCGGTGCAGCGCTCCGCCGTGGTCCTGCCGGGCCTGCGCGCCGCGCGCCCGGCCACACCCGGTGCCCCGCGTCGCCTGGTCTCCGGCGGGTCGGTGCCCGGCCGCTGAGCCCGCCCGTCCCGTTTCTCCCGGAACCCCGGTCGCCCCGCGGCCGGGGTTCCGGCGTTCCCGGGCCCGGTCAGTCCGGGAGGGCCAGCTCGAGGCAGACCTCGGTCCCCCGGCCCGTGGCGACGACGTCGAGGTGCGCCGCCAGCGCCCGGATCATCGGCAGCCCGCGGCCGCGGTCCCGGACCGCCCCCGCCGTGGCCGGCCGCCAGCGCCCCTGGTCGGAGATCCGCGCGGCGACGACGCTCCCGGAGCGGCGCCGGCGCAGCTGCACGTCGACCTCCACCGGACCGGGCGGGCCACCGCGGTAGGCGTGGTCGACGGCGTTGGCCGCAGCCTCCCCCACAGCGAGGAGCAGGTCGACGAGCACGTCGGCGGACAGGCCCGCACGCCGGCCCCACCGGGACACGGCGGTGCGGATGCCGGAGAGCTCGTCGGCCACGGCCGTGCGGACGATGCGCAGCTCGTCCGGTACCGCTCGCACCGGCCGCCGGTCGGCCGCGCCCTGCGCGGTCGGTGCAGCGGTCGGTGCGGCCGGGACGCCGCGCTGCGGGCCGTGCACGTTCACGAGCGGAGTGCCCCCGGGGATCGACGGTGGCGCACCGGATTCGGTCGCCTCGCCTGGTATCCCCCGGGCGCGCGCGCGGCAAACAGGCTCGGTGCGTGACCCGCGCCGGTCAGCCGTGGAAGCGGGGCGCCCGCTTCTCGCCGAACGCGGTGAGCCCCTCGGCCCCCTCCGGCCCGGCGGCGCTGGCGGAGATCGACGCCGCCTCGGCGTCGAGGTGGGTCCGCAGGTCGTGGTCGAACGTCCCGGCGAGCAGCCGCTTGATCCGGCCGAGCGCCGCCGTGGGCCCCTGGGCCAGCCGGTACGCCGTCGCCTCGGCCTCGGCGGCCAGCTCGGTGTCGTCGGCCAGCACCGACGCGATGCCCAGCGACAGCATGTCCTCGGCGGTGAGCACCTGGTCGGACAGCAGGATGTGCCGGGCCCGGCCAAGGCCGACGATCCGCGGCAGCGTCCAGCTCATCCCGCCGTCGGGCGAGAAGCCGATCGCGGGGTAGGCGGGCCGGATCCGCGTGGAGGTCCCGACGACGACCACGTCCGTGGCCAGCACGAGGCTCATCCCTGCGCCGGCGGCCCAGCCCTGCACGCCGGCCACCGTCGGGACGGCGCACCGGACGTAGGCCCCGAGCATCTCGTGGAACAGGTCGGCGACCTCGCGCACGAACGCGCCGCGGTCCTCCGCGGCCGCGAAGGAGCGGACGTCCCCGCCCGCGCAGAAGTTGCCGCCGTCGTGCGCGAGCTGGACCGCGCCGATCCCCCGCTCGGCCGCCTCCTCGAGGGTGCCGAGCCCGCGCAGCGCCTCGGCGACCTCGGCCATCGCCGGGCCGTCGAGCGCGCCGGCCTTGCCCGCCGTCACCCGACAGCGCAGCACGCGCCCGTCCTGCGCCACCACGGGGCTCCCGCTCGCACCGCTCATCCCACCGCTCCTCACCCGGGGCGCGTCCCCGTCGACCCCGGCAGACTAACGGTCAGCGCTGACCGGACGGAACGATCGCCTCGGGTGAGGCACCCGACACCGGGCCGGCCACGCCATCCTCACGGTCAGGCCAGGGCGCGCAGCTTCGGCACGACGTCCTCGGCGAACTGGGTGAGGAACCGCTCCTGGTCGTGGCCGGGGCCGTGGACGACCAGGTGGTTGAGCCCGGCGTCGAGGTACGGCTTGATCTGCGCGACGGCCTCGTCCGGGTCGCTCGCCACGATCCAGCGCTTGGCGACCTGCTCGATCGGCAGCTCGTCGGCCAGCCGCTCCATCTCCTCCGCCGAGTCCACCGTGTGCTTCTGCTCGGCGGTCAGCGACAGCGGCGCCCAGAAGCGGGTGTTCTCGAGCGCCGCGTCGGCGTCCCGGTCGTAGGAGAGCTTGATCTCGATGGTCCGGTCGATGTCCTCGAAGGACCGCGACTCCTTCTCCGCGCCCTCCTTGACCGCCGGGATCAGCTTCTCGGTGTAGAGGTCCATGCCCTTGCCCGAGGTGCAGATGAAGCCCTCGCCGGAGCGGCCCGCGTAGCGCGCCACCACCGGCCCGCCGGCGGCGATGTAGACCGGCACCGGCTTCTCCGGCCGGTCGTAGATCGACGCGTTGACGAGCGTGTAGTAGTCGCCCTCGAAGTCGACGTTCGTGTCGGTCCACAGCGCGCGCATCAGCCGCACGGCCTCGCGCAGCCGCGCGAACCGCTCCTTGAACTCCGGCCACTCCATGCCCGACACCGCGATCTCGTTGAGCGCCTCGCCGGTGCCCGCGCCGAGGATGATCCGGTTGTCGTAGAGCAGCGCCATGGTGGCGAAGGTCTGCGCCATCACGGCCGGGTTGTAGCGGAACGTCGGCGTGGTCACGCTCGTGCCGATCTGCACCCGGCGGGTGCGCTCCCCCACGGCCGCCATCCACGTCAGCGCCGACGGCGCGTGCCCGCCCTCGTGCCGCCACGGCAGGAAGTGGTCCGAGACCCACACGCTGTCCAGGCCCACCTCCTCGGCCCGCACCGCATACTCCACCAGGTCACGGGGCCCGAACTGCTCCGCCGAGGCCTTGTAACCGATCTTCAGGTCCACGCTGGTCCTTCCGCTGGGGAAACCCCTCCTGCGCACAGGTCTACTACACCGGACCGCCGCCGACACCCGCGCCGCCCGGCCCGCCCTTGACCTCGACCGCGGTTCAGGTCGCACGGTCGGGTGGTGATCGACACACGCATGCACGGCTCGGCCCACGGCGAACCCGCCGCAACTCGGATGCGCCGGCGCCGGCGACTTCGTAGCGTGGTCGAAACCATGCCTGCCTCTCCCGACACCGTGCAGGCGCAGGACCCTCCCACGACCGAGCCGTCCGGGGCCGTGATCCGGCCCGCGGCGACCCTGGCCGCGCTGCGCCGCCTCGCCCCCTACGTCCGTCCGCACCGCGGCGCGCTGCTCGGCTCCGGCGCCGCGGCGCTCGCCGCCACCCTCGCCGCCCTGGTGATCCCGCTGGTCACCCGCCGGATCGTCGACGGGCCGATCGCCCGCGGTGACCTCTCCCCGCTGCCGTGGCTGATCGGCGGCGTCCTCGCACTCGGCCTCGTCGAGGCCCTCCTGCTGCTGGTGCGCCGCCGGATCGTCGCGCGCCCGACCACCCGCATCGAGGCCGACATGCGCGCGGACCTCTACGCCCACCTGCAGCGGCTGCCGATCTCCTTCCACGACCGCTGGCCCTCCGGCCAGCTGCTGTCCCGCGCGGTGCAGGACCTCTCCACGATCCGCCGCTTCCTGGCCTTCGCCGGCGTGTTCCTCGTCGTCAACACGATCACCGCCCTGGTCGGCATTGCGATCCTCGGCGCCTTGTCCTGGCTGCTCGGGGTCGCGGTGGTCGTCGTCGCGGTGCCGCTGGTCGTGCTGACGCTGCGGCTCGAGCGCCGCTACTCGGTGGTCGCGCGGCTGGCCCAGGACCAGGACGGTGATCTCGCGACCGTCGTCGAGGAGTCCGCGCTCGGCGTCCGGGTGCTGCGCGCGCTGGGCCGCGGCCGGCAGATCACCGACCGGTTCGTCACCGGCGCGCGCGGCCTGCGCCGCACCGAGCTCCGCAAGGTGCGGCTGCAGGCGGCGCTGTGGTGCGTGCTCGTGCTGCTGCCCGAGGCCGCGATCGCGGTCATCCTCGCGATCAGCGCGTGGGGCGTGGCGACGGGCGCGCTGACCGTCGGCACCCTGGTCGCGGCCGTGACGATCATGACCTACCTGTACTGGCCGATCGCCTCGCTCGGGTGGCTGCTCACCGAGGCCGGGAACGCCGCCGCCGCGACCCGCCGGTACTGGGAGGTCCGCGACGTCGCGCCGGCGATCGTCGACCCGCCGGACCCCGTCGCCCTCGGCGCCGTGCGCGGCCGCGTCGAGTTCCGCGGGGTCCGGTTCCGGCACGACGGCGCGGAGGCCGACGTGCTGCGCGGGGTGGACCTCGCCGTCGAGCCGGGCGAGACGATGGCCCTGGTCGGCGCCACGGGCTCGGGCAAGACCGTGCTGACCTCGCTGGTCGGCCGGCTCGCTGACGTCACGGGCGGCGCGGTGCTGCTCGACGGCGTCGACGTCCGTCGACTGCGGCTCGCCGACCTGCGCACCGCCGTCGCCACGGCCTTCGAGGACCCGGTGCTGATCTCCGCGAGCGTGCGGGAGAACGTGGCGCTCGGCCTGCCCGACGCGAGCGACGCGGACGTGTGGGAGGCCCTGCGGGTCGCGGGTGCGGCCGGGTTCGTCGAGGCGCTGCCCTGGGGCCTGGCCACACGGATCGGCGAGCAGGGCCTGTCCCTGTCCGGCGGTCAGCGGCAGCGGCTCGCGCTGGCCCGCGCCGTGCTCGGCCGCCCGCCCGTCCTCGTGCTCGACGATCCCCTCTCGGCCCTCGACGTCCACACCGAGGCCGAGGTCGAGGCGGCCCTGCGCAGCGTGCTCGGCGGGGTGACGGCGCTGGTGGTGGCCCACCGGCCGTCGACGGTGCAGCTGGCCGACCGGGTCGCGCTGCTGGAGGGCGGCCGGGTCACCGCCGTCGGCACGCACCGCGCGCTCCTGGCCACGAACGCGGTCTACCGGAACCTGCTGAGCAGCCCCGACGCCGACCGGGTGGGGGCGGCATGAGCGCCGACACCACCGATCTCGGCTGGCACGGAATCGGGGACGAGAGCGAGGAGGTCACCCGGGCCGCCGGGCTGCGGCTGGCCCGCAGCGCCCGCCTGCTCGTCGCCGACCTCCTGCGACCCCGCCGCGGCGCCGTCGCGCTCGCGCTGCTGATCCTGGTCGTCGAGAACGCCGTGATGCTGACCGGGCCGCTGCTCGTCGCGCTGGCCGTGGACACCGGCGTCCCCGCGGCGCTCGACGGACGTCCGGCGCCGTTGGCCTGGGCGGTCGCCGGGTACGCGGCATGCGGTCTGGCCTCGGCGGGCCTGCGGGCGGCGTTCCTGCTGCTGTCCGGCCGGCTCGGCCAGGACGTGCTGCTGGAGCTGCGGCGGCGGGTGTTCCGGCACGCGCAGCGGCTCGCCCTGGAGTGGCACGAGTCGTACACCTCGGGCCGGCTGATCAGCCGCTTGACGAGCGACCTGGAGTCGATCGACGACCTGCTGCAGCAGGGGCTCGACGGCCTGCTGGGCGCCCTGCTCTCGCTGGCCGGGATCACCGTCCTGCTCCTGCTGATCGACCCGGTGCTCGCCGGCGTCGTACTGGCCGGGTTCGTGCCGCTGGCGCTGCTCACCCGCTGGTTCCAGCGCCGCTCCCGGGCGAGCTACCGGCTCACCCGCACCTGGGTGGCGCGGGTGATCGTCCAGTTCGTCGAGTCCATGAACGGCATCCGCGCGGTGCAGGCCTACCGCCGCGAGGCGCGCAACGAGTCGATCATGGAGCAGCTCAACCACCGGTACCGCGACGCCAACGCCGACGCCCTGCTCACCTTGTCCTGGTTCGTGGCCTGCGTGCGGGCCGTCGGCAACCTGACGCTCGCGCTGGTGCTGCTGCTCGGCGCGCTGCGGGTCACCTCCGGGGCACTCGAGCTGGGCGCGCTCACCGCGTTCCTGCTCTACCTGCGGCGCTTCTACGACCCGCTGGACCAGCTCGCCCAGTTCATGAACGCCTACCAGTCGGCCGCCGCGGCGCTGGAGAAGCTGGCCTCGGTCCTGGAGACGCCGATCGGGGTGCCCGAGCCGGCACGCCCCCGGGCGCTGCCCGAGCCGGTGCGCGGCGAGCTGACCTTCGGCCGGGTCACCTTCGCCTACCCGCGGGCGCCCGAGCGGCTCGTGCTGCCCGAGTTCTCGCTGACCGTGCCGGCCGGGCAGACGATCGCGCTGGTCGGCGAGACGGGGGCGGGCAAGACCACGCTCGCCAAGCTGGCCGCCCGGTTCCACGACCCGGTCACCGGCGCCGTGCTGCTCGACGGCGTGGACCTGCGCGAGCTCGCCGACGCGGACCTGCGCCGTGCGCTGGTCATGGTCACGCAGGAGCCCTTCCTGTTCTCCGGTTCGCTGGCGGACAACGTCGCCATGGGCCGGCCCGGGGCGTCGCGCGCGGAGATCGCGGCGGCCGTCGACGCCGTCGGGGCGGACTTCGTGCACGCCCTGCCGGAGGGGCTCGACACGGACGTCCGCAAGCGCGGCGGGCGGCTGTCGGCCGGGCAGCGGCAGCTGGTCTCGCTGGCCCGGGTCGTGCTGGCCGATCCCGCGGTCGTGTTGCTCGACGAGGCGACGTCGAGCCTCGACATCCCCTCGGAGCGGGCGGTGCAGGCCGCGCTGGAGACGGTACTGGCCGACCGGACGGCGCTGATCATCGCTCACCGGCTGTCCACGGTCGCGATCGCCGACCGGGTGCTGGTGATGGGCGGCGGCCGGATCGTGCAGGACGGCACCCCGGCCGAGCTCCTCGCCTCCGGCGGCGACTTCGCCGACCTCCACGCCGCCTGGCAGGACTCCCTGCGCTGACGCGCATCATGGAACCACAAGTGCGGTCGGGGTCAGCGGACGAAGGCGGAGTGGCCGGTGATCGCCCGGCCGACGACGAGGGTGTTGATCTCGCGGGTGCCCTCGAAGGAGTACAAGGCCTCGGCGTCGGCGAAGAACTTCGCCACGCCGTAGTCGAGCACCACGCCGTTGCCGCCGACGACCTGCCGCGCCAGCGCCACGGTCTCGCGCATCGCGGTGGTCGTGTACTCCTTGGCCAGGGCGGCGTGCTCGTCGCGCGCCTCGCCGGCGTCCTGCATCTCGGCCAGCCGCACGCACATGCCGAGCGAGGCGGTGATGTTGCCCAGCATGCGCACCAGCAGGTCCTGGACCAGCTGGAACCCGCCGATCGGCCGGCCGAACTGCTCCCGCTCCTTGCTGTAGGCGAGCGCGGCCTCGTACGCGCCGATCATCGTGCCGGTGGCGCCCCACGCCACGCCGCCGCGCGTCCGGCGGAGCACCCCGTTGGTGTCCTTGAACGAACTGGCTCGCTGCAGCCGGTCCTCCTCGGGGACGCGGCAGTCGGTGAGGACGATGTCGGCGTTCTGCACGGTGCGCAGCGCGATCTTGTTCTCGATCTTCGTGGCCGTCATGCCCGGGTTGTCCTTGTGCACGACGAAGCCCTTCACCGCGTCGTCGGCCTCGTCGCGGGCCCAGATCACGACGAGATCGGCGAAGGTCGCGTTGCCGATCCAGCGCTTCTCGCCGTTCAGGACCCAGGTGTCGCCCTCGCGCCGGGCGGTGGTCTCCAGGCCCTGCGCGACGTCGGACCCGCCGTGCGGTTCGGTGAGGCCGAAGGCACCGATCTGCTCCATCCGGGCCATGGCGGGGAGCCAGCGCTCGCGCTGCTCGTCGGAGCCGCAGAGGTCGATGCTGCCCATCGCGAGCCCGTTGTGGATGCCGAAGAAGCTGTTCAGCGAGGCGTCGGTGTGCGCCAGCTCCAGCGAGACGAACCCGATCAGCAGCCTGCGCGCGGCCGGGCCCGCGAGCCCGTCGTAGGGCAGCGCGGCGATGTCGAGCTCCGCGAACTTCGGGACGATGCCGTGCGGGAACTCGGCGCGGCTCCAGGCCTCCTGCGCGATCGGGGCGATCTCGGTCCGGCAGAACTCGCGGACGCGTCCGACGATCTTCTGCTCCTCGTCGGTGAGCAGGGAGCCGTAACCGAAGAAGTCGCCGGTGAGGAGGTCGGCGTCGCGCAGGTCGCTCATGGGGCGACTCTTGCACGACGCACCGGCCTCCGCTCGTCGTCGCGACCGTTCGCGTGCCCGTCCCGGACCGTCGGTGCCGGCCTTTACGATCGCGCCGTGACCGCTCCCCCCGCCCCCGCGCTCGAGGTGCTCCACCGGGTCTTCGGCTACGAGGCGTTCCGGGGGCCGCAGCAGGAGGTCGTGGAGCACGTCTGCGCGGGCGGGGACGCGCTGGTCCTCATGCCCACCGGCGGCGGCAAGTCGCTCTGCTACCAGGTGCCGGCGCTGGTCCGGCCCGGTACCGGCGTGGTGGTCTCGCCGCTCATCGCGCTCATGCAGGATCAGGTCGACGCCCTGCGCACGCTCGGGGTGAAGGCCGGGTTCCTCAACTCCACGCAGGGGCCGGAGGAGCGCCGCGACACGGAGCGGGCGCTGCTCGGGGGCGAGCTGGACCTGCTCTACCTCGCGCCCGAGCGGCTGCGCGTCGGGTCGACCGTCGACCTGCTGGACCGGCTCGAGGCCCGGGGCGGGATCGCGCTGTTCGCGATCGACGAGGCGCACTGCGTGGCGCAGTGGGGCCACGACTTCCGGCCGGACTACCTGATGCTCTCCGAGCTGCACCGGCGCTGGCCGGCCGTGCCGCGCATCGCGCTCACGGCGACGGCCACCGAGCACACCCGCGCGGAGATCGCCGAGCGGCTCGACCTCACCGGGGCCAAGCAGGTCGTCGCCAGCTTCGACCGGCCCAACATCCAGTACCGGATCGCGCCGAAGGCCGAGCCGCGCCGGCAGCTGCTCGACCTCATCCGCACCGAGCACCCCGGCGACTCGGGCATCGTCTACTGCCTGTCGCGCAAGTCGGTGGAGCAGACCGCGGAGTTCCTGCAGGGCCAGGGCGTGCCGGCCCTCCCCTACCACGCGGGGCTCGACGCCGGGGTCCGCCGCGAGCACCAGGCCCGGTTCCTCCGCGAAGAGGGCCTGGTCATGTGCGCGACCATCGCCTTCGGGATGGGCATCGACAAGCCGGACGTCCGGTTCGTCGCCCACCTCGACCTGCCCAAGTCCGTCGAGGGCTACTACCAGGAGACCGGCCGCGCGGGCCGGGACGGGCTGCCGTCCACGGCGTGGCTGGCCTACGGGCTGGCCGACGTCGTGCAGCAGCGCAAGATGATCGACGACTCCGAGGGCGACCAGGCGCACAAGCGGCGGCTGGGCCAGCACCTCGACGCGATGCTCGCGCTGTGCGAGACCGTCGAGTGCCGGCGGGTGCAGCTGCTCGCGTACTTCTCCGAGAAGACCGAGCCGTGCGGCAACTGCGACACCTGCCTCACCCCGGCCGAGTCCTGGGACGGCACCGTCCCGGCCCAGAAGCTGCTGTCCACGGTGTGGCGGCTCAAGCGCGAGCGGAACCAGAGCTTCGGCGCCGGGCAGGTCGTCGACATCCTCGTCGGCAAGCGCACCGCGAAGGTCGAGCAGTCCCGGCACGACCAGCTCTCCACCTTCGGCATCGGCACCGAGCTGTCCGAGCAGGAGTGGCGCGGCGTCGTGCGGCAGCTGCTGGCGCGCGGGCTCCTCGAGGTCGGCGGGGCCTACAACACGCTGCAGCTCACGGACGGCAGCTCCGCCGTGCTCAAAGGCGAGCGCCAGGTGATGCTTCGCAAGGACCCCGAGCGCACGCGGACCCGCCGCTCCGCCCGCTCCACGGTCCCCGCGGCGGACCTGCCGGCCGGCGCGGCCCCGGTGTTCGAGCGGCTCCGGGCCTGGCGCGCCGCGACCGCGAAGGAGCAGGGCGTCCCGGCGTACGTGATCTTCCACGACGCCACGCTGCGCGCGATCGCCACGCTCGCGCCGAGCTCCCCCGCCGCCCTCGGCACGGTCAGCGGGGTCGGGGAGAACAAGCTCGCGAAGTACGGGGCGGGGGTGCTGGCGGCCGTCGCGGGGAACGACGGGGCCGCTTCCGAGACACCCCCGCAGCCGACTGCGCCGTCGGCGGACGAGGACTGGCCGGTCGAGGAACCCCCGGAACCCGACCACCCCGACGAGGACCCCTGGGGCGCTTGAGTCGACCCGCCTGTCACCCCGTCGGCCCATCGGTCGGGCCCGCCGAACGTCGATAATCGCGGGCGGACCCGTCGTCGAGGCCCGGGAGGACATGTGCCGGAACGGACCGGCCTGCCCCTACGGATCACGGAGCGGCTGCGCCTGCCGGTGATCGCCGCGCCGATGCTGCGGGTCTCCGGCCCGGACCTGGTGGTGGCGGCGTGCGAGGCGGGCGTCGTGGGCGGGTTCCCCACCGCCAACGCACGCAGCGCCGAGGAGCTCGACCGCTGGCTCGCCGACATCGAGGCACGGACGGGTCCCGCCGCCGCGCCCTGCGCCCCGAACCTGATCATGCGCTCGCTGCGGCTCACCGAGGACCTCGCGGTCCTCGTGCGGCACCGGGTGGAGCTCGTGATCGCCAGCGTCGGGTCGCCGGCGCCGGTCCTCGGGCCGCTGCACGACGCGGGCGCCCTCGTCCTGGCCGACGTCGCGACGCTGCGGCACGCCGAGCGGGCCGTCGCGGCCGGGGCGGACGGGCTGGTCCTGCTCACCGCGGGCGCCGGCGGGCAGACCGGCTGGATGAACCCGTTCGCGTTCGTGCGCGCGGTACGCAGCTTCTTCGACGGCCCGGTGGTGCTCGCCGGCGGGATCGGCGACGGCACCGCGCTCGCCGCCGCCCGCACGCTCGGCGCCGACCTCGGCTACCTGGGCACCGCCTTCCTCGCCACGCGGGAGAGCATGGCGGCCCCGGAGTACAAGCGGATGTGCGTCGACAGCACGCTCGACGACGTCGTTCTGACCAGGGCGTTCACCGGCCTGCCCAGCAGCATGCTCGCCGCCGCCATCCGCGCCGCCGGCCTCGACCCGGCCGCGCTCGACGAGACCGTCACCCCGGCCGACGCCGATGCCCTCTACGGCCACGGCGGCCTCGGCCCGCGCCGGTGGACCGAGGTCTGGAGCGCCGGCCACTCCGTGTCCGGGGTCCGCGAGATTCCGACGGCCGCCGAGCTCGTCGACCGCCTGGCGGGCGAGTACGAGGCCGCCGCCGATCCGGGCCGCGCCGTCACCCCGTCCTGACCCGGCCCGACGTCCGTCGCCGCACCGAGGGAGCACGCATGACCACCGACACCCGCACCACCGCACACACCGGCTCCGCGCCGGCACCGCTCTGGGCGGAGACGACCGTCGGGACGCTGGTGCTCCGCGCGCTGCGCCGGTACCCGGCCCGGACCGCCTTCGCCACCGACACCGGAACGCTCACCTACGCCGCCGTGACGGAGCTCGTCGGACGGATCCAACGGGTGCTGGCCGACCGCGGCCTCCGCCGGGGAGACCGGATCGGGCTGCTCGCCGGCAACAGCCCGGAGGCCTGGTGCGCGGGGATCGCGGTGCAGGCGTCGGGCATGGCGACCTCGTGGCTGCACCCGCTCGGTTCGGTGGAGGACCAGCTCTACCAGCTCGCCGACCTCGACGCCGCCGCCTGCCTCGTCGACGCCCAGCGGCACCCCGGCCGCGGGGCCGAGCTCGCCGCCCGCTCCGGCGACGTCCCGGTGCTCGGCCTCGGTCCGTCGGAGTTCGGTCCCGACCTGCTCGCGGAGGCCGCGGCGGTGGGTGCGGCGACCGCCCACGACGTCGCCCACGTCGACGACATCGCGCTGGTCAACTACACCGGCGGCACCACCGGCCGCCCGAAGGGCGTGATGCGCCGGCACCCCGCCGTCAGCCACATCATGTCGATCGGCACGCTCACCGACTTCGAGATCCCGTTCGACGCCCGCTACCTCGCCGTCGCGCCGATCACGCACGTCGCGGGCACCAAGGTCGTCCCGGTCCTGCAGCGCGGCGGGACCGTGCACCTGCAGGACGGCTTCGATCCCGGCCGCTTCCTGGCGACCGTCGAGCGGGAGCGGATCACGATGACCCTCGCCGTGCCGACGATGATCTACGCGCTGCTCGACCATCCCGCCCTCGACCGCACCGACCTGAGCTCGCTGGAGCTGCTGCTCTACGGTGCGTCCCCCATGTCGCCGACCCGGCTGGCGGAGGGGCTGGAGCGGATCGGGCCGGTGTTCTCGCAGCTCTACGGCCAGACCGAGTGCTACCCGATCAGCGTGCTGCGCCGGGCCGAGCACGCCGACCCGACGCTCGAGGGCTCCTGCGGCGTGCCGATCAGCACCGTCGACGTCGCCCTCCTCGACCCGGAGGGCAACCCGGTCGAGCCCGGCGAACCCGGCGAGATCTGCGTCCGCGGTCCCGGAACCATGGAGGAGTACTGGCGCAAGCCGGACCTGACCGCGCAGGCCTTCGCGTACGGCTGGCTGCACACCGGCGACGTCGCCCGGCGCGACGACCGCGGCTACCTCACGATCGTCGACCGCACCAAGGACATGATCATCAGTGGTGGCTTCAACGTCTTCCCCCGTGAGGTGGAGGACGCGTTGACCAGCCACGACGCCGTCGCGATGGCCGCGGTGTTCGGGCTGCCCGACGAGAAGTGGGGCGAGGCGGTGACCGCCGCGGTCGTGCTGCGGCCCGGCGCGACGGCGACCGCGGAGGAGCTCACCGCCCACGTGCGGGCGCTCAAGGGCGCGGTGCAGACGCCGAAGTCGGTCCACCTGGTCGACGCGCTGCCGACCACGGCCGTCGGCAAGATCGACAAGAAGGCGCTGCGGGCGGGCCTGCGGACCGGCGGGCTCGAGCGGTAGCCCTCACCCCTCCCCCGGGTCGCCCGCCGCGCGCAGCCGCTCCAGCTCGTGCTCGGCCGCGCCGAGTCGCCGGTGCAGGTCAGCCGCCTCCCGCGCGTGCTCGGCGGCGCGCCGTTCGATCGCGGCCGCGTGCTCCTCCCGCAGCCGGTCCTGCTCCGTGCGGTGCCGGGCGGCCGTCCGGTCCCGTTCCTCGGCGGCGGCGGCCCGGACGGCGTCCAGCCGGGAGGCGTGCTCCTCCCGGAGGCCGGCCAGCGCGGTGTCGAGCTCGTCGTGGTGGGCGGCGGCCGCCTCGCGGGCCCGCTCCCGCTCCTTGTCGAGCTCCGTCCGGTGGGCGGCCAGCTCCGTCCGGTGGGCCTCGGCGGCCTCGCGGGCCCGGCGTCGTTCGGTGTCGAGCTCGGTGTCCCGGGCGGTGAGGGTGGCGCGCAGCGCGGCGAGCTCGTCGCGCAGCTGCGCGGTCTGCGCCGCGGCGGCCTCGGCCAGGTCCTCGGCGCGCACGGCCCGGTCCTCGAGCGCGACGGACCGGCCCTCGGCCCGCAGCTGCTCCCGCTCCGCGGCGGCCGCGGCGTGCTCCGCGCGGGTGCGCGCCCGCTCGGCCTCCGCCCGCACCTCGACCGCCTCCGCGGCCCGCGCCCCGGCCTCGCCCGCCGTCGCCTCGGCCCGCGCCGCGCGCTCCTCCGCCGCCAGCCGCGCACCGTGGTCCTCCGCCGCCCGCGCCAGGGCCGTGTCCCGCGCGGCCAGCGCCTCGCGCACCTCGTCGTCGAGCCGGGTACGCAGCACCGCCACGCCGTCGAGCACCGCGGCCAGCGGGCCGGCCGCCGCGGCGAGCCGGGCCCCGAGGTCGTCGACGGCGGTGACCGCGCCCGCGGTGTCCCCCTCCTCCCGCAGGGACTCGACGGCCACGAACGCCGCCTCGGCGTCCTTGCAGCTCAGCCCCTTCGTCCCCCAGCCCCGCCCGTCCTGGCAGTAGCGCGGCCGGTTGCCCCGCCCCACCAGAACCGGCAGCGGCTCCCGGCAGCGCCGGAAGGCACACCGGCGGGGCTCCGCCGGCGGCCCCGACTCGATTTCCGCAGGTCGTACTGCCGTCGCGCCGTTATCCATTGTGCTCTCCCGGAATTGCGTAACTCGTTCTCGATAATCAGAACTACATCTCTGTAGTTCCCAGAGTACTCAACTCGGGAGAACATCTCTTCTCCTGGGTCGGAAGGACCGTTCGGGGCGAGGAGGGGCCGGAAAAGTGGCCCGTCGCCGGGCCGGCGGAGCCCGTGCGCCCGGCGCCGCACTGCGCACAGCCAGCGGTGCCCCGCACACCCGTCCCGGTGCCGCGGCGACACCCGGTGAGCACGTCGCAGACCCTGTCGACGGCCTGCGGGACGCCGCTTCGGGTGTGTGAGCTCCGACATCGGCCGGCTCGAGGGCGCATCTCACGCGGTCGCACCGCGGAGCGTTCCTGTCTCGGCACAACCTGCCGGGCGTGGCACACCCGGTCGACTGGGTGTGCCGTCGACCCCTCGGCTGTGCGACCGCGCCGGGGCAGGTGTGCCGCGCCCTTCCCAGCGTGCGGGCCCCCTCCCGGATGTGCGGGGCCCTTTCGGATGTGCGGAGCCCTTCCGGATGTGCGGGCCTTCCGGATGTGCCGCGCCTGTGCTGCGCCGTCCGAGGTCCGGGCGACAGGTCGCGATCCCGCCGCGGGGTGCGCGGGGTCCGTCGACGTGCGCCGGGTCCTTCGGGATGCGCCGCGTCCTTCCGGGTGGCCGCGTCCTCCAGGTGCGCTGCGTCCTTCCGGGTGCGGGGCGCTCTCTCGGGTACGCCCAATTCCCTGCGGCACAGCGCGCGGAGCGGGTTCGCGCACTGGGCGACCAACAGTCGCGAATTCCTCACCAGCCCGTCGCCCGACGGCTCGACCGCCGGCCGGGCGTGGTGGCGGCGCGACCGCCCGATCCCCGTGGAGTGACCGCGCCGTTGCGGTCTCGGGAGCGGCCGCGCCGCTGCGGGTTCCGAGAGTGGGTGAGGACCCGCACCCCGGCTGTTCCCAGTCTCGTGCCTTCGCCGAACGCCGTGTACAGGTTCGGCTGCGGCGTGCCCAGGTTCGGGTGAGCGCGCACCTCCCCCCTCGCCCGGCCCTGGAGATCACCTCCGCGTGAACCGCGGCGTGTGGTCGGATGACGGGCATGCAGCGACGCGTGACGGAGTTCTGCGAACGGTTCGGCCTGCGGCTGCCGATCCTCGAGGCGCCGATGGCCGGGGCCTGCCCACCGGAGCTGGCGATCGCGGTGGCCGAGGCGGGCGGGATGGGCGCCGACGGGGTCGTCCTCGACCCGCCCGAGCGAATCACGGCGTGGGTGGAGCGGTTCCGCGCGGGCTCGGCCGGTGCCCTCCAGCTCAACATCTGGATCCCCGGCCCGCCGGTCGACGCCCCCGACCGCCTGCGCGCCGCCGAGGACTACCTCGCGGGCTTCGGCGCGCCGGGCGAGCCGGGTCCGGCGGGCCCGGTGTTCGCCGAGCAGTGCGAGGCCATGCTCGACGCCGCGCCGACCGTGATCTCCTCGATCATGGGGCTGTTCGAGCCCGAGTACGTCGAGCGGATGCACGCCCGCGGGATCGCCTGGTTCGCCTGCGCGACCACCCTGGAGGACGCGCTCGCCGCCCAGGAGGCCGGCGCCGATGCGATCGTCGCCCAGGGCATGGAGGCGGGCGGCCACCGCGGGACGTTCGATCCGGCCGCGGCCGAGCACACGAACGTCGGGCTCTTCGCCCTGCTCCCCCACCTCGTCGACCGGCTGCGGGTGCCCGTCGTCGCCGCCGGCGGGATCGCCGACGGCCGGGGCGTGGCCGCGGCGCTGGCGCTCGGTGCCAGCGCCGTCCAGGTGGGCACGGCGCTCCTGCGGTCGCCCGAGGCCGGCATCGACGAGACCTGGGCCTCGGCCCTGGTGGAGCTGCCACCGGAGCAGACCGTGCCCACCCGCGCCTACTCGGGGCGGCTCGGCCGGGCCGTGCCGACGCAGTACGTCACCGCCTGGGCCCGACCGGAGGCACCCGCGCCCGCGCCCTACCCCGACCAGCGCCGGCTCGTGGGTCAGTGGCGACGCGGGGGAGCGACGGGCGTGGACCGGGTCAACCAGTGGGCCGGCCAGGGTGCCGCGCTGGCGCGGCAGGCCCCGGCCGGGACCATCGTGCAGGAGATGTGGGAGACCGCCCGCGCACTTCTCGCCCAGTAGTACGGCGGCCGCGATCCTCGGCGACACCGAGCCGAGGGCGGCTCAGCCAACCGGCTCCCGATCCTCGTGACCATGGTGGTGGTGACCGTGCGGCAGGCGCTCGGCCACCCGCCGGATCCTGCGCAGCAGCGGGATGCTCGGGTAGCGGTCCTGCTCGACCTTCTCCCTGAGCACCTGCAGGTACTCCGGGATCATGCGGCGTGGGATCCACCGCTCGATGAGGTCGAGCAGGGTGTAGCTGGGGTAGCGGCTCTCGCGGACCCTGTCGAGGAGCAGCTCGACCAGCCACTCGCGGATGTCGTCGCGGGTCAGGTCGTTCTCGATCTCGTCACGGGTCATATCGGGATCGACCTCCGCCGCCGTCGGGCCGTGAACCGCCTCCAGGGTCCGTCGGCCCGGGTGCCGGTGATTAGGGACGAAGGACCCGCCCGGCCGGGCCCCGCGCACGGGAACGGCACATCGGCCACCGTCAGGGTGCAGCCGGGGCGAGGAGGGGCCCAGCAGGCACGCCCGCGCGACGACCGGTCCCCGGCCGCACGAACAGCGCGCCGATCGTGGCGAGGGTGCGGGCGTGCGCGGCGCCCCGTCCCAGCCCGACCTCGACGACGTCGTCGAACACCGCCCGGTCCCGGCCCGCGGCGAGCACCGCGGCGTGCACGAACCGGGGGCTCCTCATCAGGCGGGCCAGGGCCGCGGTGTGCCGGTGGTGGCGGCCGAAGCAGCGGCGCAGGCTCGCCCGGTGGACCGCGCCCGCCGCCGCCCCGTACAGCGCGGCCTGGCCGGCGAGCACCCCGGAGGCCACGGCATCGAAGATGCCCTCGCCGGTGAGCGGGTTGACCAGCGAAGCGGCGTCGCCCGCGAGGAGCACCCGCCCGTCCGGCTGGACGCGGCCGCCGGTGGACAGGGGCAGGCGGTGGCCCCGGACGGTCGACGGGTCGGGCTCCTGGCCCGGCAGCTGGGCGTCGAGCCCGGCGAGGAGCTCGTCGCGGCTGGTCGGCGCGGTGCCGTCGAAGATCCCGTACCCGACGTTGGCGCCGCCGTCGGCGAGCGGGAAGGACCAGGCGTAGGCGGGTCGGCGGCCCTCGGCGAACGCGATGTGCAGCGCTCCCGGGGTCGCGGGGGCCTGCGGGCTGTAGCCGCGGACCGCCACGGCCATCCCTCGCGGCCGGGGCGGGATGCCGAGGCTGCGACGGACGACGGAGTTGGCGCCGTCGGTACCGATCACCGTGCGCGCGGCCGTGTCGCCGTCGAGCACCACGTGGTCGGCGTGGGCCTCGAGGCGACGGACGCGCTGGCGCCGCAACCGGGCCCCGCGCGCGACACAGGCCGTGACCAGCGCGTCGTCCAGCACGGCGCGGGGCACGACCCGGTTGGGGCGGGCGCAGTCCCGGTCGACCACGGCCCCGCGCGGTGAGCGGACGCACAGCCGCGGCACGGACCCGCCGAGGGTGGCCGACTCGGGCAGGCCCAGGGCGGCGAGGAGGTCGAAGACCCCCGCCGCGATCCCGTCGCCGCAGGTCTTGTCCCGGGGGAACCGGGCGGCGTCGAGCAGCAGCACCCGGGCGTCGGGCCGGAGCTGGAGCACCCTCAGGGCGGCCGCGCTCCCGGCCGGTCCCGCCCCGACCACGGCGACGTCGTACATCCCGGTCATCGCGACCCTCCCCGTCGCCGGCCGGAGCGCCGACGTCGCCGGGTGATACCCCGGGACGCCATGACCGAAGACGAGTACGGACACTAGCGCTCACGCGGGTACGGCGGACGGACGAGCGGGAGCGGACATGGCGGGTCGAGGCCGACCGACGGGTCCGACGGGCCCGGTGCTGACCCGCGGGCTCGCCCTGCTCGGCGCCTTCGGCCCCGCCCGCCCCGCGATGACCCTGAGCCAGCTCGCGCGGCACGCCGGGATGCCGCTCTCGACCGCCCACCGGCTCCTCGGCGAGCTCGTCGAGTGGGGCGCCCTCGAGCGCGACGACACCGGCTCCTACCGGATCGGGCTGCGCCTCTGGGAGCTCGGCGCGCTCGCCCCGCGGGGCCAGGGCCTGCGGGAACGCGCACTGCCGTTCCTCGAGGACCTCTCCCAGATCACGCGGGAGAACGTTCAGCTCGCCGTCCGCGAGGGCACCGAGGTCGTGTTCGTCGAGCGGATCGGCGGCTCCGGCGCGGTCCCGGTCCTCACCCGTGTCGGCGGGCGGTTCGCGTTGACCGCCACCGGCGTCGGGCTCGTGCTGCTCGCGCACGCCCCCACCGAGGTGCAGGAGGACGTCCTCGGCAGCCGGATCGAGCGCTTCACCGAGCGCACGGTCACCGATGCCGACGAGCTGCGCCGCATGCTCGCCGACGTCCGCGTGAACGGCTTCTCGATCAGCGACCGCCAGGTCACGATGGACGCGCTCTCCGTCGGCGCGCCGATCCAGGACGAGCGCGGCCAGGTCGTCGCGGCGGTCTCGCTCGTCGTCCGGCACGGCACCGCGTCGCCGCACACCCTCACGCCGCTGGTGCGCACCAGCGCACGGGCGATCAGCCGCGCCCTCGCCGAGGGCTACCGCGCCGGCTGAGCCCGGCCCAGCACAAACCCTTCCATTTTCCGGAAGGCCTGTTCGGCCGCGCCGGGCACGGAACGCATGCTCTCGGACACCGCACCGGGACCCGACCCGGGCGGCGCCCGCTCCCACCACGGCCGTCCTCACGACCGGTGCGGGCCCCGACGCAGTCGACAACGGAGTGCTGCCATGCGTCCTCCCACCCTTCGCGTTCCCGAGGGCCGGCGCCGATGAGCGCCACGGTCCGGGAGCTCATCGACGACCGGCCGATGTCCCGCTTCCAGTGGGGCGCCGTCGTCGTGTGCGTCCTGCTGAACATGCTCGACGGCTTCGACGTGCTGGTCATGGCCTTCACCGGCAAGTCCGTCTCCGCCGACTGGGGACTCAACGGCGCCCAGCTCGGCCTGCTGCTGTCCGCCGGCCTGATCGGCATGGCCGTCGGCTCGATGGTCGTGGCCCCGTGGGCGGACCGGTTCGGCCGGCGGCCGATCGTGCTCGGCTGCCTCGCCGTCGCGGCCGCCGCGATGCTGCTGTCGGCCGCCAGCCAGTCCCCCGCCCAGCTCGGCGTGCTCCGCGCGGTGACCGGCCTGGGAATCGGCGGCATCCTCGCCACCAGCAACGTGATCGCCGCCGAGTACGCCTCGAAGCGCTGGCGCGGCCTCGCCGTGAGCCTCAACTCGACCGGCTACGCCCTGGGCGCCACGCTCGGCGGGCTGCTGGCCGCCGTGCTGATCGGCCAGTTCGGCTGGCGGGCGGTGTTCCTCGTCGGCGGCCTCGCGACCGCCGCGTCGATCCCGCTGGTCTGGTGGCGCCTGCCCGAGTCGCTGGACTTCCTGCTGGCCCGCCGCCCGGCGGGTGCCCTGGAGCGGGTGAACGCGCTGCTCGCCCGGATGCGCCACGAGGCGCTGGCCGCCCTGCCCGAGCAGACGACCGCGCCCAAGGGCGTCGGCGCCGGCTACAAGGAGCTGCTCACGCCGCGGCTGCGCCGCACCACGCTGGTGCTCTGGGTCGTCTTCTTCTGCATCATGGCGGGCTTCTACTTCGTGACGAGCTGGACGCCGACCCTGCTGGTCGCGGCCGGCCTGTCCCCCACGGCCGGGATCGCCGGCGGCACCCTGCTCAACGTCGGCGGGATCTTCGGCGCCGCGCTGCTCGGGCTGCTGGCCGCGAAGTTCGCCCTGCGCACCGTGCTGGCCACGTACCTGGTCGCCACCGGCGTGCTGCTGGCGATCTTCATCGGCGCGTCGTCCTCGCTCGCCGCGGCGTTCGCGATCGCCGCCGTGATCGGCGTGTTCGTCAACGGCTGCGTCGCCGGGCTGTACGCCCTCACCCCGACCGTCTACGACCCGGCCGTGCGCACCACCGGCGTGGGCACCGGCCTGGCCATCGGTCGCGCCGGCGCGATCCTCGCCCCGACGCTCGCCGGCACGCTGCTCGACGGCGGCTGGACGCCCGAGCAGCTCTACATCGCCTTCGGCGTGGTCTTCGTGGCCACCGCCGCCCTGCTCTTCCTCCTCCGGCTGCGCAGCACCACCCCGGACACCGCCCCGGACACCGCACCGCGCGCCGCCGGCCCCACCGTCCGACCCGAGGGAGCCACCTCATGAGCACCATCCCCCGCGACCAGTGGTACGTCGCCGCGTACGGCTCCGAGATCCGCCACGAGCTGTTCGCCCGGACCATCTGCGACGAGCCGATCCTGTTCTGGCGCACCGAGTCCGGCGAGGTCGTCGCGAACTCCGACCGCTGCGTGCACCGCCGCTTCCCGCTGTCCAGGGCCCCGTCCCGGCTCGTCGACGACAAGGTCGTCTGCGGCTACCACGGCTTCACCTACGGCTCCGACGGCAAGTGCGTCGCGGTGCCCGGCCAGACCCGCGTGCCGCGCACCGCCCGGCTCACCCCGTACCCGGTCGTCGAGCTCGACTCGCTGGTCTGGGTGTGGATCGGCGACCCCGCGCTGGCCGACCCGACCCGCATCCCGCGCGTCCCCTACCTGGCCTCGCCGGACTTCACCACGGTCCGCGGGATGGAGCCGCTGCAGGCCCGGTTCTCGCTGCTGGTCGACAACCTGCTCGACCTGTCGCACGAGACCTACCTGCACGGCGGCTACATCGGCACCCCCGAGGTCGCCTCGACCCCGATCTCCACCGAGGTCGACGACGAGGCCGGCATCGTCTACGTCTCCCGGCACATGGACGACGCGGAGTGCCCGCCCTTCTACTCGAAGTCGACCGGCCTGCAGGGGCGGATCGCCCGCTGGCAGGACATCGAGTACACCCCGCCGTGCCTGTACAAGCTGCACAGCCGGATCGCGCCCGTCGGCTCCCTCCCGAACCCCGACGGCACCGACCCCGACGCCTTCCACGTCGAGGTCGTCTACGCGATCACCCCGGAGACCGAGCATTCGACGCACGACTTCTGGATGGTCGCCCGCGACTTCGCGCTCGAGGACGAGGAGGTCTCGACCTTCCTCGCCGAGAACAACCGGACCGTCGTGCTGCAGGACGTCGAGGCCCTCGACGTGCTCGAGCAGGTGATCCAGGGCGAGCCGGAGGGCTACCAGGAGCTCTCGATCAACATCGACACCGGCGGCCTGGCCGCGCGCCGGATGCTGGCCCGGATGGTCGGGCAGGCCCCGCGCAACGCCCCGGCGGCCCCCGCCCGATGAGCGCCGGCATCCCGGAGGCCCCGCCCGTCCTGGGCGGCGACCGCGTCTACCGCATCCACTGGGTCCTCGGCACCGACCGGCTCCGCGCCGTCTGCCACTGCGGCAGCGAGCGGATCTTCGAGGACCCGGTGGAGCTGTGGGAGTGGCTGCTCGCCCACCCGGACGGCCACGGGCCCGCCGCCGTCCCCGCACCGTCGCCCGAGCCCGCCCCGGCCCGCGAGCCCGCGCCGGCCTGAGCACCCCGAGGAGACCCGAATGCACGCCGAGACCCCCGAGCCCGAGCTCGACCTGGTCCTCGAGAAGAAGGAGACCCTGGCCGACGGCGTCGTGCAGCTGACCCTGCGCGATCCCGCCGGTGCGGACCTGCCCGCCTGGGAGCCCGGGGCGCACGTCGACCTGGTGCTCACCGACGGGCTGACCCGGCAGTACTCACTCTGCGGCGACCCCGCCGAGCGCTCGGTGCTGCAGGTCGCGGTCCTGCGCGAGCCCGCGGGCCGGGGTGGTTCGGCGCATGTCCACGACGTGCTGGCCGAGGGCGACACCGTGCGGGTCCGTGGGCCGCGCAACCACTTCGCGCTGGCGCCGGCCCCGCGCTACCTGTTCCTCGCCGGCGGCATCGGCATCACGCCGATCCTGCCGATGATCGCGGCGGCCGAGGCGGCGGGCGCGGACTGGCGGCTGGTCTACGGCGGCCGCACCCGCGCGTCGATGGCCTTCCGCGACCGGCTCGAGGAGCGCCACCCCGACCGGGTCGACGTCCGGCCGCAGGACGAGACGGGCCTGCTCGACCTGGCCGCCCTGCTCGGCGAGCCGGTCGAGGGCACCGCGGTCTACTGCTGCGGGCCGGAGCCCTTGCTGTCGGCCGTCGAGGAGCGGTGCGCGGCCTGGCCGGCAGGGACCCTGCACCTGGAGCGGTTCGCCCCGAAGGCCGGCGCGGACGACGGGCCGCGGGAGGCGTTCGAGGTCGAGCTCGCGCAGACCGGCACGACGCTGACCGTGCCGGCGGACCGGTCGATCCTCGAGGTGGTGGAGGAGGCCGGCGTCGGGATCCTGTCGTCGTGCCGTGAAGGCACGTGCGGTACCTGCGAGACCGGGGTGCTCGGGGGCGTCGCGGACCACCGCGACTCGGTGCTCACCGCCGAGGAGCAGGCGGCGAACGACGCGATGATGATCTGCGTGTCCCGCTCGTGCTCGGCCCGCCTGGTGCTCGACCTCTGACGGGAGCCCAGCTGTGGATCCGCTGAGAGGTTCCGTAACGATGTTGTGATCGGGGTACACCGGGGTCACGGCCTCACGCGGAGGAGAACGCCATGACCATCACCGGGATCATCTCGGCCCTGCTCGTCGGCCTGCTCATCGGAGCCCTGGGCCGGCTCGTCGTGCCCGGGAAGCAGCGCATCCCTATCTGGCTGACGATCGTGATCGGCATCGTCGCGGCCTTCGTCGGGTCGTACCTTGCCGGTCTGTTCGGTTACCGGAACTCCGGCGGCGGGTTCCCGTGGCTCCTGCTGGTCATCCAGGTGGCGGTCGCGGCGGTCGGCGTCGTCCTCGCCGCGGGGGCCTACGGCCGGCGGCACCGCGGCATGCTGCGCCGCTGAGCGGGGCCGCGCGCAACGGCCCCGTGCTCAGCGGGTGCGTCGCCCGGCCGCGCCGAACCAGTAGCCGAGGACCGTGCCGGCCATGCCCGTGGTCCCGCCGGCACGCGGGGGCGGCCCCTACTCCTCGCCCGGGCCCGGGACGACCGGCGCACCCGGCCGGGCGCGTCGCCGACGACGTCGGCTGCGCGGCTCCTAGGCTCGGTGCCGTGCGCGACCGAGCCCTCACGACCCGTCCGACGTGCCGGTGACCGGCCGGGAGACCGCGCTCAGCCCCCGGGCGACGTCCGCGCTGCGGCGCCGGCCGCTCCCCGGGGACCCTGCCTCCGACGCGACGCTGCGGGTCGACGCGCTCGACGCGGCGGCGGACCATTATCTCGACGCGGAGCGGGTGGCCAGCACCCGTGAGGCCTACGCGCGGGACTGGGCGGCCTGGGAGGACTACACCCGGTGGGCCGGCATCCCGCTGCTCTCCGGCGGCCGTGGCGCCCTGGTCGGGTTCGTGCTGTGGCTCGAGCAGGGCGCGCCCCGGCTCGGGCGGGAGCCCGGCGCCCCGGCCGCACCCGCCACCATCCGGCGCAAGCTCGCCGGGGCGCTGTACGGGCTGCGGAAGTTCGGGGCCGACGTCGACCCCCGCGGCCCGGCCGCCGCCCGCGAGGCCCTCACCATCTACCGGCGACGTCTCGCCGCCGGCGGCGAGCGGCGCGGCCGCGGCCAGGCGCACGCCGTGGACCTGCGGGCCGTGCTCGCGATGTCGCAGGCCTGCCCCGACACCCGCCGCGGCCTGCGCGACCGCGCCATGCTGACCATCGGCTTCTACGGCGCGACCCGGGCCAGCGACCAGGCACACCTGCTCACCTCCGACGTGCTCGTCGAGCAGAACGGCGTGGTCCTCGACGTCCGGGTCGGCAAGACGACCGGCCGCAGCGCGCTGCCCCGGCGTCGGCACCCCCTGCTCTGTCCGCGCTCGGCCTGGCTGGCGTGGCTGCGGGCGGGCGGGCACACGGGCGGCCCCGCCTTCCGGCGCATCGACCGGCACGACACCGTCCGCGACGAACCGCTGTCCCCCGACGCCGTCACCGCGGTGATCGCGCGGGCCGGGGAACGCGCCGGGCTCCCCTACCCGGTCACCTGCCACTCCCTGAGGGCCGGCTTCGCCACCGAGTCCTACCGCGCCGGCGCCTCGCTGCTCGACATCGCCACCCAGGGCCGTTGGGCGCCCGGCTCGCAGGAGCTGTTCCGCTACATCCGCACGGTGGACCAGTGGCGGCACAACGCGGCCGACGGGCTCGACCTCGAACCCGGCTGACGCCGTTTCGGGGCTGCGGGGGCGGGAACGCAGGCCGACATCGACCTGACCCGCGGAGGTGACAGCTGTGCTGTCCGACAAGTCCCGTCCGGTGATCGAGGCGATGCTGCCCGTGGTGGGCGAGAACATCGGCGTGATCGCCACCCGCTTCTACGAGCACCTCTTCGCCGAGCACCCGGAGCTGCTGGACGGCACGTTCAACCGCGGCAACCAGGTCGACGGCTCGCAGCAGCAGGCGCTGGCCGGGTCCGTCGCCTCGTTCGCGAGCATCCTGGTGAGCGCCCCCGACCGCACCCCGGAGAAGCTGCTGCGCCGGATCGCGCACAAGCACGCCTCCCTGGGCATCCGCCCCGAGCAGTACCAGGTCGTCCACGACAACCTGATGTGGGCGATCGTCGACGTGCTCGGCGACGCGGTCACCCCCGAGGTCGCCGCCGCCTGGGACGAGGTCTACTGGCTGATGGCGAGCGCGCTGATCAACCAGGAGCGCGGCCTCTACAGCGCGCGCGGGGTCCGGCCGGAGACGGTCTGGCGGCCGTGGCGGGTCGAGCGGAAGATCCGGGAGACCGACGACGTCGTGACGTTCGTGGTCGAGCGGGTCGACGACCGGCTGGTCAAGACCTCGCTGCCGGGCCAGTACGTCACGGTCCTGATGCCGATGCCGGACGGCGTTCGGCAGCCCCGCCAGTACAGCCTCACCCGCGCCGACGACGGGGAGCACCGCCAGTTCGCCGTCAAGCGCGTGCAGGGCGACGGGAAGCCCGACGGCGAGATGTCCACGCTGCTCTGCGACACGGTCGAGATCGGCGACGTCCTGACGATGTCGTTGCCCTACGGCGACGTCGTCCTGGACGACGCGGGCCGTCCCGTGGTCTTCGCGAGTGCGGGCATCGGCATCACGCCGATGGCGGGCATGCTCTCGCACCTGGTCGCCGCGAACTCCGGTCTGAACATCACGCTCCTGCACGCCGACGCGAACGAGGGGGCGTTCGCCCTCCGCCGCCAGGTCGTCGAGGACATCCTCACCGCCCGCAACGCCTCGCTGCACGTCTGGTACGAGGACGGCACGGGCAGCATCGAACCGATGGACGGGGTCCACGCCGGGTTGATGGACCTGTCCGAGGTCACGCTGCCCGCCGACGCGCTGTACTACCTGTGCGGCCCGATCCCCTTCATGCAGGCGATCCGGTCGGCGCTGATCGAACGCGGGGTCGCGCCCTCCGAGGTCCAGTACGAGGTGTTCGGGCCCGACCTGTGGCAGGCCGACCTCGACTGACTGTGAGGCTGGCGGTACCGGCCCGGTGATGGTGGGTTGGTGCGCGACGACAGCGGGTGTGGCCCTTCGCCTGACTGGCTCTTCGGGGCCGGGCTGCGCGGGTGGGCGGCCCAAGTCCGGCGACGACACGCCGACGGGTACAACGAGCTCGTCGAGTTCGCCGTCACCGTCGCCAGGATCGCTCCAGTGGCTGCGGTCACAGCGGCGCGAGCGGGGGCGTCACCGGCCGCCGCCGACCGGGCGGGCCAGCGCGTTCACCGCTCCGCCGAAGAGCGGCGGCAGCAGCCGCGAGGCGGGGACCAGCGCGCGGCGCGCGACCCGCGGACGCGTGCCGGCCAGCAGCGCCGCGGTGAGCAGGCGGTAGCGCCGGGTCAGGCGTGCCCATTCGCGCTCGTAGCGCTGCGGCTCGCCGTCGACGATCGCCCGCACGGCGGCGTCCGCCTGGGCGAACGCGAGGGCCAGACCCTCCCCCGTCAGGGCGTCGACGTAGCCGGCGGCGTCGCCGACCAGCAGCACCCGGCCGGCCACGCGCCGCCGGGCGCCGCGGCGCAGGGGACCGGCCCCCCGCACGTCGGTCGCCGGCTCGCTGCCGGACAGGAGCTCCTCGAGACCCGGGAGCGCCCGCAGCCGGCTGTCGAAGGAGCCCTTGGTGGAGACGAGCAGTGCGACCCCGACGAGGTCCCCGGCCACCGGGGTCACGTAGGCCTCCACCTCGGATCCCCAGTGCACCTCGACGTACGGCGACCAGGGGGCGGTCCGGAAGTGCCGGCGCAACCCGAAGCGCGGGTGCCGCGCGGCGGCGACGTCGAGGCCGAGGGCGCGGCGCACCGGGGAGTGCAGGCCGTCGGCGCCCACCAGGTGCCGCGCGCGCCGCCCGTCGGCGGTGACGCCCGCGTCGTCCTGCCGCACCTCCCCGACCGCGCGCTCCTCGATGCGGGCCCCCGCGGCCACCGCTGCCTCGCGCAGCGCCCGGTGCAGCGTGATCCGGCGGATCCCCCGGCCGGGACCGAGGCGGAAGTCCGCGTCGGCGGACCGCCCCGCGCCGACGTACCGGATGCCGCGGAACGGGTGCCCGGCCGGATCGACGCCGAGGGCCAGCAGCCCGGCGAGCGCCCCGGGCATCAGGCCCTCGCCGCAGGCCTTGTCGACGGCGCCGGGCCGAGGCTCCCAGACCTCGACGTCGAGACCGGCGCGGGCGGCGTGGAGCGCGGTCACCAGGCCGGCCGGGCCGCCCCCGGCGACGAGCAGGTCGACCGGGCGGACGCTCATGCCCGCACCTCCGTGGCCGCGGCCTCGCGCAGGGCCCGCCGCTCCTCCCGCAGCCGCACGGTCAGCACCCCGGCGTTCGCCACGGTGAACGCCACGGCGGTGAGCCACGCCGTGTGGACGAGCGGGAGGGCCGCACCCTCCACGACGACGGCGGCGTAGTTGGGATGCGGCAGGAAGCGGTAGGGCCCCGAGGTGACCAGCGGGAGCCCGGGCACGACGATCACCCGCGTGTTCCACCGCGGGCCGAGCGCGCGGATGCACCACCACCGGACGCTCTGGCACGCGACGACCAGGGCGAGCATCGGCCAGCCGAGCGCGGGCACGAAGGGCCGGCCGGCGAGCCACACCTCCGCGACGCACCCGACGAGCAGGCCCGTGTGCACCACGACCATCACCGGGTAGTGCCCCCGGCCGGTCTCGACACCCCCGCGGGCCAGCGCCCACTGCGCGTGGCGCGTGGAGAGGACCAGCTCGGCCAGCCGCTCGAGACCGACCGCGAGCACGAGCAGCGTGAAGAGCAGGGCAGACACCGGGAACGGCAAGCTCATGCCGGTGCCCGCAGCAGGACGAGTTCGGAGCAGAAACCGGGCCCCATCGCGAGCATCAGGCCGTACGAGCCCGGCCGCGGTGGCCGGACGTCGAGGGTGTCGGCCAGGACGTGCAGCACCGAGGCCGAGGAGAGGTTCCCGACGCGGTGCAACGAGTCCCAGGTCAGGGCCAGCGCGTCGCGGTCGACCTGGAGCGCGTCGTGCAGGGCCTCGAGCACCTTGGGGCCGCCGGGGTGCGCGACGTACCACTCGACGTCCGCGCGCCCGAGCCTGTGGTCGGCCAGGAACCGGCGCACGTCGTCGCCGAGGTACCGGCGCACGAGGTCGGGGACGGCCGCGTCGAGCACGATCCGCAGGCCGCCGGCGCCGACGTCCCAGCCCATGGTCCGCTCGGAGTCGGGGTAGAGGCGGCTGCGCGCGGCCAGCACCTCCGGCTGCACGCGCCCGCCGTCGCCCAGCTGCTCGGCGCGCCGCGATCCCGCGGCGACCACCGCGGCGGCGCCGTCGCCGAACAGGCCGCTGGCGACCAGGTTGGGCACCGAGACGTCGTCCCGCTGCAGGGTCAGCGAGCACAGCTCGACGCTCATCAGCACCGCGACCGCGTCGGGGTGGCCGACCAGGTGATCGTGCAGCCGGGCGACCCCCGCGGCCCCGGCCACGCACCCCAGGCCGACGATCGGCACCCGCACCACGTCGTCGCGCATGCCGGTGAGCGCAGCGACCCGCGCGTCGAGGGACGGCACGGCGAGGCCGGTCACGGTCGCGGAGACGACGAGGTCGACGTCCGACGGCGCGAGGTCGACCGCTTTGAGCGCCTCGACGACCGCGCGGGCGCCGAGCTCGACCCCGGCCGCGATGAAGGCGTCGTTGGACTCCCCGAAGTCGCGGAGCCGGCCGTAGCGCTCCAGCGGCAGCGCGGTGTGCCGCGTCCCGACACCCGCGTTGCGGTGGAACCGCTCCAGGACCGCCCGGTCGACGCGGCCCCCGAGCAGCGACCCCGCGACGGCCTCGGTGATCTCCTCCTGTCGGTGGCGATGGGCGGGAAGGGCACCTCGGACGCTCAGGATGCGCATGCTCGACTCTCCTCCACAGGATGGACGGGGGCGGCCGACAGGAGGGCGCCGGCCAGGCCCCGGACGACGGTGGGGGTGATCCGGCCGCGGGCCAGTCCGAGCTCGACGAGGTCGTCGAAGACCCGGCCGTCCCGCGCCGACGCGCGCAGGCCGGCGTCGAGGACCGGTCCGCTCCGGCTCAGGCGGGCCGCGAGCGCGGTGTGACGCAGGTGCGGGAGCAGGTGCGCGCGGGCGGCCCGCCGGTAGCGGTGCCCGGCCGTGCCGGGCCGGTCCGCGGTGATCGCCCGTGCGGCGGCCCGCCCGGCGGCGAGACCGGTGGCGACCGCGTAGTAGATGCCCTCCCCCGTCAACGGGTTGACCAGGCCGGCGGCGTCGCCGACCAGCAGCACCCGGCCGGTGGGCGGCCGCCAGCGGGCACCCGAGAGCGGCAGGTGGTGGCCCTTCCAGTCGGTGCCGTCGCGCCCCGCACCGGGGAGCAGCTCCTCGAGCCGGTCGAGCAGCTCGGAGCGCGTCGGGGCCGGCCCGCGGCCGAGCACCTCGCCGTACCCGACGTTCGCGAGCCCGTCGCCGCGGTCGAAGGACCAGGCGTACGCCGGCTGCCGGGCCGTCCCGAACGCGATGACCTGGGCGTGCTCGCGCCCCGCGGACACCGGCGCGTAGCCGCGCAGGGCGAAGGCGGGACGGGCGGTGGGCCACCCGAGCCGGCGGCGCACCACCGACCGGGCGCCGTCCGCCCCGACGACCACCGCGGCCCGGTGCGCACCGTCGAGCACGACACCGTCCGCGCCGGGCGCCAGGTCGCGGACCCGGTGCCGTACCAGCACCGCCCCGGCCGCGCGGGCCGCCTCGACCAGCCGGGCGTCCAGGATCCGGCGCGGCACCACGTACGACGGCCGCGCCATCGTGCGGTCGACGCCGCGTCCGCCCCGATCGAGCCGTAGCCTCGCGACCGGGACCCGGTCGTCGAGCAGGCCAGTGACCCCGACCTCCACGAGGCGGTCGAGCACGTGCGGGGCGACGCCGTCGCCGCAGGCCTTGTCCCGCGGGAAGTCCGCGCGGTCGAGCAGCGCGACCCGCAGCCCCGGTGCGGCGCGCAGCGCCCCCAGAGCGGTCGCCGCACCGGCGGGTCCGGCCCCGACGACCGCGAGGTCCCAGCCGGGCATCAGCCGGCCGCCACGAGCAGCACCACGTCGAGCAGCGCGATCAGCATCGCGGCGCGGAACGGGACGCGCCCACGGCCGGTCAGGGCGACCGTCGCGAGCGCGGCGACCACCAGCAGCGCTGCCCAGACCCACGCGGGCGGGCTCCCCACCGGGCCGAGCGCGGCCAGGAGCGACGCGGCGACGAGCAGCCCGGCGGCCAGCGGCCGCGCGACGCGCTCCCCCAGCCGGTGCGGCAGGCCCCGGACGCCGGTCCGCACGTCGTCCGCGAGATCGGGCAGTGCGTTGAGCACGTGGGCACCGACCCCGAGCGCCGCGCCGGCGGCGGTGGTCCACCAGGGCGGCCACGCCGGAGCCGGGCCGGCGAGGGAGGCCACGGCCGGCAGCGTGCCGAAGGCCACGGCGTACGGCAGCCACGACAGCCGGGTCCCCTTGACCCCCAGGTTGTAGGTCAGCGCCGAGCCGACGCCGAGCACGAGGTGGACCAGGCCGCTGCGCCAGCCCGCGGCCAGGGACAACGCCACGCAGGCGGCCCCGGAGACGACGACCGCGGTGCCGACCCGGTGAGCGGCCACCCGGCCGGTGGCGAGCGGCTTGTCGGCACGTCCGACGGCACGGTCACGCTTCAGGTCGACCAGGTCGTTGACCCACCCGACCGTCAACTGGCCCGCCAGGACGGCGAGGGCGACGACGAGAGTGGTGCGGGCCGGCTGTCCGGCGTCGACCGCGAGCAGGGCGGCGACCACCGTGACGGCCACGGCAGGACCGGGGTGGGCGGCCGCGACCAGCCCGGGGAGGGCGCCGCCCCGGCGGGTGGGCAGCGGCGGCGCGCTCACGGCCGCGACCGTCTGCCGACGTGGCCGTGGAGCAGGGCGTCCCTGGTCGTACCGGCGACCGTGCGGGGCCGCAGTACCGCCGTGGGCCCCGACGCGGCCGTGCGCATGCCGTCGACGACCTCGCGGAACACGGCGACGGCGTCCTTCGTGGGCGACCAGCCGAGCTCGGTGCGGGCGCGCGTGGAGTCGATCAGCGGGAGGGCGAAGGCCATGTCGAGCCAGCCGGTGTCGACCTGCTGCAGGCGCAGGTGCCACGCGGCGGCCATCGCCGGGCGCAGGGCCGCCGAGGGCACGTGCACCAGCGGGGCACCCAGCACCCGGGCGATGTCCGGGGCGGTCAGCGGCGGGTCGGCGGCCAGGTTGAACGCGCCGGCGGCACGCCGGTCCAGTACGCGGGCGACGGCGTCGGCGACGTCGTCGGCGTGCACCACCGGGATCGCCAGGCGGCGGTCGAGGGGCAGCACGGGCAGCCAGGCGAGGGCGCGCGCCGGCACCAGACCCGGCACCCCGTAGCGCAGCAGCGCGCTCCCGGCCGCGTGCTGCCCGACGATGCCCGGCCGGAGCCGGGTGACCGTGGGCAGGGCGCCCTCCGCCCCGTCGAGGATCCGTTCGGCGGCGGCCTTGTGCCGGCTGTAGCGCGAGGTCGGGACGCCGTCCGTCGGCCAGGTCTCGTCGACCGGGGTGTCGTCGCGGCGCGGCGAGTAGGCGCCGATCGAGGACATGTGCACCAGGTGCGGCACCCGGGCCGCGGCCGCCGCGGCCACGACGCGACGGGTGCCGCCGACGCCGAGCTCGCGCAGGTACCGCAGGTCGTGCGAGGGCTGGAAGCCCCAGGCCAGGTGGACGACGGCGTCGGCGCCGGCGAGGACCCGCACGAGCGCCTCCGCGCTGGCGCGGGTCAGGTCGAGCGACCTCCAGGCCGCGGGCTGCCCACCCGCGACCGGCCCCGCCGGCACCCGGCGGGCCACACCGACCAGCTCATGGTCCTCCCGGGCGAGGCGGCGCAGCACCGCCGTTCCGATGTTGCCCGTCGCGCCGGTGACGACGATCCGCATCCTGCCTCCCCGAGCATCGACCGACTGGTGGTCGGTTCCCCTCGGACAGGGAACTCACACGCGCGGACCCGCGGTCCGCGGGGGACGCGCGGTCGAAGGGTGCCGGGCGGTCAGGCCCGGCGCAGGCGCTTGAGCGGTTCCGGCAGGTCCGCGGCGTGCACCACGCTGAGCCGCTGGGTGGCACGGGTGAGCGCGACGTAGAGGTCGTTCATCCCGCGCGGGCTCTCGGCCAGCACCTCGGCCGGCTCGACGAGCACGACGGCGTCGAACTCCAGGCCCTTCGACGCACCGACCGGCAGCACCACGACCGGCGCCTCGAGGTCCTCCGGGTCCTCGGGCGCGGCGTCGCCGAGCACGGCCTCGCGCATCGCGGCGACCCGCGCCGCCGGCACGAGCACCGCGGTGCGCCCCTCGCCCACCGCGCCCCGCTCCTCCGCGACGATCCCGGCGAGCACCCCGTCGGACCCCTCCAGCGAGCCCGGCGCGATCGGGACGGCGCGCGGCGGCACCCCGGTGCTGCGGACGGACGTCGGCGGGGTGAGGCCGGGGTCGATGGCGGCCAGGACGTCGTCGGCGACGTCGGCGATCTCCGCCGGCGTCCGGTAGTTCACCGTGAGCTGCTCGAGCTTCCACCGGTTCTGCACGAACGGCGACAGCACCTCCGACCAGGTGGAGGCCCCGGCGATGTCGCCGGTCTGTGCCACGTCGCCCACGACCGTCATGGAGCGGCTCGGCACCCGGCGCATCACCAGCCGCCACGCCATCGCCGACAGCTCCTGCGCCTCGTCGACGATCACGTGCCCGTAGGTCCACTCGCGGTCCGCGGCGGCGCGGTCGGCGGTCGACTCGTAGGTCCGCACCTGCATGCGCTCGGCCAGCCGGTCGGCGTCGACGATGTCGGTGGCCCGCAGCAGCTCCGGGTCGAGGTCCTCCTCGAGGTCGAGCACGTCGAGCACGCCCTGGGCGTACTCGATCTCCTCGCGCAGCGCGGCCTGCTCGGCGGCCCGCGCGGCCGACCCGTCGTCCCCGAGGAGCTCGGCGGCCTCGTCGAGCAGCGGGACGTCCGCGTGGGTCCAGCGCAGGTCGTGCGGCACGTCCGCCCCGGCGGCCGGCCGCTCCAGCAGCGCCCGGTCCTCGGCCGGGATCCGCCGGGCGATCGAGTTGAGCTTGCGCCGGTCGGCGAACAGGTCGGCGAGCAGCTGCTCCGGGGTGAGGGTGGGCCACAGGGCGTCGAGCTCGCGGGCGACGGCGGCATCCTCGGCCAGCTCCTCGCGGATGTCCTCCACGTCGAGCTTGCCGAGCAGGTTCCGCCCGCCGAGGGTCTGCGCCACCTGCTGGGCGAGCAGCCGCAGCGCCTCGGTGCGGAAGATCCGCTTGGCCTCGTTGTGCGGCTTGCGCGAGCGCCGGGCCCGCGAGCGGGCGGCGTTGACCAGGTCCCGGTCGATCCGCACGTCCTGCCGCTCGACGACGAGCTCGATCGGCCGCCGCGGCAGCTGCTGGCGGTCCCGGACCGCCGCGGCGACGACGGCGGCCATGTCGGCGCGGCCCTTCACCTCGGCGGTGCGGGCGTCCTCCGGCCGGCGCGCGTGCAGGCCCGGGAACAGCTCCGCGGGGGTGGCGAGCACGACCGAGGTCTCGCCCAGCGACGGCAGGACCTGGCCGATGTAGCGCAGGAAGGTCGGGTTCGGGCCGATCACCAGCACGCCGCGGCGGGCCAGCCGGTCCCGGTGCGTGTAGAGCAGGTAGGCGGCGCGGTGCAGCGCGACCGCGGTCTTGCCGGTGCCGGGCCCGCCCTGCACCACCAGCACGCCCGACGGCGTGGACCGGATGATCCGGTCCTGCTCCGCCTGGATCGTCGCGACGATGTCGCCCATGCGGCCGGTGCGGGCCTCGCTGACCGCGGCCATGAGCGCGGCCTCGCTGGTCAGGCCCGACCCGCTGCCCCGGGCGGCGGCGTCGGCGAGGTCGAGCACCTCGTCGTCGACGGCGACGACGTTCCGCCCGCGGGTGCGCAGGTGCCGGCGCCGGCGCATGCCCTCCGGGTTGGCCGCGGTCGCGGTGTAGAAGGGCTGCGCGGCCGGGGCGCGCCAGTCCATGAGCAGCGGCTCGTACTCGTGGTCCTCGTCGAGGAGGCCGAGCCGGCCGATGTAGCGGACCTCGCCCGACTCCGCGTCGAGCCGGCCGAACGCCAGCCCGTGCTCCGCGGCACGCAGCGCGGCGAGCCGGTCCGTGTACATCGCGGCCGCCGCGTCGCGCTCGGTGAGCGCCTGCGGTGTGCCCACGGTCTCGCCGTGCAGCACGTCGGCGAGCCGGCGCGCGGTGTCCCGGCGGCGCTCGTCGAGCCGCTCGTAGAGCATCGCGACATAAGCGCGCTCGTGCTCGAGCGGCGTCTCGCCCGTGGCGGGTTCGGGGGTCGGCACCTGCTTCGATGTCCTTCGCGGGAGTGACGGATCGGCCGGTCGGCCCGGTCGTCCCTCGATCTGTCGACAACTCGCGCGGCCGGCGGCGCGGCCGACGTCCTCGTCGTCCCTCGTCGCCCGACGGCGCGGCGTTCCAACCTACCAGCGATCTCCCCCGACCTCCGCGGGCATTTCCCCGGCCGGGGGACCGCGTTTGAAGGATCGGGCCGGTCGGGTAGATGCCTGCGTGGCGTCGGACAACAGAGACCCTTCCCCGGGGCGTCGTGGCTGACCGCGACCCGGCCCCCGCCCAGGGCCCCGCCCAGAACGGGCAGGGCTCCGACTCGGAGTACGGGCACCTGGCCCCGCTCTTCGAGAAGTTCGTGTCGCTCCCCGCCGACCATCCCGACCGCGACGCCCTGCGCGCCGAGCTGGTCACCGGCCACCTCCCCGTGGTCCAGCACATCGCCCGGCGCTTCGCCAACCGCGGCGAGCCCGTCGACGACCTGGAGCAGGCCGGCACCGTCGGGCTCATCAACGCCGTGGACCGGTTCGAGCCGGACCGCGGCGTCGACTTCCTCTCCTACGCCATCCCGACCATCACCGGCGAGGTGCGCCGGCACTTCCGCGACCGCACCTGGGCGATGCGCGTGCCCCGCCGGCTCAAGGAGATGCAGAGCTCGATCAACGGGGCGATCGGGCCGCTGTCCCAGGAGCTGGGCCGCGCCCCCAAGCCGTCGGAGATCGCCGAGCGGCTCGGCCTGTCCACCGAGGAGGTGCTGGAGGGGCTCGACGCCCAGCAGGCCTACCGCGGCCCCTCGCTCGACGAGCTGGTGGCCGGGGCCGACTCCCCGCTCGCGGACACCCTGGGCACGGCCGACGCCGAGCTGGACAAGGTCGAGTACCGGCAGACCCTGGCGCCGCTGCTCGACGAGCTGCCGCAGCGCGAGCGCACGATCCTGGTGCTGCGCTTCTTCGGCAACAAGACGCAGACCCAGATCGCCGACCAGATCGGGATCTCGCAGATGCACGTGTCCCGGCTGCTCGCCCGCACGCTCGCCCAGCTGCGGCAGCGGATGAGCGAGGAGTAGGCGCTCAGCCCTTGATCAGCCGCACCACCGCGCGCTCCACCGCGGCCCGACTGTGGTCGTCGGTGAGGTCGGGGGTCTCCAGCCGCTTCAGCGCCACCAGCACCGTGCGCCCCTCCTCGAACTGCTCGACCACCCGCGGATCGACGTAGGAGTTCTTCGCGACGGTCGGGGTGTTGCCGAGGTGGTCGGACACCGTGGTGATGGCGTGGCGCACGAGCCGGGCCCGCGCGCGCTTCGCCGACGGGACCCGGCCCTCCTCGGCCACCGCCCCGGCGAGGGTGACGGCGGCGAGCACCGTGGCGTTCCAGGTCCGCAGGTCCTTGCAGGTGAACAGGTCCCCCGCCAGCTCCTTCACCGCGTTGTTGAGGTCCTCCGAGCGGACGTCGTGCCAGTCCGACCGGCCCGTGCGGTAGGCCAGCAGGTCCTCGCCGCCGCCCTTGCGCCGCAACAGCCCGTTGACCAGCCGGTGCAGGAGCGGGTCGCGCAGGTCGAGCTTGCGGGGCACGCCGCCCTTGGCCGGGTAGTCGAAGTGGATCAGGCCCCGGCGCAGCGTGACGTGCTCGCGGCGCAGGGTGGCCAGGCCGAACGTGCCACTGTCGTCGTGGTCGTCGCCGTCGTGCCCGCAGTTGTCGGACCCGTCGTCCCCGCAGCTGGGTGCGTACTGCTCGCCCCCGGCGCGGAACACCCCGATGTCGAGCATCCGGACGGCCCCGGCGAGCACCCGCTCGCGGTGCAGGCCGCTGTCCTCCAGCCGGGTGGTGATCTCCCCGCGGATGTCGGCGAGCCGGCGGCCCAGGGACAGCACGCGGTCGTGTTTCTCCTGGTCCCGGGTCCGGCGCCAGTCGTCGTGGTAGCGGTACTGGCGGCGGCCGGCGTCGTCCGTCCCGACGGCCTGGATGTGGCCGCGGGGGTCGGGTGCGATCCAGACGTCCCGCCAGGCGGGCGGGATCACCAGGCTCTTGATCCGCGCGATCTCCGCCCGGTCCTCGATCCGGTCGCCGTCCGGCCCGAGGAAGACCCAGCCCCGGCCGGAGCGCCGCCGCCCCAGCCCCGGCGTCGAGGGGTCGGAGCGGACGAGCCCGGCGGGGGGATCGACTGCTGCTGCGGTCACGCGCGGGAGATACCCCGGCCGCCCTTGCGCAATCCCCCCGCGTGATCGGCGTGACCGGGCCGCCGGGTTCGGGGTCAGCTCCCGTGGTGCCGCTGGCGCGGCGCCCGGCCGTACGGCTGCTCCACCGGGTCCACGGTGGGCGGCGAGGGCAGCGGCCGCACCTGCGGGTCCTCGGCCAGCGCGACCGGCTCGCCGTGGTGCCGCAGCCGCATCGGCGGGCCGCTGACCAGCGTGTACTCCACGTCGTCCTGGGTGATCGTGACCCGGATGTGCCGCCCCTGCCAGCGCAGCCCGAACGAGATCCGGGTGAGCGCGGCCGGGAGCACCGGCGCGAAGGCCAGCCCGGTCGCGTCGCACGTCATGCCGCCCAGCCCGGTCGTGATCGCCACCCAGGTGCCGGCCATCGACGCGATGTGCATGCCGTGGTCGGTGTTCCCGGCCAGGTTGTTGAGGTCGATGAGCGCGGCCTCGGCCAGGTAGTCGTAGGCCAGGTCCAGGTGACCGGTGCGGGCGGCGACCATCGACTGCGTGCAGGCCGAGAGCGACGAGTCCCGCACGGTGATCGCCTCGTAGTAGGCGAAGTTGCGGCGCATCTGCTCCGGCGTGAAGGCGTCCGGCCGCAGCTGCATCGCCAGCACCAGGTCGGCCTGCTTGATCACCTGCTTGCGGTACAGGTCGAAGTACGGGTAGTGCAGCAGCAGCGGGTAGGTGTCGGCCGGGGTGCGCTCGAAGTCCCAGATCTTGTGCTTGGTGAAGCCCTCGGACTGCGGGTGCACGCGCAGCTCGTCGTCGAACGGGATCCGCATCGAGGCCGCCGCGTCGCGCCAGCTGGCCATCTCCTCGGAGTTCACGCCCAGCTTGGCCGCGCTGCGCGGGTGCTTCGCGGCGACCTCGGCGGCGTAGCGCAGGTTCAGCTGCGCCATGAGGTTCGTGTAGACGTTGTTGTCCACGATCGCCGAGTACTCGTCCGGGCCGGTCACGCCGTCGATCCGGAACTCGCCCGCCGAGTCGTGGTGGCCCAGCGAGCGCCACAGCCGCGCGGTGGCGACCAGGATCTCCAGGCCGGTCTCCAGCTCGAACTGGGTGTCGCCGGTCGCGGCGACGTGCCGGCGCACGGCGTCGGCGATGTCGGCGTTGATGTGGAAGGCCGCGGTGCCGGCGGGCCAGTACCCCGAGCACTCCTCGCCGCGGATGGTGCGCCACGGGAAGGCGGCGCCGTCGAGGCCGAGCTGCTGGGCGCGCTCGAAAGCCTTCGGCAGGATCGACTGCCGCCAGCGCAGCGCGTCGGCCGCCGCGTCGGGCGCCAGGAAGGACAGCACCTGCAGGCAGAAGGTCTCGGTGTCCCAGAAGGTGTGCCCGTCGTAGCCGTCGGCGGTGAGGCCCTTCGCCGAGATGCACCGGCGCTCGGCGCGGGCGCCGGCCTGCAGCACGTGGAAGGTGGCCAGCCGGACGGCCTGTTGGAGCTCCGCGTCGCCGTCGATCTCGACGTCGGCGGTCTCCCAGAAGTCCTCGAGGTAGTCGGCCTGCTCGCGGAGCAGCCCCTCCCAGCTCGTGTAGCGGGCGGCGGCCAGCGCGGCCCGGACCTGGTCGTAGACCGCGGGCAGGCTGCGCTGCGACGACCAGCCGTAGGACAGGTACTTGACGATCTTGAGCGTCTCGCCGGGCTTGACCCGGCCGATGATCGTGGTGCTGCCCGTGTCCTCGGTGGCATCCGAAGTGATCTTGATGCCCTCGGGCCCGTGCACCTCGTGGTCCATCGCGGCGGCGACCCGCAGCCCCGACCTTCGGGTGCTGTGCACCAGCGTGGCGCCGGCCTCGTCGGCGCGGTGCATCTCGGACTCGAGCGCGTTGGTGAGCGCGGCCTCCAGGCGCGGGTCGTCCGCGCCGCGGGTCGGCAGCTGCTCGTTGGCGACCAGCTCGGACTGCACGACGAGCAGCGCCGGCTCGTCGAGCACCTCGACCTCGTAGCAGATGGCGGCGATGGCGCGCTGGGTCAGCGACACCAGCCGCGTGCTGTGCACCCGCACCACGCGCCCGGCCGGGGACTCCCACTCGACCTCGCGGGTCAGGGTGCCCGCACGCAGGTCGAGCACCCGCTCGTGCCGGCGGAGCTTGCCGTAGCGCAGGTCGAACGGCTCGTCGTCGACCAGCAGCCGGATCAGCTTGCCGTTGGTGACGTTGATGATCGTCTGCCCTGACTCCGGGTAGCCGTAGCCGCCCTCGGCGTACGGCAGCGGCCGGACCTCGTAGAACGAGTTCAGGTAGGTCCCGGGCAGGTGGTGCGGGTCGCCCTCGTCGAGGTTGCCGCGCAGCCCGATGTGGCCGTTGGACAGCGCGAAGACCGACTCGGTCTGGCCCATCGCGGCGATGTCGAGGGTCGGCTCGCGCACGACCCAGGGCTCGACCGCGAAGGTGCGGCCCGCGTCCGGCTTCACTGGTCCTCCAACAGCTCGGAGAGGTCGGACACCACGACGTCGGCGCCGTGCTCGCGCAGCTTGTCCGCGTGCCCGAGCCGGTCGACGCCGACGACCCGGCCGAACCCGCCGGCCCGGCCCGCCTCGACGCCCGCCAGCGCGTCCTCGTACACCACGGCGGCCGTGCGCGGCACGCCCAGGTCCTCGGCCGCCGCCAGGAACGTGTCCGGCTTCGGCTTGCCCGGCAGCCCGCGCTCCCGCGCGACGACGCCGTCGACCCGGTGGTCGATCAGCTCGGCCAGTCCGGCCACGTCGAGCACCTGCTCGGCGTTGGCCGAGGACGACACCACAGCCACCTTCAGGCCCGCCCTGCGGACGGCCTCGAGGTAGGGCCGCGAGGCCGGGTAGACGTCGACGCCCTTCTCCTGCAGCACGACCTGCACCAGGTCGTTCTTGCGGGTGGACAGCCCCCAGAGCGTCTCCGCGTCGGGCGGGTCGTCCGGGCTGCCCTCGGGCAGGGTGATCCCCCGGGAGGCGAGGAAGCTGCGGGTGCCCTCCAGCCGCGGCTTGCCGTCGACGTACGGGCCGTAGTCGGCGGCGACGTCGAACGGCCGGTAGCCGGGGCCCTCGTGCCGGGCGAGGAACTCGTCGAACATGGTCTTCCACGAGGTCGCGTGCACGCCGGCGGTGTCGGTGAGCACACCGTCGAGGTCGAACAGGCAGGCGCGGGCGCCGTCGGGGAGGCCGAGCATGCGCGCACCGTAGCGTCCCGGTGATCGCGTCCGCAGACCGGCGCCGTGACGTCACACCGTCGCCGCGCAGGTTGTCACCTGGCGTTCACACAGGTGGGTGGTTCAGCCCGGGCACGCGGCGGGCGCCGGTACCCGGAGCCGGGTCTCCCCGTGACCCTCGTCGGCCACCACGACCTCGGCCCCGCCGACCCCGTCGGGCACGACGTCCACGGTGACCGCGCCACCCTCCGGGCGCGGTTCGATGCGCTGCTGCACCGTCTCGCGCACGAGGACGAGCACCTGCAATGGGGCGACGGCGAGGTCGGCGAGCTGCGCGGCGAGCACTTCGTCGACCGTCACGGTGGTGTCCAGGCGTCGGCCGAACCGGGCCTTCTCGATGGCCAGGTAGGCGCGGACGGCAGCCAGCTCGTCGGCCAGCGGGATCTCCGGGGTGCCGACGCGGTCGGCGGTGCGGCTGAGGTCGGCGAACCCGAGGAGGAGCTCGCGGGCCTGCCCCGGATCGGTCCGCATCAGGGAGGCGATGGTGTTGAAGGCGTTGTAGACGAAGTGCTGCTCGAGGCTGCGGTTGAGCGAGCTGGCGGGGCCGGGCGGTGCGGCCCCGAGGTTCGCCGCGGGCCGTTCCGGCACGGCCGGGAGGGCCGGCGGTTCCGGGGCCGCCGGCGCGGCCGCGTGGTCCGCGGGTCGGCCGTGCCCGTGCGGGGTGGGCACCCGCTCGCCGCGGCGGGCCGGGCCCCAGACCTCCGCCCCGTCCTCGGCCTGCTCGGCGCCGTCGCGCTCCCAGGGCGTGCCCGCCCAGTCCTCGGGGCCGACCTCCCCGGGCCGCAGGATCCCCCGCCACACCGGCAGCCGCAGGTGCGCGCCGCGGGTCCAGCCCTGGTACTCGGCCTGCCCGACGATCCGGGGCACGACCCAGCGGGCGTCGTCGGCCACGGTCTCGGGCACGGCGCCGGGCCCGTGGCCCGTGAACGGCGACACCTGCGCGTTGAGCGTGCGCAGCAGCTCGCCGACCTCCCGGCGCGCGGGGCCCGAGCCGATCCCGACCCGGCCGACGTACCGGAGCGGGCCGACGGGTCCGCCCGGCGCGGGCGGGGTCTCGGGGATGCCGAGCAGCAGGGCGCCGACGCGGCCGGGCCGGTTGCGCTCGGCCGGCATCCATCCCCCGACGACGACCGGCCGCGCGCGCCGCAGCGGCACCCGCAGCCAGTCCCGGGTGCGCCGGCCGGCCTTGTACGCGGCGTCGACCCGCTTGAGGTGCAGCCCGTCGAGGCCGAAGCGCTCGGCCGCCTCCATCACGAACCCCGCCTCCGACGCCGGGTGCGAGGGCGGGACCAGCACCGGGGACCCGGCGATGCCCAGGCCCTCCAGGAGCGTGCGGCGCTCGGCGTAGGGGCGGCGCAGCAGCGGCCGGCCATCGAGCCACAGCAGGTCCGTGACGACGAACCCGACCGGCACCCGGGAGCGCAGCGACTCCGACGGCGTGACGGTGGAGGTGCGGCGCATCAGCGGGCGGCGGCTGGGGCGGCCGGCGTCGTCGAGGGCGACGACCACGCCGTCGAGCACCATGCCGGAGCCCTTCACCCGGTCGCCGAGCACGGCGAGCTCGGGGAAGCTGCGGGTCACGCTGCGCGCGGTCGAGGAGAGCAGGCGCACGTGCCCGGGCCGGACGTAGGCGACGCAGCGGAAGCCCGCCCAGGCGAACTCGACCGCCCAGTCACCGCCCCGCTCGCCGTCGGCCAGGTCCCCCTGGGAGGGGAGCATCGGCGGGACGACGTCGGGCATGCCGCCGCCCGCTCCCCGCCCTGTCACGGTCCCTACGGTAAACGGCCGTACGGGCCGAATGTCACCTGATCGGCCGTACGGCGGTGGCAGCGCGCCCAGGGCGCCCTCAGGTGCGGCGGATGGTGGTCGGCGCAACTCGCTTCGGCTCGGACGGGCCCTGCTCGAGGACGCCGCCGCCACCGCGCGGCGGGGCCGGCCTCCCTGCGCTCACGCTGACCACCTTCGGAGGAGCCGTGGAACGGGCCGTACTACGCGCGCTGCGGCTTCCGGTGGCTGGCCGAGGAGGAGCTCACGCCGGGCCTGCGCGCGGTCCGGGCGGTCGAGCGCGCCCGCGGCCTGGACCGGTGGCCGCGGGCGTGCCTGATCCGCACCCTCCGATCCCCGACGGATCCGGACGGGCCGCCCGCTCTTCCGGCCGACGCGCTTCCTCCGAGCCCGCGGCACTGATACCCGTGAGGGGTATCCGACCGAGGAGGCGCCATGACCGCGATCGAGCCCGGCACGACCGGCCGGCACAGCTGGTTCCACCGGACCTGGCCCGCCGCGGCCGGGCTCGCCGTCGGGCTCGCCTCGGGGATCGGGATCGCCGACGGGGCCGAGGTCGCCCCGGTCGTCGCGGCGTCCGGGTTCGTCTACCTCGTGGCCGCGGCGCTCGGGTCGCGCGTCGCCGCGTGGCCGGCCTTCGCCGTGTCGGTCGTGCTGATCGCCGCGGCGAAGGTCGTGCCCGGGTTCGCGCCGACGTGGGGGATGCTCGCGATCGGCGCCGTGCTCCTGCTCGTCGGCCTGGCCCGGGGCCGGCGACGCCCGCCGTGGGGGCTGCCCCTGCAGGCGGCGGCGATGCTCGTGCTGGGCGCCGTCGCGCTGGTGGCGGCCGAGGTGTCGCCGACCTGGTCCGGCGTGCTGGTGGCGGGGGCGCTGCTGGTCCACGCCGGCTGGGACGTCCACCACCACCGCACCGGTCGGGTGGTCGTGCCGTCGATGGCGGTGTTCTGCGCGGTCCTCGACACGGCCCTCGCCGGGCTGGTGCTCGCCGTGACCCTCACCTGAGCCGGGCGGTCGGAGCCGACTCGTGGAGAATCGACCCCATCATGACCGCCACCTCCGCCCCCACGCTCACCGACCGCCTGCCCACCGGCGACGACCCGGACGCCCTGGTCGAGGTGTTCGCGGACTGGGCCTTCGAGGAGCGGGGCCTCTCGCTCTACCCCGCCCAGGAGGAGGCCCTGCTGGAGATCGCGACCGGCGGCAACGTGATCCTCTCCACCCCCACCGGGTCCGGGAAGTCGCTCGTCGCGATCGCCGCGCACGCTGCCGCGCTCTCCCGCGGCGCCCGCACCTTCTACACCGCGCCGATCAAGGCGCTGGTCAGCGAGAAGTTCTTCGACCTCATCGAGGTGTTCGGCGCCGACAAGGTCGGCATGCTGACCGGCGACGCCGCCGTCAACGAGGGCGCGGAGATCATCTGCTGCACCGCCGAGATCCTGGCGAACATCGCGCTGCGCCAGGGCGCCCAGGCGGACGTCGGCTCGGTCGTGATGGACGAGTTCCACTTCTACGCCGACCCGGACCGCGGCTGGGCCTGGCAGGTGCCGCTGGTCGAGCTGCCCCAGGCGCAGTTCCTGCTGATGAGCGCCACGCTGGGCGACACGTCGTTCTTCCGGGACGACCTCACCCGCCGCACCGGCCGGGCCACCCGCGAGATCACCTCGGTCGAGCGACCGGTGCCGCTGCACTACCGGTACGTCCTCACCCCGCTGCACGAGACGATCACCGAGCTGCTCGGGACGCACGAGGCACCGGTCTACGTCGTGCACTTCACCCAGCAGTCGGCCGTCGAGCGGGCGCAGGCGCTGATGAGCGTCAACGTCACCTCGAAGGAGGAGAAGGCGGCGATCGCCGAGCTGATCGGCGACTTCCGCTTCACCGCCGGGTTCGGCAAGACGTTGTCCCGGCTCGTCCGGCACGGGATCGGCGTGCACCACGCCGGCATGCTCCCCCGCTACCGGCGGCTCGTGGAGACCCTCGCCCAGGCCGGCCTGCTCAAGGTCATCTGCGGCACGGACACCCTCGGCGTGGGGATCAACGTGCCGATCCGGACCGTGCTGTTCACCGGCCTGTCGAAGTACGACGGCCGGCGTACCCGCCCGCTCAAGGCGCGCGAGTTCCACCAGATCGCCGGGCGGGCCGGGCGGGCGGGCTACGACACCGTCGGCACGGTCCTCGCCGAGGCGCCCGAGCACGAGATCGAGAACCACAAGGCCCTGCAGAAGGCGGGCGACGACCCGAAGAAGCGCCGCCGGGTGGTGCGCAAGCAGCCGCCGGAGGGCTTCGTCGGCTGGTCGCAGACCTCCTACGAGAAGCTGCAGGCCGCCCAGCCCGAGCCGCTGACCAGCCACTTCCACGTGTCGCACGCGATGCTGCTGAACGTGATCTCCCGGCCCGGGGACGCGTTCACCGCGATGCGGCACCTGCTCGAGGACAACCACGAGCCGCGGCCCCGGCAGCGCAAGCACATCCTGCGCGCCATCGCGATCTACCGGGCGCTGCTCGCCGCGGGCGTGGTGGAGAAGCTCGCGGAGCCCGACGCGGAGGGCCGCACGATCCGGCTCGTAGGCGACCTGCAGCTGGACTTCGCACTCAACCAGCCCCTGTCGCCGTTCGCCCTGGCCGCCTTCGAGCTGCTCGACCGGGAGTCGCGGTCGTACGCGCACGACGTCGTCTCGGTCGTGGAGGCCACGCTCGACGACCCCCGCCCCGTGCTCTACGCCCAGGAGAACAAGGCCAAGGGCGAGGCCGTGGCCTCGATGAAGGCCGAGGGCATCGAGTACGAGGAGCGGATGTCGCTCCTCGAGGACGTCTCGCACCCCAAGCCGCTCGAGGAGCTCCTGGTCGGCGCGCTGGAGACCTACCGGCGCGGGGCGCCGTGGGTCGAGGACGCCCGGCTCTCGCCCAAGTCCGTGGTGCGGGACATGTCCGAGCGGGCCATGACCTTCCACGAGTACGTGGCCTTCTACCAGCTCGCCCGCTCCGAGGGCCTGGTGCTGCGGTACCTCGCGGACTGCTACCGGGCGCTGCGGCAGACCGTGCCCGAGCACGCACGGACGGACGAGCTGACCGACCTCATCGAGTGGCTCGGCGAGCTGGTCCGCCAGGTCGACTCCAGCCTGCTCGACGAGTGGGAGAAGCTCGCCGCCGGCGGCGGGGTCGAGGACGAGTCCGCTCCCCCGTCGCTCGACCAGGGCCCGGCCGGGGTCACCCGCAACGCCCGGGCCTTCCGGGTGCTGGTGCGCAACGCGCTGTTCCGCCGGGTCGAGCTCGCCTCGCTGAACCGGTGGGACCTGCTCGGCGAGCTGGACAAGGAGGCCGGTTGGACGGCGGACCGCTGGCGGGAGGCCTTCCAGCCCTTCTTCGACCTGCACGGCTTCGGCGGCATCGGGATCGGCCCGGACGCCCGCGGCCCCGAGATGATCGACATCGTCGAGGAGCCGGAGCGCTGGCTGGTCCGTCAGGTCATCGACGATCCCGCGGACGACCACGACTGGGCGATCATCGCCGAGGTCGACCTCGCCGCCTCCGACGAGGCGGGCGAGGCCGTCCTGTGGATCACCGGCTTCGGCGACTAGCGGGCTGCCCTCGCCGGAGGCGTTATGCCGCGCGGTGGCGGGCGTGGAAGAGCGTGTAGACCGCGAAGACCACGAGCCCCGCGGCCAGCACGATCAGCACGGCGGGCCCCACGGCGTGCCCGCTCAGGCCCTTGAGCGCGGCGTCGAGGCCGGTCGGCTGGGCGGGATCGTGCTGCACCGCGGCGATCACGAGCAGGCCGCCGGACAGGACGTACGCGCTGCCGAGCGCGGTCCAGCCCACCCGGCCCAGTCGCATGACCAGCAGCGACCGGCGCAGGCCCGCCCCGCGGAGATCGAGGTCGCGGCGGAACGCACCGCTGATCCCGCGGTACGCCGCGTACCCGGCCACGGTGACCACGCCCAGGCCGGCCGCCCCGAGCAGGAACCGCCCGCCCGGCAGGCCGAGCAGCAGCGACGGCAGCGGGGTCGACGACGGCTCGGCGCCGCCGTCCGCCGCCACGTCCGCCGCGGTCTTCGCCAGCAGCGCGTAGACGACCGCCTCGGCCACGTCGACGGCCGTGCGGCGCAGGCGCGGCACCCGGGGCAGCCCGCGGTGCCCGAACGCGGCCTGCACGAGCCGGTCGGCCACGAGCGCGACCAGCCCGCCGACGACGAGCCAGAGCACCACCCGCCCCGCGGCGGTGGCGGCGACGGACTGCAGGGCGCCCGCCTTGTCCGCCTGCCCACCCGCGCCGAGCGCGATCCGCACGGCGAGCACGGCGATCAGCAGGTGCACCAGGCCGTAGGCGACGAGCCCTACCCGCGCCAGGACGTCGAGCACCGGGTGGTCCACGACGCGCTGCGCGGCGCCACCCCCGGTTTCACTGACAGCACCGTCGGTCACCCGATCAGGATCTCAGCCCAGCGGGCTGCGCGGGAGCAGCCGGTCGGCGATGATCTTCTGCTGGATCTCGCTGGTGCCCTCGAAGATCGTGGTGAGGCGGGCGTCGCGCCAGTAGCGCTCGACGCGGTGCTCGGTGGTGTAGCCGTTGCCGCCGTGCAGCTGGATGCCGTCCCCGGTGACCTCGGCGGCCATCTCGGTGGCCAGCAGCTTCACCATCGCCGTCTCCCGCTCGCACGGTTCGCCCTGGTCCAGCCGCTGCGCGACGTGCTGGTAGAACGACCGCGCCTGCTCGACCTTCGCGGCCATCGTGGCCAGCTTGAACCGGATGGCCTGGAAGTCGCCGATCGGGTGCTCGAACTGCTCGCGCTCCTGCAGGTAGACGATGCAGTCCTCGACGGCGCCCCGGGCGAGCCCCACCGCACGGGCCGCGGTGTGCACGCGGGCGATGTTGAGCCACTGCTGGGCCTCCGCGAAGCCCTGCTCGCCGAGCAGGTTCGCGGCCGGGACCCGCAGCCCGTCGAACTCCAGGTCCCACGTCACGAAGCCGTGATAGCCGATCTTGTCGATCGGGGTGCCGGAGAGGCCCTCGGGGAAGGTGTCCCGCTCCTTCTCGAGGACGAGGGTCGCCAGTCCCGCGGACCGCTTCTCCCCCGGCTCCGGGTCCGCCGTCCGCACGAGGATCTGCAGGAAGTCCGCGGCCTTCGCGTTGCCGATCCACCGCTTGCGACCGGTGATCACGAAGTCGTCGCCGTCCCGCTCCGCCCGGGTGGCGACGGCGGCGAGGTCCGACCCGGCATCGGGCTCGGAGAGGGCGATGGCCCCGATCCAGGTGCCGGCGGCGCTGCGGCGCAGCAGCTCCGCCCGGCGCGTCTCGTCCGCCACGCCGGTGCCGGCGCCCTGGGCGCGGGCGATGATGCTGCCCACGCTCATCCAGCCGCGGGCCAGCTCCTCGGCGATCATGCAGTACTCGAAGGCCCCCAGCCCCAGCCCGCCGTGCTCGCGCGGCACCGTGATGCCGAAGTAGCCGAGCTCGGCCATCTCGTCGAGCAGCGACCGCGGGATCTCGCCCTTGACCTTGTCGAGCTCGTCGGCGACCGGCAGGACGCGCTCGGCGGCGAAGGCGCGCGCCTGCTCCTGCAGCTTCTCCCGCTCGGGCGTGTGGAACGGCGCGGGGACGACCGGGACGGGCGGGGCCAGGAAGTCGCTCATGGACGAGTTGTGCCACATCGCGGCCCCGCGCGCCCGCCGGACCGGCCGAACGGGCAGGGTCGCCGGTCGGCGCTCACAGTCGTCGGAGGCCGCTCAGCACCCGCTCCATCAGGGCCAGGTCGGGGCCCTCGGCCGTGACGGTGCGGTGCACCTCGAGCCCGCCCGTCACCGCGAGGTCGCCGACCACGACCCGGGCCACGCCGAGCGGCATCCCCGTGATCGCGCCGATCTCGGCGATGGACCGGGGCTCGCGGCACAGTTCGAGGATCGCGGTGTGCTCGGCCAGCTCCGGGCGGCGCAGGGCCGCGGGCGGCGTGGACACCAGCGTCTCGATCGCCAGCTCGTAGCGGGACCGGGTGCGGCCCTTGGTGTAGAAGTACGGCCGCACCGCCAGCGAGCGGCCGGCGTCGTCCTGCACGTACTCCTCGTCGACGTCCTCGACCACGGGCGGGGACAGCGGCGGCAGGGCCACCGGTCCGGCCACCACCGGCACCGGCTCCGGGTGCTCGTCGCGGTCGCGGCGGCGGCGGGAGGACCCGCCGAACCGGGCGCCGGTGCACCCCACGGCGGGAGCCTCGTGGAGGCCCGTGAGCTCGCCGGCCTCGGCGGGATCGGCGACGGGCGCCGGGCCGGGTGCGGCGGGCGCCTCGCCGACGACCGGCATCGCCGCCGTGTCCGCCTCGTCCGCGGTCCGCCGCTCGGGCTGGTTCTGCGCGGGCGCCTCGCCCTTCTTGCGCCGCCTCTTCCGGGGTGCGCCGCCGAAGCGGGCACCGGTGAAGCCGATGTCGAGGTCGTCGGCGGGCGTCATGCGTCTCCCTGATCACGGCGTGCGGAGCGTGGAGCGCCTCGCACCGTCCCGGCCGTGTGTTACGCAGCCGTGACACCGGCGTTCCACCGGCATGACGATCGCTCTCCGTGCTCCATCTCCGGCGAACGGGTGATGACCGTGCTGCCCAGGGTCACCGTCGAGGTCGGACGAATCCGCCGAAAGGGGACAAGCGCGACCGTCACCTGTCGGCGTGGTCGTCGTCGGCCGTCCTCGCCGCCCGTCGGACCGGCGGATCCGCGGCTAGAGTCCTCCGGTGCCCCGCTACCTCCCGCTCGCCCGGCCGTGGTTCGGGCTCGTGGGGGCGCTCGCCCTGCTCGGGGTCGTGCTGCAGGTGGTGGCGACGGCGGTCCACTCCAGCCCGTACTCGATCTTCGCCAGCACCGGTTCGCGCGTGGCCAACGTGTTCGCGTTCTTCACGATCCTCAGCAACCTGGTCGTCGGGATCGCGTACGTGCTCCTGACGATCGACCCCGAGCGGGACTCCCGCGCGATGCGGATCCTGCTGCTCGACGCCGTGGTGGCCATCGCCGTCACCGGCATCGTCTACAACCTGGTGCTGGCCCAGACCGCGAACCCGCAGGGCCTGCACGAGGTCGCCAACGTCCTGTGCCACATGATCACGCCGCTGTTCGCCGTCCTCGGGTGGCTGCTGTTCGGCCCGCGTGGGCTGGTGGACCGGGACGTCGTGCTGCTCTCCGCGGTCTACCCGCTCGCGTGGCTGGCGTTCACGCTCGTCCGCGGGGCGGTGATCGACTGGTACCCGTACCCGTTCGTCGACGTCGTCGCGCACGGCTACGCGCGGGTCGCGATCAACTGCCTGGTGGTGGCCGTCCTGTTCGTCGGGCTCGGGTTCGGCGCGCTCGCGCTGGACCGCAGGCTGCCGGGCCTCGCGGCCGGCTGAGCCCGGCTGTTCACCGGGAGGTGGCGTGCGGATCACCCGGGACGAGGGGCCGCGGTCAACCCCACTGCGTCGCATGGGGGACATGGCGCTCCCGCCGTTCGGCCGCCGCCTGTTCCTGCTCGGAGCCGCCCTCACCACCACCGCCGCCACCGGGGTCCTCACCGCCGCGGGCCCACGCATCCCGTCGAGGTCCGCCCGCGACCCGTTCACCCTCGGCGTCGCCTCCGGTGATCCCTCGTCCGACGGCATGGTCCTGTGGACCCGGCTGGCGCCGGATCCCCTCGCGGCCGACGGCCTGGGGGGCATGCCCGCGCGGGTGGTGCCGGTCGAGTGGGAGGTGGCCCGGGACGAGCGCTTCACCGTGATCGAGCAGCGCGGGACGGTCGACGCCGTGCCCGAGGCCGCGCATTCCGTGCACGTCGAGACGACCGGCCTGGCGCCGGGCCGCGAGTACTTCTACCGGTTCCGGGCCGACGGGGCGGTGTCCCCGGCGGGCCGGACCCGCACCGCTCCCCCGGCCGGCGCCGTCGGTGCGGCGCTGACGACCTGCGTCGCGTCCTGCTCGAACTACCCCATCGGCTACTTCACGGCCTACCGGCGGCTCGCCGAGGACGAGCCCGACCTCGTCCTGCACCTCGGCGACTACCAGTACGAGTACCCGACTCCGCAGAGGTCCGTGCGGTCCGTCGCCGGCGCCGAGACCACCGAGCTGGCCGGGTACCGGCAGCGGTACGCGCAGTACCGCAGCGACCCGGACCTGCAGGCCGCGCACGCCGTCGCCCCGTGGGTGGTCGTGTGGGACGACCACGAGACCGACGACGACTGGGCCGGCGACGTGCCCGAGGACGACCAGACCCGGGAGGCCTTCCTCGCCCGCCGGGCCGCCGCCTTCCGCGCCTACTACGAGAACATGCCGCTGCGGCGCGCGTCGGTGCCGCGGGGGTACGACATGCAGCTGTACCGCCGGGTCGAGTGGGGCGGCCTGGCCACCTTCCACATGCTCGACACCCGGCAGTACCGCGACGACCAGGCCTGCGGCGACGGGCAGCGCGTCGGCTGCGCGCAGCGGCTGGACCCGGCCCGGTCGCTGCCCGGGGCCGCGCAGGAGCGCTGGCTCGCCGACGGTTTCCGCCGGTCCCGGGCCCGCTGGGACGTGCTCGGCCAGCAGGTGTTCTTCGCGCAGCGCGACACCGACCCGGGCGCGCCCGAGAAGTTCTCGATGGACGGCTGGGACGGCTACGCCGCCTCCCGCCACCGGGTCACCCGCAGCTGGGTCGACGCCGGGGTGCGCAACGCCGTGGTCCTCACCGGCGACGTGCACATCCACTGGGCCAACGAGATCAAGACGGACTACGCCGACCCGGCGTCGCCGACCGTCGGCACCGAGCTCGTCTCCAGCTCCATCACCTCCGGTGGTGACGGCGACGCCGCCACCGACCACCCCGACCTGCACACCAACCCGCACCTGAGGTTCCGCAGCAACCGCCGCGGGTACCTCCGGGCGCGCTACGAGCCCGGGCAGGTCACCGCGGACTTCCGGGTGCTCGACGCCGTGACGACGCCGGACCTGCCGATCCGCACCGCCGGGTCGTTCGTGATCCCGGACCGCGAACCGGGGCTCAACCGCGCCTGACGACCTCACACCGCTCCGGGCGCGGGAATGTCGCCCCGGTCCGCCATGCTGTGTCCCGGTAGGACCGGCGAAGGGACGGGAATGGCGATCACCCGAGGATTCACCGGGCGCGGCCGGGCGACGCGCGACCCGCGGCTGCCCCCGGGCCAGTACGACGCGAAGGACGACTGGCCCGTGCTCAACGCGGAGGCCACCCCGCGGATCGGCACGGACCGCTGGACCTTCACGATCGAGGGCCTCGTCGACCGCCCGCGCAGCTGGACCTGGGACGAGATCCACGCCCTGCCCGGCTCGCGGTACTCCGGGGACATCCACTGCGTCACCACGTGGTCGAAGCTGGGCATGACGTTCGACGGCGTCTCGGTCGACACCCTGCTCGACGCCGTGGGCGTGCAGCCCGAGGCGAAGTTCGTCATGGCCACGGCGCACACCGGCTACACCACGAACCTCCCGCTGGCCGACGTGACCGGCGGCAGGGCCTGGGTCGTGTGGCAGGCGGACGGACGGCCGCTGACCGTCGAGCACGGCGGTCCGGCCCGGCTGCTCGTGCCGCACCTGTACTTCTGGAAGAGCGCGAAGTGGGCCTCCGGCCTGCGGGTCATGGCCGAGGACGAGCAGGGCTTCTGGGAGCGCAACGGCTACCACGACCGGGGCGACCCCTGGCTCGAGCAGCGCTACCAGGGGGACTGATGGCGGTCTGGCAGACGGCGACGGTCCTCGACGTCCGGCGGGAGACGCCCACGGCGAAGACCTTCCGGCTCAAGCTCCCGGCGGAGTCCGGGCACATCGCCGGTCAGTACTACGTGGTCAGGTTGACCGCGGAGGACGGCTACACCGCGCAGCGGGACTACTCCGTGGCGTCGGTCCCGGGCACGGACGAGATCGACCTGACCGTCGAGCTCCTGCCCGGCGGCGAGGTGTCGGAGTTCCTGCACGAGGTCGTCGAGCCCGGGGACCAGCTCGAGGTCCGCGGGCCGATCGGCGGCTGGTTCGCCTGGCCCGGGGACGCGCCGGCGCTCGGCGTGGCCGGCGGGTCCGGGGTGGTGCCGCTCATGGCGATGCTGCGCTCCGCCCGGATCGCGGGGTCGAAGCTCTTCCGGCTGATCGTCTCGGCACGCACGCCGGCGGCCCTCTACTACGGCGACGAGCTGCCCGGGCCGGAGACCACGATCGTCTACACCCGCGAGGTGCCGCCCGGGTACGCGCGGCCGCCGGGCCGGATCACGGCGGCGGACCTCGAGCCGCTCCTGCTGCCGGCGCAGACGGTCTTCGTCTGCGGCACACCGCCCTTCTGCGACACCGCCACCGACCTGCTCACGGGGCTCGACGTCGGCACGGACCGGATCCGGGTGGAGCGGTTCGGCCCGTCGAGCTGAGCCCCCGGCGCACGAGTCGGGAATTCCTGACCCGCGAGTCGGGAGTTCCTGACCCGCGAGTCGGGAGATCAGGCGCGCCGGTACATCTCGGCCGCGGCGCGGGAGAAGCCGTCGGGCACCCCGGCCGCGGCCAGGGCGTCGGCCGCCTCCTCCATCTCCGCGACCCACCGCCAGCCCTTCTCCTTCGCGCGCGCCGCCACCGCGCCCAGCTCGGCCGGGTAGTCCACACCGGTCCGGGCCAGTTCCTCACGGAGCGGGCCGTCGACCCCGAGAGTGCGGGCCGCCTCGTCGAGAGCCAGCCAGATCGCCGGCAGCGCCTTGCTCTGCAGCGCGAAGCAGGCCTTGAGCGCGCTCGCGGTGCCCGGCTCGGGGCCGAGGGTGCGCGCTGTGAAGGGGGTCCCGGCGAACAGGGCCTCGACGGTCGCGGCGTGCGGCCCCGAGAGCCACAGGACGGTGGTGCCCGCCTCCCAGGCCGGCGGGCCGATCACCGCCCCGTCGACCACGGCGTCGTCCGGGAGGAGCTCGCCGATGGCCGCGACCGTGGCGGGCGAGACGGCGTTCGCGTCGACGTAGAGCGGGGTGCGGTCCTGCCCCGCGACGGCCTCGGCGACCTGCCCGGCGACGTCGAGGGCGGCCCCGGGCGGACAGATCGAGATCACGACGTGGGCGCGCCGGGCCAGCTCCCCGACGTCCGGCACGGCGACCAGGTCGGCCAGCTCGGCGCGCTTGGAGGTGGCCTGGGACCGCCCCGCGTCGGCCCAGATCACGGCGCCGGCCCGGGCCTTCAGGGCAGAGCCGAGGGCGGCGCCCATCGCCCCGGGGTGCAGGATCCCGATCACGGGCCGGCCGGGCAGGCTCCAGTCGCTCACGTCGACCATCATCCGCCCGCGACGAGCCGGGCGCGCAGGTCCAGTAGGACGTCGAGGGCCCCGGGCACGACATAGACCGCCAGCGCGAGGGTGCCGAGGGTGAGCAGGGGCGCCACCAGCAGCGCCTCCACGCGGCCGCCGGCGCGGAACCGCAGCGGCCGCGGGCTGCCGATCGGGTACCAGTGCCGGCCGCGGATCGGGAAGGGCCACAGCAGCGGGGCCCCGGACTCGGTCACGGCGTCGCCCAGCGAGTGCACGAGCATCCCGAGCCCGACGGCGAGGCCGAGCCAACCGGCCGTCCCCGCGGTGCCGCCGGGGAGGTACTCCTCGGCCACCCAGGTCAGACCGGCGGCGATCACCAGCGACGGCGGGCCGGGGACCAGGCCGTCGAGCCCCTTGATCGCCAGCGCCAGGCAGACGAACAGCACCCCGGCGGTGACCGGCGTGCCCCAGCGCGCGCTCGCGACGCCCACGCCCGCGGCGAGCAGCAGCGCGCCGGCCAGCGTGTGGGTCAGGCCGCGGTGCGTGCCGCGCCCGGAGTCGCGGGGGCCGCGGGTCAGGCGGAAGACCAGGGCCGACAGCGGCCGGACGGCGTGCGCGGCGAGCCAGGAGGCCCACGAGAACCGGCGGCTCGCCGTCGACGACGGGTGGTCGAGGTCGGGCAGCAGCGCCGCCCCGGCCGTCACGCCGGCGAAGGTCAGGATCGTGCCTGCCGTCGGGGCCGTGCCCACCGCCTGCGGGGCGAGCCCCGCGACCGCGAGCCCGAGGGCCGCTCCGGACGTGGCGTGACTGACCCCGAGCACCGCGTGACCCTACGGTGGCCGCACCCCGGTTCCCGCGAGGCGCGCCGAGGGGGCAGGGTCTTCGGTCATGACCCTCTCCTTCGACGGCGCCGTCGCCGGCTGGTGTCAGCTGCCCTCCCCCACCGCGGCCGAGATCGTCGGCTCCTCCGGCGTGGACGTCGTCTGCCTCGACGCCCAGCACGGCCTCCTCGGCGACGACTCGCTGCTCGCCACGCTCCAGGCGCTACGCGGCGTCCCCACCCTGGTCCGCGTGCCGCACAACGCCCCGGACCCGATCGCCAGGGCGCTCGACCGCGGGGCGGACGGGGTGATCGTCCCGCTGGTCGACTCCGCCGCCGAGGCCGCGACGGCCGCCGCCGCGTGCGCGTACCCGCCGGCCGGGGTGCGCAGCTTCGGGCCGACGCGGGTGGGCTGGACCGGCGCGGACGTCCTCGCCCGGGGCCGCTGCGTGATCATGGTCGAGACGATGGCCGCGGTCGCGGACCTCCCGGCGATCCTGCAGGTCGAGGGCGTGGACGCGATCTTCGTCGGGCCGTCGGACCTCTCGCTGAGCTCGGGCCGGGCCGCGATCCCGCCGCTCGACGACGACGGGTACCGCGACCTCCTCCGGTCCGTCACCGGCCAGTGCCGGGAGGCGGGGATGCCGGTCGGGGTCTACTGCGGCGCCCCGGACTGGGCCCCGACCTACCGCGAACTGGGCTTCACCTGGCTCACCCTGCCCTCGGAGGCCGGCCTGCTGCAGAACGCCGTCGGGTCCGCCCTCGCCGCGCTTCGACGCTGAGGACCACGGCGACGCTCCTGTCGGGCACCGTGATCGTCGACCGTGGACCCGGAGGGTCGACAACCCACCGCCCGCGTCCACGACCGATGATCACCCCGCCCTACCCCGGCGCCCCGTCCGCGATCCCGGCCAGCCTGACGCGGACGTCGACCGCCGGCTCGGGCGCACCGGTCCGAGCGGCGAGGACCCGGGAGAGGTCGTCCCGCAGTCCGTCGAGCCAGACCCGCAGGTCGGCGAGGTGGTAGAGGTCCACGCCGAGGTCCGTGGGCCAGTCGAGGTCCGGCGGCGGGAGGGTCGGCGCGGTGAGGGCCGTGCGGTCGCGGCGCGCGAGCCCGAGGGCGACGTGCTCGAAGCGGGCGGCGACGTCGGCGGCGGCCAGGTCCAGCGGGCCGACGCAGGTGAGGAGCCGGCCGGTCGGGCACTCGCGGACCAGCGCCTCGGCGCCGCGGACGGCGTGGTGCCCGGCCACGAGGGTCGCCTGCCAGTCGACGACGCCCGGGCGGGGGTGCCGTTCGCTCTGGTACAGCGCGAAGGAGGCCTCGGCGAGGCGGCCGGTGCGGCGGGCACGGGGCAGGGCGTCGGCGGGCCGGGCGCCCTCGGCGACCACCCGCACCGTCTCGCGGACCACGCCCGCGGCGTCGGCGAGGAACTCCGCCGCGGCGCGGTGCAGCTCCCCGCTCCCGCCACGGGGCCAGGCGATCAGGCCGATGACCACGCCGATCGCGGCGCCGACGGCGACGTCGAGCAGCCGGGCCTCGGCGAGGTGCCAGTCCGCGGGGCTGACCTGGGCGAACACCAGCGAGATGACCAGCGTGAACAGCGCCTGCGCCCAGCCGGGCCCGAGCAGCGGCCCGGCCGCGAAGCCGACGAGCATCACGAAGGGCAGCAGGATCGCGTAGGTCGTCGGCGGCACGCCCAGCACGAGCAGCCCGGCGGCGATGAGCGCGCCGATCGTGGTGCCGATCAGGGCGGGCCGCAGCAGCGCGCGGGTCTCGGCCGCCGTCGTGCGCAGCACGGTGAGGATGGTGAGCAGCACCCAGAACCCGTGGGACAGGTCGAACAGCCCGGCCAGCAGCCGGGCGACGGCGAGGGCCACGGCGAGCCGGAGGGCACCCTGGAAGTAGACCGAGCGTGGCGTGAGGTGCTCGCGCAGCCGGTGCCAGAGCAGCGCCCACTCCGGCTCTCGGGCGAACCAGAAGACCCCGGGCCTGGCCGAGGGTGGCGTCGTGTCGGGCGGGATCGGTGCGCCCCCGGCCACCCGCAACGCCGTGACCAGGGTCTTCGTCCACTCCCCCAGCTGCAGGACCATCGAGCCGAGCCGCAGGCGTTCCGGCGGGATGCCGTCCGGCGGGACGGCCGCACGGGCCGCCCGGAACTCGCGCAGGGCCGCGCCGATGCGGTCGGTGTCCGGGAGCTCGCCCTCGCCGCGCAGCCACGCGGCGGCGGCCGCGGCACAGCCGGACACCACGCGGAGCAGGGCCGCGGCGGCGGGCAGGTCCGAGGCGTCCCGGTCGTCGGCCAGGGCGAGGTCGGCGGTCCGCCCGAGCAGCAGGCGCGCCGTCCCGGCCGCCGTGGCCAGGGCGTGGTCCCGACGACCGGCCGACGCCGGGGCCTGGCCGGGAGGCAGCTGCGAGGGCCGGAGGGCCTCGGCGGCGTCGACCGCCTCGGGCAGGAGGGCCTCGAGCCGGTCCCGGCCGCGGCCGGTCCAGGCGTCGGCCACGGCGTCGAGACACCCGGCGAGCGCGCCGACGGCCGCGGCCAGCCGGTCGGTGTAGGGCGGCGGGCTGCGGTCGGGCCAGAGCACCAGCTCGGCGGCCGTCAGCAGCACCACGGCGAGCGCGAACCCCGCGACGCGCCAGCCCAGCGAGCCGGGGTCGAACGGCGGGAAGCACGGGAGGATGTAGAGCAGCTGCGTCCCGGCGGCGAGTCCCACCAGCCGTGGGCCGCCCACGCCCACGTAGCTCACCGCGAAGCCGAGGACGAACATCCCGGCCGTCGCCGCGACGAGGTCGAAGGACAGCAGCGTGCCGAGGGTGATCAGCACGGCCCCGACGGGCAGCATCGCCAGGAGCGTCCGCGCGCGGCGGGGTGGCGGGCCGGGGATCTGCGAGAGCGCCCCGAGCGCGACGGCCCCGAACAGCGCGTACGCGGCCATGTCCGGCTCGCCGAGGACGTACCGGCAGACGTAGAACCCCAGGCACGCGACGACCGTGACGCGCGCCGCCCGCCGGACGGCGACCAGCCCGGGGTCGTGGCGGCGCAGCCACGCCCCCGGTGAGGTCATGTGCGGCATCCTGCCCCGCACACCCGCGGGTGTCAGCCCTGCAGGTGCCCGAGCTGGCGGAGGATCGCCATGTTGTCCCAGGTGATCCACCACTCGGCGATCTTGCCCTCGGCCATCCGGAACACGGCCCCGAAGCTGATCTTGGCGTACTTCCCGGTGGCCGGGAACGGGCCGAGGTCGCCGTCCTGGGTGCCCTCGTAGGTCGCCCAGAGCCCGACCATGTCCCCGTCGACGACGATGTGCTCGAAGGTCTGCTTGTTGTCCGGGAAGACCGCGGCGTCGAACCGCAGGAAGTCCTTGAGCTGGTCCAGGTTCGTGACGACGACGGCGGGCGTCGCCTCGCAGTGCCGCACGACGTCGGGCGCGATGAACGCGTCCAGGTCGTCGAGCCGGCGCTCGTTCATCGCGGCCTCGAAGCGCCGCATCAGGTCCTTGGTCTCGCCCGGGGTCAGCACTCGCGGACACCTCCGTGGTCGTCGTCGACCGCGGGCGTTCGGAGCGGATCTCGCAATCGTTACGAATGGGGCGGTTGTGGCACGACGTTCCGCCGGTCCTTGAGCCGCTTGGGCCAGTAGTGCTGGACGGCGGCGTTGAAGTGCGCGCCCAGCACGATCGCGAGCCCGATGAAGAACGCGGCGAGCAGGAACGCGATCGGGGCGGCGAGGGCGCCGTAGGTGTAGCCGGTGGTGGTGAGCCAGCTGATGTAGACCCGCAGCGCGGTGACCCCGGCCAGGAACACCACGGCGGCGAGCAGCGCGCCCGGCAGCCCGCGGTGCCAGGGCGGTTTCGCCGGCAGGGCGAGCTTGTAGAGCGTGGTCAGCGCCAGGACCAGCCCGAACGCGAGCACCGGGTAGTACAGCCAGCCGATCAGCGTGACGGCCGGGTCCTGCCAGGAGGCGGGCAGCAGCTTCGGCAGCCGGTCGGGTCCGAGGGCCAGCAGCGGCAGGGAGATGATCCCGCCGACCAGCGCCACGAGGTACATGAGCAGCGCCAGCATCCGTTGCCACACGGGATTGCGGACACCGTACTGGTCGTGCGCCCGCGTGATCGCGTCGACGAACGACGACATGGCCGACGACCCGGACCACAGCGAGATCACGAAGCCCAGCGACACCAGCTCGCTGCGGCCGGTGGTGAGCAGTGTCGAGACGGTCGGGGCGATGATCTCGTCGACGACGTTGCGGCTGAACACCGTGGAGACGCCGCGGATGATCTGCTGCTCGGCGAGGTCGATGGTGTCGGGGCCGAACCAGCCGCCGATGTAGCCGAGGCTGCCCAGCAGGCCCAGGAGCAGCGGCGGCAGGGACAGCGTCTGCCAGAACGCGGCGGCCGCCGACTCGCTGAAGATGTTGTCGTCCCACGCCCGGACGAGCGTGCGCTTCATCAGGACCCAGGCGCCGTGCCGGCCGTAGGGCCGGGGGTCGCCGCCGGCCGTGAGCCGGACGGTCGGGGCGTCGGGCGGGGCGGGCAGCGAGCCGGGCGGCCCGGACACCGGCGTGTCGGGTGGGCCGGACACGGGTGTGTCGGGTGGGCCGGACACGGGCGTGTCGGGTGGGCCGGACACGGGCGTGTCGGGCTGGGCGGGCCTCGGTGTGTCGGTCGGACCGGACGCTCCCGGAGCCGGGCCGGGCCCCCGGCCCTCGTCCGGGCGGGGGGGCTCGCCGGGGTGCGCCTGTGCGCGCTCCCGGGACCGGCCCGCCACGTCCGTCACGTTCCCAGCATGCGCCGACCTGCGCCGTCTGTCTCGTCCGGGTCCCGGCGCGTCCGGGGCGACTCCCGTGGCTCAGCCGAGGAGGTCGAGGATCTCCTGGGCGGCCAGCGTGGGCGTCAGCTCCCCGGTACGGACCTCGTCGGTGAGCGCGGGCAGACGCTTCTTCACCCCCGGGTCGCTGGTGAGCCGGTCCATCAGCTGGTCGCGGACCATCGCCCACATCCACTCGACCTGCTGGTCGGCCCGGCGCGTCGCGAGCTCGCCGGCCTTCTCCAGGGCCGCGCGGTGCTCGAGGACCGTGCCCCAGACCTTGTCGAGGCCCTTCCCGGTCTGCGCGCTGCACGAGAGCACCTTCGGCCGCCAGTGCTCGCTCGCCGGCGCCATCATGTGCAGCGCACCGGCGAGGTCCCGGGCCGCGGCCTTCGCCTCGCGCTCGTGCGGGCCGTCGGCCTTGTTCACCGCGACGACGTCGGCCAGCTCCAGGATCCCCTTCTTGATCCCCTGCAGCTGGTCGCCGGTGCGGGCGATGGTGAGGAACAGGAAGGTGTCGACCATCCCGGCCACGGTGACCTCGGACTGGCCGACGCCGACCGTCTCGACCAGCACGACGTCGTAGCCCGCGGCCTCCATCAGCACCATCGTCTCGCGCGTGCGCCGGGCGACCCCGCCGAGCGTGCCGGCGCTCGGCGAGGGCCGGATGAAGGCGTTGTCGTCGACGGCGAGGGCGGCCATCCGGGTCTTGTCGCCCAGGATCGACCCCTTCGTCCGGGTGGACGACGGGTCGACGGCCAGGACCGCCACCTTGTGCCCGTCCCCCGTCAGCCGGGTGCCGAGCGCCTCGATGAAGGTCGACTTGCCGACCCCCGGCACGCCGGAGATCCCGACCCGCGTCGCGCCGCCGGCGTGCGGCTGCAGCTCCAGGAGCAGCTGCTGGGCCGCCTGCCGGTGGTCGGCGCGCTTGGACTCGACGAGGGTGATCGCGCGGGCCAGGACCGTGCGGTTGCCGTCGAGCACGCCCTTGGCGAGTGCCGGGACGTCCGGCGGCTTCGGGGGCATCAGTCCGTCGACTCCGCGTGGTCCCCGTGACCCAGCGCGGCCGACAGCTTGCCGAGCAGCTCGACGGCCGACTCCGCGATCACGGTGCCGGGCGGGAACACCGCCGCGGCGCCCATGTCGATCAGCTGCGGCACGTCGGCCGGCGGGATCACGCCACCCACGACGATCATGATGTCCTCGCGGCCCAGCTTCGCCAGCTCCTCCTTCAGCTCGGGCACCAGCGTGAGGTGCCCGGCCGCGAGCGAGCTCGCCCCGACGACGTGGACGTCGGCCTCGACGGCCTGCCGCGCCACCTCGGCCGGGGTCTGGAACAGCGGGCCGACGTCGACGTCGAAGCCCAGGTCGGCGAACGCCGTCGCGATCACCTTCTGGCCGCGGTCGTGCCCGTCCTGACCCATCTTGGCGACGAGGATGCGGGGCTGGCGGCCCTCCTCCTCGGCGAACCCGCCGACGAGCTCGCGGGCACGGGTGATCGCCGGGCTGGCCCCGGCCTCCTCGGAGTACACGCCGGAGATGATCCTGATCTGCCCGGAGTGCCGCCCGAACACCTTCTCCAGCGCGTCGGAGATCTCGCCGACCGTGGCCTTCGCGCGGGCGGCGTCGACGGCGAGGGCCAGCAGGTTCTGGTCGAAGCCGCGCTCCGAGCCGTCCGCGATCGCCGCGGCCGAGTCGGTCAGGGCCTTCAGCGCCGCGTCCACGGCACGGGAGTCCCGCTCGGCGCGCAGCCGCTCGAGCTTCTCGATCTGCTCGCGGCGCACCTGCGCGTTGTCGACCTTGAGGACCTCGACGACCTCGTCGGAGTCGACCACGTACTTGTTCACGCCGATCACCGGCTGCCGGCCGGAGTCGATGCGGGCCTGGGTGCGGGCCGCGGCCTCCTCGACGCGCAGCTTCGGGATGCCGGCGTCGATCGCCCGGGCCATGCCGCCGGCCTTCTCGACCTCGGCGATGTGCCCCCACGCCCGGCGGGCCAGGTCGTAGGTGAGCTTCTCGACGTAGTACGAGCCGCCCCACGGGTCGATGACCTTGGTGGTGCCGGACTCCTGTTGCAGCAGCAGCTGGGTGTTGCGGGCGATCCGCGCCGAGAAGTCGGTGGGCAGCGCGAGCGCCTCGTCGAGCGAGTTCGTGTGCAGCGACTGGGTGTGGCCCTGGGTCGCCGCCATCGCCTCGATGCAGGTGCGGACCACGTTGTTGTAGACGTCCTGCGCGGCCAGCGACCAGCCCGACGTCTGCGAGTGGGTGCGCAGCGACAGCGACTTCGGGTTCTTGGGCGAGAACTGGTTCACGAGCTTCGACCAGAGCAGGCGCGCGGCCCGCATCTTGGCGACCTCCATGAAGAAGTTCATGCCGATCGCCCAGAAGAAGCTCAGCCGCGGGGCGAACTTGTCCACGTCCAGGCCGGCGTCGATCCCGGCGCGCAGGTACTCCACGCCGTCGGCCAGGGTGTAGGCGAGCTCGAGGTCGTTCGTCGCCCCGGCCTCCTGGATGTGGTACCCGGAGATCGAGATCGAGTTGAACTTCGGCATCTTCTGGGACGTGTAGCTGAAGATGTCCGAGATGATCCGCATGCTCGGCTGCGGCGGGTAGATGTAGGTGTTGCGGACCATGAACTCCTTGAGGATGTCGTTCTGGATGGTCCCCGCGAGCTGCTCCGGCTTCACCCCCTGCTCCTCCGCCGCGACGATGTAGAGGGCGAGCACCGGGAGCACCGCGCCGTTCATCGTCATGGACACGGACATCTTGTCCAGCGGGATGCCGTCGAACAGCTGCCGCATGTCGTAGATCGAGTCGATCGCGACGCCCGCCATGCCGACGTCGCCGCCCACGCGCGGGTGGTCGGAGTCGTAGCCGCGGTGCGTGGCCAGGTCGAACGCGATCGACAGGCCCTTCTGGCCGGCCGCGAGGTTGCGGCGGTAGAAGGCGTTGGACTCGGTGGCCGTGGAGAAGCCCGCGTACTGGCGGATCGTCCAGGGCTGGCTCGCGTACATGGTCGGGTACGGCCCGCGCAGGTACGGCGTGATGCCCGGGTAGGTGCGCAGGAAGTCCAGGCCCTCGGTGTCGGCCGCGCCGTAGAACGGCTTGACCGAGATGCCCTCGGGGGCCTCCCAGGCCTCCGGACCGCCGGCCCAGTCGGCCGTGGGCGCCGCACCGGACGCGAGGTCCACCTTCGTGAAGTCGGGGATGGTCACGCCGCCTCCTCGCTGGCGCTCGTCAGCGACGCGACGAGGGTCGCTGCATTCAATGGTGGGCTCGCAAGCTCGCTCAACGTGACCCCTCCAGAGCGGCGTAGACGTCGTCGATGACGGCCAGGGCGTCGCACCCGGCGAACAGGTACCCGTCGACGCCGTCGTAGGAACCCTTGCCCGCGAGCAGGATGCGCGCGGCACCGGCCTCGCGCAGCGCGGCGGCCGTGGCCTCGGCGCGCTCGCCGTACAGGGCGTCGGTGGAGCAGAGGACGGCGACCGGGGAGCCGGACTTGCGGAAGGCCTCGGCGACCTCATCCGGCGTCTCGGTCGGGCCGGCCTCCGGCCCGGCGATCCCGCCGGCCTGCAGGAGGTTGCGGGCGAACCCGGCGCGGGCGGTGTACGCCGCGAGCGGGCCGAGCGTGGCCAGGAACGCGGCCGGGCGGGCACCCGTCTCGGCCAGGATCGCGTCCGACCGGTCGCGGTACGCCTCGTAGGCCTCCGCCGGCCGGTACAGCGGCAGGCCGCCGCGGGCCACGGGCTCCGGCAGCGGGGTGCGCTCGACCGGCTTCTCGTCGAGGTCCGGGAACTCGCTGACGCCGGTGAGCGGGGTCCGGCGGGTCGCGACGCCCTTCTCCCGCTTCGCCCGGACCTCGCCGACCTTCTCGGCGACCAGGCCGGAGTCCAGCGCTGCGACGGCGCCGCCCGCGGCCTCGAGCTCCTGGAAGAAGGCCCAGCCGGCGCGGGCCAGGTCGTCCGTGAGGTGCTCGACGTACCAGGACCCGCCGCCCGGGTCGATCACCCGGGACAGGTGCGACTCCTCGATCAGCAGCGCCTGGGTGTTGCGCGCGACGCGCCGGGAGAAGGGCTCGGCCTCGCCGATCGCGATGTCGAACGGCGGCACGGTCACGGCGTCGGCGCCACCGACGCCGGCCGCGAACCCGGCGACCGTGCCGCGCAGCATGTTCACCCACGGGTCCCGCCTGCTGAAGAGCGTCGGCGAGACGACGGCGTGCTGGGCCTGGCCCGCGGCCGCCGGGTCGTCGGACAGGGCGCCGGAGGCCTCCAGGACCCGGCCCCAGAGCCGGCGGGCGGCGCGGAGCTTGGCGATGGTCGGGAACTGCTCGGCGGTGGCCGAGTAGCGGAACTCGAGCACGCGGGCGGCGTCGGACACCGGGAGCCCGGCGCCGGTGAGCGCGCGCAGGTAGGCCACGCCGGCGGCGAGCGAGAAGCCGAGCTCCTGCGCCTCGGACCCGCCGGCCTCCTGGACCGCGGTGGCGTCGACGACCACGGCCCGCACCTGCGGGTACTCCCCCGCGACGCGGGTGGCGAGGGGGACCACCGAGTCGACGTCCGGTCCCGAGCCGGCGCGGGCCCGCAGGCCGATCGGGTCGAGCCCGAGGGTGCCGAGCAGGGCGTCCTTCGCGACGCCGCGCTCCTCGGCCAGGGTCAGGAAGGCCTCGGCGGCCTCCGCGGCCGACTCACCCGCGTCGAGCACGACCGGGGCGAGGTCGAGCACGACGCCGTCGAGCGCCGCGCCCAGCTCGGCCACCGGGATCCCGCCGGCGCCCACGGCGAGCCACACCGACGAGACGCCGTTCTCGAGGTCGGCCAGCAGGGCGTCCTGCACCGCTGCCGCGGAGGGCGCGGCGTGGTGCTGGCGGACGTCCCACCCGTCCGGCACGTGCCCGCCGGTGCGGGAGCCGCGCACGAAGGGCAGGGCCCCCGGGACCCCGGTCGCGGGCAGGTCCGCGACGTCCTCGGCCGTGTAGAGCGGCTGCACGCGGATGCCGTCGGCGGTGTCCCAGGCGAGCTTCTCGACGCCCGCGCCGAGCGGCGCGTCCTCGCCGATGCGCCCAGACTTCCGGACCACGCCGTCGACCGCCGCCGCCCACTGGTCGCGGGTGGCGTCGGAGAACTCGGCCGCGAGCACCAGGTGCTCGGGCGGCTCCGGGGCGTTCTCGCTGAGCTCCTGCTCGTCCACCTGGTCGGTCGGGGCGTCCTGCGGTGCCCTGCCTGATGTCATCCGCGCAAACTCCTCACCCACCCCGGCGAGCGCACACGCCGTGGTGCGTCGTCGCTTCGCGGGGTCGTGCGGAGTCTAGTGACCGCCCACAGTCACGGTCAGCCGTGACCGGCCGTGATCTCCGACTCTGATCGCCCCAGCTCAGGCCAGGGTGACGGCGTCGCCCGAGACGGTGACCGCCTTCTCGGGGAGCGGCTTCTTCGCAGGTCCCTCGGTCGGCGCGCCGTCGGTCACGGAGAAGTAGCTGCCGTGGCACGGGCACACGATCTGGCCGTCCGCGACGGATGTCACCTCGCAGCCCTGGTGCGTGCACGTCGTCGAGAAGGCCTTGAAGAGCCCGGCGGTCGGCTGGGTCACGACGACCTGCTGCGCGGCCAGGATCACACCGCCGCCGACCGGCACCTCGGCGGTCTTCACGAGCGGGGCGGCCGCGGCGCCGCCGGGCTGCGGCGCGGCCGTGCCGCCCGCCTGCGGGGCGGCATCGGGCTCCGGTACCGCCGAGTAGGTGGCGCAGCCGGCGAGCGCGGCGCAGCCGGCGGCGCAGGTGCCGGCGAGGACGGCCCTGCGGTTCAGCAGGGCGGCGGTGGTGAGGAGCGCGGGACGGGAGCTCATGGTGGGGTCTCCGGGGGGTCAGACGGTCAGGCCCTTGGTGGTGAAGAACCACACCGAGGACGTGAGGAAGAGGCCGGTCAGCACGACGAAAACCAGGCCGCCGAGGACGGGCAGGGCCCAGCGCGGCGCGTCGTGGCGGGGCAGGACGAGCATCTTGGCGGCGAACGCGCCGTAGAAGAAGCAGCCCAGCAGCGAGTGCAGGAGCACGCGGAGGTTCGCGTCGGAGTAGCCGAGCGCGTAGAGGCAGTGCACCGCGACCGGGATGGTCAGCAGCACGGCCAGCCGCCCGGACCAGCGGTGGGCCGTCGCGGTCCCGCGGCCGGCGGGGCGGCGCTTCCCGATCCGCCCGTACATCCGCATCGAGGTCCACAGCTGCACCAGGACCAGCACGAACGCTGCCGCGGTCAACCAGCTCTTGGCGGCGAGGCCGCTGGAGAATCCGGCCAGGTTGATCGCGGTGCCGGTGCCCTCGTGGACGCGGGCGTACACGCCGAGCCCGACGGAGATCGCGACGCCGACGACGGTCGGGACCAGGAGGGCGGCCGGCCGGGTGCCGGGGTGGCCCGGGGCCTCGACGACGTCGGGGGCGTCCGGCCGCTCCTCGGCGTCGGCGCCGTAGGGGTGCGGGCCGGGGTCGAACCCGCCGAACCGGTCGAACTCCTCGAGCTCGTCGTCGTAGTCGGGGCGGTCCCAGGAGCGGTGCCCCCAGGTGGGGTCGGCCCAGCCGCCGTCGACGCCGTCGTCGTGCCCGGTCCGGGCGGGCACGGCGGCGAAGATCGAGGTGGTGGCCTCCTGCAGCCCCGGATCGAGAGCGGCGTCGGGCTCCGCCGGGACGATCGGCAGGTTCGGGTCGGTCGGCGGGTCGAACCGGCCCGGGTCGTAGTCCGGCCGGTAGCCGCCGGTGTCGGCGGCTTCGGGACGGTCGGTGCCGGGACGATCGGTGCCGGCCTCGGTGGCGGGGTCGTAGCCGAGGTCGGTGGCACCGGTGCGCGGGGAGCGGCTCACGGGGTCCTCCGGGGGATCGGGGTCAGGCGGTGCCGAGCTTCTTCAGGACGGCGCGGTCGGCGGCCGCCCCGGCCGGCGCGTCCTCGGGCTGCGCCGAGAAGGGCCAGCTCTTGTCGCCCACGGCGACGGTGCCGAACACGGCCTGGTTCGTCGCGTCGGCGGTCAGGTCGCCGTCGACGCCGCTGAGCTGCAGCTTCCCGCCGTTGACGGTGCCCTCGAACCAGGACTCGACCTGCTTGCCGTCGCAGACGTACGCGACGACCTTGTCCCCCTCGACGCCCATCGCGACGGTCACCTCGTTGCCGGCGGAACGGCCGGCGAAGGCGGAGTCGGCGACAGCGGGGGCGGCCTGCTGTTGGGTCTGCGGGACCGCGGCCTCGGAGGCGGCCCGGTCCTGGGGAGCGGCTTGGGCCTGCGGGGCGGCCTGGGCCTCGGCGGGGCCGCCGTACCCGTCGGAGCCCGCCGAGCCGGACTGCGCGGTCGTGGTCACGGCCGGCTCGTCGTCGGGCCCGCCGGCCAGGACCGTGTTCACGGCGAACACCGCCAGGCCGACCGCCAGCACGGCGAGCAGCGTCAGCATCGGGCCGCGTGTCCTCATCGGTTCACCTCGTTCATGGGGGAGCGTTCACGAGGGGACACGGACGCGGGCGGGACGCGGTTCACCGGTTCGGGGAAAAAGTTGCGGTGAACCGTTCCCTCGGTGCGTCCGTGTCGCTGACGTGGACTTCGCTACCCTCACCGCGCTCCGCAGGGGCACGGGACCGCCGGTGGGTCCGGCCCGTTCCGCCCGCGGTGTCGTCGGTCGTCTCTCCGGGAGCGTGCATGGTCGGGTCGGGTCACCGGGCGCGGGGACGCGCCCGGGAACGCAGGGGTCCGCGGGACCCGGACGAGGCGCTGATCCGCGCCGTCTACGCCGAGCACGGGCGGGCGCTGCTGGCGTTCACCACCCGGCTGCTCGGCGACCGGGCGGCGGCGGAGGACGTGGTCCAGGAGGTCCTGGTCCGCGCCTGGCAGCACTCCGACGTGCTGACCAACGGCCGCGGCTCGGTGCGCAGCTGGCTGCTGACCGTCGCCCGGAACCTGGTCACCGACCGGGTGCGGGCCCAGCGCGCCCGGCCGTCGGAGGTCGAGGAGGACGCCGCTCCCCCGGTCCCGACCGGCGACCACGCGGACCGGGTCGTCGACGCCCTGACCGTCCTGCCCGCGCTGGAACGGCTCTCGCCCGACCACCGCGACGTCCTGGCCGAGGTCTACTTCCGCGGCCGGACGCTGCCCGAGGCCGCCGAGGTGCTCGGCGTGCCCCCGGGCACGGTGAAGTCCCGCTCGTACTACGCGTTGCGCGCCCTGCGCACCGCGCTCGGCCCGACCGTGGAGGGGGTGCCGGGATGACGACCTGTGGCATCGACGGCGGCGAGCTGTCCGCACACGTCCTGGGGCTGCTGACCCCCGAGGAGACGACGGCGGTCGAGGCTCATCTGGAGGGGTGCGCGCAGTGCCGCGCCGAGTGGGAGGACCTGCGCGCGATGACGCGGACGCTCGACGAGCTGCCCGACGAGGCCCTGCTGGAGGGCCCGCCCGACAGCGACCTGGTGCTGCACCGGGCGCTGCGGGAGATCCGCGACGAGCGCGCCGCGGAGCGCCGCCGGCGCCTGCTGACCCGCGCGGTCGCCGCGGCGGTGGTGGCCGCGGCGCTGCTGGGCGGCGGGGTCGTCGCCGGGCGGGCGCTGGCCCCGTCCGCGCCGGCCACCACCGTGGCGGCGGGGGCCCGGACCATGGAGGCGACGCAGGGCGCGGTCACCGCCGCGGTCACCGTGACCCCGGCCAACGGCTGGGTGCGGCTCGCGGCGAACGTCAAGGGCGTCCCCGCGGGCGAGCACTGCCGCCTGGTCGTGGTGGCCAAGGACGGTTCGCGGGAGATCGCCGGCGGCTGGGTGGTCCCGCCGCAGGGCGAGGCGGGCGGCGTCCACCTTGACGGCAGCGCCGGCGTCCCGGCCGACCAGGTCGCGGGCGTGGTGGTGGAGAACACCGCCGGGGAGAGGTACGCGGAGATGAAGGTCTGACGGTTTCCCCGGGGACGTCCGCACTCCGGGGAAGGCCCCTCGTCGGGTAACGGCGGGCGGGGGCCGGGTCGAACGACCCTCCATGCACACGCGGGCGGGGCGGTGGGGTCGGGGCCGCTCGTACCTCGTGCTCGACGGGCCGGCCCCGGTGCGCGCGATGCCGCGCCGAACGCCGTCATCCGGCGTTCCGGCGGTCCGCGCGCTGCGACAGGCGGATGAATTCGCGCGTGCACGGTTGGCACTGCGGCCGCACATGGGCAGAGTCCGGGTGCCGATCCGCGGAGGCGGTTCGGGGCGGTGGGACTCTCCTGTGAGGTTCCGGTGAGCGCTCTCGGCCGTCCCGCTCGCGTCGATTCCACTCCCGTCGGCGCGGACGCGGCGTCCGGCCCTCCCGTTCCCGGGGCCTCCGGGCGGCCGTGATGGTGCGCCACTGGCCCTTCGTCGGCCGCGCCGCCCAGTTGGCGCGGGTGCGACGGATCCGGTCCGGCCCCGGCGGCCGGGCGGGCGTCGTGCTGGTCGGGCCGGCCGGGTCCGGGCTGACGAGGCTGGCCCGGGCGGTCCTCGACGCGGCCGCGGCGGAGGGCTGGACGGCGCGGTGGGTCATGGCGACGCGTTCGGCGTCGGAGATCCCCCTCGGCGCGCTGGCCCAGTTGCTGGTCGGCGCGGACCCCGTCGAGGGGCCGCAGGTACTCACGCAGGTCGCGGGGCACCTCGTCGCGGGCACGAACGGGCGCGGACTGGTCGTGGGGGTCAACGACGCCCATCTCCTCGACCCCGTCTCCGCGAGCGTGCTCCACCACCTGGCCGTGACCCGGTCGGCCTTCCTGGTGCTCGCGGCGCGCACCGAGGTGTCCGTGCCCGACCCGGTGTTCGCCCTGTGGAAGGAGAACCTGCTCGAACGCGTCGACGTCCACGAGTTCGACGAGGACGAGACGGCCGAGCTGCTGAGCCGGGTCGTCGAGGGCCGGGTGGCCCGGGCGACCGTGCAGCGGCTGCACACCCTGACCGGCGGCAACGCGACCTACCTGCGCGAGTTCGTCGAGGAGGGGCTGCGTTCGCGCGTCCTCTCCCCGGTCGACGGGGTCTGGCGGTGGGACGGACCGCTGCGCCCGACCCGCCGGCTGAGCGACCTGGTCCGGGCCCGCATCGGCCCGCTGCTCCCCGGGGAGCAGGAGGCCCTCGAGCTGCTGGCCTTCGGCCGCGACCTCGACGCCGACGGCCTGATGCGCCGCTACGGCGCCGACCTGCTCGACGGGCTCGAGCAGCGGGGCCTGCTGGTGTCGCGCGCGGTGGGCGACCGCGTGCGGGTGTCCCTCGCGCACCTGATCGACGTCGAGGTGCTGCGCTCGGCGACGTCGCCCCTGCGCGAGCGCGCGGTGTACCGGCTCCTCGCGGAGACCTTCGACGGACCCGACCTGGAACCCGTGGACCGGATCCGGGCCACCTCCTGGCGGCTGGGCGGCGGGCTCCCGGTCCCCTCGGAGACCCTCGTGGCGGTCGCCCGGCGGGCCGCGCAGGTCGCGGAGCCGGACCATGCGGCCGCGGTGCGGGTGGCCCGCGCCGCCGCGCGTCGCGGAGGCGGGTTCGAGGCCTCCCTGACGCTGGCCCAGGCGCTGACGGCGCTCGGGGAGCCGGCCGCGGCCGAGGAGGTGCTCGCCGGGCTGCCCGCGGACGGCGACGAGCGCCGGCTCCGCCTGGCGCTGGTCCGCCTGGGGAACCTGCAGTGGGGCGTCGGCTCGCCGGATCGCGCGGCGGCGGTGGCGCTGGAGGCCGACCGGGCGTCCCGGACCGACCCGCGGCGCCCGGACCTGCTCGTCCTGCGCGCGGCGGGTCTCGCGTACTCGGACCGCTGCGGCGAGGCAATCGCCACGGTCGCGCCCCTCCTCGACGACGAGGACCGGCTCGGCCCGCTGGCCGGCCCGGCCCGGGCCGTCGCCGCCGACGCGTGGTGCGGCACGGGACGGCACGAGGCCGCGCTGGCCGTGGCCGGGCGCGGCCGTGCGGCGCTGCCGGCCGCGGCCACCTGGACGGCCGGCTGGGGGCTCCCCCACCTGGACTCGGCGAGCTGCGGTGCGCTGGTCGGCCTGGGGCGGTTGGCGGAGGCGGAGGCGCTCGCCGAGGCCGGGCACCGTCGTGCGGTCGACGCCCACCAGCCCGTCGCCCAGGCCCTGTACGGGGGCTGGCACGGCATCGCCCTCGCCCGGCAGGGGCGGCTCGGTGCCGCCCTGGAGCGGTTGCAGGACGCGGCGGGCACGGTCCGGGACGGCGCGTTCCCGTTCCTGGCCCACGTGCGGGCACAGATCGCCGAGGCCGAGGCGATGCGGGGCGACGCCGTCGCCGCGGCGGCGGCGCTGCGGCACGCCGAACGGGCGGCGGAGGCGGTCGGCGGGGCCGGCGAGGCGTGGGTGGTGCTCGCGTCCGCGTGGACGGCGGCCGCCCAGGGCGGCGACGCGGTCACCCGCGCGCTGGACGCGGCCGAGCGTGCGCGGGCGATCTCCCAGCGGCAGGTCGAGCTGCAGGCGCTGCACGGGTGCGTGCGGTTCGACGCGGCGGAGGCGGCCCTGGAGCGGATCACCGAGGTCGCGGCGGGGGTCGACGGCCCGATCGCGCCCGCCTACGCCCGCCACGCGAGAGCGCTCGCCGCCGGCGACGCCCGTGCGCTCGGCGAGGTCGCCGACGTCTTCGCCGACCACGGGATGCTGCTGCTGGCCGCCGAGGCCGCGGCCCAGGCCGCCCGCGCGCACGAGCTCGCCGGCCGCAAGGGCGCGTCCCGGCTCGCGGCCACGCGGGCACGGGAGTGGGCCGGACGGTGTGAGGGCGCCGCGACCCCGCCCCTGGCGTCGCTGGGCGCGGCCGGGGTGCTGACGTCCCGGGAGTCCGAGATCGCGACGCTCGCGGCCGCCGGGATGACGAGCAAGGCCATCGCCGCCCAGCTGATGGTGTCGGTCCGCACGGTCGACAACGTGCTGCACGGGATCTACCGCAAGCTCGGCGTGCCGGGCAGGCGGGAGCTGGCCGTGGCGTTGCGGGCGGGCGTGGACGAGTGAGGCCGCGGCCTGCCGGTCGACGCGGACGGGGGGCGCATGAGTAGTCCGGCGGGCGTCGGGGCGCAGGGAAGTACCGGACTACTCACGACGCCGCACCCGGAACGCCCGGAGACTGCTGGCCGGCGACCGGCCGGTCGCCACCGCACGAAGGACGAGCCAGGCACAGGAACGGGCAGGGAGGGACCGTCATGGCCGACCAGAGCACGGGCGAGCACACCCGCAGCGGGGACGTCTTCGGGCACGAGCAGCGGGAGCACCGCGACGAACGGGATCGCGAGCGCGACGAACACCGCGATCGCGAGCGGGAGGAACAGCGCGAGCACCGGGAGCGCGAACGCGAGGAGCACCGCGAGCGGGAACACCGCGAGCACGAGCGGGAGGAGCACGCGCGCGAGGAGCACCGCGAGCGGGAACGGGAAGAGCACCGCGAGCGGGAGGAGCACCGCGGCGAGCACCGCGGCGAGCACCGCGGGCACGAGGAACACCGCGGACGCGAGGAACACCGCGGCCGGGAGGAGCACCGCGGCCGGGAGGAGCACCGCGGCCGGGAAGAGCACCGCGACCGGGAAGAGCACCGCGACCGGGAAGAGCACCGCGACCGCGAGGAGCACCGCGGGGGGCACCGGGGCGAGCACCACGACAGCGGGGAGCGGGGCCGGCACTTCGAGGGCACCCGGCGTGACGGCGACGAACACCGCGACCGCGACGAGCACCGCGACCGCGACGACTACCGCGACCGGGACCGCGACCAGTACCGCGACCGCGACCGGGACGAGCACCGGGACCGGGACGAGCACCGCGACGAGCACCGCGACGACCGCCGCGACGACGAGCACCGGTACGAGCACCAGGACGTCCGCTCCGGGCACGACGACCGCTACGACCAGGGCCGGACCGAGGACCGCGGGCACGAGGAGCACCGCGACATGGAGGGGTCGCACGACGTCGGGACCGAGCACGTCTGATCGGTCGCCGGGAGGCGCGGTCCACGACCGCGCCGGTAGGGCCGCCGGGGGGTCGGCGGCCGGGCCGGGGGGAGCATGATCCAGCAGCAGGGACCGAGCGCCGCGGTGCGCTACGCCCGCGAGACCGTGGACCTGGCGATCGACGGCGCCGACGCGTACCGCCGGGACGATCTCGTCGAGCGGCTCCGCGGCGCCCGGGACCTGCTGTCCGGATCCGGCGTCACCGTCTACGTCGTCGGCGAGTACAAGAAGGGCAAGAGCTCGCTGGTCAACGCCTTGCTGACCACCTCGGTGTGCCCCGTGGACGACGACATCGCCACGTCCGTCCCGACCGTCGTGAGGTTCGCGACCGAGCCGAGCGCCCGGGCCACCTACGAGCCGCCGGACGGCGACGTCGGCTCGCCGTGGACCGAGACGATCGCGTTCGAGCAGATCGCCGCCCACGTCGCGGAGGGCGGCAACCCCGGCAACCGGCGGCGCCTGCGGTCGGTGACGGTGGGCGTGGACCGGGCGCTGCTGGAGTCCGGGCTGATCGTGGTGGACACACCGGGGGTCGGCGGGCTCGGGTCCGTCCGCAACGCGGTGACCGCGAGCGCGCTGCCCTCGGCGCACGCCGTGCTGTTCGTGTCCGACGCCTCGCAGGAGCTCACGGCGGCGGAGCTGCGCTTCCTGCGGACGGTGGTCGAGCTGTGCCCCACCGTCCTGTTCGTCCTGACCAAGACCGACCTGTACCCGCACTGGCGGCGCATCCTCGAGCTCGACCTCGCGCACCTCGAGCGGGAAGGGGTGACGGTGGCGGCCTTCCCCGTCTCCTCACAGGTGCGGTCGGACGCGGCCGCGACCGCCGACGCGGAGCTGAACGAGGAGTCCGGGTTCCCGCCGCTCGTGCGCCGGATCGACGACGTCGTCGAGGACGCGGAGCGCGTCGCGCTGCAGTCGGTGGGCGCCCACCTGCAGTCGGTGATCGGGCAGATCGTCCCCGCGCTCTCGGCGCGGGCCGCCGCGCTGGGCCGCCCGGAGGCGGCCGGCGACGTGCGGGCCGAGCTCGTCCGCGCGCGGGAGCGGGCGGACACCCTGCGCAGCCGCAGCGCACGGTGGCAGCAGGTGCTGTACGACGGCTTCGCCGACATCTCCTCGGACGTCGACTTCGACCTCCGGGTGCGCACCCGGGCGGTGCTCACCGAGGCGGAGCGGGCGATCGAGGAGGGCGATCCGGCGCGCAACTGGGACGAGTTCGAGAAGTGGCTGCGCTCGCGGCTGGCCGCGGAGACCCTGGAGAACTACGCGCGGTTCACCAAGGCCGCCGACGAGCTGGCGGACCGGGTCGCCGAGCACTTCGAGCTGGTCGAGAAGCAGATCCTCACGGTCCGCGCGCCGGTCGGCGTGCTGGAGCAGATGTCGATCGACACGACCGCGCTCGAGAGCCCGAAGAAGGTCACCGGGAAGCTGGCGATCTTCCAGAAGACCTACTCCGGCTACATGATGTTCACGATGCTCGCGCATCTGACGACGCTGGTGATCCCCAGCCCCGTGGGCATCGTCGCGGGCCTGCTGATGGGCCGCGCCGCACTGGGCGAGGAGCGGCGCCGGGCGATCGAGAAGCGGCGGGCGGCCGCGCGTACCGCGGTGCGCCAGTTCGTGGAGGAGTTCTCGACGCAGGTGTCGAAGGACTCGCGGGACACGGTCCGGCGGGCGCAGCGGGACCTGCGCGAGCGCTACACCAAGCGGGCCGAGGAGCTCCAGCGGTCGGCCTCCGAGGCGGTCGACGCCGCCCGCGAGGCGGTGCGCGACGACGAGGACGCCGCCGACGAGCTGCGCCGGCTGCAGAAGGACCTGCAGCTCTTCGCCACCCTCCGCACCCGCACGGAGCACATGCTGGCGCGGACGGCCACGGAGCCGGCCCGGTGAGCGGGCCCGAGGTCGCCCGGCGGGTCGCCGCGCTCGTCCGGACGTCGATCGGCGAGTACGCCGGGAGCCCGGCCGAGGCCGAGCTGCGCGCCGTCGCCGACCGGCTCGCCGAACCGTTGCGTGTGGCGATCGCGGGACGGGTCAAGGCGGGCAAGTCCACGCTGCTCAACGCGTTGGTCGGGCAGCAGCTCGCCGCCACCGACGCCGGGGAGTGCACACGCATCGTCACCTGGTACGTCGACGGGATCACCTATCGCGTGGCCCTCCACCCGCGCGAGGGGCCGCCGCGGCAGGTGCCGTTCGGGCGCGTGCAGGGAGCGCTCGACATCCGCCTCGAGGGGGTGACCGCGGCGGACGTGGAGCGGCTGGTGGTCGAGTGGCCGGCCCCGGCGTTGCGGACGATGTCGCTGATCGACACCCCGGGGATGGGGTCGAGCACCGGGCTCGGTGAGCGGACCGAGGCGCTGCTGACCCCGGAGGCCGAGCTCGACGCCGGTCCCGCCGAGGTCGACGCCGTGGTCTACCTGATGCGCCATGTGCACGGCGAGGACATCCGGTTCCTCGAGACGTTCCGGGACGGCTCGCCCGACCGCAACGCGGTGAACACGGTGGGCGTGCTCGCCCGCGCGGACGAGGTGGGGCACGCCCGTCCGGACGCGCTCGAGGTCGCGGGCAGGATCGCCACGCGCTACGCCGCGGATCCCCGGATCCGGGCGCTCTGCCGCACCGTCGTGCCGGTGGCGGGGCTGCTGGCGTCCTCCGCGGCGGCGCTGCGGGAGAGCGAGTACCGCATGATCGAGGTGCTCGCGCGCGCGCCGGACGTGGACCGGCTGCTGCGCACGGCCGATCGGCTGCGCAGCGCACCCTCCGACGTCCCGCTGCTGCCCGACGAGCGCGTCGCGCTGCTCGACCGGTTCGGCATGTTCGGGCTGCGGCTCGCCACCCGCATGGTCCGCGATGGCGAGGTCGGCGGGGCCGGCGACCTCGCGGCGGCGCTGGCGGAGGCCAGCGGCCTGCCGCTGTTGCGGGCGGTGCTGGCGGACCAGTTCGCGGCGCGCGCGGAGATCCTCAAGGCCCGGTCGGCGTTGATGGGGCTCGAGGCCGTGGTCCGGCGGTTCCCGCCGCCGACCGGGTCCGGTCTCGCGCGCGAGGTCGAACGGGTCCGTGCCGAGGCCCACGAGTTCGCCGAGATCGCGCTCCTGGACGCCGTCCGCTCGGGGGCGGTCCCGCTCTCCCCCGACGAGGCGGCCGCGGCCGAGCTCCTGCTGGGGGCGGCGGGGACGGACGCACGGGCCCGGCTCGGCCTGGCCGCCGACGCCGGACCCGAGCAGGTCCGCAAGGCCGCCGCCGACCAGCACCTGCGATGGCAGCTGCGTGCCGAGCACCCAGGCTCGCCGCGCGAGGTCGGACAGGCGGCGCGGCTGCTGGTGCGCAGCTGCGAGGGCATCCTCGGCGAGCTCGGCCCCGGATGAGCGGCGACCTGCGGGCCCGTCGTCGGGCAGGAGTCGTCGGGCACGAGCCGTCGACATGAGTAGTCGGGGCGCGACCGGCGTCCGGGGTGAGTAGCGCACTACTCATGACGGTCGCGGCGGTGGCCGGGAGGTTGACCGGGCGGGAGGCCTCGGGCCGTTGCCGCCCCCTGTGACGTCTGGAGGAGGCCCGGTGGGATACAGCCTCGGAATCGACCTCGGTACCACGTACACGGCGGCGGCCGTCGACCGCAAGGGCGCCGTCGAGATGGCCACGCTCGGCGACCGGACCGCGGCGATCCCCTCGGTCGTGCTCTGGCGCAGTGACGGCCCGGTACTCACCGGGGACGCCGCGAACCGCCGGGCGATGATGGAGCCCGACCGGGTAGCCCGCGAGTTCAAGCGTCGCCTGGGCGACCCCACGCCGCTCGTCCTCGGCGGGGCCCCGCACTCGGTCGCCTCGGTGCTGGCCTCGCTGCTGCACGCCGTCGTCGACAAGGTCGCCGACCGCGAGGGCGGGCCGGCGGAGCACGTCGTCCTGACGCACCCGGCGAACTGGGGGCCCTACAAGCTCGAGCTGTTCGGGTCGGTGCCGCGGATCGCCGAGGTCGAGCACGTGACGATGACGACCGAACCGGAGGCCGCCGCGGCGCACTACGCGACGAACGAACGCCTGCCCGAAGGTGCGGTCATCGCCGTGTACGACTTCGGCGGCGGGACCTTCGACGCCACGGTGCTCCGGCACCGCGGAGGCTCCGGCTTCGAGACGCTCGGCGTGCCCGAGGGCGTGGAGGGCCTGGGCGGGATCGACTTCGACGAGGCGGTGTTCGCCTTCGTCGACCGGACCCTCGACGGGGCGGTGACGGCCCTCGACCACGGGGACCGGCAGAACGCGGCGGCGCTGCTCAGGCTGCGGCAGGAGTGCGTGCTGGCGAAGGAGACGCTGTCCTTCGACATCGAGACGATCATCCCGGTGCTGCTGCCGAGCCTGCAGGCCGAGGTGCGGCTGACCCGCGCCGAGCTCGAGGAGATGATGCGGCCGTCGATCGAGTCGACCGTCCGCGCCCTGCGCCGGGCCCTGCGGACCGCGGCGGTCGAGCCGGAGGACCTCCACGCCGTCCTCCTGGTGGGCGGCTCGTCGCGCATCCCGCTGGTGTCGCAGATGGTGTCCGAGGCGCTGGGCCGGCCCACCGCGGTCGACGCCCACCCCAAGCACGTCGTCGCGCTCGGCGCGGCGGCCCTCGCCGCGGCGTACGAACACCCCTCCGGCAACGGTGTCGGGGCCACGGAGACCACGGGTGCGGGCACGGCCGCCCCGACGACGGATCCGCGCTCCGGCGAGGGCGCGGCGGACAGCGCAGCGCCGGTGGCCGGCGGCGTGGCGGCGGCCGGTGGGGTGGCGGCGGCCGGTGGGGTGGCGGCGGCCGGTGGGGTGGCGGCGGGTCTGGCCAGTGCGTCCGCCGCGAGCCCCGCGCCGGCCGAGGCCGCGCCGCCCGTGGCGCCGGCAACGGGCACGTCGCCGGCCGGGGCTCCACCGCCCGTGCCGGCCCCGGCGGCTCCCGCCGAGGTCCGGGCGAGCGCCGTGCCCGTGCAGCCGACCGCGCCCGAGGTTCACGCTCCGGACACCCCGGCGTCCGGAGCGGTGGGCGCCGGTCCGATCCCCGACCCCCGCGCGGGAGGAGGCGGCGGCAGCGCCCCGGGGAGCGGTGGCGGTGCCGGCGCCGGTGGTGGTCGGGACGACGGCGGCACGGCGGTGGCCACTCCCCCCGCCACCACGACGGGTCCGCCCGCCGGTCCACCGCCCCTCGCGAAACCACCGAGCGGCCGGCCGCGCCGTCCGCTGCGGATCCTCCTCGCCGTCGTGGCCGTGATCGTGGTGCTGGCCGGGGCGGGGATCGGCGTGTACCTGCTCCGCGGCGGCGGCGCGTCGCCGCCCGCCGCCATCGGAGGTGTCGCCGCGAGCATCGCGAACCCGACCGTCTCCCGGACCACCCCGGTCGGGCAGAACCCGCAGGACGTGCTCCTGTCGCCCGACGGCCGCACCGCCTACGTCATGAACACCGGCTCCAACTCGATCTCCGTGATCGACACGGGGACCATGGGGATCACGGCGACCATCCCCGTGCCCAACGGACCGCCGCAGTTCGCGAGCATCAGCCCCGACGGCGCGCGCCTGTACGTGAGCGTCTACAACCCCGCCACCAACGCCGCCAACGCGGTGAACGCCGTCGACGTGGTCGACACGACGTCGCACGCGGTCACGCTGACCATCCCGGTCGGCCTGCACCCCTACGCCTCCGCGGTCTCCCCGGACGGCAACACCATCCTGGTCCCGAACCACGACTCCGCGGATATCTCGGTGATCGACTGGAGGACCAAGTCGGTGACCGGGAGGATCCCGGTCAAGCCCAACCCGCACTTCGTCGCCTTCACCGCGGACGGCTCGAAGGCGTTCGTCGCCGACCACGAGTCGAATGTCGTCTCGGTGCTCGACGGGCACACGTTCGCGGTCACCGCAGTGATCCCGGTGGGCCGCAGCCCGCACAGCCTGGCCGTGTCGCCCGACCAGCGCACCGTCTACGTCGTCGACTACGACCAGAACACGGTCTCCGTCATCGACATCGCGAGCGAGAAGGTCACCGGCACGATCCCGGTCGGGGCGAAGCCGCAGAGCGTCGTCTTCGCCCCCGACGGCAAGCATGCCTACGTCGCCAACAGCGGGGGCGGCACCGTCTCCACCATCGACACCGGCACCCGCGCGGTCGTGTCCACGGTGCAGGTCGGGCGCAGCCCGACCACGATCGCCGTGGCGCCCGACGGGCGCACCGCCTACGTCACGAACTTCGACGACAACACCCTCTCGGTCCTCGCGACCGCCTGACCCGCACGTCTCCTGCCGGTCCTCTGACGACGCCGGGGCTCGTGCACCGTGGAGCAGGCCGCTCAGGCTGGTCGGGTGGACGAGGAGGACGTCGAGCGCCTACGCCCGGCAAGGAGGGCGGCCATGAGGGCCGCCGGCGCAGTGACGGTGATCAGCCCGATGGTGGTCGAGGGGCGTGGACGGGCACGCCGTGCTCGTCGGGCGGCCCCGCCTGCTGCAGGACCGGAGCCGGCCCCTGACCGGGGAGCTCGCCGCCGCCGCGCAGGCCGAGGCCGCGCAGGGCCGCACGGCGATCGCCGTGGCCTGGGACGGCGAGGCACGGGCAGTCCTGGTGGTCGCCGACGCGGTCAAGGACACCTCCGCTGAGGCGATCGCGCGGCTGCGCGGGCTCGGGCTCACCCCGATCCTGCTCACCGGCGACAACCGGGCCGCGGCCGAGGCCGTCGCCCGCGAGGTCGGCATCGACCCCGACCCGGACACCGTGATCGCCGAGGTGCTGCCGGCCGACAAGCTCGCCGTGGTCGAGGACCTGCAGGCCCGTGGCCGGGTGGTGGCGATGGTCGGCGACGGGGTCAACGACGCCGCCGCGCTGGCCCGGGCCGACCTCGGCCTGGCGATGGGCACCGGCACCGACGTCGCCATCGAGGCCGCCGACATCACCCTCGTCCGTGGCGACCTGCGCACCGCGGCCGACGCGATCCGCCTGTCCCGCCGCACCCTGGGCACGATCCAGGGCACCTGTTCTGGGCGTTCGCCTACAACGTCGCGGCGCTGCCGCTGGCCGCCCTGGGCCTGCTCAACCCGATGCTCGCCGGTGCCGCCATGGCGTTCAGCTCGGTGTTCGTCGTCGGGAACAGCCTGCGGTTGCGGAGGTTCCGCGCGACGGCACGCTAGGCGCCACGGCGAGCTCTCGCCGACCCGCAGACGGTCCTGTGGCTGGCTCGTTGAAGGACGAGCCGGCCACGGGACCGAAGGACGGTCGGGCAGGTAGGACTTCCGCCTCACCGAGCAGGCCATTCTCCTCTGCGATTCGCTCCGCTTCCTGGGACAGCGTGGTCCGTGGGGCTCGGGTTGCGCCCCGGAACCGGCATGTCGGGGGTCAGAGCCGGGCCACCAGGGTCGCAGCGGAAAGGATCGCGGCGATGAGCATGCGAGCGGCACTTTCGTCAGACCGCAGTGCGCTGACCCTCAGCGGCGCACTACTGCTCGGTGGCTTCGTCGTGAACGCCATCCAGCGGATGCTCCTGCATCCGACCGGAGAGGAAGACGATCACCAAGCGATCTTCGCCGCGTACGCGGCGAGCGGCGCCTGGGTCGCCACCCACCTCGCAGAGTTCGTCCTCGTGCTCGTGGCCCTTTCCGGCTTGCTCGTGCTCTGCCACGCCCTCCACCGAGAAGCGCCCTATCTGGCGCTGCTGGCCACGGGGGCAATCATTGCCAGCGCTGGGGCCTGGGCCGTACTCCAAGCGGTGGATGGCGTCACGCTCAAGCAGAACGTCGAGGCGTGGGCCGCCGCAGCGGAGACCGAGAAGCCGACCCGCTTCGCCGACGCCGAAACCACCCGCTGGATCGAGTGGGGCGTCCAGAGCTACTTCCGGGTCCTGCTCGGCGTGGCCTTCGTGCTGGTGGGCGCCGCGGTTGTGGTGAGCCGCCTCCTCGCGAGCTGGCTCGGCGTCCTCCTGGTGGTCGGCGGCCTGCTCTCCCTCGCCATAGGGGTGTCCATCGGCTACGAAGGACTGGAGAGCGGCTTCCAGGACGCCGTCGGCATCGCCCTGCAGCTCGTCGTCCTCGTCTTCGGCGTCGGCCTGCTCGTCGTCGGACTCAAGTCGCGAGAGCCGGCTGCTCCCGTGGCCGGCAGGTAGATCAGGGAGTCGGCTACCGGCGCAACACTGCGCCGGCGAGAGCCGCGAACAGCCCGGCCGCCAGTGGTCCACCGGGCGGGACGAGCTGCGGGTCGCCCACGACCAGGTGCCGGGCGCCGGCGTCGCGGAGGCGTGCCACCTCTCCGGGGTGTGCCGATCGGCGGCCAGGCTCCACCCCTTGCGGTCGGCCAGGAAGAACACGACCGGCTCCTGGTCATTGTTGGTCACCCGTCCTCGACGTGCGGCTGGTCGTCGACACCACGGCCAGATCCGACGGGGTCGACACCGCGTCGAGCGCGATCGCGCAGCTGCCGAACACGCCGGCCTTGTCCTGCAGCGACTGGGCGAACACGTTGACCTCCTGTGCCCCGAGCAGCACCCCACCATGGCCGCGGCCGCCACGGCGACCGGCCGGCTCAGCCGCGCCCAGACCCGGCACAGGGCAACGCCGACCCCCCCCGACACCGACGGCGATCGTGGCGTAGGGCAGCGAGTAGACGTGGTACTGGATGCCCAGGTCGGTACCGGTGTAGCGGCCGGCCGCGTAGTAGTAGATCGTCAACCCCGAGCCGGCCGAGCCACGCTCCGAGGAGCGTCCCGGCCGTCCTACGCGCCAGCGCTCCGGTCACGAGCGGGAAGCCTGAGCAGGTGAGTTGAAGACACGCTGAGGCCTCGTGCAGCTGTCCGCTAGGACCTGGTCTCAAACCCCGGGATACGTTCCTCCCAGTCCTTCCGGTGCCTGCCCGGCGATCGACACGGCATAGCGCCTGTGACTAGTCAGCTGGCTCGATGTTCTGGTTCAGTCGGAAGGCATTCTCCGGGTCGTACTTCTGCTTGACTGCACTGAGTCGATCGAAATTCGAGCCGAAAGCCGATCGAATTCTGCCTGATCCCTCCTCGCCCAGATAATTAACATAGACCCCGCCACTGGCAAATCGCGCGGTCGCTCCGACGAAGTCCTTCGTCCGGGAGACGTTCTCCTCGGCGTTCCGCCGATCCTCCCACATCGAGGTGACGAGTAGGTTGTAGGTGGAGTCTCTGTGCCAGAAGGCGGTCTCATTGCGACCAATGTCGTTCATCGCGCCGTCCCCGTTGTGTTCGATGACGACCGACGTCATCGATGAGGGCACGGAGGAGAACTGTTGGACAATTGTGTCGATCGCGCCGTCCGAAAGTCCGTTCAGGAAATCCGACTTCCAGTAGTTCTGGAAGTTGTGCGGCCAGAATGCATCAGCCATCGTCTGTGCGGCGCTGTAAGGCATCGGCTCGATGATGTCCGCAACAGGCTGCCCCCAGTCACGAAGTGGCCGTAGCACCTTCTCCCCGACCTCCAGATCACCGGTGAATACCCCGCCGATGCCGACGACCAGTTCCCCCTGGACATCTTCCGGCAGGAATGGTGCCGGAGGTGCCGTGAACAGCAGTGCACCTCGAACTCGAACGAGGTAACGATCCCGAAGTTGCCGCCACCACCTCGGACGGCCCAGAAGAGGTCGGGATTGTCTTCTGTGCTGGCCTGGAGCAAGCGCCCGTCCGCGGTCACGATGTCGACCGAGACCAGGTTGTCGCAAGCGAGGCCGTGCTTTCGGACCAGCCACCCGAGTCCGCCACCCAAGGTGAGACCGGCGACCCCGGTCGTCCCCACGAAACCCCCAGCGGCCGCGAGCCCGAAGTGTTGCAGATCGTGGTTGACCTCAAGCCAGGTCAGCCCTGCTTCCGCCCGGACAATCCTGAGCCGCGGATCGATGCGCAGTCCCTTCATCGGAGACAGATCGATCGTCAATCCGCGGTCAGCCAAGGCGTTGCCGGTGACATTATGTCCGCCCCCTCGGACAGCAATCGGCAGGTCATGCCTTCGACCGAATTTGACCGCGTCAATGACATCGCCGACGCCGGCACAGCGAACGATGATCTCGGGCCGCCGGTCGATCATTGCGTTGTAGACACGCCGGGTGTCCTCGTAGTCCGCGTCCCCTGCGCGAACGAGGTTACCGCGAAGATCCGATTTCAAGAGATCGACTGCCGAGCCGAAGGATGCCGCGGACTGCCTGTCCTGGTCCATCTAGTGTCCCCTCCGTTCAGGTCGAGCGACCAGTGGCGCGAGCGGAAATGTCCTCCTCATTCCGAGATCACGGCAAGTAGAGCTCGAGGGAGCGGGCGCGCACGGATTCGATGACCACGGACGGTTCCCGCGGATCCCTGGTCTCCGGGCGAGGACCCGGGCGTTTGACGGCGTTGACGCCCGACACTCGGCAATCGAGCGTCGACTCCGGCTCTCCGTCGCCGGCCGGCCGGGGTTGCTCAGCGCACCTCGTACCACTCGTAGTCGACGGAGAGGTCCTCGTGGAGGATGCCCTTGCCCACCGCCTGGACGCGGTTGAGCCAGGCATAGCGCTCGTCGCCCGTCTCGAACCGCGCTGCGACGTACGCCGTCAGCGGGGGGTTCATGCCGGCTGACGCGTCCACCCGGCCGCCGTACTGGACATAGATGACGGCGCCGTCGTCTGTGCGGTATGTGGCCCGGACGTCGAGCGTGGCGGTGCCCTCCGGGCCGACGAGCAGCCAGTCCGCTGCGGCGTCCCCCATCAACTCGGCATCGAGCCGGTCCCCCTCGATCTTCGAGCTCGCAAGCTCGAAGACCAGTCTGGTCCCGGCAGGACCGGAGCCGACCTCGATGGGTGGCTTCACCTGTATCCGCACCGTGCAGAGCGGCACCAACTCGATAGTCATCGCGGGCTCCCGTGGTCGGAGACCCCTCAGTGTCGTAACCCGCTGCGCACCAGGACATACGCGAAGCTACGTAGGGCGGCTGCGGCCAGGCGCCCCTGGTCCTCGACAGACGAGGACAGAGCCGTCGTCGTGACCACCGGCGGTCACCGAGAGCCGGGAGTCAGCGCACCTCGTACCACTCGTAGTCGAGGGAGAAGTCCTCGCGGATGACGCCCTTGCCGACCGCCTGGACGCGGTTGAGCCAGGTGTAGCGCTCGTCGCCCGTCTCGAACCGCGGCGCGACGTAGAGCGTCAGCGGCGGATCCAGGCCGTTCGTCACATCCACGCGGCCGTTGTAATGGACGAAGATGACGACGCCGTCGTCGGTGCGGTAGGTGCTCCGCACGTCGACCATCGCTGTGCCCTCCGGGCCGACGACGATCCAGTCCGCAGCTGCGGATCCCACCATCTCGGCGCTGAGTCGCTCCCCCTCGATCTTCGCGCTCGCGAGCTCACCGACCAGTCTCGTCCCGGCTGCACCGCAGCCGACCTCGATGGGGGGCTTCAGCTCAATCCGTAACGTGCACAGCGGCACCAGCTCGATGGTCATCGTGGCCTCCCGACATCGGAGACCCTTCAGTGTCGTAACCCGCTGCGCAGCAGGACATACGCAATGTTGCGTAGGACCGGCCCGGCCACCGCCGCACTGCTCACTCGGCGGGATCGTGGTCTGCCTCGCCCGTGTTCGCGATACTCGCCGGATGGGTCCGACGCTCGTCGGTCGCTCCGAGGAGCTGGCGGCGCTGCTCGATGCCTGTCACGGCGGGCCGGGCCGGCTCGTTCTCGTGACGGGCTGTGCGGGCAGCGGCAAGACGACGTTGCTCGAGGAGCTGACGCGGCGTGTGGCGGAGGCCGGCGCAGTGGTCGGGTCGGGGCACGCGGTGCCCGGCGGAGGACCGTTCCGCCCGGTGGCCGAGGCGCTGGTCCGGGTCGCGCCGCCCGCGCTCGCCGACGAGGGGGCCCTGTCGCCGTTCCGCGCTGTGCTCGCGCGGATCCTGCCGACCTGGCCGCCCGCGCTCGCCGCGGGCACGCATCTCGTCGATCCGGTGGTCGTCCTCGGCGAGGCGGTGCTCGCACTGCTCCGGGTGCTCTCGACCGACCGCCGGACGGTGCTCGTCCTGGACGACGCCCAGTGGGCGGATCGGGACACCCTCGCGCTGCTGGAGTACCTCGCGGGCGGTCTGCGGGAGGTGGCGGCGACCCTCGTCGTCGCCGCACGCGACGACCAAGCCGTTCCCGACGCGCTCACCGCCCTGCATCGGCATGCTCGGATCCTGACGGTCGCGTTGCGTCCGCTGCCTCCGGCCGAGGTCGCGCTGCTGGTGCGTCGGACCGTCGGTGGGGAGCTCCCACCGGAGGCCGAGGAGTACGTGGCCCGGGTGGGCGAGGGCGTCCCCCTCCTGGTCACCGAGTTGGCGGCCGGGCTCCTGGAGAGCGGGTCGCTGGTACCGGACGGGAACGGGTGGCGAACGACGAGCAGGCTCACCGGCGGACTGCCTCCCTCTCATCTGGCTCTGGTCCACAACCGGGTCGCGGGCCTGGCGCCCCGGGCTCGGGAACTGGTCCGCACCGCCGCCGTGCTGGGCCCCGAGCTCGACGCGGACCTACTGACGACGGTCTTCGGGTCGGACGCCGCCGAGGTCGCCGACGCCCTGTCGTCCGCCGTCGACGCCGGCCTGCTCACCAGGAACGCGGCCGGAGACGTGCGCTGGCGGCACGCGCTGACCTGCGGTGCGGTTCTTGCCGGGCTCACCCAGCCCGAGCGGGGCGCGATCGCTGCCCGTGCCGCAGAGGCGCTCGAGGACGAGGTGGGTGTGCGCCGGGCCCTGGTCGCGGACCTGCACGCGCGCGGCGGACGTCCGGCCCGCGCCGCCGCGCTGCTGCTTGAGGAGGCGCGCGACGCCGTCGCCGCCGGGGCTCTGGCCACCGCGCAGGAGATCCTGGAGCGGGCCCTCGTGCTGGCCGTGGGAGACCCCGGCCTGGTCGTGGGGATCACGGTCGAGCGGATTCAGGCGTTCGCCCTGGCGACGCGCACGGACGAGGCGATCGCGGCGGCGGACGTCGCGCTACCGACCGCGACGGGTGCAGACCGGACCGCGTTGGCCGTCGCCGCGGCCCGGGCGTGCGTGGGCGGGCAACGCTTCGACGAGGCCGGCCGCTACCTCACGATGTTCGGGGATACCGACGATCCGCGGGTCCAGGCGCTCGCCGCCCACATCGCCCTCAACGCCGAGGACCTCGATCAGGCGTTGGCTCTGGCGACTCGCGCTGCGGGGGCCGCCGAGCAGGTCGGCCCGCCGGACGTCCTCTGCGAGGCGCTCGAGGTCGTCGGACGGGCACTGCGGCGGCGCGATCCGGCGACGTCCGTCGCCGCTTTCGAGCGGGCCGAGCGGGTGGCGGCCGGCCACGGCCTCACGCCGTGGCGGATCCGGGCGCTCGCCGAGCTCGGCGCCACCGAGTTGTACGGAGCGGCACCGACCGGCCGCATCGCCGAGGCGCAGGCGCTCGCGCTCGACGCCGGCATGCTCGGCACCGCGACGGCCCTCGACCTCCAGGCCATCGCGATGACCGTCGGGGCCGAGGGGATGGTCGGCGTCATGTCCCGCGCCGAACGGTGCGCGGACCGGGCCGGCCGGCTGGGGCTCACCGGCATCCAGGCGCACGCGTTGATGTTCGCCGCCCGCGGCCGGGTGCATGCCGGCCGCGCCGGTGAGGCGGACCTGCTCCTCGACGACGTCGATCGGCTCGTCCCGAGTCCGCTGTACCGCTCCGAGCGGTCCCACAACCGGGCCACCGACGCCTGGCTGGACGGCGACGACGAACGGGCCGCGCGGGAACTCGACGACTGCATCGCTCTCCTGCGGGAGCTGCCCGCCGCACCGCCGGCGCCGGTCTGGGGCGAATGGGTCGTGCTGCGCACCGTGTGCGACCCCACCGATGACGGACCCCGTGCGGAGCTACGGGAATCCGACGTCCTGGTCCAGGCTGTCAACCGCGCCGCTCTCGCCTATGCCGACGCCGTCGCCGCCGCGCACGTTCAGCAGGTCGACCCCGGCCTGCTGCTCGCCGAGGGTGACCGGCTGCTGGTGCCCCACCCGTTCCTCCGCCACTGGCTGCGGATCATGCTCGTGGCGCGCGCGGTCGACGGCCGGCTCGGGGACGCTCCCGCGCTGCTGCGCGAGGCTCACGCCTGGTTGCTGGCCCACGGCGAGAACCGCATGGCCCGGCTCTGCGCGGCGCACCTGCGCCGCCTCGGTCTCCCGGTGCCCCGTCCCGGGCGGTACGGCGAGATGGTCCCTCCGCGGCTACGCGCCCTCGGCGTGACCGGCCGCGAGCTGGAGGTCCTGAGGCTGGTCGCCGAAGGCCTCGGCAACATCGAGATCGCCGGCCGGCTGCAGCTGTCGCGGCGCACCGTCGAGACCCACGTCAGCAACCTGCTGCTCAAGACCGGCACGAGATCGCGAGAAGGCCTGACGGGCCTGGCTCCGTGAGCTGCCCGGCCCAGATCCGTGTGTCACCCGGATCCCCCCGCACGCCACCCAGGGCAGCGTGCGGTGCATGACCACGACTTCCACCGCAACCAGCCACGGCCGCATCGACGTCGGCGACGCCGAACTCGAATACTGGGAACGCGGCCCTCGCGACGCGACCCACACGCTCTTCCTCGTCCACGCCGGCGTCTTCGGTGAGTGGTTCCGCCCCATGTTCGACGAGCCGGCACTCGACGGGTTCCGGGTCGTGCGGGTCCACCGCGCCGGCTACGGCGCCAGCTCCCGACCCCACGGCCACCTCACACTGGCCGACCACGCCCGCCAGTGCTCCCGGCTCCTGAGGGAACTCGGGATCCGGCGCGCCCTCTGGGTCGGGCACTCCTCCAGCGGCTGCATCGGACTGCAGGCGGCCCTCGACGACGCCGACCTGATCACGGGTCTCGTCCTGCTCGAGCCGGCGCCGAACCCCGCCGGGCCGTCCAGCCAGGTCCTGGTCCGTGAGGTCGTCGGCCCTGCCATGGCCGCAGTCGGCGCCGGCGACTTCGCCCAGGCGACCGACACGTTCCTCAGCGGCGTCGACGGCCCCGACTGCCGCGCCGCCCTCACCGCCCGCCTGGGCGAGGACGCGTTCGACCGCATCGTGCGCGACGCCACGTTCTTCTTCACCGACGAGATCCGCGCCGCGGGCGAATGGAATCTCGACCCCGAGCGAGCAACGCGGATCACGGTTCCGGCCCTGCTCGTCACCGGCGGCGAGAGCGCCGCCGTGACGAGCGCGTACGACGAGACGGCCACGATCCTCGCGGGCATGCTGCCCGCCGCGCGCCACATCGTGCTGCCCGGCGTCAGCCACAGCATGCCCCTCCAGGACCCCGCCCGCGTTGCGCAACTCGTCGCCGACTTCGTTCCACGCTGAGCCTCCACGGGACGCGATCCGGGAGTTGCGCGAGCTCCTCGGTGCTCGATTCGCTCCCCCGTCACCGGGCCCGGGAGCCGATCTCCTCCGCGTGCACCTCCCGCCGCGCCCGGGTGGTGGGCGGGAGGGTGAGGGCGGGGAGCACCTCGGCGCCGAGGCGGGCGATGTTGTCGCAGGTCCGGGCGGTGTCGCCGGTGGTCTCGACCATCAGCGCGAGGGCGCGGGCGCCGGTGCGGCGGAGCGTCCGGTCCAGGCGGGTACGGCAGAGGGCGGGGTCGCCGACCGGGTGGAGACGGCAGAGGAGGTCGGTGTACTCGTCGGCGTCCCGCGGGGTGCGGGGCGCGCCGTCGTAGCGTGTGTAGCCCGCGAGCCCCGGGCGCAGCCAGCGCGGGAGCGACTCCCGGACCTCGGCCTGCGCAGTGCCGGTGGTGTCGGCGACGTGCGCGAGGTGCGTGCTGACGTGCAGCAAGTCCGGCCCGCCCCGCTCGCGGTAGGCGCGGACAGTTCGGGCCTTCTCCTCGTCGTCGGCGTGCATGCCGAGCAGCATGGGCAGGCCGCGCTCGGCGGCGAGGCTCATCCCGGTGCCGGAGGTGACCGCGAGCAGCGGGTCCACCCCGGCCCGCGGCCCGGGCACGATCTCGACCGGGCGGAACCGGAAGTGCGGCCCGTCGCCGCGGACCCGGGGCCCGGACAGGGCCGAGAGCAGCAGGTCCAGCGACTCGGCGAACCCGTGGTCGAGCCGCTCCGGCCCCGTGCCGAACACCTCCAGGTCCACCCACGGCCCGCCGCGGCCGACGCCGAGCCGGAACCGGCCGCCGGAGACCTGGTCGAGCAGCAGCGCCTGCTCCGCGAGCGCGACCGGGTGCTGCACGGACAGCACGCTCACCGCGGTGCCGACCGTGATTCGCGAGGTGGCGCCGAGGACGTACCCGGCGAGCGTGACGGCCGAGGGGCACAGCCCGTAGGTCATGAAGTGGTGCTCGGCCAGCCAGACCGCGTCGAACCCGGCCTCCTCCGCGGCGGCGGCCGCCGCGACGGTCCCCTCCAGCACCTCGGTCGCCGACCGGCCGGGGAAGCCGGGGGCCAGCAGGAACACCCCGACCCGGGGCCGCGCGCCGATCACGGGGAGGACCGTAACGGCACCGCCGCACGGTGATCGGACACACCCGCCCCGAACTTTCTACGTGGTGTAGAACTGAACCAGAGCCTCTACAAGTCGTAGAAGTTCGGGAGGAGCCGCCACCATGGCACTCGACCTGGCCCGTTGGCAGTTCGGGATCACGACGGTCTACCACTTCCTGTTCGTCCCGCTGACTATCGGCCTGTCCGTGGTCGTCGCCTCCCTGCAGACCGCGTGGCACCGCACGGGCCGGACCGAGTACCTGCGCGCCACGAAGTTCTTCGGCAAGCTCTTTCTGATCAACTTCGCCATGGGTGTGGTGACCGGGATCGTGCAGGAGTTCCAGTTCGGGATGAACTGGAGCGATTACTCGACCTTCGTCGGCGACGTCTTCGGCGCGCCGCTGGCCATGGAGGCGCTGCTCGCCTTCTTCCTCGAGTCGACCTTCATCGGCCTGTGGATCTTCGGCTGGGACAAGCTCCCCCGCCGCGTCCACCTGGCCTGCATCTGGGCCGCCGCGATCGGCACCAACCTGAGCGCCTACTTCATCCTCGCGGCCAACGCCTGGATGCGGCACCCCGTCGGCTTCGAGATCGACCCGACCACCGGCCAGGCCCGGCTGACCAGCATCTGGGCCGTGCTGAGCAACGACCAGGCCTGGTCGACGTACCTGCACGTCGTGTCGGCCGCGTTCATCGCCGCCGGGTTGTTCGTCGCCGCGGTCAGCGCCTACAAGCTGTTGAAGGACAAGGAACCGCGCGAGCGGGAGCTGTTCCGCAAGAGCCTGCGGGCCGGGTTCGTGGTCACCGCGATCGCGGGCGTCGTCGTGACCCTGAGCGGCGACCACCAGGCCAAGCTGATGGCGCAGTACGAGCCGATGAAGCTGGCCAGTGCCGAGGCCCTGTGGGACGACGAGCACGGCGCCGGCTTCTCGATCTTCGCCGTGGGCGACATCCAGGACGGCCGCAACCACATCAACGTCCAGGTCCCGGGCGTGCTGGCCTTCCTCGCGACCGGCGACCTCAGCGGGGACGTCCAGGGCATCAACGACATCCAGGCCCGCTACGAGCAGGTCTTCGGCCCCGGCACCTACATCCCGAACGTCGGGCTCCTCTACTGGGCCTTCCGGATGATGATGGGCCTCGGCCTGGCCGGCGTCGCGATCTCGGTCGTCGGGCTCTGGATGACGCGCAAGGGCAGGCTGTTCCCCTACCGCTGGCAGTACGGGCTGGTCGTCGCCGCGCTGCCCGCCGCCCTGCTGGCCAACATCTTCGGCTGGATCCTGACCGAGATGGGCCGCCAGCCGTGGACGGTCGTGGGCGAGCTGCTCACCGCGCACAGCGTGAGCCCCGGGGTGAGCCTGACCGAGGTCGCGATCTCGTTGTCCGCCTTCACGCTGATCTACGCCGTCCTCGCGGTCGTCGAGTTCGGGCTGCTGCGCCGCTACGTCAAGGCCGGCACCACCGCCGTCATGCCCTACCCCGAGGACGAGCCCGAACCCGAGAAGACCGACGACCGCGTCCCGGCGTTCGTCTACTAGGAGCCGATCATGGACCTGACAGTCATCTGGTTCCTCGCCATCGCCGTCCTCTGGACCGGCTACCTCGTCCTGGAGGGCTTCGACTTCGGCGTCGGCGCGCTGCTGCCGGTGCTGTCGAAGGACGACACCGACCGCCGGGTGATGATCAACTCGATCGGCCCGGTCTGGGACGGCAACGAGGTCTGGCTGATCACCGCCGTTGGGGCGACGTTCGCCGCGTTCCCTGCCTGGTACGCCTCGATGCTCAGCGGCTTCTACCTGCCGATGCTGCTGATCCTGCTCGCCCTGATCGGGCGCGGCGTGGCGTTCGAGTACCGCGGCAAGGTCGACTCGGCGGTCTGGCGGCGGCGCTGGGACGCGGTGATCGTCGCCGGCAGCGCGCTCCCGGCCTTCCTGTGGGGCCTGCTCTTCGCCAACCTGGTCCGCGGGCTCGCGATGGGCCCCGACCACGTCGTCACCACGGACGTCGTCGAGCTGTTCAACGGCTACGCGCTGCTCGGCGGGGTGCTCACGCTCGGCCTGTTCCTGCTGCACGGCGCGGTCTTCCTCAGCCTGAAGACCGACGGCCCGGTCCGGCTGCGCGCCCGGTCGTTCGCGGCCTGGTCGGCGCTGGTGGTACTGCCCCTCCTGGTCGCCTTCACCGGCTGGACGCAGGCGCGCAGCGGCGAGCCGTGGACCCTGCCGGTCGCGATCGTGTCGGTCGTGGCGCTCGCGCTCGGTGCCGGCCTGGTCCGGCGGGGCCGCGAGGGCTGGGCGTTCACCGCCACCGCGGTGGCCGTGGGCATGCTGGCCGTGCTGATCTTCGGGTCGCTGTTCCCCGACGTCCTGCCGTCGACCACGGACCCGGCGAACTCGCTGACGATCGACAACGCCGCGTCGGCGCCCTACACGCTCACGGTCATGAGCTGGGTGGCGGCGGTCTTCCTGCCGCTGGTGCTGGCCTACCAGGCCTGGAGCTACTGGGTGTTCCGCAAGCGGGTCACCCGGGACCACATCGCCGTGAGCCACTGAGGAGAAGCGTCGATGGTCGACTCCGCACACTCCGTCTCGCCCATGAAACCCCTCGATCCCCGCCTGCTGCGCACGGCGAGCGCCGTCCGCACGCACCTGCTCGTCGCCACCGCGTGCGGCGCGGCCCTCACCGGGCTGATCCTGCTGCAGGCGTGGCTCGTGTCCCGCGTCGTCGCTCGCGCGACCGGCGGCGCGGGGCTCGAGGAGCTCGCCCTGGTGATCGCCGCCGTCGCCGCGGTGGCGGTCGCCAGGGCCGGGCTCGCCTACGGCGCCGAGGCCGCCGCGCTGCGCAGCGCCGCCTCGGCGAAGTCGCAGCTGCGGATGCGGCTGGTCCGGCACGTCACCGGCGGTGTCCCCCGCGATCGGGACGCCGGTGAGCTGGTCACCCTCGCCACCCGGGGTCTCGACGCGCTCGACGACTACTTCGCCCGCTACCTCCCCCAGCTCGTCCTGGCCGTGATGGTCCCGGTCGCGGTGCTCGTGGTGATCGTGGGCGCGGACTGGGTGTCGGCGGTCGTCGTCGCGGTGACCATCCCTCTGATCCCGCTGTTCATGGCGCTGGTCGGCATGCACACGCAGGCCCGGACGAACCGGCAGTGGGCGCTGCTGAACCGGCTCGGCGGGCACTTCCTCGACGTCGTCGAGGGGCTGCCCACGCTCGCCCTGTTCCGCCGGGCCAAGGCCGAGGCGGCGCTCGTCCGGAAGGTCACCGACCAGCACCGCGAGGCGACCATGGGCACGCTCACGGTGGCGTTCCTGTCGGCCTTCGTGCTCGAGGTCCTGGCGACGCTCGCCGTGGCGCTGGTGGCCGTGGAGGTCGGCTTCCGGCTGCTCTACGGCCGCTTGGACCTGGAGACCGCACTGCTCGTGCTGATCCTCGCGCCCGAGGCGTACCTGCCGCTGCGTGAGGTCGGGGCGCGGTTCCACGCCAGCATGGAGGGCATCGCCGCGGCCCAGCAGGTCTTCGCGGTGCTCGACGACCGGGCCGGCGTGGTCCCCGCCGGCACCGGCGCCACCCCCACGGGCGACATCCACCTGCACGGCATCACGGTCCGCTACCCCGGCCGCGACCGCGACGCCCTCCACGATCTCGACCTGACCCTGCCGGCCGGCCGCACCACGCTGGTGACGGGGCCGAGCGGGGCGGGCAAGTCGACCCTGCTCGGGCTGCTGCTGCAGTTCGTCGAGCCCACCTCGGGCCGGATCACGGTGAACGCGGACGATCTCGCCGACGCCGACCCCGACCGCTGGCGCCGCGCCGTCGCCTGGGTCCCCCAGGACCCGCACCTGTTCGACGACACGCTCGCCGGCAACATCCGCCTCGGCGAGCCCGACGCCCCGATGGCGGCCGTGCGCCGCGCCGCCACCCTGGCCGAGCTCGACGACGTCGTGGCCGCCCTGCCCGCCGGGTTCGCCACCCGGCTCGGCGAGCGGGGCGCGCGGCTGTCGGCCGGGCAGCGCCAGCGGGTCGCGCTCGCCCGGGCCTTCCTGCGGGCCGAGCGCGCGGAGACCCCGCCGCTCGTGCTGCTCGACGAGCCGACCGCCCACCTCGACCCGGACAACGCGGCCGCCGTGCGGCGTGCGGTCGGGCGGCTGGTCGAGGGCCGGACCGCGGTGATCGTGACGCACGACCCCGCGTGGGCCGACGAGCTGCCGGCCGACGCCGGACTCGTCCGGCTCGAGACTCCCGCCCTGGTCAGCCGGGTCGTGAGCGATGAGTGACCCTCCAGGGGCAGTGCGCACTCACGGGGTGGTGCGGATGCTCGGGCTCGCACGACCCCGTGGCGGCCGGTTCGCCCTGGGCGTGCTGCTCGGGGCCGCCGCGACGGCCGCGGGCGTGGGGCTGCTGTCGCTCGCCGCCTGGCTGATCGCGACCGCCGCGACCCATCCCGCCGTGACCGCGCTGAGCGTCGCGGTGGTGCTGACCCGCGCGCTCGGCGTGACCCGCGGCGTGGCCCGCTACCTCGAACGCCTGGTCACCCACGATGCCGCGCTGCGCACCCTCGCCGACGCCCGCGACCGCGTCTACGCCCGGCTCGCGGCCACCGAGCCGGTCCGCCGGTTCCGCTCGGGTGACCTCGTCTCGCGGCTGGTCAGCGACACCGACGCCACGCAGGACCTGCTGGTCCGCGGCCTGACGCCGCCGCTGGCGGCGCTGCTGGTCGGGGGCGGGGTGGTCGCGCTGTCGACCGCGCTGCTGACCGAGGGCGGCCTGCTGCTCGCGGCCGGGCTGGTGCTGGCCGGTGTGGCCGTGCCGCTGCTGGCCGCGCGGGCCGGCCGCGGGCCCGGCCGCCGGGTCGCCGCGGCCCGCGCCGAGCTCTCGACCACGCTGGTCGACGCCCTGCAGGGCGCCCCCGACCTCGTCGCCTACGGGGCGATGGACCGGGCCGTCGCACGGGTCGAGGCGGCCGACGCCGACCTCACCCGCACCGCCCGGCGCGACGCCCGCCTGCTCGGACTCGGCGCCGGCGCCACCGCCCTGCTGGCCGGCCTCACCCTGTGGGGCTCGCTGCTCCTCGGGGTCGCGGCCGTCTCGGCGGGCCGGCTCGACCCGATCCCGCTGGCCGTGCTGGTGCTCACCGCCTCGGCCGCGTTCGAGATCGTGGCGCCGCTCCCCGCGGCGGCCGCCCGGCTCGGCGCGGTCCGCGCGAGCGGCGAGCGGCTGTTCGGGGTGCTCGACACCCCGCCGCAGGTCCGGCCCGCGTCGGACGAGCCGGTGCCCGCCGGCCCGGCCGACCTGCGGATCCGGGAGCTGACCGCCCGCTACGACGGTCCCCTGGTGCTCGACGGCCTGGACCTCGACGTCCCGGCGGGGGCGCACGTCGCCGTCGTCGGGCCGAGCGGGGCGGGCAAGAGCACGCTCGCCGCGATCCTGTTCCGCTTCCAGGACGCCGAGGGCGGCGCGGTCCGGCTGGGCGGCGCGGACCTGCTCCACCGCTCCCCCGACGCCGTGCGCGCCGCGGTGAGCGGGGTGCCGCAGGACCCGCACGTCTTCGACAGCACCGTGCGGGAGAACCTGCGCCTGGCCCGATCGACGGCGACCGACGACGAGCTGCGGGCCGTCCTCGCCCGCGTGCGCCTCGACCTGGAGCTCGACGACCCCGTCGGGATCCGCGGCAGCCGGCTCTCCGGCGGCATGCGGCAACGGCTCGCGCTGGCCCGCGCGCTGCTCACCGATCCCGCGCTGCTCGTGCTCGACGAGCCGACCGCGCACCTCGACCCCGGCACCCGCGACGTCGTCCTCGACGACCTGCTCGACGCCGCCGCGGGCCGCGCCACCCTGCTGATCACCCACGACCTGGCCGGGCTGGAGCGGATGGACCACGTGTACGTCGTCCGGGAGGGGCGGGTGGCCGAGCACGGGACCCCCGGCGAGCTGCTGGCCGCCGACGGGTGGCTCGCGGGCGCCGGTCGGACCCCTCTCAGCCGCTCCACAGCCGGGCGCTGACACTCTCCGGGCCGTGCGTTCCCGCCGAACCCTTCCCGTCCTCGCCGCCCTCGCGGCCGGCCTGCTCGCCCTGGCCGGCTGCTCGTCCACCACCCCGCCCGCGACCGGCGCGACCACCGACCGGTCCGCCGCGGGGCTCGACCTCGGGGAGAGCTGGGACTGGGCGCCCCAGGGCGCCCCGCTCGACCTCGGGGTGACGCACACCCAGGACAGCCTCGACGACCACGACCCGGCCGAGTCCAACGCGCGCGGCGAGGCGATCCTGAAGGACTCCGCGGTGTGGCAGAACGTGCACCTGATGGGCTTCGGCACGCTCAGCCCCGAGCCCGCGCCCGGGCAGTTCGACTGGGCGACGCTGGACGAGCGCATGGACCTGGTGAAGCGCACCGGCGCCCGCACGGTCCTCACCGCCTGCTGCGCGCCGGACTGGATGAAGGGCGGCGTCGCCGGGCAGACCGACTGGACGCGGCTCGAGGTCGCCCCGCTGCCGCAGGACTTCCAGGCCTACGCCGACCTGGTCGCGCAGACGGTGCAGCGCTACCCGCAGATCGAGCGGGTCGTGGTGTGGAACGAGCTCAAGGGCTTCTTCGACATGACGAAGAACCGGTGGGACTACGAGGGCTACACCGCGCTCTACAACGCCGTGTACACCGCGGTGAAGGCGGTGCGCCCGGACGTGCAGGTCGGCGGCCCCTACCCGGTCATGATCAGCCTGCCGACGGACGACCCGAACGCCTCGGACACCCTCAAGGGCAGCTGGGGCGCGATCGACCGGCGGATCCTCGACGTGCTCGAGTACTGGGACACGAACAAGGTCGGCGCCGACTTCCTGGCCGTCGACGGCGGGACGGCGCAGCGCGGCGGCACGATCAGCGGCCGCCTCGACGACGCCGCCGCGAAGTTCTCCGACGTCACCCGGTTCCTGCGCAGCAAGACCACGGTGCCGATCTGGTGGACCGAGTTCTACTCCGAGGTGCCCGAGGGACAGACCGGCGCCGCGGACGGCCAGGCCAGCGCGGCCTCGACGCTCGCCTCCGTGGCCGCGTTCGCCCGGTCCGGGGTGTCGGTGGCGCTGCTGTGGGGCCCGCAGGGCAGCTCCCTGCCGTACTCCGCGCTCTGGACGGACGCCACCGAAGCGGCCGGCGGGCAGCCCACCCCGCTCACGCAGGCGTGGGAGTGGCTGGTCCCCCGGCTCGCGCAGGGCAACGTGGAGCTCGGCACCGCGCAGGACTCGCCGTTGATCGCCTTCCGGGCCACCGACGGGTCCGCGCTGGTCGTCAACGTCTCCGACGAGGAGGTGCCGGTCGCCGGGCAGGAGCCGTTGGCCCCCTACGCGATCGGGCTCCGCAACGCCCCCACCCCGTGATCCCCGCCTGCGGCCGCCCTTTCCGGGCGGCCGCAGGCGGGAGCGGTGCGATCAGGGGGACTCAGCGAACCCGGCGGGTGACGGTCGCCGTGGTGGCCAGCTTGCCGGTGGGCCCCCACGCCTCCACCTCGACCACCCCGAAGGAGCGGCCCGCGTGCACCACCCGGGTGCGGAACTGCGTGGTGCCCGCGACCGGCGAGGGCCTCAGGTAGCAGATCCGCATCGAGCCCGTGACCAGCGGCCGGCCCGGCGGGCCGGGCAGCGCGGCCGCCGCGGCCACCTCCGAGGCGGTCAGCATGATCCCGCCGTGGATGGTGTCCAGCTCGTTGGCCAGCGCCGCCACGCCCGGCACCGACAGCACCACCGGGTCGCCGGACATCTCCGCACCCAGCAGCCCGACGACCGAGCCCACCGGCGGCACCTGCACCTCCGGCACCGCGGCGTCGACGTCCGGCACCCCGAGCGTGAACTTCCCCCACTCGGTCGCGACGCCGAGCAGCGTGCCGTCCGCGGCCAGGATCCGGCCCTGCGAGAGCGAGCCCTCGGCGTCGGCCGCGACCGCCCGCGCCTCGACGGTCACGGGGGACCCGTCGAGCGGGACGGGCGCGACGAGGTCGGCGGCCAGCTCCGTGGTGACCGCCCACCCGTCGACCGGCCGGGGCAGGAGCATCGCCTGCCCCAGCACGGCGTCGAGCAGCACGCCCAGCGCCCCGGCGGAGGGCCGGCCGTCGGGGCCGACCATCCACGGGGCGGTGGGCATGCTCGCGCGGACCAGGCCCGAGTCGTCGACCTCGATCGGGCCCATCCCGACCAGGCGGTCCGGGCCGAGGGGCGCCGTCAGCAGGACCGGCGCCACCGTGAGATCGGCCGTCACGTCAGGCCTTCGGGCCGCCGGCGACGTAGATGACCTGGCCGGAGACGAAGCTCGAGCGCTCGTCGACGAAGAACGACACGGTCTGCGCGATGTCCTCGACCGCGCCGGGGCGCTGCACCGGGATCTCCTTGGCGCGGGCCGCCTTGAACTCCTCCCAGTCCACGCCGAGGCGCTCGGCGGTGGCCTTGGTCATCTCGCTGGCGATGAACCCGGGGGCGATGCAGTTGACCGTGACGCTGAACTTGCCCAGCTCGATCGCGAGGGTCTTGGTGAAGCCCTGCAGGCCGGCCTTCGCGGTGGAGTAGTTGGCCTGGCCGCGGTTGCCCAGCGCCGAGGTCGACGACAGGTTGACGATGCGGCCCCAGCCGGCGTCGACCATGTGCTTCTGCACGGCCTTGGCCATGAGGAACGAGCCCTTGAGGTGCACGCCCATCACCGAGTCCCAGTCGGTCTCGGACATCTTGAACAGCAGGTTGTCCCGGGTGATGCCGGCGTTGTTGATCAGCACGGTCGGCGCGCCGAGCTCCTCGGCGACCCGCGCCACGGCGGCCTCGACGGCCGCGGCGTCGGACACGTCGGCGCCGACGGCGATCGCCGTGCCGCCCGCGGAGACGATGGCGTCGACGGTGGTCTTCGCGGCCGCCTCCTCGAGGTCGATCACCGCCACCTTGAAGCCGTCCTGCGCCAGGCGCTGTGCGGTGGCCGCACCGATCCCCCGGGCCGCTCCCGTGACGATCGCGACGCGCTGCTGGGACTCCGCCATGTTCGGTCTCCTTCGACTTCGCTCGACTGCGCTACGCACCGGTCGCGAACGACCGATCGTTTCGTTCCGATCCTCGCACCGGGCTCCCCGCACGGCGCAAGCCGCTGTCGCCCGCGCCACGTCTCCGTTCGTTTCTGACTTGGTGCGACTGCATTAAGGTCCGGCGCATGACGGTACTGCAGCGGTTCTCGCTCGAGGGCAAGGTGGCCATCGTGACGGGCGCGTCGTCGGGGCTCGGCGTCGCGTTCGCGAAGGCGCTGGCGGAGGCGGGTGCCGACGTCGTGCTGGGCGCGCGCCGGGCCGACCGCCTCGACGGCACGCGGAAGATGGTCGAGGAGCTCGACCGCCGGGCGGTGGCGGTGACCACGGACGTCGCCCGGCAGCCGGACTGCCAGAACCTGGTCGACACCGCGATGGCGGAGCTCGGCCGGGTCGACGTCCTGGTCAACAACGCCGGCATCGGCACCGCCGTGCCCGCGACCCGGGAGAGCGTCGAGGAGTTCACGCAGGTCATCGACGTGAACCTGAACGGCTGCTACTGGATGGCGCAGGCCTGCGGGCGGGTCATGCAGCCGGGCAGCAGCATCGTGAACATCTCCAGCATCCTCGGCATCACCACCGCGAACCTGCCGCAGGCGGCCTACGCGGCCAGCAAGGCCGGCCTGATCGGGCTCACCCGCGACCTCGCCCAGCAGTGGGGCGGGCGCAAGGGCATCCGGGTCAACGCGCTGGCCCCGGGCTTCTTCGAGTCGGAGATGACCGACCAGTACCAGCCCGGCTACCTGGACTCGATGATGGAGCGGGTCCCGCTGGGTCGGAAGGGCGACCCGGAGGAGCTGGCCGCCGCGCTGGTGTTCCTCGCGAGCGCGGCCGGCGGGTACGTCACCGGGCAGACGATCGCGATCGACGGCGGCATCACGATCACCTGACGGGCTACGGTCGTCCGGTGAGTGATCCCGCGAAGACGCCGGTGAAGATCGGCAACGTCCTGCACCCGGTGGCCGACGTCGACGCCGCCGTGCGCTTCTACGCCGACACCTTCGGCCTGGCCACGAAGTTCGTCGACGGCGACCGCTACGCCGCGCTCGACGCCGGTGGCACGACGCTGGCCCTGGCCGGCCCGGCCGAGGACGTCACCGGCGGAGTGCCGGCGGCGTCGTTCAAGGTCCCGGACGTCGCGGCGGCGATCGCCGCCCTCGTGCAGGGCGGCGGGTCCGTGGTCCGGGAGCCCGAGCAGGGCCCGCACGAGGTCCGGGCCGTCGCCCGGGACCCGTGGGGCAACACCGTGGTCGTCTACGGACCGCAGTAGCCGCGGTCCGGCGCGTCAGTCCAGGAGGACGGTCCGGAGGTCGAGCCTGCGCAGCACGCGGTCGGCCGCCTCCGGGTCGATCCCCGGCTCGCGGCGCGCCGCGAGCACCTCGGCGCGGGCGGCGGACAGGGCGTCGGCCTCGATGAACTGCAGCACGTCCCGGCGGTCGCGGATCGCGCGGAGCCGCTGGCGCTCGTCCTCGGAGAGCGACTCGCCGGAGAGCACGGCGTCGAGCCGGCTCATGCGCTGCCGGATCGCGGCCTCGACCTCCTCCGGCAGCTGTTCGGACCGGTCGGCCTCGCCGATCCGCGCGGCCATCCGGTTCAGCGCGGCCCGCTGCGCCCGCCGCGTCACGATCTTCTCGGCGCGCTCCTCGGCGTCCGCCCGCTCGGCGACGCCCAGGGCCTTGACCAGCGTGGGCAGGGTGAACCCCGGCAGGAGGAGGGTCACCAGGAGCACCCCGACGGCGATCAGCGTGATCTCGGCGCGGGCCGGGAACGGTGCTCCCGACGCCATGACGGTGGGCAGCGAGAGCGCCAGGGCCAGGGTCGCCAGCCCGCGCATGCCGCACCAGGCCAGCACCACGGCCTCCCGGCCGGTGCGGGGTGCGGCGGAGGCGTCGGCGGAGCGGCGGACGGTCAGCCAGGCGACCGTCATCCACAGCACCCGGACCCCGACCACCACGAGGCAGACCAGCGCGGCGTGGCCCACCATCCGCGGCAGGTCCGTGCCCGCCTCCTCGACCACCCCCCGCAGGTCCAGCCCGATCAGGCCGAAGGCGACGCCGGTGACCAGCAGCTCGACGACGTCCCAGAACGAGCGCTGGACCAGGCGCTCGGCGGCCTCGTCGGCGTCGCCGAGCCGGCGCAGCTGCAGCGCGACCACCACCACGGCCACCACGCCCGACGCGTGCGCCTCCTCCGCGGCGAGGTAGACGGCGAACGGCAGCACCAGCGTCAGCGCGCTGCGCCCGATCGTGTCGGTGACCCGGGCCAGGACCATCCGCGCCAGCCACGCGACGACCAGCCCGATGAGCACGGCCGCGGCCGCGCCGAGCAGGAAGGACAGCGCCAGGCCGCCGAGCGACAGCTCGTCGCCCTGCACCGTGGCCAGCACCGCCGCCTGGAACACGACGAGCGCGGTGGCGTCGTTGAACAGGCCCTCGCTCTGCAGCACCGCGAGCAGCCGGCGCGGGATCCGCACGGGCCCGGCCACGGCCTCCACGGCCACCGGGTCCGGCGGCGCGACCATCGCGCCGAGGGCCACCGCGGCGGTGAGCGTGATCCCCGGGACGAGCAGCACCGCCAGCCCGCTCACCACCCCGATCGTGACCACGACCAGCGCGATCGCGAGCAGCGCGATGGACCGCCAGCGGGCCCGGAACAGCGACCAGGAGGTGCGCTGCGCCGTCGCGAACAGCAGCGGCGGCAGGAACAGCGGCAGGATCAGGTCCGGGTCCAGCTCGAAGGAGTCCGGCAGGCCGGGCGTCAGCGCGACGAGGGCGCCGAGCACCACCATCAGCGCGGGCCACGGGAGCCGCAGCCGGTCCCCGACCCCCACCAGCAGCACCGCGCCGAGCATCAGGCCCACGATGAGCAGCAGGTTCTCCACCGGGGAAGCTTCCCAGCCCGATCGGTGCCATGATCGGTGGCCATGAGCCACGACCCCTACAGCGACCTGCCCGACCTCCCCACGTTCGAGCTGACCAGCGACGACGTCACCCACGGCGGCACCCTCGACACGCCGCACCTGTCGGGCCTCCTGGGCGCGGGCGGCGAGGACCGTTCGCCGCACCTGTCGTGGAGCGGCTTCCCCGAGGGGACGAGGTCGTTCGCGGTGACGTGCTACGACCCGGACGCGCCCACGGCGTCGGGCTTCTGGCACTGGGCCGTCGCCGACATCCCGGCCTCGGTCACCGAGCTGCCCGCGGGCGCGGGCGACGAGAACTCGTCGTCGCTGCCCGAGGGCGCCGTGGTGCTGGCCAACGACGCGGGGATGAAGCGCTTCGTCGGTGCCGCCCCGCCGCCCGGGCACGGCCCGCACCGCTACATCTTCGTGGTGCACGCGGTCGACGTGGAGAGCCTCGGCCTGCCCGACGGCGCCACCCCGGCGTTCCTCGGGTTCAACCTGTTCAGCCACGCGATCGCGCGCGCGACCCTCACCGCGACGCACGAGAACACCGGCTGAGCCGAGACCCGGACGGGCAGCAGGGCGGGCGCGGCCGGGCCGTTCGGCAGTACGGTCCGGCCGTGCCCGACATCACTCAGCTCATCCTCGACGACCACGAGTGGTTCCGTCGCCGGTTCGCCGAGCTCGACGACCTGCGCGCCGAGGGCGCCGAGCCGACCGCGCTCCGGGCGGTCTGGCGCCCGCTCGCCGACCTGCTCGACGTCCACGCGGAGGCCGAGGAGCGGATCTTCTACCCGCAGCTGCTCCGGAAGGGCGAGAACGACCCGGAGGAGGAGACGCTCGACGCCATCGGCGACCACAACGAGATCCGCGACGGCGTGCGCGAGGCGGACCGCAACCCGGTCGGCAGCGCGGGCTGGTGGGCCGGCGTCGACAGCGCCCGCGAGGCCAACGACGAGCACATGGGCGAGGAGGAGAACGAGGGCCTCCCCGACTTCCGGCTCAACGCCCCGTCCGGGCTGCGCGAGTCCCTCGGCCGGCAGTTCACCGAGTTCAAGGAGCGGCACCCGGGCGGGCGCGGCATCGAGATCACCGACAAGGACCCCGAGGAGTACGTGGAGACCATCGAGCGGGAGATCCACCCGCCGTCGGACTTCTCCGGCGACGTCTCGCTCGGCATCGGCGGGCTCCGCGGCCGCTGACCCCGTCGACAGCGGCCCACCACGCCGTTCCCCGACGTCCTCCCCACCACGCAAGGAGCACCCGTGACCGCACCCTCCGACCACCTGCTCAGGGCGAACGCGCCCATCCCCACCGAGGCCTGGAAGGCGATCGACGACGAGGCCCGCGAGCGGCTCACCCCGCTGCTCGCCGCGCGCAAGCTGGTCGACTTCGTCGGCAGCGGCGGCTGGCAGCACTCGGCGCGCAGCCTGGGCCGGACGACCGGGCTGGCCGGGCCGCCGCCGGGTGTCGAGGGCGGCGCCGGGGTGAGCGCCCGCGTCCGCCGCGTCCTCCCGCTCGCCGAGGTGCGCGTGCCGTTCACGGTCTCGCGCGCGGAGATCGACGACATCCAGCGCGGTGCTCCCGACCCCGAGTTCGAGGACCTCGACCGGGCGGCGCGGGTGGCGGCCGAGATCGAGAACCGCGCGGTGTTCCACGGCTGGCCGGCCGCGCTCGTCGAGGGCATCGCCCAGGTCGCGCCGCACGACCCGCTACCCCTGGGCGAGGACTGCCTCCGCTGGCCGGGCGTGGTGGCCCGCGCGGTGGACACGTTGCGCCGCAACGGCATCGGCGGGCCGTACGCGTTCGCGGTCGGGCCGGACCTGTACACGAAGATCGTCGAGACCACGGAGCACGGCGGGTACCTGCTCTTCGACCACCTCAAGCGGATCCTGGGCGGCTCGGTGATCTGGGCGGCCGGGGTCGACGGCGCAGTGCTGGTGAGCGAGCGGGGCGGGGACTTCGCCCTCGACGTCGGGCAGGACCTCGCCATCGGCTACTCCCACCACGACGCGGACTCGGTGAGCCTCTACATCGAGGAGAGTTTCACCTTCCAGGTGGTCGAGCCCGACGCGGCGTTCGCGCTGACCGTCTGACGTCCCGGAACACACGGGAGGGGCCGCGGATCCGTGGATCCGCGGCCCCTCCCGTGTGGTGGTGCGGCGCCCGTCAGATGGTGAGCAGGCGGTCGAAGAAGCTCCGGTAGCGGCCCAGGGCCAGCCGGAGGTCCTCGGTGGAGGCGGACTCGTTGTTCAGGTCGCGCTCCAGCTCGCTGCGCTGCCGCTTGAACAGCGCCTCCAGCTCGTCGAGCACCTCGCCGACCAGGGCGTTGGCGTCGCGGACGGCGCCGCGGGGCTCGTCGACGAACCCGGCCTTCAGCGTCTCCCAGCGGCGCAGGTACTCGGCGGAGCGGTCCTGCGGGACCAGGGTCGCGTGACCGGAGGAGTCGGTCTCCTGGGTGGGCGCGCCCATGGACTCCGCGCGGGACCGGCCGCCCTCGCCGTGTGAGTCGTGGCGGCCCTCGTGCCGGCCGGCCTCGCGCAGGCCGCCGCCGCCCTCGTCGCCCGGCATCCGCTCGTCCGGGACGCCGGAGCCGTGCACGGCGGTGTCGTGGCCGCCGCGGGCGTCGCCGCGCATGCCGCCCGTGTCCCGGCCCGGATCGTGGCGCAGGTCGCCCGTGTCGCCGCCCATGTCGCGGGCCCGGTCACCGGTGTCGCGCGGGGTGTCGGTGGTGGCGTCGGAGGTCGCGTCGGTGGCGCCGCTGCGCAGGTCGACGGTGCGTGCGCCCTCGTCGCTGCGGACGTCGCGGTGCCCGGTGCCCGCAGTGTCCCCGATGCCCCCGGTGCCCCCCGCGTCCCGGCCGCGGAGGCCGTCGTCGGGGTCGTCGCCCGGGCCCAGGTCACCGCGGCCGCGGTCCTGCGGCAGGTGCTCGTCGTGCCCGCGGGGCGTCGGTGCGCCCTCGCCGGTGTCGTAGCCGCGCTCACGGGTGCCCACGCCGCTGCGGTCCTCCTGGGCGGCGCCCCGTCCCTCGTGTCCGTGCTCACCGTGCTCACCGGGTTCTCGGCCCAGCACCTTGTCGAGGAAGCTGCGGTCGTCGTGACGGTCGTCGGCGTGCCCGCTGCCGTCGGCGGTGCGGGGGTCGAGCTTGTCCATCAGCCGCTCACCTCGTGTCTCGTCGGGGCGTCGCTCGTGGCCCACGTGCTCGCTCATGCGCTCGTCTCCTTCCGGCGGGTGTCGTCAGGGCCGGCGGGGTCGCCGCCGTGCCGGCCGTCGTGCTGCCCGTCGTGGTGCCGGTCGCCGCCCAGCAGGGCCTGGACCAGCTCGCGGTAGGAGGTCACAGCGCCGCGCAGCTCCTCGGTGTCGGCGCGGTGCTCCCGGTTCGCCTGGGCGATCCGGCGCGCCTCGCGGTAGCGCTGCACCACCACGGGGTGCTCGACGGAGACGTCCGCCGCCCGCTGCTCGAAGTCGTCGACCGGGTAGCCGCGGGCGGACATCAGCTCGTCCACCAGCGCGTCGGCACGGTCCACGGCGTGGTCCGGGTCGTCGACGAACTCCGCCTGGACCGCCGTCCAGCGGCGCTCGAACGTCTCCCGCTCACGGTCGTCGAGGGTGCGCAGGCTCAGCCCGCGGTGGCGCTTCTCGCGCTCCGCCAGGACCCGCTCGGTCTCGGCCGGGTCGTTCGTCTCCGACAGGTGGCGGTCGTACTCGGGGCCGAAGCGCTCCTTCAGGCGTCGGCTCCTGCGGCGCCCGTTCATCGACCACGCGAACGCGGCGAGCGCCAGCAGCGCGATCACCACCACGACGATCACTACGATGACTGCGGTGCTGCTCATGGACACCGGGTGCCCACTGAGGACCTGTCACAATCCGTGAGTACCGGATGGATCTGTGACCGATGCCACACTGAATCGAGTGAGCATGAACCGCTCTGCTCCGGACGCCGACGAGGGCTCCGCCGGACGCCCCGCGGAGACCTCCGACGACGGGTCCACCGAGCCCATGGACACCGACGACCGGGTCGAGGCCGCTGCCGACGAGCTGTACGGCGTGGCCCCGGACGACTTCGTCCCCGTGCGGGACGAGCTGGTCGCCGAGGCCAAAGCGGTCGGGGACAAGGAGGCGGCCAAGTCGATCGGGAGGTTCCGGCGACCCACGCAGGCGGCCTGGCTGGCCAATCTGCTCGCCCGCGAGCGCGGCGAGCAGCTCGACGCCCTGCTCGATCTGGCCGAGGAGCTCTCCTCCGCGCAGCGGACGCTCGACGGCGCCCAGCTGCGCCACCTCTCCGCGCAGCGCTCCAAACTGGTCGGGGCGATGGCCCGCGAGGCGCGGCGGCTGGCCGCCGAGGACGGGCACCGGGTCACCGAATCGGTCGAGAAGGACCTGCGCGGCATCCTCGAGGCGGCCCTGGCGGACGAGGACGTCGCCGACGAGGTGCGGTCGGGGCGGCTGACCCGGACGGTGAGCTGGTCGGGTTTCGGGTTCGGCGGCGAGACCACGGTCGGCACCGGCCCGCGGAAGCCCCGCGAGCGGGACGGGGAGGGTGCCCGGCGTCGCCGGCCCGCCACGCGTCCGGCGCGGCGGCCCGCCCGCGAGGGTCCGGCGGAGGACACCGACGCCGATGTGGATGCCGGTGTCGACGCCGCGGAGCGCGCCGAGCGGGAGCGCCGCGAGCGGAAGGAGCGCGAGCAGCGGGAACGGGAACGCGCCGAGGCACGGGAGGCCGTCGACGAGGCCCGCCGCGCGGCCGACGCCGCCGCCGACGCCCAGGAGGACGCCGCCGCGGCCCTCCGCGACGCCGAGTCCGCGCGCGACGACGCCACCGCCCGCGTCGAGGAGCTCACCGCCGAGCTGGAGCGGGCGCGGGAGGCCCGCACCGCCGCCGCGGCCGCCGTCAAGGACGCCGCCCAGGCAGAGCGGGAGGCGAGCCGCACCGCCCGCGACACCGCGACCGCCCTCACCCGTGCCGAGGAACGCCTCGCCGACCTCGAGGACGACCAGGGGTAGCGACAGGGGCGCGCCTGCGGGCAGGAACGCGCTCGCCGGCCCGTCCGAGCTGGTCCTCGATCGGTCTACCGGCCGCCAACCCCCGGGGATGCGAAACGGTGCCCCCTCCGCCGCGTCGGGCAGGACAGGGCCCCGTCGCGCCAGGCAGGCGTCAGGCGCTGTCGCCTTCGCCGGCCGGCGAGCCCTCGACCGGGGACACGTCGGCCGGCCCTCGGCGAGGAAGTGGTTTCACCCCTATCAGGCACTCCCCAGGATGGCGACGGCAGAGATCTCGACCAACTGAGGGGGTAGGGCGAGGTCGACCACGCCCAGGAGCGTGCTCGTCGGACGATGGTTCCCGAAGTACTCGTGGTGCAGCCGAGCGATGTCCTCGAAGTGCTCCCGCAGGTTCTTCACATAGACCATCGTCTCGACGATCTGGTCCTTGTGCGCACTATGGGCCTCAAGCACCCGGTCGATGTTGGCGAACGTCGTCCGCACCTGGAGCTCGAAGTCTCCTTCACCCACGAAATTGGCATCCATGTCGTGGGACAGCTGACCAGAGATGTACAGCGTGGATCCGCTCCGAATAGCCTGCGAGAAGCCGTACGCCTCCTCCCAGGGCATGCCGAAGCCGAACGTGTGTAATCCGTTACTCATCCGGGCCCCCTCATTCGGAGTTGCGCATGTTCGGGATGTCGGAGATGCAGGAGATGACGAGCGCACTGACGTCAGTCCCCCGTGGACGAGAGGCCTCGACCCAGAGCGCTGAGCGAGGTTACACCTCGGCTGCGGGCTAGCCCAGGCCTTCATGGGCATGGTGGCGGGGATGCCGCCTGAATGGAGAAAGTGCCTCGTAACGAATCGCCGAGCTGCGCCTCTACGTCCTCGACGGTCGCCCTGACGCCTCCGTATTCGCATTCACCCTTGCCCTTGCACAAACGTCCCGCTCGTTCGCGACAAGTTGGGTGCGAGGACGTGAGCACGCCCTGGACGTGGACGCCGGCTCAGCCCGACCGCTCCCGCAGCTCCCGTTTCAGCAGCTTGCCGGTGGCGGTGCGGGGCAGGGGCTCGGTCCACCAGAACACGTGGGCCGGGGCGGCGAAGCCGGCGACCCGTGCGGTCACGTGGGCGCGGAGGGCGTCGGCGGCGGCGTCGTCGTGCGGGGACCCGGGTGTGGTGCGGACGGCGGCGGCCACCTCCTCCCCCAGCGTCGGGTGCGGGACCCCGAAGATCGCCACCTCGTCGACCCACGGCACCTCGTGCAGGGCGGCCTCGACCTGGGCGCTGTAGACGTTCTCCCCGCCGCGCAGCACCACGTCCTTGAGCCGGTCGACGACGTACACCCAGCCCGCACGCACGAACCCGAGGTCGCCGGTGCGGAACCAGCCGTCGACGAACGCCGCGGCGGTCGCCTCCTCGTTCCGCCAGTACCCGCCGACGATGTTGGGCCCGCGGAACCAGAGCTCGCCGATCTCGCCCTCCGGTACGTCGTCGAGCGTCTCCGGGTCGACGATCCGGACGTCGGCCCCGGGCGCCGGCCGCCCGACGCTGTCCGGGTGCGCCACGTAGTCCGCGCCGATGTTGGCGCAGACCGCCGAGGTGGTCTCGGTGAGCCCGTACCCGTTGGCGGACATCGGGCCGAGCTCGGTGGCGATGCGCTGGACCAGCTCGCCGGGGATCGGCGCCCCGCCCATCCCGATGCGCGACAACGAGGACAGCTCGTCCGGGTGCGCGATGGCGATCTCGGCGAGCTCGCGCATCGTGGTGGGGACGCCGGCACCGCCGGTCAACCGCTCCTCGCGCACCAGCCGCCGCGCCTCCTCGCGGTCCCAGCGGTACATCGTGGCGACCTTGCCCCCGATGATCACCTGCCCGTACAGGCCGTTGAGCCCGGCGATGTGGAAGAGCGGGTAGGTCAGCAGAGTGCCGGTCTGCGGCGGCGCCGGCCGGCTCGACCTCGGCGACGCGGCCGCGTTGGCCCTGGCCGTGAGCAGCACGTTCAGCGCGTTGGTCACGTGGTTGCGGTGGGTGTGCACCGCGCCCTTGGGACGCCCGGTGGTGCCCGAGGTGTAGAGGATCGTGGACGGGTCGTCCGGCCGGACCGCCACCGGCGGCGGGCCGGCGGCCGGGTCCAGCGACTCCATCAGGTCGGGCCACTCGCGCCCCGCGAACGGGCCCTCGCCGCGCACCCGGACCAGCGGCACGTCGCTCCCGATCCCGCCGTGCCCGGTCAGCAGGGCGGTCCGCTCGCCGTCGGCGACGACGATCCGGGCCCCCGAGTCGCCGACCGCCCAGACCAGCTCCGGCCCGGTCCACCAGGCGTTGAGCGGGACGGCGACGAGCCCGGCGAGCTGCGCCGCCCAGAACACGACGCCCCACTCGGGGTAGTTGCGCATCGCGATCGCGACCCGGTCGCCCGGCTTCAGGCCGTACTCGCCGAGCAGGACGGCGGCGAGGCCGTGCACGAGACGCAGGTGGGTGGCGTAGTCGAGATGCTCGTCGGCGTAGACCCAGTAGGGCCGGTCGCCGAAGGCGGCGGTGTCGGCGATCATCTCGGCGAGCGTGTGCGGGCCGCGGGCGTAGACCCGCATCAGGACGCCGCCGACGACCTCCTCCCGGAGGGCGTACTCCGCTCCGGGTGCGGTCATCCGGGCGAGCTCCCGCCCGAGCGGGGTGTCGTCCGCGGGGATGCCCGGTTCCACCGTCTGCTCGACCGGCACTGCCTGGTCCTCACTGTCCGTGGCATGCATCGGAGATCACTCTGCCACTCGGCTCCCCCCTCGCGCGACGGCTCGTTGCGCCGTGACAGGGTCGATGCGTGACGGAGGAGCGGGCCGGGAGCGCACGCGGGGCCCGGTCCTTCCCCCCGTGGGGCCGGTGGGCGTTGCTGGTCGCGCTCACGGTCGTCCTGACCGTCCTGTTGCAGGGCTTCGGCGTCCCCTCCCCCGCGCTCTTCGCCGGCCTCGCCGTGGCCACGGTCCTCGCCCTGATCGGGATCGGGCCGGCCCGCGTCGCCCGCCCCGCGACGTCGGCCGCCCAGGCGGTGATCGGTGTGGTCATCGGGGTGCTCGCACGACCGGAGACGCTGTCCGCGGTGGCCGCCAGCTGGTTGCCCGTCCTGCTGGTCAGCCTGGGGACGCTCGCGGTGAGCATGGCCGCCGGCCTGCTGCTGGGTGTCCAGCGCGGCGTCTCACCGCTGACCGGGATGCTCGCGCTGACCGCGGGCGGCGCCTCGGGCCTCGTGGCCGTGACCCGCGAGCTGGGCGGCGACGAGCGGATCGTCTCGGTGATCCAGTACCTGCGCGTGGGGATGGTCACGGCGACCATGCCGATCGTGGCGACGGCGGTGTTCGGCGCCGGGCACGTCGGCGTCGGCGGCACGGGGCCGACCACCGGGCCCTGGTACCTCGGCGTCGCGCTCGTCGCGGTGTGCGCGCTGGTCGGGGTGCCGGTGGCCAACCGTCTGCACGTGCCCGCGGGCGCCCTGCTGGGGCCGATGGTGATCGCCCTGGCGCTCAGCCTCACCGGCCTGACCTTCGACGCCTCGCCGCCCACACTGCTCGTGGACCTCGCCTACGCCGTGATCGGCTGGCAGGCCGGGCTGCGCTTCACCCGCCCCGCGCTGCGCACGGTCCTGCGGATCCTCCCGCTGGCCACGGCCCTGATCCTCGTGATCGTCGCCGCCTGCGCGGGGCTCGGCCTCGTCCTGTCCGCCGCGACGGGCGCGACCCGGCTCGACGGCTACCTGGCCACCACCCCCGGTGGCATCTACGCCGTGCTGGCCACCGCGATCTCGTCGGGCGGGGACGTGACCTTCGTCGTGGCCGTCCAGGTGCTCCGGGTGATCTTCATGCTGCTGGTCGCGCCGTTCCTGGCCCGGCTCGTGGGCCGCCGCTGGGGTGGGGGTCAGGTGGAGGCCGGCGGCTCTAGGTGAGGTCGGCCAGGCTCCGGCCCGTGGTGCGCGGGCCGAGCACGGCCACGTCGACGGCCACGATCACCATCGCCACCGCGATCGCGACGAACACGGCCGTGGGGCCCGCCGAGTCGAGCAGCGGGACCAGCACGAACGGCATCACTGCGGTGGCCAGCCGGGACAGCGAGTAGGCACTGCCGGCGCCGGTGGCGCGCAGCGTCGTGGGGAAGAGCTCGCCCGAGTAGACGTGGAAGCCGTTCGAGAACAGGTTGCTGACGACGGTGTAGGCGAACCCGAGCACGACGATCAGCACCGGGTTCGCCGCGTACCCGAAGCCGAGCCCGAGGACGATCATCCCGATCGCGGCGCCGACGATCAGCGTCTTGCGCTGCACCCGCTCCATCAGCGGGATCGAGAGCGCCGAGCCGATCGGGTAGCCGAGGAAGCTGAGCGCGGTGAAGGTCAGCCCCTGGACGACGTCGTAGCCCTTGGCCGCCAGTACCAGCGGGACGAGCGTGCCGAAGCCGTAGTAGCCGAACGTCTGGAAGAGCTGGAAGATCCACAGCATCACGGTGCGCCGTCGCCAGGGCTTGCGGAACAGCGCGCGGACCGGCTCGCGCTTCGCCGGAGCGATCTCCGGGCCGGGCTCCGGCTCCTCGAGAGTGCCGCCCTCGGCCCGCGCCGCGTCCTCGAAGACGCGGACCGCGGCGTCGGCCTCCTCGTTGCGGCCCATCGACGCCAGCCAGCGCGGCGACTCGGGCAGCCCGCGGCGCATCAGCCAGCACAGCAGGGCGCCGAGCCCGCCGATCACGAACATCCAGCGCCAGCCCTCGAGCCCGAGGAAGCTGTGCGGGGCGATCACGCGGGCGAGCAGGCCCGCCACCGGCACGCCGCAGAAGCCGACCGTGTACGCCCAGGCGATCATCCGGCCCCGGACGCGCGCGGGCAGCAGGTCGGAGAGGTAGGCGTCGCACAGCGGCAGCTCCGCCCCGATCCCGATGCCGGCGAGGAACCGGCACACGATCAGCATCTCGACGTTCGGGCTGAAGGCGCCCAGCACCGAGAACACCGAGTAGATGCCGAGGGTGAGGAAGAAGGCGCGGCGGCGACCCACGCGGTCGGCGAGCCGGGTCAGCGTGATCGCGCCGACGAAGGCGCCGACGAACACCGAGGCGAGCACCAGCTTCTGCGCGGTGCCGGCGACCCCGAACTCCTTGCCCAGGACGGTCGCGAGCGTGCCCGCGAGGAACACCTCGTAGAGATCGAAGAAGATCCCGATCCCGACCGCCACCAGTGCGAACCGGTGCCGCCGGGTCACCGGCAGCCGGTCCAGCCGGGCGTGGATCGCCGCCACCGTCGTGCCCGCCGAGGTCGTCATCGACCCTCACCTCCCCCGGCATCGTCGGGTCGCCCCGGACCTTCCGCACAACGGACCGCCCGCTTCGCCGGATTGATCCGGCTCACCGGGGCGGACGTCGTCAGCGCCGGCTGATCCGCCCGGGCGGCGGCGCGGGCACGGCGTCGGGATGCAGCGCCCAGGCCAGCGCCTCCACGCCGTCGACGATCCCGGGCCCGGCCTGCACCACGTACGCGGCCGAGTCGATCGCGACGAGCGGGACCCCGGGGAGCCGCGCGGCGACCGCCCCGGCCTGGCGTTCGGCCTCGGCGAGCCCGAACCCGCACGGGGCGACGACGGCGACGCCCGGCTCCAGCGCCGCGAGCTCGGCCCACGGCGCGGCCACGCTCCGGCCGCCCGCGATCGCGGCGAGCGGCTCCCCACCGGCCCGCCGGACGAGGTCGGGGACCCAGTGGCCCGGGACGTACGGCGGGTCGGTCCACTCCAGCATCAGGACCCGCGGGACCGGGCGGCCTGCGACGGCCTCCGCGACGGCCGCCAGCCGCCTCCGCAGGTCGCCGACCAGGCGTTCCCCCGCCTCGGCGGCGTCCGCGGCGCGGGCGACCGCGAGGATCGCCGCCAGCACCTCGTCGAGCGTGTGCGGGTCGACGGACACCACGGCGGCATCGGTGCCGATCTCCGCCAGCGCCTCCTCGACCGACCCGGACGGCAACGCGCAGACCCGGCAGAGGTCCTGGGTGAGGATCAGGTCAGGGCGGGCGGCCGCGAGCGCGGCGCGGTCGAGCTCGTACATCGGCAGCCCGGCCGCGGCGCGGTCGGCGACCCAGGTGTCGATCTCCTTCGGCTCCAGCCCCGGCGGGATCGCGGTGTCGACCACCACCGGCACGCGCTCGGGGGCGCCGGGCGGGACGCCGCACTCGAAGGTGCGGGCCACGAGCGCGCCGCCGAGGCCCAGCGCCCCGACGATCTCCGTGGCCGCGGGCAGCAGGGAGGCGATCCGCATGCGGCGGAGGGTAACCCCGGCGGCCCGGGCGCAGAGTCATCCTGCGGACGCGTCCGGATGACCGGGCGGCGCGGATGCGGCAGGCTACAGGCGGCACCCGCGCCGGTCACCGCCCGGCGCCGCACGGAAGCGGAGGACGACATGGCCATCCACCCGCGGGCCGGCACCCGGGCCCGCCCCGAGGACCTCGTCGACGTGCCGGCCCTGCTGGCCGCGTACGCCGACCGGCACCCCGACCCGTCGGTCGCGGAGCAGCGGGTCGCGTTCGGCACCTCAGGGCACCGCGGGTCGGCCTTCTCGGCCACGTTCAACGACGACCACATCGCGGCGACCAGCCAGGCGATCTGCGAGTACCGGGCGCAGCAGGGCACGGACGGGCCGCTGTTCCTCGGCAAGGACACGCACGCGTTGTCCGACCCGGCCTGGGTGACCGCGGTCGAGGTGTTCGCGGCCAACGGGGTGCAGGTGCTCGTCGACTCCCGCGACGGCTGGACGCCGACCCCGGCCGTCTCGCACGCGATCCTGACCTACAACGAGGGCCGGCACAACGGGCTGGCCGACGGGGTCGTGGTCACGCCGTCGCACAACCCGCCCGCGGACGGCGGCTTCAAGTACAACCCGCCGGACGGCGGCCCGGCCGGCACCGCGGCCACGGGCTGGATCGCCGGCCGCGCCAACGAGCTGCTCGAGGCGAAGCTGCAGGGTGTGCAGCGGGTGCCCCTCGACCGGGCCGAGCGCGGGACCTACGACTTCCTCGACGCCTACGTGAGCGACCTGGAGTCCGTCGTCGACCTCGACGCGATCCGGAGCGCGGGCGTGGTGCTGGCGGCCGATCCGCTCGGGGGCGCCGCGGTGCACTACTGGGGCGCGATCGCCGACCGCTACAAGCTGGACCTCACGGTGGTGAACCCGGACGTCGACCCGGCCTTCGGGTTCATGACGCTGGACTGGGACGGCAAGATCCGGATGGACTGCTCGTCGCCGTACGCGATGGCGTCCCTGGTCGGCCGCAAGGACGAGTTCACCATCGCCACCGGCAACGACGCCGACTCCGACCGGCACGGCATCGTCACCCGCGACGCGGGGCTGATGAACCCGAACCACTACCTCGCCGTCGCCATCGGCTACCTCTACGCGCACCGGTCCGGCTGGCCCGGCGGCGCGGCCGTCGGGAAGACGGCGGTGAGCTCGTCCATGATCGACCGGGTGGCCGCGGACCTCGGCCGGGAGCTGCTCGAGGTGCCCGTCGGGTTCAAGTGGTTCGTGCCGGGCCTGCAGGACGGCAGCATCGCCTTCGGCGGCGAGGAGAGCGCCGGGGCGTCGTTCCTGCGGACGGACGGCCGCCCGTGGTCGACCGACAAGGACGGCATCATCATGTGCCTCCTGGCCAGCGAGATCACGGCGGTGACCGGGCAGACGCCGTCGCAGCGCTACGCCGAGCTGACCTCCCGGTTCGGCGACCCCGCCTACGCCCGCACCGACGTGGCCTGCTCCCGGGAGGACAAGGCCAAGCTGGGCAAGCTGTCCGCCGACGACGTCTCCGCGACGGAGCTGGCGGGCGAGCCGATCACGGCGCGGCTCACCACCGCGCCCGGCAACGGCGAGCCGCTCGGCGGGCTCAAGGTCGTGACGGAGAACGGGTGGTTCGCCGCCCGTCCCTCCGGAACCGAGGACGTCTACAAGGTCTACGCGGAGAGCTTCCGGGGTTCCGAGCACCTGGCCCGGATCCAGGAGGAGGCGCAGCAGGTCGTGAGGGGAGCGCTGGGCGGATGACGAAGAAGAGGCACCACGGCCACCACCACGGCTTGGGCATCGACATCGGCGGGTCGGGGATCAAGGGCGCGCCGGTCGACCTCGACAAGGGCAAGTTCGCCGACGAGCGGCTGCGGATCCCGACCCCGCAGCCCTCGACCCCCGAGGCGGTCGCCGAGGTCGTCGGGCAGATCCTCGACCACTTCGAGTGGGACGGGCCCTTCGGCTGCACGTTCCCGGCCGTGGTCCAGCACGGGATCACGCAGACCGCGGCCAACGTCGACCCCTCCTGGATCGGCTGCGACGCCCAGGGCCTGATGCGGGCGAAGACCGGCCGCAAGGCGCTCGTGGTCAACGACGCCGACGCCGCCGGGATCGCCGAGGTCGAGTACGGGGCCGCGAAGGGACACCGCGGCGCCGTGCTCGTCTCCACCCTGGGTACGGGTATCGGGTCGGCGCTGGTCCTGGGCGGGCACCTGTTCCCCAACACCGAGCTCGGGCACCTGGAGATCGACGGGCACGACGCCGAGAAGCGGGCCGCCGACTCCGCCCGGGAGCGCGAGGACCTCTCCTGGGAGGAGTGGGGCGGGCGGCTGACCCGCTACTTCCAGCACGTGGAGAACCTGCTCTGGCCGGACCTCATCGTGGTCGGCGGCGGGGTGAGCAAGAAGTTCTCCCGCTGGCAGCCCTACGTGGAGACGCGCACGCCGATGGTCCCGGCCCAGCTGCTCAACGACGCCGGGATCATCGGGGCCGCGCTGCTGGCGCACCAGGAGCACTAGCGCTCGACGAGCTTCTCCACCGTGGCGCGGGCGCCGTCGCGGTGCAGGGAGTCGAGGGCCCACAGGTAGGCCTCGCGGAAGCGCTCGTCGTCCGCGAGGTCGCCGAACACCGCGGTGTTGCGGATGAACGCCTCCGGGTTCTCACGCTGGGTGCGGGCCAGCGGGACCAGGGTGTCGGCGAGCCGGTCCTGGACGTCGATCGGCGAGCCCTTCTCGTCGACGCCCTCGGCGTAGCGCGCCCAGCTGGCCACGACCGCGGTCGCGCGCTCGATCTCCCCGCCGTTCTCCAGCTGGTGGCGGATCACCGGGAGCACCCAGAGCGAGATGCGGTCCGAGCTGCCGAAGTTGATCCGCGCCAGGGTGTCGGCGACCCCGGGGTTGGCGAAGCGCTCGATCAGGGTGGTCTTGTAGGCGTCGAGATCCACGCCGGGCACCTCGGACAGCGTCGGCGTGCCCTCGCGGTCCATGTAGGCGCGCAGGAACCGCGCGAACAGCGGGTCGCCGGCGACCTCGTGCACGTAGGTGTAGCCGGAGAGGAAGCCGAAGTAGCCCAGCGCCTGGTGGCTGGCGTTGAGCAGGCGCAGCTTCATCAGCTCGTAGGGCACGACGTCCTCGACGAGCTGCACCCCGACGTCCTCGAACGGCGGGCGGCCCGCCGAGAAGTGGTCCTCGAGCACCCACTGCGTGAACGGCTCGCAGACGACCGGCCAGCCGTCCGTCAGGCCGAACTCGTCCTCGAGGCGCTTCGTGTCCTCCGCGCTGGTGGCCGGGGTGATCCGGTCGACCATGGAGTTGGGGAAGCCGACGTTCGTCTCGACCCAGTCGCCGAGCTCCGGGTCCTTCAGCCGGGCGAACGCGGCGAAGGTGCGGGCGGCGGTGTCGCCGTTGCCCTGGATGTTGTCGCAGCTCATGATCGTGAAGGCGGGCAGCCCGCGCTCCCGGCGGCGGGCCAGCGCCTCGGTGACCAGGCCGAACACCGTGGTGGGCTCGGCGCCCGGCTGCAGGTCGGCGCGGATCTCCGGGGTGTCCTCGGCGAACTCGCCGGTGACCTGGTCGATGTTGTAGCCGCCCTCGGTGATCGTGAGTGAGACGATCCGGGTGCTCTCCGCGGCCATCTTCTCGACCACGGCCTCCGGCGAGTCCGGCGCGAACAGGTACTCGACGATCGAGCCGATCACGCGCGGGGCGAGCGAGCCGTCCGGCTGCTTGACGACGAGCGTGTACAGGCCCTCCTGCCCGGTGAGCACCTCCTGCATGCGCCGGTCCCCCGGCAGCACGCCGACCCCGCAGATGCCCCAGTCGAGCGCCTCGCCCTGGTTCATCAGGGAGTCGACGTACATCGCCTGGTGAGCGCGGTGGAACCCGCCGACGCCGAAGTGGACGATGCCCACGGTGACCGCGGACCGGTCGTAGCCCGGGACGTCCACCCCGTCGATCTCCGGCAACCTGCCCCCGGCCAGAGTGTGCATCCGTGCCCCCTCGTCCGCGTCGTCGGCGACCCGGACCGACCCTAGCCGCTCAGGCCGTGACCGGCCGGATCCCCCAGCGGGCCGTCCACTCCTCGCCGGGGGCGAGCACGGCGAGGTCGGTGCCGGAGTTCAGCGCGTCGGGCGGGCAGGTCATCGGCTCGACGGCGACGCCGCGGCCGTGCCCGGGCATGTCCGGCGGGGTGAAGACCTGCACCCAGCGGAACACCTGCTCGGCCCACAGCTCGGCGCCCCGTCCGTCCGGCGCGACGAGGCGGTGCCGGACGAGGTCGTCGCCGTCCGCAGGCGCACAGTCGCCGAAGGCGGAGTCCAGCTCGACGCCCTTGAGGGGCGCACCCGCGCGCAGCGGCGCGTCGGCGGCGAGCGGCTCGAGCGGGCCGCTGGGCAGCTGGTCGGCGAGCGGCAGCGCGGCGCGGGCGGCGAGGGTGAGGGTGCAGTCGTCCGTCGGGGTGTCGCCGACGCGCAGGTAGGGGTGGAAGCCCAGGCCGAACGGGACGGCGTCCGACCCGAGGTTGGTGGCGGTGGTGGTGACGGTGAGGCCCTGCTCGTCGACGGCGTAGGTGACCGCGACGCGGACCGGCTGCGGCCAGCCGTTCTGCGGCGGCGCGACGGCCTCGAGGGTGATCGCCGCGTCGGTGCGGTCCGTGGGGCGCCAGAACGCGTACCGCAGCAGGCCGTGGATGGCGTTGCCGGCGTCGGGCTCGGTGAGGGCGAGCTGCTGTGCCTTCCCCTGCCAGGTCCAGCGGCCGCCGGCGACCCGGTTGGGCCAGGGCGCCAGCAGCGACCCCGACCCGCGCGGCGGGCGGACGCCCTCGGGCTGGGGCTCGGTGTAGTCGACGCCGGCCACGGAGAAGGAGCGCAGGCCCGCCCCGACCTCGTTCACCGCCGCCCGCGCCTCGCCGGACGCGATCGTGAAGTGCTCGCCGCTCGGATCCATCACGGACGCCATCCTGCCGGGTCCGGGGTGGATCCCGGGCCCCGGCACGCGCGGATCCGCTCGCGGCGCGGCCGGGGCACGGGCGGGATCGGGCGGGGTGGGATCAGGCGGGTGGGATCAGGCGGGTGGGATCAGGCGGGTGGGATCAGGCGGGGTGGGCGAGCGGGAGCGCGACGGCGGCGGGCGGGCCCAGCTCGATGACCGTCACGCCCTCCGCGAGGTTCTCGGTGGCCCGCCGGGCGAGGGCCGCCAGGTGCTCGTGGTGGCTGAACAGCAGCACCTGCCAGTCCGCGGCCAGCTCGGCGAGCACGGCGAGGGCGGCGGCTGCGCGGGCGTCGTCGAAGGTCATGAGGACGTCATCGAGCACGACCGGGACGGCGGGCAGGCCGGCGGCCCGCCGCTCGGCCTGCAGCTGCCGGATACCGGCGAGCCGGAGGGCGAGGAAGACCTGGTCGGCGGTGCCCTCGGAGAGCTGGTCCGGGGCGAGCTCCTCCCCGTCCGCCCGGGCGGCGACGAGCGTGCGGGCCTCGCCGCCCGCCGGCCGCAGCCCGGCGAAGCGCCCGCCGGTGAGCCGCCCGAGCAGCCGGCCCGCCTCGTCGAGCAGCGGGGACGAGTGCCGTCGCTCGTAGCTCTCCAGCTCGCGGCGCAGGGTCTCGCGCTGCAGGTGCACGATCACGTACCGCTCGGCGGCCTCCGCGGCCCGGGCGAGGTGCCCCTGCGCCTCGGCGTGCAGCACGGCGGCGCCGTCGGCGCCCTCGAGCACACGCCGGCGGTCCCGCAGCCCGCCGAGCTGTTCCAGCAGCTCCTCGTGCTCGCGCGCGAGCTCCGCCGCCGCGGTGCGGGCGCGGTGCAACTCGTCGGCGAGGGCGCTCTCCTCGACGGTCTCGGAGGCCGCGACCAGCTCGTCGGCGTCGAGGTCGGGGGCCGCGGTGCGCAGCAGGGCCAGCGCCGTGGCCTCCTCCTCGCGGATCCGGACGGCCTCGCGGCCCCGCTCGGCGGCGGCGTCGAGGCCGCCCTCCTCGGGCGCGGCGGTGAGCCACAGCTCCACGGCCAGCCGGTCGAGCCGCTGCCGGGCCGCCGACGCCTCCCGGCGGACGCGGCGCGCCTCCGCCTCGGCCTGCTCGGCGGCGGCGTCGACGTGCCGGGCCGACACCGCGGCCTCGGCGGCCTGCCGGACCCGGTCGACCAGCTCCGGCAGCGCGACGGCCGGGGGCAGGGCCCGGCCGAGGTGCCGCCCGGCGAGGGCGGTCACGGCCTTCTCGTGGGCCGAGACGCGGGCCGCGAGCCGCTTCGCCTCCGCGGCGAGGGCGCGACCGTCGGCCTCCGCGTGCACCGCCTCGGCCAGGACCTCCTGCCGGACGCGCCAGCTCGCGGGCCCGGCGTCGGCGGGTCCGCCCGCCGCGCGCAGGGCGTGCCGCCACCGCAGGGACGCCTGGTCGAGGTCGTGGCGCCGGGCGTCGCTCTCGGCGGCGGCGCGCTCGGCGTCGGCCCGCAGCCGGTGCAGGACTGTGCGCCGGTCCCGCGCGGCGTCGGCCTCCGCCTCGAGGTCCTCGGCGGCGCGGAGCAGCGCGTCGAGATCGGCGCCGGGGCGCGCGCGGCCGGCCGCCTCCAGCGCCGCGGCGAGCGTGGCGGCCTGGGCAGCCTCGTCGGCGGCGAGGTCGGCAGCCCGCACGGCGGCATGGTCGCGCTCGGCGAGGGCCTGGCGGGCGGCGAGCAGGCCGCGGCGCACGGTGTCGGCCTCGTCCGGGTGCGGGGCGGGGCAGGGGCCCCACAGGGCGATCCAGTGCTCGCGGGCCTGGGCGCGGGCGGTCGCCGCGGCCTGCGCGGCGCTGTCCGCGGCCGCGTGCTCCTCCTCGGCAGCGGTGACGTCCGCCCGGGCGCGGGTCAGCTCGGCCATCCGGTCCGCGGTGGTGATCATGCCGTCGGCCAGCGCGTCGGCCTCGCGGACCGCGCGCTCGACGGCGAGCGACGCCCGCGCGAGCCCGGCCGGGTCCGTCCCCGCGGGATCGCGGACGGCGGCCAGCAGGGCGTCGACCGCGGTGTCGCGCTCGCGGCGCGCGGCGGCCAGGGCCTCGGGGTCGGCGGGGGCGCCGGCGGCGACCAGGGCGTCGAGGGCGGCGCGCGCCGCGTCCCGGCGGCGGCCGGCGCGGTGGACCTCGCGGCGGGCCTGCCCGTCCGCCTCCGCGGCCTGCCGCAGCGCGGTCCGGTGCGCGGCGATCCGTGCCGCGGCCGGCGGCTCGGGAACGGGCGGGAGCGGGTCGGCGCCCAGCCCGGTGCCTTCGAGGGAGCTCCGGGCGCGGAGCGTGGCGTCGGCGGCCTCCCGCAGCGCGGCCCGGCGCAGGGCGCAGGCGGAGCCGTCGGCCAGGACCGAGCGGCGCGCCTCGGCCACCCGCGCGACCGCGGACGAGTCGGGGCCGGCCGCGCCGTCGGCGGCCTCCCGGGCGGTGCGGCGGGCCTCGCGGTGCTGCTCGGCGGCCCGGTCCGCGGCGGCGGCCACCCGATCGACCTCGGCCGCCAGCGCCTCGAGATCGGCCGCGCGGTCCGCGGGGACGGTGAGCGCCTCGAGCCGGCGGCGCACCGCCCGTGGCTCGACGCCCGGCTCGATCCGCTCGAGCAGCTCCTCGGCACGGCGGGACCGGTCCGCCGCCTCGGCCCGCAGCGTGCCCAGCCGCTCGGCCTCGGCCTGCCGGGCCTCCCGCTCGCCCGCGAGCCGGTGGATCTGCTCGGCGTCGGCCGTGACCGCCTCGTCGACCCGGATCTCGCCCCGCTCCGCCCGCAGCCCGCGCAGCCGGTCCTCGAGCTCGGCGAGCGTGTCCTCGGCCCGGTCCCGGGCCTGCCGGGCGGTGTCGAACTCGGCGAGCCGGGTGGCGTCGAGCACCACCCCGGAGGCCGCGAGGGCCGCCAGGTCCGCCCGCAGCCGCGCCACGTCGCGCGCCGCGGGGTACGCGCGCACCCGCTGCTGCGCCTCGGCCCCGGCCCGCGCCGCGCTCTCCCGGTCCCGGGCCAGCGCCGTCGCCCGGCGCTCGAGGCGGCCGATCTCCTCGGCCAGGGCCGCCACGTCCCCCGCGCGGGACATCTGCTCGGCCGCCGCGGCGTCGGCGTGCTCGTAGGCGGACAGCGCCCGGCGGAGCTCGACCTTCTGCGCGTTGCGGTGCTCCTTGTAGAGGCGGTCCGCCTCCTCGTCGAGCTCCGCCAGGATCGCCCGCACGTCCCGCCCGCTGCGCGCGGTGAACACCAGCTCGGCCAGCTCCCCGCCGCCGTCGCAGAGCCGGGCGCCGCCCTCGCGCAGCGCCTCGTGCCCGAGCCCGAAGCTCTGCTGCCAGGTGCGGCGGGACTGCGCGCCGCCGGGGCCCCAGGGCGCCTCCAGCGGCTCCTCCCCCGGCCCGAACAGCCCGCGGGTGGTGCGGCGGACGGCCAGCTCCCCGCCGGGCAACGCGACCTCGGCCGCGATCGCGAGCCGCGCCGGTGAGGCGGCGTAGGCGTGCCGGACCGGGCGCGGGAAGCCCCAGAGCAGGTCGGACACGGCGTCGAGCAGCGTCGACTTGCCCGCCTCGTTGGGCCCCGTGACCAGCGTGAGCCCACGGCCGAGCGCGAGCACGCGGCCCTCGTGGGTGCCGTAGCGCTCGAGGGTGAGCCCGGTGATCCGCACCCGTCAGGCCGCCGATCCCCGCGCGGGGTCCGAGCCGGCCAGCCGCGCCCGCAGCTCCTCCTCCGCCCGGCGGGCCAGCTCGGCCAGCCCGGCCGGGTCCCGCAGGTCCAGCCCCGCCCCGCGCAGCCGACGCCCGGCCTCGCGCTCCAGGACGGCGACGAGCTCGCCGGCCCGCTCCGGCTCCGCCACCAGCCGCGACGCCGCCGCGGCGACCGCGCCCGCGAGCTCCTCGTCGACGGCGGCCACGGCCTCCGGGGACGCGTCCTCCGCCCGGGGGCTGCGGGTGCGGTTGCGCACCATCTCGACGACCGCCCCGGACTTCTCGGCCACGACGTCGATCTCCGCGCGCAGCCACTCCGCGTCGAGCAGGGCGGGGGCCGCCGGGGTGGGCCCGTCGAGGGTCACCCGGGCCGCGACCGGCCGGGAGCCCGCGGCCAGCCCGATCCCGCGCAGCTCGGCGTCGAGCGCCTCCAGCACCTCGTCCGCATCGGCGCAGGCGCTCGCGTCGAGCCGGACATGGGTCCAGCGGGCGACGTCGCACACCTCGTGCCGCAGCTCGGCCCGCGCGCCGGGCCCGACCTCGACGACGGTGGCGCCCTTCGCCCCGGGCTCGCGGGGGTGCCGGCCCTGCAGGTTCCCGCTGAACGCGGCGACGTGCTCCCCGTCGGTGACCACGCGGCGCTCGTGCACGTGCCCCAGGGCGAAGTACTCGTAGCGGCAGCGCGCGAGGTCCTCGGGGGTGCAGGGCGCGTAGGAGTCGTGCCCCTCCGCGCCCAGCACGGACGTGTGCAGCAGGCCCACGTTGACCAGGCCGGGAATCCGGTCGGGGTAGGCCGGCACCAGGTTCTCCAGCACCGCGCGGGTGGCGAAGCCCTGGCCGTGCACGGCCAGCCCCACGTCGTCGAGCACCACGGTCTCGGGACGGTCGGTGGCGAGCCGGTGCACGTTCGGCGGCAGGCGCAGCGAGCGCGTGATCTCGCTCTCCGCGTCGTGGTTGCCGTTGATGAGGAAGACGGGGATCCCCTCGTCGTGCAGCCGGGACATCTGCCGGACGAAGAAGGCGCCGGTGGCGTAGTCCCGCCAGTTCCCGTCGTAGACGTCCCCGGCGAGGAGCAGCGCGTCGGCCCGCTCGGCCACGGTGAGGTCGACGAGGTTCTCGCAGGCCCGGCGGGTGGCCCGGCGCAACGTGTCGGCCAGGTCGGAGTCCTCGAGCCGGGAGAGCCCCAGCAACGGGCTGTCGAGGTGCAGGTCGGCGGCGTGGACCAGGCGCACTCCCAGAACCTCCTGACGGGCGAACTACATGCGTGCGATTCGGCTGCGGCGAGCGTACAACCGCCCTCCGACAATCCCGGGACGTGCGCGACGCCACCCCGTGCGACCTGGGGAGTCAGGGTTTCGCGTGCCAGAATCGGGCAGTTCAGCGTCCGAACCAGCCTCGTCTCAGCGCCGACCCGGGGCCCCTGCCCCGAGCCCTGGGAGGCGAGTTGCAGTTCCACCTGTGCGAGCGGTGCTACGCGCCGATCGACGTCGCTCGCGAGCGCTACACCACCCTGGCCCACATCGACCGGGTGCTGCCCGACGGCAGCATCGGGTGGGTCCACTCCGCCCTGCACGCCGACGCGTGCGGCGAGCCCGCCCGGGACCGCTCGGCCGCCGAGCCGCCGGACACCGGTGAGTGGGACCCGTCCCGGCGGGGGCACTCCCCGGCCGCGGCGCAACACGCGGCCCGCCGGACGGAGCCGGCGGACGTGCGCACGCCTCGCTGACCTCGCGCGCCGGGGGTCCTCCCCCGGTCGACGCCCGCCGCACCCACGGGAGGTGGGGGTGGTCCCCCGCGGAAATAGGGGGGTCCCCGCGACCCTCCTAGGGGGTTGTCCAGACGCGCGGGAGGCCCTCCGGGCGGAAGTCTCTGAGGGGTCATCAGCGAGCCGGTGCCCCGGCCGCGCAGGACCCCCTCGGAGGCATCCATGCGCACGCCCGTCCCACCCCCGTCCGGCACCGGCGCGCCCGTTCCCACGGCGGCCGCCGACGCCGACCTGCTCGGCCGGCTCGCCGCCGGTGACCAGTCCGCCTGGCGCGAGGTCGTGACCCGGTACGAGCGCCTCGTCCGCTCCCGGGTCCGCGGCTTCCGGCTGCAGCCCGCCGACGCGGACGACGCCGTCGCCGCCACCTGGCTGCGGCTCGCCCAGAACGCCGACCGCATCAACGACGTCGAGCGGCTCCCGGGCTGGCTCTCGACCGTCGCCGGCCGCGAGTGCCTGCGGATCCTCGACCGGTCCGCGCACGCCGGGGTCCCGGTGGAGGACGCCGGGGTCACCGTCGCGGAGGCGACGCCCGGGCCCGAGCAGCGTGCGGTCGACGCCGACATCGCCCGCGAGCTGCGGGCGCTGGTCGCGGACCTGCCGCGCCGGCGCCGGCTGCTCATCGCCGCGCTCTTCGGCGAGGACACCTGGAGCTACGAGCGGATCAGCCGGGTCACCGGCATCCCCACGGGCTCCATCGGCCCCACCCGGGCCCGGGCGCTGGACCAGCTCCGCCGGCTCGCGGTCGAGCGGGGCCTGGGCGCCGCCCACCCGGTCGTGCGGGGGCTCGCCCCGGCCGCCGGCAGCGCCGCGGGCTGAGCGGGCGGTTCCCCGGCTCAGGAGCCGGGATGGGTCTCGCTGGGGGCGGCGCGCAGGTAGACCGCCCCCGCCTGCACCCGGCTGCGGACCCCGAGCTTGGCCAGCAGGTGCGTGACATGGATGCCCACCGTCTTCTCGCTGATGAACAGCCGCTGCGCGATCTCCCGGTTGGTGTGCCCGGCGGCGATCTCGGCCAGCACCTCCGTCTCCCGCGGGGTCAGCGACCCGAGCACGTCCCGGCGGGTCGGCGGCCGGGCGGCCGGGACCCGCGGACGGGCCGGCCGCGCGACCTCCAGCTCGTCCGGCACCTGCTCGGCCACCGCGGCCGGTTCGGGGTGGTAGCCGGTCCGCTCCGGTTCCGGGGGCAGGTCCGGGAGCCGGATCCGCGCCCGTCTGCCGAGGTCGCGCACCTCCTCGAGGAACGGCACGGCCCGCAGGTCCGCGGCGATGTCGTGCGCCTCGACCAGCGCGTCGGCGGCGGCCCTGCTGCGGGTGCGCCGGGCGAGCAGCGCCTCCGCGCGGCGCAACTGCCCGTAGGCCACGTTGTAGGGCTGGTCCCGGCGCCGCCACTGCGCGGCCACCTCGCCCCAGAGCTCGGGATCGGAGTCGCCGTCGGCGCGGGTCACCTCGGCGTCGCACATCTGCGCGAACACCCCGACGAGCCCCGCGACCATCGGCACCGCCCGCCGGGCCCGGTCGTGCAGCCCGGCCCCCGACTCGCGGAGCCGGTCCACGACCTCGTGGGCGGGCGGAGGCCGGTCCAACCGCACGGTCTCGGCGTGGGCCCGCAGCCCGTGCCAGATGAGGGGGGCCTCCAGCCAGACGTCGTCGTGCCCCTTCCCGACGACGTCGAGCCCGGCCACGGTGTGCCCCACGGCCCGTTCCGGCCGGCCGAGGAACATCTCCAGGCCGGCCCGGAGCGTGAGCATCGGGACGCGGTAGCGGGCGCCGACGGTGTCGTGGGCCAGCATCGCCACCGCGTCGAGGTCCTCGGCGGCCCCGCTCAGGTCGCCGCGCCCGACGCGCATCCGGCCGCGGGAGAGGCGGATGTCCAGCGCCTCGCTGCCGGACGGCCGGGCGCGGAAGGCCTGGTCGATCACCTCCACGGCCTCGTCCCAGCGTCCGCAGCGGAACTGGCCGTTGGCGGCGAGCGCGAGCAGCCGGACGCCGTGCGTGCGGCCGAGCCCCAGCTCGGTGAGCCGCTCGGCCCCGGCCAGGGCGAGGTCGATGCCCTCGGACAGCGCGTTGAGCGGCCCGGAGAGGAGCTCGGCCCGCCGGTGGTAGGCGCTGCCGAGCACCGCGGGCGACCCGCTCGCCTCGGCCACCCGCAGCCCCTCGGCCAGCGCGGCCGCGCCGGCCTGGGTGTCCTCCAGGTAGGCGAGGCTGAAGCCGAGCGTGACCAGCACGCGGGCCTGCTCGTCGGGCGTGCCCGCCTGCCGGGCCGCCGCGAGCGCCCGGGTGGCCTCGTCGCGGGCGTCGGCGAACCGGCCCGCGGCCTGCAGCGCCTCCGCGTGTCCGGCGAGCAGCGCGACGTGCGCCTCCCCGCCGAGCCGCAGCGCCTCCCGGTAGGCGCCCTCGGCCTCGACGCCGCGGCCCGCCGCGAGCAGGTAGTCGCCGAGCCGCGCGACGAGCGTGGCCCGGCGCGGGTCGGCGGGATCGGTGAGCCCGATCCGCTCCTGCAGCACGTTCACGGCGGCGTCGTGCTCACCGGCCAGGTGCGCGGCCTCGGCCGCACGTTCCAGGCTCACGGGCCGGTCCAGGCCCACCGAGGCGACGGGTTCGGACGCCGGCCGGGGTGGGACGGACCGGCCCGCCACGAGGTCGGCGACCCGCCGCCAGTGCCGGTAGGCGTCGGCGTAGCCGTGCACGCGCTCGGCCGCGCTCGCCGCGTCGGCGGCGGCGCTGAGGGCTCGCGCGTCGTCGCCCGCCCGGTCCCAGTGGTGGGCGAGCAGCGCGGCGACGGCCGACCGGTCGCCGCCGGCGGTCAGCTCGGCGAGCGCCGCGGCGTACCGGCGGTGCAGGTCCCGGCGCTCCGCCGGCAGCAGGTCGGCGGACACGACGTCGACGGCCAGCCCGTGCCGCAGCCGGTACCCGTCGTCGCCGCCCTCGGCGCCGGGCCCGTCGAGCACGACCGAGCCCTCCTCGACGACGTGCCGGACGGCGGTGAGCAGCCGGTCCGGCGGCAGTCCGGTGACCAGCTGCGCGACCTCGTGCGACACCGCGCCCTCGGCGACCGACAGCGCCCGGACGACGGTGCGGGCGTCCTCCGGGAGCGCCCGCACCCGGCCGAGCACGAGGTCGCGCAGGGTGCCCGAGACCGCCATGGGGTCGCGGTCGCGCAGGGCGCGGACCGTCTCCTCGGCGATGAACGCGTTGCCCCGGGAGCGCTGCCACACCAGCTCGACCGGGTCGTCGACGTCCGTCTCGGGCAGCGGCTCGCGCGCCACGAGCTCCGCGATCGCCGCGCGGTCGAGGGGTCCCAGAGGAATTCCGCGCACGCGCGGGTGCCGGCGCAGCCCGCCGAGGCCGAGCTCGTCGAGCCCGGGCGAGCCACCCCCCTCGCGATGCGTGACGACGACGAGCAGCCGGGCGTCCAGCATGATCGCCGTGAGGTAGGACAGCAGGTCCCGGGTGGCGCGGTCGGCCCACTGGACGTCCTCGACGACCAGCAGCACGGGCCGGTCGGCGGCGAGCCCGAGCAGAACCCGGCCGGCCGTGTCCAGGTGGTGCGGGACGGCCTGCACGGGCCCGCCCGGCGACGGCGGCAGCAGCCCCAGGGCCTCCAGCTCGCCCCGCCACGGCTCGACGACCGTGCGCCCGGCGGGCTCGCGGGCCAGCGCCCGCACGGCCAGGGTGAGCGGCAGGAGCGGCGGGCTCTCCCCCACGTCGACGGCGGCGCCGGCGAGCACGACGGCCCCGGACCGCTCGGCCCGGGCCACCAGCTCGGCGACCAGCCGCGACTTGCCGACGCCCGCCTCGCCGCAGACGAGCGCGACCCCCGGCGTGCCCGTGCGGGCCGCCTCGAACAGCTCGGCAAGGGACCGCAGCTCGTCCGTACGTCCGATCAAGGGCGGACGGGCCGGGGCGGTCACTCTGCGTACGGTATTCAGCCCGGGCCTCCTGGTCCAGCAGGTGGACCCGCCCGTGGCGCGGCCGGGTCGTGGGGACCCGACGGGCCGGGGCGGTCGCAGACACGGGACCCCCGGCCCGCTCCTGCGCCACCCCCTCGGCCCCGGCCCGGCGGCACCCTCCCCCACGCCACGAGAAGAGCGCGCCGGATCGCCGCCGGATACGCCCGTCCGGAAAAAGATTCAGGGGGTGCGGCCGGAGGCCGCCAGACCCGCCGTGAACAGCACGAGCACCGCGGCGAGAACCACGAGAAGGGGCCCGGACCAGGTGCCGGTCGCCTCGTGCACAGCGCCCACGACGGACGGCCCGGTCGCGGCGACGGTGTAGCCGCCGCCCTGGACCAGCGCGGACATCCGGCGGTTCTCGGTGAGGTCCCGCGCCCGCCGGACGACGAGGGAGAAGATCACGGTGATCCCGCCGCCCTGCGCGGCCCCGCCCAGCGCGCACCACACCGCCCAGCCCTCCGGGGCGAGCAGCAGGCCGAGCGGCAGCGCCGCCCACGCCGCGCAGACCACGCCCACGACGATCCGCGGCGAGGGGCACAGCCGCAGCAGCACGGGGACGCCGAAGGCGCCGACGATCGCCGCGATCTGGAAGATCGAGGAGCTCACGCCCGCCGCGGAGTCGCTCATCCCGAGCTCGTCGCCGAGCAGCAGCGGCAGCCAGGCCGTGACGCCGAAGTAGGCGAAGGCCTGCCCGGCGAACGCGATCGTGAGGCCCCAGACCACCGGGCGGCGCCACCACACGGGCCCGGCGACGGGTGCCTCGGCGGCCGCCGCGTCGGCCGGCCTGCCCGCGCCCAGCGATCGGGTCGCCCACCACCACACACCGGCCGCGACCAGCACCAGCACGCCCCAGGCCGCCAGGGCGAAGCGCCAGTCCGTGGCCCCCGCGATCGGCACGGTCAGCGAGAGGGTGATCATCGAGCCGATGTTCAGCGCGGCCGTGTACATGCCGAGCACGGCGCCCGCGTGCCGCGGCAGGTCCCGCCCGATGACCACCGGCACCGCCACGTTGCCGACGGTGATCGCCGCGCCGATCAGCAGCGTCCCGGCGACCGCGGCCGGCAGCCCGTCGAGGGAGCGCACGACCGTCCCGGCCAGCAGCACGCCCAGCGCGACGAGCACGCCGCGGCCGAGCCCGGTGCGCGCCAGCAGCGCCGACGCCAGCGGGGTGGCCAGCCCGAAGCACAGCACCGGGAGGCTGGTGAGCAGGCCGGCCGTGCCGGCGTCGATCCCCAGGTCCGCGCGGATCGCCTCGGTGACCGGTGAGACGGCGACGATCGGGCCGCGCAGGTTCAGCGCGAGCAGCAGGATCGCGGCGACGAGCAGGGCGGGGGCGACGGTCCGGGGCGGGGCTGCGGTGGGGGCGGGAGCGGCAGTTTCGTGCGTGGCGGTCACTGGTTTCATCCTTGCAGTGCGAAACCATGACGTCACGCGGTCGTGAGCGAGGGAACTGGCGAGAGTCCGTGCACGAGACGCAGGACACGACTTGCGCTGCTCTCCGCGCTGTAGCCGCTCAGTCCTCGCGGCGCTGGTAGACGTCCGGGATCCCGTCGGCGTCGGAGTCGACCGCCTCCTCCGCCTCCATCCGCCGGTAGCGGGCGTTGCGGATCCGCAGGATCACGCTCGCGACCAGCGCCGACAGCAGCGAGCCGGTGAGCACGCCGATCTTCACCTCGCCGTCGATCGCCGAGCCCGGACCGAAGGCCAGCTCGCCGATCAGCAGCGACACCGTGAACCCGATCCCGGCGAGCACCGAGAGGCCGAGCACGTCCCACCAGCTCAGGCCCTCCGCGAGCTGTGCCCGGGTGAACCGCTGGACCGCCCAGGTCGCGCCGAGCACGCCCACCGTCTTGCCCACGAACAAACCCAGGACCACCCCGAGGGTGACGGGGTGCAGGAAGGCGCCGGCGCCGGCGTCGACCACGGACACCCCGGCCGCGAAGAACGCGAAGATCGGCACGGCGACGCCCGCCGACAACGGCCGGAACCGGTGCTCGAAGTGCTCGGCCAGGCCCGGCCCGGGGCCCGTGGCGCGCCGCACCACCGGCACGGCGAACCCGAGCAGCACCCCGGCGACCGTGGCGTGCACCCCGGAGGCGTGCACCAGCCCCCAGGTGAGGGCGGCGAGCGGGAGCAGCAGCCACCAGGACCGGACCCGCCGCTGCACGAGCACCGTGAACAGCGCGAGCGGGACCAGCGCCAGCAGCAGCGGCAGCGGGTGCAGGTCGTCCGTGTAGAAGATCGCGATGATCGTGATGGCCAGCAGGTCGTCGACCACGGCGAGGGTGAGCAGGAAGGTGCGCAGGGCCGAGGGCAGGTGCGTGGAGATCACCGCGAGCACGGCCAGGGCGAACGCGATGTCGGTGGCGGTCGGGATGGCCCAGCCGACGGCCGTGCCCGCTCCCAGGTTCAGCGCGGTGAAGATCACGGCCGGCACGATCATGCCGCCGACGGCCGCGGCCACCGGCAGCGACGCCCGCCGGGGATCGCGCAGGTCCCCGGCCACGAACTCGCGCTTGAGCTCCAGCCCGGCCACGAAGAAGAAGATCGCCAGCAGCCCGTCCGACGCCCAGGCCGCGAGCGTCAGGTCCAGGTGGAGCGCAACCGGCCCGACCGTGATCGCGCCGAGCGCCGAGTAGGCCCCGCGCCACGGCGAGTTCGCCCAGATCAGCGCGACGACGGCCGCCCCGACGAGCAGCAGCCCGCCCACGGTCTCGGTGCGGAGGAGGTCGCCGATGCGGCGGGCCTCGGGCCAGGTGCCGCGGTCGAACAGGCGGGCGGGACGGCTCACGACGGTTGGCCTCTCGGTGGGCGGGCACGGCGGGACGGACGCCGACCAGACTTCCCGGCACACCGCGGACCACCCTACGGGACGCCTTGCGCACGCGAAAAGCGAAAATGTGGCATCTTCGGTATCGACGCAGGTGAGGAGGCCCCGTCATGACCGGTGCCGGCATCGGGTCCGCCCGTGGCCGCAGGCCCACGTCCGCCCCGGCCACCGCAGGAGAGATCTTCGCGCTCATCCGGCAGGGTGCCGTCGCCACCCGGACCGAGATCGGCCGGGCGACCGGGCTGTCCCGGACCGCCGTGGCCGCCCGGGTGGACCGGCTCCTCAAGGAGGGCCTGGTCACCGAGGTCCAGGGGGGTGCGGCGACGGGCGGCCGGCCCGCCGCCCGGCTCGCCTTCCACACCGCCGGGGGCACGGTGCTGGCCGCGTCCGTCGGCGTCAGCCGGACCTCGCTCGCCGTCTGCGACCTCGCCGGGACCGTGCTGGCCCAGGACTCGGTGCGGATGCGGGTGCGCAGCGGGCCCGAGGCCGTGCTGGAGGCGGTCGGCGACCGGCTCGCCCGGCTCGTCCAGGAGACCGGCAGCGACCCGGCCCAGGTGCGCGGCATCGGGCTGTCGATCCCCGGCACCGTCGACTGCGTCGCCGGGTGCAGCATCGGCGTCCCCGTGCTGCCGGGCTGGGCCGAGGTCAAGCTGCCGCCGCTGCTCACCGACCGGTTCCCGGTGCCGGTGCGGGTGGACAACGACGTGAACGTCATGGCCATCGCCGAGCAGCACGCGCACCCCGGCATCGACGACCTGCTGGTGGTGAAGGTCTCCACCGGGATCGGCGCCGCCGTGGTGAGCGGGGGCACCCTGCAGCGGGGCGCCCGGGGCTCGGCCGGCGAGATCGGCCACACCCAGATCTCCGACGGGCCGGGCACGCCGTGCCACTGCGGCAACGTCGACTGCCTGGAGATCCTCGCCAGCGGCAGCGCGCTCATCCGCGACCTCACCGCGCGCGGGCGCACCGTCGACACCGTGTCCGGGGTCGTCGACCTGGTGCGCAGCGGGGACGCCGAGGCCGTCCGGCTGGTCCGCACCGCCGGGCGGCGGATCGGCGAGGTGCTGGCCTCGGCCGTGAACCTGCTCAACCCGGCGGTGATCACCGTGGGTGGCGACCTCGTCGGCGCCTACGAGCCGCTGGTCGCGGGCATCCGGGAGTCGGTGTTCAAGCGGTCGGTCGCCACCGCCACGCAGACGCTGCGGGTGGAGCCGGGCGCACTGGCCGGGCGCAGCGGCGTGACCGGCTGCGCGATCCTCGTGCTGGACCAGGTGCTGTCCCCCTCGGCGGTCGACGACGTCCTGGCCCAGCACGACCTCACGCCGCCGGACTGACCGCCGGGGCCCGGTAGCCGATGAACTCCAGCTCGCGCGAAACCGTGAAGCCGAGGTGCTCGTAGAGCCGGATGGCAGTGGTGTTGGTCGCGGCGGCGTGGAGGAAGGGCAGCTCTCCCCGCTCGCGGATCACCGCGCCGACCGCGCGGACGAGCCGGGCGGCCAGCCCCTGCCCGCGCGCGGCGGGGTCGGTGCACACCGCGGAGATCTCGGTGCCGCCCGGTACCCGCATGCGCTCCCCCGCCATCGCGACCAGCGCGCCGTCCCGGCGGATGCCGAGATAGGTGCCGAGCTGGATCGTCCGCGGCAGGAACGGGCCGGGCTTCGTCCGGGCGACCAGGTCCAGCATGTCGGCCACGTCCGCGGGCCCGAGGCGCACGGCCTCCGGGTCCGGGGCGACCTCCAGCGCGTCGCCGGTCATCTGCACCCCGGGCAGGTCCATGCCGGTCTCCCAGCCCGCGGGCGCCTCGCGCCGCGGGCCGGCCAACACCGCGGACCCGCCGGGACCGCTCACCGCGGCGAGGTCCGCCCAGTCCTCCGGGGTGGGGTCCAGCGGCAGCCCGGCGAACGGGGTGACGTCCGGCCGGTAGCGGGCCGCGCGGCCGCGGAGGTCGGCGAACGCGCGGTGCGGCCCGGTGAGGGCGGCGAGGACGGGATTGCGGAGAGATCCGGTCGTGTCGTCGGGGGACGGGAGAGCCACGAGATCCATCCTGCCTCGCCCTCGGGGTATAGCGTTCCGACGGCTGCACACTCCGGCACGACCAGGTTGGAGCATCCTCCGTGACGCAGGCATCGACCCCCGCCGTCGTCGGCGGCACGTCCGTCCACCGCACTCGCGGCCGGCTGTCCGACGGCCGGGAGATCCTCTGGTACGACCGGGAGCCGGGCCGGGTGCCCGGCACGGACGAGCGCGGCCTGCCCGAGGTCCACACCGTGTCGCAGATCCGCTACGACGAGCTGCTCGACGAGTGGGTGGCGATCGCCAGCCACCGGCAGACGCGCACGTTCCAGCCCTCCGGCGGGGCGGACCAGTGCCCGCTGTGCCCGACGATCCCGGGCCGCGTCACCGAGGTGCCCACCCCGGACTACGAGACGGTGGTGTTCGAGAACCGCTTCCCGTCGTTCTCCGGCGGGGTCGGCCGGGCCGAGGTGGTCTGCTTCACCAGCGACCACGACGGCCGCTTCGGCGCACTGCCGCCGGACCGCGTCCGGCTGGTGATCGACACCCTGGCCGACCGCACCGCCGAGCTCTCCGCCCGCCCGGACGTCGAGCAGGTGTTCCCGTTCGAGAACCGCGGCGAGGAGATCGGGGTGACCCTCGCCCACCCGCACGGGCAGATCTACGGCTACCCGTTCGTCACGCCGCGGACGCGGCAGCAGCTGGAGTCCGCCCGCCGGTACCGGACGCGGACGCGGGGCAACCTCTACGCCGACATCCTCGAGCGGGAGCGGACCGAGGGCGACCGGGTGGTCACCGCGACCCGGCACTGGACCGCGTTCGTGCCGAAGGCCGCGCGCTGGCCCGTCGAGGTGCACCTCTACCCCCACCGCGGCGCCCCGGACCTGCCGGACCTCACGGACGCCGAGCGCACCGACCTCGGCACGATCTGGCTCGACGTGCTGGGCCGGCTGGAGCTCTTCCACGGCCGTCCCCTCCCCTACATCGCGGCGTGGCACCAGGCCCCGGTGCGGACGGACCGCGACCTCGCCTGGCTGCACCTCGAGCTGTTCTCGATCCTGCGGGCGCCGAACAAGCTCAAGTTCCTGGCCGGCTCCGAGTCCGGCATGGGTGTGTTCATCAACGACACCACCCCCGAGGACGTGGCCGCGCGGCTGCGCGAGCTGGGCCCCGGACAGGACGGCACGGCGAAGGACGGCACGGGCCACGACGGGGCCGGGGCATGAGCGTCGCCACCCGGTTCGCCGAGGTCTACGGCCACGACCCGGCCGGGGTGTGGGCGGCGCCGGGCCGGGTCAACCTGATCGGCGAGCACACCGACTACAACGACGGCTTCGTGCTGCCCCTGGCCCTGGACCGGCGGACCCGCGTCGCCGCCGAGCTCGCCCGGGGCGCCACGACGGTCCGCTCGTCCCGCGAGGCGGAGCCCGTGACGTTCGCGGCGGAGACGGTCGCGCCGGGCGAGGTCACCGGGTGGGCCGCCTATGTGGCCGGGGTGGTCTGGGCCTTCCGCCAGGCGGGGCTGCCCGTCGCCGACCTCGACCTGTTCGTGCAGGGCGACGTGCCGGTGGGGGCCGGGCTGTCGTCGTCGGCCTCGCTGGAGTGCGCGGTCGCGGTGGCGCTGTGCGAGCTGACCGGCACCGGTCTCGACCTCACCGAGATCGCGCACCTCGCCCGGCGCGCGGAGAACGAGTTCGTCGGTGCGCCCACCGGCGGGATGGACCAGATGGCCGCGATGCACGGCGTGGCGGACCGGCTCGTCTTCCTCGACACGCGGGACGACCACGTCGAGCTGATCCCGTTCGCGCTGGCCACGCACGGATTGCGGCTGCTGGTGATCGACACCCGGGCGCCCCACCAGCTCGTCGACGGCCAGTACGGCGCACGCCGCGCCGACTGCGCGAAGGCGGCCGAGCTGCTGGGCGTGCCGGCGCTGCGGGACGCGACCGTCGCGGCGGTGGAGACCCTCACCGACGAGCGCCTGCGCCGGCGGGCCCGGCACGTGGTGACCGAGGACGAGCGGGTGCTCGAGGTGGTCGAGCGGCTGCGGGCGGGGAAGGACCCGCGCGCGATCGGGCCGCTGCTGTCGGCCTCGCACACGTCGATGCGGGAGGACTTCGAGATCACGGTCCCGCACGTCGACGTCGCCGCCGCCGTGGCCGAGGAGGCCGGCGCGCACGGGGCCCGGATGACGGGCGGCGGGTTCGGCGGCTGCGTGATCGCGCTGGTCGACACCGAGACCGGCGACGGGGTCACGGGGGCGGTCACGGCCGCCTACGCCGAGCGCGGCTGGGAGCCGCCGGTGGTCTTCGACGCCGTGGCCGCCGACGGTGCGGGGCGCGCATGACGCCGTGTCCGTGCGGGTCGGACGAGCCCTACGGGGCCTGCTGCGGGCGTCTGCACGCCGGCGAGCGGGCGGTGACCGCCGAGCAGCTGATGCGCAGCCGCTTCGCGGCCTTCGCGGTGGGCGACGAGGCGTACCTGCGGCGGACCTGGCACCGGTCGACCCGGCCGCGCCGGCTGGACCTCGACCCGGCCGTGCGGTGGACGCACCTGGAGATCGTGGACCGGGTGGCGGGCGGCCCGCTGGACACCGACGGCATCGTCGAGTTCCGGGCCCACCACCGGGTCGGCGGCCGGCCGGGGGTGCAGGCCGAGCGCAGCCGGTTCGTCCGCGAGGACGGGGCCTGGCTCTACCTCGCCGCCGAGTAGCGGCGGCTCAGCGGCCGGACCAGAGCGGCTCGTAGCGCGCCCACTCGCGGGCCCAGGCGGCGTGGTTGCGGGCGGCGCACCGGGCGTGGACGAGGGCGCGCAGGCCGAGCAGCACCAGCACCCCGACCAGGAGCACGAGCAGCCCGCCGACGACGCCCGTGACCGCGGCCTGCAGCGCGTCGACCGGCGGCGGGGCGATCGCGCCGCTGCTGCGGTCCACCCACACCGGCACGGTCGACCCGGCCGGCTGGGAGCCGAGGACCGGCACGGTCCCGGTGTGCTCGCGCCCGTCCGGCGCCGTCCAGGAGGCGGGGGCGGTGACCTGCGCGGTGCTCGCGGCGGCGTCGACACCGATCGCCCCGTCGACGGGCTCGAGGAGGGTGGCCTCCACCGAGATCCGGTTCACGGCGTCGGCCCGGGCCTGCTCCAGCCCGTTCCCGTGCAGCTGCAGCCCGGTCAGCACCGCGACGGCGACGAGGACCAGACCGAGCACGCCGAGGAGCAAGGAGGCCGCCGACTCGACGCGGTCCGTCGCCCGCCGGGGGATCCGGTCGGTCCCGACCGCGGAGTACGGGTGCGGGCGGTCGGAATGATCCGGATTCCCTGGCCGGTGGGGTTGCACGTTCGGGGTTCCTCTCCACGGGGATACCTCCACGGTGCGCCCGGGTGCGGTTCCCGGCAACGTGAGTGAGACCCACTTGACCGTGGGATCCGTCACCAGGGGGAAGCGGGCCGTCACCGACCGTTCACCGAAGGTTCTCGGCCTCCGGCGGCCGCGGGGCGCCCCAGGCGAGCGCCAGGAGGAGCCGCGAGCGGTTCTCCGGATCGTCGAGCTGGGGGCCGAAGAGCTCGTGCAGCCGCGCCAGGCGGTAGCGCACCGTCTGCGGGTGGACGTGCAGCTCGGCGGCCATGGCCTGGCGGTCACCCAGATGGCGGAGGTAGGCCGAGAGCGTCTCGCACAGCCGCTCCCGCGAGGCCGGCGCCGAGGCCTCGAGCGGCCGGAGCACCTGGGCCCGCAGCACCTCCAGCAGCCGCGAGTCGCGGTGCACGATGATCGCGTCGAGGTGCTCCTCGGCGAAGACGGGGTCCTCGGGCAGCACGCCGGTGCGCTGCAGCCGGGCCGCGACCTCGGCGATGTGCAGGCTGGCCGGCAGCCGGTCCGGCGACACCGTGGGCCCGACGACCGCGCGGGTGCCGCGCAGCATCCCCGTCAGCCGCTGCCGTCGCCCGCTCTGCGCCGGGTCCGGCACGATCGCCCCGGACAGCCGCGCCCGGTTGATCATCAGCGACGCCGGGTCGAACCGGGACAGCAGGCCGTGGCCGAGCAGGCTGTCGTCCTGCACCAGGACCACCGCGACCTCCTGCGGCACCTGCCACCCGGCCCGGGCCGCCGCGGCCTGCACGGCACCCTCGGTGGCGCGGTCGGAGAGCAGCAGCTCCACCAGCTCCTCGCGCAGCCGCTCGCGCGCGACCACGGCCTCGGACTGCTCGAGCACGAAACCGTGGGCCGCCGACGACGACAGCCGGTCGACGAACGCGAAGACGCCCTCGGCCAGCCCGGCCAGCACCGCCGGCTCCAGGTGCAGCTCCACCGCCACCAGCGCGACGTGCCGCCAGAACACCCGCGCCCCGAGCTGGAAGGCCGACAGCAGCGTGGAGACGTCCCGGCCCTCCCGCCACTGCGTGCGGCCGATCTCCTCGAACAGCTCCTGCTCGCCGAACCCGGACGGGTACTCCCCCGTGACCTCGGGATCGCCCGCGATCTCGCTGCTGACCGCGACCAGCCGGTGCAACGCGTGGTGCGCCGCCGCGGCGACCTCCGTGCGATTCGCGTCGACGAACCGGGCGTAATCCGGCCATTCGGTCAACAAAGCCGCGCTGACCTCCTCCAGCACGGCCGGGACGCGCGCGAGCAGGGCGTCGACGAGGTCGTCCGTTCCGGCGCGCGGCATCTCCACACCGAGGTTGTACGCCCGGAGGGGCGAAGGGCGCAGCCCTTTTGTACGTCCGTGACAATTCTGGCCCGGAAGAATTAACACGCGTTGAGGAGAGTCCCACCGCCTTCCTGCGACACGATCAGCGGCGTGGGACGGGGGAACGGAACGCCCGTGGGGGCGTCGGCAGGCGTGCGCGCCGGCGGGGCCGAGGCCGGCCGGCGGGCCGCGCCCGGCCCGTCCGCGGTGGTCCCGGCCGATCCCACCGGGGCAGACCGGCTGCGTGCGGCCGAGGCCGCCGAGAACTTCCCCGTCGCGATGCGGGTCCTGCCCGCGCGGTGTCGCCGCAGGTTGCGGGCGGTGTACGACGTCGTCCGGATGATCGACGACCTCGGCGACGAGGGCACCGGCACCCCCGCCGAGCGGATCGCCGCCCTCGAGGCCTTCCGCGCCGACCTGCACGCGCCCGCGCCCACCCGGCCGGTGCTGCGCCGGCTGGCCCAGGTCGCGCCGGACCTGCCGGCGGAGCCGTTCGACCGGCTCCTCGACGCGAACGTCCTGGACCAGCAGCGGCCGACCTACGACACCTGGGACGCGCTCCTCGGCTACTGCGCTTTGTCCGCGGACCCCATCGGGCGGCTCGTCCTGGCGATCTTCGACGTGCCCGCGGACGGCGAGATCGAGCACGCCTCCGACGCCGTCTGCACCGCGCTGCAGCTCCTGGAGCACCTGCAGGACGTCCGGGAGGACCGCGGCCGGGGCCGGATCTACCTGCCCGCCGCGGACCGCGCGGCGTTCGGGGTCACGGAGGCCGACCTCGACCGTCCCGTGGCCTCCGCGGAGCTGCGCGCGCTCGTCCGGCACGAGACGGAGCGCGCCGAGCAGCTCCTCGACGCCGGCACGCCGATCGTCGGCGCGCTCGACGGGTGGGCGCGGCTCGCGGTGGCGGGCTACGTCGCCGGCGGCCGCGCGGCGGCCGACGCCCTGCACCGGGTCGACGGCGAGGTCCTCGGCCGCGCCGTCGAGGCCGCGCACAGCAGGAAACGGGATGTCCTGCGGCACCTGCCCGCGGTACTCCTGCAGTCCCGACGACCCGGCCGCCCGCGCGGGACCCGACCCCGACCGGATCTCCCGCGCCCGACACCCCGGAGCTGCCGATGACCGACCCCTCCCGGCCCACCGCCACCACCGCCGCCCCGACCGAGCGCTCCCCCGCCGGCGACGGCACCGCCACCGACCGCGACACCCTGACCGACACCGGCACCGACACCGACCGCACCGACTACACCGCCGACCTCCCCGCCGCCTACGCCGCCTGCGAGGAGATCACCCGCCGCGAGGCCCGCAACTTCTCCTACGGGATCCGCCTCCTGCCGACCCCGAAGCGGGCCGCGCTCTCGGCCGTCTACGCCCTCGCCCGCCGCATCGACGACATCGGCGACGGCGACTTCGACCCGCCGGGCGGGGCCGTCGCGGTCTCGTTCGCGCAGAAGGCCGCCGCGCTCGCCGGGGTCAGGGCCTCGGTCCAGGCGATGCGGGAGCAGACCCCCGACCCGTTCGACCCGGTGCTGGTCGGCGTCACCGACGCCGCGCGCCGCTACCCGATCCCGCTCGGCGCCTTCGAGGAGCTGGTCGACGGCGTCGAGGCCGACGCCCGGATGGACCACGCCGCGGAGCAGCTCGGCGAGGCCGCGCGTCCGCACGCCACGTTCGACGACATGACGGTCTACTGCCGGCAGGTCGCGGGCTCGGTGGGCCGGCTCTGCCTGGGCATCTTCGGCTCCCGCCCCGACGAGCACGCCGCGGAGTACGCCGACCGGCTCGGCATCGCCCTGCAGCAGACCAACATCCTCCGCGACATCCGCGAGGACCTGCGCAACGGCCGGGTCTACCTGCCCACCGAGGAGCTCGCGCGGTTCGGCACCGAGCTCCGCCTCGACGCGGCCGGCGCCCTCGACGACCCGGACGGCGCCCTCGCCGCCTACATCCGCTTCGCCGCGGACCGGGCGCGCGGCTGGTACGCCGAAGGGCTGAAGCTGCTCCCGCTCCTCGACCGGCGCAGCGCCGCCTGCGCCGGGGCGATGGCGGGCATCTACCGGCGCCTGCTGGAGGACATCGCCGCCGATCCGCGATCCGTGTACGCGCAACGGCGGTCGTTGTCCGGGGCGCAGAAGATCGGCGTGGCGCTCCGCGCCCTGGCGGGGCGGACGGCGTGACCGGCGGGGCGCGGGTCGCGGTCGTCGGCGGGGGACTCGCCGGCGTCGCCGCCGCGCTCCGGTGCGCCGAGGCGGGGCTCGCCGTCACGCTGCTCGAGTCGCGCGCCCGGCTCGGCGGGGTGGCCGGCTCGTTCACCCGCGGGGAGCTCGCGGTGGACACCGGCCAGCACGTCTTCCTCCGCTGCTGCACGGCCTACCGGGACTTCGTCGCGCGGATCGGCGCCGCGGACCTGATCATGATCCAGGAGCGGCTGGACATCCCGGTCCTGGCACCCGGCGCCGCTCCGGCCCGGCTGCGCCGCACCGGGCTGCCCGCCCCGCTGCACCTGGGAGGTGCCCTCCTGCGGTACCGGCACCTGCCCGTCGCCGACCGGTTCCGGCTGGTCCGGGCGGCCCTGGCGCTCGGCGCGGTCGACCGCGGCGATCCCGCCACGGACGCCCGGTCCTTCGGCGACTGGCTGGCCGCCCACGGGCAGGGCCGCCGGGCCGTCGACGCGCTGTGGGACCTGGTCGGCATCGCCACCCTGAACGCCCGGGCCGGCGACGCGTCGCTCGCGCTCGCCGCCACGGTCTTCCAGCTCGGCCTGCTCACCGACGCCGCCGCCGGCGACATCGGCTGGGCCACCGCGCCGCTCGGCGCGATCCACGACGACGCCGCCCGCCGCGCCCTCGCGGCGGCCGGTGTGGAGGTGAGGAGGTCCGCGAGGGCGCGGGCGCTGGTGCGGGACGGGACCCGGCCGGGAGGCCGGTGGCGGGTCCCGGTGGGAACTGCCGACGGAGAGGAGGAGCTCGTGACCGACCGGATCGTGTGCGCCGTACCGCCGGGCCCGGCGGAGCGGCTGCTGCCCGCGGGGGCGCTGCCGCTGCCGGGGGGCTGGGCCGACCGGCTGGGCAGCACCCCCATCGTCAACGTGCACGTCGTCTACGACCGCCGGGTCCTCGGCCCCGGCACCGGCAACGGGATCGATGCCGGGTTCGCCGCGGGCGTCGACACGCCCGTGCAGTGGGTCTTCGACCGGACCGGCCAGTCCGGCGCCGCCTCGGTGTACGGCCCGCGGGCCCAGTACCTCGCCGTGTCGCTCTCGGCCGCCGACGACCTCGTCGGGCTGCCCGCGGCCGCGCTGCGCGAGCGGTTCCTCCCGGCGCTGGAGGCGCTGCTGCCGGCCGCCCGGGAGGCGGTGGTCCTCGACTCGTTCGTGACCCGGGAGCCGCACGCCACCTTCCGCGGCGCCCCCGGCCAGGCGGCCCTGCGCCCCGGCCCCCGCACCGTCCTGCCCGGGCTCTACATGGCCGGCGCGTGGACCGACACCGGCTGGCCCGCGACGATGGAGGGCGCGGTGCGCAGCGGCGAGGCCGCCGCCGAGGCCCTCCTCGCCGACGCGGCGGCCGTCCCCGCGGAGGTGGCCGCATGACCGCCGTCCTCGGGACCACCGACACCGCCGCGACCGGACCGGACGTGCCGGCCCTGCTCGCGGGCTGCCGGGACGCCGTCACGCCCGCCCTGAAGGCCGCCGTCGCCCGGCTCGACACCGCCAGCCGCAAGCAGGCCGAGTACCACCTGGGCTGGGTGGAGCTCGACGGCTCACCGGGCCGCGGCGGCGGCAAGGCCGTGCGGCCCGCACTGGCGCTGCTCTCCGCCCGGGCCGCCGGCGCGCCGGCCGAGACCGGGATCGCCGGGGCAGTGGCGGTGGAGCTGGTGCACAACTTCTCCCTGCTCCACGACGACCTCATGGACGGCGACACGGAGCGCCGGCACCGCCCGACCGTCTGGGCCCAGTGGGGCGCGGCCTCGGCCATCCTCTGCGGCGACGCATTGCTGGCGCTGGCCACCGAGGTGCTGCTCGAGGACCCGTCGCCGCACGCGGCCGAGGCGGCCCGGCTGATCGCCACCACCACCCGCGAGCTGATCCGCGGGCAGGCCGAGGACGTCGCCTTCGAGGAGCGCGCGGACGTCGGCGTCGACGAGTGCCTGTCGATGGCGGCCGGCAAGACCGGTTCGCTGCTGGCCACCAGCGCGGCGATCGGCGCGGTGCTGGCCGGGGCCCCGTCGGCCACGGTCACCGGCCTGCGGGACTACGGCGCCGCGATCGGGCTGGCCTTCCAGCTCGTCGACGACCTGCTCGGGATCTGGGGCGACCCGGCGGTCACCGGCAAGCCCGTGCTGTCGGACCTGCGCTCGCGCAAGAAGTCCCTTCCCGTGACCTTCGCCGTGCAGCGTGGCGGGGCGGCCGGGCGGGAGCTGGCCGCGTGGCTCGCGCGCTCGGGCGAGCAGACCGAGGAGGAGCTGCACATGGCCGCCGACCTCGTCGAACGGGGCGGCGGGCGCGACTGGGCCGCCGCCGAGGCGCGGCGGCAGATGGACCTCGCCGAACGGGCCCTCACCGGTGCCGGGCTCGCCGGCGACCCCCGCGCCGAGCTCGTCGCGCTCGGCCGCCACCTCACGACCCGTAGCTTCTGACCAGGGAGAACTGGTGACCCTCACCGCACCGGAGACCAGCACCACCGAGGCCGGTGACGCGCGGCGGACGCTCGACGCGGCCGTCGGCTTCCTCAGGTCGATCCAGCACGAGCGCGGCTGGTGGCAGGGCGACCTCGAGACCAACGTGACCATGGACGCCGAGGACCTGCTCATGCGGGAGTTCCTCGGCATCCGTACGGCGCGGGAGACCGCGGAGGCCGCCCGCTGGATCCGCTCGCAGCAGCGGGAGGACGGCACCTGGGCGACCTTCGCGGGCGGGCCCGGCGACCTCTCCACGACGATCGAGGCCTGGGTCGCGCTGCGGCTGGCCGGGGACGACCCGGCCGAGCCGCACATGCGCGCGGCGGAGAAGTTCTGCCTGGCCGAGGGCGGGATCGAGCGCTCCCGGGTGTTCACCCGGATCTGGCTGGCGCTGTTCGGGCTGTGGTCGTGGGACGACCTGCCGAACATGCCCCCGGAGCTGATCTTCCTGCCGAAGTGGTTCCCGCTGAACGTCTACGACTGGTCCTGCTGGGCCCGGCAGACGGTGGTGCCGCTGACGATCGTCGCCACCCTGCGGCCCGCGCGGTCGCTGCCCTTCGGCGTCGACGAGCTGCGCTCCGGGGCGGCGCCCGAGGCGTTCGACGCGCCGTGGACCTGGGCCGGCGCCTTCCAGCGGCTCGACGTCGGCCTGCACGCCTACGCGAAGCGGCCGATCGCGCCGCTGCGCCGGCTCGCGATGCGCCGCGGCGCCGAGTGGATCCTCGCCCGCCAGGAGGCCGACGGCGGCTGGGGCGGGATCCAGCCCCCGTGGGTCTACTCGCTGATCGCCCTGCACCTGCTCGGCTACCCGCTCGACCACCCGGCGATGAAGGCCGGGATCGAGGGCTTCGAGCGGTTCCTCGTCCGCCGGGAGACCCCGGACGGCACGATCCGCATGCTCGAGGCCTGCCAGTCCCCCGTCTGGGACACCTGCCTGGCGGTCACCGCCCTGCTCGACGCCGGCGTCCCCGCCGACGACCCGGACGTGGTCCGGGCCGCGAGCTGGATGCTCGACGAGGAGATCCACGGGGTCCGCGGGGACTGGGCGGTCCGCCGGCCCGACCTCCCCGTCGGCGGCTGGGCCTTCGAGTTCGACAACGACGGCTACCCCGACACGGACGACACCGCCGAGGTCGTGCTGGCCCTGCGGCGGGTGGCGCACCCCGACCCGGTGCGGCTGCGGGCGGCCGTCGACCGCGGCCTCGCGTGGACCGTCGGGATGCAGTCCTCCGACGGCGGCTGGGGCGCCTTCGACGCCGACAACACCCGCGAGCTCGTCACCAAGCTGCCGTTCTGCGACTTCGGAGCCGTGATCGACCCGCCGTCCGCCGACGTGACCGCGCACGTGGTCGAGATGCTCGCCCACGAGGGCCTGGCGGACGGCGAGGCCTGCCGGCGCGGCGTGCGCTGGCTGCTCGACCACCAGGAGTCCGACGGCTCGTGGTTCGGCCGGTGGGGCACCAACCACGTCTACGGCACCGGGGGCGTCGTCCCGGCGTTGGTCGCGGCCGGGGTCCCCGCGTCCGACCCGGCGGTCCGGCGCGCGGTCGCCTGGCTCGAGCGCTACCAGAACGCCGACGGCGGCTGGGGCGAGGACATCCGTTCCTACTCCGACCCGAGCTGGATCGGCCGCGGCGAGTCCACGGCGTCGCAGACGGCGTGGGGGCTGCTCGCCCTGGTCGCGGCCGGGCGGGCGCGGTCGGAGGCGGCCCGCCGGGCGGTCGCCTTCCTCGCCAGCACGCAGCTCCCCGACGGCAGCTGGGAGGAGGAGATGTACACGGGCACCGGGTTCCCCGGCGCCTTCTACATCCGCTACCGGCTGTACCGCATGACGTTCCCCGTCTCCGCCCTCGGGCGCTGGTGCGAGGAGGTGGGCGCATGAGCACGCTCCGGGACCACCGGGCACTGGGACCGCCGGTCGTCTGCACCCCGCTGGGCGTGGAACGCGCCGCCCTGCGCGGCGTGGTCGGCGACGCCTCCGTCGTCCGGACGGGCATGGGTCCGGCCCGCGCGCAGGCGTCGGCCGCGTGGATCGCCTCCGGCGGCCCGCGTCCGGTGCTGGTCACCGGTGTGGCCGGGGCCCTCGACACCGCGGTCCGGGCCGGCGACCTCGTCGTCGCCGACGAGATCCGGTTCACCGACTTCCGGGCCCCGGTGCCCGTCCCCACCGCCGCGGCGCTCGCCGCGGCGCTGCGCCGGCTCGGCCTGCGGGTGCACCTGGGGCCGGTCGTGTCCTCGCCGACGGTGGTCGAGGGGGTGCGGCGCGCGGGGCTCGGTCGCGAGGGCGCCCTCGCCGTCGACATGGAGTCCGGGTGGCTCGCCGAGGCCTCGGCCGGCGGGCCGTTCGCGGTGGTCCGGGCGATCGTCGACACCCCGGAGGCACCGCTGGCGCGGCCGGGCACGCCGATCCGCGGCTTCACCGCCCTGCGCGCCCTGCGCCGGGCCGCGCCCGCCCTGCGGGAGTGGTTCGCGGCGGCCGCCGCCCGCGAGGTCGTGCTCGCCGAGCCGCGCAGCTTCTGCGCCGGGGTGGAGCGGGCGATCGACATCGTCGACCGGGCGCTCGACCGCTACGGCGCCCCGGTCTACGTGCGCCGGCAGATCGTGCACAACGCCCACGTCGTGCGGCGGCTGACCGAGCGCGGCGCGGTGTTCGTCCAGGAGGTCGAGGAGGTGCCCCGCGGCGCGACCTGCGTGCTCGCCGCGCACGGGGTCTCCCCCGCGGTCCGCGCCGAGGCCGAGGCCCGCGACCTCGCCGTCATCGACGCCACCTGTCCCCTGGTCGCCAAGGTGCACGCCGAGGTCAAGCGGCACACCGGCCGCGGCGAGACGGTCTTCCTCATCGGCCACTCCGACCACGAGGAGGTCGAGGGCACGGTCGGCGAGGCACCCGCCGACATCGTCGTGGTCGAGGACGAGGCCATGGCCCACACGGTGACCGCGCCCGATCCGGGCCGGGTCGCCTACGCCATGCAGACCACCCTCGCGGTGGACGAGGCCGAGCGGATCGCCGCGGTGCTGCGCGGCCGGTTCCCGGCCATCTCGACCCCTCGCCGCGACGACATCTGCTACGCCACCACGAACCGCCAGCGCGCCATCCGCGCGGTGGCCGCCGAGACCGACCTCGTGCTCGTCGTCGGCTCGGAGAACTCGTCGAACTCCCGCCGGCTGGCCGAGGTGGCCGCCCGCGCGGGCACCCCGGCCCACCTCGTCGACGACGTGGGCGGGATCGACCTGACCTGGCTCCGCGGGGCCCGGCGGGTCGGGGTCAGCGCGGGGGCGTCGGCGCCCCCGGAGCTCGTCGACGAGGTCGTGTCCTGTCTCTCCGGCCTCGGCCCGGTCGCCGTCACGACGACCACCACCGGGACCGAGGACGTCGTCTTCACCCTTCCCAAGGAGGTGAGCTGACCAGATGGCCATGCCACTGCGCCAGTCGATCCGTCTCGGTTCGTACCTGCTGAAGCAGAAGATCAAGGGGACCGAGAAGTTCCCGATCCTGGTCGAGCTCGAACCACTGTTCGCCTGCAACCTGAAGTGCAACGGCTGCGGGAAGATCCAGCAGCCCGCGCACCTGCTCAAGCAGCGCATGCCGGTCGAGCAGGCCGTGAACGCCGTCCTGGAGAGCGGCGCGCCGATGGTCTCCATCGCCGGCGGCGAGCCGTTGATGCACAAGGAGATCGACGTCATCGTCCGGCGGCTGCTGGACCTCGGCAAGATCGTCTTCCTGTGCACGAACGCGGTGCTCCTGCCCAAGCACCTGCACCGCTTCACCCCGCACAAGAACTTCGCCTGGATGGTCCACATCGACGGGCTGCGCGAGCGGCACGACGAGTCGGTGGCCAAGGAGGGCGTGTTCGACCAGGCCGTCGCCGCGATCAAATTGGCACAGGAGGCCGGCTTCCGGGTCAATACGAACACCACGTTCTTCGACACCGACACGCCGCAGGACGTCATCGACGTGCTCGACTACCTCAACGACGAGCTGAAGATCGACAACATGCAGATCTCGCCGGGGTACGCCTACGAGAAGGCCCCGGACCAGGAGCACTTCCTCGGCGTCCAGCAGACGCGCGAGCTGTTCAAGAAGGCCTTCGCCGACGGTCGGCGCCGGAGGTGGCGGCTCAACCACTCGTCGGTCTTCCTGGACTTCCTCGAGGGGCGCCGCGACCTCGACTGCACGGCGTGGGCCATCCCGTCGTACTCGCTGCTCGGCTGGCAGAAGCCCTGCTACCTGCTCGACGACGGGTACGTGAAGACCTACCGCGAGCTCATCGACGACACCGACTGGGAGGCCTACGGGCGCGGCAGGGACGAGCGCTGCGCCAACTGCATGGCGCACTGCGGCTACGAGCCCTCTGCGGTGTTCGCCACACTCGGGTCGTTGCGGGACACCATCCGCACCGCCGCGGGCGCCTGAGAGCGGCTCCGGAGCAGGTCGGCGGTGGCGGGGCGCGGGCTCACGGGGAGGTCACAACGGGCGACCGGCCCGTTATCTCCCCGTGACCCGAACCGCTACACTCCCGAAATCGCGTTGCACGACGCGAGCGGACTGGTACCCCGACGCGAGAAGGACCTGCATGCCGGAGCACCGGATGACGACTCTGATCCATCTCCCGCCGATCGGATCCCTGCTGCGCCACGCCGGACGTCCGCTCCTGGAGTCCACGCTGATCCCCCTCGCGCTGTTCTGGATCCTGTTCACGCACGCGGGGTTCGATGCCGGGATCATCGGGGCGCTGTCCTGGTCGGCGCTGGCCATCGGCCGGCGGGTCGTCACGCGGCGGAAGATCCCGGCGATCCTGTGGCTGACCACCGTCCTGCTCGTCGCCCGGACCGTGGTCGGGCTGTGGACCGGGTCCGCGTTCCTCTACTTCCTGCAGCCCACCGTGCAGAACTTCGTGTTCGCCGGGCTGCTGCTCGTCACGATCGGGCTGGAGCGGCCGCTGCTGGCCAAGCTGGCGGACGACTTCTGCGCCTTCCCCGACGCGCTCACGCAGCACCCGCGGATGAAGAGCTTCTTCAAGAAGGTCTCGCTGCTGTGGGCGGCGGTCTTCCTGGTCAACGGCGTGACCACGCTCGCCGTGCTGGCCACCCAGACCGTCGGCAACTTCCTCATGGTGTCCACGGCCGGCTCGTACTCGCTGGTCGCGGTGGGCATCGGGCTCTCGCTCTGGTGGTTCCAGCGCTCGCTGGCCGGCGAGGGCATCGGGCTGCGCATCGGGGTGCCGCAGCCCAAGCTCCGCGTGGGCTGACCCCGTCCTCAGAGGCGGCGGGCCAGCTCCTCGAGCTCCGCGTCGAGCGTCCGCCGGGAGAACTCCCGGGCCCGCCGGCTCAGCTCCGCCCGGCCCTCGGGGTCGGCCCGCAGCCGCCGCACGGCCGCGGTGACGTCGGTGGAGCGGGGGCAGACCAGCGCCAGCCCCGCCTCCTCGGTCATCCGGGCCCCGGCGCGGCCGTGCCCCGGCACGGGGTTCGCGAACAGCACGGGCGTGCCGACGGCGAGCGACTCGCTCGCGATCATCCCGCCGGCCGTGGTGAGCACCAGGTCCGCCGCCGTGATCAGCTCGGGCACCCGATCCGTCCAGCCCAGTGCGCTCAGCCCGGGCGTGCCCCGCGCCGCCAGCCGGGCCCGCAGCCGCTCGTTGCGCCCGCACAGCACCACGGCCTCGACCGGAGGGCCCTCGCCTGCCCCGCCCGCGAGCACGGCGTCGACCACGCCCTCCATGCCGCCGAAGGCCAGCGAGCCGCCGGTCACCAGGACCACGAACGCCCCCTCCGGCAGCCCCAGCGCCCGCCGGGTGGCCGCGCGGTCGCCGGGGTGGAAGCGCCGGTCGACGGCGGCGGGCGCCACCCGGACCTCGGCCTCCGGGACCAGGCCCGCAGCCTGCGCGCGGCTGGCCGGCAGCAGCGTCCAGGTCTCGTCGACGTCCGCCCACACCCAGAACGGGTGCACGGCGACGTCCGTGACCACCGCGACGCTGCGCGCGGGCAGCTGCCCGCGCCGGCGCAGCCAGGCCAGCCCGCCGCTGATCATCGGGTAGGTGGAGACCACCAGGTCCGGGTGCTCCTCGCGCAGCAGCGGGGCCAGGGACCGGCCCAGGCGCGCCGCCGCGACCCGCTTGCACAGCGCGGCGAACCGCGGGTGGCGCACGAGCAGGTCGTAGCCCAGGCCGTACAGGCCGGGGGTCCAGCGCATGGTGGCGGCGTAGGAGCGGCGCAGCACCGCGTCCCGCACACCGCCGCGCCGCCCGCCGCCGGCGCTCTCCACCTCGTGCACCTCGGCCGCGGGCCAGAGCTCCCGCATGCGCGCGGCCAGCGCGCGGGCCGCCGCCACGTGGCCCTCCCCCACCGGGGCCGACAGCACCAGCACCCGGCGCGGCGCTCCACCGTCCATACAGGACACGGTACCCCCGTTCCGGTCCTGCCGACCATTCCCCGCACGGCAAGGACGACATGACGGATCCGCAACGGTTGCTGCTGGTCACCGGCAGTTTGGGCGCGGGCCACCACGCGGCGGCGCGCGCCGTCGAGGAGCGCGCGCGGCGGCTGTGGCCGGGCGTCGAGGTGAGCTGGACCGAGACCCTCGACGGCATGGGCCGGCGAGCCGGGCCGGTGTTCCGGGCGGTCTACGCCGGCTGCATCCGGTACCTGCCCTGGCTGTACGAGCTGTACTTCCGCCTGCTCTGGCACGTGCCCTTCTTCCGGGGCGGCACCCGCGCCGTGATCGGGCGGTGGAGCGGCCGCGGCCTGGAGCCGGCGCTCCGGGAGCACCGGCCCGACCTGGTCGTGGCGACCTTCCCGGAGGGCATCACCGGGCTGGCGTGGCTGCGCCGCCGGGGCCGGCTGCCGGTGCCCGCCGTCGCCCTGGTCAACGACCCCGCCCCGCACCCGTTGTGGGCCTCCCCGTCCCTCGACCTGCATCTGGTCAGCACCGAGGAGGGTGCCGCGTTGCTTCGCAGGGCCGCGCCCGGCGCCCCGGTTCGGGTGGCGGCGTTGCCCGTGGTCTCCGCCTTCGCCCCGCCCGAGGAGGCACCGCGCGAGCGGCCCCGGGTCCTCGTGTCCTGCGGCTCGCTGGCCTTCGGCGACGTGGCCGCGGTCTGCGCCGGCGCGCTCGACGCCGGCGCGGACGTCGTCGTCACGGCGGGCCGGTTGCCCGCGCTGCGCCGCCGGCTGCAGCGGCTGGCCGGCTCCCACCCGCAGGGGGCGCGCCTGACCGTCGTCGACTGGATCGACGACCCCGCGACCGCGACCCGTGAGTCCGACCTGGTGATCACCAACGGCGGGGGCGCCACCGCGCTCGAGGCCCTGGCCTGCGCCCGCCCGCTCCTGCTGGCCGACCCGATCCCCGGGCACGGCCGGGCCAACGCCGAGGTGCTGGCCGCGGCGGGGCTCGCCCGGATCTGCCGGGGCCGGGCGGGCGTGGCGGAGGCGGTCGCCGAGCTGCGGGACCCCGGCGCGCGGGCGGTCGTCGTCAAGGACCTGCGGCGCCGGCTCGAGGCCCACGACCTGGACCGGGACGTCGCGGCCCTCGCCGACCTCGACGTCCCGGCCGTCGAGGAGCGGCTGCGCCCGCAGGACGCCCTGTTCGTGCACGCCGCCACGACCGAGGTGCCGCAGCAGGTCGGGGCCCGGATCACGGTCGAGGGGGCCCCCGCCGAGGGCTGGGTGGCGCACCTCGACGGCCTGGTCCGCGCGCGGGCGCCGCACCTCGACCTGCTGACCCGGGGGCTGGCCCCGCCGCGCCCGGGCCGGCCGCTGCGCTGGCGGCCCGATCCCGCCCCGGACCCGCTGGCCCACGTCCGGCGCGAGGTGTGGCGGATCGGGCCGGAGGGCGACCACCCGAGCTGGGACGCGGCCGTCACGGCGTTCTTCGCCGACGCGCTCGACCCGGGCCTGGGCTGGGAGCTGCAGGCCGCCTGCGCGGACACCGGCGAGGCCGCCGTGCTGGCCCGGGTGCACCACGCCCTCGGCGACGGGCTCGCGGTCACCGACGGGCTGATCCGCCTGCTCACCGACGAGAACGCCGGAACCCCGGCCGCCCGGATGGCGGCCGCCGCCGACGGCGGGCGGGGCGCGCGGCTCCGGCATGCGCTCACCGTCGTCCGGGGCATCGCGAGCCTCGCCACCGCGGGACCGGTCGGCCGGTCGCCGCTGGTCGGGCGCTCGGGACCCGGGCCGCGGCGGATCGCGGTCGACCTCGACGGGTCCGCGGTCCGCCGCGCGGCCCGCGCCCACGGCGTCGGCACCACGGTGCTGGTCCTGGCGGCCCTCGCGCAGACGCTGCACGAGGAGTTCGACGCCCCGCTGCGAATCCGCACCATGGTGCCGATGACGACCCGGACGCGGGCGGGCGTCGGCAGCCGGGCCGGTGGGAACCGGACGGCGGCGGTGTCGGTGGACCTGCCGACCGGGCCGATGACCCCGACCGAGCGGATCGCCCGGGTGGACGCGGCACTGGCCGCGGGCTCGTCGGCCGGGCAGCCGGAGGGCGCGGCGGCGGTGCTGGCGGCGCTCGGCCTGCTGCCGGGCCGGGTGCAGGCCCCGCTGGTCCGGCTGGTGTACGGCCGGCGGTTCTTCCACCTGCTGGCCTCGGTCATGCCGGGTGCCCGCCGCCCGCTGCACGTGCGCGGCGGGTTGATCACGACGGTGCAGCCCGTGCTGCCGCTCGCCGACGGCGTCGGTCTCGCGGTCGGGGCGTTGCACTGGGGCCGGTACACGTGTGTGGGGATCACCGCGGATCCCGCCGTACTTCCCGTGATCGAGGGAATACCTGCTGGCCTGAGGCGGTCGTTGGGGAGTATGCAGCTACCCGTACACCCGTACTGATCGAACGGTTCGGGACGCGCACCGGGGGGGGGTGGGTATGGACGGCGACATTGTGATCGCGGTCCCTGCCGCCGTGCTCGGGGCCGCCGGGTTCGGGCTCGCCACCGCGGCCCAGCAGCGAGCCACGCACGAGGTGGAGACCGCGCCGACGCTGAGCCCGCGCCTGATCACCACGCTGCTCCGCCGGCCGATGTGGCTGCTGGGGCTGGTGGCCACGATCGTCGCGCTGTTGCTGCAGCTCATCGCGCTGGCGTACGGGGCGATCGCGGTCGTGCAGCCGCTGCTGGTCACCGGCGTGGTGTTCGCGGCGGCGTTCTCCTCGCTGATGTCCCGCCGCCGACCGGACCCGCTGATCCTGCTGGGCGCGCTGCTCTGCGCCGCCGGGATCGCCGCGTTCCTGCTGCTCGCGCGTCCGGTTCCGTCGGATCAGGAGCACGTCGACGTCTGGGGCGGGCTGCCGCTCGCGATCGCGCTGGCCGCAGCGGTGGTCGGGGCGATCGTGTACTCGTCGCTGGTGCGGCACCCCACCCGGGTGCTCGCGCTCGCCCTCGCGACCGGGATCATGTACGGCGTCACGGCCGGCCTGATGAAGGTGGTCACGGGGCAGCTGCGCGTCGGGCTGCTGGAACCGTTCCAGCACGTCACGCTGTACGCGGTGTGCGTGATCGGGCCGATCGGTTTCCTGCTGAGCCAGAACACGTTCCAGCAGGGCCGAATGGTGTCGCCGGCCGTCGCCGTGATCACCAGCGTGGACCCGGTGGTCGCGGTGCTGATCGGGGTGTGGTGGCTGGGCGAGCGCCTCGACGCCACGCCGGCCCTCCTCGCGGGGCAGTGCGTCGCCGCGGTCGTGGTGATCGCCGGGATCGCCTTCATCACCCTGCGCGGCAGCCACCTGCTCCACGAGCTCGACGCCCAGCACGCGGCGGCCGGGAGGGCCGGGCCGGACGTGGCCCCCGGATGAGGCGCGGGAGGCGCGGATGAGGGTGGCGGAGCGGATCGCGCTGGTCACGGGGGCGTCGTCGGGCATCGGCGCCGCGGTGGCGCAGCGGCTGGCGGGCGACGGCGCGCGGCTGGTGGTGACCGGGCGGGACCCGGAGCGGCTGCAGCAGGTCGCCGAGCGGACCGGCGCCAAGGCCGTCGTCGCCGACCTCGCCGCGGGCGTCGACACCCTGCTCGACGCCCTGCCCGCCCGGCCCGCACTCGTCGTCCACTGCGCGGGCGTCGGGGCGGCAGGGCCGCTCGAGGACCTCTCCCCCGCCCGGGTCGACGAGCTGGTCGATCTCAACCTGCGGGCGCCGATCCAGCTGACCCGGGCGCTGCTGCCCGGCCTGCGGGAGGAGCGCGGACACCTCGTCTTCGTCGCCTCCATCGCGGCCCTCGGGGTGGCCGGTGAGGCCGTGTACAGCGCCACGAAGGCGGGGCTGCGGGGCTTCGCCGACGCGGTGCGCATCGAGGCGCCCGAGGTCGGCGTCACGACGGTGCTGCCCGGCGCGGTCGACACGCCCTACTTCGGGCGGCGGGGCCGGGAGTACGACCGGCGATTCCCGCGGCCGATCCTCGCCGACCGGGTGGCCGAGGAGATCGCCCGCGGGATCCGGCGGGGGTCCGTCGAGATCGTCACGCCGCGGTGGCTGGCGCTGGGCGCGAAGGTGCACGGCGCCGCCCCGGCCCTGTTCGCCCGGGCCTCGCGCCGCTTCGGCTGAGCATGAACGAACGGCACTCTCGCTCACATCTGGTGAGCGAGAGTGCCGTTCGCCGCGTCAGAGGGTGGCGCGCAGGTGCTCGGCGATGTCCGCGATCCGGCCGAGCACGCCGTTGAGGAAACGCGGCGAGTCGTCCGTCGACAGCGTCCGGGCGAGCTCGACGGCCTCGGTGATCGCCACCGGGTCGTCGATCTCGTCCACCCAGAGCAGCTCGTAGACGCCGATCCGCAGCAGCGTGCGGTCGACGGCGGGCATCCGGGCGACCGTCCAGCCCTCGGCGTGCTCGGCGAGGAGCTGGTCGATCCGCTCCCGGTTCTCCACCACGCCGCGCACCAGCAGCGCGGCGTAGTCCGAGACGGGCGGGGCGTCGTCCGTCTCGCGGCGCTGGGTCAGCACCTCGAGGGGGTCGGCGCCGCGCGCCTCGGACTCGAAGAGGATGTCGAGGGCGCGCTTGCGGGCCTTGGTCCTGGCCCGCACGTCAGCTGCTGACGCGGCCGAGGTACCGGCCGTCGCGGGTGTCGACCTTCACCTTGGTGCCGGTCTCGAGGAACAGCGGGACCTGGATCTCGGCGCCGGTCTCCAGGGTGGCCGGCTTGGTGCCGCCGGTGGAGCGGTCGCCCTGCAGGCCCGGGTCGGTGTGCGAGATGACCAGCTCGACCGAGGTGGGCAGCTCGACGAACAGCGGAGCGTCCTCGTGGAAGCTGATCTGCGCGACCTGGTTCTCGAGCAGGTAGTTCGCGGCGTCGCCGACCACGTTCTCCGGGATCGGGAGCTGGTCGTAGGTGTCCCCGTCCATGAAGACGAAGTCCGCGCCGTCCCGGTACAGGTAGGTCATGTCGCGGCGGTCGACCGTCGCGGTCTCGACCTTGGTGCCGGCGTTGAACGTCTTGTCGACGACCTTGCCGGTCATCACGTTCTTCAGCGTGGTGCGCACGAAGGCGCCGCCCTTGCCGGGCTTGACGTGCTGGAACGCCTGGACCGACCACAGCTGGCCCTCCAGGTTGAGCACCAAGCCGTTCTTCAGGTCGTTCGTGGTGGCCACGTGCGGGTCTCTCCTGGTTCGTCGGTACTGCGGAGCGGTGCTGCAGGGTCGTACTCGGCGGGGCGCGCGTGTGCCGACCGTGACGACGGATGACGAACCGGTACGACCGCACGCGGCGGATGTCGCTCTCGGCGGCGGCGCCCGGACTCCCGCCCGGGACAGGCCCCGCCGAACCGTCGTCGAGGATACCGCCGCGTGCCGGAGCACGAGCGTGACCCCGGCGGACGTCCCCCGTCAGGCGACCTGGACGAGGTCCTTCGTGAACCCGGTGAGGGTCTCGGCCGGCCCCGCCCCGGGCACGACCAGGGTGTCCTCGATGCGGACGCCGCCCCGACCGGCGAGGTAGACCCCGGGCTCCACGGTGACCGCCATGCCGGCCTCCAGCACGTCCTTCGACGCGGCGGACAGCGCCGGGGCCTCGTGAATCTGCAGCCCGACGCCGTGGCCCAGCCCGTGCAGGAACTGCGGACCCCGCCCCGCCGCGGTGATCGGCTCGCGCGAGGCGGCGTCGACGTCCGCGGCGGGCACCCCGGCCTCCACCGCCGCGCAGCCGGCCGCCTGCGCCCCGTGGACGAGGGCGTACAGCTCGCGCTGCCAGTCCGCGGCCCGGCCGAGCACCAGCGTGCGGGTCATGTCCGAGTGGTAGCCGCCCACCAGGGCACCGAAGTCCAGCTTGAGGAGGTCGCCGGGGCGCAGCGCCACGTCGGTCGGGCTGTGGTGCGGGATCGCGGAGTTCGGGCCCGCGGCGACGATCGAGTCGAACGCCGGCCCGTCCGCCCCGAGCGCGCGCATCCGGAACTCCAGGTCCAGGGCGATCTCCCGCTCGGTCCGGCCCGCCCGGACCCCGCCCGCGTCGAGCAGGTCGGTGAGCGCCGTGTCGGCGATGGCGCAGGCCCGCCGGATCGCCTCGACCTCGGCGTCGTCCTTGATCACCCGCAGCTGCGCGACGAGCCCAGGGGCCCGCTCGAGCGTCGCACCCTCCGCGGCGGCGGACAGGGCGGCGTGCGCGTCGACGGTCACGGCGTCGGACTCGAAGCCCAGCCGCCGGATCCCGAGCGCCGACGCCCGCGCGGCCAGGGCCAGCGCCGTCGCCCGCTCGATCAGCGGCGGCACGTCCGGCACCTCGGCGGCGGCCTGGATCGTGTACCGGCCGTCCGTGCCGAACCGGCTGCCGGCGTCGTCCGTCGCGGCGAGCAGCAGGGCGCCGTTGGAGCCGGTGAACCCGGTCAGGTAGCGGACGTTGACGAGGTCGGTGACCAGCAGCCCGTCGAGCCCCGCGGCGCGCACCCGCACGCGGAGGGCCTCGCGGCGCGCGGCCTGCGGGCGGGGGCTTCGGGTGCTGGTCTGGGCGGCACCGGTCATGGGCCTCAGCCTAGGCTTGGCCGTATGAGCGGGTCGGGGCTGTACTTCAGGCAGCTGCTGTCCGGACAGGACTTCGCGGTCGGCGACCGGGTCGCCACCCAGATGGTCAACTTCGCCTACCTCATCGGGGACGAGGAGTCCCGCGAGGCCGTCGTCGTCGACCCGGCCTACGCCCCGGACGACCTCCTCGACGTGCTCGACGCCGACGGCATGCGGCTCACCGGCGTGCTCGCCACGCACCACCACCCCGACCACGTCGGCGGCACGATGATGGGCTTCGACCTCGCCGGGCTCACCGGGCTGCTCGCCCGCGCGCCCGTCCCGGTGCACGTGCAGAAGGCCGAGGCCGAGTGGGTCACCAAGGTCACCGGGCTCTCCGTCGCCGACCTCACCCTCCACGAGAACGACGACGTGGTGCAGGTCGGCGGCATCCCCATCCGGCTGCTGCACACCCCCGGCCACACCCCCGGCAGCCAGTGCTTCCTCGTCGACGGACGGCTGGTCGCCGGCGACACCCTGTTCCTGCAGGGCTGCGGCCGCACGGACTTCCCGGGCGGTGACGTCGAGGCGATGTACCGCAGCATCCAGCGCCTCGGCTCCCTCGCGGGCAACCCGACCGTCTACCCGGGGCACCGCTACTCGGAGGAGCCGCACTCGCCGCTGCTCGACGTCCGCCGCGCCAACGTCGTGTTCCGCCCGCGGTCGGCGGAGGAGTTCGTCTTGGCCTTCGGCTGAGGGTCTAGAGGCTCGCGAGGTAGCGCAGGGCCAGGACGTAGCCCTGCACGCCGAGGCCGACGATGGTGCCGGTGGCGACGGCGCTGACGTAGCTGTGGTGCCGGAACTCCTCGCGCGTGTGCACGTTGCTGATGTGCACCTCGATCAGGCCGCCCGTCAGCATCGCGCACGCGTCCCGCACCGCCACGCTGGTGTGCGTCCAGGCGGCGGGGTTGAGGACGACCGGGGTGCCGGCGTCGGCGGCCTCGTGCAGCCAGCCGATCAGCTCGCCCTCGGTGTTGGTCTGTCGGACCTCGACGTCCAGCCCCAGCTCGGTGCCGGTCTTCTCGCACAGCGCGACCAGGTCGGCGTAGGTCGTGTGGCCGTAGATGCCGGGCTCGCGCAGGCCGAGCCGGTTGAGGTTGGGACCGTTGAGGACCAGCACGCGCGTCATGCGCTCACCGTCGCATAGGCCTGCTCGAGCAGCTCCGGCGCGGGGCCCTCGAGCCGGCCAGGCTTCGCGAGGCCGTCGAGCACCACGAACCGCAGCATCCCGGCCCGGGACTTCTTGTCGCCCTTCATGGTCTCGACCAGCTCCGGCAGCACGCCGGCCTCGTACGTCGTGGGCAGGCCGATCGAGCTGAGGATCGCGCGGTGCCGGTCCGTGGTGGCGTCGTCGAGGCGTCCGGCGGCCCGGGCGAGCTCCGCGGCGAACACCAGCCCGACGCTCACCGCCGCCCCGTGCCGCCAGGTGTAGTCCTCCCGGCGCTCGATGGCGTGGCCCAGCGTGTGGCCGTAGTTGAGGATCTCCCGCAGGTGCGACTCGCGCAGGTCCGCGCCCACGACGTCGGCCTTCACCTGGATCGACCGCCGGACCAGCTCCGGCAGCACCTCGCCGGCCGGGTCGAGCGCGGCCTTCGGGTCCCGCTCGACGAGGTCGAGTATCACCGGGTCCGCGATGAAGCCGGCCTTGATCACCTCGGCCATGCCCGCCACCAGCTCCGGCTCGGGCAGCGTCTCCAGCGTCGCCAGGTCCACGAGCACGGCGGAGGGCTCGTAGAAGGCGCCGACCAGGTTCTTCCCGGCGGCGGTGTTGATGCCGGTCTTGCCGCCGACGGCCGCGTCGACCATCGCGAGCAGGGTGGTCGGCACGTGCACGACCTTCACCCCGCGCATCCAGGTCGCGGCCACGAAGCCGGCCAGGTCGGTCGCCGCTCCCCCGCCGAAACCGATCACGACGTCCTGGCGGGTCAGCCCGATCTGCCCGCAGACCTCCCAGCAGAACCCGGCGACGGCGAGCGCCTTGCCCTCCTCGGCGTCGGGCACCTCGACACGGTGGGCGTCGACACCGGCGTCCTCCAGCTCCTGCCGCACGGCCTCCGCCGCCTCTGCCAGCGCGGGCTGGTGCACCAGCAGCGCGGTCCGAGACCCCAGCTCCTGCACGACGCCGGGCAGCCCGGCCCGCACCCCGCGCCCGACGATCACGTCGTAGGGGCGCTCCGCGGCGACGCGGATCGTGGTGGGCGGGTCCGCCTGTGCCGCGGACGTGGCTGCGGTCGGGCTCGTCTCCGAGGGGCCGGGCTGGGTCATGGGACGACCCTAACCGCCCCCGGTCGTGCGACCTGCGGGCGCGTCGCGCCCGTCCTGTCCGCGCACGGGTGATCGTGTGGCGGTCAGGAGCCGGGGCGGCCGAAGACGGGGTCCGGGAGCGGGGCGTCGTCGGACGAGGTGATCGCGTCGTCGGGGTCGCCCGGGCTCGGGGCCGGGGCGGGGCTCGCGGCGGCGTCGAGATCGAGGGCCGTGAGCACCGCGGCGGCGACCTGGTTCGCGCTGCGCTTGACCGTGTCGATCTCGACCGTGGCGACCTCCTGGTACAGCGGGGCCCGCGCCTCGAGCAGCGCGCGGAAGGTCGCCCGCGGGTTCACACCGGCCAGCAGCGGGCGCGCGGTCGACATGCCGGTGCGGCGGATGCCGTCGGCCAGCCCGACCTTGAGGTACACGACCCGGTGCGCGGCCAGGAGCGCGCGCGTCGACCCGGCCAGCACCGATCCACCGCCGAGGGCGAGCACCCCGCAGTCCGTTCCCAGCAGCTCGGCCACGACCTCGCGCTCCACGGCGCGGAAGGCCTCCTCGCCCTGGGAGGTGAACATCTCCGCGATCGTGGTGCCGACGCGCGCCTCGATCTCGGTGTCGACGTCCGTGAACGGCACCGCCAGCCTGCGCCCGAGGACCCGCCCGACGGTGCTCTTGCCCGCCCCGGGGGGACCCACCAGCACCAGCACCGGCCTCGTCGCGTCGCTCACGGCGCGATCGTATCCGCCGTTCGCCCGGCGTTCACCGACCGCCCGCAGGCGCGGAAGCACCCGTGGTCAGTGCGTCGTCAGCCCACGCTCGGGTCCGCACTCAGTGCGCGAAGCGGCGCGTCACGTCGTCCCGGTAGGACGCCGCGTTGCGCCGGGTCTCGGCCAGCGAGTCGCCGCCGAACTTCTCCAGCGCCGCCTCGGCCAGCACCAGCGCCACCATCGACTCGGCGACCACCCCGGCGCGCGGGACGGCACAGGCGTCGGAACGCTGGTGGATCGCGGTCGCCTCCTCGCCCGTGGTGGTGTCGATCGTGCGCAGCGCCCGCGGCACCGTGGAGATCGGCTTCATGGCGACCCGCACGCGGACCGGCTCGCCGTTGGTCATGCCGCCCTCGATGCCGCCCGCGCGGTTGGACAGCCGCTTCACCGGGTCGCCCGGGATCATCTCGTCGTGCGCCGCGGAGCCGCGGCGGTGCGCGGTGCGGAAGCCGTCGCCGATCTCCACGCCCTTCATCGCCTGGATGCCCATGAGGGCCGCGGCGAGCTTGGCGTCGAGCCGGCGATCCGACTGGACGTAGGAGCCGACGCCGACCGGCATGCCGTAGGCGAGCACCTCGATGACGCCGCCCAGGGTGTCGCCGTCCTCGTGCGCGGCGTCGATCTCGGCCATCATCCGCACGGCCGTGGCCTCGGAGAAGGCGCGGACCGGGCTGGCGTCGACGCGGTCGAGGTCGCCGGGCCCGGGCACCGGGTCGTCCTCGGGGGCGTCGACGGCGCCGATCGCGACGACGTGCGACACGACGTCGACCCCGAACGCCTGCTTGAGGAACGCCTTGGCGACCGTGCCGAGCACGACCTTCGCGGCGGTCTCCCGGGCGCTGGCGCGCTCGAGGACCGGGCGGGCCTCGTCGAAGCCGTACTTCGTCATGCCGGCGAGGTCGGCGTGGCCGGGTCGCGGCCGGGTGAGCGGGGCGTTGCGGGCCCGGTTCGCGACGAGCTCCGGGTCGACGGGATCGGCCGCCATGACCGTCTCCCACTTGGGCCACTCGGTGTTGCCGATCCGGACGGCCACCGGGCCGCCCTGGGTCACGCCGTGCCGGAGGCCGCCGATCACCTCGAGCTCGTCCGCCTCGAACGCCATCCGCGGGCTGCGCCCGTGGCCCAGCTTGCGGCGGCCGAGCTCGGCCTGCAGCTCCTTGGTCGTGATCTCGACACCGGCGACCATGCCCTCCAGCACGGCGACCAGCGCGGGACCGTGCGACTCCCCGGCGGTGATCCAACGCAGCACGCCGCGATTCTCTCACCCCCCGCCCATCGGCCCGACGGCACCGCTCGTGCCGCCCACCAGCGCCGCCACGAACACCACCAGCCACGCCGAGCCGAGCATCGGCGGGCCGAGCGGCAGCTCCGCGGGAGGCATCGACCTCGACGCGCCCCTCCGCCAGGTCGCCGCGCCCGACGCGCTGTCGCACAGGAGCGGTGCCGCCACGCCCGGCGGGCCCGCGCCCGTGCCGTCGAGCGAGACACCAGCACCACGGGTGGGCCGGGCCGACCGCGCCACCATCCATCCGGCCATGCCCACACTGGCGACGGCCGTGAGCGCACAGCCGAGGAGCAGGGCCGGCCACGACGCGGCGGCGGACAGGGCGCCGACCGGTGCCGCGAGCTTCACGTCGCCCAGGCCCAGCGACCGCGGCGACACCGCGTGGACCAGAAGGTACGCGCCGACGAGGAGGGCGGCGCCCGCCGCGGCGCGCCCGACCGCCGCGACACCCACGGGCACGGCGAGGACCAGGGCGGCGGGCAGTGCGGGCAGGGTGAGCGCGTCGGGCAGGCGGTGGTGCCGCACGTCGACCACGCTCGCCACCACCGCGAGCCACCCGGCGCCGAGGAGCAGGGGCAGCCACGCCCACGGCAGCACCCCGGCCCCCGCCGCGCCGACGACACCCGCGCAGGGCACCCCGACCGCCACCTCCAGCCAGGGCGGCGGCACGCGCGTACCGCGGCGCATCCGCGCCAGCAGCAATCGACCGGCCGCGCCGCCCAGCATCCCGAGCCCGAACCCCAGGAGCGCCCAGCCGACGACGGTCCCGCCGGGCAGGAGGCCGTTCGGCGTGATCCCGCTCGCCGCCAGCTCGGCACCCACCCGCGGCAGCGGCGGACCCGCTCCCGAGAGCCCGCCGGGCACCAGCGCCTCCACCCTCACCACCAGCGACACGACCATGCCGCCGATGCTCGCCCGATCTGCCGACGGGCGGTGTACCCACCGCGAAGCTGTGCACAGGTCCGCCGATCCGTGGACGAACCTCCGCGGAGCGAGCCACGAGGGCCCCGTCCTGTCGCACCCACCTGGTAGTGCGCGTCACCGCCTCGGCACCCGACCGGCCGGTGCAGCGCCGCAGCGGCCGGGGAAGGATCGTGGGGTGCCCGACCCCGCTCGTCCCGATCCGCCCCTCGCACCCGCCGTCGTCCGGGCGGAGATCGACCACGGCCGGGCAGAGCTGGTGGGCGATCCCGAGCGCCCCCTGGCCTGGACCCTGCTCGTCAACGGCACCGCCCAGTCCCACGTCGACCTGGCCGACCCCGAGCACCTGGAGTTCGAGTACGTCCGGCGCATGGGGCACGTGGTCGACACGATCGCGCCGCCCATGACCCCGCTGCGCGCGGTCCACCTCGGCGGCGGCGCCTGGACGCTCCCCCGCTACGTCGCCGCGACCCGCCCGGGTTCGCCGCAGCTCGTCGTCGAGCTCGACGCGGCCCTGATCGACCTGGTCGCCGCGCGGCTGCCCGCCGACGACACCGGCATCGACGTGGTCAGCGGCGATGCCCGCGCGCTCCTCGCGACCCGCCCGGACGCCTCTGCCGACCTGCTGGTCCTCGACGTCTTCGCCGGCGCCCGCACCCCCGCCCACCTGACCTCGGCCGAGTTCGTCGCCGACGTGCGGCGGGTGCTCGCACCGGACGGGGTCTACGTCGCGAACGTGGCCGACGGCGGCGCGCTCGAGTTCGCCCGCGGCCAGACCGCGACCGTGGGCGCGCAGTTCCCCGAGCTCGCGGTGATCGCCGCGCCGGACCTGCTGTCCGGCCGGCGGTTCGGCAACCTCGTGCTGGTCGCCGCCGACCGGCCGCTGCCGGTGGCCGACCTGACCCGCCGGGCCGCGGGCGACCCGTTCCGCGCGCGGGTGCTGGCCGGGCCGGCGGTCGCGACGCTGGCGAAGGGCGCGCCCGTGCGGCACGACCGCTCGACCACTCCCTCGCCGGTCCCCCCGCCGGGCTTCTTCGGGCAGTGAGGCCCGGCTAGGCCGTGTCTCTCAATCCGGCGCCGTCGGGCCCGGTGATCCACGTCGTTCCCGGCAAGGCAGCCGGGCTGCCCTCATACCGGGCGTATTCGGGTGGCCCGGCAACGCCGGCGGGGACGGCGTGGGCGCCGGGAGCGGTGGTGGCGGGTTGGGAGACACGGCCTAGAACGCCCCGTTCCGGATCGCCTCGCCGACGTTGGTCTGGTGCTCGGCCAGCGAGGTCGCGAAGCAGGACGTGCCGTCCTTCTGGCACCGCACGAAGAAGGTCCACGGACCCGCCTCGGGGTCGAGCGCGGCGGCGATCGCGTCCTTGCCCGGCGCCGCGATCGGCGTCGGCGGCAGCCCCGTGTTCTGGTACGAGTTGTACGGCCCCGCCGTGCCCCGCGCCTCCGCGGTCGTGCGCAGCGCCTGCAGGTCCAGCGGGTAGTTGACCGTGGAGTCCAGCTCGAGCCGCTGGTTGATGTCGAGCCGGTTCGTGATCACCCGGGCGACCTTGCCCATGTCCGGGGTGATCGCCTCCTTCTCGGCCAGCGAGGCGAGCACCAGGAGCTGGTAGGTGGCGAGCCCGTCGTGGCTCGCGTCGGCGGTGAGCCCGCTCGACTCGAGCTGCGCGACCGACACCGCGAACAGGGACTTCCAGACGTCCGCGGCCGACGTGCCCGGCGCGACGTCGTACAGGCCCGGCACGATCAGGCCCTCGAACTTCCGGTTCGGCTCGGCCCGCGCGACGTCCTCGACCGCCCACTGGGGCACCCCGAGCGACGCCGGGTCGGCCGTGGCCATGACCTGCCGCAGCTCCTCCGGGCTCACGCAGCGCCGCTGGCCGTCGATCCGGCCGCAGCTGGCCTGCGAGATCAGGCTGATCACGCCGGGTGCGACGGTCCCGTCCGGCGAGCGGGTGTCGTCCAGCTGGGTGCCGCCGCGGATCTCCAGCCGCCCCACCCGCGACGACGGGTCGATCATCAGGGCGACCGCGGACTCGCCCGACATCTGCAGCCGCATCTGGTAGTAGCCGGGCTGGATCCCGAGGACCTTCTTCTCCTCGGCCGCGGCCTCGGTGAAGGCCTCCGGGCTGGCGACGACGCCGCGGCGGGCCAGCATCGTGCCGATCTGCCGGGTGGAGTCCCCGTCGAGGACCCGGACCACGGCGTCCCCCTGGCCGTCGCCGTCGAAGTCGTCCGTGAAGAAGGTGGAGCCCACCAGGTACGCACCCCCGCCGAACACGACCCCGAGCAGGACCAGCGCGGCGAGCAGTACGAACAGGCCGCGCCGGCGGCGCTTGCGCGCGATCTCACGCAGCTCCGCCCGCCGCGCCGCGAGCTCCTCGCGGCGGGTCAGGAAGGGACCGGTGGGTGGGTTCACGCCTCGCAGCCCGCCCGGTGGCGGTTCCGACTGCTGCGGCGCGTCCCGTTCACAGCTCCGGAGGGTAACGGGTCCCCGCACCGGCCCGGCACGGTGCACGCCCGACCGGGCCGGACGGTCACCGTCGGGTGTCCAGGTACCCCTGCAGGATGGCGACGGCGGCGGCCTGGTCGATCACCGCGCGTTGCTTGCGCCCCTTGACCCGGCCCCGCAGCTGCTGGGTCGCGACGACGGTCGTGAGCCGCTCGTCGTGCAGCACGACGGGCACCGCGAGCACGGCCTCCAGCTCGGCCCGGAACGCCTGCGCGGCCTCGGCCGCCGGTCCCTCCCGGCCGGCGAGGGTGCGGGGCAGCCCGAGCACGACCTCGACGGCCAGGTGCTCGTCGACCAGCTCCGCCACGCGCCGGGCCGCGCCCTCGCGCGGCACCGTCTCGAGCGGGGTCGCGACCAGGCCGTCGGGATCGCACAGGGCGACCCCGACGCGCACCGATCCCACGTCGACGCCGAGCCGGCGGCCTCGCGGCTCGATCACCGTGCCGACCTCGACCGCGCCGAGCTGTGGACGGACACTGCTCAGCCCCGGACCGCCTCGCGCAGCTTCCGGATGGCGGCCGCGACGCCCGACGGGTCCGTGCCACCGCCCTGGGCGAGGTCCGGCTTGCCGCCGCCCCGCCCGCCGACGGCAGGCGCGAACGCCGGGATCAGCTTGCCGGCGGCCAGGCCCTTGTCCCGGGCCGCGGCGGTGGTGGCCACGACGAACGCGACCTTCTCCCCGTCCGTGGAGAACAGCGCCACGACACCCGGCTTCGACCCGAGCCGTCCGCGGACGTCCGACGCCAGGTTGCGCAGGTCGTTGCCCGCCAGCCCGGCCGGGGCCTCGACCGCCACCACGGACACCCCGCCCAGGTCCTCGGCCTGCTCGGCGAGGGTCCCGGCGGAGGCCAGCACGGCTTCGGCGCGGTGCTTCTCCAGGTCCCGCTCGGCGTCGCGCAGCCGCTCGACCAGCCCGTTGATCCGCTCCGGCAGGTCCTCCGGCTTGGCCTTGAGCTGCTCGGCCAGCTGGCTGACGAGGAGGTGCTCCTTGGACATGTGGTCGAAGGCGTCGAGCCCCACGAGGGCCTCCACGCGCCGGATGCCCGAGCCGATCGAGCCCTCGGACAGCACCTTGATCAGGCCGATCTCGCCGGTCCGGCCCACGTGCGTGCCACCGCAGAGCTCGCGGGAGTAGTCGCCCATGTCGACCACGCGGACGCGGTCGCCGTACTTCTCGCCGAAGAGCATCATCGCGCCGAGCCGCTTGGCCTCGTCCATCGACGTCTCGTAGGCCTCGACCTCGCGGTTCTGCTGCAGCACCGCGTTGATCTCGCCCTCGACCTCGGCGAGCTGGGTCGGCGTAACGGCGCCGGACGGCGAGGTGAAGTCGAACCGCAGCCGCCCCGGGGCGTTGAGCGACCCGGCCTGCGCGGCGGAGGTGCCCAGTGCGCCGCGGACGCCCGCGTGCACCAGGTGCGTCCCGGTGTGGGCGCGGGAGATCGACGCCCGACGGGCCACGTCGATCTCGGCGACGACCGGCGAGTCGACCGTGGCCGTGCCGTTGGTGACGACGCCGCGGTGCACCCGCAGGCCCGCGACCGGCGACTGCACGTCGTCCACCCGGATGGTGAACGAGTCCGACCGCAGCTCACCGGTGTCGGCCTGCTGGCCACCGGCCTCGGCGTAGAACGGCGTGCGGTCGAGGACGACCTCGACCGACGAGCCCTCGGACGCGGCCGGCACCGGCTGCCCGTCGACCAGCAGTCCGACGATGGTGCCCTCGGCGGCCAGATCGCTGTAGCCGAGGAACTCCGTGATGCCGTGGTTGTCCAGCACCGCGCGGTAGACCGAGGCGTCGCCGTGCCCGACCTTGCGGGAGGCGGCGTCGGCCTTGGCCCGGGTGCGCTGCTCCTGCATGAGCGCGGTGAACCGGTCCTGGTCGACCTCGAGCCCCTGCTCGGCGGCCATCTCCAGGGTGAGGTCGATCGGGAAGCCGTAGGTGTCGTGCAGCTGGAAGGCGCGGTCGCCGGGCAGCACCAGGCCGCCGGCCTTCTTCGTCTCCGCCACGGCGGTGTCGAAGATGCGCGAGCCCGCCGTCAGCGTGGAGAGGAAGGCCTCCTCCTCCGCCTCGACGACGGCCGAGATCCGCTCGAAGTTCGTGATCAGCTCGGGGTAGGTCGGCGCCATCTCGTCCCGCACCACCTCGGCGAAGGCGCGCAGCACCGGCTGGGTCACACCGAGCAACCGGGCCGAGCGCACGATCCGGCGCAGCAGCCGGCGCAGCACGTAGCCACGGCCCTCGTTCGACGGCGTGACGCCGTCGCCGATGATCATCACGCCGGAGCGGGCGTGGTCGGCGATGACCCGGAAACGGGTGTCGTCCTCGGGGTTCGCGCCGTACTTGCGGCCCGACAGGGTCTCCGCCTGGGCGATCACCGGGCGGACCAGGTCGGTCTCGTAGACGTTGGCCACGCCCTGCAGCAGGTAGGCGACCCGCTCGACGCCCATGCCGGTGTCGATGTTCTTGCTGGGCAGGGTGCCGATCGGCGGGTGGCCGACCTTCGGGCTCAGCTCGCCGCGCTCGTCCTGCATGAAGACGAGGTTCCAGATCTCGAGGTACCGGTCCTCGTCGGCCTCGGGGCCGCCGTCGCGGCCGTACTCCGGGCCACGGTCGTAGTAGATCTCCGAGCAGGGGCCGCCGGGACCGGGCACGCCCATGTCCCAGTAGTTGTCCTTGCCGCCGCGGCGCTGGATTCGCTCCTCGGGCAGCCCGGCGATCTCCTTCCAGAGCGCGATGGCCTCGTCGTCGTCCTGGTAGACGGTGACCCAGATGCGCTCGGGGTCGAACCCGAACCCGCCCGAGTCGCGGTCCCCGGTCACGAGGGTCCAGGCCAGCTCGATCGCCCCGGCCTTGAAGTAGTCGCCGAAGCTGAAGTTCCCGGCCATCTGGAAGAACGTGTTGTGCCGGGTCGTGCGGCCGACCTCGTCGATGTCGCCGGTGCGCACGCACTTCTGGATCGACGTGGCACGCGGGTACGGCGCCGGGACGTCACCCAGGAAGTACGGCTTGAACTGCACCATGCCGGCGTTGACGAACAGCAGGTTGGGGTCGTCGAGGATCAGCGACGCGCTGGCCACCGGGGTGTGCCCGGCCCTGACGAAGTGCTCGGTGAAACGGCGGACGATCTCGTGGGTCTGCACGGGTGTCTCTCTCGCGGAAAACGGGTGGGACGACGGCGCGGTGCGGCAGGGACCGCTCAGGCCCCTGCCCCGCGCGCTCGCCCCCGAGGGCGGGCCGGCTCGTCCTCGGCCGCGGCCTCACTGTAGGACGGGACGTGTCCGCCCGTCCGCCGCTCGACGAGGTCGGTGAGCTCCTGCTCGCGGGTGGCCATGCCGGCACGCACCTCGGCACCGAAGGCGCCGAGGCCGGCCCCGAGCTCGCGCAGCCCGTCGGCCAGGTCGGCGCCGATGCCCTGCGGGGTGAGCCGCTGCCTGGTCTCGGTGAGCCGGCGGGTGACGTAGGCGCCGGCGGCGGCGCCGACGCCGATCCAGAAGAGCCGCTTCACTTCGTCCTCCCCCGGCGGCGGCCACGGGAGTGCGCCCCCGCGTCCTTGCCGGCGCGGCGGGCCTTGATGGCCTTGTTCAGGCCGTAGGAGAAGGCGGCGGCGCGCACCAGCGGTCCGCCCAGGGTCGCGGTGAACAGCGAGGTCAGCACCGACACGTTGCTGGTGACGGTCTTGGCGTTCGACGTGATCCCGTCGACCCGCTCGAGCTGGGTGTTCACGCTGTTCAGCGTGGTGTGCGCGTCGACCAGCAGGGGGGCGCTGCCCTCGTGGGCCTTGCGGATCGCGACGGTCGCCTCGTCGAGCGTCCGGCCGAGCTTCAACAGCGGGATCGCGAGCAGCACGACGAGCACCACGAACGCGATCGCCGCGATGAGCGCGGCGATCTGACCAGCCGACACGGACCCCTCCAGCGATCTTCGAATGACGACCGCCACGAGCGTGGAGATCGGCGGTCAGGCTACTCCCCCGGCCGCCGGTCCCCACGTCCGGATCACGCCCGGATCAGCCGGTGGTGCCGACCGCGCCCTCGTCCGTGTCGGCCTCGACGGCGGCCGCCACGGCCTCGGCGACCTCACGGGGCAGGCCGCCGGTGACGAGCTGGCGCAGCCGCGCGAGCGCGCGGTGCTGGGTGACGCGGACGGCGCCGGGGGTGGAGCCGACGGTCTGCGCGGTCTCCTCGGCGCTGAGGCCGACGACCACCCGGAGGACGAGGACCTCGCGCTGCCGCTCGGTCAGCACGCCGAGCAGCCCGCCCAGGCGCTGGTTGAGCTCGGCGGTCAGCGCCAGGTGCTCCGGCCCGTCGAGCACCACGCCGGTGTCCGGGACGTCCGCGACCGGCTCGGAGCGGTTCCGGCCGATTGCCCGGAAGGTGTCGGTGACCTTGTGCGCGGCGATGCCGTACACGAAGGCACGGAAGGACAGGCCCTTGACGGTGTAGGTCGGCAGCGCGGCGAGCACGGCGACGCAGACGTCCTGCGCCACGTCCTCCGCCGAGCCGATGACCGTCTCCTGGCGGCCGAGCCGGGCACGGCAGTATCGCAGCACCAGCGGGCGGATCTCCTCGAGGAGCCGCTCGCGGGCCCGCGGGTCGCCCTCGACGGCGGTGGCCACGTACTGCTCGAGGACCGAGGGCGCCGGAACCGACCGGGTCCGCCGCCCCTTCGTCCCGGGGACGACGGTGAGCTGCGGGATCTGGACCTCGGTGGGTGCCGAGCCGGGGACGGCGGTGAGTCCCTCCGGTTCGGCGAACGCGGCGCCGAACGGATCCGGGGGGTCGAAGGCTGCCGCGGCGGTCATCGGACCGGTTCCGAGGCAGGGCGGATCGAAGCGTGCATGGGTTCCCCTCCCCTGCGACGCAGGAGGGCGTGCCCGACCTCCGGGGCCGGACGGCGCCCCTCCGCGCCGTGCGCGGTAGTGATGCGGCCGGGGCCCGATGTGCCCGTCGGACCCTGGCCGCGTGCTCCGGACGGAGCGACCGTGCGACACCCGCCCGGCCGCACGAGGCGACCTCCGACGGGCCGGTGCCCGCACCCTCCTCCCGCCCGGTGATCGCGGGCCGTGCCCTGCCCGACGAGACCGTTCGAGATTCAAGTACGTGCTCACCATCTTGAGTGATCCTCGAAATGGAGTCAAGCCCAACTCGGCGTGTTTCGACTACGGTCCGTCGATATGACCACCGGCGGAAGCGGCCGTTCGAGCGACGCCCGGGCTCGGGCCGCACGAACGAAGCGCGACCGCACCCGCCGCGCCCTGCTGGACGCCGCCGACGCCAACTTCGGCACCCGCGGGTGGAACCGCACGCGTATGGAGGACATCGCGGCCACCGCGGGGGTGAGCCCGGCGACCGCCTACAACCACTTCCCGAGCAAACACGCACTCATCGGCGCCGTCTACGGGCCACTGGTCCATAGTCTGGTGCAGCAGGCGGAGCAGGACCGCAGGGCCGGACGGCCGGTGCTCGACGCACTGCGCGACCAGGTCAACGCCCTGACCAGGACGAGTTGGCGGCACCGCGGTCTCACCGCCGCGTTCTGGTACGCCGTCCAGGACTACGTCTCGACCCGGGTCGGAGGGCCCCCGGACCCGGCCGACCTGGGCGATCCGCGCACCCTCGCCCCGATTCCGGACGCGATCCTCGGCCTCCTGCAGGACGGGCAGGCCTCCGGGGAGCTGCGCCCGTACCCGCCGGCCCTGGAGATCAGCGGGTTGATCGTCAACACCCTCCTCATGCGCGCCGTGAACCGGCCCCACGAGCCTCCCGAGCAGACGGCCGAATTGTTACTCACCGTGCTCTTCGGGACACTCAAGCCGGAGCTGCTCTGCCGCGCCCGGGAGGACGAGCGGCCGTTCGCGGGCGACCACTGAACGCTCTCACGGGACGGGCGGCCGTCGGCGCACGACGAGCGGTACCGAACGGGTGTATCCGGTCCCCCGCTGCGGGCGCGTTCCTTTCCGTACCCCACAGGTGGTCGTACCTGTACCGATCATGGAACGTCGCGCGGTGTCCCGCACCGCCACCCTGCTCTCCCTCGCACTGTCCCTCGGCGCGGCCACGGTCCTGGCGGCCGCCCCCGCCGCCGCGGCCCCCACCGGCCCCACCAGCTCCACGGAGGCCGGCAGCACGACCAGCGCCACCTCCGAGTCCACGGCCCGGCCCGACGGCGGGCGGACCGTCACCCTCTACTCCGGCCCGGTCCGCGTGCAGCGCGGCGCCGAGTGGCTGCCGGTCGACCTCACCCTGCAGGCCGGGCCCGACGGCGTCGTCCGGCCGGTCGCGGCACCCCACGACCTCACGCTGACCCCCGACGGGACCGTCGGTGCGGTACGCGGAGGGCGGGTCGGCGGCCGTCGTGTGGCCGGCCCCGCTGTCCGCCCCGCGGCTCGACGGCCCGACGGCCACCTACCCGCAGGTCCGGCCCGGCTACGACCTCGAGGTCGAGGCGACCCGCGCCGGCTTCGTCGCCTCCGTGCGCAAGGACGGCGCCCCGACCGGACCCGCGCCGGAGCTGAAGCTGACCGGCAACGCCGAGGCGGTGCCGGACGCGACCGGCTCGCTGACCGAGGCGGAGTCCGCCGTCAGCCGGGTGGTCGCGGCCGCCCCGGTCACCGCCGCGGCGCCGGTCCCCTTCGACACCACCGCTCAGACGACCGTCGAGAACACCGACACCTCGGGCGACCCGGACCTCCGGCTCGGCAGCTACGACGGCAGGGAGGCGGCCCGCAGCTACCTCACGTTCGACCTCACCCGGGCCGGTGCGAGCGGAGGAAGGGCCGCGTCCGTGCGTACGGCGACGCTGGACCTCTACCAGACCTGGTCCGCCTCCTGCCGGCCGCGCGCCTGGGAGGTGTGGACGCTCCCCGCGGGCACCACCGTCGGGCCGAAGCTCCGCTGGGCGAACCAGCCGCAGGGCGAGCGGCTGCGCGCGACCAGCACCGACACCCGCGGCAATGCCACGGCCTGCGCACCGGGCTGGAGCAGCGTCGACGTGACCGAGCTGGTGAAGGAGTGGACGGCCGCCGGCGCCACGAGCGGCACCGTGATGCTCAGGGCGGCCGACGAGACCGACCCGCTGTCCTGGAAGCGGTTCGCCTCCGCCGAGACGGCGACGGTCCCCCACCTCACCGTCACGCTCGGCTGAGGACCCCCTCCAGGGCGTCGAGGGCCAGGTGCAGGTCCGGCTCCTCGACGACGAGCGGCGGCGAGAGGCGCAGCGTCGGGCCGTGGGTGTCCTTGGTGAGCACCCCGGCCCGCGCGAGCCGCTCGCCGAGCTCGCGCCCGGTACCGAGCGCCGGGTCGACGTCGATACCCGCCCACAGCCCCACCCCGCGCACGGCGGTCAGCCCCGGCATCGCGCGCAGCCGCGCCTGCAGGACCTCGCCGAGCGCGCGGGCGTGGGCGAGCACGACGTCGTCGCGCAGGATCCCGATCACCGCCCGGCCGACGGCGCAGGCCAGTGGGTTCCCGCCGAAGGTCGAGCCGTGCTGCCCGGGCTTGAGCACACCGAGGACGTCCGCGTTCGCCACGACGGCCGACACCGGCACCACGCCGCCGCCGAGCGCCTTGCCCAGCAGGTAGACGTCCGCCTGCACGCCGCCGAGGCCGCGGGTCGCGAGCACGTACCCGGTCCGCCCGAAGCCGGACTGCACCTCGTCGGAGATCCACAGCACCCCGGTCTCGCTGCAGATCTCCCGCACCGCACGCAGGTACCCGTCCGGCGGGACGATCACCCCGGCCTCGCCCTGCACCGGCTCCAGCAGCACCGCCACCGTGTCCGGGGTGATCGCGGCGCGCAGGGCCTCGGCGTCCCCGTACGGGACGACGTCGAACCCGGGGGTGAACGGGCCGAACCCGCCGCGGGCCTCCGGGTCGGTGGAGAAGGACACGATCGAGATCGTGCGGCCGTGGAAGGCGCCGGCCGCCACGACCACGCGCGCCCGGTCGGCCGGCACGCCCTTGACCTCGTAGCCCCACTTGCGGGCCACCTTCAGCCCGGACTCGACGGCCTCGGCGCCGGTGTTCATCGGCAGCACCATGTCCTTGCCGAGCAGCGCGGCGAGCTCGGTGCAGAACGGGCCGAGCTGGTCGTTGCCGAAGGCCCGGCTGGTCAGCGTCATCCGGTCGAGCTGGGCGTGGGCCGCGGCGCGCAGCACCGGGTTGCCGTGGCCGAAGTTCAGGGCGGAGTAGCCGGCGAGGAAGTCGAGGTAGCGGCGGCCCTCGACGTCCGTCACCCAGGCACCCTCGCCGGAGGACAGCACCACCGGCAGCGGGGCGTAGTTGTGGGCGGAGTGCTCGGCGAGCATCCGCTCGTGGTGCGCGGTCGCCGAGAGGGACACGGTGGGCTGGTCCAGAAGGGTCATGCGCGCACCTCCAACGTGCAGCACTTGGGTCCGCCACCGCCCTTGAGCAGCTCGGACAGGTCGACGCCCACGGGCTCGTACCCGCGGTCGCGCAGGGCGACGGCCAGCCCGGCCGCCGCGGCGGGGAGGACGACGTGCCGGCCGTCCGACACGGCGTTGAGCCCGAGGACCGCCGCGTCGACCTGCGAGGCGAGCACCGCGTCGGGGTAGCGGCCGGCCAGCACCCCACGGGAGCGCGGCGAGAAGGCTTCGGGCAGGTAGGCGACGTCGTGCCCGGACAGCACGGCCAGCGCGGTGTCGAGGTGGTAGTAGCGGGGGTCGACGAGCTCCAGGCCGATCACGGGGCGGCGCAGCACCCGGGCGGCCTCGGCGTGCGCCCGCGGCTCCGTGCGGAATCCGGTGCCGGCCAGCACGACGTCGCCGGCCACGAGGAAGTCCCCCTCGCCCTCGTTGACGAACATCGGCTCGGTGTAGGTGCCGACCTCGACCAGCGCCTTGCGGTAGAGCTCGGCCTCGGCGGCGCGCTGCGGGTACCGGAAGCGGGCGCCGTAGACCCGGCCGTCGACGACGGTCGCGGCGTTGGCGGCGTAGACCATGTCCGGCAGTCCGATTTCGGGCTCCACGACGGTCACCTCGTGGCCCAGGTCGAGGTAGGTGCGGCGCAGGGCGTCCCACTGCGCGAGGGCCAGCTCGCGGTCGACCGGCGTCCCGGGTCGCATCCACGGGTTGATGGCGTACTCGACGGCGAAGTGCGTGGGCGGGCACATGACGTAGTGCCGCCGGGTGGGTGTGCGGTCGCCGATGGTGTCGGGACGGGTGAGAACGCTGGTCATCAAGCCTCCCTCGGCGCGGCGGGAGTCACGTCCTCGGGACTCCCTGCAACGGTAAAGAGGCCTGCGCCACGCCCACAATCGACGTTCATTGCCCATCTGCGCTCGATCATTGCGCGTTCGGTCGCGACAACGGCGTTTCAGTGCACGGTCGGCGGCGGCCTGCGGATGAGCGGCGAGAGCACCAGCACGGACTTGGTCCGCTCGACGAACCCCTCGGCTCCGATCTGCTCCAGCACCTGCTCGAAGTGCCGCATGTCCGCGGCGAGGATACGGACCAGGGCGTCCGCGTCGCCGGACACCGTGCTGGCGTCGACGACCTCGGCCAGCCCCGCGCAGGCGCGGCGGATCGCCGCGGGCGGCGTCGACGGCCGGCAGTAGAGCTCGACGTACCCCTCGACCGCCCAGCCCAGCGCGGCCGGGTCGAGGCGCACCGTGAACGCGGTGATCACCCCGTCGGCCCGCAGCCGGTCCACGCGCCGTTTCACCGCGGACGCCGACAGCCCGACCTCCGCGCCCAGCTCCGCGAAGCTCCGGCGCGAGTCCGCGACGAGCAGGGTCACGATCTTCTCGTCGAGCGGGTCCCAGCGCACCCACCCATCTTCGGCCACGATGTCGTTCATGCAGCCCACGGACTCCCCGGACGGTTCCGGCCCCGGCCGGGCCGCGGACCGGGTCTACCGGGTCGACTCGGAGGTCGGGACGCTGCGGCGGGTCCTGCTGCACCGGCCCGGCCTCGAGCTCAAGCGGCTGACCCCGGGGAACAAGGACCAGCTGCTGTTCGACGACGTCCTGTGGGTCCAGCGCGCCCAGGAGGAACACGACGGCTTCGCCGCGCTGCTGCGGGAGCGCGGCGTCGAGGTCCACCTGTTCAACCGGCTGCTGCGCGAGACCTTCGCGCTGCCCGAGGCGAAGGCCCACGCGCTCGACCGGATCTTCGACGACCGGATGTACGGCCCGCTCGCCGTCGACGCCCTGCGCAACCTGTTCGACGCCATGGACGTGGACACGCTGACCGAGCACATGATCGGCGGCATCACCAAGCGCGAGGTGCTGGAACGGATCGACGAGCCGCGGTCGATCGCCTTCCACATCCTGGGCCCGGACGACTTCGTGCTGGAGCCCCTGCCGAACCACCTCTACACCCGGGACACCACGGCCTGGATCCACGGCGGCGTCGCGATCAACAGCATGCGCAAGCAGGCGCGGATGCGCGAGACCGTGCACTACGAGGCCGTGTACCGCTGGCACCCGTTGTTCGCCGGGGCAGGCTTCGACGTCTGGTCGGCCGGCTCGGTCAACGGGCCCGCGACCGTCGAGGGCGGCGACATCCTGGTGCTGGGCGACGGCGCGGTGCTGGTCGGGATGAGCGAGCGGACCCGTCCAGCGGGCGTGGAGCGACTGGCGCGGTCGCTGTTCGCCGGCGGCCAGGTCGACCGGATCGTGGCGCTGCGGATGCCGCACGGGCGCGCGCTGATGCACCTCGACACCGTCCTGACGATGATCGACCGCGGGACGTTCGTGAAGTACGCCGGGCTCGGGATGCTGCCCTCGTACACGGTCCGGCCGGGCGACTCCGACAAGGAGATGGTCATGACCGACCACCCGCCGGAGGACATGCACGCCGCCGTCGCCGCCGCGCTCGGGCTGGACTCGATCCGCGTGCTCACCGCGGAGCAGGACGTGCACTCCGCCGAGCGCGAGCAGTGGGACGACGGCTGCAACCTGCTCGCCGTCTCCCCGGGCGTGGTGGTGACCTACGAGCGGAACGTCACCACCAACACCTACCTGCGGAAACAGGGCGTCGAGGTGCTCGAGGTCCCGGGCGGCGAGCTCGGCCGCGGGCGCGGCGGGCCCCGGTGCATGAGCTGTCCGGTGCTGCGCGACCCCGCGTGATCGACAGGACCGCGGATACTCAGCGTGTAACTACGCCGAACGGGTGACGCACGGGCGGGTGGACGCCCGCTCCGCAGGCAACGCCGACCTCGTTGGCCCGGCGTGGCAGCCCTCGACGGACAGCGCACCGCCGTGCGCCTCCCCGGATTCCGGACCGTGCTCCGCGCCCTCCTCGTCCTCACGGCCGCCGCGGCCCTGACCGGGGCCGGGGTGGCGGCGGCCTCGCCGCCGGAGCCGAAGGCGGCCGCGCCGCTCGCCGCGCCCGCGGCCGTCATGGCGCTGCTCGACGCGCGTACGGCGGCCGGCATGCCGGCCGGTATCGCGGACTACGGGATCGAGGGCGACGTCGTCGACGTCCGGCTGGTCGGCGACCCCTCCCCCGAGGTGACCGCGTTGTTCGACGGCATCGACCCGGCCCTGCTGCGGGTGGAGACCGGTGCGGGCGTGCCGCAGCACCAGGCGCTGCGCGGCGGCCAGCGGATCACCGGCGGCAACACCCGTTGCACGCTCGGCTTCTCCGCCGGCTCCGGCGCCCAGGACTGGATCATCACGGCCGGGCACTGCACCCGCGAGTCCGACGAGTGGCTCGACGACAACGGCGAGGTCATCGGCGACGGCGCCACGACCGCGGGCAACGGCGTCGACGTGGGGGCCGTGCCCGTCACCTCCTCGACGGCGGCCCTGCCCGAGGTGGCCTCGGTGCCGGTCCGCGGCACCGTCCCCGCGCCCGTCGGCTCGGCGGTGTGCCTCTACGGCAGCACCAGCGGCAAGGCCTGCGGCACCGTGAGCGCCCGCAACCGCACCGTGAACTTCGACGGCCAGCAGCAGCGCGGCATGGTCGTGGCCTCGATCTGCACCGCCCAGGGCGACTCCGGCGGCCCGTACATCACCGCCGACGGCCAGGCCCAGGGCGTGCACAGCGGGGCCGGCAACGGCTGCACCGCCTACTTCACCCCGATCGACCGGGCGCTGAGCTCACTGGGCCTGACCCTGCGCACCGCCTGACCGCGCGCCCGCAGAAACAGGCTCGATAATCGCATCATGGTTCCATGACGCGATTCGAGCGGCCGGAGAATCGCATGATGGTTCCATGATGCGTCGGGGATTCGGCCGTCAGCGGCCGCGGACCGCGCGGCGGAGCTTGGGCACGCGCTCGGCGAGGACCCGCTCCGCGCCGTGCGTGGTGGGCTCGTAGTAGTCCTTGCCGACGAGCTCGTCCGGCGGGTACTGCTGCGCCAGCACCCCGTCCGGCGTGCTGTGCGGGTAGCGGTAGCCCACGGCGTTGCCCAGCTTCTGCGCGCCCGCGTAGTGCCCGTCCCGCAGGTGCGCCGGCACCGCACCGACCGCCCCGCCCCGCACGTCCGCCATGGCGGCGTCGATCGCTGCGATCACCGCGTTGGACTTCGGGGCCGTGGCCAGGTGCACCGTGGCCTGGGCCAGCGCGAGCCGCGCCTCGGGCATGCCGACGAGCTGCACCACCTGCGCCGCCGCCGTGGCGGCCTGCAGCGCGGTGGGGTCGGCGAGCCCGATGTCCTCGCTCGCGTGCACCATCAGCCGGCGCGCGATGAACCGCGGGTCCTCCCCCGCGACGATCATGCGGGCCAGGTAGTGCAGCGCGGCGTCGGGATCGGAGCCGCGGATGGACTTGATGAAGGCGCTGATCACGTCGTAGTGCTGGTCGCCGGCGCGGTCGTAGCGGACCGCGACCTCGGTGACCGCCCGCTCGACCGCGGCGAGGTCGACGACGCCGGTGCCGTCCGCCAGCACCCCGTCCGCCGCCGCCTCGAGCGCGGTGAGGGCCCGGCGCGCGTCGCCCGCGGAGAGCCGGACCAGCGCGGCCTCGCCGTCCTCGGCCAGCGTGACCGCGCCGTTGAGCCCCTGCTCCGCTCGCACCGCCCGGCGGAGCACCTCACGGACCTCGTCCTCGTCGAGCGACTGCAGCTGCAGGACCAGCGAGCGGGACAGCAGCGGCGACACGACCGAGAACGACGGGTTCTCGGTGGTCGCGGCGACCAGCAGCACCACCCGGTCCTCGACGGCGCCGAGCAGCGCGTCCTGCTGGGTCCTGGAGAAGCGGTGCACCTCGTCGATGAACAGCACGGTGGAGCCGCCGTGGTAGTCCCGGCGGCGCCGCGCGTCGTCGATCACGGCGCGCAGCTCCTTCACCCCGGCCGAGAGGGCCGAGAGGGCGACGAAGTGCCGCTCGCCCGCCCGGGCCATGAGCCGGGCGAGCGTGGTCTTGCCGGTGCCGGGCGGGCCGTACAGCAGCACGGACGCCGGGGCACCGCCCTCGAGCAGCCGGCGCAGGGGGGCGCCGGGCTTGAGCAGGTGCCGCTGCCCGACCACCTCGCCGAGCGAGCGCGGGCGCATCCGCACGGCGAGAGGCGCGCCCGGAGCCGGGCGCGCCTCCTCCGAGGCGGCCCCGGAGGCGTCTCCGCCCGCGGGCTCGCCGATGTCGAACAGGCCGTCAGCGCTCATCGGTGTCCAGGGTGCCACCCGGCACCGACGATTCGGGGCGGCAGGTCAGGTCTGCAGCTCCTGCACCAGCGTCGGCGTGCCGACCTGGGGGTTCTCCTTGTTGCGCAGCGAGGCGTAGGTGACCACCGCGACGCCCGCCGCGGCCAGGGTCACCGGAAGCGTCAGGATGTTCACGATGATCGACCGCGACAGGCTGTTCGGATCGGTGAAGGTCGAGACGATCGCGCTGATGATCCCGCTGTAGACCGCGGCGGCGATCGCGAAGGTGATCAACCGGCCGAACGTGCCCCAGAACTCGCGGTTGACCAGCTCGAACGTCCGGCCGATGCCGGCCCGCTCGTACATGATCACGCCGGTCAGCGAGGCCACGAACACCACGCTGAGGTATATGCCCGGGATGACCAGCAGCAGGAAGCCGATGAAGACCAGGATCCCGGCGAGGATGCCCCAGCCGAGCAGCGGCAGCGCGCGGCGGGCGGCGAAGGACAGCGCCTCCCCGGCGCCGACCGGCTGCTCCGCGGCCTGCCGGGTGACCACGTAGACGGACGCGCCCTGCGCCAGCAGGGACACGGCGACCACGATGATCAGCGACAGGCCGCCGCCGATCGCCACGCCGACCCAGCCGCCGCCTGCGGCGACGATCACCGCGATCAGCGCGCCGATGATCAGGGCCGGCAGCGCGGTGGCGATCTGGATCAGCAGCAGCGGCTGCCAGCTCCGCTTGAGCACCGCGAGGACCTTCGTCCACCAGTCCGAGAAGTCCGCGGCGACCAGCGGGTCGGCGAGCGGCGCGGCCGCCCCGCCCGGGTACTGCGCGGGCTGGCCGTAGCCGTAGGGCTGCTGGCCGTACCCCTCCGGGCCGTAGCCCTGCGGCGGGTAGCCCTGCTGTCCGTAGCCCTGCGGCGGGTAGCCCTGCTGTCCGTAGCCCTGCGGCGGGTAGCCCTGCTGGCCGTACCCCTGCTGCCCGTACCCCTGCTGTTCAGGACCGGGCGGCGGGTAGCCGTGCTGCCCGTATCCCTGGCCGGGCTGGCCCGGACCTCCCCCGTAGCCGGGCGGCGGGGCCTGCCCGTACCCCTGCGGAGGCGGCCCCTGGGCGTGTCCCGGTGGCGGGTAGCCGCCCGGCGGCTCCTGCCCGCCCGGCTGCGGCGGTGCCGAGCCGGGCTGCGGGGCGCCCTGCTCGCCGTGCTGGTGGCGGTCGTCACCCGACGGGTTGCTCATACCGCGCAAGGTAGAGGGTTTGCCCACGTCGGTCACCGGGTCGGAAGTCCTGTGATCGGTGTGCAACCTGATCGAGTCCGTCCCACCAGCTGGGAAGTCGTTTCCGGATCGCAGGACACGGGCGCAGTATCGGGACGGGCGCCGGTCCACCCGATCCCGCGCCCGTGCTCCGCGGACGACCCCCGCGGGACGGCCCGGCCCTCCCGGTGACCACCGGGAGCGCCCGGGCCCCCGCCCTTGATCCCCCTCTCCGCGAGGCCCACATGCCCGACACCGATCTCCGTCCCGCCCCGCCCGCCTCGTCTGCACGACCCCCGGTCGCGCTGGCCGCCCGGCTCGCCGGGATCCGCGGCTCCGCGATCCGGGACCTGCTCACCCTCACCGCGCGCGACGACGTGCTGAGCCTCGCCGGCGGCCTGCCCGCCGCCGACCTCATGCCGCGCGGGCGCATCGCCGCGGCCGCCGACCGGGCGCTCCGGTCCCCCGCCGCCGTGCAGTACTCCGAGACGGCCGGGCTCGGCCGGCTGCGCGAGGTCGTCGCCGCGCACGAGACCGGCCGGACGGGCCGCGCCGTCGCCCCCGCCGACGTCGTCGTGACGAGCGGGTCGCAGCAGGCCCTGGACCTGCTCGCCCGCGCCCTGCTCGACCCCGGCGACCCGGTGGCCGTCGAGGACCCGGTGTACGTCGGGGCGCTGCAGGTCCTGCAGGCCGCGGGCGCCGACGTGCACCCGTTCCCGCTCGACGCCGACGGGCTGCGCGTCGACCTGCTGGAGGAGCGGCTCGCGGCCGGGTTCCGGCCCCGCCTCGTGCACACCGTGTCCAGCTTCCACAATCCGCGCGGCGTGACGATGAGCCAGGAGCGCCGCCGGGCCCTGTGCGGGCTCGCCGAGCGGTACGGCTTCCTCGTCGTCGAGGACGACCCCTACGGTCTGCTGGCCTTCGACGGCGCGCCGCCGCTCCCGCTGGCCGCGCACGGCGACCACGTCGTGCGGCTGGGCAGCGCGTCGAAGGTCCTGGCCCCGTCACTGCGCGTCGGCTGGCTGGTCGCGCCGCCGGTGCTGGCCGCCGCCGTCGAACGGCTCAAGCAGTCCACGGACCTCTGCGGCTCCTCGCTCACCCAGATGATCACCGCGGAGCTGCTGGCCGACGAGGAGTGGTTCACCGCGCACGTCGACGGTGTCCGGCGGGAGAACCGGGGCCGGGCCGCGGCGCTCACCGCCGCGGTCGACGCCGAGTTCGGGTCGTCCGTCACCCGGTCCACCCCGACGGGGGGCATGTTCTGCTGGCTGGAGTTCGCCGACGGCACCGACACCGCGGAGCTCCTGCCGAGGGCCCTGGAGCACGGGGTCGGGTTCGTGCCCGGGAGCGCCTTCTCGGTGGACCCGGCCGCCGACGGCGGAACCGGCCTGCGGTCCGCCGCGCGGCTCTGCTTCGCGACCTACCCGCCCGATCAGCTGACCGAGGCCGTTCGGCGGCTCGCCCGGGCCGCCGACGGGCGGATCGCTGAGTAGGGTCGGGGACCGTGCGCGAGATCCTGGAACTGCTGGAGCGGGACGCGTCGCTGAGCCACGACACCCTGGCCACCATGACCGGTCGGCCCGTCGCGGAGGTGTCGGCCCAGATCGCGGCGTGGGAGAAGGCGGGCGTGATCCGCCGGTACAAGGCGGTGGTCGACTGGGAGAAGGTCGACGGCTCGGAGTCCACCGAGGTCACCGCGTTCATCGACGTGGCGGTCGCCCCCGCGCGGGGGGTCGGGTTCGACGACGTCGCGGAGCGGATCTCCCGGTTCGACGAGGTCCGCAGCTGCTACCTCGTCTCCGGGGGGCACGACCTGCGGTGCACGGTCGTCGGGCAGAACATCCGGGCGGTCAGCGACTTCGTGAGCCGCAAGCTCTCGACCATCGACCGGGTCACGGCCACCGCCACGCACTTCGTGCTCCACACGCACAAGCGCGACGGCGACACCTTCTTCGAGCCCGAGCCCGACCACCGGCTGCGGGTGACCCCGTGAGGACCGCCCGATGAAGCCGCTCAACGACGTCATCGCCGCCTGCCCGCCGTCGGGCATCCGGCGCTTCTTCGACATCGCCGCCGAGATGGATGACGTGATCTCCCTCGGCGTGGGCGAGCCGGACTTCGTCACGCCGTGGCGGATCCGCGAGGCCGGCATCTTCGCCCTCGAGCACGGCTACACCACCTACACCTCCAACGCGGGCCTGCCGGAGCTGCGCCGGCTGATCTGCGAGGACCTGGAGAAGCGCTACGCCGCGCAGTACGCGTGGGACACCGAGTGCCTGATCACCACCGGCGTGTCCGAGGGGCTGGACCTGGCCCTGCGGGTGCTGCTGAACCCCGGCGACGAGGTGATCGTGCCGGAGCCCTGCTACGTGGCCTACGAGCCGTGCGTGTCCTTCGCCGGCGGCACCCCGGTCCGGGTGGCCACGCGGTGGGAGGCGGACTTCGCGATCGACCCCGACGCGGTCGAGGCCGCGATCACCCCGCGCACGAAGGCGATCCTCATCGGCTCCCCCGCGAATCCGACGGGCGCGGTCCAACCGCGCGCGGCCCTGGAGGGCCTGGTCCGGCTGGCCGAGCGGCACGACCTCTACCTGATCTCCGACGAGATCTACGACCGGCTCACCTACGACGACACCCACGTCTGCCTGGGCGCGGTGCCCGGGGCGCGGGAGCGGACCGTGGTGCTGGGCGGGTTCTCCAAGGCCCAGGCGATGACGGGCTGGCGCGTCGGCTGGATCTGCGCGCCGCAGGCCGTGGCCGAGCTGTGCGTGCGGGTGCACCAGTACACGATGCTGTGCGCCCCGCACGTCTCGCAGATCGCCGCGGTGGAGGCGCTCAAGGAGGCCGAGGGCGACGTCCGCGAGATGGTCGCCGACTACGACCGCCGGCGCCGGGTGTTCGTGAAGGGCCTGCGCGAGATCGGGCTGGAGTGCCCGGAGCCCGGCGGCGCGTTCTACGCCTTCCCGTCCATCCGCTCGTCGGGGCTGGACTCGGAGACCTTCGCCGAGCGGCTGCTCCACGAGGAGAGCGTGGCCGTGGTGCCCGGCGACGTGTTCGGGCCCTCCGGCGAGGGGCACATCCGGTGCTCGTACGCCACGGCGCTGCCGCTGCTGGAGGAGGCGCTGGTGCGGATGGAGCGGTTCCTGGACTCGCTCCGGTAGCGGTATCGCGATCACAACAGTCGCCGGATCGCAACACTGTGCGGCGTGGCGTTCACAGCACGGCAACGCGACCGGTGCATCCTCCGGGGGCATGGACGGCACACCTGTCACCGCCCGCACCCTCCACTCCTGCACCGCCTGCGCCTGCCCGCGGACCGCGGCCGACGTTCGTGGTCTGGCCTGGAGCAGCCACCACGTCGACGGCGTGGTCGGCTGGCTCTGCGGGCCCTGCACCCGCGCGCACTTGTTCGAGATCGAGACGGGGCCACCGGTTCGCCCCGCCTCGCTCCCCCGGTCCGCCTAGGGAGGCTCACCTGCTCCGGTCAGGCGGCCCGCGCCCGCCCGCCCGTGAGCAGGCCGTGCAGGATCACCGGGCCCAGGTCGCGGCCGCGGCGCACCAGCCAGGGGGTGCCGCGAACCACGATCCACGCGGCCCGGTGGAACGCGGTGATCTCGCGTCCACCGCCGCAGGCGGTCGGCACCGGCGCGGGCACCGCGAAGCCCGCGCCCGCGAGCAGCTCGCCCGCGGCCCGGGCCAGCAACCGGTGCCCCAGCTCGGAGGGGTGCAGCCGGTCGACGCTCCACGCCGCGCGCTCGTAGCCGCCGGGGAGCAGGTGCAGGTCGAGCACCCCCACGGCCGGCCCGCCCGCGCCCGCGATCGCCCCGTCGATCGCCGTGTCGATCGCCGCGTTCAGGGCGGTCACCCGGGTCCGCAGCGCGGCGCGCAGCCGCCCGGGCAGCCGGAACACCCGGGTGTGGTCGTGGTAGCGCAGGACCACCGGGAACGTGCCTGCCGCGGCGAGCTCCGCCAGCGTCGCGGTGAGGTCGGCGCGGATGCCGTCCGGGTCGAAGTCCGAGCGCAGGGTGTCGTTCATGCCCGCGCAGATCACCGCGGCCTCGGGCCGGGCGGGCAGCACCGCGGCGAGCTGGGCCCCGCGGACGTCGGCCATCCGGGCGCCGGTGCGGGCGGGGTTGAGCAGCCGGGTCTCCGCGCCGAGGGCGTCCCGGAGCAGGACGGGGAAGCCCCGCCAGCCGCCGCCCGGCAGCGGGTCCCCCAGCCCGACGGCCGTCGAGTCGCCGAGTGTGGCCAGGTTCGAGACGGTCCGGGGCGTCGGGAGGGTCGCGGGGGTCGGGAGGGCACGGACGGGTCGCACGCTCTGCACGGACACGAGCGCATGATCGGGTCGCGAGGCTCCGTCGGGGTGTGCGCGTGGTGACGCGTCGCCGACGGCTCCGCGAACTCCACACCCTCGAACGCGTTATGGATCCACACTGCGCCCGAACCCGTCCTTCGGACGCGTCATGGATCCATGGTGCGACCCTGTCAGGCCGCTCAGACCCGGCTGCGGAAGGCGGGATAGACCGGTAGCCGGCCCGTGCCGTTGTCCGCCGGGTCGTCGAACCGCTGCTGCAGCGCGCCGGCCATCCGGTCGGCGAGCTCGACGGTGGCCGGCCGCCCGCCGTCCGCCGCCGCCCCCGCGAGCCGCCGCCAGTAGTCGGCCAGCGCGGCGCTGATCCGCGGCGACCGGCCGGGGTCGATCCCGATGCGCGACTCGCCGGCCACCGCGCGCGGCAGCAGCCACCACGTGCACAGCCAGACCCACAGCAGCTGGGCGTCGAGCAGGCGGGCCCGCAGGAGCGCAGGGTCGTCGAGGTCCGGCCACACCGTGGCGATCTCGTTGCGCCAGGCCTCGAGCATGGCGTCGGCCATGCCGTCGGGGAGCGCGAAGCTCGACTCGCAGGCCGGGAACGGGACGCGGAAGTACGCGGCGTCGAGCGCGACGTCGCGGAAGCAACCCCACTCGAAGTCGACGAACCGCACCCCGCGGCTGGTCACGAGGTTGTTGTCCGGGCAGGTGTCCGACGGGCTGAACGCGCGGTAGCGGGTGCCGCCCAGCAGCCGCGCGGTCTCCCGGGCCTCCGTCTCGGCCGCCGTGCTGACCGTCACGCCCAGCACCTCGGCGACCAGCTCGGGCACGCCCGCGAAGGCGGCGCGCGCCTCGTCCGCCACCGGATCGCGGCGGGCCTTCTCCCCCAGCCGGCGCAGCAGCGCGCCGAAGTCGTTCTCCCGGCCCGCGGTGGCGGCCTGCATCCGGCCGAGCGCCCGCGCCCAGCTCAGCAGGCACCGCTGCGCCGCAACGGGATCCGGCGCGAACAGCATGTCGGCCAGCGTGGAGCTGCGGCCCAGGTCCTCGAGCACCAGCAGCCGGGCCGCGGGGTCGTGCGCGATGAGCACCGGGCTGGGCCGGGCGTCGGCCGGGAGCGCGGTGAACAGCTGGCAGCTCGCGACCTCGAAGTGGAAGGGATCCGGCCGGTTCGCCTCGGGCTCGCCCACGTACTGCTTCACCACGAGGGTGCGCGGCAGCGAGAACGGGTTGCGCGCCACCCGGGCACGCGCCACCACCGACCGTTCGCTGCCACCGAGGTCCTCCGGGTCCGCGAGGACCACGGTGGCCCCGGCCCGCCGGGTGAGCAGGCGTTCCGCCGCGGCCAACGCGGTGAGCACGGGCCTGGGGAAGTCGGCCAGGTCGCGTGACATCAACCTCGACCCTACCCCGACGAGAGCGCCCGGCCGGCGTCCCTGCGCCGCCGGGAGCGTCGGGCCACGAGCAGCGCGAGGGCCGCCGCGACCACGATCCCGACCAGGTTCACCGCCAGCTGCAGCGCCGACAGCCCCGCCTCCCGCCACCGGCCCTCGACCGCCGCCACGGAGGCGAACGCGGCCGCGGGCACGGTGGTGACCGAGATGAACACGCCGACCAGGCTCGCCGCCTTCGCCGACGTGAGCGCCAGGATCCCGGCGAGGCCGGCCAGCACGGCGACGATCAGCGAGAACGGGCCGACCTCGTAGATGAACTCGACCTGGTCGAGGTGGTCGAGCGTGCTGCTCGACAGCAGCCCGGTGGCGTCGAACAGCAGCGTCGCCAGCGCCGTGATGGCCATGCCGAGCGGGAAGCCGACGAGCAGGGCGAGGCCGCCGCGCCGCAGGAGGTCGCGGCGGCGCAGCACCACCCCCACCGCCACGGCGGCCAGCGGACCGAACTCCGGCCCCAGCACCATCGCCCCGACGACCAGCACCGGCGAGTCCGTGATCGCGCCGATCGCGGCGAGCAGGCAGGCGATGGTGAGGAAGGCCTGGAAGGAGAAGCTCAACCGGGACTCCTCGCCGGTCCGGGCGATCAACTCGTCCCAGACGACGGCGTCGGAGCCCTCGCCGGGCGCGGCCTCCTCCGCCTCGTCCGCGGCGTCGGACAGGACGGTGTCGAGGACCTCGAGGGTCACCGCGCCGTCGTGGTCCAGCCCGAGGTCGCGGAGCCGGCCGAGCAGGGCGTCGGCGCACTCGCGGGCGACGTCCGCCTCGAGCACGTCGCCCGCCGGGCGCACCGCGGCGCCCGGCAGCACGATCAGGTGGGCGACGCCCGGTTCCTCCGCCAGCACCGCCCGGACCGCGTCCGTGCGGTCCGGCGGGCCGATCACGCGCAGGTGCAGCACGACCGGGACCGGGTCAGGCCCCGCCGCCCTCCGCGTCCTTCGCGGCGGCCTTCGCGTCCACCTTCTGGTCGGCCTGTGCCGCCGGCTTCGGCGGGACGGCGTCGACCCCGGCCTCCTTGCGCTGCTCCGGGGTGATCGGGGCGGGCGCCGCGGTGAGCGGGTCGTAGCCGCCGCCGGTCTTCGGGAAGGCGATGACCTCGCGGATCGAGTCCTCGCCGGCGAGCAGCGCGGTGATCCGGTCCCAGCCGAACGCGATGCCGCCGTGCGGGGGCGGGCCGTAGGCGAAGGCGTCGAGCAGGAAGCCGAACTTCTCCTGCGCCTCCTCCTCGGACAGGCCCATGATCTCGAAGACCCGCTTCTGGACGTCCGCCCGGTGGATACGGATGGAGCCGCCGCCGATCTCGTTGCCGTTGCAGACGATGTCGTAGGCGTAGGCCAGCGCGTTGCCCGGGTCGGACTCGAACTTGTCGATCCAGTCCGGGGTCGGCGAGGTGAAGGCGTGGTGCAGCGCCGTCCACTTGCCGTGCCCGACGGCGACGTCGTCCGTCTCGTCGGCCGCCTCGAACAGCGGGAAGTCCACGACCCAGACGAAGGACCAGGCGTTCTCGTCGATGGCCCCGATCCGCCGGGCGATCTCGCCGCGCGCGGCGCCGAGCAGGGCCCGGGCCTCGTTGGGGCGGCCGGCGGCGAAGAAGATGCAGTCGCCGGGGTTCGCCCCGACGGCGGCGGGCAGCCCCGCGCGCTCCTCCTCCGACAGGTTCTTGGTCACCGGGCCCTTCTCGGACACGGTGCCGTCCTCGTCGACCAGGACGTACGCGAGGCCGCGGGCGCCGCGCTGCTTGGCCCACTCCTGCCAGGCGTCGAGCTGCTTGCGCGGCTGCGAGGCCCCGCCGGGCATGACGACCGCGCCGACGTACGGGTTCTGGAACACCCGGAAGCTGGTCGAGGCGAAGTACTCGGTGAGCTCGGTGAGCTCGATGTCGAAGCGCAGGTCCGGCTTGTCCGAGCCGTAGCGGGACATGGCCTCGGCGTAGCTGATCCGCCGGATCGGGCGCGGGACCTCGTACCCGACCAGCGCCCACAGCGCGGCGAGGACCTCCTCGGACAGGGCGATCACGTCGTCCTGCTCGACGAAGCTCATCTCGATGTCGAGCTGGGTGAACTCCGGCTGCCGGTCGGCGCGGAAGTCCTCGTCCCGGTAGCAGCGCGCGATCTGGTAGTAGCGCTCCATGCCGGCGACCATGAGCAGCTGCTTGAACAGCTGCGGGCTCTGCGGCAGCGCGTACCAGGAGCCGGGCTTGAGCCGGGCCGGCACGAGGAAGTCCCGGGCGCCCTCGGGCGTGGAGCGGGTCAGCGTCGGCGTCTCGATCTCGACGAAGTCGTGCCCCTCGAGCACGGTGCGCGCGGCCTTGTTCACGGCGCTGCGCAGTCTGATCGCCGCGGCGGGCTCCGGGCGGCGCAGGTCGAGGTAGCGGTACCGGAGCCGGACCTCCTCGCCGACGCCGGTGTGCTCGTCGATCGGGAAGGGCAGCGGCGCGGACTCCGAGAGCACGACGAGGTCGGTGACCGTGACCTCGATGGCGCCGGTCGGCAGCTCGGGGTTCTCGTTGCCCGCCGGCCGCGCGACGACCTCGCCGGTCACCTGCAGGCAGAACTCGGAGCGCAGCCGGTGCGCGCGCTCGGCCATCTCGCCCTCGCGGAACACGATCTGGGCGGTGCCCGAGCTGTCCCGCAGGTCGACGAAGATCACACCGCCGTGATCGCGGCGACGGGCCACCCATCCGGCGAGGGTCACGGTCTGGCCGGCGTGCTCGGCACGCAGGGTGCCGACGGGGTGGGTTCGCATCACGGTCGTCGAGGTTATCCGGCCCCCTCCGGGGTCCGGCCAGCAGGTTTCCCTCCCGCGGTCGCAGTCCGCGGCGCGGCGGTCACCGCGGGGCCGGCGGGCCCGGGAGCGGCGCGGGGAGCGTGCGGCGACGGACAGACCGACGAGGCGATCAGAGCAGGGTGAGCTGCTCGACGACCGGGGCCGCCAGCCGTTCGGCGGGCGGTGCGCCGTGCGGGAAGCCGTCCCCACCGGTGCGCTGCACACCTGCGCTGCGGTCCAGCCCGTGCCGGCGCAGCAGCGGGCGGACCCGCTCGGCCAGCGCCCGCCGGTACTCCGGGTCGACGTAGGCCCCGCGCCGGTACAGCCGCTCGTACGCCGGCACGAGCGCCGGGTACTCCCGCGCGAGCCAGTCCATGAACCACTCCCGCGTGCCCGGGCGCAGGTGCAGGGCGAGCACGCTGACCCCGGACGCGCCGGCCGCCCGGACCCGCTCCAGCAGCGCGTCGAGCGCCTCGGCGGAGTCGGTGAGCAGCGGGAGCACCGGCGCGACCATCACGCCGCAGTCCAGGCCGGCGTCGGCGATCCGCTTCACCAGGTCGAGCCGGGCCGGCGGTGAGGGTGTGCCCGGCTCGAGCCGGGCCTGCAGCGCGCGGTCGGCGAGCGCGAGCGACACCCCGAGACCGACCGGCACCTCCCGCGCCGCGGCGGCGAGGTCGGGCAGGTCGCGGCCGAGCACGGTGCCCTTGGTCAGGATCGAGAACGGGGTGCCCGCCCGCGTGAGTGCCCGGATGATCTCCGGCATCAGCCGGTACCGGCCCTCCGCGCGTTGGTAGGGGTCGGTGTTGGTGCCCATCGCCACCGGTTCGCGGGCCCAGCTCGGGCGGACGAGCTCGCGCGCCAGCACCCGCCCGACGTTCACCTTCACCACGATCTGCGAGTCGAAGTCCGCTCCCGCGTCGAGGTCGAGGTAGGTGTGGGTGTTGCGCGCGAAGCAGTAGACGCAGGCGTGCGAGCAGCCCCGGTACGGGTTCACGGTCCAGCCGAAGGGCATCGGCGAGCTCCCCGGCACCCGGTTCAGCGCGGACTTCGCCTCCACCTCGTGGAACACCGTGCCCGCGAACTCCGGCGTGCGCACCGACCGCAGCAGGCCCCGCAGCCCGGGCAGGGCCGCCGCCTCCCCCACGCCGTCCGTCAGCACCTGCTGCCCGCTCCACCGCATCGACCTAGTCGAACACATGTTCGAGTTGCCCGCAACCGCCCTCGCCCATTCGGCGGGATCGGCCGCCGTCGGCCAGGCTGCCCCCATGAAGGCGAAGACGACGACGCTCGTGGTGACGGGGGTGTCGGGGGTCGGCAAGTCGACCGTCGCCGAGGAGCTCGTGCGGCGGACGGGCTGGGTCTTCGCCGAGGGCGACGACCTGCACCCCGAGGAGAACCGGCGCAAGATGGCCGCCGGCCACCCGCTGACGGACGACGACCGGTGGCCGTGGCTGCGCCGCGTCGCCGGCTGGATCGGCGAGCAGGAGGCGGCCGGCCGCAGCGCCGTCGTCACCTGCTCGGCGTTGCGCCGGAGGTACCGGGACGTGCTCGTCGAGGGGCACCCCTCCGTCCGGTTCGTGCACCTGCAGGCGTCGCCCGACGCCCTGGCCTCGCGGCTGGCCACCCGCCGCGGCCACTACATGCCCGGCTCGCTGCTGCAGAGCCAGCTGGACACGCTCGAGCCCCTGGAGCCCGGTGAGCCGGGCCGGGCGGTGAGCGGCGAGGGCGACCCCGGCGCCGTCGTCGACCGGGTCCTCGCCGAGCTCGCCCCGACCGGAGGTGTCGCATGACCACGTCGCCGGTGCTCGCGCAGGCCCAGGAGACCGCGCCGGCCGCGGGGGCGACGCAGCTCGTGATCGCCGCCCTGCTCGGGATCGCGGTGATCGTCCTGCTGATCACGTGGCTGCACGTCCACCCGTTCCTGGCGCTGATCGCGGGCACCGCGGTGCTCGGGGTCGTCGGGGGGCTCGGGCCCGGGAAGACCGTGGACAGCTTCACCGACGGTGTCGGCTCGACGGTGGGCGGTGTGGGCGTGCTCATCGCGCTCGGCGCCATGATCGGCGGCCTGCTGCGGGACTCCGGCGGCGCCGACCGGGTCGTCGAGGCCGTGACGAGCCGGGTCGGCCCCAAGGGGATGCCCTGGGCGCTCGCCGGTGTGGCGGCCCTGATCGGCATCCCGCTGTTCTTCGAGGTCGGCGTGGTGCTGCTGGTGCCGGTCGTGGTGCTGGTCGCGGCGCGCACCCGGCTGTCGGTCATCACCGTCGGCATCCCGGCCCTGGCCGGTCTGTCGGTCCTGCACGGGCTCGTCCCGCCGCACCCCGGCCCGCTGGTCGCGATCGACGCCCTCGGCGCGGATCTGGGCCTGACCCTGCTGTTCGGTCTGCTCGTGGCCATCCCGACGGTGGTCGTCGCCGGCCCACTGTTCGGGCGCGTCGCCGCGCGCTGGGTGCCGCTGCCACCGCCCCCGGCGAGCGCGGCGGTCGAGGGCGGGTCCGGCGTGGAGGGCCGGCCCGACCCGCCGGCCGACCGCGACGCCCCGGCGGACCGGGCCGACGGTGCCGACGGTCCGGCCGGGAGCAGCGGGACGGGGACGCGCACCGGCGAACGGACGGGCCGCCGGGTCAGTGTCGGCGCGGCGGTCGCCGTCGTGCTCACCCCCGTCGTCCTCATGCTCGTCCGGGCGATCGCCGAGATCGCGCTGCCCGAGGACAACGCGGTCCGGGGTGTCCTCGAGGTGCTCGGCGAGCCGATCGTCGCCCTGCTCGTCGGCGTGGTCGTCGCCATGCTCGCGTTGGGGCTGCCCTCCGGGATGGACCGGCGGGGGCTCACCGCCTCGGTCGGCGGCGCGCTGCCCGCGATCGCCGGGATCCTGCTCATCGTCGGTGCGGGCGGCGGGTTCAAGCAGACGCTCGTCGACGCCGGCGTCGGCACGCTGATCGGCCAGTGGGCCGGCGCGGCCAACCTGTCCCCGCTGATCCTCGGGTGGCTCGTCGCGGTCGCGATCCGGGTGGCGACGGGCTCGGCGACGGTCGCCACGATCACCGCGGCCGGGATCGTCGCACCGCTCGCCGCCGGGCTGCCGCCGGCGACAGTGGCACTCCTGGCCCTCGCCATCGGCGCCGGGTCGCTGTTCTTCTCGCACGTCAACGACGCCGGCTTCTGGCTGGTCAAGGAGTACTTCGGGCTCACGGTGGGGCAGACGATCAAGAGCTGGTCGGTGATGGAGACCGTCATCTCGGTCGTCGGCCTGCTGCTGGTGCTGCTGGTGTCGGTGTTCGTGTAGCGCGTCGGGAGCGGAGGGCGGTTGCCCGGCCCGCAGCGCGACGGGTGAGGATGCCGGGGTGGCCCCGCGCGACCCGTCGTCCGACAGCGGGCGGCATCGTGCCCCGGTGCAGGCCCCGGTCCGGGCCTCGGTCCGGGCTCGGGTCCCGCCGGAGACGGACGCGGAGCGCACCACCCCCCTCGCGCCGGTGGCGGCCGAGCCCACTCCCGCCCCACCCGCCGGGGCCCACGACCCGGAACCCGGCCACGAACACGACCGGGGACACGACCGGGGACACGGCCACGGGCACGGTCACGGACCCGCCACGCCCGCGGGCCGCCGCGTCCGGCTGCTGCTCGTCGGGCTGCTGGTGCCCTGTGCCCTCGCCACCCTCGTCGGGCTGGTGCTGCTCTGGCCCAGCGGCCCGTTGCCGCACAGCACCCAGCCGGCCGGCGAGGTGTTCGACGCCGAGGTGGTTGCCGCCCAGGCCAGTGACTGCTCCCCCGGCTCGGGCGACGGCGGCTGCGCGGGGCTGACCCTGCGGATGGACGGCGGCCCGCTGCCGGGCCGGGACCTGGTGCAGGTCGTGCCGGTCGAGCCGTCCACGCCGCGGTTCGCGGTCGGCGACCAGGTCCGGGTGGCGTACTCGGGCGGCGCGGCGACGGACCCGGGCTCCTACCAGGTCGTCGACTTCCAGCGCTCCGGCCCGCTGATCGCCCTGGCCGTCGCGTTCGCGCTGGCGGTGCTGCTGCTGGGCCGGTGGCGCGGGCTCGCCGCGCTGGTGGCGCTCGGGATGAGCCTGGTCGTGCTGGTGCTGTTCGTGCTGCCGGCGATCCTGGGCGGCGCGAGCCCGGTGTGGGTCGCGGTGGTCGGCGCCTGCCTGATCATGTTCGTGGTCCTCTACCTCACCCACGGCCTGTCGGCCCGGACCTCGGCCGCCGTGCTCGGCACCCTGGCGTCGCTCGGCCTGATCGCCCTGCTCAGCACGATGTTCTCGGCGCTCGCCCGGCTCACCGGCCTCGACGACACCACCGCCAGCCTCATCGCCACGCTCGGCGCGCCCGTCGACGCCCGGGGCCTGCTGCTCGCCGGGATCGTGATCGGCGCGCTCGGCGTGCTCGACGACGTCACGGTCACCCAGACCAGCGCCGTCTGGGAGCTGCGCGCGGCGAACCCGGCCCTGGGCGCCCGGGCGCTGTTCAGCGCCGGGATGCGGATCGGGCGGGACCACGTGTCGTCCGCGGTGAACACCCTCGTGCTCGCCTACGCGGGCGCGTCGCTGCCGCTGATGCTGCTGTTCACGGTGGCCGGGCGCGGCCCGGGCGATGTGCTGACCTCGCAGGACGTCGCCACCGAGATCGTCCGGACGCTCGTCGGCAGCATCGGGCTCGTCGCCTCCGTGCCGATCACGACGGGGCTCGCCGCGCTGGTCGCCAGCCGGGAGGAACCCGGTCGCCCACTCGGCCGCCGGACCCGCCGCGCCCGCTGAACCGCCTCAGGGCCGACGGGCCAGCAGGGTCGCCTCGCCGTCGCCCTCGCGGTGGTCGAGGATCTCGAGCTGCGGGAACGCCCGCGCCAGCTCGCCCGGGACCGCCCGGAAGCGACCGCCCTCGTCACCGACCTCGGACAGGACGGTGAGCACGAGCAGGCCGCCGGGCACGAGCGCGGCGGCGAGCGCCGGGTACAGCGCGGGGTCGCGGTAGCGCTGGCACACCACGAGGTCGTAGGGCCCCGCGAGGGGCAGCCCGGCCTCGAGGTCGGCCTCGAGGCCCCGCACGTTCCCTACCCCCTCGGCCGCGGCCAGCGCCCGGGCCGACGCGAGTCCGGCCCCCGAGACGTCGACCGCGTCGACCGTGAAGCCCTGGTGCGCCAGCCACACCGCGACCGCGCCGCGCCCGCAGGCGACGTCGAGCGCCCGCCCACCCGCCGGCAGCCCGCTCCGGTCCCTCGGCTCACCCCCGCCCGGGAGCAGCCCCAGCCGGCCCCGCAGCCCGTCCGGCGGCATCGGCGCGCCGACCCCGACCGCCGCGTGCCGGGCGTCCCACCGCTCCCGGTCGGTCGCGCTCATCCGCGCCCCCCGACGGGCGAACGGCGCTCTCGCTCACACGGGGCGAGCGAGAGCGCCGGTCGTCCGGGCATCAGGCCAGCTTCGCGACGAGCTCCGTCACGACGGAGTCGAGCGGCACCGCGCGCTGGTCGCCGGAGGCGAGGTCCTTCACGCCGACCGTGCCGGCCTCGAGGTCCCGTTCCCCCAGCACCAGCGCGAACCGGGCACCGGAGCGGTCCGCGGACTTCATCGCGCCCTTCAGGCCGCGCCTGCCGTAGGCCAGGTCCACGCGCACCCCGGCGCGGCGCAGCTCCGCCGCGATCACGACGAGTCGGCGCTTCGCGGCGTCGCCGAGTGGCACGCCGAACACCTCGGCGCGGGCCTCCGACCAGGGCTGCACGCCCTCGGCGCGGCAGGCCAGCAGCGTCCGGTCCACGCCGATGCCGAACCCGACGCCGGACAGCGGCTGGCCGCCCAGGGTCTCCATCAGGCCGTCGTACCGGCCGCCGCCGCCGATCCCGGACTGGGCGCCCAGGCCGTCGTGCACGAACTCGAAGGTCGTCTTGGTGTAGTAGTCCAGCCCGCGCACCATCCGCGGGTTGATCGTGTACGCCACCCCGAGATCGTCGAGGTGCGCCAGCACCGCGGCGTGGTGCTCGGCCGAGGTCGCGGACAGGTGGTCCAGCAGCAGCGGCGCGTCCTCGAGCTGCCGGCGCACCTGGGGCCGCTTGTCGTCGAGCACCCGCAGCGGGTTGATCCGCGCCCGGGCCCGCGTCGGCTCGTCCAGGTCCAGCCCGGCCAGGAACTCCTGCAGCCGCTCGCGGTAGGCCGGCCGGCACTCGGCGTCGCCCAGCGAGGTCAGCTCCAGCCGGTACCCGGTGAGCCCGAGCGCCTTGAACCCCTCGTCGGCGACGGCGACGACCTCGGCGTCGAGCGCCGGGTCGTCCACCCCGACGGCCTCCACGCCGACCTGCTGCAGCTGCCGGTACCGCCCGGCCTGCGGCCGCTCGTAGCGGAAGAACGGGCCGGCGTAGCGGAGCTTCACGGGCAGCCCGGCGCGGTCGAGGTTGTGCTCGATCACCGCCCGGACCACGCCCGCGGTGCCCTCCGGCCGCAGCGTGACGGACCGGTCGCCACGGTCGGCGAAGGTGTACATCTCCTTGCTGACCACGTCCGTCGACTCGCCGACGCCGCGCGCGAACAGTCCGGTGTCCTCGAAGATCGGCAGCTCGACGTACCCGTACCCGGCCCGCTCGGCCGCGCCCGCCAGCGTGTCCCGGACGTGCACGAACCCGGCCGACTCCGGCGGGTAGTACTCCGGGACGCCCTTGGGCGCCGCGAAGGCGCTGGTGCGCTGGACGCCCTCCTGCACCGCGCTCACAGCCCGCGCCCCGGGGCCGGGGTGGCGGCGGGATCGACGTCGGCGCCGCCGATGGTCTCGCCGAGACCCTGCAGGAACGGGTTGGACACCCGCTCCCGGCCCACGGTCGTCGTCGGGCCGTGGCCGGGGAGGACGACGCCCGAGTCCGGCCGGCCGAGCAGCCGCTCCCGGATGCTCTCCAGCAGCTGGCGGTGTGAGCCGCCGGGCAGGTCCGTCCGCCCGATCGAGCCCGCGAAGAGCGTGTCGCCCGCGAGGATCACCTCGGTCCCGTCCTCCGTCTCAGTCGTGAACACCACCGAGCCCTGAGTGTGGCCCGGGGTGTGGTCGACCCGCAGCCGCATTCCGGCGAGCTCCAGCTCGCTGCGGTCGCTCAGCGTGCGCACCTCGCGCGGCTCCTTCAGCTCCAGCCGGCCGCCGAAGAACGCGGCGGACTCCGACGAGATGCCCTTCATCGGGTCGGCGAGCAGCTCCCGGTCGTCCGGATGGATCCACGCCGGGATGTCCGAGCCGTCGCACACCGGCTGGACGCTGAAGGTGTGGTCGAAATGGCCGTGGGTCAGCAGCACCGCCACCGGGGTCAGCCGGTGCTCCGCGAGCACGGCCTCCAGCGGTTCGACGGCGTCCTGCCCGGGGTCGACGACCACGCACGCCTCGCCGGCGCCACGGGCGACGACGTAGCAGTTGGTCTGGAACGCTCCTGCGGGGAATCCTGCGACGAGCACGCGACCAGCCTAGACGTGCCTGCACACGGCCCTCTCAGGAACGGTCGATACCCTCCCCCGGCGATCCATTCGACCGGGAGGACGACGCACACCGTGGCCACGAACCAGATGCGGCGGGAGGCGGCCAAGCGCAAGCTGGCCAATCAGCAGGCGCGGCGCGCCGAACGGGCCCGCAGGCAGAAGCGGGTCGCCGTGATCAGCTCCGCGGCGGCCGTGGTGGTCGTGGTCGTCGCGGTGGTACTGCTCACCACCGCGCCGTGGAAGTCCGACCCGGCCCAGCCGGCCGCGCAGGCCGCGGCCCCGCCCGGCACCGTGAACTGCCAGTACCCGTCGGACGGCGCCGCCGCGAAGCCGGCGAACGCCCCGCAGGCGGACGCGGTCAGCAACCAGGGCACCGTCCCGGTCTCCCTGACGACGTCGGCGGGCCCGATCGGGCTCACGCTGAACCGGGCCGAGGCGCCCTGCACCGTGAACAGCTTCACCTCGCTGGCGAGCCAGGGGTACTTCGACGACACCCCCTGCCACCGGCTCACCACGAGCGAAGGCCTGAAGGTGCTGCAGTGCGGCGACCCGAGCGGCCAGGGCACGGGCGGCCCCGGCTACACGATCGCCGACGAGCCGCCGACGAACCTGGCTCCGGCGGGCCAGTCCGGTGCGGTGATCTACCCGCGCGGCACGATCGCGATGGCCAAGACCTCCGCCCCGAACTCGGGCGGCAGCCAGTTCTTCCTGGTCTACGCCGACTCGACGCTCCCGCCGGACTACACCGTGTTCGGCACGATCGACGAGGCCGGCCTGGCGACCGTCGACAAGGTCGCCGGGGCGGGCACGGACGACAGCAACGGCCCCGGCGACGGCAAGCCGAAGACCCCGGTCACCATCCAGACCGCCACGGTCGCGGCCTGACCCACCTGATCACCGGGAGCTGAGGGCTCCGCCGGACCTCCGGCGGGGCCCTCAGCTCCTTCTCGGCGGGATCAGCTGGCGCTGGTGACGCGGTAGACGTCGTAGACGCCCTCCACGTTGCGCACGGCGTGCAGGACGTGCCCGAGGTGCTTCGGGTCGCCCATCTCGAAGGAGAAGCGCGACACGGCCACGCGGTCCCGCGAGGTGGTGACGGACGCGGAGAGGATGTTGACCTTCTCGTCCGCCAGCACCTTCGTGACGTCGGACAGCAGGCGGTGCCGGTCGAGCGCCTCGACCTGGATCGCCACCAGGAACACCGATGCCGGCGACACCGACCACGCGACGTCGACGAGCCGCTCGCTGCGGGCCTTGAGGTCCGCGGCGTTGGTGCAGTCCGTGCGGTGCACCGAGACCGCACCGCCGCGGGTGACGAACCCGAGGATCTCGTCCCCGGGGACGGGCGTGCAGCAGCGGGCGAGCTTGCAGTAGACGTCGCCCAGCTGCTTGCCGTCCTCGCCGGTCAGCACCACACCGGCGTCGCCCGAGGGCCGCCGCACCCGCACGGTCGACGGGGTGGCCCGCTCGGCGAGCTCCTCCTCGGCGTCCTCCATCCCGCCGAGCAGCGCGACCAGCCGCTGCACGACGTGCCGGGCGCTGGCCTGCCCCTCCCCGATCGCGGCATAGAGCGCCGAGATCTCGGAGTAGTGCATCTCGCGGGACAGCGCGGCCATCGCGTCGGCGGACACCAGGCGCTGCAGCGGCATGCCCGTGCGCCGGGCCTCCCGCGTGATCGCCTCCTTGCCCTCCTCGATGGCCTCCTCGCGGCGCTCCTTGGCGAACCACTGCTTGATCTTGTTCTTGGCGCGCGGCGACTTGACGAAGCCCAGCCAGTCCCGGCTCGGCCCGGCGCCCTCGGCCTTCGACGTGAAGATCTCGACGACGTCGCCGGACTCCAGCGTGCGCTCGAGCGCGACCAGCCGGCCGTTGACCCGGGAGCCGATGCAGCGGTTGCCGACCTCGGTGTGCACGGCGTACGCGAAGTCGACCGGGGTGGACCCGACCGGCAGCGTGACGACGTCGCCCTTCGGCGTGAAGACGAACAGCTCCTTGGCCGCGAGGTCGTAGCGCAGCGACTCCAGGAAGTCCCCGGGGTCCGCGGCCTCGCGCTGCCAGTCGAGCAGCTGCCGCATCCAGGACATCTCGTCGATCTCGACGGTGCCGTTGGCGCCGTTCTGCCCGCGGGTCTCCTTGTAGCGCCAGTGCGCCGCGATGCCGTACTCGGCCGTGCGGTGCATCTCGTGCGTGCGGATCTGCACCTCGAGCGGCTTGCCGTCCGGCCCGATCACCGTGGTGTGCAGCGACTGGTACACGCCGAACCGCGGCTGGGCGATGTAGTCCTTGAACCGGCCGGGCATCGGCTGCCACAGCGCGTGGACCATGCCCATCGCCGCGTAGCAGTCCCGCACCTCGTCGACCAGGACGCGCACGCCGACGAGGTCGTGGATGTCGTCGAACTCGCGGCCCTTGACGATCATCTTGCGGTAGATCGAGTAGTAGTGCTTCGGCCTGCCCTCGACCGTGCCGCTGACCCGGGCGGCCTCCAGCTGCCGCGACACCTCGTCGATGACCTGCTTGAGGTAGGTGTCCCGGGACGGGGCGCGGGTGGCGACGAGCCGGACGATCTCCTCGTACTTCTTCGGGTGCAGGATCGCGAAGGACAGGTCCTCCAGCTCCCATTTGATCGTCGCCATGCCCAGGCGGTGTGCCAGCGGCGCCATGACCTCGAGGGTCTCGCGCGCCTTCTTCGCCTGCTTCTCCGGCGGCAGGAAGCGCATGGTGCGCATGTTGTGCAGCCGGTCCGAGAGCTTGATCACCAGCACTCGGGGGTCGCGCGCCATGGCCACGACCATCTTCCGGATGGTCTCGGCCTCCGCCGCGGTGCCGAACTCGACCTTGTCCAGCTTGGTCACGCCGTCGACGAGGTGCGCGACCTCCTCGCCGAAGTCCGTGCTGAGCCGCTCGAGCGAGTAGTCGGTGTCCTCGACGGTGTCGTGCAGCAGCGCCGCGACCAGCGTGGTGGTGTCCATGCCGAGCTCGGCGAGGATCGTGGCCACGGCCAGCGGGTGCGTGATGTACGGGTCACCGGACTTGCGCTTCTGCCCGGCGTGCTTCTGCTCCGCGACGTCGTACGCGCGCTGCAGCAGCACCAGGTCGGCCTTGGGGTGCAGCGCCCGGTGCACGCTCGCCAGCGGCTCGAGGACGGGCTTGACGATGGCGACCCGCTGCGGCGTCATCCGCCGGGCGATGCGCGCCCGGACCCGGCGCGTGGCCGAGGGGCGGGCCGGGTCCTGCGCCGCCGTCTGGACGGCGGTCCGCGACGCGCCGGAGGGCGCCTCCGCGGGTGCGGGTGCGTTCTGCTGGACGTCCGTCACCGGGCCTGCTCCGCTCCTGTCACCACCTACCGAAGGATAACCCTCCGGTAGCCCGGAGGAATGCTCGCCTAGTAGGTGAGCAGGGCGTGCACGTCGATCCCGGTGAGCCGCTCGCGGCCCCTCAGCGCCGCCAGCTCGACGACCGTGCCGAAACCCGTGATCTCGGCCCCGACGTCCGTGAGCAGCCCGCAGGCCGCCGCGGCGGTGCCGCCGGTGGCGAGCACGTCGTCGACGACGAAGACCCGGGCCCCGGGCTCGACGGTGCCCGCGGGCAGCTCCAGCGTGGCCGTGCCGTACTCGAGCTGGTAGGTCCGCGACCCGGCGACGGCCGGCAGCTTGCCCGCCTTGCGCACCGGGACGACCCCGGTGCCCGCGACCAGCGCGACCGCGGCACCGATCAGGAAGCCGCGGGCCTCGACGCCGGCGATCAGGTCGGCGGCGCCCGCGGAGGCCGCGAGCTCGGTGGTCAGGATGGCGAACGCCTCCGCATCCGCCAATGCCGGCGTGAGGTCGCGGAACAGCACGCCCGGCTCCGGGTAGTCCGGCACCGCCCGGACCAGCTCCCGGACCTTCTCGAGCTCCAGCACGGACTCGTCGACCTCGAGCGGGTCGGCCGGGCGGTCCGACGCCGCGCTCACCGGCGCCGCTTCCCGCTCGGCCGCCCGGACGCCGCCCGGTTCTGGCCCGCCCGGTTCTGGCCCGCCTTGCCCTGCGGCCGGCCCGGCCGCGCCCGGTCCGGGGCGCTGGCCGCCGCGGCCATCGCGCGCTCGCGGCGCAGCTCGCGGGCCAGGGCCTCGTCGTCCGTGGTGTCGAGGTCCTCGTCGCCGGTGTCCCCGGACTGCGCGGCGGCGGCCCGGGCCCGGCGGGCGGCGACCCGCTCGGCCTGCTTGCGGAACCGCGGGTCGCGCATCTTGAGGTCGACCAGCAGCGGGGTGGCCAGCAGCAGCGAGGACAGGGCGCCCGCGATGATGCCGACCAGCTGCACCAGCGCCAGGTCGGCGAGCGTGCCGACGCCGAGCAGCCCCACGCCGACCACCATCAGCCCGATCACCGGCAGCACCGCGATCAGCGACGTGTTGATCGAGCGCATCAGCGTCTGGTTGACGGCCAGGTTGGCCTGCTCGCCGTACGTCCGGCGGGTCAGGTTGAGCAGCCCGCGGGTGTTCTCCTTGACCTTGTCGAACACCACGACCGTGTCGTAGAGCGAGAAGCCGAGGATCGTCAGCAGGCCGATGACCGTGGACGGGGTGACCTCGAAGCCGATCAGCGAGTAGATGCCCGCAGTGACGACGACGTCGTGCACCAGCGCCACGAGCGCCGCGATCGCCATGGCCCGTTCGAAGTAGAAGGCCAGGAAGATCGTGACGAGCACCAGGAACACGGCCAGGGCGATCAGCGCCTGGCGGGTGATCTCCCCGCCCCAGGTGCCGCTCACCGCGCTGTCGCTGATCACCTGCTCGGAGGGCTGTCCGCCGGCGTCGAGCGGCTGGAGCTGCTGGAACACCGCGTCCTTGAACGAGGCGATCTGCGCCGGGTTGAGCGGCTCCGACCGGACGAGGATCGTGGCCGAGCCGCCGGCGCCGGCCGACTGGGTCGACGCCGGCTCCTCGCCGACCGAGGACCGGAAGACCTCCTCGACCTGCTGCGTGGTGATCGTGCCCTTGGCCCCCGAGGCGGGCATCTGGAACTGCGAGCCGCCGGTGAAGTCGATGCCGAGGTTGAAGCCGCGGATCGCGATCGACAGCACGCAGACCAGCACCAGCACGCCGAAGGAGACGTACCAGGTCTTGCGGTGGCCGACGACGTCGAACGCCCCGGTGCCCGTGTACAGCCGGCTGAGTACCCCGCGCTTGCGGGCGGCGCCGGCCCCGTTCGTCCCGACCATGCCTCAGGCCCCCTTGCTCGTGCCGGACCCGCTGCCGGCGGTCTCGCGCGGTTGCCGCCGCCGCTGCGCGCCGATCTTCGCCACGGCGCCGAGCCCGGACAACGTCGGGCTGCCGAAGATCTTCGAGTTCGACGCCAGCGCGACCAGCGGGTGCGTGACCAGGAAGACGACGACCAGGTCCAGGACCGTCGACATGCCGAGGGTGAACGCGAAGCCCTTCACCTGCCCGACGGCCAGGATGTACAGCACTGCGGCCGCCAGGAAGCTCACGGCGTCGGCGGTGAGGATCGTGCGCCGCGCCCGCACCCAGGCCCGCGGGACGGCCGAGCGGAACGAGCGGCCCTCGCGGACCTCGTCCTTCAGCCGTTCGAAGAAGATCACGAACGAGTCCGCGGTGATGCCGATCGCGACGATGAACCCGGCGACGCCGGCGAGGTCCAGGGTGAACCCGATCCAGCGCCCGAGCAGCACCAGCACCGCGTAGACCACGAGGCCGGACAGCACCAGCGACAGGATCGTGAGCACGCCCAGCACGCGGTAGTAGAAGAGGCAGTAGACGAACACGAGGACCAGGCCGATGGCGCCCGCGATCAGGCCGGCCTCCAGCGAGGCGAGCCCGAGCGTGGCGGACACGGTCTGCGCGTCGGACGCCTCGAAGGACAGCGGCAGCGAGCCGTACCGCAGGATGCCCGCGAGGTCCTGCGCCTGCTGCTGGTTGAAGTTGCCGCTGACCTGGGTGTTCCCGTACAGCGCACCCTGGATCGTCGGGGCCGAGACGACCTCGCCGTCGAGCACGAAGGCGGCCTGCTCGCCGATGTGCGCCGCGGTGTAGTCGCCCCAGGCCTTCGAACCGTCCGCCTTGAAGCTGAGGTCGACGACGTAGCCGACGCCCTGCTGGTTCTGCGAGGCCTGCGCCGACGCGATCTGGGTGCCCTCGACGACCGTGGGCCCGAGGATGTACTTCGCGGTCTTGTCCTGGTCGCAGGTCACCAGGGGCAGCGACGAGTCGTCGTAGCCCCGCAGCGGGTCCGGCGCGTTGCAGTCGAGCGCGAGGAGCGCCTGCTGCTGGATCACCTGGTCGGTGCTCTGCCGGGTGGCCTTCGCCTCGGCGATCGCGGCGGCCTTCGCCGGGTCCTCGCCGCCGCCCGGCGGCGGGGTCGGCTGCTGCTGCGCCGGCGCCAGAGCGGTGCTGTAGGAGACCGGGGCGACCGCGCCGTCGACGACGGGGCCGGTGCCCTGGCTCTGCGGTTGGGCGCCGCCGCCGGACGGGGCCGGGGCGGTGCTCTCCCCGCCAGGCGGGGTCGTGCCGCCGGTGTCCTGCCCGGCCGGCGGCGTGGTCGCGCCGCCGGTGCCCTGCCCGGCCGGCGGCGCGGCGGGGGTGGCGGCGATGGGCTGGCCGACGACCGGGCGGATGCGCAGCTGCGCGGTCTGCCCGAGCGAGCGGGCCTGCTCACCCTGGTCGCCGGGCACCGTGATGGTGATGTTGTTCCCGTCGAGCACCACCTCGGCGCCGCTCACGCCCAGGCCGTTGACGCGCTGCTCGATGATCGCCTGCGCCTGCACAAGCTGGTCGCGCGGCGGGACCTGGCCCGACTCCGTGCGTGCGGTCAGGGTGACCCGGGTACCGCCCTGCAGGTCGATGCCCAGCTTCGGGGCGAAGGACCGGTCGCCGGTGAAGGCGACCAGCGCGTACAGCACCACGACGATGCCCGCGAACCCCGCGAGGTACCGCCAGGGGCGGATCCGCCCCGGGGTCGTTGCCACTCTCTCTGCTCTCCTGGCGTCACGGCCCGGTCACGCGTCGGCGGACGGCCTGTCCGGTCCCGTCCGCGGCTTGGCCGCGGCCCGGTGTTCCCGCACGATGCTGCACCATCCGGCGCAGCGGGCCGACGGCGGCCCCGCCGTGGGCGATCCGGTTACTTCTTCTCGTCCGCGGTGGAGTCGGCGGGGGTGTCCGAGACCGTCCCGTTGGCGCTCGGCGTCCCGTTCGCGCTGGTGACGCCGCCCGCCGGGAGCTCGCCGGTGGTCGCGGCGCCGGTCGCGGCCGGGGTCTCGCCGGCCTCGTCGGCGTGCTCGGCGTGGTCGTCCTGGGCGACCTTGTCCCGGACGGCCGCGCGCAGCCAGGTGGTGACGACGCCGTCGGCGATCTCGAGGTCGATCGTGTCCTCGTAGGAGGCGTCGACGACCGTGCCGCGCAGCCCCGAGGTGGTGGTCACGACGTCGCCCTCGGCGAGCGCGCTCTGCATCGCCTGGGTCGCCGCCATCTGCCGCTTCTGCTTGCGACCCGACAGGAAGATCGGGATGAAGAGCAGCAGGATGAGGATCGGGAACAGCAGGCTCAGGTCCATGATGTCGTGTTTCTCCGTTTCTCGGGCAGGTCGGACGGCCGAGTCTGCCAGTCGGGTCCGACACCCGGTCGGTCGACCCGGCGTCGTGACGGCCCCGTGACGTGCGGTTTCCGTGCGGGGCCCGCCGGGTGCGCCCCCGGCGCCGCTCCGCCCCCGATCGAGACCGCGTTCAGAACAGCGCCGGCGGCACCTCGCCGCCGGACTCCGGCGGCCGCAGGCCGAGATGGCTCCAGGCCGCGGGCGTGGCGACACGACCCCGCGGCGTCCGGGCCAGCATCCCGGCCCGCACCAGGTAGGGCTCGCAGACCTCCTCGACGGTACCGGGTTCCTCGCCCACCGCCACTGCCAGCGTGGACACGCCCACCGGGCCTCCCCCGAACGTCCGTACGAGTGCCCCCAACACGGCCCTGTCGAGCCGGTCGAGGCCGAGCTCGTCGACGTCGTAGACCGCGAGCGCGTCCCGGGCGACGGACCGGGTGACGGCTCCGTCGGCGCGAACCTCGGCGAAGTCCCGGACCCGGCGCAGCAGCCGGTTCGCGATGCGGGGCGTGCCGCGGGAGCGCCGGGCGATCTCGGTGGCGCCGTCCGGCTTCAGGTCGACGTCGAGGATCACGGCGGCCCGGCGGAGCACGAGCTCCAGCTCGTCCGGCTCGTAGAACTCCATGTGCGCGGTGAAGCCGAAGCGGTCCCGGAGCGGGCCGGTGAGCGCGCCGGCCCGGGTGGTGGCGCCGACCAGCGTGAACGGTGCGATGTCGAGCGGGATGGACGTGGCGCCCGGGCCCTTGCCGACCACGACGTCCACCCGGAAGTCCTCCATCGCGAGGTAGAGCATCTCCTCGGCGGGGCGGGCGATCCGGTGGATCTCGTCGATGAACAGCACGTCGCCGGGGACGAGGTTGGACAGCATGGCCGCGAGGTCGCCGGCGCGCTCCAGCGCGGGGCCGCTCGTCAACCGGATCGCCGCACCCATCTCGGCCGCGACGATCATGGAGAGGCTGGTCTTGCCCAGGCCCGGCGGGCCGGAGAGCAGGATGTGGTCGGGCGGGTCGCCGCGCCGGCGGGCGCCCTCCAGCACCAGCTCCAGCTGCTCGCGTACCCGCGGCTGCCCGATGAACTCGGCGAGCCGGCGGGGACGCAGCGAGTTCTCGACGTCGAGGTCCTCGGGGACCGCCTCGGCGGCGACGTCCCGCAGGTCCCCCGGCTCGTACTCGGTCACCGGCTCGGTCACCTGCTCCGGCCCAGGCCGGCCAGCGCCGCGCGGAGCAGCTGCGAGGCCTCGGCCTCGGGCCTGTCGGCGAGCACGGCGTCGACCGCCTGCTCCGCGGGCTTGAGCGTGAAGCCGAGGCCGACCAGCGCCTCGACGACCTGGTCGCGGACCGGCGAGGCACCGTTGCCGGCGGTGGCCGGGAGGGCGGCGCCCGCCGCGGTGACCGGTGCGGGTGCGACGACGACCTTGTCCCGCAGCTCCACCACGAGCCGCTCGGCGCTCTTCCTGCCGACGCCCGGGATGCGGGTCAGCGTGGTCAGGTCGCCGTCGTGCAGAGCGCGGCGCAGCACCTCCGGCTCCAGGACGGCGATCGTGGCGAGCGCGAGCCGCGGGCCGATCCCGCTCACCGTCTGCAGCAGCAGGAACAGCTCCCGCTCGTCCGCGTCGGCGAAGCCGAACAGGGTCAGCGACTCCTCGCGCACGATCAACGTGGTGGACAGCCGGGCCTCGGTGCCGCGGCGCAGGCCCGCCAGCGTGGCCGGGGCGCAGAACACCGCCAGCCCGACGCCGCCGACCTCGACCACGGCGTGGTCCAGCCCGATCTCCAGCACGGGCCCGCGCACGGACGCGATCACGGCACTCCCCCGCTCCTGCGAACAGTCGTTCGAGGCCGAAGGCTACCGGGACCCACCGACACCCCCGCCCGCTCCCCCGCCCCTCGGCGTGTCCCGCCCGCACCCCCCGGCGAGTCGCGCTCTCACCCTCCGCGAGTCGCGAGCTCTGGCACCGCGAGTCGCGAGCTCTGGCACCGCGAGTCGGCACTTCCGGCTGGCCGAGTTGCACATGCCGGGTCTCCCGGGATCGCACATCCGCTCGCTGCGGAGTGCCGACTCGCGGGACGGGGGGTCAGCGGCGTGGGCGGGCGGCGGACTCGGCGAGCCGCTGCTTCTCCAGCTGCTGCAGCTGCTTCCGGCGCTCCTTCTGCGCCGCGGCGAGGCGGGCCTTGTGCGCCTTCGCGATCTCGGCGGCCCGGCGCTCCGCCTCCGCCATGCGGGTCATCATCGGAGCCCGCCAGCAGTGGCAGATCGCGAGGGCGAGGGCGTCGGCGGCGTCGGCCGGCCTCGGCGCCTCGGCCAGCCCGAGCACCCGCGTGACCATGGTCGTGACCTGCGCCTTGTCCGCGCGGCCCGCCCCCGTGACGGCGGCCTTGACCTCGCTCGGGGTGTGGAAGGCCACCGGCAGCCCGGCCCGGGCGGCCACGAGCGCGACGACGCCGCTGGCCTGCGCGGTCCCCATCACGGTGCGGACGTTGTGCTGGCTGAACACCCGCTCGACGGCGACGACGTCCGGCCGGTGCCGGGCGATCCAGCGCTCCACCTCGTCGGCGACCACGAGGAGCCGCCGGTCCACCGGCAGGTCGACGTCGCTGCGCACGACGCCGACGTCGACGCACGCCACCTGGCGGCCGCCGTCGCCGTCGACCACGCCGAGGCCGCACCGGGTCAGCCCCGGGTCGACTCCGAGCACCCGCACGCGCGCTCCCCTCACCGGTCCGCGCCGCACGCTACCGGCGCGGCACCCGGCCCCCGCGTGCGGCGCGCCGCCCCGCGGCCGAGACGGTCACCACGGGGCGGGAGCTCAGGCCGGGTGCCGCTGGCAGAGGCTGAACCAGTTGCCCGAGTCGTCGACGAACACGGCCTCGATGCCGTACGGCCGCTCGGCCGGCGGCTGCAGGAACTCGACCCCGCGCCCGGCGAGCTCGGCGTGGGTGGCGTGGCAGTCGTCCGTCGCCATCACGCCCGTGCCGAGCGCCCCCTTCGCGACGAGCTCGCGGATCTGGCCCGCCGTCGACGGGTCGTGGCCCATCGCCGGGTCGGCGAGGATCAGCTCCTGGTCGGGGCGGCCCGGCGGGCCGACGGTCAGCCAGCGGATCCCGCCCTCGGACTCCGGGCCCATCACCACATCGGTGCGCACCTCGAAGCCGAGCTTGCCGGTGTAGAAGCTCCTGGCGGAGTCCTGGTCGAGGACCCAGACGGTGGTGTGGGACATGCGGTCGATCACGGTGTTCCCTCCTCGGTGGATCGGTCGGGAGAACGGTAGGACCGCTCGGCGTCCGGAGGCTTCTCCGTGCTTGCGGTGTCCGGCGGGCGCGGTGCCGGCGGGCGCGTCCAGCTCATGAGGACGCAGCCGGGGATGGGGGGCGGACCGCCCCGGCGGACGTGCTCGTCCCGGTACGCGGTCGGGCTCAGGCCGACCAGCTCGGTGAAGCGGCTGCTGAAGGAGCCGAGGCTGGTGAAGCCGACGAGGTGGCAGATCTCGGTCACTGTGAGGTTCGCCGAACGCAGCAGGTCCTTGGCCCGCTCCACCCGTCGCCGGGTCAGGTAGGCCGCGGGCGTCTCGCCGTACGCCGTGCGGAAGGCGCGGGCGAAGTGGAAGCGCGAGAAGCCCGCGGCCGCGGCCATGGCGTCGAGGTCCAGCGGCTCGGCGTAGTCGCGGTCGATCAGGTCGCGGGCCCGCCGGACGTACGCGACCGCGGGCCGGGGCGTGCCGCGGGTCATGCCGTCATCGTCCCAGGTCGGCCCGCTCCGCGGGCATCATCGGGGTGTGCAGGAGATCGCCGCGCAGGACGCGACCGAGGCGCCGGTGGACATCGCCGTCGAGATCGTCGAGCTGGTCGCCTCGCCCGTGCACGCGTACGAGGGCCGCCCGGCGGACGGGCCGCGGCCGGACCCCGAGGACCCGCGGCAGGACCGGATCGAGGTCCGGGCCGGGCTCGGCGTCGTCGGCGACCGGTACTTCAACCACGCGGCGCACCGGCGCGCGGCGGTGACCCTGCTGTCGGCGGAGGCGCTCGAGGCCGTCGCGACCGATCTCGGCGTGCCGCGCTTCGACCCCGTCCTGGCGCGCCGGACCGTCGTCCTGCGCGGGGCCGCGGTCGACGCCTTGGCCGGCACCGGCGCCGGGTTCACTCTCGACTCCGGCGACGGTCCCGTCCGGTTCCGGGCGCACCGCGCGGCGCACCCCTGCCGCTGGATGGACGTCGTGCTGGCACCCGGGGCCTTCAAGGCCCTCCGCGGGCGCGGTGGCGTGCGCTGCGAGCCGCTGTCCGACGGCGTGCTCCGCCGGGGCGCCGCCACCCTCGCCGTGCCGGCCGAGCTGGCCGCCCTCGTCGCCCGTCCAGCACGCTGAGGTACGTCGAACTGCGTACTACCGCCGCCCGACGATGAGTGTGACGCTCGGCACACTTCGATCTCAGGGAGGTCCCCATGCGGGCGGTGCGGCTGCACTCCTACGGCGAACCACCCCAGCTCGACGAGGTGCCCGAACCGGAGCCGACCCGCCCGCACGAGGTGGTGGTCCGGATCGCCGGCGCCGGCCTCTGCCGCACCGACCTGCACATCCGCGACGGGTGGTTCGCCCCGGCCGTGCCGACGGACCTCCCGCTCACGCTGGGCCACGAGAACACCGGGGTGGTCGAGGCGGTCGGGGCGGAGGTGCAGGCCGTGGCGCCGGGTGACACCGTCATCTGCCATCCCCAGCAGAGCTGCGGCACGTGCGCGGCCTGCCGCACCGGCGACGACATGCGCTGCGCCCGCGGCCTCTCCTTCACCGGCCTCACCCGGGCCGGCGGGTTCGCGGACCTTCTCCTCACCACCGAGCGCGGTGTCCTCCCGTTGCCCACGGGCCTCGATCCCGTCGGCCTCGCCCCGCACGCCGACGCCGGGCTCACGGCGATGCACGTCGCCCGCAAGGCCGTGCCCCTGCTCGGCCCGGGGACCACGGTCGCGGTGGTCGGTGTCGGCGGGCTCGGCCACATCGGCATCCAGTGCCTGCGCGCGCTGACCGCGGCCACGATCGTCGCCGTCGATCCCGATCCCGAGGCCCGCGCGTTGGCCACCGAGTCCGGGGCGCACCACGTGCTGCCGGTCGACGGCCGGGAGGTCGACGGCGTCCGCGACCTCACCGACGGGGCCGGAGCGCACGCCGTGATCGACTTCGTGGGCGAGGGCGACGCCGTCGGCACCGCGCTGGCGATGGTGCGGCCGCGCGGCACGTACTTCGTCGTCGGCTATGGCGGGGAGCTGCGGGTGCCGACCTTCGCCCTGGTCCTGCCCGAGATCAGCGTGGTCGGCAACGCCGTCGGGACGTTCGACGACCTCCGTGAGCTCGTCGCGCTCGCGGCGGCCGGCGGGGTGACGGTGCGGGCCCGCCGGTACCCCCTCGACGCCTTCGCCGACGCCTTCGCGGACCTCGAGCACGGTCGGATGCACGGCCGGGGCGTGCTGGTGCCCTGAGGCCGGGCGCGACTCGCGGGTCAGGTGCTCTCGGGCTCCGCGCGCTCGTGCTCGGTGGTGCGGGCGGTGGTGGGGGCGAGGGCGGCCACCGGGCCGGCGAGCCACTGCCGAACCTCACGGCGGGCGCGCAGGCGCACGACCGGCAGGTCGGGCCTGCGCTCCTGCACCTCCCCGACCCGGACGGCGGTCTTGCCGTGGGTGCGCCACGCCCACCGGACGATGTGGTCCGGGTCGGTGAGGAAGGTCCGGAACGGCGGCTCCACGTTGCCGTTCCACAGCTCCTGACGGCGGATCCGCCGCGTGACGGTCCGCGGCACGACCTGCCGCATCACCACCGCGCGCGGCAGGTCGAGCCACACCAGCAGCTCGGCGCGCGGCAGCACGAGCGGCCGGGCCGCGGAGTAGCCGTACTCGGTGATCCACTGCTCGCCGCCGGCCAGCGTCGCGACGTCGGCGGCGAACTCGGGCCGCGGCACCCAGTCCGGCCCGTGGAACAGACCGTCGAGTTCGGTGTAGGGCAGCCCCAGCCGCGCCTCGAGCGCGCGGCCGAGGGTGGACTTGCCGGAGCCGGAGCATCCGGTGACGAGGATGCGGCGGAGCCCCGCGGGCAAGGGGTCCGAGGGGCCGAGCAGCACCGCGCCATCCTGCTGGGCCGCGCCCGGCCCCGCACCCGGGTTTCCGATCAGTGCTGTCCGATCAGTGCTGTCCGATCAGTGCTTCTCGATCAGTGCGCCGCGTCGTCCCAGCTGCGGCCGTACCCGACCGACACCTCGAGCGGCACCGACAGCGTCTCGGCCGCGCCCATCTCCCGGCGCACCAGCTCCTCGACGGCCTCGCGCTCGCCCTCCGCGACCTCGAGCACCAGCTCGTCGTGCACCTGGAGCAGCATCCGGCTGCGCAGCGAGGCCGCGGACAGGGCGGTGTGCACGTTGAGCATCGCGACCTTGATGATGTCCGCCGCGCTGCCCTGGATCGGCGCGTTGAGGGCCATTCGCTCGGCCATCTCGCGGCGCTGCCGGTTGTCGCTGGTCAGGTCGGGCAGGTAGCGCCGCCGGCCCAGCATGGTGGCGGTGTAGCCCTCCTTGCGGGCCACGTCGACGATCGAGCGCAGGTAGTCCCGCACGCCGCCGAAGGTCTCGAAGTAGTCCTCCATCAGGGCGCGGGCCTCCTCGGTGGAGATCCGCAGCTGCCCGGAGAGCCCGAACGCCGACAGCCCGTAGGCCAGGCCGTAGTTCATCGCCTTGATCTTGGCGCGCTGCTCGGGGGTGACCTCGTCCGCCGCCACGCCGAACACCTTCGACGCGGTCTCCGAGTGGAAGTCCCGCTTCGAGTTGAACGCCTCGATCAGCGCCTCGTCCTCGGACAGGTGCGCCATGATCCGCATCTCGATCTGGCTGTAGTCGGCGGTCATCAGCTCGCCGTAGCCCTCGCCGACCACGAAGGTCTCGCGGATCCGCCGGCCCGCGGCGGTGCGGATCGGCACGTTCTGCAGGTTCGGGTCGGTCGACGACAGCCGGCCGGTCGCCGCGATCGTCTGGCTGTACGTGGTGTGGATCCGCCCGTCGGCCGCGATCGACTTGAGCAGCCCGTCGACCGTGACCTTGAGCCGCGTGGCGTCCCGGTGCTGCAGCAGGTGCATGAGGAACGGGTGCTCGGTCTGCTCGTAGAGGCTCTGGAGAGCGTCCGCGTCCGTGGTGTAGCCGGTCTTGGTGCGCTTGGTCTTCGGCATGCTCAGCTCGTCGAACAGCACGACCTGCAGCTGCTTCGGCGAGCCGAGGTTGATCTCCTTGCCGATCACCTCGTAGGCGGCGCGCGCGGCCTCCTTCACCTGGGCCGCGAACTCGGACTCGAGCGACTCCAGGTGGTCCCGGTCCACGGCGATGCCCGCGGCCTCGAGGTCGGCGAGCACGAACGCCAGCGGCTGCTCAAGCTCGAGCAGCAGCCGGGTCTGCTCCTTCTCGGCCAGCTCGGCGCCCAGTGCGTCGGCCAGCTCGGCCACCGCCGACGCCGACACCATCTCGGTCTCGGCGTGCTTCGCGTCGGCCTCCTCCTCGCCGCCCAGCAGGGACAGCTGGCCGTCGCCCTCGCCGCCCTCCATCGCGAGTTCGCGGCGCAGGTAGCGCAGGGCCAGGTCGGCGAGGTCGAAGCTGCGCTGCCCGGGCCGCGCGAGGTATGCGGCGAGCGCGGTGTCGCTGGTCAGGCCCGCGAGCGTCCAGCCCCGGGCGCGCAGCCCGTGCAGCACCGCCTTGACGTCGTGCGACGCCTTGGGCACGGCCGGGTCGGCCAGCCACTCCCCCAGGGCCGCCTCGTCGTCCGGCTCCAGCAGCCGGACGTCCACGTACCCGGCCACGGGGACGCCGGCATCGGCGCCTTCGGCCCGGTCCTCCAGCGTCGGCTCGCCGGTGGCCAGCGCGATCCCGGTGAAGTCCCGCTCGGTGACCCCGCCGGCGACCCCGGAGAACGCGACGCCGACCCGCCGCCCGTCGCGCGCGTGCTCGGCGAGCCAGGTGCGCACGGTGCCCGGCGCGACGGTCCCGCCCTGCACGTCGAAGCCCGACTCGGCCTCCGGCTCGGCGCTCTGCAACGTGGCGAACAGCCGCTCGCGCAGCACCCGGAACTCCAGCTCGTCGAACAGCCGGTGCACCGCGTCCCGGTCCCAGGGCCGGACCTCGAGCTCCGCGGGCACGCTGTCGAGCGGCACGTCCCGCACCAGCTCGGTGAGCTGGCGGTTCATCAGGACGTTGGCCAGGTTGGCGCGCAGCGCGTCGCCCGCCTTGCCCTTCACCTCGTCCACCCGGTCGGTGAGCTCGCCGAGCGAGCCGAACTCGCGGACCCACTTGGCCGCCGTCTTCTCCCCCACGCCCGGGATGTTCGGCAGGTTGTCGCTGGGGTCGCCGCGCAGCGCCGCGAAGTCCGGGTACTGGGTCGGGGTGAGCCCGTACCGCTTGTCGACCTCCGCCGGGTCGATGCGCCCCAGGTCCGACACGCCCCGCTTCGGGTACAGCACCGTGACGTTGTCGGTGACCAGCTGGAACGCGTCCCGGTCGCCGGTGGTGATGAGCACCTCGAAGCCCTGCGACTCGGCCTGCGTGGCCAGCGTGGCGATGATGTCGTCCGCCTCGAAGCCCTCGACCGCGAACACCGGGATGTTCAGCGCGCGCAGGACCTCCTTGATGAGGTCGACCTGGCCGCGGAAGTCGTCCGGCGTGCTGGTGCGGTTCGCCTTGTAGTCCGCGTACCGCTCCGCCCGGAACGTCTTGCGCGAGACGTCGAACGCCACGGCCAGGTGCGTCGGCTGCTCGTCGCGGAGCTGGTTGATGAGCATCGACGTGAAGCCGTAGACGGCGTTCGTGGTCTGCCCCGTGCCCGTGCGGAAGTTCTCCGCGGGCAGGGCGAAGAACGCCCGGTAGGCGAGGGAGTGACCGTCGAGGAGCAGCAGCCGCCTGCCCTCGGGCGCGGCGGTCTTCCCGGTGCTCGCGGCGGACTTCCCGGCGGCCGGTGTGGCGGGTGACTTCGTGGCGGGGCTCATCGGGGGCGAGTCTAGGACCGGGCACCGACAGTTCCCGGCGAGCCTCCGCCTCGGCCCGACCCCGTCCCCGATCGGGCGAGCAGTGGGCGGGCCCGGGCCCCGCCGGGACCCGTCCTCAGCCGAGCCGCACCCACTCCCCGCGCGAGGGGACCCCGGCCCCGGTCAGCAGGAACAGCAGGTACCAGCCCGGCGGCGCGTGCTCCGGCCCCGGCAGCCGGACGGTCAACCGGACCGAGCCCCGGGCGAGGATCGGCAGGTCGACGAGCCGCTGCTCGACGTCGGCGGAGTGGGTCGTGGCGCCGGGCCGCACGAGGGCGGCGGAGGCGATCGCGCCGGGGTCCCCGGTCGAGACGTCGAGCGTCCCGCCGAAGTCGACGGCCGTCTCCGCGGGCACGCACCCCGGCGGCGTCCCGCGGAACAGGTAGGGCGGCCAGTAGACCTCGATGCGCAGCTCCTCGGTCTTGCGCGCGGGGTTCGAGCCCGCGGTGACCACCCGGCCGTCGGGCATCAGCAGGGCGACGGAGTGGTAGAGCCGCGGGACGCGCGAGGTCGCGCCCATCGCCCAGGTGCCGCTCGCGGGGACGTAGATCTCGGCCTCGAGGGCCGCGTCGGCGGCGGACTCCTCCATCATCGCGCCACCGTTGACCAGCACCGTCCGGTCCGGCAGCAGCGTCGCGCAGAGGTGCATCCGCGGCATGGCCAGCGAGCCGGTCGCGACGTACCGGGGCGCGGCGGCCTTCAGGTCCACCACCGCGGCGGAGCCGGTCGCGCCGGTCATGTCGTGCATGTCCCACGGGCCGCCGCCCACGATCATCACCCGCTGGTCCTGCACGGGCGGCAGCAGCACGCTCGCCGCCTGGTTGCGGGCCTGCGGCACCGGCAGGCCGTCGACCGGCACCGTCGCGTTCGTCGCGAGGTCCCACAGCGCCGGCCGCTCGCCGTTGTTCGGCCCGTACTGGCCGCCCGAGTAGAAGACCCGCCCGTCCTCGAGCAGGAACAGGTGCCCGTACATCGGCCAGTTCGGCGAGGTCGGCAGCGTGGTCCAGCCGGTTCCGTCCCGGTAGACCTCCGGGTGGATGTTGAGCTGCGAGGTGCCGTCGAGCCCGGAGACCGCGAGGACCCGGCCGTCGGAGAGCGCCACCAGCGTCGGGTACCAGCGGCCGCCGGCCATGTCCGGCACCGCCTCCCACGCCCCCGTCGCGCCGGTCGGCGAGCCCGGGTCGGGCGCACCCTTGTCCTGTCGAACACCACGGCCTGGCGCAGGCCCAGGAACGGGTCGTACCGCTCCGTCCCGCCCGCCGCGAGCAGCCGGCCGTCGGCCAGGAAGGCGTGCCCGCAGCAGAACAGGTCGACGGGCGTCGCCGGCCTGCTCAGCGCGCTCGACGGGTAGTGCCACACCGCCGTGCCGAAGCGCCCGGCGGCGGCGTTGTCCGGGTCGTTGCTCGAGCCCGCGAAGAACGCGACCGAGCCGGTGTGCAGCAGCGCCGCGTGGACCGCCAGCACCCCGGAGTCCCGCTCGAGCAGCCGCCAGACGCCCATCTCGGCGCCCATGTCCCGGTCCGTCATCAGGTCCGACACCCGGTACCAGCCGCTGCTCCCGCCGACCGGGGCGTCGACGGCCAGCGTGAACAGGTGCGGCATGCCTCGGGCGCCCAGGGAGACGACGGCGAGGGCGGCGTCGGAGTTCTCCCAGAACCCCCAGCCGGGCAGCCGCTCCCACGGTCCCCAGCCGTCGGTGCTGCGGCCGTCCTCGAGCCGCCAGCCGACACTGACGTAGCCGACGTTCTCCCCCGCCGGGTTGTCCACGACGAGGACCACCAGCTCCGGCCTGCCGTCGCCGTCGAGGTCGGTGACGGCCAGCCCGGCGCCCTGGTTCTCCCAGCCCCACCAGGCCGGGACCTCGGCCCAGTCCCGCCACTCGGTGACGACGCCGTCCGGCCCGAGCGGGCCGCTGCGGTAGAAGCCGTGGTTCTGCCCGTCGGGGGCGTCGACGGACAGCACGACGAGATCCGGCCGCCCGTCCCCGTCGACGTCGGCCACCGCGATGTCCGCGCCCGCGTTCTGCCAGCCCGTCCAGTCCGGGATCGCGGTCCAGCCGGTCCAGCCACCGGTGACCTCGCCGTCCGCGCCGAGGTCCCGGCCGATCCGGTAGAAGCCGCCGTTCGGCCCGTCCGGCGCGTCGACCGTGAACACGACCAGGTCGAGCGACCCGGTGCCGGTGACGTCGGCGAGCGCGATCCCCGCGCCCTGGTTCTCCCAGAACCCCCAGTCCGGCACCGGCCGCCACGGGCTCCACGGCCCGGTCAGGGCACCGTCGTCCGTCAGCCCGTGGCCGACCCGGTACCTGCCGGCGTTCGCGCCCGGCGGCGCGTCGACCACGAGGACGACGACGGAGCGGCCGCCGTCACCGGCGAGGTCGCCGACCGCGACCCCGGCGCCCGCCGAGGCGCCCGCGAACCAGTCCGGAACCGCGGTGAAGTCCGTGTCCACGTGCCCTCCCGGTGGTCACTACGGAACCAGAGGTGCCGGTCACAGGACGTGATACCGCGGTTCGGCCGTCACGCCAACTCCTCCGGCGACGGGCCGAGCATCTCGCGCACCGCCTCGCAGCCCTCCTCGGTGATCAGCTGGTCGACGTACTGCTCACGGAGGATCTTGAACTCCGGTGGCTCGTCCTCGTGCACGACGATCCGGCCCGCCCCGTGCTGCGCGGCCAGCGCGTTCACGGCCTCCTTGATGTCGTGGAACGACGCGTCCAGCTCGTCGGCCAGCTCGCGCATCCGCTTGATCATCCGTGCCTCCGGTTCCGCCGTCGCTGTGCGCCGGTCCGTCTCGCGCCGCCCGTCCTGGTCCGGATAGCCCGCCGCGGCCCCGCCGACCCCTCGGGATTGTCGGGCCCGCGGGCGCGGAGGTCACCGCCGGAACGGCCCTGAGAACGACGACGGCGCCGCCCCCGGACGGGGGACGGCGCCGTCGGACGGACGGAGGGTGAGCCGACCTCAGGCGTTGACCTCCTCGAGGACCTCGTCGCTCACGTCGAAGTTGGCGTAGACGTTCTGGACCTCGTCCGAGTCCTCGAGCGCCTCGATCAGCCGGAAGACCTTCTTGGCGGCCTCGGCGTCGAGCTCGACCTGCATCGACGGCAGGAAGGTCGGGTCGGCCGAGTCGTAGTCGATCCCCGCCTCCTGCAGCGCGGTGCGCACCGCGATCAGGTCGGTGGCCTCGGAGACGACCTCGAAGCTCTCGCCCAGGTCGTTGACCTCCTCGGCGCCCGCCTCGAGGACGGCCATGAGCACGTCGTCCTCCGAGAGGTCGTTCTTCGGCAGCACCACGACGCCCTTGCGCGTGAACAGGTAGGCGACGGAGCCCGGGTCGGCCATGGTGCCGCCGTTGCGCGTCATCGCCGTGCGCACCTCGGTGGCCGCGCGGTTGCGGTTGTCCGTGAGGCACTCGATCAGCAGCGCGACGCCGTTGGGGCCGTAGCCCTCGTAGGTGATCGTCTGGTAGTCCGCGCCGCCGGCGTCGGCACCCGAGCCGCGCTTGACCGCGCGGTCGATGTTGTCGTTGGGCACGGAGCTCTTCTTCGCCTTCTGGATGGCGTCGTAGAGCGTGGGGTTGCCGTCGGGGTCACCGCCGCCGGTCCGGGCCGCGACCTCGATGTTCTTGATCAGCTTGGCGAACATCTTGCCCCGGCGGGCGTCGATGACGGCCTTCTTGTGCTTCGTCGTCGCCCATTTGGAGTGGCCACTCATCGGCTGCCCCGTCCTTCCTGAACTCGCGCGTGTGCCCGCTGCGCGGCGCCTGGCAGGACGGGCACGCAGGGCCCGCACGAGGCCCTGCCGGATCCCACCGATGGTACCGACGGGCCCGTCACCGGCACGAACACCCCACGTGCGGCCGTGTTCATCACACGCCGGGCCGGGTTCGTTACGGATCAGGTGGGTAACTCACCGGCATCGGTGAAAGAGCGGGCCGGGCGTTCACGTTCCGGGCAGCTCGTGCGATGTCACCGGTGAGGGACGCCGAGGGGGTGCGAGATGGGCAGGCACAGCATGCGGGGCCGCGAGCGGTCCGCCGCGCGGCTCGGATGGGCCGCGGCGGGCGCCGCCGTGCTCGCCACCGGAGGCACGGCCGCCGCGACGGTGCTCACCGGCACCGCCACCGCGGACACTCCGCTGACCGTCACGATCACGGGGGCACCGGCCCCTCTCTACACGTGTGACCTGCAGTCCCCGCCGGAGTTCGGCGACCCGGCGAACCCGGACGAGATCACCAACCGGGCCTGCGGGTACGTCGACGACCGGGGCCGGCAGCGCTCGTTCGACCCGTGGATCGACGGCCAGCTGCTCGACGCCGAGGGGCGCTGACGAGGTCGCTGATCCCGGCTCAGCCCGGCCCGCGCTCGCGGAAGGCCGCCAGCAGGGTGGAGGTCGCCTCGGGCGACAGGGTCTCGACGGGCACGTGGCCGAGCACGCGGATCGTCGCCCGCATCTGGGCCAGGTAGGCCGCGCAGCCGGGACACAACGCGAGGTGGGCCTCGATCACCGCGGCGTCGTGCGCGGGGAGCGCCCCCTCCAGGTAGTCGGTGAGGACCTCGACGAGCTCGGCGCAGGCGAGCCGGACGGCCGCGTCGTGCAGGGCGTCGGGCGTGGTCCCGGGATCCCGCGGGCCGCTCATGCGATCGCCTCCTCGAGCAGGCCGCGCAGTCGGGTCCGGGCGCGGTGCAGCAGCACCCGCTGGTTGGCCGGGGTGAGGTCGAGCAGCGTGCACACCTCCTCGGCGTCGAACCCGTGGACGTCCCGCAGCTCGACGACGGCGCGTTGCCGGTCGGGGAGCTCGGCCAGGGCGCGTCCCAGGAGACCACGGAACTCGGCGGCGAGCACCTCGGGCTCCGGGCCCCACTCCGCTGGGGCCGCCTCGTCCCGCCAGTGCCCGGGGTACTCGTCGTCCTCGCCACGGAACCGGCGCGGGTCCACACCCGGGCGCTCGAGCTCGAGGACCCGGCCGGCCTCGGCCCGGCCGCGGCGGCGCGCGGTGTTCACCAGGATGGTGAAGATCCAGGTCTTGAGCGATGCCCGGGCCGCGAAGCCGTCGAGTCCGCGCAGCACGGCCAGCCAGGCGTCCTGCACGACCTCCTCCGCCGACGCGTGCGTGCGCACGTGCGCCCGCGCCACCCTCAGCATGGCCGGCGACCAGAGCCGGACGACCTCCGCGAAGGCCTGCTCGTCGCCCCCGCGCAGGCGCTCGACCAGCTCCGGGTCCGCAACCGGCACGGGGGCACGGTAGCCGCCTCACGCCGGGGCGGGAACGCGTCGCGGCAGGAGCGCGAGGGCGAGCGCGGGCAGCACCAGGACCGACACGAGACCGGCGGCGACCAGCGCTGCCCCGGTCGCCGGGTCGAGCAGACCCATCTCCTCGCCGATCTGCGCGGCCGCCAGGAGGAAGGGCAGGGAGGTCGCCTGGAGCAGGCCCACGGCCAGCAGCTCACGACGGTCGAGCTCGCGGCGGAACGCGAGCGCGGGCAGGCCCCGCACGACCAGCAGCGCGGCCAGGAACAGCGGCACCGCGGCCAGGGCGGCCGGGTGCTCGACCAGCCCGCGCAGGTCCAGGGTGAGCCCGCTCGTCACGAAGAACACCGGCACGAGCAGGCCGAACCCGACCGCCTCGAGCTTGACCGGGTACCGCGGGTGGCTCCGCTCGGGATCCGGGTCGAGCGCGCGCACGAGCAGCCCGGCGAGGAAGGCGCCGAGGATGGCCTCGAAGCCGAGCGCCTCGGCCGCGAGCGTCAGCCCCGCCACCAGCAGCACGGTCAGCCGGACCCGCAGTTGTGCGCTCGTGTCGGCCAGCCGCATGACCAGCGCGGACACCCGCGTCGAATGTTCCGCCCCGAGCACGACCAGCCCGACGGCGACGAGGCCGGCGAGCAGCAGGACCAGGAGCAGCAGCCGCCCGCCGAGCGGGGTGTCCCCGCCCGCCAGCCCGACCGACAGCAGCACGACCGCGGCGACCTCGCCGGCCGAGGCGCCGGCGATCGCCAGCCGCCCGACGGGCCGGTCGCGCACGCCCGCGTCGCCGAGGACCGGCACGACGAGCCCGAGCGAGGTCGCCAGCAGCGCGACCCCGACCAGCGCGGCCCCACGGACACCGGCGGCCTGCAGCACCGCCGCGACCACGGCGGCGAGGACGACCGACACGCCGAGCGAGAGGGCGACCCGGCGACCGGGACCGCCGCGGAAGCGCCTGAGGTCGACCTCGGTCCCGGCGAGGAAGAGCAGGAAGGCCAGCCCGAACAGGGCGAACGCCCGTACGGTCGCGTCGGGTTCGATCCAGCCCAGCACCGCCGGGCCCAGCACGATCCCCGCGACGATCTCCAGCAGGGGTCCGGGCAGCGGCAGCGCCGGGACCAGGCCGAGCAGCAGCGGGACGCCCGCGGCGACGGCCAGCACGAGCACCAGGTTCACCGACATCGCACGGCCCTCACACCAGCTCGCCGTCGGTGTGCACGTGCAGCAGGGCCGGGCCCTCGGCGGCGAACAGCTCCTTCATCCCCGCGCCGAGCTCGTCGGCCCGGTGGACCGGGATGCCGGTGGCGCCGCAGAGCCGGGCGTAGCCGGCGAAGTCCGGGTTGACCAGGGAGGTCTGCCAGACCGGGAGGTCGCCGGCCAGCTGCTCCTTGCTGATCTTGCCCAGGGCCCCGTTGTCGAGCAGCACGTGTTTGACCGGGATCCCGTACTTGACCGCGGTCGTGAGCTCGGCGAGGTACTGGCCGAAGCCGCCGTCGCCGGTCACCGCCACGACGGGACGCCGCGGATCCGCCGCCCACGCCCCCAGCGCGGCGGGGTAGCCGAAGCCGATCGACCCGAGGTAGCCCGACATCAGTGCCGGTTGCCCGGCGCTCTCGAAGTACCGGCCGAAGCTGTAGGCGTGGTTGCCGACGTCCACCGTGATCACGGCGTCGGCCGGGCAGTGCGTGGACAACGCCGCGAACACCGCCGCCGACGCGACCCCGCGACCCCGGTCGTCGGCCGCGCGGCGCGCCTTCTCCGCCCGCCAGATCGCCCACCGGGCGGCGACGTCCGGGCGCTGGTCCGCGGCGATCGTCTCACCGAGCCGGGCGGCGAGGGCCCGGACCGTGACGGCGGAGTCGCCGAGCAGCCCGATCTCCACGCCGTGGAAGCGCCCGATGGCCGAGGGCGTGTCGTCGACCTGCACGATCGGCTTGTACGGGGCGATCCCGGTGTGGTTGGCGAACGACGCCCCGACGACCAGGAGCAGGTCGGCCTCGTTCATCAGCCACGACGCGACGGGCGTGCCGGAGCGGCCGAGCACCCCGGCGCCGAGCGGGTGGGTGTCGGGCACGAGGCCCTTGGCGCGGAAGGTGGTGAGCACCGGTGCGCCGAGCCCCTCGGCGAGGGCCCGCAGGTCGGCCGCGGCGTCCCGCGCCCCCTGCCCGGCGATGATCACCGGACGGCGGGCGGCGGCCAGGCGCTCGACCGCCGCGGCCAGCTCCGCCTCGGGCGGGGCGACCGCGAGATCGGCGCGGCGGCCGGCAGGCGCGCCGGCCCGGGCGTCGGAGGGCAGGTCCTGCACCTCGTCGGGCAGGACGAGGTGGGCGACGCCGCGGCCGTCGACCGCGTGCTTGACGGCGGTGGCGGCCAGCTCGGCGTGGTCGGAGCCGGCGTGCACGGTGACGGTGGAGACCGCCACGTCCCGGAAGGCGGCGGAGAGGTCGAGGTCCTGGAAGGCGCCGCGGCCCAGCACCGACGACGGGACCTGGCCGGAGATCGCGAGCACCGGCGCGCCGTCGAGCTTCGCGTCGTACAACCCGGTGAGCAGGTTCGTCGAGCCGGGGCCGGCGATGGCGAGGCAGGCGGCGGGGCGGCCGGTGAGCTTGCCGTAGGCGGAGGCGGCGAAGGCCGCCGCGCCCTCGTGCCGGATGCCGACGTAGCGCAGCTCGTCGCGGGCCTCGGCCCGGCGCAGCGCCTCGGCGAACCCGAGGTTCGAGTGCCCGACCATGCCGAACACGGTGTCGACGCCCCAGGCCACCAGCGTCTCCACCAGCACGTCGGACACGCTGCGCGGCCGCTCGGTGCGCTCGGGCAGGGCGACCCAGACGGAGTCGCCGCGCTGCTCGACCGGGAAGGCGACGGGGGCGTCGGAGAAGCCCTCGGGCGGCCGCCCGGTCGTCGGGTCGTAGTCGTAGCCGTGCCACGGGCAGCGGAGCAGGCCGCTCTCGATCGCCCCCTCCCCCAGCGGTCCGCCCTGGTGCGGGCAGTGGTTGTCCAGCGCGCCGATGCGCCCGCCGCAGCGGGACACGGCCAGCGTCCGGCCGTCGACGACCGCGGTGCGCACCCGACCCTCGTCGGGCAGCTCGTCGAGCTCGTACCAGCAGGTCATCGGGTCACCCCCGCGTAGTGGACGCCGACCAGCTCGGCGACGTCGCGTTTCCAGCTCGTGAGGTCCTTCGGCGTGAAGTGCGACAGGGAGTCGTGCCCGCAGGCCCGCGCGAGCACCACCATCAGGTCCGTCATGGCGCCCAGCAGCCGGGTCAGCTGCTCGGCCGCGCGCTGCACCGGCAGCCGCGCGCGCAGGTGCGGCTTCTGGGTGGCGATGCCCATCGGGCAGTTGTCGGTGTGGCAGGCGCGCATGCCCACGCAGCCGATGGCCTGCAGCGCCACGTTCGACACGGCGATCGCGTCGGCACCCAGGGCCAGGGCCTTGACCATGTCCTGGGCCCGCCGGAACCCGCCGGTCGCGACGAGCGTGACGTCCCGGGCCCCGGCCAGGTCGAGGTGCCGGCGGGCGCGGGCCAGCGCGGCCATGGTCGGCACGCTGATCGTGTCGCGGAAGATCGTCGGTGCCGCGCCCGTGCCGCCGCCGCGGCCGTCGAGGATGACGTAGTCGACACCGAGGTCGAGCGCGGCGTCGAGATCGGCCTCGATGTGCTGGGCCGACATCTTCACGCCCACCGGGATGCCGCCGGACCGCTTCCGGACCTGGTCGACCAGGGCCCGGGCGTCGAGCAGCGTGGTCCAGTCGGTGAACCGCGCCGGCGACACCGCCGCCGTGCCCTCGGGAAGGCCGCGGACCTCCGCGATCCGCCCGACGACCTTGTGGCCGGGCAGGTGCCCGCCGGTGCCGGTCTTCGCCCCCTGGCCGAGCTTGAGGTGCAGCGCCTGGACCCGGTCCAGGCAGGCCTCGTCCCAGCCGAACCGGCCCGACGCCAGCTCGTACAGGTAGCGCGAGCACTCGGCCAGCTCCTCGGGCAACATCCCGCCCTCACCCGAGCAGATCGCCGTCCCGGCGCCCTCTGCCCCGCGGGCCAGGGCGGTCTTCGCCTCGGCCGAGATCGCACCGAAGCTCATGTCCGACACGAACAGCGGGATCGCCAGGCGCAACGGCCGCGCGGCGGCCGGGCCGATCGTGACCGCGGTGTCCACCGGCTCGTCGTCCAGCATCGGGAAGCGGTGCAGCTGCGCGGTGAGGACCTGCAGGTCGTCCCAGGACGGCAGCTCCGGCCGGGGCACGCCCATTGCCGCGACCTGTCCGTGCACCCCCGACAGCCCGTGCCGGGCCAGCCGGTGGATCTCGCCGACGTAGGGCTCCTCCGGGCTGTCCTGGTGGGGGTCGTCGAAGAGCCGGTCGTAGGTGGAGACGACACGCCGTTCCGGCCGCATCGCCCGGTAGTCCGCGAGCTCGGCCTTGTCCACCAGCACCTCGTCGTCGACGACGTGGCACGAGAATTTGTAGAGCCGCTCCGTCGGGTTGTAGGCCGAGACCCCCGTGTCGAGCCGGTAGTCCCAGCCGTGCACCCCGCAGACCAGGTTCGGGCCCTCGACGCGGCCGTCCGCGAGCAGCGCGCCGCGGTGCGGGCAGCGGCCCTCGAACACGTGCGCCTCGCCGCCGCGACGCACGACGACCAGGTCGATGCCGTCGGCCTCGGCACCGACGGGCACGTCCTCGGCCAGCCCGTCCCAACGGATGATCGGCAGGAAGTTCGTGTCCATGTAACGCTCCCGGCTCCGTCCGACACTGGTGGGGACACAGAGCACGCCGGACGGGCGGGCGTTACACGATCGGCACGACGGGTGGGAGGACGGCATGGACGAGCGGATCCTGGTGGCGACGCGGCGGGCGCTGCACGCGGTGGCGGAGTCGGTGGTCGCGGGCCCGCAGTACCGGACCGACGGCACCATCCGGCTGAAGGTGACGCCCGGCGGGTTCGGCGGCACCCTCTCCACGCTGCGGGTCGAGCACACCGAGCTGGTCTGGCGGGGCGGTCGCGCCCCGCTCGCCGGCACGTGCCGGCAGCTCGCCGAGGCGGCGGGGGTGCAGGTCGGGCCGCCCGAGGGGCTCTACGCCGACGGCTCGGGCGTCGGCCCGGACGAGCCGTTCGCCCCCGACCCGATCGCGGTGGAGCACCTCGCGGACTGGTTCGCCCGGGGCGACGCCGCGCTGCGGACGCTCGGCGACCCGGTGCTCTGGCCCGAGCACTTCGACCTGGGGGTGACGGCGGACCGGGTCAACTACGGGGTCTCCCCCGGCGACGCGGCCCACCCGGCCCCGTACGCCTACGTCGGACCGTGGGAGCCCCGGCGCGGGGAGTTCTGGAACGCCCCGTTCGGCGCGCTGCGGCCGGCCTCGGAGCTGCCGGACGTCGACGCCCTCGCCGCCTTCCTGGCCGAGGGCCGGGCGGCCGCCGGGCGGGACCCCGTCGCGACGGGCTGACCCGCGCGGTCAGGTCTGCCGGACGACGTCGGCGAAGAGGGCGTGCACCCGACCGTCGCCGGTGAGCTCCGGGTGGAACGCGGTGGCGATCACCGTGCCCTGCCGGACCGCGACCGGGCGGCCCGCGGCGGCGCCGGGGTCCTTCCCCGTGCTCGTGACGGGCGGGACCGCGGCGAGCACCTCGACGTCGTCGCCGGTCTTCTCGACCCACGGCGCCCGGATGAACACGGCGCGGACCGGGCCGCCCTCGACGCCGGTGAAGGCGAGGTCGGTCTCGAACGAGTCGACCTGGCGGCCGAAGGCGTTGCGCCGCACGACGACGTCCAGCCCGCCGAGCTGCTTCTGGTCCGGCCGGCCGTCGAGCACCTCGCCGGCGAGCAGGATCATCCCGGCGCAGGAGCCGTAGGCGGGCATGCCGTCGGCGATCCGGTCCCGCAGCGGGTCGAGCAGCTCGAAGACCTCGAGGAGCCGGCTCATCGTGGTCGACTCGCCGCCCGGGATCACCAGCCCGTCGACCGCGGCCAGCTCGGCCGGGCGGCGGACCGGCACGGCCTTCGCACCGGTCGCCTCGAGGGCGGCGGCGTGCTCGCGGACGTCGCCCTGGAGGGCCAGGACGCCGATCGTCGGGACGGCTCCGGTCACTGCTCGATCACCACCTCTACCAGGGTAGACGGTGATGCGGCCCACCCGCCGGTCACTGCCCGGCGGCCACCTCGCCCGCCCGCGCGGCCTCCTGCGCGGCGTGCCGGACGGCCTCGGCGACCGCGGGGGCCACCGACGGGTCGAACACGCTGGGCACGATGAAGCTGGCGTTGGGCTCGTGCACCACGTCCGCGATCGCCGCCGCGGCCGCGAGCAGCATCCGGTCGGTGATGTCGTGGGCCTGCGCGTCGAGCAGCCCGCGGAACACCCCGGGGAACGCGAGCACGTTGTTGATCTGGTTCGGGTAGTCCGAGCGGCCCGTGGCGACCACGGCCGCGTGGTGCATCGCGACCGACGGGTCGATCTCCGGGTCCGGGTTGGCCAGCGCGAACACGATCGCGTCGTCGGCCATCGTGGCCAGCTCCTCGACCCCGAACAGGTTCGGCGCGGAGACGCCGATGAACACGTCCGCGCCGACCAGCGCGTCGGCCAGCGATCCCTGCCTGCCCCGGTGGTTGGTCTGCTCGGCGATCGAGGCCAGGTTGTCGTCGAGGCCCGCACGGCCGGAGTGCACGATCCCGTCGATGTCGACGGCGAGCACGTCGCCCGGCTTCTCCGAGGCCAGCAGCCGGATGATCGCCGACCCGGCCGCGCCCACCCCGCACACCACGATCGTGCAGTCGGTGATCTTCTTGCCGACCACGCGCAGCGCGTTGCGCAGCGCCCCGAGGACGACGACGGCGGTGCCGTGCTGGTCGTCGTGGAAGACCGGGATGTCGAGCATCTCGCGCAGCCGGCGCTCGATCTCGAAGCAGCGCGGCGCGGCGATGTCCTCCAGGTTGATCCCGCCGTACGCCGGGGCGATCACCTCGACGGTGCGGATGATCTCCTCGGTGTCCTGGGTGTCCAGCGCGACCGGCCAGGCGTCGACCCCGGCGAACCGCTTGAACAGCGCCGCCTTGCCCTCCATGACCGGCATCGCCGCGGCGGCGCCGAGGTTGCCCAGCCCCAGGACCGCGGAGCCGTCGGTGACCACGGCGACGGTGTTGCGCTTGATCGTGAGCCGGCGCGCGTCGGACGGGTTCGCCGCGATCGCCTGGCAGACCCGGGCGACGCCGGGGGTGTAGGCGCGGGAGAGGTCGTCGCGGTTGCGCAGCGCGACCTTCGACTGCACCTCGAGCTTGCCGCCGAGGTGGATCAGGAAGGTCCGGTCGGACACCTTGCGCACGTGCACGCCGGGCACCGCGCCGAGCGCGGCGGTGATCTCCTCGGCGTGGTCGGAGTTGAGGGCGTTGCAGGAGATGTCGACGACGATCGTGGCCGTCCGGGCCTCGACGACGTCGAACGCGGTCACGACCCCGCCGACGTTGCCGACCGCCACGGCCAGATCCCCGGCGGCGCTGGCGGAGGCCGGGGCCTCGACGCGGACGGTGATGGCGTATCCGGGACCGGGTATGGGCACGGCCAGGGACCCTACTCGCGCGCGCCGTGTGATCCCGCGCGCGCCGCCACCGGATTGGGCAAGGCTTGAGGCGGACCCTGTGCGCGGGGTTGTGCCCGCGCGACGAGGGGAGTGGAATCGGCTGTGACCCGCAGCACATCGGAGTGCACCCCAGCGGAGGTGGTCGCAATGACCGTCAGATCAGACCCCAAGACCGGCCAGCGCGGAGCATCAGACGGGATCGGGGCGCCGGTCACCGATCCCTCGCTCATCCGGAACGTCGCCCTCGTCGGGCCGTCCGGGTCGGGGAAGACGACGCTGGTGGAGGCGCTGCTCGCGCACACCGGCGTGATCCCCCGGCAGGGCAGCGTGCTCGACGGGACGACCGTGTGCGACCACGACCCTGCCGCCGTCCGCCAGCACCGTTCCGTCACGCTCGCCGTCGCGCCGCTGCGGCACGGCGAGCTCAAGATCAATCTCATCGACACGCCCGGCTACGGGGACTTCGTCGGGGAGCTGCGCGCCGGCCTGCGGGCCGCGGACGCCGCGCTCTTCGTCGTCCCGGCGATCGCGGGCGCGGACGGCGAGGGCATCGACGCCGGGACGATCGCGCTGTGGCAGGAGTGCGCCGCCGTCGGGACGCCCCGGGCGCTCGTCGTCGCGCGGTGCGACCAGGCGCGGGCCGACGTCGAGGCGACCCAGATCGCCTGCCAGGAGGCGTTCGGCGGGGTCGCGCCGCTCTACCTGCCCATCGACGGCGGCCTGTACGGCCTGCTGAGCCAGACCCCCGAGGGCGCGGCGCCGGCCGGGGCGGAGGAGGCCCGGGCCACGCTGATCGAGGGGATCATCGAGCAGTCCGAGGACGAGACGCTCATGGAGCGCTACCTCGGCGGCGAGGACATCGACACCGCGGTGCTGATCGACGACCTGGAGACGGCCGTCGCGCGCGGCGCCTTCCACCCCGTCGTGCCGGTCTGCTCGGCCAGCGGCGTCGGTCTCGACGCACTGCTCGAACTGCTCGCGGGCGGGTTCCCGTCCCCGCTGGAACGCCCCCTGCCGATGGTGTCGACGATCGACGGCGGCGCGCACGACGCGCTCACCGTGGACCCCGGCGGCCCGCTGGCCGCCGAGGTCGTGCGCACCTCGGCCGACGCGTACGTCGGTCGGGTCTCGCTGGTCCGGGTGTTCTCCGGGACGTTGCGGCCGGACACGTCCGTGCACGTCAGCGGGCACGTCCCCGCCCCGCGGACCAGTCCGGAGGACGCGAGCGCGTTCCCGCCCGGCCACGACTCGGACGACCGGCTCAGCCACCTGTACACCCCGCTCGGCTCCACGCTGCAGGAGACGGAGACCTGCGTGGCCGGCGACATCTGCGCGCTGACCAAGCTGTCCGGGGCCGAGACAGGCGACACCGTGTCCGACGCCGAGCACCCGCTGCTGCTGCGGGCCTGGGACCTGCCGGAACCGTTGCTGCCGATCGCCGTCGTGGCGAAGGACCGCAGCGACGAGGACGCGCTCGCCCGCACGCTCGGCAAGCTGGTCGCGGCGGACCCGGGGCTGATCCTGGAGCGCAACCCGGAGACCCACCAGACGGTGCTGTGGTGCACCGGCGAGGCGCACGCGGATGTCGTGCTGTCCCGGCTGCGCGAGGCCGGGGCCAACGTCGACACCGAGCCGGTGCGGGTGCCGATGCGGGTCACGCTCGACCACAAGGCGAGGGTGACCGGCAGGCACGTCAAGCAGTCCGGCGGGCACGGCCAGTACGCGATCTGCCACGTCGAGTTCGAGCCGCTCCCCCGCGGGTCCGGCTTCGAGTTCAAGTCCGCCGTGGTCGGCGGGTCGGTGCCGACGCAGTACGTCCCGAGCGTCGAGAAGGGCATCCGGGCGCAGCTCGAGCGGGGCCTCACCGCGCCGTCGGAGGGCCCGGACGCGCCGCCGCACCCCGTCGTCGACATCCGGGCGACGCTCGTCGACGGCAAGGCGCACAGCGTCGACTCGTCCGACGCCGCCTTCCAGACCGCCGGGGCGCTCGCGCTCCGGGAGGCCGCCGAGGCCTGCGGGGTGACGCTGCTGGAGCAGGTCGACGAGGTCGCCGTCACGATCCTCGACGACCACCTCGGGGTCGTGCTCGGCGACCTGTCGTCGCGCCGCGGGCGGGTGCTGGGCACCGAGCCGACGGACACGGCGGGGCGCACCGTGGTCCGCGCCGAGGTGCCGTCCGAGGAGCTGCTGCGCTACGCGGTGGACCTGCGGGCGATGACCTCCGGGACGGCCACGTTCACGCGGGCCTTCGCGCGGTACGGGGAGAAGTAGCGGCCGGCCGTCGCGAGCGGCGCCGGCGGGCGCCGCTCGCGACGGCTCGTGGCGGACCCGCCGGGACCGTCGGGGGTCGGTCCGGTCGGGCGCAGCCGTTGCGGGGGAGCGGACGGCTGCGGCGAATGCTCTCGGTGACGCCCGTGCCCCGTCAATCCGCGAAATCTCACGCTACGCAGTGGTAACGAAAGATGCAGGCGCAACGATCTCGCGTCGGGTAACAGCGTTACGGTGGATCATCCTCCGCCGTTCGGCTGCTGATGCTGGCCCGCGCGGCGCTCCGCCTCGTAGGCCACCATCCGGGCCATCACACCGAAGATCAGGTCGTGCCCCGGCTTCTGCGCGTACCAGTAGACGCGCCCCGCGAGCCCCCGGGGACGGAACGTGACGGTCTGCGTATAGCGGCTCGCCCCGTCGCCGGCGGGTTCGACCGTCATCCGCAGCCGCGCGACCCCCGGCAGCCGCGTCTCCGCGCGCAGCGCGAGGGCGTGCCCCTGGTCGACCTCCTCGACCCGCCACCAGTCGACCGGTGCGCCCGGCTCGAGCCGCTCGGGCCGGCCGCGCCGCAGCCCGACGCCGCCCACCAGGCCGTCGAGCCGCTGCCGCAGCGCCCACGCCCCGGGCACGGTGTGCCAGCCCTCGTCGCCGCCCAGCCCCGCGACCACGGACCACAGGACCTCGGGCGGCGCGTCGACCTCCTCGACGTGCCGGCCGGTCAGCGCGGGCGGGCCGGACCCCTCCGGGTCGGTGGCCGCCGCGCCCGCCGACCCCTCCTCGGCGAGGGCCCGGCGCACCGCTTCGCGGTACGGCGTCCGGCCGCCGGGCGGGTCCCCGACCAGCGCGGACAGGTCCGACTCACGACAGACGAGGTCGTAGGCCATCGACTCGAGCAGCGGCCCGGCGAGCTCGCGGTCGACCGGCGTGAGCGCCTCGACCGCCCGCGCGCCCAGCCGCGGCGCGGCGAGCGGGACCGGCACGGTGAGGGCGCGGGCCAGCCCGGCCTCGCGGGCGTACCCGCGCAGCAGCTCGACGTAGCTGGGCGCTTCCGGCCCGCCGACGTCGAACGCCCGGTTCACCTCCGGCGGCAGCCGCAGGCAGGCGGTGAGCCAGTACAGGACGTCGTCGATCGCGATCGGCTGGATGCGGTTCCACGCCTGGTCCGGCAGCGGGAGGACCGGCGGGCCGCCGAGGACCGTCTCGGCGAGGTGCCGGATCATCTCGAAGCTCGCCGACCCCCGGCCGACGACGATCCCGGCCTGCAGCACCGCCGTGGGCACCGCGCCGGCCAGCAGGATCTCGCCGACCTCGTGGCGCGACCCGAGATGGGCGGAGTTGGCCTCGCCGGTGGGCTGCAGCCCGCCCAGGTAGACGATCCGCCGCACGCCCCCGGCCTCGGCCGCCGCGGCGAGCGTGTGGGCCGCGACCCGGTCGCGGTCGGCGAAGTCCGGCCCGTCCATGGAGTGCACGAGGTGGACGACGGCCTCGACACCGCGACACGCCTCCCCGGTGGGGGCGGCATCGCCGACGCTCCCCCGCACGACCTCCACCCGGTCGGCGAAGCCGGTCCGCGCCAGCCGCTCCGGCGACCGCACGAGACAGCGGACGGCGTGCCCCTCCGCGAGCAGCCGCGGCACCAGCCTCGCGCCGACGTAGCCGGTCGCTCCGATCACGAGAACTCGCACGGGCCCGATCGTCCCCGATCACCGGCCGGACCGCTCGTCCCCGCCCGCCGGACCTCCGGCGCCACGATCGGGCTACCGGGCGCGGCGGTATCCGATGATCACACCCCCATGGGGTATGTCTGATTCATGGTCCCACCACGCACCCTCCACCGCCTCGTCCTCCCGGCGCTGGCCGTCCTGTCCGTCGCGCTCGTCGGCTGTTCGTCGCCGTCCCAGACGCCGTCGACCGAGACCGGCACGCCGGCCGCGACGACGGCCCCGGCCGCCCCGGCGGCCCCGGCCGCGAGCGGCTCCGCCGGGGACGACGTCGACGTCGAGGCGACGTTCGCCAGCACCGGCGACGCGATCACCTACAACCCCCAGCTGGTGCCGGCCGGCGCCACGGCGAAGGTCACGTCGTCGACTGAGGGCACCAGCTCCACCGTCACCCTCGCGGTCACGGGCCTGGTGCCGAACCGCACGTACGGCTCCCACGCCCACCAGAAGCCGTGCGGCCCCGCCGCCGCGGACTCCGGCCCGCACTTCCAGCACGTCGCCGACCCGGTGAGCCCGAGCGTCGACCCGGCCTACGCCAACCCGCAGAACGAGGTGTGGCTGGACTTCACCACGGACGCGCAGGGCGCCGCCTCGGTCACCGCCACGCAGGCCCAGTGGGCGTTCACCGACCAGGCCGCGCCGCAGTCCGTCGTGATCCACGCGATGAAGACGGCGACGGAGCCGGGCAAGGCCGGGACCGCGGGTGACCGGGTCGGCTGCGTGACCGTCGACTTCGCCTGACGGACTCCTTCGCTCGCACGCTCAGAGCGGGTGGGAGCCCGTCACCGCGACGAGCTCGCTCGTGTGGCTGCCCGCCACGCCGACGTCCGGCGGCCGGGGCCGGAACCCGGGCAGCCCGTCGAGCCCGTCGGACCCGTCGGTGACCTGCAGGCGCAGGTCACCGGCGGGCACGTCGCGCAGGGTGAGGCGGAGTTCCAGGCCCTCGGGCGGCGGGGCGTGGAACAACAGGTCGAGGCGGCCGTCGCGGACGGGCACGGGCGTGCCCGCCACCCCTGTCCCGATCTCGGCCGCGGTGACCACGCCGCCCTCGCTGCGCAGGGCCACGAAGCGGACCGTGCGCTGCGGGCTGATCCGCGCGGTGACCGACCGGCCCTCGCGGGTCGCGGTCACGGTCGCGGGCGGCAGGTCCGCCGGGAGCGCCGGGCCGGTCGCGTAGGTACCCCCGAACCCGGGCAGGTCGAGCTCCTCGCTCCCGTCGACGTGGCCGGCGGTCCACGGCCCGGGCCGGGCCTCCGCGCTGACCCAGCGGGCCGAGTGTGCGTCGGCGTCGAGCAGGTACACGAGCTGGCTCGGGGCGGGCTGCGTGGCGTCGAAGGCATTGCGCGCGAAGCCGGTGGCGCCGAGGACGAGCGCGGCCGCCAGGGCCACGGCGGGCGTGAGCCGCGGGACCGGCAGGAGGTCCAGCAGCGGGACGAGCGCGACGCCGAGCAGCACCGTCATGAAGGCCGGGACCGCGGCGACGGACAGGCCCAGCGCCGGCAGGAACAGTACGGCCGTCGGAACCAGGACCAGCACGGCGACCACTCCCGCCAGGGCCGCGGCGATCCGGCCGCCGATCATGCCCGCGACGCCGCCCGCCAACGCCGGCAGGGCGGTCAGGTAGGAGCCGCCGGGCGTCGCCACCGCCAGGAGCACGCCCAGTACCGCGAGCCACGCCAGCCCGCCGACGGCCAGCGCCGTCGTCCCGATCCGGTTGCGCAGCAGGGCGAACCACGCCAGCACCACGGCCGCGACCAGGCAGGCCAGGGCGACCCGGTCCCAACCCGGCTGCCACGGGTCGCGCAGCGCCGCATAGCCCGGGCGCAGCGTCGTCAGCCCGAACCACACCAGCTGCGCGAGCGCCGGTGCGACGACGAGCGGGACCAGCCCGGCGGCCGCCCCGGCCAGCAGCTGCCGCCCCGTCGTCCGCCCCCAGCGGAGCGCGACCAGGGCGAAGCCCGCGACCGCGACGACGGCGAGGACCGCGAGCGGCACGACCAGCGCGCCCGGGTAGCGGACGAGCAGGCCCACGACCGGGAAGTACGTCGCGTCGGCCGACTCCGCGCGCACGGCGGCGAGGTCGACGGTCCCGAGCCGCGACACCAGTGCCGTCGTGTTGTCCAGGTGCATCTGCAGCGACCCGAGGTCCATCCGCGCCGGAACGTCCTGCGGTGCGTGGTAGGCCGCGCTGCCGTCGATGTACGCGCTGTTCAGCCCGGTGAAGCGGCCGGCGTCGCGGAAGGGGCTGAAGTCGGTGTCGTTCGGCAGGATCCGGTAGACCTCCCCCGCGAAGCTCGTCGCGACGGGGTGCGGGGCCGCCGCCGCGAACTCCCGCACCACGGCGCCGTTGCCCGGCGTGGTCTCGAACATGATCACGGGGCCGGACGTGCCGCGGGCCTCGACGTTGAGCACGACCCCGCCGCCGGCTGCCTCCGGCGCCTCCGCGACGAACGCCTCCGCCCCGCACAGGCAGGCCTCCTCGGCGTCCGTCGAGACCAGGACGACGTCGTTGCGGGGCGGGTGGGCCCGCAGCCACCGGGCCGTCTCGAGCAGGGTCGCAGTCCCCGCGCCGTCGTCGTTGGCGCCGGGGCCGGACTGGACGGAGTCGTGGTGCGCCACGAGGAACACCCGCCCGGTCGAGGCCGTCCCGGGCACCGTCGTGATCACGTTGCGGACGCGGGCGGCGGCCGCCGTCCTGTCGCCGAGAGACCCGGCGTTGACGCCGATCGTGTCCTGCACCCGCGATGCGAACCCCATGTCCCGCAGGGTGGTCAGCACGTACTCGCGCACGGCGTCGTTGGCGGGCGAGCCGGCGACATGCGGGCGCACGGCGATGCGCTCCACGTCGGCGAAGGCCCGGGCGGCGGACGGCCCGGCCGCGGCGGGGTCGCGCTCGGGCGTGGGCGGAAGGATCGTGACGACGGCGGCGACGCCGGCCGCGACGACCAGGAGCCAGGCGAGGAGCGGGGCGAGCGGGCGCGGCACGCGCGCAGTCTCGCGGCTCCGTCCCGATCTTGCGAGTCAGACATCCCATGACGTAGTGGTGTCAAGCGGCGGTGGTGTGGTGGTGGGCCCAGGCGGTGGTCTCGTTGTAGCGGGTGCGGGTCTTGAGGCAGCCGTGCAGTATTCCGACCAGCCGGTTGCCGAGCTGTCGTAGCGCGGCGTTGTGTCCGATGCTGCGAGCGCGGAGGGCGTCGTAGTAGGCGCGGGCACCTGGTGAGGCCCTCAGGGCGCAGAACGCCCATCGATGGACGGCGTCACCGATGCGGCGGTTGCGGGCGTAGCGGGCCAACACGACGGTCTTGCGCCCGGACGCGCGGGTGATCGGGGACGTTCCGCGTAGTTCTTGCGGGCCTTGGCGTCGCGGTAGCGGTGCGGGTCGTCTCCGAACTCGGCGAGCACCCGGGCCCCGAGAGTCACACCGAGGCCCGGAAGGCTGGCGTAGATCTCAGCGTCCGGGTGCCGGCCAAACCCTGACCGATCACCTCTTCCAGTCCCGGCAGCTGCCCGGACAGCGCCGTGAGCAGCCGGGCCTGGGTCAACGCGATCGTCGCGTACGCCGACTCGACCGCAGGCGGCTGGCGCAGCACCGGCGCGCGCAGCGCCGTCTGGATCGCCTCGGCGCGGGCATCGACGTTGCGGCGGCGGTGCCTCTTCAGGATCGCCGCGATCTTCGCCCTCGACAGCCGGGCGGCCCGGTCGGGGTCCGGGGCCCGCTCGAGCAGCTCGACCGCGTCCGGATCGGTCAGCTCCAACCTGCCCGCGACCAGGGCGTCGAGCAGCCCCGGGTGGTACTCCCGCAGCGCTTGGCGCAGCCGCTGCAGGTGCCGGGTCCGGTCCCAGATCAGGCTCTGGTGCGTCCGGGCGACCAGCTTGAGCGCCTCGACCTGCGCGCTGTCCCCGGCCACCGGGCGGTGATGCTCGCGGTCGAGGCGAACGATCTCGGCCAGCACGTGCGCGTCCCCGGCATCGGACTTCGCCCCGGAGGTGGAGTGCCGCTCGCGGTAGCGGGCCACCGACATCGGGTTGAGCGCGAACACCCGGTAGCCGGCCGCGAGCAGCGCGGTGACCCACGGGCCGCGGTCGGTCTCGATGCCCACCACCACCGCCCCGTCGGCGAGCATCCCGGTCTGCGGGTCGAGGTCGGTGTCGTCGAGATGCTCGGCGAGCATCTCGTGCAGCCGGGACATCCCGGCCATGCCCTCCGGCAGCCGCGCTCGCCCGAGTCGTTTCCCGGCCTCGTCGACGATCTCCACGTCGTGGTGATCCTCGGCCCAGTCGTCACCGACGAACAGCAACGGCCCCACCGCCTCCCGCTTGGTCCTTCGTCGACGGCAGCGTGGAGCAGGACCCGCGACCTAATGGTCAAGTGCTCACCGACCCCGACGAGCTCGAGGGCCGGGGCACGTCATCCCATCAGCGGTTCGACCTGCTCGCGACCAGCGGGCGCACGATCTGACTCTAGAGCTCAACGCTCCGGCGACGAGAGTGCTGACCCGCTGGCCGCTACCAGCGCCGAGCCTGGCACAACCCCAGCTCGACAGAACCCATTAGGCGACCCCGAGGGTGCGCAGGCCCGCCGTGGTTCCCGCGGCCAGCACCACGACCAGCACGAACGGCACCTTCAGCCACGCCGCCACCCCACCGACGAGGACGCCTGCGGGCCGGGCCCAGCCGGCGAACCCGCCGGCCTCCGTCAGCGCGGCGGTCGCGACCAGGGCGACCAGCAGGGCGGTCGCCCCGAGGTCGGTGAGCCGGGCGAGCCGCGCCGGGAGCGTGACCCTGTCGCGCAACAGGATGCCGGCGAGCCGGACGAGGTAGGTGCCGGCGGCGAGGGCGAGGACGGCGGCCCAGGTCATCGCTCCGCCTCCGTCCGGCCGGCGAGGACCAGGGCCAGGAGCGCGACCAGGACCGGCAACCCGGGCGGGAGGAAGGGCGTGGCGGCGAGCGCGACGACGGCCGCGCCGAGGCCGACCCGGCGGGCGTCGGACGCGCGCAGCGAGGGCAGCAGGAGCGCGAGCAGGGCGGCCGGGAAGGCCGCGTCGACCCCGAACGACGCGGGGTCCGGCACGGCCGACCCGGCGAGCAGGCCGACGACGGTGCCGGCGTTCCAGCCGACGAACAGCAGTGCTCCGCACGTCCGGTACGCCGCCCGGGCGCGTGGGCCATTGCCCCGCGCGCGGGCGAAGGCGACGTTCTCGTCGATCAGGATGTGGGCGCCGAGGAGCCGGGCCGGCAGCGTCCGGCCCGCGAGGTCGCCGATCGCCAGCCCGAACGGCAGGTGCCGCAGGTTCAGCAGCAGCCCGGCCGCCACCGCGGCGATCGGTGCCCCGCCCGCGGCGACCACCGCGACCGCCAGGAACTGCGAGCCGCCCGCGAAGACCAGCACCGACATGGCCACGGTCAGCACCGGGGGCACCCCCGCGGCCGCTGCCAGGGCACCGAAGGACATTCCGACGACCGTGATCGCCGCCCCGAGCGCCAGGGCGTCCCGGAGGTCGCCGCGCTCCAGAGCCGTTCGCCGCGCCGAACACATGGCCGTTAGGATGAACACCGTCGAGGCGTTCGTCAAACCGGATAAGGAGACCGATGAACCGAACGGAGGGGACGCCGCTCGCGGCCATCGCCTCTGCGGTGCGGCGCGAGCGGACCCGGCGCGAGCTGTCGCTCGGCGAGCTCGCACGGCGGGCGGGGATCGCCAAGTCGACGCTGTCGCAGCTCGAGGCGGGCGCCGGGAACCCGAGCGTCGAGACCCTGTGGGCGATCGCCGTCGTGCTCGACGTCCCGTTCTCCCGGCTGGTCGACCCGCCCGCGCGGGCCGTGCGGGTGGTGCGGGCCGGGGAGGGTGTGGTGATCCCGAGCGAGCACTCGCCCTTCACCGGCACCCTGCTCGCGGCCTGTCCGCCCGGGGCCCGCCGGGACCTGCACGTGATCACCGCCGAACCCGGCCCGGCCCGCGCCGCGCACGCCCACATCCCCGGCACGACCGAGCACATGGTCGTCACGGCGGGGCGCTGGCTGGCGGGGCCGGAGGGCGAGGAGGTGGAACTGGGCCTCGGGGACTACGCCTGCTTCCCCGGCGACCGTCCCCACGCCTACCAGGCCCTCGAACCCGGCACCGCCGCGGTGTTGGTGATGGAGTACGTGTAGCCGTCACTCCCGCGCGTCGCACTACAGCCCCCGCGAGTCGGGAGATCCGGCACCGCGAGTCGGGAGCTCTGGCACCGCGAGTCGGGAGTTCCGGCACCGCGAGTCGGGAGTTCCGGCACCGCGAGTCGGGAGTTCCGGCACCGCGAGTCGGGAGATCCGGCACCGCGGGTCGGGAGTCTCGGGCGACCGAGTCGGCGATCTCGGGAGGCGAGGGGCGCGACGAAGCGGCCGCCCGGGTCGGACGGCCCCTCCGCATGCGTGTCAGCCCGCACGGACCGCGTTCGGCACCAGCCCCCGCCTCGGGTCCGACGTGTCGGTCGCCCCGGGATCGACGCCGGCCGGGCCGAGCAGGGCGTCCGGGGCGCCCTCGGTCAGCCGACCCTGCGGCGCCACCGCCTCGACGGCCTCGCCAGCCAGATCCACAGCACCCTCCGCGGTCGCAGTCGCGCGGTCCGCGACACCCTCGGCCGCACCGACTCCGCTCGCGATCGGCGCACGGGCGACGTCGGAGGCACCCTCCACGGCCTTGCCGGCGCTGTCGTGCGCCAGGTCTTTGGCGTGCGTGACCTCGCCCTCGGCGGCCTCGGTGCCGTTGAGCGGGTACTGCTTGATCCAGTCGATCTGCATCTCGGACCGCTTCACGTCGCCGCCGCCCTCCGGGAACCAGTCGAGCTGGACCGTGAGGTGCATCGGGCCGGGCGGGAGGATCGAGGTGTCGTCCGTGCGCCACCACTCCTTGCCGTCGACGAACGCGGCGATGTGGTCGGGGGTCCACTCGACCGCCCAGTTGTGCCACTGGGTGGCGTCGACGTCGACGCTGCCCTGGACCTGCTGGTTGTCCTCGCCGTAGTGCAGGAACATGTCCGTGGACCGGCGCTTCGAGTCCGACATCTCCATGAAGTCGACCTCGCCGCCCACGGGCCAGTTCTCCGCGTCGGGCCACAGCAGCAGGAGCGCGTGGTAGCTCGGGTCGGCCACCGGCGCCTTCACCCGGCCCTCCCAGCGGCCGTACTGCTGGCCCTTGCCCCAGGCCATCCCGCCGGTGGTGCCGTCCGGGGTGCCGGTCACGGTGAGGACGCCGTCCTTGACCGAGAACGCGTCGGGCGAGCGGCGGCCGGCGCCGTTGTGGCCCGCGCCGTCGTAGGGCTCCCATTCGTCGCTCAGCGAGGTGCCGTCGAACTCGTCGACGCGGTTCGGCTCACCCCACTGGTGCATCACCGCCGCGCTGGTGTCCGCGCCCGCGTCCGCCGGGCACGGGGCGAGCGCCGGGTTCGGGACCAGACCGGCACCCGGGGCACTCGCGCCCGGTGCGGTCGGGGACGGAGTGGCCGGTGCGGTCGCGATACCCGGTGCGGTCGCGTGCCCGGGTGCGATCGCAGTGCCGGGTGCGGTCACAGCCGCCGCGATGCCGGGGGCAGTCGCAGCGCCAGGTGCTGCAGTCGCACTGCCGGGCGTCGGAGTCGGCGTAGTGCCGGGGAGGGTTGCGCCGGGCGCGGTGGGAACCTGCGCACCCTGACCGGGTTCCGCGGGAGGGACGGGCACCACCGGCGCCTGAGCCGGGGACTGAGCTGCGGGGACGCCGCCCTGCGGCGCGATCGTGCCGCTCGACGCCGGACCAGTTTCTGCGTCCGGGTCGGCGGGAGCCGCCGGTGCGCCCTCGTCCGACGCCCCGCCGGAGTCGCCGTGCTTCCCCGAGTCCGACACACCGGAGCCGTCCGATCCGCCGGAGTCATCCGAGCCACCCGAGTCCGAACCGCTGCCGGGACCGCCGTGGTGGCCGGAGTGCGAGTCACCCGAACCGGAGTCGCCGGCACCCGAGTCGGCGGAGTCGCCGTGATCGCCCGAGCCCTGCTCGCCGGTGTCGGCGTGGTCCGAGCCGCCCGATCCGCGGTCGTCGCCCTGGCCCGAACCGTGGTCGTCGGACCCGTGGTCGTCGGATCCCTGACCGGCCGAACCGTGGTCGTCCGAGCCGCCGGATCCGTCCCCAGCACCTGACCCGGAACCGCCTCCCGACCCGTCGTCATCGGAACCGCTGCCGGCGGACCCGCCCGATCCGTCGTCACCGGAACCACTGGCGCCGGAACCACTGCCCCCGGGCTGCTCCCCCGCGCCACCCTGACCCCCGGTCGGGCCCGAGCCTGGTCCCGCACCGGGGTCGGCGGGCCCGGCCGCCGCAGGCGGGGGCGTGCAGTCCGCCGGGGCCGGGGCCGTCGGCGCCGCGAACGCCGCCACCGAGCCCGCAATCATCGCCGTGGCGACGATGCCGCCGATGGTCACGTATCGCCTCATCCGACTCCTCCACCACTCGAATCCCAGCTGTCACAGGGACCCTAGAACGCACACAGTCACCGAGTGCCACTGATTCACCACGTCGTGCGACACGTGAACCGCACCGAGTGACACCGTGCGTAGGCGGAGGTTTGTACGATTCGCGGTTTCCGGTTCACGCAGAGCGACGAGCGGCAGCCATCGCCGTCGGGCGGAGATCTGCCGGCACGATCGGGTGGTCCGGCCAGGTCAGCAGATCGCCGGCGCGCAAGGACCGTGGACGCGACCACCACCCTCCGTACCCGGACGCGGACGACCCCGAGAACGCCGAACGCCCCGCACGAGGCGGGGCGTCCGGAGAGGTGTCAGCTCACCAACCGCGCGCGGCGTACCGCTGCTCGGCCGGCAGGTCCGGGATGTTGATCCCGACCATCGCCTCGCCCAGCCCGCGCGAGACCTTCGCGATCACGTCCGGGTCGTCGAAGAATGTGGTGGCCTTGACGATCGCCGCGGCGCGCTGCGCCGGGTCGCCGGACTTGAAGATGCCCGAGCCCACGAACACGCCCTCGGCGCCGAGCTGCATCATCATCGCCGCGTCGGCCGGGGTGGCGATGCCGCCCGCGGTGAACAGCGTGACCGGCAGCTTGCCGGCCTTCGCGATCTCGGCAACCAGCTGCACCGGCGCCCGCAGCTCCTTGGCCGCGATGAACAGCTCCGCCTCGTCCATGGTGCCGAGCCGGCGGATGTCCGCGCGGATCTGGCGCATGTGCCGGGTCGCCTCGACGACGTTGCCCGTGCCGGCCTCGCCCTTAGAGCGGATCATGGCCGCACCCTCGGAGATGCGGCGTAGCGCCTCGCCCAGGTTGGTCGCGCCACAGACGAACGGCACGGTGAACGCCCACTTGTCGATGTGGTGCGCCTCGTCGGCCGGGGTCAGCACCTCGGACTCGTCGACGTAGTCGACGCCGAGGGACTGCAGCACCTGCGCCTCGACGAAGTGCCCGATGCGCGCCTTGGCCATCACCGGGATCGACACCGACTCGATGATCCCCTGGATCATGTCGGGGTCCGACATGCGCGCCACGCCGCCCTGCGCGCGGATGTCCGCCGGGACGCGCTCGAGCGCCATCACGGCGACGGCGCCGGCGTCCTCGGCGATCTTCGCCTGCTCCGGCGTGACGACGTCCATGATCACGCCGCCCTTGAGCATCTCGGCCATGCCGCGCTTGACGCGGGCCGTGCCGAGCTCGGTGCTGGCGGTGCCGGCGGCGGTGTCGGACTGGGCCTGCTCGGACGACACTTTCGGTGCTCCTTCTCGGTACGGTTCCCGGGACCCCGGGCATGCTGCCGCCGCTGGTCGGCGGCCCGTCCTCCGATGGTACGCGTCGCCCCGGGGCGGTCACGCCCGCAGGTGGCGCTCCCCTCAGCCGCCCGTCAGCCGACCGGGTCGGTGGGCCGCAGCACCGGCCGCACGACCGGCCGCACCGCGCCGGCCGGTCCCGCCACCGACTCGGCGATCTCGAAGTACCCGGGCAGCGGCGCGGTGCCGTGCAGCCGCAACCACCGGACGAGCCGGCGCGACCGCAGATCGAGGGTGTCCCGCACCGCGTCGTTGTGCACCCGCCGGGCCAGGACGACGAGCCGCTCCGCGTCGGCCAGCTCGGACCGCAGCGCCGGGTCGAGCCGCGCCCGGTCGACGGTGCCGAGGGCCCGGGACAGCGCGTTCTCGACGATCTCCCGCGCCTCGATGCCGTCCTCGCTGCGCCTGGGCAGGCCGCGGACGGTGCCGGCGCCGGCGGCGCGGGCGGCCTCGTCGAGCGCCGCCGGGACGCTGCCGGGTCCGGCTCGCGGCGCGTCGAGCACCTCGGCGACCCGGACCGCCACCTCCGCCCGACGGGCCAACGACCGCTCGAGCCCGACGCGTGCCGCGTCGGTGCGCTGGTGCAGCCGGTCGAGCCGGCGGCTCCGCGCCACGCACAGCACCGTGACCGCCACGACGACGGCCACCACGACGACCATGAGCAGCACCAGGGCCCAGCTCACGCCGCACCCCCGGGGTAGGCCTCGCGGCCGGCGACGACCTGCCGCGGGTCCGCGGCGACCGCCGCCTGGTAGACCTGCAGCACCTGCGCCGCCACGACCGGCCAGTCGAAGTCGGCAGCCCGGACGCGGCCCGCCGCGGAGAGCTCCGCCCGACGACCGGGGTCCGCCAGCAGCTCACGCAGTGCCCCGGCGAGCGCCTCGGCGTCCCCGGTGGGCACGAGCACCCCGGCGGGGTCGGGCTCGCCCAGCACCCGTCGGAACGACTCCAGGTCGCTCGCGACGACGGGCGCTCCGGCGGCCATCGCCTCGGTCAGCACCATCCCGAAGCTCTCCCCGCCGAGGTTGGGCGCGCAGAAGACGTCGACCGACCGCAGCGCGGCGGCCTTGGTGTCCTCGTCGACGGCCCCGAGCACGTCGAGCCGGTCGGCGACCGGCCCGGCCTCGCGTCTCAGGTCCGCCGGGTCCCCCCGTCCGACGACGAGCAGCCGTGCGTCGAGCGACCGGAGCGCCTCGAGCAGGACCGGCATGCCCTTGCGCGGCTCGGTGAACCGCCCGACGAACCCCACGGTGGGCGTCCGGGGAAAGCCCGGGAGCATCGGCCCGGCGGCGAACCGGGTGACGTCGACGCCGTTGGGGATCTCGATGGCGTCGCCGCCCAGGTGCTCGACCTGCACCCGCCGGGCCAGCGACGACACGGCGATCCGCGCGGTGACCTTCTCCATGAGCGGCCGCAGCACCCCGCCGAAGGCGTGCAGGGTGCGGGAGCGCTCGGTCGAGGTGTGGAAGGTGGCGACGATCGGGCCCTCGGCGGCGAGCAGGGCCAGCACGGAGATCGAGAACGTGGTGGGTTCGTGCAGGTGGAGGACGTCGAACGCGTTCTTCTCCAGCCAGCGCCGGGCCCGCGCGTAGGTCACCGGGCCGAACGTCACCCGCGCGACCGACCCGTTGTAGGGGACGCCGAGCGCCTTGCCTGCGGAGGTGACGAAGTCCGGGACCGGGGTGTCCTCGTCGGCCGGTGCGAGGACCGAGACCGCGTGCCCCAGGTCGCGCAACGCCCGCGCCAGCTCGACGACGTGCGTCTGCACCCCGCCCGGTACGTCGAGCGAGTACGGGCACACGATGCCGATCCTCACCGGCGGCTCCCCGGTGTCAGCTCCTGGAGCATGTGCCAGTCCTCGAGGTGCGCGGCGATGTGTTCCTCGAAGGCGCGCGCCAGCTCGAGGGTGGCCTTCGGCACCGCGGCGCGGTCCGGGACCGCGATCGCCGGCGACACCGTGGCGCCCCAGCCGCCGGGCCGGAAGAAGGTCACCGCGGCGTGCAGCTGGGCCCCGGTCAGGGCGCAGAGCGAGGCCGGGCCCGACGGGAGCCGGATCGTGTCGCCGAAGAACGGCACGTCGACCCCGGTGCCGGCGAGGTCCCGGTCGGCGATCAGGCAGACCAGGCCACCGGCCCGCAGGCGGCGGGTCAGCGCCAGGTGGGCGCGCCGCCCGTCGTCCTGCGCGACGATCTCGAAGCCGAGCGACTCGCGGTACTCGACGAACCGCCGGTACACCGACTCCGGCCGCAGCCGCTCGACGACGGTGGTCATCTCCGCGGGCAGCCCGTGCCGGCGCAGCTCCTCCATCACGTAGACGCCGGCGACGTCCCAGTTCCCCACGTGCGGCAGCGCGAGGACGACCCCGCGGCCCTCCCGCATGGCGGTGATCGCGACGTCGAGGCCCGTGGCCGTCGTGTGCCGGGCGTAGATCGTGGCCCGGTCGAGTGCGGGGAGCCGGAAGGCCTCCCCCCAGTAGCGGGCGTAGCTGCGCAATGCCGCGCGGACGAGCAGGTCCAGCTCCGCCTCCGACGCCGCGGGCCGCACCCGGCGCAGGTTGCGGCGCAGCCGCTCGACACCCGCGCCCCCGCGGCGCCAGGCCAGGTCGGCGCCCGCGCGGAACCCGGCCTCGGCGAGGGGAGCCGGCACGTGCCGCAGCAGCCGCCAGGCCGCGGTGTACCCGAGCTCCGCGAGGGTCACGAGGGAGGCTCCTGCGACCGCGCCGACAGGGCCTGTGCGCTGCGGTACACCAGCACGATCCGCTGCCCGACGGTCCACACCGACGCCGCGGCGAGGCCCCACAGGAGCACGTGCAAGGCGTAGGGCACGCCGATGCCCTGCAGGAAGATCCCGACCAGCACGACGATCAGTCGCTCGGCCCGCTCGACCAGCCCGCCGTCGGCGTTCAGGCCCGCGCCCTCGGCCCGCGCCTTGACGTACGAGATCAGCTGTGCCGAGACCAGGCAGATCATCGCCGCGATCCCGAGCACCCGCTCCTCGCCGACACCGAGGCACCACCAGGTGACCCCGGCGAACAGCGCGCCGTCGGCGACCCGGTCGCAGGTGGAGTCGAGCACCGCGCCGAACGGGGTGCCCCTCCCCCGGGCCCGGGCCATCGCGCCGTCGACCAGGTCGAGCAGCACGAACAGCGTGATCACGAACGGGGCGACGATCAGCTCGCCGCGCGGCAGGAACCACAGGGCGGCCGCCGACGCACCGACCGTACCGACGACCGTGACGACGTCCGGTGTGATCCCGCGCCCGACCAGCGCGCGGCCGATCGGGTCGATGACCCGGTTGACGTGGACTCGGGCGACGACGTTCAGCATCGGGTGGGGCCGACTCCTGCCGGTCTCGTGCGGCGCGCCGCCGCGATCGGCGGTGCGGATGACCAGCCTAGTCCCGCGGCCGGTCACTCCCCGTATCGGGCTCGCGAGCGCCGTCCGTGCCCACCGTGTCGCCCGTGGGTTCCCAGTCCGGCTCCCAGGCCCCGGCGAGCAGGTCGCGGGTCTCGGACAACAGCTGCGGGATCACCTTCGTCTGCCCGACGACGGCGATGAAGTTCGCGTCGCCGCCCCACCGGGGCACGACGTGCTGGTGGAGGTGCTCGGCCAGCGAGCCGCCCGCGACCGTGCCCAGGTTGAGCCCGGTGTTGAACGCGTGCGGCGCCGCGACCTTCTTCATCGCCCGGATCGCCCGCTGGGTGAACAGGGTGAGCTCGGCGGACTCGGCGGCCGTGAGGTCCTCGAGGTCGGCGACGTGCCGGTACGGCAGCACCATCAGGTGCCCCGGGTTGTACGGGTGCAGGTTGAGCAGCGCGAACACGCTCCGTCCCCGCGCCACGACGAGGCCCTCGGCGTCGGGCAGGGACGGGATCCGACAGAACGGGCACCCGCCCTCGCCGGCCTCCTTGATGTAGGCCAGCCGGTGCGGGGTCCACAGCCTGCGGAACCCGTCCGGCGTGCCGACCCCCTCGATGCCCTCGATCTCCGGGGCTTCCCGCTCGGGCTCGGACACGCCGTCGATCCTAGTCACGCGCCCGCCCCCGACCGGTGGCGACACCGGTCACGGGGTGAAGGTCTCCGCGGTCGGGCTGACGTTGGAGCGGCTCGCGATCCAGCTCGTGATGGCCTCGACCGCCTGCGCCACCGGCACGCCGTTGGTCTGCGAGCCGTCGCGGAAGCGGAAGCTCACCGCACCGGCCTCGACGTCCCGCGCGCCCGCGAGCAGCAGGAACGGCACCTTCTGCAGGGTGTGCGTGCGGATCTTCTTCTGCATCCGGTCGTCGCCCGCGTCGAGCTCGACCCGCACACCCTTCGCCCGCAGCTGCGCCACGACCTCCTCCACGGCCGGGACCTGCTCGTCCGTGACCGGGATCGCCGCGACCTGGGTCGGGGCCAGCCACGCCGGGAAGGCCCCCGCGTAGTGCTCCAGCAGCACGCCGAAGAACCGCTCGATCGAGCCGAACAACGCGCGGTGGATCATGACCGGGCGCTTGCGGGAGCCGTCCGACGCCGTGTACTCGAGGTCGAAGCGGTCCGGCAGCATCAGGTCCACCTGGATGGTGGACATCTGCCAGCTCCGGCCGATGGCGTCCTTCGTCTGGACGCTGATCTTCGGGGCGTAGAACGCGGCGCCGCCCGGGTCGTCGACGAGCGTGAGGCCGGTGTCCTCGGCGACCTTGCGCAGGACGTCGGTGGCGCGCTCCCAGTCCTCGTCGCTGCCGATCGACTTGTCCGGGTTGCGGGTCGAGAGCTCGAGGTAGAAGTCGTCGAGGCCGTAGTCGCGCAGCAGGCCCAGCACGAAGTCGAGCAGGGAGGCGATCTCGCCCTCCATCTGCTCCTCGGTGCAGTAGATGTGCGCGTCGTCCTGGGTGAAGCCGCGGGCACGGGTCAGGCCGTGCACCACGCCGGACTTCTCGTACCGGTACACCGTCCCGAACTCGAACAGCCGCAGCGGCAGCTCGCGGTAGCTGCGCCCCCGCGCGTCGAAGATCAGGTTGTGCATGGGGCAGTTCATCGGCTTCAGGTAGTAGTCCTGGCCGGGCTTGCGGACCGTCCCGTCGGCGTTGAGCTCCTCGTCGAGGATCATGCCGGGGTACATGCCCTCCTCGTACCACTCGAGGTGGCCCGAGGTGCGGAACAGCTGTCCCTTGGTGATGTGCGGGGTGTTGACGAACTCGTACCCCGCCTCCTCGTGCCGGCGCCGGGAGTAGTCCTCCAGCTCCTTGCGGATCACGCCGCCCTTGGGGTGGAAGACCGCGAGGCCCGAGCCGATCTGGTCCGGGAACGAGAACAGGTCCAGCTCGGCGCCCAGCCGGCGGTGGTCGCGGCGCTCGGCCTCGGCGACGCGCTCCAGGTGGGCGTCGAGCGCCTCCTGCGACTCCCACGCGGTGCCGTAGATGCGCTGGAGCTGCGGGTTCTTCTCGCTGCCCCGCCAGTACGCCGCGGCGGACCGGGTGAGGGTGAACGCCGGGATGTACTTCGTGGTGGGCAGGTGCGGGCCGCGGCAGAGGTCGGACCAGACGGTCTCGCCGGTGTGGGCGTGGACGTTGTCGTAGATGGTCAGCTCGCCGGTGGCGTCGACCTCCATGACCTCGTCGTCCGCCTCGGTGCCGGTGCCCTTGAGGTCGATCAGCTCGAGCTTGTACGGCTCGTCGGCCAGCTCCTTGCGGGCCGCGTCGAGCGAGTCGAAGCGGCGGCGGGAGAAGCGCTGGCCGGACTTGACGATCTTCTTCATCGTCGACTCGAGCTTCTTCAGGTCCTCCGGCGTGAAGGGCTTCTCCACGTCGAAGTCGTAGTAGAAGCCGTCCGTGATCGGCGGGCCGATGCCGAGCTTGGCCTCCGGGTACAGCTGCTGGACCGCCTGCGCGAGCACGTGCGCCGCCGAGTGCCGGATCACGCTGCGGCCCTCGTCGGAGTCCGCGGTGACCGGGACGACCTCGGCGTCGGCCTCCGGGGCCCAGGCCAGGTCGCGGAGGGTGCCCTCGGCGTCCTTCACGACGACGACCGCCTGCGGCCCGCTGGTCGGCAGGCCCCCCTCGCGGACGCGGGCCCCGGCCGTCGTCCCGGCCGGCACCAGGATCGGCGCGGACGCGGGCGGGGCGGGTACAGCGGACACGAGGTGCCTCCAGGAGAGCCGTGCGGGTTGGTGACTCGATGCTAGAGGTCGGGTCCGACAGGTTTCCCGCTGGCACCCGGCCCCGCGGGAAGTCGCCGGGCCGCTGTTCAGGAGCGGTGCGGCAGCCCGACGTGCGTGTGCGACTCCTCCGGCCCGGCCACGGTCCGGCGGAGCGGGGGCGGGCTGCCGGGGGTGACCGGGCTGAACCAGTCCACGGCGCTCAGGCCGGGACGGTCGGCGAGGCCGGCGAGCTCGGGCGCGTCGGTTCCGACCGCTTCGGACGTGCTCCGGTCGGCCTCGCTGCCGCCCGACGGGCTCCGGTGCGTTCCACCGGGGGCGGACTCGCCCCGGTCCGTCTCGTTCCGGGCCGCCGACGGGGTTGCGGCGGGCTCGTCGCTCCGGTCGGGGGCGCCGCCGGTGGGATCAGCGGGGACGGGATGGTCCCCGGCGCCGGACGGGCCGCGGGTGACCGGAACACCGGGGCCCTGGGGTGCCGCACCGGGGCTCGCCGGCACGAGCCGGGCCAGATCGACCGCGGTGACGGGAGCCGGGAACCGGCCGTCCGACGGGCGCGGGCGCGACCCGGCGGGCCAGGTGCCCGGCGCGGCGGGCCGCGCGCCGTTCGGGCCGTCGGGCCCTGCGCCGGGGCGACCCCGAGCGGTGAGCAGGGCCCCGGTCGGGCCCGGGGTGCCGGCCGCACCGACGGGAACGGGACCGACGGGAACAGGGCCGACGCGAGCCGGACCGGCGGGCGCGCCCGCCGGGCCCGCCCAGGCGGGTACCGGCGGCACCGTGGCCCGGCCCGCGGCCGGGCTCACCGTGGTGCCGACGAGGGCCGGGCCCGCGACGGGCCGTGCGGGAGCACCGCCGGGTGCCCCGGCGCCCACCGCAGCGGCGCCCGGGTGCGCGGGAGCACCCGGGGCGGCGGCCGCAGGAGCGGGTGGGACCGCGGGCGCGGCCTCCACGGGGGCGTCCTCGGGAGACCACGACGCGGCGTCGGGCGCGGCGGTGACCCCGGGCGCCGCCACGGGCGAGGTCGCCCGCGGCCGGCGCGGCACGAAGGTCGCGGGATCGACCCGGTCCAGCACGCGCCGCACCTTGCGCAGGTTGCGCTCGGGGGTGAGGACCAGCACCGAGAGCACGAGGCCGGGGCCCGCCGGGTCCGGCAGCAGCCGGATCAGGTGCAGGACCGCCGATCCCTGCCGCACGACGACCTCGGCCGGGGCACCGCGCACGACCTGGGCGAGCGCCTGCGCGGCGCGGATCACCTCGGCCTGCGCGGCGGCCACGGCCTCGGTGTCGAGCCGCGCGCGGTCGGCCGTCTCGGCGTCGAGCGTCAGACCGCTCTCGACGTCGACGAGGGCGCACGCCAGCACGGACGGCTGGCGCAGCACCTCCTTCGCCGCGACGCGCAGGACTCCGGGACTGCCGGGGATGCTCAGCACGCCTGAATTTGTATCGGGACGGTCGCGGACCGCGATCAGCGGTGGGCGTTCGCCTGGAAGTACTGGCTGTCGCCGCCCTGCGGCGAGCGGGCGCCGGCGTTGGGGTGGGACATGTAGAACTCCTGCTCGATGACGCGCAGGTCGCGGCGCGCCATGGCGAGGTTCGCCTGCGCCCGGTTGAGCACCAGGTAGAGGAACAGCTTCTCGTCCGGCAGGCCCCGGATCAGCCGGATCAGGTGGTACTGGTTGTCCAGCGTGATCAGGATGTCCTCGATCTGCTCGCGCAGGCCGAGCTTCTGGGTCACCTCGATCTTGCTCTTGACCACGTCGCTGTTGCCGGGCGCGGCGACCTCGAGGTCGAACTCGGCGCTGCCGCCGCGCGAGCCGAGCATCATGCCGCTGTCGTAGTCGACCAGCGCGACGGCGAAGGCGCCCTTGATGTTGGCGGCCATGTCCAGGGAATGCTCGATGGAGCTCATTGTGTGCCTCCGACCGCCGGGTCGGGGGACGATTCTCCGGCGGCCTGCAAAAGGTGGGACGGGGAACCTCCAGGGTATCGCAGAATCGTTGCGCGGGGCACCGGGGGTCCATTTCCCGGAGGACCGCGGAACGGTGGCGCGGGTGACCCGCGGGAAGCGGGCACCCGGCGGCCGCGAATCACCGCAATCGCCTCCGCAGCCCGTCGGTCAGCCGGCGCAACGTGTGCAGGTCCGTGGCCCAGCGGCGCTCCTGGTCGGTGTTTTCGGGCTCGCGCGGGGGCGGGATCACGGTGTCGCCGCGGCGGCGGGGCAGCGCGTCGGGAGGGGCCGGCGCGGCGTCGTCGGACGGATCGGACCGAGTGCCGTCCGCCGCGTGCCCGTGGGGGTCGACGGGCCGGTCCGCGATCGTGGCGTCGGCGCCGGCCGGCGATCGCTCGTCGTCCGCGGGCCCGGCCGTCCGCTCGTCCGCGGAGGACGGGTGCGACGGGGCCGAACTCGCCCGGGCCGCGCGTTCCGGCGCCGCCCCGGGGAACGTGGCACCGGCGGGGTCGTCGGGCGCGGGGCGCGGGCCCGGGACCCGCTGGCGGGGTCCGGCAGTCCCTGGTGCCGCCGATAGCCGTTCGGTCGGAGGCCCCGGCCGCGGGTCGCGTTCGCCCCGCCGTTGCGCTGCCCCGGCGTCGGCACCCCTCGACTCCCGGGGCTGCCCGGTTGGCGGCGCGGGAGGGGGCGCCGGAACGGGCGGCAGCGGCGGACGTGCGCGGTGCGCCGCCGCGAAGAACTCGGCCGCGAGGTACGACGACCGGTTCCTGACCTGCGATTCTTCCGGCTCGTGTGCGGGCGCGCGGGGTTCGGGGGCGAGCGCGGTCGGCGTGCTGTTGACCGCCGCGGGGGACGGATCGGTGGCCACCGCACCCTCGGCGCGGCGCTCCAGCTGCGCACTCGACGGGCCAGGGATCGGCGGCGCCGCCCGCGGGGCCGAGACGAGGGCGGCCGACGGGAGCGCGGCGGGTGTCGAAGGCGGCGGTGCCGGCGGTGCGGTCGGCAGCGGGGTAGCCAGCGGCGGGGTGAGCGGTGGTGGGGTGGCAGCGCCGGGTCGCGCTGCGGACTGACTCGCGGACCCGTCGGTCCGGGCCGCGGCCGGCACCCCGCGCGACGGCGTCGAAGCGCCCGACGCCGGACCGGGTAGCGCCGACGGCACCGCGATGCGGCGTGCGGAGGCCCCGGCCGCGGAGGGCAGTGCGCCGACGCCCGGCTGTCCGGTCGACCGCCGCGAGCGGCCGCCGGTGACGCTCTCCACCTCACGGAGCGCGGAGGCGAGGTTGGCCCGGGCCCGGACGAGGCGGAGGTAGAGCACCCCCGCCGAGTCGTCCGCGAGCGGGACGAGGGCGAGCACCTGAACGACCCGACTGCCGGCCACGACGACGGTCTGCACCGCGCCGCCCCGCGTTCCGCCGACGCCCGCCGCACTGTCGAAAGCGTCGACGATCTCCTCGGCGGGCAGCCCGGAATCGACGTTCCCGGAAGCGCCCAGAATCGTGCTGGAATCGCGTTCCAGAACGCACACGTACGACACTCCTGGCAGTTTTGCCAGGGTGTCGATCACGATGTCCGGAACAGGCACGAGAAAGTGTCTCACAAGCTCAGAGAACCATGTCTCCCCCACCTTTCCGGCTCATTCCGGCAGAGCCGAAGGAACGCTTCCGTCTCGGCCTTTCGGCCCTGCAGCGCCAGAGCCGTCCGCGCGCCCGCGGCCGCCGGGCGAGAGGTGCCGCCGGACGGCGGGCAGTGGCCTGGGGATCACCGCGAACAGTCCCGTGGCTCGGCGCATCCGTCCCTGCATGGAACGTCCAGTCGATGCGCGGGCGTCGGCGACGGGCTGTCGTTGGCAAGACCCGCCGTCGGGCCGGCGGCGAGCGGGTCTCGCCGTCACGTCATGAGACGCCGCCGCATCCCTCCGAGAGGCACCACCCGCCGAGCCCTCCCACACCCGCCGAGCCCTGTCCCACACCCGGCCCGCCCTCCCACACCCGACGACGGCCTGCCTCACACCCGCGAGCTCGCCCGCACACCCGGTCGACGAGCTGTGCCGCGTCCCCGCGGGTGTGCGACGGCGCACGACACCGGAGAACGCGAAGCCTGATGGTCGACGTCCTGGCGGCATATCACGCGAGCTGTGATTCCCACACCCGCCGGCGTCGTGCCACACCCGGTCGACGGCCTGTACGAGGTCACCGCGGGTGTGCGGCTCTGCCTTCCCGGATGTCCCCGAGCGTGAGCCGATGTGCGACGGCGACCGGCCGGGTGTGCCGCGCACAGGTGCCGACGTCCGGGCCGCAGAGGTGAGCGACACCGGGGGCGGCTGCCGGCGATCACCGTCTGGCGTCCCACCGTCCGGAGTGGTCGGATGGGGTCGTGAGCGCAGCAGCCTTCCGAGCGGCCGTCGAGCGCGGCGACCCCGACGCGGCCACCGATCTCTTCACCGCCGACGCCGTGTTCCACTCCCCGATCGTCCACCGCCCGTACGAGGGGCGGGAGGCGCTGCGGGCGATCCTGCGAGCGGTGGTGCAGGTGTTCGAGGACTTCCGCTACACCGACGAGTTCGCCGGCGAGGCCGGGCACGTGCTGGTCTTCCGCGCCCGGGTGGGCGACCGGGAGCTGGAGGGCGTCGACATCCTGCGCGAGGGGCCGGACGGCCTCGCCGAGTTGACCGTGATGGTGCGGCCCTACTCCGCCGCCACCCTGCTGCGCGAGCGGATGGCGGCCCTCCTCACGCCCTGAGGTCACCTTCGGGTGCGTGGCACCGACGCCCGAGCCACCGCACCCCGACCCCGCCACCCCTCCCGACCAGCTCCTACCCCGTCGGCGCCGTCGCGCTCGTGTGGACCGCGGTGAGGAAGCGGTGCACCGCGCGCACCGTGTAGGCGGTGCGGGCGGTGGGGAGCCCGTCGAACCCGTGCTGGGCGTGCGGCAGCTCCGCGTAGCAGACGGGCTCCCGCGACACCGCCCGCAGCCGCGCGACCAGCCGCCGCGACTGCCCCACCCCGGCCACGGTGTCCGTGTCGCCGTGCACGACCAGGAAGGGCGGTGCGTCGGGCCCGGCCCGGTGCACCGGCGACGCCGCGCGGTAGGTCGCCTCGTCGGCCGCGTAACTGGTCCCGATGACCTTGCCCTCGAGCAGGTTCCACAGGCCCTGGTCGTCGACGGTGAGGTCGTGCACCCCGTAGAACGGCACGGCGGCCTGCACGGAGGTGTCCGCCTCCTCGAAGCCCGGCTGGTACGCCGGGTCGTTCGGGGTCAGCGCGGTGAGCGCGGCCAGGTGCCCGCCCGCGGAACCGCCGGTCACGGCGACGAACCCGGGATCGCCGCCGAAGTCGGCGACGTGCTCGCGGATCCAGCCCAGCGCCCGCTTGACGTCGACGATCATGGCCGGCCAGCGGGCGGCGGGCGCGAGCCGGTAGTCGACCGTCACGCACACCCATCCGCGCGCCGCGAGGTACGCCATCAGCGGCTGCGCCTCCTGGGTGCGCGAGCCGAGCGTCCAGGCCCCGCCGTGGACCTGCAGCAGGACGGGGGCCGGTCCGCCGTCGCGGAGCAGGTGCAGGTCGCGGCGGGCCCAGACGTCGAGCCGGTGCTCGGGCTCCGGGCCGTAGGCGACGTCCTGCGCCACGACGTACCGGCCCGCGCCCCGGGCCCGGTCGCGGACCCGCCGGGCAGTGCCGGGAATGGGCCGGTCCAGGCCGGTGACCCCGAGCGGGGCCAGCGCCTCCTGCAGCACGACGGCCGAGCGGCGGGCGTCGGCACGCAGTCCGGCCAGGGCCGCCGCGGCGGCGGCGTTGGTGCCGATCGTCGCCAGGGCGGCGACGCGGCCCGAACGCGGACCCCGCACCAGGGCCGCCACCCCACCGGCCGCGAGCGCGGCGTGGGCCAGTGCGTCCGCGACCGGCATCTCGGACGCCGGTGTGCAGGCCGCCATCTGGGCCACCGACGTCGGCCAGCGCCGCAGCACCGGCCGGCGCGCGCCCGCCGCCGCCAGAACGCCCAGGATCCCCGCCACCGTGCCGGTTCGCCCCATCCGAGTTCCCTCGCTCCCGTGATCGTCGTCGATCCCCTCGATCCTCGCGCGCCGCGGCCCGCGGATCTCCCCCGCCTCCTCGCTCACATCCGTCCGGCCCAGTCCGCCTGCGGATTCGTCACGCAGTGTCGTCGTCGGGCCCGGCGACACGCGCCCGTGATGCCGTCATTCGGGTGAGTTCGATCTCCGCCCGCACCGTGCCCGCGGGGTGCTCCGTTGACCTCCCAGACGGTCGCGCGGGCCCGAACGGTCTCCGGCGGGTGCTCCGCACGGCCGAGGCCGGCCCGGCCGCCCGTCCCGCACGGCCACCGGGCCGGGAGGAACGGCGGACGACGGGGAGGACGAGCGACAGTGCCCGGAGGAGGTCACGGACCGGCGCCGCGCGCGAGCCGACAGGGCCCGCCGCCGCAGCAGCAGCCGCGTCCCCGCACCGCCCCACCGCGCCGTCCCGTGCCGCCGGTTCCGCCGCCCGCCCGTCCGGACGTGCCGGGCCGTCCCGGCCCGCTCGCCGGTCCGCCCGGGTCCGGGCGTCCGCTGCCGCCCCCGCCGCGGCGCGCCGCCGAGAGCCCGTCGTCGCGCTCGACCCCGTCCCGCGGGGACGGGCGGCCCGACCGCTCCACCTCGACGCGCAACGACCCCACCAGCGACCGCTCCACCCCGCCGCGCACCGGATCCACCGCCGACCGCTCCACCCCACCACGCACCAGCGCCACCGGCGCCCGCAGCACCGCACCGCGCACCAGCTCGACCGACGACAGCGGCGACGTGGCGCGCAGCCCACGAACCGGCGCCGCGTCCCGCCCGTCCGACCGCTCCCGCGGCACGGGCACCACGGCGCGCAGCGGGGCCGGCACGACCGGGACCACAGGGACCACGGGATCGACCCGCACCGGCGACCCCACCCGTCGTCCGGCCGTTCCCCGCGCCCGCAGCCGCCGCTCCCGCACGCGCACCGGCGTCGGCTGGTGGCAGACCCCGGACCCGAAGCGGGCGACCGCCACCGCCACCGGGCTGACCCCCGCGACCGAGCCCCCCGCACCGCAGGGCCCGCTCGAGCTGCTGCGCCGGCGCCTCGGCGGATCGGCGCACCGCCGCCCGCTCACCCCGGCGCAACGCACCGCGCGTCGACGCCGGCGCGTCAAGTGGGGTGTCCTCGGCGGGCTGGCCGCACTCCTCGTGCTGCCCCTGCTCGCCCTCGGGATCGGCTGGCTCGCCTTCTCCGTGCCGACCGCGGACGACGCCGTCAACAACCAGGTCGCGACGATCTCCTTCGCCGACGGCACGGACCTGACCCGGCTCGTCCCCGAGCAGGGCAACCGGACCAAGGTGACGGTCGACCAGATCCCGGTGCACGTCCGCGAGGCCGTGCTGTCCGCCGAGGACCGCAGCTTCTACTCCAACCCGGGCTTCGACTTCACCGGCATCCTGCGCGCGGTGTGGAACCAGCTGCAGGGCGGTGTCGGCGGCGGCTCGACGATCACCCAGCAGTACGTGAAGAACGCCCTGGTCGGCGACCAGGTCTCCTTGTGGCGCAAGTACAAGGAGCTGATCGTGTCGCTGAAGGTCAACCAGGAGAAGTCGAAGGACGAGATCCTCACCGACTACCTGAACACGATCTACTTCGGCCGCGGCGCCTACGGCATCCAGTCGGCGAGCCAGGCGTACTTCGGCAAGGACGTCGGCCAGCTGACCGTGGCCGAGGGCGCGCTGCTGGCCGGGGTGATCCAGTCGCCGTCGCGCTGGGACCCGGCGATCGACCCGAACAAGGCCGTGCAGCGCTGGGACTTCGTGATGGACGGCATGGTCGGCCAGGGCTGGCTCGCCCCCGGCGACCGCGCCGCCGCCACCTTCCCCGCCACGCAGCAACGCAAGGCCACGCCCGGCAGCGGCTCCTTCTCCGACAGCCGCGGGCACGTCGTCAACGCGGTGAAGGCGGAGCTGGACTCGCTGGGCATCACCGACCAGGAGATGGCGCAGGACGGCCTGCGGATCACCACCACGATCGACCCGGAGCAGCAGCGGCGGGCGGTCGAGGCCGCGCGGGAGACGCTCGACGGACAGCCGGACAACCTGCGCTCGGCCGTCGTCGCGATCGACCCGAGGACCGGCGGGGTCAGCGCCTACTACGGCGGCGAGAACGGCGTGGGTCTCGACTACGCCCGGGTGAGCAAGCAGCCCGGCTCCACGTTCAAGCCGTTCGTGGTGCTCGCCGCGCTGAGCCACGACCCGCCGATCGGCCTCGGCACGGTGTTCGACGGCAGCGAGCAGTCCGGCCTGCGCAACGCCGACGGCGCGGACTGCCCGCGCTGCGACATCAAGCAGGCCATGACGATCTCCAACAACGTCATCTTCACCAAGCTGGCGGCCAAGGTCGGGCCGGCGAACGTCGCCGCGGCCGCGCGCGCCGCCGGCATCACCTCGCCGCTGGACAACCCCGACGCCCGGCTCGCGCTCGGGAACAAGGAGGTCACGCCGCTGGAGCTGGCGTCGGCCTACGCCACGATCGCCGACGGCGGCGTCTGGCACGCCCCGCACTTCATCTCGAGGGTGGTGACCGCGGACGACCGGGTGCTCTACGAGGCGCCGGAGTCGCAGGGCGAGCGGCGGTTCAGCGAGCAGGTGGCGCGCAACACCGTCGAGGCCATGCTCGGCGTGGTGCCGAACGACGGGCTCGGCATCGGCCGCCCGGTCGCGGGCAAGACGGGCACGGTGCAGTCCCGGTTCGAAGGCGAGAACAACGACGCCTGGTTCTCCGGCTTCACCCCGGACCTGGCCACCGCGGTGTGGATCGGCACGGACATGAACTCGCCGATCCGCACGGCGTCCGGCACCCCGGTCGAGGGCAGGACCCTGCCGGGCGAGATGTGGCAGACGTTCATGAAGCAGGCGATCGAGGAGGAGCCGCAGCAGGACGGCTTCGGCAGCTACCGCCCGATCGGCGAGCCCGCGTCGGACCTCCCGCCCAACGAGACGCCCAGCGCCACGCCGACGCCCAGCGCGCCCCCGAGCGCGACGTCCGAGGTCCCGCCGCCCCCGCCGACGCCGGTCACCCCGACCACGGAGCCGCCGCCCGGCAGCGGCGCGCTGCCCGACCGGGACGACACGCTGTTCCCGGGCGAGGAGGGCCCCGCCACCACCGCCCCCGGGTCCCCGCCCACGGCCCAGCGCCAGGACTGCTCGATCACGCCCTGCGGCTGAGTGCCCCGGGCCCGGCGCGGGTCTACCGTGGATCGGGTGAGCACCCCACGACGGTTCGCGGTCGACGCCTGGCCGTCGGACCGCAGCCTGGTGCTCTACGTCCCGGAGATCGAGGCCGCCACCGCGGTCCGGGACATGCGCGACGCCGAGGCCGCGGCCCGCGACCTGATCGCCGTGCTGACCGGCCTGGACCCGGACGGGATCGAGTGCGACGTCCGGCTGTCGCGCCGGGCCCGCGTCGCCCCCTGGCGCTGAACCCACGAGGTCAGGAGCGCAGGATTCCTCAGGGGCGCAGACTTTTCAGGGGCCCAGGGTCTCCAGCACCGCGCTCGGCACCACCAGGTCCGCGCGGTCCCGGGTCGCGGCGACCCGCTCGGCGTTGGGCCCGTCGACCCGCCGCACCCACTCCTCCGCCGCGCCGGGCGCCTTGCCGAACCGTACGTGCCGGTCCACGAGCCGGCGCAGCCGCAGCTCCTCGCGCAGGTCGCAGAACCAGACCTCGGTGAGCTCGGCCGCCACCGCAGGCCAGGGCTCGTCGGGCAGCAGCAGGTAGTTGCCCTCGGTGACGACCAGCCGGGCGTCCGGTGGCACCGCGATCGCCCCGGCCAGCGGCTGTTCCAGGTCCCGCTCGAACATCGGCGCGTACACGGGCCCGGGCTCGCCCGTGCGCAGCCGGCGCAGCAGCGCGAGGTAGCCCGCCGCGTCGAACGTGTCCGGGGCGCCCTTGCGGTCCCGCCTGCCCAGCCTGTCGAGCGCGACGTCGGCCAGGTGGAAGCCGTCCATCGGCACGTGCACCGCGCCGGGGACCGCGGCGGCCACGTGCGCCGCGAGCGTGGTCTTGCCGGAGCCGGGCGCCCCGGCGATGCCGAGCAGGGCCCGCCCGCCCGCGGCGAGGGCCGCCGCGCGGGCGACCGGGTCGATCATGCCGGGAGCGTACGCGGAGGGCCCGTGCCCGGCCCGGTCACGCCCGGTACCGCACCGCCAGCACGACGATGTCGTCGCCGGTGTCGGCGGGCGACCCGGCCACCAGGTGGTCGCAGAAGGCCTCCAGGTCCAGGTGCGCCCCGGCCTCGGCGAGGGTGAGCAGGTCGCGGGCGCCGCGGTCGTCGACGTCGTCGCGGCGCTCGGCGAGCCCGTCGGTGTAGAGCACGAGGGTGGCGCCGGGGACGAGCTCGATCTCCTGGTCGTGCCGCAGCCGGTCCGGGTCCACCCCGAGCACGACGTCGACGGCGCCGGTCGCGTACCGGGCGGTCCCGGCCGCCTCGACGACCAGCGGGGACGGGTGCCCGGCGTTGGACCAGCGGAAGAGCCGGTGATCGCCGCGGAGCAGCACGCGCCCGTGCAGGAGCGTGGTGAAGCGGGTGACGTCGAGGCGCGAGGCGACCCGGTCGAGCCGGCGCAGCACGTCCGACGGCGCACCGTCCGTGTCGAAGGCCAACGCGCGCAACATGCTGCGGAGCTGCCCCATCGTGGCGGCGGCGGCCAGGTCGTGCCCTGCCACGTCGCCGACCGCGAGCGCGAGGTCCCCGAAGGGCAGCCGGAACACGTCGTACCAGTCGCCGCCGACCTCCAGCTCCGCGGCGGCGGGGCGGTAGCGGACGGCGACCTCGATCCCGCCCATGCCGACCTCGGCCATCGCCGGCGGCTCGGTGAGCATCGACTCCTGCAGCGCCAGCGACACCTGCCGGGTCTGCTGGAACCGCCGCCCGTGCTCGACGGCAGCCGACGCCCGGGCGGCGAGCTCGGTGACCAGCGCCAGGTCGTCGGCGGTGTAGGGCAGCCGGTCGCCGCAGCTCGCGAACAGCAGGCCCGCGATCACCCGGCCCCCGGAGATGACCGGCGCGACCAGCCGGGAGTTCATCCGCACCTCGCGGGCCCACGAGTACATCTCGGGCGTGCCGGCCCAGTGCTCGACCTCGAGCGGGTCGAGCTCCAGCTCGGGCCGGCCGGTCCGCACGCTGCGCGCCAACGGGTGGTCCGACCCGAACACGAACCGTGCCGCGCCGTCCGCGCCGATGTCGCCGGGCACCGGCGGCAGGCCGGGTGCGGCCCGGGTGACCGAACGACGGCCGTGCACGGGGTGCCCCGGCTCGAGCGGGCGGGCCTCGTCGACGAGGTAGACCCGGCAGAGGTCCGCGAACTCGGGCACGACGGCGTCGGCCAGGGCGAGCAGCTCGGTCTCGGGGTCGAGCGCCCGGTTGACGGCGAGGGTGGCCCCGGCCAGGACGTCCAGCCGGTGCCGGGACCGGAACTCGTCGTCGATGTCGGTCTCGGTGCCGACCCACTCGACGAGCCGCCCGTCCTCGCGGACCGGGACGGCCCGGGACCGGAACCACCGGTACCCGCCGGCGGCCGTGCGCAGCCGGTGGGCGTGCTCGAAGCCCGCGTCCTCGCCCGTCCGGGCCCGCGCGACGGCCGCCTCCCACGCCGCCCGCTTGCGCCGGCGATCCTCGGGGTGGATGGCGTCGAGGAAGCCCCAGCCCGCGTACTCGCGCGGGGCCTGCCCGGTGACGGCCCGGTAGCTCGGCGAGTCCTCGCGCGCGCTGCCGTCGGGCTCGCGGATCCACACCGCGGCCGACGTGGCGTCGACGAGGCTGCGGTAGCGGCGCAGCAGCGACTCGCGGGCCGCGGCCAGCTCGGCGAGCTCGCGCCGGGTGTGCTCGGCCTCGGTGATGTCGACGACCACGAGGCCGGCGCCGAGGACGCTGCCGTCGCGGTCGTGGACCGGGTAGCAGTTGACCATCCAGGACTGCTCCGGGCCGCGGCCGTGCCACAGCCGCCCGGTGAAGGGGCTCTGGGTGATCGGCCGGTCCTCGTCGAGGACCCGGCGCAGCAGCCGGCCGATCCGGACCCCCGTCTCACCGTGCACCTCCTCCAGGGAGCGCCCGATGCGGTCGTCGGCCGTGCCGCCGTCGATCGTGGTCACAGCGGAGTTGACCCGCCGGAACCGCAGGTCGTGGTCGAAGTACGCCAACCCGACCGGGGCGTTCTGCCACAACGCCTCGAGCAGCGAGAACGCCTCGACGCCGACGCGCGCGTCGGTGGCGTCCTGCAGCACCCCGACCACGGCGACCTCGCCGGACCCGGGTGCGGCGTGCACGTAGAGGAGGCGACCGGTGGGGACCACGGCGGGCAGCGGGTCGCTGACCCGCCCGGAGCGGGCGCGGGCCAGCATGTCCCGGGCCGCGGCGAGGTCGACCGGCGGCCGGACCGGGTCGAGGCCGCTGCGGCCGACGACCGTGTCGGCCGACCAGCCCGTGAGCCGCGCGGCCTCGGCGCTCCACAGGAGCACGCCGCCCGTGGCGTCGAGCGCGAACAGGCCCACCGGCAGGTCGGCGACGACGTCCGCCGCGAGCTGTGCCTGCGGCCCGTGCATCCGCGCATTATGGGGGCTCGCGCCGATCGGGCGATACGGGCCACACTCGGGCGGTGGAGGCGGACGAGTACGTGACCGTGGCGCCGCATCCGGCACTGCGCCGCTACGTCCGCCGCCTGCAGGGGTACCGGGAGTTCAGCGCCACGCCGCTGCGCCGGTTGCAGGCCCCCGTCGGGTCCTGCGCGTTGATCCTCGGCTTCGGCGGTCCGCTGCGGCTCCACGGGCCCGCCGGACCGGCCGCGCCCCGCGCATTCCTGGCCGGGATGCAGACGGCGGCGGTGCACACCGAGTTCCGCGGCCACCAGCACGGGGTGCAGGTGGATCTCACGCCGCTCGGGGTGTTCGTGCTGCTCGGGCGGCCGACGGCGGAGCTCACCGGCGCGGTTCCCGCCCTCGACGAGCTCGACGACCCCGGGCTCGCGGCCCTGCCCGACCGGCTCGCCGCGGAACCGGACTGGCCGGCGCGGTTCGCGCACGTCGAGGCGTTCCTGGCCGGACGGCTGCTCGCGGACACCGCCCGCGCGCCCGATCCCGAGGTCACCTGGGCGTGGCGGGCCCTGGTACGCCGGGCCGGCCTGGTCGGGATCGCCGAGCTGGCCGCGGAGACGGGCTGGAGCCGCCGGCACCTGCTCGACCGGTTCCGGGCGCAGGTCGGACTGGCCCCGAAGACCGCGGCCCGGGTGCTGCGGTTCGAGCGGGCGGCCGGGCTGGTCGTCGGCGGCGGGCCGTTCGGAGCGCCCGGCCCGCGGCACGACCTCGCCACCGTGGCCGTGGAGTGCGGGTACGCCGACCAGGCCCATCTGACCAGGGAGTTCCGCGCGCTGGCCGGGGTCACGCCGTCGGCCTACCGGTGCGCATTCGTTCAAGCCATGCCGGTCGCCGACTCCTAGGTTCTCCGGCATGGGCATCCACGTGACACTGCGCTACGACGACCCGCGCGCCGCGCTCGACTTCCTCACCGGCACCCTCGGACTGACCCCCGGCCCCGTCGTGACGGCCGACGACGGGTCGATCGGGCACGCCGAGGCGTACTGGGAGGACACCGCGGTCATGATCGGCAGCCGGTCCGGCGGGGACGACCGCTTCGACACCGGCCGCGCCGTCCTCTACCTCACCACCGACACCCCGGACGCCCTGCACGAGGCGATCGGCGCCGGGGCCGAGCTGGTGTACGGGCTGACGGACCAGCCCTACGGGTCCCGCGAGTTCGCCGTCGCCGACCCGGAGGGCAACGTCTGGTGCTTCGGGACCTACCGCCCGGCGGCCCCGTGAGCACGGTGACCCCGCTCGACCGGTTGCGTGCGCTCTGCCTCGCGCTGCCCGAGGTCACCGAGAAGATCAGCCACGGGGAACCGACATGGTTCGTGCGCAGGACCTTCGTGACCTTCGCCGACCACCACCACGACGACCGGCTCGCCTTCTGGTGCGCCGCGCCGCCCGGGGTGCAGGAGGAGCTGGTCGCGACCGATCCGGAACGGTTCTTCCGGCCGCCCTACGTCGGCGCCCGCGGCTGGGTGGGCGTCCGGCTCGACGTCGAGGTCGACTGGGACGAGATCGCCGAGCTCGTCACGGACGCCTACCGCACCGTGGCCCCGCGGAAGCTGATCACGCTCCTAGACTCGCGGGCGTGAACCGGGTCGAGATCGACGGCGCCGCCTACGAGTACGAGGACGTGCCCGGCACCGGTGCCCCGCTGCTCTTCCTGCACGAGGGGCTGGGGTCGGTGGGGCTGTGGCGCGGCTTCCACCGGCGCGTCGCCGAGGCCACCGGACGGCGGGCGGTCGCCTACTCCCGGCTCGGCCACGGCTTCTCGGACCTCCCGCCCGCCAAGCGCACCGTCCGCTTCATGCACGAGGAGGCCGCGACCGTCGTCCCGGCGCTCGTCGAGGCGCTGGACCTCGGCGAGCCGGTCCTCGTGGGGCACAGCGACGGCGGTTCGATCGCGCTGCTGGCCGCGGCGGCCCTGCCGGTGTCCGGGCTGGTCGTGCTGGCCCCGCACGTGCTCGTCGAGGAGATCGGGCTGCGGGCGATCGAGGAGGCCAAGCGCGCCTTCGATTCCGGCGACCTGGCCCGGCGGATGGCCCGTCACCACCGCGACGCCGAGGTGTGCTTCCGCAACTGGAACGACGTCTGGCTCGACCCCGCGTTCCGGGACTGGGACCTGCGCCCGGAGCTCACCGGGATCACCTGCCCGGTGCTGGGGATCCAGGGCGACGCCGACCCGTACGGCACCGCCGTCCACGTCGAGGCGGTCCGCGACGCCGCCCGCGGCGACACCGACCTGCTGTTCCTCCACGGCGGCCACGCCCCGCACCTCGAGCGCCCCGCCCTCGTCGACGCCGTGGTGACGGGCTGGCTCCGCGGGCTGTGACGCCCCGGCTCAGCCGGGCCGTCCGCCGAGGAGGAGCCCGACGAGCTCCCGTCGGCTCCGGACGCCCGTCTTGTCGAAGACCGACTTGAGGTGGTCCTGCACGGTGTGCGCCGAGATGAGCAGTGCCGCCGAGATCTCGCGGGTCGACCGTCCCCGCAGCACCAGCGTGGCGACCTCCGCCTCACGCGGGCTGAGGGCGTGCGCCGCCAGCCGGGCCGCCGTCGTCGAGCCCGGCCCGCTCGGGTCGAGGACCACGGACACCAGGCCGGTGCCGGTCAGCCGCGACGCACTCAGGCGCACCCAGCCCCCGGGCCGGGTGGGCACGGTGCAGCCCAGCGGCATCGGTACCCGTCCCCGTTCGGCCGCCAGCAGCGCCCCCGCCACCGCCTGCACGGCCACGGGCAGCTCGCCCGGGCCGTCGTCGAGCAGCTCCGCCAGAGCCCGGGCCTCCGGCGTGCTCGCCACGAGGGCGAGATCGTCGGACACCAGCAGGACGCCGGGTCGATCCGGTCCGGCTGTGGCCGCCGCACGCGCCGCCGCGTCCCGGATCCCCGCGGCCAGGTGCGGCCCGACCCGGGCGACCAGCTCCAGCTCCCGCCGGGTGAACCCGCGCTCGCCGTCCTCCCGGTGCAGGCACAGGTACCCCCAGCACTCGGAGCTCGCGACGAGGGCCGCCCGCAGCTCGTCGCCCAGCCCGAGGGGCCGCATGATCTCGTCGTAGCGCGGGCTCGCCGCGCGCTCGCCCCTCGTCGCGAGGTCGAGCGAGCTCACGTGCCGGGGGGCGGTCGCGAGCGCGGCGAACCGGTTGACGTCCGACCCGGAGAACTCGTTCTCCAGGAACCGCGCGGTCGAGCCCGCCAGCGGCTCCTCCGCGTGGGCGCCGGTGAAGAGGAGGGTCACCGGGTCCGCGGTGGCGACGAACGCCGCGTCGACCGGCACGATCCTGCGCAGCGACCGCAGGACCCGCTCGCGCAGGTCCGGCAGCGACAGGCCCGCGTGGCACTGCCGGACGAGCTCGCGCTCGACCCGCCCGCGGTCCACCCGCCCGGCCATCGGTGCAGTGTCGCCCTCCGCGCGACCGGAGGCCATCCCAGATCGGTGGGATGGTCGGCGGCCGCGGGTGGGCGGACCCTCCCGCCATGAGCACAGACACCGCCACCGACCGGCCCGCCGGTACGAAGCAGCTCGTGGACGAGTTCATCCAGGCCCTCTTCACGCGGGGCGAGCTCGACGCCGTGGACCGCTACCTCGCCCCCCACTTCGTCGACCACGACCCGCCGGTGCCGGACGTACCGGCCGGCCGGGAGGCCCTGCGCCGCGCGGCGGCGATGTTCCGGGCCGCCTTCCCCGACTGGCACAGCGACCTCGAGCAGCTGGTGGCCGAGGGCGACGTCGTCGTCGAGCGGTTCACCGCGCGCGGCACGCACCGGGGCGAGTTCATGGGCGTCCCGCCGACCGGTGCCACGGTGGTGCTGCGCGGGATCAACGTCTTCCGGATCGAGGGTGACCGCATCGTCGAGCGCTGGGGCCGGCTGGACGAGCTGGGCCTGCTCCGTCAGCTGGGGCTGGTCCCCGCCGCGGTCAGCGTGCCGACCAGCCGGTGATCCTCTCCGGCGTCAGGACGAGCAGCGGGCCGCGCGGCCGCGCGTCGCGGTAGGGCGGGTACTTCGCCTGCAGGGCGTCGAGCGCCCGCTCCCGCAGCGCGCCGGCCTCGTGGACCGCCGCGCTGCCGTCCACGCGGACCCACCACAGCTGCGCCCAGTCGTCCGCGTACTCGTCGACGACGACGGCGGCCCGCGGATCCCGTGCGACGTCCGCGAGCCGGGCCAGCCGCGTGCTCCGCTTCGGCTTCACCTCGTCGACGGCCGAGCAGACCAGGCCGTCGACCAGCGCGAACGTGATCGGGACGAGGCGGGGGGTGCCGTCCGCACGCAGCGTGGCGAGCCGGGCGACGGGATGCGCCGCGAGCCGCTCCCGGCACGCGCGCTCGTCGAGGGACGGCACCCGCCGAGCCTACGACGCCAGGGGCACCTCGACGCGGGTCGACAGCAGCACCGCGTCCCGGGTGTCGCGGCGCTCGTGCTCGAGAAAGCTGGGGGCGGCGGCCAGGAAGAGGGTGCGGCCGTCCTCGCCGCCCAGCGCCACGGCGTAGGTCTGCAGCTCGCCGAGCGTGATCTCGTCGAGGATCTCCCCGCCCTCGCGGACCCGGACGGCGCGGTGGTGGTCGGCGTCGGCCACCCAGATCGCGCCCTCGGCGTCGGGCTCCGCGATGCCGTCGGGCACCACGGACAGGCCGGGCAGCATCTCGCCGATGTTCCGCGAGGCGGGCAGGTCGCCGAACCGCGCCCAGTCCCGCCGGCCGCCGAGGGAGCCGTCCGGCCGGATGTCGAAGGCGGACATGCGGTTGCCGAAGCTCTCGGCGACGACGAGCGTGTCGTCCCGGACCACCGTGCCGTTCGGGAAGTAGACCTCCTCGGCCACGACCTCCGCCGCGCCGTCGGGGTCGACCCGCATGATCAGCCCGGGCTCCAGGTCGGCGCCCCCCATCAGGTCGAAGCCGAAGCACCCGACCCAGCAGCGGCCCTGCCGGTCGACCGCCATGTCGTTGAGCACCCCGCGGGCGAGGCCGCTCAGGTCGGCGTGCGTGACCAGCGTGCCGTCCTGCTCGCGGCGCAGGATCTTCTGGTCGCGCATCGACACGATCAGCACCCGGCCGTCGGGCAGCAGTCCGGTCCCCGAGGGCTGGGCGGGCACGGTCGCCTCGACCCGCAGGTCGCTCCCGTCGGCCTCGGCGCTGAGCACCCGGTGGGTGTAGAAGTCGCTCACCCAGACCCGGCCCGCGAGCCAGCGCGGGCCCTCCAGGAACGACAGCTTCTCCAGCACGACGGTCGGCTCGGCCACGCGGCCCCCTCCGGTCCGGCCCCCGCTCCGGTGCGGGGGCGACCGGGTCAGTCTGGTCCGGGGCGGGCAGCCGGTCGAGACCGTCCGACGATCACGGTGCCCGGTCGTCGTCGAGGGAGCGCTGGAAGAGCGCGGTGTCGAGGACCCGGCCGTGCTTGCGCCCGACCCCGCGCAGCACCCCGACCTCGCGGAACCCGGCCCGCCGGTGCAGCGCGACCGAGGCCGGGTTGCCCTCCGGGTCCGCGATCACGGCGACGACCTGCTCGAAACCGGCCGTGCGGCACTCGTCGAGCAGGCGGGCGAGCAACGCCCTGCCGAGACCGCGCCCGGCTGCGTCCTCGGCGAGGTACACGGTGTTCTCGACGGTCCGCCGGTACGCGGCCTTGGCGCCCCGCCAGGGCGAGGCGTACGCGAAACCGGCGACCCGGCCGTCGAGCTCGGCGACGAGGAAGGGCAGGGCGCCCGCGGTGAGCGCGGCGAGCTTGGCCTGCCACGTGTCCAGGTCGGGGATCTCCTCGTCGAACGTCGTGACCGTCCGCTCGACGTACGGGGCGTAGACCGCCGCGACGGCGGGCAGGTCGTCGAGGGTGGCGGGCCGGACGGGTCGGTGCACGGGACCATGATGGAACACCACGGGGTGGGCTATGGTTGAGCCAGGTAGTTGCGAGCTCAAGCAGATGCTCGCCGACCCGGGAGGTCCCGATGCCCGCCGTCACCGTCGCCGACGTCACCGCGCTGCCGCGCGTCCCCGAGCCCGGACCCACCGACCTCGACCGCGGGGTCCGGTCCGTCACCACCGCGCCGCGCGGGTACGAGGGCGAGGGCTTCCCCGTGCGCCGCGCCTTCCAGGGGGTCGACCTGCGCGATCTCGACCCCTTCCTGCACATGGACCAGATGGGCGAGGTGGAGTACGCGCCCGGCGAGCCGAAGGGCACGTCGTGGCACCCGCACCGCGGGTTCGAGACCGTCACCTACATCATCGACGGCGAGTTCGAGCACCAGGACAGCCACGGCGGCGGCGGGAACATCACCAACGGCGACACGCAGTGGATGACGGCCGGCGGCGGGCTCCTGCACATCGAGCGGCCGCCGGAGGCGCTGGTGGCCAGCGGCGGGCTGTTCCACGGCCTGCAGCTGTGGGTGAACCTGCCGAAGGCGCAGAAGTGGCTGGAGCCGAAGTACCAGGACCTGCGCGCCCGCGAGTCCGCCCTGCTCACCACGCCCGACGGCGGCGCCCTGATCCGGGTGATCGCCGGCGAGCTGGCCGGGCACGAGGGCCCGGGGTCGACCTACACGCCGATGGCGATGATGCACGCGACCGTCTCCCCCGGTGCCCGCATGCGGCTGCCGTGGCGGCGGGACTTCAACGCCCTCGTCTACGTGCTGTCCGGCGCCGGGACCGTCGGGAAGGACGAGCGGCCGATCCGTGAGGGGCAGCTGGCGCTGTTCGGGCCGGGCGACCTGATCACGGTGGCGGGGAACCGCGGGCAGGACTCGCGCACCCCGGCGCTCGACCTCGTGCTGCTCGGCGGGCGGCCGATCCGCGAGCCGGTCGCGTGGGGCGGCCCGTTCGTCATGAACACTCGGGCCGAGGTGCTGGCTGCCTTCGAGGACTACCAGAAGGGGAAGCTCGGCGTGATCCCCGCCTCGTACGTGCCGCACGGGGGCCTGGGAGGATCGACGGCATGACCGAGCCCATGCTCCTCGACGTCGCCGAGTGGTCCAGATTCGAGATCCACGTCGACGGGAGGCTCGCCGGCTTCGCGAACTACCGCGCCGAGCCCGGGAAGATCACCTTCACGCACACCGAGATCGACTCGATGTACGAGGGGCAGGGCCTGGGCGGCAAGCTCGCGCGCTTCGCGCTGGACAACGCCCGGAAGCGCGGGCTGGCCGTCTACCCGGACTGCCCCTTCATCCGGGGGTGGATCGAGAAGCACCCGGACTACGTCGACCTCGTCCCGCTCGAGGCCCGCCCGCAGTACGCCCTGTAACCCCCGCCAGTCGCGCCCTCGCCCCCGCGAGTCGGGAGCTCCGGCACCGCGAGTCGGGACTTCCGGCACCGCGAGTCGGGACTTATGGGCGACCGAGTCGCGCATTCCGGGATGTGTCGTGATCGTCGTCGAGGTGCACTGAGGGCGGGTGCGCCTGCCCCGGCTGCCCGCAGACGACGATCACAGCCGCAAGCGCGAGTCGGCGCACTTCCGCGCGACCGAGTTGCACATCGTCGTCGCCGGGGATGTGTCGTTCGGTGTCCTGAAACCGCCGACTCGCGGGTGATCGTGGCAGGGGTACGGAACTGTCGGGGGTGGCTCGTAGCCTGGTTCCGTGCTGGTCGTCCACGCCCTCTGGTCCCCCGCCCGGGGCGTCGTGCTCTGGGCGGAGGACGGCGAGCGCCCGGCCACCACCTCGCGTCGCTCGCTGCGGAGCGCGCGGCCGCACCCGTTCGCCGTGCCGGCGTCGCAGCTGGCCGGGATCCACCCCGGCAAGCAGACCTCGATCACCCTGCTGCTCCCCTCCCGCGCGAGCGGGCCGGTGGAGTCGCCCGAGCTGGTACGCCGCACGGCGTCCGGCCGGCGGTCGTCCGAGGTGTCGCTGACGCCGTGGACCGTGCCTGCGGTCGTGGTCGAGCCGGGCGAGCTGGCCGACCCGGCCGAGGACGTGCGGTACGGCGCCTCCGTCGCCCACCTGCGGGCCCTCGCGGCCTTCGCCGACGATCTCGCCGCCCGCGGGCGCGTCCTGCCCACCCTGCGGCCGGGGCCCGAGGCGCGGTGGCGGCCCGTGGTCCAGGGGCTCGACGCCGTGGCCCGCCGCTCGCTCGTCGAGGCGCTGCCCCCGGTGGGCCGGGCCGAGCAGCGGCGCACCGGCGACACCGCCGGCCACTCCCCCGACCTGCTGGTCGACGGCGCCCTCGACACCCTGGTCGACGCCGCGGTCCGCGAGCGCCTGGCCCGGGCGGACGCGCCCGTCGCCCTCGTCCCGCCGCGCCGCGGCCGCGCGCCGAAGGCCTTGCCCGCCACGGAGGCCTGGCTCGCGGCCCTCGCCGGGCCGGACCCGCGGTTCGAGGCGACGGAGCGGGAGCTCGCCACGCTGGCGGACGCGCTCGGCCCGTGGGACGCAGTCACGACCGAGGAGACCGGGCCGGCCCGCGCGACCTTCCGCCTCGCGGAGATCAGCACCCTGCACGATCCCGGGGACCCCGGGGACGACCCGCTGGACCAGACCGGCGACGGCACGCGCTGGGTGCTGGAGTTCCAGCTGCAGTCGACCGAGGACCCGAGCCTGGTCCTCCCGGCCGACGACGTCTGGGCGGGGCGCGCCGACCGGCTGATCACCTCGGCGCAGGAGCTGCTGCTGGCCGAGCTGGGCCGGGCCGCGCTGGTCTACCCGCCGCTCACCGGTGCGCTGCGCCAGGCCCGGCCCGAGGAGCTCGATCTCGAGCTCGACGAGGCGCACCGCTTCCTCACCGAGGACGCCGCGCGGCTGCTCGCGGCGGGCTTCGGCGTGCAGCTCCCGGCGGGCTGGACCGGGCGGCGCCCGCTCGGGCTGCGGCTGTCGGTGTCCTCGCCGCCGGCACCGGGCGTCGTCACGCGCGGTGGGCTCGGCCGGGAGGAGCTCGCGAGGTTCCGCTGGACCCTCGCCGCCGGCGACGAGGAGCTCGACGAGGAGGAGATCGCCGCGCTGGTCGCGGCCAAGGCCAAGCTGGTCCGGATCCGCGGCCAGTGGGTGAGCGTCGACGCGGACGCGCTGGCCCGCGGCCTGGAGTTCCTGCGCCGGCAGAACTCCCGCCGCGGCTCCGGCACGGCGGCGGACGCGCTGGCACTGGCCCAGGGCGCCGTCGACACCCCTCTGCCGATCACCTCGGTCGCCGCGGAGGGCTGGATCGGCGACCTGCTCGGCGGCACGGCGGACCGCACGCTCGAGCCGCTCGACCCGCCGCCGGGGTTCCGGGCCGAGCTGCGGCCCTACCAGAAGCGCGGGCTGTCCTGGCTCGCGTTCCTCTCGTCGCTCGGCCTCGGCGCCTGCCTGGCGGACGACATGGGCCTGGGCAAGACGATCCAGCTCCTGGCCCTCGAGGCACGCGAACGGCAAGAGGTCCCGCCCGGTCCCACGCTGATCCTCTGCCCGATGTCGCTGGTCGGCACCTGGCAGCGGGAGGCGGCACGGTTCGCGCCGGACCTGCGCGTCCACGCTCACCACGGTCCCGGCCGGCCGCGCGGCGAGGCGCTGCGCGAGCGGTTGGCGGACACCGACATCGTGGTCACCACCTACGGCACCGCGTCGCGGGACATCGAGGAGCTGGAGTCGCTGCCCTGGCACCGCCTGGTGCTGGACGAGGCGCAGGCGATCAAGAACAGCAACGCGGCCCCGTCGAAGGCGGCACGGCGGATCGTCGCCGGGCACCGGATCGCCCTCACCGGCACGCCGATGGAGAACCGGCTGGCCGAGCTGTGGTCGATCATGGACTTCCTCAACCCCGGCATGCTCGGCACCCCGGAGCGCTTCCGGCAGCGGTTCTCGGTGCCGATCGAGCGGCACGGCAGCCCGGAGGCCGCGGAGACGCTGCGCCGCATCACCCGGCCGTACCTGCTGCGCCGGCTGAAGACCGACCCCACGGTGATCGACGACCTGCCGGAGAAGATCGAGATCACGCAGGAGTACCACCTCACCCGCGAGCAGGCCTCGCTCTACCGCACGATCGTCGACGACATGATGGAGAAGATCGAGGACTCGGTCGGCATCCAGCGCCGCGGCAACGTGCTGGCCGCGATGGCCAAGCTCAAGCAGGTGTGCAACCACCCCGCCCAGCTGCTGCACGACGGCTCGGCGATCGGGAAGCGCTCCGGCAAGGTCGCGCGGCTCGAGGAGCTGCTGGCCGAGATCCTGGCCGAGGGCGACAAGGTGCTGCTGTTCTCGCAGTTCACCGAGTTCGCGTCGATGCTGGTGCCGCACCTGTCCGCCCGGTTCGACCAGGAGGTGCTGCACCTGCACGGCGGCACGCCGAAGAAGCAGCGGGACGCGATGGTCGAGCGCTTCCAGTCCGGCAACGGCCCGTCGATCTTCCTGCTGTCGCTCAAGGCCGGCGGCACGGGGCTCACGCTCACCGCGGCCAACCACGTCGTGCACCTGGACCGCTGGTGGAACCCGGCCGTCGAGGAACAGGCCACGGACCGGGCGTTCCGCATCGGCCAGGGGCGCACGGTCCAGGTCCGGAAGTTCGTGTGCCCCGGCACCGTCGAGGAGCGGATCGACGCGCTGATCGAGTCGAAGAAGGCGTTGTCGGACATGGTGATCAGTGACGGCGAGGGATGGCTCACGGAACTGTCCACGGGCGAGCTGCGGTCGGTCTTCGCCCTGGGCACGGAGGCGGTGGCCGACGAATGAGGACCGAGCCATGAGCGACCAGCCGTTCTGGGCCCAGGAGGACGTGCCGCGCCGGCCGCTGCGCGTCGAGGGCGGCATCCAGATCCACTCCACCCGCGGCACCGTGGCTCGCACCTGGTGGTCGGCGCGGTTCATCGCGGTGCTGGAGTCGCTCGGCGTCGGCGGGCGCATGGCGCGCGGGCGCAACTACGCCCGCTCCGGGCAGATCGTGTCCTGCGAGGTCGATGCCGGCGCCGTCGTCGCGCTGGTGCAGGGCACCCGGCCGACCCCGTACAAGGTCCGCATCGGCATCCCGGCGTGGGGCAAGCAGGACTGGTCGTGGGCCGAGCAGGCCTTGGCCGACGACGCCTGGTACGCCGCCACGCTGCTGGCCGGCGGGATGCCACCGGAGATCGAGGAACTCTTCGCCGGGCTCGGGCTGGCGCTGTTCCCCGCGTCGCAGCGCGACCTGTCCATGGACTGCACGTGTCCGGACGCCACGGTCCCGTGCAAGCACCTCGCGGCGGTGTTCTACCTGCTCGCCGAGCGGTTCGACGCGGACCCGTTCGAGGTCCTCGCCCTGCGCGGACGGGACCGCGAGACCCTGCTGGCGAACCTGCGCCGCCGCCGCGGGAGCACGGCGGCGCCGGAGCCCGTCGCCGAGGAGACGGCGCGTCCCCTCGGCGAGCTGCTCGACGGGTTCTACGCGGCCGGCGAGCTCGACCTCACCCGCTTCGCGCCGGCCGAGCCCGAGCCGGGCGCCCTGCTCGAGCAGGTACCGGAGCTGCCGATCGAGGTGCGCCGGCGCAAGGTCCGCGACCTGCTCCGACCGGCGTACGAGCAGCTCGCCGAGTGATCTGTTCCAGGGCAGTGCGCATCATGGTTCCATCACGCGAGCTCACGCCCGCCCTGATCGCACCATGGTTCCATAACGCCTGCTCAGGCCTCATGTGAGCGTGTTATGGTTCCATAACGGGAATAGGGCTCTGACCAGGCACGACGATGAGCGCGTGGGGGCCGTACCCCCATCGGCCCTCCCTCTCGCGTTATGGCATCGGGGTACCCACGTAACCCGTCGCCGGGCCTGGTTAGCGTCCGCCCGTGCGGAGTCGGCGCCGGACGAGCGTCGTCCGCGCGAAGGGCCGAGACAGTGGCAGTGGAGAGCTACACGACACCGAGCGGTCAGGAGCGGCACCGGGGGCGGCCCCGGGGCATCAACCCCGAGAAGGGGAAGCGGTGGCCGAGCAAGGCGTTCGACGCCTGGCGGAACGCCGACTGGTACGACCGGTACCCGGAGGGCGGCGGGACGACCCCGCCCCCGTGGGAGGCGCACAACGCCCTGTACGGCGCGGTCGCCGCGCCCACCGCGCGCGGTGCCGGGTTGCGCCCGATCGCCCTCGGCGCGTTCTGCGATTCGTGGCTTGAGCGGCACAACGTGGACGGCCAACCGACCTCGCAGCGGTCGCGGGCGGCCCAGGTCCGGAAGATTCAGGAGTCCGCGCTCGCGGACATGGTTGTGTCGGCCATCAACGTCGGGGACGTGAAGGCGTTCCTCGCCTCCGTGGTGGGCGGGGAGTCGACAGTCCAGGCCCGGCTGTCGGTGCTGCGGGCCGTCCTCGACGCGGCCGTTGACGAGGGATACGCGGCTCGGAACCCGGCACGCGGGCAGGGCGTGAAGATCCAGACGGGCAACCGACGTCCGAAGGCCCGAGAGATCACTCGGGACGAGTGGGCGCTGATCGTGAAGGCGCTCCCCGAATGGTTGCGCGCGGCGGCGGTGCTGTCGACTTACTGCGGTCTGCGAGCCGGGGAGGTGTGTGGGCTGAAATGGGAGTCGGTGAATTTCGAAACGAACCGTATTCTTGTCCGTGACGTAATTCTTGAAGGCGGGGTCGAGCGGGACCGCCCGAAGTACGGGGAGGCGAAGGCGATCCCGATGACGCCGGAGGTCGCCGAGATCCTTAAGGCGCACCGTTCGCGGGTGCCGGGGAAGCGGGCGGACTACGTGTTCCGCGACCCGGATTCCGGGCGTCGATTCCTCACTCCGGCTGACGTCCGGTATCGCTGGAAGATGGCCCGGAAGGCCGCTTTTGTTGGCGTCGATGGCATGGAGCCGGTCGCCGCGCGGTGGCACGACCTGCGGCACATGTTCGCGCAGGACCTCGTGACCCGGGGCGTCCCGCTGATGCATGTTATGCGGCTGATGCGGCACGCGAAGGTGGCTACGACGCAGCGGTACACGTGGGACCCCGAGGTGGACGACCTGGCGGTCATGATGAACACGGCCCCGATCGCGGTATAGTCGCTCGCGCAGAACGGCCCCGACTCCATCAATCCGGAGTCGGGGCCGTTCTGTATTCGACCGCCACAGGTTCGGAGCCGAGACGGGCTCGACGCCAGGGGCCCGCGTCGGGCCCGCGTCGGACCCGAGTCCCGATCGATCCGGACACGCCAGGGCGACACGCCGGTCGCAAACGCCTTTTTAGTGAGCGTACGTGCGCACACGTAAGCGTTCGTACGCAAACGCCTCATCGACGATTTGGCTGTCGTCGCCCGAGTGTGCAGAATTGGCAATGCACAGCCGGGAACGCGCCGGATGATTGAGTTCGGTCCGCGCGATTGCCGGGAGCAATTCCGACGTCACGCCGTTTTCGGAAGGAGAATTGCCATGCCCTCACCGACACCGAGCCCGGAATGGATAAATGAGCACGGGCTCATACCGCACGCCGAAGCGGCCCGCATCCTCGGGATCACGCCGCGCTGGCTGAACAAGTGGATCGCGGACGGCACGATCCGTTGCGTGCAGCACGGGGCGCTCCGGCTGATCCAGCGCACCGAGCTGGACGATTACGTGGGGCGGCTCGTGGCCGAGGGCGAGGAGCGTAGGGAACGGGCCGCCAGGGCGCGCCGTAAGGCGTCCACCACCCGCCGCCGGGCGTCGAGCCGGGGGTAGCGGGCGTCGAGCCGGGGGTAGCGGTCGTGGCGTGGCTGAGGCCGAACAGGGCTGCCGACGGCATGGCGGCCTGGGAGCGGACGGCTGCCGAGGACGCGCGGCGGGTCGGCCTCACCCTGGTAAAGGCGCCGACGCGGGACGGGACGACGCGACGTACGAGACGTTCATGCTCACCGACGATCTCGACGACCGGATTGTCGGCCTCGGTTTCGAGGAAGTTGGATTCGGACTATCCCTTTGGGCGACGTCGAACCGTCCTCCTTTTGCCGCCGGAGAACCCGCTCGTCGAGAAGATTGAGGTGCCCGCCGGTGGGTGATCCTCAGCGTTCGTCTATTCACCACCGGCGGGAAAGCCGAAAAGCGACCTCGATTTGCCTGCGACGCGCCGAAGCGAGTTGCAATGTCGAAGAAATGCATAAACAATGGCGCCGTGGATACATTCGGAATGCGAATGCGCAATATGCGAGTCGCACTCGGGCTGCCGCAATCGGTGATCGCGGAGCGGATCGAACGGCCCAGGCAGTCAGTCAGCGTCATTGAGCGGTCGCTCATCCCGCCCCGCCCGTATATTCAGCAACTCATAGCCGACGCCCTCGGCTGCACTGTTGACGACCTCCTCCCCGACCCGCGCAATGCGACCCGGGAGACGGCCGGTGCGCGGTGACCGCCCGGAGTAAGTCGGTCCCGCCGGGAGATCCGCCCCGGCGGGACCGCCATCGCAAGGCCACCACAACCCGCGTGCACGGAATTCCTCTGCAAAGGGATGCCGTTGACGTTGACCCTATCACCGCGACAGGGCGATTCCTGTCTGACGGATTCCACCGTCGTGGTCACGCGGCGGCCCGGTCGGGGATCACGGATTCGTGGCGGACGGCGGGGTCGACGTTCTGCTCCGGGCCGTCGACATTCGGCTTGACCGCGCGGGAGTTGCACATTGAGACCGAGAGGCTGGCGCGGGTGGAGCGCTGGTCCAGGGCGGAAGTAAGGGAACGGCTCGCGCCGCCCGATTACCGGCCCTGAAAGGCCAGGGGCGGCCCAACGGTTGCAGCCCGGGCAACGGAGGCTAGTTACGTCGCCCGGGCCGCGAAATCCCCACCCGACTCGATCAGATTGGAGGTAACCGAGTATGGAAAAGAATAGCACCGGCAACCACAGGAAAAGCGCGACGACGCTACCACCGGTACCTGAATTGGGTCTCCGGACGCAGGCGATCGTTGACGCGCTGCACCGCCGGATCGTTGCGGACCGCGACGCGCTCCGTGTGCCTGACCGAGAGGCCGACGAGGGCGATGGCGCTGCGTAGGGCCGAACCGCCGATCCTCTACGGCCGTGAATATCCCGACACCGACGTCTACGTCGACCGGGATAACCGCGTATATCGCGACGGGGGACCGAACACCCGAACGCGCGAAGATGCCGTTGGCGCCGACCTACTGCGCGTCGGTCTCGTCCCCGGAGGCGAATTCGTATTCGACCAGCCCGAAAAGATCCCGGCAGCGTGGGGAACCGGCGACGACGTTTTGTGGTCCGAGGGCGAGGCGTTCCTATTGGCTGGCCCGACCGGTGTCGGTAAGACCACGCTCGGCGTCCAATTAGTCGCCGGTCGGCTCGGTCTCCTTGACTCTGTACTTGGATTCCCGGTCACGCCGGGCGCTGGGAAGGTGCTCTACTTGGCAATGGACCGGCCCGCGCAAATCGCCCGCGCCATGGCGCGCCTGCTAACGCTGTACCCGCGCAAAGACCTCGACGAACGACTGGTCGTGTACCGGCGGCCCCTTTATTTCGACGTCGCGAAAGATCCGGAAATGCTTCTCAGGATGGCCGAGAGAACGGGCGCCGACACGGTGGTTGTCGACTCTCTTAAGGACGCGACCCCGGGCGACCTAAAAGAGAACCAGATCGGCCAAGGAATTAGCCGTGCAATGAATTTCTGCGTGGCCGAGGGTGTCCAGACGCTTATCATGCATCACGTCCGGAAAGAGGGCCGCGAACAGTCGAAAAACCGGCCGCCCGGTATTGACGACGTATTTGGTTCCGCGTTCATCACTGCGAGCGCCGGGTCGGTGGTGATGTTGGAGGGGCGGCCCGGGGATGGCGCGGTGAAGCTGCACCATCTGAAGCAACCGGCGGCGGATGTGGGCCCTCTCTTTATCCGCCACGATCACGCGCGCGGACGCAGCTTTCTCGACGAGGAAGGGAACGTGACTGTTCTCGATGTGCTGCGGCCCGGGGAGGAAGTGACCGTTGCCGAGGTCGCGATGCGGATGAACACGACCAACGCGACCGTCACACCGGCCGCGCGGCAGAAGGCCCGGCGCGCCCTGGACAAACTTGTCGCCAATGATAAGACGCCGGTGCGGCGAATCGGTGACGGGCAGGGCAACACGAGCCTTTATGTGCTGGACCCGGTGGGCGGCTCGTGAACCTCACGAACAAACTTCACGGGACGTGAAGTCGCTCCCCAACTTCACGCAACTTCACGAACGTCACGCAGAACCTGTTTTCCCAGGCCAAGGCCCTTCACGCGGAACTTCACGCACTTCACGGGCGACAACTTCACGCTTTTCCCCCCTTTTTGGGGGAAAAGCGTGAAGTTTGCGCCCGCACGGCTCTCCGTATAGGCGAACGGCGGGACCGGGAAAGGAAAGGAGAACGACCGATGGGCAGATACAGCGACGAGGTGTACGCGCAGTACGCCCGTGAATGGGCGCAGGAGCGCGAGCACGACCCCCAGGACAACGACCACGGCCCGGAACCGGGGCGGGTGGTATTCCGCAACTCCCGCGCGTTCGGCGACCGGGAGAAGCCAAATGAGAGGCGGCTCCGGGGCGGCGCCGACCCCGAGGACGACGACGTTCTAGCCCTCGACGACGGGCGCGCCCTCGCCCGGCGAATCCTCGACGGTCCGCATAACTACCCGACAAGCGGCGAAACCCGCGTCGACGGAATCAGCTACTACGAATAGGAGGAGAACCAATGGCACTTCAGCGTTCCGAGGACCTGCGGCAGCTCATCAATTGGGCGTGTGCATCCGGGAAGGCGCTCCGCAAGAAGGATTTCGCCAAGTTGCAGTTCGCGGGCGGTATCCCGAAGTACGAGCAGGACGAATTGATCGAGTCCCTGATCGAGGAGACCGCGTTTATGGCGCGTTTGCGGGCCGAGGGCGAGAACGGGCTCTCCCGGCAGCACAGCGATCGCGTCATTCACGACTACAGCCGCTATTTCGAGGACACGCCCACCGATCCCTCCCCGGTCGACGAGGACGAGACCGACCCGCGCGTCCTCGCCTCCGCGATCCTCGACAACCCGTACAAGCCGTCCACGTTCCACGGGTCGGGCCGGTCCGGAGCCGCAATGGACCGGCCCGTCGGGTAGAATTGGCGGCAGCCATTGATTTGGCCTTTCAATGGAACAATTGAATTAGGTCGTTTCCCTCTTCGTGGCGGCAAGCGGGGCAGCTAGCTACATTTCATCCTCTTTGTGGGGCTGAGGGCCCAGGAGGGAACGGCCACCGCGACCCGGGAGGGAATTGCGGGCTCACTCCGTGCGGGGCGCAGCAATTGCGCACTATTCGAGTCCGAATTCCTTTTCCGGGTCGCTGCATTGCTTTGGATGCTATTCTGCGCGCTCGAAAATGTCGGACATTTGCACGCATGGGCGGAGCAGCAGTGACAGACCGGTACGCCGCTACCAGGCTAGGGGAGGCGCCCCAGCCTGTGGATGACCTTTGTGTGCTGCATGGGGGTTCCCCAGCCATCGTAGGGCTTCTAATTGGTCTGCCGAGAGATGCGTAACGGGTTCGTCAGGTAAATCAAGAAGATCCATGAGCTTGTCCACAACGGGGCCGGTAACCGCAATTAAGCGGCCGTTGAAGTCTCTAATCCACGGGTCGGATTTTGTGTCCAGGTAGAATGCCGCTACCAATGGGGACGCCGCGAAGCCCTCAGGCGATTGCTCGGCGAGACTTTTTGGGATGATGAAGTGCTCGCTTTCGACCGGGACAATTTCATCTGTCGGTGGCAGGACGGAGATCACGGTCGACCAGCAGAAGACCGTGGGGTGCGGAACGGGCATACGCTTCTCCAATAGCGCCCAGCCGCTCGGGTCGTCGTGGATGAGGCGCATCTGGTCATTGTGTTTCTGCTCGGTGAACGCGAAGGGCATTACGAACACGGCAACCTGAATTCCGTAGACAGGGAGACCTGACCTATTCACCGAATGCAGGATCAAATTTTCGGTCGAACTCGTCTTGCTAATCTCGCCATTGGGGCTCCATATCGCGACCTGTGACGCCTGCTCCCGGTGCTTGTCTAGCGCCGCGTCGCGTATCTGCTCAGCCTGGAAGCGGTTCGCGCGGAACGCCGCTCGCACCGCGAAGTACGCGAACGTGAGCGCCAAAATCGACCCAATGCCTGCAAGCCAATCCGGCACGGACCCCCAGTCCACCTGCGCGAGCTGCATAGCGCGCTAGCCGATCAGGTGTCGGTGGGGCGCAGCAAGCCGCCGTAAGGGTCCGACATGATCTAGGTGTGGAAGACGACGAGGACGACGCGTACTCCCGCGTGCTGCGGCAGGCCGTGCACGACGCGGTGCGAGCCGTCCTGCTGCACGGGCACAGCCCCCCGGAGGCGGCTTCGGCGGAGCGCGGGGTGTTCGGGTGGCTTCTCGCCGAGCACGGCCTCCAGGCCGTCCTGGATGCCGCCGAGGAGATGGTGTCCGACCTTGGGGAGGCGTTCGCGGCGATCGCATCTGTAGAGCGGTTGGAGCCGCTCCGGGTCGCGGACGGCTGGTATCACGACCAGCCGGAGCCCGACGTCGGGTGATCCTGCTACCGGGTCTCCTCGATGATGACCTCGACGTGCCGCGTGGCCTCGCTGACGTCGTACACCATCGGGCCGGACACGACGTGGAATGAGCGTCCGGCGAATTCGACTCTCGCCCATGGGCCGAGGGGCGCGTCACGGCAGATGAGCCGGTACAGGGCGCGGACCCGTTGCCCTTGGGAGGCGTCGATGGTGGTGGCCATCGGGGTGATCGTCACCCGGCGTACGAGGACACCGACGGCGCTGGGCGCCTGGACGGGATTGCCGCGCGAATCCTCCGTCGCGATCTCGGGAAAGACGAGAATGTCGTGCGGGCCGTGGTCTAGAAGCACGACGCGTTCTCCGTCCGGGTGGTCGGTTGGGTCCAGGCCGGGGAGTGACCGGCCGCCCGGCGGATGATGTTCTCCTCTGCCGAGGTGAGGAGTGCGCCGGTATTGACGGCCGCGCGCTGATATGTGTAGACCCCGGCGGTCTCCGATTTAAGTCCGTCCGGGTTGTGGATGTTGTTGGCGACCCGATTGGCGATGACCGCGCGCACGGCGGCCGGAACGGCGGTTGTGCTGGCCTTGAACGGGTCGATCCATTCGGTCCGGGCGATGGTACGCACCATGGCGGAGACGTCGTCGATGAGGCTTTCGGCGCGTGCCTGTTCGTGGGGGTCGAGTTCCCTCCCGAGTCGGGTTTCGACGTCGCTGACGTCGATGAGTGGGAATTCGTTCGAGGCGTTTGCCATGCCGAGAATTGTATTACTGCGAAGGTTAGTCGAGGCATGGCGCAGCGGGTTCGGGCGTCCGAATCGTGATTCTCGCCGGGGCGAATACTTTCGAATCACGCGGCAATGACCTGGCCAGATCGGCGATCGCGATGCCGTCTGCCCGGCGGCGCTTCGCTTAGTCCCGGTCGAGCGGCTTCTGATATCGCCAATCGCCCGACTCCGGATCATAGGAAAGCACCCAACCCCGGGGGGCAGCCTTCCCCCGCAGGGTATGACCTGCACCCGTTTTGATTCGTGCGCCCGCAAGGTCTAACTCTGCTCGCACATTTGCCGATCTGAACCCGGGGTTGCGTGCGAAGATTGCAGACTTGAAGCTCCCGCCGTCCTCGCTATTGAAATACGTGTTCAAAAAGCTTACCCGCTCATTGAACGATGCCTTGTCGAAAGCTACATATCCGTTGAAGTGCGCTTCGCGGAAGAATGCGCTCCGGTCGAATACAGTTGCCGACATTCGCGTAAAGCCTTCGAAAGTTGTCTCGATGAAGATTGCGGAGTTCAGGCGTCCGCCCATGAGGTCGAAATCTTCCAAGAGCGCCCCGCTGAGATTGACGTCCACTCCAGTCCAACGGCGAGCGCCTTTCAGACTGCTGGTGAGGATCCGTTGTGCGGTCAGGCGTGCTTCGCGCTGCTGCCGCCAATCACGCCTAGCTGCTTCGTCCTCTGGAATTTCTGTACTGAGTGGCATTCGCAGGTAAGCGCAAAGCAGATCGACGATCGTCTGCTGTCTTTCCGTGCTCGAATTGCCGAGATGCTGTAATGCGTACAATCCCGCCGTCCGAACGACGGAATTCTCGCTTCCGAGTTGGTCGGCCGCCTTTGTGTACTGCTCGGCGATCCGTCGCTCCACGGCATCGTGTTCAGTCTTTTCGGCGACATGGCGCTGGTGTGCAAGTGTTCGCTCGGCAGATTGCTGCCGCCGGGCCGCGAGATAGAGGGCAGCGATCCCTCCGGTACCCACGACAACCGTTCCTGCTGTTCGAAACACTTCTAGTTGCTGCCGGTCACGTTCGGACCCTCCGCCGAAGAATCGTACGAGGAGAATGAACGCAAGTACGCCTATAGCGACTAGCCCCAGCCCCCACAGGACGATCGCGCGGGTGGTCATTGGCGTTCCGAGGTTCGGCTGCTTCTCCGGTCTGTCATCGGCCACGGGCGCATCATGGCCCCCGTGACGATCCCCTGAGTTCATCATCAACTTTGAGTACGAAGACCCGTGCGCCGTAACGGGCGTACCGGATCTTCCGATGCGGAAGCGGCAAGTCCGATCTACCCCGTGAGGTCCCCGTGCGCCCCACCGTCAGCATGCTCATCGCCACCGCCGTCACGGCGGTCGCGCTCACCGCGTGCTCCAACACCTCCGCGTCGTCCCCGACGGTGGACGTACCGACTGCGACGGCGGCGGTAGCTCCCGCCTCGCCGAGTGCGGCCCCGGCGCCGGACGCGAACGAGTCCCCGCGCGGAAATCTTGTAAAGGCCGTTGGTGAGACGGCGGGGTGGGGCGTCAGCAACGCCGAAATCTCCGTGAAGTTCGTGGTCGACAAGATCACCGTCGACCCGAAGTGCACAACGCAGTTCGCCCGGCCCGCCGAGAACGGGCACTTGGTCAAGATCGATCTCCGGGTGGAGACGACCCGAGCATGCCGACGAACTTCGGCTACTCGATCAACCCGGGCGCGTGGTCAGCCGTCGGCGAGGACGGGGTGACGCAGACCAGCCTCGCCACCGCCCCGAGCTTCTCGTGCCTGAACCAGAACGAGCAGCTCGCGTCCCAGTTGTCGCCCGCGTCAAAGTACCGGGGAGCGATCGTTCTGGACGTCAGCAGCCCGACCGGCACCCTGATCTTCTCCCACCCGAACCCGACCCTCGGCGGCTGGGAGTGGACCTACGGGAAGGCCTGACAGCCGCGCGTAGAGACGTCGGGCCCGCCCCTATCGGCCTGCGCCGCCTTCAAGGCGCTCGTCGCACGAGCGGTGATCCGACCGTCGGTAGCGATCAGGTTTGCGCCCTAATCGGGCTGGCTATGCGCGCCTCAGGTCCCGGGGGTCGGTCGAGCCAACGCCGGAGTCAAGCCCCCGGGGCCGCCTCTGCGCCCGAATCGCCCGAGACTGCCGGACCGATTCGGCCGCTGCCTCTCTGGCGGCCTTGGCTGTGCTCCGGAGCTCCTCCGCCTTCGTGGCGGCAAGCCGCGCCGTCCGAGCCACCTCCGACCACTCCGGTCGACTCGGATTCATGTTCGATGCTTACCCCGCTGAAGCGGCCATCGCATGGGCGGCGGGACGGTGGCAGCCCGCTACCGTTCTCGCCGTCGTCGGCTTCCCCCCGACGGGTCCGTGACGATCCGCGACGGGACGGGGAAGCGATGAACGATCACGACCGGGAAGCCCTGCTGGCCGATCTCCGTCGACACGGCCTTGGTGATCTTGTGTTCCCGCACAACCACGGGTGCGCCGGGGCGGTGTTGGGGTTCGCGGGCACCCCGTCGGCCTGTCAGGCGGCCGTGACGGCGGCAGCGGAGCGGTGGTACCGGTACCCGCGCCCGGCCAGGGTCCGGGTGTTCCTGTGCGCGCTGCACGCCCGGCTGGAGGCGGCCGAACCGCTCACCGTCGCGGATGAGCGGGAGTTGGCGCGGCGGCGGGCGGAGGCGGCCCGGTGGGAGCGGGTCCTACAACGCGGTCGCGATCTCTCGGGCGATGGGAAATCTCGATAACGCGATGGGGAATCCATGGGGAGAAGGGGTCCCGGAAGCTGCTTCCGGATTCCCGGGACTTCCCCCAGTTGGCCCATCGGTGCTGGTCAGCTACGGTGTCCCTGCTGAACACCAGGTCAGCCGCTCGCCGTCACGTTATGGTTCCATAACGCGAGCGGTGCGTCAGCCAGTGCCGACGCCGGCGTTCGGCCCCAGCGGGTGAGCACGCGGCCTCGAGAATGGTCGCCAGCTCGTAGAGCACGATCGACGCGATCACGGCGAGGGCCACGATCGTCGAGATGCCGCCGTAGTTGCCCGAGCCCTTGTAGCCGGACAGCACGCCGCCCATGCCCGCGAAGCCCACGAGCCACTCGGCCAGCATGGAGCCGACGATCGCGCCCGGGACCGAGATCCGCATCGCCGCGAGGAACTCTGGTTGGTGCCGGCCTGGATGCCGAGGCGCTTGCCGATCAGATCCTGCGGCGTGCGGATCGGGGTGCCCTGCTCCATGGGCAGGATGCAGAACGGGTTCTTCTGAAACGTGCTGCCGATGATCGTGAGCGGCGCGCCCTGCTCGGTGATGAAGCGGGCGGTCGCGTCGGGCGCGGAGAGGCCGACGGCGACGTTCTTGGCCAGGACCAGCGCGTCGGCGCTGTCGAGCGGGCCGGTCACGAGGTCGACCGAGGCGAAACCGGCCGCCTTGTAGTAGCCCTTCGAGTCCGCCATGTACTCGCCGGCGAACTCGATGTTCTTGATCCATGACAGCTGCAGGGCGGTCGGTCGCGCTTGTGCAACACGAGTGGGTGATCCCACACGCGCTCACCGTGCGCTGACTGCTACGAACGCAGCGTGCCCGGGACCACCGCAGCGGTCCCGGGCACGCCCGGACGGAACGACGACGCTCAGCTCGCGGCGACGGCCTTCTTCCGCCGGGTGCGCCGGGCCGGGGCCGCCGGTGTGACCAGGTGCTTGAGGAACAGGCCGGTGTAGCTGCCCTCGGTGCCCGCGACCTCCTCGGGCGTGCCCTGCGCGACGACCGTGCCGCCGCCGGAACCGCCCTCGGGCCCCATGTCGAGGACCCAGTCCGACGTCTTGATCACGTCGAGGTTGTGCTCGATGACGACGACCGAGTTGCCCTTGTCGACCAGCCCGTTGATCACCTGCAGCAGCTTGCGGATGTCCTCGAAGTGAAGGCCCGTGGTCGGCTCGTCGAGGATGTAGATCGTGCGGCCGTTGGACCGCTTCTGCAGCTCGCTGGCCAGCTTCACGCGCTGCGCCTCGCCGCCGGAGAGGGTGGGCGCCGGCTGCCCGAGCCGGACGTAGCCCAGCCCGACGTCGACCAACGTGGTCAGGTACCGGCTGATCGAGGTGATCGGCGCGAAGAACTCCGCGGCCTCCTCGATCGGCATGTCCAGCACGTCCGCCACGGTCTTGCCCTTGTAGTGCACCTCGAGGGTCTCCCGGTTGTACCGGGCGCCCTTGCAGACCTCGCAGGGGACGTACACGTCGGGCAGGAAGTTCATCTCGATCTTGATGGTGCCGTCCCCGGAGCACGCCTCGCAGCGGCCGCCCTTGACGTTGAACGAGAAGCGGCCGGCCTGGTAGCCGCGTACCTTCGCCTCGGTGGTCGACGCGAACAGCGTGCGGATCTTGTCCCACACCCCGGTGTACGTGGCCGGGTTGGACCGCGGCGTGCGGCCGATCGGCGACTGGTCGACGCGGACGAGCTTGTCCAGCTGCTCGATCCCGGTGATCCGGGTGTGCCGGCCCGGCACCTGGCGGGCGCCGTTGAGCTTGTTCGCCAGCACGGTGGCCAGGATGTCGTTGATCAGCGTGGACTTGCCGGAGCCGGACACACCGGTGATCGAGACGAGCCCGCCGAGCGGGATGTCGACGTCGATCCCCTGCAGGTTGTGCTCGCGGGCGCCGACGATCGTGAGCCTCCGCTCCGGGTCGAGGGTGCGCCGCACGTCCGGCACCGGGATGCTGCGCCGCCCGGAGAGGTAAGCCCCGGTGAGCGACGTGTCGTGCGACTCCAGGTCCGCCACCGTGCCGGAGTGCACGACCTGGCCGCCGTGCTCCCCCGCGCCCGGGCCGATGTCGACGGCCCAGTCCGCGGCCCGGATGGTGTCCTCGTCGTGCTCGACGACGATCAGCGTGTTGCCCAGCTCCTTGAGCCGGGTCAGCGTGTCGATCAGCCGGCGGTTGTCGCGCTGGTGCAGGCCGATGGACGGCTCGTCGAGCACGTAGAGCACGCCGACCAGGCCGGACCCGATCTGGGTGGCCAGCCGGATGCGCTGCGCCTCACCGCCGGACAGGGTGCCGGCCGCGCGGTCGAGCGAGAGGTAGTCCAGCCCGACGTCGAGCAGGAACCCGAGGCGGGCCTGGATCTCCTTGAGCACCCGGCCCGCGATCATCGCCTGCCGCTGGTCGAGCACCATCCCGTCGAGGAACTCGGCGCACTCGGCCACCGACATCGCCGACACCTCGGCGATCGACCGGTCGCCCTGCTCGCGGTGCGCCAGCGTGACGGCCAGGACCTCGGGCTTGAGCCGCGCCCCCTTGCACGCCGGGCACGGCACGTCCCGCATGTAGCCCTCGTACCGCTCGCGCTGCGACTCGGACTCGGTCTGGTCCATCCGGCGCTCGAGGAACGGGATCACGCCCTCGAAGTTGGCGTAGTAGGCGCGCTCGCGGCCGTACCGGTTCCGGTAGCGGACGTGCACCTGGTCGTCGCTGCCGTGGAGCACCGCCTTCTGCGCCTCGGCGGGCAGCTTGCGCCACGGGGTGTCCATCCGGAACCCGACGCTCTTGGCCAGCCCGGACAGCAGCCGGCCGAAGTACTCGGCGGTGTGCCCGTTGTTCCACGGCGCCACGGCCCCGTCGGCCAGGCTGAGCTCGGGGTCCGGGATGACGAGCTCCGGGTCGACCTCCTTCTTGATGCCGATGCCCGAGCACTCCGGGCACGCGCCGTACGGCGAGTTGAAGGAGAACGTGCGGGGCTCGAGATCGTCGAGCGTGAGCGGGTGCCCGTTGGGGCAGGCCATCCGCTCGGAGAACCGGCGCTCGCGGTGCGGGTGCTCGTCGTCCAGGTCGACGAACTCCAGCACGACGAGCCCGTCCGCCAGGCGCAGCGCGGTCTCCACCGAGTCGGTGAGCCGCTGCTTGGCGCTCGGCTTGACCGACAGCCGATCGACGACCACCGCGATGTCGTGCTTCTCCTGCTTCTTCAGCTTCGGCGGGTTGCTGAGCTGGTGCACCGTGCCGTCGACCAGGACGCGGGAGTAGCCCTGGCCCTGCAGCGTGGTGAAGAGGTCGACGAACTCGCCCTTGCGGGTGCGGACCACCGGGGCCAGCACCTGGAAACGGCTGCCCTCCTCCATCGCCAGCACCTGGTCGACGATCTGCTGCGGGGTCTGCTTCTCGATCACCTCGCCGCAGACCGGGCAGTGCGGGACGCCGGCCCGGGCGTAGAGCAGCCGCAGGTAGTCGTAGACCTCGGTGATCGTGCCGACCGTGGAGCGCGGGTTGCGGTTCGTGGACTTCTGGTCGATCGACACCGCGGGCGAGAGGCCCTCGATGAAGTCGACGTCGGGCTTGTCCATCTGGCCGAGGAACTGCCGCGCGTACGCCGACAGCGACTCGACGTACCGCCGCTGGCCCTCGGCGAAGATCGTGTCGAACGCGAGGCTCGACTTGCCGGAGCCGGACAGGCCGGTGAAGACGACGAGGCTGTCCCGGGGCAGGTCGAGATCGACCCCGCGCAGGTTGTGCTCGCGCGCGCCGCGCACGACCAGCCGGGGAGCGTCGTGCGGGGTGCGGACCTGTGCCACGAGGGCGCCTCCTTACGGGTCACCGGGGATCGGCGGGCCCGGTCCGCGGCAGACCGGGGACCCGCGATCGATGCTAGGCCGGGGGTCCGACAGAAATCATTCGCACCGTCCGACCCGGGGTTCCCGGTCGGCGGGCGCGCACCGGCGAGCGCCGGGCGAACACGGGCCACCGGCTCGCACCGGCACCGCGGCCGCCGTCGGGATCCCCGTTCGGCCACCCGGCTCAACGCCGCGGACCGCCCGGTGCTTCCCGGCGGCGCCCGCCGGACCAGGTGACCACTGTCGCACACATGTTCGACGGAGGTACCACGGGGCCTCGGCTCCGGACCGCAGCACACCCGCTCCCGCCCGCTGCCACACCCGGCGAGTGCCCGACACACCCGGTCGACGGTCTGTGCGGTGCTCGAGCGGGTGTGCCGACCGTCCGGACGAGCGTCGCTGGCATTCCCGGGGCCGGATCGGCGCGAGAAGGCGTACGCGGGAGCGCGGCCGGGTTCCGCCCACGGGGCCGCCCGGATCGGCGCTGTCAGGCGCCTGCAGGGGCGGCAGGCGCAGTGGCGCGGGCGACGCCACACCATCGAGGGTCGCGGCACACCCGGTCCTGCCCGCCGCCACACCCGGAGGGCGCACGACACACCCCGTCGACGGCCTGTACGGCGCCCGAGCAGGTGTGCCGGCTCCCCGTACGCGACGGGCTCGACACCGGCGGGCTCCCGGGGTACTGCCGGAATCCATCGGCCCGGCCGGCACACCCGGCCGCGCGTGGCACACCCGGTCGACAGGCGGTGCGGCGGTCGCTCCGGATGCCGCCCGTCCCGGGCGGGTGTGCCGCGCTCGAGTCGGGGTGCCGGCGCTACGAGCGAGTGTGTCGGCGCGGCCGGTGTCAGTGCGGCCAGCGGATGCCGCGCTCCCTCGGGCGTCCCGGGAAACACCCGGTGTACCGCGCGGCGAGCGGGATGCCGCGCTTCCGCGGGCGTCTCGCGCTCCGGCCGGTGTGCCGCCGCTCGCTCGGGTGTGCCGCTCCCGCGGTCGGGCCGCCCGACCGGAGCCGATCGCCGGCGCTCCGGCCGACGTGCCCGCTCCGGTCGACGTGCCCGCTCCGGCCGACGTGCTGGCGCTCCGGCCCACGTGCCGGCGCTCCGGCCGGTGTGCCGGCGCTCCGGCCGGTGTGCCATCGCTCGTGGCAGTGGGCGCGCTCGGGCGGGTGCGCCTTGCTCCCGGAGGTGTGCCGCGCGCCCGAGCTGATCGTCAATTCGGGCGGGTGCGCGACGAGACCCCGCAGTCCAGCGGCCCGCCGGCCTGCGGCGGGAGACGCGCCCGACCGGGCGTGCGGCGACAACCCGCAGCCCAGCGGCCCGCCGACCTACGGCGGCGGCGTCGGCGCCTCGGATCGGCCGCGAGCAGACGGCGGGCCGCCACGGAAGCAGAGGCGGCCGGCCGAGCGCTCAGCTCACCAGCCCCGCTCCCGCCACTCCTTCAACGACGGGCGCTCGGCGCCGAGGGTGGTGTCGTCGCCGTGGCCCGGGTAGACCCAGGTGTCGTCCGGCAGCTCGCCGAAGACCCGGGACTCGAGGTCGTCCATCAGCGAGGCGAAGTCCTCGGCCGACCAGGTCTTGCCCGGCCCGCCCGGGAACAGGGAGTCGCCGGTGAACAGGTGCGGGCGGTCCGGGCCGCGGTAGAGCAGCGCGATGGAGCCCGGCGTGTGCCCGCGCAGGTGGATGACCTCGAGGGAGATCTCGCCGAACTCCACCCGGTCGCCGTGCGAGACGAGCTCGTCCATCGGGATCGGCAGTTCGGGGGCGTCGAGCGGGTGCGCGATCTGCCGGGTCTGGAACATCCCCGCCACCGCGCCCAGCGCCTGCCAGTGGTCGTGGTGGCGGTGGGTGGTGACGAGGTGCCGCAGCTCGGGCCTGCCGTCCTCCGCCCCGACCAGGTCGGCGATGCGCTCCGGCTCGTTGGCCGCGTCGATGAGCAGCGCCTCGTTGGTGGCGGTGCAGGTCAGCAGGTAGGCGTTGTTGTCCATCGGGCCGACGGACACCTTGCTGATCGTGAGCGGGGCCAGGCTCCGCCGGATCGCCGCGCCGCCGGGGTCGGTGTGCCCGCTGTACTCGTCCAGGACGTCCACGCGCGCAGCCTAGTGCCGCCGGCGCCCGCCCGTCCCCCTGCCGCCGACCCGGTCAGCCGCCCGGTGTGAAGAGCCGCGGGAACGTCTGGGCCGCGTCCTGCACGAGCAGGTACCCGTACACGACGAGCGCGATGAACAGCAGGCTCGCGAGCGAGGTCAGGACGTACGCGACGGTCCGCAGCACGGTGAGGGCCCGCCCGTCGCCGGTGCCCGGGAGTCGCTGGCCGCGCGGCGGGGTGTGGGCCGGCGACTGTCGCGGCGCGGGCGCCCAGCCGGCGCGCGCCGCCTGCTCCCCGACGGTGGTCGGCGGGCCCTCCGGCGGGGCACCCGTGGCGGCCCGCTGGTACGGGACCGGGGGCTTCTGCCCGACGGCCCGGAAACCGCCGCTCCCGCTCGTCGACGCCCTGTGCGTGCTCACCCGTCGAACCCCCTGCCCGCGACCCGGTGCTGCCCGGCGCCAGTCTGGTGGGTGGAACCACGGTTGGTCACCCCGGCGGTCGCCGTCCACCCGTTCGTGGTACACCGCCTGCGACCGCCCGCGTGCGCTCGGTGCTCAGGCCCGCGTGGTCAGGTCCACGATCCCCGTGACGACCAGGTAGGCGCCCAGCGCCCCGAAGAACAGGACCGTGATGGGCCGCCGGCGGGCGCGGATCCACGCGACGAGCCGTTCGAGCACCTCGCGGGCGACCTGGGGCCGGTGCACCGCGAGCACCAGCGCGACGATGGCGGTGCTGAACCAGATCGCGTTGTAGACCGCCACCTGGACCAGCCCGTCGACCACCGCTCCCGCGGCCGAGGCGACGATCGCGTTGAGCGCGGCCAGGTACGTCAGGCCGGGCAGGTGGGTGAGGACGCCGGCCCCGGCGGCCCCGCGCACAGTCAGCCCCTGCAGCCGGCGCTGCATCCAGGTCGGCTCGCCGGGCGGCCGCTCGGTCCCCCGGCTAAACGGCCAGGGCGACCGCCACCGCGCCAGGGCCGCCACCGCGTAGACGAGCGCGGCCACGCCGAGGACGACGTCGAGGACCGGCCTGCTCGACGTCGTCGCCGTGCGGGCGTTGAGGCCCTGCAGGAGCACGACGACCAGGGTGCCGACGGCGAGGGTGAACACGAGCCCGCCCACGAGGTACGCCGTCAGCAGCCGCCGTGGGTCCCGGGACGCCAGGATCGCGAACAGCGCGGCGAGCGCGGTGGGCCGGAGTACCGCGGACAGTGCGAGCACCAGCGCCTCGGTACTCACGACTCGGTGCTCACGCGCGCGGTCAGCCGCCGGTGCGGGTGCCGCCGCGGCTCACGGCGTGACCCGGGGGTCGCTGCGGGCGGGGGGCTCGGGCGGCCCGGCGGCCCCCGGCCCGCCCGCGGCGTCCCCGTCGGTCCCGCTCGCGACGCCGGCCGGTTGCGGGTGCCGGTGCGCCTTGCGCGCGGCCTTCTTCTCCGCCTTGCGCGCCGCCTTGGCGGCCTCGTCGGCGGCCGCCTCCTCCGCCTCCTTCGGCGTCGACCGCAGCCAGGCGTCCGCCCACCGCGCCTTCGGGTCGATGTCCACGAGCAGGGCCTTGACCAGGAGCGTCAGCGGGATCGCGAGGATCGCGCCGAGGGGGCCGAGCAGCCATGCCCAGAAGAACAGGGCCACGAACGTCACCGTGACCGACAGGCCCACCGCGTCGCCGATGAACCGGGGCTGGATGAGCGACTGGACCACGAAGTTCAGCGCGCAGTAGACGACCACGACCGCGACGGCGAGCTGCGGCCCCCCGACCAACAGGCCGAGCAGGGCCGGCGGGATCACGCCGATGACGAACCCGATGTTGGGGATGTAGTTGGTGATGAAGGCCAGCAGACCCCAGGTCACCGCGAGCGGGATGCCCATCAGGGCGAGGGCGATCGAGTCGAGCACCGCGACGATGAACCCGAAGACCGTCGTGACCAGCAGGTACTGCCGCGTGCCCCAGGCGAAGTGACCGAGGGCGCCGATGACGTCGGGCCGGTCGGCGGCGATCGAGGCGAGCCGGTGCCGCACACCTCCCGACTCGACGGTCAGGAAGAGCAGGAGCGCGAGCAGGAACACGAGGTTCGACGCGAGCCCGGCGACGCTGCCGAGGAGCGAGGCCAGGAGCTCCGCCAGCTTGCCGATGTTGAGCGAGCTCGCCGCCTCCTTGAGCTGGTCCGGTCCCACCCCCGCCTTCGCGAGCGCGGAGGTCAGGGACGAGACCAGCCCGTCGGCCTGCGACGCGTACTTGGGGAGCTCGGTGGCGAGCCGCGCGATCGAGGTGATGATCCCGAGGGCCAGCACGATGAGGACGGCGTAGACCAGCACGACGAGCACCAGCGTCGTCGCCCAGGCGGGCCAGCCCTTGCGCTTCAGCCAGCCCTGCACGGGCGAGACGGCGATCACGATGATCAGCGCCATGAACGCCGGCGCGATCAGCCAGGCGATCGCCTTGATGCCGGCCACCACCACGACGACCGCCGCGGCGCCCAGCAGCACGACGAGCGCGCGCGGCAGGCCCCGGTCGCGGGAGCGGGACCCGTTCGACGGGAGGTCGTCCGGGCTGTGGGCGGGGGGTGGCACCGGAGTCGTCACGCGGCGACGCTAGGTCCGGCCGGAGGACCCGGCCTCACCCGCCGCGGGCGAACGGGCGCCTCCCCCCGCGTGCTCCCGCTGGTCAGGGCACCGGCACCGCGCGCCGGTCCCCGGGCTCCGCGGCGCGCCACGCCCCGGCGCCCGCACCGGCGGCCGCGCGGGCCTGCGCCCACTTGAGCTTGGCCAGGTCCGTCGGTCCCAGGTCCGCCCGGCGCAGCCAGCTGCGGGCCGCCTTGGCCGCGGCCGCTCCCGCCAGCAGCGAGCCTCCCAGACCGGCGAGGGCGCCCACCGCCAGCAGGACCACCGATCCGATCAGCAGCCCGTGGTCGAGGTCCTCCCACTGCGGGTCCGTCCGACGATCGTTCATGCCGGTCTCCTCGTCTCTCGTGCGGTTCGCCGCCCACGGTCGCCCCGCTTCGGGCGCCGCCGCCTCACCCGGCCCGAGTGACCGGACGGGCGTTGGGCCGGTCGGGTGGAGGTGATCACTCGTTCGCCACGGGCCTGTGCACAGGCCGTACGCTCGGCCGACGGCCCTGGTGGCCGTGTCTCTCCTCTGGACGGTCGCAGCGTCGGGACGTGCAGTGGTCCCTGTGCGTGAGAGGAACGGATGGAGAAGCCGTTGCGGTCCCGCACGCTCCGCCGCGTCCTCGCCGGTGCCGGGCGCACCGGCGTCGCGCTGCTCGCCGTCGCGGTCCTCGCCGGCACCGGCTACGTCTGGGTGGTGTCGCGCACCTTCGCCGCCGACCTCACCACCAGCTCGGTCCTGGCCACCCGTGCGGGCGCCACGGCCGCGGGGTCGACCCCGCGCCGCAGCTACACCGCGCTGCTGGTCGGCCTGGACAGCCGCACGGACGCGCAGGGCGAGCCGCTCCCGCCCGACCTGCTCGCCGAGATCCACGCCGGCGACGACGGCGGGGAGCTGCACACCGACACGATCATGCTCGTCCGCGTGCCGGCGGACCCGCGCTCCCCCGTCGTCACGGTCTCGTTCCCGCGCGACTCCTACGTCCCGCTGGCCGACGGCAGCGGCCGCCACAAGATCAACTCGGCGTACGGCCGTGCGTACCGGGCCGAGCAGGCGCGGCTCGAGGCGCAGGGTGTGACCGGCGCCGAGCTGGACCGGCGCAGCCGCGAGGCGGGCCGGGCGAACCTCGTCGCGACCGTCGAGGCCGTCTCCGGGACCACGGTCGACCACTACGCCGAGCTCAACCTCGCCGGGTTCGTCGAGCTCACGAGCACGCTCGGCGGGGTGAACGTCTGCCTCAACCAGCCGGTCGACGACCGGGCCTACTCCGGGGTGGACCTGCCCGCCGGGCCGCAGACCGTCAGTGGGGCCGCCGCGCTGGCGTTCGTCCGCCAGCGGCACGGGCTCGACGGCGGGGACCTCGACCGGATCACCCGCCAGCAGGCCTTCCTCGCCGGGCTCGCCCACCAGGTGCTCGCCGCCGGCACCCTCGCCGACCCCGCCACCGTCTCGGCGCTGCTCGGGGTGGTGACCCGGCACGTCGTCGTCGACGCGGGGTGGGACCTGCGGCAGCTCGTCGGTCAGCTCGGCGGGCACGCGGGCGGCGACGTCGTGTTCCGGACCATCCCCTCGATCCGCCCGGACCTCTGGACCCCCGTCGACGGCGTGGCCGTGGAGATCGACGACGACCAGGTCCGGGACTTCGTGCACACCGTGCTGTTCACCGACGCCCGGGCGGACGGGACCGCGCCCGAGACACCCGACCCGGACGCGTCGCGGGTCAAGGCGACCGGGCCCGCCCCGTCGGCAACGCCCTCCGTCCCCCCGACCGCCGCGACGGCGACGTCGACGGTCGCGCCGACCACCACGATCGCCGTGCCCGAGGACCAGTGGCAGCGCCGCCCGCTGATCGACGCCGCGGCCGTGCCCTGCGTGAACTAGGCCGTGTCTCCCGACCCGCCACCACCGCTCCCGGCGCCCACGCCGTCCCCGCCGGCGTTGCCGGGCCACCCGAATACGCCCGGTATCAGGGCGGCCCGGCTGCCTTGCCGGGAACGACGTGGATCACCGGGCCCGACGGCGCCGGATCGAGAGACACTGCCTAGCCGGTCGCGTCCCGCTCGATGCGCGTCGCCCGGTCCCGGATCCGCTCCGGCGACCACGTCGCGACCTCGCGCAGCTGCTCGACCAGGGCGATCTCGACGGCCGCGTGCACGGCCGCGGGCGAGACACCCGGGTCGACGGACCGGGCCGCGGCCAGCGCCCGGGCCGAGAGGTACACGTTGATCATCCGGTCACCTCCGTTGGTGGGGATGCATCCCCAACGCGTACCGCCGGAAACGGAGACGGGCCGCGGGGCGAGCGGTCCCCCCGGTGGGGCGAGCGGATCACCGTTCGAGGAAGGCGGCCACCCGCTCCCGGTGCTCGGCGGTGCCGAAGAGCAGGGCCGTGGCCTCGACCGCCTCCGCGAAGCCCGGCTCGGTCCCGCGGTTGACGAACGCCTTGCCCACCTCGACCGCGAGCGGCGGCAGCGCCGCCATCTCCGCGGCCAGGTCCAGCGCGGCGTCGAGCAGCGCCGCGTCGGGCAGCACCTCCTGGACCAGCCCCGCCCGGGCGGCGGTGGCGGCGTCGATCACCCGGCCGGACAGCGCGAGCAGCCGGGTCCAGTGCCGGCCCATCACCTCGGGCCCGCGCACCACGCCCCAGCCCGGCGTGAGTCCGACGGTGGGCTCGCGGAAGGCGAAGGTCGCCGACTCGGCCGCGTAGACGACGTCGCAGGCCAGGGTCAGTTCGGTGCCGCCGCCGTGCGCGATGCCGTTGACCGCGCCGATCACCGGCACCGGGCAGCGCTCGACGCTGCTGAACGCGTCGAACACCAGGCGCAGGTGCCGGCGGACACGGGCGGTGTCGCCGGCGATCTCCCGGAAGCTCGCGATGTCCCCGCCCGCCGAGAAGGCCCGCCCCGCGCCCGTCAGCACGGCCGCCCGGACCTCCGGGTCCGCGCCCAGCTCCGCGGTGAGCGCGATCAGCTCCCGGAAGAACAGCGGGTCCATCGCGTTGAGCTTGTCCGGCCGGGCGATCGTCACCAGGGCGACGCCGGGCCGGGGCGAGGTGATCTCGAACCGCTCCATCAGGCCTCCCGGTCCCAGGTGTCGGCGGTGACCCCGTCCGCCCGCAGCTTGTACTTCTCCGTCCGCTGGCTCGGGGTGACCGGCAGCGCGTCGAGGAACCGCACGTACCGCGGCACCGCGAACTCCGTCAGCCGCCCGGTGCAGTGCGCGACCACGCCCGGCCCGTCGAGCTCGGCCCCGGGGACGAGGACCACGGCGACCATGACGTCCTCCTCGGACAGCGGACTGGGCACCCCGTAGGCCGCGACGGCGTCGACCGCCGGGTGGGTCGCGAGGACCCGTTCGATCTCCCAGGAGGAGACGTTCTCGCCGCGGCGGCGGATCGAGTCGGAGAGCCGGTCGAGGAAGTAGAGGTACCCGTCCGCGTCCATCCGGCCGCGGTCGCCGGTGTGGAACCACAGGTCCCGCCACGCCGCGACCGTCTCGTCCGGCATGTCGTGGTAGCCGCTGAACAGGATGCCCGGCACCTTCGGCCGGCAGACGATCTCGCCCGCCTCGCCGCGCGGCACCTCGTGCCCGCGCCCGTCGACGATCCGCACCTCGTAGCCCGCGGCGGCGCGGCCGGGCGAGCCGCTGCGCCGCTCCCCCGGCGGACCCTCGACGACCAGCGACGCCTCGGTGCTGCCGTAGATCTCGGTGAGCGCCACGTCGAACCGCCGCTCGAAGGCCTCCGTGACCTCCGGCGGGCAGGGGGCGCCGAAGCCGACGCGGACGGGGTTGTCGGCGTCGTCGGGCCGCGGTGGGCGGTTGTGCAGCAGGGTGAGCATCGCGCCCTGGAAGTTGAAGGCGGTGACCCCGTGGGCGCGGCAGGTGTCCCAGAACCCGCTCGCCGAGAAGCGCCGGTCCATGACCAGCCCGGCGCCGGTGAGCAGCGCGGGCAGCACGGAGCAGAAGCGGGCGTTGGAGTGGAAGAGCGGGAACACCGAGTAGAGCCGGTCGGCGGCGGTGTAGCCCATCAGCTCGACGGTCCGCCGGGCCAGCCACAGGTTCGACCGGTGCGAGAGCCGGACGCCCTTCGGCGGGCCGGTGGTGCCGGACGTGTAGAGCACGACCGTCGTCGCGTCGGGGTCGACGGCGGGGAACCCCGCAGGCTCCCGCTCCACGTCGGCCAGCGTCGGGGCGTCGCCGGGCCCGTGCACGACGACCCGGACGTTCGCCGGGGCCGCCTCGCGCACGAGCGGCAGGAACTCGGCGTCGCACACCACCGTGCGGGCACGCGAGTGCGCCAGCAGGTGTTCCAGGAGGTGGCCGCGGGTGGCGGTGGTGAGCGGGACCTCCACGAGACCCGCCCGGGCGAGGCCGAACCACACCGCGAGCGCGGCCGGGCTCGCGCGCATCATCAGCGCCACGTGGTCGCCCGGCTCGTGGTCGAGGGCGAGGAAGCCCGCGGCCAGCCGGTTCGCGGCCGCGTCGAGCGCGGCGGGCGAGGTGCGCTCGCCCGCGACGGTCCAGGCGGTGTCGTGCGGATGGGCGGCCAGCAGGTCGCCGAGGGTCCGTGCCGTCACACCCGCCGACGCTACCCACCGGTCGTTTGGCAGGGAAGGCCGTCCGGTCCGGCGCGGCGCGGTCCGGCAGACTGCGCACCGTGAGCCAGCCGATCACGGACACCCGGTCGACCGCCGACTCCTTCCCCCGCCTGCACGCCCGCACCCGCCGGTTCACCCTCGGCGCCCCGCGCGGCGTCACCGTCTCGCCCGACGGCGGCAGGGTCGTCTTCCTGCGCAGCCGCGGCGGAACGGACCCGGTGACGTGCCTGTGGAGCCTCGAGGTGGAGACCGGCGAGGAGCGGCTGATCGCCGACCCGCGCGAGGTCGACGACACGGACGTCGAGGACCTGCCGGCCGAGGAGCGGGCGCGTCGCGAGCGGGCCCGCGAGCAGGCGGGCGGGGTGGTCGGCTACGCGACGGACCGGGCCGTGACCCGCGCCGTGTTCCCGTTGTCCGGCAAGCTCTACCTGGCCGAGTTCGCCGGCGGGCTCACCCCGCGGCTCATCGAGACCGACGGCGCGGTGATCGACCCGCGGCTCGACCCCACCGGCGCGCGGATCGCGTTCGTGTCCGGCGGCGCCCTGCACCTGCACCTGATCGCCGCGCGCACCACCACGACCCTGCTGGTCCCCGAGGGCGACGACGTCACCTACGGGCTGGCCGACTTCGTCGCCGCCGAGGAGATCGACCGGATGCGCGGCTACTGGTGGTCCCCCGACGGCGACGCGCTCGTCGTCGCCCGGGTCGACGAGGCCGCGGTGCCGGTGTGGCACATCGCCGACCCGGCCAACCCCGACCGCACCCCCGCGGCCGTCCGCTATCCCGCGGCCGGCACCACCAACCCGGCCGTGACCCTCGACGTCGTCGGTCTCGACGGCAGCCGCACGCCGATCGGGTGGGACGTCGAGCGGGACGAGTACGTGGTCGACGTCGTGTGGGACGACCGCGGCCTGTTCGTGGTCGTGCAGCCCCGCGACCAGAAGGCGCTGCGGATGCTCGCGGTCGACCCGGCCACGGGCACGACCACGCTCGTCGACGAGGAGACCGACCCGGTGTGGGTCGACGCGACGCCGGGCCTGCGGGTGCACACCGCCTCCGGCGCGCTGGTGAAGCTGGCCCACCGCGACGGGGCGCACCGGGTGCTGGTCGACGGCGAGCCCGTCACCCCGCCGGATCTCCAGGTCCGCAGCCTGCTCGATGTCGACGGCGACACCCTGCTGATCAGCGGCTCGACCACCCCCGCGTCGGTCCGGCTGTGGACCTGGGACGCCGTGGGCGGGCTGGTGCCCGTGTCGCCCGAGGAGGGCGTGCACTCCGGGCGCTTCTCCGGCGGCACGTACGTGCGCACCTCGACCGACCTCGCCTCGCCGGCCGCGACCACGGTCCGGACCGCGGACGGGGCTGATGTCGTCGAGCGGGAGATCGCCTCCTTCGCGGCCGAGCCGAACGTCGAGCTGCGGATCTCGCTGCACCGCGCCGGCGAACGGCGGCTGCAGACCGCGCTGCTGCTGCCCTCCTGGTGGGAGCCGGGCGTGCCGCTGCCCGTGCTGATGGACCCGTACGGCGGGCCGCACGGCCAGCGCGTCTACGCCGCCCGCAACCCCCACCTGACCAGCCAGTGGTTCGCCGAGCAGGGTTTCGCGGTGGTCGTCGTCGACGGCCGCGGGATGCCCGGCCGCGGGCCGGAGTTCGAGCGGGCCGTGCACCTGGACCTCGCCCAGCCCGTGCTCGACGACCAGGTCGACGCCCTGCGCGCCCTCGCCGTCGAGAACCCGGACCTCGACCTCACCCGGGTCGGCATCCGCGGCTGGTCCTTCGGCGGGTTCCTCGCGGCGCTCGCGGTGCTGCGCCGGCCGGACGTCTTCCACGCCGCGGTGGCCGGCGCGCCGGTCACGGACTGGGAGCTCTACGACACCCACTACACCGAGCGCTACCTCGGGCACCCGGCCGTCGAGAAGGCGGCCTACGAGCGGTCGTCGCTGCTCGCCGACGCCGCCACCCCGGCCTCCGAGGACCGCCCGAACCGGCCGCTGATGGTCGTCCACGGGCTCGCGGACGACAACGTCGTGGCCGCCCACACCCTGCGACTGTCCTCGGCGCTCCTCGCGGCGGGCCGCCCGCACCAGGTGCTGCCGCTCTCCGGCGTCACGCACATGACGCCGCAGGAGGTCGTCGCCGAGAACCTGCTGCTCCTGCAGGTGCAGTTCCTCCGCGACGCGCTGGGGGTGCCCGCGCCGCCGGCGTGACCGCCCGCGCGCGCTCAGTCGTGCGCGATGTGGTGGGGCGTCTCGTCGTCGGCCGAGGCCCTGCCGTCGCGGGTGTCCGGGGCGTCGGGGTCCGGCGCGCCGACCCCCGCGGCCCGGCGGCGCTCGTCGCGCAGGTCGTGGATGCCCACACCGAGCGCGACGAGCGTGGTCAGCACGGCCACACCCAGTGCGCCGGTGATGGCCGCCCGGTACGAGTCGCCGGCGGCGCCCAGCACGCCGTAGAACACCCCGGCGACGACGGCGGTGCCGATCGCCGCGCCCACGCGCTGCCCGGTCTGCAGGGCACCGCCGGCCGAGCCGGCCATCCGCACGGGCACGTTGCGTAGGGTCATGGTGATGTTCGGCGAGATCACGAAACCGCCGCCGATGCCGCCGAGCAGCAGGGCCGGCGCAGCGGCGATCCCGGCGATCTCCCCCGGGACCAGCGCGAGGATCGCCGCGGTCGCGGCCACCCCCACGGCGACCAGCGACAGGCCGAACACGGTCAGCCGGCGGCCGAAGCGCTCGACGAGCCGCCCGGCCACCACGGCGGACACCGCGGAGCCGACCGCGAACGCGGTGACCGACAGCCCGGACTGGAGCGGCGTGTAGCCGAGGCCGGACTGGAAGAACTGCGCGAACACGATCCAGACGCCGGAGAACCCGGTGAAGTAGACGAGCCCGAGCAGGGCGCCGGGTGCGTAGCCGGAGGTCTCGGTGACCAGCCGGATGTCGAAGAGCGGCTCGGCGCCGCGGCGCACCTCGCGGCGCTCCCACCACAGGAACAGCACCGCCAGCGCCACGCCGATCGGGAACAGCCACCACAGCCGCGCGATCCCGCCCGACTCGGCCTGCACCAGCGGCAGCAGCAACGCGAGCACCGCACCGCCCAGCAGCGCCGCACCGGCCCAGTCGATGTGCGGCCGCTCCCCGCTCTGCGCCCTCGGCAGCAGCCGTGCGGCCAGCACCACCGCCAGCACCCCGATCGGGACGTTCACGTAGAAGATCCACCGCCAGCCGTCGGGCTCCCCGAAGGCGGCGAGCAGCAGCCCGCCCACGATCGGGCCGGCCGCCGTCGAGATGCCGACCGTGGCGCCGAAGAACCCGAACGCCCGGCCCCGCTCGGCACCGCGGAACAGGCTCTGGATCAGCCCGGAGTTCTGCGGCGCCAGCGACCCCGCCGCGAAGCCCTGCAGCAGCCGGGCGACCACGAGCAGCTCGATCGTGGGCGCCGCACCGCACAGGGCGCTGAACGCGACGAACGCGGTGAGCGCGATCAGGAACATCCGGCGGCGGCCGAACGCGTCGCCGAGCCGGCCGGCCGGGACGAGCGCGAGGCCGAAGGTCAGCGCGTACCCCGAGACCACCCACTGCGCGCCCGCCGGGTCGGTGCCGAGCCCCTGCTGGATCGACGGCAGCGCCACCGAGACGATGCTGACGTCGAGCAGCGTCATGAACCCCGCGGCGAGGGTGACGGACAGGGCCCGCCAGCGGCGCGGGTCGGGGCTGTACTCCTCCTCGGTCCCCTGGCGGGCCGGGGCCGAGGTCATGAGGCGGTGCAGGTGTGGGAGCGGGCGGGCACGACGTCGGACGTTACCGCCGGCCCCGGCGACCCGCCTTCCGAGCGCCGGGCACCGGCGGGAGGGCCCGTGCGCTCGTGCCCGGCCGGTCAGGCGGGCCGGACGCGGTCGCCGACCCGGACCGTCCCCGCCGCGGCGACGTCGGCGTAGGCGCCTGCGCACGCCCAGGTCCCCATCCCCGGGATCGTCCGCCGGTTGATCTTCGCGATGGTGCGCAGCGTGTCCCGGTCCTCCGGGAGGCCCTCCTGCGCCAGGGTCGTCATCACGCAGCGCATGGTCGGCATGGTGACCGTGATCAGGGCGTCGCCGACGGCGAGGGTCTCGCCGACCCACCCGTCCTCGACGAACCCGGGTCCCTGTGCGGTGTCCAGCAGCAGGTTCGGGCGGTAGCGGCGGGCGTCGAACGTCGAGCCGGGGGCGGCCTCGGAGAGCGCGGCCAGCGTGGAGCCGGTCATCAGGTGCAGCACGCCGAGGTCGAGGAAGGAGTCGGTCGGGGTGAGCCCGGCCGTGCCGATCCGGCTGACCGGCTCGCCCTCCTCACTGTGCTCGACAGTGGTGTCGTCGATGAACGCCTGGGGTGCCAGGCCCTCGATCTGCGGCCACTGCTCCTCGAACTCGGCCCCGGCCGCCGGGTCGGCCGACAGCACGACCGCGCGGCCGAGCAGGTCGGAGAGGGCGGTGTCGAGCCCGGGCTCGTCGCTGCGCAGGGTCCGGCCGTCGGGGAAGGTGACGGCGACGGGCGGCGGGGCCGCGTCGGGCTCCGGCTCGCCGAGGAAGGTGGCGCTGCAGCCGAGCAGGGCGCCCCACTTCCGGGGGTACTTGGCGCTGGCCACCGTGCCGTCCTCGGCGTCGACCACGGCATAGGCGCGGTCGCCGAGGGCCCCGCCCGGGAGCAGGGCGAGGGCGTCGACCCGCTCCCCCTGCATCGACTTGACCGGGAAACGGTGGAGGGCGGTGATGGTCGCGTGGGTCGTCGTCGCCTGTGACGCTGGTGCGGGCATGATCCCTTCGTAGCGGGCGCACCGGGCCCCGCGCCACCGCCGGACGGCGGGGGTCTGGCAGGGTGGCGGCCGACCGACGCGAGACCCAGGAGGAACCCGACGATGGCACCGCAGAAGCCCGACGTCGACCCGATCGACGGCCCGGCCCCGACCGACCTCGAGATCACCGACATCGCCGTCGGCGAGGGCGAGGAGGCGAAGGCCGGCCACCGGGTGGCCGTGCACTACGTGGGCGTGGCGCACTCGACCGGCGAGGAGTTCGACGCCTCCTACAACCGCGGCCAGCCGCTGCAGTTCGGCCTCGGCGCGGGCCAGGTCATCCAGGGCTGGGACCGGGGCGTGCAGGGCATGAAGGTCGGCGGGCGCCGCCGGCTGGTCATCCCGCCGCACCTGGGCTACGGCGACCGGGGCGCCGGGGGCGTCATCAAGGGCGGCGAGACCCTGATCTTCGTGGTGGACCTGCTCGCGGTGCAGTGACCCCGCCCGTGCGGTTGCTGATCCTCTCCGACACGCACGTCCCGGTGCGGGCCAAGGACCTGCCCGCGCCGCTGTGGGAGGCGGTGGAGTCGCTCGGCGCGGACGACCTCGTCGTCCACGCCGGCGACTGGATGGACCCCGGGCTGCTCGACGCGCTGGAGGCGCGGGCGCCCCGGGTCGTCGGGGTGTGGGGCAACAACGACGGCCCCGAACTGCGCGAACGCCTCCCGGAGGTGGCGCGGTTCGAGGCCGGGGGGCTGCGGTTCGCCGTCACCCACGAGACGGGTGCGGCCCAGGGGCGGGAGCGGCGGATGGCCGCCCGCTTCCCCGACGTCGACGTGCTGGTCTTCGGGCACAGCCACGTCCCGTGGGATTCGACGGCTCCCACGGGCCTGCGCCTGCTGAACCCCGGCTCCCCCACCGACCGCCGCCGTCAACCCACGCACACGTGGATGACGGCGACGGTGCAGGAGGGCGAGCTGAGCTGGGTGGACCTGGTCCACCTGGAGAACCTGCGCTGACATGACCGTGCGCGGGACGCGGTGCTCCGGCACCACGTCCCGCGCACGGTCACGGGTCAGGAGTGCTCGCGGTCGTAGCGGGCCATCTCCTCGTCGATCTCCCGGTCGTGCCGGTCCATCGCCTCGGCCTCCTCGCGGGTGTGCGCGACGGGCACCGCGACGGAGCCGTGCGCCTCGGCGAGCTCGGGCCGCCGCCGCACCGCGACCAGGCTGGCCACCGTCGTGATCGCCAGGACACCCACGATGACCAGCAGCGACACCGCGATGCTGACCTCCGGCACCGGGATCGGCTGGCCGCCGTTGAGGAAGGGCAGCTCGTTCTCGTGCAGGGCGTGCAGCACGAGCTTGACGCCGATGAAGGCCAGGATCACGGCGAGGCCGTAGGACAGGTAGATCAGCTTCCTGAGGAGCCCGCCGAGCAGGAAGTACAGCTGGCGCAGGCCCATCAGGGCGAAGGCGTTGGCCGTGAAGACCAGGAACGGCTCCTGGGTCAGGCCGAAGATGGCCGGGATGGAGTCGAGCGCGAACAGCAGGTCGGTGAGCCCGATCGCGATCATCACGATCAGCATCGGGGTGACCCAGCGCTTGCCGTCGAGCTTCACGGTGGTCTTGGAGCCGTGGAACTTGTCCGTCACCGGGAGCACGCGGCGCACGAACCCGACGACCTTGGGCTCCTTCCACTCGTCCTCGTCGCCGCCCATGCCCTGCCGGACCATGTTCACCGCGGTGTAGATCAGGAACGCGGCGAAGAGGTAGAACACCCAGCTCAGGGCGTTGATCGCGGCGGCGCCGACGGCGATGAACAGGCCGCGCATCACCAGCGCGATCACGATGCCGACCAGCAGCACGCGGTGCTGGTGGATCGCCGGCACGGCGAAGCTCGACATGATGATCACGAAGACGAACAGGTTGTCGACCGAGAGCGAGTACTCGGTGATGTAGCCGGCGAAGAACTCCCCGGCGTACTGGCCGCCCGCGAAGTACCAGATGCCGAGGCCGAACAGCACGGCGAGCGCGATGTAGAAGAGCACCCAGCGGGTGGCTTCCTTGATCGTCACGGCGTGGGGCTTGTGGTCGACCAGGAACAGGTCGGCCAGGATGATGGCCACCAGGCCGCCGATGGTGGCGAACCACAGCCAGACGGGCACGTTCACGCGGGGAGCCTCCAGGGGTCTCGGGCAGCACGGGACTGCTCCGAGGTCTCTCCCCTCCGCTCAGCTGCGGATCGATGGCGCCGGGTTCGGGACCCGCATGATTGTCGGTCCTGGGCTGCGGGGCCCTTCTCCGTGCTGACGACGCCACCGTGACCGGGATACTCCCCTGCGGTGCCGCTCCAGTCTGCCCGCCCCGTCGCGCCGCCCGCCAGCGGGGGTGACCGACCACACCGGTCAGAGCACCCGAGAAGGGGATGAACCGGTTGAACCGGCAGGAACCGACAACCCGGTCGGGGTACGCGACCAGCCGGCCGGCACCACGGGGACCGCGGGGACCGCGGGCGTGGTCGGGACGGCGGGGGGCGGCGCGGGCGACACGGACGGCACCGCGGGCGGTGGCACCACGGGAACGCCCGGGACGGGCCGGGCGAGGTCGACCCGGTCGATCTCCTCGCCGTCGTCGGTCACGGCGTGGACCCGCATGGTCGCGATCCGCCCCGGCACCTCCGGCTGCACCTCCACCCGCAGGTAGGCGTAGCCGGCGTAGCGCACCCGGGACCAGCCCACCGTCTCCGACCTCTCGCCGTCCTTGCCCGTGACACGGCTGCGGATCTCCCGGTCCTCGCCGGCCCGGCCGCGGTAGCGGTCGCCGCCGTCGTCGAGCCAGCCGTTGCTCCGCCGCCCGCCGGACCCGACGCAGATGTAGGTCGTGCCGTCCGTGGCGGGGCGGACGGTCGCCCTGTCCGGGGCCTCGCGGGTGGCCTCACCGCCCCGGATCGGGTCCGTGCGCTCGTACTGGTGGTTGTGGCCCTGCACGGCGAGGTCGACCGAGAAGCGGTCGAACAACGGCGTCAGGGCGGACCGTACGCCGCCGTCGGAGGCGTGCGAGTCGCTGGTCGAGTAGGCGCAGTGGTGGAAGAACACCACCACGAAGGTGACGTCCGGGTCGGCGCGGAAGGCCGCGAGCGTGTCGGTCAGCCACTCGACCTGGGCGCCGCGGCTGTAGCCGGTGTTGGCGCGGATCTCGGTGGACAGGTCGTTGGCGTCGACGCTGACCACCCCCACGCAGCCGTGCGTGAACGCGTAGACCGACGGGCAGCCCGACGGCCCGGTCCGCGGCAGGTCCAGCCGGGCCGCGTGGCCGCCGTAGCCGTGGCCGGAGTCGCCGTCGTCGTACAGGGCCTCCATGTCGTGGTTGCCCGTGGCGAACATCCACGGCGTGTGGGCGGCGCTCTTCTCGATCGCGGCGAAGTACCGCGTCCACAGACCCGGGTCGAACGAGTCGTCCCGGTCGCCGCGGCCCGCGCGGTCGGCATAGCAGATGTCGCCGGCCAGCAGGTGGAAGGCCGGGGCGTCCTGGGCGATCAGCGCGGTCAGCACGTCCGGGGGCGCCGCGCCGCCGTTCCCGTCACGGGCGTCGCCGGCGACGCCCTGGTCGGCGAACGCCGTGAACGTGAACGGCCGGCCGTCGCCCTTCGCCGGTGCGGTGCGGAAGGTGGCGTCCGGTGTCGTCGAGCCGTCGGGCAGGCGGAAGCGGTAGTGGTAGGTGGTGCCGGCGGTCAGTCCCTCGGCCCGGGCGTGCGCGAAGAGCTGCTCCCCGCCGCGGACGTCCTCGCCCCGCGGCACCTGGCTGACCAGCTCGCGGAGCTCGACGGGCACGGTCGCGCCGTAGCCGGTGTCGAGGCCGAGATCCAGGAGGACCCTGCCCGCCGGCTTCCCGGTCAGCTCGCCCGCGATCGCCATCGAGGTGCGCGGGTCGTCGCCGAACGCGAGGTGCCGGCCGACGAGCCCGGTCCCCGCCGCCCGCGCCACACCGGTCCACGGGCCGTGGGCCAGCGCGAGCCCGGCGATCACCCCGATCCCGCCCCGCAGCGCCGCCCGCCGCGTGACCGGCCGCCGCCGGAGCTCGGCACGGATCCACTCGTGCTGGTCCGCGACCGTCATGTCGCGGGCCAGCCGGCGCGGGATGCCGAGATCGGGCGTCTCACCCTCCGGGTTCACGGGCACGCCCCGACTGTCACGCAGTGATCGCTCCGGAGCGGTCAAGCCGCCCGGCGCGTCGGTGAAGAGCGACGACCGGGCGACCGTCGGTCGGGTGTCGGGAGCCTTTCCGCCCGGCTGAGAGCGGCCTGAGGCGCCGTGCGCGGTGGAGCGCTCCACGCGGATACGGTTCCGGGGTGCCCCGCCTGTTCCGCGCCGCCGGCGCGCGTGCCGCCGTGCGCCGAGCCGCGGCAAGATCCGAGCGCCCCCGGAGACGCCCGGTCCTCGACGTGTCGCGGCCCGGTCGTCGCGCTTCCGTGCTCGGTACCGCGGCGATCGCGACGGTCGCGCTGCTCGTGCTCACGCCCGGCACCGCCGCGGCCGCAGCCGGCACGAACACGACCATCGGCTCCACCCCGACCCCCGCGCCCACCTCCGCCGACATCCGCACGAGCGACCAGCGCATCGACGTGCGCGGCGGGCCGGGCGTCCCCGGCACCGTCTCCCTCGACACCACGCTCTACCTGCCCGAGACCACGCCGGCGCCCGCGGTGCTCGTCGCGCACGGGTTCGGCGGGAACAAGCGGTCCGTCGACACCGACGCCCGCCAGCTCGCGGACCGCGGGTACGTCGTGCTCACCTGGTCGGCGCGCGGGTTCGGGGCCAGCGGCGGGCAGATCGCGCTCGACTCCCCCGACCACGAGGTCGCCGACGCCGAGCAGTTGGTCGACTGGCTCGGCGGGCGCCCCGAGGTGCAGCAGGACGGGCCGGGCGACCCGCGGGTCGGCGTGACCGGCGGGTCCTACGGCGGGGCGTTGTCCCTGCTCCTGGCCGGGTACGACCGGCGCGTCGACGCCCTCGCCCCCGTGATCACCTGGAACGACCTGTCGCAGGCCCTCTTCCCCAACGCCGGCGGGCGCACCGACCTGCCGGCGGACACCCCGGCGCGCGGCACCTTCGGCGGCGACGGCGTGTTCAAGCGCGGCTGGGCCGGGGTGTTCTTCTCCTCGGGCTCGAGCAGCACCGGCGGGGCGGCGGGCTCCCCGGGCGCCACCGACGACAGCACCGGGGCCACGAACGGCGCCGCCCCCACCGGCGGCACCACCGGCAGCGACACCACCGGCGACGACGGCAGTTCGGCGGCCGGGAACGACACCGGCAGCAGCGACACCGGCAGCGACGCGAACGGCAGCAGCAGCGACAGCACCACCACCAGCACGAACGACCTCGCCTCCGCCCTCGGCGCCCGCACCGGCGGCGGCCTGCCCGCCTCGGCCGTCCCGCCCGCCGCCCCACCGGTGACCTGCGGGCGTTTCACCGCCGAGGTCTGCACCGCCTACACCGAGGCCGCCACCACCGGCCGCCTCTCCCCCGCCACCGAGGCGCTGCTGCGCCGCTCCTCCCCGGTGTCGGTGACCGACCGCATCACCGCGCCGACGCTGATCGTGCAGGGCGAGCAGGACACCCTCTTCGGCCTCGACCAGGCCGACGCCAACGCCCGCCAGATCGCCGCGCACGGCACGCCGGTGAAGCTCGCCTGGTACGCGGGCGGGCACGACGGCGGCTCCCCCGACCAGCCCGTCCGCGACCGGATCGGCGAGTGGTTCGACTTCCACCTTCGCGGCACCGGCGAGGACCCCGGCACGTCCTTCTCCTACGAGGTGGAGAGCGGCATCCGCGCGGGCCGGTCCACCACCACGAGCCGGACGGTCGTCGCCGACGCCTACCCCGGCCTGTCCGGCGCCGCACCCGTCACCACGCAGACGCTGCCGCTCACGGGTCAGCCGCAGGTCGTCGCCAATCCGGCCGGCGGGAACCCGGCGGCGATCACCTCGCTGCCCGGCCTCGGCGGCGCGCTCGGCTCGCTGGGCAGCCGGCTCTCTGCCTTCACCGCCGACCTGCCCGGCCAGTCCGCGCTCTTCACCGGGCCGGCGCTCACCGCGCAGACGGACGTCGCGGGCGCGCCGCGCATCGACGTCACCGTCTCCCGGATGCCCGGCCAGCCCGCCGCCGACGAGGCCGTCCTGTTCGCCAAGACCTACGAGGTCGGCCAGGACGGGCTGCGCCAGCTGCTGGGCAACGCCGTCGCGCCGGTCCGCGTGGCCGTCCCCGCCGACGGCAGCCCCGCCCGGGTGTCGATCACGCTGCCCGGCGTGGTGGCGCCGATCGAGGTCGGCAACCGCCTCGTGGTCTCGATCAGCACGACCGACCAGGGCTTCGCCTCCCCCGCCGAACCGGCGGTCTGGCGGATCGGCCTGGCCGAGGGCGCCGCGCTCGCGGTGCCGGTGGTGCCCGGCCGGGCCGTCACGACCAGCACGGTCCCGGTCTGGCCGCTGGTCGGGATCGGCGTCGTCCTGCTGCTGTCCCTGGTGGGCTGGCTGGTCGCGAAGGCGCTGCGCCGCCGTCGCGAGGTCCCGCCCGCCGGGGCCGCGGACGCCCCGCCGCTGGAGATCAGCGGGCTCGCCAAGACCTACAAGGGCGGGTTCAGCGCGGTGAAGGAGGTGTCGTTCACCGTGCAGCCCGGCATGGTGCTCGGGCTGCTCGGCCCCAACGGCGCCGGCAAGACGACCGTGCTGCGCATGCTGATGGGCCTGATCTCGCCGACCTCCGGGTCGATCCGGGCGTTCGGCGAGCCCGTCGGGCCCGGCGCGCCGGTGCTGGCCCGGATCGGCGCGTTCGTCGAGGGCCCCGGCTTCCTACCACACCTCTCCGGCGCCGACAACCTGCGGCTCTACTGGGCCGCCACCGGCCGGCCCACCGAGGAGGCGCACCTCGAGGAGGCCCTCGAGGTCGCGGGGCTCGGCGAGTCCGTGCACCGCCGCGTCGGCACCTACTCGCAGGGCATGCGGCAGCGCCTCGCGATCGCCCAGGCCATGCTCGGGCTGCCGGAGCTGCTCGTGCTCGACGAACCGACCAACGGGCTCGACCCGCCCCAGATCCACGCGATGCGGGAGCTGCTGCGGCGCTACGCCGAGGGCGGCCGGACCGTGCTCGTCTCCAGCCACCTGCTGGCCGAGGTCGAGCAGACGTGCACGCACGTCGTCGTCATGCACCACGGCCGGGTCGTCGCCGACGGCACGGTCGACGACATCATCGCCGGCGGCGGCGCGGCCAGCTTCGGCGTCGACGTGCCGGAGCGCGCGGTCGAGGTCCTCGCGGCGCTCGACGGCGTCCGCGACGTCGCCGCCGAGGGTCGCCTGGTGCACGCGGAGCTCAACGGCACCCCGCGCGCGTCGGCGGTGCAGGCCCTGGTCGCGGCCGGGATCTCGGTGGAGTCCGCCGGCCCGCGCCGCCGCCTGGAGGACGCGTTCCTCCAGCTCGTGGGAGAGGACACGGCACCATGACGCAGCCGAGCGAGCACGAGTCGCGGGGCGACTGGCTGCACCGGGACGCGAAGTACGCCGACCCGTCGACCCGGAAGGGGCACGTCGGCCTGCTGGCGGCGGACGGCTCGCCCGCCTCGTCGTACCGGGCGGGCCGGACGCTCCCGCTGCGCGTCGAGCTGGTCCGCCAGCTCAAGCGGCGCCGCACGCAGGTGACGTTCGCGCTGGTCGCGCTGCTGCCGGTGATCCTCTGGATCGCCTTCTCGCTGACGAGCGACGAGGGCCCGGGCACCTCGGTCAACCTGGTCGACCTGGCCAAGGGCAGTGGCACCAACTTCGCCGTGTTCGCCCTGTTCGCGACGGCCGGGTTCCTGCTGGTCGTGGTGGTGGCGCTGTTCTTCGGCGACACCGTGGCGTCGGAGGCGTCGTGGTCCTCGCTGCGGTACCTGCTCGCCGCCCCCGTGCCCCGCGCGCGGCTGCTGCGGCAGAAGGCGATCGTCGCCGGACTGCTGTCGTTCGCCGCGCTCCTGCTGCTCCCGGTGGTGGCGCTCGTGGTCGGCACGCTCGCGTACGGCACCGGCGACCTCGTCAGCCCCACCGGCGAGTCCCTGGGGTACTGGGCCGCGGCCGGACGCGCGCTGCTCGGCGGGGTCTACGTGGCCGTCAACCTGCTGTGGGTCGCCGGCCTGGCGCTGCTGCTCTCGGTGAGCACCGACGCCCCGCTGGGGGCCGTCGGCGGCGCCGTGATGACGTCGATCGTCTCGCAGATCCTCGACCAGATCACGGCGCTCGAGGACCTGCGGAACTACCTGCCGACGCACTACGCCAACGCGTGGTCCGACCTCCTCGCGACCCGGATCGACTGGGGCGACATGACCCGCGGCGCCTTCGGCGGCATCACCTGGGCCGCGGTGCTGTTCGCGCTGGCGGCCTGGCGGTTCCACCGCAAGGACGTCACGAGCTGACCTCAGACCGCCCGGGCGTCCGCCTCCAGCAGGGCGCGGATGCCCGGCGCGGCGGATCCCGCGAGCACCGTCCCGGACAGGGGCGGGACGTGCACCTCGACCTCGTCGGCGATCCGGTAGGGCCGCGCGAGCAGCAGCCCGCCCAGCCCGCGGCGCAGCCTGCTCATCTCGGCGCGGACCGTCACCAGGTGGTCGCGGTCGCCGTAGAGGGCGGCGGACAGGGCGCCCGCGTCGAGCCCCCTGGCGCCGGCCCGGGCCAGCAGCACCAGCAGCTCGGCGTGCCGGGTGGACAGCGGATGGACCCAGCGGGCCGAGCCGTCGACGACCGCGCGCGGCCGGCCGGCGGCGAGGTCCAGGGTCAGGGTCAGGCCGCCCGACGTCGTCGCGCCGCCGTCGGCCGACCGCAGCAGCCACCCGCCGGGCACCGGCTCGGGGAGGCACAACCCGACCCCGTGCACGGCCAGCGGCCGGTCGGGGCGCGGCGCGGCGACCCGCTCGATGCTCGGCATCCCGGTGACGGCGGCGACCCAGCCGTGGTCGTCGACCACCAGTCCGGCGCCGGGCACCGCGGACAGCAGCGGGGCCGCGACGCCGCGCAGCGCGTCCAGCCGGACCTCGTGCTGGCGCCACAGGCTCGCCTCGGCCAGCTTCACCGCGGTCCCGACCAGCGCGACGGTCGTCGGGTGGATCGTCTCGGCGGGCCCGCTGACGTCGACCACGCCGAGCAGCTCGCCGGTCCGCGGGTCGTGCACCGGGCAGGCGGTGCAGGTCCAGACGTGGTGCGACCGCACGAAGTGCTCGGCCGCGAAGAGCTGGACGGGCGCGCCCTCGGCCAGCGCGGTCCCGATCGCGTTCGTGCCCACGGACGCCTCGGACCAGTCGGCGCCCTCGGTGAAGCCCAACGCGTCCGCCCGGTGCCGGACCCGGTTGGAGCCCTCCCGCCACAGCAGGATCCCGTCCGCGTCCGTCACGACCATGACGTGCCGGGCGTCCTCCGCGACCGAGGTCAGCGCCGCGCGCAGCTCCGGCAGGACGCGCTGCAGCGGGGAGCCGGACCGCCGCCGCTCGACCTGGTCGGCCGCGAGCGGACCCGCCGGCTCGCCGTGCTCGGGATCGACGCCCTGGGCGCGCACGCGCTGCCAGGACCGGGCGACCAGGGACCGGATCTCGGGCGACGGGCTCGCCCCGGCCAGGACGGCGTCGTGCAGGTGGGCGAGGACCTTCGCGTGCCGCCCGACGTCCGTGCCCGGGCGCACCGCACACACACCGCGTCCGCCCGGGGCCCCGTTGCTCCCCGGCTTGATCTCCGCGCCCGCCACGTCACCTCCGCCCCGCCCCGGCACGGCTCCGGTGTGCGGCCGCGGCGCGACGCGTCACGGCGACGGGACGTGTCGCTCACCATAGCCCGACGGGGACGGGGTGCGTGCCGTCCGACAGGTCAGGCAGCCGTGCGCCGATCGCCGACGACCGGCTCCTCCTCGGTGCCGCCGGTGCTGTCGGTGCCGTTCGTGCTGTCGGTGCCGTCGGTGCCGACCACCTCCGCGGGGGTGGTCCGGGCGGGCCGCGGGGTGCCCAGCACCCCGCCGACGATGACGACCGCGGAGACCAGCTCGGTCACGCTCGGCCGCTCCCCCAGCACCGCGGCGGCGAGCGCGATCCCGACGACCGGCACCAGCAGCGAGTACGGCGCGACGACGCCCGCCGGGTACCGCCGCATCAGCCAGGTCCAGATCCCGGAGCCCACGACCGTCGCCATCAGCGACAGGTAGACGACGGCGGCGAGCCCGGGCAGGCCCTCGACCGAGAAGGCCGCACCCAGCGCCGACCAGCCCGCGCCCGGTCCCTCGGTCAGCACCGACGCGGCGAACAGCGGGATCGGCGGGATCACGCACATCCACAACGTCAGGTGCATCGGCTTCGGCGGCGCGGCGAGCCGGCTGCAGAGGTTGCCGAACGCCCAGCCGAGCGCCCCGCACAGCGTCAACAGGACCGGGACCAGGGCCGCCGACTGGGCCCGCGAGACCGCGATCGCCGCCAGCCCCAGCACCGCCAGCCCGATCCCGACCGCCTGCCGCGCGGTGAGCCGCTCGCGCAGGAACAGCGCCCCGAGCAGCACCGTGAACGGTGCAGAGGCCTGCAGCACCAGCGACGCGAGCCCCGTCGGCATCCCGAGGTCCATCGCCACGAAGAGGAAGAGGAACTGGATCGTGCCGAACCCGAGCCCGTAGCCGAGCAGCCACTTCAGCGGCACCTGCGGGCGCGGCACGAACAGCAGCGCCGGCACCGCGATGACCAGCATCCGCAGCCCCGCGAGGAACAGCGGCGGGAAGTGGTCGAGACCGACGCGGATGGCCAGGAAGTTCCCGCCCCACAGGGCGGCGACGAGAACGGCGAGCAGGCGGTGTCGTGCGGTCACGGTTCGAGGGTGCGCCGCCGGAACCTGAAAGACCACCGACATGTTCTGAAGAGACTTTGTAGCGTGGCTTCATGGATGTGCAGCGGCTGCGGATCCTCTGTGAGCTCGCCGACCGGGGCTCGGTCACGGCGGTCGCGCAGGCCCTGCGGTTCACGCCGTCGGCCATCTCGCAGCAGCTCAAGGCCCTGGCCGAGGAGGTCGGCGTCCCGTTGACCGAGCCCGCGGGCCGGGGTCTGCGGCTCACCGCGGCCGGGCTGGCGCTCGTCGCCGAGGCCGAGCACGTCCTCGCCGCGCTCGCCCGCGCCGAGGCGGCGGTGCAGGCGCTGCAGACGACGCCGCACGGCGTGGTCAGGATGGCGATGTTCCCCTCGGGTGCGCGGATGATGCTGGCCGGGCTGCTGCGACGGGTGGCGGACACCGGCGTCGACCTCCAGGTCCGCGACCTGGACATGACCCCGGCCGAGGTCCCCGTCCTCGCCGCGGACCACGATCTCGTCGTCGCGCACCGGGACGAGCACGCCGACCCGCTCGCCAGCGCCCGGCACCGCGTGGTGCCGCTGGTCCGGGAGCCGCTCGACGTCGTGCTGCCGCCCGGGCACCCGCTCGGCCGGCATCGCAGGCTCCGGCTCGACCAGCTCGCCGGCGAGCCGTGGATCAGCGTGAACGTGGGCTGGCCGGTCGACGACGTGCTCCGCTCGCTCACCACCCGCACCGGCACCCGGCCTCGCGTCGTCCAGCGGATCAACGACTTCGCCGTGACCGAGGAGCTCGTCGCGGCGGGGGTGGGGGTCGCCCTGCTCCCCCGCTGGTCGACCGACGACCGGGGCGGCCGGCGGTTCCTGCGCCGCCCGCTCGCCGGCGTGCGCGCGGCGCGGCTGGTGGAGGTGGTGATGCGGGAGAGCGTGGCCGAACGCCCGGCCGTACGGACCGTGGTCGACGCCCTGCACGCCACCATCGCCGCGACCACCGGCGCGCGGAGCTCCTAGGGGCGCTTGCTCTTCGGCAGCTTCGCGACGATCGCGTCGTACGACTCGTCGACCAGCTCGCGGAGCTCGTCGGCCGGCACCGTGCCGTCGAGCGCGACGACGTTCCAGCCGAACCGCCCGATGTACGGCGACGCCGTGACCGCGTCCGGGTAGCGGTCGCGCAGCTCGGCCGCCTCGTCCGCGTCCCGCCCGCACTTCAGCCCGACGCCCTCGCCGCCCAGGAACGCGAAGATCTTTCCGCCGACCTTGGCCACGAGATCGCCCTCCCACGGCTCGTCGGCCACCGCACCGGGCTTGCCGAGCGCGTAGGTCGCGATCTCGTCGTGGTTCACGCGGGGCCGGTCCCCACCGGGTGACGCACGTAGTACCGCCAGGCCACGGCCAGCATCGCGATCGCGACGATCACGTACGTGGCCCCGACGAGCTGCTGGCCGGCGTTCCAGCCCAGCTCGACCTGGTTGTTGCCCGGCAGCCAGCGGAACGGGGCGAGGAAGAAGGTCACCAGGAGCACCAGCTCGACGGCGATCCAGCCCGGCCGCCGGGTCCGCACGGCATGGGCCCCGACGGCGACGACGGCCGGCGCGATCCACACCCAGTGGTGCGACCAGGAGGTCGGCGAGACCAGGAGCATGAACGCGGCCATGGCGGACATCGCGATCGCCGGGTCGGCGCGCCGGACCGTCGGGACGAGCAGGACCAGGAGCACCAGCGCGACGACGACCCAGATGCCGGTCAGCAGCGGGCCCTCGACACCCCAGCGCGCGACGACCGCCTGGACGGTCTCGTTGGTGTAGAACACCGAGCCGCTGACGCCGGCCGCCGGGCCGCCGAACCAGTAGGCGGCCGACGCCTGGGCGTCGACCAGGAAGCCCACCGCGGTCGCGACGGCGGCGGTGACGACGGTGACCACGGCTGCCCGGAAGTCGCGGCGCAGCAGGAAGAACAGCACGAACGCCGCGGGCGTGAGCTTGATCGCCGCGGCCAGCCCGACGAGCAGGCCCCGCGGCCAGCGGGTGCGCGGGGCCAGGCAGTCGACCGCCACCAGGGCCATCAGGATGATGTTGACCTGGCCGAACTCGAAGGTCTGCAGCACCGGCTCGATCCACAGCAGCGCAGGCAGCGCCAGGAACGCGACCGACACGGCCCCGCTGCGGCCGCCCGCGGGCCAGGCCCGCAGCGCGGCGACGTACAGCGTGACCGCGAGCGAGGCCAGCGAGAGCACGAACAGCAGCACCCACGCCGCGGTCCACGGCAGCAGCGCGAGCGGGGTGAGCACCATCGCCGCGAAGACCGGGTAGATGAACGGCAGCGCCAGCCCGGAGATCGTGGGCGGCAGCGGACCGTACATGTCCCCGCCCTGCAGCCACGTGTTCACGCCGAGCCGGTAGACCTCGAGGTCGATGTGGTAGCCGTGCGTGTGCAGCAGCAGGGCCGCGACCGAGATCGCCAGCAGCGGCAGGCTGATCACGAACGAGCGCCGGGACAGCACGCGGAGCCGGACCCGCCGGACCATCTCGGCGGCGCCCGGGCGGGTGCTGGAGAGGGTCACGCGGTCCTCCGGCTCGTGCGTCGAAACGGCGCCCACCGTAGCAACGCGCCGGATCGGCGCGGCAACGCGGCGCAGCGGGGCCGCCGCGGCACCGCGCCGAGCCACGGCCGCACCGCGCCGGGGCTCAGCTGATCCCCGCCGCGTCCATCCCCCGCAGCTCCTTCTTCAGGTCCTGGATCTCGTCCCGCAGCCGGGCGGCCAGCTCGAACTGCAGGTCGCGCGCCGCCGCGAGCATCTGATCGTTCATCTGCTGGATGAGGTCGGCCAGCTCCGCGCGCGGCATCGCCTTGGTGTCGCGGCCCGCCACGATCCCCGAGCTGCCCCCGGACGCGCGGCCCGGCTCGCCCGCGGCCCGCTTGCCCCGGGAGGCGTTGCGCCCGGAGCCGCCGACGGGGACCTCGGAGTCCTCCGCCTCGCGGTAGACCTGGTCGAGGATGTCGGCGATCTTCTTCCGCAGCGGCTGCGGGTCGATCCCCTTCTCCGTGTTGTAGGCGATCTGCTTGGCCCGGCGGCGCTCCGTCTCGTCGATCGCGTGCTGCATCGACTCGGTGACCGTGTCGGCGTACATGTGCACCTGGCCGGACACGTTGCGCGCCGCGCGACCGATCGTCTGGATCAGCGAGGTGCCGGAGCGCAGGAAGCCCTCCTTGTCCGCGTCGAGGATCGCGACGAGCGACACCTCGGGCAGGTCGAGGCCCTCGCGGAGCAGGTTGATGCCGACCAGCACGTCGTACTCCCCGAGCCGCAGCTGCCGGAGCAGCTCGACCCGGCGCAGGGTGTCGACCTCGGAGTGCAGGTACCGCACCCGGATGCCCAGCTCGAGCAGGTAGTCGGTGAGGTCCTCGGCCATCTTCTTGGTCAGCGTGGTGACCAGGACCCGCTCGTCCCGCTCGGCGCGCTCGCGGATCTCGCCCACCAGGTCGTCGATCTGGCCCTTGGTGGGCTTCACGACGATCTCCGGGTCGACCAGGCCCGTCGGGCGGATGACCTGCTCGACGAACTCGCCGCCGGTGCGCGACAGCTCGTACGGGCCCGGGGTGGCCGACAGGTAGACCGTCTGCCCGATCCGGTCGGCGAACTCCTCCCAGGTCAGCGGGCGGTTGTCGACCGCCGACGGCAGCCGGAAGCCGAACTCCACCAGGTTCCGCTTGCGGGACATGTCGCCCTCGTACATGCCGCCGATCTGCGGCACGGTGACGTGTGACTCGTCGATGACCAGCAGGAAGTCGTCCGGGAAGTAGTCGATCAGGGTGGCCGGCGCGGTGCCCGGGCCGCGGCCGTCGATGTGCCGCGAGTAGTTCTCGATGCCGGAGCAGAACCCGACCTGCCGGATCATCTCCAGGTCGTACTGGGTGCGCATGCGCAGCCGCTGGGCCTCGAGCAGCTTGCCCTGGTTCTCCAGCTCGGCGAGCCGCTCCTCCAGCTCCTTCTCGATGTCCCGGACCGCGCGCTCCATCCGCTCCGGCCCCGCGACGTAGTGCGTGGCGGGGAAGATCCGCACGGTGTCGACCTGCTTGACCACGTCCCCGGTCAGCGGGTGCAGGTAGTAGAGCGCCTCGATCTCGTCCCCGAAGAACTCGATCCGGATCGCGAGCTCCTCGTAGGCCGGGATGATCTCCACGGTGTCGCCGCGCACCCGGAAGGTGCCGCGGGCGAAGCTCAGGTCGTTGCGCGTGTACTGCACGTCGACCAGCAGGCGCAGGAGCGCGTCCCGGTCGATCTCGCCGCCGACGTCGAGCTTCACGGAGCGGTCGAGGTACGACTGCGGCGTGCCCAGGCCGTAGATGCAGGACACCGACGCGACGACCACGACGTCCCTGCGCGACAACAGGTTCTGCGTGGCGGAGTGCCGCAGGCGCTCCACGTCGTCGTTGATCGAGGAGTCCTTCTCGATGTACGTGTCCGTCTGCGCGATGTACGCCTCGGGCTGGTAGTAGTCGTAGTACGAGACGAAGTACTCGACCGCGTTGTTCGGGAGCATCTCCCGCAGCTCGTTGGCCAGCTGCGCCGCGAGCGTCTTGTTCGGGGCCATCACCAGGGTCGGCCGCTGCACCCGCTCGATCAGCCACGCGGTGGTGGCCGACTTGCCCGTACCGGTGGCGCCGAGCAGCACCACGTCCTGCTCGCCCCGCTTGAGGCGCTTCTCCAGCTCCTCGATGGCCGCCGGCTGGTCGCCCGCGGGCTCGTACTCGCTGACGACCTCGAAGTGCCCGCCGGTGCGCTCGATCTCGCCCACGGGGCGGTACTCCGAGTGCGCGAGCGGGACCTCCGCCTCGCCGCCCTCGCGTGCGCTGCCGGGAACCTCTGTCGCGAATGCCACGAACCCAGGGTACGAGCGACCCCCGACAGTTTCCTGCCGCCGAACCCCCCGCGCGGACCGTTCGTCGGGCAGGATCGGCCGCGTGCACCCGCCGAAGATCCAGACCTTCGACGTGCCCGCCGGCGTCAACCTCGACACCAAGGGCATCCGGCGCGAGGTGGCGGAGTACCGCCGCACCCCGTTCGGGCTCTACATGAGCCGGCCGGTGGTGGGCCGGACGTCGGCGTGGTGGATCGAGTCGTGGCTGCTGCCCGACCTCGGGCTCGTGGTCACCGACTGGCAGTGGAACCCCGGGCACGAGCGCGAGCAGGACTTCTATCTCGACGTCGCCCGCATCGAGCCGGGCGAGGGCACGTGGCGGACCACCGACCTCTACCTCGACCTGGTGGTCAAGCGGGGCCGCTGGACCGAGGTGCTCGACGTCGACGAGTTCGTCGAGGCCGTGGCCGGCGGGCTGATCGACACCGCGACGGCGGAGTGGGCGCTGCACCGCTGCCACGCGACCGTGGCCGCGCTGGCGGCGCACGGCCACGACCTGGACGCGTGGCTGGCGGAGCACGGCGTCGTCCTCACCTGGCAGGGGCCGGGCGAGCAGGTGCGGCCCGCGGGCTGACCGCTTTCGAGAGCTCAGGCGGTCGGCGCGGGTCGACCTGCCCGGCGCCCCGCGAGCGGGGCCCTCAGGCGATGAGCCCTGCGTGGCGCCCCGGTGGGCGGCGCACTCAGGCGATCAGCGCGGCCAGCAGGCCCTGCTGCTCCGCCGTGGTGGTCGAGGTCGGCGTCGAGGTCCGCGTGGTCGTGGTGGTGCTGGTCGGCGAGGCCGAGGTCCGGGTCGTGGTCGGCGTGGTCGGGTCCGGGTCCCCCTCGTCCGTCGGCGTCGGCTTCGTGGTGGTCGTCGGCTTCGGCGTCGTGGTCGTCGTCGGCTTCGGCGGGGTCGTGACGACCGGGGGCGGCTCCACCGGGACCGGCGCCGGCGCCACCGGCTCCTGCGTGGTGGTGCGGGCGCGCGTGGTCGTCGTCCGCTTCTTCGTGGTCGTCGGGACGGGCTCCGCCGCCGCGACGGGTGCCGGGGCGACCGGCGGCGGCGCCACAATAGTGGTCACCGGCGGCGGTGTCGTGGTGGGCACCTGCGCCACGGGGGCGACGACGACGGGCGCGGGCTCGGCGGCGGCCGTGCCGATCGCGGTGACCCCGCCGAGGGCACCGACGGTCAGCACCGCGGCCGCGGCGGCACCGCTCGCGCGGTTGGCCGCACCGGCACGCCGGATGACGTCCTCGATCGCGGGCAACGAGACGCCCGCGGCCAGCTCGTCGTCCAGCCTGCGGAGCTCGTCCGCGCCGCGGCCCTCCGGACGCGTGCCGTACTGCACCGGGTTGGTCACCGGGCCTCCTCCTGGTCCGTGCCGTCGGTCGTGCCCTGAATCGTCGACTCGGTCGACTTCTCGTCCCCGCCGGGCCGCTCGTCGGAGCCGTCCACGTCCCCACGCGCCGCGGGCGCGTCCGGAACGGCCGCCACGGTCGCCGACTCCGCGTACTCCGCCCGCTCGACGGGCTCCGGCGGCAGGAGCGGGACGCTCCCCAGCGCGGTCAGGCCGGCCACGCCCTCCTCGATCAGGCTCCCGACCCGGTTGAGCCGCGCCTGCACGGTTCCCGGCGAGACCCGCTCGAGCGCCGCGACCTCGCGGACCCCCATGCCGGCCATGTAGACCAGCACCGCCGTGCGCCGCTCGTCGGCCGGGATCCGGGCGAGGGTGCGCAGCACGGCCGCAGTGCGCGGGTCCAGTCCCGCCTGCTCCTGCACGGGCGCACCGCGCAGTCCGAGGCGCGCGGCCAGGCGGCGCCAGGTGCTCGCCGAGGACCGCACCGCGACCCGGCGCACCCATGCCTCCGCGTCGCCCTCGCGGATCTCCGACCAGCGGCGCCAGGCGCGGGAGTACGCGTCCTGCACGAGGTCGTGGGCGGTGCCCGAGTCGAGGGTGATGGCGAAGAGCTGACCGACCAGCCGCGGGTAGTGCGCCTCGAGATGGGCGCCGAAGTCGGCGCGCAGCCCGCTCGGTGCGACCGGGTCCGCAGCAAGGTCCCGTTCGACGACGGAGCCGTCGGCCACGCCGTCCGATGCAGCACCATCCGAAGCGGTGCCGTCTGCGGTGCCGTCCGAAGCGGTGCCGTCCGAAGCGGTGCCGTCCGCAGCGGTGCCGTCCGCAGTGGCGCCGACGGCGGTGCCGTCCGCGACGGCGTCCTCGGGGGCACTCTCCTCCGGATCGGCCGGAGCGGGCTCCTGGTCGACCTGTGCGCTCACCCTCCGCCCCTTCGTCGCCCCGCTGCTCCCGGCCGGGCCCCGCCGGGTCCGGCCACCGTTCCCCGCCGTGGGCGTCACCCGCCGTCACGGTCCTGCCCGGCTATCGCGCGAGCCCGCTCCCCCGTTACAGCGAACCCCCGCCGGGTATACGCCCGATCAGACTAGTACGGCGGCGACCAACCGGTGGACGCGGCCCACTGCTCGGCCCTGGACAACGCGGCGTCGAACCACGGCTCCTTGCGTCCGACGTACCGCTCGGCGTCGGCGTCGCCGGCGAACTCGATCGCCGCGACCCGCTTGACCTGCAGGTACTCCGCCCGCGCTGCCCCGTCCGCCCGCAGCCAGTCCCGGAACAGCAGGGCGTAGCGCCAGCCGGGCGAGCCGTGCACGCGCACGTGGAGGTGCACCCGCTGGGCCGGGTCGGCGCCGGCGAAGTACCGCTTCCGCCAGTGCTCCGGGTCGGGGTCCGTGGGCTTCGGGTTGTCCTGCGTGATCCCCGGGATGCGGATCAGGCCGATCGCGCGCAGCGGCTCGTCGAGGGCGTCGGCGTCGTCGAGCGAGGCGACCGCGAGCTGCAGGTCCGTCACGTCCTTCGCGGGCAGCCCGGGCACCGCGGTCGACCCGATGTGCTCCACCCCCCGGCCGCGTTCCCCCGCCGCCCGGTCGACCCGCGCGGCCAGCCGCGCCCCCCGGTCCTCCCAGCCCGGCTCCGGTTCGACCAGGACCGGGGCTCCCCCGCGGACCGCACGCCCGAGCCGCACGTTCTCCTCGAGGGGCACCAGGCGGTCGTGCCAGAGCCGGTCGACCCGGGCCCGCAGCTCCTCCTCGGACCCGTCGTTGTCCAGCACCGCGTCGGCGACCGCCAGCCGCTCGGAGTCCGACGACTGCTTCGCGATCCGCGCCCGCGCGTCCTCCTCGGACATCCCGCGGCTCTCCACGAGCCTGCGCACGCGCACCTCGGCGTCCGTGTGCACGACCACGACGAGCGGGAACCGGGTCGCGTTGCCCATCTCGACCAGCAGCGCGGCGTCGTGCACCACGATCGCGTCGGGCCTGGCCGCGGCGACCAGCTCGGCCTGCCGCCGGGCGATGAGGGGGTGGGTGATGCCGTTGAGCACGGCGAGCTGGGCGTCGTCCCCGAAGACGACGGAGGCGACCTTCGGCCGGTCCATCTCGCCGTCCGGCCCCACCACCTCGGGTCCGAATGCCTCGGCGATCCGGGCGAGCCCCTCGGATCCCTTCGCGACGACCTCGCGGGCGATGAGGTCGGCGTCGACCAGGACCGCCCCCAGCTCCACCAGCCGCCGCGAGACCGTCGACTTGCCCGCCCCGATACCGCCCGTCAGCCCGATCTGCAGCACGGGGACGACCGTACCTGCGGGTGGATCACCCGGCGGCGGCCACCGGCGGCACCGCCTTCGGGGGCGTGGTGGTCGAGGGCGCGCTCGCGGGCGCGGGCGGCGCGCTCGTCTCCGGCGGGGCCGGCTGGGTCGCACCGTCCTTGGGCAGCACCCGCAGCGCCAGGTCGACGAGCCGGTCGACGGGGGCGCCCGGGGCCCGCGCGGCCGCCGGGAGCACGAAGGTCAGGGTGTCCACGCCGTAGACCACGGCGAGCACCGTCTCGGTCCCCCGCTCGACCGCGACCGCGGGCGCGGCCCCGATCGACAGGTCGCGGGACTGCCCGTCCGACCGCTCCGCGTTGGTGTTGAGCTGCCACTGCCGCTTGGCCGCCGCGGCGTCGCCGTACCGGCCGATGTTGATGTCCAGCAGCGTGTTCCCGCCACCCTGGCCGCTCGCGGAGTAGCGGCAGCCGATCCGCTCGGTGCGGCCGACCGACGGCTCCGGGACGCCGCGGATGGTGCGCAGCGCGGTGGACCCGATGGGGCGGGCGAAAAGGGCGCCGAGATCGTCCGCGCCGAGCAGGGAGGCGCAGTCATCCGGAAGGGCGATCTTCGTGGGGCCGGCGCCGGACCCGGCGGCCGCCGACTCGGTGAAGGTCGGCACGGGCAGCGACTCCTCGCCGGTCGCCGTCGAACAGGCGGTCAGCACGCCCAGCCCGACGGCCAGCATCGCCACCACACGCCCCCCGACACGCATGGATCAACCGTAGATCCCCCTGCATGATCGACACACGTGGCGCGCCAGGGTCGTCACGGAACGCAGCCCGATCGTGATCCGCGCGACACCCGGTGGAGTACCCCCGGACGCCGAACGGCCCCGGTCCGCGAAGGACCGGGGCCGTTCGGTCGACCGAGCGTCAGGCGCTCAGGCCGGGATCACGCACCGCCGGAGAGCTTCTCCCGCAGGGCCGCGAGCTGCTCGTCGCTGGCCAGCGACCCGCCGCTCTCCGCCTCCTGCGAGGCGCCGCCGCCGGACGAGTAGTTGGCGGCGCCGGTGTCGGCACCCGCCTCCTCCTCGGCCTCGGCGGCCTTGCGGATCTGCGTCATGTGCTGCTCGTAGCGCTCGTGCGCCTCGGCGTACTGCTTCTCCCAGGCCGCGCGGGCCTCGTCGTAGCCTTCCTTCCACTCGCCGGTGTCGACGTCGAAGCCCTCGGGGTAGATGTAGTTCCCCTGGTCGTCGTACTCCGCCGCCATGCCGTAGCGGGTGGGGTCGAACTCGGTGTCGATCGTCATGCCCTCGTTGGCCTGCTTCAGCGAGAGCGAGATGCGGCGCCGGTCGAGGTCGATGTCGATAACCTTGACCATCGCGTCGTCGCCCACCTGGACGACCTGCTCCGGGATCTCCACGTGGCGCTCGGCCAGCTCGGAGATGTGGACCAGGCCCTCGATGCCCTCCTCGACGCGCACGAACGCACCGAACGGGACGAGCTTGGTGACCTTGCCCGGGACGATCTGGCCGATCGCGTGGGTCCGGGCGTAGAGGCGCCACGGGTCCTCCTGCGTCGCCTTCAGCGACAGCGAGACCCGCTCGCGGTCCAGGTCGACGTCGAGGACCTCGACCGTGACCTCCTGGCCCACCTCGACGACCTCGGACGGGTGGTCGATGTGCTTCCAGGACAGCTCGGACACGTGCACCAGGCCGTCGACGCCGCCGAGGTCGACGAACGCACCGAAGTTGACCACCGAGGAGACGACGCCCTTGCGCACCTGGCCGCGGGCCAGCTGGTTGAGGAACTCGCTGCGGACCTCGGACTGGGTCTGCTCCAGCCAGGCGCGGCGGGACAGGACCACGTTGTTGCGGTTCTTGTCCAGCTCGATGATCTTGGCCTCGATCTTGCGGCCGACGTACGGCTGCAGGTCGCGCACGCGGCGCATCTCGACCAGCGAGGCCGGCAGGAAGCCGCGGAGCCCGATGTCCAGGATCAGGCCGCCCTTGACGACCTCGATGACGGTGCCCTCGACGGGCTCGTCCGCCTCCTTCAGGGCCTCGATCGTGCCCCAGGCGCGCTCGTACTGGGCGCGCTTCTTGGAGAGGATCAGGCGACCCTCCTTGTCCTCCTTCTGGAGGACGAGGGCCTCGACGAACTCGCCGACCTCGACGACCTCGGCGGGGTCGACGTCGTGCTTGATCGACAGCTCCCGCGAGGGGATGACGCCCTCGGTCTTGTAGCCGATGTCGAGCAGGACCTCGTCACGGTCGACCTTGACGATGGTGCCCTCGACGATGTCGCCATCGTTGAAGTACTTGATCGTCTGGTCGATGGCGGCGAGGAAGTCCTCCTCCGACCCGATGTCGTTGACGGCGACCTGCGGCGTGGTCGGGGCGGCGGTGGTGTCGGTGGACATGTAGTGGGGTGCTCCGGTGGATGTCTTCGGTTGTGGCCGCGTCACGGGCGGCCGGTCGGTGGATGTAGCCGTGACTGGATGGTGCGTGTAACAGTCACCTTCGATCGTCGATTCCCCGCGGGTGACCGAGCGCCGCGAGCCCCTCGTGCACCAGCTCGAGTCGGCCCCGCGCACGTTGACCACGGGTACGGCTCATGCTACGCGGCACCCGATCAGCGGGGCAATGCGGGTCCCCGGTGCGGAACTGGGACGATCCGGGGCGTGAGCTGCACGTGTCGGGTGGATCGATCATGAACGCGCGGACGCCCCGCCGGGACCGGCGATGAGCGCCGAGGAGGTGCTCGGGACGGCCGGGATCGCCCGCCGGACGGTGGGTGCCGCGGAGTCCGAACGGGCCAGCCGCGCCTGGTGGGACGCCGACGCCGCCGACTACCTCGCCGAGCACGGCCCGGACATCGGCGACGCCGAGTTCGTGTGGTGCCCCGAGGGCGTGCACGAGGCCGAGGCCGGGCTGCTCGGGCAGGTCGCCGGGCGTCGCGTGCTGGAGGTCGGGTGCGGCTCGGCCCCGTGTTCGCGCTGGCTGCGGGCGCAGGGGGCCCGGCCCGTCGCGCTGGACCTGTCCCGCGGCATGCTGCAGGCCGCCGCCGACCTCAACGCCCGGACCGGGATCGACGTCCCGCTGGTCCAGGCCGGCGCCGAGCACCTGCCGTTCGCCGACGGGTCCTTCGACCTCGCCTGCTCGGCCTTCGGCGCGGTGCCGTTCGTGGCCGAGCCGGTGCAGGTGATGCGCGAGGTGCACCGCGTGCTGCGCCCTGGCGGCCGCTGGGTGTTCGCGGTCAACCACCCCATGCGCTGGATGTTCTCCGACGACCCGGGCCCGGGCGGGCTGACCGTCACCCAGTCGTACTTCGACCGGACCCCCTACCTGGAGGTCGACGGCGAGGGCCGGGCGACCTACGTCGAGCACCACCGGACGCTGGGCGACCGGGTGCGGGACGTCGTCGCGGCCGGCCTGGTGCTCGACGACCTCGTCGAGCCGGAGTGGCCCGACGGCTTCGACCGGGTGTGGGGCCAGTGGTCGCCGCTGCGGGGCGAGCTGTTCCCGGGCACGGCGATCTTCGTGACCCACCGCCCGGCATGACCCCCCTGCGGGTCACCTGGCGGCAGGTCACGCGGTGGCGGGCGGAGCGCCAGCTGCTGACCCGCGGCGAACCGGACCCGGTCGAGGTCGCGCGCCGGCTGACCGGCATCCATGCGCAGGTCGCGTCGAGCAGCGTGGCGATCGCGGCCGTCCGCGGGAGTCCCGACGGCGTCGGCGCGGCCCTGTGGTCCCGGCGCGCCCTGGTCCGGACCTGGGCGATGCGCGGGACGCTGCACCTGTTGCCGGCCGACGAGCTCGGGCTGTGGGCGGCGGCGCTCACCGACCGCGAGTCGCGGCGCCGCTTCCCGCCCTCGTGGGAGCGGGAGCACGGCGTCTCCGGCGAGACCCTGCACGCGATCACGGCCGCGATCGGGCGGGTGCTCGACGCGGTGCCGGTCACCCGCGCCGGGCTCGTCGAGCGGGTGTGCGCGGACCTCGGCCGGCCGGAGGTGGCCGGGCCGCTGGCGACGAGCTGGGGCGCGCTGCTGAAGCCGGCCGCCGCCCGCGGGCTGCTCTGCTCGGGGCCGGACGGCACCTTCGTCTCCCCCGCCGGCTGGCTCGGCCGCCCGCTCGACGGGTGGGCGGCCGACGAGGCCAACCGGGCCGTCCTGCTGCGCTTCCTGGCCGCCAACGGCCCGGCGACCCCGGCCGACGTCGCGCGGTGGTGGGGCGAACAGCCCGCGCCGGCGAAGCGGTGGATCAACGCCGCGCCGGTGGTGCCGGTCGAGATCGACGACGAGGCGGGGTTCGTGGTCCGGGCCGAGGACGCCGACGCGCTCGCCGCCGTCCCGGCCGCGGGAGACCACCCCGGCGACGGCCCGTTCCTGCTGCCCGGCTTCGACCCGTGGGTGATCGCGCCGCTCAGCCACCGCCGGCGGGCGATCCCGGAGGGGCGGGAGTCCGAGGTCAGCCGCACGGCCGGCTGGATCTCGCCGGTGCTCGTCGTCGACGGGCGGGTGGCCGGGGTGCGGGAGCGCTCCGCCGACACGATCACGGTGCGGGCGTTCACCCGGCTGCCGGCCGCTGTCCGGAAGGCCGTCGCGACGCGGGCCGGCGCCGACGTCGTCTGGGCGTGAAGGCGCAGGTCCATCGGGGTCGTGAGTGCCTACCGCCCCTCTAGGGTCAGTAGGCACTCACGGGTGGCTAGATTCGGACGGTGCCGATCGACGCCTCCCAGCTCCCCTCCCTGCACGGCCCCACGGTGGCCGGCCAGCTGAACGACCGGATGGGGATCGAGATCCTCTCCGCGTCGCTGGAGGAGGTGCGGGGGCGGATGCCGGTCGACGGCAACCGCCAGCCCTACGGCCTGCTGCACGGCGGGGCGAGCGGCGTGCTGGCGGAGACGCTCGGCTCGGTGCTCGCGGCGATGCACGCGCTCCCGGAGCGCTTCCCGGTCGGGCTCGAGCTGGCGTGCACGCACCACCGCGCGGCCACCGAGGGGTTCGTGACGGGCGTGGCCCGGCCCATCCACGTCGGCCGCAGCACCTCGACCCACGAGATCGTGCTGACCGACGAGCAGGGCCGCCGGACCTGCACCGCCAAGCTCACCTGCCTGCACCGGGACACCGAGCCGACGATCTGAGTGCACGAACGGCACTCTCGCTCATACCACGTGAGCGAAAGTGCCGTTGGTGCACCGAGCGGGAGTGTCAGGTGCCGACGTTCTCGCCGAGGTAGGCCTCCTGCACCCGCGGGTCGGCGAGGAGCTCGGCGCCCGTGCCGGACAGCGTGGTGCGGCCGAGGTCGATCACGTAGGCCTTGTCCGACAACGCCAGCGCGGCCAGCGCATTCTGCTCGACCAGGAGCACCGTGGTGCCCTCGTCCCGCAGCTCCCTGACGGTGTCGAAGATCCGCTGGGTCATGATCGGCGAGAGCCCCATGGACGGCTCGTCGAGCATGAGCAGCTTCGGCCGGGACATCAGCGCGCGGCCGATCGCGAGCATCTGCTGCTCACCGCCGGAGAACAGCCCGGCCTTGTTGGCGCGCCGCTCACCCAGCACCGGGAACAGGTCGAACACGCGCTGCATGTCCTGCGCGACGCCGGCCTCGTCCCTGCGGGTGTAGGCCCCGAGCCGCAGGTTCTCCTCGACCGACATGCGGGCGAAGAGCCGGCGGCCCTCCGGGCTGTGCGCCACGCCCCGGGAGAGGATCTCGTGCGCCGGCATCTTCTGGATCGGCGTGCCGTCGAACTCGATCGTCCCGGAGACGGGCCGGAGCAGCCCGGACAGGGTGCGCAGCGTGGTCGTCTTGCCGGCGCCGTTCGAGCCGATCAGGGAGACGATCTGGCCCTGCTCGACGTCGAAGGTCACGCCGCGGACGGCCTGGATGGCGCCGTAGGCGACCACCAGGTCGCGGACGGACAGGAACGCCATTACTCGGACTTCCCCTCTGCCGTGCCGGCCCCGTCCGCCGCACCGCCGGTCTGCAGCTGCGCCGAGACCTCCTCGGGCGGGGCGCCGAGGTAGGCCTCCACGACCCGGGGGTCGCCGCGCACCTCGTCCGGCGAGCCCTCGACCAGCAGCTCGCCCTGGACCAGCACCAGCACCCGGTCGCACAGCGTGAAGATGAACTTGGTGTCGTGCTCGATCACGACCACCGACACGCCCAGGTCCCGGATCGCGAAGATCAGCTGCCGGGTGGCCTCGGTCTCCTGCGCGTTCATGCCCGCGGTGGGCTCGTCGAGCAGCAGCACCGACGGGTCCGTGGCGAGCGCGCGGGCGATCTCGAGCCGCCGCTGGTCGCCGTAGGGCAGGTTGCGGGCGAGCTCGTCGGAGAAGCGGGTCAGCCCGACGAAGGCGAGGAGCTTCTCCGCGCGCTCGGCCGCCTCGGCCTCGCTGCGCCGGAACCGCGGCCCGTGCAGCAGCGACGAGATCGGCCCCTGCTTCATCCGCACGTGCCGCCCGACCAGCACGTTCTCCGTGGCGGTCATCGAGGGGAAGAGCCGGATGTTCTGGAACGTCCGGGCCACGCCCGCCTCCGTGACCCGCGCCGGGTCCTGCGGCATCGCCCTGCCGCGCAGCGTGACCTGGCCCGAGGTCGGCGTGTAGAGCCCGGTGAGGCAGTTGAAGAAGGTCGTCTTCCCCGCCCCGTTGGGCCCGATCAGGCCGATGATCTCGCCCTCGTGCAGCGACAGGTTCACGTCGCTGAGCGCACGCAGGCCGCCGAACTGCATCGTCACACCGGACGACACCAGGATCGGCTCCCGGGTGCCGGTGGCGATGTGCATGTCCTCGGCGAGCTCGGCGGTGACCTCCTCGGGCGGGGCCTCCACCTCCGCCACGGCCTCGGCCGCGGAGGTGCCGTCGGTGGGCGTGCCGGCCGTGGGCGTGCCGGCCGTGGCCCGGGGGTTCTCGCTCACGGCTCCACCCTCGTCGGAAGGGGCCCGGGGCCCTCCTTGGCGACGTCCTCGACGTCGGGGTCGGTCAGCTCCGCCTTGCGGTGCCGGTCCGGCACGATGCCCTGCGGCCGGAACCGCATGATGAGCACCAGGGCGAGCCCGAAGATCAGCAGCCGGTAGTCGGCGAACTCGCGCAGCTTCTCCGGGAGCACGAACAGGATCGACGCGCCGAGCACGGCGCCGGGGATCGTGCCCATGCCGCCGAGGATGACCGCGGCGAGCAGCGTGACCGACTCGAGGAACTTGAAGCTGTCGTAGGCCACGACGCTCGTCTTGTGCGCGAAGAACGCGCCGGCGAGTCCGGCCAGGGTCGCGCCGATCAGGAAGGCCAGGATCTTGATGGGACCGGTCCGGATGCCCATGGCCCGGGCGGCGTCCTCGTCCTCGCGGATCGCGATCCATGCCCGGCCGAGCCGCGAGTTCTTGAGGTGCGCGAACACCAGCATGACGGCCGCGACCAGCAGCACGATCGCGAAGTAGTACATGACGCCGGACGGCAGCCGCACACCCCCGACCATGATCGAGTCGGAGAAGCGGAAGCCCCCCAGCCCGATCGCCGGGATGTTCGGGATGGCGTTCGCACCGCCGGTGAGGCCGCCGATGTTGTTCTGCGCGCTGCGCACGAAGATCTCACCGAAGGCGAGCGTGACGATCGCGAGGTAGTCGCCGCGCACCCGCAGCGTCGGCGAGCCGACGATGGCCCCGAAGAGCCCCGCCACCACGGCCGAGATCACCATGACCAGCAGGAACGGCAGGTGGATGCCGATCTTGGAGGCGGCCGCGCCGGACAGGTTCGCCGCCACGAAGGCGCCGATGCCCAGGAACGCGACGTACCCGAGGTCGAGCAGGCCGGCGAGCCCGACCACGATGTTGAGCCCGATCGCGGTGGCGGCGTAGACGCCGATGTTCGACGCCACGGTCATCCAGTACTCCGTGCCGGCGCTGGTCAGCGGCAGCACCAGCGCCACGATCAGCAGCACGACGACGCTGAACACGCGGTGCCGCTCGGAGACCGCGGAGACCCAGCTGAGGAGGCCGGAGGCGTTGAGCGCGGCGAGCGCGGCGGCCAGGGCCGCCAGCAGCGACAGGAACACGACGCCGGCATAGGGGTTCACGACCCCGCCCTGCCCGCCGCTCGTGAGCACCGCCGCGACCAGCAGCAGCACGATCACGAACAGCACGACGAGCAGGATCCACTCCACCCACCAGGGCAGCGTCCAGGTCCACACCGGCTTGGGCTCGAGCCCGCCCGCGCTCGCGCCGAGCACGGTGACCAGTCCGCCGACCAGCGTGACGATCGAGCCGAAGGCGATCGCCCCCTCCGAGGCGGTGATCGCGCCGAGCCCGCCGCCCTCGACCGTGATCCACAGGCCGTTGATCAGGGCGATGACAGTGGCGCCGATCCCGAGCCCGCGCACGATGCGGTGGCGCGCCGGGATCCGGCGCAGGGCGGCCACCACGATCGCGGCCAGCCCCAGGATCACCAGGTGCAGCCGGAAGCCGGTGACCCCGAACGGGTCGACGAAGAAGTTGAGGCTCGCCTTCTCCGGGTAGGGCCCCTCGTTGAGCACGAACGTGACCCAGGGCAAGTAGGCGCCCACGACCGTGAGCACCCCGCCGACGATCATGAGGACCGTCGACCTCGGGGCCACGGCGTCGAGCAGCCCGGCGAGCCGGCCGGTGTGCCGCGGCCGGGCCGTGGGCGATGCCGGGGTCTCGGGGGTCGCGGTGGTGGTCATGCGCGCACCCGCTCGGACTCGCCGAAGAAGCCCTGGGGCCGGAACACCAGGACGATGATCAGCACGACGAAGATCCAGACGTAGTCGTAGGCCGTGCCGCCGGGCAGGTACTGCCCGCCCAAGGCCTTGACCAGCCCGATCACCAGGCCGCCGACCACCGCGCCGCGGATGTTGCCGATCCCGCCGAGCACGGCCGCGGTGAAGGCGAAGATGCCGTTCTGGAAGCCCATGTCGATGTTGATGTTGTTGAGGTAGCTCCCGTACAGCACGCCCGCCACGCCGGCGAGCGCGCCGCCGATGGCGAACGTCAGCACGATGACGCGGTCGGGGTCGATGCCCATCAGCCGGGCGACGTCCCGGTCCTGCGAGGTCGCCCGCATCGCCCGGCCCAGCCGGGTCTGCTCGACGAAGCGCTCCAACGCGAAGGCGAGCACCAGCGAGACGACGATCAGCAGGATGCCGGTGTACCGGATCACCACGCCGTCGCCGATCGGGATGACGACGGCGCCCTCGATGAACAGGTTCGGGAACGGGAGCGCCGCCGTGGCGCCCGGGTAGAAGACGCGGACCGCCTCCTGCAGGGCCACCGACACGCCGAGTGCGGTGATCAGCGGAGCCAGCCGTGGAGCGTTGCGGAGCGGCCGGTAGGCGAAGCGCTCCATGGCGATCGCCACCAGCATCGCCACCAGCGCTCCCACGACCAGGACGATCGGCAGGGCGAAGTACCACTGCGTGAGGATCACCGTGGGCAGCAGGTAGGTGATCGTGGCCAGGCCGCCGTACGCGCCGATCATGAAGATCTCACCGTGCGCGAAGTTGATCAGCGTGATGATCCCGTAGACCATCGTGTAGCCGAGCGCGATCAGCGCGATCAGCGAACCGAGCACCAGCCCGTTCGCGATCTGGGACAGGAACGTGGACAAACGAGGGGTCTCCTCCACCGCGTGCACGAGCGGGGACGGGTGGTGTCCCGTCCCCGCTCACGTGCGTCCTCGTCGCGTACCCCCGGGTCGGGGGACGCGCGTCAGCTGGCCGGGTAGGTGCCCGTCTCCAGCGGCTTGAACTCGCCACCCTGGACCGAGTAGACGGTCAGCACCTTGTTGGTGGTGTCGCCGTACTGGTCGAAGGAGATGGCGCCCGTCGCACCCTGGAGGTTGGTGGCCTGGACCGCCTGGATCAGACCGTCTCGGGTGGCGTCGGAGAAGGTGCCGTTGCCGACCGCCTTCGCCAGGCCCTGGATCAGGACGTTCGCGGCGTCGTAGGTCAGCGCGCCGTAGGCGCTGTACGGCTCGGAGTAGCCGGCCTGCTGATAGGCGTCGATGAAGGCCTTGGCGCTGGGCAGTTGCTCCGGCGGGGCCCCGACGTTGGTCGCCAGGTCGCCCTCGCGACCCCCGAGCGAGACGTAGGTCTTGTCGACGATGCCGTCGCCGCCCATCAGCGGGATGTTGAGGCCCGCGTCGGCCAGCTGCTTCGACAGCGGGCCGGCCACCGGGTACTCGCCGCCGTAGTAGACCGCGTCGGGGTTGGTCGGGCGGATCTTGGCGATGACGCCGGAGAAGTCCGTGTCCTTCTCGCCGACCTTCTCGCGCGCGACCACCGTGGCGCCGAGCTTCTCGGCCTCGGCGGCGAACTGCGACGCGAGGCCCGCGCCGTAGGTCTTGCCGTCGTCGATCACCGCGATGTTCTTCTTGCCGGCCTTCTGCACCATGTACTGCGCCGCGAACGGGCCCTGGATGGCGTCCGTGGTCGCGGTGCGGAAGTACGTGGCGTTCGGCCGCGACGGGGCGGTCTGGTAGTTGTCGCCCTGGGTCAGCGCCGGGTTGGTGTTGGCCGGCGAGATCTCGACGATCTTCTTGTTGGCCAGGATCGGCGCCGCCGACTGGGCGGTCGAGGAGTTCAGGGTCCCGATGACGCCGACGACGTTCGGGTCCGAGGCCAGCTTGGTGGCGGCCTGACCGGCGATCTGGGCGGTGGCCTGGTCGTCCTCGGCCTGCAGCGCGAGCCGGTACCCGGGCACCGTGCAGTTCTGGTTGGCCTGGTTGACCGCGAGGTCGGTGGAGTTCTTCATGCCGAGGCCCAGCGCCGAGAGGCTGCCGGACAGCGGGGCGATGAACCCGACGACGAGGGTCCCCTTGCTGGTGTCGCAGGAACCTCCGCCCCCGCCCGTCGCCTCTTCCCGGTTGGTGCTGCACGCGGTGAGGGCGAGGGCCCCCGCGAGCAGGGCGGCGGTCGCTGCGACCTTCCGCGTCCGACTCATGTTCTGTCCTTCCGTGCCAACCACGTCGACGGCGGTCCCCCCGAGCGCCCGCCAGGCCCCCGGACAGACGCCGGAAGCGCCGCGGACGTTAGGTCACCGGCGGGTGCGGCGTCATCCCGAGCGGCGGCAGCTTTACCAGACCGCAACCGGATATCGCGCAGCGTCACCGCAGCCTCACCCGGAGTGCCGAGTTATCAGATCGTTATCAAGCGGCAGCGCGCTGACCAGCACAGACGCTGTTAGCACGTGGTGAAGCTCGCACTTCCCGTGGGGCCATTACCGCAGGGTAACGATCAAGCGCACGGGTCGGAGAACGGCGCGAGGCCGCCCCGGCGGTCTGCCGGACGGCCTCGCGACGACGTGCGGTGCGGTGCGGGAGCGGCGCTGATGTCCGCTCCGCGAGCTCCGCTCAGAGCTGATGTTCGCTCCGCGAGCTCCGCTCAGCCCTTCGCGGGGGCGAGCCCCTCGATGACGGCCTCGGCGACCGCCTTCATCGTGGTGCGGCGGTCCATCGCGGTGCGCTGGATCCACCGGAAGGCCTCGGGCTCGGTCATGCTCTGCTTGGCCATCAGCAGGCCCTTGGCGCGGTCGACGACCTTGCGGGTCTCGAACCGGTCGTGCAGGGAGGCGACCTCGTCCTCGAGGGCGCGCTTCTCGGCGAAGCGGGACACGGCGAGCTCGATCGCGGGCACCAGCTCGTGCCGGGCGAACGGCTTGACCAGGTAGGCCATGGCGCCGGCGTCGCGCGCACGCTCGATGAGGTCGCGCTGGCTGAAGGCGGTGAGCATGACGACGGGCGCGATCTTCTCCTCGACGATCGTGGCGGCCGCCTCGATGCCGTCCTTCTTCGGCATCTTGACGTCCATGATCACGAGGTCGGGCTTGAGGTCGCGGGCCATCTCGATGGCCGCCTCACCGTCGGGGGCCTCGCCCGCGATCCGGTATCCCTCTTCCCCGAGCATCTCGGTCAGGTCGAGGCGGATCAGCGCCTCGTCCTCCACCACGAGGACGCGCCAGCCGACGGCGGGTCCGTCGTCGGTCGTCTTGTCCTCGGACACTGGCTGGCTCACGGGTGGGTTCTCCTTAGGCATGCGGGTCGAACGCAAGGACCCAGGGTAGCGGCGATAGGGTTGCGTCCAGGTTGCCCAGACCGTGTGATCCCGCGCGACGCGAGCGAGAACACAGTCGGAGCCGGAGGGCGGCCTGCCGGCCCCCGTAGCCCAATCGGCAGAGGCAGCGGACTCAAAATCCGCCCAGTGTGAGTTCGAGTCTCACCGGGGGCACCACCTGCGACCTGCGGGTCCGCAGGGCGCCGTGATCGCTCTCCGGCGCGTCGCGGCGCCGGGACCGGTCTCCGGGCGGTACTGTGGACTCCGCGGGCACCTCGCTGGGCGCCGCGCATCCGGTCACGGCCGGCCTGCGCGGTGGGTGTCGCGGAATCGTCGACCGGGAATTCCTGTTGTGCCGTGTGCGGGCTGTACGCCCCGGCGGCGGTGATCTCACGCAGACCCGGACCGGCGGCGTCCCGGAGGAGCCGTCTCGGTCTCCCCCCGCCACGCCCGCACCCGACCGCAGCACTGTGCGCGGCGCGGCCGCAGCGGCGGCCCTGCCGGGCATCTCCGAGGAGGAATGAGTGGCTCGACGAGGCAAGCCCCAGACGAGGGCTCGCCGTAGCGCCCCGCAGAACCGACGCGGCCGTGAACGCACCGAGGACGTCATGTCGGTGCTGGCGCGCTCCGTCCGCGAGGTCGAGACCGCCCTGCGGAACGGCCGGGTGACACCCGCGACGCGCACCAAGTTCCAGGCGGTCGCGCTTCTGCTGCGCCAGGAGCGCGCCCGGGTCCGGGCGGATGACAACGCCCGCGACCGGCAGCGCACCGAGAAGCTCAAGCGGCTCGACGGCATCGCGAAGGCCCTCGCCATGAGCGCCGTCCGCGAGCCCACCCTGCTGGCGCTCCTCGAGGAGGACGCCGTCGTCTCCGACGAGGCCCGTTCCCTCACCCGCACGGTCCTGCGGAAGGCGGGCATCGAGACCGCCCCCGAGGAGGAGGTCCCGGCCCCGGTCGTGGAGGCCCCCGCCGCCCCCGCCAGACCCCGTGTCGTTCCGCAGTCGGTGGTCTCGCGGCAGATGGCGAACCCGTTCCTCGCCCCCGACTTCTCCGCCACCCGGCCGGCCGCACCCCGTCCCACCCCGCTCGCGGGCTGGGAGCTGCTCGGGCCGCTGCTGCGGTCGTTCGAGCGGGCCGGCGCCGGCACCGCGGCGTGCATGGCCCTGCCGACGGCCGACTCCGCGCCGTCCACCCGGCGAGCCCCGGGCGGGAGCGACCGCGAGCTGATGCCGCACCAGGCCGGCGTGGTCGCCGCGGCCGCGGCCGGCCACCGCACCTTCCTGCTCGCCGACGAGCCGGGGCTGGGCAAGACGGCCCAGGCCCTGCTCGCCGCCGACGCCGCCGACGCCTATCCCCTGCTGGTCGTCGTGCCCAACGTCGTCAAGACGAACTGGGTGCGCGAGGCCGGCATCTGGACGCCCCGCCGCGCGGCCACCGCGATCCACGGCAACGGCGAGTCCGTCGACGGCTTCGCCGACATCGTCGTCGTCAACTACGAGGTCCTCGACCGGCACGTGGGCTGGATCGGCGACTTCGGCTTCCGCGGGATGGTCGTCGACGAGGCCCACTTCATCAAGAACAAGTCCTCCCAGCGCTCGCAGCACGTCCTGGAGATCTCCGACCGCATCCGGTCCTTCACCGCGCGGCCGCTGCTGATGGCCCTGACCGGCACCCCGCTGATCAACGACATCGAGGACTTCCTCGCCATCTGGCAGTTCCTCGGGTGGATCGACGGGACGAGGCCGCGCGCCGAGCTGATGGACGCCCTCGCCGCGACCGGCCTCACCCCCGCCGACCCGGGCTTCTACCGCGCCGCCCGCCAGGCGGTCGTGGACCGCGGCATCGTCCGCCGCCGCAAGGTCGACGTCGCCGCCGACATCCCCGCGCGGCGCATCGCCGACCTCCCCGTCGAGCTCGACGGGGCCGTCGGCCGCTCGATCCGGGCGGCCGAACGCGACCTCGCCCGGCGCCTGGTGGCGCGCTACGAGGACGCCCTGGCCACCCGCCGGTCCGGCGCGGTCGTCGAGGGCATCGACCACGATCTCGTGCGCCGGGTGGCCCGGTGGGAGCAGAAGGACGCGGCCGAGGCGTCGAGCGGCGACAACGTCTTCGGCATGATGCGCCGCATCGGCCAGGCGAAGGCGGCCCTCGCCGCGGACTACGCCGCCCAGCTCGCCCGCAGCGCGGGCAAGGTGGTGTTCTTCGCCAAGCACGTCGACGTCATGGACGCCGCGGAGGAGACCTTCACCAAGCAGGGTGTCCGGTTCTCCTCGATCCGCGGCGACCAGACGTCGGCCGTCCGGCAGCGCAACATCGACGCCTTCGTCAACGACCCGGAGGTCTCCGTCGCGGTCTGCTCGCTGACCGCGGCCGGCGTCGGCCTCAACCTGCAGGTCGCGTCGAACATCGTCCTCGCGGAGCTCTCGTGGACCGCCGCCGAGCAGACGCAGGCCATCGACCGCAGCCACCGCATCGGCCAGACGGAGCCGGTCACCGCGTGGCGCATCATCGCCGCGCAGACCATCGACGCCAGGATCGCCGAGCTGATCGACGGCAAGGCCGGCCTCGCCGCCCAGGCGCTCGACGGCTCGGACGAGGAGGTCGGGTCCTCGGCCGACGTGCAGCACGCCGCGCTCGTCGCGCTCCTGACGGAGGCCCTGACGGAGGCGCTGCCGGTGGCGTGAGGACTCCGGGAGGTCCGGCCTCCCCGATCAGCGCACCAGGCGGTAGAAGCGGAAGAAGTCGTTCTCGATGTCGAGGATCTCCAGGTCCGCGAACCCCGCCTCGCGGGCGTAGCGGCGCAGGGTGTCCGGCCGCATCACGGTGCCGGTGCCGGCGGAGTCCTCGTGGGCCATCCCGTCGGCGAGGCAGCACAGCAGGCTGTAGCCGTACATGAGCCGCTCGATCTCGTCGCCGGGCGCCGCGAACGTCTCGGCCACCCGCTCGTCCATGACCACGACGGTCCCGCCGAGCCCGCGCATCGCCTCCAGGACCGCGACGGGGTCGGGCAGGTCGTGGATGCACTCGAAGGCGAAGACCACGTCGTAGACGCCGTCGGCCGAACCGGCGTCGGCCAGGTGGAAGCGGACCCGGTCGGCCACCCCCGCCTCCCGCGCGTTGCGGCGGGCGGCCTCGACGGACGGTTCGTCGAGGTCGAAGCCGTCGACGGTCACCTCGGGGTAGGCCAGGGCGATCCCGATCGCCGACCAGCCGTGCCCGCAGCCGACGTCGGCGACCCGGGCCCCGGCCCGCAGCGTCGCGTCGATGTCGGGGACCGAGGGCAGGTACTCGCGGCCGAGGGGCCCGAGGAACAGCGGCCGGTTGGCGGCGGCCTGGCCCTCGCGGGCGTCGGTGCCGTGCTGTGCCCACGAGACGCCGCCGCCGGTGCGGAAGGCCTCGGCGAGCAGATCCGTCTGCTTGGCGCACCCCAGCGCGAGCCGGGCGAGCGGGACGACGTGGTCCAGGGACAGGACGTCGACCAGCGCGGCCCGGTGCTCGACCGGCAGCGCGTAGCGGCGGGCGGCGCCGTCGGGCTCGGCGTCGGCCGTCAGGATCCCGGTGACGGCCTGCTGCTCGCACCACTCCCGGGTGTAGCGCTCGGCGGTGCCGGTGCGTGCGGCGAGCTCGGCCGGAGTCAGGGCGGTGCCGTCCGGGCCGTCGGCGAGCGCGCGGTAGTAGCCGAGCCGGTCGCCGAGGTACACGGCGTGGACGTCCATCGTGGCGAGCACGGCGGCGAAGAGCCGTTCGGTCAGGGACTCGGCGGTCCCGGTCGGCGCTGTGGTGGCGGTCGTGTCGGTGGCGGTCATGGGTCTCCCCCTTCTCTCGCCGACGACGATGGCCGGGCCTGCTGTCGGCCTCCTGTCGGGAGGCTGTCACCGGCGGTCCGCCGGGTCGACCCCGCCGGTGCCGAACGAGGCGAAGGGGACGAAAGACGCTGCCGCACGCGCGCCGGATGCGCCACGATGGCGTGATGGCGGCCCTCCGGGTGCTCGGACCGCTCGCCCTCGCCGACGGGTCGGTCGCGGTGGGGTCGGCGCGGCAGCGGCGCCTGCTCGCCGCCCTGGCGCTGCGCCTGGACGAGCCCGTGCCCGTGGACCTGCTCGCCGAGCTGGTCTGGGGCGCCACCCCGCCGGCCGACCCGGCGGGCGCCGTCCAGACGAACGTGGCGCGGCTGCGCCGGCTGCTGCCGCCGGGCCTCGTGGTCGAGACGACCCCGCGGGGCTACCGGCTGCGTGCCGACCGGACCGCGGTCGACGCGGCTGCCTTCACCGACCTGCTCGAGGGCCTCGCCGCGGACGGGCACGACCCGGCCGCCCGGCTCGCCGTGCTCGACGCCGCCCTCGCGCTATGGCGCGGACGGCCCTTCGCCGACCTCGACCACCCCACCGTCGAGCCCGAGGTGGCGCGGCTCGACGAGCTGCGCCGGCACGCCGTCGAGGAGCGGGCGACCGCCCTGCTGGAGGCGGGCCGGCCCGCCGACGCCGTCGCCGCTCTGGAGCCGCTGGTGCGCGCCGAGCCGCTGCGCGAGCGGGCCGTCGGCGTGCTGATGCGGGCACTCGTCGCCGCCGGGCGACAGGCCGAGGCACTCGACGCCTACGCCGCGCTGCGCACCCGGCTGGCCGAGGAGCTGGGGCTGGACCCCTCACCGGAGCTGCGCGAACTCGAGGGCCGGGTGCTGAGGCAGGAGCTCGCGGCGCCGGCGCCACCGGCCACACCACCTCCGCCCGAGGTCCCCGGACGCACCGCCTCTCCTCCCCCGCCCGCCAACTCGTTCGTCGGGCGGGCCGCGGAGCTCGCCCTGGCCGCCGAGCTGCTCGGCCGGTCCCGGCTAGTCACGCTCACCGGACCCGGGGGCGTCGGCAAGACCCGGCTGGCCCGGCACGTCGCCGCCGAGGCCGGCCCGCGGTATTCCGACGGCGTCCTGCTCGTGGAGCTCGGCGACGGCGGCCCGGACGACGTCGAGTCCGCCCTGGCCGGGCTCCTGCGGATCATCGACGCCGACGCGGGCTCGCTTCGGGAGCGGATCGTCGAGGTGCTCGCGCCGCGGCGGCTGCTCCTGGTGCTGGACAACTGCGAGCACGTCGTCGAGCGGGCGGCGGCGCTGGCGGAGGCCGTGGTGGCGGGCGCGCCGGGCGTCGACGTCCTGGCCACCGGTCGGGAGGCGCTGCGGATCGACGCCGAGCAGTGCCTGCCCGTCGCCCCGCTCGATCCTCCTGACGCGGCACGGCTGCTGGCCGACCGGATCCGGGCGGGCGACCCCGCCGCGGTCGTCGACGGGGCGCTCGTGGACGAGATCTGCGCGCGGCTCGACGGGCTGCCGCTCGCCCTGGAGCTCGCCGCAGCCCGCGCCCTGCCGCTGGGGCTGGCCGGGCTGGTGGAGGCCCTCGACCGGCCCCTCGACGTGCTGCGCGGCGGGCGGCGCACGGCCGCCGCCCGGCACCGCTCGCTCCGCGACGTCGTCGCCTGGTCCTACGGACTGCTCGACGAGGAGCAGCGCACGCTCTTCGACCGGATGGCCGTGTTCGCCGGGCCGGTCGAGCCGGGGGCGGTCGAGGCCGTGTGCGGCGACGCGGCGGCCCTGCCGGACCTGGTCGAGCGCTCGCTCGTCGTCCGGCGCGGGACGCGGTTCACGATGCTGGAGACCCTGCGCGCCTTCGGCCGGAGCCGGATCGCCGAGCGGGCGGAGGGGCCCGGGCTGCGGGCCCGGCACGCCGCGTGGGCCGCGGGCCTCGCGGCTGACGTGAGCCGTGCGCGGCGCGGGCCCGGGGAGGCGGAGGCGGTGCGCCGGTTCGACGCCCACCTGGCCGACCTGCGGCGCGCCCACGCCTGGCTCGTCGAGAACGGGCCCCGTGACGACCTGCTGCGCCTCGCCGGGCTGTTCGCCGAGCTCGGCTACCTGCGCTGCCGGATCGACCTCGTCGACCCGGCCGAGGAGGCCCTGCGGGCGGCCGGGGTGGTGGGCGCCGACGGCCGCGTCGCGACCCGCCGGCTCTCCCCCGCCGCCGCCCGCACGGTGTACTTCGTCGCCTGCGCCTGCTGGCAGCGCGGGGACCTCGACCTGGCCGCGGCGCACGCGGACGCGTTGGTCGCGCTCGGCTTCCCCGCCCACGGCCACGAGCTCTTCGCCAACCTCCACACCTTCGCCGGCCGGCTGCCCGAGGCGCGGACGGCGGCCGAGGCCGCCCGCGCCGCCCTGCGGACGGCCCCGCGGGACGACCCCGACGGACCGGACGACCACGTGGTGGTGTCCGCCCTCGTCGACCGGCTGTTCTGCACGACCTACGCCCCCGCGGACGACACCGGCGCCGACCCGGACACGACGGCGCTGGAGGCCGAGATCGCGGAGGTCGCGGCCCGATCCGGTGCGCCGACCGTGCGGGCCTGGGGCGAGTACGCACAGGGCGAGCACCGGACCGAGCAGGGCGACCCCGGGGCCGCGGCGCACCTGCGGGCCGCGGTGGCGCTGGCCGAGGAGGCCGACTCCGCGTTCGTCGCCGGGATCGCCCGGCACACCCTGCTCACCTCGGCGGTCCGGCACCGCGACGCGCCACTGGCCGAGCTGCGGCCGCTGCTGGAGCACTGGCACCGGTCGGGCTCGTGGACGCACACCTGGGTGGCGGTCCGCGCACTGGTCGAGGCGCTGTCGGGGCTGGGCCGGTACGCCGACGCCGCCACCCTGCTCGGGTCACTGCGGGCCAGCCCGCGTGCCACCCCGGCGTTCGGCCCGGACCTGGACCGCGAGCGCCGGGTGGAGGCGGCGGCCCGCGCGGCGCTCGGCCCCCGGCTCGACGCCGCGCTCACCGAGGGTGCGGGGCTCGACGACGCAGCGGCGTTCGCGCTGGCCCTGCGCCTGACGGGCGCTCCGGGCCCCGGCCCGGGCGCTCGGGACTTAAGTCCCTAGAACCCGTTCCAGGTCTGGGCCAGGCTCGGTGCTCGCGGCGGTGGGAGGGGGACGCCCGGCCGGCGATCGGATCCCGCCCGGACCCGACCCCGGACCGGTGCCGCGTGGGCTCGGCCGGAGGGCACGCCGGCCGAGCTCACTCATGTGGGGTGGCGCGCGGGCGAAGCGCGCCGTGCTGATCCGCGCCGTGCCGAATCGGGCTGTGCCGATCGGCGGTGTGCTGGTTACGGTCCGGCCATGAGCACCATCGTCGACAAGGCCACCGAACTGCGCCGGCTGCACGAGGCGCCCGAGCTCCTGCTCGTCGTCAACGTCTGGGACGCGATCACCGCCCAGGTCGTCGCGCAGGTCCCCGGGACCAAGGCCCTGGCCACCGCCAGCCACGGCATCGCCGCCTCCCGCGGCTACGAGGACGGCGAGAACATCCCGCGCGACGAGATGATCGCCGAGGTCGGGCTGATCGCGCGGGTCGCCGGCGACCTGCCGGTGACCGCCGACCTCGAGGCGGGCTACGGCGACCCGGGCGGCACCATCGCGCGCGCCATCGACGTCGGCATCGTCGGCGCCAACCTCGAGGACCAGATGAAGCCGCTGGCCGACTCGGTCCGGGCGGTGGAGGCCGCGGTCGCCGCCGGGGAGAAGGCGGGCGTGCCGTTCGTGCTCAACGCCCGCACGGACGCGTTCCTCAAGGCCGGCGACCGGGACCCCGAGGAGGTCCTGGCCGACGCGATCGAGCGCGGTCGCGCCTACCTCGAGGCCGGCGCGACCACCTTCTTCGTGCCGGGCAAGCTCGACGAGACCACGGTCGGCCGCCTCGTCGAGGCGCTCGGCGAGCGCAAGGTCAACCTCATCGGCGTGCCGGGGTCCATCCCGCTGGGGACGGCGCAGAAGCTCGGGGTCGCCCGGGTCTCCTACGGCCCGTGGAGCCAGAACGTCGCCCTGACCGCGCTGGCCGCGCTCGCCGAGGACGTCTACGCCGGCGGCGGGCTGCCCGCCGGCACCCGCCGGCTGAGCTGAGTCCGGCGGCCGGGCGGCCGGACGGGGATGACTCCTCCCGTCGCGGGTAGCACCCGACCGGCCGGCCGAGCTCCCGGACCGGGGGCGGGAGGAACGCTGCCGGTCCGCGAGGAGGCGGCGATGCGCGCGATGGTCTACCGGGGCCCCTACAAGATCCGGGTGGAGGAGAAGGAGAGACCGCGGATCGAGCACCCGAACGACGCGATCGTGCGGGTCACCCGCGCCGCGATCTGCGGCTCGGACCTGCACCTGTACCACGGGCTCATGCCGGACACACGGATCGGACACACCTTCGGCCACGAGTTCGTCGGGGTGGTCGACGAGGTCGGACCGACCGTGCAGAACCTGCAGGTCGGCGACCGGGTCATGGTGCCGTTCAACATCTTCTGCGGTTCCTGCTGGTACTGCGCGCGGGGGCTGTACTCCAACTGCCACAACGTGAACCCGAACGCCACGGCGGTCGGCGGGATCTACGGCTACTCCCACACCTGCGGCGGCTACGACGGCGGGCAGGCCGAGTTCGTGCGGGTGCCCCTGGCGGACGTCGGGCCGGCGACGATCCCCGCCTGGATGGACGACGACGACGCCGTCCTGCTCACCGACGCGCTGGCCACCGGCTACTTCGGCGCGCAGCTCGGCGAGATCGCCGAGGGCGACGTGGTGGTCGTGTTCGGGGCCGGCCCGGTCGGGCTCTACGCCGCCCTGTCGTCGTGGCTGATGGGCGCGGGGCGCGTCATCGTCGTCGACCACCTCGACTACCGGCTCGAGAAGGCCCGGACCTTCGCCCACGCCGAGACCCTCAACTTCACCGAGGTCGCCGACGTCGTGCTGCACCTCAAGCGCGACACCGGGTTCCTCGGCGCGGACGTGGCGATCGACGCCGTGGGCGCGGAGGCGGACGGCAACTTCCTGCAGCACGTCACGTCGGCGAAGCTCAAGCTGCAGGGCGGCTCCCCCGTGGCCCTGAACTGGGCCATCGACTCGGTGCGCAAGGGCGGCACCGTCTCGGTCATGGGCGCCTACGGGCCGCTGTTCAGCGCGCTCAAGTTCGGCGACGCCATGAACAAGGGCCTCACGCTGCGGATGAACCAGTGCCCGGTGAAGCGCCAGTGGCCGCGCCTGTTCGAGCACGTGCGGCAGGGGTACATCAAGCCTGCCGAGATCGTCACCCACCGGGTGCCGCTGGAGCACATCGCGGAGGCCTACCACATGTTCTCCGCGAAGCTCGACGACTGCATCAAGACCCTGGTCCTGCCGAGTGCGGCCTGAGGAGGAGACCCGATGACGTACACACCGGACAGGCCGCCCCTGAGGGAGTCCCTCGACGAGCTGCGGGCCCGCATCCCCGGCTGGGGCGTCGACCTGGACCCGAAGGACCGGCCCTCCGAGCCGAAGCTGCAGTTCCGCACGGACCTCACGGGCGCGCACTGGCGCTTCCCCGACCGGCAGCCGGAGGACCCCCGCCGGGAGCGGTCCGTCGAGCACGAGTTCCTCACCCCCGTCTACGGGACCACGTGCCCCCGCCGCGGGCTCTCCGGGGTGGTGCGGGGCCTGGCCTACCGCCGCTACAGCGAGGGCCGGGCGGCGCACTGGCTCCTGCTGATGCTCGGGGACCGGATCGACGCGGGGGAGCACCACCTGCGCTCCTTCACCACCCTGCGCCCGGACAATCCGGTCACCGAGACGGGCGTGCTCGGCGAATTCACGCGCCGCCCGCTCGGGTCCCGGTTCGGGCGCGGCCGTGCCGACCTCGCGCACCAGTGGCTCGACCCCGTCGTCGTGGCGGGGCCGTGGGTGGCGGCGGGTGCACTGCTGGTGAAGGGCGGGCGGGCGCTCGTCCGTCGCCGCGCGGCCCTCGCCGCCGCGGGGAGCGGTGCCGCGCGCGCCACGGGCCGGCTCGCGGGTCAGCGCCGGCGGCGGACCAGCATCTCGAGCGAGATCCGCGCCAGCGGCAGGTAGAGGGCCAGGACCGGCCAGGGCCCGTCGACCGTCAGCCACGTCCGGGTGCCGCTCCCCCGCGGCTCGACGCCGTGGTCGAGCGACAGCCCGATCGCCCCGAGCCGGACGTCCCACGCCCAGGAGCCGGTGCCCGGCCGGGCGGCGGGAGCGCCGCCCGGCCCCGACTCGTCGGGTTCGTGGACCTCGGTGACGGTGAACGGCACGGCGAGCCGCAGCGGCCCGCGCACGCGGCCGGTCATGCCCGGGACGAGGCGGTCCGCGGAGGCGTCGACCCCGAGCAGGTACGGCGCCCACTCCGGCCAGCGTTCCGGGCGGGCGTACCGGTCCCAGGCCTCGGCGGCCGGGGACGGGTCCGGACGCGTCGATCGTCGTGCGCACCCCTCGATCGTGCGGGCCGCGCGCCGATTTCGCGCGACAGGAATCAGTGTTGCTCCCAGAAGCTCGGCCCGACGGGGTCGGGGAAGTCCCCGCGGGCGACGGAGTAGCCGTCGGCGTCGACGGTGATCGGCAGCTGTGGGAGCGGCCGCGCGGCGGGGCCGAAGACCGGCCGGGCCCCCTCGGTGATCCTGAACTCGGACTGGTGGCAGGGGCAGAGGAACACCTGCAGCCGGCTGTCGTACAGCGACGCCGGGCAGCCGAGGTGCGTGCAGATTGTGGAGAAGGCGTAGTAGTCGCCGTGGTGGAGCCGAGCTGGCCCCGTTCGAGCTGATCGAACGGCGGATGGGGATGACGGCCGAGCCCTACTCCTCGGGCACCGGCGGGCGGTACGTCCGGACGTCGAAGGTCCTCGCCGTCGCCGGCCTGGCCGGGGCGCTGCTCGGGCGGCGCAGCCGCCTCGCGTCGGCGCTGTCCGGCGCGGCGCCCGTGGCCGCGTCGGCGGCCACCCGGTTCGGGATCTTCCACGCCGGCGTGCGGTCCGCCGAGGACCCGAAGTCCAACCGTCGTGCCCCAGCGGCAGCGCCTCGAGGAGGGGCGCCCCGCCACCGGCACGTCGACGACGACTCGGCTCACTCCTGGGCCTGCTGCGCCGCCGAGTACGCCAGCTGCAGAAAGTCCGCCCCGGCCAGCGCGGTGAAGGTGCCCAGGACCAACCGCGTCGGCCGGGGCGCGAAGACCAGCCCGATCGCGAAGCCGGTGGCGATCCACAGGTCGAGACAGAAGGGGCAGGTCAGCAGCTCGCCGACGCCGTGCCGCAGCGAGGACTCCGTGCGCGGCTCCTCCATCACCTCGGCTGGCCCCGCCGTGTCCGCGTACTGCGCGAAGGGCGCGCGGAGCGGGCTGGTCACGGCGTCCTTGGTGATCGTGCGGGAGAGCTTGTGGGTGGCCACGGTGAGCAGCACCAGGTCCTTCACCGACAGCGTGGGCACCGTCCTGCGGGTCGCCGCCGTGATCCCCGCGACCGCGCTGACGACCGCGCCGAAGATCGCCATCACCACGACGTAGCCCTCCAGGGGGCGGTCCTCGCCGTGCCGGTACTGCTCGGCCTCCGATTGTGCCCGGTCGTCGGCGACCGCCGCGACCCTTCGTGCCGTGTCCGCCATCCCGGTCCTCCCGATCTCGTCCTGTGGTGCCTGCTGGCGCCTACCCGCTGACGCGCTCCTCATCCCTGCCGGACCGCCGCAGCAGCTCGAGCGCGGCCGACGTCGCCGCCCGGCGCAGGACGCCCGACACCTCCTGGGCGTCCAGAGCGGCCCGCGCGGCGAACCAGGTTCGGGTCCGCGTCCTGCAGGTCCGACGGCCGCCGCACGGCCCGGTGCCGCACCCGTCCGCCGAAGCCAGGGGCGAACCGCTCCAGCACGCCCTCGACGCGGCGGACCGGCTCGTCGGCCGAGTCGGCGTCGTCCACCCCGCGGGGCAGGTGGGCGTAGGCCCAGGCGCTCTCGGTGTGGTGGCCCCGCCCACCATCGCCGCGTCCACCTCGAGGTCGGTCACGGCCCCCGGGTACCGCGGATCGCGCGAGCCTTGCACGCCGTCATTCGCCGGAGGGCGCGGTCTCGGGTTCGGGGTCGTCGGGCGGCTCGGGGCGGACCGGCTCGAGCGCGGAGGTGTCGCCGCACCAGATCAGGGCGTCGTAGCGGTCGCCCAGGGTGGACGGCACGTAGTTGCCCCGGCGCTCGCGCCGCGGGTGGTAGATCACGCCGATCGCCCGGTGGTCCAGTGGGGTGCGCAGCCACCGGGGCTGCTCGGGCGACGGCGGGAAGGACAGCACGGACGGCCCGTCGCCCACGGCCTCGTGCAGCAGGTCCTCGGCGCTGCCCGGGCGGGCCTCCGGGACCTGCATCCGTTCGGCCGCGGCGCCCCAGGCCTCGCCGGCGAGCACCGTGCCGCGGTGCCCCGCCTGCCCCACGAGCAGGACGCCCTCGTCGGCGTGCCGCTCGCGGGCCAGCTCGCCGAGGTTGGTCATGCCGTGCTCCGCCATGTCGGTGGCACGGGCGTCGCCGATGTGCGTGTTGTGCGCCCACACCACGCCCTTCGAGCCCGGGCCCGCGTGGTCGAGGAGCCGGTCGAGCGTGTCGGCCATGTGGTGGTCGCGGACGTTCCACGACTCGGGGCCGCCGCCCACCGCGGTCCGGTAGTAGCGCTCGGCCCCGGCGACGACGGCCGCGTTCTGCTCGGCCACGAACCGCTCGTCGGCGGACCCGGTCTCGCCCCTGCTGTGCCCGGCGCACAGCTCCTGCAGCACCTCGACGACGGGCTCCTCGCAGTCCTCCGGGACCCACCGCGTGCGCCGCGCGTAGTCGAAGGGATCGGGGCCGAACGGGTCGAAGCACGCGTAGGCGGCCCGCGCGGTCTCGGCGAGCACCGGCTCGTGCTCGGCCAGCCAGTCGACGACCGCGCGCATCGAGCGGTGCAGGCTGTAGACGTCCAGGCCGTGGAAGCCGACCCGCTCGGACGGCGGGCGCCCCGCGTTGTGGTCGTGCAGCCACCGCATCGCGTCCCGCACGGCGGTGTTCGCCCACATCCACGTGGGCCAGCGGTCGTAGCCGGCGAGGGCCTCGTCGGCCGTCGCGGGGCCCTCCGGGTCCCCGACCGCGTACCGGTGCAGTCGGCGGCAGTCCGGCCAGTCCCCCTCCACCGCGACGAACCGGAAGCCCTGCTCGGCGACCAACCGCCGGGTCAGCCGGTCCCGCCACGCGTAGAACTCGTGGGTGCCGTGCGACGCCTCGCCGATCAGCACCAGGCGGGCCCGCCCGGCGCGGGCGACCAGCTCGTCGAGGTCGGCGTCGCCGCCGAGGGGCCGCGCGAGGTCGCGGACGGCGGCGACGTCCCGGTCGCTGCGGGCGATCACCCGCCCCGCCTACCCGGCCACGGGCGGCTCAACCGCGAGCGGGTGGGAAGAAGGGCCGTGGTCCCGGTCGCCCGGGACCACGGCCCGCACCTAGAACCAGACCTTGCGGCCGCCGACGGGCCGGCCGGTGCGGCCGAGGACCAGGAAGATCACGCCCAGGATCAGCAGGATCGCGCCGATGTAGTAGAGCAGGGACAACCCGGTCAGGAAGCCGACCACGAGAAGTATGAGTCCGAGGATGATCACGGCGTCTCCTTCGACGGCCGGGCACCCTGTGCGCCCGGTGGTGATCGCTTGTACCCGGACAGGTGATCATCCATGCGCTCGAAGGTCACGATCCGGCGACGGTGCGCGGCGTGTGCGTGTGCGCACACGGGGGTAGCCGCGGAGCATCCGAGCAGCGGAGGTACCCCCGTGAAGGTCGTCGCCGTCCTCTACCCGGACGAGCACCCCGACGAGCACCCCGACGTCCTGGCCAACGCCGCGCGCGGCCTCGACCTGGGCGACGGACTCCGGGAGGCCGGGCACGAGCTCGTCACCACCAGCGAGACCGGCGAGGCGCTCGACGCCGAGCCCGCCGACGCGGAGGTGTTGGTCACGACCCCGTTCTGGCCCGTCTACCTCGACCGCGCGCGGATCGAGAAGGCGCCGGAGCCGAAGCTGGTGATCACCGCCGGTGTCGGTTCGGACCACGTGGAGTCCGACGCCGCGACCTGCAGCACGTTGTGCTCGGGCGGCTGGGCGGCTACGCCGGCGACGTCTGGTACCCGCAGCCCGCGCCCGAGGACCACCCGTGGCGGACCATGCCGCGCAACGCCATGACCGTCCACTACTCGGGGATGACGATCGAGGCGCAGCGGCGGATCGCGGCCGGCGTCCGGGAGATCCTCGACGCCACCTGGCCGGCGACCCGCCGCCGGAGGACTACGTCGTCGCCGCGCCGGGCGACTGACGGACCCCGGTCAGCCGCCCTCGATCCACACCGTCTTGGCGTTGACGAAGGTGCGCGGCCCGAACCCGGCGAGCTCCCGGCCGTAGCCGGAGTTCTTGGCGCCGCCGAACGGCACCTCGGGGGTCGACTCGGTGAACCGGTTGACGTAGATCATCCCGGTCTCGATCTCCCGCACCAGCCGCTCCTGCTCGGCCTCGTCGGTGGTCCACACGCTGCCGCCGAGGCCGAAGGGCGAGTCGTTGGCGATCCGGATGGCGTCGTCGAGGTCCTGCGCGCGCCAGACCGACGCGACCGGGCCGAACAGCTCCTCGCGGTGCGCGGGCGAGCCGTCGGGGATGTCGGCCAGCACCGTCGGCGGGTAGTAGAAGCCCGGCCCGCTCCCCGGCTCCCCGCCCGTGACGAGCGTGGCGCCGGCGGCGACGGTGTCGCGCACCTGCTGGTCGAGGGTCTTCACGGCGTCGCCCGAGGACAACGGCCCGACGTCCGTGTTCTCGTCCATCGGGTCGCCGACGGTCAGCGCCGCCATCGCCTCGCCCAGTCGGCGGGTGAACTCGTCCGCGACCTCGGTGTGCACGATGAACCGCTTCGCGTTGATGCAGGACTGGCCGTTGTTCAGGGTCCGCGAGGTCACGGCGTTGCGGACGGCCGTGTCCAGGTCGGCCGAGGGCAGCACGACGAACGGGTCGCTGCCACCCAGCTCGAGCACGCTGGTCTTGATCTGCTTCCCGGCCGCGGCGGCGACCGCCCGGCCCGCCGCCTCGCTGCCGGTCAGGGTCACCGCCCGGACCCGGTCGTCGGCGATCACCTTCTCGATCTCGGAGGAGCCGATGAGCAACGTCTGGAACACGTTCTCCGGGAACCCGGCGCGCAGGAACACGTCCTCGATCGCCAGGGCGCACTGGGGCACGTTCGACGCGTGCTTGAGCAGGCCGGTGTTCCCCGCCATCAGCGCCGGGGCGGCGAACCGGAACACCTGCCAGTACGGGAAGTTCCAGGGCATCACCGCGAGCACGGGTCCGAGCGGCTCGTACCGGGTGAGCACCCGGGCGCCCTCCACCTCGTGCGGCACGTCGGCGAGCATCGCCTCGGCGTTGTCCGCGTAGTAGCGGCACCCCTTGGCGCACTTGTGCACCTCCGCGACGGCGGAGGCGAACGTCTTGCCGACCTCCCGCGTCGCGATGCGGCCGAGCTCCTCGGCCTCGTCGTCGAGCCGCTGGGCCAGGTCCCGGAACAGCTCCGCCCGGCGGTCCGCCGGGACGTCCCGCCAGTGCCGGAAGGCGGTCGCCGAGGCCATGATCTTCGCGTCGAGCTGCTCGGCCGTGAGCGCGTCGAAGGTCTTCAACTGGTCGCCGGTGCTGGGGTCGATCGTCGCGATGGCCATGCCCCACGGGTACCGCCCGCGGCGCCGGATCATGCCGCGGGCCGGGATGGACCGGGGAGATCCGGGAAGTCCCCGTGCATGGAGACCGAACTGACCCTGCGGGTCGACGGCGCCACCCACCACCTCCGCGTCGACACCCGGACCTCGCTGCTCGACGCGCTGCGGCAGCGGCTCGGGGCCACGAGCCCGAAGAAGGGGTGCGACCACGGCCAGTGCGGCGCGTGCACCGTGCTCGTCGGCGGCCGCCGCATCCTGGGCTGCCTCGCCCTCGCCGTGGCCCACGACGGCGCCGAGGTCACGACGGCGGCCGGGCTCGCGCCGGGCCCGGACGAGGACCACCCCGTGCACCGCGCCTTCGTGGACCACGACGCCTTCCAGTGCGGCTACTGCACCCCCGGGCAGGTGTGCTCGGCCGTCGGCGTGCTCGACGAGCTGGAGCGCGGCTGGCCCAGCGCCGCCACCGCCGACGTGGCGGGCGGGCCGGACCTGGGCGACCCGGCGGCCGTCGACCGGGAGATCGCGGAGCGGATGAGCGGTAACCTCTGCCGCTGCGGCGCCTACATGGGCATCCGCGCGGCGGTGGCCGAGGTTGCGGAAGGGGCGCGCCGATGAGGCCCTTCGCCTACGCCACCCCGCCCGACGCGCGCGAGGCCGTCCTGGCCGTGGCCGAGCGGCCCGACGCCGCGTTCCTCGCGGGCGGCACCAACCTCGTCGACCACCTGCGGCTGGGCGTGGCCACGCCCGGCCTGCTGGTCGACGTCACCGCGCTGACCTCCGCCGAGATCGAGGACCTGCCCGACGGCGGCCTGCGTCTCGGCGCCGCCGTGCGGAACTCCGACCTCGCGGCCGATCCCCGGGTCCGCGGGCGCTACCCGGTGCTGGCCGAGGCGCTCCTCGCCGGCGCCTCCGGGCAGCTGCGCAACATGGCCACGACCGGCGGGAACCCGCTGCAGCGCACCCGCTGCGTGTACTTCCAGGACGTCACGACGCCGTGCAACAAGCGCGAGCCCGGCTCGGGCTGCGCGGCGATCGGCGGGGCCACCCGCAACCACGCGATCCTCGGCACGTCCGGGCAGTGCATCGCCACGCACCCGTCGGACATGGCGGTCGCGCTGGCCGCCCTCGACGCGCAGGTGCAGGTGCTCGGGCCGGACGGGGAGCGCACCGTCCCCTTCACCGACCTGCACACCCTGCCCGGGGACACCCCCGAGCGGGACACCGTGCTCGGGCACGGCGAGCTGATCACCGCGATCGACGTGCCGGCGGCGCCGATCGCCGCGCGTTCCCGGTACCGGAAGGTGCGGGACCGGGCGTCGTACGCCTTCGCCCTGGTGTCCGTGGCCGCCTGCCTCGACGTGGCCGGCGGCGAGATCCGCGACGTGCGGCTCGCGTTCGGCGGGGTCGCGCACAAGCCCTGGCGGGCCCACCGGGCCGAGGAGGCGCTGCACGGCGCCCCCGCCACCGACGAGTCCTACCGCGCCGCCGCCGAGGCCGAGCTGGCCGACGCCCGCCCGCAGGAGGGCTTCGACGGCGGCAACGCGTTCAAGATCCCGCTGCTCACCGGGACGCTGGTGAGCACCCTGCGCGCGCTGGCCGGAGAGGAGGCCCGCGCATGACCGCCACCCTGGAACCGAGGGCCATCGGGCGCGACCTCGCCCGCCGCGACGGCGGGGCGAAGGTCCGCGGCGTGGCGATCTACGCCGACGAGACGCCGGTCCCCGACCCGCTCTTCTGCCGGATCGTGCAGGCCACCGTCGCCCGGGGGCGCGTGACCGGGGTCGACACCACCGAGGCCACGGCGCTCGACGGCGTCGTCGGCGTGGTGACCAGCACCGACGCCGAGCGCCTCGCCTCCACCGACGACGCCGAGCTCGCGGTGCTGCAGGGCACCGAGGTCGGCTTCCGCGGGCAGATCGTGGCCGCGGTGCTGGCCGAGACGGACGAGGTGGCCCGCGAGGCCGCGGACCTGGTCCGCGTGACGTACGCCGAGGAGGAGGCCGACGCGCGGCTCTCGGCCGACCGCGACGACCTCTACACCCCGGAGTCGGTCAACCCCACCTATCCCCCGGACACCCACGAGGGCGACATGGCGGCGGCGATGGCCGAGGCCCCGGTGACGCTCGACCGGACCTACACGACGCCGATGCACCACAACAACCCCATGGAGCCGCACGCCACCACCGCGCTGTGGGAGCCGGGCGAGGGGGACGCCGGGCACCTCACCCTCTGGGACTCCACCCAGGGCGTGCACCCCGTCCGGCAGACGGTCACGCAGATCTTCGGGCTGGAGCCCGAGCAGGTGCGGGTGGTGTGCCCGTACGTCGGCGGCGGGTTCGGGTCGAAGGGCAACCCGCACGCCAACGTGATCATGGCGGCGATGGCGGCCCGCGCGGTGCCCGGGCGGCCGGTCCGGCTCGCCCTCACCCGCCAGCAGATGTTCTCCCTCGCCGGCTACCGCACCCCCACCATCCAGCGGATGCAGCTCGCCGCCGGGCGGGACGGGACGTTGCGCGGCATCGCGATCGACGTCGTCGAGCAGACCTCGCGGATCAAGGAGTTCGCCGAGCAGACGGGCGTGCCGACCCGGAACATGTACGCCGCGCCGAACCGGCGGACCACGCACCGGCTGGCGGCGCTCGACGTCCCGGTCCCGTCGTGGATGCGGGCGCCGGGCGAGTGCCCGGGAATGTTCGGCCCCGAGGTCGCGATGGACGAGCTCGCCGCCGAGCTGGGTCTCGACCCGGTCGAGCTGCGGATCCGCAACGAGCCCGAGGTCGACCCGGAGACCGGGAAGCCGTTCTCCTCGCGCAACCTGGTGGCCTGCCTCCGCGAGGGCGCCGTGCGGTTCGGCTGGGCCGGCCGCGACCACCGCCCCGGCATGCGTCTCGAGGACGGGTGGTGGGTCGGCACCGGAGTGGCGGCGTCGGTCTACCCGACGATGCGGATGCCGAAGTCGACGGCCACGGTCACCTACGACGGCGGCCGGTACATCGCGCGGATCGGCGCCGCCGATCTCGGCACCGGCACCTGGACCGTCCTCCCGCAGATCGCCGCCGACGCGCTCGACGTCCCGGTCGAGGACGTCGACGTGCTGATCGGCGACACCGACCACCCCGAGGCCTCGGTCGCGGGCGGCTCGTCCGGCACCACGACCTGGGGATCGGCGCTGGTCGAGGCGGTGCGGGAGTTCCGGGACAAGTACGGGGAGGACCCGCACGACGGCGACGGGGCGTCCGGGTCGGTCAACCCGAACGCGGCCGAGGAGGACTACGCGATGTCCGCCTTCGGCGCGCAGTTCGCCGAGGTCCGGGTGCACGCCGACACCGGCGAGGTCCGGGTGCCCCGGCTGTACGGGGTGTTCGCGGCGGGGCGGATCGTCAACCCGCGGCTGGCCCGCTCGCAGTTCCTGGGCGGCATGACGATGGGGCTGGGCATGGCCCTGCACGAGCAGAGCCTGCTCGACCCGCGCACCGGGCACGTCGTCAACCACGACCTGGCCGAGTACCACGTGCCGGCCAACGCCGACGTCGACGACCTGCAGGCGCACTGGGTCGACGAGGACGACCCGTACGTCAACGCCATGGGGTCCAAGGGAATCGGCGAGATCGGCATCGTCGGGACGGCCGCGGCGGTGGCCAACGCCGCCTGGCACGCCACCGGTGTGCGGGTGCGGGACCTGCCCGTCACCCTCGACCGGGTGCTGCCGACGCGCTGACCTGCGCGCCGCCCGGGTCCGTGTCGGCGAGCGCGTCGAGCAGGATCCGGGCGGCGCCGGCGGTGTCCACCGCGGGCGACCAGCCCAGCTCGCGGCGGGCCCGCCCCGTGTCCATCGCCGGGGTGTCCACTGCCAGGTCGAACCAGCCCGTGGTCGCGCCGAGCACGTTCATCCGGTTCAGCAGGCCGAGCACACCCCGCACCAGCGCCCGCGGCACCGGCACCGGGCGGGCGCCGGCGACCGCCGCGAGCTCCCGGGGGCCGAGCGCGTCCGCGGCCACGTTGAAGGCCCCGGCCGCGCGCCGGTCGAGGGCGGCGGCCACGGCGCGGCCGAGGTCGTCGGCGTGCACCAGCTGCAGGACGAGCCCGGACGGCAACGGCAGCACCGGGATGCGCCCGGCGCGGAGGGCGCGCAGCAGCGCCGTCGGCACGACCGGGCCGAGGAACAGGCGCCGCATCCGGGCCGCGGCGTCCGACCGGACCACCAGCGCGGCCCGGACCCGGGTCACCGCGACGCCGGGGTGGGCGCGCCCGAAGTCGTCGAGCATCGCCTCCGCGGCGACCTTGTCCCGGCTGTAGAGCGAGCCCGGGTGCGCCCGGACCGGCCAGGACTCGTCGACCGGGCGGGCGGGCCCGTCGGGCGGGTGCGGGCCGTACACCGCCTGCGACGACAGGAAGACGACCTGCCCGACGCCCGCACGGCCGGCGGCGTCGAGCACGGCGGCGGTGCCGTCGAGGTCGACGCTGCGCGGCGTCGACGCGTCGCCGACCGGCTGGATCGCCCACGCCAGGTGCACGACGGCGTCGGCGCCGCGCAGCAGCTCCGTCAGCCGGTCCGCGCCGTCCGCGGCCAGCAGGTCCAGCGGGTGCCAGGTGACCCGGCCGGTCCGGGGCGCGTCCTCCGGCGGGTGCCGGCACACCGCGCGCACGGTCACCTCGGGCCGCTCCGCCAGGGCGTTGAGCAGCCCGGACCCCACGGTGCCGGACGCCCCGACCACCACGACCGTGCGCGCGGGACCCGTCATGTGGAGGTGCCGCCGTCGAGCCCCTCCCGCAGCTGCGCGAGGGTGCGGGCGAGCAGCCGGGAGACGTGCATCTGGGAGATGCCGACGCGCTGGGCGATCTGGGTCTGGGTCATCTCGCCGAAGAACCGCAGCGTGAGGATGAGCCGCTCCCGCTCGGGCAGCGCGGAGATCAGCGGGCGCAGCGACTCGCGGTGGTCGACGTGCTCGAGCGCCTTGTCGACCTCGCCGAGGGTGTCGGCGACCGGCTGGTCGTCCGCGTCGTCGACGGCGGTCAGCGAGCCGGCGTGCTGGTTCGCCTTGGCCGCCAGGGCCTCGACGATCTCCTCGCGGTCCACGCCCAGGTGCCGGGCCAGCTCGCTGGGCTTCGGCGCACGCCCGAGCTCGTGCGCCAGCGGGCCCGAGGCCTTGCCGATCGCGACGCTGAGCTCCTTGAGCCGCCGCGGCACCCGCATCGACCAGGTCCGGTCGCGGAAGTAGCGCAGCATCTCCCCGCGGACGCACGGGATCAGGTAGCCGAGGAAGTCCCCGCCGGCGCGCTCGGGGTCCCAGCGGTCGATCGCCGAGATCAGCCCGATCGTGCCCACCTGCACCAGGTCCTCGATGCCGGCGCGGTAGCCCGCGCCGTGGCGCTGCGCGAGGTGGCGGACCACCGGCAGGAAGGCCAGGACGAGGTCGGACCGCAGACGGTCCCGGTCGGGGTGGCCGGCGGGCAGCGCGGCGAAGCGCTCCAGCACGGGCATCTGGTCGGCGTACTCGCTGGGGGCCTGAGTCCGCTCGGCGGTGCGGGGGCCCTGGACGGGCTCGGGAACCGTGTTCGGCGCGGTCATGGGGCCTCCTCCACGTCGGTGGACGTCAGAGGCAGCTGGCTGTACCTCGGTAGAGCGGCGCGCGACGGGTGGTGGGCGCGCTCGGGGCGTCGATCGTGCATCGGTCGCACCTCGACGGTACAAGCGCCCTCCGGGGGGCGCGCGTCGAGTTCGGCCCGGACGCATGGGTCGGCCGCACCGGGGTATGACGCGCGACACCGTTCCGGAAGGACCCCCCGAAGGAGACCCGATGACCGTCCGGCCCGCCCCCGTCCGACCCGTCCGACCCGTCCGACCCGTTGCGGCCGCCCCCCGACCTCCCGCGACGCCCGACGTGGCGGCCGTGCTCGGTCCCTTCGTCGCGTGGCTGGCGAGCCGTGAGCCGTACGAGGGCCTGCGCCGCAGACAGGTGCGGGTGGTCGAGCGGTTCCTGCGGTGGGCCGCCGCCGACCGCGGCGATCCGCGCACGCGGCGGGAGCGCTTCGAGTCCGAGATCGGCGTCGACGGCACCGCGGAGGCGCAGGCGGTCGGTTCGGCGCTGGACCGGCTCGCGGAACACCGCCGCATCCTGGCCATCGCGCCGTTCCTCGACGACTGACGGAGGACCGACGACGGCGGCCGCGACGAACACGACAGCGACGACGGTGACGACGGTGACGACGACGGCGGGCATGCCACACGCCGCGGGCGCCCGGCCCCTATCCTCGGCGGACCCGGTCCCGCCGGGCAGGTCGCGGCCGTTCGGCGCCGGCCGGAGAGGAGCGACGTGAACGCCGACTCCCGCCCCGAGCGGGATCCCGCTCCGCCCGGCGACGCTCCTCCGGCCCACCTGCCCGCCACGCTGCCGCTGCTGGCAGACCTCCGGCTGGCCGCGCTCTGGGTGCCTGCCGCCCCGCTCGGCCTCACCGCGCTCCCCTCCGCCGACGGTGCCGCCCCCGCGGGCGACTGGCTGGACGTGGTGCCGCTGCCGGACGGGCGGCTCGCCCTCGCCGTCGGTGACCTCGTGGGTCCGGCACCGCGGCCCGGCGCCGTCACCGGGCTGCGCACCGTGCTGCGCCAGGCGCTGTACACCACGCCGACGCTCACCGAGGCCCTCGAGCAGATCGACCGGGCCGCGGGCATCGACGACGCCCTGCACGGCGCCTCGCTCACCGTCGTCGTCGTGGGGCCCGACGGGGAGCTCGAACACGCACGCGGCGCCCATCCCCCGGCGCTGGTGAGCGGGCCGGGCGGGCTCGCCCCGCTGCCCGGCCAGGCCTACGGCCCCCTGGGTGTCGGCGCCGCACCCCCGGTACCGGCGACCGCGCGGCTCGCCCGCGGGGAGACGATCCTGCTGTACTCGGACGACCTCGTGGAGGGCCGCGGGCGGACCTCGACCGGCCGTGGGCCCGGGCAGGAGGTCCTGCTCGACCCCGAGGCCCCGGTGGACGACCCCGCGGCCGTGTGCGCCCGGCTCGCCGCGCGGGCGCCGCGCGGCGGGGTCGCCGTGCTGGCCGCACACCGGCCCCTCGTGCCCGTCGAGCCGTTTCGGCTGGTGCTGCCGGTCGACCCGTTCGCCCTCAGCCCGCTGCGCGAGACGGTCACGCGCTGGCTGGAGGCGGCGGGCGTGGCGCCGCGGACCGTGGTCGCGGCGCCGATGGTGGTCTCCGAGCTCGCCGCGAACGCCATCGAGCACGCCTATCCCGAGGGCTCCGACGGCGAGATCCGGGTCGGTGCCGAGCTGACCGGGGCCGGGTTGTGCATCACCGTCGCCGACGACGGCACCTGGCAGCCCCCGGAGGAGGACGCGGACGACGACGACGACGAGGAGGCCGGTTTCGGGCTCGCCGTGGTCCGGGACCTGTGCGACGCCCTGGTCGTCGAGCCCGGGCCGGCGGGCACGACGGTCACCGCGGTGCTGGCCGTCGGCAGGCCGGTCGCGGTCGGCGACACGCCGCGTCCCGGCCCGACGGCCGTGCCCGAGATGTTCGCCGTCCAGCCCGGCGAGGCCCCGGGCGTGCTGTACGTGCGCGGCGACGTCGACCTGCCGGCCGTCGCCACCCTGCGGGCCGCGCTGCTCGACGCGGCCGCGGACGGGGAGCGGTGCGTCCTCGACCTGTCCGCCACCACCCTGTTCGCCAGCGCCGGGGTGCGGCTGCTGCACCAGCTCGACCCCGGCACGGACCTGTGCGTGGTCGCCCCACCCGGCAGCGTCGCGCGGCCCGTGCTCGAGCTCACCGGGCTGGCACACCTGCTGAGCGACCGGGCCGAGAGCGCCTGACGGCGCCTGACGGCGGGCCGCGGTCGGTCGCGACGCGCCGCGGGGACGGCGTTCGTCAGCCGGTGTGGCCGACGTGCGCGGCGCCGGTCTCCCCCGCGCCCACGTGCTCGCGGGCCTCGACGGCCTCTGCCGCCTCCCGGTACACCTGCTCGACCGCGGCGACCAGCCGGTCGCGGCCGTACCGGGACACCGCCCGGTCCCGGCCCGCGATGCCGAACGCCAGCGGCACGGCGCCCTCCCGGAGCAGGGCGCGCATCGCCTGGGCCAGGACGTCCGGCCGGGCGGGCGGCACCAGCACGCCCGTGACCTGGTCGACCACCGTCTCGGCCAGCGCGCCGACGGCCGACGCGACGACCGCGCGGCCGCACGCCATCGCCTCGAGCGCGATCATGCCGAAGCCCGTCCGGTGCGGCACGTGGACGAGCGCGTCCGCGGAGCGCAGCAGCGCGGGCAAGGTCTCGCGGCGCACGGCCCCGAGGAAGCGGACGCGGCGCTCGACGCGGGCCTCGCGGGCCACCGCGTGCAGCCGGGCCAGCTCGCGGTCCCGCGAGGGGTCGATCTCCGGGTCGTCCGTGCGCGGCCCGCCGGCGACCAGCAGCTCGGTCTCCGGGACGGTGCGCAGCGCGCGGATGACGTCCTGCACGCCCGCCTCCTCGTCGAGGCCGGTGACGGCCAGCAGCCGGGGGTGCGCGCCGCGGCGCAGCGTGGGCCCCTCGGGCTGGAAGGTCCCGGTGTCGACGCCGTAGGGCACCACGCGGATCGCGGAGCGCCTGGCCCCGAGCCGGACGAGGGCGAAGACGTCGTCCTCCCCGCTCGCGACCACGCGGTCGGCGCGGGCGACGAGCACGTGCTCGGCCGAGGCGCGGCCCCGGGTGTCGACGGACGGGTCGACCGGGCGCTCGCCGACCCCGGGCAGGGTCACGACGAACGGCAGGCCGAGCTCGCGGGCGGCGGCCGCCGCGGCCAGGCCGGCGGTCCAGGAGTGGGCGTGGACGACGTCCGGCCGTGCGGCGCGCCACCGGCGCTCCAGCTCCTCGGCCAGCACCGGCACCTGCGTGACCAGCCGGTCCTCGGGCAACGGCGTGGCCGGGCCGGCATCGACGTGCCGGACCTCCAGCCGCTCGGCCGGGCACGCGACGGGCGCCTGGTTCGGCGAGTCCCGGCGGACCAGGACGGTCACCTCGTGGCCCGCCGCGGCCAGACCCGCGCCGAGCCCGGCCAGGTGCTCGCTCAGCCCGCCGTGGCCCGGCCTGCCGGGCTCGGCCAGTGGGCTGCACCGGTCGCAGACGATCTCGACGCGCACGGCGACTCCCCTCGTTCGCGTCGCACGGTCCGAGGACGGGCCGCACCGGGTACTTCTCCCCGGGACCGTACGGACGTGCGGCCCGGCACGCCAACGCTGGTCGGCGAGCGGTGGGGCGCAACGGATCACGAGCCGGCGCCGGCGCGGCGGTCGCGCCGCCGCGGCGCGGCGGTCAGCCCGCTCGGACGCCGGGGACGGCGTCGCCCCCGGACGCCTCGTCGGGCGCGGCGGGGTCGTCGAAGCCGTCCGCCCCGGCGGCCACGTGGTCGCGCTCGGCGCGGTCGTCCTCGACCCGCTCGTGGCGGCCGTCGCCGTGCCGGCCGGAGGGCCGGGGGCGCGGGTCGTCCGTCTGCGCCGTCTCGGTCGGGCCGCCGTGCGGCACGCCGTAGTGGTCGAACAGGGCGGCCTCGGTCTCCTTGCTCAGGTGCCCCTCGGGCACCTCGGGCGCGGTCCGCAGCTGCTCGGCGTCGTAGGGCACGTGGAGCTCGCCCTCCTCGATCATCCCGCCGGCCAGCGGCAGGGCGGCGTGCCGCGAGCCCGACAGCCCGCCGGTGAGCACGACCCACTCGGGCCGCTGCGTCTCGTCGTCGACGTAGACGGAGTCGACGGCGCCGAGCTCGGCGCCGTCCCGGTCCCGCACCGTCAGCCCCTGCACGCGGGCGGGGTCGTCGAGGTCCGCCATGGCTACCTCCTCGGGTCTGGCCGCCGGGGTCCCCCGGGCGGCACGTGGTCAACACGGCGATACACCGCGGGATGCCCGGCCCGCCGCGTCGCACACCCGCCGTCGGTCGCTTCGCAGCGTCCGGTGGTTGGGAGACCCGGTGATCGGGCACACGAGGAGGTGGGAGTGCGCACCTGGATCGAGGGGTGGCCGGTCTACCGGCAGCTGACCGGACCGGACCGCCTCGGCCGCGGCACCGCCTCGCGGTCCGACGGCACCGAGTCGCTGCGCGCGCGCACCCAGGACGCCGACCGCGTCACGCAGTCGATCTGCCCCTTCTGCGCCGTCGGCTGCGGTCAGCGGGTCTTCACCCGCAACGGGCAGGTCACCCAGGTCGAGGGCGACCCCGACTCCCCGATCAGCCGCGGGCGGTTGTGCCCCAAGGGGTCGTCGACGCTGTCGCTGGTCACCTCGCCCGACCGGGTCACCACGGTCCGCTACCGGCGCCCGCACGGCACCGCGTGGGAGGACCTCGACCTCGACACCGCGCTCGACATGATCGCCGACCGCGTCCTCGACACCCGCCGCCGCACCTGGCAGGAGACGGACGACGAGGGCCGGTACCTGCGCCGCACCATGGGCATCGCGAGCCTCGGAGGAGCGACCCTCGACAACGAGGAGAACTACCTCATGAAGAAGCTCTACACCGCCCTGGGCGCGGTGCAGATCGAGAACCAGGCCCGTATTTGACACTCCTCCACGGTTCCCGGTCTGGGGACCTCCTTCGGTCGCGGCGGCGCGACGAACTACCAGCAGGACCTGGTGAACTCCGACTGCATCGTCATCCAGGGCTCGAACATGGCCGAGGCCCACCCGGTGGGCTTCCAGTGGGTCATGGAGGCGAAGAAGCGCGGCGCCACGGTCATCCACGTGGACCCGCGGTTCACCCGCACGTCCGCGGTGGCGGACCTGCACGTCCCGATCCGGGCGGGCACGGACATCGCGTTCCTCGGCGGGCTGATCCGGCACGTCCTGGAGACCGGCGCCTACTTCGAGGACTACGTCCGCTCCTACACCAACGGGCCGATGCTGCTGCGCGAGGACTTCGCCGACACCGAGGACCTCGACGGGCTGTTCTCCGGGTTCGACCCGGAGACCGCCACCTACGACACCGAGACCTGGCAGTACGAGGGGGCGACCGCGCCCTCGGCCGCGGGTGACCGGGACCTCGACGTCCACGAGACCGAGCGCGGCGAGATGCCCGGCTCGGGCGGGGCGCCGATCGCGGCCGATCCGGAACGCGACGACACCATGCAGGACCCGCGCTGCGTGCTGCAGGTGCTGCGCCGGCACTACTCCCGGTACACGCCGGAGAAGGTGCACGAGATCTGCGGCATCCCGGTGGCGACCTTCCAGCGGGTCGCCGAGGCCCTCGTCCGGAACTCGGGCCGGGAGCGGACCAGCGCCTTCGCCTACGCCGTGGGCTGGACCCACCACACCGTCGGCGTGCAGTACATCCGCGCGGCCGCGGTGCTGCAGGCGCTGCTGGGCAACATCGGCCGCCCTGGCGGCGGGATCCTGGCGCTGCGCGGGCACGCGAGCATCCAGGGCTCCACGGACATCCCGACCCTGTTCGACCTGCTGCCGGGCTACATCCCGATGCCGCACGCCCACCGCGACGAGGGCCTGCAGCACTTCATCGAGTCCAACGCGGGCACGAAGGGCTTCTGGGCCGACCTCGACGCCTACGTCGTGAGCCTGCTCAAGGCCTGGTTCGGCGACGCCGCCACGGCGGACAACGACTTCTGCTTCGACCACCTCCCCCGGCTGACCGGCGACCACTCGTCGTTCCGCACGGTGATGGACCAGGCCGACGGGAAGGTCCCCGGCTACTTCGTGGTCGGCGAGAACCCGGCGGTCGGCACGGCCAACGCGCGGATGCAGCGCCACGGCCTCGCGAGCCTGGAATGGCTCGTCGTCCGCGACCTCAACATGATCGAGACGGCCACGTTCTGGAAGGACGGGCCGGAGATCGAGACCGGCGAGATTCGGACCGAGGACATCGGCACCGAGATCTTCTTCCTGCCGGCCGCCGCCCACACGGAGAAGGACGGCACGTTCACCAACACCCAGCGTCTGCTGCAGTGGCACCACAAGGCCGTCGAGCCGCCGGGCGACTGCCGCAGCGACCTGTGGTTCTACTTCGAGCTCGGGAGGCGGATCAAGGCGAAGGTCGCCGGCTCCGACGACCGGCGCGACCGGCCGCTGCAGGAGCTGACCTGGGACTACCCCGTCGACGCGACCGGCGAGCCGAGTGCCGACGCGGTGCTGCGGGAGATCAACGGCGTCGACGCGGACGGCAAGGCCCTGCCGGGCTACACCGCACTCAGGTCCGACGGGTCCACCCGCTCGGGTTGCTGGATCTACTGCGGCGTCTACGCCGACGAGGTCAACCAGTCGGCGCGCCGCCGACCCGGCGCCGAGCAGGACCTCATCGCCGCCGAGTGGGGCTGGGCGTGGCCGATGAACCGGCGCGTCCTCTACAACCGCGCCTCCGCCGACCCCGACGGCAGGCCGTGGAGCGAGCGGAAGCGGCTCACCTACTGGGACGGGGAGAAGTGGGCCGGGCCGGACGTCCCGGACTTCCCCGCCGACACCCCGCCGGACTACGTGCCGCCGCCCGGCGCCCACGCGGCCAGGGCGATCGGCGGCGCCGAGCCCTTCGTCATGCAGTCCGACGGGCGGGCCTGGCTGCACGCCCCCGCCGGGCTGGCCGACGGCCCGATGCCCACGCACTACGAGCCCGAGGAGTCGCCCGTCGGCAACGCCCTGTACGGGCAGCGGGCCAACCCCGCCCGGCAGCGGTTCGAGCGGGCGGACAACCACTACCACCCCGAACCGGGGACGCCGGGCGCCGAGGTCTACCCGTACGTCTTCACCACGTTCCGGGTCACCGAGCACCACACCGCGGGCGGCATGAGCCGGTGGACGCCGCACCTGAACGAGCTGCAGCCGGAGATGTTCCTGGAGGTCTCCCCCGAGCTCGCGGCCGAGCGCGGGCTGACGCACGGCGGCTGGGCGCACGTCGTCACGGCCCGGTCCGCGGTCGAGGGCCGGGTGCTGGTGACCGAGCGGGCCACCCCGCTGCGCATCAAGGGACAGGGCCACGGGTACACGGTGATCCACCAGATCGGCGTGCCCTGGCACTGGGGCCCGAACGGGCTCTCCACCGGCGACGCGGCCAACGAGCTCCTCGGCGTGTCCCTCGACCCGAACGTGCACATCATGGAGACCAAGGCCGCCACCTGCGACATCCGCCCCGGCCGGCGCCCGCGCGGGCCGGAGCTGGTCACGTACCTCGCCGACCGCCGGCGGCAGGCCGGCCTGGAGGAGGAGCCACGGTGAACTCCCTGTCCGGCCCCCTCGCGGACCCGTCGGCCGACGCCGGCTACGCGGACGGGCACCCGCCGCGCGTCGGTTTCTTCACCGACACCAGCGTGTGCATCGGCTGCAAGGCCTGCGAGGTCGCCTGCAAGGAGTGGAACGCCCTGCCGGCCGACGGCGTGGGCGACCACGGCGCCGCCGGCGACGTCCTGGGACTGACCGGGATGAGCTACGACAACAGCGGCGGGCTCGGCGCGAGCACGTACCGGCACGTCGCGTTCGTGGAGCAGCGGGTCCCGGCGCGGGGCTCCGCGCCGGTGGATCTCGGGATGCCGGCCATGGAGCTGCCCGGAGCGGTGCAGCCGGGCGTGGACCGGGACGACGCCACCGAGGTCCGCTGGCTGATGTCCTCGGACGTCTGCAAGCACTGCACCCACGCCGCATGCCTCGACGTCTGCCCCACCGGGTCGCTGATCCGCACCGAGCACGGCACGGTGCTGGTGCAGGAGGACATCTGCAACGGCTGCGGGTACTGCGTCCCCGCCTGCCCCTACGGCGTGCTCGACCAGCGGCAGGGCGACGGGCGGGCGTTCAAGTGCACGATGTGCCAGGACCGGCTCGGCGGCGGCCTGGCCCCGGCGTGCGCCACGGCCTGCCCGACCGAGTCCATCCAGTTCGGCCCGCTCGACGAGTTGCGCGAGCGCGCCGACGCCCGGCTGGCCGAGCTGCACGACCGCGGGGTCGGCGAGGCCCGGCTCTACGGACGCGACCCCGACGACGGGGTCGGCGGCGACGGCGCCTTCTTCCTGCTCCTCGACGAGCCGGAGGTCTACGGGCTGCCGCCGGACCCGGTCGTCACGACCCGGGACCTGCCGTCGATGTGGCGGCACGCCGCGGGTGCCGCGCTGGCCGTGGCGGGCGCCGTCGCGGCCGCGTTCCTGGGCGGCCGGCGGTGAGCGCGCCGGAGCACCGCACCGCGGCCGGGACCCCGCGGACGCGGCGCCGCGGAAAGGGCCGCGGCGAGCGGCTGATGGTGCCCGAGGCCGAGTTCACCTCGTACTACGGGCGCCCGATCATCAAGCCGCCGGTGTGGAAGGTGCCGGACGTCCCCGCCTACCTCTACCTCGGCGGGCTCGCCGGGGTGTCCGCGCCGCTCGCGGCGCTCGCCGACCTGACCGGGCGGCCCGGGCTGCGGCGGGTGGGACGGGTCGCGGCGGCGGGCGGCGCGGCCCTCAGCGTCGGGTTCCTGGTCCACGACCTGGGCCGACCCGAGCGCTTCCTGCACATGCTGCGGGTGCTGAAGGTGACCTCGCCGTTGTCGGTCGGGTCGTGGATCCTCGCGCCGTTCGGGGCGCTGTCCGGGGCGACGGCGGCGGCCGAGGTCCTGGGCGTCACGCCCCGGCTGGCGCGCGCGTCGGGCCTGGCCGCGGGCGCACTCGGCCCGGCGCTGACGACGTACACCGCGGTGCTGGTCGCCGACACCGCCGTGCCGGCGTGGCACGAGGGGTTCCGCGAGCTGCCGTTCGTGTTCGCGGGGAGCGCGATGGCGTCGGGCGGCGGGGCCGGGTTGCTCGCGCGGGGCGACGTCACGCCCGCGCGGCGGGTCGCGGTCGCCGGGGCCGTGCTCGAGCTCGCGGCCACCTCGGTGCTGGAACGCCGGATCGGCTTCGCGGCCGAGGCCTACCGGAGCGGCCGGGCCGGCGCCGTGCTGAAGGGCGCCCGCGCGGGGACGGTCGTGGGTGCCCTCGGGGCGCTCGCCTCGGGATTCGTGCGCGGCCGGCGCGGGCGCGTGCTGGGCGCCGCCGCGGGCCTGCTGCTCAACGCCGCCTCCGCCGCCACCCGCTACGGGATCTTCGAGGCGGGCATGGCCTCGGCCCGCGACCCCGAGTACACCGTCCGCCCGCAGCGCGAGCGTCTCGAGGCGCGGCGGGTGGAGGCCCACCCCGCTGACGGCGACCGGTAGCGCGGGCGGTCACGGTGCCACGTGGGTGCCGGCCGGGATCATCGGCTGCACCGCCGGCCCGACCGGGGCCATCGGGTGAGCCGGGACGACCGGGGCCGCCGGGTGCGCGGGCGAGCCGGCCGGCGTGCCGTGCCCGCTCCCGTGGGCCGTCGTGGCGGTTCCCGTGTGGGGGGCCGCGGCGGGGATCGACGGCGTGGAGTGCCCGCCGAGTCCGATGATCAGTCCGCCCGCGACGGCTGCCGCGGCGAGGACCCCGCCGACCACGACGGCGACGGTCCGGCCGGTGCGGGACCGCGGGGCACCGGCTTCGCGCGGAGCCGGCCCGCTGGAGTTCGCGGCGTGCAGGGCGGTGTGGTAGTCGTAACCCAGGCCGTAGCCGTAGCAGTCCATCCCGGCGAGCACGGAGGCCCAGACGGCGGGCCGCGACGTCGCCGCCGGGCCGTCCTGCACGGGGTGTTCCTGCGGCACCGGAGGGTGCTGCACGAGGCCGTTCCACACGAGGCGCTGCACCGGGCCGTTCGGCACCGGACGGTCCTGCACCGGGCCGGGTCGGGCGGCGTCGCGGCGGGGGTCCTCGGGACCCTCGGGAGCGGACTCGGTGATGGTGATCGTGGTGCTCATGGGGCCTCTCCTCGGGTCCGGCGGGGCGTCCCGGGTGATGCGCCCCGACGCCCTCGACGGTGCTCCCCACCGGGCCCCCGTCCCGTCGGGCCGACGGTGGACGTGCCGGCTGATCCCGCCGTCCCCCGATCGCCCGACACCGGACCGGTCCGGGCAGTTCCGTACGTATCTCTACGCAGCGACAGCGGCCGGCCGTCGGAGGAGGCTGGAGGGTTCCACGGCACAGGGAGGGTCGACGATGGCGAAGTTCGCGTTCTTCTTCAGCTACAGCCCCGAGACGTGGAACCGGATGGTGCTGAAGCCCAGCGACCGCACGGCCGCCGTCCGGACCATGCTCGAGGCCCAGGACGCCCGGCTCGAGGCGCTGTACTACATGTTCGGGGGCCACGACGGCATCGTGATCTTCGATGCGCCCGACTCCCGCGCGGCGGCGGCGATCTCGCTCGCGGTGACCGCGTCGGGTGCCTTCGACCGGCACGAGACCCGTGAGCTGATCACCCCGGACGAGCTGGTCGGCGTGCTGGAGAAGGCGGGTCTACCGCTCCAGGCGTACGTCCGCCCCGGGGACTGACGGCCCCTACGGCACACCGACACAGCACGGAGCCACGACGCACCCCGCGCGGGGGTGCGTCGTGGCTCCGGGGTGCCTCAGATCGGGAAGCGCAGGGTGGCGCCGAGGCCGTCGGCCAGCTCACCGTGCGCGAACAGGCCGGGCTCGGGCGCCTCCTCGCCCGTCGCGTCCGCGGCGGCGCGCGCCTCCTCCTCGGCCTGCCGGGCGTCGTCGAGGCGGTCCTTGCCACGGACGACGGCCGGGTCGTCCAGTCGCACGAGCTGACCGCTCTGGCACGCCAGCGCCCGGATGACCGCCGGCACGCCGGGCACCCGGTGGGGGTCGGTGGCGTTGAGCGCCTCGAGCTCCTCCCGCTGCACGCCGAGATGCGTCGGCTCGGTCCCGGCCCACACCTCGGCGTCCGTCAGCGCGGCGGGGTCGAGGAACAGGGTGTCGACGGCCTCGGCCCGTACGGCCGCCACCACGTCGGCCAGCCCGGTGACGGCCTGCCCGTCGGGCCGGCCGGCCAGCTGCCGGTAGTGGTCCCAGGCGGCGCGGCGCTCGCCGTCGAGGACGTCCTCGACGGCGGCGGCGACGGTGTCCGGCACGTCCTCCGGGGAGATGCCGCCGGAGTGGTCGATCTGCGCGACGATCTGCGCGGACCGCTCGGACAGGGAGTCGACCAGCAGGGACCGGGCCCGCGGCGGCCCGGCCACGACCAGGACGCGCGCGCCGCTGGCGCGCACCCGCGCGTCCACCCGTTCGGCCACGGCGGCCGCGTTCTCGCGCCAGGTCTCCTCGACCCGCTCGTGCATGTTCAGGTGCGACAACCCGCCGCCGCGGACCTTGTGCACCGGCCCGCTGGGCCCGCTGACCTGCTCGGGCTCGGCGTCGCCGGGGGCGAGGATCTCGCCGCCCTTGTCGTCGACCCGCACGACCACGGCCGGCACCTCCTCCCGCACCTCGCCGGTCACCGCGCCGAGCTCGGGCAGCGGCGACCAGGTGGTGACCGCGGTGCGCGGCGGCGCCGGCAGCACGGCGTCGACCAGGACTCCCTTCTCGGCGGCCACGAGCACCCGCCCGCCGGTCCCGTCGGGTGGCGGGGCGTCGGCCAGCGCGCCGTCGACGGCCTCGACGACGGACTCCGGCGCACCCTGGCCCGAGAGCTCCTCGCGGACGGCGCGGCGGCGCAGCTCGTCCTGGCGCGCCGCGTCCTCGGTGTCGTGGGAGACGTCGAGCATCACGGTCGCGAAGGGGCCGGGTGCCGCGCAGGCGTCGCGCAGCCAGTCGAGTCGCACGGGTTCCTCCGTTCCGGGCGCCGCCCGGGGCGGGCCCTGTCGAGGACGGACATCGTCGACGTCGGCCGTACCCGGTGGGCCACCCGCGAAACGGGGGGCGGAGCCGGCGGGGCGGGGCCGCACTACACCCGGCCGGGTGATTTCCGGTCCCGCACCGTGGCCGCTCGGCCATTGTCCGTAACGACACACCAGGACGTGACGAACCGGTCGGTGATCACCGGGTGATCGTCGGGGCGGCGGGAGGAGCGCGGTGGGCGGACTCTCGCTCGTCGACGGATGGCTGCCGATCGCGTTGCTGGCCGTCGGCGGGCTCGCGATGTTCGGGTTGCTCACGCGGTGGGGCCGCGGCGCGGTGGCCACGGTGGTCGCGGCCGTGCTCGTCGCCGCCCTGGTGTTCGCCGGGCTCAACCTGCTCGTGGTCGACGTGCTCGACCTCGTCCCGGAGCCGCTCCCCCGGCAGGTGCTGCTCTGGACCGCGCTCGGGCTCGGCGGCGTCGTGCTCGCGGTGGGGTCGCTCGTCGGCACCCGCCCCGGCCGGAAGGTGGTCGCGCTCGTGTGCGGCCTGCTGGTGGTCGTGTCCGCGGCCGCGCAGATCAACGTCTACTTCGAGCAGTACCCGACGCTCGGCGCCCTCGCCGGCGGCGACGAGCGGTCCTTCGCGGGCGGGCACGGCGCCCCCTCCCGCTCCATGTCCACCCCGGTCGCCTCGCGCTGGACCGGCCCGGCCACCGGCACGTCGAGCATCGAGACCGCGCCCATCCCCGGCACGGTCAGCGGGTTCACCGGCCGGGACGCCCAGCTCTACCTCCCCGCCGCCTACAACTCGCCGAACGCACCGCTGCTGCCCGTGCTGGTGCTCGTCGCCGGCCAGCCCGGCGGTCCCCAGGACTGGGTGGTCGGCGGCACGCTGCAGGCCTTGATGGACGAGGTCGCGCAGCGGCATGGTGGGCTCGCGCCGGTGACCGTCGTCGTCGACCCGAACGGGGCGGACGGGAACAACACCATGTGCATGGACTCGGACATCGCGAAGGCCGACACCTACCTGTCGGTCGACGTCCCGCGCTGGATCGAGGCCACCCTCGGGGTCGACTCCAACCACGCGCACTGGGCCTTCGGCGGCTGGTCCTTCGGCGGCACCTGCGCGCTGCAGATGGCCACCCGGCACCCGGACCTGTACCCGAACTTCGTCGACATGGCGGGCGAGCGCGAGCCCGCGATCAGCGCCGACCGGACGCAGACGATCCAGATCGCGTTCCACGGCGACACTGCGGCGTTCGACGCGCTCACGCCGCTGACCCTGCTCGCGGAGCGGAAGTACCCCGACGTGTGGGGCTACTTCGCCTGCGGCGGGGACGAGGAGGAGGTGGGGGAATGGCAGACCGAGGTCTCGACGGCCGCGCAGCGGGCCGGGATGACGGTGCGGACGCAGGTCGTGCCGGGGCAGGGGCACTCGTGGGGGGTGCCGCACGCGTCGCTCCCGCCGGCGATGGACTTCCTGGGTCCGAGGCTCGGCCTGACGGCGGCGGCGCGGTGAGCGCGCCGGACGGCGCGCAGGCGGGCGGGCCGCCGCTCGCCGAGAAGCCGCCCGCGGTGAAGGCACCCGCGGGGAAGGCCGGCAAGCCGGTGGAGAAGGCGTCCGGCCCGCCGCCCGCCGCGCCGGTCACGGCCGACGCGGCCCCGCCGGCGTCGGCCCCGCTGCCCGCGGCCGCCGGCCGCACGGCGCCCTTCGAGGTCTGGGCCTCGCGGCTGACCGCCGCGCTCCCCCACGCCTGGGGCCGGATGCCGTTCACGATCACCGTGGTCGCGGTGACTCTGCTCGTCGGGCTGGTGGGGCGCACGATCTGGCGCCCGCTCTGGCAGGAGGGCTGGTTCCCGCAGGTCGCCTACGGCGTGCCCGCCCTGCAGGAGGGCCGGGTCTGGACCCTGTTCACCGGCTGGTTCTTCGCGATCACACCCGGCCAGTACGTCACCGGGCTGCTGCTGTTCGCGATCGTCGTCGGCGCGTGCGAGATCCGGATGGGCACGAAGGTCGTGGCGATCACCGCGCTGGCCGGCGAGATCGGCGGCGTGCTGCTGGCGTCCTTGCTGGTCTGGGCGCTGTCGCACACGTCGTGGCCGTGGGCGGTGCACCTCGCGACCGTGCGCGACGCCGGGTTCACCACCGGCGCCCTCACCGTCCTCGCGGTCACCACCGCCGCGCTCCGGTCGCCCTGGCGGCTGCGGATCCGGGCGCTGCTCGGCTTCTACGTCCTGGTGGCGTTCCTGTTCGAGGGCACGCTGTCCGACGTCGCCCACCTCATCGCCGTCGCCGTCGGGTTCGTGGTGGGCCAACGGCTGTTCGGCGTGGAGCCCGGCTTCGGCCCGCGGACCCGCCGGGAGACGCGGCTGCTGGCCTTCGCCGGGCTCGTCGCGATCGCGCTGACCGAGCTCGTCGTGCTGCTGTTCCCCGGCCGCGGACCCTTCGGCGAGACGGCCGGCCAGGCGACCTCGCTGCTCGACGTGCTGATCGACGTCGTGATCGTCGGGATCGTCGCCAACGCGCTGCGGCTCGGCAAGCGGTGGGCCTGGTGGGTCACCGTCGTGCTGGGCGTGCTGAACGCCCTGGTCGCGGTGGCCGCCGTCGTCATCCTGCTGGTGGGCGGGGTGGTTACCGACGAGGCCATCACCCTCGGCACCGGGGTGCTGTGGATCGCGGTCCTGGTCGTCCTGCTGTTCAACCGGCGGGCCTTCCGGGTCCCGATCCGGCGCCGCGTACCGGGCGGGCTCGCCGCGAGCGAGGCCGACGCCCTCGAGCGGGCCCGCACCCTGCTCACCTCGGTCGGCGGCTCGACGATGTCGTGGATGACGCTGTGGCCGGAGATGCGCTTCTACTTCCTGCGCGACGGCCGCGGGTACGTCGGCTACCAGCGGCACGCCGGAATCGCCCTCGCCCTGGCCGACCCGGTGGCGCCGCAGGGCACGATCGCCGCGGCGGTCAGCGAGTTCACCGAGGACGCCGAGCGCGGCGGGCTCACGCCGTGCCTGTTCTCCGTCACCGACACCGCTGCCGAGGCGGCCCGGGCCGCGGGCTGGCGGACCGTCCAGATCGCCGAGGACACCCTCATCGACCTGCCCGGGATCGCCTTCAAGGGCAAGAAGTGGCAGGACATCCGCACCGCGCTGAACAAGGCGAAGCGCGAGGGCATCGAGTTCCGGGTGGTCACGCTCGCCGAGGAGTCCTTCGCCGTCCTCGCCCAGGTGCGGGCGATCTCCGAGGAGTGGGTGGGCGACAAGGGGCTGCCGGAGATGGGCTTCACCCTGGGCGGCGTCGACGAGGCCCTCGACCCGGCGGTGAAGGTCGGGCTGGCGATCGACGCCGGCGGCAGCGTCCACGGCGTGACCTCCTGGCTCCCGGTCTACGCCGAGGGCGGCCGGATCCGCGGCTGGACCCTCGACGTCATGCGGCGCCGGACGGACGGGTTCCGGTCCGCGATGGAGTTCATGATCGCGTCGGCCTGCCTCGCGTTCGCGAAGGAGGGCTACGAGTTCATCTCGCTGTCCGGGGCCCCGCTCGCCCGCGGGGACGACCAGGCGGAGCTCGACCGCACCGACCGGCTGCTGGACAAGCTCGGCGGGGCGCTGGAACCGTTCTACGGTTTCCGTTCCCTGCACGCGTTCAAGGCCAAGTTCTCGCCGCGCTACGAACCGGTGCACCTCGCATTCCGTGACGAGGCGGACCTCCCCCGTATCGGAATCGCGCTCACGCGTGCGTATCTGCCCGACGCCACGCCCCGACAGCTGATCGCGGCCGGTTTCTCCGGGGGCGGCAAGGAGCCGGCGACGCACTGACCGGGCACTTTCCGTCGTCGATTCTGATGATCCGCGGAACCGGCTCTTGTGGAGCGACAATGATGTGCGCTAGTTTTCTTTCCGCACGGGGGATGCGCACTTGGGGCGCCCTGTCAGGTTCAATTCCTGTGTCCTCCACCAACGTCCGGCCGGGGGCCGATCGCCACGCGCGATCGGCCCCCGTCCGCGTTCGCGGGCCGGGTCCCGTTCGCGGGTCGGGTCCGGCCCGCGCCTCCGCCTCTCCCGCCCCCTCGTCCGAGGAGCCCCGATGACCGAGCTCGCCCCGGCGTCCCAGCCCGCGCTGACCGACTCGGCCCGGCACTCCGGCCGCCCGGTGCTCGACGCCGGGCGCGGCCAGCCCAACTGGATCGCCACCACCCCGCGGGCCGCGTTCTTCCGCCTCGGGTCCTTCGCGGTCGAGGAGGCGGCCGCCGCGGGCTCCGCGGCCGCCGGCGACCCGTTCTGGGGCAGTACCCCGGTGTCCGCCGGGATCGGGGACCGGCTCGCGGCCGCGCTGGCGCTCGACCCGTCCGAGGGCGCGCGATTCCTGTCCGGGGCGGTCGACTGGGTGGTGCAGGAGCTGCAGGCGGACCCGGACGCGCTGGTCACCGAGCTGGTCCGCGCCGTGCTGGGCGACGGCTACCCCTCTCCCACGCGGATGCTGCGGCACTGCGAGCTGGTGCTGGAGCGCTACCTGGTGGAGGTCACCGGCGTGGAGCCCGGCCCGCCGGGGCGCTTCCACGTCTTCGGCACCGAGGGCGGCGCCGCCGCGATGGCGTACACCTTCCGCTCCCTGAAGGAGAACGGCCTGGTCTCGCCGGGCGACAAGATCGCGATCGCGGCGCCGGTGTTCACCCCGTACCTGCAGATCCCGGCGCTGGCGGACTTCGGCTTCGAGATCGTGGAGATCCGGGCCGCGGCCAACAAGCCGTACCGGTTCGACGCGAATGTGCTGCAGGCGCTGCGCGACCCGGCGATCAAGGCGTTCGTGGTGATCAACCCGGGGAACCCCGACACCCGCGCGATCCGCCCCGAGCGGCTCCGCGAGGTCCGCGACCTCGTGCACCACCACCGACCGGACCTGGTGATCGTGGCCGACACGGTCTACGCGACCTTCGTCGAGGGCTTCCGCGGGATGCTCTCCGAGGTGCCGCGCAACGTGATCTGCCTGCACTCCTTCTCGAAGAACTTCGGCGCGACCGGCAACCGGCTCGGGTTCGCCGCGGTCGCGGCCGACACCGTGCTCGACGACATCCTCGCCGGCCGCACGGGCCCCGCGCGGGCGGCCGCGGACCGCCGGTACTCGTCGCTGACCCCGGACTCCGCGACCCTGCCCTTCCTCGCCCGCATGGTGGCCGACAGCCGAGAGGTGGCCCTGCACAACATCGCCGGGCTCGCGACGCCGGACCAGGTGCAGATGGCCCTTTTCGCGCTGGCCCACGTGATGCCGGAGGGCGCCGCGCACGCGGCCTCGCTGCGGCTGGAGCTGGACGACCGGCTGGTCGCCCTGCTCGCCCCGCTCGGCGTCGAGGCGCCGGGTGGCCAGGACACGCTCTACTACGCGCTGATCGATCTCACGGCCGTGGCCCGCGTGCGGCACGGCGAGGCCGGGGTGCAGCGGCTCCTGGCGGCCGACCCCGGGCGGGTGCCGGAGATGCTGGCGGACGAGCACGGCGTCGTCGTGCTGCCCGGCGGCGGGTACAGCGCACCGACCTGGGACGTCCGCGTCTGCCTGGCCGCGCTGCGCGCCGAGGAGCTGACGCGGGTGGGCGGGGCGATCACCCTCGTCGTCGACGAGCTGGTGGGCTGACGCCGCCCGGACCGACGGGGTTCGGGCGGGCCCGGCCTGGTCAGACGGCCGCGCGGGACCGGTCGCGCTGGGCGTCCATGAGGTCGTCGAACACCGTCCGCCAGTCCTCGGCGAGCGGGTAGCCCTTGCGCTGCGCCTCCTCGAGGCTGAGCTCGATCGGCATGCCGAAGGTGTCGTGCAGCTCGAACAGGTGCGTGCCCGTGACGACCTCGCCCTGCCGGTTGAGCCGGCGCAGCATCGACAGGCCCTTGCGCAGGGTCCGGGCGAACTGCCGCTCCTCCTTCTGCAGCACGGCGACGATGCGCTCCTCCTGCTCGGCCACCTCCGGGTAGACGTCGGCGAACAGCTTGCCGACGATCGGGACCAGGTCCGCGGCCACGCCCGCGGTGAGCTCGAGGTCCAGGCCGAAGCGCAGCGCCCGGCGGACGAGGCGACGCATGACGTAGCCCTGCTTGGAGTTCCCGGGCTGCACCCCGTCCGCGGCGAGGAAGGCCGCGCCGCGGACGTGGTCGGCCACCACCCGCATGGCGTGGACGACCTCCGGGGCGCCGCCGTCGTAGGACTTCCCGGAGATCTCCTGGAGCTTCTCGACGATCGGCCACAGCAGGCTGACCCGGTAGACGTCCGGGCTGTCGATCGAGGCCGCCGCGATCCGCTCCAGTCCGCCGCCGAAGTCGACGTTGTGCCGCGGCAGCTCGGCGACACCGGTCTCCGTCCTGCGGAACGTCATGAAGACCGAGTTGCCGATCTCCATGTACTGGCCGCCGTCGGAGTTCTGGTGCGGGTACCGGCCGTAGCGGGTGTCGTGCTCCACCTGCGGGAAGTAGTAGAAGACCTCGGAGTCGGGACCACCCGGGTCGCCGACGGGCATCTCGTCCGGCGCGCCGAACCGGCTCCACCAGTTCTTGTCGCCGTAGAACGCGATCCGCGCGCCCTGGTTGCCGTGCTCGTTGCCGTACTCCTCGGTGCCGAGGTCGATGCGCCGGCACTCGATGCCGCGCTCGGCGAAGAGCCGCTCCCAGATCTCGGCGCTCACCTCGTCGCGCGGGATCCCGTGCTCCGGATCGCCGAGGAAACAGGTCACGTAGAGCCGTTCCGGGTCGAGGCCCACGACGTCGACCAGGAAATGGAACACCCGCGGGATCTGCTCGGCCTTCTCGTAGTCGCCGAGGCTCCAGTTCCCGAGCATCTCGAAGAAGGTGGTGTGCCGGTTGTCGCCGACCTCGTCCATGTCCTGCGCGCGCAGGCAGGGCTGGACGTCGGCGAGCTTCGCGCCCTGCGGGTGATCGGCCCCGAGCAGGTACGGCAGCAGCGGTTGCATCCCGGACCCGGTGAACAGGGTCGTGGGATCGTCGCGCAGGACGATCGGCGCGCGCGTCACGATGGCGTGGCCGTCCTGGGCGAGCATGTCGAGGAATGCCCGGCGGATGTCCTGTGCGTCCATTCCGCCGACCCTGCCAGGGAGTTCGGCCGCACCATAAGACCAGAACGGGGTACAGCCCGGAGAATTGTGCGAATCCGTCACGCGTCGTCGTGCAGGAATCGCGTGCGGTAGCGGGTCGTGGCCACCAGGAGGAGGAGTTCCACCACGACCGCAACCACGACGAGCTCGGCGTCGAGATAGCCGAGGGCCACGTTCACGAAGGCCAGCGCGATCACCAGACCGGCCCGGCAGAGCGCGGTGCCGGCCCGGTCCCGGCCCACCAGCAGGGCGAGGGCGGCCAGCAGCAGGACGACGCCGACGACCGCCTCCCCCGCCGACGCGATCACGAGGGCCGGCGGCCGGGTGCCGGGCGCGACGGCCCGGTCGTCGAGCACGATCTGCACGTCCGGCGCGGCGCTGAGCAGCGCGATCAGCACGGCCAGCCCGACCAGGGAGAGCAGGCCGAGCACGGCCGAGCCGACGGCCAGCAGGAGCCGGTGCGCCCAGCGCGGCAGGAGCACGCGCTCGGTGCGGGCGAGGACGCTGCGTGCGCCGCCGAGCCGGTCCCGCGGGGTCTGGACGGGTGCCGCCTCGACCACCGGGTGCACGGCGCCGGCGAGCGTCGCGAGGTCGGGGCGGGCGGGCTGGGTCCGCAGGGCGTCGAGGTCCCGGAGCAGCACGGTGCGGGTGGCGGGCCGCAGCGGACCGTCGGCCAGGTCCTTCAGCCGGACGACCGCGGCGTACGCCAGCTCTCGCGGTCGCCCCTTCGGCACGTGCCGGGCCAGCACCACCACGCCGAGCACCGCCAGGAAGGTGCTGTAGATGATCGGCGCGGCGAGCGGGGTGAAGTAGTCGTTGCGGCGGGTGATGAACTTGCCGACCTCGTCGACGAACAGCCCCGAGCCCACGCCCGCGCACACCGCCGTGGCCGGCTGCACCCAGCGGTTGCTCCACAGCAGCGCCACCACACCCCCGGCCAGCAGCAGCACACCGCCCCACAACGCGTGGGCCAGGTGGTACTCGCCGCCGCCGATCTGCGGGTAGCCGGTCAGCGCCAGGTACAGCCTGGTCACCACCACCGTCACCCCGAACGCCACCGCCAGCAGCCGCACGGTCTGCACCGCGTCCTCCCGCACCACCGGCCCGCGGAGGCGGGTGGGGGTGGGGTCAGCGCTGTCGGGGGCGGCGCTGTCGGGGGCGGCGCGGTCGGGGGCGTTGTCGGAGACGGCGGCGTGGGCTGGTGCGGCATCGGGCGAAAGGGCCGGCTCGATGCGTTCCGGCCCGGGCTCCCTCGGCTCCGCCGTCGCCGTCATCGCACCCTCCCCCCGGCCCCGCGGACGTGTCCGCGCGACGGTAGCGATCGACGGGCGGTCGCGACAGCCCCGTGATCGCAGGTCGGATCGGCAAGGCTTGCCCTGCATGGAGGTACGACACTCCGCGGCCGAGATCGTCGATCGTGGATGCAGAGCGTCGGAAATCGGCCGTCTCCGTCAGGGACGGATGATCATCAGGGTTCGGCGAGCCAGGCGAAGCCCAGGGCGGGGAGGTGGGCGCGGCCCTCGTGGACCCGGACCGGCCCGTCGGAGGAGAGGACGGTGTCGAGGCCCCCGACCAACCCGGCGTCGACCGAGGCGGGGTGCTCGGCGAAGTTCGCGAGGCCGAGGAAGGTGCCGCTGCGGGGGTGGCGGCGGCGCCAGGCGAGGATGCGCGGATCGTCGAGCAGGAGCACCTCGGCGGCGGCGCCGGCGTGCAGGGCGAGCAGGTCCGCGCGGGTGGCGGCGAGGCGGCGCAGCCAGTCGAACACCCGGCCCTCGACGGAGCTGGCGTCGTGCCGGCGGGCGAACGCGGCGGCGTCGAGCCACGGGCGGTGCATCCAGCGGTTGTCCGCGGCGAGGGCGGGGTCGTCGAGGTAGGAGTGGTCGTTACGGAGCGCGAGCTCGTCGCCCATGTACAGCAGGGGCACGCCGCCGTAGGCGTAGGCGACCGCGTACGCCAGCACCAGCCGCCGGATGCCGGCCTCGAGCGCGCCGCCGTCGCCGACGTCGAGGGCCTGCTCGATCCCGCAGAGCGAGGCCGCGCTGCCGGAGATGCGCGCGTCGCCGGTCTCGGGGTTCTCCTGGAACAGCGCACCGCGGGCGAAGGAGCCCGGGTACCGCCCGGAGTAGAAGTCGTTGAGGAAGTGCCGGTGCGCCGCGCCGGTCCAGCCGACGGCGGCCGCGTCGACGTCGCTGATGGCCCAGCCGATGTCGTCGTGGCACCGGACGTAGGTGGCCCAGGAGGCGTCCGACGGGATCGGGTCCATGCGCCGCAGCGCCTGCACCGCGAGCCGCGCGTCCCGGGTCGCCAGGCACGACCACAGCAGCACCATGAGCTGGTTGTGATAGGCCAGCTCGCACTCGGGCCGGTGCCGCGGGTGCCCGCCGAGGTAGGACACGAGGTCCTCCGGCGCGACGATCGCCTCCGCCTTGAACACCGTCGCCGGGGCGGCGAGCTTCACCGCGGCGTGCAGGGCCTGCAGGAGGTCGTGCACCTCGGGCTGGTTCTGGCAGTTCGTGCCCAGCCGCTTGCCCATGAACGGCACGGCGTCCATCCGGAAGATCTCGACGCCCCGGTCCGCCAGCGCGAGCACCCTCTCCAGCAGCGCCGCGAAGACCTCGGGGTTCGCGTGGTCGAGGTCCCACTGGTAGTCCCAGAAGGTCGTCCACACCCAGCCGCCCGCGCCGTCCCGGGCCTCCGGCACCCAGGTGAAGGAGCCGGGCGCCCGGTCGGGGAAGACGTCCGGGATGGTCGCCTCGTAGGCGTCGGGCAGCGTCCGGTCGGGGAAGGCTGTGTAGAAGCCCGCGTACCGCGGGTCGCCGGCGAGCCAGCCCCGCGCCCACGGGTGCTCCCGCGCGGTGTGGTTCAGCACCAGGTCCACGCACAGGCTCATGCCCCGCGCCCGCAGGGCCCCCGCCAGCTCCTCCAGATCGCCGAGCGTGCCGAGCCGGGGGTCGACGGCGCCGTAGTCGGCCACCGCGTAGCCGCCGTCGTTCTCCCCCTCGCGCGGGCGCAGCAGCGGCATGAGGTGCAGGTACGTCACGCCCAGCTCGGCGAGGTGGTCGAGGCGGGCGTGCAGGCCGCGCAGCGTGCCGGCGAACCGGTCGGTGTAGGCGACGTACCCGACCATCCGCGGGTCCTGGTACCAGCGCGGGTGCACCTCGCGGCGGCGGTCGAGCTCGCGCACCGGTGCGGGGCGGGCGGCCGCGGCGGCGAGCGCGGCGCGGACCAGGCGGGTGGCGAGGGCGTCCGTGTCGTGCCGGTCGCCGTAGAGGGCGTCGAGCGGCAGGTGCAGGTCGGGGAACCACAGCTCCAGCCGGGCGAGGAACCCGACGGCCTCGGCCCGGCCCAGGGCCGCCTCCGCCTCGGGCCGCAGCTCGGGGAGCAGGGACCGCAGGCAGGCCGCGGCCGCCCGCCGCCGCTCGGCCTCGGGACGACGGCGGCGGGCGTCGGGATCCGGTGCCGCGCCGGCGTGGGGCCCGGCCGGGGACGGCGCCGGGCCCTGGCGGTCGATCATCCGCCCATCCTGCCGCGCACCGGCCCGGTCCGCCGGATCGCGCGCCGCTCTCGGCCTCCTTCGTCGACCGACCAGCGCGCGGTCCCCGGATCGCGCCGCCCTCAGCTCCGTCCGTCGATGGTCCAGCGGCGCAGTTCGCGTCCCACCGCCCCGATGAGCCCGACGCACAGGACGCACGCGGCGCCACCCGTCGCGGCGGCGAGCTCGGGGCCGACGTAGCCGGCGACGAGCCCGGCCCGCGCGTTGCCGATACCGGGCGCGCCCGCCCCGACGACGTACTCCGCGGCGCTGACCCGCCCGCGGTGCGAGTCCGGCGTCGCGAGCTGGACGACGGTGCCGCGGGAGATCACCGACACGGTGTCCGCCGCGCCCGCCACGGCCAGGCACACGAGGGCGGCCCAGAGTCCGTCGACCAGCCCGAACACGCCCAGCGCCACCCCCCACACCGCGGCGGCACAGATCATGACGAGCCCCGGCCGCCGCGCGCGGGTGGCGGGGCCCGAGGTCAGCGCGGCGACGATGCCGCCCGCTGCGATCGCGGACAGGAACAGCCCGAGGGTGCGCGGGTCGTCGGCGAAGCGCTCGGCGTTGAGCGCGGGGAAGAGCGCGACGGGCATCGCGAGCACCGTCTGCGCGAGGTCGATCCCCAGCGCCGCGCGCAGGACAGGGGTGCGCAGCAGGACCTGCCAGCCCTCCGCCGTGTCGCGCAGCCCGGCCGCAACCCCGCGGCCGGCGCGCTCCCGGTCGGGCCGCATCGCGGGCAGCCGGGCGACGCCATGGAGCGACAGGGCCGTGGCGGCGGCGTCGAGCGCGTAGGCCGCCGTGGTCCCCCACCCCGCGATGACGAGGCCCGCCAGGGCGGGGCCGACGAGCATCGCGCCCTGGAACGAGATGTGGTTCAGCGCGAGCCCAGGGGCGACCTGGTCGCGCGGGAGCAGCCGCGGCACGAAGGTCCGCCGGGCCGAGGAGCCGAGCGCGCTGCACCCCGTCTGCGCCGCGACCAGGGCCAGGACCAGCAGCCACGACCGCAGGCCCGCCGCGGCCTGGACCGCCAGCAGCACGGCGACGACGGCCGCCCCGGCGCTGGTGAACAGGACCAGGCGGCGCCGGTCCAGGGCGTCGGCCAGGGTGCCGCCGAGCGTGCCGAACACGGCGATCGGTACCCCCGTCGCAAGCCCGACGACGCCGACGAGCACCGGGCTCGCCGTCAGCTCCCAGACCTGGGCGAGAACGGCCACCACGGCGACCTGCCCGCTGAAGGCCGACGCCGTCGACCCGACCCAGAGCCGCCGGAACCCGGCGTGGCCGCGGAGGGGCCGGGTGTCGAGGACCCGGTCGAGCGCGGTCACGGGCGTTCCGACTCGGGCAGGTGTGCCCGGATGCGGTCGAGAAAGGGCCGCTCGCGCAGGGCGGCGGCGACGTCGTCGATCACGCGGGTCATCGGGTAGGGCAGGGCGGCGTCGAGCTCACCGAAGGCGGCCTCGGTGGCCCGCCACTCCGCCTCGAGGAAGGGCACGAGCGCGCAGCCCTTCTCGGTGAGCGCGACCTCGCGGGTGCGGGCGTCGGCGCCGGGCGCGGTCTCGACCAGCCCCTCCTTGCGCATCTCGGTGACGGTCTGGCTCATGGCCGAGTGCGTGACGTCGATCTGCGCGGCGAGCTCCTTGATCGGCATCGGACCGAGGTGGTGCAGGCGGATCAGCGCCATGCTGAACCGGGTGCGCACGCCCCGGACCCCGCGCTCGGCGTAGAGCTCGGCGATCGCGGCGTCCATCGTGTCGAGCAGGTCCTTGAGCGGCCGCAACCAGCTCTCGAGGGTGGGGTCCGACAATGTCACAGCGCTAATATAACAGGGCTGTCAGGAATCTGGGCGACCGTTCTGCCGCTCGGGGCGAACTCGGACGTGAGCGCGGCGTCGGGCGCACTGGGCTGGTCATGCTGCGCAAGGCCCACCATCGCCAGATCCACTCCACGGACTGGGTGGTCCGCCTGCGCGACGGCATCCCGGAGTTCCTCCCGCCCGCCTGGATCGACCCGGAGCAGACACCACGAAGCCGGCCACGAGACTGGGACCTCGACGCAGTCCGCGCCGGACCGGCCCGGATCGCCGAGTTCGCGTAGCGCAGCCGGTGAGCGCACGCTCCGCCGCACACCGCCTCGGGCACCATGAATCCGTGACCGAGGGAGCCGCGTGAACCGCACCGCGGCGACCCTGCTGTCGCTCCTGCTCGTCGGCGTGCTCGTGGTGGGCGGCGTGATCTGGTGGTCGAGCACGCGTCCGGAACCGGGATGCGTGGTGACGGCGGCGGGGCGGTCGGTGTCGCTGACCGTCCGGCAGGCGGGGTACGCCGCGACGATCGGCGGGGTCGGGTACGCGGAGGGCCTGCCGGACCACGCCGTGACGGTGGCGATCGCGACCGCGCTGCAGGAGTCCCGGCTGGACAACCTCCCGGGCGGCGACCGCGACTCGGCCGGGCTGTTCCAGCAACGACCGAGCCAGGGCTGGGGCACGTACGCGCAGGTCACCGACCCTGTGTACGCGGCCCAGGCGTTCTACCGGGCGTTGAGGAAGCTGCCGGACTGGCAGGACGTGTCCGTGACCGAGGCCGCCCAGCTCGTCCAGCGCTCGGCGGCGCCCGACGCCTACGCGCAGTGGGAGCCGCAGGCCCGGGCGATCGCCGTCGCGCTGACCGGGCAGGCGCCGGCGGCGCTGCGCTGCCAGGACCTGACGCCGCAGACCCCGCCCGACGACGTCGCCGCGGTCGCCGCGCAGGAGCTCGGCACCGCGCGGCTCAGCGGACCGCAGCCGGCGCAGCGCGGCTGGGCGATCGCGAGCTGGCTCGTGGCGCACGCCGCGCGGTTCGGCCTCTCCGAGGTGACCTACGACGGCCGCACGTGGTCGGCCGAGGAGGGCACATGGACCGCCGCCGGGCCCGCCGACGGCCGGCTGTCGATGGTCCGCGCCCAACCCTGACCGGTCGTGCGACCGGGAGCGAGCGGCGCCGGCCGGTCATCCCGCGGGTGGCGCGAAGAACTCCAGCGCGATGTTGTCCGGGTCGCGGAAGGAGACGCCGGAACCGTAGTGGGCGTCGACGATCCCGCCGTGCGCGACGCCGAGCTCGTCGAGCCGCGCCGCCCAGTGCTCCAGCTCGGCACGGTCGGCACAGGCGAAGGCGACGTGGTCGAGCCCGGTGCGCCGCTCGTCGAACGGCCCGTCCGGGCTGCCACCGGGGTGGGTGTGCAGCCCGAAGAGCTGCCCGTCCCCCACCACGAACACGGTGTGGTGGAAGCCGCCGATGTTCTCGTCCTCGTCGAGGACGGGATCGGAGCCGAAGAGGGCGGAGTACCAGCGGGTACTGCGCTCGAGATCGGTCACGGTGACGGCGGCGTGGGCGAGCGGCGGGAACGGGGCCATGACTGCCTCCCTCGATCGACGGTGATCCTCGCCGAGCATTCCAAGGCCCGCGCCGCTCGGCACCCTCTGATCGGAGGGGTCGTCGTCAGGGGTGGGCCGGGGCCGCGCGCCGGGCCGCGCGGGCGAATGCCAGCCGCAGGACCAGCGCGGTGGCCGTGAGCGCCACGATGACCAGCGCGTACACCTCGGCGGTGATCCGCAGACCGAACGCGGTGCCGGCGAACCCGGCGACCACGGCCGGGACGCTGAAGGCGACGTAGGAGATCACGAAGGCGACCGCGAACAGCGCCCCGCGCTCGTGCGGCGCGGCGATCCGGGCGAAGGTGCCGAACGTCGCCAGCGCCGCCGCCCCGAAACCGATGCCCGCGACGACGGTCCCGAGCGCCGCGACGGCGATCTGCCCGGTCATCACACCGAGCAGGGTGACGAGGGTGCCCAAGCCGAGCAGCGCGGCGGCGGGGGACAGCAGCCGGACGACCGGCCGGCTGCGCAGCAGGAACGCGGTGGCCGCGCCGGTGCCGCACAGCAGGGTGACGACGAACCCGCCCACGAGATGGTTGCGCAGGTCGAACAGCCCCGCCGTGACCGACGGCCCGAGCGAGAGGTAGAGCCCGCTGAGGGCCCAGCTGGCGATCATCACCGGCACCACCGGGACGACCTCGGCGCGCAGCCGGGCCGGAACGCCCACGTTGGGGCGCAGCGAGGCCAGCGCGCCAGGGCGGCGGGCGGACGTCTCGGGCATGAGCGCGACGGTCACCGCGGCCAGCCCCATGCCGGCCAGCAGCAGCGCGTAGACGAACCGGGTCGGCGCGGGCCCGAACTCGACGAGCGCCCCGCAGCCCAGCGCGCCCAGCGCGAGTCCGGTCGTCGGAGCCACGGAGTTGACCACGCCCGCACGGCCCGGGGCGCCCGGCGACTCCAGGTCGACCAGGGCGGCGCCCAGCGTCGTCATCGCGACACCGGTGGCCACGCCCTGCAGGAACCGCGCCACCGACAGCACGACCACGTCCCCGGCCAGCACGAACAGCACCAGCGCGACGATCTCCAGCAGGATCGCGCCGAAGAGGACCGGGCGGCGGCCGACGTGGTCGGACAGTGCGCCCACCACCAGCAACGAGGCCAGCAGGCCGACCACGTAGACGGCGAACACCACCGTGAGCACGGTCGGTGTGAAGCCCCACAGCTGCTGGTAGACGACGTAGAGCGGGGACGGCGCGCTCGACGCCGCCAGGAACAGCATGATCATCGCGGCCACCCCCGCGAAGTACGGCCCCCGCAACCGGATGCGCTCGGCCGTCGCCCCGGTCGGCTCTGTCGTGACCGTCATGCTCGCCTCGCAAGTTCGTGCAGCGATCTGTGCGTTAACACCGACGACGGTAGCACGAACGCACAGATCGATGCGTTAGCTTGTCGCAGCGATCAGTGCAATAATCGGCCGCATGGCTGCATCCACGCCGGTCACGCGCCCTCACACCCCGGGCGCGGCCACGGGCTCCCGCCCCGGCGGCCGCTCGGCCCGGGTGCGCGCGGCCGTGCACCGGGCCGTCGAGGAGCTGCTCGCCGAGGAGGTGGGCGACGGGCTGACGATCCCGGCCGTCGCCGCCCGCGCGGGCGTGCACGCGACCACCCTGTACCGCCGCTGGGGGTCGGTCGGCGAGCTGCTCGCCGACGTCGCGACCAGCCGGTTCTCCGGCGACGTCGTCGTGCCCGACACCGGGTCCCTGCCCGGGGACCTGCGGCGCTGGGCGGCGGACGTCGCGACCGACCTGGCCGACCCGGACGTCCTCGCCCTGATGCGCGCCACGCTGGGCGCCGGGGGCGAGCAGGGCGCCTGCGCCTGCCGGGGCGACCGCGAGGACCAGCTCGCGGCGATGATCGAGCGCGAGAAGGCGCGCGGCGGCACCGCGCCCACGGTGGAGCGCACGGCCGACGCACTGCTCGGCCCGCTGTACTACCGGGCGATCTTCACCGGCGAGCCCGGCTCACCGGACTGGGCCCGGGGGCTCGTCGACCTGCTCCTGCCGGGCTGAGCGGCGGCGCCGGGCCGGCGGTCACCGCGCAGGCCCCCGCCCGACGGGCGCGACGCGCTCGGCCAGCCGGGCCGAGTAGATCGAGTAGCCGTCGACCCACCGCGACACCGCCGTGGCGATCAGCGTGGCGACCATCATCGGCACCATCAGCCCGAAGCCGGTGTGGGTCAGCTCCAGCACGAGCGCGAGCCCGGCCAGCGGCGCCTGCATCCCGGCCCCGATCATGGCGGCCGCGCCGATCATCGCGAAGGCGCCGACGGGCGTGCCGGGCCACACCAGCGACCACGCCCCGCCCAGGCAGGCCCCCAGCGCGGCGCCGGTGGCGAGGATCGGCGTGAACAGCCCGCCGGACGCGCCGCTGCCCAGGCACAGCACCGTGACCAGCGGCTTCAGCACGAACAGCGCGGCGAACAGCCACAGCGGGCCGACCCCGGCGAAGGCGTCGGCGGCGATGTCCTGCCCGTTGCCGTAGAGCTGCGGGAAGACGAGCCCGAGCGCGGCGAGCACCGCGAACGCCGCCAGGGGCGCCACCAGCATGGCCCGGCCCCGCGGCACCCGGTGCGACGCCCACGCGATGAGCCGCACGAAGGCCACCGCGACCAGGCCCGTCACCACCCCGCCGGGCACCGACCACACCAGCGCCGACGCGGAGAACGCGAAGTCCGGCAGGTCGGCGTAGACCGGGTGGGAGGGCAGGCCGATCCACGCGGTCAGCGTCGCGACCGCGGAGCAGGCCAGCGCGGGCAGCATGACGGGCAGCCGCACCGCCCCGATCAGCACCTCCGCGGTGAACAGCGCCCCGCCGAGCGGGACGTTGTACACGCAGGCCAGCCCCGCGCCCGCCCCGCAGGCCACGAGCAGGCGGCGCTGCGGCGTCGTCAGGCCGGCCCAGCCCGCGAGCACGCTCCCGCACACCCCGCCCATCAGCTTCGGCGCGGCCTCCCGGCCCAGCGACGCCCCGAGCCCGACCACGGTCACGGAGAGCACGGAGGTCCCGCCGCTGCGCCGGAAGCCGAGCCGGCCGTCGCCGGTCCAGATGGCGTCGTCGACGTCCGAGCGGCCGGGGACGTACCGGCGCAGCAGGAACCAGCCGATCCCGCCGATCACCCCGGCGACGAGCAACGGGAGCACCCGCCCGAGCCAGGAGGCCCGCTCCACCGCACCCTGGAAGTCCACGTCGGCCCCGGGCCCGAACGCCAGCCGGGCGACCACCCCGAGGAGCAGCATCAGCACGATCCCGAACAGGCCCGCCCCGACGCCGGTCAGCACGACCATCAGCCAGAACCGGGTGGTGAGCGGGACGTCGCCGTCGCCGGTGACGTTGGGCTGGTCCATCGCCCCGCGGCCGGACGCGATCCGCCTGCGCAACAACGGCTGCGGCTGCCGGAGCCGCTCGCTGGGCCGCTCCTCGTCGCGACGGCCGGACCTGCGGGAACCCACGGCGGCATCCTGCCCGGACGGGCAGCCGCACCGCGAGACGGGGTGCTGGCCACACCCCGCGGAGGCCCGGTGGCGCGGTCGTGGCCGGCCCCCGCCGGACGGGAGTCTTCGATCACCGACGCCGCTCCCCGCGGCCCGACAGACCGGGAGACCCCGATGACCCTCTCGACCCCGCCGACCTCCTCGCTCGACGAGCTCCGCCCCGGCGACCTCCTCGCGCTCACCGCCGCCGTCGCCGGCCCCGTCCTGCAGCCCGGCGACCCCGGGTTCGCCGAGGAGGCCGCGGGCTTCAACGTCGCCTACCCGCCGGCCGCCGCCGTGGTCGTGGGCGCGACGAGCACGGACGACGTCGCCGTGGCCGTCCGGTATGCCGCCGCCACCGGCCGGAAGGTCGCGGTGCAGGCCACCGGGCACGGGCTCACCGGCGAGCTGTACGGCACGGTCCTGGTCACCACGAGGCGGATGGACGCGGTGCGGATCGACACCCTGCACCGCCGCGCCGTCGTCGCGGCCGGGGCGCGCTGGCGGGCGGTGATCGACGCCGCCGCGCCGCACGGCCTCGCCCCGCTGAGCGGTTCGTCGTCGCAGGTCGGGGTGGTCGGCTACACGACCGGTGGCGGTCTCGGACCGCTGGCCCGCCGCTACGGCTTCGCGGCCGACCACGTCCGGCGGTTCACCATCGTCACCGCCGACGGGGCGGTGCGCGAGGTCTCGGAGCACAGCCAGGGTCCCGACGCCGACCTCTTCTGGGCCGTCCGGGGAGGCAAAGGCAACTTCGGGATCGTCACCGAGATGGAGTTCGACCTCGTCCCGGTGGCCCGGTTCTTCGGTGGCGCGGTGTTCTTCGGCGCGGACGACGCGGCCGCCGTCCTGCACGCCTGGCGCGAGTGGGCGCCCGCCCTGCCCGAGGACGCCGGCACGTCCGTCGCGATGCTGCGCCTCCCGCCGGACCCGGCGCTGCCGGAGCCGCTGCGCGGCCGGTTCGCCGTCGCCGTCCGGTTCACGCACCTCGGATCGGCCGAGGAGGGCGCCGCGCTGCTCGCCCCGATGCGGGCCGTCGCCGCGCCGGTGCTCGACACGATCGCGGACCTGCCGTACGCCGCGATCGACGCGGTGCACATGGACCCGGTCGACCCGATGCCGATGTGGGACCGCGGCACCGCGGTCGCCGAGCTGCCTGCAGAGGCCGTCGACGCGCTCCTCGCCGTCGCCGGCCCGCAGGTCGAGGCACCGCTGGCGATGGTGGAGCTGCGGCTGCTGGGCGGAGCGGTCGCCCGCCGGGCCGAGGTGCCGAACGCGGTCGCCGGCCGCGACGCCGCGTTCTCCGTCTTCACCGTGGGCGTGCTCGCCGGGCCGCCCGTCGAGGTGGTCGTGGCGGCGACCGCGGCCGTGGTCGACAGCGTCGGGCCCTGGGCCTGCGGCGCGCTCGTCAACCTCCTCGGCCAGGCCGGTCCCGCCCGGGTCGGCGCGCTGTGGAGCAACGCCGACCGTGCCCGGCTGCTCGGTACCGCCCGCCGGTTCGACCCCGCCGGGACCTTCGCCACGAACGTCGTGATCGGCTGATCCACACCGTCGTCCGCCGGGGCCGGGGCCCGTGCCCCGGCGCCGCGGGCGCTGTGTGCACACGAACGCCGTGGACGGCGGACGAGCTGCGGCGAGACGTGAATCGATCGCGGGGGAAGTGGGTACAGTGGCGCATGGCCACTCCGAGCGACGAACGCGCCGCCGGTCACCGGACCCACGGCGGCGACCCCGATTCCGCCTCCCCGCCCGACCCGCGCCCCGCCTCCATCAAGGGCCGCCCGGTCCTCGGTTTCGGCGGCCCGAACTCCGGCTCCGGCTCCCACGACGGGCAGAGCGCGCTCAAGCTGCACCGCGGCATCTCGGTGCTCGCGTTCCTGCTCTGCGTTCTGGTCACGGTGGTGTTCCTGATGGACGGCGCGCTGGTCCCGGCGATCGTCTTCGCCGTGGTGGCCCTGGCCTGCGTCGGGATCTTCGCCTGGACCACCACCCAGCTCCGCGGCGCCCGGCACCGCTGAGCCCGCGGCCGGCACCCTGAACCGTCACCCAGGGTCGCGTGATCGGTACTCTCCGTCGACGGATCGTCGACGCCCCGGGGAGGACCGATGCGGGTCGCCCGCCACCGCGTTCCCGCGTGGACCGGCCCGCGCGCCGCGATCGCGCTGGTCCAGGTCCTGGGGCTCGCGGTGTGGTTCTCGGCCTCGGCGGTGGTGCCGCGGTTGCGGTCCGAGTGGGGCATCGGCGACGCCACGGTCGTCTGGCTCACGGTCTCGGTCCAACTCGGGTTCGTCGCGGGCGCGGTCACCTCGGCGGTGCTCACGCTGCCGGACCGGGTGCGCCCGCACCGGCTGCTGGCCTGGTCCGCGCTCGGCGCCGCCGTGTGCACGCTCGTGCTGGCCACGGTCGTCGACTCCCCCGCCCCGGCCCTCGCCCTCCGCGCGCTGACCGGCGTCTTCCTCGCCGGGGTCTACCCGGTCGGCATGAAGCTCACGACGTCCTGGTCCGGGCCGGGGAGCCGCTACCGCGACCTCGGTGTGCTGGTCGGGGCCCTGACGCTCGGCTCGGCCCTCCCCCACCTGCTCGGCGGCCTCGCCGGACCGGCCCTGCCCTGGCGCGCCGTCCTGCTCGGCGCCGCGGCGGCGGGCCTGCTGGCCGCGCTGCTCGCCGTCATGCTCGTCCGGTCCGGCCCGGGGCACGCGCCCGCGCCGCCGCCCGACAGCCGGTACGCCGTGCGGATGCTCCGCGAACGCGGGCCGCGGCTCGTGGTGTGCGGCTACCTCGGGCACATGTGGGAGCTCTACGCCTTCTGGACCTGGCTGCCGGCCTACCTCGCCGCCGCCACGGCCGCGACCGCCGAGCCGGGCGGGCTGCCGATCGAGCTCGTCGTGTTCGCGACCTCCGGCCTCGCGGGCGCCGTGGGCTGCGCGGTGGCGGGCCGGGTGGCGGACCGGGTGGGCCCGGCGCCGGTCGCGATCACCGCGCTGGCCGTCAGCGGCACGTGCTGCCTGCTCTCGCCGGTGATGATCGGGGCCGGCACGCCGGGGCTGGTCGTGTTCTGCGCAGTCTGGGGCGCGTCGGTGGTCGCGGACTCCGGCGTGTTCACCGGCGCGCTGAGCGAGGTCGCCGACCGCCGGTACGTCGGCACCGCGCTCACCACGCAGACCGCGCTGGGCTTCCTGCTCACCGCGGTGAGCATCCAGGTGGTCCCGCTCGTCGCCGCCGCCGGCGGGTGGCCGGCCGCGCTGCTCGTCCTGCTCCCGGGCCCGGTGCTCGGGGTGCTGGCCATGCGGTCCCTGCTCCCCTCCGCCCCGGCGGTGCCGGCCCGGGCCTGACCGGCCGGCCGGCCCCGTCGTCCCCCGATCGCCCGACACCGGGATCGACCCGCGGGCCGTCCGGTCGCCCGACGGTGCCGCCCGCGCCGCGGCGCGACCCTTCTCCCGTGCCGCGGGAACCACCCGCGCAAGGCCGGAAGAAGGCTCGCCATGACCGCCCCCTACGGATTCGCCGTCACCCCGGAGACCGTCGACCCCACCCGCCGCATCCCGTCCCCGCGCCCGACCCGCCCCGCGGCCGACGCGGGCCGGCTGTGGTCGGGCGGGCTCGCCACGGCGGTCGTCGCGGCGCTGGCCGGGCTGGTCGGCGCGCTGGTCGTGCGGGTCGTCGCGGGCTTCGTCCCGGGGGCGCACGCCCTCGTCACCGGCACCTTCGGCACCGCCGGGATCGTCCTGCTCTGCACCCTCGCCGCGACGGCCGCCCTGGCCGCCACCGGCATCGCCCACCTGCTGCTGCTCTCGACCCCGCGGCCGCTGGAGTACCTGGGCTGGATCGTCGGGCTGGGCACCGCGGTCGCCGTCGTCCTGCCCTTCGTCGCCACGGCGTCCCTCGGCGCGGCACTCGCCCTCGCCGCGGTGCACCTGGTGATCGGACTCGCCGTCGCCACCCTCACCGGCAGTGCGGCTGCCGCCTCGATGCGGGTCGCCGCCCGGGCCCGGGAGGTCTGAGCGCGCGAGTCGGGGCGACGCCCGGGCCGAAGGGGTGCCCGGGCGTCGCCGCCTGCGTGCTGTGACCCCGCCCGCCCTGCTCCTCGGTACCGATCTCCGCTTGTCACACTGGTGGCATGGCGCCTGATCCCAGCCCCGTCCCCGGGTCCACCGACCTGCTCGTCGTCGGGGCCGGGCCGGCGGGGTCCGCGGCCGCCGCGTGGGCCGCCCGGCAGGGTCTGGACGTCGTCCTGGCCGACGCCGCGGTCTTCCCCCGGGACAAGACCTGCGGCGACGGGCTCACCCCGCGCGCGATCGCGGAGCTGGACCGGCTGGGGCTGGGCGAGTGGGTGCGCGGGCACGGCGCGAACCGGGGCCTGCGGGCGGCGGGCTTCGGGCAGGAGCTGCTGCTGGAGTGGCCGTGCGGGTCGCTGCCGTCCGAGGGCAGCGCGGTGGCCCGGACCGAGCTCGACGCGCGCATCCGCGAGGTCGCCCTCGAGGCCGGGGCCGTGCCGGTGCAGGGCGCGAAGGCCGTCGGCGTGGAACGCGACGGCGAGCGGGTCTCCGGCGTCACGTTCGCGCTGGCCGAGGGCGGGAGCGCCACGATCCGCTGCGAGCGGCTGGTCGTGGCCGACGGCGCCCGCTCGACGCTCGGCCGGGTGCTCGGCCGGGAGTGGCACAAGGACACCGCCTACGGCGTCGCGGCCCGCGGCTACATCCGCTCCGGCCGGCACGACGACCCCTGGATCTCCTCGCACCTGGAGCTGCGCGGCACCGAGAACGAGGTGCTCGCCGGGTACGGCTGGGTGTTCCCGCTGCACACCGGTGAGGTCAACATCGGCGTCGGCACGCTCGCCACCGACAAGCGCCCGGCGGGCGTCCAGCTCAAGTCGCTGATCGAGCACTACGCGAGCCTGCGCCGCGAGGACTGGCAGCTCGACGGGCCGGTCCGGCTCGTCCGCTCCGCGCTGCTGCCGATGGGCGGGGCGGTCTCCGGGGTCGCCGGGCCGAACTGGGCGCTGGTCGGCGACGCCGCGGGCTGCGTCAACCCGCTCAACGGCGAGGGCATCGACTACGGCCTGGAGACCGGCCGGCTGGTCGCGCAGCTGACGGCCACCGAGAAGGACCTCGACCGGGCCTGGCCCGCCGCCCTGCGCGGGCACTACGGCCAGGCCTTCTCCATCGCCCGCCGGCTCGCCGGCCTGCTCACGATCCCGCGGCTGCTCCCGCTCGCCGGCCCCGTCGGCATGCGCTCGACCCCGCTGATGCGGGTCGCGCTGCGGGTCATGGGCAACCTGGTGACCGAGGAGGACACGGACCTGGTGGCCCGCGCCTGGCGGGCCGCCGGCCGGCTGTCCCTGCGGTTCGACGAGCGCCGGCCCTTCCCGGCGGCCGACCTGCCGAGCTGACCGGGAGCGGCGGTCAGCGCAGCGGCGTCAGGGCAGCGCGGCCGCGTAGAGGTCGGCGAGGGCGGCCCAGTGCCGCTTCTCGGCGTCGGCGTCGTGCGTGGGGTTGTCCGGGACCGCGAAGCCGTGCCCGGCCGGGTAGGTCTCGAGGGTGTGCCGCACGTCGGCGGCGGTGAGGGCCTCGTCGAGCAGCGCGAACTGGTCCGGCCCGAACGACGCGTCGTCCTGCGCCCTGGCGACGTAGACCGTGGCCCGGACGTCGGCGGCACGGTGGTGCGGGCTGTCCGGGTCGTCGGGCACCGCCAGCCGGCCGCCGTGGAACGACGCCGCGGCCGCGACCCTGCCGCCCAGCGCACCTGCCGCGATCAGCGAGGCCCGGCCGCCCATGCAGTAGCCCGTGGTGCCGACGGCGTCGCCGCGGACCTCGGGCCGGGCGAGCAGGGCGTCGACGTACGCGGCGGCGTCGGCGCCGATCGCCTGCGCAGTCAGCGGCCGGGCCAGCTCCCTCATCCGCGCCAGCTCGGCCGGGTCGCTGAACAGCGTCGCGACGTCGAAGGGCTCGAACCCGCCCGCGCGGTAGTAGACGTCCGGCAGCAGCACCGCGTAGCCGAGATCGGCGAGGTGGTCGGCCATCCCCAGGAAGATCTCCCGCACCCCGCCCGCGTCCGGGTACATCAGCACGCCGCGCCAGGGCCCCTCCCCCTCCGGGGTGTGCAGCGTGGCGGCGCACTCGCCGTCGGGGGCCGGGAGGGTCAGCGCGGTCCGGGGCATGTGGCCTCCGTCGATCGGCGGTCGGGAGCGGGTGGGGCCGAGCGTAGGACGCGGACCGGGGTGGGGCGATCAGCTACGGGTGAACGGCCGGTCAGGACTCCCCCCGGGCCTCCGGGGAGAGCAGGTAGGCCGTGAGGGCGGTCGCGAGCTCGCCGAGGACCCGGTCGACGACGGCGAGCTCGTCCGCGCTCAGCGCATCGACCACACCGGACGCCCGGTGGCCGAGGGTGTCGAGCAGCTCGGCGGCGACGGCGCGGCCGGCCTCGCGGCAGCCCAGCCGGATCCGGCGGCGGTCGGCGCGGTCCGGGTCGCGGCGGACGTGTCCGGACCGGACGAGCCGGTCGACGATCCCGGTGATCGCACCGGTGGTCAGCCGCAGCGTCTGGGCGAGCTCCCCGGGCGTCGCGGGGACGCCGCCGGACTCGGCGGCCGCGATCATCACGAGCGCGTGGACCTCGGTGGATCGCATCCGCTGCCGGCGCGCGATCACCTCGACCACGCGCTCGACCCCCGCGCCCAGCAGGTGCACCCGGGTCCCGAGCGCCGCGACCCCGTCCGCGCGCACCGGCAGCACGGTCGCGTGGTCGTGAGCGTGCACCATCCGGGCGGCGCGGTCCTCGTGATCGGTACCCGCATGGGCGCGGTCGGCACAGGACGTGTCACTCAACGTCGCCCGCCGTCCACCCGCGACTCGGCGCCGTGTCGCATTCCCCGTCCTCCTCGCTCCACCCCTCGGACCTGTTAGGGCATCCTCACACACCTTTCGGGTAGGGGCGCGTCGGTCGTGCGCGGCAATCCGCCACGCAACCGTTTCGCGACGATACGGAGTGCCGTGATCACCACTGGTGAGGCAGGTCGTGCGCTCAACGCAGCCGTTCGCGCACGGTCCGCTCAGCCGCTGCGGGAAGCACAGCGTCGACCCGCCCGACGTTTTCCACTGTGTACCTGGACGAGTACCACCCAGCCGCGCACGAATGCGCCCGGCAATTCCGCGCTCCTACCGAATAGCACCGACCGAACTCCTTCGACCGACGTGACAGTGGTCACGCTACGCGCCCGAGGCCGCAGGATCCGTCCTCAGCCCTGTTCGCGGCGGGGCGCGGGGACGCCCCGGGAAGCGGGGCCGAGGTCGCGGGAGTGGCGGGGATCGGCGCCCCGGTTCCGGTGCGGGTCGAGGAGGATCGGCGGGGCCTGGACCGGGATGCGGCCCGGGTCGGTGGCGTGCCGCGGCACGGCCAGCGGCCCGGGCGGGACGCGACCGTCCGCGCCGCCCTCGGGGCCGATGCCGCTGCGCGTGGAGGTCACCTCGTAGCCCGTCTCGGCGTGCTCGTGCAGGTCCAGCCCGCCCGCCTCGGCCTCCGCCGACGCCCGGAACCCGATGGTGAAGCGGATCAGGTAGCCGAGCAGGAGGGTGCCGACGAACGAGTAGCCCGCGACCACCCCGGCTGCGACCGCCTGCCGTCCGAGCTGGGTGAACCCGCCGCCGTGGACCAGGCCGTCGGCTGGCAGGGCGGCGTTGACGGCAGTGGTGCCGAACACGCCGACGAGCAGGGTGCCGACGAGCCCGCCGACCAGGTGGATCGCGACGACGTCGAGCGAGTCGTCGAGCCGCAGCCGCCACTTGAGCGCGCAGGCCAGCGGGCAGATCACGCCGGCCACCATGCCGATCGCGATCGCGCCCCGGAGATCCACGAACCCGCAGGCGGGCGTGATCGCGACGAGCCCGGCGACGGCCCCGGACGCCGCGCCGAGCGTGGTCGGGCGCCCGGTCCGCAGCTGCTCGACGAGCAGCCAGGCCAGCACGGCCGCGCAGGTCGCGAGGGTGGTGTTGGCGAAGGCCATGGCCGCGAGGCCGTCGGCGGACAGCGCCGATCCCGCGTTGAACCCGTACCAGCCGAACCACAGCAGCGCCGCACCCAGCACCGTGAAGGGCAGGTTGTGCGGCCGGGCGACGACGTGCGGCCAGCCCTTGCGCCGGCCCAGCACGACGGCCAGCGCGAGCGCCGCGGCCCCGGCGTTCATGTGCACGACGGTGCCGCCCGCGAAGTCGACGGCCTGCAGCCGGTTCGCGATCCACCCGCCGACCGCGTCGGGGGCGAGGAAGCCGTCGAAGGCGAAGACCCAGTGCCCGACCGGGGCGTAGACGAGCACGCTCCACAGCGCCACGAACACGACCCACGGCCAGAACCGGGTCCGCTCCGCGACCGCGCCGGAGATCAGCGCGGGCGTGATCACCGCGAACATCAGCTGGAACATCGCGAACGCCAGCACCGGCACCGCGTGCTCGCCCGGCCAGGGCACGCCGTCACCGGCGAACCCGGCGAGCTGCGTGACCGACCAGTGGTCACCGGCCGTGCCGATCGAGCCGATCAGACCGGAGCCCCCGTCGTCGCCGAAGGTCAGGTCGAAGCCGACGACGGCCCACACCAGGCCGACCACCACGAGGCAGACGACGTTGCCATCAGCATGTTCAGGACGCTCTTCGCCCGCACCATTCCGGCGTAGAAGAATGCGAGCCCCGGGGTCATCAGCATGACCAGGGCGGCGCTCGCCAGCACCCAGGCGGTGTCGCCGGTGTTCGCGCTCACGCGGGAGCGCAGGCTCGGGGAACCGGCCCCGGTGCACCGGCGATCATGCTGCCCACCACCGCCTTCTCCGTGCCGTGCCGTCCACACCGGTGCTCCGACGCGCGGCCAGCCTAGGCCGGGCGCCCTCCGGTGCCGGACGGCCGCAGGGATGTTAACGAACCGGTAACCCCTTTCGCGAATGGTCCGCAGCACGATTCCGGACACATTTCCACCGTCCGTGCACGCGTGATCACGACGGGCGATTCCCGACGGTTCCCCGCGGCTCACTCCTCCCGGAAGCCGTGCAGCACCGCCGCCATGTCCTCGTCGGCGTGCCCGCGGGCCGCAGCGGCGGCGAAGCGGTCGTGCATGGCGTTCATGAGCCCGTCGGAGACACCGTGGGAGGCGAGCGCCTCGGCGATCAGGCCGGAGTCCTTGACCGCACCGTCGAGCGCGAAGGCGGGCGGGAACTCGCCCGCGATCATCGCCTTGCCCTTGAGCTGCGCGTACCCGCAGTCGAGCGGCCCGCCGGCGATCGAGTCGAGCCACTGCTGCGGGTCGATCCCCAGCGCCTGCGCCAGCGCGACGGCCTGCCCGGTCGCGGTCACGATCGACAGCACCCACGAGTTCGCGACGAGCTTGAGCCGGTGCCCGTCCCCCGGACGGTCGCCGACCCAGACCGTGCGCGAGCCGATGGCGTCGAACACCGGGGCGACGGCGTCGCGCACCTCCGCCGGCCCGCCCGCGAGGACCACCAGCTGCCCGGCCTCGGCGGGCTGGCGGGTGCCGAGCACGGGCGCGTCGACGAACGCGACGCCGTGCTCGCCGGCCAGCGCGGCCAGCCGGTCGGTGCCCTCGAGCCCGACCGTCGCGGTCTGGACCCAGGTCACGCCCGGCTCGGCCGCGGGGAGCGCCCGCTCCATGACCTCGGCGACCGAGTCGGCGTCGAACAGCATCGTGACGATCACGTCCGCGCCGGACACCGCCCCGGCGGGGTCCTCCGCGACCCGGGCCCCCACGTCGGCGAGCGGGCGCGCCTTGTCCCGCGTGCGGTTCCACACGGTGGTGTCCAGGCCGGCCTTCGCCAGGTTGGTGGCCATCCCGGCGCCCATGATCCCGGTCCCGAGCACGGTCACTGCGGTCATCGTTCCTCCCGGAGAGCTCTAGGGGGCGAGCACGCGCCACGAGTGCGGCGGGAGCAGGAGTGCCTCGTCGGGCGTGCCGCCCTGCGCGTCCTCCAGCGTCTGCCCTCCGAGCTCGTCGGGGAAACGCCGGGGCTCGTCGTCGACGGACAGCAGGGTGACGAGCTCACCGCCGGAACCGCTGCAGCGGAAGGCCATCGTCGTGTTGGTGAGGTGCTCGACGGTCGTGCGGGCGCGGACCAGCCACGGGTGCCGGCGGCGCATCCCGATCAGCCGCTGGTGCAGCTCCTGCACGGGGGCGCCGAACGGGGCGAGTTCGGCAGGGGTGTCCGGGAAGGGCGGGCGCACGGCGTCGTCGCCGAACTCGCGCTCCTCCTTGACGCCGGTGAAGGCCTGCTCGTCGCCCGCGTAGACGCTCGGCACGCCCCCGACGGTCATCAGGACCGCCACCGCGTGCCCGATGTGGTCGGTGCGGTCCAGCCGGCTCGCCAGCCGCGTGACGTCGTGGTTCCCGACGAAGGTCAGCGGCGCGAACGACTCCACCATCGCCGAGTGCCGCTCCAGGGCGTGGGCGAGCTCCCAGAGGTTGCGGTCGTTGAGCGCACTCCAGATCGCCTTCCACAGCTCGTACTGGGTGACCGAGTCCATCCCGGACTCGGCGACGACCGCGGCGTAGTCGCCGTGGATCACCTCGCCGGCGAACCAGGCGTCGGGGAACTCCGCGCGCACGCCGGGCAGCACGGCCCGCCAGAACGACGTCGGCACCTGGTAGGCGGCGTCGAGCCGCCAGCCGTCGGCGCCGCGACCCAGCCAGTGCCGCATGACGGCGGCGACGTGCTCCTGCACGGCGGGCTCGTGGTGGTCCAGAGCCACCAGCCGGCCGTGCCCCTCGAACGTGGCGGGCCCGTCGCCGTCCCAGCGGAACCAGCGCCGCGCGTCGGCGTCGCCCTCCTCGGCGGCCCGGAACTGCGCGAACGAGCGGCCGACGTGGTTGAACACGCCGTCGAGCAGCAGCCGCACGCCGCGGGAGCGCGCCGCCTCGACGAGGGCGTCGAAGTCGGCGTCGTCGCCGAGGCGGGCATCGATCCGGAAGTGGTCGACGGTGTCGTACCCGTGGGTCTCCGACGCGAGGACGGGCCCGAGGGCCAGCCCGGAGCACCCCAGCTCGAGGAGGTGGTCGAGCCAGGGCTCGAACCGGCCGAGCCGGTGCGCGACGGGGCTGCCGGGCGGGAGCGCGTCGCGCTCGGCGCCGACGAAGCCGAGGGGGTAGGCGTGCCACCAGATCGCGTGGTCGATCCACCGGTCGTGCATGCCGCCACCCTCCCCCACGGCGGCGGAACTCGCTGGGCCGGACGCCGGCGCCGATCTACGGTCGGCGCATGACCGGCATCGCGACCTTCTCCGTGGCCGCCCTCGACACCCGGGACCCGCTGGGCCTCGCCCGCTTCTACTCCGCGCTCACCGGCTGGCCGATCCGCCCCGGCGACGAGGCACCCGGCACCGAGTGGGTGGAGCTCGTCGCCGGCGGCGGGGCCACGCTCGCCTTCCAGCTCGCGCCCGGGCACACACCCCCGGACTGGCCGGGCGACTCCCACCCGCAGCAGGCCCACCTCGACTTCGACGTCCCGGACCTCGACGAGGGCGAGACCCGGGTCCTCGCGATCGGCGCGCGCAAGCACGAGGTGCAGCCCGGGACGGACTTCCGGGTCTACCTCGACCCGGCCGGACACCCGTTCTGCCTGGTCCTGGAGCACTGACGGGGGTTCACCGCGCGAGCTGCGCGCGGTTGCGGGCCGTCACCGCCCGCCGTCGCTCCTCCAGCGCGGCCAGGTCGGTCGAACCGGCCTCGGCAATGGCCCGCTCGGTCTCCAGGGCCGCCTGCACCGGCGCCCCCGAGCCCTCGACGTACATCTGCTTGACCGCCTGCAGCACGTCCGCGGGCGGTTCGGTGGCGGCGGTCGCGAGCTCGACGGCCCGGTCGAGCAGCCGCTCGTGCGGTACGACCTCGGTGACCAGCCCGATCCGCAGCGCCAGCGCGGCGTCGACGACCTCGCCGCAGAAGGACATCCGCCGCGCCCACGCCATCCCGACGACGCTCGGGAGCCGGGCCGTCATCCCGCCCCCGGGCCGGACGCCGACCCGGGCGTGGGTGTCGGCGAAGACGGCCCGCTCGGAGGCGACGAGGAAGTCGCAGCCCAGCGCCAGCTCGAGGCCGCCGGTGAAGCAGGCGCCGTTGACGGCGCCGATGATCGGCTTCCGCATCCGGCCGGTCTGCGCGATCACCGGCTCGTCCCGGTGCCGGCGGAAGTAGGCCTCGCCCTCGGCCGCGGCCTGCTTGAGGTCGACGCCGGCACAGAAGGCCGGGTCGGCCCCGGTCAGGACCACGGCGAGCACGCCGTCGTCGGAGTCCGCCTCGACCAGCGCGCGGTACAGCTGCGAGATCACCTCGCCGCCGAAGGCGTTGCGGGCCTCCGGCCGGTCGATCGTGACGATGCGGACCGCGCCGCGGTCCTCGGTCCGGACGACGCTCATGCCTGTCCCTCCTCGGCCGCACCCTTGCGCACGTCGGCGGCGATCCCCGTGACGAGCGCGGCGTCGGCGTCCCAGGGCGTGTAGAGCGAGCAGCGGGAGAAGAGGTCGCCGTAGCGGCGGAGCAGCTCGGGGGCGATCTCCTCCGGCTCGCCCACCACCGCGACCGCGTTCAGCACGTCGTCGTCGATCAAGGTTCCCATCCGTTCCCACTCCCCCTGCTTCGACAACCCGTGCAGTTCCTCGCCGAGCGCACCCCAACCGTGCAGGTCCAGGACCCCGCGGTAGGCGGGCGTGGAGCCGTAGAAGGCGATCTGCGCGCGCACGCCCGCCACCGCCCGCGCCAGCTCCTCCTCGGTCCGCCCGGTCGCGATCATCGGCAGCCCGACGAGCTGGAAGTCGCCGAGCTCGCCCCCGCGACCCTGCCGCAGCGCGGGCACGGTGACCTCGCGCAGGTAGCGCTCGGTGGTGAACCCGTGGCAGAGGAAACCGTCGCCCACCTCGGCCGCGGTCCGCGTCATCGCCTCCCCGACGCCGGCGAGCAGCACCTTCGGCGCGCCGAACCCGTGCGGCTCCGGCACGAACATCGGCGTCATCAGGGTGTGCGAGTAGAACTCGCCCCGGAAGTCCAGCCGGGTGCCGTCCGCCCAGCACTCCCAGATCGCCCGCAGGGCCAGCACGAACTCGCGCATCCGCGCGGCCGGCTGCGACCAGGGCATCGAGAACCGCCGGGTGATGTGCGCCCTGACCTGCGTGCCCAGCCCGAGCAGCAGCCGCCCGCCGCTGAGGACCTGCAGGTCGTTGGCGGTGGCGGCGAGGCTCATCGGGTTGCGGGCGAACGCGAGCGCGATGGACGTGCCGAGCTCGGTCCGCTCGGTGACGGTCGCGGCGAGCGTCAGCGCGACGAACGGGTCGTGCTTCACCTCGGCCGCCCACAGGCCGTCGTACCCCGCCTCCTCGGCGTGGCGGGCGGCCTCGCGCGGGTCGGCAGGCCCGGCGAGGGGCAGGCTGGTGTCGATCTTCACCGCGACCTCCCGGCGCTCAACGGATCTGCTCCGCCGGCGCGAGGCCGGCGACGACGTCCCTGCGGAGCAGTTTGCCGGTCGGGGTGCGGGGGATCTCGGGCCAGGCGGTGATGCGGTCGGGGGTCTTCGAGCTGCGCAGGGTGGCCCGGACGGTCTCGCGCAGCCCGTCGAGGGCGGTGTCGTCGAGGTCGGTGCCCGGGCGGGCGACGACCACGGCCTCGATCCGCTGCCCCCACTCCTCGTCCGGCACCCCCACGACCACGGCGTCGGCGACGTCGGGGTGGGCCAGCAGCACGTCCTCGATCTCGGCCGGGGCGATGTTCTCCGCCCCGCGGATGATCGTGTCGTCGACCCGGCCCTCCACGAACAGGTACCCCTCGGCGTCGAGCCGGCCCTGGTCACGGGTGTCGAACCAGCCCGCGCCGTCGAGCGAGGAACCGCGCCCGGCGTACTCGGTGGACACCTGCTCCCCGCGCACCCAGATCCGCCCCGCCGTGCCGGCCGGCACCGGCGTGCCGTCGCCGTCGCGGACCTCGATCTCGATCCCGGGCACCGCCCGGCCGGCCGAGGACAACCGGGCCCGCACCGCCTCGTCCGACGACGACAGCGCGGCCCGGTGCTCGTCCGGGCCGAGCACGGTGATCGTCGAGGAGGTCTCGGTGAGCCCGTAGGCGTTGACGAACCCCACGTGCGGCCACTCGGCCAGGGCCTGCTCGACGATCCGGCGCGGCATCGCCGCCCCGCCGTAGGCCAGCGACCGCAGCGACGGCACCGCCCGGTCCAGGCCCGGCTCGTCCATGATCCGGGCGAGCATCGTGGGCACGACCATGGCGTTGGTGACCTCCTCGGACCGCACGAGGTCGACCCAGCCGGCCGGGGTGAACGCCTCCAGCACCAGCACCCGACGGCCGGCGTAGAGGTTCGTGAGCGCGTTCGACACCGCCGCGATGTGGTACGGCGGCACGCTCATCACCGCCGCCTCGGTCTCCTCGGCGGCCGCGAACTCCACGGTGCCGAGCACGTAGGACACCAGGTTGGCGTGCCGCAGCACCACGCCCTTCGGCGCCGAGGTGGTGCCCGAGGTGTAGATGACCACCGCGGCCGAGTCCGGGTCGACGAACCCCTCCTCCGCCGGAGCCGCCGCTGCGGCGTCCCGCAGGAACTCGGCCGGGGTGCGGAACCCCAGCCCGGCCCGCTCGACCGCGGCGGCCTGCGCGGCGTCGGCGACCACCAGCGCCTTGGGGTGCTGCGCGACCAGGTGGTCGAGCTGCGCGGCGCCCAGGCGGTAGTTCACCGGCACCAGCGGCACCCCGACCCGGGCCGCGGTGAACAGCGCGACCGGGAACGCCGGGCCGTTGACCGCCAGGTAGAGGACAGCGTCCGCGCCGGCCCCGGCCACGAGGGTCGCGCCGCCCGCGGCGAGCTCCCGGACCCGGGCGGCCGTCAGCCCCTCCGCCCGGGTGCCGACCACGACGCGGTCGCCGAAGCCCTCGGCGGCCATGTCCAGCAGCACCGACAGGTTCACCGCGCCGCCTCAGTCCGACGCCGGCAGCGGCTTGGCGTCCTTGAGCGGCAGCGGCGCACCACCCGCCGCGAGCGTGCCCGCGCCGGCCTTGGTGCAGAGCAGCTCGATGCCGAGGTCGGGGTCGGCGTAGCGCTTGCCCATCTGGGTGCCCGCCTGCTGGTCAGGGTCGGCCGGGTGCGTCGTGCCCGCCTCGGGGCCCTTCGCGTCCACCATCGGCGCGCCCCCGCAGGTCACCTCCACGTCCGTGTCCCCCCACCGCACCACGACCACGGTCGTGGCGTCGGTCGTGCTGGCCAGGGTCGTGCCGATGCGCGGCTTCATCGCGGCGCCCTCCGTGTCGACGAGCGGGCCGCCCCGGCGGGCGGCCCCGAATGAGAGTGTGACGTCAGCGTCACAATGCCACCCGGACGGGCCGCACGGAAGACCGGCCGGAGATCACCCGTCACGCCGGGCCGTGGAGCCACGAACAGCCGGGTGCCACACTCCCGGCGAACGCCGGTGGGCCGACGCCTGGGGGACCGATGCTCGCGCTCGTCGTCATCATGCTGATCCTGCTCGCCTGGGCGCTCGTCGCCGGCAGGCTCGCGCGGTTCAGCGTCACGATGCCGTTCGCGATGCTCGCGGCGGGCGTCGCGCTCACGGCGGGGCCGAACCCCGTGTTCATCTTCGACATCGAGATCGAGTCGGCGGAGCACGTCGTCGAGGGCATCCTGGCGATCCTGCTGTTCACCGACGCCACCGAGATCCCCGGCGGCATCCTGGGCCGACAGCCGCGACTCACCCTGCGGCTCCTCCTGATCGCCCTGCCCCTCTCGCTCGTGGTGGCGTGGTTCGGGGGCGCGGTCCTCTTCGCAGGCGCCGGCGGGTGGCTCCTCCTCGTGCTCGCCACCGTCGTGATGCCGGTCGACCTCGCGCCCGCCATCGCCGTCGTCCGGGACCGGCGGATCCCGAAGCGGCTGCGGCAGGTGATCAACGCCGAGAGCGGCCTCAACGACGGCCTCATCGCGCCGGTCTTCCTGTTCGCCCTCGCCGGGGCCACCGCCGTCGGCGGCGAGGGGCTGGCCGACGCCGCGGTGCACGCCCTCCCGTCACTGGCCATGGCCATCCTCGCGGGTGCGGTCGTCGGTGCCGCGGCCGCGCGGGTGCTGCACCGGGCGCTCGACGCCGGCTGGACCCAGTCGTCGGCGCTGCGGATCGGGGTGCTCGCCCTGCCGCTGCTCGCCTACGGCGCCGCAGCCCTCGTCGAGGGGAACGGCTTCGTCGCGGCCTTCGTCGCCGGCGTGTTCTTCGAGCCGGCGGCCCGCCGGCTGCCGGCCGGCACCCTGCACCTCGTCGAGGACGTCGGCACGCTCCTCTCGCTGGCGCTGTGGTTCATCTTCGGCGCGATCGTCAACCAGACCCTCGCCGGCGGGGCCATCACCTGGCAGGTCGTGCTGTACGCGCTGCTGGCGCTGACCGTGGCCCGGATGCTGCCCGTCGTCCTGGCCCTGATCCGCACGGACGTCTCCGCGAAGGACCGGCTCGTCCTCGGCTGGGCGGGACCACGAGGCATCGCGACCCTGGTCTTCGGCATGCTCGCGTTCATCGACCTGGCCGGGCCGCAGAAGGACTTCGTGCTCGCCGTCACCGTGGTCACCGTCGTCGCCAGCATCGTGATCCACGGGTTGTCGACGGGGCTGGTGGCCCGGCACTACGGCCGGACCGCGGTCGCCGAGACCGGCGCCGACAGCACCGACAGCGGCGCCGACGTCCCCGAGTCCACGTCACCCGGCGGGCCCGGCCCGGCCGTCGCCCCGGCCGACCGGAGGGGCGCCCGGGTCCGGTGGTGGCGGCGGCGCGACACGGCCCCCTGACCGGCCCGAACGGGTGGGATGCAGCGGGTTGCCGGGGCTCCCCCGGTGCGGTTGACTCATCGCGTGATGCGCATGCGGCTCGAGTTCTTCTGGCCGAGCCGCCGCGTGTGCCAGTTCGACGAGTTCTGTCCCCGGGCCGCGTAGGCGCCCCTGCCCGGTCCGGGCAGTGCGGGCCGCCGCGCGGCCGTCTCGTGTCCCGGTCGCGGATACGAGCTCCGCGACCCCGCCGACAGCACCGCCGAACCCTGGAGACCCCCATGTCCGTGACGGACGACCTGCTCGCCAACAACGCCCGCTACGCCGAGACCTTCTCGGGCCCGCTCCCCCTGCCGCCCGCCAAGAAGGTCGCCGTCGTGGCCTGCATGGACGCCCGCCTGGACGTCTACCGCATCCTCGGCCTCAACGAGGGCGAGGCGCACGTCATCCGCAACGCCGGCGGCGTCGTGACGGACGACGAGATCCGCTCCCTGGCCATCAGTCAGCGCCTGCTCGGCACCGAGGAGATCATCCTCATCCACCACACCGACTGCGGGATGCTGACCTTCACCGACGACGACTTCACGAAGGCGCTCCAGGACGACACCGGCATCACGCCGCAGTGGTCCGCCGAGGCCTTCCCCGACCTGGACGACGACGTGCGCCGGTCCGTCGCGCGGATCCGGGCCAACCCGTTCGTCCCGCGCAAGGACTCGGTGCGCGGGTTCGTCTTCGACGTCTCCACGGGCAAGCTCAACGAGGTCGTCTGACCCCGGCCCCGGCGTCGTGCCGGTCGGGTCAGCGCGTCGCCGGTCGCGGCTTGTCGACGAACCGGTGGTAGGCCTTCATGCCGTACCGGTCTACCGCCGTCTTGATCAAGCCGAAGATCGCGCCCTGCAGCGTCGCGGCGATCAGGACCTCCTTGGTCCCGTAGTCGCGCGACAGCGGCTGCGGGGTCTCCGGCTCGTTCGAGACCCGCTTCCACACCAGGGCGAACACCTGCCCGGCGATCAGCCCGCCGATCATGCCGGACACCAGACCGACCGGCTTGTACGCGAGCTTCAGGGCGCCCGGCAGGTCGTCGCCGAGCTCGGCGGGCTTGCGGTCGGACTTCTTCGTGCCGCTCATGCCGGGCACGTACCCCGCGTCGCCGCCGGTCACACGCCGAGAACGCGGACGGCCCGTCCACACGGGACGGGCCGTCGAACTCGTGCGTGCGTCAGGCCGGCGGAGGCGGGGTCTCCCCCTGCTGCGGCGTGCGGTTCACGTCGCCGCGCCAGGCACCCTCCTCGGCACCGCGCGACTCGATGAACTCCTTGAAGCGGCTCAGGTCGCCCTTCGCCTGCTTGCCGACGATGCCGAGCGCGTCACCGGCCTTCTCGACCACACCCTCGGGCTCGAAGTCGAGCTGCAGGGTGACGCGCGTGTGGGTCTCGTCGATGCGATGGAAGGTCACGGCGCCGGCCTGCTGCGGGCCGGTCACCGACTTCCACGCCACGCGCTCGTCGGGGTGCTGCTCGGTGACCTCCGCGTCGAACTCGCGCTGGACCCCGGCGATCTTCGTGACCCAGTGCGTCCGCGTGTCGTCGAGCTGCTCGATGCGCTCCACACCGCCCATGAAGCGGGGGAACGACTCGAACTGCGTCCACTGGTTGTACGCGGTGCTGACCGGGACCTCGACGTCGATGCTCTCCAGAACGTTGGTGGACATGCGGGGCGGATACCTCCGGCCGGGCCGCGGAAACCCGCGAATCGCGGATCAGGCCTCCGGATCTGCCAGAGCAGGGGCGGCGCGAGCGTCCCGGCGCAGGTACAGCGGGACGAGCACCCACAGCACCACCGTGGCGCCCAACAGGGCGGCCGTGCCGACGATCCCCGCGAGTCGCCCCACCGCGATGTCCAGGACCAGCATCAGCCCGGCGGCCAGCGTCAGTGCCAGGGTGCCCAGCCCGGCCATGGCCAGCCGGTGCCCGGCCCGGACGAGCTCGCGCTTGCGGTTGCGCTGGAAGAGGATCCGGTGCGCGGCGACGGGCGCCACGATCAGCGTCGACGACGCCGCCGCGCCGGCGAGGGTGGCGACGAACAGGGCGTGCTGCATGGCGTCGAGCTCCTTGAACCGCTCGCTCAGCGACATCGTGAGCAGGAAGCCGAACAGGATCTGCACGCCGGTGAACACCACGCGGAGCTCCTGCAGCAGCTCCGCGAAGTTGCGGTCCGCACGGTTCAGCGGACCCTCGGCGCGGTGCCGGGTGTTCCAGTCCTCGGTCTCGTCGGTGACCGTCGCCGCCACGGACATCCGTCGCTCCTCCCGCCTCGGCCGGTGCCGCTCTCCTGTACCCGCTTTCTCCCGTTTCACACGATCGGGTGAGCGCGATGGGCCGGTGGCAGGCGGTGTCAAGTCGATCGCGGCGGGTGCGTATGTCGCGGGGGCCGAGGGGGTACGCCCCCGACCGACTGGTGGTGACGACGGGGAAAGGGGGTGCGGGATGACCTCGATCGGGACGGCGACCACGGAGGGCGACGCCGCCGACGGCCACGTGTGCTGGAGCTACGGCCCCGCTCCCGACGCGCCGGCTGGCGTGCGCCGGAGGCTCGGACCGGTGCTCGAGGCATGGCGTGTGGAGGGCGAGACCGCCGAGGACGTGCTGCTCGTCGTGACGGAGCTGGTCGCGAACGTGGTCGACCACGCCGGCACGCCCTTCGAGATCACGCTGCACCGCGAGCCCGGGGTGCTGCACGTGTCCGTGCGTGACGGGTGCACCACGCCGCCGGAGCCGCGCGGCCGGAACCCGCACGCCTCCCGGGGCCGCGGGCTGCTCGTGGTGCAGGCGGTGTGCCGGGACTGGGGCTACGAGCTGCACGACGCCGACGCCCCCGGGAAGACCGTCCATGCCGAGCTCGCCGCCTGAGCCCGCGCCGGTTCGCGGCGCCTGCACCGGGTACCCCGTGCGATGACCGAGATCGTGCGCCCCGGCCCCCTGCGCTGGCTGGCCTACGCGTTCGGCGCCGGGCTGCCGGCCCGGTACCGGACCTGGGTGCTGCACGACGTCACCGCCCCCACCTGGGTGCTGCGGCACCTGGTCCGGTCCGTCGTGCAGATCGCGCCCTTCGGCGTGGCCCTGTACCTGCTGGTCCCGGGTTCCCCGGCGATCCGCGCCACCGCCGTCGTGATGGGCGCGGTGATCGGCCTGCTCTACTCCCTGGCGTTCGTCGAGGCCGCCGCGGAGCATCGGGCGATCAAGGCCGGATATCCCGAGGGCACCGCCGCCGCGACCCGCCGCGAACGCCGCAGGCGGGGCCGCCGCGGGCCCGGCACCTACCCCGGCGGGCCGACCGGTCCGCCGCGCTTCCCCACTCCGACGAACGGAGGCACGCGATGACCGAGCGGCCCGAGAACTCCGCCGACGCCCCCGACCCCGCCGATCCCACCCGCACCGAGGAGACGGTCGACCGGCTCGAGGAGGAGGTGGTCGGGCACCGCGTCGACCAGCGCCGGGACGAGGAGGAGGACCCCCGCCCGGCCCACCGCCAGGACGTCGAGCCGGGCGGCGACGCCCCGGACGGGCCCGGTGCCGAGCCGTCCGACTGACCCGCCGCACCGAACGCCCATCGAACGCCCGCAGGAGAGCGCGATGATCCCGACCCTGTCGGACCCGGGCAACGTCCCGGGGCGCCGCGAGGAGCACGACCCGCAGACCGGGTTCCATCCCCGCGACCGGCACGACGCCCTGCGCCCCGACGCGCCGCCGGAGACCCTGGCGACGCCCGCACCGGAGACGCCGTTCGGGGCCCTGGTCGTCGGGCTCGACGGGTCGCCGCAGTCCCGCGCCGCCCTGCGGTGGGCGGTGGCCGAGGCCCGGACGCGGGACGTGGTCGTCGACGTCGTCCCCCTCGCCGAGGACCACGAGGGCTGGCTGGACGAGGCCCTCGGGGCCACCGGCGACGAGGTGGAGGTACGGACCGTGGCGGAGCGCGGCGACCCCGCGACCGTGCTGCTCGCGCACGCGACGGCGGCCCAGCTGCTGGTACTGGGGCACATCGGCGGCCGGCTCGACGACGTCGCGCGGCGGTGCACCGAGCACGCCCGCTGCCCCGTCGTGCTCGTCCCGGTGGCCGGGCGCTGACCCGTGGCGCGTTCGAACTCCCCCGGGCGCCGTCCGCCCCTGGCCCTCATGGCCGCGGTGGTCCTCGCCCTCCCCGGCCTCTACCTGGGCGCGGCGAGCCTCCTCGGGCTCCCGCACCCCGAGCTCCCCGCCCCCGCCGCCGTCGCCGTCTACGGGCTGGCGATCGTCGGTGCCGCGTTCGTGCTGTCCTGGGCCGGCGAGGCCGCACAGGTCGACATGAGCGCCGGTCTGGCGCTGGCGATCCTGGCCCTCCTCGCGGTGCTTCCCGAGTACGCCGTCGACTTCGTCTTCACCATGCGGGCGGGCGAGATCTTCGCCGCCGAGGGCCACTGCGCGCCCGATCCCGGCGGCAGCAACCCCTGCTCGCTGGCGCTGGCCAACATGACCGGCGCGAACCGGGTGCTGGTCGGCATCGGCTGGCCGCTGGTCGTGCTGGTCGCGATCCTCGCCGCGCGCAAGCGGGGCCGCCGGAACGACGACGGCGGCGGGCGCGAGGGCGACCGCGCCGGGGTGCGGCTCCCGCGCACCCTGTCCGCCGAGGTCGTGTTCCTCGGCGTCGCCACCCTCTACTCGCTGTCGCTCCCCCTGCGAAGCACCCTCACGCTGGTCGACACGCTCGTGCTCGTCGCCGTGTTCGTCGCCTACGCGATCCGTCTCGCCCGGTTCCCCGCGGAGGAACCCGACCTGCACGGCAGCGCGAAGTGGGTCGCCGAACGCCCCGCCGTGTCCCGACGCTGGATCTACGGGGCGCTCTTCGGCCTCGCCGCGTTGATCATCCTGGCCACGGCCGAGCACTTCGCCGACGGCCTGGTGCAGACCGGGTCCGAGCTGGGTGTCGACCGGTTCGTGCTGGTCCAGTGGGTGGCGCCGCTGGCGAGCGAGGCCCCCGAGCTGATCGTCGCCTGCCTCTACGCGAAGCGGCTCAAGGCGGGCGACTCGCTCGGTACGCTGCTCTCCAGCAAGGTCAACCAGTGGACGCTGCTGGTGGGGACGCTCCCACTGGTGTTCGCGATCGCGTCGGGCTCGCTGCACGGCCTGCCCCTCGACGACCAGCAGCGCGTCGAGCTGCTGCTCACCGGCACGCAGTCCTTCTTCGCGGTCAGCCTCCTGGTGACGCTCGGGCTGACCTGGCGCGGCGCGCTGGCGCTCGTCGTCCTGTTCGCGATCCAGTTCGCGACGTCGATCTCGTTGCCGACCGAGACCGTGCACACCGTGTCGCTCGTGCTCTCCGGGGTGTACGCGCTGCTCGGCGTGGCGCAGCTGGTCCGGCACCGGCGGGCGCTGCCCCGGCTGGTGCGCGACGGGCTGCGGACCGACCCGCACCGGCTCGCCGAGCAACCGGCCTGAGGGCCGGCCGCGCCGTCAGGCGGTGATCTTGTGCGGGGTGCCGCGGAAGGCACACCAGAAGGTCGCGACCTCCGGATCCGCGGCGGGTCGCGCCTTCGCGCTGGTGGACTTGCCGAACATCCGCTTCAGCGCCCGCTTCGCCGAGCGCTCCGCGGCCGCGGCCAGCTCCTCGGCGCCCTTGTGCCGCGACCCGCGCAGCACGGCGACGAACACGAACCGCCGCTTCGCGGCGCGCGGGGCGGGCCGCCAGGCCGGGACCCACTCCAGCTCGGCGGTGAGCGGGCGGTCGGCGTCCGTGCAGAGGGCACGGGTGAGGGCGGCCTCCAGGACGTGCGGGTCCACGTCGGCCGGCGCCTTCACGCGCAACAGGGCCATCACCGGTTCGGTACACGGTTCGGCGGAGGTGCGCACGTCGACCCCTTCGTCGGTGGTCCCGCGGCTCGCGCGGGCGGCTGCGACGCTGCCTGCTCAACGTGCGTGGTCCCCACCATGGCACACCGGGGCGCCCTGTGCGGGGTGTAGCGGACGTCCGTACGGGTATCGCCGCCACGAGGCCGCGGGCGCATCGCGGCCGGAAAGGAGAGCCACGATGGGTGCACTGGACGGCAAGCGCGTCGCGATCCTCGCGACCGACGGCGTCGAGGAGGTCGAGCTGACCAAGCCGCGCAAGGCGGTCGAGGACGCCGGGGCCACCACCGAGATCGTGTCGATCTCCGAGGACGCCATCCAGTCGATGAACTCCGACATCTCGCCCAGCGGGGTGTACCCGGTCGACAAGCTGGCGTCGCAGGTGTCGGCGTCGGACTACGACGCGCTGATCATGCCTGGCGGAACGGTCAACGCGGACCGCCTGCGCATGGACCAGGACGTGCTGACGTTTGTCAAGGACGTGTTCGCCGCCGGCAAGCCGGTGGGCGTGATCTGCCACGGGCCGTGGACGCTGGTCGAGGCGGACCTGGTGAAGGGCCGCACGCTGACGTCGTTCCCGAGCCTGCGGACGGACATCCGCAACGCGGGCGGCAACCCGGTCGACGAGGAGGTCGTCACCGACCAGGGGCTCGTCAGCAGCCGCAACCCCGGCGACCTCGAGGCCTTCTGCGCGAAGATCGTCGAGGAGTTCGCGGAGGGCGGGCACTCCGTCCACCCGGAGGGCGCCACCGCGTGACCCCGGCCGCGCGCCGGGCCATGATGCCTGCATGACGAGGTGCTCATGAGGGGGCCGGCGTGACGGCGGGCGAGGAACGGGCGGGCGTCGCGCTCTCGAGCCTGGACTCCCCGCTCGTCGACGGGGACGACGCGACCAAGCGGGACCTCGTCGACTACCTCGACGCCGTCGCGGACCGGCTGGTCCCGGTCCTGGCCGACCGGCCGCTCTCGGTGATCCGGGTGCGGCCGGGCCAGGAGCCGTTCATGCAGAAGAACCTCCCCCGCTACACCCCGGACTGGGTGCGCAGCACGGTCATCCGCTCGCAGACCGGCCGCGAGGTCCGGTACGCGCTCTGCGACGACCGGCGGACCCTGCTCTGGCTGGCCAACCAGCGGGCCGTGGAGTACCACCCGGCCCTGTTCACGGTCGGGGCGGCGCAGGCGTCGGAGCTCGTGCTCGACCTCGACCCGCCGGAGGGCGCCGGCTTCCCCGCCGTCGTCGCGGTGGCCCACCTGGTGCGCGAGGCGCTCGCCGGCGCCGGGCTCACCGGGGCCCTCAAGACGAGCGGCTCCAAGGGCGTCCACATCGTCGTCCCGCTCGCGCCGACCCCGTTCGACGACGCCGCGGCCGCCACTCGCGCCCTGGCCGCGCGGACCGAGAAGCTCGACCCGGGCATCGCCACCACCGCCTTCCTCCGCGAGGAGCGCGAGGGCAAGGTCTTCGTCGACTCCACCCGCGCGGGCGGCGCGACCGTGGTCGCGGCCTACAGCCCGCGCATCCGCCCCGGCCTGCCGGTGTCCTTCCCGCTGGCCTGGGACGAGCTCGACGCGGTCTCCCCCACGGACTTCACCCTCCGCACCGCGCCGGACCTGCTGGCGGGCCGGCCCACCTGGACCGAGGCGCTGGCCGAGCCGCAGGAGCTCCCGGCCGACCTGCTCGAGGAGGGACACGCGATCCCCGTCGCGCGGGTGCAGGCGATGCACGAGGGCAAGCGGCGCAAGCGCGCGGCATCCGACGCCGCCCGCGACACCTGAGCTGCCCACGGGCAGGGCCGGGGCCGGGCGTTCCCCACGCGCGGGCCCCGGCCCCCGACCTCCCGTCCGGCCCCCGTCAGCCGGTCACGGGCAGGTTCTTCTGCACGACCTCGGGCCGCGGCGCCTCGCCGGGCTCCGGCTCGTGCTTCTTGACGGCCGGCTCGTCGTGCTCCTCGTCCGCCTCCAGCGCGCAGGTCGTGGACCCGACGGTGATCTTCAGCAGGTCACCCTTCGGCGAGAGCGCCCGGAGCAGGTCGTCGACGGTCTTCAGCGGGGTCTTCTGCAGGTCCGGCAGCTGCCCGGTGACCAGGCCGATCAGGTCCGGCGCGACCTCCTGCTCCTTGTCGGTGAGGTCGCGCGCGCGGTCCTGCCCCGGTACCAGCGTGAGCGTGAAGCCGGTGACGGTGATCGAGTCGTCGTCGCGGTCCTGCTGGTTGAGCGTGATCCGCAGGAGCGGGGACACGTCGAACCGCTCCTCCTCGAGGGGCGCCTGCACCGGCGTCCCGAGGATCGACGCGTCGACGAGGTCGACGCCGGCCGAGCCGCCGTCCGCCCCGTCGCACCAGGTCCGGAACGTCTCCGCCTCGAGGACGTCGAGCAGGTTCACCTTCGCCACGGTGGCCTCGGCCCGGTGCCCCTCGGCCTCGGCGACCAGCGCGGACAGGCCGATGCCGGGCTTGCCGTGCAGCGGGAGCGCGGTCACGTCGGCCACGCTCTGCCGGTCGTGCTCGCCGCCCCGCGACTCGGCGTACGGGCTCGGGCTGATCGACAGCAGGCCGTCCGTCCGGAAGACGTAGGCGGACGAGTCCACGGACGGCTCGGCCGCGGCGGCGGCGGAGCCCAGCAGCAGCACCGCCGCGGCCGTGGCCGCACCCACCGCGGCCGCACCGGCACCGGCGAACTTGGAGGTCTTCACGCGTCGCGTCCCTTTCTGGATCATGCTTCGTCGATCGTCACGAGCGTGCCCAGGGGCACCTCGGTGAGCTGGCGCAGCGCGTCCGCGGGGACGCGGATGCAGCCGTCGCTGGTGGCGGTGCCGAGCACGTCGTCGGTCGGCCAGGTGTGGATGGCGACGGTCCCCGGGCCGCCGCCGAAGGTGTCGTGCGTGGGGCTGTGCGTGCCCAGCGGCAGGATCACCGGGGAGTACATCTGCTGGTCGTCGCTGAACGCGCCGAGCAGGAAGGTGCGGCCGGTGGGGGTGGGCGCCGAGGGCTTGCCGATGCCGACCGTCCACTCCGCGAGCTTCGCGCCGTCCTCGTAGAGGGCGAGCCTCGTGGAGCCCAGGTGCACGGCGATGCGGTACGGCGTGGTCTTCACGTCGAGGTCGGCAAGCGGCAGCCATCCCGTCGACGAGCTGGGCCGCGAGGGCAGCAGGACCTGCGCCCACTCCCCCTGCTGTGCGATCACCGGGAGCCACGTGTCGCCGATCTGCGTCACGGGCATGCGGGCGATCGGGGTGCCGCCGGGCGCGTCGTGGACCACCGTCTCGCGGACCGGGTGCGCGACCCGGCCGTCCGTGGTCTCCTGCGGCGCCGGGTCGGGCACGGTGCCCTGCAGCGTCGTGTAGGTGGTGCTCTCCTGCAGCGAGGCCGGCTCGACGGCCGCCGCGACCGGGTCGGCGCCGGCGGCGGTGCCGCCCTGCTGCGCGACCGGCGACGGGGCACCGCCGAGCAGCAGCCCGACGACCAGGACGATCGCCAGCAGGGCCACGACGCCGAAGCCGGCCCAGAGGGCGAGGCCGGACCGCGAACGCCCGGAGCGCCAGGCGGACCGGCGGGTCCGCGGGGGCAGGGTGTGGTTCGCCATCACGCAGCCCACGACCGGTTGGCGGGGGCGGCGGCGTGGACCGGGGAGGATTCCGACGCGCTGTGCACGATCGGATGAACGAGGGCTCCACGATCAGGTGACGGGCCGTCCCGCCATGATCGCTCTGCGTTCCGACGGACGGAGTCGATCACGCGACGGACGGTCGTATCCCGCCGCTCGCCCGGCACCCGGCGCGCCGAGCGGCGTACCCACCGCACCACGGACGGTTACCATCGCTGCGGACCGGATGACGGAGCGTGACAGGAGACGGCGTGCTGCTGGCGGACGAGCGGGTGCGGATCGTGGAGTGCTGCCGGCGGATGGCCGCCGCGGGGCTCACGGTCGGCACCTCGGGCAACGTGAGCGAGCGGCGTGGGGAGCTCGTCGCGATCACGCCGACCGGTGTCGACTACGGCGCGCTGACCCCGGCGGGGGTGTGCGTGGTCGATCTCGACGGGCGCCCGGTCGAGGACGGGCCGCTGCCCTCGTCCGAGCTGCCGATGCACCTGGCCGTCTACGCGGGCACGGAGGAGCGGGCCGTCGTCCACACGCACCCGCTCTACGCGACGGCGCTGTCCACGGTGGTCGACGAGCTGCCCGGCATCCACTACCTGGTCATGCAGCTGGGCGGGCCGGTGCGGGTCGCACCGTACGAGCGGTACGGGTCGGCCGAGCTGGCCGAGGCGAGCGTGCGGGCGATGGCGGGGCGCAGTGCGGTGCTGCTGCGCAACCACGGTGCCACGACGTGCGGCGACACGTTGGCCCGGGCCTACGACCGGGCCGTCACGCTGGAGTGGCTGTGCCGGCTCTACCACCAGGCCCGGCTGCTCGGGGAGCCCTCGCTCCTCGCCGACGACGAGCTGGCCGCCGTCGGCGAGCAGCTGCGGACCTACGGACAGCCCGGCGGTCAGGCCCGCTGAGCGCTGCGCCGGCGGGTCGCGAACCAGTAGTGCGCCGCGATGCTGACCGCGATCCAGAAGATCGGCCCGCCCGGCCAGAAGAACGACACCGGGCCGACGATCCAGCGCACCAGGACCAGCAGGACCACGGCGAGGCCGATCCCGGCGTGGATCATCAGGCGGCGCCGGGCGTCGGGCGGCAGGGTCCGCAGGCCCGGCGGCGGGGGCGGCGGGGCCGGGAGGTCGGCGGTCAGCGGGATCAGGTCCGCCTCGATCTTCGCGGCGTAGGCGGCCTGCTGGCGCTCGTCGGCCTCCTCGAGGGTCAGCCGCCCCTCGGCGGCGGCCGCCCGGATCCGGTCGGCGACGGCCTCGCGGTCGGCGTCGGAGAGCCGCAGCGCGGCGTCGGTGCGGAGGCGGGCGGTGTGGCCGGTGTATTCGGTGCTCTCGCTCATGCTGTCCCCCAGGTGTTCTCGTGGTGTGCCTCCACGGTGCCGGGGAGCGGCGACGCGCACGTCGGCCCGCGGGCGGGACCTGCGCTGCCGCCGGAGGGGGGCCGCGGGCCTGCGGCGTACGCCCCGGGGAGTACGCCGCCGGTCCCCCGCCGACCGACGCGTCCGGGGCGCGCGTCGCCCTAGGGTGCGGGTGTGTCCTGGTGGGTCGGGTTGCTGCGGCGCTCGTGGCAGAGCGTGCCGCACACCGTCCTGACCCCGGCCGCCTGGCTGGTCGTGGGGCTGGTCGCCGCGCTCAACGCGTCCCGCTTCGTGCCGACGGCCCGCCCGGTCGACGCGCTCGGGATCGCCCTGATCGTGCTGGGCCCGCTGCTGCTCGTCGTCCGCCGGGCGCACCCGCCCGCGGTGCTGGTCGGCTGCACCGCGGTCCTGCTCGGCTACCTCGCCCTCGGCTACCCGTTCGGGCCGGTCGTGGTGCCCTCGCTGGTCGCGCTGGCCGAGGCGATCCTGCGCGGGCACCGGCGGGTGGCCTACGTGACCACGGCCGTCGCCGTGCTCGCCGGGCTGGCGATCCAGATCGTGGCCCGCGGCGGCGCGGCCGGGCTCGAGGGCCGGCTGGGCTGGCTGGCGTGGCTGGCCGCGTACATCGCGGGGTGCGAGCTGTGGCGGGCCCGCAGCGAGCGCCGCGCCCAGGCGGCGGCCACGCGCGAGGAGACCGCGCGGCGGCAGGCCGGCGAGGAACGGCTGCGGATCGCCCGGGAGCTGCACGACGTGCTCGGCCACCACGTCTCGCTGATCAACGTGCAGGCCGGCGTCGCCCTCTACCTGATCGACGACGACCCCGAGCAGGCCCGGCGGGCGCTGGCCACGATCAAGGACGCCAGCCGGGACCTGCTCCGCGAGATGCGCTCCACCCTCGGCGTTCTGCGCGGGGTCGACGAGGAGCCGCCGCGTGCGCCCACCGCCGGCCTCGGGATGCTCGACCGGCTGGTGGCCGACAACGAGGCCGCGGGCCTGGCCGTCACCACCTCGGTCGACGCCGACGTCACGGGGCTGCCGCCGAGCGTCGACCTCGCCGCCTACCGGATCGTGCAGGAGGCGCTGACCAACGTCCGCAAGCACGCCGGCGCCGGGCGCGCGCTCGTGAAGGTGACCGGGGCGGACGGCGCGCTCCGGGTCGTCGTCGACGACGACGGCGCGGGCCCGCCCGAACGGCCCGGCGAGGGCGGCACGGGGCTGGTCGGGATGCGCGAGCGCGCCACCGCGCTGGGCGGCACGCTGACCCACGGGCGGGCGCCCGGCGGCGGGTTCCGGGTGGAGGCGGTGCTGCCGCTCGCCGGCTCCGGCGGCGCGGCGGTCGGGGCGGCCGGGGCGGCCGGGGCGCGGACCGAGGAGGAGACAGGGTGATCAGGGTCGTGCTGGCGGACGACCAGGCGCTGGTCCGGGCCGGGTTCCGGGCGTTGCTCGGCTCCGCGCCGGACCTCGAGGTGGTCGGCGAGGCCGAGGACGGCGAGGCGGTGCTGCGGGTCTGCCGCGACACCGCACCCGACGTCGTGCTCATGGACATCCGGATGCCCGGGCGGGACGGGCTGGCCGCGACCCGGGACATCGTGGCCGATCCGCGGCTGGCCGGGGTCCGGGTCGTCGTGCTGACCACCTTCGCCGAGGACGCCTACATCTTCGAGGCGCTGCGCTCCGGCGCCAGCGGGTTCCTGGTCAAGGACACCGAGCCGGCCGAGCTGCTGCACGCGGTGCGGGTGGTGCACGCCGGGGAGGCGCTGCTCTCCCCCGGCGTGACCCGCCGGCTCGTCGAGGAGTTCGCCGCGCGGTCCCGCCCACCCGCACCCGACCGCCGGCTCGACGCGCTGACCGGCCGCGAGCGCGAGGTGCTCGCGCTGGTCGCCGCCGGCCTGTCCAACGACGAGATCGCCGAGAAGCTCGTGGTCAGCCCGGCCACGGCGAAGACGCACGTCAGCCGCTCGATGGTGAAGCTGGGCGTGCGGGATCGCGCGCAGCTCGTGGTGCTGGCGTACGAGACCGGCCTGGTGCGGCCGGGCTGGCTGGCCTGAGAACGAGCGAACGGCCCTCTCGCTCATACCTAGAGTGAGCGAGAGGGCGGTTCGCCGGTGGGGTTCAGGCGTGGACGACGGTGCCGGTGTCCTTGTCGGCCAGCGCGTCGGTGAGCGCGCCGCGGGTCAGGCCGTTGACCACCCGGAACTCCCGGACGTGCTTGGCGGTGGGCAGCAGCTCGCAGGCCAGCCGGTCCACGGGCAGCTCCGGGGTCGTGGCCGGGACGCGGCCACCGGGGCCGTCGACGTCCTTGACGAAGATCAGCCGCTGGGCGCCGAAGGCGTCGGCGAGCAGGACCGCGCCCGCGTCGGTGCGGTGCATCGGCAGCTTGCCGACCACGGCCGGGAACTCGTGGGATCCGTAGGGCGGGTACCCGTTGGAGACGACGGCCGGCGCCGCCGCCAGGTGCCCGGCGAGCTGCCGGGCGACGGTCCCGTGTGGCACGTAGGACACGCCGTCCGCCGCGAGCAGGGCGGCCAGCAGGTGACCGTTCTGCTCGGCCTCGGTGGCCGCGAGCTCCGACAGCGCGCCGGTGGGCAGGCCCAGGTCGAGGCCCACGCCGATCGCGTGCCGGGCCCGGATGCCGGCGCCGGTGAGGATCAGCATCCGGTGGTCGCCGAAGGCGCCGCGCAGCTCGTCGACGAGGGGCAGGATCGCGTCCCGCCCCCGGTCGATGATCGCGCCGCCGCCGATCACCACGATGTCGAGCCAGGGCAGCAGCCGGGTCACCGGGCGCGAGGTGACCGGCCGGACGAGGTCGCGGTCGAGCAGCGTCTGCCGCGCCAGCAGCGACGGGACGTCCTTGCCGTACTCGGTCATGATCAGCCCTCCGCCGTGATGATCGTGCCGACGTGCTCGCCCGCGAGCGCGCGGGTGACCAGGCCGGGCTTCAGGCCGTTGACGATCTGGATCTTCTTCACGAACCGGGCGTTCCGCATGAGGTCGAACACCGGGCGCTCGACGGCGAGGTCGGGCAGGTCCCGCGCGATCAGCTCGTCGACCGTGATCTCCGGGATCAGGATGGCCGACGGGTCCGTCTTCGGGTTGGCCGTGTAGAGGCCGTCCTCGTCCTTGACGAAGATCATCGACGCGCAGCCGTAGGTCTCGGCGACGAGGTAGCAGCCGGCGTCGGTGCGGTAGGGCGGGATCACGCCCTCGGCCGGCACGCGCTGCCACATGTCGTAGGGCGGCATGCCGGCGAAGATCGCGGCGCCGACCTCGGCGACCCGCAGCGGCAGCGCGGCCATCGCCCCGCCGCCGACCACCGGGACGCCGTGCTTGGCGAACAGGTGGCCGAGCATCGTCGCGTTCTGCCCCGCCACGGCCGAGCCGATGTCGCTGAGCACGCCGGTCGGCAGGCCGAGCTCGGCGGCCAGGGCGTAGGCGTGCCGGGCGCGGGTGCCGCCGCCGGTGCCGATCAGCAGCCGGTACCGCGGGAGCGCGGCGACGATCTCCTCGACCACCGGGAGGACCGCCGAGCGGCCCCGGTCGAGCAGGCTCTGCCCGCCGATCTTGAGCACGTGCACGTCGGGCAGGACCCGCTCGTCGGGCACGGCGTCGGTGGCGGCCTGCAGCTCGGGGTCGTCGAGGCTGCGGCTCATGAGCAGCTCGCCCAGCGCGGCTGCGGTCGTCATAGGAGAACCCCCTGGTCCCGGGCGGCCGGACGGCCGCGCCGCGGGCGACCGTAGCCGCACCCGACCGGGGGCTGCCATCCGGCCGTCCGGCGGCCCGCGCGCGTCCTCCGTGGACGCGGCGGGCCGCGGCGATCTCCGGCCGCGCCCGCGTGCGCGGGACCGGCGATGTGATCCCCGGCTCATCCGCCGCAGGTCACGGGGGTCGTGCGTGCGGACTGCCCTCTAGGGTCGGTTCCCGCTCACGGGAGGGCCACGAACGAGGCCAGACCGTCGAGCAGCCGGTCGACGTCCGAGTCGTCCGTGTACGGGGACAGGCCGATCCGCAGCGACCCGTTGTCGCCCAGCCCGAGCCGGCGGCTGGCCTCCAACGCGTAGAAGGAGCTGGCGGGGGCGTTGATCCGGCGTTCGGCGAGGTAGCGGTAGGCGTCGGTCGGGTGCTTGTCGGCGAACTCGACGAGCAGGGTCGGGGTGCGGTGCGCCGCCCGGGACCGCACGCGGACGCCGGGCAGCTCGGCCAGCGCCTGCTCGATCCGGATGCGCAGCGGCTCCTCGTGCGCCCGGATCGCGCCCATCGCCTCGAGCAGCGCGGTGCGCCGGTCCGCCTGCGAGCCCGTGAGCCCGGCGAGGAAGTCGACCGCGGCCGTGGTGCCGGCGAGCAGCTCGTAGGGCAGGGTGCCCAGCTCGAACCGCTCCGGGACGGCGTCGCTGCTGGGCGCGAGCTTCGCCGGGCGCAGCTCCTCCAGCAGCTCCGGCCGGGCGGCGAGCACCCCGCAGTGCGGGCCGAGGAACTTGTACGGCGAGCAGGCGAAGAAGTCCGCGCAGAGCTCCGAGACGTCGATCCCGGCGTGCGCGGTGAGGTGCACGCCGTCGACCATCGTCAGGGCCCCGGCGTCGTGCGCGAGGGCGCTGATCTCGGCAATCGGCGGGATCGTGCCGACGAGGTTCGACGCACCCGTCACCGCGACCAGCCGGGTGCGTCGCGACAGCACGGCGGCGACGTCCGCGGCGGTGAGCTCGGCGGTCTCCGGGTCGAAGTCCGCCCAGCGCACGGTCGCGCCGGCGGCCTCCGCGGCCAGGACCCAGGGCCGGATGTTGGCGTCGTGGTCCAGCCTGGTGACGACGACCTCGTCCCCCGGCCGCCACGTCTCGGCCAGCGTGCGCGCGAGGTCGAAGGTCAGCTGGGTCATGCTGCGCCCGAACACGATCCCGCGCGGGTCGGCGTCGAGCAGGTCCGCCATCGCCGCCCGGGCCCGCAGCACGATCCCGTCGGCGTGCCGCTCGGCCTTGGTGACGGTGCCGCGGTTCGCGATGGGTGAGGTCAGCGCCTCGTACACCGCGCGGGCCACCGGCTCGGGGGTCTGCGAGCCACCGGGCCCGTCGAAGTGCGCGGACCCGGCCTTGAGCGCGGGGAACTGCGTGCGGAGGGCGGCGACGTCGTAGCTCGCGGGCTGGCTCACGTCCCCACCCTCGCACGGCTCATCGCAGGACGGTCCCCTTCGTCTCCGGCAGCGTGAGCACGGTCAGGAACGCGATCACCGCGCCGATGGCGACGTACCAGAAGAACGCCCCGCCCAGCCACTGGATCATCAGCGGCGCGGTGCCGCCGAACAGCGCGACCGTGAGGTTGTACCAGGCGCCGATGCCCAGCCCGCGCAGCTCGGTCGGGAACAGCTCGCTCATGATCGCCGGGGCGATCGAGGTCATCATCGTGTAGAGCCCGAGCCCCACGCAGAACACCACGAGCAGCCCGACGAGCCCGGGGCGGACCAGGGCGGACAGCGGCACGATGAGGATCGCGGTCGCCGCGGACCAGAAGAGCAGCTGCGGCTTGCGCCCGAACCGGTCCGACAGCGCGCCCATCGGATACTGCAGCAGGACGAACAGCCCCGTCGCGATCGACAGGGCGAGGAAGACGTCGAACGGGTCGACCCCGCGGGACTTCGTGGCGTACGGGGTCAGCGCGGAGAAGAACGTGTAGTAGCAGAGCGTCGAGAGCAGGGTGAAGCCGACGAGCTGGCCGACGGCCTTCGGGTGCTCGCGCAGCGTGAGCATCAGCGGGTTGCGGATCGTCTGGGCCTTGGCCTTGTTGGTCTCGTACTGCTCGGTCTCCGGCATCGCCCGGCGCAGCCAGAGCCCGAGGAGCCCGAGCAGGCCGCCGACGACGAACGGGATCCGCCAACCCCAGGAGGAGACCTGGTCCTCCGACAGCGAGCCGGAGAGGATCACGCCGAGCACGCTCGCGATCAGCACGGCCCCGCCGGTGGAGATGTAGAAGAAGGACGAGTAGCGGCCGCGGTGCAGCGGAGGGGCGACCTCGCCCAGGTAGGCCGACGCGTTGGACACCTCGCCGCCCAGCGACATGCCCTGCGCGATGCGGGCGAGCAGCAGCAGGACCGGGGCGAGCCAGCCGACCATCGAGAACGTCGGCAGGATCGCGATCACCAGCGAGCCGCCGGCCATCAGCAGGATGGTCAGCATCATCGCCGTGCGGCGGCCTCGGACGTCGGCGAAGCGGCCGAGCAGGAACCCGCCGAGCGGCCGGAAGAAGAAGGCCAGCGCGTAGGTGGCGAGCGTGCTGATCAGGGCAAGCGCCTCGTTGCCGGGCGGGAAGATCTGCGTCGCGAAGTAGATCGAGAACGTCGCGTAGATCGTCCAGTCGTACCACTCGATCGCGTTGCCGATGGAGGCGGCGACGAGTGTTCTGACGGGCAGCCGATGGCGTGTGCCGGTGGTGGTCTGCTGGCCGGTCTCGGTCATCCGCACTCCAGGGTGATCCGCCGTGATCAGTACAGCCGGGCACGATGTGCGCGAAAGGGTACGTCGAGCGGGTGACCCCTGCAGGGTCTGAGCGCGGGGGCGACGGAACCCCTGGTCACCCGGAGTCGTGAGTGGCGACCGCCCCTCTTGGGGCAGTGTGGGTGCGGGCGTTGGCCAGCAGGTTCGTCACCACCTGGGTGAGCCGCAGGGTGTCGCCGAGCACCACCACCGGCGCAGGCGGCAGGTCCAGCCGCCACCGGTGGTCGGGACCGGCCGCGCCGGCGTCGGACACGGGGTCGAGCACCAGGCGGGTCAATGCGCGCCGGTGCGTCGCCGTGGCGGTCATGCGCCCACGGTGCGGGCCGGTCGTGTGGGGTCGGTGAGGACTTTCTGTGAGCCGCCTGTCAGCGCCCGATGGTGGGCCCCCGATGGTGGTGACGGTCCTGCTGAGTGCCCTCGCGGGTGGCAGGCTCACCCCGTGACGCCGCGCTCGCGCCAGCTGCTGGACACCGTGCTCGACGACGGGACCTTCCGGTCCTGGGACACCATGCCGGCCCCGGTGCCGCTCGTCGCCGACACCGCGGAGTACCGGGCCGAGCTCGCGGCGGCGCACGAGCGCAGCGGCGTGGACGAGGCCGTGATCACCGGCGAGGGCCGGATCGCGGGCCGGCGGGTCGCGGTGGTGTGCAGCGAGTTCGCGTTCCTCGCCGGGTCGATCGGCGTGGCCACCGCCGAGCGGCTGATCCGGGCGATCGAGCGGGCGACGGACGAGCGCCTGCCGCTGCTGGCCGCGACGGCGTCGGGCGGGACCCGGATGCAGGAGGGCGCGATCGCGTTCCTGCGCATGGCGGCGATCTCGGCGGCGGTCACCGCGCACAAGGCGGCGGGCCTGCCGTACCTCGTCTACCTGCGGCATCCGACCACGGGCGGGGTGTTCGCCTCGTGGGGCTCGCTGGGCAACGTCACCGTGGCCGAGCCCGGCGCGCTCGTCGGGTTCCTGGGGCCGAAGGTGTACTCCGCGCTGTACGACGAGCAGTTCCCGGAGGGCGTGCAGAAGGCGGAGAACCTGCACCGGCACGGGATCGTCGACGCGGTGCTCCCCGCGGAGCGGCTCGCCGGCGTCGCGGCGCGGGTGCTGGCGATGCTCGACCCCGTCGACCCGATGCGGCCGCCCCCGTCGGCACCGGCCCGCGGCGAGCCCACCGGTCCGGACGAGGACGCCTGGGGCTCCATCGAGCGGTCCCGGCGGCCGGAGCGCCCGGGGGTGCGGGACGTGCTGCGGCTGGCGGCCACGGATGTCGTCCCGCTGGCCGGGACCGGGGAGGGCGAGGCCGGGCGCGGCCTGCTGCTCGCGCTGGTGCGGTTCGGCAGCGTCGCGTGCGTGCTGCTCGGGCAGGACCGCAGGGCGCAGGCCGCGGAACCGCTCGGGCCGGGCGCGCTCCGGACCGCGCGGCGCGGCATGCGGCTGGCGGCCGAGCTGGGCCTGCCGGTGGTCTCGGTGATCGACACGACCGGGGCGGCGCTGTCGGTGGCGGCCGAGGAGGGCGGACTGGCCGGCGAGATCGCGCGCTGCCTCGGCGAGCTGACCGAGCTCCCCGTCCCGACCGTCTCGGTGCTGCTCGGGCAGGGCACCGGCGGCGCCGCGCTCGCCCTGCTGCCGACGGACCGGGTGATCGCCGCCCGGCACGGCTGGCTCACCCCGCTGCCGCCCGAGGGCGCCAGCACGATCGTGCACGGCACGCCGGAGAAGGCGGCCGAGGTGGCGGCACAGCAGCACGTCCGGGCCGTCGACCTGCTGCGGGCGGGCGCGGTCGACACGATCGTCGACGAACTCCCGGACGCCGCCGACGAGCCCGAGGCCTTCGCCCGCCGGGTCGCCGACGCGGTGGAGTCCGAGCTGCGCGCCCTGCTCCCGCTCTCCCCCGTCGACCGATTGGTCCGCCGGCGTCGCCGCTACCGCACCCTCGGCCTCCGCTGACCCGTCCGCGCCCGTGTTCCGGGACTCCGCTGATCCCGGCCACGGACACGGCCGCCAGGACCCCGCTCGTCGGGTGTCCCCCTGGAGCGGAGCCGGGCGACCGTGTCCTCGTGTCCGGTCCCGTCAGCCGGCCAGCCGCCGGCCGAGCATCTGCTTTGCCTGTTCGGCGCCCTTGCGGCTCTCCCCCTGCGCCCGCCGGAAGAACTCGGCCAGGTCGCCGTCGCCGTCGCGTTCGGCGTCCTGGACGTAGGTTTCCAGCCGCAGCGCGTTGTTCAAGCACTGCTCTGTGAACCAGATGAGGTTGTAGTCCTTGTCCTTGGTTCCGGTGACCTCGCCACCCTCGCCCGACGTCATGCTCCCGTCCACCTCCGGTCGTCCCGGGCGCACCGGTGGTTCCGCCGGCGCCCCCGCTCCCGCGGTGCGACACCCGCGCCGCCCTGCGCCCCGGCGGCGCACCGACGTGGCGACCGACGTGACGCAGTGGGCGCCGGGTACCACCCGGGGCGCCGGACCAACCACGGTGTGCCGCCGGTTCGGTGGTCGGGCCGGGGCCGGCGGCGCGCCGCCGGACAGGGCGACGGTCGTGGTCGCGACACACGCCCCCGTCACTGCCCGCGATGCCCCGCCGCCGGCCCACCCCTTCCGAGCTGCGGCGCTGCTCGCGGGCCACGCCAAGGGGTGATTCGGGATCCGGACGATCCGCCCGGAATGGCTCACTCCCATTTCCTGGGCCGTTCGGGTGATTCCCGTAACGCTATCGAATCGCAATCACGCTCCGCTCCGGATCCTCACCGACCGTTGGCATGATGATCGTGGGGTTCGTGTGACACGAGGGGGAGCCGTGAAATCGGTGCAGTGGCGTGCCGTGCGCCGCATCCTGGCGGGGGCGGTCGCGCTCGGGGTGTCCGCCGGGCTCGTCGCGGCCTGCGCGAGCGCCAACGCCGACGCTCCGCACAGCGGTCGGGCGGCCGCCGCGCCGCAGGCCCCGGCGGCCGTCGTCCCCCGGCTCGAGCTGCAGCCCGCGGCCGGCACCGCCGACGTCCACCCCCTCGGCGCCGCCCGGGCGTCCGCGAGCGCGGGCACCTTGCGGGACGTCGCGCTCACCGACTCGGACGGCGAGGCGCTGCCCGGCAGCTACTCCGGCGACCAGGCCCGGTGGACCGCCACCGCGCCGCTCGCCTACCACGAGACCTACACCTGGAGCGGCTCGATGGTCGCGCCCGACGGCGCGGTCACCCCGCTGGCCGGGTCCTTCACCACCGTCGCCCCGGCGCGCCTGGTCAAGGCGTCGACCAACATCGGCGAGGGCGCGACGGTCGGGATCGCCGCGCCCGTCGCCGTCCGCTTCGACCGCGACCTGTCCGACGAGGCGAAGGCGGAGATCGAGCGCGGGCTGCGGATCACGACGTCGACCCCGGTCGAGGGCGCCTGGGCCTGGCTGCCGGACGACTGGGGCGGCTCCCGGGTGCACTGGCGGCCCAAGGAGTACTGGCCGGTCGGCACGCAGGTCTCGGTGGTCGTGCCGCTGTACGGCAAGGACCTCGGCACCGCCGGCTACGGCTCCGCCGACCTGACCACCCACTTCACCATCGGCCGCAGCCAGATCGTGAAGGCCGACGAGAACAGCCACCGGATCGTCGTGATCCGGGACGGCCAGCAGGTCATGGACCTGCCCGCCAGCTACGGCCTGGAGAGCGACCCGCGCCGGGTCACCCGCAGCGGCATCCACATCGTCATGGCGAAGTCCGAGAAGGTCCTGATGTCCAACCCGGACTACGGCTACGTGAACATGCCGGAGTACTGGGCGGTGCGGATCTCCAACAACGGCGAGTTCATCCACGCCAACCCGGCCTCGCAGTCCGCGCAGGGCCGCCGCAACATCTCGCACGGCTGCATCAACCTGTCGATCGCCAACGCCAAGGCCTACTTCGACACGGCGATGTACGGCGACCCCGTCGAGGTGACCGGCAGCAGCGTCCCGCTGTCCGCCCAGGACGGCGACATCTACGACTGGGCGGTGCCGTGGGACGAGTGGAAGACGATGAGCAAGCTCAGCACCTGACCGTGCCCGCACGAGCGGCGCTCTCGCACAGTAGGAACGAGCGAGAGCGCCGTTCGCTCACTGGATCCGGCGCTCCACCCCGGCCCACGCCTTGTCGCGGAGCACGAACTTCTGGATCTTGCCGGTGGAGGTCTTGGGCAGCTCGCCGAAGGTCACGGATTTGGGCGCCTTGAACCGCGCCAGCCGGCCGCGGACGTGCTCGACGATCTCCTCCTCGGTCGCCGACGCCCCCTCCTGCAGCGTCACGTACGCCGCCGGGACCTCGCCCCACCGCTCGTCGGGCACCGCGATCACCGCCACCTCCAGCACCGCCGGGTGGTCCATGATGGCCTGCTCGACCTCGACCGACGCGATGTTCTCGCCGCCGGAGATGATCACGTCCTTCGACCGGTCGCGGAGCTCCACGTAGCCGTCGGGGTGCACGACGCCGATGTCGCCGGTGCGGAACCAGCCGTCCGGCGCCGCCGCCGCGGTCGCCTCCGGGTCGTCGAGGTAGCCCAGCATCAGGTTGTTGCCGCGCAACGCGATCTGGCCGGTCGCGGTGCCGTCGGCGGGCACATCGGCGCCGTCCTCGCCGATCACCCGGACCGCGCACGAGATCATGTTCCCGACGCCCTGCCGCGCCTTGAGCCGCGCCTGCGCCTCCGCGTCGAGGGAGTTCCACTCCGGGCGCCAGTCGCACAGCATCGCCGGCCCGTAGGTCTCGGTCAGCCCGTACAGGTGCGTGACCTCGAAGCCCAACTCCCCCATCCGCCGCAGGATCGCCGGCGACGGCGGCGCCCCGCCCGTCGCGATCCGGACCGTGTGTCCCTCCGGCAACGGCGACGCGTCCTTGGCGTACGCGATCATCGACAGCACCGTGGGCGCCCCGTTCAGGTGCGTCACGCCCTCCTCGCGGATCAGCCGCCACACCTCCGCCGGGTCCACCTTGGGCAGGCAGACGTGCGTCGCCGCGGCCGCGGTGACGGCCCACGGGAAGCACCAGCCGTTGCAGTGGAACATCGGCAAGGTCCACAGGTGGACGCTCGACGGCGTCAGCCCGGTGTGCCCCACCATCGACACGGCCTGCAGGTAGGCACCGCGGTGGTGGTACATCACGCCCTTGGGCCGGCCCGTCGTCCCCGACGTGTAGTTGATCGACAGCAGCGACCGCTCGTCCGACGGCGTGCGGTGCAGCGGCTCCGCGCCGTCCAGCAGCGCCTCGTACTCCGCACCTGAGCGGATCCGGTGCGGCGGGGCGTCGAGCTGCGTGAACACGTCGTCGACCAGCGCGTCGAAGGACGGGTCGTGGATCAGCACGGCGGACTTCGAGTGCTGCAGGATGTAGGCCACCTCGCCGGCCGACAGCCGGGTGTTCACCGCCACCAGCGGCACCCCCGCCCACGGCACCCCGAAGTTCGCCTCCAGCAATACGTGGGTGTTCGGCGCCAGCACCGCCACGGGCCGGCCGTCCGCGATGGGAGCCAGCCCCCCGGCCAGTCGCGTACACCGCTCGTGCAGCTCTGCGTAGGTCCACCGCCGGTCCCCGTCGACGACCCCGATCCGGTCGCCGTGCGCCGCGGCGGCGCGATCCAGGTACGCGGTCGGGGTCAGCGGTTCGAAGGAGAGGGCATCGAGGAGGGCGGCGTCGCTCACGATCGTGAGCCTCACCCGCCGCGGTGCCCGTGCGCAACGGGAAGGCGCACATACCGCGACCCTTCACGGGGAGGCGAGCGGACGCACCTCCCGGCGCCGCCGCGCCACCAGCTCCGTGACCCCGGACAGGAACCGGGCGACGGCGGCGAGCTCGGCCTCGTCGTAGCCCTCCAGCATCGCGTCCATCCCCGCCCCGAGCGGCCCGAAGAACGCCTGGCCGATCCCGGCCGCGGCCGAGCCGTACCGCAGCACCACCCGGCGGCGGTCCCGCTCGTCCCGGTCCCGGCGCACGTAGTCGTGCCGCTCGAGCCGGTCCACCAGCGCCGTCGTCGCCCCCGAGGACAGGCCGAGGTGGGCACCGAGCCGGCCCGCGGTGAGCGGCTCGCCGACCCGGTCGGCGTTGAGCACGGCGATGAGCGCGTGCAGGTCGGTCGTGTGCAGGCCGTGCTGCTCGGAGAAGGCCTGAGCGAGCCGCGTGGACTCGGTGGCGTAGGCCTGGAGCAGCCGGACCAGCTCGTCCCGCCGCGCCCCGTCCGTCATGATCGCAGGTTACCGACCGCTCCAGCGCGGCTCGCGCTTCTCCAGGAACGCGGCCACACCCTCCTGCCGGTCGGCCGAGGCGAGCACGGCCTCGGTCGCCTCCCGGGTGGCGGCCCAGCCCCGCTCGTCGGGCTCCCCGGCCACGGTCTCGACCGCCCGCAGCGTGGCCCGCACCGCCACCGGGGCGTTGGCGCACACCTGCTCCGCGAGGGCGAGCGCGGCGGCCTCCGCGCCCCCGTCGTCGACCACGTCGGCGACCAGGCCCAGCGCGTACGACCGGTCCGCGCCGAGGGGCTGCCCGGTGAGCAGCATCTGCTTGGCGACGTTGAGCGGCAGCGGGCGCGGCGCCCGGAACAGCGCCCCGCAGTTCGCGACGAGCCCACGCGCCACCTCCGGCAGCCCGAACCGCGCCGACCGGCCAGCCACCACCAGGTCGCAGGCCAGCACGATCTCGAACCCGCCGCCGTACGCCACGCCCTCGACGGCCGCGATCAGCGGCGTCGAGCGCTCCCGCCGGACGACGCCGTAGTTGCCGCCCCGCGGAGTCGGCTCGCCCGCGCCGCCCGCGAGGTCCGTGCCCGCGCAGAAGACCGTCGGCCCGCCGGTGAGGACGCCGCACCACAGCTCGGGATCGTCCTCGAGCTCGTTGAGCGCGGCGTCGAGCGCGGCGGTCATGGCCGCGTCGACGGCGTTGCGCTTGGCCGCCCGCTCCATCCGGATCAGGAGGACCCGGCCGCGCCGCTCGGTCGAGACCCGGTGCTCCGTCGCAGTAGAGGTGCTCACGACCCGACCCTAGAGTCCGGAGGGTGACGGACACGAGATCACGTTTCGCCCTTCCCGCCGTCGGCCTGTGGACCGGCGCCCTCGACGTCGTCCCGGCCGCCCGGGCCCGGGAGCTCGCGGCCGAGCTGGAGTCCCTCGGCTACGGCGCCGTGTGGATCCCCGAGGTCGCCGGCCGGGACCCCTTCGTCCACCTGTCGATGCTGCTGTCGGCGACCGAGCGGCTGGTCGGCGCGACGGGCATCGCCAACATCTGGGCGCGGGACGCGGTCGCCACCTCCTGCGCCACCAAGGCGCTGACCGAGGCCCACCCCGAGCGGGTGCTGATCGGGCTCGGGGTGAGCCACCAGAACCTGGTCAGCGGCCTGCGCGGGCACCAGTACGACAAGCCGCTCACCGCGATGCGCGAGTACCTCGACGGCATCGACGCGGCGCCGTACACCGCCCAGCGGCCGACCACCCCGGTCCGGTACGTCCTCGCCGCCCTGCGCCCGAAGATGCTCGAGCTGTCCGGCGAGCGGACGGACGGGGCGCACCCGTACTTCGTCACGCCCGAGCACACCGCCCGGGCGCGCGAGATCCTCGGCGCGGAGCCGCTCCTCTGCCCGGAGCAGGCCGTCGTGCTCGAGACGGACCCGGCGAAGGCCCGCGAGATCGGCCGCCGCTACACCGCGACCTACCTGGCCCAGCCCAACTACGTGAACAACATCAAGACCCTCGGGTTCGACGAGTCCGACCTGGCCGACGGCGGGTCCGACGCCTTCGTCGACGCCCTGGTGGCCTGGGGCGACGTCGACACCGTGGTGGCCCGGGTGCAGGCGCACCTCGACGCCGGCGCCGACCACGTCGCCGTCCAGGCGCTGCCGGCGGAGAAGCGGGGCGTGCCGGAGGACCAGTGGCGGGAGCTGGCGGCCCCGCTCACCGCGCTGCGGACGGGCTGACCGAGGCCATACAGCGGCAGTGTCGGACGCCGGGGTCGACCCGTGCTCGTCGGACGGGGACCGGGACGGTCGAAGACCGACCGTCCCGTCCACGATCGGGGATCACGGACGGCTGGTGCCGAGGGTCGGGCTGGGAGCGGGCTGAGACCGCCCGGCGATCTCCCGCCCGACGCGCTCGTACCCTGTGAGGCGTGGCCCGCCCGACGCCGCTCCCCTTCCGCACCGGGGTGCTGACCGCTCTCGCCCTCGCCGCCACCGGCGGACTCGCCGCGGCCGGCGCGGCCGCGTGGGGCATCCCGCGCGCGATGGGCGCGACGCCCGTGGAGCTGCGCCGCGCCGCCGACGGGTCGGCGCACGCCCACGAGGGCCGCTTCTGCAACACCGAGCCCGGCACCGGGCTGCCGTCCGGCACGGTGCCGGCCGCCCTCCGCGCGGTCGTCGGCCGCCGGGCCGGCCGCCCGACCCGCCCGGTCCCGCTGGCCCGCCCCGACAGCGGGCCCGCCGGAGACCTCGCGGTGACCTGGTTCGGGCACTCCAGCGTGCTGCTCGAGATCGACGGGCGACGGGTGCTCGCCGACCCCGTCTGGGGCGAGCGCGTGTCGCCGTCGCGCCTGGTGGGACCGCGCCGGCTGCACCCGGCCCCCGTCCCGCTGGCCGACCTGCCGCCGGTCGACGCCGTGCTGATCTCGCACGACCACTACGACCACCTCGACCTGCCCACCGTCCGCGCCCTGGTCGCCGACCCGCGGCACGGCGGGGCGCCGTTCGTGGTGCCGCTCGGGATCGGGGCGCACCTGCGGGCCTGGGGCGTGCCGGAGAACCGGATCGTCGAGCTGGACTGGGACGGCCGGACCGAGGTGGCCGGGCTGACCCTCACGTGCGCCGAGGCGCGGCACTTCTCGGGCCGGGGGCTGCGGCGGGACACCACCCTGTGGTCCTCGTGGGCCGTCGCGGGGCCGCGGCACCGGGCCTACTTCGGCGGCGACACCGGCTACACCGCCGCCTTCGCCCGGGCGGGCGAGCGTTGGGGACCGTTCGACGTCACGCTGCTGCCGATCGGCGCCTACGCGGATCTGTGGCCGGACATCCACATGAATCCGGAGGAGAGCGTGGCCGCCCACCGCGACCTCCGCGGCGGGGTGCTGCTGCCCGTGCACTGGGCGACCTTCAATCTCGGCTTTCATCCCTGGTCGGAGCCCGTGACCCGGCTGCGGGCCGCCGCGGAAACGGCCGGAATCCCGCTCGCGCTGCCCGTTCCGGGCCAGCGAATCGACCTGACGGGCCCGCCGCCGACCGCGGACTGGTGGACGCCGGTCGCCTGAAGACGGCGCCATTACCGCGGATCCGCCGGTCCCCCGGGATCGGGCTCCGCAAAACCCCGCCGGATGCCTCCGAAGGGGTGATCCGCGCGACGCGCGCCCGCGGAACAGGGGACCCGAATCGACTTTCCGCGGCGCCTTCCTTTATTGTCGACGGCGACGCATTCTCCTGTTCCGCACACCGATCCACTCCGCTCCCGGAAAGCACCCGGACACCGCGCCGGGCGATGCTTCCTACCCGCGTGGAGCCCGGTGGGGCAGGAGCCCCGGTGAGCAGAAGGGTGGAGGGAACGTGGCGAAGCAGACCACGGTCACGCTGATCGACGACCTGGACGGCGGCGAGGCGGACGAGCAGGTCGAGTTCTCCGTCGACGGCAAGTCGTACGAGATCGACCTGTCGGCGAAGAATTCCGAGAAGCTGCGCGAGGCGCTGGCGCCGTACATTGCCGCGGCTCGCCGCACCTCCGGCCGGCGGGCGTCGGGCAGTGCGCCCGCGCCGGCCTCGCGGCCCGTTTCCGACCGCCAGCAGAACCAGGCGATTCGGGAATGGGCGGTGGCGCAGGGGATGAAGATCTCGGAGCGCGGCCGGATCCCGTCCAATGTTCTCGACGCGTACCACGCGGCCCACTGAGCACACGTCGGAACATCCGTCACGGTTCGGTGACAAGGGCGAGTCTTTCGTCACCCGAACCGTGCCGGCCCGCCATTTCCCGGTCGTCGCACACCGTTCCCGCGCGGGCACGGAACGGCGCCCGATCCGCTGCGGAAGCCGAGCTGATCGTCCGGTGAGGATCTTCCCACCCGTCGCGGTGATGCCGTCGCGTTCCGTTCGCCCGGTAGACTCCTCCGACCCGCACCGGTACCCCGACCCGGTGACGGGAGAGGAAGAGAGGCACGAGACGTGAGCGAGAAGGTCACGAACGGTTACGGCACCTGTCCCGTCTGCGCACGACTGAAGCACGTCACCCCCGAGTCGACCCTGCGCCTGCACAACCGGTTCTCCGCGCGCGGCACGGTCGTCACCGCACAGCGCTGCGCCGGGTCCGGCGCGCCGTCCCTGGAGAGCACGGAGCCGCCCGCGGCGTCCGCCTGAGCCGCCCGGGCCCGCGCGGCAGCCTCCCGGCACCTCCCCGCCGCCCGCGCCCCGCTCCCCGAGCGAGATGAGCCTCACCTCCGTCCGCCGCCGGCGATCGTCTGCCAGGATCGGGTCTTCCGACAGCAGGACGTCGATCGAGGAAGAGGACGGACATGTACCCGGGCACGCACGCCGCCACGACCCCCGACAAGCCCGCGGTGGTGATGGCGGGCAGCGGGGAGACGCTGACCTTCCGGCAACTGGAGGAGGGTTCCGCCCGCCTGGCCCGGTACCTGCACGAGGCCGGCCTGCGCCGCGGCGACGTGATCGCCGTCGTCACCGAGAACACGCCCCGGGTCTTCGAGATCTACTGGGCGGCCCGCCGCTCCGGCCTCTACGTCACGATGGTCAACCACCATCTGTCCGCGCCCGAGGCGGCCTACATCGTCACGGACTGCGGCGCCAAGGCGCTGCTGGTGTCCGCCGGCGTGGCCGGGCTCGCCGCCGCCATCGGCGACCAGGTCTCCGTCGGCGTCCGGCTGGCCTTCGGCGGCCCGATCCCCGGCTCGGAGGCCTACGCGGACTACGACGAGACCCTGGAGGGCGTGTCGGCCGAGCCGCTGCCCGAGCAGCCCCGCGGCGCGGACATGCTCTACTCCTCCGGCACCACCGGCCGCCCGAAGGGCATCAAGCCGACGCTGCCGGACTCCTCGGTCGACGAGCCGGGCGACACCTACATCGACCTGTTCGGCCCGATGTACGGCTTCGACACCGAAACCGTCTACCTCTCCCCCGCGCCGCTGTACCACGCCGCGCCGCTGCGCTTCTGCGCCACGGTCCAGGCGATCGGCGGCACCGCCGTCGTGATGGAGCGGTTCGACCCGGAGGCCGCGCTGGCCGCGATCGAGCGCTTCTCGGTCACGCACAGCCAGTGGGTGCCGACGATGTTCGTCCGCATGCTCAAGCTGCCCGAGGAGACCCGCCGCAAGTACGACCACGCGTCGCTGCGGGTCGCGATCCACGCCGCGGCGCCGTGCCCGCCCGAGGTCAAGCAGGCGATGATCGACTGGTGGGGCCCGGTGCTCCACGAGTACTACGCCGCCACCGAGGCCAACGGGATCACGTTCGTGAGCTCGCCGGAGTGGCTGGAGCGGCCGGGCACCGTCGGCCGTGCCGGCCTCGGCACGGTGCGGATCTGCGACGACGAGGGCAAGCTCCTCGCGCCGTACGAGGTCGGCACCATCTACTTCGAGCGGGACGAGCGGCCGTTCGAGTACCACAACGACCCGGAGAAGACGGCCGGCGCGACCCACCCGGACCACCCGACCTGGACGACCACGGGCGACCTGGGCTACCTCGACGAGGACGGCTACCTCTTCCTCACCGACCGCAAGGCGTTCATGATCATCTCGGGTGGCGTGAACATCTACCCGCGCGAGGTCGAGGACGTGCTGGTCACGCACCCCGCGGTGCTCGACGTCGCGGTGATCGGCGTGCCGGACCCGGAGATGGGCGAGTCGGTCAAGGCGATCGTGCAGCCCGCGCCGGGGGTCGACGCCGGGCCGGAGCTGGAGCGCGAGCTGATCGCCTTCGTCCGCGAGCGGATCGCGCACTACAAGGCGCCGCGCAGCGTCGACTTCACCGACTTCCTGCCCCGCACCCCCACCGGCAAGCTGGTCAAGCAGGAACTGCGGGACCGCTACCCGCGCTGATCCACACCCCCGCCGGGGTGGGCGGCCACGCCGCTGACCCCGGCGGACACGGGCGGGCCCGAACGGACCTTGCCGAACGTTCGCTCAATTGGGCAGGCTGTGCGGCATGACGACGCAGTCAGGCGCCATCGTCGGCCGTGGCATGAGCTTCAGCGACATCGTCGCGCGCTGGGCGCGCGTGACCCCCGAGACCGTGCTGTTCGTGGACGCCGGAGCCGGTGTCCGGCGGACCTACGCCCGGTCGGACGACCGGATCACCCGGCTCGCGAACGCCCTCGCCGCCGGCGGGGTGACTCCCGGCGACCGGGTCGCCGTGCTGGGCCTGAACAGCGCCGACCTGCTCGAGGCCTACATCGCGCCGCTGCGCGCGGGCGCGATCTGCGTGCCGATCAACTTCCGCCTCGTCGCGGACGAGGTGGCGTATGCGCTCACGGACTCCGGGGCCGTCTCGGTGATCGTCGACGCGGGCCTGGCACCCACGCTGGACAAGGCGCTGGAGAAGGCACCCGACGTCCGCCAGGTGATCACGATCGGCGGGGACCTGGAGGACGTGCTCGCCGCGGCGTCGCCGGACTACGTCGAGCTGCCGAACTCGGACGACGACACCGCGTTCATCATGTACACGTCCGGCACCACCGGGCGACCCAAGGGCGCGATGCTCAGCCACCGCAACCTGTACCTGCACTCGTTCTCCAACATCGCCCACCTCGGCGGCACCGGCCGGCACGGGGTGTCGATGTCCGCCGCGCCCCTGTTCCACATCGCCGGGGTCGCGGGCTCGCACATCGCGATCACCGCGGGCGGCACGGTCGTGATCCCGAAGTCGGGCAACTTCGACCCGGTCGAGACGCTGGACATCCTGGAGCGGGAGCAGGTCACCTCCTGCTTCTGCGTGCCGGCCCAGTGGGCGGCGATCTGCGCGGTGCCGGGCATCGCCGACCGCGACCTCTCGGCGCTGACCCGGATCTCCTGGGGCGCGGCGCCCGCGTCCACCACCCTGCTCCAGACGATGATCGACACCTTCCCCCAGGCCGAGGTGACCACGTCCTTCGGGCAGACCGAGTGCAGCCCGGTCACCACGCTGCTGCGCGGCGCCGACTCCATCCGCAAGATCGGCTCGGTCGGGACGCCGATGGCGAACGTCGAGGTCCGGGTCGTGGACGACGAGATGAACGACGTCGCGCCCGGCGAGATCGGCGAGATCGTCTACCGCGGCCCCCTGGTGATGAGCGGCTACTGGAACAAGCCCCAGGAGACCGCCGAGGCCTTCCGCGGCGGCTGGTTCCACTCCGGGGACCTCGTGCGCCAGGACGAGGACGGCTACTACTACGTGGTCGACCGCAAGAAGGACATGATCATCTCCGGCGGCGAGAACATCTACTGCGCCGAGGTGGAGAACGTGCTGGCCGGCCACCCGGGCATCGGGGACGTCGCGCTGATCGGGGTGCCGGACCCGAAGTGGGGCGAGACGCCGCTGGCCGTCGTCGTGCCCGCGGACCCGACCGACCCGCCGACCGTGGAGTCCATCGAGGCCTACTGCAAGGAGCACCTCGCCGGGTACAAGCGGCCGCGCCGGGTCGCGATCGTCGAGGCCCTGCCCCGCAACCCCTCGGGCAAGGTCCTCAAGACCGCGCTGCGCGAGCAGAACCAGGCGGGCTCGCTGGTCTCCCAGCCGGCGGTGTGAGGCGCGTGAGTGGCGACGCCCGCCGCTCACGACCTAGGTTGCCGGGGTGCCCGATCTCGATCCGGAGGAGTTCCGCAGGCTCGGCCACGCGCTGGTCGACTGGGTGGCCGCGCACCGCGCCGGGCTGGCGGAGCTGCCGGTCCGGCCGGCGGTGCGGCCCGGGGAGATCCGCGCGGCGCTGCCCGTGGACCTGCCCGACAAGCCCGCCGACGACCTCGGCGTCGCGCTGACCGACCTGCTCGACGACGTCGTGGTCCCCGGGTCGCTGCACTGGCAGCACCCCGGGTTCTACGGCTACTTCCCCGCGCAGGCCTCGCTGCTGTCGCTGCTCGGCGACCTCGCCTCCGGCGGGCTCGGCGCGCAGGGGATGCTCTGGTCCACCTCGCCCGCCGGGACCGAGGTGGAGCAGGTTCTCGTCGACGGGTTCGCCCGCGCGCTCGGCCTCGGCGATGCGTTCACCTTCGCCGGGGGCGGGGGCGGGTCGCTGCAGGACTCGGCGTCGTCGGCCGCGCTGGTGGCGCTGCTCGCCGCACTGCACCGGGCCTCGCCGGACTGGCGGGAGACGGGCGTCGACGGCACCGAGCGTGTCTACGTCACCGCGGAGACGCACTCGTCGCTGGCCAAGGCGGTGCGGGTGGCCGGGCTGGGGTCCCGCGCGTTGCGCACCGTGCCCTTCTCCCCCGGCACGCTCGCGATGTCCGCCGAGGCGCTGGCCGCGATACTCGTCGAGGACCGGGCGGCGGGGCTGCGGCCGGTGCTGGTGTGCCCGACCGTCGGCACCACCGGCACCGGGGCGATCGATCCCGTCCGCGAGGTCGGCGAGGTCGCGGGCGGCGCGTGGGTGCACGTCGACGCGGCCTGGGCGGGCGTGGCCGCGCTCTGCCCGGAGTTCCGGCACGTGCTCGACGGCGCGGAGCTGGCCGACTCGGTCTGCACGGACGCGCACAAGTGGCTGGCCACGGCGTTCGACGCGTCGTTCCTGTGGGTCCGCGACGGCACCGCCCTGCCGGCGGCGCTGTCGATCACGCCGGAGTACCTGCGCAACGCCGCGACCGACTCCGGCGAGGTCGTCGACTACCGGGACTGGCAGGTGCCGCTCGGCCGCCGCTTCCGCGCGCTCAAGCTCTGGGCGGTGGTGCAGGGCACCGGGCTCGAGGGGCTGCGGGAGGGGATCCGCGGGCACGTGGCGCTGGCGCAGGACCTGGCCGCGCGGGTCGAGGCGGACCCGCGGTTCTCGCTGGCCGCGCCGCCCTCGCTCGCCCTGGTCTGCCTGCACGTCCTCGGGCCCGACAGCGAGCCCGACGACGCCGCCGGACGCGCCCTGCTCGAGCGCGTCAACGCCGGCGGGCGCGCCTTCCTCACCCACACCACGATCGACGGGCGCTACGCGATCCGCGTGGCGATCGGCGCGCTGGGCACGGGCCCGGAGCACCTCGACGTGCTATGGGCCGAGCTGACCCGCTGACCCGGGTCAGGAGATCGTCTCCGGCGACGTCGCGAAGTGGGCGACGGTGCCGGCGAGCGCGTGCAGGTAGCGGTCCAGCACCGTCCGGTTCACGTTCTCCAGCCGGTCGCAGGCCTGGTGGTAGCAGGGGTCGTAGACCTCGTCGGCCTGCCCGCCGTCGGTCCGGGCCTGCTCCTCGCTCTTCCTCCTGCTGTCGCCGTTCTCCGCTCCCGCCGAGGGGATGCCGGCGGCGACGAAGGGGGTCTCGTCGTCGCCGACGAACGTGATGCGTTCGACCTCCACCCCCGTGCTGCCCAGCTGGGCGGCGAGCACGTCGGCCACGACCGCCGAGCCCGGGGGGCCGGCCTTCGAGACGTCGTCCCCCGTCCCGCCCTGCACGAAGTAGCCACCGTTCGGCGAGGCGATCATGTCCACGTTGAGGTACAGCATGATCTTCCCGCGCTCCTCGTCGGACAGGTTCGTCACGTAGCCCGTCGACCCCTGCGCGCCGGTCTCCTCCGAGCCCCAGAACCCGAACCGGACGACGTTGCGCACCTCGGGCGACGCGCCGAGCCGGGTCGCGATCTCCAGCAGCGCCGCCACCCCGGACCCGTCGTCGACGATGCCCGGCCCCTCCTTCACCGAGTCGAGGTGCGCGCCGATCATCACGACGTGGGCGGGATCGCCCGTGCGCGTCTGCGCGACGACGTTCTGCGCCGTGGTCCGGCCGTCCTCGCCGCCGCGCCGCCGCGACAACGGGTAGTCCGGCGTCGCGACGTCGTACCCGGCGTCGCGCAGGACGCCGGTGACGTAGTCGACGCTCGCCACGTACCCGGGGCCGGGCGAGGCACGGTTGCCCCCGTTCCGGTCGGCGATCTCCTGGAGCTCCTGCAGGTGCACGACGGTTCCCGCGTCGGTCACCGCACCCTTGAGCTGCTGGGCCAGCTGCCCGTCGACGACCGGCACGGCCGGACCCGGCGCCGGACCCGTGGCCGTGCACCCGGCCAGCACGGCGAGGACGACGACCGGCAGCGCCCACCGCAGGCGCGTCCGGGTGCGGGATCGGGCCTGCGTCATGCGACCTCCTCGGCGAGGGCGTGCGGCAGGCGCGGCCCGGGACCGGAGCGGCCTGCGTACACGCATTCGGCACCGGCCCCGGGATCGTTTCCCGCGATCCTGGGAGACCGCTGAGGACCGCGAACCTGATGTCCTAGTCCGGGATCTCCCGCTGGTCGGCCACGACCACCCCGAACAGGTCGGCGACCGCGGCGAGGCTCGCCGCCTGCAGCGCTGCGGCCGACACCTCCGGGCCCCCGCCGGTCCCCGGGAGCGCGCGGGTGGCGGTGGCGCCGCCGACCACCGTGGGCGCGTAGCCCAGGCTGAAGGCGCCGCGGGCAGTGGAGTTCACGCACATGTGCGTCATGAACCCCGCGAGCAGCAGCGGGCGGGCCGGGTGCTGCTTGAGCAGCGTGTCCAGCTCTGTACCGGTGAAGGAGTTCGGGTAGTGCTTCACCACCGTCGCCTCGCCGGAGCGCGGCGCGACCCGGTCGACGATCGCGCCGATCTCCTCCCGCACGTTGTACGGCGTGCCGGGGCCGGCGTCGTGCTGGACGTGGACGATCGGGATGCCGGCGGCGCGGGCCCGGTCGAGCAGCTCCTCGGCCTGGTCGAGGGCCGCCTGCACGCCCTCGAGCTCCATCAGGCCGCGCGTGTAGGTGTTCTGGCAGTCGATCAGGACGAGCGTGGACGCGGACAGCGCGGGCGGGTCGGCGGGGAGGCCGCTCACCGCGCGCAGGGTCGTGAGGTCGGACATGGTCTCCTCGCACGTCGACGGGCAGGAGCACCGACGCTACCCACGGCGGACGGGGCCGCAGAAGACCCGAACGGACAGTGCTCGACGACAATGATCATCATCAAGGTCAGGTCCGACGCCCACGGTCCCTTCACCGTGCTGTCCGGCTTCCTCGGGGCGGCACGACCACCCTGCGGAGTACGGCATCGGCTCGGCGGTCTACCGCGCCCGCCGGCCCTTCCACCCGGACCGGCTGCCGCGCCCTGCCCGATCCGCTGGCCGCGTGGGCCGATCTCCACCGGCACCCCGAGAGTGTCCGTGGGTGAGGTTAGCCTTCCCCACATGACGGGGGAGATCACCGGGCGGTCCGTCCGATGGGGAGCGATCCGGGCCGAACGATGGCACGTGCTCGCCGCGGTGCTGCTGCTCTGCGGGCACCAGGCCGGCGAGGCGCTGGTCCCGGTCCTGGTCGGCGTCGTGATCGACCGGGGCGTCGCCGCCGGGGACCTGCGGGCGATGCTGCTGTGGCTGCTCGTGCTGGGCCTCGACTTCCTCCTCCTGTCGAACTGCTACCGCTTCGGCGCCCGCCGCGCGCGGCACGCCGAGCGGCACACCGACCGCCGGTTGCGGCTGCGGATCGCCGGCCGGGTGCTGGACCCGCGCGGCGGCGCCGAATCCGGGCGGCTCCCGGGCGCGCTGGCGAGCGTGGCCACCTCGGACACCCAGCGGGTCGCCGGGCTCGGGTTCGGGCTGCCGCTGCTCCTGGCGCAGGGCACCGCGCTCGTGATCGCCGCCGTCGCGCTGCTGCGGATCTCGCTCCCGCTCGGGCTGCTGATCCTGCTCGGCACACCGCCGCTGCTCCTGCTGCTGCACCTGCTGGGCCGCCCGCTGGAGAAGCGGAGCGGGCCCGAGCAGGAGCGGGCCGCCCAGGCGTCGGGCGTCGCCGCGGACCTCGTGGCGGGCATTCGCGTGCTCAAGGGCATCGGCGCCGGGCCGGCCGCGGTGCACCGCTACACCGGCACCAGCCGGGCGGCCCTGCGCGCGACCCTGCGGGCCACCGGCTCGCAGGCCTGGTTCCAGGGCGCGGTCCTGCTGCTCAACGGCCTGTTCCTCGCCCTGGTCGCGCTCGTCGGGGGACGTCTCGCACTGGCCGGCGAGCTCAGCGTCGGCGGGCTGGTCGCCGCCGTCGGGCTCGCGCAGTTCCTCGTCGGCCCGCTGGAGACGATCGGGTTCATCAACGCCCGGCTCGCGCAGGCGCGCGCCTCCTCGGACCGGATCGCCGACGTGCTGTCGGCGCCGCCGGCCGTCGCGCCGGGCGACCGCCCAGTCCCCGAGGACTCCCCCGGCGCACTGACCGTGCGCGGCCTGCACGCGGGGCCGCTGACCGGGCTGGACCTCGACGTCCCGGCCGGCGAGCTGGTCGGGATCGTCGCCGATCCGGCGGCCGCCACCGCCCTGCTGGCCGCCCTGGCCCGCGAGGCCGATCCCGAGGAGGGCAGCGTGGAGCTCGACCGGGTCCCGCTCGGCGCGTACCCGCCGGAGCAGGCCCGCGCGGCGGTGCTGGTCGCGGCGCACGAGGCGGCGCTGTTCGCCGGGACCGTCGCCGACAACGTCCGGGCCGGCGGGCCCGGCGACCCGGCGGCCGCACTGGCCGCCGCGGGTGCCGACCAGGTCGTCGAGAGCCTGCCCGAGGGCGCGGACACCGCGGTCACCGAGCAGGGCAGGTCGTTGTCCGGCGGGCAGCGCCAACGGGTCGCACTGGCCCGGGCGCTGGTTGCCGACGCCCCGGTGCTGGTCCTGCACGACCCGACCACGGCGGTCGACACGGTCACCGAGGCGCGGATCGCCGAGGGGCTGCGGCTGCTGCGGGCCGGCCGCACCACCCTGCTGCTCACCACGAGTCCGACGCTGCTCGCCGTGGCCGACCGCGTCGTCGTCGTCGACGAGGGGCGGGTACGGGCCGAGGGCACGCACGCCGACCTGCTGGCCGGCGACCCCGCCTACCGCGGCCTGGTGCTCGCGTGAGTAGCCGCCGGCTGCTCCCCGTCGCCGACGGCGGCGCGGTCCGTGCCGCGATCGGCGAGCTGGCCCGGCCGCACCGCGGACGGGCGGTCGCCGCCGTGCTCGCGCTGGTCGCCGGGGCGGCGGCGAGCCTGGTGACCGCTCCCCTGCTGGGCCGGATCGTCGACCTCGTGGTCGGCGGCGGCGACCCGGCCGCGCTCACCGCGCCGGTGCTGCTGCTGGTCGTGGTCGCGATCGTCCAGGGCGTGCTGGCCGTGCTGGGCCTGCGGCTGCTCGCCCGGGTCGGCGAGACCATGCTGGCCACGCTGCGCGAGCGGTTCGTGGCCCGCGCGCTGGAGCTGCCGCTCGGCCGGCTCGAGGAGGCCGGCTCCGGCGACCTCACCGCGCGGGTCACCACGGACGTCACGACGGTCGGCGAGGCGGTCCGCGAGGCCGTGCCCGAGTTCGCGCGGGCGGCGCTGATCATCCTTCTCACCCTCGTGGGCCTGGCCGCGCTGGACTGGCGTTTCCTCGTCGGCGCGCTGCTCGCCGTGCCGATCCAGATGTGGACCGCGCGCTGGTACCTCGGCCGCTCGCAGAAGGTCTACGCGGCCGAGCGGATCGCCGGGGGCGCCCAGCAGCAGGAGCTGCTCGACACCGTCGGCGGGATCGGGACCGTGCGCGCCTTCCGGCTGCACGACCGCCGGGCCGCGCGGATCCGCGAGCGCGCCGGCGAGGTCGTCGAGCTCAACCGCCGGGTGGTCGTGCTGCAGACCCGGTTCTTCGGCCGGCTCAACGCCGCCGAGTTCGTCGGGGTCGCGGGCGTGCTCGGGGCCGGCTTCCTGCTGGTGAGCTCGGGCGGGGCCACGGTCGGTGCGGCGAGCGCGGCGGCGCTGTACTTCATCAACCTGTTCGGACCGGTCAACCAGGTGCTCTTCCTGCTCGACGTCGCCCAGTCCGCGGCGGCGAGCCTGGCCCGGATCGTCGGCGTCGCCTCGCTGGACCCGGAGACCGAGCCCGAGCAGCCGGGCGTCCCGGTCGACGGGGGCGTGCGCGCCAAGGAGCTCGAGCACGCCTACGTCGAGGGGCACCCGGTGCTGCACGGCGTGGACCTCGACGTCCCGGCCGGGACCCGGGTCGCGCTGGTCGGGGCGTCGGGCGCGGGCAAGACCACGCTGGCGTCGATCCTCGCGGGGGTGCACGAGCCGACCCGCGGGGCGGTCGACCTCGGCGGCGTGCCGCTCGCCGAGCTCGGCCCGGCCGGCGTCCGGGGCACGATCGCGCTGATCACGCAGGAGGTGCACGTGTTCGCCGGGCCGCTGGCCGAGGACCTGCGGCTCGCGCGGCCCGGCGCGTCCGACGCCGAGCTGCGCGCCGCGCTCGCCACGGTCGACGCCCTGACCTGGGCGCAAGCCCTTCCCGACGGTCTCGACACCGTGGTCGGGGCGGGGGCGCACACGCTCACCGCCGTGCAGGCCCAGCAGCTCGCGCTGGCCCGGCTCGTGCTGGCCGACCCGCCTGTCGCCGTCCTCGACGAGGCCACCGCCGAGGCGGGCAGCGCCGGCTCCCGGGTCCTTGAGGCGGCGGCCGAGCGGGCGCTGGCCGGGCGCACGGCGATCACCGTGGCCCACCGGCTCACCCAGGCGGCCGGGGCGGACCACGTCGTGGTGCTCGACGGCGGCCGGATCGTCGAGCAGGGCACCCACGAGGCGCTCGTCGCCGCGGACGGCGTGTACGCGCGGCTGTGGGCGGCGTGGGCGGAGCGGCACTGATCGACAGGACCGACCCCGGGCGGCACGGGCGGCACCGCGCGACACGAATCGGACAGGCAGTCCGAATTGACACGATCAGTTGGTTAGGCAAACCTCACCGGGATCGTGATCGTCGTCGGAAGGACCCTGATGTCGCACGTCCCCCGCCCCGGCCGCCGCGCCGGGCGCACCGCCCTGCGGGCGCTCGCCGCGGCCGCCCTGACCGCCCTCGTGGCCGCCGCCTGTTCCAGCCCCGCGCAGGCTCCCTCGTCGGGCGCGCCCGGGACGTCGGCCGCGGCGCAGAACGCCTTCCCGGTGACCTTGAAGCACGCCTACGGCGAGACGACGATCCCGGCCGAGCCGACGCGCGTCGTCACCATCGGCTTCAACGAGGGCGACTTCGCGCTGGCCCTGGGCGTGGTGCCGCTGGCCGAGCGGGAGTTCTTCGGCGGCTTCGACTGGCAGAACCGGCCCTGGGCCACCGCGGCGAAGAACGGTGCCCGGCCGGTGCCGCTGGCGTCGAGCGAACTGCCGCTCGAGACGATCGCGAGCCTCCGGCCGGACCTGATCCTCGGGGTGTACTCGTTCATCGACCAGCCGACCTACGAGCGGCTGTCGGCGATCGCCCCGACCGTCGCCCAGCCGACGGCCGACGGTGAGGGTGCCGCCGCCACCTGGCAGGAGCAGACCCGGATCACCGGGCAGGCGCTCGGCCGCACCGGCCGGGCCGAGCAGGTGATCGCCGAGACCGAGCAGAAGCTGAAGGACGCCGCCGCGCCGTCGTTCGCCGGCAGGACGCTGGCCATGGACTTCATGGTCGACGGCACCCCGTACAAGCTGGGGACGGACGACCTGCGCGCCCAGCTGTTCACGGGGCTGGGCTTCACCGTCCCGGCCACCACGGAGACGCTCAGCCCGGAGACGCTCGGCCCCCTCGACCAGGACGTGATCGTGTCGATGGGCCGCACGCAGGAGCAGTACGACTCCCCGGTGTTCCAGAACCTGAACGCCGTGCAGCAGGGCCGGGTCGTGAACATGGGCGGCTACACCACCCCGTTCGCCGGCGCCCTGGGCTACTCCAGCCCGCTGAGCCTGCCGTACGCGGCGGACGAGGTCTCCCCGCAGCTGGCCGAGGTCCTCGGCTAGACCGGCAGCCGGGCTGGGGCGGGGGTGGTCGCGCCGGCCAGTGCCGCCGCGATCTCCCCCGCCCGCACCGCGACCGTGGAGAGCAGGGTCGAGGTGATGCCGTGGGTGTGCTCGGTCGCGCCCTGCACGAACAGCCCGACGGCGACGGGCCGGCCCTGCGGGGTCGCGCCCGTGGTCAGCCGGTAGTCGCGGCGGACCTCGGGGCGGCCGGCGTCGTCCCGGGTGCAGGCGGCGGCGAGGGCGGGGTCGAGAAGCCACAGCGGGTCCGTGGGGCGGTACCCCGTGGCGTAGACGACGACGTCCGCGGTCAGTACGTCCCGTGCCCCGTCGATCAGCGACTCCACGGCCAGCTCGACCCGCTCGCCGGTGTCGACCACGTCGGCCACCCGGGACACGTTGTGGAAGCGCAGCCGCTCCCGCCCGGCGACCCGCTCGTGGTAGTGCCGCCGGTACAGCTCGGTGATCAGGTCCGGGTCGACCACGGAGTAGTTCGTGTTCGCGTGGTAGCCCATGATCATCTTCTTGACGGGGTCGGGCGCGGCGTAGAAGTCGTCGACCGCCGCCGGGTCGAAGATCCGGTTGGCGAAGGAGCTGTCGTCCGCCGGGCTGTAGCCGTAGCGGGCGAACACCGCGTGCACCTCGGCGTCCGGGTGGGCCCGGTGCAGGTAGTCCACGGTCTCGGCGGCGCTCTGCCCGGCCCCCACCACCGCACAGCGCGCGGCGGTGCGCAGCTGCGGCGCCCGGTGCAGCAGGTCGCGGTTGTGCCAGACCCGCGGGCCGAGCGTGACCCCGCGCGGGACGTTCGGCGTGAGCCCGGTGGCCAGCACGACGTTGCGCGCCCGGATCCGCACGGGCCCGCTGTCGGAGCGGAAGCCGACCACCTCGGCGAGCTCGACGGTCCCGTCGCCGTCCACCGGCACGACCTCCGTGACCTCGGCGCCGTACTCGACCACGCCGGCGAACCGCGCGGCGGCCCACTCCAGGTAGTCGTGGAACTCCAGCCGGGTCGGGAACGCGCTGCCGTAGTTGATGAAGTCGACGAGCCGGCCCCGGTCGTGCAGATAGGTGAGGAAGGTGAACGGGCTGGTCGGGTTCCGCAGCGTGACCAGGTCCTTGAGGTACGAGATCTGCATCGTCGCGTCCTCGAGGAGCATCCCGCGGTGCCAGCCGAACCGCTCCTGCCGCTCGACGAACCGGTAGCTCAGGCGCTCGTCCGGCGGCGCCGCGGCGTTGTGCTCGGCCAGCGCGACCGCCAGCGCCAGGTTGGACGGCCCGAACCCGATCCCGAGGACGTCGACCACCTCCACGCCGTCGGCCGCCCGCTCGGCGCGCGGGTGGTCGGGGGTGTTCGTGGGCGCGACGGTCATCGTGTCCTCTCGGTGCCCGGCGTCAGGCACAGTCGGCAAGCCTCTCTTTACTCAGGGCAGGCTAACTTTCCGACCTCCGGGACTCACGGCTCCGGGTGGGTGACCCGGATCCCGTGTCGCCACGCTCCGTCCCCGTCGACCCGGAAACCGCTCGTCCGGCCGTGGACAACGGAATTCGGGGACCGGCCCGTCCGAGCGCCCACCGCCGAGCACTCGGGCAGACCGACTGGAGCCCCGCCCGGGACCGTCGCGCCGGACCCGGGCGGAGCGATCACGGGCGGGCCCTCAGCCCTGCACGATCCCGGAGTTCGACGCGTCCGCCTGGGCGATCGACTGCTGCGTCGACCCCGAGAGGATGCCGCCGATGTTGATCGCCGGGCTCACGTCCAGGTCCAGCCCGAGCAGGCCGCCCTGCTGCACGGCGAACCCGCCGGCACGCGAGCCGTCCTGCAGGATCCCGGAGTTGGACCGGTCGACCTGGCTGATCGACTGGCTGACCGGGCCGCCGCCGATGCCGCCGATGTTCACGCCCGGGCTCACGTCGAGCGCCGCGTCGACGAGATCCTTGCTCTGGAACGCCGCACCGGGCTCCGTGCAGCCACCGCCTGACTGCACGATCCCGGAGTTGGACTGGTCCGCCTGCACGATCTGCTGGGTGCTCGGCCCGTTGCCGAGCACGCCCCCGACGTTCAGGCCCGGGCTCACGTCGCCGTCGAGCCCGAGCAGCCCGCCGTCCTGGGTCGCGACCGGGCCGGCGCCGTCGCAGTCGTGCCCGTGCCCGTGTCCGTGCCCGCCCGACTCGCCCGCGAACGCCATCCCGGACGCCGCCAGGGCGAACGGGAGGGCCAGTGCCCCGACCGTCGCCGTCCGACGAACGGTGGTGCGCATCTGCATGGAGGTCTCCCCTCTCAGGTTTCTCATGACCACCCGCCCGGTACGGCAGGGCGATTGCTCTGCGTGACCGACCGGGATGCCGAGAAGCTAGCGAGGTCCCTTCCGGACGGTCACCGGAGGGTGGCTGAGAGGTCACTGAGGCGAGTCATAACGGCGTCATGGACGCGTTCAACCGTCAACCAGCTCGACCCAGCGTGATGAGGTGAGCGCACGCTGACCACGCTCCGTGAGATGCCGGGACGTTACGGCTCCGCCGCGAGAAGTCGGGTTCCCCACGAAGAAGCAACCCGGGCGGGCGACGGTGCGTCCGAGATGTGGCGTCAGGTGACCAGCAACGTCCTGACCAGGTCCTTCCACTGCGCCACCAGAGGATCGGTGGTGTGGTCGCGCGGATCGAAGGCGTAGGTCAGGGCTGCTCCGCGCATGCTCGTGAGCAGGATGTCGCGGAGCTGCCGGAAGCGCGGGTGCCCGGCGAGCTCCTCGCCGAACATGCGCGCCATCGACTCGCGGATCGCGGACCCCAGCCCGCGCTCGGTCGGGCGCAGCGCCCCGGCGATGTCCGGGTTGGACCGCGCGGCCGTCCACAGCTCGATCGCGGCCCAGAAGTGGGGCTCGGAGAAGCTCTCCCACAGCAGCTCCACGACCCGGTCGGCACGCCGGCGGACGTCCCGGGCGCCCTCCTCGTCGAGCAGGCGCGTCAGGCGGTCCTCGGTGTCCTGCACGCGCTTGGCGGCGAGGTGCCCGGCGGCGGCGACCAGCAGCAGGTCTCGGGAGGGGAAGTGGTGCAGCAGGCGGCCGCGGGAGACGCCCGCGCCGGCCTGGATGGTGAGGGTGGTGGCGCCGGAGTAGCCGCCCTCGACGAGGGCGGCCACCGCGGCGTCCAGGATCCGGGCGCGGCTGTCGCTCGTGCGCTGCGCCCGGGTCCTGGGTGCGGTGCCCGTCATGAGGTCACAGGCGAGGTCACAGGCCGAGGGAACGGCCGATGACCTCCTTCATGATCTCGGTGGTGCCGCCGTAGATGCGGGTGATCCGGGCGTCCGCGTACGCCTTCGCGATCGGGTACTCGTTCATGTACCCGTAGCCGCCGTGCAGCTGCAGGCAGCGGTCGACGACCCGGCCCTGCAGCTCGGTGCACCAGTACTTGGCCTTGCTGGCGTCGACCGCGGTGAGGTCGTCCGCGTTGAGCGCGCGGATGCAGTCGTCGACGTAGTGCCAGGCCAGGTCGATCTCCGTGGCGATCTCGGCGAGCACGAACTTGGAGTTCTGGAACGAGCCGATCGGCTGGCCGAAGGCCTTGCGCTCCTTGACGTACTCCAGCGTCCAGTTCAGCGCGGCCTCCGCGGCCGCGACGCCCGCGACGGCGATCGACAGCCGCTCCTGCGGCAGCTTGGTGACCAGCTGCGTGAAGCCCTGCCCCTCGGCCTCGCCCAGCAGGTTCGCGACCGGGACCCGGACGTCGGTGAACGACAGCTCCGCGGTGTCCTGGGCGTGCTGGCCGAGCTTGTCGAGGTTGCGGCCGCGCTCGAAGCCCTCCATCCCCCGCTCGAGCACGAGCAGGGACATGCCCTTGTGCTTCTGCGACGGGTCCGTCTTCACCGCGGTGATCACCACGTCGGCGTTGATCCCGTTGGTGATGAAGGTCTTCGCCCCGTTGACGACGTAGTGGTCGCCCTCGCGGCGCGCCGTCGTCGACATCGACGCGAGGTCGGAGCCGATGCCGGGCTCGGTCATCGCGATCGCGGTGATCAGGTCACCGGAGACGATGCCGGGGAGCCAGCGCTTCTTCTGCTCCTCGTTCGCGTAGGTGAGGAAGTACGGCATGCAGATGTCGTTGTGCAGCGTCAGGCCGAGGCCCGAGCCGCCGCACCCGGCGCGCATGAGCTCCTCGATGACCACGGCGTTGAAGCGGAAGTCCTTGACCCCGCCGCCGCCGTACTCCTCGGGCACGTCCATGCCGAGGAAGCCGTTCTTCCCCGCCTTCGCGAACACCTCGCGCGGGACGATGCTGTCCCGGTTCCACTGCTCGTCGTGCGGGGCGATCTCGACCTCGACGAACTTCCGGAACGACTCCCGGAAGGCCTCGTGGTCGCTGTCGTAGAGGGTGCGCTTCATGTCGGGACTCCCTACCGCGGGGCCATGCGGATGGCGCCGTCGAGGCGGATGACCTCGCCGTTGAGCATCGGGTTCGCCACGATGTGCGCGGCGAGCAGACCGTACTCGCTCGGCTTACCCAGCCGGGCCGGGTGCGGCACCTGCCTGCCCAGCGACTCCTTGGCCTCCTCGGGCAGGCCGCCCAGCAGCGGGGTCTCGAACAGCCCCGGTGCGATGGTGTTGACCCGGATCTGCGCGCTCGCGAGGTCGCGGGCGATCGGCAGGGTCATGCCGACGACACCGCCCTTCGACGCCGAGTAGGCCGCCTGACCGATCTGGCCCTCGAAGGCCGCGACCGACGCCGTGTTGATGATGACGCCGCGCTCGCCGTCGACCGGGTCGGTCTGCGCGATGCGCTCGGCGGCCAGCCGGATCACGTTGAACGTGCCGATCAGGTTGACCGTGACGACCTTGGTGAAGGCGTCGAGCGGGAACGCGCCCTGCTTGCCGACGGTCTTGATCGCGTTGCCGATGCCGGCGCAGTTGACCGCGACGCGGAGCGTGCCCAGCTCGGCGGCGACGTCGAGCGCCGCGGTGACCTGGGCCTCGTCGGTCACGTCGGCCGCGACGAAGCGGGCCTTGTCGCCCAGCTTCTCGGCGATCTCGGCGCCCTGCGACGACGGCAGGTCGACGATCACGACCGACGCGCCGGCGTCGAGCAGGGTCTCGGCGGTGGCGAGGCCGAGACCGGAGGCCCCGCCGGTGACGAGCGCGACCTGTCCGGTGATGTCCATGGGGTGAGGAACCTCCAGCTCGGTGGGGAAAGTGGCGAGGGCGCGGCGCCGGTCGGGCGCCGCGCCCTCAACGGGTGGGAATCAGAGCAGCTCGAGGATGGTGGCGTTGGCCTGGCCGCCGCCCTCGCACATCGTCTGCAGGCCGTAGCGGATCCCGTTGTCGCGCATGTGGTGGACCAGCGTGGTCATGATCCGCGCGCCGGAGCCGCCCAGCGGGTGGCCGAGGGCGATCGCGCCGCCGTTGGGGTTGAGCGCCTTGACGTCCGCGCCCTCGATGTCCGCCAGCCACGCCATCGGCACCGGGGCGAACGCCTCGTTGACCTCGAAGGCCCCGATCTCGTCGATCTTGAGGCCGGACTTCGCGAGCGCCTTCTGGGTGGCCGGGATCGGCGCGGTCAGCATGATGACCGGGTCGGCGCCGGCGAGGACCGCGGTGTGCACCCGGGCGATCGGGGTGAGGCCGAGCTCCGCGGCCTTCTCCGACGTGGTCATCAGCAGCGCGGCCGAGCCGTCCGAGATCTGGGAGGCGTTGCCGGCGTGGATCACGCCGTCCTCCTTGAAGACCGTCTTCAGCTTGGCCAGGCCCTCGACCGAGCCGCCGGGGCGGATGCCCTCGTCCTGGCTGATCACGGTGCCGTCGGGCAGCGTGACCGGGGCGATCTGGCTCTCGAACCGACCCGAGGACTGGGCGGCGGCGGCCTTCTCGTGGCTGCCGATCGCGAACTCGTCGAGCTGGGTGCGGGAGAAGCCCCACTGCTCGGCGATCATCTCGGCGCCGATGCCCTGGTTCGGGAAGACGCCGTCGTAGCGGGCGAGGAACTTCTCGCCGAACGGGTTCTGGCCGTTGGACGAGGAGCCCATCGGCACCCGGGACATCGACTCGACGCCACCGGCGACGACGACGTCGTACTGGCCCGCGATCAGGCCGGCGGCCGCGAAGTGCACGGACTGCTGGGAGGACCCGCACTGGCGGTCCACGGTCACGCCGGTGACGGTCTCCGGGAACCCGGCCGCGAGCGCGGCGGTGCGGCCGATGTCCATGGTCTGCTCACCGACCTGGGACACACAGCCCCAGATGACGTCCTCGATCACGGCGGGGTCGACGCCCGACCGCTCGGCCAGCGAAGTCAGGACGTGCGCCGACAGGTCGGCGGGGTGGATGCCGGACAGGCCGCCGTTGCGCTTGCCGACGGGGGTGCGCACGGCTTCGACGATGACTGCATCACGCACGGTCGAGCTCCTTCTCTCGCGGGTGAGGTCGCAGCGGACTGCTGCCGACGGTGCCCACGCGGGAGCGCCGTCGCCTTCCCCGCACCGTAGCAGCGAAACAGTCAGTTCTGACCGCCCCGGAGGTGTGGCGTACAGAACACTCGTTCAGATCGCCTGGTCAGTGCCGTTGGCCGAGCCGGTCGCCGCCAGCGATCGGGATGCATGAGGCGGTGTGGCAGCCATAGCGAAGCGGCGGGCAGCGGCAGGTCGACCAGCCCAGCTCGGGCTGCGGCTCCGCCACGCACGTCTCGTTGCCATGATCGCCGGAGGTGTGCGCGCAGGGCTCCTTGGACCGCCCCCACCGCACGGAAGCCCTGATCACGGCGTCGGCCGCTCTGTATGACCGCGCCGACAGCACTTGCTGATCGCCACTTGCGTGCACGTGCGGCTGGTCGAACTGCCGCCGCTGCACGCAGTCGCCGATCATGGGGGTGGGCGTTGGTCGACTCGCGGTGCCGGAGCTCGCGACTCGCGGTGCCGGAACTCCCGACTCGCGGTGCCGGAACTCCCGACTCGCGGTGCCGGAGCTCGCGACTCGCGGTGCCGGAACTCCCGGCTCGCGGTGCCAGAACTCGCGACTCGCGGGACAGCAGCTCCGAAGGGCCGCGAGGCGCCCGGGCCTCTCGCCCGGGCGCCTCGTCCCAGCGGATCGTCGGTGCAGCCGGCGGTCAGTTGCCGCCGGGGTTGAGGGTGACGGTCTCCGGCTGGTAGCTCGTGCCCACGACGTCGACCCCCTCGCCCTTGAGCATGTCGATCGCCTTGGTCACGTAGTCGTTGGTGTAGGCCTCGGGGTCGGGGTCCTTGGTCAGCACGGTCTGGCCGTCGGCGTTGACCGCGGTGCGGGCCACGTTCACCGTCTGCGCCCAGGCCGCCGGGTCGATCGTGCCGGCGCCCGCGGCGGGCGAGGGCCAGATCAGCTTGTTGACCTCGTTGACCTGCCACAGCTGGTGACTGGCGCCGAGCTTCGACCCGGCCTTGACCACGATGTCGCGGCAGGCGGCGACGTTGTCCCGGCAGTACGCCCAGCCCTTGATCGACGCCGCGACGAAGCGCACCGTCTGGTCCTGGTACGCGGGGTCGGAGAGCTTGTCGGTGCTCGCCCAGATCGCGTCCTGCAGCATCGCGGTGCCGTCGGTGTTCCAGTCGACGAGCGTGAAGTCCGACGGCTGGTACAGCTGCCCCGTCGCCGGGTTCTGCGCCTCGAGGACCTGCGCGTACTCGTTGTACGACATGGCCTGCGCCGCGTCGATCTCGCCGGAGAGCAGCGCCTGCATGTCGAACTGCTGCTGCACGAGCGTCACGTCGGAGGGCTTGAGGCCGGCCTTGGTCATGCCCGCGAACAGCTCGAACTCGTTGCCGAAGCCCCAGTTGCCGATCTTCTTCCCGGCGAACTGCCCGGGCTGGGTGATGCCCTTGTCCGCGAACGCCACCTGCCGGGTGCCGGAGCGCTGGAAGATCTGCGCGACGTCCGTGATCGCGGCGCCCTGCTCCCGCGAGGCGAGGGCCTTCGGAACCCAGGCGATGGCGTAGTCGGCCTGGCCCTGTGCCAGCACCGTCTGCGGGACGATGTCGACGCCGCCCTCCTTGATCCGGACGTCGAGCCCCTTCTCCCGGTAGTAGCCCTGGTCGATCGCGGCCAGGTAGCCCGCGAACTGGCCCTGGGTGAACCACTGCAGCTGCAGGGTCACCGGCTGCAGACCGCCGGCCGCGGTGGTGGCGCCACCGGAGGCCTGCTGGCCGGCGGGCGTGGTGGAACAGGCGGCGAGCACGACCGCCGCTGCGGCGCCGATCGCCGCCAGGGCCGTGCGGCCGAAACGGGGTCTCTTCACGAGGCACCTCCGGGGCGGTTGCGGGTCACGAGCCGCTCGGCGAGCAGCCCGGCGAGGAAGAAGAGCAGCCCCAGGACGATCGAGGCGGCGACGAAGGCCCACGCGCGGGCGTAGGCGGTGTTGGCGGCGGCCGAGGAGATCCGGCTGCCCAGCCCGTTCTGCAGGCCGCCGAAGTACTCGGCGACGATCGCGGCGATCACGGCGGCGGGTGCGGCGAGTCGCAGGCCGGTCATCACGTACGGGATCGCCCCGGGCAGCCGCACGAACCGGGTGTACTGACGGCGGGTGGCCGCCAGGGCGACCATCAGCTCGTCGTGCACCGGGCGGACCTGGCGGAGCCCGCGCGCGGTCGACACGTACACCGGCACCACGACGACGACCATCACGACGAGCCGCCGCGGAATCTCGGTGGTGGAGCCGAACATGGTGGTGAACACCGGCGCCAGGGCGACGATCGGGATCGCGCTCGCCGCCAGCACCACCGGCGTGATCAGGTCCGACACCACCCGCACGCCGGCGGCGAGGATTGCCAACAGCACCCCGAGGACGAACCCGAGCACCAGCCCGACCAGCGCGTTCCCGCCGGTGACGGCCGCGGTCTCGAGGAGCACCGGGAACTGCGCGCCGATCTGCTCGGCGATCGCGGTCGGCGCGGGCAGCAGGAAGGCCGGCAGCCCGCCGACCGTCACGACCAGCTGCCAGACCACCAGGACCGCGACACCGAAGACCACCGGCGCGGCGATCACGGAGACGCCGCGGAACCGGCGGCCCGGCCCGGCGACCGCACCGACGCCACCCGCGGCGGTCGCACCCCCGACCGGCGCGCTCACACCGCGCTCGATTCCGCGCTCATTCCGCGTGCCCCTCGGTCGCGGCACCCTTGCGCAGCGCCTCCCGCACCGCGGTGACCGCCTCGAAGAACGCGGCGGTCTCGCGGACGTCCTCCACGGTGTCGGGCACGAAGTCGTCCCCGGCCACCGGCGGACGGCGCCCCGCGACGATCTCGGTGATCCGCCCCGGGCGCGGCGACATCACCACGACCCGGTCCGAGAGCACGACGGCCTCGGGGATCGAGTGCGTCACGAACAGCACCGCGGCGCCGGTCTCCCCCGCGATCCGCAGCAGTTCGGCCTGCATCCGCTCGCGGGTCATCTCGTCGAGGGCGCCGAACGGCTCGTCCATCAGCAGCAGCCCCGGGCTCGGCGCGAGCGCCCGCGCGATCGCGACCCGCTGCTGCATGCCGCCGGACAGCTCGGCCGGCCGGGACCCGGCGAACTCCGCGAGGCCGACGAGCTCGAGCAGCTCCACCGCCCGGCGTCGCCGCTCCGCCCTGCCGACCCCGTGGACCTGCAGCGGCAGCTCGACGTTCTCGGCGACCGTCCGCCAGTCGAGCAGGCCGGCCTGTTGGAACGCGATGCCGTAGCGCTGGTCGAGCCGGGCCTGCCGGGCGCTCGTGCCGGCGACGGCCACGGTCCCGGCGGTCGGCTCCACCAGGTCCGCGACGACCCGCAGCAACGTGGACTTGCCGCAGCCGGACGGGCCGATCAGCGAGACGAACTCCCCCGCGGCGATCGTCAGGTCGACACCCGCGAGCGCCCGCACGGCGCCGAAGGCCTTGTCCACGCTCTGCAGCTCGACGGCGCTGATCCCCGCCTTCCTCTCCCCGTTCATCTCCCCGTTCGTCTCCGTGCTCACGCGACGCTCCCCCGGTAGCGGCGCAGCGCCAGCTCCAGCAGCCCGACCGCGCCCGCGGCCACCAGGCCCAGGACGGCCGCACCGAGGATGGCGGCGTACATCTGCGAGGGGTCGCCCGTGGCGGACTGCGCGTACTCGATGATCAACCGTCCGATCCCGCCGCGGGTGCCGGTGGAGATCTCCGCGACGATCGCGCCGACGACCGCGGCGGCCGCCGCCAGGCGCACGGCCGGGACCAGGTGCGGCACCGACGCGGGCAGCCGGAGCCGCACCAACGTCGTCCACCAGCCCGCAGCCAGGCTGCGGAACATCTCGACGTCAGCCTTCCGCGGCGAGGTGAGCCCCCGCAGCATGCCGACCGAGACCGGGAAGAAGGCGAGGTAGGAGGAGATCACCATGACGCTGGCCCACGGCTCCCACGCCCAGCCTCCGATGGCGATCTTGCCGCCCCACCCCGCGACCAGCGGTGCGATCGCGATCAGCGGGACGGTCTGCGAGGCGACCACGTAGGGCAGCACCGCCTTCTCGGCGACGGCGAACCGCTGCATGAGCACCGCGAGCAGCACCCCGGCGATCCCGCCGAGGACCAGCCCGCCCAGCGCCAGCCCGAGGGTGAACAGCGCCCCCGAGGCGATCGCCGCCCCGACCGCGCGCGGCTCCGCGGCGCCCGCGACCTCCGGGGCGCCCAGCCGGGCCAGCACCGTCCACACGTGCGGCATCGCGGCGTCGTCGGTCCGGGGCAGGATCCGGGTGCCGCCGACCGTCACGCCGGCGGCGGGCAGGACGAGCTTGGCCAGCTCCCACAGCACGACCAGCAGGACGAACGCGGCGGCGGCCCACGCCGCGCTGCGCAGCCTCTGCCTGCTCCCCATGGTGCCCCCCTCGCTCGCCCGGTGATCCGGACGAAGGCGAATCCTGAGAGGTTGGCATGACGGCGGCGTTACCGACAGGTTCCCACTGCCTCCAACCGGTCTCCCGCGGTCACGACTCGGCAACGGGGTGACAGCACGCGCACCGGACGTGACGATCACGCGTCGCGGCACCGATGCCCCTTGCGCGGGCGGGCGTCGCGGCAGCAAGGTGACCGCCTCACGTTCCGCGCGAAGGGGGGCTTCGATGTCGCGAACCGTCCGGGCGGCGATCCTGCAGGCCAAGTGGACCGGCGACACCGCGTCCATGATCGACGTGCACGAGTCGTACGCCCGTGCCGCCGCCGAGCAGGGCGCCCAGGTCATGGGCTTCCAGGAGGTCTTCAACGCCCCGTACTTCTGCCAGGTGCAGGAGTCGGAGCACTACCGCTGGGCCGAGCCGGTGCCGGACGGGCCGACCGTGCAGCGCATGCAGGCGCTCGCCCGGGAGACCGGCATGGTGCTCGTGGTGCCGGTCTTCGAGATCGAGAGCGCCGGGAACTACTACAACACCGCCGCGGTGATCGACGCCGACGGCACCGTGCTCGGCAAGTACCGCAAGCACCACATCCCGCAGGTCAAGGGCTTCTGGGAGAAGTACTACTTCAAGCCCGGCAACCTCGGCTGGCCGGTGTTCGACACCGCGGTCGGCAAGGTCGGCGTGTACATCTGCTACGACCGGCACTTCCCCGAGGGCTGGCGCGCGCTCGGCCTGGCGGGCGCCGAGATCGTGTTCAACCCCAGCGCCACCAGCCGCGGGCTCTCGGCCTACCTCTGGCAGCTCGAGCAGCCGGCCGCCGCCGTGGCCAACGAGTACTTCGTCGCCGCGATCAACCGGGTGGGAGTGGAGGAGTACGGGGACAACGACTTCTACGGCACCAGCTACTTCGTCGACCCCCGCGGGCAGTTCGTCGGCGACGTCGCGTCCGGGACGGAGGAGGAGCTGCTCGTCCGGGACCTGGACCTGGACATGATCGAGGAGGTCCGGCAGCTGTGGGCCTTCTACCGCGACCGCCGGCCCGACGCGTACGGCCCGCTGGTGGAGTCATGAGAGAGCTCTACGACCGCACCCGCGCGGTCCTGCCGAGCTGGCTCGCGCTCTACTACGCCGAGCCGATCGAGCTCGACCACGGCTCCGGCCGGCACGTCTGGGACGCGGACGGGAACCGCTACCTGGACTTCTTCGGCGGCATCCTCACCACGATGACCGAGCACGCGCTGCCCGCGGTCACCGAGGCCGTCGCCGCGCAGGCCGCGAAGATCGTCCACTCGTCCACGCTGTACCTGAACCGGCCCATGGTGGAGCTGTGCGAGGAGATCGCCGAGGTCAGCGGCATCCCCGACGCGAAGGTCTTCCTCACCACCAGCGGCACGGAGGCCAACGACGCCGCGCTTCTCCTGGCCAGCGCCCGCAACGGGGCGAACCAGATCCTGGCCCTGCGCAACAGCTACCACGGCCGGTCCTTCTCGACGATCGGGATCACCGGCAACAGCGCCTGGTCGCCGACCTCGCTCTCGCCCTTCCAGACCTACTACGTCCACGGTGGACAGCGGTACCGGTCGCCCTTCGCGCACCTGTCCGACGAGGACTTCGTCAAGGCCTGCGTCGCCGACCTGGAGGACGTGCTCGACCAGACGGACGGGCGGGTGGCGGCGCTGATCGCCGAGCCGATCCAGGGCGTCGGCGGCTTCACCTCCGGGCCCGACGGTGTGCTGGGCGCGTTCGCGGAGGTGCTGCGGGCCAGGAACATCCTCTGGATCTCCGACGAGGTGCAGACCGGCTGGGGCCGCACCGGCGAGCACTTCTGGGGCTGGCAGGCGCATGAGGCCACCCCGGACATCGTCACCTTCGCCAAGGGCGTCGGGAACGGGCTGTCGATGGGCGGCGTGATCGCCCCGGCGTCGATCATGGACAACCTGCCGGCGAACTCGATCTCCACCTTCGGCGGCAGCCCGATCACCTCGGCGGGCGCGCTGGCGAACCTGCGCCACCTGCGCGAGCACGACCTGCAGGCCAACGCGGCGAAGGTCGGCCCGATCCTGCTCGACGGGCTGAAGGCGGCCCGGGTCCCGGTCGTCGGCGACGTCCGCGGCAAGGGCCTGATGATCGGCGTCGAGCTGGTCGAGCCGGGCTCCGGCACGCCCGGCCGCCCCGCGCCGGCGCTCGCCACGGCGGTGCTGGAGGGCTGCCGGGAGCGCGGGCTGCTGGTCGGCAAGGGCGGCCTGCACGGCAACGTCCTGCGCATCGCTCCCCCGCTGTCGCTCACCGCCGACGAGGCCGAGGAGGGGCTGGCGATCCTGGTCGACGCGCTCGAGGCGGCGGTTCCGGCGGAGGGAGGCCCGTCGTGAGCACCCTGGCGATCCGCGGCGGCACGGTGATCACCGCGGCCGACGAGGTGGTGGCCGACGTCCTCGTCGACGGCGAGAAGGTCGTCGCGCTGGCCGCGCCCGGCGCGCTGGACTTCCGCGCCGACACCGAGCTCGACGCGGCGGGCCGGTACGTGATCCCGGGCGGGGTCGACGCGCACACGCACATGGAGATGCCCTTCGGCGGGACCTTCGCCGCGGACACCTTCGAGACCGGCACGCGCGCCGCGGCGTGGGGCGGCACGACCACGATCATCGACTTCCCGATCCAGTCGGTCGGCCGGTCGCTGCGCGAGGGCCTCGACGCCTGGCACGAGAAGGCCGCCGGGAAGTGCGCGATCGACTACGGCTTCCACATGATCCTGGCCGACGTCACCGAGTCCTCGCTCAAGGAGATGGAGGTGCTCGTCGGCGAGGGCGTGAGCAGCTTCAAGCTGTTCATGGCCTATCCCGGCGTCTTCTACTCCGACGACGGCAAGATCCTCCGCGCCATGCAGAAGGCCGGCGAGACCGGCGGCCTGATCATGATGCATGCCGAGAACGGGATCGCCATCGACGTGCTGGCCGAGCAGGCGCTCGCCCGCGGGCAGACCGACCCGCGGTACCACGGCGACGTCCGGCACGCGCTGCTCGAGGCCGAGGCGACCTACCGCGCGATCCAGCTCGCCCGCGTCGCCGGGGCCCCGCTCTACGTGGTGCACCTGTCGGCGCAGCAGGCGCTCGCGGAGATCGCTCATGCCCGGGAGAGCGGCGTCAACGCGTTCGCCGAGACCTGCCCGCAGTACCTGTTCCTGTCCACGGACGACCTGGCGCGGCCGGACTTCGAGGGCGCCAAGTACGTCTGCTCGACGCCGCTGCGCCCGGCCGAGCACCAGGCCGCGCTGTGGCGGGGGCTGCGCAACGACGACCTCTCGGTGGTCTCCACCGACCACTGCCCCTTCTGCTTCAAGGGGCAGAAGGAGCTGGGGCGCGGGAACTTCACGAAGATCCCGAACGGGCTCCCGGGCGTCGAGACCCGGATGGACCTGCTGCACCAGGGCGTCGTCGACGGGCACATCTCGCGGCGGCGGTGGATCGAGCTCGCGTGCGCGACGCCCGCGCGGATGTTCGGCCTCTACCCGCGCAAGGGCACCATCGCGCCCGGGTCGGACGCCGACATCGTGATCTACGACCCCACCGCGGAGCACACGCACTCGGCGGCCACGCACCACATGGCCGTCGACTACTCCTGCTACGAGGGCCGGACCACCACGGGCAAGGTCGAGACGGTGCTCTCCCGCGGCAAGGTGATCATCGCCGGCGGCGAGTACCTCGGATCGGCCGGGCACGGCACGTTCCTGCCCCGCGACACGTGTCAGTACCTGCGCTGATCGGAGTGAGTGCGGTGGACATCGGACTGGTGCTGCAGACGGACCCGCCCGCGGCGACGGTCGTCGACCTCATGGCGCGGGCGGAGGGGCTCGGGTTCAGCCACGGCTGGACCTTCGACTCGCACGTGCTCTGGCAGGAGCCGTTCGTGATCTACAGCCGGATCCTCGAGCGGACCTCGCGGCTGGTCGTCGGGCCGATGGTCACCAACCCGGGCACCCGGGACTGGACGGTGCTGGCCTCGCTGTTCGCCACGCTCGACGACATGTTCGGCCCGCGCACGGTCTGCGGGATCGGGCGGGGCGACTCGGCGGTGCGCGTGCAGGGCCGGCCGCCGACCACGCTGGCCCGGCTCGAGGCGTCGATCGAGGTCATCCGCGGGCTCACCGCCGGGCTGCCCGTCGACCTCGGAGGCACCGAGGTGCGGATCCCGTGGGTCCGCGAGGGCGCTCCCGCCGTGCCGGTCTGGGTCGCCGGGTACGGGCCGAAGGCGCTCGCGCTGGCCGGGCGCTGCGCCGACGGGTTCGTGCTCCAGCTCGCCGACCCGTACCTGGTGGAGTGGACGATCAAGACCGTGCGGGCGGCCGCCGCGGACGCGGGCCGCGATCCCGACGCGATCACCATGTGCGTGGCCGCGCCCGCCTACGTGACCGACGATCTCGCGCACGCCCGGGACCAGACGCGCTGGTTCGGCGGCATGGTCGGCAACCACGTCGCCGACCTGGTGACCCGTTACGGCGAGACCTCCGCGGCGGTGCCGGCCGAGCTCACCGGCTACATCAAGGGCCGCGCCGGCTACGACTACAGCCACCACGGCCGGGCCGGGAACCGGTCCACCGACTTCGTGCCCGACGAGGTGGTCGACCGGTTCTGCCTGCTCGGGCCGCCCGCGGCGCAGCGCGAGCGGCTCGCCGAGCTGGCCTCGCTCGGCGTCGACCAGTTCGCGATCTACGCCATGCACGACGACCGCGAGGCGACGATCGAGGCCTACGGGGCGGAGGTCATCGGCCGGGTCTGACCCGCGCGGGCGGCGACGGGGTCGTCGGCCGGCCGGATCCCGAGCGCCGGGACCAGCCGGCGGTGGAGGTAGCCGCGCAGCGCCTCCTCGTCGGCAGCGTCGCCGTCGAACCACACCAGGGACAGCAGGAACCGGATGACGGTCTCGGCGATCTCGTCGAGCTCGGCCTCCAGCTCGGGCTGGAACCGCAGCACCGGGGTGAGGAACCGCTTGGTCATGGCCAGCGCCTCGGCCGAGAGACTGGCCCTGGCCAGGACGAACGTCGAGCGGTCCGGGAAGGCGACCGGGGCCAGCGCCGGCTGGGTCCGGAACTCGTAGCGGGCGCGCAGGGTGGTCTCGACGACCAGCTCGGCCGCCGAGCCCGCCCCCTGCGCGCTCTCCCAGATCCGCTCCACGATCTGCTCCGAGAGCCGCAGCAGGGCCGCCTCCACCAGCTGCTCGCGGGAGCCGAAGTGCCGGTACACCGTGGGCCGCGACACGCCGGCCCGGCCGGCCACGGCGCTGAGCGACGTGCCGTCGAACCCGGTGGCGGCGAGGCACTCGACCGCGGCGTCGAGGATCTGCGTGCGCACGTCCACGCCCGGCATTCTCGCAGCTCAGTCGCCCGGACGGATCACCGACTTGATCGCGGTACGGTCACGGCCCGGAGCCGTGAGGGCCGCCTCCGTGTCCGCCAGCCCGTAGTGACCCGTCACGAGGGCGTCGAGATCGACGCGTCCGGAGGCGGCCAGCGCGATCGCGGTCGGCCAGGTGTTGGCGTAGCGGAAGGTCGCGGTCAGCTCGATCTCCCTGCGCTGCAACGAACCCAGCGGGAGCGCGAGGTCCGCCGAGCCGCTGCCGACCAGCACCGCCCGGCCGGCCGGGGCCAGCACCTCGAGCGCGGCGCGGGTGGCGGCGGGATGGCCGGAGCACTCCAGCAGCACCTCGGGCTCGAGCCCGTCGAGCTTCGACTGCGAGACGTCGACGGTGGCCGTCGCGCCCAGCCGGGCGGCCACCTCGAGACGGTGCGCGTTCACGTCGGCGACCACGACCTTCGCCGCGCCGGCGGCCACCGCGACCTGGACCGCGACCAGCCCGATCGGGCCGGCGCCGTTGACCAGCACCCGGCTCCCCGGCCCGATCCCGCCCTTGCGCGCCGCCCAGACGCCGACCGAGAGGGGCTCGAGGAGCGCGGCCCGGTCGTCGTCGAGCGAGTCCGGGACGGGATGGGCGAAGGCCTCGTGGACCACGACGTACTCGGCGAGGGCGCCGTCGACCGGCGGCGTCGCGAAGAACTCCATCCGCGGGCACAGGTTGTAGCGGCCCGCGAGGCACTGCGCGCAGGTGAAGTCCGGGCGGCCCGGCTCGATCGACACCCGAGTGCCCCGCCCGACCCGGGTCACCCCCTCCCCCAGCGCGACGACCTCGCCGGACGGCTCGTGCCCGAGCACCAGCGGCGCCTCGACCACGAAGTCGCCGATCCGGCCGTGCTCGTAGTAGTGGACGTCGGAGCCGCACACGCCGACCGCCGCCACCCGGACCAGCACCTCGCCCGGGCCGGGCTCCGGCACCGGCCGCTCCTCCAGCACGATCTCCCCGACCCGCCGCAGCACAGCGGTACGCATGGAGGCAACCATGCCCCCAAGGGTGCTCCTCCGGTGGGGATCCGTCGCCCCGGAACGGCCCCGGCCGGGCGTCGGGGTCAGAAGTTCTTGACCCGCTTCGCGTCGAGGTTGCGGAAGGTGGGCTCGTTCGACGCCATCGCGGTCATCTTCTCGGCGATCTGCTGGGTGGCCGGGTGCTTGGAGTTCCGCATCGCGGCCTCGTAGTCGGGGAAGCCGACCAGCAGGTAGTAGCGGCCCGGCTCGTCGCGGTCGGTGGCCATCACCGACCAGGTGGCCGTGCGGCCGTCGCCGATCCCCTCGAGCCACTCGGCCTCGAGCTCCTCGAAGCGCTCGACGTCGTCGCTGGTGAAGTCGACGACCTGGACGAAGCTGTCGGCGCCGACGTCCGCGGGGGCCGGGACCATGCCGGCGCTGATCCCGTCGCGGAGCTCCTCGTCGTCGGTGTGACCGTGCACGTCGACCGCGTGCATGACGGCCGCGCGCAGCACCTCCTCGGGCTCCCCCGCGATCGTCAGGCTGCAGCCCGACTCGCTCGGCATCGTGCGACAGTCGATCATCATCCTGGCCATCGGGTCCTCCGCACGTCGGTCGGCCCACCCGTGGTGGGTGATCCACTGCACCCCTGCGCCTCCGCCGCGTCTGTACGTACTTCCCGACACGGCCGAACGGAGCAGTCCCGGAAACCGCACGGTCGGACGTCGTGTGGTCGTCGCGCGTGACACGGCGCGCACGCTCCGCATCTCACCTTCGCCCTGTGTTCACCGTCCGTTCATCCGGTGAACCTAGCGTTTCGCCCGGCAATACTTCATCTGAAGCGGGCGGCGACATGGATCTGTCCCTCATCGTCATCGTGGTCGTGGTCACCGCGTTGATCTTCGACTTCACCAACGGTTTCCACGACACGGCGAACGCGATGGCGACGTCCATCGCCACCGGGGCCCTGAAGCCCAAGGTCGCCGTCGCCGTGGCGGGTGTGCTCAACCTGGTCGGCGCGTTCCTGTCCGTCGAGGTCGCCAAGACGATCTCCAGCGGGATGGTCGACGAGTCCAGGATCACTCCGGTGGTCATCTTCGCCGGCCTCGTCGGCGCGATCGTGTGGAACCTGGTGACCTGGCTGGTGGGGATGCCGTCGAGCTCCTCGCACGCCCTGTTCGGCGGGCTGATCGGCGCGTCGCTGGTCGCGGCCGGCGTCGGCGCCGTCAACTTCGGCACGGTCGTCACGAAGGTCGTCATCCCGGCGCTGATCTCCCCGGTGCTGGCCGGGCTGGTCGCCCTGATCGGGACCTACATCAGCTACCGCGTCACCGCCCGCGCGGAGCGTGGCACGGTCTCGAAGGGCTTCCGCACCGGGCAGATCGTGTCCTCGTCCATGGTCGCCCTGGCGCACGGGACCAACGACGCGCAGAAGACCATGGGCGTGATCACCCTGACGCTGATCACCGCGGGCCTGCTGGCCCCGAACTCCGGCCCGCCGTTCTGGGTGGTCGCCTCGGCCGGCCTCGCGATCGCGCTCGGCACCTACCTCGGCGGCTGGCGGATCATCCGCACCCTCGGCAAGCGGGTCAGCGACATCGAGTCGCCGCAGGGCTTCGCGGCCGAGACCTCCTCGGCGGCCGTCATCCTCGCCTCGTCGCACCTGGGCTTCGCGCTGTCCACGACGCAGGTCTGCAGCGGCGCGATCTTCGGCGCCGGCGCCGGCCGCCGGCTCGCCGGCGTCCGCTGGGGCGTCGCCGGCCAGATGGCGATCGCCTGGGTCCTCACCCTGCCCGCGGCCGGGATCGTCGGTGCGGCGGCGGCGTGGGTCGCGTCGAGCGGCACCGTCGGCACGATCGTGGTCGCGGTCGTCGGCATCGCCGTGGCGGCCGGGATCTACGCGGTGTCCCGGCGCAAGCCGGTCACCGCCGAGAACGTCAACGACGTCCCCGCCCCGCAGCCGGCCGCGGCGCCGGTCCGGCTGGCGGCCTGACCCGGCTCGAACCCACGGGAGGAACCGTGCACATCGCCTGGGGAGCACTCGGGACCGTGGCCCTCGTGTCGCTGGTCGTCGGCGTCGCCCTGATCGCCCTGGTCGCGTTCGCCCTGGTCGGGCTGTCCGCCCGCAACCAGCCCGCCACCGTCGGACGGCGCGGGCTGAGCCCGGCCGCCGGCACCGCGGTCGCCGGCCTGTGTCTGGCCGCGAGCGCACTGATCGTCGGCTACGGGCTCTACGTCATCGTGTCCTGACGCCCGGGCCGGAACGCACGAACGGCGCTCCCGCTCAGATCTCCTGAGCGGGAGCGCCGTTCGTTCGTGCGTGGGTCAGCCGGTCGCGATCGACGGGGCCCCGTCGCCCGACGCGGTGTCGAGCACCAGCCGCGCGATCCGCGCCCGGTGCTGCTCGGCGCTGCCCAGCAGGGCGGCGTCGGTGATCGCCCGCTTGTAGTACAGCTGCGCCTGGTACTCCCAGGTGAAGCCGATGCCGCCGTGCAGCTGGATGGTGTCGGCGGCGATCCGCGAGAAGGCCTCGGAGCAGGTGGCCTGCGCGATGCTCGCGGCCAGCGCCGGGTCGTCCGAGCCGTCGCCGAGCGCCCAGACCGCGTGGTAGGCCGCCGAGCGGGCGTGCTCGAGGTCGACCAGCATGTCCGCGAGCCGGTGCTTCACCGCCTGGAACGAGCCGATCGGCCGGCCGAACTGCAGCCGCCCCTTCGCGTACTCGACCGTGAGGTCGAGCAGGTGCTGCGAGGCGCCGACCTGCTCGACGGCGAGCAGCACCGAGCCCACGACGAGGGCGTGGCCGATCACCCGCTCCGCCTCGTCCGGGCCGGCGAGCAGCCGCGCCGGGGCGTCGGTGAAGCGCAGCGTGGCCTGGCGGCGGGTCAGGTCCAGCGTGGTCAGCGGGGTCCGCTCGACCCCGCCGGCGGTCGCGTCGACGGCGAACAGCGCCACGCCGTCCGGGCCGGTGGCGGCGACCAGCAGGTCGTCGGCCGCGGCCGCGTCGACCACCCGCTCGACGGTCCCGGAGAGCGCCCAGTCGTCGCCGGCCCGCGCGGCCTGCACCGTCACCGCGGCGGGGTCGAACGCCCCCGCGCGGTCGGCCACGGCCACCGCCGCGGTCCGGGTGCCCTCCACGAGCGGTCCGAGCAGCTCCGAGCGCACCGGGCCGTCCGACGCCGCGACCAGCGCGGGGATGGCCAGCGCGACGGTGCCGAACACCGGCCCCGGGTACAGGGTCGCGCCCAGCTCCTCGACGGCGACGGCCTGGTCGACGAGCGTGCCGCCGACCCCGCCCTGCTCCTCCGGCACCGACAGCCCCAGCACGCCGAGCTCGGAGCCCAGCCGCGTCCAGGCCTTGGCATCGAACCCGGGGTCGGACTCCATCAGCCGCCGGACCGTCTGCTCGTCGGCGTTGTCCGCGGCGAACTTCCGCACCGCGGTGCGCAGCTCCCGCTGCTCGTCGGAGAAGACGAACGGCCGGGTCTCCTGCTGGTCAGCCACGGGGGATCTCCTTCCAGGGCTTGCCGGCGTCGGCGCGCAGGTCACCGGGCAGGCCCAGCACCCGCTCGCCGAGGATGTTGCGCAGCACCTCGGAGGTGCCGCCCTCGATGGTGTTGGCGCGCGAGCGCAGGAAGCGCTGCTGCAGCGGGCCGCGCCAGTCGTCCGTGCGCTCCATGTCCCGCATCGTGTAGTCGTCGTACAGGATCCCCTCGGGGCCGAGGAGGTCCATGCAGAACTCGTAGACCTGCTGGTTCAGCTCCGCGCCCACGAGCTTGCCCACCGAGCCCTCCGGGCCCGGGCCGCCGACCGTCGCCGTGGCGCGGGAGCGCTCGGAGGTCAGCCGCTGGGCCTCGGCCCGCAGCCAGAGCTTCGTCAGCCGGTCCTCGAGGACCGGGGTGTGCAGGTCCGGCCGCGAGGCCCACAGGGCCACCGCGTCGGCGATCGTCCCGGTGCCCCGTCGGCTGCCGCTCGCGCCGATCGAGCTGCGCTCGTTCATCAGCGTGGTCATGGCGACCCGCCAGCCGTCGCCGACCGCGCCGAGCCGGTGGGCGTCGGGGATGCGGGCGTCGTTCAGGTAGACCTCGTTGAACTCGGCCTGCCCGGTCATCTGCCGCAGCGGCCTGGTCTCCACGCCCGGCCCCTGCATGTCGACGACGAAGTAGGTCAGGCCCTTGTGCTTGGGCGCGTCCGGGTCGGTGCGGGCCAGCAGCAGCGCCCAGCGGGCCCGGTGCGCCAGCGAGGTCCACACCTTCTGCCCGTTGACCACCCACTCGTCGCCGTCCCGGACGGCGGAGGTGGCCAGCCCGGCCAGGTCGGAGCCGGCGCCGGGCTCGGAGAACAGCTGGCACCAGATGTTCTCGGTGGTCGCGAGCGGGCGCAGCCACTCGCGCTTGAGCTCGTCCGTCTGCGCGTGCTCGCGCAGGGTCGGCGCGGCCATGCCGTAGCCGATGGGGTTCAGGGCGAACGGGACGGGCCCGCCCGCGTCCTGCAGGATCCCGTCGGCCACGGACTGCAGACCACGGGAGACGCCGAGCCCGCCGAGGCCCTCGGGGAAGTGGACCCAGGACAGGCCGGCGTCGAAACAGGCGGCGAGGAACTCCCGCGTCGGGACGCTCGTCGGGTCGTGCTCCTGCACGACCTTCCGCGCGGCGTCCGCGACCCGGGACGAGTCGGCAGCGGTGCTCATGCCGCGACGATATGTGATGAACGCTCGTTAAGATAGAGCCGGGCCGCTCGCCCCGCGCGGACGGCTGTTCACCGAACGGGTGACGGACCGGACGCCCCTGGAGTGTCGGGATCCGCACGTCAGGGGTATGCAGGAAGGGTGAGCGTCCCGGAGTCCCGCCCCCCGCGCCTGACCGATGCCGAACGCCAGCAGCTCGAGGAGCTCGAGCGTCGCCTGGTCGGCCAGTTCCCCGATCTCGACCACCGCTTCCAGAACACCGCCGGCGCCGGCCACGCCGCGCCCGCCGAGGTCCGTCTCGCCCGCGCCGTCTTCGCGGTGGTCGCCCTGATCATGGTGGTCGTCGCGGCCGCGGTCGGCGGCGCCGGAGGTGCGCTGGCCGTGCTGCTGAGCATCGGCGGCACCGTCGGCATCCTCGCCCTGGTCGGCCGCAACCTGGCCCGCGCCCGCGCCGCGGTCGAGGCCACCACGCAGCGCCGCGCAGACAGCGGCACCGAGGTCTGACCGGACCCACCCGGACCGGCGGGTCCCTCCGGCCCCGCCGCGTGTGCGGGCGCCCGCGCGCCCGGCCCTCGCGCAGCCCTGCGCGCCCCGCTCGTCCGCATGCCCGCCGCCCGCGCTCACCGGTCCGGCGGGCACACTGCGGACCGTGCCCGCCCTGGTCGCCGATCCCGGCGCGCTCCCCGACCTGCCCGTCCGGGCGGCGCTCGCCGCGGTCACCGGCACGCTCACCGCACACGGCGCCGCCGTGCTCGTCGCGCCGCCGGGCACCGGCAAGACCACGCTCGTCCCGCTCGCCCTCGCCGACGCGGTCGACGGGCGGGTGGTCGTCGCCGAACCCCGGCGCGTGGCCACCCGGGCCGCCGCGCGGCGGATGGCCGCCCTGCTCGGCGAGGAGGTCGGCGGCCTGGTCGGCTACTCGGTCCGCGGCGACTCGCGCACCTCGGCGGACACCCGCGTCGAGGTGGTGACCTCCGGGCTGCTCCTGCGCCGGCTGGCCCGCGACCCCGAGCTCCCGGGCGTCGGGGCCGTGGTGCTCGACGAGTGCCACGAGCGGCACCTCGACGCCGACCTGCTGCTCACCCTCCTGCTCGACGCGCGCGAGGGGCTCCGCCCGGACCTGCCGCTGCTGGCGGCGTCGGCCACGGTCGCGGCCGGCCGGCTGGCGGCCCTGCTCGGGTCCGACGAGCCGGCCCCCGTGGTGGAGGTCGAGGCCCGCACCCACCCGGTCGCCGTCCGGCACCTGCCGCCGCAGCGGGGCGAACGGATCGAGGCGTGCGTCGCGCGCGGCGTCCGGGCGGCCCTGGACCGGACGGACGGCGCGGTGCTCGCGTTCCTCCCGGGCGTACCGGAGATCCGCCGGACCGAGGCCGCGCTGACCGGGCTGCTGGCCGGGCTCGGGGTGCCGGTGCTGCCGCTGCAAGGCCGGCTACGGCCCGCGGAGCAGGACGCGGCGCTGCGCGGCGACGGGCGGCGGGTGGTCCTGGCGACCTCGATCGCCGAGTCGAGCCTGACCGTGCCGGGCGTGCGCGCGGTCGTCGACTCGGGGCTCGCGCGGATCCCGCGGGTCGACCACCGGCGGGGCCTGGCCGGGCTGGTGACGATCCCGGAGTCGGCGGCCGTCGCCGAGCAGCGGGCGGGACGGGCGGGCCGGGAGGCGCCGGGCGAGGCCTACCGCTGCTGGCCCGAGGGGCAGGTGCTCGCTGCCTTCCCGGAGCCGGAGATCCGCACCGCCGACCTCACCCGGCTCGCGCTCGACCTCGCCGTCTGGGGCACCCCGGACGGGTCCGGTCTGCGCTGGTGGGACACCCCGCCGGAGGGCCCGCTCGCGGCCGGGCGCGAGGTGCTGCGGGCGCTCGGTGCGGTCGACGCGGGCGGCGCCGCCACGCCCCGCGGCGAGCGGATGGCCGGGCTCGGGCTGCACCCCCGGCTGGCCCGCGCCCTGCTCGACGGCGCCGCCGCCGTCGGGTCGCGGGCCGCGGCGGAGATCGTCGCCCTGCTCGACGACGACACCCTCGCCTCCGGCACCGACCTCGCCGCCGAGCTGGGCCGGCTCCGCGGCGGCGGGCACCCCGCGGCCGGGCGGTGGCGGGCCGAGGCGGCGCGGCTCGCCCGGCTCGTCCCCGGGTCGCGGGCGGCCCGCGGCGCCGGACCCACGGAGGCCGCACTGGTGGCGGGCCTGGCCCACCCGGAGCGGATCGCACGGCGGCGGTCCGGGGCGGCGCCGGTGTTCCTCATGGCGGGCGGCACGGCCGTCGAGGTCGCCGACGCCGGGCTGGGCGCGCAGGAGTGGCTCGCCGTCGCGGTCGCGGACCGCACGCCCGGCGCGGTGCACGGGCGGGTGCGGCTGGCCGCCGCCGCCGACCGGGCGCTCGCCGAGGAGGTGGCCGCGACACTGCTCACCGAGGCCGAGGAGGTCGCCTGGGCCGACGGCGACGTCCGCGCCCGGCGGGTGCGCCGGCTCGGCGCGATCGTGCTGGAGGAGCGCGGGCTGCGCGATCCCGACCCGGCCCTCGTCCGCGAGGCGCTGGTCGCGGGGCTCCGCGCCGAGGGCACGGGCCTGCTGCGCTGGTCGGCCGCGGACCGGGCGTTGCGCGCACGGCTCGCCTTCCTGCACCGCACGCTCGGCGGCGACTGGCCGGGCGTCGCCGAGGAGGACCTGCTGGCCGGGGCCGCCGACCCGGCGGGCTGGCTCGCGGCGCCGTTGGCGTCCGCGCGGCGCCGCGCCGATCTCGCCGCCGTCGACGCCGGGGCGGCCCTGCGCGGCCTGGTCGGCTGGCCGCTCGCGGGCCGGATCGACGAGCTCGCCCCCGAGCGGATCACCGTGCCGAGCGGGTCGCGGATCGCCGTGGACTACTCCGGCGACCGCCCGGTCCTGCCCGTCCGGGTGCAGGAGGCCTTCGGGTGGACGGCCACGCCGCGGATCGCCGGGGTCCCCGTCCTGCTGCACCTGCTCTCCCCCGCCGGACGGCCCGCCGCCGTGACCGACGACCTGGGGTCCTTCTGGGACACCGGGTACCCGCAGGTCCGCGCCGAGCTGCGCGGCCGCTACCCGAAGCACCACTGGCCGGAGGACCCGCGCGCGGCCACGCCCACGCGGCGGACGGGGCGGAACAGACCGGCGGAGTAGGACGCCCCGCAGTGCGTACGCTGTTCGCGAAGGAGGTGCGCATGCCGTCGCCGGACCTGATCTGGATGCGCCCGGAGGGCTCGGGCGTCGGGCGGCCGGCGGGCCGCAGCCGGGCCGAGATCACCGAGGCGGCCGTGCGGGTGGCGGACCGCGACGGGCTCGTCGGCGTGTCGATGCGCCACGTCGCGGCCGAGCTGGGCACCGGCGCGGGCTCGCTCTACCGGTACGTCGAGACCCGCGAGGACCTGCTGGACCTCATGGCCGACCACGTCGCGGGCGAGTACCGGCTCGGCGCCCCGACCGGTGCGTGGCTCGACGACCTGGTCGACGTCGGCCTGCAGGCGCGGGAGATCCACCGCCGGCACCCCTGGCTGCCCGGGCTGGTGCTCACCCGGCCCGTGGCCGGCCCGCGCGGGCTCGACGTCACCGAGCACGTCCTCGCCGTGCTCGCCGACCACCCCGCGCCCGACGGCGACAAGCTGGTCGCCCTGGCCATGCTCCAGGCCGTGGTGGCCGCGGCCGCGCAGGCCGAGGCCTCCCCCGTGGACGCGATGCGCAGCGCCCGGTTCGCGGCCCACGTCGTGGCGCAGGGGAACCATCCCCACCTGGCCGCGCTCGACCCGGGGCCGGCCGACGGCGACCCGCTGCCGACCGCGCTCCGCAGGATCCTCGCCGGCCTCCTGCCCGTGGGTCCCTAGTCGCCCCCGTCGCCCTTGGGCAGGCCCTCGTAGATCTTCTTGCAGTCCGGGCACACCGGCGAGCCCGGCTTGGGCGAACGCGTGACCGGGAACCGCTCCCCGCACAGCGCCTCCACCATGTTGCCCAGGACCGCGCTCTCGGCGATCTTGGACTTCTTCACGTAGTGGAACATCTTCGGCTCGTCCGAGCCGGTCGAGTCGGTCCCCTGCGGCCGGGTCTCGACGTCGGGCAGCGTCTGGGTGGGCATGTGCTCCATGATGCCCCACGTGCCCGACCTCGTGCTCTCACCCGCTGTCCGCGCCGCACTGGGATCGGGGGGTGCCGTCGTCGCGTTGGAGAGCACGCTCCTGGCGCACGGGCTGCCCGCACCTCGCAACCGCGAGGTGGCCGACGAGCTGGAGGCCGAGGTGCGGGCCGCGGGGGCCGTGCCGGCGACGATCGCGGTGCTCGACGGGCGCCCGCACGTCGGTCTGGAGGCTCCCGAGCTGGACCGGGTGTGCGCCGGCGGGCTGGAGAAGCTGTCGGTGCGGGACCTGGGCGTCGCCGCCGGACTGGGCGGCTCCGGTGCGACGACCGTCGCGGCGACCGCCCGGCTCGCCGCCCTGGCCGGGGTCCGGGTCTTCGCCACCGGCGGGCTCGGCGGGGTGCACCGCGACGCCCGCGAGACCTGGGACGTGTCCGCGGACCTGCCCGCCCTCGCCGTGACGCCCGTGCTGGTGGTGTCCGCGGGGGTGAAGTCGATCCTCGACGTCGGGGCCACCCTGGAGGTGCTGGAGACCTCGTCCGTGCCGGTGCTGGGCTACCGCACCGACCGCTTCCCCGGCTTCTACCGGCGCGACGCCGGCTTCCCCGTCCCCTGGCGGGTCGAGTCCGCCGGCGAGGCCGCGGCGGCGTGGCGGGCGCACACGGTGCTCGGCCCGGGCTCCGGGATGCTGCTCGCGCAGCCCGTGCCCGAGGCCGACGAGCTCGACGCCGCCCTGCACGACCGCCTGCTCGCCGAGGGCCTGCGACTGGTCGCGGAGCGCGGGATCACCGGCAAGGACGTGACGCCCGCGCTCCTGGAGCACTTCCACGCGGCCAGCGACGGCGCCAGCCTGGCCACCAACGTCGCGCTGGTCCGCGCGAACGCCCGCCTCGCCGCTCAGGTCGCCGTGCAGCTCGCCGGCTGAGCCGGCGGGCCGCTCAGGTGTTGTTGCCGCTCTCGATGACCGGGTGTTCCTTCGACTCCAGCTCGAGCCGCTCGCCCCGGTACCGGTTGACCTTCTCCGTCTTCAGCGGCAGCCGGTCGTTCGCGATGAGCACCGCGATCCACGGCAGCGGGATCGAGATGACCAGCAGCGTGACCGCGAGCCACGGGATGTGGTAGAAGACGGCGGCGAGGATCATGAACGGGATGCGCATCCCCATCATGATCTTGTAGCGTCGCTTCCGGGTGGCGAGCTCCTCCTCGTAGGAGCGCTGCGCATCCGTGATGAGCACGGGATCGGAGTCCCGTCCCGTCGAGCGACTGGGTTCGGTCGTCACCGGACCACCTCCTTCCCCATCGTGTCACTCGCCCCGACGGTACGCGCGTCGACCCGGCAGCGGATTGCGTTGCGCAACACTCCCCGGACGGACCACCCCGTCGGCCCACAGGCGACGGTCGACCTACCCCGATCGGCGTTGCTCGAGCGGTGACCGGTCGACCGGGTCAGCCCGCCCGCCCGGGCTCGGGACCGGCGCCGTCGGACTCGTCGTGGGCGCCGTGGGCGTGCAGCCGCACCGGCCCCACGGCCTCCTCGGACACGACCTCGAGCAGCCGCTTCGCCAGCCCGCCCGAGATGCGGTAGCGCACCAGCCTGCCCTCCCGGTGCGCGGTGACCATGCCGTGCGCCCGCAGCAGCCGCAGTGCGTGCGAGACGGCGCTGTCGCTCATCCCGACGGCGACCGCGAGGTCGGACACGCAGAGGTCGCCGGCGTGCTGCAACGCCAGCAGGATCGAGAGCCGGTTCACCTCGCCGAGCGCGTCGAGGACGGTGGCCGCGTGCTGGACCTGCTCGGTGTCGGCGAGCACGGCCGTCGCGTCGCACACCTGATCCGGGTCGATGACCCGCATCTCGCGGCGGTCGGTCGGGACCTTGTGCACGGGGTCGATGCTACTGCGGAGCGATCACGGTGCGGGGCGTGTCCCGCGCCGCACCCCGCGGTCCGCCACTCCGCCGCCTGCTCCCCCGCTTACTTCCCGGCCTTCTTCGCCGCCTTGGCCGCCTGCTTGAACTCGCGGACCTTCTCCAGCGACCCGGGGTCGCGGACGTCGGCCACGGACCGGAACGAGCCCTCCTCGCCGTAGCTGCCGGCGGCCTCGCGCCACCCCTCCGGTGTGACCCCGCGCTGCTTGCCGAGCAGCGCCACGAAGATCTGCGCCTTCTGGGTGCCGAACCCGGGCAGCGCCGACAGCCGGCGAACCAGCTCCCTGCCGTCGGTCGCGTCGGACCAGATGCCGGTGACGTCGCCGTCGTAGCGCTCGACGATCGCCTGGTGCAGTGCCTGCACGCGGCCCGCCATCGATCGCGGGTACCGGTGCAGGGCGGGCTTCTCGGCGAAGACCTCGACCAGCTTCTCCGGGTCGTACCCGGCGATCTGCCGCGCGTCGAGGGTCTCCGTGCCGAGCCGGCGGGCCAGCTCCGCGGGCGCGGCGAACGCCCGCTCCATGGGGATCTGCTGGTCGAGCAGCATGCCGGTGAGCAGGGCCAGCGGGTCGCGATCGAGGAGCGCGTCGGCGGCGGCGTCCTGGGAGATGCTCAGCACCAGGCCACGGTACCGGGTGACCTGCGCGAACCGGCATCGGTGAGGATGGTCCCGATGAACGCCGCCGCTCCCTCCCCGGCACTGCCCGACGATCTCTGCGCCCGGCTGCGGGACACCCTGCTGGAGCAGGGCTTCACCACCACCGGCGTGCGCGACCTGCTCGGTGCGGGGCCCCACGCGGCCCTCACCCGCGGGGAGCCGGAGGCGGCCGCCCGCGCCACCCGCGAGGCGGGCGGCCTCGGCTCGCTGGTCCGGCTGTTCCTCCTGGGCGGCACCGAGCCCGCGCCGCCGCTGCCCGAGCTCGACGCGCTCGTCGCGGGCGGGCTGCTCGCCCGGACGCCCGACGGCGTGCGCGCGGCGATGGACCTGCGCCCCTACGGCGAGGAGGACGCCGGCGGCGAGGCTCTCTGGTACGTCCTGTCCGACCTGGACACGCCGGCGGCGCGGCAGGACCGCGACCACGTGACGGGGGTCGGCGGGGCGTCGCTGACGCTGGCGTCGTCGCTGGTCCGGACGGCGGTGCGGGACACCCTGGACCTCGGGACGGGATGCGGGGTGCAGGCCCTGCACGCGAGCCGGTTCTCCGGGCGGGTCACGGCGACCGACGTCGCGCCGCGGGCCCTGGCGACGGCGCGGGCCACGCTCGCGCTGTCCGGCGTGCGCAACGTGGACCTCGTCGAGGGCCCCTGGCTGGCGCCAGTGTCCGACCGGCGGTTCGACGCGATCGTCTCCAACCCGCCGTTCGTGCCCGGCCCGGCACGGGTCGAGTACGTCTACCGGGACTCCGGCCAGGCCGGCGACGCCGCCCTGGCCGGGCTGCTGCGCGACCTCCCCGCCCGGTTGCGGCCCGGCGGGCGCGCCCAGCTGCTCGGCTCGTGGCTGCACGTCCGCGGCGAGGACTGGCCGGACCGGGTGCGGTCGTGGGTCCCGGAGGGCTGCGACGCGTGGATCGTGCAGCGCGAGGTGACCGACCCCGCGCTGCACGTGGGCACCTGGCAGCGCGACGCCGGCCTGGACCCGTCGGCGCCGGCCACCCGCGCGCAGGCGGCGGCCTGGCTGGACTGGCTCGAGGCCGAGCGCGTCGAGGCCGTGGGGTTCGGGTTCCTGCTGCTGCGCACGGTGCCCGACGGGCGGACCCCGGAGGTCGTGGTCGAGGACCTGCCCGGCGAGCTCGCCGACCCGTTGAACGCCGAGATGGCGGGCTGGCTGGACCGCGTCGACTGGCTGCGGGACCACGCCCGCGACGAGGCGCTGCTGGGCGCCCGGCTCACGCTCTCGCCGAGCGCGACCCTCGAGCGCTACGCCGTGGCCGGCGACGAGGGCTGGTCCGACGCGGGCGCGGCGGTCGTGCTCGCCGACGGGCCGCAGTGGCGGCACGAGGTCGACGAGCCCGCCGCCGCGCTGCTCGCGGGGTGTTCGGGCGCGCTGCCCCTGGCGGAGCTGTTCACGCTGCTGTCCTTCGCCCACGACCGCCCGGTCGACGCCCTGGTGCAGGCCGCCCTGCCCGCCGTCCGCGAGTTCGTGCGGCACGGCGTGCTGCTCCCCGCCGGGGCCGCCCGGTGAGGGCGGTCGCCTCGCGGGTCCGCGGCGCCTCGGTCACCGTCGACGGCCGGACCGTCGGCGCGATCGAGGGCGAGGGCCTGCTCGTCCTGCTGGGTGTGACCCACACCGACGGCGACGAGGACGTCGAGCGGATGGCACGCAAGCTCTGGGAGCTGCGGCTGCTCGAGGGCGAGCGGTCGTGTGCCGACGCGGGCGCCCCGCTGCTCGTGGTCAGCCAGTTCACGCTCTACGGCGACACCCGCAAGGGCCGCAGGCCCTCGTGGTCCGCCGCGGCCCGGCCGGAGGTGGCCGAGCCGGTGGTCGACGCCGTGGTGGCCGCCCTGCGCGCGCGGGGTGCACACGTGGAGACGGGCCGCTTCGGCGCCGCCATGGCCGTCGCGTCGGTGAACGACGGCCCGTTCACGGTGATCGTCGAGACCTGACCGGCAGGTCAGACGGTCGGCGTGGTCTTGCGGGCCGCGGTGGTGCGGGCCTTGGCGGAGACCTTGTCCGCCTGCTCGCCCACGGTCTCGACGACCTGCACGCCCGCCTCGAGCACGCTCTTGGCGAAGTCGCGCTGGCTGGCGAGGACCTTCTCCGCCGCGCCGTACGAGCTGTCGAGCAGGCTCTGCGCCTCGGCCGCCGAGGGGCGGAACGACGTGAGCGAGCCGACGGCGTCGGTCCAGGCGTCGAACGCGGAGCTGACGGCCTCCTGGCCGCGCTTGGCGAAGTCGGTGAGCTTCTCGCTGGTGTCGGCCATCCCGGCCTCCCTTCCTCTGCCCCTTCGTGCGGGGCGGGTGTCTCGGAGAGTTCTGGTGGCGCACGCCGATCGGCGTCGCGCTACCTAAACTACGCAGCAGCGTTAAGTATGTCAATCAGACCTGGTCGTGGGCCGGGTCACGGCCCGGCCGGCGCGCGGTCAGGACTCCAGGAAGCTCCGGTACACCCCGAGCAGCGCGGTCTTCTGCTCCTCGGTCAGCCGCGACTCCGCGCGCACGGCCTCCTCGACCGAGCACGGGCCGGCGGGGGCCTCGTCGGCCGCGGCCTCGGCGCGGCCGTTCGCCGCGGCGGCACCGGCTCCGGCGCCCCCGCCCCAGCCGGCCTGCTGCAGCAGCTGCTCGGTGTTGAGGTGCAGCGCGTCGGCGATGGAGTGCAGCACCTTGAGCGACGGCTGGTGCAGCCCGCGCTCCACCTGGCTCAGGTAGGCGTTCGAGACCCGGGTCATGGAGGCCATCTCGCGCAGCGAGAGCTTGGCCATCTGGCGCTGGGCGCGGATGAACCCCCCCAGCGCGTTGACCTGATCGGACCAGCCCCCGTCCCGCACCCGGTCCTCCGCCGGACCGGCACCGCCACCCGTCGTCATGCCCCCAGTCTTCCCGATCCGGGGCCGCGGTGTCGCGGCCCCGGTCGGCCGGACGTCAGCTCCGCAGCACGTAGGTGCCCGGCGCGTCGCCGAGCGGGGGGTGCGCGTCGGAGCCCAGCGACGGCGGGGCGACCTTGTCGCCGCCGTGCTGCTCGGCCCAGTTCGCCCAGTCCTCCCACCAGCTCGCGCGCTGCTCGGTGGCGTCGTCGCGCCAGTCCTGCGCGGTCTCCGGCAGCTCGGACTGCTCGGTGAACCAGTGCCGCGACTTCGGCGAGGGCGGGTTGACGACCCCGGCGATGTGCCCGGAGTTCGACAGCACGAACCGCACGGTGCCGCCGAGCCGGCGCGCACCCAGGTAGACCGACTCCCACGGCGCGATGTGGTCCCGCTCGGCGGTGATGACGTAGGCGTCCTGGCGGACGTTCTGCAGGTCCAGCCGCTCGCCGGCGAGCTCGAGCTTGCCCTCGGCAAGCTCGTTGCGGATGTAACAGGTGCGCAGGTACTCGGCCTGCATCTCGGCCGGCATCCGGGTCGAGTCGGCGTTCCAGGTGAGCATGTCGAACGGCTCGGGGTCGCGGCCCTGCAGCCAGTTGGCCTCGACGTAGCGCCACAGCAGGTCCGTGGCGCGGAGCAGGTCGAAGGTCATCTTCATGCTCGAGGCGGGCAGGTACCCGTCCTTGCGCATGGTCCGCTCGAGCCGAGCGACGGTGTCCTCGTCGGTGAACACGCCCAGGATGCCCGGGCCGGTGAAGTCCAGGAGGGTGTTCATCAGGGTGAGGCTGTTGACCCTGTCGTCGCCGCGGGCCGCGAGCCACGCCAGCATCGACGCCGCGATCGTCCCGCCGAGGCACAGCCCGGCGACGTTGACCTTGGGCGCACCGGTGATCTCCTGCACGACGTCGAGCGCGGCCAGCGGCCCCTCGAGCAGGTAGTCGCTCACCGTCAGGTCGCGCAGCGTCGAGTCCGGGTCCCGGTAGCTGATCATGAACACGGTGTGTCCGTGCTGCACGGCCCACTCCACGAGGCTGCGCCCCGGGGCGAGATCCATGATGTAGAACTTGTTGATCCACGGTGGGCTCATGAGCAGCGGGATCTCGTGGACCTGCGGGGTCTGCGGGGCGTACTGGATCAGCTCGATCAGCCGGTTGCGGTAGACCACCTTGCCGGGGGTGGAGGCGAGGTGCTCGCCCACCACGAACTCCCCCGGCGTGTTCTGCCGGGGCAGGCCGCGGTTCTGCACGAGGTCGCGCAGGGCGTTGCGGGCGCCGCGGACCAGGCTGCGGCCGCCGGTCTCGAAGGCCTTCTGCACCATGCCCGGGCTGCCGGCCGGCCAGTTCGGCGGCGCGGCGGCCTCGATGAGCTGCGCGACCAGGAAGTCGATCTTGCGCCGGGTCACCGGCTCGAGCTCGAGGGCCCCGGCCAGCTCGCGGAGCCGGGTGGCGAGGAGCGTGTACTCCTGGCGGCACAACCAGTACCAGGCGTTCTCCTCCCAGACCGGGTCCTTGTAGCGCGGGTCGCGCTCGGAGAGCACGGCCGGGCCGGCCGTCGTCGCCCCGACCGCGCGCAGCGCCCCGACGGCACCGGCGCGGGACGCGTCGAGGCCCCAGCCGAGGCCGACCTTGGCGGCGGTGCCGGGGTGGGTGGCGACCGCTTTGGCCGCGTCCGCGAGCGCGGGCACGAAACCGATCGGGTCCAGACGGGCGGCGACGGCGCGCGGGTCGAGTCGCTCCTTCACCGCGTCCGCGACCGAGCCGACCACCCGGCGCGCACGCTCCTCGGCCCGTGCCCGGTCGGACGGCGCGTCCGTTCCGGGCGCGCCCGCGGCCGGCGGGACTGCTGCGAGTGTCTTCCTGGACGTCATCGGCGGTGGCCTCCCCCTTGAACGGCTTGTGCCCGCCCCGGGCCGATCGGGCTCTCCGGCAGGCGGTCGCACCATGGTGGGGGGTACTCCCCGGTAGCGGGGGGCGACAGATCCACGTCACTTCGTAAGCCCCGTCACCTGCGCTTGGCATAGCAAGCACTACTCCCGGGTAGGTCCCCAGTTGCTCGGGATCCCCATCACGACTTACCGTCGAGTAGCACACGACGGTCGACATCACCGGCGATGGGAGACGACCTATGACCAGCGCGCTGTCCGGAGACACGGGCGAGAGCACCCTCGAGCGGATCGGCACCGAGGAGCTCGCGGGCACCCCGGTCGGCGGCCCCGCCGCCGAACACCCCTACCGGTTCCTCCTCCGCTACGGCACGGAGACGGCGGCCCGCAGCCTGGCCGAGGCCGGCAAGGCGGCCGGCGCCGCCTGGTGGTCGCTCGCCCGGCGCCCGTGGTCGGCCCCTGCGCGCACGGGCCTGTGGTGGACGACCGTGCTCGACCGGGCGGAGCCGCGCTGGCACCTCCCGCACCGGATCACGCTCGAGACGGACTTCGCGCTGCTGCGGGACTTCACCGCGGACGAGGACCGCGCCGACCCCGTCGTCCCCACGCTGGTACTGCCGCCCCAGGCGGGGCACAGCTCGACGGTCGTCGACTTCGCGCCGGGCCAGAGCCAGCTGACCGCGCTGCGCGAGTCCGGGCTCACCCGGCTGCACTCCCTCGACTGGCGCCCGGCCACGCCCGCGACCAAGCGGGTCACCATCACGGACTACATCGAGGTCGTCGACCGCTCCATCCGCCGGATGGGCGGGCGGGCCAACCTGGTGGGCGACTGCCAGGGCGGCTGGCTGGCCACCATCTACGCGACCCTGCACCCGGAGCGCGTGCACACGCTGACGCTGGCGGGCGCCCCGATCGACTTCCACGCGGGCGACTCGGTGATCGCGGCCTCGACGCAGGCCCTCGCCGGCAAGTTCGGCCTCGCGCCGTACCGGGCCCTGGTCGCGGCCAACGGCGGCACGATGGCGGGCGCCGCGGTGCTGGCCAACTTCGTGATGATCCAGCCCCAGGCGGAGATCGGCCGCCAGCTGCGGCTGCTGGCCGACGTCGACAACCCCGCCCACGTGCAGCGCTACCGCGTGTTCGAGGACTGGTTCAAGCACACCCAGGACATCCCGGGGGCGTTCTACCTCTGGCTGGTCGAGAACCTGTTCTGGCGCAACCGGTTGGTGCGCGGCGAGCTCGAGGTCGACGGACGGCCCGCCCGGCTCGACGCGATCTCCTGCCCGCTGTTCCTGCTCGCGGGTGCCACGGATCACATCACCCCGCCGCCGCAGCTGTTCGCGATCGCCGACCACGTGTCCACGCCCGCGGAGTCGATCACGAAGCGGGTGGCGGCGGGCGGCCACCTGGGCCTGTTCACCGGGCGAAACGCCCTGCACCGGGACTGGCCGGCGCTCATGGCGGAGGTCCGTGCGCTCTCGACGAGCGGCATCTCGGGCGTCGCCTGACGCGGGGGGACGTTCCCGGCATCCGTCACCCGCACGGCGGATGCGCGGAGCCGGGAACGTTTATCCGCACCCGTGCGTTCAACCCTGTAGAACCCCGGCGGAGGGCCTTTCCCACCGGCGAACCGCCCGGGTCGCGTTAGGGGAGGAACGTCCATGACAGTGGCACCGACGGTGGATCCCGCACTGGACCCTGCACACACCGGATCCGCACGCCGGAGCACCGGTAGCGATTCCGCGACGGCGCCCACCCGGCGCCGCGCGCCGGCTCGCGTTCCCGGCCAGCGTACCTCGTCCTCGCGCTCCGGCGCCGTGAAGAAGCCGGTGCGTGGGCGGACCACGGCGGCCCCGGCGTCCCCCGAGGCGCCGGAGGAGGTCACCGAGGAGACGATTGACGAGGTCCAGGAGACCGTGCGTCCGGAGCTGACCGCCGAGGATCTCGACGCGCAGAGCCCGGCCGCGGACCTGGTCCGCGTGTACCTGAACGGGATCGGCAAGACCGCGCTGCTCACCGCGGCGGAGGAGGTCGACCTGGCGAAGCGCATCGAGGCCGGCGTCTTCGCGACGCACGTGCTCGACACCGCGCGCGCCGAGGGCCGCGATCTCGACGCCGCCTACGCCCGCGACCTGCGGGCCGTGCTGCGGGACGGCGAGCGGGCCCGCAACCACCTGCTCGAGGCGAACCTGCGCCTGGTCGTCTCGCTGGCCAAGCGCTACACGGGTCGCGGCATGCCGCTGCTCGACCTCATCCAGGAGGGCAACCTGGGCCTGATCCGCGCGGTCGAGAAGTTCGACTACGCGAAGGGCTTCAAGTTCTCGACCTACGCCACGTGGTGGATCCGGCAGGCGATCACCCGCGGCATGGCCGACCAGGCCCGCACCATCCGGCTGCCCGTGCACCTGGTGGAGCAGGTCAACAAGCTGGCCCGGATCAAGCGGGACATGCACCAGCGCCTCGGCCGCGAGGCCACCCACGAGGAGCTGGCCGCCGAGTCCGGCCTGCCCGAGGAGAAGATCGCGGACCTGCTCGACCACGCGCGGGACCCGGTGAGCCTCGACATGCCGGTCGGCAGCGACGAGGAGGCCCCGCTCGGGGACTTCATCGAGGACGACCAGGCGGCCGACGCCGAGAACACGGTCATCTCGCACCTGCTGCACGACGATCTGCGCCGGGTGCTCGGCACCCTGGAGGAGCGCGAGCAGGCGGTGATCCGGATGCGCTACGGCCTCGACGACGGCCAGCCGCGCACGCTGGACCAGATCGGCCGCCGCTTCGGGCTCTCCCGCGAGCGGGTGCGCCAGATCGAGCGCGAGGTCATGGCGAAGCTGCGGGTCGGCGAGCGGGCGGACCGCCTGCGCGCCTACGCCAGCTGAGTACCCGTCGGCCCCGAAGCCGAGGCCCCTTCGAACGAGGGGCACTCCGCTGATCCCCTTCACAGCGGATCGACACACGGCGCACGCGGCCCCGCACCCCGATCGGGTACGGGGCCGCGTCGCGTCCGTGGCCGGGCCGCACGGGCCCCACGCGGACGGGGCCGACGCCGCCCACCGGGCTCCCCACGAGCGGTGACGCCGCCGGCCGGTGATCATTCTGGGACCGGCCCCGTCCCGGGCCCCGGCGACAGGCGGGCCCGATCGGTGGATCTCGCCCGCCGCCCGCGCGGGGTGTGTCACACCGCCCTGTCGCGAGGCATGGAGATCCGGCCGGTCGCTGCCTAGGCTCGGGGCATGCCGAGAACGACGGAGACTCCCCAGCCGGTGACCCCCGAGGCGATGCGCGACGTCCTGGGGCACTTCGTGTCGGGCGTCGTCGTGATCACCGCGCAGGGACCGGACGGGCCGCTGGGCTTCACCTGCCAGTCGTTCGCCTCGTTGTCGCTGGACCCGCCGCTGATCTCCTTCTCCCCCGCGCGCACGTCCTCCACCTGGCCGCGGATCCGCGAGGTGGGGTCGTTCTGCGTGAACGTGCTCGCCGAGGACCACCAGGAGTACAGCAACGGGTTCGCGCGTTCCGGCACGGACAAGTTCGCCGGCGTCTCCTGGAACTCCGCTCCCTCCGGCTCCCCGGTGCTCGAGGGCGTGAGCGCCTGGATCGACTGCACCCTGTGGAACGAGTACGACGGCGGCGACCACACCGTCGTCCTCGGCCGGGTCTCGGACCTCGGCGCCGACGCCAGCCGGCTGCCCCTGCTGTTCTACCGCGGCGGCTACGGGATCACCCCGCCCGCGGTCAGCGAGTCCGAGGAGACCAGCTGACCGTCCGGCCCCGCACCCCGGCGCCGGGCCGCCGGCGGCTGGGGTAGGCCGAGCCGCGCCGGGAGCTCCACGACCGACTCGAGGACGTCGTGGGCTCCGGCCGCCCGCAGTCGCGCGGGCGTGTGCGCCCCGCTCTGCACCCCCAGCGCCAGCCCGGCGCCCGCCCGCGCCGCGGCGGCCATCCCGGCCGTCGAGTCCGCCACGACCACGCAGTCCGCGGGCTCGGCGTCGGCCGCCTTGGCGGCGGCCAGCACCAGGTCCGGCTCGGGCCACCCGCGCCCGCCGACGTCCGCCGGCGCGAACAGCAGGTCGGCGGCCAGGCCCGCGCGGGCGACGAGCACGTCCCGCGTCTCGGCACGGAGCCCGCCCGCCAGCGCCACCGTGGTGCCGGCCTCGCGCAGTGCGGCGATCGCCGCCCCCGCCCCCGGCACCTGCCGCACCCGGCCCTGCGCCGCGGCGTCCCGCAGGTGGGCCTCGTAGGCGTCGGCCGCGAGCCGCGCCCGCCGCAGGTCGCCGTCGAGCAGGTCGGCGAAGACCCGCAGGACCGGCCGGTCGGTGGTCGCGCGGGCCTGCCGCTGCAGAGCCGGGAACCGCGGGCCGACGACCGGCACGCCGACCGACACGAGGCCGCGCCGGACCGCGTCGAGGACCAGGCCGCCGTCGACGATCGTGGTGCCCACCAGGTCGAGGACCGCCAACCGCATCGGAGCACTCCATCGCGCCCGGGTGAGCGGCGGGCGGACGGCGGGCGGCGCCCGGGTGAACGGCTCACCTCCCGCGGGTGTCCCCGTCCTGGTCGGGGCCGGGGGCGGGCGCGTCCGGCCCGGCGGCACCGGCGGTGCGGGCCGCCATCACCCCCAGGCTGAGCAGCAGCCGGTCGCGCGGCTCGGAGATCCGCCGCCCCGTCACGGCCTCGATCCGGCGCATCCGGTAGATCACGGTGTTGCGGTGGCAGAACAGGGCCTGCGCCGCGTGCGTGGGCGAGCCGCCGTGCGCGAGCAGCGCCTCCAGCGTCTCGAGCAGGACCGCGCGGTCGGCCTCGGGCAGCGCCGGCAGCCCGCCGAGCCCGGCGTCGAGGACCCGCGGCAGCAGTTCGGGGCTGTCGGCGAGCAGCGCCTCGGGCAGCCGGTCGTCGAGCACCGCCAGGCCCGGCCCGGCGAGCGTACGCAGCGCGGTCCGGGCCATCCGGTAGGCCGCGTCGGCCGCGCCGAGGTCCGCGACGGCCGCGGACAGTCCCACCCGCCCGGCGACCTGTGCCTCCAGGATCCGCGGCACCTCCCCCGCCCGTCGCGGCGACGGCGCGACCAGCCCCACCAGCTCGTCCTCGCGGAGCATCCAGAACGAGGCGATCCGGTGCGCGGCCAGGGTCTCGTGCGGGTCCCGCAGGGGGTCGCACCCGGCCCGGTCGATCCCGCCGACCACGCACAGCACGGGCCCGCCGGACGGCAGCCCGAGGATCGCCGCGGCGTCGCGCGCGAAGCCGGGATCGCGGCCCCGCCCGGCCAGCAGCGCGTCGAGCGTGGCGCGCCGGCGGCCGAGGTCCCGGCCGCGCATCCGGTGCTCCTCGTGGCGGTACGCGTCGACGAGCAGCGCGGAGCTGCCGTCGTTGGTGCGCAGCACGAACCCGGCCGCGTCGAGCAGGCCGGCGTCGTAGGCGCCGTCGAACCGGGTCCGCGAGGCCGTGCGCAGCGCGTCCCAGAGGATGCGGCAGCCGAGCCGGTAGGCGTGCAGCACGGCCTCGAGCGGGACGCCCTGCCGCGCCCGCTGCCGCCCGGTCTCCCGCGTGGTGTCGCCGGGGTCGACGCCGTCGGGCACCGCGTCGGCCAGCACCTCGATGCCGCGCAACAGGTTCACGCGGCAGGCCTGGCGCAGCTCGTCGACCAGGTCGAGCTCCAGGTAGCAGCGCTCGTGCCGCAGGACGCTCAGGGCCAGCCGGTCGGCGAGGGCGTCGAGCTCGTCGAACAGGGCGGCGCCCAGCACGCGCAACGCCTCGTCGGCTGCCTCGTCGAGGTCCCGGACGGTCCGGTGGCGTTCGGTCCCGCGCCGGTCGGCCCCGGGGTGGTCGGCGCGGCGGCCCGGGGCGCGCCGCTCCTCGTCGACGGGACGCACCCGGCCACTGTGCAACAGGTCACAACGGGCCGTCCACCCATTCGGGCGTTCCGCCCAGGATCCGGACACGGATCCTGGGCGCCGCGCCCATGGCCTTCGCTGGTCGCGGCGCCCAATCTGGATCCCCGTCCGAGTGATCCCGCTCACCTCGGGTAACCGGATGCCCGTCCCGCCATGCACCCCGCCCGACACCGCCGTCGCAGCCCGGGAGGCCCGCAAGTGACCGCACCGCCCGCCGATCCCGCCCCCGGTCCCGGCTCCCCCACCGCGGGAAGCGGCGGCGACGACGTCCTCTTCGCCGTCGACGACGTCTCGGTGCGGTTCGGCGGACTGGTCGCCCTGGACCAGGTCTCCCTCGCCGTTCCACCCCGCGGCGTGCACGGCGTGATCGGCCCCAACGGCGCGGGCAAGACCACCCTGTTCAACGTCTGCTGCGGCTTCGTGCGGCCGGACTCCGGCACCCTGCGCTGGCACGGCGCCGCGGTCCGCCGGCTGCGCCCGCACCAGCTGGCCGGCATGGGGATCGCGCGCACGCTGCAGGGCGTCGGGCTCTTCCGCGGGCTCACCGTGGCCGAGAACGTCATGGTCGGGGCCGACCGGCACCGTCGCGCCGGGTTCCTCTCCGGCCTGCTGGCCCTGCGCCGCTCGGACCGGGACGAACGGGCGCTGCGCGAGCGGGCCCTCGCCGCGCTCGGCGAGCTGGGCGCGGCGCACCACGCCGACCAGCTGCCCGGCAGCCTGCCCTACCCCGTGCAGAAGCGGGTCGCGCTGGCCCGGGCGCTGGTCGCCGAGCCCGAGCTGCTGCTGCTCGACGAGCCGGCGAGCGGGCTGGGCGGCGACGAGATGGACGAGCTGGGCGACCTGCTGCGCGGACTGGCGGACCGGATGGCCGTGGTGCTGGTGGAGCACCACATGGACCTGGTGATGAGCGTGTGCGACCGGATCACCGTGCTGGACTTCGGGAAGGTGGTCGCCCAAGGCCCGCCCGACGACGTCCGAGACGACCCCGCCGTCGTCGCGGCCTACCTCGGCGAGGAGGCCCACCGGTGAGCGCGCCCGCCACCACCGCCGCTCTGCGGGTCACCGGCCTGACCGCCGGGTACGGCCCCGTCACCGCGCTCGACGGTGTCGACGTCGCCGCCGAGCCGGGCCACATCACCGCCGTGCTCGGGGCGAACGGCGCCGGCAAGACCACGTTGCTGCGCACGGTCTCCGGCCTGGTCCCCGCCCGGTCCGGCAGCGTGCACGCCGGCGACGTCGACCTCACCGGGGCGGCGCCGGAGAAGATCGCCCGCGCCGGGATCGCGCACGTCCCCGAGGGCCGCGGCGTGATCACCGAGCTCACCGTCGAGGAGAACCTGCGGCTCGGCGCGCTGCTGGGCAAGGCCCGCGGGCGCACCGACACCGCGATCGACGACGTCTACACGATGTTCCCGCCGCTGGCCGAGCGCCGCCGCCGCGACGCCCACACCCTGTCCGGCGGCGAACGCCAGATGCTGGTGATCGGCCGCGCCCTGGCCTGCGGGCCCGACGTCCTGCTGCTCGACGAGCCCTCGCTGGGCCTGGCCCCGCGGGTCGTCTCCCAGATCTTCGAACTGCTCCGCGAGCGGGTCGAGGGGTCCCGGCTCGCGGTGCTGCTCGTCGAGCAGAACGCCCGCAGCGCCCTGTCGGTGGCCGACGTCGGGGTGGTGCTGAACCTCGGCCGGGTGGTGGCGAGCGCCCCGGCCGCCGAGCTCGCCGCCGACGACGCCCTCCGGCATGCCTACCTGGGCTTCTGACCACGCCGCCGACCACGCCGCCGACCACGCCGCCGACCCGCACGACGGGAGGAGACCCGTGCTGCAGTTCGTGAACACCCTGCTCACCGGCCTGGGCCAGGGCGCGGTGTACGCCGCGTTCGCACTGGCCCTGGTGCTGATCTGGCGGGCGACCCGGGTGGTGAACTTCGCCCAGGGCGCGATGGCCGCCTTCACCACCTACCTCGCGCTGCTGGTCGTCGAGTCGACCGGGAGCTGGTGGATCGGGCTGCTCGTGGCCCTCGCCTGCGGCCTGGTGCTGGGCGCCGGCGTCGAGCGCGTGGTGGTGCGCCGGGTCGGGCCGCACAACGAGCTGGGCGCGGTGATCGTGACCCTCGGCCTGTTCGTGGCGCTGCAGGCGCTCGCGTCGATCCTGTTCGGCGCCCAGTTCCGGTCCTTCCCGGCCCCGGCCGGGCTCGAGGGCTTCTCGATCGGCGGCGTGACGGTCGCGCTCACCCCGAGCATGCTGATCACGATCGGCGCGGTCGCCGTGGTGCTGCTGGGCCTGGTCGCGCTGTTCCGGTTCACCGACGTCGGCCTGCGGATGCGCGCCTCGGCGTTCGACGGCGAGGTCGCCCGGCTGCTCGGCGTGCCGGTCGGGCGGATGCTCACCCTCGGCTGGGCGCTGGCCGCTCTGGTCGGCTCGCTGGCGGGCGTGCTGATCGCCAGCGGCAGCCTGGTGTGGCCGGCGTACATGGACACGGTGATCGTCAACGGCTTCGTGGCCGCCGTGCTGGGCGGGCTCGACTCCCCCGGCGGCGCCGTCGTCGGTGGGCTGGCGATGGGCGTGATCCTCGCGCTGGTCACGGGGTACGTGGGCGCCGACCTCGTGCCGCTGGCCGCCCTGGCCGTGCTGGTGGCGGTGCTGCTGGTCCGGCCGCAGGGCCTCTTCGCCCGCACCGCGGCGCGGAGGGTCTGATGGCCACCCCGGTGCGGCCGACGGAGAAGGCCGGCTCGGCACCGCGGTCGGGCCGCGAGCAGGGCCGCTGGGCGGGGCTCGCCGCCCGCCTGCGGCCCCGGGCCACCTTCGCCCGGCACGCCCTGCTCGCCCTCGTCGGGCTGGTCGTCGTCGTGCTCCTGCTGGAGCTCACCGGCCCCTTCCGCAACTCCCAGTTCGCGACCATGTCGTACTACGCGATCGCCGCCGCGGGGCTGACCGTCCTGACCGGGCTCAACGGGCAGATCTCGCTCGGGCACGGCGCACTGATGGCCGTCGGGGCGTACACGACCGGCCTGCTGCTGCCGGCCGGGATCCCGCTGCTGGTGGTGCTGGTGATCGCCGCGGGCGTCACGGCGGTGGTCGGCGTGATCGTGGGTGCGGCCGCGTCCCGGCTCAAGGGCCCCTACCTGGCCGGCGCCACACTGGCGTTCGCGGTGGCGGTGCCCGGCCTGGCGATCCACTTCGACGAGGCGCTCGGCGGCGAACAGGGCCTGGCGGTCCCGTCGCCGCGCGCCCCGGAGTGGTTCGCCGACGCCGTCTACTTCCTGTCCGCCAACGAGACCAGCAGCGCCAAGTACCTCGCCTACGTGGGCTGGATCGTCGCGATCGTGGCGTTCCTGCTCCTGGCCAACCTGGCCGCGAGCCGGATCGGCCGGATCTGGCGCGCGGTGCGCGACGACGAGGTCGCGGCCGAGCTGGCCGGCATCCGGCTCAGCCCGGTGCGGGTGCTGGCGTTCACGGTGAGCGCGGCCTGCGCGGGGCTCGCGGGCGGCGTGCTCGGCGTCGTGGTCCGCCTCGCCGCGCCGACCGGCTTCACGATCGTGCTGTCGATCTCGCTGCTCACGGCGGTGGTCCTCGGCGGGCTCGGCAGCCTGTTCGGCGCCGTGCTGGGCAGCGCGCTGCTGGTGTTCCTGCCGCCCGCGGTGACCAACCTCGGCGCCTCGGCCGGGCTCAGCGACGTGCAGTCCGCGCAGCTGGCGCCCTTCGTCTACGGCGCGGTGCTCATCCTCGTCATCCTGCTCGCGCCCGGCGGCGTGGTGGGGACCGTGCGCGCCCGGTGGCGCGCACGCACGACCGCTCCGGCCGAGGCGCCGGAGGAGAGGACAGGGAGGTCCTGATGCGCAGGTCAAGGCGGGTGCGGGCGCTGGTGGCCCTCGCCCTCGGCGCCGTCCTGGCGCTCGCGGGGTGCGGGGCGGGCGGGCGGCCCGACTCCGGCTCGGGCGGCGGCGGACAGAGCGAGGGCTCGACCGTCGGCATCACCGCCGACTCGATCAAGGTGGGCTCGCACTTCCCGCTCACCGGGGTCGCCGCGCCGGGCTACAGCGAGATCCCGACCGGCACCAAGGCCTACTTCGACTGGGTCAACGCGCACGGCGGCGTCAACGGCCGGAAGATCGACTACGTCTTCCGCGACGACGCCTACAACCCCACCCAGACCAGCCAGGTCGTCAACGAGCTGGTGCTGCAGGACCAGGTCTTCGCGATCCTCGGCGGCCTCGGCACCCCGACCCACGGCGCCGTGGTGGACTTCCTCAACACCGAGGGCGTGCCCGACCTGTTCGTCTCCTCCGGCTCGCTGCTGTGGGACCAGCCGCAGAAGCACCCCATGACCTTCGGCTGGCAGCCGGACTACGAGGTCGAGGCCAAGATCCTCGCCGACCACGTCGCCAAGACCTTCCCGCAGGCGCGGGTCGGCCTCTTCCTGCAGAACGACGACGTCGGCACGGACGCCGAGCGGGGCATCCGCCGGTACCTCGACAAGCAGATCGTGGCGGTGGAGCGCTACACCCCGGGCAACACCGACATCGGTCCGCAGATGTCGGCCCTTCAGGCCGCGAACGCCGACCTCGTGATCGGGTTCAACGTGCCCTCGTACACCGCGCTGACCCAGCTGCAGGGGCTGAAGCTGAACTACAAGCCGCAGTGGGTCTACAGCAACATCGGCGCCGACCCGGTGCTGGTCGGGTCCCTGCTCGGCCGGTTCTCGCAGGGCCAGATCACCGACAGCGCGTTGCTGAACGGGATCATCACGGACGAGTACCTGCCGCGGGCGGACAACCCGGCGGACCCGTGGACCGCGCAGTTCGACGCGATCTGGAGGGCGCACGGCGACGGCGGCGCCCTGTCCAACTTCCGGATCTTCGGCATGTCCCAGGGCTACGCGTTCGTCCAGGCGATGCTCGCGGCCGGGCCGAACCCGACCCGCCAGGGGCTGGTCGAGGCGATCGAGAAGGGCGGCACGCAGTTCCAGGGTCCGTGGGCCGCGCCCTACCGGTTCACCGCGGACAAGCACAGCGGGATGTCCGGGGTGAAGGTCGTGCAGGTCACCGGCCAGACCACGAAGGCGCTCACGCCGGTGCGCACGACGAGCAACGGCGACGCCCCGATCGAGGACGAGACCGCCGGGGAGACGCCCGTGCCGCCGAACGGGATCCCGACGAACCCGGGGGCCTGACGGCACCTGTCGGGAGGAGCGTGAGGGGCCGGCCGGGGGACGCGCACCCCGGCCGGCCCGTCACGGGTTCGGCCAGCTGTTCTGGGTGCAGCCGTGCAGGCCGAGGGTCTGCTGCTGCATGACGGGCGCGGGCAGCCCCGGCCCGGGGCAGGTGACGTGCCCGTGGCCCAGGGCGTGCCCCACCTCGTGGTTGACCAGGTACTGCCGGTAGCCCGTGGGGTTGTCGGCGTACTCCGCGGTCGCCTCCACCCAGCGCCGGAAGTTGAGCACCACCAGGTCCTGGTTGCGGCAGGACACCTCGCCCGCCGTGTCCAGCGGGGCGCAGAGCCGGTTCGTGGTGCCCGGGGTGGCGAGCACCAGGTGGATGGCGGCCTCGCCGTCCGTGCGCGCGAACGAGAGCGTGCCACCGGCACCCCAGCCGCGCGGGTCGTTCAGCGTGGTCATCACGAAGCCGGCGAACTCCCCGGGGTCGACGGGGAGCCCGGCTTCGACGGCGACGCTCAGGGTGCGGACCGGAGCCGGTCCCGGCGCGGGCGTCGAGCCCGGCACCACGACGAGGTTCCCGCTCCCGTCGGTGGGCACCTCCCGCGCCGTCAGGCCGGCCTCGACGTCGTCCGTGGGGAGGGCCGGGGTCGTCGGGGTGGGGCTCGGCGTGGTCGGCAGGGGGGTGCTCTGGGCGGCCAGTGCCGCCGAGGGCGTCGCCGTGGGGGGTGGCGCCGCCGCGGAGGTCGTCGCGGTGCGGTCGGCCGGGTCCGCGGCCAGCTGGTTCACGCCCGGCTGGGCGCAGGCCACCAGGAAGGGGAGGCACAGGAGCGCCACTACCCGTCCGCTCCGCGGGCGGACGGTCGGAACGGGCGCCGCTCCAGGTGATGGCACGGCGGGGAGCCTGCCATCACCGGGCCGTCGGCGCGCGGACACCACCGCGTCTCACATGATCGTGACCGGCGGGCGGTGCCCGTCAGGCGGCGCGCCGGACCTCGCCGTGCTCGGCCATGATCCGCAGCGCGGCGTCCGGGTAGTCGGCCACCAGCCGCTCCACCAGGTCCTCGCGGCCCTCCTCGACGGCGGAGTTGACCGCCGACACGTACTCGTCGTGCAGCAGCCGCAGCCGCGCACGCACTCGCTCACTCATCTCGCTCCTCGTGTGCTTGAACGTTCCAGCAGTGTCAACGGCGGCGGGCCCGGACGTGTTTCAGATACCGGCCCAGCTCACATCGTCAGTTCTGGGGAACTCCGACGGCGGCTCCCGACCAGCCGAGGGCCGGCGCGACGTGCCGCACGATCGTCTCGAGGATGTGAGCGTTGTACTCCACGCCCAGCTGGTTCGGCACGGTGAAGAGCACCGTGTCGGCCTCGCGGACCGCCTCGTCGGCGGCGAGCTCGGCGGCGAGCAGGTCGGGCTCGCCGACGTAGGTCCGCCCGAACCGGGCGCGGACGCCCTCGAGCAGGCCCACCTGGTCGCCCTCGCCGTGGGTCCCGAAGTACCGGCGGTCGAGGTCGGTGGTCACCGGCAGCACACTGCGGGACACGGAGACCCGCGGCGTGCGCCCGTGATCGTGCTCGACCCAGGCGGTGCGGTAGGCGCGGATCTGCTCGGCCTGCAGCCGGTCGAACGGCTCGCCCGTGTCCTCGGACAGCAGGGTCGAGCTCTGCAGGTTCATCCCCTGGCCGGCGGCCCACACCGCGGTCCCCCGCGTACCGGAGCCCCACCAGATGCGCTCGCGCAGGCCCGGCGCCTGTGGCTGGACCGCCAGCCCGGCCCGCACCCCGGAGCGCTGCGGGTCCGTGGTCGCCACCGCGGCGCCGTCGATCGCGGCGAGGAACAGCTCGGTCTTCGCGCGGGCGAGGTCGGCCGCGGTCTGCCCGTCGCCCGGGCGGTACCCGAAGGACTCCGCGCCGTTCAGCGCGATCTCGGGCGACCCCCGGCTCACACCGAGCTGCAGCCGCCCGCCGCTGATCAGGTCCGTGGCCGCGGCCTCCTCCGCCATGTACAGCGGGTTCTCGTACCGCATGTCGATCACGCCGGTGCCGATCTCGATCCGGTCCGTCCGCGCGGCGATGGCGGACAGCAACGGGAACGGTGAGGCCAGCTGCCGCTCGAAGTGGTGGACGCGCACGTACGCGCCGTCGACGCCGAGGTCCTCGGCCGCCTGGGCGAGCTCGATCGACTGGCGCAGGGCGTCGGCGGCCGACCGGGTCCGCGACCCGGGCGCGTCCTGCCAGTGCCCGAAGGACAGGAACCCGATCTTCGTCGTCATGCCCCGCGCAACGCTGATTGCGGGTTCAACCTTCCCGCGTCAGCTGGTGAGGTTGAGCTCGAACGAGTAGCGGCTGGCGCGGTAGAGGTGCGAGCCGTACTCGACGGCCTTGCCCGCGGCGTCCCAGGCGGTGCGGGTCATGGTGAGCAGCGGCGCGCCGCGGGCCTCGTCGAGGATCCGGGCCTCCCCCGCGCTCGCCACCCGCGCGCCGACGACCTGGTTCGCCATGCGCGGGACGTGCCCGGCGCCGCGCAGCAGGTCGTACAGCCCGTTGCGCTCCAGGTCCTCCCGGCGCAGCCGGATCACGTCGACGGGCACGGCGTTGTGCATGAGCGCCAACGGCTCGTCGCCGGCGAAGCGCAGCCGCTCGATCCATGTGACCTCGGCGCCGAACGGGATCCCGAGGGCCTCGGCGATCTGGTCCGGGGCGGGCCGCACCTCGAACTCCCGGATCTCCGTGCGCGGCGCCTGTCCGCTCTTGAGCAGGTCGTCGTACAGGCTCGACAGCTCGACGGGGCGGCGGACCTTGGGGTGCACGACCTGGGTGCCCACGCCGCGCTTGCGCACGAGCATCCCGCGTTCGACCAGGTAGGAGATGGCGCGGCGCATCGTCGGCCGGGAGACCCCGAGCCGGTCGGCGAGCTCGACCTCGTTCTCCAGCCGGGAGCCGACGGGGATGTCGCCCTCCTCGATCTGCTGCTGCAGCCTCGTCGCGACCTGGTAGTAGAGCGGCACGGGGCTCGTCCGGTCGAGGGTGACGTCCGGGACCAACGCTCCGCTCGCTTGTCGGTCCACTCCGTCACCGCTCCTTTCCATGTCCTGACAAAATATGTCAGGACAAACCATTGACGTACAGCGCTGACGAGCGTACACCTATCCCCGGTGTTCGGAGTCACAACGAATTCGATCACTGACCCGGCAACGGCTGCCGGGTGCCACCCGGCGGAGGGACACGTGGCGATGCGGCTCGTGAGACTCGGTGCGTGAGGCCGTGCTGTCGGCCCTCGTGCGCACCCGCGCGCACCGGCCCGACGCCGTGGCCGAGGCCGCCGCCGCCCGTCGTCGCCCCGCCTCTCCCTTCGGCGAGCACGGCCGGCTCATGATGGTCGCCGCGGACCACCCCGCCCGGGGTGCGCTCGGCGCGGGCGACCGCCCGATGGCGATGGCCGACCGCGCCGACCTGCTCGACCGGCTGGCGCTCGCCCTGTCCCGCCCCGGCGTCAACGGCGTGCTCGGCACGCCGGACGTCCTCGAGGACCTGCTCCTGCTGGGCGCCCTCGACGACAAGGTCGTCGTCGGCTCGATGAACCGCGGGGGCCTGGCCGGCACCGCCTTCGAGCTCGACGACCGCTTCACCGCCTACGACCCCGCGAGCATCGCCGCCGCCGGGTTCGAGGGCGGCAAGATGCTCCTGCGGATCGACGCCGACGACGCGGCCAGCGTCGCCACGCTCGAGTCCTGCGGGCGTGCGGTGTCCGGCCTCGCCGGGCACCGCCTGATGGCCATGGTCGAACCGTTCCTGTCCCGCCGTATCGACGGCCGGGTCCGCAACGAACTCACCGTGGAAGCGATGACCCGGGCGATGACCGTCGCCGCAGGTCTGGGCACCACGTCGGCCTACACCTGGCTGAAGGTGCCGATCGTCGGGGACGGCGGGCAGGACATGGCGCGGGCGATGGCCGCGACCACCCTCCCCGCGGTGATCCTCGGCGGGGAGGTGGCCGCCGACCAGGAGGCCACCTTCGCGACATGGAGCAAGGCGCTCGCCCTGCCCACCGTGCAGGGGCTGGTCGTCGGCCGGTCCCTGTTGTACCCACCGGATGACGACGTCTCGGGGGCCGTCGACGCCGCGGTCCGGTTGCTGTAGAAGCACCGCACCACACCACTCACCGTTGAGAGTTCGGGAAGGACAAGGATGTTCCGATCAGGCAAGCGGGTCGTCGCCCTCGTGGCGGCCCTCGCGGGAGCGGCGCTCGTCGCGGCCGGTTGCAGCAGCCAGGGCGGTGCGCAGCAGAGCAACACGAACGCCACGGCGCAGCGCTACACGATCGCGATGATCACGCACGAGCAGCCGGGCGACTCGTTCTGGGACAAGATCCGGGCGGGCGCCGAGCAGGCGGCCAGCGAGCTCAACGTCGACCTGAAGTACTCGAACAACAACGACGCCGGCCAGCAGGCCACGCTGGTCCAGAACGCCATCGACTCCAAGGTCAACGGCATCGCCGTGACCCTCGCGTTCGCCGACCAGGTCGGGCCGGCGGCCCAGAAGGCCGTGCAGGCGGGGATCCCGACCGTGGCGTTCAACTCGGGCATCAACGAGTACCAGAAGTACGACATCCCGATGTACTTCGGTTCCGACGAGGACCTGGCCGGCCAGTCTGCCGGCCAGCGGCTCGCCCAGGCCGGCGGCGGCAAGGCCCTCTGCGTGGTCCAGGAGCAGGGTTCGGTGGCGCTCGAGGCGCGCTGCGCGGGCGTGAAGAAGAGCTTCCCGAGCACGGAGAACCTGCAGGTCAACGGCGCCGACCTGCCGTCGGTCCAGCAGACCATCGGGGCCAAGCTGCAGCAGGACCCGTCGATCACCGACGTCGTCACCCTCGGCGCGCCGTACGCGCTCGCCGCGCTGCAGGCCAAGACGGACGCCGGCAGCCAGGCCAAGGTCGTGACCTTCGACCTCAACGCCGACGTGGCCAAGGCCATCCAGAGCGGCCAGATCCTGTTCTCGGTCGACCAGCAGCCCTACGTCCAGGGCTACATGGCCGTCCAGTCGCTGTGGCTGAACCTGACCAACGGCAACGACCTCGGCGGCGGCAAGCCCGTGCTCACCGGCCCGTCCTTCGTCGACAACACCAACATCAGCAAGATCGCCGACTACGCGGCGAAGAACACCCGCTGACCCGATCCGTCCGTGGGGGCCGCCACCCGGCGGCCCCCACGGACGGGACCCGATCCAGGAGCGTCCAGCGATGAGCTCACCAGTCGCGACCCCGCCGTCGCCCCCGTCCACGCCCTCCACCGGTACCGAGCCCGTGCGCGTGCAGCGTTCCCTCGGCGCGCGCATCCTCTCCCGGCCCGAGGTCGGTTCCCTCGCCGCGGCGATCGCGATCTTCGTGTTCTTCTTCGCGATCGCCCCGCCCTTCCGCACCGCCGAGGCCTTCTCCACGATCCTCTACTCCGCCTCGACCATCGGCATCGTCGCGCTCGGCGTGGCGCTGCTGATGATCGGCGGCGAGTTCGACCTCTCCTCCGGCGTCCAGGTCACCACGGCCGCGCTGGCCTCGTCGATGATCAGCTACCAGTTCTCGCTCAACGCCTGGGTGGGCGCGCTCGCCTCGCTGGTCATCGCGCTGGCCATCGGCTTCGCCAACGGCTGGCTGCTGATCAAGACCAAGCTGCCCAGCTTCCTGATCACCCTGTCGACGTTCTTCATGCTGCAGGGCATCAACCTCGGCGTGACCAAGCTGCTCACCGGCGCGGTGGCCACCCAGAACATCTCCGACCTCGACGGGTTCGACTCGGCCAAGGCGATCTTCGCCGCCGACGTCAATCTCGGCTTCGTCAACGTCAAGGTCTCGGTGTTCTGGTGGATCCTGTTCACGCTGGTCGCCACCTGGATCCTGCTGCGGACCAAGACCGGTAACTGGATCTTCGCCGTCGGCGGCAACCAGGACTCCGCCCGCGCGGTCGGTGTCCCGGTGGCCAAGGTCAAGATCGGGCTGTTCATGGGCGTGGCGTTCTGCGCCTGGTTCCTCGGCCAGCACCTGCTGTTCAACTTCTCCACCGTGCAGGCCGGCCTGGGCGTGGGCAACGAGCTGATCTACATCGTGGCCGCGGTCGTCGGCGGCGCGCTGCTCACCGGCGGCTACGGCTCGGCCATCGGCGCGGCGATCGGCGCGTTCATCTTCGGCATGACCACCCAGGGCATCGTCTACGCCGGCTGGGACCCCAACTGGTTCAAGACCTTCCTGGGCGTCATGCTCCTGCTCGCGGTCCTGCTCAACCTGTACGTCAAGAACTCCGCCTCGCGGCGCAAGTAGGGATGTGACCCGGATGACCGACACGATCATCGAACACGCCGACCGCAGCCTCGAGGTCGGCACCCCCCTGGTCGAGATGGAGGGCGTGGGCAAGGCCTACGGCGCCATCCGCGCCCTGGAGGGGGTCAACCTGACCGTCAACGCCGGCGAGGTCACCTGCGTGCTGGGTGACAACGGCGCCGGCAAGTCCACCCTCATCAAGATCATCTCCGGGTTGCACCCGCACACCGAGGGCACGGTCAAGGTCGACGGCGCCGAGGTGCACTTCGGATCGCCGCGCGAGTCGCTGGACCACGGCATCGCCACCGTCTACCAGGACCTCGCCGTGGTCTCGCTGATGGAGGTGTGGCGCAACTTCTTCCTCGGCTCCGAGCTGCGCAAGGGCCGCTGGCCGGGCGCGCCGCTCGACATCGCGGCGATGCGCGAGATCGCCGACTCCGAGCTGAAGAAGATGGGCATCTTCGTCAAGGACATCAACCAGCCCATCGGCACGCTGTCCGGCGGCCAGCGCCAGTGTGTGGCGATCGCCCGCGCGGTGTACTTCGGCGCCCGGGTGCTGATCCTCGACGAGCCCACCGCGGCGCTGGGGGTCAAGCAGTCCGGGGTGGTGCTCAAGTACACCGCCGCCGCCCGCGACGCCGGCCTCGGCGTGGTGTTCATCACCCACAACCCGCACCACGCCTACATGGTCGGCGACCACTTCATCATCCTGAAGCTGGGCCGCCGGGTGCTGGACAAGAAGCGCTCCGAGGTCTCCCTCGAGGAGCTGACCGCCGAGATGGCCGGCGGCCAGGAACTCGCAGAGCTCGCCCACGAACTCAAGCGCTGACCCGCGCACCTGCGGCCGGTCCCCGCCCGGGGACCGGCCGCAGCCGTGTGCGCCCCTCCCCCCGAAAGGCGGTTCCCCGTTGAGCACCCTCCGCATCGGCCTCGCCGGCCTCGGCCGCATGGGCCGCATCCACGCCGACAACCTCGCCGGGCGGTGCTCCGTCGCCCGGCTCGGCGCGGTCTACGACGCCGACCCCACCGTCGCCCGGGAGGCGGGCGAGCGCTACGGCGTGCCGTGGACGGCGAGCTTCGAGGAGCTGCTCGCCCACCCCGACGCCGAGGCCGTCGCCGTCGCGACGCCGACCGGCGCGCACGCCCCGATGACCGTCGCGGCGGCGCAGGCGGGCCGGGACGTGTTCTGCGAGAAGCCGATCGCCCTGGACCGGGCGACGACCGTCGCCACCGTCGAGGAGGTGCGGCGGGCCGGCGTGCAGTTCCAGGTCGGCTTCCACCGGCGCTTCGACCCGGACTGGGCCGCGGTCGCCGAGCGGATCCGGGCGGGCGAGCTGGGCGAGGTCGCGCTCTTCCGCAGCTCGCTGCGGGACATGGCGTCGCCGCCCGCGTCGTTCCTCGCCGGGTCGGGCGGGTTCTTCCGCGACGTCACCGTCCACGACCTCGACGTCGCCCGCTGGCTCGTCGGCGAGGTCGTCGAGGTGACCGCGCACGGTGCCGCCGTCTCCGACCCGGAGGGCTTCGCGGCCGTCGGCGACGTCGACACCGCCGTCGTGGTGCTGCGCTTCGCCTCCGGCGCGCTCGGCGTGATCGACAACAGCCGGGCGTCCGGCTACGGCTACGAGTGCTCCACCGAGGTCATGGGAAGCCGGGCCACCGCGCGCATCGACAACCCGTACCGCCGCGGCTACGAGTGGCGCACCCCCGGCCTGACCAGCCGCGACCTCGTCGCCGACTTCCAGGAGCGCTACCCGCTGGCCTACGCCGCCGAGCTCGACGCCTTCGCCCGCGCGGTCCTCGACCGCTCCCCCGTGCAGGTCTCCGGCGAGGACGCCCTCGCGGCCTTCGACCTCGCCGAGGCCGCGGACGAGTCCTGGCGGACCGGCCGGACCGTCGCCGTCCGGTACACCGGCACGGGCTACGCGCGGTCCTCCGTGAGCGGAGTGAGTGCGTGACCGGGCTGCGGATCGGGCTGCTCGGCGCGTCCCGGATCGCCGACGAGGCCGTCGTCCGGCCCTCGGCGACGACGCCGGACCGGCTCGTCGCCGTCGCCGCCCGGAACCGTGGGCGGGCCGAGGAGTTCGCCCGCCGCTTCGGCGTCGAGCGGGTCGTCGAGGACTACGCGGCGCTGCTCGCCGACCCCGAGGTCGACGTCGTCTACAACGCGCTGCCGAACGCCCTGCACGCGCCGTGGAACCTGCAGATCGTCGCCGCGGGCAAGGCCCTGCTCGCCGAGAAGCCCTTCGCGGGCTCGGCGGCCGAGTGCCGTGACGTGCGCGAGGCGGCCGTCGCGGCCGGAACGCCCGTGTTCGTCGGCTACCACTACTTCCACCACCCGCTGTACCGGCGGCTGGCCGAGGTGGTGGCCGCGGGCGCGATCGGCGAGGTCACGGCCGTCGAGACGCGGATGCGGATGCCGGCGCCCCCGCCCGACGACGTCCGCTGGTCCCTCCCCCTCGCCGGCGGCGCGCTGATGGACCTCGGCTGCTACGCGGTGCACACCCTGCTGATGATCGCGCCGTCCCTCGGCGGCGCGCCCGTGCTGGTGGACGCGCGGACGGGCGAGCGCTCACCGGGCGTCGACGAGTGGGCCGACGCCACGTACCGCTTCCCGGGCGGGGCGGAGGGCCGGATCCACTGCCACATCGCCGCGCCGGGCTGGGAGATGTCGCACCGGGTCGTCGGGACCCGCGGCGAGGTGCTGGCCCCGATGTACGCCCTGCCCCACCGCGACGACCGGCTGATCGTGCGGGTCGGCCACGACGAGCGGGTGGAGCGGCTCGGCACCACCCCGACCTACGACTTCCAGTTCGCCGCGCTGCGGGGGTACCTGACCGGCACCGCGCCCCTCCACCGCGGCGCCGCCATGGACTTCAGCGTGGAGATCGCGGAGCAGCTCGACGCGATCTACCTGGCCACCGGCCTCCCGCTGCGGCCGGCCGGGGTGGCGGTGACCTGAGCGCTCATACCCGCTCGCGTTGTGGAACCGCAGTGCGCTCGAATCGGCCGCGAAACCGCATTGTGGAACCATGATGCGCTCGATGCGGGGCCGAGAGCGCGTTGTGGAACCACGATGCGGCGCGCTCCGCTCCTGCACGGCTGCTGATGCGCTCAGTCGGAGGGGCGGGGCGCGGCGGTGGTGCGGCGGACCGTGAGGTAGGGCTCGAGGACCTGCTCGGGCCCCGCCTCACCGCGCCCGCCGTCCAGCCGCGCGACCACGGCCTCGACCGCGCGGCCGGCGAGGCCCGCGGTGTCCTGCCCCACCGTCGTCAGGCCGACGTGGGCCATGCGGGCGAGCGGGTCGTCGTCGTAGCCGACCACGGAGACCCGGCCGGGGACGTCGATCCCGTTGCGGGCCAGAGCGTCGAGCAGCCCGACGGCGGTGCGGTCGTTGAAGGCGACGACCGCGGTGGGCAGGTCGCCCTCCGCGAGCAGGGCCTCGGCCGCGCGGATCCCGATGATCTCGGTGCCCGCGGGAGTGCCGTGGCCGGGCAGCACCCGCGGCTCCAGCCCCCGCGCCGCCATGGCGCGCAGGTAGCCGTCGCGACGGTCCTGGGCCACCGTGCCGGGGCCGCCGTCGACGTAGGCGATCGCGGTGTGCCCTAGGCCGTGCAGGTGGTCGACGGCCAGCGCGGTGCCGGCCTCGTCGGCGGTGCGCACGACGTCGGGCCGCGTCCGGCCCGGGCCCGGCGGCGGGTCGAGGCGGCGGCAGAGCAGCACCAGCGGGACCGTCGCGGCGAGCTCGCTCAGCCGGTCGACCGGCGCGTCCGGGCCGATGAGGACCAGCGCCTCGCAGCGGGAGTCGAGCAGTGTCTCCACCGCGCGGTCCTCGCCGCGGCTGCGGGTGATGGTGGAGAGCACGAGGTCGTAGCCGCGGGCCTCGGCGGCGTCCTGCAGGTGCTCGGCGACGTCGGCGTGGAAGGGGCTGCGGACGTCGATGAGCAGGCCGATCAACCGGCTGCGACGGCGGGCGAGCAGGCTCGCGGCCCGGTCGGGCCGGTAGCCGAGCCGCTGCGCCGCGTCGAGCACCCGGGCGCGGGTCTCGGCGCTGGGGCCGGGCGCGCCGCGCAGCACCAGGGACACCGAGGCGGGCGAGACGCCCACCGCGGCGGCCACGTCGTCGAGCCGGACCCGGCGACCGCCGTTGCCCGCCATCCCACCTCCTCGGCCGCGCGTCGTCCCGCGGCCCCCGTATCGAAGCACGCCACCCGTCCGCTCCCCCGACGAGCGAACGGCCCGCTCGCTCACACCTACTGAACGAGAGTGCCGCTCGTGCATCCGGGAAGCGCGGGGGGCCTTGACACCACCCCGCCGCGGCCTGGACCATACTCGTGGTTGAAGCGCTTTAAAACTCCAGCGCTCCCGGCGGCCCGACCCGCCCCCCGATCCTGGAGGACCTTCGATGACGAGCTCCGTCCGCCCCTACGCGCCCGTGTGGCTCGACCCGGCCGACGCCCGCCTCGACGACCTGCGCACCGTCGTCGAGCAGGGGACCGATCCGGCGGCCTTCCCCCTCGCCGAGGTCGTCTGCGGCGTCCCGGTCTACGACGGCGAGCGGCTGCGCCGCGAGGCCGCCGGCGACGGCCGGCGCGCGGTCCAGGCCGAGCTGGTGCGCGCCCTCCTCGACGGTCCCGGGATCGTCGTGATCACGGGCGCCTACCCGGACCGGGCCGTCGTCGACCGCGCCACGGACGCCTTCTTCGCGCTGATCGAGCAGCAGAAGGCCACCGGCGCCGCCGTCGGGGACCACTTCGCCGCGCCCGGCAGCAACGACCGGATCTGGAACGCGCTGGAGAAGCTCGCGGTCGCCGACCCGGACACGTTCGCCGCCTACTACGCCAACGACGTCCTGGCCGTGGTCTCCGAGGCCTGGCTCGGCCCGGCCTACCAGATCACCTCGCAGGTCAACGTCGTGAACCCGGGCGGGAAGGCGCAGTCCCCGCACCGCGACTACCACCTCGGCTTCATGAGCCCGGCCGGCGCGGCCCGCTACCCCGCCCACCAGCACGCGCTGACCCCGGCGCTGACCTTGCAGGGCGCCGTCGCGCACTGCGACATGCCGGTCGAGACGGGGCCGACGCTCTACCTGCCGCACTCGCAGAAGTTCGCGCACGGCTACCTGGTCGCCGAGCACGAGGAGTTCCGGGCGTTCTTCGCGGAGCACCACGTGCAGCTGCCGCTCGGGTGCGGCGACGCGGCGTTCTTCAACCCGGCGCTGCTGCACGGCGCGGGCACCAACCGGTCGGCCGACGTCCGGCGGATCGCCAACCTGCTGCAGGTCTCGTCGGCGTTCGGGCGGGCAATGGAGTACGTCGACCGCGGCCGGGTGTGCCGCGCGGTGCTGCCCGCGTTGCGCCGGATGCGGGCGGCGGGCGCCGACGAGGCGCAGCTGCGCCGGGTCGTCGCGGCCTCGGCCGAGGGCTACGCCTTCCCCACCGACCTGGACCGCGACCCGCCGGTCGACGGGCTCGCCCCGCCGTCGCAGGCCGACCTGCTCACCGAGGCCGTCCTGCTCGGCCACGACGACGACACCTTCGCCGCGACCCTCGCGGCCCATTCCGCCAAGCGAGGCTTCTGAATGCTGCTCGAGGACAAGGTCGTACTGGTCAGCGGCGGGACGGCGGGGGTCGGCGCCGCCGTCGCCCGCGCCGCCGCCCGGGCCGGCGCCTCGGTTGCCGTCACCGGGCGCCGCCGGGAGCCGGGTGAGAAGGTGGCCGCCGAGCTGCGTGAGCTGGGCGCGGCCGCCCTCTACCGGCCCTGCGACGTCGCCGACCCCGCGCAGGTCCGCGCGGCCGTCGACTCCGTGGTCGCCGAGTTCGGCCGGGTCGACGGGCTGGTCAACGCGGCGGGCCTCACCGACCGCGGGAGCCTCGTCGACACCACGCCCGAGCTGTTCGACCGGCAGATCGCGATCAACCTCAAGGGCCCGTTCTTCGCGATGCAGGCCGTCGTGCGGGACATGCTGCGGCGCGGGGCACCCGGCTCGATCGTCAACATCGGGTCGGAGGCCGCCCACGGCGGCGCGCCCGTCCTGGCCCCGTACGTCGCGGCCAAGGCCGGGCTGGCCGGCGTGACGAAGAACGCCGCGCACGCCCACCGCTTCGACCGGATCCGGATCAACCAGCTGAACATCGGCTGGACGGACACCGAGGGCGAGGACCTCACCCAGCGCCGGTTCCACGCGGCCGGCGACGACTGGCGCGAGCGCGCCGCCGAGCGGCTGCCCGCCGGCCGGCTCGCCGACCCGGACGAGATCGCCGAGATGGTCGTGCTCCTGCTCTCCGACCGCAGCGGCGTGGTCACCGGGTCCGTCCTGGACTGGGACCAGGCCGTGCTCGGCGCGCACGACTGACCCGCCCACCACCGACCCCGCTCACCAGCGACCCCGTTCACGACGGACCGAGAAGAGGCACACCGATGTCCGCACCCAAGATCGCCGGCGCCCCCATCTCCTGGGGCGTGTGCGAGGTCCCGGGCTGGGGCCACCAGCTCACACCCGAGCGCGTGCTCGCCGAGATGGCCGAGGTGGGGCTCGTCGCCACCGAGTTCGGCCCGGACGGCTTCCTGCCCGACGACCCGGCCGCCAAGGCCGCCACGCTCGCCGCGCACCACCTCACCGCTGTCGGCGGCTTCACCCCGACGCTGCTGCACCGGCCCGACCACGACCCGGTCCCCGGCGTCGAGGCGCTGCTCCCGAGCTACGCGGCGGCCGCGGCCGGCACCCTCGTCCTCTCCGCCGACACGGGCCTGACCGGCTACGACTCCCGCCCCGAGCTCGACGACGCCGGCTGGAAGACCCTCCTGGTCAACCTCGACCGGATCAGCGCGGTCGCCGCCGCGGCGGGCATCGAGACCGTGTTGCACCCGCACGTCGGGACGATGGTCGAGACCGGCGACGACGTCCGGCGCGTGCTCGAGGGCTCGTCGATCGCGCTGTGCCTGGACACCGGGCACCTGCTGATCGGCGGCACCGACCCGGCCGAGCTGAGCCGCCAGGCCCCGGAGCGGGTGGCGCACACGCACTTCAAGGACGTCGACCTCGGCCTGGCCCGCCAGGTCCAGGACGGCCGCCGGACGTACACCGAGGCCGTCCGGGACGGCATGTACCGGCCGCTCGGCACCGGCGACGTCGACTTCGGCTCGATCGTCGCGAGCCTGCAGGGGCGCGACTACCAGGGCTGGTACGTGCTGGAGCAGGACACGATCCTCACCGAGGCCCCCACCGGCGTGGGTCCGGCCGCCGACGTGCACACCAGCGTCGAGCAGCTCAGGAGCCTGCTGTCCCGGCCGTGACGGACCGACCTCGCCCCGCGCGGGTCCGACCGGGGGTCACGCCCGGACCCGGGTCCCGACGGCGAGGAGGGCGGCGGCCGCGCCGGTGCCGGCGAGCAGCACGAACAGCTCGGGGTAGCCGCCGAGCGCGGCCGCCAGCGTGGCGCCGGCCCACGGGGCGACCGCGGTCGCGGTCATCGCCGGCGCGGAGAGGATGCCGCTCAGCCGCCCGTAGTGCGCCGCGCCCCACCGGTCGCTCACGGCCGTCGCCTGCAGCAGCGTGAAGATCCCGCGCGCCGCCCCGGTCAGCATGGCCAGCGCGACGAGCAGCGGGACGGGGCCGGGCGCCAGGCCGAGGAGCAGGGTGGTCGCGCCGAGCGCACCGAGCACCAGCACGGATCGGGCCCGTGCGGGCATCGCCGTGAGCCGCCCGTAGCCCAACCGGCCGAGCACCTGCCCGACGCCGCCGAGGCCCAGCGCCCACGCCGCCGTGCCCGTGGAGAGACCGCGCTCGAGCAGCAGCGGGACCTGGTTGACCACCACCGCGAACGCGGTGAAGGCGCCGAGCCCGACCGCGGCCGTGACCAGGACGAACGGTCGGCTGCGGGCGATCGGGCCGGGGTCGGTGTGCAGGCCGTCGACGGGCGCGGGTGCGTCGGGCCAGGTCCCGCGCAAGCCGAGGAGGTGGGCCGGGACGGTCACCACCAGGAGCACCCCGGCGAGCACGAGGTAGGCGTCCCGCCAGCCGAGGTGCCCGAGCAGCGTCGCGGTGAGCGGGGCGAACACCGTGCTGGCCAGCCCGCCGAGCAGCGTCACCGCGGTGAGCGCGGTGACCCGCCGGGGCCCCCACCAGCGGGTCAGCGCGGCGAACGCCGGCGGGTAGAGCGTCCCGGCCATCGCGATCCCGGCGAGCAGCCAGGCCCCGAGGAACGCCGCGAACGAGGGCGCGAGCGCGATCCCGACGACCGCGGGCACGCCGACCGCGGACGCCGCGGTCATGATCCACCGTGGTCCCCAGCGGTCGAGCGCGCGGCCGAGCGGGATCCCGACCAGCGCCGAGGTGACCAGCCCGGCCGAGAAGGCCCCGGTGACGGCCCCGATCGACCAGCCGGTCTCCCGGGACAGCGTGGGCGCGAGGACCGGGAAGGCGTAGTAGAGGACGCCCCAGCTGGTCACCTCGGTCACACAGAGGACGGCGAGCACCCGGCGCAGCCCGCTGCGCCCGAGCTCCGCCGTGCCGTCCACGCCCGCCACCCTGCCTCCACCGACGCGGGCCCGCAGGACCGGCCACGGCGGGGACGGGCGGTCGTCAGCGAAGCGTCAGGTCGGTGAACGCGTCTCGATCTCCGCCAGGTACGCCTCCTCGGCGGGCCTCGGCCGTCGCGAGGTCGAGCCGCACGGTGTCCCCGGCGGCGAGGCGCTCAGCGCATCCGGCGCGCCGAGGCCCCGGCGCCGGCCACCAGGCTGCTGATCACCAGCCCGATCACCAGGTGGATCACGGAGGTGGCCACCCGCTCGCCGATCGGCGCGGAGCCGAGCAGCGGGAGCAGGGCCGCGACCACGGTCACCAGGCCGACGATCCACGTCAGGTAGGTCATCGGCCGCGGCGTGGAGACGAGCAGCAGGTGCGCGAGGCCCGTCGCGGCCAGCGCGGCCACCGCCGAGAGGACGCAGAGCAGCACGGTGCGCGAGTCGCCGAGCGCCCCGGAGCTGGCCGGTCCGTTGAAGGCGATGCGCAGGACCGCGCGCACGATCAACGTCCCCACCATCGCGACCAGCGCCGCGACGATCGCCGTCGCGATGCCCGCCGCCCAGAGCCGGCCCGCGTCGACCGAGGGCTTCGGCGCCCGCGGCGGCTCGTACTCCTGGGCGTACTGCGGGTCGCCGTACCGTTCCCCGTGCTGCTGGTACTGGTCCTGGTCGGGGAGCCGCCGGGTCTCGTCCCCGCGGTCCCAGGTGCCGTACCCGCCGCCCGATCCGTAGCCGCCGGCCATCCCGTTCCCCTCGCCGCACCGCCGTCGCTGTCTGCCGCGCCAGTCTGTCGGCGCGGGCTCGAGCGGCCAAGGCGCCACGGCGCCACGACCGGGTGGGCCTACGCTGGGTCCGTGTCCGTCCCCACCCCGCCCGGTCCCGCGCTCCCGGGTGCCGCCCTGCAGCTCCCGAAGCTCCTGCTCGGGCTGGTCGCCGCGGCGGCCGTCGCGCACGGCGGGCTCGCCGTCGTCGGCGGGGTGCTGTGGGCGCAGGTGCTCTCCGCGGTGCTCTGTGCGGCGGGGCTGGTCGCGGTCGCGTACCTCGTCGCGCGGCCGGTGCCGCACGTCGTGCTGGGCACCGCGGTGCTGGGGATGCTCGGCGTCGCGAGCTTCCTGGGCGTGCTGGGCGCCGCCCTCGCCACCGGCGGGCACCCGGTGTCCGGCTGGGTCGGGCCGTGGGGCATCGCCGCGGTGATCCTCGACTCCTCGGTGGTCCGGATCGCGGCGGCCGTGCTGCGCCGCGCGGAGAACGCGGGTCGCGCACGGCCCTGAGCCCTCGCGACGATGAGCCACGAGATCCGCACGCCGATGAACGCGATGATCGGCATGTCCGGGCTGCTGCTGGACACCGACCTCGGGCCCGAGCAGCGCCACTTCGCCGAGATCGTCCGGGACAGCGCGCACGCCCTGCTGCTCATGATCGACGACACCCTCGACTGCTCGAAGATCGAGGCGGACCGGCTCGAGCTGGAGCGGCGGCCGTTCCCTGTCGCCGAGTGCATCGAGGGCGCACTGGAACTGGTCGCCGCCGACGCCGCCGCCAAGGACCTCGAGCTGCTCTGCGTGGTCGAGCCCGGCACCCCGTCCGGCCTGGTCGGCGACGTGACCCGGGTGCGCCAGGTGCTGCTGAACCTGCTGAGCAACGCCGTGGAGTTCACCGCCCACGGCGAGGTCACGGTGACCGTGGACTCCCGGCCGTCCGGGGACGGGCACGAGTGGCGGTTCACTGTGCGGGACACCGGCGTCGGCATCCCGGCGGACCGGCTGGGGTCGATCTTCGAGGCGTTCACGCAGGTCGACGCGTCGACCGCCCGACGCTACGGGGGCACCGGCCTCGGCCTGGCGATCTACCGGCGACCGGCCGAGCTCATGGGTGGGTCGGTGACCGCGGAGAGCCCCCGGCGACGGGACGTCGGTCACCGTGACCGTGCAGGCGGAGGCCACCGAGGGCGGGCGCCGCGATCCCGTGCCCGACGCCGGCCGCGCGCTCTCCGGCCTGCGCGCGCTCGTCGTCGACGACCATCCCGGCAGCCTCCGGCTGCTGCGCCGGCGGCTCGGGGCGTGGGGCATGCAGGTCAGGGACACGACCTCGCCGGCCGCTGCGCTGCACTGGCTGGACGAGGGCCGCCGGTTCGACGTCGCCGTGCTCGACGAGCGGATGCCCGGGCTCGACGGCCCGGGCCTGGCCGCGGCGACACGCGCGGCCCGCGGGCGCGGGGATGCCACTGGTCCTGCTCACCTCGCTCGGCAGCCTCCCATGGAGCGACCGCACCGGGATCGCCGCGGTGCTGAGCAAGCCGTTCCGACGGCGCTGCGCGGCATCTGACGTGCTCAGGCGGCACTTGGTGGTCGTTTAGCTCCGGCCTGTTCCCTGTCGTCGGGGTCGTCGACATCGCGATCAACAAGTACGTGCTGCACCTGCGGCGCACCGACGACGGTCTCGACCTGCCGATGTTCGACGAGCACGGCAACCCGTCGGGCGAGGTCCTGCACTGCCACGTCTGCCGGCAGGACTTCGAACGCCCGGACGTCACGAAGTGCGAGACGCGACGCCGTCGTGTGCTCGCTGTGCCTGTCCACGGCCAAGGTGGGAGATCACGTCCTGCCCGCGTGAGGGGCGGGGGCGGTCGTCGCGCACGTGCGGCGGCCGCCACCCGGGCGTGCGCGGGGCAGAATCCCCCGCGTGCCCCGCGTGATCAGATTCCACGAGCTCGGCGGACCCGAGGTGCTGCGCGTCGAGGACCTCCCGGTCCGCGCGCCCGGCCCCGGCGAGGTCCGCATCCGGGTCGACGCCGTCGGCCTGAACCGGGCGGAGGTGAACTTCCGCCGCGGCACCTACCTCGAGGACCCGCGGCTGCCGGCGGGGCTGGGCACCGAGGCGGCCGGCGAGATCCTCGAACTCGGGCCGGACGTCGCCGGCTGGGCCCCGGGAGAGGCCGTCAGCGTGGTCCCGGCCTTCTCCCAGAACGACTACCCGGTCTACGCCGAGGAGGCCGTGGTGCCCGCCGCGGCGCTGGTCCGGCGGCCGGCCGGGATGGACGCCGTGACCGGCGCGGCGGTCTGGATGCCGTACGTGACGGTGTACGGGATGGTGGCCGAGATCCTGCGGGTCCGGCCCGGTGACCGGGTGGTGGTCACGGCGGCCGCGAACAGCATCGGCGTCGGGGCGCTCCAGGTGCTGCGGTACCTGGGCGCGGTGCCGGTCGCGACCGTCCCGGCACCCGGGCCGGAGGCGGCGCTCCGCGAGGCGGGCGCGGCCGAGGTCGTCGTGACCGGGCCGCACGACGGCGACGGCCGGGAGGTCCCCGGCGGCGGCTCCCTCGCCGACGCCCTCCGTGCTGCTCTGGAGCGCGCCGACCCCGGCGGGTCGGCAGGAGCCGACCTGGTCCTCGACGCGGTCGGCGGGCCGCAGGTCGGCCAGCTGGTCACGGCCTGCGCACCCGGGGCGAGCGTGATCGTGCACGGCGGGCTCTCGGGGCTGCCCACTCCCCTGCCGGGCGGCGGGTACGCGGCCGTCTGGCTGCGGCGCTACCGGGTCTTCGAGATCACCGGCGACCCGGCCGCGCTGCGCCGGGCGGTCGCGTTCGTGCGGGCCGGGCTGGCGTGCGGGGCGCTGCGACCGGTGGTCGACCGGGTCTTCGACTTCGACGACGTCGCCGCCGCCCACACCTACCTCGACTCCCCCGACCGCGCCCCCGGCAAGCCCGTCCTCCGCGTCCGGTAGTCGGACGGACGAACGGCGCTCTCGCTCACGAGGAATGAGCGAACGCGCCGCTCGCCTACAACCGTCGCGGGTCGGCGCACGGCCTTCGTCAGGTCCCGGCGGCGATCACCGGCTCGGGGCCGTTCAGCCCGCCAGCCATTGCTGCACGCGCTGCTGGTTCGCCGCGAGCCACTGCTTGGCGACCTGGTCGGCGGGCTGCTTGTCGATGTCGACGCTCTTCTGCATGGCCTCGACGTCAGCCACCGGGATCTCGAACTTCTGCAGCATCGCGTAGAACTTCGGGGTCTGCTGCTGCAGGGTCGTACTCGCCGCGGTCCAGGCCGAGTAGTCCGGCATCGCGCAGGCGCCGTTGCCGGTGGTGAAGCAGTCGGGCCGGTACGGCGTGGGCTCGGTCAGCTGGGTCATCTGGAACTGCGTGAACACCCAGTGCGGGTGGTAGAGGTACACGAGGATCGGCTTCCTGCTGTCGTACGCCCGCTTCAGCTCCGCCAGCTGGGCCGCCTCGCTGGAGGTGACCTGCTGCAGGGTCAGGCCGTAGCCCGCGAGCCGTTTGGCGTTCTGCTGCGTGGTGATGAAGCTCGGGTCCGCATCGACGAGCTTGTTGCCGAGCGCGGCGGCGTAGTTGTTGAGTTGCGTGACGCTGGTGAGGCCGGTGAGCGGCTGCCCGGGCTCCGTGGCGTAGGTGGGGACGAACCAGCCCTGGGCGGCGCCGCCGTAGGTCTGGTGCACCAGGCTCATCCGGTCCTTGGCCTTGTCTGCCAGCTGCTGCTGGTTGGGCAGCGCGACCTCGGCGAGCAGGTCGATGTCGCCCCGCTGTGCGCCGGCCCACGCCGGGGCCGGCCCCAGTGTGGTGGTGTCGATCCGGGAAACCCCCAGCTCCGGGTGCTGCGCGGCGACCTCGGAGAGGATCGCGTTGGTCAGCGTGGCGGCGCTCCAGGGGAACTCGCCGGCCTTGACCGTCATCCCGCCCCCCGAACCGGACCCCGAGCCGGAGGTGCCGCCCCCGCCGCAGCCGGCCAGCACCGTCGCGGCGACCCCGATCGCACCGAGGACCACACCGGCGCGGCGACGTGCTGATGTCCGCAACATCGGCCGTTCTTCCCTTCCCCGCGGCCGGCACGCCGGGTGCGTCCGGACCAGGATGGGAGCTTTCTACCCGAACCCGTGACGCAGGTAACACCTCTTCGGAACGGCCCGTACGGGTTCAGGCCCAGGCGCGGGTTCAGGCCCAGGCGCGGGCGCCGCGGGCGGCCCAGTACTGCTCGGCGGGCTCGGCGAGGTCGAGCAGCTCGTCCTCCACCTCGGCCGGGATCTTCAGCCCGGTCGCGGCCACGTTGCTCGCCACCTGCGCGGGGTCGACGGCACCGGACAGCACGATCCCCGCCCACGGCTCGGCCAGCACCGCGGCGAAGGCCAGCCGGTCCACGCTGGTGCCCAGCTCGTCGGCCAGGTTGGCGACCCGGTCGTCCCGCGAGTCCGTCGCACCGCCCGGGGCCAGCCGCCCGTTCGCGACGGCCTCCTTGACGATCACCCTCGCCCCGGCGTCCGCGGCCTCCGCCAGGGCCGGACCGACGGACGGCTCGAGGATGTTCCAGGTGCTCTGGAACGAGGTGAACAGCGGCTCGCCGTCCACGATCACGTCCAGCGCCCGCCGCACGGCCTCGGCCTGCCGCGGGCCGGACGTCGAGATCCCGACCCGGATCCCGTGCTCGCGCAGGTCCGCCATCGCGCGGTGGAGCTCGGCGTCGTCGAGCGCGCCGGTGTCGAGCGTCGCCGAGTGCACGTGGTACACCGCGAGCCGGTCCCCGAGCAGCGCCAGCGACTCCGCGGACTGCTCGGCGAACGCCTCGACCGAGTGGTCCTTGACCTCGTGTGTTCCGGCGTCGAGCCGCCAGTCGCCGACGTACCGGTACCCCCACTTCGACCCGATCTCGACGTCCGCCGTGTCCGGGCGGGCGGCCAGCCAGCCGGCCAGGAACTCCTCGGCCCGGCCGTAGGACCGGGCGGCGTCGACGTACCGGATCCCCGCCGCGTAGGCCGCGTCGAGCACCGCCCACGTGCGTTCGCGCAGCGCCTCGACGTCCCGCGCGTCGCCGAGGTCGCGCTCCCGTCCGGCGGTGATGTACGCGGGCCGGCCGACCGCGGCCAGCCCGATCCCGATGCGGCGTACGGAGGTCACGCCACCACGCTGCCACATCACCCGGCCGCGGTGCCGTGACGACGGCCTTCGAGGTGCACGAGCCCCGCCGCGGAGTTGCAACGGCGCTGCAACCCTTGATCCCCGTGTCGCGGGGGGCTTCAGTGGAGTGGCACGCACCACACGGGAGACGGACAGGGAGGTCCGCATGACCCAGACCCTCGAACCGGCCGCCGCCACCGGGGCCCGCGAGCGGGTCGACACGTGGCTCGCCGACTTCGAGGCCGCCCTCGCGGCCCGGGACGCCGAGCGGGCGGCCGGCCTCTTCGCGACGACGTCGTTCTGGCGCGACCTGGTCGCGTTCACCTGGAACATCAAGACCGTCGAGAACCGCGACGGGATCGCGGACCTGCTGCGGTCGACCATGGAGTCGACGGACGCACGCAACTTCCACGCCACCGAGGAGCCGACCGAGGCCGACGGCGTCGTCGACGCCTGGATCGCGTTCGAGACGGCCGTGGGCCGGGGCCGCGGGCACCTGCGGCTCACCGACGAGGGCGCCTGGACCTTCCTCACCACGCTCTACGAGCTGAAGGAGCACGAGGAGCCCCAGGGCGAGCGCCGGCCGATGGGCGCCGAGCACGGCGTCAACCGCGAGCGCGTGACCTGGTCGGAGGCCCGTCAGGCCGAGGTCGAGGAGATGGGCCGCACCCGGCAGCCGTACGTCGTCGTGGTCGGCGGCGGGCAGGGCGGCATCGCGCTCGGCGCCCGGCTCAAGCAGCTCGGCGTGCCGCACGTGGTCGTCGACCGGTACCCGCGGCCCGGCGACCAGTGGCGCGGCCGGTACAAGTCGCTCTGCCTGCACGACCCGGTCTGGTACGACCACCTGCCGTACATCGACTTCCCGAAGAACTGGCCGGTCTTCGCGCCGAAGGACAAGATCGCCGACTGGCTCGAGATGTACACGAAGGTCATGGAGGTCAACTACTGGTCCTCCACGACCTGCAAGTCGGCCTCGTACGACGAGGAGGCGAAGGAGTGGACGGTCGTCGTCGACCGTGACGGCGAGGAGATCACCCTCCATCCCAAGCAGCTCGTGCTGGCCACGGGCATGTCCGGCAAGCCGAACGTGCCGCAGCTGCCCGGCCAGGACGTGTTCCGGGGCGAGCAGCACCACAGCTCGAAGCACCCGGGCCCGGACGCCTACAAGGACAAGAAGGTCGTGGTCGTCGGGTCGAACAACTCGGCCTTCGACATCTGCGGCGCACTCTGGGAGGTGGGCGCCGACGTCACGATGGTGCAGCGCTCCTCGACCCACATCGTCAGGTCCGACTCCCTGATGGAACTGGGGCTGGGCGACCTGTACTCGGAGCGTGCGGTCGCCGCCGGGATGACCACGCAGAAGGCCGACATGACCTTCGCGTCCATCCCGTACCGGATCATGCACACCTTCCAGCAGCCGGTGTACGCGGCGATCAAGGAGCGGGACCAGGAGTTCTACGACCGGTTGGAGGCCTCCGGGTTCCGCCACGACTGGGGCGACGACGACTCCGGCCTGTTCATGAAGTACCTGCGCCGCGGCTCGGGCTACTACATCGACGTCGGTGCGGCGGACCTCGTCGCCGACGGCGAGGTCACGCTGGTGCAGGGCCAGGTCGTCGAGCTGACCGAGCACACCGTCAAGCTCGACGACGGCACCGAGCTCGAGGCGGACCTCGTCGTCTACGCGACGGGGTACGGCTCGATGAACGGCTGGGCCGCGGACCTCATCAGCCCGGAGGTCGCCGACAAGGTCGGCAAGGTGTGGGGGCTGGGCTCCGACACCACCAAGGATCCGGGCCCGTGGGAGGGCGAGCAGCGCAACATGTGGAAGCCCACCCAGCAGGAGGGGCTGTGGTTCCACGGCGGCAACCTGCACCAGAGCCGCCACTACTCGCTGTACCTCGCGCTGCAGCTCAAGGCGCGGCTCGAGGGCCTCCCGACGCCGGTCTACGGCCTGCAGGAGGTGCACCACACCGGCTGAGCCCGGCGCGGTGCCCGGCGGCGGGGCGAGTGGATCACGTGAGTCGATCTCCGCCGCCGGGTATCCCGCGTCACATGCATGCCGAACTCCTCGTCGTCGGCGGCGGGCCGGCCGCGCTGGCCGCCGCCACCAGCTACCGCGACCACGGGGGCGAGGGCGCGGTCGTGCTCGTCTCGGACGACACCGCGCCGCCCTACTTCCGGCCGCCGCTGTCGAAGGACTACCTCCGCGGCGAGTCCGAGGCGGGCGACACGGAGCTGACCCCCGCCACCACCTACACCGACCGCGGCATCACGTTGCTGCTGCGGCAGATGGTGACCACGTTGCACGGTGAGGAGCGCGCCGCGCAGCTGTCCGGCGGCGCGCGGATCACCTACAAGGCCTGTGTCCTGGCCACCGGGTCCGCCCCGAAGCCGCTCCCGGTGCCCGGCGCCGACGCGCCCGCCGTCGCCATGCTGCGCTCGCTCGACAGCGCCAAGGAGCTGCGGTCGGCCGCCCTCACCGCCCGCAGCGCCGTCGTGGTCGGGTCGGGGTTCATCGGCTGCGAGGCCGCCGCCTCCCTGGCCCGCCGGGGGCTGGCCGTCACGGTCGTGAGCACCGAGGAGCTGCCGCAGGAGAAGCGCCTCGGCGCCGACGCCGGCCGCCGGATCGCCGGCTGGCTCGCCGAGGACGGCGTCACGCTCGTCGGCGGCGTCCAGGTCGAGGCGATCGAGCCGCTGGGCGACCCGGACGAGCGCCCGCGCCGGGTCCGGGTGTCCGGGCGCGCCCCGCTGGAGGCCGACCTCGTGCTGGTCGCAGGCGGGATCGACCCGCACGTCACCCTCGCCCGCGCCACCGGCGCGCGTGTCGAGCAGGACCGCGTGGTCGTCGACGAGCACATGCGCACCTCGCTGCCGGGCCTGTACGCCGCCGGCGACGTCGCCTATGCGCGCAACGCCACCGCGGGCCGCCACCTCGTCGTCGAGCACTGGGGCGAGGCGGAGGCGATGGGCACCATCGCGGGCGGGGTGGCCGCCGGGGCCGACCTGCGCTGGGACGCCGTGCCGGGCTTCTGGACCGAGATCGGCGACCGCACCCTCAAGTACGCGGCCTGGGGCGACGGCTACGACCACGACCGGCTCGTCGACCACGGCGACGGCGCCTTCACCGTCTGGTACGCCGACGAGCAGGGCCACGCGGTCGGGGTCGCCACCCACCGGGCCGACGAGGACTACGAGCGCGGCGAGCAGCTCGTCGCGGCCGGGGAACCGGTCCCGGACGTGGCGACGATCACAGAGGAGTAGCAGGCGGACGACCCTCCGGGTACCTCCCTGTTGATCGTTCTGCGGTTCGACAGGGAACCCGGCGCGCACGCGACGCACCGTGTGATCCCCCACGGAGGTGCGCGTGTCACTGCTGTCCGCCGGTGCCGGCCGGCCGACGCCCGGACCGGACGGCGCCCGCCCCGCCGACCGGCTGGCCGCTCTGCTCCGCGCCGGCGGGTTGGAGCTGCCGCCGCCCGGGCAGGGCGCGACCGGCGTCCGCTGGGCGCGGCTGGCGGCGTGGGGCCGGGAGAGCCTGCCGCTCGCCCGGCTCGCCGAGGGCCACACCGACGCCGTCGCGATCCTGCGCGAGGCGGGCGCCGAGCCGGTGCCCGGCGCCCGGTACGGCGTGTGGGCGGCCCGCTCGGGCGGCACCGGCGCCGAGCTGGCCGGGGCGGCCGGGTCGTGGGTCCTGCGCGGACGGGTCCGCTTCTGCTCCGGCGCCCCGGACCTGGAGCGCGCGCTCGTGGTCGCCGCCGCGCCCGCTGGCAGCCGGATCGTCGACGTGGACCTCTCCCGCACCGGGGTCCGGCGGCACGCGGACTCCTGGCGCGCCGCCGGCATGCGCGACAGCGACACCCTCGACGTCGACCTCGACGACCTCGAGGTGACCGACCTGGTAGGCGAACCCGGCTTCTACACCGAGCGGCCGGGGTTCTGGTGGGGTGGCGCCGGCGTCGCGGCCGTCTGGTCGGGCGGCGCTGCCGGGATCGTCGACGCGCTGCGGGAACGGTTGCGGGAGAACGCCGATCCCCATCAGCTGGCCCGGCTCGGTGAGCTGCACACCGGGCTCGAGGCGGTCGACGCCCTGCTCACCCGCACCGCCGACGCCATCGACGCCGACCCCAAGTCGACCCACCGCACCGCCGCGTGGACCGCCCGCGCTGCGGCCGAGCGGCTCTGCCGGACGGTCCTCGACGTCGCCCCGCGGGTGGCCGGGGTCGCCGCGCTGGCCGGCGGGCTGGCCGACCGGCTGGCCGACCTGGGGATGTACGTCCGCCAGCACCACGGCGAGCGGGATCTGGCGGCGCTGGGTGAGGCGGTGCTGGGTGAGGCGGCGTCGGGCGGTGTGCCGGGCGGGACGGGGCCGGGCGAGGCGGGTCGGGCCACGTTCGGGGGTGAGCGGTGACCGCGACCGTCCCGGGCTGGGCCGAGGCCCTGGCCATGCACGCACCGCCCGCGATGGACCCGGCCCTCGCCCGGCTGGTCGTCGTCGCCGCGCACCCGGACGACGAGACCCTGGCCGCCGCGGGGTTCCTGCGCGCGGTGCACGCCGCCGGCGGCACCGTGGAGCTGGTCGTCGCGACGGACGGTGAGGCCGCCTTCCCCGACGCCGCGCCCGCCGACCGGGCCGCGCTGGGCCGGACCCGGCGCGCCGAGCTGCACGCCGCCCTCGACGCCCTCGGCGTCGGCGACACCCGGGTGACCTGGCTCGGCCTGCCCGACTCCGGCCTCGCCGACCGCGAGGACGAGCTGACCGACGCGCTCGCCCCGCTGCTGCGCTCGGCCGACGCCTGCCTCGCGCCCTGGACCGGCGACCCGCACCCGGACCACGCCGCCGCCGGGCGCGCCGCCGAGCGGGCGGCCCCGGTGCGCGCGCACCGCTTCGCCTACCCGATCTGGATGTGGCCCTGGATGCGGCCGGACGACCCGGCGATCCCGTGGTCGACGGCGTGCGAGCACCGGCTCGACGAGTCCGCCCGACGGGCCAAGGCCGCGGCCGTCGAGCGGTTCGCGTCCCAGCTCGCCCCCGCCCCGGACGGCGGCCCGCCGATCCTGCCGCCGGACGTCCTGACCCACTTCGCCACCGGCCGGGAGCTGTTCTTCCGGGTCCCCCGCCCGGACAGCGCCCCGGCCGCGCGGTTCGCCGACCTCTACACCGGCGGCGCGGACCCCTGGGAGACCCGCACCAGCTGGTACGAGGAGCGCAAGCGCACGATCGTCGCCGCGTGCCTGCCGCACCGGCACTACGCGCACGCCGCCGAGCCGGGCTGCGGGCTCGGCGGGCTGACCCGCGTGCTGGCCGGGCGGTGCGACGCGGTGACCGCCTCCGACTACACCCCGGCCGCCGTCGCCGCGACACACGACGCGACCAGCGGGTTCCCCGGCGTCAGGGTGCTGGAGGCGGCCCTGCCCGACCTGCGGGCGGTGCCCGACGGCGTCGACCTCGTGGTGCTCAGCGAGGTGCTCTACTACCTCTCCCCCGCCGACGTCGACGCCGTGACCGACCGCCTCGCCCACGCGCTGGTGCCGGGCGGGGACGTGCTGCTGGCGCACTGGCGGGGCTGGCCGGCGGAGGCCCCGCAGGACGCGGCCGCCACCCACCGCAGGCTCCTCGACGACCCCCGCTTCGACCTCCTCGTCGAGCACGTCGACGAGGAGTTCCTGCTGCACGTCCTGCGCCGCTCGTGAGCGGCCCGCACGCCGCGTACTCGACGGCGGCCGTCGAGGCCGTCGCGGTCGTGGTCCCGGCCCGGGACGAGGCGGAGCGGCTCGGCTCGTGCCTGCGCTCGGTCCGCGTGGCGCTGGCGGGCGCCGGGCTGCCCGGCGCGATCTGTGTGGTCGCGGACCGGTGCACGGACGGGACCGAGGCGGTTGCGGCCCCGCACGCCGAGGTCGTCCGGGACACGGCCGCGCGCACGATCGGCGAGCTGCGCACCCTGGGCGCGCGACGGCTGCTGGCCCGGCTGCCCGCCCGGACCTGGCTGCTCAGCACCGACGCGGACACCGTCGTGCCGCCCGGCTGGGTCGCCGACCACCTCCGGCACGCCCGCCGCGGGGCGGACGCGGTGGCCGGCGTCGTGGACCTCGACGATCCCGAGGTGTTGCCGGCCGACGTGCTCTGCCGCTACACCGACCTCGTCCGCGCCGGCACCGGCGCCGACCGGCACACCCATGCCTACGCGGCCAACCTCGGGGTGCGGGCGGAGGCGTTCGTGCAGGTCGGCGGCTTCCCGGCGGTCCCGTCCGGCGAGGAGCACGCGCTGCTGGCACGGCTGCGGGCGGCGGGGTACCGGGTCGTCTCCCCCACGGACGTCCGGGTGCGGACGAGCGCGCGGACCGAGGGGCGCGCGGTCGGTGGCCTGGCGGACCTGCTGCGCGGGCTGGGCGCGTGACCCGTCAGGCGGGGCGCTCGAGGTCCTCGAGCGCGCCGACGAGCTGCAGCTGGCCGTCGACGCCCGTCACCTGCATCGGGCGGAGCACGACCCGGCTGCCGCCGGTGATCACGTAGAGCGCGGTGCCGACGGCCTCGGCCGCGCGCTGCGTGCGGATCAGCGCCGCGAGCCCGCGGGAGGCGAGGAAACGGACGCCCGAGAGGTCGACGACCAGATACCTGGCCGTGCGGACCAGGTCGATCGCGGCGTCCTGGAAGGCGGCGGCCTCCGCGGCGTCGATCTCGCCGCGCACCGCGAGCACCCGGATGCGCTCGCCCGCGCGGCAGAGGTGCAGCTCGATGCCGCTGCCGGGCTCGTCGAGCCGTTCCCAGTCGCCGGCCTCATCGCACCATGCCGCGACCTCGGGCAGGTCCGGCGGCAGGCCCGGCGCGGGGCCGGCACGCTCGGCACTGTCGGGAGCGGGGCACACGGGATCTCGTCCTCTCGGCGTGGGAGCAGGCTTCTCGACTCCGGACCAGTGTGCCTCGACCGTACCTCCCCGCGGCCGCCCCGGCGCGACGGCGACCACCCGGATGCGCGATCGTTCGCCACGGAGGAGGACGGTTGGCCGCTCCGTCCGGGGGAACCCGGGCCCATGCCGACCGAGCCCACTCCCGATCCCGCCGAGGCGCCCGGGCGTGTCTTCCACCGGGACCGGGAGGACCGCATGGACCACGGCGACCCGCGTGAGCGTCCCGGGTCGCCGGAGTCGTCCGAGGAGTCCGAGGAGACGCCGCGGGACCGCGAGGGCGGCCCGAACTCCGGCGCGAGCGGGGACTGGCGGGAGGAGCCGCCCCGTTAGGCGCGCTCACCGCTGGCAGCCGGGGCACCACCAGGTCTCCCGGCCGTGCGGCGTGCGCGCCGCGGGCCGGAAGGCGACGGGGGTGCCGCAGCGGTAGCAGTGGCGGCGCGCCCGGCCGTAGACCCAGTGCGGCCGGCGCGGGTCGCCGGTGGTGACCTGCCGCGGGTTGGTGGCGACGGCCTCGCGCAGCCGCGCGCGCCCGTCCTCGAGCAGGGGGCCGACGTCGACCTCCCCGATCGGCCGCCACGGGCTCACGCGGTGGAGGAAGCACAGCTCGCCCGCCCACATGTTGCCCAGTCCGGCGACGCGCCGCTGGTCCAGCAGCGCGGCGATCGCGGCGGTGTCCGGGGTGGCGTGCAGCCGACGGGCGGCGCGGTCGGCGTCGAAGTCCGCGGCCAGCAGGTCCGGACCCAGGTGCCCGACGACGCGGGCCTCGTCCCGTGTCCGGACCAGGTCGAGGACGGGCAGCGCGACGCCGGCCAGGGTGCGGCCGTCGTCGAGCCGGAGCAGGACGCGGGCCTCCACCGACCGCGGCAGCCGCTTCCCGGGGCCGAGCACCGACCACGACCCGCTCATCCGCAGGTGCGAGTGCAGGGTCAGGCCGGCCGAGGTCCGCATCAGCAGGTGCTTGCCGCGCGGCAGCCAGGCCTCGATGCGCTGCCCGGAGAGGTCGGCGACGGCGAGGCGGGGATGCCGGAAGGTGCCGCCGACGACCGTGCGGCCCGCCGTCGCCGCGTGCAGCCGGGCGGCCAGCCGCGCGATGGAGTCGCCCTCGGCCACGTCCGCACGCTACGCGCTCCGTCCGCTACGCGCGCCGGACGTGTCGTACTGACGGCCGGGTGACTCACTTTGCTCCATCCGGCCGGTGCGGAACCGAGCCCGTGCTGTGATCGTCGGCGGACGTCACACCGATGTGGACGGGAGCGCGGATGCTGCGTGCGGCGGAATGCCTGATCGAGGCCGAGCGGGTGCTGAACCAGGTGCTCGACGGGGTGGCACCCGACCAGTGGCGCATCCGCGTCCCGCCGCTGCCCGACGGGCCGGATCCCGCCCGGCCGACCCCGCTCGACGCCCTGGTCCGCCACCACGTCCGGGCCAACGCGGCGTTGCCGGACCTGCTGGCCGGGCGCGAGCCGGAGGGCACGTCCGAGCTCGCCGACCTCACCGACCTCGAGCACCGGCGGGACCTCCCCGCACTGGCCCGGGAGGTCTCCGACAAGGCCTGCGCCGCGGCCGCGGCCGTCGCCGACCCGGCGAGGCCCACCGGCGACGGGCTGCCCGCCGCGGAGCTGCTGTGGCGGCGGGCGGTCTGTGCCGCGTTCACGGCGCACGAGGTGTCGGTGCACCGCGGCTCGGTCAACCCGCTGACCGAGGACCTGGCCCGGGCCCTCTGGGAGCACACCGAGCCGGAGGCGGCGCGCTGGCGCGAGCTCGGCCTGTTCGGCGAGCCGCTGACGCCGGTGCCCGCGGACGTGTCCTGGCGCGACCGGTTCCTCATGCTCGCCGGGCGCGACCCGCACCCCCTCTGGGACCGTTAGCGCCGCTCGCGCCAGGCCCGCTCGAACGGCAGCCGCCACGCGTTCGGCGCGATCAGCTGGTGGATCGCGTTCGGCCCCCACGACCCGACCGGGTAGTTCTTCGCCGGCGGCGGGTCCTCCAGCAGCGGCATGGACCGTTCCCACAGCGACTCGATGCCCTCGGCCGTGGTGAACAGGGTGTGGTCGCCCCGCATGGCGTCGAGGATCAGGCGTTCGTAGGCCTCGAGCACGTCGCCGGCGGACTCGGTCTCCTGCGTGGAGAACTGCATCGACAGCTTCTCCAGCCGGAAGCCCGGCCCGGGCCGCTTGCCGTAGAAGGACAGCGAGACCTTGGAGGAGTCGGCGAGGTCGAAGGTGAGGTGGTCCGGGCCCTGGGTGCCGACGCCGGACCCCGCCGGGAACATCGTCCGCGGCGCCTCCTTGAAGGCGATCGAGATGATCCGCTGGCCCTCGGCCATCTTCTTGCCGGTGCGCAGGTAGAACGGCACGCCCGCCCAGCGCCAGTTGTCCAGGCCGACCCTGAGCGCGATGAACGTCTCGGTGTCCGAGTCGCGGGCGACGCCCTTCTCCTCGCGGTAGCCGCCGTACTGGCCGCGCACGACGTCCCACGGGTGCACCGGCAGCAGCGAGCGGAAGACCTTGTTCTTCTCCTCGCTGATCGCCCGCGGCTCCAGCGCCGTCGGCGGCTCCATGGCCACGAACGCCATGACCTGCATCAGGTGCGTGACGACCATGTCCTTGAAGGCGCCGGTCGACTCGTAGAAGTTGGCCCGCTCGTCCAGCCCGAGCGTCTCCGGGATGTCGATCTGGACGTGGTCGATGAAGTTGCGGTTCCAGATCGGCTCGAACAGGCCGTTGGCGAAGCGGAACGCGAGGATGTTCTGCGCCGCCTCCTTGCCCAGGAAGTGGTCGATCCGGAAGATCTGCGACTCGTCGAAGACCTTGTGTACGTAGTCGTTCAGCTCGATCGCGCTGGGCAGGTCGTGCCCGAACGGCTTCTCCATGACCACCCGCGAGCGGTCGACGAGGTCGGCGTCGCGCAGCATCGCGATCACGGCCTGGGCGGCCTTCGGCGGCACGGACAGGTAGTGCAGCCGCTGCACGTCCTCGCCGAGCCTGGCCTCGGCCTCCTTCACCGCGGCGGTGAGCCCCTCCGGCCCGGCGCCCTGCGGCACGTAGGTCAGCCGGTCGGCGAACCGGGCCCACGCCTCGTCGTCGGACTTGTGGGTGCCGAAGGACTGCACGGCGGTGTGCGCCAGCTCGCGGAACTGCTCGGTGGTCATGTCCTCCATCGCCGTGCCGACGATGCGGACCTCGGGGGCCAGCGACGACTCGCACAGGTACGCGAGGCCGGGCAGCAGCTTGCGCTTGGCCAGGTCGCCGGTGGCGCCGAACAGCACGATGACGTGCGGCTTCAACGGCTCCTGGTCGCGGCGGAAGGGGCGCGAACCGGGACCGGGGTAGGCGATCGTCTGAGGGCGGGACTCGGGCACGCGGGGACTCCTCGGGAGACGGACCGGTGGGCACGCGACGTCGGGGCCGACCCTAGCCCTTCCCGCGGGTGTCGTCCCGCTCCGTGATCGGCGGGAGTGGTCGAACCGAGTGCACTGTCGGGCGGGGTGCCGGGGTGGTCGGCGCGGTACCGCGCGCGGATCGGGCGGGCACCCGGCACGATGCGGGCATGAGCACGGAGCGGGAGCACGATCTGGTCGTCTTCGGGGCCACGGGCTTCGTCGGGGCCCTGCTGGCCGGCTACCTCGCGGGCGCCGCCCCGGACGACGTGCGGATCGCGCTCGCCGGGCGGTCGCGGGACAAGCTGGAGCAGGTGCGGGCCGGGCTGCCGGAGCGGGCCCGGGACTGGCCGCTCCTCACCGCGGACTCGACCGACCCGGCCTCGCTGGCCGCGCTCGCGGGATCGGCGCGTGTCGTCGTCACGACCGTGGGGCCCTACGCGCAGTACGGGCTGCCGCTGGTCGAGGCGTGCGCGCGGGCCGGGACCCACTACGCCGACCTGACCGGCGAGGTGCTGTTCGTCCGCGAGGCGATCGACCGGTACGACGCCGTCGCCCGCGGGACCGGCGCCCGGATCGTCCACTCCTGCGGGTACGACTCCATCCCCTCGGACCTCGGCACCCTGCTGCTGCGCGAGGCCGCGGGCGTCGAGCTGGGCCGGGTCCGGGCGGTCGCGACGGCCCGCGGCGGGTTCAGCGGCGGCACCCTCGCCTCCCTGCTCGGGCACGTCGAGAGCGTGGCGGGCGACCCGGCGGCGCGGCGGATCGCGCTGCGACCGCACTCGCTGAGCCCCGACCCCACCGCCGAGCCCGCACCGGACCAGCCGCGCGACGCCGGCCCGCCCCGCCGCGAGCCGGACGGCTCCTGGACCGCCCCGTTCGTCATGGCGCCGTTCAACACCCGGATCGTGCGGCGCAGCAACGCCCTGCAGGACTGGGCCTACGGCCGCGGCCTGCGCTACGAGGAGCGGATGGCGGCCGGGCGGGGGCTCGCCGGTGCGGCGGCCTCGGTGGCGATCACCGGGGCGATGGGGGCGATGGTCGGCGGCGCTGCCTTCCCGCCCACCCGGGCGCTGCTCGAGCGCGTACTGCCCAAGCCGGGCAGCGGGCCGAGCGAGCAGGCGCGCGCCAAGGGCTTCTTCCGCCACGTCCTCACCGGCACCACGGCCGACGGCCGGACGGTCACCGCCACGGTCACGGGCTCGGGCGACCCGGGCTACGCCGCCACCGCGGTGATGCTCGGCGAGAGCGCACTCTCCCTCGCCCTCGACGCCGACCTCCCCGGCCGCGCAGGCTCCCTCACCCCCGCCACGGCCCTGGGCCACACCCTGATCGAACGCCTCCGCAAGGCGGGCCACACCTACGAGGCGACCGCGGGGTAGGGCCACACGCTCCCGAGCCTCCGACACGCGTGAGGGATCCATGACGCTCTCCTCGCGCCCTGCCGACCGCGTTATGGAGCCATAACGCGCCTCCGGGACAGATTCTGGCCGCGTTGTGAATCCATAACGCGCCCCTCGCACCTCCCGTAGCGTGTTGTGGATCCACAACGCGCCCCTCGCACCTCCCGTAGCGTGTTGTGGATCCACAACGCGCTCCTCGCACCTCTCCGAGCGGGTGTGGAAGGCGAGCCCGGGTGCGCCACCGAGCCCGACGGGTGCGCCACCGAGCCCGACGGGTGTGCCAGCAGCTTCCGAGCGGGGCGTGAGAAGCGCGAGCGGGCGTGCCGTCGGTTTCAGCGTCCACTGCCGCGACCGCGACCGTATCGGCTCGGCACACCCGATCCGGTGCGCCACAACCGTTCCGACCGCTCCTCACAACCGGCGCGAGCGCGCCACACCCTGTCGACGGCCCGCGCCTGGACCGACCGGGTGTGCCGGCATCCGCCCGGCGCAGCGGAGCGTCGAGAGCGGACTCGCTGCCTTGACCGCTCGACCACGCCGCCCGACCCGGCACACCCATCGAGTCGCCGTACACCCGGTCGACCGGGTGTTCCGGGATCTGTCCGGCGGCAGGACGCGTCGAACAGCCGCGGCACGTCTATCGACAGCCACGACCCTCCGACCCCGGCACACCCGCCGAGCCGCCGTACACCCCGTCGACCGGGTGTGTCGCCGAACTCGCGGGTGTGCCGGCAGGCCCGGGCGGGTGTGGGACGCGAGACCGGGTGTGCCACCGAACCGGACGGGTGTGTCGGCAACTCCCGAGCGGAGCATCAGAGGCGCGAGCAGCGGGCCGCCGCTTCAGCTCCCCGCCTCGACCACTCCCCCGCCCGTACTCCCGCGGGCCGCCCCCGTCCCGCACGTCCACCGCCCGCCCCGCACATCCACCGCCCATCCGGCACATCAACCCTCGTCCTGCACATTCACCGCCCGTCCGCCTCGCACCCCCGCCTCGCAACCCCGCCTCACCCCGCCCCACAGCCCCGTCTCACCCCCGCCCCGCAACCCGCCCCACAGCCCCGTCTCACCCCCGCCCCGCAACCCGCCTCGCAACCCCGTCCCGCAGACCCAGGACCAACCGAGCCGCATCCCATCCCCCATCCCGTCCCGCCCAACCCCGGAACCGACCCCCACCACCCCCCTCCCGCTCACCCCTCGCGCCGGGTAGCGTGCGTCACCGTCGGAAGGAAATGACGATGACGTCACGTTCGCAGTCGTTCGACCACCCCCTTGCGGGCCTGCGCGTCCTCGAGGCCGGGGACACGCTGGCCGCGGCCTACGCGGGCCGTCTGCTGGCCGATCTCGGCGCGGAGGTCGTGCTGCTGGAGGCCCCCGAGGGCGACCCGTTCCGCACCCTCGGCCCGTTCGCGAAGTCGGTGCCCGACGCCGAGCGCAGCGCCTCGTTCGCCTACTTCCACGCGGGCAAGCGCTCGGTCGTCGCCGAGGATCCCGCGGTCCGCCTGCTGGCCGCCCGCGCCGACGTGCTGCTCCGCTCCACCCGGGACGGGTCGGACCTGATCGGCGACGACCTCGTCGTCGAGCTGGAGGCCGCCCGCCCGGAGCTCGTCGTCGTCGACCTGTCGACCTTCGGCCGCACCGGCCGCGACGGCCCCCACCCCACGAACGACCTGCTCGCGCTGGCCGCGGGCGGCCTGCTGTCGATCAACTCGACCACGCTGCGCGGCCCCGACCCGCTCCCCCTGCGCTACCGCGGCGAGCTGTCGAGCGTGCACGCGGCGTGCGGCGCGGTGCTGTCCCTGCTCGGCGCGCTGGTGGAACGCCGGCGCAGCGGGCTGGGCCAGCGGCTCGACGTCTCGCTGCAGGCCTCGGTCGCGAGCGTGCTGGCCACCGCGATGTCGCGCTACCACTACACCGGCGAGATGCCGGTGCGGCAGGGCAACCGCAGCGTCGGGCCGTGGGGCTTCTACCCCTGCCGCGACGGCACCGTGCTCATGCAGATCACGCGCGACGAGGAGTTCCGCCGCCTGGTCACCATGCTCGGCTCGCCGGACTGGGGCACGCTGGAGATCTTCGAGACGACCGCGGGCCGCGACGAGAACGCCGACGTCCTCGACGTGTTCGTCGGCGAGCACCTGGCGGAGTTCACCCTCGCCGAGTTCCTCGAGCTCGCGAGCGTCCACCGGATCGCGGCCGCGCCCATCCACGGCGCCCGGGACATCCTCGGCTGGGACCACCTCGCCGCCCGCGGGTCCCTCCCGCCGGTCGCGCTCGGCGGCGCCCGCGGAGAGTCGCTGCCGGTGCCGGGGCGGCCCTGGCGGGTCGACGGCACCGTCCCGCCGCCCCGCGAGGCCGCGCCGGCCCACGGCGAGGCCGACGCGTCGTCGCTCTGGTCCGGCCCCACCGACCACCCGGCCGGCTCCGGCACGCCCGCCGAGCGCCCGCTCGCCGGGGTGCGCGTCGTGGACCTGACCTGGGTCTGGGCCGGGCCGTTCGCCGCGATGCAGCTGGCCCACCTCGGCGCGGACGTCGTGCGGGTGGAGACCGGGACCCGGCTGGAGACCACCCGCGGCCTCGGTCCGTACGCGGACGGCATCGTCGGCGTCGACCGGTCCGGCTACTTCAACCAGTACAACCAGGGCAAGCGCGGCGTGGCGCTGAACCTGAAGACGGCGCGCGGCATGGAGCTGCTGCGCGGTCTGATCGCGACCGCCGACGTCGTGATCGACAACATGAGCGCCGGCGCGCTGGCCCGGATGGGCCTGCCCTACGAGACGCTCAAGGAGATCAACCCGCGGATCGTCGCCGTCTCGATGACCGGCTTCGGCGAGTCCGGCCCCTACCGGGACCGCACGGCCTACGGGTCGCTGATCGACGCACTGAGCGGCATCGCGTCGTCCAACGGGGACGTCCGGGGTGGACCGACGGACCTGGTCATGTCGCTGCCCGACCCGATGGCCGGGATCACCACCGCGATCGCGACGGTGGCCGCGCTCTACCAGGCGCGGGCCTGCGGCGAGGGCGTCCGCGTCGAGACGGCGATGTTCGAGGCCTGCCTCGCCGCGTTCCCGTGGCCGGTGCTGTACGCCGGGGCCACCGGCGGCGAGGTGCCGGTGATCGGCAACCGCGACGAGCTGGCCAGCCCGCACGGCACGTTCCGCTGCGCGGGCGACGACGAGTGGGTCGCGATCGCCTGCGAGGACGACGCCCGGTTCGCCGCCCTGGCGGTCGTGCTCGGCTCCCCCGAGCTGGCCTCGGACCCCCGCTTCGCCACGCTCGCGGCGCGGCGGGTGCACGAGGACGCGCTCGAGGCGCTGGTGACCCGCTGGACGGAGCAGCGGACGCCGGCGGAGGCGGCGAAGGCGTTGCAGGCCAAGGGGGTCGGGGCCGAGGCCGTCGCGCGGGTCGACGAGGTCTACCGCTCCCCCGTGCTCGCGGCGCGTGGCTTCTTCCCCGAGACCGTGCACGCCGTGATCGGCCCCCGCCGGCTGCCCTCGGTCGGCTGGATCGCCTCGCGCAGCGCCATGGGTCCGCAGGGCGCCGCCCCCGCCCTCGGCCAGCACACCCGCGAGGTCCTCACCGAGATCCTGGGCCTGTCCGACGCCGAGCTGGACGCCCTGGAACGCGAGGGCGTCACCGTCTGACGCCGCCGCGCCACCCACGGCCGGGACCGACCGTGGGTGGCGCGCGGCTGTGCCACGATCACCCGCATGACCGACGCGACGACGCGGGCCACGGAGCTGCGGGAGCACTACGGGCGCGCGGACCTCTGCCTGGCCGCGGAACTGTGCGACCGGCACCCGGCCCGGGACGTGGCGGCCACGCTGGTGGCCGGGGACCTCTCGGCCGTCGACCTCACGTACGGCGAGCTGCGCGAGCGGTCCGAGCGGCTCGCCGCCGGCCTCGCCGGGCTGGGGGTCGGGCCCGGTTCGCGGGTGGCTACGCTGCTGCCCAAGACCGCGGACCTGCTCGTCACGGTGGTGGCGGTGCTGCGCCTGGGCGCGGTCTACGTGCCGCTGTTCACCGCCTTCGCCCCGCAGGCGATCGCGTTGCGGCTCACCGCCTCGGGCACCACCGTCGTGATCACGGACGAGACCCAGCGGCCGAAGCTCGACCCGGGTGAGGACATCCCGGCCGACGCGCCCTGGACCGTCGTCACGGTCGGGTCGGCGGAGTGGGACCGGCTCGCCGGCGCCTCCCCCACCGGCGCGCCCGCCGCCGTCGTCGGGCCGGACGGCGCGATGGTGCAGCTCTACACCTCCGGCACCACCGGCAAGCCGAAGGGCGTGATCGTCCCGGCGAAGGCGCTGGCGTCGATGGTCGCCTACCAGGAGCTCGCGCTCGACGTCACCGCCGACGACGTCTTCTGGAACGCCGCCGACCCCGGCTGGGCCTACGGGCTCTACTACGCGCTGCTCGCCCCGCTGGCCACCGGACGGCGCACCCTCCTGCTGAACGCCGGCTTCTCCGCCAGGTCCACGTGGGACGTGCTCGGCCGGTTCGGCGTCACCGCGTTCGCGGCCGCGCCGACCGTCTACCGCGGGCTGCGCGCCTCCGGGATCGCCCCGCCCGGGGGGTTGCGGCTGCGCACCTGCTCCAGCGCGGGCGAACCGCTGAACCCGGACCTCGTGACGTGGGGCCGCGAGGTCCTCGGGGTGGAGATCCGCGACCACTACGGGCAGACCGAGCTCGGCATGGTCGTCGCCAACGCCTGGCACCCGGACCTGCGCACGGAGATCCGGTCGGGCTCGATGGGCCGACCGCTGCCGGGCTTCCGGGTCGCCGTCCTCGCCGACGACGGCTCCGGGCAGGAGGTCCCGCCGGACACCCCCGGCCGCGTCGCCCTCGACGTGCCGGCCAGCCCGCTGCTGTGGTTCGAGGGCTACGCGGGCGGCGTCCGCGGCGACCGGTTCAGCGAGGACGGCCGCTGGTACCTCACCGGCGACGCGGGCCGCGCCGACGCCGACGGCCACCTGTACTTCTCCGCCCGGGACGACGACGTGATCATCATGGCGGGCTACCGGATCGGCCCGTTCGACGTCGAGTCCGTGCTGTCGACGCACCCAGCCGTCGCCGAGGTCGCCGTCGTCGGGATGCCGGACGAGCTGCGCGGCGAGGTGGTCGAGGCGTTCGTGGTGCTGCGCGAGGGCGTCGAGGCGACCCCCGACCTGCCGGACGAGCTGGCCCGGCTGGTGCGGACCCGCTACGCCGCCCACGCCTACCCGCGCCGGGTCCACCTCGTCGACGCCCTGCCCAAGACGCCGAGCGGGAAGGTGCAGCGCTTCCTGCTGCGGCAGCAGGGTCGTTAGACCGAGACGGGGTCCGGGAGCGGGGTGGGCACCCCGAGCGGCAGGATCGTGAGCCGGTCCGCCAGCCCGGCCTCGGCGAAGGCGCGGTGCAGCGTTCCCGGCCCCTCGGTGAAGTGCAGCCAGCCCTCGGTGTGCACGGGCAGGACCCGGCGGGCGTCGAGGGCCCTGGCCGCGAGAACCGCGTCCGCCGCGGTCAGGGTGAGCGGCTCGGGCCGGTCGGGGCGGCGCGCCGCGCCGCAGAACAGCACGGCGAGGTCGACGCACGGGACGCGCTCTGCGATCTCCTCGACCACGCCGACGGAGGCGTTGTCCCCGGACACGTAGACCGTGGTCCCGTCCGGTGCCTCGAGGACGAACCCGGTCACCGGGCCGGAGAAGGCCTCCGCCCCGGGCGGGCCGTGCCGCGCCGGCACCGCCCGCACGACCAGCGGCCCTGCGGGCGTCGGAACCTCCGCGGTCTCCCACGGCGCCAATCCCTCGCTACCGGGTCACGGTCTGCGCCGCGGAACCGGGCGCGCTGCCGACGCGGGCCGGCTTCGACCTGGCCGTGTACCACGGGCTGGAGGCGGTCGCGGAGGCCGACACGGTCGTCGTGCCCAGCTGGGACCCCGATCTGCCGGTGGCCCCGGAGCTGGGCGAGGCGCTGCGCGCCGCGCACGCCCGGGGCGCCCGGATCGTCGCGCTCTGCCTGGGCGCCTTCGTCCTCGCCGAGTCGGGGCTGGTCGACGGCCGCGAGGTCACCACGCACTGGCACGCCGCTCCGCTCCTCGCGACCCGCCACCCCGGGATCCGGGTGCGGTCGGACGTGCTGTGGACCGACCTCGGCGACGTCGTGAGCTCGGCCGGCACGGTCGCCGCGCTGGACTGCTGCCTGCACCTGGTGCGCCGCGACCTCGGCGCCGCCGTCGCCGGCGAGGTGGCCCGGCGCCTGGTGATGGCCCCGCACCGGGACGGGTCGCAGGCCCAGTTCGTGCGCACCCCGGTTCCCGACGACGACGGCCCCGACGAGATCGCCGCGGCCATGGCCTGGGCGCGGTGGCGCCTCGACCGGCCGCTCGACCTCGACGCCTGGGCCGACGGCGCCCTGATGTCGCGCCGCACCTTCACCCGCCGCTTCCCCGAGCGCACCGGGGAGAGCCCGGGCCGGTGGCTGCTGCGCCAGCGCCTCGAGCTGGCCCGCACCCTGCTGGAGACCACGCAGCTGCCGATGGACGAGGTGGCCGAGCGCTCCGGGCTGGGCTCCTCGGCGTCGCTGCGCCGGCACTTCCGGCAGGTGCTCGGGACCAGCCCGCGCCGGCACCGCGACCAGTTCGCCGACGGGCCGGCGGTCCGCTGATCAGCCGATCCGCCGGCGGCCCGCTGATCACTCGATCTCGTCGAGCTCCCCGAGCATCGCGCGCAGGACGCGCAGGGTGACCTCGACGTCGTCGCCCGTGATCCGCTCGGCCAGCGTGCGCAGGCGCGCGTGCTCCCACCCGCTGATCGCGCCGATCGTGCGACGGCCCTCGGGGGTCAGCCGCACCAGGCCGGAGCGGCGGTGCGCGGGGTTGTCCACCCGCTCCACCAGCCCGGCCTCCCGCGCGTCGTTGACCATGCGCTGCACGAACTGCCGGCTCAGCGACTGCGCCCGGCCCATCTGCGGCACGGTCATCGGGCCGGTGCGGTGCAGCAGGTCCAGCACGGCGCGCACGCCCGCGGACACCCCGGCACCGGGACCGTCGGCCTCGACCTCCCGCAGCACCCGCCGGTACAGCGGGCCGACGACCAGGTAGACCTCGGCGAGCCGGTCCGCGAGGGCGTCGGGATCCGTGCCGTCCGTCATCCGCCCGTCCGCCACCCCGCCCATGCCTCGGCCAGCAGCTCGTGGCTGCGGACCCGGTCGGCGTGGTCGGTGGTGATCGTGGTGACCAGCAGCTCGTCCGCCCCGGTCACGCTGGCGAGGGTGGCGAGCCGCTCGCACACCGTGTCCGGGGCCCCGACGAACTGGGTGTCGACGCGGTCGGCCACCCCGGCCCGCTCCTCCGGCGTCCACTCCCGGGCACGCGCCTCCGCCGGCGTCGCGTACGGCCGGGCCCCGAGGCCGGTGCGGATGTCCAGCACCCACTGGCCGTAGGGTGCGGCGAGCTCGCGGGCCCGCTCGTCCGTCTCCGCGACGACGACGTCCGCGGACACGATCACCTGCGGCTCGGCCACCCGGCCGGGCCGGAAGGCCTCGCGGTAGGCGGCGACGGCGTCGAGCACCAGGTGCGGCACGAGGTGGTAGCTCACCGCGAACGGCAGCCCGTACTGCCCGGCCACCCGCGCGCTCTCCCCGGGCGTCGAGCCGAGCACCACGACGTCGACGTCGGCGCCCTCCGCGGGCGTGACGTGCAGCGGTTCGCCGCGCGGGCCGCGGGCGGTCCCGGCGAAGTACGCGAGGATCTCGCCGACCTCCCGGCCGTAGTCCGGCGGCTCCTGGTCGGGGTCGAAGCCGAGCAACTCGGCGAGGCAGCCGTACAACCCCAGGTCCGACGGGACCTTTCCCGGCTTCGGCAGCAGCAGCCCGTCGACCGTGCGGGTCTCCGGCAGCCGGCCGCCCGGCCGCCCCGTGGGACCGTTCCTGATCAGCCGCAGGATGCGGTGCAGGTCGAAGCGGCCGAGCCCGACGTCGATCCGCCCGGGATGGACGGCGGCCACGGTGCCGAACTGCTCGGCGACCTGCACCGGCCGGGTGTGCGGCAGCTGTACCGCGCCGGACCCCACCCGGATGCGCTCGGTCGCCGCGGCGATCAGGGCGACCAGCACCGGGGTGGACGAGGAGGCGACGCCGGTGACGAGGTGGTGCTCGGCAACCCAGTAGCGGTGGTAGCCCGCCCGCTCCGCCGCCTGCGCGAGGTCGATCGAGTTCCGCAGCGCGTCGCCGGGCGTCCCGCCCGCGGGGACCGGCGAGAGGTCGAGGATCGACAGCGGAAGGCTCACCCGCGGCCCCCCTCGACCACCTCGGTGAGCACGGCCGCCCACCGGTCCGGCGCCTCCACCGGCGAGAAGTGGCCCACGCCGTCGAGCGGGCGCAGGTCGACCTTCTCGAACCAGTCGTCGAGCCGGTCGGACCAGGCGCGCGGGAACAGCGGATCGTGCTCGGGCCACAGCACCGTGGTCGGGACGGTGATCCGGTTCGCCGGCGGCTCCTCGGCGAGCGAGCGCGCGATCATGCCGGAGCCGCTGCGGTACCAGCCGACCGACGCCGTGAACGCCCCCGGCGCCGAGTAGCGCTCGGTCAGCCGGTCGAGTCGCTCCTCCTCCACGGTGAAGTCCGGACCCGACCAGTGCTGCCAGAAGTGCCGCAGGTAGGCGCGCACCGCGTCGGGCCGGCCGTCGATCACCTGCTCGGGCAGCCCGAGCCGGTGGAAGTGCTGGTACCAGAACTCCGCGGCGGCCTCGGGCTCCAGCACGCGCCGGCCCGCGCCGGGCAGCGGCGGCGCGAGGACCAGCGCCGCGACCCGGTCGGGGTGCTCGGTGGCCAGGGTCTGCGCCACCCGGCTCCCGACGTCGTAGCCCGCGACGACCGCGCGCTCGATGCCGAGCTCGTCGAGCAGGGCGAGCGCGCTGCGGGCCTGGCCCGCCGCAGCGACGTCGCCGCCCTCGTGCTTGTCCGACTCGCCGAACCCCCGCAGGTCGGGCCACACCACGTCCGCCGTGCCCGCGTCGGCGAGCAGGTGCGCGACGGCGGCCCAGTCGCCGCGGTCGCCCGGCCAACCGTGCAGCAGCAGCACGGGGCTGCCGGTCCCGGCCCGCTCGTAGGCGAGCGCGTAGCCGTCGGCGTCCGGGGTCGTTCGTGTGCTCCCTGCCACGCTGAAGGACCTTACGACGTCGTCTTCGGCCCGGCCCGCGGTTAGTGTCGACGGTGTGGTCCCCGGGGTACTGACGCAGCGGCGGTGGATCGACCGCTGCCTCGTCACGACCACCGGCTGTCGCGCCCGCTGACGCGCACGCCCCTTCCTCGACCCGTCCCCAGGGAGAGCTGTCGGATGACCCCCCTGCACCTCGCCGTCGCCCTCGAGGGCACCGGCTGGCACCCCACCTCGTGGCGCGAGCCCGAGGCGCGGCCCACCGCGTTGTTCGACGCCGGCTACTGGGCCGACCAGGTCCGCGAGGCCGAGCGCGGCCTGCTCGACCTGGTCACGATCGAGGACGGCTTCGCCATCCAGTCCTCGCGCCCTCATCAGCCGGACGAGCGCACCGACCAGGTCCGCGGGCGGCTCGACGCGCTGCTCGTCGCGGCCAGGGTCGCACCGCTGACCTCGCACATCGGGATCGTGCCCACAGCGGTCACCACCCACACCGAGCCCTTTCATTTCTCGAAGGGCATCGCGACGCTCGACTACGTGAGCACCGGCCGCGCCGGGGTGCGGGTGCGGGTGTCCACGCGCCCGGACGAGGCGGCGCTCGTCGGGCGGCGGGAGATCGCCCGGGAGGACGCGCCGGAGCTGTTCGACGAGGCCGCGGACTGGGTCGAGGTCGTCCGCCGGCTGTGGGACAGCTGGGAGGACGACGCCGAGATCCGCGACGCGGCGACCGGCCGGTTCGTCGACCGGGACAAGCTGCACTACATCGACTTCGAGGGCCGGTTCTTCTCCGTGCGTGGCCCGTCGATCACCCCGCGGCCGCCGCAGGGGCAGCCGCTGGTCGCCGCGCTCGCGCACCGCGACTACGCCTACCGGCTGGTCGCGCGCTCCTGCGACCTGGGCTTCGTGACCCCGCAGGAGACCACCGACGTGGCCCCGATCCTGGGCGAGATCCGCCGCGAGCAGGAGGCGGCCGGCCGGGCGGAGGAGCCGCTGCACGTGCTCGGCGACGTCGTGGTGTTCCTCGACGACAGCGCCGAGGCCGCCCGGGACCGCAAGGGCCGCATGGACACCCGGCTCGGCCGCGAGCTGATCAGCGACGCCCGGATCGTCGTCGGGACCCCCGCCGAGCTGGCCGACCTGCTGCTGGAGTGGCAGGAGGCCGGGCTCGCCGGCGCCCGGCTGCGCCCCGGCTCCGTCGACCACGACCTCGTACAGATCACCCGCGGGCTCGTTCCCGAGCTGCAGCGCCGCGACGCCTTCCGCACCGCCTACGAGGCCGACACCCTGCGCGGACTGTTCGGCCTCGACCGCCCCGCCGACCGCTACGCCGCCTGACCGCACGGGAGGACACCGCATGCCGCGCAAGCAGATCCACCTCGCCGCGCACTTCCCCGGCGTCAACAACACCACGGTGTGGAGCGACCCGGAGGCCGGCAGCCACATCGAGTTCGACTCGTTCCTCCACTTCGCCCGGACCGCTGAGCGGGCGAGGTTCGACTTCCTGTTCCTCGCCGAGGGGCTGCGGCTGCGCGAGCAGAACGGGCTGATCTACGACCTCGACGTCGTCGGGCGGCCCGACACGTTCACGATCCTGGCCGCGCTCGCGGCCGTCACCGACCGGCTCGGGCTGGCCGGGACGATCAACTCGACCTTCAACGAGCCGTACGAGGTCGCCCGCCAGTTCGCCTCGCTCGACCACCTCTCCGCGGGCCGCGCCGCGTGGAACGTCGTCACCTCGTGGGACGAGTTCACCGGCGAGAACTTCCGTCGCGGCGGCTTCCTGCCGCAGGAGAAGCGGTACCTGCGCGCCAAGGAGTTCCTCGCCGCCACCTGGGAGCTGTTCGACTCCTGGCGGGGCGACGAGATCGTGGCCGACAAGGAGACCGGCGAGTTCTGGCGGCCGGGCGGCGACTTCGCGATCCGTTCGGACCAGTTCGACATCCACGGGCGGTTCCCGGTGCCGCGCAGCCCGCAGGGCCGCCCGGTGATCCTGCAGGCCGGCGACTCCGAGGAGGGCCGCGAGTTCGCCGCCTCCGGGGCGGACGCGATCTTCACCCGGCACGGCACGCTCGAGGCGGGGCAGGCCTTCTACGCGGACGTCAAGGGCCGGCTGGCGAAGTACGGCCGCTCCCACGACGACCTCAAGATCATGCCGGCGGCGACGTTCGTGCTGGGCGACACCGAGGCCGAGGCCCAGGAGAAGGCCCGGCACGTCCGGAACCAGCAGGTCAGTCCGGCCACCGCGATCAAGTTCCTCGAGCAGCTGTGGAACCGCGACCTGTCCGACCACGACCCGGACGGCCCGCTGCCCACCGTGGACCCCGTCGTCGGCGAGAACACGATCTCCCGCGGGCGCGCGAGCGTCCGGATGTACCGGGACCCGCTCGCCACCGCGAACGAGTGGCGCGAGCTCGCCGAGGCCAAGCACCTCAGCACCCGTGAGGTGATCATCGAGGTGACCGGCCGGCAGAACTTCATCGGCACCCCGGGCCGGATCGCCGAGCTGCTCGACGAGTTCGTGCAGGCGGACGCGTCGGACGGGTTCGTGCTCGTCCCCCACATCACGCCCGGCGGGCTCGACGAGTTCGCCGACACCGTGGTGCCGCTGTTGCAGGAGCGCGGCGTCTTCCGGACCGAGTACGAGGGCACCACGCTGCGCGAGCACCTCGGCCTGAAGCCGGCACCGACCACCGCGGCGGCGGACCTGGGGACCGCCGTCGCGAAGTGACCCTCAGCGCTGGTGCTGGCCGTCGTCGACCTTGATCACCGTGCCGGTGACCAGCTCCGACGCCGGCGAGCACAGGTACAGCAGCGTGCTGTCGAGCTGCTCCGGGGCGCCGAGGCGCTTGCGCGGGAAGGGTTCCGCCAGGCCCTCGGCGTCCGTGTGCAGGCGCTCGATCATGCCCTCCATCATCTCGGTGAGGAAGGCGCCCGGGGCGATGCCGTTGACGTTGATCCGGTGCTGCGCCCACTCCACGGCGAGCACCTCGGTCATCCGGTTCAGCGCCGCCTTGCTCACCGAGTACAGCGCCGCCGCGCCACCGTTGCGGTAGTCGAAGGCGCTCATCGACGAGATGTTGACGATCCGGCCGGGCCGCTCGGCGGCGATCAGCCGCCGGCCCACCTCGGTCGCGAGCAACCACGGGCCGCGGACGTTGGTGTCGAGCACGGCGTCGACGACCTCGAGCGGCATCCGGTGGGCGCGCTTCGCGTCGGGGACGCCGGCGTTGTTCACCAGGATCGTGACGGGCCCGAGCTCGGCCTCCACACGGTCGACCGCGGCCGGGATCTCCTCCGCGCGCGAGACGTCCAGCTGCACGGGCAGGCACCGCCCCCCGGAGGCCTCGATCTCCTTCGCCAGCTCCTCCAGCCGGTCCGCGCGGCGGCCGCCCGCGGCGACCACGGCGCCGGCGCCGGCGAGGACCTCGGCGAAGCGCCGGCCGAGACCGGACGTCGCACCGGTGACGAGGGCGACCTGCCCCTCGAGCTCACGGGACACGGGCACACTCCACGGGCGTCGGTGACGGGGGCGGACCGACGCTAGGCCGCGGGCCGCGATCTTGTCAAACGTTCGTTCAGATGAGCCAGGTCAGTAGGACGCGCCGTCGGTTCGCGCGACCACCGTGTCCGAGGGTCGGGTCGGCGCGCTCCCCCTCCGGTCGCCCGCAGCCCGCGCGGCCGCGCCCTCGAGGATCACCGCGGTCGCGCTGGTGCCGAAACGGGTGGCGCCGAGCTCGTGCAGGGCGAGCACGGTGTCCAGGTCCCGCACCCCGCCGGACGCCTTGACCTGCACGGACGGACCGACCGAGGCCCGCATGAGGGCGACGTGCTCGGCCGTCGCGCCGCCGCCCGCGAATCCCGTGGACGTCTTCACGAACGCCGCCCCCGCCGCCTCGGCCGCGTGGCAGCCCGCCACGATCTCGTCGCGGTGAGGAAGGCCGTCTCCAGGATGACCTTGACCACCCGCTCTCCCGCCGTCCCGACTACGGCGGCGATGTCCGCCTCCACGTCGTCGAGCAGGCCGCTGCGCAGCCGGCCGATGTTCAGCACCATGTCCAGCTCGACGGCGCCGTCGGCGAGCGCCTGCCGGGCCTCGGCCACCTTCGCCGCCGTCGACGTGGTCCCGTGCGGGAAGCCGAGGACGGTGCCGACCGCGACGCCGCTGCCGGCCAGCGCGGACACCGCGTGGGCGACGTCGGACGGCCGCACGCACACGCTGAACACCTTGTGCCGCTCCGCCATCGCCAGGTCGGCGTCGACCTGCGCGCGGGTGAGCTCGGGCTTGAGGACCGCGTGGTCGATCATCGCGGCGATCGCGGGGGCGTCGAGGGTCATGCGCGTGCTCCGGGGGCGGCGGACGGGTCGCGGGCGACGCTACCGGAGCCGCCCGCGGCCGCACGGGATCGAACGGAGCGGCACTGACCGGCACCGGACCGGACGCGGCCGCACGGAGAGCGGCGCGGAGGCGGGCGCGGCCGCACGGAGCCGCACCGGGTCGGCGGCCGGCGGAGGTTCGGCCGCCGACCGGCCGACGGACCTTGCCCGCCCACCCCGGCCGTCCGTACCTTGCAGCGTCGACGGGCCGTCGACCACCACCTGCGGCCCCGGGCCGACGGGAGGCCGCCAGGATGCCGGAACCGTCCGAGGGAGGCAGGGCCCGCCGGTCCGTGGACCGCGCCCCGCGAACCCTGCACGAACGGCTCGTCGACGTGCTGTGCGACGTCCGCTACCCGGCCGAGCGCTGGGAGATCATCGCCGGGGCCGCGGCCCGGGGCGCCGACCGGGTGACGGCGTACCGCCTCGCCCGCCTGCCCTACCGCACCTACCCGGACCTCGACGCCGTGCTGGCCGGCGTGTTCGCCGCGCAGCCGGCGACCCCGGCGGTGCCGACGGTGTCGACGATGCCGCGGCCCGGGCGCGCCGGGTCCTGACGCGCCCTAGGGCCGCGGCACCTCACCCGACGCGACCACCCCGCCCGCCGCGTCGGCGATCCGGACGCTCGCGACGGCGTCGGCGGGGCTCTCCACGCCCCACCACTCCGTGCCGCCCGAGGCGTCGTAGACGGTGGAGGCGGCCACCGTGCCGTCCTGCCGGAGGAGGTCACAGGTCAGTCGTCCCGGCTGCGCCACGTCGAGGTAGACCGACAGGAAGTCGGGCCGCGACCGGCTCACCAGGACGTCGCCCACGTGCCGGTCGCCCATGAGCAGCGGGGCGGCGACCATGGGCGCCGCCGGGGCGGTCGTCGTGCCGGCGATCCAGCCGCCCGCGAACGCGGCCCCGACCAGCGCGGCGGCCGCGGCGACCCGGCCCCAGCCGGGCAGTCGTCGTCGGGGCCGCACCGGGCCGATCCTGCGGAGCACCCGCTCCTCGAACCCGGCCGGCGGCTCGACCGGCGGGACGAGCGCGCGCAGCCGGTCGTGGACGCCGGCGAGCCGGGTCACCTCGTCGCGGCACGGCGGGCAGGCCTCGAGGTGGGCGAGCACCTCGGCGCGCTCGTGCCCGCCGAGCAGGCCGAGTGCGAGCTCCGGCGCGAGCTCGCGGCAGCGGGCGCACTCCGCGCCGGTCACGACGGGCCCCGCTTCGGCTCGAGGACCGCCGCCAGCCGCACCATGGCCGTCCGGATCCGGGTCTTCGCAGTACCCACCGGGATGCCCTCGCTCTCCGCGACCTCGCGGGCCGTCAGCCCGCGGAAGGCGGCGAGCACCAGGGCGCGCCCCTGCTCGGCGGGCAGTGCGCGGATCGCGGCCCGCAGCTCCGCGGCGGACTCGGCCGCGAGGGTGGCGCGCTCCGGGCCGTCCGGGCCGGCGCCGAGGACCTCCTCCAGGGCCATCGGGTCGACGGGGGCGGCGCGGCGGGCGCGCACGGCGTCGATCGCGAGGTGGTGGGTGATCGCGGTGAGCCAGGTGGTCACCGAGCCGCGCCGCGGGTCGAACACCGCGGCGTGCCGCCAGGCGCGCTCGAAGGCCTGCTGCGCGACGTCCTCGGCCTGGCGCGGGTCGCCCAGCACCGCCATCGCGACGCCGAAGACCCGGCTCTGGAAGCGCCGCACGAAGGCGACCGACAGCTCGGCGTCCCCCGAGGCCAGGCCGGCGAGCAGCAGGTCGTCGGGGAACCCGTCGACCGGCCTGGCCCGCCACGCCATCCCGCGCCCTCCGGCGCCGGCGCTCAGGCGCGGGCCCGGCCGGTGCCGAAGGACCACACCAGCAGCCACACCGCCCCCACCAGGCAGATCATCGCGAGAGGCACGTGCACCGCCATCACCCCACCGCTGCCCAGGGCGGCCTGCAGAAAGGTCACCACGAACAGGACCGCGGCGAGGATCGGCGGCCACCACGGGCCACCCGTCGCGCGGACGACGAGGAAGGCGGCGATCGCCGTCAGCCCGGTGAGCACGTGCACCACGATCGCGCCGCCGGAGTGCAGCGCCAGGGCGGTCGCGCTGCGGGACAGGATCTCGCCGGCCGACACCCCCTGCACGACGATCATCAGCACGGACAGCGCGGCCAGGACGCGCAGCAGGGTCACGACCGCCGGCGAGACGGCGGACGCGGCGTGCGAGCGGGTCATGGGGCTCCTCTCCTCGGCCGGGCTCCCCCGGCCCGGGTGCTACGGAAGGATGGGCGCGCGGGATTGCGAGCGCCCCCGATCGTGACCGTCCCGTGACCTCCCCCGGGGCGGGCGGCCGTCGAGAAGGAGCTGAGGGCTCTGCGGGGCGGCCTCCGGAGCGGTCAGCTCCTGATGATCATCGGGCACCGGACCGGGCGCCCGACGCCCGCTGTCCTCCGATCGCCCGACAGCGGGGTCGGGCGGGACATCGACCGGCGGACCGACGGTGGCGGGGGGCCTCCCGCAGGAGAGTTCTTCTCGACGGAGCGACCGCCCCGGACCCACCTCGGAAGGAGAATCCGATGAGCACCACCGACACGATCAGCACCCCCGCCCCGCAGGACCCCCGCGACGCCGACGGCGCCCCGCAGGCGTCCGCCGGCGCCGGAGCCGGCCGCACCGCCAAGGCCCCTGCCGACGACCCGTTCGCCGACGCCCCGTACTCCGAGGCCCTGTACTCCTGGAGCCGGTCCCACGGCGCCTACGTCGGGCCCGACGACCCGGCCGACGTGCCCGGACGGAAGGAGACCTGGCGCCGCGTCGGGTTGACCGTCGGCGCCCTGGTGGTGGCCGCCGGCGTCGCGACCGGCCTGGTCTACGGGCTCGGCTACGGCCACGACGCCGCTCCGATCCCGGCCGACCCCGGGCTCGCAGCCACGGCGCCGGCCGACCCCGGGAGCGCCGCCACGGCGCCGGTGCGCCACGCGCCGATGCCGGCGCACCCCGTGACCGGTAACGGCGGCACGAGCGCGAACGGCGGCTCGTCGAGCGGCGGTCACGTCACCCCGCCCGCGCCGCCGGCGCCCTCGGCCGCGATCGAGACCCTGCAGAAGGAGCTCGGCCAGTTGAACTACTACGAGGGCCCCGTCACCGGCCTGATGAACACCCAGACCACGCAGGCGATCACCTACCTGCAGCGCGACGCAGGCCTCCCGCAGACCGGCCAGATGAACGCCGCCACCCGGGCCGCGCTCGCGAAGATGCTGGCGAACGGGAACAACCAGATGAACGGCGGCAGCCAGATGAACGGCGGCAGCCAGATGAACGGCGGCAGCCAGATGAGCGGGATGGGAGGGATGCCGGGCATGTGAGGCCCACGCACGAGGATCGGCCGACGGCCCGCGCAGCCCGCGCGGGCCCGCCGCCGTTCCCGGAGCGGAGCGGCACCGACCTAAGGGTGCCTACTCCACCAGCCCACGCCGCATCGCGACCGCCACCGCCGCCGCCCGGTCGGACACGCCGAGCTTCTCGTAGAGCCGCTGGGTGTGGGTCTTGACCGTGCTGACCCCGATGACCAGCTCCTTCGCGACCTGCGGGATCGACAGCCCACGCGCGAAGGCCGCCAGCACCTCGCGTTCCCGCTCGCTGAGCACCGGCCCGTCCGACGCGGCCCGCATCCGGATCTCGCCCGCCAGCCCGGCCGCCAGCTCGGGCGGCACGACGGTGCGGCCGTGGGCGACGTCGAGCACCGCCTGCACGATCTCCGCGCGGCGGGCGTCCTTCGCCAGGTAGCCGGCCGCCCCCTCCTGCAGCGCCTGGTAGACCACGGCGCTCTCGGTGTGGGCGGAGAGCAGCAGGATCCGCGTCGGCAACCCGTCCCGGACGACGGCGCGGACCACCCCGAGGCCGTCGATGTCGGGCATCTCGTAGTCCACCAGCGCGACGGCCGGGGACTCGGCCCGGATCACCTCGAGCGCGGCGCGGCCGTCGCCGGCCTCGCCGACCACCTCGATCCGGCCGCTCTGCACGAGTCCGCGCGCCACGCCGTCGCGGAAGAACGGGTGGTCGTCGGCGACCAGCACGCGGATGCGCGCGTCGCCCCCTCGGCCGGCGGTCACGGGTGAAGCATAGGGAGGATCAGGATGCGGGGACCACGACCGAAGGGTGGATGGATGAGCACTCCGACCGGCGCACCCGTCCCGCCGGGAGGGCCCGCGGTGCTGGCGGTGGCCGTCGAGCACGCCCGCCGAGGGGTCCGGCTGCAGGTCGCCCTGCGCTGGGTGCTGGTCGCGTTCGTGGCCCTGACGGTGGCGTTCGTGCCGCCGGCCCACGACATCGTCACCTGCGCGGTGATCGCCGCCTGCTACGCGCTGTTCGCGCTCGCGATCGCCGTCCGGGTGCAGCGCGGCGGCGACCGCGCGGTCCGGCTCGCATGGGTCGCGCTGCTGGGCGACCTCGTGGTGCTCGCGGCACTCACCCTGCTCACGGGGGTCTCGACCCCGCAGAGCTGGACCTCCGACGTCGTGACGACGGGGTTCCTCCTGCTCCCGGTGCTGGCCGCGACCCAGCTCCGCCCGCGGGTGTGCGCGGCGGTCGTGGTCCCGACGGTCGTCGTCTACCTCGTCGCGGGGATCGCGACCATGGAGGCGAACCTGGAGCCGTGGAGCTCCCTGCTGCTGCGCACGGCGATCGCGGCCGGGGTGGCCGCGGGCTGCGTCGGGCTCTCCCGGATCCAGCGCTCCCGGGTCGCCCAGATCGGGCGGCTCGTGCAGACCCGCGGCGAGCTGCTCGGCGAGCTCGGCGACCTCGAGCAGCGCGAACGCACCTCGCTCTCCGAGCACCTGCACGACGGCGCGCTCCAGTACGTCCTCGCGGCGCGGATGGACCTCGACGACGCCCGCGACTCCGGCGACCCCGAGGCGTTCGAGCGGCTCGACCGGGCGCTCACCGAGACCTCCCGGCTGCTGCGCTCCACGGTCGCCGAGCTGCACCCCGCGGTGCTGGCGAAGGCCGGGTTGCCGGCGGCGGTGCGGGAGCTGGCGGCGACCGCGGCCGCCCGGGGCGGGTTCGTCGCCGACGTCCGGGCCGACGGCTGGCCCGCCGACCTGCGCACGACCGCCGATCCCCTGCTCCACCGGACCGCCCGCGAGCTGCTGGCCAACGTCGCCGAGCACGCCCGGGCCCGCACCGCGGACGTCACCCTGACCTTCCTCGGCGGCCGCGCCCGCATGGTCGTCGCCGACGACGGCGTCGGGATCGGGCCCGGCGCCGCCGGCCCGCGCGGCGGACACATCGGCCTGGCCTCCCACGCGGTGCGGATCGAGGCCGCGGGCGGGCAGCTGACGATCGCCCCGGGCCCCGCCTCCGGCACCGTCGTGACGGTCGAGGTGCCGGCCGACCCGGCCTAGGCGTCAGGTGTCGAACTTCTCCGCGCGGGAGGGGGTGGCCTCGGCGGTGAGGTACTCCAGCGTGCGGGTGAGCTCGAGCAGGCGGGTGAGGCCGGGCTGGAGGTTGTCCAGGTGCAGCCGCGCCCCCACGCCCCGGATGTGCCGGTGCGCCATGAGCAGCGCGGCGAGGCCGTAGGAGTCGCAGAAGGCGACCTCGGCGCAGTCCAGGTGCACCGCACGCAGGCCCGGGTGCGCCACGAGGTGCTCGACCAGGACGCGGTTGATCTCGTCGGCGTGGTCGTAGTCGAGGTCGCCGGCGATCGTGAGCCGGCCGGTGCGCCGCCCGGCGAGCGCCCAGGTGCAGGTGAGTCGCTGCCCCGCCGTCACGCGGACTCCTTCGTGCCGACGAGGGAGGCCGAGAACTGCGCCTGGGCGCCCTCCAGCAGGGCCGTGGCCCGCGGGAAGTCCCGCAGCTCCTCGCCCAGCAGCTCGAGGGCGGGGACCAGGAAGGCCGCAGGCACCGACCGGGCCTCGAGGATCTCCGCGGTCCAGCGGAGGAAGCGGCCGAACAGCTCGTCGTCGCCGGTGTAGAGCGAGGTCGCCAGGAACTGCACGATGTGGTCGAGGTCCTCGGCGGTGTGCTGGCGCTGCTGGTCGGTGTAGCGCGCCATCACCGGCAGCTTCAGCTCCAGCCCCGTGTACATTGCCTTGACCAGCTGCGGCGCGGTCCGCGTGACCATCGTGTACTCCTGGTCCGCGAGGTGCGGCAGGTCGTCGATGGCCTGCGTGCTGTTCTCCGGCCGCGGCAGCGGGCCCTCCGCGAGCCGGTCCGCCGCGGCGCGGGCGTCGGGCGCCCAGGCCTCGGCCCCGAGGAGCCGGGCGTAGCGGCCGTCCGAGCCGAAGGCGGCGCCGCCCGCGATCACGGGGACGCCGGTGGCACGGCAGGCGGTGATGGTGGCGTGTGCGGTGGGCAGCCGGGTCGCGATCGAGCCCGAGATGGCGACGGCCTCGGGGGCGGTGCGGTGCAGGTGCTCCACCAGGTGCGGCGCGGGCACCTGGGCGCCGAGGTAGTCGACCCGGAACCCGCGCAGCCGCAGCACCTCGGCGAGCAATCGGGCCGGCAGGGCGTGCCATTCGCCGTCGACGCAGGCCACGGCGACCCGGCCGCGGTGCGGCTGGGTGCGCACCCGGTGCCCGACAGCGCCGATCACGCGCTCGTCGATGGCGGTGGCGGTGTGCTCCTGCGCCACGCTGATCCGGTTGGCCGCCCACTCGCGGCCGACCTTGCGCTGCACGGCGCCCACGACGTCGAGGAGCACGGCCTCGGGGTCGACGCCGGCGTCGAGCGCGCCCAGCACGGCGTCGGTGGCCGCGTACTCGTCGCCGGCGATCGCGGCGGACCACAGCGCGTCGGTGTACTTGCGGAGGGACTCCTCGGGCCCGGTCGGGGTCCGGGTCGTCGGACCGGTCATGCGGTGTACCTGCCTCGTCCGTGCCCCCCGACCGCGGTCAGGTGCTGCCCGCGGGGAGCCGTGATCGCCAGTACGGCCATATCGTCGTGCGTGCCGCGGCCCAGCCACTGCGACGCCAGCATCTGCACCCGCTCGACCACGGCCTCGGCCGGCATCCCGGCGCACTCGCCGAGCGCCCGGTACAGGCGGTGCTCGCCGAACAGCTCGTCGCCGAAGGGACCGCCCTTCGCCTCGGTGATGCCGTCCGTGTACATCAGGCACGTCTCGCCCGGGCCCAGCGTCACCTCGGCCGTGGTGGCCCCGACGTCCGGCATCGCGCCGATGAGGGTGCCGCGCGTGGGGACCTCCTCGACCCGCCCGTCCGCCCGCACGACCAGCGGGGCCGGGTGGCCACCGCAGGTCAGGCGCAGCCGCACCCCGGCGCCGTCCCGGGCGACGGAGGCGAGCACCAGCGTGGCGAACCGCGCGTCGTGGGTGTTCAGCAGCGCACCGTTGAGCAGGCGCAGCATGCGCAGGTGGTCGTCGGCGAGCGGGAGCAGCGCGTGCAGGGTGCTGCGGATCTTCCCGGTGAGGACGGCGGCGTCGAGACCCTTGCCGCAGACGTCGCCGAGCACGACGAGGGACTCCTCGTCCTCCTCGCTCGCCGGGTGCACGTCGTAGAAGTCCCCGCCGATGCGGTCGCCGTCCTGCGAGGCGCGGTACCGGGCCGCGAACTCCACGCCGGAGAGCTGGTGCACCGTGGGCGGCAGCAGGTCCCGCATCAGCGTCTCGGTGATCGACGCCTGCTGGTCGTACATCCGGGCCGCGGACATTGCCACGCCGGCTCGGGTGGCGAACAGCCGCGCGACCACCTCCTCCTCCTCGCTGAACTCGGCGGCGCCGGCGCCGCGCACGAGGATCAGCGCACCGGCCGGCACTCCGTGCCCGGGCAGCGGGGTGACGACGATCGAGCCGACCTCGCCGAACCCGGTCGGTCGCAGCCACTCCGGGACCGACATCGGGTCGAGCCAGCGCGAGGGCACGGGCGGGAAACCCTGCAGCGCCTCGGCCAGGCCGGGGACCTCCTCGGCGTCGACGTCGAGCACGTCGTGCACGACGGCGCCGCCGCGGACGGCGGTCACCGTGGGGTACCGGCCGCCGCGCCCGGCCGGGGCCATGACGATCGCGGCGTCGCAGAGGTTCTCGGTCGCCAGCGTGACCGTGGTCTCCATGCAGCGCTGCAGGTTCAGCGACCCGAGCAGCGCGGTGGAGACCTCGGTGAGGAAGGCCGTGCGGGCCTGCTCGGTGCGCAGCGCCTCGCGGGCGAGCCGGGTGTCGGTGTCGTCGACGAGCCACCAGGTGACCGTGCCGTCGTCGTGCCGGACGGGGTGGCCCTCGAGGCTGCGCCGGTCGACCCAGCCCTGCGCGGCGTCGCCGGGGCCGCGGCCGGGAGGGCAGTCGCCGGCGAGGGACGCGTGCGACTCGGCCAGCCAGCCGGGGGCGGTCGCGGTGAGGGTCTCGCCGACGCGCACGCCGGGCAGCAGCGTGCGCGCGGCCCGGTTGAGGGCCTGGACGATCCCGGCAGCATCCGCCACCACGGCCGGGTACGGCGCGGTGTCGATCCGCGCGTCGATCTCGAGGACCGCCGCGCTCGTGGGGTGCTCGGGCTCTGTCACGGGTACGGGAGCGCCGGGGCGGCCCCTTGTCACCTCATCCCGTTCGGGTCGGGTCCGATCAGTGTCGCGCATGCCGATGGCTCTGTCCAAAGGGCATGAACGCCGTGCAACCGTCCCGAGCGCCTGGGGATTCCCCGGATCAACGCCATCCCGGCACCACGTGGGCCCACACGACCTTGCCCTCGCCCCGGTCGACGACGGCCCACTCCTCGGCCAGCGAGTCGACGAGCTGGAGGCCACGGCCGCGCGCAGCGCCGGGATCGTGCGGCCGGAGGACGGGCGGCAGCGGTGAGCGGTCGCCGACGGCGATCCGCACGCCGGTCCGGTCCAGCGTCACGGTGAGCGTGAAGGTGGTCTTGGCGTGCTCGACGGCGTTGGCGGCCAGCTCGTTCACCACGAGCGCGACGTCCTCGGGGTCGCCCGGGAAGGCCCACGCCGCCAGGCGCCGGTCCACCTCGCGCCGCGCGCGGCCCACCATCTCGGGCTCGGGTGGGAAGGTCCAGCTCGCATCGACGACCGCCGGGCGGCGTTCGGCCCGGTCGAGCGCAAGGTCGAGGCCGTGGGCGACGGCGACCCGGTCGGCCACCCCGGCCGCGCGCAGCATCTGCCGGAGCTGGCCGTCCCGGGCCACGAGGGCGAGCCGGGCGTCCGGCCACCCGCCGGCGTCGCGCGCGGCCCGGGCCAGCACGGCGAGCAGGCTGAGCCGCTCGACCCGCAGCTCGTCGAGGTCCACGACGACCCGGTCGTAGCCCTGCAGGAGCCCCGCGAGGTGCGCGACGGCGTCGGGCGCGGTCTCGGGGGCGAGCCGCCCGACCAGGTGCACGTGGGCCGTCCCGCCCGCCGCCGCCGTGACCGCGCGCAGCTGGGACGAGGCGTCGTCGTGCTCGGGAACGGTCACCCGGCCCCCTTCCCCGTCGCCCACGTCGCTCTCCCGGTACTCGTACACCTCACCCCGGGCGCTAACGCCTCGTGAGGTGGGGGTCCCCGATCCGGACGACGACCACGCCCGCGTCGTCCGGCGAGCGGCCGTCCGACCGGGCCCGGGCGGCCCCGACGAGCGCCTCCGCGGTCTCCTGCGGTCCGGTGCCGGGCGGCAGGCCGGCGAGCACCGCGGCCAGCCCGGACTCGTCGAACTGGTCGGGGTCGCCGACCCGGTGCGCCTCGGTCACGCCGTCCGTGTAGAGCACCAGGTCGTCCCCCGCGGCGAGCTCGAGGCGCTGCGTCCCGAGCGCCGCGCCCGAGGTCAGGCCCAGGATCATGCCGCCGCCCGTCAGGTGCTCCACCCCGCCGCCGGCGCGCCGGACAAGGCCCGGCGGATGACCCGCACCGACGACGTCGACCTGCCAGGTCCCGCCCGCCGCGGGCCGGTGGAACGTGGCGTAGGTGGCCGACACGAAGCCGATGCGGCCGCCGAACAGCGGGTCCGCGTACCAGCCGCGGAGCACCTCGTTGACCGTCCGCAGCACGGCCGCCCCGTCCCCGTCCGCGGGCTCGCCCAGGGCCGCCGTGCGGACGGCGGAGCGCGCCAGCGCCGTGGTGCGGGCGGCCGCGGCGCCCTTGCCGCACACGTCCCCGACGACGAGGCCGAAGCCGCCGGCAGCGGGCACGACGTCCCAGAAGTCTCCCATCACCTCGACGCCGGTCCCGCCGGGCACGAAGCAGGCACCGATCGTCACGCCGGGGAGCGTGGGAGGGTGCGGCGGCAGCAGGCTCGCCTGCAGGGTGCGGGCCAGCTCCGCGGCCTCGGCGGCGTGCCGCTCGGCCTCCGCGGCCGCACGGGCGGACTCGGCCAGCGCTAGGCGCAGCGCGATCTCGCCGCCGGCCGCGCGGGCCAGGCCGCGCAGGCCCTCGCGCTGCTCGTCCGTCCACTCGCGGACCACCCGGTCCATGGCGCAGAAGTTGCCGACGACGTAGCCGTCGGGATCGAGGATCGGCACGCCGAGCCAGGCGGCTGCCTCGAACTCCTTGATCTGCGGGAGATCGCGCAGCCGCGGCTCCAGCGACACGTCCGGGGCGTAGATCTCCTCGCCGGCGTCGATCACGACGTGGCACGCGGCGTCGTGGACCGGGGACTCGTACGTCCCGGCCGGGCCGGTGATCGCCTCGGGATACGGCGCGCCCTTCAGGAACGAGCGCACGTCGTCGACGACCGTGAGCGCGACCATCGGGGTGCCGAGGATGATCGCCGCCAGCCGGGTGAGCCGGTCGAACGCCTCCTCCGGTCCGGTCTCGAACAGGCGCGTGGCGTGCACGGCCGCGACCCGGCCGGGCGACTGCACGCCCGTCCTGTCGGCGCTGTTCGCGCTCACTCCCACCTCACCGTCCGCTGCCGGGGTGCGATCCGCGACCGCACTGGGCTGAACGGTGCCGAACTCGAATAACCCTCCCGATGCTAAGGGCCGCGGTGTGCCGGGTGCCCACCGACCGGCCTTCACCCGACCAACGGCCGGAAGGTCAGGGCCAGGTGGAGGGTGAGCCGGTCCCTGCCGTCGGCCAGGTCCAGGCCGGTGAGCTGGGCGATGCGCCCCAGCCGGTAGTAGAGGGTCTGCCGGTGCACGGCGAGCGCCTCGGCCGTCCGCTGCGCGTTGCCGGCCAGGTCGAGCCAGGTCGCCGCGGTCTCGGCGAGCACCGGGTGGTCGAAGAGCGGGCGCACCGCGGGGTCGATCGCGCCCTCGCGCAGCGCCGGCCGCGGCCCGCAGGCGAGCAGCCGGTAGGTGCCCAGGGCGTCCCACCGCGCCACCGGGCGCAGCCGGGGCACCTCGTGCGCGACCCGGGCGGCGAGCCGCGCCTCGCGGACGCTGTCCCGCAGCCCGACGAGGTCCGCCCGCTCGCCGCCGACGCCCGCCACCAGCCGGGCCTGCTCGACGCCGTCGAGCCGGTCGGCGTAGAGCCGGCGGGCGGCCTCGGCGAGGTGGTCCGCGTCGGCCGACGGCGTCAGCAGCACTACGGTCGGGTCGGCGGGATCGTCGGCGGCGGTCGCGACGGCCGCCCGGGGCAACCGCCAGAGGTTGAGCGGGGGGACCGGGCCGCCGTCGGCGAGGTGCAGGGCGATCGCGCGGACCGGCACGTCGCGGGCCAGCGCGCCCAGCCGGTCGATCTCGGCGGCCGCGATCTCGGCGGTCGCGGGGTCCCCGGCCAGCAGGTCGTGGGCCCGTTCGGCGAGGTACTCCCGGGTGCGCGCCTGACCGGCCATGATCGTGCCGGCACGTGCGGCGTGCCGCATCACGCGGTCGAGCCGCTCGTCGGCCTCCGGCCCGGCGAGCCGCCCGGCGGCGTCGAGCACCCAGACGTAGCCGTAGGTCACGCCGTTCCAGCGCGCCGGCAGGCACACCCGCGCGACGACGCCGAAGCCCGGGTCGGCCGGCGTGCGCACCGGCCGCTCGCTGGTCGCGATGCCGAACCGCTCGAACCAGTCCTGCACCTCGGGAGCGGAGCGGCGGTGCAGGATCGAGCGCTGCCGGACCGGGTCCAGCTCGTCGGGGTGCGCGCCGTAGCAGACCAGGTTGAAGTCCCGGTCCTCGAGGACGACGGGCTCGCCCAGCACGCGGGAGACCTCGTCGACGAGCTCCTGCAGCTCCATCGGACAAGTGTATGAGGATCTGGCCCACAAGCTCGGACATCCGGCCATGGGCTCGGAAACGGGAACTCCCTACCGTGGGCTGCACACCGGCGCCCGTCGGCCCTGTCCGCCGCGCCGGGGGCCGGAAGGGAGACCTGCCGTGTTCAGCACGTCCGTCCTCGCCGTCAGCCGCCGACCGCTGGTGCGTCGCCTCATGACCGGTGCGCCCGCCGCGCGCCGGGTCGTCGACCGCTTCGTCGCCGGTGACACGCTCGACTCCGCCCTCGCCACCACCGCCGACCTCACCGCCGCCGGCCTGCTCGTCACCCTCGACCACCTCGGCGAGGACACCACCGACGCCGCCCGGGCCGCCGCGATCCGCGACGCGTACGTCGCCGCCCTCGACGGGCTCGCCGCGCACGGCCTCGCCGACCGGGCCGAGGTGTCGGTCAAGCTCTCGGCCCTCGGCGCGGCCCTGCCCGGCACCCTCGCCCTCGACAACGCCGCCGCCATCTGCGCCGCCGCCGACCGCGCCGGCACCACCGTGACCGTGGACATGGAGGACCACACGACCGTCGACACCACGCTGGAGACGGTCGCGAAGCTGCGCGCCGAGCACCCGTGGGTGGGCGCCGTCGTCCAGGCCGCGTTGCGGCGCACCGAGGGCGACTGTGCCGATCTCGCCCGGGAGGGTTCCCGGGTGCGGCTGGTCAAGGGCGCGTACGCCGAACCCGCGTCCGTCGCGTACACGGCGAAGGCCGAGGTCGACGCCTCGTACGACCGCTGCCTGCGCATCCTCATGGCCGGCCCCGGCCACCCGATGGTCGCCACGCACGATCCCCGCCTGATCGCCCTGGCCGAGGGGTCCGGCCGCGACCCGGCGACCTTCGAGTTCCAGATGCTCTACGGCGTCCGGGTCCCCGAGCAGCACCGGCTCGCGGCCGCCGGGTACCGGATGCGCGTCTACGTCCCCTACGGCGCCGACTGGTACGGCTACTTCGCCCGGCGGCTCGCCGAACGCCCCGCCAACCTGGGCTTCCTGCTGCGCGCCCTCCTCACCCGCTGATCCGTTCTCCGAGGAGTCGATCATGGATGCGATCACCACCGTCCCCGAGCCGGCGAACGAGCCGGTGCACACCTACGCGCCCGGCACGGCCGAGCGCGCCTCGCTCGAGGCCAAGCTTGCCGAGCTGCGCGGACAGCGGCCCGACCTGCCGATGACCGTCGCCGGGAAGCGCCGGATGGCCTCCGGCGAGCGCTTCGACGTCGTCGAGCCGCACCGGCACCGCTCGATGATCGGGGTGTCGGCCAACGCCACCGACGCCGACGTGGCCGAGGCCGTCGCCGCCGCGAAGGCCGCCGCCCCGGAGTGGGCGGCCCTGCCCTTCGACGAGCGCGCCGCCGTCCTGCTGCGTGCCGCCGACCTGCTCGCCGGGCCCTGGCGGGACACGGTCAACGCGGCCACGATGCTCGGCCAGTCGAAGTCCGTGCAGCAGGCCGAGATCGACGCCGCCTGCGAGCTGATCGACTTCCTCCGGTTCAACGTGCACTACGCCCGCCGGGTGCTCGCCGAGCAGCCGCGCAGCGTCCCCGGCGAGTGGAACCGGATGGACCACCGCCCGCTCGACGGGTTCGTCGTGGCCATCACCCCGTTCAACTTCACCGCCATCGCCGGGAACCTGCCGACGGTGCCCGCGCTGATGGGCAACACGGTCGTCTGGAAGCCCACGCCGACCCAGCAGCTCGCCGCCGAGTACACGATGCGGCTGCTCGAGGCGGCCGGCCTGCCGCCCGGCGTGATCAACCTCGTGACCGGCGACGGACTGGCCGTGTCCCGCGTCGCGCTCACCGACCCGGGATTCGCGGGCCTGCACTTCACCGGCTCCACCGCCACCTTCAAGACCCTGTGGCGCACGCTGGCCGACAACCTCGACCGCTACCGCAGCTACCCGCGGATCGTCGGCGAGACCGGCGGCAAGGACTTCGTGGTCGTGCACCCGTCGGCCGACCCGGCTCCGCTGACGACCGCGCTGGTCCGCGGCGCGTTCGAGTACCAGGGGCAGAAGTGCTCCGCGGCCTCCCGCGCGTACGTGCCCCGCTCCTTGTGGCCGGCGCTGCGCGAGGAGCTCGCCGAGGTCACCGCCTCGCTCACCTACGGCGACGTCACCGACCTGCGCAACTTCGGCGGCGCCCTGATCGACGCCCGCGCCTTCGGCCGGGTCCGCACGGCGCTGGACCGGGCCAAGAACACCGCCTCGCTCGACGTCCTGGTCGGCGGGGGCAGCGACGACGCCGAGGGCTGGTTCGTCGACCCCACCGTGCTCGTCGGCAGCGACCCCGGCGACGAGGCCTTCACCACCGAGTACTTCGGACCCGTGCTCGCCCTGCACGTCTACGACGACGCGGACTGGCTGCCCACCTTGGAGCTCGTGGACCGGACCAGCGCCTACGCCCTCACCGGCGCCGTCTTCGCCACCGACCGCACGGCGATCGACGACGCCCACCGGGTGCTCCGGCACGCCGCGGGGAACTTCTACGTCAACGACCGCCCGACCGGCTCGATCGTCTCCCGGCAGCCCTTCGGCGGCAGCCGCGGCTCGGGGACCAACGACAAGGCGGGCTCGATGCTCAACGTCCAGCGCTGGACCAGCCCCCGGGCGATCAAGGAGACCCTCGTCCCGCCCACGGACCACACCTACCCGCACATGCACCGAGACAGGTGAACGGCGCTCTCGCTCACACCTGGTGAGCCGGCGGCCCGTTCGCTCATCCGGCGCGCCTACCTGCACGAACGGCGCTCTCGCTCATACCTGGTGAGCGAGAGCGCCGTTCGCTTCTCGAGGAGTCAGTCGAGGCCGCCGCGCTTGACGAGCTGGGCGGCGATGACGTTGCGCTGGATCTCGTTGGTGCCCTCGCCGACGATCATCAGCGGGGCGTCCCGGAAGTAGCGCTCCACGTCGAACTCGGTGGAGTAGCCGTAGCCGCCGTGGATCCGCACGGCGTTGAGCGCCACCTCCATCGCGATCTCGGAGGTGAACAGCTTCGCCATACCCGCCTCCATGTCGCAGCGCTCGCCGGCGTCGAACTTCTCCGCCGCGAACAGGATCAGCTGGCGCGCGGCGGTGAGCTTGGTGCCCATCTCGGCCAGGTAGTTCCCGATGGACTGGTGCTGCCAGATCGGCTTGCCGAACGACTCCCGCTCCTGGCTGTAGCGCAGCGCGTCGTCGAACGCCGCCTGCCCGACCCCCAGCGCCCGGGAGGCCACCTGGATCCGGCCGGTCTCCAGGCCCTTCATCATCTGCGCGAAGCCCTTGCCCGGGACCTCGCCGAGCACCGCGGAGGCCGGCACGCGCATGTCGTCGAAGATCAGCTCACAGGCCTCGACGCCCTTGTAGCCCAGCTTCTTCAGGTCCTTGGACACCGTGAGCCCTGGGCCGTGCTCGACCAGCAGCACCGAGATCCCGCGGTGCTTCGGCTCGGCCTTCGGGTCGGTCTTGCACAACAAGGCGATCAGGCCGGAGCGGCGGGCGTTGGAGATCCAGGTCTTGGACCCGTTGATCACGTACTCGTCGCCGTCCAGCCGCGCGTGCGTCGCCATGTTCTGCAGGTCCGACCCGCCGCCGGGCTCGGTGAGCGCCATGGTCGCGCGCAGTTCGCCGGTCGCCATCCGCGGCAGGTAGCGGTCCTTCTGCTCCTGGGTCCCGAAGGTCAACAGCAGCTTCGCGACCACGGTGTGCCCGCCCATCGCGCCGGCCAGCGACATCCAGCCGCGGGCCAGCTCGGCGGTGACCAGGGCATAGCAGGGCATCGACACCGGCGCCTCGCCCCACGGCTCGGGGATGGCCAGGCCGTAGATCCCGAGCTCCTTCATCTGCTCGATGAGCTTCTCGGGGTACTCGTTCGCGTGCTCGAGGTCCCGGACGACGGGCTTCACCTCGCGGTCGACCCAGTCCCGCACCGTCTCGACGACGGCCCGCTCCTCGGTGCTCAACGTGCTCATGCTCGGACCCCTCGTCGCGCCTCTCAGGATTCTGTAGAATATAGAGGCCGGTGCCGCAGCCCGGCCAGGCCGTGCCGGTGTGAGACCGTCCACCCTGCCCCCGCCCGCGGACGTCCGCACCCGCTGGGCCCGGGCCGCCCCTCGACCGCGCAGCCCCGACCCGCGATCATGGCGGCGTCCCGGCAACCGGAGGTGCCCGTGCCCGAACCCCAGGCGGTCCTCGCCCCGCTGACCGAGAGCGCCGTGTTCCTCACGCTCGTGGTCGAGCCGGGCGGCGAGGCCGCGGTGCACGACCTGCTGCCGGACGTCGCCGGGATGATCCGGTCTGTCCGGTTCCGGATGCCCGAGGAGGGCCTGACCTGCGTGCTCGGCATCGGGTCCGACGCGTGGGACCGGCTCTTCGCCGGTCCCCGCCCGGCGCACCTGCACCCCTTCCGCGAGCTCACCGGCGAGCGGCACCACGCGCCGGCCACCCCCGGCGACCTGTTCCTGCACATCCGGGCCCGCCGCACCTACCCCTGCTTCGAGCTGGCCCGGCGGATCGTCGCGGCGTTCGGGCCGGCCGCGCGCGTGGTCGACGAGGTGCAGGGCTTCCGCTACTTCGACCGTCGTGACCTGCTCGGCTTCGTCGACGGCACCGAGAACCCGACCGGCCGAGCGGCGTCTGACGCGGTGCTCGTCGGCGACGAGGACCCGGACTTCGCCGGCGGCTCGTACCTGATGGTGCAGAAGTACCTGCACGACCTCGACGCCTGGACCGCCATGACCGTGGAGGAGCGCGAGCTCGCCATCGGCCGCCGCATGCTCGACGACGTCGAGCTCGACGACGCGACCAAGCCCGCCGACTCCCACGTCGCCCTCACGACGATCGAGGAGCCGGACGGCACCGAGCGCGAGATCATGCGGGACAACATGCCCTTCGGCTCGATCGCCGCGGGCGAGTACGGCACCTACTTCGCCGGCTACGCCGCGGACCCCGGCGTGACCGAGCTGATGCTCACCCGGATGGTCGTGGGCGACCCGCCCGGGCACTCCGACCGCATCCTCGAGGTGTCGCGGGCCGTGACCGGTGGCCTGTTCTTCGTGCCCACCGCCGATCTCCTCGACGACCCGCCGCCCCTCCCCCAGCCCGCGGAACCGGCCGCGACCGCGCCCGCCGACCCGCCCGCCGTGCACGCGGGCCTGGGCATCGGGGGGCTGCGCGGCCCGCGCTGACCGAACCGGACCTCAGGGCCGCCGGAGCAGGACCGAACAGCCCTGAGGTCCCGCTCACTCCTGCGCGGCCGCGCCGGCGAACTGGGCCTGGTAGAGCCGGTGGTAGGCGCCGCCCGCCGCGAGCAGCCCCTCGTGCGTGCCCTGCTCGACGATCGAGCCCTCCTCCATGACCAGGATCAGGTCCGCGTCCCGGATCGTGGAGAGCCGGTGGGCGATCACGAAGCTGGTGCGCTCGGCCCGCAGCGCCGCCATGGCCCGCTGCACCAGCAGCTCGGTGCGGGTGTCGACGGAGCTGGTGGCCTCGTCGAGGATCAGCAGCGAGGGATCGGCGAGGAAGGCCCGCGCGATCGTGATCAGCTGCTTCTCCCCCGCGCTGACGCCGGTGCCCTCCTCGTCGATCACCGTGTCGTAGCCCGCGGGCAGGCTGCGGACGAACCGGTCGACGTAGGTGGCGCGGGCCGCGGCGAGGATCTCCTCCTCGGTGGCGCCCGGCCGGCCGTAGGCGATGTTGTCCCGGATCGTGCCGTGGAAGAGCCACGTGTCCTGCAGGACCATGCCGATCCCGGAGCGCAGGTCGGCGCGCGCCATGCGGGCGGTGTCGACGCCGTCGAGCGTGATCCGGCCGGCGTCGAGCTCGTAGAACCGCAGCACCAGGTTCACCAGCGTGGTCTTGCCCGCGCCGGTGGGCCCGACGATCGCGACCGTCTGGCCCGGCTCGGCGACCAGCGAGAGGTTCGTGATCAGCGGGCGCTCGGGCTCGTACCGGAACGAGACGTGCTCGAACGCGACCCGGCCGCGGCGCTCGGTGCGCACCTCGGGCAGCACCGGGTCCGGGGTCTGCTCCTCGGCGTCGAGCAGCTCGAACACCCGCTCGGCCGACGCCACCCCGGACTGCAGCAGGTTGGCCATCGACGCGGCCTGGGTGAGCGGCTGGGTGAACTGCCGGGAGTACTGGACGAACGCCTGGACGTCCCCCAGCGTGAGCGAGCCCGAGGCCACCCGCAGCCCGCCGATCACAGCCACGAGCACGTAGTTCAGGTTCCCGACGAACATCATCGACGGCATGATGATCCCGGAGATGAACTGGGCCCGGAAGCTCGCGCCGAAGAGGTTCGCGTTCTTCTCCTCGAACTGCGCCTCGACCTCGGCGCGCCGGCCGAACACCCGCACCAGCTCGTGCCCGGTGAAGGCCTCCTCGATGTGCCCGTTCAGGATGCCGGTGTTGCGCCACTGCGCCACGAACTGCGCCTGCGAGCGCCGCCCGATGGCCCGGGTGAGCCAGATCGACACCGGCACGGTGATCAGCGCGATCAGCGCGAGCAGCGGCGAGATCACGAGCATCATGGCCAGAACGCCGACGATCGTGAGCAGCGAGGTCAGCAGCTGGCTCAACGTCTGCTGCAGCGACTGCTGCACGTTGTCGATGTCGTTGGTGACCCGGCTGAGCACCTCGCCGCGCTGCCGGCCGTCGAAGTACCGCAGCGGCAGCCGGTGGATCTTGTCCTCGACCTCGCGGCGGAGCTGGAACACCGTGCGCTGCACGATCCCGTTGAGCAGGTAGCCCTGCGCGTACGAGAACGCCGACGCCGCCAGGTAGATCGCGAGCACGGCGAGCAGCACCAACCCGAGCGCACCGAAGTCGATCCCCTGCCCCGGCACCACGCCCTGGCTCTCGATGAGCGTGGCGACGGTGTCGTTGCCGGCCAGGCGCGCCTGCTCGGCGGCCTCGGCCGCGGTGAGCCCCGCGGGCAGCTGCGCGCCGATCACGCCCGCGAAGATCACGTCCGTGGCGTGCCCGAGGATCCGCGGCCCGACGACGTTGAGCGTCACGCTGATCACGCCCAGCGCGACGACGAGCAGCACGCCCAGCCGCTCCGGCGCGAGCCGGCCGATCAGCCGCTTCGCCGACGGCCCGAACGTCGCGGCCTTCTCGGCGGGCTGGCCGATGCCGGCCCAGGGCGGTCCGCCGCCGCGGCGCTGGGCGGCCATGCCGCGCGCGGCGGAGACGGTGTCCGCATCCTGCCGGGGGCGGCCGCCGGGGGCGGTGGTGGTCACGCGGCCTCCTCGACACCGAGCTGGGACTCGACGATCTCGGCGTAGGTGGGGCAGTCCGCCAGCAGCTCCTCGTGCCGTCCGACGCCGACGACCACGCCGTCGTCGAGGACGACGATCCGGTCCGCCGCCGACACCGTGGAGACCCGCTGGGCCACGACCACCACGGTCGCCGCGGCCGTGACCGGGACCAGCGCGGCCCGCAGCCGGGCGTCCGTGGCGAGATCGAGGGCGGAGAACGAGTCGTCGAACAGGTAGATCGGCGGCCGCTTGACCAGGGCCCGGGCGATGGCGAGCCGCTGCCGCTGGCCGCCGGAGACGTTCGTGCCGCCCTGCGAGATCGGCGAGTCGAGGCCCTCCGGCATGGCGCGCACGAAGTCCTCGGCCTGCGCGATCCGCAGCGCCTCCCACAGCTGCTCGTCCGTGGCCACCGGGTCGCCGTAGCGCAGGTTGCTCGCGACCGTGCCGGAGAACAGGTAGGGCTTCTGCGGCACCAGCCCGGTCCGCCGCCAGAGTTCCTCGGGGTCGAGGTCGCGCACGTCGACCCCGTCGACCAGCACCGCGCCCTCGGTGACGTCGAACAGCCGCGGGACCAGCGAGAGCAGCGTGGTCTTGCCCGCGCCCGTGCTGCCGATGATCGCCGTGGTCTCCCCCGGCCGCGCGACCAGGTCGATCCCGCGCAGGACCGGCTCGGCCGCCCCCGGGTAGCGGAAGGTGGCCCCGCGGAACTCCAGCACGCCCTCGACGGCCTCCGGGACGACCGGCTGCGGCGGCGGCGAGACCGACGACTCCGTGTCGAGCACCTCGGTGATCCGCTCGGCGCAGACGGCGGCGCGCGGCACCATGATCGCCATGAACGTGGCCATCATGACGGCCATGAGGATCTGCAGCAGGTAGGCCAGGAACGCCGTGAGGGCGCCGATCTGCATCTCCCCCGCGTCGATCCGGATCGCCCCGAACCAGAGCACGGCCACGCTCGACGCGTTGAGCACCAGCATCACGATCGGGAAGATCAGCGCCTGCAGCCGGCCCGCGGCCGTGGCCACGTCCGTGACCTCGTGGTTGACCACGCCGAACCGGGCCCGCTCGTGCGGCTCGCGGACGAAGGCCCGCACCACGCGGATGCCGGTGATCTGCTCGCGGAGCACGCGGTTGACGGCGTCGATCCGCTCCTGCAGCAGCCGGAACTTCGGCACCATCCGCACCACGACCGCGCCGATGCTCAGCGCCAGCACGGGCACCGAGACCGCGACCAGCCACGAGAGCCCGGCGTCCTCCTGCAGCGCCATGACCACGCCGCCGACGCACATGATCGGCGCCGACACGAGCATGGTGCAGCTCATCAGCACCAGCATCTGCACCTGCTGCACGTCGTTCGTGCTGCGCGTGATCAGCGAGGGCGCCCCGAAGCGGTTCACCTCGCGCACCGAGAACTCGCCGACCCGGTGGAAGACGGCCGCCCGCACGTCCCGCCCGAAGCCCATCGCCGTGTGGGAGCCGAACCAGACCGCGGCGATCGAGCAGACGACCTGGATCAGCGAGACCACGAGCATCCAGCCGCCGGTGCCGAGGATGTAGCCGGTGTCGCCGCGGGCGATCCCGCGGTCGATGATGTCCGCGTTGAGGCTGGGCAGGTAGAGCGCCGCCATCGTCCCGATCAGCTGCAGGACGACGACGAGGGCGAGCGGCCTGCGGAAGGGTTGCAGGTACCGCCGCAGCAGGCGCAGCAACATGCGTCGACACACCCCTGTCGTGAGTGGCCCGCCACGGGCGGACGTGTAGTGGGAAGCCGACGATAGCCGCGGGGTCCGACGGTTCCGGCGGACGATCGTCGCGCCGTGCAACAGTAGTCCGTCCGGGGCAGCGGGCCGACCGGATTTCCCGACCATGGACCTCCGGACTACGTAGTTGTCGCACTGGCCGGGGCCGCCCGGCGGGCGGACCCTCGGGGGCAGTGATCGGAACGGCGCTGATCGGGCACCGTTCGGGACCGGGGAGGTCGGGATGCGTCGGCTCGTGGTGTGCTGCGACGGCACCTGGCAGAACGTCGCCGCGGACAGCAACGTGGCCCGGCTGCACCGGGCGCACCGCCCCGGACCGGGCTCGCCGCCGGCGAAGTACGTGCCCGGCGTCGGCACGGCGTCGCTCGACCCGGTCGGCAACCTGCGGGCCGGGCTGACCGGCGCCGGCCTCGACCGGTCGATCACGGACGGGTACCGGTTCCTGGTCGACACCTACCGGCCCGGCGACCGGATCTCGCTGTTCGGCTTCAGCCGCGGCGCCTACACCGCGCGCAGCCTGGGCGGGATGGTCGGCCGGGTCGGGATCGTCGACGGGACCGGGCTCGACCCCGCCGCCCGCGACGACGCCGTGCGGCGCGCCTACCGGCGGTACCGGGACCTGCGGAACCATCCGGACGACCCGGACTGGAGCACGGGGCTGGTCCTGGCCTACGAGCCGGACGAGCCGACGTCGCCGGTCGAGTTCGTGGGCGTCTGGGACACCGTCGGCGCGCTCGGCATCCCGGTCTACGTGGGCATCCCCGACCTGGTGCACTCCCGCGAGCACTACACGTTCCTCGACGTCACGCTGGACCGCCGGATCCCCGTGGCCCGGCACGCCGTGTCGCTCGACGAGCTGCGCGGCCCGTTCCGCCCCACGCTGTGGGACCCGCCCGCCCCGGGGCAGGACATGAAGCAGGTCTGGTTCCCGGGCGACCACGGGGACGTCGGCGGCGGGTACCGCGGGAAAGGGCTCAGCGACACCGCGCTGGCCTGGATGGCGGCCGAGGCCGCGCACCTGACCTTCGACCTGGCGGCGGTGACCGGGTTCGCCCCGTCGGCCACGGCGCCGTCGCACACGATGGCGGACGGGCTGGTGGGCGCGGCGCTGGAGATCGCCTTCCAGCCGCGCCCGCGGACCGTGCCCCGCATCGACGCGGCCCGGCCCGAGCCCGCCGTGTCGGACGTGGCGCTGGAGCGGCAGGCCGCGCAGGGCTACCGCAGCACGACGACCCTCGCCGCCGGGCAGTCGGCCCGGCTCACCGTTCCCGCGGACCGCGCGTGGACCGCGACCGGCCTGTGGCTGGAGAAGGGCGAGTACCGCTTCACCGCGGAGGGCCGCTGGACGAGCGCGGGGCGGGCGTGCGGGCCGGAGGGCCGCCCGGGGCGTTCCGGGGCACTGGGCGGGGTGTTCTCCGGGCTGGAGCGGGTCCTGCGCCGCGTGTCGGGCAACGACCGCGCGGAGCTCGCCTTCACCCGCCGGCACGACGACCTCCCGTGGCTCTGCCTGGTCGGGTCGGTGGCGAACGCCCCGAGCCCGGACGCCGACGACACGCTGATCGCGATCGGTGCGGGCACGACGGCGGAGGTACCGGCCGAGGGCTACCTGTACGCCTACCCGAACGACGCCCTGGGCTGCTACGGCAACAACTCCGGCGAGATCACGGTCGAGGTGGAGCGGCTGTCCTGATCGGACGGGCGCGCTACCGTGCCTCCTCGTGACCGACATCGACCTCACCGCGCGGGCCGCGGCGACCGGCGGCTCCCCCACCCTCCGCGGGTACCTGGCCACACCGGAGGGCGAGGGGCCGTGGCCGGGCGTGGTCGTGGTGCACGAGGCCTTCGGGCTCGACGACGAGATGCGCCGGCACGCCGACCGGCTCGCCGCCCGGGGCTACCTGGCGCTGGCGCCGGACCTGTTCAGCGCGGGCGGCGCCAGGAAGTGCCTGGTCTCGACCTTCCGCGCCCTGCTCTCCGGTCAGGGTCGCGCGTTCGCCGACATCGAGGCCGCCCGGGCCGAGCTGGCCGGGCAGGACGACTGCACCGGCAAGGTCGGTGTGATCGGCTTCTGCATGGGCGGCGGGTTCGCGCTGCTCACGGCCTCGCGGGGGTTCGACGCGTCCTCGGTCAACTACGGGCAGCTGCCCAAGGACCTCGACGCCGCGGTGGCCGGGGCGTGCCCGATCGTGGGCAGCTTCGGGGCGAAGGACATCTCGCTCAAGGGCGCCGCCGGGAAGCTGGAGGCGGCGCTGACCCGGGCCGGCGTGCCGCACGACGTCGCCGAGTACCCGGCCGCCAACCACTCGTTCCTCAACGAGCGGCAGAACGGGCCCCGCGCCCTGCGCCCGCTGCTGCGGGTCACGGGCATGGGGCCCGAGCCGGAGAGCGCCGCCGACGCGTGGCGGCGCATCGACGCCTTCTTCCGGCAGCACCTGGCCTGATCGATCAGGCGGCGGTGAAGGAACGCCTGGACAGGCCCCACCAGAACCCGTCGATCGTCGCCTCGCGCGGTGCCTCGGGATCGGTGGCGGCGCCGAGGGTCACGAAGAGCGGGGTGAAGTGCTCGACGGTCGGGTGCGCGTAGGGCATGCCGGGCGCCTTGGCGCGGTAGGCGGCCAGCTCGTCGATGTCGCCGCGGCGCAGGGCCTCGGCCGCCCACGCGTCGAACTGCCGCGACCAGCCGGGCGCCACCCCGCCGGTGATCGCCTCGCGGGTGAGGAACGGCAGCCCGTGCGTGGTGAAGCCGGAGCCGATCACCAGCACGCCCTCCTCGCGCAGCGCGCGCAGCTTTCCGCCGAGGCCCAGCAAGCTCGTCGGGTCGGCGGTGGGCAGGCTCAGCTGCAGCACCGGGAGGTCCGCCTCGGGGTACATGACCTTGAGCGGCACCCAGGCCCCGTGGTCGAGCCCGCGGCCGGTCTCGTGGACGTTCTCACTGCTCAGCGCGCCGAGGACCCGCCGGGCGAGCGCGCCCGCCTCCGGGGTGTCATAGCGCATCCGGTAGTACATCGGGTCGAAGCCGCCGAAGTCGTAGACCGGGGTGACGTGCCCGGCGCTGCTGGAGATCGCGAGCGGCGCCTCCTCCCAGTGCGCCGACACGATGAGCACGGCCTTCGGCCGCGGCATCGAGCGCGCCCAGGTGAACAGCTCCTCCATCCACGCCGGGTCCTCGAACAGCGGTGGGGCGCCGTGGCTGAGGTAGAGGGCGGGCAGCGGTCCGTCGGCCGGCGTCCACGCGGCGTGCTCGCCGGCCCGCGCGACCCGGGCGAGGTGCGTCTCGTAGGGGTGCACGGGCATCTCCCACTCCGTTCCCACTCTTTGTTCAACGTTCAACTGAACTCTCAACCAAGATAGGTCGCCCCGGGACGACTGTCAAAGGCCGAGATCGGGAAGGCCTGGGGGAGACAGCCGGGAGGAGGACGTATGCAGTACGTGAAGCTGGGATCGACCGGCCTGGACGTCTCGCGCATCTGTCTGGGGGCGATGAGCTTCGGCGAGCCCGGGCGCGGTCGGCACGACTGGACGCTCGGCGAGGACGACGCGCGCCCGATCATCCTGCGCGCGTTCGAGGCCGGGGTGAACTTCGTCGACACCGCCAACGTGTACTCCGCGGGCGGCAGCGAGGAGATCCTCGGGAAGGTCCTGGCCGAGTACGGGCACCGGGACGAGATCGTGCTGGCCACCAAGGTCAACGGCCGCATGCGGCCCGGGCCCAACGGCCAGGGCCTCTCGCGCAAGGCGATCCTGAGCGAGCTCGACGCCAGCCTGCGCCGCCTCGGCGTGGATTACGTGGACCTCTACCAGATCCACCGCTGGGACCCGCACACGCCGATCGAGGTCACGATGGAGGCGCTGCACGACGTGGTGAAGGCGGGCAAGGCGCTCCACATCGGGGCGTCGTCGATGTGGGCCTGGCAGTTCGCCAAGGCCCAGCACACCGCCGAGCGCCACGGCTGGACGCCGTTCGCGACCATGCAGAACCACTACAACCTCCTCTACCGCGAGGAGGAGCGGGAGATGCTGCCGCTGTGCGCCGACCAGGGCGTCGGCGTGATCCCGTGGAGCCCGCTGGCCCGCGGGCGGCTGACCCGGACCTGGGACGCCACGACCGCCCGCACCGAGACGGACGAGTTCGGCCGCACCCTCTACCGGGACGAGGACCGCGAGATCGTGGACCGGGTCCTGGAGCTCGCGGAACGGCGGGGGCTGCTGCCGGCGCAGATCGGGCTGGCCTGGCTGCTGAGCAAGCCCACGGTGACCGCGCCGATCGTCGGGGCCACCAAGCGGCAGCACCTCGAGGACGCGCTCTCCGCCGTCGACGTCACGCTGTCGGCGGAGGAGGTCGCGTTCCTCGAGGAGCCGTACCGGCCGCACGAGGTGGCCGGCTTCGCGTGAGCGCTCACGCGGCGAGGGTGGCGTAGCGGCCGCGGTCGGCGACCAGCGTCTCGTGCGTCCCCCGCTCGACGACGCGGCCGTGGTCCAGCACGGCGATCTCGTCGGCGTCGCGGACCGTGGAGAGCCGGTGCGCGATCGTGATGGCGGTGCGGCCCTTCGCCAGCTCGGTGAAGGCCCGCTGCACCGCCCGCTCGGTCTCGGTGTCGAGGGCGCTCGTGGCCTCGTCGAGGACCAGCACCTTCGGGTCGCGCAGCAGCGTGCGGGCGATCGCGATCCGCTGCTTCTCGCCACCGGAGAACCGGTACCCGCGGGAGCCGACGACCGTGTCGTAGCCCTCGGGCAGGCTCGCGATCAGGTCGTGGACCTGGGCGGCCCGGGCGGCGGCCTCGATCTCGGCGTCCGTGGCGTCGGGCCTGGCGTGTCGCAGGTTCTCCCGCACGGTGGAGTGCAGCAGGTAGGTCTCCTGGCTCACCACGCCCACGATCCTGGCGAGGTCGGCCAGGCGCATGTCCCGGACGTCGACGCCGTCGATGGTGATCCGTCCGGCGTCGGGGTCGCGCAGCCGCGGGACCAGCGAGGCCAGGGTCGACTTGCCGGAGCCGGTCTCCCCCACCAGGGCGAGGGTGGTGCCGGCGGGCACGTCGAGGTTCACGCCGGCGACGGCCGCGGTGTCGCTGCCCGGGTAGGCGAAGGTCACGTCCTCGAAGCGGACGTGCCCGCGCACCCGGGCGAGGTCGACGGCGACGGGCTCGGCCGGGTCGTCGACCTCGACCGGCAGGTCCAGGTACTCGAAGATCCGGGCGAACAGGGCCAGCGAGCTGACCAGCGAGACGCCGACGTCGAGCAGGCCCGTGAGCGGCCGGAACAGGCTGCCCTGCAGGCTCGTGAAGGCGATCAGCGTGCCGACGGTCATCGCGCCGGCGGCGATCGGCAGGCCGGCGGACAGGTAGATCACCGCGGGGATCGCGGCGAAGATGATGCTCATCGTGGCCATCCGCCAGCGGCCGGCCAGCTGGCTGCGCAGCTCGAGGTCGACCAGACGCGTGGAGGAGGCGGTGAAGCGGTCGACGAGGGCCGGGCCGGCGCCGAGGGTCTTGCTCAGCTGGATGCCGGAGATCGAGAGGCCCTCCTCGATCGTCACGTTGAGGTCGGCGAGCTCGCGCTGCTGACGCGCGGTGATGCTGCGGCGCATCCGGGCGACGCGGCGGGACAGCAGGATCGCGGGCGGCAGTACGAGCAGCGAGATCAGCGTGAGCTGCCAGGACAGGGCGACCATCGCGACCAGGGTGGCGACGGTCGTCGTGAGGTTCGAGGCGATCGACGTGGCCGTGGAGGTGACCACGGACTGCATGCCGCCGATGTCGTTGGTGATGCGGGACTGCACCTCGCCGGTGCGGGTGCGGGTGAAGAAGCCGAGCGACTGGCGCTGCAGGTGCGCGAAGACGTCCGTGCGCAGCCGGTGCATGACCTGCTGGCCCACCCGCGTCGAGATCCAGGTCTGGACCACGCCGAAGGCGGCGGTCACGGCGGCGACGGCGACCATGCCGCCGACCAGCCAGGCCAGCAGCGGGACGTCGCGGTTCGGCAGCGCGACGTCGAGCACCTCGCGGAGCAGGAAGGGCGAGGCCATGCCCACCACGGACGAGGCGACGATGATCGCCACGACCAGCGCGAGCGGCCCGCGGTACGGGCTGAAGAGCCGGCCGATCCGGCGCAGCGAGACCTCGCGGGCCTGCTGCTTCTCGGCGGCCGACGGGGCGCGTCGGCCCGGGCGCTCCGGACGGTCCGGACGGCCCTGGGTGTGCTGTGTCTGCGGATCCAAGTGCGTGTCCCCTCTCGACGTTTTGCTGAGGTTACCTCAACATGAGGGAGCAACACGAACCGCTGGTACGGTATTCCCGTGAGCGAGGGGGAGGAGACGCTGGCCGAGGCCTTCTGGGCCGTCGCGCGCATCCTCCGTGGCCGCAACAAGGAGGCGCTGGCGCCGTGGGACGTCACGCCCTCGCAGTTCCGGGCCGTCGCCACGCTCGCCCGGCACGGCCGGATGCGCCTGTCGACGCTCGCCGAGCACCTGCGGATCGCCCCGCGCTCGGCCACCGAGGTGGTCGACGACCTGCAGGAACGCGGCCTCGCCGAGCGTACGCCGGACCCGGCGGACCGGCGGGCCACGCTCGTCGCGCTCACCGCGAAGGGCGTCACGCTGGCCCACGAGGTCCGGGCGGCGCGGCAGGCCGAGTCCGAGAGCCTCTTCGCCGGGCTGGACGAGCGGGACCGCGCGGACCTCGCCCGGATCCTGCGGACGCTGCGCGCCGCGGGGCCCGACGAGCCCGGCCGGCCCGTGCCGTCCGACCGGGGTGATGTGCAGCCGCGAGCCGGAACGGGAACCTCGACGCCGTGAACCGCTTCACCACGACCACCGAGTCGGAGGCCGTCGTCGCCGCCGAGCGCGGCGACATCTGGGCCGTCCTCACCGACCCGGAGCTGCTCCCCCGACTCACCCCCCTGCTGACCAGCATCGAGACCGACGGCGACCGCTGGCGGTGGAGCATGATGCGCCTGGCCGTGCTCGGCGTGGGCATCCAGCCGACCTTCACCGAGCGGATGCGCTTCATCGACGGGCCCGAGGAGTCCCGCATCGACTTCACCCACGAACCGCCCGCGGACACGCACGAGTTCACTGGCGCCGAGGGCTGGTACCGGCTGCGGGACGCCGAGGGCGGCACGCACCTGGCGATCCGGCTGACCCTGCACGTCGAGCTGCCGCTCTCCCGGCTGGCCTTCCCCGCCGTCGTCGGGCTGATGAACGTCACGCTGCAGCGCACCGGGGACCGGTTCGTCACCAACCTCCTGCGCCACCTCGACGCCGACGAGGTCCCCGGCAGCCGCGTCACCCGCTGACACATCGCCCCGTTGCTGACACATCCTCGCCGCCCGTGTCAGCTCCCCGACCACGCTGTCGGGGGGCCGCCGGGCCTACGCGAACGTCAGGGGATGACGAGCGCGGACCGCGCCGCGGTGTCGTCGAGGTCGCTCACGGCGAGGCCGAGGCCGGTCAGCCGCGGCGGGACGCCGTCGGACACCCAGCGGTCCAGCAGCAGCCGGACCTTGTCCGCCATCTGCGTGCGCAGCATGGTGAAGGACTCCTCGGCGGTCACGGCGTCGTCGCGGGTCATGCCGACCCGGCCGAGCAGCAGCCACCAGGCCCAGGCCGCGGCTCCGGCGTTGGCCACGAAGTCCGGCACCACCGGGACGCCGCGGGCGGCGAGCATGGCCTCGGCCTCCGGCGTGGTGGCGGCGTTCGCGGCCTCGACGACGACCTTGGCGGCCACGTCGTAGCTGTTGTCCGGGGTGATCGCGTAGGAGATCGCCGCCGGCACGAAGACGTCGGCCGGCAGCCCGACGACCGCGGAGCGGGGCAGGCGGGCGACGCCGGCGGGCAGCCGGGTGCGATCGATCTCGCCGAAGCCGTCCCGCAGCTCGAGCAGGGCCGGGACGTCGAGGCCGTCCGGGTCGTAGAGGGTGCCGGCGGCGTCGGCCATCGCGACCACCCGCATGCCGGCCTCGTGCAGATACCAGGCCGCGGCGCCGCCCATGGTGCCGATGCCCTGGACCGCGACGGTGGTGCCCTCGACCGCCCAGCCGAAGGCGGAGGCGGCGCCGAGGCAGGCGTGCGCCACGCCGTAGCCGCCGATGACGTTGCCGAGCAGGCCGCCGGGGACGCGCGCGTCGAGACCCTGCCGGACGCGCTCGAGGGTGGCGGCCGGGTCGGCCGAGCGCGAGATGGCCGCGTGGTAGGACTGGCCGAGCCCGATCCGCTCGAACACCTCGTCGATCAGGTGCTGCGGCACGCCGAGGTCCTCGGCGGTGACCCAGTGGCCGTCGATCCACGGGCGCACGGCCTGGCAGAAGCGCTCCAGCACGCCGACCGCGCGCGGGTCCTTCGGGTCGAAGTCGATGCCGCCCTTGGCCCCGCCGACGGGCAGGTCGAAGGCGGCGGTCTTCGCGGCCATGCCCCGGGCCAGGTCCTCGACCTCGGACAGGGTGCAGCCGGCGCGCATGCGGGTGCCGCCAGTCGCGATGCCGGACCGCAGCGTGTGCACGACGAGGTGGCCGCGGGCGCCCGTGACGGGGTCGGTCCACGTCACGCGCAGGTAGGGCTCGCGGTCCCGCGGGGCGGGAGCGGCGGCCGTGGGAAGGACTGCGGGCACCGGCGCGGCCGGCACCTCGATCGGCGTTCCCAGCGGCCCCATCGGCTCCTGCATCGTGGTCACGTCGGCGGACCTCCCGGTCTGTTGCTCGGGGCACGACGGACCGCGCCGGGCCCGTGCGGGCGGCGGCGTGGGGTCGTGCCGGGGTGGCCGGCGATCTCCGCCGGTGCCCCACTGTGCGGCAGCGGCGCGGCCGGCGTCCATCAAGGAATCGTGGAGGATCGCGTTCACGGTTCCTGCACGAGCGGAACCGCCCGCCTACGGTGGGCCCGTGGAGCTCTCCCTGTCGCGCCTGCGCATGCTCCGGGAGCTGCACCGGCGGGGCACGGTCACCGCCGCGGCGGCGGCCCTGCACTACACCGCGTCGGCCGTGTCGCAGCAGCTCGCGCAGCTGGAACGGGACGTCGGCGGCACCCTCTTCGAGCGGCTCGGCCGCCGGGTGCAGCTCACCGAGCTGGGCATGGTCCTCGCCGAGCACGCCGAGGAGATCCTGGCCTCGGTGGAGCGCGCCGAGCTCGCCGTCGAGGAGGCCCAGCAGGCCCGGTCGGTGCGACTGACCGCCGGGGTCTGGGCGTCGGTGGCCTCCGGCCTGCTGCCCGACGCACTGGCCTCGCTCGCCGCGGAGCACCCCGGCATCCAGGTGCGGACCCGCGAGCTCGCGCCCGAGGAGACCGCGGGCGCCGTCCGCGACGGCGCCCTCGACTTCTCGTTCGTGATCGACTACTCCGGGCACCCCATGTCCTGGGACCCCGCGCTGACCCGGGAGGTCGTGGCCGTCGAGCGGCTGTACGCGGCGGTCCCGGCGGGCACCGTCCCGGGCGCGACGGTCACCCTCGGCGAGCTGGCCGACCAGCCGTGGATCCTCGCCGGCCCGCGCTCGCACTTCGGCCGGGCGGTGCGCGTCGCCTGCCGCCGCGCCGGGTTCGACCCCGCCACCACGCACGAGGTCGAGGAACAGTTCACCGCCCTGGCCCTGGTCGCGGCCGGGCTCGGCGTCACGCTGGTCTCGGACCTCGGGCTGGTGCAGCGCCCGCCCGGCACCGACGACGCGATCGACGTCGTGGCCCTGACCGAGCCCGTCATGCGCACCGTCTCGATCGCCTACCGGACCAGGGCCACCCGACGGCCCGCGCTGCACCTGGTGATCGCGGCGGTGCGGGAGGCGGCCGCGGCGAAGGGGCTGGGAGCCGAGGCGAGCTTCGGGCTGCCCGCCACGGACGGCGCCGCGGACCCGCACGGTCCGCGGTTGCCGCTCCCCTGACCGTCAGCCCTGCAGCTGGGCCCAGACCTCCTGGTCGCGCTCGGCGGTCCAGATGACCGGGCGCTCGATGCCGGACAGCTCGTCCCACAGCCGCGAGACGTCGAACGGCAGGCAGTGCTCGAAGATCGGCCAGTGGCCGTAGTCGTCCACCAGCGCGGCGTGCGCGGCCTCGAACGCCTCCTTGAGCGTGCCGCCGCGCTGCTGCACCCCGCCGACCTCGCGGATCATCACCTGCAGGAACCCGCGGGTCTGCTCGACCGCCGCGTCGACGGCCGCGCGGCCCTGGGTGACCGCGCCGCGCCCGCCGACGAGCTGCTCGGCGCCCACCGCCTTGACCCGGTCGAGGGTGGCGCCCGCCCAGTCCCGGTGGAACGCGTCGCCGGTGTACAGGGCCGCCTCGGCCTCGACGAGGTCGCCGGCGAAGAGGATCTTCTGCCGCGGCAGCCAGGCGGTGATGTCGCCCTCGGTGTGCCCGCGCCCGTGGTACTGCAGCACCAGATCACCGCGGTCGCCACCGAGATCGACGGTCAGCCGGTCGGCGAAGGTCAGCGTCGGCCACGTCAGCCCCGGCACCGAGTCCGCCGCCTCGGCCAGCCGCGGCATCCGCGCGAACTCGCTGGCCCAGTCCTCCTTGCCGCGCTCGGCGATCAGGGCCCGCGTGTTCTCGTGGGCGACGATGATCTCCGCGTCGAACGCGCTGGCCCCCAGCACCCGGACGGCGTGGTAGTGCGAGAGCACGAGGTAGCGGATCGGCTTGTCGGTGTGCTCGCGCAGCCGGGTCAGCCACTTCCGCGCGGCCACGGGCGTGGCCAGGGCCTCGAAGCAGACGAGGAAGTCCTCGCCCTCGACCGCCCCGATGTTCGGGTCGCCCTCGGCCGTGAGCGCGTAGACGCCGTCGGCCAGGATCTCGAGCGTCTGCTCCTTCGCGGCCAGATCGGCCGAGGAGGCGAAGGGCTTGGCGGCCATGGTGTCCTCCTGCTCAGCTCGCGGTGACGAAGGCTTCACGCTCGGCGGGCGTGCCCTCGCGCAGGGCCAGCACCGCGGCCAGCGTGACCAGGCACATCAGGAACATGTAGGCGGAGACCGACAGCGAGGTCCCGGTGACCGCGATCAGCCAGGTCGCCAGCAGCGGCGCGAACCCGCCGCCCAGGATGGCACCGAACGCGTAGGCGAACGAGACACCGGAGTAGCGGACCGGCGCCGGGAACATCTCCGCGTAGGTCGCGGCCTGCTGTCCGTAGGTGAGGCCGAGGCCGAAGGCCAGCACCACGACCGCGACGAGCAGCAGCCCGACCGAGCGGGTGTCGAAGAGCAGGAAGAACGGGAAGCACCACGCGGCCAGCGCGACGATCCCGATCAGGTAGGTGCGCCGGCGCCCCCAGGTGTCCGACCAGCGCCCCGCCATCAGCGTGAACACGCCCCACGCCACCGCCCCGACCATGCCGACCACCAGCATCGTCGTGCTGGAGAGCCCGAGCTGACGCGTGCCGTAGGAGGTGATGAACGCGATGAGGATGTAGCCGATCATGTTGTTGGCCACGAACAGCCCGATCGCCACGAGCAACTCGCGGCGGTTCTTCCGCAGCACCTCGGCCAGCGGGGCGGACCGGCGCTCGCGACGGTCCCGCAGGTCCTCGAACACCGGGCTCTCCGAGACCCGCGCCCGCACCCAGAACCCGACGACGATCAGCACGATCGACAGCAGGAACGGGATCCGCCAGCCCCACGCCTGGAACTGCTCGGGGGTGGTCGTCGCCGACACGGCGAAGAAGACGAGGTTGGCCAGCAGCAGCCCGATCGGCACCCCGATCTGCGGGTAGGCACCGTAGTAGCCGCGCCGCCCGGGCGGGGCGTGCTCGACCGACATCATCGCCGCGCCGCCCCACTCCCCACCGGCGGAGAGGCCCTGCAGCATCCGCAGGGCGACCAGCAGGATCGGCGCCGCGACGCCGATCGAGGCGTACGAGGGCAGCAGGCCGACGCCGACCGTCGACAGGCCCATCAGCAGCAGCGTGCCGACCAGCACCGGCTTGCGGCCGAACCGGTCGCCGAGGTGCCCGGACACCACGCCGCCGATCGGGCGCGCGATGAAGCTGACGCCGATCGTCGCGAAGGAGGCGAGCAGGGCCGCGGTGCCGTCGAGGCCCGGGAAGAACTGCTTGCCGAACACCAGGCCGGCGGCCGAGGCGTAGACGAAGAAGTCGTACCACTCGATGGTCGTGCCGACGAGGCTGGCGCCGATCACCCGGCGCAGCTGGCTCGACGGCGGGTGGACCGCCGAGGCGGCCGATCCCGGGGTCTGCGTCATCGGAAATCCCCTCGTTCCCGGCGCTGGGAAAACGGTCAAAGCCTTGACCGTGCGGAACGGTAACCCGTCCCGGGCCCGACGGCCAGGGGTCCGGCCCGGTTCAGCGCCGGTTGACCCACTCCGCGGCGTGGGCGGCGCCGGCGAGCTTGGCGAGCAGCCCGTTGAGGGCGGCGAGGTCCTCGGGGTCGAGCAGCCGGGCCCACTCGGACTCGCGGGCGTTGTGCCGCAGGAAGGTCTCCTCGATCGCTGCGGTGCCCTTCTCCGTGAGCGCGAGGACCACCGAGCGGCCGTCCGCCGAGCCGGGCGTGCGGTCGAGCAGGCCGGCGGCGCTGAGCGTGTTCGTCAACGCGGAGACGGCGGCCCGGCTCATCCCGGACAGCTCGGCCGCCCGCCGGGACTCCTGCGGCCCGGCCACCCAGATCGTGAAGAGCAGCCGCCAGGCCGACCAGCTCCAGCCCGCCGGCCGGTGCACCGTCGACTCCAGGTCGTAGACCAGCCCGCTCGCGACCCGGGTGAGCAGCAGGACCATGGCCATCGCCGAGCGGTCGGTCCCCGGGAGCCGGCGCTGGGTCTCGTCGATGGCGATGCCGGCGAGGGACAGGAAGTCGCTGTCGGGCGGCGGGTCGACGGACACGGCCGGATCCTACGGCCGTCCCCCCGGGGAGCGGCCGGACGCCGCCCACTGGTCGACGAGCGAGTCGAGCGTGAAGTCGACGTCGACCGCGACGGTGGGCGCGATCCGGGACAGGGCCGAGCACTGCTCCTCGATCCCGCCGGTCCAGCCGACAACCAGGTCCGGAGGCAGGGCGGCGACGGCCTCGACGCTTCCCCTGTTGTCGAGATCGTCCGGTTCGCCGGAGCGCGCCCTACCACGGGGCGGGCTCGCGGACGGCACCACGGCCGCTGAAGCCGCCCGCGGGCGCCGTACAGCCCGCTGCTGCGCGCCGACGGGAGCGTCGGCGGGGTCCTCGACATCGCCACGGAGACCACCCGGCAGGTGCTGGCCACCCGCCGGCTCGCCGCACCCCAGCAGCTCGGCCAGGTCCCGGCGGCCCCCTCGGCGAGCCGGTGGCGGTGAGCCGCGCCCTCACCGCGACCCTCGCCACGGCCCGCGCCGACCTGCCGTTCGGCACCGTCCACCTGCGCAGCGAGAGCGAGGGGATCGTCGAGGTCGCGAGCTTCGGGCTCACCGGCCCGCTCCCCGCCGACGGCGCCGTGGCCGCCGCCGTCGCCGAGGCGGTCGCCGGTGGTGGGGGGTAGACGGTCGCGGGACTGGCCCGGCGCGCACCCGGGCCTCGTGGCGGGCGGCGGCGCGGGCGAGCCGGACGCCGCCGTCGTGCTGCCGCTCGACGGGCCGGGCGACGACGGCCCGTTGGGTGCGGTGGTCCTCGGCACCAGCCCCGCCCTGCTGCTCGACGACGCCTTCCGCTCCTTCACCGAGCTCGTCGCCGGCCGCGTCACCTCGGCCCTCACCGACGCGGTGGCCGCCGGCCGCCAGCGCCGCCAGGTCGAGGAGCTGGCCGAGCTCGACCGCGCCAAGACCGAGTTCTTCACCACCGTGAGCCACGAGCTGCGGACCCCGCTCGCACTGATCACCGGCCCCGCCGAGGACGCGCTGGCCGACACCGCGGCGCCGCTGCCCCCGGCCCAGCGCGACCGCCTGGAGCTGGTGCGGCGCACCGCCGGGCGGCTGCGTCGGCAGGTCGACGCCCTGCTCGACTTCGCCGCCCTCGAGGAGCGCCGGCTCACGCCCGACCGCGTCGCCGTCGACCCCGGCGCACTCACCCGCGGGATCGCCGAGTCGTTCGCGCCGGCCGTCGAGCGGGCGGGCCTCGCCCTCGCCGTCGACTGCCCGGACCTGCCGGCCGTGCGGCTGGACCCGGACCAGTGGGAGAGGATCGTCCTCAACCTGCTGTCCAAAATCGTCAACAACACCCTGCACGGCGGCGTCACCGTGCGGCTGCGGCGGGAGGCGGCCGCGCTGGAGCTCTCGGGGGCCGACACGGGGATCGGCATCCCCGCCGACCAGGTCCCGCTGCTGTTCCGGCGCTTCCACCGGGTCCGCGGCGCCGCCGCCCGCTCGCACGAGGGCTCCGGGATCGGGCTGGCGCTGGTGCGGGAGCTCGCCGAGCTGCACGACGGCACGGCGTCCGTGACCAGCACGCCCGGGAGCGGCAGCACCTTCACGGTGCGGGTGCCGACCATGGCTGCCGGCGACGAGGAGATCCGCGCGGTCCGGCCCGCGGCCGTCGGCCGCTTCCGGGACGAGGCCCTGCAGTGGACGGCGCCGGCGGCCGGACCCGCGGCGGACCCGCTCCCGACCGCCGCGCCGGCCGAGGCCCGCCGTGAGCCCGACCTCCTGCTGGCCGACGTGATGATGCCCGGCCTCGACGGCATCGGGCTGGTCGGGGCGCTGCGCGCCGATCCCGCCACGGCCACGCTGCCGACCATCCTGCTGTCCGCCCGCGCGGGCATGGAGGCCGCCGTCGGCGGGCTCACCGCGGGTGCCGACGACTACCTCGCCAAGCCGTTCTCCTCCGCCGAGCTGCTGGCCCGGGTGCGCACGCACCTCGATCTGTCCCGGGCGCGGGCCGGGGAGTCGCGGCGGCTGCGCCGGCTCGCCGAGGCCACGATCGCCGTGCACGACGCCCCGGACACCCCCGGCGCCCTCCGGCTGCTGGTCGGGGCCACGCACGGGTACGACGTGGTGGCCCTGCCCGACGGCACGACCGGAGTGGTGGTCGGGGACGTCGTCGGGCGCGGGCCCGATGCGGCAGCCGTCATGGGGCAGCTGCGCAGCGCCGCCCGAGCGCTGCTGCTCGAGCGCCACTCCCCCGCCGACGTGCTCGGTGCGCTCGACGGCTTCGCCGCGCTGACCCCGGGGGCGCGCTGCAGCACGGTGCTGTGCGCGATCGTCGACCCCGCGACGTCGATGCTGCGCTGGTCCCGGGCCGGGCACCTGCCCGCGATCCTCGCCGACGCTGGGTGGGTACCGGCTGCTGGAGGACGGGCTGTCCGTGCCGCTCGCGGTGCTGCCGGGGGCGCCCCGGCCGGAGGCCGTCGCCGCGCTCCCGCCGGGCGGCACCCTGCTGCTCTACACCGACGGCCTCGTCGAGCGCCGCGGCGAGGAGGTCGACCTCGGGATCGCCCGGGCTGGGGCCGCCCTGGGCGAGCTCGCCGCCGATCCCGGCACGCCGGTCGGGGACGTCCTCGACGGGCTCACCGCGCGGCTGCTCGGCCCCGGCCCGGACGACGACGTCGCCGCGCTGGTCTACCGGCACGAGGCCGGGCCGCGCGCAGGCCGGGAGGTCCGGTGGCACTACGAGCCGCTGCCCGGCGCGACGATCCGGATACGGCACCGGCTCGTCGAGCTGCTGACGGGCTGGGGCGTGCGCGGCGATGCCGCGCAGGACGCCGAGCTGGTGCTGACCGAGCTGGTCGCGAACGTGGTCGACCACGCCCGGACCCCGTTCGTGGTCGGCGTCGGGCTCGACGACGGCACGCTGCGGCTGTCGGTGCGGGACGGGTCCGCGAGCCTGCCGGCCGTCCGGCCCGTCGACCCGCTGGCGGTCCGGGGGCGCGGGACGCAGCTGGTGGAGGCCCTCACGCTGCGCTGGGGGCACGAGGGCGACGGCGAGGCGAAGACCGTGTGGGCGGAGCTGCCGGCGGTGTGAGCCCCGCCGGCCCGGGTGGCGCTGCGGTCAGGCGTCGCTGCTCGCCAGGAGGCGCTCGGCGTCCGCCCGCTCGCACTCCTGGACACTGCCGGGCAGCGCGTCGCGCAGGGACCAGCGGGACACCGTGCCGTCCGGCCCGGTGAGCAGGCCGCGGGCCAGCGCGGCGTCGATCCGGCTGCGGACCTCGTCCTCGAGGTCGACGTCGCACGCGAACAGCACGCGCAGCCGCACCCGGCTGCCGGCCCGCGACGACGCGGTGTGGTGCGACGCGATCGGGCACGGCGGCTCGTGCTCCCAGGTCCCGCACAGCGCGGCGGTGATCGCGGCGCCCGGGGCGGCCCGGTCGCCGTCCTCGGCGAGCTCGATCTCGGCGGTGTGCGCGAAGGCGGAACGCATGGCGCCAGCATGGCAGAAGATGTGGTCGTCGTCACACTCGCCCGGTTCGCGGTCGCGCTGACCCGCCGTCCTACGGTCTCCCGGTGACGCTCCCCCGCCCACGGGTCCGGGCCCGCGCCGCCTGGGCGGGGGCGGCGGTGCTGGTCGCGCTGCAGCTCGCGGTACTCGCGGCCTGGCCCGGCGCGCACGCGCTGATGATCGACCTGCAGGTCTACCGGGCCGGCGGTGAGCACGTGCTGCACCACCAGCCGTTGTACGCCGGCGGGGTCCTGCTCGACCTGCCGTTCGTGTACCCGCCGGTGGCCGCGGCGCTGTTCGTGCCGTTGACGCTGCTCCCGCTGCCGCTGCTCAAGATCCTCTGGACCGCGCTCGGTGTGGTGCTGCTCGTGCTGGTGGTGCGGCGGTCGGCCGCACTGGTGGGCACCGTGCTGCCGGCCGGCACGGTCGCGCTGCTGGTGGCGACCGCGCTGTGGCTCGACCCGGTGCGGACGACGTGCTACCTCGGGCAGATCAACGTCGTGCTGCTCGCGCTGGTGCTGCTCGATCTCACCGGCCGCCCCTCGCGGTGGCGCGGCGCCGGGGTGGGGCTGGCCGCGGCGCTCAAGCTCACCCCGCTGCTGTTCGTGGTGTACCTGCTGCTCGTCGGGCGGCGCCGGGAGGCCGCCGTCGCCGTCGGGACGTTCGTGGCGGCCACGGGGCTCGGGTTCGCCCTCGCTCCGGCCGAGTCGGTGCAGTACTGGGTGCGCGGGACGTTCGCGGCCGCGAACCGGATCTCGGACGTCGCCGCGACCAGCAACCACTCGCTCGACGGTCTGGTGGCCCGGCTTCTCGGGGAGAACGCGCCGGTCTACCTGGTGCTGGCCGGGCTGCTGACCGCCGCCGCGCTGACGGTGGCGGTGCGGGCACACCGACGCGGGGAGGACCTGCTCGCGCTGATCGTCGTCGGACTGGCGTCGGCGGCGGTGGCCCCCTTCGCGTGGTCGCACCACTTCGTCTGGTGCGTGCCGCTGCTGGTACTGCTCGTCGTCCGGCGGGCGTGGGTGGGGCTCGGCGCCCTCCTGCTGGCGACCGCCGCCGTGATCACCCGGCTGCCCGGCCCGGACGTCGGCCCCATCCCCGCCACCGGCGCAATCTCCCTGCAACCCGACGTGTACCTGGCGGGCTTCGTCGCCCTCCTCGCGGCCGCCACGCTCCACCTCACCCGCCCGAAAATGCGCAGTGTGGCTCCATAACGTCGACTCCGGGCGTCATTTCGGGCGTTGTGGAACGATCACGCGATTCGGTCGGCCGGGAATGGGCGCACCGGCTTCCATCTGAAGAACTGTGCATGCGAGCATCGGCTCGTGACCGCTCCCCGCACGGCGTCCCCGTCGCGCACCCGTTTCGACCGCACGGACCGCCGGCACCTCGCGGGGATGGCGGCGGTCATCCTGCTGCTCACCCTGGGCGGCTGGACGCTGCTGGCCGCGGTGGTCGCGCCGCAGCACCTCGCGCTGGCCTCGGGCGGCACGTTCGGGCTCGGCGTCGGCCTCACCGCCTATCTGCTCGGCATGCGGCACGCCTTCGACGCCGACCACATCGCCGCGATCGACAACACCACCCGCAAGCTGGTGAGCGAGGGGAAACGCGCCCGCGGCGTCGGGTTCTGGTTCTCCCTCGGCCATTCCTCGGTGGTGTTCGTGCTGGCGCTGCTGCTCGCCCTCGGCGTCCGCACGCTGGTCGGGGAGCTGGGCGACGACTCGTCGTCGGTGAAGGAGACCCTCGGCCTGGTCGGCACCCTGGTCGGCGGCGGGTTCCTGGTCCTGATCGGGCTGCTGAACCTGCAGGCGATGATCGGCATCGCGCAGGTGTTCGCCCGGATGCGCACCGAGCCGCTCGACGACGAGGCCCTCGAGCGGCACCTCGCCTCCCGCGGCCTGCTGGCCCGGATCCTCGGCCGGACCCTGCGGGCGGTGTCGAAGCCCTGGCACATGTACGTGGTCGGGTTCGTGTTCGGCATCGGGTTCGACACCGCCACCGAGGTCACGCTGCTGGTCCTGGCCGGCGGCGCCGCGGCGGCGCAGCTGCCCTGGTACGCGATCCTGGTCATCCCGGTGCTGTTCGCGGCCGGGATGAGCCTGTTCGACACCGCCGACGGGGTGTTCATGTCCGCCGCCTACCAGTGGGCGTTCGTCACGCTGGTACGCAAGGTCTTCTACAACCTCACCGTCACCGCGCTGTCCGTGGTCGTGGCGCTGGTGATCGGGCTGATCGAGCTGCTGCAGCTGCTGGGCGAGAAGCTGCACGTCACCACGGGGCCACTGGCCACGCTGGCCGCGCTCGACCTCGAGGTGATGGGGTACCTCGTCGTCGCCCTGTTCGTGGTCACCTGGCTGGGGGCGCTCGCGGTCTGGCGCTACGGGCGGATCGAGCAGCGCTGGGCCGTGGCGGACTGATCTCCCGCCGCCGGTTCCGGTAGAACCTCCGCATGCAGCGCACCGCGGTCGTGACCGGAGCGGGATCGGGGCTGGGCCGGGTCATCGGCCGCGCCCTCCTGGAGGACGGCTGGGCGGTCGCCCTGGCGGGGCGGCGGCCCGAGCCGCTGGCGGAGACCGCCGAGGGGTTCGCCGACGCGCTCGCCGTACCCACGGACGTCGCCGACGAGGAGTCGGTCGCGGCGCTGTTCCGCGCGGCCGTCGGGGCGTGGGGCCGGGTGGACCTGCTGGTCAACAACGCCGGCACGTTCGGCCCCACGGGCACGCCCGACGAGATCGAGGTCGCCGCCTGGCGCGCGGCCGTCGACACCAACCTCACCGGCTCGTTCCTCTGCGCCCGGGCGGCGTTCGCGGTGATGCGCGAGCAGGACCCGCAGGGCGGCCGGATCATCAACAACGGCTCGATCTCGGCGCACGTCCCGCGTCCGGGCAGCGCGGCCTACACGGCCACCAAGCACGCGATCACCGGCCTGACCCGGTCGATCTCGCTCGACGGCCGCCCGTACGGCATCGCCTGCGGGCAGATCGACATCGGCAACGCGGCCACGGACATGACCGCGGGGATCGCCACGGGGGCCCGCCAGGCGGACGGGTCGGTGCGGCCGGAGCCGACCTTCGACGCCGGGCACGTCGCCGACGCCGTCCGCTACATGGCGAACCTCCCGCTCGAGGCGAACGTCCAGTTCCTCACCATCACGGCCACGACCATGCCGTTCATCGGGCGGGGCTGATCACACGGGGGACGATCACAAAGGCCGCCGTCCCGCATTAGGGTCGGTGCATATCCCCCTGAGAGGAGAACACGATGAAGACGCGGCTGAACTGCCCGTGCGGCGAGCAGATCCAGGGCACGGACGAGGACGACCTCGTCGCCAAGACCCAGGCCCACCTCAAGGAGAAGCACCCGGGCCACGAGTACTCGCGCGACGAGATCCTCTTCATCGCGTACTGAGGCTCAGTCGTCGGCCTGCCACGGGGCGAAGGGCGGCAGCGCACTGGCCCGACCGGTGAACTCCGCCGGCCGCTTCTCCAGGAACGCGCGCACGCCCTCCTTCCCGTCGGCGATCGACGTGTAGAACATCGCGAGCGAGTCGACGCGGTGCGCCTCGACCGGGTGCGGCGCCGCGCTGTTGCGGTACATCATCTGCCGCATCAGCGCCGTGGCCACCGGCGAGTGCCCGTCGACGAACTTCCGGGCGAGCGCGTACGCCGTGTCCAGCAGTTGGTCGGCGGGCACGACGGACCGGAGCAGGCCGCCGTCGAGCGCCTCCTGCGCGGTCAGGATGTCGGCCGAGTAGACCCACTCCAGCGCCCGGCTGATCCCGACGATCCGGGGCAGGAACCAGGTCGAAGCCGCCTCCGGCACGATCCCGAGCCGGCCGAACACGAAGCCGATCCGCGCGTTCTCCGAGGCCAGCCGCACGTCCATCGGCAGGGTCATGGTCGCCCCGATGCCCACCGCGGCACCGTTGATCGCGGCGATCACGGGCTTGGTGCAGCGGTAGACGGCGAGCGAGACCTGCCCGCCGGTGTCGCGCACGCCGCCGACGATCTCCGGGTCCTCGAAGCGCTCCTCGAGGTCCCGCAGCGTCGGCTGCTGCGACTCGTCGAGGCCGAACACGTTGCCCTCCGACGACAGGTCCATGCCCGCGCAGAACGCCCGGCCGGCCCCCGTCACGACGATCGCGCCCACCTCGTCGTCGGCGCTCGCCCGGTCGTAGGCCGCGATCAGCTCCTCCGCCATGGTCACGGTGAACGAGTTGAGCTTGTCCGGCCGGTTGAGGGTGAGCGTGAGGATGCCGTCGCGCACCGTGTAGTCGAGGGTCTCGTACGTCATGCCCCGATCATCCCTCTCCCGTGCGTGCCGACTGCCCCTCCAGGGGCAGTTGCCGCGCACGACCCCGGGCGACCTGCGGTAACACCACGGCGCGCCGGGGCGACACCGGCAACGTGACCGACAGCGCGCGCAGGCCCCACCGCCCTGGCCCGCTGGGTTGGGCGGGAGCGCTGTGCGTCGGCCTGGGCGTGGCCGCCGCCTACCTCGGGTTCGCCACGCTGACCTGGACCTCCACCGCGATCGCGGTGCTGCTGGTGGTGGTCGCGGCAGGGGTGCTGGCGCTGTCGGTGGTCGCGCAGCCGGGCCCGATGCGCGCCGCCGCGGTGCGGACGGGGCTCACCTGGGCCGCCTACGTCGCCGCCCTGTTCGGCTGGCGGGTGCCGGTGACGGGCCCGGACTTCGCGCTCGGCGGAGCGGTCGTCGCAGCGGTGCTGGTGGTCGCCGTGGCAGTGGTACGGCGGCGGCCCGGGACGGCCGGCGCGGTCCTGGCCGTGGCCGTGCTGGTCGGGCTCGCGCTCGCGATCGGAGTGGCCCTCCGGGAGCTCGCGCTCGGTGGGCCGGCGGGCGGCGCGGCGCTGGTCGTGGCCGGGTGTGCGGCGGCGGTGACCTACGTGGCGGTGACGCCCGTGCTCGGCCGTCGGTCGTCCGACGCCTGATCACACTGCCTGATCACGCCGTCCGGTGTGCGCCGCCTCGTGGCGGAGCGGCCAGGAACCGGTCGATCACCGGGGCCAGCTCGTGGGACTCGGTGAGCAGCGCCAGGTGCCCGCCGCGGTACACGTGCAGGTGCGAGTCGGGGATGCCACGGCGCAGGACCCGGGCGTTGACCAGCGGGATGATCGGGTCGTCGTCCCCGGAGACGATCAGCGTCCGCGCCGCGATCAGGCGCAGGACCGGTAGCGTGGTCCAGCCCGCGCCGGCGAGGAGCTGGTAGAGGTAGCCGCGCTCGTAGCCCGCGGGGTCGCCGTCGTCGGACGACTGCAGGAGGCGGGCGGCGCGCTCGGGGTGGGTGCGCATCGAGCCGCCGTAGATCTCACCGGCGACCTGCGCTGCGTACGCGGGGTCGCGGTAGCGCCGCGGGGTCAGCATCTTGCTCAGCACCGCGGGCCGCGCCGGCACCATCAGCGAACCGGTGCCGGTGGCCACGAGCACCAGGCGGCGGACCCGGTCCCGCCCGGTGAGCGCGGTCTGCTGGGCGAGCCCGCCGCCCCAGGAGTAGCCCAGGACGTCGACCTTCCCGTAGCCCAGCTCACGCACGAGCTTGCCGACGGTCAGCGCGAAGGTCGCCATGTGGTACGGCATCCGGGGCCGCGGCGACCCGCCGACGCCCGGAACGTCGAACCGGATCACCTCCAGCTCACGGGGCAGCGCCTCGACGAACGGCTCGAGCATCTCGAGGCGGGCGCCGATGCCGTTGAGCAGCAGTAACGGGGTCCGGGAGCCGTCGCCGCGACGGATCGCGACGCGGAGCGTGCGCCCTCCGACGGTGCGGGTGGACACCTCGCCGAGGGTGCCGGTCATGCGACCAGTCTGGCCGATCTCCGGCTCAGCGTCCCGCGGACATGGCCCTCACCACGAGTGCCTCGAGGATCTCCGGGCGGGACTCGGGTGCCCGGACCTCGACCACGACCTCGCCGTCCTCGCGGTGCACCGCGAACCGCACGAAGGCGCAGCCGGGGTCCGTCGTCAGCAGCCGGCGGGCGTCGGCCTCGACCTCGTCCGAGCCGTCGAACGCGAGCAGGAGCAGGCCCGGGGCCATGCGCTCGGCGTCGCGCAGGGCGTCGGCGAACAGGTCGTCGAGGGTGCGCGCCCTGGCCGGCGCGGTGGCGAGCATCGTCATGCTGATCCCAACGCCACCGCGCCCCCAGGTCATCCCGCGATGCGAACAGCGGTTCCGGTGCGGAGGCTCTCCGCGGCCGCGTCGGCGAGGACGAGCGCGGCCCGGCCGTCGGCGAAGCTCGGCGAGGGCGCGGTGCCGGACTCGACCGCCGTCAAAAAGTGGTCGAGCTCGAGGGCGTAGGCGGCGCTGTACCGCTCGAGGAAGAAGTTCTGGTACGGCGCGGCGGCCTCGCTCCGGTCCGGGCCGGCGTACCGCACGCTGGTCGGCAGCTGGTTCTGCGCGGTGAGCATGCCGGTGGCGCCGAACGCCTCCACACGCTGGTCGTAGCCGAACACGCAGCGCCGCGAGTTGGTGATCTGCGCGAGCGCCCCGTCGGCCGAGCGCAGCACCACCACGGCGGAGTCGATGTCCCCGGCCTCGGCGATGTACGGCTCGATCAGGTTGGCGCCCATGGCCTGCACCTCGACGACCTCGCCCAGCAGGAAGCGGGCCATGTCGAAGTCGTGGATCGTCATGTCGCGGAACAACCCGCCGGAGGTCTCGATGTACGCCTTCGGCGCCGGGGCGGGGTCGCGACTGGTGATCACGAGCTGCTCGAGACGGCCGATCTCACCCGCCGCGACCCGGTCGCGGATCTCGCGGAACGACGGGTCGAAGCGGCGGTTGAAGCCGACCATCACGGTCGGGGACAGCGCGCCGATCTCGGCCCAGCAGGCGTCGACGCGCGCGAGGTCGAGGTCGATCGGCTTCTCGCACATCACGGCCTTGCCGGCCTTAACCGCGGCGGTCAGCAGGTCGACGTGGGTGGGGGTCGGCGAGGCGACGATCACCGCGCCGACGGACTCGTCGGCCAGCACCGCGGCGACGTCCGAGCTCGCCTCGGCCTCGTACTGCCCCGCGAGCTCCTTGGCTGCCGCCTCCATCGGGTCGCACACCCACGCCAGCTCGGCCCGGGGGTGGGCGGCGACGGCGGCGGCGTGCACCCGCCCGATCCGTCCGCATCCGAACAGGGCCACTCGCAGCATGGGAGCTCCTTCGCACCGTCGCGCCGGTGGGCGCGGGGCGTGGTTTAGATCGATCTAAGCGATGCGGGGAGAAGTGTGGGGCCGAGCGTGGAGGTGCGTCAAGTCCCGGTGGCGGCAGACCGGTGGCCATCGGACCGCGCGACCACGAGCACGTCCGATGGTTCCTCGGACCGCTCCGCCACGACCGCCCCTGGGCTCGCGCGTCGACGCCCGGCACACCCGCTAGCGCGCGGCACAGCCGGCTGCGCCCTCCACACCCGTCGAGACCCGGCGGCCCGGGCTCGGCACACCCGGCGGGACCTGTCACACCTGTCGGGGCCCGCTGCAGCGGGTGTGCGGCGGCCGAGGGGGTGTGTGGCGGGGCCGAGAGGGTGTGTGGCGGGGCCGAGGGGGTGTGTGCCGGGGCCGAGAGGGTGTGTGGCGCGGAGCGGGTGGGCGGCGGAGCGGGTGTGCGGCCGCCTCAGCGGACGCGCCCCGGGGCCAGCAGCCCTCGTCACCGCCCTTCGAAGCCCCGCCCTTCGAAGCCCCGCCCTTCGAAGCCCCGCCCTTCGAAGCCCCGCCCTTCGAAGCCCCGCCCTTCGAAGCCCCGCCCTTCGAAGCCCCGCCCTTCGAAGCCCCGCCCCTCGGATTCCCGTCCCTGTGGATCCGCTCTCGGATCCCCGCTCCTTGATCCCGCCCCGCGCAGCCGAGCCGTTCACACCCCCGGCACCCCCGTCGTCCCCCGCACCACGAGGCGGGGGCGGAGGCGGATGCGGCGGGGGGCGGGTGTCTCCTCCCCCTCCACCCGCTCCAGCACGCAGCCGACGGCGAGGCGGGCGATCTCCGCTGCGTCCTGCGCGACCGTGGTGAGGTCGACGTGGGCGAGGCGCGAGAGCTGGCTGTCGTCGTAGCCGACCACCGAGACCCGGCCGGGCACGTCGACTCCCTGCCGGCGTAGGGCGTCGAGCACGCCGACGGCGCACTGGTCGTTGTTCGCGAGGATGGCGGTGGGCAGGTCCGGGAGCAGCTCCGACACCGCCGCGGCCCCGGAGACCTCCGTGTTGTCGCCGGGCAGGATCCGCACGGCCAGCCCGTGCCGGAGCATCGCGTCCCGGTAGCCCTGCCGGCGCTCCTCCGCGCCGGGCTGCTCGCCACCGTCGACGTGCACGATCGCCCGGTGCCCCAGCCCGACGAGGTGGTCGACCGCGGCCGCGACCCCCTCGTCGTCGGCGCTCTCCACGGCGTCGACCTGCGCGGAGCCCGCGCCGACCCGCCCGACGTCGACGACCGGTAGCCGCGCCGCGAGCCCCTCCAGCTCGGCCGGGCCGTATCGCCCCGCCAGCAGCACCAGCGCCTCGCAGCGCGACGCGAGCAGCGCCTCGACCGCCCGCTCCTGCCGCCGCACGGGCGAGACGGCGCCGAGCACGACCGTGTAGCCGCGCTCCTCGGCGGCCGGGTAGAGGCCGTCGAGCAGGTCGGCGTGGAAGGCGTCCCGCGCGGTGAAGACGACGCCGAGGAGCCGGCTGCGGCGCCGGCGCAGCACCTGGGCGGTGGGGTCGGGGACGTAGCCGAGCTCGGCCGCCGCGGCCCGCACGCGTTCGCGGGAAGCGGCGCTGGGCCCCCGCTCCTCGCGGATCACCAGGGAGGCGGTCGCCCGGGAGACCCCGGCCCGCGCCGCGACGTCCTTCAGCGTGGGGCGGCGGCCCGCCATCAGCGACCTCCCCCGGGACGGCTCGCGGCGACCCTACCCGGCAGGATCGAGTTCCTTGGCGAACCAGTGCTGGGCGTAGGGGTTGTCGTTGAAGGGCGGGACCTCGCGGTAGCCCGCCGACCGGTAGAGCGCGATCGCCTCGACGAGCGTCCCGTTCGTGTCGAGCCGCGTCGCACGCAGCCCGTGCACGCGCGCCCGCTCCTCGATCTCGGCCAGCAGCCGCCGGGCCAGACCGAGACCCCGCGCCGCGGGCGCGACCCACATGCGCTTGATCTCCGCGACGTCGGGACGGAACCGCACGCCGACGCACCCCACCGGCTCGCCGTCGAGCATCGCGACCAGGAACTCCCCCTTCGGCGGGGTGAACTCGGCGGCTCCGGCGGCCGGTCCGACCGTCGGGTCGAAGCCCCCGTCGAACCGTTCGGCGAGCTCGGTGGCGTAGGCGCGCAGGCAGTCCTGCGCCTCCGGTCGGGTCGGCGGCGTGACCGCGACCCGCACCGTGGAGGCGACGAGCAGGCGCTCGACCTCGGCCGTCGCGGCGATCAGCCGGTCGCGCTGCCGGGGGTTCAGCGGCTCGAGGATCGACGCGGCCAGCGCGTCCGACCGGCGGTCGAGCTCGACCCGCTCCACCCGCCCGGCCGCGGTGAGCCGCGCGCGCCGCACCCGCCCGTCGGTCGCGTCGGCGTCGACGGTGACGAGCCCCGCCGCCTCCAGCGCCCGCAGCATCCGGGAGAGGTAGCCCGAGTCGAGGCCGAGCCGGGCGCGCAGGTCCCGCACCTCTGCCCCGTCCGGGCCGATCTCCCAGAGCAGCCGCGCCTGGCCGAGCGGCCGATCGCGACCGAGGTAGCCCTCCTCGAGCGCGCCGACCCGGCGCACGACCGCCCGGTGGAACCGGCGTACCGCAGCGACCTCGTCCATACCTCTGACTCTAGTCAGAAATCAGGGACAGCTCACCGTCGTTCAGCGTCAGCCGGGCCCGCCCTCCGGCCCGGAGCTCCTCGGCGAGCAGCAGCCGCGCCAGCCGCCGCTCCACCTCGCGCGCGACGACCCGGCGCAGCGGCCGCGCCCCGTACTCGGGCCGGTGGCCGATCTCGGCCAGCCTGTCGAGCGCCTCCGGCTCCACCACGAGCTCGACGCCCTGCGCCGCCAGCCGCGCCCGGGTGCCGGCCAGCATCATCTCGGCGATCTCGCGGATCTCGGCCCGGTCGAGGGCCTCGAACAGCACGACGTCGTCGATCCGATTGAGGAACTCCGGCCGCAGGTGCCGCCGCACCGCGAACATCAGCTGCTCCCGGATGGACTCCACCGGCCGGCCCGCCGCGGCCGCCGCGAGGATCTCCTCCGCGCCGAGGTTGCTGGTCATCACGATGATGCTGTGCCGGAAGTCGACGGTGCGGCCGCGGGCGTCGGTGAGCCGGCCTGCGTCGAGCACCTGCAACAGCGTGGCGACGACGTCCGCGTGCGCCTTCTCGACCTCGTCGAGCAGCACCACCGTGTACGGGTCGCGGCGCACCGGCTCGGTCAGCTGGCCGGCCTCGTCGTGCCCGATGTACCCCGGCGGCGCGCCGATCAGCCTCGTCGCGGCCGCACGCTCGGCGTACTCGCTCATGTCGAGCCGGACCATGCGCTCGTCGGAGCCGAAGAGCGCGGCGGCCAGGGCGCGGGCCAGCTCGGTCTTGCCGACGCCCGTCGGGCCGAGGAACAGGAAGGAGCCCGACGGCCGGTCGGGGCTCGCCAGCCCGGCCCGCGCGCTGCGGACCGCGTCGGCGACGGCCTCGACCGCCCGGTGCTGCCCGACGACCCGGCGGTGCAGGTGCTCCTCCAGGTCCAGCAGGCGCCTCCGCTCGGAGGTGGTGAGGTCGGCGACCGGGATGCCGGTCCGGTCGGCGACGACCTCGGCGACCTCGCGCGCGGTGATCTCGGCGCGATCGCGCGGCCCGTTCTCCAGGACCAGCCGCTCGAGCTCGCGGTCGAGCATCGCGACGCGCTCGGAGTCCCCGGCGTCGGCGGCGACCTCGCGGGCCCGGACCAGCTCCTCGACGCGGTGGTCCGGCTGGTCGGAGCGGCCGCGCATCCCGGACCGCGCGGCCGCGCGGTCGATCAGGTCCACGGCCTTGTCCGGCAGGTACCGGTCCCGCAGGTACCGCACGGAGAGGGCGACGGCGGCGTCGATCGCGGCGTCGGTGATCCGGACCCGGTGGTGCTCCTCGTACTTCGGCCGCAGCCCGCGCAGGATCTCCGCGGTGGCCTCGGGCGTCGGCTCCGGCACCCGGACGACCTCGAAGCGGCGGTCCAGCGCGGCGTCGCGCTCGATGTACCGGCGGTGGTCCTCGGGCGTGGTCGCGCCGACGAGCTGCAGGTCGCCACGGGCGAGCGCGGGCTTGAGGATGCTGGCCGCGTCCATGGCCTGGTCCTGCGCGGAGCCGGCCCCGACCACCAGGTGCAGCTCGTCGACGAACACCACCAGCGAGCGCCCGGCCGCCACGATCTCGTCGATCACCGCGGTGAGCCGCTCCTCGAACTCGCCGCGGTACTTCGTCCCGGCGACCATCCCGGCCAGGTCGAGCGCGACGACCCGGACGTCCCGGAGCGCCACCGGCACCCGGCCGGCCGCGACCCGCTGCGCCAGCCCCTCGACGATCGCCGTCTTGCCCGTGCCCGGCTCGCCGACCAGCACGGGGTTGTTCTTCGTGCGGCGCGCCAGCACCTCGACGACCTGGGCGATCTCGGCGTCCCGCCCGACGACCGGGTCCAGCCGGCCGGCCCGCGCCTCCGCGGTCAGGTCGCGGCCGTGCCGGTCCAGCCGCCGCGTCGAGGTCCGCCGGGGACGCTCGGGACCGCGCTGCTGCGCGCGGGGCTCGTCCTCCCGGTCGTCGTCGGGGAAGCCGAGGCCGTTGACGAGCCCGCGCAGCAGGTCCTCCAACGGGCCGAGCCCGCCACCGAACGGGTCCTGGGGTTGGGGCATCGCGCGCGACCTCCGGCTCGGCGACGTGTCCCTCCGTTGTACCCGCGCGGCCGCCGTCTCAGGCAGGTCCGCCGAGGCGGACCGGCAGCTCCGTCACCCCGCGGACCAGCGTGCTGCGCCGGTGGGTGAGGTCCGAGGCGGCCAGGGCCATGTCCGGACGCGCGGTGAACAGGCTGCGCAGCGCCACCTCGCCCTCGATCCGGGCCAGCGGGGCACCCAGGCAGTGGTGCAGGCCGTAGCCGAAGGCGAGGTGCCCGCGGTCGTCGCGGCTCACGTCGAGCCGGGCGGCGTCGGCGAACCGGGCGTCGTCGCGGTTGGCCGCGGCGATCCCCAGCATGACGACGGCGCCCTCCGGGATCGTCGTCCCCGCGACCTCGACGTCCTCGGCGGCGAACCGGACCGGCGCGTTGGTGACCGGCGAGTCCCAGCGCAGGAACTCCTCGACGGCGTTCGGCCACAGGTCCGGCTTGTCCGCCAGGATCTCGCGCTGCTCGGGGTGGGTGAGCAGACCGAGGACGCCGTTGCCGATCAGGTTGACGGTGGTCTCGTGGCCGGCGATGAGCAGCAGCATCGCCATGGCGACGAGCTCCTCCTGCGACAGCGCGTCCCCGTCCTCGTCCGAGACCTGGGTGAGCGCGCTGAGCAGGGCGTCGTCCGGCTCGGTGCGCTTGCGGTCGATCAGCCCCGCCAGGTACTCCGACAGCTTCTGCGAGGCGGCGAACTTCTCGTCCTGGGGCGACTCGTCGATCATCGTCGACGACCAGCGGCCGAAGTTGTCGCGGTCCTCCGCCGGCACCCCGAGCAGCTCGCAGATCACCCGGACCGGCAGCAGGAAGGCGTAGTGCGCCATCAGGTCCACGGTGCCGTCGGCGGGCAGGTCGGCCAGCAGGTCGTCGGCGATCTCCTGCACGCGGGGGCGCAGCCCGGCCATCCGCCGCGCGGTGAACGAGCGGCTGACGAGCTTGCGCAGCCGGGTGTGGTCCGGCGGGTCCAGCAGCAGCATCATCGGCGTGGGGGCGGCCGGCATCGCGGCGCGCTGGTCGGCCGGCAGGGTGTAGCGCCAGTCCTTGGAGAACCGCGCGTCGACGAACGCGGCCCGCGCGTCCTCGTACCGCGCGATGATCCACATCGGGCCGTCGGGCAGGTCGAGCCTGCGCACCGGCTCGTCCGCGCGTAGCTCGGCGTAGGCCGGGTAGGGATCGCTCCAGAACGGCCCGTCGAAGAGCTCGAGGCCGGAGGTGGTGGTCGGCGCCATACACCCCATCGTGCCGCAAGAAGTCAGCGCGCGCTTACAAGCGTGACGGAGACACCTGCTCCGGCCGGACGGCGACGTCCGCGGGCACCGGAGTCCCCGTCACGACGGCCGCGCCGAGCGCGGCCAGGGCGGGCGCCGACTCGATCCCGGAACCGCCCTGACCGGCGAAGAAGTGGAACCCGGGGAACTCCGGACGAGGTCCGACGACCGGGTCCCGGTCCGGAGCGAAGGTCCGCAGGCCCGCCCACGACGTGCGCACCGAGCGCAGGCCGAGGTGCAGCGCGTCCTCGACCCGCTCGAGGGCGAGGGCGACGTCGAGCTCGTCCGGACGGGCGTCGCCGGGCTCGGCGGGCGTCTCGTCGCCGGGCGAGAGCAGCAGGGTCTCGCCCTCCGGCTTGCAGTAGAAGCGCTCGGCGGCGTCGATCAGCATCGGCATGCCCGCGGGCAGCGCGCACGGGGAGATCGCGATCGTGCGGCGGTACGGGGTGAGGCCCGCTTTCGGCACCCCGGCGAAGGCGGCGACGACGTCCGCCCACGACCCGGCGGCGTCGACGACGTCGGGCGCGGTCCACGTGCCCGCCTGGGTCTCGACCCGCCACCTGTCGCCGGTCTGCGCGATCGCGGTGACCCGGGCGCCCTGCACGACCCGGCCACCCCGGCGGCGCAGCCCGCGGACGTAGGCGCCGTGCAGGCCGATGGCGTCGGCGTCCGCGGCCGACTCGGTGATCGCGCCCGTGCGCACGTTCCGCAGACCGGGGCAGGCCTTCGCGGTCTCGGCACCGGTCAGGGCGTGGGGACCGTCGGGTTCGGTCGCCCACTCGGCCAGGAGTTGCCGCAGCGCGCGCTCGCCGTCCTCGTCGGACGCCGCCCAGACGACGGTCAGCGGCCGCAGGAAGGGGGGCGCCTCCAGCTCCTCGGCGAGCGCGGCGAAGCGCGGCGCGCTCGCGCGGATGAGCGCGCGGAACACGGCGGTGCCGTGGCCGGGGATGTAGGTCGCCGCCGAGCGGCCGGTCGAGTGCACCGCCAGCGACGACTCGGCCTCCAGCAGCAGGACCGAGCGGTGCGCGGCGATCTCGTAGGCCACCGAGGCACCGGCGATCCCGCCGCCGATCACGATCACGTCCGGGGAGCCGTCCACACAAGTCACCGTAATTCGGTCGCGCCGGGCGGGAGGTGTCCCTAGGGTTTCGGCCATGGACCTCATCACCCTGTGAGACGGCGCGGCGGTTCTCCGCTCCGAGGCCGCCACCCGTTCCCGGCGCATCTCCGCGCCCACCGGTTCCTGTCCGTCCGGGCCGCCCCGCAGTGGCCGGACGTCCTCCCTCCTCGGATCGCGCGCGTGTCGCGGTCCGCGATCCCCGGACCCGCCCGTCGCTCGTGCGTCGAGCGTCGCCAGGCGTGATCCACGGGAGGACGCGCACACCGTCCCTCGGGGCGGCCCCTCATCTCCTCCAGGAGGTCCTCGTGCGAGTACGTGACACCAGCCAGACCCCGACCCAGCCCGCCAACCGCGCCGCCCGCCGTGCCGCCGCCCGCGGGAAGACCCCGCAGGCCACCGGCGCGCCGCGCACCCTCGCCCGGATCGGCCGGGCGAGCACCACCCCGGTGCACTTCCGCACCGACTTCGCCGCACGTCGCAGCGGCTGAGACCGTGGCGGGGCCGGCCACTCCTGGGCGCCGGCCCCGCCGCAACCCACCCGTGGGGGGATCGCCGGAGGGGAGCGGGACCGCTCGAGCGGCCCGCTCCCCTCCCATCGACCGGCCCGTCCCCGCGAGTCGGCAGTTCCGGCACCGCGAGTCGGCACTTCTGACACCGCGAGTCGGCACTTCTGACACCGCGAGTCGGCACTTCTGACACCGCGAGTCGGCACTTCTGACACCGCGAGTCGGCAGTTCTGACACCGCGAGTCGCGAGCTCCAGCACCGCGAGTCGACAGCTCCCGGAGATCGGGCCGCAGCGCGTGGAACCGATCCTTCCCCACCCGTCGCACCATGATCACCGCAACCGGAACGCAGTCCGCGCTGAACGCTGCTCCCGCCCCACTCCCGACGATCACCACCTCGGCGCGGGTCCGTCGCACCGACGGAAGGCGCAGGGCTACGGGACGAGGATCCCGCTGACCGCGACCTCGACCGTCATCAGCCCGGTGACGTCGCTGCGTCGGACGTTGAAGCCGCCGTACGGGCCGGCCATCCACAGCAGCATCGAGCTCGCCCCGGTGAAGACGTCCTGACCGCCGAACTGGCCCTGCAGGCTCATGACGAAGTACTGGGAGCCGGCGATGAGGCCCGGCGGCCCGTTCGCGTGCAACGTCGCCTGGACGACCTGACCCGGCGGTACCGAGACCCGGACCGACGCCTGCGTCGCGGCGAGCGTCTGGCTCCCGGGCACGTAGACTGCGAGGTTCGCGTAGGTGCCGGGCTGGCCGGGCCAATTGTTCATCGAAAGCTGGAACGGGGTGCCCTGCGCGGTCAACGACTGTCCCGGCAACACTGCTGCCTCCTCGCGCGGCTCGGCCCGCCGCGGGAGAAGAGGACCTTCGATCGTCGCGTGATACGGCAGGCCCCTCAGGTCGCCTAGGCTCGGGACGTGGCAGACGTCTGGTGGGCCCGCCCCGTCGACCCCTCGTCGGCGCCGCAGCTCGTCGCGCTGCTCGACGCCCACGAGCGCACCCGGCTCGCCGCCTTCCGCCGCCCCGTCGACCAGGCCCGCTACCTCGCCGCGCACGCCCTCACCCGGCTCCTGCTCGGAGCGCGCCTCGGCACCGACCCCGCGGGGATCGCACTCGACCGGACCTGCCGCTGCGGCAAGCCCCACGGCAAGCCACGCCTGGCCACCGGCGCCGCGCCCGCCTTCTCGCTGACCCACTCCGGGGACTTCGTGGGCGTCGCGCTGAGCGACGACGGACCCGTCGGCCTCGACGTCGAGGAGGTCCGCGCCCTCTCCGACCTCGACCGCCTCGCCGAGCACGCCCTCTCCCCCGTCGAGCGCACCCGCCCGCCGGCCGACGCCCGGGCGTTCCTCACCATCTGGACCCGCAAGGAAGCGCTGCTCAAGGCCACCGGCGAGGGTCTCGCGAGCCCCATGGACGCGATCACCCTCGGCCCGACGGGTGCCGTCGAGGCCTGGACGGACGGGCCCGGCGCGGCCTGGGTCGTCGACCTCGCGGCGGGCCCGGACCATCCGGCCGCGCTGGCCGGACTCGGCGCCGTCGCCCCCGAGGTCCGGGTCCACGACGGCGCCGCCCTGCTGCGCTGAGTCAGTCGACCGGCCGCCAGGGCCGCGGCGGCAGCGTCGGCAGCCCGGACGGCGAGCACTGCCCGCCGCGCTCCCCCGCCACCCGGAACACCAGCCAGCCCACCACGGCCGCGAGCACCGACCCCGTCAGGATGCCGATCTTGGCCTCGCTGATGAGGAGCTCGTCGTCGAGCGCCAGCTCGGTCACGAACAGGGCGACCGTGAACCCGATGCCGGACAGCCCGGCCCCGCCGAAGAGCTGGCCCCAGCGCAGCGTGTCCGGGACGCGCCCGATGCCGGTGCGCAGCGCCACCCACGTGCCGAGCGTGACGCCGATCGGCTTGCCCAGCACGAGCCCGACGATGATGCCCCAGGTCAGCGGCGAGGCGAACGCGGCGGTGAGGGTCTCGCGGTCGAGCACCACGCCGGCGTTGGCCAGCACGAACAGCGGCACGATCACGTAGCTCGACCAGGGTTGGATCTTCAGCTGCAGCCGCTCGTTGGGCGAGACCGCCTCCGTGACCGCGGCCTGCGCGGCGAGGGCGCGCTCGGGCGTCGGGTCGAGGATGAACGTCTTCCCGACGATCAGCGCGCGCTTCATGTCCTGCCGCCGCGGCGCGTAGGCGTTGACGAGCAGACCCAACGCCACCCCGACGACGCTCGGGTGCACGCCCGACGCCAGCACCGCGACCCACATGACCACGCCGATGACCGCGTAGAAGGGCGTCCGCCAGAACCGGACGAACCGCAGCCCGAGGAGCGCGGCGAAGAGCAGGATCGCGAGGAACAGCGCGAGGACGTCGACCTGCTCGGTGTAGAAGACGGCGATGGCGATGACGGCGCCGATGTCGTCGACGATCGCCAGCGCCAGCAGGAACACCCGGAGCTGGTCGGGGCACCGCGGCCCGACGAGCGCGAGCACGCCGAGCAGCACCGCGGTGTCGGTGGAGATCGTGATGCCCCACGCGTTCTGGGCGGTCGTGCCGGCGTTGAAGGCGAGGAAGACCAGCGCGGGGATCACCAGCCCGCCGACCGCCGCGGCCGCCGGCGCCGCGACCGCCCGGAAGCCGCGCAGCTCCCCGAGGGTCATCTCGCGCGCGATCTCCAAGCCGACGCTGAAGAAGAACAGCACCATCAGGCCGTCGTTCACCCAGTGCCGCAGGTCCAGGCTGAGCGACCACTCGCCGAGGTTCATGGCCAACTGGGTGTGCCAGAACGTCTCGTAGCCCAGCGGCAGGTTCGCCCAGAGCAGGGCGATCACGGCGGCGGAGATCAGCATCACCGCCGAGCCGGACTCGGTGCGGAGGAACTGCCGCGCGGCGCGGGAGAGCTCCCCGCGCTCGGATAGGGTCGTCACGGCCACCGGATCATCCTGCCCGGAGGCCCGACGCGGACGCGAGGAGGTGGGCGAAATCGGGCAGCTCGATCCGCCGCTCGGGGCGTACGACCACGTCGCCGGGCGGATCGACGCGCCGTTGGCGCTGGTGGAGTACGGCGACTTCGAGTGCCCGTACTGCCGCGCCGCCGCACCGGTGATCGAGGAGGTGCGGGAGCGGCTCGGCGCGGAGCTGCGGTTCGCCTTCCGGCACTTCCCCCTGCACGAGCTGCACCCGCACGCGCTGGCCGCGGCCACGGCGGCGGAGATGGCGGCGCTAGAGGGCCGGTTCTGGCCGATGCACGACAGTCTCTACGCGCCCGGCCCGCCCCACCTCACCCAGGCCGACCTGCGCGACCACGCCGTCGCGGCCGGGGTGAACCCGGACCGGGTGGTCTGGCCCGCGACCCGGCTGGTCGAGGACCGGGTGGAGGCGGACTTCAACTCCGGCGTGCGCAGCGGGGTCCGCGGCACGCCCACGCTGTTCGTCAACGGCGAGCAGTACCGCGGGGAGGTCAGCGTGGACCGGTTGGTCGCCGCCCTCACCTCGGTCCCTTCCGACTCCTAGCCTCTCGACGACGGGCGGGCCTGTGGAGGCGCACCGCGGCGGCCTCGACCCCTGATCGCCGTTCGGGATCGGGAGGAGACACATCCGGCCGTCACGGTCCGACCGGGCGATCACCGCGCGCCCCGTGCCGCCCGGACTTCGCCCGGCGCCGCAGCCGGTGATCATCACCCTGCGCCGGGTAGGCGGCCGCCGTGGTCGGGTGGCAGGAAGGCTTCTACCCTGAGTCGCGTGACCGCGCCGCCCGACTCCCCGCTCCGGGGCCTCCGCGCGGCCGCGACCCTGCCCCCGACCGACGACCCGCCGGCCACCCACGTCCTGGCGCCGGGCGAGCCGTTCACCGTCCCGGCCACCGGGTCCCTCGTGTTGTGCGGGGTGCTCGACGGCGGCCTCGCCGAGCCGGACCTCGCCCGGGGTGGCGCCGTGCTGGCCCGCCGCAGCGCGCCGACCCAGGCCGGACGCACCGGCGCCCGGCTGCTGATCTGCACGTACGCGGGCGCCGCCGGCGGGCTGCCGGACCTCGCCGTGGTGTCCGACGGGGTGTGCCCGGACCTGCTCGCGCGGGTGGCCGCGGACGGCCCGCCCCTCCTGCGGGAACGCCTGCTCACGGCCACCCTGGCCTGCTGGTTCGCCCGACCCCACGGTGCGGAACCGACCTGGTCGGCCGATCCCGTCGTCGGGCCCGCCCTCGCCGCGATCGACGCGGACCCGGCGCGCCCGTGGACGGTCGCGGCCCTCGCGGCCGCGGCCGGCGTCGCCCCGACCGACTTCGCCGCGCGGTTCCGCACGGTGGTGGGCGTCGCCCCGCTGGCACACCTCCGGCAGCGACGGATGCGGCTGGCCGCGGACTACCTCGCCGAGCCCGCGGCCACGGTCGCCGCGGTCGCCCGCCGGGTCGGGTACGCCGACCCGTTCTCGTTCAGCGCGGTGTTCACGCAGGAGCGCGGGGTCTCGCCGGCCGAGGTCCGCGGATCGCGGGTCTGACGCACGGGGCCGTCGGTCCCGACCGTCACAATGGCGGGGTGAGCCGGTGGGTCCTGCATCTCGACATGGATGCGTTCTTCGCGTCCGTCGAGCAGCTCACCCGGCCGACGCTCGCGGACCGGCCGGTCCTGGTCGGCGGCACCGGCGGCCGGGGCGTCGTCGCGGGGGCCAGCTACCAGGCGCGGGTGTTCGGCGCACGGTCGGCGATGCCGATGGGGCAGGCCCGCCGGCGCTGCCCGCACGCCACCGTCCTGCCGCCGCGGTTCCCCCTGTACAAGGTGATCTCCGAGGAGGTCATGGCGGTCCTGCGCGAGGCCGCACCGGTACTGGAGCCGGTGTCGGTCGACGAGGCCTTCCTCGAACCGCCCGCGCTCGCCGGTGCGTCCGCCGCCGAGGTCGAGGCCTTCTGCGTCGCGCTGCGGGCCGAGGTGCGGGCGCGCACCGGGCTGCCCGCGTCGGTCGGGGCGGGGTCGGGCAAGCAGGTGGCGAAGATCGCGTCGGAGCTGGCGAAGCCGGACGGGTTGAAGGTCGTCGCGCCCGCGGTCGAGCGGGAGGTGCTGGACCCGCTGCCGGTGCGGTCGCTGTGGGGCGTCGGTCCGGTGGCCGAGGCCGGGTTGCGCAAGGTTGGGATCGAGACGATCGGCGCCCTCGCCGCGATGGACGCCCGCGAGGTCGCCGGGGTCCTCGGCTCCGCGGTCGGCGCCGAGCTCCACCGGCTCGCCCGCGGGATCGACGAGCGCCCGGTCGCCCCGCGCGGCGCCGCCAAGCAGATCTCGGCCGAGACCACGTTCGAGCACGACCTCACCGCGATGGACGACGTCCTGCGCGAGGTCGGGCGCATGACGGCGGCGGCCCACCGCAGGCTCGTCGTCGACGGCCGGGCCGCCCGCACCGTCACGGTGAAGGCGCGTAATGCGGACTTCGAGACCCATACCCGCTCAGAGACCACCGCCTTCGCCTCCACCGACCTCGCCACGCTCACCGCGGTCGCGCAGCGCCTGGCCCGCACCGCGGTCCCCGAGGGCGGGGTGCGGCTGGTCGGGGTGTCGCTCTCGGGGCTCGCGGAGAGCCCGCCGCCCGCGCTGTTCGAGGCCGTCCCGTCGGCGTCGGGCTGGACCACGGCCCCGCTCGCGGAGCCCGCGGACGACGCCGGGGCGGACACGGTGCTCACCGTCGAGACCTCGGAGGAGGCCCACCCGGAGCCCGGCACAGAGTTCGGACCGCGCCCGGGCGGCCGGCACGGGCCCCGCGACCCGGCGAGCCCGTGGCGGGCGGGCGACGACGTCGCCCACTCCGAGCACGGGCACGGCTGGGTGCAGGGCGCGGGGCACGGGCGGGTCACCGTCCGGTTCGAGACGCGGGCGACCGGACCCGGTCCGGCGCGGACCTTCGCCGCGGACGACCCTGCCCTCTCCTTCGCCGACCCGGTCGAGAGCTGGCGGCTGCCCTCATCGGCGCACTGACGAGGCGCCCTTCGCTCCTCACGCGTCCTTGTCCGCCACCCCCGCGGCGTCGAAGGTGGCCACGTCGGCGAGCGCCCGCGCCGCTCCCTGCACCACCGGCAGGGCGAGCAGCGCGCCCGTGCCCTCCCCCAGCCGCATCCCGAGGTCGAGCAGCGGGTCGAGGCCGAGGTGCGCCATCGCGATCCGGTGCCCGGGCTCGGCGGAGCGGTGCCCGGCGACGCAGGCCGCCACGGCGTCGGGGGCCAGGACCGAGGTCACGAGCACGGCCGCCCCCGCGTTGACGCCGTCGAGCAGCACCGGGACGCGCAGCGCGGCGGCGCCGAGGACGAACCCGGCGATGCCGGCGTGCTCGAGCCCCCCGAACGCGGCCAGCAGCCCGAGCCCGTCGGCCGGATCCGGCGAGTGCAGGGCCAGCGCCTGCCGGACGACGTCCGTCTTGCGGACGAGCGTCTCGTCGTCGATCCCGGTGCCCCGACCGGTCGCCTCGGCCGGGTCCGCCCCGGTGACGGCGCAGATCAGCGCGGCCGCGGCGGTGGTGTTGGCGATGCCCATGTCGCCGGTGATCAGGCAGCGGTTGCCGGCGGCGACGAGATCCCGCGCCACCTCGATGCCGGCTTCGACCGCCCGGCGGGCGTGGTCGCGGGTCAGCGCCGGACCGGCCGTCATGTCCGCGGTGCCCGCGGCGACCCGGCGCGGGAGCAGCCCGGGCACCGGGTCGAGGGGCGCCGCGACGCCGACGTCGACCACCTGGACCTCGGCGCCGAGCTGGCGGGCGAACGCGTTGACCACGGCCCCGCCGGCCAGGAAGTTCCCGACCATCTGCGCCGTGACCTCCTGCGGCCACGGCGTCACGCCCTGGGCGTGGACGCCGTGGTCCCCGGCGAACACGGCGACGGCCGCGGGCTCGGGCACCTCCGGCGGGCACTGCCCCGCGATCCCGGCCAGCCGCACCGCGAGGTCCTCGACCCGGCCGAGCGAGCCGCGTGGCTTGGTCATCCGGTCGAGCCGGTCCCGCGCCTCCGCCTCGGCGGTGGCGTCGGCGGGCCGGATCGCGGCCACGGTCTCGTCGAGCAGGGTCATCGCCACCTCCCCGGGCAGCGCCCGGTCTCCGTACCGCTCCTGGTGCACCGCCCACCGCAGCGGGCGGCGACGGGCCCAGCCCGCGCTCGCCAGCTCCGGCTCCGGCGCGAACTCCCGCACGTGCCCGACGCACAGGTACGCCACCACCTCGACGTGCGCGGGCAGCCCGAGCAGGTCGGCGAGGGCCCGCAGGCCGGCGTCGTCGAAGAAGCTGACCCAGCCGACGCCGAGGCCCTCGGCGCGCGCGGCCAGCCACAGGTTCTGCACCGCCGAGGCCGTGGAGTGCGCGGCCATCTCGGGCCGCCCGTACCGGCCGAGGACGTGCCGGCCGCCGCGCGTGGGTTCCGAGGTGACGACGACGTTGACCGGGGTGTCGAGCACCGCCTCCACCTTGAGCGCGCCGAAGGCCGCCGCCCGGGCGCGCGGCATGGAGGCGGCGAACGCGGCCCGCTGCGCCGCGACCAGCTCGGCCACGCGCTCGCGGGTCGCCCGGTCCCGCACCACGACGAAGTCCCAGGGCTGCGAGAACCCCACGCTCGGCGCGGCGTGCGCGGCCTCGAGCACGCGGCGGAGCGCCGCGTCCGAGACCGGCTCGTCCGGCAGGAACCCGGTCCGGACGTCCCGACGACCGTGGACGACCTCGTAGAAGTCCCCCGTCACCACGGCATCGGGCTCAGCCGCGGCGGGACGACCGAGACGCCGGGCCGCGCGACCGCCTCGATCCCGGCGACGCGCAGGCCGTCGAGCAGCGCCCGGCAGCCCGGGTTCGACGCGGGGTCACCGTGCACGGCGAGCACCACGTGCGTCGCCCCCAGACCGATCATGTCGGCGACGGCGGCGGCCGCCCCGGCCAGGTCCGGAAGGCGTTCGACGCGCCAGGCCTCGGCGTAGAACAGGACCGTCGACTCGACGTCCGGGGTGGTGAGCACGGCGTCGGCGGCGGCGAGCAGGTCGGCGCCCTCGGCCGCGTCCGGGTCACCCCCGCCGGCACCGAGGACCGTCACGGTGGGAGTGCGCGCAGCGGTGTCGCGACCGTCGCCGGTCATCCTGGCCTCCTCGAGGGTCCGCGCCCTCATCGTCGAAACCTGCGACGGCGGCGAGTGTCCTGGCTCCCGGATCGACGCGCGTCCCCGGCCTTCCCACCCCCTCGGGGCAGTGGCCATCGGGCGGGGACGCGCTCCCCGGTCACAGTGGCGGGACCGCACCGGATTCACACCGGCTTCCTCCACTGCCGTCGCCCACGACGACACCACGCCGCGGGCGGAGAATCAAGCGGCCGGGCGTCACACCCGGTCGACCGGTGAGGCCATATACCGCACGGGTCCGTCGCGCTCGGTGATCACCCCCTGGTCGGAGGCCTTCCGAGGTGGGGTACTGTGGTCGGCGTCGGAGCGAACAGCCCGGCGGCCCCGGGAGACCGGGTGCAGATGCGGACGTAGCGCAGCTGGTAGCGCATCACCTTGCCAAGGTGAGGGTCGCGGGTTCGAGTCCCGTCGTCCGCTCCACGACCTCCTAGCGGTGCGGAGCCAGGTCCTCCGCCCGCGCCCACCTCCCGCGCCCGACCGGCCGCAGCGCGACGACCGTGCCGTTGGCCGGGACCTCGCGGGGCGCCTCCTCGACCCCCAGCCCGCAGGCGGCGGCGACGAGGGCCCGCAGCGTCTCGCCGTGGGTGACCAGCACGACCGATCCGGCCGCAGGTAGGGCGCGCAGGACCCGGCCGGCCCGCGCGTGCAGCTCCCGGCCCGTCTCGCCGCCCGGCGGGGCCCAGTCCGGCTCCGCACCGGCCAGCACCCCGGCGCACTCGGCGGCCGGGCGGCCCTCCCAGTCGCCGTGCGACTGTTCGCGCAGGCCGGGGCACTCGCGCACCGGCAGGCCGAGGACCCGGCCGACCACCGCCGCCGTCTCGGCCGCCCGGCGCTGCGGGCTCGTGAGGACCAGCGCGCCGGTGCCGACCTGCAGCGCCTCCGCCGCGGCCCGCGCCTGCGCCCGGCCCCGCGCCGTCAGCCCGACGTGCGCGGTGCGGCCCTGCAGCAGCCCCGCGGCGTTCCACGTGCTCTCGCCGTGCCGGACCAGGTGCAGCACCGGCGGGGTGCTCACCGCTGGGCCGCGAGCCCCGCGACCGGCCCGATCACGACGATCGCCGGCGGGCTGATCTCCTGCTCCTTGACCTGCACCGCGACCGTGCCGAGGGTGGCGCGCAGCGTGCGCTGGATGCGGGTGGTGCCGTCCTGGATCACCCCGACCGGGGTGTCCGCGGGCCGGCCGTACTCGATCAGCGCGGCGGCGAACTGCGCGATCCGCTCCACGGCCATCATCAGCACGACCGTGCCGCGCATCCGGCCGAGCGCCTGCCAGTCGACGAGGCTGCGCGGGTCGTCCGGCGCGACGTGCCCGGACACCACCACGATCTCGTGCGCCACCCCGCGGTGGCTGACCGGGATCCCCGCGACGGCCGGCGCGGCGAACGCGCTGGTGATGCCGGGGACGACCGTGACGGGTACGCCGGCCTCGGCACAGGCCTGGACCTCCTCGAACCCGCGCCCGTAGACGAACGGGTCGCCGCCCTTGAGCCGCACCACGAACTTGCCGGCCTTCGCGTGCTCGATCAGCAGCTCGTTGATCCGCTGCTGCGCCATCGCGCGGCCGTACGGGATCTTGGAGGCGTCGATGACCTCGACGTCCGGGCCCAGTTCCTCGATCAGGTCCCGCGGGCCGAGCCGGTCGGCCACCACGACGTCCGCCCGGGCGAGCAGCCGCCGCCCGCGGACGGTGATCAGCTCGGGATCGCCCGGCCCACCGCCGACCAGCGCGACCCCCGGCAGCACCGGGTCGGCCGAGTCGGACACCACCCCGGCCTGCAGGGCCTCGACCAGCGCGGTCCGGACCGCGGCCGAACGGCGGTGCGCGCCCCTGGCGAGGACGCCGACGGTCAGGCCGTCGTACTCCCCGGTCGCCGGGGTGACGGCGGTGCCGAGGCGTCCGTCGTCGGCCCGGACGCAGAAGACGCGGCGGCGCTCGGCCTCGGCGCCGACGGCGGCGTTGACCTCGGGGTCGTCCGTGCAGGCGATGGCGTACCAGGCGCCGTCGAGGTCACCCTCGGCGAAGCGGCGCGCGGTCCAGGTGATCTCGCGGGCCGAGGCCATGCCCTCGACAGCCGGGGTCACCTCGGGCGAGACGACCTCGACGAGCGCCCCCGACGCGATCAGCCGGGAGACCCGGCGCTGCGCGACCTGGCCTCCCCCGACGACGACCACCTTGCGCCCGGCGAGCTCGAGGCCGACGAGGTACTGGTCGTGCTGGGTCACGTGCAGGTCCTTCCGCGGATCGCCCCGGCGGGCTGGTCGTGGGCCCGCGCGCCCTGGAGAGAAGGTCGCGGGACGCACCCGGTGTCGCCCCGGGTTCGCTGTCGCCGACCGCGGAAGCATAACGAGCCGACGATCGGAGCTGAACGGTCCCGGACGGGGATCGCCTCACCCGATGGAGAGTTCCCGCTGGTCAGGGACATGTGCTCGACGCGCGCGGCGGCGACCGTCACATCCCCCACGATCGTCTTGGGCACGACGAGCCGCGGCTGCGCACCGAGCTCGGACGCCACCAGGAGGGCCGCGGCCTCCGCCACGGACGGTGTGCCGACCGCCTCGCCGACCCGCACGCTGCCCGGGACGCCGACTCCCGCCAGCGCGTCGGCGGACCGCACCTCGAGCCGCGCCGGCGAGATCGCGTCGAGGATGCCCTGCTCCCCCGCCTTGGCCTCGACCGAGGCGTAGACGACGTCGGCCTCCGCACCGACCACGTCCCGCACGACCTCCAACGCCGCCCGCACCGCCGCCCCCGACACCCCGCGCCGGGCCCCGATGCCGACCACCACCCGTGAGCGGCGACTGCCCCTGGAGGGGCAGTCGCCGCTCACGACCCGACCTGGGCTGCGGGAAGGTGCGCGGCCAGGAAGCGGCTCACCGAGCCGGGCGTGCCGGCGGGGTGGGTGTGCAGGAACGACGCGTGCACCCCATCCGCGACGAAGCCCTCCGGCTCCCCGCCCCGCCAGCCCCACGCCGGCGCCGCGCCTGCCCGTGGCGTGACCGCGCAGTGGTGGAACTCGTGCCCGCTGACCCGCTCCCCCGCGGCGAAGCCCGTCGAGTCGCTCAGCGCCACCGCGTCGCGGTAGCCGAGGGTGAGCCGGCCGGTCATCGCGGCGGCGGCGTCGAGGGCCCCGACCAGCGGGACGCCGTCGAGCTCCCGGCACAGGTAGAGCAGCCCGCCGCACTCCGCGCGGATCGGGGCCCCCGCGGCCGCGAGCGCGCGGATCGCGGCGAGCAGTGCGGTGTTGGCGCCGAGGTCCGCGACGTGCTCCTCCGGGAACCCGCCGGGCAGGACGAGCCCGCCGATGCCCGCGGGCAGGGTCTCGTCGCGAAGCGGGTCGACGAGCACGACCTCGGACCCCGCCGCCTCCAGCAGCTCGACGTGCTCGGCGTAGCCGAAGGAGAAGGCCGCCCCACCCAGCACCGCGGTCCGCAGGCCCGGCCCGGCCCGGAACCCGCCCAGTTCGCCGGCCGGGTCCCACACCGGCCCCGCAGGCAGCGGCTCCGCGACCCGGACCACCGCGTCGAGGTCGACGTGCTCGGCCACCAGGGCCGCCATCGCGTCGACCGCCGCGGTCGCCGCCGCACCGTGCTCGACGGCCGTCACCAGGCCGAGGTGGCGCGAGGGCACGGCCAGCTCCGCGCGCCGCGGCAGGACGCCAAGCACCGGCAGCCCGATCTCGTCGCACGCCGCCCGGAGCACCTCCTCGTGCCGCGGCGACCCGACCCGGTTGAGGATCACCCCGGCGATGCGCGTGGTCGGGTCGAAGCTGCGGAAGCCGTGCAGGAGCGCCGCGACCGACCGCGACTGCCCCCGGCAGTCCACGACGAGGACCACCGGCGCGCCGACCATGGCCGCGACCTGAGCCGTCGAGCCGTAGCCGTCCGCGACCCGGCCGTCGAACAGCCCCATGACGCCCTCGATCACCGCGACCTCGCAGCCGGCGGCCCCGTGGCGGACCAGCGGCCCGATGCGCTGCTCGCCGACGAGGACGGGGTCGAGGTTCCGGCCGGGGCGTCCGGCGGCGAGGGTGTGGTAGCCGGGGTCGATGTAGTCCGGCCCGATCTTGAACGGCGCGACGGCGGTCCCCCGCCGGGCCAGGGCGGCCATCAGGCCGGTGGCGACAGTCGTCTTCCCGGACCCCGACGCCGGGGCCGCGACGACGAGCGCGCGGGCTACCACTCGATCCCCCGCTGCCCCTTCTGCCCGGCGTCCATCGGGTGCTTGATCTTGGTCGTCTGCATGACGAGGTCGGCGGCCTCGATCAGCTCCGGCGCCGCGTCACGCCCGGTGATGATCACGTGCTGCCGGCCCTCGCGCGCGGTGAGCACCTCGACGACCTCGTGCACGTCCACCCAGCCCCACTTCAGCGGGTAGGTGAACTCGTCGAGCACGTAGACCTCGTGGACCTGGTTCTCGATCCGGCGGCGGATCTCCCGCCAGCCCTCGAGGGCCGCGGCGGCGTGGTCCTCCTCGCTGCCGGCCTTGCGGCTCCAGCTCCAGCCCGAGCCCATCTTGTGCCACTCGACCGGCCCGCCCTCGCCGGTCTGCTCGTGCAGCCGGCCGAGCGCGCGGAAGGCCTCCTCCTCGCCGACCTTCCACTTCGCCGACTTCACGAACTGGAACACGCCGATCGACCAGCCCTGGTTCCAGCCGCGCAGGGCCAGCCCGAAGGCCGCCGTCGACTTGCCCTTCATCTCGCCGGTGTGCACCACGAGCAGCGGGCGGTTGCGGCGCTGGCGGGTGGTGAGCCCGTCCTGCGGAACGGTGGAGACCTGGCCCTGGGGCATCGTCGTCCTCCCTGGTCAGTGGTGGTCGTGAGTGGCTACTGCCCCGCTAGGGGCACTAGGCACTCACGGCGGACGTGAGATCGGCGACGGTGAGCTCGTCGACCGTGATCACGGGGGCGCCGGCGGCCGCGGCGACCTGCCCGGCAAGGCCGAGCTTCACGAAGCCGGACTCGCAGTCGACCACCACGGTGTGCACGCCGTCGGCGGCGAGCAGGCCGGCGGCGCGGCGGGCGTCGGCGACGGGGTCGCCGCCGGGGCGGGTCGCGACCGTGGCCCGCCCGTCCGTCAGCAGGACGACGAGCGGGCGCCGCCGCGGGTCCCGCACCCGTTCGGCGGCGAGGGTCCGGCGGGCGAGCAGCAGGCCGTCGGCGAGCGGGGTGCGGCCGCCGGTGCGCATCGCGGCCATCCGGACCTGGGCGGTCGGGACGCTCGTGGTCGGCGGGAGGACGAGCTCGGCGCCGGCGGAGCGGAAGGTCACCAGGCCGACCTTGTCCCGGCGCTGGTAGGCGTCGCGGAGCAGGGCGAGGACGGCGCCGGAGACCGTGGCCATCCGCTTGCGGGCGGCCATCGACCCGGAGGCGTCGACCACGAACAGCACGAGGTTCCCCTCGCGCCCCTCGCGCAGCGCCGCACGCAGGTCGGCACGCTGCAGCAGCAGGCCCGGGCCGCGGCGGCCGCGTTCGTGCTGGAACGGGGCCGCGGCGGCGATCGTGGCGGGGAGGTGCAGGTCCGCGGCCCGGCGCGGGGTGGCGTCCGAGGACCGGACGACGCGTCCGGTGTCGGTCCGGGCGCGCGAGCGGCGGCCGGGCGCGCCGTCACCCACACCGGGCACGGTGAACCGCCGGACCGCGACCCGGCTCAGCCGGGCCGGGGCGCCGACCGGCATCGCGCTGCCGGCGCCCATGGTCTCCGGGCGGTCCTGCGGGGCCTCGACCGCCTCGCCGGGCTCCCGCGGCGGGGCCGGCGGGGTGTGCGACTCGGGACCGGCCCGGTCCGCGCCGCCGCTCGACGGGGTGGGTGCGCTGTGGGCGGGTTCCGCGTCGGTCGGGGGCTCCCCGTCGGGGCCGCCGTCGGCCTCGTCCGGCGCGCCGCCGCCCGGGTCGTCGTCGGGGTCGGTCGGGTCCGGCGGATCGGTCGGATCGGTCGGGTCCGTCGGGTCGGGCGGGTCCTCGGGCCCCAGGTCCTCCTCGGCGTCGCGCAGGGCCTCGTCGAGGTCCTTCTCGTCGATGCCGGGCTCGTCGAAGGGGTCCCGCCGCCGCCGGTGCGGCAGCGCCAGGCGCGCCGCGACCCGCACATCGTCCTCGGCGACGGCATCGGCGCCCCGCCAGGCGGCGTGCGCGACCGCGGTCCGGGCGATCACGAGGTCGGCCCGCATGCCGTCGACGTCGAACCGGGCACACACGAACGCGATCCGGCGCAGCTCCCGGTCGCTCAGCCGCACGGCCTCGACCCGGTCCCGCGCGGTGACGATCCGTTCCGCGACCTCGGCGTCGGCCGCGGCCCAGGTTCCGGCGAACCCGGCCGGGTCGGCCTCGAACGCCATCCGCCGCCGGACGACCTCGACGCGCGTGTCGACCTCCCGTGCCGCCCGCACCTCCACGGTCAGCCCGAACCGGTCGAGCAGCTGCGGCCGCAGCTCGCCCTCCTCCGGATTCATCGTCCCGACCAGCAGGAACCGCGCCGCGTGCGAGACCGAGACGCCGTCCCGCTCGACGTGCGCGCGGCCCATGGCGGCGGCGTCGAGCAGCAGGTCGACGAGGTGGTCGTGGAGCAGGTTGACCTCGTCGACGTAGAGCACGCCGCGGTGCGCCTCGGCCAGCAACCCGGGCTGGTAGGCGCGGGTGCCCTCGGACAGCGCCTTCTCCAGGTCGAGCGAGCCGACCAGCCGGTCCTCGGTGGTGCCCACGGGGAGCTCGACGAGCCGGGCCGGCCGGGTCGTGGAGCCGCCGGCATGCGGGGCGTCGGGGCAGGACGGGTCGGGAGCGGCCGGGTCACAGCCGAAGCGGCAGCCCGCCACGACCTCGAGCGCCGGCAGCAGGGCGGCGAGCGCGCGCACGGCCGTCGACTTGGCGGTGCCCTTCTCGCCACGCACCAGCACCCCGCCGACGCCGGGGTGCACGGCGTTGAGGACCAGGGCCAGGCGCAGGTCGTCGTGCCCGACGACCGCCGAGAAGGGGAATGCCGTACCGCTCACCGGCGCGACTCTGCCAGACCGGTCGCCAGCACCGGGAGATCCACCGGGGCACCGTGACTGATCACATGTTCAAGTGCGGCCGTGTCCAGGTGCCGCTCGACGAGGTCCGCCAGCAGGTCGAGCTGTGCGGTCCGCTCCGCCGCGAACGACGTGTCCGGGGCCGGGCGGAACCCGGTCCGACCTGACTGTTCGGCCAGCCGCGCCAGCAGGAGGCGGCGGAACGCGTCGTTCTCCAGCAGGCCGTGCCAGTGGGTGCCGAGCACGGCCCCGGCGTCGGACCCCTCGCCGTCGAGCAGCTGGGCGTCGCCGGACCGCACGACGCGGCCGTGGTGGATCTCGTAGCCGCGCACCGGCACGCCGAACGCGGTGCCGGTGGGGGTGCCGAGGTGCTTCTCGCGGTCGAAGGCGATCTCCAGGTCGAGCAGCCCGAGCCCGGCGACGTCGGCGCCCTCCGGCACCTCCACGCCCGGATCGGTGATCCGACGGCCCAGCATCTGGTAGCCGCCGCAGATCCCGAGGACCGGCTTGTTCTCGGCGGCGTGCGCCGCGATCGCGTCGGCCAGGCCCGTGGCCCGCAGCCAGGCCAGGTCCGAGACGGTCGCCTTGGACCCCGGCAGCACGACGACGTCCGCGTCGAGGATCCGCGACGGCTCGGTCACGTATCGCACCGCGACGCCGGGTTCGCAGGCCAGGGCCTCGGCGTCGGTCGCGTTGGAGATCCGCGGCAGCCGGACCACCGCGACGCGCAGCCACTGCTCGCCGAGCGGCGGGGCCGGGCGGCCGAGCACCCCGTCGGCGACGGCGGAGAGGGAATCCTCGGCGTCGAGCCACAGGCGGTCCGACCAGGGGACGACGCCGAGGGTGGGCCGACCGGTCAGCGCCCGGAGCTGCTCCAGCCCCGGGGCGAGCAGCGCGGGGTCGCCTCGGAACTTGTTGATCACGAAGCCGGCGATCCGGGCCTGGTCGGCCGGGTCGAGGACGGCGACGGTGCCGAAGAGGTGCGCGAGCACGCCGCCGCGGTCGATGTCCCCCACCACGACCACCGGAAGGTCCGCGGCCTGCGCCAGGCCCATGTTGGCGAGGTCGGTGGCCCGCAGGTTGATCTCGGCGGGCGAGCCGGCCCCCTCGCAGACCACGACGTCGAACCGGGACCGCAGCTCGGCCAGGGTGTCCGTGACGACCTCGAGCAGCGCGGCGGTCCGGGTCCGGTAGGACAGGGCGGAGACGTGCCCGTCCGCCCGACCCCGGACCACCACCTGCGAGGTCCGGTCGCTGCCCGGCTTGAGCAGCACGGGGTTGAAGGCGACGCTCGGCTCCAGGCCGCAGGCGTGCGCCTGCATCGCCTGGGCCCGGCCGATCTCCCCGCCGTCGACGGTGACGACGGAGTTGTTGCTCATGTTCTGGGCCTTGAACGGGGCGACGGACACCCCCCGCCGGCGCAGCCAGCGGCAGACGCCCGCCACCAGGGCGCTCTTGCCGGCGTCGGACGTCGTTCCCGCCACCAGCAGGGCGCCGCTCGGATCCACGCCGAGCAGTCTCCGTCAGAAGAGGCGGCAGAGGCCCGGCGGGGTGCTGCGGAGGCCGAGGTGCCGGTCCCGGGTGTTGGCGGTGCCGGCGGTCCTGGTGCCCTTGCTCTGGCCGGTGCAGTCGGAGAAAGGAGCGGTTGCCGGTCACGGTGACGCCGGCGCTGGCCGCGCCCTCCAGCAGGATCCCGGTGCCGGTGCTCTGCGCGACGGTGTTGCCGCTGATCGTGCCGGAGGTCTGGTCGACGAGCCGGATGCCGTTGAGGCGGTCGCCCACGGTGTTGGTGTTCACGGTCAGGCCCGTGTTCCTCACCGGGCTGAAGTCCTGCGTCACCGAGACGCCGTTCTTCGCGCCGCCGGTGAGGACGTTGCCGGTGACCTCGACGTTCTCCGTCGCGCCGCCGACCAGGATGCCGGTGCCGACGCCCGTGGTGGCGGTGGGGCGCCGCACCACCTGGTTGTGCGCGACGACCGGACCGTCGACGTTGGTGACGACGGCGAAGGTGGCGTCGTCGACGCTCTGGTTGCGCTCGATCCGCAGGCCGGTCGACCAGCTCGACGGGTCGCCGGCGGTGTTCACGGCGGCCGCGGCGTCGCCGTCGTGGCCGGTGAAGAGGTTGTGCCGTCCCCGCGCCGGCGATCGCGATCCCGGCGGCGATCACCGCGACCAGAACCGGGCGGACCGCGCGGCCCCCGACCGTCCTTGGTGCGCGACCGGCGGCGAGGCGGCGGGACCCGCCCTCCGCGGGGCGCCTACCGTAGGGGCATGCGCTTCCTGCTGCGCCCGGGCTGGATCGCCTTCGTGGTGGTGGTCATCGGCTTCGCCGTGGCGTGCTACACGCTGCTGGCCCCCTGGCAGTTCGGCCGCGAGGAGCAGCGTCAGGCGCAGCAGCACGCGATCGACACCGCCAACACCACCGCGCCGGTCCCGTTCGGCCGGCTGGTCCCCGGCTCCGAGGTCGACCCGGACGACGAGTGGCGTCAGGTCACGCTCGTCGGCACCTACCTGCCGCAGGCCGAGGTGCTGGTCCGGCTGCGGTTCGTCGACGGCAAGCCCGCCTCCGAGGTGCTGACGCCCGTCCGGCTCGACGACGGCCGCACCGTCGCCGTCGACCGCGGCTCGATCACCACCGACGACGGCCAGGCCGTCCCCGACTTCCCCGCCGCCCCCGCGGGTCCGGTGACCCTGACCGGGCGGCTGCGCGTGAACGAGACCGACACCAGCGGCCGCGCCCCGGCCACCGAGGGCGGCCACCTGCAGATCTACGCCGTCGACTCCCGGCAGCTGGCCGCGGCGACGGGGACGCCGGACATGGTCGAGGGGTACCTGCAGCTCGGCGCGGGCCAGCCGGGCGTCCTCACGCCGATCCCGGTCACGCCCGCGACCACCGCGGCCCCGTTCACCAACGGCTCGTACGCCCTGCAGTGGCTCACCTTCGGCGCCATCGCGGTCATCGCGCTCGGGTACTTCATCCGGCTCGAGGTGCTGCAGCGGCGCGGGAAGCGGGAGACGAAGGCGGGCCTGCGCGACGCCCTCTCGGGTCGCGACCTCGACCCCTCCGTCGACGACGACCCCGGCCCCCGCCGCGACCGGCCGGACACGGGCGACCGCGACACCCCCGCCCCTCACTGACGCCCGCTCCGAGAAGGAGCCGGAAGCAGGATCCGGCCGTCAGCTCCGGATGATCACCGTCGCCGCAGTCCCGCCACCGCCACCGCAACCCCCGCGGCGAGCAGCCCGACACAGCGGGAGAGGCGGGCGGCACGCACGAGGTCGGCGGCGACGGGAGCGGGGCCGCGACCGAGGGTGGGCCGGTCCTCCGCGCCGTAGGCGTACTCCGTCCGTCCACCCAGCCGCACGCCCAATGCCCCCGCCGCGGCGGCCTCCACCGGGCCGGCGTTGGGGCTGGGGTGCTCGCGGGCGTCGCGCCGCCAGGCGGCCAGGGCGGCGCCGGGCCGGCCCCCGACCAGCGGGGCCGCGGCCCCCGTGAGCAGCGCGGCGAGCCGGGCCGGCAGCAGGTTGGCGAGGTCGTCGAGCCGGGCCGAGGCCCAGCCGAAGCGGGTGTAGCGGGGCGAGCGGTACCCCACCATCGCGTCGAGGGTGTTGACGGCCCGGTACCCCAGCAACCCGGGCACGCCCGCCACCGCACCCCAGAACAGGGGTGCCACGACGGCGTCGGACGTGTTCTCCGCCAACGACTCCACGCCCGCCCGCGCCATCCCGGCCGCGTCGAGCAGCGCGGGGTCGCGGGCGCACAGGTGCGGGATCCGGGCCCGGGCCGCGTCGAGGTCGCCCTCCTCCAGCGACCTCCCCAGCGCCGCCCCCTCGCGCACGAGCGAGGTGCCCCCCAGCACGGCCCAGGTCGCCGCCGCGGTCAGCAGCACCCTGCCCGCCCGCGATCGCGGACGACCGGCCACCCCGGCGCCCACCGCACCCCCGACCAGCACCGCGGTGTAGGCCGCACCGGCCGCGCGGGAGTCGGCGTACAGGCGTCGTTCCAGCCCGGCGGCGACCCGGCCGAAACCCGCCACCGGGTGTCCGCGCCGGGGGTCGGCGAGGACGAGATCGGCCGCCACCCCCAACGCCAGGCCCCACGCCCGGTCCGGGCCGGGGCGGGGGGAGAGGCCGTGCCGCATGCCGGTCACCGTAGCCCGGGGGATGATCGGGGCATGCGCACGGACATCGACCCCGGCGAGCTGGGGCACGGCCGCTTCTACAAGGTGCTGACCAGCGTCGTCGTTCCCCGGCCCATCGCGTGGGTCTCGACGCGGTCGGCGGCGGGCGTCGACAACCTCGCCCCGCACTCCTTCTTCACGGTCTCGTGCGTGGACCCGCCCATGGTGCAGTTCACGTCGGTCGGGAAGAAGGACTCGCTGCGCAACGCCACCGAGACCGGCGAGTTCGTCGTCTGCCTCGCCTCCGAGTCCATGTTCGAGCGGATCAACGCCACGGGCACCAACTTCCCCGCCGAGATCTCCGAGTTCGCCGAGGTCGGGCTGACCGCGGAGCCGAGCGCGACCGTGGCGCCGCCGCGGGTGAAGGAGTCCCCCGTCGCGCTGGAGTGCCGGCTCGAGCAGGCCCTCGAGCTGGGCGACTCGACGGTCGTGATCGGCCGGGTCCTGCACGCCGCGATCGACGCCGACGTCTTCGAGACCGACGCCCGCGGCCACAGCCTCCCCGCGATCGAGCGGCTGCGCCCGCTCGCCCGCCTGGGCCGCAACGAATGGTCGACGATCGGCAAGATCCTCGACATCACCCGCATCCCGTACGAGGAGTGGCCGGGCCACTACAGCCGCGAGGACTGAGCGGAGCCTGCGGAGCAGAGTCGACCCTGAGTGGAGCGCGCGGAGCGAGAATCGACCCTGAGCCGAACGTCCCTGGTCACGGCCCCGGGCGCCGCCTACCGTCGCCCCCGGCGGGCGGGGAGGGGGACACATGGGCCGGTGGGGTGTGCGGACGGCCGTGGGCGTGCTCGCCGCGGCCGCCGCGGTGGCGGGCTGCAGCGTCGGCACCGGGCAGACGACGCGGGACCGGGCGGCGCTCGGGGGCCCGGTCACCGAGATCCGGATCGACAACCAGGCGGGCGGCGTGACCGTCGTCGGCGACGGCGGGGCCTCGCTGGAGCGGGAGGTCACCTACCGCGGCTCCGCGCCGTCCGGCCAGAGCCACCGCGTCGAGGGCGGCGTGCTCGTGCTCGGCGGCTGCGGCGACCACTGCGCGGTCACGTACACCGTGCACGTCCCGGCCGGGCTGCCGGTCACCGGACGGACCGAGGCCGGCGGCATCACCTTGACGCGGGTGGGCCGGGTCGACGTCGCGACCGGGGCCGGCGGGATCACGCTCGACACCGTCACCGGGACGGCCCGGGCGCGCACCCAAGCCGGCACGATCATCGGCCGTACCCTGCGCGACGCCGACGTGCTGGCGCAGACCGCGAACGGCGACGTCGAGCTCACCCTCGCCACCCCGGGCTCGGCCCGGGTGGAGACCGAGCGCGGGGACATCACCGTGCGCGTGCCGCAGGCGACGTACCGGGTGACCGTGCACACCGACCTCGGCGAGACGTCGGTGCGGGTCCCGAGCGAGCCGGGCGCCGACCACGCGCTGGACCTGCGGACCGAGGTGGGCGACGTCGTCGTCGCCCCCGTCTGACCGCTACCGCGGCCGGCGGGCGTGCAGCTCCGCGGCACGGGTCGCGATCTGGTGCAGGGTGCACGGCCAGACGACGCCCGAGCCCGCGTTGCGGCAGGCGGAGCAGCGGCCCAGGCGGTCCGGTACGTGCTCGGCGAGCAACCGGCCGAAGACCTCGGGCATGCCCGCCAGCACGCCCGCCATCGGTCCGCTCCCGGGCGTGTACCCGTCGCCTGCGGCCATCTGCACCCTCCACGTCCCGGTCGTGCGCCGCCGCCGGTGAGGGCGACGACCCGCCGGCGGTGACCCGCCGGCGCACGCGCCGCGCCCCGCGGCACGGCCTGACCGAATCAGTACCGGACGGCCGGGCGGGAGACCCGCCCGGCCACCCGTACTAGAGGGTGAACTCGCCCGACGGCGTGGCCGACGGGTCGGCGTGCAGGTCGCCCTCGCGGCTCCGCAGCTCGACGCGCCGGATCTTGCCGGAGATCGTCTTGGGCAGTTCGTGGAACTCCAGCCGCCGGATCCGCTTGTACGGCGCGAGGTTGTCCCGCGCGAACTGCAGGATGTCCTTCGCGGTCTCCTCCGTGGGCTCGTAACCCGCCGCCAGCACCACGTACGCCTTCGGCACGGCCAGCCGCACCGGGTCCGGCGAGGGCACGATCGCCGCCTCCGCCACCGCCGGGTGCTCGATCAGCACGCTCTCCAGCTCGAACGGGCTGATCCGGTAGTCCGAGGCCTTGAAGACGTCGTCGGCGCGGCCCACGTAGGTGATGTAGCCGTCCGCGTCCCGGGAGCCGACGTCGCCGGTGTGGTAGTACCCGCCGGCCATCGCCTCGGCGTTGCGCTCGGGGTCGTCCCTGTAGCCCACCATGAGCCCGGTCGGCCGCTGCGCGAGGTCGATGCAGATCTCGCCCTCGTCGGCCTTCTCCCCCGTCGCGGGGTCGATCAGCGCGATCGGGAAGCCGGGCATCGGCCGGCCCATCGAGCCGGGCTTGATCGGCGAGCCGGGCGGGTTGGCGATCTGGACGCTGGACTCGGTCTGCCCGAACCCGTCCCGGATCTTCAGCCCCCAGGCCTTCTCGACCTGCTCGATCACCTCGGGGTTGAGCGGCTCGCCGGCACCGACGACCTTGGTCGGGGGCGTCCGGAGCCCGGACAGGTCGGCCTGGATCAACATGCGCCACACCGTGGGCGGGGCGCAGAAGCTGGTCACGCCGTACTTGTCCAGCACGCCCAGCAGGTTGTTCGCGTTGAACTTGGTGTAGTTCATGACGAGCACGGTCGCCTCGGCGATCCACGGCGCGAAGACGTTCGACCACGCGTGCTTGGCCCAGCCGGGCGAGGAGATGTTGAGGTGGACGTCGCCGGGCTCGAGCCCGATCCAGTACATCGTCGACAGGTGGCCGACCGGGTAGCTCTGGTGCGTGTGCTCGACGAGCTTCGGCTTGGCCGTGGTGCCCGAGGTGAAGTAGAGCAACAGGGTGTCGGTGGCCTGCGTCGGTCCGTCGGGCTGGAAGACGGCCGACCTGTCGTAGGCGTCGGTGTAGTCCTCCCACCCCTTCGGCGCGCCGCGGACGGAGATCCGGGTGTAGTCGCCCGGCACGTCGTCGAACTTCGCCGCGTCGTCCTTGCCGACGATCACGTGCCTGGCGTTGCCCCGGTCGACCCGGTCGCGCAGGTCCTCGGCGGTGAGCAGCGTGGTCGCGGGGATGACGACGGCGCCCAGCTTCATCGCCGCCAGCAGCGTCTCCCACAGCTCCAGCTGGTTGGCCAGCATGAGGATGATGCGGTCGCCGCGGGCGACCCCCCGCTCGCGCAGCCAGTTCGCCACCCGGTTGGACCGCTCCGAGAGCTCGGCGAAGGTCCACGAGGCGTCGCTCCCGTCCGCCTCGATGATCCACAGCGCCTTGCGGGCGCCGCGCTCCGGGTCGGCGGCGGCGGCGTCGAAGTGGTCGAGCGCCCAGTTGAACTCGGTGAGCTCGGGCCAGCGGAAGTCGCGCACGGCGGTGTCGTAGTCCGTGCGGTGCGCGAGGAGGAAGTCCCGCGCCGCGTAGAAGGCCGTGCTGCTGTCGGACATTGCACCTCACAGGATTCGGCGGCTCTGCTCTGCCGGAACCCTATTCGAGATCGGCCGTCGCGCCACGTCCGGTCGGGCAGGTGGGCGCGGGTACGCCGACCCTCGAACGTGGCGGTGCGTCGGTGCCGCGGGGGCGCCGGCCGGGGCTAGCGTGCCGGGCGTGGACGGGGCGACGACGCGCGGTGCCGGTGGACTGCTGACGGCGGCGGCACTGGCCGCGCTGCTCGCCGGGTGCGGCGGCACGTCACCCCCCGCCCCGCAGGCGGCGGGGTCCTCCGCCGCACTGTCCGCCGCGCCGTCGGCCGCCCCGTCGGTCATGCCGCAGACCACCGCACCCCAGGCCGCGCCGAACGGGACCACGCTGCTGTGGCCGGTCACCGACCTGGCCGCGGCCCAGGAGCTGCAGACCCGGGTCGACGGCGGCGCCCAGCCGTGGACCCTCGACCCCGAGGAGGTCGCCGTCAGCTACGCGACCACCACCTACGGCTGGACGAACCCGGAGCCGACGTCCACCGGGCCGGGCTCGGTCGACCTCACCGACCCGTCGGGCGGCACCGCGCACGTCACGCTCGTCCAGCCGGTCCGGGCGGGCTCGACGGGCATCTGGGTCGTGTCGGCCGCCACCCGCGGCTGACCGCCCCCGTCCCCGACACCGCCGGACGTCGCGGATACGGTCACCAGAAAGGGTGAAAGGGCCGCGAACCTGCTGCGTTCCGACGAGCGCCGCCGATTCCCACCATGAGAGCCGTCCACACCGCCGGACGGCCAGCGCCAGGGAGCCACGCCATGACGACCAGCGACTCGGTCCAGCAGGACATGTTCACCGTGCTGCACGGGCAGCCCGCGCCCGTCGTCACGCGGTGGACCTACACCGCGACCGACCCGTTCGCGGTCACCCTCGCCGTCCGGACCAGGCAGGACCGGTGGGTCGAGTGGCTCGTCGCCCGCGACCTGGTGGTCGAGGCGCTGTCCGGGCCGGCCGGCTACGGCGACATCCGGATGAGCCCGCAGCTCGTCCAGGGCTACGACATCGTCGAGATCGAGATCCGCTCCACCGACGGCCGCGCCGTGCTCGAGGTCGACCGGGACCTGCTGCGGCACTTCGTCGAGTCGTCGGCGGAGCTGGTTCCGCTCGGTGAGGAGTCGGCGGTCCTGGACCTCGACCGGGTGATCGAGCAGATCACCCAGAGCTGCGAGGGCTGACGCCGGCGTCGCGGGCGCCGTCGACCCCGGGCACGCCGCCCGTGTCCGGGTTCGCGTCGATCCGCGCCGCGGCGCTCGGCCGCTCCTGCGGCTCGGTCTCCTCCGCGAAGTCGCGGACCGCGTCCTCCTCCGCCTCGCCCGGCCGCTGGTCCTCGGCCAGCGACCGCGCGACCTCGGGATCCTCGATCGGGGACTCGTCCAGCACCGGCTCGATCCCGGCGTCCAGCTCGTGCACGGCGGCCTCCTCGGCCGACGCCGCCGCCCCGTCGACGCCGACGTCCTCGGCCGCGGTCGCGGGGTCCTGGTCGACGGCCTCGCCGTCCGCCCCCGCGTCCCGCGGGGCCAGCCGCCCGGTACGGGTGGTGTCCCGGACCTCCTCCTCGTCGGGCTCCTCGCGCTCCAGGCGCTCGTCGAGCGTCTCGCCCTCGCGCTGCCCCGCCGGGGTCACCGTGGGGTCGTCGACCCCGTAGGGCCGGTCGGCCGGCACGTAGCCGGCGTCGAGCGGGTCCGCGCCCGACGGGCCCGTCAGCGTCTCCTCGTTGCCGAGCTGGAGGGCCTCCACCAGGTCCGGCGACGTGTCGATGCCCCGCTCGTCGCTCTCGCGCTGCGCCATGATCCTCCGCTCTCTCGTTCGCGGGCGTCGATGACACCCTCGACCCCGCCTACCCCGGACGCCGCCTCCGCACACGCGGCGTGGTCCGATAGGGCATGACCAGCGACAGCGGCATGCACGGCGACGCGGACCGGGCGCCGGACACGCCCCGGCCCGCCCGCCCGCGTGACTCCGCCGCGACCCGGCGGGCGCTGCTCGCCGCGGGCCGTGAGCTGTTCGCGAGGGTGGGCTACGAGGGCACGACCGTCCGTGCGGTCGCCGAGCGCGCGGGCGTCAACCAGGCCCTGCTGTTCCGGCATTTCGGGTCCAAGGAGGGCCTCTTCGCCGAGGCCGTCACGGGGCAGGCCCTCGACCTGCTGCACGACGGCCCGCCCGAGCAGGTCCTCCCCCGCACGCTCGCCGCGATCCTGGCCACGGACGACGGCTCGGCCGACGACGTCGCCCTCTTCCTCGCCGCCCTCCGCTCGGCGGGCAACACCGACGCCGCCGCCACCGTCCGCGAGGAGCTGCGGGTCGCCTACGGCGGCACGCTCGCGCGGCTCGTCGCCACGGACGACCCGGCCGACGCCGCCCTCCGCGCCGAGCTCGCCCTCGCCTGGCTGCTGGGCATCGCCTTGCTGCGCAAGGTGATCCGCAGCGACGCGGTTGCCGAGGCGGACCCCGGGACGGTGGTCGGACACGTCACACGGGCGGTGGAGGCGCTCTTCTCCCCCGCCGAGGCGGGTTGACGCGCTGGGACGTGCATCTGGCCGGGGCGGTGGCACACCCGGGGGGGCGGCGGCACACCCGGTGGCGCAGCGGCACGTTCGGCTGGACCAGGTGGAACGTCCTAGCCGTGGGGCGGCGCCACACCCGGCCGGACACCGCGGCACACCCGGCGGGGCGCCGCGCATCTGCTCGCGCCCCGCAACGCACCCGACGTGAGCGCCGCACACCTCGTCGACCGGATGTGAGGCGCCGAAGCGGATGTGCCACGGCCGCGGCGCATGGAGAGAGCCGCCCCTGTCGCTCGCTCGCACCGGTCGGAAGCGGACTTCGGGCAGCCGCAGCGCCGCGGGTCGATCCCCCGCACCCGCCCGGGCGCCACACACCCTGTCGACGAGGTGTCCGACGCACCTCACGGGTGTGCAGCTGCGCCACGAGGGGTGCCGCGCCAGGTCGGTTGTGCGAGCTGCTGCAGCGGTTGCGCGAGCCACCGACCCGGCGCTCACCCGGGAGCGATATCGGTTGTTCGAGCCGCTGATCCAGCTCGCTCGCGGCCGGCCAGAAGAGCGATCGTCAGGCACTCGCGATCGACACCGCGCCCGACCGGCCACACCCGCTCGGCCGCCACACATCCGGTCGACGAGGTGTGCGACGCACGTCGCGGGCGTGCGGCCGCGCAAGGAGGGGTGTGCCGCGCAAGGACGGTTGTGCGAGCTGGGACAGCGGTTGTGCCAGCCACTGGGAGGTCGCTCGGGCCAGCGCGGCCGGCGCTCGGCCGGGCGCCGCAACGGTTGTGTCAGCCGCCCAAACAGCTGTGTGGATGCCAACCGCCCGGTCAGGCCTCTCGTGAGACCGAAGCGCGCCCGGAGCCGCGCCGATGACGTTCGTCCCGCCCCGGCCGGGTCAGCGCGAGTGGCGGGGCGAGTCCTCGGTCGCGGCGGCGTCGTCGAACTCGGCCTCGCCGATGCCGCCCGTCTCCGCGTCGGCGGGGCGGTTGAAGCGGTGGCGAAGGAGGACCCGGCTGCCGCGGCCGTCGAAGTGGACGAGCACGGTCTCGACCATGTGCTGCATGAGGAGCATGCCGCGGCCGCCCCGGGCGTCGCCGGTGATCGTGCCGCCCTCGCCCTGCGTGGGCCGCCAGCTGCCGTGGTCGGTGATCTCGATGCAGAGCGCCTCGCCCTCGGTCCAGAGGGTGAGCTCGACGTCGCCGGGCCGGTCCTCCGGGTAGGCGTGCCGGACGGCGTTGGCGACGGCCTCGTCGACCGCGAGCACGACGTCGTCCTTCTGCTCGGTGCTCAGCCCCAGCGGCGCGAGCCAGCCGAGCAGCTCACGCCGGATGACGGAGAGCTGGACCGGGTTGGCGGGCCAGCTGCGGTGGACGTACTCGACGGAGTCGGCCAGGCCGGTGAGGTCGGCCCCGGCGCGCTCGACGTCGCCGGTCACCTCGGCAAGCACCGCGGCCGGGTCGACGCCGGCGGACTCGGTGAAGTCGGTGGGCTCGAGGGCGTCGGTCGCCTCGCCGGGTGCGTCCGGGGGCCGGATCTGGTGCGGGATCTGTGCCGGGCAGGTCATGGGAGGCCTCTCGATGCGGGGAGCGTGCGGCCGGACACCCCTGGAATGGCCCCGCGCGACCGTCCGGGAAACACCGCTGGTCGAGCCCCCGACGCCGCTCGTCGCGCGCACCCGGCCGGGACCTCCACCGGACGGACCGCAACCACCCGTCCGGATGGCCGAAGACCTCGCAACCCGGCGTCAGAGCTCCGACGAGGGCCGACAGGAGCGCAATCCCCGCCGACCCGCCGGGCCACCGAAGAAGGCCGACGCACGAGCCTGCGGTTCCCGCCGACCGGCATCGAGTCCTCCGAAGAGCGCGGGCGCACGGAACGCGTGCCCCGCCCAAGGCCTCTCAGGGAGTCGACGCATGGGAACCGCGACGCCGCGGACCGGACCCCGACCTCCGACGAGTCCCGACGCACGACCGCGACCGCTGCCCGCCGGTCTCAGGTCTCCGGAGTGGGCCGGCGCACCGGGCCGGGGCCACCGTCCTCGGCCGGGATACGCGCGGTCTCGTCGGCCGGGGCGCCGATGCCTTTCCCGCGTTCCGACGCGTCGCCGTCCGGCCCCTCGGGGGCGTCGCTCGGCGGCGCCGCCCGCACCCCGGCCCGCCGGTCGATCTCCTCCCCGATGTACCGCAGCACCTCGGCCGCGACCGCCGCGACCGGCACGGCCAGGAACGCCCCGGCGATGCCCCAGATCGCACCGCCCGCGGTGACCGCGAGCAGCACGACGGCGCCGTGCAGGTTGAGGCTGCGGCTCTGCAGGATCGGCTGCAGGACGTTCCCCTCGATCTGCTGCACCGCGATGATGATCGCGAGCACGATCAGGGCGGTCGTGAAGCCCTTGGTCACCAGCGCGACCAGCACCGACAGGGCGCCCGCGACGAGCGCGCCGACGATCGGCACGAAGCTGCCGAAGAAGGTCAGCACGGCCAGCGGCAGCGCCAGCGGGACGCCGAGGATCACCAGGCCGAGGCCGATGAAGAAGGCGTCGACGAACGCCACCAGGGCCTGCGTGCGGATGAACCCGCCGAGCGTCCGCCACGCGCGCTCCAGCACCCCGGCCACGTGCCGGCCCGCCCGGGCCCCGGTCACGCGGGTGACCCAGGGCAGGAAGCGCGGACCGTCCTTGACGAAGAAGAAGGCGAGCACCACGGCGAGCACGATGTTGAGCAGGCCGTTCGCGAACGCCGACACACCGGTCAGCACGCTGCCGGCGATCGTCGACGCGCTGGCCTGCAGTTGGCGGGTGACCGAGTCGAGCACCGCGCCGATCTGGCCCGCGCCGAGGTTGAACGGCGGCCCGGACACCCACTGCTGGATCTGCCCCAGCCCGCCCGTGACGCCCGCGGCGATCTCGTCCGACTGCCCCGCCACCTGCGGCGCGATCAGCGTGATGATCCCGCCGAGCACCACGAGCGCCCCGACGAGCACCAGCAGCGCGGCCAGGACGGGCGGGATCCGGCGCTCGACCAGCCAGCGCACCGGCGGCCGCAGGACGGTCGCGAGGATGACGCCGAGGAGCACCGGCAGCACGATCGGCCACAGCGCACCGACCACGAGGCCGAACAGGATGGCGCCGAACGCGATCAGCAGGATCCGCCAGCTCCAGGTCGCCAGCCAGGTCAGCCCGCCGCCGATCACCGCGCCGCGGTCCGGCGGTGGGGTCACCGGGGGCCCCGCCGACGCCGGAGCAGCCACCGGAGCCGCGGGCGGCGCGAGCGGCGACCCGTCCGCGGCACCGTCCACCGCGCCGTCGAGCGCCCCGTTCACGGCCCCGTCCTCGGGTCCGTCGATCGGTCCGGTGCTACGACGGCCGGCGGTGCCGTTGCGGACGGCGTCGGGGTCACCGGCCACGTCCGCGCCGCCGAGCCCGGTCCCGTCGGCCGGGATCGAGCGCCCCTCGTCGTCCCGACGTCCGCGCGCCCCGCGCGCCGACGTGCCTCGCTCGGTCACACCGCCACCCCCGTCCCGCTCCCGCGGCCGGCCCGCTCAGCGGTCCCCGGGATGCCGCCGCAGCAGGTACGTGTCCATGATCCAGCCCTTGCGCTCCCGTGCCTCCGCCCGGAGCCTCACGATCTCGTCACGGACCTCGAGGACGGGGCCGGACACCAGGAGCTCGTCCGGGCTGCCCACGTAGGCCCCCCAGTACACCTCCACGTCGGCGACCTCGTCGTCGGGCAGCTGCGCGAAGGCGGTGCCGCCGTCGAGCATCACCACGACGTCGTCGACGTCGGCGGGCAGCCCGGCCGCGATCCGCCGGCCGGTGGTGATCAGCACGGGCCGTCCGACCCGGTTGAGGATCAGCCGGTGGGCGGCGGCGAGCGCCTGCACGCTGGAGATCCCGGGGTAGGAGACGACCTCGATCCCCTCGACGCCCTCGAGCAGCCGCAGGGTGCCGTCGTAGAGGGAGGGGTCGCCCCACACGAGGAAGGCGCCGGTCTCGCCGTCGGCCAGCTCCGCGAGCATCGACGCGTAGAGCGACCCGCGGCGGTCCTGCCAGTCGACGACGGCGGCCGTGTACCTCTCGGACCGCCCGGCCTCCCCCGCGCCGGCCCTGCGGTCCCGCTCGGGGTCCGCGGCCTCGACGACCCGGTAGCTGCCGGGCTCGAGGTGCCGGTCGAGGATCCCGGTCCGCAGCGCGGTGAGGTCCTCCTTCACCCCGCCCTTGTCGATGACGAAGACGACGTCGACGCGCTTCAGCGCGGCCACCGCCTGCAATGTGAGGTGGTCGGGGTCCCCCGAGCCGATCCCGATCACGTACACCGTGCGCACGTCGACACCCTATGCGGGCGAGGGTCGGGGCCGAGCCGCCCGGGCGGAGCGGGTTCGCCGGGTCGCGCAGCGTCACCGGCCCGGTAGGGTCGCGGACCCGACCGGGTGAACTCGAGCGAGCGGAGGACCGGGACGTGAGGGTGGCGCACCTCGTCGACACGCTGCACCCCGACGGGGGTGAGTACGGCCTCGAGGCCCTCGCCCGCGCCGCGCGGGCGGCGGGACTGGAGCTCGTGGTAGTCGGCATCTCCGGCAGCGGCGACGGCGCGCGGGCGGCCGCGCTCCGCCGGTCCGGTGCCGTGGTCGTCGAGCACGGGCTCGCACCGTGGGACCCGCGGGCGGTGCCCCGGGTGGTCGAGACGCTGCGCGAGCACCGGGTCCGGCTGGTGCACACGCACGCCCCGAACGCCGACGTCGCCGGCAGCGCGGCCGCGACCCGGCTGCGGATCCCGGTGGTCTCCACGCTGCACCGCATCGAGGAGGAGCCCGCGGACCGGCTCGACCGGGTGCGGCGCACCGCCCGCACGCTGGCCCGGAAGCGGTTCGTCACGCGGACCATCGCGATCTCCCGACTGCAGCGGGACTGGTACCTGCGGGTCGCCGGCTCGGAGAAGGGCCTGGTCGTGCTGCCCGACGGCGTCACCGACCCGGGCCCGGCCGACCCGGCGGTGCGGGCGCGCGTGCGGCGCGGCCTGGGCGTGGGCGACGACGGGCTGCTGGCGGTGTCCGCCGCGCCGATGCGCCGCGGCAAGGGCCAGGACCTGCTGCTCGACGCCCTCGCCGAGCTCCCCGAGGACCTCCCGCTCACCGTCGTGCTCACCGGCGACGGGCCGCTGCGGCCCTGGCTGGAAGCGCGGGTGGGGCGCGAGGAGGAGCTGGAGGGCCGGGTCGTGTTCCGGCACCACGGCGATCCCGGGGAGCTGCTGCAGGCCGCGGACCTGCAGCTGCACACCACGCGCACCGACGCCATGCCCAGCGTGGTGGTCCGCGGGATGGCCGCCGGGGTGCCGGCCATCGTGAGCCGGGTCGGCGGGCTGCCCGAGATCGTCACGCGGGACGTCGGGCGGCAGGTCCCGCTGACGGCCGCCGCCATCGCCGACGCGATCGTGGAGCTCGCCGGCGACGACGCCCTCCGCGCCCGGCTCGGCCGCGCCGCCCGGGCCCGCTTCCTCGAGCGCTTCGAGGCCGACGGCTGGGCCGCCCGCCTCCGCGAGGTCTACGAGGCCGCCCTCACCCGACCCGTGAGCGCCTAGGGAAACTGCTGAAGAACCCCGGTCGTCGCGAGCGGCGGCCGGGTGGTGTCCGCGCAAGGCGGAGCCCGCAGCTCATACCGGGCGTATTCGCAAGGCCGACAACGCAGCGCGGGCGCCGCTCGGGCGTCGCGCAGTAGGCCGGGGTTCGTCAGCAGTCTCCTAGCGACGCTAGAGGGGCACTCGCCACTCACGACCCCCGGTGAGCTGCGGTGTTCTCGCTCCTCGAGGGAGCGGTGTGGCGCCGCCCGCCGTTACACGATCACCCTGTGATCCCGTCCGGCGCTGCCGGTCGTGCGGTCCGCGGGAGTGGCGTCCCGTTCGCCGGTCGAGGCCGGGTCGTGACCTGCGTCCGGATCGCCACGAGCGGCTTCGACGGCGGGAAACGACGGCTCGTCCCTCGGGGCCGTCCGCTCGGCGCGCCGGGGCCCGTTCGGACCGCGCGGCGATCACGGGACGGTTACGGTCGGTTCTGCCGGTGGGAACGACGTCCACCGGCACGCCCGGTCGGCCCGTCCCGCCTGCCCGCCGACATTCCCCCGGGCGCCCAACCCCCGGCACGGGGCAGGCGCGGCGCGGTTGCTCCCCGGCTTCCCGCACGCCCGTGGACGGCGAGGAACGACGCATGTCCGACACGTGTGTGGCACCGCGCCCGGTGCTCGTGCCGAGCTCCCGGCACAGTGCAGAGGACGGTCAGGGTCAGTCCGCCGCGGACCTGATCGCCCGGCTCACCGGCTCGTCCGCTCCCCCGCCCTCGGGCGGCCGCCGTGCCCGGCGCGCCGCCGAGGCGGACGAGGCGGACGGGGCCCCGTTCTCCCCCCTCGGCGTCCCCGCCGCGGACGCGCGGCCGGCCGCGCCCGACTCGGCGCCGACGGCGCTCACCCCGCCGGTCGCCCCGGCCGTCCGGGAGGAGCGCCCCGCGCCGCCCGCCGGCCTCACCGGCTCCTTCTTCACCTCGGGCCTCGGCGCGGGGCGCGGCCCGGGTGGCGACGGCATCTCGCTGACCGGCGTCTTCCCCGCGCTGTCGGCCGCGATCCGTTCGCCGAAGGCCGTCGCGGCCGCGGCGACCGTCACCGTCCTGGGCGCCAGCGCGGTCCTCACCGGCCTGCCCACCCCGGGCGGCGAGATCGCCCAGGCCACCGGCGTCGACTCCCCGACCGTCCGCCTCGCCGCGGCCGACGCGACGCTCGACGGCGGCACGGACGCCGACGACCGGGGCGACGACCGGCCGACCCAGGTCCTGCAGGCCGTCCAGGACGGTCCCGGCGCCGTCGGCGGCTCGATGCAGTCCGCCTTCGGCACCGCCATGGGCGCGCTGCCGCAGGTCTTCGACAAGGCCGACGCCGCCAGGATCGCCGCGGTCCAGAAGGCCGAGGCCGCCAAGGCTGCCGAGGCCGCCGAGGAGCAGCGCAGCGCGCTGCGCCGGGCCGCCCGGTCGGCCGGGGGCGCGATCGACGACGCGGTGGACGACGTCGTCGGGCAGGCCACCGGGGCCGGGGCGAAGGCTCTCGCCGCGGCCCGCGCCAAGCTCGGCACCCCCTACCAGTGGGGCGCGAGCGGCCCGAACGCGTTCGACTGCTCCGGCCTGACCTCGTGGGCCTTCAAGCAGGCCGGGATCAGCATCCCGCGCACGTCCGCGGCCCAGTCGACCTTCGGGACCGCGGTCAGCAAGGACCAGCTGCAGCCCGGCGACCTGGTGTTCTTCTACTCGCCGGTGAGCCACGTGGGCATCTACATGGGCGGCGGCAAGATCCTGCACGCCAGCACCAGCGGCGAGCCGGTGAAGGTCTCCGACATGTCGGCGATGCCGTTCCACAACGCCCGCCGGATCTGAGCACCGGCCCCGGGGGCGCCCTGTGCGACCGCGCCCCCGGGGACCGGCAGATCAGCGCCGATGCTCGCTCCGCGAGCTCCGCTCAGCGCCGATGCTCGCTCCGTGAGCTCCGCTCAGCCGAGCAGCGGCTTCACCTTCGTGCCGAAGTCGTGCACGCCCTGCTCGAAGTCGTCGAAGGTGAACATCATCCCCTTGACCCCGGGCATGGTCGCGACCTGGTCGATCTGCCGCGCGATCGTCTCGTAGCTGCCCACCAGGGTCGCCATGTTGAAGTTCACGGCCCCCTCCGGCAGGTTGATCATCTTCGCGGTGCCGCCGGTGTCCGTGCCGGTGTCCTTGCCGCCCTCGTCGGCCATGTAGCCGAGCGCCCCGGCGTCCGCCCCGGCCTGGTAGGAGTCCCACTTGGCGCGGGCCTCCTCGTCCGTGTCGGCCATGATCGCCATGAACAGCGGCAGCGACCCGACATCCCGGCCGGTCTGCTCGGCCGCCTTCGCGAGCCGCTGGGTGGACTCCCGGTAGACCTCCGGGTCGTTCACGCCGGGGCTGAGGATGAAGTTGTAGTCGCCCTGCTCGGCGACCATCCGCATGCCGCGGTCGGACTGCCCCGCGCAGACGATGTCGATGTGCCCGCTCGGCCTCGGCGACAGCACGCAGTCCTCCATCTGGAAGTACTGCCCCTTGAAGTCGCTGCGCCCCTTCTCCCACAGCTCCTTCATGACCTGGACGTACTCGGTCGAGTAGTCGTAGCGGTAGTTGTAGTAGTCGTCGCCCGGCCACAGACCCATCTGCGCGTACTCGCCGCTGGCCCAGCCGGACACGATGTTGATGCCGAAGCGTCCCGGCGCGATCGAGTCGATCGTCGTCGCCATGCGGGCCACCATCGCCGGCGGCAGGGTCAGGACCGCCGTGGAGGCGTAGAGCTTGATCCGCTCGGTGACGGCGGCCAGGCCCGCCATCAGCGTGAACGACTCCAGCGCGTGGTCCCAGAACTCGACCTTGCCGCCGAAGCCGCGCAGCTTGATCATCGACAGGGCGAACGCGAAGTCCTGCGCCTCGGCCTCCTGCACGATGCGCTTGTTCAGCTCGAACGTCGGCATGTACTGGGGCGAGTTCTCGGAGATCAGCCAGCCGTTGTTGGCGATGGGGATGAAGACGCCGAAGTCCATCGCGGACTCCCTTCGGGGCTCGGGGGACGGGAACCGGCCGGGGAGGACCGGAGCACGGGGGCCACCTCGCGCGCGAGCAGCTCGACGGAGGCCAGGGCGTCGCCGACGGGCATACCCGCCCAGTCGGTGCGCAGTACGAAGTGGTCGACCCCCAGCTCCCGCCACGGCAGCAGCGCCGCGAGGCAGTCCTCCGGAGAGCCCACCACGAACCGGTCCTCGGCGAGGTCGGCGTAATCCGTTCGGAACGACTCCTTCTCGGGCATGACACGGTCCTGCCCCCAGTCGGCGTAGACCGCGTACTTCCCGGCCAGGTGCGGCCGGGCCAGCTCGATCGCCCGCTCCCGCGTCGGGGCGCAGTAGATCTCCCGCATCAGCGGCAGCTCCCGCACGGGCTCCCGGCCCGCGGCGGCGCGCTCGGCGTGGAAGAGGTCGAGCTGACGACGGATGGTCGACGTCGTGGCGTGCGGGTTGATCATCCAGGTGTCGGCGAGCCGGGCCGCCCGCTTCACCGCGGCATCGGAGTTCGCGGCCATCCAGACGGGCGGGCGCCCCGCGGGCAACGTCGTGGAGCGCACGCCGTCGAGCCGGCACCAGTCGTTGTCCGCGTACACCGGCTCGCCGGACCACATCGCCTCGACGATCCGCAGGTTCTCCTCGAACCGCCGGACCTTCTGCCGCGGCGGGATCCCGAAGGCCGCGTACTCGACCTCCCGGTAGCCCAGCCCGACGCCGAAGATGGACCGGCCGCCGCACACGGCGTCGAGGCTCGCGAAGTTCTCCGCGGTGTCGACGGGGTTGTGCAGCGCGAGCAGGTGGATCCCGGTGCCGATCCGCATGTCGCCCGCCTCGGCGGCGAGCCGGGCGAGCCACGGCAGCGGCTGGATGTGGGAGAACGACTCCGGGAGGTGGTGCTGTCCGGCGAAGACCGAGTCCAGCCCGCCGTCGCGGGCCGCGCGCACGAGCGAGAGCTGCTCCTGCAGCGCCACCACCGGGTCCCGCCCGGCCGGCTGCTGGTGGGTCAGGAAGACGCCGACACTACCCACGACACGCCTCGGCGAAGTCGGCGGCGGGGGTGCCGTCGCCGAGGGACAGCACGGCGTCGAGCACCCGGTCGGCGGTGGCGTCGGGGGCGACCCGGCCGATCGTCTCCCGGAACTTGGCCACGACCTCCGCGTTGGTGAGCGGGCGCTCGTCGTGCCCGCGGTTGACCTGCTCGCGGTGCCGCAGCACCCGCCCGTCGGCCAGCTCGATCTCGACGGCGCCGGAGTACGCGGCCGGGAAGGCGCTGTCCGGGTCCTCGGAGACCCGCACCTTCTGCGCGAGGTCGAGGATCGCGGCGTCGCCGAGGGCGTCGTCCTCCAGCTCGGCGAGCGTGAACCGACCGCGGGTGAGCGCCGCGGAGACCACGAACGGCAGGCTGAACTTGGCGTCGTACTCGTCGCGCGGGACCCACTTCGCCTCGGCCGGCTCGCAGACGACCTTGCCCGGCACCGGGTGGATCGCACAGCGGATCTCGGTGATCCCGGTCGCGCCGATCTCCGGGCGCAGCGTGAGCACGGCATCGGCGAAGGCGTGGATGAAGTGGCAGATCGGGTACGGCTTGACGGCCGTGCGCACCAGCTCCCAGGTCTCCCCCAGCCGGTCGCCGACGGCCTCGGGGTGGGTCTCGCGCCCCGCGAGATGGGTGTTGTAGAGCCCGAACCGGCCCTCGTACACCGCGGGCGGGCCGCTCCAGCCGGCCTTGGCGAAGCTCGCCGCGGTCAGCCCGGACATCGCCGCCCAGCCCGGGTGCAGGCGCTTGGTCCAGGCGCCGTCGGCGAGGAACTCCAGCAGCCCGGCGCTCATCGACCCGACGACGCCCTGGGCCGCGGCCAGGCCGTCGGCGTCGAGCCCGGCGATCTTGCCGGCCGCCACGGACGCGCCGAACGCGCCCGCCACCGCGGTCGGGTGGAAGCCGACGTCGTGGAATCCGCCGGCCCCGCCGATCCCGACCCGCGCCGACACCTCGACGCCGAGGATGTAGGCCAACAGCAGGTCCTCGGTGGTCGCGCCCCGGCTCACGGCCGCCGAGATCGCCGCGGGCAGCGCGGCGGCGGAGACGTGCGTGACGGCCGGGATGTGGGTGTCGTCGAAGTCCATGCCGTGGATCAGCACGCCGTTGAGCACCGCGGCATCGCGCGGCGAGAGCCGGTCCGGCATCCCGAGCACCGGGTGGGTGCCGCCGCCGAAGGCGGACAACGCCTCCAGGGCGACCTTCGGGAACCCGTATGCCGTCGACGCGAAGGCCAGGCCGACCGCGTCGAGGATCAGGTGGCGGGCGCGCTCCGCCACCTCCGCGGGCACGTCGGACAGCTCGGCACGGGCGGCGAAGTCGCCGACCTGACCGGCGAGGGCGGTGCGGGCTGGGCTGAGGGTCATCGGTGAGCCTCCTGGTCGAGGGCGGACGATACGTCAGACGTATGTGCGCTGGGAAGGGGTCAGGCCGAGATCGGGGCCGTGCGGGTGTGGTGGTCGGTGCGGTCCTGGAACAGCTGGGCCGCCCGCAGCGCGGTCGCCTCCCCGTGCGGCGGGGCGATGAGCAGGGCCGAGACCGGGCAGCCGTCGGGTGCGAACCCGGTGGGCAGGGCGAGTCCCGGGGCCCCCGTGAGGTTGCCGAGCATCGTCGCGCGGGACTGCGCGGCGTAGAGCGGGTACCGCTCGCCGTCGACGGTCACGGTGCCGTCGGGCAGCCGCGGCGCGGTCGCCGGCGTGGTCGGGACGACGATCAGGTCGGCGCCCCCGAACACGCGCTCGAGCTCGTCCTGCAGCTCCGCCCGGAACTGCAGCGCGCGGAGATAGTCGCTCGCCGGCGTGGCGATCCCCTGGCTGATCCGCTTGACCGTCACCGGGTCGTACTCGCCCCAGCGCGCGGCGTCGATCCGGTGCAGGGCCGCGGCCTCGGTGAACACGATCTCGTAGCCGATCGGCAGGGCCCGTTCGGCGCTCGGGATCTCGCCGGGGACGATCTCGGCCCCGGCGTCGACGAGGACCTCGGCGAGGTGGGCCACGCCGGCCCGGACGGCGCCGTCGCACAGCTCGGTGAGGTAGCCGCCGGGCAGGGCGATGCGCAGTCCGCGCAGGTCGGCGGGCGGGCGCAGCGGGACGTCCGGCATCCGCGGGTCGACGCCGTCGGGCCCGCGGAGCAGGGCGAACAGCAACGCGACGGTGCGGGCGTCGCGGGCCAGCGGGCCGACCGTCTCGGTGGTCCAGGACAGCGGGACCACCCCGGTGCGCGGGATCGCGCCCGCGGTCGGCTTGAGCCCGGTGAGGCCGCACCAGGCGGCCGGCAACCGGACCGAGCCGCCGACGTCCGTGCCCAGCCCGAAGGGGACGGCGCCGGCCGCCACCGCCGCGGCCGTGCCGGTCGAGGAGCCGCCGGCCCAGCGTTCGCGGTCCCACGGGTTGCGGCAGGGTCCGGTCAGCGGTGGGTGCGGCCCGCCGACGGCGAACTCCGTGGTGGCGTCCTTCGAGATCGGGATCGCCCCGTGCGCCTCCAGCCGCGCGACGACGGTCGCCGAGGCCGCGGCGGGGGCCGCGTCGGCCCGGGTGCGGGAGGCCGCCGTGGTCGGGACGCCCTCGACGTCGATCACGTCCTTGACCGCGAACGGCACGCCCTCGAGCAGCCGTGGCGCCACGCGGTCGTCCGATGCGGCGGCCCGTTCCGCGGCGCGCTCGTGCAGGAATCGGATGGTGCAGTTCAGCTCGGCGTGCACCCGTTCCAGCCCGGCGAGGGCGGCCGCGACCCGCTCGCCGGCGGGCCCGGCGCTCCGCAGTCGCGCCGCGCTCTCCCGCAGGCCCTCCGTACCGCCGAGGTCGAGCACCCCGAGCCCGTCGAGCACGTTCTCGCTGGTCACCGGAGGTCGTGAGGGCGAAGTGCCGCCAGCGGGGCAGTCGGCACTCACGGGTCCCCGCAGCCAGGTCTCGCCGCGGAACGGGTCGGCGGTCTCCGGGCGTACCGGCAGGTCGCGCAGGGCGGCGGCCGCGGGTTCGGCGGCGGCGACCGCCTCGGCCATGTCCTTCACCTGGGTCGGGTCGAGGGCGTAGCCGAGCCGGACCGCCAGGGCGCCGAGCTCCTCCGGCGAGCTCATGCCGGGCCTTCCGCGACGCGAGGGTCCGTCACCGGATGGTCGCCTTCCCCGCGAGGAGGGCCTTGGCGACGACGCCGCGCAGCACGTCGTTCGTCCCCTCGCCGATCGACATCAGCGGGGCGTCCCGGTACAGCCGCTCGACCTCGAACTCGGTGGAGTAGCCGTAGCCGCCGTGGATGCGCATGGCGTCGGTCGCGCAGGCCAGCGCCTGCTCGGAGGCGAAGATCTTCGCCATGCCCGACTCGGTGTCCATCCGCACGCCGTCGTCCATCCGCGAGGCTGCCCAGTAGGTCATGAGCCGCGCCGCCTGCAGCCGCACGGCGATCTCCGCGAGCCGCATCTGCACGGCCTGGAACTCGCCGATGGCCTGCCCGAACGCCGTGCGCTCGCGGGCATAGTTGAGCGCCTCGTCGTAGGCGCGCTGGGCGATCCCGACGCTGCGCGCCGCGATGTTGATCCGGCCGGTCTCCAGCGAGGACAGCGCCTGCTGCATGCCGCGGCCCTCGATCCCGCCGAGCAGCTGCGACTCCGGCACCCGGACGTCCGTCAGCACGACCTCGCAGGACTCGGTGCCCTTGTAGCCGAGCTTGCCGATGTCCTGGGTGACCTCGAAACCGGGCGTGCCGGCCTCGACCAGCAGGATGCTCATCCCCTTGTGCGCCGGGGTGGCGGTCGGGTCGGTCTTCACCAGCACCGGCAGCGGGTCCGCGTACCGGGCGTTGGTGATCCACATCTTGGTCCCGTTGATCACGTACTCGTCGCCCTCCTTGCGGGCGACGGTCCGGATCCCCTGCAGGTCGGTCCCCGCGCCCGGCTCGGTGAGCGCGATCCCGGTGCGGCGCTTGCCGGTCGCCAGGTCCGGCAGGTAGCGGGTCTTCTGCTCCTCGGTGCCGTGCCGGGCGAGCATGAAGCACGAGACGGAGTGGCTGCCGAGGATGCCGGCGATGCCCATCCAGCCGCGGGAGATCTCCTCGAACGTCAGCGCGAACGACACCGTGTCCGCCGCGAGCCCGCCGTACTCCTCGGGGACGGCGAGGCCGAACAGCCCGAGCTGCTTCATCCCCTCGACGATCTCCGTCGGGTAGCGCCCGGACTGCTCCCAGTCCCGCGCCACCGGCACGATCTCCTTGTCGACGAAGTCCCGCAGCGTGTCCCGGAACAGGCGCTGCTCGTCGTTCAGCTGGAAGTCCATCTCAGCCCTCCCCGAAGGCCCCGGACGCGCGCAGGGCGGCGATCCGGTCGTCGTCGTAACCCAGGTCCTTGAGGACGCGCTCGGTGTCCGCCCCCATCGCCGGCGCCGGCCGCGTCGGCGCCCGGTCCGCCCCCGGCGGCCCGACCCGCACGGCGCTGCGCAGGCTCCGCACCTGCCCGAGCGCCTCGCTCTCCGTCTCGGCGATCAGGTTGCGCTCCAGCGTGTGCGGGTCCACCAGCGCGTCGGCCACGTCGTTGATCGGCGCGCACGGGATCGACGCCGCGTACATCGGCGCGAGCCAGTCGGCGACCGTCCGCGTCCGGAAGATCTCCTCCAGCAGCGGGATGATCACCTCGCGGTTCCGGTTGCGGTCGGCGAAGGTCGCGAAGCGCGGGTCCTCGGCCAGCTCCGGGCGGCCCATCACCACGGTCAGCCGCTGCCAGAACTTCTCCTTGGCGCAGCCGACGACCAGCCAGCCGTCGGCCGCCTCGAAGGCCTGGAACGGGATCAGCGACGGGTGCGCCGAGTGGTGCGTGCGGGCCGGCTCGTAGCCCGCCGTCATGTGCCAGGTGCCCGGGTAGGTCAGCAGGCTGACGGCGGTGTCGTACAGCGACAGGTCGCAGTCCGTGCCGACGCCGTCCCGCCGCGCCGCGTGGATCGCCGCCAGCAGCGAGATCGCCGCGACGTACCCGCCGCAGTAGTCCACGAGCGAGAGCCCGGTCTTCTGCGGCGCCCCGCCCGGCTCGCCGGTCAGCGACATCCACCCGCCGAGGGCCTGCAGCACGTAGTCGTACCCGGGCTCCTTCGAGCGCGGGCCCGTCATGCCGAAGCCCGTCAGCGAGCAGCAGACGATCCGCGGGTTGACCTCCTTGAGGTCCTCGTAGCGGATCCGGAGCTTCTCCGGGACGTCGCCGCGCAGGTTGGAGTACACCGCGTCGGCGCTGCGGACCAGGTCCTCGAACACCGCGCGGCCCTCGGGCGTGCGGATGTCGAGGGTGATCGAGGACTTGTCCCGGTTGAAGGACTGGAAGAAGAGGGAGTCGCCCGCCTCCGCGTACGGCGGCACGGAGCGCCCGACGTCCCCGCCCACCGACGGGTCCTCCACCTTGATGATCTCCGCGCCCAGCTCCGCGAGGTGCATGGAACCGAACGGGCCCGCCCCGTACTGCTCGAGCGAGACGATCCGGACGTCCTCCAGCGGCCTCACGCGTCCTCCAGCCGCAGCGGCGTCGCGGCCTGCGGGAACAACGACGTCGCGCCGTCCGTGTCCCGCTTGTGCACGTAGAAGGTGCGCTTGAACGACAGCACCTCGACGGCGTCCTGGTTCAGCGTCCGGGTCTTGATCGTGACGATCCCGGCGTGCGGCCTGCTGCCCGACTCCCGCTTGTCCAGCACGATCGACTCCGACCAGATGGTGTCGCCGGCGAAGACCGGGGCGGTGAGCTTCAGCTCGTCGAGCCCGAGGTTCGCGAAGGCGTTCTGCGTGGTGTCGGTGACGGACTGGCCCATGGCGATCGAGATCGTCAGCGGCGAGGCGACGAGCATCCGGCCGAACTCCGACGACTGCCCGACCTGCGCGTTGAAGTGCGCCTGGTTGGTGTTCATCGTCAGGAGCGTGAACCAGGTGTTGTCGGTCTCGGTGATCGTGCGCCCCAGCGGGTGCTGGTAGACGTCCCCGATCTCGAAGTCCTCGTAGAACCGTCCCTGCCAGCCCGGCTTCACGGTCACGTGGGGTTCCTCCTTCAGCTGCGCTCGATGTCCTCGAGCCGGCGGTTGGTGGTGCGCTCGCCGAACAGGGCCATGACCAGGCCCATCAGGAGCGCGGCGAGCGCCAGGTAGGTGAACACGCCGGCCAGGCCGGTCCCGGTGTACAGCGCGGCGACCAGGAAGCCCCCGAGTACCCCGGCGAGCCGGCCGGAACCGTTGGCGATGCCGGAGCCGAGCCCGCGCAGGTGCAGCGGGAAGACCTCGGCGATGTAGGTGTACAGCGTGGCGACGCCGGTCTGCATCAGCATGGCCGCGCCGAAGCCGCAGACGATGATCGCGGCGGGGTGGTCGATCAGGCCGAAGAGCAGCAGGAGCACCGCGACGACGACCTCGAGCACGAGGATCACCGTCTTCCGCTCGAACCGGTCGATGACCGGCAGCGCGAGCAGGGCGCCCGGCACCGCGGCGATGGCGAGGATCGACGAGTACGTGAGGCTCTCGGCCGTCGAGTAGCCGCGCTCGACCAGCAGCGTCGGCACCCAGGAGCTGAAGCCGTAGAACGACAGGATCAGGAAGACGCAGGCCGCCGCGGCGACCACGGTCTTGCGCAGCGTGGCGCCGCGCAGCAGCTCGGTCAGCTTCCCGGGCACGACCGGCCGGTCGGCGACGGGCGCCGGCAGCGGCTGTCCGGTCTTCTCCTCGGCCTGCGCCTCCAGCCGCGCGACGAGCTCCTCCTGCCGCGGGTCGCCGGTGCGGCCGTGCGCGGCGCACCAGCGGATCGACTCGGGCAGGGTGCGCAGCGCGACCACGCCGCCGACCGCGCCGAGCGCGCCGACGACGAAGATCCACCGCCAGGTGTCGGGTCCCATCGGCACGACGAGCCGGGCCACCCACGCCGCGATCGGCACGCCGGCGAGCCCGATGGCCAGCAGCAGCGCCTGGTAGCGGCCGCGCAGCGGCCGCGGGAACATCTCGCTCACCCAGACCAGCAGCACGCCGGTCATGGCCTGCAACCCGAAGCCGGTGAGGATGCGCAGCCCGCCGAGCATCAGCGGGCCGGTCGCCAGCGCGCTCAGCAGCGAGAACAGCGAGTAGAAGAAGACGGCGCCGATCAGGACCGGGCGGCGGCCGATGCGGTCGGAGAGCCGGCCGCCCGCGATCGCGCCGAAGAACATCCCGACGAAGCCCGCCGAGGTGATCGCGCCGACGCCGCCGATCGACAGCCCCCACTCGGCGCGCAGGGCGGGCGCGGCGTAGGCGAAGGAGTTGAGGTCGACCAGGTCGAACACGAACAGGAAGCCGAGCAGCCCCACCCAGCGACGGTGGGCCGGCGTGACGACCGGGATGCGGTCGAGCCGGGCGGCGAGGCCGGCGGTCGGTGCGCCGGTGGTCGGTGGGCGGGCGGACGCGCCGGAGTCGGTGGGTCGAGACGGTCCGGGTGTCATCGCGTGGCTCCCCTCGCGCGCTGCGGTGCGCGCTCGTCCCACCCCGCGCCGCGAGGCACGGGGGCGGCCGGGCGGGTCCCCGACCACTTGTCGCACGCTAATCATCAGACGTTTCGACGACAAGGGGTCGGCGCCAACCTCACCCGTCCTCGGCCGTGGGTCGGCCGTGGGTCGGCCGTGGGTCGGCCGTGGGTCAGCCGGACTCGCCGGCGCGCAGCAGCAGGGCCCGCGCCCGCTCCACCACCGGCTTGTCGATCATCTTCCCGTCGACGACGGCGACCCCGCCCGCCGCCGACGCCCCGACCACCGCGCGGGCCCACTCGACCTGCTCGGGAGTCGGCGAGAACGCGATCGTGACCGGCCCCACCTGCGCGGGGTGAATGCACATCTTGGCGGTGAAGCCCAGCGACAGCCCGTGCGCACAGTCCTCGAGGAGGAGCTGCTCGTCCCGCACCGCCGTCGTCACGCCGTCGATCGGGGCGCCCGCGCCGACGGCCCGGCTGCCCAGCACCAGCGCCGAGCGCGCGAACCGCAGGGCCTCCCGGTCGACGGGGTCGACGCCCAGCTCGCTCGCCAGGTCGACGCTGCCGAACCCGGCCCGCACCACGCCCTCGACCCCGCACACCTCGACGGCCCGGTGCACCCCGAGGGCGGTTTCGACCAGCGGCACGACCTGCGCCCCCGGGCCCAGAGCGGCGACCAGCGCGGCCACCTCGGCGGGGTCCTGCGCCTTGGGCAGCATGACCGGCACGGGGGCTGCCGTGACGGCGGCGACGGCCGCGACGTCCTCCTCGTACCACTCCGTGCCGGGCGGGTTGATCCGCACCATCCCCCGGTTCCCGGCGGCGAGCCACTCCCGGACGGCCTCGCGGGCGTCCGGCTTGGCCGCCGGCGCGACGGCGTCCTCGAGGTCCAGCACGACGAGGTCGGCACCGGACCCCGCGGCCTTGGCGAAGCGCTCCGGGCGGTCGCCCGGCACGAAGAGGAGGGTCCGCGTGCCGAGCAGGTCGGCGGCGGCGGTCGGGAGCACGGGGTCGGTCACGGTGTCGGACGTTTCCACGCCGGATCGCCCCGGTCCACCCCGGGCCGTGGGTAGGCTGCGGGGACGCGGCGGCCGCGCACCGGCCGGTGCGCATCCGCCGACGTCCCACGCCGGGGCGCGAGACTCCCGGAGCGTGATCACATGGCCCCGACCCCGGAGCGCCGCGACGCCGCGGCTCCCCCGGCCGACGGGGCGACGTCCGGCCGGGTGCCGTCCGGTCCCGCGGTCCGGGCGGGTGCGCCGGTCGCCCACCTGCGCGTCCAGCGCGTGCGGCCGGCCTACCGGCAGGTGGCGGACGAGCTGCGCTCCCAGATCATGCAGGGCATGCTCGAACCCGGCGCCCGCCTCCCCGCGGAGGCCGAGCTGACCAGGATGTTCGGCGTCAGCCGCTCCACCGTGCGGGAGGCCCTGCGGTCCCTGGCCAGCCAGCACCTCATCGAGACCCGGCGCGGGGTGCAGGGCGGGTCGTTCGTCAGCGCGCCGGACCCCACGAAGCTGGTCGAGGACGTCGGCAGCGCGCTCGGCGTCCTCGTCGCCACCCCGCAGCTCCGGATCGGCGACCTGCTCGAGGCCCGTCTGCTGCTGGAGCCCGCGGCGGCCCGGCTCGCGGCCCAGCGCGCCGACGAGGAGACCGTCGAGGCCCTCCGCGCCGCCGCCACCGCACCGCGGGACCCCCGCGACCCGAGCGGGTTCGTGCCGCACCTCGACTTCCACACCACGATCCTCATGGCCACCGGGAACCTGATGTTCACGATGATGGGCCAGCCGGTCGGCGACGTGCTGCGGACCAAGCTCGACCGCGCCGCCGTCGCCCGCGAGCAGTGGGACGAGGTCGACGGCTGTCACGCCACGATCGCCGAGCACATCGCCCGGGGCGAGGCGGAGCAGGCGGAGGAGGCGATGCGCAGCCACCTCCTCGACCTGCGCGAGCTGTACGAGCACCCCGGCACCTGGCGCGGCCGCCCCCGCCCCTGACGGTCGCACCGAACAGCCCCGCGGACGCTCAGCCGCGGGCGGGGGCGAGGACCAGCTGGTCCACCTCGCCCTCGAGCACCGCGCGGGCGTCGTCGTCGAGGCCGTCGTCCGTGACGAGGACGTCGGCCTCGGAGAGCTCGGCGATCGTGGAGATGCCGGCCGTCCCCCACTTCGTGCTGTCGGCGACCACCACGAGCCGCTGACCGGCCTCGACCAGCGCCCGGTCGGTCTCGGACTCCATCAGGTTCGGGGTGGTGAAGCCGCTGGCCGCGCTCATCCCGTGCACGCCGAGGAACACGACGTCGAGATTGAGCGAGCGCAGCGCCGCCACGGCGACCGGCCCGACCAACGCCTCCGACGGCGTGCGGATCCCGCCTGTCAGCACGACGGTGCGGTCGGGGCGGCGGGCAGCGTGCAGGACCTCCGCCACCGCCATCGAGTTGGTGACGACGGTGAGGTCGGCGACGTCGGTGATGCGGCGGGCCAGGGCCCACGTCGTGGTCCCCGCGGACAGCCCGATCGCCGTGCCGGGCTCGACGAACCGGGCGGCGGCCTCGGCGATGGCCTCCTTCTCCTCCTGCTGCCGGCCGGACTTCACGGCGAACCCGGGCTCGTCCGTGCTGGCCGCGACGGGACCCACCGCCGTCGCGCCGCCGTGCACCTTGTCGACGAGCCGCCGCCGGGCGAGGACGTCGAGGTCCCGGCGCACGGTCATGTCCGACACCCCGAACCGCTCGGCGAGATCGGACACGCGGACGGCGCCCCGCTCACGCACCTGTTCGAGGATGAGCTCCTGACGTTGACGCGCGAGGAGGCTCACGGCCGCACACCCTCGTCCCGCACCACATCGCACACAATGCAACGCCACCACACGGGCGTCAACGGGCCGAGCGGACAGATCCGTGCAGGATCCGCGCAGATCGCTCGGCACTGTCAGGCTGAAGGTTCGGTCTCGTTCGCACATACTCGACCGATTCAGCCTGTCGGATAATGTTCAGTTTCGCGCGGGAAGGGGTACCTTGCGTCCCGACACGTACCGCACCGGGACCGGCGAGGGAGCCGCTATGACGCGAACCGGACGGGGCCGCACGGCGGCCCGGCTGCGAGGCGGACTCGCATGACGACCATCCTTGCGCAAGGACAGACGGACCTCCGGCTCGACGCCAACGTCCTCGACTACCTGCTCGTCGCCTTCTACTTCGTGCTCGTGCTCGGCATCGGGTACGCGGCCCGCCGGTCGGTGTCGTCCAGCCTGGACTTCCTGCTGTCCGGCCGCTCGATGCCCGCGTGGGTCACCGGCCTCGCCTTCATCTCGGCGAACCTGGGCGCGCTCGAGCTGATCGGCATGGTCGCCAACGGTGCCCAGTACGGCATCCCGACCGTGCACTACTACTGGATCGGCGCGATCCCGGCGATGGTCTTCCTCGCCCTGGTGATGATGCCGTTCTACTACGGCAGCAAGGCGCGCAGCGTCCCGGAGTTCCTCTACAAGCGGTTCAACCGGACCACCCAGCGCGTGCAGGCCGTGATCTTCGCGCTGTCCTCCGTGCTGATCGCCGGTGTGAACCTGTTCTCGCTCGGCCTGCTGCTGGAGGCCCTGCTCGGCTGGTCGCTGGGGGTGGCGATCCCGGTGGCCGCGCTGATCGTGCTGGCCTACATCACCCTCGGCGGGCTGTCGGCGGCGATCTACTCCGAGGTCCTGCAGTTCTTCGTCATCCTGGCCCTGCTCGTCCCGCTCACGATCTCGGGCCTGGCCCGGGTGGGCGGCTGGAACGGGCTGAAGGAGGCCATCACCGCCGGCCCCGGCGGCGCCGAGCAGCTCTCGTCCTGGCCGGGCACGTCGCTCACGGAGATCGCGAACCCGGCGCTCTCGGTGATCGGCATCGTGTTCGGCCTCGGGTTCGTGCTGTCCTTCGGCTACTGGACCACCAACTTCGCCGAGGTCCAGCGCGCGCTCTCGGCCAAGAGCATGTCCGCCGCGAAGCGCACGCCCCTGATCGGCGCCTACCCGAAGGCGCTCATCCCGCTCGTCATCATCATCCCCGGCATGGTCGCCGCGGTGCTGGTGCCGCAGCTGCAGGTGCTCAAGTCCGGCGGCACGACGGACGTCACCTACAACAACGCGCTGTCGCTGCTGATGAAGGAGGTCCTGCCGAACGGCATCCTCGGTGTCGCCATCGCGGGTCTGCTGGCGGCGTTCATGGCCGGTATGGCGGCGAACATCAGCTCGTTCAACACCGTGTTCACCTACGACATCTGGCAGGACTGGGTGAAGCCGGGCAAGTCGGACCACTACTACCTGCAGGTCGGCAGGTGGATCACCGTGATCGGCTGCGTGCTCGCCATCGCCACCGCGTTCATCGCGTCGGGCTCCGGCAACATCATGGACTACCTGCAGTCGCTGTTCAGCTTCTTCAACGCACCGCTGTTCGCGATCTTCATCCTCGGCCTGTTCTGGCCACGGATGACCGGCACGTCGGCCTGGACCGGGCTGCTGTCGGGCACCGCCGCGGCGGTCGTCGTGAACATCCTGGTCACCAGCGGCGTGCTCGCCCTGTCCAGCCAGGCGGGCAGCTTCGTCGGCGCCAGCGCGGCGTTCATCGTCGGCGTGCTGGTGGCGATGGGGGTGTCGATGGTCAGCACCCCGAAGCCCGCGTCCGAGCTCGGCGGGCTCGTCTGGAGCCTGACGTCGAAGGAGGAACGCACCCACGAGAGCCACGGCGAGGACAGCGGCTGGTACCGCAGCCCGACGATCCTCGCGGTGGGCGTGCTCGCGCTGACCACCATCCTCTACATCATCTTCTGGTAAGGGACGGGCCATGACGGAACCGGAAGGCCCCGTGGCGGGTCAGGACACGCCGGTCTCGACCACCGCGTCGCGGCTGTTCGACCTGCGGACGGTGCTCGCGCTGCTGTTCTCGGTGTACGGGATCGTGCTGCTCATCGTCGGCCTCGTCGCGACCGACCAGGCCGACATCGCGAAGGCGGGGGGCTGGAACGTCAACCTCATCACGGGCATCTCGATGCTCGTGCTCGCGGCCTTCTTCATCCTCTGGGTCCGGCTGCGGCCGGTGAAGGCCCCGGTCGAGGAGATCGAGGGGACGGCCGGCGACACTGCCGGTCCCCCCGGACACTAGAGCCGGACCGTGCCCGGTCGGCTCCGCGGGGCGTCAGCTGCGGGAGCCGACCGGGTACTGCGGGTTGAACGCGTGGAGCGTCCAGTTGTCGAAACGGCGGACCGTGCTGCGGACCGTGGTCCAGAACGTGCTCATCTCTTCCTTCCCATCAGGAACTTCCTCTGTCGTGAGGGCCTGTCGCCGGTCCCTCGCCCCGTGTGACGAGCCGATCTTCTGAATCGTTACCGAACTCCGTGGTAACGCGAGCGGTGTCACAGCGCGTACCCGAGAACGGGGATGACGGCGAGCCGGTCACGCCGCCCGGTAGCGTCGCCGGAATGCCGGACCCGCTGCTCGTGATCGCCCGGGACGGCGAGCACGAGATCGAGATCCAGCGCTCCCGCTTCCTCTGCCGCCTGGTCCGGGTGCCCGACGCCGAGGCCGCCGCCGCGGTGATCGCCGAGGTCCGCCGCGAGCACTGGTCGGCCACCCACAACTGCACGGCCTTCCGCGTCGGCCGTGCCGGCGAGGTCCAGCGCTCCTCGGACGACGGCGAGCCCGCCGGCACCGCGGGCGTCCCGATGCTCGAGGTGCTGCTGCGGCGCGAGCTCACGGACGTCGTCGCCGTGGTCACCCGCTACTTCGGCGGCGTCAAGCTCGGCGCCGGCGGGCTCGTGCGCGCCTACGGCCGGGCCGTGTCGGAGACGGTCGACGTCGTCGGGGTGCTCCGCCGCGTCCGGCACACCCGCTTCCTGCTCGCCGTGCCGCACGCCGACGCCGGCCGGCTGGAGAACGCCCTGCGCGCGGCTGGGTACCCGGTCGTCGACGTCGGCTACGGACGGGACGTCGCGATCACCGCCACCGCCGCCGACCCGGAGGGGTTCCACGGCTGGCTGGCCGCGCAGACCGGCGGGAGCGTCGAGGCGGTCGAGGTGGGCGAGGTCGACGTGGAGATCTAGGGCCGCGCCCCCGCGATGACTTTCAGGTCGGCGACGAAGGCGGCCAGCAGCTCCTCCCGCTCCTTCGGGTCCGACCGCAGGATCGACGACGGGTGCACCGTCGGCACGACCGTGCGCCCGTCCTGCTCCAGCAGCTCGCCGCGGTGGTCGGTGATGCGGAAGTCCTGACCCAGCAGCGACTTGGCCGCGACCGCGCCCAGCACCCCGACGACGGGCGGCCCGACCAGCCGCAGCTCGGCGTCGAGCCACGGGCGGCAGGCCCGGACCTGGCGCACGGTCGGCTGCTTGTGGATGCGGCGCTTGCCACGCTCCTCGAACCGGAAGTGCTTGACCGCGTTGGTCACGAACACCTCGTCGCGGGCGATGCCGGCCTCGTCGAGGGCCTGGTCGAGGACGCGCCCCGCCGGGCCGACGAAGGGCTTGCCCGCCTTGTCCTCCTGGTCGCCGGGCTGCTCGCCGACGAGCATCAGCCACGCGCTCCGCGGGCCCTCGCCCCCGACCGTCGGCCCGGCCGCCTTGTAGAGCTCGCACCCCGTGCAGTCGGCCTCGACCTCGCGCAACTGGTCGAGGTCGGTCACGGACGGGGCGTCGGCGGCGGGCTCGGTCATGCGGGAACAGTGCCCGGCCCGGGACCTGGCGAAACTCCCGACTCGCGCTACCGGGAACTCGCGACTCGCGCTACCGGATCCCCCGACTCGCGCTACCGGAACTCGCGACTCGCGCTACCGGAACCCCCGACTCGCGCTACCGGAACTCGCGACTCGGGGGGCCGGAGCTCCCGACTCGCGCTACCGGAACTCGCGACTCGGGGGGCCGGAGCTCCCGACTCGCGGGGGCCACGGCGCGACCCGCGGGTCAGGCCGGGGCGGTACCGGCGGCCGTGCGCCAGGAGGTGGAGTCGTCGACCCCGATCGTGCGCGCCCACACCGTGGTGAGCGACTCGAGCACGTCCTCCTCCTCGAACGGCTTGCCGAGGGAGAGCCAGACGTAGCAGGTGTGGTCGGCCATCGCCCCCAGCACCTGCACCGTCATGAACGGGTCGAGCGTCGGGTCGGCGATCCCGTCGGCCTGCTGCCGCTTGAGCACCCGCTCGAGCTGGGCCAGCCAGGCCTCCCGGACGTGCAGCCGCGTCTCGCGCATCTCCGGGGTGAACGTGCCGACCTGCTCCATCAGCGCGATCATCCGGGCGTTCTCCCGGTAGACCTCGATGTAGCCGCGCAGACCGGCCCGGATCCGCTCCCGCATCGACGCGTCGGGCGGGACCACCGTGGCGGCCGCGACGTCGGCCATCATCCGCTCGACGACGATCTCGCAGACCTCGCGGAAGATCGTGTCCTTGGAGTCGAAGTAGCTGTAGAACGTGCCCTGCGCGACCCGGGCCTCGGCCACGATGTCGGCCACCCGGGCGTCGACGAACCCCTTGCGCTCGAACACCGTGTGGGCGGCCTCGAGCAGCTGGTCACGGCGCTGCTGCCCCTTGTCGGTCTGCGGGCCGCTCTCCCGCCGCTGCTGCTGCGGGTCGCTGGCGCCGGTCACCCGCCTGCCGCGGGTACTGCCGCCGCGCGATGCCATCGTCCGTCCCTTCGGAGCCGTCCGGCCCCCCGTCATCGCGGCCCCCGAGGCGGGATCCGGCCGCGCGTCCCACCGTCCGGACGGACGAGTCTACCGGCCGTGACCTGCGCGGTCGCCGCGCGGGCGGTCACGACCCGGTCCGTCTGAGCTCGCGCTTGAGGATCTTGCCGCTGGCGTTCATCGGCAGCTCCTCGCGGACGACGACCTCCGCGGGCACCTTGTACCGGGCGAGCCTGCCCCGGCACAGCTCGACGAGCTCGGCGGCCAGCTCCTCGTCCGTCCCGGTCCACGAGGGCGCGGTGACGAAGGCGCGCACGGTCTCGCCCCAGTGCTCGTCCGGCACCCCGACCACGGCGCACTGCACCACCGCCGGGTGCTCGGCCAGCACCGTCTCGATCTCGACGGGGTAGATGTTCTCGCCACCCCGGATGATCATGTCCTTCTTGCGGCCGTGCAGGTAGAGGTAGCCGTCCTTGTCCCGGTAGGCCATGTCGCCCGCGCGGAACCAGCCGCCGGCGAAGGCCCGCTCGGTCTCCTCCGGCATGTCGAGGTAGCCGTCCATGACCATGTCGCTGCGGGTGGCGATCTCGCCGACCTCGCCGACGGGCACGTCGTTGAGGTCCTCGTCGACCAGCCGCAGCGCGATGCCGTAGCCGGGGCGCCCGATCGAGCCGAGCAGCTCGGTGCGTCCGGCGAGCGCCAGCCGGTGCTCCTCCGGGGTGAGGAAGGCCTGCAGGCCCGCCTCGGTGCCCGCGCCGAAGAGCTGCAGGAAGTCGCAGTCGAAGACGTCCATCGCGCGGCGCAGCAGGGTCGGCGACATCGGCGCGGCGCCGTAGTAGATGAGCCGCAGCCGGTCGTAGGTGTGGTCGGCCACCCCGGGCTGCTGCAGCAGCGTGCTGATCATGGTCGGGACGAGGAACGCCCCGGTGATCCGGTCCTCCGCCATGAACCCGAGGACGGTCGCCGGGTCGAACTGCGGCAGCAGCAGCGAGGTGAACCCGGTGGCCACGCCGCCCAGCAGCCCGGCGATCCCGGTGACGTGGAAGGCCGGGGCGGCGACGTAGCGGATGTCGTCCGGGCGCGGCTGGTTGGTGATCATCCCGTGCTCGACGATCGCCTTCATCATCCCCTGGGACTGCAGCACGCCCTTCGGCGTGCCGGTCGTCCCGGAGGTGAAGGCCAGGCCGAGCAGGTCCCGGTCCTGGCAGACGACCGGCGGCTCGACGTCCTGCCCGGTCTCCACGAAGCCGTCGAACGCGGTCTCCATCTCGATCACGAGGCGCAGCGACGGGTGCTGGTCGGCGATGCCGGTCAGCAGGTCGGCGTACCGGGCGTCGTGGAACATCGCGACGGCCTGCCCGCGCTCGAGGAAGACGTCCACCTCGGGCCGCATGAGCCGGTAGTTCAGCGGCATGTAGACCGCACCGAGCTTCAGGCAGGCCAGCACGATCTCGACGTACCGGTGCGAGTCGAGCGCCAGCACCGCCAGCCGGTCGCCCCGCCCGATCCCGTGCGCCTGCAGCGCCGAGACCAGCTTGTTGACCCGGGAGTTGGTGAGGGCGAACGAGTGCTCCGTCCCGTCGGGGAACAGGAATGCCGCCTTGTCGGGGTGGCGCGCCGCGGACAGCGGGAGCGCCTCGCCCAGGGAGAACGCGAGCGGGGCCGTCATGGGATCTCCTCGTCGAGAACCGATGGGGAACGAGCTGCTACTTGCCGCGCCAGACGGGCGCACGCTTCTCCGCGAAGGCGAGCGCGCCCTCGCGGGCGTCCTCCGAGGAGGAGATGGGATCGGCGACCTCGCGCTGGCGGGCCCACTTCTCCTCGGCGGGCCAGCCGAGCGACTCGGCGACGATCTTCTTGCTGATGCGGACGGCCAGCGGGCCGTTCGCGGTGATCTCGCCGGCCAGCGCGAGGGCCGCGTCGAGCGCCCCGCCGGTCGGTACCAGGCGGTTGACCAGGCCGAGCTCGGCCATCCGCGTGGCGGGCATGTGGTTGCCGGTCAGGGCCAGCTCCATCGCGACGTGGTACGGGATGCGCTCGGGCAGCCGCAGCAGGCCACCGCCCGCCGCGACCAGGCCGCGCTTGGCCTCCGGGATGCCGAACGTGGCCCCCTCCCCCGCGACGACCAGGTCGCACGCCAGCACGATCTCGCAGCCGCCGGCCAGGGCGTAGCCCTCGACGGCCGCGATCAGCGGCTTCTCCGGCCCGCGCTCGGTGACCCCGGCGAACCCGCGGTCCCCGACGTAGGGCCGCTCGCCGCGGACGAACGCCTTGAGGTCCATCCCGGAGCAGAACGTGCCGTTCGCGCCGGTCAGGATGCCGACGCGCAGGTCCGGGTCGGAGTCGAGGCGATCCATCGCCTCGGCGACCAGCTCCGCGAGCCGCGAGTTCACGGCGTTGCGGGCCTCGGGGCGGTCGAGGGTGACGAGCAGCACACCCTCGACCGGCGTCGTGACGTGGACGGGCTCGGTGGTCACCCGCGGCCCCTCTCGTTGAAGGGCAGGTGGCGCTCGGGATCCGGGTCCTTGGGCAGCCCCAGCACCCGCTCGGCGATGATGTTGCGCTGGATCTCCGAGGTCCCGCCCGCGATGGAGTAGGTCTTCATCGCGAGGAAGCGGTCCGCGGCCTCGCTGCCCTCCGCGGGGTCCCAGGCCACGGCGCCGTCGGCCTCGAGATCGGTGCCGAGCACCCCGAGCTTCTCCGCGAGCACCGAGTGCGCGAGCTTGCGGATCGAGCCCTCGGCGGTCGGCGCGGCGTCCCCGGAGGCGACGAAGCTGCGCACCGTGGTCATCTGGAGGACCTTCTCCTCCACGTAGGCCTCGAGCAGCCGGTCCCGCAGCACCGGGTCCTCCCAGGACCCGTTCCCGACGGCGCGGCCGACCAGCTCGTCCGCCTCCCCCGGCCCGACGGCGGGGCGCCCGGACAGCCCGTTGCGCTCCTGCATCAGGGTGGTGATCGCGACCGACCAGCCCTGGTTGACGGGGCCGATCCGCGCGGAGTCCGGGACCACGACGTCCGTCAGGAAGGTCTCGTTGAACTCGGCGTTGCCGGTCATCTGCTTCAGCGGCCGCGGCTCGACGCCGGGCGTGCGCATGTCCAGCAGGAAGTACGTGATGCCGCGGTGCTTCGGCGCGCTCGGGTCGGTGCGGGCCATGAGCAGCCCGAAGTCCGCGAGGTGGGCGTAGGAGTTCCAGACCTTCTGGCCGTTGACCAGCCAGGTCCCGTCCGCCTGCTGGACCGCCCGGGTCGACAGCCCGGCCAGGTCCGAGCCCGCGCCCGGCTCGCTGAACAGCTGGCACCAGAACTCGCGGCCGCGGCGCAGCGCGGGCAGCCGCTCGGCCTTCTGCTCCGGGCTGCCCCACTCCAGGATCGTGTGCCCGGCCAGGACGAGCCCGACGAAGTCCCGGTTGTGCCGCTCGGCCCGGTACCGCGCCAGCGTCTCGGTGACGACGGCACCGCGGTCCGCGGGCAGCCCCAGCCCGCCGTGCTCGACGGGCCAGGTCGGCGTGGCCAGCCCGGAGTCGCCGAGCAGGTCGAACCAGGCGGGCCCGCGCTCCGGGTCCTCGCGGATGGCCTCGACGGCGGCCAGGTCGCCGCGCGCCACGGCCGCCTGCCAGTCCTCGGGCAGGTGGGCCCGCAGCCAGGCCTCGACGGCGGCGATGATCTCCGCGTCCGAGGCGCCGGCGGCGAGCGTGACCCGCTCGGTGACGGGTTGGGTGCCGGGTTCTGTCACGGTCATGCGGGGATCCCCTCGGTGGTCGTGCGCGCGGGCACGGTGGGCACGAGCGCGGGAACGAGCTCGGCCCTGGCCAGCTGCGGGGAGCCGAGCAGCGCCCGGTCGGCGCGGGCCCGGCGGAGGTAGAGGTGGGCGTCGTGCTCCCAGGTGAAGCCGATGCCGCCGTGCAGCTGGATCGCGTCGAGCCCGGTCTGCAGGAAGGCGTCGCCGCAGTAGGAGCGGGCGATCGCGGCGGCCTGGGCGAACTCCGGCGTGCCGGGCTCCTGCCAGGCGGCCCAGTAGGCCGCGGAGTGCGCCATCTCCTGCCGGACGGCCATGTCCGCCAGCCGGTGCTTGACGCCCTGGAAGGAGCCGATGAGCCGGCCGAACTGGCGGCGGGTGCGGGCGTACTCGGCGGTGAGGTCGGTCGCCGCGGTCATCCCGCCGACCTGCTCGGCCGACACCAGCACGGACGACACCGCCCGGGCCCGGGCGAGGACGGCGGCCCCGCGAGCCGGGTCGCCGACGGCACGTGCGGGTGTCCCGTCGAGGGTGATCCGCGCGGCGCGGCGCGTGAGGTCGAGGGTCTCCAGCGGGGTCCGGGCGAGCCCCGCGGCACCGGCCTCGACCAGGTAGGGAGCCGGCCCGTCGGGCCCCCGGGCGGCGACGACCAGCAGGTCGGCGTCGCCGCCGTCGAGGACGACGGGCACGGTTCCGGTCAGCCGCCCGGCCGCGTCGGCCGTGGTCGTCACGACGGGCTCGCCGGCCGGACCCCAGGCCTCCACGGCGAGGGCCGCGGTCAGGGAGCCGTCGGCGATCCGGGGCAGGTACTCGGCGGCCGGCCCGCCGTCCGGGCCGTCCTCCCCGCCGTCGGCGGCGAGCAGGACGGGGGCGGCGAGCCCGACGGTCGGCAGGAACGGGCCGCCGTACAGCACCCGCCCCATCTCCTCGACGACGATCGCGAGGTCGAGCAGGGTGCCGCCGAAACCGCCGTACCGCTCGGGGAGGGCGAGCCCCTGCAACCCGACCTGCCCGGCGAGCTCGGACCACAGCGCGGGGTCGTGCCGCTCCCCCGCCTCGGCCAGCTCGCGGGCCCGCGCCACGGGCGCCCGGTCGGCGAGCACGCGCCGCACGGTCTCGCGCAGCCCACGGTGCTCGTCGGTCCACCCGAACTCGGGTTCACGCTGCTCTGCGTACACGGCCGACAGCGTGCAGCGGATGTGACGTCGGTGTCAATCTCACTTTTTCATACCGCCTGCGAGCTGCCCGATCGTTCGCAAACTGGTGGTTGACATGACCGGAGTCACGGTCGATATTGCCACATGACGACGACGTCACAATCACTCGCCGGACCCTCCTGGGCCGGCCGCCGGCGTCGTCCATCCGCCGACGATCTGGAGCGCCAACGCATGCTGACCGGCCAGGAGTACAAGGAGTCCCTCAAGGACGGCCGGAAGGTCTACTTCCAGGGCAGGCTCATCGAGGACATGGACGCCGAGCCCGGCCTGTCCGTCCCGCTCAACGCCGTCGCGGACGGCTACGACAAGTACTACTCGTCCGCCCCCGACGCCGTGAACCCCGTGGTCAGCGCGCCGCGCAGCGTGCAGGAGCTGCGGGACCGGATCCCCGAGCTCATGGAGCTCGACCTGGTCCTCAATGTGACCTACCAGTCCCTGATGACCGTCCTGGTCGCGGCGGGCCGGCTGGAGGGCGCCGCCCCGCAGTACATCCCGCGCATCGAGGCCTACGTGGAGAAGGCCCGCCGGGAGGACATCCGCATCACCGAGTGCATCACCGACGCCAAGGGCAACCGCAGCCTCCACCCGGGCAAGCAGGAGGACCCCGACGCCTACGTGCGGGTCGTCTCCCGCAGCGACGACGGCGTGGTCATCCGGGGCGCCAAGCTGCACATCAGCGGCGCGGCGCTGGGCCACGACCTGATGGTCATGCCGACCAAGACCATGCGTCCCGGCGAGGAGGACTACGCGATCGCCTGCGCGGTCCCGGTCAACTCCCCCGGCGTGCACATCACCAACACCACGTACCACCCGCTGCACGGCGACCCGCGGGACTTCCCGGTGTCGTCGCACGAGTCCATGCCGGACTCGATGTGCATCTTCGACGACGTGTTCGTCCCCAACGAGCGGGTCTTCCTCGACGGCGAGACCGAGCACGCCGCGGTGTTCGCGCACTCCCTGGGCCTGTGGGAGCGCCTCGGCGGGATCTCGTTCATGGTGCAGCAGGCGGACGAGCTGGTCGGGCTCGCGCACCTGATCGCCGAGGCCAACGGCACGGCGAAGGTCTCCCACGTCCGGGAGAAGATCGACGAGATGATGATCCACGCGACGCTGCTGCGGGCCGGGCTCGAGGCCGCGATCGCGAACGCGCACAGCACGCCCGAGGGCTACTACTACCCGGACGACATGTTCACGAACGTGACCAAGTACCAGGGCGCGTCGCAGTTCGGCGTGATGGTGCGCCACCTGCACGACATCGCGGGCGGGGCCGTGGTCACCGCGCCGTCGATGGCGGACTTCGAGAACCCGACGCTGCACCCGTACCTCGAGAAGTACATGAGCACGGGCGGCGGGATCTCGGGCGAGTACCGCTCCAAGCTGTTCCACGCGATCCGGGACACCACGGCCGACGCCTACGGCGGCTGGCACCTGGTGACCAACATCCAGTCCGGCGGTGGGCTCTACGCCCAGCGCCTGGTGACCCGCAAGAACTACGACCTGGACCGGGCGCGCGCGCTCGGCCTGAAGGCCGCCGGCCTGGCCAGCTGACCGGCCCGGCCCGCTCCTCCTCCCCCGACGGAAGCAGGCCCGGCGGGACGCGCCCCCGACGACGTGGGCGCCCCCGCCGGGCCGCTCCCCCCTGCCCGCGCACTCCCCCGATGAACCCAGCGTGTCCCGCCGAAAGGGATGGATCTCGATGAAGAGAACGCTCGCCGCCGTCGCGTCCGCCGCGGCCGTGGCCCTCGCACTCGCCGGCTGCAGCTCCGGCGAGGGCTCCTCCGACGCCTCCGGCGGCCTCACGGGCGAACCGGTGGTCGTCGGCGTGCTCGCCCCGATGGACGGCGCGACCGCCTACCCGCAGACCGGCTACGGCGCCCAGGCGGCCGAGCGGTACGTCAACGAGAAGCTGGGCGGCATCAACGGCCGGCCGCTGAAGATCGACCTGTGCGCCGGCGACGGCAGCCCCGAGACCGCGGTCAACTGCGCGAACCAGTTCGTCACCGAGAACGTCGTCGCGGTGTTCGACGCCTACGACGGCTCGGTCGGCGGTGCGGTCCCGGTCCTCACCGCGGCCAAGATCCCGATCATCGGCGAGCTCGGCGCCACCGCGGTGGTCGACTCGCTCCCCTGGGGCCAGTCCTTCTACTTCTCCGGCCCGCTCGAGACCAGCGCGCTGGGCATGGTCACGATCCTCGACCAGATCGGCAAGAAGAACGCCTCACTGGCCGTCACCGACGGTCCGCCGAGCCACGGCTACGTGGACAAGCTGGTCATGCCCGCGGCGAAGAACCTCGGCATGAACGTCACGCCGCTCTACGTGCCCGGCAACAACATGAACTTCAACGTCATGGCCGCCACCGAGCTGTCCACCAACCCGGACGTCGCGGGCATCATCGCCCTGACCGAGGACGGCTGCACCGGCCTGTTCAAGGCGCTGCGCGCGCAGGGCTACGACGGCACGATCTTCGCGGGCTCCTGCTCGCAGTTCATCGCGGAGATGAAGGCGGACGCCGCGGGCGCGATCGTGCAGCCGCGCGTCTGGGTGCCGGCGTCGAAGGCGAACGCCCCGGCCGAGGTCCAGCAGCAGCTGGACGACTTCGCCACCTCCATGGAGGAGATCGACCGCGGCGACCAGCAGTCCGCCCGCTCGCTGTACTCCTTCGCGGGCATGGTCAACCTGGCGAACGTGCTCAAGGGCGTCCAGGGCGAGATCAACCCCGACACCGTCACCACGGCGATGAAGAACGTCAAGGACATGCCGACGTTCGCGGGCCCGAAGGTGACCTGCGACGGCCAGCAGTGGGCGAACCGGCCGGCCTCCTGCAGCCACGAGGCGATCTTCTTCGAGGTCCAGCCGGACGGCTCGATGAAGCCGGTCGACCCGAACGGCTTCATCGCCCTCGACCCGTCGAAGATGAGCGCCGCCTAGCCGGCCCCGGGCGGATCCCCTGTCGCACAGGGGATCCGCCCTCTCTCTGAGGAAGGATTCCCGTGGGGACGATCCTGCAGTTCGTGGTCCTCGGTCTGGGGCTGGGTGCGATCTACATCGGCCTCGGCACCGGCCTCCTGCTGGTGCACCGCGCCACCGGCATCATCAACTTCGCCCAGGGCGCCATGGCCATGTGGGGCGCCTTCGTCTTCGCCCAGCTCCGGCTGGACGGCACGCTGGTCTTCCCGATCGGCTCGATCGAGCTCGAGCGCCGGCCGCCGGTCGCGGTCGCCGCCCTGATCGGCCTGGCGACGGCGTTCCTGCTCGGCCTGCTCGTGCACTACGTGATCTTCCGCCCGGTGCGCCACGCCCCGGTGCTGGCCCAGGTGGTCGTGTCCGTCGCGGTGATGATCACCCTCCAGGCCCTGGTGGTGCTGCGGTTCGGCCCGAACAACATCGACGTCGACTCGCTGATCCCCGAGGACTCGTTCACCCTGCTCGGCGCGGACATCCCGACCCGCGAGCTCATCATGGCCGCGATCATGGTGCTGCTCGCCGCCGCGGTCTGGGCCTACCTGCGCTTCACCCGCGCCGGCGTCGCCACCCGTGCGGCGTCGGAGAACGAGCGCGCCGCGGTGCTGATGGGCTTCTCGCCCGACCGGCTGGCCGCCGTCGCGCAGGTCGTCGCGATCATGCTCGGCACGGTCGCCGTCATGCTGGGCAGCTCGCTGACCGGCCTCAACGCGGACAACTACACCCTGCTCGTGGTCCCGGCCCTGGCGGTGCTGCTCGTCGCCCGCATGGAGTCGATCGCGATCGTGGTCGTCGCCGCGCTGCTGATGGGCGCCTTCCAGTCGCTGATCAACCTGCTGATCACCAAGCCGTTCTGGCCGCAGTGGGCGCAGTCCGGTCTCGACCAGGTCGTCCCGTTCGCGGTCGTCATGGTCATCCTGTTCGTGCAGGGCAAGCGGCTGCCGTCCCGCGGCTCGCTGCAGACCGTCCGGCTGCCGGACGTGTCGATCCCGAAGTTCAAGCCGATCCCCGCCGTGATCATGCTGGTGGTCGGTGTCGCGGCGCTGTCCTTCACCCAGGGCACGTGGCGCTTCGGCGTCACCACGTCGATCATCGTGATGCTGCTGGCGCTGTCCTACGTGGTGCTCACCGGGTACCTCGGCCAGATCTCGCTGGCGCAGGGCGCGTTCGCCGGCGCCGCCGGGTTCTGCCTGTCGAAGGTCACCACGAACTGGGGCATCCCGTTCCCGATCTCGCTGATCCTCTGCGCGCTCGTCGCGACGGGGCTCGGCATGCTGGTGGCGCTGCCCGCCTTCCGGATCCGCGGGGCGCAGCTCGCGATCGTCACGATCGCGGCGGCGCTGGCCATCGAGCGGTTCGTGTTCAACAACTACACACTGAGCCCGCCCGAGGGGAACCCGATCGCGGACGCGACACTGTTCGGGCTCAACCTGGGCGTGCGCGAGGGCCGTGACCTGGCCCGGATCTCGTTCTCGGTCATGGTGCTCGTCATCGCCGCGATCCTGGTGTGGATGTTCATCCGGGTCGCCTCCGGCGACACCGGCCGGGCGTTCCTCGCGGTGCGCGCCAACGAGCGCGCGGCGGCGTCCAGCGGCATCGACGTGCGCAAGACCAAGCTGATCGGCTTCGCCATCTCGGCGTTCATCGCCGGCATCGCGGGCTGTCTGATCGGCTTCAGCCGCGGCCAGCTGTCCGCGGAGTCGTTCAGCGTGTTCGCCGGGCTCCAGGTGCTCGCCGTGGCCTACCTCGGCGGCATCACGAGCGTGGGCGGCGCGATCGTGGCCGGTGTCCTCGGCCCGCTCGGCATCGTCTACACGCTGCTGCGCGGCGTGTTCGACCTCGGCGAGTACTACGCGCTCATCTCGGGCCTCGGCCTGATCATCACCGCCCTGCTCAACCCGGTCGGCATCGCGGGCGCCACCCGCGAGCAGGTCGCCTGGGTCAGACGGAAACTCTCGCGCTCGGGGCCACCACCGTCCACGGTGCCCGAGGCGCCGGCGCCGAAGGAGCCGTCCCGTGTCTGAGCCCGTGTCCGACAAGGGACTGCACACTCGCGACCTGACGGTCCGCTACGGCGGCCTGGTCGCCAACGACTTGGTGACCATCGACGTGGAGCCGGGCAAGGTCGTCGGGCTGATCGGCCCGAACGGCGCGGGGAAGACGACCTTCGTCGACGCCGTCACCGGGTTCACCGCCTGCGAGGGCGAGATCCTGCTCGACGGCACCCGCATCGACGCGCTGCCCCCGCACGAGCGGCGCACCGCCGGGCTGTCCCGGACCTGGCAGTCCGGCGAGCTCTTCGGCAACCTGTCCGTCGCCGAGAACCTGCTGGTCGCGGCGCGGACCGGAGGGTGGCGCACGCTGGTGCGGGACATCTTCGTCCCGCGCCGGAAGAAGAGCGACGACGTCGTCGCCCGCGCGCTCGACGTCGTCGGGCTGGGGGACGTGGCGGACACCCTCGCCCGGGACCTCTCGCTCGGCCAGCAGAAGCTGGTCGGCGTGGCCCGTGCGCTGGCGGGCGGCGCCGAGGTCCTGCTGCTGGACGAGCCCGCCGCGGGCCTGGACTCGATGGAGAGCCAGTCCTTCGCGGGCCGTATCCGGTCGATCGCCGACTCCGGCCCCGGGGTGCTGCTGATCGACCACGACATGTCCCTGGTCCTGGGCGTCTGCGACACGGTGACGGTGCTGGAGTTCGGCAAGCAGATCTTCACCGGCACCCCCGCCGAGGCCCGGACCGACCCGACGGTGGTGGCGGCCTACCTGGGCGCCCCCGTGGAGGCCACCCATGCCTGACACGCTCCTGGAGACCGAGGACCTGGCCGCCGGCTACAACGGCGTGCCGGCGATCCGTGGGCTCTCCCTGTCCGTCGGCCCGGGCGAGGTCGTCGCGCTGCTCGGGCCCAACGGCGCCGGCAAGACGACGTCCCTGCTCGCCATGGTCGGGCTCGTCCCGCTGCTCGGCGGCGAGGTCCGTGTGCTCGGCGCCCCGCTCGGCCGGCGCAAGCCCCACCAGATCGCCCGGTCCGGGGTGCTGCTGGTGCCCGACGACCGCGGGATCTTCTACGGCCTCACCGTCCGCGAGCACCTGCGGCTGGCCGGCCGCAAGGCCGACCCGGAGCGCGAGGCGCAGGTCCTCGACCGGTTCCCGGTGCTGCGGAACCTGGACTCGCGGCGCGCCGGGCTGATGTCCGGCGGCGAGCAGCAGATGCTGGCCATCGCCAAGGCACTGCTGGCCCGGCCGAAGGTGCTGATCATCGACGAGATGAGCCTCGGGCTGGCGCCGAAGATCGTGCAGGAGATGCTGCCGGCGATCCGGGACCTCGCCAAGGAGGACGGCATCGGGCTCGTGCTGGTCGAGCAGCACATCGAGCTCGCGCTGTCGATCGCCGACCGGGGCGTGATCCTCAACCACGGGCGCGTCGTCCTCACCGGGGCGGCGGGCGACCTGCTCCGCGACCGGCACCTCGTCGAGGCGGCCTACTTCGGCGCGGACCAGTTCGCCGACACGGAGGGCACGCTCGCCGGATGACCGCCGTCCTCGGCCCGGCGACCGCCACCGCGGCCGACGGGGTGCCGATCGCCTACCGCCGCCGGCCCGGCCCCGGCACGGTGCCGCTGGTGCTGGTCCACGGGACGTCCGCGCACGCGGGCTGGTGGGAGCACCTGCTGCCCGCGCTGCCGGAGCGGTTCGCCGTGGTGAGCATGGACCTCGCCGGGCACGGCGACTCCGGGCGACGCGCGGTGTACGACCTGGACTCCTGGTCCGGCGACGTCCTGGCCGTCGTCCGGGAGGCCTTCGGCGGGCCGGCGGTGCTGGTCGGGCACAGCGTCGGCGGGCTCGTCGTGGCCGGGGCGGCGGTGCTCGACCCGGCCGCCTCGGCCGGCACGGTGCTCGTCGACTCGATCGTCGTCGACGGCTCCCCGGCCGAGGCCCCGGAGTGGCGCCCGCCGCGGGCCACGCGGATCTTCGCCGACCTCGACGAGGTGGCCGCCCGGTTCCGGCTCACCCCGCCGCAGCCGGAGGCCGATCCGGGCGTGCTGCGCGCGATCGCCGAGGGCTCGGTGCGGCCGGTGCCGGGCGGCTACGCCTGGAAGGTCGACCCGCTGATCTTCGGCGCGGTCGGCAGGCGGGGCATGTGCACGCGGCTGCCCGACCTGCCCGGCCCCGTGGCCGTCGTCCGCGGCGAGCTGTCGGTGCTGGTCCCGCCCTCGGCGGGGGCCGACCTCGCCGCGCTGACCGGGCGCCCGGTGCCCCAGTTCGACGTCCCCGGCGCCCACCACCACCTGATGATCGACCACCCCGTCGAGCTGGCCGCGGCGCTGCGCGAGGCGCTCGCCGTCGTCGCGCCCGACCGTTCGAGGAGCTGAGTGCCCTGACCGCCTTCGCCGCCGTCCCCGACCTGCTCGCCGTGGCCCCCGGCACGGAGCTGGGCCACAGCTCCTGGCGCGTGGTCGAGCAGCCGCGGATCGACACCTTCGCCGACGCGACCGACGACCACCAGTGGATCCACGTCGACCGCTCGCGGGCCGCCGACGGGCCCTACGGCACCACGATCGCGCACGGCATGCTGACGTTGTCACTGGTACCTACCATGATCGGCGAGGTCGCCACGGTCCCCTCGGCGACCTTCGGCCTCAACTACGGCTTCGACAAGGTCCGCTTCACCGCCCCGGTCCCCGCCGGCTCCCGCGTCCGCGCCGCGGTCAGCGTGGTCGGCGCCGACCCGGTGCCCGGCGGGGCCAAGGTGACCTTCCGCGCCGTCGTCGAGCTGGAGGGCTCGGACCGCCCCGCCTGCATCGCCGACATGATCATCGTGTGGATGGAGTAGGGCCGGCACGGGTAGACGTCGCGACGAGGGTCGCTCCGGACGAGCGGCGCCGCACCACCGGAAGGATCCGCCGTGCCCCCGATCCTGCATCCGCCCGCCGCCTGCGACGGGTCCTCGCGCAGCCACCGCTTCGTCGCCCCCGACCCGCAGGGCTGGCATTCGGTCGCGTTGATCGAGTGGGAGCTCACGGCCCAGGAGTGGGTCGACCGGCACCCGCACGACGAGTTCAACTACGTCCTCGAGGGCACCCTCGTGGTGGAGTGCGACGGCGTGACGGTCGAGGCCCCGCAGGGCAGCGTCGTCCACGTCCCTGCCGGCTCGACCGGCCACTACCGGCCCCCGACCACGCCCGGATGCTGGCGATCTACGGCCCCAACCCCGACGGCGCCCCCACCGAGATCGGCGGCCTCCGCTCTCTGGAGTAGCCCGGGGGCAGGGACCCCGGCGCGTAGGCGGTAGAGGCCCTTCCCCGTTCATGATCGCGGGTCGTGGAGCGAAATCCGCGCTGAGCGCGGTTCCCCTTCCGGTACCGGCGATCACTTGAGCCCGTTGCGGTGCAGGAGCCGCTCGAGCGCGGTCGACGCACCACGACTCGCGCCGCGTCGTCGCTCCCCGGCCCGGGTGGAGGCTTACTCCTCGGCGAACGGCTCTCCGCACCGCCAGCATCGGTCCGGTGGAGCCGCGGGGTCGTCGGTGGGCATGGCTCCGCAGGCCGGGCACAGCTCGTGCAGCCAGCAGACCGGGTCGCCGCCCGGCTCGTCGTCCTGGTCGTCGTCGTGCGCCTTCGTCACCCCACCACTGTGACGCGTTCCACCTCCTCGTGGCGGGAATTGAGTCGACTCGACTCAGGTTTACTCAGTCAGACGCTGCGAACCCCGCCAGCGACCCGCATCGAGGAGACACACGATGAGCACCCTGATCCCCCGCCGCGACCCCTTCTTCGCCGACTTCGACGCCCTCGTCCGGCGCGCCTTCGGCCCCTCCCCCGTGCGCTTCGCGCGTCCGGAGAGCGGCTTCACCCCGGCCGCCGACGTGACCCGCGACGGTGCCGACGCCCTGGTCTCCCTGGAGGTCCCGGGCCTCGACCCCGCCACCGACGTCCACGTGGACGTCGAGGAGGGCCGCCTCGTCGTGCACGGCGAGCGTCGTGACGAGCGGAACGAGGAGAGCGAGGGCCGCCGGGTCCGCGAGGTCCGCTACGGCTCCTTCCGCCGCAGCTTCGCCCTCCCCCGGCACGTCACCGCCGAGGCGGTGAGCGCCTCCTACGAGGCGGGCGTGCTGAAGGTCCGCGTGGCCGGCGCCTACGCCGAGCCGCAGAAGCCGGGCGTGACCAGCATTCCGGTGCAGGTCCCGACCGCCGATTTGCCGGCGCAGGAGTCCCCTGAGGCCTCCCCGGAGGGCACCGAGAAGGGTTCCGAGCAGGAGTGACCCGGTCGGCCGGCACCCCGGCCGACGGACGACGACGGCACCCCGCCCGACGGGCGGGGTGCCGTTTCATTGTCGGTGGACCGCTACGACCCCGCCCGGCCCACCCCGTCGAGGGCGGCGAGGCCGGTCGCGGCGGCGTGCTCGAGGTGCTCGATGCAGAGCCGCTCGGCGGAGGCGACATCGCGCGCGGTGATCGCGTCGACCAGGGCTCGCATCTCCACCGCCATCTGGGCCGCGCGTCCGGGCTGCGACATGGACGTGGCGCGCAGCAGCCGGACCCGCGCCTGCACCCCGCCGAGGATCTGTTCGATCGTCGGGCTGGCCGCGCCGGCGAGCAGCTCGGTGTAGAAGAGGTCCTTGTCGCGCAGCAGCCGGTGCATGTCCGCGCCCGCCTCGACGTCCTGCTCCAGCGCGGTGACGGTGGCCCGGAGCCGGTCGTGGTGCGCGGCGTTCGCCCGTTCGATGAACCGGCGCACGGTGAGCGCCTCCAGCGAGGCCCGCACCGCGTAGAGGTCGCGCGCCTCGTCGGCCGAGGGCTTGTAGACCATCGCCCCCTTCTGCGGCACGGTGACGACGAGCCCCTCGGCGGCCAGCTCGCGCAGCGCCTCGCGGATCGTCGCGCGGGACACCCCGGTCTGCTCGATCAGCTCGCGCTCCACGAGCCGCTGCCCCGGCTGCAGCTCGAACTCGAGGATCGCGGTGCGCAGCCCGTCGATGACCTGCTCGCGCAGGGGCGCGGCGATCCGGCCGACCCGGATCCCGCGGAAGGTGCCCGTCTCCTCACCTGCCGTCACCAGGCGCACAGTAGTCGGACCCGCGCCGCTGCCGGGCCGCCGTGGCGCGTTCGCACGCTCCGCGGCGGCCCGGGCACCGGCGCCGGCCGGTGTCACCCCGACCCGCTCTCCTGCTCGGCGACGACCGAGGCGAGGATCGGCGCCGCGGTCGTCGCCGCGTGGATGCCGATCACGCTGACGATCGACAGCACCTCCATCAGCTCGTCCTGCGTGGCGCCGAGGCGCACGGCGTTGCGCAGGTGCAGCTTCAGCCCCGGGACGTAGAGGTGGGTGGCCGCGGCGTCGAAGGCGATGTAGATCATCTCCTTGACCTTCGGCTCCAGCGTGCCAGTCCGCCACGGCACCGAGGAGAACTCGACGTAGGCCTCGAACAAGTCCGGGGCGAGCTCGAGGATGCCCTCCCAGAACTCGTGCCAGTAGCCGCGGTTGGCGGTGAACTCCGCCTTGAGCCTCTCCCGCCGCTCGTCCAGCGGTGCCGGCCCGGTGCGGACGCCCTCCTCCTCGAGCACCTCGAGCAGCAGCGGCACCCCGATGTTGCAGGCGTGGATGCCGAGCGTGCTGGTCAGCTCCAGCACCTCCATGATCTCGGCCGGGGTGGCCCCGTGCCGCAGCGCGGCCGCGACGTGCTGACGGATGCCGGGCTCGTACAGGTGCGTCGCCGCGGCGTCGGCCGCGATGTAGACGAACTCCTTGACCTTCGGCTCGAGGTGCGACGCCGCGGTCCACGGCACGCTGGAGAAGCGCAGGTAGGCCTCGAGGAACGCGGGGTCGAGCTCGAGGATCCGCTGCCACGGCTCGCCCCAGGTGCCGCGGACCCGCACGAACTCGTCCTTGACCCGCTGCTGCTCCGTCGTGAGGGTCTCGGTCGCGGTCACTGGTCCTCCTCCGGCCGCTCCCGCAGCCATCGTGCGATCTCGGTGTGGTCGGCCTCCGGCCCGAGGGTCCCGACGGCGCGGCTCCAGAGGGCGAGGGTGCGCTCGGCGTGGCCGCGTGGTGCATCGACGGCCTCGGCCAGGCCGAGCGCGATCCGCAGGTCCTTGACCATCAAGCCGGCCGTGAAGCCGGAGCCGTAGGTGCCGGGCACGATGTGCGTGGGCCACTTGGTCTCCGTCGACCCGCTGCGGCCGCTGGAGCCGTTGATCGCGTCGAGCATGGCCGTGGCGTCCAGCCCGAACCGCTCCCCCGCGAGGATCGCCTCCGAGGTCGCCAGCAGGTGCGAGGCGGAGAGCAGGTTGTTGAGCGCCTTGAGAGCGTGCCCGGCGCCCGTCCCGCCGACGTGCCGGACCCGGCCCATCAGCGCCAGCAGCGGGGTGAGCCGCTCCGCGGCGTCGTCGGGTCCGCCGACCATGATCGTCAACGTGCCGGCCTCGGCCCCGGCCACACCCCCGGACACCGGCGCGTCGACGAGCGTGGCGCCGCGCTCGGCGGCCCGCTCGGCCAGTGCCCGGGTCCGCAGCGGCTCCGACGTGCTCATGTCCACGAGCAGGGTGCCGGGCGCAACGGCGTCGAGCAGGCCGTCGTCGACGACCTTCTCCACGACCCCGGAGTCCGGCAGCATCAGGATGACGACGGGTACGCCGGCGGCCGCGGCCGCGGCGCTCGGCACGGGGGTGAGGACGTCGGCGAGACCCTCGGCCACGCCGGGCGCGGCGTCGTGCCCGCGCACCGCCACTCCCCCGGCCGCGAGCCGCCGCACCATCGGCGTGCCCATCCGGCCCAGCCCGACGAAGCCGACGCGGTCGAACGTCTCACCCATGGCCGTTCCCCGACACGTCGACGGACTCGGCGGCGATCTCCCGCAGCACCCGCTCGGCCACCCGGAAGGCCTCGAGCGCCGCCGGGGCCCCGCAGTACCCCGCGGTCTGCAGCAACGCCTCCTGGATCTCGGTCTCGGTGCAGCCGTTGGTCACCGCGCCGCGGACATGCACCGCGAGCTCGTGGCCGCGGTTGAGCGCCGTGAGCATCACCAGGTTGAGCAGGCTGCGCGTGCGCCGGTCGAGTCCCGGCCGGCTCCACAGCTCGCCCCAGACGTTCTGCGTGACGTACTCCTGGACCGGCCGCGAGAAGTCGCTGACCCCCTGCAGCGAGCGGTCCACGTGCGCATCGCCGAGCACCTCGCGGCGGATGCCGAGGCCCCGCTCGTACCGGTCGTCCCCGCCGCTCATCGGGCCACCTCCACGGCCGCGAGGTAGTCCCCCTCGGCGACCTCCTCGAGCCAGGTCGTCGGCCCGATCGAGAAGGCGAGATGGGTCATCACCGTGTCCGCGGTCCCGCCGTGCCAGTGCTGCTCGCCGGGCGGCACCCACACCACGTCGCCGGCCCGGACGACCTGCGGTTCCTCCCCGCGGGGACAGACCCAGCCCATCCCCGCCGTGACGACGAGCAGCTGGCCGCCGGTGTGGTGGTGCCAGTACGTGCGCGCCCCCGGCGTGAACGTCACCGAGTTCAGCGTGTTGTGCTCCGCCGTGGTCGGCAGCACCGGGTCGCCCCAGACCGTGCCCGTGAAGGTCTCGGTCCGGTTCTGGGTCGGTGTGGTGTCAGGGGCCCGGCCCCGAACGATCTGCACTGGTCATCCTTCCTGGTCGTGCACTCGTACCCCGCCGGCGAGGTCGCCGAGGGCGTCGACGACGCGGTTGCTGATCAGGTCGCCGTAGCCGAGGTTCTCCGCGAGCCCGAAGCTGGCGAGCGGGCCCGCGGCGTTCAGGGTGGGGACGCCGAGCCGGCCCGCCAGGTCGACGTAGAGCGCGACGTCCTTGGTCATGAGCCTGCTCGTCAGGCCGCCCTCGAGGTAGTCGCCGCGGACGATCGCAGGGAACCGGTTCGTGGTCGCGAAGTTGACGCCGCTGCTCGAGTTGATCACCTCGAGCAGCTGCGGCAGGTCCAGACCGGCCTTGCGGCCCGCGACCATCACCTCGGCGGAGGCCGCGAGGCTGACGGCGTTGAGGAAGTTGTTGAGCAGCTTGGCCGTGTGCCCGGTGCCGGACGGCCCCATGTGGTGCACCGTCGCCGCGATCGGCGCGAGGACGGTCTCGAGCTCGGTGAGCGCGCCCGGGTCGCCCCCGGCCATGATCGTCAGACTGCCCTTCTCCGCGGCGGCGGCGCCCCCGGAGATGCCGGCGTCGAGGTAGCGCACGCCGCGCGCGAGCGCCTCGTCGTGCAAGGTCCGGGTCGACGCCGGCGACGCGGTGGAGAGGTCGACGATCGTGGTCCCCTCACCGGCCACCGCCAGCACCGCCCGCACCACGGGCTCCACGACGTGGCTGTCCGGCAACGACAGCAGCAGGACCCGGGTCCGCCGCGCCACCTCGGCGGGGTCCGCCGCGGGCACCGCACCCACCGACTCGGCCCGTCCCGCCACGGGGTCGTGCCCGACGACGGTGAACCCGGCGTCGACGAGCCGCCGCGCCATCCGGCCGCCCATGTTGCCGAGACCGATCATCCCGATCTCGTCCACGGTGTTCGTCACGCCCGGCTCCCTTCCCGTGCTCCTGCCCGCAGCCGGGCGTCGACCGGCCCGGTGTCCCACGCGCCCGCCCCGCCCGACGGCCGCACCGTGCTGACCGCCGCCGCCCCGCCGTCGACGGAGACGACCTCGGCCGTGAGGTACGACGCCCCGTCGCCGAGCAGGAAGGCCACCACCGACGCGATCTCCTCGGGCGTGCCCGGCCGGCGCAGCGGCGTGGTCGCCGCCCGGCGAGCCATGTCCCCTCCCCCGCCGAGCCCCTCGCCCGAGGCCGCGAACAGCGCGGTCGGCACGATCCCGGGTGCGACCGCGTTGACGCGGACCCCGAGCGGGCCGCCGTAGACCGCGGCCCCGCGCAGCAGGCCCAGCACGCCGTGCTTCGACGCCTGGTAGGCCAGCAGGTCGTCGCTGCCGCGCAGCGACGCGATGGACGCCGTCAGCACGATCGCGCCGCCCGAGCCCTGCGCCTCGAACCGGCGGAAGGCCGCGCGCAGTCCGAGGAACGTGCCGCGCAGGTTCACGGCCATCACCCGGTCGAAGTCCTCGACCGTGAGATCGGGGAGCCGGACCAGCGGTCCGGGGATGCCCGCGTTGAGGTGGTACCGGTCGATCCGGCCGAACGCCTCGACGCCCGCGGCGACGGCCGCGTCGACGTCGGCCTCGCTCGCGACGTCGCCGGGCACGCACACGGCCGCACCGGGCAGCCCGGCCGCGACCTTCTCGAGCCCGGCGGAATCGAGGTCGGTGAGCACGAGCCGCGCCCCGCGCTCGGCCAGCACCCGCGCACTCGCCGACCCGAGGGCGCCGGCGGCCCCCGTGACCAGGACGACCGTGTCGGCGAGGCCATCGTCGGTGAGGGTGGCGGTCATGCCGTCCCCTCCCCCGGTGCGACCCGGACGACCAGGTCGGCGAGCTCCGGGGCCAGCCCGGGCACGCGGTCCGGGAACCGTTCCGGGACCGCGGCGTCGTGCCCGGCGACCAGCACCCGGCCGGGATCCTCGGTCATCTCGCGGAGCAGGTCGAAGCCCCGGTACATGTCGGCGAGGTCGGCCACGACGAAGAACGGCCGGTCGCGCTCGAGCTCCTCGTAGAGGTGCAGCGCGTCCGCGGCGAGCACGACGGCGCCCCCGGTCGTCGCGACCTGCGCGACGAGCTGCCCGGGCGTGTGCCCGCCGACCACCACCAATTCGAACCCCGGTGCCAGGTCGAGCGTGTTGTCGACGAGCCGGACCCGCCCGTCGGCGGCGGCCTTGGCGAGCAGGCCCAGCTCGTCGGGCTCGGTGGAGTGGGCGAACTGCAGCCGGCCGGCGTAGGGGCCGGTCCAGAAGTCCAGCTCGCGGCGGGCGAGCACGATCTCGGCCTCCGGGAACTGGTCGAGGTTGCCGATGTGGTCGTAGTGGGCGTGGGTCACCACGAGCCGGTCGACGGTCGCGGGGTCGATCCCCAGGCCGCGCAGTGCGTCCACCGGGTCCACGAGCATCGTCCGGCGCCGGCGGGCCCCGGCCGCGGCGCCGAAGCCGCAGTCGACCACGGTCGTCCGCCCGCCGTCGCGGACGACCCAGAAGAAGTAGTCCATCGGGAGCTCGGAGTCGGGCTCGCCGTAGAGGTGGTGGTTGAGGAAGGTCTCCGACCGGCGCGCGGTCCGGGTCCCGTAGCGGACCGCGAGGACCTCGTGAGCCATCACGCCGCCTTCGTGAAGTCGACGTCCTTCGTCTCGGGGCCCGCCGCGGCGCCCACCGCCCCGAGGACCCCGCCGATCCCCAGCAGCAGGGCCGCGGCGACGGCCGCCGGGACGACCTGGTTCAGGCCCGCGTAGAAGAAGGCGTAGAAGGACGGGATGATCACCGACGCGCTGAAGCCGAGGCCGAACGCCGACGCCCGGACGTCCGTGTGGAAGCGCTCGTTGATGTAGGGCAGGACCACGCCCCACGGCGCCGTGACCAGCACGGAGAACACGCAGACGAGGAGCACGATCGTGCCGTACGACAGGTGGCTCCCGTTCATCAGCAGCGCCATCAGCGTCGACCCGCCCACCGCGATGAGCACGCCGAGGACGACGAAGAACCTCCGGCGGCCGATCCGCTGGGCGATCACGCCGGAGCCGATGTAGCTGACGACCAGGCAGGCGTAGGCGATCAGCAGCGCCGTGGTGAGCTGGCTCCCGCTGAGCTTCAGCACCGTGTGCAGCACGGTGGTCGGCAGGAACAGCGTGACCATGTTCTGGGTCAGCCAGAACCCGGTCATCATCGCGAAGACCTGCAGGAAGCTGCGGCCGCTGGGACCGGTGAAGAGGTTCTTCAGCGGCGCGGACTTCTTCTCCGACGCCTCCCAGATCTCGGACTCCGAGACGTAGCGCACGTAGTACAGCACCAGCACGGCGGCCAGGAGCGCGCCGAGGACGAACGGGATGCGCCAGCCCCACACCGCGTAGGGCGAGTCCGGCCCGGCCAGCGGGAAGAGCGCGAACGACGCCATCCCGACGAGGTTGATCACGATGTAGGCCAGCGGGAAGGCGGCGAGGATGACCCCGCCCAGCAGGCCGCGCTTGTGCTTCGGCGCGTACTCCATCGCCAGCGGCAGTGCGCCCGTGTACCCGCCGCCGAGGCAGATCCCGTCGAGGAAGCGCAGCAGGATCAGCAGCCAGTAGGAGGCGATCCCGATCGTGGCGTAGCCCGGCACGAAGGCGATGAGCAGCGTGATCACGCCGAACCCGCCGACCGAGGTGATGGTGGCCCGGCGGCGGCCCACCCGGTCCGCCAGCCCGCCGAAGATCGCCGCCCCGATCGGCCGGCCGATGAGGGTGGTGGCGAACACGAGTGAGGTCAGGATCGCGGAGAGCCCCGCGGACATGCCCGCCGGTTGGAAGTAGATCAGGGCCGGGGTGAGGATCACCGTCGGCAGGTAGATGTCGAACATGTCGACGAACTCGGCGAAGAACGCCCCGCGGGTCGCCGACCGGCGCTTCGCCGCCCGCTCCGGCGTCTCGACCTCGCCGGTGTACCCGGTCGGCACGGCCTTGCCCACCGTCTTGTCACTGCCCGTCATCGCGCAGTCCCATCTCGTCGCACCGCTGTGGTCGGCACTTCTTGATTGTCAGTTCGTCTGACAATCGCTGAAAGACCGTAGACACACCTCGACGACGCAGTCAACGGTCACTCGTCCGATCCGGGCGATCGCGAGGAGCGGGTTCCCCCGATTGTCAGACGGACTTACGATCCGCCGCGTGACTCTTCTCCGCGACGACGACGTCGCCCGCGCCCTCGACCCCACCCTCCTGCGCGGGCTGCCGCCCTGCCACCCGTGGTCGGCCCTCCTCGAGATCGGCGACCGCCGGATCGGCGTGCGGGTCCGCGACGCGGCGCTCGCGGTGACCGAGGGCGACGACGTCAACGCCAGCTGGGACTTCTCCTTCGCCGTCACGGCCGAGGAGTGGGAGCAGTTCTGCGCCTTGCCGCCGCCGCGTGGGATGACCTCGGCGCAGGCGCTCGTCGCGACCGGCGGGGCGCACCGGGTGCGGGGCAGCCGGGAGGTGTGGGCGCGCGCCGCACCGGCCGTCGACCGGATCGTCGACGCCCTCCGGGCGCGGGCGGTCGCACCGCGACCGCGGCGCGCGGACCCGCGCCCGCCCCGGCCGGGACCGAGCCCCATCGAGGGGCGCTACCTGCACGTCGAGGTGGAGGGCGACCTGCAGCGCATCCACGTCGAGTCCGCGGGCTCGGGTGTGCCGCTGCTCTGCCTGCACACCGCCGGTGCCGACTCCCGGCAGTTCCGGTACCTGCTCGAGGACCCGGACCTCACGGCGCACTTCCGCGTGGTCGCGTTCGACATGCCCTGGCACGGGCGCTCGGATCCGCCCGCGGACTGGCGCAGCCGCCGCTACGCGCTCACGACGCGGACCTACGCGGCGACGATCCTCGCCGTGGCCGACGCGCTGGAGCTGGACGAGCCGGTGCTGCTCGGCTGCTCGATGGGCGGGGCGATCGCGCTCTACCTCGCGAGCACGTGCGGCGAGCGGTGGCGGGCGGTGTGCGCCCTCGAGGGCGGGCTCGGCAACCCGGGGCGCTTCGTGGAGTGGACGAACCGCGCCGACGTCGACCACTCGGGGTTCCTGACCAGCTGGGTCGGCGGGCTGATCGCGCCGGGCAGCCCGACGGGGCCGCGCGAGCAGACGCTGTGGGGCTACGCCCAGTCCGGCCCCGGCGTCTATCAGGGCGACACGTACTTCTACTCGCGCGACCTGCCGGAGCATGCCGCGGACCTCGGGCCGGCGGGGTGCCCCCTCTACGTGTTCAGCGGCGAGTACGACTACTCCGCGACCACCGAGATGAGCCGGGCCGCCGCGGAGCAGCTCGGCGGCGAGCTCGTCGTCATGCCCGGACGGGGGCACTTCCCGATGTCCGAGGACCCGGAGGGGTTCGCCGACCACCTGCGCCCGGTGCTGGACCGGATCCTGGCCGGCGAACCCGCCCGGACCTCGTTCAGCGCTTGACGGCGAGCACCGGTACCTCCGCCTCCAGCAGCAGGCGCTGGGAGAGGCTGCCGAGGAGGGCCTTGCCGATCGGGGTGCGCTTCTTCATCCCGATCACGAGCAGGTCGACCTTGCCCTCGTACTCGTCGAGGGCGGCGAGCACGCAGTCGGCGAGGTCGGCGTGCCCGGTGCGCTCGCGGACGGTGATGGGCAGGTCGCTGGGCATCCCGACGACGTCGAGCGGGTCGAGCGCGAGGTTCAGCACGACCAGGTCCGTGTCCCGCAGCCGCGTCTCGTCGATCGCCGCCGAGAGGGCCGTCCGGCCCTCCGGCGAGTCCGGAACCGCCACCATCACCGTCACCGCGTCACCTCCGCCGTCGCCGCCGCCGGGTCGCCCGCCTGCTTGAACTCGCGCTCGAGCTGCTCCAGGGTCCGCCCCTTGGTCTCCGGCACGATCGCCTTCGCCACCAGCATGGCGCACACGCCGAGGCCGGCGAACAGGAAGAAGGTCGCGGAGATCCCGATGCCCGCCACCAGGATCGGGAACAGCAGGCCGACCAGGAAGTTCACGATCCACAGCATCAGCCCGCACACGCCCATGCCGAGGCCGCGCAGCTTGAGCGGGAAGATCTCCGACAGCATCAGCCAGGTCCCCGGGGAGATCGCGCCCTGCTGGAAGGCCAGGAAGGTCACCGTCAGCGCGAGGACGACGGACGCGCGGCCGACACCCTCGGGCAGCACCAGCGAGAACACGCCGACGAGCAGCAGCGCCGAGAAGGTGCCGATCTGACCGGCGATCAGCATGGGCCGCCGCGGCACCCGGCCGAGCAGCCAGATGCCGACGAACGTGGCCAGCACCGAGATCACGCCGTTGGCGATGTTCGCGATCAGCGCGCCGTCCCGGTCGAAGCCGGACTCGGTGAGGATCTGCGTGCCGTAGTACATGATCGAGTTCACGCCGGTGATCTGCTGCATGACGGCGATCGCCAGCCCGACGACCACGATGCGGCGGATCCACGGCACGGCGAGGTCGCGCCAGCCGGCGGTCTGCGCGGCCCGGTCCTCCTCGGCCAGCGCGCGCACCTCGGCGAGCTCGGCCTCCGCGCGCTTCGCGTCACGTACCTGCTGCAGCACGGCGAGCGCCTCGCCGAACCGGCCGCGCGAGGCGAGCCAGCGCGGGCTCTCCGGCATCGCGAGCATGCCGACCCAGAGCGCGACCGCGGGCAGCGTGGCGATCACCAGCATCCAGCGCCAGACGCCACCGGCCTCGCCCCAGACGCCGCCGATCACGGCGTTGCAGATGAACGCGAGCAGCTGCCCGCTCACGATCATGAGCTCGTTCTGCGTGACGAGCCGGCCGCGCCGCTCGGCGGGCGAGACCTCCGAGAGGTAGGCGATCACGGTGACGGACGCGCCGCCGACGGCGAGGCCGAGGATCACCCGGCCGAGCACCATGACGCCGACGCCCGGCGCGAACGTGCAGACCAGGGTGCCGACGGCGAACAGCACTGCCAGCCAGAGGATCATCGTGCGGCGGCCGCGGCGGTCGGAGATGCGCCCGCCGAGGAAGGCGCCGAGGGCCGCGCCGAGGAGCAGGGAGCTCGTGACGACGCCCTCGGTGGCCGGGGTCAGGCCCAGGTCGTCCGTCATGTACGGCAGGGCGCCGTTGATCCCGCCCGTGTCGTAGCCGAAGAGCAGGCCGCCGAAGGTGGCGACGACGGTGAGGAGCTTGAGCCGCCGGTGGTGCGGGCCGGGGGTCGGGGTCGTCGGGACCGCCGGCACCGCGTCGTGCGTGTGGGACAAGGGGATCCTTCGCGAGGGGACGGTGCCGCGAGGGGCACCGGCCCCTCGCGGCCGGAGGGTCAGACGTGGAGGCGGTCGGCGCCGAGGTGCTTCTCGATCAGGGCGGTGGCCTTCTCCCGCTGCCGCACGCTGATGCCCTCGGCGTCCTCCTCCCACCCGAACACGCAGGAGGAGACCACGCCGTCGAACCCGACGGAGGCGAGCGCGGCGAACACCGCGTCGAAGTCGACCTCCCCGCGGCCGATCTCGGCGTGCTGATGCACCCGCGCGGTCGACCCCGGCGGGTTGACGATGTAGCGCAGCCCGTTCGACGCCGTGTGGTCCAGCGTGTCGGCCAGGTGCACGTAGGTGACCTTGTCCCCGGCCGCGCCGATGATCCCGGCCGGGTCTCCGCCGGTACCGCCCTGGTGGAACGTGTGCGGGGTGCAGTACAGGAACGAGATCCAGTCCCGGTTCAGCCCCCGGATCATGTTCACCGCGGCGTGCCCGTCCTCGATGAAGTCGTCCGGGTGCGGCTCCAGCACCAGCTTCAGACCTTCCCGCTCGAAGATCGGCAGTAGCTCGTCGAGCGAGCGCAGGAACTGGGCCTCGGCGAACTCCGCGCCCTCCGGACGGCCGTTGAACTCGGAGTTCATGGTGTCCACGCCGAGGTCCACGGTGATCTGAATGGCCCGCTTCCAGGCCCGCACCGCGGCCTGGCGCTCCTCCTCACCGGGCCCCGACCAGCGCAGCACCGGCAGCACCGAGGCGATCCCCACCCCGGCGTCCGCCGCCCGCTTGCGCAGCTGGGCCACCGTGGCGTCGTCGACGCGCGGGTGCTGGAAGAACGGGACGAAGTCCGCCTTGGGCGAGAGCTCCATCCACCGGTAGCCCATCTTCGCCACGACGTCGGGCAGCTCCAGCACCGAGTGCGTCGCGTAGAACATCTGCGGGTCGAGGGCGAGCTTCACGGCCGCGCCTCCAGCTTCACCGCGACACGGCCACCGGTGCGGACCGCCTCGACGCCGGCCTCGCAGATCGCGGCGGCGGCGTAGCCGTCCCAGGCACCGGGGCCGTCGATCGTGCCGCGGCGCGCGGCGTCGACCCAGCGCTGCATCTGGGTGTCGTAGGCCTGCCCGAAGCGGACCACGAAGTCGGGGGCGATGGTGCCGCCCCAGCGCCCGGCCCGCTTGACCACCAGGTTCTGGTCGAGCCCGATGGTCGCGCTGCCCTTCTCGGCGACGAGCTCGGTGCGGACCTCGTAGGCGACCTGCGTGCGCACGAAGCTCTCGACCGTGACCAGCCGGCCGGACTCGGTCTCGAACAGCACGAGCATCGGGTCGGAGACGCCCTCGGGCGCCGCCGACGTGGGCGTGCCGCGCAGCACGGTGACCGCCACGACCTCCTCGCCGAGCAGGAAGCGGGTGCAGTCCGCCTCGTGCACCACGGAGTCGGCCATGGCCATCTCCGAGTTGAAGGAGTCCGGCACGTTCGGGTTGCGGTGCGTGCAGTGCAGCATCAGCGGGGCGCCGACCGAGCCGCTCGTGATCAGCTCGCGCAGCGCGACGTACTCGGTGTCGAACCGGCGCATGAAGCCGACCTGGATCAGGTCGCGGCCGCTCTCGGCCTGCGCCTTCACGACCTCGTAGGACGACGGGCCGTCCATGGTCAGCGGCTTCTCGCAGAGCACCGGGATGCCACGCTCGAGGCAGGCCAGGACCTGCTTCTCGTGGGCGAAGCCGGGGCTGGCCAGCACGACGGCGTCGACGTCGTCGGCCCCGATGGCCTCGAACGGGTCGGCGACGGTGCGGGCGCCGATCGGACCGGCGACCTTCTCGGCCTGCTCGGCGGAGAAGTCGTTGACCACGGTCACGCGGGCGCCGCGGACGCGGCGGGTGAGGCTGTCGACGTGGAAGGAACCCATCTTCCCCACGCCGACCACGGCGATGCGCAGATCGTCGGACATGTCTTCGCGTCCTCTCAGGCCTTCGGGGTACCGATGTCGAGCCGGCCGGAGCAGCCGGCGAGGTAGGTGTGGGTGCGCCGCGCGATGGGCAGCGGGTGGTCCGGCGGGCAGGGGTACATGTCCTGCTCGACGATCGCGTAGATGTCGCGGTTCAGCCCCTCGACCGCGGCGATGACCTCGCGCATGTCCGGCACACCCAGCGGCGGCTCGATCATGGCGCCGAGCTTGACGGCCTCGGGGAACGGCAGGTCCTCGGCCTCGACCCGGGCGATGATCGCCGGGTCGACCTGCTTGAGGTGCAGGTAGCCGATGCGCTCCGGGTACTTCGTGATCAGCGCGACGTTGTCGCCGCCGTAGTACGAGACGTGCCCGGTGTCGAGGCACAGGTTCACGTACTCGGGGTTCGTGTTCTCCAGGAACCGCTCGATCTCGTGCTGGTAACCGACATGGCTGTCCGCGTGGCTGTGGAACTGCACGTGCAGGCCGTACTCCTCGAGGATCCGGCGGCCCAGCTCGTCCATGCCGGTGGTGAGCAGCTTCCAGCGCTCGTCGGAGAGGACCCGGTCCTCGAGCGGCGCACCGGTCTTGTGGTCGCGCCAGGTGTCGGGGATGACCACGATGTGCTCGCCGCCGACCGCGGCGGTCAGCGCGGCGACGTCGGTGACCTGCTTCCACACGTCGTCCCACGAGTCGGCGCGGTGCAGGTGCTCGAAGACGGTGCCGGCCGAGATCTTCAGGCCGTGCTTCTCGCACTGGTCCCGCAGCTCGTTCGGGTCGGTGGCGAGGTAGCCGTACGGCCCGATCTCGATCCACTCGTAGCCGGCGCCGGAGACCTCGGAGAGGAACCGGTCGGCGGGGGTCTGGTCGGGGTCGGACGGGAACCACACGCCCCACGAGTCGGGCGCGGAGCCGATCCGGATCGTCGATGAAGGGGCCACGCTGCTGTCTCCCGGTCGTCCTCGGTGCCGTTGGCGCGGGCGTCCGGGTCGGACGCCCTCGTCGTGGTACTAGAGCGCTCTAGTCGCTCCGTGGCACACTATGGTGACCGCAAGGTGCGCATGTCAAGACATAGTCGTGAACGGGTCGCACCGCGCGGTGGACCCCGCCCACGACCTGCGAGGATGCCACCATGGCCACGCCCCTCCCGCCGCGCCGCCGGCCGACGATGGTCGACGTCGCCGCCCGGGCCGGCGTCTCGCGCGCGCTGGTCTCCCTGGTCTTCCGCGGCCAGCCCGGCGCCTCCGCGGAGACCCGCTCCCGGGTGCTGGCCGCGGCCGAGGAGCTCGGCTACCGCCCGGACAGCGCCGCCCGGCTGCTGGCGCGCGGGCGCAGCCGGACCCTCGGCGTGCTGATGACCGTGCGCGAGCCGTTCGAGGCCGATCTCGTCGAGGCGATCTACCCGGAGGCCGAGCGGCTCGGCTACGAGGTGCTGCTCTCCGCGCGCACCCCCGGCCGCGACGAGGCCACGGCGGTCGAGGGCCTGCTCGCCCACCGCTGCGAGGCGATCGTCCTGCTCGGACCGGACGTCGACGACGCCTTCCTCGCCGAGCTCGGCGCCCGCACCGTCGCCGTGGTGGTCGGGCGGGCCGCCCCGGGGCTCGACAGCGTGCACAGCGCCGACGCCGAGGGCGTCCGGCAGGCGGTCGACCACCTGGTCGGCCTGGGGCACCGGGCGATCGTGCACGTCGACGGCGGCACCGGCCCCAACGCCGCCGCCCGCCGGACCGGCTACCTCGATGCCATGGAAGCGCACGGCCTCGGCGACCGCGCGCGCGTGCTGCCCGGCGCGTACCACGAGGACGCCGGGATCGCGGCCGCGCAGGCCCTGCTCGCCGGCCCGGAGCTGCCGACGGCGGTCCTCGCCGCCAACGACCGGTGCGCGCTCGGGCTGCTGGACACTCTGCGTCGCAACGGGGTCGACGTCCCGGGGCGGGTCTCGGTGGTGGGCTACAACGACGACCGGCTCGCCCGCCTCTCCCACGTCGACCTCACGACGGTCCGGCAGGACGCCGGCCTGCTCGCCCGGCACGCCGTCCGCGCCGCCGCCGCCCGCCTCGACGACCCCGACCTCGCACCGGGCGAGACCGAGCTGACCCCCGAGCTGGTCGTTCGGGGCACCACCGCTCCCCCGTGAGCGGCGACTGCCCCTGGAGGGGCACTCGGCACTCACGACCCCCACTGAGCTGCGAGTACTCCGGATTCCCCCACCACGGATCCGGGGGCCGGTCGGCTGCCGCGGCCCGCGGCGGCGCCGAAGGATCACGGCATGGCCGCACCTGTCACCACGCCGCCGCCGTCGCCCCCACCACGGTCCTTCCGGCGCCGTCCCTGGGTCCTGCCGCTCGGGCTCCTGGCGGTCCTGTTCCTCGTCACCGCCCTGCCTCCGTACCTCGGCCTCGACCCGGCGCGGTCCCGCGTCCCGCCCCAGCCGGAGCTGTCGCACTTCTACCCGATGCTGGTGGCGCACATCGCCTTCGGCTCGGTCGCGCTGCTGACCAGCGTGCTGCAGGTCTGGCCGTGGCTGCGCCGCACGCACCCGCGCGTGCACCGGTGGAGCGGGCGGCTGTACCTGTTCGCCGGGGTGTTCCCGGGCGGGCTGGCCGTCCTGACGATCGCCCCCTTCGGCGAGCTGGGGCCGGTGCAGCAGGCGGGCAACACCGCGCTCGGAGTGCTCTGGCTGGTCACCGGCGTGCTGGGGTACCGGGCGGCCCGGCGGCGCCGGTACGTGCAGCACCGAGCCTGGATGGTGCGCAGCGTCGCCCTGACGTGGTCCATCGTGGCCAATCGCGCGTGGTCACCGATCTGCCTGGCGGTGTACGCCCCCGGGGCTCTGTCGGGCGCCGATGGTGCACCCACCGTGATCGCGCAGGCCGTCGGTGTCTCCGTCTGGGCGTCATGGGTGCTGAACCTGATCGTGGCGGAGTGGTGGCTGGCAGGATCGGCCAGGTGGACGGCACGACCGGTCCGAACGGAACACACGGCCCCGCCGGGCCCCGAGCGGCGACGATGAGCGACGTCGCCCGCCAGGCGGGCGTGTCCCGGGCGACCGCCTCCTACGTGCTCAACCGGACGCCCGGCGCCCGGATCCCGGAGCAGACGCGCGCCAAGGTGCTCGCCGCCGCCGAGGCGCTGCGGTACGTCCCGCACGTCAGTGCGCGGTCGCTGCGGCGCGGGCGCAGCGACCTCGTCGTCGGGCACGTCGACGGCAGCTCGATGATGAGCGACCGGCTGCCCTTCTTCGGCCTGGTCCGGATCGCGTCCGAGGTGCGCAAGGCGGGCTACACCTTCCTCATCCACGGCGACCCCACCGTCAGCGGGCTCGCGGCCGCCCGGGCGTGGCTGGCGCTGCGGCCCGCGGCCGTCGTCGCGACGCTCGACCGCTTCACCGAGGAGAGCGTCGCGATGCTCGCCGAGGCCGGCACGGTGCCGGTCGCGCTGGGCCGGCGGACGTCGGAGCTCACCGCCACCGTGGTGCTCGACGACGGCGAGCTCGGCCGCGTCGCCGCCACCCGCCTCGCCGACCGGGGCTGCCGGCGGATCGCCGTCCTCGGCTCGTACGACGACCGCGCCGCGGACCTGGTGCTGGGCAACCGGATCGCCGAGGTGCTGGCCACGGCGGCCGAGCGCGGGCTCGAGGCCCGCTACGTCCCCATGCGGCCCGAGGTCGACGCCGCCGGCCGGGTCGTCGAGGAGTGGCGGCGGGGCTGGATGCCCGACGGCGTCGTCGGGCCGAGCGACCGGCACGCCGGGCTGCTGCTCGGCGCCCTCACCGACGCCGGGGTCGACGTGCCCGGCCGGGTCGCCGTGATCGGGATGGACGACGACCCCTTCTGCGACCTGCTGCGGCCCCGCCTGACCTCGGTCGCCGGCGACCTCACCGGCGGGGACACCCCGCTCGCCGGCGTCGTCCTCTCCGCGATCGAGGGGCGGTGGGACCCGGGGCACGCGGTGCGCCGCTTCCCCGCCCACGTGGTGGAGCGGGACAGCGCCTGACGGACCGCTCGGACCGCCGACGCCCAGGGATCAGGGCTCGCCGGGGCGGACGAGACCGCTCTCGTAGGCGATCACGACGAGCTGCGACCGGTCGCGGGCGTCCAGCTTGGCGAGGAGCCGGCTGACGTAGGTCCGCGCGGTCTCCGGGCTCAGGAACAGCGCGGCGCCCACCTCGGCGTTCGACCGGCCGCGGCCGACCTGCTCCAGGACGTCCCGCTCGCGCGCGGTGAGGCAGGCGATCCGGTCGGGGGTGGGCGCGGCGGCCCGGGCCGCCGCGGCGAGGACCCGGTGCGTGACGGCGGGCGAGAGCAACGCGTCCCCGCCGGCGACGGTGTGCACGGCGTCGCGGAGGGCGTCGGGCCGGGTGTCCTTGAGCAGGAACCCCGCCGCACCGGCGCGGATGGCCTCGAACAGGTACTCGTCGTCGTCGAACGTCGTGAGCATGACGACGCGGACCCGGTCGAGCGCCGGGTCGGCCAGGATGCGGCGGGTCGCCCCGAGCCCGTCGGTGCCGGGCATGCGCACGTCCATGAGGACGACGTCCGGCCGCTCGGTCCGCACGACGGCGAGCCCGGTCGCGCCGTCGCCCGCCTCGCCGACGACGATGATGCCGGGGTCGCGCTCCAGGAGCCCACGAAGGCCCGCGCGGACGAGGTGCTGGTCGTCGACGAGGACGACGCGCACGGGGGTCATGTGGCCGTCCGTCCGACCGGCAGACAGGCGCGGACGCGGAAGCCGCCGCCCTCGGCGTCGCCGACCCGGACCTCCCCGCCGAGCAGTGCGACGCGCTCGGTCATGCCGTGCAGGCCGTGGCCCGGCTCGATGGCGACCCGGTCGCCGGGTGCGCCGCGCCCGTCGTCGACGACCTCCACCCGCAGCCGCCCACCGGACGCCTCCACGGTGACGGTGGCGCGGGTGGCGCCGGCGTGCCGCAGCACGTTGGTGAGCGCCTCCTGGACCACGCGGTAGGCCGTGGTGGCGACGACCGCCGGGAGCGCGGCGGCGTCCCCGTCGACGCGCAGCTCGACCGGCAGCCCGCCGCTGCGCACCCCGTCGACCAGCGCCGGGAGCCGGTCGAGGCCCGCCGCGGGTTCCGGAGCGCCGGTGTCCCCGCGCAGGGTTCCGAGGGTGGCCCGCAGCTCGGTCATCGCGCCCGCACCGGCGGTGCCGATGGCGGCGAGCGCGGCCCGTGCGTCGGCGGGCTTGCCGTCGGCGAGGGCCTCCTCCCCGACCGCCGCCTGGAGCGTGACCACGGACATCGTGTGTCCGAGGGTGTCGTGCAGCTCGCGCGCGATGCGCACGCGTTCGGCGTCGACCTGCCGGGCGGCCTCACGGTGCCGTTCCTCCTCCGCGGCGTCCGCCTGGCGGGCGAGCTCGGCACGCAGCGCCCGCCTGCTGCGGACCGCGTCACCGAGGGCGACGACCGCGAGCACGAGCGCCGCTTCGGAGCCGAGCTGGAGGCCGAGGACGATCGCCGGGTCGTCGCCCTCGGCCAGTCGCACGCCGATCGACGCCGCGAGCAGGCAGCCGGCCACGCCCACGGCCCACACCACGCGCCCGCGCTCCGCGGCGACGTACAGCGCGGCCGCGATCGGCGCCGCCAGCCCGATCGGCGGCAGGTCCAGCACGTAGTAGACGACGATGCCGACCGCCGTCACGAGCAGCACCGGGACCGGCCAGGCCCGGGCGGCCGGCAGCAGGGCGCCGAAACCCACCGCGAACGCGAACGCGGTCAGGGTGCCGGCGACCGACCGGCCGCCCGGGCCCGCGTCCCCGATGACGGCGACCGCGACCAGGCAGAACACCGCGACACCGAGGAGCGACTCGACGCGGGTGGGGCGGACGGCCTGCACGATCGTCGAGAGTAGAGCGGAGCGCAGTGCCGCCACAGACGCCCGGAGGCGACGATCCCCGGCCGCGCGTACGTCGAGAAGCGACACCGGGTCGCGCGATCACGCGGCAGACCCGGGCCTGCCTCCGGACCTAGCGTCCCCACCGCTCCGGGCCGGCCGCCCGGCACCGACCAGCGGAGGAGGACCCCATGTCCCGCACGACCGTCACGACGACGGCACTGATCGTCCTCGTGTGGGCGGCCCTGCTGTCCTTCGGCGGTGTGGCCGCCGAGACCGTGATGCTCTACCCGAACATCTTCGCCGACCCGCCGGCGTCGCTGGACCGGGCGCGGGAGTTCCTCGTCGCCGGAGGGCCGGCCGACTACTTCCCCCCGCTCGGCGCCGCGGTGGTGGTGACCGGCCTCGTCACGGTCGTGCTGACCTGGCGCGACCGGCGCCTGCGGTGGTGGGTCGCGGGGGCCGTCGCCGTGTTCGTCGCCTGCGAGTTCCTGTTCTCCGTGCTGTTCTTCTGGCCGCGCAACGAGATCATGTTCGTCGACCCGGTCGGCACCCACCCCGCCGAGGAGCTGCGTCGCGTCGCGGCCGAGTTCGTCGCCGGGCACCGGGTCCGCCTCGTCGGCGGCGCCGTGACGGCGGCCCTCGCCTTCACCGCGCTCCTGCGGCAGGTCCGGGCGACCGCTCCGGCCGGCGCGACGGACGAGCGCCGTCCCCGGTCGGGCGACCCGACCCACTAGGACCCCGCGATGTCCGACCCCGGCACCCCGTCCCCCGTCCTCCGGCTGCCCACCGGGGAGACCGTCGCCATCCGCGCCTCGGGCCGGGACAACGCCGGCGCGTTGTTCGAGGTCGACGCGCTCCTCCCTCCGGGGCTGAGCGGCCCGCCGCGGCACCGGCACCTCGCGCAGACCGAGGCCTTCACCGTGCTGGAGGGACGGCTGCGGGTCGTCGTCGGAGCGGAGACCCGCGAGCTGCGGGCCGGGGAGACCGTGACGGTCCCGCCCACGGTGGTCCACGCGTTCGCCAACCCCTTCGACGAGCCGGCGCGGATCCGGATGCGGGAGACGCCGGCAGGCCCCCTGGAGGAGCAGTTCCGCGCGCTGGCGGGCGGCGGCCGGTTCCCGCCGCTCGGGGAGCTGGCCGCGATCAACGTCCGGCACGGCCTGCCCTTCGTCCTGCACGGCGTCCCCGACCTCGTGCAGCGTCCGGCGTGGCGGCTGCTCGCCCGGCTGCACGGCCGTCGTCACCGGTAGGCGCACTCCCCGGAGCGGGCGGTGTGTGACGCGCCCGACAGCGGCGGCCCGACTATCGATCACGGGATCGGGCTATGTCCCCGGCGCTCCCGCTACACCGCTGCCGAGGTGGACGACGCCGTCCCCGGCTCCGCCACCGAAGGACGAGATGAGCCAGCTCCCCCGACGGGGTCCCACGCCCGGCGTGCCGCCCCGAGCCCACCGGCTCCACCGCCGCTCCCGCTCGACGGCACCCGGCTCCGTCGCCCGCCGCGAGATCGTCCTCCACGGCCAGCGCGTGACCTACCTGGAGACCGGACGACGCAGCGGCGGCCCGACCGTCGTGCTCCTGCACGGGCTGGCGAGCAGCTCGGCCACCTGGTTGCCGGTGCTGCCCCTGCTCGGACGCCACGCCCACGTCGTCGCACCGGACCTGCTCGGCCACGGGGAGTCGGCGAAGCCCCGGACCGGCGACTACTCCCTCGGCGCCTACGCGGCCGGCCTGCGCGACCTCCTGCTCGCCCTGCGCCTGGACCGCGCCACCGTGGTGGGGCACTCCTTCGGCGGGGGTGTCGCGATGCAGTTCGCCTACCAGTTCCCCGAGCTCACCGAACGGCTCGTCCTCGACGCCAGCGGCGGCCTCGGCCCGGACGTCAGCATCGCCCTGCGCGCGGCGAGCCTGCCGGGCGCCGCCGCCGTCCTGAAGGCCGTGCACACGCTCACCCCGCGCAGGCTCGCCGGGCTCGCGCGCCGGGCCGTCCGGCTCGTGCCGGGGGTACCGACCGCCGAGCTGGACGAACTGGCCTGCGCCCTGGCCTCCTTCGCCGACGACGGCGCACGGGACGCCTTCATCCACACCGTGCGCAGCGCGCTCACCTGGTCCGGCCAGCGCCTCGACGGGACGGGCCGGCTCCACCTGCTCGCCGAGCTCCCGCTCCTGCTCGTCGCCGGCACCGACGACACCGTCATCCCCCTCGCCCACACCCTCACCGCGCACGACCGGCTCCCGTCCAGCCGGCTCGAGGTCTTCGAGCGCACCGGGCACTTCCCCCACGCCGAGCACCCGGCACGCTTCGCCCAGGTGCTCCTCGACTTCGTGCACGGCACCAGCCCGGTGCACAGCGACACGGACACGTTCCGACGGCGGTTGGTGGCGGCACGTTCCCGTGCCGCCACCGCGGTCGTGCCCGTCTGACCAGCGGGTCAGCCGGGTCGGACCGGGCGGTGGGAGCGGGCGAGCGCCAGTCCGGCGAGGACCGTCCCGACCAGCCCCAGCACCACGGCCGCGACGGCCCCGGCCAGCCCGTTGCCGGTGCCGAGGCCACCCGCGGAGCTGGCCGCGTGCAGCCCACCGACGACCGCGCCGACCAGCCCGAGCACCAGGCCGACGGCGGCCGCGGCCCGCCTGCTGATCGGACCGAGCCGACCGGTGGGGCGGGCCAGTGCCAGCCCGCCGACGACCGCGCCGGCCAACGCCAGCACGGCGGCGACGGTGGGCACGGTCCGTCCCGCGCCGACGTCGTAGCCACCGACGGCGAGCGAGAGGTGGACGGCGAGCAGGTGATCGACGGACATCACGGATCCCTTCGTTCGGGCCTGGCCTGGTCGGTCCCGGCCGGTGCGCGAATGGTGGGTGCCGGGCCGGGGCCTGCGCGTCGGACGAGGGTCGGCACTTCCGGCTGATCCCGCGGCCGCACGGTCAGCCGCCGGTGGTAGACGACGTACGACCCCGGAGGTAGCGCCGGGACACCGCCCGCGGTGGATGCGCTCCCGGGGCGGCACCGGCGACCATGGACCGGGCGACGGGCGGGCCGGATCGAGGGCGGGCGGATGGTCGACATCAGGGGTGAGCCGGTGCGTCGCGGCCTGCGGTCGCCGGTCGCGGTCGACGCGGTCCTCGGGGTCTGCGTGGCGGTGGGGCTCCTCGTCGCCGCGGCCGCCGGCATCGTGCCGGCCGTGGCCGACGCCCGCCCGCCCGACGCCGGAGCTGCGGCGCTGGCCGTCGCGGTCGCCGGAGCGGTCGCGGTGCGCCGCCGCCACCCCGTCGTGGCCCTGGCCGTGCTCGAGGCGGTCCCCCTCCTCTGGTTCCTCGTCCCCTATCCCGGGCTCCTGGTCGCGCTGGCTCCGCTGATCGGCTGCTACACCCTCGCGGCCCTCCGGGGCTGGCGGTGGGGCCTCGCGGGCGCCGTGGTCACCGCGCTGGTCCAGATCGTCGCGATCCGGGTGGTGCTCGGCGACACCGCGACCGCCGGCGTGGTCCCCGACGCGGTGCTGCTGGCGGCCACCGCGAGCAGCGCGGGCGCGGCCGTCGGCTACCACCGGGCGGTGCTCGCCGCCACCCGCGCCCAGCACGCCCGCGAGACGCAGGCGCGCGAGGAGCGGGCGCGCCGGCTCGCCGCCGAGGAACGGCTGCGCATCGCCCGCGAGCTGCACGACGTCGTCGGGCACACCATGGCCACCGTCAGCGTGCAGGCCGGGGTCGGCCTGCACGTCGCCGACCAGCGCCCCGCGCAGGCCCGCGAGGCGCTCGCCGCGATCAAGACGATCTGCGACGACGGCCTCACGGACGTCCGGACGATCCTCGGCATCCTGCGCGCCGACACCTCGTCCGGGGAACCGCGGACGCCCCGGGGTGGGCTCGACCGGCTGACCGACCTGCTCGACACGGCCGACGCCGCAGGTCTGCGCATGGAGCGGGAGGTCGACGGGGAGCCGCGGCCCCTGCCCGTGGCCGTCGACCTGGCCGCCTACCGGATCGTCCAGGAGGCGCTGACCAACGTGATCCGCCACGCCGGGGCCCGCAGCGTCCGGGTGGCCCTCACCTACGAACCGTCGCGGCTGCTCATCCGGATCCGCGACGACGGGCACGCGTCCCCCGCGGTCACACCCTGCGGGCACGGCATCGACGGGATGCGCGAGCGGGCCCGTGCGCTGTCCGGCCGCCTCACCGCGGCCCCGCACCCCGACGGCGGCTTCGAGGTGTGCGCCGAGCTGCCCGTCCCGGGCCCGCGATGACGTCCGAGCATCTCCCGGTCGATCCGGTGGCCGAACCCGTCCGCGTGCTCATCGCCGACGACGAGGCCTTGGTCCGCGGCGGCTTCCGCGTCCTCGTCGACACCGAGCCCGGCATGGTCGTGGTCGGCGAGGCCGGGGACGGGGCCACCGCGGTGGAGCTGACCCGGCGGACCCGCCCGCACGTCGTGCTCATGGACATCCGGATGCCGGGCGTCGACGGGTTGGCCGCCACCCGCGAGATCGCCGCCGATCCCGACCTCGCCGACGTCCACGTCCTCATCCTCACGACCTTCGACCACGACGAGTACGTCGTCGACGCCCTCGCCGCCGGCGCAGCCGGCTTCCTGATCAAGAACACCGAGCCCGCCCAGCTGCTGCTCGGCATCAGGGTCGTCGCCGGTGGTGAGGCGCTCCTGTCCCCGGGCCTGACCCGGCGGCTGATCGCCCGGCTCACCGCCCGAACCGCGACGCCGCGGCTCGACCCCGACGCGCTGGCCCAGCTCACCGCCCGCGAGCGGCAGATCGTCGCCCTCGTCGCGCACGGCCTGAGCAACACCGAGATCGCCGCCGAGCTCACCATCAGCCACGCCACCGCCAAGACCCACGTCAGCCGCGCGATGACCAAGCTCGGCGCCCGCGACCGGGCCCAGCTGGTGGCCCTGGCCTACCGGCACCGTCTCGTCGAACCGCCCGATCCCGGCCCGTGACCCCGGCCGCCGCGGGTCTCAGTCCGAGGAGGACGACGACGAGGAGCCCGAGTCGGCGGAGGAGGAGCTCGACGAGGAGTCGGAGAGGGAGCCCGCCGACGGGTCCGCGCCCGACCGGCCGGAGTCGGCCCCGGAGCCCGACCAGCTCGGCTCCGACCCGTACCGGCCCGGATTCGAGGTCCAGGAGCCGCCACACGAGTGATCCACGGCGTGCCGGTGATCCCGGTCGTCGCAGGAGTCGCCCCCGGAGTCGACCCAGGAACCGTCCCGGAAGTCGTCACCGCCCGTCGACCGGTTGCTCGGCCACGCCCAGACCGGCTCCTCCGCTCCGCCGGACGGGCCGTGCCGGTACGGCGCCGTCCCGCCGACACCGACGCTCCGCAGGTCCGCCAGCAACCGCCGGTGCGGTGCGGTGACGAGCCGGAGCACCAGCAGCGCGATCGCCGTGCCGATCAGCACCGGCAGTCCGAACAGCAGCCCGGGCCAGCCGAGGACCGCGTGGAGCACGCCCAGCACGAGCAGGTCGCTGAGCAGGACGAGGGGCAGGATCCAGCGGGGCACGACTCCGCCCCCGACGGTCGACGACGGTGCGTTCACGGCCCGACCACGATCATCGGGCCGCGCGCGTTAACGGCACCTACTCGTCGGCGCCTACTGCTGGTCGTCGACGACGTGGACCGCGGCCTCCTCCGCGGAGGCGCCGGCGCCGTCGATGCCGACGTCGCGGGCCCACGCGTCCGCGTCGGTGTCCGAGACCCCGCCCTCCGCGGCGTCGACGAGGCGCCCGGCGCGCGGGTCGCCGACCTGGTCGTCGCGCAGCTCGCCGTCCGTGTCCGAGGTGTCGGACTGCCAGTCGGCGTCCTCGTCGTCGTCGCCCCAGTTGTCGGGCACCTCGCGGGCGAGCCGGTGGTCCAGGTCCTCGCCGGTGTGCTCGTCGGAGGGGGTGATCCCGTAGTCGTCGACGGCCCACGGACGTTCGGGCGGCGAGTAGCCCTCGTCGAGCACGTCCTCGACCCCGCGGTAGTCCAGCGTGTCCTCGGGTTCCAGCTGGTCGGTGTCCACGTCGGGACCGTTGTCGTCACGGCTCATGGGCGTCAGCCTGGCACTGCTCGGCGACGGCGTCGACGAGCCCCCACCGGAGGGCCGTCGGTGCGTCGCACGGCGTGCCCGACAGGGCGAGGTACAAGGTGCGCCACCGGCCGATGCGCCGCGGCAGGCTCACGGTGCCGCCGGCCCCCGGGATCAGGCCCATCGAGACCTCGGGCAGCCGGAGGGTCGTGTCCGCCGCGGCCACGACGTGGCCCGCGAACGCCGGCACCTCGATGCCCGCGCCCACACAGGGCCCGTGCAGGCGGACCTCGACGCGGTCGCGCAGCGCGTGCACCGGCCGGGCGGCGCCCCCTCGGGTCCGGATCAGGTGCGCGGTGGCGAGGTCGGGTGCGGTGCCGAACTCGTCGAGGTCGCCGCCGGCGCAGAAGGCCGGGCCCTCCCCGTCGATCACCACCTCCTCGACGTCCGGGTCCAGCAGGGCCAGGTCGAGCCCGCCGACGAGGGCGTCGCGCAGCTGCCGGCCGTACGCGTTGCGCCGCTCGGGCCGGTTGAGCGTGAGGTGCAGGATGCGGCCCGCTCGGGCGACCCGGACGGGCTCGTCGACGGGCGGCGGCAGGGGGCGCGGGCCGCGGCGGTCGAGCCACGCGCGGAACTCCGGCCCGCCGAGCAGGGTGGAGTAGGCGAGGGACTCGGCGTCGAGCGCGGCGGGCACCGACAGCGCGCCGGACCAGCGCAGCAGCCCGGCCAGAACGGTCGCGGCCTGCGGGTTCGCCTCGGCCGCGGTGTGCAGGTCGGCCAGCGCCGCCGCGGGGTCCCCGACGCCGACGAGCTCCGGTCCGGCGTCCCGGTCGGTCGGCACCAGCGTCAGCGCCAGGGCCCGGACCAGCGGGGCCCAGCCCGGGCCGGGCTCCCCCACCCCGACCAGGATCCGGTCGGACTCCTCGGCGATCCGGGCGAGACGCGCGACGTCGGCCGGCGGGCCGGAGAGGTCGACGCCCAGCAGCGGGCCGTCGACGCGGGCCTCCGCGTCGAGCAGCGGCGCCTGGTCGGCGAGGTCGGCGGGGTGGACCGTGCGCGGCGTCATGGCGAGGCGAGCCTAGTGCCGTGACCGGCGGTTAGGGTGCTGCCGTGGGGAGCGACGCCGCGGCGGACTGGGCGGCCTCGGGTGTCGTGCCCCTGACCGGCCACGCCGACGGGCCGCCGCTGGTCCCCCCGGGCCGCGCGGCCTCCGTCGCCGCCGAGCTGGGGTCCCTCGTCGCCGTCGACGGAGCCGCCCTGCTCGCCGAGCGCGCCGCCTTCACCGGGCACCGGCGTGCGGGCCGGGTGTCGGTGGGCGGGAGCTGCCGGCTCGTGCCGATCGCCGACGGCTGGGCCGCCGTCTCGTGCGCCCGGCCGGACGATCCCGCCCTGCTCGGCGCGCTCGTCGAGCACCCGTTGCCCGACGACGACCCGTGGCCGCTGCTCATCGCGGCGATGGCCGGGATGCCGGCACACGACCTCGCCGAGCGTGCCGAGCTGCTCGGGGTCGCCGCGGCGCCGATCCGCGAGGTCGCCGGCGCCGCGCGGTCGATCGGCGTCCCGCGGTCGGTGTCGGGTCTGCTCGTCGTGTCGTTCGGGGCGCTGTGGGCGGGACCGTTGTGCGCGCACCTGCTCGCACGGGCCGGGGCGCGGGTGGTCACGGTCGAGACGCCGTCGCGGCCGGACGGGGCGCGCCGCGGCGAGCCGCGGTTCCACGCGCTCCTGCACGCCGGTGAGCGGTCCGTGGTGCTCGACCCGTCCGAGCCGGACGGCCGTCGGGCCCTCGCGGCACTGGTCGAGGCGGCCGACGTGGTGATCGAGGCTTCGAGGCCGCGGGCCCTGCGCGGCTTCGGGCTCGACGCCGAGGCCGCGGTCGCGCGGGGCACGACCTGGATCTCGATCACCGCGGCGGGCCGGGCGTCGAACCGGATCGGGTTCGGCGACGACGTCGCGGCCGCGGCCGGGCTCGTCGCCCGCGACGCCGAGGGCCTCCCGGTGTTCGCCGGCGACGCGATCGCCGACCCGCTCACCGGGCTGACCGCCGCCGCCCTGGCCCTGACCGCGCCGGGGGTGCTGCACGACGTCGCGATGACCGAGGTCGTCGCCGGGACGCTCGACGGCAGCCCCGGCGGGAGCGCCCGGCGGGAGGGCGCGGGCTGGGTGGCCGACACTTCCTCCGGTCCCGTGCCGGTCGCCGCACCTCGGACTCGTCGCGTACCCGGACCCGCACCGGATTCCGGCGCCGACACCGCGGCCGTCCTCGCCGAGCTGGGCATCCGGTGACCGCACTGGTCCTGCGCGACGCCGAGGTCGACGGCGTGCGCGTCGACGTCCGGGTGCGGAACGGCCTGGTGACCTCGGTGTCGCCCGCCGGCTCGAAGGACGGCCCCGCGGTGGGGTGCGAGGGGGGTGCCCTGCTGCCCGGACTCGTCGACCACCACGTCCACCTGCACGCGCTGGCCGCGGCCCGACGCTCGGTCGACTGCTCGGGACCCGATCTCGCCGCGGCGCTGCGCGCGGCCGCGGCGGACGAACACGGTTGGGTCCGCGGCACCCGCTACCCGGGCGACGACCTCGACGCCGCCACGCTCGATGCCCTCCACCCCGGGAGACCGGTCCGCGTCCAGCACCGCAGCGGGGCGCTGTGGGTCCTCAACTCCCGGGCGCTCGCGGCGCTGGGACCGCTCGACCACCCCGGCGTCGAACGGGCTGCCGACGGCACCCCGACCGGCCGGCTGTTCCGCGCCGACGACTGGCTCCGCGCCCGGCTCCCCGGCTCGGGGCTCCCCGACCTCTCCGCACTCGGCCGGGAGCTGGCGTCCTTCGGGATCACGGCGGTGACGGACGCGACGCCCGACCTGGACTCCTCGGCGGCCGTGGCGCTCACCGAGGTCGTGCAGCGCGTGACGCTGCTCGGTGTGCCGGTCGGGGCGAGCACGCCCCCGGGTGCGGCTGTCGGCCCGGTGAAGATCGTGCTCGCGGACTCGGGCCTCCCGCCGTACGACGAGCTGGTGGCCCGGATCCGCGCGGCCCACGAGGCCGGGCGCGGGGTCGCCGTGCACAGCGTGACCCGCGAGTCGCTGGTCCTGCTGCTCGCCGCGCTCGACGAGGCCGGCCGGCACCCCGCGGACCGGGTCGAGCACGCGGCGCTGGTGCCGGAGGAGCTGGTCCCGGCGCTGCGGGGGCTCGCCGTCGTCACGCAGCCGGGGTTCCTGGCCGACCGCGGCGACCTCTTCCGGCGGGAGCTGCCGCTCGAGGAGCATCCCGATCTGTACCGGTGCCGGAGCCTGCTCGACGCCGGGGTGCGGGTCGCGCTCTCCTCCGACGCCCCCTACGGCCCGGTCGACCCGTGGGCGGTGATCGCCGCAGCGACCAGCCGCCGCACACCCGACGGCACGGCTCTCGGTCCCGACGAGTCCGTCACGGCCCGGCAGGCGCTCGACGCCTACCTCGCCGCCCCCGACGACCCCGGCGGCCCCCCGCGGACCGTGCGACCGGGCGTCGCAGCCGATCTCGTCCTGCTCCACCGCCCGCTGGCCGCCGCCCTCGCCTCCCCCTCGGCCGCTGCCGTGCGCGGGACGCTCATTGCAGGGGAATGGGCGTACGGGGACTGAACCCGCCTCCATGATCACCGGCCGGGAGCACCACGGCTCAGGGCCGGGCCAGCAGATCCTCGAACCCCCGCGTCAGGGTTTCCCGCGCCCGCGCCGCGTCGGCGAGGTAGCCGGCGACCATCGCGCCGTCCCGCAGCATCATCAGCTGCGCTCCGGCCTGCTCCGGGTCCGGGTGCCCGGCCACCCCGAGCTCTCGCACGAACAGCTCGGTCAACCACCGGCGGTGCTCCGCGACCGCGCGGTGCACGGGGCTGTCGGGGTCCGGGTACTCCGCAGCCGCGTTGATGAACGCGCATCCACGGAACCCGGCGGTACAGGCCTGCTCCCCCATCGCCCCGATCACGGCTCGCAGCCGCGGCGCCCCCTCGGGAGCGGAGCCGGCGACGGCGCGGACCGCCTCGTCCACCGACCGCAGGTAGGCGACGACCAGGTCGTCCTTGCTCGGGAAGTGCCGGTAGAAGGTGGCGCGCGTGACGGCGGCCTCGCCGATCACCCGGTCGACGCCCACGGCGCGGATCCCCTCTCCGTAGAACAAGGCGGACGCGGTGCGCAGCAGGCGGTCGCGGGCCTCCGACCGGCCGGGGGTACGGCCGTGGGGCGGGGAGTCGGCGAGCCGGGCGGGCATGCGGCCAGACTAACAGACAGAACGATCGGTCTTGCGCTTCCGCGCGACCCGTGCCAGAGTCGGCGACAGCAAGGAAGACCGTTCGTTCTACCTACAGGGAGCCTATCGTGAAGGTGCTCTACACCGCCGCCGCCATGTCCAGCGGGGACGCCCGCAACGGCCACGTCCGCTCGTCGGACGGCCTCCTCGACCTCGACCTGGCCACCCCGAAGGAGATGGGCGGCGCCGGTGGCGCCACCAACCCGGAGCAGCTCTTCGCCGCCGGCTACTCGGCCTGCTTCCACAGCGCGCTCAAGGCCGTCGCACGGCAGAAGAAGATCGACATCACCGACTCCTCGGTCTCCGCCGAGGTCGGCATCGGCCCGAACGACCAGGGCGGCTTCGCCCTGACCGTCGCCCTGCACGCCGAGATCGGCGGGGTCGACCAGGCCACGGCGGACGAGCTGGTGCAGGCCGCCCACCAGGTCTGCCCGTACTCGAACGCCACCCGCGGCAACATCCCGGTGACGGTCGACGCGACCGTCGAGTGACCGCCTGACGGCCGGCACGGAACGGGCCCGGCACCGCGAGGTGCCGGGCCCGTCGTCGTTCCTCCGTCAGTCGCCCGCGACGGGCTGGGGTGCGCGGCCCGAGGGCGCCGGGACCCCGCCCGGGACGGGCGCGCCGAGCGCGACCCGGACCTCGGTCGTCCCGCCCGGGTCGACCCGGACGACCTGGACGTCCGGCGCGTACCCGGCCGCGGTGAGCGTGTAGGTGCCGCTCGGCAGGTCGGCGAACGCGAAGCCGCCCTCGCCGTCCGTGGTGGTCGAGCCGACCACGCGGCCGTCGGCGGCGACGAGGGTCGCGACGGCGTCGGGCACGCCCCGCCCGCTGCTCGCGGCGGTGACGGTGCCGCGCAGCTCGGCCCGGTTCGGCAGGACGACGTCGTGCACCAGCAGGGCCCCGTCGGTGAGGGTCACGGAGGTCGCCACCGGCACGCCCGGCCCGGCCGCGGCCAGCGTGAACGCACCGGCCGAGACCCCGGCGATCCGGTAGCGGCCGGCGTCGTCGGTCCGGGTGGTCCCGGCGACGTCGCCGCGGGCGTCGATGAGGGTGACGGTCACCCCGGCGGCCGGGACGGCGGACTCGCCCCGCGTCACGGTCCCGGAGATCTCGCTGCCGCCGCCGAGCGTGACGTCGTGCCGCACGGGCCGGTCCGCCACGGCGACCATCGACGCCGAGGGCCGCAGCATGCCGGACGACACGACCAGCAGGAACGTGCCGCCGGTCGGCAGGTGGAACTCGAAGCCTCCGTCGGCGTCGGTGGTGGCGCGGCCGATCTGCTCCCCCGTGCCGGCCGTCAGCGTGACGACCGCGTGCCCGATCCCCACGCCGCCGGTGCCGGCGACGAAGCCGTAGACCGCGGGCCCGACGCCGTCGGGATCGGCCGGACGCCCGGCCGTGGCGTGGTGCGGCATGGCGTGCCGTCCGCGGTGCCGGTCGTCGGTCGGCAGCTCGGCCGGCCCGGCCGCGGTGACCGGTGCGGCGACGGCCGCAGCCGGGGCGGCGGCCGCGGCGACGGCGCCGGCCGGGGCGGCCGCCGGCGCACCGTCGGCCTCGGCCTGCTGCTGGATCCCGCTGAGCGTGCGCAGCGGGACCTCCTTGATGAACACGATCGCGAGCAGCGAGACGATCGCCAGCGCACCCGCGACCAGGAAGATCCGGGCGGTCGCGTCGCCGTAGGCGCCGCGGACGACGTCGGCGACGAAGGCCGGCAGCTCGTTCAGGGAGCCGATCCCGACCTCACCGGAGGCGGCGCCAACCACCGGGACGCCGGCGTCGGACAGGCCCTGCGTGGTGAGGTCCGCGACCCGGGTCGCCAGGATCGCGCCCAGCACCGAGACGCCGACGGTGCCGCCGAGCGACCGGAAGAAGGTGACGGTCGACGACGCCGCGCCCAGGTCGGTGACCTTGACCGTGTTCTGCACCGCCAGCACCAAGTTCTGCATGGTCATGCCCATGCCGAGGCCCAGCACGGCGAGGTAGACGCCCATCAGCCAGATGTTCGTGGCGTGGTCGATCGTGGCGAGCAGGCCGAAGCCGACGACCATCAGGATCGCGCCGACGACCAGGAAGACCTTCCACTTCCCGAGCTTGGTGATCAGCATGCCGGAGACGGTCGCCGAGAGGGTCGACCCGATGATCATCGGCAGGGTGAGCAGCCCGGACGCGGTCGGCGAGTAGCCCCGCGCGATCTGGAAGTACTGGCCGAGGAAGACCGCGCCGCCGAACATCGCGACGCCGACGGCGATGCTGGCGATCACCGCGAGCGTGGTGGTGCGCTCCTTGAACAGGTACAGCGGGACGATCGGCTCCGCCGCCCGCGACTCCACGAACACGGCGAGCCCCAGCAGGACGACGCCGATCGCGATGAGCAGCCACGACGTGCCCGAGCCCCACGCGAACTCGTTGCCGGCCAGGGTGACCCAGATCAGCAGGTCACAGACACCGGCGGCGATCAGGACCGCGCCGAGATAGTCGATCTTCACCCGGCGCCTGACCACGGGCAGGTTCAGCGTGCGCTGCACGACGACCAGCGCGACCACCGCGAACGGCGCGCCGACCCAGAAGCACCAGCGCCACCCCAGCGAGCTGTCCACGATCACACCGCCGATCAGCGGACCGGCGACCGTGGCCAGCGACATCACCGCGGCGATCGGGCCGGTGTAGCGGCCCCGCTCCCGGGGGCTGATCATGGCCGCGATCACGATCATGATCAGCGACTGCAGCGCGCCGAGGCCCAGGCCCTGGAAGGCCCGCCAGACGATCAGGATGTCGACCGAGTGCGAGAAGCCGGCGAGGATCGAGCCGCCGATGTAGAGGACGATGCCGATCTGGACCAGCAGCTTCTTGGAGAAGAGGTCCGAGAGCTTGCCCCAGATCGGGGTGCTCGCCGTGGACGACAGCAGGGTCGCGGTGACGACCCAGGTGTACTGGCTCTGCGAGCCGTGCAGGTCCGTGATGATCGTCGGCAGCGCGTTCGAGACGATCGTCGCCGACAGGAACGCGGTGAACATCGCCAGCAACATGCCGGAGAGCGCCTGCAGGACCTGGCGGTGCGTCATGCCGCCGGCCTCGCCGCTCGTCGGGGGCGCTGCCGGCGCGCCCGGCGCGACCGGTGTCTCGGCGCGGGTGGTGGACACGCGTGCTTCCTCGTCTCTGGGGGGTCTCTCGGGTCGTGCGGATCTCGGTACCGGGCGTACCCGGCGCGCGGGCGGCTACCGCGCGGGCGCCGGGTCGGACCGCCGCCGCGGGGCGGGCGTGATCCGGTGCAGGTCGGCGACCAGGCCGCGGAGCTCGCCGGCGATCCGCCCGACCTCCTCGTCCGTGCGGTGGGCGAGGGCGGTGGCGAGCTGCTCGGCGCGGTGCTCGCGGTACGCGGCCAGCACGGCGCGGCCGCGCTCGGTCACGCCGACCAGGTGGGCGCGGCGGTCCTGCGGGTCGGGACGGCGGGCGACGAGGCCGGCCTCCTCCAACGCGGCGACGCGCCGGCTGATCACGGAGGCGTCGACGTCGAGCGACGCGGCCAGCACCCCGAGGCGCTGCTCCCCGTCCGCCACGAGCAGGCCGAGCAGGCCGGCCCGCGAGGGGTGCAGGACGCAGGTGCCGTCGGCGGGCGGCTCGGCGTCGGCCAGCTGGCGCGCGAGACGGCCGAGGTCGACGAACTCGCGGATGGCCTCCGCGAGGTCGGACGCCGTCGACGTGCTGATCACGGACCTCTCCCTTTGGTTGCTACACGCAAGCATACGCCGTTGCTTGCGCCATGCAACTTCAGGTCCGTCACGTTCGCCCCATCGGGTCGCCCGGGCCCACTCGTCCCGATCGGCCCGGTCCGTCCTGCTCGGGGCGGCACCGGTCGTCGCGGGGCTAACCTGGCCGCGAGATGAGCGCCTTCCCCGCCGCGGGCCGCCCGCGCAACCCGGACGTCGACCGGCGGGTCGCCCGCGCCGCCGTCGAGCTCTTCGGCTCGCAGGGCTGGGCGGGGTTCAGCGTCGAGGCGGTGGCCCGGCGCGCGGGCGTCGGCAAGGCGTCGATCTACCTGCGCTGGCCGTCCAAGGAGGCCCTGCTGGTCGGTGCGCTCGCCGAGCGCGTCCCGGTGGTCGCGGACGTCGACACCGGCACCCTCCGTGGCGACCTGGTCCGGCTGGCCCGGCAGCTCCTCGACATGCACCTCGGTCCGTCCGGACGCGCCTTCGAGCGGATGGGGCTCGACGCGCCGCAGCTGCCGGGGGTGGCCGAGCGGTGGGAGCGCCACCGCGAGGCCCAGGTGCGCGCGGCGCGCGCCATGATCCGGCGCGGGATCGACCGCGGCGAGATCGCCGCCGACACCCCGGTCACGCTGCTGCTCGACACGCTGTGCGGCGGCGTCGCCCTGCACGTCTCGTCCACCCCGGAGCGCCTGCGCACGAACATCGACGTGGAGGACTACGCGGAGCGTCTCGTCACGTTCCTGCTGCGCTCGGTTGAGTGAGCCGCCCGGGCCGGGTTACCGTCCGAGCAGGTTTTCGGACGTTCGGCGTCCAGGAAGTGGGTGGCCGGGTGGTGCAAAGGGTCCCTGCGGGCGGTGTCCCCGCGGGTGTGGAGGTCGTCGGGACCGCGCAACGCGAGGCGTGGGCGGCGAAGATGCTCCCGCCCGTCGAGCGGCTCGAGGCGGGCCTGTGGTCGGTGCCGGTGCCGATCCCGCAGAACCCCCTGCGGTACACGCTGTGCTACCTCGTCCCCGGCGACGACGGCGTGGTCGTCGTCGATCCCGGGTGGGACACCGAGGAGACGTGGTCCGCCCTGGTCGCCGGGCTGACGGCCGCCGGTGCGGGGTTCGACGACGTCGTCGGGATCGTCGCGACGCACGTGCACCCCGACCACCACGGCCTCTCCGGCCGGCTCGCCGAGCGCAGCGGCGCGTGGATCGCGATGCACACGGCCGAGGCCGCCACGCTCCCCCAGCGTTGGAGCTCCGGCAGCGCCGAGGACCGCCGGCAGGTCATGGCCGGCTGGCTCTGCGGCTGCGGCGCCTCGGAGGACGAGGTCGGCGAGCTCACCGGCCCGCGGTCCGGCGGGCCGGACGGGGTGATGGCCGAGCCGGACGTCCTGCTCGACGACGGCGACGCACTCCCGCTGGCGGGCCGCACGCTCCGCGCGCTCTGGACCCCCGGTCACACCCCCGGGCACATCTGCCTGCTCGAGGCCGACGCCGGCGTGCTGCTGACCGGCGACCACGTGCTGCCGCGGATCACCCCGAACATCGGCCTCACCCCCAGCTCCGACGCCCCGGCCCTGGCCACCTTCCTCGACTCGCTCGAGCGCGTGGCCGTCACCGACGAGGAGCACGGCGGGCTCACGGCGCTGCCCGCCCACGAGTACCGGTTCCGCGGGCTCGCCGCGCGGTCCCGAGCGCTCCAGGCGCACCACGCCGAGCGGTGCAACGAGCTGCTGGCCATCGTCCGCGAGGCCGGCGAGCCGACGATGTGGGAGCTGGCGGCCCGGCTGACCTGGTCGAGGCCCTGGGAGGAGGTCGGCCCGATGCGGATCGGCGCGCTCGCCGAGACCGCCTCGCACGTGCGCTACCTCGTCGACCGCGGCGAGCTGGAGTGCCTCGGCGGCGTGCCCGGCGCGATCACGGCCCCCGAGCCGGACCACACCCTGCGGGTCCGGCTCGCCCGCCGCGCCGTCGCCTGACGCTCGGCGATCAGCGCGCGGGCCTCGGCCTCGCTGGACACCGCCGGGCCGGACCCGGCGAGCGGCTTGCGGGCGCTCTCGGCCAGCAGCCACACCGAGATCGCCCCGACGGCGCCGGCCGCCATCAGGTAGTAGCCCGGCCAGTCGAGGTCGCCCGTGGTCAGCACCAGCGCCCCGATCACCGTCGCGGCCGTGCCGGCGAAGGCCGACACGAACAGGTTGAACGTGATCGAGAGGCCGCCGTAGCGGATCTCGGTCGGGAAGAGCGCCGGGAGTGTCGACGGCGCCGTCGAGGAGAAGCAGACCAGCATCAGGCCCATCACCAGCAGGCCGAGGAAGGTCGAGCCGACCCCGCCCAGCTCTGCTTCCAGTACCTGGTGAAGATCAGCCGGAGGGCGCGGCCGGTCGGGGTGCCCTCCTCGGCCTCCGAGGACTGCAGCATCGCCTGGAAGGCGGGCGTCTCCTCCAGCCTCACCCGCAGGTAGAGCCCGACCGCCCCGAGCGGCAGGGCGAGCACGAACGGGATCCGCCAGCCCCAGCTCACCAGCTGCTCCGGGGTCAGGATCCAGGTCAGGAACGTGACGAGCCCGGCGCCGAGCGCGTACCCGGTGAGGGTGCCGAACTCCAGCCAGCTGCCCGGGAACCCGCGCCGCCGGTCCGGGGCGTACTCGGCGATGAAGGTCATCGCGCCGCCGTACTCGCCGCCGGTGGAGAAGCCCTGGATCAGCCGGACGAGCAGGACCAGCAACGGTGCCGCGACGCCGATCGTCGCGTAGCCCGGCAGCAGGCCGAGGATCGTGGTGCCCGCGGCCATCATGATCACCGTGATCGAGAGGACGTTCGTCCGACCGATGCGGTCCCCGAGCGGGCCGAAGAACAGCCCGCCGAGGGGCCGGACCAGGAACGAGACGGCGAACACCGCGAACGCGTAGACCGTCGACGTCGCCGGGGGCAGGTCGGTGAAGAAGACCTTGGTGATCGTGACGACGAGGTACGAGTAGACCCCGAAGTCGTACCACTCGGTGACGTTGCCGATCGCGGCCGCGCCGACCGCCCTCCTGATGGTCGCCTCGTCGGTGATCGTGATCTCGTCCAGGGTCAGCCCGGAGTCGCGTCCCTCGTCGGCCACTACATGTACTTCCGTCGTACCGCCGGGGAACGCTAGGTCCCGGGGCCACGGGATTGCAGGACGAAACGATCGGGCGAATGGGGTCGTCTGTACTGGTCAGAGCGGTTCGTCCGATCACGTGGCGGGAGTCGCACCTGACAGCGGCGCTCGGGTGGCCCTGCGCGGCACCTCGCTCCCTGTGTCCGGGCCGCTGCGGGCGCGCCCGGCGGTCCCGCGGGAACCCCGTCCGGCGCGGGCACGCCACTCCCGTCCGGTGCCCCCGCCCATGTGCGGCACCTTCGCCCGCGACACGTCCGCTCGCCGATCTGACTCCAGCGCGGCACACCCGCTCAGCCCGGTCCCACACCTGCCGCGGCGCGACACACCCGCTCCGACCCGGTCCCACACCCGTGGAGTGCGTCGCACACGCTGTCGACGGCCCGCGCGACGCACCTTGGGATGTACGAGGTGCCGATCAGCCGTCGAGGACGCGGCGGAGGCGGGCGGCGACCGTCCCGAACTCCCGCAGCTCGCCCCAGGTCCACCGCAGGACCGTCCAGCCCGCGGCGCGGATCGCGTCCTCGCGCACCTTCTCGGCGAAGACCGCGTCGCCGGCCTCCTGCCCGGGCGCGAACAGCCGCCCGTACTTCACGCGGCCGTCGAACTCCCCGACCACGCGCTGCTCCCGCCAGGCGAAGTCCACCCGCCCGTCGACACCCCGCGCGACCCCGGGCACGACGAGTTGCAGCACCGGCGGAGGCAGGCCGGCCGCCGCGATCGCGAGCCGGCTGCGGGACTCCCCCACGCTCTCGGCACCCTCGGCGGCGAACCGTCCGACGCGACGAGCAGCCGGCCCACCGGGCCAGCCGGTGGCTCGGGTGATCGCCTCGACCCACTCGGGCCGGGTGAGCGGCGCCGCCCCGGCGTCCGGTCCCGTTGCAGGTCCAGCGCCGAGTCGACGGCGACGACGGCCTGCTCGTACGGCAACGTCCGGGCGAGGTCGACGGCGGTGCGGGCCGGCGTGGTGACGGCGATCCCGTCGATCTCGACGATCTCGTCCTCGCGCAGCCGCGCGGTGTGGAGGTGGAAGCGGCGCGAGGTGCGGCCGCCGCTGGTCGCGTCCCGCGTGACGTGCACCCGGTCGAGCCGGACCGCCCACAGCCGCAAGCCGTGCAGCACCGCCGCCGACGTATGGCTGATCACCGAGCCCTTCGCCAGCAGCGGCAGCGTGGCCCGCACCAGCAGGGCATGCCGCGCCTCGGGCGTCTGCAGACGTTCGTCGGCCGGATCGGTGTAGGCGCCGCGTCGGACGAGCGCGAGAGCGCCGGAGTTGCGCATCCGCCGGATCTCGGCGGCGGTGAGGCCCGCGTCGAGCAGGGAGCGCCGGGTGCGGAGACCGTGGGAGTCCATGCGGGGAGGGTGCCGGTCGCCACACCGTCCCGGGTCGTCTCGGGACATCCCGTCACGATCGCGAACGGCCGCACCGCGGAGGCACACCCGAAGGTGCACGGCACGGGGCCGTCGACGGAGTGCGCCGGGCACGTCGCGGGTGTGACGGGCCGCCCCTTACAGGTGTGGGAGGACCCGGCGGGTGCGGCAGCGGTCGGAGTGGGTGTGCGAGGGCCGACCGGGTGCGCGAGCTGTCGGCTCAGCGGCGGCGCCGGCGGCGGAGATCGGCGCAGGTGAGGCAGGTGTCGGTGGCGGGGAGCGCTTCGAGGCGGACGTCGGGAATGGCGGTGCCGCAGTGGGCACAGCGGCCGTAGGTGCCTTCCCGCAGCCGGTCGGCGGCGCGGTCGAGGGCGGCGATCTCGTCGCGCGCGCCGCGGAGCAGGCCGAGGAGTTGGGCGCGCTCGAAGCCGATCGTGACGCCCTCGGGGTCGTGCTCGTCGTCGTGCGTGGTCAGGGCCTGCTGCTCGGCGAGCGCCTCGACCTGCACCTCCAGCGCGGCCGCCCGCGCGACGGCGGCGGCGCGAGCGTCGGCGATCCGATCGCCGTGGCCATGCGGACCGGCCGACGAAGCCTCCGTCGACTCCTCGCCGCCCGCCGCGGATCGCGCGACGGCGTCGGGGCCGGGATCAGAGGGCATGCCTCCACTCTCCCGGCCCCGGCCGCCGAACGCAGCCCCCGCCCCGTCCTATCGGACCTCCCGACTCGCCGCAGCGCACAGCCCGACACGCCGGAGCGCACGACCCGACTCGCCGGAGCGCACAGCACAACTCGCCCGAGACCACAGCGCGACTCGCGGTGCCACAACTCCCGACTCGCGCTGCCGGAACTCCCGACCCGCGCTGCCGGAACTCCCGACCCGCGCTGCCGGAACTCCCGACTCGCGGTGCCGGAAGTCCCGACTCACGGGAGCGGAGACTCAGACTGCGGCGGGTGCGCCGACCATCCCGGCGAGGCGGCCGGTGATGATCTCCTCGGCGTCCCGGACGATGCGGGTGATGAGCTCCTCGCAGGTGGGGATGTCGCGGATGAGCGCCTGCACCATGCCCGCGGACCAGATGCCGTGGTCGAGGTCGCCGGTCTCGTAGACGATCGCGCCGCGCTTGCCCGCGACCAGGTCCCGGATGTCCTCGAACTGCGCGCCGGCCTTGAGCTTCTCCACGACCTCGCGCGACACGGCGTTGTCCGCCACGCGCGCAGTGTTGCGAAGCTGCCGGAAGATCAGCTGGGTGTCCCGCTCCCCCGCCTCGACCAGCCGGTCCTTGACGTTCTGGTGGATGCCCGACTCGACGGTGGCCATGAAGCGAGTGCCCATGTTGATGCCGTCGGCGCCGAGCGCGAGCGCCGCGGCGAGCCCGCGGCCGTCGCCGAAACCGCCGGAGGCGATGAACGGGATCTCGAGGGCGTCGGCCGCCGCGGGCAGCAGGATCAGCCCGGGGACGTCGTCCTCACCGGGGTGTCCGGCGCACTCGAAGCCGTCGATGGACAGGGCGTCGACGCCGAGGTTCTGCGCCTTGACCCCGTGCCGCACCGAGGTGCACTTGTGGATCACCTTGATGCCGGCGGAGTGGAAGTGCTCGAGGTGCTCGATGGGGTTGGACCCCGCGGTCTCGACGAACGGCACGCCCTCGTCGATGATCACCTGCCGGTACTCCGCGTAGGGCGGCGGGGTGATCGCGGGCAGGATGGTGAGGTTGACGCCGAAGTTCTTGTCGGTCAGCTCCCGGCACCGCCGGATCTCCGCCCGCAGATCCTCCGGGGTGGGCTGGGTGAGTGCCGTGATGAAGCCCAGGCCGCCCGCGTCGGCCACCGCCGCGACGAGCGGCGCCCGCCCGACCCACTGCATGCCGCCCTGGGCGATGGGGTGCTCGACCCCGAACAGTTCCGTGAAGCGCGTCCGCATCCTTGCTCCGCTCCCCGCCCGCCGGGAACCGCACGCGCCCGGCTCACCCGACCGCGAGAGCCCCACTGAACGAACGATCGACTAGGTCTCCTCGCCGTGATCGTGCCCGGCGGCCCTGAGGCGCGTCAATGAACTCCGGCTCACGTCACGGCGGAGGTCGCCCGGACCGGGGAGCGCAGGAACATCTCGTCGGGCCACGGCCCCGTCCTGACGACGGCGGCGAAGTGCCCGTCGATCCACTCCCGCTCGGCGGCCCGGTGCCCGGCGGGGTCGGCCGGCTGCGGCAGGCCCGACCACCCGCACTCGCACCGGGCGAGCACGGCGACGTACCCGGAGAGCCGCTCCCGGACGTCCGTCCAGATGTCGGTGGCCCGCCCCGCGGCGTCGAGCCCGGCGACGTAGCCCTGGTGCTCGTCCGTCGACTCGTCGGCCGCCGGCCCGATGAACAGCATGGACGCCACCCTGTCGCCCGACCGTTGCGGCGGGAAGCACCCGGGAGGTTCCTCACCCGGCCGGTCCGCGAACGGCCCCTGCGGACCGACGAGCGGCGGAGATCCCCGGACACACCGGAGCCGCCACGACCGCTCGCGAGGTCGTGACGGCTCCGGTCCCCGGTGGGCAGGTCGGCGCTAGTTGATGCCGCCGACGAGGCCGTAGACCGGTGCGATCGCGTCGAAGACCCCGAAGGTCGGGTCGTCGATCGGGACCGGCACGTGGTCGGTGGCCCACAGGGGGTTGCCCGCGACGGCCGGGCCCGGCTCGGTCGGCGGCTCGGCGATCACCGGCGCGGCGTGGGCGGTGCCGACGAGCGAGCCGCCGGCGAGCGTGGTCAGGGCGATCCCGCCGAGCACGGCGGAGGTCACACGGATCATGGAGGGTTCCTTTCTGGTGATCAGCAGATCGAGTCGGCCGGCTTGGGGTTCGAGAGCCCGAACAGCGGCCGCAGCCGCAGCCCGACCCACGTCCCGGCCAGCGCGACCACACCCCAGATCCAGCCGTGCAGGCTGAACGAGGCGATTCCGGAGAAGTAGGCGCCGATGTTGCAGCCCCCCGCGAGCCGCGCGCCGTACCCCATGAGGATCCCGCCGACGACCGCGCCGACGGCCAGCTTCCACGGGATCCGCCTGTGCAGCAGGAAGGCTCCGCCGACCGCGGAGGCGAAGAGCGCGCCGACCATGATCCCGAGGTCGAGCACCGAGATCCGGTCGGCGAGGACCGGGCCGGCGAGCGACTTCGCGTTGGCGGGCTGCTGCCAGAACGCCCAGTTCTGCGGCTCGGCGCCGAACCACTGCAGGACCTTGGCGCCCCACAGCCCGAACGCCGACGTCACGCCCCAGGGCTGGCCGGACACGAACAGCACCGCGGCGTTGAGCACGGCAAGCACGATCGCGCCGACCCACAGCGGCCACGAGCCGCGCAGCACGCGGGCGACCCCGCGGGCCAACGGCGGCCGCTCGACCGGCGGCGGGGTGCGCCGCTTGGCCACCCAGTAGGTCAGGCCGGTGATCAGCACCAGGACCAGCAGCGACGCGCCGACGGCGCCGGGGATGCCGCCGAAGACGTCGACCAGCGAGATCGCCGGGCCCTGCGGCACGACGTCGTTCCAGAACGGGAAGGACAGCGCGGCGAACACCGAGCCGACGACGAAGCCGAAGAGCGTCAGCACGATCGCGCTCTGCCCGCTGCCGACGGCGAACAGCGTGCCGGAGGCGCAGGAGCCGCCGATCTGCATGCCGGCGCCGAACAGGAACGCCCCCACGACCAGCCCGATCCCGACCGGCGACACGTACCCGCGCGGGTCCCCGGACAGTCCGATGCCGGTCGCGAAGACGACACCGAACAGCACGGTCGCCACTCCGAGCATCACCATGTGCGCCCGGATCGCGGCGCCCTGCCCGACGGCGACCAGCTGCCGCCAGCCGGAGGTGAAGCCGAAGCGGGAGTGGAACAGGGTGAAGCCGAGGGCGAGGCCGAGCGCGCCGGTCCCGACCATGGTGGCCGGCGCGACCCGCGAGATGCCCCACAGCAGCAGGGCCGCCAGCAGCACCGCCGCGGCGGTCGGCACCCACTGCACCGGCGGCGCCTCGCGGTCGGCCGGGCCGAACGAGGCCCGCTCCTGGGCCGGGACCCCGCGCAGGGCCCGCACCAGCGGGTTCCCGGCCGGTCCGCCGACCGGTTCATCGAGCACGGACATGACTGCTCTCCTTCACGAGGGATCGAGGGGGCCGCTGACCGGCACGACGGTCCCGTTGGGGAACCACGCGGCCGGGTTGCCCCCGCCGTGGTGCCCGTCGGTGTCGCCCGGGGCGTTGACGGTCATCGGCACGTCGACGGGCGCCGCGCCGAACAGGGTGGGCCGCTCGTCGAGCGGGACACCGGAGTGCGCGGCCCACCGGACGTATCCGGCGGTCGAGGGCGCCTCGCCGGGGAACGCGGCGCCGACCTCGCCGGCGTACCGCCTGGCGAGCTGGTCCTGCGGGTTGAAGACCAGCGGCACCACCGACGACGAGGTCCGGGTGACGACCCCCGGGGTCAACAACCACGGGGCCAGATACGTTCCGCCCAGGTGGGTCGGCGTCTCGAGCGCCCGGGCCGAGGCCTCCCGGAGGGTGGCCGCGGCGGGCGCCCAGCCGGACACCACGATCAGGGCGCTGTCCGCGTCGGGCCGCTCGACGAGCCGGGCGCCGGCCTCGGTGGCCCGGGTCCGGACGAGCTCCGCCGCCGCGCGCGAGCGGGGCGAGTCGTCCCCCACGACGCTCACGCCGCGCACGCCGTGGTCGGTGAGCGTGCGGACCGTGGCCCGCAGCGCACCCGCCTCGGCCTCGGACAGGGTGTCCGACGGACAGGTGCCGGCCGCCGGGGTCGCATCGCCCGGCCGTTGCCCGACGAGGTCGCCCAGCAGCGCTGCCGCGCACTCCGGCCCGTCGGGGCCGGTCAGGGCCCCCTCGGCGGGGGTGGCCGCCGCCGACCCGGTGTCCACGGGAACGGTGCTCGTCACGCCGCCGGCCGAGACCGTCAGCGTGCTCACCCCCGCGGGGAGGTCGACGACGGCCCAGCCGCCCGCCGCACCGTCCCGCGCCGTGAACGGGACGGCGGGGGCGGACGTCGGATCGGTCGAGACGGTCGCCGCGATGGGGAGCGTCGGGCCGTGTTCGTGCCCGCCGGTCGCGAGCACGACGGGCCGGACGGCGGTGCCGTCCGTGGTGCCGGGCGCCGGGTAGCCGGTCCCCGAGAGGCGGACCAGGTTCGGGCCCGGCCGCATCGGGGCGACCAGCACGGCGAGCCGGTCGGCCCCGGCGCCGACCGTGCGCAGCAGCGGCCGGCCCGGCTCCGGACCCGGCCCCGGGAGGGGCAGGGTCGCGAGCAGCGCCGCGGCGGCGACGCCGGCGACACCGGTGATCCCGGCGATGCGGTACAGCTCCCGGTCCCGCAGCCGCCCGGCCGGCAGCAGCGCCACCGCCCAGCCCGCCACCACGAGCACGGGCAGCGCGGCGGCCGCGAGCCCGGCCAGTCCGTACCCGCTCCCGGTGAGGTCGTGAGTGGTGTCCGGCCCGCTGACGACGAGCTGCACGATCCCGGCGCCGACGGCGACGGCTCCCGCGGCGATCGCGACCCGGGCGAGCACCCCGGACCGCGGGCGCACGCCGGGCCGGTCGGCCTTCTCCGGGACCGCAACCGCGCCGAAGGGCACCGTCGGCGCCTCCGCGGTCGCGCGGCTGCGCAGGCCGGCCGAGGACGCACCGGTCGCGGCCGGCCCCGACCCGGCCGGGACCGCGGGCTCCCCCGCCCGAGGTCCCGGCGCGGGCCCGGCCCCCCCGGCCCCGGCGGCCGCGACCGCCGTGGCCCCGACGAGCACACCCGACGCGACGGCGTAGGTCGCGTCGAGCGCGAACGCGAGCCCGGTGTGGATCGACCCGAGCTGGGCGGCCAGCAGCACCAGCAGCACCGCCCCCGGCACGGCCGACCAGCGGGTCCCGAGCAGGGCCGCGGCCACCAGGGCGAGCACCACGTGCGCGACGGTGCCGAGCACCGACACCGATCCCGTCAGGTGCATGATCTCGGCCGCGGCGGCCACGACGCCCGCCGCGACCCACGCCGTCACCAGTAGCCCGCGCGGGACCTGCCCGCCGAGCAGGCCGCGGGTGGACCCCTGCGGTGCGCGCCGGCCGAGCAGGCCGTGCACCAGGGCGATCCCGCCCGCCAGCGCCGTCCCCACCAGCAGGGCCACGCGCAGCAGCACCACCGCCGGACCGGCCTGTTCCCCCAGCGCCGCTGCCGCACGCGCGGCGGGGGTCACGACCACGGGCCCGGCGAGGGCGGTGCCCCCGCTCGCCACGAGGGCGAGCGGGAGCACCACCAGGGCGGCGGCGGCCGCCCGGCCGCGGCGCACCAGGGCACGCCGCGACCGGGAGACCCGATGCCGGGTGTTACGCGATGTCGGCATCGTTCGCCACGAACAGCATCGAGTGGGGCTTCGCGTTGCCGAAGGAGCCGTGCGGCCAGCTCTCCCGGTTGAACGAGATGCAGGTGTCACCCGTGTTCTCGTCCCTGAAGTCCTCGTCGAGCTTCAGCTGTCCGTCCTTCTCGATGTCCACGATGCAGACGCGGTGGTCGCCGTCCGTGCCGGTGCGGGCCACGAAGTAGTTCGCGGTCGCCAGGCGCCTCGGCTGGTCGGTCTCGTGGTAGAAGCCGTCGTCACCCAGCTCGAGGTTGTCGAGGGCACCCCAGTGCGGGCCGCCGGCGGCCTTGCCGGGGTTGATGACCTGGTGCCCCTTGAGCGTCGGGCAGTCGGACTCCGCGCCACCGCCGGCGATCTCGTCGGTGGTGTCGATCGAGCAGGTCGCCTCGTCGCCCGCCTCGACCAGCTTCTCGATGTCGAGCGCGATCACGCCGCCGGCGGTGCCGGGGTCGTCCTTGCCCAGCGCGCCGGGCTTGCGGCCGATGATGGCGTGGTACAGCGTCCGGTCGTCGGGGCTGGTCTGCAGCCACCCGCCGTTGGAGCTCGGGCCACCGTTGTCACCGGCGGCCGGGTCGAGCTCCTTCACCGCGGTGGACAGGTCGTAGATCTCCCGCCACTGCGGCTCCGGCGCCGTGATGTCCGGCGTGTAGAACAGCGCGCCACCCTGCATGGTCTGGGCGAAGGCGCCCTTGTGACCCGGCAGGTTGGTCACCGTGGTCTCCATCGCCGCACGGTTCTCGTTGTGCAGCGGGTCCCGGCCGTCGGAACGCGGACCGGTCGGCAGGTACGACACCGACTTGACCCTGGGGTGGTTCAGGTCGGAGATGTCCCAGATCCGGACCGTGGGCCGGCGCAGGTACGGGGACGGCGCCTTCACCGGGTCGAGGATGATCGTCCGCGGCTCGGCGTAGTCACTCGTGACCATCGTGTTCAGGTCCTCGCGGACCTGGATGCCGTGCGGGTTGGCGCAGCTGGGCTGGCCGAGCGCCGGCATGGTGAGGCACTGCGTCGGGTCCTCCGGCGTGGTGGTCGCGGCCGGGGCCTCGACCAGCTTCTGCCCGTCCGGACCGAACCGGACGACCTCACCCGGCGTGCCCGCGAACCCGTTGCCGGTGCGGACCTCACCTCCTGAGTAGGTGCAGGGACCCGGGACGACCGGGCCGCCCATGTAGGTCCCGTAGGCCGTTCCGTCGTTCAGAACCCAGTACGCGTCCGGCACCGACCCGCAGAGGGTTTGGCTGGGGAGGCTGATGCCGGAGAGCTTGAGCTCCGGCAGCGCGGACACGTCGAAGACGTAGGTGGCCGCCGAGTAGAGGCCACCCGCGTAGATCTTGTCGCCCTTGCGCCACGAGTACTGCATGTGGTGCGGCTCGTTCTCGACCAGCGGGCCGACGGTCGCGGTGTTGACGACCTTGCCATAGCTGGGCGAGCCCGTGGTGACGTCGACGACCGCCATGAAGTCCGGGCCCGGCAGGGCGCCCGTGACCTTGTCGGTCGGGTTCGTCAGGGACCCGGGCAGGTTCTTGACGTCCGGGACCACCGTGTCGGCGACGTTCTCGTCACCGGCCCACACGACCATGTACTCCGGTCGGGTGGAGGCGCCGCGCGAGTCCTCGGCGGCGTCGGTGTCGATGTTGTTCTCGACCCAGTAGTCCTTGCCGTCGGCCCCCTTCACGGCGGACTTGACGGTCTCGACGTCGGCATACGCGTCGCCGCCCGGCAGGGTGGTCACCCCGGCGACGACGCCCAGGGCCAGGAGCCCGAGCAGGATCTTCTTCGGTGCGCGCATCCCGGCCTCAGCTCGGCAGGAGTCGGCCGGGCGCGCCCACTGCCGACCGGGTCAGCCCGGCGATCGGGACGCCGGCGGGGGCGAGGTCGCGGCCCTGGTTCAGCAGGTCGCCCTGCTCGAACGCCGTGGACGACGGCTCCACGTACGGTGCCTCCGGCGCGGGGGCCGGCTCCTCGTCGTTGTGGGCCGTGAGCAGCGGCGCGAGGTCTAGCACCAGGTCCGGCGTGGCGGCCTGGGCCGGCCCGGTGAGGCCGACCACGGCGGCGGCCGCCAGGGTCGCGGACCCGGCGACCCGGGTCAGTGCCGACCGTGGTGGTCGGTATCGGTGTCGCGGCACGACAGTGTCTCCACTTCTTCTCGTCTGGGGAGCGGACGGCGGCGGACCGGCACCCGGGGACCAGCCGAGGGGTCCGATGTGGACGGACCTGCGACGGTGGGGCGGGCGGCGGTGGGCACGGCCTGGTGCACCGTCCGACGGACGGGCCGGGTCGGGTCGACGGGGTCGGTCCGACTGGGCCCGGTCCGGCGGCCCGGGTGGGCGGCACTCGTGCCGCGTGACGGCCGTGTCGGAGACGACGACCGGCGGGGACCGGACGGAGCCGGGCGGGCGGGGACGGGCGGTGCGCCGGAGCGAGGGTCGGCGAGGCGGTGGCCCGGGACGGGCCCGGGCCTCAGCTCACCGTCGCGCTACACAGCGCGCTCGCCACGCGACGCAGATCGACGTGACGTCGATAGGCGAAGCGGTCGGTGAGGCGCATGGCCGGAACTGTGTCATCCGGACGGAGCAGTGGAGATCACCGGGGTCGGACAGAGGGTCGTCCCACGGCCGTTCCGGACCCATTTCCGGTCCTTTCCCGTGGCCCAGGCCACTCGTTTCGGCGGTTCATCGGCGCCGGAACGGGTCCACGGCGACGTGTGACGGGGGCCGGATTGTTCACGCGATCGTGTCGACCTGGCCGGGAACCGATCACGTGTCAGCGGCTCGACCTGGCGGTTCTCCGACGCCCTCCCTCAACCGGGTGACGACGCCTCTCCCGTCGGCCATGGACGCAGAGTGACCAGCCGTCCCGGTTCGGAAAAAACGGGACGGAAATGCCGCGGAAATGGGCCGGGCCGCCCGAAGACCGGACATTCGACGCCGATCCGGAACGCGTGCGGCCGCAATGTCCGGTCATTCCGGCCGCGGTTTCCGCGGCCCGGATCACACTTGACCGTCCAGCGGATCGGCACCTACCGTCGTCGTCAGGTCAAGAGCGCCAGCGCCAAGCCCCGGCTCGCTGGCCGGCAACCCTCCTCCGCGGTGGGGTGCTCCGGGTGACGACCGGGCCGCCGCGGACCCGCGGCCGGCAAGCGCGGACCCTTCCGTCCGGCACCTCGTGCCGCACCGGGTCCAGAGTGATCCGGGAGGATCCACGATGTCCGACGTCCGCACCCAGGTCGACACTCGGGTCGACTCGGCGCCGCTCTGCACCGAGGTCCCGGGCTGCACGGCCGCCGAGGAGCCCACGCGCACCGCGACCGCCGCGACGACCCCGACCACCACCCTCACCACGACCCCGGCGCCGACGCCCCTGCCCGAGCTCGTCGGCACCGGGCTCCCGGTCCCGCTGGTCGACGGCCGCACCGTGCCGTACGCGAACCTCGACCTCGCCGCGAGCGCCCCCGCGCTGCGCGCGGTCGCCGACCACGTGGCCGAGCTCCTCCCCTACTACTCGAGCGTGCACCGCGGCGCCGGCTACGCCTCGCAGGTCTGCACCTCGGTCCTCGAGGGCGCCCGGGACACCGTGGCCCGGTTCGTCGGGGCGCGCGCCGACGACGTCGTCGTGTTCACCCGCAACACCACGGACGCGCTCAACCTGCTCGCCGGCGCCGTCCCCGGTGCCACGCTGTGCCTCGACGTCGAGCACCACGCCACGCTGCTCGCCTGGCGCGGCACCGACCACCGCGTGCTGCGGGCCCCGGACACCGTCGGCGAGACGCTCGATCTCCTGCGGGACGCGCTGACCGCCGAGCGGACCGCCCTGCTGGCGATCACCGGCGCCTCCAACGTCACCGGCGAGATCCTGCCGATCGACGAGATCTGCGCGATCGCGCACGCCGCCGGCACCCGGGTGGTGCTCGACGCCGCCCAGCTCGCCCCGCACCGCCGGGTCGACATCGCGGCGTCCGGTGTGGACTACGTGGTGCTGTCCGGGCACAAGCTCTACGCACCCTACGGCGCCGGCGCGCTGATCGGGCGGCGTGACTGGCTCGACGTCGCCACCCCGTACCTCGCCGGCGGCGGCGCGGTCCGGTCGGTCGGCGTCGAGGACCGCACCGCCGAGGTCAGCTGGGCCCCGGCGCCGCACCGGCACGAGGCCGGCACGCCGAACGTCCTCGGTGCCGCCGCCCTCGCCGCCGCCTGCCGCGCGCTGGACCCGGTGATCGACGAGATCGCCCCCGCCCACGAGCGCGCCCTGCTCGCGCGCCTGGTCAGCGGGCTGTCCGGGATCGCCGGCGTCCGTCCCCTGCGGATCTGGGCGGACGCGCCGGACCGGGTCGCGGTCGCGTCCTTCACGGTCACCGACGTCCCGGCCGGGCTCGTCGCCGCGGCGTTGTCCGCCGAGCACGGCATCGGGGTGCGCGACGGCCGCTTCTGCGCCCACCCGCTGCTCGCCCGCCTCGCCGGCGGCGCCGACGCGGTGCGCGTCAGCCTCGGCCTGAACACGACCGAGGAGGACGTCGACCGGCTGGTCGAGGCCGTCCGCACGGTCGCGACCGCGGGTCCGCAGTGGGACTACCGGGAGGTCGACGGCCGGTGGACCCCGACCCCGGACCCGCGCGACCTCGACCCGCTGCGGCTGGGCGCCGTGGCCGGGCCGGGCGGGGCGGCCTGCGGGCACTGATCCCGCCCGGCGGCAGGGTGCCCCGCCGCCGGGCGGCGGGACGCGCCGCTCGGCCTGTGCGGTCGGGTGGACGGGCGCATCGTCGGCGCGTCACCGTCGTGTCCCCGCACGGTCGGGTGGTACACCCACCCCGGGCGACGACCGGGTCGCGGCGAGCACGGAGAGTAGATGTCAGACGACGCAGCGCTGTCCGAGGGACAGGCCGGGGACGGTGCGGAGCAGCAGCCCCACGAGCCCAGTGAGATCACCTACGCGGAGCACCTCCATCCCGCGCGCCCACGGACCCTCCGCCATCGCGCCCGGGCCAAGTCGCCCGTCGTCCGGCGCTCGGTGGCGAAGGACGGCGCGGCGACCGGGGAGAACCCCGCCTACGTCTCCTGGCTGCTCAGCCAGTCGATGCTCGCCGACTCCAACGAGATCTCCCGGCAATTCTCCGGCCAGGGCACGATGTGGCAGAACCCCTTCGCCGACCCCGGCCCGCGCCAGGCCGTCGAGTCCGCGTCGGTGTGGTTCACGGCCTACCCGATCTCGCTGATCACCCGGCCCGGACAGTCCTTCCTGGCCTCGTTGGGCGACGAGGCGCTCTGGAACGCCTTCTGCACGATCGGCATCGAGGCGATCCACACCGGACCGGTCAAGCGCGCGGGCGGCATCTCGGGCTGGCAGTACACGTCCAGTGTCGACGGCCACTTCGACCGGATCGGCACGGAGATCGACCCCGCCTTCGGCACCGAGGCCGAGTTCCGCGCGATGTGCGGCATGGCCACGTGGTCCGGCGGCACGATCATCGACGACATCGTGCCCGGCCACACCGGCAAGGGCGCGGACTTCCGGCTCGCCGAGATGAAGTACGCCGACTACCCCGGCATCTACCACATGGTGGAGATCGAGGAGGAGGACTGGAACCTCCTGCCCGAGGTGCCGCCGGGCCGGGACTCGGTGAACCTCGACGTGCCCACCGAGGAGGCCCTGGAGAAGGCCGGGTACATCATCGGCCGGCTGCAGCGGGTGATCTTCTACGCCCCGGGCGTCAAGGAGACGAACTGGAGCGCGACCAAGCCGGTGGTCGGCGTCGACGGCGTGGCCCGGCGGTGGGTGTACCTGCACTACTTCAAGGACGGCCAGCCCTCGATCAACTGGCTCGACCCGTCCTTCGCCGGCATGCGGCTGGTCATCGGCGACGCCGTGCACTCGCTGGCAGACCTCGGGTCCGGCGCGCTGCGGCTCGACGCCAACGGCTTCCTCGGCGTCGAGAAGAGCGCCGAGGGCATGCCGGCCTGGTCCGAGGGGCACCCGCTCTCGTCCGCGGCCAACCACCTCATCGCCAGCATGGTGCGCAAGCTGGGCGGGTTCACCTTCCAGGAGCTGAACCTGACGATCGACGACATCCGCGCCACCTCCGAGGCCGGCCCGGACCTGTCCTACGACTTCGTCAACCGCCCCGCCTACCACCACGCGCTGGTCACCGGGGACACCGAGTTCCTGCGGCTGACCCAGCGGACCTCGCTCGAGCTGGGGGTCGACCCCGCCGGGCTGGTGCACGCGCTGCAGAACCACGACGAGCTGACCTACGAACTCGTGCACTGGGCCACGGGGCACCGCGACGACCTCTACCCCTTCGCCGGCGAGGAGCTCACCGGCGAGCAGCTCGCCGAGCGCGTGCGCGCGGACCTCACCGCCGCTCTGACCGGCGACGCCGCGCCGTACAACCGGGTGTTCACCACCAACGGCATCGCCTGCACCACGGCGACCGTCATCGCCGCGACGCTCGGGCTGTCCTCGCTCGACGCGATCACGGACGAGGACGTTCCCGAGATCATGCGGGTGCACCTGCTGCTGGCGATGTACAACGCCCTGCAGCCGGGCGTCTTCGCCCTCTCCGGCTGGGACCTGACGGGCATGCTCACCCTGCCGGCCGACGAGGTCGCCGAGCTGATCGCCGAGGGCGACACCCGCTGGATCCACCGCGCCGCGCACGACCTCATGGGCACCGCCCCGCAGGCGGTGAGGTCCGCGTCCGGGATGCCGCGCGGCCGTTCGCTCTACGGTCCCCTGCCCGAGCAGCTGGAGGACGAGCGCAGCTTCGCCCGGCAGCTGCAGGCGATCCTGGCCGTCCGGTCCCGCTACGGGATCGCCGTGGCGCGGCAGGTCGACATCCCGGACGTCTCGCACCGCGGCATGCTCGTGCTGGTCCACGAGCTCGACCCGGGCGAGGACGGCGGCCGCCGGATGCACGTCACGGTGCTGAACTTCGCCGCCGAGGCCGTGGTCGGCACCGTGCGCTCCGAGCACCTGGTGCCCGGCAGCCGGGTCATCGACATGTTCACCGACAAGGAGTGCGGCGTCGTCGACGACCTGCAGGCCTTCGTGGTGGAGCTCGAGCCGCACCAGGGGCACTCGCTGCTGCTGGAGGTCCCCGAAGACCCGCGCTGACGCGCCCGTGCGCGGCGGGTGGGTGCCACCCGCCGCGCGGTCAGGCCGCGGTCGTGCTGCGGAAGTAGTGCCCGTCCCCCAGGTCGTCGAGGAGACCGGGGTGCGTCGGCTCCCAGCCGGGCTCCGTGCGCGTCAGCTCGTTCGAGGCCGGGCAGTCGAGGGCGAAGAAGCCACCGAGCCAGCTGAAGTGCTAGGCGGACACCGGCACGACGGGCAGGTCGAGCCCGCGCCCGATGGCCTCGGCGATCCGCCAACCTCGAGCTGCAGGAGCGCGAGCTGATCAAGATGACCAGGCTGGCGACGGCCCTGACCGAAGGGCTGCGCGAGTCCGTCGAGCGGCTGCGCTCCCTCACGCGCTGACGCACCCGCGGCCGTGCGTGGGGCCCGAGCACCACTCCGCGCGCGGTGCGGCGGAGCCGCAGGTCAGAACGGGTGGTTCTTGCCCCCGAACACCTCGCTGACCGAGTCGTTGGTGAAGATCCGGCGGATCGAGTCGGCGAGCAGCGGCGCGCAGGACACCACGTGCACGGTGTCCGGGGCGCCCGGCCGCAGCGGGATCGTGTCGGTCACGACGATCCGCTCGAGGGGCGAGGCGGCGAGGTTCTCGTAGGCCTTCCCGCTGAACACCGCGTGCGTCGCCGCCGCGACCACCCGCTTCGCGCCCGCCCGGGCGACGGCCTCCCCGGCGGCGCGCAGCGTGCCCGCGGTGTCGATGATGTCGTCGACGATGATCGCCGTCCTGCCCCGGACGTCTCCGATCACCTGGCTGATCTGGGCGACCTGCTGCTGCGGCCGCTCCTTGTCGAGGATCGCCAGGCCCGCGCCCAGCCGCGTGGCGAACTGCTTGTTCAGCTTGACCCGCCCGGCGTCGGGCGCGACGACGACCAGGTCCTCCCCGGCCAGGCCCGCCGGCCCGGTGAAGTGGTCGGCCAGCATCATCAGCGCCGTCATGTGGTCGACCGGGACCTGGAAGAAGCCCTGCAGCTGCCCGGCGTGCAGGTCCATGGTCAGCACCCGGTCGACGCCGACGGCCTCCAGCGTCCGCGCCACGACGCGGGCCGAGATCGGCTCGCGCGCCGCCGACTTCTTGTCCTGCCGGGAGTAGCCGTACCAGGGCGTCACGGCGATCACGCGGTGCGCGCTGGCCCCGACGGCGGCGTCGATCATGACGAGCAGCTCGAGGAAGGCGTCGTTGGCGTTCACGCCGGTCGCGGCGTTGCCGCACATGGGCTGGACGAGGAAGACGTCCGCCCCGCGGATCGACTCCTCGAACCGGCAGTACACCTCGTCGTTGGAGAAGGTCCGGAGCGTGACGGGGCCGGGCGCGACCCCGAGCCGCGCGCCGATGGCATCGGCCAGCGCCGGGTTGGCCCGGCCGGAGAAGAGCATCAGCCGCGTGTCGTGGCCGAGGCGCAGCGAGGAGCCGTCCGAAGTAGTCACAACGGGGCGACGATAGTCCCGCGTCAGCCCCCGCGCCGCTCCGATCCGGCCAGCTCGTCCTCGATCCGCGGTGCGTGCGGCATGCCGCCGCGCGCCCCGCTCTCCGCGACCGACAGCGCGGCCGCCACCACCGCGCGCCGGACCGCCCGCGGCACCGTCTCCCCTGCCGCCAGACCGGCAGCCAGGACGCCGTTGAACGTGTCGCCGGCGCCGGTGGTGTCCCGGACCGCGGGCGCCGGATGGGCCGGGACGTGCTCGACACCGCCGCCGGGGTCGACGACGAGTGCCCCCTCGCCGCCCAGGGTCACCACGACCTCCGCGTTCGTCCGGCGGGCCAGCGCGGTCGCGCGCTCCTCGACCGAGCCGCCCGCGTCGCCGTCGGGCAGCAGGGCCGCCAGGTCCCGGATCTCGGTGGTGTTGGGGGTCAGCACCGGCCCGTGCCGCAGCAGCCGGCCGATCACCGGCAGCACGGGCGCCGGGTTCACGACGCACCGGATCCCTCGTGCCGCAGCGGTCTCGACCGCCGCGGCCACGGCCTCCTCGGGAATCTCCGTGCTGACCAGCACGCACCCGGCCCAGCCCGCCGATCCGGCGACGGCCGAACGCACGGCCTCCGGGTCGACGGCCATGTTGGCCCCGCCACCCACGGCGATCTGGTTCTCGCCGGCCGCGTCGACCACGATCAGCGCCACCCCGGTCGGCACGTCGTCCAGCACCGCGACCGCGCCGACGTCGATGCCCTCGGCACGCAGCTCGGCCACCGCACCGGACCCGACGTCGTCGGCGCCGACCGCTCCGACGTACCGGACCTCGGCGCCCGCGCGCGCCGCGGCCACCGCCGCGTTGGCGCCCTTGCCGCCGCCGAACCGCTCCACCCCGGGCCCGACCACGGTCTCGCCGGGGCCGGGCAGCCGCGGCGCCCGCACCACCATGTCGACGTTGACCGCGCCGACCACGAGGACTCGCGCGGGCACGGGCTCCGCGCGGCCGGTCACGGGCGGGAGAGCAGGCGGGCGAGGGTGTCGAGGTCGGCCTGCACCGCGGCGAGGTCCCGCTCCACGTCCACGTCGCTCATGTCGGGCCGTTGCCGGACCGTGAAGACGAGGTCGCAGCCGTCCTCGTTGGGCAGCACCCGGACCGGGTTGGAGACGACCTCCCCGCTGGGCAGCGTGACGTCGTGGTCGAGCACGCCGAACTCGTTGCGCGGGGCGAAAGTGATCTCCACCGTGCCCATCGGCGACTCGGTGATCCACCGCCCCTCGTGCAGCTCGACGCTCGACGAGGCGAGGCCGGCCGCCCACCGGGGCAGGTTGGTGGGGTCGGCGACGAAGGCGTAGACCTCGGCCGCGGGCGCCTCGATCCGGACGCCGAGGTGCCGGCTCGGGAGAGTGGACACGGGCATTCCTTCCGCTCGGGCCGCCCACCCTGCCACGCACCCCCGACAGGACCACCCGGCCGCCGCCGCGATCACCCCTACCCCACCCCCAGCTCCGCGGCCAGCTTCCGCCCCAACGCGACCTTCTGGATCTTGGTGGCCGACATCGGCCAGTCGTCGACGAACCGCAGGTACCGCGGCACCTTGAAGGAGGCGAGCGAGGCGCGGCAGTGGGCCAGCAGGTCGTCGGCCGTAGCCGTCGCGCCCGGCCGGAGCTCGACGAACGCCGCCGGCACCTCCGTCAGCCGCGGGTCCGGGACGCCGACGACGGCGACCACCGCCACGTCCGGGTGCCGCGCGAGCACGACCTCGACCTCCATCGAGGCGACGTTCTCCCCGCCGACCTTGATCATCTCCTTGATCCGGCCGCGGTAGCTCACCCGCCCGTCCGCGTCGACGAAGCCCAGGTCACCGGACCGGAACCAGCCGTCGGCAGCCGTGGTCCGGGCGGTCTTCTCCGGGTCGTTCCAGTAGCCGTCGAACAGCCCCGGCCCGCGCACGACGATCTCGCCCTGCGTCCCCGGCGGGAGGAGCTCGTCGTCGACGGGGTCCATCGCGGCCATCTCCATCCCGGGCAGCGGGCGGCCGTTGGTGCCGAGGCGGACGTCGTCGGGGTCGTCCGGCGAGGTGGTGGCGCCGATCCCGCCGACCTCGCTGCTGCCGTACGAGGTGAGCTGCACGGTCGACGGGGCCAGCGCCTGCAGGCGGCGGAGCGTCTCGGGCGGGCCGACGTTGAGCATCAGCCGCACCCCGGCGAAGACCGGGGCGAAGTCCGGCCGTGCGACCAGGGCCTCGATGATCGTCGGGAAGCAGGTGAACGCGATGGTCACGCGCTCGTCGCGGATCTGGGTGAGCGCCCGCGCCGGGTCGAAGCGGCGGTCGGTCACGAAGGTGCCGCTCGCGTCGAGGATCGCGAGCAGCGGATTGAGGAAGCTGAGGTGGAACAGCGGCAGGACGTCCCAGAGCACGTCCGCGGGGGTGCAGCGGAAGCGGGTCCGGCCCACCCCGACCCCCACGCCGACGACGGCCTCGTGGCTGAGCGGGCAGCCGCTGGGATGCGCCGTGGTCCCGGACGTGTAGACCATGAGCGCGGTCTGCCGCAGCGAGACCCGCTCGCGGAGCTCCCCGATCCGGGCGGCCGTCGCCTCCGGGTCCGGGCCGGCGAGATCGAGCGCGACGAAGCCGTCGACCGCGCCGACCGCGGCCGCGACCCGCAGCGCGGGCAGGCCGTCGAGCGCGAGGGCCGCGGGGTCGCCGTCCAGCCCGGCCGCCGCGCGGATCAGCTCCGGGTAGTCCGCGGGCGAGTCCGGGTGCCCCGTCACGACGACGGCCTCGATGCCGGCATCGGCCAGCACGTGCCGGACCTCGGGCACGGCGAACCGGGTGTTGATCGGCACCGCGACCGCACCCAGCGCCGCGCACGCGAAGAGGATCTCGACGCCCTCGGCCGAGCAGTCCGCCGCCACCGCCACCCGCGCGCGGGGACCGACGCCGAGGTCGAGCAGCTGCTCGGCGATCCGCTCGGCGCCGGCGAGGACCTCGGACCAGGGGGTGCGGCCGTCGGGCGTGACGATCCCGGCCGCCGGGTCGGCCGAGGCCGCGGCCCGTACGAGCAGGTCGGCGAGGGTGGGCAGCTCGCGCCAGGCCCGGCCCGTCATCGCCCCGCCTCGGCCAGTGCCGCGACGCGGGCGCCCGCGTGCCGCCCGGCCCGGTACCCGAACACCATGCCCGGGCCCAGCGTGCCGCCCGCCCCGCCGTAGACCATGCCCGTCACACCGGCCATGGCGTTGCCCGCGGCGTAGAGCCCCGGGATCGGCGCGCCGGCGAGGTCGAGGACCCGGCCGTCGACGTCCGTGCGCGGGCCGCCCTTGGTGCCCAGCGCCCCACTGTGGATCTCGACGGCGTGGAAGGGGCCCTCGGTCAGCGGGCCGAGGGTGGCACCGGGGCCCGGGTAGTGGGTCTGGTCGCCGTTCCAGCCGTCGTAGGCGCTGGTGCCGCGGCCGAAGTCGGTGTCGGCGCCGTCGGCGACGTGGGCGTTGAACCGGGCCACGGTCGCCGCGAGCTCCAGCGGCGGCACGCCGATCCGGCGGGCGAGCTCGTCGAGCGTGGCTGCGGTGGTCACCCAGGCCGGCGGCTCCGCGCCCGGTGGGAGCGACAGGAAGCCGTAGCGCCGCAGGTACTCGGCGTCGAACACGAGCCAGCAGGGCAGGTTGGCGTAGCTGAACGTGGTCGGGTCGAACTGGTGGAAGGCGCCGCCGAGGGCGTTGTAGTTGGCGGCCTCGTTGGTGAACCGCCGGCCGGTCCGGTTGACCATGATCGACCGGGGCAGCGACCGCTCGCGCAGGACCAGCTGGGCCCGCTGCCGGCCGAACGCCTCGTCGCCCGGGATCTCGACGGTCGGCACCCACCAGGCCTCGCGCATCGTGCCGAGCTGGGCACCGGCGGCCATCGCCAGGCGCAGGCCGTCGCCGGTGTTGGTCGGGACCGATGCCGGGCTGGTCATCGGGCCACGCAGGTAGGCCCGCACCAGCTCCGGGTCCCACTCGAACCCGCCCGTCGCCAGCACCACGCCCCGTCGCGCCCGGATCTCCGAGCCGTCGGCGAACCGGACGCCCTCGACGCCGTCGCCGAGGATCAGCGAGGTCGCGCGCAGCCCGGTCCGCGGCGCGATCCCGCGGTCCAGCAGCGCCTTGAGCAGCCCGCCGACCAGCGCGTGCCCGCAGCCGCGCAGGTCCCGCTCGCGGCGCTCGTCGCGGCTCGGCGGCCCCGGCCGCCCGCCGCCCATGAAGGTCTCGGTGAGCATCAGCCGCGGCAGCCGCTCCGGCATGACGACGCGGTCCGCCCACTCCCCCAGCTCGCGGAACGAGAACAGGTCGGGATCCAGTGAGCGGCCGCCGCCGGGCTTCCCGCCGGGGTGCTCCGGGTGATAGTCCGGGAGCCCGGGGACCACGTGGTAGCGCACCGGCGTGACCGCCTCGATCCAGCACACGAACTCGGGTCCGGTGTCGACGAACGCCTCGGCGAGCGCGGGCTCGATCAGCCCGTGGGACAAGGAGTCCAGGTAGGCCAGCGCGTCCGCGCGACCATCGGGCGTGGACTCGTGGGGGTTGGCGGGGATCCAGGTGGTGCCGCCGGAGAGGGCGGTGGTCCCGCCGACCCGCTCCCCCTTCTCGACGACGGCGACCTCGGCCCCCGCGTCGGCGGCGGCGACCGCGGCGACCAGGCCGGCCCCGCCGGTTCCGAGGACCACGACGTCCACGGTCTCCATGCACACCCTCCCTGCCGGTCCAACTGCCAAACGCCCGGTAGATGGCAGAAGTTTGTATAACGCGTGTTGTATCGTCCGTCAAATGCCCCGCCGCATCGACGCCGACGCCCGGCGCCGCGAGATCGCCGCGCTGGCCGCCGCGCTCGTCGCCCGCCGGGGCACGGACGGCCTGTCGCTGCGCGCCCTGGCCGCCGCGGCCGGGGCCAGCACGACCGTGATCACGCACTACTTCGCCGGCAAGAAGGAACTGCTGCAGAGCGCGTACCACGCCGCCGTCGACCAGGCCCGCGACCGTGTCCGCGAGGCGCCGGGCGAGGACGACCCGCGCCGGCTCGTCGCGCTGTGCGAGGCCGTGCTTCCGCTCGACGCGCCCCGGGCGGAGAACTGGCGGACCTGGCTCGCCTTCTTCGGCATCGCCGTCGGGGAGCCTGACCTGGGCGCGGTCCAGCGGCGGCGCGTGACCGGCCACCGCGACCTGATCGCCGACGCCGTGCGGGCCGGGCAACGGCTCGGGACCGTCGACGCCACGCGGGACCCGGACGAGGAGGCCCGCACCCTGCTGGCCCTCACCCACGGCGTCGCCGTGGAGGCGGCCTTCGACCCGGACGACTGGCCGGCCGCCCGGCAGCGCGCGCTCGTCGCGCGGCACGTCGCGGCGCTGGCGCACCCACCGTCCCGTGAGGACTCACCGGCTGCGCCGGCGCGCGAATCGTCCTAGCGTCGCACCATGAGCGACAGCGCTGACCCGTCGTCCGACACCCGGCTCGAGGCCCTCCGGCGCGGCGAGAAGCTCCCGAACCTGATCGCCGAGACGGCATCGGGGTTCGCGGTGTTCGGCGACCACCAGAAGCTCCCCGGCTACTGCCTGCTGATCCACGGGGCCGAGGTCGAGCACCTCGACGACCTCGAGGAGACCGAGCGGATCCGCTTCCTCTACGAGCTGTCGCTGCTCGGCCAGGCCGTGCGCACCGCGCTGCGGGACGACCCGCAGTTCCGCCGGGTCAACTACGAGGTCCTCGGCAACACCTGGCCGCACCTGCACGGGCACGTCCACGCGCGGTACGAGTGGGAGCCGGACGACTACAAGTTCCTGCCCGTCTGGCGCTACCCCGACCTGCGCGGCGCCGAGCACGCGGCCGGGACGCGGCACGAGGAGCTGAAGGAGCGGATCGCGCTCGAGCTGCGGGCGCTGCTCGCGGGCGGTCCGTAGCCCGCCGGGGCGGGGGTCCAAGATGGCGGGCGTCGCCCTGCCGAAGGAGATCACCGTGCGCCGGTTCGCCGCGCTCGCCGTCCTGCTCGTCCTGCCGTTCCTGGTGCTGCCCGGCAGCGCCGCCGCCGACCCGCCCTTCCGGGTGCCCGGTCCCGTCACCGACCGGGCCGGAGCGCTCGACGCCACCGGCCGCGCCCGGGTCACCGAGGCGGTCGACCGGCTGCGCGCCGAGCGCGGCTACGACCTGTTCGTCGTCTACGTGCGGTCCTTCGACGGCCGGGACGGGCAGCAGTGGGCCGACGCCACCGCCGTGGCCTCCCAGCTCGGGCGCGACCAGGTGCTGCTCGCGGTCGCGACGGACGACCGGGTCTACGGGGTGTCCGTCGACGACGGCTTCCCCGAGTCCGACGCGTCGATCCTGCAGATCCCCCGGGACAGCGTCGAACCGGCACTCGCGCGGGACGACTGGGCCGGCGCCGCCATCGGGCTGGCGGACGGACTGGGCGAGACCGGCAGCGGCATCGGAATCCCGTTGCTGGTCGGCGGCGGGGTGGTGGTCGCGGGCGGAGCGGCGTGGCTGGTGAGCCGGCGGCGTGCGCGTCAGACCCCGACGCAGGCGCCGGTCCCGGCCGGGCCGCCCGACCCCGCGCCCGGCGAGTCCACCGCGGACCTCGCCTACCGCTCCAGCCAGGCGCTCCTGCAGGTCGACGACGCCGTCGGCACCTCGGAGCGCGAGCTCTCGGCCGCCCGCGCCCACTTCGGCGAGGAGGCGGTCGCCGGGTTCGCCACGGCGCTCGAGGCCTCGCGGGCGGACATGCTCGCCGCCTTCGAGATCCGCCAGCGGCTCGACGACGACGTCCCCGAGACCGAGCCGGAGCAGCGCGCGATGCACGCGGAGATCATCCGGCTCGCGACGCAGGCCGACGACCGGCTCGACGACCAGGTCGAGGCCTTCGACCGGCTCCGCGCCCTGGAGGCCGACGCCCCCGGCTACGTCGACGGGATCGCCGCCCGGCTCTTCGGGCTCACGGCCCGGGTGCCCGAGGCCGAGCAGCAGTGGGCCGAGCTGGGCCGGCGGTGGGCACCGACGGCGCTGGAGCCGCTGGCGGAGAACCTGTCGCAGGCCTACGCGCTGCTCGCCGACGCGCAGAAGGAGCTCGACGAGGCGCGGGCCCGGCTCGGTGCGTCGCGGCCGGCGCTCGCCGTGGTCGACGGGCGGGCGGCGGAGGACGCGGCGACGCAGGCCGAGACCCTGCTCGACGGGATCGCCCGCCGCGGCACCGAGCTCACCAACGCGGCGGCCCGGGTGCCGGCCGCGCGGGCGGAGGTGGAGCAGGACCTCGCCGAGGCCTCGGCGCTGCCGGGGGTCGACCCCGGCGTACCGGCCCGCGCGCGGGCGGCGGTGGCGGCCGCGGACACGGCGGCGCGCGGGACGGCCGGGCTCCCCGACCCGATTGCGGCGCTGCACCTGCTCGACGAGGCGGCCGCCGCCCTCGATGCGGCGATCGCGGACGCCCGGGAGTCCGCGGAACGGACCCGCCGGGCGACGGCCGCGCTGGAGCAGGCGCTGGTCACGGCCCGGTCGGCGGTGGCGGCGGCGTCGGACTTCGTGTCCACGCGGCGCGGCGCGGTGGGCGCCCCGGCGCGGACCCGGCTCGCCGAGGCGCAGCGGCATCTCGCGGCGGCGACCGCGGGCGGCGACCCGGCGGCGGCACTGCACGAGGCGCAGCAGGCGGAGGCGCGGGCGCAGGAGGCCCTGCAGCTGGCGCAGGCCGACGTCTCGCGCTGGTCCGGTCCCTCCGGGGGTGGCAGCGGCTTCGGCGGGGAGCTCGGCGCGCTCGTGCTCGGCGGGATCCTGTCCGAGGCGATGCGGGGCGGCGGCTACCGCGGCGGCGGGGGTGTCGGTGGGGGCGGGTTCGGGGGCGGGTTCGGTGGCGGTCGATCCGGTGGCCGCGTCCCCGGCAGCTTCGGCGGCTCCTCCAGCCGCGGCCGTCGGGGCGGCGGCGGACGCTTCTGACGACCGCGACCTCCGCCCCTTGACCGAGCGGCGCTCTCGCTCACTAGGAATGAACGAGAGCGCCGTTCGCTCCCCGAGGGCCGCGGCGGTTCCGCGCGCGACGCAGCAAGACCGTCGCCGGGCGAGCGGCCCGTTCGCTCACAAGGTATGAGCGAGAGCGCCGTTCACCGGGTCACAGGAGGGCGCGGATCGCCTTCTCGAACCCGACGACGTGGGCGAGGGCCAGTTCCGCGGCCTTCTCCTCCTCGCCCGCGACCACGGCGCGGAGGAGGTCGGCGTGCTCGTGGACGTGTCCGGGCAGGGCGGGGAGCCGGTCGAGGAAGAGCACCCAGATGCGGGTGGCGAGATTGTCGAGCCGCACGCAGACGTCCTCGAGGTGCGGGTTGCCCGTGGCGCGGTAGAGCGCCCGGTGGACCTCGACGTCGGCACGCAGCAGCTCACGCGGGTCGCCCGAGGGGTCGAGCGCGGCGATCCGGTCGCCGAGGCGGCCCAGCTCCGCACGGTCGACCGAGCCCGCGTTCCGCGCGGCGGAGCGGGCCGCGAGCGGCTCCAGGTTCAGCCGGACCTCGGACAGGTTCGCCAGGTCGGTGATGTCGACGGCCGTCGCGAAGGTGCCCCGCCGCGGATAGGCGACGACGAGCCGGTCCCCCTCCAGCCGTTTCAGCGCCTCACGCACGGGCGTCCGGCCGGTGCCGAGCTCGGCGGCCAGCCGGTCGTCGTTGAGCGGGTCTCCGGGCCGGATCTCGAGCATGACGAGGCGATCCCGGATCGCCTCGTACGCGCGATCCGCCAGCGACCCCACTTCTCCCGCGGCAGCGACGCTCACGTTCCCTCCCCTTGACCGACCTCGATGGTATGCCTACCGTACCTCACGATTGATATACCAGTCTGCACGATCTCTTCGCGCAGACCGTCGGACGGAGTCCCTGCATGGCCGAGCAGCTGCCGGAGCACCCCGATTTCCTGTGGCGGACGCCGGAGCCGCGGAAGTCCTACGACGTGGTGATCGTGGGTGGGGGTGGGCACGGGCTGGCCACTGCGCACTATCTGGCGCGCAATCACGGGATCACGAACGTGGCGGTGCTGGAGAAGGGCTGGTTGGCCGGCGGGAACATGGCCCGCAATACCACGCTGATCCGGTCGAACTATCTGTGGGACGAGTCCGCGGCGATCTATGAGCACTCGCTGAAGCTGTGGGAGGGCCTGGAGGAGGATCTGGGGTATCCGATCCTGTTCTCCCAGCGGGGGGTGCTCAACCTGGCCCATACCGAGCAGGACGTGCGGGACTCGGTGCGCCGGGTGGAGGCGAACAAGCTCAACGGGATCGACGCGGAGTGGCTGGGCCCGGACGAGGTCGCCAAGCTCTGCCCGATCGTCAACGTCTCCGGCGAGATCCGGTATCCGGTGCACGGGGCGACGTATCAGCCGCGGGCGGGGATCGCCAAGCACGACTACGTGGCGTGGGGGTTCGCCCGGCGCGCCGACGCGGCCGGGATCGACCTGATCCAGGACTGCGAGGTCACCGGCTTCAGCACCGACGGGGACACCGTGACCGGGGTGCGCACCACCCAGGGCGAGATCGCCTGCGGGCGGGTCGCGTTGTGCGCGGCCGGGCACACCAGCGTGTTGCTGGACCTGCTCGGGGTGCCCGCCCCGTTGCAGTCGCACCCGCTGCAGGCGTTGGTGTCGGAGCTGCTGGAGCCGGTGCACCCGACGATCGTGATGTCCAACGCGGTGCACGTCTACGTGTCCCAGGCGCACAAGGGCGAGCTGGTGATGGGGGCCGGGGTGGACGCCTACAACGGGTACGGCCAGCGCGGGGCGTTTCACATCATCGAACGCCAGATGGCCGCGGCGGTGGAGCTGTTCCCGGTGTTCGCCCGGGCGCACCTGCTGCGTTCCTGGGGCGGGATCGTCGATGTCACCCCGGACGCGTCCCCGATCGTCGGGCACACCCCCTACGGCAACGTGTTCGTCAACTGTGGCTGGGGCACCGGCGGGTTCAAGGCCACCCCCGGGATCGGCTGGTGTCTGGCCGACACGCTCGCGCACGGGCGCCCGCACCCGTTCGTGGCCCCGTTCGCCCTGGACCGGTTCACCACCGGCGCCCTGGTCGACGAGCACGGCGCCGCCGCCGTCGCCCACTAACCCCCACCGAGCCCAGCAGTTCACGGAGACCCCTGATGCAGTTGATCCACTGCCCCTGGTGCGGCCCCCGCGAGGAGGTCGAGTTCTGCTACGGCGGCCAGGCCCACCGCACCTACCCGCACGACCCGGCCGCGTTGTCCGACGAGCAGTGGGCGCGGTTCGTGTTCTTCCGGGACAACCCCAAGGGCCCCTTCGCCGAACGCTGGAGCCACAGCGCCGGGTGCCGGCGCTGGTTCAACGCCGTGCGCGACACCCGCAGCTACCGCTTCCTCGCCACCTACAAGATCGGCGACCCCCGCCCGGAGGTGACCCCATGAGGATCGACGGCTACGGGCGCGTCATCGACCGCACCCGCACCCTGACCTTCACCTTCGACGGCCAGGAGTACACCGGGCATCCCGGCGACACCCTGGCGTCGGCGCTGCTGGCGAACGGCGTCCACCGGGTCGCCACCAGCGTGAAGCTCGGCCGGCCGCGGGGCATCACCGCCGCGTGGAGCGAGGACCCGACCGGGCTCGTCCAGGTCGAGGAGCCCTTCCCCGAGCCGATGCTGCTGGCCACCACGATCGAGCTGGTCGACGGGCTGGTCGCCCGGGGCCTCGGCGGCCGCGGCCGGCTGGCGGAGGTCCCCGACACCGCCCGCTACGACCGCCGGTACACGCACTGCGAGACGCTGGTGATCGGCGCGGGCCCCGCCGGCCTGCTCGCCGCCCGGACGGCCGCGCGCCGGGGCGACCGCGTGGTCCTCGTCGACGACCGGCCCGCCGCCGGTGGGTCGCTGCTCGGCACCGAGCGGATCTGCGGGCGCAGCGCCTACGAGTTCGTCGCCGACACGGTGGCCGAGCTGCGGGCGAACCCGGACGTCCGGATCCTGCCGCGCACGACGGCGTTCGGCCAGTACGACGACGGCTTCGTCCTCGCCCTGGAGCGCCGCACCGACCACCTGGCCGAGCCTCCGCGCAACGTCTCGCGCCAGCGGGTCTGGCGTATCCGGGCCGCCGAGGTCGTCGTCGCGACCGGGGCGCACGAGCGGCCGATCGTGATCGAGGACAACGACCGCCCCGGGGTCATGATGGCCGCCTCGGCCCGCGACCTCCTCCACCGGTACGGCGTGCTGGTCGGCCGGGAGATCGTCGTCTTCACGACCGACGACGCCGCGTACGGCGCCGCCGCCGACCTCGAGGCCGCCGGCGCGCGCGTGACGGTCGTCGACCCTCGCCCCGTGAGCAGGAGCGACCATCCGCACTCACGAGTGGTGGGGACGCGGGCCGACGCCTCCGGGCAGGTGTGCGCCGCAGTGCTCGACACGGACGAGGAACTCCCCTGCGACACCCTCCTGCTCTCCGGCGGCTGGAACCCCACCGCCCACCTGTTCTCGCACGTCCGCGGCGCGCTGCGGTACGACGCCGAGCTGGGCGCGTTCCGGCCGGGCGAGCCCCTCGACGGCGTCACCGTCGTCGGCGCGGCGAACGGGACGTTCGACCTCGCCGGCTGCCTGGCCGAGGGCAAGGGTGAGACCCCGGCGGCGCCGACGGTCGGCTCCGCAGGCTGCGCCTCCCCGCGGCCGCGCACCGGGATGGTCCTGTGGCGTACCGAGGGCGACGGGGCGAGGCAGTTCGTCGACCTGCAGCGCGACTCGACGGTCGCCGACATCGCGCGGGCCGTCGGCGCAGGCATCCGCTCGGTCGAGCACGTCAAGCGCTACACGACGATCGGCACCGCGCACGACCAGGGCAAGACCTCCGGCGTGATCGCCTCCGGGATCACCGCCGAGCTGCTGGGCGTGCCGGTGGAGTCCCTGGGCACCACCACCTTCCGCCCGCCGTACACCCCGGTCGCCTTCGCCGCGCTGGCGGGGCGCGACCGCGGCCGGCTGTTCGACCCCGAGCGCACGACGGCGCTGCACGGCTGGCACGTGGAGGCCGGCGCGGTGTTCGAGGACGTCGGCCAGTGGAAGCGGCCGCGGTACTACCCGCAGCCGGGCGAGGACATGGAGGCCGCAGTGCTGCGCGAGTGCGCGGCGGCCCGCACCGGCGTCGGCATCCTCGACGGCTCCACCCTCGGCAAGATCGATGTCCAGGGGCCCGACGCCGGCATCTTCCTGGACCGGATCTACACGAACATGATGTCGAGCCTGAAGCCCGGCCGGGTCCGGTACGGCGTGATGTGCGGGCTCGACGGCATGGTGATCGACGACGGCACGGTGCTCCGCATCGCCGACGACCGGTTCCTGGTCATGACCACCACGGGCGGTGCGGCGCCGATCCTCGACCACCTCGAGGAGTGGCTGCAGACCGAGTGGCCCGAGCTGCGGGTCTCGTTGACGTCGGTGACCGAGCAGTGGGCGACCTTCCCGGTCGTCGGGCCGCGGTCCCGGGACGTCGTCGGCGCCCTGGCCCCGCACGTCGACGTCTCGAACGAGGCCTTCCCGTTCATGAGCTGGCTCGACACCGAGGTGGACGGCGTGCCGGTCCGGTTGGCGCGCATCAGCTTCTCGGGCGAGCTGGCCTGGGAGGTGAGCGTCGACGGCTGGCACGCGGCGGCCGTCTGGCGGCGCCTCCTGGACCTCAGCGCACCGTACGGGATCACCCCCTACGGCACCGAGACCATGCACGTCCTGCGCGCCGAGAAGGGCTACCCGATCATCGGGCAGGACACGGACGGCACCGTCACGCCGCAGGACCTCGGCATGGACTGGGTCGTGTCGAAGAAGAAGCCGGACTTCGTGGGCAGGCGGTCCTTCGCCCGCCCGGCCAACGCCGACCCGCTGCGCAAGCAGCTCGTGGGCCTGCTGCCGGTCGATCCCGACCTGAAGCTGCCGGAGGGCTCGCAGATCGTCGAGCTGACCGACGCGCTGCCGCCGCCCCCGGTGCCCATGCTCGGCCACGTCACGTCGAGCTACCGCAGTGCCGCGCTCGGCCGGACCTTCGCGCTCGCCCTGGTCAAGGGTGGGCACGCGCGGATCGGCGAGCGCCTGACCGTGCCGGTCGACGGGGCGCTGGTGCCCGTCGAGGTGACCGGTTCCGTGCTGTTCGACCCCGAGGGGTCCCGTCGGGATGGTGAGCCGAGTGTCCACTGAGACCCCCCTGCGCCCGGTGGGGGCGCTCGACGGCTGGGCCGGCCGGTTCGCCGAGCTGCCGGACTCGGTGGCGCTGCTGGCCGAGCCGTTCCACGCGATGGTCGACGTCCGCACCGCGGACCCCGCCGCGCTGGAGGAGCTGGTCGGCGTCCCGCTGCCCGGGCCGAACGCGTGGAGCGGCGGCGAGCGCGTCACCGCGATCTGGCTCGGGCCGGACGAGTGGCTGCTGACCAGCCCCTTCCTCGCGCCGGCCGAGCTGGAGGCGGCGGTCCGGGCCGCCGGGGCGACCGGGGTCGACGTCTCCGCGCAGCGCACCACGGTCCGGCTCCGCGGCGCCCACGCCCGGGACGTCCTGGAGACGGGCTGCGCGCTCGACCTGCACCCGCGCTCCTTCGGCACCGGGTCGGCGGCCGTCACGCTGCTGGGCCAGGCCGGAGTCGTGCTGCTCGGCCTCGGCCCGTCCGACTACCGCCTCGTCGTGCGGTCCTCCTTCGCGACCTATGTCGCGGAGTGGCTGCTCGACGCCGCGAGCGAATTCCGATGAGGGGGCGGTGACGAGAGCCGTGACGGTCTCCGCGTTCGACCTGTTCAGCGTCGGCATCGGCCCCTCGAGCTCGCACACCGTCGGCCCGATGCGGGCGGCGCTGCGGTTCGTGGGGCGGCTCGACCGCGAGGGCCTGCTCCCCCGCGTCGCGCACGTGGAGGCGGAGCTGTTCGGCTCGCTCGGCGCCACCGGGAAGGGCCACGGCAGCATCGGGGCGGTGGTGCGCGGGCTGGCCGGGGAGGCGCCCGAGACCGTCGACCCGCGCAGCCCCACCGTCGACGACGTCTGGGACACCGGGCGGCTGCGGCTGCTCGGCCGGCACGAGATCGGCTTCCGGGCCGAGGACGTGGTGCTGCACCGGCGGCGGACGCTGCCCTTCCACCCCAACGGGATGCGGTTCACCGCGCACGGCGGGACCGGCACGGCGCTGCTCACCGCGGAGTACTTCTCCGTCGGCGGGGGCTTCGTGCTCGACGAGGCGCAGCAGGCGCTCCTGCCGCCCGAGCCCGAGGTCCCGTACCCCTTCGCGGCCGGCGCCGAGCTGCTCGCCCGCTGCCGCGAGACCGGGCTGCCGGTCAGCGGGATCGTGCTGGCCAACGAGTGCGCGCGGATGCGACGCCTGCGCCCGGACGTCGACCCCGAGGCCGAGGTCCGGCGCGGGCTCCTCGCGCTCTGGGCGGTCATGCAGGAGTGCGTGGAGCGGGGCTCGACGACCGGGGGCGTCCTCCCGGGCGGGCTGAAGGTCCGGCGCCGCGCGGCAGCCATGCGTGAGGCGCTGGAGGCCGAGCCCACCGTGGAGTCCGGCGAGTGGGTCACCCTCTTCGCCCTCGCGGTGAACGAGGAGAACGCGGCCGGCGGGCGGATCGTCACCGCCCCGACCAACGGCGCGGCCGGGATCGTGCCCGCCGTCCTGCACTACTACCGCCGGTTCTGCAAGGCCTCCTCCGACGACGGCGTGGTCCGGTTCCTGCTCACGGCCGCCGCCGTCGGCTCGCTGTTCAAGGAGAACGCCTCCATCTCCGGTGCCGAGGTCGGCTGTCAGGGCGAGGTCGGCTCGGCCTGCTCGATGGCCGCCGCGGGCCTGGCCGAGGTCATGGGCGGCACCCCGGAGCAGGTGGAGAACGCCGCGGAGATCGGCATCGAGCACAACCTCGGCCTGACCTGCGACCCGATCGGCGGGCTCGTCCAGATCCCGTGCATCGAGCGCAACGCCGTGGCGTCGATGAAGGCGATCACCGCGGCCCGGATGGCCGTGCGCGGCGACGGGCAGCACCACGTCAGCCTGGACAAGGCGATCCGGACCATGCGGATCACCGGCGCGGACATGAAGACCAAGTACAAGGAGACGAGCCGGGGCGGCCTGGCCCTCACCGTCGTCGAGTGCTGAGCCGTGGGTGGCGACGGTCGCCAGGGCGACCGTCGGCACTCACGGCCAGCGGTTGCGGTGCGCCGGTCCACGACGGACCGTGCTGCCATGCGTGATCCGGAGCCGCGCCCGCGAGAGCAGCGTGGCGAGTGCTCGGATGCCGTTCCTGGCGGCAGCTGGCCCAGGTCGTCACGCTCGTCGCCGGCGGGCTCGCGCTCGGGACGACCTACGTGTTCCCCCACGCCCTCGTCCGCTCTCCGTGATCTCCTACGAGGGGCTCGCGCAGCTCCTGCCGCTCGTGGTGATCGCGCTCGTCCGGCGCGGATGAGCCCGTCGCCGCCCGCTCCGGCATCGAGGAGGACCACCGTTGACCCGCAGCACCACCCGGCTCGCCGACCTGACCGCCCGCGAGCTGCTCGCGGGCTACCGCGCCGGCACCCTCTCCCCCGTCGACGTCGTCGACGACGTCCTGGCCCGGATCGAGGCCGACGAACCCCGGCTGCACGCCACCTACGCACTGGATCCCGACGGGGCGCGGGCCGCCGCCGCGGAGTCGGCCGGGCGTTGGCGGGCCGGGGAGCCGCGCCCGCTCGACGGCGTGCCGATCACGGTGAAGGACAACATCTCGACGCGCGGGGTGCCCACCCCGGTCGGCACGGCCGCGACCGAGCTGGTGCCGGCCGAGCAGGACGCCCCGGCGGCCGCCCGGGTCCGCGAGGCCGGGGCGGTGATCCTCGGCAAGACGACCATGCCGGACCTGGGCATGCTCGGGTCGTCGCAGTCGAGCTTCCACCCGGTGACCCGCAACCCGTGGGACCTGACCCGGACGCCCGGCGGGTCGAGCTCCGGTGCCGCCGCGGCCGCCGCGGCCGGCTACGGGCCGCTCCACCTGGGCACGGACATCGGCGGCTCGGTGCGCCAGCCCGCCGGGTGGAACGGCATCGCCGGGCTGAAGCCGACCTTCGGCCGGGTACCGGTGGTGCCGCCGTACGCGGGCCGGGTGGTCGGGCCGATGTGCCGCTCGGTCGCCGACGTCGCCCTGCTCATGTCGGTCGTCGCCGCGCCGGACGAGCGGGACCACACCGCGCTGCCCGGCGCCGACATCGCCTGGCCGGACGCACCGGGCCCGGTGCGGGGGCTGCGGATCGGGCTGCTCCCGGACGTCGGCGTCGGGCTCGCGACCGAGCGCGCGGTGCGCGAGGCCGTCGAGGGGGCGGCGCGGGCGCTCGAGGCCGCCGGCGCGGTCGTCGAACCGGTGGCGCCCTTCCTGACCCGCGACATGCTCGACGGCATGGACCGCTTCTGGCGGGCCCGCGCCTGGTCGGACCTCGGCGCCCTGCCCGAGGAGCGCCGCGCGAAGGTCCTGCCGGCGATCCTCGAGTGGGCCGCGCCCGGCGCGGACCTGAGCGGGGCCGAGGTCTTCCACGGCTACAGCCAGATGGACGCGATGGCCGTCGCCGCTCACCGCGCCCTCGCCGACCTGGACTTCCTGCTGCTCCCGACCGCGCCGATCCCGCCCTTCCCGGTCGAGTACGCGTCGGCCTTCGACGACCCGGCCCGGCCCTTCGAGCACATCGCGACGAGCCTGCCGTTCAACATGTCCGGCCAGCCCGCGATCTCGGTGAACTGCGGCTACACCGCGGGCGGGCTGCCGATCGGGTTGCAGATCGTGGGCCGGCGGTTCGACGACGCGGGCGTCCTGGCCCTCGCGATGGCCTACGAGGAGCTCCGCCCGCCGCAGCGCCCCTGGCCCGCCCGGTGAGCGAACGGCGCCCTCGCTCACAAGGTATGAGCGAGAGCGCCGTTCACCGGGTGGGGGTACGGGGTCAGGCGCGCTTGATCACCACCTTGAGCGCCTCGTTGGCGGCGGCGTCGGCGAACACCTCGTAGGCACGGTCGATCTCGTCCAGGCCGAAGGTGTGCGTGCCCATCTTCTCGGCGGGGATCTTGCCGCTCGCGACCATCTTCAGCAGCGTCGGGATGGAGACGGTGTCGACCAGGCCCATGGTGAGCGTGACGTTGTGGATCCACAGCTGCTCGAGGGGCAGCTCGACCGGCACGCCGTGCACGCCGATGTTGGCGATGTGCCCGCCGGGGCGCACCAGCGCGGCCGCGGTCCGCAGCGTCTCCGGGTAGCCGACCGCCTCGATCGAGACGTCGACGCCCAGGCCGTCCGTCAGCGCCTTGACCGCGTCGACGACGTCCGGGCCGGCCTCGACGGTGTCCGTCGCCCCGAACTCGACGGCCTTGCCCAGCCGGAACTTGTTGGTGTCCACGGCGATGACCCGCGACGCGCCCCAGAGACCGGTGGTCAGGATGGCGGCGAGCCCCACCGCGCCGGCGCCCACCACCGCGACCGTGTCCCCGGGCCGGACCTGACCGGCCAGCACGCCGACCTCGTACCCGGTGGGCAGCGAGTCGGCGAGGAAGATCGCCTGCTCGTCCGTGACGTCGTTCGGCACGGCGTAGATCGACGTGTCGGCGTAGGGCACGCGGACCGACTCGGCCTGCGTGCCGTCGACCAGGTGCCCGAAGATCCACCCGATGCCGCCGACGGTCTGGCAGTGCGACGGCATGCCGCGCTGGCAGTACTCGCACCGGCCGCAGCGGGTGATCGCCGGGACCAGCACCCGGTCGCCCTCCCGGAAACCCGTCACGGCCGAGCCCACCTCGGTGACCGTGCCGACGGCCTCGTGGCCGAGGATGCGGCCGTCGGTCACCGCCGGGACGTCGCCCTTGAGGATGTGCAGGTCCGTTCCGCAGATCGTGGTGGTGTCCACTCTGACCACGACGTCCGTCGGTTCCTGGACCGCCGCGTCGGGGACCTCCTCCCACGCCTTGGACCCCGGTCCGTGGTAGACGAGCGCCTTCATCCGTGCCCTCCCTCGGTCGATACCGCTGCAGGAGGACGTTAGTGGCGCCGGTCACATGCAGGTGTCTCAGTCTGCGACCGGCCCGGCTCGGCCGCCCGTCGTCAGCCGACCACTCCCCGGTCGTGCAGGCCGCCGATCTCCGCCGCGCCCAGGCCCAGGACCTCGGCCAGCACCTCGTCGGTGTCGCGGCCCAGCTCCGGGGCCTCCCCCGCCGGGCCGTGCTCCCCGCCCCACCGCAGCGGCGACCGCGCCGTGATCGACGCCGTGCCGTCCGGCAGGGTCAGGTCGGCCAGCACCGGGTGCCGCCCCTGCCGGTGCGCGCCCACCACCTCGGTCATCCCGCGGTAGCGGCCCCACAGCACCCGGGCGGCGTCGAGCTCGTCGGACACGGTCTTGAGGTCGCGCGCGGCGAACCAGGGCCGCAGCACCGCGGCGATGGTCTCGCGCAGCCGGTAGCGCTCCGACTCCTTGGTCAGGTCGGCGTCGAGGGCCTGCTCCAGCGCCGCGAACACCTCCTCGGTGCCGGTCACCTTCCGCAGCGCCGCCCACTGCCCCTCGGTCAGCGCCACCACCATCACCCGCGCCCCGTCCGAGCAGGCGAAGTCGACGCCGAAGGAGCCGTACACGTGGTTGCCGTGCCGCGGCCGCTCCCAGCCCCGTTCCGCGGCCTCCGACAGCCAGCCGAGGTTCGCCACGCCGGCCAGCGCGACGTCCGCCAGCGCCAGCTCCACGTACGTGCCGCGGCCGGTGCGCGAGCGGTCGTACAGCGCCGCGAGCACGCCCGTCGACACGCTCAGCCCGGTCACCAGGTCCCACGCCGGAAGGACGTGGTTGACCGGCGCGCCACCCTCCTCCGAGCCGGTGATCTGCGGGATCCCGACCTCGGCGTTGACCGTGTAGTCCACCGCCGGACGGCCGTCGGGGTAGCCCTGCACCCGCAGGTGGATCAGGTCCGGGCGGCGCGCGACCAGCACGTCGTTGGCCATCCAGCGGCGCCCGACGACGTTGTCCACCAGCACCCCGCGGTCCGTGCCCGGCGCGGTGATCAGCGCGGTCACCAGCTCGCGGCCCTCGTCGGAGCGCATGTCCACGGTGACCGAGCGCTTGCCCTTGTTCAGCGAGGCCCAGTAGTACGACTCCGCGTCGGCCGGGCCGGTCCCGTTGCCCACGACCGGCCAGCGCCGGTGGTCGGTGTTGCCGCCGATCGGGTCGATCCGGATCACGCTCGCGCCCAGCTGCCCAAGCGTCATGCCACCCGTCGGGCCGGCCACGAAGCTCGCACACTCCACGACCTGCAGGCCCTCCAGCGGACGGTTCATTCCGTTCCTCCCCGACTCGCGCTCGCCCGAGATCCTGCCTCCCGTGGACTCCGGGCGCAGGACCCCCCTAGGGTACGAACGATCGTTCGTACCCTCATCGTGGAGGTCAGCCGTGCCGGTCCCCGACGCCCTCGAAGCCCGCCTGCGCCGCCTGGAGGACGCGCACGAGATCGCCCAGCTGCGCGCCCGGTACTGCCAGTACCTCGACGACGGCCGCTGGCCCGAGCTGGCCGCCCTCTTCACCCCCGACGGCGTGTTCACCGGCCTCGCCACCGCGCGCGGCACCGCCGAGCTCGAGTCCTTCTTCGGCGCCCTGCAGGACGGCCCGCTGACGGCGTGGTGGCACTACAGCGCCAACGAGACCGTGGAGATCGACGGCGACACGGCCACCGGCGAGACCTGGCTGTGGCAGCCGTGCGTGGTCGACGGCGAGGCGCAGATCGCCGCCGGCCGCTACCGGGACCGGATCACCCGCGGCGCCGACGGGTCCTGGCGGTTCGCGGAGCGGGTGGTCACGTTCTTCTACTGGACCCCGCTCGCCGGGGGCTGGGACCGGGGGAAGGTCGGCTTCCCGCCCGCGGAGGCGGCTCTCGACCGGGGGTGAGTCCCCCGGCGGCCTGCGTCCGGATGCCCGCACGACCGCCGGATCGGCGGTCCCGGGGTCTTGCGGCCGACCTTACGATCGTTAGTCCGGTCATGTGACGCCGTCGTCACCTCGGCGGCGCCGTGTCGGGTCAACGGAGACCAACCGGACGAGGAGAACCATGTCCCACGCGCACACGGACCAGGTCCCGGAGGAGTTCGACGCCGTCGTCGTCGGCGCCGGGTTCTCGGGGCTCTACATGCTGCACCGGCTCCGCGACACCCTCGGCCTCTCCGCCCGGGTGTTCGAGGCCGGCGACGACGTCGGCGGAACCTGGTACTGGAACCGGTACCCGGGCGCCCGGTGCGACTCGGAGAGCTACTTCTACAGCTTCTCCGACAGGCTCTCGGAGGACCTGCTGCAGGAGTGGACCTGGAGCGAGCGTTTCGCGGCCCAGCCGGAGATCCTGAGCTACCTGCGCCACGTCGCCGACCGGTACGACCTGCGGAAGGACATCCGGTTCGGCACCCGGGTCGTCGCCGCGGAGTACGACGACGCGACCGGCCGGTGGACGGTCCGCACCGACGACGGCGCGCAGGTGACGGCCACCTTCCTGATCACCGCGGTCGGCTGCCTGTCGACGACGAACCTGCCCGAGTTCCCGGGCCGGGACAGCTTCCGCGGCGAGTCGTACCACACCGGCGTGTGGCCCCACGAGGGCGTCGACTTCACCGGCAAGCGGGTCGCGGTGATCGGCACCGGGGCCACCGCGGTGCAGGCCGTCCCGGAGATCGCCGAGCAGGCGGCACACGTGTACGTGCTGCAGCGCACCGCGAACTACGACATCGCGGGCGGCAACCGGCCGATGGACGCCGAGGACGGCCGGAAGATCAAGGCGGAGTACCGCGACATCTGGAAGGCGACGCGCGAGACGGCGTTCGGCTTCCCCTACGACGTCGCGCAGCGCACCGCGCTGTCGGTCTCGGACGAGGAGCGGCAGCGGATCTTCGCGGAGGCCTGGGAACGCGGCGGGTTCCGGCTCGGCACGACCTTCAACGACCTGCTGCTCGACGAGCAGGCGAACGAGACCGCCGCGGAGTTCCTGCGGGCCCGGATCCGCGAGCGCGTGCAGGACCCGGAGGTCGCGGAACTGCTCTCGCCCCGCGACCACCCGTTCTTCACCAAGCGACCGCCGCTGGAGAACGGGTACTACGAGACGTTCAACCGCGAGAACGTCACGCTGGTGAACGTCCGGAAGGCGCCGATCCAGGAGATCACGCCCGCCGGTGTGCGGACCGCCGAGGCCGAGTACGAGGTCGACGTCATCGTGTACGCCACGGGGTTCGACGCGATGACCGGGACGCTGTTCAAGCTCGGCATCCGCGGTCGGGACGGGCTCGGGCTCGAGGAGAAGTGGGCCGACGGACCGCACACCTACCTCGGGCTCGCCACCCACGGGTTCCCGAACCTGTTCATGATCACCGGCCCGCAGAGCCCGTCGGTGCTCAGCAACATGCCGGTGTCCATCGAGCAGCACGTGGACTGGATCACCGACTGCCTCCGCCGGCTGGAGGAGCAGGGGTACGACACCATCGAGGCCCTGCCCGCGGCGGAGGACGACTGGGTCTCCCACCACGACGAGGTCACCGCGACGACGTTGCTGCCGCGGGCGAACTCCTGGTGGGTGGGCGCGAACATCCCGGGCAAGCCGCGCCGGCTGTACCCGTACGCGGGTGGGGTGGGGGTGTACCGGCTGCTGTGCGACGAGGTCGCCGCGCGTGACTACGACGGGTTCGCCCGCGGCAAGAGCGGAGCGGCCACGAACGGCAGGTTCAGCGGGGTCGCGCGGGCCCGGTACATCGAGCTGGCCGAGGAGGCGGCAGCCGCCGCGTCCTAGAACTCCAGCACGAGCCGCCCCCGGGTCCCGCCCTCCGCCAGGCGGGCGTGGGCCTCGGGGGCGCGCTCGGCCGGGTAGGTCGCCGCGACCCGCAGCGTGACGGCGCCGGACTCGGCGAGCACGCGCAGCGCGTCGAGCCGCTCGCGGTCCTCGGCGATGTCCCGCACCCAGACCGGGTGCCAGGTGATGCCCCGCTCCTCCGGCCCGCGGTACCCGCGGACGGTGGCGATCCGGCCGCCGTCCCGGACCGCGGGCAGCAGCAGGTCGCCCTGCACCGAGCCGTCGGCCAGCGCGTCGACGCCCCGGGGGACCGCCTCGCGGATCCGCTCGGCCACGGCGTCGCCGCGCGGGACGACGACGTCGGCGCCGAGCTTGCGGACCAGCTCGACGTCGGCGTCGGAGGCGTCGGCGACCACCCGCAGCCCGGCCGCCTTCGCCAGCTGCACCACGTACCCGCCGTAGGCCCCGGCCGCGCCGGTGACGGCGAGGGTGGCCCCGGGCTCGGGGTCGAGCAGGTCCAGGGTCCGGCGCGCGGTCATCCCGTTCATCGGCAGCGTGGCCGCGTGGGCGTGGTCGGCCCCGGCGGGCGCGCGCACGACCGAGCCGACCGGCACCACGACGTACTCCGCGTAGGCGCCGTGCGCGCCGTCCGGCACCACGACCGCCATGACGGCGTCGCCGAGGGCGAGCCCGCCCTCCGCACCCTCACCGATCTCGTCGACGACGCCGGCGGCGTCCATCCCGGGCACGTACGGCGGCGGGTCCTTGCGCTGCCGCTCGGCCCGCGACCCGTCCCGGACGTAGGTGTCGGTGGGGTTGACCGCCGCCGCGTGCACCCGGATCCGGATCTGCCCCGGCCCGGCGTGCGGCTCCGGCAGCTCGACGACCTCGAGGGCCTCAGGCCCGCCGTACTGGTTCACCCCGATCGCGCGCATGCCCCGAGACTCCCATCCGCGCGTCGCGGCGGCGCGCCCGGGACCCCGAACGGGGGCCGCGTCTCAGCCGGCGTTCCGCAACACCTCGACGCCGACGGGCGCGTCGCCGCGCAGGGTCACGCGGTGCATCACGCGCCGGGCGTCGCCGTAGTCGCGGTTGGCGTAGTGGGCGGTGGCCCGGTTGTCCCACATGGCGACGTCGCCCTCGGCCCAGCGGTGCCGCACGATGTGCTCGGGCTTGGTGAGGTGCGCGAAGAACAGGTCGAGCAGGTACCGGCTCTCGGCGTCGGACACGCCGTCGATCCGCACGGTGAAGCCGGGGTTCACGAACAGCGACCTCCGCCCGGTCTCCGGGTGCACCCGCACGACGGGGTGGACCACCGGGTCGAGGCCGGTGACCGTCTCGCCGTCCCACTCGCTGCCCCGGCCCTGCCGGCGCTGGGCGAGGTAGTAGCCGAAGTCCTTGGTGCCGTCGTGCACGGCGTCGAGCTGCTCGGCGAGCCGCTGGACGGGCGGGGCCAGCGACTCGAACGCCAGTTCCAGGTCCGCCCAGTTCGTGTCGCCGCCCGCCGGCGGCAGCGTGACCGCACGCAGGATCGAACCCAGGGGCGGGCGCTTCATGAAGGTGACGTCGGTGTGCCAGACGTCGGCGTACCCGTCGTCGGCCGAGTCGAGCGCGTAGATCTCGGTGTGGTCGTCGTCGATGCCCGGCACCACGGGGTGCGACGCCGTGAGCTCGCCGATCCGGTTGCCGAGCCGGACCTGGCCGGTCGGGTCGAGGTCGTGCTGGCCGCGGAAGAACAGCACCTTGCGGGCGGTGAGCTCGGCCCGGATCGCGGCGACCTGCTCGTCGGAGGCGGAGGCGAGGTCGACGTCGTGGACGATCGCGCCGAAGCGCGGGCCGAGCGGCTCGAGGTTCAGGACCGCGGCGGCCGGGGTGGGCAGGGCGGACAGGGACGCAGGGGACATGACGAGGCTCCGGGAACGTCAGCGCGGCGCGCACGCCGCGACCGGGGATCGGGAGGGCGACGAGGTCGTCGACGGGCTGGGGCGTCCGGCGCCGGAACGGCACGGACGTGCGGTGAGGGCGGCCCGAGGCCGCGGCACTCAACCGAACCAGCAGCGCGTCGCCGACCCCGTCCAGAAGAGGTCGACGTCCACCGGACACAGGTCCACGTTCGTCCGACACAGGTCGACGTAGAGCCGAGCCACGAGTCGGAGTTCCGGGGTCACGATCGGATACTCGCGTCACACGGCCTCGTCGCGCAAGGCGATCGCGCGGGTGTCCGCCGTCACCCGCGAGGTTCGGCTACACAGTGTCAAGCCGTCGGTACTGTCCGTGCATGGAGCTGGGCTACCTCACACACGTCGGGGGCCTGGGCTCCCCGCGCGACGCCTACCGCGACACGGTCGAGCTGGCCGTCGCGGCCGAGGCCGCCGGGTTCACCTCCTTCTGGGTCGCCCAGCACCACGCGAGCGAGGCCCAGGGCTACCTGCCCTCCCCCTTCGTCCTGCTCGCCGCGGTCGCGCAGGCCACGAGCCGGATCCGGCTGGGGACGGGGGTGATCGCGGCGGCGCTGGAGGACCCGCGGCGGGTGGCCGAGGACGCCGCGGTGCTCGACGTGCTGTCCGGCGAGCGCCTGGAGCTGGGCGTCGGCGCGGGCTCGGACCCGGTGGCGTCGGCCCTGTTCGGCCGGGACCACGAGCGGCGGCACACCGACTGCGCCGCGGCCGTCGACGAGCTGCGGGAGATCCTCGGCGGCGTCGCGCTCGTGCCCGAGGCGCCCGGCCTGCTCGACCGGATGTGGTGGGCCACGGGCTCGCGCCGCGGGGTCGACGCGGCCGCCGCCCGCGGGATCGGCGTGATCAGCGGCCGGCCGCAGGGCGCGGCCCCGGACCTCGAGCGCTACTGGGCGCGGGCGGTCGCCGAGCCGCGGGTCGCGGTGTCCCGGCTGATCCGGGCGGGTGAGCCGGCCGCCGAGGTCGCCGCCCGGCTGCGGGCCGACGCCGCGCTGCCGTGGGCGAGCGCACTGCTGCTGCAGACCCAGCCGACCCGCACGGACCTGGCCGGCCACCTGCGCACACTCGCCGTCGCCGCCGAAGCCGTGTCCGCCGCTGGCTCCGCCGTGCACGAACCCGTGGCGGCCGGGCCGCGGCGGACGGCAGGATGGACGGCGTGACGACCTCCCCCGAGACAGCGAACGGGACCCGCCGCAGCGGTCTGGACCTGCGGTGGGTCGACCCCGGCACCCGCCCTCAGGACGACCTGTTCGGCCACGTCAACGGCGCCTGGCTGACCAGCCACGTGATCCCGGACGACCGCGCGCAGGACGGCGCGTTCCGCGACCTGCGGGACCGGGCCGAGGAGGACGTGCGGGCGATCGTCGAGGGCGCGGGCGACCTCGAAGGACCCGAGGCCCGGCAGATCGCCGACCTCTACGCCTCCTTCATGGACACGGACGGGATCGAGGCCCGGGGCGTCGAGCCGCTGCGCCCGCTGCTGGCGGAGATCGCGCAGGCCGCGGACAAGGCCGAGCTCGCCGCGGTGCTGGGCCGCCGGCAGCGGCACGGGCGCGCGTCCCTGTTCGGCGTCTACGTCGCGACGGACGCGAAGGACTCGGACCGCTACCTGGTGCACCTCTCGCAGTCCGGCCTCGGGCTGCCCGACGAGTCCTACTACCGCGAGGACGCCTACGCGGAGATCCGCGCCACGTACGTGACCCACCTGGAGCGGCTCGCCGGCCTGGTCGGGCTCGAGGACCCGGCGGGGCTCGCGGCGACGGTCATGGAGCTGGAGACCGCGCTCGCCGCCGTGTCCTGGGACCGGGTGACCAACCGGGACGCGGAGAAGACCTACACCCTGATGACCTGGCCCGCGGTGCAGGCCAATGCCCCGGAGTTCCCCTGGGAGTCCTGGCACGCGGCGCTGCGGGCGCCGGACGGGGCGTTCGACGAGGTCGTCGTCCGGCAGCCGTCGTTCGTGCTCGCCGCGGCGAAGCTCTGGGCGGAGCTCCCGCTCGAGCAGTGGCAGGCGTGGCTGTCGATCCGCACCGCGTCGGCGTCCGCGGACTACCTGACCGGGGCCGTCGTCGACGAGGACTTCGACTTCTACGGCCGAACCCTCTCCGGCACCCCGGCCCTGCGCGAGCGCTGGAAGCGCGGCGTGTCGGTGGTCGAGAGCGCGATCGGCGAGGCCGTCGGCAAGCTCTACGTGGAGCGGCACTTCCCGGCCTCGTCCAAGGAGCGGATGGTCGAGCTGGTCGCGAACCTCGTCGAGGCGTACCGGCAGAGCATCTCGGCGCTGGACTGGATGAGCCCGGCCACCCGCGAGCGGGCGCTGGAGAAGCTCGGGAAGTTCACGCCGAAGATCGGCTACCCGGACAAGTGGAAGGACTACTCGGCGCTCGAGGTGAAGGCGGACGACCTGCTCGGCAACGTCCTGCGCGCCGCCGAGTGGGACTTCGACTACGACCTGAACCGCATCGGCGGCCCGGTCGACCGGGACGAGTGGCTGATGACCCCGCAGACGGTCAACGCCTACTACCACCCGCGGATGAACGAGATCGTCTTCCCGGCCGCGATCCTGCAGCCGCCCTTCTTCGACCCCGAGGCGGACGACGCCGCCAACTACGGCGGCATCGGCGCGGTGATCGGGCACGAGATCGGCCACGGCTTCGACGACCAGGGCTCGCGCTACGACGGCGACGGCAACATGACCGACTGGTGGGAGGCCGCCGACCGGGCGGAGTTCGACCGGCGCAGCAAGGCCCTGATCGACCAGTACGACGGGCTCTCCCCCGCCGGGCTGCCGGAGCACAGGGTCAACGGCGCGCTCACCGTCGGCGAGAACATCGGCGACCTCGGCGGCCTCACGATCGCGATCAAGGCGTACCGGATCGCCACCGAGGGCACGGAGCCGCCGGTGATCGACGGGTTCACCGGGCTGCAGCGGGTGCTGATCGGCTGGGCGCAGGTGTGGCGGGCCGTGACCCGGGACGCGGAGGCGATCCGGCGGCTCACGATCGACCCGCACTCGCCGCCGGACCTGCGCTGCAACGCCGTCGTCACCAACCTCGACGCCTTCCACGAGGCGTTCGGGGTCCAGGAGTCCGACGCGCTGTTCACCGCCCCCGAGGCGCGCGTGCGCATCTGGTGAGCCGCGCGTGACCGTGACCGACGGGCCGGGTGAGCGCTTCGGCCTCACCTGGCCCGGCCGGGCGGAGTGCCTGCGGGTGATCGGCGAGCCGCCCACCGGTGCGCTCGAGCCGCTGCCGGCGGAGTCCGTCGACTGGGACACCACCGGCAACGTGATCGTCGAGGGGGACAACCTCGAGGTCCTCAAGCTGCTGTCCCGCGCCTACCACGGCGCGGTCAAGCTGATCACGATCGACCCGCCGTACAACACCGGCCGGGAGTTCCTGTACCCGGACGACTTCGCCGACCCCATGGCCGCCTACCTGCGCTTCTCCGGCCAGGTCGACGACCTCGGGCGGCGGGCGAACGCGGCCGTCGAGACCGCGGGGCGCCGGCACTCGCGCTGGCTGTCGATGATGTACCCGCGGCTGGTGCTGGCCCGTGAGCTGCTGCGGCCGGACGGCGCGATCTTCGTGACGATCGACGACACGGAGGTCGCGCACCTGCGGCTGATCATGGACGAGATCTGGGGCGAGGAGAACTTCGTCGCCACGGTGGCCTGGCAGAAGGTGTTCGCCAAGAAGAACCGGGCGTTGATCTCCGGCAGCCACGACCACGTGCTCGTCTACGCCCGCGACGTCGAGGCGTGGGACCGGCGGCTCCTCCCCCGCGGCGCGGCGCAGGAGAAGGCCTTCGGCAACCCCGACGCCGACCCGCGCGGGCCGTGGCAGAGCGTCTCCTTCTCGGTCCGGTCGGAGGGCGTGGAACGGGCCGGGACCTACCGGTACCCGGTCACGCTCCCGTCGGGCCGCGAGGTGTGGCCGCCCGCGGGCCGGCACTGGAACGGCGACCGGGTCCGCTACGGGGAGCTGCGCGCCGACGGGCGGATCTGGTTCGGCCGGGACGGCGACCACCCGCCGCGGGTCAAGGGCTTCCGCAGCGAGGTGCAGGCCGGGATCGTCCCGGACACCTGGTGGCGACACGACGAGACCGGGCACAACCAGGAGGCCAAGCGCGAGGTGGTCGCGCTGTTCGGTGCGGACGAGCCGTTCACCACGCCCAAGCCGACCCGGCTGGTCCGCCGGATGCTGCAGATCGGCACCGGCCCGGGCGATCTCGTGCTCGACTTCTTCGCCGGCTCGGGGACCCTCGGGCACGCCGTGTTCGCCGAGAACCTGGCCAGCGGCGAGGAGCGGCGGTTCCTGCTGGTCCAGCTGCCGGAGCCGACACCGGGCACCGCGTACTCGTCGATCGCCGACGTCACGCGGGAGCGGGTGCGGCGGGCCGGGGCGGCGCTGCGGCCGGACGCGAAGCCCGACGCGGACCTCGGCTTCCGGGCCTACCGGCTCGTCGCCGGGGCCGGCACCGACCTCACCGGCCTGATGCTGGGCGCCGGGCACCCGCTCACCGCGCCCGTCGAGGAGGTCGACCTCGCCGGCGTCGCGGGGTGGTCCGTCGCCGACGGCGCCCTGCTCGCCTGCTTCGCCCCGCTCACCGAGGCGGTGGTCGAGGCGATGCTGGCGCGCGAGCCCGCGGTGCTGGCCGTGACCGAGGAGGGCTTCGGCGGCGACGACGCCCTGCGCCTGCACACCCTGCACGCCGTCCGCGAACGCAACCGGCGGGGCGTCGACCTCGCGCTCCAGGTGGTGTGAGTGCTGCGCTTCGACGCGACGCTCCCCCACCAGGCCGCGGCCGTCGCCGCCGTCGTCGACCTCTTCGCCGGGCTGCCCCGCGCGCCGCACCCGGCCTTCACCGAGACCGGCGTGGCCAACCCGCCCGGGCCCGGCTTCGCCGCCCGGCTCCCGGCCAACCTCCGCGCCGTCCAGGAGCGCCACGGCCTGCCTCCGACCGGCGGCCGCACCCGCGACTTCGCCGTCGAGATGGAGACCGGGACCGGCAAGACCTACGTCTACCTGCGGACGGCGTTCGAGCTGCACCGCGCCCACGGCTTCCGGAAGTTCGTGGTCGTGGTGCCCAGCGTGGCCGTGCGGGAGGGCGTGCTGGCGAGCATCGAGGCCCTGCGCGAGCACCTCACCGCGCTGTACGCCGAGCCCTTCGACGCGGTGGCCTACGACGCCCGCCGGCTCGGCCGGGTCCGCCGCTTCGCCACCTCGGGCAGCGTCCAGTTCCTGGTGATGACGTTGCAGGCCTTCCGCCGTGACGTCGCGGGCCGGGGCGGGAATGTCGTCCACCGCGCGCAGGACCAGATGGCCGGGCGGCGGCCGATCGAGGTCGTCGCGTCGACCCGGCCGGTCGTGATCCTCGACGAGCCGCAGAACATGGAGTCCGACGGCGCGGCCGCGGCCATCGCCAAGCTGAACCCCTTCTGCACGCTGCGCTACTCGGCCACGCACCGGAACCCGCACCAGCTGGTGTACCGGCTGGACCCGGTCGAGGCGCGGGAGCAGGGCCTGGTCAAGGGCATCGAGGTGGCCTCGGTCGTGCCGGACGGGCGGGCGTCGGAACCCCTGGTCCGGCTGCTCGCGGTCGACGCCGGCCGCTCCCGCGCCCGGCTGACGATCCACCACGAGCAGCGCGAACGCACGCTCTGGGTGCGACTCGGCGACGATCTCGCCCCGCTGTCCGCCGGGCGCCGGGAGTACGCCCGCGGGTTCGTCGTCGCCGACATCGGGTTCCGGGAGCCGGCGGTGCGCTTCTCCGGCGGCCTGGTCGTGACGCCGTCGACCCCGGCCGGGACCTACGACGCCGGCGTGCGCCGGGCGCAGGTGATCGAGACGGTCCGCCGGCACCTCGACCGGGAGCGCGCGCTCGCGCCGCGCGGGGTGAAGGTGCTGTCGCTGTTCTTCGTCGACCGGGTCGCGAGCTACCGGGCGCCGGACGGCGGGCTCGGCGAGGCCGGGCGCTGGTTCGAGGAGGCCTACACGCGGCTCGGACCCGGCTACCCCGAGCTGGACCTGCCGCCCGTCGGGGCGGCGCACGGCGGCTACTTCGCCGGCGACCCGCGGACCGGGTACGTCGACGGCGGGGAGACGGACGCCTCGGCGTTCGACCTGATCATGCGGGACCGCGAGCGGCTGCTCTCGGCCGCCGAACCGATGCGGTTCCTGTTCAGCCACTCCGCCCTGCGCGAGGGCTGGGACAACCCGAACGTCTTCCAGATCTGCACGCTCAACGAGACCCGCTCCCCCGACCGGAAGCGCCAGGAGATCGGCCGCGGGCTGCGGCTGCCCGTCGACGCCGCGGGCCGGCGCGTGCGGGACCCGCGGGTGGCGCGGCTGACCGTGGTCGCCAACGAGGCCTACGACGAGTTCGCCCGCACCCTGCAGGAGGAGTACCGCGCGGACACCGGGCGCGAGATCGTCGTGCGGCGGGCCGGCGACCCCGACGCGGTGGTGCGCGGGGCCGCCTTCGCAGCGCTGTGGGCGCGGGTCGGGCTGGGCCTCCGGGCCCGGCTGCCGCTGTCCACCGAGGACCTGGTCCGTCACGCCGTCCGGGCACTCCGGGCGGCGGGGCCGATCACCTCGCCCCTCGTCCGGGTGCGGACGACGGACCACGCCACCGGCGAGTCCATGGCGGGGCCGGCCTACGCGCTCGAGCCGGGTGCGGGCCTCACCGAGGCGGAGGTGGTCGCCGAGGTGCAGGCCCGGACCGGGCTGACCCGCGCGACCGTGTGCCGGGTGCTCGGCGACGCCGGCCTGCTCGGCTGCGTCGGCGTCAACCCGACCGCCGTGCTCGACCGCACTGCGTCCGCGCTGCTCAGCGGCCTGCGGGCGCAGCTCCCGCCGGTGCTGGAGATCGTCGGCGGGGAGCTCCGGTCCGCCGACGGGGCGCGGGGCGAGCCGGTCGTGCTGCCGCGCGCCTTCACCGTCGACACCCCGTTCGGCCCGGTCGCGCCGCGGGCCGCACACGTCGACGGCGAGGCGGTCTACCTGCTCACGGGACCAGGACGTACTTCCCGGTGACCCGGCGCTCGGCGTAGAGCCGCAGCACCGCCCCGGCCTCGTCCAGCGGCGCGGTCGTGGGACGCGGCGGATGCAGCTCGTCGCGCCCGATCCGGCCCAGGACGTCGGCCAGCAGCGCGGCGTTGCCCTCCGGCCCGCCGACCTCGCGGGCCCAGTCGCCCCAGTCCACGCCGATCACCGAGCGGTTGCGCAGCAGCACGATGTTCGCGGGCAGGCGGGGGATCTCGCCGGAGGCGAAGCCGAGCACGCAGAACCGGCCGCCCGCGCGCAGCGCCCGCAACGACGACTCGGCCGCCGGCCCACCGACGGGGTCGATCACGACGTCCGCGCCGCCGTCCGTCGCGGTGCGGATCGCGTCCTTGAGGTCGGTGTAGTCGATCGTCACCTCGGCGCCCGCGGCCTTCGCCGCCGCCCGCTTCTCCTCGGACGACGCGACGGCCACCACCCGTGCGCCCAGGCTGCGGGCCACGTCGACGGCGGCCAGCCCGATCCCGCCGCCCGCGCCGAGCACCACGACCTGCTCGCCGGGCTCGATCGTGACCCGCCGCGTGACGGCGAAGACGAGCGTCGCGTAGCTCTCCATCGCGGAGGCGGCGACGGTGGCGTCGACGCCCGCAGGAAGCGGGACCGCGAGCGGGGCGGGGACGGTGACGTGCGAGGCGAAGCCGCCGAACCCGGTCGCCGAGGCGGCCACGGCCGTCCCCACCGGGCAGGTCTCCGCGCCCTCGCCGAGCGCGACGACCCGCCCCGCGACCGCCATCCCGGGCGTGAACGGCAGCGGCGGCTTCACCTGGTAGCCGCCGCGGACGATCAGGCCGTCCACGAAGCTGACGCCGGCCGCGCCGACCTCGATCAGGACCTCACCCGGCCCGGGGGCCGGGGTGGGCTCCTCGACCACCGTGAGCAGTTCCGGATCGCCGAACTCGGTGCAGACCACGCGCAGCATCGGTCCACCCTGGCCGATCGTCCCGCCGGTGTCCCCCGGCCGTGAGCACGGCCACGCCGCGGTCGCGCGTCAGAGGCTCTTCAGCACCGCGTCGGCCGAGCTGACGGTCACGTCGGTGGGCTTCTCCTCCACCCAGACGCTCTCGACCACGCCGTCCTTCAGCACGGCGGCGTAGCGCTGCGAGCGCAGGCCCAGACCGAACCCGGTGCCGTCGAGCGTCAGGCCGACCGCCTTGGCGAAGTCGCCGTTGCCGTCGCCGAGCATGAGGACCTTGTCCCCGACCTCGCGCGACCTCCCCCACGCGTCCATCACGAAGGCGTCGTTGACCGCCACGCAGGCGATCGTGTCGACGCCCTTCTCCTTCAGCTCGTCGGCACGCAGCACGTACTCGGGCAGGTGCTGGTCCGAGCAGGCGGGGGTGAACGCGCCGGGCACGCCGAAGAGCACCACGGTGCCCGAGCCCAGGACGTCCGAGCTCTGCACCGGCGTCGGAGCGCCGTTGCGGACGGTGATGAGGGTGACGTCCGGGACGGTGTCGCCGATCGAGAGGGTCACGCCGAGCTCCTCGCTGTCAGGGAAGGTGCGGACACCTCACGCTAGCGCCGGACCGGACCTCGTCGTCGGGTGAGTTGCGGGCTCCCCACCTTCCGGTGAGGCACCGGCCGGCGCGCGAGCCGGGCGCCGTCGTGGGGCACCCTGGTCGCGTGCCCCGCTCGCAGCCCGAACCGCCGCCCCGGCTGTCCCGCTACTGGAACGGCTACGTGTCGGCGTGCGAGGACTCCGTCGCCCGATTCCGGCGCATCGTGTCCGCCATCCCGGCGTCGCCCGCACGGGAGTGGCTCGCCCGGATCGCGACCCAGCTCGACACCGAGCTCGGCGCCGTCCGCAGGCTGGCCACGGTGGGCGACTCGATCGAGCCGGCGTGGTGGTGGGTGAGCGAGGCGCCGGCGAAGCGGATCTCGCAGCGGCTCGACGAGGCCCGGTCCTCCTTCGCCGACGCCGTCGCCCAGGCGGCCACCATCGCCGAGCAGGCCGCGCTCGACCCGGCGCACGCCGACGTCACCGCCCAGCTCGAGGTGCTGGCCCAGCAGGCGTCCGAGCTGGCGCTCGGGCCCGCCCCCGCCGAGCCCGAGCCGGAGGAACCGCGGCGCCGGTGGGGGCGCCGCCGGGAGGCGTGAGGAGTCAGTCCCACCAGAACCGCCACTGCCGCGCGCCGCGGATCAGGTCGGCGTAGCTGCGCAGGGTGAAGACCCGGCCGTCCTGCGGGTCCTGCTGGTCGGGGCAGAAGGCGAAGTGTTCGGCCGCGACCGTCTCGCACTCCGGGCGCGTCATCGGCGGGGCGGCGACCGACAGGAGCAGCGTGTCGGCGTCGAGCTCGACGAGGACGGCGCCGAAGCGCTCCTCCCAGCTGCGCAGCACGGCGGAGATCTCCGCGACGTGCTGGTCGTGGTTGCACGCGCCGCTCCAGTCGACCACCGCGGGGACGTCCGCCGGGCGCGCGGCGTCGACCACGGCGAGCGCCGAGCGCCACGCCCGTTCGCGGGCCCACCGGGCGGCGGCGACGACGGCGAGGTCGCCCTCCAGGGCGGTGGCGTTCCGGTCCGGTACCGGCAGCAGTCCGGGCCAGGCCGGCAGCGGTGCCGAGCAGGAGCAGGTCGGCGGGCAGGGCCCCGGCCAGGCCTGCTCGAGGAGTCGGGCCGGGTCGGCGCGCGCGACGTCGAGCAGCCGGGCCGTGCGCTCGGCGCTCGTGAGCGGCCCGACGCGGCCGACGATCCAGTTGGTGATCCACACGGGGCACCGCCCGGTCGTCGGGGCCGCGCGGAGCAGCTCCTCGTAGACGTCGGGGTTCGGCAGGTCGTGGAGGTCGAAGGGGAGGTGGGCGTCGATCGTCGTCATGCCGGGTTGGACGGGGGTGGTGACGATCCGGGTCCCGGGGCCGCCGAGTTGTTCGCATCTGTGAACGGACCGGGAGGGTAGGAGCGGCGCTCCGTGGTTCCTGTCGGTGTCCCGGGTCATGATCGGGTCTGAACCGGGCCGGGCTCAGGTCCCAGGGGACTTCCCCGGCAGTCCGGTGCTGCTGCACCACCACCTCACCCTCGCCGACGGCTCCGTCGCCGCCCTCACGATCTGTCCGTAGATCCGCTGCGGACGACGCATCTCGGCTGCGAGGCGTCGCGTGCGGAGAGGCGACCGGCGGGCCGGCCCCTGCTGGGCTCCTCCGATTCCCGTCGAGTGAGCACCAGCGGGGCGTCCTCGGTGATGGCGACCGTGTGCTCGGAGTGGGCCGTGCGCGAGCCGTCGGCCGAGCGGATGGTCCACCCGTCGGGGTCGTAGACGATCTTGTCGGTGGTGCGGGCGAACCAGGGCTCGATCGCGAGGGTCAGCCCCGGCCGGAGCTTCAGGCCGCGACCCGCCCGGCCCTTGTTGGAGACGTGGGGGTCCTCGTGCATGGTGCGGCCGATGCCGTGTCCCCCGAACTCGTCGTTGACCGGGTAACCGTGGTCCTGGGCCACCGCCGAGATCGCCGCCGAGATGTCGCCCAGGCGATTGCCCGGACGCGCCACCTCGATCGCCGCCTCGAGGGCCTCCTCGGTGGCACGGACGAGCCGCAGGTCCTCCGCGGCGGCGGTGCCGACGACGACGGTGCGCGCCGAGTCCGCCACCCAGCCGTCGACGCCGACCGCGAGGTCCGCGGTCAGCACGTCCCCGTCACGCAGCGTGTAGTCGTGGGGCAGGCCGTGCAGGACGGCGTCGTTGACGGCCAGGCAGATGACGTTGCGGAACGGGCCGCGCCCGAACGACGGGGCGTAGTCCCAGTAGCACGAGTCGGCCCCGCGCCGCTCGATCATGCCGCGCGCGTGGTGCTCCAGGTCCAGGAGGTTGACGCCCACGTCGGCGAGCCGGCCGACCTCGGAGAGCACCTCGGCGACGAAGCGCCCGGCCACGTGCATGCGGTCGATCTCCGCAGGCGTCTTCAGTTCGATCACGAGTACCTCACGCTCAGAGTGTCGGTATAGTTATACCGGCACCGTAACGCAGACCGGTATAGTAATACCAGTGGAGTCCTGGGCATGCTCCCCTCAGGACTGAGCAGATCACCGCCGCCGCTCGGCGAGACCGCTGTTGCGGCGAGCGGTCGCAGCCCGAAGGCTCCGCCGAGCTGGTGTTCTCCGTTGCAAACACTTCAGGTCGAGCAGCCTCTGACCTGCGGCGAGAGGTCACTGTTCGAACTTGTGTTCGACTATACTGTGGCAATGGATAGGGCCCGCGTCGACGCCGCGCACGGCCGCCTCACGAAGGCGGTCGACGAGTTGCGCGGTGCAGCGGGTCCGGCCGCGTCGGACGACGAGCTGGTGGCCGTCCTCGTCGCGGCCGAGGAGGTGCGGCGGAGTCTCGACCGGGTCGTGGTCGACGCCGTCGCCGATCTCCAACGCCGGGGTGTCTTCGCCGAACGTGGCTACCGCTCCCCCGCCGGCGCGTTGGGCGACCTGCTGGGCTGGGAGCGGTTCGAGGCACGCCGCCGGGTGGTCGCCGCCGATTCGGTCCGTCCGCGCGTCGGTCTCGACGGGAGGGGCCTTCCCGCACGGCTGCCGGCGACCGCGGAGGCGTTCGCTGCCGGAACCGCCGGCCTACGGCACGTCGAGGCGATCGCCAAGGTGCTCGACAGCGGCGCGGCCCGGCGGCTCTCGCCCGAGGTGTGGGCGGGCTCCGAGCTGGAGCTCGCCAGCAAGACCGGCGTGTACACGCCGAGCGAGCTCCTCGCCTGGGGCACCCAGCTCGTCGAGGTCCTCGACCAGGACGGTGCCGAGCCGAACGACGAGCCGCCGCCGCAGATCAACGAGCTGCGCCTGCGTCGCTTCGGCACGAAGCCCGGCTGGACCCTGACCGGCCGCTTCGACGACGCCGCGATGTTCGACGCGATCGCCGCCGCGGTCGACGCCGGCGCCGCACCCCGCGACGCGGACGACGAACGCACCACCCCCGAACGCCAGGCCGAGGCTCTCGCCGAGGTGTGCGGGTTGGTTCTCGAGCGCGGCCGGCTTCCCGAGACCGGCGGCCGGCGCCCGGTGCTGAACGTCGTGATCAGGCTCGACGACCTGGAGAACCGCTGCCGCACGGCCATGCTCGACTTCGGCGGCCAGCTGACCGCCCGGTCGCTCCGCATGCTCGCCTGCGACGCCTCCGTGCTCCCGGTCGTCCTCGCCGGCGACGGCGTCCCCCTCGACGTCGGCCGGATCACCCGCACCGTCCCGGACGGCCTGCGCCGGGCGGTCGCGATACGCGACCACGGGTGCGCGTTCCCCGGCTGCGACCGCCCACCTTCCTGGTGCGAGGTCCACCACGTCGAGGAGTGGCAGCACGGCGGCGCGACCGCCCTCGGCAACCTGGTGATGCTCTGCAAGGTCCACCACCGGCTGATCCACCACTCGGACTGGGAGGTGCGCCTCGCCGGCGGACTCCCCGAGTTCGTCCCGCCGTACTGGTTGGACCCGAGCCGCTCCCCACGACGACGACCAACCCCGCTCCTCCAGCCGACGGGCTGACGGCGGGGTCGGGCGCGCAACTGCCCGACCTCGCTCCCTCACGCCTGTCAGCAGGCGCGGATGACCCACTCCTCGTACGTCGCTCCCCAGCCCGAGTCCCGGTTGCCGGGGTGGGTGAGCGGGATCCATTCCATGTCGTGGCCGTCGGCGGTGGCGGCCCGCGGCCGCCCGTACCCCTCCCCGCGCTCGAGGAGCAGGCGATCGGCCCCGGTGGCTACGGCGAGGACGTCGTCGGCGCCCTACCCCACCTGCCCCTCACTCCCGACCCCGGAGGCCGGGTCGGCGGGGCGGAGGGTGAAGAGGATCTCGGCGCCGGTCACCCGCAGCACCCGGCGCAGCGTGCCGCTGGCGCCGGCGAGGGCGACGGTCCCGCCGCGGCGGGCGGCGCGGCGCTGCAGGCCGATGAGGGCCGCCAGGCCGGCGGAGTCGCAGAAGTCGAGGGCGGCGACGTCGATCACGAGGTCCGCGGGCAGGTCCGGGCCGGCGGCCTCGGCGACCTCACGGACGTGCTCCTCCAGGCTGGGCGCCGTGCCGAAGGTCAGGTCGCCGACGAGGACCAGGACGACCCGCGCGGCCTCGGCCCGCGCCTCCACGCGCAGCGGCTGGGGACGGGTGGGGTCGCGGTGCACGCCGGAGCTGGTGCTCATGCCGTGGCCTCCCTGACTGTGGCCGCGCCGTCGGTGGGCACGGCCGGACGGTCCTGCAGCTGCGCGGCACCGCGGCGCAGGCACTCCTGGGCGAACGGGAAGTCGTGCAGGCCGGTGTGGAACTCGGCGAGCACGGCGCGCGCCGGCCCCGTCCCCAGGCCCCGCGCGTCGAGGAGGTCGGCGAGCCAGCCCAGGTAGCCGGTGAAGACCTCGGGATCGGACAGGTAGACCGCGGCGGTGAGGAAGTCGACGGCGTGGGTCAGGTCGTCCTCCAGCCCCGCCTCCACGACGCCGCCCGGCGCGCCGAGCGCGGTGCGGCCGTCGAGCACCCGGGTGGCGGCGCGGACGAGATCACCCCGCCGCGCGCGCAGGCCCGCGTACTCGGGGCCGGGACCGCCGTCACCGACCTGGTCCGGCTCGGGTTCCGGCCAGGGCATCTCGTCGAGCAGCCGGACGGCCTCGACGGCGTCGGGCGCCCAGGCGTCGACGCCCAGCCTGCGGGCCCAGCGGCCGTCGGCCCCGAAACCCGGCCCGCCGGCCAGCACGGGTGTGCCGGTGCGCTGCGCCGCGACGATCGTGCGGTGCGCGGCGGGCAGGTGCATGGGCAGCGCGCAGCTCACCGCCACGACGTCCGGCCCCTCCTGGTGCAGGTAGCTCACTAGTCCCGCGGCGGGCACGCTCGCGCCGAGGAAGGTGACGTGCCAGCCCGCGAGCCGCAGCACCTCCGCCACGATCCGGCCGGGCAGGGCGTGCCACTCGCCGTCGAGACAGGCGAGGACGACGTGCCCGCGCGAGCCCCGCCGGGTCCGGCGGCCGAGGGCCGCGACCACCCGTTCGTTGACGGCGGTGGCGGCGTGCTCGCGCGCGACGCTCCACTCCCCGCGCTGCCAGCGCAGTCCGACCTCCTCCTGCGTGCCCGCCACCAGCCCGAGGAGGATCTCCCGGGCGGCCACGCCCGCGTCGACCAGGCCGAGGGCCACTGCGACGGCAGTGTCCTCGTCCGCCCGGCCGAGGGCGGCCATGAACTCCGCGCGGCAGGCGGCGACCCGCGGGTCGGACCCGGCGGTCATGCGTGCTCGTCCGCGACCGGGCCCGACCGATCGGGGAGCACCCGCGGCGCCTGGACGACGAGGACGGCGATGTCGTCGTGCGCGCCGGACGCGAGCCAGCGGGTGGTGTGCTGCTCCACCCGCTCGGCGATCGCGGGCGCGGGCATGACGTGCGCGCCGGCCAGCAGCCCCGCCAGCCGCGTCTCGCCGAGGGTCTCGCGGCCGTCGACGCCGCCGCGGGCTTCGCTGACCCCGTCCGTGTAGAGCACGCAGGCCTCGCCCGGCGCGAGCCGGACGGTGCGCGAGGCGAACCGGGCGGAGGGCACCGCGCCGACCAGCATGCCGCCGATCCCGATCTCCTCCACCCCGTCGCGGCGCACGACGAGCGGGGGCAGGTGCCCGCCGCCGGCCAGCTCCAGCTCGAGGCCGCCGTCGGCCAGCGGCGTGGCGGTGCCGAGCACGACGGTCGCGAAGCCCGGGTCGGCCTCGGGGTCCGCGGCCTCGAGCATGGTCTCGTTGAGCAGCCGGAGCAGGCTGACGGGATCGTGGTCGAGGCGGCGCAGGGCCTGGACGGACTGACGCAGCTGCCCGGTGCTGACGGCCGCGTGCACGCCCTTGCCGCACACGTCGCCGAGCACGAACATGGCCGAGCCGTCCGGCCCGACGAGCACGTCGTAGAAGTCGCCGCCGATGAGCAGGCCCTCCTCGGCCGGCCGGTACGCCGCACCGAAGACCATGCCGGGGACCCGCGGCAGCGCGGGCTGCTGCAGGCTCCGCTTGAGCACGGCGGCGGTGCCGGCCTGGCCCGCGTAGAGCGAGGCGGCCGCGAGCGCCAGCCCGGAGCGCTGGGCGAACTCCTCGGTGAGCGCCTTGTCGACGCCCTGGGCGGCGGCCGAGTCGGCCTCGTGGCGCAGCAGCACCAGCGCGCCGGCGGGGACGCCGTTGCCGGGCAGCGAGATCAGGGCCGCGGCGGACCGCGCGCCGGCCGCCCAGGGCTGCCCGGCGAGGTCCTCGGCGAGCAGCGGGCGCGGCCCGCCGGCGACGCCGGCCAGCGCGTCCCGCAGCTCGGCGGGCATGTCGGCGACGTCCGTGCGGCCGCTGCTGGCGACCCGGTCGCCGGTGCAGGCGTACCACTCCGACACCCCGCCGCGGACCGGCAGCACGACGACCGCGAGGTCCGCCAGCTCCGACGACGCCAGCTCCACGACCGCCCGTGCGGTTCGCCCGGGGTGCAGCGACAGCCCGAGGCGACGGCTGGCGGTGGCGAGGAAGCGCGAGCGGGCGCGCTCGGCGAGCAGGTTGTCCAGCCGCCTGCGGTGCTCGGTGACGTCCTCGACGTGCCAGGCGACCCAGCCGTCGGGCAGCTCCTGGCGGCGGGCCCGCAGCGCGCGGCCGGCCAGCTCGAGCTCGGCCGCACCGTCGCCCGGGCCGGCGCAGAGCCCGGCCGCGACGGGTCCGGGCAGCAGCTCGGCCTCGCGCACACCCGGCAGCAGACGGCGGGCGGCGGCGTTGGCCCGGCGGACGAGGCCGCGGTCGTCGAGGGCGAGGACGCCGAAGTCGGCGCCGTCGAGCAGCCGGTCGGCGAGGGTCGGGGCGGGCGTGCGCGGGGGAACGACGGCCGGCACCACCGGGTCGGCGGCCTTGACCGGGTTGTCGACGGATCCCCCGCCGATCCCCGCCGTCATCCGGCCCGCATCGGCGTCCTTGCTGCGGATGATCGCGCTCCCCCCTCCCGACACGGCCACGCGCAGGAACGGCGCACCCGCACGTGAGGTTAACCGCTGCCGCGGCGCCCGCGGGCGCGGACCGGCGGCGCCGCCTCCGTATCCTCGCCCGGTGAGACGACGCCGCCCGGCCCCGCTCCCGCAGCGGCACGGGCTCGACCCGGTCCGGCTGCGCACGCCGGACGAGGGCCCGTGGCGGACCATGCGGGAGCACCTGGTCGAGCGGCTGCCGCGGGTGGACCCGGGCCGGATCGAGGAGATGCTGCGCGAGGAGCGGATCGTCGACCTCGACGGGCCGCTCGCCGTCGACGCCCCGTTCGTGCCCGCCTCGTTCGTCTGGTTCCACCGGGACCTGCCCGACGAGGTGCCGGTCCCCTTCGAGATCGGGATCGTGCACCGCGACGACGACATCCTCGTCGTCGACAAGCCCCACTTCCTGGCCACGATCCCGCGCGGGCGGCACGTCCTGGAGACCGCGCTCGTGCGGCTGCGGCACCGGCTCGACCTGCCGCAGCTCTCCCCCGCCCACCGGCTCGACCGGGTCACCGCCGGGCTGGTGCTGTTCGTGGTGCGCCCCGAGCTGCGCGGCCGCTACCAGACGATGTTCCGCGACCGCCGCGTCCGGAAGACCTACGAGGCGGTCGCCCCGTACCGGCCGGACCTCGAGCTGCCCCGCACGGTGCGCAGCCGGATCGTCAAGGAGCGCGGCGTGATCCGGGCCTACGAGGTGCCCGGCGAGCCGAACGCCGAGACCCGCGTGGAGCTCCTCGAGCGCCGCGGCGACCTCGGCCGCTACCGCCTGCGGCCGCTCACCGGTCGAACCCATCAGCTGCGGCTGCACCTGGCCGGGCTCGGCATCCCGATCGTCGGCGACGACTTCTACCCCGACCTGCACGAGACCCCGCTCGACGACTTCTCCTCGCCGCTGCAGCTGCTCGCCCGCACCCTGGAGTTCACCGATCCGGTGAGCGGCGAGGAGCGGCGGTTCGACAGCCGCTCGACGCTGCGGGCCTGGCCGGAGAACGGTCCGGTGGGCGGGTGAGCGGCCGCCCGGGCCGGCGTCGTCATCGTTTCTGAGGACGGCCTACGGCGTTCGGAGCAGCGCCGGTGCGCGTCGGCAGCAGACGGCGGCCGCTCGGCGCGCCGGTCGCGTCGCGTGCCGTGATCGTCTCTCAGCGTGGCAACTCGGGACACCCGCGACTTCATAAGGTCGCCCTCAGCGGTTCCCGTCCTCGGCGCACCGCCCCCCGCCGCCGCGGGCGGGACCGCACGACTCGCTCCCCGCGAAGAACTGAAGGAACCACCGAGATGACGCTCCCCCGTCTCCTCCGGCACGCCCGCCTGCGCCCCGTCCTCATGGCGGCCGCTGCCCTCACCGCCGCGACCGCGCTGTCCGCCTGCGGGTCGTCCGGGTTCGTCGACGCCAGCGACGCGGTGCCCGCCGGCAGCTCGTCCGGCAGCACGTCCGGCGGCGCCAACGGCAGCGCGAACGGCACGACCGTCGCCCCGACCGGCGGCCTCGGCACCGGCGTGACCGCCGTCGGCACCGTGGTGACCACGGACGGCTTCACCGTCTACCGCTTCGCCAACGACCGCAACGACCCGTCCGCCGCCACGTGCACCGGCGACTGCGCCAAGAAGTGGCCGCCGGTGCAGGGCGACGGGCAGCCCGCGCTGCAGGGCATCCCGTCCGGCCTGGTCGGCACGATCGGTCGTCCCGACGGCACCCAGCAGCTCACGCTCAACGGCTGGCCGCTCTACCGCTACAGCGGCGACACCAGGCCCGGTGACTCGAAGGGCGAGGGCGTCGGCGGGACCTGGGCCGCGATGGGCGTCAACGGCACCCCCGCCGCCAACGGCCCGGGCGCGAGCCCGGCGGCCGCGCCGGCCGCCGTCCCGGCCGGGTCGCTGGGCGTGACGAGCCCGGCCGGCAAGGCCGCCACGACCGGCGGCGCCCCCGTGACGACCGGGGCCGCACCCGCCGCGGGCCACTGATCGGAAGGGGCCCGGGAGGGGCCGGGGCGCAGTCCGCATGCGACTGCATCACCGGCCCCTCCTCGAATCCCCGCGAGAGGGCTATCGTCGGTCCTCATGAACGAACGATCGGTGAGGATCGGGAACTTCTCGGGCTACCTCGGTGACCGGTTCACGGCCATCGACGAGGCGATGGCGGGCGACCCCGTCGACGTCCTCATGGGCGACTACCTCGCCGAGGTGACGCTCGCCGCGCTCGCGGTGACCTACGACCCGGCCCGCGGCGGCGGCTGGGTCGACTACTTCCGCAAACAGCTCCGCCCACATCTGGCCACGATCGCCGAGCGCGGCATCAGGATCGTGACCAACGCCGGCGGGTTCAACCCGGCGGGGCTCGCCGCGGCCCTGCGCGAGGACCTCGCCGAGGCCGGCGTCGACCTCACCGTGGCCCACGTCGAGGGCGACAACGTCCTCGACCGGCTCGGCGAGTTCCACACCGACGGGCACGCCATGGAGCACCTCGACACCGGTGCCCCGCTCAAGGACTGGGGCGTGGACCCGATCGCGGCCAACTCCTACCTGGGCGGGTTCGGGATCGCCGAGGCGCTGAAGGCCGGCGCGGACATCGTCGTCACGGGGCGGGTCACGGACGCCTCGCTCACCGCCGGTCCGGCCGCCTGGTGGCACGGCTGGACGCCCGACGACTGGGGCCCGCTCGCCGGCGCGATCACCGCCGGGCACATCATCGAGTGCGGTGCCCACGCGACGGGCGGCAACTTCTCGGGCTTCATGCAGGTCCCGGGCATGGTGAAGTGCGGCTTCCCGATCGCCAAGATCGCGGCGGACGGCTCGTCGGTGATCACCAAGCACGCCCGGGACGGCGGCATGGTCACCGTGGACACCGTGACCGCGCAGCTGGTCTACGAGATCCAGGGGCCGCGCTACCTCAACCCCGACGCCACGGTCCACCTCGACACCGTCCGGCTCAGCCAGGTGGGCAAGGACCGCGTGGCGATCGCGCCCGTCGTCGGCTCGCCGCCCCCGCCGACGGCGAAGGTGGCGGTGTTCGCGCAGATCGGCTGGCAGATCTCGCAGATGCTGTTCTGCACCTCGCCGAACGTCGCCGAGAAGGTGGCGCTGCTGCGCGACCAGCTCCGTGCCCAGCTCGAGGGGCACGTCGACCAGCTCGACGTCACCCCGCTCGGCACGGCCGCGGAGGACCCGCACTCGCAGTGGGAGGCCACGGTCCCGATCCGGGTCATGGCGACCGCCCGCGCGCCGGAGGCGCTGAAGCCGTTCCCCGCCGCCGTCGGCAGCCTCTACCTGCAGGGCTTCCCCGGCTTCCACCACGACGGCGGCGCCCAGCCGGTCCGCGAGCCGTGGCCCCGGATCGACTACTGGCCCGCGCTGCTGCCCGCCGAGCTCGTGCCGAACACCGCGGTGCTCGCCGACGGCACGCGCCTCGAGGCGCCGGTCTCCTCGCGCTGGGCGACGCCCGAGGAGCTCGAGCAGGGCCGCTCGCCGGAGCCGCCCGCCGCGTCGACCGCCGCGACGACCGGGGGCCGCCGGATCCCGCTCGGCGAGCTCACCTACGCCCGCGCCGGCGACAAGGGCGGCAACTCCAACGTCGGCATCTGGGCGCCCGACGCCGAGCACTGGGAGTGGCTGCGGTCCACGCTGAGCACCTCGGCCATCCGGGAGCTGCTGCCCGAGGCCAAGGACTGCGACGTCGTCCGGCACGAGTTCCCGTACCTGCGCGCCGTGCACGTCGTGCTCAAGGGGCTGCTGGGCACGGGCGGGTCGTCGAACCTGCGGGTGGACCAGATCGGCAAGTCCGTGGGCGAGTACCTGCGGTCCAAGCACGTCACGGTGCCGGAGGAGCTGCTGTGACCGCACTGCTCGGGCTGGGCGAGCGGATCGGGGCGGCGGTCACGAACCCGGCCACCGATGACGCGTTCGACGTCCACGGCGCGCTCGACGCCCTGCTCGGCGGGATCGGCCTGGCCGCATCGGACGCCGGCGGGCGGGTCACGTTCCTCGGCGCCGACCCCGTCGTCCCCAGCGCGTTGCGGCTCGGCGGGGCGGCGGCCCTGGCGCTGGCCGCGAAGTCGGTCGCCCTCGCGGCGCTGCACCGCGACCGCGGCGGCGCCGGGCAGGACGTCACGGCCGACCTGCGCAGCGCCCCGCACCGGCTCTGCCCCTTCTACGACCGGCGCTGGGAGCTGCTCAACGGCTATCCGGCGGCGTCGGCGGCGAACCCGTCGCCGGCGTTCGGGTTCCGCTTCTACCGGGCCGGCGACGGCCGCTGGGTCATGCCGCTCAACGGTTATCCCGCGCTGAAGGTCGCCACGCAGCGGCTGCTCGACTGCGCCGACACCCCGGAGGCGGTCGAGCGGGCGGTCGCCCGGTGGGACGCCGCCGAGCTGGAACGCGCCGGCGCCGAGGCCGGCGTCGTCATGCCGCTGGTCCGCACCACCGCCGAGTTCCTCGCCACCGAGCAGCACGCCGCCCTCGAGGACACCCCGCTGATCGAGATCACGCGCATCGGCGACGCCGACCCCGAGCCGCTGCCGGGCGGCGCCGAACAGCCGCTCGACGGCGTCCGCGCGCTCGGGATGGGGCACGTGATCGCCGGCGCGGGGACGGGCCGCACGCTCGCGCTGCACGGCGCCGACGTGCTGAACCTGTGGCGGCCCACCGAGTTCGAGCACGACACCACGTACGTGACCGCGAACGTCGGGGTCCGGTCCGCGACCGTGCACCCCGCCCGCGGCGACGGCCCACGGATCGTGCGGGAGCTGCTCGCGGGTGCGGACGTCTTCTACGCCAACCGTCGGCCGGGCTACCTGGCGTCGATCGGGTTGTCGGCGGAGGAGGCCGCAGCGGTGCGGCCCGGCCTCGTCCACGCCACGAACACGCTGAACGGCGAGCGGGGACCGTGGCGCGACCGCGTCGGCTTCGACCAGACGGCGGGCGCCCTCACCGGCATGTTCGACCTGGAGGCGGGCGGGATCTCGCCCGAGGTGGAGCCGCGGCTGTCGCCGATCCTCGTGGTCAACGACTACATCGTCTCCTGGCTGACCGCGGCGGGGATCGTCGCGGCGCTGCGGCGGCGCGCGGTGGAGGGCGGCAGCTGGAAGGTCCACGTCTCGCTGACCCGGGTGGCGCTGTGGATCCTCGAGCTCGGCGTGTTCGACCTCGGCTACGCCCGGTCGGTCGCCGGGACCGGGGAGGAGCACGCCTACCTCGATCCCGAGACCTTCACCGCGGACACCCCGCTCGGGCTGTACCAGGGCGTGACCGACCAGGTCCGGATGTCCGGCACGCCGGGGCGCTACCGCACGGTCCTCGTGCCGCGCGGCAGCTCCCGGCCGGCCTGGCTCACCTGATCGTCTCCGCAGGTCACCCGGGGTCGTGAGCGCCGACTGCCCCTCCAGGGGCAGTTGCCGCTCACAGGTGGACGGGGAGGCTGCCCAGGCCGTGGATCAGCGTGGACTGCCGCCAGCCGAGCGTCTCCGGGTCGCCGGCGAGGGCGAGGCCGGGGAACCGCTCGAGCAGGGTGCGGAAGGCGATCTCGCCCTCGAGCCGGGCCAGCGGGGCGCCCAGGCAGTGGTGCACCCCGTACCCGAAGGCGACGTGCCCGCCCGCGTCGCGCGTGACGTCGAGCGTCGCGGCGTCGTCGTACCGCCCGGTGTCCCGGTTGGCCGAGACCAGCGAGATCAGCACGACCTCGCCCTCGGGGACCGTGGTGCCGCCGATCTCCACCGGCTCGGTGGTGTAGCGGAAGGTCGCGAGGTTGATCGGGCCGTCGAAGCGCAGGAACTCCTCGACGGCGTTGGGCACCAGGTCCGGGTCGGCGCGCAGGAGGGCGAGCTGGTCCGGGTGGCGCAGCAGCGCGAGCGTGCCGTTGCCGATCAGGTTGACCGTGGTCTCGTGCCCGGCGACGAGCAGGAGGAACGCCATCGACGTCGCCTCGCGCGCCGAGAGCGTGTCCCCGTCCTCCGACGCCTTCACGATCGCCGACAGCATGTCCTCACCCGGGTTCGCGGCCTTGTCGGCGACGAGCCGGGCCAGGAACTCCGCCATCGCGCCGGCCGCGGCGCCGCGCTCCTCCGGCGGCGCGGCCGAGAGCAGTGTGGTGGTCCAGCCGCGGAAGTCGTCCCGCTCCCCCTCGGGCACGCCGAGCAGCTCGCAGATGACGGTCATCGGCAGCGGGTAGGCGAACTCGTCGAGCAGGTCGACCGTGCCCTCCCGGGCGGCCTTCGCGGCCATCCGGTCCGCCAGCCCGTGCGCGATCTCCTCGATCCGCGGCCGCATCCGCGCGATCGCCCGCACGGTGAACGCCCGGTTCACCAGCTTGCGCAGCCGCGTGTGGTCCGGCGGGTCGGTGTTCAACATGTGCCCGGCGAGCGAGTCGGCGAACTGCATCCGCCGCTCCGGCGCCACCGAGCGGCGCTCGAGGATCTCTCCGAACTTCGCGCCGTCCTTGGACAGCCGCGGGTCGTTCAGCGCGGGCCGCGCGTCCTCGTAGCGGGTGACCACCCAGGCCTGCAGGCCCATCGGGGTGTTCACCCGGACGACGGGCGCCTCCCGGCGCAGCGTCCGGTACAGCGCGTCCGGGTCGTCGAAGAACTTCCCGTCCAGTTCGACGACCTGGGTCCCCGCGTTCGTCATCGCGTCCTCCCCCGGCCGGGCTCGCCCCGGCCCGGGGCCCACGCTAGGCCGCTCCGCCCTGAGACGTCCTCAGAACGGACAGCCCGCGGGCCCTCGTCGGACGGATGCTCCTATGGATGTCAAGCGACGGCTGGGGCGTCGTGGGATGTGAGTAGTTCTTGGTAGATCTCTCGGGCGATGTAGCGCTTGAGGCAGCGGATGATCTCTTTCTTGGACATGCCCTCGGTGGTGCGGCGGTCGCGGTAGGCGCGGGTGCGTGGGTCCCACCGCAGTCGGCAGAGCACGATCCGGTAGAGCGCGGCGTTGGCTTGCCGGTCCCCGCCACGGTTGAGCCGGTGCCGGTGGGTGCGTCCGGAGGAGGCGGGCAGTGGTGCTGCCCCGCAGAGCATGGCGAACGCCGCCTCGGAGTCGAGCCGTTCGGGGTTCTCCCCTGCGGTGACCAGCAGCTGTCCGGCGACCTCGGTGCCGACCCGTTCAACGCGACCAGGCCCGGGTTGATCGCGGCGACCAGCGGGCCCAGCAGTGCGTCGAGTTCGGCGATCTCGGCGGTGAGGCGTTGGTGGCGCTGAGCGAGGCTGCGCAGCGCGATCAGGGTCGCGGTGGCGGGGTCCTTGGCCCGGCTGTGGTCAGGGCGGCGAGTCGCGCAGTGGGTGATCAACCGACGGGTGGTCAGTCCGCGCAGTTCGGTGCGCAGTGTCTCCGGAGCCGTCACGACCAGCGATTTCATCTGGGTCTGTGCTTCGGCTCGGTTGCTGATGGCGCTGCGTCGAGCGACTCGCAGCGCGCGTAGTGCTTCCACCTGTCCGTCGCGGTGTTTCGGGGTGCCGGTAGCGCGTCCGGACAGCGCGGCGCGAGCGGCGGCCTCGGCGTCGACCGGGTCGGACTTGCCCTGCCAGCGGCGGGTCTTGCGGTCGGGGCGGTCGACCTCGACCACCTCGATCCCGGCGGCGTGCAGGTGGCGTGCCAGGCCTGCGCCGTAGACACCGGTGCCCTCGACCCCGACCCGTAGTAGCAGTCCGAAGCCCTGCAACCAGGCCAGCAGACTCCGATAGCCGGACGGCGTGGTCGGGAACTGGCGGTGGCCCAGTAGCCGGCCCGCGGAGTCCAGCACCGCAGCGGTGTGGGTGTCCTTATGAGTGTCGATCCCACCGGTGACCTGCAGCTCATGGGCGGAGCCCATCGCAGAACGGGTGGGCTGTGTCATCGTGGTCACTGTCGTCCTGTCCTTCGAGCGTGCAGGGCGGCACGCACCAGCCGGGCTGGCGGACAAGACAGTGATGGGTGCCTGCTGGCACAGGCTCCTATGAGGTCACGACGCCGTCTGGTGAGTGCAAGCGAGCCCCGCAGTCAGCCGAACGACAGATCCACTTCAGGACCCGGGGTCAGTCAGCGCTTGGGTCAGAACGACCGGCTGCGGGGCTCGCCTACATCCTCACTGTCAGCGCTCGTCGCCCCACAGGCCCTCGCCGGTCCACGGGTCGCGCGACTCCTCGTACCGGCGCTCCAGCGTGGGGCCGGGTACCGGGCCCTGCACCGGCGAGTCGGCATCGGACCCCGGCTCGCCCGACTGGTACGACGGCTCGTCCTCGGGATCGGCCGCGCGGTGCCGGCCGGCCTCCAGCCCGCGCTGGTAGGTCGACAACCGGTTGCGCACGCGGTCCGGCTGCCGCTCGGCGGAGGCCTCCCCGCCGGCCGATGCCCCGGCCGCGCCCCGGCGGCTGCGCAGCGGCGGCGTGACCATCTGCCGGCCGGGCCGGCGCCGCGGGAGGCCGCTCCCGGTGGTCGGCAGCTCGGTCTCGGCCCGCGCCGCGCGCTCGGCGGCGGCGCGCCACTCGTCGTCCCCCGAGCCGGCCCAGTCCCCGCCGGCCCAGTCCCCGCCGGTCGAGTCCCCGCCGGTCGAGGTCCCGCCGATCGTGGTGCTCGAGCCGAGCCAGCTGTCCGCGAGCCCGCGTCCGTTGCCGTTGTGGCCGTTCGTGTGCCCGTTGACGCCGTTTCCGCTGTGGCCGTTCAGTCCGTTGCCCTGCGACCAGCCGTTGGTGGCCGGGGCCGGGTCGTCGTTCGTGCGGAACCACGCCGAGGCCACGGCGGCGAAGATCGGGGTGCCGGCCAGGTCGTCCTCCGGCCGGGAGAGCCCGGCGTCGAACGAGCCGAACAGCTCGTCGACCGAGGCGGGCGCGGGAGCGGAGCCGGCGCGCACCGGCTCCCACGTGATCTCCGACGACTCCTCGCGCGACTCGCGGGGTGCGGGGGCGGGCGACGGCACGGGGGCCGGGGGGGCCTCGCGCGGGACCTGGACGCCCGCGGCCGGCTCGACCAGCGCCCGCGGGAAGCGGACCAGCGCGATCGTGCCGAAGCCCGGGGTGGCGGGGCCGCCGAGCGGGGCCTGCAGCTCCAGGCGGGCGCCGCAGCGGCGGGCCAGCCGCGCGGCCAGGTGCAGGCCGAGCCGCTCCGGCGGGATGGGCGCGCTGGCGCCCCCGGCGATCTCGTTCTCCAGCGCCGCGGCCTCCTGCCAGGGCAGCTCGACGCCCTCGGCCTGCAGCTCGATCGTGACGCCCCCGTCGCCCGCCCAGCGGCCGACCAGCTCGATGCGGCTGCTCCGCGGCACCGTGCGCTCGGCGTGCGCGACCAGCTCGGCGAGCACCTGCCCGGCGCCCACGGCGCTGCCGGCGGCGAGCGAGGCCGACGGGGCGGGCGGGACCGACACGCGCTGCGGCTCCTCGGCGCCGGCCGCGGTGTCCGCGAGGATCCGGCCGATGCCGGTGGGGACGGGGCCGCGCCGCTCGGGGCGGCCGCCGACGAGGCTGAGGACGCTCTCGCCGTCGCGCAGCAGGCGCCGGGCCCCGGCCGCGATCTCGGCACCCTCGGGCGAGTCCGGGCCGAGCCGCTCGGCGACCGAGAGCTGCCGCTCGGCGTGGCCGCAGATCCGCCGCGCGAGGCCCGCGAGCAGCAGGTCGGGCCGGTCGTCGGAGGCGCCGACGCCGCCGCCGGTGCCGGTCGCACCCCCGCCCGGCTCGTCGAGCCAGGAGGCGGACGAGACGTCTCGCTCCACGCTGTCCTCCGCTGGTCCGTACCCCGATCCGGCCGGGACGCCGCACGGACCCGGCCGCCCGCCCGCGACCGCCCGCCGAAGCAGGCGGGCGCCCTCGGGCCCCGCGTCCGCCGGGGGAGCTGCGACCCGACATCTGTAGGTCCACGGGACATTACCCGGCGGTCCGGCGCCCGGCCGCCCGTCGGGCGGGCGTGCGATGACCGGTCGGCGGGAGGTGGACCGGCGGCGATCGGCAAGCCGACACGCCGGACCGGGGGGAGTGAATCCTCCGGCGGCCGGTCGTCGCACGGATGCGGGCACGGACGCGGTCCGGCGGGAGGAGAGGGGCGGAGCACGGAACAGGCGCCCCGTCCGCGACGCTGCGGCGGTGCGCCCGGTCACAGAGGCTAGGTCAGCACCTGCCCGGTCGTCCAGGGTCCGGCGCGGACCGGTTTCCCGGGATCACTCGAATCGGGACGGATCACCGGCGCCCTTGCGGACGATCTCGGGCTCCGGACCGGAGAGATCGACGACGGTGGTCGGCTCGGTGCCGCACTCGCCCGAGTCGAGGACGGCGTCGACGGCGTGGTCGAGCCGCTCCTTGATCTCCCAGCCCTGGGTCGGCGGGACGTCCGGCTCCGGCGAGTCCGGCAGCAGCAGCGTCGACGAGAGCAGCGGCTCGCCGAGCTCGGCGAGCAGGGCCTGCGCGACGAGGTGGTCCGGGATGCGCACGCCGACGGTTCTCTTCTTCGGGTGCAGCAGCCGCCGCGGCACCTCCTTGGTGGCCGGGAGGATGAACGTGTACGGCCCGGGCGTCGCCGCCTTGACCGCGCGGAACACCGCGTTGCCGACCTGCACGAACTGGCCCAGCTGCGCGAAGTCGCTGCAGACGAGGGTGAAGTGGTGGCGGTCGTCGAGCCGGCGGATCGCGCGGATCCGGTCGAGGCCCTCCTTGTTGCCGAGCTGGCAGCCGAGGGCGAAGACCGAGTCGGTGGGGTAGACGATCAGGCCGCCGCCGCGGACGATGTCCACCGCCTGGCCGATCGCGCGGCGCTGCGGGTTGTCCGGGTGCACGTCGAAGTACCGGGCCACCGCAGCAGCCTATCGCCGGAATGCGCAGCGGGGCAGGGATCACCTAGCGTCGACGGGAGCCGGACCGCCGACCCCCCTGGAGGACGCCGTGACCCCCGCCGAGTTGCTCACCGACGCCTTCGGCCGGATCTCGGAGGGCGTGCCCGCCGTCGTCGACGGCCTGTCCGAGGAGCAGCTCGCGCTGCGCCTCGACGGCGACGGCAACTCGATCGCGTGGCTCGTGTGGCACCTGACCCGGGTGCAGGACGACCACCTCGCCGACGCCTTCGGCACCGAGCAGGTCTGGCTCGCCGACGGCTGGCAGCAGCGCTTCGGCCTCGACCTCGAGCCGGCGGACACCGGTTACGGGCACGGCCGCGACCAGGTCGCCGCGGTGCGCGCGCCCGCGGACCTGCTGGCCGGCTACCACGCCGCCGTCGCAGAGCGGACCGTCGAGCTGCTGGCGAAGCTCACGCCGGAGCAGCTCGACGAGGTGATCGACGACAACTGGGACCCGCCCGTCACCCGCGGGGTCCGGCTCGTCTCCGTGGTCGACGACGACGCGAAGCACCTCGGGCAGGCCGAGTACGTCCGGGGGCTCCTGCCGGGCTGACCGCGGTCTGGCCGCCGGGCCGCGCCTGGTGTGAGGTGGGGACATGGATCTCCAGTTGACCGGCAGGCGGGCGATCGTGACCGGCGGGAGCCGCGGCATCGGGCTCGCGGTGGCGGCCGCCCTGGCCGCCGAGGGCTGCGACGTCGCGATCGTCTCGCGGGGCAAGGAGGCGCTCGACGAGGCCGCCGTCCGGCTCGCCGCGCACGGCACCCGGATCGTGCCCCTCGTCGCCGACACCACGGACGACGCGTCCGTCCGCGCGATGGTCGACGAGGTCGTGACCACGCTCGGCGGCGTCGACATCCTGGTCAACGCGGCCGCCAAGCCTGCGTCGGCGGGCGCCCAGGCCGGCGCCTCCACCACCGGCGACGACCTCATGCGCGAGCAGTTCGAGACCAAGGTGCTGGGCTACCTGCGGTGCGCCCGCGCCGTCGCCCCGCTGATGACCGCGCAGGGCTGGGGCCGGATCGTCAACATCAGCGGGCTCAACGCGCGCGGGTCGTCGTCGCTGGTCGGCTCCGTGCGCAACGTCGCCGTCTCCGCGATGACCGCCGCGCTGGCCGACGAGCTGGGGCCGCAGGGCGTGAACGTCACCGTCGTGCACCCCGGGCTCACCGTCACCGAGCGCACCCCGGCCATGGTCGCCGCCAAGGCCGAGGCCGACGGCACGTCGGCGGAGGAGGCGGAGCGCGCCCTCGGCCGGACGACCACGGTCGGCCGGATGATCACCGCCGAGGAGGTCGCGGACGTCGTCGCCTTCCTCGCCTCGCCGCGCAGCGTGGCGATCAACGGCGACGCCGTGGCCGCGGGCGGCGGGCAGCCGGGGGTGACCTTCTACTGAGATCGCGGGCCGGGATACTCGGGCCGTGGCGGACGACCGGCGGCCCCTGTACCACCTCGTCGGGACCGCGGGGTTCCCGAACTACGGCGACGAGCTGATCGCCGCCGGCTGGCTGCGGCACCTGGCGCGCACCGCGCCGGAGGCGGACGTCTGGCTCGACTGCCCCTCCCCCGGCACCGCCGCCGTCCTGCTCGACGGCCTGCACCCGCGGGCGCGCTTCACCGACACGGTCTGGCGGCTGTGCCACGCGGCGCCGGAGGGCGGCCCGTGGGAGACGGCGGCGTGGGTGCGCAGCGCAGTCGCCGACCCGGGCCTCGCGCCCCGGTGGGTCGCGGGGGTCGGGTTGCTGCGCCGGGCCGAGGTGGTGCACGTGGTGGGCGGCGGGTACGTGAACGGGATCTGGCCGCGGCACGCCGGGGTGCTCGCCGCCGCGGTCGCCGCCGTCGAGCACTCGGGCGGGCGGGCCGTCGCGACCGGCCAGGGCCTCACGCCGGAGGCCGACGGCGCCGGGCCGCTGCTCCGCTCGCTGCTGGAGCGGTTCGCGCTGGTCGAGGTGCGCGACGAGGCCTCGGCCCGGCTGCTCGACCGGCCGGACACCCTCGGGCTCGACGACGCCTTCCTCCCCGCCGCCGCGGTCCCGGCCGTCGACGGCGCGCCCCGGGTCGTGCTCTGCCTGCAGTCCGACCTCAGCGACCGGCCCGCCGAGGCGCTCGCCACGTTCGTGCTCGGGGCGCTGCGGCGGTGGGAGGTCGACCCGGGGGAGGTCGCCGTCGTCGAGGGGAGTCCGGGGCAGGACCGCGTGGTCTACGCGCTGCTGGAGCACGAGCTTCCCGGGGCGCGGTTCGTGCCGTTCGACGCCGTGTGGCGGGACGGGCTGCCGGTCGCGGCCGACCAGACGTGGATCTCCACCCGCTTCCACCCGCACCTCGTCGCGGCGGCGGCGGGCGCGGGCGGGATCGCGGTGAGCCTGAACGGCGACTACTACCCCACCAAGCACCGCTCGCTGACCGCCCTCGGCAGCGGCTGGGAGCTGGTCACCGATCTCGGCGCGACGCCGGACCGGCCGGGTCCGGGCGGCTTCCCGGCCGCGGTCCTGGCCGACCTGCGGGAGCGGAAGGCCGCGCTGGCCGACCGCGTCTACGGGCGGCGCGCCGGCGCCGGGGTCCGCCGCTCGGCCTGACGAGTGGCAAGGTGCCGATCATCACCCGGATGGAGGGACACGTTCGCCGTAGCCGCCGCGATGAGTGGGCATGGACGCGATCAGCAACGACCACGGGGCCGCGGCCGTCCCGGTTCCCGCACAGCGTCCGGCCCCCGAGGACTGCACGGATCCCGTCGCCGCCGACGACTGCCTGATCGAGGAGATCAGGACCGGGCGCCGGACCGCCGACGACCCCGACCCCCTCGTCCGCGTCCTCGTGCGCTGGCGCCAGGTCATGCGGCTGCCGCGCACCGGGCGGAGCGGCGGACGGCGCCGCTGCGGCCGGGTGTGAGCCCACGGGTGAGCGTCAGGCCTGCTGCAGCTGGGTGAGGCGGCGGGTGGTGGGCCAGCGGACGTCGTACGCCCAGCCGAACCGCTCGAACAGCCAGATCACCCGGGCCGAGATGTCGATCTGCCCCTTGAGGACGCCGTGCCGCGCACAGGTCGGGTCGGCGTGGTGCAGGTTGTGCCAGCTCTCGCCCATGGACAGGATCGCCAGCGGCCAGAAGTTGCGGGAGCGGTCGCGCGAGCGGAAGGGCCGCGCCCCGACCATGTGGCAGATCGAGTTGATCGACCAGGTCACGTGGTGGCAGATGCCCATGCGCACCAGGCCGCCCCAGAAGAAGCCGGTCAGCGCGCCGGCCCAGGACCAGGTCAGCAGGCCGCCGAGCACCGCGGGCAGGACCAGGCTCACCACGACCCACAGCCCGAACAGCCCGCTCACCCGGCGCAGCACCTTGTCGGCGAGCAGGTCCGGGATGAAGCGCTCCCAGTTCGTCTTGCGGCGGTCGAAGATCCAGCCGATGTGCGCCCAGAAGAACCCGCGGGCGACCGCCCACGGCGTGGTGCCGTAGCGCCACGGCGAGTGCGGGTCGCCCTCCTTGTCGGAGTAGGCGTGGTGGCGGCGGTGGTCGGCGACCCACGCCATCATCGAGCCCTGGATCGCCATCGAGCCGGTGATCGCCAGGACCACCCGCAGCCACGGCCGCGCCTTGAACGAGCGGTGCGTGAAGTGCCGGTGGTAGCCGACGGTCACGCCCAGGATGCCGACGGTGTAGAAGACCGCGGCGATCACGACGTCCCACCAGCCCAGGCCCCAGCCCCACAGCACGGGGACGGTCGCCAGCAGGGCGAGCACGGGGAGCACCACGAACGCCCAGACCAGCCCCTGCTGCCAGGTGCTGCGGTACTCGCCGATCATCGGCTTGGGGCCCCTCGGGGCCGTGCCCGACTCGGCACCGGAGACGGGGTCGGGAGCGGGGTCGGGGGCGGGGAGGTCGGGGGCCTCGACGCTCAAGCGGGTCACCTCGTGGTGTCGGGGGCGGAGCGGGACGGACTTCAGGCAAGCCTAAGGGCGGGGGTCCGGTACCCGCTGAGTGCAGGGGTAGTCCTCACGCGGTCGCCGTCCGCGTGTCACCGGTCCGGTACCGGCGGGCCACCGGGCCGGACGTGCCAGGATCACCGGGCCCGGCGCCCGGCGACGAGAAGGAGCCCCATGACCCGCTACGAGCGCGTGCCCGCCCCCGACGGCGACGAGTTCGACGCCTACCTGGCCCTCCCGGAGGGCGGCCGCGGCCCCGGCGTCCTCGTGTTCCAGGAGATCTTCGGGATCAACGACAACATCCGCGGGATCTGCGACCGGCTCGCCGGCGAGGGGTACGTCGCCCTGGCGCCCGACATGTTCTGGCGGCTGGAGCGCCGCTTCGAGCGCAAGGACGAGTCCTCCCTGGCCGAGTGCATGGGCATGGTCCAGCGGCTGGACTTCGCGGCCGCCGCGGGCGACATCACCGCCGCGTTCGCCCACCTGCGCGCGATGCCCGAGAGCACCGGCAAGGTCGGCGCGATCGGCTTCTGCCTCGGCGGCACGCTCACCTGGCTGTGCGCCACCACCGCGCGGGTCGACGGCGCCGGCATCGACGCCGCCATCCCCTACTACGGCTCCGGCATCCAGGACATGCTCGACCGCGCCGACGCCCTCGAGTGCCCCGCGCTGTTCCACTACGGCGACCGCGACCCGTTCATCCCGCAGGAGCAGATCGAGAAGGTCGAGGCGGCGGTGGGCGGGAAGCCGCAGGTCGAGGTGCGGCACTACGACGCCGGCCACGCCTTCTCCAACTGGGACGCCCCGTCGATGTACGACGAGCAGGCCGCCGTGGAGGCGTGGGGCCACACCACGGCGTTCCTCGCCCGGCACCTGCGGTAGCGCGCTACTCCCCCTGCGCCCGGAGCAGGGCGCGGGTGCGGGAGCGCTCCTCGGGGTCGGGCGAGAAGGGCAGGGCGACGTACTCGTCCACCCCCGCCTCCCGCAGCTCCCCGAGCCGCTCGGCGACCTCCTGCTCGCCGCCGACGATCGCCGCGTCCTCGGGGCCCGCGTACCCCTCGCGGTCGAGCATCGCCCGGTAGGAGGGCAGCCGGCCGTAGACCGCGAACTGGCGGGCGGCCTCGGCGCGGGCGGCGTCGAGGTGGTCGGTCACGGTGATCGGCAGCGAGGCGACCACCCGCACGGTCCGGCCGGCCTCCTCGGCGGCCGCCCGGATCGTCGGGACCACGTGCTCGGCAAGGGTCCGCGGGCCGGTCATCCAGGTGACCGTGCCGGCGGTGCGGCGCCCGGCGAGCCGCAGCATCTGCGGGCCGAGCGCGGCGAGGTAGACGTCCGGTGCGGGCGCGCCGGGGACCTTCAACGACCCCCGCGTGGTGACGAGCTCGCCCTCGGCCGCGGCCTTCTCCCCCGCCAGCAGCGGGAGCAGCCCGTCGAGGTACTCGGAGAGCCGCCGGACCGGGCGGTCGAACGGCAGCCCCCACACCCCCTCGACGACGGGCCGGTGGCTGAGCCCGAGCCCGAGCGTCAGCCGGCCCTCGCCGATCAGGTTGACGGTGAGCGCGCGCTGGGCCAGCGCCATCGGGTGCTGCGGCTGGATCGGGATCACCCCGGTCCCCACCTCGATCCCGGGCACCTCGCGCAGGGCCACGGCGAGGACGGTGAGCAGGTCCGGCTCGTAGGGCAGCTGCGCGGTCCAGTACCGGCGGAAGCCCTCGTCGCGCAGCCGCGCGAGCTCCTCGACGTAGGCGTCGACGACGGAGCGGCCGCCGCCGTCGCCCAGGTACCCGAACATGCTGATCCGCATCGCCATGCGGCCAGCATCGCAGTCCCGCGGAACCGCGGGTCGGGCTGCTCCGAACGGCCGGGCCGTACGACCGTGGTCCTCCGCCGGGACCGCTCGTACTCTCGCCCGCCCGCAGGACGAACCAGGACGAATCGGGGTGCAGGGACATGACCGACACCGTGGCGCTGGTCCAGGCCGCCTACGACGGACTCGCGAAGGGCGACGCCGGCCCGCTGCTCGAGATCCTGCATCCGGAGGTCGAGTGGAACGAGGCCGAGCACTCGCCGTACTGGCGCGGCGGGCCCTACATCGGGCCGCAGGCGGTCGTCGAGAACGTGCTCGCGAAGCTTGCCGAGGACGCCGAGGACTTCACCGTCGAGGTCAGGCGGATGGTCGGTGCCGGCGACACGGTCCTGGTGGAGGCGCGCTACCGCGCCACGGCGATGACGGGCACCGGGGAGCCGCTCGACGTCCAGGCCGCGCACGTCTGGGACTTCGAGAACGGCAAGGTCGTGCGCTGGCAGCAGTACCTGGACACCTGGGAGATGGCCAGGAAGGGCGGCGTCGAACCCGCGCCCTGAGGCGCCCTCAGCCGCGCACCGCCACCAGGAACGCCGTGACGTCCCGGTGCACCACGAAGTGCCGGTCCAGCCCGAGCAGCACCGCGACCCGGCTCACGCCCGGGTGCGTGTGCAGCCCGGCGAGGTGGACCCGGCCACCGGAGCGGGTGTAGACGCCGAGCAGCGCGCTCACGCCGACCGAGCCGAGGTAGGTGACCTCCGACAGGTCCACCACCATCGCGCGGGCGCCGACCGCGGCCGCGTGCAGGGCGTCGTGCAGCCGCGCCGCGGAGTCCGCGTCGAGCTCTCCGACGAGCCGGAGCGCGACCACCCCGTGGTCCAGGGTCCGGCTCTCCGCCGTGAAGGAGCTGGGCGATCGTTCCAGTGCCCGCGTCACGCCGATGGCCTCCTCGTGCCGTCACACCGCCGGGCCTCACCTTCCCGCCAGGTCAGCGAGGGGTCAACCGGCGGGTGGGTGACGCGATCACCACGTTTGATCGACGTCGGGGCCGGCGACACGTGACACCCGTGCCCGGTCGCCGCACCGCCTCTACGCTGAACGGCGACGGCGGGAGGAGGCCGGCGTGCCGAAGGTGCTCGGGGGGTCGCTCGCCGCCCACCGCGACGAGGTGCGCGCCCGCGTGTTCGCGGCGCTGCGCGAGCTGCTCTACGAGCAGGGTTTCGACGCCGTCACGCTGGCCGGCGTCGCCGCCGCGGCCGGGGTGGGCCGGACGTCGATCTACAACCACTTCCCCGACCGCCAGGCGCTGCTCGTCGCCTTCGTGGAGCACGAGGCGGACCGCTACGTCGCCGACCTCGAGTCGGCGCTGGGCGCCGCGGCCACCCCCACCGACCGGCTCGCCGTCTTCGCGCGCCTGCAGCTGCACCGGCTGGCGGAGTTCCACCTGCCGCCGGGCCGGGGCCTGGCCGGGACCCTGGATCCCGAGGCGTACCGGCGGATCGCGGCGCACGCGGACCCGATCGGCGACCGGCTCGCGCGGATCGTGCGGGAGGGGATCGAGTCGGGCGAGATGGCCGCCGAGGACCCGGCCGTCCTGGTGGCGATGATCGGCGCGGCGCTGTCCGCCCGGCAGATCGTCGACGTACCGCAGGAGGAGCTGGCGGGCTCGGTCGAGGCGGCCGTGCGGATCGTGCTGAGCATGGTCCGGCCCTCGAACTTAGGCTAGCCTCAGTCCGCCGGGTGCTCTAGCATCTTTTCTGACACGGCGTCAGGAAGATGCGGGAGGAACACCCATGGGCGAGCTCTCCACCGGCCTGCGCCGGGCCACGGCCGAGGTCCACGAGCGCGCCCACCACTCCACCTACATGGCCGCCCTGCTCGACGGGCGCCTCCCGCTGTCGGCGTACACCCTGCTCGCCGAGCAGTACCTCGCGGTCTACGGCGCCCTCGAGGCCGCGGGCGACGCGCTGGCGGCCGACCCCGCCGCCGGGCCCTTCGTGATCGACGAGCTGCGCCGGCTGCCCGCGCTGCGGCAGGACGTCGAGGCCCTCGGCGGGACCGTCGACGCGCCCCGGGTGCTGCCCGCGACCGCGACCTACGTGGCCCGGCTGCGCGAGGCGGCCACCGACGCGCCGGTCTTCGTGGCCCACCACTACACCCGCTACCTGGGCGATCTCGCCGGCGGGCAGGTCGTCGGGAAGATCCTGGAGCGCACCTACGGCGTGACCGGACCCGGTGCGCTGTTCTACGACTTCTCCGCGCTGGGCAGCCCGTCGAAGTTCCGCGTCCGCTACCGCGCCCTGCTCGACGGCGCCCCGTGGGACGAGATCGAGCAGCGCCGGGTGGCCGACGAGGCGGTCCGGGCGTTCGAGCTGAACATCGCGATGCTCGACGGGATGGCCGAGGCGACGGGCCTGCCCGCCGCGGCCTGACCCACGGCTCGTCCGGCAGCGGCCGAGCTCAGAAGACGATCACGCCCCGCAGGTTGCGGCCGGCGTGCATGTCGTCGAAGCCGGTGGCGACCTCGTCGAGGGTGTACCGGGTGGTGATCAGCTCGTCGAGCTTGAGCGCGCCCTGCCGGTACAGCTCCAGCTGCGCCGGGATGTCCGCGGTCGGGGCGCTGGCGCCGAACAGCGAGCCCTGCAGCCGCTTCTGGTAGAGCGTCAGCTCCATCAGCGGGATGTCGCCCTCGTGGGTGCGCACGTCGCCGAGCCCGACGACCACGCACGTCCCGCCCTTGCGCACCGCCCGCAGCGCCTGCCCGACATGGGCGCCCGTGGTCACCCCGACGCAGACGATCGACGCGTCCGCCCCCTGGCCGTTGGTCAGCGAGCGGCCGATCTCGGTGGCCTCGCGGATGTCCTCGACGGCGTGCGTCGCGCCGAGGCCGAGCGCCGACTCCCGCTTGAACGCGACCGGGTCGACGGCGATCACCGCCGACGCGCCGGCGTGCGCCGCACCCTGCACCGCGTTGATCCCGATCCCGCCGATGCCCATCACGATCACGACCTGGCCGGGCCGCACCTCGGCGGAGTTGACGGCCGCGCCCCACCCGGTGCCCACGCCGCAGCCGGTCAGGCAGGCGATCTCCAGCGGGATCGACGGGTCGATCTTCACCGCCGACGCCGTGGAGACGGTCGTGTACTCGCAGAAGGTGGACAGCCCGCACATCTGCCCGACCGGCTCGCCGTCGAGGGCGAGCCGGAACGACGTCGGGTCCTCCCAGCGCGCGTTCGTCGCCAGCGAGGCCCCGAGGTCGCAGAGGTTCTGCATGCCGTGCGCGCACCAGCGGCAGCGGCCGCACGCGGGCAGGAACGAGAACACGACGTGGTCGCCCTCGGCGAACCCGGTGGTCCCGGGGCCGACGGCCTCGACGATCCCGGACCCCTCGTGCCCGCCGGCGAACGGCAGGATTCCGACCTTCTGGTCCCCCGTGGCGTGGTGGTCGTCCGAGTGGCAGAGCCCGCTCGCGACCATCCTGACCCGGATCTCGCCGGGTCTCGGGTCGTCGACCTCCAGCTCGACGACCTCGAACCTACCCGGGACCTCGCGCAGCACCGCGCCTCGCGTCAGCACGCGATCACGCTACGCCAGGAACGGCCTCGACCCACGCGTGCGGCGGCCTGCGTCACGCCCGGGCCGTCGAGGGCGTCGAGGCCGACGGGAGGTCCGGTGGCGAGCAGCAGCAGGTCGCCTGCGGGCCCACGGACCTCCTCCCCCTCGCCCGCGGACCAGTCGAGGTCGGTGGCGCGCAGACGCAGGCCGGCGAACCGCTTCCGGGCGACCAGCTCCACCGGTCCCCTCCCGCCCCGCGGGCCGGACGGCCGCGGATGCGGCACTGTGGCGCCCCGGGAGCGCGCCGCCGCACGCGTCGGTCCACACTGGAACCCGTGCGACTCGTGCTGCTGGCCCACGCCGCCACCGCGGCAACCCGGCGGTCCGGGTTCGCCGACGACGAAGGGCTCGAGGCCGACGAGCTCCCCGTCCCGGCCCTCCCCCGCTACGAGGAGGTCCGCTGTGCGCCCTCGCTGCGCTGCCGGCAGACGGCCGACGCGCTCGGCCTGCCCGCCGCCGTCGACGCCGGCCTGACCGGCCTCGACCACGGCAGCTGGGCCGGCCGGGCGCTCGACGACGTCGCGGCCGCCGACCCGGACGGTCTCACCCGCTGGCTCACCGAACCCGACGCCGTGCCGCACGGCGGGGAGTCGATGGCCGCGTTCGTCGGGCGGATCGGCGGGTGGCTGCGGGCGGTGCCGAACCGGCCGGGCGGGCTGCTCGCCGTCGTCGACCCGGCGGTCGTGCGGGCCGCCCTGACCCACGCGCTCGGGGCGCCGGCGACGGCGGTGTGGCGCGTCGACGTCGATCCGCTGTCGGTGGCCGTGCTGGCCGGGGAGCCGGGCCGGTGGAACCTGCACGAGCTGCGGACGGGCCCGGGGCGGGGCGCCGACGGCACCCCGCCCTGAGAGCACGGCCGCGATCGTCAGGCCCGGCCGCCGGCCTCGACCGCGAGCGGCTGGTACTCCCGCCAGGAGGCGAGCCGGCTCTCGTAGTCCGCCTCCGCGATGGCCAGCGGGGCCTCGCCGAAGAAGGCCCGCAGCGGCGGGTCGTCCGAGTCGACCAGCTCGAGGACGGCCGCGCTCGACGCCGCCGGGTCGCCCGACCCGGCCGTGCGCCGGCGACGCTGCTCCGCGGCCTTCTCGCGGAACTCGTCGTAGGCCGGGTTCGGGGTGGCGTGCTTCGCCGAGGCGCCGCCCCAGTCCGTGTCGAAGCCGCCCGGCTCGATCAGCGTCACGTGCACGCCGAAGTCCGCGACCTCCTGGGCGAGGGCCTGGCTGAATCCTTCGAGAGCCCACTTGGACGCGTTGTAGATCCCGATGTTCGGGAACGCCGAGATCCCGCCGATCGAACTGACCTGCAGGATGTGCCCGGAGCCCTGGGCACGCAGGAAGGGCAGCGCCGCCTGGGTGACCCACAGCGCGCCGAACACGTTCGTCTCGATCTGAGCGCGGGCCTCCTGCTCGGAGAGCTCCTCGACCATCCCGAACTGGCCGTACCCGGCGTTGTTCACCACGACGTCGAGCCGGCCGAAGTGCTCGTGCGCCTTCGCCACGGCGGCGAAGTCGGCCTCCCGGTCGGTGACGTCGAGCGTCAGCGGCAGGATCCTGTCGCCGTACTTCGCGACCAGGTCGTCCAGGGTGGACGCGTCGCGCGCGGTGGCCGCGACCGAGTCGCCGCGCTCCAGCGCCGCGATCGTCCACTCGCGCCCGAAGCCGCGGGACGAACCGGTGACGAACCAGACCTTCATGTCTCCACCTTCTCGAGGATCGGCAAGTCTGCCGTCCCGCACAAGGAGCGGAGGATCCTCCGTATTTCGGCGGGTGGGCGCGCTCACACCCGCCGGCGGCGGACGGTCCGGTCGAGGATGCCCAGCGTCGCCTTCAGCGAGGCCTCGGAGACGATCGGGAAGATGTCCTTCTCCCGCCACTCCGGGGCGATGTCGGACCAGTCGTAGTACTGGACCACGCGGGTGCCGCCGTCGGCCGGCTCGAGCCGGTAGCCGTAGACGTGCCCGATCGGCGGGCGGGCCACGCCGACGATCGTCCAGGCGATCTCCCGGTCCTGCTCGTAGCGGGTGATCGTGACCGTGACGTCGTACTTCCCCAGCTCCGGGATGTCGCCGAGGGCCTCGCGGTCCATGTGGACCACGAAGGTGTCCCCCACCGCCGAGACGGGCTCGCCGGTCGCGTCCATCAGCATCCCCGACGCGTCGACGTCGACGTGGCCCTGCGGGTCGCGCAGCACGGCGAACACCTCGGCCGGATCGGCGTCGACCGTGCGGGAGACCTCGATGCGCTCGCTCATGCCCGCACTCTGCACGGTGATCATCCGTACCGCTCGGCGAGCAGCCGCCCGATCCGCGCGAGCCCCGCACGGACCTCGACGTTGTCCGTGCCCTCCGACTCCACCTCCACGTACCCCGCCCACCCGGCCAGCTGCTCGGCCAGCGCGCCCGGGGTCTGGGCGGTGACCGTGACGCGCACGCGGCCGTCGCCGGCGTCGGCGACGTCCGGGCCGAGGTGGCGGCCGAACCGGTCGCGCAGCACGGGGACCAGCCGCGCCTCGACCAGCACCGTGGCGGTCGCCGAGGAGCGGCGGCGCTCCAGCAGCTCGACGGTCCCGCGCCACGCCTCGGTGAGGGAGAGCTCGTCGGGCCGGTCCGCGGCGAGGTCGGTGAGCTCGGCGTCGGCGATCCGGTCGACGCGGAAGGTGCGGCGCCCGTCGGCCGTGCCGGCGAGCAGGTACCAGGTGGCCGACTTGTCGACCAGGCCCCACGGTTCGACGAGCCGCTCCCGCCCGCCGTAGCCGAACCGCACCTTGCGCCGACGCACGACCGCCTCCTGCAGCAGGTCCACCCGGGCGTCGCGGGGCGCCTCCCGCTCGCCCCACCGCGCCGGGTCGACGAGCACGGCACCGGCCGCCCTCTCCGCCTCGGCCCGGAAGGTCTCGGGCAGGGCCCGGGTGAGCTTGCGCAGCGCCGAGCGCAGCTCGGGCGCGGCCCGCGCCTCCGGCCCGGCGAGCAGGAAGAGCGCCCGGGCCTCCCCCGCCGTCAGCCCGGTCAGGTCGGTGCGCGCCCCGCCCACCAGGGACCAGCCGCCCCCGCGACCGGGCTGCGGGTAGACCGGCACGCCCGCGGCCGAGAGCGCCCCCAGGTCCCGGCGGGCGGTCGCGACCGAGATCTCCAGCTCCTCGGCCACCTGCCCGGCGGTCACGCGGCCGCGGGCCTGCATCAGCAGCAGGATCGCGACGAGTCGGTCGGCACGCACGCCCGGAAGTATTCTCGAGAAAGTGCTCATTCGGTGAGCACTTCTCGGGCGCATGCTCGCTCCACACACCGGATCGAGGAGGACGACATGCTCCAGGGAATGGCCACCCACAACTTCTTCGCCGCCGACCTCGACGCCGCGCGCGCCTGGTACTCGGACCTCTTCGGCGCCGAGCCCTACTTCGTGGTGGAGGGCGGGTACATCGAGTGGCGCCTCGGCCCGCGCGAGGACGAGTTCGGCATCGTGAACGCCGCCTACGCCCCTCACCCGACCGGCAGCCCCGCCGGATCGATCACCTTCTGGGCCGTCGACGACGTCACCGTCGCGCTCGACGCACTGCTCGCCCACGGCGCCACGAAGCACGACGACGTCCGCGAGCGCGGCCCCGGCTTCGTCACCGCCTCCGTGGTCGACCCGTTCGGCAACGTCCTGGGGATCATGGAGAACGTCCACTTCGCCGAGGGGGTCCGCGCCGCGGGCGGATGACGGGACCCGCTTGCCGTGTCGGACCCGGGATGGTCGGGTAAGGGTCAGTGATCGGGGACACGACGGACGGAGGAGCACAGATGGCGATCGCGGACGTGGTGCGCAAGGTCCGGAGGCAGCCGTCGCCGGGGTCCGGCGACAACCTGCCGCACGTCGTGGTGGTCGGTGCCGGGTTCGCCGGGCACACCGCCGCGAGGGGGCTGCTGCGCCGGCTGCGCGGCCGCGCCCGGATCACCGTGATCGACCAGAACGACCACTTCCTCTACCTGCCGCTGCTGCCCGAGGTCGCGGTCGGCGCACTCGAGCCGCGGCGGATCGCGGTGCCGCTCGTGCAGTCGTTGCGCGGCGCGGAGATCGTGGTCGGCGAGGTCCAGCACATCGACGTCGACGCCCGCACCGTCACGTGGATCGACCAGGAGGGCGGCACCGGGCAGCTGTCCTACGACCGGCTCGTCCTCGCGGTCGGCAGCGTCAACAAGCTGCTGCCGGTGCCGGGCGTCGCCGAGTACGCGCACGGCTTCCGCGGGCTGCCCGAGGCCCTCTACCTGCGCGACCACATGACCCGGCAGATCGAGCTGGCGGCCACCACGAGCGACCCGGCCGAGAAGGCGTCGCGCTGCACCTTCGTGGTGGTCGGGGCCGGCTACACCGGCACCGAGGTCGCCGCGCAGGGCGCGTCGTTCACCGCGCAGCTGGCGAAGGACCACCCGTCGCTGCGGGACGTCCCGGTGCGCTGGATGCTGCTCGACATCGCGAAGCGGGTGCTGCCCGAGCTCGACGAGCGGCTCTCGCACACGGCGGACGCGGTGCTGCGCGAACGGGGCGTCGACGTCCGCATGGGCCAGTCCGTGGCCGAGGCGCTGCCGAAGTGCGTGCGCCTCACCGACTCCGACGAGGAGGTGCCGACGCACACCCTCATCTGGTGCGTCGGGGTGCGGCCCGACCCGATCGTCGAGGACCTGGGCCTGCCGGCCGAGCGCGGCCGGCTCGTCGTCGGGACGGACCTGGCCGTGGCGGGGCACCCGGAGATCGTGGCCTGCGGCGACTCGGCCGCCGTCCCGGACGTCACGCGGCCCGGCTCGGCCACCGCCATGACCGCCCAGCACGCCACCCGCCAGGGTGCGCTGGCCGCCCGCAACGTGGCCGCGTCGCTGGGCCACGGCGCGCCGCGGGCGTACAAGCACAGCGACCTCGGGTTCGTGGTCGAGCTCGGCGGGGTCGACGCGGCGGCGAACCCGCTCGGCGTGCCGCTGTCCGGGCTGCCCGCGACCGCGGTCACCCGCGGCTACCACCTGCTCTCCATGCCGGGCAACCGGATCCGGGTCGCCACGGACTGGCTGCTCGACGCCGTGCTCCCCCGCCAGGCCGTCGCACTCGGCGTGGTGCGGGGGCAGCACGTGCCGCTGGACACGTCACCGGCGAAGGCGGGCTGATCCGCCGGGAGACACGGTTCACCGGCCCGTCCGCCGGGCATCCCGCCCGACATGACGAGCCGAACCGACACGACACGCGCGGGCCGCGGGGGCCGGGGCGTCGACCACCGGCGCAACGACGGACCTCCGGGGCGCGAGGCCGACAACCCGGTGCGGATCCCGCCCCGCGGCTGGCTGCAGGTGGTGAAGCGGGCCTGGGCCGAGGGGAAGGACGACAACGTCCCGATCCTGGCGGGCGGGGTCGCCTTCTTCGCCTTCCTGGCGCTCTTCCCCGCGATGATCGCGGCGCTCACGCTCTACGGCCTGGTCGCCGATCCGGCGCAGGTCGCGGCCCAGGTCAACGACCTCGCCGCCGCCCTGCCCGAGACCGCCCGCCCGATCATCACCGACCAGCTCAACGCCGTGGCCGGCAGCAGCGACCGCGCCCTGGGCATCGGCTTGGTCGTGTCGATCCTGGCGGCCCTGTGGAGCGCCTCGGGCGGCACGATGAACCTGATCAAGGCCACGAACCTGGCCTACGACGAGAAGGAGACCCGCGGGTTCCTCAAGCTCCGCGGCACCGCGCTGGCCCTCACCCTCGGCGCGGTGGTGTTCGTGCTGCTCGCGGTGGCGCTCGTGGCGGTCGTGCCCCCTGTGTTCGACGCGCTCGGCCTCGGCGGCATCGCGCTCGTCGTCGCGCAGATCATCCGCTGGGCGCTGCTCGTGGCGCTGGTGATCGCGGCCCTCGCGGTCGTCTACCGGGTCGCCCCGGACCGCGACGCACCCCGGTTCGCCTGGGTCAGCACCGGCGCGCTGGTCGCGACGCTCCTGTGGATCATCGGCAGCCTCGCCTTCAGCTTCTACGTGAACAACTTCGGCAGCTACAACAAGACCTACGGCGCCCTGGCCGGCGTGATCGTCCTGATGCTGTGGCTGTACCTGACCAGCTACATCGTGCTGCTGGGCGCGGAGATCAACGCGGAGAGCGAGCGGCAGACCGAGCAGGACACCACCAAGGGCGAGCCGCTGCCGATGGGCGAGCGCGGGGCGACGGCGGCCGACACCATCGCCGACCCGCCGGAGCCGCAGAAGGAGAACCGGCAGGGGGCGAACCGGTAGCCGGCCCGGTCAGGCACGGCCGCGGATCCGCGGCACCCCGGCCAGCAGCCCCCGCTGCGGGACGCCGTCGACCGGTTCGGCGGCGGCGCCCGCCTCGGCGAGCACGTCGTTGGCGGCCAGGACCCCGGACATCGCCGCCCGCTCCATGAGCCCGGCGAGGTAGGGCAGCTCCACGAAGTCCCCGGCCACCCGCACCCCGCGGGCGTCGGTGCGCACCCCCGGGCGGGTCCCGGCCCGCCCGGGCGGGAAGGCCGGGGCCGTGGCCTCGTGCCGCTGGTGGGTGTGCAGCACCTCGGCCCCGCCGACCTCCGGCCAGAGCCCGACGAGCTCGGCGTACATCGCCTCGGTCGCCGCCTTGGCGTCGGGCTCGGGGCAGGCGTAGGAGTGCAGCTCGACGACGGACCCGCCGGTCCGGGCCGCCCATTCGGCCGACGGCGCCTCCAGCCGCGAGTACACCGTGATCGAGTCGAGGGTGCGCTCGCCGGAGACCGCGCTGAACACCGCCCGCCCCGGCGCGACGTCCCGGTCGAGCCACAGCCGGGTGACGGCGAAGGGCGGTGCGGTCCCCAGCCCCGCGCACTGCGCCGCGAGCCGCGGGGCCGACGCCGCCGCGGCCGGCGACGCCTCGAGGAGCCCGCGCAGCCCGGCGGGATCCAGGGCGAGCACGACGTGCCGGGTGGTCAGGTCACCGGCGTCCGTGCCCAGCCGCCACCCCTGACCGTCGGGCTCGAGGCGGGTGACCCGGCTGTCGGTCCGCACCTCCGCCCCGTGCGCGCGCAGGTGCGCGGCGAGCGGGTCCCAGATCGCGGTCCGGTGGTCGGTGACCGGGGCGTCGAAGCCGATGCCCTCCGGGTTGCCCAGGAAGTAGTAGTGGAACATCGCGACCAGCTCGCCCGCGGAGAGCCCGTCCTGGTCGCAGAAGAAGGACCGGGCGAAGGCCTCGAACAGCATCCCGCGGGTGCGCTCGGACATCCCGAGCCGGTCGAGGAAGGCGGCGGCGTCGACGCCGTCGAGCTCCGCGGTCGTCGTCGCACGGTCGTAGGCGAGGAGGGCACGGCCGGCGTCGGGGTCGGCGCCCGCCATGTCCCGCCAGCTCAGGCTCTTCGAGCGCAGGATCAGCGTGAGCAGGTTGAGCGGCGGCGCCGCAGGCAGGCCGGAGAGGTCCTCGTCCGGCCACCGCCGCGAGATCACCGGGTAGCCGTCGACCGGCCCCAGGAACCCCAGCCCCGGATCGATCCGGGCCAGCACCGCCCGCCAGGTGTAGTAGTGCCGGAAGAAGGCGTGGAACCCGTGCTCGACGACCTGCTCGGTCCCGTCCGGCAGCACCTCCGGCCACGCGCCGAGCCGGCCGCCGAGGTGCTCGGCGGCCTCCAGCAGGCGCACCCGCACGCCGCGCTCGGCGAGCACGACCGCGGCACCGACGCCGGCCACCCCCGCCCCGACGACCACCGCCTCGGTCCCGGGCGGCACCTCCCAAGGCAGGGCCGGATCGGGCACGACGAGGCGCCGCCGGCGCATCCGCAGCGGGGCGGCCCGGCTCGTCAGCGGATCGGTCATCGCCGGGCTCCCACGAGCCGCGGCAGGGCCGCGCGGGCGAACGGGACGGCGACGGCCCCCATCAGCACGCCGCCGACCAGCGCCGAGCCCGGCAGGCCGAAGAAGGCCAGGTGAGCGAGGACCGAGGAGCCGTAGACCCACAGGTAGAGCGCCGTGGCCGGGGCGGACGGACGCTCGTGGGCGGGCAGGACGGCGTGCAGCGCCGCCACGACCAGCGCGGACACCAGCAGCCAGCCCGCGTAGTTGGTCAACGGGATCCCGGGGATCAGCGGCAGCCCTGGCCCGGGGTCGAGCCAGCGCCAGTGGCCCGCGTCGACCATCTGCGGGTCGAGGAAGACGTCCCAGGCCGCCAGCGCGGCCGCCCCGACGGCGACGACGCCGATGCGCGACCGCGCCAGCGTCCGCCCGACGACGAGCGCGGGCCAGGCCATCATCGTCCACGCCAGCGGCACGACCACGGGAACGTCGAGCAGCTCGGGCCCCAGGGTGCCGGTGTAGGTGTAGGCGCCGAACGGGATGCCGGTGCGCAGCCCGAGGGCCTCCGCCACCAGCCCGCCCCCGCCGGCCACGGCGAGGAGCAGCAGGCCGCCGCGGGCGCCGTGCAGCCGGGTGGCGTCGCACAGCGAGGCAGCCGCGAACACCACGACCGAGAGCACGGTCACCTGGGTGCGCAGCGCCTCCGGGGTGAGCGGGTAGGCGATCTGGACCAGCACCGCGCCCGCCACGAGCATCCAGGTCAGGCCGGGCGCTCGCCCGCGCACGGGGGGAGCGGTTCGGAGCACGCGTCGTCCTTCCAGGGGCGCGGGACCGGGCGCGGCGCCACCCGGGGCCCTCCGACCTTCCCGCGAGTCCGGCGCGTCCGCGACTCGAACGCCCGGCCGGGGGTCGAGTCGCGGGCCCGGCCGGCGGCTCCTAGGGTTCGGCCGTGACCGCCGCGCGCCTTCCCGGACCGCTCCGGGCCGCGGCCACCGCCGGCTCCGCGCTCGCCGTCCTCGGCACCCTGCACCAGCTGCGCAACCAGCGAGAGCTGCGCACCCCGCCCGCCGCTCCCCCACCGGTCACCGTGCCCGTCTCGCTCCTGGTGCCGGCCCGCGACGAAGCCCGCCGCATCGGCCCCACGATCCGCTCGCTGTGCGCGCAGACCGGGTTGGCGGAGGCCGAGATCCTCGTGCTCGACGACGGCTCCACGGACGGCACCGCCGCGGTCGTCCGGGCGGCGGCCGGCGGCGATCCGCGGCTTCGGGTGCTCACCGGTACCCCGCCCCCGCCCGGCCGGCTCGGCAAGCCGCACGCCTGCGCCCAGCTCGCCGCCGCGGCCCGGGGCGAGGTGCTGGTGTTCGTCGACGCGGACGTGGTGCTCGCCCCGCACGCGGTGGCCGCCGCGGTCGCCGTGCTCCGCGGCCCCGCCCCGCTCGACCTGCTCTGCCCTTGGCCCCGGCAGGTCGCCGAGGGGGTCGCGGCCCGGCTCGTCCAGCCGCTCCTGGCCTGGTCCTGGCTGGTCACGCTGCCGCTGCGGGTCGCCGAGCGGTCGGGCCGGCCGTCGCTGGTCGCCGCTAACGGGCAGTTCCTCCTCGTCGAGGCGGCGGCGCTCGCGCGGGCCGGCGGCTGGGAGGCCGTGGCCGGCGCGGTGCTCGACGACATCGCGCTGGCCCGCGCGGTCCGGGGGGCCGGCGGACGGACCGGTGTCGCCGACGGCTCCGCGCTCGCCACCTGCCGGATGTACGACGACGGGCGGCAGCTCGCCGCGGGGTACCGCAAGTCGCTGTGGGCGGCGTTCGGGTCCGCCCCGGGCGCGGCCGGGGTGGCCGCACTGCTCGCGCTGGTCTACGTCCTGCCCGCGGTCGCGGCGCTGCGCGGCTCGCGGGCGGGCGCGCTGGGGTACGCCGCGGGCGTCGCCAGCCGGGTGCTCGCCGCCCGCCGGACCGGCGCCCGCACCTGGCCCGATGCCGCCGCCCACCCCGTCTCGATCGCCGCGCTCCTCGGACTGCTCGCCTCCTCGTGGGCCGGACGACGGGCGGGCACGCTGACCTGGAAGGGCCGCACGCTGTGAGCCGGGTGGTGGTCGTCGGCGCCGGGGTCGGCGGGCTGGCCGCGGCGGCCCGGCTGGCGGCCCTGGGGCACGAGGTGGCGCTGCACGAGCGCGCGGACACCCACGGCGGCAAGCTCGGCGTCGCCGAGGTCGGCGGGTTCACGTTCGACACCGGGCCCTCGCTGCTCACCCTGCCCGCAGTGCTCGAGGACGTCTTCACGGCGACCGGCGGACCGTCCGGGCTGGCCCTGGAGCCGGTCGACCCGGTGTGCGCCTACACGTTCGGCGACGGCGCCCGGCTCGAGATGCCGCACGATCCGGACGCCGTGCCGGCCGCCCTCGACGCCGCGCTCGGGCCCGGGTCCGGCGCCGCCTGGCGGGCGCTGTACGAGCGGTCCGGGCGGCTCTGGGACCTCGTCGGCGAGCCCGTGCTGCGCCGCCCGCTCGACCTGCGCACGCTGCTGCGGATGTCGGCGCGGCTGCAGGACCTGCGGGCGGTCGCGCCGTGGCGGACGCTCGACGGGCTCGGTCGTGCGCTCCTGCCCGACCCGCGGCTGCGCACCTGGTTCGCCCGCTACGCGACCTACTCCGGCTCGGACTTCCGCCGCACGCCCGCGGTGCTGTCCGTGACGCCGTACGTGGAGCAGCGGTTCGGCGGCTGGTACGTCCGCGGCGGGCTGCGCCGCATCGCCGACGCGCTCCTCGACCGGTGCCGGGCCCTCGGCGTCGTCGTGCACCTCGGGTCGGAGGTCGAGGCGGTGACCGTCGCGGACGGGGCCGTCCGGGGCGTCCGGGTCGGCGGCCGCGAGGTGCCGGCCGACGTCGTCGTGTGCAACGCCGACGCCTCCGTGCTCTACGAACGGCTGCTGCCCGCCGGGACCGCGCGGCGCACCCGCCGCGACCTGCGCCGCGCCCCGCGGTCGCTGGCCGGGTTCGTCCTGCTGCTGGGCCTCGACGGGCGCGATCCCGGCCCCGCACACCGGGTCTGGTTCCCGAGGGACTACACCGCCGAGTTCGACGCGATCTTCGGGGGCCACCCCCGGCCCGTCCCCGACCCGACGATCTACGTGCACGCCCCGGACGACCCCGCGCTCCGGCCGGACGACGCGGGTGAGGGCTGGTTCGTGCTGGTCAACGCGCCCGTGCACGATCCCGGCCGCGGCGTGGACTGGGACGAACCCGGGCTGCGCGAGCGCTACGCCGACCACGTCCTCGCCACGCTGGCCGCGCGCGGCACGGACGTCCGGGACCGGCTCCGCGTCCGGGAGATCCGCACGCCGGCCGATCTCGAACGGAACGCCGGCGCTCCCGGCGGGGCGATCTACGGCACCGCCTCGCACGGGCCGCGCGCCGCGCTGCGCCGCCCGGCCAACCGCTCCCCCGTCCCCGGGCTCTACCTGGTCGGCGGCTCGGCGCACCCGGGCGGCGGGCTGCCGCTCGTGCTGCTCTCCGCCGAGATCACGGCCGGGCTCGTCGGTCCGGCGGGAACTCCGGCGGGATCGCGCGCAGCATCCCCACCACGAGCTGCACGAGTCCCAGCACGCCCACGACCGTCCAGGCGACCACGAGCACCATGGCCCAGTCCCAGCCGATGAGCGGCGTGCCCGCGGGCAGCGCCCCCGCCCCCAGCGCGGCCCCCGCCACGACGATCACCCGGGTCGGCCGCTCCGCCACCGTCACCGCGCCGACCCCGGGCATCCCGACGGACTGCGCCCGAGCCCGCACGTACTCGTGCAGCAGCGCCAGCGCCGCGGCGCCCACCGCCCACGCCACCGGTGCACCGAGCGCCACCAGCACCGCGACCAGCAGGAGGTCGCCCACGCGGTCCGCGGCGGCGTCGACGACCGCGCCGAGCGGCCGGGCCCGGCCGGTGCGCAGGGCCACGGCGCCGTCGAGCCCGTCGAGGATCCCACCGGCCACCACGAGCGCGGCGGCGAGCAGGGGCCAGCGCCCACCCGCGGCGGCGGCACCCCACGCGCCGGCCAGCACCAGCACGCCCGCCAGCGACAGCAGGTCCGGCGGCACGCGGCCGGCCGGGCCTGCGGCGAGCCCCTGCACCAGGCGCAGCCACCCGCGCACCACCGCCGACGGCTGCACGCCGGAGTGCAGGGCGGACCACCCCGCGACACCTGTCCCTGGCTCCTCCACGGCGCCAGCCTCGCACCGCCGTGCGGTCCGCGCCCGCCACAGGAGCGGCCGATGACCTCGGTGCGCACGCCACGCGCCCTCCTGCGCGAGACGGCCCGGTCCTTCCCGGGCAGCGACGTCGCGCTGTGGGCCGCCGGAGCCACGTTCTTCGGGTTGCTCGGTCTGGTTCCGCTCGCGCTGGTCTCGTTGCGGGTCGCCGGGGTGCTCGTCGGGCCGGACGCGCTGCGGGCCGGCATGGACACCGCGATCTCCGGGCTCCCGGGCGGGCACGGGACCCCCGCGGCGCTGCGCACGCTGACCGCGACGGCGCTCGACATGTCCTGGGTGCAGACGCTCGTCGTGCTCTTCCCGGCCAGCCTCTACGGCGAGGGGTTGCGCCGCGCGTTCCTGCAGCTCTCCCCCGCCCGGGACCGGTTCACCGGGTGGCGGGGGCGGCTGGGCCTGCTCGCGCTCGCCGTCGTCGCCCCCGTGCTGGTGCTCGCCGTGCTCGCCGCCGCCCCGCTCGTCGCGCCCCTCTACCTGCACGGCGGGTGGTGGCTGGTGCTGGGCGTGGTCGTCGCCTTCCACGTCGTGTGGGTCACCGTGTCGGTGGCCCTGGTGCTGGTGTTCCGGCTGGTCGGCCCCGGCCGGATCGGGTGGAAGGCGCTGCTGCTCGGCGGGTTCGGCACCGGGTCCGTGCTCGCCGGGTTCCTGCAGGGGTTCCTGCTGTTCCTCGCCATCCCTGTCGAGTGGTCGGCCCCGTTCGGCGGGCTCCCGATCGTCGGCGCGGTGTCGGCGCTCGCGCTGTGGCTCTACCTGCTGCACGTTCTGCTGCTCGCGGGCTACCGGGCCACGCTCGTGGCCGACGACGTCCTGCACGGCTGACTTCCTTCGTCCGCGTCGACTCGCGCGGGGCCCGATCCCGGGTCATGCTCGACATGAACAACGTGTGGCGCGATTCGCGCCCCGCGGTCGGACCCGGACGGACGGAGCGGACATGACGGCCGTGGCGCCCCCGGCGGGAGCAACCCGGACCGAGACCCGAACGGACACCCGGACGGATTCCGGGGCGGGCACCCGCCCCGGCAGCCGGCACTCCGCGCAGCTCCCGCGCCTGCGCACCCTGCACGCCATGGCGGCGGACGACCCGCGCCGGACCGCGCTGCGCAACTCGATCGCGGAGGCCTACCTGCCCATCGCCGAGCGGATGGCCCGCGGGCAGGCCGGCGCCTCCCCGGCGGCCTACGACGACCTGCTCCAGGTCGCGCGGCTCGCCCTGCTCACCGCCGTCGACCGGTGGGACCCCGAACGCGGCGACGGCACGGACTTCGTCGGCTACCTCGTCCCCTGCATCCGCGGCGAGTTCCTGCACCACGTCCGCGACCGGACCTGGGCCGTCCGGGTGCCGCGCCGGGTCAAGGAGATGGCCACCCGGGTCAACCGCGAGACCTCCGCCCTCCACCAGCGCCTGGGCCGGTCGCCGCGGCCCAGCGAGATCGCCGAGGCCCTCGGCGTCGACCGCGAGGTCGTGCTGGAGGTCCTGCTCGCCCAGGGCTACCAGGCCGCCGACTCGCTCGACGAGCGGCGCGGCCCCGGCGAGCCCGACGACGCCCGGCTCGGCGACCTCGACGCCGCCCTCGACCGCGCAGAGGACCGCGCCACGCTGCGCCCGCTGCTCGCGGCCCTGCCCGAACGCGAGCGGACCATCGTCGGCCTGCGGTTCGTCGACCAGCTGACCCAGTCGGAGATCGCGCGCCGGGTCGGGATCTCGCAGATGCACGTCTCGCGGCTGCTCGCCCGCAGCCTCGCGACCCTGCGGGCCCACGCCGCACGGGACCACGTGTGACACCACGATGGACACCACGTTTGACGAGCGCGTTGCGGACCTATCCCACCGGAGACCCCTGAACCGGGACGACAGGAAGGACACCATGACCAGCACCGAGTCCCGTCAGCAGATCCACTACACCGTCCCCGGCATGAAGACCGACCAGGCCGCCGAGGTCGTCACCCTCCTGCAGGACCGCCTGAACGCCCTCAACGACCTGGCGCTGACGCTCAAGCACGTGCACTGGAACGTGGTCGGGCCGAACTTCATCGCGGTGCACACCATGCTCGACCCGCAGGTGGAGGGCGTCCGCGGGATGGTCGACGACGTCGCCGAGCGGATCGCCACCCTCGGCGGCTCGCCCTGCGGGACCCCGGGCGCCCTGGTCGCGCAGCGCAGCTGGGACGACTACTCGATCGGCCGCAGCGACGCGATCGCCCACCTCGGCGCCCTCGACCTCGTCTACGCCGGCGTGATCGAGGACCACCGCACCGCGATCGAGAAGACCGAGGAGCCGGACCCGGTCACCCAGGACATGCTCATCGCCCAGGCCGGCGAGCTCGAGCAGTACCAGTGGTTCGTCCGCGCCCACCTGGAGAACGCCGACGGCACCCTGCGCTCGGCGAGCGCGGACACCGAGGTCGACGCGGCGAAGGCCGCCGGCAGCTGACCCGCGCCGGACGGGCGGCCCGGCCGAGCCGCTCGTCCGGCGGACGGCCCCCGCGCGGTTGGTCTTCGAGCGCCCCGCTACCGGCTCCTCCCAGGCTGGTGAGCGATGTACGACACAGCCGAATCCCGGCGCGCCCCGCGTCGCCGGGACGCCCACGGGACCCCTCCCTGGTGCCGTTCCCCCGAGCGTCGGCGGCGTGCCGGCGCTCCTGATCGTGCGCCCGGCGGCACCGGGAGGTGGCGCCGTGGCTGACACGCGCCGTCTCCCCCTGCCCGTGGTCGAGACGTGGGACTGGCAGAAGGTCGCGGCGTGCCGCGGCATGGACAGCGAGGTCTTCTTCCACCCGGAACGCGAACGCGGCCCGGCCCGGGCCCGCCGCGAGACCCGGGCGAAGGAGATCTGCCGCGGCTGCCCGGTGCCCGACGAGTGCCGCCGCCACGCGCTCATCGTCGACGAGCCCTACGGCGTGTGGGGCGGGCTCTCCGAGCACGAGCGGCTGGCGATCACCCGGCCGCAACGCCGCCGACCGCGCACCTGACGCGCCTGACGCACGGGCGTCAGGGCGCCCCCGGGTCCGCCTTCAGCCTGCTGGTGAGGTCCTCGATCTCGCCGCGGGCGTCGTCGAGCTGCGCCCGCGCGCGGGCCAGCTCGTCGGCGCGGTCCCGCAGGTCCGAGCGGGCGGTGTCGAGCGCCTCGGCCGCGCGGTCCCGGGCGTCGTCCGCCTCGCGGCGGGCGCTCTCGGCCTCGCGGCGGGCGTCGTCCGCCTGCTCGCGGGCCCGGTCGCTGACGACCAGCCGGTCCTCGAGGTCGGCGATGGTCTGCGCGGAGGCGAGGGTGTGGCCGTCGTCGAGCAGCTCGCGCAGCCGGCCGGCGAGCGTGAGCTGACGCCGCGAGTACCGGCGGTGCCCGCCGTCGGTGCGGTGCGGGTGCAGCACCCCGGCGGTGTCCAGGCTGCGCAGGAACGCGGGCTGAACCCCGAGGAGCTCGGCCGCCTGCCCCATGGACACGGACGGGTAGTCCTCGTCGTCGAGCCTGCTCAGCTGGTTGGCCACGACCTCCCGCGTCCCTCCTCGCGCTCGCTCGCCCGGTCACGAACACACGTCGTGCATCGAAGAAACTTGTAGCAGCCGCTGTAGGTTCAGGCAAGAGAACCGGAGGAATCCGGGCCGGGAGTGCGCCGGCACCGTCCCCTTCAGGCCGCCAGCAGCTCGAGGAGCCGGGCGCGGTCCGGGCCGGGCGGGGCCGGCGGGACGTCGTCGGCGTGCCGCTCGACGGCGGCGCGCACGGCCGGGCGGGCGAACACCTCCTGCGGCTGGGCGGTGCAGAGCACGATCTCCAGCACGCCGCGGAAGGCGTCGGGATCGACGGCGGCCGCGGCCAGCAGGGAGCGGGTCGCCGGGTCCGGCGCCGGCGGCTCCGTCCCCTCGCGCGCGGCGGTCATCTCGGCGATCCGGATCCGGTCCGCGGCGACCTGGTTCCGTACGAAGGGCGCGACCACCGCCTCGGTCCGCTGGTGGAAGTCGCGGGCCAGCGCCGCGGGGTCGCCGAGGTTCGCGTGCACGGTGTGCCGCAGGAGCTGCGCGTGCACCACGCCTACCGACAGCCCCCGGCCCGCCGACGGGTTGGTGCAGGCCCAGGCGTCGCCGACCGGGACGAACCCGGTCACCACCGGCCGCCCGTCCACGACATAGCGGCGGTGCGAGTCCAGGATCCCGGCCATGGGGCGGACCCCGCCGAGCGGCGTCCCGTCGAGCCAGTGCGCCTGCAACGGGCAGTCCGCGACCAGCCGGTCGAAGACCCGCGGCTCGCGCAGCGCGCGCAGGGCGTGGTCCGCGCTCGCCCCGAACACGGTCACCGACCAGGTGTCGTTGTCGCTGCGCAACGTCAGCAGGGAGATGCTGCCCATCGGCATGATCGCCCGGCCGCGCAGCTGCGGCGGGGAGTCGCCGTGGAAGAAGCGGGTGTAGTAGACGAAGCCGCGGTCCTCGGACTCCTGGCGCAGCGGCCGCGCCCCGATCGCCTCCAGCCACGTCGCCGCCCGCGTCCGCCGGCCCGTCGCGTCCACGACGAGGTCGGCGGGCAGGGTCTCCCCGCCGGTCGTGACCACGCCGGTGACGTGCGGGACCCCGTCGAGGGCCGACGCCCCGGTCGCCACTGCCGCGACCTTCGTGCCGCGCCGCACCTCCACCCCCGGCTCACGGTCGGCGAGCTCGGCGAAGACCGCTTCGACCACCGGCCGCCGCCCCGTGACGAAGCGCAGGTCCCCGTCGCCGGGTCGCGGGGTCCGGTCACGCAACGTGGGCGGGGCCGCGGCCAGGTAGTCGACCCACACGCAGCCGGCCTTCTCCAGCAGCCCGGCCACCTCGGGCAGCTCGTCGTCGCACACCTGCCGGAAGCGGGCGAACAGGTTGTGCGGCTGGCGGAACTGCGCCACCCCGGCCCGCTTCCAGCTGCCCCACGCCTCCTCGGCCGTCGCCGGCGCCCGCTCGGTGTCGCCCTCCAGCACCGTGACGGCGTGCCCGTCCCGGGCCAGCATCACCGCGGCGGCCAGCCCGATCACCCCGCCACCGCACACCACGATCGACCCCACGGCGTCACCGTCCCGCTCCGGCCCGTCATTCCGGGCGAATCACCTGTTCCGGGAGGGGAGCAGTCCGATCTCGGGGCTGATACGGCCTTTCGGTCCGTCCCTCCCTGCAGGGGATGAAAACCTGCACTTGAGCAAAGTTGCACGCTCTGCAAGATCGTGCGTAGCGTGGGGGCGTGAGCACCGCGGGGCCCGGGCGGCGGGAGCGGAAGAAGCAGCAGACGCGGGCGGCGTTGTCCGCGGCGGCGCTGCGGCTGGCGGCGGAGCGCGGGGTCGACCACGTGAGCGTGGAGGACATCGCCGAGGCCGCGGACGTCTCGGTCCGGACCTTCTTCAACTACTTCTCCCGCAAGGAGGAGGCCGTGCTCGGCCGCGACCCCGAGCACGCCGAGCGGGTCCGGGAGCGGCTGCGGACCGCCCCGCCGGACCTGCCGCCGCTGGCCACCCTGCGGTACGCCTTCGCCGGGCTCGTCGAGCAACTCGAGTCCGAGCGGGAGTCGTTCGGCCGGCTCGCGACCGTGCTGGCCGGCTCGCCCCGGCTGCTCGGCGAGCTGGTCGCGATCGGCGCGGAGGACGAGCGCCGGCTCGCCGACCTCCTCGCCGAGCTGCGCGGGATCTCCTATCCGCACGCCCTGCTCGTCGTCTCGGCGACCGGCATCGCGCTGCGCATCGCCGTCGAGGAGTGGGGCCTGCTGCCGCCCGACTCCCCGCACCCTCCGCTGCGCGAGCTCGCCGACCGCGCGCTCGACCGCCTCGCCGCCGGCCTGGACAGCGTGGACCAGCCCGGCGCCGCTCCGCCCGACACCGACCCGACCCCGAAGGCCGCCGAATGAGCACGCTCTCCACGCCACCGACCGCCGCGGCGCCGCACGCCTCCCGCGGGCGCACCCTGCAGGCCCTGTCCGGCCTGATGATGGGGATGTTCGTCGCCGTCCTCGCCGGCACCGTCGTCTCCACCGCGCTGCCCCGGATCATCACCGACCTCGGCGCGAGCCAGTCCGTGTACACCTGGGTGGTCACCGCCGAGCTGCTGGCGATGACCGCCACCGTCCCGCTCTGGGGCAAGCTCGCCGACCTCTACGACAACAAGCTGCTCGTGCAGCTCTCGCTCGCGTTCTTCGTGGTGGGCTCGCTGGTCGCCGGGCTCACCCCGAACGTCGAGATCCTGCTGGTCAGCCGGGTGGTCCAGGGCATCGGCGCCGGCGGCCTCACCGCGCTGGTGCAGATCGTGCTCGCCGCGATCATCCCGCCGCGCGAGCTCGGCCGGTACTCCGGCCTGCTCGGCGCGGTGTTCGCCGTCGCCACCGTCGGCGGCCCGCTGCTCGGCGGGCTCCTGGTCGACTCCCCGCTCGGCTGGCGGACCTGCTTCCTGATCGGCGTGCCGGTCAGCCTCGCCGCGATCGTGCTGCTGCAGCGGACGCTCACCCTCGAGTCCGTGCGCCGCGAGGTCCGGATCGACTGGCTCGGCGCCTTCCTGATCACCGCGGGGGTCGGTGTCGTGCTGATCTGGTCCTCGCTCGCCGGCTCGACGTTCGCCTGGAACTCCGGCTGGACCTACGGGCTGCTCGGCGGCGCGCTGGTCGCCCTCGCCGCCGCGATCGTCGTCGAGACGCGGCACCCCGAGCCGGTCGTCCCGCTCGGCATCTTCCGCAACCGCACGGTCGCGCTCGCCACCCTGGCCAGCCTGTTCGTCGGCATCGCGCTGTTCGGCAGCGCGGTCTTCCTGGCCCAGTACTTCCAGATCGCGCAGGGCTACTCCCCCACCGCCGCCGGCCTGATGAGCCTGCCGATGGTCGCGGGCACCCTGGTCTCCTCCACCGTCGCCGGCGTGCTGATCACCCGCTTCGGCCGGTGGAAGGTGTTCCTGGTGACGGGCGCGGTGCTCATGCCGACCGGCACCGGCCTGCTGGCCACGATCGACGCGCACAGCGGCGTCCTGCACGTCGGGTCCGGGATGCTGGTGCTCGGCGTCGGGGTCGGCCTGCTCATGCAGAACCTCGTGCTCGCCGCACAGAACGACACCCCGGCCCGCAGCATCGGCGCCGCCACCTCGGTGCTGAACTTCTTCCGCAGCATGGGCGGCACGATCGGGGTCAGCGCGCTCGGCGCCGTGCTCGCGAACCTGGTCGGCTCGGCGCTCGGCGGCGGGGCCTCCGCCGGCGGCCACGGCGCGCTCCCCGACCTGGGCGCGCTCCCCGGCCCGGCCCTCGCCGCCGTCCGGACCGCCTACGGCGACGCCACCGCCACCCTCTTCCTGATCGCCACCCCGATCGCGCTGCTCGCGCTGGTCGCGGTGCTGTTCATCAAGGAGAAGCCGCTGCTCACCACCACCTCCGCGCAGCGGCGGGCCGGGGAGGGCTGAGGACTCGAGTGGGACGTGAGGGCTGTTCGGCACCACGAACACCCTGTCGAGGGCGCGTCCGCGTGCGAGGCTCCGTCATCTCCGGGCCCTCAACGCTCGTCCACCACCCGCCGGGCCTTGAAGGTGGTCTCCGGCAGGGTGCCGGGAGCCAGGATCGTCGCGGGGACACGGATCCCGAGCACCCGCTTGAGCGCCTCCTCGGCGGGTGCGCGCAGGGCGGGGTCGCCCTCTGCCTCGACCGTCATCTCGTCGAGGGCGCCCTCCTTGCGGACCCGGATGCGGAACTCCGGGCCGAGCCCGGGCACGGAGCGGAGGGCGGTCTCGACGGCGCTGGGGAAGACGTTGGCGCCCCGGATCACCAACATGTCGTCGAGCCGCCCGAGCACGCCCTCCGGCATCCGGGGGTAGGTCCGGCCGCAGGGGCAGGGATCGGTGGCGAGGTAGGTCTCGTCGCCGGGCGCGAAGCGGATCATGGGCTGCGAGTCGCGCCAGAGGTGCGTGTAGACGACGGCCCCGCGCTCGCCGACCGGGACCGGCGCGTTGAGGTCCGCCGGCGCGACGACCTCGGTGAACACCTCGTCGGTGTAGAGGTGCGTGCCGGTCCCCGCCTCGCACCCCACGCTCGTCTGGAAGGGGTACATCTCCGAGGTGGAGCCGGCGTCGGCCACCGTGGCGCCCCAGCCGTCGGCGATGATCCGGGCGGTCCCGGGCAGCGAGCCGCCGGGCTCCCCGCCCACCAGCAGGTGCCGGATCGTCGACTCCCGCAGGTCGATCCCCATCTGCTCGGCGACGGAGAGCAGGTGGATGCAGTAGGACGGCGTCGCGCTGAACACCGTGGAGCCGAGCCGGCTGATCAGCTCCAGGTGCTTCTGCGACTCGGTGATGCCCAGCGGGAACAGGGTCGCGCCGATCCGCTCGGCGCCCTGCACCACCCCCCAGCCGCCGAAGAACAGGCCGAACGGGAACCCGACCTGCACGATGTCGTCCGGCCGCACGCCCGCGCACCACTGCGCCATCGCGTGCACCTCGCCGGCGCGTTCCCAGTCCGCCTTCGACACCGCGTACATGGTCGGGACGCCGGAGGTCCCGGACGATCCGTGGATCCGCGCGATCCCGCCGGGCGGCAGGTCCCGGGCGTAGCTGCCGAACGGCGGGTGCGCGGCCTGGTCCGCGACGAGCATCTTCTTGGTGATCACCGGGACCTTCGTGGTGAAGTCCTCCAGTGACCGGACCTGGTCGGGGTGGAAGCCGTGCGCGTCGTAGTGGCGGCGGTAGAAGGGCAGCTCGGCGTAGGCGTGGCGGAGCTGGTGCTGGACCCGGTCGAGGATCAGCGCGTCCCGCTTGGCCGGGTCGAGGGTCTCGCGCTCCTCGTCCCAGAACCGCGGGAACCCGCGGGCGTCGGTCCGTACGGAACGGGGGCCGGTCATGGACACTCCTCAGCCGATGGCCCGGTCCCGGCCCGCCCAGTGCGGCGCGCGCAGGACCTTCTTGTCGATCTTCCCGAACGGGGTCTCCGGCAGGTCGGCGACGACCTCGACGGACTTGGGCCGGGCGTAGGCGGCCAGCTCGCCGCGCGACCAGGCGACCAGCTCGTCGGCATCGAAGCCGGCCCGCGGGACGACGACGGCGTGCACCGCCTCGCCCCAGTCCTCGTGCGGCACCCCGATCACCGCCACCCGCGCGACGGCCGGGTGCCGGGCGAGCGCGTCCTCGACCTCCCGGCAGTAGACGTTCATGCCCCCGGAGATGACCATGTCGCTGGTGCGGTCCCGCAGGTGCAGGTAGCCCGCCGCGTCGAGGAACCCGACGTCACCGGTGCGGATCCAGCCGCCGGGCAGGAACTTCGCCGCGGTGGCCGCCGGGTCGTCCAGGTAGGACTCCAGGGTGTAGGGCGAGCGCAGGCAGATCTCGCCGGTCTCCCCCACGGGCAGCGGGGTGCCGTCCTCGGCGACGACCTGCACGTCCGCCATGATCGACGCCCGCCCGCAGGAGCCGAGCAGCTCCGGCCGGGCGGGGTCGTGGTCGGACTTCGCCAGCCGGGTGCCCCAGTTCGGGCACTCGGTCTGGCCGTAGAGCTGCACGAACACCGGGCCGAACGCGTCGAGGGCCTGGGCCAGCCGGGAGGGCGCGATCGGGGCGGCGCCGTAGACGACCGTCCGGAGCTCCAGGTCCCCGGCGGAGCCGACGGTCGACGCAGTGGCCAGGTCCAGCAGCCGGTAGATCATCGTGGGCACGAGGAAGGTCCACGCGATGCCGCGGGTCCGGAGCAGCTCCAGGGTGCGGGCGGCGTCGAACCCCGGCTCGATCACGCTCGTCGCGCCCCGGATCAGTGCCGACTGCGCGAACAGGCCCGCCGCGTGGGCGAGCGGCGTGGACAGCAGCAGCCGGTCGGACTGGGCGATCTCCGCCTCGACGATCTGCGCGTAGTGCACCGCGACGGCGGACGCCTGGGTGTGCACGACCCCCTTCGGCAGCCCGGTGGTGCCGCCGGTGAAGTAGATCGCGGCCCGGTCCCCCGGCCCGACGCCCGGCCGCTCGGGAGGGGCCGCGGCCTGCGGACCGGCCAGGGGCTCGCCGGGCGGGTCGCCGCCGTCGTCGGACACCCAAAGGTCGGCCCGGCCGCCGAGGCTGGTCGCCCCGATCACCGCGCGGGCCTGCGACGCCCGCAGGATGTGCGCGACCGTGGCCTCGGGCAGCAGCGGGTTGACCGGGACCTTCACGGCCCCGAGCCGCGCCACCGCCACGTCCGCCACCACGAACTCGACGCCGTTGGTCATGTGCAGCGCGACGGCGTCGCCCGCCCCGACACCGCGGCCGCGCAGCTGGGCGGCCACCGCGGCGGACCAGCGGTCGAGGTCGGCGAAGCTCCAGCTCCGCTCCCCCACCTCGACCGCGGTCCGCTCCCGGTAGCGCGCGAACGCGGCCTCGAACTCGTCCCCGAGATTCCGGCGCACCGCTCAGGTCGGCCTCTCGACCAGGCCCTGCGCGAACGCGACGTCCCAGTACGAGTGCAGTCCGCGGACGTGCTGGCCGCCGTCGACCGGGATGAAGTGCCCCGTGATCCGCTGCGCCGCAGGCGACATCAGGAACAACGCCACGTCGGCGATGTCCGACGGCTCCTGGTTGCGCTTGTCGGCGACCAGGGTCCGGTCGGTGAACTCCTGCCCGATCTGTCCCACGGAGAAGCCCTCGCCGAGCGGGGTGTTCACCAGGCCCGGGCCGATCGCGTTGACCCGCACGTTCCGCCGCCCGAGCTCCCCTGCGCAGACCTCGGTGAAGCTCTTGACCCCGGCCTTCGCCGCGCAGTAGCTCCCCATCCCGTCCGTGGCGGCGACCGCGTTGAGCGAGGAGATGTTGACGATCGAGCGGGGCGCCCCGTCGTCGGGCAGCCGCCGCGCGAACTCACGGGTGCACAGGAAGGTGCCCTTGAGCAGCGTGTCGACGATGAGGTCCCAGTCCTCCTCCGTCGTGTCCTCGACGAGCGCGACCGTCGCGGTGCCGGCGTTGTTGACCAGGTGGTCGACCGTGCCGAACCGCTCGACGGCGAGCGCGAACGCCGCCTCGACGTCCGCGGCCACGCACACCGAGCCCTCGTGCCAGGCGATCCGGTCCCCGCCCCCGAGCTCCTCGGCGGCGGCCTTGATGTTCGCGGGCTCGATCTCCAGGACGACGACGTTGCCGCCCTTCTCCAGCACCGCGGCCGCGATGCCCTTGCCGATCCCGCTGCCGCCGCCCGTGACGACCACGGTGCGGCCGGCGAGCTCCGGGACGGGCGAGGACAGCCCCGCGGAGGTCGACCCGGCCATCAGGCCAGCCCGAGCGCGACGTTCGCCAGCTTCTGGCGCCGGGCCAGCCGCTCCCGCTTCGTGAAGTGCGGCATGACGTACCGGGCGAACATCTCCAGCGACCGGTTCCACTTGTCCGTGGTCACCCAGTCCCGGACGTTGATCAGCAGCGTGCCGAAGCCGCCGACCTCCTCCTCCAGCTCCGTGATCTGCCGGACACAGTCCTCGGGGCTGCCGATGATCCACGGGATGTTTCTCGACCATCCAGTCGAGCGTGAGGTCGGCGTCCGTCATGCCGTCGCCGATCTTCATCAGCGCGCCCAGGCCGAGGCCGAAGAGGTAGTCGTAGGAGAGCTTCACGCCCTCGCGGATGTCGCGGAGCGCCTGGTCCTTGTCGTCGGTGACGTAGACCTCGCGCACGATCCGCCAGTTGTCCCTGGTCACGGCCGGGTCGATGCCCGCCGACGCCCCCGCCTGGAGCATCGCGGCGCCCATGGCCTTGAGGTCCGGGGCGTCGGTGTAGGTGCCGTTGTCCGTGGGCGCGAAGTGCACCGAGAGCGGCTTCCAGCCCTTCTCGCCGCACTTGGCGTAGTTGTGCACGCCGGTGAGGCCGGCGATCGCGAACGGCGGGACGTCCTGGTACGGCCCGACCTGCAGCTGGCGGTTCTCGTACTTCCAGTACACGCCCTCGTAGGTGACCGGGTCCTCCGAGGTCAGCAGCTGCCAGATGATCTCCAACGCCTCGTTCGTCCGCGGCGAGGCCTCGGAGGGCTCCAGGCCGAACAGCGCCTTGTCCGTGGGCAGGCCGCCGCCGCCGAATCCGTACTCCAGCCTGCCGTGCGTGAGGTGGTCGAGGAACGCCATCCGCTCGGCGACCATGAACGGGTCCTGGTACGGCAGGTTGATCACGCCGGTGCCGAGCCGGATCCGGTGCGTGACCGCCGACGCCTTCGCGATCATGTACTCCGGCACCGGCACGTTCTCGTAGCCGCCGGTGTGGTGCTCGCCGATCCAGTACTCGTCGAACCCCAGCCGCTCCGCCTCCACGATGCCCGCGATGTCGCGGTCGTAGGACAACGTCCAGTTCTCGCGCGGCGGGTGCTCGGGCATGGTGAAGAAGCCGAACTTCATCGGTCGGGTCCTCTCGGGTCCGGTCGCGGACCGGGCGTAGCAGGCACGACGACGCCCGGAACACGACATCAAGGACGAACACAGGTTTGCTGATCGCAGGCGAAATCACTGTGTCGCGGGCCACGATCCCTGTCAAGAGCGGTCACCCGAGCCGTGTCGGGCACCCCCACAACCGTTGATAGCCGAACCGAGGTTTGGTTTCATGACCGCGTGACCACCCCCGACCCGCGTCCTCTGGTCGCCGCCGGAGCCGAGGGCGGCGGCCTGGTCGATGGCCGCCGCTGCACGGCGTGCGCCGAGGTCGTCGCCTTCGCCTGGCCCGCCTGCCCGGCGTGCGGCGGCCCCGTCGAGCCCGCCCGGTTCGGGCCCGAGGGCACCGTGTGGAGCGCGACCGTCGTGCGCGTCCCGGTGCCCGGCCGGACCCCGCCGTACGGGCTGGCCTACGTCGATCTCGACGACGGGCCGCGCGTCCTCGCCCACACCGGCGGGCCGGTCTCGATCGGCGCCCGGGTGCGCCTCGTCCCCGGCGGGGACGACGGCGACGTGCGGGTGGAGGTCGTCGGATGAGGGTCGGGATCGAGGGAGTCGGCACCTCCCACTTCGGCCGGCAGCCCGGCGTCGACCTGGTCGACCTCGCCTTCGCGGCCGTCGACGAGGCGTTCCGCGCGGCCGGCGGGCCCCGGTCCGTCGACGCGGTGTGGGTCGGCGCGGTCTTCGGCCCCGCCGGAGTGGCACAGCGGGTGCTGCGCGCGATGGGCCTGACGGGGATGCCGGTGCTGACCGTCGAGAACGCCTGCGCCAGTGGCACCACCGCCTTCGCGGAGGCCTGCGAGGCCGTCCGGTCCGGGCGGTACGGGCGGGTGCTCGCCCTCGGGATCGAGCGCATGGGCGACGGCGCGATCACGCCCGAGCCGACCGACCCGGAGGGCCGCTCCGGCCTGGCCCTGCCCGCGCTCTACGCGATGGCCGCCGCCCGCTGGCTGCACGAGGGCCGCGTGACGCCCGAGCAGCTCGCCGCCGTGTCGGTGAAGAACCACGCGCACGCCATGCACAACCCGCGCGCCCAGTACGCCGGCCGCTACACGGTCGAGGAGGTGCTGGCGTCCCGCATGATCGCCGACCCGCTCACGCTCCTGCAGTGCTGCCCGACCTCCGACGGCGCGGCCGCGGCGATCGTCGGGCCCGCGGCGCCCGGTCAGGTCACCGTGCGGTCGGTCGTGCTGCGCTCCGGCGCGCCCTGGAACCACCGGTCCCCGCACGTCTGGGGGCACGACGTCGTGCGGGACACGGCGGCGGCGGCCTTCGCGGCCGCGGGCGTCGGTCCCGGGGACGTCGACGTCGCCGAGGTGCACGACGCCTTCACCATCGGCGAGATCGTCACCACCGAGGCGCTGGGGCTCGCGGGCCCCGGGGAGGGCGGGAAGGCGGCCGCCGCCGGTCGCACCGCCCTCGGCGGGGAGCAGCCCGTCAACCCCTCCGGCGGGCTGCTCTCCCGCGGTCATCCGCTCGGCGCGACGGGACTCGCCCAGCTCGCCGAGATCGTCTGGCAGCTGCGCGGCGAGGCCGGCGCCCGGCAGGTCGACGGGGCCCGGATCGGGCTGGTGGAGACGATGGGCGGCGGGGTGTCGGTGCTCGACGGCAACGCCTGCGTCGTCGCCGTCCTGGAGGCCCCGTGACCGTGCTGGGACCGGGCACGCAGGCCGACCTCCTCTCCCCCGAGGCCGTCGCGGACCCGTACCCGCTGCTCGCCGAGCTGCGCGAGCACGACCCCGTGCACTGGAGCGAGCGCTACCGGTCCTGGTTCGTCACCCGGTACGCCGACGTCGACGCCGCGCTGCGCGATCCCCGCTTCTCCTCCGACCGGATCTCGCCCTACCGGCGCGCCCGGCTCGACGGCCCGGACGCCGACCCCGGTGTGCGGGCGGCGTTCGGGGTCCTCGAGGACTGGATGGTGTTCAAGGACCCGCCGGACCACACCCGGCTGCGGAAGCTGCTGAGCCGGGCGTTCACGCCGCGGGCGGTCGAGCGGATGCGCCCGCGGATCGCGGAGATCGCGGACGGGCTCCTCGACGACCTGGGGCCGGAGGCGGACCTGATCGGCGAGTTCGCCTATCCCCTGACCTCGTCCGTGGTGGCCGAGCTGCTCGGGGTGCCGCGCGAGGACCGGTCGCGGTTCAAGGACTGGTCGGACCGGATCACCGGCCTGGTGTTCGGCGGGATGGGCGACCCGGACCGGCACGCGGACGGCGCGGACGGGATGGCGGAGCTGACCGCGTACCTCGGCGCCCTGGTGGAGCAGCACGAGCGCGACCCCGCGGACGATCTGCTCACGGCCCTGATCCGGGCGCGGGACGCGGGCGACGCGCTGTCCCACGACGAGGTCGTCGCGACCGGGGTGCTGCTGCTCTTCGCGGGGCACGAGACCACCACGAACCTCATCGGCAACGGGATCCTCGCGCTGCTCCGGCACCCGTCGGAGGCGCCCGACGCCCCCGGGAGCGTGGAGGAGCTGCTGCGCTGGGACGGCCCGGCGAAGACGATCGCGCGGCTGATGGCCACGGACGTCGAACTGGGTGGGCGGACCCTGCGGACGGGCGAGCGGGTGTTCCTCTGCCCGGCCGCCGCCAACCGCGACCCGGCGGTGTTCCCGGACCCGGACCGGCTGGACGTCTCACGCAAGCCCGGCCGGCAGCTCGGCTTCGGGATCGGGCTGCACTACTGCCTCGGCGCACCCCTGGCGCGGCTCGAGGCGTCCATCGCGATCCCCGCTGCGCTGCACCGCTTCCCCCAGCTCCGCCTGACGGGGGACCCGCTGTCCTGGCACCCGGTCCTGCTCTCCCGCGGCCTCCTGCGCCTCCCGGTCGTCACGACCTGACGGTGCCGACCTCGCGGCGGCGCCGGTGGAGCAGGGCGCGCTCCACCGGGTTCGTGGTGAGGGCCAGGGCGTCGTCGTAGGCCGCGGCGGCCTCCGCACCGCGACCCAGCCGGGTCAGGAGGTCGGCGCGGGTAGCCGGGAGGTAGCGGTAGTCCCCGAGGTCCAGGGCGTCGATCTCGTGCAGTAGGGCCTGCAGGTCGGCACCCGGGAGCCGGCTCCGTGCGGCGGCCCGGTTGAGCGCCACGACCGGGCTCGGCCAGGTGCGCAGGAGCGCGTCGTAGGTGGTCACGACCTGCGCCCAGTCCGTCTCCGCCCAGCTCGGCGCCACGGCGTGCAGCCCGGCGACGGCACCCTGGAGCGCGAATTGCCCCTGTGGGCCCTCCCGCAACGCTCCCGTCACGAGCCGGAGTCCGGACCGGATCAGGTCGCGGTCCCACCGCGCGCGGTCCTGGTCCGCGAGCAGCACCGCCTCCCCCGCCGCGTCCGTGCGGCGGGGCCGCGGGCCTCGGTGAGGAGGATCAGCCCGAGCAGTGCCCGCGGCTCGGGCTCGGCGGGCAGCAGCCGGACGAGCATCCGGGCCAGTCCCGACGCCCGGGCGGTCAGGTCCGCGTCGGTCAGTCCCGTCCCCGGGCCGACGTGCCCGGCGGTGTGCAGCAGGTGCACGACCGTCAGGACGACGTCCAGCCGGCCGGCCAGCTCGTCGTCCGGCGGCACGCGGTACGGGATGCGGGCGGCGGCGATCTTGCGCTTGGCCCGCGTGATCCGCCGCGCCACGCCCGCCTCGCCGGTGAGCAGCACGTCCGCGATCGTCCGGACCTCCACCCCGCACACCAGCCGGAGCGTCAGCGCGACCTGCGACTCGCGGGCCAGCGCCGGGTGGCAGCAGGTGAACACGAGCCGGAGCGGGTCGGTCGGTCCGGGCCCCGGGTCCGGGTCCTCCGGCACGACGAGCAGCGGGAGCTTGCGGCGCAGGGTCGCCTCCCGCCGCAGCCGGTCCAGGGCGATCCGGTGCGCCGTCGTCGTCAGCCAGGCGGCGAGGTTGTCCGGCCGGGCCCGCAGCGCGCGCTCGACGGCGTCCTGCACGCAGTCCTCGGCGAGGTCGAGGTCCCGGGTCAACCGGGCGGTGGAGGCGACGACCAGCGGCCACGCGTCCCGGTACGCCGCCTCCACCAGGATCACTCGGGAAGGTCCATGATCGGCCGGACCTCGACGTTGCCGGCCGGGCACAGCGCCGCGAGCCGCAACGCGACGTCCAGGTCCGGGGCGTCCAGGACGTAGAAGCCGCCGAGCGCCTCCTTGGTGTCCGCGAACGGCCCGTCCGTCACCAGCGGCTCGCCGGAACCCTTGCGGACCGTGCTCGCCGTCGACGAGCGTTCGAGGGCCTCGCCGCCGAGCACCGTCGCGCCCGCGGCCAGCACGGCCTCCATGAACTCCTCGTGGAGCCGCATCTCGTCCGCGACGGACTGCCCGTCCGCGGTGTCGTACCAGTCCTCGGCGTCGTACAGGAGGAACACGTAGCGGGCCATCGGGGGATCCTCCCGGAATCGGTCGTTTCGGTCATCCCCTCGACGAACGAGACGGCGCCGATCGGACACTCACCTCATGGACCAGCCGCCGTCGACGGTGAGGGTGGAGCCGGTGATGTAGGAGCCCGCGTCGGAGGCGAGGAGCAGGAGGGGGCCGTCGAGCTCCTCGGGGCGGCCGATCCGGCCGAGCGCGGCGGACTCCGCGAGCTGCGCCGCCCGGTGCTCGCGCTCCAGCAGTGGTCCGGTCATCTCCGAGGCGAACCACCCGGGGGCGAGGGTGTTCACCCGGATCCCGTGCCGCGCCCACTGCGCGGCGAGGTCCCGGGTCATTCCCGCGATCCCGGCCTTCGACGCCGAGTACGCGGCCTCCGGGAGCGGCCCGGTGGTGCTGCCCAGCGCCGACCCGATGTTGACGATCGACCCGCCCTCGCCCTGCGCGATCAGCGCGCGGCCCACGTGCACCGCCATCTGGTAGGCGCCGAGGAGGTTGACCGCGAACAGCTCCGCCGCCCGCGCCGGGTCGTCCTTCTCCGACCGGGCGGCGTAGCCGATGCCTGCGTTGTTGACCAGGACGTCGATCCGGCCCAGCTCCTCGACGGCGGCCGCGACGAGGGCGGCGCAGTGGGCGTCGTCCGAGACGTCCGTGGGGACCGCCGCGCACCGCCGTCCGGCCCCCTCGACGGCCTCCCGGGCCCGGGCCAGCCCCTCCACGCGCCGGGCACCCAAGGCGACGTCCGCGCCGGCCTCGGCCAGGACCCGGGCGAACCGCAGCCCCAGCCCGGACGAGGCACCGGTGACGACCGCGACCCGGCCGTCGAGCCTCACCGGGACTCCGGGCGGGGCTCCGGGAGGGACCGGGCGATCCCGCGCATCCCGCCCCCGGACACCAGCCCGCCCAACGCGAACGCGAACAGCTGGTCGGCGAGCTCCCGGTCCTCCTCCGGTCCTCGCGGCACGAACCAGTGCTGCATCCAGTCCAGCATCCCGACGACCGCACGCGCGACCGTCCGCGGGCTCCCGGCCAGCGAGAACTCCCCCGTCCGGGCGCCCTCGGCGACGAGCGCCTCGATCGCGGCCATGTAGCGCGCGTCCATCTCGCGGAACTCGGCGAACAGCGGCGCCGTCATCCGGCCGATGTGCTGCAGGTACACGAAGGCCGCCGGATAGAAGTCGCCGAAGATCCGCACCTGCATCCGGATCAGCTCGCGCAGCCGCACCGCGACGGTCTGCCCGGTGTCGGCCTGCAGGCGTTCGAGGTCGACGAGCAGCTGCTTGGCGGGCTGCTCGACGACCGCGAGGAGCAGCTCCTCCTTGCTGGCGACGTAGTTGTAGATGCTGCCCTTGAGGATCCCGACCCGGGCGCCGATGCCCTCGAGGGTCGCGTTCTCGTAGCCGCGGTCGCGGAACTCCTCACCGGCGGCGGCGAGGATCTCCGACCAGCGACTGGGGCGGGGCACCCGCGCAGCCTAACGCCGTCGGCGATCACGGGGCCCCGCCTCGGTCACGCGGGTTCGAGGCGGAACGCGGCGCAGCGCCCTGCCAGCGCGGCGAAGGTGTCGGGCTCGAGGTCGGGCACGACCCCGGCGTCGCGCATGATCTTCGCGCCCTGCGGGATGCGGACCGGCCAGGCGCGCAGGACCGGGACGGCCTCGTCCGCGGAGAGCTCGACGAGCCGGACCCGCTCCTCCCGCCGCCCGACGGCGAGCGTCCCGACCCCGGCCGCCCGCGCGTTCGCCGCCCAGTCCGCCCCGGGGAAGCCGGCGAGCAGGTACCGGCCGCCCTCGAGCTCCAGCACCGACACCGGCGTGTGCCGGAGCTTGCCGGTGCGCCGGCCGGGCAGGACGAGCACGGGCAGCTCGCGGGTCCAGCCCAGCCCGAACCGGCGCGCCACCAGCAGGACCGCATTCACGGGCCTGAGCCAGCGCGGCGGGGCGATCTTCTTCTCGCGCATGCCGACCGCGATCAGCCGCGCTCCTCCTGCCGCCGCGCGAGCGGGGCGCCCGCCAGGTCCTCCTCGTTGCACAGCAGCTTGACCTCGTAGTAGGGCGCCCCGGCGCGGTCGTCGTAGTCGAGATGGATCGCGATGACGTCGAGCGGCTCGCCGAGCCACTCCTGCGCCCCGCGCAGCCACTCCGCGGACCGGGCCAGTGCCGACGGGAGATCGTCGTCGCGGAACACCACCGGCCGGAAGGGCACCTCCTGGATCTCGTCCTGTTCCCCGCCGTGGGGCCGGGGCAGGTCGCCGGAGAGGCCGGCGTCGTCGAGCTGTAGTTCGACCAACTTGTCGCTCACGCCCCGAGCCTGATGGTTCGGGCGGGGCGCGGCAAGTGCCACGGCCGGGTGTGCCGCCTACCGGGGAGCGTGCAGCCGAGGCAGCCGGGCCCGCACGATCCACCCGTGGCCGGCAGGCCCGGCCTCGACCTCGCCACCCAGCAGCGCGGTCCGTTCGCGCATCCCCACCAGCCCCAGTCCCGTGCCGGCCGTGGCGGGCACGTGGCCGGGCAGCACCCCGCTGTCCCGGACCTCCACCGCGACCTCGTCCGGACCGTGCTGCACCGTGACGGAGGTCGGGGACGCCCCTGCGTGCCGCAGCACGTTGGTGAGTGCCTCCACCACGATGCGTCGCGCGAACAGGTCCGCCTCTCCCTGGTCGGGCGCGGGCTCGCCGTCGACCCGCACCGTCACCGGGAGCCCGGCCGCCTGCACCGGGACCACCAGCTCCTCGACGACCGCGCCGGTCAGCGGGGCGTTCCGCACGGCCGGCGGGGTGAGGTCGGAGAGGGTCTCGACGGCCTCGGCGATCCGCCGCCCGCCCTCCTCGATGTGCCCCAGGGCCGTGGCCAGCGCCGCGGGTCCGGTGCGCGCGGCCGAGGTCTGCACCGCGACCGCCGACACGTGGTGCGCGACGAGGTCGTGGAGCTCGCGGGCGATGCGGAGGCGCTCGTCGGCGAGGTTCGTCCGGGACCGGCGCGCCGACTCGTCGGCCCGCCTGCGCCGCCTGCGCTCTCCGGTGTGCCGCACGAGGACCCCGACGCCCCACAGCACCAGGGGACCGGCCGCGGTGAGCGCCGCGTCCACCGCGGGAGGCCCCCCGGACGGCGGCTCGTCACCGAGCAGGTGCGCGGCGGTCGTCGCGGCCGCCACCGCCACGACGACCGGTGCGGACACCCGGACCGGCACGGCGACGCCCACGCGGTAGGCCAGCACGAAGCCGCCGAGCTGCGCGATCGCGTTCGCCGCACCGGCGAGCCGCAGCACGACGTCGGCCGCCGTCGCCACCACGAGCGCGGGCACCGGCGTGGTCCGCCACCAGGCGACCGCGGCGACCTGGACGGCGAGCAGCCACAGGAGCACGGGTCGGTCGACGGGCAGGCCGAGGGTCGGAAGCAGCGGATCGAGCTCCGGCCTCCCGCCCGGCTGCAGGTCCAGCCCGGCGACCAGCACCATGGTGACCCCGCCCACCACGACCAGGAGGAGCCCGGAGGTCGACGGCGGCCGCGGCTCCCACCACCGCCGCCGCGGGTCCGCCGGGACCGGGGCGGGCTCGATCTCGGCCGAGCGGAGCACGGTGACGACGCGCCGCATCGCGGCGAGTGCACGGCGGGCGACCTGACGCAGCTCGGCGAGCACCGGCTCGGCCGCGCCCGCCGCCGCGGCCGGACGCACCGCGGTCGTGAGCTCGACGAGACGGCGCAGATCGGCGAGGACCACGGCACCCAGCTCGTCGGCGATGCGCCGGCGCTCGGCGCTCACCAGCTCCGCCTGCCGCGCCTGCTCGGCCGCGGCGTGGCGGCGCTCGTCGCGTTCACGGGCGGTGCGGCGCAGCCGTCCGAGCGCCCAGAACAGCAGTGTGACCAGCAGTATCGTCGCCACGAAGTCGACCGTGGAGTACGCCGGATGCCACCGGCCCGAGACGACGACCGACACGGTGAACGCGGCGGCGAGCACGGCGTCGTTGCCGCCGTGCAGCCCGACGAGGAGCGCGAGCAGCGGCCACGCGAGCACTCCCGGTCCGAGGTCCAGGCCGGGCACCGTCGTCGCGATCGCGACCGCCGCCGTGGCGGTCACCGAGGACGTCCGCACCAGGAGGAGGGCCGCCACGTCGACGAGGGTCCCCACCACCGCGAGGGCGGTCGCCGCGGGCGGCGAACCGGACCCGAGGACGGGGACGAGGACCGCCGCCAGGACGGCCGCGACCACGACGTCGACGCCCGCGGGCCGCCGCAGGGCGCTCATGCGCCCGGTGCCCGACCGGCCAGTCCGGTCTCGAAGGCGTGCACGACGAGCTGGACGCGATCCCGCAGGCCGAGCTTGAGCAGCAGGCTGGAGACGTGCGTCTTGACCGTCGACTCGGCCACGACGAGCGCGGCGGCGATCTCGGCGTTGCTCATCCCGCGGGCGACCAGCGCGACGACGTCGCGTTCGCGCCCGGTGAGCGGGACCGACGCGGCGAGCGCCGGTGCGGACGTCGGCGCGGACGTCGGCGCGGACGTCAGCGGGGCGTCGGACCGGACGAACGCCTCGATCAGCCGCCCGGTCACCTCGGGGGCGAGGAGGGAGTGCCCGGCGTGCACGGTGCGGACCGCGTCGCACAGCTCGTCCGGCTCGATGTCCTTGAGCACGAACCCGCTGGCCCCGGCGCGCAGGGCGTCGAACACGTACCGGTCAAGGTCGAACGTCGTCACCATCAGGACGCGCACGCCGAGGCGCTGCCCGACGATCCGGCGCAGCCCCTCGATGCCGTCGCAGCCGGGCATCTGCACGTCCATCAGCACGACGTCGGGCCGGATCTCGGCGGCCCGGCGCGCCGCGTCGGCGCCGTCGGCCGCCTCACCCACCACCGTGATGTCGGGGTCCGTGTCCAGCACCACGCGCAGACCCGCGCGCACGACGGCCTGGTCGTCGGCGAGGAGCACCCGGATCGGCACGCGCCGATTCTGCCCGCGACGCCCGTCCTGTCGCCTCCGCCGTGAGGAGGAGGTCCGTGCGGCGGAGGCGCCCCGGCCAGGTCCCGTCCCACGACGGAAGCGCCTGGTCGTCGCCGGTTCCTAGCGTTGCGGGCACCTCGAACCGACCCGGACCCCGGAGGCCGCGATGTCCGCACCGACCGCCACCCGCCCGCTGCCCGCCCCCGACACCACGTCCCGTCGCGCGCCGGGATGGCCCGAGTTCGTCCTCGCCCCGGTCGGCCTGATCGCGATGGACGTCGTGATCGGTCTCGGGCTGCACGTCGCCGGGTGGGGCGAGAACGTCCTCGTCGTCCTCCTCGCCACGGTGCTCGGCACGTTCGGGCTGGTCGGGCTCCTGCTCGCCCTCCGCGTCCGCTCCTGGGCGCCTCTCCGCCTCGGTGTTCCCGCCGTCCGCTGGGTCGTCGCGGGGGCCGCTGCGGGCGTGGGGCTGCGGCTCCTGTGCATCCCGATCGGCCTCGCCTGGCAGGCCCTGACCGGCGACACCGGCAACCCGCAGCAGTTCCTCGTCGACGCGGTCACCGCCGGTGGCTGGAGCCTGGCGATCATGCTCCTTCTCGCCGGCCTCGCGGTCCCGCTGGCCGAGGAGATGCTCTACCGCGGCGTGGTCTACTCCTCCCTGCGCCGCTACGGGCCGGTGGTCGCCGCTCTCGGCAGCTCGGTGGTGTTCGGCCTGCTGCACCTGTCCCCGGTGGTGATCATCGTGGCGTTCCTGCTGGGCCTGGTGAACGCGGTGCTGGTCGAGCGCACGGGCTCGCTGTGGCCCGCGGTGGCGAGTCACGTCGTGTTCAACACGAGCGCTCTCGTCCTGGCCGCCACCCTCTTCTGAGTCCCTGGGGGCCCGCGCCGCGCTCCCCCGGGGGCGCGGCTCCGGCCGGCGCCGGGTGCCGGGTCAGGGCAGGGACCCGGTGGCCGGCAGCGTGGCGCCCGGGTCGAGGTCGCGCTCGTCGGGAGCGGGGGTGCGGCCGGGGAGGAGGACCGCGGCCGCGACCGCACCGCCGAGCGCGAGGAAGGCCAGCACGAGGACCGCGGACCGCTGGCCCTCCACCGACGCGCCGAGCGGCGTGTTGCCCGCGGCGAGGGCGCGCGTCGTCGCGGTCGCAGTCAGCACGGTGACCACGGCGATGGTCACCGCCGCGCCGATCGCCTGCGTGCTGTTCAACGCACCGGCGCCGACGCCGTGCCGGGACCGCGGGACACCGGACATCGCCGTCACCGTGCAGCTCACGCTCGCGGCCCCGGTTCCCGCACCGAGCAGCAGGAACGGCACCAGCAGGTCGGGCGCGAACGCGACCGAGGGGCCGTAGGCGCGGGACAGGAGGAGGGCGCCGGCCGCCGAGACCAGCATCGCGACCGGCACCAGGACCCGCGGCCCGATCAGGTGCAGGGTGCGCGACGCGATCTGGGCGACCACCGCGGTCAGCGCGGCCCACGGCACGAAGGCCAGGCCCGCCCGCAGGGCCGACCAGCCGAGCGTCTCCTGCATGAACAGCGAGGTGGTGAAGTAGGCGCCGATCCCGGTGCCCGCGGTGACCAGGACCAGCGCGAACGCGAACGAGGTCCGCCTGCGGAACAGACCGAGGGGCAGCAGCGGCTCGGGGCTGCGCACCTGGGAGACCACGAACGCGGCGGCGAGCGCGACGGCTGTCCCGAGCAGGACCCCCGCGACCGGGAGCCCGCCGGGGACGCGCAGCTCGCCGAGTCCGAGGACCAGCGCGGCGACGGCCGCGGTGCACGTCGCCCCGCCGAGCAGGCCGAGCCGCGGCCGGCGTCCCTCGGGGACCCCGGCCGGGACGAGGAGCAGCACCGCGGCCGCCGCGACGATGCACACCGGCACGTTCACGAGGAAGATCCACTGCCAGCCGCCCGCGGAGGTCAGCAGGCCGCCGAGCACGTTGCCCAGGGTCGCGCCGATCGCGCCGACGGCGGCCCACGCGCCGAGCGCAGTGCTGCGATCTCGGGGCGCAACGAACACCGAGGTCAGCAGCGCCATCGCGGCGGGCGAGGCCATCGCGGCCCCCAGGCCCGCGAGGGCCCGCGCCCCGATCAGCACCCAGGACCGGTCCGCGACCGCGCACAGCAGCGAACCCGCCCCGAACACCAGTAGCCCGGACAGGAACAGCCGGCGCCTGCCGAAGACGTCCGCGCACCGGCCGCCGAGCAGCAGCAGGCAGCCGAAGGTCAGCGGGAACGCCGTCAGCACCCACTGCAGCTCGCCGGCCCCGAGCCCGAGCTCACGGCGGATGACCGGCAGCGACACCGTCACCACGGTGCCGCCGACGAGCATCATGAACTGCACGCTGCACATCAGGACCAGGAACGCGCCACGCCGGGCGACGACCGGCGCCGCGCCGGGCGGGGCCGTGCCGGACGGGGCGGCGGAGATCGGGCCCACCCGTCAGCCGGCCCGCGCGACCCGGGCCGCCGCACGGTCCGGCGGAGCGGGCCGCGCCGATCCCGCCCCGGCGGGCCGCGGGATCGACGGGGCGGCGAGCCGCGAGATCGGCAGGGCCGGCACCCCGAGCCGGCGGGCGAGGGCGCGCGCCGGACCGGCGGCTCCCGGCCCGAGATCGGGGGCCGCCGCGACCAGGCCCGCCGGCGCGAGCCCGGCCCGCAGGCACAGGTCGACGGCCGCCTCGGCGGGCCGGGGCCGGGCGGCGAGCCCGTCCGGGTGGGCGCGCAGCGGGAGCACGTGACCCGGCAGCACGAGGTCCGCGGCCGTGGTGGCCGGGTCCGCGAGGGCCCGGACCGTCGCGGCCCGGTCCCGGGCCGAGATCCCGGTGGAGACGCCCACGGCCAGGTCCACGGACACCGCCACCGCGGGCCGCTCGGCCGACCAGCCCGCCGTCATCGGGGGGATCCGCAGCGCGTCGAGCCGCTTCCCCGGCAGCGCGACGCACAGCAGCCCGCCGGACTCCCGGACGACGAGCGCCACGATGGACGTGTCGGCGAGCTCCGCGGCGGCGACGAGCACGACCTGCGGGGTGGCCGCCAGGTCGTCGAGCAGGACGACCGGACGCCCCGCCGCGATGGCCGCGACGGCCCGATCGACCGCCCTGTCGACGGCACCGACCGGGCCGAGGGCCGGCGCGCTCACCGGTCGGCCCCGAGGTAGGCGGTGATCGCCGCGAGGGTGTCGTCGAGGTACTCCACGACCATGCCGTGCCCACCCCGGGGCAGGACCTGCAGCGTGCCGCGCGGCAGCAGTTCGGCCATCTCCACGGACTGCGCGACGGGCGTCAGCACGTCCTCGGCGCCGGCGAGCACCAGCGTGGGAGTGGTCGCCGAGGGCAGGTCGGCACGGGAGTCGTAGACGCGCAGGCCCGCGGCCTGCGCCTCGAACCCGGCGAGCGTGGTCGGGTGCGGGTCCTTGCGCGCCAGCTCCGCCTGCGCCTGCGCGGCGGCGTGGTCGGCGAGCAGGCGCGGGGTGAACGCCCAGGGCATCCCGTGGATCCCGACGGACACCGGATCCACACCGGCCCGGCGCAGTGCGAGGCCGGCGTCGAGCCAGGCGTCCTGCACGCCGGTGTACGAGGGGAAGGCGTTGAGCAGCACCGCCTTCGACAGCACGTCGCCGTGTCGGACCAGCATCGACTGCAGCACCGAACCGCCCAGCGACCACCCGACGGCCGCGACCGGGCCGAGCCCGAGGTGCCGGACCAGCGCGGCGGCGTCGTCGCCCAGGGTGTCGATCGGGTACGGGCCGGGCGGGACCTCCGACAGCCCGGTCCCCCGGTTGTCGAACGTGATCACGGTGAAGCCCTCGCGGAGCCGCGGCGCGGCAGCGGCCCACGCGAGGGAGCTGAGTCCGAGCCCCGCGATCAGCAACAGCGGCGGGCCGTCCCCGGCCACCTCGTACCGGAGCCGGACGCCGTTGACCTCAGCGGTGTTCTCCCCACCCCGCCGGCTGCCGTCCCCCGTGCTCACGAGCCCGCCACCAGCGAGGGCGCCCCGACCCGGGCCCGGCTGACCGCCGGGGTCCAGTGGTCCGGCTGGTCCGCCCACAGGTCCCGCAGCTGCGGGATCACCGTGGTGCCGAACAGGTGCGTGTTCATCGCGGCCGTCTCCTCCGGAAGGTTGCCCATGTGCAGCGACGCGATCAGCTGCCCGACCCGCAGCTCGGTCGCCAGCTCGCGCAGCCGCTGCGCCACCCGGTCCGGGGTGCCGGCCACGATGTAGCCCTTCTCGTCGTACTCCCAGAAGCTCATCTCGCCGGTGACCGCCCGCCGCTTGTCCTCCACGGCCTGCGGCGACGTCGTCCGGCCGAGCATGCCGCGCAGGGCCGCGGACGAGTGGTAGCCCGGGGGCGTCGCCCACCGCACGGCGGGATCCCGGACGCGCTGGAAGTAGCGCACGGCCTCGGCGTACTTCTCCTCCGCCTCCCGGTCGGTGTCGGCGACGCAGACGATCTGCGTGAACGCCATCCGGTGCGGGTTCATGTCGCCGTCGTGCGCCGCCACGTAGTCCCAGTAGCCGTCGACCAGCGGCTTGGCGGCCTTCAGGCCGGAGAAGGACAGGTGGCCGTAGCAGTAGTTCTCGCGGGTCACGAGCTCCCAGGTCTCCGGGCTCGTCGAGCCGGGGACCCAGATCGGCGGGCGGCGCTGGATCGGCCGGGGCCAGAGGTTGACCTGGCGGAGCTGGGTGTAGCGGCCGTTGAAGGTGAACGGCTCCGGTTCCTCCCAGGCGCGCAGGATCAGCTCGCGCGCCTCGTGGAAGCGCTCGCGCAGCTCGATCGGCGGCCGCCCGTAGGCGTGGGTCGAGTCCATCGGGGTGCCGAACACGAATCCCGCGATCAGCCGCCCCTCGGACAGGCAGTCCAGGTAGGCCAACTCCTCGGCGACGCGCGTCGGCGGGTTGTAGAGGGCCAGGGAGTCGCCGATCACGAGGATCGCGGCCTTCTCGGTGCTGCTCGCGACGCTGGCCGCGAGCAGGTTCGGCGAGGGCGTCATGGCGAACGGGGTCTGGTGGTGCTCGTTGACGGCGAGCCCGTCGAAGCCGTCGCGGTCGGCCTGCTGCATGAGCCGGATGAACATCCGGTAGTTGGCGCCGACCCGCTCGGCGTCGGCCATCGCGATCGGGCTGTCGACCCAGCCGCCCTGCCCCGCCGCCGGGAACCCGGGCGGCAGGCCGTCGTACGTGACCTCCGCGAACCAGTGGAACTTCACCGTTCCGCCTCCTGACCTCACCGCGGCTCCCGGCACCTGCCGGGCACGGGGCCAGCGTGGGCGGCCGTCGGCGGGGGGGACAATGGGGATCCGCACAGCAGTTCCGGTGTCGTCGTGGACATCGTCCCAATGCGGGCGCCGGATCGAGCGGGAAACGGCGCCCGGGCGATTTCCCGGCGAAATCGGACGCGCCGCCCATTGCCCGCCACGGGCCGCCTCGCTTAGCGTCCGAAGCCGACGCCGACCGTCGATCCCCCTGCTGAGACCGGCCCGAAGAACCCGCCGACGGGTTCTGCCGTCCCCTTCCCGGGCGACCCCCGGAACGGGGCCGCGTGCTGCCCGGAATTTCCCGAGAATCGATGCGCCGACTTCAACGAGGAGGTTGAGCATCCCGTGCTGAAGTTCTTTCTGACGCGCGTGGCGACCACCGTTCCCGTACTCCTGCTGGTGACCTTCGTCGTCTTCGGCCTCGTGCTGCTGATCCCGGGCGACCCGGCCGTCACGATCGCCGGCCCGGAGGCCACGGTCGAGCAGGTGGCGGCCGTGCGGGAACGGCTGGGGCTCGACCGCCCGATGGTCGTCCAGTACTGGGACTGGATCACCTCCGCCCTGTCGGGCGATCTGGGCACCTCGCTGTTCACCAGCCGTCCGGTCGCCACCTCGATCGGGGACGGGCTCCCCGTCACGCTCGCCCTCGCGGGATCGGCCCTGGTCATCTCGCTGCTCATCGCGGTGCCGACCGCGATCGTGTCGGCGCTGCGCCGCGGGACCTGGTTGGACCGGATCTCGAGCATCGGCTCGTCCCTCGGTATCGCCCTGCCGTCGTTCTGGCTCGGCCTGATGTTCGTGCTGCTGTTCAGCCTCACCCTCGGGTGGCTGCCGGCGACGGGCTACGTCCCCATCGAGAAGGATCCCGCCGCCTGGGCCTCGCACATCCTGCTGCCGGCCCTGACCCTCGGCATCGCCGGCGCCGCGGAGAGCGCCCGGCAGCTGCGCGGCTCGATCATCGGTGTGCTGCAGCAGGACTACGTCCGCACGGCGCGGGCGAAGGGCCTGCGGGGGCGGGTGGTGATCGGCAAGCACGTCATGAAGAACGCGAGCGTCCCGCTCGTCACGGTCCTGGGCCTGCAGATCACCGCGCTGCTCGGCGGCGCCGTGCTCGTGGAGCAGATCTTCGGCGTCCCCGGCCTCGGCCAGGTCGCGCTCAACGCGGTGACCACCCGCGACATCCCGGTGATCCAGGGGATCGTGCTGGTCGCCGTGCTCGTCGCGATGCTCTCGAACCTGCTCGTCGACCTCACGTACGGCTACCTCAACCCGAAGGTGCGGCCCCGATGACCAACGTGGAGAAGAAGTCGGAGGCCGCCCGGGAGCCGTCGGCGCAGGTCGCGCCGGAGGCACCCGCGGCCTCGGCGATGCCGGCCGGCGCCCCCGCGTCGGTCTCGGCCGAGGCACTGGCCCACGGTGGTGGGGCGTGGGCGGACTTCCGGCGCCGGGTCGGCGGCAACCGGGGCGCGATGATCGCGCTCGGGGTCCTGTCCCTGCTGGTCGTCGTGGCCCTGATCGGACCGTTCATCACCCCGGCGGACCCGAACGCGCAGAACCTGCGCGCCGTGCTGCTGGACCCCTTCTCCCCCGGCCACCTCCTGGGCACCGACCAGCTGGGCCGCGACATCCTGAGCCGGCTGATCGTCGGCACCCGGGTGTCCCTGCTCGCCATCGCGCTGGCGCTGGCCGTGGCGATGGCGATCGGGGTGCCGTTGGGCTTCCTCTCCGGCTTCCTGTCCGGCCGCTTCGACCAGGTCGTCATGCGGCTCAACGACGCGGCGATGAGCTTCCCGCCGCTGCTGCTCGCGATCGCCCTGGTCGGCGTCCTCGGCCCGAGCCTGCGCAACGCCATGTTCGCCGTCGGGATCCTGATGGCGCCGCGGTTCCTCCGGCTGGTCCGCGGCGTGGTCCTGGGGCTCAAGGAGGAGACCTTCGTCGAGGCCTCACGCAGCATCGGCACCCCGACCTGGATGGTCATCCTCCGGCACATCCTGCCGAACACCCTGTCCCCGTTGACCGTCGCGATCGCCGTCACCGCCGGCTACGCGATGCTGTCGGAGGCGGGCCTGAGCTTCCTCGGCCTCGGCGTCCAGCCGCCCGACGCGAGCTGGGGATCCATGATCCGCGAGGGCTTCCTCTACTTCGGACGCTCGCCGTGGCTGGGCATCTTCCCGGGCGTGCTGATCGCGCTGACGGTGTTCACGTTCGTGACGCTCGGCGACGGCCTCCGCGACGCCCTCGGCCGCGAGGAAAGGACCGAGTCGTGACGGCGACCCAGAACGCAGCCACCTTGACCGACACCACCCTCGAGGTCGACAACCTCGTCGTCGACGTCCTCACCGAGTCCGGGTGGGCGACGGTCGTCGACGGGGTGAGCTTCTCCGTCCGGCGCGGGGAGACGCTCGGGATCGTCGGCGAGTCCGGCTCCGGCAAGAGCGTGACCTGCCTGTCGATCGCCGGACTGATGCCGCCCAAGCAGACCCGCGTCCGCGCCGACACCCTGCGGCTGCTCGACCACGACCTGACCCGGCTCTCCCCCAAGCAGATGTCCGACGTTCGCGGGCCGACGATCTCGATGATCTTCCAGGAGCCGATGAGCAGCCTGAACCCGGCGTTCACGGTCGGCGACCAGATCGCGGAGGTGCTGCGCAGGCACGAGGGCGCGAGCCGGCGGGAGTCGAAGCGCCGGGCGGTCGAGCTGCTGGACCGGGTGGGCGTGCCCAGCCCGGCCCGGCGGGCCACCCAGTACCCCTTCGAGTTCTCGGGCGGCATGCGCCAGCGCGTGATGATCGCGATCGCGCTCGCCTGCAACCCCGACGTCATCGTGGCCGACGAGCCGACCACGGCCCTCGACGTCACCGTGCAGGCCCAGATCCTGGAGCTGCTGCGGGAGATCCAGCGCGAGCACGGGATGTCGGTCGTCTTCATCACCCACGACCTCGGCGTGGTCGCGGACATCTGTGACCGGGTGCTGGTGATGTACGCCGGGCAGATCGTGGAGAGCGCCGGGCTCGACGAGCTGTTCGAGGACCCCCGGCACCCCTACATGGAGGGGCTGCTCGCCGCCATGCCCCGGATGGACAACCCGTCCGAGGCGCTGGCGAGCATCCCGGGCCACCCGCCCCGGGTCGGCGCGATGCCGGAGGGCTGCCGCTTCCACCCGCGGTGCCGGTACGTCGCCGAGGCCTGCACGGGCGGGCCGACGCCGCCGCTGGAGCTCGTCGCCGCCCACCACACCACCCGCTGCCTGCGCCACGCCGAGCTGACCCTGAAGGGGAACCCGTGACCGCCCAGTCCCTGCCCGGGAGGGCGGATCCGCTGCTGACCGTCCGCGACCTGGAGGTCACCTTCGCCCCGCGCAGGCGGCTGTTCCGCGAGCGGATCGAGCTCAAGGCGGTCGACGGGGTGAGCTTCGACCTGACCGAGGGCGAGACCCTCGGCCTGGTCGGCGAGTCCGGCTGCGGCAAGTCGACGACGGCGCGCGGCCTGATGCGCCTGGTCGAGCCGACCGGCGGGTCGGTGCGGCTGGAGGGCCGCGAGCTCCTCGGCCTGCCCGCGAAGGAGCTGCGCAGCGCACGCCGGGACATCCAGATGGTCTTCCAGGACCCCTACTCCTCACTGGACCCGTCGATGCTGGTCCGGGACTCGATCGGCGAGCCGCTCGACGTGCACGTCAAGCTGGGCCGCACCGAACGCGTGGAGCGGGTCGCGGACCTGCTGCGCCGGGTCGGGCTCCCGCCGGAGTACATGACCCGCTACCCCCACGAGTTCTCCGGCGGCCAGCGCCAGCGGCTCACCATCGCCCGCGCGATCGCCGCGGACCCGAAGATCCTGGTGCTCGACGAGGCCGTCTCGGCCCTCGACGTCTCCACCCAGAACCAGGTCATCGGGCTGCTGGAGGAGCTCTCGGCCGAGATCGGCCTGACGTACCTGTTCATCGCGCACGACCTGTCCGTCGTCCGGCACATCTCCGACCGGGTCGCGGTGATGTACCTCGGGCAGATCGTCGAGCACGGCGACGCCGCCCGGGTGTTCGACGCCCCAGCCCACCCCTACACCGAGGCGCTGCTGTCCGCCGTGCCCGTGCCATCGCCCCGGACCCAGCGCAGCCGCGAGCGGATCGTGCTGTCCGGCGACCCGCCGGACCCCTCGCGGGTCCCGCCGGGCTGCCGGTTCCACACCCGGTGCACCTACGCGATGGACGTCTGCCGCACCGAGGTCCCGCCGCTCACGCCCGCGCAGGGCTCCGGCGAGGTGGCCTGCCACCTGCACACGGCCGGTCCCCGTCTCGGGGGCGCGTCGGTCCGGACCCTGGCCCGGGTGTCCGCATGAGGAGCGCGGTCTGGGAGGGCGTGGGGCGGATCGGGCTGGTCGAGGTCGAGGATCCCGTCCCCGGCCCCGGGGACGTGGTGCTGGACGTCGCCGCCTGCGGCATCTGCGGGTCGGACGTGCACGCCTTCGCCGAGGGCGCCTGGATCACCCCGGGCGCGCCGATGGGCCACGAGTTCTCGGGCACGGTCGCCGCGGTCGGATCCGGGATCCGCGGCCTGAAGGTCGGGGACCGGGTCGCGGTGAACCCCATGGGCCCCTGCGGCTCCTGCCGCCAATGCTCCCTCGGCCGCACCAACCTCTGTGCGGCGCCCGCCTCCAGTGCACGCGGCGGGCTCTCGGACAAGGTCCTCGTGCCGAACGCGGAGTCCGGCGCCCGGCTGCACCGGATGCCCGACTCGATGAGCGTCGAGGAGGGCGCCTTCCTCGAGCCGCTCTCGGTCGCGACCCGGGCCGTCGCGACCGCCGCGCCCGAGCTCGACGGGCCGCTCGTCGTGGCCGGGCTCGGCTCGATCGGGCAGTGCGTGCTGCGGGTGCTGCTGGCCCACGGCGCGCGGGACGTCGTCGGGATCGACGTCTCCCCCGCCCGGCTCGCCTCGGCATCGGGGCTCGGCGCGACGGTCCTCGACGCGCACACCGACGACCCGCGGACGTACCTGCTGGACCGGTGGGGCACCTCGACCTCGCCGTACCAGGTCGCGGGGAACGTCGGCACCTTCTTCGAGTGCTCCGGCGCCCCCGCGATCACCGCGCTCGCCACCGAGGTCGTCCGGGCGGGCGGGACGGTCTCGGTCGCCGGCCTGGTCGGTGCGAGCCCGCCGGTCGACCTGGACACGGTGGTGCAGAAGGAGCTCCGGCTGCTCGGCAGCTTCGCCTACACCGGGCCCGACGCGACCGAGGCCTTCCGGCTGCTCGCCGACGGCCTGGTCGACGTCGCCCCGCTCGTGTCCCACCGCGTCCCGCTGAGCCGGGTCGCCGACGCCTTCGACACCCAGCACGCCGTCGCCGGCTCGGTGAAGGTGCTCGTCCTGCCCGACCCCGTCGCTCCCGAGGAGTCCTGACATGTACGCCGTGGGCATCCCGCACCCGGGTGGTCCCGAGGTGCTGCGGCTCGTCGAGCTGCCCACCCCCGAGCCCGGTCCGCGGGAGATCCGGATCCGCACCACCGCCGCGGCGGTCAACCCGACCGACACCGCCTTCCGCCAGTGGGGCCCGCGGGAGTCGGAGGGCCTGCCCGCCCCGTGGGTGCCGGGGATGGAGATGGCCGGCGTGGTCGACGCCGTCGGCCCCGACAGCGCCTGGGCCGTCGGAGAGCGGGTGATGGCGATCGTCATGCCGCGCCGCGCGCTGGGCGGGGCCCAGGCCGAGTACGTCGTGGTGCCGGACAACGCGGCCGCGGCGATCCCGGACGGCATCAGTGACGTCGAGGCCTCCACGCTCCCGATGAACGGCCTGACCGTCTACTCCGCACTGCTGCACCTCGGGCTCACCGCCGGGCAGACGCTCGGCGTGACCGGGGCGGCCGGGGCCGTCGGCGGGTACGCGATCGAGCTCGGCCGGATCGCCGGCCTGCGGGTCGTCGCCGACGCGTTCGCGCAGGACGAGGGGCTCGTCCGCGGCCTGGGCGCCGACGTGGTGGTGCCGGCCTCGCGCGACGTGACGGAGGAGATCGCCGCGTTCCGGGCCGCCGTGCCCGACGGGGTGGACGGGCTGATCGACGCGGCGGTCCTCGACGCGGGAGCCCTGCCGATCGTGCGCGACGGCGGCGCACTGGCCACCGTCCGGTTCTGGGCGGGCCCGACCGAGCGGGACATCCGGGTCCACCCGGTCATGGTCCGCGACCACCTCACCGACGGCGCGGAGATCGCCAAGCTCGCCCAGCTCGTGCTCGACGGGCGGCTGACCCTGCGCGTCGCCGACACCTACCCGGCCGCCGAGGCCACCGCCGCGCACCGACGGCTGCAGGCGGGCGGTACCCGCGGCCGGCTCGTGCTCACCTTCGGAAAGGACCCTCGATGAGGTTGACGGGCAAGGTCGCCGTGATCACCGGCGGCGCGAGCGGGATCGGGCAGGCGACCGCGGTGCGGTTCGCCGAGGAGGGCGCCGACGTCGTCGTCGGCGACCTCCGGGACGGTGCCGAGACGGTCGCGCTGGTGGAGAAGGCCGGCCGCTCCGCGCGGTACGTGCGGACCGACACGACCTCGGAGGCCGACTGCGAGGCGCTGGTCGCCGCCGCGGTCGAGGCCTTCGGGCACGTCGACGTCGGCGTGGCCGCGGCGGGCGTCGCCACGGCACAGGGGGCCAGCAACATCCAGACCCGCGCGGCGCGGGGCGACGCCACGCACGTCGTCAACCTCGAGCCGGACAACTTCCGCCGCGTGCTCGACGTGAACGTCCTCGGGGTGCTGTTCACCGACCGGGCGCTGGCCCGGCAGATGCTGGAGCAGGGCACGGGCGGGTCGATCGTCAACATCGCCTCGACCGCGGCGAAGATTCCGCTGGCGGGCGCGTCGCCGTACTGCGTGTCCAAGGCCGGGGTCTGGATGCTCACCAAGGTCATGGCCCTGGAGCTGGCGCAGACCGGGGTCCGGGTCAACGCCGTCGGACCCGGCTACACGGCCACGCCGATGATCGCCGGGCTCGAGGACAACGAGCCCGCCTACGCGATGGCCATGAGCATCACGCCGATGAACCGGCTCGGCACCGCGACCGAGTCCGCCGACGCGTGCCTGTACCTCGCGAGCGACGAGTCGTCGTTCACCACCGGGCAGATCCTGCACCCCGCCGGTGGCCAGTTCACGGGCTGACGCCCCGACCCGAGAGGAGCGCCCGGTGAGGGCTCCTTCGTCCCGGCGGCTGATCGCCGGGCTGATCGCCGTGTTCGCGCTGCTGGTCACCGCATGCGGAGGCGGCGGCGCGGGCTCCGGCGCCGCCGCGCAGCCGGACCCGAACGCGATCCTGCGCTACGCGTTCGTGCAGAACGTCTCCAGCTTCGACCCGCACCGCTCCAGCAACGCCTGGGACATGGTCAACCTGCGGCTGGTCTACGACCAGCTGCTGCAGGAGGACCAGAACGGCGAGATCGTCCCGATGCTCGCCACCGGGTACGAGTTCCTCGACGGCGGCACGGTCCTGCAGCTGACCCTGCGCGACGACGTCACCTTCCACGACGGCACGAAGTTCGACTCCGCCGCGGTCAAGGCGAACCTCGAACGCGCCAAGACCCTGGAGACGAGCGCGGTCAAGGGCGCGCTGCGGGCGATCGCCTCGATCGACACCCCGGACCCGACCACCGTCCGGCTGAACCTGAGCTCGCCGGGCGGCAACCTGCCCGCCCTGTTCACCGAGCGGCACGGCTCGATGATCAGCCCGGCGGCGTTCGACAACCCCGACCTGGACCAGAAGCCCGTCGGCTCCGGCATGTTCACCATGACCGAGTACGTGCCGGGCCAGGTGACCCGGTACACGAAGGCGCCGAACTACTGGGACCCCGACGCCGTCAAGGTCGCCGGCGTGGAGGTCTACGTCCAGACGTCGTCGCCGACCCGGCTGAACATGCTGACCACCGGTCAGATCGACATGACCTACCTGGACCCGTCCACGCAGGACCAGGCGGTGGCCGCGGGCCTGCACGTCGAGCCGTCGCAGAGCACCACGATCTTCCGGATGACCGTGAACACCGCGAAGGCGCCCTTCGACAAGCTCGAGGTGCGGCAGGCGATGGAGCACGCCATCGACCGCCGGGCGATCGTCGACGGCGTCCTGTTCGGCATCGGCGCGCCGACCTCGCAGCTGATCCCGCCGGGGCACTGGGCGTACGACGACAAGGTCGCCTGGGACGGCCCGGACTACGCCTACGACCCGGAGAAGGCGAAGCAGCTGCTGGCGCAGGCCGGGTACCCGGCGGGGGCGGACTTCGAGATGCTCATCCCCGCTCTCGACGACCACCGCGCCGTCTCCGAGGCCGTCATCCCGATGCTCGAGGCCGTGGGCCTGCGGCCCCGGACCCGGGTGATCGAGCCCGCGACCACGCCGGCCACGTTCTTCGGCCGCCAGGAGGGCAACGCCTACATCGGCGCGAGCGCACCGTTCGTCGACCCGTCCACCCAGTACGAGTCGAACCTGACCGGGCAGTTCACCAACCCGTGGAACACGACGTCGCCGGAGTTCACCCAGGCCTGGAACGACTCCCTGGTCGGCGCGACGCGCGAGGAGCGGCTGCCCGCGGTGCACCGGATGATCGAGGACGAGAAGGACCTGCGGCGCCAGTTCGGCATCTACGCGGCCCAGCCGCCGAGCGTCTGGACCGACAAGGTCATCTTCCCGCCGGGATACCGGCCCGCGTACGCGCCCGTGTTCCGCGGCATCGCGGTGGCAGCGGGCTGATCCGGCTCCGCCGGGCAGCGGCGGTCGGTCGGAGGAGACGAGGGAGACGAGGAGCGCAATGGGGCGTGACAGGAGAGCGTCGACGAGGGTGCTGGCGGTGCTGGTCGCCGTGGTGGCCCTGCTCGCCGCCGCGTGCGGCGGCGGGAGCGGGGGCGGGACGGGTTCGGGGCAGGCCACGCAGGCCGACCCGAACGCCACCCTGCGCTTCGCCTGGTCGCAGGCGGTGTCGACCTTCGACCCGCACAGGTCCGGCAACCCCTGGGACAACGTCGTCTACCAGCTGCCCTACGACCACCTGATCCGGGCGGACACGTTCGGCGAGCTCACGCCGCAGCTCGCCACGAAGTGGGAGTTCGTCGACGACGGCAAGGCCTTGGTGCTCGACCTCCGCGACGACGTCACGTTCGTCGACGGCACCAGGTTCGACGCGACCGCCGCGAAGGCGAACCTCGACCGGGCGCGGTTCTCCGAGACGAGCGCGGTGAAGGGGCTGATCCGGGCGATCCAGGACGTGCAGGTCGTGTCGCCGACCCAGGTGCGGATCAACCTGAACGGGCCCGGCGGGAACCTGCCCAACTTCCTCTCGAGCTCGGCGGGCGTGATGATCAGCCCGGCGGCCTTCGACAACCCCGACCTGGACCAGAAGCCCGTCGGCTCGGGCATGGCGACGCTGGTCGAGTACGTGCCGAACCAGGTCGTGCGGTTCGAGCGGAACCCGAACTACTGGGACAAGGAGGCCGCCAAGGCCGCGAAGTACGAGATCTACGTGCAGCCCCAGGCCACCACCCGGATGAACATGCTGATCGGCGGCCAGGCGGACATCGCCAACCTCGAGGCCTCGCAGGCCGACCAGGCCAAGGCGGCCGGGCTCAACGCCGAGGCCTCGGCGAGCACCGCGATCCTCAACTTCTTCATGAACCCGGGCAAGGCGCCGTTCGACAAGCTCGAGGCCCGGGAGGCACTGGAGCACTCCATCGACCGCACGGCCATCGTCGACGGCGTGTTCTTCGGCTACGGGACGCCCGTCGCCCAGTTCCTGCCCCCGGACCACTGGGGCTACGACCCGGCCGTCACGCCGGACGCGCCGGGCTTCAACCACGACCCGGCACGCGCCAAGCAGCTGCTCGCCGAGGCCGGCTACCCGAACGGCGTCGACATCGAGTTCCTGATCCCGGGCATCGACAGCCACCGCTCGGCGGCCGAGGCCCTGATCCCGATGCTCGAGGCGGGCGGGTTCCGGGTGAAGCCGCGGGTCATCGACGCCGCCACCACGGCGGACACCTTCTTCGCGCGCGAGGAGGGCAACGCGCTGATCGGCATGGGATCCCCGGTGGGCGACCCGACGACGGCCTATCTCCCGGAGCTGCCGGACCAGTTCTACAACCCGTGGAACGTGAGCACGCCGCAGTTCGTGACGGCGTACGGCGCCGCGCTCCTCGGGACCGACCCGCAGGCCCGCACCCCGGCGGTGCGGCAGATGGTCGAGAGCGAGAAGGACATCCGCAAGCGCGTGCCGATCCACCAGCACACCCCGCCGATGGCCTTCACGAACAAGGTGGTGCTGCCGTCCGAGGGCTACCGGGTGAACTTCATGTTCAGCCTGCGGGGGGTCGGCGTGGGCGCGTGACCATCCGGCTGGTCGCCGCGACCAACGGGACCGTCGTGCCGTCCCGCCGGTGCGCCGCGGTGTGGCTCACCACCGTGCCGCCGCCCTCGGCCGGGGTGGGGGTGAGGTCCGCCGCGGCGGGTCTCGCAGGCCGTCGCGTACGGCGAGGACAGGTGACCGTCCCGGCAGCGGCGCAGGAGCAGCTCGCCGCGGGGGGGGCGTCGAAGAACTCCGCGGTCGCGGCGTCCCGTGCGACCTTCCCGACCATCAGGCCCTCCCGGGGGCGTGCGGGGACAGGACGAGCGTGGAGTGGTGGTCGAGCACACCGCCGTTGCCGGACACCAGGATGAGCCTGGCCCCAGCCGTGCACGTGCACCGGCGGCCGGGCCAGCCCCGCGGCCCGCTCCGCCGACGTCACGACGACGGCGATGCCGCCGTTGGACACCAGGCAGCAGTCGAGCAGGTGGAAGGGCTCGGTGATCCAGCGCGAGGCGTGGTACTGCTCCAGGGTCAGCGGGTCCCGGAACTGGGCGCGCGGGTTCATGCCCGCTGCCCGACGGCGATGTGCCCCAGCTGGTCCTGGGTGCCTCACCCACTGCGCACCTCCGAGAACGGGACGTCGCGGTCCACCTCGTACTCCTTCGGCAGGCCGAGGATCCGCTCGGCGATGATGTTGCGCTGGATCTGGTCGGTGCCCCCGCCGATCGAGGTGAAGTAGGCGTTGAGCGCCAGGAAGGTCGCCTCGTCGCCGATCGGCTCCTCCGGCCCTTCCACCATGGCCCGCGGGCCCGCCAGGCTCGCGCGCACGCGGGCGCTCTCGTGCAGGATCCGGGACATCGCGAGCTTGCCCAGCGACATCACCGACGACGAGGAGCCCTGCTCGACCTCGGCCTTGGCGCGCACCGCGTTCCACTCGTTGACCTTGCGCAGCGCGGCCACGCGGGCGAGGTCCTGGCGCACCACGGGATCGCCGAGCCGGCCGGTCTCGGCGGCCAGCCTCACCAGCTCGTCGCCCATCTCGGCCATGCCCGTGTCCGAGCGCCCCGCGCGGGCCCGGTCCCCCATGACCGACCGCTCGTAGGCCAGCGCGGTCTGCAGCACGCGCCAACCCTCGCCGAGCCCGCCGAGCCGGTGCTCGTCGGGCACCCGCGCCCCGGTCAGGAAGACCTCGTTGAACTCCGACTCCCCGGTGATCTGCCGCAACGGCCGGACCTCGACGCCGGGCTGCCGCATCGGGAAGAGGAAGAAGGACAGGCCGCGGTGCTTCGGGACGGACCAGTCGGTGCGGCACAGCAACATCCCGTAGTCCGCGGTGCGGGCCGACGAGGTCCAGACCTTCTGCCCGTCGACGACCCACTCGTCCCCGTCGGGGACCGCCCGGGTGCGGACGGCGGCGAGGTCCGATCCCGCGCCCGGCTCGCTGTAGAGCAGACACATCGCCACCTCGCCCCGCAGCATCGGGCCGACGAACCGCTCCTTCAGCGCGTCCGAGCCGAAGCTCAGCACGGTGGCCGCGTACAGGTTGTGCCGGTCCTGCCCGGAGCCCGGGGCGCCGACGCGGCGGAACTCCTCCTCCACGACGAGGCCGTCGTCGTCGGACAGACCGCGGCCGAACCAGCGGCGCGGCCAGCGCGGCGCGGCCCACCCCGCCTCGACGACCGCCGCGACGAACTCCGTGCGGGGGCGGCCTGCGCTCATCGTCGCGGGGTCCCATTCGGCTGCCAACCAGGCGGCGACCTCCGCGCGCACGCTCATGCCATGCTCCTCTGCAGGTAGCGCTCCCGGTGGTGGGCGGCATCCCCGAGCAGCTGAGCGCTCGTCCGGGCCCGGCGCAGGTAGAGATGGGCCGCCTGCTCCCAGGTGAAGCCGATCCCGCCGTGGATCTGGATCGAGTCCGCCGCGATCCGCACGAAGGCGTCGGAGCAGTAGGCGCGGACGAGGCTCGCCAGCGCCGGCAGGTCCGGGTCGCCCTCGTCGGCCGCCGCGGCCGCCCAGCGCGCCGCGGAGATCGCCGACTCGGACTCCAGCAGCAGGTCCGCGAGCATGTGCTTGATCGCCTGGAAGCCGCCGACGGGCCTTCCGAACTGCACCCGCTCCTTGGCGTAGGCGACCGTCCGCTGCAGCACGAAGGCTGCGGCACCGGCCTGTTCGGACGCGAGCGCGACGGCGGCGAGGTCGAGCGTGCGGTCGAGCACCGGGCCTGCGGTCCCGTCCCGGCCGAGCAGCTCACCCGGGGTGTCCGTGAACGTCACCCGCGCCTGTCTGCGCGTCCGGTCGACGGTCTGCAGCGGGCGCCGCTGCGATAGCCGGCCGTCCACGGCGAAGAGCGAGAGGCCCGCCGGAGTGCGGGCGGGGACCAGCAGGAGATCGGCCGCGTGCCCGTCGACGACGTACGGCTCCTCCCCCGTCAGCCGCCAGCCCTCGGCGGTGCCCGCCGCGGCGACCCCCGAGCCGGGCGGACGGCGGCCCGGGTCGGCCGCCGACACCGCCACGGTCGCGATGGTGTCGCCGGCGGCGATGCCGGGGAGGTACCGGGCCTGTGCCTCGGCGTCGTCGGACTCCAGCAGCAGGGTGGCGGCGAGGGCGACGGTGGCGAACAGCGGTGCGCAGAGCAGCGCTCGTCCGGCCTCCTCCAGCACGATCCCCAGCTCGACGCGCCCCGCGCCGGCGCCGCCGTGGTCCGCGGGGACGATCAGCCCCTGCAGGCCGAGCTCGCCCGCCATCCGCTTCCAGACCGCGGGGTCGTGCCCGGTCCCGGTCTCCATCAGCCGGCGGACCTCGGCCTCCGGCGAGCACTCGGCCAGGAACCGCCGCACGGCCGCCCGCAGGTCGGCGTGCTCGGGCGGCACGGCGAAGGCCGGCATCTCCACCTCCGTCGGTTACGGACGACCGTCATCCGATATCGCCCGACCGTAGGCGCCGCTCGCGCGACATCGCAAGAGTGCCCCGGGGGGCCGCCACCGCGCCGTCTATTGCGGACGGCGACAGTTCGATTCAGCGTCCGGAGGGCTGTCTGACCGACGCACGGGGCGAGGTGGGCATTCCGCGATGGCCGTCGTCGACAGTCCCGCCGGAACGGCTGAGCTTGCGGCGCGCAACAGGCGCTCGAGTCGGCGGCGGAGGCCCGCGGCCTGCCCCTCATCCCGCGCCAGGCCGTCCCTGCAGCACGAGGTCGACGAGCTCCGCCGCGTACCGCTCGCCGCCCGCGATCACGACCTTGCGCAGCCGGTCCGGGGTGGCGAGGGCGTGGTTGAGCATGGCGCCGCACACCGCGTCGAGAACGAGGGTCGGCGAGGTGCCCGCGGCGAGCTCGCCCCGCGCGATGCCGCGGCGGACGATCGCCCGGGCAGCACGCACCCGCTCCTCGTTGCGGCGGGCGTAGAGGTCGGCGAACACCTCGGGATGGGTGCGGGCGTCGACCAGCAGCCGCAGGCCCGCGATCCCCCGCGCCCCCAGGTACTCGACGAGGAGCTGGCGGGCGAGCACCACCAGCTGGTCCCGCACGGACCCGGTGTCCGGCACGTCGATCCGGGTGCCCGAGCGCTCGATCGCGTCGACCAGCAGTGCCCGCGCGGACAACCAGCGGCGGTAGAGGGCGGGGCGGCCGACGCCCGCGCGGCGGGCGACCGCCTCGAAGTTGAACCCGGCCCACCCGAGGTCCGCGTAGACCTCCAGGGCGGCCTCGAGCACCTTGCGGTCGACCTCGGGGTCCCGCGGGCGGCCGGCCCGGCGCGCGGGCGCCCCGGCCGCGCCGCCCGGGACGCCGGCGCGGTCCGCGGCGCCGCCCGCTCCGGGACTCGTCGACATGGCCGGAGTATCGCACCCGATGTGCGTCCGCCCATTCGACGCGGCCCACGGCTGGTCGGACTTCCGTTGTCCCCCGACGTGCCCGCGGTCACAGTGACGGACGTCCCTACGCGCGGGCGGATCCGGGTGGTCCGGCGCCCCGCGCCGTCCCCGGCCCGCTCAGACGAGGAGACCCGTGTGACCACAGCAACGACGCTGCGCCGCACCCGTTCGAGAGTGGCGGCGGTCCTGCTGGCCGTCCTGGCGGTGGTGCTGGCCGCCTGCGGCGGCGGCACCGGTGGCTCCGGCGGAACCGGCGGGTCCGGGGGCGGGACGATCGACCCGAACGGCACGTTCCGCTACGTCTTCGTGCAGAACCCGTCCACGTTCGACCCGCACAAGTCCGCCAACCCGTGGGACATGATCTTCTTCCGGCTCGTCTACGACCAGCTCATCCGGGAGAACGAGAACGGCGAGCTCGTGCCCCAGCTCGCCACCTCCTGGGAGTTCGTCGACAACGAGACCGCACTGGTCATGAAGCTGCGCGACGACGTCACCTTCTCCGACGGCACGAAGTTCGACGCCGCGGCGGTCAAGGCGAACATCGAGCGGATGAAGACCCTCGACGGCAGCACGCAGAAGGGCGCTATGGCCCGTGTCGCGGGCGCCGACGTCGTCGACCCGACCACCGTCCGGATCAACCTGTCGGGCCCCGGCGGCAACCTCCCCGCGCTGTTCAGCGGCACCCCGGGCAGCATGATCAGTCCGGCCGCGATGAAGAACCCCGACCTCGACCAGAAGCCGGTCGGCTCCGGGATGGCCCGGCTGGTCGAGTACGTCCCCGGCCAGGTCAGCCGCTACGACCGCACCGAGGGCTACTGGGACCCGGAGGCCGCGAAGGCCGCGCACTACGAGATCTACGTGCAGACCTCGGCGCCGACCCGGTTGAACATGCTGCAGACCGGCCAGGCCGAGCTCACCTACCTGGACCCGTCCCAGGCCGACCAGGCCAAGGGCGCCGGGCTCAACACCGCCGAGTCCAAGAGCCTGTCGATCATGTCGATGTACATGAACACCGGCAAGCCGCCCTTCGACAAGCTCGAGGTCCGGCAGGCGTTCCAGCACGCGGTCGACCGCCAGGCGATCGTCGACGGCGTGTTCTTCGGCCTCGGCAAGCCGGTCGCGCAGTACATGCCGCCCGACTACTGGGCCTTCGACCAGGCCGTGACCCCGGACAACCCGGACTACAGCTACGACCCGGCCAAGGCCCGGCAGCTGCTCGCGCAGGCCGGCTACCCGAACGGCGTCGACTTCGAGATGCTCGTGCCCAGCCTCGACGACCACCGCGCGGTGGCCGAGGCGCTGGTGCCGATGCTCGCGGAGTCCGGGCTGCGCGCCACGACCCGGGTGATCGAGTCGCCCACCACGCCGCAGACCTTCTACGGCCGCCAGGAGGGCAACGCCTTCCCGGGCATGGGCGCGCCCTTCCAGGACCCGACCACCGTGTACCAGGCGAGCCTGCCGGGCCAGTACGCCAACCCGTGGAACACCACCACCCCGGAGTTCGAGAAGGCGTGGCTCGACGCGCTCAGCGGCGCGACCCGGGACGCCCGGCTCCCGGCGATGCACCGGATGATCGAGGAGGAGAAGCGGATCCTCAAGAGCTTCCCGCTGCACGCGCACTACCCGCCGTCGGCGTGGACCGACAGGGCGGTGTTCCCGGAGGGCTACCGGCCCGCCTACGCACCGACCTTCTACGGCGTCGGGGTCACCGCGGGCTGACGCCGACGGGCCCGGTGGGGAGGGGGCGCACCCCGCCGGGCCACCGCGGCGGCGCGGGTGGAGGAACACCCACGGATCCCGCCCGAGGGGTGGGCATCCGTCCGTTGTCCCTCCCCCGCGCCGATCGCAGACTCGGGTGCGGGGCACCGCTCGTCGGAACCGCCCCGCACCCCACCCCACCAGCACGGGAGGCCCGGCATGCGGCTCGACGGCAAGGTCGCGGTGATCACCGGCGGCGGCTCGGGCATCGGCGCGGCGACCGCGCGGACCTTCGCCCGGGAGGGCGCGGCCGTCGTGATCGCCGACATCGACGAGGCGGCGGCCGAGAAGGTCGCGGCCGAGGTCCGGGAGGCGGGCGGGACGATCGAGGCGCGGGTCTGCGACGCCTCGCGGCCCGAGGAGATCGACGCCCTGATCGGGTTCGCGCTGGATCGCCACGGGGCGCTCGACGTGCTGCACAACAACCACGTCGCCTTCGAGTCGGGCCGCGTCGGCGACCTCTCACTGGAGGGGTTCCGGCGCTCGCTCGACGCGAGCCTCGTCGCCTACTGGTACGCGATCAAGGTCGCGCTGGTGCCGATGCTGGCGCAGGGCCGCGGGGCGATCGTCAACACCGCCTCGGTGTCCGGGCTCGCCGGCGACTACGGGCTGGGCGCCTACAACGTGCTCAAGGCCGGCGTCGTCAACCTCTCCCGGGTCACCGCGATCGAGTACGCCCGCAAGGGCATCCGCTGCAACGCGGTCTGCCCGGGCCCCATCGGCACCCCGCCGATCGACCGGCTCCACGACGCCGCCCCGCAGATCTGGTCGGACATCCGGGAGGCGATCCCGATGGGCCGGTACGGCCGGGCCGAGGAGATCGCCAACGCCGTGCTGTTCCTCGCGTCCGACGAGGCGTCCTTCGTCACCGGCACCCACCTGGTCGCCGACGGCGGGCTGTGGGCCCACTCGGGCATGCCGCCGATCGGCGGGCTCGGCCCGGACTTCTGACCTCCGACCTGCTCCACACCAGAACCTGCTCACGAACCGGGAGCGACATGACCACGCTGGAGATCCCGAACATCGGGACGTTCGACGTCGAGCTGTGGGAGGAGGGTTCCGGCACACCGCTGCTCTACCTGCACGGGTACGAGCGCCATCCCGGCGCCGCCGGGTTCCTGAAGCGGCTCGCCACGGACCACCGGGTGCTCGCGCCCGAGCAGCCCGGGTACGGGAACTCGACCGGCTTCGAGCACTTCACCGACGTCCAGGACGTCGCGCTGTTCTACCGCGAGCTGGTCGAGTCGTGGGGTCTCGGGTCCGTCGACGTCGTCGGCCACTCGCTGGGCGGGATGTTCGCGGCCGAGCTCGCCGCGATCGCCCCGCAGCTCGTGCGCCGCCTCGTGCTCGTCAACGCCTACGGCCTCTGGCTCGACGACGAGCCGACGCTCGACCCGTTCGGGCCCGCCGACCAGGTCAAGGCCGCGAAGTGGCACGCGGGGCCGCCCGACGTCGAGCCCACCAACTTCGTGCCCGACCCGGACGACCCGCACGCGCCCATCCTGTTCTCGGCCCGCAACCTCGGGTCCGCCACCAAGTTCATGTGGCCCATCGCCGACCGCGGGCTGCGCCGCAGGCTGCCGCTGATCGACGCGCCCACGCTCGTCGTGCACGGGACCTCCGACGGGCTGCTCCCCGTCTCGTACGCCGAGGAGTTCGTGCGGCTGATCCCGGACGCGCGGCTGCACCGCATCGAGGCCGCCGGGCACTACCCGATGGTCGAGCAGGAGGACGAGTTCGTGTCCGCCGTGTCGGCCTTCCTGGCCGGCTGAGGGAGGGGATCCACATGGGACGAGTGGAGGGCAAGATCGCCCTGGTCACCGGTGGTGCCGCCGGCATCGGCCGGGCCACGGCCCGTACGTTGGCGCGCGAGGGCGCGAGCGTCGTCGTCGCCGACATCGACCTCGACCGGGCGAAGGTCGTCGCCGAGGAGATCGGCGGGGAGGCGCTGCACTTCGACGCGACCGACGCGGCGTCCATCGAGGCCCTCGTGGCCGCGGTCGTCGACCGGCACGGCCGCGTCGACGTGATCCACAACAACGCGGCGCTCGTGGGGCCGGACGCCTGGTTCACCGACGGCTCGGTGATCGACACGAGCCTGGAGATGTGGGACCGCGCCTTCGCCACGAACGTCCGCAGCATCTTCGTGATGTGCAAGCACGCGCTGCCGCACATGGTCGCGGGCGGCGGCGGGTCGATCATCAACATGGCGTCCGTCGGCGGGCTGCGCGGCAGCCCCGCCCTCACCGCGTACGGCACGACCAAGGCGGCGGTCGTCGGCCTCACCCGGTTCGTCGCGGCCCAGCACGGCAAGGACGGCGTGCGCTGCAACGCCATCGCCCCCGGCGTGATCCGGACCCAGCAGCTGCTCGACGCCGTGCCCGAGCTGCCGGTCCGCGCGCTCGAGGGGGTGGCCTCGCCGCGCGTCGGCGAGCCCGAGGACATCGCCAACATGGTGCTGTTCCTCGCCTCCGACGAGTCCGCCTTCGTCAACGGCGAGACCTACCGTGTCGACGGCGGCGCCATGGCCACCGCGCCCGCCAACCGCACCCTGGAGACGCAGAAGTGAAGTTCCACTGGTTCGCCCAGCAGTACTACAGCAAGCTGCCGCCGGAGTACGGCGACACCGTCGAGAGCTCCTGGGTGACCCCGCCGGCCTCCTACGCGGACCCGCGCCAGGTCGGCGAGGACTACCACACCTACATCCGGCTGATGCAGCAGGCGGACGGCCTCGGCTGGGACTCGCTGCTGCTCAACGAGCACCACCAGACGTCCCTGGCGATGACGCCGTCGCCCAACCTGATCGCCTCGATCCTGGCCGCGACCACGGAGAACGCGGCGATCGCGCTGTGCGGCAACTCCCTCGCCCTCTACAACCCGCCGATCCGGGTGGCCGAGGAGATCGCGATGCTCGACGCGCTCTCCGGCGGGCGGATCATCGCCGGGATCGTGTTCGGCACGCCCATGGACAGCGCCTTCTCCTACGGCGTCCCGCCCGTCGAGCTGCGGGAGCGGTTCCACGAGGCCCGCGACCTGATCACCCGGGCCTGGAAGGCGACGGAGCCCTTCGCGTTCAACGGGAAGTACACGCAGCTCCGGTACGTGAACCCGTGGCCGCGGCCGGTCCAGGACGAGATCCCGGTGTGGATCCCGGGCAGCGGCAGCGTCGAGACCTGGGACGTGGTCAACGCGCTGGACTACTGCTACGGCTATCTCTCCTTCTCGGGCCGGCAGTCCGCCGAGCCGATCGTCAAGGGCTTCTGGGAGCACACCGAGGCCACGGGCGGGAACATGAACCCGAACCGGATGGCCTTCACCCAGGTCATCTGCTGTGCGGACACCGACGAGGAGGCGGAGCGCCAGTACTCCGAGGCGGTCAAGTACTTCTACCGGCAGAACCCGACGGCGATCTGGCAGGCCACCCCGCCCGGGTACACCTCCCAGGCCTCGATCCGGGAGAACCTGACCCGCGCGAAGACGATCTCGGCGGAGGAGCGGCTGAAGGCGCAGCGCGGCGAGCTGAGCTTCTGGGAGTACGACGAGCTGGGCTACATCATCGCCGGCACCCCCGAGCGCGTCGAGCAGCGGGTCCGGGCGCTGTGCACCGACCTGCGGATCGGGCAGCTCATCACGTGCATGCACGTCGGGAACCTGCCCGAGGACGTGGCGGCGAAGAACAACCACCTGGTCGGCACGCAGGTGATCCCGAAGCTGCGGGACGTCTGGGCGGACGAGGAGGATCGCTGGACCCCGAAGGTGAGCCAGGAGCGGGTGGCGGCCAAGTTCGGGGCGCCCGCGCCCGTGTGACGGCCGCGGCCTCGTCACGGTCTGCGGCAGCCGTCGCCCGGATTGGGCTGTTCGTGGGATCCCGCTCGGGGTGCACCGCTCCGTAGGCTGCCGGTGACTGAACGATCGATCAGCCACCGGTAGCCGGAGGGATCCGTGCCCGACGAGGACCTCAGTGTCGAGGAGACGCTCGCCAGGTTGCTCCGCCTGCTCGCCACGGAGGCGCCCGACGAGGCCTTCCACCGGCTGGCGGAGCTCGTCGAGGCCCGCGAGCCCGGGCCGGGGCGCGAAACCCTGCTGCACGCGCTGCGGCGCGGCGCGATCGTGCGGACGAGGCTCCAGCGCCGCCGGCGGCGGGAGAAGGAGACCCAGGCCCTCCTCGAGACCGCCCGCGGGCTGGCCGCGCTGCGGGACGTCGACGAGGCGCTGAACGCCATCGTCGCGCAGTCGCGCCAGCTCCTCGGCACCGACGCGACCTACCTCGCGCTCGTCGACCCGGTCCGTGGCGACGTCGCCATGCGGATCACGCTCGGGACGGTGACCAGGGCGATCGAGTCGGTGCGCCAGCCGAAGGGCACCGGTGTCGGCGGGATGGTGGTGGCCACCGGCGAACCCTTCGCGACCCGCGACTACCTCGCCGATCCCCGCATCACCCGGGACCCGGCGGTGGCCGATGCGGTCGTGCAGGACGGCATCGTGAGCATGGCCGGCGTCCCGATGCGGCTCGGCGAGGAGGTCATCGGCGCGCTGTTCGTGGCCAACCGGCACGAACGCGGTTTCGAACGCGACGAGATCTCGTTGCTCTCCGCCCTCGCCGACCACGCGTCCATCGTCATCGAGAACGCGCGGCTGTTCGGCGACGCGGAGGCCACCGCGCGCCGCCTGCGCGACGCCAACGCCGAGCTCGCCCGGCACGGCGAGGCCCTCGAGCGCGCGAGCGCCGCGCACGAGCGGCTCATCCCGATGGCGCTGCACCGGGCCGACCTGGCCGATCTCGTCGGCGCGGTGGCCGAGATGCTCGACGCGGACGTCGCCGCCGTCGACCCGGACGGGACGGTGCTCGAGGCCGCGGTCCGGCTCGGCGGCCCCGGTTCCGTGCAGCCGCCCGACCCGACGGACGGGCTCGCCGCGGATGCGACCGGCGCGGTGCGCCTCGGCCCCACGAGGTGGGCCGCCCCGATCCGCGCCGGCGGGGAACGGTTCGGTCATCTCGTCCTCGAGGCCGCGGGGCCGGTGCCGGACACCGACGTGCGGATCCTGGAGCGGGCGGCGCAGACCGCGGCCCTGCTGCTGCTCATGGAGCGGCAGGTGTCGCTCACCGAACAGCGGCTGCGCGGGGAGGTGGTCGAGGAGCTGCTCGCCGAGCGCGAACCGGACTGGGCCGCCTTCGACCGCCGGGCCCGCCGCGCCGGGCCGCGCGGCCTGGACCTGCGGCGTCCGCACACGGTCCTGGTCGTGACGGCCGAGGGCTCCGGGCGCCGGTCGCTGGTGCGCGCGGCCTCCGCGCAGGCGTCCCGCCGGGGCGGCCTCGCCCTCGAGCACGGGGCCCACGTCGTGGTGCTGCTGCCCGGCGTCGACCCGGCCGTCGCGGCCCGCGAGGTCCCGGAACAGCTGAGCAGGGCGACGTCGGCGCGGGTCACGGCCGGTGTCGCCGGGCCCGCCGCCTCCGCGCGCGAGCTGCGGGCCGCCCACCGGCAGGCGGACCGGTGCCACCGGCTGCTGCTCGCCCTGGGCCGGGAGGGCGAGGGTGCGACGACCGACGAGCTCGGCGCGCTGGGCCTGATCCTCGACGGGACCTCCCGGGCCCAGGTCCGCGCGCTGCTCGCCCAGACCGTCGCCCCCCTGCAGCGGTACGACGAGGAGCACGGCGCGGAGCTGCTCCGGACCCTCGACGGGTACTTCGCCGCGGGCCAGAACCCGCGCGCCGCCGCGAAGGCGCTGCAGCTCCACCCGAACACCGTCTACCAGCGGATCGACCGGATCGACCGGGTGCTGGGCCATCGGCGCTGGCGCGAGCCGGACGGCTCCCTGAGCGTCCAGGTCGCCCTGCAGCTGCACCGGATCCTCGACCACATCCCCCTCGAGGACCTGGTCCCCGGCTGAGCCCGCGCACCGTTGATCGGGGCGCTCCCGTCCGCCTACACTATCTGAACGATCGTTCGTCAAGTCCGTGCCACGTCCCGGAGGGCCGACGATGTCCCCCCTGCAGTCCCCCGAACGACCGGCCCCGGCGACGACCGTCGCCGACACCCTGACCCGCGTCGTCGAGCTGCTCGCCGACGACGCTCCGGCCGAGGCCGTCACGGCCGCGGTCGCCGGGCTGCGCTCGCCCGTCGCGGCGAGCGCCGCCGCCGATGCGCTGGCCGTCCGCGACCTGCTCGACCTGCGCCGCCGCCGGGAGCGGGAGGGCGCCGCCCTCTACGCGACGGCCCGCGACCTGACCTCGCTGCGCAGCAGCGACGAGGTGCTGCGGGCGATCGTGGAGCGGGCCCGGCGGCTGCTCGGCTCGGACTCCGCCTACATCGCCCTGGTCGACGCGGCCACCGGCGACGCCTACATGCGGGTCACCTCCGGCACGCGGACCGAGGGCATCCGGGCCGTCCGCCAGCGGCCCGGGTACGGGGTCGGCGGCTTCGTGATCCAGACCGGGCAGGCGCTGGCGACCCCGGACTACCTCGTCGACGAGCGCATCCGACACGACCCGCTGGTGGCGGCCGCGGTCGGGGCCGACGGCATCGTCAGCATCGCGGGCGTGCCCATGAAGACCGGCACCACCGTGATCGGCGCCCTCTTCGCCGCGAACCGGGTCCGTCGCGACTTCGACCAGGCCGAGATCGCCCTGCTCTCCTCGCTCGCCGCCCACGCGTCCGTGGTGATCGAGAACGCCCGCCTCTACGAGCGCACTCAGACCGTCACCGCCGAGCTGCGCGAGGCCGGGGCCCGGCTCGCGGCCCAGCGGCATGCGCTGGAACGGGCGGCGTTCGCCCACGAGCAGCTCATGCCGCTCGCCCTCGAGCGGACGGACGTGTCCGAGCTCGTCCGCGCCGTGCGGCGCGTCCTCGGCGGGAGTGCGACGCTCCTGGCCGCGGACGGCACGGTGCTCGCCGAGTGCCACGAGGAGCCCGGCGCCGACGACCGGGAGGCGCACGAGGTCGAGATCCGCGTGGGCGAGGAGTCGCTCGGCCGGCTGCGGCTCGTCCGTCCCGGCCCCCTCTCCCCCGCCGACGAACGCACCCTGGAGCGCGCCGCACAGACCGCGGCCCTGCTGCTCGTGATGGGGCGCCAGACCGCGCTGGTCGCCCGCGAGCTGCGGGCCGAGCTGCTGGCCGACCTGCTGGCCGACCGCGCGCCGAACTGGGTCGTCCTTCAGCGGCGCGCGGTGCGCTCCGGCATCGCGGACTTCGACCGGCCGCACACGGTGGTCGTCGCCGGCGGGCCCGCGGCCGGGGAGCGGCCGGCCGGGGTCCCCGAACCGGACCACCCGCTCCTCGGCGCGGCCGTCGACATCGCGGAGCGCCACGGCGGGCTGGCCGGGACGCACGGCGACACCGTCGTCCTGGTCCTCCCCGGGCTCGAGGCCGACGATGCCGCCCGCCTCGTCGTGCACGAGCTGACCACCGCGAGCGGGCAGCCCGTCACCGCGGGGGCGGCCGGACCCGGCGCGACCGCCCGGGTGGTGCGGGGGCTGCACCGCTCGGCGGCACGCTGCCAGCGCCTGCTGCGCGCCCTCGGCCGGGAGGGGCACGGCGCCTCGCTGTCCGAGCTCGGGATGCTCGGCACGGTGCTCGAGACCGCCGACACCCAGCAGGTCCGGGGTCTGCTGGACCGCACCCTCGGCCCGCTGACGGAGTACGACCGCGCGACCGGGTCGACCCTGCTGGCCACCGTCGAGTCCTACTTCTCGGCGGGCCAGAGTCCGCCCGCGACCGCCCGGGCGCTCGGCATCCACGTCAACACCGTCTACCAGCGGCTGGAGCGCATCACGGCCGTCCTCGGCGGGACGCGGTGGCGCGAACCGGACGGCGCCGTCGAGATGCAGCTGGCCCTCGCGCTGAACCGGCAGATGGGCGAGCCGCTGGGGTGAGGGACGCTCACCGCGAGAACAGGTCGCCGTTCAGGTAGATGTCCCAGTCCGCACCGGTCAGGCCGTGCCCGCCGGAGCGCAGGTGGTAGCTCATCGCCGGACCGCGGAACCCCTCGTCCGTGGGCGGTCGCCAGCTCGTCGACGGCAGACCGGTGTCGCCCAGCCCGTAGAGCTCGTACACCTGCGCCGCGGCGAGGTAGGCCAGGAACTCGCCCTCGGGGTCGGCGTTGGCGTCGTCCGTCGCGCTCGCGACGACGACCCGGCGCGGTGCCATCAGCGCCACCAGCTCGTGCTGGTCGACCGGCAGCGACTCCACGCGGTCGTCGTAGGCCTTGTACGTCTGCGGGAACCAGTGCGGGAACGAGCCGTTGATGCGCGCGACGGTCTCCGCGCCGACGCCGCCGTCGCCGCGCCGGGCGAGCTTGGTGCCCGTCGAGCCCGAGTTGTTCGGGATCGCCACCGCGAAGCGGGTGTCCTGCGCCCCGGCCCACAGCGCCGCCTTCCCGCTGCGCGAGTGGCCGATGACCGCCACCTTCGTGGGGTCGATGTCGGGATCCGTCTGCAGGTAGTCCATGGCCCGGCTGGCCCCCCACGCCCAGGCGCTGATGGCCCGGCCCGCGTCCGCGGGCAGCTCCTGGTCCGCGGGGTGGAACAGGTCGATCATCGTGCTGCGGTAGCTGCCGCTGTCGTCGGGAGCGACCTCGCCCGCGTCGAAGGCCGCGAACGCGTAGCCGGCCGCGGTGATCGTCGACACCGGTGCGATCCCCGACGACCGGTCCGGGTCGTCCCCCACCTCGCCGCGGTGGTCGATCATCAGGAACGTGCCCCGGGGCTTGGCGCCGGTCTTCGGGACGAACAGCTTCACCTCGAAGCTGCCGGTGCCCTCGGGTCCGGTCACCGTGATCGTGATGATCTTGCGCGTGACGGCGGGGAAGTCGGTCGACGTCACCGTGAAGGTCTGCGTCGACGGCGCGGGCAGGCTCTGCCCGTACACGTTCTCGCGGAAGTCGGCCAGCAGTTCGGCGCGGCGCGTGTTCTCCCACTCCGCGGCGGTGGTGACGGCGGCGCCGCTGTGCAGCCGCAGCGGGTTCGGGTAGTCCTCGCCGTCGATCGTCACCGTCTTCTCGGCCTGTGTCACGGCCGCCGTCCGGACCGGCTGCGGCTGTCCGGCCGAGCCGCCGCCGGCGCACAGGGCCGCGACGACGACCAACGACGTCGCACACCTCGTCACGGTGTGCACTCGGTCGCGGTGACGCGAGGGGCTCGGGGTACGCACGAGGCGGAATCTACACACCGGTGATCACCCGGCAACTACTCTCGGCGCAGAGCCATCCATCGGATGACGCGTGCAGGTACCGAAAGAGTGACCGCACCCCGAAGTCTCCCCCGGGGCGTGGGGCGGACGAGCTGGCCTGTAAGCCGGATCCTGTTCCCGGGCGCCTCGCGGCGCTCCGTTCGGCGACCATCCATCTAGGCCTGCCGTCGCCGGCAGGCTCGAGCGGCCTACCCGCAGGCTCGGACGGGCCGTCCTCGAACACCTGCGCAGCCTCCCGGGGGAGGCCTCTTGGCCTTGCTCCGGGTGGGGTTTACCGAGCCACCCCGGTCACCCGGGGTGCTGGTGGTCTCTTACACCACCGTTTCACCCTTACCGTGCGCCCGGGGGCGCACGGCGGTCTGTTTTCTGTGGCACTGTCCCGCGGGTCGCCCCGGGTTGCCGTTGACAACCACCCTGCCCTGCGGAGTCCGGACTTTCCTCGGCGGCGTGATGCCGACGCGGTCGCCCGGCCAGCTCGTCCGCGCCACGGATCGTAGCGCGCGGATCACGGCATGGTGCACGCGTGTCCGCGGGCGGTGCGCGGGCCCCGGCCACACTCCCTCGACCTGGGCGGATGCGCGGACGTCAGCCGGGCGGTGGGGTCGTGGTGGTCGTCGTGAGCGGGACGGTGGGCGGCGTGGGCGGCGTCGTCACGGGCGCCGGCGGGGTGGGGATGGTCGCGACCCGCTTCTTGGTCCACGTCCGGGTGGACGGGGACGAGGCGGTGCGGGTGGATGCCGCCGTGTTGCCCTCCGTCGTGGGGGCTGTCGGGGTGGTCGACGGCCGCGGCGGGCGCGACGTCGTCGTCGTCGGCGTCGGTGCCGGCGCCACCGTGGGGCTCGACGGCGGGCTCGACGGCGAGCTGGGCACGGCGGAGGTCGGCGAGGGCGTGGGCGCTTCGGGCGTCGGGCCCGTCGGGGCGGTGGGCCCCGTCGGGCCCGCGTTCTGGACCGGGGCGGGCCCCTGAGCGGGGTTCTGACCGGGGGCCGGCCCCTGAGCGGGCCGGGCCGCGACGGGCACGGCCGGCCGGGCGGCCGCGGCCTGGCGGGTCGCCGGCCCGCCCTCGGTGCCGGCCGCGCTCCGGGCGGGCGGGGCGTCGTTGCGCACGTCGGCCGGTGCCGCCGCGGCGCGCGGCCGCGGTGCCTGGTCGCCCGTGTCCGCGGAGGCCTGGGGCGGTGTCTCCGAGAAGTCCGCGGAATCTGCGGAATCCGCGAAATCCGTGGAGCCCGAGGAGTCCTGCGAGTCCACCGAGTCCGAGTCGGCGAGGACCCGCTCCGGCGGTGGCGCCGCGGGCTGTTCCGGGCCGGCCGCGACCGGCGCGGCCCCGGTCGCGCCCTCGGCCGGCGACGTCGTCGACGAGGCCGTGGAGGACGCCGTGGAGGACAGCGCCGGCGCCGGAGCGGCCAACGGCGGGCGGGCCGCCGTCGTCGGACCGGTCACGAAGGTCCGCAGCGTGCCCTCCCCCGACGAGGTCCCCACCCAGGCCGCCAGCAGCGCTCCGAGCCCGACGACCGCGACCACCCCGGCCACCGCCGCCCGCACCGCGCGCGTGGCGCCCTCGGGCCGGTGCAGCAGCAGCCAGATCGGCACCACGCACCAGGCGAGGATCAGCACCGTCGCCAGGACCACACCCCAGCGCTGCGTCATCGCGGACTCCCCCCACGGCCCCGCTCGGCACCGGGACCCCACCCCATCGTGCTCCCGGCCCCCGACCGTTGCGCCATGCAGTAACTCGCACCTGCGGCACCCGGACGTTACGGACGACGGCCGAGCGGCCCGCCGGGCGGCCGTCTACTGTTCCGGCCGTGGTGGGCGCGTCGCCGGGTCAGCTGGTCTTCCTCCTCGTCGCGGGGCTGGTGGCCGGCGCGATCAACGCCATCGCGGGCGGCGGCTCGCTGCTGGTCTTCCCCGCGCTGCTGGCGGTCGGGCTGAACCCGCTGGCCGCGAACGTCACCAACTCGATCGCACAGTGGCCGGGCTACGTCGGGATCGTCGTCGGCAACCGGCGGGAGCTGCGCGAACAGCGCCGGCGCATCGTCCTGACCTGCATCATGGCGGCGCTCGGCTCGGTCGTCGGCTGCATCCTGCTGCTGGTCCTGCCGGGCTCGGTGTTCGACGCCGTCGTGCCCGCACTGGTCATCCTGGCCAGCGTCGTCATGGCGCTCGGCCCGTACCTGAAACGCTGGATCGGGACCCCGGACCCCGACGCCCCGGACCGCACCGCGTGGCTGCTGCCGGCGGTGTTCCTCGCCGGCGTCTACGGCGGCTACTTCGGCGGGGCGCTCGGGGTCATCCTGATCTCGGTGCTGTCGCTGCTGGCCAACGACACCCTGGTCCGGCTCAACGCGCTCAAGGGCCTGCTCTCGCTCGTGGCCGCCTCGGTCACCGTGGTGATCTTCTCGCTCCGTGCGCCGGTGGACTGGACCGCGGTCGCGATCCTCGCGCCGACCACGCTCGTCGGCGGGTATCTCGGCGCCCGGATCGCCCGCCGGATGCCCGACGCCGTGCTGCGCTGGTTCGTGGTCGTGCTCGGCCTGGCCGTCGGCGTGTACCTGCTCCTCGACTGATGGCGCTCGCCCTCGCGGTCGCACTCCTCGCGGTGGTGCTGGCCGTGGCGGTCCTGCGCCCCCGCGGCCTGCCGGAGGCCGCCGCGGCCGTGCCCGCGGCGGTCCTGGTCGTCGCGCTCGGACTCCTGCCCCTCCCGGCGGCCGTGGCCGAGATCGGCGAGCTGGGCCCGACCGTCGGCTTCCTGGCCGCGATCCTGCTGCTCGGGCGGCTCGCCGACGCCGAGGGCGTGTTCGGCTGGCTCGGGGCCCGGCTCGCGGTGGCCGCCCGGGGCCGGGCCCCGCGGCTGTTCGGGCTGGTCTTCGCCGCGGCCACGGCGGTCACGGTGGTGCTGAGCCTCGACGCGACCGTCGTGCTGCTGACCCCGGTCGTCCTCGCGACGACGGCCCGGCTGCGGCTCCCCGCGCGCCCGCACGCCTACGCCTCGGTCCACCTCGCCAACGCCGGCTCGCTGCTGCTGCCCGTGTCGAACCTGACGAACCTGCTGGTGTTCGAGGCGTCGGGGCTGTCGTTCCTCGGCTTCGCGGGCCTGATGCTGCTGCCGTGGCTGGTCACGCTCGCCGTGGAGTACGGCGTGCTCCGCAGCTTCTTCCGCGGTGATCTCGGCGAGTCCGTCCCGGTGCCCGCGAGGCGCAACGGCGAGCGCACGCCCCGGTTCGCGCTCGTCGTCCTCGCCCTCACGCTGGCGGGCTTCGGTGCCTCGTCGACGGTGGGGGTGGAGCCGGTGTGGGTGGCGGCGGCCGGTGCCGTGGTGCTCGCGGTGCGGGCGGTCGTCCGCCGGGAGATCGGGGTCGCCGGGCTGGTCCGCGGGACGTCCCCGCTGTTCTGCGTGTTCGTGCTGGCGCTCGGCGTGGTGGTCGCCGCGGTCGCCACGCACGGGCTCGCGGGGTGGCTGGCCGGGATCCTGCCGGACGCGCCGACGCTGACCGGGCTGCTCGGGGTCGCGGCGGTGGCCGCGGTGCTGGCGAACGTGGTCAACAACCTGCCGGCCACCCTGGTGCTCATCGCCGCACTCGGCCCCGCGCCGCACCCGGCGCTGGTCCTCGCGCTGCTGCTCGGGGTGAACATCGGCCCGAACCTGACCTACGTGGGGTCGCTGGCCACGCTGCTGTGGCGCCGGGTCCTGCCCCGCACACCGAGCCTGCGCACGTTCACCGCCGTCGGCCTGCTGACCGTGCCCGTCGCCCTGACCGCGGCCACCGCGGCCCTGTGGGCGGTGTGGAGCCTCGTCGGTTAGGACGGGTCGCCGGGCACGTGGGACGTGTCGTTGACCAGCCGGACGGACGCCCCGCCGTCGGGGAAGAAGTCCGCGATGCAGAGCGACGCCAGGTCCAGGTGCAGCCGGTAGAGGATCGAGCTGCCGCTGGCCAGGGCCTCCTGCAGGATCAGCTTGATCGGCGTGACGTGGCTGACCACGACGACCGTGCGGCCCGGGAAGTCCGCGACGATCTTCGCGCGCTCGGCGGCGACCCGGACCCCGGCCTCGGCGAAGCTCTCGCCGCCGGGCGGGGCGACCTCCGTGCTGCCCAGCCAGCGCGCGAACACCTCGGGATCGCGCTCGCGGGCCTCGACGAAGGTCAGGCCCTCCCACTCGCCGAAGTCCGTCTCGATCAGCCCGTCGCGCACCTCCACCGGTAGCCCGGTGACCGCGGCGACGGCCTCGGCGGTCTGGCGCGCCCGCAGCAGCGGTGAGGTGAGGACGGCGTCGACGCCGCCGAGGGCGCCGATCCGCTCGGCCGCGCCCGCCGCCTGGGCTTCCCCCCGCTCGGTCAGCGCGGGATCGCCCAGGCCGGAGTAGCGCTTCTCCACGGACAACGGCGTCTGGCCGTGCCGGAGCAGCAGCAACCGGGTCGGCGCACCCTTCTGCCCGGTCCACGCGGCGGAGCCCGACGGGGTCGAGCCCGTCACAGCCCGGACTCCCCGGTCCGGACCAGGATCGTGCCGCACTCCTCGCAGTGGACGACGTCGTCGGCCGACGCGGCCTTGACCCGGCCCAGGAAGGTGCGGTCCAGCTCGAGGCGGCAGGCGCCGCAGCGGCGCTCGCGCAGCAGCCCGGCCCCGGCCCGCCCCTGCTCCCGCCGCTTCTCGTAGACGGCGAGCAGGTCCTCGGGCAGGTCCGGGAGGATCGCCTCGCGGTCGCGGCGCCGGCCGCCCTCGGCCGCGTCGATGTCGGCGAGCGCGGTGTCGCGGCGGCCCGTCACGGCCTGCAGGTGCTCCTCGGCCTCGGCGAGCACGCGGCGGGAGTGGTCGAGGTTGCCGCCCAGGGCCTCGCGCTGCTCCATGACCTCCAGCTGCTCGTCCTCGAGGACGCCCTGGCGGCGTGCGAGGGTCTCGAGCTCGTGCTGCAGGTCGGCGGCCTGCCGGGCGCTCACCCCGGAACCCGCGAGCACCGCCCGGTCCTTCTCGGTGCGTGCCCGCACGCCCTCGACGTCCCGCTCCAGCCGGCGGATGTCCCGGTCCAGGTCGCCCGCCGCGGTCTCGGCCTCGACCACGGCGTCCTTGCCCGCCCGGACGCGCGCCTCGGCCTCGGTCAGCTCCGCGTGCTCGGGCAGTGCCCGGCGGCGGTGCGCGAGCCGCGTGAGCTCCGCGTCGACCTCGGCCAGGTCCAGCAGCCGCCGCTGCGCGGCGGGATCGGCCTTCACGCCCCTCGTCCTCCTTCTCGGGTGGTCACGCGCCGAGGGTCCAGGGATCGGTCCGGAGCCGGGACACGCGGGTCTCGACGCTACCCCCCAGCGCCTTCTCGACGACGGCCGCCGCCTGCGCGCACCAGGGCCACTCCGACGCCCAGTGCGCGACGTCGACCAGCGCCGGCGTCGGGCGGCCGGGCAGCGACCCCGCCAGCAGGTGCTCCGACGCCGGGTGGTGGCGCAGGTCCGCGGTCACGTAGGCGTCCACCCCGGCCGCGATCGCCGCGGACAGCGCCGAGTCGCCCGCACCGCCGCACACCGCGACCCGCCGGACCGGGCGGTCCGGGTCCCCGGCCGCGCGCACCCCCCACGCGGTCCGCGGCAGGGCCGCCGCCACCCGCTCGGTGAAGGCGGACAACGGCTCCGGATCCGGCAGCTCCCCCACCCGGCCGAGCCCGCGCGCCGACGGCAGCGCCGCCAGCTCGAACACGTCGAAGGCGGGCTCCTCGTACGGGTGCGCCGCGCGCAGCGCCTCGACCACCGCGCGCCGCCGGTGCCGCGGCAGGACCATCTCCAGCCGGGTCTCCGCGACCCGCTCCAGCTTCCCGACCTCGCCGATCGCCGGGTGGGCGCCGGCGTGCGGCAGGAACTGGCCGGTCCCGGCCGTGGCGAACGAGCAGTGGCTGTAGTCGCCGATCTCCCCCGCCCCCGCCGCGGACAGGGCCTCGTGCACGCTCCGCAGCGCCGGCCCGGTCGGGACGAACGCCACGATCTTGTCCAGCGGCTGGTCCGGCTGCGGCTGCAGGGGCGCCTCCACCCGCAGCCCCAGGGCCTCGGCCAGCGCGTCGGACACACCCGGATCGGCGGAGTCGGCGTTGGTGTGCGCCGTGAACAGCCCGACGCCGCCACGGATCAGCCTGTGCAGCAACGCCCCCTTGGGAGTGTCGGCGCCGACCCCGTGCACGCCGCGCAGCAGCAGCGGATGGTGCGTGACGAGCAGCTGCGCGTCGGTGGCGAGGGCCTCGTCGACGGTCCCGGCCACGGCGTCGACGGCGAACAGCACGCGGCGCACCGGGTCCGCCGGGTCGCCGCAGACCAGGCCGACGGCGTCCCAGTCCTGGGCGAGGCCGGGCGGGTAGGCGGCCTCGAGGGCCGCGGTGACATCGGCCAGCGATGCCGGAGGGTGCTCGCTCACGCCGCTACACCTACCAGGGCCGCGGCCAGTGCCTCGACCAGGAGCGCCACCCGCGCCGGCTCGCGCACCGCGACCCGCAGGTGGTCGGGCCCCAGCCCGGGGAACGTGTCGCACCGGCGCACCGCGATCCCGTGCTGCCGCAGCCGTTCCCGCACCTCCGCGCCGCGGCCGGCGGACAGCCGCAGCAGCAGGTAGGGCGCCACGCCGGGCAGCACCTCGACGCCGGGTAGTTCGCGCAGGGCGGCCGTCTGCGCCCTCCGCTGTTCCGCCAGCGCCCCGGCCACCCGCTCCGCCTCGGCGACGGCCGCGGGTTCGGAGCAGGCGACGACCGCCTCCAACCCGAGGGTGCCGACCGGCCAGTGCGGCCGCGGGGCGGCCAGCCGGGCGAGCAGGGCGGGGTCGCCGAGGGCGTACCCGGCCCGCAGCCCGGCGAGCGCCCAGGTCTTGGTCAGCGAGCGCATCACCAGCAGGCCCGGCAGGCGTGCCGCCGCGAGCGACTCCGGCTCCCCCGGCACGGCGTCGGCGAAGGCCTCGTCGACGACCAGCACCCGCCCGGGCCGGGCCAGGGCCCGCACGTCGGCGGCGGGGTGCAGGACCCCGGTCGGGTTCGTCGGGTTCCCGACGACGACCAGGTCGGCCTCCTCCGGCACGGCGGCCGGGTCGAGCCGGTGCCCGTCCGCCTCGGCGGTCAGCACGTGTTCCACCGCGAGCCCCGCTCCGCGCAGGGCGGCCTCCGGCTCGGTGAACCCCGGGTGCACGACGACCGGCCGGCGCGGCGCCAGGCCCGGGAGCAGCGCGAACCCCTCCGCGCTGCCGGCCAGCACCAGCACCTCCTCGGGCTCCCGGCCGTGCCGCCGCGCGACGGCCTCGCGGGCGCGCCGGTCGTGGGCGGCCGACGGGTAGCGGGCCAGGTCGTCGAGCGCGGCCGCGAGCCGGGCCCGCAGCCACGCCGGCGGGGCGTCGCCCTGGACGTTGACGGCGAAGTCGACCAGCCCCGGCGTCGCCTCGGCGTCGCCGTGATGACGCAGGGTGTCGAGGTCCGGACGCGCGGCGACGGCACGCGATCCGGACACAGTGGCCTTGATCTCCTCCGGCGGCTCCGGGACGCCCTCCATACCGGGGCACCCTACGGTGACGGGGTGCATGTCAGTTTCGTCTGTACCGGCAACATCTGCCGCTCCCCGATGGCGGAGAAGGTGTTCCGCGCCGCCCTGGACGAGGCCGGCCTGGCCGCCGGCGTGGCGGTGACCAGCGCGGGCACGGGCGGCTGGCACGTCGGCGAGCCGATGGACCCGCGGGCGGCCGAGGTCCTGCAGCGGCACGGCTACGACACCGCCCACACGGCCCGCCAGATCGACTCGCACGTGCTCTCCGCCGACGTCCTCGTCGCCCTCGACCACGGCCACCGCCGCGCCCTGCGGGACTCCGTCCCCGAGCCGGACCGCGTCGTGATGCTCCGCTCCTTCGACCCCGGGTCCACGGACGACGCCGAGGTCCCCGACCCCTACTACGGCGGTCCGGACGGCTTCGACGAGGTCCTGCACATGATCGAGGCCGCCGTGCCGGGCCTGCTGGAGCGGGTCCGCAAGGAGGTCTGACCCGCGTGACCGGCGCGCTCGCGGAGGTCGGGCTGGACCCGGGCGCCCTGCGGGGCGGCGGGGTCCGCCGGGTGACCCTGCCCGACGGGCGGGCCGCGGTCGTCAGGCGGGACCCGTCCGTGCCGGCCGAGGCCGCGGGCCTGCGGTGGCTCGCCGTGCCGGGTGGGCCGCCCGTGCCTGAGGTGTACGCGGCCGACGAGGAGTGGCTGGTCAGCCAGGAGGTGCCGGCCGGGAGCCCCACCGCGGCCGCCGCCGAGGACCTCGGCCGCCGGCTCGCCGTGCTGCACGAGGCCGGCGCCCCCGCCTTCGGCGCTCCCCCGCCCGGCGGCCCCGCCGACGCCTGGATCGGCGCCACGGGGATGCGGAACGAGCCCGCCGACTCCTGGCCGGAGTGGTATGCCGAGCACCGGGTCCTCGCCTACGTCCGGCGTGCCGAGCTGCCGGACACCGCGGTGTTCGACGAGGTGTGCGCCCGGCTGCCGGAGCTCGCCGGGCCGGCCGAGCCGCCCGCACGCCTGCACGGCGACCTCTGGTCGGGCAACGTCCTCTGGTCGGCCGCCGGCGCCTGGCTCATCGACCCCGCGGCGCACGGCGGCCACCGCGAGACCGACCTCGCGATGCTGGCGCTGTTCGGCCTGCCGCACCTCGACCGCGTGCTCGCGGCCTACGACGAGGCCGCTCCCCTGGCCGCGGGCTGGCGCTCGCGCGTGCCGCTGCATCAGCTGTTCCCGCTGCTCGTGCACACGGTGCTCTTCGGCGGCGGCTACGCGAGCCAGGCGATGGCCGCCGCGCACGCCGCTCTCCGCGCGTGACGGCTCAGCGCCAGTCGTCGATCACGAACACGTCGTCCCGGTCGTAGCCGGCGTCGTTGGGCGCATGCATGGTGACGCCCGGGACGTCCGTGACGAACCCCCGCCCGACGAGGTGCCGGTAGGCCCGGTGCCGGGCGGTGTTGACCCCCACGACCAGCCGCTCCGCCCCGAGCACCGCGGCGTGGGCCAGGCACGCGTCGACGAGCGCGGCGAAGTCCGCCTCGGCGCCCGGCCGGACCAGGCCGACCTTCACGTAGGCCACGCCCGAGCCCGCCTCCGACCCCGCACCGTCGTGCACCACGGCCACGCCGGTGGGCGCCGCGGCAGGCCCGGTCAGCACGACCTCGCCGATCTTCTGGTCGAGCACGCTCGCGATCTCGCCCGCGAGGTCGAGCCCCGGGTACACCGTGCCGGTGAGCCGCCCCGCCGCGGCCGTGAGCTCCTCCCGGTCCCGCGCCGACCCCGGCGCCCACTCCACGGCCGGCGGCGCGGCGGGCACCGGCCGGGACATCAGCGCGGTGAGGAACCGCGGCCAGTACCCGAAGCGCTGGTAGAGCCGGTGGTGGCGGGGGCTGTGCGCGAAGGTGAAGAGCCCGCGGCGGACCACCCCCCACTCCCGCAGCACGCCGTCGGCCGCGGCGAAGAGCTGCGACCCGATGCCGCGGTCCCACCACTCCGGCTCCACGGACAGCGGCCCCGCGAACCCGACGCTCCCCCAGCGCGTGGCGAACGCCGACCCGACGAGCCGGGTGCCGGCGAAGGCGCCCAGGGCGGCCGAGTTCGGCGCGGCCCAGCGGGTGCGGACGAGCTCGGCGTCCCGCTGGTCGTCGGCACCGACGAGGGCGGCGAAGGCCCGGCGCTGGATCCGGTCGGCGGCGTCGAGGTCCGGTTCGCGCAGCGGCCGGATCTCGCACTCCGCCGGACGGCGCAGATGACGACCCATGCGCGAACGATGCACGTGCACCTGCCCCGCCGGAAGGGCTGCGGTGGACCGTTCAGCCGGACGTGCGCTCCGCCTCGGCAGCCGGTGCCTCCTTGAGCTCGGCGAGCGAGTCGTCGATCGCGGCGGCGAGGGTGTCGACGTCCGGGAGGGCGTCACGGTCGGCGTTGAGTCCGTAGCAGACGGTGCCGTCGTAGGAGGTCACGCCGATGGCGACGGCCTGGCCGTGGGCCAGCGGGACCACCGGGAACATGTCCCGCATCCGGGCGCCCATGGCGTACAGCGGCCGCGGCGGCCCCGGCACGTGCGTGACGACGACGTTGAACAGCCGCGAGGAGAGCCGGGAGGACAGCCGCGCCCCCATCTGGTGCACGGTGGGTGTGGTCAGCCCGGCGAGCCCGACGACGGCGGTGGTGCCCGCCGACCGGCCGAACCGCTTGCGCGCCTCCATCTGCACGGCGATCGACCGCAGCCGCTCGACGGGGTCCGCGATGCCCACCGGCAGTTCCACGAACACCGCGGAGATCTGGTTGCCGGAGGTCGCCGCGCCGGTGCGGCCGCGCATGCTCACCGGCACCATCGCCCGCACGACCGAGTCGGCGAAGATCGGCTCGCCGCGGCTGATCAGCCAGCGCCGCAGCGCCCCCGTCACCACGGCGAGCACCACGTCGTTGACCGAGCCGCCGCCCGCCCCGTGCCGCCGCCGGATCACCCGGTGCTCGAACAGCGAGGTCCTGGCCATCCCGAAGCGGCGCTGCTCGCCGATCGGCGCGTTGAGGGCGCCGACGGGGCGGCCGCGGCTGGCCGTGCGCACGGCGTCGGCCAGCCCGCCGAGGGAGCGGCGGACGGACGACGCGGCCTGCCGCAGGTCCGCGGCCGACCGCGCGACCGCGTCGACGGCGCTGCGCGGACGCAGCATGTTCTCCACGACCGCCGACGCCGCCAGCTCCAGCCCGGTCGGCTCGCGGGCCGGCCGCCAGTCGTCCGGGTCGACCTCGCGGGGCTTCGGCGTGGTGTCGAGCAGGACGGCGCCGATGTCCATCGAGGCCAGCCCGTCGACCATCGCGTGGTGGGTCTTCGTGACGACCGCGAGCCGGTGCCCCTCGAAACCCTCGACCAGGTAGATCTCCCACAGCGGGCGCGACCGGTCGAGCTGGCGGGACAGCAGCCGCCCCACCAGCTCGCGCAGCGCCACGTCCGACCCCGGCGCGGGCAGCGCCGAGCGCCGGACGTGGTAGCTCAGGTCGAAGTCCGGGTCGTCGACCCAGACCGGCAGGCCCAGCCGGCCGGGCACCTCGCGCACCTTCTGCCGGTACCGCGGCACCAGGGCGAGCCGGTCGCCGATGAGCCGGACGAAGGCGTCGACGTCGAAGTGCTCGTCCTCGTCCGACCCCGTCTCGAAGGTCATCACCCCGCCGACGGTCATCGCCGTCGTGCGCTCCTCCATGAACAGGAACGAGGCGTCCAGGGGCGTCAGGCGCTCGGGCACGGGCGGAACCCTAGTGCGCGGTCACCAGACCCCTTCGGCGCGCCAGCCCCGCAGCGGCATGCCCGAGGCGCCGTGCTCCCCCAGCTTCACGCCCAGCATCTGGTGCAGCTGGATGTTGTCGAGCTCGAAGCCGAGCCGGCAGGCGGCCATGTACAGCCGCCACACCCGCGCCCGGCCCAGGCCGACCTCGGCGACGGCCTCGGCCCAGTGCTCCTCGAGGTTGGCGCCCCAGTCCCGCAGGGTCAGCGCGTAGTGCTCGCGCAGGTTCTCCTCGTGCCGGATCTCGAAGCCGGCGTCGTTCATCTCGGTCATCAGCAGGCCGGGCGACTCGAGCTGCCCGTCCGGGAAGACGTACCGGCCGATGAAGGGGTCGACCTTGCGCTTGTTCACGGTGCGCGGCTGCGTGATGCAGTGGTTGAGCAGCCGGCCCTCCGGGCGCAGCTTCCCGTGCAGGAAGCGGAAGTAGGAGCCGAGCTGCTTCCGGCCGATGTGCTCGGTGAGCCCGATCGAGCTGACGGCGTCGAACCCGGTCTCGGGGACGTCCCGGTAGTCCAGGTGCCGGACCTCGGCGAGCTCCTGCAGGCCCTCGCGCCGGATCGCCTCCTGCGCCCACGACGCCTGCTCCCGGGACAGCGTCACGCCGAGCGCCTGCACGCCCTTCCGCGCTGCGTGCCGGACCATCCCGCCCCACCCGCAGCCGACGTCGAGCAGCCGCATCCCCGGCTCCAGCGCGAGCTTGCGGGCGACGAGGTCGTACTTGGTCTCCTGCGCCTCCTCGAGCGTCGCGTCGGGACGCGGGTAGGCGGCGCAGGTGTAGGTCATCGACGGCCCGAGCACCCACTCGTAGAAGCGGTTCGAGACGTCGTAGTGGTGCGAGATCGCCTGGCTGTCCCGGAACTTCGAGTGCAGCCGCCCGCGGGGGCGCGCCTCGAGCTCGGGCGGCGCCGGTCGGTACTTCAGCCATACCGGACCGACGGTCGCGAGCAGCTTCGCGAAGTCCGGCTTGGAGACCCCGTGGAGGGTCACGTCGGACAGTGCGGACAGGGCGGCGTAGAGGTCGCCCTCCACCTCGATCTCGCCGGTGACGTACGCCCGCGCCAGCCCGAGCGTGCCCGGCGCCGACGCCAGCCGGGCCAGCGCCCGCGGCGACTCGATCCGCAACGCCACCTCGGCGTCGTCCGGACCGGACTTGCTGCCGTCGTAGGCGATCAGCCGGATGGCCGCGTCCGCCCCGATGACGTGCCCGAACACCTCCGCGACCCGCATGCTCATGCTCCCCCTCCGACCTTCGTGTACAGATCCGGTACCCGCCCCGCCGGGTCGTATCGCTCCTTCACGGCCCGGTACGCCGCTCCGTTGTAGCGCTCCCAGAACTCCGTCTCGCCGTAGTGGACGGTCGAGTAGAGACTCTTGTGGCCGTCCAGGTCGGCCACGAGCTTCTCGACGAAGCGGTTGTGCTCCTCGCGGTCCGCCCCCACCGGCACGGACGACCAGAAGCCGACGTTCACGTACGGCGTGTGCGGCTCCATCGGGTACAGCGGCCAGGTGCGCTCCCCGCGCAGCTGCAGCGGGCAGAGCCACACCGGCGCGATCCCGACGTGGGAGTGGAAGGCCGCGAGGAACTCGGGCAGCCGGGGCGTCGGGATCTCGACGTCCTGGATCACCATCTCCTCCTCGGACCGGCCGAGGGCGCGCCGCACGGTGTTCGACGCCTGGTAGCGCTGGTCGAGCGCGACCAGCCGGCGGTACACGTCGGACCGGCGGTACCGCTTCGGCCACACCCGGCGCACCGCGGGCACCTGCACGCCGAAGGCGCGCGAGCACCAGAACCAGTCGGTGTCCCAGCGCCACAGGTAGTCGTGGACGGTGAGGTGGTCGACGGGCCGGCGCTGCAGCGACCGGTAGAACACGTCCATGCCGGTGTAGTCGGAGATCTGCGCGCCCGGCGTGGGGGCGTCGACGAAGCGGCCGACGCTCACGTAGTGCTCGTCCGCGGAGAACACCGTGCCGTCGACGAAGTCCGCGGGGCCGTCCGGCCGGGCGAACTCCGCCAGCGCGGCCGTGGCCTCCTCCGCGGTGCGGAAGCGGTGATGGGTGAGCTTGACGTACGGCTTGACCGGCAGCAGCTCGATGCGCAGCCGCAGGGCGTAGCCGAGCGTGCCGTACGAGTTGGCGAAGGCGGCGTGGAGATCGGCGTGCTCGTTGTCCGGTGCGGCCGTGACCAGCTCCCCGGCCGGGGTGAGGACGTCCATCTCCAGCACGGACTCGTGCGGCAGCCCGTGCCGGAACGACGTCGACTCGATACCCAGCCCGGTGACGGCGCCGCCGAGGGTGATGGTCTTGAGCTGCGGCACGACCAGCGGCATCAGCCCGTGCGGCAGGGTCGCCGCGACCAGGTCCTCGTAGGTGCACATGCCCTGCACGTCGGCGGTGCGGGCCGCCCGGTCCACCTCGATCACCCCGGCGAGGCCGGAGGTGTCGAGCAGCACCGACTCCGCGGCGGGCGTGCCGAACCGGAACAGGTTCGAGGTCCGCTTGCCGAGCCGTACGGGGGTTCCGGCCGGGACCGCGCGGTAGGCGCGGAGGAGCTCCTCGACGACGGCGTCGTGCCGCCGCCGTGCCCCCGAACGCGCCGCCGGATCCGCCCCCACCCGCTCGATCGTGCCCACGACGCCACGCTAACGCCGCAGAGGCGCCTCCGTCAGGGGTACTGCGTCACTCACCTGCGCGGGAAGCGCGGCGAAACGGACACCTCACCCGCGCCGGCGGGACGCGACGAGCTTCGGGATCGCCGGGAAGCCCGTGATCGGCTGGTACGCCTCGGCCGCGGCGGTGAGTCCCGCGTACTCCCCGTCCGTCAGCCGGATCTCCGCGGCCGCGACGTTGCTCTCCACCTGCGCGACGCTCGAGGCGCCGGGGATCGCGACGACGTTCGGCGGGTGCACCACCCAGGCCAGGGCGATCTGCGACGGCGTGGCGTCGTGTGCCGAGGCGACGTCCCGCAGGGTGTCGAGGAGCGGCTTCGCGGCGTCGAGGTTCTCCGGCAGGAACATCGCGTTGGCCGCGCGCACGCCGTTGGTCGGGCGGTGGTCGCGGTCGTACCGGCCGGACAGCAGGCCCTGCGCCAGCGGGCTGTAGGCGATCACGACGTGCCCGGTGCGCTGGGCCCACGGCAGCATCTCGGCCAGCGGCGCGCGCTGCACCAGGCTGAACTGCACCTGGTTGGAGAGGACCTTCGACCCGAACCGCGCCTCCGCGGACTTCCACCGCGCCAGCTTGTAGTTGGACACGCCGACGTCCCGGACCACCCCCACGTCCCGCAGCGCCTGCATCCCGCGCATGGTGGTGCCGTCGCCGACCAGCGGGTTCGGCTGGTGCACCTGGTAGAGGTCGAGGGTCTTCACCCCCAGCCGCTGGGCGCTCGCCACCCCCCGCTGCTGCACCACCGCCGCGGTCGGCAGCACCGGGAAGATCTTGGTGGCGACCACCACGTCGTCCGTCCCGCCGGTCTCGGCGAGGGCCCTGCCGAGGATCCGCTCGGAGCGCCCGAACCCGTACACCTCGGCGGTGTCGAACACGGTGACGCCCAGCTCGCGGGCCCGGGTGACGATCCGGCCCGCCTCCGTCTCGTCGTACCCGCCGCCGTAGCCCCACTCCTTGGACCCGAACTGCCAGGTCCCGAGCCCGATCACCGAGTACGGTCTGTCCGTTCCCACGTTCTCCACATGGCGCATGGACACAGTGTGCCCACCCGGCGGCCGCCCGCCGGTGATCACTCAGTGCGCGCTCAGGAACGCGTCCAGCGCGGGCCAGGTGGTGGTGCGCGCCCTGCGCCCGGTGAGGACGCCGAGATGGCCGCCCGGCGCCGTCTCGAACCGCACCTCGGGGGCGCCGGTCAGCAGCGGGACCGCCCGGCGGACCGCCCGCAGCGGGGCGATGACGTCGTCCCGCCCGCCGACGGCCAGGACGGGCACCTTCACCGACGACAGCGAGACCTCCCGCCCCGCCAGCTGCAGGCTGCCGCCGGCGAGGTCGTTGCTGCGCAGGAAGAGGTGGAACAGCTGCCCGAACACCCGGCCCGGGTAGCCGTGCATGTTGGCCATCATGTGGTCGACGGCCTCGATCTGGGCGAGCGTGTCCCGGTCGTCGAGCCGGGACAGGATCGCCAGCGGCCGGGTGACCATCTTGTCCACCGTGGTCAGCTGGAACACCGTGCTCACCAGCGGCGCCGGCCAGCTGCCCACCGCGCGGTAGAGCGCCGACACCGCCCGGCCGCCGGCCACCTCCGCCAGCGGCCGCAGGGGCGCGACCAGGGGCACCGCGGTGACGTCGACGGGGCTGCCGATCGCGGCGACGGCGCGGACCGGCAACGGCTCCCCCGCCTCCTCGGCCGCGGCCAGCGCGAGCAGGCAGAACAGGCCGCCGAGGGACCAGCCGACGAGGTGCACCGGCCCGTCCGTGAGCCCGGCGACGCGCCGGACGGTCCGCGGCACCACGTCGTCGACCCAGTGCTCGATGCCCAGCCTGCGGTGCCCGAACGCGATCGGGCCGTAGTCCACGAGGTACACCGGCCGGCCCTCGCCCAGCAGGTGCTCGACGAGCGAGCAGTCCCGGCGCAGGTCGTAGGCGAAGTCCGGGGCGCCGAGCGGCGGGACGAGCACGACCGCGGGTCCCGACGGCGCCACCCCGGGCAGCGGGTCGTAGCGGTACAGCGTCCCGCCGGGGTCCCGGGCGACCTCGGTGCGCGGCATGCGGCGCAGGTCGGCGACACCGCCGGCGACCGTCCGGTCCCAGGCGTTCGCGGCTGCGGCCCCCAGGCGGGAGCCGAGCTCGTCCCTCAACGCACGGAGCACGGCGGCAGCCTACGGCCCGCGCGGGCCGCCGACGGCCCACGAGGTTACCGACGAGTATGTGAGACTGCCGCCATGCAGCGCGACATCTTCGACGCCGAACACGACGCGTTCCGCGACCTCGTCCGCACCTTCCTCGAGAAGGAGGTCGTCCCGCACCACGCGCAGTGGGAGAAGGACGGACAGGTCGACCGCGACATCTGGCTGTCCGCCGGCAGGGCCGGCCTGCTCGGCACCGACGTCCCCGAGGAGTTCGGCGGCGGCGGTACCCCCGACTTCCGCTACAACGCGGTGGCCCTCGAGGAGATCACCGCGGCCGGCACCAGCGGCCTGGGCTTCCCGCTGCACAACGACGTCGTCGCGCCCTACCTGCTGCGGCTCGCGAACGACGAGCAGAAGCAGCGCTGGCTCCCCGGCTTCTGCTCCGGCGAGATCATCACGGCCATCGGCATGACCGAGCCCGGCACCGGGTCGGACCTGCAGGGCATCGCCACCCATGCCAAGAAGGACGGCGACGACTGGATCCTCAACGGCGCCAAGACCTTCATCACCAACGGCATCCTCGCCGACCTGGTGATCGTGGTCGCCAAGACCGACCCCGAGGCCGGGGCCCGCGGCTTCTCGCTGCTCTGCGTGGAGCGCGGCATGCCGGGCTTCGAGCGCGGCCGCCGGCTGGAGAAGGTCGGGATGAAGGCGCAGGACACGGCGGAGCTGAGCTTCACCGACGTCCGCGTGCCGGCCGCCAACGTCCTCGGCGAGGTGGGGCAGGGCTTCATCTACCTGATGCAGAACCTGGCCCAGGAGCGGCTGTCCATCGCCGTCGGCGCGGTGGCCGGCGCGGCCGCGGCGCTCAAGATGACGCTGGAGTACACGAAGGAGCGCAAGGCCTTCGGCCGCGCCGTCGCGACGTTCCAGAACACCCGCTTCGAGCTCGCCGAGATGGACACCGAGATCGACGTGACGCAGACCTACGTCGACCGGTGCCTCTCCGAGCACGTGGCCGGCAACCTCTCGGTCGCCGACGCCGCCAAGGCCAAGTGGTGGGCGACCGACCTGCAGAAGCGTGTGGTCGACCGGTGCCTGCAGCTGCACGGCGGCTACGGCTACATGATGGAGTACCCCATCGCGAAGGCCTTCGTCGACTCGCGGGTGCAGTCCATCTACGGCGGCACGAACGAGATCATGAAGGAGATCATCGGGCGGGCCCTGATCGGCTGAACCTGCACGGACGGGCCGACGTCAGGACGTCACCGGTCGGCCCCGGGCGGGATGGGACGCGGGTGAACGGGTAGAAAACCCCTCATGGCCTTCCGGTTGACGCCGCAGGAGCGCGGCTTCTACCCGCTCTTCACCCGCGCCGCGGACAACATCGCGCTCGCGGCGGACGAGCTCGCCGCGCTGGTGGACGCACCGGCGCCGGAGCGCGCCGCGATCGCGAAGCGGGTGAAGGACGCCGAGAACGCGGGTGACGAGGTCACCCACGAGATCATGGTCAAGCTGAACTCGGTGTTCGTGACCCCGTTCGACCGTGAGGACATCTACCGGCTCGCCTCCTCCCTCGACGACGTCGTCGACGCCATCGAGGAGGCGGCGGACCGGATCGTGCTCTACCGGCTGGAGCGGCTCCCCGCGGGCATCGCGATGCAGGTCGACGTCCTGCGCCGGGCCGCGGCCGCCACCGCCGAGGCGATGCCGCGGCTGGAGAAGATGGCTCAGCTGCAGGACTTCTGGATCCATGTCAACTCGCTCGAGGACGAGGCCGACGAGGCCTACCACGCCGTGCTGGCCGGCCTGCTCTCCCCGGACGAGGCGATCACCGACCCGGCCGCGGTGCTCGAGGTGATCAAGCTCAAGGAGGTCGTGGACACCCTCGAGGAGGCCGCGGACGCCTTCGAGACGGTCGCCAACACCGTCGAGAGCATCGCGGTCAAGGAAGCCTGATGCTCCTCGCGTCGGTCATCGTCGTCATCGTGGTGGCGGTGGCGTTCGACTACACCAACGGCTTCCACGACGCGGCGAACGCCATCGCGACCTCGGTGGCCACCCGGGCCCTGTCCCCGCGGGTGGCACTGCTGATGGCGGCCGTGATGAACCTGATCGGCGCCTTCCTCGGCACCGAGGTCGCCTCCACGGTGGGCAGCGGGATCATCGAGGCGCCCCAGGGGCTGCCCGGCCTCGCCGTGGTGCTGGCCGCGCTGATCGGCGCGATCATCTGGAACCTCGTCACCTGGTGGTTCGGCCTTCCCAGCTCCTCCTCGCACGCGTTGATCGGCGGGCTGGTGGGCGCGGCCCTGGCCTCGGTGGGCACGGTGAAGTGGGGCGGGGTGCTCGACAAGGTGATCATCCCGATGGTGCTGTCCCCGGTCGTCGGGTTCGTCCTGGCCGGGATCGTGATGATCGTGCTGCTGTGGATCTTCAAGGACAGCAGGCCGGCGCGGACCACCCGCGGGTTCCGGATCGCGCAGACCGTGTCCGCGGCGGCGATGGCGCTGGGGCACGGCCTGCAGGACGCGCAGAAGACGATGGGCGTGATCGTGCTGGCCCTCGTCGTCGGCGGGTTCCACCAGGGCACCGAGGTGCCGTGGTGGGTCGTGCTGATCTCCGCCGGCGCGCTGTCGCTGGGCACCTACGCCGGCGGCTGGCGCATCATGCGCACCCTCGGCCGGCGGATCATCGACCTGGACCCGCCGCGCGGGTTCGCGGCGGAGCTCACCGCCTCGTCGGTGCTCTACACCACGGCGTTCGTGTTCGCCGCGCCCATCTCCACCACCCAGACGATCACGTCGTCGATCCTGGGCGTCGGCGCCACCAAGCGGCTGTCGGCGGTGCGGTGGACGGTGGCCGGCAACATCGCGGTGGCGTGGGTGGTCACGCTCCCGGCGGCCGCGTTCTGCGCCGCCGCGGCGTACTGGCTGCTCCACCTGATCTTCGTGCACTGAGACCGCACAGATCCCGGCGGGCCCCTCGACCGGCGTCAGCCGAGGCCGGTCGAGGCCTTCAGCCGGGCGCGCTCGGCCTCGAGGTCGTAGTCCGGCGGCGGGAACTGCGGGGCCAGGTCGTCGAGGGTCTCGGCCAGCAGCGCGGCGACGGCCCAGTTCCGGTACCACTTGCGGTCCGACGGCACGACGTACCAGGGCGCCACGTCCGAGTCGCAGCGCTCGAGCGCCGCGGCGTACGCCTCCCGGTAGGCGGGCCACTTCGCGCGGGCGTCGAGGTCGCCCGGGTTGTACTTCCAGCGCTTCTGCGGGTCGTCGAGCCGGGCGAGGAGGCGCTCCGCCTGCTCCTCCGGCGAGATGTGCAGCAGGCACTTGAGGATCGTGACGCCCCCGTCGGACAGCTCCCGCTCGAAGTCGGCGATCGCCTCGTAGCGGGCCTGCCAGACCTCCTCGGGCACGAGCCCGTCCACCCGGGCCACCAGCACGTCCTCGTAGTGCGAGCGGTCGAAGACGCCGATCCGGCCCGGCACGGGGACCTGGCGGCGGATCCGCCACAGGAAGTCGTGCGCGAGCTCCTCCTCGGTGGGGCGCTTGAACGAGGCGACGTGCACGCCCTGCGGGTTCACCATCCCGAGGACGTGCCGGATCGTCCCGCCCTTGCCCGAGGTGTCCATGCCCTGCAGGACGAGCAGGACCGCGCGCGGCCCGCCCGCCGCGCCCTCGGCGTAGAGGGCCTCCTGACGGGCGTCGAGCCGCGCGCCCAGGTCCTCCATCTCGAGCGCCGCGTCGGCCTTGTCGCGCGGGCCGATCGGGCGGCCGCGGGGGTCGATCGCCTTCAGGTCGACGGGTCCGGACGGCACCCGGAAGGTCTCGCGCGCGGTCGCCATGGCGGCACCCTACGGGCTCCCGGGCGGCGGTCACTCCCCGGCGGCGGCGCGGGGGCACCACCTGCTGCTGGCGGGCCTGGCGGGCCCGCGCGGGCCGACTGAGCCGCCCGTGTGGGGTCAGCGGGTCCCGACCGGCACCACGAGCGGGGTGCCGGCGACGGGATCGGTGATGACCTTGGCCTCCAGCCCGAAGACCTCGCGCAGCAGCGGCTCGGTGATCACGTCGGCCGGCTCGCCCTGCGCGACGATCCGGCCCGCCTTCATCGCCACGAGCCGGTCCGCGTAGCGCGCCGCCAGGTTGAGGTCGTGCAGCACCATCACGACCGTCCGGCCGCGCTCCTCGTGCAGCCGCTCCACCAGCTCCAGCACCTCCACCTGGTGGGCCAGGTCGAGGAAGGTCGTCGGCTCGTCGAGCAGCAGCAGGTCGGTGCCCTGCGCGAGCGCCATCGAGATCCAGGCGCGCTGCCGCTGGCCGCCGGACAGCTCGTCGACCGGCCGCTCGGCGAGGTCGGAGATGCCGGTCCAGGCGAGCGCCTCGGCCACGGCCTCCTCGTCGTCCCCCGACCACTGCCGGTACCAGGCCTGGTGCGGGTGCCGGCCGCGCGCGACGAGGTCGCCGACGGTCAGCCCCTCGGGCGCGGTGGGGGCCTGCGGGAGCAGGCCCAGCACGGTCGCGACCTGCTTCGTGGGCATCTCGTCGATCTTCCGGCCGTCGAGCAGCACGTGCCCGCGGCTGGGCCTGAGCAGCCGCCCGAGGGCGCGCAGCAGGGTCGACTTGCCGCAGCCGTTGGGTCCGATCACCGCGGTGACCGTGCCCTGCAGGACGTCGAGGTCCAGGTCGTCGACCACGACGCGCTCGCCGTAGCCGAGCCGGACGCCCTCCGCGCGCAGCCGCACCCGCGCGCCGTCGGGCCCGACGGGGGCCTGCGTGTCCCCCGCCAGCGCGGTCTCGGCGTTCGGTGTCATGCGCGGGCCTCCCGGCCTTGGGTGACGAGCAGGTAGAGCAGGTACGGGGCGCCGAGCACGGCGGTCACGACGCCGACGGGCAGCTCGACGCCGCCGAAGGCCGTGCGCGCCACGAGGTCGGCGATGACGGTCAGCGCGGCACCGATCACCAGCGAGGCGCCGATGGGCGGGCGCGAGGAGCCGACGAGCCGCTGGGCGATCTGCGGCGACACCAGCGCGACGAACGCGATCGGGCCGGCCGACGCGGTGGCCACGCCGGCCAGCACGACCGCGACCAGCAGCAGCAGGCTCCGGGAGCGGTCCACCCGCACGCCGAGCCCGCGCGCGGTGTCGTCGCCGTACTGCAGCGCGCCCATCACGAAGGAGAGCACCAGTGCGGCCGGCACCAGGATCAGCAGGGCGATCCCGACGGGCACCACGTGCTCCCAGCCGCGGGCGTTGAGACTGCCGTTGATCCACACCGTGGCGCGCGCGGCCTCATAGACCTGCGCCACGATCAGCAGCCAGTTCACCACGGCGACCAGCATCGCGTTGATGCCGATGCCGACCAGGACGAGGCGGAAGCCCTGGATGCCCTTCCGCCAGGCCAGGCCGTAGATCACGATCGCGGCGACCAGCCCGCCGACCAGCGCCGCGATCGGGAGCCCGACCGCGGCGAGGGCGCCGACCAGGCCGGCGCCGCCCAGCACGATCAGCGTGACGGCCGCGGCGCTCGCGCCCCAGGTGATGCCGATGATGTCCGGGCTGGCCAGCGGGTTCCGCGCGATGGACTGCATGATCGCGCCGGACACCGCGAGCGCGGCGCCGACCAGCACGCCGGTCAGCGACCGCGGGAGCCGCAGCTCCAGGATGATGAACCGTTGGCTCGGGTCGCCGCCGCCGACGAGCGTGGCGAGCACGTCCGGGATGCCGATGGGGAACTCGCCGCGGCCCACGTTGAGCGCGACCGCGAGCACGAGCACGACGACCGACACCGCGAGGACCAGCACGTTGCGCGGGCGCCACACGCCCGAGACCCGCCCGCGGCGAAAGGGGCGGCGGCCGGGCACCCGCTCGAGGACCTCGCGCGCGGTCGGGTCCAGCGTGGGCCGGGTGGGTGCCGCCATCAGATCGTCACCAGCTTCCGGCGGCGCACGAGCGCGATGAAGAACGGCGCGCCGATCAGGGCCAGCACGATGCCGACCTGCAGCTCGCCGGGCCGGGCGACCAGCCGGCCGACCACGTCCGCCGTGAGCAGCAGGACCGCACCGAGCAGCCCGGACGCCGGCAGCAGCCACCGGTAGTCGGGCCCGGTGAAGGCCCGGACGACGTGCGGCACCACCAGCCCCACGAAGCCGATCGGTCCGCAGGCGGCGGTGGCGCCACCGGCGAGCAGGGTGATCGCGACGATCCCGAGCACCCGGGTGCGGCGCACCGACTGGCCGAGGGAGCGGGCCACGTCCTCGCCGAGGGACAGCGCGTTGAGCGCCGGCGCCGTGGCGAGCGCGATGAGCACGCCGACCACGACGAACCACACGACCTGCCCGGCGACGGCGGTGTCGCGCCCGGCGAGCGAGCCGACGTTCCAGAACCGGTAGGCGTCGAGCGTGTCGGTGTCGATCAGGATGATCGCCGAGACCAGGCCGCTGAGCAGGAAGGACAGGGCCGCGCCCGCGAGGGCGAGGCTCACCGGTGTCGGGCCGCCGCGACCGCCCGCGGAGCCGAGCAGGAACACCGCCACGCTGGCGACCATCGCGCCGGCGAAGGCGAACCAGACGTAGCCGAACAGCGTGGTCACGCCGAACACGTAGATCCCGACGACCACGAAGAACGCCGCGCCCATGTTCACGCCCAGCAGGCCGGGGTCGGCGAGCGGGTTGCGCGTGTGCCCCTGGATCAGGGCGCCCGCCAGCCCGAGCGCGATCCCGACCAGCACGCCCAGGACGGTGCGCGGCACCCGCAGCGAGCGGATCACGATGTCGTCCTCGGTGCCCGTCGGCGCGACCAGCGCGCTCCACACGTGCGACAGCGGGATGACCTTCGTGCCGAACGCGATGCTCGCCAGCACCGCCAGGACGAGGAGCACGAGGAGCGCGCCGAGGCCGATCAGCCGGCGACGTCGCAGGGACCGCTTCGGCCGGGCACGTCCGTGCCCGCCCGCGGTCGGCACCACCGGCGCCGATCCGACCGTCACTTCTCGCCCTCCCGTTTCTCCGGACAGGTGAGGCACACCTGACTGTGAGCACAGGGTCACCACAGTGCGGTGCACCTCAATCCTGGTGAGGCTATCCTTAGCCCGTCCGTGCGAAAACCCCTGGCGCCCTTCCCGTGGATCACACCCGTGTGCATCCGTGCAGCTGGACGGGTCGGGACGAGGGCGCGCCCACGGCCGCGGGGTGCTGGGATGGGCCCGTGCGCCGACTGCTGCCGCGGGACCCCGCGCCCGCCGACCCCGCCGAGCTCGCCCCGGAGGACCTGCCGGAGGTCTACGCCTACCCGCCGGACCCGGGCCGGCCGTGGGTCCGGGTCAACTTCGTGTCCAGTCTGGACGGCGCAGTCTCGGTCGACGGGCGCTCGGGCGGCCTGGGCACGCCCGCGGACAAGGCGGTGTTCGGCACCCTGCGCCGGCTCGCCGACGTCGTGCTCGTCGGCGCCGGCACCGCGCGGGCCGAGCGGTACCGCGGCGCCCGGAGGCCCACGATCGGCCGGGACACGCCCCCGCCCATCGCCGTCGTCACCGGGTCGGCCGGGCTCGACCCGTCCCTCGGGCTGTTCACGGACACGTTCGTGCCGACGATCGTGCTCACCACCGCGGAGGCCCCGGCCGAGCGGCGGGCGGCGCTGCACGCGGCCGGCGCCGACGTCGTCGAGCTGCCGGACCTCGGTCCGGGGACCCTGCTCGGCGAGCTGGAGCGGCGGGGGCTGCGGCGGGTGCTCTGCGAGGGCGGCCCGGGGCTGCACGGCGACCTGATCGCTGCCGGCGCCGTCGACGAGCTCTGCCTCACCCTCTCCCCGCTGCTCGCCGCGGGCGACGCCGGCCGCATCGCGCACGGGCCCGGCGGCCGGGCCCCCGAGGGGATGGCGCTCGCGTCGGTCCTCGAGGAGGACGGCACGCTCCTGCTGCGCTACGTCCGCGCGGCGACGTGAGGGCGACGACCCGCCGATCGGGTGATGTGGCGTGAGGGTGCGGGAGCCCGGTCCGTCGGATGCTGTGTACGGCGCCGGACACCGGCGCACCCCACGGTTCTCCGAGGAGTACGCATGAGCAGCAGCACCGGCAGCACGACCGGCGGCACCCCCGCCGCCGCCACCCCGTCGACCTCGGCCGCCTCGGGCACCTCGGGCAGCCCGGGCCGGCTGGCCGAGGAGACCGCCCAGGGCCGCACGACGATCGCGGCGTCGGTCGTCCAGAAGATCGCGGGCATCGCGGCGCGGGAGATCTCGGGCGTCTACTCGATGGGCGGCGGCCTGTCCCGGACGTTCGGCGCGCTGCGCGAGCGCATCCCGGGCGGCGGCACCGGCGCGTCGAACATCGCGGGCGTGCAGGTCGAGGTCGGCGAGAAGCAGGCCGCGATCGACCTGGACATCGTGGTGGAGTACGGCGCGTCCATCGTGGACCTCGCGCGCGCCGTGCGGCGCAACGTGATCACCGCGGTAGAGCGCATGACCGGCCTCGAGGTCATCGAGGTCAACATCGCGGTCAACGACATCCACCTGCCCGAGGAGGACGGTCCCGAGGCCCCGCCCGTGCCGGCCACGCCGGCGCCGTCTCGCGTCGAGTGACCGGCGCGGGGACGAGCGGCTCGCGGGCGGCCGACGACGAGCTGGCCCGCCGGGTCGCCGAGCTGGTCGCCGCGCACCCCGCGGTCGTCCGGCTCGACGGCGGGATCTTCGGCGCCGTCGCCACGTACCTGCCGGGGCACCGGCTCGTCGGCGTGCGCGTCGACGAGCACGGCGGGCCGGTCGAGGTCGCCGTCGTGCTGTCCCTCGCCGCGCCGATCCCCGAGGTCGTGGCCCAGCTGCGGGCCCGGGTGGCGGCGGTGGCGGGGGGGCGTCCGGTCGACGTCACCGTGTCCGACGTCGTGGCCGGGCCCGACCCGCAGGGCGGGCCGGTCACCACGGTGGAGATCGGTCCGTGACCGACGGGGACTTCGGCCCGGAGGCGTGGACGCGCGAGGAACGGGCGGCCTACCGCGCGTTCGTCCGCGACCACCACCCGGACCGCGGCGGCGATCCCGAGGCGTTCGTCGAGGGCCTCGCCCGCCTCCGGGCGGCGCGGGCGGCGCCCGCCCCGGGGACGCCCGACGACCGGCGCTACGACGCCCCGGTCGAGATCGTCCCCGACCTGCCGCTGGCGGTGCGGATCGTCGTCGCGGCGATCCGGACCGCCCGCGCCCGGGCCCGCACCCGCGTGGACCGGCCCACCCCCCACCCAGGTCGCCCCGACCCAGATCCAGGAGCGGAACGAGAATGACTGCCACCCAGACCGGCCTGCTGGCGGGTCTCCTGCTCGGCTTGGCCGCCGCCTTCGGCGGGTTCGTCGCCTTCGTCATCGTGCTGGTCCTCGGCGCGATCGGGCTCGCGGTCGGCCGGTTCCTCGACGGCGAGCTCGACCTGTCCGGCGTCCTCGGCCGGGCCCGCGACAAGTGAGCGCCCCGGCTGCGGCCGCCCTGGTGCCGGCCCCGGCGAGCCGGCCCCCCGCCGCCGTCGGGCTGCCCGGCTGGGCGCCCGACGCGGACGAGCGCGGGGACCTGGACATCGCGCCCGCCGTGCTGCGCAAGATCGTCGAGCACGCGACCGACCTGGTCCCGGGCACGCTGCACCGCGAGCGCCGGGTGGCCGGGGTCGAGGTCGGCGACGCCGGCCCGCGGGCGCGGATCAGCGCGACCGGCGACGCCGTCGACGTCCGGCTGGAGCTGGCCTGCGCCTATCCCGCCCCCGTGCGCGAGACCGTCGCGGCGGTGCGGGACATGGTCGCCACCGAGCTCGAGCGGATCTCCGGGTACCGGGTCCGCTCGCTCGCCGTCACCGTCTCCGGCCTGCGCGAGCCCACCCGGCCCGCGCAGCCCCGGATCCGATAGGGGAGGTCCACGTGCGCGTGCTGCTCCGCACGCTGGCGCCGCTGCTGGGCCTGGCCCTGGCGGCGGTCGGCGTGATCCTCGTGATCGAGGTCGTCGCCGCCTGGGTCCGGCCCGCCGGCCGCGGGCTCGTGGTGCCGTGGCCGGCCTGGCAGGCCGCCCTCTCCGGGCTGCCGTGGTCCGCCCGGCCGGTGATCGTCGTGGCGATCTGCGTGGCCGTCGTCGGGCTGCTGCTCCTGCTGATCGCGCTGCTCGCCCGCCGGCACGACGTCGCGCTCACCGCGCCGACCCCGGAGATGACCGTGGCGACCTCGCCGCGGGTGCTCGCCCGCCTCGTCGGGCGGACCGTCCGGGAGTCCGACGACGTCGCGGCGGCTTCCGTGAGCGCCTCGGCCCGCAAGATCGTGGTCCGGGCGGAGGGCTGGCCCGACGCCGGTGGCGGGTTCGCCGGCCTGACCGACACCGTCCGCGGCCGGGTCTCGACGCTGCTCGACGAGCTGCCCCTCGCCCGGCGGCCGCGCGTCGCCGTGTCCACCCGCGGCCGGAAGGAGCCCCGATGAGCACCCCCACCGACGTGCCGGCCGGCGACCCCGGCACGGGGACCGCCGCCCCGCCGCGGCGGGTCCTGCGCGGCTCCCGGAAGGCGGTCGCCCGGTCCGCCAACCTCGACCGCGTGTGGCTCGCGCTGCTCGGGTTCGTGCTGCTCGCCGCGGGCACCCTCGCGGCCCTGCTCGGTTTCGGCGTGTTCGGCACCGGCCGCGCCGCCCGGCCGCTGCTGGACCCGCTGATCGTCGACGCCCTCCGCGCGCAGCAGCAGCTGTGGCGCTGGGTCGCGATCGCGGCCGGCGTGGTGCTCGTGGTGCTCGGGCTGTGGTGGGCCGTGCGGTCCCTGCGCCCGGAACGCCGCCCCGACATGCTGCTCGAGGAGGACCAGGACACCAGGCTCCTGGTCACGGCCGGGGCGCTCGCCGAGGCCGTCGCCGACCGGGCGGCCGCGCTGCCCGGTGTCGGGAAGGCGCGGGCCCGGATGGTCGGCTCGTCCGGCACCCCGGCGCTGCGGCTGACGGTGTGGGTCACCGACGAGGCCGACGTCGCCGAGGTGTGCCGCCGGCTGGAGAACGAGGTCGTCGCCGAGGCCCGGCGCTCGCTCGGTCTCGCACACCTGCCGGTCGCCGTCCGGCTGGAGCTCGACTCGGTCACGCACGCTCCCCGCGTCGCGTGACCTCTGGTTAGCCTCGACGGCATGACGCGCAGCACCGATCCGGTCCTGTCCGGCCGCACCGCCCTCGTCACCGGCGCGGCGAGCGGGATCGGGGCGGCGATGGCCCGCCGGCTCGCCGCGGACGGGGCGCGAGTCTACGCCGTCGACCTCTCCGCCGACGCGGTGAAGGCGCTGGCCGCCGAGGTCGACGGGGTCGAGGCCCTGCCCTGCGACCTCACCGACCTCGCGGCCGTCGACGCTCTGCCCGGGGACGTCGACGTCCTGGTCAACAACGCCGGCCGGCAGCACGTCTCCCCCATCGAGGACTTCGACCCCGACCTGTTCCACCAGATCCTCACGATCATGCTGGAGGCGCCGTTCCGGCTGGTCCGGCGCGTGCTCCCGCACATGTACGGCCGGGAGTGGGGCCGGATCGTCAACGTCTCCAGCGCGCACGGGCTGCGCGCCTCGCCCTACAAGTCGGCCTACGTGGCGGCCAAGCACGGGCTGGAGGGGCTGTCGAAGGTCACGGCGCTGGAGGGCGCCCCGCACGGCGTGACCAGCAACTGCATCAACCCCGCGTACGTCCGCACGCCGCTGGTGGAGAAGCAGATCGCCGACCAGGCCCGCCACCACGGCCTCGACGAGGACGAGGTCGTGGAGAAGATCATGCTGACCCCCGTCGCGGTGAAGCGGCTGATCGAGCCGGAGGAGGTCGCCGAGTTCGCGAGCGTGCTGTGGGGCCCCGCCTCGGCGTCCATCTCGGGCGTCTCGCTCGTCCAGGACGGTGGCTGGACGGCCCACTAACCGCCGGTTCACCGGTGGCCGGGCAGACTGGGAGAGTGGGGGCCCGGGCACGCGTCGTGATCGTCGCGCTCCTGGGCGTGCTCCTGCTGGCCGCGTGCTCGGTCGGGCCGTCGCAGCGCCCGCCGGTCGCGGTGCGCGGCGAGACCACCTCCGGGCCGCCGCCGACCACCGCGGCCGTCCCGGCCGACCCGGACGCCCTGCCCGCGCCCCAGGACCAGGACCCGCTCGTCGACTACGCGGACTGCACCGCGGACACGGTCGAGGCGGTGGCCGCGGCCGGGTTCCCGGTCCCGGCCGGCCGCGCGCTCTCCGCGAGCTGCGGCGAGCTCTCCGTCTCCACCGACCCGGCCCGCCCCGCCGCCGGCGCGTCGCGGCTCGGCGTGCTGCGCGTCGCGGCCGCCGACGCCCCGCGCACCCGCCCGGCGCTCGTCGTGGTCGGGGACAGCGCGGGCGGCGGCTCGGCCCGCTCCGCCGGCCGCCTGGCCGCCCTGGTCTCCGACGCCGTGCTGGCGCAGTACCAGCTCGTCGGGCTGGACCGGCGCGGGACCGGCAGCGACCTCATCGACTGCGCCCCGCCCGAGGCCCGCGCGGCGATCACCGACACCCCGCCGGTCGGCGGCGCGACCGACCTCGGCCCGCTGCTGGAGCAGGCGCGCTCGGTGGTGCAGGACTGCTACCTGCTGCTCGACAACACGATCAGCTCGTACCGCACCGCGTCCACCGCCGCGGACCTCGAGCAGCTGCGGACCGCGCTGCGGGTCGACCGGCTCGACGTCGTCGGGATCGGCGACGGGGCCAGTGCGGTCGCGGCGTGGGCGGCGGCGCACCCGCGGTCCGTCGGCCGCGTGGTGCTGGACTCCCCCGTCGACCTGGTGTCCGACGAGCCGGAGCGCAGCGAGGCCCGGGCCGGCTCGGCCGAGGCCACCTTCGACGCCTTCGCCGCCGCCTGCGTCGCCCGGGGCGGCTGCCCGCTCGGATCCGACCCGCGGGCCGCGGTCACCGGCGTCGTCAGCGGGCTGGGCACGCGCCCGCTCGCCTCGGCCGACGGCGACCGGCTCACCGCGGGCGGCGCGCTCGCCGCCCTGCGCGCGGGCCTGGGCGAACCCGCCCGCTGGCCGGCGCTCGCGGCCGGGCTGGCCGCGGCCGGCTCCGGCGACCCCACCGGCCTGATCGCCTTCCTCGCCCCGGTGCTCGGCGCCGGCGGGACGTTCGACGACGAGCTGGCCACCGCCTGCAACGACACCACCCGCCGGCTCGCCCCGCCCGAGGTCGCGCAGCTCGCCGACCGCTGGTCGCGGCAGTACCCGCTGTTCGGGGCCGCGGCGGCACAGCGGCTGCTGGCGTGCGGGCCCTGGCCGGCCTCGACCGGCGCGCCGACCCTCACCGCGCTGCCCGCGGACACCCCGCCGGTCCTCGTGCTGGGCACCGCGGCCGACCCGCGCGCCCCCCAGGACGGCTCCCGTCGGGTGGCGCAGCTGCTCGGCCGCAGCTCCTTCGTCGGCTGGCAGGGCGCCGGGCAGGGGGCCTACCCGCGCAACGCCTGCGTGACCGCCCTGGTCGAGCAGGTGCTCGTCGCGGGGTCGGTCCCCCGCGACGGCACCGTCTGCCCGGCCTGACCCGTCAGGACGTGTCGGGCCCGATGAAGCCCTTCTCGATCATCCAGTCCCGGGCGACGATGCCCGGGTCCTCGCCGTCGACGTCGACCCTCTTGCCGAGCTCGATCATCTCGTCGTTGTTCAGCGCCATCGCGACGGGCTGCATGACCTGCTCGATCTCCGGGTGCTGCCGGTAGGTCTCCTCCCGGAGCACCACGGCGATGTTGTACTGCGGGAAGAACTTCTTGTCGTCCTCGAGCACCGCCAGGTTCAGCCCCGCGATCCGCCCGTCCGTCGTGAAGATCTCCCCGAAGTTGCACGTGCCGTTGGCGATGCCGGCGTAGATCGCGCCGGTGCCGAAGGTCTTCACCTCGGTGGGCTGGAACCCGTAGGTCTTCTCCACGCCCGGCAGTCCGTCCTGACGACTGGCGAACTCCGTCTCGACGCAGAACACGCCCTGGTCCGGGTTCTGCTTGAGGAACTCCATCATGTCGGAGTTGCTCTTGAGGTTGTGCTGCTGCGCGTAGGCCTCGGTGGTGCCGAAGGCGTAGGTGTTGTTCAGCTCGGAGTACGGCAGCCAGCGCAGCCCGTTCTGCTGCAGGTCCTCGTCCCGGACCGCCTCGTACTGCTTCTGCTCGTCCGGGATCGGGTCGGTGTGGCCCAGGTAGTTGATCCACCCCGTACCGGTGTACTCCCAGGTCAGGTCGATGTCCCCGGTCTTCAGCGCGAGCCGGGAGTTCGACGAGCCCTGGATGTTGGTGAGGTCGCGGACGTCGGCACCGGCCGCCGAGAGCGCCAGCTCGGCCATGTAGCCGACGAGGATCTGCTCGGTGAAGTCCTTCGAGCCGACGGTGAGCGTCACGCCCTCGAGCGCGGGCACGGGTTTGATCGACCCCGGCGTGACGGTGAAGGGGACGGCGGTGTTGGTCTCGAGGCCGCACCCGGCCAGCACGGCCGCCGAGGCGAGCGTGGCCACGGCGGCGGCGACCCTGCGGATCATTGCTCCGCTCCCTTCGGGGCCAGCCAGCGCTCCGCGATGCCGCCGAGCCAGTCGACGAGCAGGGCCAGCCCGATCGCGAGGACCGCGCCCACGTACATCACGGAGTTGAGCTGCAGCTTGTAGCCGGTGTCGATCAGCTCGCCGAGCCCGCCGCCGTTGACGAAGAACGCCAGCGTGGCCGTGCCGACCGCGAGCACCAGCGCCGTGCGCAGGCCGGCGAGGATCAGCGGCACCGCGAGCGGCAGCTCGACGCGCATCAGCACGCCGCCCGCCGACATCCCGATACCGCGCCCGGCGTCGATCAGCGAGCGGTCGACCTGCTGGATGCCGACCATCGTGTTCCGCAGCACGGGCAGCAGCGTGTAGAAGACCAGCGGGATCGCCACGGCCCACAGGCCCTCGATGCCCGACCACAGGAAGAACAGCACGATCACGCCCAGCGCGGGCGCGGCCTGCCCGATGTTGGCGATCGCCAGGAACACCGGGGCGAGCCACTTCAGGGCGGGCCGGGTGAGCGCGATGCCCAGCGGCACCGCGATGGCCACCACGAGCAGGCTGACCACGATCGTGATCAGGATGTGCTGGCCGAGCAGGGTCATGATCGTCGGGAGGTTGAGGGTCTCCCGCTCGTTGGCGTTGAGGTCGCTGGCCAGCGCCCAGATGACGACCGCGGCCACGATGACGACGACGGCGATCGGCTGGAAGAACAGCCGGAACCGGTCCGACCGCGAGGTGACGCTGGGCCTGCGCTCGACGGCGCTGGTCGTGCTGACGCCGGGGAAGCCCTCCGCAATCGCGGTCATCCGGCCTCACCCACCCCGTGCTCCTCGCGGACGCCCGCGATCACGTCGGTGACCGTGGTGATGTCGATGGTGCCGACGACCTCGCCGCGCGAGCCCGTCACCACCGCCCGGCCGCCCTCGGTGAGGATCGCCTCCAGCGCGTCCTGCAGCGTGGACTGGGTGCTGATCGCGTCGCCGACGGGCTTGCCCACCTGCAGCAGCGAGCTGCGCCCGGCGAGCTCCCGCACGTGGACCCAGCGCAGCGGGCGGTGGCGGTCGTCGACGACCAGGGCGTAGGTGCGTCCGGCCTTCGTCAGCCGGTCCGCCACGGTGGCCGGGTGCTCGTCCTCGGTGACGACCATGACCTCGTCGGTGCTGTACTCCACGTCCCGCACGCGCATCAGCGTGAGCTGCTTGAGCGAGGCACCCGCGCCCACGAAGCCTGCGACGGTGTCGTTGGCCGGGTTGGCCAGGATCGCGTCCGGGGTGTCGTACTGCTGGATCGTCGAGCGGTCCCCCAGCACGGCGATCTTGTCCCCGAGCTTCACGGCCTCGTCGAAGTCGTGGGTCACGAACACGATCGTCTTGCCGAGCTCGGACTGCAGCCGCATGAGCTCGTCCTGCAGGTTGCCGCGGGTGATCGGGTCGACCGCACCGAACGGCTCGTCCATGAGCAGCACCGGCGGGTCGGCCGCGAGCGCCCTCGCCACCCCGACGCGCTGCTGCTGGCCGCCGGACAGCTGGCGCGGCAGCCGGTTCGCGAACGTCCCCGGGTCGAGCCCGACGAGGTCCATCATCTCCTCGACGCGGGCCGCGATGCGCTTCTTGTCCCACTTGAGCAGGCCGGGGACCACGGAGATGTTCTGCGCCACCGTGTAGTGCGGGAACAGGCCCGCCTGCTGGATGGCGTAGCCGATCGTGCGGCGCAGCTGGTCGGGGTCGATGTGCAGCGCGTCCCGGCCGCCGATCGTGATCGTGCCGGAGGTCGGCTCGACCATCCGGTTGATCATCCGCATCGTGGTGGTCTTGCCGCAGCCGGAGGGCCCGACGAACACGACGACCTTCCCGGCCGGGATGGTCATCGTGAACTCCTCGACCGCGGGGGCCGCGGTGTTCGGGTAGCGCTTGCTGACCCGCTCCAGCCGGATCTCGGCGCCGGAGACGCCCGGGGTGTCGCTGGTGGTCACATCGGTGGTCGGCGACGTCGTCATCTCAGTCACGCACACCCTTCGGGATGGTGAGACGGGCGATCAGGACGAAGACCCCGTCGAGGAGGAGGGCCAGGATCACGACGCCGAGCGTGCCGGCGAGCGCCTGGTTGAGGGAGTTCGCCGAGCCGGCCCGGGTCAGTCCGGAGAAGACCTCGGAGCCCAGCCCGAAGCCCTTGGCGTAGGCCGCGATCACCGCGATGCCCATGAGCATCTGGGCCGAGACCCGCATGCCCGTGAGGATCGCGGGCCAGGCCATCCGCAGCTCGACCCGGCTCAGCACGCCGGTCCGGCTCATCCCGATGCCCTTCGCGGCATCGGTGACCGCGGGATCGACCCCGGCGAGCCCGACGATCGTGTTCCGCACGATCGGGAGCAGGCCGTAGAGGGTCAGCGCGATCACGCTCGGGGTCACGCCCAGGCCGACGATCGGGATCAGCAGGCCGAGCAGCGCGAACGACGGGATGGTGAGGACCGTGCTGGACAGTGCGGTGGCGACCGCGGAACCGGCCGGACTGCGGTAGACCGCGATGCCCACGGCCACGCCGATGATCGCTGCGAGGATCGTGCACTGCACGACGCCGCTCAGGTGCAGCCACGCCTGGAGCGACAGCCGGTCCCACCTCTCGGTGACGTACTGCCAGAGGCTCACCGTCGCCCTCCTCTCGTCACGTCCGAGAACGTTCACCCGGAGCGGGTTTCGTTCGAGTGTGGGAGGGAACTTACGGCCAAGAAGACGGTCTTGCCCGGTGGAACGACGCCCTGCGGTCGCGGCGTGTCCCCTTCAGTGGCAGGCGTGATCGCCCGGACGGGCCAGTACGGTGCCGCCGTCGTCAACAGTGATGAAACCGGCCGACCGGGCGACACGTTCTGGGCCGGAAGCGCGACGACCGGGGTGAACACAGAACAATCGGACTTCTCCTCGGGGGTAGAAGCCAGCATGACCGCGATCCTCCCGGACCGCCCCGCCGCACCGTACGTAGCCATGCGGGCGCCGGCCACCCCGGCCTCGGCCCGGGTGGCCGGCGTCGTCGACACCGCCTGCCGCTGTGGGCACGGCTCCACGGCCCACGAGCACTACCGTCGCGGCACCGAGTGCGTGACCTGCGACTGCCCGCGCTTCCGCCGCGCGGCCGGCATCCGCCTCTTCCGCCGCTGACCCGCGCGCGGCCCGCGGCTCACGAGGGTGGCTCGGTCTCCTCGTCCTGCTGCGCGTCGCCGCCACGGTCGTCCCGGTCCGCCGGGTTCCCCCGGTCGCCCTGACCGCTCTCGACGTCCTCGGACTCGTCGGGCGGCAGGGGTGCGAGCGTGGGCGGGTCGGCCTGGTCCTCGGACTCGGTGAACGTCCCGACCTCGTCCGCGGGTTCGGCACCCCCGTCCCGGTCGGACGTGCCGAGCACGATGGCGACGCTCAGCCCGAACAGGGCGACCACCAGTCCGATCGCCGCCGCACGCGCCGGATTCGGCCGCCGGTTCGGCTTGGTGGCAGGCGCGCCGTGCGCGCGATGCCGCCCTCCGACGGCCCGTCGCGCTGCGCTCGCGGGCACCGACACGAGCGTCTCGAGCGGGCCGCGGCCGAACGTCCGCCGCCACGCCAGTGCCGCTGCGAGCGCCCCCAGGATCATCGAGACGAGCAGCAGCACCGGCTCGTCCGACAGGACCCCGCTCGCCAGCACCACCAGGTGCGCGCAGTACAGCGTCAGCGAGAGCTCGCCCGCCGCGGCGAGCGGTGACAGCAGACGGCGCACGGCGTCGACGCGGGTCAGCAGCAGGAGCGCACCCAGCAGTGCCATCGCGCAGCCGAGGGTGTGCGCCAGGTCGACGGGCGTGTGCCCGTGCGGCGTGGGCAGAGCGAGGTACCACCACGTCGGCATGGGGTAGGCCTCCCACAGCAGCCGCTGCGCGACCTCCGCGGAGGACGCGTCGCCGGCGGGAACCATCGCCGTGAGCTCCGCGAGCCCGCCGAGCGGGTACAGCAGGATCCACGACACGATCCGCGACCCGGCCGCGAGCACCAGCCCGCCGCCGACCAGGGCCCAGCCCACCCGGCGCGACGACAGGTCGAGCCGCCCGATCGCCAGCCCGGCAGCGAGGTACCCGACGTAGACGATCGCCGGGTACTCACCGGTCACGAACAGCTGCAGCAGGAGGCCGCCCGGGTCCTGGACCAGTGTGAGGAGCGTGGGATCGGTGGCCGCGCGCGGTAGCCCCGCGGTCGCCACCAACGCGACGGGGCCGAGCAGGAACGCCACGACCGTCACAGCGGCCAGGGCGCGCGGGCCCAGCCAGAGCAGGGGCACGGCGAGCAGGAAGAAGACGCCGTAGAAGGGCAGGATCCCGTCCACGCCGTTCTGCGGCGCGACGAAACCGAACAGCAGGCCCAGCAAGCCGATCAGCACCGCACGAACGACGAGCCCGGCCGCGGCCGCCCCGCGCCCACCGACGCGGCTGCCGGCCAGGAACGCCACGCTCACCCCGGCGACCAGGACGAAGGTCGACACCGCCCGGCCCGCCGCGATCACGGTCGCCGCAGTCGGTGAGCCGCCCTCGCCGAACACGGGGAACACGTGCGTGGCGAACATGCCCAGCAGGGCCACGCCGCGCGCGGCGTCGACCCCGACCACCCGCCCGTCCGGCCGCGTCCGCGGTGCCCGGAGCGGCACCGTCGAGGGGTCGACCAGGAGCGGAACGGTGGGGGCCTCGGCCCATGCTGGCCCGGCCCGGACGAACGACGTCGACACAGTGAGTCCTCCCCGACGGTCGGCGCCCCGCCCGGGGCGCGCCTCGGGGATCGAGCCTGGCAACGCCCGGCGGCCCCGTCGCTGGGGCGGACCCCCGGACCCCCGGGTGCCGGCCCCCACCGCGGTCGTAGGAACCGACCGGGCTGATCGCTGTCCCACGGTAGGCGAACGGCGCTCTCGTTCATTCCTGGTGAGCGAGAGCGCCGTTCACCGGAATCGGCCCCGAGAACGCGGGAAAGGCCCCGGAACCGCAGTTCCGGGGCCTTTCCCAAGGTTTGATGTCGGCGGCGACCTACTCTCCCACACCCTGGCGAGTGCAGTACCATCGGCGCTGGAGGGCTTAGCTTCCGGGTTCGGGATGGGACCGGGCGTTCCCCCTCCGCAATGACCACCGACAACACTATTCACCTATCCCACCCCACCCCCCGTTCTACCGGGGGAATGGACCGGGTCGAACACCAACCACCGACCCGAAACCGGGCCGGACTGGTCGTGTGCTCAGGGTCACACAGTGGATGCGAACAACATGTTGTGGCAAGCCCTCGGCCTATTAGTACCAGTCAACTCCACCCCTCACAGGGCTTCCATCTCTGGCCTATCAACCCAGTCGTCTACTGGGAGCCTTACCCACGCAAAGGTGGTGGGAGACCTCATCTTGGAACGAGCTTCCCGCTTAGATGCCTTCAGCGGTTATCCCTTCCGAACATAGCCAACCAGCCATGCACCTGGCGGTACAACTGGCACACCAGAGGTTCGTCCGTCCCGGTCCTCTCGTACTAGGGACAGCCTTCCGCAAGTCTCCTACGCGCGCGGCGGATAGGGACCGAACTGTCTCACGACGTTCTAAACCCAGCTCGCGTACCGCTTTAATGGGCGAACAGCCCAACCCTTGGGACCTACTCCAGCCCCAGGATGCGACGAGCCGACATCGAGGTGCCAAACCATGCCGTCGATATGGACTCTTGGGCAAGATCAGCCTGTTATCCCCGGGGTACCTTTTATCCGTTGAGCGACACCCCTTCCACCAGGAGGTGCCGGATCACTAGTCCCGACTTTCGTCCCTGCTCGACCCGTCAGTCTCACAGTCAAGCTCCCTTGTGCACTTACACTCAACACCTGATTGCCAACCAGGCTGAGGGAACCTTTGGGCGCCTCCGTTACCCTTTAGGAGGCAACCGCCCCAGTTAAACTACCCACCAGGCACTGTCCCTGAACCAGATCATGGCCCGAGGTTCAGACACCCAATTCGACCAGAGTGGTATTTCAACAACGACTCCACAACCACTAGCGTGACCGCTTCACAGTCTCCCACCTATCCTACACAAGCCGAACCGAGCACCAATACCAAGCTGTAGTAAAGGTCCCGGGGTCTTTCCGTCCTGCCGCGCGTAACGAGCATCTTTACTCGTAGTGCAATTTCGCCGAGTCTCTGGTCGAGACAGCGCCCAAGTCGTTACGCCATTCGTGCAGGTCGGAACTTACCCGACAAGGAATTTCGCTACCTTAGGATGGTTATAGTTACCACCGCCGTTTACTGGCGCTTAAATTCTCCGCTTCGCCGACGAATCGGCTAACAGGTCCTCTTAACGTTCCAGCACCGGGCAGGCGTCAGTCCGTATACATCGTCTTGCGACTTCGCACGGACCTGTGTTTTTAGTAAACAGTCGCTTGGGCCTGGTCTCTGCGACCGGCCACCCCTAGCCCGCAACGGGGCTTCAAGGCAACCGGCCCTCCTTCTCCCGAAGTTACGGAGGTATTTTGCCGAGTTCCTTAACCAGAGTTCACTCGATCGCCTCGGTATTCTCTACCTGACCACCTGTGTCGGTTTAGGGTACGGGCCGCAACAGCACTCACTAGAGGCTTTTCTCGACAGCATGGGATCACCCTACTTCGCCTCAATCGGCTACGCATCACCTCTCACCCCCGCCATTCAAGGCAGACCCCCGGATTTACCTGGGAGTCGGGCTACAGGCTTACACCACGACAACCACCGCGTGGCGAGGCTACCCTCCTGCGTCACCCCATCGCTTGCCTACTACCGAATCGGATCCCACGCTCCCCCACTCCCCCTCGTCCCGAAGGACTCAGAGGCGGGTTCGGATGGTTAGCATCAACAGCCTCGGCATGGACGCACTATCACGAGCACGGGAATATCAACCCGTTATCCATCGACTACGCCTGTCGGCCTCGCCTTAGGTCCCGGCTCACCCTGGGCGGAACAACCTGGCCCAGGAACCCTTGGTCATCCGGCGGCAGAGATTCTCACTCTGCATTCGCTACTCATGCCTGCATTCTCACTCGCACACCCTCCACCACTCGATCACTCGGCGGCTTCACCGGATGCACGACGCTCCCCTACCCAACCCAACCACTACACCAACGCCCCAAAAGGCCCCGGCGGATGAATGTCGGATTGCCACGGCTTCGGCGGTGCGCTTGAGCCCCGCTACATTGTCGGCGCAGGACCACTTGACCAGTGAGCTATTACGCACTCTTTCAAGGGTGGCTGCTTCTAAGCCAACCTCCTGGTTGTCTCGGCGATCCCACATCCTTTCCCACTTAGCGCACGCTTAGGGGCCTTAGCCGGTGATCTGGGCTGTTTCCCTCTCGACTACGAAGCTTATCCCCCGCAGTCTCACTGCCGCGCTAACAGTACCGGCATTCGGAGTTTGGCTGACTTCAGTAAGCTTGTCGGCCCCCTAGGCCATCCAGTGCTCTACCTCCGGTACCCACCACGCGACGCTGCACCTAAATGCATTTCGGGGAGAACCAGCTATCACGGAGTTTGATTGGCCTTTCACCCCTACCCACAGCTCATCCCCCAGGTTTTCAACCCTGGTGGGTTCGGGCCTCCACGACGTCTTACCGACGCTTCACCCTGGCCATGGGTAGATCACTCCGCTTCGGGTCTACACCCCGCGACTCAACGCCCTGTTCAGACTCGCTTTCGCTACGGCTACCCCACACGGGTTAACCTCGCCACGAAGCATAACTCGCAGGCTCATTCTTCAAAAGGCACGCCATCACCGATAAAGGCTCTGACGGCTTGTAGGCACACGGTTTCAGGTACTATTTCACTCCCCTCCCGGGGTACTTTTCACCTTTCCCTCACGGTACTCGTCCGCTATCGGTCACCAGGAAGTATTTAGGCTTAACGGGTGGTCCCGCCAAATTCACAGCAAATTCCACGAGCTCGCTGCTACTCGGGTATGCGGTCCATCATGCGCTGCGCGTTTTCGCGTACGGGGCTCTCACCCACTACGGCGACCCTTTCCAGAAGTCTTCCACTAACACACAACCACACAATCCGAGGTCCGGCAGAACCCCGACGACCACAACCCACGACACCGCATCCGCAACCCCTGCCGGGTATCACACGAACACGGTTTAGCCTCCTCCGCTTTCGCTCGCCACTACTCACGGAATCACGGTTGTTTTCTCTTCCTGTGGGTACTGAGATGTTTCACTTCCCCACGTTCCCCCTTACACCCTATGAATTCAGATGTAAGTAACGCCCCATGACGGGCGCTGGGTTTCCCCATTCGGACACCCTCGGATCACAGCTCGGTTGACAACTCCCCGAGGACTATCGCGGCCTCCCACGTCCTTCATCGGCTCCTGATGCCCAGGCATCCACCATGTGCCCTTACACACTTGACCACAACAAGATGCTCGCATCCACTATGCAACACTCAACACACAACCACACCCCGACCCCCGTCACACCACCACCCACACAACGGCGGGCGTTAGATGAACCAGACCGGACGCGGCCACCAAGAACACACCCACAGGTGTCTCCTCAGGACCCAACAGCGTGCCGAACCGTAGAAACAAATACCGGAACCAGAACGATCGTGTTCCACCCAGCACCCCGAAACCGGGGTGATTCAGTGATAAGGAGGGACAGACACCCCAAGGGCACTGACCTCATCCCACCAACACGGTGAGACTCCTTAGAAAGGAGGTGATCCAGCCGCACCTTCCGGTACGGCTACCTTGTTACGACTTCGTCCCAATCGCCAGTCCCACCTTCGACGACTCCCTCCACAAGGGTTGGGCCGCCGGCTTCGGGTGTTACCAACTTTCGTGACGTGACGGGCGGTGTGTACAAGGCCCGGGAACGTATTCACCGCAGCGTTGCTGATCTGCGATTACTAGCGACTCCAACTTCATGGGGTCGAGTTGCAGACCCCAATCCGAACTGAGACCAGCTTTAAGAGATTCGCTCCACCTCACGGTCTCGCAGCCCTCTGTACTGGCCATTGTAGCATGTGTGAAGCCCTGGACATAAGGGGCATGATGATTTGACGTCATCCCCACCTTCCTCCGAGTTGACCCCGGCAGTCTCCCATGAGTCCCCGGCATTACCCGCTGGCAACATGGAACAAGGGTTGCGCTCGTTGCGGGACTTAACCCAACATCTCACGACACGAGCTGACGACAACCATGCACCACCTGCACACCAACCACAAGGGAAGCCCTATCTCTAGGGATGTCTGGTGCATGTCAAACCCAGGTAAGGTTCTTCGCGTTGCATCGAATTAATCCACATGCTCCGCCGCTTGTGCGGGCCCCCGTCAATTCCTTTGAGTTTTAGCCTTGCGGCCGTACTCCCCAGGCGGGGCGCTTAATGCGTTAGCTGCGGCACAGAGACCGTGGAATGGCCCCCACACCTAGCGCCCAACGTTTACGGCGTGGACTACCAGGGTATCTAATCCTGTTCGCTCCCCACGCTTTCGCTCCTCAGCGTCAGTATCGGCCCAGAGACCCGCCTTCGCCACCGGTGTTCCTCCTGATATCTGCGCATTTCACCGCTACACCAGGAATTCCAGTCTCCCCTGCCGAACTCCAGTGATGCCCGTATCGACCGCAAGCCCAGAGTTAAGCCCCAGGTTTTCACGGCCGACGCGACACACCGCCTACGAGCTCTTTACGCCCAATAATTCCGGACAACGCTCGCACCCTACGTGTTACCGCGGCTGCTGGCACGTAGTTGGCCGGTGCTTCTTATCCAGGTACCGTCACTCACGCTTCGTCCCTGGCGAAAGAGGTTTACAACCCGAAGGCCGTCATCCCCCACGCGGCGTCGCTGCGTCAGGCTTCCGCCCATTGCGCAATATTCCCCACTGCTGCCTCCCGTAGGAGTCTGGGCCGTGTCTCAGTCCCAGTGTGGCCGGTCGCCCTCTCAGGCCGGCTACCCGTCGTCGCCTTGGTAGGCCATCACCCCACCAACAAGCTGATAGGCCGCGGGCCCATCCCCAGCCGAAAAACTTTCCACCCACTCCCATGCAGGAGAAGGTCCTATCCGGTATTAGACCCGGTTTCCCAGGCTTATCCCAGAGCTGAGGGCAGGTCACCCACGTGTTACTCACCCGTTCGCCGCTCGTGTACCCCGAAGGGCCTTACCGCTCGACTTGCATGTGTTAAGCACGCCGCCAGCGTTCGTCCTGAGCCAGGATCAAACTCTCCAACAAAAACTGGCTCCAACTGGCGGGCCTACTCCCGACGGGGTCAGGAACATGAGCCCAAAAATGAACTGGCACAAACCGCCAGTCCCGATATTACTAGCTCGACACACTGTTGAGTTCTCAAAAGACACCCGCACACCATGGCTCACCCGACGGCGAACTTCCGGGGCTTTCCCCACCGTACACCCACTCGAATCCACGAGGATCCACGGGGTCCGGCTCGGGGGGCGGCCAGCGGGCCTGTTGACCGAACCCCAGGGGCTCGTTCTGTCCGGCTGTCTCGCTGACAGAGAGAAAGTTACACGGCCCGATCAGCCAGGGCAAAACGGGGGTCCCCACCCCGAGATCGGGCCGACTGCGCAGGTCACGACGTTGCGAACGCTGCCAGGAGTCAGGTTGACGGCAGATTTCCGGGTTCATGACGGCGCTCACACTTTCGGCGACAACTGAGCGCCAGGGGCCGGGGGGCCGAGGTGGACACCGGCTGACCAGCGACCTCACCCCTGGTTCCGTGCCCGCGAGGGCGCACCCGCATCGGCTCGTCCGGCATCTTCGGGTACTCGGGCGGGTACGGCATCTCCCCCAGCCCGTCCTGCTCTTACCACTCGAGGGCCTGCCCGCGAGGGGCCTACTCGCTGCCTGTGTCGCTACGTCCCTGTCCGCGGCCCGTGTCGAGCTCTGGGCGGTTGCGTGGGGGAGAGACGAGGATGAGGCCGCTCATGCCGTCGAGGGCAGGCCCTCGGGCGGCGGGTCCGCGTCATCATCGGGCGTGAGCACCGTGTCCCTGATGGTCACGACGGTCGTCGCCGACCTCGCCGGAGCCGCGCCGATGCCGGTCGGGTACGTCGTGACGCTCTGCCCGTGCGCCTACCTGGTGATCAGTCTCCGACCCGTCGTTCGTCGCCGGGCGTCGCTCCCCGGCTGAGGCAGCCGGCGACTCCCCCGAGTTCGACTCCGACGGCGGTGCAGCCCCGGAGCCGGATGGTTTGTTGCTGGGTGGCGTGGCTTGCTCAACGTCGATTCGCTGCGCAGGCTCCCGAGCTGGGCGTAGAACGGTCACGAGCTCGGTTCCGGAACCGAGACGCGCCGCGGTGCGGGGCTCCGGGCCGGGGTCCCCAGCAACGATCGTCCAGGCGGTGACACCGTGCGAGGGCGTTGCTTCCAGGCGTAAGCGATCCACAGGTACGCCGTCGCGGACCAGATCGGCCCACAAAGCCGGTGGCGTCTCGAGCGCCGGACCGGCTGACGGCGACGCCAGGATCCAGCTCGCCAGGTGGCGGTGCGGGAGTTCGGATGTGTGCGCCGGGAGGAAGATCCCGCCGACGACGACGAGTACGAGGACCGGCACGGCCAGCAAGGCTCTCAGCAGCGGATGCGGGCGAACCTGCACCGGCCGGCTGGTCCAGGCGTCGACGATCAGCGCACCAACCCCGACCACCGCCGCGACCAGCAGGGGGAGCGCCACGTCGGCGCCCGGTGCGTTCACGGCCACCAGCACGACGAGCGGCCCCGCGATCACAGCGGTCCATCGCAGCGCGCGGATCGCGAGGACTCCCCCGACGACCACGACCGAGGCGAGCAGCACCAGCACGTCCCGCTCCGACCCGGTGAGTACGGAGCGCGCAGGTGTGCCCAGCAGGGGCGGCGCCACGAGTGCCGCGAGCAGGACGAGGCCGAACGCTCCGCCGACGACCGCGGTCCAGCCGAGCTCTCGGGAGACCGCGTTCTCACGCCGGAGGACGAGCACGGCCGAACCGACCGCCATCGGCACGGCGACCAGCGGCGCGCTGGCGATTCCGAGTGCGAGCGCCGCCACGCCGAGTCCCAGGAGGACCCGGCGCCGCGTGAGCAGGTGCGGGCGCCGGTGACGACCGCCCGGGCGCTGCTCTCGGAACACGAGCGCCGTCACGCCCGTCGCCGTCCATGCCGCTCCCACGACGCCCGGGCCGACCGCGGCGAGCGTCGAGACGACCGGACCCATCGCCGCGGCCCCCGCCAGCGGCAGAGCGACGGTCGCCGGCCGCCAGCGCAGCGCCGTCCCGAGCACCAGGAGGCACGCGACAAGCACCACGCACGCCAGCACCGCCAGCTCCCGAGCGCCCCCGAGGACGGCGTCGTGTCGATGGAACGCTCCGGTCAGCCACGCGTAGGCGACGAGTTGGTCCCTGACGAAGGACTCGCCGGCGTCCACGGCAGGAGCGAGACCGGGCCCGAACAGGAGAACGCCGAACGCGCTCGCGGTGATCCGGGTCTCCGCGGCCGAGGCCGGGGCCGTTGCCGTGGTCACGGCGACCCGGGCGATCAGGGCGACGGCGAAGCCACCCACCGCGACGAGCACCGCATACCGCCGCACGGCGCTCCAGACGCCGGGCTGGACCCAACCCCATCCCCACCGGGTTGCCGCGTACCTGCGGAGTGCGCCGACGAAACTGGCGCTGATCAGGAGGGTGCCGACCCACGGCAGCAGGAACATCACGAGCTGGAACACGCTCAGTGCAGTGGTCGCCACCTCGCCGGCGCGCGCCGCCTGCTCGATCGTACCGAGGTAGTCGATCAGCCCGTCCCAGACGACGGGGATGACGTGGGGCGCCAGGATGAGGAACCCGACGAGATAGCCGAGCAACGTCGGCACAACCAGAACGACCCACAGCACAATGAGCCGGCGCGACCAGGGCCGAAGCTTTCCCACCCGTGGATCAGTCGGACGCCCTGGAACGAGGCTGGCGCACACCGGCCGCAGATAGCTGAAGAGATCAGGCACCCCGACCAGGTCGGCGAGAATGTAATAGCCATCGAGCCGGATCGAAGGCAGGAACTGCCATGCGGTTTCGGTGTGAAGAGCGATGAGGACGAGCAGCAGCCAAGGCTGACCTGTCGTGAGGTACAAAAGGCTCACACCGGCCATGAAGATGGCATTGAAGTACACCCCGCCGAGATCGGTGCGTAAACGACCGATCCGGTCGAGCCGGTAGGCGTCGGTGACGTTGGTGTACAGCGCAGGCCAGATGATGTAGAGCCCGACACCCATCACGCCTGGCCGGGCGCCACCGTAGCGGCACGCTGTCGCGTGCCCGCACTCGTGGAACATCCCGCTGAGCAGGGTCAGACCGATGATCGCGAGCATCAGCGCCGGTCGGTCGACCAGTACGTCCACCCCGGCGATCGACTGGTCGAACACGCTGCTGCGCAGGATGATCAGCACGTCGAGCGCGAGGAAGGAGGCGACGGCCGCGATCCACACGGGCCGCAGGAAGAGCGGCCGGAAGACGCCGGCGATGCGCCAGACCGCGCTCGCCGGGACGACGCCGACCCGGAAACGAAGCGCCAGCAGGGGATCGGACCGGACCGGCGGAGCAGAAGCCTCGCCGACGTCAGGGTCGCTGCCGGACACGTCGGGCGCGACGATCCCGACCGGCCGGAGCCGTTCCTCGACCAGGAACGCGATGTCGTCGGCGGTCAGGTCCTGGCCGAGCTCGGCACTGAGCGCGCAGGCCAACTCACCGTCGTCGCGTCGGCCGTCCAGGGAGCTCGCCACCCGGTAGAGGAGGGCCGGGAGCTGCATGACCTGCCCGTCGCACCGGCGCAGCAGGTATTTCGGCTCCTGGTAGCCGGACCCCTTGTATTCGCCGATCAGTTCGGTGCCATCGGCCAGCCGTCGCATGCTACGACCGGCTGCAGCTGGGGCTGCAAGCACGCCGCCCTCGACCACCATGCCCCCTCGATCAAAGCTGGTACAGCCGGAACAGGGGGGCAACCGGCGTGCGATCGCCCCCCTGCCGCCGGCAGCACGATGCGCCGACGATCAGCGCTAGGAGACGGTGAAGCTTCCGTTGCCCCCGTTGCCGCCCTCGACGATCAGGTCACCGGGACCGGTCTCCAGCGGTCCGTGAGTGTTGGTGGCGATGAGAGCCGCCCCGCCGCCACCACCGCCACCACCGAAGGTGCCGCCGCCGCCGCCGCCGCCGACGTTGCCGCCGTTGCCGCCGTTGCCGACGGAGATGCCGTTGTGCTTGCCGTGGTTGTGGTGCGGCGGAGCCACGACGGTCATGACGGTGCGCTCGGGCAGCAGTTCCACGTGCAGGTCGTCGAACATGGTTTTCCTCCCGGATTTCCTCGCGTGAAAGCGACAGAGCAGAAGAATGGTCAGCACTCGGATTCACGAGTGCCGATCGTCCGCACCTCTTCCGCGATCACGGCTTCGGAGATGTGCCGTTGATTCGGCAAGGACATTTTCCGCGGAGTGGCGACCGAAAAGCAATGGAAACGTGTACGCAGGTTGTGTGCAGACACCACGGCACTGGCCACGTACTCAGCACTGACGTTACGTCTCGGACTACGTACGTCTCGGCGCGGATCTACTGAACTTACAGTGACGTAGGTCATCGATCTTTCGACGCCGACGCAGGAGAGGTCAATGCGGGCGCAACGGACGTCGGACGCGATACTGCAGGACGAGTCATACTGCCCTTGACTCACGGGATCCCGGGTTTGCGTCACACTGGGAGCGGGTAGCGCGTCGAATTGTGGGCCCGTCTAGGTCATCATTGGGCAGGGCCGACGAATTGCCCAAGGGAATGCGCCGAACGCCAGGTGCTCGTCGGGTCTCACCCGTCTCGAGGTCCTGTCGTGGGGCGTTCCGCACTCAGTGAGGGTGGGGGGCGGGTGCAGGACGACAGGGCTGACGAGTGGCCGGGCCGGTCTTCCGTCCGGTTCCACGGGGTGTTCCCCGGCGGAGCCGTCGACAGCCGGCTCGAGCCACCGGAGCCTTCCGGCGGGATCTGGCCGTTCCTCGCTCGCGATCGCGAGCTCCTGGCCGTCCTCGATGCCGTCGGCCAGGCCGAACCCGGCTCGGTCGTGATCTCCGGCGCATCGGGAGTGGGCAGGACCCGACTGGCTCAGGAGGCCGTGCGGGCCGCGCAGCGCGCGGGCCGCCATACGGAGTGGGTGACGTGCACCCGGGAGATCGCCGCGATCCCGCTCTGCGCGCTGGCCCATCTGCTCCCCGCCGTGGGCGCGACGGATCCGGCAACGGCGTGGCAGGCCCTGGCATCCGCGCTCCATCCGGGCCAGCGGGGAACGGCCGTCGTCGGGATCGACGACGCCCATCTCCTCGACGATCTGTCGGCTGCGCTCGTGCACCGGCTGGTGCTGACCCGCACGGCGAGCGTCGTGCTCACCGTCCGAAGCGGCGCCCCGGCTCCGGATTCCGTGGCGGCGCTGTGGAAGGACGGGTTGGCGAGGAGGCTCGAGCTCGCCCCGCTGACGCGCGCGCAGGTGGAGCGGCTTCTCACCGCGGTGCTCGCCGGCACGGTGGACAGCCGGACCTGTGAGTATCTGCTGCAGATGAGCAGCGGCGCTGCCCTGTTCCTGCACGAGCTGGTCGCCGCGGGCCACGAGACCGAACGATTCCGTAAGGCGCGCGGTGTCTGGCGCTGGCAGGGCCGGCTCATGCTGACCCAGCGCCTCACAGAGGTGGTGCAGGCACAGCTCGGGGAGCTGGACCCGGCCGCGAGGGCGGCGGCGGAGCTGCTCGCCATCGCCAACCAACTGGATCTCGAGGACCTCGTCGGGTTGACCTCTCCGGACGTCGTGGCCGGGCTCGAGCGCCGGGGGATCGTCGTGACCGAGCAGGTGTCCGGCGGCACCGAGGCACGCCTGGCCCAGCCCCTGCACAAGGAGGTGCTCTGCGCCCAGACCCCCCAGGCCGAAGCGGGCGAGCTTCGGCACAGGCTCACCGAGACCGCGTGCGTTCGGCGGTGGACCCGGGAGAACCCGGTGCGGATCGCCGAACTGCTCCTCCTGCCGGGGGACCGCGTCGAGCCGGCCGCGTTCGCTCATGCGGCACTACAGGCGAACGCGATGTCGGACCATGAGCTGGCTGAGCGGCTCGCACGCGCGGCGCTCGGGTCCGAGGCGGGTGGCATCGCGGCCGTCGCGCTCGCGGAAGCCCTGCGCTGGCAGGGGCGACACGGCGAGGCGGAGCGTGTCGCGGTCGACGCCCTCCCCCTCGCGAGCTCCGAGGATCATCGTGCACGGCTCGCCACGACCTGTGCGCTCAACCAGTTCTTCGGACTCGGTCGGGTCGAGGACGCCCTGGTGTCGCTGGGCCGGGAAGGGCACGCGGCGGCAGCGGTCCGGGCAGTGCTGCAGTACTTCGCGGGCAGGCCCGAGGAGGCCATCCAGCTGGCCTCGAGCACCTCGTCGACGGCTGAGTCCGGACCGTGGCTACGACTGTGGGGATCCCTCGCATCGACCATCGGGCTCTGCGCGCTCGGCCGCGGGGACGAGGCACTCGCGGCCGTGACCCGCGGGTGGGCCGCATTCGAGGAATGCACCGCCGATCCGGAGTTGGCGATCACCCGTACCGTGCTGCGACACGTCGAGCTCGCCGGGTTGCTCCTCACCGGGCGGATCCGGGAGGCCGAAGCGGTCGCCGCCGAGCAGCACAGAGCGACGCTGTCCCAAGCACCCTCCGCGTGCGACGCGATGGGCGGGCTGGCGCTCGGGTTGGCGGCGTCGGCGAGCGGCTCCCCGTCCCTTGCTGCGCGCTGGTTGACCGAAGCCGCTGCGCGGCTTGCGGACAGCGACCCGATCGGGTGCGCACCGCTGTGCCTGGCGAAGCTGGTGGAGACGAACGTCGTGCTCCGCGACGACGGCGCCGCCGAGCAGGTCCTGAGTGAGATCGTCGAATCGGACCGACCCGTCCTGGGCGGGTGGGTCCCGCAGATCCACCTCGCCCGCGCTTGGCGAGCAGGCCGCAGGGAAGGGCTCGACGAGGGGGCCGAGGCCGCGCTGCGAGCGGGATCCTCGGCCGCGACCGCCGGGCAGCGGCTCGTCGAGGCCGAAGCCCTGCACACCGCGGCCCGTCTGGGCCGTGCCTCGGATGTCGCGGCGCGCCTCGGTGAGCTCGCCGCGCAGGTCGACGGTCAACTGATCGTCCTCTTCGCGGACCACGCCCGGGCGATCATCGATGGGTCGGGTGACGCCCTCGACGGTGTGGCCGAGAAGTTCGAGTCGTTGGGCGCACGTCTCCTTGCGGCCGATGCGGCGGCAGAGGCCGCGCGGCTCCATCAACGAGCACGTCACCCGAGGAAGGCGTCCACCTCGACCGCCCGCGCGACCCGGCTCGCAAGGGCGGCGGGCGGCGCCTGGACACCCTCGCTCGATCAGCTGAACCCACCCTCTCTCACGAGGCGGGAACACGAGATCGCCGTGCTGGCGGCCGCCGGGACGAGCAACCTCGACATCGCCCGGAAGCTCGTGCTCTCCGTGCGAACCGTCGAGACCCACCTCGCGCACGTCTACGACAAGCTGGGGATCAACAATCGCGCCGCGCTGCGAAAGGCGCTGGAGAACGAGGCTGAGCCTGGCTGAGCAACTGCGCTGGGGTCGTTGCAGACCCAGCAGGACGGCGGCGACCCCGTCAGGGCGACACAACCCAAGCTGATCCGTACAGCCGAACGGTTCGCGTTGCCACCGTCTCAGCCGTTCTGATGCCTGGCCCGGGACGGCTGCACCCGCATCGGCTCGTCCGGCATCTTCGGGTACTCGGGCGGGTACGGCATCTCCCCCAGCCCGTCCTGCTCGTACCACTCGAGGGCCTGCTCGCAGCCGCCCTGCTCGCGGTGCATGTCCGCGTGGGGGTCACCGTGCTCGGCGAGCAGCCCCGGCACGGTGCGCAGGGTGAAGTCCTCGGGCGCGACGTCCGGCAGGGACTCCCACGTGAGGGGCATGGAGACCGTGGCCCCCGGCAGCCCGCGCACCGACCAGGCCGACGCGATCGTCCGGTCCCGCGCCGCCTGGTTGAAGTCGAGGAACACCCGCTCGCCCCGCTCCTCCTTCCACCAGGCCACCGTCGCCTTGTCCGGGATCCGGTCGGCGACGCGGCGGGCGATCGAGATGACCGCGCGGCGCACCTGGATGAAGTCCCACTCGGGACGGATGGGCGCCGCCACGTGGATGCCCCTGCCGCCCGACGTCTTGGGCCACCCCGTGAGGCCGGCCTCGGCGAGCACCTCCCGCACCACGGCGGCCACGGCCACCGCATCGGCGAAGGTCGTGCCCGGCTGCGGGTCGAGGTCGATGCGCAGCTCGTCCGGATGGTCGGTGTCCGGGGCCCGCACCGGCCACGGGTGGAAGTCGAGGGTGCCCATGTTGGCGGCCCACGCGATCGCGGCGGGCTCCGACGGCGCGAACGTGTCCGCGGTGCGCCCGCTGGGGAAGGTGACGCGCGCGGTGCGCACCCACTCCGGCGCCCCCTTCGGCAGCCGCTTGGCGAAGAACGGCTCGCCCTCCACGCCGTCCGGATACCGCTTGAGGTTGGTCGGCCGGTCCCGCAGGACCGCGATCATCGGCTCGGAGACGGCGACGTAGTACTCCATCACCTCGCGCTTGGTGATCCCGAGCGCCGGGAAGATCACCTTGTCCGGGCTGGTCAGACGCACCTCGCGGGTGCCCTCCGGACCCGGGACCGGCACCAGCTCGACCGCCTTCGACGCCATGTCGCGCAACCTACCGGTGCCGGCCGACGAAATCCCGGATCGCGGCCGCGACCAGCGCCGGAGCGGTGGCGAGAGGCGACCGGCCCGCGCCGTGGGCCCGGACGTCGAGGCCCGCGACCGTCGTCCCCCGCAGCGCGGTGGTCATGGAACGGACCCTGCCACGGGGAGATCCGCACGACGAGCGGATTCCCGGCGCTACCCTCGGACCATGACCCCTCCGGAGCCGCGCCACCGGGAGCCCCACTGGGCGCGCCGGTTCGACGACGAGCTGGTCGGGCTGGACCCGGAGGACCCCGAGGCGCGCGCGTTCGCCCAGCACCTGGACCGGATGCAGCGCGACCGGCCGTCGTTCACCGTCGAGGGGTACCTGGACGGCGTGAAGGACTTCGCCGAGTCGGCGAACCGGGCCCAGGGCGGCCGGTACTGGGCGGCGGTGCTCGTCGTGGTGCTGCTGCTCGTCGGTGTGGTGTGGGTGGTCGGCAACGCGCTGGTCTTCGTGCTCGGCACCTGGTCGTAGCCCGAAACATCCCGGCCCCGCCGCGCGTTGCACCCGACGGCACCCCGTGCCGGGAAGGGTTAGCGTGACGACATGGGTCTGTTCAGCAAGGAGTCCGGGTCGCGGGAGACGGCGGAGAAGAGGGCGCAGGAGCCGGCTCCGACCGTCGTGAAGTCCGACGAGGAGTGGCGGGCCCAGCTCAGCCCCGCCGAATACCAGGTCCTGCGGCAGGCGGGCACCGAGCGGCCCTTCGTGGGTGAGTACACCGACACGAAGACGATCGGCGTGTACAGGTGCCGCGCCTGCGGCGCCGAGCTGTTCCGCAGCGAGACCAAGTTCGAGTCGCACTGCGGCTGGCCGTCCTTCTACAAGCCGGAGGACGCGGCCGTGATCGAGCGGGCGGACACCTCGCTCGGGATGCGCCGGGTCGAGGTGCTGTGCGCGGCCTGCCACAGCCACCTGGGCCACGTGTTCGAGGGCGAGGGCTACCCCACGCCCACGGACCTCCGCTACTGCATCAACTCGATCTCGATGACGCTGGAGCCCGCCGAGTAGGCGTCGGCGGACCCGCGGACACGGAAGGCCCCGCACCCTCGAGGTGCGGGGCCTTCCCCGTGTCCGGGTGTCCTCAGGGCAGGGTCGCGACCAGGTCGCCGACCTGCACCCGCGGGCCGGTGTAGAAGGGGATCTCCTCGCGGACGTGCCGGCGGGCCTCGGTACCGCGCAGGTGGCGCATGAGGTCGACGATCCGGTGCAGCTCGTCCGCCTCGAAGGCGAGGATCCACTCGTAGTCGCCGAGGGCGAAGGCGGGCACGGTGTTGGCCCGCACGTCCGGGTAGTCGCGCGCCTCCTTGCCGTGGTCGGCGAGCATCGTGCGGCGCTCGTCGTCCGGCAGCAGGTACCACTCGTAGCTGCGGACGAAGGGGTACACGCAGACGTACTTCTTGGGGTCCTCGCCGGCGAGGAAGGCCGGGATGTGGCTCTTGTTGAACTCGGCCGGGCGGTGCAGCGCGACCTGGCTCCAGACCGGGACCGACGCGCGGCCGAGGGAGGTCTCGCGGCGGAGGTCGGCGTACGCGGCCTGCAGCGCCTCGAGGTTCTCCGCGTGCCACCAGATCATGTAGTCCGCGTCCGCCCGCACGCCCGCGAGGTCGTAGACCCCGCGGACCACGACGCCCTTGCCCTCCAGGGCCTCCACGAACTCGGTGGCCTGGGTGGCCGCGCCGGAGCGCTCCTCGCCCAGCTTCCCGGGTTCCACCCGGAAGACCGACCACATGGTGTAGCGGATCGTCGCGTTCAGCTCGGCGTAGTCGAGGCGGGCCATGCCTCCATGCTGCCACGCGGGCCGGGGCTCCCGTTCGAGGTCCCCACCACTCCGGCCAGCCGTTCCGCGGCCGCCCGGGCGGTCCCGACACACGCCGGCACGCCGACTCCGTGCAGGGCCGCGCCGACGACCTCCAGGCCCCGGGCGCGGGCCACGGCGGCCTCGAGCGCGGCGACCCGGTCCAGGTGGCCGGGCGCGTACTGCGGCAGCCCGCCACCCCAGCGCTGGACGTGCACCGCGACCGGGTCGGCGGTGATCCCGTGCAGCGTCGCCAGGTCGGCGCGGGCGCGCGCGACCAGCTCCGCGTCGTCGACCTGGAGGGTGGCGGCCTCGCCGAAGCGCCCGAGGGAGACCCGGAGCCGGACCAGGCCGTCGGGCGAGACGTGCGCCCACTTGGCCGACGAGTGCGTGGCGGCCTTGATCGCCAGCGGCTCGTCCGCCGCGACCAGGACCCCCGACGTCTCCGGTCCCGTGATCCCGCGGAACGCGAGGGCGATCACGACGGACGACGCGAGCTCGATCCCCTCGACCGCGGCCGCCGCGTCCGGGACGGGCCCTGCGAGGAGCCTCCGCACGGCCGGGGCCGGGACGGCGAGGACCACCGCGTCGACGTCGAGGGCCTCGGGGGCGGTCGTGGGGCCCAGCACGAGTCGCCAGCCCGGCCCGCGGCGTTCCAGCTCCCGGACGGTGGTGCCCAGCCGCAGCTCGGCGCCCGAGGCCGCGGCCAGGGCGTCGAGCAGCACGCCGTAGCCCCCGCGGACGGCGCCGAACACGGGCCCACCCGCCTGCCCGGACACCCGCGGCCCGCCCGACTCCCGGTCGGCCGGCGGCGCGGGCGGGGCCGCCCGGGTCGCGGCCTCGGTGAGCGACGGGGCTCCGGCGTCGAGCGCGGCGGCGAGGGCGGGCACGGTGGCGCGCAGGCCCAACGCGTCGACCCGGCCGGCGTAGACACCGCCGAGCAGCGGGTCGGTGAGCCTCGCGGGGACCTCGGGGCCGAACCGCTCCCGCAGCAGGGCGCCCAGGGCGGCGTCCTGGCCGGGCTCCCAGTGCAGCGGCCGCTGCGGCTCCGCGGCCGCGGCGGCCAGCCCGGCCTCCGAGAGCACGCCGGCCAGCTGCGCCCCGGCCGTCGGGACGCCCATGAGGGTGCCGCCCGGCATGCCGACCGTGCGGCCGCCCGCGCGGATGGTGGGGCGGGCCCCGGTGGGGTGCACCGCCTCGCCGGCGAGCCCGAGCTCGGCCAGCAGCGCCGGGACCTCCGGGCGGCGGGCGAGGAACGCCTCGGCGCCGACGTCGAACGGGCGCCCCGCGAGGTCGACGGTCCGCAGCACGCCGCCGACCCGGTCCGACCGCTCGACCACGACGATCCGGGCCCCCGGACCGAGCAGGACGCGCAGCCGGTGGGCCGCGGCGAGGCCCGAGACCCCGGCCCCGACGACCGCGACCGACGGGGCGACCGTGGGGGCCACTAGAGCGAGTGCACCAGCTCGACGGTCCGGGTGATCATGTCCGGGTCGGTGCCCGGGAGCACCCCGTGGCCCAGGTTGAACACGTGCCCGGGCGCGCGGGCGCCCTCGGCGGCGATCCGCCGGACCTCCTCCGCGACGGAGGCGAAGTCCGCGAACAGCACCGCGGGGTCGAGGTTGCCCTGCACCGGCACCCGGCCGCCCGCCCGGCGGGCGGCGACGTCGAGCGGGGTGCGCCAGTCGACGCCGATGACGTCCGCGCCCGCCTCGGTCATCGCGCCCAGCAGCTCGGCCGTGCCGACGCCGAAGTGGAAGCGGGGTATCCCGGCCCCGGCGACCCGGGACAGCACGGCCGCCGAGTGCGGCAGCACGTAGCGCCGGTAGTCCCGCTCGGACAGCGCGCCCGCCCAGGAGTCGAACAGCTGCACGGCGTCGACGCCGGCGGCGATCTGCGCCTCCAGGAAGGTCGCGGTGATCTCGGCGAGGTGCGCCATCAGCGCGTGCCACACCTCCGGCGCGGCGTGCATCAGCGCCTTGGTGCGCTCGTGGTTGCGGCTCGGCCCGCCCTCCACGAGGTACGAGGCCAGGGTGAACGGGGCGCCGGCGAAGCCGATCAGCGGCGTCTCCCCCAGCTCGCGCAGGAGCAGCCCCACCGCGTCCGTGACCGGCTCGACCTGGCCGGGGTGCAGCGTGGGCAGCCCCGCGACGTCCGCGGCCGTGCGCACCGGCGACGCGACGACGGGCCCGGTGCCGGGCACGATGTCGACCGCGATCCCGGCCGCGTAGAGCGGGACGACGATGTCGGAGAACAGGATCGCCGCGTCCACGCCGTGGCGGCGGACCGGCTGCATCGTGATCTCGCAGGTGAGGTCCGGGGTCAGGCAGGCCTGCAGCATGCCCGTGTCCGCCCGCAGCGCCCGGTACTCCGGCAGCGAGCGCCCGGCCTGGCGCATGAACCAGACCGGCAGCCGCTCCGGGCGCTCGCCGCGCGCCGCGGCGAGGAACGCGGACTCGGGCAGCGACCGCCGGGTGGGCACGGTGGTGAGCGGGTTCATCACGCCCCATCGTCCCACGTCCGCCGCGCGCGGCGCAGATCGACCCGATCGGAGAGCGGCGCGCCTGTTTCCGCCGGTCCCGCCGCCGACCTACAGTCCCGCCCCGTGCCCGATCCCGCCGCCCCACCACCGCTGTTCCGCCGCGCGGTGGACACCCTCGCGGCCGTCCGGCCCCGGCCCGAGCTGGTGGTCCGCTCCCTCGAGGCGCCGCCGCGGCTGGCCCCCTACAGCTGGGCGACGAGCGTCGAGGCCGACATCGTCCACCGCGGCGACGGCACGGACGACCTGGACGAGCCCGACACGTCCGGGCGGCTGATCCTGCTGCACGACCCCGCCGGGCAGGCGGCCTGGGAGGGCGAGTTCCGGCTCGTCTGCTTCGTGCAGGCGCGGCTCGAGCGCGAGCAGCTGGGCGACGAGATGCTCCCCGTCGTCGCCTGGTCGTGGCTGACCGAGGCGCTGGCCGACCTCGGCGGCCGGCACACCGCGCTCGGCGGGACCGTGACACAGACCTCCTCGGTGCGCTTCGGCGACATCGCAGGACCCAAGCGGGACGACGACGTGGAGCTCCGCGCCTCCTGGACCCCACTCGAACCCGATGGGGACCTTGCGGCACACGCGGAGGCGTTCTGCACACTGGTGGCCACCGCCGCGGGACTTCCGCCGGTGGGAGTTCGGACGCTTGCGCGGCGAAGTGTGTGAGTGGGGAGCGAAGGTGCTGGTCACGGCGCGGGTACGGAGCGTTGATCACCCGACTGGGCGCATCACCGTCGACAAGGCTGTAACTTTCACCCGGAGAAGTTCGATCGGATACACGACGTTAGACCGCTTGGGGGGCTACAGTTCCTCCACGACACCTCCTCGGGCGGTCGGGCGCAACTCTCCGTCCCACCGGGGTCCCGGTGTTGGTCGGGGGGCAACGACCGACTCCAGGGAGGTAGTGACGTGGCCGTAGTAGGCCAGGGCACACCCTTGCGCGGCACTCCTGGTGCCGTGCTCCAGCCCGCGATGGTTCCCCATCCGCGGGAAGAGCAGTTCACCGTGCTGGTGGTCGACGACCACCCGCTGCTGCGGGAGGCCATCGCGGCCCGCCTGCGGTCCATGGGCGCCGGCACGGTGCACGAGGCGGCCTCGGTCGCCGAGGCACGTGCGCGGGCGCAGGCCAACGGGCCGTGCGACCTCGCGATCCTCGACCTCGGCCTGCCGGACGGCAGCGGCCTCGACCTCGTCACCGAGCTGCGCCAGCTCGGGTGGAACCGGCTGGTGGTGCTGGCCTCCTCGGACGACCCGTACGCCGTCCGTTCGGCCTTCCAGGCCGGGGCGCAGGCGTACCTGCTGAAGTCCGCCTCGCCCGCCGTCGTCACCGACGGTGTCAAGCGGGTGCTCGACGGCGGGGTCTACGCCGACCCGACGGTCGCGCCGCTGCTGGCGACGGGCACCCGGGTGCCGGGCACCGACAACACCCCGCGGGAGCTGTCGGCCCGCGAGGTCGAGGTGCTCCAGCTCGTGGCGGACGGGCAGTCGAACAAGGAGATCGGCGAGGCGCTGAGCCTGTCCGCGCTGACCGTCAAGAGCCACCTCTCGCGGATCGGGCGCAAGCTCGGCACTGGGGACCGGGCCCAGATGGTCGCGCTGGCAATGAGAGCCGGGGTCATCCGCTGACCGGAGACGACGCTCGCGGAGTCGACCATTGACTTCGCACGGCTCGGGGGGCGGGCCGGCGCCGCGGCACGCGGCGGCCGGCCCCTCCGCCGTGCCCGGGGGCACGTCGGGGGCCGCCTCGGACGGTGATGCCGAGGGCAACGCCCCCGTCCCCCTGCTGCGCCCCGCCGACGGGCTCCCCGAGGTCGTGCGGGACGCGGCGGCGCTGGCCGACACGGCGGCCGCCCTGGCCGCCGGCAGCGGCCCGATCGCCGTCGACGCCGAGCGGGCGTCCGGTTTCCGGTACTCGCAGCGCGCGTACCTGGTGCAGCTGCGGCGGGCGGGCTCCGGCACCGCCCTCGTCGACCCCGTCCCGCTCGGCGGCGACCTGACCGGCCTCGCGCCGGCCCTGGACGGCCCCGAGTGGGTGCTCCACGCCGCCTCGCAGGACCTGCCCTGCCTCGCCGAGGCGGGGCTGCACCCCGCGCGGCTGTTCGACACCGAGCTCGCGGGCCGGCTGGCGGGCCTGCCCCGCGTCGGGCTGGGCCCGCTCACCGAGCGGATGCTCGGGCTCACGCTGGAGAAGGGCCACGGGGCCGCGGACTGGTCCCGCCGCCCGCTCCCCGAGGACTGGCTCGTCTACGCCGCGCTCGACGTCGAGGTGCTCGTCGAGCTGCGGGACGCCCTGGCCGCCCTGCTCGAGGAGCACGGCAAGCTCGAGTGGGCGCTCGAGGAGTTCGAGGCGGTCCGCACGGCCGGGCCGCCGCCGCCGCGCGCCGACCCGTGGCGGCGCACCTCCGGGATCCACAAGGTGCGCAAGCCGCGGGCGCTCGCCGCAGTCCGGGCGCTGTGGGAGGCCCGGGACCGGCTGGCGGCCGAGCGGGACGTGGCGCCCGGCCGGGTGCTGCCGGACTCGGCGATCGTGGAGGCCGCCGTCGCCTCCCCCACCTCCCCGAAGGCGCTCTCGCAGCTGCCGGTGTTCCGCGGGCGCGCGCAGCGCAGGCTCGAGTCGTACTGGTTCGGGGCCCTGCGGTCCGCGCAGACCCTGCCCGACGCCGAGCTGCCCCGTCCCGCCGCGGCCACCGACGGTCCGCCCCCGGTGTCCCGCTGGGCAGACCGCGACCCGGCCGCCGCGGCCCGGCTCTCCGCCGCCCGCACGGGCCTGTCCGAGCTGTCGGAGCGCTGGTCGGTGCCGGTGGAGAACCTGCTGCAGCCGGACCTGCTCCGCCGGCTCTGCTGGACCCCGCCCACCGACGGCGACGTGCCCGCCTTCCTCGAGCGGGGCGGCGCGCGGAACTGGCAGATCGCGCTCACCGCCCCGGTGCTCGAGAAGGCTCTGTCGCCCCGTCAGGAGCCCTGAGAGGCTGTCGAGGCCCGCTTCAGAGCCCCACGCGCTCCCCGCGCTTCACCGCGCGGACGGTGCGGCGGACCGTGGTGACGCCCTTGCGCACCTTGCGCAGGCCGTCGACCTGGGTGGCCTTGTGCAGCTGGTAGCGCCAGGCCTCGGGGTGGTCGCCGCGGCGGTCGAGGAGGGTGTAGGCGAAGCGGACCGGGTCCTGGGTGTCCAGGTACCGGTCGACCTCCTCGAACCAGTGCATGTTGCGCAGGGCCTGTTCCTGCACCCGGCCGACCTCGGCGCGGCGCAGCGCGTCGTAGCCCGCGATCGCGCCCGGCAGGTCGTCGGCGAAGAGCTTCAGGGACTCGGCGAGCCGGACGGCGTCCTGCACGGCCAGCACGGTGCCCGAGCCGATGCCGAAGTGCGTGGTGTGCGCGGCGTCGCCCATCAGCACCACGTTGTCGCGCCGCCAGGTGGCGTTGCGCAGGTGCCGGAAGGTCAGCCACGGCGCGGCGGTGCCGGAGCTGCCCACGCGACCCGGCGGGCGCATCATCGGCTCGCCGCCGAGCGGCTCGGCGAAGATCTCGGCGACGCGCGCGACGCCCTCGTCGACGTCGGCGGCGTCCAGGCCGAGCCCGGTCCACGTCTCCGGGCCGCACTCGACGATGCAGGTGCTGGTCCCGCCGGTCGACGGGTAGGCGTAGAACCACAGCCAGCCCGCGTCCGTGCGCTCGAAGGCGAAGGTGAACCGCTCGAGGTACCGCGAGGTGCCGAGCCAGATGTACCGGTTGCGGCCGGTGGTCACCGCGGTGCCGAAGTCGTGCGCCCCGCGGACCCGGCTGCCCGCGCCGTCGGCGGCGATCACCAGGTGGGCCTCGGAGCCGAGGTCGGCCACCCGGTCCTCGGGCAGCTCGGTCTCCCAGCGGATCGTGACGCCGAGCTCCGCGGCCCGCGCGGCGAGGATCTCCAGCAGCGCGGCGCGGCCCATCGAGAAGCCGTACTTGCCGCCGATGTGCACGGGCGGCCGCCCGCCGATCCGGACGACCTGGTCGCCCCACAGGATCGCCGCGTCCCGGATGGCGCGGCCGCTCTCGGCGTCGTGCCGGTACAGGTCGTCGAGGAGGTCCTCGCCGAACGTGATCCCCCACCCGTGGGTGGCGCCGGGCGCGTTGCGCTCCAGCACCTCGACCTCGGCCGACGGATCGGCCAGCTTGGCCAGGATCGCCGAGTACAGGCCGGCGGGACCGCCGCCGACGCAGAGCACCTTCATCTCGTGCCTCCCCCTCGTCCACCGGAGTCCAACACGTCGCGGGTTAACGCCGGGCGTCCGGGGCGCGAACGTAGCAAGGCACTCGTTCGGACGATGCGCGGGACCTCCGTGACCCGCCCGAGACGGCCGGACCTGTGCGTTCCGCGACGGACGGGCTGGTCTACGGTCGATCGTGTCGCACGCGGCCCTCCGGTCGTTGGACGCAGTGTCGCGGTCGGACACACATCAGGGGGACTCAGCTTGTTCGCACGAACGGTCGCCGTGGTCGGGACCGGCTATGTCGGTCTGACCACCGGAGCCTGCCTCGCCTCGCTCGGCCACCGCGTGGTGTGCGCCGACATCGACGAGACGAAGGTGGCCGCGCTGTCCCGCGGGGAGATCGCGATCCGCGAGCCCGGGCTGGCGGAGCTCGTCGCCGAGGGCCTGGCCGCGGGCCGGCTCTCGTTCGTCGTCGGCGCGGCCGAGGCGCTCAAGGAGCTGGAGTCCGAGGGCCGCCCGGTCGAGGTGATGTTCCTCTGCGTGCCGACCCCGATGGGCGTCGGCGGCGTGGCGGACCTGGCGGCGGTCGAGGCCGTCGTCGAGGAGGTCCGCGAGGCCATGCCGCCGGGCTGCGTGGTCGTCAACAAGTCGACGGTGCCGGTGGGCACGGCGGACCGGACCAGCGAGCTCCTCGCCCGGGACGACGTCGAGGTCGCCAGCAACCCCGAGTTCCTGCGCGAGGGCTCGGCGGTGCACGACTTCCTGCACCCCGACCGGATCGTCGTGGGCTCGAACTCGTCGCAGGACGCCGCCGAGCGCGTCGCGGCCCTGTACGCCCGCCTCGGTGCGCCCACCGTCCTCACGGACGCGGCCAGCGCCGAGATGATCAAGTACGCGGCGAACTGCTTCCTCGCCATGAAGCTGTCCTACGTCAACGCGCTGGCGGAGCTGTGCGAGCGGGTCGACGCGGACGTCGCCGACGTGACCGAGGGCATGGGCTACGACCGCCGGATCGGCCAGGCCTTCCTGTCCCCCGGCCCGGGCTGGGGCGGTTCCTGCCTGCCCAAGGACACCCATGCCCTGCTCCAGGTCGCCGACTCGGCCGACTTCGAGTTCCGGCTGCTCCGGGCGAGCATCGACACCAACACCCGCCAGTTCCAGCGCATGGTCGACAAGGTCCGGGTGGCCGTCACCGGGCGCCGCGGCGGGCCGCTGACCAAGACCCGGCTGGCGCTGTTCGGGCTGACCTTCAAGGCCGGCACGGACGACCTGCGGGACTCCCCCGCCCTCGGCGTGGCCGCGCTGCTGCGCCAGGCCGGTGCCGAGCTCGTGGCCTACGACCCGGGCGTCCCGGTGGGCTCCGCCGCGGCCGGCACGCTCGACCCGCGCACGCTCACCCTCGTCGACGACCCGTACGAGGCCGCGGCGGGCGCCGAGGCGATCGTCGTGCTGACCGAGTGGCCCGAGTTCCGCTCGCTGGACTGGACCCGGCTGGCCGGGACGGTCGCCGCGCGCACCGTCGTCGACACCCGCAACCTGCTCGACCCGGCCGTCGTGCGCCGGGCGGGCTTCGCCTGGTCGGGCATCGGCCGGCAGGCGCGGGAGAACCCGAACGCCCGCCTGGGCCCCCGGTGAGCCGTCCGGCCACCGAACCGGCCCCGACGGGGCTCCGCGGCCGGATCCACGGGATCCGCCGGGAGCTCGCCGTCCCGCTGTACCGCAACACCTACGCCCTGATGCTCAACACGGCGGTCAACTCCGTCTTCGGGCTGCTCTACTGGGTCGTCGCGGCCCGCACCTACCCGGACGTCGAGGTGGGCCGCGGCAACGCGCTGACCTCGCTGATGCTGCTGGTGTCGGTGCTGACCCAGCTGAACTTCGGCCAGGCGCTCATCCGGTTCCTGCCCAGGGCGGGCACCGCGTCGGGGCGACTGATCCTGCGGTCCTACTTCGTCTCGTCCGGGCTGGGGATCCTCGGCGCGAGCGGGGTGGCGGTGTACTGCCACGTGTTCCGCGACGAGGGCGACCCGCTCCACATGTCCTGGCCCTTCGGGCTGTGGTTCGTCGCCTCGGTCGTGATCTGGTCGCTGTTCAACCTGCAGGACGCGGCGCTGACCGGCCTGCGCGAGTCCCTGTGGATCCCGCTGGAGAACGGGATCTACGGGATCGTCAAGCTGATCCTGCTGGTCGCCGTGGCGCAGACCGCGGTGAGCGACGGCGTGTTCACCTCGTGGACGCTGCCGGTGGTCGCGCTGATCGTCCCGGTGACGCTGCTGCTCTTCCGGAGGCTGCTGCCCCGGCACGTGGCCGCCACCCGGGCCGACCAGGAGCCGGTGGACCGCCGGACGCTCGCCCGGTACATGGCGGGCGACTACGCCGGCCAGGTCTTCAACCAGATGTCGTCGACCTTCCTGCCGGTCCTCATCGTGGGGCTGATGGGGCCCGAGGAGGGCGCGTACTTCCTCCCGGCGCAGACGGTGTTCACGGCGATGAACCTGCTGACGATGGGCATCACGTCGTCGCTGGTCGCCGAGGCGGCCCGGGACCCCGCGCACGCCCATCGCTACGCCCGCGCGGTGCTGCGCCGCATCGCGCTCACCGTGCTGCCCGCGTCGCTGGTGATCGCCCTGGTGGCGCCCTGGCTGTTGCAGCTCTACGGCACGCAGTACCGGGAGAACGCCACGTTCCTGCTGCAGCTGCTGATGATCTCGGTGTTCCCGCGCGTGGTCGTGTCGCTGTACATGACCATGACGCGCCTGGAGAACCGGACGGCCCCGCTCGCCTGGATCCAGCTCGTGCAGTCGGTGCTGCTGATCGGCGGCGTGGCCGTGCTGCACGGCCCGCTCGGGCTGGACTCCGTGGGCTGGGTGACGCTCGTGATCGAGATCGTGCTCGCCCTCGCCGTCGGACCGGTGGTGGTCCGGTGGCTGCGCGGGCAGCGGGACCCGCGCAGCCTGCCGGAACCGACCCGGTCCTGACTCAGTTCTTCGCGACGAACCGCTCGGGGACCGGGGTGCCGTGGCGCCACATGTCCCCGAGCGCGCGGTCGAATTCCCGCGGCTGCAGGCGCACCAGCCCGCCGCCCGGGTTGTGGGTGATCTCGCCGAAATAGATCTTGCCGTCGACGTTGTAGAGATCGATCCGGGCGAATGCGAATTCGGCACTCAGTGCCTTCGCGACGTCGAGCATCTCCGCGTAGTTCGCCGGCTGCACGGGGGGCTTCTCGGCGAAAGCGAAGCGGCCACTGATGTCGTATTGCCGCCACTCCGGCGTCAGCATGGTCGAGGTGTGCCCGGTGAACCGGTCCTGGTCGACCACGACCATGCCCGGCACACCCCCGAACATGAAGAACTTGTAGTCCGTCGGAGCGTCTCCCGTGGGGGTGCCGATGAACTGTTCGACGACCGCGCGAGGCTTGAGTCCGCGGTAGGGCGTCTCGCGCCAGGCCGCCTTGTAGAAGTCCGTGCCGAGCCAGCGCCGGACCGTCTCGCGGATGGCGGCGCGGTCGGCCGCGGCCAGGTCCGGGACCAGCACGGTCATGTCACAGCCGTGCGTCCCCTTGATCACGCACGGGCCGGGGATCGCGTCGAAGTCGAGATCCGCCGCATTGTCGACGACCTGGTACAGCGGAATGAGGTAATCCTCGCCTACCTTCTCCGCGACGTACTCGCGGACCGCGTATTTGTCCGACGTCTGGTGGACCACCGGGTCCTGCTCGCGCAGGTTCTTCGCGGCGAGCAGCTGGGACCAGGTCACGGGGTTGCGGAGCGTGGTCAGCTCGCCCTGGAAGAGGGCGTGCTTGGCGATGGCGAAGGGCCGGTCGGGAAGGAAACGCAGCCGGCGGGCGAGGAGAACCCGCGCATCGAACGTCATCTGCCAGACGATAGCGGAGCGCCGTGGACGTCCCGCCGTCACGTCCGGGAAACACAAAGCGTGACGGGCTACCCGTAATCACTCTCCTGCACACGTCCCGAAAGAGTGAATGGGGTCGCGGGAGCACCCGCACAGCACCATTGATAGGGTCCGATTCGTGCCGAAGAATGCAGCGGTGGTCTCGGTGATCACGCCGGCGTACAACGTCGGGCGGTGGATCGGGGAGGCCATCGACTCGGTGAGGCGGCAGAGCGAGGGCCGCTTCGAATACGTCGTCGTCGACGACGGCTCCACGGACGACACGGCGGACGTCGTTCGCGGGCGGGCGGCCCTCGACGCCCGGATCCGGCTCGTCTCCACCACCAACGCGGGCTCCGGCGCGGCCCGCAACCTCGGCATCGCCGAGACCACGGCGCCGTTCGTGGCCTTCCTCGACGGCGACGACCGCTGGCACCCGGAGTTCCTCCGCCGCCAGCTGCACACCATGCACACCGCGCCGGGCCCGATCGGCGCGACCTTCTGCCACACGCGCGTGATGCTGGAGAGTGGCCGCGTCGTCGGCCCGCGCTGGCAGCCGGCCGGCCCGTGCGACATGGACCGGTTCCTCGCCGAGAACAACCCGACGCACAACGGCAGCTCGCTGCTCGTGCGCCGCAGCTGCTTCGACGAGGTCGGCGTGTTCGACACCAGCATCGCCAGCGCCGTCGACCTGGAGATGTGGCTGCGGATCGGCGCCTGGTCGTCGACCCCGCTCTTCTACGGCATCCGCCGCTACCTGGTCGACATGCGGCTCATGCGCACCGGCAGCATCAGCTCGAACCGCACCGCGCGGTACGAGGCGCTCGACAAGATGCTCACCGAGTACGCGCCGATGATGACCCGGCTGCACCCGGGCCTGGCCTTCGTCCAGCCCGCGGTGTTCGCCTACCGGGACGGGCACGACGAGATCGCCGAGCGCTGGGCCCGGCAGGCCCTCACCGCAGGCCCCACCCGGCTCGCCCGCAGCCGCTGGGGCCAGTCGCTGCTGGGCTGGCACGGCGCCGGCCCGGCCGGCCGGATCAAGATGCGCGCGGCGCGCGACGGCGCCCGCGCCGGCATCTACGGCGGGATCTCGAAGGTCATCCAGTCCGTCGGCTGAGCGGGTGGCCGAGCGGGCGACCAGGCCGTGCGCTCAGCCGAGCCCGGTCGGCAGCCGGACCACCACGGTCAGGCCGCCGCCCGGCACCGGCTCGGCCCGCACCGCACCGCCGTGCGCCGCCACCACGGCCCGCACGATCGACAGCCCCAGCCCGGAGCCGGCAGTCCCGCCGGTCCGGGGCACCGGCCCGCGCCGGAAGGGTTCGAACAGCTCCCCCACCCGCGCCGGGTCGATCTCCGGCCCGCTGGAGGAGACCCGCAGCTCCGCGCCGCCGTCGAGCGGCCCGGTGCACACCTCCACCCAGCCGCCGTCGACGTTGTGCCGCACGGCGTTCTCCACGAGGTTGCCCGCCACCCGCTCGAGGAGCGCGGGATCGCCCGAGACCGGTGCCGGCCCGCCCGTCGTCCGCACGTGCAGGCCGCGGCGGGCCGCCTCGGTCGCGGTGACCCGCACGGCGTGCGCCCCGGCGTCGCGCAGGTCCACCGGCCGCCGCGCCGGCTCCGCGATCCCGCCCAGCGCCTCCGTGCGTGCGAGCAGCAGCAGGCCGGACACGAGGTCGTCCGCCCGGCGGGTGGCGTCCCGGACCACCTCGCCCATCCGCCGCAGCTCGGCGACGTCGGCGTCCGGGTCGGCCAGGGTCACGTCGACCTCGGTGCGCAGCACGGAGAGCGGGGTGCGCAGCTCGTGGCTGGCGTTGGCGACGAACCGGCGCTGCACCTCGAAGGCGCCCTGCAGCCGGTCGAGCATCGCGTCGAACGTGGTGGCGAGCTCGGCCAGCTCGCCGCGGGCCTCGCGCAGCCCCAGCCGGGCGTCGAGGTTCTCGGCCGACAGCCGGCGGGCGGTGGCCGTGACCTCGTGGAGCGGGGCGAGCACCCGCCCGACCAGCACCCACGACGTGAGCCCCGCGGCCAGGACGACCAGCGGGAAGGCGATCAGCCCGGCGTGCAGCACGTCGGCGCGCGCCGCGTCCCGCACGGCGGCGGTGACCTGCTCGGCCGGGACCTCGACGGATCCCACGCGGACCGGGGTGCCGGGCGGCAGGGAGGGCACGGACGCGGCCACCCCGCCGACGAGCAGCCAGCCCAGCCACAGCAGCAGGGCGCTGACCAGCGCGACCAGGGCGGTGCCGAGGAGCGTCAGCTGCCACCGCAGCGTGAGCCGCGTGCGCACGGCGCCCTCCTCCCGGCCGCCCGGTCAGCCGGCGGAGGGCACCCGGTACCCGGCGCCGACCACGGTCTCGATCACGCCGGGCTCACCGAGCTTCTTGCGCAGCGTCATGACCGTGACCCGGACCGTGGTGGTGAAGGGGTCGGCGTTCTCGTCCCACACCCGCTCGAGCAGCTCCTCGCTGGACACGACCGCGCCGCCGGCGCCCATCAGCACCTCGAGGACGCCGAACTCCTTGCGGGTCAGCTCGACCGGCGACGCCGCGCGGGTGACGGTGCGCCGCGCGGGGTCGAGGGCGACGTCCCCGGCCACCAGCACCGGCGGGACCGCGGGGGCGGACCGCCGGCCCAGGGCCCGCACCCGGGCGACCAGCTCGGGGAAGTCGAAGGGCTTGGCGAGGTAGTCGTCCGCGCCGCGGGACAGGCCGTCGACCTTGTCCTCCAGGGTGCCGCTGGCGGTGAGCATGAGGACGCGGGTGGTGCCGCCCCCGCCCACGATGGCCGCGCACAGGTCGTCGCCGGGCATGCCGGGCAGGTCCCGGTCCAGCACGACGACGTCGTAGCGGGTGATCGAGGACTTCTCGTGCCCGGTGTCGCCGTCGAGCGCGACGTCGACCGCCATGCCCTCCCGGCGCAGGCCGCGCGCGACCGCCTCGGCCAGTGGGGCCTCGTCCTCGACGACCAGGACGCGCATCAGCCCGCCTGCTCGCCCGACACCTCGCCGGGCTCCGGCACGGCGCCGGCGGACTCCACCACCGGCCCGGCGGGCAGGCAGCCCGGCACCTTCACGGCCCACTCGGTGACCCGGCGGGCGACGTCCTGCGCGGTGAGCCCCACGGCGGCCAGCACGTCCGACCGCGCGCCGTGCTCGAGGAACTCCTGCGGCAGGGCCACGTCCCGCTGCGGGACGTCGACCTCGGCGGTGCGCAGCGCGTCGGCCAGGGCCGACCCGAACCCGCCGTGCCGGCCGGCGTCGGCCACCGTGACGACGAGCTGGTGCGCCCGCGCCATCTCGACCAGCTCCGGCGGCACCGGCAGCACCCACCGCGGGTCGACGACGGTGACGGACACGCCCTGACGGGCGAGCCGCTCGGCGGCCTCCACACCCAGCTCACCGAACGCGCCCACGCACACCATCAGCACGGACGGCGCGGTCCCGTTGACCCGGTCCTCGCGCAGCACGTCGACGGTGCCGGCCCGGCGCACCGCCGGGACCGACTCGATGACCGGCCCCTTCGGGAACCGCAGGGCGGTGGGCCCGTCGGCCACGGCGACGGCCTCGCCCAGCTCCTCCCGCAGCGTGGCCGCGTCCCGCGGGGCGGCGACCCGGATGCCCGGCACCACGCCGAGGATCGACAGGTCCCACATGCCGTTGTGCGAGGGCCCGTCGTTGCCGGTGACGCCGGCCCGGTCGAGCACCAGCGTGACGGCCTCGCGGTGCAGCGCCACGTCCATCATCAGCTGGTCGAAGGCGCGGTTGAGGAAGGTCGAGTAGACCGCGACCACCGGGTGCATCCCGCCGCGGGCGAGGCCGGCCGCCGAGGTGAGCGCGTGCTGCTCGGCGATCCCGACGTCGACGCAGCGCTCCGGGAACTCCTGCTGGAACTTCGCCAGCCCGGTCGGGCCCAGCATTGCCGCGGTGATCGCGACGAGATCCGGGCGCTCGGCGCCGAGCCGGACCAGCTCGTCGGCGAACACGCTGGTCCAGCCGGTGGTCTTCGGGCCGGTCGGCAGGCCCGTCTCCGGGTCGAAGGCCGACGGGCTGTGCATCTGCTCGGCCTCGTCGTTCTCGGCCGGGGCGTAGCCGTTGCCCTTGCGGGTCACCGCGTGCACCACGACCGGGCCGCCGAAGTGCCGGGCGCGGCGCAGCGCGGACTCCATGGCGGCCACGTCGTGCCCGTCGACCGGGCCGAAGTACTTGAGGCCGAGGTCGGCGAACAGCTCCTGCGGACTGATCGCGTCCTTGAGGCCGGCCTTGAGCGCGTGCAGCCCGGCGTAGACCGCGGGGCCGACGACCGGGGTGCCGCGCAGCGTGTGCTTGCCGGCCTCGAGCAGCTTCTCGTAGCCCGGCTGCAGCCGGAGGGTGGCGAGCCGGTCGGCGAGGCCGCCGATCGTGGGCGCGTAGGAGCGGCCGTTGTCGTTGACGACGACCACGACGTTGCGGTCCTTGGCCGCCGCGATGTTGTTGAGCGCCTCCCAGGCCATGCCGCCGGTCAGCGCGCCGTCGCCGATCACGGCCACGACGTGCCGCTGCTGGCCGGTGAGCGAGTAGGCGCGGGCGAGCCCGTCCGCCCAGGACAGCGACGACGACGCGTGGCTGGACTCCACGTGATCGTGCACGCTCTCGGTCCGGCTCGGGTAGCCGGACAGCCCGCCCGTCTTCTTCAGCCGGTCCCAGCCCTCCTGGCGGCCGGTGAGCAGCTTGTGGACGTAGGCCTGGTGCCCGGTGTCCCAGATCAGGGTGTCCCGCGGGGAGTCGAACACCCGGTGCACGGCGATCGTCAGCTCGATCACGCCGAGGTTGGGGCCGAGGTGCCCGCCGGTCCGGGACACCGCGCTGACCAGGAAGTCCCTGATCTCCGACGCCAGCCCGGCCAGCGCGTCGGGGCCGAGCCGCTTGAGGTCGGCCGGGCCCCGGATCGACGACAGAACGTAGGATGGCTGCACGCTCACGTCCGCCACTCTACGAGCGGTGGCCAGCACGGGGCCCGCCGGACACCGGGCGTGACGCGACGGTCACGTGCGGGCAGCCGGCTCCAGCAGGTCGGCGACGTGGGCGAGCTCGTTGACCGTCCACGGCTTGCGGACCCCGTCCCGCCGGGCGACGACCCTGGTCAGGCCGGTGTAGTCGAGCGGGAAGGGCAGCGGCCGCTCGATGCCGAGCAGGTGCCCCAGATAGACGTTGATCACGCCGGCGTGCGCGAAGACCACCGCGGTCCCCCGGCCCGGGTGCGCCGCGATGACCTCTTCGAGCGCGGCGACGACGCGCGCCCGGAAGGCCGGGACGTCGACGTGCTCGGGCAGGTGGCCCTCGACCATCCGCCGCCACTCCTCGGGGTTCTCCCGGGCCAGCAGGTGCACCGGCAGGTACTGCTGCTCGTCGGCGTCGTACTCGCGCAGGTCGTGCACGGTGCGGACGGTGAGGCCGCGGGCCCGGGCGAGCGGCTCGGCGGTCTGCCGCGCCCGGGTCATGGTGCTCGCGTAGACGGCGTCGACCGGCTCGCCGGCCAGCGCGCCGACCACCCGCTCGGCCTGCCGCAGGCCCAGCTCGGTGAGCGCGGGATCGGCCCGGACCGGCGCCTGGGGCGCACCGTCGACCCGGTCCGGCAGCCCGTGCCGGACCAGGACCAGCCGCACGCCTAGAGCTTTCCGGAGGTGGCCACGTGGTCGCCGTGGCCGGCCTCGCGCAGGGTGGTGCGCAGCCGCTCGGCGATCCCGTCCTGCTCGGCGTCGTCGACCGACCTCGCGGCGTTGGCGAAGTCGAACGCCGCCATGTTCCACGCCGGGAACACGTGCAGGTGCAGGTGCGGGACCTCGAACCCGGCCACCAGGAAGCCGACGCGCGGGGGCTGCCAGATCGCCGCGACCGCCTTGGCGATCGTGTGCGAGACGCCGGTGAGGTGCGCGACCAGGTCCGGGTCGGCGTCGACCCAGTGGTCGACCTCCTCGCGCGGCACGACCAGCGTGTGGCCCGGGCCGAGCGGGTTGATCGACAGGAACCCGGCGCAGCGCTCGTCCGACCAGACGAACCGGCCGGGCAGCTCGCCGTCGATGATCTTCGTGAACACGGTGCTCATCACGGCGGACCCTACCGGCCCGCGGCCGTACCGGGGGCGGTCGCCGGTCCGCTCTCCTAGAGTTCCCGCCATGCCCCGCACGATCGCCACGAACACGCCCGTCGAGCGCGAGGAGCTCCTGGAGTTCCTCCGCCCGCGGCACAAGGTCGTCCTGCTGACCACCCGGTCGGACGGTGGGGTCCAGGGCTCCCCGGTCACCGCGGGGGTCGACACGGAGGGCCGGATCGTGGTGTCGACCTACCCGGAGCGGGCCAAGGCGCGCAACGTCGCCCGCACCGGCACCGCCTCCGTGGTCGTGCTGTCGGACGAGTTCAACGGCCCGTGGGTCCAGGTCGACGGGGACGCCGAGCTGATCACGCTGCCGGAGGCCGTCGAGCCGCTGGTCGACTACTTCCGCGCCATCTCCGGCGAGCACCCGGACTGGGACGAGTACCGGCAGGCGATGCGGGACCAGGGCAAGGCGTTGATCCGCGTCACACCCACCCGGTGGAGTCCCGTCGCGACGGGCGGCTTCCCCGCGCGGCTCGCCGACTCCTGATTCACGCCCCCGGTAGCGTTGCCGGGTTCCTCCACCACCGAACGACAACCGAGACGGTCGGCGGGCACCCGCCGGGAAGTAGGGATCGCATGCGTCCGTGGCCGGGCAACCCGTACCCGCTGGGTGCGAGCTACGACGGGGCCGGGACGAACTTCGCCTTGTTCTCCGAGGCCGCCGAGAAGGTCGAGCTCTGCCTGTTCAGCCCGCGGGGCAAGGAGACGAAGGTCGGGCTCACCGAGGTCGACGGCTTCGTCTGGCACGCCTACCTGCCGACCGTCGAGCCCGGGCAGCGGTACGGCTACCGGGTGCACGGGCCGTACGACCCGGCGCAGGGCCTGCGGTGCAACCCGAGGAAGCTGCTGATCGACCCGTACGCGAAGGCGCTCGACGGGCCGGTGAAGTGGGACGAGGCCGTCTTCGGCTACAACTTCGGCGACCCGCTGTCGCGCAACGACCGGGACTCGGCGCCGTTCGTGCCCAAGTCCGTGGTGGTCAACCCGTACTTCGACTGGGGCTCGGACCGCCCGCCGAAGATCCCCTACCACGAGACCGTCATCTACGAGGCGCACGTCCGCGGGCTCACGATCGCGCACCCGGACATCCCCGAGGAGCTGCGCGGCACCTACGCCGGCCTGGCGCACCCGGTGATGATCGAGCACCTGCAGCGGCTCGGGGTCACGGCCGTGGAGCTCATGCCGGTGCACGAGTTCCTCAACGACCACCACCTGCAGGAGAAGGGCCTCTCCAACTACTGGGGCTACAACACCCTGGCCTTCCTCGCCCCGCACCACGCGTACACGATGCGCGGCTCCCGCCCCGGCTCGCAGGTGCACGAGTTCAAGGCGATGGTGCGGGACCTGCACGAGGCGGGCATCGAGGTCATCCTCGACGTCGTCTACAACCACACCGCCGAGGGCTCGGACATGGGCCCGACGCTGTCCCTGCGCGGTATCGACAACCACGCCTACTACCGGCTGGTCGAGGACGACCCGCGCTACTACATGGACTACACGGGCACGGGTAACTCGCTCAACGTGCGCAACCCCCACACCCTGCAGCTGATCATGGACTCGCTGCGCTACTGGGTCACGGAGATGCACGTCGACGGCTTCCGCTTCGACCTCGCCTCCACCCTCGCCCGCGAGTTCTACGACGTCGACCGGCTGAGCGTGTTCTTCGACCTCGTGCAGCAGGACCCGGTGATCTCGCAGGTCAAGCTGATCGCCGAGCCGTGGGACGTCGGTCCCGGCGGGTACCAGGTCGGCAACTTCCCGCCGCTGTGGACGGAGTGGAACGGCAAGTACCGCGACACCGTGCGGGACTTCTGGCGCGGCGAGCCGGGCACCCTGGGCGAGTTCGCCTCGCGCCTGACCGGTTCGAGCGACCTCTACCAGGAGGACGGGCGGCGGCCGTACGCGTCGATCAACTTCGCCACCGCGCACGACGGGTTCACCCTCGCCGACCTGGTGTCCTACAACGACAAGCACAACGACGCCAACGGCGAGGGCGGCAACGACGGCGAGAGCCACAACCGCTCCTGGAACTGCGGCGTCGAGGGCCCCACGGACGACGAGGCCGTGCTGGAGCTGCGCGCCCGCCAGCAGCGCAACTTCATCACCACGCTGATGCTGAGCCAGGGCGTGCCGATGCTGCTGCACGGCGACGAGCTCGGCCGCACCCAGGGCGGCAACAACAACGTCTACTGCCAGGACAACGACATCGCCTGGGTGGACTGGTCGCTGGCCGGCAAGAACGCCGGGCTCGTCGGGTTCACCGCGGGCGTCGCGGCGCTGCGGCACGCGCACCCGGTGTTCCGCCGCCGCCGCTTCTTCCAGGGCAGGCCGATCGCGCCGCGCCGCCGGGACTCCCTGGCCGACATCGCCTGGTTCACCCCGGACGGCACCGAGATGACCGAGGGCGACTGGGACTCCGGCTTCGGCAGGTGCGTGATCGCCTTCCTCAACGGCGAGGGCATCTCCGACCTGGACCCGCGCGGCGAGCGCGTCACGGACGACTCGTTCCTGCTGGCGTTCAACGCCCACTGGGAGGACATCGACGTGACCCTGCCGACGGCGGAGTACGGCAAGGAGTGGGCCATCGTCGTCGACACGGCGGCGGGCGAGGTGGTCACGCTCTCGACCGCCCCCGGCGTGGTCGCGGCCGAGCCGCCGATGACCCGGGCCGGCGCCACGCACACCGTGCCCGCGCGCTCCCTCCTCGTCTTCCAGCGGACCGTGTGATGGCGCGCCCCATCCCCTCCTCCACGTACCGGCTGCAGTTCTCGAAGGACCAGACCTTCGCCGACGCGCAGGGCCTGGTCGAGTACCTGGAGCGGCTCGGAATCGGCACGCTGTACGCGTCGCCGCTGCTCGAGTCCGGCGCCGGCTCCAACCACGGGTACGACGTCGTCGACCCGACCCGGATCTCCGCCGAGCGCGGCGGGCCGGAAGGGCTGCACGCCCTGCTGGCCCGGCTGCGCGAGGCGAAGCTGACGATGCTGCTCGACGTGGTGCCCAACCACGTCGGCGTCGAGGTGCCGAAGGCCAACCCCTGGTGGTGGGACGTCCTGAAGCACGGCCAGGGCTCGCGGTGGGCCGGGCACTTCGACATCGACTGGTCCGCCGGTCCGCTGCTGCTGCCGATCCTCGACGCGGACGAGGCCAACGCCCTGTCCGAGCTCTCGGTGCAGGACGGCGAGCTGCGCTACTACGAGCACGCCTTCCCCCTGGCGCCCGGCACGGAGCACGGGTCGGCCGCCGAGGTCCACGAGCGGCAGCACTACCGGCTCGTGTCGTGGAAGCGCGGCGCGGCGGAGCTGACCTACCGGCGGTTCTTCGACGTGTCCACGCTGGCCGCGGTGCGCGTCGAGCTGCCCGAGGTCTTCGCCGACACGCACCGCGAGATCCTGCGCTGGCTGGAGGAGGAGCCCACGATCATCGGGCTCCGCGTCGACCACCCGGACGGGCTCTCCGACCCCGGCGGCTACGCGCGCATGCTGCGCGAGGCGATCGGGCCGGAGCGCTGGCTGCTGGTGGAGAAGATCCTGCACCTCGGCGAGGAGCTGCCGGTCTCCTGGCCGGTCGACGGGACGTCGGGCTACGAGGCGCTCGCGGACGTCCAGGGCGTGTTCGTCGACCCTTCCGGCGCGGGTCTGCTCACCCAGTTCACGGCCGAGCACACCGGCGTCAAGGTCTCCTCGCACGCGGCCGAGCACCAGGGCCGGCGCGAGGTGGCCGACACGATCCTCGCCGCCGAGGTGCGGCGGATCGCGGCGCTCGTCCCGGTGCCGGAGGCCGCGCCGTCGACCGAGGAGGAGCCGGGCCCGGCCGCGGACCGCGTCCGCGAGGCCGTGGCCGAGTTCCTCTGCGGCTTCCCGGTCTACCGCAGCTACCTGCCCGAGGGCCGCGAGGCGCTCGACACCGCGGTCGCGGTGGCGCGGGCGCACCGGCCGGACCTCGCCCCGATCCTCGAGGCCATCCACGCGGCGATGCTCGCCGACCCGGAGGGCCTGCTCGCCACCCGCGTGCAGCAGACCTCCGGCATGGTCATGGCCAAGGGCGTCGAGGACACCGCGTTCTACCGGTACAACCGGCTCGTCGCCCTCAACGAGGTCGGCGGCGACCCCGGCCGGTTCGGCCTCTCCCCCGCCGCGTTCCACGCGGCGCTGTCGGCCCGCGAGTCCGGGTGGCCGCGGACCATGACCACGCTGTCGACGCACGACACCAAGCGTTCCGAGGACGTCCGGGCGCGGCTGGCCGTGCTCGCCGAGATCCCCGGCGAGTGGGTCGAGCGGGTGCGCCGCTGGTCCGCCCGGCACCCGCTGCCGGAGCGCTCGCTCGAGCTGCTGGCCTGGCAGAGCGTGGTCGGCGCCTGGCCGATCCCGGCGGACCGCCTGGCCGCCTACCTCGGCAAGGCGTCGAAGGAGGCCAAGCTCGCCACCAGCCACGTCGAGGCCGTGCCCGAGGTGGACGAGGCGATCGCCGCGTGGCCCGAGCAGGTCCTGGGCGACGGCGAGCTGGTCACCGAGATCACCGCGTTCGTCGAGCGGATCTCCGCGCCCGGCTGGTCGAACTCGCTGGGGCAGAAGATCCTGCAGCTCGCCGGGCCCGGCGTGCCGGACGTCTACCAGGGCACGGAGCTGTTCGAGTACTCCCTGGTCGACCCGGACAACCGGCGCCCGGTCGACTTCGCGGCCCGGCAGCGGCTGCTCGCCCGCCTCGACGAGGGCTGGCTGCCCGGCGTCGACGACACCACCACCGAGGGCGCGGCGAAGCTGCTGGTCACGGCCTCGGCGGCGCGGCTGCGGCGGTACCGGCCCGAGCTCTTCCACGGCTACCGCGCCGTGCCGGCGCAGGGGCACGCGGCCGAGCACGTGGTGGCGTTCACGCGCAGCCCCAGACTCGTCGCCGTCGCCACCCGGCTGCCGGTCGGGCTCGAGGCGAAGGGCGGCTGGGGCGACACCGTGCTCCCGCTGCCCGACGGCGCCGCGGACTGGCACGACATGATCACCGACACCCCGGTCGACGGCAGTGCGCCGCGGCTGGCGACGCTGCTGTCCCGCTACCCCGTCGCGCTGCTCGTCCGCCCGGCCTGACGAGCCCGTCCTCACACCGCCGGTCCTCACACCGCCCGGCCGGCCCGCACCGGGGCCGGTCGGGCCGTGCGTCTCGCGGCCCGCATCGTGTTGCGCATGATGCAGCTCACGTTCCGGAACTCCGCCACACCGTCTTTACGTTGACCAGCTGATATCTCGGCGATCGAAGTAAAGATCATCCCGAGCGGGAGGACGAGTGACAAGGAGTTCGGTGAGTGAGATCGCAGTACGACTGAAGAACGTCCTGGCGGCCTCGGACGCCTACCGCCAGACCATGGCCCGGCTCGTGGGCCTGGGCGTCCCGGAGACCACGATCCTGGTGCACCTGCTGCACGAGGGCCCGCGGAGGCCGTCGGCGCTCGCGCGCCGCGTGGGCGTCACGCCGGCGAGCGTGACCTCCCAGCTGGACCGCCTCGAGCTGGCCGGGTACGTCGTCCGGCGCTCCGACCCGCGCGACCGGCGGAGCGTGCTCGTGGTCCTGACCGACCGCGGCCACGACCTGGCCGCGCGATTGTTCGCCATTTTCGACCGCGACGTGGCCGTCGGCATCGGCGCCGCCGATCCCGCCGTCACCGCGGAGCTGGGGCGTATTCTCGAGCACCTGTCGCGGCGGCTCGACGAGCGCGCCCGCGACACCCACGCCATCGCCGCCGACCTGGAGGAATCCGGCCTCCACTGATCGCGGGCCGGACCGGTACGAATGGTTCGGCAGCCGTACTTCTCCGCATCGCGATTATCTTCCGAAAAGTGCGGCTGAACGGCCGATTCCGGCACGGCGTGCCGTTCCTACTCTCGACCACGCAACGCACAAGGTCCGGGTCCGATCCCCCCATCCCACCGGAACCTCGTTGCCGGGATCGCCGGCCGTCTCCGTGCCCCCCGACCGGCCGGCGGTCCCGACCCCGGAGCCCCGGGTCCCGCCGTGCGGTGGCGGCGGGAACCGGCCGCACCGCCGTCGGCCCCCGTCAGGAGCCCCGTCGCGGGCGTTGCGCCGCGTGTCACGTGGCCCCCGCGGGCGCACCGGCCGCCCATTCGGCAGGATTCCCCCGTGGCTGACTACGCGGTGTGGGCGCCGGAGAAGGACAAGGTCCGGGTCCTGGTGGACGGCGAGACCTACGCGATGCGGCGGGAGACGGGCGGCTGGTGGCGCGCCGACGTCGAGGACAACGGCCCGGGCTCTGCCTACGCCTTCCTCGTCGACGACGATCCGACGCCCCTGCCCGATCCGCGCTCGACGTGGCAGCCCAACGGCGTCCACTCGGCCTCACGCCGCTACGACCAGAACTCCTTCTGGTGGACCGACCAGGCCTGGACCGGCCGCACGCTGGCCGGCAGCGTGCTCTACGAGTGCCACATCGGCACCTTCACCGACGAGGGCACCTTCGACTCCGCGATCGAGAAGCTCGACCACCTGGTCGCGCTCGGGATCGACATGGTCGAGGTGTTGCCCGTCAACGCCGTCGACGGGCCCCGGAACTGGGGGTACGACGGCGTCGGCTGGTACGCCGTCACCGAGAACTACGGCGGCCCGGACGGCTTCAAGCGGTTCGTCGACGCCGCGCACGCCCGCGGGCTCGGGGTGGTCCTCGACGTCGTCTACAACCACCTCGGCCCGTCCGGTGCCTACCTCGACAAGTTCGGCCCGTACTTCGCGGGCAGCAACATCTGGGGCCCCTCGCTCAATCTCGACGGCCCGTGGTCGGACGAGGTGCGCCGGTTCGCCATCGACAACGCCCTGATGTGGCTGCGCGACTTCCACGTCGACGGGCTGCGGATCGACGCCGTGCACGCGCTGCGGGACACCCGTGCCCAGCACGTCCTCGAGCAGCTGGCCGTCGAGGTGGCGGCGCTCGAGGCGCACGTCGGCCGGCCGCTGTCGCTCATCGCGGAGTCGGACCTCAACGACCCGAAGATGATCACCGCGCGCGAGGGCGGCGGGCTCGGCATGACCGCCCAGTGGACGGACGACATCCACCACTGCCTGCACGGCGTGCTCACCGGCGAGGGCCAGGGCTACTACTCGGACTTCGCCGAGGCCGACCTCGCGGGCCTGGCGCACGTGCTCACCCGCGGGTTCCTGCACGAGGGCACCTGGTCGAGCTTCCGCAAGCGGACGCACGGCGCACCCGTCGACACGGCGCGGATCCCGGGGCACCGGTTCGTGACCTACCTGCAGAACCACGACCAGATCGGCAACCGGGCCACCGGCGACCGGCTCACCCAGCTGCTCTCCCCCGGCATCCTGGCCTGCGGCGCGGCGATCCTGTTCACCTCGCCGTTCACGCCGATGCTGTTCATGGGCGAGGAATGGGGCGCCCGCACGCCGTGGCAGTTCTTCTCCTACTTCCCGGACGAGGGGCTGCGCGAGGCCGTCCGGAAGGGCCGCACCGCGGAGTTCGCCGAGCACGGCTGGGGTGACGTCGAGGTCCCCGACCCCAACGCCGAGTCGACCTTCCTCGACTCCAAGCTCGACTGGACCGAGCACGAGCAGGAGCCGCACGCGACCCTGCTGGCGATGCACAAGGAGCTCATCGCCATCCGCAAGGCGTGGCCCGAGCTCTCCGACCCGTGGCTCGACGAGGTGGCGGTCGACGTCCACCCCGAGGCCCGCACGCTCGTCATCCACCGCGGCCGGCTGCGGGTGCTGGTCAACCTCGGCCCCGAGGAGGTCGCGCTCGACCTGGGCGCCACCATCACCCGGATCCTGCTGGCCAGCGAGCCCACGGCCAGCGAGCAGTCGGACATCACGCTGCCCGGCGAGTCCTTCGCGATCGCGGTGCTCGCCGAGTAGCCCCCGAATGCACGAACGGCACTCTCGCTCGGTAGACGTGAGCGAAAGTGCCGTTCGTTCGGCTGTGGGCGGACGCTCCTATGGTTCGTCAAGCCCGTGAGGTCGTCGGTGGGTGTTCGAGCTGTCGGTAGAGCTGGCGGGTGATGTAGCGCTTGAGGCACCGGCGGATCTCGGGATCGGTCTTGCCTTCGGCGGTGCGTCTGGCGGCGTAGGCGCGGGTGTCGGGGTCGTAGCGCAGCCGTGAGACGGCGATGGTGTGGATGGCCCGGTTGAGCTGGCGATTGCCGGAGCGATTGAGCCGGTAGCGCACGGTCTTCCCGGAGGACGCGGGGATGGGTGCGGTGCCGGCGAGCATGGCGAAGGCACCGTCGTCGCGGCAGCGGCCCGCGTGTGACCAGGCGGCGAGCACGACCGCGGCGGTGATCGGGCCGACCCCGGGTAGTGGGAGCAGGTCCGGGCGCCAGGACCGCACGATCGCCCGGATCGCCTTCTCATGCTCCCCAGCCTCGGCCTCGAGAGACTGGATGCGCTTGGCGAGGGCTTTGAGCGCGGTCATCGTGGTGAACACGTGCACGTCGGCGGCGGCGGTATGCGGGCGCAGCTTCGCCGCGGTGGCGACCATGACGACGATGCTCTGTTCGCGGAACCGGTCCCGGACCAGCTCTGGGGCGGTGACCACCAGAGCCCGGAGCTGACGCTGAGCGTTCGCGCCGGCCTCGACCGCGCCGCGGCGCACGGTCAGCAGGTTCTGCAGCGCGGCCCGGTCGTCGCCGGACTTGGGCTGGGCCAACCGGGTGCGAGACAGAGCCTCGCGCGCGGCGCGGGCGGCGTCGAGCGGGTCGGACTTACGCCCACCACGGCGCGCCGGTCGTCCGGGACGGTCGAGCTCGATGACCAGCTCCTCCAGGTCACCGAGGTGTCGGGCCAGGCCGGCACCGTAGCCGCCGGTGCCCTCGATCGCCCACCCGCGCAGCCCGGCGTGGGTGTCGGCGAACTCGACGAGCTCGTTGTACCCGTCGGCGTCCGCAGCCACCGTCACCGTCGCCAGGATCGCTCCAGTGGCTGCGGTCACAGCGGCGGCTGTGTGGGTGTCGGTGTGGGTGTCGACGCCGATCACGACATCGACCAGGTCAGCGAGCCTGGACTTCTGTATCGGCTCTGACAGCATGGACATCTGCGTTCTCCTTGCCGGGAGGGACGTGGAAGGTCCCGGTCCCGGTTCGGAGCCGGCAAGACTGTGACGGGACACGCCAGCGCCTACTGGCGGTCAAGCTCCTGATCAGGCCAGCTGCTCCGGCCGGGGCCGGCGCCGACGACAACAGGTGGGCAAGTCCGCTCGAAGGCACCCGAAGAGCCAGTCAGGCGAAGGGCCACACCCGCTGTCGTCGCGCACCAACCCACCATCACCGGGCCGGTACCGCCAGCCTCACAGTCAGATGAGGCCGCTCAGATCAGACCCAGGCCCTTGACGGCCTCGCGCTCCTCGACCAGCTCGGCCACGGAGGCGTCGATCTTCTCGCGGGAGAAGTCGTTGATCTCCAGGCCCTGGACGATCTCGTACCTGCCGTTCTTCGTGGTGACCGGGAAGGACGAGATGATGCCCTCGGCCACGCCGTAGGACCCGTCGGACGGAACGGCCATCGAGGTCCAGTCGCCCTCGGGGGTGCCGTTGACCCAGGTGTACACGTGGTCGATCGCCGCGGAGGCCGCCGACGCCGCGGACGACGCGCCGCGGGCCTCGATGATCGCCGCGCCGCGCTTGGCCACGGTCGGGATGAACTCGTCCCGCAGCCAGGACTCCTCGACCTGCTCGGCGGCGATCTTGCCGCCGACCTCGGCGTGGTAGAGGTCCGGGTACTGGGTGGCGGAGTGGTTGCCCCAGATCGTCATCTTCGAGATCTCGGAGACCGGCACGCCCAGCTTGCCCGACAGCTGCGCGAGCGCGCGGTTGTGGTCGAGGCGGGTCATCGCGGTGAACCGCTCGGCCGGGACGTCCGGCGCGGCGCTCTGCGCGATGAGGGCGTTGGTGTTGGCCGGGTTGCCGACGACCAGGACCTTGATGTCGTCCGCGGCGCCCGCGTTGATGGCCTTGCCCTGCGGGGCGAAGATCCCGCCGTTGGCCTCGAGCAGGTCGCCGCGCTCCATGCCCTTCGTGCGCGGGCGGGCGCCGACGAGCAGGGCGACGTTCGTCCCGTCGAAGGCCTTGGTGGCGTCGTCGAAGATGTCGACGCCGGCCAGCAGCGGGAAGGCGCCGTCGCTCAGCTCCATGGCGGTGCCCTCGGCGGCCTTGACGGCCTGCGGGATCTCCAGCAGGTTCAGCTTCACCGGGGTGTCGGACCCCAGGAGCTGCCCGGAGGCGATCCGGAAGAGCAGCGCGTAACCGATCTGGCCAGCGGCTCCGGTGACAGTGACGGTGACAGGAGTGGACACGCCGTGAGGCTAGCCCTCCCTCCGCGGGCGCGCCGCGACGGGGATCACCCTGGTGGCGGCACCTTCGGTGTGACCTCCGACCCGCGCGCCGCCGCCCACGGCGCCCCGTGCCTCCGGTGTGCCCCGGTGGCCGGTGGACCGGACGCCGCGGGATGATCCGGGCGTGACCGCTCCCCTGCCGCTGTCCGCCCGGGCGGTCGCCCCCGACCTCGCCCGGGGCGCGATGCTGCTGCTGATCGCGCTGGCCAACGTGCACCTGTTCCTGCTGGCCGCGCCCGGGGTGCGCGGGTACCCGGACGAGCCGGGGCCCGTCGGCGGGGTGGTCACCGCCCTGCAGATGCTGCTGGTCGACGGGCGCGCCTACCCGCTGTTCGCCCTGCTCGTCGGCTACGGGGCGGTCCAGCTCGCCCGCCGGCGGGACGACGAGGGGGCGGCCGTCCGCCTGCTGCGCCGCCGAGGTGCGTGGATGATCGTCATCGGCGCCGTGCACGGGATCCTGCTGTTCCCCGGCGACATCGTCGGTGCCTACGGGCTGCTGCTGGTTCTGCTGGCCGGGTTCCTGGTCCGCGGCACCGAGGTCACGCTGCGGACGATCGCCGCCGTCGGGGTGGCGATCACCGTCCTGCTCGGTGCGGGCACCGGGCTGCGGACGGGTGCGCTCACGCTGCCCTCGGTCGCCGCACCCGACGTGCGCACGGCGCTGGGCCTGCACGTCAACGAGTGGATCGGCGGCACGCTGTCGGCGGCCCTGTTCACCGTCGGGATGCTGGCCGTCGGCGCCCTGGCCGCGCGCCGCAGGCTGCTCGACGAGCCGGAGCGGCACCGCCGCACCCTCGTCCGGGCGGCCGTGGGCGGGCTGACCGTCGCGGTGGTCGCCGGGCTCCCGCTCGCGGTGGCCGCGGCGGGCTGGTGGCGGCCGTCGGTGGGGCTGTCGGCCCTGCTCGGCCTGCTGCACGCGGTGGGCGGGCTCGCCGGCGGCGTCGGGTACGCCGCCCTGTTCGGCCTGCTCGCCACCCGCGCCGTCGGTCCCGTCGGGCGGGCCCTGGTCGCGACGGGCCGCTGCTCGTTGACCTTCTACCTCGCCCAGTCCGTGGTGTTCTGCGCGCTGCTGCCGGCGTGGACGCTGGGGTGGGGTGCGCGGATCGGCGCGGCCGGCGCCGCGCTGCTCGCCGTCGCGACCTGGGTGGCGTCCGTGCTGGCCGCGACCCTGCTGGACCGGGCGGGCCGCCGCGGACCCGCCGAGGTCCTGCTGCGGCGGCTCACGTACGGGGCCCGACCTGCACGTCCGGGCGCTGACCAGGCGGGATAGGGTCGGCCCCGTGGCGAAGCGGGACAGCAGGGCGACGCAGGCGAGCGAGCCGGCGCCGGTGGCGGACGTCCCCTACCACCGGGCCCTCTTCGGTGCGCTCGGCTGGGGCGTGGTCGCCTTCGCCCTGCAGGTCGTGTTCGGCGGGACCGGCGGGACCACGGGCCTGCTGATCCAGGTCGGCTGGATCCTCATCGCCGCCGTGCTCGCCGCGTGGCCCACCTGGTACGCGGCCCGCCGGCGCGGCTGGCCCGAGCTCTGGAAGCTCTTCCTCCTCGCCGCGCCGGCCTTCTGGGTGCTGCGGGCGGTCACCCTGATCCTGGACCGCCTGCTCTTCCACTGACCGCGGCTAGGTCCGTCGCCTGGAGCTGATCACCCCGGTGTCGAAGCCGGCCAGGTGCAGGCCGCCGGCGAACCGGGCGTGCTCCACCTTCAGGCACCGGTCCATCACGACGGTCACGCCCGCGGCTCCGGCCTTCGCCGCCAGGTCCTCGTCCCACAGCCCGAACTGCAGCCACCAGGTCTGCACGCCCTGCGCGTCCGACCCGAGCGCCAGCACCTCGTCGAGCACGCCGGGCAGGTCCTGGGGGCGGCGGAAGGTGTCGACGAGGTCGGGCACGCCCGGGCAGTCCGCCAGCGACGGGTACACGGGGCGGCCGAGGATCTCGGTGGCGTTCGGGTTCACGAACCACACCTCGTAGTCCGTGCTCGACAGGAGGTAGGTCGCCACGAAGTTCGACGCCCGCGCGGGATTGGGCGAGGCGCCCACCATCGCGACCGTGCGGGTGTCGCGCAGGATCCGCTGCCGTTCCAGCGCCGACGGGTTCTGCCAGCTCATGCGCTCTCCTTCGCGGCCTCGGCCAGCGCCTGGTCGAGGTCCCAGATGATGTCGTCCGCGTCCTCGAGCCCGACGCTGATCCGGATCAGGTCCTCGGGCACCCCCGCCGCCTCCAGCTGCCCGGCGGTCAGCTGCTGGTGGGTGGTGGAGCCCGGGTGCAGCACGAGCGTGCGGGCGTCGCCGACGTTGGCCAGGTGGCTGCACAACCGCACGGACTCGATGAACCGCGCGCCGGCCGCGCGGCCGCCCTTCACACCGAAGCTGAACACCGCGCCCGGGCCCTCGGGCAGGTACCGGCGCGCCCGCTCGTGGTGCGGGTGGTCGGGAAGCCCGGCGTACCGCACGTACTCCACCCGGGGGTCGGCGTGCAGCCACTCCGCGACGCGCTGCGCGTTCGCGACGTGCGCCCGCATCCGGAGGGGCAGCGTCTCCACGCCCTGGAGCAGCAGGAACGCCGAGTGCGGGGCCAGGGTCGGCCCGACGTCCCGCAGCTGCTCGGCGCGCAGCTTGGTGAGGAAGCCGAGCTCCTGGAAGTTGCCCCACCAGGTGAGCCCGCCGTAGCTGGGGACCGGCTCGGTCATCGACGGGAACCGGCCGTTGCCCCAGTCGAACCGCCCGGACTCGACGACGACGCCGCCGAGCGTGGTCCCGTGTCCGCCCAGGAACTTGGTCGCGGAGTGGATCACGATGTCGGCGCCGTGCTCGATCGGCCGGCAGAGGTACGGCGTGGCCAGCGTGGCGTCGACGATCAGCGGCACGCCCGCCGCGTGCGCGACGTCGGCCAGCCCGGCCAGGTCCGCCACCTCGCCGCCGGGGTTGGAGACGACCTCGGTGAACACGAACTTGGTCTTCTCCGTGATCGCCGCGGCGTAGTCCGCCGGGTCGCCGCCCGGGACGAACGTCGTGTCGACGCCGAACCGGCGCAGCGTGACGTCGAGCTGCGTGATCGTGCCGCCGTACAGGCCCGACGCGGCGACGCCGTGGTCCCCCGCCCCGGCCAGGCAGGCGAAGGTGAGGAACTCCGCGGCCTGCCCGCTGGCGGTGGCCACGGCGCCGATCCCGCCGTCGAGGCTCGCGAGCCGCTCCTCCAGCACCGAGACGGTCGGGTTGCCGATCCGGCTGTAGATCAGGCCGTACTTCTGCAGCGCGAACAGGCTCGCCGCGTCCTGGGTGTCCTCGAAGACGAAGCTCGTCGACTGGTAGATCGGGACCGCCCGCGCGCCCACGGCCGAGTCCGGCACCGCCCCGGCGTGCACCGCCCGGGTGTGGAAGCCCCAGGCGCGATCCCGCCGCTCCCTGCCGTCCCCGGTGTCGTCGCTCATACGCCCATCCTGCCTCGCCGGATCGGCGGCCGTCGCCCCGACCGACCGGTCACCGCCGCGGGAGGCGGACCAGTCCCTCCTGCATGGTGCTGGCCACCAGCCGGCCGTCCCGGGTGAAGAAGCGGCCCTGCGCCAGCCCGCGCCCGCCCGATGCGGCAGGGCTCCAGCACTCGTAGAGCAGCCACTCGTCGGCGCGGAAGGGCTGGTGGAACCACATGGCGTGGTCGAGGCTCGCCATCTGCACGGACGTGCTGGTCAGGTCGTGGCGGCCCACCACCGAGCCGAGCAGGGTGAGGTCGGAGATGTAGGTGAGCAGGCAGACGTGTCGCAGCGGGTCGTCGGGCAGCCGGCCGTCGGCCTTCATCCAGGCGCGCAGCGGGTCGTCGGTCGCCACCCGGTCCTCGGTCCACACCGGCTCGTCGACGAACCGGATGTCCAGCGAGCGCGGCACCCGCTCGATCCAGGCCGCCCCGGCCCCGGACACCACCCGGTCGCCGATGCTGGGCAGCTCGTCCGGCGTCGGCACCCCGTCGCTCATCGGCACGGAGTGTTCCAGCCCCTCCTGCGCGAGCTGGAACGACGCCGACAGCGCGAAGATGGCCTCGCCGCCCTGGATCGCGAGCACCCGGCGGGTGCTGAACGAGCGGCCGTCGCGGACCCGCTCGGTGCGGAACACGATCGGCCGGCCCGGGTCGCCGCCCCGGATGAAGTAGGCGTGCAGCGAGTGCACCCCGCGGTCCGGCTCGATCGTGCGGCCCGCGGCGACCAGCGCCTGCGCCGCGACCTGCCCGCCGAACACGCGGACGGGCGACGTCGCCGGGCTGGTGCCGCGGAAGAGGTCCACCTCGAGCTGCTCCAGCTCGAGCAGCCGCATCAGCTCGTCGAGGACGCCCTGTCCGCGCGGCACACCGTCGACGTCCAGCATGATCCCGGGGGCGCGAGGTTCGGTCACGCCGGGATCCTCCCGCACCCGGGCCTCAGGCGTGGTCCTCCTCGCCCAGCCGGTGGACGCGGATGAGGTTGGTCGAGCCGACGGTCGAGGGCGGCGAGCCCGCGACGATCACGACGAGGTCGCCCGGCTGGAACCGGCCGATCGAGAGCATGGCGTGGTCGACCTGACGGACCATCGCGTCCGTGGAGTCCACGGTGTCGACCAGGAAGGTCTCGACGCCCCACGTCATCGCGAGCTGACTGCGCACCTCGGGGGCCGGGGTGAAGGCCAGGAGCGGCAGCCGGGTGTGCAGCCGGGCGAGCCGGCGCACGGTGTCGCCGGACTGCGAGAAGGCGACCAGCGCGCGGGCCGAGAGGCGCTCGCCGATGTCGCGCGCGGCATAGGAGAGCACCCCGCGCTTGGTCCGCGGGACGTGGTTCAGCGGCGGCACGTTGGCCGGGCCCGCCTCGACGGCCTCGATGATTGTGGCCATCGTGCGGACCGTCTTGATCGGGTAGCGGCCGACGCCGGTCTCGCCGGAGAGCATGAGCGCGTCGGCGCCGTCGAGCACCGCGTTGGCCACGTCGGAGGCCTCGGCACGGGTCGGGCGTGAGTTCGTGATCATCGATTCCAGCATCTGCGTGGCCACGATGACCGGCTTGGCGTTCTCGCGGGCGATCTGGATCGCGCGCTTCTGCACCAGCGGCACGTTCTCCAGCGGCAGCTCCACACCCAGGTCGCCGCGGGCGACCATCACGCCGTCGAACGCGAGCACGATGGCCTCGAGGTTGTCGACGGCCTCCGGCTTCTCCAGCTTGGCGACGACCGGGAGCTTCACCCCGACCTTCTCCATGATCCGGTGCACGCCGTCGATGTCCGCCGGGCTGCGCACGAAGCTCAGCGCGATCACGTCGACCGACAGCGTGAGCGCGAACTCCAGGTCCGCGATGTCCTTCTCGCTCAGGGCCGGCACCGTGACGTTCATGCCGGGCAGCGAGATGCCCTTGTTGTTGGACACCGGGCCGCCCTCGGTGACCCGGCAGACCACGTCGTCGCCCTCGACCTCGATGACGCGCAGGCCGACCTTGCCGTCGTCGACCAGCAGCCGGTCCCCGGCCCGGGCGTCCCGGGCGAGCCCCTTGTAGGTGGTGGAGACGCGGTCGTGGGTGCCGGCGCAGTCCTGGACCGTGATCCGCACCTCCTGGCCGGTCTGCCACTCGCTCGGGCCGTCGGCGAACGTGCCGAGCCGGATCTTCGGCCCCTGCAGGTCCGCGAGGATGCCGACGGCGCGGCCCTCGGCGTCGGCCGCGTCGCGCACCATCTGGTACACGCGCTTGTGGTCGTCCCGCGTGCCGTGGCTGAAGTTCAGCCGGGCGACGTCCATGCCGGCAGCGACCAGCTCCCGGATACGGTCGGGCGTGGCGGTGGCCGGCCCGATGGTGCAGACGATCTTGGTGCGACGGGTCACGAGGTCAAGCGTAGCGCGCTCTCTGTAACGATCAGGTAGGAGGAAGTCGAACAGTGCGACGGCTGAGTTTCGCCCTTGCGGCGCTGGTCAGCCTGCTGGTGCTGTTCCTCCCGGCGTCCGGGGTGCCCACGGCCCCGCCCGGCGTCGACAAGCTCGTCCATCTGGGTGTGTTCGCCCTGCTGGGGCTCACCGGTCGGTGGGCGGGCGTCCCGCCGCTCCCACTGGTCCTCGCCCTCGCCGGGTACGCCGGGATCTCCGAGGTCCTGCAGGGCCTGCTGCCGATCGGGCGCAGCCCCGAGGTGCTCGACGCGGTCGTCGACTGCGTGGGCGTGTCGATCGGGGTCGCCCTGCACGAGCTGCTGGCGCGGCGGGCGCGCCGGCAGCAGGACCGGCCCTAGCGGCGGGGCTGTTCGCTGGGGCCGACGTGGTCGGCGAGCCACTCCGCGAGCGGGCGGGCGGCCCGCCAGGTGCGGCGGACGCGGTCGAGGCAGGTCCGCTCGTGCAGCGCGTCGTCCGGCGGCCAGCGGCGGCCGACCATGAGGCCCTTGTGCCGCAGCAGGTCGAGCCGCGGGTGGTCCGGGTCGGTGCCCTTCGGCCGGGTGCGCAGCTGCTCCCCGCCGACCGTCAGCCCGGCCTTCTCGGCGGCCTGCAGGATGCCGCGCAGGGCCTCGCCGCGGCGCTCGTCGTCGACGGCCGTGCGGTAGCGCGCGACCTGGTCCGGGGCCATGCCGTAGTACCCGGCCGCGGCGAGCAGCCCGTCGGGCCCGACCTGGACGTAGTACGGCGGGGCGAAGCCGCCGCAGTGGGTCTTGTACGGCGACTTGTCCTTCGCGAACCGGACGTCCCGGTACGGGCGAAAGATCTTGCCCGGCCCGAACTCCTCCTCGAGCTCGGCGAGCAGGGCCGTCATCGGGGCGCGGACGTGCGCCTCGTAGACCTCACGCTGGTCGGTCCAGTACGCCTTGCTGTTGTCCGCCAGCAGGCCGTCGTAGAACTCGACGGCGCCGTCGCCGAAGCCGTCGAAGCGCGTCGCCGAGGTGGTCACGGTGTCCGGTCGCCCGCCCGGCCCTCCGGCACGTTCGCGTCGGCGGACCCGGCCGGCTCGTCGGTCTCCTCGGCGCGCGCCCCGTCGGGGTTCGCGATCTCGGGTGGCAGCACCTCGCGCGGCTTGCGGACCAGGGCCACGTAGAGCACCGCCAGGACGAACACCAGCGCCGAGACGACGACGTTGATCCGGATGTCGCCGAACACGCGCGTGGCTGGGTCGGTGCGCATGAGCTCGATGAAGAACCGGCCGAGCGTGTAGCCGGCGACGTAGAGCGCGAAGACCCGGCCGTGGCCGAGCCGGAAGCGCCGGTCCGCCCACACGATCACCGCGGCGACGGCCAGGTTCCAGATGAGCTCGTACAGGAACGTGGGCTGCACGATCGCGATCGGGTTCGCGGTGTCGACGGCCACGCCGCCCAGCGGGTCCGACGCGCCGGTCGCCGGGTCGACCCGCTCGTAGATCTCCAGGCCCCAGGGCAACGTCGTCGGGGCGCCGTAGAGCTCCTGGTTGAAGTAGTTGCCCAGCCGGCCGATCGCCTGCGCGACGACGATGCCGGGCGCCACTGCGTCGGCGAAGAAGGGCAGCGGGATGCCACGGCGCCGGCAGCCGATCCAGGCCCCGACCGCGCCGAGCGCGATCGCCCCCCAGATCCCGAGGCCGCCCTCCCAGATCTTGAGCGCGTTGACCGGGTCGCCGCCGGGGCCGAAGTAGGTCCGCCAGTCGGTGGCGACGTGGTAGAGCCGCCCGCCGATCAGGCCGAACGGCACCGCCCACACGGCGACGTCGACGACGGTGCCCGCCGGACCGCCGCGCGCGACGAACCGCCTCTCGCCCCACCAGATCGCGACGACGATCCCGGCGATGATGCAGAGCGCGTACGCCCGGATCGGGATCGGCCCGAGATGCCAGACGCCGCGGTCCGGGCTGGGGAGGTAGGCCAGCACGGTGCTGCTCGCGAGGGCGCTCACGCCGCCACCGTAGCGCGGGGGCGGAGGGGAGCGGCTCCCCCACCTCCCCCGGCGGCACTCCGGGACCGCGCGCGACGCGCGGCCCCGGGCGGCCTCAGGCCGGCTGCGGCAGCCCCGCCCGCGCGACGCCGGCGGCGAGCTCCCGGGCCAGGTCGCGGACCGCGTCGGGCCCGCCCTTCTCCGCGGCGGAGACGAAGGCCGAGCCGACGATGACGCCGTCGGCGAAGCCCGCGATCTCGGCGGCCTGGTCGGCGTTGCGCACCCCGAGCCCGACGCCGATCGGCAGCGAGGTGTGCGGCCGGGTCCGGCCGACGATCTCGCCGGCGGCCGAGTTCACGGAGTCCCGCGCGCCCGTCACGCCCATGATCGACGTCGCGTACACGAAGCCGCTGGAGGCGGCCGTGGTCGAGGCGATCCGCTCGTCCGTCGACGACGGCGACACCAGGAAGGTCCGGGACAGCCCGTACTTGTCCGAGGCGGCGAACCACTCGTCGGCCTCGTCCGGGATCAGGTCCGGTGTGATCAGGCCGAGCCCGCCGGCGGCGGCGAGGTCCGCGGCGAAGCGGTCCACCCCGTAGCGCAGCACCGGGTTGAAGTAGGTCATCACGACGCAGTTGCCGCCCGCGGCCGTCACGCGCTCGACGGTGCTGAACACGTCCCGCAGCCGGAACCCGTTGCGCAGCGCGGTGTCCGCGGCGGCCTGGATCGTGGGCCCGTCCATCACCGGGTCCGAGTACGGCACGCCGACCTCGAGCAGGTCGCAGCCGCCCTCGCTCATCGCGGCGAGCAGCTCCACCCCCTCGTCGACCGTCGGGTACCCCGCCGGCAGATAGCCGACCAGGGCGCCGCGGCCCTCGGCGCGGCACTTCGCGAACACGTCGGCGACAGATCGGCCGCTCACGCCTGGATCCCCTCGGTCTCGCTGCCGGCGTCCGCGAAGGAGCCGGTCGGCTGCTCGGTACGGCCCTCGGCGATGGCCGTGCCGTCGGCCGCCTCGGCGCTCTCGTCCTGCCCGATCATCCCGAACCACTTCGCGGCGGTGTCGACGTCCTTGTCGCCGCGGCCGGAGAGGTTCACCAGGATCACCGCGTCGGGCCCCAGCTCCTTGCCCAGCCGCAGCGCACCGGCCACGGCGTGCGCCGACTCGATGGCCGGGATGATCCCCTCGGTGCGGCAGAGCAGCGCGAACGCGTCCATCGCCTCCGCGTCGGTCACCGGCTGGTACTCGGCGCGGCCGAGGTCCTTGAGCAGCGCGTGCTCCGGCCCGACGCCCGGGTAGTCCAGCCCCGCCGAGATCGAGTACGACTCCGCGGTCTGCCCGTCCTCGTCCTGCAGCAGGTAGGAGAAGGCACCGTGCAACGCCCCCGGCGACCCCTCGGACAAGGTCGCCCCGTGCCGGCCGGTCTCGACGCCGTCGCCACCCGGCTCGAACCCGACGAGCCGGACGCCCGGGTCGTCGATGAAGGCGTGGAAGATCCCGATCGCGTTGGACCCGCCGCCGACGCACGCGGCGACCGCGGTGGGCAGCCGGCCGGTGCGCTCGAGCACCTGGGCCCGCGCCTCGAGCCCGATCACCCGGTGGAAGTCCCGCACCATCTGCGGGAACGGGTGCGGGCCGGCGACCGTGCCGAGCAGGTAGTGCGTCGAGTCGACGTTGGTGACCCAGTCCCGCAGCGCCTCGTTGATCGCGTCCTTCAGCGTGCGCGAGCCGGTCTTCACCGGGATCACGGTGGCGCCGAGCAGCCGCATCCGGGCCACGTTGAGCGCCTGCCGGCGGGTGTCGACCTCGCCCATGTAGACCACGCACTCGAGGTCCAGCAGTGCGCACGCGGTGGCCGTGGCGACGCCGTGCTGGCCCGCCCCGGTCTCGGCGATCACCCGTTTCTTGCCCATCCGCTTGGTGAGCAGCGCCTGACCGAGCACGTTGTTGATCTTGTGGGACCCGGTGTGGTTCAGGTCCTCGCGCTTGAGCAGGATCCGCGCGCCGCCGGCGTGCTGCGAGAGCTTCGGCACGTCCGTCAGCGGGGACGGCCGCCCGGTGTAGTCACGGTGCAGCCGGTCCAGCTCGGTGAGGAACTCGGGGTCGTGGCGGGCCTTCTCGTAGGCCGTCTCCAGCTCGTCGAGCGCCGCGACCAGGGCCTCGGGGACCCATCGACCCCCGTAGCGGCCGAAGTGGCCGCGCCCGTCGGGCTCGTGGCCCGACGGCGTCTCGATGCCCTGACTGGCGGTGACCCGGCTGCTCGCCCGGACGCTCGTGGAGGAACTCACCGCACCATTCTGGAGCACGACGGGTGGAAGCCCGCAGCCACCAGCGCCCGGACGGCCGCGCCCGGATCGCCGCTGGTCACGAGGCCCTCGCCGACGAGCACGGCGTCGGCGCCCCAGCCCGCGTAGGTGAGCAGGTCGCCCGGCCCACGCACGCCCGACTCGGCCACGCGCAGCACGTCGTTGGGCAGCCCGGGGGCCAGCCGGCCGAAGATGCCCAGGTCGACCTCGAGGGTCTTGAGGTCCCGCGCGTTGACGCCGATGACCTTCGCCCCGGCCTCGAGCGCCCGGTCGGCCTCCTCCTCGGTGTGCACCTCGACCAGCGCGGTCATCCCGAGGGACTCCACGCGGTCCAGCAGCGACTCCAGGACCGGCTGCTCCAGCGCCGCCACGATCAGCAGCACCAGGTCCGCGCCGTAGGCCCGCGCCTCGTGCACCTGGTACGGCGTGACGACGAAGTCCTTGCGCAGCACGCAGACGTCGACGGCGGCGCGCACCGCGGCCAGGTCGTCGAGGCTGCCGCCGAACCGGCGCTGCTCGGTGAGCACGCTGATCACCCGCGCGCCGTTCTCGGCGTACGCCTGGGCCAGGACGGCCGGGTCCGGGATCGTCGCGAGCGCGCCCTTCGACGGGCTGCGCCGCTTGACCTCGGCGATGACCCCGACACCGGGCTCGTTCAACGCGGCCATGACGTCCCTCGGCGGCGCCGCCGCGGCGGCCCGCCGTTTGATCTCCGCGAAGTCCACCGCGGCCTCCCGGGCCGCGAGGTCCTCCCGGACACCCTCCACGATGGAGTCCAGGACGCTGGGCCGGACTCCCGCACTCACCTCACCGTGCTCGCCCACGGGGCGCACTCCCCTTCCGGGTTCGGGCCTACCAGGCGTTACGACCATGCTATTCCGTGCCGTCCGGGCGGCCGGGCCGGGGGCCGCCGTCCGGCCCACGGTCCCGCGCGAACGCACCCTCCGTGGTCGGGTCGACACCGGAGTCGAGCTCGTCCCAGGCCGCCCGCTCGGGGTCGGCCGGGCGGCGCGGCGCGCCCGGGGCGTCGTACCGCGCACCCATCCGCGGCAGCCGCCGGTCGGCCACCACCAGCAGCACACCCCCGGCGACGACCAGCAGCCCGCCGAGCACCCCGAGCAGCGGGGCGGCCGTGGTGGACACCGTGGCACCGGGTGCCGTGGTCGCCCCCGCGGCCGCGCTGCCCACCAGCGCGGGCAGCTCCGAGGCGGTCGGCGGGCGCATCCAGCCCGCCACCGCCGCGTAGGCGCCGTACCCGCCGGCCAGCGCCACGATCACGCCGAGGACCCGCCGCACGACGCCGGACACCGCGATCGCCGCGGCCACCGCCGCGACCGCGAGCGCGGCCAGCCCGAGCAGCGCCGGCGCGAGCTGCGCGCCGGTGGCCGCGACCGGCACCGCCCCGGTCGCCCCGTGCCCGGCCACCTCGACCTGCGTGGACGCCCAGTCCAGCCGGGTCGTCCCCCACAGCCCGAGCGCACCGAGGAGCAGCAGCGCGGCCGTCAGGAGGAACAGCCGGCCGCTGCGGGCGGGGGCGGGCGCGTCAGGCATGCCCGCCCGGGCGGCCCAGGGTGGCCGCGGTCGCGACCGCGGACAGCACCGCCCGGGCCTTGTTGAGGCATTCGGTGTCCTCGGCCTGCGGGTCCGAGTCGGCGACGATCCCGCCGCCCGCCTGCACGTACGCCCGGCCGTCCCGGATCAGCGCGGTCCGGATGGCGATGGCGGTGTCGGCGTTGCCGGCGAAGTCGAGGTACCCGACGATCCCGCCGTAGAGGCCGCGGCGGGTGGGCTCGAGTTCGTCGATCACCTGCATGGCCCGGACCTTCGGCGCACCGGACAGGGTGCCCGCGGGGAAGCAGGACAGCACGGCGTCGACCGCGTTCTTGTCCTCCCGCAGGGTCCCGGTGACCGTGGAGACCAGGTGCATGACGTGGCTGTAGCGCTCCACGGAGAAGAAGTTGCGCACCTTCACCGTGCCCGGCTCGCAGACCCGGCCCAGGTCGTTGCGCCCGAGGTCGACGAGCATGACGTGCTCGGAGCGCTCCTTCTCGTCGTGCCGGAGGTCCTTCTCCAGCAGCTCGTCCTCCTCGTCGGTGGCGCCGCGCCAGCGCGTCCCGGCGATCGGGTGCGTGGTGGCCTGCCGGTCGGCCACCGTGACGAGCGCCTCCGGGCTGGACCCGACGATCGTGAACGGGCTGCCGCCCGACTCGTCCTCGATGTTCAGCAGGTACATGTAGGGGCTGGGGTTGGTGGTGCGCAGCACCCGGTACACGTCGAGCGGGTCGGCCCCGCAGTCCGTCTCGAAGCGCTGCGAGACGACGATCTGGAAGCACTCCCCCGCGCGGATCTGCTCCTTCGCCACCTCGACGGCGGCGAAGTGCTCCGCCTGGGTGCGCTTGCGCTCGAAGTCCGGGGACACCGCGCTGAACACCGCGACCGTCGACGCGGCCGGCGCGGCGAGCTCGGCGGTCATCCGGTCCAGCCGGGCCACGGCGTCGTCGTAGGCCTCGTCGACGCGCTCGTCCGAGTCGTCCCAGTTGATCGCGTTGGCGATCAGCGTGATCGTGCCCTCGTGGTGGTCGACGGCGGCGAGGTCCGTGGCCAGCAGCAGGACCAGCTCGGGGATGCGCAGGTCGTCGACCGGCGGGTTCTCCTCGCTGCCGATCCGCTCGATCCGGCGGACGATGTCGTAGCCCATGTACCCGACGAGCCCGCCGGTGAGCGGCGGCATGCCCGGCAGCGGCTCGCTCTGCAGCTCCTCGACGACGCCGCGGACCGCCTCCAGCACGTCGCCCTGGGTGGGCAGGTGGTCGGGGACCTCGCCGGTCCAGCGGATCCGCCCGTCGACCGTGGTCAGCGAGGCGGCGGAGCGCGCACCGACGAACGACCAGCGCGACCAGGAGCGCCCGTTCTCGGCCGACTCGAAGAGGAAGGTGCCGGGGCGGGCGCGGCCGTCCGGGGCGGCGAGCTTGCGGTAGACGCCGACCGGTGACTCGTCGTCCGCCAGCAGCCGGCGGGTCACCGGGATCACCCGGTGGTTCTCGGCCAGCGCGCGGAACTCCTCGCGGGTGGGGCTGACCGCTCCCAGCGCGGCGGGAGGTGCGGTGGGGCTCGTGGTGGCTGCGGTCACGGGCTCATTCTCCCGTGCCGGGTGGGTGGGGTGCCGGGTGGGTGGGGTGACGGCGGGGAGGGTGAAGATGGCCCCGTGACCACCCGCGAACCGCGCCGCCGCGGCCGCCGCACCTCAGGCGAGGACACGCGCGCCGCCCTGCTCACGGCCGCGCGTGTCGAGTTCGCCGAACGGGGCTACGACGGCGCCACCGTCCGCCGGATCGCCGAGCGGGCCGGCGTCGACGCCGCCATGGTCAACCACTGGTTCGGGGGCAAGGCCCAGCTGTTCACGGCGTCGCTCGACGTGCCGGTCGACCCGTCCGCGATCGTCGCGACGGTCGAGCCCGGCGACCCCGAGCAGCTCGGCGAGCGGATCGTCGCCATGTTCCTGCGGGTGTGGGACGAGGCGTCGGGCGGCGCGCTCGTCACGCTGATCCGCAGCGTGGCCGGGCATCCCGCGGCGGCGCGGATGATGCGCGAGTTCATCGTCCGGGTGGTCATCGGACCGCTCGTCGGGCGGGTGGCGCCGGACCGGGCCGAGGAGCGGGCGGCGCTGGTCGCCTCGCAGGTCATCGGGCTGGGGATGATCCGGTACGTCGTGCAGCTCGAGCCGCTGGCCTCCGCCTCGCACGCGACCCTGGTCGCGCAGGTCGGCCCCACGGTGCAGCGGTACCTCACCGGGCCACTGCCCGACGGGTCGGCGGTGGACGGGTCGGTGGGCCGGTCGTAGCCCGACCATGATCGTCGCGCGTGGAGCGGAAAGGTCGACTTCCGTCCTTCGAGAACCAGAAATGACGATCACGGATCCAGGCCGTGGTGGCCATACCCCTGGGCACGGGTCCGCGAGCGGCGCGGCTCGGGCGGGGTGCTCGATCTCGCGGGGACGCGAACCAGCGGCCCGATGGCTCATGCACGCCACGATCGGGTGGCCGGGTCCGCGGCGGGGCCGCATGATGGATCTCGTGGTCGATCTGCAGGTTCCCGGGCTGGGGGACGTGTCCGCCGCCCTCGCGGACCGGGTCGCGGGCCTGCGGGCGCGGCTCGGTGCGGACGTCTTCCAGAAGGTCGCGGGCGACGAGGGGCCGAACCGTCGCGCACGGATCCACTCGGCGCCCGGTCCGCGCTGGTTCGCCGAGGACCGCCCGATCCGGCGGGTGCACGGGGACGCGTCGATGTTCGTCGGCGGGCTGCGGGCGCTGCTGCTGCAGTCGCTGCACCCGCTGGCGATGGCCGGGGTCGCGGGGCACTCGGGCTACCGCGGCGACCCGTGGGCGCGCCTCGCCCGCACCAGCTACTTCCTCGCCGCCACGACCTTCGGGCCCGACGACGAGGCCCGCGCCACGATCGAGCGGATCAAGGCCGTGCACGGCCGGGTCCGCGGGGTCGCGCCCGACGGCCGGCCCTACTCCGCCGGGGACCCGCACCTGCTGGAGTGGGTGCACATCGCCGAGATCGACAGCTTCCTGCGCGCCCACCAGCGGTACGGGTCGCGGCCGCTGGACCGGGAGGGCCGGGACGGCTACGTCGCCGACACCGCCCGCATCGCCCGGGAGCTCGGCGTCGTCGACCCGCCGGAGAGCGAGGCGGAGCTCGCGGCGCGCCTCCGGACCTTCCGCCCGGAGCTGCGCGGTACCCCCGAGGCGCGGTCCACGGCCCGGTTCCTGCTGCTCAGCCCGCCGCTCGCGCTGCCCGCCCGGGCACCGTACGCGCTGCTCGCGGCCGCGGCCGTCGGGTTGCTGCCCCGGTGGGCGCGCGGCCCGCTGCGGCTGCCCTACCTGCCCGTCGCCGAGGCGACGGTCGTCCGCCTGGCCGGCGAGGGCGTCACACGGGGCATCCGCTGGGTGATGTCCGGCCCGTGACCTGGCGAACGGCACTCTCGCTCACCAGCGATGAACGAGAGCGCCGCTCGTTCACGAAGAGGGGCGGGTCAGAGCAGGCGGTCGGCGTCGAAGCAGGTGTGGTCGCCGGTGTGGCAGGCCGCGCCCTCCTGGTCGACCACGACGAGCAGGGTGTCGCCGTCGCAGTCCAGCCGGACCTCGTGGACCTCCTGGACGTGCCCGGAGGTCTCGCCCTTCACCCAGTAGTCCTGCCGCGAGCGCGACCAGTACGTACCGCGGCGGGTGGTGAGGGTGCGGTGCAGCGCCTCGTCGTCCATCCACGCGACCATCAGCACCTCGTTCGTGCCGCGCTGCTGGACGACCGCGCAGACCAGCCCGTCCGCGTCGCGCTTGAGCCGCTTCGCGATCGCGGGGTCCAGCTCCGAGGTCTCGACCCTCATCGGATCTCCACGTGGTCGGCGCGCAGCACGTCCTTGACCTCGCCGATCCGCAGCTGTCCGAAGTGGAACACGCTCGCGGCGAGCACCGCGTCGGCGCCCGCGCGAACCGCCGGCGGGAAGTGCTCCAGCGCGCCCGCGCCGCCCGACGCGATCACCGGAACGTCGACCACCCGGCGGACCTTCTCGATCAGCTCGAGGTCGAAGCCCGCGCGGGTGCCGTCGGCGTCCATCGAGTTGAGCAGGATCTCGCCCACGCCGAGCTCCTGGCCGCGCGCGGCCCACTCGACCGCGTCGATCCCGGTGCCCGTGCGCCCGCCGTGCGTGGTGACCTCGAAGGTCGACGGCGTGGGCGGGCCGTCGACCACGCGCCGCGCGTCGACCGACAGCACGATGCACTGCGAGCCGAACCGGCGCGCCATCTCGCCCAGCAGCTCCGGCCGCGCGATCGCGGCGGTGTTCACGCTCACCTTGTCCGCGCCGGCCCGGAGCATGCGGTCGACGTCGTCGGGCGTGCGGATGCCGCCCCCGACGGTGAGCGGGATGAAGACCTGCTCGGCGGTGCGCCGGACGACGTCGACCATCGTCGCCCGCTCCCCCGACGACGCCGTGACGTCGAGGAACGTGAGCTCGTCGGCGCCCTCGGCGTCGTAGACCGCGGCCATCTCGACCGGGTCGCCGGCGTCGCGCAGCTCCTTGAAGTTGACGCCCTTCACCACCCGCCCGGCGTCGACGTCCAGGCAGGGGATGACGCGGACCGCGACGCCCACTAGCGGACCGCGGCGAGGGCCTCGGGCAGCGTGAACCGCCCGGCGTACAGGGCCTTGCCCACGATCGAACCCTCGATCACGCCGGTCTCGGCCAGCGCGACGAGGTCCTTGATCTCCGAGATGCCGCCGGACGCGACCACCGGCGCGGGGGTCTTCGCCGCGACCTGCCTGAGCAGCTCGATGTTCGGCCCCTGCAGCGTCCCGTCCTTGGAGACGTCCGTGACGATGTACCGCGACACCCCGTCGCGGTCCATGCGGGCCAGGGTCTCCCAGAGGTCGCCGCCGTCCTGCGTCCAACCGCGGGCGGCGAGCCGGTGCTGTCCGTCGGAGATCTTCACGTCCAGCCCGACGGCGATCTTCTCACCGTGCTCCGCGCAGACCTTCGCGCACCACTCCGGGTTCTCCAGCGCGGCGGTGCCGAGGTTGACCCGGGCGCAGCCGGTGGACAGGGCGCGGGCCAGCGACTCGTCGTCCCGGATCCCGCCGGACAGCTCCACCTTGACGTCCAGCTCACCGACGACGGCGGCCAGCAGCTCCGCGTTCGAGCCCTTGCCGAAGGCCGCGTCGAGGTCGACGAGATGGATCCACTCGGCGCCGTCCTCCTGCCACTTCAGCGCCGCCTCACGCGGCGCGCCGTAGGAGGTCTCGGTGCCGGCCTCGCCCTGGACCAGGCGCACGGCCTGCCCGTCGGCGACGTCCACAGCGGGAAGAAGCGTGAAACTCACCGCACGAGCCTACCCACCGCAGCTCGGCGGCCCGTCCGCCCCCGGACTCCAGGTGCGCCCGGGGACGGCGGCAGATCAGGCGGGCTCGGCGCCGCCCGAGGGCTCCGGCCCGTCCGGGACCTGCTCGGCGGCGAGAGACCGGCGGCCGCGCACCGCGGCGTACCCGAGCCCCACCAGCAGCCCGACGACGATCAGCAGCACCCAGCCCCACCACGCCAGCCCGCCCGGCGCGGTCGCGATCACGCCGGCCAGCGCGGCGCCGACGACCGTGCCCAGCGAGCTCGCGGTCGACGTGCGGCGGCGGGTGGTGGTCCGGCGGCGGGAGCGCCGACCCGTGCGCCCCGTGGCCGTGCGCCCCGTGGTCGTGCGCCGCGAGGACGTGCGCTTCCGGCTCGTCGTCCTCCGCCGCGGGGTGGCCACGGAACTCAGCCGACCACGTCGCGCAGCCAGTTCGCGAGCACCTGCGCGCCCGCGTCGCCGGACTTCTCCGGGTGGAACTGGGTGGCGGCGAGCGGCCCGTTCTCGACGGCGGCGACGAAGTCCTCGCCGTGGTGGGCCCAGGTGACCAGCGGCGGCCGGATCGCGTGCGACTCCTCCAGCTCCCAGCGGCGGGCGGCGAAGGAGTGCACGAAGTAGAAGCGGGTGCCGGCGTCGAGCCCGTTGAACAGGGTGGACCCCGCAGGGGCGCGCACCGTGTTCCAGCCCATGTGCGGAAGCACGTCCGCCTTCAGCCGCTCGACCGTGCCCGGCCACTGCCCGCACCCGTCGGCCTCCACGCCGAACTCGACGCCGCGGTCGAACATCACCTGCATACCGACGCAGATCCCGAGCACGGGGCGCCCGCCGGCCAGGCGGCGGCCGATGATCTGCGGGCCGCGCACCGCGTGGAGGCCCTCCATGCAGTGCGCGAAGGCACCGACGCCGGGGACGACCAGCCCGTCGGCCTCGCAGGCGGCGTCGAAGTCGGAGGTGACGGTGACGTCCGCCCCCACCCGCCGCAGCGCGCGCTCGGCCGATCGCAGGTTCCCCGATCCGTAGTCCAGCACGACGATCCGCGACACGCCCCCAAGTGTACGGACCGCCGTGGCGCCGCCCGGCCGGGTCAGCAGGCGTCGACGGGCGCGGGCCGGTGGGTCCGCAGGGTGGCCTGTTCGAGGAAGGTGCGGGCGGCCGCGGTGACGGCGCCGGTGCGGCTGACGTAGGCGATGTCCAGGTGCGCGGGCGGCTCCAGCTCGACGACGCGGGCGCCGGCCCGCTCTGCGAGCTCACGCCAGGAGTCGGGAAGCACGGCCATCCCGACCCCGGCGAGCACCAGCGGCAGGATCGCCTCCCGGTGCTCGCACTCCGCCGCGATCACGGCCCCGTGCCGCTCGAGGCCGTCGACCACGGACCGCATGGTGGTGGCGGGCGGTCCGCCGATCAGCCGGCGGCCCTCGAGCTGGTCGGGCCGCACGGGCCCGGCGAGGCCCGACTCCGGGGCCATGACCAGGACGAACCGCTGGCGCGCGACCGGATGCAGGTCCAGCCCGGTCGCGTGGATGGGCCGCGCGCTGGCGAGCAGGCCGAGCTCGGTGGCACCCGACCGGACGGCGGTGATCACCTCGTCGGCGGTGAACGCAGCCCGCACCACCACCCGCACCTGCGGGTAGGCCGCGCAGAACCGGGCGATGGTCCCGGCGAGCGGCGACACCGCCTCCGAGGGCGTCGCGACGATCTCCACCCGCCCCGCGCGCAGCCCCTCGACCGCCTCGACCGCCGCCCGGGCCACCTCCAGCCCGTGCCCGACCTCCCGGGCCGGCCCGACGAGCGCGCGGCCGGCCTCCGTGAGCACGACGTCCGCCCCGACGTGGTGGAAGAGCGCGGTGTGCAGCTCGCGCTCGAGCGCCGCGACCGCCTGGGTCAGCGTGGGTTGCCCGACGGACAGCGCCTCGGCCGCGCGGTGGAACCCACCGTGGTCGACCACGGCCAGGAAGTAACGGAGGTGCCGGGCGTCCATCGCCCCCATCCTGGTCGTTCGGTGGCCGAGTTCCTAGAGGGTGCCCTTGGTGGAGGCGATGCCGGTGATCCGCTCGTCGGGTTCGGTGGCGGCCCGCAGGGCGCGGGCGACGGCCTTGAACTCGGCCTCGGTGATGTGGTGCGGGTCCCGCCCGTCGAGCACCCGGACGTGCAGCGCGAGGTGGCCGTGGAAGGCCAGCGACTCGAACACGTGCCGGTTCAGCACCGTCGGGTAGTGCCCGCCCACCACGAAGCCCTGCATGACCTCGGGCTCGCCGGAGTGCACCGTGTACGGCCGCCCGGAGACGTCGACGACGGCGTGCGCGAGCGCCTCGTCCATCGGGATCCAGGCGTCGCCGAAGCGGCGGATGCCCTTCTTGTCCCCCAGCGCCTGGCGCAGCGCCTGGCCGAGCACGATCGCGGTGTCCTCGACGGTGTGGTGGGCGTCGAGGTGCACGTCGCCCTCGGCCTGCACGGTGAGGTCGAACGCGCCGTGCTTGCCCAGCGCGTCGAGCATGTGGTCGAAGAACGGGACACCGGTCGAGATGTTCGTCCGCCCGGTGCCGTCGAGGTCGATCTCGACCAGGACCTTCGACTCCTTGGTGACCCGCTCGACGCGGCCGATCCGGCTCATGCGATCTCCTCCACCACGTCCCCGGCCGCGGCCAGGAACGCGTCGTTCTCCTCGGGGGTGCCGATCGTGACCCGCAGCCGCTCCGGGATCCCGACGTCCCGGATCAGCACGCCGCGGTCGAGGAACGCCCGCCACGCCCGCGGGGCGTCGGCGAACCGGCCGAACAGCACGAAGTTGGCGTCGCTGGGGACGCAGTCGTAGCCCAGGGCCTGCAGCTCCGGCACGATCCGGTCCCGCTCGGCGGCCAGCAGCGCGACCGAGCCGAGCGTGGCGTCGGCGTGCCGCAGCGCCGCCCGCGCGGCGGCCTGGGTGAGCACCGACAGGTGGTAGGGCAGCCGGACGAGCTGCAGCGCGTCGACGACGGCGGGCACGGCGGCCAGGTAGCCCAGCCGGCCGCCGGCGAACGCGAAGGCCTTGCTCATCGTCCGCGAGACGATCAGCTTGTGCCCGTGCGTGGCCAGCAGGGTGGTCGCGCTGGGGTGCGCGGAGAACTCGGCGTACGCCTCGTCGACCACGACGATCCCCGGCGCGGCGTCGATCAGCAGCGCGAGGTCCGCGGGGTCGAGCGACTGGCCGGTGGGGTTGTTCGGGCTGGTCAGGAACGTGACGTCCGGCGCCTTCTCCTTGAGCAGGAGCTGCGCGGCGTCGACGTCGACCGAGAAGTCCGCGCTCCGCGGGATCTCGACCCACTCGGTCTGCGTGCCCGAGCTGATGATCGGGTGCATCGAGTAGCTCGGCACGAACCCGAGCGCGGTCCGGCCGGGCCCGCCGAAGGCCTGCAGCACCTGCTGGAGGATCTCGTTGGAGCCGTTGGCGGCCCAGAGGTTCGCGACGCCGAGCCGCACCCCGGTCTGCCGGGTCAGGTACGCCGCGAGGTCCTCGCGCAGCGCGACCGCGTCCCGGTCCGGGTAGCGGTGCAGGTTCCGCGCGGCCTCCTCGCAGGCGGCCGTGACGTCCGCGACCAGCTCGGGCGGCGGCGGGTACGGGTTCTCGTTGGTGTTGAGCCGGACGGCCACATCGAGCTGCGGGGCGCCGTAGGGCGACCTGCCGCGCAACGACTCCCGCAGCGGAAGGTCCTCCAGCCGGACTCCGGCGCCGGGCGTGCTCACCGCGGGAACCTCGCGGTGACGGCCTGGCCGTGCGCGGGCAGGTCCTCGGCGGTGGCGAGCGTGACGACCCGGTCCGCCACCTCGTGCAGCGCCTCCTCGGTGTACTCGACCACGTGCACGCCCCGCAGGAACGTGCCGGTGGAGAGCCCGCCGGAGTGCCGCGCGCAGCCGCCGGTGGGCAGCACGTGGTTCGAGCCGGCGCAGTAGTCGCCGAGCGAGACCGGGGCGTAGGGACCGATGAAGATCGCGCCCGCGTTGCGCACCCGTGCGCCCACCTCGCGGGCGTCGGCGGTCTGGATCTCGAGGTGCTCGGCGGCGTAGGCGTCGACGACCGCGATGCCGTCGGTGACGTCCCGCACCAGGATCGTGCCCGACTGCGGGCCCGAGAGCGCCGTGCGGATGCGCTCGGTGTGCTTGGTGGCCGCGACCTGGCGCTCCAGCTCGGCGTCCACCGCGTCGGCGAGCGAGTCCGAGTCCGTGACCAGCACCGACGCCGCGTTCGGGTCGTGCTCGGCCTGCGAGATGAGATCGGCGGCGACGTGCACGGGGTCCGCCCCGCCGTCCGCCAGGATCGCGATCTCGGTGGTGCCCGCCTCGGCGTCGATCCCCACGAGGCCGCGCAGCATGCGCTTGGCCGCCGTCAGGTAGACGTTCCCGGGCCCGGTGACCATGTCGACCGGCTCGAGGTCGGCGCCGTCCGTGTCGGTGCCGCCGTAGGCCAGCAGCGCGACGCACTGCGCCCCGCCGACCGCCCACACCTCGTGAACGCCCAACAGCGCGGCCGCGGCCAGGATCGTGGGGTGCGGCAGGCCGCCGTTCTCCGCCTGCGGCGGCGAGGCCACCACCAGCGACTCCACGCCCGCGGCCTGCGCCGGGATCACGTTCATGATCACCGACGACGGGTAGACCGCGAGCCCGCCCGGCGCGTACAGCCCGACCCGGCGGACCGGGACGAACCGCTCGGTGACGGTGCCGCCCGGTACGACCCGGGTGACGACGTCGGACCGGCGCTGCTCCTCGTGGACCTTCCGGGCGCGCTCGATCGAGGTCTCCAGCGCCTCGCGCACCGCGGGATCGAGGTTCGCCAGGGCCTTCTCCAGCTCGGCGACGGGAACCCGGACCGAGGCCGGGCGGACCTTGTCGAACCGCTCGGTGGCCTCCAGCACGGCCTCGACGCCCCGCTCGCGCACCGACTCGACGATGGGCCGGACCGCCTCGAGCGCCGCGTCGACGTCGATCTCCGCGCGCGGCAGCATCCCGCGCAGCACGGCAGGTCGCGGCAGCGGTTCGGGGCGCAGGTCGAGGCGGCGCAGGAGTGGGCGGACCATGCGTCCAGGGTACGTCCCGCCTACCTCCTCCCTGTGAGTGGCAATCACCGCTGTGGCGACCATCGCCACGCACAGCAGAATCACCGGGGTGGCGCTCCCCTCGATCCCGGCGGACCGGCGACGCGCGCGGCTCGTCGCGCGGCACCGGCTGGCCCCCGCGACCCGCACCGACGACGTCCCGCGGATCGTCGACGACCTGGTGGGGCTGCACTCCACCGACCCCGTCACCGTGTACCTCTCGGCCGCGGCGCGGATGGCGCACCCGGACCTCGGCGCGGTGGAGCGGGCGCTCTACGAGGACCGCAGCCTGCTCCGGCACCACGCCATGCGCCGGACGCTGTGGGTCTTCGGCCCGCACCACGCCCGGCTCGCCCACCACGCCGCGACGGTCGACGTCGCCGCCGTGCAGCGCCGCAACCTGCACAAGCAGCTGACCGCCGGCGGGTACGCCGACCCCGACGCCACCGTCGCCGACGCCCGGGACCGGATCCGGGAGCTGCTGCTCGCCGAGGGACCGCTGCCCGCCCGCGAGATCGGGCTGAGGCTGCCGGAGCTCACCACGCCGGTCCCGATCGAGGGCACCACCCCGTCGTTGCACTCGCGGGTCCTGCTGGTCATGGGGTTCGACGGCGAGGTCCTCCGCGCCCGGCCGACCGGGACCTGGATCAACGGCCAGTACCGCTGGGCGGCGGCCGACGCCTGGGTGCCCGGCGGGCTCGGCGAGCCGCTGCCCAAGCGCGAGGCCGCGGCCGGGCTCGCCCGCGCCTACCTGCGTGCCTTCGGCCCGGCGACCCGCGACGACCTCAAGTGGTGGGCCGGCTGGACCGTCGCGACGGCGAAGGCCGCGCTCGCGGACGTCGGCGCGGTCGAGACCGACGCGGGCCTCGTGCTGCCCGACGACCTGGACGCGGTCGAGCCGCAGCCCTCCGTCGCCCTCCTCCCGGGCCTCGACCCCACGACCATGGGCTGGAAGCAGCGCGACCACTACCTGGACCCCGCGCTCACGCCGCACCTGTTCGACCGCAACGGCAACGGCGGCCCCACGGTGTGGGTCGACGGCGCCATCGTCGGCGGGTGGGTGCAGCGCAAGGACGGGACGATCGCGCTGAAGCTGCTCGCCGACGTCGGGGCCGAGGCCCGCGCCCAGGTCGACGCCGCCGCGCACGCCCTGGAGACCCTGCTCGGCGAGGTGCGGTTCACCGTCCGCTTCCCCGCCCCGATGGCGGCCGAGCTGCTGGCCTAGATTCGCCGGGCGTGAGCGACTGGTTCCTGGCCGGTGAGCACGAGGCCGACGCGGTGGCGTCGGTGGCGTCCGGCGAGCACTCCTTCGACGACTGGCCCCACCTGTCGATCCCGTTGCGGCGCGGCGAGCTGGCCGCCCTGTACGCGGCGCTGACCGAGGCCGGCCCCGGCGACCCCCGCAGTCCCGCCGGCCTGCTCGCCGTCGAGATCGACGCCGGCATGATCGTGACCCGGGTGCCCGCGGCCGCGATCGAGGCCCTGGCCGAGATGACCCCGCGGACGGCACCGCCGGTGATGGCCGCCTGGTCGGAGGCCATCGCGCACGGCGAGCCCGACGCGCTCGGCGAGATCCTCTCCGACCTCGCCGCCTTCGCCCGGGACGCCGCGGAGTCCGGCCGCCCCGTCCTCGAGCTCGCCCCGTACTAGGCCGCTCCGGCGACCTCGTGCACCACCTCGGCGAGGACCTCGTCCGCGACGGGCATCGCGGCGACCTCGGCCGCGAGCCGCTGCGCCGCCCGCCGGAAGGAGGGCTCGCCGAGCAGGCGTCCCACCGCCGTGGCGACCGCGTCGGGCGTGACCTCCCCGGGCTCCAGGGCCAGGCCCGCGCCGGTCGGCAGCAGTGCCGCGGTGTTCGACGGCTGGTCGGTGCCCTGGGGCAGGCACAGCTGCGGCAGACCGTGGCAGACCGCGCCGATCATCGTCCCGGCACCGGCGTGCGACACCACCGCGCGGCAGCGCGCGAGCACCAGGGCCTGCGGCAGGTACCGCGCGGCGAGGACCCCGGGCGGCTGCGGTCCGAGGCCGGCGGGGTCGACGTCCGGCCCGGTCGTCACCACGACGTTCACACCGCTGCGCACGCACCCCTCCAGCACCGCGCGGAAGATCTCCGGAGCGCGGTTCGTGACCGTCCCCAGGGTCACGTAGACGGTGTCCTCGTGGGGCAGGGCGTCGAGGGCGGCGGCGAGGTCGGGATCGGGCTCGCCGGCCTCCCCGGCGGTGGGCCGGACCGGCCGCAGGTCCGTCCACGGGTTCGGTTCCGGACCGCGCAGGCCCGGCGGGCACGGGTCGAGGTAGGGCGCGGCGAACACGGCCGTGATCGGGTCGGGCAGCCCCGCGGCGCCGATCGTCTCCCCGACCACCTGGCCGAAGCGCGCGGTGTCGGGCACCGTCGGCCCGTACCCGTGGGTGACGTGCGGGACGCCGTGCGCCACCGCGGCGGTCGCCGACCCCAGCTCCAGGGTGTCGTGCACGACCAGGTCGGGCCGCCAGTCGTCGAGCAGCGCCGCGACGTCCCGGGCGCGCTCGATCGCGCCCGCGCCGAAGAAGTGGCGCGCGGCGACGAGGGGCCGCTCGTCCGGGGGCAGCTCGCCGAACGTCACCCCGTTCAGCCGGGCGAACGACTCGGCCAGCGTGGCCCCCGAGCGGTGCACGCGGACGCCGAGCCGCGCGGCCGTGGGCGCGAGATCGGCGCCCGTCGACACCACGATCTCCGCCCCGGCGCGCTGCGCGGCCCGGATCAGGGGCACCATCGGCAGCAGGTGACCGAACCCCGGCCACGAGGCGACGAGGATCCGCACGGCGACCACCTCCACCCCTGAGGAGCGGCGGCAGCGGCCGGCGGATACCCGCTACAGGTCCAGGCCCAGGTCCAGCGCGGTCACCGAGTGGGTCAGGGCGCCGACGGAGATGAAGTCCACTCCGGTCTCGGCGTACTCGCGGGCGTCGGCGAGCACCAGGCCGCCGGACGACTCCAGCAGGGTCGGGGCGGAACCACGGCGGCGCACCGCCTCCGCGGTCTGGTCCGGGCTGAAGTTGTCGAGCAGGACCAGCTCCGCCCCCAGCTCCAGCACCTCGTCGAACTGCGCGAGCGAGTCCACCTCGACCTCGCACGGCAGCTCCGGAGCCTGCTGCCGGGCGGCCTGCAGCGCCGCGGACACCGAGCCCGCCGCCGCCACGTGGTTGTCCTTGATCAGGATCGCGTCGCCGAGCCCGAGCCGGTGGTTCACGCCGCCGCCGCAGCGCACGGCGTACTTCTCCAGCAGCCGCAGCCCCGGGAGCGTCTTGCGGGTGTCCCGGATCCGCGCCCCGGTGCCCGCGACGGCGTCGACCCACCGGGCGGTCGCCGTCGCCACCCCGGACAGGTGGCAGAGCAGGTTGAGCGCGGTGCGCTCGGCCGTGAGCAGCGCCCGGACCGGCGCCCGGACGACGAGCGCGGGCTCGCCCGGTGTCAGCCGCGACCCGTCCGGCAGCTCGGCGAGCAGCTCCCACCCCGGCACCACCAGGTCCAGCACGGCCTCGGCCGCCGGGACGCCGGACAGCACCCCGGCCTTGCGGGGCGTGAACGACCCGACGGCCACGGCGTCGGTCGGCACCGTGGCGGCCGTGGTGGCGTCGGGGCCGTAGCGCAGGTCCTCGTCGAGCGCGGTGCGCACCACGCGGGCCAGGTCGTCGGGGTCCGGCACCCCGATCTCGGTGGCGCCGCCGACGCCCGCGGCGATCCCGGCGCTCACGCCGCACCCGCCAGGGCGTCCGTGCCGACGACCGGGCGGCCGCCGTCGTCGAGGGTCACGAGCAGGGACTCCTTCTGCCAGACGTCGTCGCGGTCGGGGAAGTCCGTGCGGACGTGGCAGCCGCGGCTCTCCCGGCGGGTGCCGGCGGCCGCGAGCACGGCCTGCGCGAGCAGGGTCAGCGCCGCGTCCTCCACGCCGGTGCGGTCGAGCGGGGTGGCCAGCAGCGTGGCCTGCTCGACGACGTCCGACGCCGTGGCGAGGCCCGTCGCGTCCCGGCCGATCGCGGCATACGCGCTCATCGCCCGCTGCACGACGCCCCGGTCGGCCACGCCCACCGCGGGCGCCGGCGCGATCAGCTCGGGCGCGGCCGCCCGCGGCTGCACCCGATTCCTCAGGGCCAGGTCCTCGACCACGGCCCGGACCGTGCGCTCGCCCACCACGAGCCCCTCGAGCAGCGAGTTCGACGCCAGCCGGTTGGCCCCGTGCAGACCGGTGCGCGCCACCTCGCCGGCGGCGTACAGCCCCGGGACCGCGGTGCGGCCGTCGATGTCGGCGACCACGCCGCCGCACGCGTAGTGCGCCGCCGGGGTGACGGGGATCGGCTCGCGGGTCGGGTCGATGCCGGCCTCGCGGCACGACGCGTACACCGTGGGGAACCGGGCCGCGAAGCCCTCCAGCGCGGTGGCGTCGAGGTACATGCAGTCCGCGCCGGTCTCGGCCATCCGGCGGGTGATCGCGGCGGCCACGACGTCCCGCGGGGCGAGGTCGGCGAGCGGGTGCCGGCCGACCATGAACCGGGTGCCGGCCCGGTCCCGCAGGACCGCGCCCTCGCCGCGGACCGCCTCGGTGACCAGCGGCCGGCGGCCGACCGCGGGCCCGGTGTAGAGCACGGTCGGGTGGAACTGCACGAACTCCAGGTCGGCCGCGGCGGCCCCGGCGCGCAGGGCCAGCGCCACGCCGTCGCCGGTCGAGGTCCCGGGGTTGGTGGTGCTCGCGTAGAGCTGCCCGTACCCGCCGGTGGCCAGGAGCACGGCCGGGGCGCGCAGGACGCCGGGGCTTCCGGCGTCGTCGAGCACGGCGAGCCCGGCCACGCGGCCGGAGGCGTCCTTGAGGGCGTCGACGGCGACGTGCCCGGTGAGGATCGTGAGCGACCGGGCGGCCTCGACCAGGGCGCGCTCGATCTCCGCGCCGGTGGCGTCGCCGCCCGCGTGCACCACGCGGAAGGCGGAGTGCCCGCCCTCGCGGGTCCGGTCGAGCCGGGCGCCGCGCGCGTCGAACAGCGCCCCGCGCTCGCGCAGCCGGCCGACCGCGGCGGGCCCGCCCGCGACGATCGCGGCGACCGCCTCGGCGTCGTTGAGCCCGCCGCCCGCGGCGAGGGTGTCCGCGGCGTGCGCCTCGACCGTGTCGCCCGGCACGTCACCGAGCACGACGGCCACGCCGCCCTGGGCCCAGCGGGTGCTGCCGGCGTCGGTCGCGTCCTTGGTCACCACGACCACGCGCAGCCCGGCCGCGGCGGCGTCGAGCGCGGCGGTCAGCCCCGCGACGCCCGACCCGACGACGACCAGGTCGGCGCCCGCCTCCCAGGTCACTCGCCACCCCCGGGCCGGCCGATCGCGATCATCCGCTCGACGGCGGCGCGCCCGCGCGCGGCGAGCTCGGGGTCGACGTGCACCTCGTCCGTGCCCTCGCGGACGCTGCGCAGCAGTGCCATGGGCGTGATCATCTTCATGTAGGTGCAGCTCGCGCGCTCGTTCACCGCGCGGAAGTCGATCTCCGGGGCGGCCCGGCGGAGCTGGTGCAGCATGCCGACCTCGGTCGCGACCAGGACCGACTTCGCGTGCGACGCGCGGGCGGCGTCGACCATCCCGCCGGTCGAGAGGATCTTGACCCGGTCCGCCGGCACGGTGCCCGACCCGGCGAGGTAGAGCGCCGAGGTGGCGCAGCCGCACTCCGGGTGGACGAAGAGCTCGGCGTCGGGGTGGGCCTCGGCCTGCGCGGTCAGCTCGGCGCCGTTGATGCCGGCGTGGACGTGGCACTCCCCCGCCCAGACGTGCATGTTCTTCCGGTCCAGGGTGCGCCGGACGTGCGCGCCCAGGAACTGGTCCGGCAGGAACAGCACCTCGCGGTCCTCGGGGATCGACGCGACGACCTCGACTGCGTTCGACGAGGTGCAGCAGATGTCGGTCTCCGCCTTCACCGCGGCGGTGGTGTTCACGTAGCTGACCACGACGGCGCCGGGGTGCTCGGCCTTCCAGGCCCGGAGCTCGTCGACGGTGATCGAGTCGGCGAGCGAGCAGCCGGCCCGCGCGTCGGGGATCAGCACGGTCTTCCCCGGCGCGAGGATCTTCGCCGTCTCGGCCATGAAGTGGACGCCGCAGAACACGATGGTCTCCGCGTCGACCTCGGCCGCGATCCGGGACAGCGCCAGGGAGTCGCCCACGTGGTCGGCCACGTCCTGGATCGCCGGCAGCTGGTAGTTGTGCGCCAGCAGCACGGCGTTCCGGCGCCGCGCGAGCTCGCGCACCTCGTCGCCCCAGCCGGGGTACGGGACGCCGGTCCCCGCCTGCACGTCAGCCGTCACGGTCATCGCTCGTCCTCCTCGGATGTTTTCGCCTGTTGGTCGAAAACACGGCGATCGTAGCATCGCGGCCGCCCGCAGGACACCGTCCGCGTGACTCGGAACTCACCTGCCCGTAACCTGCGCGTCCCGGAACGGACGGTTCGCCCGGATCACCGCGGCGGCCCCTACGATCGGCGCATGCCCGCCCGTCCCACGGGCCACGAGGTGCTCGCGGCCGTCCTGCAGGTCCGCGAGGACGCCCTCCAGGTGCTGCTCTGGCAGCGCGGCAAGGACCCCGACCGGGGCCGCTGGGCGCTGCCGGGCGGTACGCTCGGCGACACCGAGGACGTCGAGGAGTCGGTGCGCCGCCAGCTCGCCGAGAAGGTCGACGTCCGCGAGGTCACCCACGTCGAGCAGCTCGGCGTGTTCAGCGCGCCGGAGCGGGTGCCCGGCATCCGGCTCGTCGCCACGTCGTTCCTCGGGCTCGTGCCGTCCGACGTCGACCCGGCCGTGCCCGCGGACACCGCCTGGTTCCCGGTCGACGACCTGCCGGAGACGGCGTTCGACCACGCCGAGATCGTCCACGACGCCCGGGACCGCCTGCGCGCCAAGCTCTCCTACACCAACCTGGGCTTCGCGCTCGCCCCGCGGGAGTTCACGATCTCCGCGCTGCGCGAGCTCTACGCCGCCGCGCTCGGGCACCCGGTGTCGGCGACCAACCTGCAGCGGGTGCTCACCCGGCGGCACGTCCTCGCCGCCACCGGCGAGACCGCGCCGCCCGGGCCGGCCGGCGGACGTCCCGCCGCGGTGTTCCGGTTCACCGAGCGGGCCCTGCGGGTCACCGACGCCTCTGCGGTGCTCCGCCCGCCGGGCACCCGCGATTCGGCGGGCGACGGCGCGGTGCGGCCCGTACCGTGACGTCGTGGTCGCGACGATCCCCCTCTTCCCCCTGGGCACCGTGCTGATGCCCGGGGCGTCGCTGCCGCTGCACATCTTCGAGCCGCGCTACCGCCAGCTCACCGTCGACCTCGTCACGGGCGCGGTGCCGGACAAGGAGTTCGGCGTCGTCGCCGTGCGGGAGGGGCACGAACCCGACGTCCACGGCCTGGACGCGCTGCACGCGATCGGGTGCACCGCCCGGCTGCTCGACGTGCGGCGGCTCCCCGACGGGCGCTACGACGTCGTGACCACCGGCGCGCGGCGGTTCCGCCTGCTCGACCTCGACGCGGAGGCCAAGCCGTACCTCTGCGGCGCCGTCGAGTTCGTGCCGGACGACAAGAAGACCTCCGAGTCGGACGACCTGACCCGGATGCTCGCCGGCGCCGCCCGTGCCGCGCACCGCGGCTACTGCGCCACCGCCTGGAAGAACGACGACTGGTCCGAACCCGCCCACGAGGTCGCGACGGCCGAGCTCGCGCACGTCCTGGCCGCGGACTGCCTGCTGCCGCTCGAGGACCGGCAGGCGCTGCTGGAGCAGACCTGCCCGGTCGAGCGGCTGCGCATGGTGCGGCTGCTCATCGCGCGCGAACGCGGGCTGCTGGAGCGGCTCCGGGCGGTGCCCACGCCGATGAGCACCTTCGCGGAGCCCTTCGGCCCCAACTGATCCGGCGCGTCACTCCCAGCCGAAGCGGCCACGCAGCTCGTCCGCCACCCGGTCGAAGCGCGCCCGGTCGAGCACCGCGCCCTCCCGCCGGATGTCGTGCTCGCCGACCTCGAGCACGCGGTCGAGCCGGATGAAGGACTCGCGGCCCTCGCGGTCCCACTCGCCGGACCCGATCGCCACCCAGTCCGGGTCGCCCTCGCGCTTGTGCTGGCTGGACAGCATCAGCCCGAGCAGCTCCCCGCCCTGCCGCCCGACGACGAGCAGTGGCCGGTCCTTGCCCTGGCTCGCGTCCTCCTCGAACGGCACCCAGGTCCACACGATCTCGCCCGGGTCCGCGGCGCCGTCGAGCTCGGGGGCGTAGGCGATGCGCCGGGCCCGGTCGCCCGTCGGCGCGGTGCGGATCCCGCCGTGGCCCTCCGGCGCGGGGCGGGCGGGTGCGTCGTCCGCCTGCGCGAGGAGCTTGAAGCCCACGTCGACCGCTTGCTTGAGCAGGTTGCCCCAGTCCATGGTCGACAGCATCTCATCGGTCCACCGATGAGTTTCCGGCGCGGCGGTCGTTCCATGCAGCGACACCACCGCAGCGACACCACCGCAGCGACACCACAGCAGCGGCACCCCACCGCACAAGGAGGAACCACCATGGACTGCAGGCTCGAGGTCGTCGTCGTCCCCGTCTCCGACGTGGAGCGCGCGTACGAGTTCTACGCCGGGAAGCTCGGCTTCCCCGTCGACTCCGACTTCCACCCGAACGAGCACTTCCGCGCCGTCCAGGTCACCCCGCCCGGCTCGGCCTGCTCGATCGTCTTCGGCACCGGTCTCGGCGGCGGGGCCGCGCCCGGCTCGCTGCAGGGCTGCCACCTCGTCGTCACGAACATCGAGAAGGCGCACGCCGAACTGGAGGCCGCGGGCATCGAGAACAGCGGACCGCAGCACTTCGTGGACGGCGCGCAGACGGCCGGCGTGCACCCGGAGCACGAGGACTACGGCACCTTCGTCTACTTCGCCGACCCCGACGGCAACTCCTGGGCCCTCCAGGAGGTCCGGAGCCCGAAGCGCTGATGGGGCCCGATCCGACCGTCGACCTGGAGGCGGGCTTCGCCCGGCACCGGCGCGAGCTGCACGTGCACTGCTACCGCATGCTCGCGTCGGTGGCCGACGCCGAGGACGCCGTCCAGGAGACCTACCTGCGGGCCTGGCGCGGGCGGGCGGGGTTCGACGGCATGCACCTCCGGGCCTGGCTGTACCGGATCGCGACCACGGTCTGCCTCGACGCCGCCCGCGCCCGGGCCCGCCGCCCGGCGTCGGCGGCCGAGGTGGCCTGGTTGACGCCCTACCCGGACACCCTGCTCGAGCCCGCGAGCGCCGAGGAGGAGCCCGACGCGCTCGTCGTCGCGCGGGAGACGATCGAGCTCGCGTTCCTCGTGGCCCTGCAGGTCCTGCCGCCCCGGCAGCGGGCGGCGCTGCTGGCCCGCGAGGTCCTGGGGCTGCCCGCCAAGGAGACCGCGGAGATGATCGGGACGAGCGTCGCGGCGGCGAACAGCGCGCTGCAGCGGGCGCGGGAGACGCTGCGGACCCACCTGCCGTCGCACCGCGACGACTGGTCCGTCCAGGAGCCGAACCCCGCGGAGAAGGAGCTGCTCGACCGGTTCATCGCGGCACACGAAAGGAACGACGCGGCGGCCGCGCTCGCCGCCGCGGCAGAGGACATCCGGGTCACCATGCCGCCCGCGCCCTACTGCTTCGAGGGGCACGACCGGCTCCGGACGTTGCTCGACCGGGCCTTCGGGCCGGACCGCGAGGGCGACTGGCGGCTGCTGCCCACCGGCGTCAACCTCATGCCGGCCGCGGCGAGCTACCTGCGCCGGCCCGGGGACACGGTGTTCCGCCCGTTCAAGCTCGACGTCCTGCGGGTGGAGGGCGACCGGATCGCCGAGATCACGACCTTCGGCTGGTCCTGGTTCCCCGCCCTGGGCCTGCCCGACCACCTGTGACCCCCGCACGAACGGCGCTCTCGCTCACTGGACATGAGCGAGAGCGCCGTTCGCCCGTGGTGGGCTCAGGCGCTGAGCTCGCCGTGGCGGGAGCAGCGGGCGGTCCAGCCGAAGGGGTCGACCTGGACCACCATCCGCCGGGCGCACTCCGGGCAGAACCGGGGCGGTTCCAGCTCCCGCTCGCGGGCACAGCGGGCGTGGTCGCCCTCGGCCGCCGGTGCACCGCAGCGGTCGCAGAAGGTCCCCACGGCGCTCACAACGTCTCGTTGAGGGCCTTGATCGGCATCTCCAGCTCGCCGAGCAGGTCGATGTCCGACTCGGCCGGCCGCCCGAGCGTCGTCAGGTAGTTGCCGACGATCACGGCGTTGATCCCGCCGAGCAGGCCCTTGCGCGCGCCGAGGTCGCCGAGGGTCAGCTCGCGACCGCCGGCGAACCGCAGCACGGTGCGCGGCAGCGCGAGCCGGAACGCAGCCACCGTGCGCAGCGCGTCGGGCCCCGACATCGGCTCGAGGTCGCCGAACGGCGTGCCCGGGCGCGGGTTGAGGAAGTTCAGCGGCACCTCGTCGGGGGTCAGCGAGGCGAGCTGCGCGGCGAACTCCGCGCGCTGCTCCAGGCTCTCCCCCATCCCGACGATCCCGCCGCAGCAGACCTCCATGCCGGCCTCGCGGACCAGCCGCAGCGTCTCCCGGCGCTCCTCCCACGTGTGCGTGGTGACCACGTTCGGGAAGTGCGAGCGCGCGGTCTCGAGGTTGTGGTTGTAGCGGTGCACGCCCGTCTCGGCCAGCGCGGTGACCTGCTCCGGCGTGAGCATGCCGAGCGAGCACGCGACGTTGATGTCCACCGCGTCCTTGATCGCCGCGACGCCCGCCGCGACCTGCGCCATCAGTCGCGCGTCCGGCCCGCGGACCGCCGCGACGATGCAGAACTCCGTGGCGCCCCTCTTCGCCGTCTGCCTGGCCGCCTCGACCAGCATCGGCACGTCCAGCCACGCCGAGCGCACCGGCGACTCGAACAGCCCCGACTGGGAGCAGAAATGGCAGTCCTCGGGGCACCCGCCGGTCTTCAGCGAGATGATCCCCTCGACCTCGACCTCCGGCCCGCACCAGCGCATCCGCACCTCGTGGGCCAGCTCCAACAGGGCGTCGAGCTCGGAGTCGGGGAGCCGGAGGACCTCCAGGACCTGCTCCTCGGACAACCCTTCCCCGCGCTCGAGGACCTGCTCACGGGCACGGGCGAGGACAGTCGACGTCGCTGTGGTCACGGGCGCGAACTATGCCAAACACCACCCAGCGCGGGGGCGAGGGTGTGACGCGCGACCCGGGCGAATTCAGCCGGACGAAGGGTCCCGCTCCGCTCCGGCAGCGCCCCGAGCAACGGCACGCCGGTGACGGCGGGCAGGTCGGCGAGGTTGCACCGCGCGGCCAGGTCCGGCTCCGCCGGCCAGGACCCGACGACGACGCCGGCGCACGCGATGCCGCGGTGCGCCAGGGCGTCGGTGGTCAGGGCGGTGTGGTTGAGCGTGCCGAGCCCGGCCGCGGCCACGACGAGCACCGGCGCGCCGAGCGTGGCGGCGACGTCGGCCAGGGTGCCGTCGGGGGTGAACCGCACGAGCAGCCCGCCCGCCCCCTCCACGAGGACCAGGTCGTGATCGGCGGCGAGATCGCGGGCGGCGTCGACGGCGGCCCCGGGCGTGACGGGCGGGAGCCCGGCGCGGCGGGCCGCGGTCTCCGGGGCGAGCGGCTCGGGATAGCGCGCCAGCTCGGCGGTGGTCACGCCGGGGACCAGCGCCGCGACGGCCGCCAGGTCGCCGGGCTCCCCGCGGGCGACCCCGGTCTGGGCGGGCTTGAGCACCGCCACCCGCTCCCCCGCCGCCGCGGCCAGGGCGGCGAGCGCGGCCGTGACGACCGTCTTGCCCACGTCCGTGCCGGTGCCGCTGACCACGAGCACCCGACCGGTCACGGGCGGACCTCCGCGAGCACCTCGTGCAGGACCTCGCGCACGCGCCCCAGCTCCGCGGCGGTGAGGTCGGCGCGCGCGGTGAGCCGCAGCCGGCTCGTCCCCTCCGGCACCGACGGCGGCCGGAAGCACCCCACCCGGACCCCGCGCTCCAGGCACCGCCCGGCCGCCTCGAACGCCACCACCGGGGACCCGAGCACCACCGGCACGACCGCCGAACCCGTGAGCGGCCACTGCCCCTCCAAGGGCAGTTGCCGCTCACCACCCGCGACGACCTGCGACGACGCCAACGCAGCCGCGGCGATCGCAGCCAGCTCCGCGGAGGTCCGGAGGACCGCGGCGGCCCGGTCCGGCTCCTCCCGCAGCACCCGCAGGGCGGCGAGCGCCCCGCCGACGGACGCGGGCGCGAGCCCGGTGTCGAAGATGAAGGTGCGGGCGGTGTCGACCAGGTGCTCGACCACGGCGCGCGGGCCGAGCACGGCGCCGCCCTGTCCGCCCAGCGACTTGGACAGGGTCACGGTCGCCACGACGTCGTCGGCGCCGGCGAGGCCTGCCTCGACCAGCACGCCGCGTCCGCCGGGCCCGCAGACGCCGAGGGCGTGCGCCTCGTCGACCACCAGCACCGCACCGCGCGCTCGGCAGGCGGCATGCAGCTCGCGCAGCGGCGGGATCCCGCCGTCGATGCTGTCGACCCCGTCGGTGACGACGAGGGCCCGCTCCTCGGTCCGGGCGGCGAGCGCGGCGTCGACCGCGGCCACCTCCGCCCGCGGCGTGACGACGACGCGGGCCCGGGAGAGCCGACAGGCGTCGACGAGCGAGGCGTGGCTCCGCGCGTCGGACACGACGAGCGCGCCGCGGCCGGACAGCGCGGTGACCACGCCCAGGTTGGCGGTGTAGCCGGAGGAGAAGACCAGCGCGGCCTCGGCGCCGCAGAACGCGGCGAGCTCCTCCTCGAGCGTGGCGTGCAGCGTCGTCGAGCCGGTCACCAGCCGGGACCCGGTCGAGCCGGCACCCCACGCGCGCAGGGCCTCGACGGCGCCGTCGACCACCCGCTTGTCGCGGGACAGGCCGAGGTAGTCGTTGCCGGCCAGGTCGATCGCGTCGGCGTGCAGGGTTCGGGGACGCAAGGAGCGCCGCAGGCCTTCCGACCTGCGGCGCTCGGCGTTGTCCCGCAGCCAGTCCAGGGGGTGCGCCACCCGGGAGACCCTAGGCGGCGCCGCCGCCCGGACCGGCCGCGGTGTGACGGACCACTACTGGGCGGTCTGCCCCTCCTGCTCCTCCTGCTGGCGGGCCACCTCGGCCTTGACCTGGTCCATGTCGACCTCCTGGACCTTGCCGATCAGCTCCTCCAGCGCCGGCGCCGGCAGCGCGCCGGGCTGCGCGTAGAGCACCACCCCGTCGCGCACCGCCATCAGCGTCGGGATCGACGAGATGCCGAAGGCCTGCGCCAGCTGCGTCTGGGCCTCGGTGTCGACCTTGCCGAAGGTGATGTCCGGGTGCTTCTCCGACGCCTCGTCGAAGACCGGCGCGAACTGCCGGCACGGGCCGCACCAGGAGGCCCAGAAGTCGACGAGCACGGTGCCGTCGCCCGCCACGACCTCGTTGAAGTTGTCGGTCGTCAGTTCCACCGTTGCCATGTCCGCCTCAACTCCTCCGGGTCGGCGTATGTTCCGCCTACCCGCGCAGCGCCGCGGGCAGTCGCGCACCCACCTGCGAACCGACTCCCGATCCGACCGAGTCGTGCGGCCGGAAGGCGCGGGCGTCGGCGTCGTAGACGAGGACGTCGGCGGTGCGGATGTCGAAGAACAGGCCCATCAGCTCGGCGTCGACGCCGAGCTCACGCAGCTTCTCCAGCTGCATCGCGACGTTGACCATCGCCAGGCAGTCGCGCTGCGCGAACCCGGCCTCGACCCCCGCCCGGCCGGCCGGGTGACCCGCCAGCCACGCGTCGAGGCTGGGCCGGCCGCTGCGCAGCCAGTCGCCCAGGGCGCCGTCGGGCATGTCGGTGGGCACGCCGTCGAGCAGGCCCTTCATCGCCCCGCAGCCGGAGTGCCCGCACACCGCGACGAGCGGGACGCGCAGCACCGAGGTCGCGTACTGGACCGCGGCCAGCGCCCCCGTGCCGTGCACGAGGTTGCCGACGTTCTGCACGGTGAACAGGTCGCCCGGCCCGCTGTGGGTGATCATGTTCGGCAGCACGCGGGAGTCGGCGCAGGCCAGCAGCAGCCCGGACGGGCTCTGCCCGCCGGCCAGGCCGGAGAAGGTCGGCCGGACGTGCTCGGCCGTCTCGCGGTGGTAGGCGCGGACGCCGGCCAGCATCGGCGCGCTCGGGCCGTCGTGCGCGTCCTCGGCGTGCTCCGACTGCCACTGCGACCAGGTGGCGAACCGCCCGTGCTGCGGATCGGTGCGCGTGCCCGCGGGCTCGCTGACCTCGACCCACCCGCCCGTGGCGCGGTGCCGCCGGGTCCAGGACTCGAGGTGGTCGTAGGCGGTGTGGTCGAGGTAGTCGACGACGAGGTCGACGCGCACGGGTTCGCCGCCCGGCACCTCGTTCAGCACCCGCGACAGGGCCGGCACCGAGAGGAAGCTCAGCGTGCCCTCGACGACGACGCGGCGCGGGCTGCTGCCCGTCGGCTCCTCCACCCGCACCCGGGCCCGGGCGGCGCGGCGCACCATCAGCAGCCCGGCCAGCACGAGACCGATCGCCACCCCCTCGAGCAGGTTGAGGAACACCACGCCGAGCACGGTCGCGACGTAGATCAGCAGCTCGCCGTGCGTCCGGGCGGTGCGGATGTCGGCCGGCTTGACCAGCTGCAGCCCGACGACCACGAGCAGGCCGGACAGGGCGGCCAGCGGGATCAGCTCGATCACCGCGACCAGCACGATGCCGAACAGCGCGATCCAGACGCCGTGCAGGACGGCGGAGGCGCGGGTCTGCGCGCCGGCGCGGACGTTGGCCGAGCTGCGGACGATCACCCCGGTGATCGGCAGCCCGCCGAGCAGGCCGGAGACGGTGTTGCCGGCGCCCTGGCCGAGCAGCTCGCGGTCGGCGTCCGTGCGGACGGCGCGGGCACCGCCGTCGCGGTCCTGGGCCATCCGGTCGACGGCGACGGCCGAGAGCAGGCTCTCCACGCTGGCCACCAGCGCGACGGTGAGCATGCCGCCGAGCACACCGAGCCACAGCCCGGAGTCGGGAAGCACCGGCAGCGCGATCGACTCGATGAGGTTGCCGGGCAGGTCGACGCGCGGGACGTCGGTGAGGGCGAAGCTCAGGGCGGTCGCGGCACCGACGGCGACGAGCGCGCCGGGCACGGACCTCTGCGGCCCGGGGAGCCGGGGCCACACGATCATGATCGCGATGGCGGTGAGCCCGGCGACGACGGCGCCGCCGTGCAGGTTCATCAGCTGCGCGGGGAACTCGCGCAGGTTGTCCAGCGCGCCGGTCTGCGCGCTGCCGCCGAGCACGACGTGCAGCTGCGCCAGCGCGATGGTGATCCCGATGCCGGCGAGCATGCCGTGCACGACGGCCGGCGGGATGGCCTGCGTGAAGCGGGCGAGGCGGGACAGCCCGAAGCCGAGCTGCAGGAGGCCGGCACCGACGGTGATCAGCGTGGTGACCTGCCAGCCGAACTGGTCGACCAGCCCGGCGACGATCACGGTCAGGCCGGCGGCCGGCCCGCTGACCTGCAGCGGGGAGCCGCCGAGCAGGCCCGCGACGACGCCGCCGACCACGCCGGCGATGAGGCCGGCCATGATCGGCGCGCCCGAGGCGAGCGCGATGCCCAGGGAGAGCGGGACGGCCACCAGGAACACCACGAGCGAGGCGCCGAGGTCGGCGCGCAGCGTGCGGGGGTCGAGGCGGCCGCGGGTGCGGGGCGGGACCGCATCCGGGGAGCGGTCGGGAGCGCGCCCGGTGGGGGCGGCGCTCGGGGTCTGGTCCGGCACGTCGGGTCCTCCGGTCAGGGGTCGGTCTGGCTGGGGGGCGCACGAGTGCGGCTGTGCGGCCGTGCGGCGGTCTGCCCACTGAGCAAATCGGACGGCGAGGCCGTCCGGTTCCCGTCGGTCCGTGCCGGAACGTCCGGTTCCACTGAATCGATCACCCCGTGTGCCCGGGCGCCGACACCGACGCCGTCATGATCGTCACGGAACGGTTCTTCCGAGTGAGGTCATCGCGCTGCGCGGTGCATGGCGGCCGCCCTCCTGGCGAACCGCTGGCCCGATCGTGTGGATCATGGTGGGCGGCGCCACAGAGGCACCGATCGGGTGGTGCCGCGGTGAACTCCGCGTTACGCCGCGGCCGCGACGGCCGCGACGCCGTCCGTGATCCGGGCCAGGTCCGCGTCGTCGCAGACGAACGGCGGCATCGTGTAGACGAGGTCGCGGAAGGGCCGCAGCCACACCCCCGCCGCCAGCGCGGCGGCGGTCGCGGCGGCCATGTCCACCTCGTGATCCAGCTGGACGACGCCGATCGCCCCGAGGACCCGCACGTCGGTCACGCCGGGTGCCCGGCGCAGCGGGGCGAGCCCGTCGTGGAGCGCCTGCGCGATCCGGCGGACCCGGCCGCGCCAGTCCTGGTCGAGCAGCAGCCGGGTCGACGCCAGCGCCACCGCCGAGGCGAGCGGGTTGCCCATGAACGTGGGCCCGTGCATGAGGACCCCGGCCTCGCCGTCGGTGATCCCGCGGGCCACCTCGCTGCTGCACAGCGCCGCGGCCATCGTCACGTATCCGCCGGTCAGGGCCTTGCCGACGCACATGACGTCCGGCGAGATCCCGGCGTGGTCGGCCGCGAACAGCTCCCCGGTGCGGCCGAAGCCGGTCGCGATCTCGTCGAACACCAGCAGCACGTCGTGCGTCAGGCACAGCTCGCGCAGCACGTGCAGGTAGCGCGGATCGTGGAAGCGCATCCCGCCCGCGCCCTGCACGACCGGCTCCACGACGACCGCCGCGAGCTCGTCGGCGTGCCGCTCGATCGTCTCGGCCAGCTCCGCGACGTAGTCGTGGGAGAACTCGCGGGGCGGGGCACCGACGAACACCTGCTGCGGCAGCACGTCCCGCCACAGGGAGTGCATGCCGCCGTCCGGGTCGCAGACACTCATCGCGCCGAAGGTGTCGCCGTGGTAGCCGCCGCGCCAGGTCAGCAGCCGGTGTTTGCCCGGGCGCCCGCGCGAGCGCTGGTACTGCAGCGCCATCTTGATCGCGACCTCGACCGACACCGAACCCGAGTCGGCCAGGAAGACGTGCTGCAACGGGCCGGGCGTGATGTCCACCAGCAGCCGGGCCAGGTCGACGGCCGGGCCGTGGGTGAGCCCGCCGAACATCACGTGGCTCATCCGGCCCAGCTGGTCGGTGATCGCCGCGTCGAGCACTGGGTGCCGGTAGCCGTGGATCGCCGCCCACCAGGACGACATGCCGTCGACCAGCTCCCGGCCGTCGGCCGTGGTCAACCGCACCCCCTGCGCCCCGACGATCGGCACCGGGTCCACGGCCGCCGGCATCGGCGCGTAGGGGTGCCAGACGTGGGCGCGGTCGGCGGCGAGCAGGCCGGCGGTGTCGGGTCGGGCGTCGGCGGTCGTCACACGGGGACCCTACGTCCCGGCCCGTCGAGCGCGGGGCGGGCGAGGAGGGGCACTATCCTGACCCGACCATGTCCGCCGAAGCCAGCACGGACGTCGGTCCGGGGGGCGCCGACGCCGGGGATCTCGAGGGCCCCCATCCGGTCCTGTCCCGTCGGCGCGGACTCGGTCAGACCAGCGCGCGCTCGCTGCTGCTGACCCTGCTCGGCGAGTTCGTGCTGCCACGCGACGAGCCGGTCTGGACCCAGGTGCTGATCGACGTCCTGGGCGGGCTCGGGGTGGAGAGCAAGTCCGCGCGGCAGGCCCTCGCCCGCACGGCCGCGGAAGGCCTGGTCAGCTCGGACCGGGCCGGCCGCCGGGTGCGCTGGACGCTCACCGACGCCGGGCGCGACCTCCTCTCGGCGGGCGCCGAGCGCATCTACACCTTCGGCAACCCCGCCCCGGCGTGGGACGGGCGCTGGCTGGTCCTGCTCGTCAGCGTGCCCGAGTCCCGCCGCCAGCTGCGGCACCGGCTGCGCACCCGGCTGGCCTGGGCGGGCCTGGGCTCCCCCGCCCCGGGCGTGTGGGTCTCCCCCGATCCCGGCAAGGAGGCGGAGGTCGCGGACGTGGTCGCCGACCTCGACCTCGAGGCCGTGACCAGCTCGTTCGTCGGCCCCTTCGGCCGGATCGGCGAGCAGGCGGACGTCGTGGCGCAGGCCTGGGACCTCGCCGGCGTCGAGCGGGAGTACGAGGACTTCCTGGCCGAGTTCGCCGACGCCGCCCCCGCCCTCCCGGCCGACGTGCTCACCCACCAGGTGCTGCTGGTGCACGCCTGGCGCCGCTTCCCCTTCCTCGACCCCAAGCTCCCCGCCGAGCTGCTGCCCGAGGAGTGGGCGGGCACCCGCGCCGCCGCGCTCTTCGACACCCTGCACAGGCGCTGGCAGCGACAGGCCCAGGCGCACTGGCGCTCGCTCGTGAGCCGCGCCGCCTGACCCCCGACACACGAACGGCGTTCTCGCTCACCAGATATGAGCGAGAGCGCCGTTCGTGCTGGCGGGCTCGGGTCAGCCGAGGCAGCCGGGGCCCAGGAGGGCCTTGAGGTCGCCCATCAACGCGGGAGTGTTGGTGACCTTGAGGGTGTCGGCGAGCTTCCAGTGCGTGATCTTGGTGCCGTAGACCAGCGCCAGGTGCACCTCCGAGGTGCCCGGGTGGTGGGTGAGCACCTCCTTGAGCTGCGCGACCCGCTCCGGGGTGCACAGCTCGGTGCGCAGGCTGACCTTCACCGGCAGCCCCGCCTCGCCGGCGGCCTGCAGCTCGGGGACGGCGAGGTCGTTGGCGATCAGGGAGACTCGGTCGTCCCGCTTGTTCACCCGGGCCTTGACCAGCACGATCGCGTCCTCGGCCACGTCGACGCCCACCACCTGGTAGGCCCGCGGGAAGAACAGCACCTCGATGCCACCGGCGAGGTCCTCGATCTGGGCCGACGCCCAGGGCTCGCCGTTCTTGTTCACCCGGCGGTTGACGTTGGTGAGGATGCCGCCGACGGTGACCTGCGCGCCCTCGCCGATCGTGCCCTCGAGGATGGACTGGATCGGGGTGTCGGCCTTGGCGGAGAGGGCCTGCTCGACACCGTCGAGCGGGTGGCCGGAGACGTAGAGGCCCAGCATCTCCCGCTCGACGGCGAGCTTGTGCTTGGTGTCCCACTCGTCCTCGGGCACCTTGACGTCGAAGATGCCGCCGATGTCCGAGTCCTCGTCGCCCGAGCCGTCGAGCGAGCCGAAGAGGTCGAACTGGCCCATCGACGCGGCCTTCTTGCTGCTCATGATCGCGTCGATCGCGTCCGCGTGGACGAGCAGCAGGCCCTTGCGCGAGTGGCCGAGCGAGTCGAACGCGCCGGCCTTGATCAGCGACTCGATGACCTTCTTGTTGCAGACCACCGCGTCGACCTTGCGCAGGAAGTCGGAGAAGTCGGTGAAGTCGCCCTTCTCCTTGCGCGCGGCGACGATCGCGTCGACGACGTTGTAGCCGACGTTGCGGATCGCGCCGAGGCCGAACCGGATGTCGTCCCCGACCGGGGCGAAGTTGCGGACCGACTCGTTGACGTCCGGCGCGAGGACCTTGATCCCCATCCGGCGGCACTCGGCCAGGTAGACCGCGGCCTTGTCCTTGTCGTCCCGGACCGAGGTGAGCACCGCGGCCATGTACTCGGCCGGGTAGTTGGCCTTGAGGTAGGCGGTCCAGTAGGAGACCACGCCGTACGCGGCGGAGTGCGCGCGGTTGAAGGCGTAGTCGGAGAAGGGCAGCAGGATGTCCCAGAGGGTCTTGACCGCGTTCTCGGAGTAGCCGTGGTCCTTCATCCCCTGGGCGAAGCCGGCGTACTCCTTGTCCAGGATCTCCTTCTTCTTCTTGCCCATCGCGCGGCGGAGCAGGTCCGCCTTGCCGAGCGAGTAGCCCGCGAGCTTCTGGGCGATCGCCATGACCTGTTCCTGGTAGACGATCAGGCCGTAGGTCTCGCCGAGGATGTCCTTGAGGGGCTCCGCCAGCTCCGGGTGGATGGGCGTGACCTCTTGCCGCCCGTTCTTGCGGTCGGCGTAGTCGTTGTGGGCATTCGCGCCCATCGGACCCGGCCGGTAGAGCGCGCCGACGGCGGAGATGTCGTCGAACTCCGTGGGCGCCATCCGGCGCAGCAGGTCCCGCATCGGCCCGCCGTCCAGCTGGAACACGCCGAGCGTGTCGCCCCGGGCGAGCAGGTCGTAGGTCTTCGGGTCGTCCAGCTCGACGGTCTCGATCTCGAGCTTCGGCTTGCCGTTGAGCTCGATGTTCTCCAGCGCGTCGTCGATGATCGTGAGGTTGCGCAGGCCGAGGAAGTCCATCTTCAGCAGCCCGAGCGTCTCGCAGACGCCCATGTCGAACTGCGTGATGATCGCCCCGTCGGCCTCGCGGCGCTGGATCGGGATGACGTCGATCAGCGGCTTGCTCGACATGATCACGCCGGCGGCGTGCACGCCCCACTGCCGCTTCAGGCCCTCGAGCCCGCGCGCGGTGTCGACGATCTCGCGGACCTGCGCGTCCGCCTCGTAGAGCGCCCGGACCTCGGTGGCCTCCGAGTACCGCTTGTGGCTCGGGTCGAAGATCCCGGACAGCGGGATGTCCTTGCCCATGACGGCGGGCGGCATGGCCTTGGAGATCCGGTCCGCCACCGAGTAGCCGGGCTGGCCGAACAGCACGCGCGCGGAGTCCTTGATCGCGGCCTTCGCCTTGATCGTGGAGTACGTGATGATCTGGGCGATCCGGTCCTCGCCGTACTTCTCCGTGGTGTAGCGGATCATCTCGCCGCGCCGGCGCTCGTCGAAGTCCATGTCGATGTCGGGCATGGAGATGCGCTCGGGGTTGAGGAACCGCTCGAAGATCAGCTTGTGCCGGATCGGGTCGAGGTCGGTGATCTCCAGCGCGTAGGCGATCAGCGAGCCGGCCGCGGAGCCGCGGCCCGGGCCGCAGCGGATGCCGACGGACTTCGCGTACTGGATGAGGTCCGCGGTCACCAGGAAGTAGCCGGGGAAGCCCATCTGGATGATCACGCCGAGCTCGTACTCCGCCTGCCGGCGGTACTGCTCGGTGACGCCGTTCGGGAACCGCTTGTGCAGGCCCCGCTCGACCTCCTTGATCAGCCACGACTCCTCGGTCTCGCCCTCCGGGACGGGGGCGCGCGGCATGAGGTCCTGGCTGGCGAACGACACGTCGACCCGCTCGGCGATGGCGAGCGTGTTGTCGCAGGCCTCGGGGTGGATCGGGTCCCACTGGGCCCGCATCTCGGCGGCGGACTTGAGGTAGAAGTCCTGCGCGTCGAACTTGAAGCGGTTCGGGTCGGCGAGGGTCTTGCCCGTCTGCACGCAGAGCAGCACCTCGTGCGGCTTCGTGTCGTCCGGGTAGGTGTAGTGCAGGTCGTTGGTGGCGACGCCGGGGAGGTCGAGCTTCTTCTTCAGCGCGAAGAGGTCCTCCTGGACCCGCTTCTCGATCTCGATCCCGTGGTCCATCAACTCGCAGAAGAAGTTGTCCTTGCCGAAGATGTCCCGGTAGTCCGACGCGGCCTGGCACGCGTCGTCGAAGCGGTCCTGCTGCAGCAGGCGGGCCACCTCGCCGGACGGGCAGCCGGTGGTGGCGATGATCCCCTTGCCGTAGGTCTCCAGCAGCTCCCGGTCCATGCGGGGCTTGTAGTAGTAGCCCTCGAGGCTGGCCAGGCTGGAGAGCCGGAAGAGGTTGTGCATCCCCTCGGTGTTCTCGGCCAGCAGCGTCATGTGGGTGTACATCTCACCCGGGTTGTCGTCGCTGACCGTCTGGCCGCCGAGGGTGGCGCGCTTGCGCTCGTGCCGCGAGCCCGGGGAGAGGTAGCCCTCCATGCCGATGATCGGCTTGACCCCGGCCGCGTTGGCCTTCTTCCAGAACTCGTACGCCCCGTAGACGTTCCCGTGGTCCGTCATCGCCAGCGCGGGCATCTCCATCCGCGCGGCTTCCTTGAACAGGTCGTCGAGTCGGGCCGCACCGTCGAGCATGGAGAACTCGGTGTGCGTGTGGAGGTGGACGAAGGAGTCCCTGCTGTTCCCGCTCGCCGGGGCCATGGGTCGTCGAGACTCCCTTCACGCGCTCGCGCGCGGGTGGTGCGGCGGACCCGCGGGCCCCGACGGCGGCCGCCCGGCCGCCCTCGGGGTACGGCGTCCGGGTGCACGGCCGGCGACCGGACGGTGGCCCGTGCGGTGCCGGCGGATGTCGGGTCCCCGGGTCCGGGGGTGCGGCCAGACTAGCCCCGGCCACCGACAGTTCCGTGACCGCCGCCGGGCCCGTCGCGAACCCGCAGCTCACCGCGTCGAGGCGTGTCGAGGTCCCGGCGCGTCGCCTCCCGCCGGGCGTGTCGCGCCCCGGCTCAGGCCGCGAGGGCGGGCGCGGCGGGCCGGGCGGCGACCCGGTCGTAGACGCCCTCGAAGGCGTCGAGCGTGGCGTCGAGGGCGTGCCCGGCCACCAGCTCGCGGGCCGCCGCGCCCATCCGCCGCCGCGCCGCCGGGTCGCGCAGCAGCGCGGCCAGGACCGAGGTGAGGACGTCGACGTCGCCCGGCGGGAAGAGCCAGCCGGTCCGCCCGGGGCGGACCAGGTGCGGAAGGGCCATCGCGTCGGCCGCGACCACCGGCTTGCCCGCCGCCATCGCCTCCAGCGTGACCAGGCTCTGCAGCTCGGCCACGCCGGGCATGCAGAACACGGCGCAGCGCCGGTAGGCCGCGAGCAGGGTCTCCTCGTCGACGAACCCGTGGAACACCACCCGGTCGCCGAGCCCCAGCTCCGAAGCCAGCCGCTGCCACGCGGCCCGCTCGGACCCGTCGCCGACGATCTCGAGCCGGACGGTCGGGGCCAGCCGGACGGTGGCCCGGAGCAGCTCGTCGACGCGCTTCTCCTGGTCGAGGCGCCCGACGAACAGGATCGTCGGGGTCGGGTCCTCGCGGCCGCCGGCGTAGCGGGCCGGGTCGACGCCGCAGGAGATCGCGGTGGCCGGGAGCCCGGTCGAGCGCGTCAGCAGCTCGACGGCGCGGGGCGTGGGCGCGGTCAGGGCGTCGGCGCGCCCGAACACCCGCCGGACGTCCCGCCACGCCAGCCGGGCCGCGGCCCGGTGCAGCGCGGCGGGCACCCGGGCGTGCGCGACCAGGTTCTCCGGCATGAAGTGGTTGGTCGCGACGAGCGGGCGCCCGGTCGCCGACGCGGCCGCCGCTAGCCCGCGTCCGACCGAGAAGTGCGCCTGCACGTGCACGACGTCCGGATTCACCTCCGCCAGCACGGCCGCCGCCGCCGGGCCCGCCACCCACGGCAGGCACACGCGGAAGTTCTCGTGCAACGGGTAGCGGTGCGAGCGCACCCGGTGGACGGTCACCTCCCCGTCGATGCCGCCGAAGCGGTGCACCGCGGGCGGGCCGTCCGGCGACGGCGCGGCCACGTGGACCTCGTGACCGCGGCCGGCCAGGCCGGTGGCCAGGCGTTCGGCGAACCGGGCCGCGCCGTTGACGTCGGGCGCGAAGGTGTCGGCGCCGAGCAGGATCCTCACGTCGGTACCTCTCTCGGGGTGGAGGGCTGGTGGCTTCGGTTCTGGTGCCGGGTGGACCGGTGCCGGGCGGCGTCGGGGTGGTGCCGGGCGAGCAGGGCCACGCCGGCGGCCGCGACCGCGCCGGCGCCCAGGAGGAAGGCCACGCCGGCGGGGCCGAGCCCGCCTGCCTCGCCGAGCAGGCCGGCCCCGAGCCCGGTGGCCACGAACGGGTCGACGACGGTCAGCGCGGCCACGACGACCGCCGGCGGGCCGGAGGCGAAGCCCTGCTGCACGAGCCAGCCGCCCGCGGCGAGCGCGACGGCCAGGGCGGCGGCCGCGCCGAGGAGCGTGCCGACGTCCGCGGTCCCGATCTGCACGGAGACCGCCCGCAGCAGGGCGGAGACCAGGCCGAAGGCCACGGCGCCCGCCGCCGCGCAGGAGACGCACCGGACCCGGCCGGTCGTCCGGGCCGCGAGGACCGCGAGCCCGAGGCCGGCGGCCGCCGCGGCGGTGCAGGAGACCAGGAGGAAGCGGCCGAGATCGGCGGGGGCGTCCGGGGTCGCCGCGGCCGCCGTCCGGACCACGAGCGCGACCCCGGCCACGCAGAGGGCGGCACCGGCGACGACCCGGCCGGGCGGCCTGCGGTTCCGCAGGCCGAGACCCACCGCGAGCGGGACGGCCAGGACCCCGACCGGCTGCACGACGCTCACCGGCGCGAGGACCAGCGCGAGGGCGTGCAGGCCCGCGCCGGCGACCGCCAGGCCGGCCCCGGCGAGCCAGCGCGGGCGCGAGAGGAGCTCGCGGAGGTCGACCCGGCTCGTGATCGCCCCGTGCTGCAGGACGGCGGCCCCGGCGAAGCAGACCGCGCCCACGACGGCGAGCAGCAGCGCGAGCGCGGTCATCGGGTGGTCCCCGGGCGCAGGGCGCGGGCGGTCGTGATCAGCAGCGCGGTCACCGCCCCGTACAGAACCCGCTCCACCCCACCCAACAGGGGAAATGCGGGTGAACCCGCGACGACGATCGGCAGATGGGCGAGGAGGAACGCCCCCGACAGGGCGGCGGTCAGGAGCGCCAGCGCGACGACCCCGCGGCGGGCGGCGGCCCGGACCGCGGGTCCGCCGGCCAGGAGCAGCACCGCGACCGGCAGGACGGCGAAGATCCACGCCCCGGCGTAGCGGTGCACGGCCGCGGCGAGGTCCGGCGGGGTGCCGGGCACGTTCGTCGGGACGACCCCGGCGACCACCATCGCCCCCGCCCAGCTCGCGAGGAGGCCGACCGCGGCCCGCGATGCCCCGGCCCGGCGGGCGGCGGCGGCCAGCACCGTCGCGCCGAGGGCCAGCGCGCCCGCCGCGATCGCGAGGACGAGATGCCCGCCCGGCAGCAGGACGTAGTCGCTGACCGTGTGCACCAGCGGGTCCACCGCCGGGGTGTGCAGGGCGCCCGCCACGTGCAGCACGAGAACCGCCCATCCCGCCACCGCCACCCCCGCCGCCACCAGGGCGGCGGGGAGGGTGAGGGTGCGGCCCGTGTGTCGAGGCCGTGTGGCCGTCGTCCGTGCTGCGGTCGAGAGCCGCGCCGTCGAGGTCGACGGCAGCGCCGCGCTCGCACGTGGCGGGACCGGAGACGGCAGGGCCGGTGGAGGTGGCGGCGCCGCGACCGGAGTCGGGACGATCGGCGGCGGTGCGACAGGTGGCGGTGCCGCCGGTGGCCCACCCGCCGGTGTTGCGACGACCGTCCCGCAGGTCGCCGGAGCCGACGCCGCCTGCGCCGACACGATCATGGTGGTGGGTGCGGCCACCGCCGCCGCACCCGCCTCGCTCCCCCGCTCGCTCACGTGATCAACGCTCGCAGCGCGGCGGCTCCGCCGTAATCCGGTGATCCACCGAGCCGACCCGGGGGTCACCCCGACCTTCCCCGGGGTCGCCCGCCCCACCACGGGCGCGGCGACCAGGTCCTCAGTGGCTCGCACGCAGGCGACGACGTGCCGAGTCGGGCGGGGCCGCACACAAGCTCCGGTGCCCTCGCACACCCGCGGGAGCAGTCACACACCCGGTCGACCGGATGTGCCGCGCCCGACGAGGTGTGGGAGCGGTCGCGGATCTCGCGCGGCGAGTTCAGCGAAGGACAGCGGCGGCCGGGCCCCGACCGGTGGTCACCAGCGGAAGGGTCGCCGATCGATCTCTGCGTGTAGCCCTCCCCACGAGCACCGCCTGCAACGCCGCCGGCGGCGCACCCTCGAAGCCGCGCCACACCCGGTCGGCAGGATGTGCGACCTACCCGCAGGGTGTGTCAGCGGGCAACAACAGGTGTGTGGCGACGCGAGCGGGTGTGCCGCCACCTCGACGCACCTTCCCCCGCCGAGGGTCCGCCCGCCCCGAAGGACGGTCAGGGGACGAGGCCGTCGTCCGGGAGGGGGGTGGCGGCGGTGGCCTGTTCCGGGAGGAGCGGGGACAGCGCGAGCTCGGGCAGCGTGACCCCCGCCGGCGCGGCCTCCACCGCCCGCACCCCGGGCGTCCCGGCGAGCGCCTCCAGCCCGGCCCGGTCGGCCGAGACCACCAGCGCCACCACGCAGGCGCACGGCCCGGCGTAGGCCGCCGCCTCCGCCCGCGCGACGGCGGCGGGGCGGTCCGTGAGCCGGGAGGCGTCGGCCTCCGCGGCGTGCCCCGCGCGTTGCCGGGCCGTGTCCAGGGCGGCCGCGACCGGGGCTCCGGCGGGGAGGGTCTCGAAGCGCAGGGCGGTCTGCACCCGCGGGATCGGCACCCGGAACACCACCTCGACGGCGGGGCTGGCGGATCCGGCCAGCGCGGCCGCGGCGTCCGTGGTGAGCTCCCGGTCGAGCTGCACCAGCGCCGGCGCACGCTCCCCCGGCGCGGGCAGGGTCGCGGGCAGCCGGGCGAGGTAGTCCGGCACGGCCTCGCCCGAGTCGGGCCCGAGCCGCACCTGGCCCTGCGCGACCGCGGGCCCGCGCCCGGCGGAGGACGACCGCGCCTGTGCCGCCGCGTACCCGACGGCGACCAGCACCCCGAGCACGCAGACCACGATCAGCCAGCGGCGCCCCCGACGGGTCAGCAGACCGCCCTCGTCGTGGGAGTCGGGGTCCGGAGGCTCAGTCACGCAGCCGCTCGAGCGCCCGGGCGAGGTCGGGCGGGTACTCGCTCGTGAACTCGACCCACCGCCCGTCGGCCGGGTGCTCGAAGCCCAGCGAGCGGGCGTGCAGCCACTGCCGCTGCAGCCCCAGCCGCTTGGCGAGCGTGGGGTCGGCGCCGTAGGTCAGGTCCCCGACGCACGGATGCCGCAGCGCGGAGAAGTGCACCCGGATCTGGTGCGTGCGCCCGGTCTCGAGGTGCACGTCGAGCAGCGACGCGGCGCGGAACGCCTCGATCGTGTCGTAGTGCGTGACGCTCGGCTTGCCGCCGGCCACCACCGCGAACTTGTAGTCGTGCTTGGGGTGCCGGTCGATGGGCGCGTCGACGGTGCCGCTGGTCGGGTCGGGGTGGCCCTGCACGATCGCGTGGTAGCGCTTCTCGACCGTGCGCTCCCTGAACGCCCGCTTCAGCACGGAGTAGGCGTGCTCGGACTTGGCGACGACCATCACGCCGGTGGTGCCGACGTCGAGCCGGTGCACCACGCCCTGCCGCTCGGCCGCACCGGAGGTCGACACCCGCACTCCGAGCGCGGCCAGCCCGCCGACGACCGTCGGCCCGGTCCAGCCCGGGCTGGGGTGCGCGGCGACGCCCACGGGCTTGTCGACGACGGCGATGTCGTCGTCCTCGTAGAGCACCGTCATGCCGCCCACCAGCTCCGGCGGCGCGGTGATGACCGCCGGGGCCTCGGGCTCGGGCAGCTCGACCTCGAGCCAGCTGCCGGCGGTGAGCCGGTCCGACTTCCCGGCGGCGCGCCCGTCGAGCGCGATCATCCCGTCCTCGGCGAGGGTGGCGACGACGGTCCGGGACAGGCCCAGCAGCCGGGACAGGCCGGCGTCGACCCGCATCCCGTCGAGGCCGTCCGGGACCGGGAGCTGGCGGAGGTCACTCACCGGCGGGCTCCCGCTCGGCCGCGCCCGCCCGGGTCCCGTCGAGCTCCCGGCCGGTCAGCGCGAGCAGGACCAGCAGGATCCCGCCGCAGACGATGCTCGAGTCGGCCAGGTTGAACACCGGGAAGAACGAGCCGTCCGTCCGCACCACGGAGATGACGTCGACGACGTGCCCCTGCAGCGGCCCCGGCGCCCGGAAGATCCGGTCGACCAGGTTGCCCAGCGCCCCGCCGAGCACGAGCCCGAGCGCGATCGCCCAGCCCACCGACCGCAGCTTCCGCGAGATCCGGATGATCACCACGACCACGCCGAGCGCGATGATCGACAGCACCCAGGTGTAGCCGGTGGCCATGGAGAACGCGGCGCCGGGGTTGCGCACCAGGACCAGGTTGACCAGCCCGCCGAGCAGCCGCACGGGCGGCCGGTCCTCCAGGGTCGCGACCGCGAGGACCTTGGTCAGGATGTCCAGCAGCAGGACGACGGGTGCCACGAGCGCGAGCACCCACACCCGGCGTGGCGGGAGGGGGGCGGGGTCGGTGCGCTCGTCCGGCTCGTCGGTCACACCCTCGATTATGCGGGCCTTCCGGGGCCGTCCGGACGGGGGCCGGGATCGGTGTCCCGCCAGCGCACCAGCGCGCCGCCCCGGTCGACGGCCCGCAGCCGCTCCTCGGTGCGCTCCCGGACGTCGGCGGTGGCCACCACGAGCAGCTGGTCGTGCTCGCGCAGCCGGGTCTGCCCGCTGGGGGTGAAGGCCTGCTCGCCGCGCACGACGAGGCTGACCGTGGCGCCGACGGGCAGCCGCAGCTCCCGCAGGTAGACCCCGCGCAGCTTCGAGCCCGGCGGGATCCGGACCTGGAGCAGGTCGGCGTGCAGCTCGTCGAGCGGCGCGGCGTCGACCTCGACGTCCTTCGGCTCGGCGGTGCGCGCGACCCGCAGCCGCCGGGCGACCCACGGCAGGGTGGTGCCCTGCAGCAGGGTGAGGATCACGACGAGCACGAACACGACGTCGACCAGGTTGGCCGCGCCCGGCGCCCCCTCGACCAGGGAGATCAGCGCGAGCACGATCGGCACGGCCCCGCGCAGCCCCGCCCACGACAGGAAGGCCTGCTCCCGCCACGGCACCCGGAACGGCAGCGCGGCCGCGACCACCGACAGCGGCCGGGCGAGGACGAGCAGGACGCCGGCGGCGATCAGCGCGGGGATCACGGCGTCGACCAGCCGGGCCGGGCTGACGTACAGCCCGAGCAGCACGAACAGCCCGATCTGGGCCAGCCAGCCGGTGCCCTCGGCGAACGACAGCACGCCCCCGCGGTGCGGCAGCCGCGAGTTGCCCAGCACGAGCGCACACACGTAGGTGGCGAGCAGGCCCGACGCGTGCGCGAGCTGCCCGCTCGCGAAGGCCAGTACGCACACGGCCAGCGCGGCGAGCGGGTAGAGACCGGTCGCGGGCAGGGCCGCCCGGCGCAGCGCCCAGGCCCCGCCGAACCCGAGGGCGAGGCCGATCACCCCGCCCGCGACCAGCTCGTAGACCACGAGCAGCGGGGTCATCCAGGTCAGCGGGTCGTCCGAGGCGAGGAGGAGGACGGCGAGGACCACCGGGGCGTCGTTCATGCCGGACTCGAGCTCGAGTGCCCCGGCGAGCCGCCGTGACACCCCGACCCCGCGCAGCACGCTGAACACGGCGGCGGCGTCGGTCGACGACAGCACCGCGCCCCAGAGGAACGCGACCCGCCAATCCAGTCCGAGCAGGTAGTGCAGGGCGGTGCCGGCCACGACGATGCTCACGACGACCGCGATCGTCGAGAGCCCGATGCCGATCCCGAGCGACGGCCGCACCGCCTGCCAGCGGGTGGTCAGGCCGCCCTCCACGAGGATGAGCACGAGCGCGGCGAGGCCGAGGTTCTCGGTCAGCGCGGCGTTGGAGAACTGGACGCCGAGGACCGCCTCGCCGAGCAGGATGCCGATGCCGAGGTAGAGCAGCAGCGAGGGCAGCCCGAGCCGGACCGACACACGCACGGCGAGCACGCCGATCAACAGGACCGCGGCGACGACGCCGAGCAGGACCTCCAGGCTCATCGTCACCCCCGGCTCGTACGCGGACAACCCTATCCGCGCAGGTCACGCGGCCGTCAGGCGGGTGCCGGCACCGTGGGCCGGCGACGGTCGACACGGCCGAAGAGCCAGATCACGGGCAGTGTGCAGGACAGCGACACCGCGATGGAGAGCGGGCGTTCCCGCCACCAGACCCGGTCCGGCACCTCGCGCTCCCCCGGCCGCCCGGTGAACGCGTAGGACAGCCCGCGGCCGATCGCCATGCCCGTGGTGTGGAAGAGGAAGACGGGCATCGCGAACCGGTTGCTGCCGACAGCGCCGGTGCGGCCCTCCCGCAGGATGGCGGCATGCCGCCGGTCGACCCGACGATCACGCCACCCCGTGCGCGGCGTGTCCTCCCCCGGTGGTGGGGCCTGGTCGCCGCCGTCGCGCTGCTCGTGGCCACGAACGTGCTGGTCGGCGTGGTGTGGCCGGCGTGGGCGGTGCCGTGGAAGGTCGTCGTGACGGCGTTGCTGCTCGTCCTCGCCCGGGTCTGCGGCCTGGGGTGGGACGACCTGGGGCTCGCCCGGCGGCACCTCGGCACATCGTGCCGTCTCTGGGCCTGAGCAGCGCGAACGCCGCGGTCGGGGCGACCGTCGGCGGGTGGGGGGACGTCGGGCGGGCGGCGCTCGCCGTCGTCGCGACGTTCGGGGCGGGGATCCTGCTGTGCGCGGGGCGGCGCTGGGGCGGGCACCTGGTCACCCCGGTGCTGGCGCACCTCGCCACGAACTCGTCGGGCGTGGCGTTCGCCTGGTTCCTGGTCTCCTGATTCAGAGCCGCCAGACCAGCGTGGCCGCGGTGCGCGGGCGCGGCGGGATCCCGTCGAGCGCCGCGGCGACCTCGGGCTCCCGCTCCGGCGGCAGGCACAGCCGCCGCGTCACCCACTCCGGCGAGTGCGGGGCGCGCCGCTCCCGCTCCCAGCGCGTGACCTCCGGCTCGACGCCCTGCTCGCGCAGCACGGCGACGGCGTCGTCGACGGTCGCGGGCTCGGGCCGGTGCAGGTCGTGGAAGCGCGTCCAGAGCGGGTCGAGCCACGCCATCGGGTGCTCGGACAGCATCTCGACGACGACCCCGCGGACCGCCGCCGCGGTCAGGGCGGCGAGGAAGGGCGGCAGGTCGACGACGTTGTGCAGCACGTGGTGCGACACCACGACGTCCGCGGTGCCGACCTCCCCCGCCACGTCGGGCCACGGGCCGAGGACGGTCCGGGCGGGCACGCCGCGGACGTCCGCGCCGGCCTCGAACAGGTCGAGCATGTCCTGCTGGGTGTCGACGCCGGTGGCGTGGGTCATCGCACCGACCAGGGCGAACGCCGCGTCGCCGCCGCCGCACCCGACGTCGAGCACGGTGCCGGTGGGATCGAGCAGGGCGAGCCCCGCCTCGCGGGACGGGGTGTCCGCGGGGACCGTGGGCGCGGTGAAGTCCTGCGGATCGTGCCCCCACGGACAGGCCGGGGCCAGCGCCAGAATCTCGGGCGGGACGCCCCGCCCGGACTGCAGCTCCGCCCACCGCTCGGCAGCACTCCCCACGGCGATCACCCTAGCCCCGCGCCCAGCAGCCGATGAGCGAACGGCACCCTCGCTCACTAGGTCTGAGCGAGGGTGCCTTTCGCTCACTGCTTGGTGACGGCGACCTTGACCTCGGTGTTCTTCCCCTGCGGGTCGGAGACGCCGCCGGTGCCGGTCGGCTCGGCGAGCTCGGCGTACGCCACGCTCGTCGCCAGGACCTCGCCGGCCACGAAGGCCTCGTGGGCCCGGACGGCGTCGAGCACCGGCTCCGGCGCGTCGAGGGTCAGGGCGATCCGGTCCGAGACCTCGAGCCCGGCGTCCCGACGGGCCTGCTGGACCGCGCGCACCACGTCCCGCGCCGTACCCTCGGCCGCCAGCTCCGGCGTGACGGCCGTGTCGAGCACGACGAGCCCGGTGTTGCCGGGCAGCGCCCCGGTGGACTGCGGGTCCGCCGCGAGCAGCCGCTCGGAGAACTCGCCCTCCAGCAGCCGGATCCCGCCGGCCGTCACGGTGCCGTCCTGGTTCGCCGTCCAGTCGCCCGCCTTCACGGCCTTGATCGCCGTCTGGGTCTCCTTGCCCAGCCGGGGACCGCAGGCGCGGGCGTTGACCGTCAGCTCGAAGCGGCCGTGGGTCGCGACGTCCGTGGTCAGCACGACCTCCTTGACGTTCACCTCGTCCCGCAGGACGTCGGCGAACGGCGCGAGGGTCTCCGCGTCGGCGGCCGCCACGGTCAGGGAGGCCAGCGGCAGCCGGACGCGCAGCTTGCGCGCCTTCCGGAGCGACAGCCCCGCCGAGGCCACCTGCCGGACGCGGTCCATGGCGGCGACCAGCGCCGCGTCGTGCGGCAGCTCGGCGGCCGACGGCCAGTCGGCGAGGTGCACCGACCGGCCGCCGGTGAGGCCCTGCCACAGCTGTTCCATGGTCAGCGGCAGCAGCGGCGCGGCGACGCGCGCGGTCACCTCCAGCACCGTGTGCAGCGTGTCGATCGCGTCCCGGTCGCCCTCCCAGAACCGGTCCCGGGAGCGCCGGACGTACCAGTTCGTGAGCACCTCGGCGTGGTCGCGGATCTGCTCGCACGCCCCGGCGATGTCGTAGGCGTCGAGCGCCGTGGTCACGCCGTCGACCAGGTCCGCGGTCTTGGCCAGTACGTAGCGGTCGAGGACGTGCGTGGAGTCCGTCCGCGTGGTGCCGGTGACCCCGGCCGCCCCGGCGTAGAGCGACAGGAAGTACCAGGTGTTCCACAGCGGCAGGATCGCCTGCCGGACGCCCTCGCGGATGCCCTGCTCGGTGACGACCAGGTTCCCGCCGCGCAGGATCGGGCTCGCCATGAGGAACCACCGCATGGCGTCCGACCCGTCGCGGTCGAAGACCTCGTTGACGTCCGGGTAGTTGCGCAGCGACTTCGACATCTTGGCGCCGTCGTCGCCCAGCACGATCCCGTGCGCCACGCAGCTCTCGAACGCGGGCCGGTCGAACAGCGCCGTGGCCAGCACGTGCAGGGTGTAGAACCAGCCGCGGGTCTGGCCGTTGTACTCGACGATGAAGTCGCCCGGGTAGTGGTCCTCGAACCAGTCCCGGTTCTCGAACGGGTAGTGCACCTGCGCGAACGGCATCGAGCCGGACTCGAACCAGCAGTCCAGCACCTCGGGCACGCGGCGCATGGTCGACTTCCCGGTCGGGTCGTCCGGGTTGGGCCGGGTCAGCTCGTCGATGAAGGGCCGGTGCAGGTCCGTCGGCCGGACGCCGAAGTCCCGCTCCAGCTCGTCGAGCGAGCCGTAGACGTCCGTGCGCGGGTAGCGCGGGTCGTCGGACACCCACACCGGGATCGGGCTCCCCCAGAACCGGTTGCGGGAGATCCCCCAGTCCCGGGCGCCCTCCAGCCACTTGCCGAACTGGCCGTCCCGAATGTTGCCGGGCACCCAGTTGATCTGCTTGTTGAGCTCCACCATCCGCTCGCGGAAGGCGGTGACCTGCACGAACCACGAGTCGACGGCGCGCTGGATCAGCGCGTTGCCGCAGCGCCAGCAGTGCGGGTACGGGTGGTCGTAGGTCTCGTGCCGGAGCAGGACACCCGTGACGTAGGTGGCGGTGCCGGCCTTGAGGTCCCGGATGATGTTCGGGTTGGCGTCGAACACCTGCTGGCCGGCGTACGGCGGGACCTCGACGGTGAACTCGCCCCGCGAGTCCACGGGCACGACGGCCTCGATGCCGGCCGCATCCGTGACGGCCTTGTCCTCCTCACCGAAGGCGGGCGCGATGTGCACGAGCCCGGTGCCGTCCTCGGTGGTGACGTAGTCCGCCTCCAGGACCCGGTGCGCGTTCTCCCGGCCGACGAAGAAGTCGAACGGCGGGGTGTAGCCCAGGCCGAGCAGCTCGCGACCGGTGAAGGTGCGCAGGACCTCGGGGGCCTCGCCCAGCTCCCGGGCGTAGGCGCCGACGCGCGCGCTCGCCAGGACGTACTTCTCGCCGTTCGCGGAGAGCAGCGCGTACTCGACGTCCGGGTGCACGGCCATGGCGAGGTTCGACGGCAGCGTCCACGGCGTCGTCGTCCAGACCAGGGCCAGGGCGTCGTTCAGCTCCGGGTCGTCGCTCACGAGCCGCAGCCCGACGGTGACGGCCGGGTCCTGCCGGTCCCGGTAGACGTCGTCCATCTTCGTCTCGGAGTTCGACAGCGGCGTCTCGCAGCGCCAGCAGTACCAGAGCACGCGGAACCCGGAGTAGACCAGCCCCTTGTCCCACAAGGTCTTGAAGGCCCACATGACGCTTTCCATGTAGTCCAGGTCGAGCGTCTTGTAGTCGTTGTCGAAGTCGACCCAGCGGGCCTGGCGGGTCACGTAGTCTCGCCACTCGCCCGTGTAGCGGAGCACGGAGGTGCGGCACGCCTCGTTGAACTCGGCGATGCCCATGCTCTCGATCTCGGACTTGTGGTTGATCCCGAGCTGGCGCTCGGCCTCCACCTCGGCGGGCAGGCCGTGGGTGTCCCAGCCGAAGCGGCGCTCGACGTGCTTGCCGCGCATGGTCTGGTACCGCGGCACGACGTCCTTCACGTACCCGGTGAGCAGGTGGCCGTAGTGCGGCAGGCCGTTGGCGAAGGGCGGGCCGTCGTAGAAGACGAACTCGTTGCTGCCGTTCTCGCCGGCGGGGCGGGCCTCGACGGAGGCGACGAACGTGTCGTCCGCCTCCCAGTACTTGAGGACCTCGCGCTCGAGCTGCGGGAACGCGGGATGCGCGGGAACCGGGGGGTAGCTCTCGCTCATGGCGGTCGGTGCTCCTCGTGCAGTGCGTGGCTGTCGCTGCACGGGGACGACTCGATGGTGCTGAGCCGCGGTACCACCCCGCTTGCCCCGCTCGCGCGGGACCGCTCGTTCGACGGCTGTGACGGGCCGAACCCGTCCGGTTCTACTCCCCGGCCGTGCCGGGTTTCTTCCGGAGGCTCCCCGGTGATGGCCGGATCGGTGCCTGTGCCACCAGGGTAGCGCGGGGCGGCGAACCGTTATTCCGCGAGGTGCACACGCCCACGACGCCCCGCTCCTCAGGAGCGAACGGGGGCGCCGTTCGTGCTGGTCAGCTGCTGGTCAGCGGGCCGCGGCCTGGTGCCGGCCCGCCATGGTGCGGTCCGGGGTGCACCAGCCGCACGGGGTGAAGCCCAGCTCGACGGCCTCCTTGGCCGGCAGCGGGATCACCGGGCGGCCGGGCAGCGACCGGCAGCCCGCGAGGTGGTAGCGCGGCTGCTCGTCGACCACGACGACCTCGTCGTCGAGCTCGGCGACCAGCGCTGCGACCGTCGCGTCCCGCGGTTCCTCCGGGGGCTCGCCGTGCGGCCCGGGCGGGGGCATCGAGCCCAGCGGCGGCGGACCGCCGGCGGGCTGCTGGCCCTGCTGGGCCGGCTGCCCCTGGGGCTGGCCGGGCTGACCCGGCTGCCCCTGCGGGGCCTGTGCGCCGGGCTGGGTCGCGGCCTGCGCGGCGGATCCGGTGTGCGCCGGCGTGGCCACGGTGGGGCCGTCGATGTCCGAGGCCGACGCGGACACCGCGCCGGAACCAGGGGTGGACGTGCTCCCGGATGCTCCCGCCGCGGTCGCCGGGGCGCTCGCGTCGCCGGCCGCGGTCTCCGTCGCGGGGCCCTCCGCGGACGTCGCGGACGTCGTGGCCGGGGACGCCCCGGGCTCGGCACCGGAACCAGCGGCCGGGCCGGCTGCCGCCGTGCCGCCGGCCCGACCGGGCTCCGATGCCTGCTCCGCCGCCTCCGAGGAGGATGCCGAGGGGTCCGACACCTGGGTCGGGCTCTCGGTCGACCCCGATGCCGCAGCGGGAGCGGCCGCGTCCGTGCCCCCGTCCGCGTCGGGCTCCGCCGCGGACGCCGACGCACCCGCCGGCTCCGGGGCGCTCTCGCCGCGGGCACCGGTCGGGGCGCGCTCCTGCGTCGGGGCGCCGGAGGCCGGCTCCTCGCTCTCGTGCTTCCCGTGTGCCGCAGCCGCCACGCCCGCGACCGCGGCGCCCGTGGCGGCGCCGGCGGCACCGGCCGCCACCGCCGGACCGGTCCCGGAGCCGGTCTCCCCCGACGGGGAGTCCCGACGCCCCGTGGCGTCGGCATGACCCTCGTCACCAGTCACGCTGCGTGACGAAGAATCGCTCGACCGGGTGTCGTCATGCACAGCGCCGGACGGTCGCTCGGCTGAGCCGGACGGTCCCACGCGGGGCATCACGGAGGTGGCCTCCGCGTCCGACCCGGCACCGGGGCCGGAGTCCGACGAGGACTGTCCACGCTCTACCCCGGCCTGCGGCGGGGGCACACGCCCGGGCGAGCCCTGCCCGACGACCGGGAGCACCTCGGTGACCGGCTCGATGTCACGGCGTGTCCCCTGCGGGCCGCCCTGCGGCGCCGCTGCGGCGCCGGCGGCGGGCTGCTGCGACTCCGCGCCCGCCTTGACGGCCGAGCGGCGTTGCAGCCAGTCGACCAGCAGGGCCACCGCGGCCGCCACGGAGACGGCCACGGAGATCCACGCCCAGAGGACGCTGCCCGAGAGCAGCGCCACGACCAGCAGGCCGAAGGCGATCAGGACCAGAACCAGAACCAGCAGCAGCACTGTTCACCCCGTGTACGGCGGGCGGCGGCACGAGTGCCGCACTGCCGCCCGCCAGTCGTTCGGACGACGGGCCGGGCCGTCAGCTTCCGGCGTCCGCGCGCTGGCCGTAGCCGGTGGCGGCGTACCCGCCGTTGGCGTTCGACCGGGCGGCGTCCGACGGCGCGGCCGACCCCCGACCCTCGAGGTCGCGCAGCTGCGACTCGAGGTAGGTCTTGAGCCGGGTGCGGTACTCGCGCTCGAAGGTCCGCAGCTCGTCGATCTTCTTCTCCAGCACGCCCTTGTCCCGCGTGATGGTGCCGATGATCTCGGTCTGCTTGCGCTCCGCCTCGCTGACCAGCGAGGACGCCTTGTCGCGCGACTGCCGCTCGAGGGTCTCGGCGCGGGTCCGCGCGTCGTTGAGCATCGTCTCGGCGCGGGCGCGCGCGTCGTTCACCAGGCCGTCGGACTTGGTCCGGGCCTCGCTGAGCAGCTGCTCCGACTTGGCGCGGGCGTCCGACAGCATCGCGTCGGCCTCGTTCTTGGCCTCGGCGGTCAGCCGGTCGGCCATCTCCTGGGCCAGGCCCAGGACCTTGGCGGCCTGGACGTGGTGGTCCCCGCCCCCGGCGTCGCCGTCGCCCATCGGGCCCATGGCGCGCTGCGGCTCGACCGGACGCGGCGGCTGCGGGGGCTCCACGGGCCGGATCTGCTGCGTGGGCGGCGGGCCGGCCTGGACCCCCATCCCACCCTGCTGCGGGCGCGAACGCGCCTCCTCGAGGTCGGCCTCGGCGTTGCCGAGTCGCTGCTCGAGCTGGGAGACCTGCTCGCGCAGGTCCTCGTTCTCCTCGATCAGCCGGGCAAGCTCGGCCTCGACCAGGTCGAGGAACGCGTCGACCTCGTCCTCGTTGTACCCCCGCTTACCGATCGGGGGCTTGCTGAACGCGACGTTGTGAACGTCGGCGGGCGTCAGCGGCATCGGATCACCTCATGCAGTCCTCGGCGGCAAACCGGCTGGCGGGTGACTGGGGCTCACGCCACCGCCGGTCTGGCAATGCTCATCAGTATGAACACCACCAGCAGCAGAACCATAATCGAGAGGTCCAGTCCGACGCCCCCGATCCGGACGACGGGGATCACTCTCCGCAACAACTTCACGGGCGGGTCGGTGACGCTGAACACCATCTCGAGGGCCGCGGCCGGACGCCCGGCGGGCACCCACTCGCGTGCGAACGAGTGCACGAGCTCCACCACGATGCGCGCGACGAGCAGGAGCCAGAAGAAGAACAGGATGTAGTAGATGACGAACTGGAGGGCGATCGGCACGCCCTAATCCTGTCGGAAGAGGCCCCGCTCTGCGAGCCTGCGGGCGTCGTCGGCCGAGACCTCGACGTCGGCGGGCGTCAGGAGGAACACGCGGCTGGTCACCTTGTCGATGGAACCGCGCAGCGCGAACGCCAGACCAGCGGCGAAGTCCACCAGGCGGCGCGCGGCGGCCTCGTCGAGGTCGGTCAGGTTGATGATCACGGGCACGCCGTCGCGGTACCGCTCGCCGATCGTGCGGGCCTCGGTGAAGCTGCTCGGCTGCAGGGTCGTGATGCGCGCCAGGGCGGCCGCGCCGCGGTCCCGCTGCTCGGGCACCGAGGAGGGCGCCGCGACCGGCGCCGGCGGCTCGGGGGCGGCGCGCAGCACGGACTCCTCGCGGTCCACGGCCAGGGCGCCGCGGGTCGCCGGGGACGGGGCCGAAAGGCCGCCGCCGGCTCCGCCGGTCAGCCCACCGGAGGCGCGCACGGGTTCACGCGGAACCCGCGCCGGGCGGGCCGCCTCGCGCGCCGACCGGCGGTTCCAGTCGTCCAGCGGGCGCTCGTCGCGGCCGGCGTCGTACTCGGCGTAGTCGCTCCGGGGGTCCGGCGCGTCGTCGAAACGGTCGTCCGGGTCCGACCAGCGGTCGGCCCGGGCGCGGGGTGCGCGGCGCGGATCGGCGAAGGCCGCCGGCTCGTCGGCGTAGTCCATCTCCTCGGCGGGCACCATGCCGAAGTAGGCCTTGAGCCGGTACATCGCACTCATCCGTGCTCCCAATCCTCGACGCCCCCGATGCCGGTCCGCCCCCGCGGACCGGGCAGTCACCGGGAGGTTAACGTCCGGTCCCCCACAAGGGCCGTTCCGACACGCGCGACCGTCGAACCGTGACGGATCGCCACCTCCAGGTCCCCGCTCATCCCGGCCGACAGCACGGTCGCGCCGGGGTGCGAGGACCGCACCCGCCTACCCGCCGCCTCGATCGCGGCAAACGACTCCTCGACGTCGGCACCCAGGGGGGCGACGCTCATCAGTCCGTCGAGGACGAGCCCGGATGCCCCCGCGACCTGGTCCGCGAGCGCGAGCAGGCCGTCGTCGGGCACGCCGCCGCGGTCCGGGTCACCGTCCACGCTGTACTGGACGAGGACCGGCAGCGGCTCCGTCCGGGCGCCCGCGTCGAGCGCGCGGAGCACCGCCTTGTCGAGCGCGGCGGCCAACCGGGCCGAGTCGACGCTCTCGACCCGTGTCACCCACGGGACCACCAGCTTCGCCTTGTTCCGCTGCAGCCCGCCGACGAAGTGCCACCGCAGGGGCGCGCCGGGCCGCAGGGCACGGAGCTGTTCGACCTTGGCGGCCGCCTCCTGGGCGCGGTTCTCACCGAACGCGACGAGCCCGAGGTCGACCAGGGCCGCGACGTCCGCCGCGGAGATCGTCTTGGTGACCGCGAGCAGCTCCACCTCGTCCGGGTCGCGTCCGGCTGCGGCGCAGGCCTTCGCGATCCGGGCGCGCACCTCCCCGAGGCGCCGCTCGAGCTCGGCGCGCCGTTCCGGGGAGGCCTCCTGGGTCACCCGGCGAACCTTACGGAACGTGTCCGCCGGGACCCGCGAGCCGAAGGGGTGGTGTCGCGAGCGTCACGCAACCGTGATGTCTCCCGAACGTCCCCTGGGTCGGTTCTTGTGATTCCGAACCCGGGTGCCGCGGCCTCAGACGCCCGCGTCGAGCCAGACGACGCCGGCGAGGCGCCCGGTCCGCTGGTCCCGCCGGTGGCTGAACAGGGCCGGGTCCTCGAGCGTGCAGCGCGGGTCCACGCCGACCTTGGTGACGCCGAGCCCGGCGAGCTGGCGGTGGAGCCCGGCGCGCACGTCGACCGACGGCATGCCCCGGCGGGTCTCCGCCGCGCTGCCGGGCAGCGCGGCCTCGACCTCCGCGCGCATCTGCGCGGGCACCTCGTAGCAGAGTCCGCACACTGCCGGGCCGAGCAGCACCTCGATGTCCTCGAGGGCCGCGCCCAGCTCCTGCATGGCGGCCACGGTCGCGGGCACCACCCCCGCGGCCGCCCCGACCCGCCCCGCGTGCGCCGCGCCGACGACGCCGGCCTTCGGGTCCGACAGCAGGACGGGGGTGCAGTCCGCCGCGAGCACCGCGAGCCCGATCCCGGGGACGGCGGTGACCGCGGCGTCGGTCTCCGGGACGTCCGGTGCGCTGCGCCGCGGCGGCTCGGTGACCGTCACGACGCGCGTGCCGTGCACCTGGTTCAGGAACACGGTGCCGCGCAGGCCCAGCTCGCGCGTGAGCCGGTAGCGGTTGGCGTCGACGGCGGCGGGGTCGTCGCCCACCGCCCGGGACAGGTTGAAGCTGTCGAACGGGGCGGCGGACCGGCCCCCCGCCCGGGTGGTCACGACCCTGCGGACCCGCGCGCGCTGCGCCGTCTCACTCACCCCACGACCCTAACCACGCCGCGACCGCCCCCTCACACACCGCGTCGCCCTCCCGCACGCCTGTCGGAGTCGGTGTGCGGGAGGGCGACGCGGTGTGGGTCAGGTGTGAGGCCGCGTCGGAGCGGGTGTGCCGGGCCTCAGCGGTTGCGCCGAGGCCGGCACCCCGTCCGTGGCCGTCGGAGCTCAGCGGCGCATGAAGGGCGGGACGTCGACGTCGTCGTCGACCTCCGTCTCCCGGTTCTCCGCGGCCGCGGGGGCGGCGGAGGACGAGGGGGGCGGGGTCGGCGCCGGGGCCGGGTCGGGCTGGGCGTGGGCGCCCGACGGGGAGGACACCGGGCCCTCACCGACCGGCCCGCCCAGCTCGGTCATGGCCGGGTTCTGCCGGGCCACCTCGGGCTGCCGGGGCGCCGGCGGCGAGTACGGGGCGACGGGCGGGAGCGTCCCGCTCTGGTTCGCACCGGACCCGAACGCCGTCGACGAACCGGCCGAGTAGCCGGTGTGCCCGTTGCCAATGTTCCCCGCCGCGGGCGGCGGGGTCTGCGGCACCGGCGGCGCGGGAGCCGGGGGCGGCGTGGCAGCCGCCGGGGCGGCGGGCTCGGCCGAGCGGAAGGCGGAGGGCTCCAGCTTCTTGTGCGTGGGCGTGCCGCCCTCGAACCCGGCCGCTATCACCGTGATGCGCACCTCGTCGCCGAGGGAGTCGTCGATCACCGTGCCGAAGATGATGTTGGCCTCGGGGTGCGCGGCCTCCTGGACCAGCGACGCGGCCTCGTTGATCTCGAACAGACCGAGGTCGGAGCCGCCCGCGATCGACAGCAGCACGCCCTGGGCGCCGTCCATCGACGCCTCCAGCAGCGGCGAGTTGATCGCCTTGCCGGCGGCCTGCACGGCCCTGCCCTCCCCTCTGGCCGACCCGATGCCCATCAAGGCGGACCCCGCGCCGGACATGACCGACTTGACGTCGGCGAAGTCCAGGTTGATCAGGCCGGGGGTGGTGATCAGGTTCGTGATGCCCTGGACACCGGAGAGCAGCACCTCGTCGGCGGAGCGGAAGGCGTCCATCAGGGAGACGCCGACGTCGCCGAGCTGCAGCAGCCGGTCGTTGGGGATGACGATCAGGGTGTCGCACTCGTTGCGGAGCTGGGTGATCCCGTCCTCCGCCTGGCCGGCGCGCCGCCGCCCCTCGAAGGTGAAGGGGCGGGTGACCACGCCGATGGTGAGCGCGCCGAGCTTGCGGGCGATGGACGCGACGACCGGCGCGCCGCCGGTGCCCGTCCCGCCGCCCTCGCCGGCGGTCACGAAGACCATGTCGGCCCCCTTGAGGACCTCCTCGATCTCCTCGCGGTGGTCCTCGGCGGCCTTCCGGCCGACCTCGGGGTTGGCACCCGCGCCGAGGCCACGGGTCAGCTCGCGCCCGATGTCGAGCTTCACGTCCGCGTCGGACATGAGGAGGGCCTGCGCGTCGGTGTTCACCGCGATGAACTCGACGCCCTTGAGGCCGACCTCGATCATGCGGTTGACGGCGTTCACGCCGCCGCCACCGATGCCGACCACCTTGATCACGGCCAGGTAGTTGTGCGGGGGCGTCATGCGCGGCACCTCTCGGTTGCTCGGGTCCGGGTCAGCTCCGTCCAGCAGGTCTGTCCGGGCCGTTCGCGATCGAACGCTAGGTCCGAGGAGGGGGCACGGTCCAGCAGGCGCGCCGCGCGTCGGCAACACCTCGATGGTGTGGGAGCGACCATCCGTGACCTGCTCGTGACCCAGCGTCCATCCGGCCTGACGGACAGCGACGCACTGGTCCGGACGGAGCAGCGGATGTCTCAGGAACGGCGGGTCAGCGCGTGACGGTCGGGAGCTCCGGGCTCGAGACGTCGTAGACCGAGCCCTCCTGGGTCAGCAGCGGCACCAGCACGGCGATCTTCCGGTCCGCGCGCTCCGTGGAGCCGAACAGCACCTGCCGCTCCCCCAGCCCGAGCCGGACGGTGGGTTCGGTGGCGGCGTTGTCGACGTCGATCGTGGTGACCTGCCCGCGGAGGTCCGGCGGCAGCGCCTCGAGGACGGCGAGGGCCGCCCTGGTCGACGGGTCGTCCGGCCCGACGGCGCCGAAGCCCAGCATGGGCAGCGCGGGCGGCACCTCCGGCGCCTTCTGGTAGGCGACGCCGGTGGCGTCGACCAGCGTGACGCCCTGCGGGGTCCGCGCCAGCGCCACCGCCGTCCGCTCGACGACGGCGATCTCGACGGTGTGCGGCCAGCCTCGGCTGACCTGCACCGAGGCGACCCCGGGCAGCCGGGCGACCCGCCCGGCCACGGCCTTGGTGTCGACCTCGACGAGCGGGCCCCCGGTCTCGACGGCCGCGGCGCCGAGCACCGCGTCCCGGGACACGGTGAGCGTGCCGGTGACCTCGACGGTCTCGACGTCGGCGAGCCCGGAGCGGGCGAGCAGCAGCCACGACCCCACGCCGAGCGCGGACAGCAGCACCAGGACGAGCAGGGTCAGCGCCACCCGCCGCCGTACCCGGAACCGCCGGTCGACGGGCCGGGCCGCCTTCCGGGCCGACTTCGCCGACTTCCGGGCCGACCGGCGTGCCGTCCTCCGCGCCCGCTTCTCCTCCACCCGCCGCTGCTGCGGCAGCAGCCGGCCCCGCTGCGCCGCCCGCTCCTCGCGGATGCGGCGGGCCCGCTCGGCGGCGGCCGGACGCGCGGGCATGCGGTCGACAGCCCGGTCGGCAGCCCGGTCAGTGGCCCGGTCGGCGGACCGCTCGGCCGAGCGGTCCGACGACCGGCGCCCACGCCGGGTGGAGGAGGGCCGGGTCACGTCGCGGCCCGGTCCAGCTCGAGGAGGATCTCGGGGCCGAGCACCGTGACGTCGCCGGCACCCATCGTGAGGACCAGGTCACCGGGGCGGGCCAGGCCGGCGAGCACGCTCGGCACGTCCCCCCACGCCGGGACGAAGTGCACCTGCTCGGCCGGCAGCGGCACGGCGTCGGCGACCAGGGCGCCGCTCACGCCCGGCTCGGGGTCCTCCCGGGCGCCGTAGACGTCGAGCACCACGACCTCGTCGGCGAGCGCGAGGGAGCGCCCGAAGTCCTCGGCGAAGGTCCGCGTGCGCGAGTAGAGGTGCGGCTGGAACGCCACGATGACCCGGCCGCGCTGGCCGGGCCCGCCCACCGGGGGCTGCACCTCGCGGGCCGCGCGCAGGGTGGCGGCGACCTCGGTGGGGTGGTGGGCGTAGTCGTCGTAGACGGCCACTCCGCCGGCGCGGCCCTTGTACTCGAACCGGCGCCGGACGCCGTCGAACACGGCCAGCCCCTCGACCAGGCCCACGACCGGAGCACCCAGCGCGACCCCGGCCAGCAGCGCGCCGAGGGCGTTGAGCGCCATGTGCTCGCCGGGCACGGCCAGCCGCAGCTCCCGCTCCACGCCGGCGTGCCGGGCCCGCACCCGCGAGCCGGAGCCCTCCGGGGTGAAGTCGAGCAGGACGGCGTCCTCGGGGCCGGTGGCGGTGCGCCCGTATCGGCGGACGGGGACCCCGCCGGACTCGGCGAGCACCGCCAACCGCTCGGCGCCCTCGTCGTCGGCACAGGTCACGAGCGTGCCACCGGGCGCGATCCGGCCGAGGAACTCCTCGAACACGGCCCGGTAGGCGGCCTCGTCGCCGTGGTGGTCGAGGTGGTCGGGCTCGACGTTGGTGACGACCGCGACGAGCGGCGCGAACGCCGTGAACGAGCCGTCCGACTCGTCCGCCTCGACCACGAAGACGTCGCCCTCGCCGTGGTGCGCCCCGGCGCCGGTGACCGTGAGGTCCCCGCCGATGGCGAACGACGGGTCCACGCCGCAGTGCTGCAGCGCGACCGTGAGCATCGACGACGTGGAGGTCTTGCCGTGCGTGCCCGCGACGGCGGCGACCCGGTAGCCCTGCGTGAGCGCGGCGAGGGCCTGCGCCCGGTGCACCACGGTGAGGCCGCGTTCGCGGGCCCGCACGAGCTCGGGGTTGGTCTCCCGGATCGCGGTCGACACGACGACCGTGGGCGGCCCGCCGAGCTGGTCCAGGTTCTCCGCCGCGTGCCCGACGGCGATCGACGCCCCCAGCGCCCGCAGCGCGAGGACGGTGCGCGAATCCTTGGCGTCGGACCCCGACACCTCGACGCCGCGGGCCAGCAGGATCCGCGCGATCCCGCTCATGCCGGCCCCGCCGATGCCGATTAGGTGCACCCGGGGTCCCAGCACCGGGACGGAGCTGTGCACGGTCATCTGCCCAGCACCCCGAACACCACCTGGGCCAGCCGCTCGTCGGCGTCGGCGTGGCCGGAGGCGCGGGCCGCGGCGCCCATCGCGGCGAGCCGGCCCGGCTCGCGGAACCACGGCACCAGCTCGGCGAGCACGCGGTCACCGGTCAGCTCCGCGTCGGGCACGAGGACGCCGCCCCCGGCCTGGGCGACCGGCTCGGCGTTGAGGGCCTGCTCGCCGTTGCCGTGCGGCAGCGGCACGTACACCGCGGGCAGCCCGACGGCGGAGACCTCGGCGACCGTCATCGCGCCGGCCCGGCAGAGCACGGCGTCGGCCGCGGCGTAGGCGAGGTGCATGCCGTCGATGTAGGGCAGCGGGACGTACCCGGGCTGCGGCGGGGCGGCCTGCCCGGTCGGGCCGTGCGCGTGCAGCACCCCGATCCCCTCGTGCAGCAGCCCCGGCAGCGCCTGGGCCACCGCGCCGTTCAGCGACCGGGCGCCCTGTGAGCCGCCGAAGACCAGCAGCACCGAGCCGTTCGGGGGCAGCCCGAACCTCCGGCGTGCCTCGGCGCGCAGCCCGGGCCGGTCCAGCGTGGTGACGGCGTGCCGCAGCGGGATGCCGAGTACCTGCGCGTCGGGCAGGCCGCTGCCGGGCACCGCCGCGACGACGGCGGCGGCGAACCGCGCGCCCACCTTGTTGGCCAGCCCCGCGCGCGCGTTGGCCTCGTGCACGACGATCGGGACGCGCCCGCGGGCGCCGAGGTAGGCCGGCAGCGCGACGAACCCGCCGAAGCCCACCACGACGTCCGCCTCGACCTTGGTGAGCACCTCGCGCACCCTGGCGACGGCGCCGCGCACCTTGCCGGGCAGCCGGAGCAGGTCCGTGGTCGGCTTGCGCGGGAGCGGCACGGGGGGGATCAGCTCGAGGGGGTAGCCGCGCGCCGGGATCAGCCGCGTGTCGAGGCCCTTCTCCGTGCCCAGGGCCGTGACCGTCGCGTCGGGCCGCAGCCGCTTGACGGCGTCGGCGAGGGCGAGCGCCGGCTCGATGTGACCGGCGGTGCCGCCGCCGGCGACCACCACCGACGGGCCCGGGCCCATCCGCGGCAGGAACTGGGTGCCGTACTCGCTCATCGTCTCCGCTCGTGGGATCTGCTGTCGTCGGGGATGGTCAGGGCCGAGTCTCCGCTCCGCGCGCTCCGCTCAGCGGCGCACCGAGCGCTGGACCGGCGGCCGCGGCGCGGGTGCCCGGTAGGGCTCCGGCAGCGGGAGCCGCAGGAACGAGGCGATCCGGCCCTGGCCGTCCGACCGCAGCGCCGCCACGGCCTCGGGCTCGTGCCGGGCCGCGTTCGTCAGCATGCCGAACACGAACATGGTCACGACGAGGGAGGTCCCCCCGGAGGAGATGAGCGGCAGCTGGAGCCCGGTGACCGGCAGCAGCCCGACCACGTAGCCGATGTTGATCGCGGCCTGCACCACGAGCCAGGTCGTCGACGCCGCGGTCACCAGCCGCAGCCACGGGTCCGTGCTGCGCTTGGCGATGCGCAGGCCGGTGTAGGCGAGCGTGGCGAACAGCGCGAGGACGGCGAACGCCCCGACCAGGCCGAGCTCCTCGCCGATGATCGCGAAGATGAAGTCGTTGTGCGCGTTGGGCAGGTAGTCCCACTTGGCGCGGCCCTGGCCGAGCCCCACGCCGAACAGCCCGCCGTCGGCCAGCGAGTAGAGGGCCTGGGTGGCCTGGTAGGCGGGGCCGAGCGGGTCGGTGGTGTCCGACGAGAGGAAGGCCGTGATGCGGCTGACCCGGTACCCCGCGGTGAGGCCGAGGATGATCGCGCCGGCGAGCCCGCCGACGGAGATCGCCGCGAGCAGCTTCATCGGGGCGCCGCCGAACCACAGCAGGGCGATCATGACGATGCCGAGCGAGATCGTCATGCCCAGATCCGGCTCGAGGACGAGCAGGGTGAGCAGCAGCAGCGTGACCGGGACCAGCGGGTTGAGCGCGTGCTTCCAGCGGTGCATCACGTTGCGCCGGGCGACGAGCACGTGCGCGCCCCAGAGCGTGAGCGCGACCTTGACGCCCTCGGACGGCTGCAGCGAGAAGGAGCCGATCGCGAACCAGGCGCGGGAGCCGTTGCGCACCACGCCGACGCCGGGGACCAGCACCGCGACCAGCAGGACGACACCGGCGATCAGCAGCCAGGGCGCCAGGGCCCGCATCCGCTGCGGCGGGATCCGCAGCCCGAGGTAGAACAGCACCAGTCCGGCCGCGCAGAAGCCGAGCTGGCGGACGAACACCGCGTACGACGAGCCGCCCGCGGAGTACGACTCCACCGACGACGCCGACAGCACCATCACCAGGCCGAAGATCGTCAGCAGCCCGAAGACGCCGAGGATCAGGTGCAACGAGGTGAGCGGGCGGCGCAGCCAGGCCTGCAGCGCCTTGGCGCCGCGGCCGACGGCGGCGCGCGCAGGCGCCAGGCTGTCCGTGCGCGAGGGCCGCGACGGGCGGCGCGGGCTGCGGGTGGGCGCGCTCATGCGCCCGGCTCCCCGGCCCCGCCCTCCGCTGCGCCGGTCTCCGCCGATTCCCCGAGGGCCGCCACGGCGGCGGCGAACGCCTCGCCGCGCTCGGCGTAGTCCCGGAACTGGTCCATGGAGGCCGCCGCGGGTGCGAGGAGTACGACATCCCCCGGTCGGGCGAGTGCGGCGGCACGGCGGACGGCGGAGGACATGACCTCATCGTCGCCCTGGGTCACCTCGACGGCGGGGATCTGGGGCGCGTGTCGCGCGAGTGCGTCGACGATCTCCGCCCGATCGGTACCGATGATCACGGCCCCGGCCAGCCGGTCGGCGTGCCGCGCGATCAGCCCGTCGACGTGCGCGCCCTTGAGCAGCCCGCCCACGACCCAGACGATGCGCCCCGCGGGCTGGGCGGCCAGGGCGGCGTCGGCGGCGTGCGGGTTGGTGGCCTTGGAGTCGTCGACGTACCGGACGCCGGCCACCGTCCCCACGTGCGCGGAGCGGTGCGGGCCGGGCCGGAACCCGGCCAGCCCCTCCCGCACGGCCCCGGGCCCGACGCCGTGGGCGCGGGCCAGCGCCGCGGCGGCGAGGGCGTCCGTGAGGCCGGGCGGGCCGCCCGGCGTGACGTCCGCGACCGCGGCGAGCACGATCCCGTCACCGAAGGCGCGGTCGACCAGCTGCTCCCCCACGATCCCGAGCTGTCCCGGGCCGGGCCCGGCCAGGGTCACGCCGACCTTCGTCGGGGCCGGGGACTCGCGGAGCAGGCGGGCGGCGATCGTGTCGTCGGCCCCCGCGACCGCGACGGGCCCGGTGAGGGCGCGCGCCTTGGCGGCGGCGTACGCGTCGAGCCCGCCGTGCCAGTCGAGGTGGTCCTCGGCGACGTTGAGCACCAGGCCGGCGGCCGGGACGACCGACGGCGACCAGTGCAGCTGGAAGCTGGAGAGCTCGACGGCCAGCACCGCGTGCCGGGCCGCGACCGCGCTGACCACCGGGTAGCCGATGTTGCCGCAGGCCACGGCGTCGAGCCCGGCGGCACGCAGGATCGCGGCGAGCATGCCGGTGCAGGTGGTCTTGCCGTTGGTGCCGGTGACGACCAGCCAGACCGGCGGGACCGCCCGCTCCTTCCCGAGCCGCCACGCCAGCTCCGGCTCGCCGACGACCTCGATCCCGCGCACCGCCGCCTCGGCGACGAGCGGGTGGTCGGGCCGCCGGCCGGGGCCGGTGACGATCAGCTCGACGCCCTCGGGGAGCCCGGTGACGGCCTCGGCGCCGGTCGGGAGGTCCTCCAGCGCGGCGGCCCGGTCGTCCGACACCAGGGTGCGGGCACCGGCGGCGAGCAGCGCCTCGGCGGCCGCGATCCCGGAGATCCCGGCGCCCGCGACGAGCACGGTCCGGCCGGCGAACTGGCCCGGCATCTCTACAGTCCCGACGAGGCGGAGAGCCACTCGGAGTAGAAGATCCCCAGCCCCAGCGCCGCGCAGATCGCCGCGAGCAGCCAGAACCGGATGATCACCGTGGTCTCGGCCCAGCCGGCCAGCTCGAAGTGGTGGTGGAAGGGGGCCATCCGGAACAGCCGTCGCCGGGTGGTGCGGAAGACGATGATCTGCAGCGAGACCGACAGCGCCTCGACCACGAACACCCCGCCCATGACGACGAGCAGCAGCTCGGTCTTGGTGACCATGGACAGCCCGGCGAGCAGGCCGCCGAGGGCCAGCGACCCCGTGTCGCCCATGAAGATGCGGGCCGGGGCGGCGTTCCACCACAGGAAGCCGATGCAGCCGCCCATCGCGGCGGCGGCGACGATCGCGACGTCGAGCGGGTCGCGCACCTCGTAGCAGCCCGCGGCCGCGGTGACGGAGCAGCTGTTCCGGAACTGCCAGAACCCGATGATCGTGTACGTCGCCAGCACCATCGCGGCGGTGCCGGCGGCCAGGCCGTCGAGCCCGTCGGTGAGGTTCACGGCGTTGGACCAGGCCGCGACGATCAGGTTGCAGAGGATCACGAACCCGACGACGCCGAACCCGAGCACCGCGATGTCCCGGACGAAGGACAGGTACTCCGACGCCGGGGTGAGGTTGCGGGCGTTGGCGAACCGCAGCGCCAGGATGCTGAAGATCGTCGCGGTGAGCACCTGGCCCACGATCTTCGACGTCTTGTTCAGGCCCAGGTTCCGGCGCCGGCGCAGCTTGAGGAAGTCGTCGACGAACCCGACGACGCCCAGCGCGGTGGTGAGGAACAGGACCAGCAGCGCCGACGCCGTCATCGGCTCGCCGGTGAGCAGGTGCGCGACCAGGTAGCCCGCCCAGATGGCGAGCAGGATCGCGACGCCGCCCATGGTGGGCGTGCCCCGCTTGGTCTGGTGGCTCTTCGGGCCGTCGGCGCGGATCTCCTGGCCGAAGCCCTGCCGCGCGAAGAAGCGGATCAGGTAGGGGGTGAGCAGGATGGACAGGGCCAGCGCGACGCCGGCCGCGACGAAGACGCCCCTCACTGTCGGATCAGCTCCTGTTCCAGCAGCGCGGCGGCGAGCCGGTCGAGGCCCGCCGAGCGCGAGGCCTTGACCAGCACGACGTCGCCGGCGCGGACCTGGTCGGCCAGCAGCGCGACCGCGGCGTCCCGGTCGGCCGCCTGTTCGGTCCCGTAGAGGTCCGTGCCCACGGCCACGAACCGGTCCACCCCCAGCTCCCGCACCACGTCCGCGACCTGCGCGTGCGCCGCCGGGGCGGTGTCGCCGAGCTCGGCCATCGGGCCCAGCACGGCCCACGTCCGACGCGTGCCGCCGCCGATCGCGGCCAGGGCGCGCAGCGCGGCGGTCATCGACTCGGGGTTGGCGTTGTAGGCGTCGTTGACGACGGTCACCCCGTCGGCCCGGTCGGTGACCTCCATCCGCCAGCGGGAGGCGGCGCCGGCGGCGGACAGCGCCGCGGCGATCCCCTCCGGCGTGCCGCCCAGCTCCAGCGCGACGGCGGCCGCGGCGAGGGCGTTGCCCACGTGGTGCTCGCCGACCAGCTGCAGCGCGACCGGCGCCTCGCCGGCCGGGGTGACCAGGCGGAAGGCGGCACGCCCGGCCTCGAGCCGGACGTCCGCGGCCTGCACCGCACCGCCCGTCCCGTAGCCGACGACACGGGCCGCGGTCCGGGAGGCCATCGCGGCGACCCGCGGGTCGTCGAGGTTCAGCACCGCGACCCCGCCCCGGCCCGCCGCGGGCAGGGCCTCGACCAGCTCGCCCTTGGCCTGTGCGATCGCCTCCGGCGAGCCGAACTCGCCGACGTGCGCGCTGCCGACGTTGAGCACCACGCCGATCCGCGGCGGCGCGATCCGGCACAGCCGCGCGATGTGCCCCGGCCCGCGGGCCGAGAGCTCCAGCACGAGGTGCCGGGTCGCGGCGTCGGCGCGCAGCGCGGTCCACGGGTGGCCCAGCTCGTTGTTGAACGACCCGGGCGGGGCGACGGTCTCGCCGAGCGGCCGCAGCACGGCCGCGATCAGGTCCTTGGTGGAGGTCTTGCCGGAGCTGCCGGTCACGCCGACGACCTGCAGGTCCGGCAGGTGCGTGACCGAGTGCCGGGCGAGCCTGCCCAGCGCGGTCAGCACGGCGGCCCCGGAGCCGTCCGGGTCGGCGTCGCCGAGGTCCGTGCCGGCGAACGAGTCCTCCGCCGGCGGGGCGATCACGGCCGGGGCGTCGACCTCGCGCCCGGCGAGCACCGCCGAGGCACCGGCCGCCACCGCCGCGGCCGCGAAGTCGTGGCCGTCGGCGCGCTCCCCGGGCAGGGCGAGGAACAGCCCGCCCGGCCCGACCTTCCGGGAGTCGAACTCCGCGCCGGTGACGGGCTCGTCGCCCGTCGCCCGGTGGAGCCTGCCCCCGGTCACGGCGGCGACCTCGGCCAGCCGCATCTCGATCATCGTGCCTTCCTCGATCCCCGGATCATCGCCCGGCGGCGCGGATCGCCGCGGCGAGCTCGTCCACGTCGTCGAACGGGTGCTTGACCCCGTGGACCTCCTGGCCGGTCTCGTGTCCCTTACCCGCAACGACCACCACGTCGCCGGGTTTCGCCACCTCGACGGCGGCGATGATCGCCGCGCGCCGGTCGCCGATCTCGAGGATGTCGCCGCGGGCCGCTTCGGCCTCGGCACCTGCGCGCATGGCGGCCCGGATCTCGGCCGGGTCCTCGGTGCGCGGGTTGTCGTCCGTGACGATCAGCACGTCCGAGCGCGCGGCCGCGGCGGCCCCCATCAGCGGGCGCTTGCCGGTGTCGCGGTCGCCGCCGCAGCCGAGGACCGTGATCACGCGGCCGTCCGGCTGCTGCGCCCGCAGCGCGTCGAGCAGCGCGGCGACCGCGGCGGGCTTGTGGGCGTAGTCGACGACCGCGAGGAACCGCTGACCCGCCTCGACCCGCTGCATCCGGCCCGGGACGGCGAGCTCGGCGAACCGCGGCGCGGCGACCGCGGCGGGCACCCCGGCGAGGTCGAGGACGGCCAGGGCCAGCACGGCGTTGGCGATGTTGAAGGCGCCCGGCAGCTGCAGCCGCAGCGGGATCTCCTGCCCGTCCGGGGCGACGACGACGGCCTGCTGTGCGCCGTCCGGGTCGGTCACGATGTCGCGGGCGGTCCAGTCGGCAGGGTCGGTGGTGGAGACGGTGACGGCGTCGGGCGCCATCCCGGCCAGCCTGCGGCCCCACTCGTCGTCGACGCAGACGACGCCCTGCGCCGCGCGCAGCTCGTCGTCGACGAAGAGGCGCGCCTTGGCGGCGAAGTACTCCTCCATGTCGTGGTGGAAGTCCAGGTGGTCCTGCGAGAGGTTCGTGAAGGCGCCCACCGCGAAGCGGGTGCCGGCCACGCGCCCCAACGCCAGCGCGTGGCTGGAGACCTCCATGGCGACGTCCGTGACCCCGTGCTCGCGCATCACGCCGAACAGCGCCTGCAGGTCGGGCGCCTCGGGCGTGGTGAACGCGCTGGGCAGGCGGTCCTCGCCGATCCGGGTCTGGACGGTGCCGAGCAGGCCCGTCGCGCGGCCCCCGGCCCGCAGCCCGGCCTCGAGGAAGTGCGCCACCGTGGTCTTGCCGCTGGTCCCGGTCACGCCGAGGACGGTGAGGTCCGCGGTCGGGTCCCCGTAGACGGCGGCCGACAGCGCGCCGAGGACGGTGCGGGGGTGCGGGTGCAGCAGCGCCCGCACGGACCCCCGCTCGACGGCCTCGCGCAGCTCCGGGCGGGTCAGCCCGGCCGGGTCGGTGAGGACGGCGGCCGCGCCGGCGGCCAGCGCCGCGCCCGCGAAGTCGGCGCCGTGGGCGCGGGCGCCCGGCAGCGCGGCGAACAGGTCGCCGGGGCGGACGTCGGAGTTGCGGTGGGTCACGCCGGTGACGGCGACCGCGGGCCCCTCTGTGCCGATGGTCGGCTCCGCAAGCGTCGCTTCCGGCGGGTACGGCTCGGCCCCGGTGAGCGCGGCGAGGCGGGCTAGGTCGACGGGGGCGACCCGCGCGGGGCGCGGAGGGAGACCCTGCTGCCCGGCCGTCACGCGCGCGTCCGTCGGGCGGTCCGTGGGAACGGAGCTGGCGGGCGACACGTCGGGGAGGCTACCGAGGGCCGCCGGGCGCCCCTCCTCCGCACCACCCGCCCCGCGCGGGCCGCAGGCGCTCGTCGGGAGCCGTCCGCGCACGCCGGACCGGCCCCCGGTGGAACACCCGGGGGCCGGTCGGACGGCGGTCGGGACACGGCCGAGATCACATCGGGATCAGGGCGCCACCAGGGTCTGCACCGGGGCCGGCTCGCCGACCGGGATGTTCTCCTTCTGTCCCAGGTAGGAGGCGATGTCGTGGAACAGGGGGGCGGCCGAGGTGCCGCCCTTCGGCGCGTCGAGCATGATCGCCACGACGAACCGGGGGTCCTGCGCCGGCATCATGCCCGCGAAGGTGATCCAGTACGTCGACGACGCGTAGCAGCCGCACTTCGGGTCGACCTGCTGGGCCGTGCCGGTCTTGCCGGCGACCTGGTAGCCCGGGACCTGCGCGGCGTACCCGGTGCCCTGCTGCCCCGGCGCCTTCTGCGTGACGGCGGTGAGCATCGTGCGCAGCTGGGCCGCCGTCTCCGGCGACACCACCCGCACGCCCTCCGGCTGCGGGGTCTCGGTCCGCGAGCCGTCCGGCGCGATGGTGGCGCCGACGATCCGCGGCGGGATCCGCACCCCGTCGTTGGCCACGGCCTGGTACATCCCGGCCATCTGCAGCACGGTCATCGACAGGCCCTGCCCGATGGGCAGGTTGCCGAAGGTCGAGCCGGACCACGCCGAGCGCGCCGGCACCGAGCCGCCGCTCTCGCCGGGCAGCCCGACGCCGGTGCGCTGGCCGATCCCGAAGCGCGCCAGCATGTCCGAGAACCGGTCCGGGCCCAGCTTCTCCGCCGTCATGATCGTGCCGACGTTGGAGGACTTCGCCAGCACGCCGGTCAGCGTGTAGTGGTCCAGCCCGTGGTCCCAGGCGTCGTGCACGGTCCGGTCGGCGACCTTGATGCTGCCCGGGACGTCGAGCACGTCGTCCGGCTTGGCGAGGCCGTACTCCAGCGCCCCGGCCATGGTGACGACCTTGTTGACCGACCCCGGCTCGAACGGGCTGGACACCGCGGCGTTGCCGAGCGTCGACGGGTCCGAGGTGGCGAGCTGGCGCGGGTCGAAGGTCGTCCCGTTGGCCATCGCCCGGACCTGCCCGGTCGCCGAGTCCAGGACGACCGCGGAGCCGCCCTTGGCGCCCGTCCTCGCCACGTAGTCCTGCAGCTTCTGCTGCACCACGTACTGCAGGTCGGAGTCGATCGTCAGCTCGACGTCCGAGCCGGGGACCGCCGCCTGCTGGGCGCGGGTGCTGCCGGGGATGACGGTGTCGCTGCCCTCCGCCGTGTCGACGACCTGGAAGCCGTCCGTACCGGCGAGCACGTCGTCGTCGGCGCTCTCCAGGCCGACGCGGCCGACCAGCTTCTGGTTGTCCGCGCTCCACGTCGCGGCGCCGATGATGTTGGCCGCCAGGGTGCCGGACGGGTACTGGCGCGACTCGCGCTTCTCCTCGGCGATCTCCGGGAAGCGCTCCTCGAGGGCACGCGCGACGTCCGGGTCCGCGTTGGTGGTGAGCACGACGTAACCGCGGTCGGCGTTCAGCTGCTCCTGGATCGCGTTGGCGTCGCCGCCCGTGGCCTGGGCGACGGCCTGCGCCATCTCGGTCTTGTACGCGCCCGCCTGCTCCTTCTTCACCGAGCTGATCAGCCGCGGGTTCGTCACGAGCGCGCGGGCCTCGGTGGAGAAGGCCAGCCGGGTGCCGTTGCGGTCGAGGATCGCGCCGCGCTCCGCCGCGATCGTGATCTTGGTGGTGCGCTGCTTCTCCGCGCTCGCGGTGAGGTCGCCGGCGCGCACGGTCTGGATCAGGAGCAGCTGCACGGCCGAGGCCAGCAGCAGCACGACCAGCACGAGCCGGCCGATCCGGAAGCGCCGGTCCGCCAGTCCCAGGCGCGAGGTGGGCCGGCGCGGCGGCCCCGGCGGGCGCCGCGGGCCGGACCGCGGGCGGGAGCCGGGACGGGCGCGCGGGGGCGCGATCGCCATCAGCCCGCTCCGCCGCCGGTCGGGGCCGGGGCCTGGGCGGCCTGGTGGTCCTGCGCCTGCGCGCCCTGCTCCGGCTGCTCCTGCTGCTCCTGGGTCGCGGCCTCGGCGTTGGGGTTGGCGGGTGCGGCCTGCGCGGACTCGCCCTGCGGCGCGTCCTGCTGGGCCCCGGCGTCGACGGCGAGCTGCGACTGCGCGGGCGCCTGGGCCGGCATCGGGTCGGCCGGTGCCTCCGGCGCCGCCGGGGCGGCGGGCTGCCCCGCGGCCGGAGCGGCCGGGGCGGGCTGCGCCGGGGCGGGCGCCGCGGGCCGGGTGGCCGCGGCCGGCTCCCCGACGACCGTGACCGCCCCGTCGGGCCCGACGACCAGCCGGGCCGGGTCCTGCACCGGGACCATGCCCAGCTCGGTGGCCCGCTGGGCCAGCGCCGGCGCCGACTCCATCGACGCCACCTCGCGGTGCAGCCGCTCGCTCTGCTCGGTCAGGTTCCGCGCCGCCGTCCGGGCGTCCTGCAGGGTGTAGGAGTCCGCGGCGGCCGCCGTGGACAGCCACAGCGTGAGCACCAGCCCGGTCACGAGCAGCGCCATGATCAGCAGGACGAACTGCGCGCGGCCGCCGGTGGCGGTCCGCTGCCCGGCGCGCCGGGGTGTCCCGACGAGCCGGCGGGTGCGTTGGTCACGGCGCGCGTACGCGGCCTCGGCCGCCCCGGACCCGCGCCGCTGTGCGGGGACGGTGACGCTCCCCCGCTGGGCGGGGATGCGGCGGCTCGGCGCCTCGGTGCCCGTCCAGCTCACCGACACCGAGGGGCGACGGGTGCGGGTCCGGTCCGCGACCGGGGCACTCACGCCGCACCACCGGTGACGTCCGCCGGGTTGCTGCCGTCGTGTCGGATCATGCTGCGACCTCCCGGATGCGCTCGGCGGCCCGGCACCGCACGGAGGCGGCGCGCGGGTTCTCTTCGATCTCGTCGTCCGTGGCGACCTCGGCCCCACGGGTCAGCAGCCGCAGCTCCGGGCCGTGGCCCGGCAGCTCGACCGGCAGGTCCACCGGGGTCCGGGAGGTCGCGCGGGCGGTGAACTCCCGCTTGACCATCCGGTCCTCCAGCGAGTGGTAGGCGAGCACGACGACCCGCCCGCCCACCGCCAGCGAGTCGAGCGCGGCCGGCAGCGCCGTCCGCAGGGCCTCGAGCTCGCGGTTGACCTCGATCCGCAACGCCTGGAACGTGCGCTTGGCGGGATGCCCCCCGGTCCGCCGCGAGGCGGCGGGCACGGCGGCGTAGAGCAGCTCCACCAGGTCGGCGCTGCGGGTGAACGGTTCCTGCTGCCGGCGTCTCGCCACGGCGGAGGCGATGCGGCCGGCGAACCGCTCCTCCCCGTACTCCCGCAGGATCCGGGTGAGCTCGGGCACCGGGTAGGTGTTGAGGACCTCGGCCGCGGTCGGGCCCGTGGTGGGGTCCATCCGCATGTCGAGGTCGGCGTCGCGGGAGTAGGAGAAGCCCCGCTCGGCGGCGTCGAGCTGCAGCGAGGACACCCCGAGGTCGAACAGGACGCCGTCGACGCGCGGAAGCCCCAGCTCCGCGAGCACCTCGGCGATCCGGTCGTACACGGCGTGCACCAGGTGCGTGCGGCCGGAGTGGGCGGTGAGCCGCCGCCCGGCCAGCTCGAGCGCCTGCGGGTCCCGGTCGAGACCGACCAGGGTCAGCCGCGGGTGCGCCGCCAGCAACGCCGCCGAGTGGCCGCCGAGGCCCAGGGTGGCGTCGACCAGCACCGCCGACCGGTCCCGCAGGGCCGGTTCGAACAGCTCCAGTACGCGCGGCAGCATGACCGGCACGTGGGAGTGCGGACCCGGCTCGTCCTCCGTCGTGGACACCTGGTCACCTCCCGCCGCGCCCCGGCCCCGCGCCCGCACACGGAACCGCCCTGCATGCACAGCGGCCCGGGACCCGCCGGCGTCCCGAGCCGCTGTCGTCCCGCTCCAGCTCCCCAGCCTGGCGGGTGTGTACCGCTCGTGCCACCGTCCCCACCTGGCCGCCGTGCGGGCCGCCCCGCCCCGACGGACCTGGCACCGGGGAAGGTGCGCCAGGGCCGTCGGGCCGGGAAGGCCTTCACGGCGTCCGGGTCGGGACGGCGACGGTGTCGCGTGTTCGAAGTCGGGGACCGCCCCGGGCCCGCGGTGCGGGCTCAGATCAGTCCGGGCAGAACCTCCTCCTGCGCCTTGGCGTAGTCCTCCTCGTGCCGCTCCTGGTACTCCTGCCAGGACTGCGCGTCCCAGATCTCGACGCGCGTGAACGCGCCGATCACCACGCACTCCTTGGTCAGTCCCGCGTACCGGCGCAGCTCCGGGGCGATCGCGATCCGGCCCTGGCCGTCGGGGTTCTGCTCGTCGGTTCCCGCGAAGAGGTTCCGCTGGAAGGCACGGGCCGACTCGCTGGTCAGCGGCGCCGAGGCGACCTTGGTGGCCATCTCCGTGAAGGCCTCGCGGGTGAACACGTAGAGGCAGTGGTCCTGCCCTTTCGTGACCATGCACCCGCCCCGCAGTTCGTCCCGGAACTTCGCCGGCAGCGTGAGCCGCCCCTTGTCGTCCAACCGAGGGGTGTAGGTGCCGAGGAACACCCGCCCCACCTCATCTCGGAGCCCCGTCTCGCTCCAACGGCGGCCACATTACCCCACTTCCCCCCACCGTCAACTCGAACAGACCCCTGACGAGGCCTCCGTTCGGTGTTTCAGCAGGTCGGATGACGTGGGGCCCGGTGGGGGGAATCCGGCGGCGGACGCGTTCGGGCACCGGGCCCCACCAGCACCGCCTTCGCAAAACCGCAGGTCACGGAGGTGGGGGTGTAACGGTGGGGCGGGGTGGGGCGAGAGGTGGGGGACGGTGGCGACCGTCGGTGGGGCGCCGTGGGGGACCGGGTGGGGCCCCGGACGGACGCCCCGGCGGGGTGGACGTGACACGTCCGGGGGACGGTCCCCGCACCCGTTTGACAGACTGGGGTGCAGAGTTCCCGCGTTCTTCTGCAGTTCCCCCGTGTCCGACCCGTCCGCGGACGCCCACGAACAGGAGCAGGCTTGACCACCAGCAGCCGTCAGGGCCCGCCGGTGACCGGCGAGAGCGTGCCCGAGCCCCCGCCGCTGGCCGCCGTCGCCGACCTCACCGGCCGCATCGCGCAGAACGTGCAGCGGATCATCGTGGGCAAGCCGGAGGTCGTCCGGCTGGCGCTGGTCACCCTCCTCGCCGAGGGCCACCTGCTCGTGGAGGACGTCCCCGGGGTCGGCAAGACCTCGCTGGCCAAGGCGCTCGCCCGCTCGCTCGACTGCTCGGTCAGCCGCGTGCAGTTCACCCCGGACCTGCTGCCGGGCGACATCACCGGCATGTCCGTCTACAACCGGCAGACCGGGGAGTTCGAGTTCCGGCCCGGCCCGGTGTTCGCCAACGTCGTGATCGCGGACGAGATCAACCGCGCCTCGCCGAAGACCCAGTCGGCGCTGCTGGAGTGCATGGCCGAGCACCAGGTGACCGTGGACGGCGGCACCTACGTGCTGGCCAGCCCCTTCATGGTCGTCGCCACCCAGAACCCGGTGGAGATGGACGGCACCTACCCGCTGCCCGAGGCACAGCGGGACCGCTTCACCGCGCGGATCAGCGTCGGCTACCCCGACCCGGCCGCCGAGCTCGCGATGATCGACGAGCACGCGGGCGCCGACCCGCTCGACACCCTGCGTCCGGTGGCCGACGCCCGCACCGTCCGCTCGGTCATCGAGGCCGTGCGCCGGATCCGGGTCGGCCAGGAGGTGCGGCAGTACTGCGTCGACCTCGTCGGCGCCACCCGGCGCCAGCCCGAGCTGCGGCTCGGCGCCTCCCCGCGCGCCACCCTGCACCTGGTGCGGGCGGCGCGGGCCCAGGCGGCGCTCGCCGGCCGCGGCTACGTCGTCCCGGACGACGTGCAGGCGATCGCCGTCCCCGTCATCGCGCACCGGCTGACCGTCGCCCCCGAGGCCGGCGCGACGCGGGTCACCGCCGCCGACGTCGTCCGCGGGTTGCTGTCGCGCATCCCGGTGCGGGCCCCCTCGCGGGCGTGAGCTCCCGTCCGTCCGTGGGTCGCCCCGGGGCCCGCACCTTCGGGCTGACGGTCCGGGGGCGCAGCCTCCTGGCCGGCGGGGTCGCGACGGCCGTGTGCGCCGTCGTCCTCGACGAGCGCGACCTGCTCCGCATCGGGCTGGTCGTGTGCCTGCTGCCGCTGGTGTCGCTGCTCCTCGCCGTGCGCACCCGCCGCTCGGTGCAGGCCGCGCGCACGCTGCTGCCCGCGCGCACCGCCGCGGGTACCCCGGCCGAGGTCGCCCTGGACCTGCGGGGCGGGCCCGTGCTCGGTGCCCTGCGCCTCGCCGACACCGTGCCCGACGCCGCCGGCCCCGTCCCGTCGACACCCCCGCGGTTCACGGTGCACCGGATCGGGAGCCGCGGCGCGCGCGTCACCTATCCCCTGCGGCCCGCCCTGCGCGGGGCGCACCGGGTGGGCCCGCTGACCGCCCGGGCCGTCGGCGCGCTGGGTCTGGCCGAGTTCACCCGGGAGATGCTGGGGCCGGACCGGCTCCTGGTGGTGCCGCGGGTCGTCGGGCTGCACGGGGCGCCGCGCGCGCTCGGCAGCGGCGAGGGCCTCCCCGGGGCCGCGGCCCAGCAGGGCCAGGGCAGCCCGGACGTCATGGTCCGGACCTACCGGCAGGGCGACGAGCTGCGCCGGGTCCACTGGAGGAGCACCGCCCGGCACGACGAGCTGATGGTCCGGCTCGAGGAGCGGCCCTGGCACGCGGGTGTCACCGTGCTGCTGGACCGCCGCGACGGGGCGCATCGCGGCCACGGCGCCGGCGCCAGCCTCGAGTTCGCGGTCACGCTGGCCGCCAGCATCGGCGCGCACCTGCTGCGCCGCGGCGAGCCGGTCGAGGTGGTGACCGAGGACGGCACGCCGGTTGCCGCCGCCGAGGGCGGCCTCGACCCGCTGCTCGACGGGCTGGCCGTGCTCCGCCCCGCCGCCCGGCCCGATCTGTCCGGCCCGTCCACCGCCGCCGGCCGGGACGTCGTCTCCGTGCTGGGGGCGTGCACACCCGAGCAGGCCGGGCAGCTCGCCGCCCGGCACCCCGGCGGCGGGTACGCGGTCCTGCTCGCCGTCGACACCTGGGACGCGGCCGGCGAGCCGACGCCCGAGCCGGCCGCCGCGGCCGAGGTGCTCCGCCGCGCGGGCTGGCACGTCACCGTCGCGACCGCCGACCACACGCCCGAGCAGGCCTGGGACGCGCTCGTCGCCGGCAGCCCCGTGATCCCGGCGGGTGCCCGATGAGGACCACCGACCGAGGGGGCCGGCCGTGAGCACACCGACCGCCGTCCGTCCGGCCCCGCCCGCCGCCGCTCCCCCGCCCGGCCGCCCGCGGATCCGCTGGGTGGCCGCGGTGGCCGCCGGGCTCGCCGTCCTGCTCGCGGGCACCTGCCTGGTCGCCGTGGTGCAGGGCGGGACCTGGTTCGCCGACGGGGCGCTGATCGTGGCCGTGGTCGTCGGGCTGGGGATCGCGCTGCAGCGGCTGCCCGCCGCGGCCGTCGCCGTCGGTCAACTGCTCGGCGCGCTCCTCGTGCTCACCGGCCTGTTCGGCGACGACGCCGTGGCCGGCTTCCTGCCCGGTCCCGCGGCGTTCGGCGCCTTCGCCGACCACGTCACCGAGGCCGCCGCCCAGATCGACTCCGGCGTCGCGCCGGTGGTGCCGACCGCCGGCATGCTCTTCCTGATCACGGCCGCGTTCGGCCTGCTCGCGGTGATCGTGCACGCCGTCTCGGTGTCCGCCGGGGCGCCCGCTGCGGCCGGGGTGCCGCTGCTGTGCATGGTCGCGGTGCCGGCCGCGCTGTCCGACGCGCTGCTGCCCTGGTGGGCGGTCACCAGCGCGGTCGCCGGGTACGGGCTCCTGCTCGTCGCGCGGGACGGCGCGGGGCGCCGCGGGAGCGCCCTCGTCACCGGCGGGATCGCGGTCGTCGCCGTCGCCGGGGTGCTCGGGCTGCTGCTCGGCAGCGCGGCGACCGTCGTCGGCACGGCCGGGCGGTTCGTCAGCGGCGGCGCGGGCGGCGGCAGCGGCGGGGCGATCGGGCTCAACCCGTTCACCTCGCTGCGTGGGCAGCTCACCCAGAGCGAGCCGGTCGAGCTCTTCCGCACCACCGGCCTCCCCCGCCCGACCTACCTGCGCGCGCTGACCCTCTCGGACTACCGCGCCAACTCCGGCTGGCAGGCCGCGACGCCCCGGCCCGGCGTCCCGCTCGCGGGGCCGCTGACCGAGGACCCGGCGGAGGGCGAGCGGGTCCAGGTCGCGGTGCAGAACGTCGGCTTCCGGGACTACTGGCTCCCGCTCTACGGCCAGCCCGAGTCCGTGACCGGCGTCGACGCCGACCGGTGGGCCTACGACCGCAGCAGCGGCATCGCCTACACCCCGCGTCCCCGCGAGGAGGAGGCCTGGCAGGAGACCGCCGTCCTGCCCGCACCGTCGGCCGACGACCTGCGCTCGGCCGCGGGCCCCACGCGCGTGGACCCGGCGTACCGGGACACCGCCGGCGTCGACCCGCGGGTCGCGCAGATCGCCGCCGACGTCACCCGGGACGCCGGCACCCCCTTCGACAAGGCCATCGCGCTGGTCGAGTACTTCACCGGGCCGCAGTCGCAGTTCCGGTACAGCCTGGAGACCGCGCCGGGCAGCGGCGACGACGCCCTCGTCGACTTCCTCACCGTCGGGCGCGCGGGGTACTGCGAGCAGTTCGCCTCGGCGATGGCCGTGATGCTGCGGACGCAGGGCGTCCCGGCGCGGGTCGCCGTCGGGTTCACCGCCGGCACCGAGGGCGACGGCTACCGCAGCGTCAGCACCCGGGACGCGCACGCCTGGGTCGAGGCCTGGTTCCCCGGCCACGGCTGGACGACCTTCGACCCGACCCCGCTCACGGACGGCCGCACGGTCGTCCCGCCGTACGTCCTCGAGGCCGTGGCCGACGCCCCGCCCGGCGCCGAGCAGCCCGCCGCGCCGCAGGAGGAGGTGCCGCAGCCGGAGCCGCGGGCCGAGGCCCCGCAGCCGACGCCGGAGCCGCCGCCCGCGGACGTCCCGCAGCCCGACCCGACGGCCGCGGACCAGGACGGGGGCGTCCCGGTGCTGGTCCCGCTCGTGGCGCTGCTGGTGGTGGCGCTGCTGGCCGGCCCGTCCGTCGCCCGGCGGGTGCTGCGGAAGCGCCGGCTCGCCGCGGCCGCCGCGGGTGGCCCGGGCGCCGGACGCGCGGCATGGGACGAGGTGCTGGCGACCTCGCGGGACCGCGGCTCGGCGGTGTCCGACGGGGACACGGTCCGCGGGACCGCCCGGACGGTCGTGGGAGCCCACGAGCTCGACGGCGCCGCGCAGGACGCGCTCCGCGAGATCGTGCGGCTGGTCGAGGCGGAGTGGTACGGCGACGAGCCGCCCGCCGAGGACGCGCTCACCGGGCCGCTGCAGGCCGTGCTCGCCGCCATCGGCGGCTCCGGCCGGCGGGGCTGGAAGTCGTGGGTGCGGACTCTCGCCCCGCGCTCCCTGCTCACCGGCCTCCGGGCGCCGGCGAAGGACCGCACCCCGGCTGCCTGATCACGGCTCGGCGCGCACGCGCTGCACGCACGAACGAGCAGAGCCGCGGCCTCTCGGGCCGCGGCTCTGCTCGTGGTCGGGATTCAGTCCTGTTCGAACCGACGCCGGAAGCGCTCTTCCATGCGCCCGGTGAACCGGTTCTTGTCCGGCTCGGCCTGCTTGTCGTCCGACCCGCCGGCGGACTTGGCGGCTCCGCGGGCGCTGATCGCCAGCATCGTGCCCCCGAGCATGGCCAGGAAGCCGACCACGCTGACGACGGGGACCGCGCCGACGAGGTCGCGGAGCGGGGCGACCGCCACACCGACGACGAGCAGGACCAGGCCCACCGCGAAGACCGCGATGCCCTGGAGCCGCCGGCGCCGGCTCGGTTTGCGCAGCTTGGAGCCGCGCACGGTCGAGGCGAACTTGGGGTCCTCGGCGTAGAGAGCACGCTCGATCTGTTCGAGCAGGCGCTGCTCGTGCTCGGAGAGGGGCATGACGTCCTCCGGCACAACGGTCACGGGATGTCCTGCCAACCGTGGTGCGCGGGTGGCCGGACGAGCGCCCGGGATGGGCGTCTGACCAAGAGGATACGAGGCAAAGCGCTGGTCCACTACCCGGAGGTCACAACCCGGGCAGACCGATCTTCGAACGGCCGCCCGCACCGGCCGAGAGGTGATCGATCTCACCTTTCCCGTCCAGGTGGGACAGCCGCCCGGAGTGCTCGGAGCGCTTCGGGTGCTCGGGGCGCTCAGGGCGCGACGGCACGCGCCAGGACGTGCAGCCGCGCGGCGACCTCGCGCAGGGCGGGGACGCCGGCGGCGAGGTCCTCGAGCTCCGCGGCACCCCGCATGTCCGCGTGGCCGCCGTCCCGGACGGCGTGGGGCAGCCAGGCCTCGAGCAGCCCGTCGCCCTGCACCAGCTCGACGCGCAGCCGTCGGGTGTCCTCCAGCAGCGCCGTGACGGCGGGCCCGTCGAGCCGGCGGCGGAGGGTGTCGTCCGGCCCGTACCGCCCGTCCGGGTCGGTGAGGACGGCGCGCGCCTCGTCCAGCCGCCCGGCCAGGACGTGCCAGAGCACGGCCGCGTGCCGGCTCGTGGCCAGCACCGACACGGCCGCGCCCGGGGCCGCCACCGCGGCGAGCGAGGCCGCGGCCCGCGCCGGGTCGTCGACCACCTCGAGCAGCCCGTGCCCGAGCACCAGGTCGGCGCCGCCGGAGTCGATGAGATCGGCCACGACCTCGGGCAGCTGGTCCGCGTCGCCCTGCACCGGCGTGACGAGCGCGTGCACCTCGGCCTCGCGGGCGCGGCGCTCCAGCGCGGCCAGGGCGTTGGGGCTGACGTCGACGACCGTCACCGCGCAGCCCGCCGCGGCCAGGGGCACCGCCCACGAGCCGCTGCCGCCGCCGACGTCGACCACCCGGGGCCGGCCGTCGGGCCGGGCGGACCGCGCCCGCTCGACCTCCGCGTCGAGGACACGGCGGACCGCTCCGCCGCTCACGGTTCCCGGACGCTCGCCTGCCACCGCGTTCACACGGGCAGCCTAGTGGCGCCCGCACGGGCCGTGGCGCCGAGACTGTAGGTTGATCGCCGTGCAGGTCGTCGCCACGCTGAGCCTGAAGGGCGGGGTCGGCAAGACCACCGTCGCCCTCGGTCTCGCCGGTGCCGCGCTGCACCACGGCATCCCCACCCTCCTCGTGGACCTGGATCCCCAGGCCAACGCCACCATCGCGCTCGACGTCGAGCCCACCACGGGCACCGTGGCGGACGTGCTGGACGAGCCGAGCCGCTCGGTGCTGCGCCGCGCCGTCGCGACGAGCGCCTGGGGCGAGGGGCTGGACGTGCTGGTGGGCTCGGAGCAGAACGAGCGGCACAACCACCCGGACCCGAGCACCAAGCAGCTCGAGCGGCTGGCCCGCGCGCTCTCCCGGCTCGACGACCCCGATCTGGGCTCCAGCCTCGGCCGCACGGACGAGAAGCCCGGCGAGCCCTACCAGCTGGTGATCATCGACTGCCCGCCCTCACTGGGGCAGCTCACCCGCAGCGCCCTCGCGGCCTCGGACCGCGCGATCCTGGTGACCGACCCCACGATGTTCGCGGTGTCCGGCGTGCAGCGGGCCTTCGACGCCGTGCAGGCCGAGCGCGAGCGCGGCAACCCGGCCCTGCAGCCCCTCGGCGTGCTGGTCAACCGGGTGCGCCCGCGCAACGCCGAGCACGACTACCGGATCGCGGAGCTGCGGGAGCTGTTCGGCCCGCTGGTGTTCGGCAGCGTGCTGCCGGACCGCTCCGCGGTGCAGCAGGCGCAGGGCGCCTGCCTCCCGATCCAGTCCTGGGACACGCCCGGCGCCCGCGAGGTCGCAGCGGTCTTCACCGCCCTCCTCGGGCGGCTGCTGCGCTCCCGCTCCCGGGGCTGACCGGCCCGAACCCCACCTCCCGGCCGCCGGCTCAGCGGTCGACGAGCAGCTCCCGCACGATCCCCACGAACTGCTCGGCCTGCCGCAGCAGGTCGTCCGCCTCGCGACGGGTGACCAGCCGGGAGATGCCCGCCTCGGCGGCCGCCCGGGTGTCCGAGCAGGACGCGAAGAACGCGGCCCACTCCCCCAGCTCGGGCGCGATGTCGCCGAGCAGCTGCCAGACGCTGCGCGGCCGCCCGCGCCGCTGCTCCGGCACCGCCCGCGCCGCCAGCACCGCGGCGCCGGCCCGCAGCGCGGCGAGATACGCCGCCGGGTAGCGCAGCAGCGGCTCCGGCTCGCGGTAGCCGTCCGCCACGCACTCCGCGGCCTGCCGCAGCAGGCCCAGCGCCGCCTTCGACACGGGCGCGGCCGGCGCCCGCTCGCTCGTCGTGATCGTCATGTCCGCTCCTCCGGTCCTCACGCTCGCCCTGCACGCCCGCACCACCGCGGGTGCCCGTGCCGTCCCCCGTGCTCTGCCCTGCCCTGCCCCGCACCGCTCGCGACCCCGGTGCCGGCCGGCACCCCGGCCGCCGCTCATCCGGCCTCCGGCACGCGGACCAGGTCCCACACGCCTGGGCCCGCGCGCATCCGCAGCACGAACTCCCGGGCGGGCTCCTGCGGCGACTCCGCCGACCGGGCCTCCACCCGCCAGCAGCGCAGCTGGTCGCCGCCGATCGGCATCGGCGACGGGAACGGCCACGGCGACTCCTCGATCCACCGCTCGCGGACGTCCGTCACCAGGTACCGGGACCCGCGGCGGGCGGGCCTGCGTTCGAACTCCACCGGCTCGCCCTCGAGCCAGCGGACCTGGACCGGTGCGGGCTCGCGGGGCCCGAACACCCGGGAGAAGGTGCTCACGGAGATCACTCCCCTTCCGGCCGGCTGGGATCCGGCTGGACACGAGCACCGGCCCGCGCCGGTGCGGGCCGGCGGGGTCGGTACGGACAGCGCAGACCGACCCGGGGAGGGGGTGCTTCCCCCACCCCGCCCCCGGGACCGACCTGGATCGAACATGTGTTCGACTCGTCCAGTGAAGCGTGTCCGGCGCGGGCCGTCAAGTCGGGACGGCGCCACCCCGAGGACGTCCCGGAGGGCTCCCCGCCCCGTGTGTGCACGCCCTTCTCCTACCGGTCACCACCGACGGACCGGTGCGCCCGAGGGGCTCCGGCCGTCGGTGCCTGCCCCCTGTTGCGTCCCGTGGTGAGATGGCCGCATGACCCGCCCGGAGCCCGTCCGATGACCGCGGCGCCCGCCCGGCCGCGGCTGGTCGCGCTGTCGTCGGTCGAGCTGGCCGACCACCTCGGCGAGGCGCTCGACGTCTACGTGGCCGCGATGGGCTACCCGCCCGGCACCGCGCGCCAGCGCCGCAACCTCTGGCTCGAACACACCCGCCGCGCCGGGTGGCGCTGCGTGGGGTGGATGGACCCGGGCGGCCACCTGATCGGGATCGGCTACGGGTACTCCGGCGGGCCCGGGCAGTGGTGGTTCGAGGAGGTCCGGCGGGGGCTCGCCGCGCGCGGCGCCGCCCGGGACCCCGCCCAGCCTGACTGGCTGCACGACTACTTCGAGCTCACCGAGCTGCACGTCCGGCCGGACGCACAGGGCTCCCGGCTCGGCGAGGGCATGCTGCGCGCGCTGCTCGACGGCGCCGGGCACCGCATGGTCCTGCTGTCCACACCGGAGTACGCGCCGCGCGCCCCCGGCCGGGCGTGGCGGCTCTACCGCAGGCTCGGCTTCGAGGACGTGCTGCGCGACCACCGGTTCACCGGCGACAGCAGGCCCTTCGCCGTGCTGGGCCGGACCCTGCCGCTGCCGCCGGCCCCCGGACGCGGGTGACCCCGGCCCGTCGCTGCGCCGCCCCGGGGCCGGGCGATGGCACGATGACCGCCGTGCAGTCCCCGCCCGCCCCCCGCCGTGACCGAACCGGCCCCGATCCTCTCGGCCCCGCTCGGCTCGGCCCCCGCCGCGCCTCCCGGTTCCGCCGGGTCGTGTCCGTGCTCCTGCTCGTGGCCGTGGCGGTCGCGGCGCTGGGCGGCTGTGCCCGCGTGCGGGCGGCCCTCGCCGTGCAGCCGGACGACACCGTGACCGGCGAGATCGTGATCGCCACGCCGGAGAAGGGCCCGGACGACAAGGGACCGGCGATCACCGTGCCGCCCGCCCTGGAGTCCGACGTGGACGTGTCCGACTACCGGCAGGACGGCTACACCGGATCGGTGCTGCGGTTCTCCGGGCTGTCGTTCGACCAGGTCGGACAGCTCACCGCCGCGGGCGGCTCCGGCAGCGAGCGCGCGCACCTCACCCTGCGCCGCGCGGGCAACCGGATCGTGCTCGAGGGCGCGGCCGACCTCACCACCGTCCCGGTCGACCGGGCCGACTTCCAGCTGAAGGTCAGCTTCCCGGGCGAGGTCCTGGACACCAACGGCGACTCCGAGGCCGGCACGGTGAGCTGGAACTTCACCCCGGGCGAGGTCGGCGACGTCAACGCCGTCGTGGCCTACGACGACCCGCAGGCCCCGTCGGCCACGGCCTGGTCGCTCGGGCTCGCGGTGATCGTGCTCGGCGCCGTCGCGGCCGTGGTCGCGCTGGCCCGGCGCACCCGCAACCCGCCGGTGCGCCGGTAGGTCAGGCCAGGGCGGTGGGTGACGGCAGGGCGGGCTCGCGCGCCAGCCCCAGCCGCTCGACCAGCTCGGCCGTGGCCAGGGACCGGTTCAGCGTGTAGAAGTGCAGCCCGCGCACCCCCTCGCCGAGCAGCTTGCGGCAGAGCTCCTCGGTGAGGTCGAGGCCGGCGGCGCGGAAGGCGGCCGGGTCGTCCGCGTAGGGCTCCAGCCGCTCGGCCAGCCCGGGCGGCAGCGGCGCGCCGGACAGCTCCGGCCCGCGGCGCAGCGTCTTCACGCTGAGCAGCGGCATGATCCCCGGCAGCAGCGGCACCTCGCAGCCCGCCGCGGCCAGCCGGTCGCGCAGCCGCAGGAAGCCGTCCGGCTCCCAGAACAGCTGGGTGATGGCGAAGTCCGCGCCCGCCCGGATCTTCGCCAGCAGCCGCTGCAGGTCGCTGTCGAGGTCCGCCGAGCGCGGGTGGCCGTACGGGAACGCCGCCACGCCCACGCAGAACGAGCCGGACCGCTTGACCAGCCGGACCAGGTCGTCGGCGTAGGTCAGACCCTCGGGGTGGGCCACCCAGTCGCCGAGCGGGTCCCCGGGCGGGTCGCCCCGGACCGCGAGGACGTTGCGGATCCCGGCGGCGGCGTACGAGCCGATGACGTGCCGCAGCTCCGCCACCGAGTGCGACACGGCCGTGAGGTGCGCCATCGCGACCAGCGTCGTGTCCGTGGCGATCCGGGCCGTGGTCCGGATCGTCCGGTCCCGGCTGGAGCCGCCGGCGCCGTAGGTGACCGACACGAACGCGGGGTCGAGGGGCTCGAGGCGGCGGATCGCCTTCCAGAGCTCCGCCTCCCCCTGCTCGTCCTTGGGCGGGAAGAACTCGACCGAGAAGACGGGGCGGTCCGTACCGATCCGGTCGATCACCGAGGTGCGCGGCTGCGCGGTTCGCGTGGTCACCTGTTCAGCCTACGGTCGTGCGTCGGCGCGCCCAAGGTGCGTCCCGCCGATACGCTCGCCGCGTGGTTCATCCCTCCCCGCCCACGAACGTCCTGCCGGGCCCGGCACCCGAGCCCGCGGGGGCCGCCGAGCTCCACACGCGGGTGGAGCAGGCCCTGGAGGACTACCTCCTGCGCCGCCGAGAGGACGCCGCGGCGATCGGCCCCGTGTTCGCCGACGCCGTCGACTCGCTCGTCCGGTTCGTCCTGAGCGGGGGCAAGCGGATCCGCCCGACCTTCGCGTGGTGGGGCTGGCGCGGCGCGGGCGGCGACCCCGCCGACGCGCAGGCGCCGGCCGTGCTGCGTGCGATCAGCGCGCTGGAGCTGATCCAGGCCTCCGCGCTGGTGCACGACGACCTGATGGACGCCTCGGCCACCCGCCGCGGCCGGCCCACGGTGCACGTCGAGTTCGCCGGCCGGCACGCCGACGCCGGCTGGTCCGGCCCGCCCGCCCGGTTCGGCGCCGCGGCCGCGATCCTGCTCGGCGACCTGGCACTGACCTGGGCGGACGACATGTACCACGACTCCGGGCTCGACGCGGAGACCCTGTCCCGCGCCCGGGCCCCGTGGCGCGGGATGCGCACCGAGGTGCTGGGCGGGCAGTACCTGGACGTCCTCACCCAGGCGACCGGCGACGACTCCCCCGGGGCCGCCCTGCGCATCGACCGGTTCAAGACGGCGGCCTACACCGTGGAGCGCCCGCTGCACCTGGGCGCGGCCCTCGCCGGCGCGCCGGACCGGCTGGTCGCGGCGTACCGGCGGTTCGGCGCGGACATCGGCGTGGCCTTCCAGCTGCGGGACGACCTGCTCGGCGTCTACGGCGACCCCGAGGTCACCGGCAAGCCCGCCGGCGACGACCTCCGCGAGGGCAAGCGCACCCTGCTGGTCGCGCTCGCCCTGGAACGGGCCGCCGACGGGCCCGCCCGGGCCGCGATCACCGGCGCGCTCGGCGACCCCGACCTGGACCCCGCCGCCGTCGAGCGGCTGCGGGACCTGTTCACCGACCTGGGTGCGGTGCAGGCCGTCGAGCAGCGCATCGCCGCGTTGACCGGCGCGGCGCTCGACGCGCTCACGGCCGCCGACATCGCCGAGCCGGCCGCGACGGCGCTGCAGGAGCTGGCCGTGCGGGCCACCCGCCGGCACCGGTGACGCGCCGGTGAGACGACTGGAGGGGCCGACCGACCACGTCGTGGTCGTCGGGGCCGGGCTCGCGGGCCTCTGCGCGGCGCTGCACCTGCTCGGCGCCGGCCGCCGGGTCACGATCGTCGAGCGGGACGAGCACCCGGGCGGCCGGGCCGGCCGGCTGGACCTCGAGGGCCCGTCGGGCACCTACCGGGTCGACACCGGGCCCACCGTGCTGACCATGCCGGAGCTGCTCGACGAGGCGCTGGGCGCGGTCGGGGACTCGCTGGCCGCCCGGCTGGACCTGGTCCGGCTCGACCCGGCCTACCGCACCACCTTCGCCGACGGCACCACCATCGACGTCCACACCGACGCCGAGGCGATGGAGGCCGAGGTCCGCGCCACCTGCGGCCCCGGGTCGGCCGACGGCTACCGCCGGCTGCGCGCCTGGCTGACCGACCTCTACCGCACCGAGATCGACTCGTTCATCGGCGCGAACTTCGACTCGCCGCTCTCCCTGCTCGGACCCGACCTGGTCCGGCTGGCCGCGCTCGGCGGGTTCGGCCGCCTCGGCCCGCGGATCGCCCGGTACCTGCCCGACGAGCGGCTGCGCCGGATCTTCTCCTTCCAGGCCCTCTACGCCGGGGTCGCGCCGGACCGTGCGCTCGGCGCGTACGGCGTGATCGCCTACATGGACACGATCGCCGGGGTGTACTTCCCGCGCGGCGGGATGCGCCAGGTCGGCGACGCGCTCGCGGCCGCCGCCGTCGACGCCGGGGCCGAGCTGCTGACCGGCCGCGAGGTCACCGGGCTGGAGCGCCGCGACGGGCGCGTCACCGCCGTCCGGCACACCGCCGCGGACCGGACCGACTGGGCCGCACCGGAGCGCCTGGCCTGCGACGCCGTGGTCCTCACCCCGGACCTGCCCGTCGCCCACCGACTGCTCGGCGGCGGACCCCGGCGTCCGGTGCCGGTGCGCTGGGCGCCGAGCGCGGTCGTCGCGCACCTCGGCGTGGCCACCCCGCGCCACGAGCTCGCCCACCACACCATCTCCTTCGGGGCGGCGTGGGAGCGGACCTTCGCGGAGATCATCGACGAGGGCCGGCTGATGAGCGACCCGTCGCTGCTGGTCACACGGCCGACCGCGACCGACCCGACGCTCGCGCCGGCGGGCCGCGACCTGCTCTTCGTCCTGGCGCCGTGCCCCAACCTCGAGCGCGCGGGCCTGGACTGGGACCGGGTCGGCCCGGCCTACCGGGACGAGCTGCTCGGCGTCCTGGAGAAGCGCGGGATCACCGGCCTCACCGGCGACGTCGAGGTGTCCGCCCTGGTCACGCCGGCCGACTGGGCGCGCCAGGGGCTCGCCGCGGGTACGCCGTTCTCGGCCGCGCACACCTTCGCCCAGACCGGGCCCTTCCGGTCCCGGAACCTCCCGCGGCGGTTCGGCAACGTCGTGCTCGCGGGCTGCGGGACCACGCCCGGGGTCGGCATCCCGCCCGTCGTCCTCTCCGGGAGGCTGGCCGCCGCCCGCGTGACCGGGGCGTGACCCTGCCGTGATCGGGCGGGGTCCGGAGCGGACGGAGGAGCCGCCCGTGCGAGCATGGGCCCCGACATGACCGCGCAGCCCACCCGACCGGCGACCGGGCCGGAGCCGACCGACCCGGCAGGTTCCCCGGTGCCCAGCGACGTCCCCACGGCCACGGCGCTCGCCCCGGACGACCGGCAGCGCGACTCGCCACCGGCCGCCGGGACGGGCGCCCCGCGCCCCGCGCCCGGCCTCCGGTCCCGCCTCGGGAACCCGCCGCGCAAGCCGCTCTGGCTCGGCTTCGCGGCGTCGGCGGTGCTGCTGGTCGGTGGCGTGGGTGCCGGCGGCACACTGATCCACGACCCGATCCTCACCAACAGCCCGCTCGGCTTCTGGCGCTTCGGTCACGGCAAGGAGCTGGCCACCGCGCTGATGTACGTCGGCGTCGTGCTGATGGCGTGGGCGTGGGTCCGGCTCGGACGCGAGGTGCTCGCCCGCCGCGTCGGCGGCCGGGCCGTGCTCACCACCTCCGTGGTGTGGATGCTCCCGCTGCTGATCGCCCCGCCGCTCTTCACCCGGGACGTGTACAGCTACCTGGCGCAGGGCGCGCTGCCGGTCTTCGGCTTCGACCCGTACGCGGTCGGGCCGGAGGCGATGCCGGGCACCTTCACCGACAACGTCCACTACTTCTGGCAGGACACCCCGGCGCCGTACGGCCCGTTCTTCATCCTGGTCGCGAAGGCGTGGGCCTGGGTCACGGTGCAGGCCGGTACCAACATGGTGCTCGGCGTGATCGGCATGCGGCTGATCATGTGCGTCGGGCTGGTCCTGCTGATCTGGACGCTGCCGGAGCTCACCCGCCGCCTCGGCGGCCGGCCGGCGGTGGCCCTGTGGGTCGTCGTCGCCAACCCCGTGATGGTCATCCACCTCGTCGGCGGCGGGCACAACGACCTCCTGCTCGTCGGGTTCCTGGCCGTCGGCTGCCTGGCCATGCTGCGCGGGAAGCACGTGCTCGGCATCGCGCTGGTCACCCTGGCCATGGCGACCAAGGCCAGTGCCGCCGTCGCGTTGCCGTTCATGGTGCTGATCTGGGCCGCGCAGCTCGAGGGCACGTTCCTCCGCCGGCTGCTCCGCGCCGGGGCGGCGAGCGTCGCGGTGTTCCTCGTGGTGTTCGCGGGCGTCAGCGTGGCGGCCCACGTCGACCTGGGCTGGCTGCCGGCGCTCAGCGCGCCGTCGATGATCGTGAACTGGCTGTCGCTGCCCACCGGGCTCGGCGAGTTCGTGCACACCGCCCTCGGCGGCGTGGCCCCGCTGCCCAAGCAGCCCTTCATCAACGTGGCCCGGGTGATCGGTGCGATCGCACTGGTCACGATCGTCGCGGTGCAGTGGTGGCGCGCCCGTGGCGGCGGCCCCGACGCCGTGCGCCGCGCCGGGATCGCGCTGCTCGCCGTCGCCCTGCTCTCCCCGGCCACGCTGCCCTGGTACCTGAGCTGGGGCATGGCGATCCTCGCGATGGTCCCGTGGAGCGCCCGCGGCCTGCAGTGGCTGGTCTTCGGCTCGCTGTGGCTGATGATCGTCTACTACCCGAGCGGCGAGGCCGGCCTCTACAACTGGGGCTACCTCGCGGTGTGCGCCGTGCTGGCCTGGGTCGCGGCCCGTGCGCTGCTGCGGCCGGACCCGCTGGGCTTCCGCAGGCCGAAGGCGGTGCCCGCCCGGAGTGCGCTGTCGGACCCGGAACCCTCCCGTGCGTCCGCAGTCGGCGGCCGCTGAGCTCGACGCGGCCGGGATCACCGATCCCGCGCTGCGCCGGGCCTACGGCGAGTGCCGCGCCCTCAACGCCCGGCACGGCCGCACCTACTTCCTCGCCACCCGGCTGCTCACGCCGGACCGCAGGCCCGCGATCCACGCCCTCTACGGCTTCGCCCGGCACGCGGACGAGATCGTCGACGACCTGGGCGCCGGCGCCCCCACCGAGGAGCGCGAGGCGGTGCTCGACGAGCTCGGCCTCGACCTGGTGAGCGCGTTCTCCGGCGACGACCCGGGCACCCAGCCCGTGGTCACGGCCGTGGCGGACACCGTGCGGCGGCACGGGATCGACCCGCGGCTGTTCTCCCCGTTCCTCACGTCCATGCGGATGGACACGCACGTCACCGGCTACGCGACCACGGCCGAGCTCGACACCTACGTCCACGGCTCCGCCGCCGTGATCGGCCTGCAGGTGCTGCCCGTCCTCGGCTCCGACGCGCCCGCGGAGGCCGCCCCGCACGCCGCCGCGCTCGGCGTGGCCTTCCAGATGACCAACTTCCTGCGGGACGTCGGCGAGGACCTCGACCGCGGACGCGTCTACCTCCCGGCGGACGAGCTGGCCGCGTTCGGCGTGGACCGCGAGCTGCTGGCCTGGTGCCGGACCCGGCGGACCACCGAGCCGCGGGTCCGCCGCGCCCTCGCCCACCTGGTCGCCCGCACGCGCGCGGTGTACCGGCGCGCGGAGCCGGGGATCGCGATGCTCGCGCAGGAGTCCCGGGACTGCGTGCGCTGCGCCTTCACCCTCTACGGCGGGATTCTCGACGAGATCGCCGCCGCGGGCTACGAGGTGCTGCACCGCCGGGTCACGGTCCCCCGGCGGCGCCGGCTGGCGGTGGCGGGGCCGGCGCTCGCCCACGCCGTCTGGACCCGCCACCGGCCCTGAGGGCCGTGCGACCGGTCAGAACGCCATGGCCTGGGCGCGCCGCTTGATCTCGCGGTGCCGCCCGGCCCGGATGGCCGCGATCGGGGTGCCGGGCAGGCTGGCGTCCTCGGTGAAGAGCCAGCGCAGGATGTCGACGTCGGGGTAGCCGCCGTCGCGCAGCACGGTGATCGTGCCGGACAGGCCCTTCACCACGGCGTTGCCGTCGAGGAAGTCCGCGGGCACGCAGGTGGTGCCCTCGCGCTTCAGGGAGAGCAGCTGGCCGTCCTTGATCAGCTGGTGCACGCGGGTCCGCGGAACCGAGAGGATCTCGGCGACCTCGGTGGCCGGAAGGACGGCGACGTCGTCGGACAGGACGGGTGTCGTCCCGTTCGTCTCACTCACGCGCGTCACCATGCCACAGCACGGCCTGCCGAGGGGAGACGCGCGGGCAGAGATTGCCCGGGCGGTACCGTCGGGGGGTGACCGCCCCGCCCGGCTCCCCCGGAGCCCTGATCGACGCGCGGTACCGGATCGGGCCGGTCCTGGCCCGCGGCGGGATGTCCACGGTGCACAGGGGACTCGACACCCGGCTGGACCGGCCGGTCGCGATCAAGATCATGGACCCGCGGCTGGCGGCGGACCCCACCTTCCGGGCCCGGTTCGAGCGGGAGGCGCGCTCCGCGGCGCGGATCGACCACCCCCACGTCGTCGACGTGCACGACCAGGGCCGGTGCACGCCGCCCGGCGGAGAGCCCACGCTGTTCCTGGTCATGGAGCTGGTCGACGGCGGCACGCTGCGGGACCTCCTGCGCCGCCGGGGCGCGCTCGGCGTGCCCGCGACCTTCGCGGTGCTCGAGCCGGTCCTGTCCGGCCTCGCGCAGGCGCACCGCCTCGGCATGGTGCACCGGGACGTCAAGCCCGAGAACGTGCTGATCGGGCGGGACGGCAGCGTCAAGGTCGCCGACTTCGGCCTGGTCACCGCGGCCGCCGAGGCCGGGGTCAGCCACGCCGGGATGATCCTCGGGACGATGGCGTACCTGTCCCCCGAGCAGGTCGCCACCGGCCAGGCCGACGCGCGCAGCGACGTCTACGCCGCCGGCGTCCTCGGCTACGAGCTGCTCACCGGCGCCCCGCCCTACACCGGCGACAACGCCCTGTCGGTCGCCTACCGGCACGTGAACGACGACGTGCCGCCGCCCTCGGCGGTCGCGACCGAGGTCCCGCCGGAGCTCGACGACCTGGTCCGCCGCGCCACCTCGCGCGACCCCGACCGCCGCCCGGCCGACGCCGCGGCGTTCCTCGCCGAGCTCGTCCGGCTGCGGGAGTGGCTGGCCGTGCCGCAGGTGCCGGTGCCGCTGCCGCCTCCGCCGCCCCTCGAGGAGCAGGACACCGTGCCGGCCGAGCCCTTCGCGCTGGAGGCGGCGCCCGAGCCCGCGGGCCCCGGCGGCACCCGCGCACTGAGCCGGGCGGAGTACGACCCGTCGACCGAGATCGGACGCGGTCCGGGGCGGCACGGCACGGCCTCGGCCCCGCGGCCCGAGGCGCTGCCGGACCACCGCATCGCCCGGCGACGCGGGCGCCGGGTGTTCGCGCTGTGGATCCTGCTCCTGCTGCTGCTCGGCCTGGTCGTCGGCGGGGCGGCGTGGTGGCTGGGCTCGGGCCGCTGGACGTCGATGCCCGCGGTCGTCGGGCTGGACCGGTCCGCCGCCGAGCAGCTGCTCACGCAGGCGGACCTGGCGTGGTCGGTCACCGAGCAGCACCACGACGACGTCGCCGCCGACCGGGTCGCCTCCGCCGACCCCGCCGCGGACTCCCGGCTGCTGCGCGGCAGCTCGGTCACCCTCACGGTCTCGACCGGCCGCCCGGTCGTCCCGGCGGTCGCCGAGGGCAGCACGGTGGAGCAGGCGCAACAGGTGCTGCAGGCCGCGCAGCTCACGCCCGCGACCTCGGCGTCCGCGGCGGAGTTCAGCAGCACCGTGCCGCAGGGTGCGGTGCTGCGCACGGACCCGCCGGCCGGCACCCCGCTGCCGATCGGCGGCACGGTCACGCTCGTGCTGAGCAAGGGCGTGGAGCCACCCGCGGAGGTCGACGTCCCGCTCGTGATCGGCGACCGGCTCGACGAGGCCCGGGAGCGGCTCGAGCGCCGCGGGCTGCAGGTCGACGTGGAGCGGGGCTTCCCGTTCGGCCGGGAGAACCCGCGGGTGGTCAACCAGGACCCGGGCCCGGGGACCGCGGTCGAGGAGGGCTCGACCGTCACCCTCACGGTCTTCTAGCGCCTGGGCGTGGTCAGTGGTGCCGGAGCGCCACCGACCACGCACGGCGAACTCAGCCGCGCAGCATCTCCGCGACCAGGAAGGCCAGCTCGAGGGACTGCTGGGTGTTGAGCCGCGGGTCGCAGGCGGTCTCGTACCGGCCGTGGAGGTCGGTGTCGGAGATCTCCTGGGCGCCGCCGAGGCACTCCGTGACGTCCTCGCCCGTGACCTCGACGTGGATCCCGCCGGGGTGCGTGCCGAGCGCGCCGTGCACCTCGAAGAAGCCCTGCACCTCGTCGACGATGCGGTCGAAGTGGCGGGTCTTGTAGCCCGTCGTGGACTCGTGGGTGTTGCCGTGCATCGGGTCGCACTGCCAGATGACCTTGTGGCCGGAGGCGGTGACCTTCTCGACGATCGGCGGCAGCGCGTCCCGGATCTTGCCGTTGCCCATCCGGCTGATCAGCGTCAGCCGGCCCGGCTCGTTGCGCGGGTCGAGCCGCTCGACGTACTCCACGGCCTGTTCCGGCGTGGTCGTCGGACCGATCTTGAGGCCGATCGGGTTCGACAGCAGCTCCGCGAACGCGACGTGCGCGCCGTCGAGCTGGCGGGTGCGCTCGCCGATCCAGAGGAAGTGCGCGGACAGGTCGTAGAGCACCGGGTTGTCCCGGTCGAGGTCCAGCCGCAGCATCGCCCGCTCGTAGTCGAGCAGCAGGGCCTCGTGCGAGGCGTAGAACTCCACCGCGTGCAGCTGGTGGTCGGTGACCCCGCAGGCGTCCATGAACCGGACGGCGCGGTCGATCTCCGCGGCGACGGCCTCGTACCGCTCCCCTGCCGCCGACGTGCGCACGAAGTCCTTGTTCCAGTCGTGCACCATCGCGAGGTCGGCCATGCCGGTCGCGGTCAGCGCCCGGACCAGGTTCATCGCGGCGCTCGCGTTGGCGTACGCCCGGATCATGCGCGACGGGTCCGGGGTGCGGGAGGCCTCGTTCGGCGCCAGCCCGTTGACGATGTCGCCGCGGTAGGACGGCAGGCCCAGCGCGTCGACGGGCGAGCTGCGCGGCTTGGCGTACTGCCCGGCGATGCGGCCGACCTTCACCACCGGCAGCGACGCGCCGTAGGTCAGCACGACGGCCATCTGCAGCAGCGTGCGGATGGTCGCGCGGATGTGCGGCTCGGTGTTGTCGACGAACGTCTCGGCGCAGTCCCCGCCCTGGAGCAGGAAGGCCTTCCCGTTCGCGACGTCGGCGAGGCGCTGCTTGAGGCGGTCGACCTCGGGCGGCAGCACGACCGGCGGCACGCTCTCGAGGACCGTGCGGGTGTGCTCGACGACCGAGGAGTCCGGCCACTCGGGCTGCTGGGCGGCGGGCCGGGCGAGCGCGTCGTCCAGCCGGGTGCGGAGCTCACCGGGCAGCGGCGGCAGCTCCGGGAGGACGTCCACGGGGGCGTCGACGGACCAGTTCACGACTCGCAGGGTATTCGGTACCGCGCGGGGCCCCGCTCCCGGCACCCGGCGCGACCGGTGCCGACGCCGCTCCGCTCAGGGCGTCGGGACCGCGGTCTCGATCACCTGCCAGCGGCGCAGGTTGAGCCGGGCGTCGGCCAGCGCGTCGTGCGCGTCGGAGCTGGGCGGCGGCAGCGACGGACGGCCCGCGTCCTCCCAGCGCTGGCGCAGCTCCCGGGTGAAGCGCGGCAGCGCCCGGGGCAGGGCCGGCATCGCGCCCCACAGCTGGCAGAGGGCGACGTGGTCGTACGCGGCGATCCAGGCCCACAGCTCGACCTCGCCGGGCGCGCCGGTGAGGAACTCGAGCAGCTCGCGGCGGATCGTCGCGCGGGACCGCCAGGCCTTGTCGGCCGGCGAGGGCAGCTTGGGCAGCACGTTCGCCCGTACCCACGGACCGGCCTTGCCCGGGTCGAACTCGGTGGACACCGCGTAGAACTCGCGCCCGTCCTCGCCGACGACGCCGATCGACACCAGATCGATCGTCCTGCCGTCCTCGATGAACTCGGTGTCGTAGAAGAAGCGCATGCCAACCCTTTCCGACCTGCCGCGACTCTACGTCGCCCGAACGGCGGGGTGTGCGCCGGGACTGGGCCGGACGGGCGAAGATGTCCGGGCGTCGTCACGATCCGGACGTCCCGGACGACTTTCCCGGTGAACCGCCGCACTCCCGCCGCACCCCGAGCGAGAACCCATGCGCCGCCGCTCCCCCACCGCCCTGCTCCCGGGGCTTCTCGTGCTGCTCTGCGCCGTGCTCGCCGCGGCGTGCGCGGGCCCGCCCCAGGCTCCAGCCACCACGATCTCCCTGCGGCTGTGGGACGACCAGGTGGCCAAGGCCTACGGCACCTCGTTCGCGGAGTTCGAGCGGCAGAACCCGGACATCCGGGTGGACCTCGACGTCGTGCCCTACGCGGACTACTTCGTGAGCCTCAACGCGCAGCTCGCGAACGGGACCGGCGACGACATCTTCTGGCTGAACTCGGCGTACTTCGGCGCGCTGGCCGACTCCGGCGCGCTGGTCGACGTCGGCCGGATCCTGCCGGGCCGCACGCGCAACTGGGTGCCGGCGGCCGTCGACCAGTACACCCGGGACGGCGCACTGTGGGGCGTCCCGGCGCTCACGGACGGCCGGATCGTCACCTACTACAACAAGAGGATGCTGGCCGACGCCGGCGTCGACCCCGCGGCCCTGACCTGGGATCTCGACCCGGCGAAGGACACCTTCCTGCCGGCGATGAAGAAGCTGACGGTCGACGCGCAGGGCCGGACCGCCGACCAGCCCGGATTCGACCCGGCGAACGTGGCCCGGTACGGCTTCAACGCCGGCCGCGACCTGCAGGCGATCTACTACGACTTCGTCGGCTCCAACGGCGGACGCTTCCAGCAGCCGGACGGCACGTTCGCGTTCGCCGAGCCGCGGTCCGCGCAGGCCTTCCAGTACCTCGTGGACCTGATCAACACCCACCACGTCGCGCCCGACGCGGACGACACCAACGTCAACCCGGACTACGGCCGGGACGCCTTCCTCGACCAGCGGCTCGCGGTGTTCCAGTCCGGCACCTACAACCTGCGCAACGTGGCCGACGGCGCGACGTTCGAGTGGGGCGTGGCGCCGATGGTCGCCGGGCCGGCGGGCCGGGTGTCGGTGGTGAACAGCGTGATCGCGGCGGGCAACGCGCGCACCCCGCACCCCGAGGCCGTGGCGCGCGTCCTGGACTGGATCGGCTCCGAGCCCGGCGCCGACCCCGTCGGCGGGCGGGGCGCTGCGCTCCCGGCGGTGACCGGGTCGCAGCAGAAGTTCTTCGACTACTGGCGCGAGCGCGGCGTCGAGACCGGGTACTTCGGCAGCCTCGGCGGCACCGCGACGATCGACCCGCCGATGGGTCCGAAGTTCGGCACCGGCCTGCGGGCCTTCAACCCGGTCCTCGGCGAGGTGTTCGCCGGCCGGGTGCCCGTCGGGCCCGGGCTGCAGCAGGCGCAGGACGCGGCCAACGCGGCGGTCTCGGCAGGCTGACCGGGCCCGGTCGGGCGGCTCAGGCGGCCGCTCTGCCCTGCTGCTCCTTCTTGGCGTGCTCGGCCTTCTCCTTGACCGACGCGGCGTACAGGTCCACGTAGGTCTGTCCGGAGAGCTCCATCAGCGCGTACATGATCTCGTCCGTCATGGACCGCTCGATGAACCGGTCCCCCGCCATGCCCTCGTAGCGGGAGAAGTCCAGCGGCGCCCCGACCCGCACGTGCACGTGCCCGGGCCGCCACATCTTCGAGCCGATCGGGTTGACCTTGTCCGTGCCGATCATGGCCACCGGGATGACGGGCACGCCGGCCTCGAGCGCCATCCGGGCCACCCCGGTCTTGCCCTTGTAGAGCCGCCCGTCCGGCGAGCGCGTGCCCTCGGGGTAGATGCCGAGGAGCTTGCCCTCGCGCAACAGCCGCACCGCGGTGTCCATCGCCGCCTGCGCCGCGTTGCCGCCGGACCGGTCGATCGGGACCTGCCCGACGCCGCTGAAGAACTGCTTCTTCACGAAGCCCTTCAGCCCCGGCTCGGTGAAGTACTCGCGCTTGGCCAGGAACGTGATCCGGCGCGGCACCTGCAGGGGCAGCAGGAAGGAGTCGGCCACCGCCAGGTGGTTGCTCGCGAGGATCGCGGCACCCGAGGCCGGGATGTGTTCCAGGCCCTCGATGGTGGGGCGGCAGAACATCCGGAGCAACGGGCCGAGCAGGACGTACTTCGACCACCAGTACAGCACCGGACAGGGCCTCCTCACCGCAGGGAGCCCAAGCCTACGGAGCGTCGCGCCGGTGCGACAACAAGGGGACTCCCGGCACCCGTGGCGGGCGCGTCCGTGTCAGGATGCACGGGTCTGTCCCCGCAGACCCCGAGGAGGCCGCGAGCATGAGCACGGGCGAGCCGGAGGGCGTGCAGGGCGACCCGGGACGCGAGGGCCGCCGGTCGGACCCCGATCCCTTCGAGCAGGTCGTGGCCTCGTGGAAGGCGGAGGGCACCGTCCCCCGCTGGCCGGGCGGGGCGCAGGACGGGGCCGCAGCCGAGCCGCCGCCCGTCCCCGAGATCGATCCCCGCAAGGACCCGGAGGAGCACTACGTCCCGCCGGAGCCGCCGCCGCTGCCGCGGGTGGGCGCCGCCGTCGGGGTCGGCCTCGTGCTGGTCGTGCTGGGGATCGTCCTGGTCGCGGCGCCGCAGTGGATCGGGATGTCCTCGGTCTACGGGCTGCCGCTCGGCCTCGTCGCGATCGCCGGCGGCCTCACCTGGCTGCTGATGCGGCTGTGGCAGCCCGCCGACGAGGACGTGGACCCGTACGACGACGAGGGCACGGTCTGACGGTCTAGCGCGCCGCCCCGCCCGTCAGGACCGCCTCGCGGGCCAGCTCGGCCGCCCCCACCACCGCGGCCGCGGAGCCGAGCTGCGCGGTGCGGATGCGGGCCAGCGGCCGGTTGCCCGCGCCGGTGACGATCCGGGCGTAGTGCTCGCGGGCCTCGTCGAGGAACAGCGGCGCCGACACCGACACCCCGCCGCCGATCACGACCAGCTCGGGATCGAACACGTCGGCGATCAGCGACAGGCCCTCCCCCAGCCACCGGCCCATCTCGGCGACCGCACGCCGGGCCAGCCGGTCGCCGTCGCGTGCGGCGGCCGCCACCCGCTGGCCGGTGATCCGGCCCGGGTCGCGGGCGGCCTCGCGATGCAGGACCGAGGTGGTCGCGTCGGGGTCGGCGAGCATCTCCAGGGCGGTGGTGGCGAGCGCGGTGCCGCTGCAGTAGCGCTCCCAGCAGCCACGCTTGCCGCACTCGCAGGGGCGGCCGTCCGGCACCACGCGGACGTGCCCGAACTCCGGCGCCACCCCGAACGCACCGCGGAAGAGCGCGCCGTCGAGCAGCAGGGCCCCGCCGATCCCGGTGCCGAGGGCCACGAAGACGACGGTCGACGCGCCCGCGGCGGCGCCGTAGCGGCGCTCGGCGAGGGCGGCGGCGTTGGCGTCGTGCTCGACGACGACCGGCACGCCGAGACGCTTGTGCATCCGGTCGGCCACCGGCGCGTCTCGCCAGGACAGGTGCGGCGCGAAGCGGACCAGGCCGCGGTCCGCGTCGATGAACCCGGCCAGGGCCAGGCCGACCGCGGACACGTCGTGCCGCTTCGCGAGCTCGGTCACGCAGGCGGCGATGGTCGCCTCGAGGGCCTCGTCGCTCTTGGGCGTGGCCGCGGTCGCGCTGTCGATGACCCCGCCCTCGGGGTCGACCACCCCGGCGCGCACGCTCGTGCCGCCGACGTCCACTCCGACCGTCAGCACGTCAGGCCCGCACCACGCGGATGTGCTGGACCCGCCGCGACGTCCCGGGCCGGGCCCGTCGTCCCTCGTCACCGGCCTCGCCGTGATCCCCGCCGGGATCCCCGGGTCCGTCAGGGGTCGTGCCATGTCCGCTCTCTTCCTCGGATCCACGCCCCGCAGCACTGCCGGCCGTTCCCTCCGCCGCCGGGTCCGGCAGCTCCTCCACCAACGCCCGCAGCACCGTCAACAGTCCCGCCGCGTGCTCGGCCAGCCGCACCGCCAGCTCGGGGCGCTCGCCGCGCAGCAGCGCGAGCAGGGCGCAGACCGGGCACGACGCGCAGCTCGAGGGCGTGCCGTCCTCTCCCGAACGCGCGGCGTCGACCAGCGGGCCGACCCGGTCGAGCGCGGCCACGGCGAGGGCGCGCAGCTCACGGGTGAGGGCCTCCGAGTGGGCGCAGCTCAACCCGGTCCCCCGCTCATCGCCGCATCCAGAGCGCCGGGTCCGGCGCGAACACCACGACCAGGTCCGTCGCATGGCCCTCGCCCACCAGGCGGGCGCCCGTGACCTCGCACCGGCGCAGCACGGCCGGCAGGCTCACCCGCCGCCGCGTGGCGCCCACGGTGACCACCAGCTCGTCGCCGACGCGGGTGAGGTCCAGCGGGCCGTCGGCCGCACCGGGCAGCCGCAGGGCCAGCTCGAACTCCGAGTCGGCGGAGGTGCCGTCGCCCGCGGTGCGCTCGAGCCGCAGGACCGGGCCGGTGGCAGGGCCGGGGGCCGCGGGGTCCGCCGTCCCGTACAGGCTCCCGGCGAGCGCGACGAGCGCCTCCACGCCGGTCGGCTCGGCCGCGGTGTAGGGCACGGTCGCGAGCGGAACGGCGTCCCCGCACTCCGCCCGCACCTCGGCCAGCACGGCCTGCTGCTCGGTGTGCCGCTCGCGCAGCCAGCGCGCGGTCGGCCCGCGCAGCGACGGCGGCGGCGCGGGCATGACCCGGTTGACCACCAGGCCGTCCACCTGCAGGTCGTGCAGGGCCAGGGCGGTCAGCGTGCGCCGGGTCTCCGCGGCGACGACCCGCTCGGGGGTCAGGACCAGGCGGATCGAGGTCTCCTCGCGGTCGGCCAGCATGGCGCGCAGCCCGGCGAGCTGCGCGGCGAGCCGGTCCAGGGCGTCGACCGTGCGGTCCCAGCCCGCGGACCGCTCGGCGCCGGCCCGTCCCGAGGCCAGCCCGGCGATCATCCCGCGGACCGCCCGGCGGTGCGCGGGGAAGAGCCGCTCCAGGTACCCGGACAGCGCCTCGGGCAGGCCGAGCAGGCGCAGCGTCTCGGCGGTGGGGCCGCAGTCGACCACCACCACCTCCCACAGCCCGGAGGTCGCGAGCCGGTGCACCTCGGCGAGCGCGAGCAGGTCCTCGACGCCCGGCAGCACGGTCAGCTCGTCGGCCACCAGCTCGTCGATCCCGGCCCCGGCCAGCACCGTGCGCAGGTGTCCCTGTAGCTCGGCCCACGTGTCGTCGAGCAGCACCCGGGTGTCGACGTGCGCGGCGAACAGCCCGCTGCCGAGGTCGGCCGGCTCGTTCTCGGTGGTGTCGTCGAGGCGCTCGCCGAGCGCGTCCCCGAGGGAGTGCGCGGGGTCGGTCGAGACGACGAGGGTCTTGCGCCCCGAGCGCGCCAGGCGGGCGGCCGTGGCCGCGGCGAGCGTCGTCTTCCCGACGCCCCCCTTGCCGGTGAACAGCACGACCCGCACGGGCGGCAGCGTAGCCGCCACGGGGCGTGCGCTCAGGAGCGGCTCTCCACGCGGCGCTTCAGACCCTTCAGCGCGGTGTCGATGATCACCTTCTCGGCCTTGCGGCGCAACATGCCGATCATCGGGATGTTGAGGTCCACGGCGAGGCTGTAGGTCACCGTGGTGGGCGCGCCGCCCGCCGACTCCAGGGTGTAGGAGCCGTTCTGCGCCTTCTGCATCTGGCCCTTGACCAGGGTCCAGCTGACCGAGCGGCCGTCGGACGCCCAGTCGTAGTCCAGCGTGTAGGTGTCCTTGATCGGGCCGGCGTCCATGGAGAACCGGACGCGGTCGGCACGGGCGGGGTCGGACCTCGCCCCCTTGTCGAGGATCTCGACCGTCTTCACCTGGTCCGCCCACTCGGGGTAGGCCTCGAAGTCCGCGATGACCGCCATGACCGTCTCGGGGTCGGCGTCGATGGTGATCGAGGACGTCGTCGCGTCGGCCATGCCGCGCACGTTACCGGGCGGATCACCAGCGCAGTACGTACGGCTCGCCCGTCTTCCGGAAGTGGCCGACGTTGACGCACTCGGTCGGGCCGAGCCGGGCCCGCTGCGCCAGCGGCTGGTGGACGTGCCCGAACAGCGCGGCGCGCGGCCGGTCCCGCTCGATCAGCTCCACCAGCCCCTGGCCGGGCAGCTCACGGCGCTTCGTGACGACGTCGTAGTGCAGGGCCGGGACCGCGGGCGGGGCGTGGGTGCACAGCAGCTCGACGTCCGTGAGCTTGCCGACCGCGGCCACGTAGTCCTCGGACGGGACGAGGTGCGGGCGCCACGGCCCACCCTTGCGCGGCGGGAAGCCGGGCGGCAGCGGCACCCCGCCCACGAACCCGACGCGCAGCCCGCCGATGTCGACCACCTCGCCGTCGGGAACCCGGGTGCCGGGCCGCACGTGCGCTGGCCAGAGGTCGGGGACGTCGACGTTGCCCGGGATCGCCCACGTCGGGTCCGGGAGCACGGGGAACATCGCCTCGTACTGCTCGGCGATGGCCTCCTCGATCACCGCGGCCGGGTCGGGGATGCGCGACCAGGCCTGCCGCGCGAACTCCCGCAGGTCGCCGGGGCCGCCCGACCGGCGCACCTCGCCGAACCGCCGGCTCACCTCGGGCCCCAGGACGCGGCCCAGGATGCCGCCCTCGGGGTTCCGGTAGTCCACGAAGTCGATCAGGTCGCCGAGCACGAACACCGCGTCGGCGCCGTCGGCCGCCCTGGCCAGGGCCTCGACGTTGCCGTGCACGTCGGAGACCACATGCACCCGCATGATCTGCAGACGCTACGTCAGCCTCGTTCCGCCGGACCCGGCGAGTCGGGCCCGGTCCGTCATGCCCGGCGCGTCAGGCCCGGCGCGTCAGGTCCGTCGGCGGGGGCTCGCCCGGCGCGCGCCCCGCCTCCAGCCGCGCCTTGAGCGCGAACGCGATCCGCTTGGCGGCGCGCTGCCGGCGCCGGGTCTCGGCGGTGGCACGGCGGCGCGGCCACCGCGCCGGCAGGCCGTCCGGGCCCGTGGGGTCGGCGCGCAGGAAGTAGTGGACGACGGTGCCGTCGAGCACGGCCTCCAGCCACACCTCCATGCTCCCGGTCAGCGCGCCGCCCACGGTCCAGCGAACGCCCTCGACGCCGCGGTCGGCGAGCACCTCCAGCCGTAGGTCCGGCCAGAGCGCCGGCCACGCCCGCGGGTCGGCGAACTCGGCCGCGACGCGCGCAGGGGGCACGGCCAGGAATGTCTCGTCCACCACGTCCACACTGGGCACCGGCCACCTCCTCGCGGGCCCGATCCTCCCGCCCCGACCTGCGGGACCTGCGACGGGGGCCCGGACGGGCCGGACCGGGGGCCGCGCGGGCCCGGCGGGGCGAACCGGACAAGCCGGACACTCGGCGCCCTGCCGATCCGTGCGGCGACGCGCTATCTTTCCTCACGAGTAACCTGCCAACGCCGGCCAGGAGGTCAGGATCGTGCGTGAGTACAGCGTCCCGGCGACCGTCACGGTCGGTCCGGAGGAGAACCTCCTCGACGCCGTCTACGCGAACGAGGCCGAGGTCCCGCGGACCACGCTGCTGCGCGTCCAGGAGGGCGGCGGCTGGCGGGACGTCTCCGCCGCCGAGTTCGCCGCGCAGGTCACCGCGGTCGCGCGGGGGCTGATCGCCTCCGGCGTCGGGCCGGGCGACCGCGTCGCGCTGCTGTCCCGCACCCGCTACGAGTGGACGCTGGTCGACTTCGCGATCCTCGCCGTCGGCGGGGTCACGGTGCCGATCTACGAGACCTCCTCCGCCTCCCAGATCGAGTGGATCCTCTCCGACTCCGGCGCGGTCGGGATCGTCGTCGAGACGGCCGACCACGCGGCGCTGGTCGCCGAGGCCGGCGTCACGCTGAAGTTCGTGAAGGAGATCGCCTCGGGCGCGGTCGACGAGCTCGTCGCCGCGGGCAAGGACCTCGCGGACGAGCAGGTCCACGAACGCCGCCGGGGCGTGAAGGCCGACGACCTGGCCACGCTGATCTACACGTCGGGCACCACCGGCCGCCCCAAGGGCTGCGAGCTGACCCACCGCAATCTGCTCACCGAGATCGCGTCGACCCGCGCGGTGCTCTCCGAGCTGCTCACCGACACGGGCTCGGTGCTGCTGTTCCTGCCGCTGGCGCACGTCTTCGGCAAGGTCATCCAGTGCGGCGCCATCGCCTCGCGCACCGTCATCGGGCACACCCCGGACACCAAGAACCTGCTGCCGGACCTGCAGACCTTCCGCCCGACCTTCCTGCTCGCCGTCCCGCGCGTGTTCGAGAAGGTCTACAACGGCGCCCGGCAGAAGGCGCACGACGGGGGCAAGGGCCGGATCTTCGACGCCGCCGCGGACACCGCGATCGCCTGGTCGCAGGCGCAGGACACCGGAGGCCCCGGCCTCGGGCTCAAGGTGAGGCACGCCCTGTTCGACAAGCTCGTCTACGGCAAGCTGCGCGCCGCGACCGGCGGCCGGGTCGTGGCCGCGGTGTCCGGCAGCGCCCCGCTCGGCGAGCGCCTCGGGCACTTCTTCCGCGGCATCGGGCTGCCGATCCTCGAGGGCTACGGCCTCACCGAGACCAGCGCCGGCATCACCGTCAACGCGCTGTCGGCGCAGCGGGTCGGCACGGTCGGCCGGCCGGTGCCGGGCCACGGCGTCCGGATCGCCGACGACGGCGAGATCCTGCTCCGCGGCGACATCGTGTTCCGCGGCTACTGGCAGAACGAGAAGGCCACCGCCGAGGCGCTCGAGGGCGGCTGGTTCCACAGCGGCGACATCGGCGAGCTCGACGACGCCGGCTACCTCACGATCACCGGCCGCAAGAAGGAGATCCTGGTGACCGCGGGCGGCAAGAACGTCGCCCCCGCGGTGCTGGAGGACCGGCTGCGGGCGCACCCGCTCGTCGGCCAGTGCATGGTCGTCGGCGACGGCAAGCCCTTCATCGGTGCGCTGGTCACCGTCGACCCGGAGGCCCTGCCCGGCTGGCGCGAGCGCCACGGCAAGGCCGCCACGGGCGACCCGGCCTCGGCCGCCGACCTGGTCGACGACCCGGAGCTGCGCGGCGAGATCGCCGCCGCGGTCGAGGAGGCCAACCAGGCGGTGTCGCGGGCCGAGCGGATCCGCAGGTTCCGCATCCTGCCCGTCGACTTCACCGAGGCGGGCGGGGAGCTCACGCCCACGCTCAAGGTCAAGCGCGCGGTCGTGGCGCAGCAGTACGCCGCCGAGATCGCCGCGATCTACGCGCCCGCCGAGACCCCGCAGCCGGCGTAAGGGGTCTACCCGGCGAGGAAGGCCCGCAGCCGGGCGACCTGGGTGGGGAGGGTCCACTCCTCCTGCATCCAGGCCCGGCCGGCGGCACCCATCTTCCGCGCGCGGTCGGGGTCGACGAGCAGGTCGGCGAGGGCGTCGACCAGGGCGTCCCGGTCCCGGCCGTCGACGACGTGCCCCGTCTCGCCCTCGCGCACCGTCTCCGGCGCCCCTCCGCTGTCCCCCGCCACCACCGGCACCCCGCACGCCGAGGCCTCGAGCAGCACGATGCCGAGGCCCTCGACGTCGAGCCCCCCGCCGCGCGTCCGGCAGGGCAGCGCGAACGCGTCGCCCACCGCCTGGTGCGCGGCGAGCTCGTCGGCGGGCACCGGCCCGGTGAACACCACGTTCTCGCCCACCCCGTGCCGCTGCGCGAGCCGGGGCAGCCGGTCCCGGTCCGGGCCGTCCCCGACGATCAGTAGCCCGGTGCCCGGAACGCGCTCGCGCAGCGGGGCCAGGGCCTCGATCAGCGCGTCCTGCCCCTTGCGCGCCACCAGCCGGGACAGGCACGTCACGACCGGGGCCTCCCCCAGCCCGTACCGCGCCCGCAGCGTGTCCCGGGCGGCCGGGTCGGGCCGGAAGACCTCGGTGTCGACGGCCGGCGGCAGGTGTTCGAGCGCCACCCGCGGCCCGAAGGCCGACGCGAACCGCCCGCGCGTGTAGCGCGACACCACCGTGACGACGTCGGCGTCGTCGCCGATGCGGCGCAGGGCCTGCCGGGCGCCGGGCAGCATCGACCAGCCCACCTCGTGCCCGTGCGTGCTGGCCACGACCCGATCGACGCCCGCGGCCCGGCGCAGCCCCGGCCCCAACAGCGCCAACGGTGCCGCCGCGCCGAACCAGACGGTGGTGGCGCCGTGCTCGCGGGCGTACCCGGCCGCCCGCCGGGCGACGTCGGGCACCGGCAGCATCAACGACGTCGGGTGCCGATGGACGGGGTAGTCGAGGCCGGCGTCGAACCCGGCCGCGCCCTCCCACGCCGGGGCGTAGACGGCCAGCTCCCCCGGCGGCAGCCGGTCGGCGAGGGCCCGCAGGTAGTTCTGGATGCCACCCCGCCGGGGCGGGAAGTCGTTCGTGACGAGGAGCGTGCGGGCCACCCGGCGAACCTAGCGGGCCCGGGATGCCGCGCTGCGCCCCACCGCCGGGCGCAGTGCGGCATCCCGGGCCGCGTGCGTCGCGGAGGTCCGCGGCGGCCGGATCGCGGGAGGCGAACCGGCCGCCGGCGGCACGGGGAGCGGACGAGGTCAGAGGCGCCGCGCGCCGGTGAACGCGCTGCGCGACACGGTCTGGTACTTGACGACGTCGCCGCTCTGCGGCGCGTTGATCATCTTGCCGCCGCCGGCGTAGATGCCGACGTGGCTCACCGGGGAGTAGTAGAAGACGAGGTCGCCGGGCCGCATGTCGCTCCAGGACACCGGCGTGCCGACCCGGGACTGCGCGCTGCTCGAGCGCGGGAGCGTGATCCCGGCCTGCTTGAACGCCCACGAGGTCAGCCCGGAGCAGTCGAACGAGCCCGGCCCGCTGGCGCCCCACACGTACGGGCGGCCGAGCTTGGTGGCGGCCGCCCGCAGCGCGTCGGCGCCCACGCCGCTGCCGAGCAGGATGTCCGGCGCGTCCTCGGCGGGCCCGTTGAGGTCCGCGATCTCGGCCGGGCTCAGCTGGCGGAGCAGCGCCTCGGCCTCGCCGATCCGCTTCTCGGCGTCGGCCTTGCGGGTCCCGATCTCGTCCGCGGCCCGGCGGGCGTCGTCGGCGGCGGTCCGGGCGCGCAGGGTCGCGTCGTCCGCCTCGGCCTGGGTGTGCGCGGCGCGGTCGACCTTGTCCGTCAGGTCGGCGAGCACGACGAGCCGGTCCGCCGAGAGCGTCTCGAGGGCCGACATCTGGTCGAGGTAGGCCTGCGGGGAGGAGCTGGCGAGCAGGGCGTTGAACTGGTCCAGCCGGCCGTTCTCGTAGAAGGAGAGCGTGACGCCGTCGAGCGTCTCGCGGTAGGTCTCCTCGTCCCCGCGGGCCTGGTCCGCGGCGGCCCGCAGCGGGTCCACCGCCTCGCGGAGCCGGTCGGCCTCGGTCTGCTTGGCCGTGAGGTCGTCCGCGGCGGCGTGCCACTGCTCGGTGAGCGCCTCGGCCTCGTGCCGGACGTCGTTGAGCCGCTGCCGTGCCTCCTCCGGAGTGCGGGGCGGCTCGGGCGCGGCCGGGACCTGCACCTCGGGCGCGAGGGGCGCCGCCGGCGCGGCAGGGTCCCTGGGAGCGCCCGGCGCGGCCGGGGCCGCCGGATCGGCGGGAGCGGGTACGGGCGCGGGCACGCCGGGGATGCCCGGCAGGATCGGGTTCGCGGCCGCGGTACCCGCCGGGAACGCGACGACCGCGGCGGCGACCAGGGCGACCGACACCGAGGCCCGGGCGGCGGCCCGTGCACCGGTCCGCGCGCCGGACCGGGCCGCTCCGGCCCGCCGGGTCCTCCGCTCTCGGGACGACAGCACGCGGACGTGACCTCCTCCTCGCACCCGCCGTGCCCGGGTCGGGGGTCCCGGGCGGTGGGGCGCCGGGGCGCCGCGGCGGTGACCTCACGGGCCGCCCTGGGGACGACGGCCGATCACGTAAGGTCGCGGGAAGATTACGAGCGTGTGATTCACCCGTCCAGACTCGGCCGGTGGCCCGTGCCGTGAGCGGTCGTCCGCCCGCTCGTCGCCGATCGTGACCTCCCGGCGCGAACGGTGCCCCGGTTCGCTACACAGCGTTGCGGCGATCGGCCGTGCCACCCCCGATGTCGGTGACGGTGCGGGTACGCGTCGGGACCAAGCGCAACCGCGGCAGCAGCCCCTGGTCCGCCAGGACGGCCAACGCCTGCCGCTCGGCTGCGTCGAGCTGTACCCGTGGCGCGCCGGACGGCAGGTACTCGTCGCCCACGGCGAGCGCCCCCTCCCCGTCGGCCGGGTCCGGCGAGCTCGCGGCGGGCGCCGCCGACGGCACCTCCGCCGGCATCCCGGGCATGCCCAGCAGGACCCCGATCGCACAGTCCCCGCAGGACCGCCCGCGGGCCTCGCAGCTGTCGCAGTCGACGATCATCGTGTCGCTCCTCGCCTCCGGTGATCTCCTCGGGGCGCACCGTACGGAGCGGCACCGACAGTTTCCGGAGAACAGGCCTTCGACCTGCGCGGACGGGCCCGGCGGAGATCAGGGGCGAGATCAGGAGCGGAGGCGGCCGAGGAGCACGGAGGAGGGCACCGCGTGCGCCCCGCGACGACGCACGGACGCGGCGACCGCGCGGTCCGAGGACGCGACCAGCAGCGGCCGGCCCTGCGGCTCGGCGGCGACGAGGTCGCGGATGACGTCGTCGGCGATCACGCCCGGGTCGCTGAACAGCACCCGCACCCCGCGCGCACCGCGGGTCTGCGCGGCGCTGACCGCGGCGCCGTCGAACACCACGGTGACCTCGACCCCGGTCCGCGCGGCGAGTGCGCCGAGCTGCCCCACGAGCCGGGTGCGCTGGTCGGCCAGCGGCAGCTCGGGGTAGCCGGTCTTGCTGACGTTGTAGCCGTCGACGATGAGGTGCGCGGCGGGCAGGGCCAGCAGCGCGTCGAGCGTCGCGAGGTTGACGACCGGGGTGCCGCGGGTGCCGTCCGGGCCGGCGACGAGGTCCGCCGGACGCGGCCCGCCCCCGCCGAGGGAGAGCTCGCGGCGCAGGCCCTGCACGGCGCCCCCGAGGGTCTCGAGCAGCAGCCCGAGCCGCACCTCGTCGCCCTGCCGGGCCTCCTTGGCCGCCTGCCGCGCGGCCGCGACCTCGGCCTGGGCCCGCTGGGCGCGGGCGCGCTCCTCCTCGGCGCGCTCCCGCTCGCGGTCCCGTTCCCGCACGACCTCGGCCAGCCGGTCGTCGACGCCCGCCCGCAGCCGGGTGACCTCCGCCTCCAGCTCGCTCCGCGCGTCGAGCGCGACGCGCAGCTTGTTGCCCTGCTCGGACACCTTGCGGCGCAGCTGCGCGACCTCGTGCTCCCGCTGCACGGCGGCCTCGCGGGCCTGGTCGCGCGCCTCGGTCAGCTCGGCGCGCAGCCGCTCGACCTCGACGGTCAGCTTGTCCGCCCGGGACAGGGCCTCGTCGCGCTCGGCACGGGCCTCGGCCGCGTCGCCGCGCCGGGCGACGGAGGCGACCGCACCCCGCGCGCCGGGTGCGCCGGTGAGCACCGCGGCGGCCGCGGCGGTGAGGGGTTCGTCCGGTCCCGCGGCGAGCTCGCCGGGCCGGTGCTCCTCCCACCACGCGACGACGGCGGTGCGGAAGCTCGCGTTGTCCCGCAGCTCGCGGACCAGCTTCGTGCCGCCGAGGCGGGCGCGCTTGGCCGGGGTGAAACGGGCGAACTGGCGGAGCGCGGCGGGCACCTCGGCCGGCGGGAGACCGGCGAGCGCGGTACCCGCGACCTCGGCGAGGCGGTGCCGCACGGGGTCCGGGAGGAGGTTCCAGTCCAGGTCCGCGGCGCGTCCGGCGGACGCCGCGGCACCCTGCGGGTGCTCGGGCGCGGTGTCCTCCGGGTACATCGGTCAAGGTTATCCCCGATCCGGACGGGCGGCCACGGATTCGGCCGCGACGCACCCGTTCCGCGACACGCCTCGAACGGGTGTGCGAGGAAATGTCGGGGGTTCGAACTACCGTTCGCCGCGTGACCGCTCCCCAGCTCTCGTTCGACGAGCTCGGCACCCCGCTGCGCGAGGTGACGTTCGTCGTGCTCGACCTCGAGACCACCGGCGGGAGCCACGAGCGGGACGGGATCACCGAGGTCGGCGCCGTGAAGGTGCGGGGCGGCGAGGAGCTGGGCGAGCTCGGCACGCTCGTCGATCCCGGCACCGGCATCCCACCGAACGTCGTGGCGCTCACCGGCATCACCACCGCCATGGTCCGCACCGCCCCGCGCCTGCCCGCCGTGCTGCCGTCCGTGCTGGAGTTCCTCACCGGCTCGGTCCTGGTGGCGCACAACGCCCCGTTCGACTCCGGCTTCCTGCGCTCGGCCTGCGAGCGGCACGGGCAGGTGTGGCCGCGGCCGCCCGTCCTGTGCACCGCGCGGCTGGCGCGGGCGGTCCTCACCCGGGACGAGTGCCCCAGTGTCCGGCTCGGCGCGCTCGCCCGGCACTTCGGCACCCGCACGCAGCCGAACCACCGGGCGCTGTCCGACGCGCGGGCCACGGTCGAGGTGCTGCACCACCTGCTCGAGCGGGTCGGCAACCTGGGTGTGCAGAGCCTGGAGGAGCTGCTCGCGCTCACCCGGGAGGCGTCGGCGCACCGGCCGACCCAGCGGCAGCGGCAGAAGCGCCACCTCGCCGAGCAGGTGCCCTCGGCGCCGGGCGTGTACCTGTTCCGGGGGCCGCGCGAGGAGGTGCTCTACGTCGGCACCAGCGGCGACCTGCGCCGGCGGGTGCGCAGCTACTTCACCGCGGGCGAGCGGCGCAGCCGGATCCGGGACATGGTGGCGCTGGCCGAGCGGGTGGACTCGGTCGTCTGCGCGCACGCGCTCGAGGCGGGCGTCCGGGAGTTGCGGCTGCTCGCGGCGCACAAGCCGAAGTACAACCGACGCTCGCGCAACCCCGGCCGAACCTGGTGGGTGGCGCCGACCGCCGAGACCTTCCCTCGGCTCTCCGTGATCACCAGCGCCCGCGAGGGCGCGCTGGGCCCGTTCACCTCGCACCGCTCAGCCGCGACGGCGCTCGACACCCTGCTCGACGCCGTGCCGCTGCGGCGGTGCACGCAGCGGATCCCGGCCCGCGCCCCGTCCGCGTCGCCCTGCATGCTCCACGAGCTGGGCAAGTGCGGAGCCCCGTGCGCGGGTCTGCAGACACCGGAGGAGTACGCCCCCGCCGTCGAGTCGCTGTGGTCGCTGGTCCACGGGGCGAGCGACGACCCGCTGCACCGGCTCGCCCGCGGGGTCGACGAGCTGGCGGGCAAGGAGCGGTTCGAGGAGGCGGCGGGCGACCGGGACCGGCTGGCGTCGCTGATCTCGGCGCTCGAGCGGCGCCAGACGCTGGCCGAACTGGCCGCCCAGCCCGAGCTCGTCGGTGCGCGGCCGGACGGGCGCGGCGGCTGGGAGCTCGCCGTGGTGCGGTACGGGCAGCTGGCGGCGGCGGACGTGGCCCGACGTGCGGTGCGGCCGATGCCCGTCGTCGAGGCTCTGCGGGCCGGCGCCCAGACGATCCTGCCCGGCGAGGGGCCGCTGCACGGGGCCCCGCCCGAGGAGGTGCGCCTGATCTACCGCTGGCTCACCACCGGCGGCACCCGGCTCGTGTACTGCGAGCCGTGGTCCGAGCCGGCGCGCGGCGCCGCCCGGTGGAGCCGCTGGGCGCTCAAGGCGAGGGAGGGCACGGAGGCCGGCCGCAGTGCCGTCGAGGTGCTGGCGGGGAGGGGGTGAGCCGCGGGCCTCAGGTCGAGCCGACCGAGAAGGCGGCCTCGGTGTCCGCGCGGGAGTAGGAGCGGAAGGCGATGTGGGTGTCGGTGTGCTGCACGCCGTCGACCTTGGAGATCCTCCCCGCGATGAGGTCGGCGAGCTGCTCGTGTTCGCGGACCTTCACGATCGCGATCAGGTCGACGTCGCCGGCGCACGAGTAGACCTCGGCGACGCCCTCGATGTCCGCGATCGCCTGTGCGGTCTCGGGGATCCGGTCGGCGAGGGTGTGGACCAGGACGATCGCGGTGATCACGGGCTCTCCTTCTCACGAGGCCTCGGGGCGGTTCGCTGCGGAGGCTAGTGCAGCAGGGGCCGCGGTGCCGCGATCCACACCGGGCCGTGATCATCGGGTGTGTGGGGGGTGGCGTCCGCGCCCCGGACGTGCCGCACCCCGGTGGGCGACCCGTGCGGGGCCGCCCACCGGGTGCGGGTCCTGTGCTCAGCCGGAGGTGCGGGCGTCGAAGGACGAGGCCCGGGTCGCCGACGCGGCCGGTGCCGCCTCGGTCATCGCGCCCTCGCTGGCGGGCTCGTCCCCGGACGGGTCCCCACCGGACGGCTTCTCACCGGACGACTGGCCACCGGACGACTGGCCACCGGAGGAGTCGCCCGTGGACGAGTCCTCACCGGACCGGTCCTCGCCGCCCGTGGCGGGCGCGCCGGCCGCGGGCTGCCCCGCACCGTCGAGCGAGTACATGCGCACCCAGTCGATCTCGTAGTTGGCCTCGCGCATCCCGCCGCCGTGGAAGTTGTCGAACTGGATGGTCAGGTGCCCGGAGGGCATGTCCTGGATGTTCTTACGGCCGCCGGGACCCGCGCCGTCCTCGAGCGTGTACCACTCCTTGCCGTCGACGTAGCCCCGCACGTGGTCCGGAGTCCACTCGAAGGCGATGTTGTGCCACTCGGACAGCGGCGCCCCGCAGTCCTCCTCCTCCAGGAACTCCTGCTGCACCGGCATGTTCGGGTGCGGGTAGTGGATGAAGGCGTTGGCGCACTCCTCGCCGGGCGCCTGGTTCTCGAGGAAGTCGTACTCGCCGTCCTCCGGCCAGCTGTCCGACTCCGGCCACACGATCAGCAGCGGGTGGTACTCCTTGCCCGAGTCCCCCGTGTTGAAGGAGCGGACGCGCGCCTCCCAGCGGCCGTACCGCTGGTCGAGCTTCGAGGCCAGCCAGCCGGTGTCGCCGTTCTCGCTGCCCTTCTGGATCAGCTTCTCGCCGTCGACGGTGCTGTTGGCGCCGCAGCGCTTGCCGTTGCCGTTGTGACCGGCCCAGCACCCGTTGATCGTGTCCCACTTGGCGGAGTCGGGGGCGCCGGTGTAGCCGAACTCGTCGGACTCCGGCAGCGGCGTGCCCCAGCCGTACTTCTCGGCGGCGGTCTCGGGCTCGGCCGGGACCGGCGGCACAGCGACGGGCGGCACCCCGACGGGCGGCACCCCGACGGGCGGCACCGCGACGGGCGGCACCGTGACGGGCGGCACCGTGACGGGCGGGGCGACCACCGGCGGCGTGACGACCGGCGGCACCCCGGGCGGCTCCTGCACCGCGACCCCACCGGGCCCGGCCGCCGTGCCGCCTACCGGCGGGGCGGTGGGATCCGCGACCGGCGCGGCGACGGGAACAGCCGCAGGGGCTCCCGGAGCGGCAGCACCGGCGACGGGAGCCGATCCCGCGACCGGGTCCGCCACCGCACCGCTCACGGGCGGGACGGGTGCGGTCCCAGCCGCCGGCGCGGCCGCTACCGGGGCGGCAACGGGTGCACCGGGCGCGGCGGGGGCGGGCGCGGTGCCGGGGGCCGGCGCGGAGGCCGAGGCGGCGTTCGCCGGGTCGGCCGCCGGAGTCGCACTCCCCGGGGCGGGCTGAGCCGGCAAGGCCACGGGGGCCCCGCCCGCCGTGCCCGCAGCCGGTGCAGGGCTGGGAGCCTGTGCCGAGGCGTCCGCGGGACCGGAGGACAGCAGTCCCGTCCCGGCGGGAGCGGCAGCGGTCGGCCCGGTGGCCGCGGTCTCCCCGGAGGTGTCGTGGGCGCTCGCGACGCCGGGCCCGATCAGGCCCAGGGCACCGACCGTCGCGATCAGAGCGAGGTGTCTGCGGGTTCGGAGCTTCATCGGATCGCCTTTCGCCTGCACCCCCGTCGCCCGGGCGGGCAACCCGGCCCGGCGGCTTCGTGACTCTGCGCAAGGCATCTGTCACTACCCGCCGCACCGCATGGTGTCGTTGAGGTAGGTGGTGCTGGCGTGAATCATGGTGCTGATGTCCGCTTTGGGTCACCGAAGAGCAGGCAAAGCCCCTCGAAGGCGTGACACCGTCCCCGGTCGGGCGTCACCCGGTGCAGCGAGGGCTCGCTCCGGGCACCGGAGCACGAACCACCCGTCTGAGCAGCGTGTCTGACGCAGAGTCGCCGAAACGGTCACGACCCGTGAGATCACGCGCGAACGCCATGAAGCACCGCGCGCACACCCCTGAGCCGGCGCTCGGGGACGGCCTCGGGCTCCCCGAGCGCCGCGAGCGTGACAGGACGGTCGTCGAAGCAGCCCTCGCGTCCCGTTGACAATGATTATGGAGCCGGGTCATCGCCCGGAGACCACCGCGCGACTCGCGAGAGGGCACAGCGCGACTCACGCGAGGGCAGGGCGCGAGTGGCGGGGTGGGCCGGGCGCACCCGACCCACCCACCTACCCCTTGAGCCGGGTGGAGACCTCGGCCCAGGTGCCGAGCAGCCGCTCGGCCGCGCCGGAGTCGATCGCCCCGGCGGCGCGCTCCAGGCCCGCGGCGAGGGCGGTGTCGAGGTCGGTCACCGGGCCGTCGTAGGCCGCCAGCGCGCCGGCGGCGTTGAGCAGCACCGCCTCACGGACCGGCCCCTGCTTGCCGGCGACGAGGTCGCGGGCGACCTCGGCGTTGGCGCGGGCGTCGCCGCCCCGCAGGTCCTCGCGGGTGGCGGGGCCGATGCCGAGGCGGGCCGGGTCGACGGTCGCCCGGCGCACTTCTCCCCCGCCGGCGATCCAGACGGCGCTGGCGGTGGTCGTGGTGAGCTCGTCGAGGCCGTCGTCGCCCCGCACGACGAGCGCGGAGGCGCCGCGCTCGGCCAGCACCTCGGCGATCACCGGTGCGAGCCGCGGGTCCGCGCACCCGACGAGCCCCGCCGACGGCTGGGCCGGGTTGGTGAGCGGGCCGAGGATGTTCATGGCCGTGGGGACGCCCAGCTCGCGGCGCACCGGGCCGGCGTGCCGCATCGCCGGGTGGAAGACCGGGGCGAAGCAGAAGGCGATGCCCGCCTCCGCCACACAGCTCGCGACGGCGGACGGCGGCAGGTCGATGACCACCCCGAGCGCCTCGAGCACGTCGGCCGCCCCCGACGACGAGGACGCCGCCCGGTTCCCGTGCTTCACCACCGGCACCCCGGCGGCCGCGACCACGATCGCGGCCATGGTGGAGATGTTGACGGTGTTGGCCTGGTCCCCGCCCGTCCCGACGATGTCGACCGCGCGGCCCGCGACGGTGACCCGGTTGGCGTGGTCGAGCATCGCCGCGGCGAGCCCGGTGATCTCGCCGGCGGTCTCGCCCTTGGACCGGAGCGCGACGAGGAACCCGGCGAGCTGGGCCGGTGTGGCGTCGGCCGACAGCACGCGGTCCATCACCCACGCCGTGTCCTCGGCGGCGAGGTCCTGACCGGAGATGAGCCGGCCGAGCACGGCCGGCCAGGTCTGGTCGGCCATCAGCGGCGGACGGGGGCGCTGTCCCCGGTCCCGTTCCCGCCCTCGAGACCGCGCAGCACCTCGGCCACGGTCTCGGCGGCGGTCAGCGGGTCGAGCGGGTGCACGAGCACGGCGTCGGCCCGGGACCAGGTGGCGAGCCACCGGTCGTCGGCGCGCCGCACGGAGACCACGATCGGGGGGCAGTCGGCGATCTCGTCCTTCAGCTGCCGGGCGAGTCCCAGGCCGCCGGTCGGCTGCGCCTCGCCGTCGAGGATCGCGAGGTCGACCTCGCCGGCGTCGCATGCCGCGAGGACCTCGGCGACCCCGGAGGCCTCGACGTACCGGACGCGGCCGAGATCGGGCGCGGGGCGCCGCCCGACCGCCGTCACGACCGCCTCCCTGACCTCCGGACGATGGCTGTAGACCAGGACGTTCCAGGTCCGCCGCCCGGACGACGCGGACGGGTTCGTGCTCGCGGGGAGGCTTCCGGCGCTGCTCACCCGCCGCATACTAGTCAGCACCCGCACACCCGCGGACGCGCACGCGCGGGAACCCGGAGGGGCCGGCGAGGCGTTGCCCCGGTGCCGCCGAACCGGTTCTCCCTGACGAAGTGGGTATCCCGACAGGCTGTAGAAGTTCGCGTGGGGTCATAATGCCCGCGTGACGACAGCGGCTCCCAACATCAGCGCGCGGATCCACTCGCTGAACCGACCGAACCTGGTCAGCATCGGCACCATCGTCTGGCTGTCCAGCGAGCTGATGTTCTTCGCCGGCCTGTTCGCGATCTACTTCACCGCGCGCGCCCAGAACGTCGGCGAGTGGCCCCCGCCGCCGACCCACCTCGACGTCCCCTACGCACTGGTCGTGACGATCGTCCTCGTGGCGTCCTCGTTCACGTGCCAGTTCGGGGTGTTCGCCGCCGAGCGCGGCGACGTGTTCGGCCTCCGGCGCTGGTACACGCTGACGCTGCTCATGGGCACGTTCTTCGTGCTCGGCCAGATCAACGAGTACCACACGCTGGTCACCGAGCACGAGACGACGATCTCGTCCAGCGCCTACGGCACGGTCTTCTACATGGCCACGGGCTTCCACGGCCTCCACGTGACCGGCGGCCTGATCGCGTTCATCTACCTGTTGATCCGCACCAGGCTGAGCAAGTTCACCCCGGCACAGGCCACCGCGGCGATCGTCGTGTCCTACTACTGGCACTTCGTCGACGTCGTCTGGATCGGCCTCTTCGCCGTCATCTACTTCATCCGGTAGCGGACCCCGCTCCCCGGAAGCACGAAACGCCGACCGTGAGGGTTAGACGCCGACGATGACCACCGAGACCACCACACCACCCGCGCCCCGGAAGCGGCGGCCGCACGGCAAGATGCGGCGCAAGTTCGCCGGTCTCCTCGCGATCGGCGTCGCCCTGCTGGCGGTCGGCGGCGGGTACACGTTGTTCGCCCCGAACGCCGAGCAGAACCAGGCGATCGCCCAGCCCGACGCCGCCCTGGTGGCCAAGGGCCAGGAGCTGTACAACGCCGCCTGCATCACCTGCCACGGCTCCAACCTGCAGGGTGTCGCGGAGCGCGGCCCCAGCCTGATCGGCGTCGGCGACGCCGCCGTCTACTTCCAGGTCTCCTCCGGTCGCATGCCGCTGGCCCGCCAGGAGGCCCAGGCCGGCCGCAAGCCCCCGCTGCCGCAGTTCGACCCGGACACCGAGGAGGGCCGGGCGAACCTCGACGCCCTCGGCGCCTACGTCCAGGCCAACGGCGGCGGCCCGGAGACCCCGGCGCAGACCGGCGCCGCCCTCCGCGGCGACGACCCGGCCCGCGGCGGCCAGCTGTTCCGCCTGAACTGCGCCTCGTGCCACAACTTCACCGGTGTCGGCGGCGCACTGTCGTCGGGCAAGTACGCCCCGTCGCTGGCCACGCCCACCGAGGAGCAGATCTACACCGCGATGCTCACGGGCCCGCAGAACATGCCGAAGTTCGGCGACCGGCAGCTCACGCCGGAGGAGAAGCGGGACATCATCGCGTACGTCAAGTCCGTCACCAACGGCAGCAACCAGGTGGGCGGTTACGACCTCGGGGGCCTGGGCCCGACGACCGAGGGCGTGGTCATCTTCGTCGTCGGCCTGACCGCTGTCATCGGTTTCGCAATGTGGTTGGGAGCGAAGAATTGAGCGCCACCGACACCCCCGGCCGCCCCTCCCCGGAGGAGCTCGAGGGGATGAGCCAGGAGGAGCTGGCGCGGCTGGCCGGGACCCTCGACGACGTCGAGGTCGTCCACAACGCGCCGAAGTGGCCGGTCAGGGGCACCCGCGCCGAGAAGCGCGCCGAGCGGACCGTCGCGGCCTGGTTCATCCTGTCGGCGCTCTCGGCCCTGGGTTTCATCGTCGCCTTCATCGCCTGGCCGCACGAGTACGTCGCCCCCGGTGCCCCGGGGTACGGCTGGTACGCCTCGTACAACCCGGCGATCGGCTTCCTGTTCGGGTTCACCGTCCTCGCGCTGGGCATCGGCGTCATCGCCTACGTGCGGAAGTTCTTCCCCGAGGAGGTCTCGGTCCAGCAGCGGCACGACGGCCGCTCGGACGAGGTCGACCGCCGGACGATCATGGCCCAGCTCGCGTCCGCCGGGAAGTCGACGGACATCGCCCGGCGCAAGCTGATCACCCGCTCCGCGGGCGCCGCGGCCGGCATCTTCGGCATCGGCCTCGGCATCGCGGCCCTCGGCCCGCTCATCCGCAACCCGTGGAAGGGCGGCGACCAGGCGGCGCTGTGGGTCACCCCGTGGGCCCCGAAGGGCGACGAGACCGTCTACCTGCGCCGCGACACCGGCATCCTCGGCGAGATCTCCCGGGTCCGCCCCGAGGACATGGAGCCCGGCTCCATGGAGACGGTGTTCCCCTACCGCGAGTCGGAGCGCGGCAACGAGGAGGAGCTGCTGCACGCGCAGCGCGCCTCGGACACGCCGGTCATGCTCATCCGGCTCCGCCCCGGCACCGAGACGATCAAGCGCCAGGGCCAGGAGAACTTCCACTTCGGCGACTACTACGCCTTCTCGAAGGTGTGCACCCATCTGGGCTGCCCGACGTCGCTCTACCAGGCGCAGGACAACCGCATCCTGTGCCCGTGCCACCAGTCGCAGTTCCTCGCGACCGAGTACGCGCGGCCGGTCTTCGGTCCCGCGACGCGCGCATTGCCCCAGCTGCCCATTACCGTGGACAGTGAGGGTTACTTCGTGGCACGGAGCGACTTCATCGAGCCCGTCGGACCGGCATTCTGGGAGCGGAGGCCATGAGCGCCATCACCACACCCGTCACCAAGTCCGGTGGCCCGAAGAGCAAGGCCGCCGCCGCGCTCGACGAGCTCGACGAGCGGTACCACCCCGCCGCCGGGCTGCGGAAGCAGTTCAACAAGGTCTTCCCCACGCACTGGTCGTTCATGCTGGGCGAGGTCGCGCTCTACAGCTTCATCGTCCTGCTGCTCTCGGGCATCTACCTCGGGCTGTTCTTCGACCCGTCGATGACCGAGGTCGTCTACAACGGCCCGTTCGACAACCTGCGCGGCATCCACATGTCGCGGGCGTACGAGAGCGCCGTCGAGATCTCCCTGGAGGTCCGCGGCGGCCTGTTCGTGCGGCAGGTCCACCACTGGGCGGCACTGCTGTTCGTCGCCTCGATGGTCGCGCACATGTTCCGGATCTTCTTCACCGGCGCGTTCCGCAAGCCGCGTGAGACGAACTGGATCATCGGCCTGGTCCTGATCCTGCTGGGCATGCTCGAGGGCTTCACCGGCTACTCGCTGCCGGACGACCTGCTCTCCGGCATCGGCCTGCGCATCGCCTCGGGCTTCATCATGTCGATCCCGCTGATCGGCACCTGGGCGCACTGGCTGCTCTTCGGCGGCGAGTTCCCGGGCATGGAGATCATCCCGCGGCTCTACATCGTCCACGTGCTGATCTTCCCGGGCATCCTGCTCGCGCTGATCGGCGTGCACCTGGCGCTCGTCTGGTACCAGAAGCACACCCAGTTCCCCGGCCCCGGGCGCAAGGAGACCAACGTCGTCGGCGTCCGGATCCTCCCGGCGTTCGCGGCCAAGGGCGGCGCGTTCTTCGCGATCGTCGTCGGCGTCATCGGGATCATGGCCGGCATCTTCCAGATCAACCCGATCTGGAACCTCGGCCCCTACGACCCCTCGCACGTCTCCGCCGGGTCGCAGCCCGACTGGTACATGCTCTTCTCCGAGGGCATGGCGCGCATCTTCCCGCCGTGGGAGATCTACCTGTTCGGCCGCTACACCATCCCGGCGGCCTTCTGGGCCACGGTGGCGTTCCTCCCGGTGCTGTTCGTGGTGGCGGGCATCTACCCGGCCCTCGAGCGCAGGATGACCGGCGACAACGCGCTGCACAACCTGCTGCAGCGCCCGCGTGACGTCCCCGTCCGCACGTCGCTCGGCGTCATGGGCATCACGTTCTACGTCTGGCTGGTGCTCTCGGGCGTCAACGACTGGATCGCCTACTTCTTCCACGTCTCGCTCAACGCGACCACGTGGGCGGGCCGCATCGGGCTCCTGGTGGTCCCGCCGATCGCCTACTGGGTGACGTACCGGATCTGCATCGGCCTGCAGAAGAGCGACCGGGCGGTCCTGGAGCACGGCATCGAGACGGGCATCATCCGGCGGCTGCCGCACGGCGAGTTCATCGAGGTCCACCAGCCGCTGGCGGGCGTCGACGACCACGGCCACCCGGTCCCGCTGGAGTACCAGGGCGCGCCGGTGCCCAAGCGGATGAACCAGCTGGGCTCGGCCGGCACGCCGGTCGCCGGCTCGCTGCTCGGCCCGGACCCCGTCGAGGAGACGGTGGCCCTCGAGCAGGCCCGCGCCGACAACCACCACCGCGAGCTCGAGGAGCGCGACCGGCGCGCCCGGGCGGCGGAGGAGCTGGAGCTGGCCGGCCGGCCCGACGCGGGGCGGCCGAAGGACCAGACCGACTGACGGTCCGCACGTCCTGATCGACACGGAGAAGGGGCCCCGCACCGCGGGGCCCCTTCTCCCGTTCTCGGGCCGTCTCCCCGGCGGGTCACCCTGTCCGGGAGGCCAGGTGTCACGCGCCACGCGCGGCTGCTAACGTGGCGGACGTGCGACTCGCAGCGATCCTTCTCGCCGCGCGCGCAGGGCTCGTAGTAGCCCAGCGCGTCGGCTGAGCCAGGCTGCCGTCGCGCCCCCGCGGGACCTCTCGCCCCGCGCTCCCCCAAGCCGAGAACCCTGCCGAGACCTGGCTCGCGTTCCCAGCAGCTTCACGAACGCACCCCCCGGAGCACGTCCCATGAGCATCACCATCGACCGGCCCGGCGACGTCCGTACCGGCACCGCCGGCTGCCGCATCCTGCGCCGCCACACGATCGTCACCACGCACGGCATGGACGGCGTCCTGCTGGTCGCCGCCGAGCTGCGCGCCTGCGGCGGCCTCGTCAAGGAGATGGCGGTCGACGTCCGCGAGGGCGTCGGCTGCAGCGAGCTCACCTGCTCGGTCAGCATGACCGCGGAGGAGGCCGCGGAGTTCGCGACCCGCCTCCGCGCCCTGCCGAGCGTCGAGTCCGTCGACCCCTACTAGGAGGCCGGGGCGCCGGTCCGGCCCCGGGCGGCGGCGAGCATCTCGCCCAGCTCGGCGACCTTGACCCGCTCGGCGCCGCCGCGGGCCTCCCCCAGGCGCAGCTCCTCGGCGTCGAGCCGTTCCCAGTCGGACCAGGTGACCGGCTCGATGCCGTAGGCCTCCAGCCGCTCGACGACGGAGTCCGGGTCCGGGTACTCCGGGTCCGGGAGCGTGTGGAGGTCGTCGAGCAGCGAGGCGACGGTCTCCACGGCGTCGTGCTTGTTCGTGCCGATCACGCCGGTGGGGCCGCGCTTGATCCAGCCGGTCACGTAGGCGCCGGGCACCCGCCGGTCGCCGTCGACGACCCGGCCGGCGTCGTTGGGCACGATCCCGTTGCGCTCGTCGTAGGGCAGGCCCGGGATCGGCTCGCCCGAGTACCCGATCGCCCGGACGACCAGCCCGGCCTCGAAGGTCTCCTCCTCGCCGGTCCCGACGACCTTCCCGTCCTGCACCTCGTTGCGCTCGACGACCATGCCGGCCACCCGGCCGCCCTCCTCCAGCAGCCGCACGGGCGTGCGCAGGAAGTGCAGGTGGATGCGCCGGGGCGCGTCGCCGGGGGTGTGCGCGGTCCAGTCGGTGAGCAGCGCGAGGTTCTGCTTCTGCCGGCGCTCCTCGGGTTCGGGGACGCCCGCGGCCAGCACGCCGTCGTCGTGCACCAACACCTGCACGTCGTCGAGCTCGCCGATCTGCCGCAGCTCGGCCGGGGTGAACTTGACGTGCTCCGGCCCGCGCCGGATCACCACGTGGACGTCGGCGACCGCACTGCCGCGCAGCGTCTCCAGCACCCGGTCCGGCACGTCCGTCCCGGCCATCTCGGCGTGCCCGCGGGCGAGCACGCGGGCGACGTCGAGGGCCACGTTCCCCGCCCCCACCACGACGACGCCGGGGTGGTCGAGCAGCGGGTCGAGGTCGACGAAGTCCGGGTGGCCGCAGTACCAGCTCACGAAGGCGCCGGAGCCGTGGCTGCCGTCGAGCTCCTCCCCCGGGATGCCCAGGGCGCGGTCCACCGAGCTGCCCGAGGCGTGGACGATCGCGTGGTAGTGCTCGCGGAGGACGTCGAGCGGGATGCCGCCCTCACCGACGCGGACGTTGCCGAGGAACCGAACGCGGGAGCCGTCGTCGAACGGCTTCTGCAGCACCCGGATGACCGACTTCATCTTCACGTGGTCCGGGGCGACGCCGTAGCGGACCAGGCCGTACGGGGCGGGCAGCCGGTCGAGTACGTCGACGTCGACGGGAACCTCGGAGGCCAGCAGGGCGGCCGCGGCGTACAGGCCGGACGGGCCGGCCCCGATCACCGCCACTCTCGGTTGCGCGGGCATCTCGGGCGTCACTGCTCCTCGCGCGCCCCCGGTCGACGGGGTCCTCCGGCGGCCGGCGGCGGCCGACGACCGGTGGTGACCGGGGCGCAGATGGTGGGAATGCGCGTCTGTCCGGCTCAGTATCGCCCGCGCCGCAGGCCTCGCGAGTGAGATCCGTCACGCGTCAGGCCGGACGGTCAGCCGGCGAGCTCCTCGCTGCTGCGGAAGACCCGCCGGTAGTCCGCCGGCGCGACGCCGACGACCTTGCGGAAATGGTGCCGCAGCAGGGTGCCGCTGCCGAACCCGCAGCGGGCGGCCACGGCGTCGACGGAGAGGTCGGTGTCCTCGAGCAGGCGCCGGGCGTGCAGCACACGCTGCCGGGTCAGCCAGCGCAGCGGGGTCGTGCCGGTCTCGTTCACGAAGCGCCGGGCGAAGGTCCGCTCGGACATCGTGGCGCGCTTCGCCAGGTCCGCCACCGTGTGCTCGACGTCGAGGTGGGTGAGCATCCAGTCCAGCAGCGGCCCGAGCGAGTCGGCCGAGCACTCCGGCACGGGCCGGTCGATGAACTGCCGCTGCCCGCCCTCGCGCTGCGGCGGCACCACCATGCGGCGCGCGATGCCGTTCACGACGGCGCTGCCGAGCTCGCGGCGGACCAGGTGCAGGCAGGCGTCGATACCCGCGGCCGTGCCCGCGCTGGTGATGAGGTTGCCGTCGTCGACGTAGAGGACGTCCGGGTCCACCTCGACCGTCGGGTACCGCTCGCGCAGCTCGTCGACGCTGTGCCAGTGGGCGGTGACCTTGCGCCCGTCGAGCAGCCCGGCCTCGGCCAGCACGAAGACGCCGGAGCAGACGGTCAGCAGGATCGCGCCGGCCGCCTCCGCGTCCCGCAGGGCCTGGAGCGCCTCCTCCGGGAACTCTCGCAGGCGGGTGGCGGGCACGGCGACCAGGTCGGCGCCCTGGAGCCCCTCGAGGCCGTGCTCGGGCACGACCTGCACGCCCCCGGTGGTGCTGACCGGCTTCCCGGCCTCGACCCCGCAGACGCGGTACTCGAGGACCGGCAGGCCGTCGTCGGAGCGGTCCATGCCGAACACCTCGCACAGCACCCCGAACTCGAACACGGCGAGCTCGGGCATGACCAGCACGGCGACGCTGCGCAGCATGCGCGACAGCATACTGGCGGCATCTTTGCGCAGGGTGTCTTCTCTGCCACTTCTGGCAGGAACTGATGCGGAGCAAACTTCCTGCCATGACCGCATCGATCCTCGTCCTCGCCGCCCTCGTCGTCCTCGGGTGGAGCCTCGTCGGCGCCCACCGGGACGGCCGCCGCCGCTTCCGCCTGGCCCAGTTCCGCCCCGCGGCGCCGTTCGCCGGGATGCTGCCGGCCGACCGCGACCGGGAACGCCTGGTCGCCGACCTGCGGGCCCTGCCCGACTCACCGGCCGACATCGAGACCCGGCTGCGCATCTAGATTCCCGCCCGACGGGCCGCGTGTTCAGGCCTCGTGGAACTCCGTGAGCCGCTCCGCCTCCTCCGCCACCTCCCGCGCCGCCGCGGCGGGCAGCTCCGCGAACGGCGCCGGCACCACCCGCCCGTCGGTGAACCGCCAGGTGCCGGCCACCCGGCCGTCGACCAGGAAGGTCGGCGTGGACTGCGGCATCCGCGTGGCGAACACCTTCTCCCGGTGCTCCGGCGGCAGGATGCCCGCGCGCGTCGCGTGCCCGAGCAGCAGGACTGCGTCGAAGGTCGAGAGGAACCGCACGGGCGCGGGCGTGTCCGCCGCCGGGATCGGCAGCCGCGGCAGGTCGACGAGCTCGCCGCCCGCCGGGTCGCGGAACCGCCGGGTCTCGATCCTCGCCAGCACGGCCCGTGCCTCGGTGATCGTCCAGCCGGCGTACCGCGCGAGGTCCTGCGCCGACGCCGGCCCGAACGCGCGCAGGTAGCGCTCGGCCAGCAGCTCCTCGCCGCCGGCGCGGTCGGCCCCGCTCGCCGGCACCCAGTCCTCGGCCAGCCCGTACACGTGCGCGCGCGGCGACTCCCAGGTCCCGGCGGGCGGCACCCGCACGAGGTCGAGCCACAGCTGGACGCCCTGGAAGGCGACCTTCGGGAACCCGTCCGCCGCGAGCAGCGCGACGATCTCGGCCTGCTTGCGCGGGCCGTCCGCCAGGTACCTGCGGACGGCCTCGGCGACGGCGGGCATGTCCAGGCCCGCGGCCTCCTTCTGCGCGCGCAGCCACCACCGGCGCCGCGGCTCGCGCACCGCCTCGGTGAGCGGGGCGAGGTCGGCCGCCGAGACCATGTGGATGGTGCAGCGCATGACCCACGCCTGGACGATCCGGCGCCCGGTCAGCGCCCCCGTGAGGTCCTCGCGGCGGAAGTCCCGCAGCCGCGACCACAGTCCGACGTAGCCCGACGGCGCGTACTGCGTCTGCAGCCCGCCCACCCGCTCGACGGCGCGCACGGGTCCGAGCGCAGCGCGCTCCAGCAGGAGCTGCCGCGCCAGCAGTGCGCGGTTCAGCTCACCCCACGACAGCTCCCGTTCCCCCACGCCGGGCAGCGTGCCACCCGGGACCGACAGAACGGGAGGTTCAGCCCGGGGAGACGGCGAGCCCGGCGGCGGGGATCGGCAGGCCGAAGCGCTCGCGCAGGGTGCGCAGCGGCCTCCGGTGCGCCCGCAGCAGCGGGACGACGTCGTCGGCCACCTTCTCCAGCCCGCGCGGCCGGGCGGGGAGGAACACGACCCCGTCGGCGCCGGCCCTGGCGAGCTCGCGGGCGAGCGACGCCAGCCCGGCCGAGCCCGAGTGGTGGAGCCCGTCCCCCGCGCCGACCCCGACGTCGACCAGCAGGCGCAGCGTCCGCGGATCGCGCCCGGCCTCGGCGGCCGCGCCCTCGACGTCCAGCCGGCGCATCGCCGCCTCGGCGACCGTGCCGGCGGAGATCCGCACGACGTCGGCGCTGCGCGCCGCGACCGTCAGCGCCTCGGGCGCGTCGGCCCGGACCACGACGACCGGCTCGCCCTGCGGCGACCGCGGCACCGGGATCCGGCCCTGCACCTGCACGAACTCACCGCTGAACCCGGTCCCGCCACCGGTTCGGAGCCGGTGCGCCACCTCGACGACCTCCGCGGCCTCGGCCCACAGCTCCCCGGGCGGGGTGGGCGCGACCGGGGCCGTCACCACGGCCTCCCACCCGGCCCGGCCGAGCGAGGCGGCGTCGAGCGCGGCCACGGCGTCGTGCAGGGCGACGGGATCGGCGCCGGTCACGGGCACCTGCGGCACCAGCCCGGTGCCGGGCACGCCGGGCGCCACCCGGGTGGCGATCGCGAGCGCGTCGAGCGGTGCGGGGCCGGCGGCCGGCTCGGGGGAATCCACGAGGAACAGCACGTCGACGCCCCGGGCCGTCAGCGTCACCCGCTCCAGGAGCCGCCCCGGATCGGCGCTCTCGCCGCACGGCTGCACGCCCAGCACGATCGGTCGCTCGGCCACGGGTCCCCCTCGCTCGGTCTCAGGGCCACCATCGCAGCACGGGCCGCGCCCGGACGCCCGGCCGGGTCACCCCCGCAGCCCCTTCAGGTCCGCCTCGACCGCGGCGGCGCAGGCCCGCAGGTGCGGGAGGGCCTCGTCGCGCAGCCAGGCGGTGCTGTTGCGCAGGGCGTGGGTGCTGACGTTGGCGGCCGCGACCACGGTGCCCGCCGCGTCCCGGATCGGCACCGCGACCGACCGCAGCCCGTCCTCCAGCTCCTGGTCGACGAGGCAGTAACCGGCGGCGCGGACGTCGCCGAGGACGTCCCGCAGGGTGTCCCGGTCGGCCACGGTGCGGTCCGTCAGCGGCTCGAGGGCACCCAGCCGCGCGTCGAGCTCGGCCGGCGGGAGGGCGGCCAGCAGGACCCGGCCCATCGAGGTGGCGTAGGCGGGGAACCGCGTGCCGACCGTGATCGACACGGCCATGATCCGCGCGGTGGCGACCCGGGCGACGTAGACGACGTCGCCGCCGTCGAGCACGGAGACCGAGGCGGACTCGTGCACCGTCTCGACGAGCTCCTCCAGGTGCGGGGAGGCGAGCTCGGGCAGCGACAGCGCCGAGAGGTAGGAGTAGCCCAGCTCCAGCACCCGCGGGGTGAGCGCGAAGAACCGGCCGTCCGTGCGGACGTAGCCGAGCTCGACGAGCGTGAGCAGGAAGCGGCGGGCCGCGGCGCGGGTCAGGCCGGTGGCGCGCGCGACGTCGGACAGGGTCTGCGCCGGGTGCGCCCCGTCGAACGCCTTGATCACCGACAGCCCGCGGGCGAGCGACTGGACGTGCTCGGCGCGGACGGCGTGGTCGGTCTGGTTGGCACCGTGCTTCTCGGGCGCGTTCACCGGGCCTCCAGGATGCGGTCGACGAGCTCGCCGGCGTGGCCGGTGTCCGGCTGGCCGTCGGTCGTCAGGGCGAGGTTGCGGCGCATGGCGTCCGGGTGGACCTGCAGGCCCTCCAGGCTGGTGCGCAGCCGGCCGGCCGCACCGCCGGTGACCGCGAGCAGGTCGGTGAGCGTGCCCCACTCCGCGTGCCAGGCCCCGGCCGCGCGCTGGTGCTCGTGGTCCATCGCGGCGAGCAGCGTCGCGACCAGCCCGGGGGCCCGGCGGGCCGACGCCCGTGCGGTGATCGCCGCGATCGGGTTCCGCTTGTGCGGCATGGACGACGAGTCGCCGGGGGCGGCCTCCGAGACCTCGCCGACCTCGGTCTGCGACAGCAGCACGACGTCCGTCGCGGGCTTCGCGCACGCCCCCGCGGCCACGCCGAGGGCCGCGGCCAGCGTGCCGATCCGGGTGCGCTCGGTGTGCCACGGCACCCCCTGCGGGGCGAGCCCGAGCAGGTCGGCGACGGCGTCGGCGACCGCGGGCCCGTGCGGGTGCGAGGCGGCGAGGGTGCCGGCCGCGCCGCCGAACTGGACGGGCAGGGCGTCGACCCGGACGGCCAGCTCGCGGGCGGCGGCGTCGAGCCCGGCGGCCCAGCCCGCGGCGACGAGCCCGAAGGTCGTCGGCAGCGCCTGCTGGCCGAGGGTGCGGGCGACGGTCGGGGTGTCGCGGTGCGCGCCGGCGAGCCGGGCGGCGGCGTCGGCGGCGGAGCGGAGGTCGGTCAGCACGGTCGGTGCGGCGCGGTGGACGAGCAGCACCAACGCCGTGTCCATGACGTCCTGGCTGGTCGCGCCGGGGTGGACCGCGCCGCTCGCCCCGCCCGCGGCCTTGCGGAGCAGCCGGGCCAGCGGGATCACCGGGTTGCCGCCCTCGACGGCGGCGCCGGCCAGCTCACCCGGCACGCCCGGGTCCGTGGCCAGCCGGTCGGCCGCGGCGGCGACCTCCTCCGCGTCGTCGGGCCGGACGAGGGCGTACCGTGCGGCGGCGCGGGAGAGGGCGACCTCGACGTCGAGCAGCGCGCGCACCCACGCGGTGTCGCCGAGGTGCGTGGCGACGGCGTCGGTGCCGGAGAGCGGCGCGAGCAGCCCCGTGTTCGTCATGCGCACGACCGTACGGCATGCGCCCGGAACGGTCAGGAACTCGCTCGGGGACAATGGCCCGGTGACCCGCCCCCGCTACCGCACCGTGCTCCTCGACCTCGACGGCACCCTCGTCGACTCCGCCCCGGGCATCCTCGGGACCCTCCGGACCGCCTTCGACCAGGTCGGCGTGCCGTGGGACGACACCGTCATCGGCCGCCAGCTGCTCGGCCCGCCGCTCTACGAGTCGCTGCCGCCGCTCGTCGGCGCGGAGAACACCGAGAAGATCCTCGCGCTGTACCGGCCGCTGTACCGGGAGAGCGGCCTGCTCAAGTCCACCCCGTACCCGGGCATCGAGGACCTGCTCCAAGCCCTCGCGGCCGCCGACGTGCGGCTCGGGCTCGCGACGAGCAAGGCCGAGCCCGCCGCCCGCGAGATCCTCGCCAACCAGGGCTGGACCGAGCTGTTCATCGCCATCACCGGCGACACGGTCGACGCGCAGCGCCCGAGCAAGGCCGCCGTGGTCGAGGAGGCGCTGCGCCGCCTCGACTCCCCCGAGCCCGACGAGACGATCATGGTCGGCGACCGGCTGCACGACGTCGTCGGGTCGGGCCGGCACGGCATCTCCTGCCTCGGCGCGGGCTGGGGCTACGCGGAGCCCGGCGAGCTCGACACCGCCGGCGCGATCGCGGTCTACCCCACCGCCGCCGACCTCCGGGCCGCCCTCCTCTGACGCCAGGCTCCCGCAGGACACGAGCGAACGGCGCTCGCTCACCAGATCTGAGCGAGAGCGCCGTTCGTGCATCACCTGATGTTCGCGATCCGAACTCTTGTGCGAGATGCGAACGGCGGGTACGGTGCCCTGCATGGACAAGGTGGTGGCGTCGGCGCGCGAAGCGGTCGCCGACATCGGGGACGGCGCGTCCCTGGCCGTCGGAGGCTTCGGCATGTCCGGCGTCCCGACCGCGCTGATCGCGGCCCTGCTCGAGCAGGGCGCGACCGACCTCGAGACGATCAGCAACAACCTGGGCGTGGACGGCTTCGGCCTCGGCACCCTGCTCTCCGCGGGCCGGATCCGCCGGACGATCGGCTCCTACGTCGGCAACAACAAGGAGTTCGCCCGGCAGTACCTCGCCGGCGAGCTCGAGCTGGAGCTGACCCCGCAGGGCACGCTCGCCGAGCGGCTGCGCGCGGGCGGGGCCGGGATCCCGGCCTTCTTCACCCCCGCCGGCGTCGGCACGCTGGTCAGCGACGGCGGCCTGCCGTGGCGCTACGCGGCGGACGGCACGGTCGCGGTGAAGTCCCCGCCGAAGGAGGTCCGCGAGTTCGACGGCGTGCGCTACGTGCTCGAGCGCGCCATCGCCCCGGACTACGCGCTGGTCCACGCCTGGAAGGGCGACCGGCACGGCAACCTCGTGTACCGGCGCAGCGCCCGCAACTTCAACCCGGACTGCGCCGCGGCCGGGCGGATCACGATCGCGCAGGTCGAGCACCTCGTCGAGCCCGGCGAGATCGACCCCGACGCGGTGCACACCCCCGGCATCCACGTCCAGCGCGTCGTGCACGTGCCCGACGCCGAGAAGCCGGTCGAGTTCAGGACGGTGCGGAAGTGAGTCTCACCCGGGACCAGCTCGCGAAGCGGGTGGCCGACGAGCTGCCCGACGGCTCGTACGTCAACCTCGGCATCGGCATGCCGACGCTGGTGCCCGACCACATCCCGGGCACCCGGACCGTGGTGCTGCACAGCGAGAACGGCATCCTCGGCGTCGGCCCCTACCCGACGGACGACGAGGTCGACCCCGACCTCATCAACGCCGGCAAGGAGACCGTCACGGTCCTGCCCGGCGCGAGCTACTTCGGCTCCTCGGACAGCTTCTCGATGATCCGCGGCGGCAAGGTCGACGTCGCCGTCCTCGGCGCCATGCAGGTCAGCGTCGGCGGCGACCTCGCCAACTGGGCCATCCCCGGCAAGATGATCAAGGGGATGGGCGGGGCGATGGACCTCGTCCACGGGGCGAAGAAGGTCATCGTGATGATGGACCACGTCTCCAAGGACGGCTCGCCCAAGATCGTCGAGCAGTGCACCCTGCCGCTCACGGGCGTGGGCTGCGTGAACCGGATCGTCACCGACCTCGCCGTGATCGACGTGACGGACGAGGGCCTGCGCCTGGTCGAGACCTTCGGCGTCTCCGAGGACGAGGTGCGCGAGAAGACCGGCGCATCCCTCCTCTGACGCACGAACGGCACTCTCGCTCACAAAGGTGGACGAGAGTGCCGTTCGCTCAGCCGACCAGCAGGACGATCAGGGTGCGGGGGCCGTGCACGCCCTCGACCCGGTCCAGCTCGATGTCGCTGGTCGCGCTCGGCCCGCTGATCCAGGTCAGCGGCCGGGTGGGGTCGAGGCGGTCCACCGCGGAGGCGACGTCGGCGACCACCTGGTCCACCCGCACCACGCACACGTGCCGATCGGGCACGAGGGTCGCGGCGCGCCGGCCCTGCCCCGGCCCGTGGTCCAGCACGATCGTCCCCGTCTCGGCGATGCCCAGCGCGGCCGTGGTCAGCACGCCGTCGACGGTGTCGAGCTCGGCGGTCGTCAGCTGCTCGTCGAGGATCGCGTCGGCCGGGCGCAGGTCCTCCGGCAGGTCCGCGGGCACCAGCAGGCGCGGGACACCCTCCAGGGCCGCGGCCAGGTGCGTCGGCAGGTCCTCGGGCGTGCAGCGCACCACCGTCGCCTTGTAGTCGGCCACGCGCTCGGCGAACAGCTCGACGTCCTCGTGCGTGGTCGGCCGCGGCTCCGGCCGGTCCACGGCGACGTCGGCAGGGTTCTCGGTGCTCGGGACGTCCTGCAGCGCCGTGCGCACCCGCCCCAGGATCTCCTCGCGCACGCTCACTTCGCTCCCCCGTCCTCGCGGCGCCCGCCGTCCGTCCGCGCCCACCACGCCCGGAACGACTCCGGCGCGGGCACCGGCACGTCCCGTGCGTCGGACCAGGCCGCGGCAGGCCCGGGCAGCGCGCCGAGCACGCCACGGCCGCCCGGCGCGCGGCGCTTGGTGCCCCGCAGGAGCCGTCCGACGGCGCCGGACACCTTCTCCGCCGCGGCGGTCCGGCGGGCGTCGGACAACGCCCACGACGCCGCCTTCATCGCCAGGTTCTGCACCTTCGGCTCGCCGCGGTGCGCGTCGACCACCTTCGTGCGCAGGTGCACCAGCACCTCGGGGATGTCGATCCGCACCGGGCACACCTCGAAGCACGCCCCGCACAGGCTCGAGGCGTAGGGCAGCGAGTCGACCTGGGTGTCGTGCCCGACCCCGCGCAGCATCGGGGTGAGGATCGCCCCGATCGGCCCCGGGTAGACCGAGCCGTAGCTGTGGCCGCCGGTGCGCTCGTAGACCGGGCAGACGTTGAGGCACGCGGAGCAGCGGATGCAGCGCAACGCCTGCCGGCCGACCTCGTCGGCGAGCACGTCCGTCCGCCCGTTGTCGAGCAGCACGACGTGGACCTCCTGCGGACCGTCGCCGGGCGTCACGCCGGTCCACATCGAGGTGTACGGGTTCATCCGCTCGCCGGTGGAGCTGCGCGGGAGCAGCTGCAGGAAGACGTCGAGATCCGCCCACGTGGGCACGAGCTTCTCGATGCCCACCACGCTGACCAGCACCTCGGGAAGGGTCAGGCACATCCGCCCGTTGCCCTCGCTCTCGACCACGGCCAGCGTGCCGGTCTCCGCGACCGCGAAGTTGGCGCCGGACACCGCGACCTTGGCGCGCAGGAACTTCTCCCGCAGGTGCGCCCGGGCCGCGGCGGCGAGCTCGGCCGGGGTGTCGGTGAGGTCGCGGGGCGCGGCCTTCCCGTGCCGGCCCATCTCGCGCAGGAAGATCTCGCGGACCTCGGAGCGGTTGCGGTGGATCGCCGGCACCAGGATGTGGCTGGGCAGGTCCTCGCCGAGCTGCACGATCAGCTCGGCCAGGTCGGTCTCCCAGGCGTGGATCCCGGCGGCCTCGAGGGCCTCGTTGAGCCCGATCTCCGCCGTCGCCATGGACTTGACCTTGACGACCTCGTCCGTCCCGTGAACCCGGGCGATGTCGACGACGATCCGGTTGGCCTCGTCGGCGTCGCGCGCCCAGTGCACGGTCGCGCCGGCCCGGGTCAGCGACTCCTCCAGCTGTACGAGGTAGGTGTCGAGGTGCCGGAGCGTCCGGTCCTTCAGCGCGGCACCGGCGACCCGCAGCCGCTCCCACTCGTCGACCTCGCCGACGACCGCGGCCCGCTTGGCCCGGATCGTGCCGGTCGCGTGGGCGAGGTTGCGACGGAGCTGCGTGTCGGCCAGGGCGGCGCGGGCCGCGGTCGGGAAGGCGGGCGTGCCGAGGAAGGTGGCGCTCACCGGGCACCTCCGTGGGCGAGGGCGGCGCTGCCGGCGGAGTCGCGGTCCGCCTCCCGGGGCGGTTCCTCGATCACGGGCTCGGTCGCGGCCAGCACCTCCGCCAGGTGCATCACGCGCACGCCCGACCGCTCGCGGGAGAGCAGGCCGCCGATGTGCGTCAGGCAGGAGTTGTCGCCCGCGACCAGCACCTCGGCGCCCGACTCGCGCACGTGCCGCGCCTTGTCCGCGCCCATCGCGATCGAGGTCTCGGAGTTCTTCACCGCGAAGGTCCCGCCGAACCCGCAGCACTCCGTGGCCGCCGGCAGCTCGACGAGCCGCAGCCCGCGCACGGCCTCCAGCAGCCGGGTCGGCCGGTCGCCCACGCCCAGCATCCGCAGCGAGTGGCAGGTCGGGTGGTAGGTGACCCGGTGCGGGAAGTAGGCCCCGACGTCGACCACGCCCAGCACGTCGACCAGGTACTCGGACAGCTCGTACACCGGCGCGGCCTGCTCGACGGCGCGCACCAGGCCCGGATCGCCGGAGCGCTCGGCCACCAGGCGGTGCTGGTGGCGCACCGAGCCCGCGCACGAGCCCGACGGCACCACGACGGCCTCGTACCCGGCGAAGGCCTCGAGGTGCCGGCGCAGCAGCGGCACGGCCTCGTCGAGGTAGCCGGTGTTGACCATGGGCTGGCCGCAGCAGGTCTGCGCGGCCGGGAAGTCGACCTCGACCCCCAGCCGGCGCAGCAGGGTGACGACGGCCCGACCGGTGTCCGGGAACAGGGCGTCGTTCATGCAGGTGACGAGCAGGCCGACGGTCACGGTGCCTCCGGTGGTGGGCGGAGTTCGGCTCCGGGTCCGTCCCCGGGTCCGGCGCGGGCTGAGCTATGGTCGGACCTTAACCCGCACGCTAGGCTCCCGTCCACCGAGGGGGTGGAGATGGCGGCACCACGCTGGGACCAGGTCCAGCGCGTCCCGACCTACGAGCTCGTGATCGAGCGGATCGAGGAGCAGCTCGTCTCGGGGGCGCTCGGCCCGGGCGACCGGCTGCCCCCGGAGCGGGAGCTCGCGTCGATGCTCGGCGCGAGCCGCCAGGCGGTGCGCGAGGCGCTGCGCGTGCTGCAGGCGCAGGGCGTCGTGCGCTCGCAGCAGGGCACGGGCAGCGACTCCGGCACCGTGATCGTCCCGGCACCGGCGAAGGCCCTGTCCCGACTGCTCAAGATGCACCTCGCGGTGAGCTCCTTCCCGGCCGAGGACCTCACCGGCGCGCGGGTGATGCTGGAGCGCACCAGCGCCGCGTCGGCCGCCGAGCGGCGCTCCCCCGCCGATCTCGCCCGGCTCCGCGAGGCGCTCGCGGCGATGGACGCCGACCTGCCGCGCGAGGAGTTCAACCCGCTCGACACGGCCTTCCACGTCGCGATCGCCGAGTCCGGCGGGAACCGGCTGGTCAGCGAGCTGACCGCGGCGATCCGCGAGTCGCTGCGCGGCGCCCTGCTCGACGGCATGCGGGCCGAGGAGGACTGGCCCGGCCTGCGCGCGCAGCTGCGGCGGGAGCACCGCGGGATCCTCCACGCGATCGAGGCCGGTGAGGCCGCGCGGGCCGCCGAGCGGATGGAGGCGCACATCCGGGCCTTCCACCGCCGCCTGCCCTGACGGACGCCGATCAGGTCCCCGGGTCGTCGTCGGGGGGCGAGGTGGCGGCCGAGCCCGCACGCCGGGCCCGGTCCTCGAGGTAGCGCTTCTCGGCGAGGTTGAGGGCACCCCGCGCGGCCTTGCGGTAGTGCTCGCGCGCCTGTTCGTGCTCGCCCAGCCGGTCCAGCAGGTGGGCGCGCACGGCGTCGGGCCGGTGGTGGCGGGCCAGCCGCTTGTCGCCCGCCACCCGGTCCAGCACCTCCAGCCCGCGCTCGGGCCCGTACGCCATCCCGACTGCCACGGCCCGGTTGAGAGTGACGACCGGGTTGTCCGTGCACTCCTCGAGCAGCCGGTAGAGGATCTCGATCTGCCGCCAGTCGGTGTCGGCGTCCGTGGGCGCCTCGGCGTGGACGGCCGCGATCGCGGCCTGCAGCTGGTACGGACCGACCTCGCGACGGGCGAGCGTGCGTTCGAGCAGCGCGACGGCCTCGCCGATGGCCGCGTGGTCCCACCGGCTCCGGTCCTGCTCCGCGAGGGGGATCATGCGGCCGTCGGCGTCCGTGCGGGCCTGCCGCCGGGCGTCGGTCAGGAGCATGAGGACGAGCAGGCCGGCCACCTCCCCGTCGGCGGGCAGGAGGCGGTGCAGCATCCGGGTCAGCCGGATCGCCTCGGCGGAGAGGTCGACCCGGGTGAGGCCGGTGCCGGCGCTGGCCGTGTACCCCTCGTTGAAGATCAGGTAGAGGACGTGCAGGGCAGCGGCCAGCCGCTCGGTGCGCGCGTCGGCGGGCAGGGTGAACGCGGCGCCGCCGGCCTCGATCGTGGCCTTCGCCCGGCTGATCCGCTGGGCCATCGTGGCCTCGGGGACCAGGAACGCGCGGGCGATCTCCGCGGTCGTCAGCCCGCCGACGGCGCGCAGCGTCAACGCGATCCGGCTCGCCTCGGTGAGGTCCGGGTGCACGCAGAGCAGCAGCATGTCGAGGCTGTCGTCGACGGCCGGGGCCTCGAGCTCGACGGCCTCGGAGGGATCGACGGCCGCGGCCTCCTCCCGGCGGCGCCGCGCGCTGTCGCTCCGCCACAGGTCGGTCAGCCGGCGGCGGGCGACGGTGACCAGCCACCCGACCGGCTCCTCCGGGACGCCGGTCTCCGGCCAGGTGGTCGACGCCGCGAGGAGGGCCTCCTGCACCGCGTCCTCGCACAGGTCGAACTGCCGGAAGCGGGAGACGAGCACGCCGAGGACCTGCGGCGCGCAGCGGCGCAGCAGGTCCTCGAGCGCGCGGTCGGCCATCGTCAGGAGGCCTCGGGCTCGCTCAGGCCGAAGCCCGCGGTGAAGACGACCGGGCGCACCTCGATCGCGAGCCCCTCGATCGCGGCGTCGGGGATCTTGGCGGCCAGCTCGTACGCCCGCTCCGGGGTCTCGACGTCGACCAGGTAGAAGCCGCCCATGTACTCCTTGGCCTCGACGAACGGGCCGTCGGTCACGGTCGTCGCGCCGTCGCGGACGGACACGACCGCACTCCGCGACGGGTCGGCCAGGGCCTGCGTGCCGATCAGCTCCCCGGTGCGGGTGATCTCGTCCATGAAGCGGCCGTGCCCGGTCCCGATCTCGCGGCCCTGGGCCTCGGTCAGGCTCTCCAGCACGGCGGGGTCGACCTGCATGATGATCAGGTACTTCACGACGTCTCCTCTCGTCGGCGGCGCCCGGCGGGCGTCCGTCGTGAGCACGTACGGAGCGGGAGGTCCGCGCTCGACATCCTGCCGTGAGTGACCTGTGTCACACACCCCGCAAGAACCGGCCCAGCTCCGCAGCGGTGGTCGCGGGGTCGTCCTCCGGAAGGAAGTGACCCGCCTCGGGGACGACGACACGGCGGGAGCCCGGGATCGCCGCGGCCAGCCGGTCGGCGGAGTCGGCCGGCAGCCAGCGGTCGTGCTCGCCCCACAGCACGAGCGTCGGCGCGGCGACCTCGCCCAGGGCCGCGACCACGTCCCGGGTGTCCGCCTCGTCGAAGCCCTCGACCTGGTCCAGGTAGCGCTGCTGCCCGGCCTCGCCGGCGTAGGGCTCGAGGTAGGCGCGCTCGGTCGACGCATCGAGCGGGCGGTGCGTCGCCGTGGCGAGGTGGGCGCGGATCAGTTCGTGGAACACGTGCTCGGGCATGGTGCGGTAGACGTCGAGGTGCGCCTGGATGTGCTGCGCGACCGGCGTGGTCCACGGCGGCAGGACGGCGGCGTCGAGCAGGGCGAGGGCGCGCGCGGGAACCCGATGGCGCAGGTGCGCCCGCAGGACGGCCGCGGCACCGATGTCGTGCCCGACGAGCACGGGATCCCGCAGGTCCCAGGCGTCGAGCAGCTCCGCCAGGACGCGTGCGTGCAGGGCGACCGACGGGCGGACGCCGGCCGCGGTCGTCGAGCGTCCGTAGCCGGGGAGGTCCCACAGGTAGACCGTGTGGTCCGTGGCGAGCGCCGGCACGACGTCCCGCCACAGCACCGACGAGGACGGCGTGCCGTGGGTGAGGACCACGGCCGGACCGTCGCCGACGCGCTCGTACGCCACGGTCCCGCCGGTCACCTTCTCCTGGGTCTGCAGCATGTCCGCCTCCGGTAAGGTCTTCGATGCGGTTGGGACGGTTACCGTGACACGGCGGAGGTAAGGCGTGCAACTGGCTTTGAGCGATTACCCCCGAGGGGCGGAGCTCGCGACCGCGCTGATCTCCACCGCACCGCGGGTGTGGCACGGCGTCGAGAAGCTGACGTCTGCGGCGGAGGTCGACGACCTGCTCGCGGCGCACGGGTTCGCCGGGTCGTGCACGCCGGCCGAGCTCGACGACGTGCGTGACCTGCGGGCGGAGCTGCGCGCGATCGTCGACGAGATCGTCGACGGCGAAGGGGTCGACGCCGTCGTCCGGCGCGCCTCGACCCTCGCGGCGGGCGGGCTGACGCTCGGCGGGGGCGACCGTCCGGACTGGGTCTTCGGGTCCGACGCCGGCCTGGTCGAGGGCCTGGCGGCGGTCACCGGGGTGGGGCTGCTGGGCGCGGTGCGGGCGCTCGGGGCGCAGCGCTTCCGGGCCTGCGCCGCACCGTTCTGCGAGGGCGCGTTCGTCGACGTGAGCCGGGCGGGGCGGCGCCGCTACTGCATGCCGGACCTGTGCGGCAACCGCGTCAACGTCGCCGCGCACCGGGCGCGCCGCCGGTCCGCGGGATGAGCGCACCGGGGCTCCAGCGCCGGCTGGGCACGGTCGACGCGACCGTCATCGGGCTCGGCTCGATGATCGGCGCGGGGGTGTTCGCGGCGTTCGCGCCGGCGGCGGCCGCGGCGGGGTCGGGGCTGCTCCTCGGCCTGGCGTCGGCGGCCCTGGTGGCGTGGTGCAACGCGACGTCGTCGGCCCAGCTCGCGGCCCGGTACCCGCGGTCCGGCGGCACGTACGTCTACGGGCGCGAGCGGCTCGGCCCGTGGTGGGGGTTCGTCGCGGGCTGGGGCTTCGTGATCGGCAAGACGGCGAGCTGCGCGGCCATGGCCCTGACCGCGGCGGCCTACCTCGTGCCCGCCGCCTGGCACCGACCGGTGGCCGTGCTCGCCGTCGTCGCCGTGGCCGGGGTGAACCTGGCCGGGGTGACGCGCACGGCCCGGCTCACCCGGATCCTGGTCGCGGTGGTGCTGCTCGCACTGGTCGCGATCCTGACCGTCGCGGTGGTCCGCGGCCCACTGCAGCCGGCGGGCCTGGCCGTCGGAGGTTCTGGGGCTTACGGGGTACTCCAGGCTGCCGGCCTGCTCTTCTTCGCGTTCGCCGGGTACGCGCGGGTCGCGACGCTCGGCGAGGAGGTGCGCGAGCCGGCGCGCACGATCCCGCGGGCGATCACGCTGGCCCTCGCCGGGACGGTCGTGGTGTACGCAGCGGTCGGCGTCGTGCTGTTGCTGGTGCTGGGGCCGACCCGGCTGGCGGCGTCCACCGCTCCGCTGGCCGAGGTCCTCCCGCCCGGCGCGACCTGGATCGCCGCGGCCGGCGGCGCGCTCGCCTCGCTCGGCGCGCTGCTCGGGCTCGTCGCCGGCGTGGGGCGGACCGTGCTCGCCATGGCCCGGGAGTCCGACCTGCCCGCGCCCCTGGCGGCCGTCCACCCGCGGCGGTCGGTGCCGCACCGCGCGGAGATCGCCGTCGCCCTGGTCGTCGTGGTGCTGGTGTGCACGGTGGACCTGCGCGGGGTGATCGGCTTCTCGTCCCTCGGCGTGCTCCTCTACTACTTCGTCGCCAACCTGTCGGCGCTCGGGCAGCCGCCTCCCGAGCGCCGGTACCCGCGGGGGTTCCAGGTGCTCGGGATGACGGGATGCGCCGTCCTCGCGGCGACTCTCCCCTGGCAGTCCGTGGTGATCGGGGTGGGGGTCGTGGCCGCCGGGGTGGGGTACCGGTGGACGCGGGTGCGCGTGGGCCGGAGCGCGTGAGCAGGTGATCACCGACGGTCCGGGCCCGGATCAGGCCCGGGACCTTCGTCCCTGCTCCGCGGACCGAGCGGCCCGCCGACGGTGATCGGTCGGCCCCTCCTGCCACCCGCACCGGCCAGCGACGCTGATCGTCGGCGTACCGCGCCGGCACGAGGACGATGCCGCCGCTGCGCCGCAACGGATCCGGCGGCGCAGGGCGTCGCGCCCGCCGGTCCGGACGTCCGGGGCGGGCAGGGAGGGCCCACCCGGTTCCCGGGCGGCCGGGCGGCGGTGGTGGGCCGCCGTCCCGGTCCCCACCGACACCCGGCCGCGGCAGGCGATGCCCCCCGACCACCGCGGCCGGGCCCCCTTCGCCCGCTCGTTCGGCGCGTCCCGGCCGGCGGCTCCTCCGCGCTCGCCGCCCCCGCGCCTTCCTGCGGCGTGGCCGGGAAGGCAAGGGGCACACTCGATCATGCGGGCTGCGGCCACTGAGGGGTCGAGTCGGTGGACGAGTGGCGGCACGTGCGACGCCAGTCCGCGGTGGCGATGGCGGGCCGCGATTCCAGATGGCCGTCACCGTTCGGCGAGCCCAGCCGAGAGGCATGCCCACCGGACCTGATTCGAGAACTGACGCCGAGGAGAGCCCGACGCAGCCCACCGCCGGCGAGCAGGCAGGTCACCACCACAGCCGATCCCGCAGCCCTACTGCTCGTCCTCCGGATCCTGGGCCTTCTTGGCGAGGCCGGGTGGGATCTTGCCCGAGTTCCCGGCCTCCCCCACCGGCCCACCGGAGCCGCTCGGGACCCCGTCGGACCCCCCGGGCCCGCCGCCTCCGTCGATCGAGTTGCTCCCCGTTCCCTCCACCGCGGACCGGGCCGTCGGCCCCGACGGGACATCGGTGCGGCCGCGGCCGGCCTCGACCCGGCCACCGGTCGCGTGTGCGGCCACGGACTGCCCCGTCACCGGCGCCCCCGCGTCGGTCGCGGCGGAGGCCGCCGAGACGGCCGCTCCGGCGACGCCCGCGGCGTGCTCGCCCGGGGCGGACCAGTTCGGGCTCGTGGTGGGGGCGTGCTCCACGGGGCCGGAGGGGTGGGTCTCGCCGGCGGCGAGGGCGAGGCCGCCAGTGGCGGTGCCCACCACGGCGAGGGCGGCGGCGAGGGACTTGGCGGCGACGGCGCCGGACGCGGTGACCGTCGCCCTCCGCAGCCGCCACCGCCCCCGCGAGGTCGCGGCCGCGGCGAATGCGGCCGCGGCGCCGCGTTCCCCGCGCAGCTCCCGGGGCGTGCCCGGGCCGGCGGCCGCGTCGAGCAGGCGGCGGAGGTCGCGGGGTCCCCCGTCGCCGTCGAGCAGGCGGTCGACGTCCGTGATCGCCATCCAGGTCGCCGGCGGCGCCTCGACGCCCCGGCCGGTGCAGTGCTCACACATCGGCGACCCCCGTCCGCCGTCCCTGGCCGGTCCTCGCGGGACCGGCCTCCTCCCCCGCCCGGAGCCGCTCGGCGAGCCGCCGGAGCCCGCGGTGGGCGGCGACCCGGACCGCGCCGGGCCGTTTGCCGAGCACCGTGGCCGCGGTGGTCGCGTCGAGCCCGATCACCGCGCGCAGCAGCACCGCCTCGGCCTCGGTGCGCGGCAACGCGAGGATCTGGTCGACGGCCCACTGGGTGGCCAGCCCGTCGAACACGGCACCGTCGGTGTGCCGGACGTCCGCGAGCGCCACCAGGTCCGCCGGTTCCGCGGGATCGGCAGGGCGGCGGGTGCGGGCCCGCGCCGAGTCCATCGCCCGGTTCCGGCAGATCGTGGTGACCCAGCCCCGGAAACCGTCGAGGTCCCCGGAGAAGCGGCGCAGGTCCTTCGCCACGTGCAGCCACGTCTCGGCGGTGACGTCCTCGGCGTCGGCGCCGACCAGTGCGGTGGCGTACCGCAGCAGGCGTGGTTGCAGGTCGCGGTAGAGCACGACGAAGGCCCACTCGTCGCCCGCCCTGGCCGCGCCGAGCGCGTCCTCGAGCAGGGTCTGGTCGCGGGCCGCGGCCGGGGGCGCCGCGGTCGGGCTGGCGAGGGCGGGCACTCCACCTCCAGGTCGATCGATGACGGGCCGGACGTCGGGGGGCGTCTCCGTCCGGCCCGCCACGCCCTCAGCGCGGCGCACTCCCGAGTCGTTACAGCCCGTGGCCGCGATCGCGAAGGTTGCTCCGACCGAGCCGGATCCGGCCCCCGAACGGCGCAGCCTGGAGCCGCTCGGTGGCGCCGGGACGTTCGGCCCTACCGCCCGGGACCTTCCGGGCACGGCGCGGGGGTTGCGCGGCCCGTTAGCGTCGGAGCGATCGAGGACGAGGAGGCCCCGTGACCATCTCGGTGTTCCTGCTGGACGACCACGAGATCGTCCGTCGCGGCATCGCGCAGCTGCTCGAGACGGAGGACGACATCGAGGTCGTCGGCGAGGCCGGGACCGCTGCGCAGGCCCTGGCCCGCATCCCCGCCACCCGGCCCGACGTGGCGATCCTCGACGTCCGCCTGCCCGACGGCGAGGGCATCACCGTCTGCCGCGACATCCGCTCCACGCTGAACCCGCCGCCGGCCTGCCTGATGCTCACCTCGTACTCCGACGACGAGGCCCTCTTCGGCGCGATCATGGCCGGCGCCGCGGGCTACCTGCTCAAGCAGGTCGCCGGCACCGACCTCATCGGCGCCGTGCGCACCGTCGCCGCGGGCGGCTCGCTGCTCGACCCGAAGGCCACCGCCCTGGTCCTGGAGCGCCTGCGGCACGGCTCCGAGCCGGACGACCCCCGCTACGAGGGCCTGTCCCCGCAGGAGCGGCGGATCCTCGACCTCATCGCCGACGGTCTCACCAACCGGCAGATCGGTGCGGAGCTCTACCTCGCGGAGAAGACCGTCAAGAACTACGTCTCCTCGCTGCTGCACAAGCTCGGCTTCTCCCGGCGCACCGAGGCCGCCGTCTACGCGACCGAGCGCCGCCGCCGCACCCGCTGAGGGTCGACCGGCCCCGGATCACCCCGGGTCGAGCGGCACCCGCCACGCCAGCCGGGTGCCGCCGCCGGGCCGGCGGCGCACCTCCAACGTGCCGCCCAGCTCCTCGGCGCGTTCGGCGAGGTTGTGCAGCCCGCTGCGGGCGACGTCCGAGGGCATCCCCGTGCCGTCGTCGACGATCTGCAGGACGAGGTCTGCCCCCGCCTCCAGGGTGACCGTGACCGTCCGCCCGCCCGAGTGCCGCACCGCGTTGGTCGTGCCCTCGCGGACCGCCGCCAGCAGGTGCGGGACGAGCTCGGCCGGGACGAGCGTGTCGACGGGCCCGGAGGTGCGGATCGACGGCGTCATGGCCGACCCGGCGACGATCTCGTCGACGGTGTCGAGCAGCCGCCGCCGCACGCCCCCGCCGCCCTGGTCGGCCCCGTGCAGGTCGAAGATCGCGGTCCGGATCTCGCGGACGGTCTCGTCGAGCTCGTCGACGGCCTGCCGGACCCGGTCCTGGACGTCCGAGCGCACGGCGCGGCGCATCGTGCTCTGCAGCTTCAGGCCGGTGGCGAACAACCGCTGGATGACGTGGTCGTGCAGGTCCCGGGCGATCCGGTCGCGGTCGGCGAGCACGTCGAGCTGGCGCTGCGCCCGGGTCTTCTCCGCGATCTCCAGGGCCAGGGCGGCCTGCTCCGCGAACGACGTCACCAGCGGCACCTCGGTGGACCGGTACGGCTCGCCGCCGACCCGGCGCAGCGCGACCAGCACCCCGATCACGCGCTCCCCCGAGCGCATCGGCACCGCGACCGACGGGCCGAGGCTCGGCGGCACCGAGTCCGCGCCGTGGTCGAGGAACGCCGCCGGCGAGCCGGCCAGCAACGGGCTGCGGCTCTCGGCCACCTCGTCGAGGTCGCTGCCCGCCCGGATCCCGGTGGCGGGCAGGCCGAGCGGCTCGCCGGCGTCGCCGCCCAGCTCGTACAGGCCGTCCTCGTCCGGGCCGAGCAGCACCACGGCCGCGGCCGACGCCGTGAGCTCCAGCGTCCGGACGGCGACGAGCTGGAGCACCTCCTCGTCCGACGCCCCGGCCAGCACCTCGGCCCGCACCTCGCCCAGCGCCTCCAGCCAGTGCTGGCGCTGGCGGCCCTGCTCGAACAGGTCGGCGTTCTGCACGGCGATCCCGGCGGCCGCGGCGAGGGCGTGCAGCATCACCTCGTCGTCGGCGGTGAACTCCCCGCCGCCGACCTTCTCCGTGAGGTAGAGGTTGCCGTAGATCGAGTCCCGGACCCGGACCGGGACGCCGAGGAAGCTGTGCATCGGCGGATGGTTCGGCGGGAAGCCGACGGACGCCGGGTGCGCGGTCAGGTCGGCCAGCCGCAGCGGCTCGGGATCCAGGATCAGCTGCCCGAGCAGGCCCTTCCCGGTGGGCGGCGGCCCGAGCGTCTCGCGGACCCCCGGCCGCAGGCCGACGTCGATGAACCGCGAGATCGACCCGTCCGGCGCCAGCACGCCGAGCGCCCCGTACCGGGCGTCGACGAGGTCCACGGCGGACTGCACGATCCGGCGCAGCGTGGCCTCCAGCTCGAGCCCCGCCCCGACGGCCAGCACGGCGTCGAGCAGGCTCTGCATCCGGTCGCGGGCGGCGACGATCTGCCCCAGCCGCTCCTGGACCTCGCCGAGCAGCTCGTCGAGCCGCAGCCCGGCGAGCACCCCGGAGACCGGCGGGCCCTCCTCCGGCCCGCGATCCGGCCCGCTGTCCGGCCGCGTCATCGGTCCTCCCGTTCCCTTCCGGCGGCACACGGTGTCACCCCGCGGGCGATCACGACAACCCCGCCGCGGCCCGCCCGCGCGGGTCGAACACCCCGACCGCACGGGACCTTCGACGGTAGTGCCCCGGGACCCGCGGCACCGACGCTGAGCCCGGGTCCGACCGGGACCCGCGGGATCTCGGACGGCGAGCGGTGATGATCGAGACGGGTTCGCTCGGGCTGACCGAGGGACAGCTGCAGGATGCCGTCGGGGCGGCCGCCCGCGCACCCTCGCTGCACAACACCCAGCCGTGGCGCTTCCGCCTCACCCCCGACGGGATCGAGCTGCACGCCGACCGCGACCGGCAGCTGCCGGTGGCCGACCCGACCGGCCGGGAGCTGCGGATCGCGTGCGGAGCCGCGCTGTACAACCTCCGGCTCGCGCTCATCGGGCACGGCGTGCGCCCGCTCGTCACGCTGCTGCCCGACCCCGCGCGGCCCGATCTCCTCGCCACGGTCCGCCGCGGCGGCAGCCGCCCGCCGACGCCCGAGCAGCGCCGGCTGCTGGAGGCCGTGCCGCGGCGCCGCACGAACCGGCGGCCCTTCACCGACGCGCTGGTGCCCACGCCCGCGCGGCACGCACTGCGCCGCGCCGCGCTCGACGAGGGCGCCTGGCTGGACCTCGTCACCGACCCGGGGCAACGGTTCGAGCTGGGCGTCCTGGCGCGGCGGGCGCACGAGCTGCAGATGGCCGACCCCGAGTTCGTCGCCGAGCTGGAGCGCTGGACGGGACACGGCGAGGAGCGGCCCGACGGCGTCCCGGCCGCGGCCGGCGGGCCGCTGCCCCGGCCCAACGCGACGTGGGTGCTGCGCGACTTCAGCGGCGGCACCGCGCGCCCGGACGACGGGGCGGAGGCCGAGCCGCTCATCGCGGTGCTCAGCGTGCACGCCGACGGCCCGCGCGAGGAGATCCGCGCCGGCCAGGCCATGGAACGCGTGCTGCTGACGGCCACGACGCACGGCCTCGCCGTGTCCCTCCTCTCCCAGCTGGTCGAGTGCGTCGACGTCCGGGAGAGCCTGCGGCGGCTGATCAGCGGGACCCGCCCGCCCCAGGTCGTGCTGCGGATCGGGCAGGGCTGGCCGGTCCCCGGCACACCGCGCCGGCCCCTGAGCGACCTCCTGCTGCCACCCGAGACGGGGCTTCCCGGAAGCACGACACTGCACGTGGACGACCGGCCCGATCCCGGCTCGACCAACCATCACACCTGAGCGCGCCACGCCCGGCGACGGGTCAGGCCGCGCGCCAGAACTCGAGCACCGCGACGGTGCTGCCCCGGGCGCCATCCAGGATGTCGCGCGCCCGGTCGGGCAGGCGGGCCCGCAGGGCCCCCGGGTCCGCGGGCGCGGCGACGACGGCGGTGCGCAGCCCGAGGAGCGCGGCGGTCAGCCGCAGCGCCTCGACGGCCTGCCCGGTGCGAAGGTCCGCGTGCGGGACCCGGCCCGCCGCGCCGACCAGCACGAACACCGGTTCCGGACGGGGCGCCTGCTCGTCGAGCAGGCCCGGCCAGGCGGGCCCGAGCTCGTCGCCGGGCACCACCGGGTGGCCGATCCCGCGCAGCCAGGCGCTCTCCGTCTCCGCGGCGCGCCGCAGCACCGCCCGGGCCGCGGCGTCGCGCGGACCGTCGGCGCCCTGCGGCCGCCCCTGGTCGCGGAGCGCGGCGTAGAGGGCCCGCTCCAGCGGGCGCGGCTCGTAGGCCTCACCCGGCCGCACGACGGCGAGCAGCCCCTCCTCCACCGGGTGCGTGACCTGCGGGCGGCGGCCCTGGGCGGCCACCGCGAGCCGGATGGCGCGCAGCCCCGCGCCCGCCGCCACCCGGGTGACCCGGGCCAGCGGCTCCTCCGCGAGCGACCAGCGGCGGACCACCGACCGGACGGCGACCCCGTCGTCCACGGCCGTGACGAACCAGGGCGCCGACCCCTCCGGTGCCGCGGCCGCCCGGGCCGCGTCCACGAGGGGGGCGATCCGCAGTGCCGCCCGCGACGCCTCCGGGGTGACCACCGGGTGAGCGGACATGACCTCGAGTCTCGGCACCGGCGACCGGCCGTCGCGAGAGGCGAAGGTCCCCGCTGCGGACCGCCCCGGCCGGGGCCGCCCGCCGTGACGGTCCGGGCCGTCGGTCCCTGCCGCGGCCGGGCCGGGCGGGCCATCCTGCGGGTCCGGACCGGCCCTTCAGGAGCGATCATGACCGAGCAGCGCCAGCGCCCGGCCCCGCCGGAGACCCTCGACGACGACCCGCCCGTCGAGGCGGTCATGACGCGCCGGCTCGTCGGCGTGGACCCCGCGACCCCGTTGGGCACCGCGCTGCGGCTGATGGTGGCCGGGAACGTGCGGCACCTGCCCGTCGTCCGCGAGGGCCGCTGCCTCGGCATGGTCGCCGAGGTCGACCTGCTGCGCGGGCTCGCCGCCCGCCAGGGCCCGTTCGGTGCCGCGACGCTCCTGGTCGCCGACGTGCTCCGGCCCGCGCCGGAGGTCCCGCCCGGCACCCCGCTGCACGAGGTCGCCGCCCGCATGGACCGCGAGTGCACCGACGCCCTCATGGTCGTTGCGGCGGGTCGCCCGCTCGGCCTGGTGACGGCGACGGACCTGGTCCGCGCCCTGGCCGGCCGGGTCCGCTGAGGACGGCGGGACCCGTCGCGCGGCGGTACCGTGGCCCCGCCCGGCTGTGAGGAGGACGACCGTGGACGTCGAGGTGACCCGCGACGCGGACGGCTGGACCAAGGAGGCGCCCGCGCGCTGGGACGCCGCGAAGGCCGCGGCGTTCGGCGACCTCCCGCCGGCGTTGTTCGGGCTCGGCACCCCCGCGGACGGCGACCCACTGGCGGACGAGTGGTGGCGGGCCGAGGACGGCCGCGGCGTGATCGGGTACGGCCGGCTCGACGACTCGTGGGGCGACGCCGAGATCCTGATCATCGTGCACCCGGACCGGCGCGGTGCGGGCCTGGGCTCGGTCGTCCTCGACCACCTCGAGCGCGAGGCGGGCCGGCGGCACCTCAACTACGTCTACAACGTGGTGCCGTTGACGCACCCGGACCGCGAGGAGATCTCCGCCTGGCTCCGCGCACACGGCTTCGAGGAGAAGGCCGACGGCGAGCTGCGCAAGCGCGTCCCGCGCTCCGACGTGAACTGAGAGAACGTCAGTCCGCCCGGCCCGGGGCGCCGAGGCGGTGCAGCCGCAACGCCAGCTGGATCTCCAGCGCCCGGTCCGGCTCCTGCCAGCCCTCCCCCAGCAGCGCCCCGATCCGGTCGAGCCGCTGCGCGACCGTGTTGACGTGCACGTGCAGCGCGGCCGCCGCCCGGCTCGGGCTGGCCCCGGCCGCGTAGTAGCACTCCAGCGTGCGGAGCAGCTCGCTGCCGCGGCGGGCGTCGTGCTCGGCGACCGGGCCGAGCACTCCGGCCACGTAGCCCGCGACGTCCGGCCGGTCGCCGAGCAGCAGCCCGGCGAAGCCCAGGTCCGCCGCCGCGGCCGCCTCGCCCGCGCGGCCCAGCGCGAGCAGCGCCTCCGCCGACCGGCGCGCCTCGGCCAGCGCCCCCGCGAGCCCGCCCGCGGGGTGCACGGGACCGGCCGCGCCGACGGTCACGGCTCCTTCGGGCTCCTCCGGGGTGGCCGGGTGGGCCAGCGGCTCGGCCGCGGCGGCGGGGTCGGTGCCGGGCAGCAGCGCGACGACGGCACCCTCGTGCTCGGCGACGAGCCCGGCCCGCCCGCCGGCGGCCGCGGCGTCGCGCAGGACGGCCCGCCGCCTCCCCGGCGCGCACCGGCAGACCAGCAGGACGTGCGGGCGGCGCGCGGCGACCCCCAGCTCGGCGAGCCGGGTGAGCACCGCGGGCCGCGGGCGGTCGGCCACCGCGAGCAGTTCGGTGAGCGCCTCGGCCCGCTCCCGGCGGTCGGCCTCGGCCTCGCGCTGGCCGAAGAGCAGCACCAGCGCCGTGACCATCGCGGCCCGTTCGACGGTCCGGACCTGCCCCGCGTCGAGGTCCGGGACGCCGCCGAGCAGCAGCGTGCCCAGCCGCTGCCCGGCCGCGACCACCGCGACGGCCCACGCGCCTCCCGCCCGGGTCAGCCGGCCCGGCGCCTCGTCCGCGGACCGGACCGCCTCCGCCCAGCAGCCGTCGTCCGGGGTCGCGCCGAAGCGGGCGGCCGGGGTGCCGTCCGCGTCGAGGACCACCACCCAGGCGTCGAGCAGCCGGCCGAGGGCCTCGGCGAGGTCCGCGACGTCGCCGCCCTCGAGGACCACGCCGGCGAACCGGTCGTGCGCCGCGGCCGCCTCGGCGATCGCGGCGTGCGCGGTGCGCAGGGCGTCGAGGGCCGCGGCGGTGTCGGCGAGCTGGCGGGTCTGCACCAGCGAGACGGCGGCGAGCGCGGCGAGCGACCCGAGCAGCGCCACCTCCTCGGGCGCGAACGGCCGGGCGGAGCGGTTGGCGGCGAACAGCACGCCGACGAACTCGGCGTCGACCAGCAGCGGGACCCCGCAGATCGCGACGAGCCCCTCCTCGCCCACCGCGGCGTCGATCTCCGCGGTGTGCCGGTAGCGCTCGTCCTCGCCGTAGTTCCCGGTCCAGTGCGAGTTGCGGGTGGCCGCGACCAGCCCGCCGAGCCCGGCGCCGAGGGGCAGCCGCAGCGCCTGGAACCGCGGTGACACGGAGCCCGCCGTGGCGCGCATGTAGGTGTCGCCGCGGTCGGCGTCGTAGAGGGTCAGGTAGGCGAGGTCGGTGCCGAGCAGGGCGCGGGCCCGGCGGACGATCGCGTCGAGCACCCCGCCCGTGTCGGACTGCGAGGTGAGCTCCCGGGCGGTCTCCACCAGCGCGGCCAGCTCGGACTCCCGGCGCCGGCCGGCGTCCATCGCCGACCGGATGCGCAGCACCAGGGCCCCGGCCTCGGGCTCGGAGCCGGCGAGCTCGGTGGCCGCCTGCTCCAGCACGCCGGCCGGCCCGGCCCCGTCGGCCCGCCCGCCGTCGACGCCGTCGACCCGGTCGGCGAGCAGCCGGAGCAGGTCGAGGACGGTGCGCGCCACCCGCGCATCCTGCCCGGTGAGCGCGCCCGGCGGCAGGGCCAGGGCCATCGGTGCCGGTCCCGCTCAGGGTCGGGCCGCGGCGGACCCGTCCGTCAGGGACGCGGCGGAACCGTCGCCGAACCCGTCGTCGGCGGCGAGGTCGCGGTTCCGGGTCTCGCGGTAGGTGGCCACCGCGACCAGGGTGATCACCGCGCTGGCGGCGACGTAGACGGCGATCGCGTAGCCCGTGCCGAAGGCGGCGAGCAGCGCCACCGAGACGAGCGGCGCGAGGCCACCGGCCGCGACCGAGGCGAGCTGGTAGCCGATGGACACGCCCGAATACCGGACGCCGGTGCCGAACAGCTCCGACAGGAACGCCGCCTGCGGCCCGTACATGGCGCCGTGGAAGATCAGCCCGACCACGACGGCGAGCACGGTGAGCCCGAAGCTCTGCGTGTCGAGCAGCGCGAAGAAGGCGAACGCCCACGCGCCGACGCCGACGGCGCCGAGCAGGTAGACCGGCCGGCGGCCGATCCGGTCGGACACCATGCCCCACAGCGGGATCGTCACGACGTGCACGGCGGCACCGATCAGGACCGCGCCGAGCACGAACGACGACGGCAGCCCGAACTGCTCCTTCATGTACGTCGAGACCACGATGGTGAAGATGTAGTACGAGACGTTCTCGGCGAACCGCGCGCCCATGGCCGTGAGGACCTCGCGCGGGTAGCGGCGCAGCACCTCGACGATCGGCAGGGTCTGCGACTTCCCCTCCGCCGCGCGCTCGGCGGCCTTGGCCTGCGCCTCGCGGAAGACCGGCGACTCCTCCACGGAAAGCCGCACGTACAGCCCGATGAGCACCAGCACCGCGGAGAGCAGGAACGGGATCCGCCAGCCCCAGGAGTTGAACGCCTCCTCGGACTGCACCACGGCGAGCAGCGCGAGCAGGCCGTTGGCCAGCAGCTGGCCCGCCGGCGCCCCGGCCTGCGGCCAGCTCGCCCAGAACCCGCGCCGGCGGGCGTCGCCGTGCTCGGAGACGATCAGGACGGCGCCGCCCCACTCGCCGCCCAGCGCGAAGCCCTGGATCAGCCGCAGCAGCACCAGGATCGCCGGCGCCGCGACGCCGATCGTCGCGTAGCCCGGCAGCAGGCCGATCGCGAAGGTCGACAGCCCCATCATCAGGAGGCTGACGACCAGGAGCTTCTTGCGGCCCAGTTTGTCGCCGTAGTGGCCGAACACCAGGCCGCCGAGCGGGCGGGCGACGAAGCCGATGGCGAAGGTGCCGAAGGACAGCAGCGTGCCGGCGACCGGGTCCGCGGCCGGGAAGAAGACGTGCGGCAGCACGATGGCGGCCGCCACGCCGTACAGGAAGAAGTCGTACCACTCGACCGTCGTGCCCAGCATCGAGGCGGCGACGACCTTGATCAGTGAGGTGCGCGGCGGGGATCCCGCGGGGGTCGACGGCTGTGTCATGGTCCGGACGGTAGTGCGGCGCGGGGCCCACGAGTATGTGGTGCGGCCACACCATCCTCCGAATCCGGTGTGGGCGCAGCCCGGCTCAGGTGCGCTCCGGCGTGGCCCCCGGACCATCCGGGCGGACCACGGCCACCGGCGCGAGGGCGTGATGGAGCAGCGCCCGGCCCGTCGAGCCGAGCAGCAGGCGGCCGACCGGGCCGCGCCCGCTCGAGCCGACGACCACCAGCCGGGCGTGCGCCGAGCGGGCGACGAGGGTCCGCGCGGGCGGCCCGTGGACGAGCTCGCGCGACACCCGCACGCCGGGGTACTTGCCGGTCCAGCCCGCGAGCCGCTCGGCCAGGAGCTCGCGCTCCTGCTCCTCCAGCTCCGCGAGCCCGGCGAGCGCGTCGGGGTCCTCGAGGTGCTCGAGCCAGGCGTGCACCGCGACCAGCGGCGCCGCCCAGGCATCGGCCTCCGCGAAGGCGAACGCCAGCGCGGGCTCGCTCGCCGGCGACCCGTCCACCCCGACGACGACCGGCCGGGTGCGGTCGGTGTGCATCAGCGCGGCGTCGGACAGGACCGGGCCACGGACCACGACGAGCGGGCACGGGGTCTGTCGCGCGAGCGCCGCGCCGACCGACCCGACCAGCAGCGAGGCGAACCCGCCGATGCCGCGCGTCCCGACCACCAGCACGCGCGCACCCGCCGCCTCGCGCAGCAGCACCTCCGCCGGGTCACCCTCGACCACCGCCTGCTCGACCGCGAGCTCGGGGACCACCGCCCGTGCGTGGTGCGCGGCGTTCCACAGCTGGTGGTGGGCGTGCGACCAGAGCAGCGACGACGCCTCGGGCGCCGACGACGGCGGCAGCTGGTAGGCCCGCACGAGCCGCAGCACGCACCGGTGCCGGGCCGCCTCGGCCGCCGCCCAGCGCGCCGCCTCGTTCGCCAGGTCCGACCCGTCGATCCCGGCGACGACGGTGCCCGGCAGGCTCATCCCGACCCTCCGCCGTCCGGGCGCACCACCAGCACCGGGCAGTGGGCGTGCTGCAGCAGCGCGTGGCTCACCGACCCGAGCAGCAGCGCGGCCGCGCCCCCGCGCCCCCGCGACCCGACGACGACGAGCGCGGCCCCGGCCGACTCGGCGACCAGCGCCCGCGCCGGCCGGTCCCGCACCACCAGCCGGCGGACCTCCACGTCGGGGTACTTCTCGGACCACCCCGCCAGCCGCTGGGCCAGCAGCGCGCTCTCCTCGGTCTCCAGGGCCGCCCAGTCGATCACCGGGGCGAGGGCGGGCTCGAGCATGTCGTCGAGCCAGGTGTGCACGGCGACGAGCGGCGCGGACCGCAGCGCGGCCTCCTCGTACGCGACCGCGAGGGCGGACTCGCTGGTCGGCGACCCGTCGACGCCGACGACCACGGGCCGGTCCCCCTCGGCCCCCTCGCCCGGGTCGCCCCGCACCACCGCCACCGGGGACCGGCCCCGGGCGGCGAGCGCCACCGCGACCGACCCGACGAGCAGCCCGGTGAACCCGCCCAGGCCCCGGCTGCCGACGACGGTCAGCACGGCCCGGTCCGACTCGTCGAGCAGCACGGGGACCGGGAACCCGGTCCGCAGCTCGGCCTCCGTCGCGACGCCGGGCGCGACCTGCGCGGCCAGCTCGGCCGCCGAGGTGAGCACCCCGCGGGCGGCCTCGGTCATCACCCGCCGGTAGCTCGTGCCGAGGCCCGGATTGCCGACGTGCCCGGCCGGGATCGGCGCGAACGCGGCCACCAGACGCAGCGGGGCGCCGCGGCGCGCGGCCTCGGCGGCGGCCCAGCGCACCGCGTCGCGCGCCGAGTCGGACTCGTCCACGCCGACGACCACCGGCCCGCCGGCGGTCCGCTCCGGGGTGCCGGTCACGCCGGGGTCCCCGCCTCGGGCCGCACCACGGCCACCGGGCAGGCCGCGTGGTGCAGGACGGCCTGGCTCACCGAGCCGAGCAGCGCCCCGGCGACCGTGCCCCGCCCCCGCGAGCCGACCACGACCAGCGCCGCCCCGGTCGAGCGGTCCACCAGCTCCCGCGCCGCCCCGTCGACCACGATCACGGCGCGCACGTCGACGCCGGGGTACTTCGCGGTCCAGCCGGCCAGCCGCCCCTCGAGGGCCTTCTCCTGCTCCGCCTGCACGACGCTGCGGTCGAGCAGCGGCACGAGGAAGGGATCGAGCACGGCCTCGCTCCACGCGTGCACCGCGACCAGCGGCACCGACCGCCGGGACGCCTCCTCGAACGCGACGCCCAGCGCGGCCTCGTTCTCGCCGCCGCCGTCGCTGCCGTCGACCCCGACGACGATCGGCCCGTCCGGCGCCGTCGTCCCGCGGACGACCACCACGGGGCATTCGGCGTGCGTCGCGACGGCGACCGCCACCGAGCCGAGCAGCAGCCCGGTGAAGCCGCCGCGGCCGCGCGTGCCGACCACGACCAGGGCCGCCCGCTCGGACTCGATCCGCAGCACGACCGGGGCCTCGCCGCCGCGCACCTCGCGTTCGATCTCCACGCCGGGCGCGACCTCCCGGGCCGCCGCGACCGCCGCCTCGAGGTGTTCCTCGGCCGCGCGGGCGGTGACCTGCCGCTGGTACTCCTGCCCGAGCGCGGGCAGACCGGCGGGCTGGAACGTCGTCCAGCCGACGGCCGCGACGAGCCGGAGCCGGGTGCCGCGGCGGGCCGCGTCGGCCGCGGCCCAGCGCGTGGCGTCGAGCGCCGAGTCGGATCCGTCCACGCCGGCGACCACGGCGCCACCGAGCTGGTTCGTCATCGTTCCTCCCCCGGACGCCCCGGGACGTCACCGCGGGCGTCGTCACCGATGTCGTCGCGGATGTCGACGTGATGTCGACGGGGACACGGTGACCCGGGGCCGGAGGCCGCCGCTGCTGCTCTCCGGCCCGGTGGGAGGGGACGAAGGACCCCGCCGCCCGGGAACGCGCCGGGCTCAGCCCACGGGCGTCCCGCGCCGGGGCCGCCAGCCGCGGCCGGTCTCGTCCGGGACCAGCGGGCGGCCGCAGCCGCAGCGGGAGTGCGCCGACTCCCAGCTCACCGCCTGGGCGGGATGGTTGACCCGGACCGTGGCGCCGCAGGCGGGGCACTCCCCCACCCAGATCGCCTCGACCAGGCCCGACTCGTACCGCAGGTCGTTCCGGTGCACGACACCCTCCTCGGATACCCCCGGACGTGTAGCGCACCGGGCGGGGCCGCCGCCAGGGTCCTTCGGCCCCTCCGGGGTCCTCGACCCGCTCAGCCCGCGAGGGCCGGGGCGACGGAGTCGAGCAGGGCCAGCACCCGGCCGGGCAGCACGGGTCTGCGGTCCTCCACCCCGTCGACGACGAGGTCCACCCCGACCGTCGCGGCGCGGTGCCGCGCGTGCCGGAGGACGTCGAGGCCGCGGCACTCGAAGGAGCGGACGTCGCGCAGGTCCACGACCAGCCGGCGACGGTTCCCGGCCGGGCCGCCGACCAGCGCCGACGAGTCCCGCAGCAGGTCGTCGAGCAGGCGGAGCAGCCGCGTCCCGTTGCCCGCGTCGAGGTCGCCGGCCACACGCACCAGGACGGTGCCGCTGCCCGGTACCTCGACGGAGAGCTGGACGGGAAGCGCCGAGGTCATGGGTTCCGCTCCTTCCACGCCCGTCCGGGCGCGGGTCGGCCCGTCGGGCTCGACGGGGTCGTCACGGGGAATGCCACAACCCTCCGTCGCGCCGACACGCGGTCAGTACCCGCGGAGGTCCCCGGCGGTCGGGACCAAGGTCCCGAGGGCTTGCACGCGAACCCGTACAGCCGTCAACCCGTGGAGGCCCGGCCGGTCCAGCGCGGCTCCACGTCGGCCCACTCCCGCTCCCACTCGGCGGCGCGCAGCCGCGCGACCCCGGCGAACGCCAGCTTCGCGAGGCCGCCCACCGCGAGCCCGCCCAGCAGCAGCAGCGTGCCCGCGGACGTGAGCGTCACGAACGTGACCTCCTGCGCGGCAAGGGGGGCGCGGACCAGCCGGCCGTCGTCGGTCACCCACGCGCCGACCTCGTCGCCGACGTGCTTCGGGGCGGCGACCTCCGTGCGCCCGACGCGCTCGACGCCGTCGGGCCCGGTCCACCGCACGTCGGCCGGGATCCGGTTGCCTGCCTCGGGGACCACGGGGACGTCCTCGGCGACGACGGCGGTGACCGGGGTACGCTCCCGGGCCTCGGTCGCGGCGCGCGCGGAGAGGTCGCGGTGGATGCCGAGCCCCACGACGAGGGCCGCGCCCAGGGCGACCAGCACCAGGGCGCAGATCACCCACGCGGCGAGGTCCGCGATGCGGTCGGACCGGCGCCGGGGCAGCCGGGACCTGCGCGGCGGTGGGGCCATGGCGGACAGCCTCGGGAGGCCGGCGCACGGCGGGCAGGGCCGAAGGTCCGCAGGAGTCCCGGCGTCGGTCGGGACCGGGACCCGCCCGTCAGGACAGGGCCGCCACCCAGCGCAGCCGGGAGCCGCTCGGCGTGCGTGCGGACAGCTCGAAGCTGCCGCCACGGCGCCGCGCCCGCCGTTCCAGGTTCGCCAGGCCGCTGCGCCGCGGGCCCCCTCCGGGCCCCTTCCCGTCGTCGGTGACCAGCAGCGAGAGCCGGTCGTCGCCGTCGGAGGTCTCGGCCACGACGTCGACCTCCACCCGCGACGCCTCGGCGTGCTTGGCCACGTTGGCCAGGGCCTCCCGCAGGACGGCGACCAGGTCGTCGACGAGGGTCTCGTCGTGCGCCGCGGCGACGAGCGTCTCGGCCGGGCCGCTGAAGCGCAGCAGCGGGGTGAACCCGAGCAGTCGCGCCGACTCGGTGACCACGGCGAGGATCCGGCTGCGGACGCCCTCGTCGTCGCCGGTGTGCTGCAACGAGAAGATGCTCGTGCGGATCTGCGCGATGGTGTCGTCGAGGTCGTTGATCACCTGGGCCAGCCGCGTGGCCTCCGGGCCGGTGAGCCGGGAGGCCACGCCCTGCAGCGACAGGCCCGCCACGAAGAGCCGCTGGATCACGTGGTCGTGCAGGTCGGCGGCGATCCGCTCGCGCTCGTCGAGCACGTGCAGCCGCTCCCGCTCGACGCGCGACTCCGCGAGCTCCAGCGCGATCGCGGCCTGGTTGGCGAAGCCGGCGGTGAGCTTCTGGTCCTCGAGGGTGAACACCGGCCTGCCGACCTCGCGGGCCAGCAGCAGCACACCCTCCGTCCGCTCGGCCCCGAGCAGCGGGACGACGAGCACCGGCCCGATCCGCAGCTCGACCACCGCGACCGCGGGTACGAGGTCGTGCAGCTCCCGCGGGTCGGAGAGCCGCAGCGGCCGGCACGTGTCGAACACGTGCCCGGACAGGGAGCCCGCCCGTTGCACCACACCGCCGAGCAGCTGTTCGGCGAGCTCGTCCTGCCCGGGGCCGCCGACGGCGATCTCGATCCGCAGCGTGGCCTCGTCGTCGGGCAGCAGCACGACGGCGAGGTCCGCGCCGGTGAGCCCGCGGCTGCGCTCGGCGATCGCGGTCAGCGGCCGGCCGTCGGAGGGGTCCAGCGTCTCGCGGGTCACCTCGGCGGTGGCGGCGAGCCACTCGCCGCGGCGGCGGGTGGACTCGTAGAGCCGGGCGTTGTCGATCGCGACGGCCGCCGTCGCGGCGAGCGCGCGCATGAGGTCCTCGTCCTCCGGCGTGAACTCGCCGCGCCCGCACCCGGCGAGGTAGAGCCCGCCGAACTTCTCGTCCCGCACGCGGATCGGGACGCCCAGGAAGCTCGTCATCGGCGGGTGCCCCGGCGGGAGGCCCGAGGACCGCGGGTCGTCGGCGACGGCGCGCAGCCGGATCGGCCTCCCCTCGTCGATCACCGCGCCGAGCAGCCCCTTGCCCTCGGGGAAGGTGTCCATGGACCGCACCGTCGCCTCGTCCATGCCGACCTGGACCAGCTCGGCGATGGTCCCGTCCGCGCCGAGCACCCCGAACGCGGCGAATCGCGCGTCGACGAGCTCGCGCGCGGCCTCGCAGATCCGCCGCAGCACCGCGGGCAGGGTCAGGTCGGAGACGACGGCCTGGTTGGCGCGCAACAGCCCGCGCAACCGGCCCTGGGTGGCCATGACCTCGCCGGCGCGGTCGACCAGCTGGCGCAGCAGCTGCTCGAGCTCCAGGCGCGGCAGGTCGGGGAAGGTCAGCGCCGGCTCGGCCGGACGGGACCGGCCCGGGCCGGTCGTCCGGGCCCGCTCGGCGGAGGACGGCTCGTCGGACATCGGCCCCCCTGCGCACGGTCCCCGGCGGCGTGGTGCGCCGACGCCCCCACGACGCACCCCGGACCTGCACGCTACGCAGGGCGGGACCTGCGCGCCAGGGGCCCGGCAGGGCTAACGAACAGGCACCCGGCCGGGGGAACCCGCAGCTCCGCGGGCCGTCGTCGGCGTCCCGGACGGAGGACTTCCGGCCCTGCCGGGGCGGGGCCCCGGCCACGGAGGCTGGGGCGGTGATCGTGCACTCCCCCGCACCCCGCCCGCTCGTCCCGCCCCGTCCGGGGCCCGGTGCCGGGACGGTCCGCCCGTGACGCTCGCCGCGCCGGTGCGCCCGGTCCTCGTCCTCGACGACGGCGGGACCGTGGCCGGGATCGCCGCCCAGCGCTGGGCCGCGGCCGAGGCGACCCGCCGGGACCTGCCGCTGCAGCTCGTCGGCACCCGGGCGGACGGCGCCCGCGCCGTGCGCCGGCTGCGCGGCGAGTACCCGCGCCTCCCGGTCGACCTGCGCCGGCTGCCCGGCCCGGTCCGGCGGGCGCTGCGCCCGCTGACCGCCGACGCCGCGCTGCTGGCACTGCCCGCGCCGGCCTCCGAGCCGGTGCTGTCGAACTCCTTCTGCCCGACGGCCGTCGTGCCGGCGGACGAGACGGCCCGCGGCCGCGTGGTGGTCGGGGTCGCGCCGTGGACCCCGGAGGAGGTGCTCTGCACGGCCGTCGACGAGGCCCTCGAGCGCGACGCCGAGCTGGTCGCGGTGCGCGTCTGGCGCGCCGGGGGCCGCGGGCTGCCCGACCTCGCCCGGCTGCTGCCCGGTCCGTTCGGCCCGGACGCGGGCTGGGGCCACGGCGGGAACGACACCGCCGAGGGCGCCCGGCGCGATCTCGACCAGCTGTTGTCGCCCTGGCGGATCGGCTACCCGCAACTGCAGCTGCATCCGCTGGTGGTGCACGGCGACCCGGCCGCGGTGCTCACGATGCTGTCGGTCGACGCCGAGCTGCTCGTGGTCGGCCGCTCCGGCCGCGGGGCCCTGCTGCGCGCCGTCGCCGGCTCGCCGGGCGACGACGCCGTGACCGCCGCGCGCTGCCCGGTGCTGGTCGTGCCCGAGCCGACGCCCCCGCGCGGCGAGGTGCTCGCCCTGCCGGGGTTGCTGCCGGTCGGGCCGACCGGCTGAACCCCGGATTCAGCCCGGATCAGCCCGGGTCAGACCAGGTCAAGCTCCGCGAGGTCGAGCAGGCGCTGGCGGGCCAGCCGCTCCAGCAGCTCCGGCACGGCCCCCGCGGGCACGCCGGACAGGTCCGCCCGGCACGCGCGCACGACTTGTGCCACCACCCCGTGCGGCACGCGCCCGGAGAACTCGATCGCGAGCCGCGCGACGGCGGAGGTGACCGCGTCGAACTCCCGGATCGGGAGCGGGGTCGACGTGAGGGGCAGAGCGGTGAGGGTCATCGGGCTCCTCGTGCGGCGCCGCGCAGGACGCGGCGGGCCGGGCAGGTGGACGAGCGGACCGGTGGGCCGATCGGTGAGGTTTCGGGCGGCCCGGTGGCTCCGCCGTTGCTCCGACGGAGCCCGGGACACGCACGCATTGCCGCGGTTCGCGCGGCGTCGGGACCGGATACTGCCCGGCGGGGCCGCCGCGCACCAGGGCCGGAAGTCCCTACTACCTCCGGGACCCGCCGGACCCTGGCCCCGGCGCGCCCGACGCGCGATCCTGAGGTGCCCCACCCGCGTGCAGGGAGGCATCGTGCAGGCTCATGTCGGCGACCGCATCGTCATCGAGAGCAACCACCTCGACGCCGCCCGGCGGCGCGGGACGATCGTCGCCGTCCTCGGCGGCGAGGGCGACACCGAGCACTACCGCGTCCGCTGGCAGGACGGCCACGAGTCGGTCTTCTTCCCCGGCCCGGACGCGCACGTCGACACGGCCCGCTGAGCGCGTGCGCGGTGGTCCGGGGCTTCGGACCCTGGCCAGGGCCCCGTCCGGGCGGGAGGCTCCGCGGATGCAGGTCCGCGAGGTGATGAGCCGCCCGGTGCTCGTCGTGGCGGTGGCCTCCACCGTGCGCGACGCCGCCGCGGCGCTCGCCGCCCACGGGCTCTCGGACGTCCCGGTGGTCGACGAGCGGGACCGGTTCCTCGGCATGCTCGCCGAGGCCGACCTCGTCCCGGACCGGTTGGACGGTAGGCGGGGCGCCACCGCCGTCGGGCCGCTGGTGCGCACGGACGCCCCGACCGCGACGCCCGACGGCGACCTGCTCGGCCTGGTGCACCGCATGCGCGAGGCCGACGTGCGGGTCGTGCCGGTGCTCGACGGGGACCGGGTGGCCGGGATCGTCACCCTGACCGACCTGTTGCGGGTGCTGGGGGACGCGCGGTGAGCGGCTCCGGGGGTGCCCCGGGGAACGGCGCGGGAAACGGCTCGGGGAACGGCGCCGTCGAGCTCGCCGAGCGCTTCGCCCGGCTCGCCCGGGCGCTGCGCACCGCACCGACCCCCGAGGACGCCCAGGAGCGCGTCACGCTCTACGCCGTGGCGACCGTGCCCGGCTGCGACCACGCGGGGATCTCCCTGGTCGACCGGCACGGCGGCGTGGTCTCCGTGGCGTCGACCGGCGGCACCGCGCGGCGGGTCGACCAGATCCAGCAGGAGGTCGGCGAGGGCCCCTGCCTCGGCGTGATCCACGACCGCTTCGTCTGTGCGGTGGCGGACCTGGACACGGACGCCCGCTGGCCCGGGTTCAGCCGCCGCGCCGTCGCCGAGACCGGGGTGCGCGGGCTGCTGTGCTTCCGGCTGTTCGTCGAGGACGACGTCCTGGGCGCGCTCACCCTCTCCTCCGCCACCCCGGGCGCCTTCGACGACCACGCCGTCGCCGTCGGCACCGTCCTCGCCGCGCACGCCGCCCTCGCGGTCACGGACGCCCGCAACCGCCGCCGCGCCGCCGAGCTCGACGAGGCGCTGCGCTCGAGCCGGGACATCGGGATCGCCCTCGGCATCCTCATGGCGCGCAGGCTGGCCACCCGCGGCGAGGCGTTCGACCTGCTGCGCACCGCATCCCGCCGGCTGCACCGCAAGCTGCGCGACGTCGCCCTGGACGTCGTCGAGACGGGCACGCTTCCGGCGGCTGCGGCGGCGCACGCCGAGCGATAATCTGCCCGGATCCGGTCCGCCTGAGCCCACAGCGCAGCCGGCAGTCCGAGCGGGTCCCATGAACCCACCGCCGTCCTCGGCGCGCGCGACCGCGACGCGGTACGCACGGGTCCCGCTCCCCCACGGTCGCGTCCGGCCCGGTGCGTGCCCCGCCGCCCGCGGACGTCCCCTCCCGAACGGACCCGGGTCACCCACCCGCGCTACACCCCCCAGCCCCCGGGTGGGCGGCCCGTCCGCCGGTGCGGGTCCGACGTGGCGGCCGCCGCCGCGCGTCCGGGCCCGCACCGGTCCCCCGGTTCCTCCGGCCCGCCGGGCGGCCCCACCCGTTCCGGCGAATCCGGCGGTCGTTCCCGTCGGCCCCTTCCGCCGCGCGTCGCGCCGAGGCACGCTCGACGCACCACGGCGGGAGGGACCGCGATGACCGAGCCGACCGGCGCACACACCCTGTCCGACGCGCTGTCCGACGCCCTGGCGGCCACGGGCCGCGCCCGCACCGGGATCCCGCAGGGCAAGCGCTGGACCGTGATCGTGGACCTCGAGGCGGGGTCCGGGGTGACACGGGCCGTCGCGCGCCTGCACGACCGGGTCTCCGACCGGCTCGTCGGGACCGGGCAGGCGCGGCTGGCCCCACCCGACGCGGACGTCCCCGGCCTGGCCGACGAGCTCGCCGCCGCCCAGGCACTGGCCGACCTCGCCCGGGTGATGCAGCAGATGGCGCACAACGAGGTCGAGGGCGCGACCGACGTCCGCGGGCACCTCACCACACCGGGCTGAGAGCGCCCTGCGACCCCCGGGAATACGGGACTTTCGACCCTGCTCGGGGCGGGGTCGGCGAGGGCACCATCGACGTCGCCGGCAGCGTGAAGGCACCGCGCCGGCCGCCACTCGTCGTTGGGGAGCGGACGGGTGGACCCGCCGGGGCGGGCGTTCACGGGGAACGCCCGCCCCGGCCCACGCTCGGCCCACGCTCGCCTGGGAGGGACCCGCGGTGACCCTGTCCGGATCGCCCGTCGCGGTCGGCGTCGACGGGAGCAACGCGTCGCTGCTCGCCGTCGCGTTCGCCGCGGGCGAGGCCCGCGCGCTCGGCGTCCCCCTCGTGCTCGTGCACGCGGTGCGCGCGGACGAGTCGACGCACCGGGCCGAGGCGCTCCTCGAGCGGGCCACCGCCCGGGCCCTGGCCGTCGCCCCCGAGGTCGAGGTGCTGCGCCGGGTCTCGCACTGGGCGCCCGGACCCGCGCTGCTCGAGGCCGCCCGTGCGGCGTCCCTGCTGGTCGTGGGCATGGGCGGGCGGGACGACCCGCCGGAGGCGGCCGACGACTCCGTCGCCCTCGACCTGGTCGGCCGGGCCCGCTGCCCCGTCGCAGTCGTGCGCGCGCCGCACCGAAGACACCGCTCGGTGGTCGTCGCCGCCGTCGCCGACCCCGTGCGGGACGCCCCGCTGCTCGCCGCCGCGTTCCCGCTCGCCGCGGGCCGCGGCGTCCCGCTCGTCGTCGAGGTCCCCGAGACCGGCGACGCGGACGCCGACCTCCTCGCCGCCGCCGCGCTGGACACCGCGCTCGAGCCGTGGACCACCCGGTTCCCCGAGGTCCGGGTGGAGACGGCCGGGGTGCGGGGCCCGTTCGTCGAGCACGTGCTGGAGCGCGCCGCCGGCGCCGCGGCGCTGGTCCTGGGCAGGCCGGAGGGGGCCGGGCGCTGGGACGAGCCGGCCCGGCTCGCGGTGCACCGCGGCCCGTGTCCGGTGGTCGTGGTGCGGACCGCGGCGGCGGCCGAGCGCGCCGGCGCCTGACGGTCGGAATCACGACCTTCGGCCCTGCCGAGGACGGCGGCGAGGGAGAAGGCTGGCGAGGGGCGGCACGGGGGGGCACCGTGCCCGGATCCGGGGGTGGAGCATGGGGCGTTTCGGCATGGACGTCGGCACCGGCACCACGGTGCTCTACGACGCCGAGGGCGGGTTCCAGTACGACGAGCCGTCGGTCATGCTCGGTCGCCCCGGCGGCCGCGGCGTGAGCGTGGGCCGGGAGGCGGCCGACCTGGTCGACCGGATCCCGTCCGGCTCGCTCGCCGTCCGGCCGGTGCGCGACGGCGTGATCACCGACCTCGACACCGCCCGCCGCTACCTGCGCGCCGTCGTCCGCCGGGTGCTCCCGCGCCCCTGGCAGCGGACCCGCCTGGCCGCCGCCCTCACCGTCCCCGCCGGCGCCAGTCCGCTCGAGCGCCGCGCCCTGGTCGAGGCCGCCGAGGAGGCAGGCATCGTGCGCGTGCTCGCCCTCGCCGGCCCGGTCGCGGGCGCGATCGGCTGCGGCGTCGACCCGCTCGACCGGCGGGTGCACATGGTCGCCGACGTGGGCGCCGGCACCGCCGAGATCGTCGCGATGTGCTACGGCGAGGTGCTGGCCGTGCGGTCGCGCCGGGTCGCCGGGGACGCGATCGCGGCCGCCGTCCGCCGGCACGTGCGCGAGCAGCACCACCTCTCCCTGGGCCGCGACGCCGCCGAGGACCTGACGATCCGCGTCGGGGCGGTCCCCGACGGCGGCGAGGTCACGGTCGTCGGGCGCGACGGCGACAACGGCCGGCCCCGCACGCTGCGCATCCCCGCCGGCGAGCTGCACTCCGTGGTGGCGCCGCGCGTGGCGGAGCTCGCGACCTCGTTGATCGGGTGCCTCGACGACCTGCCCGCCCGTGCGCTCGACGACCTCGCCGCGGACGGCGTCCTGCTCGTCGGCGGTGCCTCCCCGACCCGCGGGCTGCGCGCGGCCCTGGAGGCGGGGCTCGGGCTGCCGGTGAAGCAGGCGGAGAACCCGTCGACGTGCGTGGCCGAGGGGGCCGCCCGCGCCTTCACCCTGCCCGGCGTGCTCGAGACCTACGCCCGCGGCTGAGGCGGCCGCAGGATCTCTCAGGGCACGGGCGGCGACGCCTGGTACTGCCGCAGCCCGTCGATGACGATCCGGCTCGCGCTGTTGGCGCCCTTGCCCGGCCCCTGGACCAGGCCCGTCATCACCACGGTCGGGGCGTCGAACGGCGCGGCGGCGGAGGTCCAGTTGTCGTACTCCTCGGCGGACAGGCTGCCGTCCTGCGCGGTGCCGGTCTTCGCGCCCGAGTCCAGCGGCACCGTGGACAACGACGTGGCCGTGCCCCCGCGCACCGCCGCGCGCATCCCGTCCCGCACGGGGCCGAGCGCGGAGGCGAAGGGCACCGCGACGGGCGGTGGCACGGGCAGCGCGGTGAAGCCGGCCTCCGGGGTGCCGACCGCGAGCCCCAGCCGCGGCGTGACCAGCTGCCCGGTCGCGATCGCGGCCGTCCAGCGGGCGTTCTGCAGGGGCGTGACCTGCAGCGGGCCCTGCCCGATGCCGAGGATCACCGTCGTGCCGCCGTACCAGTGCCCGCCGTCGTCGGCGATCGACTGGGGCGTGCCGAGGTAGCCCGCGGACTCGCCGGGCAGGTCGATGCCGGTCGGCGACCCGACACCGAGCGCGTGCGCGGCCTCGATGATCGGGTCGGGTCCCATGAGGGCGGCGAGCCGGTAGAAGTAGACGTCGTTCGACCACGCGATGGCCTGCGGGAGGTTCATCGGCCCCATGGGCTTCCAGTTGTCGAACGTGTGCCCGGCCAGGGTGAAGCTCGCGCCGGTCGGGACGATCGACGCCGGCGGGATCGTCCCCGTCACCATGTTCGCGGCCGCGACGACCAGCTTGAACGTCGAGCCCGGCGGCACCGCGACCTGGCTGGCGTGCTCGAGCGTCGGGTGGCCCGGGCGCGCCTCCACGGCCCGCAACGCCTGCACGTCGAGCGGCGGCCCGTACAGGTTGTTGTCGTAGGAGGGCAGGCTGGCCAGGGCCAGGACCTGGCCGTTGCGCGGGTCCATGGCGACCGCGGCGCCCACGGCCCGGGGGTTGCGCTGCCCGGCGAGCGAGGCGCGGACCGAGTCGGTCAGCCGCTGCTGCAGCGGCAGGTCGAGCGCGGTGCGCAGGTCGGCGCCCGGGACCGGGTCGCGCCGGGTGCCGAGCGCGGTGGGGACACCGGACGGGGTCACCCAGTAGCACTGCTCGCCGTCGAGGCCCCGGAGCACGGCGTCGTAGCTCGCCTCCAACCCCGCCCGTCCGACGACGACGCCGGGGCCGAGCGTGGGGTCGCGCCGGGTCTGCACGTCGGTCGCGATCCCGGTGTAGCCCAGCACCGGGCCGAGCAGCTCGCCCGTGGGGTAGCTGCGGCGCGGGACCGCTTCGACCCGCACGCCGTCGAACCCGGTGACCGTGCGCGCCTGGGCGATGGGGAGCTCCGCCAGCTCCAGCGACAGCGTGGTGTCCGGGGCGGCGTCGAGGGCCGCGCGCACGTCCGCGGGCGGCCTGCCGAGCAGGCCCGCGAGCCGGTCGACCTCGCCCGGCCGGACCAGGCCGGGAACCGCCTCGATCTTCGCGGTGCCGGCGTCGGTCGCGGCCGCGTCGATCGCCAGCACGGCCCCGTTGCGGTCGGTGATCTCGCCCCGCGGCGCCGGCAGCCGGACGCACCGGGCCATCTGTTCCTGGCCCGCGGCGACCAGCGCCGGCCCCTCGACGGCCTCGAGCCGCCAGCCGAAGGCGCCGAACGTGAGCAGCAGGCCGGTCACGCCCAGTGCGGCGACACGGACCAACCGCGGGCGCAGCCGCTCGGGCGCCGCCCACAGCACGCGGCGGGCCCCGTCGCGCCGGACCCCGAGCACCACGCCGATCGCCGCGAGGTGCACCACCACGGCGGTGCCGCCGTAGCTGACCAGCGGGAACGGCACCCCGGCGAGCGGCAGGAGGCCGAGGTTGCCACCGACCGACACCACGACCTCGGCGCCGAACAGCACGGCCAGCCCGCCCGCGAGCAGGGCCCCGTGGGCGGTGCGCGAGGTGCGCGAGGCGACCGCGAGCCGCCACACCAGGACGACGGCGGCCAGCAGCACCACCACGCCGGCGACCATCCCGAACTGCAGGACGAGGCTGGCCGGGGCCAGGTCGGTGTCGCGCTCGGGCAGGTACCGCTCGAGGACGTTCGTCAGCGGGTCCCCGGCCTGCCCGAACGGGCCGCCGGAGGCGAGCGCGATCCGGGCCTGCGCGACCGCCCAGCCGGACCCGGCCGGCGACTCCGCGGCCCCCGCCAGGAAGCTGCCGAGCCGCTCCACCTGGTAGGGCCGCAGCAGCCCGACGACCAGCGGCGCGGCGACCGCTGCCCCGGCGAACACCGGCAGCACGAACCGGGCCGGCACCCGCCCGATCACCAGCAGCGCCACGGAGACGACCACCAGCAGCGTCGTGGTGCTCAGGTCCGGCTGCAGCACGGTCAGCACGATCGGGATCGCGGCGAGGACCAGCGCGCCCAGGAACCGCTGGTAGGCCGGGCGCCCCGACCCGAGGACCCCGGCGACCACCAGCAGCAGGCCCAGCTTCGCGAGCTCGGAGGGCTGGAAGGTGAACCCGCCGACGGCGATCCACCGGGTGGCGCCGTTCGCGCTCAGGCCGACCACGGGCACCGCGGCGAGCAGGACCACCGCCAGCGCGTAGCAGACGACGCCCAGCACGCCGAGCAGCCCGACCCGGACCCGCCAGAACAGCGCGAGCAGCACCAGCCCGCCGGCGGCGATGATCCCCTGCCGCACGGCGGTGTCGATCCCCTCGACGACGGCGAGGTTGGCCAGCCCGGCGACGACCAGCACGAGCGTGGCCACCACCGCGACGACGTCGAACGCCAGCCCGTGGTTCCGGCGCGGCCGGGGTGGCCTGGGCGGCCGTTCCCCCGTCGCCCACGTGGACACCCGGCGCCGACCGGGCAGGAGCCGTCGGAGCCGTCGCGCGGGCCTCATCGGGGCCACCGGCCGGTCACGGCGCGCACCCGCCCGTCGGCGGGACCCGGACCGCCGGGCTGGCCGCCGCCCCCGCACCGCCGGTGACGACGGTGAGCGCGGTCGCGGCGGCGTCGGGCACCCGGACGGCGGCGACGACGTCGGCGCGGTCCACCCCCGCCGGCACGCTCACCGTTCCCCCGGCGAGGGTGGCGCCGGCGCCGCCGCACAGGTCGTCGAGCCGCACGGTCCAGTCCACGGCCACCGGCTCGGGCGCGGGACGCAGCCCCACGTGGATGCGGACGAGGCAGTCCTGCCCGGCCCCGCAGGCCCGCACGGTGCGCAGGTCGACGGACCCGACCGCCCCGTCGGCCGCCGGCGCGGGCGCGGCCGGCAGCGGCGGCAGCACCGGGCCCGGCGCGGGCGCGACCGCGGCGTCGCGGCCGCTGGCGAGCAGGAGGGCGATGTCCGCCTCGATCCGCTCGTGCAGCAGCGACCACTCGACCGCCAGCACCGCGCAGACCACCAGCGGCCACGCCACCCACAGCCACCAGCGACGACGCCGTGCGCGCGCGCCCGCGTACCCCCCGGCCCGAACCACCCCGCAGCCCCCCTCGTCCCCGCCACGGCCCGTGTGTCGTCCCCGCCGGACACGGTGCCGCAGGAGGGGCGGACGGGGGCAGGGGCGGACGGCCCGGCGGGGTCCACCGGGTCCCGGGGCCGAACGGGTCCTTCCCGGGTCCATGGACCCTGGCGCGCCTGTGTGGACCGGCGAGGATCGGGCGACCGGCCCCCGTGTCAGGTCACAGGGCGAGCAGATCACACGGCGTCAGATCACGCCCTGCGCGCGCAACGCGGCCCGGCGCTCCTCGGACAGGCCGAGCAGGCCGCCGTAGATCTCGTCGTTGTGCTCGCCGAGGTCCGGGCCGAGATGGTCGATGCCGCCGGGCGTCACCGAGAAGCGCGGGACCGGCGCCTGCACCCGCATCGCGCCCAGGTCCGGGTCCGGTACCTGCGGGAACACGCCGCGGGCCTGCAGCTGCGGGTCCGCGAGCAGCTGCTCGGCGTCGTAAGATCGGGGCGGCCGCGACCTCGGCCTCCTCGAACACGGTCATCGCGTGGTCGAGCGTGTGCGCGGCGATCCACTCGGCCATCACGGAGTCGATCAGCGCGGCGTTCCGGAGCCGCTGCTGGGCCTCGGCGAAGCGGGGATCCCGGGTGCGGTCCTCGCGGCCGACGGCCCGCAGCGCCCGAATCGCGATCGTCGGGGCACTGCCCGACATGGCCAGCCAGTGCCCGTCCTTGGTCCGGTACGTGTTGCGCGGGGCCGAGATGTCCCAGCGGTTCCCGGTGCGGGCGGGCACCTCCCCGAGCTGGTCGTAGGTCAGCACCGGCTGCTCGATCAGCCGCGCGAGGGGCTCCACCAGGTTGACGTCGATCAGCTGGCCCGGGCCGCCGTGCACGTCGCGGTGGTAGAGCGCCATCATCACGGCGTAGGTCGCGGTCAGCGCGGCCACGCCGTCGGCCAGCATGAACGCCGGCAGCGTCGGCGGGCCGTCCGGCTCGCCGGTCAGGTGGGCGAACCCGCTCATCGCCTCGCCGACCGTGCCGAAACCCGGCCGGTCCGACTTCGGCCCGCCCGCCCCGAACCCGGTGACGTGCAGCATCACCAGCCCCGGGTTGGTCGCCGCGAGCGCGGCGTGGTCGAGGCCCCACCGCGCGAGCGTCGACGGGCGCAGGTTCAGCACCACGACGTCCGCCGTGCCCGCGCAGCAGGTCCCGCCCCGCCTCCTCGCGCAGGTTGAGCGTGACCGACTTCTTGTTGCGCCCCAGGCTCTTCCACATCAGCCCGACGCCGTCGCGCTGGGCTCCCCCACTGCCGCAACGGGTCGCCGCCGTCGGGCTGCTCGACCTTGATCACCTCGGCGCCGTGCTCACCGAGCCACGTCGCGACGAGCGGCCCGGCGGCGAGCGTCGCCCCGTCGACGACGCGGATCCCGGTCAGCGGTCCCGAACCCATCCGAACTCCTCGGCTCCCGTGCGGATCCGGCCTGCGCGGGCGCTAGCCGGCGAGGCCCTGCAACCAGGCGCGGACCCGTGGCAGGGTCTCCACGCCCGTGGTCCGGGCGACGTCGCCGGCGAGATCCGCGATCGACACCCCGCGCAACGCGCCGCGCCACGCCCGGTCCGCCTCGATCATCACCCGTGCGATCGGGCACGGCGTGGTGCACGCCTCCGGCGCGGCGGCCAGCGGCCCACGCTGCCGGATCTCGGTGCAGACGAAGGCGGGCTCGGCGCCGTCGACCGCCTCGACGACGTCGAGCACGGTGATCTCCCCCGCGGCCCGGGTCAGCACGTACCCGCCCGCCTGCCCCTGCACCGAGCGGACGAGCCCGGCCCGGGACAACGCCTGCAGCTGCTTGGCCAGGTAGGTCGGCGACACGTCGTGGAACTCGGCGAGCTTCGCCGCGGGGACCGGGTCGGTCGTGCCGGTCAGCACCACGCAGCAGTGCAACGCCCACTCCACCCCCCCGGACATCTTCACCGTCGCAGCCTACTTGACTCGGACAGAAGATGTCCGAGTAAAATCTCGGACAAAAGATATCCGGGTTCACGGGAGGGAACGGCCATGCGGATCGTCGTCGTCGGAGGAACGGGCCTGATCGGGAAGGCGCTGGTCGCGGCGCTGCGGGAGCGGGGCCACCAGGCGGTGCCCGCCTCGCCCTCGACCGGGGTCGACACGCTGACCGGCGCGGGCCTCGCCGAGGCCCTGGCCGGCGCGCAGGTGGTCGTCGACGTCACCAACTCGCCGTCGTTCGCGGACGGTCCGGTGCTCGACTTCTTCACCCGCTCGACCACCACCCAGCTCGCCGCCGAGCGCGAGGCGGGCGTGGGCCACCACGTCGCGCTCTCGATCGTCGGCACCGACCGGCTGCCCGACGCGGGCTACCTGCGCGCCAAGGTCGCCCAGGAGGAGCTGATCACCGGCTCGGGGATCCCGTTCACGATCCTGCGCGCCACCCAGTTCTTCGAGTTCCTCGGCATGATCGCCGACTCGGCCACCGAGGGCGGCTCCGTCACCGTGCCCGAGGGGGCGTTCCAGCCCGTCGCCGCGGCCGACGTCGTCGGCACCCTCGTCGAGCTCGCCACCGGCGCGCCGGTCGGCGGCACGATCGACCTGGCCGGCCCCGACCGCCGCACGATGGAGGAGTTCGTCCGCGAGTTCCTGGCCGCCCGCGAGGATCCCCGGACCGTCACCACGGGCCCCGACGCCCGCTATTTCGGCACCGCAATCGGCGACGCGCTGGTCCCGACCGGCGACGCCCGGATCGGCGTGACCCGGTTCGAGGACTGGCTCAAGGCCTGAGGCCTCTCGATCGCCCCGGCTCGGCGGGGTACCCGGGCGTGGTGGAGCTGGTCGTGATGGTCGGCCTGCAGGGCGCGGGCAAGTCGACGTGGGTGCATGGGCACCTCGCCGCCACCCACACCGTGGTGAGCAAGGACCACTGGCCCACCGCGAAGCGCCGGGGGCAGCGGCAGCGCCGGGTGCTGGAGGAGCTCCTCGCGGCCGGGCGGGACGTGGTCGTCGACAACACCAACGCCTCGCCCGAGGACCGGGCCGGGCTGATCGCGGTCGCCCGGGCCCACGGCGCCCGGGTCCGCGCGGTGCACCTCGCCACTTCCCTGGAGCTCTGCCTCGAGCGCAACGACCTGCGGACCGGCCGGGCGCGGGTGCCGCTGGTCGGGGTGCTGGGGACGCGCAACCGGCTCGTCCCGCCGTCGGTCGAGGAGGGCTTCGACCGGGTCGACGTCGTGTGTCCGTCGTGACGGGCTGCCGGGCCGCGACGGGTGTCGGTCAGCTCGTCCGGTCAGCTCGTCCGTGGGTCCTCGCGGGGCGGGAAGTTCCGCATCTGCTCGGGCCGGGGCTCGGGGCGAGGCAGTGGCGGGCCACCCGGAGTGGTGCGCGGGACCGGCGGGCCGGTCGGGGCGACCTGCGGGACCGGCGGGCCGGTCGGGGCGGCCGCCGCGACGCCGCCGGGGCCGGGCGGGGGCATCGGCGAGCCCGGCGATGCCGGGGTCGAGGTTGCGGCAGTGGTGGTGGTCGTGGCCGATTCCGACGCCCGTTCGGCGAAGGCCAGCCACACGCCGCACAGCCCGGTGATGAACAGCAGGCCGGTGACGATGCCCTCGATCTGCAGCGGGCTGATCGCCAGCGCACCGGCCGGGACGAACGCAGCCGCCACGACCAGCGCGTACAGCAGCGGGTCCAACACCGCGAGCCGCCGGCCCGGCACCCGCGCCCGGCCCGTGCGCAGCAGGTAGCGGAGGGACTCGACCAGTCCGATCGCCCCGCCGATCGCGAACGTGGCGCGCCACACCAGCCCGTTGTCGCCCGGGGTGGTACCCAGCATCGACGCCAGCCCGAGCACCCCCGGCAGGAAGAACTTCAGCGCCAGGTGCAACGTCGCCGCGTGTCGGTCCGGATCCGAGCGCCAGTTGCCGTGCGCGAACTGCATGACGCCGAACCACAGTCCCAGCAACGTGAAACTCGTGCCGCTCAAGGTCTGATAGAAGGTGACGGTCGGGTCCACGATGATTCCCCCCTCGACGCCGCGGCGAGCGGCGTTCGGGGGCCCATCGTGCTGGTCCCGGGCGTTCGCGGGAAGGGGCATTTCACAAGGCTCGCCTGCGCACACGGACCTTGATGCCGCCGACCGTCGCCGCAGAATGGACCGCCGCGACCGGCAGAAGGCGAATTCGAGAGCCCGTTTCGGGTGGCTGCCAAGGCATTTCGTGAATTAGTCGGGGCGGAGCAGCGCGGCTCACGCGAACCCCCGCTCGATGGTTCAGAACGACGACGACGCCGTGACCGGGAGACGTGAAGGCAGACGGTTGCGCGGTGGCGTCGGCGGCCACCAGATGACCACCAGCGGGTCCGGCGGCGCCAGCAGGCCCGACGAGGGATGATCGCGCGGTTCCCTTGTCGGGCAGTCGGGTCCGCCGGCCGCGGGTCGCCTGACCCCGAGAGGACCGGATTCGAGTGCGCGACACGCCAGACCGCCGAGGCGCCGGGAGCTGATCGAGGCGGAGCGGCGCCGGGAAGCGCCACGCTCCGCACGACGGGCAGAACGGCGACGGCTCGTCGAGATCGGTGATCGGGGCGCGGTGGCGGGCGGGGCCTTTCGACCGCCGCCGGCAGGCGGCAGGCGATCAGGGTGGGGCGGGGCGTCCTCGGCCCGAGTGCCGCTGTCGGAGTGCTCGCAGCAGGGCACGTCGCCGGGTGAACCGGCAACGGCGCCGGGGCAGCAGCGGGCGGAAGCGCTCGATCCTCGGGTGCCGCCGTCTGTTCGCACAGCGGACGAGGTCGACTCCGCGAGGACGGGTTCGAGTGTGCGACATGCGAGATCGCCGAGGCGTGCGGGAGCTGGCCGGCGCGGAGCGGCGCGGGTAGCGCAGCACTCCACCCCGACCGATCAGAACGGCGGCGGCTCGTCCAGGTCGGTGATCGGGGGAGGTGCTGGCGGCCGGGGCTCCTCGACCGGTGTCGGCGGCCGCCAGACGATCAGGGGTGGGTCGGGGTGGTCCTCGCTCTGGTCGGTTCCGTCGTCGGCGCAGCACTGGTCATCTTCGGACGGGACGGGCAGCGGCGGTGGGGGCGGCGGGAGCAGGGGTTCGGCGCGGGTGCGGTGGACCCGGCCGAGCGGGCTGCGCCAGACGAAGATTCCGGGTTCGGGTTGGGTCAGGGTCCAGCCGCGGTGTTTGAGGCCGTGGTCGTGCCGGCAGGCCGGGCCCAGGTCCGCGGCGGTGGTCGGGCCGCCGCGGGCGTGGTCGCGGGTGTGGTCCAGGTCGGCGTTGCGGGCCGGGGTGAGGCAGCCGAGGAAGGTGCAGTGCCGGTCGCGGAACTCGACATGCCGGCGCAGCCCGGTGTGTGGGAACCGGGCGCCCGGGTCGTCGTCGAGGGGGCGGCCGCGGGCGGCGAGGATTTCGGTGAGCACCGGGCGCCAGGAGCCGGGCAGGTCAGGGCCCGGGGCGGCGAACCGGGCCAGCAGGTCGGCGTCGACGAGCAGATCGACCAGCCCCGGCGCACCCTGATCGGTCGCCACCCGCGCGGTCCGGTCGAGGTCGCTGAGGGCGGGTCGGGTGCGCAGCGCCCCGGCCCGGAGCAGCCGCCCGTCCGGGCCGGTGAGCGCGTACCGCCACGGCGCCCGGTGTTGGGCGGCGACCAGCGGGCGGGCCCGGGAGGCGGGGATGGGTCCCAGCGCGGGCAGGGTTGCGGGCCGGTCGTCGAGCCCGAGCAGGGTGGACAGCGCGATCTGCAGATGCACCCCGCGCCGCGCCCGCATCGGGAACCCCGCCGCAGCAGCGTCCGTTGGCTCTGCCTCGGCCTTCTCTGCCTCGGCCTTCTCTGCCTCGGCCTTCTCCGGCCCTGCCTGCTCCGGCCCTGCCTGCTCCGGCCCTGCCTGCTCCCGCGCTGCGTGCTTCACCTCGTCGCAGGCCCGCTCGCCCTGGCCCAGGTCGGCCTGCGCCGGCTCGGCCTGCGCCGGCTCGGCAGGAGGCGCCGTCTGGGCAGCGTCGCCCGATTCCGCGCCCGCGCCCGCGTTCGACCGGGCTGCACGGTCGCCGGAGGGGACCCGTCGGCATCGGCTCCGGGGCGGAACGAGGCCACCGTCAGCGGCGCAGCGGGTGGGCGGGACGGGGTGGGCCGGCGCGTGCCGGCCGGTCGCCTCTGTGCGCGCGTCGAGGGCTGCGTGGGCGGGTCGGTCCGGGTGGCGTCGTGGAGCAGGGCGGTGATGATCTGTTCGTCGGTCAGGCTGTGCAGCCGGCCGTCGAGGAACCCGACGAACAGGTCCACCCGGATCTGGTCCAGCCGGCCCGGGTGCCCGGCCCGGCGGACCTGGTGGGCCAGCCGGTCGATCCGGGCCACCGCGGCGTCGGCGTCCTCCGGGGCCACCCCGTGCGCGGTGATCGTGGCGGTGCCGTCCTCGGTCACCCACGCCGACACCCCCCGCCGCGCGTGCGCCCGGCGGAACAACCGCTCATAGTGCGCCGGATCGATCTCCATGATCAACCGACGCAGCCGGCGCGAGATCTCACTGGTGGTCCACCGTCGGGCCCGGGGCAGCACCAGCGCGCACAGGTGCGCGATCTGCGCCGCCGGCAACCCGACCAGGTGCCGCAGGAACACCCCGGCCTTGGGTGGGTCGATCCGCCCGCGCTCCAGCGCCGCCCACACCGCCGGCAGCTCCACCACCAGCGCCACCGCGTCGTCGGCGTGCCCGTCCGCGGCCCGGCGCGTCCACGCCAGCGCGGCCCGGATCTCATCGGCCCAGTCCAGGTACGGATCCGGCAACTCGGCCGCCGAGTCGGGGTGCTCCGGGTCGGCATAGCCCACCGCGACCATCGCCCGCGCGAACCGGGCCCGGGTATGGCTGTCCTGGCGGTGCCACGCCTCGAGCACCGTCAACCGGTCCCGGGCGGGCACCGCGGCCAGGTCGATCCGGTCCAGCGCAACCGCCAGTGCCGGGCCGGGCGGCAGGTCCGCCAACCCGGCCGGAAGACACCCGGTCGACTGCACGGATCGAACATACATTCGACCCCCGACAGTTTCGGGCGCTCCTCCGACATGCCTCCAAAGGGCATCGGTGGCCCAGACCACGGCGGTCCGCACCACGGACACGATCAGCTCAGGCGCCGCGTCACCAGCGAGCCGCCGACTGCCGACTCACCCTCCTGACCAGCGAGAACAGGTCGGCCGCCGAACCGCTGCGGGCCACCAGGAACGCCCGCTCTGCCGAACCCCCGCCCCGCGTACCAAGTGCGCGAGGCCTGCTGGAGCGGTACGGGCCCCTCCCGACCCACCACTGCATCTCCGAGGGCCGACCGAGCATCGCCCGTCAGATTCCCCGACCCTTCTCAACGCCCCGACCGCATCCCCGCCAGGCCTCGCGTCCCGCGCCCGGCGCCTGGGGCCGGCCGCTCGCTCCGACCGAACGCCCGGTACGACCGCCTCGACCCCGCCGCCGATCGCGTCCTACAAGCCGCCCACGACCAGCCACCCTTCACATTCCCGGCCCCAACCCCTCCACCCCGACCATCCGGGCGGTGCTGGTCTCCTCCCGCACGGTGCGGATCCCGGCGTACTCGGGTCCCTCGTAGAAGGTCTCCCACGCCTCCCGCGACGGGAACTCCAGCAGCACCAGCCGGGCCGGCGTCCATCCGCCCTCGTAGACCGTGTGGGCGCCGCCGCGGACGAGGTAGCGGCCACCCGCCGCCTCGAGGGCCGGACGCACCTTCTCCATGTACGTCCGGTACCGCTCGGGCTCCCGGATCTCGACGTCGACGAGGACGTAGTAGCGGCCCGGGGCCGGTTCGGCGTCGCCGGTCATGGCACACCCCCTTGTGCACGGAGGCCGACGATGCTCCCACCGCCGGGTCGTCGCGCACATCCCCCGGGAACGCCGGAGGCCCCGTCCGACCAGGGACGGGGCCTCCGCGGCGGGGTCAGACGCCGCGCAGCAGCGCCTCGAACGACGGGGCGTCGGCGAACGGGTCGGCCGTCCGCGCCGCCGGGCGCGCGGCGACCAGCTCGGCCAGCTCCTCGGCGGCGCGCTCGATCCGCGAGGCCAGACCGTGGCTCGCCTCCCCCGCGCCACCCCAGTCCTCCGACGCCGCGAACACGGCGGTCGGCGTGACGACGGTGCGCAGGTAGGCGAACAGCGGCCGCATCGCGTGCTCCAGCGCCAGCGAGTGCCGAGCCGTGCCGGCTGTCGCGCCCATCAGCACGGGCTTGCCGGTCAGTGCGTCCTTGTCGACGACGTCGAAGAAGATCTTGAACAGCCCGCTGTACGACGCCGAGAAGATCGGCGTGACCGCGACGATCCCGTCCGCCCCGGTCACCGCGTCCAGCGCGGGCCGCAGCTCGGCGTTCGCGAACCCGGTGACCAGGTTGTCGGCGAGGTCGCGGGCGTGCTCGCGCAGCTCGACGACCTCCACCTCGGCCTCGACACCGCGACGGCGCAGGGCCGCCACGGTCGCCGAGGCCAGCCGGTCGGCCAGCAGCCGGGTGGACGACGGGACGGAGAGTCCCGCGCTCACCACGGCGATCCTCCGATGTTCCATGATCAGGCCGCCTCCTCCCGGGCCTGCCCGGTGACGTCGTCCGCCGGGGCGTACACGGTCGAGTCCTTCGCGCCCCGCGCGGCGACCAGGGACTCGTGGGTCGGGGCGTCGGGCACGTGCGCGGGCTTGAGCGCGGCGAACTCCTTGCGCAGCACCGGCACGACCTCCTCGCCGAGGATGTCGAGCTGCTCGAGCACGGTCTTCAGCGGCAGGCCCGCGTGGTCGACGAGGAACAGCTGGCGCTGGTAGTCGCCGACGTAGTCCCGGAACCCGAGGGTCCGCTCGATGACCTGCTGCGGGCTGCCCACGGTCAGCGGGGTCTCCCGGCTGAAGTCCTCCAGCGACGGCCCGTGCCCGTAGACCGGGGCGTTGTCGAAGTACGGCCGGAACTCGTCCACCGCGTCCTGGCTGTTCTTCCGCATGAACACCTGCCCGCCGAGCCCGACGATCGCCTGGTCGGCGGCGCCGTGGCCGTAGTGCTCGAAGCGGCGGCGGTAGAACTCGACCATGCGCTTGGTGTGCTCGGCCGGCCAGAAGATGTGGTTGTGGAAGAAGCCGTCGCCGTAGTACGCGGCCTGCTCCGCGATCTCCGGGCTGCGGATCGATCCGTGCCACACGAACGGCGCGACGCCGTCGAGCGGGCGCGGGGTCGACGTGAAGCCCCGCAGCGGGGTGCGGAACCGGCCCTCCCAGTCGACCACGTCCTCGTCCCACAGCTTGCGCAGCAGGGCGTAGTTCTCGACGGCCAGCGGGATGCCGTCCCGGATGTCCTTGCCGAACCACGGGTAGACGGGGCCGGTGTTGCCGCGGCCCATCATCAGGTCGACGCGCCCGCCGGCCAGGTGCTGCAGCATCGCGAAGTCCTCGGCGATCTTGACCGGGTCGTTCGTGGTGATCAGCGTGGTCGCCGTCGAGAGCTGCAGGCGCTCGGTCCGCCCCGCGATGTAGCCGAGGGTCGTGGTCGGCGACGAGGAGAAGAACGGCGGGTTGTGGTGCTCGCCCAGGGCGAAGACGTCCAGGCCCACCTCCTCGGCCTTCTTCGCGATCGTGACGACGTCCTTGATCCGCTCGGCCTCGGACGGCGTGCGACCGGTCGTCGGGTCGGTCGTGACGTCGCTGACGGAGAACACTCCGAACTGCATGACCCTCACCTCGTTGGTTGATGTGTCATCTACCTTCTCCGAACTCCGGTGACGTGTCAACTATTCCGGTACCGTGGTCCCCATGACCCGATGGCTCGACGAGCGGGAGCAGCGCGCGTGGCGCGGCTACCTCGCCATGCAGACCCAGCTGCAGGCCCTGCTGCACCGGCGACTGCAGGCGGACTCCGGGCTGTCGTACGCCGACTTCGACGTGCTCGTCGCGCTGACCGACCGCGACGGCGAGCAGGTGCGGGTGCTGGAGCTGGCCGAGGCGCTGCAGTGGGAGAAGAGCCGGCTCTCCCACCACCTGTCCCGCATGCAGAAGCGGGGCCTGGTCGAGCGGCAGGAGTGCACCGACGACGCCCGCGGCGCCTTCGTCGTCCTCACCCCCGAGGGGCGGCGCGCGATCGAGGGCGCCGCCCCCGCGCACGTCGAGGCGGTGCGGGAGCTCGTGTTCGACGGGCTCGGCGCCGACGAGGTCGACGCGCTCGCCGGCATCGCGGAGACCGTGCTCACCCGGATCCGCGCCGCGGGCTGATCGGGTCCCGCGCCGCGGACCGATCAGGATCCGCGCAGGATCAACCGCTCCGCGCGATCCGGAAGGTGTAGCGGAGCTCCCGCCACTCCCCCTCCACGGCGGCGCCGTCGGGCGTCGGGCCGGTGCGGGGTTCGAAATCGACGATCAGGTCCTCCTTCACGCCGAACACCGCGTCCGAGTCGAGGTACTTCCCGCCCCGCACGAAGAGCTGCGTGATCAGCTTCCGGTGCCCCGGCGCGTCGATCATGAAGTGCAGGTGCGGCGCCCGGTAGGGGTGCCTGCCGGCGGCCCGCAGCATCGCGCCGACCGGGCCGTCGTCGGGAATGGGGTACTCCGACGGCAGGATCGACCGGAACCGCAGGCGGCCCTCCGCGTCGGTGCGCAGCCGCCCGCGCAGCACCGGCCCGTCGAGGTCCGGCAGCTGGACGTCGTAGAACCCGTCCTCGTTCGACTGCCAGACGTCGACGACGGCGTCGGGCAACGGCCGGTCCTCCGTGTCCGTGACCGTCACGTCGACGTACAGCGGGATCCCCGGCAGGCCGGCGGAGACGTCCGCGCCCTGCGGCAGCTCCGGCGGTCCCTCCACGTAGAAGGGCCCGAGGACGGCCGACGGTGTGGTGTCCGGCGTTCGCGAGTTGTCCAGCACGTCGACCACGCTGGACAGTCCGAGCGTGTCGGAGAGCAGCACGAACTCCTGCCGGGTGTCGGTGCAGGTCCGGCCGGTGCGGGTGAGGAAGTCGATCCCCTGCTGCCACTCGGCCTGCGTGAGGTCGTTGGCCACCGCGTAGGCGTGCAGGCGCGGTACCAGGTCGGTGAGCAGCGCGCGCAGCCGCGGGTCCTCGGTGTCCGCGAACGTGGCCACGACCTGCGCCGTGAGGCCGTCGACCGTCGTGGAGCCGGGCGGCCGCTCCCCCGCCCACGCCCGGCGCAGCAGCCCGGCGAGCCCGTCCCGGGTCAGCGGGGCCGGGTTCGGGTAGGGCTTGGCGACGGCGAGCTCGACCGCCCGCTCTAGGTCCGCCTCGGCGAGCCCCAGCTCGCGCAACGACGTCGGCCCGCCCGCGTCGACGATCAGGTCGAACACCGCTCTGGGCGCGTCGGCCGCGCCCAACGCTTCGGCGACCCGGCGCATCGCCCCGGGTGCGGCCGCCGCGTTGTAGGCCATGGCGTGCGGCAGCACCACGGTGTGCGTCGGCGCGTGCGGGAGCCCGAAGCTGCCGCCGAGGGTGTGGCAGAGCTTGTGGTGCAGGCCCATCCCGACCGCACCGAGGCAGGTCCCGGCCAGCCAGGCGCCGCGCAGCAGGTCGGCGCGGGCGTCCGGGTCGGTGTCGAGGCCGCGGAGCCCCCGGGCGAGGTGGCGGACGGCGTCGAGCGCCATGCCGTCGACGACCGGGTTGGCGTCGGGCGCGTAGAGCGCCTCGACGGCGTGGGCGAGCGCGTTGACCGCGCTGGTCACGGCGAGCGGGCGGGGCAGCCCGGCCGACAGCTCGACGTCGTAGATCACCGTCTCGGGCAGGATCGCCGGGTCGGTGCGGGTGGTCTTGACCCCCTCCGCGGTCTCGCCCAGGACCGGCGTGACCTCGGACCCGGCGTAGGTCGTGGGCAGCACGACCTGGTCCACCCCGGTCCGGACGGCGAGCGCCTTGGCCAGCCCGGTCGTCGAGCCGCCGCCGACGGCCACCACGCAGTCCGCGCCGGTCTCGCGCAGCACCGCGAGCGCCTGCTCGGTGACCTCGACCGGGGTGTGCATCGCGGCGCCGTCGAACCGGCCGGCCGCGAGCGGACCGAGGATCTTCTCGACGCGGTCGGCGACGTCCCGCAGGTGTTCCCCGGCCAGGACCAGGGCGCGCGAGCGGCCGAGGCGGCTCACCTCGTCGGCGACCTGCTCGAGCGTGCCGGACCCGAAGACGATCCGGGCCGGGTGGGCGGTGTAGGTGAAGTCCTGCATGACGTTCCCCCTCAGGCCCGCGCCAGCAGCGCGGCCAGCGCGGCGGTGAGCTCCCGCTCCGGGTCGGCGGGCAGCTCGTGGGCCCGCCAGCCGACGTGCGCGTCCGGCCGGACCAGCACGCAGCCGGACTCGGACACCTCGCGCAGGCGGGCCCAGTCGTCGTAGACGTCGGTGTAATCGCGGCCCGGGCCGATCACGTGCGCGTCGACCTCGATGCCCACCGACCGGGCCGCGGCCTCCGCGGCACCGACCCAGGCCTGCCCCGAGATGCCGGTGAGCACGGTGAAGCGGCCCTTGCCGGTGACGTCGTGGGTGCTGACCTTGTGCCCGCCGCGCCCGAGCCAGCAGTGCGGCAGGCGGGCACCGGGCCAGGTGGTGGGGTGGTAGTACAGCTCCGGGTCGCGCTCGTACTCCGGCTCGGGGGTGCCGTCGCCGACCACCGCGCCCGAGCGGTAGCGCTGACCGAGCTCCACACCGTGCGCGTTGAACTCGTAGTCCTTGAGCTCGAGGGCCTTCCGCAGTGCGATCCGCTGCTCCGCAGCCTCCGGGGTGTCCGCGGCACGGGCCCGCATGCTCGCGATCTGCTGCACGGGGTCGTCGGAGTCGGTGAACCCCAGCGCGTCGAAGATCGGCCCGAACTGCTCGATGGATTTGTTTGCGCGCAGCACGATCTGCTTCCCGACCGGGGCGCGCTCGGCGTCGTAGCTGTCGAGCAGCTCCTCGCCGGCCTTCCCGGAGAGCACCGCCGCCAGCTTCCACGCGAGGTTGTAGGAGTCCTGGATGGAGGTGTTGGAGCCGAGGCCGTTCGACGGCGGGTGCCGGTGCACGGCGTCGCCGGCACAGAACACGCGGCCGGCCCGGTAGCGCGTGGCGTACATCTTGTTGTTGCCCCACAACGAGGTGGAGCGGATGGTCACCGGGATCGTGTCGTCGCCGACGAGGTCGTGGACGATCTTCGTGGCCATCGCGTCGTCGACCTCGGGCGGCGCCCGGTCGATGTCGTAGCCCCACACGATCAGCCACTCGTCCCACGGGCGGACCATGCGGACCAGCCCCATGCCGATGCCGCCGATGTTCGAGCCCGGCTGCAGCACCCAGTACAGGACGCTCGGCCGGTGCTCCACGTATCGCGACAGGTCGGCGTGGAAGACGATGTTCATGCTGCCGGCGATGTCCATCTGCCCCTCGAAGGGCAGCCCGACGTCGCGCGCCACCTGGCTGCGGCCGCCGTCGGCGCCGATCACGTACTTCGCCCGGATCGGGTAGGTGTGGCCGGACAGCCGGTCCCGCACCGTGACCGTCACGCCGTCGGCGTCCTGCTCGAGGCCGAGGTACTCGGTGTCGAACCGGATCCGGCTGCCCCGCTCGGCCGCGTGCCCGATGAGGATCGGCTCCAGCAGCGTCTGCGGCAGGTCGCAGTTGTCCGACGGGCTGGCCAGCGTGTAGTCCGCGCGACGCGCGGGGTGGGTCCCCCACGTCCGCACCCGGCCGATCTCGTCGCCGGCCAGGCTGGTGCAGAAGACCGTGTCGCCCATCAGCGCCGACGGCGTGCCCTGCGCCCGGACGTCGTCCTCGATCCCCATGTCGCGCAGGATCTCGACGGTCCGCTGGTTGGTGATGTGGGCCCGCGGCGTGTTCGCCGTCCACCGGTACTTGGTGATCACGATGTGGTCGACGCCGTAGGTGGCCAGGAACAGAGCGGCCGATGCCCCGGCCGGTCCGCTGCCGATGACCAGCACGTCCGTGGTCAGGACCGTCTGCTCGTTCACGCCGCCTCGTCTCTGAAGTGCGTCCGGGACGGATCGAGTATGGGAACGCGGTCCGCCATACGTCCAATACCGAGTCCTGCGAGCAGCTATACGCTCCGCCTATGGATCTGCGGGCGTTGGAGTGCGTCGTCGCCGTCGCCGAGGAGGGCTCGATCAGCCGGGCCGCCGCCCGGCTGCACATGACGCAGCCCCCGCTGACCGTCCGGTTGCGGTCCCTGGAGCGTGAGCTCGGCGTGGAGCTGCTGGTCCGGCACGGGCGTGGCGTGGACCTCACCGCCGCCGGGCGGGTGCTCGTCGAACGGGCCCGCCGGGTGCTCGCCGACGTGTCCGCCGCGGCCGAGGAGGTCCGGACGGTCGGGCTCGGCACGCGCGGCCGGTTCGGCGTCGTCGTCGGGCACACGGTCTCGCCCCGGCTGCTGCCGCACCTCGCCGGCGGGGCGGCGCTCGGCGGCGGCGTCGACCTGACCGTCACCGAGGCCACGGACGCCGACGTCGTCGAGCGGGTCCACCGGCGCGACGCCCACGCCGGGCTCCTCCACCTCGCCCCCGGTGAGCCGGGCCGGACCCGGCACCCGCGCGCCCGATCACGGGGACTGGAGGTGGCGGTCGTGGCCCGTGAGCCGTTGGTCGCGGTGCTGCCCGACACGCATCCGGAGGCGGGCGGCGACCGGGTCGACCTGTCGCTCGTGCGCGGGGCACGCGTGGTGGTCGCCGAGGCGACAGGCGAGGGGTTCGCGGCGCACGTCCGGGCGGCCTGGGCGGTCGCCGAGCCGGACGGCGATCACGGCGTGGTCGAGGCCGGGTCGATCGTGCAGGCCCTGGCGCTGGTCGAGGCCGGGGCGGGCGTCACGCTCCTGCCCGCGCAGTACACGTCGATGGTGTGGGGCGGGCTGGTCGCACGGCACCCGCGGCAGCACACCCCCGTGGTCGAGACCGCGGTGTGCTGGCGGCCCGACGAGGACTCCCCCGTCCTCCGCCGCTTCCTCCGCACCGCCCTGTCCACCCCGGAGCCCGACGTCCTCGGCCCCGCCCACGCCCGGCACGGTCTCGGCGCCGCGCACTGGTGACGGGCGGGCATGGAGGTCCGGCCCGCCGGGAACCCACGGGCATCTCCGGGGAGGGAGTCGCCGACATGATGACGGTCATCACCGAGATCACGCTGAAACGTGGTTCCGAGCCCGAGTGGGACGCCGCGATGCGCGACCGGCTCACGGCCGCCCGCGGGCGACCGGGCTGGGTGGGTGGGCAGCTGCTCATCCCGCTGGACGGGCAGAACACGCGCGTCGTGGTCGGGACCTGGCAGAGCCGGGCGGACTGGCAGGCCTGGCACGAGGACGACGCTTTCGCCGAGACCCGCACCCGGATGGAGGGGCTGCAGGAGGGCGACAGCCGGATCACCTGGCACGAGGTGGTGGTCGACTCCCGCGGCGAGGAGTAGCGCTCCGTTTCGGCACGCTCACCGGGGTCGGCAGTGCCGCAGTTCATCCGGGAGTACATCCACTTCCCGCCGTTCGGCCCGGAGCACCTGATCACCTCGCTGCAGCACCTGGCCGAGCTCGCCGCGCGGACGTCCGCGGAGCCGTCGACGTGATCAGGTGGCGGTCCGGACCCCACGGGTCGGAGCCGCAGCCAGGTCGGCGCGCGGCGGCGCGGTGGTGCTGCGGACGACGAGGTGGGGCGGGATGACCTGTTCGCGCTCGTCCGCCGCGGCATCGCCGTCGAGGCGGGCGACGGCCCGGGCGACCGCGAGGGCGGTGATCCGCCCGGCGTCCTGGGCGACGGTGGTGAGCGCGACGTGGGACAGGCGGGCCAGACTGCTGTCGTCGAACCCGACCACGGACATGTCGCCGGGGACCGACGCCCCCTCGCGGCGGAGGACGTCGAGGACGCCCGTGGCGCAGCGGTCGTTGAACACCGTGACGGCCGTGGGGCGCGCGGCGATCAGCTCGCGAGCGGCGGCCGCCCCGTCGTCCTCCGTGAGGCCCCCGGGCACGATCAGGGCCTGGTCGGCGAGCCCGTGGCGGTCGAGGGCCTCGCGGTAGCCCCGTCGTCGCTCGGCAGCGCCCGGGGCGCGTCCACCGTCGACGTGCGCGATCCGGGTGTGCCCGAGGTCGACGAGGTGGTCGACGGCGAGGTGGAGCCCCGCGGCGTCGTCGGTGCGGACGACGTCGACCGCGCGGTTGCGGACCGGGCGGGCCACCACGATCACCGGCATCCGGACGGCGAGATCGGCCAGCTCGGACGTCGGCAGGGCGGGGCCGAGGAGGATCAGGGCCTCGCAGCGGTCCTGCAGCAGGCTCGCGACGGCGCGGCGTTCGTCCCGGCCCGGGGTGACGGCGCTGAGGGCGAGTTCGTACTCCGCGGCGTCCGCCGAGGTGTAGAGGCCGCTGACGAGGTCGCCGTGGAACGGGTGCTGCACCCCGAACACGACGCCGATCAGCCGGGTCCGGCTGCGCCGCAGCATCCGCGCCCGACTGTCCGGGCGATAGCCCAGCTCCTCGGCCGCCTTCCGCACCCGCTCGCGCGTCGCCGCGCTCGCTCCCGGTGCGTCCCGCATGACGATCGAGACGAGCGGCACGGACACTCCCGCGCGGGCCGCGACGTCGGCGAGCGTCGTACGGCGACCGCGCGCCGGGGACCCCTCCGTCATGCCGCGAGTCTAGCCCAGAAGTTCTAGAACGTTATAGGGCAAAGCCGTTGACTGTCGCACTCCCCGACCGCATACTCACTCCTATAACGTTCTAGCTCGCGCGCGGGTGCATGCAGCTCGAGGAGGAGTGGGATGAGCCAGGTGGACAGCGGTGCGCCGGTCGGCGTCGCCCTGATCGGATCGGGCCGGATGGGCGCCTACCACGGTGCGACGCTCGCGCAGCGGCTTCCGGGCGCACGGCTGGTGGCCGTGGCCGATCCCGCCCCCGGCACTGCCGAGAAGCTCGCCGCGGGGTGGGGCGCACCCGCCGCCCACACCGACCCGGCGCAGGCGTTCGGCGACCCGGCCGTCGAGGCGGTCGTCATTGCCGCCCCGGCGCGTTTCCACGCCGACCTGATCGTCGCCGCGGCGCAGGCCGGGAAGTCGGTGTTCTGCGAGAAGCCCGCCGCCCTGTCGCTGGGCGACCTGGACCGGGCGATCGACGCCGTCCGCGCGGCCGGGGTGGTGCTGCAGGTCGGCTTCAACCGCCGCTTCGCCCCGGACTGGGCCGCCGCGCGGGCGCTGCTCGACCGGGGCGTGCTGGGCACCCCGCGGCTGCTGCGCTCGGTGACCCGTGATCCCGGCGGCTTCGACCCGTCGCGGGTCCCCGCCGACACGATCTTCAACGAGACCCTCATCCACGACTTCGACACCCTGCGGTTCCTCAACCCCGACGCCGAGGCCGTCGAGGTCTACGCGACCGCGGACGCCCTCGTCGAGCCGGCCTGGAAGGACCGCGGCCTGCTGGACACCGCCGTGGTCACCGTGAGGTTCGACAACGGCGCGACCGGGATCGCCGAGGCCTGCTTCGAGGCTGCCTACGGCTACGACGTCCGTGGCGAGGTCTTCGGCTCCGGCGGCATGGCCACGATGGGCGACGGGCGCCGCACCGGCATGGCGTTCTCCGGCCCGGCCGGCCGCGCGATCGACACCGCCCGCAGCGACCAGGAGCTCCTCGCCGGCGCCTACGTGGCCGAGCTGGCCGCGTTCGTCGAGGCCGTGCGCACCGGCGGCCCGGCCGCGGTCGGTGGCGAGGACGCCCGCGCGGCCCTGGCCATCGCGACGGCGGCGGCACAGTCGGTCCGTGAGAACCGTCCGGTGCAGATCGCGGAGGTCGCGAAGTGAGCGCCGCCACCGGCAGTCGCATCGACACCGGCAGCACCTACCGGCTCGCGGTCTCCGCCGAGGTGGTGTTCGTCGACCTGTCCTTCCTCGAGCGCGTCGAGCGGCTCTCCAGGCTCGGCTACGAGGTCGAGATCTGGGACTGGACCCGCAAGGACGTCGACGCCCTGGTCGCGACGGGCGCGAGGTTCTCCTCGATGACCGGCTACGTCACCGGCACCCTGGCCGACCCGGACGGGGCCGAGGAGCTGCTGCGCACCGCCGAGGAGTCGCTGAAGGTCGCCGAGCAGCTCGACTGCCCACGGCTCAACCTGCACGGCACCGGCCTCGACGACCGGGGCCTGCCGGTCGTCGTCGCACACGTCACCACACCGGAGATGTGGCTGACCGCAGCGAGGACCCTGACGCGCATCGCCGAGCTGGGCGAACGGGCCGGGCGGGTGTTCACGTTGGAGAACCTCAACACCGCCGTCGACCACCCCGGCGTCCCCTTCGCCCGGGCTGCGGACACGATCGCCCTGGTCGAGGCCGTCGACAGCCCCCACCTGCGGCTCAACCTGGACCTCTACCACGCCCAGATCGGCGAGGGGAACCTCGTCCAGCTCGTCGAACGGGCCCTCCCGCTCGTCGGGGAGATCCAGGTCGCCGACGTACCCGGCCGCTGCGAACCCGGGACCGGCGAGATCCACTACCCCGCCGTCGCCGCCGCGCTGGACCGCCTCGGCTACACCGGCGTCGTCGGCCTCGAGGGCTGGGCCTCCGGCGACCCCGACCGGGCCCTCGACCGCTTCCGCACCGCGTTCACGATCGCCCGCTGAGCGGAGCGGCGCCGGTCCGGCGCCCGGGTGGCGAGGCGCGTCGATGGCGTGCGGTGCCCGACGACCCGGGACCGGGACTCAGACCGCCGCGGTGCCGATCAGGCCCTTCCGCGTGACGAGGCCGGCGAGCTGCTCCTCGGAGAGGCCGTCGGTGCCGTCCGGCCTGCGGGGCAGCACCATGTACCGGGACTCCGCGCTCGCGTCCCACACCGAGATCGCGACCGAGTCCGGCAGCACGAGGCCGAACTCGCGCAGCACGCCGCGCGGGTCGCGCACCACCCGGGAGCGGTAGGCCTCGCTCTTGTACCAGGTCGGCGAGGGCCCGAGCAGCGCGATCGGGTAGCAGGAGCACAGCGTGCAGACCACGACGTGGTGCTCCTCCGTCCCGTCCGCGCCCACCCCGTTCGCGACCACCTTGAGCCGCTGCTCCTGGATCCCGCCCGCCATGGTCAGGCCCACCTCGCGGATCGCGGCGTTGGCGTCGGCCAGCAGGCGCTCCGCGAACCCCGGATCGGTCCACGCGCGCGCCACGATCCGGGCCCCGTTGGCCGGACTCCCCTTGGCCGCGAACTCGTCGATCCGGGTGTCGATCTCCCCGGGTTCCAGCAGACCGCGCGCCTCCAGCAGCGACTCGACGTGCCGGACCTCGGCCGAGATCGTCGAGCTCGCGTGTTCCCCGCTCATGCCCGCTCCTCCACCAGGTAGTCCTCCCACAGCTCGACGACGACGCTGTGGTCGCCGGCGCCGAACAGGTCCGCCGCCGCGAAGCGTACGTGGTACACGGCGTGCGGCTCCGCGTCCCGGCCGCGGGCCCGTTCGTCCGCCAGCGGGTGCCGGCCCGCGAGTTCCACCACGGTGCCGACCGCCCCGCGGGCGTAGCCCGGCAGCCGGGTGTGGCCCGCGACGTCGGCCGTCCGGGTGCGCACCCGGACGCCCGGCGCGAACCGCTCAGCCATGCGTGAGCTCCTCGGCGGTCGCGACGCCCTTCTCCGCCAGCAGCAGGCGGATCGCGGCGAACCACCGCTCGTAGTAGGAGGCGGCCAGGTACTCCCGCACCGGGAGCCGCTCCTGCGCGTCGCGGAACTCGTCGAGGTTGTAGACACCGCGCCGGATCAGGGCGCCGTTGAGCGCGAACACATGCGCCTCCCAGTCGGCGTGGAAGCGCGGCTCGTCGGGCTCCTCGACGATCGGCGCGAACCCGCTCATCCCGCCGACGTCGTTGATGCGGCTCACCCGCCCTTCCTACCCCACCACCTGCGACACGGTCGATGTCGAGATCCCGCGCTCGGCCATTTCCCCGGTGGATCGCCACGACGAGTACCGGAGGATCGACCTCAGGCCGCGGGCGGTACGGGCTGGTCGGCGGCATCGGTGAGGACGAGAGCATGTGGCGCATGGCTTATGTGCGCGGTCCGGAGGGGATCATCGTGTCCCTCGCCGAGCGCATCGGCTGACACCGGTGGGGCCCGCAGAACGTCGGAGTCCGTCGAGCAGATCCGCCCCGCTGCGACCGCCGCCTCGGCCGCGCAGCTAGGCCGGGACGCGCTTCCACGGGAAGTCGACCCGGACCACGTGAGGGTTCACCGAGAAGACGTCGCACGGCGCTACCCCCACACTGGGACGACCGGAACGGCTCAGCACGGCCCGGACGCATTCCCGTACGGGACCGCACCGCACTCTCGGGGGACGGCATGGACGACGAGGCGACGCGCGCGACGATCGGGGCCGTCAGACGACTCGATGCCGCATTCGACCGCGGTGACATCGACGCCTTCATGGCGGCCATGACCGAGGACTGTGTCTGGGAGTCCTTCGCACCGGCCCCTGACGGTCGACGCCACGAGGGGCAGGCGGCGGTGCGGCAGGCGATGGCGGACTTTCTCGGCTCCTCACCGGTCTTCGACGGTGAGGAGATGTTCGCCTGTGGCGATCGTGTGACGGTGCGCTGGACCTGCCGCTTCGATGGTGGGCATGTCCGAGGAGTCGACGTCGTGCGCGTCCGCGACGGAAAGGTCGTCGAGATCCTCTCCTACGTGAAGGGGTGACCGTCCCCTGACCGCACCGTCCGCGTCACTGGTCTCCGTTGCTGGATCATCTAGCCGGTCCCCCGATCGCGCCGCATCCGACCCAGCACCTCGTCGAGGTAGCGCCGCACGTGCTCATCGGCGCCCTCGCCCGTGGGTTCGACGAAGTCGCGGATGACGAGCAGGAGCGTCACCCTCGCGCGCGCCTGATCGAGGTCGACATCCGACGCCTCGGCGGGCACCTCGAGCATGCGGGTCAGTTCCGCCACCGCCGCCAGCGCATCGTCGCGACGGGCCGCTCCCGTGCCCGCGGGCGTGGCGCCCGCAGCGGGCCCGCTGACGAGGAGCTGTTCGATGAGCCCGTACAGGTCGACGGCTCCCAGATCCACGTGTCGGTCCTCGCCCATGAGGATCCCCTCACTCCGAGATGAAGCTCTCCCGGCCGGGCTACCCGGCCCTGACGGGTGTGCACCCGCGCGGAGACCGAGAAGCTCGCCGCGGTGCGACCCGGGCTCAGGGACCGAGCAGCACGACCCCGGCCAGCGCGACGCCGGCCACCAGGAACGTCGAGAGCGTCGCCACCACGACGGCGGCCCCGCCGCGGCGGAAGAGTGCGGGGATCTGCACGCCCGCACCCATGCCGAACAGCGCCGCGCCGAGTGCGGCGACCTGCACCTGGGCGAGGACGTCGAGCGCCGCCGGGGGCACGACCCCGGTGCTGCGCACGGCGACGCAGGCGACGAACCCGAGCACGAACAGCGGGACGATCGGCGGGCGCGTGCCGGTCGACTCCCGGGCGGGATCGGTCATCCGGCGCCGGACGCTCACCGCGGCGACGACGGGTGCCAGGAGCAGCACCCGCGTCAGCTTGACGACGACGGCGACGGCCACGACGGCAGCGCCCCCGGCCTCGGCCGCCGCGACGACCTGGCCGACCTCCTGGATGCTCGCGCCGGCCCAGACGCCGAACTGCTGGTCGCTGAGGCCGAGCGGGTGCCGCAGCAGTGGCAGCAGCACCATCGCCAGGGTGCCGAAGAGCGTGACCATCGCGATCCCGACGGCGACGTCCTCGTCGTCGCCGCCGGCGGTGTCCTCCATGGCCGCGATGGCCGAGGCACCGCAGATCGCGAAGCCGGTGCCCAGCAGCAGGCTGCGGGCCCGGCCGAGGCGGGCCCGGTTGCCCAGCCAGGTGGTGACCACCAGCGTGGTCACAAGGGTGACGGCGACGAGAGCGATGGTGCCCGGTCCCAGCGCGGCGATCGCGCCGAAGGAGACGCTGACACCGAGCAGCACGATCCCGATCCGCAGCAGTCGCCGGGTGAGGCCGCTCAGCGCCTGCCGCGCCGCCGCCGGGAGGACGCCCGTGTTCCCGGCGACCATCCCCAGCGCGACCGCCCAGGTGAGGACACCGACCGCCGGCACCAGGTTGTGCGCGAGCATCGCCCCCCCGAGACCGAGGGCCGCGACGAGCAGCGCCATCCACAGCGTCGGCCGGCTCTGCCCGGCCGGTGCCGCCGCATCCGCGGCGTGCGGTCCGGCGGGGAGGACGACGGTCGGCCGGGTCACGCGGCCACCCGCTCACGGTTCACCCGGGCGAGGCTCGCCGGGTAGCACCTGCGGCCGATGACCAGCGCGATCAGCGCGCCGACCCCGACCATCGGAACGATCTTCATCGCGCCGAGCAGACCGAACTCGTCGGCCAGGATGCCGGTGATCAGCGGCCCGGCGGCGAGGCCGAGCAGGTTGTTGGCCAGCGTGAGCGTGCCGAGCGCCGTCGCCCGGATCGACTCGCAGGTCAGGTTGGAGACCATCGCGCCGGCCGGGCCCGAGGTGCCGGCGGCGAAGAAGACGCCGACCGCCAGGAGCAGGAGCTGCGCGCCACCCGGCGGGACGGCGAACCCGACCCCGAGGAAGACCAGGGACACGAGGCTGTAGACGATCGCCGTCGTCCACTTGCGGAGGGCCAGGCGCCGGCTCAGCCGGTCGGTGACCATGCCGCAGACGATCATGCCGGCACCCATGAGCAGGATGGCGATCGCCGCGACGCCGGCCGCCTCGTCCGCGGGTAGCTGGTAGGCGCGGTTGAGGTAGCTGGGCAGCCACGCGAACAGCGAGCCGGCGATGAACAGCTGCAGACCGCTGCCGACGTAGGCGGCGACGACCGACGGCGTGCCGAACAGCGTGCGCAGGCGCGCCTTCTCGTCGACCCGCGGGACCGGCTCGCCCTCGGCCCCGTCGGTGACCTTGTGCCGGTCGAGCGTGGCGTTCCTGACGAACACCCGGAAGAGGGCGACCAGGACCAGCCCGATGATCGCCATGACACCGAACGACCAGCGCCAGCCGAAGGTGACGGCGATGGCGCCGCCCAGGGCGGTTCCGATCACGGCGCCGAACGAGCCACCGGCCATGAACGCGCCGGTCAGGGAGGCGCGGCGGTAGGAGGGGAACACGGCGAGGACGACGGCCAGCCCGACGCTGCCGTAGGCGGCCTCCCCCACCCCGATGAGCAGGCGGGACAGCATCAGCTGGCCGTAGCCGGCCGCCAGGGCCGAGCCGGCCGTGGCCAGGCTCCAGATCGTGCCCATGAGGACGATCGAGCGGACCCGGCCCCAGCGGTCGCCGAGCAGCGACAGCGGGACGGCGAGAATCCCCACGGTCAGCGCGACGACGCCGGTGAGCGCCCCGAGCTGGGTGTCGGTCAGCGACCACTGCATCTTGAGCATCGGGAAGACCGCGGACAGGACCTGCCGGGACATGTAGTCCGACAGCAGCAGTCCGAACGTGAGGGCGAAGACGATCCACGGGAAGGCCCGGCGGGCCCAGGGACGGGGGGCCGGGTCGGCGGCGATGCCGTCGTGCCTGCCCCCGGTGACCAGCGCTGCCATGACGCTCCCGTCGATCAGGCGTGGTGGGTGAAGCCGACCTGACCGGGCTTGCGGTTCGGCGGGTAGCCGAGCTTGGCCAGCGCCTCGTCGGCGCTGCCCCAGTACTCGTCGAGCCGGTAGATCTCGCGGGCCTCCTTGCCGGTGGCGACGCCGCGGCCCAGCTCCTCGGCGATCCGGACCAGCTGCGCGACGGCGGCCGCGGAGGTGCACCTCTCACCGAGCCGGCCCCAGAGGGTGTCCTCGTTGCCGCAGCGGGCGTGCAGGCCCATCGCGATCGCCATGGTGTTGATCGGCAGGACGTTGCGCATGATGCTCTCCACCGTCAGCGACGCCCCGTCCGGCACCCGGCGGACGAAGTCCATCATCGTATACGGGTTCGGCCCGTCGAAGCCGCCGCCGATCGCCACCCAGGTGATGTTCAGCGGACCGGTGTAGACCCCGCGGCGGACCAGCCGCTCGACCGTCTCCAGCTGCGCGGAGTGCGCGAGCTGGAAGTGCGGCTGGATGCCCTTGGCGGTCAGCCGGCGGAGGTGCTCCTCGACCCACGAGGGGCTGGCCGGCACCTCCATGTTCCGGTAGGCCTCCCACAGCTCCGGGCGCTCGAACGAGGTGCCGGCGACGTCGGAGGCGGTCATCAGCTCGACGATGTTCATCTGCGAGGTGTTGATCGCGATGGTCACCTGGTCGGGCTTCGGGTCCAGCTCGGCGAGCATGTGCCGGGTGTCGTCCGACAGCCAGTTGGCCTCGGCGCCCTCGCCCTCGGGGGCGAAGGAGATCGAGCCCCCGACCTGCAGGATCATCTCCGGCACGGCCTCGCGCAGCCGGCGCAGCAGCTCGTTGAACTGCGACAGGCGCTTGGAGCCCTTGCCGTCCAGCTCGCGGACGTGGACGTGCAGCACGGTGGCGCCGGCGTTCCAGCAGTCCACCGCCTGCTGCACGTGCTGGTCCATCGTCAGTGGGATGTCCTCCGGGAAGTCCGCGGGTTCCCACTCCGGTCCGTAGGGGGCTGCGGTGATGACCAGCTTCTCCTGGTTCTCCGGGAGGAGGGAGTCGTCGAGGAAGTACATGCCGTTTCTCCTGTCGGAAAGATGTCGGGAAGGCGAGGGGAAAGGGATCAGAAGGTCTCGGTGCCGACGATCCCGGCGCGCTCCATCTTGCGGACGCCGGGCCAGTAGTCCTGCACCGCGTAGTGCTGCGTCGAGCGGTTGTCCCAGATCGCGACGCTGTTCTCGGTCCACCGCCAGCGCACCTGGAACTCGGGCACGAAGGCCTGCCGGATCAGGTAGTTCAGCAGTTCACTGCCGCCCGGCGAGTAGTCGTGCCCGAATCGGACGTTCTCGGGCGTGTGGTAGTTCGTGAAATGCGTCGTGAACGCATTGACGAAGAGGATCCGCTCACCGGTCTCGGGGTGGGTCCGGACCACCGGGTGCTCGGCGTCGGGGAAGCGCTCGTGCAGCGCGTGCCGCTGCTCCTGAGGCATCGCCGCACCGAAGCTGGCCTCGATGCTGTGCCGCGCCCGCAGGCCGCCGATCCGGTCCTTCACGTGCTCGGGCAGCCGTCGGTAGGCCTCCGCCATGTTCACCCAGATCGTGTCCCCACCGACCGGGGGGCCCTCGACGCAGCGGAGCACCGAGCCCATGGGCGGCGCCTCCCGCCACGTCGCGTCGCAGTGGAACGCGTTCTCGTAGTGCTCGGGCGGGCTGTCCAGGTCCTTGTAGATGCGGACCAGCCCGGGGTGCTGCGGGTCGCTGCCGGCGACCGGGTGGTCCTCGAGCGCGCCGAACCGCTCGGCGAGTGCCACGTGCTCGGCGCGGGTGATGTCCTGGTCGCGGAAGAAGAGAACCTTGTAGCGGAGCAGCAGCTCCCGGAGCTCGGCGAAGAGCGCGGCGTCCCGCGACGCCCGGGCCAGGCTGACCCGGCGCAGCTCGGCCCCGATGCTCGCGGTGAGCGGGACGACCTCGATCGTTTCGGAACCCACCCGGAACGACGGGAAGTCGTGATGCGACTCCGACGCTCCCTCGATGACCTCGTACATGCGTTTCTCCTGTTCGATGCGGTGGTGGCGGGATGACCGGGAGCCGTGGGCGCTCAAGCGGTGCCGGACTCCAGGCAGAAGACCGAGGAGCCGACAGTGCGGCCCGACTCCAGGTCGCGGTGGGCGCGCGCGGCGTCCTCGAGGGCGTAGCGCTGGTTGATCCCGACGGTGATGCGCCCGGACCCGACGTGGTCGAACAGCTCACCGGCGAGCGCCGCGCGTTCCGCCTCGTCCGCGATGTAGTCGGCAAGCGCCGGCCGGGTGACGAAGAGCGAGCCCTTGACGGCGAGCTGCATGGCGTCGATCGGCGGGATGGGGCCGGACGATGTGCCGAAGCAGACGAGCAGGCCGCGCCGGGCGAGGGAGTCCAGCGACGACGGGACCGTGGTCCTGCCGATGCTGTCGTAGACGACCGGGACGCCGGCGCCGTCGGTGAGCTCGCGGACCCGCTCCGCGACGTCCTCGCGGGTGTGGACGATGGTGTGCGTGCAGCCGTGCGCCTTCGCGATCTCGGCCTTCTCGTCCGTGGAGACGGTGCCGATGACGTTCAGCCCGAGCAGGCCGGCCCACTGGGTGAAGAGCAGGCCCACGCCGCCGGCGGCGGCGTGCAGCAGAACGGTGTCGCCCGGTGAGAGGTCCGCGATGCGGCGGAGCAGGTAGGCCGTGGTCAGGCCGCGCATGGTCATCGCCGCGGCGGTCTCGAACGGGATGGAGTCCGGCAGCGCGATCAGCGACTCGGTGCCCATCACGCGCTCGGTGCTGTAGGCACCCAACGGGCTGCCGGTGTAGGTGACGCGGTCACCCTCGGCGAAGCCGGTCACGCCACGCCCGACGGCCTCGATCACGCCGGCGGCCTCGACGCCCATTCCGGCGGGGAGTGCGGCGGGGTACAGGCCCGTCCGGAAATACGTGTCGGCGAAGTTCAGACCGACCGCGGCGTGGCGGATCCGCACCTCGCCCGGGCCGGGGTCACCCACGTCGAGGGATTCCCACCGCAGAACCTCGGGAGCACCGGGCTCGTAGAAGCGGATGCCTTTCGCCATGAACAGGTCCTCCATGTTGACGGAACGAGTGCGCGAACTGCGGATGGAAAGCGCGCGGCAGGTGCGACAGAACGTCGTGGGGCGGCTTCCCGGAGGTTCTCCCGAGCCCCTTGTCCGACGAGACGACAATGGCAGCGGCAGGGCGGCGGGGCTGTACGGATCCGGACACATGCCTTAGCTTGTTCGGACAACCCGGGGGGGTCGACGATGCGTCCCTGCTGCCGCTCCGCCACGCTCGACGGCTTCGTCGAGCTCGCGCGGTCCCACGGGCTCGACCCCGACCGGCTCATGACCGGTGTCGGGCTCGACATCGCCGACATCGCCGTCCCGGACCGGTGGATCCCGGCGGCCGATGTCGCCCGGCTGCTGGAGCTGTCGGCCCGGCGCTCGGGGCACGAGGACTTCGGCCTGCTCCTGGCCGCCCGCCGCCGGCTGGCGACGCTGGGACCGCTCAGCGTCGTGCTCCGCCAGGAACCCGACCTGCGCAGCGCCCTGCGGCTGCTGACCGGTTACGAGCGCACCTACAACGAGGCCCTGCACCTGGCCCTCGACGAGGCGAGCGGCCTGGCGACGATCCGGCTCTGGCTCGAGTTCGCCGAGCCCGCGCCCACCCGTCAGTCGCTGGAGCTGGCCACCGCGGCGCTGCTCGGCATCATCAAGGAGCTCCTGGGCCGGGAGTGGGAGCCCCTGTCGGTGTGCTTCTCCCACCAGGAACCGGCGGTGCTGGACACGCACCGGCGCACGTTCGGACCCCGGCTGCAGTTCGACCACCCGTTCACGGGGCTGATCTTCTACGCCGACCAGCTCGACGCCGGGAACGCGATGTCCGATCCGCTGCTGCGGCCCTACACGCAGCAGCTGCTGCGGTCCATGCCCTCACCGCGGGGGGCGACGGTGACCCAGCGGGTGCGCGATCTCGTCGAGATGCTCCTGCCGCTGGGCCGCTGCTCGACGTCGCAGGTGGCACGGAGCCTCGGGGTGACCCCGCGGAGCCTGCACCGGCACCTGGCCGACGAGCAGGAGAGCTTCTCCTCGATCGTGAACGCGACGCGCGCCGCCTGGGCCGAGCGCTACCTGGCCAACGACCGCTACTCGATGACCGACGTGTCCGGGCTGCTGGGGTTCGCCGCGCCCAGCACCTTCTCCCGGTGGTTCCGCGGCCGCTTCGGCGTCAGCCCGTCACAGTGGCGCGACGCCGCCCGCCGCCCGTCCCCGGACGACGGCGCGATCACCCTGCCGTGATCCGAACGGGCGCAGGCGTTCCGGGTAGCCGAACGGGCACGTTGCCCGCCCGCGCCGGACGCGTCACCGTCGGCGTCGAGGAGGCGCCGGTGCCCGCCATCAGCATCTCGACGACCGAGCGGGACGAGGCCCAGGTCGAGTGCGGCCGCGTCTACTTCCCGCACCGGCTCGCGGTCCTGGACGACCGCTTCGCCATGTCCCTGTCCGCCACGACCGTCGGCGGGGTGTCGGTCGGCCTGCTCGGCTTCGCCGGCGAGGTGAGCGTCGAGACCGGCGAGCTGGAGACCGCGAACGAGGTCAACGTCCCGCTCGACGGCCCGCTGCGCACCTGGACCGGGCACGCGGACACAGGCCGCCTTCGCCCGGCACCTCGGCGTGTCCCCGACCGCCTACCCTGCGCGGCGTGCGGGGCGTGACCATCACCGACGCGGCCTTCAACTTCAACCCGACGGTCAGCCCGCACCGCGAGGACCCGCACCTGTTCTGCCGGATGGCCCGGCAGGGCCTGCCGCAGCTCAGCCCCACGCTCGGCGCCTACATGGTGACCCGCTACGACGACCTGGTCACCGTGGTCGACGATCCCGGGACCTACTCCTCGGCCGCGGCGGTGCCGAAGATCTACGGCAACCGGCCCGAGGTCGTCGAGGTGCTGCGGGCGGGCGGGGTCCCCGAGACCAACGCCGTCGCCAACGAGGACGAGCCGGACCACACCCCCGTCCGCCGGGTGTTCCGTCTGCCCCGGCGCCCCGATGGCCCGCGCGGAGATCCGCGTCGCCCTCGAGACCCTGATCAACCGCCTGCCCGGGATGCGGCTCGCCGAACACTACGAACCCACCTCCATCGCGAGCTACTTCTTCCGCGGTCTGGAGTCCCTGGACGTGGTGTGGGCGACGGAAGGCCGTCGTGACCGACGGGGCGGGCGGTTCCTCCACCTCACGCAGAATCTGCGATCAGGTCCGCCACTGTCTGCGGTCTCGAGGCCATCGGAGCGTGGCTGCTGTCGATCTGGCGACGGTGCGTGGCCCGCTTCGCCATTGTTCGTTGCAGTGCGGGCGGGATCGCCTGGTCCTGTGTGCAGATCAGATAGGTGCTGTCGATCGACTTCCAGGCTGCTCCGGAGAGCGGCTGGACGAAGGACGTGATGGTCTGCGTGGTGAGCCGTCCGCAGTAGTCGGCGACGACGGGAGCGGGTAGGTCCGCGTAGAAGGTGGGCTCCGGGTCGGTGACCCGGATGACGCCCTGTTCCGGGTCGACGTCCTGCCAGTCCAGCCGCTCCTCGTCCCGGACGGCGGTGACCAACGAGTCACCCTGGTCGAGCATGAAGGCGCAGACGTAGACGAGATGCCGGACGCGGGGCAGATCCAGCGCCGCCTCCGTGATCACCATCCCTCCGTAGGAGTGGCCGACCAACACGGTGTCCCGGCCGTCGGCGAGGACCGCCTGGCGGACGACGCGCGCGTCGTCCTGCAGGTCACCGCCCCTGCCGGCGCTGGGCAGCTCCACCGTGACGGGCTCGATGTCCTTGTCGCGCAGGAGCGGGAGAACCGGCTCCCACGCCCACGCACCGTGCCACGCTCCGTGGACCAGGACTGCGCGTCGTGTCATCGGGTACACCTCTTCGGGATGTGAGAAGGTCGCGTTCGGGGAGATGCCGGTCGTCACGGGTCACGAGACGACGGACGCACAGCGGATCACGTACGTGCTGACGTGGATGGCAGGCGGGCCCGATCGTGTCGGTTCCGGCTGGTGATCGGCCCGAGCGGCGGTCGGGGCGTGTGCGGGTGCCGAGGAGAGAGCGCCGGACGGTGTCGTCGACTCGGGCATCAGGCCGCCTGGACGGGGCCGATCTCGCTCGTCCCCCGGGTGGCGCGTGACGTGCCGGAGTGGTCGGAACCGCGGTGAGACCGGGCGAGCAGGGCCACCGCGATGCTCGCCAGGAGCATGACCGATCCCATGGTCACGAACACCACCTCCATGCGACTGCCGCCGAGTGCGTAGCCGACCATCAGGGGGGCGAGGATGCCGCCGACCCGGCCCATGCCGAGGGCCCAGCCGACGCCGGTCGACCGGATCGTCGTGGGGTACAGCACTGTGGCGAGGGCGATCACGCTCATCTGCCCGCCCACGACGCAGGTGCCTGCGAGGAAGGCGGCGACGAGCAGTGCCGCCGCCGGCCCGGAGAAGGACAGGCCCATGCCGGTGAGGAGGACGGCCGCGGCGAGGTAGACGATCGTGAGGACGGCGAAGGGGCCGCGGCGGTCCATGGCGGGCCCGATCAGACCGGCGGCGAGGATGCCTCCGACCATCATGAGCGCGGTGGCCGTCGCGGCGGTGCCGGCGGTCGCGCCGTTCTCTCGGGCGATGGTCGGTAGCCAACTCTGCACTGCGTAGAAGACGCCCAGATTGATCATGAACGCGAGCCAGAGCAGCAGCGTGCGCGGCAGCCAACTCCGGCGGACCGGATCCAGCAGCACGGACCGGGGACTCTGCGGGTTCGAGGCACCGAGGAAGCCGGGCACGGCGACCCGATCGACGTCGGAGCCGGGAGAAAGCCGTCGCAGGACCTGTCTGCCCCGCGCCGCGGTCTTCGCGTCGCGAAGCAGCCGGCTCGGGGAGTCGGGCAGCAGCAGGGCCAGGGCGACCAGCAGGACCAGTGGAAGGCTCCCACAGATCACGAACATGCCTTGCCAGCCGACGACCCGGATGACCGGTCCGGACACCAGGCTCGCCACGACGAAGCCGAAGGCGTAGCAGCAGTAGATGCCCATGACGCAGGTGGAGCGGCAGCGCTTGGGAGCGAACTCGCTCGCCAGGGCGACCGCACTGGGGATGGCGCCGCCGAGACCGATTCCGGTGACCAGGCGGAGCAGGATCAGGTGGGACTCGTCGGCCGCGAATGCGGACACGACGGTGAACAGGCCGAACACTGCGCTCGAGAGCAGCACGAGCGATCGGTGGCCGACCCTGGTGGCCAGCGGGGACAGCAGCAGGTAACCGATCATCAGTCCGAGGATCGACGCCGAGAAGATCGGGCCGAGCGCGGAGACCGGCAGACCCCACTCCCGCGCTGCGACCGGTGCGATGAAGCTGATGGCCTGGGTGTCCAGGCCGTCGAGGAACATCACCGATCCGGCCAGGGTCAGGATCAGGACGTGGAACCGCCCGACCTTGCGGCTGTCGACGAAGTCTTCGAGGTCGATCGGAGGTGAGGAGTCGACGGGGGGCACGGGCTCACCCTTCTGTGGGCAGGGACTCGGGCTGGTCGCTGTCAGTCGTGGAAGGTCGTGAAGGAGTCGAGGGGTTCACGTTCGGTGCGGAGCCGGTCGAGGCGGTGGTCCCGGTCGGCGTGGCCGACGGCCAACCCGCAGACGACCATCTGGTGATCGGGGATCCGGAGGTGCCGGCGAAGGATCGGGTGGAAGTCGAGGAAAGACGCCTGGGGGCAGGAGTCCAGACCTCGTTCGCGGGCGAGCAGCATGATCGCCTGGAGGAAGGCCCCGGCGTCGACGAGGCCGCCGGCCAGCGCCCGCCGGTCGGTCGTGAGGATCAGCCCGACCGGGGCCCCGAAGAAGTCGTAGTTGCGGCGGTGGTGGGCACGCCTGCCCCCGTGGTCGCCGGGGGCGACGCCGAGGATCGTGCGGTAGAGACGGTCGCCGAACCTCCGGCGGCGTCCGCGCAGCGGTTCGCACCACTCGTCGGGCTGGTAGGGGTACTCCGGTGCGACCCCGCTTCCGGCGTCGAGGTCCTGCCAGATGGCCTCGGCGACCCGGCGCTTGGTCCGCCCGGTCAGGACGTGGACGTGCCAGGGCTGGGTGTTGGAGTTGCTCGCCGTCCGGGACGCCAGCGCGAGGATCTCCTCGACCTCCCTGCGGGGCACCGGGCGGCTCAGGTAGGCACGGACACTGCGTCGCGTGGCGATCGCTTCCGTGACCGAGGTCGCTCCCGTTCTCACGGTGTCGGAGGAGATCCCGGCAACGGCCGGAGGCAGGACGACGGACTCGGCAACCGCCTCGGCAGCCCCGACCGAGCCGGGCGAGCCCCTGCTCATCGCGCCGGGACCTGGTGCTGCTCGACCGGTGGGACGATGTCGTAGGAGATCCGTCCTGCCGGCAGGAAGAACAGCGCGATCACCGGCCCGCCCTCGGACTCCGGGTAGTGGTGGCTGCCCGGCGCCGGCGCCGTCCAACCGGCCCCGCACCATCCGTTCGGTCCTCGCAGGCGCGCGCCGGGAACCAGGGGTACCACCATGTTCAGCTCACCGTAGGGATGCTGGTGGTACTGCCCCCGGAAGACCTCCACGCTGTCCATGTACACCGCGGTGATGCTGAACCATTCGAGCCGCTCCTGCGGCTCGGCGATCCTGCTGCGGCGGTACCTGCGCCCGTCCACCTCGATGTTCGCGGCCCAGCCGTCCCGCACGCCCTCCTCGACCATCGCCGCGAGATCGTCGTAGACGGGGGTGCCCGGCCCGTGCCGCTCGTTGAGCCAGGCCTCCAACGACGTGCCGGCGGTGCGGTTCTTGACCTGTTTCACGAACGGGATGCTGCGCTCGATCAGGTCCTCGGCCGTGTAACCCATCTCGGCTCCTCCTTGCGCTCCGTGGGCTTGGTCGCCGCAACGATAGAGACCTGTTAAGTTACATGCAAGACCTGTAACTTAACTTCCGCCGCCCACCGACCACCACTTCGGGGGGATCGTGGGTCCGCGACTCGACTGCGAGGACACTGAATCCATGAGCGACGCATCGAGTGTCGGGGTCGACGCCGCCGGGCAGCCGCGCTCCGGCGTGTCGCGTGGCGGCCGCCCCCGCGATCCCGCGCTCGACGAGTCGATCATCAAAGCGACCCGGCGGAGGCTGGTGCTCGACGGCTACTCGGACATGTCTCTGGGAGACATCGCAGCCGACGCCGGCGTGTCCCGCCCGACGATCTACCGGCGTTGGGCCAACAAGCTCGAGCTGACCATCGACGCCCTCGACTGGGGCTTCCGCCGACAGCAGGACTCCTACCCCGCGGCCCCGTTCGAGGGCATGCCCGCCGAGGAGGCCTTCACCGAGGCCGTACGGCGGGTCGACCCCTGCTACTTCAATCCCGACGCGATGGTCCTCATGGGCAACTTCATGGGAGAGACGCTCCGCACGCCCGAGCTGCTCGACCACCTCAAGGAGCGCGCCGTGGAACCCCGGGTCCGACTGGTCGAGCAGGTCCTCGCCGGGCTCCAGGACCGCGGTGAGGTACGCCGGGACCTGGATCGACACACCGTCGCCACCCTCTGCTTCGGCGCCTACTACTCCGCCTTCCTCCGCGGCGAGCACCACCGGGACGACCTCGCCGAGAAGGTCGTCGCCGTGCTGTGGCCGGCGATCACCGCCTGACGGAAGTCAGCCCACACACGACGTCGTCGGTGGTGGCCCGGGCTGCTCGGCAGACCCACCGCGTAGCAGGTGACCGACGCCGACAGGACCCCTCATCCCCCGGCGCGATCGCCGCGTGGCTTCCCGGACCGCTCGGCGTGCAGTCGGGCCTCCGCACGCCGAGCCTCCGCCCGGGTGCTGCGCTCACGGCGCAGCCACTCCGGCTGCTCCTCCTTCAACGCCGCGATCTGGGCGGTGGTCAGCGGCTCGGTGATCTCGGCACGGGCCAGCCCGGAGATCGACACCCCCAGCCGGTCCGCGACGACCTGGCGGGGGTGCGGACCGTTGCGTCGCAGCTCGCGCAACCACTCGGGCGGATCGGCCTGCAGGGCGTCGAGCTCGTCACGCGAGACGACCCCGTCCCGGAACTCGGCGGGCGTCGCGTCGAGGAGCACGCCGAGCTTCTTCGCCGCCGTCGCGGGCTTCATCGTCTGGGTCGCCCTCTGCCGCGTCATACGCCCAGATTATCGGGGCCGTCCCGGCCGATAGCCTGGGCCGGTGACCGAGCCGAACGACACCGCGTCCTTCCGGCTCGGCTACGTCCCGGGCGTCACGCCGGGCAAGTGGGCGCGGATGTGGGCCGAGCGCCGTCCCCACGTCCCCCTGCAGCTGGTCATGGCGACCACGGACGAGGCGGTGGAGCTGGTCCGGGCCGGCGCGGTGGACGCCGGACTCGTCCGGCTGCCGATCGACCGGACCGGGCTGCACGCGATCCCGCTCTACACCGAGGCCACCGTGGCCGTCGTGCCGAAGGAGCACCTGCTCACCGCGGCCGAGGAGGTCACGGTCGCGGACCTGGCCGACGAGATCGTCCTCCGGCCGCAGGACGACACCCTCGCCTGGCCCGAGGACCGGCCGGGACGAGCCGCGGCGTTCGAGCCCGCCACGACGGCCGATGCCGTCGAGCTCGTCGCCGCGGGCGTCGGCCTGCTGGTCCTCCCCCAGTCGCTGGCCCGCCTCCACCACCGCCGGGACCTCACCTACCGACCGCTCGCCGACGCCCCGGGGTCGAGCGTCGTCCTCACCTGGCCGGACGCGGAGAACACCGACCTCATGGAGGAGTTCATCGGGATCGTCCGCGGACGCACGGTCAACAGCTCTCGCACCGCTCCGCCGAGAGGGAACCCCGGGGACACCCGCCCCTCGAAGAAGAACGCCGCCCGGCGCCCTCGGGCCCGGCGCGGCACGCACCGCCGCTGAGTTCACCCTCGGTGGTCCGCCGGTCGGCGAACAAGCCGAAGGCCCTGGTCCATGGCTCCTGTTCGGAGCCCTGACCAGGGCCTTCGACTGGTGGGCGATACTGGGATCGAACCAGTACTACCTACCGATCAGCAACCTCCGGCAACCTGCGTAAATGCCCATCTAGCTGGGCGTATGGCACGATCTGCCACGCCCAGACGCCACCATTGGCCACCCCCTCGGTACCCTGTATCTGGCACGTATCTGGCACGGACAACAGGGGCAGGCCATGGCGAGGGCGGGCAAGCGGTACTTCGGCAACATCAGGAAGCTGCCCTCGGGCCGCTTCCAGGCGCGCTACACGGGCCCGGACGGCCGGACGTACTCCGCGCGGCGGGAGAATGGGCAGGCGCTCACGTTCGAGACGAAGGGCGATGCCGAGTCGTGGCTGTCGCTGCGGCACTCGGAGATTCTGCGCAAGGATTGGCTGCCCCCGGCAGCCCCGAAGACCAAGCCTCCGACCGTGCAGGAGTTCACCGACCGCTGGCTCACGCAGCGGGAGTTAGCAGTCCGCACCCGCGAGCACTACACGCAGCTCCTGCGCGACCACGTCTATCCCACGCTCGGCGAGGTGCCGATCAGCACCCTCGCGGCCGCCGACGTTCGTACCTGGCATGCGGGCCTGGGCGCCGCCACGGGGCCGACTGCGCACGCCCACGCCTACGGACTACTGCGCACCGTGCTGAACACCGCCGTGGCCGACGACTTGATTCCCGCCAATCCTTGCCGGGTACGGGGCGCGGGCCAGTCCAAGCGAGTGAAGAAGATCGCCCCGGCCAGCCTTCTCGAGCTGGAGGTCCTGGTGAAGGCGATGCCAGCCAAGTACCACTTGATGGTGCTGCTCGCAGCGTGGTGCGCGCTGCGGTTCGGCGAGCTGGCCGAGATCCGGCGGTCCGATGTGGACGTGGGGGCCGAGGTGCTCCACGTGCGTCGCGGCGTGGTCCGCACCAAGAACGGCCGCCAGGTCAAGGGCCCGAAGTCCGAGGCAGGCAAGCGGACCGTAGCCATACCGCCGCACCTGATGCCGCTCGTGCGGGAGCACTTGCAGGAGTACGCGGCGCCGGGTCGTGACGGCCTGCTGTTCCCCGCCGGTCACGGGGAGCAGCTCGCCCCCTCGACGCTCTACAAGGTCTACTACCCCGCCCGCGAGACGGCGGGACGCGAGGACCTCCGATTCCACGACCTGCGCCACACAGGGGCGACACTGGCCGCTGTGTCCGGAGCAACGATTGCGGAGCTGATGGCCCGCCTCGGCCACTCCACTCCCGCCGCCGCCTTGCGCTACCAGCACGCCGCACAGGACCGGGATCGCGTGATCGCCGACGCGCTGTCGAAGTTGGCGGCGGCCCCGCCTTTGGTCTGAGCGCTAGCCAGCCCGCATCGACATGTAGCGCTGCTGTAACCGTGTAGCAGCGCGTAGCGCGAATTAGCGCAATGTGGTGCGTTGTGCAAGTACCTGAACGGGTGATGCGTCTTGCTCGGCGGTGCTGCCCGTTCGTAGCGTCAGCACCCGATACCCCCCGGCTTCTGGCCGACAGTTGCCAGACCTCCCCAACCCGCGCCGGGGGGCGAGGAAAGGCGCAGCGCGATGGCACGCACCACTGAACCGAAGGCCACCCCGAGGCGGCAGCTCGTGAGCCTGGCGGCCGCCGCCGAATACGCCGACTGCGGCGTCAACACCATCCGCCGCTGGATCAGTGAAGGTCGCCTGCCCGGCTACCGCCTCGGGCCGAAGCTGCTGAAGGTCGACCTGAACGAGCTGGACCAGCTGGCGCAGCGCGTTCCGACGGCTGGGGCATGAGCCGCGCACGCTCCACGGGCCCTCCGCCACCGACACACAGGAGGGGCGGCGCCAGCTCACTGGAACCGCCCCCGCCGACCTGCGCTATGTCTGCTCACCTGATGAGCCGCCGCCAGTCTAAGGGGCAGCGCTGCACCGGCGCATCGTCCGTCGAGTCCACTGTGCGCACCAGCGGTGGCGCCGCATGACCCCCGCACGCCACAAGGGCCTCGGCGCGATGCCAGGGCCCTCGTCTGTCGCTCCCGCACACGTCCGCACACCCGACGCGGAGCCGTGCGTGGTGCAGCGTACTGGGCGACAGGCACGCCGGAGCCTCAAGCTGCTCTCCCTGCACCCCAACGGGTTCACCTACGCCGGCGAAGGCTCACCTTCGGCCCGGCTAGACGGGCCTTCCGACGTGGCGGCCGGGTGAGCACCGGTGACCAAGCAGGCCCGCAGTCTCCGCACACAGTGGGAGCAGGCGTTCCGGGCAGACCTCGACCCACGGATCACGACCGCGACGGTGGCGGTGGCGCTTATCGCTGCCACGCACTGCAACGCGGCGAACGGTGAGGACATCTGGCCTTCGGTGTCCACACTGGCCGCGCTCACGCGGCTCGGCGAGAGCACGGTGCGCAAGCAGCTCGGCTTGCTCTGCTCCCTGGGGTGGCTCGTGAAGACCGCAGCCGCGTCGGGCAACCGGTGGCACGGCGATGGTTCCGGGCGGCCCGCCCAATACCGACTGAACCTCCCTAACGGTGCCACCCCGGTGGCACCGACAGAAGTCAAAGGGTGCCAGCCCGCGAGCACTGATAGCGCAAAACGGTGCTACGAGAACGGCGTAAGGGCGCTACCTGAGGGCTCTAACGGTGCTACGGCCAGATGGACTACCAGAGATAGACCAGAAAAGGACCAGCAACCGCGCGCGGGCGGGCGCGAGGCCGACCGGTCCGACGGGACGGTCTGGCGAGTGCTTCGCGAGGCCGCAGACGCAGCTGCAACCTGGATTGCGGATGCCGAGTGGACCGTTGATCGATGCCAGCTCGCCCTCGGTGCGCTCGACCGAGACGGAACGATCCGGACCGACCCGCTCCGGTTCGTCCGGCACTACATGTCCAAGCGCGAGCGTCGCGATCTCGTGCGCGAGCTGCGGAAGGGACTCCCGCACGACCCGACCCCGACACCGCCCCGCTTCGACCGCGCCTCCGTCGATGCCAGCGCCGTCGCCGATCCCGAGCATCGGGCGCGCGTCGTCGCTGAGGCTCGGGCCAGGGCGGCAGCCCGGAAGGGAGGCAACCGTGCTGCGTCGTGACCGAACAGGCGAGCCGGTCGACGACTCACCGGGCGACTATTGCCCGAGCCGCTGCCGTGACGGCTGGTTGAACGACCGCTCCGAGGCCGACCGGCCGATGCCCTGTCCTCACTGCCGGCCCCACCTGCGCCGCCAGCTCCTCGCTCGCCGCCCCACGAGCACCCCCGCCGGGCGCGACGCCGCCCGCCGCATCTGGGCCACTCGCCACCACACCAAGGACCAAGAGACACCGTGACCGACTGAGGAGCTGACCCGATGACCCGCCGCCTGCCCCCACCCCACACTGGAGCACGCCCGGCTACCCCGAGACCACGTGTCTTCCACAGCGACGACGACCGCCGCCACGACGAGTACGTCAACCAACTCGTAGCCCGCTTCACCGCCGCATCCCGAGAGATACCGACCACCGCCGAGCCCGCGCGCAGCGCGACCCCGACCAGCGAGCCGCCTCGTGAACACCGACCGATGTGGACGGCTGCGAGAGGCCAGCACAACCCGCCCTGTGCGGCCCCCTGCCGCGCCCACCAAGCCCGGGGTACCCGGGACACCCGGCCCCGCCCGACAGCCCGGCAGCAACGCTACGGGGAGGGGCGATCAAATCCCTGGGCGCGACCGGCAGGCCACCGCCGCAGGTGGTGAAGCTCGCAGCATGCCAGGTTTCGTCGACTGATGACGCGATTCTGATCGGGGGGTGCCCGTGCCGCCGTTGGTGATCAGGCGCCAAGCAGCACGGGCAGAGCCGTCAGGATCGCGCCGACGCCCACAGTCAGGAGGCCGAGCAGCTGAAGCCGAGCCGAGCCGAGCGTGAGATCCCGCGCCAGGTCCTCGACGCGTGCGTCCGCCTCCCGTAGCCGGGCCGACTCCGCCGCAAGCTCGCGGCGGAGTTCCTCGCCCCGGCGCTCGGCCGCTTTCCGGTCCTCGGCCGCTTGAACATGCATCGCCTCCAGCCGAGCGACTACCAACCGCAGCTGCTCCTCGACAGGCGCATCAGTCGGGATCTTGCCGAAGCCCACGGTCAAGCTGCCGGCCCCACTGACCTCAACCGCCGCGCCCACTGAGCCCAGCAACACAGTCTGCTCCCGACGCTTGCGCCCCACCCGAGCCGCAATCGCGAGCGCGCCGCGCCGGACACCACCAACAGCGCGACTCCACATCGGCCACACGGGATTCGGGTCATGTTCCCGAAGTCCCGCCAGGAACGCCACGACACCACAACCCGTGCCGAACACCGAGAATGCAAGCCCCAAAGCGGTAAGGATGACCTCCACCCGTCGATCGTGCCTTCCCCGCTCCTGCATGCGGCGCGGGGACCGCAATCTGGAACCGGTAAGTGTCCCTGTGGCTGCGCGGCCGGCGCTTCCACGGGTGGCGCTCACCGACGGAAGCCCAGAGCCCCCTGGACACGGACGAGGGCCGGACGCTCGCAACAGCGCCTGGCCCTCGGTCTTGGTAGCTCGCCCGGGCCGGAGGAGGCACGGCCGGGGAGAGCGTTCAGGGGGTGAACGGGCCGCGCGCTGCGCCGCCCGCACCGCTCGCACTCGTCGTAGGTGAGGCGGTCCGGCACACACCGGCCGGTCACGCGCCGCTGCGCGCGGCACAGCTCCCGGTCAGCGCACCGAGGTAGCCCCACGGAGCGAGAAGGGTGCCCTTCGCCCGGCACACGTGGACAGAAACCTTGAATGCTCAACCCCCGGTGCGTTGGCACCGGCCGCCCTCACGAAGGAGACCGCTGTGCAGGTGATCGACACGACGCACGCCGCCGCCACGCACACCCTCGTGGCCATGCACCGCCACGTACCCGCCCTGGTGGACCTAGGCCTCCCGCTCGTAGCGCAGGGCGAACCGGACGGGCCGCCTCAGCTCCTCACAACCACCGGCACGTGGTGGGCCGAGCCCGACGGCGTGGTCCGGGTCATCGGGCTGGACCGTGGCCGAGTCGAGGTCACACGCTGGCGTGACGGGAGGGAGACCGAGCGCACCATCGGTCGTCCGACCCCCTAGACTGAGACCGTCCACATGCGACCGCGATGCCAAGCCGCGTGCGAGATCGAGGGCCTCCCACGGGTCAAGATCACGCCCCAGGCGAGGAGCCGACCGGAGAGCCACCAGACGGTTGGCCACGCTGCTGGACCCGGCACCAGCGCCTCCGATGCTGGCCGGGCGGCCCCCGTACGCGCCTTTCGCGACCACGGGCCGTCTCGCTCTCCGGGCCCGCCGGTCTCACCAGACCACCCACCTCGTGGAGGAGCGCGTGGAAACGCGACTTATCGAGCGGGCCGCGAAGACCGCCCGCATGCACGTCAAGGCCATCGAATCGATCACCGACCGCGCCGAGCAGGAGGGCCGGGATCTGACCCCGGCCGAGGAGCAGCGCGCGCAGCGTCACCTCGACGAAGCCAAGGCGGCCACCGAGCAGATCAAGGCGCTCAAGGCCGACCAGACCATGCGGGCGCAGATCGCCGACCTCGGCGGCGGCCTCGGCCTGATCGACGGACCGACCAGCCCAGGGCGAAGGGCCGAGGACGAGCTGCCCTCCTACGCCAAGCGCAAGGCGTCGGCGTGGGCGCAGGACACGGCTGCGCGCATCACGAAGGTGCAGACCGCCCACGGGATCAAGGCGCTCGTGGCCGGATCGGTCGACGTCCGCGCCCCGGCTGACGACACGGTGACCTTCCCGCAGTACCCGCTGCGCGTGCTCGACCTCATTACCGACCGCAAGGCGACGAGCGGCAACGTCTTCTCGTATTTGCGACAGACGGTCCGCGACCTCAACGCTGCCCCCGTCGCCGACGGGGCTGTGAAGCCCACATCGGTTGTCACCACGACCGAGATCGAGGATCGCTGCCGCGTGGTGGCACACATCTCAGAGCCTGTGGTCGAGCGCCTCCTGGCGGACTACGACGATCTCGAGGACTTCCTCCGCAGCGAGTTGGAATTCGGCGTGCTGCAGGCGCTGGAAGCGCAGCTCGTGTCCGGGGACGGGCAGGGCGAGGACTTCACCGGCCTGCTCCACACCAGCGGCACCATCGCCCAGCCGTACGTCACCTCCCCCTGGGTCAGCATTCGCAAGGGGCTGACAGCGCTGGAGGTCATGGGAGAGACACCGACGGCGATCGTCGTGCACCCGGCCGACGCGGAGGCCTTCGACCTCGCCCGTGAGGGAACCGAGGGCGGCTGGCTGCTCGCGACGGCGCCCGGGAACATCACCACCGGCCTGCCTCTTGTTCGATCCATCTCTGTCCCCCCGGGCACCGCGCTGCTCGGTGATTGGCGGCAGACCCGCCTGTACGTGCGCGAGGACGCCAAGGTCGACGTCGACCGCTCCGGGGACCTCTTCACGACCAACCAGGTGCGCCTTCGAGTCGAAGGGCGTTGGGGTCTCGCCGTCCGCAGGCCCTCGGCCTTCGCCGCCGTCGACCTGACCACGGCATGAGCCTGACCCGCAGCTCAGAACGCGGGAAGGGACACCTTCGGAAGGTCTACCTTCGCCGGCTCCGGGCAGACCACTCGTAGGTGTGACCGGCACGCCCTCGGCGCCGAGCGTTGACACCGTCGGCGATCGTCCCCCGGGGCGTGCCAGTCAAGCCGGGCCGAGCGCCTCTGCGGGGTGCCCAGGCTCTCCAGAAGTCGACATAGGCCCATAATCAAACTAGTGGCGCCGACGTACTGGCTTGATCTGTTCACGGCCGAGACCTGGAAGGAGTTCCTCGACAACGGCGGCGAGGTGAGTGGTTTCAGCCCGCGCCGCTTCGAGACCGTCCAGCGGATGAAGCCTGGTGACCTGCTGCTTTGCTACATGACGCGGGTGTCGCGGTGGGTCGGGCTACTTGAAGTCACCGGCGACGCCTTCTACGACGAATCCCTCATCTGGCAGTCGCAGGTCTTCCCCAGCCGGATCTCTGTCAAGGTCAGGATCGCGCTTCAGCCGGAGTTCGGCGTCCCGGTCCTCGATATGCGTGATGAGCTGACGGTCTTCGAGGGCTTGTCGAACCCGAACCTGTGGTCGGGCCCGTTCCGTGCCTCCCCGGCGCGGTGGAAGCAAAGCGATGGAGAAGCCATCGTGCGAGCCCTGCAGGACGCCCAAGCCGATCCCGTAGAGCGGCCCCTCGGACGACACGCGCGAACTGGCCAACTCAGCATCGACGCCGAGACCGTAGAGACGGCCCAGGGTTCCGTCTCCGTCCCGGTCGATGAGCAGCCTGAGGCGGCGAACAACGTCCAATCGGACTCCGAGGCTCAGCCACGTACTCACACCGAGATCCAGTACGCCCTGCTGAAGCTCGGCAGCGACATGGGTTTCGACGTCCACGTGGCACGCAACGACATCTCGCAGGAGTGGAACGGCCGCCGGTTGGCAGACGTGCCGCGCACCAGAGAGGCGCTGCCCAAGCAGTTCGACCCGGCGACCAACCGCATCATCGAGCTGATCGACGTCCTGTGGCTGGATGGCGGCGCCATCGTCGCGGCCTTTGAAGTCGAGAGCACGACGTCCATCTACTCGGGCCTGCTCAGGATGAGCGACTTGGTGTCCATGCAGCCCAACATCTCCATACCGCTCTTCCTGGTCGCAGGGGAGAAGCGCCGGGAGAAGGTGATCGAGCAGGTCAACCGGCCCACGTTCGCGCGGATGCAACCTCCGCTCCACCAGATCTGCCGCTACATCTCCTTCGAAGGCCTGAGGGAGTCCCTCGACAGGGCTCGGGGGCTGGTGCGGTATCTCAAGCCAGACTGGCTGCAGGAAGTCAGTGAGTCGTGCGAGCTTGACGACGTCGTCGATTAGCTCGGGCTCCCCAGTAAGTCGCCCAGAGGGTCGTCGAGAACAAAGGGAAGGGAAGCGGTAATCCCTTCATCAACTTTGGGTATGCGCGGCCGTGGAGCGTAACGGGCGTACCGAATTCTCCGATGCGGGAGCGGCAAGTCCGATCTAACCCGTGAGGTCCACGTGCGCCCCACCGTCCGCATGGTCATCACCACCGCTGTTTCGGCGGTCGTGCTCACCGCGTGCTCGAACATCTCCCCCGCGTCCCCGACGGTGGACGTCCCCACGACTGCGGCGGCCGCTCCGGCGAGCGAGACCCCGGCGGCCGACGCGAACGAGTCCGCGCGCGGGAACCTCATCAAGCAGGTCGGCGAGACGGCAGGCTGGGGCGTCAGCAACGCTGACATCTCCGTGAAGTTCGTGGTTGACAAGATCACTATCGACCCGAAGTGCACGACACAGTTCGCCGCGTCCGCGCAGAACGGCCACCTCGTGAAGGTGGACATGCGGGTGGAGACGACCCCGAGCATGCCGCCGAACTTCGCCTACTCCATCAACCCCGGTGCGTGGTCGGCCGTAGGCGAGGACGGCATCACACAGACCAGCCTGGCGACCGCCCCGAGCTTCTCGTGCCTGAACTCGAACGAACAGTTACCGAGTCAGCTGTCGCCAGCATCGAAGTACCGGGGTTCGATCGTCCTTGACATCAGCAGCCCGGCCGGGACGCTGATCTTCTCCCACCCGAACCCGACCCTCGGCGGGTGGGAGTGGACCTACGGCACAGCCTGACAGCCCATCGAGGCGTGCCAGGAGCAGTACGGATAACCCCGCACGACCGGAGATCGATCTGCCTTGATTCGAGCGCGAGTCGCTGCACGCCGCCTAGGGTGGGCGCTAACTGCTGTCGGACTGACTGCTCCCGCGATCGGGTTACCGCTTCTGGCCTGGCGTTCTCGCGAAAACAGTGAGCAATTTAACCAGTACGTCGGCTGGGCGAACATCCTAGCCCTCACCGTTGGAGTCGCCGGAGTTCTGATTCTGGTTTTCGAGAAGCTGCGCAAACCTTCTGACCTGACCCAGGAACGAATCTCCAATGTTGTGCACTCGGTCAGAAGCGACATGCTGCTTAAATACGGCACCGCACTTTCACAGCTCCTGAGCACGGACTATCTCGACACGCGCGCCGCACCGATACGCATGGCAGTCGCAGCAAAGGATCGAAAAACTCGAAGAAGTAGGAGTGAGCGACTTCGCTCGGCGCCAGTCTTCGAGCACTCCGAGATAGTAAAGGTCTTTGAGGAGCCGGCCGGAAGTCGAATGCTCCTACTCGGCTCTGCAGGCTCAGGCAAGACCGTAATCCTCACATCACTCGCAGTGGAGATTCTAAGGAGAACCCGGGCATCCGATCGGGCATTCGGCCCAATCCCATGCATTCTGAGCCTCTCATCTTGGGACTCACTCAATGTTTCGATGGAGGATTGGCTCCGGGGAGAGATCGCGAACGTCTTCCAAGTGACTGAACACGTTGCCAACGCCTTGATCCACGACGGGCTAGTGATGCCGATCTTGGACGGCCTGGACGAGATGGACGCCCCAAAAACAACGTCTACCTTGAAGGCTGACGCGGCGGTCGTGGAGTTAAACCAGTTCCTGGCCCGTCGCCCCGACCAACAATTAGCGATTTCGTGCCGTTCGGGCCGCCGACATTACGAGAGGATTAGCCGGGACCTCCGGGGGGTCGCAAGCGTCCATCTACTAGAACTCACAGGCAAGGACGTAGCAGACTACTTTGAGCAGTACGTGAGCAGGCACGACACCGCCTCGTGGAAGCCGATGCTTGAAGCCCTCCGCAGCAATGAGACGGGGCTGGTCGCGAAAGCTTTGGCGACCCCTTGGCGTGCGTCGGCCGCTCTATCCTACGTTCTTACCGGCGGCAACCCGAACGATCTTCTACCGACCTCAGAAGAAATCAAAAGGAGTTCTGGATCCTACTTCCGCCGAGTAGGCGAAGAATTAGTCACTGCTTTCATCAAAGCGCGGCTGAGAGCTTCCGAGGGTGGTCGGCACACTGACGCCCGATTCAAGCAGCTTCAGTCGGTCGCTAGATTGTCCTTCGCCGATGAAGGAGGTGGCACATCTCACCGAGAGAGCGAGATCGTTCTCCACACTTGGTGGAGGAAGATCCCTCGCGGTCGAGCCACTAAGTATCAGATGTGGTTCACATATGTATTGATGCACGTTCCCATTGGAGTTTTGGGGTTCCTTCCCAATCCATCCCGCCCGGAACGGGCGCTCACCATGATCGCGCTTCTCGTCAACTATTTGACAGTTCAGCTAGTCGCCTATCAGATGGTAGCTACCCGCAAAGGTCCGATTAGGCTAGACTTGGCGAGCGTCGCAAAACGCCCCGTGGCACTTGCTGTATCCATTATCCTCTCCGTTGGAACCGGCCTTTCCGGCTTACTGATGTACGGTGCACCCTACGGCATTCCATATGGAGTTGTGTCCCTTGTTACGGCCATCCTCTTCATTGCTGCGGCCTCACCGGACGCCGCTACCGCCGCCAGCCCATCCACTGCATTGTCCAACGATCGCCGTTTCGCGATCCTGATCGGGCTTGCTGTCGCCGCGTACACATACTTCTATTATGTCGCGATCTATGCGACTGGAATCGCCGTTGTATTTGCTTCCATGGGGGGACTGGCCTGCGTATGCGCCTCAAGTTATGCGCGCTATTCGGCAGCGGCGTACGCGGGATGGGTTCGTGAAGGTCTTCCCATCCGCTTGCGCAGGTTCCTGCAGATTCACCACGAAGCTGGTTTGCTGCGAGTCGCCGGGATCGGTTACGAATTTCGACACCGAGAGATTGCCGAGCACCTACTAGATAGCGCCGTCGAGATAAGGGACGAGTCCAAGAGGGCGGAGTCAAGCGATCCAAGACCGGTGGCCTTGGGAAGTGAGCGACGCTAGCCCCGGAACCCCGCTAGGTCGCCCGATCTTGATCGCCAGGGCCGGAGCCGCCGGCGAAGGTGCCCCTTCACTGCCGGAAGGCCACCCTTCTACGTCCGGGGGGAGCGTCAACCTCACGCGCGCAGCGGCGGCACGACACGCAGCGAGCCGACGGGGCCGCCGCGCCGTCGCGAGGGAAGGCAGATGGCCCCGGCCTTTCCGGCCGCCAGTCTGGATCTGAGCTCGGTCCAGCGCCGTCTGCGCCTATGACCCCGGAACGGCAGAAGGCCCCGTATATGCAGACGCAGCATCGGCGGGACGTCCTTGCGCGTCTTAAAGTCCGCCGCCGCACAGCAGTCGCGCCTGATAGCGTTTCCGATCACGTGGTCCGGCTCCATCGGGGAGCCAACAGGGCTGCGCGACCTCATCGGGAGGTAGCTTCACCATGGCTCTGAGTCGTCTGGCGGCCGAGTTCGCCGCCGAGATCAAGAACCACGACTGGTCCGACGCCCCGTACCGGGCCGACCGTGCGGGGCACCAGCGCGCGTTCGACGGGAACAATCCGACCATCCCCCAGCTCGGCCCCCGCGAGACCGAGATCCTCGAACTCAACGTCATGTGGGTTGCCGCCCAGGTGCTCGCGCACCGTGACCCCAACTTCGACGTCTACGAGTTCGCCGAGGCGTGCGGCATCGCACCGCGCCTGATCTACACCAGCCGGGGCCGCAAGAGCGGCGGCATCATCAACGGGCTGCGCCAGGACGACGGCGGGTTCCATCGTCCCGGGACCTACTCCTCGGCGCCCACCGCGCCGGTCAGCGCCGCAACCTGATCCCGGAGTGGCGGGGCGCCCGGCGGCAGCGGCGTCGGGCGACCAGCCACCCGACCGCGAGTCCGGCCACCAGGAGGCCGGTGTGGGTCAGAACCGCCAGCGCGGTCACTGGGCGTCCAGCCCGCCGCGTTGGAGCTGTAGGCGCGGTCTCGGCCGCCGTAGTGGGTACGTGGGCATGGGCGTGCAACGATCGGGCACGGTCCGCTCCTGTCGCGTCAGGTGTGGATCAAGGCCCCGGTTTCGGTGTTCCAGCACCGGCCGGGGCCGCCTATTCCACGTAGGCCGTCAGTGACGTTACGTCTGTGAATCGCCAGCTCAGGACCACCACCCGGGTCGCACCCGGCCTGCTCGTTGACGTCGTTGTCCGCGCCCCCTTCATCCTGCAAGCCGTGGCTGACGATCCGGACGACTACTACGGCGGCGACTACCTGCAGGACATCGTCGAGCAACGGCTGGTCGAGCTGGGCGGCCAGAGGCTGCGGCTGGCCGCCCACGATGAGGCGGCCCGGTACGTGGACGAGCGCTACCCCTGGGACGGTCAGGGCGACGAACCGGTCGACCGCGTGAGCGCGTACATCGCCGTGCTGTGGCAGTTTGGGGATGCCGCAGCAACTCGTTGATGGCCGCTCCATCTGAGACTGACCATCAACCGGGTCCGAGCGGAGGAGTTGCCGCTAAGTTGCCTTCCCGTGCAGAGCAGTTCACAGCAACCCGGCCCCGGATTCCCGGAGAACCTCGGCCGGTGGCTCGTCGAGCGCTATGAGTTTTTCGTCCACCTCGAAGATGGCTCCAAGGCCGACTGGCTTGCCGGTATAGGGGCTATAGGCGCCCTCATTTTTGCGTTCTTCGCCGTGCGGGCAGCGTACAAACAGAACCTCTTCCAAGCTGAGCAGATTAGGCGCCTTGAGGACGACCAGCGGGAACGAGACGCCGATCGGCGCCGTGATCAGGCCAGCAAGGTTGCCATATGGTGGGTGCGCGGGCCCCACGACGAAGTTCCCTACTCGTTCCGCTACTCGAACACGTCGGACTTGCCAGTGACGGAATTCGAGTTCTCGGTGAAGACCCCGAAGGGGACCTCCCAGAGCCTTGCCGTGCCATACATCGCCCCACGCACCGAGGCAGCGCAGAGCGACTATTTCGACCATCTGTTCGATCAGCACAAGGAGGACTTCCACTTCTTCACCGGGCACGGGCCCAGCGGAGACATGGCGTTCATCGAGTTCACCGACATGCGCGAGCAGCGGTGGCGACGTGATCTATCGGGCAAGTTGACACTTCTCGACGAGTCGCGTGAGCCTTCGTTTGTCGATTACCCAGCAGAGGATGCAGCCTCGGCGGAGGCCAGCGCCTTGGCCACTGACGTGGCCGATCCCAACCTTGACCGGCCCGAGATGCTCGCCGAACCGAAGTTCGTTGAGGTCTGCCCGAGGTGCGGCGTGGCCTTCGGTCCGTCCAACGACTTCTGCCCTAATTGTGGCGCCGCTAGGAAGCGCGCAAAGGGCCGCCGCACGACGTAGTGGCCCCAGTAGCCCAGCGCTTTGGGTGCCACGGCCAGGTCTGGCCCCTTGCCATGAGACCGCAAACCCGGCCATCGATGGCAGGGACCCGCTCGCGACAGGTATGCACGTCCATCCTCACGGGCCCCCTCCGACGCCGCCCGGGGCGGCGACCGGCGAGACGAGGGCGACTCCACGCGGCGAGCGGGCGAGCAGGAGGGAGGGCGCGGGAGGGCGATCGGCCCGCCGAGCGGGGACGGGCCCGGCGAAGCGGACCGACCGCGTGACGGCCTGGGCACAGACCGTCAGCTCTCGATGTTAGGCCGAACAGCTCAGCGCATCAGCAGCTTGGGCCCCGAGGGTCGGGCGCTCGACAAGTGGGGACCAAGCAAGCTAGGTCGTGCCGCGCCAAACAGCGAGCCGGAGTCATCACGACCCTCCGACCGCCCCGGGCATCCTTGGGATGACACCAGCCCGGGGCGGTTCGGCGTTCAGGTGAAGGACTACTCGTAACGCGTTAGAACCGCTCGTCACCGCCTACCTCGCCGAGCTGGCCACCCTCGTCTGGCACGCCGGGGCACCCGTGCCAGACGCGCTGCCACGCCCTGGCCCGGCCAGCGGTCTGGCACACATCTGGCACGGACACAGGAAAGCCCCGGCCGAAACCGGGGCTGACCTGCGACAACGCGAGTGGGCGATACTGGGATCGAACCAGTGACCTCTTCGGTGTGAACGAAGCGCTCTCCCCCTGAGCTAATCGCCCGCCGTCACGGGTGGAACCCTACATCACCCCAGGATCGGGCTCTGCAACCAGGTCCACTCCTGCAGCCCCACCCACCCCGCGACCAGCCAGAATGCGTTCAGCAGCCACAGCGTCCCGACGACGATCAGGCCGGTCGCGCCGATGACGAGGAGCTTGACGAACAGGTTCTGCCGGCCGAGCCAGTCGGTCCAGGCGTCGTACTTGCCCTTCGCGAAGGTCAGGACCCGCTTCGCCCAGGCGAACTCGGAGGCGAGGATGGCGAGCCCCACGAACACGATCGCCCAGCCGGGGCCCGGGTACGGGATCGCGACGATGCCGGCCGCCAGCACGAGCGTGCCGAGCACCCCGATGGCGACGCGGTAGGTGCGGCGGACCGTCGGACGCTCGTCGATGCGCGCGCGGAACTCCCGCAGCCGGTCCTTGACGCCGTCGAACCGGCCGCGCTCGTGCTCCTCCTCGCCCCGCGAGGTCTGCTCCGTGCTGCTCAGATCTCCGCCCGCCCGCTCGCCACGACCTGGGACGGCGACACCGGCGCGACCCGACCGGGTTCGATCGAGATCGCGAACTGCGCATAACCGGCTCCGCCGGCGGACGACCCTACCGACTGCATGCCGGTGGCGCCTCCACGGACGTCGAACGTGCCGAGCGCGGCCGGGGTTCCCTCGGCCGGGAGGCCCCACAGGACGTAGACCCGGTCGGCCCCGTTGGCCGGCAGGCCGACGGGCATGACCATCTGCTCGGAGTCGCGCGAGAGGACCGCGGCGACCATGGGGCCACCCTCCTCGGGCGCGAGGAAGGCGTGCGTGGTGCCGGGCCGGGCCATCTCCTGGAGCATCGCGACGACGCCCTGGGCGCGGGCCGCCTCGGCGTCGCGCTCCGCCTTCATCTGGGCGCTGTAGACGCCGAGCCCCGCGATCGCCGCCACCGCGACCAGGGCGGCCGCCGCGACGGCCACGACGCGGCCGCGCACCCCGCGCCGGCGCCCGCCACGTCCCGGCCCGGCCCCGGCAGCGCCGGACGGGCCGGTGGTCGCCGGTCGCCGCGGCGCTCCGGTCTCCTCCACCGGCTCGGGCGGAGCCGAAGGCCGGGGAGCCGGCTCCGGCGCCCGGTGCTCCTGCGGCGTCTGGGCGGCGGCGTCGAGGATGCGGTCGCGCAGGTGCCGGGGCGGCTCGCTCGGCTCGACCGCGTCGCCGAGCACGGCGAGGGTCTCCTCCGTCTCACGGACGAGGGCCCGGCAGGACTCGCAGGTCGGCAGGTGCTGCCGCACCTCCGCCTCCTCCCCCGGTCCCGCGGCCCGCAGCACCCACGCGACGACGTGCTCCTCCGCGGGACAGCCCCGCGCGTGCGACCCGGTCATCACGCACCTCCGTCCGCGAGCCGGCCGTCGCCGGCCAGGGGGCCCAGTGCCGCCCGCAGCCGCGCAAGCCCCGTGAACATCCGCGACTTCACCGTCCCGAGCGGGACGCCGGTCAACGTCGCGACCTCCCGCTGGGTGTAGCCGCCGTAGTAGGCGAGCGCCAGGGCCTGGCGCTGCTCGGCCGGCAGCCCGCCGAGGGCGTCCCGCACCTGCCCGGCGACGACGGCGCCCAGCGCCTCCAGGTCCGCGCCCGGCCCGGCCGGCGTCGGGGCCTCGTCGGTGTCCTCGACCGACACCGCGCGGCGCCGGATCGTGGCCTCGCGTCGGACGGCGTCGACGGCCTTGTGGTGCACGAGCGTCAGCAGCCAGGTCGCGAAGGCACCGCGACCGGCGTCGAAACGCGCGGGGTCACGCCACAGCGTGAGGAACACCTCCTGGACGACGTCCTCGGCCAGCCCGTCGTCGGCGCAGATGCGCCGCGCGAGGGACCAGGCGGGGCGACCGTAGCGGTCGTAGATCTCGGCGAGGGCCCGGTCGTCCCCCTCGGTCAGCCGGGCGACGAGCGCCGCGTCGGCCCCGGCCCGGCCGGTGGACCGGCGTGGGCCGCCGGGGAGGCCCCGTGACGGTCCCTCTCCGTCGGCGACATCCGCCACCAGTGCGTCCCTCACAACCTCGTGTTCGGCGCCGGCCCGCGGCCGGTTCGCCGACTTCGGGTCTGAAACGTGGATCACAGCCGACCGGGCGATCACCCGTCCTCGCAGGTCGGGCACACCCGACACGGGAACAGCACTAACCCGTCCGTGTGAAAGCGACCGATCCGGTCCTCGGAGAACGTCCCCCGACCCGTCACATCTTGGCGATCCGCTCGTTCTTCCGCACGACGGACCACGCGGCACGAGGAAGAGGACCAAGGATGCGCGACGAGCCCACGATCATCCGCGAACCGGCCACGTTCGAGCTCATCACGCCGGACTCGGCGCCGGTCCCGGTGCGGGTCGAGCTCTCGTACTCCAGCCGGGACCCGTACGCGGTCCAGGCGTCGTTCCGGACCGGCCAGGGCAGCCCGGTGGACTGGGTGTTCGCCCGCGACCTGCTGGCCGACGGCCTGCTCGGCCCGGCCGGCACCGGCGACGTCCGGGTGCAGCCGGTCCCGCACGAGCCCACCCGGATCGAGGTCGAGCTCGCCTCCCCGTCCGGTCACGCGGTCTTCACCACGTGCGCCGCGACGCTGGCCGCGTTCCTCGATCGCACCTTCGAGTGCGTGCCGCCGGCGACCGAGTACTCGTGGCTCGACTTCGACGCCGCGCTGGACCAGCTCCTCGCCCCCAACTCCAGCGACGGCGCCCGCGACTGACCCCGACCGCGCCCGTCGGGCCGCAGCACTCCCTGCGGCCCGTTCGTGCAGGTCAAAGGCCTGGCGCAGGGAAACAGGGGGGCCGGTTTGGAGGCCCCGGGGACCCTGCGCTAATGTTCTTCACGTCGGAGCGAGCAGCCCCGGCGAGCACCGGGAAACCGAGTGCATGCGGACGTAGCGCAGCTGGTAGCGCATCACCTTGCCAAGGTGAGGGTCGCGGGTTCGAGTCCCGTCGTCCGCTCGGAGGAAACCACGTAGTCACTGCCTGGGCCTCCAGGTCCGATCCCCGCGAAACCATCCGGGGGACCTCGGGCGGAGTGGCCGAGTGGCTTAGGCAAGGGCCTGCAAAGCCCTGTACGCGGGTTCGATTCCCGCCTCCGCCTCGGGCGATTAGCTCAGTGGGAGAGCGCTTCCTTGACACGGAAGAGGTCACTGGTTCAATCCCAGTATCGCCCACCACCCCGAGCAGGCCCCCTGGAAACAGGGGGCCTTCGGCGTTCTCGGGCGGACGTGTCGAGGTCCTCCCCGGGCTTCCGGGGGCTGCTCAGGAGGTGGGGGCTCCCGGTTCGGCGAGCGCGCCGGCCTCGGCCATCCACCCGTCGAGGTCGTGCTGGTCGAACTCCCGCCACGGCTCGACGGCCGGCAGCCCGCGGCACAGTTCGAACGCCTCGGCGACCCGCCGGCCCCGGATCACCGGCGTGTGGCAGCCCGCCACCACCGCGACGCCGAGGTCCTGCACCGCCCCCACGCACCCGTCCCACTTGCCCTGGTCGAGGTAGCGGTGCCAGGGCGCCACCAGGCGGCCGCCGAGGAGCTGGCCGTCGCGGAAGTCGCCGTCGGCGAGCTCGTCGGACTCCAGCATCGGGTGCGGGGTGTTCGTCGCGAACGTGTCGACGGACCAGTACACCTGCGTCACGGGGTCGTAGGCGCCCCGGGTGGTCGGGTTGTCGAAGACCGGCGGCCGCACCGAGACCAGCACCCGGTCCCCGATGTCCACCGGCTCCCGGTCGTTGACGAACCGGCAGCGGTTCATCGGGGTCGTCCACTCCTCGGCCATCCGCCCGATCGCGAACCAGGTGGTGAGCAGGGTCGCGTTCGGACAGGCGGCGAGGAGGGCGAGCAGGTTCCCGGCATGGTCGCGGTCGTCGTGCGACAGGAAGATCCACCGGACGTCCGTCGGCTCGACCACGGTGAAGATCGCGCCGAGCCACTCGTCGCGCACCGCGGGCGCGCCGGTGTCGACGACGGTCGGTTCCCGCCCGCGGATGACGAGGGAGTTGACCGGGAAGTGGCCGACCGGCGGGGCGTCGATTCCCCAGCTGATCAGGAACGTCTCGTCGGCGATCGGGTACGGGCGGACATCGTGTACGACGGGTGCGGCCATGGCGGGCTCCTGGGCGGTGGGGTCGAGCGGCCGTGCACCCTCCCGTAGCCGCCGCCCGAAGGCATCACCTGCATCGGATGACAGTTCTCCCGGGCCCGCCTACCGTGCCGTGCACCGACGGGAGGAGGCCGACGATGGTGCGGACGCACGGCTACGCGGTCACCGTGCGGTGGACGGGCGCCGAAGGCTCGGGAACCTCCGACTACCGGTCCTACTCGCGCGCCCACGACGTCGTCGCCGAGGGCAAGCCGGTGCTGGCCGGGAGCGCCGACCCGGCCTTCCGCGGCGACCCGGCGCGCTGGAACCCCGAGGAGCTGCTCGTGGCCGCGCTCGCGCAGTGCCACATGCTCAGCTACCTGGCGCTGTGCGCGCGGCACGGCGTGGTGGTCACCGGGTACTCCGACGCCGCCGAGGGGACCATGGCGGAGTCGGCCACGCACGGCGGGCACTTCACCGAGGTCGTGCTGCACCCGCGGGTGCGGGTCGCCGAGGAGGCGATGCGGCACAAGGCCGCGGCGCTGCACCACGAGGCCTCGGAGACCTGCTTCATCGCGAACTCGGTCGACTTCCCGGTGCACCACGTCCCGGTCGTCGAGGTGGGGTGAGCAGCAGGGCTCAGACCCGCCGCGCCCAGGGCGAGGAAGCCGATTCCGCCGCACACCAGGTGCAGCACGCCGCTCGTGCTCACCGACTCCGGCGCGCCCGGCGGGAAACCGCGGACGGGGTCCTGGTGGGAAGACACCGCTGACCACGAGGCAGAGCGCGTACAGGCCGAGCAGCGCTCCCGCGAGACGGCCGGTGCGGCCCGGGAGCGCGCGGGCGAAGCCGGCCGCCGCAGCCCCCCGTCATCAGGCCGGTCAGCAGGAAGTTCAGCAGCTGGAGCCAGCCGAGGTCGCCCAGCAGCAGCGCGGTCAGCGGGTGCCGGGTCAGGTCGAAGCCGGCCCGGGTCAGCGCCTGGGCCAGGCCGACCACCAGGTAGAACGGCCCGGCGACGACGCCCCAGCCGAGCAGCGAGCGGGTGGTCGCGGCTGCCATGTCCACGCCGTCACGGGCCGTCGGTCGACGCGCCGCTACTGCAGGGCGAGCGTGCGCAGGACCTGGCGTGCGGCGTCGCCACCGGCGTCGACCGCGATCCGCAGCGCCCGGGGGACGTCGAGGTCCGCGAGCAGGGCGGCCCGGACCTCCGCGACCGCGCCGGGCGAGTCGCCCCGCCGACCCGCCGCGACGTACAGCCGCTCCAGCAGCGCGGCCGCGTCGTCGAGCGCCTCCGGCCGGTAGTCCCACGGCTGCGCCCACGCCCGGTCGAGCAGCATGAGCCGCACCGCCGGCCCCGGCGCCTCGCGCAGCAGGTCGTGGACCAGCACCAGGTTCCCGGCCGACTTGGCCATCTTGGCGCCGTCGATCGCGACCGTCCCGGCTCGCAGCTCGCGGCGGGCGAACGGCGCACTGCCGGTGGCGGCCGAGGCCATGGCGACCTGGTAGGCGTGGTGCGGGAAGGACAGGTCGGCCCCGCCGGCCAGGACGTCGACGACCCCGCCGAGGGTGGCCAGCGCCATCGCCGCGCACTCGGCGTGCCAGCCCGGGCGCCCGGGACCCCACGGGCTCGGCCAGGCCGGGTCCCCCTCCCCCGACGGCCGCCACACCGGCACGTCGAAGGGGTCGTCGCGACGCGGGTCCGCCGGGTCGTCGCCGTTCTCGGCCAGCAGCGCCAGCGCCCGGTCGCGGTCCCGGCCCGCGGCGACACCCGCGCCGCGGAAGTACACGAACCCGTCGCGCTCGTAGGCGGCCCCGGCTGCGAGCAGCGCGATCGCCAGCCGGACCACGTGCGCGACGTGGTGGCGCGCGTGCGGCGAGTGCGTGGGCGGTCGCACGTGCAGCGCGGCCATGTCCCGCTCGACGTAGTACTCCTGGGTCAACCCGAACTCGTCGAAGGCCCGGCCGCGCTCGGCCGCGACCCGGGTCAGGACGTCGTCGACGTCCGTGACGTTGCGGGTCACCACCGTCTCGACGCCGGTCATCCGGATGACCCGCGCCGCCGTGTCGGCCCAGACGAACGCGGCCGCGTGCCCGAGGTGCGTGACGTCGTACGGGGTGATCCCGCAGACATAGAGCCGCGCCGGGACGGTCAGCGGCAGCGGCGCCCCGCCGAGGCGCAGCACCTCGCGCGGGTCGGTGACGGCGCCGGGGCGCGCGTGCTCCTCCGGGGACAGGTCGATCGGCGTGGCCATGCCGCCATCGTCCCAGGCCCCGCCGCCCGGCGGCCGGGGGTCAGTCGTCGAGCGGGCCGACGACCCGGGCCACCGTCGCGGCGAGTCGCAGCGACCCGACGGCCGTCGGGTGGAAGGCGAACGGGTCGGTGAGACCCTGCAGGTCCGGACCGAGCCCGTCCGTGCCGGTGCTGCACAGCAGGGTCAGGCCCGGATCGGCCACGGCGAACCCGTACTTCTCGGCACCGGCCCGGAGCACGGCGTTGAGCTGGTCGTTGCGGTCCGTCAGCAGGTCGATCTTGTCCTGGGTGAGGCCGACCGCGTACGACGGGCCGCGCGCGTCCGGGCAGGCCGGGTCGGTGTCGCGGGGGAAGGCGTCGTACGAGGTCATGACGACGACCCTGGGCTTGCTCGGCAGCGCCGCCAGGTCCTCGAGCAGGGCCGCGTAGTCGCGGTCGAAGGCGCCCATCCGGTAGTCGAACTCGCCGCGGGTGAGGTTGTCGTCGCAGGTCTCGACGCCGTAGCAGTACTTGATCAGGTCCGACCAGCCGACGTCGTTGGGCCCGACGGCGACCACCACGAACTTCAGGTCCTGCATCTGCTTGAGCAACGCGACCTGGGCCGGGACCTGGACGTTCCCGCGCTGCTGCGGGCCGCGCAGCCCCTGCGCGACGGTCGCGCTCGGGCAGGCCAGGTTGCGGACGCGGCCGGGGACCATGGTGCCCAGCTCGGCGGCGAGGGAGTCGGCGCTGCGCTCGCACGCGACGTCGTCGCCCTCGGGCCCGGCCACGGGCGGCCCGCCGACGCGCGCGGCGCGGGAGTCGCCGATCACCGCGCCCGCGTAGCCGAAGACGGGCGGGCCGACCGGCGCAGGCGAGACGCGGGCGCTGCCGACCAGGTCGGACAGCGAGCTGACCTGCGCGAGCCCGCGCATGGTGCCGGTGTAGGCCAGCGCGCCGCACGCGCCCCAGGCCACCAGGGACCCGGTGACCGCGAGCAGCGACATCCGGCCGATGGTGCCGGAGCAGCGGTGCCAGACGTCGGCCACCGTGACGTGCTCGCTCGCCTTCTCCCGGCGCAGGATCCCGAGCACCCGCGCGCAGCCGACCAGCGCGGCGGCGGCGAGGGCCGTGCCGACCACGCCGAGCGTGGCGAGCAGGTACCAGTTCACGAACCCGGTCCGCAGCTGGTCGACGGCCTGGGCGGTCGCCTCGGCGGTGGTGTCCGGGTTCAGGACGCGCGCGGCGTCGTCGTTGCGCTGGACCGGCCCCATCTCGAGCTGCGGGCGCAGCGGCCCGACGACCTGCAGCCGCGGGATGTCGAGCTCGGTGTTGCCGATCTGGACGAGCCGGGCCGGGCCCTCGAGCGAGAGGTCGGGGGTGCGGGCGCCGACGGAGATGTGCTGGCCCAGGATCCTCAGCTCCTGGTCCGGGGTCAGCGCGATGGTCAGCGGGATGCCGGCGAGGAGGCACAGCCCGATCATCAGGATCGTCGGCCACGACCGGGCCTCGCGGACCAGGGCCCGGAACCGGCGGCCGCGCCCGGCCGGCGGGCGGGTGCGGGTCCGTGCGGTGGTGACCACCATCGGCGGGCTCCCCCTCGTCCGGCGTCCGTGTACCGATCCAGATCATGCGGTCGGGGAACCCGCCGTGCCCATACTGCGAACAGGGGACGTGCGGTGGGGAGAGGCACGCGGACGGGGGCTTGACGTACCCGTGAGCGGCAACTGCCCCTAGAGGGTCAGTTGCCGCTCACAACCTGCCTTGAGCTGCGCAAATGCGCTTCCGGCGGGTCAGGCGGTGAGGTCGTGGACCGTCTGGCCGCCGACCGTGGTGGCCGTGAAGTTCTCCGCCACCCACTCGGCGATCTGGCTGCTGGTGGAGTCCGACGCCCCGCCGGGCCCGCCGCCCTGGCCGCCCCCGACGTAGTAGTGGATCTTCCCCTCGGCGACGTACTGCTGGAACTGCGCCAGCGTCACCGCGGAGTCGGAGCCGCCCCAGCCGCCGGTCGACATCACCGCGGTGCCCGACGCCAGCTCCAGCGAGGCCGCGCTCTGCGAGGTCGACACCGCCGCCGACCAGGTCGAGTCGGTCGACCCGAGCAGCGCGGTCAGCTCGGCGCTCGTCGCGCCGCCCATGCCGCCCGTGCCGCCGCCGGGGCCGCCCTGGCCGCGGTCGGCGTCGCCGCCCTGCCCGCCGTCGGGCATCCCGGTCGGAGCGCCCTGTCCCCCGTCGGTGCCCGACGCCGCCGGCGGCGTGCCGCCACCCGGGCCACCCACGCCGTCGGTGCCCGACGAGCCGAACGAGCTCGAGGTGGTCCCGACCGACGGGATGCTGCCGGTGTGGGCGACGGACGCCGTCGCGACGGCGTAGGCGCTCGTGCCGGCGAGGCCGGAGAGCACGGCCGCGGTGACCCCGACCAGCAGCACGCGCCGCCACCGGCCGCCCGCCACCAGGGCGACCCCCGCGACCAGGGCGAGCGCCGCGACCGGCCAGCGCAGCCAGGTGACGCTCTCCGAGCTCGCGGCCAGCAGCGCGAACGACCAGGCACCGGTGGCGGCCGCCGCGAGCGCGAGGGTGACCCGCGCCCACACCGATGCCCGCCGCTGCCGCAGCGCCCGCCCCCCGACGGCCAGGACACCGGCGATCCCCGGGGCCAGCGCCACGGTGTAGTACGGGTGCATCGTGCCACTCATGTAGCTGAACACCAGGCCGGTGGCCAGCGTCCATCCGCCCCAGAGCAGCAGGCCGGCGCGGGTGCGGTCGGTCCGCGGCGCCCGGCGGGTCACCCACAGGCCCGCGACCAGCAGGATCAGCGCCGCGGGCAGCAGCCAGGAGACCTCGTAGGCGATCTCGCCGGTGAACAGCCGGGTGATGCCGGCCGACCCGCCGAAGCCGGTGTTCCCGCCACCGCCGCCCCCGCCGCCGTTGCCGCTCCCGCCCAGCAGGCGGCCCAGGCCGTTGTAGCCGAGGGCGAGTTCGAGCAGCGAGTTCGTGGTGGAACCGCCGATGTACGGGCGGCTGTCCGCCGGCCACAGCTCGACCAGCGCGACGAACCAGCCCGCGGACACGACCATCGCGGCGAGCGCGCCGAGCAGCTGCGCGATCCGGGTCCGCAGCCGCGCGGCGCCCGCGACCAGGTACACCAGGCCGAGGGCCGGCACGACCAGCAGCGCCTGGCCCATCTTCGTGAGGAAGGCGAACCCGATCGCCGCCCCGGCGGTCACCTGCCACCAGCTCGACGCCGTCACCGACGCCGCGTCGACCGCCCGCGTGACCGCCCAGGCGGCCGTGACCAGGAGGAGGACCAGCAGCGCGTCGGGATTGTCGAAGCGGAACATCAGCACCGCGGCGGGAGTGAGGGCCAGGGCCGCGCCCGCGAGCAGGCCCGCGGCCGGGCCCGCCCACCGCTTCACCATCGCGTGCAGCAGCCCGACGGACGCGACGCCCATCAGCGCCTGCGGCACCAGCACGCTCCACGAGGAGAAGCCGAAGATCCGGGCCGAGGCCACCATGACCCACAGCGCGGCCGGCGGCTTGTCGACCGTGGTCGCGTTGCCCGAGTCGAGCGACCCGAACAGCCAGGCCTTCCAGGACTGCGTGCCGGCCTGGACGGCGGCCGCGTAGAAGTCGTTGGCCCAGCCCGAGGCGGAGAGGTTCCAGAGATACAGGACCGCCGTGCCGGCAAGCAGGACGAGCAGTGCCGGGTGGGACCGACGGGGCCCGCCCTCCGGGCCGCGCACCAGCCGTCGGAACCGCCCGGGGGCGCCGGGCGGAGCGCTCCCGTGGGCTTTCTCGGCGCGGTGCCGCCCGGGGTCGGGCGCGCGCGGGGGGCGCGGCGGGCGGACCGGGGTCGCGGTGCTCACGGGGGTCTCCTCGCGGTCGTCGATCTGTTCCCACGAGGGTCCGTCGGCGCTCTGTCGCGTCCTGTCCGTCTCCTGTGCGTCGTCTGTGACCGGATCAGTTGACCGATGCCGCGGGCAGCCCGATCAGCTGTGCCGGGAGGTCGCGCGGGTCGAGGCGCCCGGCGCGCAGCCAGTTGGCGACGGCGGCGACGTCGGCCGTGCTGCGCACCGGCCCGATCCGCAGCGCCGGGCGGGTGGCGCGCTGCGCGTCGTCGCACGGCTGGACCACGACGAACCCGCCGCCGCACCCCTCCCCGAGCACGCACCGCGACTGGACGAGGATCCCGCCCCCGCTCCCCCGCACCGCCTCGCGGAGCGTGTCGTCGAGCGCCGGGTGGGCGGCGCAGGCGGTGCAGCGGACGGCGACGAACCCGGTGCGATTCATGGGAATCTCCTGCAAACGACAACCGTTATCGTCAGTGAACGTAGCAGGGCATGCCGAGGAGGACACCGTGCGACCGAACATCCACCCCACGTACGAGCCCGTCGTGTACCAGGACCGGAGCACGGGCGACGCGTTCCTCACCCGGTCGACCGCGACCTCGCGGGAGACGATCGAGTGGAGCGACGGGCGGACCTACCCGCTCGTCCGCGTCGACATGAGCTCCTACTCGCACCCGTTCTGGACGGGCGCGGCCCGGGTCCTCGACTCGGCGGGTCAGGTCGAGAAGTTCAACCGGCGCTACGGCCGCCGGCGCTGAACCTCGGGCGAACGGCGCTCTCGCTCACATCTGGTGAGCGAGAGCGCCGTTCGCCGTTCCCGGGATCTCAGCGGCGGACGCCGAAGTCCTCGGCCGGGACGGGCAGGACCTGGCGGGGCAGGACGTCGGCGGGGTGACCGTGGCGCTCCTCCCGCGGCCGCCACTCGCGCGGGTAGCCGAGCGAGGCCTCCACGAAGCGGACGCCGTCCTCGTAGATCACCCGCGGGATGTGCAGGTGCCCGTAGACGACGGCCTGCGCGCGGTAGCGGACGTGCCAGTCGGCCGTCGCCGTGGTGCCGCACCACAGGGCGAACTCCGGGTAGCGCAGGACCTCGGTGGGCAGCCGGGTCAGTGGCCAGTGGTTGACCAGGATCGTCGGCAGGCCCGGGTCGAGGGCGTCGAGCCGGAGCCGGGTCTCGGCGACACGCGCGGCGCACCACGCCTCCCGCGACGGGTGCGGCTCGGAGTACAGCAGGTGCTCGTCCGTGCAGACCACGCCCGCGTTGTACGCCGCGGCCAGGCCCTCCTCGCTCGTGGTCGTCCCCACGGGCAGGAACGAGTAGTCGTAGAGCAGGAACAAGGGGGCGACGACGACCGGGCCGCCCTCCCCGTCCCACACCGGGAACGGATCCTCGGGCGTCACCACGCCGAGCTCGCGGCACCGCTCCACCAGGTGCCGGTAGCGGTGCTCCCCGCGCAGGTCGACCGGGTCCTTCGTGCGCGTCCACAGCTCGTGGTTGCCGGGTACCCAGATCACCTTCGCGAACCGCGCGGCCAGGTCGGCCAGCGTCGCGACGGTGTCGCCGACCTGCTCCGCGACGTCGCCGGCCACGATCAGCCAGTCCCCCGGATCCCCGGCGAGCCCTTCGGCGACCACCCGGTTCTCGGGATAGCGCACGTGCAGGTCGCTGACGGCGAGCAGGCGGGACACACCACCAGATCTAGCAGAACCGCTGAGGATCCCCTGAGCCGCGACCCTGGGCACCACAAGTTACCGGCGGTAAGTTGAGGCTGACGACGGCGAGGAGGTCGACATGGCGGGTACACGGGGCGTGCGCCGGGTGGTCCGATGGGGACTCCGGCACGGGATGATGCGGCGCATGGTCCGCCGCCAGGTGCGGGCCGGGGAGCTGGGCGCGCGGTTGATGACCGACCCCGAGGTCGTCGCGAACCCGTACCCGTTCTACGACGAGCTGCGCTCGCGCGGGAGGCTCGTCGACACGGGCATGTTCCACGCGACCGTCGACCACGACGTCTGCACCCAGGTCCTGCGCAGCACGGACTTCGGCGTCGGCGGCCGGATGCCCGAGAACCTGCCCGGCATCGTCCGGGCGGCCCTGACGATCGGCGGCTCGTGGGCGCTCGGCCCGGCCCAGCCGCCGTCGATGCTCGCCTCGGACCCGCCGGACCACACCCGCTACCGCAAGCTCGTGACCAGGGCGTTCAGCGCGAAGAAGGTCGCGGCGCTGCGGTCGCGCACCGAGGAGATCGCCACCGAGCTGCTCGACGCGATGGTCGCGAAGGGCGAGCGGGCGGACCTGGTCAAGGACTTCGCCGCGCTGCTGCCCGCGACCGTGATCGCGGAGATGCTGGGCGCGCCGCTGTCGATGCGGGAGCAGTTCCTGGAGTGGGGCGAGGGCGCCGCGCTGTCGCTCGACGCCGGGCTCTCGTACGCCGACTTCCGCCGCTCCGAGCGCGACATCGACGCCCTGCACACCTGGATGCTCGGCCACTTCGAGCGGATCCGCCGCGAGCCGGGCGAGGACATCCTGTCCGCGCTGGTCACCGCCCACGACGAGGGCGGCTCCCTCTCCGAGGACGAGCTGTCGAGCATCGCCATGCTGCTGCTCGCCGCGGGCTTCGAGACCACCGTGAACCTCATCGGCAGCGGCGCCGCACTGCTGCTCGACCACCCCGACCAGATGAAGCTGCTGAACGCCGAGCCGGAGCGCTGGGCGAGCGCGATCGACGAGATGCTGCGCTTCGAGTCGCCGGTGCAGCGGACCGGGCGGGTCGCGGTGCGGGACACCGAGGTCGGCGGCGTCCCGGTGAAGCGGGGCACGTTCGTGATCACGCACCTCGGCGGCGCCAACCGCGACCCGGCGGTGTTCACCGACCCGCACCGCTTCGACGTCACGCGCGAGGAGGCGCACAAGCACCTCGCGTTCTCGCAGGGCATCCACTTCTGCCTCGGCGCCGCGCTGGCCCGGATGGAGGGCGAGGTCGCGCTGCGCGCCCTGGTCGACCGCTTCCCGGAGATGCGCCCGGCCGGGACCCCGGTGCGCCGCCGCACCAAGCTGCTGCGCGGCTACGAGAGCGTGCCGGTGGAGCTGCACCGGGCGAGCGTGCCGGCGTGAGCGAGCCCTCGGCTCGGCGCCTCGCCGACGCGCAGTATCTGCTGCTCACGACCTTCCGCAAGGACGGCACGCCCGTCCCGACGCCGGTCTGGGCCGCCGGGTTGGACGACGGCCGGCTCGGCGTCTGGACCGTGACGGACTCCGGCAAGGTCAAGCGGATCCGCCGGTCCGGGACCGTCGAGCTGGCCGAGTGCGACCGCCGCGGGAAGCCCCTCGGCCCGGCCGTCCCCGGCACCGCCGAGCTGCTCGACGCCGAGGGCACCCGTCGGGTCCGCCGCGCCGTCGCCCGCAAGTACGGGCTGGTCGGCAGGGTCGCCGTCGGGTCCAGCCGGCTCTTCCGCGGCGACCGCGGATCCACCGGACTGGCGGTCGCGGTCGGCGTCGCCTGACCTCCGCCGTCCGCCTGCCGGCACCTGGATCACCCGTCCGGACGTTGTGGGCCGTGCCGTGCCGTCTCCCCAAGGTCGGACGGCGCTGCACCCGTTCGCGGGCAGCTCCGCCCCTGGAACTGGGGATCTGCTCCACCGGAGTGATCATGATCATGATCCCGCAACATCACGCCGCGGTGGAGCGAGTCCCCTCGTCGACCGGCGGCGAGGGGCGCCGGTCACAAGGGGGGACGACCATGAGCGCCACCACGGGGGTGCCGACGACGCCTGCGCCGCTCAACCCGGACGAGCGCAAGGACAAGATCGGCAAGTACTTCGTCCCGACGCCGGACCGGATGGACCGGGTGATGGCGATCCGGATGATGCAGGGCGGCGCCGTGGCGCCGGTGCTCGAGGAGAGCGACCTCGACTGCACGCCGAGGACGTCCGGCCCAAGGTGGTGAACCCCGGGATGACCGACCCGAGGGCCCGCTCGTGCTGATCGCGCCCACGCTGAAGGCGCGCCACCGCCTCGGCGACGACCGGCATCGCCGGTTCAGCGAGTACACCGTCGCCGTGCTGTGCCCGGGCCGCCACCATCTCGCCGTGCTGACCTGCGAGCTGAACGTCGTGACCGGCAAGCGGGCGAAGAACGCGACCTCCGAGTACCACTACGACCACATCTCGGCCGTGCACACCAAGGGCGGGTCCGGTGCGGAGCTCCGGCCGGGCGCCTGCCGGGCTTCTCGGCGCTCCCGTTCTCGCTGAGCTTCCTCGAGCTGGAGATCGCCGCGACCGGCGGCGTGAGCGTGGTCATCCCGACCGAGGTCCGCCACACCCGCGGTCCGCTGCTGACCCGGCCGTCGACGGCGGAGCGGGTGCTGCCCGCGCTGCGCCGGCTGCTGCGCCGCGAGCAGCGAGGCGGCGGGCAGGGCTGACCGGGCGGGTTCCGCCGGTGGTCCGGCGTGTCCGCGGACCTCGAGTCGCTCCTTCGGGTACGAACGAACTCCCGTGACGGGCGAGCCGGGAGAGGCGGTTGAGGCGTCCATGGGCGTGCCACCGGTGAGACGCGGCGGATCCGGCCTCCTGACCCGGCCCGCCTACCCCGATCCCCGCACGACGGAGGGGATGTTCCGCGGCAGAGCGGCGGACCGGGTGCCGGCGCTGCTCGCGGCGCTGGCGCTCGGCCTGATCGCACCGCTCGGCACGCGGGTGGCGGCGCCCGAGCCGGAGCCCGCACCGGTCGTCGTCGCTCCGCCGGCTCCGACGGCCCGTCCGGTGGTGCTCACCGACCTCCCGGTCGCGGGGCCCGCGGACAAGCGGGTGGCGCTCACCTTCGACGACGGCCCCGATCCGCAGTGGACCCCGCAGATCCTCGACGTGCTGCTCGAGCACGGCGCCAAGGGCACGTTCTGCATGGTCGGCGCGCAGATGGCGCGCCACCCGGACGTCGTCGCGAAGGTCGTCAACGCCGGGATGCGGATCTGCTCGCACTCGCACACCCACGACGAGGGGCTCCCCTCCCGCGACGCCAGGACGATCACCGCGGAGATCGGCGACGTCGCCGCGCGCGTCCCGGGCACCCCGGTCACCTACTTCCGCGCACCCGGCGGCAACTGGGACCAGCAGATCCTCGACTCGGCCGTGGCGCAGGGGATGCAGCCGCTGGGGTGGGCCATCGACCCGCGGGACTGGAAGCGGCCCGCCGCGGACGTGATCCTGGCGAACGTCGAGAAGCACCTGCACCCCGGCGCGGTGATCCTGCTGCACGACGGGGGCGGGAGCCGGGCCCGAACGGTGGAGGCGTTGGACCGGCTGCTTCCGTGGCTTCGGTCCCAGGGCTATGTCACCGACTTCCCCTAGGGTCGTGAGAATGCCCACACATCAGCGCCGCGAGCCCGCCGACAAGCCGGTCGCCGCGAACCCGGTCTTCGGCGCGGAGCCCATCACCGTGCCCCGCTACGAGCTGCCGGAGTCCGGGCTCGACCCCCAGGTCGCGTACCAGATCGTGCACGACGAGCTGATGCTCGACGGCAACGCGCGGCTCAACCTCGCCACGTTCGTCACCACGTGGGAGGAGGAGGCCGCCCAGCGGCTGATGTCCGAGTCGTTCGACAAGAACATGATCGACAAGGACGAGTACCCGCGGACCGCCGACATCGAGCAGCGCTGCGTGCGGATGCTCGCCGACCTGTGGAACGCGCCGGACCCGGCCCGGGCGATCGGCTGCTCGACGACGGGATCCAGCGAGGCGTGCATGCTCGGCGGGCTGGCGCTCAAGCGGCGCTGGCAGGCCCGGCGGCGGTCGGAGGGCAAGGACACCGCGCGCCCCAACATCATCATGGGCATCAACGTCCAGATCTGCTGGGAGAAGTTCGCGAACTACTTCGAGGTCGAGCCGCGGCTGGTGCCCATGGAGGGCGACCGGCTGCACCTGGGCGCGGCCGAGGCCGTGGCGCTCTGCGACGAGAACACCATCGGCGTGGTCGTGGTGCTGGGCTCGACCTTCGACGGCAGCTACGAACCGGTCGAGGAGGTCTGCGCCGCGCTCGACGACCTGCAGTCCCGCACCGGGCTGGACGTCCCGGTACACGTCGACGGGGCCTCCGGCGCCATGATCGCCCCGTTCTGCGACCCCGACCTGCCGTGGGACTTCCGGCTGCCGCGGGTGGCGTCGATCAACACCTCCGGGCACAAGTACGGCCTGGTGTACCCGGGCGTCGGCTGGGCGTTGTGGCGGGACGAGGACGCGCTGCCCGAGGAACTCGTGTTCCGGGTCAACTACCTGGGCGGCGACATGCCGACCTTCGCGCTGAACTTCTCCCGACCCGGCGGCCAGGTGATCGCGCAGTACTTCCAGTTCCTGCGGCTGGGCCGGGCCGGGTTCGCACGCGTGCAGCAGACCTGCCGGGACGTGGCCACGACGCTGTCGGCCCGGATCGCCGAGACGGGCGCTTTCCGGCTGCTCACCGACGGGTCGGAGCTACCGGTCTTCGCGTTCACCGTGGCCGACGGACAGCCCTTCTCGGCGTTCGACGTGTCCGCGGCCCTGCGCGAGCGCGGCTGGCTGGTGCCCGCCTACACGTTCCCGGCCAAGCGCGAGGACCTCGCGGCGCTGCGGATCGTGGTGCGCAACGGTTTCAGCCACGACCTGGCGAACCTGCTGCTCGACGACCTCCGCCTGGCCCTCGAGCAACTGCGCCGGCAGGGCGCCCCGCAGCGCGGGCCGGAGTCGGCGACCTTCGCGCACGGCACGGAGAAGCCGCCGGTCCGGTAACGGTCCCCCTCGGCGGCCGGGGCCCTGCTCGGCGGTGAGGCTCTACTCGGCGGCCAGGGCGACGCCGAACCCGACCAGCGCCGTCCCGGTCACCGCGTCGATCGCGCGGCGCACCCGCCGGCGGCCCAGCCACGCCCGCACCCGGTGCACCACGAACACCAGCGCGAGGAGCCACATCGCGCCCAGCACGCCGACGGTGTAGGCGAGCAGCAGCGCGTCGGCCGTGGTCGTGACGCCCGGGACCAGGAACTGCGGCAGCACCGACAGGTACATGACCAGCACCTTCGGGTTGGTCACGTTGGACAGGAAGCCCTCGCGGAAGCGGCGGAGGCCCTGCCCGCGACGCTTCTCGACGAGCTCGGTGAACGCTGCGTAGTCCCCGCGCCACGCGCCGCGCAGCGCCTGCACGGCGAGGAACAGGAGGTAGATCACGCCCGCCCAGCGCAGCGTCTCGAACAGCGGCCGGGAGCTCGCGACGAGCACGCCGAGCCCGAAGGCCGCCGCGCTGCCCTGAAGCAGGTTCCCGGCGAGGATGCCCGCGCACGCGAGCAGCCCGCCGCGGCGGCCGCCGGCCAGGGCGTTGCGGAGCAGGACGAGCGTGTCCGGCCCCGGGGCGAGCACGAGCAGGACGGCGATGCCCAGGTAGGCGCCGTAGGAACCCCAGGTCACCCGGTGACCCTAACCCGCGCTCCGGTGCAGGATCTCCACGGCCGCGGTGGCCTGCTCCTGCAGGTTCGCCAGCCGCAGCCGCGCCGTCTCCGGGTCCTCCGTGGAGTCGCCCATGTGCCCGGCGGCGTACCGCGTGTAGACGCCCGCACCGATACATGCCGAGCGCCAGCGCGCGAAGGCCTCGAAGTAGTCCGCCTGCCCGGCGATCCGGTCGCCGCGCCCGGAGCGCTCGGCGTAGCGGGCCAGGATCTCGTCGCGCTCCGGCCAGCCCTCGAGCGTGGTCGGCCCGGACGTGATCTCCCGGACGGTGTCGCCCGGACGGCCCCACGACGCCAGCAGGTAGCCGAGGTCCGCGAGCGGCTCGCCGAGCGTGGCCAGCTCCCAGTCGAAGATCGCGCCGATCCGCCCGTCCGGGCCGAAGGAGAGGTTGCCGGGCCGGTAGTCGCCGTGGGCGATGGTCAGCTCCTCGTCGACCGGCCGCCGCTCCACGAGCAGCCGGTGCCCCTCGTCGACCACGGACAGGTCCTCGACGGCCGAGTCGTGCGCCTGCCGGTGCCAGCGGCGCAGCTGGCGCTCCAGGTAGCTGCCGGGGCGGCGCAGCTCCCCCAGCCCGACGGCGTCGGGGTCGACCGCGTGCAGGTCGGCGAGCACGTCCGCGACGGCCAGCCCCGCGGCGTGGCGGATCTCGACGGGCATGGCGGCGCCGGCCTCGACGTCGCCGGGGACGACGCCGTCGACGAACCCCATGAGGTAGAAGTCGGCGCCGATGACGGACTGGTCGGAGCAGAACGCGACGGCCCGCGGGACCGGGACCGGGGTGTCGGCCAGCGCGGCGATGAACCGCCACTCGCGGCTCATGTCGTGGGCGGTGGCGAGGACACCGCCGGTCGGCGGGCGGCGCAGGGCCCACGGGGTGCCGGCGGCGTCGACGACCCGGTAGGTCAGGTTCGAGTGCCCGCCGGAGATCCGCCGGACGTCGACGGGGTCCGATCCGGTCGCGACCTCGGGGACCTCGGCCCGCAGCCACTCGGTGAGCGCCGCGGCGGGGACGGGGTCGGTGGCGATCTGCGTCGATCCGCTCATGCCCGTCACCTTGCCTCGTGACCCGCGATCACCGCCATTGCGACGATCGCCACTCTGGCGGCGACAGGGCAGGATTCACAGGGGCAGGACCAGCGCCGCCAGCAGGCGGTCCGGTTCGGCCGCCGGGTCCGCGGTGAGCCCGCTGTGCACCGGGCCGGGCCGCACGACCGTGCTGCGCGGGGCGGTGAGCCGGCGGAAGCGGCGGCCGAGGTCCTCCCCCGCCCCCGGGCCCGACGCGGCCAGCGCCCCCTCCGTCCGCCGGTCGGCCCGCGGCGGGGTGGGCACGGCGCAGACGGCGGCGGCGACCTCGAGGGCGTCGGCGATCGCGTCCGCGTCGGCGTGCGGGTCGAGGGCGCGCAGCCGGTCCCGGTCCAGGTGCACCCGCCCGCCGAGGAAGTCCTTCGCCCGGCAGTAGACGAGCACGCCCGCGTTCATCGTCTCGCCGCGCTCGGGCCGCGGCACGACCTGCAGCACCGCGTACTCGTAGACCTCCAGGCCGTTCCCCCTGCTCACCGGTCCACCTTCGGCAACCGGGCGGCCAGCCACGCCGGCGGGCGGCCGCTCCGGGTGATCGGGCGCGGGCGGCCGGTCGCCGCCGCCTCCCGGACGGCGGGCAGCCAGGTCTCCCGGGCCGCGACCCGCGCGGTGAGGATCTCGGCGTACGCGGCGCGGACCTCGTCGGGGCCGTCGAAGCCGGGCTCGCCGGCCAGCCACTCGTCCGGCACCGCCGCGGCCGCACGCTCGACCGTCGACGCGGTGACCAGCGGCGCGAGGGCGGCGTCGGCCGCGTCGAGGTCCGGGAAGGACCCGAGCAGGACGTGGTCGCCGGCGTCGAACGGGCGGGCGGCGACCGCCGCCGGATCGGCGAGCGTCCGCGCCCAGCCGTGATGGAAGGTCAGCGTGGCGCCGTGGTCGATCAGGTACGGGGCCCGGTGCCAGAGCAGCATGTTGGCGTTGCGCCAGGAGCGGTCGACGTTGCCGACCAGCGCGTCGAACCACAGCACGCGCCCGGCGAACTCCGGGCCCGGGTCGAAGGCCAGCGGGTCGAAGTCCAGCGCGCCGGGCAGGTAGTCCAGGCCCAGGTTGAGCCCGGCCGAGCGGTGCAGGAGGTCCTGCACCTCCTGGTCCGGCTCGGCGAGCCCGAGCTCGGGGTCCAGGTCGACCGTGACCAGCTCGGGCACCGGCAGGCCCAGCTCACGGGCGAGCTCGCCCGCGACGATCTCGGCGACCAGGACCTTGCGGCCCTGCCCCGCGCCGTGGAACTTCACGACGTAGGTGCCGAGGTCGTCGGCCTCCATCAGACCGGGCAGCGACCCGCCCTCACGCAACGGCGTGACGTAGCGGGTCGCCGTGACGTGGCGCAGCACGCGATCCCCCCTCGTTCCGCCCCCGATGATCCCCTGCGGCGCGGACGGATTCGGCGGCGGGACGTTGTGGGGGCGTTCTCAGACGGCGACGGGCGTGCGCCGCGCGGCCAGGAGGTGGTCGACGCTGAACCGGCCCGCCCCCGCGGCGGCGAGGATCAGCGCGCCCGCCGCGATCACGCCGACGAGCTCCCAGCCGCCGTCCGCGGCGAAGAACGCGTCGGCGTGCACGAACAGGCCCGCACCGACCATCACGAGCGCGGCCAGCACGCCGGCGACCGCGGTGAACGCTCCCACGACCAGCATCAGCCCGCCGACGATCTCGACCAGCATGGTGAAGACCGCCGCCGCGGGGGCGGCCCGGATGCCCATGCCCGAGAAGCCCTCGATCGTGGCGCCCGGGCCGTCGGCCACCACCTTCTGCCAGCCGTGGGCGAGCAGCACGAGACCGAGGACGAGCCGGCCGAGCAGCAGCACGACGTCGCGGGCGGTTCCGGTCAGGGCACGGGTCATGACGGGCGACCTCCGATGGATGAACGTTCTACTAACTCGGCCGACCGTAGCCAGGCGATCCGTCCCGATGGGGCGACCATGTCCGTTCTCACAGTGTGTGATCGACGTGAAGCGGAGCGCGATCACCACGCCTGCAGAACGACGAAGGCCCCACGGCCGCCCGTCCCGCCGCGGTCGCGTGGCGGCGGGACGGGACGGGCCGCGGAGCCCTGGTCAGGAGGTCGCGGTGCGCTCCGGCACGCTCCGGTGCGCCCCGGGGTCAGTACTGCTGCTCGCGCTGCTGAGGGGCGTCGAGGTGGGCCTGCGGGCCGGTGTACGGGTCGGCGTAGTCCGCGTAGCCGACGGACGGGGCGCCGGGGTGGACGGCGTGCCCGGCGCCGGGCCGGGTGGACGAGTTCGAGTACGCGGTCGGCACCCGCCGGGGCGCCGGGGCGTCGGCGCCGGCCCGGCCGTCGTCCCACAGGGAGAACGGCTGGGCGGACGAGACCCGCACCGGCTGCTGCGCGGCCGGCTCGGCGTCCCAGCGCGGGGTCGGCGCGGCGGCGTGCCGCTCGTCCTCCCAGCGCGGCGCGTCCCAGCGCGGGGCCGAGGCGGGACGGGCGGCGAACGCGGCCGGGGCCGGGGCGATCGGCACGCCGGAGGGGTCCGAGCTCACGTCGACCGGCGCCGGCACGTCCGCCGCGCGCTTCCGTTCGAAGATCAGGTGGTCGAGGCTGTAGCGGCCGGGACCGAACGCGGCGATGGCCAGCACGATCCCCGCGATGAGGGCGACGAGCTCCCAGCCGTTGTTCTTCACGAACACGCCGTGCGCGCCGTGCACGAACCAGACGGCGCCGTACATCACGAACGCCATGCCGGCCGCGGCCCACGGCACGAAGAGGCCGACCGCGATGAGGATCGAGCCGATGAGCTCCACGACCAGGGTGAACGCCGTCGCGACGATGGCCAGGGGGATGCCGAAGTTCGTGAACTGGTCGGTGGCCGTCCCGAAGCCCGCCTGGAAGAAGCTCTGCCAGACGTGCGCCAGCATGATGAACGACACCGTCAACCGCGCGATCAGGATGAGCACGTGCTTCGCGGGTTCGGGGACCGAGCGGGTCAACATCATCGAGCTCTCCTGACTACGGGTCGTCGGCAAACCGCGGTGAGTGACGAAGCTAGACCGGAGCGCGGCCGGGTCTGGGCCGAACAGCGGTTTCTGCGGTGGTCCGTCATCCGCACGCGATGAGCAGCACGTGCGAACCACTCATCCGTGTAACGAAACCCGGAGCGCGTGGTTACGGACCGTTCGTCTCCGCGACTCCCCCGCTGGTCGGCGCGCTGCGTCCACCCACCCGGGTGGCGCGACGTCGGCGAGCGGGGAAACGCCCGTGGACGGGAGGGGCCCGGTCGGGCCCGCGGGGATCAGGCCGGGAGCACCTCCCGCCACTGCGCCGTGGCCTTGCGGCCGGGGGCGATCCACGCCAGCCCGGCCAGGTCGCCGACGTGCCCGGCACCCTGGAACGCGGCCGCCACGCCCAGGGCCGAGAGGCCGAGCTCCAGGGCGGAGGGGTCCGGGCTCGGCATGCCGTTCGGCTTCACGAACGTGATCTTCACGGTCTTCCCGGCGATCCGGGCCTTGAAGCCGCCGCCGAACCAGTACCAGGGGTAGGTGACGCCGGAGACCTCGGCGAGCGGGACGTCGAACAGGGTCTCCTCGCCGTCGGTGAAGGCCACCCGCCCCTCGGCGGTGACGAGGTAGCCGGGGCGGTTGCGCAGGCCGCCGATGACCCACGCGGGGCTGGCGAGGACGGCGGAACCGGTGCTGCCGGCGGCGGGGACGGGCTGCTCGCTCACGGGGCGCTCCTTCGGGGACGGTGTCTCCTGTCGGGTCACAGGAGATCGCGCGCGGCCCCGCCCCGGACAGCACGCCGCCACCACACCCGGGTTCGTGGTAGCCACACCCACCGACGGCCGGTCCGCGGGACGTGTCAGGCAGGCCGGACGCGGGCATGATGTCCGGCGTGGACAACCCCCGAGACATCACCGCGACCCCGGAGTGGGCGGCCCTGACCGAGCACCACGCGGCCGTCGAGCCGGCGCACCTCCGCGAGCTGTTCGACGCCGATGCCGGCCGGGCGGAGGCGATGACCGTCCAGGGCGCCGACCTCGTCCTCGACTACTCGAAGCACCGGATCACCGGCGAGACGCTGCCGAAGCTGGTGGCGCTGGCCGAGGCCGCCGGCCTGCCGGACCGGATCACCGCGATGTTCTCCGGCGCGCACATCAACACCAGCGAGGACCGGGCGGTGCTGCACACCGCGCTGCGGCTGCCGCGAACGGCCTCGCTGACGGTCGACGGCCAGGACGTGGTCGCGGACGTCCACGCCGTGCTCGACCGGATGGGCGAGTTCACGGACAGGGTCCGCTCCGGGGAGTGGACCGGGGCCACCGGCGAGCGGATCCGCACCGTCGTCAACATCGGCATCGGCGGCTCGGACCTGGGCCCCGTCATGGCGTACGAGGCGCTCAAGGACTACTCGCTGCGCGAGATCGAGTGCCGGTTCGTGTCGAACATCGACCCGACCGACCTGGCCGAGACCACGCACGACCTCGACCCGGCGACGACGCTGTTCATCGTCTCGTCGAAGACCTTCACCACGCTCGAGACGCTCACCAACGCCCGCAACGCCCGGACCTGGCTGGTCGACGGCCTGGGTGACGAGAAGGCCGTCGCGAAGCACTTCGTGGCCGTGTCGACGAACGCCGAGAAGGTCCGCGAGTTCGGCATCGACGAGGCCACCATGTTCGGCTTCTGGGACTGGGTGGGCGGCCGCTACTCCGTCGACTCCGCGATCGGGCTCTCGCTCATGGTCGCGATCGGCAAGGAGGGCTTCGCCGAGTTCCTCGCCGGCATGCACGCGATCGACGAGCACTTCCGCACCGCCCCGCTGACCGCGAACCTGCCGGTGATCAGCGGCCTGCTCAACGTCTGGTACGACAACTTCTTCGGCGCCCAGACCCACGCGGTGCTGCCGTACTCGCAGTACCTGCACCGGCTGCCCGCCTACCTGCAGCAGCTCACGATGGAGAGCAACGGCAAGTCGGTGCGCGCCGACGGCACCCCGGTCACCACCGAGACCGGCGAGATCTTCTGGGGCGAGCCGGGCACCAACGGCCAGCACGCCTTCTACCAGCTGCTGCACCAGGGCACCCGGCTCGTGCCGGCGGACTTCATCGGCTTCGCCGAGCCCAACCACGACCTGCCGGGCGAGGGCGGCACCGATGGATCCGGGGCGGACATGCACGACCTGTTCATGTCCAACCTGTTCGCGCAGACGGCCGCGCTCGCCTTCGGCAAGACGAAGGAGGAGATCGAGGCCGAGGGCACCCCGGCCGACGTCGTGCCGCACAAGGTCATGCCCGGCAACCGGCCCACCTCGACGATCCTCGCGCCGAAGCTCACGCCGTCGACGCTGGGCCAGATCATCGCCTTCTACGAGCACCAGACCTTCGTCGAGGGCACGATCTGGGGCATCGACAGCTTCGACCAGTGGGGCGTGGAGCTGGGCAAGGTGATGGCGAAGCAGTTCGGCCCCGCCCTCTACGGCGACGACCCGGACTTCTCCGCGCTCGACGCCTCCACCGCCGCGCTCATCCGCCGGTACCGCACCCTGCGCGGCCGCAGCTGACCCGTGAGTGCCGACTGCCCCTCCAGGGGCAGTAGGCACTCACGACCCCTCCTGAGCTGCGGCTGAGGATCCGGCCGGTCGGCGGGCGCCGGCGGTCCGGCGTGGGCAGAGTGGTGGGGTGCCCGGCCGCCGCGTCCTCGCGCTCACCGCGACCTGCTCCGTCCTCCTGCTCGCCCTGGCGGCCGGGCTGATCTGGGCCGCGTTCACCGGCGTCGGGCCCGCGGACGAGGACGGCTCGGCCCTCGCCGGGGCGATCGACAGCCGCTCCGTCGGGGTCACCGCGATCCTGGTCGTGTTCACGAACCTCGGCAGCACCGCCGCGATGGCGGTGCTCGCCGTGGTCACGGGCATCGTGCTGATCCTGCGCGGGCGGCGGGTCGACGGCGTGTGGCTGATCGCCACGATGGCCGGGGCCAGCGTGGTGTTCACGCTGGCCAAACGCATGTTGGACCGTCCGCGGCCGCCCCTGGCGGTGCGCCTGGTCGAGGCCGGGAACGAGTCACTGCCCTCCGGCCACGCGACGATGTCGATGGTCGTCGTCGGGGCGCTCGTCGTGCTGGCCTGGCCGCACCTCACCGGCCCGCTGCGGCTCGGCGCCCTGCTGGTCGCGGCGGCGTGGATCGGCGGGATCGGCTACACCCGCATCTACCTGGGCGTGCACTGGTTCAGTGACGTCGTCGCGGGCTGGGCCACCGGCGCCGCCTGGCTCGCGGTGTGCACGGGGGTGCTGCTGTGGTGGCGCGCCCGGCACCCGGAGCCCGCCCTGAGCTGACCGGCTACTGCTGCTCCTTCGAGCACCACCAGGTGCTGCGGCCGCCGACGGTCCCGTGGCGCATCTCGGCTCCGCACCGCGGGCAGTGCCCGCCGGGGTGGCGGTGCTCGATCACCTCGCCCGTGTGCACGCCGCCGTTCGCGATCGCGGACTTCAGGGACTTCTCGAGGTTGCGGTACAGGCGGTCGAGCTCCGTGCGCTCCAGCTCGTCCGCGGGCGCCGCCGGGTTGATCCTGGCCCGCCACAGCGTCTCGTCGGCGAGGAGGTTCCCGACGCCCGCGATCACCGACTGGTCCAGCAGCCGCGCCTTCACCGCGGACCGGCTGCGCGCGATCCGGGTACGGAAGTCGGCGGCGGTGATCTCCTCGGCGTCGGGCCCCAGACCCGAGAGGTCCGGCTCGAGGCGGATCCGCCCCAGCCGACGCTTGTCGAACAGCCGGAACCGGCCGCCGTCGGCGAAGTTCATGGTGAACCGGTCCCACTCGGGCTTGCGGGGCTGGCGGTCCGGTCGCTCCGGGCCGCCGCCGACGCGTTCCCCGTCGGAGTTCGTGACGATCACGCGCCCACCCATGCCGAGGTGCACGCCGAGCGTCGGACCCTCCTCGCCGTCCCGGTTGACGGTCTCGCACCACATCGTCTTGCCGCGCCGGTGGGCCGCGGTCAGCCGGCCGCCGACCAGCGCCTTCGCGATCTCGCCCGGCGGATGGGGCCGGCACACCCACTCGTCGTTGTCGTCGACGGACCTGATCTCGCGGTCCAGGGCCTCCTCGAGCACCTTCCGCGCGGTCTCCACCTCGGGCAGTTCCGGCACGTCCCCAGTCTGGAACAGCGGCGGCGGTCCCGCGCGTTGATCCGTCCGTGATGCGGATACGGGCTCCCGAGCTGCGTGGACGTCGTTGGCTGAACACCGGCGGCGCGGCGCCGGATCTGCGCGGCAAGATCGTCCTGCTCGACTTCTGGACGTTCTGCTGCGTCAACTGCCTGCACGTGCTCGACGAGCTGCGGCCGGTCGAGGAGGAGTTCGCCGACGTCCTCGTGGTCGTCGGGGTGCACTCGCCGAAGTTCGCGCACGAGGGCGATCCGGCGGCGGTCGAGGCGGCCGTCGAGCGGTACGGCGTGCACCACCCTGTGCTCGACGACCCGGACCTCGCGATGTGGGACGCGTACGCCGCCCGCGCCTGGCCGACGCTCGCGGTGGTGGACCCGGAGGGGTACGTCGTCGCGCAGATGGCGGGCGAGGGGCACGCGCACGGCCTGGCGGTGCTGATCCGCGAGCTGGTGGCCGAGCACACCGCGAAGGGGACGCTCCGCCGGGGTGACGGGCCGTACGTCGCGCCCCCGCCGCCGTCGACCGCGCTGCGGTTCCCGGGGAAGGTCGTGGCGGTGCCCGGCGGCTTCCTGGTCTCGGACACCGCGCACCACCAGGTGGTGCAGGTCGACGCGGAGCTCGGCGAGGTCCGGCGGTTCGGGACGGGCGCGCGTGGGTTCCGCGACGGCGCCTCGCCGGAGTTCTCGGAGCCGCAGGGGCTGGCCGTGCTGCCGGCCGAGGTGGCTGCCGAGGTGGGGTACGACGTCGTCGTCGCCGACTCGGTGAACCATGCCCTGCGCGGGCTGCGGCTCGCCGACGGGCACGTCACGACGGTCGCGGGCACCGGCTCGCCGCTGCGCGAGCGCGTGGAGCCCGGCAGCTCCGCGGCCGAGCTGTCGACGCCGTGGGACGTGGCGTGGTGGCGCGGCCGGATCGTCGTCGCGATGGCGGGGTGGCACCAGCTGTGGACCTTCTCGCCGGTCTCCGGGGAGCTCGTCGTGCTGGCCGGCACGACCACCGAGGGACTCCGCGACGGGCCGGTGACCGACGCGTTCTTCGCCCAGCCGTCCGGGCTGGCGGTCGCCGGCGACACGCTCTGGATCGCCGATGCCGAGACCTCCGCCGTGCGCGCCCTCGACCTCGACGCGACACCCCAGGTCAGCACCGCCGTCGGGCTCGGCCTGTTCGACTTCGGGTTCCGCGACGGCCCGGCCCGCGAGGCGCTGCTGCAGCACCCGCTCGGCGTCGGGGTGCTGCCCGATGGCTCGATCGTCGTGGCGGACACCTACAACGGGGCACTCCGCCGCATCGCCGGGGGGCAGGTGACCACGCTGGCGCAGGACCTCGCCGAGCCCAGCGACGTCCTCGTCGACGGGGAGACGCTGGTGGTCGTGGAGTCGGCGGCGCACCGCCTGGTGCGGCTGCCGATCCCGGCCGGCGCGCTGGTCGACGCCGGCGCCCACACCGTCCGCCGCCCGCGCACCGACCTCGCGGCCGGGCCCGTCGCGCTCACGATCGACTTCATCCCGCCGACGGGGCAGCACCTCGACACGCGCTTCGGCGACCCGACGGTGCTGACGGTGGACGCGTCGCCGGCATCGCTGCTGGTCGAGGGCGGCGGCACCGCGCCCGGCCTGGTCCGCTCGCTCGTCCTCGCCCCCGGCGAGGGGGTGCTGTCGGTGAGCGTCGCCGCCGCGGCCTGCGACGAGGGCGACGCCGTCTTCGCCGCCTGCCACCGGTACCAGCAGGACTGGGGCGTGCCGGTGCGGGTGGTGGAGGGCGACGGCACCGCCCCGGCCGAGCTCGTGCTCGACCTGCGGGCGGTCGACGGGCGGTGACGGGCCGGCGGTCGTGATCGTCGCTTCCATACGCTGAGGGCGGGCGTCACCGCCCTCAACGCACCGGGACGACGATCACTACTCGAGCTCGGCGACACTCCAGGTGGCGTCGGTGGCGGGGGCGACGACCTGGAACTCCCCCGCCGGCAGCGAACGGATGTGCTCCGCCAGCTCCTGCGCCGACATCGACGCCGCCTCCACCACCGTGCGGGAGCGCGGGTCGGAGCCGTCCACGGCGACCGTGAGCTGCTGGTCGAGCGGGAGGTCGTCGGCCGAGCGCAGGACGACGAGCTGGGCGTCGCCCTCGTCGAGGAGTGCGGCGGTGCCCGGCTCGGGCGCCACCGGGACGCCGGCCTCGTCGAGCCGCGCCGCCACCAGCGGGAGCTCGCCGCCGGGCAGGGTCAGGGTGCCGACGGTCGGTGCCTGGGCGGCCGGGACGTCCCCGGCCGGTGCGACAGCGGACCGGGCGGGGTCGGCAGGGCCTGTGGCCGCCGGAGCCGAGGCGGCGTCGCCACTCACGTCCCCGGCCGCCGGAGCCGAGGCGGCGTCGCCACTCACGTCCCCGGCCGCCGGCAACCGCCACGTCGCCGCGGCGGGCCGCCACACCTGCCCGGCCGAGGCCGGGCCGGTGGCCGGGGCGGCCGCGGGCTCGCCGAACACGGTTCCGGTGGATCCCGCACCGGCCCCGCTCGGCACCGCGCCGTCGACCACGCCGAGCGGTCCGACGGAGGCCGCCATCGCCGCGGCGGCCGTCACGGACTCCGGCGGCAGGCTCTCGCTCGGGGCGATCGCGGCGGCGGGGGCCGGCGCGGCCGGGGCGTCGAAGGTCTTCGGCCACCCGTTGGGCGAGGTGACGCGAGGCTCCGGCAGCACCTGCAGCATTCCGCTGGTGCGCGGGCCGGGGGCGGCGGGCCGGGTCGCGCCGAGATAGTCGTCGCCGCGCCAGCGGTAGTACGAGGTCCGGACCGGCTGGCCGTAGGTCGGCGCGTTCACCATCCGGCCGTCGCCGAGGTAGACGCCGACGTGGTGCACCGCGGACGGCGTGCCGTAGAAGACGAGGTCGCCGGGCTGCAGCGCGGCGTCGGCGGGCACGTGCGGACCCGCGACGTACTGGGTGTGGGCGGTGCGCGGCAGGGTGATGCCGGCGGCACCGTAGGCGAACACGGTCAGCCCCGAGCAGTCGAAGCCCTGGTCGCCGGCGGCCGGTCCGTCGCCGCCCCACTGGTAGGGCACCCCCACCTGCGAGAGGGCGGCGTCGATCGCGACCTGCGCACGCCCGTCGGGCAGCGCGGTCGTGAACTCGGCGGGTGCCGGCGCGACCGGTCCGCCGCCGGCCCCCGGCTCGGTGTTCTGGGGGAAGACGCCGGGGAATCGCTCGGCGGCCGCGTCGGCGGTCGTCGCGATCCCGGCCTGCCGCACCGCCGACGGCACGGCGACCGCCACGACCAGCAGCAGTCCGAGCAGGACCCACACGCCGGCGGCCAGCCGGGGCCGGCGGCGCGTCGGCACACCCCGGTAGCGGACCGGCAGGGTCCGGGTGACGCCGGGCTCCGGCTCACGCTCGACGACGCCGGGCTCCGGCAGCGGCGCGCGGACGGTGGCGATCCGATCGGCGATCCGGGTGGTTGCCTCGCGGTGGCAGCCCGCGACGACCCGCCCGACCAGCGCCGTGGCCAGCCGCGCCCCCGCGAGGCCGGCGGCCGCGCTCCGCGCCGCCTCCGCTCGCAGGGACCGGCTCTCCGCCCCGGTGTCGAACCCGACGGCCGCACCGCCTGCAGCCTGCGGGGGCACCGACCGCGTCTCCCTCTCGGTACCCGCCCGCCGCCGCGACTCACGCCGCCGCGCCCGCTCGTCGGCCTCCGCGGTGATCCAGCGGTGGGAGGTCCCCCGCTGCTCCGGCACGACGATCGCGGGCCGGTGCGACCCGGCCCGATGCCGGCCCGCCCGCTTCGTGACGGATCGTGACCCCGTTGCCGGCACACGCTCGCGCAGCGCCATCGACTCTTCCCCCGACCGGTCGCCCCGACTGGACCGGCGAGAGCGTGGCGGACACGCGCCGCATCCGCCATCACACGGACGGGGACGATCCGGGGCCCACGGGCGCGTCAGGCCCGCAACCAGGCGAGGACCGCCATCACCCGTCGATGGTCGTCACCCGACGGTGCGAGCCCCAACTTGGTGAAGATCGACGAGATGTGCTTCTCCACGGCGCCCTGCGTGATCACCAGGTCGCGGCCGATGGCCGTGTTGGTCCGGCCCTCGGCCATGAGGCCGAGCACCTCGCGCTCACGGGGAGTGAGCGACTCGACGGGATCGCGGCGCCTGCGGTGGGTCAGCAGCGCGGACACGACCTCCGGGTCGAGCACGGTCCCGCCGCCGACGACCCGCTCCAGTGCGTCGGACAGCTCGGCGAGCCGGGAGACCCGGTCCTTGAGCAGGTACCCCACTCCCCCGCCCGCCGCCAGCAGGTCCGAGGCGTAGGACTCCTCGACGTACTGGGACAGCACCAGGATCGCCGTGTCCGGCCACTCGCGGCGGATCTCCAGCGCCGCCCGCAGCCCCTCGTCGGTGAAGTTCGGCGGCATCCGCACGTCGACGACCGCCACCTCCGGCCGGTGCTCCTTCACCGCGGTGACCAGCGCCGCCCCGTCGCCGACCGCCGCCACCACCTCGGCGCCCGCCTCGTCGAGCAGCCGCACGAGACCCTCGCGCAGCAGCAACGAGTCCTCGGCCAACACCACCCTCACGCGTCCTCCAACCCGGCCAGCGGGATCCATGCCGTGATCACCGTCGGCCCGCCCTCGGGGCTCGCGACCTCCAGCCGCCCCTCCACGGCCGACAGTCTCTCCGACAGCCCCGACAATCCGTGGCCCTTCGCCGGATGGGCGCCGCCGACGCCGTCGTCGGTCACCCGGACGACGAGGTCGGCGCGGTGCGGCCGGACGTCGACGGTCGCGTGGGTCGCCCCGGAGTGCTTCGCGACGTTCGTGAGCGCCTCGGTCACCACGAAGTACGCCGTGTTCTCCACGGCCGCCGCCGGCCGCTCCCCCGCCGGCAGGTCGACCTCGACGCTCACCGGCACGGTGGACCGCGCCGCGGCGGCGGCCAGCGCGGCGGCGAGCCCGCGGTCGGCCAGGACCGGCGGGGCGATCCCCCGGGACAGCGCCCGCAGCTCGGCCAGCGCCTCGCGGGTCTGGGTGAGCGCCTCGGCGATCAGCGGGCGGGCGCGCTCGGGATCGTCGTCGAGCCGGCGGTCGGCCGCCTCGAGGTCCATGGTCAGCCGGACGAGCCGCTGCTGGGGGCCGTCGTGGATGTCCCGTTCGAGCCGCCGCAGCGTGGCGGCCTCGGCGGCGACCGCGGCCCGGCGGCCGGCGGCGAGCTGCTCGGTGCGGGCCCGCAACGCCGCGGTCCGGTTGGTGAGCAGGCCGCGTGCCAGCCCGGCCCGCACGGCGACGAGCCCCCGCACCACCCACGGCGTCGTGGCCAGCAGGACGAGCCCGACGAGCGTGGTGAAGGCGACGTCGAGCGCCCGGGACGCGACCCCGGTGATCACGTCGACCAGCCCGGTCCGCTCGCCGCGCGGCAGCGACCACTCCCACAGCACGTAAAGCGTGGCGCCGAGGCCGGTCACGGCCCAGGCGACGCCGATCACGAAGCAGGCCAGCCGGACCGGGAACCCGACGACGGCGTGCAGCAGGTCGCGCCAGCACTGCGGGTCGGCGAGCCGGCCCAGCATCCCGATCACGCCGCGCCCGCGCCGCGGGCGGTAGTGGTGCGGCGGCAGCGGGCGGCCGGTGGCGGCCTCCGTGGCCCGCCGCTCGACGTCGGCCAGCCGCCGGGACAGCGCGAACGTACCGGCCAGGATCGGCAGCCCCACCCACACGACGACCGTGCTGATCCCGGCCGCGAACCCGGCGATCGCGACGACGAACGCCAGCACCCCCAGCGGCAGCCCCGTGACCAGGTAGCACAACCCCCGCCGGACCGCCCCGACCGCCGGCCCGGGCACGACGACGGCGGCCGGGATCCCCTCCTCGCTCATGCGTCCACCCAAGCCCACCCGCGCAGCGCCCCCCACCCGGCACACTCCCGGGTGCACAGTAGGGCCAGCCCCACCCGGCGCCGAGCGGGTTTCCGGGCCGGCTACCGGGGCGCGGGCCGTGCCCCGCGGATCAGGCGGCCCGGCAGCGCGTCGGTCTCGGCGCCGTCGGTGTAGGTCTCCTGGCCGGCGACGACCGTGTGCCGGTACCCGTCGACCCGCTGCAGCAGCCGGCTCCCGCCCGCGGGCAGGTCGTGGCGCATCTCCGGCCGATGCAGCCGCATCCCGTCGACGTCGATCACGTTGAGGTCGGCGCGGTACCCGGGCTTGAGCACGCCACGGTCGAGCAGCCCGACCGCCCGCGCGGTGTCCCGGGCCTGCCGCTGCACCACGTAGGCCAGGTCGAGCTTCTCCCCGGCGCGGTCCCGGGTCCAGTGCTGGACGAGCGTGGTCGGGAAGCTGCCGTCGCAGATCGTGCCGACGTGCGCGCCGCCGTCGGACAGCCCGGGCAGCGCGTGCGGGTGCCGCAGCATCTCGCCCACGGCGTCGAGGTTGCCGGCGACGTAGTTCGAGCTGACCAGGTAGAGCATGCCGCCGCCGGCCACGATGTCGTAGGCCAGTTCCACCGGGTCCCGGCCCTCGGCGGCGGCCCGGTTGGCGATCGACGCCGAGGCGGGCGGCTCGTAGTTCGGCGGGTCGGTGAGCTCGTACATGAGCTCGTACTTGTGGATCAGGTTGCCGCCGAGCCGGCCGCGCTCCTTCTCCCGGGTCTGCGCGGCGAGGATCTCCGCCCGCAGGCCGGGTTCGCGCATCCGGGCCGCCTGCTCGCCGGGGGTCAGGTCCGCGATCCCGCGCCACACCGGGTTGGTCATGAACGGGTTCAGGGTGTTCTCCAGGCCCAGGATCAGCCCGACGGGCCGGGCCGCGACCTGCGCGCGGATCTCGAGCCCGTCCGCCCACGCCCGGTCGACCATGGCCAGGATCGCGCGGTGCTTGTCCGGCTCCTGCGGGAACTGCACGAGCGAGAACGACAGCGGCCGGCCCGACGCCGCCACCATCTCCCGGATCAGCGCGAACTCCTCCTCGGCGTCGGGGAAGTCGCTGACCAGCTGCAACACCCCGGTGCCGGTCTCCCCGACGGCCTTCGCGATCGCGACGAGCTCGGCGGCACCCAGGCCGTAGGACGGCGTGAGCTCGCCGTCGATGCTCTTGTGGTTGAGCGTCCGCGAGGTGGAGAAGCCCAGCGCCCCGGCCCGGATCGCCTCCGCCGCCAGCTTGGCCATCAGCGCGACCTCGTCCGCCGTGGCCTCCTCGTGCGCGGCCGCCCGCTCCCCCATCGCGTGGACGCGCAGCGCGGCGTGCGGGACCTGGGTGGCGAGGTCGACGTCGTACGGGCGGGCCTCGAGCACGTCGAGGTACTCGGGGAAGGTCAGCCAGGTCCAGGGCAGGCCCTCGTGCAGGGCGATGCCCGGGATGTCCTCGACGCCCTCCATCAGGTCGATGAGCCGGTCGCGGTGCTCCGGGAGGGCGGGCGCGAAGCCGACCCCGCAGTTGCCGGCGACCGCGGTGGTGACCCCGTGCCACGACGACGGCTGCAGCCGGGACTCCCAGGTCGCCTGCCCGTCGTAGTGGGTGTGGACGTCGACGAACCCGGGGGCGACGACCGCGCCGTCCGCGTCGATCTCGCGGCGGCCGGTGCCGGAGACCCGGCCGACCTCCACGATCCGGTCCCCGACGATTCCGACGTCCGCCGTGCGGGCCGGACCTCCGTCCCCGTCGAGCACGGATCCACCCCGGACCACCAGGTCGAACTCGGTCATGCCGCCCCCTCCGTCGCGGTCGGTCCTCCCTGGATATCCCACGCCGGGCCCGGAGCGGAAGTCATGCAGATGCATCACCACCGACCGGAGCAACGGGTCGTGGACAACTCGTGCGAGCACCGGGAACTGTCGGTGGCGGCGGGCATGCTGCGGCCATGACCACGTCGACGGTGTTCGAGCAGACCTTCACGATCCGACCCCGCGGCGCCTTTTCCCTGGTGGAGGCGGGCGCCTTCGGCCACGGTGCCGAGCCGGCCGGGGACTGGCCCGGCGGCGGTGCCTTCGCCGGGGGCGTGCTGCGGCTCGCCTTCTGCCGGGACGACCTCCGGGGCCAGGTCGGGGTGGCCCTCACGCAGGACGCCGGGGGCGTGCACGGCGTCGTCGGCGGGCTGGATCCGGGCGAGCCCCTCGATCCCGTGCGGGACCAGGTGGCCCGGATGCTCTCGCTCGACGGCGACGGCGCCGCGTTCGCCGAGGTCGGCGAGCGGGACCCGCTGATCGGTCGGATCATGGCGGCCGCGCCGGGCCTGCGGCCCGTGCTGTTCGCCTCGCCCTGGGAGGCCGCGCTGTGGTGCGTGCTCTCCCAGCGCTGGGGGCGGCGACAGTCCCTCGCGGCGCGCGAGCGGCTCGCCCGCGGGTGCGGCCGGGTGCTGGAGGTCGCCGGCGAGGAGGCGGCCGCGGTGCCCACGCCCGCGCAGCTGCTGGCCGCCGATCGCCTGCCCGGCCTGCCCGAGCTCAAGCAGGAGCGGCTGCGGGCGGTGGCGCGGGCCGCCGAGGCCGGGCTGCTCGATCCCACTTCCCTGCGCGAGGGCGACCCGGACGAGGTCCGGGCCAGGCTGCGCACGGTGCCCGGGATCGGCGCGTTCGCGGCGACCCTGATCCACCTGCGCGCGTCGGGGGTGCAGGACGCGCTGGTCGCGGACGAGCCGCGGCTCGCCGCCCTGGTAGGCGCGGCCTACGGCCTCGACGGCCCGGCCACCGCGGCGGACCTGACCCGGATCGCCGAACCCTGGCGGCCGTTCCGCACGTGGACCGCGGTGCTGATCCGCGCGGCCGGGCGGCGGCTGCCGGAGATGGCCGTGGTGCCGGAACCGGTCCCGGCGGCCCGGGTGCCCCGGGCCCGGCGCCCGCGGCCGGAGCCGCTGGCGTTGATCGGGTGAGGGGTGGGGCGTCCCGGGTGCGAGGCCGGGGACGCCCCTCCGGGTGGCGCCGGACGGGGTTCACTCCCGGTCGCGGGTCGTTCACCGCGCGTCGCTACCCTCGGCGGATGCGCGTCCGATCCGTCCGGTTCCCGCAGCGCTCCTCCCACCGCTTCCCGCATCGTGGCCCGCGCGGTGTCCTCCGCACGTCCGCGCTGGTCGGCGCACTCGTCAGTGCCCTCGCGCTGGGCGGCTGCGGGGGCGGGAGCGGGGACCAGGCCGCGTCGTCGAGCCCGGCCGCGCCTCCGGCGTCGCTGTCGGCGGCACCGTCGGCCCTTGCGGGGCCGTCGGCGGGCATCGCACCGGGCGAGCCGAACCCGGCCCGCGACGGCGGGCCGCTGCCGCAGGCCTGCGCGCTGGTCCCGCAGGAGGAGATCGCGCAGGCCACCGGACTGGCCTTCGGTACTCCCACCCCGACCGCGGGCACCTCGCGGAGCGTGTGCGCGTACCCGGCGTCGGGCACGGTGCCGGGGCTGAGCGTGGGCGTCGAGTCCGGCTCACGGTTCGACGCCAAGGCGGCGGCCTCGCGCAGCTCGGTGGGGGTGCCGGGCGTCGACGTGCCCGGGCTCGGCGACCAGGCGCTGTTCTTCTACAGCGACCGGGACTTCCCGGAGGGCCTGGGCGGGCTGCTGGTGCGCAGCGGCGGGGCGACGATCGACGTCTCGCTGCAGGGCTCGGGCACCGAGCAGCAGACGCGGGACGCCGCGACGGCGATCGCCCGGGTCGCGCTCGACAACGCCTGACCGAGCGCGCCCGGCTAGGCCGTCGGGCTAGACCTCGTGGTCGGCCAGGAAGCCGAGCACGGTGCTGGTGAAGACGTCGTTGTCGTCGCCCGCAACCATGTGGCCGGTGGCGGACACGTCGACGTGCACCGAGCCGGGGATCAGCCGCAGCAGCTCCTGCACGCCGTCCTCGCTCACGATGTCCGACTGGGCGCCACGGACCAGCAACGTCGGCACGGTCACGCGCGCGGCGGCGGCCGCGGCGCGCTCATGGGTCGTCGAGCGGCGGGGTTCGTCGCCGACCCGGAGGAAGGCGGGGTCCCAGTGCCAGTACCACCGGCCGTTCTCCCGGAGCCGCACGTTCTTGCGCAGGCCCTCGGGGTTCGGCGGGCGCTTGCGGTGCGGGTTGTACGCCCGCACGGCCTCGGCGACCTCCTCGAGCGAGCCGAAGCCGTCCGGGTTCGCGCCCATGAACGCCATGATCCGCGCGACGCCGTCTGGCTCGACCCGGGGCACGATGTCCACCAGCACCAGCGCCCGGGCCACGCCCCCCTGCTCGCCCTCGGTGACCAGTGCGGTCATTCCGCCCATCGAGGCGCCGAGCAGCAGCGCGGGCTCCCCCACCTGCTCGACGACGGCGGCGAGATCGGCGTTGAGGGCGTCGGTGCCGTAGTCGCCGTCGGGCGCCCAGTCGCTGTCGCCGTGCCCGCGGGCGTCGAGCGCGGTCGCGTCCCAGCCCGCCTCGGCCAGCGCCGCGGCGGTGCGGAACCAGGAGTGCCGGGTCTGGCCGCCGCCGTGCAGCAGGAGGGCGGGCCCGCGGCGCTCGCCGACGGCGGGCCAGCGGTCGCCGACCAGCTTGCCGACGGTGCCGTCGAACACGACCCGCTCCCCGGCCGGGACCCGCCGCGCGGGCCCCGGATCGTTCGCTTCCGACATGTACCGCACCCTAGGCCGTCGGCCGCGCCCCGACCGGACGCGTGGCCGACCCGACACCGTCGGGACCATCGATCACGCTGGCCGCCGGCCAACCGGAGGGCCAGGGTGGAGGCATGAGCGAGAGCACGGGGGACCGCGACGTCTGGGGCAGGGTCGACCGCTACCTGGAGGCCGCCCTCCTGCCCGAGGACCCGGTGCTCGGCGCGACGCTCGCGCGCAACGCCGAGGCGGGGCTGCCGGCGATCGACGTCTCCCCCACCCAGGGTCGCTTCCTGCACCTGCTCGCCCGGATCGCGGGCGCCCGCCGGATCCTGGAGATCGGCACGCTCGGCGGCTATTCCACGATCGAGCTCGCCCGCGCCCTCCCCGTCGACGGCATGCTCGTGACCTGCGAGTACTCGCCGGACCACGCCGCCGTCGCGCGGGCCAACCTCGAGCACGCCGGGCTGGCCGACCGGGTCGAGATCCGCGTCGGGGCGGCGCTGGACACCCTGCCGACGCTCGAGGGCCCGTTCGACCTGGTGTTCGTCGACGCGGACAAGCAGAACAACGCCGCCTACCTCGACCACGCCGTCCGGCTCGGCCGTCCCGGCACCGTGATCGTCGTCGACAACGTGGTGCGTGCCGGCCGGGTGCTGACGGGCGGCGACCCGCCCACGGACGGCACGCGGCGGATGTTCGCGGCCCTGGAGAAGGACGACCGGCTGGAGGCCACGGCGGTGCAGACGGTCGGCGCCAAGGGGTACGACGGATTCGTCCTGGCCCGGGTGCGCTGAAGCGGAGCCCGCGGAGCTCGCATCGGCGCTGAGCGCGGCCTGCGGAGCGATCCATCAGCGCTGAAGTAGCGTCGGTGGTGAGGGAACGAGAGGAGCAGTGGTGGACGCCGACGACCTGACACACGTGCTGGAATCCGTGCGGGACTTCATCCGCACCGAGGTCGTGCCGCTCGAGGAGCAGATCGACGAGCAGGACGTCATCCCGGAGCGGATCGTCACGCAGTGCAAGGGGATGGGCCTCTACGGCTTCACCATCCCCGAGCAGTACGGCGGGCTGGGGCTCTCCGCGTACGAGGAGGTGCAGCTGGCCATGGAGCTGGGCTGGACCACCCCGGCGCTGCGGTCGCTGTTCGGCACGAACAACGGCATCGCGGGGCACGTGCTGCTGGAGGGTGCCACCGAGGAGCAGAAGAAGGCCTGGCTGCCGCGGCTGGCGTCGGGCGAGGTCACGGCCTCGTTCGGGCTCACCGAGGCCGACGCCGGCTCGGACCCGTCGGCGCTGGCCACGACCGCGAAGCGGGACGGCGACCACTGGGTGATCAACGGTTCGAAGCGGTACATCACCAACTCCCCCGTCGCCGACGTGATCATGGTCTTCGCCCGGACCAACCCGGAGGCCAAGGGCAACCGCGGCATCTCCACCTTCCTGGTGCCCAAGGACACGCCGGGGCTGTCGATCGGGCCGAAGGACAAGAAGATGGGGCAGTCCGGCGCGTGGACCGCCGACGTGCACCTCGACGACGTCCGCGTCCCGCACGACAACGTCGTCGGCGGCGACGAGGGCGTCGACCAGGGCTTCCGGATCGCCGCGAAGTGCCTCGCCCACGGCCGGCTGCACATCGCCGCGGTGTGTGCGGGCATGGCCGCCCGACTGGTCCACGAGACCACCGAGTTCGCGAAGACCCGCGAGCAGGGTGGCGCGCCGATCGCCCGCTTCCAGCTGATCCAGGGCCTGGTCGCGGATTCGGTCACCGACTACTACGCCGGGCGCGCGCTGGTGCTGGAGACCGCGAAGGCGTTCGACGCCGGCACGGACAAGATCGCCGGGCCGGCCGCCGCGAAGTACTTCTGCTCCGAGATGGTGGGGCGGGTGGCCGACCGGGCGGTGCAGGTGCACGGTGGCGCCGGGTACATGCGCGGGGTACCGGTGGAGCGCTTCTACCGTGACGTCCGGCTGTTCCGGATCTACGAGGGCACCAGCCAGATCCAGCAGGTCATCATCGCGCGCGACGCGCTCGGCCCGGCGGCCCGTGGCTGACGTGACGTTCCGGGTCGCGGGCCCGCAGGACTGGCCCGCGATCTGGCGGATCTGGCACCGCGTCGTCGCGGCCGGCGACACCTACACCTGGGATCCCGGCACCACCGAGGATCAGGCCCGGGCCCTGTGGATGCCCCCGCCGCCCGCGGTCACGCTCGTCGCCGAGCGGGACGGCGCCGTCGTCGGGACGGCCCTGCTCAAGCCCGTGCAGCCCGGTCTCGGCGACCACGTCGCCAACGCCGGGTTCATGGTCGACCCGGACCGGGCCGGCGGCGGGATCGGCCGCGCGCTCGCGGAGTTCACGCTCGACGAGGCGCGGCGCCGCGGCTACCGGGCCATGCAGTTCTCGGCGGTGGTGGCGTCGAACGTCCGGGCGGTCGGGCTGTGGGAGTCCCTCGGCTTCGCGGTCGTCGGCACGGTGCCCGAGGCCTTCCGGCACCCGCGGGACGGGCTGGTGGGGCTGCACGTCATGCACCGCACCCTCTGAGAACCCCCGAGAACGCCGACGGCGCCGGACCCCGGGGGGTGCGGCGCCGTCGGACGGGAAATCAGTGGTCCGCGGGGCGGATGTGGTACTCGAAGACCAGCCCGCCGACCGCGATCAGCAGCAGCACGCCGGCGATCACGATCAGCCACCAGAAGAAGAACGCCAGGCCGACCCCGACCAGCGCGGCGCAGGCGGCCACGGCGATCGGCCAGTAGCTGCCGGGCGAGAAGAAGCCGACCTCGCCCGCGCCGTCGGAGACCTCGGCCTCCGGGTTGTCCTCGGGGCGCTCCTCGAGCCGGCGGGACACGAACCGGAAGTACGTGCCGATGATCAGCGACAGCCCGCCGGTCAGGAACAGCGCGGCGATGCCCACGGCCTCGTGCGTCAGGATCGTGTAGACGATCGCGGCGACGAAGAAGAAGGCGGTGCAGATCTCGAAGATCCGGGATTCGACCTTCATCGCTGGTCCTCCCTCAGTTCCCGGCCGCGACGGGCTGGGCGTCGGCCTGGGCGCGCTGCCCGCGGTCGGTGAACGGACGGGTCGTGATGGCCTCCGGGGCGCACCACTGGCCGCAGTTCAGCGTGGCCAGCGCCTCCTGGGCGGTGTACGGCACGCCCGTGGCCGGGTTGCTCTCCTTGCGGAGCGTGATGTACCGGTCGTACAGGTCCGGGCTCAGGGCGCGGACCTCGAAGTTCATCGACGCGTGGTAGGTGCCGCAGAGCTCGGCGCAGCGGCCGACGAACGCGCCCTCCTGGTCGATCCGGTCGATCACGAAGGTGTTGTCCGTGTCGTTCTTCTCCGGGATCGGGAAGACGTCCCGCTTGAAGAGGAACTCCGGCACGTAGAAGCTGTGGATCACGTCGTTGGACGCGATGGTGAACTCGATCGACCGCTGCGTCGGCAGGACGAGCAGCGGGATCGTGTTCGACGTCCCGATGGTCTCGACCGGCTTGCCGTCGGCCGCGATCTGGTCCGGGTAGCTGAAGGCCCAGTTCCACTGGAAGCCGGTGACGTCGACCGCCAGGTCGGCCGGCTTGTCCTTGTCCACGTACTGCTGCACGGCGACCGTGAAGCCGAAGAGCACCGCGACGATGATCGTCGGGATCACCGTGAAGACGATCTCGACGGGCAGGTTGTACTGCGTCTGCCGTGGGACCGACTCGTCGTCGCCCTTCTTCTTGCGGTGGAACGCCACCGCCCACAACATCGCGCCCCAGGTGATGACACCCACGACGAGAGCGGCGATCGCCGACCAGGTCCACAGGTGACGCATCTGCTCGGCCTCGGGCGTGATGCCCACCGGCCACCCGAAGCGGATGACCTCCTCGACCGAGCACCCGGCCAGGAGCGGAATCGTCAGCAGCCCGAGGCCGGCGAGCTTCGCCGCCCGGACGTACCCGGTACGGCCACGCACGGTCGTGCCGCCGCGCTCCGATCGGCTCACTGCCCGCCGCCTTCCCCTCGTCCGCGTGGTGCTCCCACCACACCCTTGCCTCGTTCCGACCAGCGCAAACCCACTCGGGTCCGGCCGGTCCGGCCGAGGGTCCGGACGCCCGGGACGGGGCGGACCTTCGACCACGCGTAGAGACTAGCCGAGCAGATCGGTCCGACGCGCCCCCGGGGGTCGGGCCCGTGCCGCGCGACCCGTCCGGGGGTCCCCGGTCCGGGACCGCCATACTTGCTCGCTGTGTGCGGACTGCTGGGACTGCTGACCGCCGGCGCTGACGCGGCCGACCGGACCGACGCCATCGCCGGCGCCCTGAGGTGCGCTCGGCACCGCGGGCCGGACGAGAGCGGCACCTGGAACGACGACGACGTGGTGCTGGGCTTCAACCGGCTCTCCATCATCGATGTGGCGGGCTCCCACCAGCCGCTGCACTGGCCGCCGGCACCCGCCGAGGACGCGGGCCGGTACACCGTCGTCTTCAACGGCGAGGTCTACAACTACCTCGAGCTGCGCGAGGAGCTCGCCGGGCTGGGCGCGGAGTTCGCGACCGAGGGCGACACCGAGGCCGTCGTCGCGGCGTACCACCACTGGGGCGCCGAGGCGGTCACGCGGCTGCGCGGGATGTTCGCCTTCGCGATCTGGGACGCGCGGGAGCGGCAGCTGTTCGTCGCGCGGGACCCGTTCGGCATCAAGCCGCTGTTCCTGGCGTCCGGGCCGACCGGCGTCGCGTTCGCCAGCGAGAAGAAGAGCCTCCTGGAGCTGGCCCCCGAGCTGGGCATCGCCGGGTCGGACGAGCTGGACCCGGCCGCGCTGCAGCACTACCTGATCCTGCAGTACGTCCCCGAGCCGGAGACGCTGCACCGGGCGATCGGGCGCGTCGAGTCCGGGACCTACGTCACGGTGAAGGCCGGGCAGCAGCCCGTGCAGCACCGCTACTTCCACCCGCAGTTCGTGTCGCTGCCCTCGCACGCCCCGGCCAGCGCCGAGGCGGAGGCGATCGTGCACGGCGAGATCACCGAGGTCCTGCGGGACTCGGTGGCCAAGCACATGCGCGCCGACGTCACCGTGGGCGCGTTCCTCTCCGGCGGCATCGACTCCACGGCCATCGCGGCGCTGGCCAAGGAGCACAACCCGGACCTCATCACCTTCACCACCGGGTTCGAGCGCGAGGGCTACTCCGAGGTCGACGTCGCGGCCGAGTCCGCGGCGGCGATCGGCGTCCGGCACGTGGTCCGGACCGTCAAGCCGGACGAGATGATGGAGGCGCTGCCGCTCATCGTCTGGTACCTCGACGACCCGGTGGCCGACCCGGCGCTCGTCCCGCTGTGGTTCATCGCCCGCGAGGCCCGCCAGCACGTCAAGGTCGTGCTGTCCGGCGAGGGGGCGGACGAGCTGTTCGGCGGCTACACGATCTACCGCGAGCCGCTGTCGCTGTCGCCGTTCGAGAAGGTGCCGGGCACGCTGCGGCCGCTGCTCGGGCGGGCGTCGCGCCGGCTGCCGGAGGGCATGCGGGGCAAGGACCTGCTGCGCCGGGGCTCGCTGCGGCTCGAGGAGCGCTACTACGGCAACGCCCGGATCTTCCGGGACGACCAACTGCACGAGATCCTGCGCCAGTACGACCCGCGGGTCTCGCACACGGACGTCACCGCTCCGCACTACGCCGCGTCGGAGAAGTGGGACCCGGTGGCGCGGATGCAGCACGTCGACCTCTTCACCTGGCTGCGCGGCGACATCCTGGTCAAGGCCGACAAGATGACCATGGCCAACTCGCTCGAGCTGCGGGTGCCGTTCCTCGACCCCGAGGTGTTCCGGGTCGCCTCGGCGCTGCCGCTGGCGCAGAAGATCACCGGCGGCGCGAGCGGCACCACCAAGTACGCGCTGCGCGGGGCGCTGTCGCAGATCGTGCCGTCGCACGTGCTCAACCGGCGCAAGCTGGGCTTCCCGGTGCCGATCCGGCACTGGCTGCGGGACGAGATGTACGCCTGGGCGCGCGAGATCATCCGGGACTCGGGGGCCGGCCACCTGGTCGACCTGCCGGCGGTCCAGGCGATGCTCGACGCCCACCGCGAGGGCCCCGTCGACCACAGCCGCCGGATCTGGACGCTGCTGGTCTTCCTGATCTGGTACGGCATCTTCGTCGAGCGCCGGATCACCCCCGAGGTCCCCGAGCCCGCCTACCCCGTCACCCTGTAGCCGCGAATCGGGAGTTCCGGCAGCGCGAGTCGGGAGTTCCGGCAGCGCGAGTCGCGAGTTCCGGCAGCGCGAGTCGCGAGTTCTGGCAGCGCGAGTCGCGAGTTCCGGCAGCGCGAGTCGGGAGTTCCGGCAGCGCGAGTCGCGAGTTCCGGCAGCGCGAGTCGCGAGTTCCGGCAGCGCGAGTCGGGAGTTCCGGCAGCGCGAGTCGGGCCCTGGGCTCCCGCGAGTCGGGCGCTGGGCTCTCGCAAGTCGGGCCCTGGGCTCCCCCGAGTCGCGCCCTGGGCTCCCGCGAGTCGCTGCGGCCGGTGTGTCAGAAGCCGAGGCCGAAGGGGCCGCCGAACCCGTCGAACGGGGCCCGGGCCGTGGTGATGGCCGGGCCCGTCGAAGAGGGCGTCGAACAGCACTGCGCCGCCCAGGCCGGCCGTGCCGCCGAGCAGCGCGGTCTTCCACCAGGGCGTGGCGTAGCAGCCCGCCGGTACCTGTCGCACCTGCACGGTGCCGCCCGCGAAGTAGTAGGGCGTGGCCGCCCCCCGTTGCGGCGACGACGCGTACTCCTCCTCGCCGACGCGCACCACGCCCGGGCCGGTCGCAGCGAGCGAGGGGATCTCGGGTCCCGGATCCGTGGCGAGCGCGGTCCGGCCGCCGTGTAGCGCTCGCTCGCGTCGGCGAGCGCCTGGGACCCGTCGGGTTCCCACGTGGGTCCAGGGTTCCGACGCCCGCGCCGAGCCGCTCGAGCCAGCCCGGAGCTGGGCGGACGCTGTGGTTCGGCCCCGGGCCGGTCTCCCGAAGATGCCGACTCGCGGTGCCAGAACTCGCGACTCGCGGTGCCAGAACCCGCGACTCGCGGTGCCAGAACCCGCGCGCGGTGCCAGAACCCGCGCGCGGTGCCAGAACCCGCGCGCGGTGCCAGAACCCGCGCGCGGTGCCAGAACCCGCGCGCGGTGCCAGAACTCGCGACTCGCGGTGCCAGAACTCGCGACTCGCGGTGCCAGAACTCGCGACTCGCGGCAACCCACGGCGCGACTCGCCGGAGCCCAGAGCGCGACTCGCGGGGTTCGGTCGGGGTCAGGCGGGGAGGGCGGCGGCGATCTCGGCGGCGGCGTCGGGGCCGTAGGCCTGCTGCAGGCGCTCGAGGCCGCGCCCACGGTCCCACCGCCACTCCTGCGGCCCGTCCGTCTCCAGCACGAGCACCGCGACCAGGGAGCCCAGCTGGGCGGCGCGCTCGAGCGACAGGCCCTGCGACGTCCCGGCCAGGAACCCGGCACGGAAGGCGTCGCCGACGCCGGTGGGGTCGACCTTCGCGGTCTCCGGCACCACCCCGACCTCGAGGGCGACCCCGTCACGCCCCACGATCTGCACGCCCTTCTCGCCGAGCGTGGTGATGCGGGTGCCGACCTTCTCCCCGACCTGGTCGGGCGTCCAGCCGGTCTTCTTGAGCAGGAGCTCCCACTCGTAGTCGTTGGTCAGCAGGTACTGCGCACCCTCGACGAGCTTCCGGATCTCCGGGCCCTCCATGCGCGCGAGCTGCTGCGACGGGTCTGCCGCGAACGCGTACCCACGCTGCCGGCACTCGTCCGTGTGCCGCAGCATCGCCTCGGGGTCGTTGGCGCCGATCAGCACCAGGTCCACCCCGCCGACCCGCTCCGCGACCGGCTGCAGCTCGATGAGCCGGGCCCGGGCCATGGCGCCGGCGTAGAAGGACGCGATCTGGCGCATGTCGTCGTCCGTGGTGCAGACGAACCGGGCGGTGTGGACGTCGTCGAACACGTGCACGCCGCTGGTGTCGACGCCGTGCCGGTCGAGCCAGGAGCGGTAGTCGGCGAAGTCCGCGCCCACCGCCCCGACGAGCACCGGGGACCGCCCGAGCACGCCGAGCGCGTACGCGATGTTGCCCGCCACCCCGCCGCGCTTGATGGTCAGCTCGTCGACCAGGAAGGACAGCGACACCCGGTCGAGCTGGTCGGCGACGAGCTGGTCCGCGAACCTCCCCGGGAAGTGCATGAGGTGGTCCGTGGCGATGGATCCGGTGACGGCGATGCGCACGTCGGATCACCTTACGTCAGACATGACGAAACCCCCGGGTGAAGAAGAGGTGATCTTCCTCGACCCGGGGGTCCGCGACGCCGAGACTCAGTTGAAGGAGTCGCCGCAGGCGCAGGAGCCGCCCGCGTTCGGGTTGTCGATGGTGAAGCCCTGCTTCTCGATCGTGTCGACGAAGTCGATGACCGCGCCCTGGAGGTACGGCGCGCTCATCCGGTCCACGCCGACCTTGAGGCCGTGGAAGTCACGGAACAGGTCGCCGTCGAGCGAACGGTCGTCGAAGAAGAGCTGGTAGCGCAGACCGGCGCAGCCACCGGGCTGCACGGCGATGCGCAGGTGCATGTCGTCACGGCCCTCCTGCTCGAGCAGGGAGCGCGCCTTGAGGGCGGCGTTGTCGGTCAGCTCGACGCCGTGGGTCTCCTCGGCGGCGCCGGCCTCGACGGTGTTCTCGACGGTCATGAACTCTCCCAACAGCGCACGTGGCGGAACTGTTCCCGGCGACCCGGGAGTCGTGCCGCGACCCATAGTAGGCCCTCGCGCCGACACCCTCCGGGGCCTGCGGGAATCCGCCGCCCACGGATCGGGTGATCCGGGTCACCGGACGGTCAGGACGAGCCCCACCGGCGCGCGACGTGTTCGGCGAGGGCCGCCAGCGTGCCCGCGGGATCGGCCATCGAGGCCTCGATCCCGCCGGCGTGCTCGGAGGCCGAGTACGCGGCGTCGACACCTGCCGCGGCCGCCTCGCGCCGCCCGACGCTCACCTGCCCGGCCAGGACGACACAGGGCACGCCGCGCTCGGCGGCGGCCCCGGCCACGGCGGTGATGAGCTTCCCGCGCAGCGACTGCCAGTCGAAGCTGCCCTCGCCGGTGATGGCCAGCCCGCCCTCGGCGGCGACGGCGTCGAGCGCCTCGTCGAGCCCCAGCAGGCGGCGGACCAGGCCCGCCCCGGACTCGCGGCGCGCCCCGAGCGCCAGCAGCGCCGCCCCCAGGCCGCCGGCGGCTCCGGCGGCGGGCTCGTCGCGCACGTCCCGGCCCGTCGCCTCCGCGAGGACGTCCGCCCACACGGCCAGGGCGGCGTCGAGCGCCGCGACCGCGCCCTCGTCCGCCCCCTTCTGCGGCCCGAACACCGCCGCGGCGCCGTGCGGGCCGAGCAGCGGGTTGTCGACGTCCGCGGCCGCGACCAGCGTCATCCCGACGTCCGGGGTGCCGGAGATCCGCACGCACCGCCCCAGGTCGGCCCCGCCGGGCGGCAGCTCCGCGCCCGACGCGTCGAGCGGGGCGGCCCCGAGCGCGGCGAGCATGCCCGCGCCGCCGTCCGTGGTGGCCGACCCGCCGAGCCCGATGACGGCCTCGGTGCAGCCCGCGGCCCGCGCCGCGCGCAGCAGCTCGCCGACCCCGCGGGTGGTGACGCGGCCCGCCACCTCCGGCGTCCGCCGTTCCCGGGGCACGTGGTGCAGCCCGCACGCGGCGGCCGACTCGACGTAGGCGGTCGTGCCGACCTGCAGCCAGGGAGCCGTCACCGGATCGCCGAAGGGGCCGGTGACCTGCGGTTCGTGCAGGGTGCCGCCCAGCCGTTCCTGCAGGACGTCGACGAAGCCGGTGCCACCGTCGGCCAGCGGGAGGCGGTCGATCCGGGCGTCGGGGACGGCGCGCAACCAGCCCTCCGCGATGGCGCCGGCCGCGGCCCGCGCGCTCAGTGTTCCGCCGAAGGAGTCGGGAGCGACGACCACACGCACACCGCGCACGCTATCGCCCGTACCCTGTGCACCTGTGAGGTTCCTGCGCCGCTCCGACGATTCCCCGGCATCCGCGTCCGTCGACACGGACGAGGCCGAGGGCACGCAGGAGAAGAAGCCGCTCGATCCGCGCTGGACGCAGGGCAAGGGCCGGCCCACGCCGAAGCGCCGCGACGCCGAGACCAAGCGTCGCGGCCCGGCCCCGCCCCCGCCGAAGACCCAGCGCGAGGCCGCCCGCCTGGCCAAGGCCAACCGCCCGAGCAAGGACGAGCGCCGCGCCCAGGCCGCCGAACGCCGCGCGCGGATGGACGCCGGCGACGACCGGGTGCTCCTCCCCCGCGACCGCGGTCCGGTGAAGGCCTACATCCGGGACGTCGTGGACTCGCGGCCGCACCTCATGGGCCTGTTCATGCCGCTCGCCGTGGTGGTGCTGATCTCGGTGCTGCTGCCGATCCCGGCGGTGCAGCAGTACCTGAGCCTGTTCAGCCTGGTCGTGCTGTTCGTGATGGTGGTCGAGGGCGTCACGCTCGGGATGCGCGTCACGAAGCAGGCGCGGGCCAAGTTCCCGAACGAGCAGATCAGCGGGCTCGGCACCGGCTGGTACGCCTTCACCCGCGCCAGCCAGATCCGCAAGCTGCGGGTGCCGAAGCCGCGGATCCAGCGCGGGGCGCAGGTCTGAGGACCCTCGTCCTGGGGGGCACCCGGTCGGGCAAGTCCGGGTACGCCGAGGCGTTGCTGCCCGCCGACGCCCCGGTCCGCTACGCCGCCACCGCCCGCCGCCGGCCGGACGACCTCGAGTGGGAGGCCCGGATCGCCCGGCACGCCGCGCGCCGGCCGGCCTGCTGGACCACCGTCGAGGAGCCCGACCTGGTCGCCGAGCTCGCCCGCGGCGGCCCGCTGCTCGTCGACGACCTCGCCACCTGGCTCACGGGCGTGCTCGACGACACCGAGGCCTGGGAGGCGCCCACCACCCCGCCCGGGGTCGAGGACGCCGTCGCGACACTGGTCGAGAGCGTGCGGCAGGCTCCGTCCGAGGCGTCGTGCGTGCTGGTGTCCGCCGAGGTCGGGCTGGGCGTGGTCCCCGCGACCCGCGCCGGGCGGTTGTTCCGGGACGAGCTCGGCGCCCTCAACGCCGCCCTCGCCGAGGTGTGCGACGAGGTGGTGCTGGTGGTGGCGGGCCTGCCGCTGCGGTTGAAGGGCCCGTGACCAGGGCTGCCGCAACGCCTGCGCAGGGCGGACGGTAGGAAGGGCGCGTGAGCGAGAGTCCCTTCCCCGCCGTACCCGCACCCGACCTCGAGGCGCGGCGCGAGGCCGTCGCCCGGTACGAGGCGCTGGCGGTGCCCGCGGGCGGGCTGGGCGTGCTCGCCGACCTGGGCCTGTGGCTGTCGTCGATGCAGGGCACCTGCCCGCCGCGGCCGCCCGCGCGGGTGCGCGTGGTCGTCGTCGCGGCCGACCACGGGATCGCGGCCGCCGGGGTCTCCGCCTATCCGCCGGAGGTCACCGCGCGGCAGGTCGCGGCCACGCTGGAGCAGTCCGCGCCGGTCGCGGTGGCGGCCTCCGTGTCCGGGGCCTCGGTCCGGGTGGTCGACACCGGGCTGGACCGGGAGGCGTTGCTGCCCGGCCAGGAGCGGTTCAAGGTCCGCCGGGGCAGCGGCCGGATCGACCGCGAGGACGCCCTCACCGCCGCCGAGGTCGAGAACGCGATCCGCATCGGCCGCGCGCTGGCCGACGAGGAGGTCGACTCCGGCGCCGATCTGCTCGTCCCGGCCTCGCTGGGGGTCGGCGCGACCACGCCCGCGTCGACGCTGGTCTCGGCGGTGACGGGGGCCGAGCCGGTCGCCGTCGTCGGGCGCGGGTCCGGCATCGGCGACGACGCGTGGATGCGCAAGGCCGCCGCCATCCGCGACGCCCTGCGCCGCGCGAAGCCGCACGTCCGCGACCCGCACGCGCTGCTGCGCACGGCGGGCGGCGCCGACCTCGCCGTCCTCACCGGGTTCCTCGTGCAGGCCGCGTTGCGCCGCACCCCCGTGCTGCTCGACGGCCTCGTGGTCGGGGCCGCGGGCCTGCTGGCCGACGAGCTGGCCCCCGGCGCGCACCAGTGGTGGCTCGCCGCCCAGAACTCCCCCGAGCCCGCGATGACGCTCGTCCTGCAGCACCTGCAGCTCGTCCCGGTGCTGGACCTGCAGGTCCGCCAGGGGGACGGCACGGGCGCGGTCGCGGTGCTGCCGCTGATCCAGGCGGCCGCCCGGCTGCTCGGCGAGACCACCACCGCGGAGGCGAGCGGGATCGCGCCGGTGCGCGCCGTCGCCGGGTGAGGGCCCGATGAGCGCGCTCGCCCTCGCGCTGAGCTGGCTCACCGTCCTGCCCGTCCGGACCGGCGTCCCGTCGGCGCGGACCGCGGCCGGGGCGCTGCGCTGGGCTCCACTGGTCGGGGCCCTGCTGGGTGGCGTCGCCGGGCTGGTCGTCTGGGGGCTCACCGCGGTGGGCGTGCCCGGGCTGGTCGCAGGCCTGCTCGCCGTCGGGGTGCTGGCCCTCGGCACGCGCGGGATGCACGTCGATGGGCTCGCCGACACCGCCGACGGGCTGGGCTGCTTCGGCCCGCCCGAGCGCGCGCTCGCCGTGATGAAGGACGGCGGCGCGGGGCCCTTCGCCGTCGTGACGCTGCTGGTCGTCCTCGGGGTCCAGGCGGGATCGCTGGGCGCCCTGACGAGCTGGCACGCCGTCGCGGGGGGCGCGGTCGCCGTCGCGACGAGCCGGGCCGGCTTCTGCTGGGTCGCCCGCCGCGGCGTGCCCGCCGCACGGCCCGGTGGGCTCGGCGCGATGGTCGCGGAGTCGCAGGCCGCATGGGTGGCCCTGGTGTGGTGGGTCGTGCTGGCCGCCGCGGGCTACGCGGTCGCGGGCTGGCGCGGTCCGGCCGGCGTCGCGCTGGCGGCCGTGCTCGTGGTCGCGCTCTCGGCCCACACCGCCCGCCGGTTCGGCGGGATGTCCGGGGATGTCCTGGGCGCGGCGGCCGAGCTGGGCGCCGCCGCCGTCCTGCTGGTCCTCGCCACGGCCTGATCCGGCATCCGCGCAGCTCAGCCGGGGTCGTGCGGGCCGACCGCCCCTCTAGGGGCAGTCGGCACTCACGGGGGTCAGAGGGCGGTCATCCAGCCGTGGGTGTCCGTGCCGGTGCCCCGCTGGATGTCGGTGAGCAGGGTGCGCAGGCGCATGGTGACCGCACCGGGCTCGCCGTCGGCCACCCGGATCGACCCGACGCCGGAGTTCTCGCTGAACTTCACGTTGCCGACCGGCGTGATCACCGCGGCGGTGCCGCAGGCGAACACCTCGGTGATGGCCCCGTCCGCGCAGCCCACGAGCCACTCCCGCGCGGAGATCTTGCGCTCGGTGACCTGGCAGCCGATCTCCTTGCCCAGCGTGAGCAGCGAGTGCCGGGTGACGCCCTCGAGGATGCTGCCGGACAGCTCCGGCGTGACCAGCTCGGCCGACTCCCCGGAGCCGTAGACGAAGAACAGGTTCATCCCACCCATCTCCTCGACCCACCGCTTCTCCGCGGCGTCGAGGTAGGCGACCTGCGCGCATCCGTGCTGCGCGGCCTGGGCCTGCGGCAGCAGCGAGGCGGCGTAGTTCCCGCCGCACTTCGCGGTGCCGGTCCCGCCGATCGCGGCCCGGGTGAAGTCCGTGCACAGCCAGACGTCGACGGGCTTGACCCCGCCCGGGAAGTACGCGCCGGCGGGCGAGGCGATGAGCAGGAAGAGGTACGAGTCGGCGGGCTTCACGCCCAGCCCGACCTCGGTGGCGATCATGAACGGCCGCAGGTAGAGCGACTCCTCGCCGCCGGCCGGGGGCACCCAGGCGCGGTCGACGTCGATCAGCTCGCGCAGCGCGGCCATGAACAGCTCGTCCGGCAGCTCGGGCATGCCCAGGCGCACCGCGGACCGGCGGAACCGCGCCGCGTTCTCCTCCGGCCGGAACGACGCGATCGTGCCGTCCGGCTGGGTGTAGGCCTTGAGGCCCTCGAAGATCTCCTGCCCGTAGTGCAGGACCATCGTCGCCGGGTCGAGTGCGATCGGCCCGTACGGCTCGACCTTGAAGTCGTGCCAGCCCTCGCCGACCGTCCAGCGGATGGAGACCATGTGGTCGGTGAAGTACCGGCCGAACCCCGGTGCGGCCAGGATCTCGCTGCGCCGCTGGTCGGAGGCCGGCGCGGGGTTCGGGATGCGGGTGAACAGCGGCGCGTTCATGAATGAACGGTAACCCGCGGAGCAAGGCGCGTGTCAGCCGGTCGGGTGTCCGATCATCGGACGTGCGACGGGACGAACGGGGGCTTCACCACCTGCGTCTCGAGTGAGCGACCTCGGACGTCGACGGTCACGACGTCGTCGGCGGACACCCCCGCCGCGGTGTCGATGAGCGCCAGCGCAATGCCGGTCTTGAGCGTCGGGGAGAAGGTGCCCGAGGTCGTGATGCCGACCGGCTCGCCGCCGGCCAGAACCGTCATCCCGGCCCGCGGGATCCCGCGCCCGGTGGCCCGCAGCCCGCGCAGCCGCCGCGCCGGCCCGGCCTCGCGCTCGGCGAGCAGCGCCTCGCGGCCCCAGAACGCCGGCTTCGACCAGCCGACGGCCCACGAGCTGCCGGCCTGTACCGGGCTGATCTCCTCGCTGAGGTCCTGGCCGTGCAGCGGGTAGCCCATCTCCGTGCGCAGCGTGTCCCGCGCACCGAGCCCGCACGGCCGACCGCCGAGCGGCTCCGCACCCGCGAGCAGCCCGTCCCAGACCTCGGGGGCCTGCGCGGCCGGCACGAGCAGCTCGTAGCCGTGCTCGCCGGTGTAACCGGTGCGGCAGACGCGGACGGCGCCGGCGTCGGCAAATGCCATGTAGTCCATCCCGGGGACGCCGGAGAACCCGGCGAACATGGTGTGGAACAGCTCGGCGGAGCGCGGCCCCTGCACGGCGATCACGGCGAGCTCGCGGTGCCGGTCGACGATCTCGATCCCGGCCGGCGCCGCCGCGCGCAGGAGCTCGGCGACCCGGGCCGCGTTGGCGGCGTTCGGCACCAGGAGGACCTCGTCCGGCCCGTCGAGGTAGGCGATGAGGTCGTCGACCACGCCGCCGGACTCCGTGCAGCACAAGGTGTACTGCGCCTTCCCCGGCGTGATCTTCCCGAGGTCCGCGGTGAGGCAGGAGTTGACGAAGTCCGCGGCACCCGGGCCGCGGACCAGCAGCTTGCCGAGGTGGCTGACGTCGAAGATCCCGACCGCCTCGCGGACGGCGGTGTGCTCGGCCACGGTGCCGGCCGGGTAGGCGATCGGCATGGACCAGCCGCCGAAGGCGCCGAGGGTCGCCCCCAGCGCGACGTGCCGGTCGTGCAGCGGTCCCGTGATCAGCTCGTCGGTCACGGGCAAACCGTACTCAGGCCGCCTGCTCCCCCGGCGCCTCCTCCTGCGGCGGCGGCGGTCTCCGGCGGGCCCGCAGCGCCGACAGCTCGGACAGCCCCCAGCCCACCGCCAGCGCGCCGAGGGTGATCAGCACCGACGTCCGCGGCAGCAGCGCGGCCAGGCCGAGGCACAGCACGAACCCGACGGCCGCCACCCACGCCGGGGTCCGCCGGTCGGGGACCCGCAGAGCGGCCGCGTGCACGAGCGCGTAGTGCAGCAGCATCGCGCAGGCCGACAGCGCGATGGACGCCACCGGCCCGGCGAGCACGGCGACGAGGATCGCCAGGGCCGCGCCGAGGACGTCCGACCGCCAGGGGGCGCCGCTGCCGCAGACCTTCGCGAACGAGCGGGGCAGGTCCTCCCGGGCCCCCATCTCCATGGCCGTGCGGCTGATCCCGATCAGCACGGCGAGCAGCGTCGAGCCGGCGGCCGCCGCGGCGCCGATCCGCACCAGCACCCCCAGTGCGGGCGCCTGGCCGGTGTCGACGAGCGCGACCAGCGGCGCGTGCTCCTCGCCGATCCGGTCCGTACCCAGGCCTATCAGCAGCGCCCCGGCGACGGCGAGGTAGGTCAGCGTGCAGACGGCGAGGGCGATCGGGATCGCGCGGCGCAGGGTGCGGGCCGGGGTGCGGACCTCCTCGCGGTAGGTCGCCACGTTGGCGAACCCGACGAACGCGAAGAACACCAGCCCCGCGGCCGAGAGCACCCCCAGCGCACCCGGCGAGGCCTGCGGCACGGGCACCGCGACCCCGCGGGCCTCCCCCGCGGCCGTGACCGCCGCCGAGACCGTCTGCTCCCCGCCCGGCCCCAGCAGCCCGACGACGACCACCACGACCAGCACGGCGAGCGTTCCGCCGGCCAACAGCCAGGAGGAACGGGCGGTCGTCCGGACCCCGACGACGTTGAGCACGGTGGCCGCGACGATCACGACGATCCCGGCCACCAGCGGGTTCGACGGCAGCACGTACGCCCCGAACACCCCCGCGGCCGCCGACGCCGAGGCGACCCCGCCGATCAGCAGCGTGACACCGGCAAGCCGGCCCGCGACGGGGTGCAGGCGGTCCCGGGCCGCGACGTAGCCGGCCGTGTACCCGGCGGAGAAGCTCGCCCCGCCCGAGCCGCCCGCGAGCACCAGCTCCGCCGTGGACAGCACGCAGGTCCCCGCGACGACCGCGGCCAGCAGCACCGCCAGGAGCAGCCACGGCCCCGCGGCGGCGCCGGCGGGGGCGAAGACGGCGAAGACCCCGGACCCGAGCATGGCGACGAGCCCGAGCACCACCACGTCGGCGGTACCCAGGCGGCGTCCGAGGGTCGTTGCCACGGTCACCACCATCGCATCCGACCCTGTGCGAAACGGCCCCGCGACGGTGTCATTAGCATTTCGAAGAGGTCTCGCCGGGCGCTCCGACCGCTCGTCGACGGGCGGTGCGGCGCCCCGGGCCCGGCGATGCCCACCCGCGCACGCCGCCGTGCCCCGCCCCGGGACCGCCGGCGCGCCCGACCCCGACCGAGGAGACCCGCCTTGACGACCACCGTCCCGCAGACCGGCACCCGCATCGGCGCCCTGGAGGGGCCCGCCGCGGCGGCCGAGGCCGACGTCCTCGTCGTCGGCCTGCTCCCGGGCGCGAACGGCAACGGCGAGGGCTCGAACGGGAACGGCGCCGAGCCGGTCCTCGCGCCCGGCGCCGAGGAGATCGACGCCGCCTTCGACGGCACGCTCGCCGGGCTGCTCGCGCTCGCCGGCGCCACCGGCAAGGTCGAGGAGGTCGTGAAGCTGCCCTCGCGCGGGGCGGTCGGCTCGCCGCTCGTCGTCGGGGTGGGGCTCGGCAAGCCGGACGAGTCCGGCGCGATCCCCGCCGACCAGGTGCGGCGGGCGTCGGGCGCGGTGGCCCGGGCCCTGGCCGGCAGCGGCCGCGTGGTCAGCACCCTGGGCGCGGTCGACCTGACCGCCGCCGCGGAGGGCGTGCTGCTCGGGGCCTACCGGTTCACCGCGTTCAAGGGCGACCCGACGGCCGGGAAGAAGCCGATCGAGTCCGTGGAGTTCCCGGGGGCGGACGCGGACGTCCTCGAGCACGCCTTCGCCGTCGCCCAGGCGGTGTGCACCGCGCGGGACCTCATCAACACCCCGCCCAACGCGCTCTACCCCGAGACCTTCGCCGCGCGGGCCCGCGAGCTGGGCGAGGCCGCCGGGCTGGCGGTCGAGGTCCTCGACGACGAGGCGCTGGCCGCCGGTGGGTACGGCGGCATCCTCGGCGTCGGGCAGGGCTCGTCGCGGCTGCCGCGGCTGGTCCGGCTGCGCTGGTCGGGCGGGGAGAACCCCGCGAAGAAGGTCGCGCTGGTCGGCAAGGGCATCACGTTCGACACCGGCGGCATCTCGATCAAGCCCGCCGCCAACATGGATCACATGACGTCGGACATGTCCGGGGCCGCCGCGGTGATCGCGACGACGGTCCTGGCGGCCCGGCTGAACCTCCCCGTGGCCGTGACCGCGACCGTGCCGATGGCCGAGAACATGCCGTCGGACACCGCGTACCGGCCCGGCGACGTGCTGTCGATGTACGGCGGCAAGACCGTCGAGGTGCTCAACACGGACGCGGAGGGCCGGCTCATCCTGGCCGACGCGATGGTCCGGGCCGCCGAGGACGACCCCGACTACCTCGTCGAGACCTCCACGCTCACCGGCGCGCAGATGGTCGCGCTGGGCACCCGCACCGCGGGCGTGATGGGCAGCGACGACTTCCGCGACCGGGTCGCCGCGCTCGGCCGGTCCGTCGGCGAGGACGCCTGGGCCATGCCGCTGCCCGAGCACCTGCGCGGCGAGCTCGACTCCCGCATCGCCGACCTGGCCAACGTCACCGGCAACCGCTTCGGCGGCATGCTCGCCGCCGGGATCTTCCTGCGCGAGTTCGTCGCGGACGGTCTGCCGTGGGCGCACATCGACATCGCCGGCCCGTCGTTCAACACCGGCGGCCCGTGGGGCTACACGCCCAAGGGCGGCACCGGCGTCCCGGTCCGCACCCTCGTCGCCCTCCTCGAGGACATCGCCGCCAACGGCTGACCCGCGGCTCGCGGCTCGTGCCGGGGCTCCCGCGAGTCGGGAGCTCGGGCACCGCGAGTCGGGAGCTCCGGCACCGCGAGTCGGGAGCCCTGGCACCGCGAGTCGGGAGCTCCCGCACCGCGAGTCGGGAGCTCCGGCGCGGCGACGGACTCGGGGGGCGTCGGGGTGGCGGCGCCCGACGCAGCTTCGAGGTCGCTCTTTGTCGAAGATCGACGATCGTGTGCGGTGGGCGCAGTGTCCGCGACCGCCGCTGCACGCACACGGTGATCACCAACCCGTGCGCGCCGCCATGATCGACGCCTGCGTGCATCCGCGGTTCGACTGTCGGCCCTGAGCGCACGGCGACGGCGATCATGCGTCGCGCGTCGGGCCGCACCGGCGTCTGGATCCGCCCCACGCGTCCGCGAGTCGGGAGCTCCGGCACCGCGAGTCGGGAGCTCCGGCACCGCGAGTCGGGAGCTCCGGCACCGCGAGTCGGGAGCTCTGGCAGCGCGAGTCGGGAGCTACGCCGGCACGCCCCGGCGGCGGAGGGTGCGGTGGCCGACCACTGCGGCGACGAGCACCGCGGTCAGCGAGCAGAGGGGCGAGGGGAAGCCGAGGAGCAGGCCGAGCGTCACGTCCACCGCCGGGGCGGCGACGACCAGCGCGAACACCCAGGGCGGCGCGGTCGGGAGGGTGACCGGCCGTCCACCCCGGGTGCCCCAGCGGGTGCGCCCGCCGGGCCTGGCGACCGACAGCCAGGCCTGCACGGCGATCGCGCTCGCCATCAGCGCCGTGCCGACGACCAGGGCGGGCGAGACGCGGAGCGTGTCGGCGGCGGTGTTCAGCGCCCCCGACAGCACGACGATCCCCAGGTAGAGCTGCACCAGGGTGATGACGAGCTTGGTCAGCACCCACCGGTGCACCGCCAGCCCCCACGCGGTACCGAGGGAGAGCACCAGGCCGGTCGCGGCGGAGGTGTTGGCCAGCGGCGCGAGCAGCTGGGTGTCGAGGTGGTGGGCCGCCTCGACCGCCCACGACGCGCCACCCCGCAGGGCCGGAACGAGCAGCGCGAACAGCGCGAGCGCGCAGGTCATCCAGCCCACCGAGGACAGCAGGTGGACCCAGACGGCGAGCCGCCGCCAGGTCCGGGCGGGGCCACGGGCGGTGGCGGAGGGGCGCGACCGGGAGAGCGTTGCGGGAGGCACGTCCGGAGTCCACCCCGCCGGGGACGGCCCGGACATCCGGTGATCCCCGGATCGGCAATCGGGGCTCCCCCGAGGGCTACCCGCGGGTAGGGTCACGCCCGTGATCCGCCGCCGTGTCGCCCACTCGGTCCCCGCAGGCTCCCGCTCGGCCGTCGTCACCGGTGGCGCGCGCGGCATCGGCGCGGCGATCGCCCGCGAGCTCGCCGGGCACGGCTACCGCGTCCTGGTGACCGACGTCGACGAGACCGCGGCGAAGACGACGGCCGCGGAGATCGGCGGCGAGTCCGCCGCCTACGACGTCACCGACCCGGCCGCCGCGCACGCCGTCGCCGCCCGCGCCCGCGAGCTGGCGCCGCTCGGCGCGTGGGTGAGCAACGCCGGCGTCGGCACCGGCGGCCCGCTGGCCGAGCTGACCGACGCCGAGGCCCGAGCCCTGGTCGAGATCAACCTGCTGGGCCCGGTGTGGGGCTCGCGCGCCGCGATCGCCGCGTTCCGGGAGCAGGGCGGCGGGGGGGACCTCGCGGTCACCGCATCGCTGTCCGGGCTCGGGCCCGTGCCGGGCCTCTCGCTCTACGCCGCGACGAAGGCCGCCGTGCTCTCCCTCGCCTCCGCGCTGTCGGCCGAGGTGCGGGCGGACGGGATCCGGGTGCACGCGATCAACCCCGACGGCGTCGCGACGGCCCTGCTCGACACGATGGAACCGCGGGCACGGGCGCTCGTCCGCTCCGGTGTGCTGCTCACCCCGGACCGCGTGGCCACCGAGCTGGTCGGCCTGTTCGGCACCGGGCGCGTCTACAAGACGGTCCCGGGGTGGCGCGGCGCGATGATGCGGCTGACCGCCCTGGCCCCCGGCCCGCTGCTGCGCGCCGCGCCCGTGATGCAGGCGATCGGCGCCCGTAAGACACGGTAGGAGCTAGCTGTAGCCGCCGAGCTCCCCCAGCCCCCGCCGGCGCTCCCGCTCGCGCAGCACGCGTTGCCGGGCGTCGTGGTCGCGCATCCGCTTCGGGTAGCCGACGATCTGGACGTCGTAGACCGGGATTCGCAGCGACCGCGCGAGCTTGCGGGCGCCGTCCGGACCGGCGACCCGGCGCCGTGTCCACTCCCCGTCCTTGGCCACGAGGATCATCGTCGTCTCGGTCACGGCGGTGCGGGGCTCGACGAACGCCTCCACGCCCTCTCGCACCGCCGCCCAGGCGCGCAGGTGCTCGGCGTCCTCGGCCGCGGCACCACGCCGCCCACCGGCGCGCTTGCGGCCGAACAGTCCCATGAGCCCTCCGCTGCTCTCGACGTCACCCACCCAACGCGCGACCTGTCCGGATTTCTCCCGGACCTGTTCCAGCGACTGCGGTCGCCGAGTGACAAGATGGGGCCGCCCGGACGGAGCACCGGGTCACCGACGCCGCGAGTGAGGAGAACGGACGTGCCCGAACGGACTGCCGACCTGGTGATCCTCGGCGGTGGCTCCGGTGGTTACGCGTGCGCCCTGCGGGCCGCCGAGCTGGGCATGTCGGTGGTGCTGGTCGAGAAGGACAAGCTCGGCGGCACCTGCCTGCACCGCGGCTGCATCCCCACCAAGGCCCTGCTGCACGCGGCCGAGGTCGCCGACGCCGCCCGCGACGGCGCCAAGGTCGGCGTGCTCTCCCAGCTGGTCGGCATCGACATGACCGGGGTCAACACCTACAAGGACGGCGTGGTCGGGCGCCTCTACAAGGGCCTGCAGGGCCTGGTGTCCTCCCGCAAGATCGAGCTCGTCGAGGGCGCCGGCACCTTCCGCGGGCCGAAGTCGGTCGAGGTGGACGGCACCACCTACACCGGGCAGAACGTCGTGCTGGCCACCGGCTCCTACTCCAAGACCCTGCCCGGGCTGGAGATCGGCGGCCGGGTCGTCACCTCCGACCAGGCCCTGACCCTCGACGACGTGCCGCAGCGGGTCGTCGTGCTCGGCGGCGGCGTGATCGGCGTCGAGTTCGCGTCGGTGTGGCGCTCCTTCGGCGCCGAGGTCACCGTGGTCGAGGCCCTGCCCCGGCTGGTGCCGGGCGAGGACGAGTTCGCCTCCAAGCTCCTCGAACGCGCCTTCCGCCGCCGCAAGATCACCGCCAAGACCGGGGTCAAGTTCACCGGCGCCAAGCAGAAGGGCGACACCGTCACCGTCTCGCTGGAGTCCGGCGAGGAGATCGAGGCCGACCTGCTGCTCGTCGCGGTCGGGCGCGGCCCGAACACCACCGGCCACGGCTACGAGGAGGCCGGGGTGGCCATGGAGCGCGGGTTCGTCACCACCGACGAACGGCTGCGCACCAACCTCGACGGCGTCTACGCCGTCGGCGACATCGTGGCCGGTCTGCAGCTGGCCCACCGCGGTTTCCAGCAGGGCATCTTCGTGGCCGAGGACATCGCCGGACTCGAACCGGCCCCGATCGACGAGGCCGGCATCCCGCGGGTCACCTACTGCGAGCCCGAGGTCGCCTCCGTCGGGCTCACCGAGGCGCAGGCCAAGGACCGCTTCGGGGAGATCGAGACCCTGACCTACGACCTGGGCGGCAACGGCAAGTCCCAGATCCTGCAGACCTCCGGCGCGATCAAGCTGGTGCGCGCCAAGGACGGCCCGGTGGTCGGGATCCACATGGTCGGCGCCCGCGTCGGCGAACTCATCGGCGAGGCCCAGCTCGTCTACAACTGGGAAGCCGAGCCCGGCGACGTCGCCCCGCTCGTCCACGCCCACCCCACCCAGAACGAGGCGTTCGGCGAGGCACACCTCGCCCTGGCCGGCAAACCCCTGCACACCCACGGCTGAGGTCCCGAACGGACCACACCACCGCACGTCGAAAGAGGATCCGAGCAGACATGGCCTTCTCCGTCCAGATGCCCGCCCTCGGTGAGAGCGTCACCGAAGGCACCGTCACCCGCTGGCTCAAGGCGGAGGGCGACACCGTCGAGGTCGACGAGCCGCTGCTCGAGGTCTCCACCGACAAGGTCGACACCGAGATCCCGTCCCCGGTCGCCGGCGTGCTGCAGAAGATCGTCGCCGGCGAGGACGAGACCGTCGAGGTCGGCGGCGAGCTCGCCGTCATCGGCGACGCCGGCTCCGACGAGGGGTCCGCGCAGCCCGAGGCACAGCCGCAGTCCGAGGCCGCCGAGCCCGAGCCGGAGCCCGCCGAGGAGCCGCAGGAGCCGCCGCAGGCCGAGGAGCCGCAGGAGGCCCCGAAGGCCTCGACCGGCAAGTCCTCCGGCGGCGGCACCCCGGTCACCATGCCCGAGCTCGGCGAGTCCGTCACCGAGGGCACCGTGACCCGCTGGCTCAAGCAGGTCGGCGACACCGTCGAGGTCGACGAGCCGCTGCTCGAGGTCTCCACGGACAAGGTCGACACCGAGATCCCGTCGCCGGTCGCCGGCACCGTCCTCGAGCTGTCGGTCGGCGAGGACGACACCGTCGAGGTCGGCGGCCAGCTCGCCGTCATCGGCGACGCCGACGCCGCGCCCGCCCAGGCCGAGGAGTCGACGCCGGAGCCCCCGAAGCAGGAGGCCCCGAAGCAGCAGGAGGCCCCGAAGCAGGAGGAGGCCCCGAAGCAGGAGGCCCCGAAGGAGCCGGTCAAGGAGGAGCAGGCCGCCCCGGAGCCGGCTGAGCCCGAGACCGAGGACACCGCCCGCGCCGCCGAGACCGCGCCGGCCCCGTCGGGCAACGGCAAGGCCGAGACCAAGGGCACCTCCGCCCCGCCGTACGTCACCCCGCTGGTCCGCAAGCTGGCCGCGGAGCACGGCGTGGACCTCGACACCCTCGAGGGCTCGGGCGTCGGCGGCCGCATCCGCAAGCAGGACGTCCTCGCCGCGGCGGAGTCGGCCAAGGCCCCGGAGCCTGCCGCGGCCCCGCAGCAGCCGGCCGCCGCCGCGCCGAGCGCCCCGACCGGCGCCCCGAAGGAGCCCACCACGGTGCCGTCGCGCGCCGCCGACGGGCCGCAGCCGGGCACCACGGTGAAGATGCCGCGTCTGCGCCAGGTCATCGCCCAGCGCATGACCGAGTCGCTCAAGGTCTCGGCGCAGCTGACGACCGTGCAGGAGGTCGACGTCACCCGGATCGCCAAGCTGCGGGCCCGGGCGAAGGCGGCATTCGAGCAGCGCGAGGGCGTCAAGCTCACCTACCTGCCGTTCTTCGCGAAGGCCACGGTCGAGGCCCTCAAGGCCTTCCCGGCCGTCAACGCCTCGATCTCCGAGGACGGCAAGCAGATCGAGTACCACGGCAACGTCCACCTGGCGATCGCCGTCGACACCCCGCGCGGCCTGCTCGTCCCGGTGATCAAGAACGCCGAGGACCTGTCGCTGGCCGGCATCGCCCGCAAGATCGCCGACGTCGCGGCCCGCACCCGCAACAACACGATCAAGCCCGACGAGCTGTCCGGCGGCACCTTCACGATCACCAACATCGGCAGCGCCGGCGCGCTCTTCGACACGCCGATCATCAACCAGCCGCAGGTCGCGATCCTCGGCACCGGTGCGATCGCGAAGGAGCCGAAGGTCGTGGCGGGCCCGGACGGCGAGGACGTCATCGCCGTGCGGTCCGTCTGCTACCTGCCGCTGACCTACGACCACCGGATCGTCGACGGCGCCGACGCCGGCCGGTTCGTCAGCGCGATCCGCGCCCGGCTCGAGGAGGGTGCGTTCGAGGCCGAGCTCGGCCTCTGACACCCTCCGCAACGTCACACCCGGAGGGGTCCCGCAGGTCGCGGGGCCCCTCCGGCCGTTCTCACGCCCCCGTGTCGGCGTGCCCGGGTCGCGCGCTCCGGCCGGGTTCGGAAGGATCCGGGCCGTGCGCGTCGTCGTCGCCGGTTCGTCCGGCCTGATCGGAACCGCCCTGGTCGCCGGCCTCCGGGAGGCGGGCCACGAGGTCGTGCGGCTGGTCCGCCGCGCCCCGTCGGCGCCGGACGAGCGGGGCTGGGACCCGCCGTCGGGCGCGATCGACGAGGGCGCCCTCGACGGGGCCGAGGCCGTGGTGAGCCTCGGCGGCGTCGGGATCGCCGACCGGCCGTGGAGCGGCGCCCGCAAGCAGGCCATCCGGGACAGCCGCAACGTCCCGACGGAGGTGCTGGCCACGGCCGTCGCCCGGGCCGGCGTGCCGGCCTTCGTCAGCGGCTCCGCGGTCGGCTACTACGGCGACGCCGGGCCGGACGAGATCGACGAGTCCGCGCCGTCGGGCGAGGGGTTCCTGGCCGAGGTCTGCCGGGACTGGGAGGCCGCCACCGCCCCGGCCGCGGACGCCGGCGCCCGTGTGGTCCGGCTGCGCACGGGTCTGGTCCTGTCGCCGTCGGGCGGGCTGCTGGCGCTGATGCGCCCGGTGTGGAAGGCGTTCCTGGGCGCGCGGATCGGGAGCGGCGAGCAGTACATGCCCTGGGTCTCGCTCGACGACGAGGTCTCGGCCATCCGGTTCGCCGTCGAGAACGACTCGCTCAGCGGCCCGGTCAACGTCACCGGGCCCGCCCCCGTGACCAACAGGGTCCTGACCCAGACCCTGGCGAGCGCCGTCGGGCGGCCCGCGCCGCTGGTCGTCCCGGCCTTCGCGGTGAGCACCGTGCTCGGCGACATGGGCCGGGAGATGCTGCTGTACTCGCAGCGTGCGGTGCCGCGGGCGCTGCTCGGGGCCGGCTTCACCTTCCGGCACACCACCCTCGCCGACGCGCTCTCCGCCGCCGTCCGGGCATGAGCCCCGACATGGACGTCGCCGTCGTCGGGGCGGGGGTCGCCGGGCTGCGGGCCGCCCGGATCCTGCGCCGCCGCGGGCTCGACGTGACGGTCCTCGAGGCGGCCGACCGGGTCGGCGGCCGGATCGCGACGGACGTCGTCGACGGCTTCCGCTGCGACCGCGGCTTCCAGGTCCTCAACACCGCCTATCCCGCGTTGCGCACGGTCCTCGGGCCGGACGGGCCGGAGTCGCTGGCCATGCGGCCGTTCGTCCCGGGCGCCGCGATCCGGGCCGCCGACGGCTCGCTGCGCCGGTTCGTCAACCCGCTGCGCAGCCCCACCGACGCGCCCGCCTCGCTGCGCGCGCTCCCGCCCGCGGACCTGGCGAAACTCGCCGCATGGACCGCCCGGGTGCTCGGCACCCCGCCGGGCCGTACCGCCCTCCGCACGGCCCGGTCGGCGGCCGCGGACCTGGCCGCCGCCGGCCTGAGTGGCACCGCCACCGAGACCTTCCTGCGGCCCTTCCTCTCGGGCGTGCTCGCCGACCGCGAGCTCGCGACGAGCGAGGGCTTCGTCCGGCTGGTGTGGCGGAGCTTCGCACTCGGCCGGGTCTTCGTGCCGGCCGACGGCATGGAGGCCCTCCCGCGGCGCCTGGCCGTCGGGGTGCCGGTCCGGCTGGACACCCGGGTCGAGGCCGTGACCGGCGGGCCCACCCCGATCGTCCGGACGGCGGCCGGCGAGGTCACCGCCCGCGCCGTGGTCGTGGCGACGGACGCGGCGACCGCCGCGCGGCTGCTCCCCGGCGTCACCGCACCGGAGACCCGCACGCTCACGACCTGGTACCACACCATGCCGGAGCCCCCGGCCGACGAGCCGGTCCTGCACCTCGACGGGACCGGCGGGCCCGTCGCCAACACCGTCGTCCTCACGGCGGCGGCCCCGGAGTACTCGGCCTCCGGCCGCCCGCTGGTGTCCTCGACGGTCGTCGGCCCGGCGATCCCCGAGCCCGAGGTGCGCCGCGAGCTGGCCCGGATCTACGGCACCGGCACCTACCGGTGGGAGCTCGTGCACATCGCCGAGATCCGCGGGGCGCTGCCCGCCTTCCTCCCCGGCCGCCCGCTGCGCAGCGGGGTCGCGCTCGGCGACGGACTGTTCGTGTGCGGGGACCACCGGGACACCCCGTCGACCCAGGGCGCCCTGGTCAGCGGGCGGCGGGCGGCCGCGGAGGTGCTGCGCGCCCTCGCCTGAGCACGGTTGGGAGGTCCCTGTGGTGTGACCACGCCCGCCCTGCCGCTCCGGAACGCGGGCGTACTCTGGATCGGTGGCCAGCCAGGGAACCTCGTGCCGCCGCTCCCCCAACCCCGTTCGGGTGGACCTGCTCGGCACGGTCGACTACCTCACCGCCTGGGACGTCCAGCGCGCCAACGCCGAGGCGCGGCGCGCCGGGACCGGACCGGACGTGCTCATGCTCCTCGAGCACCCGTCGGTGTACACCGCGGGCAAGCGGACCCGGCCCGAGGACCGCCCGACGGACGGCAGCCCCGTCATCGACGTCGACCGCGGCGGCCGGATCACCTGGCACGGCCCCGGCCAGCTGGTCGGCTACCCGATCGTCTCGCTGGGCGAGCCCCTCGACGTCGTCGACTACGTGCGGCGGCTCGAGGAGGCCCTGATCGCGGTCTGCCACGGCCTCGGCGTGAGCACCGCCGGCCGGGTCGACGGCCGCAGCGGCGTGTGGCTCCCGGCCGACGACCTGCGCCCCGAACGCAAGATCGCCGCCATCGGCGTCCGGGTGCAGGGCGGGGTGACGCTGCACGGTTTCGCCCTCAACTGCGACCCCGACCTCGCCGAGTTCGGCCGGATCGTGCCCTGCGGGATCACCGACGCCGGCGTGACCTCGCTGTCCGCCGAGCTGGACCGGGAGGTGACCACGGACGAGGTGCTCGCGAGCGTCACGGACGCGGTGCTCGCCGCCCTCGAGGGCGCCCTGCCGGTCCGCGAGCACGTGGTCCCGCGGCGGGAGGTCCCGGTCGCCGCGGACGTCGCCGGCCTGGACCTGCAGCTGCACCCCTCGCTCCACTGACCCCGGTGAGTGGCGATGGTTGCGAGAGCGACCATCGCCACTCACGACGGGATCAGCCGAGGCCCGCGCCCACGGTCCGCTCGACGGGCGCCCCACCGAAGTCGCCGGTGCGGCGCAGCTTCTGCCACTTCAGCCGGATGCCCGCCAGGGCGGTCATGATCGACTGGATGAGCACCGCGTACATCAGCTGCCGGTAGACGATCTGCTGGAAGGGCAGCAGCCACAGCACGCCGATCTTCTCGCGCTCCAGCCGGAACGCGTAGACCGCGGCGAACAGCTGGATCAGCTGCACGCCGCCCCACGCCACCAGCGTCGTCACCGGGTCGAGGAAGAACAGGCCGTAGACCAGGAACACGTCGACCAGCGGCGCGAGCAGCGGCAGCACCACCTGGAACAGTGCGATGTTCAGCAGCCCGACGCGGCCGAAGTGCCCCGCGGGCCCGCGCGCCACGACCGACGCCCGGTGCTTCCACATCGACTGGATGGTCCCGTAGCTCCAGCGGTAGCGCTGCCGCCACAGCTGGCCCAGGGTGCCCGGCGCCTCGGTCCAGGCGCGGGCGCGCTCCTCGTAGACCACGCGCCAGCCGGCCCGGCACAGGGCCATCGTGAGGTCGGTGTCCTCGGCGAGGGTGTCGTCGCTGACGCCGCCGACCTCGAGCAGGGCGCTGCGGCGGAACGCGCCGACCGCGCCGGGCACGGTGGTCATGCAGCGCCACAGGTCGTAGACGCGGCGGTCGAGGTTGAAGCCCATCACGTACTCGATGTGCTGCCAGCGCGAGACGAGGCTGCGCCGGTTGGCGACCTTCGCGTTGCCCGCCACCGCGCCGACCTCCGGCCGGACGAAGGGCTGCACCAGGGTCCCGACCGTCGTCGGCTCGAACACGGTGTCGCCGTCGATCATCACGACGATCTCGTGGCGGGCCGCCCGGATGCCGGCGTTCAGCGCCGCGGGCTTGCCGCCGTTGGGCTGCCGGAGCACGCGCACCCCGGGCAGTCCGAGTCGCTCGACGATGTCCGGCGTCCCGTCCGTCGAGCCGTCGTCGACCACGATGATCTCGACGGGATGGTCGCTCGCCACCAGGGAGCGCACCGTGTGCTCGATGCACTCCTTCTCGTTGTAGGCGGGCACCACGACGGACACGGGGTCGGTGAACCAGGGGCCGCTGCGGCTGCGGGTGGCGAGGCGGCTCTGCTTCGCGTGCCGGCGGGCGACCACGATCATGATCGCCAGCCGGGCGACGACCAGCGCGCCGACCAGCAGGAGCAGCCACTCCAGCCCACGGACGATGTAGGTCGAGACGCCCGCGGCGCCGACCAGGATCGTGCCGAAGACACGGTCCCAGGTGTCGGCCGGCGTGTTCGCCGTCGGCAGGCCCAGGCCCTCGCTCACCGTGGTGAACCGCCAGCCCTGCGCCTGCAGCTGCGGGATCAGCCGGTCCAGCGCCGCGACGGTCTGCGTCCGGTCGCCACCGGCGTCGTGCAGCAGCAGCGCACCGCCGGCGTCGGAGCTCGGGGTGGACGCCTTCTCGATGACGTCGACGCCCTTGCGCTCCCAGTCGCGGCTGTCGAAGTCGGTCAGCGCGGTGACGTACCCGCGCTCGCCGAGCTCCCGCACGACCTCGTACTCGTTGTTGGTCAGCGCGTCGGAGCGCGAGGAGTACGGCGGCCGCACCAGGTAGGAGATCTCGCCCGTGGCGCCTGCGAGGGCCAGCTGGGTGAGGGTCAGCTCGCGGTCGATCCGGTTCGTCGACGCCTCGGCCAGGTTCGGGTGCGTGAAGGTGTGCAACCCGATCTCGGACCCGGTGGCGCGCATCTCGCGTACCAGGTCGGGGTGCTGCGCGGCCAGCGAGCCGAGCACGAAGAACGTGCCCGGGACCTGGTACTTCTCCAGGACCTCGAGGATCTGCGGGGTCCACTCGGGGTCCGGGCCGTCGTCGAAGGTCAGGGCGATCGTCTTCGCCGGGTAGCTCAGGGTGCGGACGGGGTCGTGGATGGTGTCGATCGCCGACCCGCCGTCGTGCACGGCGACGGGCACCTGGTCGTCCGGACCCCGCTGGAGGTGGCCCTCCGCGTCGGAGGAGGTCTTGGCGGTCAGGACCCCGTTGAGGAGGAGCACGGCGACGAACGTCGCGAGCACCACCACGGCGACGACGAACTTGCCGAGGGAGAAACCGCTCCCGCGCCTGCGGATGCGACTGGGCATGTCCTGCGTGCTCCTAGGCCGGGACGGGGGTCGTGGTGGTGGGGACGACCGTGGGCGTGGTCGGCGGCACCGTGGTCGGCGGCACCGTGGTCGGCGGCACCGTGGTCGGCGCGACGGTGGTGACCGGCGGCTTCGTGGTGGCCGGCGGGTTCGTCGTCGCGGGCGGCCTCGTGGTGGTCACCGGCGGGTTCGTGGTCGCGGGCGGCTTCGTCGTCGCCGGAGGGTTGGTGGTCGCCGGGGGGTTCGGCGACGTCGGCGGGGTGGTCGTGTCCGGCTCCCCCTCGGTGTTCGGCGCGGGCGTCGTCGGAACCGGGGCCGCCGGGTCGACCGGGACCGGGGCGCCCGGCACTGGGGCGGCCGGGACCGGGGCGCCCGGCACGGGGGCAGCCGGGACCGGCGCCGCCGGGGCGACCGCGGCGGGGGCAGGGGCGAGCGGGGCCGCGGGCAGCCCGGCCAGCGGGGCGATGACACCGGCGGCGCCACCCGTCGTCGTCCCGCCGGTGGTCCCGGTCGAGGTGGTGGTGACGTCGCCGATCAGGCCGCCCTGGGACGGCGGCGCCTCCGGGCGCAGCTCGCCCTCGGTGTCGTCCGCGGCCTCCGCCTCGGGCGCGGGCAGCAGGTTGCCGAGCACCGGGATGTCGAGCATGGGCGTGCGCTGCCCGGCCGCCAGGCTCGTCCCGACGACGATCAGGAACACCAGGCACATCGAGACCAGCCCGTACACGGCCATCCGGATCCGGCGCCGGCGCCGGCCGGTGCCGTCGACGAACACCGGGCCCCGCTCGGGGACCTCCCGGTACGCGAGGGTGTCGTCGTTCATCGGGGACCTTCCTCGGGGGACGCGGCCGCCGCGTCGCGCGCGGCCAGGGTGAAGGCGAAGGGCGACTGCGCGATGCCGCTGCAGTCGAAGGAGGCGGTGGGGCGGTCGGGGCAACCGCCGTTGTCGCGGCCGACGGACCAGAAGCCGACGGTGCCGAGGCCGCGTCCGCGGGCGGCGCGGACCACGGCGGTCGCGTCGTCGAGCGTGGTGACGGCACCGAGGTCGGTGCGCCCGAGCATGAACACGGCGCCGGTGCGGGCCGCGACGGCGGCCTCGTCGGAGCCCGACCAGACCTCGCCGAGCTGGCCGAGGACCGTGTCCGTGGCACCGGTCATCGCGTCGGCCCACGGCCCGGTGTAGGGGAAGTTCATGATCATCGCGTCGACGCGCGCGTCGACCCCGGCCTGGTCGGCCGCACGGACTAGCTCGACGGCCAAGGGGGTGAGGCCGCGCTCGGCGTCGTCGACCTTGAGGGTCAGCGTGACGGTGGCGTGCCGCTCGTCCTGCACGGTCCGCAGCGCCTCGACCACGGTGGCGACGGGGACGTCCGCCTCGACGTCGACGACGAGCTCGGTGCTGCCGACCGCGTCGAGCGCCTCGCCGTAGGCGCGGGCCAGCGACGCGGCGTCGGGACAGGTGCTCTCGAGGTAGGTGCCCGTGGCGCCGCCGGTGGCGACGGCGACCGCGCCGCCGCGGTCGGTGAGGTCCCGCGCGGCCGCCACGACGGCGGGCGCGGTCACGGGCTGGGTGCCGCCCCACGTGGGCGTGCAGCCTCCGGCGCCGGCGAGGACGAAGCCGAGGACGGCGTCGGTGACCCCGCTGGCGTCGGCCATCGCGGGGAGCGGGGAGGGCGCGAGCGACGCGTCGACGTACGGCAGCACGCGCGTGCCCGACTCTGTGGTGCCGGCGGTCGCGGTGGTGCCGGCAGCGCTGCTCCCGGCCGTGCCCTCCCCTGTGGGTGTCGGCCCCGTCCCGCACGCCGCGAGGAGCAGCGCCGGGAGGGCGAGCAGGGTGAGCAGGGCCGGATGGCGCCCTGAGCGGGAGTGCGTACGCACGAGCAGGTCTTCCCTCGTCCGAATGAACCAGTACTACGAACGGCCTACCCGGTTCGTCCGAGGACTCACGGAGAGTGGCCGACACTTGCGTCTGGCAATCGACGGAGGGAACACGCCCGTTACGGACGGTTCATCACGGAGTGATGACGCCGCGGCGATCCGCGCCGAGCGGTCGCCGTGCGGGGCTCAGAGGAGGTGGGAGGCGATGAGCTCCAGATGGTCGAGATCACCGAGGTCCAGCACCTGGAGGTAGACGCGGGTGATGCCGGTCCGCTCCGCCCACTGCCCCAGCCGGTCGGCGACCTCCTCCGGGGAGCCCGCGAGCCCGTCGGCCCGGAGCTCGTCGACCTCGCGGCCGATCGCCAGCGCCCGGGCCTTCACCTGTTCCTCCGTCCGGCCCACGCAGACCACCTGCGCGATGGAACGGACGATCTCCTTCGGGTCCCGGGCCGCTGCGGCGCAGGCCTCGTCCACCCTGCCGAACTGCGCGGCGACGTCGTCCATCGAGGAGAAGGGGACGTTGAACTCCGAGGCGAACCGCGCTGCCAGCGTCGGAGTGCGCTGCTTCCCCTTGCCCCCGACGATCACCGGCGGGCCGGGCTGCTGGACGGGCTTGGGCAGCGCGGGCGAGTCGGTGACGGTGTAGTGGTCGCCGGAGTACTCGAAGCGCTCCCCAGGCAGCGTGCCCCACAGCCCGGTGACGATCTCCAGCTGCTCGGTGAGCCGGTCGAAGCGCTCGCGCAGCGGCGGGAACGGGATGCCGTAAGCGGCGTGCTCCGCCTCGAACCAGCCCGTGCCCAGGCCGAGCTCCACCCGGCCCCCGGACATCCGGTCCACCTGCGCCACCGAGACCGCCAGCGGCCCGGGCAGCCGGAAGGTGGCCGACGACACGAGCGTGCCCAGGCGGATCCGGGACGTCTCGCGGGCCAGCCCGGCGAGCGTCAGCCAGGCGTCCGTCGGACCGGGCTCGCCGCTGCCGCCCATCGCGAGGTAGTGGTCGGAGCGGAAGAAGGCGTCGAAACCGGCCTCCTCCGCGGTCCGCGCAACCCTGAGGAGGTCGTCGTAGTCGGCACCCTGCTGCGGTTCGGTGAAGATCCGGAGGTCCACGCCGGGCAACGCTAGCCCGGGCCGCGGTGCGCCGCCGGACGGCCGCGGAGACGGGCGTCACGCCTGATCCCGGGGCGTAGGCTGGTCGCCGTGACGATCGCTCCGGAAGGCCGCAAGCTGCTCCGCCTCGAGGTCCGCAACGCCGAGACCCCCATCGAGCGGAAGCCCTCCTGGATCCGGACGAAGGCGCGCACGGGCCCGCAGTACACCGAGCTCAAGGGCCTGGTCCGCGCCGGCGGCCTGCACACCGTGTGCGAGGAGGCCGGCTGCCCCAACATCTACGAGTGCTGGGAGGACCGCGAGGCCACCTTCCTCATCGGGGGCGAGCAGTGCACCCGGCGCTGCGACTTCTGCCAGATCGACACCGGCAAGCCCGCCGACCTGGACCGCGACGAGCCCCGCCGGGTCGCCGAGTCCGTGCAGCAGATGGGCCTGCGTTACTCCACCGTCACCGGCGTGGCCCGCGACGACCTGCCCGACGGCGGCGCCTGGCTCTACGCCGAGACCGTCCGGCAGATCCACGCGACGAACCCGGGCACCGGCGTCGAGCTGCTCATCCCGGACTTCAACGCCCGCCCCGAGCAGCTCGCCGAGGTGTTCGGGTCCCGCCCCGAGGTCCTCGCGCACAACCTCGAGACCGTGCCGCGGATCTTCAAGCGGATCCGCCCCGCCTTCCGCTACCCGCGGTCCCTCGAGGTGCTCACCGCCGCCCGCGAGGACGGCCTGGTCACCAAGTCCAACCTCATCCTCGGCATGGGCGAGACCCCCGACGAGGTCACCGCCGCGCTGCAGGACCTGCACGACGCCGGCTGCGAGATCATCACGATCACCCAGTACCTGCGCCCGTCCAAGCGCCACCACCCCGTCGAGCGCTGGGTCAAGCCCGAGGAGTTCGTCGAGCACGCCGAGACCGCCGAGAAGATCGGCTTCGCCGGCGTGATGGCCGGGCCGCTGGTCCGCTCGTCGTACCGGGCCGGGCGGCTCTACGCCCAGACCGTCGCCCACCGCGGCGAGGAGCTCTCCCCCGAGCTCGCGCACCTCGCGGCCGAGGCCCCGGCGGCCCAGGAGGCCCGGTCGCTGCTCGCCCGCGGCTGACGTCCACGGATCCTCGCGGCGCGACCCGGCCCCCGGGACGTATCCTGGCCCGCATGGCCGGCAAGCCCGACAAGGAGACCCAGAAGCGCCTGAAGGCGGAGAAGCGCGCGGCGTCCAAGCAGCGGCGTGCGCAGATCTGGCAGGCGTTCCAGATGCAGCGCAAGCAGGACAAGCTCCTGCTGCCGCTGATGATCGGGTCGGTGGTGGGCGCGGCCGTCGTCGCGTTCCTGATCGGCCTGATCTTCGGCCTGGAGTGGATCTTCCTCGTCTTCGGCGTCGCGATCGGCGTGATGATCGCGATCAGCATCTTCGGCCGCCGGGTCCAGCGCAGCGTGTACGCGCAGGCCGACGGGCAGCCGGGTGCCGCGGGCTGGGCGCTCGACCAGCTGCGCGGGCAGTGGCGGGTGACCCAGGGCGTCGCCGGGACCACACACCTCGACGCGGTGCACCGGGTCGTCGGCCGGCCGGGCGTCGTCCTCGTGGCCGAGGGCGCGCCGCACCGGGTCAAGTCGCTGCTGGCGCAGGAGAAGAAGCGCACCGCGCGGGTCGTCGGCCAGACCCCGATCTACGACGTCGTCGTGGGCAACGAGGAGGGCCAGGTCCCCCTCAAGGGCCTGCAGCGGCACATGATGAAGCTGCCGCGCAACATCAGCGCCGCCGAGATGGAGTCGCTCGACGCCCGGCTCGCCGCGCTCGGCAACCGCGCCGCCGCGCTGCCCAAGGGCCCGATGCCCCAGGGCGCCAAGATGCGCAGCGTGCAGCGCACCGTGCGCCGCCGCTGACCCCGACGCACCGCGGCCGGGACCCGATCCGGGTCCCGGCCGCCGCCGTTCTCGGGGCGCCCGTCAGGCGCGGGAGCGGATCACGATGGTCTGCGAGGCGCGGTCGTGCCAGCCGCGGCCGTCGGCGTCCCGGACGACCGCCGGCAGGACCAGGCCGAGCAGGGCCGTGCGCAGGACCGCCCGGAAGCCGACCGTCGCGGCCATGTCCACCCGGGCGACCCGGATGCCGACGGCGACCATCCCCGGCGTCATGCCGAAGAACGCGGTCGGGATCACGGTGAGCACGAACCAGACCGCCCAGACCCACCAGCCGATGGCCGATCCGCCCAGCGCGTCGAGCCCCATGACGGCCAGGGTGAGGACGTACGCGAGCAGCCAGTCGACCGTGACGCCGAGCAGCCGCCTGCCGAACCCGGCGACCGCGCCCACGCCTTCCGTCGGAAGGCCGAACCGCTCACCCGGGTGACCCTGGTCGTGCGCGGACGGTGAACCGGCCGTCCAGGAGTCGAGGAACCCCGCCATGACCCCTACCCTAGTTGTCCCATGTGAGAGAGGACGCGATCCGGGCCCGTTAACGTCTGTGAAACCCGCGAGTGATGAACGGGCAACACGGCAGCCATACCGTCGCGGCCAATCCAGAGGACGATCGAAGGAGCCAGCGCGCGTGTTCAACAACTCCGAAGAGGTACTCAAGTACATCTCGGACGAGAAGGTCGAGTACGTCGACATCAGGTTCTGCGACCTGCCCGGCGTGATGCAGCACCTCACCGTCCCCGCCTCCACCGCCGGTGACCTGCTCGAGAACGGCGCCGCGTTCGACGGCTCGTCGGTCCGCGGGTTCCAGGCCATCAACGAGTCGGACATGGCCCTGCTGCCGGACTCGGCGACCGCGCGGCTGGACCCGTTCCGCAAGCACAAGACGCTGAACATCAACTTCTTCGTGCACGACCCGATCACGGGCGAGCCGTACTCCCGCGACCCGCGCAACATCGCGCGCAAGGCGGAGGAGTACCTGGCCGCGTCGGGCATCGCGGACACCGCCTACATGGCGCCCGAGGCCGAGTTCTACGTGTTCGACTCGATCCGCTTCGGCTCGAACCCGCACGAGACCTACCACCACATCGACTCCTCCGAGGGCTGGTGGAACACCGGCCGCGAGGAGGACGGCGGCAACCTCGGCTACAAGGTCAACTACAAGGGCGGGTACTTCCCCGTCCCGCCGGTGGACCACTACGCCGACCTGCGTGCCGACATCGTCTCGACGATGATCGACTCCGGCTTCACCGTGGAGCGCGAGCACCACGAGGTCGGCACCGCCGGCCAGGCGGAGATCAACTACAAGTTCGACACGCTGCTCCACGCGGCGGACGACATCATGCTGTTCAAGTACATCGTCAAGAACGTGGCCTGGCAGGCGGGCAAGACCGCCACCTTCATGCCGAAGCCGCTGTTCGGCGACAACGGCTCGGGCATGCACGTCCACCAGTCGCTGTGGAAGGACGGCCAGCCGCTGTTCCACGACGAGTCCGGCTACGGCGGTCTCTCGGACACCGCGCGCTACTACATCGGCGGCCTGCTGCACCACGCCCCGTCGCTGCTGGCCTTCACCAACCCGACGGTGAACTCGTACCACCGCCTGGTCCCGGGCTTCGAGGCGCCGGTCAACCTGGTCTACTCGGCCCGCAACCGCTCGGCCTGCATCCGGATCCCGCTGTCCGGCGACAGCCCGAAGGCCAAGCGCATCGAGTTCCGCTGCCCCGACTCGTCCGGCAACCCGTACCTCGCCTTCTCGGCGATGCTGATGGCCGGCCTCGACGGCATCAAGAACAAGATCGAGCCGGCCGCCCCGGTCGACAAGGACCTCTACGAGCTCCCGCCGGAGGAGCTCAAGGACATCGCGCAGGTCCCGGCCTCGCTCGGTGCGGTCATCGACAAGCTCGAGGAGGACCACGACTACCTGCTCGAGGGCGGCGTGTTCACCCCGGACCTGATCGAGACCTGGATCTCGTACAAGCGGGAGAACGAGATCGACCCGCTGCGGCTGCGCCCGCACCCGTACGAGTTCGCGCTGTACTACGACGTCTGATCGTGTCGACGTGGCCTGACCTGCGGATACGCGGTCAGGCCGCGGCGGTCGGACGGTTCGCCCGAGGCGACGGCCCGTGCACCCCTTTCCGCTGGGGTGGCGGGCCGTCGCCGCGTTCTCGGGTTCTCGCGGTCGGTCCGCGGGCTCAGGGTTCCGCGAGGCCGGCCGGGCGGGAGCGGGTCAGCGCGACGCCGGCCAGGATCAGCACTCCCCCGGCCAGCTGGACCGCCGCGGGGACCTCGCCCAGCAGCAGCCAGCTCGCCACCGCGGACGCGACGACCTCCAGCAGCGCCACGAGCGAGCCCCGCGCCGCCCCGATCCGCCGGATGGCGAGCACGCCGGTCAGGTAGGCGACGACCGTCGAGACCAGCACGAGCAGACCGGCCGCGACCACCCAGCCCACGTCGGCGCCGGCGAGGACCACCGGCCCGTCGGGCGGGGTCGTCACCACCAGCGGCAGCAGCCCGACCACGCCCAGCACCCCGACCACCGCCGTGCCCACCGCCATCCCGACGCCCGCCAGCACCAGCGGCGGCGTCGCCGCACCCGCGCGGTCGGCGAGCAGGAAGTAGCTCGCCTGACAGACCGCGGCGACCATGCCCCACGCCAGGCCGGCAGGCGGCACCGCGGTGCCGGACCAGATCTGCACCACCAGCAGCAGCCCGGCGATCGCGACGGCCGCGCCGGCGAGGGTGCGGCGGCTCGGCGGCTGCCGGCGCACCACCCACACCCAGGCGATGACCAGCACCGGGCCCAGGTACTCGAGCAGCAGCGCGATGCTCACCGGCATGTACCGGACGGCGTTGAAGAACGCGACCTGCACGCCGGCCATCGCCATCAGCCCGTAGAGCAGCAGCGCCGGGGCGTCGGAGCGCAGCGCGGCCAGCACACCCGGCCGCGTCACGGCGAGCAGCACCAGCACGACGACGGCCGAGCCGCCGATCCGGACGAACGCCGCCCCGGCGGAGGACCAGCCGGCGTCGATCAACGCCTTCGCGAACGGGCCGGAGAGCCCGAACGACACCGCCGACACGACGGCGAACGCGAGGCCGACCTGCGTCGCGCGGCCGGCGGGATCGGCTCCGGGCAGCGGTGCGGTACTGCGCCCGGGAGTCACTCCGCGCCGGTGACGGCGACGAGGCCCGCGGCCTCGATCCCCGCGACGGCGGCGGCCTCGTCGTTGAGCGAGGCGTCGCCGGTCACGCCGACGGCCCCGAGCAGCGCGCCCTCGCCGTCGCGGACGAACACCCCTCCCGGGACGGAGAAGATCTTCCCGCCGGCGAGGTTCGCGACCGAGGTGAAGAACTCGGGCGAGTCGGCGGCGCGCGCGGCGATGGCGCGGTTGGTCATGCCCAGCGCCAGCACGCCGTTCGCCTTGGCGACGGCCAGGTCGGGCCGCAGGTAGCCGGACCCGTCCTGGCGGGCGAGCGCGACGATCGCCCCGCCCGGGTCCAGGACGGCGACGGTCAGCGGGTTGAACCCCTGCTCGGTGCCGTGCGCGAGGGCGGCGTCGACGATCGTGCGGGCCTGCTCCAGCGAGATGCTCACGAGGGGCCAGCCTCTCAGACGCCCCCGTCACCTGGCGACCGGGATCGCTTCCTCAGCTCGCACGGGATCAGTGGTCGGAGGTGGCCAGGCGGCCGGCGCACCCCGTCGGGCGTCCCACGGGCCGTCGACGGGGTGTGCCGCGGACCCGAAGGGGGTGCCGGCTGCTCGAACGGTCGTGCCGGGGCGCCACTGGCTGTGCCAGGCTGCGGACGGGACGGCGTCGCGGATCCGGAAGCGGCAGCGGACCCTCGGCGCCTCGCACACCTCGCCGGACGTCGCACACCCGTTCCGGCGCCCTCCCACACCCGAACTGCGCGCCGCACAGGCCGTCGACGGCCTGTATCGCGCTCCGACGGGTGTGCCGGCTACGACGGGCAGCCCGGGCGCCCGTCGCGGAGTACCGGTCGACCAGCACCGGGCGGTTCGCCCCGGCCGCCCCGGGCCGACCCGGGACGCAACGGCTGCTCGGATCGGTAGCCGCCCGCACGTCCCGGTAGTACCGCTCGAGGGGTCATGTCGACGCCGGCCGCCGCCGACACGAATCAGTTGATCCAGGCGGACAAGCGGCCGACACACCCCCTCGGGCGTCCCGCGGGCCGTCGACGGCGTGTGCCGCGGACCCGAAGGGTGTGCCGAGCTGCTCGATCGGTTGTGCCGGGCTCCACCGGGTGTGCCGGGCTGCCCGACCGGTTGTGCCCGGCTCCACCGGGTGTGCCGGGCTGCCCGATCGGGTGAGCCGGGCTCCACCGGGTGTGCCGAGCGGCTCGAGCGTCACGGATCCGGAAGCCGCGGCGGACCCTCGGCGCCTCGCACACCCCACCGGGCGTCGCACACCCGTCCTGGCGCCCTCCACATCCCACCGGGCCTCGCACACCCGTCCCGAGCCCTCCCACACCCGAACCGCGCGCCGCACACCCCGTCGACGGCCTGTATCGCGCTCCGACGAGTGTGCGGCCACGAGCGGGCCGCCTCAGCTCCGAGAGTTCGGAGACGAGGTCAGGCGGCGGTGAGGGCGAAGACCGGGATGGTGCGGATGCCCTCGGTCTTCTTCTCGTAGTCGCCGAAGCCCGGGGCGGCGGCCTTGATCTTCTCCCAGGCCTGGTCCCGCTCGGAGCCCGTGATCTCCGAGGCCTCGACCGTGAGCTCGCGGACGCCCTCGGAGGTGCCGAGGTCGACGGAGATGCGCGGGTTGGCCTTGAGGTTGTGGTACCAGGCGGGGTGCGACGGGGCGCCTGCGGCGGAGGCGACGATCAGGTAGCGGTCGCCGTCCTCGAAGTACACGAGCGGGCTGGTGCGGACGGCACCGGACCTGGCGCCGACGTGGTGGACCAGGATCATCGGGGCGCCCTCGAAGGGCGGGCCCACCTTGCCGTCGTTCTCCTTGAACTCACGGATGACGCGGGCGTTGAAGTCCTCGGGCACTGCGTTCCTCTCGGCCGAGCATGCTCAGGGCATGAAGACGATCACTGCAGCGGCCAGTGTGGCCCCCAGCCCGATCAAGCCGAACACCCCCGCCCACATTCCCCCCGGCACGCCCGTGATCGCGGCGAGCTGGTCGGCGTCGGAGGTCGTGGTGCGGCGCCGGCGGCGGCTGCGCTGCAGCTCGCGTACCGCCCGCAGGCCTCCGAACAGCAGGAACCAGCACAGTGCGGCGGCGAAACCGGCGCGCCAGTCCGGCGACGCCCACGTCGCGACCGCGCCCAGCACGCCGCCCGTCCCCAGCACGGCGAACGCCCCGAACAGGTTGCGGATGTAGACGAGCGTCGCGACCAGCAGCGCGACGCCGAGCCAGAGCAGCGCGCTCGTGTAGCCGCCCGCGACCAGCGCGGCGCCGCCCAGCCCGAGCAGCGGCGGGAAGACGTACCCGGCGAGGAACATCAGCACGACGCCCGGCCCGCGACCCGCGCCCGTCGAGTGCGTGACGCCGGACGTGTCGGAGTGCAGCCGGATCCCGGTGAGCCCGCGCCCGACCAGCACGGCGACGAGCGCGTGCCCGCCCTCGTGCGCGATCGTCACGACGGTCCTGGTCATCCGCCAGGACACCGTCCACAGCACGACGAGCAGTGCGGCGGCCGCCGCGGCCAGCTCGGCGGGGCGGGCGGTGAGGCCGTCGACGATCGCGTCGAGCACGCCCTGGACCTCGGATGGCAGCACGCGCCGAGTGTGGCAGCGCCGGCTGTGCGCGGGCTGAGGGCCCGAATACCTTGACCTTCCAGCCGCTGGAACCTCGAAGGTGGATCCCGTGACCGCGACGCACGAGGGGACGGACCCCCTGCTGACGATCGGGCAGCTCGCCCGGCGCTCGGGGGTGCCCGTCCGCACGATCCGCTTCTGGTCGGACGAGGGCCTGCTGCCCGAGACCGACCGGAGCCCCGCCGGCTACCGGCGGTACGACGCGGCCGCCGTGGCCCGGCTCGATCTCGTCCGCACCCTGCGGGAGCTCGGGATGGGGCTGGACGACGTGCGGGAGGTGCTGCTGCGTCGCCGCCGCGTCGGCGAGGTGGCCGCCGCGCACGTGCGGGCCATCGACGAACGGATCCGCGCCCTGCGGGTGCAGCGTGCCGTGTGCACGCTGCTCGCCCGCGACGGCACGGATCCCGCACCGAGGGAGCTGAGACTGATGAACGACCTGGCCAGGCTGTCCGCCGAGGAGCGGCAGTGGATGATCGACGAGTTCGTGGCGGAGGCCTTCGCCGGCACCGACCCCGAGGCGCCCGGCGCGGGCATCGCCTCCGCCATGCGCACGATGCCGGCCGAGCTGCCGGACGACCCGACGACCGAGCAGGTGGAGGCGTGGATCGAGCTCGCCGACCTCGTCGCCGATCCCGACTTCAAGGCGCGGGTCCGGGAGATGGCCGTCGCGGGGTCGGAGGCCGCCGCCCCGCCGCCCTACGACCCCGCGGCGGTGCTGGAGCACGCCGGCGCGGCGCTGCGGGAGGGCGTCGACCCCGCCTCCCCGGAGGCGGCCGCGGTGCTGGAGCGGATCGGCGTCGACGAGAGCGCCGACCGGCCCGCGCTGGCGGCGACGGTCCACACGTTCAGTGACCGGCGGGTCGAGCGGTACTGGACCCTGCTCGGGCGGCTCAACGGCTGGCCGGAGCGGCCGCCGAGCGTCCCGGCCTTCGAGTGGTTCGCCGCCGCCCTGCTCAGCAGAAGGTGACGACGTTGCGGTCGAGCGGCATCTGACCCCGCCGCTCGCCCGTGTCCGTCGACGCCGTGTACGGCAGCACCGGGGTGGGCTGCTCGGCCAGCACGTCGTCCCAGATCCGCTCGGTGACCTGGCCGTCCACCCGCATGCAGTCGAAGGCGAACGGCGTGCTGTCCGTCGGGAAGAACGTCGGTTCGGTGTTGACCTGGAAGTGCAGGTGCGGCGCCGTCGAGTTGCCGGAGCTGCCGATGTGGCCCAGCACGTCTCCCTTCCTCACCTGCTGGCCGGTCTTCACCGCGACCGAGTCCTTCTTGAAGTGGGCGTACATCACGTACACCCCGGGCGCGATCATCAGCGTGACGTGGTTGCCGACGGTCTCGACGATCGGCGGGATCGGCGGCGGCTGCGGCAGGGACGTGGTGTCCGCGAACCCGTCCGTGGCGTCGACGACGACGCCGTCCGCGACCGCGATCGCGGGCTTGTCGTAGGCGAGGAAGTTCGTGATCACCGAGGGGTCGTCCACCCAGGCGCGGTGCTGGTCGTCGAGCAGGTACCAGTCGATGGCGTAGCGCTGCGGAACGAGCATCTGCCCGTTCATCGGGGCGATCCCCCGGCGGTGGTGGGTGTCGTCGACGCAGCAGCCGTCGCTGGCGTACCAGGGGCCGCCCTGCAGCGGCGGGCCGAGGACGGGCGCCGCGGCGGTGCTCACCGCGACCGACCCGGCGTCGACCTCCGTGGCGGGCCCGCCGCCGACGGAGCCGGTGACCCGGTGGGCCAGGGCGGCCGGCGCGGCGCCGTCGAACAGGACGTCCAGCCAGACGATCGCGGTGGCGCCACCGGGGATCGGGGCGGCGGAGCCGGTGGGGTCGCCGACGCCCTCGTCCCCGGTGCTCGCGGCGAGCAGTTCGGCCTGGGCTGCCAGCTCGCCTCCGCTCAGCGAGAGCACGACCTGCTGGCCCGCCAGCACGTCGACCCTCTCCATGGTGAACGGGGCGGGTGTGGCGTTGGTGAGCAGCAGCTCGTAGGTCACATGCGTCCTGCCGTCGGTCCCCAGGACCGGGGCGGGCGTCGTCACCGTGGCGCCCGAGAGCGGCGTGAACTTCGTGGTCGGGGCGATGCCGCCGGCCGGGACCTCAGGCGGTCGGAGCTGCTGCGCGGGCTCGGCCGGAGCGCCCGCGCACCCGGCGGCGAACAGCAGAAGCAGGACGACTACTACGCCGACTCGGCGAACAGGCATACGAACTCCCAGGTCACCCCCGACCCGCACACAGGCTAAGGGGTCCTGCTCCCGAGGAGAAGGGATCCACGTCCTGTGATCAGTCGTGGCGGCCGCTGAAGGCCAGCCCGATCCCCATCCCGACGAGCACCAGCCCGCCCGCGCCGCCCATCCGGCGCAGGCGGGCCGGACTCGTCGCGAACCAGTCCCGCGCCGCGCCCGCGACGAGGCCCCAGGTCGAGTCCAGCAGCGCCGCCGTCACGCAGAAGAGCAGGCCGAAGATCAGCAGCTGCAGCGACGGGTTCGGTGCCTGCGGGCCGAGGAACTGCGGCAGCACGGCCGCGAAGAACACCAGCGCCTTGGGGTTGGTCAGCCCGACCACCACGCCCTGCAGGAACACCCGGCGGTCGGCGACGGGGCCGGGGGCCCCCAGCGCGGCCACGAGGTCACCGCGGGTGCGGATGGTGTGGACGCCGAGCCAGACGAGGTAGGCCGCGCCCGCGAACTTGATCACGGTGAACACCGCGGCCGACGCCGCGGCGACGGCCCCGAGCCCCAGCGCGACGACGACCACCAGCACGGCCACGCCCGTGGTGTTGCCCGCGACGCTGGCCAGCGCGGCGCGGCGGCCGTGCGCGAGGGCGCGGCCCACGATGAAGAGCACGCTCGGGCCGGGGATCGCCACCAGGACCAGCGACGCGGCCAGGAAGGCGAGGATCGCGCCGGTCGAGGGCATGCCGGTGACGGTAAGGCGGTGCTTCGTGCCTCCGCCACGCATTTCGCGGGGCCGTCACTGGTAGTAGAGGAGGCACCAGCAGAGGGTGTCGCCCGTGGTGCAGGCGGGCTCGGGCAGGGACCTGACCGCGGCGGAGCTCGTGAAGGGGATCCCGCCCCACTTCGACCACAGGTCGGTGGCCATGCCCACCACGTTCACGTTGCCGGCCGGCCGGTCGGTGCCGACGTAGCTGTGGATGCTGGTGCCGTAGTCGCGGCGGCCGTGGAAGTACCACCCGCTGTCGAACCAGTCCTCGGTCCCCGTCGCCTCGATCTGCGGCGTCGGCTCGCCGTCGACCGCGACCGAGAAGTTGCGCTCGAGCCAGGACAGGTTCGTGGCCCCGACCCCGCCGACGTAGGAGTGGTGGACGATCGACCCGGGGCCGCCCGTGATCTGGGCGAGCGTGGTGGTGGATGCGGCCGTGCGGGTGACCTTCTGGTCGACGTAGCGCGCGCCCTGGCAGCGCAGGCGCCGGCCGTCGGCCTCGTCGGTCGAGGTCAGGCCGTACGTCGCCATCGAGTAGATGCTCGCGGTCTGCCCGGCGTCGATGTTGAGGTAGGAGATCCTGATCGAGCTCCCGAAGGGCAGGGGGTAGGTCGACAGGAACGCCGTCTGGTAGCTCGCGCTGTCGATCTCGACGTGCAGGTGCGGGCAGGAGTGGCTGGTGTTCGCGCTGCCGGCGCCCCAGTGCGTCGCCAGCAGCGTGCCCATGTCGATGTCGATCGCAGGCGTCGGCGAGCCGTCGTAGGCGACCCGGAGCCGGGCGTCCAGGGCCGGCACGTTGCCGCCGCCGAGCGCCATCCAGAGGGAGACGACGACCCCGGGACCGGTCCTGGCGAAGACCGTGCGTTCCGTGTTCGGCGGTACCCGGACGTTCTCGAGCTTGTCGATCCGGAGCTTGCCCTGCCGCAGCGAGGCCAGCGGGTTCGCCATCGTTCGTCCCCTCGTCCGCGGGACCGCCCCTCCCGACGCGTGCCGACGCTACTGAGGACGCGCGGGACGGGGAAGCCGACGCGCTTCGGACGGCCGGGCACCCCGCTACGATCCGGCGCGTGTTCGGCATGGTCCGGCCCTGCCGGCACACCCTCTCCCCCGCCCTGCGCGCCGAGTGGATCGGCCACCTGTGCGGGCTCTGCTACGCGCTGCGCGACGAGCACGGCCAGGCCGCGCGGATCGCCACCAACTACGACGGCCTGCTGGTCTCGGTCCTGCTCGACGCCCAGTCCCCGGCCCGGGGCCGCCGGACCGCCGGGCCCTGCCCGTTGCGCGGCATGCGGACCGCGCGGGTCGCGACCGGCGACGGCGCCCGCCTCGCCGCCGCGGTGAGCCTGGTGCTGGCCTCGGCCACACTGGCCGACCACGTCGCCGACCGCGACGGCGCCTTCGCCCGCCGTCCGGTCGCCGCGGCCGCCCGTCGGCTGGCCGCCGGCTGGGCCGACCGGGCGTCGACGGGTGCGGCCGGGCTGGGCCTCGACCCGGTGGTCCTGCTCGACGCCGTCGCCCGCCAGCCGGCGCTCGAACACGCCGGCTCGCCCCTGCTCACGGTGACGGAGCCGACCGAGACGGCGACCGCGGCCGCCTTCGGGCACACCGCCGTCCTCGCCGGGCGGCCGGACAACGCGACACCGCTCGCCGAGGCCGGGCGGCTGTTCGGCCGGCTAGCCCACCTGCTCGACGCCGTCGAGGACCTCCCCGCCGACGCCGCCGCCGGCGCCTGGAACCCGCTGCTCGCGACCGGCACGGACCTCCCGGCGGCGCGTGCCCTGGCCGACGACGCCGCGCTCGGCATCCGGCTCGCCCTCGACGAGGTGCGGTGGACCGACCGCCGGCTGGCGCACCGGCTCCTGGTGCACGAGCTCGGCCGCTCGATCGGGCACGCCTTCGCGCACGCCGAGCGGAAGCCCGGCGGCCCCGATCCCGGCGCCCCGCCCTCCCGGCCCGGTCCCCGGCCGCCGCGCCGGGCGCTCGCGGGCTGCGCGGTGGCCGTCGGCCTGTTCTGCAGCTGCCAGATGTGTTGCGCCGACACCTTCGAGGACCCGTGGACCCGCGAGGCGCGGGAGGGCTTCTGCCGCAGCGACACGTGTGCGAACTGGTGCGACTGCTCCGAGGCGAGCTGCGACTGCTGCGACTGCTGCTCGGACTGCGACTGCTGCGGCTGCGACTGCTGACCCGGTCCGTTCCGCAGCTCGGCCCAGGTCGTGAGTGCCTACTGCCCCTCTAGGGGCAGCAGGCACTCACGGGTCAGGAGTCCCAGCCGTAGAACACCCGCTCCACCACGGCCCGGGCGCGGCGGGTGGTGCGGCGGTAGTCGTCGAGGAAGCGGCCGGGGTCGCCGTCGGCCGGGTAGCCCAGCGCCGCGGCGACGGCTGCCAGCTCCCGGCCCGAGCGCGGCAGCTGGTCCCCCGGCTTGCCCTTGACCAGCATGATCGCGTTGCGGGCGCGGGTCGCGGTCTCCCAGCCGGCCTTCAGCTCCGCCGCGTCCTCCCCGCTGATCAGGCCCGCCTCGGCCGCCTCCCGGAGCCCCTCGAGCGTGGAGGTGGTGCGCAGCTCCGGGATGTCGCCGGCGTGCTGCAGCTGCAGCAGCTGCACGGTCCACTCCACGTCGGCGAGCCCGCCGTGGCCGAGCTTCGTGTGGGTGGAGCGGTCCGCCCCGCGCGGGAGCCGCTCGTCGTCGACCCGGGCCTTGATCCGCCGGATCTCGGTGACCTGCGCCGTGGTCAGCCCCTCGGCCGGGTACCGGATCGGCTCGATCAGCTCCATGAACCGCCGGCCCAGCTCGGGATCGCCGGCGACGGGCCGGGCCCGCAGCAGCGCCTGCGACTCCCACACCTCCGCCCAGCGGGCGTAGTACTCGCGGTAGGAGTGCAGGGTCCGCACGAGCGGGCCGGACCGCCCCTCGGGCCGCAGGTCCGCGTCGACCTGCAGCGCCGGGTCCGGGCTCGGCGCACCGAGCCGCCGCCGGACCGTCTCGACGACGCTGGTCGCGAACTTGACCGCCTCGGCGTCGGGGATCGACTCGTCGGCCGGCTCGCACACGAACATCACGTCCGCGTCGGAGGAGTAGCCCAGCTCGGCGCCGCCGAGCCGGCCCATCCCGATCACCGCGATCCGGGCCTTCGGCGGCGCCCCCGCGGCGACCTCCCGGACCGTGGCCTCGAGCGTCGCGCGCAGCACCGCGACCCACACCGTGGACAGCGCCTCGCACACCTCGGCGACCTCGACCGCGCCGAGCAGGTCCGCGCAGGCCACCCGCAGCATCTCGTGCCGGCGCATCGACCGCGCCGAGGCGACCGCGGAGGTCAGGTCGTGCTGCCGGGCGACGGAGGCGAGCAGCCACTGCCCGACGACGGCCGGGTCGCGCTTGAGCTCGTCGGGCTGGCCGGGGTTGGGCGCGGCCAGCACGCGCAGGATCTCCGGCGCGCGCACGAGCAGGTCCGGGACCAGCGCCGACGTGCCCAGCAGGCGCATGAGGCGCTCGGCGACCAGGCCCTCGTCGCGCAGCAGCCGCAGGTACCACGGCGTGTTCGCCAGCGCCTCCGACACCTGCCGGTAGGCCAGCAGGCCGCGGTCCGGGTCGGGTGTGGCGGCGAGCTCCTCCAGCAGGACCGGGAGCAGCGTCTGTTGGATCGACGCCGCCCGGGACACCCCGCCGGTCAGCGCCCGCAGGTGGCCGAGCGCGCCCTCCGGGGAGGCCCAGCCCAGCGCCTTGAGCCGGGCCGCCGCGGCCTTCTCCGACAGCCGGGACTCCTCCGGCGACAGCCGCGACACCGACTGCAGCAGCGGCCGGTAGAACAGCTTCTCGTGCAGCCGCCGGACCCGCCGGGCGTTGCGCGACCACTCCGCGAGCAGCACCCCGACGACGTCGTGCCGGCCGTCCGGACGCAGCCGCGCGGCCCGGCCGAGCCAGCGCAGCGCGTCCGTGTCGTCCTTCGCCGGGAGCAGGTGCGTGCGGCGCATCCGCTGCAGCTGCAGCCGGTGCTCCAGCAGCCGCAGGAAGCGGTAGGAGGCGGCGAGGTTGGCGCCGTCGTCCCGCCCGACGTACCCGCCGTTCGCGAGCGCGGCCAGCGCCTCGAGCGTCGACGGCGAGCGCAGCGACTCGTCCGAGCGCCCGTGCACGAGCTGCAGCAGCTGCACGGCGAACTCGACGTCCCGCAGCCCGCCGCGGCCGAGCTTGAGCTCCCGCTCGGCGTGGTCCGGCCGCACGTGCTCCTCGACGCGGCGGCGCATCGCCTGCACGTCCTGCACGAAGTCGTCCCGGCTGGCCGCGTTCCACACCATCGGCGCGACGGCCTCGGCGTACGCGGCGCCCAGCTCCTCGTCGCCGGCGATCGGCCGCGCCTTGAGCAGCGCCTGGAACTCCCAGGTCTTGGCCCACCGCTTGTAGTAGGTGACGTGCCCGTCGAGCGTGCGGACCAGCGCGCCCTGCCGGCCCTCCGGCCGCAGGTTGGCGTCGACCTGGAAGCAGGCCTCCCCCGCGATCCGCATCACCCGGCTCGCCAGCCGGGACGCGGCCTGCGTGTCCCCCTCGGCCACGAAGATCACGTCGACGTCGCTGACGTAGTTGAGCTCGTGCCCGCCGCACTTGCCCATGCCGATCACGGCGAGCCGGACGTCGTCGGGCGGGTTCACCTCCTCCAGCGCGACGGCCAGCGCGGCCCGGATCGCGGCCGCGGCCAGGTCGGCGAGCTGCGCGGCGACCTCGTCGACCTCCATCACCGGCAGCGACGTCTCCCCGACGGCGGCGAGGTCCGCCCCGGCGAGCCCGAGCAGCTCGTCGCGGTACGCCGTGCGCAGCGCGGTGATCGCCGCAGCCCCGGTGATCTGGGCGCGGGCCCCGCCCGGGCCCCCCGACGCGGGCTCGTCGGGATCGGCGCCGACGGCGCGGAGCAGGTTCGCGGCGCGCCGGGCGAGGTCCGGCGGCGGGTCGTCGCGGTCCGGGCCGTCGGCGAGCAGCCGCCAGCGGTCGGGGTGGGTGACCAGATGGTCGCCCAGCGCCGTGGAGGCGCCGAGCAGCGCCAGCATCCGGCCGCGGAGCCCCAGGTCGGTGCGCAGCTCGGCGTCGACGGTCCTCCAGTCCCCCGCGGCCTTGGCGAACCGCTCGACCTGCCGCAGCGCGAGGTCGGGGTCGGGCGAGCGGGCCAGCGCCCACATGATCGGCTCCGCGCCGTCGACGGGCCGGTCCTCGGCCCACCAGCCGAGCTCGGCGAGGGTCTGCTCCGCCCAGGGCTCGGTCAGGCCGAGGCGGGCGAGGGAGGTCCGGGTACGTTCCGCCACGTCGACCGATCCTGCCCTATCGGGGCCCGGTTCCGGGCGCCGTGCCCGGCCCGTCACGGACCGGGATAGAGGTCGGGATCGTCGAGCGGGGCGCCGAGCCAGCCGAGCAGGGCGGCGATCTCCCGGTACGCGGCGAGCCGCGCCTCGTCCGTGCCGTCCGCCTCGGCCCTGCGGACCGGCTCGCGCAGCCGCCCGACCATCGCCGGGCCGAGCTCGAGGAGCCCGCCCGAGCCGGTCGTCGCGAACCGGGCCAGGACGTACCGGGCCAGCGCGCCGACCGGGATCCCGGTGTGCGCGCTGAGCCCGTGGAGCGTGTGCAGCGGGTCGAGGCGGCCGTAGTCGGCCACCTCGGCCTTGAAGTTGGCGTCCGGGTCGTCCGGCTCCCAGGGCCCGGCGTAGCGCTCGAGCCGGACGACCTCGTCCGTCACAGGACGGGCAGGTAGGTCGCGAGCTCGTACGGCGTGACGTTGCGCCGGTAGTTGTCCCACTCCGCCCGCTTGTTGCGCAGGAAGAAGTCGAACACGTGCTCGCCGAGGATCTCCGCGACCAGCTCCGAGTGCTCCATCGCGCCGAGTGCCTCGGTGAGGTTCTGCGGCAGGGCTTCGTAACCGAGCGCCCGGCGCTCGGTGTCGGTGAGCGACCACACGTCGTCCTCGGTGGCGGCCGGCAGCTCGTAGCCCTTCTGCACGCCCTGCAGCCCGGCGCCGAGGATCACCGCGAACGCCAGGTACGGGTTGCAGGCGCTGTCCAGCGTGCGGATCTCCACCCGCCGGGTCGACGACTTGCCGGGCGAGTACATCGGCACCCGGACCAGCGCGGAGCGGTTCGCGTGGCCCCACGACACGGCCGTGGGCGCCTCGCCGCCGGTGATCAGCCGCTTGTAGGAGTTGACCCACTGGTTGGTCACGGCGCTCATCTCGCGCGCGTGCCGCAGCACCCCGGCGACGAACGCCTTGCCCGTCTCGGACAGCTCATAGGGGTCGTCCGGGTCGTGGAAGGCGTTGCGGTCGCCCTCGAAGAGCGAGAAGTGGGTGTGCATGGCCGACCCGGGGTGGTCGGTGAAGGGCTTGGGCATGAACGACGCCCGCACGCCCTGGGTCAGCGCCACCTCCTTCACCACGTACCGGAAGGTCATGATGTTGTCGGCCATGGTGAGCGCGTCGGCGTAGCGCAGGTCGATCTCCTGCTGGCCGGGCCCGCCCTCGTGGTGGCTGAACTCGACCGAGATGCCCATCGACTCGAGCGTCTCGATGGCGTTGCGCCGGAAGTGCGGCGCCACGTCGTGGCTGGCCTGGTCGAAGTAGCCGCCGGAGTCGGCGGCGATCGGCGGCGACCCGTCCGACGGCAGGTCGCGCAGCAGGTAGAACTCGATCTCGGGGTGGACGTAGCAGGTGAAGCCGGCCTCGCCGGCCTTGGACAGGGCGCGCCGCAGCACGTGCCGCGGGTCGGCCCACGAGGGCGAGCCGTCCGGCATGGCGATGTCGCAGAACATGCGCGCCGAGTAGTGCTCGCCGTTGGCGGTCTCCCAGGGCAGCACCTGGAAGGTGGAGGGGTCGGGGCGCGCGACCATGTCCGACTCGTAGACCCGGGCGAAGCCCTCGATCGCCGAGCCGTCGAACCCGATGCCCTCCGCGAACGCCCCCTCGAGCTCGGCGGGGGCCACCGCCACCGACTTGAGATAGCCGAGCACGTCGGTGAACCACAGCCGCACGAAGCGGATGTCGCGTTCCTCGAGCGTGCGCAGCACGAATTCCTGCTGGCGGTCCATGGCCGCCAGGCTAGGAATGTCGTGTTACGTGAATGTTTCGTGGCTGCTCAGGGTGTGGGACGCCGCAGCGCGAACGGGTGAGTCTCACTGGGCGGGCAGCACGCACTGGGCGCCCTCGTCCGGGAGCGTGCCGTCGACGAGGTAGGCCGTGAGCTTGTCGTCGATGCAGGCGTTGCCCTGGTAACCGGCGGTGTGCTGGTTGCCCTCGACCTTCAGCAGTCGCCCGTTCAGGTCCTCCGCCAGGTCGACGCCGGCCTGGTACGGCGTGGCCGGGTCCCCCGTCACCGAGACGACGACGACCGGGGCCAGCCCGTCGGCCTGCGGCCGGTGCGGCTCCAGCGTCGGCGGGACGGGCCAGAACGCGCACGGGTCCTTCGCGTTGACCGCGCCGCGCCCGGTCGCGGTGAACGGCGCCGCGCCCACCACGCCCTCGTTGAGCTTCGCGACCTGCGCCGGGTCGGTGATGCGGACGTTGTCCATGCAGGTGATGGCTTGGAACGCCTCGAGCGAGTTGTCGTACTTCCCGTTCGTGCGCTTGTAGTAGAAGTCGGCCAGCGTCAGCAGGACCGACCCGTCGCCCGCGGCCAGCTTGGAGATGCCCAGCGACAGCGCCGGCCAGAGCGAGCGCAGGTAGAGCGCCTGCTGCACGCCGGTGATCGCGTCGGAGAAGGACAGCGTGCGGGTCGGGTCCGAGGTCCTGGCCGGGTTGTCGATCAGCGGCTGCACGATCTTCTGCCAGGTCGCGGTGACGGCCTTCGGGTCGGTGCCGAGCGGGCAGTTCGGCTGGGTCGTGCACCAGGCCCCGTAGGCGTCGAAGGCCTGCTGGAAGCCCGCGCTCTGGTCGATGTTGGTCTCCACCGTGTCCTGCGTGGGGTCGACGGCGCCGTCGAGCACCATCGCGCGGACGCGGGTCGGGAAGGCCTCGGCGTAGGTGGAGCCGATCGACGTCCCGTACGAGTAGCCGTAGTAGGTCAGCTTCTCGTCGCCGAGGGCGGCGCGCAGCACGTCCAGGTCCTTGACGACCTCGCGGGTGCCCAGGTGCGCGAGCACGTCCGCGCCCATCCGGGCGGTGCAGCGGTCGGCGTACTCCTTGTTGTGCGCCTCCAGCGCGGCCACACCGGCCGGGGACGGGTCGGAGTAGACCGTGGCCCGGTACTGGTCCTGCTCGGCGTCGGTCAGGCAGTCGATCGACGGCTCGCTGACCCCGACCCCGCGCGGGTCGAAGCCCACGAGGTCGAAGCGGGCCTGGACCGGCGAGTTCTCCGTCGACTTCACGGTGGCGGGCACGAGCTGCGTGCCGGAGACGCCGGGGCCGCCCGGGTTGAGCAGCAGCGAGCCGATCCGGTTGGCCTGGTCGGTGGCCTTCGACCGCATGACGGCGATCGTGACCGTCTTGCCGTCCGGCTGCGCGTAGTCGAGGGGGACCTCGAGCTTGGCGCACTGGTAGCGCGGGTCGCGGTACTGGTCCGCGACGTCGGGCGAGGCCGCGTAGTCCGTGCAGGGGCCCCACTGCAGCTGCTGGCCGTAGAAGCGGGCCAGCGCCGGGTCCTGCGCAGGATCACCCGGCGGGGTGGCCGTGGCCGCGGCCGGCGCGGTCGCGGTCGAGGCGGAACAGGCGGACAGACCGACGCAGGCGAGGACCGCGACCAGCGCGGTCAGGGCCCGTACGCCCAGGTGGGGCGGCCCGGACGGGGAGCGACGACGCGACGACACGGAGCCAAGCACCGCGCCAGCATGACAGCGGCGGCCCGGTGCGCCACCCGGGGTGCGGTGAGCGGGGCGCACACCGCCGTGTGAGGTGCGTCGCCGGACCGTGCATGCGGTGAGCGCCGGGTGTCACGCTTTCGGCGCACGACCTCGAGCACGACCCCAGCACGACCGAGCACGACCCCAGCCAGACCCAGACGACCCGGGGACCTGCGGTGCAGGCCTCGAGGGAGGACGGACGACGATGTCCCGCGACACCACCGGCACGCCCGCGCACGGCACCCCCGCGAACGGTGCGGGCGGCTCTGCGCACGGCTCTACGCATGGCGAGGTGCAGGCGCCCTACCGCAGCGCCGCCCCGCAGAAGCGCACCCGGGTGCACCACCTCGCCGAGATGAAGCAGCGCGGCGAGCGCTGGCCGATGCTCACCGCCTACGACGTCTACTCCGCGGAGATCTTCGACGAGGCCGGCATTCCGGTCCTGCTCGTCGGCGACTCCGCCGGCAACAACGTCTTCGGCCACGACAACACCCTGCCCGTCACCGTCGACGAGCTGATGCCGCTGGTCAAGGCGGTGGTGCGGGGCGCGAAGCACGCCCTCGTGGTGGCCGACCTGCCCTTCGGCAGCTACCAGATCTCCCCCGCCCAGGCCCTGCAGACCTCCTTCCGGTTCATGAAGGAGGGCGGCGCGCACGCCGTCAAGCTCGAGGGCGGCGTCCACTACGCCCCGCAGGTCGAGGCGCTCACCGCCGCCGGCATCCCGGTCATGGCGCACCTGGGCTTCACCCCGCAGAGCGAGCACGCCCTCGGCGGGTTCCGGATCCAGGGCCGCGGCCAGTCCGCCGAGCAGCGCCTGGTCGACGACGCCCTCGCCCTGCAGGAGGCCGGCGCGTTCGCCGTGGTGCTGGAGATGGTGCCGGGCGAGGTCGCGAAGCGGGTCACCGCGGAGCTCACGATCCCGACGATCGGCATCGGCGCCGGCCCGGACTGCGACGCGCAGGTGCTCGTCTGGTCCGACATGGCCGGGATGAACCGGGGCCGCAAGCCGCGCTTCGTCAAGCCCTACGCCGACCTGGGCGGCCTCCTCCTCGACGCGGCCCGCGCCTACGCCGCCGACGTCCGGGGCGGCGCCTACCCCGACGAGGCCCACACCTACCACTGACCCACCCGGTGAACGGCGCTCTCGCTCACCAGGAATGAGCGAGAGCGCCGTCGGCGGCGACTTCGTCGACTGGCAGGCCCAACCCGACGGCCGCCTCGTCATGACCCTCGCCGACGTCATGGGCAAGGGGTTGGCGGCGGGTCTCGTGGCGGCGACGGTGAAGACCGCGCTGCACACCGAGAGCCGGCGCCACCCGCCCGCCGAGGGCAGGTCGTCCTCCAGCGCGGCGGCGGCCAGCCGGACGCCGCACACCACCCTGGCCGTCTCGGTGATCACGATTGGACGGTCGGAGAGGGCGCGGAGGTCGGCGAGGCTGTCGCCGAAGACCTCCGACGGGGACCGCCAGCCGCCCCAGGGGAGCGCGTCACCGCCGTTGTAGCCGTCGACGGCGAGCCAGTCGACCACGTCGTCGCCCGGGTAGAGCGGCCCGTACGCGGCCGTCCCCACGGAGTGGACGTTGACGCACCACACCCAGACGACGTCGGCGCCCTGGTCCCGGAAGACGTCGTGGACGTGGCGCCAGGCGGCGACCAGGTCGGCCGCGTGGTGCCGCCGACCCCGAGGGTCCACGGACAGTGCGGCGCATCGGCCTCGTGCATGAGGCGCAGCGCCAGCGTCCCTCCCCAGTCCCGCACCTGACGGGCGAAGGAGGCGATGTAGGCGTCGTGGGCCCCGGCGGCGATCCGCCCGGGGGCGTAGTCCGGCTGCACCGCGCCCGCTGCCGGGTCCCACGGTTCCCAGGTGAGCATCGGCGGCGCCCGGTCGGCGACCGCGGCGTCGGCGCGGGCCGGGTCGAAACCCGGCTCGCCGGCCCACGCGGCGTACCAGACCTCGATCGCGACACGCACCCCCGCGCTCCGCGAGAACCCGGCGACGCCCGAACGTCCTCGGTCGCGACCCCGACCGCGAGCGGTGCGGGTTCCGGCGCGGCCGCGGCGAGCAGCAACAGCCCCAGCACACCCCCACCCACCGTGAGGACCGCCGCCGTCCAGGGCTCGGCGACGTGCTCGGGCCACCTCGTAACCGGGGACGTCGATCGACCCGGCCTGCGGCAGCAGGGCTTGCTGCACCTGCGCCGCGCGCTCCATCTCCGACGTGCGCGGCCGCAGCACCGCCTCCGCCCAGTCCGCGAGCTCGGCCAGCATCGTGCTCTCGACGGGCCCGAAGCCGCGCGGCGCGGGGTCGATCAGGCACAGGGTGCCGACCCGGACGCCGGACGAGGTGGTCAGCGGATGACCGGCGTAGAAGCGGACGTGCGGATCGCCCCGGACGAAGGGGCTGTCGGCGAAGCGGTCGTCGGCGCGTGCGTCCTCGATCACCGTCTGCCCCGCAGGTGCGGCCAGCGTGACCTTGCAGAAGGTGTCCTCGAGCGGGACGTACGGAATGTCGAGGCCCTGCGCCGATTTCACCCACTGGGTGTCCGCGTCGACGACGGTCACGGCCGCGATCTCGACGCCGAAGAGCTTCTGCGCGAGGCGGGTGATCCGGTCGAACCGCCCCTCCCGCCCCGCCGGGTGCACGCCGAGCGAGTCCAGTGCCAGCGCGCGGGCCTCCGCGGGCGTCGTGCTCGGGTCGACGGTCGCCGTCATGCCCGTGGTCCCTCCCTCGCCGAGGTCCGGCAGAAGACAGCGCAGTCCTGGGCCGATCGGCCCGCCCGAGATGCTCCGTTCCGCCGGGTGGGAACCGCCGGTCGGGGATCAGCGGGCGACGAGGGCGGGCCCGGCGAGCATCAGCGCGGCCGGGCATTCGCGCGCCCGCCACCGCTCCCGCAGCGCCGTCAAGCGGGTCAGGTCCGCCGGGCGGTCGGCGAGCGCCCGCTCCGCCGCGTCGAGGAGGGCGCCGGTCCCCGCGTGCGTCTCCGGGTCCGCGAGTCCCTCGACGGCGACGTGCTGGTGCAACGCGGCGTCGGGCGTCCGCCGCCGGCCCGGCAGGGTGTCGTCGAGCACGAGGCCGGTGAGCAGGCTGAGCAGCTCGCCGTACAGCGCCGGGTCCGGGCAGGCGTCGAACGCCTTGAACTCGATCCGCCCGACCTCCGCCGGCAGCCGCGCGGGCTGGGTGAGCGAGGGATCGGTGGCGAGCGCGTGCGGCGAGCCCGGCTCCAGGAACACCATCGCCGCGGGCCGCAGTCCGGTCCGCACCGCCGTCCGGGCCGACAACCCGCCCCAGGCCGCGCCGTCGCGGAACGGCGAGGAGAACGCCAGCGGCACGAGCCAGGGGCTGTAGTGGGTGAGCTTCGCGCCGGCGTCGACCAGCTCCGCGCCGGCCAGGCCCGCGACGGACAGGTTGAGGTCCGGCCCGTGGGTGACCATGTGCAGGTGGGCGGTCCGCTCCTCCGGCGAGCCCGTGCGATGGGCGCGCTCCCAGGCGTTGAGCTCGGGGACGACGGGATAGCTCGACCGCACCGGGTTGAACCCGATCGGGTACGGCTCCAGCCCGCGCCCGGCCGCCTCGCACTCCAACGCCCGCAGGTCGGCCGCGAGAGCCGTGACGGCCCCCTCCACCGAGTCGTGGATCCGGGTGCGGATCTCGATCCCCTTCGGGTCGCAGCGGACCAGGCCGCCCGCGTCGTCGAAACGCTCGAAGCCCTCGACGTACCAGCGCTTGCGCTTGATGCCCTGGTCGCCGATCCGCAGATCGGGGTAGTCGGCCGGGTCCTCGGGCAGGGCGTCGACGATCCCCTGCAGCTCCTCGAAGGTCGTGTTCGTGAAGTCGGCGAACGCGCCGTCGGCGCGGCGGAACGCCACCTCGTGTTCGATCCCGTACCTGACCTGCGCCACCCTCGACCTCCACCCCGGCGTTCGTGCCGGCGGACGACGCTAGTCGTGCGCGGGCCGTCGCGGTGCGTGTCGGTGCGGACACCCGATCGGGCTTGAGCGGGCGGCGTCAGTTGAGTAAGGCGAACCTGACCCGGCCGGTCACCGGGTCGGCCTCGACCAGCCGGGCCGGCACGGTCGCCCCGGGCTGCAGCTCACCCTCGCACCTGGCCAGGACGGGCGGATCGGTGAGGAAGACCTCGCCGGGCTCGCGGCGCAGCGCCACGACCGCGAACTCCTCCCCCACCCGGCCGGCCAGCACCGCGGCCTCGGTCCGGTCCGTGCAGGCGCGGTCGACGCGGGCTGCCAGGGTGTCCGACGCGCTCATCAGGCCGGGCAACCCGGGCAGCGCCTCGAGCAGCCAGTCCGGCACCTCCCGCCCGGCCGCGAGCGCCAGGCAGATCTCGCTGCCGAACCGGTCCACCAGCCGTCGCAACGGGGCCGTGACGTGCGCGTACGGCGCCCCGATCCCCCCGTGGCCCGGGTCCTCCGGCGGCGGGGTGCCGGCGCCGAAGGACGCGTAGGCGGCCCCGCGCAGCAACGTCGTGGCCGCCCGCCGGACGGCCAGCGCGCGCGGATCGGCGTCGGCCGGGCGCGGCAGCCCCGCGAGGACCGTCGCCGGGGACTCGCCCTCCGGCCAGTCCAGGCCCAGCTCGAGCGCCGTCGCCCGCAGCGCCGCGACCGCCTCGGGATCGGGCGTCGGGAGCGTGCGCAGCAGCCCGACCCCGGCGTCGAGCATCATCCGCGCCGCGACCTGGCCGGTGAGCAGCGAGATCTCCGCGTTCCAGTCCTCCACCGGGGTCCGCCGGCGGGTCCGGACGGTCCACCCCGTCCCGGCCGGCACCACCTCCTGTTCGGGCAGCTCCAGCTCGATCGCCCCGCGCGCGACGGCCCGGGCGCGGCGCAGCGGACCCAGCTCGGCCAGGGCGGCGATCGCCGGGTGCGCCCGGCCCGCGTCGATCGCGGCCTGCACGCCGGCGTAGTCGAGCCGGGCCACCGAGCGGACCAGCGCGCGGCGCACGTCGGCGCTCCGGACGGCGCCCTCGCCGTCGAGTTCGATCCGCCACAGCACCGCGGCGCGGGGCCCGTCGGGCAGGAGGCTCGCGGCGTTCTCGGACAGGACGGGCGGGTGCAGCGGGACCGCGCCGTCGGGCAGGTAGAGGGTCTGGCCGCGGCGGCGCACCTCGGCGTCGAGCGGGCCGCCCGGGTCGACGACGGCGCCGAGGTCGGCGATGGCGTAGTGCACGGTGAACCCGCGGGGCGTCCGCGTGATGCCCACCGCCTGGTCCAGGTCCTTCGAGGCCGGCGGGTCGACGGTCACCAGCGGGATGTCGGTGGCGTCGACGCGCGGGCCGTCCGGGCCTGCGGCCGCGGCGCGCTCGGCCTCGGCCAGCACCGCGGCCGGGAAGGCCGCGCCGTGGGCGGGCAGGCCGAACTCGGCGCGGACGGCGGCGAAGTCCGGGGCCGTGCTCATGGCGTGCTCACGGGCGCACCCTACGGTCGGGCGGACCGACTTGTGCGGCGGAGCACGGGGTGTTGTCGTATCCGTCGAGTTCCCCGTCGGCCGGACGGAGCCGCCCGTGCGCACCGTGTCCCCTGCGCCCACCGAGCCCCCTGCGCCTCCGGCGCGCCCGGCCCCGCCCGCCGGACCCCGGCCGTCCGCCCTGGTCCGCGTGGCGACGGCGGTCCTCGTCGTCGTGGGGCTGGGGTTCGGGCTCTACGCCGCGGTCAGCGGCGCGACCCTGCGCACCGAGCCCGTGGGTCCGGCCGGGGCCCCGGCGGTCCCGGCGCCCGCCGCGCCCGCCTGGGCCCCGGTCGGCCGGCCCGGCCCCGCGCTCACCGTCCCCGCCGCCGATCTCACCGCCAGCCTGGTCTGCACCCGCGGGCAGGCCGACCGCGACACCGTGCTGCTGCTCTCCGGCACCGGCGCCGACCCCGACACGGCGTTCCGCTGGGGGCTGCGGCCGCTGCTCGCCGCCCAGGGCTTCCCGACCTGCCTCTCCACCGCGCCCGACGCCAACACCGGCGACGTCGCCCGCCGCGCGGAGTACGTGGTGCACGCGATCCGCACCATCGCCGACCGGACCGGGCGGAAGGTGGCGGTCGTCGGGCACAGCCAGGGCGGGATGGTGCCGCGGTGGGCGCTGCGGTTCTGGCCCGACGTCCGCGACCGCGTCTCCGACCTCGTCGCCCTCGGCCCCACCAACGCCGGCTCCGACGCCCTCCGCGCCGGGTGCGCCCAGGGCTGCTCGGCCGCGCTCTGGCAGCAGTCGAGCGGCTCGCGGTTCGAGGAGGCGCTGAACTCGGAGCGGCGGACCTTCGCCGGCGTCGACTACACGGTCGTGGTGTCGACCGGGGACACCGTCGTCACCCCGGTGCCGCAGGCCTCGGCGCTGCCGGCCGAACCGGGCGGCGGGGCCGTCGCGGGGAACGGGGCGATCGCGGTGCAGGACGTCTGCCCCGGCCGGGCGGTCGAGCACGGCCCGCTCGGCCTGTCCGACGCCGTCTCCTTCGCCCTCGTCGTCGACGCGCTGCGGAACCCGGGGCCGGCCGACCCCGCCCGGATCGCGGCGTCCACGTGCACCCGGACCCAGGCCCAGGGCATCACCGCCGCCGAGCTGCGGCAGGGCACCGCGGCGGTGGACCGGGCGGTGGCGCGGTCGGCCGCCACCGCCATGGTCCTCCCCGCGGAACCCGACCTCCCCTGCTACACCCGCCCCACCCCCTGCTGACGCAGCCGGGCGCGCACCTCCCTCGGCGGCGCGCCACATCCGCTCGAGCCCACTCAAGCAGGACACAGGCCGTCGACCGGAGGTGCCGCGAACCTCGTGCCCCGCCGTGAGGGCTGGCAGCAGCGGCTCGCACACCCTCCGGGGTGTGCCACTCCCGCTCCTGCTCGTTGCCACGTCCGCACGGCTCGTCGCACACCCCGTCGACGGCCCGCGCGACGCTCAACGCGGTGTTTGAGCTCCGACCGTCGCGCTCCCCCGGCCCGCGGACGTCATGTCCGCGGGCTTGCGCCGGTCGGCCCGCCACCTGGGCATCAACCAGCGTGTGGCCGGCCGACCGCCCCGCTCACACCCGCTCGAGCGGGCCACAGGCCGTCGACCGGGTGTGCCGCGCACGTCAGGAGTGTGCGGCCACGCTCCGGCAGGTGTGCCGGCGCTCCGCGGGGTGTGCCGGCGCCACCACCCGCGCGCGAGTTCCGGTGTGCCGCACCCCCACGGACCGCCGAGCGCCCGCGGCGGCGGGGCGGAGGAAGCGGACCGCACCCCACATCACCTCGAACGGGCGAGGGTCGCAGCTACCGCGCACCCGCCGCACCCGGCGGTGCCGCCGTCCGGGCGAGGCGAAACACGGTCGTCATCCCTCCTCTGGACAACTCCGCGGCGAAGGATCAGCCTGGTACGCAAGCGTTCACCGCTACAACCGGGAGGCGTCATGAGGTTGGGCAGGAAGCTGGCGGAGGGTGTCGCGATCGACCGGGAGGCCGAGCGCCTCGCCGAGACGCGGGAACCCGCACCGCAGGCGCACGACACGGTCCCGGTCGTCACCGCCGCCCTGGCGGAGGACGCCCCGGCCGAGCGTCCCGCCCGGGTCTGACCGGGCCGGGTCGGTGGGCGGTCCTTTCGCCCGCAGCCCGCGCGAACACTCCGACGAGCCCCTGCCGGGGTTCAAGCTCGCGTACCCGATGCTCGCCGCCGACGGCGCGAGCTGCGGGTTCAGCGGGGTGACCCTCGGCAGGGCGCACGTCTACCGCGCGGTGGACGACGCCATCTGCGCGCACGGCTCGCGGCACGCCTGCCCGTCGCGCTGGTGTGACTGCGGGTTCTACTGCTTCCACGAGATGGGCGCCGCGCGCGATCTCGCGTGCGAGCCGGACCACCGCAGCGCCGTGCTGCTGGAGGTCGCGGCGTCGGGCCGCTACCGGCGCTACGAGCGCGGCCTGCGGTACGCCCGCCAGCGCGTCAAGACGGTCCGCATCGGGCGCTGCGAGTGCGGGCGCCCGGCCGACCTGCTGGCCGACTCGGGGGCCGGCAGCGTCGGGTGGCGGCGGCTCCTCCCGGTCTGCCGCAACTGCGCCGCCGACCGCCCGGTGCTCGGCCCGGAGCGGTTCGCCGAGCTCGCCGGCGGGGTGGAGGTCGTGCTCGAGGGCCGCCCGACCGGCCTGGCCGACGACGAGGAACAGGCCCCCGTCGTCGCGTCGCCGGAGGTGCCGGCCGAGGACCCGGGCACGGTCGCCGTGCTGTCCGCCGAGGTCGCGGTCCTGCACGCCCGGCTCGACGAGACCCTCTCCCGGCTGGAGGAGGTGCAGGCGCGGCTCGACGAGCTCACCCGCCGCGACCGGCCCTGAGCGGTCGGCCCTGAGCGGTCGGCCCTGAGCGGTCGCCCCTGAGCGACCGCCCCTCAGCGTCGTCCCGCTACAGCCAGGCGGGCAGCTCCGGGACCGGGGTGGCCTCGCCCTCGGGCGTGACCGCCCGGATCCGGCGTGAGCGCCCGCGCCCGGACACCCACGCCGCGAGGTCGGCGACGGGAGCCTCGACCGACACGGCGGGCGCCGCGCCCTCGGACGCCGTCGACCACACCTGGTCGCGGTCGCTCGCGACCAGCCGCACCGCGGGCACCCCCGGCCGGGACGCCAGGTTCGCGGCCACGTCGGCGACGAGCTCGCACAGCATCGGCTGCGGGAGGTCCTCGAACGAGGCCCCCACGTCGAGGTCGACGGAGTGGATCCACATCTCCCGCGCCCGCATCCACGCGATCTCGGTCGCCGGCACCTCCCGCCCCTGCCGGTTGCGGATGCTGCGCGACCACGCCTCCTCGGGCATCGCCTTCACGACCTGGGCGAGCTTGTCCGAGGTCGCGACCACGTCCTCGCGGATCGCGGCCGGCTCCCGCTGCGCCCCGCTCGCGATGTCCGCGTCCCGCTGGGTGTCGTCGGCGTAGGCGGGGGTCTCCTCGCCCGTCCGCGCCCAGTGCAGCAGGTTCATCATCGCCTCGGCGTTGCGGGCGACATGGCTGAGCACGTGTGCGCGGGTCCAGCCGGGCAGCCCGGACGGGGCGCGGAACGCCTCGTCGCCCATCCGGTCCATGAGCCCGCGGAGGTGCGCCGCACCGTCGCCGGCCCACGCCAGCGACAGCTCGAGCGTCCGGGTCATTTCGCGAGCCGGCAGACGTTGCGGCACTCGCCGAGGCCCGCGATCGCGGTGACCAGCTCCGCGCCGTCGGTCAGGTACCGCGGGGGCCGGCGCGCGTGGCCCACGCCGCCCGGCGTACCGGTGGCGATGACGTCGCCCGGGTTGAGCGTGAGGATCGCCGACAGGTACACGACCAGGTCGACCGCGCCTAACACCAGCTGGTCGGTGGTCGAGTCCTGCATGACCTCGCCGTCGAGCGTCGAGGAGATCGCCCAGCCGCCCTCGGGCAGCTCGTCCGGCGTGACGAGCACGGGGCCCAGCGGGGTGCTGTGCTCGAACGTCTTGCCCTGCAGGAACTGCTTGGTGCGGTTCTGGTAGTCCCGCACGCTGACGTCGTTGAGGATCGTGTAGCCGGCGATCGCCGCCGCCGCCGCGGCCTCGTCGGCGTGGCGCACCGGCCGGCCGATCACGACGGCCAGCTCGGCCTCGTAGTCGACCTGCTCGGAGACGGTCGGCAGCTCGATCTCGTCGTACGCGCCGACGAGCGCGGGCGCGTACTTCGCGAACACCGTGGGGTACTCGGGCAGCTCGTTGCCCATCTCGAGGACGTGGTCGCGGTAGTTCAGCCCGACGCAGATGATCTTTTCCGGCGCGGGCACCAGCGGGGCGTAGTCGAGCCCCTCGACGGCGTGCGACGGACCGGCCGCGGCCGCCGCGTGCTCGGCCCAGTCCGGGCGGGACAACAGGGCCCGCAGGTCCGCGTCGCCGGTCTCGGTCGCGCCGGTCGCGTCGACCCGGACGGCGCGGGTCCCCGCGGCGGTCCGGATGGTGGCCAGCCTCATCGCGTGCGCTCCACGCTCGATCCTCGCGTCACGGGCATGAGTCTGCGCCACGCCGGGCCGGTTTTCAGCCCCGGGGGTGGGTGCCCGGCGCACCCACCCCCGGACGGCCGAACCGTCCTGTCGATCATGCGGCCGTACGGCCGCGTCCTAGATCGCCCCGGACTCGTCCTGCGAGTCCCCGCCCCGCAGCGGCAGCCCGCCGAAGACGTCCGCCGGCTCCCGCCACGGGTCGCCGCCGCCCGCCTGGATCGCCCGCCAGATGCGCTCGGGAGTGCACGGCAGGTCGACGTGCCTGACCCCGTACGGGCGCAGCGCGTCGACGATCGCGTTCTGCACCGCCGGCGTCGAGCCGATCGTCGCGGACTCGCCGATGCCCTTCGCCCCGAGCACGTTGCGCGGCGTGGGCGTCTCGGTCGTGACGGCCTGGAACGAGAACAGGTCGGCCGCGGTGGGGATGTGGTAGTCCGCCAGCGTCGCGGTGGTCGGGTTGCCCTCCGGGTCGTAGAGGACCTCCTCGTAGAGCGCCTGCGCGATGCCCTGCGCGAGCCCGCCGTGCTGCTGCCCCTCCACGAGCAGCGGGTTGAGCACCCGCCCGCAGTCGTCGACCGCGATGTGTGCCCGCGGCCGGACCCGCCCGGTCAGCGTGTCCACCTCGACGACGGACAGGTGCGCGCCGAAGGGGTAGGTCGCGTCGGACTGCTGCTCGTCGACGCCGGCGAAGATCTCGCCCTCGGCCGCCACCTGCTCCCAGGTGACGGTGGCCGACGGCACGCCGGCGACGCCGAACTCCCCGTCGTCCGTCAGCGTGACGTCGTCGGGGTTCGCCTCGAGCAGCGCCGCGGCCCGCTGGGTGGCCTCCTTGAGCACGTCGTCGGCCGCGACCCGGACCGCGGACCCGCCCATCTGCAGCGAGCGCGAGCCGCCGGTGCCGCCGCCGCGGGGCACGCTGGCGGTGTCGGACTGCTCGTAGGTGATCTTCTCCATCGGGATGCCGAGCCGGTCCGACACGAGCATCGCGAACGACGTCGCGTGCCCCTGCCCGTGCGCCGAGGTCCCCGCCTGCACCGTGGCCGTGCCGTCCGGGTGCACCCGCACCGAGCCGTACTCACTGCCCCCGCCGCCCGCGGTGATCTCCACGTAGACCGACATGCCGATGCCCAGCTGCACCGGGTCGCCGGACTCGCGGCGGGTGACCTGCTCCTCGCGGAGCTTCTCGTAGTCGGCCAGCCGCAGCGCCTCGCGCAGCGGCAGGTCGTAGTCCCCGACGTCGTAGTTCGCGCCGACCGGCGTGGTCAGCGGGAACGCGGCGGGGTCGAGGAAGTTGCGCCGGCGCAGGTCGGCCGGGTCGAGGTCGAGCTCGGCCGCGGCGATGTCGACCAGGCGCTCGAGGTGGGCCGCCGCCTCCGGCCGGCCCGCCCCGCGGAACGCGCCCATCGGCGTGGTGTTGGTCAGCGCGGCGACGGAGTCGTAGCCCACCTTCGGGATGTCGTAGACGCCCGGCGCCATCACGTAGGTCATGTGCAGCGGCAGCGCGCCGCCGAACCCGGCGTAGGCGCCCGCGTCGCCGATGACCCGGCAGCGCAGCCCCGTCATCCGGCCCTCGCGGGTCAATCCGAGCTCGTAGTAGGCGACCTGGCCGCGGCCGTGCGGCATCGAGACGAGGTTCTCCGAGCGCGTCTCGACCCACGCGACCGGGCGGCCCAGCGCCCGCGCGGCGCCCACGGTGGCCGTGTGCTCGGCGATCATCCCGGCCTTGCCGCCGAACCCACCGCCCACGTTGGGCGCGATCACCCGCACCTCGTCGGCCTCCAGCCCGAACAGCCCGGCGAGCTGGGCGCGGAAACCGTGCGGCATCTGGGTGGACACGTGCACGACCAGCGTGTGGTCGGAGTCCGTCGGGTCGACGAGGATCGCGTTGCCCTCGAGCGGCACGACCGCGATGCGCTGGTTGACCATGCGCGCGCGGACCACGACCTCGGCGCCGTCGAGCACCGCTCCGCCCTCGGCCGAGCGGAGCCCGGCGGCAACGTTGGACCCGGCGTCGGGGAACTGCAGCGGGGCGTCGGCGTCGAGCGCCGCCTCGGGGTCGACGACGGCGGGCAGCGGGTCGTAGTCGACCTCGACCAGCTCGGTGGCGTCGACCGCCGCGGTCTTGGTCTCGGCGACGACGAGCGCCACGGCCTCGCCGACGAACCGGACCCGGTCCGTGGCCAGCGGGGGGCGGGGCATGTCGGGGTTGAGCACCATCAGCCCGTGGTGCGCGGGGAGCTCGAGGTCCGCGGCGGTGTAGACGGCCACGACGCCCTCGGCCGCCGCGGCCGCGGAGGTGTCGATCCCGGTGACGAGCGCGTGCGCCAGCGGGGAGCGGACGAACGCGGCGTGCAGCACGTCCGTGCGGCCGGCGACGACGTTGCCGACGTAGGTGGTGGCTCCGGTGATCAGGTCGGGGTCCTCGATCCGCCGCACGGCGGTTCCGAGAATGGAATGAGGCATGTGACTCACATTACGACGTGCGGGTGGAGAAGCGAGCCGAATGTTTGACGCCGGCGGTTCGGGTCGGGGAAGGTCGTCCGTGCCCCCCTCCTACCCGCACCGCGGCCTCCGGTCCTCCGGCGTGCCGTCGGTGTCGCCCGGGGTGGCCGGACCGGACGGGGGCCGGTCCGGCCACCCGACCAACCTCCGGTCGCTCAGGCCGCGTCGAGGGCGGCGCGGGCGCCGCGCAGCGGGGCGCGGACGTTGCGCCGCACCCAGACCGGGTTCGCCGACGCGCGTGCCGACTTCCGGGCCACCTCGGACACGTGCTGCAGCCAGCCCAGGACGGTGAGCACCCGGCCGTCGACGGGGTCGCCGCCCAGCCGCCGCTGCGCCGTGCCCATCCGCTCCCCGACCGCGTCGGGCGGCCACGCCAGCCAGTCGAGCACCAACGGGCCGAGCTCCCGCCCCGCCCCGTGCATCACGGCGAACTGGTGCAGCGCCACGACGTCGAGCACCTGCAGCCCGGCGGGGCGGGCCTCGCACCAGTCGACGATCCCGGTGACCCGGCCTGCGGCGTCGGCGAGCAGGTTGACCGGGCTGAAGTCGCCGTGCACCCAGCCGACGGACGCGCGGCGGCCGCGGAGGGCGGCGTCGAGCCGGGCGGCGAGGGTGCGGGCGTCGGCGTGCAGCGCGCACGGGACGAGCGACCGCACGCGGGACAGCGGCTCGTGCACCCACGCGTCGAGGTCCTCGGGCCCGATCGGGCGGACCTCCCCGGTGTGCCGGTGCAGCTCCCCGATCACCTCTGCGGCGTGGTCGACGAAGCCCGGGCCGCGCACGGGGTCGCGCAGCACCGTGAGCCCGCTCTCCCCCGGCACCAGCGACTCGATCACGCAGTAGCTGCGGCCGATCTCGCCGGCGCCGAGCACCCGCGGCAGCAGCGGGTGCAGGTGCCCGATCCGCGGGTCGGCGTGCAGCCGGTCGAGCACCTCGGTCTGCCAGGCCAGCCCGCGCCGGCTGCGCGGGGTGTCGCACGCCTTGAGCAGCGCGCCCTGCTGGAGGGCACCCTGCTGCCCCGGTCGGAGCGCGCCGCCGTCCGGGCCGACCCGGACGACCACGGACTCCGAGCCGCCGGTGAGGCGCTCGCCGAGGGTCCAGCCCGCACCGCCGGGGACGCCGTGCAGCAGGCTGTCGGCACCGCCGATGCGGCGCAGCAGGCCGGCCGAGCGCAGCGCGTCGACCCGGTGGGCCAGGAACGGCGGCAGCCACCGCGCCGTCACGAGCATGATCACGAGGGCCACCACGGACTGCCCGACCAGCCACGCCAGGCCCGCGCCGACGATGCCGATCACCGGCAGCAGCAGCCACGAGCCGCCGATCACCAGCACGGCGGCCGCGGCCGGCACCGCGAACTGGACGCGGCCGCGGCGGCGGACCCGCGCGGCGCTCACGGTCGCGGAGGTCACCGCGTACGGGACCGCGGCGAGGGCGGTGAGCGCGAGGGCGGCGGTGCCCTCGCGGGCGTAGCCGGCGCCGAACACCGAGAGGATCAGCGGGGCGCCCGCGGCGACCACCAGGGCGCCGGGTAGGACGAGGGTGAGCGAGCGGCGGATCGTCGCGCGGCGGGCGGCCTCGACGGTGTCGGCCGAGGCGGCGTCGGCGGCGGTGTGGGCGACCATCGACTGGTTCATCCCGGACGAGACCACGAACAGCGCCTGGGCGATCTGCCAGACGATGCCGTATGCGCCGTTGGCCTCCGGGCCCAGCCGGCCGAGCACCAGCACGGGCATGCCGAACATCGCCGCCTGCTGGAAGATCGCGCCCGCGTAGTCGGCGCGGACGAAGCCGCCGAGGTCCCGCGCCGTGATCTGCTCGGCGGCGCCGCCCGCGGCCTCGTGCTCGCGGGTGAACCGCGGCAGCGCGCGGGCGAGGAGCCAGACGTTCACGACCAGGACCAGCAGGGCCGTCGCGACCATCCAGGAGACGGCGATCGCGCCGGTCACGGTGGCGACCAGGGCGGCCAGCAGCAACCCGACCTTGAGCAGGGCGAAGACGCCGTTCTCCAGCGGGACGACCGTCGCGCGCCGGATCCCGGTCAGCACGTAGTCCTGCACCGTGAACAGCGCCCAGACCGGCGTCGCGAGCACGAAGAACACCGTGAGCCGGTCCTGGCCCACCGCCGCCACCAGGTCCGGCGCCCACCACCGTGCGCCGGCGGCGAAGGCCAGCCCGGCCAGCGCGGCGATCCCGCCCGCGGCCAGGTACCCGCCGATCACGAGGCGCCGCGCGGCCTGCCCGGCGACCGGGACGAACCGCAACAGCGCGTAGGTCATGTTCAGGTGCGCGACGCTGCCCAGCAGCATCACCGCGGAGAGCGCGGCCTGGTTCAGGCCGACGACGTCGGCGGGAAAAAGCCGGGCGGCGAGGACCCAGTAGACGAGCCCGACCGCCGAGGTGAGGCCGGAGCCGAGGATGAGGGCGAGGCCGTCGCGGTGGGCGGCACTGCCGATCCTCTTGCCGATCCGGCCGCCGATCCTCTTGCTGATCCCGGTCGGGAGGACCCCCGCGCGCAGCGGATGGCGGAGCCGGGCCCGCGTCCGGGTGGGTCGCGGGGGTTCGGGTTTCGGCGGGTCATCTGGCGCCCGTACGCCCCGGCTCTCCACCGGCGGGACGCTAGCAACACGGCCGTACGACGTCCGGGTGGAGTGAGGATGAACGCCACCCGAACGACGTGCGGCGCTCCGTGCGAGACGGGCGGTGTCGCGGGGTCGCTCGACGGAGGGAGTTTCCGGTCACACGGGGACACTTCGGGCAGGACCGGGTCGGGCATCCCGGGCGTGTCGACGAGCGGTGCGTCCGGCGCGGCAGGGCGAGCATCACGCCCGCTGCGTGCCGGTCGCGGCGGGGACCGGAGGTAGCGTCCTCCCATGCCCGAGTTCCACCACACCGACGTGCTCCCGCTCGGGGACGACCAGACGGAGTACCGCGAGCTCGACCTTCCCGCCGGGAAGCTCGTCGAGGCGGCCGGCCGGACGTTCCTCGAGATCGATCCCACCACGATCACCGGCCTGGTCCGCGAGGCCGTCAAGGACATCCAGCACCACCTGCGGCCGAGCCACCTCGCCCAGCTCCGCGCGATCATCGACGACCCGGAGGCCTCCGGCAACGACCGGTTCGTCGCCACCGACCTGCTGCGCAACGCCTGTGTCTCCGCGGGCGGCGTGCTGCCGATGTGCCAGGACACCGGCACCGCGATCGTCGTCGGCAAGAAGACCGAGACGGTCCTGACCGGCGGGGACGACGAGGAGGCGATCTCCCGCGGCGTCTTCCAGGCCTACGACGAGCTCAACCTGCGGTACTCGCAGATGGCGCCGCTGTCGTTCTGGGACGAGAAGAACACCGGGACGAACCTGCCGGCCCAGGTGGAGCTGTACTCGAAGCCGGGGCAGAAGCCGTCCTACGAGTTCCTCGTCATGGCCAAGGGCGGCGGCTCGGCCAACAAGACCTTCCTCTACCAGGAGACGAAGGCGCTGCTGAACCCGAAGCGGCTCGCCGCCTTCCTCGACGAGAAGCTGCGTTCCCTGGGCACCGCGGCCTGCCCGCCGTACCACCTTGCGATCGTCGTGGGCGGCATGTCCGCCGAGTACACGCTCAAGGTCGCGAAGCTGGCCTCCGCGCGCTACCTGGACGGGCTGCCCACCACGGGATCGGAGCTGGGCCACGCGATCCGGGACCCCGAGCTGGAGCAGCAGGTGCTCGAGCTGACCCGCAACTTCGGCATCGGCGCGCAGTTCGGCGGCAAGTACTTCTGCCACGACGTCCGCGTGGTCCGCCTCCCGCGGCATGGCGCCTCGCTGCCGGTCGGCATCGCCGTGTCCTGCTCGGCGGACCGCCAGGCCAAGGCGAAGATCACCGCGAACGGCGTGTACCTCGAGCAGCTCGAGCGCGACCCGGCGAAGTACCTGCCGGACGTGACCGAGGAGCAGCTCGCCGAGTCTGGTGTCGCGGCGGGCGCCGACGAGGTCGTGAAGATCGACCTCACCCGCCCGATGTCCGAGATCCGCGCCACGCTCTCGCAGCTGCCGGTCAAGACCCGCGTCTCGCTCACCGGTCCGCTGGTGGTGGCACGCGACATCGCGCACGCGAAGATCGCCGAGCGGCTCGAGCGCGGCGAGGAGATGCCGCAGTACATGAAGGACCACCCGGTGTACTACGCCGGACCGGCCAAGACGCCCGAGGGTTACGCGTCGGGCTCCTTCGGGCCGACCACCGCGGGCCGGATGGACTCCTACGTCAAGCAGTTCCAGGAGGTCGGCGGATCGCTGGTGATGCTGGCCAAGGGCAACCGCTCGAAGCAGGTCACGGACTCCTGCGCCGCCCACGGCGGGTTCTACCTGGGCTCGATCGGCGGCCCGGCCGCCCGGCTCGCGCAGGACTGCATCCGCAAGGTCGACGTGCTGGAGTACCCGGAGCTCGGTATGGAGGCGGTCTGGAAGATCGAGGTCGAGGACTTCCCCGCCTTCGTCGTGGTCGACGACAAGGGCAACGACTTCTTCGCCGAGACCAGCACCCCGACCCTGCAGGTCACCTTCCGCACCTGACCGACCCGCACCATGGAACCATAATGCGCGAAACTCCCGTCTTCTCGCGCATTATGGTTCCATAACGCGGTCGGTGAGGGCGGAATTGCGCATTATGGTTCCATACTGCGTCAGCCGAGGCGGCGGGGACCGTGGTCGTCCCGCGTCGGGGGCGGGCCCAGGACGACCCGGGCGCCGGTGACGAAGGCGCCCTCGGCCGAGGCGAGCACCGGGTCGAGCGCGAGCGAGCGCAGCTCCGGCAGGGCCTCTGCCATCGCTCCGACCCGCAGCGCCAGGTCCTCGAGCACGGCCAGGTCCGCCGGCTCGGAGCCGCGGTACCCGGTGAGCAGCGGGGCGGCCCGCGGCGCCCGGATCAGCTCCGCCGCGTCCTCGGTCGACAGCGGCACCACCCGGAAGGCCCGGTCGTCGAGCAGCTGGGTGGCCATCCCGGAGATGCCGAAGGACAGCAGCGAGCCGAACGACGGGTCCTCCGCCACCTCCAGCACACACGACGTGCCCTTGGGCGCCATCCGCTGCACGTAGACCTCGTCCTTGCCGGTCACCCGCTCGAGGTCGGCGAACGCCCGCCGGACCGCGGCGGCGGACCCGAGGTCCAGTCGCACCCCGACGAGGTCGGTCCGGTGCCGCCACCGGTCCCCCACCGCCTTGAGCGCGATCGGGTACCCCAGCTCCTCGGCCGCCGCCTCCGCGGCCTGGGACCCGCGGACGCGGCGGAACACCGTGACCGGGATGCCGAAGCAGCCCAGCAGCTCGACGGCCTCGGCGTCCGTCAGCGTGCGCGTCGCGGCGTCCCCGGCGCCGTCGGCACCGTCGGCCGCCCGGTCCGGATCGTTGTGCACGCCGAAGCGCTCGACCACCGCCCGCGCGCGGTCGACGTCGATGCCGTCGGGCTCCACGAACTCCCCGACCGGCATCTCCCGCCAGGCCGCGTACCGGGCCACCCGGGACAGCGCCTGCACCGCGCGCTCCGGGCTGGCGTACGACGGCACGGACCCCGGACCGGGCGTGCCGTCCGGCAGCGGGACGGCGAGCTCGTCCGGCACACCCTCCATCGCGAGGAACACCGCGGCCACCGGCTTGTCCGCGCCGCTGTTCGCGGTCTCGCGCAGCACCCGCGCGTACTCCGCGCCCGGCGTCGCGATCGGCGGGACGAACACCACGACGATCGAGTCCGCCTCGGCCGCGCCGTCGGCCTCCAGCGCCCGGCCCACGGCGGCGGCGAACTCCTCGGGCGACGCGGCCGCGCCGACGTCGACCGGGTCGCCCGCGGTCTCCATGCCCTCGTCCCGCAGCGCGTCCGTGACCAGCACGTTCAGCGCCGTCGAGTTCCCGACGACCGCCACCCGGCGGCCCTTCGGCAGCGGCTGGTAGGCCAGCAGGAGCGCGGTGTCGAACAGCTGGGCGATGGTCTCGACGCGGATCACGCCGGACTGCTCGAACAGCGCCCGCACGCTCGCGTCGTCGATCGGGACGGCGCTCTCCCGCAGCCGCTGGGGCGCGGCGTGCCGGCCGCTCTTCACCGCCACCACCGGCTTGGTGCGGGCGAGCCGGCGCGCGAGCCGCCCGAACTTGCGCGGGTTGCCGAAGGTCTCCAGGTACAGCAGCACGACGTCCGTCGCCGGGTCGGTCTGCCAGAACTGCAGCAGGTCGTTGCCGGAGACGTCGGCCCGGTTACCGGCGGAGACGAACGTCGACAGCCCGAGCCCGCGGGACTTGGCCGTCGCGAGGATCGCGGTGCCCAGCGCGCCGGACTGGCTGAAGAAGCCCACCCGGCCGCGCGGCGGCAGGTCCGGGGCCAGGCTGGCGTTGAGGCGCACCTCGTCGGCCAGGTTGGCCACGCCCAGCGCGTTCGGGCCGATCACCCGCATGCCGTGCGCGCGGGCCTCGGCGACCAGCTTGCGCTCGGCGCTGACGCCGTGCCCGCCGGCGTCGGCGAACCCGGCGCTGACCACCACCAGCGCCTTGACGCCCTTCTCCAGGCAGGAGTCCATGACCTCGTCGATCCCCGCGGCGGGGATGGCGACGACGGCGAGGTCGACCGGGTCGGGGATGTCCGTGACCGAGGCGTAGGCCCGCACGCCGCGCACCGAGCGGGCGTCGGGGTTGACCGGGTAGACGGGCCCGGTGAAGTTGGCGCGCAACAGGTTCGACAGGACGGCGTGGCCGATCTTCGACGGGTCCGTGGACGCGCCGATGACCGCCACGGACGTCGGGTTCAGCACGTTCGCGACGCTGCGGGCCTCGGCGGCCTGCTCGCGCGAGTCCCGCACGGCGAGGGAGCGCTCGGTGGGGTCGATGTCGAACTCGAGGTGCAGCACGCCCTCGGCGAAGGCCCGCCGCACCTGGTACCCGGCCTCGCGGAAGACCCGGACCATGGCGTGGTTCTCCACCAGCACCTCGGCCTCGAACCGGTCGAGGCCGTTCTCCCGGGCCGCCGCCGCGAGGTGTTCGAGCAGGATCGAGCCGAGCCCGCGGCCCTGGTGGTCGTCCCGCACCACGAACGCGACCTCCGCGGAGGCCACCGGTGCATCGGGCTTGTCCGGGTCGCTCAGGCCCTCGTAGCGCCCGACGGCGATGATCTCGTCGCCGAGCAGCGCGATGAAGGCCACCCTCTTGTGGTGGTCGACGGTGACGAACCGCTCGAGGTCGCGCGGGGGGATCCGCGGGTAGGGCCCGAAGTAGCGCAGGTAGCGGGTGCGGTCGGAGAGCAGCTGGTGGAAGGCCAGCAGCGCGTCGGCGTCGGACGGCTGGATCGGGCGCAGGTGCACGATCCGGCCGTCGGAGGCGACGATGTCGGCCTCCCAGTGCCGCGGGTAGGCGGGCCCCGGGGCGGCCTCGCCCGGCGGTACGGGGGCGGTCGTCTCGGGGGCGCCGCCGGCCGGGGGGTCGACGGTCGCGGTGCCGGTACTGCTGCCGGAGCGGGTGTCGGTGGTGGTCTGGTCGGCCCGGTCGGGCGCGCGATCAGGCATGGACTTAGTCCCGGGGGTCGTCGGGGTCGAGGCCGTGCAGGGGGAAGACGGCCCGCCGGGTGTCGACGAGGCCGCCGTCGACCCGGTCCGCCTTGCCGTCGCCCCACGGGGAGTACGAGGGGTCGGCGTCGTCCGTCATGGCGACCGGCAGCGGCATCCGGGTGAGCGAGGTGGCGTGGGCGGTCCAGTCCGCGGGGATGGACGTCGCCGGGTCGAGGTCGCGGTCGAGGACCGTTGCGAGCAGGTGGGTCCACGCCCGCGGGACCACGCGGAACAGCGCGTACCCGCCGCCGCCGAGGACGAGCCACTTCCCGCCGGCCGTGGTCTCCGCCAGCTCGCGCATGGCCTGGTAGGTGGCGCGCTGCCCGTCGACCGACATCTCGAGGTTGGCCAGCGGGTCCTCCGCGTGCGCGTCGGCGCCGCACTCGCTGACCAGGATCTGCGGGCGGAAGTCCTCGAGCAGGGAGGGCACGATCGCGTGGAAGGCGCGGCGCCAGCCGGCGTCGCCCGTGCCGGGCGGCAGCGGGATGTTGACGGCGTACCCCTCGCCCTTGCCCTTGCCCAGCTCCGCGGACCAGCCGGTGCCCGGCCACAGCGTGAGCGGGTGCTGGTGCAGCGAGATGGTCATGACCCGCGGGTCGTCGTAGAACGCGGCCTGGACGCCGTCGCCGTGGTGCACGTCGACGTCGACGTAGGCGATCCGCTCGTAGCCCTGCTCCAGCAGCCAGGCGATGGCCACGGAGCAGTCGTTGTAGACGCAGAACCCGGCCGCCCGGCCCGGCATGGCGTGGTGCAGCCCGCCGGCGATGTTGACCGCGCGGTCGGCGCGGCCCTCGGCGATCTCGCGGGCCGCGAGCAGCGAGCCTCCGCAGATCAGCGAGCTGGCCTCGTGCATGCCGAAGAAGATCGGGTTGTCGTCCGTGCCGAGCCCGTGTCCGACGTCGAACGGCATCTCCGGTGCCGACTTCACGGCCGTGAGGTACCCGGGTTCGTGGACGCGCAGCAGGTCCTGCTCCGTGGCGGGCTCCGGCGCGAGCAGCTCGACGCCGTCGAGCACGCCCAGCTGGCTGGCCAGCCGCATCGTCAGGTCGAGCCGCACCGGATTGAGGGGATGGTCGTCCGAGAGCTGGTAGGTGAGGAACTCCGGCGTCCAGACCACCGAGGTGCGCGGGCTCATGACGCGGACGGTAGGCGAATCGCGCGCGTGCGGCACGTGCGGAAGGTCCCGGGAGCGCTCACAGCTGCCCCGGGTCGCCCGGCTCCTCGCCGGTCGCGACGGGCCGGCGCCGGTCGGAGCTCCAGTCCGACCATGACCCGGCGTAGAGCACCGCGGGCCGCTCGGGCGTGCGCAGGCCGGCGACCTCCAGCGCCAGCACGACCGACGCCGCCGTGACGCCCGACCCGCAGTACGCGCCCACCGGCCCGGGCCCCACGCCCAGCGCGCGGAACCGCTCGGCCAGCTCCTCGGGCGGGAGCCAGTGCCCGTCCGGCCCGACGTGCCCGGCCGACGGCGCGTTGACCGCCCCGGGGATGTGACCGGCCCGCCGGTCGACCGGCTCCTGCTCCCCGCGGTAGCGCACGGCGGCGCGGGCGTCGAGCAGCACGCCGGCACCGGCGATCACCGCCGCCCCGTCCGCGTCGACGACCGGCATGCCGCCGGGTCGCACGACGATCGTGCCGTTCTGCGGGGCCAGCGCCCCGGTGTCCGCGGGCAGGCCGGCGGCCCGCCACGCCGCCCAGCCGCCGTCGAGCACCGCGACCCGGTCCGCCGGCAGCCCCGCCCACCGCAGCAGCCACCAGGCCCGGGCGGCGACCGAACCGTCGCCGTCGTCGTAGGCGACCACGCGGGAGCCGGCGCGCACCCCGCACAGCCGCAGCGCCTTCTCGAGCCGCGCCACCGACGGCAGGGGGTGCCGGCCGCCGATCCCACCGGCCCGCTGCGGGTCGGCCAGCTCGGAGTCCAGGTCGACGAACCCGGCACCCGGGACGTGCCCGGCCAGGTGGTCGGCGCGGCCGTGCGGCCCGCCCAGCCGCCAGCGGACGTCGAGCACCACCGGCCGGTCGGCCCGGTCGAGCACGGCCGCCAGGCCGGCGGGGCTGATCAGCGGGGCGCTCCAGCCCGGTTCCGCAGCGCCGCCCGGCGCGGTGCCGGACCGGCCACGGGTCGTCTCGTCGTTCGGCGGGGACACGCCCACCATCCTGCACGGTCTATCCTCGACGTCGAAGCGTCCGCCGCCATCGGGCGTCGCCGAGCCGCGCTGCACGCGGCGGCACCCGGGGCGGGTGACGGAGGGCGTCGCGCGGAACCGGGCACGGTGCCCGGGGCCGCGGAACGTCCCCCACCATCTCCCACCACGCAGCAGCGTCCACCCACGACCAGCGCGAGCTTGCCGACAACGCTGCGCCGACGCTGCGACCGGCGCCGCTAGACTGGTCAGACGAACGAAGGGGCCGGCCGTGAACGATCTCATCGACACCACCGAGATGTACCTCCGGACCATCTACGAGCTCGAGGAGGAGGGCGTCGTCCCGCTGCGCGCGCGGATCGCCGAACGCCTCGGGCAGAGCGGTCCGACCGTCAGCCAGACGGTCGCGCGCATGGAGCGCGACGGGCTCGTCGTCGTCGCCGGCGACCGGCACCTCGAGCTGACGGACGACGGTCGCTCGCGCGCCGTGGCCGTCATGCGCAAGCACCGCCTCGCCGAACGCCTGCTGATCGACGTCATCGGCCTCGAGTGGGAGCTCGTGCACGCGGAGGCCTGCCGCTGGGAGCACGTGATGAGCGACGCGGTGGAGCGCAAGCTCGTCGCGCTGCTCGACGACCCGCAGGTCTCGCCGTACGGCAACCCGATCCCGGGTCTGGACGAGCTGCGCGCCCCCGAGGCCGCGGAGGGCGCCTCGCGCGCCTCGGCGCCGCCCACCCTCGAGGTCGGGCTGCAGCGGCTCGACGAGTTCGCCCGCCGTGGCGGCGGCCGGGTCGAGGTGCGCCGCATCGCCGAGCACGTGCAGGTGGACGCGGACCTCATGGGCGAGCTGAAGCTGGCCGGGATCGTCCCGGGCGGCGACGTCGAGGTCGGCGGCATCCCGCGCTTCGGCGACCCGGTGCCCGTCACCTCCGGCGGCGAGACGGCCACGGTCGCGCCGCTGATCGCGCACGCGGTCCTCGTCCGCGCCGTCTGAGGCACTGACCGAGGCGCTGACGGAGGGCGCTGCCCGAGCCGCCGCCCGAATCGCGGTTCCCGCAGGTGCGGGCCGCTCTCGGTGGCGCGCACCCACGCCCGTCCCACCACGAGCCCCGGTCCGGCCGCCGGGGCTCGTGGCGTGTCCGGGGTACCCGGGGCGCCCGGGGTCGCGCGCGGGGAACCGGGCCGGGCGTGAGACCGTTCCGCGGAGGACGGCCGGACCCAGGGAGGACCTCGTGAAGCTGCTCGTCACCGGAGGCGCGGGCTACGTCGGCAGCGTCAACGCAGCCCACCTGGTGGAGGCCGGGAACGAGGTCGTGGTGCTCGACGACCTGTCCACCGGGCACGCCGACGCGGTGCCGGAGGGCGCGCGCTTCGTGGAGGGCGAGCTGTCCGAGGCCGCGGGCCCGCTGCTGGCCGAGGGCTTCGACGGGGTGCTGCACTTCGCCGCCCGCTCGCTGGTCGGTGAGTCGGTGGAGAAGCCGGAGCTGTACTGGGACAACAACGTGGTCCGCACCTTCCGGCTGCTGGAGGCGATGCGCGAGCACGGCACCCCGCGGCTGGTCTTCTCCTCCACCGCCGCGGTGTACGGCGAGCCGGAGCAGGTGCCGATCCCGGAGGACGCGCCGACCCGGCCGACCAACCCCTACGGCGCCAGCAAGCTCGCCATCGACACCATGATCACCTCGTACGCCACGGCGTACGGGCTGGCCGCGGTGAGCCTGCGCTACTTCAACGTGGCGGGTGCGCACGGCCGCTTCGGCGAGCGGCACGCGGTGGAGACGCACCTGATCCCGATCGTGCTGCAGGTGGCCGCGGGCACCCGGGAGTCCGTCGCGATCTACGGCGACGACTGGGACACCCCGGACGGCACCTGCCTGCGGGACTACATCCACGTCGACGACCTCGCCGACGCCCACCTGCTCGCCCTGCAGAAGGCGGAGCCGGGCCGGCACGGCATCTACAACCTCGGCAGCGGCCGCGGCTTCTCGGTGCTCGAGGTGGTCGAGGCCTGCCGGACGGTGACCGGGCACCCGATTCCCGCCCGCGTGGCCCCGCGCCGGGCCGGCGACCCCGCCGTGCTCATCGCCTCCAGCGAGCGCGCGACCGCCGAGCTGGGCTGGAACCCCACCCGCACCGCCCTGGAGACGATGGTCGGCGACGCCTGGCGGTTCGCCCAGGACCGCCTGCCCGTCTGACGGCGGGGCCGGCGGGTCCAGCGGATTCGGCGGAGGTAGAGGCCTCACCGCGCGCCCTCCAGCCACGCCCGGATCTCCCGCGGCCCCCAGCCGCCGTCGAGCGCGGCGCGCAGGGAGTGGGCGAGGCGGTGCCCCGGGTCGGCGCCGAGCGCGCGGTCGAGGGCCACGTTGGCCAGGGCCCCGTCGCCCCGGAGCAGCGCCGACACGGCGAGCAGCGCCGCCGGGGTCGCCGCGTCCGCTCCCGGGCCGGTCCGGGCCAGGGCCGCCCACAGCTGCTCCGCCTCCGGCGCCGCGTCCCCGGCGCACGCCGCGAGGGCCTCGTCGCGGAACCACGGCCGGCGCAGCGCGGCGGCCATCGCCCCGGCGAGCCGCCGCCCGACGACCAACCGGCCGGCCGCCGCGTCGGCCAGGGCCTGCCGCAGCAGCCGCCGCGGATCCCCGGCCTCCGCCCCGCCGTCCTCGGCGTCGGCGTCGGCGTCGGCGTCGGCGGATCCCGCGGATGGCCCGGCCGGCTCGGTCGGCTCGGTCGGCTCGGTCGGCTTCGTCGGGCCGGACCGTCCGCTCGGCTCGAACGACTCGGCGGGCCCGGCCGGCTCCACCACTTTCGCCAGCTCCTCCCGCGAGTCCCGCACCAGCGCCCCGCGGGCGACCGCCGTGGCGGCGAGGACGGACGCCGCCGGATCCGGCAGCGTTCCCGCGCAGCCGCAGTCGTGCACCGGGTAGCAGCGCCATGGCGCACCGGCGGCGATCTCGGCCGCCCACGCCACCGTGTGGACCCCGATCTCCCGCTCGAGCAGGGCGAGCGTGGCGGCGCCGGCGACGTCCGCCCGCGGCGGCCACTCCGGCTCCCCCGGTGCCGGCGGCGACGGCTCGCCCCCGCCCACGACCAGGACGGCGGCGCCCTCGGGGTCGTCCCGGCACAGCGCTGCGGCCGCGGACTCGCAGAGCGCGGCCACGAGCTCCGGGGCGTCCGGCGGCGGCAGGTCGACCCGCAGCGTCAGGCCGACACGCCGGCCGTGCGGCCCGCCCGTCGCGATCATGACCAGCGAGTCCCGCGGCCGGAACCCGATCAGCACCGGCACCGCGGCGAGGAGCCCCTCGGTGCCGACGCGCACCGGGGAGTCGGGGTCCCCGGGCAGTGCGGCCAGGGCGGAGAGGGCGGACGGCGGGACCGGGGGCGGCACGGGGAACGGCGCAGGACTCATGCCCGGCAGCGTCATTCGCGCCACCGACGGAGGCGAGAGAAGCTGTCGCGGCTGTGGAGAACCGCCGCGCCGGGCACCGGGAACCGCGGCCCCGACCGGACCCTGTGGACCGAGCGGCCCGGACGCGCCCCGGATCGGTCGTCCTGTCGTCGCGCAGTTGTAACGTCCTGTGGTTGCCCTCGTGAACGCGCAGGGGAACCCTGAGCGGGAAGCAGCGCGTCCCCCGGCGTGCGTGACCGCGCGGCCGGGCGCACGGCGCACCACACGCGCACGGGAGGACGGTCGGTGTACGACTACGACCTGCTGGTGATCGGTTCGGGCCCGGGCGGGCAGAAGGCGGCGATCGCCGCGGCCAAGCTCGGCAAGCGGGTGGCGATCGCGGAACGCCGCGACATGATCGGCGGCGTCTGCGTCAACACGGGGACGATCCCGTCGAAGACGTTGCGCGAGGCGGTCCTCTACCTGACCGGGTTCGCGCAGCGCGAGATGTACGGCGCGAGCTACCGGGTCAAGTCGGAGATCACCATCGCGGACCTGCTCGCCCGCACGCAGCACGTGGTGGGCCGCGAGGTGGAGATCATCCGCAACCAGCTGCTGCGCAACCACGTCGACATCCTCGGCGGCACCGCGCATTTCGAGGATCCGCACACCGTCACGGTGAGCGGGCCCGAGCGCGGCGACCACAGCACCGTGACGGCCGGGTACATCGTGATCGCGACCGGCACCAGGCCGGCCCGTCCGCCGGAGGTCGAGTTCGACGACGACGAGTACCACGTCGTGGACTCCGACGCGGTGCTGCACCTGCACCGCGTCCCCGCCTCGATGGTCGTCGTCGGCGCCGGGGTGATCGGCATCGAGTACGCCTCGATGTTCGCGGCGCTCGGCACCAAGGTCACTGTCGTCGAGAAACGGCCGAACATGCTGGACTTCTGCGACCCGGAGGTCGTCGAGTCGCTGAAGTTCCACCTGCGCGACCAGGGCGTGTCGTTCCGCTTCGGCGAGGAGGTCGCCCGCGTCGAGAACACCGCCAAGGGCACGATCACCTCACTGGCCAGCGGCAAGAAGATCCCGGCCGACATGGTCATGTACTCGGCCGGCCGGCAGGGCGTCACCGACGAGCTGGCGCTGGACAAGGCGAACCTCACGGCCGACAGACGTGGCCGCATCGCCGTCGACCAGCACTACCGGACCGAGGTCGAGCACATCTACGCGGTGGGGGACGTGATCGGCTTCCCCGCCCTCGCCGCGACCAGCATGGACCAGGGCCGGCTCGCGGCCTACCACGCGTTCGGCGAGCCGGCGCGTGAGCTGCACGGCCTGCAGCCGATCGGCATCTACACCGTCCCGGAGATCTCCTACTGCGGGAGGACGGAGGCCGAGCTGACCGAGACCGCCACGCCGTACGAGGTCGGGATCTCGCGCTACCGCGAGCTGGCCCGCGGCGCGATCGTCGGCGACTCCTACGGCATGCTCAAGCTGCTGGTCTCCACGGAGGACCGGACGCTGCTGGGCGTGCACGTGTTCGGCACCAACGCCACCGACCTCGTCCACATCGGCCAGGCGATCATGGGCTGCGGCGGGACCGTCGACTACCTCGTCGACACGGTGCTGAACTACCCGACGCTCTCCGAGGCCTACAAGGTCGCCGCGCTCGACGTGACGAACAAGATCCGCGCACTCGAGGCGTACCGCTAGGCGGCCCCCGGAGCGACGTCAGGTGTAGCCGATCCCCTGCTCGTCGAGCCACGGCTTGGGGTTGATCTTCGTGCCGACCGGGGTGGTGACCTCGATGTGCAGGTGCGGGCCGGTGGACTGGCCGCGGTTGCCGACCTCGGCGATCTGCTGCCCGGCCTCCACCTGCTGACCCACGCTCACCAGCGACCGGTTGATGTGGCCGTAGGTGGTGATCGTGCCGTCCGCGTGCTGCACCCGCACCCACAGCCCGAAGCCGCTCGCCGGGCCGGAGCTGATCACCGTGCCGGCCAGCGGGACGTGGATCGGCGTGCCGATCGGCGCCGCGATGTCCAGGCCCTGGTGCGGGGCACCGCCGCGGATGCCGAAGCCCGACGACACCCGCCCGATCACCATCTGGATCCCGCCACCGGCCGTACGGGAGGCACCGAGCGTCGCGAGCTCCTCGGCCTGGCGCGCGGCCTCGGCCTCGGCGGCCTTCCGCGCGGCCTCCGCCTCCTCGGCCGCCTTGCGGGCGGCGTCGGCGGCGGCCTGGTGCAGGTCGGCGGCCTTGACCACGTCGGCCACGACGTCCGCGCCGGTCACCGGGCCGGCGACCGTGCCCGGGGCGGCCACCGCGGGCGGCGTGGCGACGGGCGCGAGCGGGACGCGCACCTGCCGGCCGGCCAGGTCGGCGATGGCGTCCGCGTCGGCCGTCCCGGTGGCGCCGGTGTCGCCGGTGTCGAGGTCGCCCGCGAGGACGGACGCCCCGGCGGTCAGCTCGACGAGGCCCGCGCGCAGGGCGTTGGCCCCGGACTCCAGGTCGGGGAGCGCACCGGAGTAGGCGGCCTGCCCGGCCGCCGCGACCACGCCACCGACGGCGACGACCGCGGCCATGCGGGCCTGCAGCGACGTCAGACCCGCGGGCGGGGACGACAGGGAGAGCGCCGGGGACAGCGCAGGCGACAGCGACGGGGAGCCGCTGGGGAGCGGGAGGCTCGTTCGCAGGCCGCCGGGCCCCGCTGCCGCCGCGGGGGCGGGCAGCGGTGGCCCGGCGATCGCGCGACGGCCCTGGGGGGAGCGATGCCGTGCCACGATCTTCCTTCCGGATCGTGACGGGGCCGGACATCCGGTGGGGGGCCGGACCGGGTCGGCTCGGGGATGCCGGCCCGGAGTCCTCTTCGTGACCTCGTCGTGATCCGCGAACGACGCTAGCGGGGCCGGGTACCCGTTGTCCCGGTCCGGTTGCGTTCGGCGAGACCACCGGATCGGGTGGCGCGCCGAGTGGCCGGACCGCTGCGGACCCGGCGTGTCGGCGCGACACGCGGGTCGTTCGCCCGCCGTTCACCGCACGGACGGGCCTCGCGCCCCGCTCGTCGTCACCGGTAGTCGCTGATCGATCACACAGCGCAATCGCCCTGTGCGGGCGGTCACCGGCGCGCCGCGGGAAGGCCGCGGCGAACGGCGTTACGGGACCTGGATCACCTGATCGGGAACGCCTCGACCCCGGCGCGTCAAGAGCCGGCCTCGGGGTCCGCGACGTTCGTGATGCCGAGCTCCGCCAGCCGGGCCCGGTAGCGCGCCACCCCGGCCAGCTTGACGTCCTCGTACCCGCGGACCAGCTCCGCGGCCTCGGCCGCCGCCACCGCCGCCTCGTGGGTGTCCGTGGTGAGTCCCTCCGCGAGCCGCAGCACCATCGCCCGGTACTCGTCCCGCAGCGCCCGCTCCAGCCTGCGGATCTCGGTGCGGCCGAACGGGTCGAGCGCCGTGCCGCGCACGACCCTGCCCTTGGCGAGCGTCCGCAGCACCGGCCGCATCCATGGGCCGAGCGCGATCTTCCGCCGCCGCCCCAGCGCCTTGAGCACCGGCGGGTGCAGCCGGTACCGCAGCCGCGTGCCGCCCGGCACCTCGGCCGCGAGCCGGGCCTCGAACGCAGGGTCGGTGAGCAGCCGGGCCACCTCGTACTCGTCCTTGTACGCGGTGAGCCGGTGCAGCCCGCGCGCCACGGCCTCGGAGAACCGGGTGTCCCCGCCCAACTCCCGCTCGGCCCGCCACACAGCCCGGACGTCCGCGACGTACGCGCGGGCCGTCCGCTCCGACTGGTAGGCGACCAGCTCGGCGGCCCGCACCTCGACCAGCCGCCGGGTCTCCCCCGCCAGCTCGCCCAGGTCGAGAGCCGGGGTCGGTCCGGGGGGCTCGGGGTCCCGCACGGCCGCCGACGGCAACGCGGCCGCGAAGGCCGCCGGATCGGCCACAGCCACCCGGCCCCACCGGAACGCTGCCGTGTTCGCCGCGACCGCCACGCCGTTGAGCTCGATGGCCCACTCCACCGCCGTGGCCGTCACGGGCAGTACCCCGGCCTGGTAGGCCGCGCCGACCAGCAGCAGGTTCGCCGGCATCGCGTCGCCGAACAGGGCCTCCGCCGCGGCCTGGGCGTCGAGCGTGACGACCTCGCGGCACCGCCCCGCGATCCGCGCCACCAGCTCGTCGGCGGCCGGTGGGGTCACGCCCGCGTCCCGGACCTGCGCCCCGGTCGGCACCGGACTCGTCGAGACGACGGCCGTGGTCCGGTCCTCCGCGGCGACGGCGAGGTAGCGGGAGTCCGCCCCGACCAGCGCGTCGAACGCCAGGTAGCAGTCCGCGGTGCCGACCCGGTTCGCCGGGCCGACGACGGCCGGGTCCCCCACCCGCAGGTGCGAGACGACCGGGCCGGCCTTCTGCGAGAGCCCGGTCTGGTCCACGCCATGCACCGCGCGGCCGTCGCGCACCGCGGCCGAGCCGAGGACCTGGTTGACCGTGACGATGCCGGTCCCGCCGATGCCTGCCAGGAAGACGTCGCCGGCCTCCGGCACCGCGACATCGGGCACCGGCGGCGGCTCCGGCCGCTCGCGGCGCGCCGCCCGGCCGCCGGGCGACTCGACGGTGACGAACGACGGGCAGTCCCCGGCGAGGCACGAGTAGTCGGTGTTGCACGAGGTCTGGTCGATGCGCGTCTTGCGGCCGAACTCCGTGTCGACCGGCTGCACCGACAGGCAGTTCGACTTCGCCCCGCAGTCGCCGCAGCCCTCGCACACGGCCTCGTTGATCACGACGCGGGTGGGCCGGACCGGGATCGCGCCGCGCTTGCGCAGCCGCCGGGACTCCGCGGCGCACCGCTGGTCGTAGATGAGCACCGTGACGCCCGGGGTGTCCCCCAGCACCCGCTGCGCCTCGTCGAACCGGTCCCGGTGCCAGAGGTCCACGCCCTTCGGCAACGGTGGCAGGTCACGGAACCGGTACGGCTCGTCGGCGCACACGATGATCTTCGCGACGCCCTCGGCCAGCAGCTTCGCGGCCAGCGCGGGCACCTCGAGCCCGCCCTCGGCGTCCTGCCCGCCGGTCATCGCGACCGCGCGGTTGTAGAGGAGCTTGTAGGTGATCGTCACGCCGGCGGCCACGCACGCCTGCACGGCCAGCTGCCCGGAGTGCGCGAACGTGCCGTCGCCCATGTTCTGGAACATGTGGCCGGCGGTGGTGAAGGGCGCCTGCCCGATCCACTGCGCGCCCTCGCCGCCCATCTGCGTGATCGACCCGACCTCGCTGACCTCGCGGTGGGTGAGCGCGACCATCGCGTGGCAGCCGATGCCGCCCCCGGCCACCGCCCCCTCCGGGACCACGGTCGAGCGGTTGTGCGGGCACCCGGAGCAGAAGTACGGGGTGCGGGCGACCGGCAGCAGCTCCAACGGCGGCGGTGCGGACCTCGGCGCCGCGAGCGGCAGGCGGTCGCGCAGCACGCGGCGCAACGGCCCGGCCAGCACCGCCGCGGTGAGCTCGCCCGCCTGCGGCACCAGCGGGGCGCCCGACGCGTCGGCCGCCCCGAGCACCGCGGGCGCGTCGGCCGTGCCGTACAGGGCGTCGCGCACCGCCGTCTCGACGAACGGCGCCTTCTCCTCCACCACCAGGACGGTGTCGAGCCCGGCGGCGAAGGCCCGCAGCCGCTCCCGCTCGAGCGGGTGGACCGCGCCGAGCTTCAGCAGCCGCACGCCCGAGTCGACGCCGAGGTCGCGCAGGGCCTGCCGGACGTCGCCGAACGCCTTCCCGGCCGCGACGATCCCGATCGTCGCCCCCGGCGCGGGGTCGACCAGGACGTCGACCGGGTTGGCGGCCAGGAACGCCCGGACCATCGCCCAGCGCGGCCCGTACAGCTGCGCCTCCGCCTCCAGCGACGAGGGCGGCACGAGCATCGGGTACTGCCGGTACCGCCACGGCCGGCCCTCCCACTCGAGCTCCGGGACCGTGATCTCCAGGTCGGAGACCTCGGCCGGGTCGAGGGTGTACACGCCGTCGGCCACGTCGGCGGTGATCTTCAGCCCCACCCACATGCCCGACGCCCGGCTGAGGGCGATGCCGTACCGGCCCAGCCGCACGACGTCGGCCGCATCCGCCGGGTACAGCACCGGCAGGCCGTAGCCGGCCAGGGTCCGCTCCGAGACGCACGGGATCGTCGAGGACTTGCAGCCAGGGTCGTCGCCGGCCAGCACGAGGACGCCGCCGCGCGGGTGGGCGCCGCAGATGTTGCCGTGCCGGAAGGGGTCGCCGGCCCGGTCCACCCCGGGCGCCTTGCCGTACCAGACCCCCACCGCGCCGTCGACGGTCCGCTCATGGCCCGGCACCTCGACCTGGCTGCCCCACACCGCGGTCGCCGCCAGCTCCTCGTTGACCCCGGGCACGAACCGCAGGCCCGCGCTCTCGGTGAGCTCCGGCAGCGCGGCGAGGGTCTTGTCCAGCCCGCCCAGCGGACTGCCCTGGTACCCGGAGACGAACGACGCGGTCCGGAGTCCCGCGGCCGCGTCGGCGGCGTGCTGCTCCACCAGCAGCCGCGCGATCGCCTGCACGCCGGTGACGAGGGCGGGGCCGCCGTCCGTCCGGTACCGGGTCCCCAGATCGAACTCGACGGCCACGATGCCCCCTACGAACGCGCCAACAGCGCCGACACCGTCGCCGCCGCCCTCCGGACACTCTGCACCACCGCGACCTTGCGTGCGCCCAGGACCCGCGAGGTCGTCCCGACCACCGAGATCGCCGCGACCGCCACCCGCCGGTCCCCGCGCGTGACGACGACCGGCGCGGCCACCGACGACATCCCCAGCGTGTGCTCCTCCCGGGAGGCGGCGTAGCCGTCCGCCCGGACCTGGCGGAGCACCTGCCGGTACCGCCCCGGGTCGACGATCGTGAACGGCGTCCGCCGCTCGAAGCCGCGCTGCAGGATCGCGCGCGCCATCGCCGGGTTGACCGCCGCCATCGCCTTGCCGGCGCTCGAGGAGTGCCCCGGCCCGCGCCGGTACATCTCCGTGTGGAACATCGTCCCGACGCCCGCGCCCTCCAGCCGGTCGACGTACAGGACGTCGGCGCCCACCGGGACCGCGAGCTGCGCGGTCTCCCGCAGCACCTCGCGCAGCTCGCCGAGCACCGGCAGCGACACCTCGCGCAGCATCAGCCGGTCCACCGCCAGCTGCCCGATCTCGAACAGCCGCAGGCCCAGCCGGTAGCGCCCGGAGGGCGTGCGCTCCAGCAACCCGCCCGAGGCCAGCGCGGCGAGCATCCGGCAGGCCGTGCTCTTGGCGACGCCCAGGCGTTGGGCGACCTTGGTGGCCCCGAGCTCCGCCTCGTCCCCGAAGCAGTCCAGCACCGCCATCGCGATCGCCACCGAGCGCAGCGGCGAGTCGGGTTCGGGGGACTCGGGGACCAGCAGCGGGGGATCGTCCCGGAGGGCCCGTCCGGCAGCGTCGGTGGTGTCGGCGGCGAGCGTCATCGCGTCAGGCCTCCCAGTCCGGGAACTCGTCGGCGGGCGGCACGTGCACCTCGGTCACCCGGTTCCGGTAGGAGACGAACGCGGTGCGGCCACCCTCGCGGAGCTTCACCCGGATCTCCTCGGTGTTCAAGGGCTCGCCCGGGTCGTAGCCGTGCGCCCAGGTCGCGAACGCGCGCATCGGACCCGAGTGGGTGGCGGCCACGATGCGGTGCTGTCCGGTGGTCGGTCGGGCCGCCTCCCGCATGAGCCGGTGGAAGCCGCGCCAGAAGCGGCGCACGCACACGGCCGGCGGCTCGAAGTACATCATCGGGATCGTCAGCCACATCTGGATCGGGTCCGCCCCGCCCAGCTGCGTCCGGTAGAAGCGGTCGATCTCGACGAGCCAGCGGGGCCGGTCGCCGACGGCCATCCGCTCCAGCTTCTCCATCTCGGACTGGTACCGGCGGAACGACGACGTGACGTCGCGCAGCCCGTCCGGCGTCCAGACGCCGAAGTTCCGCAGCTCGGGCACGGGTTCGGGCTCCGACAGCTCGACGTCGTGGCCCCACATCCGCAGCCCGTCCTGCGCCCCGCGGTAGATCTGCTCCGCGGTCTGCCGGGCGCGGTTGGTGGCCGCGCAGACCAGCCGCACCTTGTCCCCGGAGTCCCAGCGGCGGGCCAGCTCGTGCCCGCGGCGGTGCGCCTGCCAGCCGCCCATCGGCGTCAGGCCGGCGTCGGTGGAGTAGCCCTGGGTGATGCCGTGCCGGATGATCGAGATCTCACAGACGATCTTCTCGTTCGCCCGGCGGCCGACCGGCGCGGCGACCTCCTTGCCGCGGGTCGCCTCGGCCAGCTCGGGGGTGAACGCCGCGCCCTCGTACTCGACCTTCGGTGAGGGTGCGGCGCCGCGTTCGCGGAAGCGGCGGAGGTACAGCGGCTCGGCGGGGGCCTCGGCGGCGCCGGCCTCGACGGGCGCCGCGAACCGGCCGGCGGTCGCCGCCCCGTCGCCGCCGCCACGGCGGCTCTGCCGCTCCCGGTACCGCGCCAGGTAGTTCGGCGCCTCGTAGCGGTCGATCTTCCGCGGATCCGTCGGCGCACTCACGAGTGCACCGTGAAGAAGCGCTCGTTGACCTGCCGGTGGTAGTAGAAGATCGCCCGGCCCATCTCCTCCTCGGTCCAGGTGATCGGCTCGAAGTCCGGGTCCACCCAGTACCCGCCGGTGAACAGCTCGTTGCGGTTGCCGACGGGGTCGAAGAAGTACGTCGTGTAGCCGCGGGTCACGCCGTGCCGCGTGGGTGCCACGTCGATCGTCACGCCGTGGTAGGCCAGCGTGTCCGCCGCCTCGCGGATGGCGTTCCAGTCGTCCATCCAGAAGGCGAAGTGGTGCAGCGCCCCGTTCGGGCCGGTGATCACGGCGAGGTCGTGCGGGGTGTGGCTGTGCTCGAGGAACGTGGCCAGCTGGTGCCCGTCGTTCGCCACGATCTGCTCGGTCATCCGGAAGTCGAGCAGCTCGGTGAAGAACCGGGTGAAGCCGTCGACGTCCTCGGCCATGACGAACACGTGGTCCAGCCGCGGCGGCGCGATCCCCACCAGGTCCTGCGGGCGGGGCGGCGGGTTGGTCATCGGCAGCATGTTGCCCACCCGCTCGGTGCCGTGGGTCAGCTCGACGACGTGCCCCGACGGCGCCTCGAAGCGGATCGCCTCGCCCCAGCCCGGGCCGAGATCGCGGGCGGCGAACCGCTTCACCGGCACGCTCGCCGCCTGCAGCCGCTCCGTGTAGTGGTCCAGGTCGCCGGCCTCACGGACCTTGAACGACATGTGGTCGAGGCCGTAGGTCGGGGCCTGGCGGAGGATCACGGAGTGGTGCTCGCGCTCATCCCAGCACTTGAGGAACACGCGGTCCACGCCGTCCTTCGTGTCCCGCGCGGTCTCGACGAGGCCGAGGACCTCGGTGTAGTAGGCGGTGCACAGCTCCAGGTCGGGGACCCGGACCTCCACGTGCTGCAGTCGCAGAATCCTGTCGGTCATCTTCTCGCTCACGTGTGCATGCGCAGGAAGCGCTGGCTGACGACGTTCTCGTAGTAGAAGAGGCCCTTCCCGAAGTTGTCCTCGGTCCAGGTGATGATCTCGGTGTCCGGGTCGACCCAGTAGCCGCCGGTGAAGACCTCGTTGCGGATCCCGAGCGGGTCGAAGAAGTAGATGGTGTTGCCGCGGGTCACGCCGTGGCGCGTGGGGCCCTGGTCGATCTGCACGCCGTTGTAGGCCAGCGTGTCCGCGGCCTTGCGGATGTGGTCCCAGTCGTCGAGCCAGTAGGCCCAGTGGTGCAGGGCGCCGTTGGGCCCGTTGACGATGGCGATGTTGTGCGGGGTGTTGGTGCGGCCGGCGAGCCAGACGCCGAGCTGGTGGCCGTTGCCGTCGAGCACCTGCTCGGTCATCCGCAGGCCCAGCACGTCGGTGAAGAACGTGGCGGCCTCGGCGACCTCCTCGGCGTTGACCAGCATGTGGTCCATCCGCGGCGGCGCGATCCCGGGCAGGTCGGGCGGCGGCGTGGGCGCCGGGTTGCGCTTGCCGAGCAGGTTGCCGGTCTTCTCGATGTCCCAGACCAGCTCCATGACCTGCCCGCTCGGCACCTCGAAGCGGATCGACTCCCCCTGCCCGACGGCCTCGCCGCGGCTGACCCGCGTGGTCGGGCAGCCGTAGGCCTCGACCTTCTTCTCGAACTCGTGCAGGTCGTCCTCGGCCTCGACGCGGAACGTGAAGGAGTCCAGCCCGGTGCGCGGGTGGTAGCGCATCCGCAGCGAGTGGTGGTCCTCCTCGTCCCAGCACTTGAAGTACACCGTGTCCGCATCCCGCTGCACGGTCTGCAGACCCATGACCTCGGTGTAGTACGCGGCGGCGAGGTCCAGGTCGGGTGTGCGGACGTCGACGTGGGCCAGGCGCAGGATCCCCACTGGCGAGCCTCCCTGCTCGGTGCTGACGACGCTGTTGACGAGCTTCAGCGTGGCGCCCTAGCGTTCCGGAGGGAAGTGCAGCCGTTCCGGAAATCAGAACGGAGGGACGCCGATGGCCGACCCGATGCGGATGCGCGAGGCGGTTGCGGACTACGTCGCGGCGCTGCACCGCGCCTACCTCGCGCAGGCCGACACGTTCCCGCCCGGTGCCCGCGGCCGGATGCCGCTGCTCGCCGGGGGCGGCACGGTGCACGTCGCGGCCGTGGGCGTGCGGAACCTGCACCTGCTCGCCACCCGCGAGGACCTCGGCCCGCTGCGCGGCCAGGAGGTGGAGCAGCGCGGGTCGCTGCCCGGGCTGGAGTGGACGCTGCGCTTCTACGACCCCGTCGTGGTGCCCGCGCTCGGGCTGGTCGACGAGTCGGCGGAGCCGCAGTACGCCGAGGTCCGCGGCGCGCTGGGGATCCAGACGACCTGCTACCACGTCGTCGCGCAGCCCGGGTCGGGCCTGACCCCGCACCACGCCCAGCACGTCGGGTCCGGGCTGGCCAGCGGGCACTCCGCGGCGGTGCGGGACTTCGACACGATCCGCAGCCGCGTGCGCGGGCGCGAGGCGCTGGTCGACGAGCTGGTCGGCGCCTCGGCCGCCGGGCTCCCCCGGGCGCAGGCGCTGCTGGCCCGCGCGATCGCGCCCCGGGACGCCGCGGTCGCCGCCCTCGCCGAGTCCCCCGCGCCGGACCCGGACGAGGTGCGCAAGGCCCTGCTCGCCAGCGTCGGCGGGCGGCGGGACCGGACGCCCCGGGGACCGACCGAAGCACCGGCGGCACCGGCATGACCGACGCCCCGCTCACCACCGTCACCAACGCCGCGCGGCTGCTCAAGGCCTTCCGTGCGCAGGAGGCCACGCTGGGCGTCTCGGAGCTGGCCCGGCGCCTCGACCTGGGCAAGTCCGCGGTCCACCGGCTGCTCACCACGCTCGCCGCGGAGGGCCTGATCGAGCAGGACCCGCACACCGGCGGCTACCGGCTGGGCGTGGTGATGATCGAGCTCGGCGAGGCGGTGAAGGTGCACCTGGACCTGCACGCTGCCGCCGGGCCGGTGCTCGCCCACCTGCGCGACGAGACCGGCGAGACCTGCCAGGTCGGGGTGCTCGACGGCGTCGACGTCGTCTACGTCGACCGGCTCGAGTCCGCCCACTCGCTGCGGCTGTTCACCGAGACCGGGCGCCGCGTGCCCGCGCACGCCACCAGCTCGGGGAAGGTGCTGCTCGCCCACCTGCCGGAGACCGAGCGGGAGGAGCGCATCACCGGGCCGTTCCCGCAGCTCACCCCGCACACGCTCGTCACCGCGGACGCCCTGCGCGCCGAGCTGGCGGCCGTGCGGGCCCGGGGGTGGGCCGAGGCGGTGCACGAGCGGGAGATCGGCGTCGTGTCGATCGCCGCGCCCGTCCGGGACCGGTACGGCGAGGTCGTCGCGGCCCTGTCGATCGGCGCCCCGACGGCCCGGTTCGGCGCCGCGGCGCGCCGCCGGCACGCCCGGTCGCTGGTCGAGGCCGGGGAGGCGATCTCCCGCCGGCTCGGCTGGACCCCGGAGCGGGAGGGGCGGGGCGCATGAGCCCACCCGTGCGGATCGGCGTCGCGCTGCCCACCGACCACGCCCGGCTGCCCGGCGAACCCAATGCCGTCGACGCGCTGATCGGGCAGGTGCAGGAGCTCGCCGACGCCGGCCTGACCTCGGCCTGGTTCACCCAGCGCTTCGACCACGACGCCGTCACCGTGGCCACGCTCGCCGCCCGTGAGGTACCGGACATCGAGGTCGGGACGGCCGCAGTGCCGATCTACCCGCGGCACCCGATCGCCCTGGCGATGCAGGCCCGGACCGCGCAGGCCGCGAGCCACGGGCGGTTCACCCTCGGCGTCGCCCTGTCGATCAAGGAGTTCGTCGAGCGCACCTACGGGATCGCGCCGCATCCCAGGATCCGGCACCTGCGCGAGTTCCTCGACGCCCTGGGCTCCCTGCTCGAGACCGGTGCCGTGGACGTCGAGGGCGAGACCGTGGTGGCCCGGACCCCGTTCGCCACGACGGTGCCGGGCGCCAGTCCGCGGGTCCCGGTGCTGGTGGCGGCGGCCGGGGAGCTCACGCTGCGGGCCGCGGGCGAACTGGCCGACGGCGCGCTCCCGATCCTCTCGGGCCCGCGGACGCTCGCCGGGTACACCGTGCCCACCCTCGCGAGGTACGCCGCAGCCGCCGGGCGGCCCGCCCCCGGGATCGCCGCGATCGTGTCCGGGGTCGTCACCGCCGACCGGGCGGGCGCCCGGGCCCGCGCCGAGGAGAGCATGGGGTTCTACGGGACCATCCCGGCCTACCGCGCCGCCCTGGACCGCGAAGGGGTCGACCACCCCGCCGACCTGGTGGCGATCGGCGACGAGCAGGCGCTCGCGGACCAGGTCGCGGCCTACGCCGAGGTGGGCGTGACCGAGCTGGTCTACACCCAGACCGCGATCGGCTCGCCGGAGGACGAGCGCCGCACCTGGCGTCTGCTGGGCGAGCTCGCGAACCGGTGACCCCCCCGACCTGCACGAACGGCACTGCCGTGCGGACCTACCGCACGAGAGTGCCGTTCGTGCGACAGCCGTTCCGACGGACGGAACGGTGGCCGTGACCGCGGTCGGTCCGACGCGGAAGGATGGGCGACGAACTCGCACGAGGAGGACTTCATGCCCGTGACGGACGCGGCCGCGAAGGCCCGGGCGCTCTACGACGCCCGCCGCACCCGCACGCCGATCCCGCCCTTCACCGACGACGACCCCACACTCGGGATGGCCGACGGGTACGCGGTGCAGCGCGAGCTGATCGACCTCCTGCTCGCCGACGGCGACCGCATCGTCGGGTACAAGGTCGGGCTGACCTCCGAGCCGATGCAGAAGATGATCGGCGTGGACTCCCCCGACCACGGGCCCGTCCTCGCCTCGACCGTCTACCGCGACGGCGACGAGATCCCGCTCGGCCGGTTCATCGCCCCCAAGGTCGAGGCCGAGATCGTGTTCGTGCTCGGCGAGCGGCTGCAGGGGCCGGGCGTGACCGTCACGCAGGCCCGCGCCGCGCTCGCCGGGGCCGTGGCCGGGATGGAGATCGTCGACTCCCGCATCGCCGACTGGCGGATCAAGCTCGCCGACACCGTGGCCGACCTCGCCTCCAACGGCGCCGTGGCCACGTCGAGCCGGATCGTCCCGGTGGCCGACCTCGACACCCGGCTCGTCGGCATGACCCTCACCCGCAACGGCGAGCTGATCGACACCGGGGCCGGCGCGGCCGCGCTGGGTGACCCCGTCGCCGTCGTGGCCTGGCTGGCGAACGTCCTGGGCGAGAACGGCGTCGCCCTCGAACCCGGGCACCTGATCATGACGGGCGCGCTGCACGCGGCCGTCCCGATGACCCCGGGCGACGTGTTCCGGGCCGAGTTCGACCGGCTCGGGCCGGTGACCGTGAGGGTGGGCGCATGATCAACGTGAGCGAGCTGGCAGCCCGGCTGGGCAAGGCCGTCGCCGACCGCACCGCGATCGGCAAGCTGTCCGACGAGTTCCCCGAGCTGGACCTCCCCACCGCCTACCAGGTGCAGCGCGAGCTGCGCAGCGCCGCGGGCCCACTCGCCGGCTGGAAGCTCGGCGTGACCTCGCGGGCCAAGCAGGTGCAGGTCGACGTCAACGAGCCGATCTACGGCTTCCTGCCCGCCGCCGGGGCGCTGGACCTCGGCGAGCCGCTGGACACCGGCGCGCAGATCCAGCCGCGCTGCGAGCCCGAGATCGTGTTCACCCTCGGCCGGGACCTCGCCGGCCCGCACGTCACCGCGGCGGACGTGGTGGCCGCGTCGTCGGGCGTCGCCGTGGGGATCGAGGTCCTCGACTCCCGCTACACCGACTACGGCTTCACGATGGCCGACGTCGTCGCGGACAACACCTCCGCCGCCCGCTACGTCGTCGGCACGCCGGTCCCGCCCGAGGGCATCGACCTGCGGCTCGTCGGCGTGGTGCTGGAGAAGAACGGGAAGCTCGCCGCCACCGCGTCGGGCGCCGCGTCGCTCGGCCACCCGGCCGCCGCCGTCGCCTGGCTGGTCCGCGCGCTCGCCGCCGACGGCGAGGGCCTGCGGGCGGGCGAGATCGTCCTGTCCGGCGGCCTGACGGCGGCGGTGCCGGTCGGGCCGGGGGACGTCGTCGTCGCGTCGATCGACCGACTCGGAACTCTGGAGCTGGGATGCCGCTGATCCAGGTCACGCTCGCCAGGGGCCGCACCCCCGAGCAGCTGCAGGCGCTCGGCGAGGCGCTCACCGCCGCCGCCGAGGAGGCGATCGGGGCGAAGCGGGAGTCCATCCGCGTGGTGCTCACCGAGTGCGAGCCGGAGCACTGGTTCGTGGGCGGCGAGACGCTGGCGGACCTGCGGGCGTCCGGCAGGAGATGACCCTGCTGCGGATCACCGGGCCCGGGCGCGTCGTCGCCGACGACGGCCGGGCCTTCGTCGTGGTCGAGCACGAGGGCCGCTGGCACGTCGTCGACGCGGACTGCCCGCACAACCGCGGTCCGCTGGAGCACGGCTGGATCAGGGACGGCCTGCTGGTCTGCCCCTCGCACTGGTACCGCTTCGACCTGCGGACGGGCGAGTGCGACGTGTCGCCGCAGCACCGCCTCGGCGTCTACCCGGTGGTCGAGCGGGACGGCGTCCGCTACGCGGACGTCGGCGACCCGCCCTCCCCGCTCTCCTGGTCCGAGCGGCTGCGTGCCCACGCGCGCGGCGAGTGACTCACCGCCGGGTCACGGCCGCGAGCACCTCCTCCAGCGCGGCATCGGCGAGCGCGCGCATCTCCTCGTCCGTGCGGTCCTGGATCGGATGGGGCACGAACACCGACGGCACCTCGCGGTAGCCGAGCGCCCGGGCCTGCGCGTCGGCGGCCACCACGAACTGCGTCGACGCGAGGAAGGCCGCGATCACGCCCCGGCCCTCGAGGGCGGCGAAGTCGTGCACACTGCACGACGTGCACGAGCCTCAATCGGCGAGGGCCTCGATCACCACGTCGCACTCCGTGGTGATCTGCCGCCGCAGGTCGGCCGGCATCGGCTTGGTGAAGGTCGGCTTGGCGTAGCGGCGCACCGTGACGCCGCGCTCGGCGAGGAGCTCGGCGAGCCGGCCGAGGAAGACGTCCCCGCGCGCCTTCGAGATGTCGAGCAGGCCGACCCGCAGCCCGTCGAGCGAGGCCGGGCGCTCCAGCGCCGTGCGGCTGTCCGCCGTGGTCTCGTCCGTCGGGTCCAGGATCACCAGCGAGCCGGTCGATCCGGTCCGGGTCATCGCCACGGGTCCACCTCTCTCGTCACGGGCGCGCTCCCGCCCGGTCCGCCGGCCCAGCCGCCGATCACGGCCGAGAACATGCCGGCGCCGCCGCCGGCGTGCACGATCATCAGCCCGCCCGGCCGGAACTTCGCGAGCGGCCGGTCGGAGTCGCCCGCCGGCACGCCCTCGTCGATGCCGCCGGCGCCGCGGGTGATCTCGGCGCGGTCCAGCAGCAGCGCCTCGTCGAGCGCCGCCTCCAGCCGCGCCCGGTCCCAGCCGGCCTCGGCGAACACCCGGGCGTGCTCCGGGCACACGACCAGCGTCGCGTCGAAGCCCCGCACCAGCTTCGGGTGGCACACCCCACGCAGGCCGAGGGCGAGCGAGCGGGCCAGCGACTCCGGCCGCCGGGAGATCTGGTCGACGATCCCGCGGGGCCCCTCCGCTGCGAACACGGTGACCGCCGAGCGGCCCGGCGCCACGCCGCGGCTCTGCGCGAGCGGCTCGAACGGCGAGCCCTCCTCGTCCTCCGCGAAGCAGAACCCGACCTTGCCGGGATGCCCCATCGCGGCCCGGTCCACCTCCTGCGGACGGCCGCCGCCGACGTTGCGGATCACCAGCTGCAGCGCTCGGCCTATGGTCGAGTTGGCTCGGTTGCCCTGTCCGAGCGCGTTGCCGGCCCAGTTCATCCCGATCTCGGCGCGGACCGGCCCGTTGACGACGATCGCCGGCCCGGCGCCCCACGTGGTCGCGAGCAGGCCGTGGGCGTTGAACTCGTCCGTGCACGCGGCCTCGACGGCGGCGAGCACGACGGGCAGGTACTCGGGCCGGCAGCCGGCGAGGACGGCGTTGACCGCCACCTTCTCCACGGTGGCCTCGACGAGGTTGGGCGGGACGACCGCGACCACCTCGTCCGGCCGGCGCGAGGTGCCGTCCAGCATGCGCAGCACCCGGGCCGGGGTGGGCGGTACGACGGGCAGGCCGTCGGAGAACCCGCGGTCGTAGAGGGCCTCGACCTCGTCCTCGAGCGCGGCGATCTCGAGCCGGCGCGAGTGCAGCGACCCGCCGCGGGTGCGGACCAGGATCTCCTCGGCCACCTCCGGGTCCTGGGTGCGCGAGCCGCAGCCGGGCCGGTACTCCGGCAGGTCCGCCCCGATCTCCGCGACGCCGGTCAGGTCGGCCCACCGCTCGCGGCTCCACCCGACGACCCGGCCCTGCTCGACGCCTCCGGCGAACCGGACGAGCGTGGGCACGGTCTCGATGTCGAGGGCCAGGCTGGCGTCGAGCGCGGTGTCGTCCCGCCGGTCCGCGACACCCTCGGGGAACGCGGGATCGTCCTGCGAGAACACGGTGACCTGCGGCAACGCCGCCAGCACGGGCTCCACCAGCCGGCAGGTGGGACAGTCCTGCTTGACGACGGCGACGAACCCGTCCGTGGGCAGGTCCACCTCCGCCCGGAGCTCCGTCGACACCGACACACCCCGGCACGCTAGTCGGTTGAACGGTCGTCCGGTAGGCCGGCCGTCGATCACGCCGGCCGGGTACGGGCGCCACCGTGCGTGGCGGCACCGACGACTTCCCGGACCCGGACGGCGGTTGTCCGCCGGAACGGCGCGATGGCTGGATGGGGAGGTGCGCCGCTTCCCGCTCGGGCTCCGCCGAACGCTGGTCCCGCTCGTCCTGGCCCTGGCCGCGACGCTCACCGGCGTGCAGGTCGCCGCGGCGGCCGAACCGGACGACTACGTCGCGCTCGGCGACTCCTACGCCGCCGGGGTCGGCGCCACGCCGGACGGCACGAGCGGCGCGTGCGCCCGCAGCACCGCCTCCTACCCGGCCCGGTACGCCGCGGAGACCGGCCCGGCGTCGTTCACGACGGTGGCGTGCAGCGGCGCGACCACCGCCGGGGTGCTGCGCGACCAGGTCTCCGCCGTCACGAAGGACACCGACCTCGTCACGATCACCGTGGGCGGCAACGACACCGGGTTCGCCCCCGTCCTCGCCCGCTGCACCACGGCGCCCGACGACGCCGGCTGCGACCAGGCCGTCCGGGCCGGCGAGCGGGTGGCCCGGTACGTCCTGCCCTCCGCGCTCGCGGTGGTGCTCGGCACCGTGCACGTGCGCGCCCCGTCCGCCCGCGTCGTGGTCCTCGGCTACCCGCGGCTGTTCGGCGACGGCCCCGGCTGCCCGCTGAACCCGGTCCGCAGCGCACGCATCGACGCCGGCGCCGACGTGCTGAACGACCGGATCGCCGAGACCGCGCAGCGGTTCGGGGCGACGTTCGTCGACGTCCGGCCCGCGTTCGCCGGACACGGGCTGTGCAGCGCCGCCCCGTGGATCGTCGCGCCCGGCGGCCCGGGCGCCTACCACCCCACGGCCGCCGGGTACGCCCGCGGCTACCTCCCCGTCCTGACCGCCGCCGTCGAGCGGGCGTGAAGCCCGTGCCCGTCGGTGCTGGTCAGTGCTCGGGTTCGTGCCCGCGCACCCCGCCCTCGCCCGGCGTGATCTCGCCGGTCCACCCGCACCCGGAGCACCAGCAGTAGAACCGCCGCTCCTCGGCCTCCCAGAACTCCGTCGCCAGCCCGAGGGCGGCGGCGCACCGCGGACAGAAGCGCGGGGCGTCGCGGCGGTGGGCCTCGGCGTCGGGGAGGAAGCGGCGGTCCTCCCGCGCCCCGCCGGGCAGCCCCGGCGCCACGGTCACCCGGCCTTCTCCGCGGCGATCTTGTCGGCCGCCGAGATGTGGATCTTCTTGATCGTGTCGAGCACCGGGGAGAAGCGGGTCGACCCCATGTCGCAGAAGTCCAGCGCGAACTGCGCGCCGCCCGCGTGGAACTTGTCCCTCTCACAGGGGAGGTCGATCCGGTCGTGCTCCTCCCGAATGGTGCCGAGCGGGTCCTCGCCGCGCTCCACGACGTCCATCTGCTCGCGGAACATCCGGCGGAGCATGGCCACCCCGATGTCGCTGCGGCCCAGGTGCTCGGTGGTGCGGTCGGTGACCGCGCCCTGCGTCACCCAGGCCATGATGTCCTGGCCCTCGACGTAGTTCGTGACGTGCCGGCCGCGGTCGTCGAACACCGGGATCTCGTAGTCCGGGACCTGCGGCTGCTCCACGTGCTCGTAGCCGTCGGGTGCGTGCACCGTGTAGAGCATGAACCGGGTGGTCGTGCGGTTGATCGGCACCCGGATCTGCATCTGGTGGATCCCGCCGCCGCCCACGCGCATGTTGTACGGGAAGACGAGCGGGTGGCCGACCTTCCAGTCGTCGTTCTCCTCGGTGGCGCCCTTGAGCACGCGGCGCTTGATGATCCCCCACTCGAAGGCGTCGAACCCGATGCGGACGTGCTCCTTGCCGAACGAGGCGGGCGCGGTGAACCCCTCGTGCCGCCCGACGAACTCGAAGTACCGCCCGTGCAGGAACTCGACGTGGTGCGGGTCGACCGCGTTCTCCATGATCTGCACGTAGTTGCACGGCAGGTCGGCCCAGCCGATGTCCCGGAAGCCCTCCATGACGTACGTGTCGAAGCGCGGCAGCTCCGGCGCCGGCGCCGGCCCGACATACGCCCAGACCAGCCCGCCCAGCTCCTCCACGCGCCCGGCCGTGGCCCGCACCCGCTCCTGGAAGTTGGTGTTGTCCTTCTCCGCGGGCTGCTCGGTGCACGCGCCGTCGGTGTCGAAGACCCAGCCGTGGTACGGGCACCGCAGCCCGTTCGCCTCCACCACGCCGTAGGCCATCGACGCCTTCCGGTGCGGGCAGGGCTCGGGGATGATGCCGTAGCGCCCCGAGGGCGAGCGCCACACCGCGAAGAACTCCCCCAGCAGCTCCACCCGCTTGACCGGGAACTCCTCCAGCTCGCGCGTGAACGCCACCGGGTACCAGTAGCGGCGGAGGACCTCGCCCATCCGGGTCCCGGGTTCGACCTGGGTCAGCTCGTCGTTCTGCTCGGCGGTGAGCACGGCGCCTCCTGCGAGTTCGGGGTGCGCGAACGGTAGGTAGCGCCGGTCACGGCGGACAAGGAATCCTTCCCGCATGGAGGGAAGGAGCCGGTCGGAGACGGGGCTCAGCTCGGTGCGCAACGCCGCCCGGCTGCTCAAGGAGTTCTCCCGGCACGACCGCGAGCTGGGCGTCTCCGAGCTGGCGCGCCGCCTGGACCTCTCGACCTCCTCGGTGCACCGGATCCTCGGCACGCTGACCGAGGAGCGGCTGCTCGACCGCGTCCCGACCGGCCGCTACCGGCTCGGACTGGCGCTGTTCGACCTCGGCTCCGCGGTGGGCGCCGCGCTGGACCTGCACGAGGCCGCGCTGCCGGTCATGGCCGCCCTGCGCGCGACGACCGGCGAGACCGTCCAGCTCGCGGTGCTCGACGGGCTGGAGTCGGTCTACATCGACCGGCTGGAGAGCCCGCACACCGTGCGGATCTTCTCCCGGGTCGGTACCCGGCTGCCCGCCACCACGACGAGCACCGGGAAGGTGCTGCTCGCGGCCCTGCCGGAGGCGGAGCTGGCGGCGCGGCTGGAAGGCTGGCGGCCGCACCGGGCCACGCCGCGCTCGATCGTCGACCCGGCCGTGCTGCGCGCGCGGCTGCGGGAGGTCGCCGAGCGGGGCTGGGCGGAGAACCGGGAGGAGAGCCGGATCGGGGTCATGTCGGTGGGCGCGCCGGTCCGCGACCGCGCCGACGACGTCATCGCCGCCCTCTCCGTCGCCGCGCCGACCGACCGGGCGGCCCCGGACGTCCTGCGGCGGCTGCGGGCCGCCGTCGTCGAGGCCGCGGCGGTGGTCTCGCACCGCCTCGGATGACCGGGACTCAGACGGTGCGCGGCCGCCCGGCGAGCACCCCCGCCACGAGCTGCGCGACCAGGGCCACCAGCAGCACGGCCAGCGAGACGGTCCAGCCGCCGGTCGCCTCGTGCAGCAGCCCGACGAGCATCGGGCCGGTCGAGGCGATGAGGTAGCCGAAGCCCTGGGCCATGGCGGACAGCCCGGCCGCCGTCGCGGCGTCGGCCGCCCGGAGCGTGATCACGGTCATCGCCATCGCGAACACGGTCATCCCGGTGCCGAGCAGCACCGCCCACAGCCACGGCACCGCCGCCGGCGCGAGCATCAGCCCGAGCGCCCCGGCGATCGCGAGCAGGGTCAGCCCGGCGTTCCAGCCGGACTGGCTCCGCCGCCGGGCGGCGAACGCCGGCACCATCAGGCTGAACGGGACGGCGACGAGCGTGGCGATGCTGAGCATCACCCCCGCCGTCCCCTTGGACAGGCCCGCGCCCAGGTAGATCTGCGGCAGCCAGCCCATCACGACGTAGGCCATGAAGGACTGCAGCCCCATGAACGCCGTGACCGACCAGGCCACCAGGCTGCGCAGCAGCCGGCCCCACGACGCGCGCCGGGCGCCGTGGGCGACCTCCGCCGCCGGCCTGTGTCGCGCGCCCACGGCCCACACGACCAGCGCCACCAGCGCGAGCGCCGCCCAGAGGACGAGCGCGCCGCGCCAGCCGCCCGCCGGACCCTCGACCGCCGGGGTGAGCGCCGAACCGAGCGCGCCGCTGCCCTGCAGCGCCGCCGTGTAGAGACCGGTCATGAGCCCGACGCGGTGCGCGAAGGACTCCTTGACCACGACCGGGACCAGCACATTGGCCACCGCGATCCCGGCGCAGGCCACGAACGTCCCGCCCAGCATCACGCCCGCGCCGCCCAGCACCCGCACGACGAGCCCGGCGCCGAGCACCGCCAGCGCCACCCCGATCGCCCGCGCCAGGCCGATCCGCCGGGCCAGCACCGGTGCGGCCAGGCCCGCCACCGCGAAGCACAGCGTGGGTGCGGTGGTGAGCAGGCTGGTCCAGGCCGCCGATGCCCCGAGCCCGGTGCGGACGTCGCCGAGCAGCGACGACGCGCTGGTCACCGCCGCACGCAGGTTCACCGCCGCCAGCACCACGCCGACGGCCAGCAGCAGGGTCCCGCTCAACGGGCCGAAGCGGGCGGGCGTCAGACGCTCCTCCGCGGCGGCCTCCCCGGCGATCTCGAGCGCCTGCCCGTCCGCGACCCGGTGGTGCTCGATGCGCGGGCGCGCACCGAGATCAGGAGACGCCTCGGCGCGTCCCGGTTCCCCGACTGGCATGGCGACTACTCTGTCAGACATCCCATGTTCGGATGAAAGGATGGCGCCTGTGCCCTTGGCCACCACCCGGCGTGCCGGCCTCGTCGACCAGGTCATCGAGCAGATCCGCGCGGCGGTGGCCGCGGGCGAGTGGCCGGTCGGCACGCGGCTCCCGCCGGAGGCCGAGCTGGCCGAGGCGCTGGGGGTCGGGCGCAACACCGTCCGCGAGGCGGTGCGCGCGCTCGCCCACGCCGGGCTGCTCGAGGTCCGGCAGGGCGACGGCACGTTCGTCCGCGCGACGAGCGAGATCTCGGGGGCGATCCGCCGGCTCGCGGGAACCGAGCTGCGCGAGGTGCTGCAGGTGCGCCGGCTGCTGGAGGCCGAGGGCGCGCGGCTCGCCGCGCAGCACCGCACCGCGGCGGACCTCGCCGGCCTGGACGCGGCGATGGCGGCCTGCGAGGAGGCCGAGCGGGCCGCGGACCTCGCGGCCTTCACCCGGGCCGATCTCTCGTTCCACCAGCTCGTGCTGCGCTGCGCCCACAACGCGGTGCTGGCCGAGCTCTACCGCGGGCTGACCGAGGTGGTGCACGCCAGCGTCGCGACGACGGTGGCCGGCGGCCGCTGCGAGAGCCACACCGGGCTGCTGGCGGCGATCCGGGCGGGCGACGCCGCCGCGGCCGCCGCGGAGGCCGAGGACATCCTGGACTCCCTGCTGCGCGACCACACCGGCCCCGCGGCCTGAGCGATCGACACGGCCCCGCGGCCTGAGCGATCGACACGGTCCCGCGGGTCCTACACCGTGAGGACGATCTTCCCGGTGGTGCGGCCCTGCTCGCCCAGCCGATGGGCGTCGGCGGCGCGCTCGAGCGGGAAGGTCTCGGCCACCCGCACCCGCAGCCGGCCGTCCGCGTGGAGCTCGAGCAGCTCGGAGAGCCCGGATCCGCCGGCGCGGACGTAGGCGCCGGAGGCCTTCACCCCGTGCTCCCCGGCCGCCTTCACCGCGGCCTCGACCGCGACCGTCGGCAGGCAGATGAGCATGCCGGAGGGCTCGACCAGGCCGAAGGAGCGCACGGCCGTGTCGCCGCCGATGAGGTCGTAGACCAGGTCGACGGGCTCGACGACCTCCTCGAACCGCTCCGACCGGTAGTCGACGACCTGGTCGCAGCCCAGCTCGCGCAGCAGGTCGTGCTTCGCGGCCGAGGCCGTGCCGATCACGTGCGCCCCGCGGGCCTTCGCGATCTGCACGGCGAGGTGCCCGACACCGTCTGCCGCGGCGTGGATCAGCACGCGCTGCCCCGCCTCGAGGTGCCCGACGTCGACGAGGCTCTGCCACGCCGTCATCCCGGCGAGCGGCAGCGCGGCCGCCTCGACCACCGACAGGTCCGCCGGACGCGGCCGGAAGTGCCCGGCGGGCGCGGTCACGTACTCGGCGTAGGCGCCGTCGGGGCTCGGGAAGCGGGCCATCCCGAGCACGGGGTCGCCGACCTCGAACCCTCGCTCGTCGAGGTCGGTGTCGGGCCCCAGGGTGTCGACGACCCCCGCCACGTCCCAGCCCACGACGAACGGCTTCCCGCCGAACGACTTCCACGCGCCCAGGCCCGACCGGGTCTTCCAGTCGATCGGGTTGACCCCGGCGGCCTCCACCCGGACCCGGACCTCACCGGGTCCGGGCTCGGGCTTCGGGATGTCCTGCAGGGTCAGGGCCTCGGGCCCACCGGGCGTCTCGCAGACGATCGCGCGCATGGTCCGCACCCTACGGCGGCGGGACGCTACCTCCCGGGGATCGGCTTGCCGCTGAACACGAACTTCTGCGCCAGCGCCACGGGGTCGTAGGCGGCCGGGGCGGCCTCCTTCGCGGTCACCGTGACCGGCCGGGACTGGACGATGGTGATCGGGTCGCCGGCGCGGCGGTGCCGGTCGATCACCCACTCGACGTCGACGGGGTAGCCGTAGTGCTCCTCGATGGCCGTGACGGCCTCGGCGATCGCGGCGATCTGCTCCTCGTCGAGCACCTGCCGGTCGGCGAGCTTGGCCGGCATCTCGATCTCCGTGACCCTGCCCTCGGCGAAGTCGAAGGCCGACACGACCGCCTTGTGCGCCACGTCGTACTTCAGCACCCGGCCGTCGGCCTTGCCGATCTCGACGTGGTCCGGGTCGACCAGGCCCTGCACGATCGCCTCGCCCCAGCCCCACGACGTCTCGACGACGATCCGGTCCGGCTTGCCGGTGACCGGGTGCACCGAGAAGGCGACGCCCGACGCGCGGGCGTGCACGAGCTCGATCACCCCGACGGCGATCGGCATGGCGTGGTGGCTGATGCCCTTGCGCAGCCGGTAGGCGAGCGCGCGGCCGGTGAACAGCGACCCCCAGCAGGCGCGGACCGCCGTGAGCACCCGGTCCGGGCCGGAGACGCCGAGGTAGGTGTCGAAGATGCCGGCGAAGCTCGCGTCGGCGGCGTCCTCCCCCGTGGCCGACGACCGCACGGCCGTCGGCACGTTGACGTCGACCGCCCGCAGGCACAGGTCCTCGTACGCCTCGGTGATCTCCGCCTCGAGGGCCGCCGACATCGGCGTCTCCTCGACGAGCGCGCGGATCCGGGCCGACGCCGCCGCCACCTCCGCCTCCGACGGCGTCGGCCCGAGATCCTGCAGCGCGGCCTCGATCCGGGCGTCGAGCCCGGACTCCGCACAGTGCCGCAGGTACGCGTCGACCGTGACCGCGAAGCCCTGCGGGACGGTGACCCCGGCCCGGTGCAGCTCCGTGAGCCGGCCGATCTTGGACCCCGCCGCGGCCACGGCGTCGGCGGTGTCGACCTGGTCGATCCACACGATCGACTCGCTGCAGGTGCCCACGACCTCCTCCTGCGGTTCCACCAGGACCCCGTCATCCGGCGGCCTCCCCGTGGGTCGCGGCGTCCGCGACCTCCGACGCCCGCTTGAGGATGGTGACCTTGCCGTTGGTGCCGTCGACCTCGATCTGGTCGCCGTCGGCGATGGCCACGGTCGCGACGCCGACCGCGGTCACGGTGGGCACGCCGTACTCCCGCCCGACGATCGCGGCGTGGCTGAGCATGCCACCGCCGTCGCAGACCGCGCCGGCGATCTTGCCGAAGGCGGGCGTCCAGCTCGGCGAGGTGGACTCGCACACCAGGATCGAGCCGGGCTCCAGCCGGTGCATGTCGTCGCTGGACTGCAGCACCCGGGCGGGCCCGGTGGCGATGCCCTTCGCGGCGGCGACGCCGGTCAGCGTGGTCTCGGCCGCGGCGTCGGGGTTCTGCATGGCGCGGATCGACGCCGGGTTCAGCCCGAAGATCTCGATCAGCACCGGGTCCTCGACGGTCTCGGGCACGGTGCCGAGCACCTTCGGCATCTGCCCGCGCAGCGCGCCCCAGTGGTCGAAGTACTGCCGCCGGTCGGCGACCAGGCTCTTCAGCTCGCCGTGGTACGCCCGGCCCTCGGCGACCGCGCGCAGCTCCGGCCAGAACAGGTAGAGCAGGTCGTTGCGGTCGTCGGCCCCGACGCGCGCGGCCAGCTCCTGGGTGACCCGACGCAGCGGGATCATGACCTTGAGGTCGATGTAGTAGTTGTGGTCGTCCTGCCACCAGGGGAAGTTCGCCTCCTGGTTGGACCGCAGGCCGGCGTCGAACACCGCCTGCTCCTCCCTGGTCAGCCCGGACCGGGCGGCCTCGATCGCGGCCTCCCGCTCCTCGACGGCGTTGCGCGCCGCGGCCTCGAAGTCGTGGTCGGTCTCCTTGAGGACGAAGCTGCGGATCATGTCCAGCGGGATCGTGTTGTCCTCGATCCAGCTGGGGACGCCGACGTCGCAGGTGGCCTCCTGGCGGTGCCCGTAGACCTGCAGGAAGTCGTCGAAGTCGGTGAGCCACTGGCTCGCGGGGCCGCCGTGCGCGGACAGGGCGGCGCGGATGGCGGTGCCCTCGTTGTCCTCGAAGACCTGGCGGAGCCCGGCGCGCTTGGCCTTCACGGCCAGCTCCGCGAGCCCGCGGTCGGTCTCCATGATCTTGGTGTCCTCGCCCTGGAGGAACTTGCCGATGTCCGCGGTGTTGATCCCCATCTCCGCGCAGGCGCCGTAGAAGCCGAGGAAGTTGACCAGCAGCGGGTACATGACGTCGAAGTGGATCTCCATCGACCGCTTGTGGTAGCGGCGGGCCTGGTCCAGCAGGCCGGGGAGCTCGGCGGTCGGGACCTGGGCGAGGTCCAGGCCGTGGAAGTACGCCCAGGTGGCCTCGAGCTCCTCGCGCCCGGCGGCCCAGGTCTGCTGGTAGTTCTGCAGGAAGCGGGGCAGGGTGGTGCCGAGCCGGTTGGCGCGGGCGCCGATCTCGCGCGGGTCGGTCTCGGGGATCGCGGAGCCGTAGAGGTGGGTGCCGGCGAACCGGCTGGTGACGCCGCGGCCGGGCGGGAGCGGGAGTCCCTCGGCGGCGTGCTGGGTGCCCCAGCAGTACCCGTCCTGGCCCCAGGTGAAGGCCGCGAGCGGGGTGAGGCCGCGGGACCAGTGGAAGTCGAGGAACCAGAACTTGTCCTCGTCCTCCTCGGTGAACGGCCCGGTGCCGTCGACGATGAACGGCGACGCCAGGAACTCCGGCCGGAAGCCCGGGTACCACTCGCCGGTGTACTCGTCGAGGGGGACGACGTTGGCCATCTCGGTGACTCCTCGATCAGTTCGGGGTTGGGCTGACCGTGACAGCCGCCACATGCCGCCACAAGCAGGGCGTTCGGGTGTGGCGAACGCGCTGCTCCGTTCCGGGGAAGCGAACGCGGCCCTGTCGCCACCCTGACCAGCGGACCTACCGTCCGGCCATGCTCAGTGCGGAGAAGAACCGGCGGCTGACCCAGGTCGGGCCGGGCACGCCCATGGGTGAGTTGCTGCGCCGCTACTGGTGGCCGGTCGCGACGCACGACATGGCCGGCCGCGTGCCCGTGAAGCGGCGGCTGCTCGGCGAGGACCTGGTGCTGTACCGGGACGGCACCGGCACGGTGGGACTGCTGGCCGAGCAGTGCCCGCACCGCCGGGCGGCGCTGTGGCTGGGCTGCACCGAGGACGTCGGGCTGCGGTGCGGGTACCACGGCTGGCGGTTCGACGAGTCCGGACAGTGCCTGGAGCAGCCCGGCGAGCCCGCGGACTCGACCTTCGCCGAGCGCATCCGCGCCACGGCCTACCCGGTGCAGGAGCTCGGCGGGCTGATCTTCGCCTACCTCGGGCCCGCCCCGGCGCCCGAGCTCCCGCGCTACGACCTCTTCGTCTGGGAGGACGCCTGGCGCGACATCGGGCACGCCGAGCTCCCCTGCAACTTCGTGCAGATCATGGAGAACTCGGTCGACCCCTACCACGTCGAGTGGCTGCACGGCCGGTACGGCTCGTTCCTGCGCGAGCTCGACGGCGGCACCGCACTGCCGGTCGTCACCAAGAAGCACGTCAAGGTCGCCTTCGAGGTCTTCGAGCACGGGATCCTCAAGCGCCGGGTGCTGGAGGGCCACACCGAGGAGGACGAGGACTGGAAGGTCGGGCACCCGCTCGTCTTCCCGCACATGCTGCGCGTGGGCGCGGCGGGGCTGGCGACCTTCCAGATCCGCGTGCCGATCGACGACGAGAACACCTGGCACGTCTGGTACCAGACCTACCGGCCCGAGGGCGGGGCGCCGCCGCAGCCGGAGATCCCCGTGTACGAGGTGCCGTTGAAGGACGACGGCGGCGAGTGGCTGCGGGACTACGTCGACGGGCAGGACATCGTCGCCTGGATCACCCAGGGCCGGATCTCGGACCGTTCGAAGGAGCACCTCGGCAGGTCGGACCTGGGCGTGATCATGCTGCGCAAGCTGTACGCCGAGCAGATGGACCGGGTGGCGCAGGGGCTGGACCCGCTGTGCACCTACCGCGAGCCCCACGACGTCATCGACCTGCCGATGGAGAAGGACAAGTTCGGCTCCGCGGTGGAGTTCCGGCAGCTCTGGACCCGGGAGAGCTCGATCCGCTACTCCCCCATCAAGGACGAGATCTTCGAGCTGTTCGGCGACCCGGTGCCGGCCTGGGCGTCATGAGCTTCTGTCCGGGCTGCGGGGCGTCGCTGGCGGATCCGGCCAGCTTCGTGCAGGAGTTCTGGTCCGGCGCGGACCGCAACTTCCTCGGCTGGTGCGTCGCCTGCGGCCTGCTGGCCACCGTCGTCCTGCCCGCGGCGATCGTCTCCCACGAACCGGAGCACTGAATGAAGGCCCTCCTGCTCGACGTCGGTGGGGTCGTCCTCCGCTCCGGCGCGGAGATGCTCGGCGGACTCGGCGCCCGCGAACCCCGGGTGCGCGCGGCGACCGACCGCCGCGGCCCGTTCGGCCCCGTCGCCGACCCGGACTGGGCCGCGATGCTGCGCGAGGAGATCACCGAGCGCGAGTACTGGGCGCGGCGCTGCGCGGAGATCGACGGCGCGCTCGGCCGGGACTGGTCGATGCCCGAGTTCATGCACGCCCTCTACGACCAGGCCGGCGTGGACCTGGTCCGGCCGGGCGCCGCCGCGCTCGTCGCCGACGTCCGCGCCGCCGGGGTCCCGGTCGGCGTGCTCACCAACGACCTGCGGGCCTTCCACGGCGGCGAGCCGGCGGACGTGCACCCCCTCTTCGAGGAGGTCGACGTGCTGGTCGACGCCTCGGTCACCGGGATCCTCAAGCCGGACCCCCGGGCCTGTGCGATCGCCGTCGGCCGGCTGGGCCTGGCGCCCGAGGAGATCGTGTTCGTCGACGACATGCCGTGGAACGTCGCGGGTGCCCGCGCCGCCGGTCTGCGCGCGGTGCAGCTGGACCTCCTCGCCCCCGAGGACGCGTTCGCCGTCGCCCGGGCCGCGCTCGGCCTGCCGATGCAGGCGGGGATCCGGTCATGACCGGGCTGGCCGTGGTGGTCGGCGCGTCGGGCGCGCTGGGGTCGGCGATCGCGGCGCGGCTCGCCGCGGCCGGGGTCGAGGTCCTCGCGGTCGCGCGGAAGGCCCCGCCGGACGGGCCGGGGGTCACGGGGCACGCCGCCGACGTCGGCACGGACGCGGGGGCGGCGGCGATCGCGGCGGCCGTCGACGGGCGGGCGGTGCGGATGGTCGTGCAGGCCGTGGGGCTGCCGGCGACCGGGCCGCTGGAGACGATCGACCCGGACGCGCTCGGGCAGGTCGTGGCCCTGAAGGTGGGCGGGCTGCTGCGCCTGGCGCGCGCCGTCGACGCGGAGCTCGGCGAGGGCTCGCGGATCGTCGCCCTCGGCGGGCACTTCGGCAGCGAGCCCGCGCCCTACGCCTGCGCCGCGGGCGTGGTCAACGCCGCCCTGGCCAACCTCGTGCGGCAGCTCGCCATCGCGTACGGGCCCCGCGGGGTCACCGCGCACCTCGTGGCGCCCGGCCCCGCCGACACCCCGCGGCTGCGCGGGCTGGCCGCGCAGGCCGCCGAGCGCCGCGGGATCACCGTCGAAGAGGTCCTGGCCGAGCGGGCCGCCGAGTCGCCCCTGGGCCGGCTCGTCACGCCGGACGAGGTCGGCTGGGCCGTCGCGACCCTGCTCGCCCCGGAGGCCGCCGCCCTGCACGGCGCCACGCTCGCCCTCGACGTGGGCGCGCGGCACGGCCTGTTCTGAGGGCGCGGGGTCTGGCGCTACCCGACCAGCTCGCCGTCGACCACCTGCGGGCGGCCGTCGCGCTCCCACTCGAGGAAGCGCTGGGTCTCGACGAGCAGCGCGCCGCCGAGCCAGAGGGCTACGACGCCGTCGTCGACCAGGCCGAACACCGAGGTCAACGCCTCGGGCACGAGGTCGACGGGCGACACGAGGTAGGCGATCGCCAGGACCAGCAGGCCGAGCCGACCGCGGGTCAGCACGCCGGAGCGCCCGCTGAGGGCGCCGGTCACCATGCGAGGAAGTGCGCGTGCGCGGTCGCCGAGGCCGGGCGAACCCTGCTTGCGGCTCTGCACGATCACGCGGGCCAGGGTCAGGAGCGCGGCCCGCCGCCCCGCGGAGGAGCGCGAGCCGGTGGAGGTCGTCATGTTTGCTTCAACGCCGGCCGGACCCGGCGCGTTCCGCCCGGAATGTGACGGTCGCGACGCCGGCAGCCCGGGTCACGCCGATCAACGCCGGACACGGCCCTCGCCGTCCCGGGTCGACAGCGACCACACCACGACCCCGGCGAACACGAGCGCACCGACCGCGACGGCCCACGCCAGCACCTGGTACAGCGCCCCGGCCAGCGTGAACGCCAGCACCACGAGGAGCGCGGCCCCGAGCACCCGCAGCATGGACACCTCCGACTCGCGTGCGACGTCCGCCCCAGGATCTCACGAACCGGACGAACAGGACCAGCGGAGGTCAACGGGTGATCCATACCACATCGTGCCAGACCGGACAGAGGGACCGGCTGGGGACCGATCGCCATCACCGCGGCCTTGGGCTCGGTGAAGAACTCGCGGCTGAAGGTGCCGCCCTCGCGTCCCCACCCGGAGTCCCCCACGCCACCGAACGGCGCCCGGAGGTCGCGGACGAAGAAGCAGTTCGTCCAGACCGTGCCGGCACGCAGGGCCGCGGAGACCCGGTGCGCCCGCGAGAGGTTCTCGGTGAACACCATCGCGTCGAGGCCGTAGGCGAGGCGTTGGCCAGCCCGACGGCCTCGGCCTCGGAGTCGAACGGTGTGAGGGTGACGACCGGGCCGAAGACCTCCTCGCCCTGCAGCGGCGCGTCGGCCGGGACGTCGGCGACGACGGTCGGCCGCACGACCCAGCCGTCGCCGCGGCCGCCGGTGAGCACCTTGCCGCGCGGGTCGTCGAGGTAGCCGCAGACCTTGCGCCAGTGGGTCTCCGAGGCGAGCGGGCCGATCCCGGTGGCCGAGTCCCGCGGGTCGCCCACCACCAGGGCCTCGGCGGCCGCGACGAACCGGGCGGTGAACTCGTCGAGGACCGCGCGCTCGACGTAGAGCCGCGACCCGGCGAGGCAGACCTGCCCGGCGTTGGTGAAGATCGCCTTGATCGACCACTCGACCGCGGTGTCGAGATCGGCGTCGGCGAAGACCGGGTTGGCGCCCTTGCCGCCGAGCTCCAGGCTCACCGGGATGAGGTTGCGCGCCGCCGCCGCGGTGATGGCCCGGCTGGTGCCGGACTCGCCGGTGAAGGTGATCCGGTCGACGCGGGGGTCGGTGGTGAGCGCCTCGCCCCCGGACCCCGCGCCGTACCCGTGGACGACGTTGAGCACCCCCACGGGGCGATGGCCGCGACCACGCCGGCCGGCTCGAACCGGGCGTAGGCGTGGTGCCCGGTGTCGGTCGGGTACGCCTCCGAGGGCGCGAGCCGGGCGCGGGTCCAGGGGTCGATCGACTCGAACCGGTCCCCCTCGACGGTCTCCTCGCCGTCGATGACGTGTCCTACGGTGCTCACCGCTCCCCCGCCAGCTCGATCGCCACGTCGATGATCATGTCCTCCTGGCCGCCGACCAGGCCGAGCTCGCCGCAGCGTCTGAGGATCTCGTGGGCCGGCACCTTGTACCGCTCGGCGGCGGCCTCCGCGTGCAGCAGGAAGCTGGAGTACACCCCGGCCCAACCCTGCACGATGGCGTTGCGGTCCATCTTCGGCCAGCGGGTCAGGTACGGGCGGACCACGTCCTCCGCCGCGTGCAGCAGCCCCATGACGTCGAGCCCGGTGTCCACGCCGAGCCGGTCGAACACCGCGGCCAGCACCTCGGTGGGGCTGTTGCCCGAGCCCGCGCCGAGCGCGCAGAGCGAGCCGTCGATGTACCGGACGCCGACCTCCTGGGCGATCACCGAGTTGGCCACGCCGAAGGACAGGTTCTGGTGGCCGTGGTAGCCGACCCAGGCCTCGTCGCCCACCTCGGCGACCAGCGCCTCGAACCGCGCCCGCGCCTCGTGCATGAGCAGCGCGCCCGCCGAGTCGGTGCAGTAGGGGGCCTGGCAGCCGGCGTCGACCATGATCCGGGCCTGCTTGGCCAGGTCCTCCGGCGGCGTGCGGTGCGCCATCATCAGGAACCCGGCGGTCTCCATGCCCAGGTCGCGGGCCGCGGCGAAGTGCTGGGGCGAGACGTCGGCCTCGGTGCAGTGGGTGGCGACCCGGACCATGTCGGCGCCGTGGTCCCGCGCTTTTCGCAGGTCCTCCACGGTCCCGATGCCCGGCACGAGGAGCACGGCGATCGTGGCCCGCTGCGCCTCCTCGCGAGCGGCCGCGATCAGCTGCATCTCGTCGGTGCGGGAGAAGCCGTAGTTGAACGACGAGCCGCCCAGCCCGTCCCCGTGGGTCACCTCGATGACCTCGACGCCGGCCGCGTCGAGCGCGCGGACGGTGTCCCGGACCTGGGTCTCGGTGAACTGGTGCGCCATGGCGTGGCTGCCGTCGCGCAGGGTGGTGTCGACGATCCGGACGTCGTGGGCGAGCTGCGGGCGCGTCATGCCTGGGCTCCGATCGTCTGCTGCTCGATCTTCTGCTGGGCCACCAGTTCGCCCACGCGTGCCGCCGCGGCGGTCATGACGTCGAGGTTCCCGGCGTAGGGCGGGAGGTGGTCGCCGTTGCCCTCGACCTCGAGGAACGTGGCGACGCGCGCGTGCCCGCCCCAGGTCTCGCGGGGCTCGTCGAACTGCGGTTCCGCGCGCAGGGTGTAGCCCGGGACGTACCGCTGGACGTCGGCGACCATCTCGTGGATCGACGCGGAGATCGCGGCCCGGTCGGCGTCTGCGCCGATCATGCAGAACACCGTGTCCCGCATGATCATCGGCGGCTCGACCGGGTTGAGGATGATGATCGCCTTGCCCCGGGCCGCGCCGCCGACCTCCGCGACCGCACGCCCGGTGGTGTGGGTGAACTCGTCGATGTTCGCCCTGGTCCCGGGGCCCGCGGACCGCGACGCGACCGAGGCGACGATCTCGGCGTAGGGCACCGGGGTGACCCGCGAGACCGCGTGCACCATCGGGATCGTCGCCTGGCCACCGCACGTGATCATCGAGACGTTCGGCGCGTCGAGGTGCGCGTGCAGGTTCACCGGCGGGCACACCATCGGACCCAGGTGGGCCGGGGTGAGGTCGACGGCCCGGATACCCGCCTCGGCGTACCGCGGGGCGTTCGCGGCGTGGGCCTTCGCCGAGGTCGCCTCGAACACGATCTCGGGCAGCGGGTCCTGCCGCAGCAGCCAGTCCACCCCCTCCGCGGACGCCGCGATCCCCTGCTCGCGGGCGCGGGCGAGGCCGTCGGACTCCACCACCCCGACCATGTAGCGGACGTCGATCACGCTGCTGCGGCGCAGCTTGGCGAGCAGGTCGGTGCCGATGTTGCCCGGCCCCACGATCGCCGCCGTCACCGTTCCAGGGCTCATGGGACGAGGCTGGCAGTGCGGGCACGTGAGCGGGAAGCCGCGCGTTTCCCTCACCGGAACGGAAATTCGGGGTTGCATCGCCGATAGGTAGCGATATATCGTGATGGCACACGAGCTACCGAGCAAGGAGGCTCACGACGAGAAGGAGACACACCATGTCTGCCGACAACCCCACCTGGGACTCCCCCTTCGGCCCCCGCTTCGGCGGGTTCGGCCCGGCCTTCGGACCCGGCTTCGGTTCCCGAGGCCCGCGCGGCCGCGGTCGCCGCGGCGGTCCGCACCGCCGCGCGCCGTTCGGCCCCTTCGCCGACACCGCACCGGGAGGCCCCGACGTGAACGTGAACGTGAACATCGACGCCGAGGACGGGGCCGACCGCCTGCGTCGCCGGCACGGCGGCCCGCGCTTCGGCCCCGGCGGTCCGGGCGGGCCCTTCGGTCCCGGCTTCGGCCCCGGCGGGCCTTTCGGGCGCGGCTTCGGCCCCGGCCGACGCGGCCCCGGCGGCCGCGGGCGGCGCGGGCGCGGCGACGTCCGGCTGGCGGTCCTCGCGCTGGTCGCGGAGCAGCCGCGGCACGGCTACGAGATCATCCAGGAGATCGCCGAACGCTCCGGCGGGCGCTGGAAGCCGAGCCCCGGCTCGGTCTACCCCACCCTGTCGCAGCTCGAGGACGAGGGCCTGGTCCGCGTGGAGCAGAACGACGGCCGCCGCGTCGTCCACCTCACCGAGGCGGGCACGGCGTACGTCGAGGAGCACCGCGAGGAGCTCGACAAGGTCTGGTCCGCCTTCGACGGCGAGGAGGAGGACGGCCCCGACGCCGCCCTCTGGCAGCAGCTCGCGCAGCTGCACGCCGCCGCCCAGCAGGTGATGGCGACCGGCACGCCCGAGCAGATCGCGACGGCCACCGAGGCCCTCACCGAGGCCCGCAAGACGATCTACCGGTTGCTCGCCGAGTGACCCGATGAACGAACGGCGCTCCCGCTCACCAGTAGTGAGCGAGAGCGCCGTTCGCGTGTCGGGCGTCAGCCGGGGGTCAGCAGTCCCGCAGCTCCGGGGACTGGTTCAGGATCTGCCCGCGCGGGCTGATGAACTCGCGGTAGATCTCGGAGTCGACGGCGGCCGGCGCGAACGCGGCGACCCGGTGGCAGTTCTGGAAGGCCAGGACCACGCCGAAGTGCCGCTCGAGGGCGCCACGGATCGAGGTGCTCGCGAGCGCGCGCAGCAGCTGGCCGCGCTCCTTCTCCGACGGCGGCGGGACCTCGTGCTCGCCGAACGGCTTGTCGCCGGTGCGGTCGGCGGCGGCCGCCGACACGACCTCCCACGCGTAGGGCAGGGAGTCGCGGACGACGGCGAGGAATTGCGCGTCGTCCATCTCGCGGCGCTCGGCGGCCTCGAGGACGGCGGTGGGGACGTCGAGGGACATGGCTTCCTTTCTGCAGGTGAACGGGGGTCGTGCGTGGCGACTGCCCCTCTAGGGGCAGTCGCCGCTCACGGGGTAGGGGAGGTCGGGGACCACCTGGGCGGCGAGGTCCACGCCGGTGGCGCCGTTGCCCCAGGCGCGGGCGTTGCGCAGGTGGAACTCGACCGTGTCGCGGTGGTAGGCGGTCCAGTCGCGGGTGCGGCCGTCGAGGTCGGCGAGGATCCGGGCCAGCACGGTGAGGTTGGCGGGCTCCAGGGCGTCGACCGGCCGGACCTGCCCGCGCTCCGCGGCCCGCACCCAGGCGGACTGGGAGAAGCAGCCGATCAGCGCGTCGCCGACCTCGTCGCGCAGGTAGGCGACGTCCTCGGCGTCGGTGACCTTGTTGCCGACCACGCGCAGCGCAACGCCGTGGTCGGCCGCGTGCGCCGCGTACTGCGTGTAGACGCCCACCCCGCGCCGGGTCGGCTCGCACACCAGCACGGTGAGGTCGAAACGGGTGAACAGGCCGGAGGCGAAGGCGTCGGCGCCGGCGGTCATGTCGACCGCGACGTACTCCCCGGGCCCGTCGACCAGGTGGTTGAGGTAGAGCTCCACCGCGCCGGTCTTCGAGTGGTAGCAGGACACGCCGATGTCGGACTCGTCGAACTCGCCGGTCACCAGGTACCGCACGCCGCCGACCTCGGCCGAGTAGCGGCGCAGCAGCTCACCGGCGGGGTCGAGGTCGAGCAGCCGGGAGCCGGGCCCGGGCGGCGTCGTCTTGATCATGACGTCGGCCGAGGGCAGCAGCGGGTTCGCGGCGCGCAGGTGGTCCTTCAGCCAGGTCAGGTCGCTGCCCAGCGCGCGCGGCGGGGCGGCCTCCGGGTCGGCCCCCAGCGCGACGCCGAGGTGCTGGTTGATGTCGGCGTCGATCGCCAGGACCGGCAGGCCCCGGCCCGCTACGTAGCGCGCGAAGAGCGCCGCCGTCGTCGTCTTGCCGCTGCCGCCCTTGCCGACGAACGCGATCCGCATCGTTCCCGCTCCCTCCGTCATCGAGGATGGTAACGGTAACGATGTTCACCAACGGGTGATCGACTCGGGGGTCCCCTACGCGCGGCCGCGCCGTTCGCGGACGAACTCGCGCAGGGTGGGGACGACGGTGCCGGCGTCGCGGAGGTTGCGGCGGGCCCGCGCGCGCATCACCACGATCCCCACCAGGGCGATCGCCCAGAGGACGTACTGCACCGCCCAGGCCGCGCGGAACGCAGCGGGCGTGTAGCCGCCGAGCACGCTCAGCACCAGCCCGACGACCAGCGCGAGCACCAGCGACGCCGAGAACCCGCCGACGTTGACGATCCCCACGGCCGTGCCCTGCCGCCGGCTCGGGTTGAAGGTGCGCGCGTAGTCGAAGCCGACCATCGACCCGGGCGGCCCCAGCGCCAGCACGACGACCAGCAGGACCAGCAGCCACAGCGGCACGGGCGGCGGGATCAGCAGCACGACCGTCCAGGTGGCCGCGGTCAGCGCGATCACCCCGATGACCAGGTACGAGCGGCGGAACGGGTGCCGGGCGGTGAACGTGCCGAACAGCGGCCCCGCCACGATCCCGACGGCGACGAGCAGGGTCAGCAGCGCGCTCGCCGTGCCCTGCCCCACGCCCTGCCCGGCGACCAGGTACGGCACGCCCCAGAGCAGGCCGAACACCGTCCCCGAGAACTGCGTGCCCATGTGCGTGAAGAAGCCGAGCCGGGTCCCGGGCTCGCGCCAGGACGAGCGCAGCCCGTCGAGCACCTCGCGCGGGGTGGGCGCGTCCGGCCGGACCGGGGCGCCGGGCGGGCTCTCGCGGAACACCGCGAGCACGGCCAGCGCGGACAGCACGCCCAGGCCCGCGGCCGCCAGGAACGCCGGCGTCCACCCCGGGCCGTGCAGGATCGCGGCGAGCGGGACCGCGGAGAGCACCTGGCCGATCTGCCCGAGCAGGCCGGTGAGCTGGGTGAGGACGGGAACCCGGCGGGCCGGGAACCAGGCGTTGAGCACGGACAGCACGCTGATGAAGGTGAAGGCGTCGCCGGCCCCGACCAGCACCCGCGCGGCGATGGCGAGCGGCAGCGAGGCGGCGAGCGCGAGCGTGGCCTGGCCCGCCGCCATCAGCAGTGCGCCGGCCAGCACGAGGGCCTTCGCGCCGAAGCGGTCGAGCAGGACGCCGGTGGGGACCTGCAGCGACGCGTAGACCAGCAGCTGCAGCACCACGAACCCGGAGAGCACCGCCGGGGTCGCGCCGAAGCGCGCGGCCGCGTCGAGCCCGGCCACACCGAACGACGTCCGGTGCATGACGCCCACGAGATAGGCCAGAAGCCCCGTCGACCAGACCAGATACGCGCGCCAGCTCCCCATGACACGTCAGATCCTCGGTCATCGGACGACGACACGCCCGCGTCCGCCGACGACGTCACGCCCGCTCCGGGCGGGATCACACCGCGATCACACGACGGTCACACGCGGCCGTGGTGCATCGGCCCGTTCGTCGTGCGGGTCCCGGCCGAACCGGGTCCTGCGGGCACATCGGACGCGAATGGGGGGATGCTGTGCGGGCGGCCGGGCGTTGCACGCGAGGATGGAGCCCGCAAGGGCCGCCGACGAGGAGGTACGACAGGTGCTGGATCCCGCGGAGCTGTACCGGGTCGAGGAGGGCGTGACCGCCAACCCCGACGGGTCGGTGCTCGTGGTCGTGCTCGACGGGTTCGTCGACGCGGGCGGCGCGGGGCGGCTCGCGGTCGAGGCGCTGCGCGAGGGCAAGGAGCCGCGCACGCTCGCCTCCTTCGACGTCGACCAGCTCGTCGACTACCGCTCCCGCCGGCCGCCGCTGACCTTCGACACCGACCGGTGGGTCGCCTACGAGCCCCCGGTGCTCGACGTCGTCGCCCTCACCGACGCCGCCGAGGCCGAGTTCCTGCTGCTCGCCGGCCCGGAGCCGGACACCCAGTGGGAGCGGTTCGTCGCCGCGCTGGAGCAGCTCGTGCAGCGGCTGAACATCCGGCTCGTGGTGACCCTGCAGGGCATCCCGATGGCCGTGCCGCACACCCGCCCGATCGGGGTCACCGCGCACGCCTCGCGCAAGGAGCTGGTCGAGGGTCACGAGCCCTGGTTCGCCGAGGCGCAGGTCCCCGGGAGCGCGTCCGCGCTGCTCGAGTACCGGCTCGGCGAGGCGGGGATCGACGCCATGGGCTTCGCCGTGCACGTACCGCACTACCTGGCCCGCGCCGAGTACCCGCAGGCCGCGCGCACCCTGCTCGACCACACCGCCGTCGCCACCGGGCTCTACCTGTCCACCGAGGAGCTGTCGAAGGCCGCCGAGCGCACGGACGCCGAGATCGCCGAGCAGGTGGCGGGGTCGAGCGAGGTCGCCGAGGTCGTCGAGGCGCTGGAGAAGCAGTACGACGCCGTCGCCGCGGGTCGCGAGCGCAGCTCCGGCGGGCTCGGCGGGGACCTGCCCAGCGCGGACGAGCTGGCCGCCGAGGTCGAGCGCTTCCTCGCCGACCAGGGCGACGACAAGGACGGCGGGTTCGGCGAGGGCGGCGAACCGGGCCGCTGAGCCGCCTCCCCCGGGACGCCGCAGCTGAGAACTGCTGAGAACAGCGGCGGGTCACGCCGTCACCTCAGCCCACGCACAGGCGCCCCACAGGTTCGGCGCGGACTCTCGGTGGTGCGGCGCGGTGGCGTCGGCCGGAATCCCCCCTCACGGCCCGCCCCGCGCCCACCATCTCGGGAGGTGTCCGCATGACCCCGGCGACTGTCCCCGCGCGGCCGACCGACCGCCTGCCCCGCGGCGCGTCCGCCGGCGTCCCGGCGCCGCGCACCACGTCCGACGCCCCGTCCGGTGCCGGGTCCGGGACCGGGTTCGACCCTGGGTTCGACAGCCCGACCGACACCCTGCCCCTCCGGCCGCCACCGGCCCTCCGCACGCCCGGGGCCGCCGGGTCCGCCTCGGTGCGCGGGCTGCGGCGCGTCGCCGCCGACGCCACCGCCGTGCGCGGCGCCGGCTCCGGGCTCGCCCTCGCGGTCGCGGACGGCGTCGGCGACTCCGCCGCCGCCGCGCTGGCCGCCCGGGTCGCCGCCGACGTGGCGGTCGCCGCGGCCCCGCGGATCGGGTCGATGCACGCACTGCTCGCCGCGCGCGACGCGGTGCGGCTGGAGCCGGGCGCGGCCGACGCGGTCATGGTGGTCGCGGCCGGGCTGGCCGGCGGCGGCTGGACGGTGTCCTGGGTCGGCGACTGCCGGGCCCTGCTCGTGACCGACCGCGGCGTCGAGCTGCTCACGCACGACCACACCGTCGCGCAGTGGCTCCGCGACCGCGGCAAGGACCAGGACGGCACGGAGATCGTCCCGGCCTGGGAGAACATCGTCATGACGACGGTGGGCAGCGTCGGCCCCGACACCGTCGGCCACGCGCGGGGTCCCGCCGGGCCGGGCACACTCGTGCTGGTCAGCGACGGCGTGCACCGCACGCTCGACGAGGAGACGATCGCCTTCCTCGTCCGCCGGGCCGGCGCACCCGCCCGCGCCTCGCGCGACCTCGTCGACGCCGCGCTCGCCACGGGCAGCCACGACAACGCGTCGGCGACCGTGGTCCCGCTCCCGGAGGAGTGGGCGGCGCGCTAGCCGCGCACCGTGGTCACCGTCCCGCTGCCTCCGCCAGCCGCGGCACGACCTGCGCCCGCCCCGGGATCGACGACGTCGGCAGGCCGGCGGTGGCCGGCGACAGGGTGAGGCCGAGCTCGGTGAGGAACCGGGCGGAGACGTCGTCGGCCGAGTTCACCGCGTGGACGCCGGTGTCGGTCGGGCCCACGAGGAACGACAAGTCCGGCCGATCAGCGCCGCGGTGCCGTCCGCGCCTCCACGATCCGGTTCTGCGTGTCCGTGATCAGCTTCTCGCCCTCGTCGACCTTGCCGAGCGCCGTCGCGATCGCGCGGGTGGCGTTCCTGCCAGGAGGCGGGCTCACGATCTTCCACCGCGTCACGGCGGAGGAGGTGACCCTGCCCCTCAGAGCAGGTCCAAGGCCGCGGCGACGACGCTGTCGGCGTCGATCCCGTGGTAGCGGTACACGCTGTCGAGGTCGCCGGACTGCCCGAAGCGGGTCACGCCGAGGTGCGTGGCCCGAACCTGGTTGATCCCGGCGAGGAAGGCCAGCGTGTGCGGGTGCCCGTCGAGCAGGGTCACCAGCGGGGTGGCCCGACGGGCCGGGAAGGCGGCGTCGAGTATCCAGGTGTCGGCGCTGCCGTGCCCGGCCCGGGCCTGGACGGCGTCGAACAGCAGCCCCGGACTCGTCACCACGATCACGTCGACGGGGGTGCCCAACGACTCCAGCCGCTCGGCGGCGGCCAGCGCCTCGGGCACCATCGCACCCATCGCCGCGATCGTGACCGCCGGCTGCTCGCCGGTCCGCAGCGGGTACGCGCCCGCCACGACCTGCCGGCGACGCCGCTCCCGGGCCGCCGGGTCGGCGGGCACCGCGGCCAGCGACTGGTCGACGGGCCGGGTGGACAGCCGCAGGTAGGCGCTGGTCCCGTCCGGGCGGCCGAGCCGGGCCAGCGACGCCAGCAGGGTCCACTCGACGTCGATCGCGAAGGCCGGCTCGTAGGTGACGCACCCCGGCTGCTCGAGTCCCACCGACGGTGTGGTGATCGACTGGTGCGCCCCGCCCTCCGGCGCGAGCGAGACCCCGGACGGCGTGCCGACCAGGATCGACTGCCCGCCCGCGTAGATCCCGAACGACCACGGCTCGAGCGCGCGCTCGACGAACGGGTCGTAGAGCACCCCGATCGGCAGCAGCGGCTGCCCCCACCGGGACCAGGTCGCGCCCAGCTCGCCGAGCGCCCCGACCAGGTTCCCCTCGGCGATGCCGAGCTCGATGTGCTGCCCCGTCGGCCGCTCCCGCCAGTGCAGGATCGTCTCCGGGTCGTCGTCGAACCAGTCCTTGCGCTCGGCCGGCGACCAGACCCCGACCTTGTTCACCCAGCCGCCGAGGTTGGTCGACGACGAGACGTCCGGGCACAGCGTGACCACCCGCCGGGCCGCCTCGGGCGCCTCCCGGGTCAGGTCCAGCAGCGCCCGGCCCAGCGCGGCCTGGGTGGTGGCCCGGCCCGACGGCGTCCGGCCGATGTCCGTGGGCAGCGCCGGGGCGTCCACCCCCTCGACCGGGCCGCGGCGCAGCCGCTCGGCGGTCTCGGCGCAGAGCCGGCCCGCGGGGGTGTCGGGGGCGAAGCGCTGCCACGGGGCGTCGAGCGTCATGCCCGAGCGCTCCGCCAGCTCGCCGATCTGGCCGGCCGAGAGCAACGACGAGTGGTTCTGCGGGTGCCCCTCGCTGGCCAGCCCGAACCCCTTGACCGTGTAGGCGAACACGACGGTCGGGCGGGTGTCGTCGATCTGGGCGAAGGCGTCGCCGACGGCCTGCAGGTCGTGCCCACCCAGGTTGCGGATCGCGGCGTGCAGCGTGGCGTCGTCGAGCGTGCCGACGAGCTGCTCCAGCCCGGGCGAGTCCGGCAGCCGCTCCCGCAGCTGGGCCGGGGTGCAGCGGAGCAGCCGCTGGTACTCCGGGTTCGACATCTCGTCGATCCGGCGCCGCAGCGCCTCGCCGCCCGGGCGCTCGAACAGCTCGTGCAGCAGCCGCCCGTACTTGACCGTGAGGACCTGCCAGCCGGCGGCGGCGAACATCCCCTGCAGCCGCGGGGCGCCGATGTTCGGCACCACCCGGTCCAGGCTCTGCCGGTTCAGGTCCACGAGCCACACGACCTCGCCCAGCTCGGCGACCATCGGGTCGAGGATCGCCTCCCAGACCGCGCCCTCGTCCAGCTCGGCGTCGCCGACCAGCGAGTACTGCCGCCCGGCGCCGGCCTGCTCGCCCAGTGTGGTGATGTACCGGCGGGCCAGCGCACCCCAGATCGGGGCGGTGGCGCCGATGCCGACCGAGCCCGTCGAGTAGTCGACCGGGTCCGGGTCCTTCGACCGTGACGGGTAGCTCTGCAGCCCGCCGAACGCGCGCAGCGTGGTCAGGTACGACTCGTCGAGCTCGCCGAGCAGGTAGTTGATCGCGTGCAGCACCGGCGAGGCGTGCGGCTTGACCGACACCCGGTCGCCGGAGCGCAGGTGCTCGAACCACAGCGCCGTCATCAGCGTGGTCATCGACGCCGACGACGCCTGGTGCCCGCCCACCTTCAACCCCGTCGGGTTGGGCCGGACCCGGTTGGCGTGGTCGATGATCGCGGTGGAGAGCCAGCGCACCCGCTGCTCGATCTCCCCCAGTACCGCGAGCCGGTCGGTGCCGGCGGGTCGGGAGTCGGAGACGGCGGTCATCGGTGGGCTCCTCTCGTGCACGGTGCCCGACGAGCGCACCACCGATACGCTCCCTGCACAAGTCGGGGCCTGGGATGCGTGCATCCTGCACACGGCGGCGGCCCGACATCGCGAGGAGGCGAGCACCGTGCACACCGTCAGGCCGGCCCCGATCGACGCCATCGACGCGCGCCTGCTGCTCGCGCTCGCCGAGAACCCGCGCGGCACCGCGCTGGCGCTCGCCGAGCGCGCGGGGCTGTCCCGCAACACGGTGCAGGCTCGGCTCACCCGGCTCGAGGAGAGCGGGGTGCTGGGCAGCGTCGAGCGGCGGATCGACCCGGCGGCGCTCGGCTACCCGCTCACGGCCTACGTGACGGTCACGGTGGTGCAGCGCAAGCTCGACCCGGTCGCCGACGCGCTCGCCGCGGTGCCGGAGGTCATCGAGGTCCTCGGCATGACCGGTGAGGGCGACCTGCTGGTCCAGGCCGTCGCGCGCGACGCCGACGACCTCTACCGCATCGCCGGCCTGCTGCTCGCGATCGACGGCGTGGAGCGCACCACCACCGCGCTCGTCATGCGGCGGCTCGTGGACCACCGGGTCACCTCGCTGGTCGAACGCGTCGCCCGGGCCCGGTGACCGGGGGAACGCCCGCCGCGCCCGGGAGCTAGCGTCCGATCATGAGCTCCCTGCTGCCGTCGACCGAACGCACCCTGCTCGCCCGCGTCGCCCGGGCGCAGCGCGACGGGCGCTGCCCCTCCCTCGTCGCCGGCGTGGTGCGCGGCGGGACCCTGGCCTGGTCCGCGGGCCGCGGCGCCGTCGACGAGCCGCACGCCGACGTCCAGTACCGGCTCGGCTCGATCTCCAAGACGGTCTGCGCGATCACCGTGCTGCGGCTGCGCGACGAGGGCCTGCTCGACCTCGACGACCCGTTCGAGAAGCACGTCCCCGGCACCCCGCTCGGCGACCGCACGCTGACCCAGCTGCTCTCGCACACCGCCGGCGCCACCTCGGAGAGCCCCGGGCGGTGGTGGGAGCGCACGCCCGGCGGCACGCTCGACGACCTCGACCTGGGCGAGGAGCACCGCGTCCTGCCCGGCGGGCGCCGGTTCCACTACTCCAACCTCGGCTTCGGGCTGCTGGGCGAGCTGGTCGCGCGCGTGCGGGGGCGCGCATGGGACGAGGTGGCCCGGGACGAGGTGCTGCTCCCGCTCGGGATGCGCCGCACCACCCCACGCCCGGACGGACACGCCGCCCAGGGCTACGCCGTGCACCCGTGGTCGGACGAGCTGCTGGCCGAGCCCGAGCACCACGCCGGCGTGATGGCCGCGGCCGGGCAGCTGTGGGCCACGGCCGCGGACCTCGGTCGGCTCGCGGCGTTCCTGCTGGGCGACACGGGCGACGTCCTCTCCCCCGCCACCGTGGAGGAGATGACGATCCCGTCCGGCGTCGACTTCTCCGGCCCGACCTGGTCGTCGTACGGGCTGGGGGTGCAGGTGCAGCGGCACGAGGACCGCACGCTGGTTGGGCACGGCGGCTCGATGCCCGGCTTCCTCGCCGGGCTCTGGGCCGACCGCGAGGAGGGCACCGCCGCGCTCGCCTTGGCCAACGTCACGTCCGGGCTCGACGGCGCCCTCCCCGCGAGGCTGCTGGCCGACCTCCGCGCGGCCGAGCCGACCGTCGTCGACGCCTGGTCCCCCGCGCCCTCGCCGGTGCCCGTCGAGCTGCTCGGGCCCTGGTACTGGGGCCCGTCGCCGTACGTGCTGCGCGCGGTGCCGGGCGGGCTGCTGCACCTCGGCGGGCTCGGGCGGCCGGGCCGCTCCTCCCGGTTCCGGCCGCGCCCCGACGGCACCTGGGTCGGGCTCGACGGCTACGTCGCGGGCGAGACGCTGCGGCTGGATCCCGTCTCCCTGAACCTCGCCACCTTCGTCCTCACGCGCACGCCGTACGACCCGGCCGCGCCCGTGCCGGGCGGGGTGTCGGGTTCGGGGTGGTTCTCGCCGTGACGTTCGGGTAACGATCCACCTCGGGCATTCGCCCGTTTTCGCAGGTGGAACCGGCGGTTCGCCCTGGTCCGTACGGTGCGCAACCAAAAGCGCCACACGGAACGGGAAGGGACGTTGCGGTTGACTCTGCCCGTTCGGGGACCGATGGTGACGGACGCACATGGACCGGACCGACTCAGGTGAGGGGGACCCCGCTCCGTCGGGGACACGTCGCATGACAGTCAAGGAACCCACCGCGGGTGGCCCCGCCCCGAGCCCGGGCCACCAGAACGGCAAGCCGGACACGTCCGCCTCGGACTCGTCGCCGATGCCCGAGGGCGGCAGCGCCGCCGATCAGCGGAAGCCGACCGACAGGATCGTCTTCGGTGTCTCCGCGGCGCTGGTCGTCGCCTTCATCGTCTGGGGCATCGCGGGCACGGAGAACCTGTCGGGCGTCGCGAGCGCGGTGCTCGGCGGCATCATGAGCGCGGGGGGCTGGTTCTTCATCCTCACCGCCTCCGGCTTCGTGGTCTTCGCGATCTGGATCGCCCTGAGCCGCTACGGCAAGATCCCCCTCGGCCGCGACGACGAGCGGCCGGAGTTCCGCACCAGCTCGTGGGTCGCGATGATGTTCTCCGCGGGCATGGGGATCGGCCTGATGTTCTACGGCGTGGCCGAGCCGCTCTCCTTCTTCACCGCACCGCCCCCGGGCAGCGGCGCCTTGGCGGGCTCCCCGCAGGCCCTCGACGCGGCCATGGCGACCACGCTGTTCCACTGGACCCTGCACCCGTGGTCGATCTACGCCGTCGTCGGCCTGGCGATCGCCTACGGCACCTTCCGCAGGGGCCGCAGCCAGTTGATCTCGTCCGCCTTCGCCCCGCTGCTCGGCACCCGGCGCACCGAGGGCGGGCTCGGCAAGGCGATCGACATCTTCGCGATCTTCGCGACGCTCTTCGGCTCGGCCGCGTCGCTCGGCCTGGGCGCCCTGCAGATCGGCGGCGGCATCACCGCGCTCGGCTGGATGGACAACCCCGGCACGGGGCTGCTCGTCGGGATCATCGCCGTGCTCACCGTCGCCTTCATCGCGTCCGCGGTCACCGGCGTGGCCAAGGGCATCCAGTACCTCAGCAACATCAACATGGTGCTGGCAGCGATCCTGGCGTTCTTCGTGTTCGTGGTCGGCCCGACCGTGCTGATCCTCAACCTGCTGCCCGGCGCGGTCGGCCACTACCTCGCCGACCTCGCCTCGATGGCCGCCCGCACCGGCGCCGACGGCCCGGAGACGGCCGAGTGGCTGCAGAGCTGGACGGTCTTCTACTGGGCGTGGTGGATCTCCTGGACCCCGTTCGTCGGCATGTTCATCGCGCGGATCAGCCGCGGCCGGTCGATCAAGCAGTTCATCGCCGGCGTCATCCTGATCCCCAGCGTGGTCTCCCTGGTCTGGTTCGCCATCTTCGGCGGCGCGGCGATCTCGCGGCAGCAGGCCGGGACCGACCTCGCCTCGGCGGGCACCGAGGGCCAACTGTTCGGGCTGCTGCAGTCCTACCCGATCGGCGCCGTGCTGGCCGTGGTCGCGATGCTGCTGGTGGCGATCTTCTTCGTCTCCGGCGCCGACGCCGCGTCCGTCGTCATGGGGACGATCTCGCAGCGCGGCTCCATCGAGCCGAGCCGCGGCATCGTGATCTTCTGGGGCGCGGTGATGGGCGCCATCGCGGCGATCATGCTGCTGGTCGGCGGCTCGGACGCGCTGTCCGGCATCCAGAACATCACGATCATCATGGCTCTGCCGTTCGTGATCATCATGGTGCTGCTGTGCGTGTCCCTCTACAGGGATCTGCGCGAGGACCCGCTCATCCGCCGTGAGGACCGGGCCGGTGAGGCCGTCGAGCAGGCGGTCGACTACGGCATGAAGGCCCACTCCGGCGACTTCATCCTCAACGTCAAACCCAAGAGCATGGCCGACGGCGCCGACGAGGCGCGCCGGCACGGCGGGGGCACGGTCCTGCCGGGCGAGCCGCAGCCGCCACGCAAGGCCTGAACCACCTTCCCGGCAGGGCCCCCGGACGCGTGCCGGGGGCCCTGCCGCGTGCGCGGCCCCTACCGCACGGGCCCGTCGCGGGGTGCCGGACCCCCTGTGCGACACGGCCCCGCCGGGCTGAGAAGGTGGATCTCGATGCGTCTCGTGTTCGCCCCCGGTGACGACCAGGGATACGCCGGAGCCCGGGACCGGCTGCTGGAGGCCTTCCTGACGTGGGCCCGCCGGCGCCGGGTCTCGGCGGACGTCTTCCTGGTCGCCGCCGCGCTCGACTACAAGTACGCGTTGGACCGCAGGCTCGGCCGCTGGACCCGGGCGCACGTCGCCGACGCGCTCGGCATGTGGTTCCCGCGGCACGTCACGGTACTCGACGCCGAGGAGGTCCCCGAGGCCTTCCACGCGCTGATCGACTTCCTGGCCGACGCCGACGGGCTCGACCACCGCTCCGCCTCGCGCGCGGAGCTGCACGCCCAGGTGCGCGACTCCACGCCGGCGCTGCTCGACGGCATCGCCGACGAGCGCAACTACGACCTGGGCAAGTTCTGGGGCGTCCAGCTGCGCCGGCACGGCGTCGACCCGGCCGATCCCCGTGCGGTGCAGCGCTTCCTCGACCGCGCCCGCTCCGGCGAGGTCCACATCGACCGGGCCGCGCTCGCCGAGATCACCCGGCGCGAGGAGGAGACCCCGCGCGACCCGGCGCCCGCGCCCGAGCTGCCGCCGGTGCTGCTGCCCAGCGCGGCCGAGATGGTCACCGCCGCGCAGGAGAGCAGCGCGCTCGACCTGCTGCGGAAGCTCACCGTGTGGGTGCGGGCGGGCCGCCGGCTCACCCGCGACGGCAAGCTCGGCCTGGCCGACGCGCTGTCCCTCGCCGACCTGCTCGGCCTCGACCAGCTCTACCGGGACAGCGCGCGCAGCAGCACGGACCTGCCCGAGACCTCGATGCTGCTGCACTGGGCCAAGGCCGCCCGCCTGGTGCGCCCGCTGCACGGCCGGCTGGTCCCGGTGAAGAGCGCGGCGAAGGACCTGCACCGGCCGATCGAGCTGTGGCGGCGGGTGTTCTCGGCCGTCGGGCGGATCGGCGACCACCTCGGGGGCACGGACGTGTTCGGGGCGCCGTCGCTGTTCGGCATGTCGCTGGCCGACGCCTTCCCGATCCTCTGGCTCGAGCTCTACGCCGCCGGCGGCGGGCCGGTCCCGGTCGAGCTGTTCCACCGGCTGGTGCGCGAGGCCGTCAACGAGGAGTGCGGCTGCGTGGTCGACGACCTCGCCGGCGACGCCGAGGGCCGGCTCTGGCGGCGGGACGTCACCGCACTGCTCGACGCGCTGGAGCTGCTCGGCGCGGTCGAGCTCGGCGAGCTGCTCGACGCCGAGGAGCTCGACGGGCTGGTCGAGCTCGCGGGCCGGGACGACCCGGACCCCACGATCGTCTCGCTCACCCCGATGGGGCTGTGGGCGGTCCACGAGACCCTGATCGACCAGGGCCTGCACGCGCCGCTGCCCGGCGAACTGGCCGACGAGGACCTCGAGTACGTGTGCGTGCGGATGTCCGAGGTGCGCAGCGCGGTCGCCGAGGCCGAGCTCGACGCCTGGGTGGCCGCCCGCACCCCCGCCGACGCCGCGCGGGAGATCGGCCGCTTCCTCGCCCGCACGGACGACCCGGTGCACCGCGACCTGGCCCTGCACGCGTTGGCGCGCACCGGCCCGATCGGCCTCGCCGAGGCCAAGCGGCTGCGGGGCGGGCCGGACGGGGACCGCTACGACGATCGCCCCGACGAGCTCTCGGACGAGCTGCAACCCTCCTGACCGCGGGTCGCGCTGCAGCCCCCCGCGGGTCGCGCTCCCACGCCCCCGCGAGTCGGGAGCTCCGGCACCGCGAGTCGGGAGCTACGGCACCGCGAGTCGGGAGCTACGCGGGGACCGGGAGGTGGCGGCGGGAGTGCCGGAGGACCACCGCGGTGCCACCCAGCGCGACCAGCACCAGGCAGCCGAGCAGGACCGGGTAGCTCGCCACCCCGCTGAGCACGGCGAGGATCGACGGCAGCAGGAACCCGACGTAGGCCAGCGCGTAGTACACCCCGGTGAGGGCGGCCAACTCGTCCGGCCGGGCCAGGCGCTGCAGCTCCAGCAACCCCGAGACCACGGCGATCCCGTAGGCGGCGCCGAGCACCACCGCCGCGACCAGCGCGACCACCGGCGACCGGACGACCGCCGCGACCGCGCTCACCGCGAGCCCCGCGGACATCACGACCATCGAGACCACGACGCCGCGCGCGCTCGTCGTCCGGTCGAGGCGCTTCGCCAGCGGCTGCACCAACGCGCCCGCGCCGAGCGTGCAGACGGTGAGCAACGTCGAGTAGGCCAGCCCCCACGTCCCCAACCGGTCCCCCACCAGCTGCGGCATGATCGCGTAGGCCACGCCCGCCGAGCCGAAGATCCACGGCGCCATCGGGGTGATCACCCGCCGGAACCGCGGGTGCCGGGTGCCGGCGAACCGCCCGGTGGTGCGCGCTGCGGGCGCGACGCGGGTCTCGGGCAGCCGGACGATCGCGAGGAGCGCAGCCGCGGCCAGCACCGCGTGCAGGACGTACGGAAGCTCCATCGGGAAGGGTGCCCACTGCGCGAGTACGCCCGCGACCCCCGCGCCGAGCCCGAAGCCGAGGGTCAGCCAGAGCGCGCCGCGCCGGGTGCCGGTGGCGCGCTCGGCGCCGCCGCGCACGGACAGCTCGGTCACCCACGTCGACCCGACGGCCATCGCCACGGCCACGCCGACGCCCGTCACGAACCGGCCCGCCGCGATCCAGCCGACGCTCCCGAACGCCAGGAACACGCTCGCGACCAGCGACGCCGCGGTGCCGGCGAGCATGACCGGCCTGCGGCCGTACCGCTCCGACAGCGCCCCGACCGTCAGCAGACCGGGCACGAGCCCCACGACGTACGCGCCCAGCAGGGCGTCGACGGTCAGGATCGAGAGCCCGGACTCGCGGTACATGACCAGCAGCGGGGTGAACTGGTTGCCGCCCCAGCCGCACGCGAAGACCGCGGCCGCCGCGGCCCGCCAGGCGTTCCTGTCCTTCGGTGCTGGGCTCACCGCCGGTGCGTCCCGTCCAGGTGGGCGCGCAGCGCGACGGCGAACGCCGCCTCGTCCTGCGCCTCGACGACCCCGATCAGCTCCTCGTGCTCGCGCAGCACCCTCGGGAGCTCCTCCGGCACGGGACCGAGCGCGTGCACGCTCATCCGGCGCTGGCGGTCGGCGAGGGTGGCGTAGAACCGCATGGTCAGCGCGTTGCGCCCGGTCCCGACGAGCGTGCGGTGGAAGGCCTCGTCGGCCTCGGCGAAGGCGTGCAGGTCACCCCGCTCGGCGTGCCCGCGCTGCACCTCCAGCGCCGCGCGCAGCTCGGCGACGGCCGCCGGGACCTGCTCGGGGCGGCGAAGCAGCCGGCGGACGGCCGCGGTCTCGACGGCCTCGCGGGCGTCGAGCACGTCCTCGGCCTCCCCCGGCGGCACGGGCACGACGACCGCGCCGCGCTTCGGGATCAGCGCGAGCAGGTCCTCGGCCTGCAGCCGCAGGAACGCCTCCCGCACCGGGGTGCGGCTCACCCCGAGCCGCGCCGCGATGTCGCCCTCGCTGAACAGGTGTCCGCCGGGCAGCTCGCCGGTGAGCACCAGCTCCTTGGTCAGCGCGTAGGCCCGGTCGGCGGCGGGCGCCTGCCCGTCCGGCGCGGGGTCGTGCGCGGACGTCGCGGGAAGCGCGGAGGTCTCGGGTACCGGGGACACGCCCGGTACCCTATCAAGTCAGATGCAAGCTTGTATCTATGCTTGCATCCCAGGCATCAGGTCAGCGGGGCGTCGTCGCCGTAGCGCACCGCGGGCGCCTGGCCCGTCAGCTCGTCGCACAGGTCCGACAGGCGCGAGTCCAGACGCTGCTGCACGCGCTCGAGCGAGTCGAGCTCCGTCATGATCTCCAGGGTGTGGCGCGGCCCGTCGATGCCGGACAGCGCACGGCGCAGCTCCCCGCGCAGTTCGGAGATCCGCTCCCGGCACTCCTCGACGGCGCTGCGGTGCGCGGCGAGTCGGGCCCGCTGACCGGCGTCGAGCGAGTCGGGCACGGAGTCGAGACGCTCCTGCAGGCGGTACGGGTTCACGGGCGGTCCTCCCCGGTGGTGGACGGGTGGTGACGATCACTCTGTGATCGCTGACACACGCGACCGTAGCCGACGACGGACCGGTCCGAAAGGCGGGACTCGAACGTGTCCCGGGCCGGGGGACGACGGAGGGGCGGTCAGGCGGAGCGGCGGTCCCGCTGCTGCGGGATCGCGGCCAGCGCCGCCGCGGCACGCACGTCGAGCGGGCTGTTCGTGGCCTGCTCCGGGACCTCGACGGCGTCGACGGCGCCGCGCCTGCGCTCGCGGACCAGGTCCGTGGTCAGGTGGTAGTGCCCGTGCCGCGACCGCTTGCAGACGTACGCGCGCTGCGCCCGGGCGCCGAGCTCCTCCAGCTCGCGCGCGGCCGCCTCGGCGGACTCGCGATCCGGGTAGATGACCTTGCCGTCCGCCCCGACGCCCTGCCGGCGCGGCGCAGTGCCCGCGAGCTCCGCACGGCTCGGCTTGCAGAAGATCGGGCGGCCGGTGCTCATCAACCGCGCGTAGCGCAGCAGGATCCGGGCGCGGTCCAGGTCGCGGACCCGACCCCGCGGCTCCATCGGCTCGCGGTCCCCGGCCTCCGGGGACACGCGCGGGCGCGGGGTGAGGCGGCGGACCCGGGCGAGGTCGGAGGGCGACGGAGCCTGGCGCGGGACGAACGGCCGCACGCCCTCGGACCCACCGGTGCCGCCGGGGGTGCCGTGCTCCTGCTCGCCGCTCATCTCGTCCTCCAACTGTCCGTCGCCAGTGGAACGCTCGTCGTTTCCTGGATCGTGGGAGCCATCCTGCCCCGTTACCCGTCGACCGCGGTGTCCCACGATCGTGTCCACTCCGGGGTTCGATCACCGTGAGTAGCACCTCGCCCGCCGGCATGACGACTCTCCGTACCCGGATCGGTGCACAGCGCTGCGGCGAGGCGACTGCTGCTTCTATGCTCCGGCCACTCGGGGGAGGTGCCATGGCGGCGGGGACGGGCGAGTGGACAGGACTGTTCGGCCGATCATCCCTTGCCCCGACCGTCTTCGAGGTCGCCGCCGGCGCCCGGCCACGGGTCCGTGAGTGGCTGGCCGCGCAGAGTGTCGCGACGGCATGGACGCGGGACCCCCACGCCCCCGCGGTCGAGGCCTGGGCCGTGGCCGACGGCGGCGTCGTGGCCGTGGCGCGGTGGACGCCCGCCGGGGCTCCCCCGGCCGGCGAGGCGCTCCCGAGCGGGCTCTACGTCGTCGGGTTCGGTGCGTTCCGGCTGCTCACCGCGGCGCTCGGGGTGCCCCGTCCGGCGCGCCCGCTGCCCGGGGAACCGCTCTTCGACCTCGACGCACTGTGCCTGGCCCACGAGGCCGTCTCCCCCACCTGCCCCGACGCCGTCGAACAGGCCGAGCTGCTCGCGACCTGCGTCGATCTCCAGACCCTGCGGCTGGTCGCGGGCGCCCTCGACGCCGCCTCGACGCCGACCCGCCCCGTCGTCGTCGCACCCGCCGGACGACGTCCCTCCCCGTTCCCGCGCGACCGGCCACCCACCACCGGCACACTCACGGGGTGAGCCGCTGGGTGCTGCACGTCGACCTGGACCAGTTCCTGGCCGCCGTCGAGCAGCTGCGGCACCCCGAGCTGGCCGGACGCCCCGTGATCGTCGGCGGCAACGGTGATCCCGCCGCGCGGACCGTGGTGGCGACCGCCTCGTACGAGGCGCGGGAGTACGGCGTGCACTCCGGCATGCCGATGCGGCTGGCCGCCCGCAAGTGCCCCGACGCCGTCTTCCTCCCCGCCGACAACCCGGCGTACGAGGCGGCGTCGGAGGAGGTCATGGCGGTGTTGCGGGAGTTCCCGGTGGTCGTCGAGGTGATCGGCTGGGACGAGGCCTTCCTGCAGTGGGACGGCGACGACCCGGAGGCGCTCGCCCGCGAGATCCAGGCCGAGGTCCGCGCCCGCACCCGGCTGTCCTGCGCGGTCGGCATCGGCGACAACACGTTGCGCGCCAAGATGGCGACCGGCTTCGCCAAGCCCGGCGGCGTCCACCGGATCACCGCGCACAACTGGTTCGCGACGCTCGGCGACCGGCCCACCGAGGCCCTGCACGGTATCGGCACGAAGACCGCCCGCAAGCTCGCCGAGCTGGGCATCCACACCGTCACCCAGCTCGCCGAGGCCTCCCCGACGGCCGTCGGCGAGCGGCTCGGGCCGCGCATGGGTCCGTACTACGTCTCGCTCGGCCGCGGCATGGGCCGCACCGAGATGGAGGCCTCGCCGTACGTCCCGCGCTCGCGCAGCCGCGAGACGACCTTCCCGGCGAACCTCGAGGACTGGGCGGCCGTCCTCGCCGAGATCTCCGCCCTGTCGGCGCGGGTGGCCGACGACGTCGCCGCCGAGGGCCGCGACGTCGCCCGGGTCGGGGTCAAGGTGCGCTACGCACCGTTCCTCACCCGGACCCGCAGCCTCACCCTCCCGGCCCCCACCCGCGACCCCGCGGTCCTCGAGGCCGCCGCCCTCGAGGTCGCCGGCTGGTTCCGGCCGGACCGCGCGGTCCGGCTGCTCGGGGTGCGGGCGGAGTTCGTGGAGGTGAGCGGGTGACGCCGGCCGGTCGGCGGCGAACCCTCCCCGGCGGACGACCGCTCGGCGCACGGTTCCCCGACACCGTCGGTGCCCGGTGGGAGGCTCCGCTGCACAACGGCATCCGCTGCTCCGGAGGAGATCGCCATGCCCTTCACCGACACCCCGTGGCCCAACGGCGCGCCCTGCTGGGCCGACATCGCGGTACCCGACCTCCCCGCGGCGCTCGGCTTCTACGGCGCCGTGATCGGCTGGTCGTTCGTCGACACGGGCGAGGACTACGGCCACTTCGCCATCTGCCAGACCGAGGGGCGGGCGGCGGCGGGCATCGGGCCGGTCATGCAGGAGGGCCAGCCCAGCTTCTGGACCCTCTACCTGGCGACGGACGACGTCGACGCCACCACCAAGCTCGTCACGGACGGCGGCGGGTCGGTGCTCGCAGGCCCGATGGACATCCCCGACACGGGCCGGATGGCCGTGTGCGCCGACGCGACCGGCGGGGTGTTCGGGCTGTGGCAGGCGGCCGGCCAGGTCGGGATCGAGGTGTTCAACCAGCCGGGCTCGCTGGTGTGGGAGGACGCGCGGCTCACGGACGTCGAGCGCGGTCGCGAGTTCTACTCCGGGCTGTTCCCGTACCGGTTCGCCGAGGTCCCGGGCCTGCCGCTCGAGGAGTACGGCACCTTCGGGCTGGGCGACGAGCCGCTCGGCGGGATGGGCGGCACCATGGGCGCGCCCGAGGGCACGCCCAGCCACTGGCTCGTCTACTTCGGCGTCGAGTCGGTCGACGCCTCCGTCGCCGCCGCCACCGAGCGCGGCGGGACGGTGATGATGGCCGCGCAGGACACGCCGTTCGGGCGGATGGCGGTACTCACCGACCCCTTCGGCGCCCCCTTCGCGGTGCACCAGGAGATCCTGGACGCCGAAGAGAGCTGAAGCGGGGGGTTGAGGGCGGGCACACCCGCTCCTGCCCGGTGGCACACCCTGAATGGTGTGTCGCGCCCGACCTGATGTACGAGCGGGACGAGCGGGTGTGCCGCCGGGCGAGGGGACATCGGCACAACTGCCCGACGGCGGCAGGCACCAGCACCACCGCCGCCGAGCCGGGGGAGCCCCGATCCACTTGCTTTGCTTGTGTCAAGCAAACTACTGTGCCCGGTAACTCCCGGGAAAGCAGGTGGCGCCCTCGTGTCCGAAACCGTCCGCGGCAGGGCACCCGAGGAGCTATCGGTCGTGGACGATCCGGATCTGGCCCCGCTCCCCCGTCGTCGCGCGGTGTTCGCGGTGGTCGGGGTGGCCCTGCTGATGTTCTCGCTGGACCAGACCTCGGTGGCCACGGCCCTGACGACGCTCGAGCGGGACCTGGGCGCCACCCTGGCCTGGACGAGCTGGACGGTCACCATCTACGCCGTCGGGCAGATCCTCGCCCTGCCGCTGGGCGGCCGGCTCGGCGAGCAGTTCGGCCGGCGCCGGGTGTTCCTGTGGGCGGTGGCGACCTTCACGGCGGTCTCGTGCGCCTGCGCCGCGACCACCGACATCGGCCAGCTGATCGCGTGCCGGTTCGTGCAGGGCCTGGCGGGCGGGCTGATGCTGCCCGCGGCCAACGGCATCGTCGCCCACGCCTTCGGCCGGGACCGCGACCGCGCGCTGGCGCTGTTCACCAGCGTGTTCCCGATCGGCGCGATCCTCGGGCCGCTCGTCGGCGGGGTGATCCTCACCGTCTGGTCGTGGCGCGGCATCTTCCTGGTCAACCTGCCGATCGGCGCCCTGCTCGTGGTCGCCGGGGCACTCCTGATCCGGGATCCCCCGCGCAGCCGTGTCGAGCGCGTCGACGTCGCCGGCATCGTGCTGCTGACCCTCGCGCTGCTCGCCACGATGGTCGCGATCACCCGGGTCGGCTCGATCGGCGACGGCGTCGCGGGTCCCGTCGGCGTGGTCGTGGCCGGGGTCGTGGCCCTCGCCGCGGGCTGGTTCTTCCTGCGACACGCGCGTCGCCATGCCGACGCCGTCGTGCCGGCACGGCTGCTCAGCGGCGGCGGCCTCGGGATCATGAACACCACGAACGTGCTGTTCGGGGCGGCGATCATCGGCTTCTCCGCGCTCCTGCCGCTCTACGCGCAGGTCCGCTACGCCCTGCTCCCGCTGGCCGCCGGCGTCCTGCTGACCGCCCGCGCGATCGGCACGATCGCCTCGTCGGGCGTGTCGGTCGCCCTGCTGCGCCGGGTGGGGCACCGGCCGCTGCTGCTGGTCGGGCTGGGCGGGATCGTGGCCGGCCTGGTCCTGGGCGCGCTGCCGCCCGCGGGCGTCTCGCCGGCGGTCTGGCTGACCGCCGCCGCGGCCGTGACCGGGCTCGGGATGGGGCTCGCGGGCCCGGCCGCGAACAACGCCGGGATGCACCTGGTGCGCGACGACGTCACCGCCGTCTCCGGGCTGCGGATCATGTTCCGCCAGATCGGCGGGATCGCGGCGGTCTCGGTGACCACGGCGGCCGTCACCGCCTCCGACGACCCCGGCCTCGCGGCCGCGATCTGCTTCGTCGTGCTGGCCGGCCTGTTGACCGCGGCGGCGGTCGCGGCCGCGCGGCTGCCCAACCACCGCGGGCGATGGTGATCGCCGCCGTCGGCCACCGCGGGCGAGGGTGCTCGCGGGCCCGCCCGACCATCCCGGACGAGGCGCCGGCCCGCCCACTCCGGGCGGTGACGACGTCCACTAAGGTGATCGCTCGTCACCTATCGTGGAGGTCGCGATGGCCCGCGTGTCCGACCTGGGCGGCGCCCCCGGTCATGGTCCCGTCCCGGCGCCCGACCCGGCCGAGCCGGTCTTCGGCGAGCGCTGGGAGGGCCGCGCCTTCGCCCTGACGGCGTTCACCATCGGCCGGCTCTCCGGCCGCAACCTGGAGGCCTTCCGGGACACCCTGGACCGGCTCACCCCGGCCGAGTACCACGACCCCGGCTACTTCGGCCGCTGGCTGCACGCCGCCGAGGCCATGCTCGTGGCCTCCGCGGTCCTCGCGCCGGGCGCGGTCGACGCGCGGGCCCGGCGGCTGGCCGGCGAGACCGTCGAGGACCCGCCTGACCCTCCCGAGCCCGCGAAGCCCGACTACGCTCCGACCGCCCCGGGCTCGTTGCGCGAGGTCGAGGCCACGCCGGAGTACGCCGTCGACGACCGGGTCCGCGCGCGGGAGGGCGCCCGGCTGCCCGGGTACGCCCGCGGCCGCGTCGGGACCGTCGCGCGGGTGCAGCCCGCGCACGTCCTGCCCGACACCCACGCGGTGTTCGCGGGCGAGAACGCGCAGCACGTCTACACCGTCCGGTTCTCCGCCCACGAGCTGTGGGGCGACGGGGACGACGTCGTCGTGACCCTCGAGCTGTTCGAGACCTACCTGGAGCGCGCGTGACCGGCCCGTCCTCCCCCGCCCTCCGCGCCGAGGCCCTGGAGCAGCTGCTCACCGAGCGCGGCCTGGTGCGGACCGACGTGATCGACGGGTTCGTGGCCAGGTACGAGTCCGACGTCGGGCCGCTGAACGGGGCCAGGGTCGTCGCACGGGCGTGGGTCGACCCGGAGTACAAGGCCCGCCTGCTGGCCGACGCCACCCCGGCGATCAAGGAGGTGGCCTGGGGCGGCGGGGCGAACGGCGAGCACATCGTGGTCGTCGAGAACACGCCCGAGCGGCACCACGTGGTCGTCTGCACGCTGTGCTCCTGCTACCCCTGGCCGGTCCTCGGGCTGCCGCCCTCCTGGTACAAGGACCCGGCCTACCGCGCCCGGGTGGTGCGCGAGCCGCGTGCGGTGCTGGCCGAGATGGGCCTGGAGCTGCCGCCGGAGGTCGCGATCGAGGTCCACGACTCCAGCGCCGAGGTGCGCTGGCTGGTCCTGCCCGAACGCCCTGCCGGCACCGACGACCTCACCGAGGAGGAGCTCGCGGCGCTGGTCACCCGGGACGCGATGGTCGGCGTGGCGAAAATCGCCGCGCCGTGACCGCCCCGCTGGCCGTCGACGGCCCCGCCGCTCCCCCGCGCGCGAACGGCGAGCTGCTGTTCACCGCCCCCTGGGAGTCGCGGGCCTTCGGGATGGCGGTGGCGCTGTACGAGGCCGGCGCCTTCGCCTGGCCGGACTTCCAGCAGGCGTTGATCACGCGGATCGCGGCCTGGGAGGCGGCGCCGGAGGGCGGGTGGAGCTACTACACGCACTGGCTCGGCGCGCTCGAGGACGTCCTCGCCCTGTCCGACGGCGTCGGCGCGCGGGCCGCAGCCCTCGCCGGCCGCGCACCCGGGCACGACCACGACACCGGGAGCGGCCACGGCCACGGGCACTGACTGCGGAACCTAGGATCGCGGGGGTGGAGACCTGGACGGCCGCGCAGTGCGCGGAGGCGTGGGGCGTGCGGCCCGGGACCTGGGCGAGCTACGTCTCCCGCGGCCAGGCGCCCGCCGCGCTCGCCGGCGACGGGCCACGCCGCTGGTCCGCCGACGAGGTCCGGGCCTTCCCGCGCCCCGGCGCCGGCCGCTCCCGCGCGGGCGCGGGCGACGAGGCGCAGGCCCTGCTCGCCGAGATGAGCGACGTCGCCGCGCGGATGGAGGAGCTGCGCGCCGAGCAGCGGCGGCTGCTGCTCGAGGGTCGCGAGCGCGGCCTGGAGATCAGCCCCATGGCGAAGGCCCTCGGGATCTCGCGGCAGACCGCGTACGCCTGGCTGGGATGAGCACGACCACGGAACCCCCCGGCGGCCGCGGCGCGCTGCGGCTGCTGCAGGCCGCGGTCGCGACCAGCAGCCTGGACCGGTTCGCCATCTCCCCGCTGCTGCTGGCGATCGGCACGGAGCTGGGTGCATCGCTGGCCCAGTCCGCGGCGGTCGCGTCCGCGTACTTCCTGGCCTACGGCCTGCTGCAGCCGGTGTGGGGCATGCTCGGCGACCGGATCGGCCTGGTCCGGGTCATGCGGATCGCCCTCGTGATCGCCGGGATCGCCGGCGTCGCCTCGGCGTTCGCGCCGTCGGTGCTGGTCCTGGCCCTGCTGCGGACGATCACCGGCGGCTGCTTCGGCGCGGTCAACCCGGCGGGGCTGGTCTACGTCGGCGACACCTGGCCGACGTCGATCCGGCAGCGGGCGCTGGTCGACCTGGCCGCGGCGACGTCGTTCGGCGTCGCCGTCGCGACGGCGGGGGCCGGGGCCCTCGGGGACTGGGCCGGCTGGCGCGTGGTGCTGGCGGTCACCGCGACGGTCGCGCTGACGCTGGGCGTCGTGCTGCGGCGGCTGCCCGAGCCGCCGCGCAAGGTCCCCTCCGGCCCGCTGCAGGCGCTGGGCACGGTGCTGCGCGAGCGCTGGGCCCTCGTCGTGCTGGTCCTGGTGTTCGGCGAGGGCGCCCTGGTCATCGGCGTGCTCACCTACGTCGCGCCCGCGATCGAGTCGCTCGGCTTCTCGCCGACGGTCTCCGGTGTCGCGGCGGCGGGCTACGGCGTGGGCGTCGTGCTGGCCTCGCGCTCGGTCCGCCCGCTCGTCGGCCGCTTGTCGACGACGGCGCTCGCCACGGTCGGCGGCGTCCTGCTGGTCGCCGGGTGGGGCGTCCCCGCGGCCGCGGTCACGCTGCCGACGGCCGTGGTGGGCGGCCTGCTGCTCGGCGGTGCCTGGGCCTTCCTCCACTCGACCCTGCAGAACTGGGCGACGTCGGTGGTGCCGCAGGAGCGGGCGACCACGATCGCGCTGTTCGCCGCGACCCTGTTCCTCGGCAGCGCGGCCGGCACCGCCGTGGCCGGGCCGGCGGCCGACGCGGGCGCCTTCCCCGCGATCTTCCGCGTCACCCTGGTGGCCTCGGCGGTGCTGGCCGTGGCCGCACCGCTGCTGATCGCCCGCTACGCCCGCCGCCCCGGAGCGAACGGCACCCTCGCTCAGTAGGTGTGAGCGAGAGCGCCGTTCACCGGGTTCACCCCGTCGGCTGCGGTTCCTTCGCGACGGCGAGGTCGAGGCGGTCGTCCTTGACCCCGACGTGCACCCGCGCGCCCTCGTCGATCTCCTCGGCGAGGAGCAGCCCGGCGAGGCGGTTCTCCAGCTCGCGGCGGATGGTGCGGCGCAGCGGCCGGGCGCCGAACTCCGGCTGGTAGCCGTGCTCGGAGAGCCAGCGGACGGCCTCGGCGTCGACGTCGAGCGCGATGTGCCGCTCGGACAGCCGCTCCTCCACCTCGTGCAGCAGGTGCCCGGTGATCTCCTCGAGCTGCTCGGGCTCGAGCCGGCGGAAGACGATGGTCTCGTCGATCCGGTTGAGGAACTCCGGCCGGAAGACCTCGCGCAGCCGCGGCATCAGCCGCTCCCGCAGCACCGCGTCCTCCGGTGCGTCCGAGGTCCGCTCGGCCGTGGAGCCGAAGCCCAGGGTCGCCCCGCGGCTGGTGATCAGCTCCGACCCGACGTTCGAGGTCATGATGATCACCGTGTTGCGGAAGTCGACCGTGCGGCCCTGGCCGTCCGTGAGCCGGCCGTCGTCGAGGACCTGCAGCAGCGTGTTGAAGACGTCCGGGTGGGCCTTCTCGATCTCGTCGAGCAGCAGCACCGAGTACGGGCGGCGGCGGACGGCCTCGGTGAGCTCGCCCGACTCGCCGTAGCCGACGTAGCCGGGGGGCGCGCCGACCATCCGCGCGACGGTGTGCCGCTCGCCGTACTCGCTCATGTCGAGGCGGACCATCCGGTCCTCCTCGCCGAACAGCGCGACGGCGAGCGCCTTGGCCAGCTCGGTCTTGCCGACGCCGGTCGGGCCGAGGAACAGGAAGCTGCCGACGGGCCGGTCGGGGTCGCCCAGCCCGGTGCGCGAGCGGCGGATCGCCTCGGCGACCGCCTGCACGGCCTCGTCCTGCCCGACGACGCGCTGGTGCAGCTCCTCCTCCAGGCGCAGCAGCCGCGTGCGCTCGGACTCGGTGAGCTGCGCGACCGGGATGCCGGTGGAGCGGGAGATGACCTCGGCGACGTCCTCGACGCCGACCTCGGGCACCCCGCCCGGGCCGCTGCCCCGGCTGGCCGCGATCTGGCCGCGCACCTCGGCGATCTCGTCGCGCAGCTCGCCGGCGCGCTCGAACTGCTCGTCGGCCACGGCCTGGTCCTTGTCCCGGGTCAGCTGCTCCAGGCGCTGCTCCAGGTCCCGACGGTCGACGCTCGGCGTCCGGGTGCGCAGCCGCACGCGCGCCCCGGCCTGGTCGACCAGGTCGATCGCCTTGTCCGGCAGGAACCGGTCGGTGATGTAGCGGTCGGAGAGCTCGGCGGCGCCCTTCAGCGCCTCCTCGGTGTAGCGGACCTGGTGGTGGGCCTCGTACCGGTCGCGCAGGCCGCAGAGGATGGCGTAGGTGTCCTCGACGGACGGCTCCGGCACGTACACGGCCTGGAACCGGCGGGCCAGCGCGGCGTCGGACTCGATGTAGCGGCGGTACTCGTCGAGCGTCGTGGCGCCGATGACGTGCAGCTCGCCGCGGGCGAGCGCAGGCTTGAGCAGGTTGCCGGCGTCCATGGACCCGCCGCCGTCGCCCCCGCCGCCGGTCCCCGCTCCGACCATGGTGTGCAGCTCGTCGATGAAGACGATCAGCTCGCGGGAGTTGGCGCGGATCTCCTCGATGACCGAGCGCATCCGCTCCTCGAAGTCGCCGCGGTAGCGCGTACCGGCGACCACGCCGGACAGGTCGAGCTGCACGACGCGCCGCCCCTGCAGGGTGTCGGGGACCTCGCCGTCGGCGATCCGCTGCGCGATGCCCTCGACCACGGCGGTCTTGCCGACGCCTGCCTCGCCGATCAGCACGGGGTTGTTCTTCGTGCGCCGCGAGAGGACCTCGATGGTCTGCTCGATCTCGTCCGCCCGGCCGATGACCGGGTCGAGCCGGCCGTCGCGGGCGGCCTGGGTGAGGTCCTGGCCGTACTGGTCCAGCGTCGGGGTCGACGAGTTCGCGGGCGCGTCGGGTGCCGGCGTGCCGGGCCGGACCTGCGTGGGGTGGTTCGGCGCGAACCGGGCCTCGGCCAGCAGCCGCCCGGCCGCGGACTCCTCGTTCGCGGCCAGCGCGAGCAGCAGGTGCTCGGGCCCGATGTAGGTGGATCCGAACGACCGGGAGATCTGGTGCCCGTCGAGCAGCGCGCGCTTCGCGGCCGGGGTGAGCGCGGGGGCGCGGCCGGTCTGCTCGCCGCGGGGCAGCCCCTCCTCCAGCGCGCGGGCGACGGTGTCGGGGTCGGCGCCCGCCCGCGCGAGCCACTTGCGGGTCGGCTCGAAGCGGGTGCTGGCGAGCAGCAGGTGCGTGGCGTCGAGGTCGGCGTCGCCGCGGTCGATCGCCTCCTGGGCCGCGGCGGCCATGATCTCCTTCGCGCCCTGGCTCATGAGGCGCGTCAGGTCGATCCGGTGCACGGGGCCCCGCGGATCGCCCGGGCCCATGTGCGGGAAGCCTGATCCGGGCCCGAAGAAGCCGGTCACGGGGAGTCTCCTCTCGACGGGTGTCCGACGGGGAGGTGTTCCCGTCGGACACCCGGCGAAACCGTCCCGGTGGCCCGCGCCACGCCGCCCGGGCGACACGAACGGCGCTCTCGCTCACCAGGTATGAGCGAGAGCGCCGTTCGTTCACGCCCTGGTCAGCGGCCCTTCCACACCGGCGCGCGCTTCTCGGCGAACGCCGTGGCGCCCTCCTTCGCGTCCTCCGAGGAGAACACCGGGCGGATGATCGGCTCCTGCTTCGCCCACATGTCGGCGAGCGTCCAGTCCACGGTCTGCTGCGCGACCTGCTTTGTCGCGGCCACGGCGAGCGGGCCGTTCGCGGCGATGGTCTCGCCGAGCGCGACCGCCCCGTCGAGCGCCCCGCCCTCGTCCGTCACCCGGTTGACCAGGCCCACCTCGGCGGCCCGCTCCGCGGAGATCGGGTCGCCGGTGAGCAGCAGCTCCAGCGCGATGGCCGGCGGCAGCCGCCGCGGCAGGTGCAGTGCGGCGCCACCCGCGGCGACCAGCGAGCGCTTCACCTCGGGCACCCCGAACCGCGCGGTCCTGGCGGCGACCACGAGGTCGCAGGCGAGCAGCAGCTCGAACCCGCCCGCCAGCGCCCACCCCTCGACGGCGCCGATCAGCGGCTTCCGCGGCGGGGCCTGGGTGATCCCGCACAGCCCGCGGCCCTCGATCGACGGGCTCTCCCCGCGCAGGAACGCCTTGAGGTCCATGCCCGCGGAGAACACGCCGCCGGCCCCGGTCAGCACGCCGACCCGCAGCTCGTCCGACGCGTCGAGCTCGTCGACCGCGGCCGCGATCCCCTGCGCCACCCCGAGGTTCAGCGCGTTCTTCGCCTCCGGCCGGTTGATCGTGATGACCTGCACCGCACCGCGACGCTCGACGAGGACCTCGTCCGACACGTTTCCTCCCACTGCGCTCTCGCCTGCGCCCGAACTGAACGAACGCTCTACAAGAACACCCTAGAGCGCGCCCGGGCCCGCGGACACCCCCGCCGGCGGACCGGTCGAGCCGCGCACCTCCAGCGTCGGCGCGACCAGCCGCACCTCGCGCTCCCGCCCGGGATCGGCCATCCGCGTCAGCAGCATCCGGGCGGCCTGTGCGCCGATGTGCTCGCCGGCGCCGTCGACGCTGGTCAGCCACACGGCGGGGAGCCGGGCCAGACCGGAGTTGTCGAAGCCGACGAGCGAGACGTCCCCCGGCACGCGCAGCCCCAGCCGGATGGCCGCCGAGGACACGCCCATGGCGACCATGTCGTTGTAGGCGAAGACGGCGGTGGGCCGGTCCGGCCCGCGTAGCAGCTCGAGCGCGGCGCGGCGGGCGCTCTCCTCGCTCACGTCGCTCGCCGTGACCCGGACCTCGGCGCCCAGCCCCGCGGCCCGCATCGCCTTCTCGTACCCCTCCGCCCGGTCCCGCCCCGCGCTGCCGGGCGGCCCGGCGAGGTGCGCGATGCGGCGGTGCCCCAGGCCGGCGAGGTGTCCGACGGCGAGGGCCGCGCCGGCGTGGTCGTCGTACGCCACGACGTCGACGGTCGGCAGGTCGCCGTAGCGGTCCAGGTCCCGGCCGCCGACGGCGACGGTCGGGATCCGCCGGGCCACGTCGACCAGCGCGGCCGAGGGCGGACCGGAGCCGGCGACGATCAGCCCGTCGACGCCGAGCTCCAGGAACGACCAGGTCAGCGTGTCGTCCATCATCCGGTCGAGCCGGCCGTCGCCGAGCAGCATGTGCTTGCCCTCGGCGTGGAGCACGGGCCCGACCCCGTCGAGCACGTCGGCGAACCACGGCTGGTGCAGGTCGTTGAGCAGCACGCCGACGCTGTGCGAGCGGCGCTCGGCCAGCCGGCGGGCCGCGGCGTTGGGCCGGTACCCGAGCTCGGTGATCGCGGCGAGCACCGCCTCCCGACGGGCCGGGCTCACCTTCGGCGAGTCCCGCAGCACGAGCGACACCAGCGACTTCGACACGCCGGCCCGGGCGGCGACCGTCTCCAGGGTCGGCCGGCCGGTCTCGCGGATCCCCACACGTGCCTCCCGGGACGGCAGCGTCGTCACGCTATCGCGCCGGACCTCACCCGACGGGCGACGGCGCGCGGAGCAGCGGCTTGAGCGCCACCCCCGGGTCCGCCAGGGCCGCGGGGTCCGGGGTGGCCCGGCGGGCGATCAGCATCTCGCCGATGCGGACGTCCTTGGCGACGGCGGTGCCCACGCCGATCCCCGCGACCGCCACCAGGCGGCCGGCGTCGACGCCGAACCACAGCTCGGAGCCGTCCGGGCGGACCCGGCCCACCTCCTCGGTCGCCACCCCGGGCAGGCCCGCGACCTGCAGCGACAGGTCGTACTGGTCGCTCCAGAACCACGGCACCGCCGCGTAGGGCTCGGCCGCCCGGAGCAGCGCCCGAGCGGCGTGCGCGCCCTGCTCCTGCGCCGCGCGCCACGACTCGAGCCGCACGCGGAGGTCGTCGTAGAGCGGGTGCGGGAAGGAGCAGCAGTCCCCCGCCGCGAACACGTCCGGCGCCGAGGTGGCGAAGCTGCCGTCGACCACGATCCCGTTCTCGACGGCGATCCCGGCGGCCTCGGCCAGCGCGGTCTCCGGCACCGAGCCGATCCCGGCCACGACGACGTCGACCTCGATCGCACCTCCGTCGCCGAGGACGATCCGGCCCGGCTCGAGGCGCGCGACGGCTGTCCCGCACCGGACGTCGACCCCGGCCTCGGTGTGCCGCGCGGCCGCGCGGGCGGCGAGGCGTTCGGGGACCGCCCGCCCCATCAGCCGCGGCGCCGCCTCGACGACGGTCACGGCACAGCCGAGACCCGCCGCCGTCGCCGCCACCTCGAGGCCGATGAACCCGCCGCCGACGATCCCGACGCGGGTCCCCGGCACGAGCCGATCCCGCAGCGTGACGACGTCGGCGTGGCTGCGCAGCACGTGCGCGCCGGGCAGCGGGCGGGCCCTGGCCCCGGTCGCGAGGAGCAGGCGCTCGTAGCCGAGCACCCGGCCGCCGGCGAGGGTGAGCTCGCGCGCCCGGACGTCGAGAGCCGTCGCCGCGACCCCGGCGAGGTGGGCGACGCCGGCGTCGGCGAGCCGCTCCGGCGTGCACAGCGGGGTGAGGCCCGCCGCTCCGGACAGCACCGCCTTCGACAGCGGCGGGCGCTCGTACGGGTGCCCGGGCTCGCCGCCGACGAGCGTGACCGGCCCCGCGTACCCCTCCTCACGCAGGGCCAGTGCCGCCCGGGTGCCGCACTCGCCTGCGCCGACGACCACCACGCCGCCCGGCCCGGTCACGGGACCTCGATGTAGACGGTGCCGTCCTCGACCTTCGTCGCGTAGGTGCGCACGTCGACCAGCACCGGGGCGCCGAGCGCCTTGCCGCTGGTGTAGTCGAAGCGGCCGTTGTGCTTGGGGCACTCGATCGTGCCGCCCAGCACGAGCCCGTCGCACAGCAGCTCGCGCTCGTGGGTGCAGTAGCCGTCGGTGGCGAAGAAGGCGTCGTCGGGCGAGCGGTACACGGCGTAGGCGTTGCCGGCGTGCTCGAAGGGGATGACGTCCTCGGGGTCGACGTCGTCGGTCTCGCAGGCGGCGATCCACTGGGTCATGCGGGGTCTCCTGTGGTGGGTCAGGCGGCGGTCGGGTCGGACGCGGCGGCGGCGAGCGGGCGCGCCCGGCCGTCGGTCAGCTCGTTCGGGATGTGGAAGGGCGTCGCACCGGGCGGGAGCTCGCGCGTGACGTGGTGGTCCTGGTCCTTCATCTGCCGCAGGACCGCGGGGACGATCTCCTTGTAGGCGGCCCACAGCGACGGGTAGACGGGCGTGCAGTCGTGCTTGATCTCCTCGTGCAGCTCCGGCAGCCGGTGGTACGGGACCATCGGGAACATGTGGTGCTCCACGTGGAAGTTCATGTTCCAGTAGAGGAAGCGGTTGACCCGGCACATCCGCACGGTGCGGGTGTTGAGCCGGTGGTCCAGCACGTTCTCGCCCATGCCGGCGTGCTGGGTGAGCCCGTAGACGATGTGCATGAAGGTGCCGTAGATCCGCGGGCCGCCGATCAGGACGACGGGCAGCCAGGTGCCGAAGCCGATCGCGGCGGCGATCGTCACGACGTAGATCGCCAGCGAGATCCGCGCCGTGCGGTACACCTTCGGGCGCTCGGACTCGGGGACGTAGTCCGCCTCCTCCGCCGTGAGCCGCCCGGCGGCGTGGATCGCCATCGTCCGGAAGGCCAGCGGGACGTCGACGAGCCCGACGAAGTTGGCCAGCAGCTTCGCGAGCCGCGCCGGCCGCATCGCCTGGATCTCGGGGTCGCGCCCCACGATCAGGGTGTCGGTGTGGTGGCGCGTGTGGCTCCACCGCCAGGTGGTGGGGTCGCGCATCATCATGAACGACGCGAGCCGGTAGACCGCCTCGTCGAGCCAGCGGGTCCTGAAGGCGGTCCCGTGCCCGGCCTCGTGCCAGCGGGAGTCCGAGGCCGAGCCGTACAGCACGCCGTAGACCAGGAAGAACGGCACCGCCCACCAGGTGCCCCAGAGCACGATGCCGGCCCCGGCGCACACGACCATGAGCCCGATCCAGATCGCGGTGTCGCGGATGGCCGGGCCGTCGGTGCGGCGCATCAGCTCCTTCATCCGCCTGCGCGGGACGGCGCTGCGGAACCACGTGGCGCCGGCGAGCCCGGCCTCCACCGCGGCCCGGTTCTCCGGGCCGGCCAGGTCGTAGCGCTCGAGCCGTTCCCTACCCATGTCGTCGACCACCTCGTCGTCAGCCGGCGGAGCGCGTTGGAGCGCTCCAACAGCGACCAATGGTCGGGATCGCGCGCCGAGCTGTCAAGACTTTGTCCTCACAAGACTGCAGATCCCGGACACGCCACCGCCCGTCCCCCGACCGTGGAGAGTCGACTCCGGTCGGTGGACTTTCCTTGCCGCGGGATGACCGACCGGGCGATGATTCTCGTGCACCCAACGGGCACGGCCCGTGACGGAGCGTCAGCACGATCCCGGCGGCAGCAAGGAGACGACGATGTCGGGCGATCAGGATCCGCACAGCGACTACGGCTACGACCTCGCACACGAACTCACGATCGCCCTGCGCACGCCGATGCGGCGCCCGCGCACCAGCGTCTCCGTCCCCGCCCAGATCCTGCGACGGGAGCTGGACCTGGACGCCGACGCCACCCTCGACGCCGTCCCGGAGGTCTGACCCGTCCGGGTGACCGCGCGGGGCCACCCCCGCGCGGTCACCCGCAGCCCCTGCACCGCGCAGCGCTCCTGCACCTCCGGCCCTCCGGCACGCCGCGCGGCCGCGTAATGTCCGGACCGATCGGACGCCGTCCCACCAGGCAGAACGTCCGTTGTGACCGGCTTCGCAATCCCAACCTCTGAGGTTGGGTATCGGCCCCGACCGGGTTACCGTCGGACCCATGACCGGCACGACGTTCCTCACCACGCGGGGTCACATCGACCTCCAGCGGGTGGCGTCCGCCCTCTGTCCGCGCTGACGCCCTCGTCGGACCGCGCCGCCCCACCGACTCCGCCGGGCGGCGATCCATCCAGGGCGCCCGGCGTGTTCTGGCTCCCGGGTGCCCGTTCGCCCCCGTAGGGACACCCATGACCACGACCCCGGAACGGACGCGCGTGCAACCGCCTCCGGCCGCCGAGCGGACCCCGGTGGACACCGTCGCCCTCGTCTCCGAGGCCGACCGCAGGCCCGGCCGCGTCCCGCGCTGGGTCCTCAAGACCGTCTCGCCGATCGTCCTCGTGGTGCTCTGGCAGGTGCTGTCGAGCGTCGGGATCCTCGAGGACGACACCCTCGCCTCGCCGCTGACCGTGGTGCAGACCGCCGCGGGCATGTGGGAGGACGGCTCGCTGCAGAGCGCCGTGATCACCTCGGTGGTCCGGGTGCTCGCCGGCCTCGGTGTCGGCCTCGTCGCCGCCGTCGTGCTGGCCACGCTCGCCGGGCTGTTCCGCCGGGGCGAGGACATCATCGACGCGCCCATGCAGATGCTCCGCACGGTGCCGGTCATCGGCCTCATCCCGCTGCTCATCATCTGGTTCGGGATCAACGAGGAGCCCAAGATCATCCTGGTCGGGCTCGCGGTGACCTTCCCGCTGTACATGAACCTCTACGGCGGCATCCGCAACGTCGACTCCTCGCTGATCGAGGCCGCCCGGACGCTCGGCCTCGGCTGGTTCGGCCAGGTCCGGCACGTGATCCTGCCGTCGGCGATGCCGCAGTTCCTGATCGGCCTGCGCTACGCGCTGGGCACCGCGTGGCTGGCGCTGGTCTTCGGCGAGACGATCAACGCGACGTCCGGCATCGGCTACGAGATGAACAAGGCCCGCGAGTTCTTCGCGACGGACGTGATCATCGTCTGCCTCGTGCTCTACGCGATCCTCGGCCTGGTCGCGGACATGATCGTGCGTGGTCTCGAGAGGGGGCTGCTGTCGTGGCGACCGGCGTTCAGCGGGAAGTGAACACCGCGGTCTCGGTCCGCGGGTTGACCCGGCGGTTCGGGGAGCGCGCGGTGATCGAGAACCTCGACCTGGACATCGCGCCCGGCCAGTTCGTGGCGCTGCTCGGCGCCTCGGGCTGCGGCAAGTCCACCCTGCTTCGGATCCTCGCGGACCTGGACCGGGACGTCTCCGGCGAGGTCACGGTGCCCCGCAAGCGGGCCGTCGGCTTCCAGGCCCCGCGGCTGATGCCGTGGAAGAAGGTGTGGCGCAACGTCGTCCTCGGACTGCCCGGCAAGCCCGACAAGGAGCGCGCCGTCGCCGCGCTGACCGAGGTGGGCCTCGCCCACCGGGTCGACGTGTGGCCGAAGGTCCTCTCCGGCGGCGAGGCGCAGCGCGCCGCGCTGGCCCGCGCACTGGTCCGCGAGCCGGACCTGCTGCTGCTCGACGAGCCCTTCTCCGCGCTCGACGCGCTCACCCGGATCACCGCCCGCGGGCTGGTGGACGAGGTGTGGCAGCGGCACGGCTGCGCGGTCCTGCTCGTCACGCACGACGTCGAGGAGGCCCTCGCGTTGGCCGACCGCGTGCTGGTCATGCAGGACGGGAAGATCGGCTACGACGCCCCCGTCGAGATCGACCGGCCCCGCGACGTCACCGATCCCGAGTTCCAGCGCCTGCGCGGCGAACTGCTCGCGCGCCTCGGCGTGCACTGACTCGGTCCGTACTTCAGGAGGACGACCATGACCGTCGAGTTCATCGGCATGATCGGGACCCAGGAGGTCTCGGAGATCCACCCCGCCGCCGGGCCGGTCGTGGACCGGGACACGGTGCGCCGCTTCGTGTCCGCCCACGAGGAGGGCGGCTTCGACAAGGTGCTGGTCGGCCACTCCTCGTCCACCCCGGACGGGCTGCAGGTCGCCGCGTACGGCGCCGCGCACTCCGAGCGGCTGGGCTTCCTGGTCGCGCACCGTCCGGGCTTCACCGCCCCCACGCTCGCCGCCCGGCAGTACGCCACGCTGGACCACTTCTCCGGCGGCGGCCGGGTCGCGATGCACGTGATCTCCGGGGGCAGCGACGTCGACCAGCGCCGGGACGGCGACTGGCTCGACAAGGAGCAGCGCTACGCCCGCACGGACGAGTACCTCGACGTGGTCCGCCGCGCCTGGTACGAGCCCGGGGCGTTCGACCACTCCGGGGAGCACTACCAGGTCGCCGGTGTGCAGCAGGAGATCCGACCGCTGAGCCCGCACATCCCGATCTTCTTCGGCGGCTCCTCGGAAGCCGCCTACCGGGTCGGCGGCAAGCACGCGGACGTCTTCGCGCTCTGGGGCGAGCCGCTCGCCGAGACCGCCGAGCAGATCGGACGAGTGCACGCCGCCGCCCGCGCGGCCGGCCGCACCGAGCTCCCCCGGATCAGCGTCTCCTTCCGCCCCATCCTCGGCGCCACCGAGGAGCAGGCCTGGGAGCGCGCCCACGCGATCCGGGACGCGATCGTCGCCGCGAAGGGCGGGCACGCCTCCTTCACCGGCAGCCGGATGAAGGAGAAGGACGGTCCGTCGAACGTCGGCTCGCAGCGCCTGCTCGCCGCGGCCGAGAGGGGCGAGGTCCACGACCGCTGCCTGTGGACCGCCACGGCGGCCGCGTCCGGCGCGGCGGGCAACTCGACGGCGCTCGTCGGCACCCCGGAGACCGTGGCCCAGGCGATGCTGGACTACGTCGACATCGGCGTGACCACGCTGCTGATCCGCGGCTACGACCCCATCCCCGACGCGACCGCGTACGGCCGCGACCTGCTCCCCCTCGTCCGGGCCGAGGTGGCCCGCCGGTCCCGGAAGGTGTCCGCATGACCACGGCCGCTCCGGCTCCCACCGTCTTCACGCCCGCCGCTGCGGTTCGCGGCACGGTCGTCGTCCTCGTCGGCCGCGGCGAGAACCCCGGCGTCTACGCGCGCTTCGGCAAGCGCCTGGCCTTCGACGGGTACACCGTCGTCGTCCCGCACGCGGACGCGACGGACGCCGAGGTCACCGCCGCCCTCGCCGACGGCGAGGGGGCCCGGGTCCTGCTCGGCTCCGACACCGGCGCCCTGCGCGCGTGGAGCATCGCCGCGCAGAACGCCCCCGACGCCCTGGTCCTCGCCGCCCTCCCCCTCGGCGACGGCGACGTACCGGCCGACCACGAGGCCGAGATCGCCGCCCGCACCGCCTGCCCCATCCACCGGCAGGTCCTCGACGCCGACCCGGACTTCCACTGGGGCGAGCTGACCGGAGACCTCCCGGAGCACCCGGAGGCGCTGCCGGACGTGCCGACGCTGGTGCTGCACGGCGAGGCCGACCCGATCGCCCCGGTCGAGGCGGTCCGCGCGCGTTTCGACGGAGGTGCAGCCGACCATCGGTACGACGTCGCCGCGGTCCGGGACGGGGTGCACGACGTGCTCAACGACCAGTTCCACCGGATCGTCGCCGCCCGCGTGATCACCTTCCTGGAGGGCGTCGCGAAGGGTGCCGGGTTCGTCGAGACCGCCGCGCGCGAGCTGACCAAGTCCCGCAAGGCCGCGCCGCTGCACGTCTCGGCCCGGCTGGACTACGCGCTGCGCGCGATCGCCGAGCTGATCGGCGCGGACTCCCCGGTGCGCTGCGAGATCGTCGCCCGCACCCGCGAGATCCCGCTGAACTCGCTGGTGAACATCATGATCCAGCTGCGCAAGGCCGGCCTGGTGGCCAGCCGGCGCGGGTGCGAGGGCGGCTACCAGCTGGCGCGGGAGGCCGCGGAGATCACCCTCGCGGACGTCGTCCGGGCCACCGAGGGCGCCATCGCCACCGTGCCGGCCGGCGCACCGTGGGGCGACCTCGAGCGGACCGTGCGCGAGTATCTCGAGGAGCGTTCCGTCCTCGAACTGACCACCGGGAGCAACCATGGCTGAGCTCGACAACACCGCCTTCCACCCCGACTTCACCGCGGCCCAGGCGCAGCTGCCCGACCGCGCCCGGGTGCACCTGATCAAGAACGCCGACCTGACCGGCGACACGATGCAGACCTCGGGCATGACCCGCCGCGAGGCGGTCAGCGGCAAGACCGTGGGCTCGGAGAAGCTCTGGACCGGCGAGACGCACGTCGCGCCGGCCACGAACTCCGGCGACCACCACCACGGCGAGGCCGAGACCTCGATCTACATCGTCAGCGGGAACCCGCGGTTCGTCTTCCACGACGGCACCGGCGAGGTCGCCCTGCAGACCGAGCCCGGCGACTACATCTTCGTGCCGCCGTTCGTCCCCCACCGCGAGGAGAACCCGGACCCGGAGAACTCGGCCGTGGTCGTCATCTCCCGCAGCACCCAGGAGGGGATCGTCGTGAACCTCCCCGCCCTCTACCCCCTGAAAGAGAACCCTTCGTGAAGCGTCTGCTCACCGCTGTACTGGCCACCGCCACCCTGGCGCTGGCGGCCTGTGGCTCCGGCGGGTCCGCCGCGGGCGACGGGCCGGTGGACCTGTCCACCGTCACCCTCAAGGTCGGTGACCAGGCCGGGATCCAGCAGGCGCTGGTCGAGGCCTCCGGTGCGCTGCAGGGTGCGCCCTACAAGGTCGAGTGGGCCCAGTTCCCCGCGGCCGCCCCGGTGCTGGAGGCGCTGCGCGGCAAGGCCGTCGACATCGGCGTGGCCGGCGACGCACCGACCCTGACCGCGCTCTCGTCCACCGACGACATCAAGATCGTCGCGGCGACCAAGGTCCCGCAGCAGTACGGCCTGTCGGTCATCGTGCCGAAGGACTCGCCGATCCGGAGCGTGGCGGACCTCAAGGGCAAGACGGTGTCCCCGACCACGCAGGGCTCGGTCGGCCACTACCTGCTGCTGCAGGCGCTGAAGGAGGCCGGGCTGACCGACTCCGACGTCACCGTCTCCTTCCTGCAGCCGGTCGACGCCGCCGCGGCGATGTCGTCGGGCGCGATCGACGCCTGGTCGACCTGGGACCCGTACACCGCGGTCGCCGAGCAGGAGCAGGGCGCACGCGTGCTGCGCGGCCCGGACGGGCTCGCCCCCGGCCTGACCTTCCTCGACGCCAACACCGACGCGATCGAGGACGCCGGCAAGAAGCAGGCCATGCAGGACTTCGTCTCCCGCTACGGCCAGGCCGTGCAGTGGGCCGCCGACCACCCGGCCGAGAACGCCGCGATCTACACGAAGCTGACCCAGCGGCCCGCCGCGGTGGCGGACCTGATGTCGCAGCGCGCCAACCGCTCCCTGGTCCCGCTCGACCAGGCGCTCGTCGGCGAGATCCAGACGGTCGCGGACAACTACGAGGCGTTCGGCGTGCTGCGCAAGAAGGTCGAGGTGTCCGAGGCCGTCCAGGACCTCTCCCCGGCGACGACGTCCTCCTGATGCACCTCGCGCTCTACCTGTCCGAGTCGGGGGTGCACGCCGGAGGCTGGCGGCACCCCCGCTCGGGGATGGAGACCGGCGCCAACGTCGAGCTGTTCCGCCACCTCACCCGGGTGGCCGAGGACGCGAAGTTCGACCTGGCGTTCCTCGCGGACAAGCTCGCCGTGGACGACGTCTACGGCGGCACCCCGGACGAGGTCCTCCGCACGCGGGTGAACGTGCACCGGGACCCGGTCGTGCTGCTCACCGCCCTCGCCGGGGCGACCTCCCGGATCGGGCTGGCCGCGACGGCGTCGACGACCTACTCCGAGCCGTTCCACGTGGCCCGGATGTTCTCCACGATCGACCACGTCAGCGGTGGGCGCGCGGCCTGGAACGCGGTGACCTCGGTGTCCGACGGCGAGGCCCGCAACTTCAGCCGGGACGCCCACCTCGACCACTCCACGCGGTACGACCGGGCGGCGGAGTTCCTCGACGCCGTCCTGGCCCTGTGGGACACCTGGGACGACGACGCCGTGGTCCTCGACCGCGCCGGTGCGACCTACGTGGACCCCGCCCGGGTCCGCCGCGCCGACCACTCCGGGGACTGGTTCCGCGTGGCCGGGCCCCTGACCCTGCCGCGCTCGCCCCAGGGCAGGCCGGTGATCGTGCAGGCCGGGGCGTCGGGCACGTTCCAGGCGGTCGCCGCCCGCACCGCGGAGGTGGTGTTCGCGGTGACGCCGACCCTGGACCGGGCGCAGGACTTCCGCGCGCAGTTCCGCGCCGCGGTCTCCGCTGCGGGCCGTGACCCGGGCTCCGCGAAGGTGCTGCCGGGGATCATGCCGATCGTCGCCGACACCGACTCCGAAGCCCGTGCGCTGGAGCAGGAACTGCGCTCGCTGGTGCACCCGGTCGCGGGCCTGACGTTCATGTCCGCCTCGATGAACTACGACCTGGCGAAGCACCCGGTCGACGGCCCGGTACCCGACGTGCGCTCCGAGCTCCGCGGCTCGAAGGGCCGCTTCGAGTACGTCGTCGGGCACGCCGTGGAGCGCGGGATCACCCTGGGCGAGCTGGCCGTGGAGTACGCGGCGAGCCTGTCCTTCCCGATGCTCGTCGGCTCCCCGAAGACCGTCGCGGACGAGATGGAGCGCTGGTACTCGGCGGGCGGCGCGGACGGGTTCGTGATCATGCCCGCCTTCGCCCCCGGCTCCGTCGACGACTTCACCCGCCTCGTCGTCCCGGAGCTGCAGGCCCGCGGCCTGTTCCGCCGCGAGTACGCCGGGACCACCCTGCGGGACCACCTGGGCCTGGAGCGCCCCGCCGTCGCGACGCTGTGAGTGGCGCGGGGGACGGCAGCCGGCGAAGCCGGCGGGGTGGGTGGGCGGAGCCGCCATGGCGACCATCGCCACTCACAGCTCAGGTCGGGACGGTGCCGCCGCACTCCCGGACGAGGTCGGCCATGATCGCCCGGTCGGCCTCGTCCACGTGGTCCGCGTAGTAGGCGTACATCGTCTCGCGGGCCAGGCGGCTCGCCAGGCGGCCGTCGCGGTCCGCGATCGCCTGGTAGACCGCGGTGTGGTGCCGGACCGAGCGGCGCATCAGCGCCTCCCGGTCGCCGGCGTCGAGGATCGTCTGCTGGATCAGCGTGAGCACCGACTCGCGCGTGACGTCCCCGTACAGCTGTACCAGCGTGTTCCCGCCCGCCGCCGCGATGAGCTCGTGGAACTCGAGGTCGAGCCGGCTGAAGGCGCTGTAGCCCAACGGGATCGACGCCCGCATCCGCGCCATGTTCCGCTCCAGCCCGAGCAGCTGCGCGTCCGTACGCCGGGTGGCGGCCATCAGGTTCGCGGCGGCGTCGGCCACCATCCGGAACTGGACGAGCTCGGGCAGGCTCACCGCGTTCGTGGCGGTGAGCATCGCCAGCGTCCGGCGGATCGGGCCGGTGGACGCGGGCAGCACCAGCGGCCCGCGCGGGTCCCGCGGCTGCGAGCGCACCAGCTCCATGCTCTCCAGCACGCGCAGCGCCTCGCGCACCGAGGACCGCGCGATCCCGAAGCGTTCCACCAGCTCCCGCTCGCTGGGCAGCCGGTCGCCGGGCGCGAGCTCGCCGCCGGCGATCGCCTGTTCGACATAGTCCACGACCTTCTGGAAGGCGCGGGTCTGCGGGAGGGTCACGGTGAGGAGTCTGTCAGGTGGGCGGCGTGAACCGGCCGTCCACGGCGGTCCACCCCCCGTCCACGGCCAGCGTGGAGCCGGTGACGAAGCTCGACGCGTCCGACGCCAGGTAGACCACGGCCCCCGCCAGCTCCGAGGGCTTCGACCAGCGACCGAGCGCGCCCTTGGTGGCGTACGCCCGGTACCAGCCCGGGTCGTTCTTGATCTGCCGGGTCAGCGGGGTCTCGACGACGCCGGGTGCGATCGCGTTGACCCGCACCCCCGCCTCCCCGAACTCGACGGCGGCGGTGCGCACCAGCATCTCCAGCCCCGCCTTGGTCGCGGCGTAGACGGACTGCCCCGGCTCCACGGTCCTCCCGCGGATGGACGAGAAGCCGATGATGCTGCCGCTCCCGCGCGCCACCATCCGCGCGCCGAACGCCCGGAACACCGAGAACGTGCCGCGCAGGTTGAGATCGACGACGCGGTCGAACTCCTCCGGGGTGTAGTCGAGGATCCGCTTGCGCACGTTCATCGCGGCGGTGAGCACGACGACGTCGAGATCGCCGAGCCGCTCCGCGGCGCGCTCCACCGCCTCGGGGTCGGTGATGTCCAGTTCGAGGGACTCACCGGACACGGCCTCGGCGGTGGCCTTCGCGACGGCGGGATCGCGGTCCGCGGCGACGACCTGCGCGCCGTGCGCGGCGAGCGCGAGCCCGGCCTCCCCGCCGATGCCGCCCGCGCCGATCAGCAGCGCGCGCCTGCCGTCGAGCCGGAACAGGTTCTGGTAGTCCACTGGGTTGCTCACTGGATGTCCTCTCAGGACGGCCGGATGATCGCCATCCGGGTCACGGTCAGCTCCTCGATCGCGAACCGCGGGCCCTCGCGGCCGATCCCGGAGTCCTTCACCCCGCCGTAGGGCATGATGTCCGACCGGAAGCCGGGCACCTCGTTGATCACGACGCCGCCCACCTCGAGCTCCTCGATCGCGGCGAACGCGGTGGCCAGGGACCGGGTGAACACGCTGGCGTGCAGGCCGTACCGCGAGCGGTTGACCGCCTCCAGGGCGCTCTCCAGGTCCGGCACCGAGCGGATCGCCACGACCGGCGCGAAGATCTCCTCGCACCAGGCGTTCGCGGTCTCGGGGACGTCGAGCAGGATCGTCGGCTCGACGGTGCGGTCGACGACCCGGCCGCCGTGCAGGACCTTCGCCCCGGCCTGCTCGGCCTCGGCGAGCCACTCCAGCACGCGGTCGGTGGCGGCCTGGTTGATCAGGGGCGCGACGCGGGTGGCGGGGTCCCGCGGATCCCCGACGGTCAGCTCGCCGATGCGCGCGGTGAGCTTCCCGACGAACGCGTCCACCACCGGCTCGCACACCAGGATCCGCTGCACGGCGATGCAGGCCTGGCCGTTGAAGTAGAAGCCGCCGCGCAGCACGGCGTCCGCCGCGGCGTCGAGGTCGGCGTCGACGTCCACGACCAGCGCGGCGTTGGACCCCAGCTCCAGCAGCGTCTTCCGCGGCGCCGCGTCCCGCGCGATCTGGTGCCCGACGGCCGCGGAGCCGGTGAACGACACCGCGCCGACCCGCGGGTCGGTCACCAACGTGCGCCCCACCTCGGCGTCGCCCGTCACGACCTGGCAGATCTCGGCGGGTGCCCCGTTCGCGACGGCCGCGCGGCGCACGACGTCGGCCAGCCAGAGGGTGGCCAGCGGCGTGGCCGGCGCGGGCTTGCAGATCACCGGGCAGCCCGCCGCGACGGACGGCGCGATCTTGTGGCTGGCCAGCAGGAACGGCCCGTTGAACCCGGCGATCCCGATGACCAGCCCGATCGGCCTGCGCTGCCAGAACCCGACCATCCCGGCGCCGGAGGCCTGCATGTCCAGCGGCACGGTCTCGCCGTGCACGTGCGAGACCTCCTCGGCGGCGGCGGCCCAGGTGAACAGCGTCCGGGCGACCTCGACGACGCAGTCCGCGCGGGTCTTGCCGGTCTCGAGGATCAGCAGGTCGACCAGCTCGTCCTGGTGCGCGGCGATCTCCCGCTCGACGTCGAGGAGGATCTGCCGGCGCACGGCGGAGCTCAGCTTCCCGACGGGCCGCACCGCCGCGGCGCCGGCCTCGAGGGCCGCCCGGGCGTGCTCGACAGTCCCGACGGGCGCCTGCGCGACCACCGATCCGTCGTACGGGAAGACGACCGGCGCGGTGTCGAGGTCGGTGCGCCATTCCGTTCCGATCGGCAGTCCGGCTGGGCTCTCGAGCATGGGGCGGCTCCCTTGCGACAACACTGGCGACGGCGGTGATCCGGTGAGCTGGTCCGACCAGCTTCCAGGTCCGCAGCATGCCTCCCGCGCTCCACCGACGTCAAGACCGCAGCTCAACGGGTGCATTCATCGCCATGCCTTGACGAGAGTGTCGCCGATCGGCCAGGGTCGGACCGCTGTATCCAACGACGGAGGGAGATCCCGGTGGGCACCGCCGTACCCCTCGTCGACGAGCTCGCGTCCCTGCTGCGCGAGCGCATCTACGCCCGTCGGTACGCGCCCGGCACCTGGCTGCGGCAGGAGCAGCTGGCCGCGGAGCTGGGCGTCAGCCGCACCCCGCTGCGGGAGGCACTGCGTGCCCTCGAGCAGGACGGACTGGTCCGGCTCACCCCCGGCCAGGGCGCCCGCGTCGTCACCGGGGACCTGCCCACCCTGCTCGCCGCCTACGAGCTGCGCGCGGTGGTGGACGGGCTGGCCGCGCGGCTCGCCGCCGAGCGCCCGGCCCCGGCGAGCCGGGTGCGGGAGCTGTACGCCGTCGTCGCGCGGCAGCGGGCGGCGCTGGACCCGTGGGAGCCACAGACCTACACGGGGCTCAACGTCGCGTTCCACGAGGACGTGGTCCACCTGTCCGGCAACGAGTTCGTCGTCGCGCAGACGCCCATCCTGCGGATGACCGCCCAGGTGTTCGCACCCGTCGCGCTCGTCGAGCGGGACAGCGCGGTGCGGGCGGTCGCCGAGCACACCGCCATCGTCGGCGCGATCGAGGCCGGCGACGGTCCCGCCGCCGAGCGCCTGGCCCGCGCGCACATCGAGGCCACCATCAGCGAGCTCCGGGCCCGAGCCCAGGTTTCCAGCAACGGGGAGTGAGATGCCCACCTACTACGTCGCCTCCGACATCGGCGGCACCTTCACCGACACGGTGGTGATCGACGAGGGCGGCCGGGTCGGCCGCTACAAGTCCTCCACCGTGCCGGACAACCCGGCCCAGGGTGTCCTGGACACCCTCGAGCTCGCCGCCGAGGAGCGCGGCGTCCCGCTCGCGGAGCTGCTCGGCGCCGTGGAGGTGTTCGCCCACGGCACCACCATCGCCACCAACGCGATGCTGGAGGGCCGCACGAAGAAGGTGGGCCTCATCCAGACCCGCGGCTTCGGCGACACCCTCACGATCATGCGGGGGTTCAAGGGGATCGGGCTGGACGAGGAGGAGGTCAAGCGCTTCCGCACGCTCGTCAAGCAGCCCGCGGCCGTCCCGCGCCGGCTGACGGCCGAGGTCACCGAGCGCATCGACTACGCCGGGCGCGTGGTCTCCCCGCTGGACGAGGCGGACGTCCGGCGCGCGGTCGCCGAGCTCCGTGCGGCGGGCGCCGAGGTCTTCGCGGTCTCGCTGCTCTGGTCCTTCGCGAACGGGGCCCACGAGCGCCGCGTCGCGGAGATCATCGCCGAGGAGGTGCCGGGCGCGAGCGTCACGCTGTCGTCGGAGTTCCTGCCGCGCATCGGCGAGTACGAACGCACGCTGACGACGGCGGTGAACGCCAGCCTGCGCCCCGTCCTCATGACCTCGCTCGACTCCTTCGAGTCGACGCTCTCGAAGGCCGGGCTCCGCGCCGATCCGCTGCTCATGCAGTCCAACGGCGGCCTCGCGACCTTCGCCGAGGTGGAGAAGCGCGCCGCCGCGACGGTGATGTCCGGGCCGGTCGGCGGCGTCGTCGCCTCGCAGTTCCTCGGGGCACGCTCCGGCCACCGCAACGTGGTCACCACCGACATGGGCGGCACCAGCTTCGACGTCGGCCTGGTGCTCGACGGGCGCCCGGTCATGTCCAACACCACCGTGATCGGGCGCGACGAGCTCGCCCTGCCGTCGGTGGCGGTGCGGGCCATCGGTGCGGGCGCCGGCTCGATCGCCTCCGTGCGGGGCGGCGTGCTGCAGGTCGGCCCCGAGTCGGCGGGCGCGCGCCCCGGCCCCGCCTGCTACGGCCGCGGCGGCACCCTGCCCACGGTCGCCGACGCAGACCTCGTGCTCGGCTATCTCAACCCGGAGAACTTCCTGGGCGGCAGGCTGACGCTCGACGTCGAGAAGGCCCGTGCCGCGATCGACGAGCACGTCGCGAAGCCCACCGGGCTCACGGTCGAGCAGGCCGCGGAGGGCATCAAGACCATCGTCGACGCCCGCATGGCAGACCTGGTGCGGCAGGTGACCGTCGAGCAGGGGTACGACCCCACGGACTTCGCCGTGTTCGCCTACGGCGGCGCGGGCCCGCTGCACGCCTTCTCCTACGGCGCCGAGCTGGGTTGCCCGCAGATCGTCGTGCCGATCACCGCGTCCGTGCACTCGGCGTTCGGCATCGGCTGCTCCGACCTGACCATGGTCGAGGAGCTGTCGAAGCCGATGCAGACCCCGCCGGGGACGACGGACCACGCGTCCGCGCTGCCGCCCGCGGAGCTCGACGCGACGTTCGACGAGCTCGCCGCCCGCGCCCGTCGAGATCTCGTCGCCGCCGGCGCCGCCGAGGACTCCATCCGCTACGTGCGCTCGGTGGAGATCCGCTTCCGCGCGCAGATCCACGTGCTCACGGTGCCGTTCGAGTCCGACGTGCTCACCGCGGCGGACGTCAACGGCATGGTCGAGCGCTTCGTCGAGGTCTACGAGGGCCGCTTCGGCAAGGGCGCCGCGTTCCTGGAGGGCGGCGTGGAGATCACGACCTTCCGTGTGGTCGCGACGAGCCCGGTCCCCAAGGCGGACTTCGACACCGGAGCGCTGGGCGACAAGGCGGGCGAGCCCGGCCTGCGCCGCGTCTTCTCCGGCGGCGAGTGGCGCGACGCCACGGTCTACCGCGCCGAGCACCTGCACGACGGGCTGCACATCGAGGGGTTGGCGATCGTGGAGCTGCGGGACACCACGGTCGTGATCGGCCCGGGCCAGGACGCCGAGGTGGACGGCTCCGGCGACATCGTCATCCGGAACCGCTGAGCTCCGGAACCGCTGAGGGAGAACAGACATGACTACCGCGGTCGACCCGGTCACCTACGAGGTCATCCGGCACAAGCTCTGGTCCATCAACTCCGAGGGCGCCACGACGGTCGAGCACGTCTCCGGCTCGCCGGTCGTGCACGCCACGGACTACAACTTCGGCATCTACACCGCCGCCGGCGAGATGGCGATCATCGGGACGTACCTGCTCACGCCCATCTACACGGGCGCCATGGCGATCGAGGTCTTCCTCGACCGCTACGACGACATCGAGCCCGGCGACGTCTTCATCATCAACGACCCGTACCTCGCGGCCATGCACCAGAACGACGTCCAGTTCTGCAAGCCGGTCTTCCGTGACGGCGAGATCGTGGCGTGGCTGGGCTGCATGGCGCACCAGGTGGACCTGGGCGGCATGGACCCGGGCAGCTGGTGCACCACGGCGACGGACGTGTTCCAGGAGGGCATCCGGATCCCGCCGGGCCGGATCGTGCGCCGGGACGTGCTCAACCAGGAGCTGTGGGACACGATCGTCCTCAACTCCCGCATGCACGACACGGTCGCCAACGACTTCCGCGCCTTCCTCGCGGGCCTGCGGGTGGCCGAGCAGCGCTTCCACGAGCTGTGCGACCGCTACGGCGCCGCACAGGTCAAGGCCACGATGGAGCGCACGCTGGACAACTCCGAGGCCGAGCTGCGGGCGATGCTGCGCGAGCTGCCGGACGGGGTCTACGAGCACACGTCCTACCTCGACCGTCCCGCCGGGTCCGCCGACGGGGACATCGAGCTGCTGCAGGTCCCCTGCCGGATGACGAAGACGGACGACCGGATCGTCTTCGACTTCTCCGACTCCAGCCCCCAGTCCCCCGCCTACGGCATGACGACGCGCGGCGGCCTGCTCGGCGCCGTCGCCACGCTCATGTTGTGCACCTTCGGGTCCGACATCGCGTGGAACCACGGGCTGATGCGGCCGGTCGAGGTCGTGGCGCCGGACGGGCTGTGTGTCACCGCCGTCGAGCCGATGCCGGTGTCCGGCGGCGCGGCGGGCGCGAACTGGACGGCCACCTGCTCGGCGGGCGGCGCGATCGCGAAGATGCTGTCGTTCAGCGAGAAGTACGAGAACCACGCCTTCGGTCCGTCGGACGGGTCGTGGCAGCTCAACCAGTTCGGCGGGATCGACCAGCACGGCGAGCCCTTTGCGTCGATGTACATGGATTCGCTGCTGTGGGGCGGGCCGGCGTTCTCGTTCCGGGACGGGGTCGACGCGGGCGGCGCGATGGTGATCCTCGCGGGGGGGGCCACGGACGTCGAGCAGCAGGAGATGCGGCACCCGCTGCTCTACCTGTGGCGGCGCCAGGTCGCGGACTCCGGAGGCGCCGGCACCTTCCGCGGCGGCAACGGAATCCAGTTCGCGCTGACGCCCATCGACACCACCGAGGTGACGGGCGTGCTGGGCACGCACGGCGTCGCGGTGCCGAACCGGACCGGGCTGTTCGGCGGGCTGCCGGGCTCGTGCGCGCGGTTCGAGCGGGTCACCGGCTCCGGCGTGCTGGACCACCTCGGTTCCGGGCGTCCGGTGGGCGCCCTGACCGAGCTGGCGGGCGAGCACCAGGTGCTGCCGGGCGTCTCCCCCGCCGCGCGGATCGCGCACGGGGACGTCTTCGAGTGCACCGTGCAGAACGGCGGCGGGTACGGGGATCCCCTGCTTCGCGATCCGGGGCTCGTCGCCGCGGACGTGTCGGCGGGGGCGGTGTCGCTCGATGCCGCGGCGCGTCTGTACGGCGTGGCGCTCTCGTCCGCCGGCGAGGTGGACGCGTCCGGGACGGACTCCCTGCGTGCGTCGATCCGGGATGCTCGGCGGGCGCGGATGGTCGCCCCTGTGAGTGCCGACGGTCGCTACAGCGGTGATCGTCACTCACGAGGGATCTGGGGCGCCTCGCTGGTCACCTTCGCCGACGACGCGGGGACGCGGCACGCGGCGTGCCGGCACTGCGACACGGTCCTCGGGCCCCTCGGCGACGGATGGGAGTCGATCGCCGGACGCGTCGTCCTCGGACCGGAGGACCTCGGGTCGCGGGTGGACGTGCACGCCGACCTGGCGACCGTCGCCTACGTCTGCCCGGAGTGCGTCACGGCGTTGTGGGTGGACACGGAGCCGGTGGGCGGCAAGGACTGGCGCGACTTCGCGCTGGCCGGGGGTCGTGCGTGAGCAGCTACGACCTGGCCGTCATCGGCGGGGACGGGATCGGGCCGGACGTCACGGCCGTCGCGGTGGACTGCGTCCGCGCGGCGGCCGCCCGGTTCGGCTTCACCGCCTCGACCACGGACTACGACCTGGGCGCCGAGCCCTACCTCCGCACCGGGATCGTGCTGCCCGGCAAGACCCGCGAGGCGCTGCGCCGGCACGACGCGATCCTGCTCGGCGCCGTCGGCGACCCGCGGGTGCCGCCGGGCGTGCTGGAGCGCGGGCTCATCGTCGCGCTGCGGATCGCGTTGCGGCAGAGCGTGAACGTGCGCCCGGTGCGGCTCTACCCCGGCGTGCTGTCCCCGGTGCGGGGCGTGACGCCGGAGAACTGCGACCTGGTGATCCTGCGGGAGAACACCGAGGGGCTCTACACGGGCGGCGGCGAGACCGTCCACGCCGGCACCGCGGAGGCGGTGGCGCTGCAGCACTCGGTGTCCACCGTGCCCGCGACCCGCGAGATCGTGGAGTTCGGGTTCCGGCTGGCGCGCGCCCGCCGGAAGCGGTTCACGCTGTGCCACAAGACGAACATCCTCACCCATGCCGGTCGGCTGTGGGAGGAGGTCGTGGCTGAGGTGGGCGAGGACTTCCCGGACGTCGAGCGGGACTACGTGCACGTCGACGCGATGTGCCAGCACCTGCCGCTGGACCCCGGCCGGTTCGACGTGGTGGTCACCGACAACCTGTTCGGCGACATCATCAGCGACCTCGGCGCCACGGTGCAGGGCGGGCTGGGCCTCGCGGCCAGCGCGAACCACAACCCGCTCGGCACCGCGCCGAGCATGTTCGAGCCGGTCCACGGGTCGGCCCCGGACATCGCGGGCAAGGGCCTCGCCAACCCCGCCGCGGCCGCCCTCTCGGCCGCCCTGTGCCTCGCGGCGCTGGGCGAACGGGAAGCGGCCCTGGCAGTGGAGGGTGCGACGGCCGCGGTCCTCGCGGCGTTGCCCGCCCTCGCGGGCCCGGCCATGGGCGCGAGCACCGCCGAGATCGGAACCCGGATCGTCGAGCAGATCGGCTCGGCCGACCCGGTCGGCGACCCCGCCACCTCCCTGATGAGCGCCCTCGCGACCCTCGCCCCACCGCGGGCGGGCGCCGGCTGATCCGCGAGCCGTGCAGAGATCCGACCTCAGTCGGGGAGCGAGTCCACCGCCCACTGCCGGAGGAGGGCGCGGAGGGCGGTGACCAGCACCAGCGGCTGGTCGAGCATGGGGTGGTGGCCCGTGGCGGGGAGGTCGACGATCGGGACGCGGTGGCCGAGCAGGGCGTCGATCTCGCCGGCCATCGTGTCCGGGACCAGCCCGAACTCCGAGCGCAGGAAGCCGGCGCGGCACTTCAGCTCCGGCAGCAGGTCCCGCAGCAGCACGCGCTCGGCGAACAGGCTCGGGTCGAACTTCCAGCTCCAGCCGCCGTCGACGGCCTTCACCGACTCCTCGGCGATGTGCCGGCGCACGTACGGCAGCAGGACCTCCTGCGCCGGCATGGTGGTGAACCGGCCGAGGATCGTCTCGCGGTCGTCGTAGACCTTCGCGGTGCGGGTCTTGCGCCGCAGCCGCTCCTCCTCGGGAGGCTGCTCGTTGAGCGGCGAGTCGATGATCACGATGCCGTCGACCTCGGCGCCGAACCGCGCGCCGACGGTCGCGGTCACCCACCCGCCCATGCTGTGCCCGATCACGGTCGGCGGCCCGGCGATGCCGCCCGCGTCCACCACCGCCATGACCTCGCGCGCCCACACGTCCAGGTCGTATGCGCCGCGGTGGTCGCTGTCACCGTGCCCGGTCAGGTCGAGCGCGACCACCCGGGCACCGGCCGAGAAGAACGGCGCCACGTGGTCCCACCAGCCGGAGTGCGCGGCGCCGCCGTGCACGAGGACCAGCCCGGGCCGGCCCTCCTCGCCCCAGGCGCGGTAGTGCACGCGCGCGCCCTCCACCTCGGTGTCGCGGTGCACCGGCGGCTCGGCCAGTGCGGTCCGGAACCAGCGGGGGGCGTCCTCGGTCGCGGTCGGGTCCACGGACGGGATCGTCGCACGCAGCGCCGCCCCGGGCCGGTCCTGCGCGGCGTGACGACCGTCGTCACTCCCGAGCTGCACTAGGGCGCGTCGTGGAAGATGATTCCCAGCACGAACCGCTCCCCCGTGTGCACCGCCGCGACCCCGTGCCGCAGCAGCCGGCGGTGGTCCCCGCGCGAACCCCGGACGGGCCGGTGGTGCACCGGGAACACCACGGCGTCGCCCTGCCCGGGCCGCACGACGATCGGCCGCGACTGCTGCCGCGGCACCTGCTCGACGAACACGCTCTCGCCGCCGGTGAAGTCGGCGTCCGGCCGGCTGAGCATCACCAGGAGCTGCAGCGGGAAGGTCAGGTCGCCGTAGACGTCCTGGTGCAGCCGGTTGTGCCCGCCCGGCCCGTACCGCAGCAGCAGCGGGGTGGGCCGGCGCTGGCCGCGCTCCGCGCACTCCGCCCGCAGCCCGGCGAGGGTCGGCGGGAAGGTGCGCTCGCCGAGCCGCTCCGCCCACCGATTCGCGATCTCCGCCAGCGGCGGGTACAACTCCTCGCGCAGCCGCTGCACCACGTCCGGGAGCGGGTCGGCGAAGTAGCGGTAGGTCCCCTCGCCGAACGCGTGCCGGGCCATGACGACGGTGCTCCGGAAACGTGCGTCGTCGTCGAACAGGGCCGCCACCCCGGCGCACTCCTCCGGGGACAGCACGCCCGGGACGTGCGCGACACCGGTGCCGTCGAGCTCCTCCGCGAGATCCATGCCTCCACCCCACCAGCGGCGACGCCGGAGTTCCGGCGGGAATCAGACGTCGAGCCGGTAGCCCATCCCCGCCTCGGTGATGAGGTACCGCGGGTGTGCGGGATCGGGCTCGAGCTTGCGCCGCAGCTGCGCCAGGTACACCCGCAGGTAGTTGGTGCGTTCCTCGTAGTGCGGCCCCCACACCTGCCGCAGCAGCTCCCGCTGCCCGACGAGCTTGCCGCGGTGCCCGGCCAGCATCTCGAGGATCCCCCACTCGGTCGGGGTCAGGTGCACCTCCGCGTCGCCCCGGTGGACCCGCTTGGCCTGCAGGTCCACGGTCAGCTCGCCCAGCCGCAGCACGGGCTCGCCGGTCGGCGCCGCCGCCCCCGCCCGCCGGACGGCCGCGCGCAGCCGGGCCAGCAGCTCGTCCATGCCGAAGGGTTTGGTGACGTAGTCGTCCGCGCCCGCGTCGAGCGCGGCCACCTTCTCCCCGGAGTCGGTCCGCGCGGACAGCACGATGATCGGGACCGGGCTCCAGCCGCGGATGCCGGCGATGACGTCCGCGCCGTCGAGGTCGGGCAGGCCCAGATCGAGGACGACGACGTCGGGGTGCCGGTCCGCGGCCGCCCGCAGCGCCGTGGCCCCGTCGCCGGCGAGGGTCACGTGGTAGCCCTGCGCGGTCAGGTTGATCCGCAGGGCCCGGGCGATGGCCTTGTCGTCGTCGACGACGAGGACCCGGGTCTGCACGCCCCCATTGACTCACAGCCGCGCTCAGGCGCGCACGCGCTCCCGGGCGAGCCGCCGGCGGCGGTGCGCGGCCATCCGGACCGGCGCGTCGGTCCAGCCGTAGCCGTCGTGGTCGCCGACGCGCTGGACCAGCGCGAGGAACACCCGCCCGCCCAGCACCTCGGTGCAGACCTGCAGGTACGCGCCCCCGGCGGTCTCCTCGTGCAGCACCCCGAGGTCGCGGTAGGCGGCCAGCCGGTCCTTCGACAGGGCGAGCCGCGCGTCGAGGTCGGCGTAGTAGTTGTCCGGGATCGCCAGCAGCGGCGCCCCGGCCGCGCGGGCGGCGCGGGCGGCGGCGAGGACGTCGTCGACGGCCAGGGCGACGTACTGCGGCTCGGAGACCCCCGGCGCCCACTCGCCCCGCCGCAGCAGCGACACGGTGAGCGCGAGCCGGACCCGCCGCTGCGCGTCGACGACGGCGCGGCTGCGGACCAGGCCGAACGGCGCGGCGAACTCACCGGTCGCGTCCGGTTCCAGGCCCAGCACCGTGCGGTAGAACAGCGTGGCCTCGTCGAAGTGGTCGAAGGGCTGGGCCAGGCCGACGTGGTCGATCCCGGTCACCCCGATCCCCGCCCCGTCGTCCGCAGCCGTCTCGCCGGTGGGCACGAAGTCGCCGGTCCAGTCCGCCCCCTCGACGGCCCGGGCGCCGGTGCGGCAGAAGAAGAGCGCCGTGCCGTCGGGCGCGGTCACGGCGGCGAGGTCGGCCTCGGCCGGCCCGCGCTCCCGGGGCAGGACGGGCGCGCTCAGCCGGGTCGCCCTCCGCGCCGCCGCGCGGGGATCGGCCGACTCGACGGCCAGCGCGGCGACCGCGACCGGGCCGCCGGAGCGGTTCACGAGGATCCGGGCCCCGCCCTGCTCCCAGCGCTCCACGGGCTTGGTGCGGTGCAGACCGGTGCGGGCGAAGCCGAGGGCGGCCAGGACCGGGGCCAGCGACTCGTCCGCCGAGAGCTCGACGAAGGCGTGCCCGTGCAGCTCGGGGGCCGCTTCCGCGACGGGATCGGCACCCTCGCCCCGCGCGGCCGTGGCCTCGGCGAGCGCCAGCAGGGACCGGTGGGCGTCGACCGCCGCGCGGGCCGGGTCGGCCTGCCGGAAGACGTCGTTGAACACCTCGAGCGACAGCGGGCCGGTGTAGCCCGCGGCGAGCACCGGGGCGAGGAAGCCGGGCAGGTCGAACGCACCCTGACCGGGGAAGAGCCGGTGGTGGCGGCTCCACTGCAACACGTCCATCGACAGGTGCGGGGCGTCGGCGAGCTGGAGGAAGAACAGCTTGTCGCCGGGGATGTCGGCGATCGCGGCGGGGTCCGACCCGCGGGACAGGATGTGGAAGCTGTCCAGGCACAGGCCGAGCGCGGGGTGGTCCGCCCGGCGCACTGCCTCCCACGAGCGGTCGTAGGTGTTCACGTGCCGGCCCCAGGCCAGCGCCTCGTACGCGATCCGCAGCCCGCGGGCGGCGGCGCGCTCGGCCAGCGCGTGGAGCTGCTGGGCGAGGAGGTCGACGTCGGCGACGGCGTCGGGCGCGACCGAGGAGCAGACGAGCACCGTGTCGGTGCCGAGCGCCTCCATCACGCCGAACTTGTGCTCCGCGCGCCGCAGGTTCGCGGCGAACCGCTCCGGATCGGTCGAGTCCAGGTCCCGGAAGGGCTGGTAGAGGTCGATCGACAGGCCGAGGTCGGCGCAGCGCAGCCGCACCTCGCCGGGCGGCATCGGCGAGGCGACGAGATCGGGCTCGAAGATCTCCACGCCGTCGAACCCGGCGGTCGCCGCGGCGGGGAGCTTGTCCTCCAGCGCGCCGGACAGGCACACGGTGGCGATGGCGGTCCGGGGCTCACGCGACACGACCGGCACCCCCCTCGGCCCCCGCCGCCTCCACGCCGACCAGCTCGGCGAGATGGCGCAGCATCCGGGCCGGGTCCGGCTCGCGGCCGCTGAACAGCCGCAACGCCTCCGCGGCCTGGTGCACGGCCATCGGCCCGCCGTCGAGGGTGCGGCAGCCACGCGCCCGCGCGGCCCGCAGCAACGGGGTCTCCAACGGCCGGTAGACGATCTCGGCGACCCAGAGCTCCGGGCGCAGCATCGCCGGCGGCAGCGGGAGGCCGGGGTGCTCGGCCATCCCGACGGGGGTCGCGTGCACCAGGCCGTCGGCCGCGGCCAGCCGGTGCCCGAGCTCGGCGACGGCCCCGCCGCGGGCGCGCCCGGTGCCGAACCGCGCGCCGAGGGCGTCGGCGAGGCGGGCGGCGCGGGCGGCGTCGACGTCGAGCACGGCGAGCGACCCGACGCCGAGGCTCAGCAGCGCGTGCGCCGCGGCCGCGCCGGCCCCTCCCGCCCCCAGCAGCACGACCCGGTCGAGCGGCACGCCGGGCAGGCCGGCGACGAGGCCGTCGCGGAACCCGGACCAGTCGGTGTTGTGCCCGACGGCCCGGTCCCCGTCGAACACGACCGTGTTGACGGCGCCGATCGCGGCCGCGTCGGGCGAGAGGCCGTCGAGGTGCGGGATCACGAGCTGCTTGCAGGGGTGGGTGACGTTCACCCCCGCCCGGCCCTCGGCCCGTGCCCGGGCCAGCAGGTCGCCGACGGCCTCCGCGGGAAGGTCCAGCTCGTCGAGATCGAACCGCGTGTAGGTGCAGTCCAGGCCGAGCTCGCGGGCCTCGCGCTCGTGCAGCGCCGGCGAGAGGGACGGGCCGATGCCGGCCCCGATCAGGCCGGTCAGGAGGCGGTCCTGGGACATGCTCACGGGCTCCCTCGCCGTCGATGAATGTACCGGTTAGTTACTTGTACCCGCTCGGAGGACGGAAGGGAAGCGTGAGCCGGATATCGTCGGCCCCGTGAGCCGCCCTGTGACCCCCCACGTGAGCCGACGCGTGAGCCGAGCGGTCGGGACGTCCCCGTGAGCGCCCAGCCGACCGGCCCGATCGGTGCGCCGGAGCGCCAGCGCGACGCCGAACGCACCCGCGCCGAGATCCTCGACATCGCCACCGCGGAGTTCGCCGACCGCGGCTACGCGGGCGCCCGGGTCGACGAGATCGCGGCCCGCACCCGCACGACCAAGCGGATGATCTACTACTACTTCGGCAGCAAGGAGGGCCTCTACGTGGCCGTCCTGGAGCGCGCCTACCAGGGCATCCGCGCCCTGGAGCAGCAGCTCGACGTCGACCACCTCGACCCCGCGCGGGCCATGCGCGCCCTCGCCGAGCTCACGTTCGACCACCACGAGTCGCACCCCGCCTTCATCCGCCTGGTCAGCATCGAGAACATCCACCACGCCGAGCACCTCCGGACCTCGCCGATCCTGCCCGGGCTCGCCGCCCCCGCGGTCGACGTGCTCGGCCGGATCCTGGAGCGCGGCCGCCGGGCCGGCCTGTTCCGCGAGGACGTCGACGCGCTCGACGTGCACATGGTGATCAGCTCGTTCTGCATCTTCCGCACCGCGAACCGGCACACGTTCCAGGCCATCTTCGACCGCGACCTGCTGGATCCCGGGCGGCGCGACCACTACCGGCGCATGCTCGGCGACCTGGTCCTGGAGTACCTCACCGCGCACGTCGGCAGAGCCTGACGACCCCTGCCGGCGCCGGGAATCGCCGGCCAGGGGTTGACAGCGTCCCGGAGCTAACTCACTATCCGGTACGTAACCAGGCGGTACATAAGCCGTTCCGACCCGGTCCCGCTGTGTCGTGCATCGGAGCATCACTCCAGGGAGCCCACGTGTCCTCACCGACCCCCGCCGCCCCGGCGGCCCAGCCGCGCAAGGCGGCGCTCGCCGCCTGGATCGGCAGCGCGCTCGAGTACTACGACTTCTTCATCTACGGCACCGCCGCGGCGCTGGTGTTCAACAAGATCTTCTTCCCGGCGCAGAGCCCGGCCACGGGCACGCTGCTGGCGCTGGCGACGTTCGGTGTCGGCTACGTCGCGCGCCCCGTCGGTGCGTTCGTGCTGGGCCACATCGGCGACAAGTTCGGCCGCAAGCGCGTGCTCGTCTTCACCGTGCTGCTGATGGGCGCGGCCACGTTCCTCGTCGGTTGCCTGCCCTCCTACGGCTCGATCGGCGTCGCGGCGCCGATCCTGCTCGTCTCGCTCCGGCTGCTGCAGGGCCTGTCGGCCGGCGGCGAGCAGGCCGGGGCGAACTCCATGAGCCTCGAGCACGCGCCGGCGAACCGCCGCGCCTACTACACCAGCTACACGCTCAGCGGCACGCAGTTCGGCCAGATCCTGGCCACCGCGATCTTCCTGCCGATCGCGGTGCTGCCCGAGGAGTCCCTGCTGACCTGGGGCTGGCGGGTGCCGTTCTGGCTCAGCGCGATCGTCGTGGTCGTCGGCCTGCTGATCCGCCGCACGCTCGAGGAGACGCCCGTCTTCGAGCAGGAGCGCGACCGGCACGAGGTGGCGAAGGCGCCGCTGGCGGTGCTCTTCCGGGACCACTGGGCCTCGGTGCTGCGGGTGGTCGTCGCGTCGACCATCGCCACCGTCAGCACGATCTTCACCGTCTACGCCCTGTCCTTCGCGGTCAACGTCGAGGGCCTCTCCCGCTCCGCCATGCTCTGGGTCGGGGTGCTGGCCAACGTCGCCGCGCTCGTCGCGCTGCCGCTGTTCGGCCGGCTGGCCGACCGGGTCGGGCGCAAGCCGGTCTTCATCGGCGGCTCGCTCGGCTGCGGTGTGCTGATGTTCGCCTACCTCGGCTCCATCTCGATCGGCAACTACGTGCTGATCTTCCTCGTCGGCATCCTGATGTTCGGCATCGTGCACAGCGCCACGGGTGGGGTCTGGCCCGCCTTCTACGGCGAGATGTTCCCGGCCCGCGTCCGCCTGTCCGGCATGGCGATCGGCACCCAGATCGGCTTCGCCGTCGCCGGCTTCGCGCCGTCGATCGCCGCCGGGCTGGCCGGCCCCGGGGGCGCGGACTGGCTCCCGGTGGCCTGGTTCGTCGCGGCCGTCTGCGTGCTCAACGTCATCGCCGTCGCCACCGGCCGGGACTACTACCGCACACCGACCGAGCGGCTCGGCGAGCGGCCGGCCCGCACCGACCAGCAGGCCACCGCACCGGTGGCCCCGTGACCGAGGAGTTCCAGGTCTTCGCCGTCCGGTACGCCTCGCGTGCCGGGCGGCGCGGCCAGCACTTCCTCGGCTACGACGAGCGCTGGGACGAGCCGCACCCGACCGCCTACTACGTCTGGCTGGCCGTCTCGCCGCTGCGGGCCGTCGTCGTCGACGCCGGGCTCGACCCGGACCGCGGGATCCCGCTCGAGGGGCTGGAGTTCCACTGCTCCCCCGCCGACGCCGTCGCCGCCCTCGGGGCCGACCCCGCGGACGTCGACCTGGTCGTGCTCTCGCACCTGCACTACGACCACACCGGCACGGTCGCGCGGTTCCCCCGCGCGCGGCGGGTGGTGCAGCGCGCCGAGGCCGACTACTGGACCGGACCGGTCGCGAAGCGCATCGCGCGCGAGCGCTGGCTCGTGTCCGACGACGACCTCCGCGAGGTCCTCGGCACCCCCGACCGCCTCGACATGGTCGAGGGCGACCGCGAGCTCGCGCCCGGGCTGTCGGTCCACCTCGTGGGCGGGCACACCGCCGGGATGCAGCTCACCCGGGTCCGGACCGAGCGGGGTTGGGTGGTGCTCGCCTCCGACGCCGCCCACTTCTACGAGAACCTCGAGCAGGACCGGCTCTTCCCGATCCTGCACTCGACGCCCGCGATGTACGCGGGCTTCGACCGCGCACGGGAGCTCGCCGACTCCCCCGACCTGGTGGTCCCCGGGCACGATCCCGCGGTCTTCGCGCGGTTCCCACAGGTCACGGGCGTGTCGGCGGTCCGGGTGGCCTGAGCCGCCCGTGTGGTGCCCTCGCACTCGGGATCATGTCCGCCCCGCCGGGGAGTTGTGCGGCTGTGGCGGCCGCACCGGCCGCCGCGCCGGCCGCCGCTCGACCCGAGCGTCCGACCACAGTCCGAGGCCGCGGCGGTCACGCCGGAAGGGCGCCGTGCCCGCCCCCCAGCTCGCGCACGCGGGCCGCAAGGGCTCGACCGCGGCGCCATGGCGGGGCGGGGGCACCATCGGCACCGAGGACGGCGGCTGGACCGCGCTGGCGCCGTCGGCTTCGACGTCGTCGAGGTGCACGCCGCGCACGGCTCTCTGCTCCACCAGTTCCTCTCGCCGCGAGCCAACCTGCGCACGGACTCCTACGGCGGCTCCTTCGAGAACCGCATCCGGATCGTCCTCGAAGTGGTCGACGCCGTCCGCGCCGCGCTGCCGGACCGGAAGGGCCTGCTCGTGCGGCTCTCCGCGACCGACTGGGTCGACGGCGGCTGGACGGCCGAGGAGACCGTCGAGCTCTCCGCGCGGCTGACCGGGCGCGGCGTGGACCTCGTCGACGTCAGCTCAGGTGGCCTCGACGCCCGTCAGGACATCCCCGTCGGCCCGGGCTACCAGGTCCCCTTCGCCCGGAACGTCCGCGCCAAGGCCGGCATCCCGACCGGCGCCGTCGGCCTGATCACCGACCCCGCCCGGGCACGGACCGCCCTCGACGAGGAGTCCGCGGACGTGGTGCTCCTCGCCCGCGCTGCCCTCCGCGAGCCCACCTGGTCGCTCCGGGCCGCGCTCGAGCTCGGCGCCGGGGCGCCCTACCCGGTTCAGTACGCGCACGCAGCCCGGGGCTGACCTACCCCACGTGCACCGCAGGCCGACGGCGCAGGTCGGGCTCGGCCTCGCGGAGGATCTCACGGGTCACCGGGGCCACCTCGCCCTCGCCGGTGAACAGGTAGCGGAGCAGGTGCAGGACGGGGTTGCCCTCGGTCCAGTCGAAGTAGACGTGCGGCGGCTTCCCGGTGAGGTCGCGGATGGTCATGAGGAGGGCCGCGATCGCGTTCGGTGCGGAGGGGGCCTCGGTGCACAGGACGCGGTACGGCCCCCGCTGCTCGCCGACGACGCTGAGCGACGTCTCGAACTCGGACGGGTCGGTGATCCGGACCTCGACGAGCAGTACCTTGTCGGGATCCGGGATGTTGTGGTCCTCGCGCTCCTCGGCGAGCTTCTCCCGGTACTCCTCGTCGCGGGCGGGGCTGGAGGCCTCCCCCGGCCGCGGTTCGTGCGCGACGAGCCGGACCGGGCCCGGGGCGCACGAGTCGAGGAAGCCGCGGGCGGCGTCGTCGATCTCCACGTCGGTCACCCGCAGCTCGAAGGCGCGGACCACCCGCGAGGCGAACGAGACCACGAGGATCCCGACGATGAAGCAGGCCGCGATCTTCACGCCCTCCGGCCGCTCGGCGATGTTCAGCACGGTCGTGTAGACGAAGACCAGCGACACCACCGCGAAGCCGGCGAAGATCGTCCGGCTGCTCTTGCGCCGCGCCGAGAGCGTCACCGCGATCGCTGCCGAGGTCATGAGGACCAGGACGCCGGTGGCGTACGCGCCGCCCTGGGCGTCGACGTCCGCGTCGAACAGCACGGTGACCAGGAACGCGATCGCGGTGACCACGAGCACGAGCGGCCGCACCGCCCGCGCCCAGTGCGGCGCCATGCCGTAGCGCGGCAGGTAGCGCGGCACGAGGTTCAGCAGGCCGGCCATCGCCGAGGCGCCGGCGAACCAGAGGATCACGATCGTCGACAGGTCGTACACCGTGCCGAACGCGGGGCCGAGGTACTCGTGCGCGAGATAGGCCAGGGCGCGGCCGTTCGCGGGGCCGCCGGGCGCGAGCTCGGGGGCGGGGACGAGCAGCGTCACGACCACGCTCGACGTCACCAGGAACGTGCTCATGATCAGCGCGGCGGTCGTCAGCAGCTTGCGCGCCCCGGCGATCCGGCCGGCCGGGCGCTGCTCGGTGTCGTCCGGCCCGCCCTTGATCAGCGGCATCACCGAGACGCCGGTCTCGAAGCCGGACAGGCCCAGCGCGAGCTTCGGGAACACGACCAGCGCCACCGCGACGGCCAGGAACGGGTTCGGGTACTGCACCTCCAGCAGCCGCGTCCAGTCGGCGACGACGTTCGGCTCGGTCGCGATGCGCCGCAGCCCGTCGACGATCACCACGGCGTTGAGGCCCAGGTAGACCGCCACGAGCACGACGGCGATCCGGATCGCCTCGCCGAACCCGGCCAGGAAGACCGCCCCCAGCAGGGCGAGCAGGAACAGCGTGATCCCGACGTTGTGGCCGTCGAACAACTGCGGAACAAGCGGGTTCTCGACGACGTGCGCGGTGGCGTCGGCGGCCGACAGCGTCATCGTGATGAGGAAGTCCGTGGCGGCGAACCCGAGCAGGACCAGCACGAACACCTTGCCGCGCCAGAAGGGCAGCAACCGCTCGAGCATGGCGATCGAGCCCTCGCCGCGGGGGCTCTCGCGCGCCACACGACGGTAGACGGGCAGGGCGCCGAGCAGCGTGACCAGCACCAGGACGACGGTCGCGAGCGGGCTCAGCACGCCGGCCGCCAGCGCGGCGATGCCCGGCTGGTAGCCCAGGGTGCTGAAGTAGTCGACGCCGGTGAGACACATGACCCGCCACCACGGGTGCCGCTTCTCCGGCTCGGGCGGGTGGGTGTGCGGGCCCTGCCGCGAGCGCCGGCCCTCGCCCTGCAGCAGCCAGCCCCCGACCCGGTGCCTGCCGCTCTCGATCACGCCCACGGCGGCAGCATCCCCCTGATCGCACGCCCGGGCCAGGTGCTCGGTGTTTCGTCCGGTTCGTCTCGAGGCGCCGGACCGCCTCTTCCAGTGGTGGCGGCGCGGCCATCTCGGCGGCCAGCCGCCGCGCGGCACGCGGGTAGGCGGGATCTCCCAGGACAGCCCGCACCGCCTTCCCGACACGGTCGGCGTGGCGCTGGTCCGGCGCGATGCTCTCCGCGACCCCGAGCGCCGCACACCGCTCCGCACTGAGGTGCTGGTCGGAGGCGATCGGTATGATCACCATCGGCACGCCCCGACTCATCGCCTCCTTCACGCTGTTGAAGCCGCCGTGGGTGACCAGCAGCGCGCAGCGGTCCAGCAGGCGGGTGAGCGGCAGGACGGGTTCGACGTGGACGTGCGGCGGCAGCGGACGGAGCCGTGCCGCGTCCTGGTCGGTCCCGAGCGCGACGCCGGCGACGACCGGCTCCTCGGCCAGCGCCTCGACGATCGCCTCGTAGGTGCCGGGCGTCCGGTGGAAGACCGTACCGAGGCTGACGAGGACGAGCGGGCGCCCGCAGGTGTCGACGGCCCAGCCGGGCAGCGGAGCCGCCGCGCCGACCACATCGCGGTGCCGGACGTACAGCGTGGTGCCGGGCAGGATTTCGACGTAGCGCGCATCGGAGCAGTGCCAGTCGAGGCCGGCGGCGAGGTGCCGAAGGCCGTAGGCCTCGACGTCCGGCCGGAACGAGGCGGACGAGCAGAGGGCGACCTCGTGCCCCGCCTCGTGGAGCGCCCGGGCGAGCGGCACCAGCGGACGGAGGCTGCCGGTTGCCGGAGGAGGCGTGAACAGTGCGGCCGAGGAGACGGGCCGCCGCATCCTCGACGCCGCGTTCGCCGCTTTCGGCGAGGACCTCTACGACCAGGTGTCGCTGCAGGTCGTCGCCGCCCGCGCAGGGGTCACGGTGCAGACCGTGATCCGGCGGTTCGGTTCCAAGGACGAGCTGTACGCAGCCCTGGCCCGCTGGCGGTCCGAGCAGATCCGCTCGGCCCGTGACGCGACGCCGACCGGCGACGTCGGCACGGCAGTCGAGCACCTCGCCGAGTGCTACGAGCGGTGGGGCGCCGACGTACTGAACGTGCTCGCGCAGGAACGCCGCAGTGCCGCGATGGCCGAGGTCGCGGAGAACGGGCGGCGGTACCACCGCGACTGGGTCGCCCGGGTCTTCGCGTCCCAGCTGGCGAAGAGGGAGGAGACCGAGCTCGTCGGCGCACAGCTGGCTGCGGTCACCGACCTCTACACCTGGGTCGTGCTGCGCCGCCACAGCGGACTGGACCGGCAAGCGGCCACCGTCGCCATGCGCGGACTTGTCGATGCCGTGCTCCGCGCAGGAGAGTGCGGTCGGGTCAGGTCGTCGCCTCCGACCCGCAGAGGCACAGTGCCACGACTGCACTGACGGCCGTGGAGCACAGGAGTTGCTGTGCGAATCCCCGGCGTCGGCGCAGCACCGGTCTTCAAGGCGCTCGAGCTGCGGACTTTACCTTGTGTTCGAACAAGTGTTCGAGTAGGATCGGATCATGCTCCCCAGCCCGGTGGCCGACGCGTGGCGCTTGCTCGACGAGGCCGTCGACGCGCTCGCGGCCGCCGCCGGGCAGGGCGCGACCGCCGCCGAGCTCGTGGAGACGCTGCGGGTACGCGAGACGGTGGCCCGGCGACTCGATCAGCTCGGGGTGCAGGCGGTGGCCGATCTGGACCGGCAAGGCACCTTTGCTGAGCACGGTTACGCCTCCCCGGCCCGGGCGCTGCAGGATCTGTTGCGGCTCGACCGCGGGGGGCCGCGCAGCGGGTCGCGGTGGCCGAGGCGGTCTGCCCGCGGGTCGGGCTCGACGGCGCGGCGCTGCCGGCACGGTTGCCGGCCACGGCCGACGTGTTCGCCGCCGGGGACACCTCGCTGGCCCAGGTCGCGGTGATCGCCCGGCTGTTGGCCTCCCCGGCGGCGGGCCGGTTGTCCCCGGAGCTCTGGGCCGGCGCGGAGACCCAGCTGGCCGAGGCCGCCGCCACCTACACCCCGCGGGAGCTGCAGCAGTGGGGCACCGCGCTGCTCGACGCGCTCGACGAGGACGGCCCCGAACCCGACGACGGCCCGCCGCCGCAAATCAACGAGCTGCGGCTGACCCGGTTCGCCAGCAAACCCGGTGGGCGGCTGGTCGGGCGCTACGACGACGCGGCGCTGTTCGAGGCGATCGCCACGGTGCTGGACGCCAAGGCCGCCCCGCTCACCGCCGACGACGGGCGCACCGCCGCCGAACGCCAGGCCGAAGCCTTGGCCGAGGTGTGCGGGTGGGTGCTCGAGCACGGCGAGCTGCCCGCGGTCGGCGGCCGCCGCCCGACCCTGACCGTGCAGATCCGGCTCGAGGACCTGGAAAACCGGGCCCGCGCGGCGATGTTGGAGTTCGCCGGGCAACTCTCGCCGACCGCACTGCGCCAGCTGGCCTGCGACTGCGGGGTGGTACCGATGGTGCTCGACGGCGCCGGGCAGCCCCTCGACGTCGGCCGGCTCACCCGCTCGATCCCCGACGGGCTGCGCCGGGCGGTGACCGCCCGCGACGGCGGCTGCGCCCATCCCGGCTGCGACCGCCCACCCTCCTGGTGCGAAATCCACCACCTGCTCCCCTGGGAACACGGCGGCCCCACCGCCCTGGGCAACCTGCTCATGCTGTGCAAGGCCCACCACCGCCAGATCCACTCCACGGACTGGGTGGTCCGCCTGCGCGACGGCATCCCCGAATTCATCCCGCCAGCGTGGATCGACCCGGAGCAAAGACCCCGCAGTCGACCACGGTCGTGGGACGCCACCCCTGCCCATGAAGCACGGCGCATCGCTGAATTCGCGTAGCCCTCCGGCTCGCGCGCACGGCAGGACTCACCGTGCGGTGGAGGGTGCTCGGGCTCCTTCCTGCAGTCCTGCTTCCCAAGCTTCAACCCGATACTTCACAGCTACGGTCGAACTGGTCACGCGCCCCGCCTCGCTCCGGAAGGACACCGCATGACCAGCGGCATCCCCACTCCCCTGATCAGCGCCGACGCCGACGACCACGAGGCGCTCGCCGCACGGATCGCCACCCGCATCGCCGGCCTGCCGCACCCACCACGGATGCTCGGGTTCGGGGAGCCGATGCACGGCGAGGAGGAGTTCGGCCTCCTTCGGAACGCCGTCTTCGCCGCACTTGTCGAGCGGGCAGGCTTCACCACGATCGCCCTGGAGTCCAGCGCCTGGCACGGCTGTGTCGTCGACGGGTACGTCGCTGGCGGCGACGGTCCCGAGGACGAGGTCATGACCGCCGGCTTCACCCACGGCTTCGGCGCCTCCCCCGCCAACCGCGCGCTGATCCGCTGGATGCGCGAACGGAACCGGTACCGCACCGACGCGCGGCGCCTCCGGTTCGCAGGCTTCGACGCGGCCGTCGAGATGATGGCGGCGCCCAGTCCGCGCCCCGCGCTCACCGTGCTGCACGGGTTCCTGCACACCCACCTCGGCCACGACGCCGACCTTCCTCCCTGGGACACACTCGACCGGCTGCTCGGCGCCGACGAGCCGTGGGAGGACCCGGCCGCGGCGATGGACCCTGCCTGCTCGGTCGGCGGCGAGCCCCGGGTCCGCGACCTGCGCGCGATCACCGACGACCTGCGCCGCACCCTCGCCGGCGAGATCCCGCACCTGCGGCCCGTCATCGACCCGGTCGACCTGGAGGACGCCCTCCTCGCCGGGCGCACCGCCGCGGACCTGCTCGCCTACCACCAGGTCATGGCGCAGGACACCGGGCACCGGTGGGACCGCCTCGCCACCCTCCGCGACACGGCGATGGCGGACAACCTCGAGGTGATCGCGGACCACGGCCCCGCCCTCGTGTTCGCCCACAACCAGCACCTGCGCACCGGCACCACCGGGTTGGCGCTCGGCCCGATGACGCTCCGCTGGCAGCCCGCCGGCGCGCACCTCGCCGACCGTTTCGGCGACGGCTACCGCGTCATCGCGTGCGTCCTCGGCGAGGCCGCTCACCACGACATCCCCGCGCCGCCGCCGGACACCGTCGAAGGCGCCCTCCACGGCGCGCTGCCGCCCGGGAACCACCTCCTGCCGGCCCAGGCGCTCCGCCGGGCGGCCACGACCCGGAGCAGCACGAACCCGGCCTACATCCCGGCCGACCACACCCTCCTCGACGAGGTCGACGACGTGCTGTTCCTCCACACCGTCGCGCCCCGCACGAGCCCACCCCACCCCGAACCCGGGGGTGTGCTGCAGTGATCGGGGCCCGGCCCCGCGCCTAGCGTCCGCGGCATGAGGCGTGTGCTGCTCGTGGCAGCGGTGATCCTGGGGCTGTACCTCGTCGGCCGCGCGGTGGCGGAGCCGTTCGTGATCGACCTGGGCGACCCGGCGAGCTACCGCGACGACTGGGGCGGGCCGAGCCTGGCCGGGGTGCTGGCCGTGCACTGCGGGCCCGGGCTCGTCGCGCTGGGGCTGGTGATCGCGTGCGTGCGGCGGCGGTCAGCACACGTACGTGCGTCGGCGGGGGACCCACGCCGCGGCTGGTGAACGCGCTCACTCCTTCGTGTGGAGCCCCGCGCCCGTCCCGACCGGCGGCCGTTGGACCCGATGACGCTCGCCGGCACCGCCGCCGCACGAGGAGGCGGGACGACGAGGTCCCCGGACGGACGAAGAGGAGCTCTTCATGCGCACGACGACTCGCGCCGCGCTGGTCGGTGCGGCTGTCCTGCCCCTCGCGGTGATCACGCCGGGCCTGGCGTTCGCCGGCGACGGGGGCTACGACGGCCACGCGGAGAAGGGCGGCCACAGCGAGAAGGCCGACAAGGACGGGCACGACGGCGATCACCACAAGGGCGATCACGACGGCCACCACAAGAAGCACAAGAAGCACGACAACTGCTGCGACGGCGCCCGCGGCCCCGCCCATGACGGCCCGCTCGGCCCGGGCGGCATCCCGCGCTCCCCGCTGCCCGCGCCGACCGGGGCGCCGGAGGTGCTGGGGCCGATCCTGAGCGTGCTGAACCCGCCGGCCGCGCCGACCGACGAGCCGGCGCCGACCGCCACCGAGGAGCCGCCCGTCGACCCGAGCGGCGAGTTCTCCGTCCAGTAGGACCGTCGGTCCCCTACCCCGAGCCCTTCCCCGGCTGCCCCGAGGAGTACGCGGCCGGGCTGCGCGGCGACTGGCGGGCCGCGGCCGCCGCCTGGGAGCGCCTGGGCGACCCCTACGAGCGGGCGCTCGAGCTCGCGGAGTCCGGCCGGCCCGAGCCGACGCTGCAGGCCCTGCAGCTGCTCGGCGGGCTGGGCGCGGAACCCGCGGCCCTGCTCGTCCGGCGGCGGCTGCGGGACCTCGGTATCACCCGGATCCCGCGCGGCCCGCTGCCCGCCACCCGCGACAACCCCGCGGGCCTGACGGACCGGCAGGTCGAGATCCTCCGGCTGGTCGCGCGCGGCCGCACGACCGCGGAGATCGCCGCCGCGCTCGTGCTGTCGGTGCGCACGGTCGACCACCACGTGGCCGCGGTGCTGGAGAAGCTGGGCGTCTCCACCCGGCGGGAGGCGGCCGCCCGCGACTTGCTCGGCCCGGACGACCGCACGCGCCGGTAGTCGGCTCAGTAGTTGCCCTTGGCCGACCACCCGCCGTCGACCGGGTAGACCTGCCCGGTCACGAACCGGCCCTCTCGGAACAGGTACGCCACCATCGAGGCGATCTCCTCGGGCAGGCCGAGCCGGTCGATGATGTGGGCGCGGGCGTTGGCCGCCTTCATCTCCGGTGTGATGTCGCCGAGGATCGGGGTGTCGATCGTGCCGGGCGCGATGGCGTTGACCAGGATGTTCCGCGGGCCGTACTCGAAGGCGGCCTGCTGGGTCAGCCCGATCACGCCGCCCTTCGCCGCCGAGTACGAGGCGAGGTTCGGCAGGCCGCGCAGCGCGGCGAGCGAGCTGATGTTCACGATCCGCCCGCCGCCGGCCTCGATCATCGCCGGGATCACCGCCCGCATCCCGAGCCAGACGCCCTTGAGGTCGGTCGCGAGGACGTTGTCCCAGGCCTCCTCGGTCAGCCCGACGACGGTGTCCTCGCTCTGCATGTTCACGATGCCGGCGATGTTGGCCAGCAGGTCGACCCGGCCGTGCCGCTCGAGCACCCCGGCGATCCCGGCCTCCCAGTCGGCGGCGACCCGGACGTCGAGCTGCACGCCGACGGCCTGCCCGCCCTCCTTCTCCGCGAGCGCGACGGTCTCGGCGGTGTCCTTGATGTCCGCGCACGTCACCAGGGCGCCCTCGGCGGCCAGCCGCAGCGCGGTGGCGCGGCCGATGCCCTGCGCGGCGCCGGTGACCACGGCGACCTTGTCGCGCAGCGTGGCCTCCTGAAGCGGGGGGAGATCGGACACGACGTGCTCCTCTCGACGACGGCCCGGCCGACGGTAGGAACCGCCGCGCACGGCCGACAGGGCGGCGTCGCCGAGGTGTTGGGAGAGTCCACAGGACCGTCGCGGCCCGGTTGGGGACGTCGACAACGCCGCGCGCACGAGGGGGATGACACCCCCGCCCCGCCTCGGGACCCTCCCCGGCAACCGACGAGAGGGGCCACAGGTGGACGGCACGGGACCGGTGTTCGGACTCTGGTACGACTTCCGCAACCCGGACCCGGAGCGGCCGTTCGGCGCGTTCTACCGCGAGGTCCTGGAGCAGATCGCCTGGGCGGAGCAGAAGGGTCTGGGCTCGGTCTGGCTGACCGAGCACCACTTCTGCGAGGACGGCTACAGCCCCTCGCCCTTCGTGCTGGCGTCGGCGATCGGCGAGCGCACCGCGAACCTGCGGATCGGCACGAACCTGATCGTCTCGCCGCTGCACAATCCCGTGCGGCTGGCCGAGGACGCCGCCACGCTCTCGCTGCTCACCGGCGGTCGGTTCGACCTCGGCGTCGGGCAGGGCTACTGGGAGCGCGAGTTCGCGGCGTTCGGGCAGACCGTGCGGAACCGGCCGAGCCTGCTGGAGGAGGGCGTCGAGATCATCCGGCGCGCCTGGGCCGGCGACGCGAGCGGCTTCGCCGGCAAGCGGTACTCGCTGCCCGAGGGGCTGGCCGTGACCCCGCGGCCGGAGACGACGCCGCAGCTGCTGGTCGGCGCGATGGCCGAGCCCGCGATCGCCCGGGCCGCGCGCATCGCCGACGGCTTCCTCTCCACCCAGAACGCCCACCAGCAGGCCTACCTCGACGCCGTCGCCGCGCTCGGCAGGCCGGTCGAGGACGCCCGGATCTACGCCGGCCAGTGGGCCGTCATCGCCGAGGACCCGGAGCGGACCTGGGCCCGGATCGGCGAGCACGCCCTCTACCAGCTCAACGAGTACATCGCCTGGGGCGCCTTCGGCCCGCCGGACGCGACCCCGCGCTTCACCGACCCGCAGCAGATCATCGACGCCGGCGCCTACCTCCTGTGGGACGCCGACACGGCCGTGACCGAGCTGACCGCGCTGCTGCGCGGGCGCCCGCAGATCCGCGACGTGCACTTCTGGGCGCAGCTGCCCGGCGAGCCCGTCGACAGCGGCTCGGAGCGCATCGAGTACCTGGCCACGAAGGTGATGCCGCAGGTCCGCGAGCGGCTCGCCGCCTGACCCCCGATCCCCGAGAAGGAGACGACATGGCGTACCTGGAGCGCGACGGCAAGCAGGTCTACTACGAGCACCACCGCGGCTCCGGCGGGCGCCCGGTCGTGCTGGTGCACGGCTGGGGCGCGACGAGCGAGTGCTGGGACACCACGCTCACCGCACTGCTGGGCGCGGGGCACGAGGTCGCGCTGATCGAGCACCGCGCGTGCGGGCGCTCGGACAAGGACTTCGACGACGTCTCGGTCGACGCGATCGCCTCCGACGTCGTCGCCCTGGTCCGGCACCTGGGCCTCGACCGCCCGGTGCTCAACGGCTGGTCGCTGGGCGGGGCTGTCGTGGTCGCCGCGGCGGCGGAGCTGGGCGACGAGATCTCCGGCGTGGTCCTCACCGGCGGGGCGAGCCCGCGGTACACCGCGACGGACGGCTGGCCGCACGGTGGCGCCCCCGCGGACACCGAGGCGGTGCTCGCCGGGCTGGCCGCGGACCGGGCGGCGACCTTCCGCGGGATCACCTCGGCGGTGGCCGCCAAGCCGCTCTCCGACGACCTCATGCAGTCCATCTGGCTGCAGTTCATGAGGACGGGCGCCCGGGCCGCGGACACCATCCGCAGCCTGATCGACGTGGACCAGCGCGAGCTGCTCGCCGGGCTGTCCGTGCCGGTGCTGTCCCTGCACGGCACGGAGGACGCCTTCGTGTCCTTCGCCGGGGCGAAGGCGGGCGTCGAGCTCTGCCGCGACGGCCGGCTCGTCGAGTTCGCGGGCGTCGGCCACGCCCCGTTCCTCGAGGACCCGGAGACCTACCGGACCGAGCTCCTGCGCTTCCTGGCCTGACGGGGCGGGGCGTCCCCGCCCACCAGCCGCAGCGCCAGCGCGGCATACCGGGCGGCCAGCTCGTCGATGGCGAGCCGGCCGCCCGGTTCCCACCACTCGTTCGGCCCGTTGATCATGTCCAGCACGGCGAGCGCGGACAGCCGCGGGTCCTCGCAGGCGAACTCCCCCGCCGCCGTCCCCGCGGTCAGGAAGTCGCCCAGGGCGTGCTGGTAGCGGCGCCGGTAGACCTGCACCTCGTCGAGCTTCCCCGGCGACAGCGCGCGCAGCTCGCGCCCCGCCACCCACCACGCGTCCCGGTTGGCGCCGATGTGCCCCACGTGCCCGCGGACCAGCCGCTCGAGCCGCTCCCGGTACGTCCCCTCGCCCTCGAGGATCGGCAGCTGGTCCACCACGAGGTCGCGGTCGACCACGTAGATCGACTCGAGGAGCAGCTCCTCCTTGCTGGCGAAGTGGTGGTAGAGCGAGGCGGCCTGGATGTCGGCCGCCTCGGCGATCGCCCGCATCCCCACGCCGTGGTAGCCGCGCTCGCGGAACAGCCGGCTCGCCACCGCCACCAGCTCGGCGCGCCGCGCGGCGTTGCGAGGCCGGCTCGCCTGTGCCCGCGTCGCCCGGGCGGGCGTCGCCCGTGTCGCCTGGGTCACCGTGGATCTCCCTCGTGCCGGTTCAGGCGCTGCCGCCCCGCGCCAGGTCGTCGATCTGCAGGGCGAGCTGGGCCGCCAGCAGGGCGTCGAACCGCCGCAGGTCGAGGCCGCCGACGTGCTCGATGCGGCCCAGGCGGTAGCGGATGGTGTTCTCGTGCACGCCCAGCACCTTCGCCGTGGCGCGCACCTGCGCGCCGCAGGCGAGGTAGTGCCGGAGCGTGTCGGTCAGATCGCCGCCGGTCTCCGCGTCGTTACGGCGCAGCGGGCCGAGCAGCGTCTCGGCGAACCGCACGGCCACCGAGGTGCGCTCGCCGTTGACCACCAGCCGCAACGTGCGGAAGTCCGCGGCGTCGAGCACCCCGGGCCGGCCGCCGAACCCGGCGACGATCGCCTCGGCGTCCCGGCACTCGGCATGCGCGGCCGGGTAGTCCTCGACCCGCCGGCAGACCGCCGAGACGACGGCCCGGCGGCAGCCGGTCAGCGGCCCGAGCCGGTCGAGCACCGCGCCCAGCTGCGCCTTCACCCGGGCCTCCGGCGCGCTGCCGGCGGGCAGCCCGGCGAGCAGGACGACGGCGTCGGGCTCGGCGATCGCGAGCACCGGCACTCCGAGGGCGTCCGCCACCACCGCGGAGGCGGGGGCCCGGCCGTCCCGGGAGCTGCGCCCGTCGGCCACCGGGAGCCGGACGAGCAGGTGCGGCCGCTCCACCTCGAGGCCGACGTGTGCGGCCATCCGCCGCAGGTCGTCCGGGGTGCGGGAGCCGCGCAGCAGCTCGCCGAGGACGTCGTCGCGGGCCTGCACGACCGCCTGCGCGCGCCGGGTCTCCGACAGCGACTGCAGGGCCAGCACGGCCGCGGCGTACTCGGCGACCGCCGCGTCGGCCGGGCCGAGCCGCCGCCCCGTCTCGACGACGTCGAGGTAGCCGGACACCTCCCCCTCGCCGACCAGGGCGGCGACGAGGTGGCGGCGCATCAGACCGGCGTCGGGATCGGGTGGCAGCACCGCCGTGCTGCGTTCCGGTCCGAGGTCGGCGAGCGCCGTGCGGACCCGGGCGGTGCCGGGCAGGAACGAGGACTCGTGCAGCGCCGCCGGCCCCTCGGGGGCGCTCCAGGTCACGGGGTGCAGCGCGGCGTCGAGCAGCGCGACGCCGGTGCCGAGCATCGACGCCAGGAGCGCGACCAGCGCGTCGCCCTCGGTCCCGCTGGCCACGGCGGCGGACAGCCTCCGCTGCAGCTCCCGGGTCCGGCCCAGCTCCGCGAGTTCGCGGCGCTGCCGGGCCCCGACGTTCGCCTGCCGCTCCCGGCCGAGGATCGTCTCGGCGAGGCCGGCGTACGGAGCCGCCGCGGTGGCGTCGCGCTCGGCGGCGGTGTCGTCCGGCGGGCGGCCGTCGACGGCGGGGCGCTCGACCTCGAGCACCCCGGCGACCTCGCCCTCGACGAGCAGCGGCACCGCGGCGCTGGTGTGCGCGCACTCCCGTGGGTCCCCGTCGGCGGCGAGCCGCGCGAGGCCGCCGTCGGGGCGGCGGGCGTACACCACGCAGCGTGCGGCACCGAGCTCCGCGCGCAGCGCACGCGCGACCAGCGTCAACTCCGCGGTCACGTCCTGTTGCGGCGGCTCGGGGCGGACCGTTGTAGGACTCGCCATGGCTCCCCCTCGACGTCGTTGGTTCGGCAGGGCCCTGCGACTACCGTCACAATCTGCCTCCCTAACACTCGTTAGGCAAGAGTCGACGCGGGACGAGACACGGAAGGACGCCCACATGGATGTCGGTGTGCTGCTGGTGTTCCAGAACTGGCACGAGAACCTGTCCGACGGCGAGATGTTCCGGCAGGAGGCCGAGCTCGGCGTCCTGGCCGAGGAGTACGGATTCGACTCCGTCTGGGCCGCCGAGCACCACTTCGACGACTACTCGATGTGCCCGGACAACCTGCAGCTGATGACCTACCTGGCCGGGAAGACCTCGCGGATCAAGCTGGGGACCGGCGCGGTCATCCTGCCGTGGAACAACCCGCTGCGGGTGGTCGAGAAGGCGATCATGCTCGACCACCTGTCCGGCGGTCGGGTGCTGCTCGGGATGGGCCGCGGCCTGGCGAAGATGGAGTACGAGCAGTTCGGCGTGGACATGAACGAGTCCCGCCAGCGCTTCGACGAGGCCGCTCCGGTCATCGTCGCGGGCCTGCGCAACGGGTACGTCGAGAACGACGGGCCCTTCTACCCGCAGCCGCGGGCGGTCGTGCGGCCCGGCCCCGCGCCGGAGTACGACTGGACCGGCCGGATCTACGGCGTCGCGATGTCACCGGACTCGGTGCCCGCCGTCGCCAAGGTCGGCGCCCGGATGATGACCTTCATGCAGTACCCGGCGGAGGTCCACGCCGAGTCGATCAACCGCTACCGCGACATCTACCGCGAGGAGCACGGCACCGAGCCGCTGCCGGTGCACACCCAGGACTTCGTCTACTGCCACGAGGACCCGGAGGAGGCGGAGAAGACCGCCCGCGAGTACCTGTCGCGCTACTTCCTGTCCGTGGTGAAGCACTACGACTTCGCCGGCAAGCACTGGCGCGAGACCAAGGGCTACGAGGCCTACCAGGTCGGCGCGGACATGATCCGCGAGGCCGGTATGGAGGCGGCGGCCGCGGGATACGCGGACACGCAGGTCTGGGGCACGCCCGAGCAGTGCATCGAGAAGTACAAGCACCGCCTCGAGGTGCTCGGCCCGCACCACCCGTCGATCGCGCCGTCGTTCGCCGGTCTGCCCTTCGAGAAGGTCCGGGCCTCGCTGAAGCTGTTCGGCGAGAAGGTCGTGCCCGAGCTGAAGAAGCTCGGCGTCGCGGCTCCGGCGGGGGTGTGACGTGGGCGCGCTCGAGGAGGAGAACAAGAAGGTCGTCACCGAGTTCATGGAGGTCTTCTCCTCCGGTGACGTGAACGGGATCCTGGGCTCGCTCACGGACGACGCCACCTGGTGGGTCGCCGGGAACATCCCCGGCATCTCCGGGACCAAGGACAAGTCCGGCTTCGGCGAGATGCTCGGCGGGATCGCCGAGGGCACGAAGACCGGCGCCATCACGCTCACCCCGCTGGCCTTCACCGCCGAGGGCGAGCGGGTGGCGGTGGAGACGGAGTCCTACGCGGAGCTGAAGAACGGGCGGGTCTACAACAACCTGTACCACTTCGTCTTCACCGTGCGGGACGGCAAGATCAGCTCGGTGAAGGAGTTCCTCGACACCGAGCACACCACCGCGGTGTTCGTGGCACCCTGACGCCGCTCCCTGCGTGAACGAACGGCACTTTCGCTCACTAGACGTGAGCGAAAGTGCCGTTCGTGCGTTGTGGGCGGTTCCGGGGTGGGCGGGTCGCCGGAGCCGGGCATGAGCGAACGGCGCTCTCGCTCACGCTCACTACATATGAGCGAGAGCCGTTCGCCGTGGCGGGGTGGGTGCGTCAGGCGTGGACGCCGGCGGACCAGTGCTCGCGGAGGGTCCGCTTGTCGAGCTTCCCGACGCTGGTGCGCGGCAGCTCGGTGGTCACCTCGATGCGCTCGGGCAGCCACCAGCGCGGCACCCGCTCGCCCAGCCGCGCCTTGAGCTCCTCCCCGGTCGCGGCCGAGCCGGGGTTCAGCACCACGAGCGCCAGCGGCCGCTCCTGCCAGCGCGGGTGCGGCACGGCGACCACAGCGGCCTCCGCCACCTCCGGGTCGGCCAGCAGCGCCTGCTCCAGGGCCAGCGAGCTGATCCACTCGCCGCCGCTCTTGATCAGGTCCTTGGCGCGGTCGACGATCCGCATCCAGCCGTCCGGGTCGATGACGGCGACGTCGCCGGTCAGCAGCCAGCCGTCGTCGAACCGCTCGGGGGCCTCGCCGAGGTAGTACCCGGTGGCCACCCACGGCCCCTTGACCTGCAGCTCCCCCGCGGACTCGCCGTCCCACGGGAGCTCGTGGCCGGCATCGTCGACGATCCGCCACTGCAGGCCCGGCAGCAGCCGCCCCTGGCTCTGCGTGCGGCGGCGGTGCTCCTCGCGGTCGGCGATCGGCCGGGGCGGGCGGGTGAAGCTGGCCATCGGGGACAGCTCGGTCATGCCCCAGCCCTGGTAGACGGGGATGCCCAGCTCCTCCTCGAGGTCGCGGATCAGGGCGAGGCTCGGGGTGGAGCCGCCCAGCACGAGCGCCCGCAGGCTGCGCAGGTCGCCGCCGTGCTCGCGGACGTGCCGGAGGATGTCGACGGCCACCGTCGGCACCATCCCCACGTAGGTCACCTTCTCGCGCTCGATGATCCGGGCGATCTCCGCGGGCGTCGGGTGCGGCCCGGGCAGCACCTGGGTGGCCCCGGTCATCGTCGCCGCGAACGGGACGCCCCAGGCGTTGGCGTGGAACATCGGGACGACGTGCAGCACGGTGTCCGCGGCCGAGATCGCGTGCCCGTCGGCGAGGCAGGCGGCGAAGGTGTGCAGGTAGAGGCCGCGGTGGCTGTACCCCACGCCCTTCGGCCGGCCGGTGGTGCCGGAGGTGTAGCAGAGGACGGCGAGGTCGTCCTCGCGCACGCCGGGCTCGCCGTCGAAGGCCAGGCCGTCGACCAGCAGGGCCTCGTAGGCGTCGCCGGTGTCGAGCACGCCCAGCTCGGGCTGGACGCCGTCGAGCAGGTGCTGCAGCTCGGCGTCGGCCACGATCAGCCGGTCGTCGGCGTGCCCCGCGATGTAGGCGATCTCCTCCGCGGACAGCCGCAGGTTGAGCGTGTGCAGCACGGCCCCGACCTGCGGGACCGCCGCGTACAGCTCGAGGTGGCGGTGGTGGTTCCAGGCCAGGCTGGCCACCCGGTCCCCCGGCCGCACCCCGAGCCGGCGCAGTGCCCCCGCGAGCCGGTGGACGCGGTCGGCGTAGGCGGCGTAGTCGTAGCGCAGGACCTCCTCGCCGTGCGCGTACGCCACGATCTCGCGGTCGGGATGGTGCCGGCGCGCCCGGCGCAGGAAATCGGTGATCAGCAGCTCGCCGGGGCGCGTCGTCATGGCGTCAGGGTCGTCGGGCGGGGTGGGGGCTGTCACCCGCCCGGGGCCCGGCGGCTTGTGGGCTCCTTCAACGCCGGCACCACCCGCCCGGGGACGTCATCCCCGGCGCGGGCGGTAGTGGCCCGGCACCATCCGCGTGGACACGCCGAAACGGTTCCAGGCGTTGATCGCCGCGATCACTGCGACGAGCTGGGCCAGCTCGGTGTCGTCGAACCGTGCGGCGGCCCGCTCCCACACGTCGTCGGGCACGAAGCCGTCCGTGAGCACGGTGATCGCCTCGGTCAGCTCGAGGGCGGCCACCTCGCGCGGCGAGTAGAAGTGCGCCGACTCCTCCCAGGCCGCGAGCTGCACGACCCGCTCGACCGACTCGCCCTGCGCCAGCGCGTCCTTCGTGTGCATGTCCAGGCAGAAGGCGCAGTGGTTGAGCTGCGAGGCGCGGATCCTGACGAGCTCGACGAGCGCCGGCTCGAGGCCCGCGCCGGCGGCGGCGCCGAACCGGGCCATGGCCTTGTAGACGTCCGGAACGAGCTCGGCGAGCACGAGCCGCGCGGGGTGCTCGGGGTTGCGGGCGGGGGCGGGGGTCTCCTCGGTGATGGTCACGTGCCCGACGGTAGGCCCCGGTTGGCGCACGGATGTGGTCCACTTCCGGCATGGTTTCGCGGGCCACTTCGGACCTCCACCTCGACCTCGCGCCCGGTCGTGGGGTGCGGTCCGGGCTGATGGAGGCCCTGCGCGAGGCGGTGCGCAGCGGGCGGCTGGCGCCGGGTTCGCGGCTGCCCTCCTCCCGGTCGCTCGCGGCCGATCTCGGGCTGGCGCGCAACACGGTCGCGGACGCCTACGCGGAGCTGGTCGCCGAGGGCTGGCTGGCGGCCCGGCAGGGCTCGGGCACCCGGGTGGCGCCGCGCGCCGTCCCCGGCGAGCGGCCCGCGGGTCCGGCCCGCCCGCTGCCGCCGGACCTCGCCCGGCCGGCGCACGACCTGCGGCCGGGCCGGCCGGACGTCGCGGCCTTCCCCCGCGCGGCCTGGCTGCGGGCCGCGCGCCGGACGCTGGCCGCGGCTCCGGACGAGGCCTTCGGCTACGGCGACGACCGCGGGCGGCCGGAGCTGCGGGCCGCGCTGGCCGAGCACCTCGCCCGGGCTCGCGGGGTGCGCACCGCACCGGACCGGATCGTGGTGTGCGCGGGCGCGGTGCACGGGCTCGCCCTGCTCGCCGGCCTGCTGCGGACCCGCCGGGTGCGACGGGTCGCCGCGGAGGCGCACGGCCTGCACCTGCACCGGGAACTGCTCGAGCGGCACGGGCTCGCGGTCGGCGCCCTGCCCGTCGACGACGCCGGGGCCCGCACCGACCTGCTCGACGGCGAGGGGGCCGTCCTGCTCACCCCGGCCCACCAGTTCCCCACCGGTGTGGCCCTGCGGCCGGACCGCCGGGCCGCGGCGGTCGACTGGGCCCGCGCGACCGGTGGGCTGGTGGTCGAGGACGACTACGACGGCGAGTTCCGCTACGACCGGCGGCCGGTCGGCGCCCTGCAGGGACTGGACCCGGAGCGGGTGGTGTACCTCGGCACCGCCAGCAAGGCCCTCGCTCCGGGGCTGCGGCTCGGCTGGCTGGTCCTGCCGGCCGGGCTGGCCGCGGAGGTGCAGCGGGCGGTCGCCGGGGAGGGCGGGACCCGGGTGTCCGCCGTCGACCAGCTCGTCGTCGCGGACCTGCTCACCTCGGGGGCCTACGACCGGCACGTCCGGGAGCGGCGGCAGGCCTACCGGCGGCGCCGGGACGAGCTCGTCGCCACCCTGGCGGAGCGGGCACCGGGCGTGGCGGTGCGCGGGCTGGCAGCGGGGCTGCACGCGCTGGTCGAGCTGCCCACCGGGGACGACCCGCCCGGCACGGCGGAGGCCGCCGCCCAGCGGGCGGCGGCCTGGCACGGGCTGGCGGTCGAGGGCCTGGACCGGTTCCGGCACCCGGACGCCCCGCCCCGGCCGGACGCGCTCGTGGTCGGGTACGCCACGCCGTCGCCGTCGGCCTGGGCGGGGGCGCTGGAGGCGCTCTGCCGGGTGCTCGCCCGGCCCGCCGGGTGAGGAGCTAGCGGGCGCGGCGGGTGCGCAGGTGGTCGAGGCTGTAGCGGCCGCCGCCGATCGCGCAGAGCAGCAGGAAGATCCAGCTGTAGAGCGCGGCGGGCTCGCCCATGTTGTAGATCGGGTTCCAGCCCTGCGGCAGGTGCATCGCGAAGTAGGCGAAGGCCATCATCCCGGAGAGCACGAAGCCGGCCGGCCGCACGTACAGGCCGATCGCGACGAGCACCGCGCCGACGAGCTCGACCACGGAGACCCACCAGTAGAGCGTGAAGGGTGGCAGCCCGGTACCGGCGCCGTCGACACCGCCGAACAGGCCGAAGCCCATGACCGCGTGCAGCGCGTACAGGAACCCGACGACGACGCGGAACGCCAGCAGCACCAGCTGCGGCGCGGCCTCGCGGATGCCGGTCGCCGCGCTGTCGGTGGTGCCGTCGGTGGTGCGACGGGTCAGGGCGCGGGTGGTGTCGATCGTGCTCATGGCGGGTCCTCCGTCCGGTGTGTCCGTGCTGTCGTGATGTGGACCGGCGCCGGCGCGGGAACTCATCGCTCCCCGGGAATCGAGTGGGGGTTCGAGTTCCGGCGGAACGGTTACCCGGGCGCGTGGGAGTGGTCCTGGCGGTGGTGGCGGCGGTGCTGAACGCGGCCGCCTCGGTGTTGCAGCGCAAGGCCGCCCGGGAGGAGCCCGAGGAGCGGGAGTTCTCGATCGGGCTGCTGTTCGACCTGGTCCGACGGCCGGTGTGGCTGGCGGGGATCGCGTGCGTGATCACGGGTTTCCTCGTCCAGGCCGTGGCGCTGACGCTCGCCGGGGTCGCGGTCGTGCAGCCGCTGCTGGTGGCCGAGCTGCCCTTCACGGTGCTGCTGGCGGCGTGGGCCTTCGGCGCGCGCCCCGGCGTGCGGGAGTGGACGGCGATCGGCGTGCTCGCCGCCGGTCTGGTCCTCGTCGTGGTCGCGCTGGCCCCGACCGGTGGGGACCCGGTCGCGGTGTCCGGCTGGACGTGGGTGGTCGGGTCGGCCGTGGTCGCCGTGATCGTCGGCGCGACCGTGGTCGCCGGCCGCGGGACGACGGGGTCGGCGCGCGCGGGGTGGCTCGGCATCGGGACCGGCACGGCGTTCGGCTACGTCGCCGTGCTGGTGGCGGCGGTGGGCGCGATCGCCGGGCGGGAGGGCGTGCACGGCGTGCTCACCGCGTGGCAGACCTGGGCGGTGGTCGTCGTCGGGCCGCTGTCGTTCTTCCTGCTGCAGACCGCGCTGCAGGCGGGCAGCCTGGTGGCGTCGCAACCCGGCTTCACGCTGGCGAACCCGCTGCTCGCCACGGCCTGGGGCGTGGTCGTCTACGGCGAGCAGGTCCGCGGCGGAGCCTGGTACGCGATGGCCGCCGCCGGCGGAGCGGCGCTGGTCCTCGGCACGTTCGTACTGGTCCGCTCGCCGCTGCTCAGCGACGGCGACCAGGACGAGGCCGCTCCCGCCGCTCGCTGACCCCGTCCCCCGGTCGCCCGACACCGCGCTCCCCCGGCGTATCGGGCGACGGCCCGACGGTGCCGGAGCCCCCTCGGCGGGACCGTGTGTCCAGCGGGGAACGAACCCCGCGACCACCGGACCAGACCAGGGAGCACACCATGAGCATCACCTCCTTCCACCGCACCACCGGCACCGACCGTCCGGCCCGCCGCCGCAACCCCTTCCGGCTCGCGCAGTTCCGCCCGGCCGCCCCCTTCGCCGGGATCTTCCCGGCCGACCGCGACCGCGAGCGGGTCGTCGACGAGCTGCGGGCCCTCGGCGCGCCCGGCGACCTCGTCGCCCGCGCGCACGTCTGAACCACACCCCTCTCCGGTGCCTCGGCCACCCTCACCTCGGAGGGCCTGGACCGGCACTGGCGCAACGCGCGCAGGCTGGCCGGCCACGATCCCGCCACGCACGCGGCCCGGGCGATCGGCGCCTACGTCCTGCACGGGACGCCGCCACCGGGCGACGGACTGCCCTAGCGTGCGACCCGGTGCCGCCGACGCGATCCGAGCAGCGGCAACGGGATGCGGCGACGGGGCCGGTTCGGCAACCGGCCCGCCACGGCGTCGTCGATCAGGGCCTTGACGGTCTCGGCGGCGTCCGTGCGGTTGGCGCCGATCCCGCCGGTGGAGCCGCGCTTGATCCAGCCGACGACGTAGGTGCCGGGCATGCCCTCGACGCGGCCCCCGTGGTTCGGGACGGTGCCCGTGACGTCGTCGAACGGCAGGCCGGTCAGGGGGCGCCCGCGGTGCCCGACGGCCCGGACGACCATCCCGGCCGGGATCTCCACCTCGCCGTCCGGGCCGGTCACCTGGACCGCCTCGACCCGGCCGTCGCCGGTGATCGCCGTGGGCGAGGAGTGGAAGCGCAGCACCAGCCGGCGCGGTCCCTCCGGGCCCGGTGTCGACCAGTCGACCACCTCGCGGCGCGCCTCCTGCAGCAGCGCCGCGTGCTCGCCCGGCACGGCCTCGTCGATCACCTTCCCGGTGCGCGGGTCGGCGTCGTCGACCACGACCTCCACGCCCTCCCGGCGCAGCAGCGCGACGAGCTCGGGCCGCGTGTAGGCGGCGGTGTCCGGGCCGCGGCGGGCCAGCAGGACGACCTCGCGGATCCCCGACCCGCGCAGCAGCTCCAGCGCCCCGCCCGCGATCGCGGTGTCCACGAGATCGGCCGGGTCGGCCGTGAGGATCCGCGCGACGTCGAGCGCCACGTTCCCGGTGCCGACGACGACCACCCGCCCCGACGACGGGTCGACCGCGCCGGGGGCGATCTCGGGGTGGCCGTTGTACCAGCCGACGACCGTGGTGGCGGGCAGGCTGCCGGGCAGGTCCTCCCCCGGCACGCCGAGCGACCGGGACTCCGACGCGCCCACGGCGTAGACCACCGCGTCCTGCTCGGCGGCGAGCTGCTCGGGCGTGACGTCCCGGCCGACCTCCACCCCGAGCCGCATCCGCAGCCGGTGGTGGCCCTGGTGGCGGGCGAACGTCTCGCCGATCCGCTTGGTCGACGGGTGGTCGGGCGCCACGCCGAACCGCACCAGCCCGCCCGCGACGGCGAGCCGGTCGATCAGCGTGACCCTGGCGTCGGTGTGCAGGAGCAGGTCCTGCACGGCGTACATGCCCGCGGGCCCGGTACCGACCACCGCGACGTCGAGCGCCGGGAAGCCGGCCGGGACGGTGCGGTCGAAGGTGGGCGGGCCCCAGCGGTGGAACACGGGGGTCCGCTCGGCCTCCTCCACCTCCGACGACGGCCGGTCGGCGTAGAACTCCGCGTTGACCTCGGCGTAGCCCTCGAGCGGGCCGCTCAGGAGGTCGACCGGACGGATGGCGTCCACGGGGCACGCGTCGGCACACGCGCCGCAGTCGATGCACGACCGCGGGTCGATGTGGAGCATGTCCGTGGTGCCGAAGTCCGGCTCGTCCGGCGTGGGGTGGATGCAGTTGACCGGGCACGCCGCGACGCAGGACGCGTCGGTGCAGCAGGTCTGGGTGATCGCGTACGGCATCGCGGGGCCTGTCGCTCGGTGGGGTCGGCAGGGCGCCGGTCAGAGGAGGTTCGCGCGGCGGTAGATCGCCCGCGCGGCCGGCGTGAGCAGCCCGGCCGAGCCGAGGAACTCCATCAGCCCGGCGCAGCTCGAGCGCATCATCGCCTTGTGGTGCTGGTTGGCCCGCGCCTCGCGCAGCGCACGCTTGCGGTCCAGTCCGGCCGCCTCGTACACGTCGTCGCTGACCATGCTGGTCACGATGTGGTACGCGGCTCCGGCGATGACCACCGCGTCCGCCTGACGACGCAGCGCGCCCGCACCCCGCATCCGCTCGCGGACCTCGTCCCGGGCGAACTTCATGTGCCGGGACTCCTCGACCACGTGGATGTTGTTGATCGTGCGCACGAACGGGACCACGCGCTCGTCGCGCATCCAGTCCCGCTGCATCACGTCGAGGACCTCCTCGGCGACGAGGATCGCGGCGTAGGCCGCCTCGCCGCCGGCGAGCGCGGCGAACGCCCGGCCGAGCTCGACGACCGACCGCTTCGGGCGGTACGGCCGCGCGCCCAGCTTGGCCACGCCGCGGGCGAACATGATCGAGTGGCGGCACTCGTCGGCGATCTCGGTGAGCGCCCACTGGAAGGCCGGGTCGGTCGGGTCCTCGGCGTAGAAGTCCCGCAGCACCATCTGCTGCAGGATCATCTCGAACCAGATGCCGGTGCTGGCGACGGACGCCGACTCCTGCCGGGTCAGCTCGCGCTGCTGCTCCGGGGTCATCTCGTCCCAGTACGCCGTGCCGTAGAGGGTGCTCCACTCCGGGCTCGCGCCGTGGAAGCCGGTGTCCAGCGGCGTCTCCCAGTCGACCTCCTGCGCCGGGTCGAAGGAGAGCATCTCCGACGAGCGCAGCAGGCGGCGGGCGACGTCGGCGTGGTCGCCCTCGACGGCGGCATCAGCGCTGGGCACGGCGTGGTCGGCGGTGCGGTCCAGGGCAATGGTGTCGTCCATGGTCGCTCCTTCGCGGATCGACGACTGCTGGCGTTACCGGCGGTAACGTTACCGGTGGTAACACTTGCTCGCAAGCCGGGATCGTCCCCCGTCCGCGTGGAAGGCGCCGTCGGGCTACTGAGAGAATCTTTAAATCAATCGCTTGACCGAACTCGGCGGCGGGACTTCACTGGCGCCGCACCCCGCCGGCAGGTCGCGGGCCACGAGGAACGGAGAACGACCCAGCGCAGGACCCGGACGCGTCGCGGGCAAGGTCGCCCTGGTCACCGGCGCGGCGCGGGGCCAGGGCCGCGCCCACGCCGTCAGGCTCGCCCAGGAGGGCGCCGACATCGTGGCCGTGGACATCGCCGGTCCGCTGCCGAGCGTGCCGTACGACTCCCCCGCCCCGGAGGACCTGGCCGAGACCGCGCGCCTGGTCGAGAGGCTCGACCGCCGGATCGTCACGGCGAAGGTCGACATCCGCGACCTCGACGCCCTGCGCACCGCCGTCGACGACGCCGTCGCCGAGCTCGGCCGGCTCGACGTGGTGATCGCGAACGCGGCGATCTGCGTCCCGTCGGCGTGGGACGAGATCACCCCGCAGGTCTTCGACGACACGATGAGCATCAACGTCACCGGCACCTGGAACACGGTCATGGTCGGTGCGCCGCACCTCGTACGGGCGGGCGGCGGCTCGATCGTGCTGGTCAGCTCCGCGGCGGGGCTCAAGGTGCAGCCGTTCATGGTCCCCTACACCACCAGCAAGTGGGCGGTCCGCGGCATGGCCAAGGCCTTCGCCACCGAGCTCGCGAGGCACCACATCCGCGTCAACAGCCTGCACCCGACGGGCGTCGCCACCCCGATGGGCACCGGCGACATGCAGGCCCAGCTGGGCAAGGCGATCGCCGGCGACCCGCGGCTCGCCGGCATGTTCACCAACCTGCTGCCGGTCGACATCACCCAGCCCGAGGACGTCGCCGAGACGGTGCTGTTCCTCGCCTCGGACGAGTCGCGGTACATCACCGCCCACGAGATCGCGCCCGACGCGGGCGTGACGGAGTTCTGAGCTCCTCGACGGTCCGGTCCGACTGCTCCAGGTCATGACGGCGTTCGGATCGGTGCTCCACGCGTCAACATCCCGTCAGGAACGGGGCCCCCGGCGATGGGCAGGCACACCCTGGCGTCATGTACCCGAGCCGTCCGCGCACTCCCCCGTCCACGCCGCCGGTGTGCGCCGGTGGCCTGCTCCTCGGCCTGCCCGCCGCCGTCGGGGCGCAGGTGGTCGCCTGGGCCTGCGACCCGGCCGACGTCGCCGTCGGCGGCCTGGCGCTCGCGGCCCTCGCCGCGGGTCTCGCCGCGACCGCGACGTCCACGGGCGGCGCCGTCGTCGCCGGGACCGTCGGCTGGGCGGTCTACGACGGGTTCGCCGCCCACCGCCTCGGCGAGCTGCACGCCGGGGCCGCCGATGTGCGCGCGCTCCTGGTCGTCGTGGGCGCGGCGCTCGTGTTCCGCGCGCCGGCCGCGGTGCTCCGCGTGCACCGCGCCGGGCCGGGCAGGGTGCTCACAGTGCTCGGACACGGTGCACACAGGCCGCTCCTCGGGCCGGCCAGCAGTGTTGTCGCCGGCGCCGGACCCGGCGCCCGAGACGCTCCCCCACAGGAGGATCCGTGCACACGCTTCCCCAGCTCGTCGAGTACCTCAACACCCACGGCGCCCCGGCCCAGCTCGTCGACCAGGTGAGGAACCTGCAGGTGCGGCACGCCCTGACCCCGCAGGCCTTCCAGGACCTCTGCACCCGGCTCGGCTGGCGCCCGCGCGGCGTCAGCGTGGCCGACGCCGTCGCCTGGGTGCGGCAGGGCGTCCGCGGCTGACGGTGCCGCTGCAACGGGGGTGCGTCGGGCACGCACCCCCCGCGCCGCGGGCGACCCTTGCCCGGCCGTCCCGCCCGGTCCACTCTCGACGCGTGCCCGACCACCGACACGACCTGCTCTTCGGCGCCTTCGTCACGCCGGTCGCGGACCCGCCGGACCAGGCGGTCGACCTGGCGGTGGCGGCCGACCGGGCCGGCCTGGACCTCGTCGCCTTCCAGGACCATCCGTACCTGCCGGAGTTCCTCGACGCCTGGACGTTGATGTCCGTCGTCGCCGCCCGGACCGAGCGGATCCGGCTCACCGGCGACGTCCTCAACCTCCCGCTCCGCCCACCCGCCGTCCTCGCCCGCAGTGCCGCGAGCCTCGACCGGCTCAGCGGTGGCCGCGTCGAGCTCGGCCTCGGCGCGGGCGCCTTCTGGGACGGCATCGAGGCCATGGGCGGCCGCCGGCTGAAGCCCGGCGAGTCCGTGCAGGCCCTCGAGGAGGCGATCGCGATCCTCCGCGGCGTCTGGGCCGCCGACGAACGCGGCGGCGTCCGCGTCGACGGCGAGTTCCACCACGTCGCCGGCGCCAAGCGCGGCCCCGCGCCCGCCCACCACATCGGCATCTGGGTCGGCGCCTACGGCCCCCGCATGCTCCGGGTCGTCGGCCGCCTCGCCGACGGCTGGTTGCCCTCGCTCTCCTACCTGCGCGACGGCCCCGCCTCCCTCGGCGCCATGAACACCCTGATCGACGAGGGCGCCGCCGCGGCCGGCCGCGACCCCGGCGCGATCCGCAGGCTGCTCAACCTCGAGGGCCGTTTCGCGCAGACCGGCGGCGGCCTGCTCGTCGGTCCGCCGGAGCAGTGGGCCGAGGAGCTCGCCGACCTCGCCCTCTCCGAGGGCATCTCCGGCTTCATCCTGATGTCCGACGACCGGGCCACCCTCGAGCGCTACGCCCACGAGGTCGCCCCGCGCACACGGGAGCTGGTCGAGGCGGAGCGGCGTGGGTAGCGCAGAGGCGATGCCGGGATGACGGCAGGGAGACCGATGCCCACACAGGACGACGTGCTCGGGTACTTCGACACGCTGTCGAACTGGGGGCGGTGGGGCGACGACGACGAGCTCGGCACCCTGAACCACATCACCGACGACGTCCGGTTGGCGGCGGCGCGGGCCGTGCGGCACGGCAGGAGCGTGTCGTGCGCATGGGAGGTCGGCGTACCGGACGACATGGAGCGGTCGACGACGACGTGCCCGTGTGCCGCCGACATGCCGGGCGCCGAGAACATGCCGGCCCGATTCCGCAACGACCGGCGCTGGGGCTTCTCGTCCGAGCGGCTCGGCATCACGTTCCACGGCAACACCCTCACCCACGTCGACTCGCCGTGCCACATCTTCTGGGACGGCACGATGTACAACGGGCGGTCCCACTCGTCGGTCGACGCCGCCACGGGATCGGCGTGGGCGGCCGTCACGGCGGCGGCGAACGGGATCATCACGCGGGGTGTCCTCCTGGACATCGCGAGGGTCCGCGATGTGCCGTGGTTGGAGCCGGGGCAGGGTGTGTTTCCCGAGGATCTCGAGGAGGCCGAGCGTCGCCAGGGTGTGCGGGTGCGCTCCGGCGACGCGGTACTCCTGCGGACCGGCCAGGGCCGCGTCCGGCACGAGGCCGGTGCGGCCGGCGGTGTCACGCAGGCCGGGTGGCACGCGTCCTGCCTGCCGTGGCTGCAGGAACGGGAGGTCGCGCTGATCGGCGCCGACACCCCCCAGGACGTCCAGCCGTCGGGGTACGAGGACGTGTTGATGCCGGTTCACGCCGTGGGCCTGGTGGCGATGGGTCTGTGGCTGCTCGACAACTGCGACCTGGAGGCGTGCGCGACAACGGCCGCCGAGCTCGACCAGTGGGACTTCCACCTCGCGGTCGCGCCGGTCCGCTTCGCCGGTACGTCCGGCAGCCCGGTCAACCCGATCGCCACGTTCTGACCGCGGGCCCAGCGGCACCCTACGGATCGACGCACCTGCCAGCCACAAGACGGGGCTCTCCGCTGATGCGATCGGTCGGCGCCCGGACCCCCCGTCCGGACGCCGACCCCCTGCCCTGATCCTCGTTCCGGGCCGACCGGGCGTTAGTCGGGTAACGCGCGGCGAGCCCGTCGCGAGGCGCGGAGGGGACGGACGCTGCTCAGCGGGCCGGCGTGATCCGCCCGGTGACCTCGCCGAACCCGATCCGGGTGCCGTCCGGGCCGGGCGCGGTGGCGGAGATCGTGACCTCGTCGCCGTCGAGCAGGAAGGTCCGTTCCTCGCCCTTCACGGTGACCGGCTCGCGCCCGCCCCAGGTCAGCTCGATGAACGCGCCGCGCTGGCGCTTGTCCGGGCCGGAGACGGTGCCCGACGCGAACAGGTCCCCGGGCCGCGCGGACGCCCCGTTCACCGTCATGTGCGCCAGCATCTGCGCCGGCGACCAGTACATCTCCCGGTACGGCGGGCGGGCGACCTCCTCGCCGTTCCACTCCACGACCAGGTCGACGTCCAGGCCCCAGTCCTCGCTGCCGCGCAGGTAGCCCAGCGGCTGCGGGTCCTGCCCGGGTAGCGGCACCCGCGCCGCCTGCAGCGCGGCGAGCGGCACCACCCACGGGCCGACCGAGGTCGCGAAGCTCTTGCCCAGGTTCGGGCCCAGCGGCACGTACTCCCAGGCCTGGATGTCGCGCGCGGACCAGTCGTTGACCAGTACCGCGCCGAAGACGTGGTCGGCGAACTCGTCGACCCCGATCCGCCCGCCCAGCGGCGAGCCGACGCCGACGACGAACCCCAGCTCGGCCTCGATGTCCAGCCGCCGCGACGGCCCGTACGTGGGCGCCGCCTCGTCGGGCGCCTTGCGCTGCCCACAAGGCCGGACGACGTCCGTGCCGGAGACGACCACGGTGCCGGCGCGGCCGTGGTAGCCGACCGGCAGGTGCTTCCAGTTCGGCATCAGCGGCTCGGCGTCCGGGCGGAACAAGCGGCCGAGGTTCGACGCGTGGTGCTCCGAGGCGTAGAAGTCCACGTAGTCGGCGACCTCGAACGGCAGGTGCAGGGCCACGTCCCGGACCGGGTGCAGGGCCGCGTCGGGCAGGTCCCCGCCGACGAGGGCGGTGACCCGCTCGCGGACCTCCGCCCACCGGCCCGGCCCCTGGGCCAGGAACGGGTTCAGCGACGCCGCGGCGAACACGGGATCGTCGAGCAGCACGGACAGGTCGATCACGGTGTCGCCCAGCCGCACGCCGACCCTCGGGTCACCGCCGGCGGCGGAGAAGACCCCGTAGGGCAGGTTCTCCCGCCCGAACGGCGAGCCTGCGGGGACCTCGACGACGCTCATCAGTGGATTCCTTCCGGGACCGGTGCGGTCAGGACGCCGAGCGCGACGAGCTCGTCGCGCGGGTCGGTGATGCTGCAGGTGCCGAACGAGGTGAACGCCGCCCGCACCCCGGGGTCGGCGGCGCGGACCAGCCCGGCGACGGTCGCGCCGTCGCGTTCGGCGAGCAGGGTGCGTGCCTCGGACTCGGTGCCGCCCCGGACGAGCGCGTCCGTGGCGAGCAACAGGTTGAGGAAACCGTGCTGCTCGAACCCCGTCCGCGGGTCGGTGTTGCGCACCGCGTGGTGCAGCCCGGCGGTCGCCTTGAACGGCACCCCCGCCTCGACGACGGCGGCGATCCCCGCGGCGAGCTCGGCCTCGTCCGGGTGCAGGTCGGCCCGGATCCCGCCGGTGCGGAACTTGGCCCGGTACCGCCCCGACGACGAGGCCAGCGCCTCCAGGACCGCGACCCGGCGCAGGTCGCGGGGCACCTCGACGTAGACGTCGAGATCACCCGGCACCCCCGCCGCGAGCAGGTCGAGGAACTCGGCGGTCGCCATGCCCTCCGGCACCGCCACCTCGACCGACCGCACTTCCACCGGCAACGGGGCGACGTCGGCCAGCGCGGCGGGAAGGTCCGCCGGCCCACCGGGCAGCGTCACCGACAGCGGCAGCCGAACATCCGGCGGGAGCAGGGGCCCCAACCGTGGGAGCGCCGCCGCGGCCAGCACCAGCGGCCCGACCAGCCCGGCGTACCAGCGGTCCCGCCGGTCCCGGTACGCCCGCACCGCGTCCGGCAGCGGGGCGAGGCCGGGTGGGAAGACCGCGGCGTCGTCGCACAGCCCGGCGACCAGGGCCGGTACGCCGGCGACCCCGCCCGTCACGACCCCGGTCCCCGGCCCGCCCAGGTCCAGGCGTAGCGGTCGTCCTCGGCGGCGATGCCGCCCTCGCCCAGCTCCATGGGCCGGAACGTGTCCACCATGACGGCCAGCTCGTCGAAGAACTCGGCCCCGATCGACCGCTCGACCGCCCCCGGCTGCGGGCCGTGCGAGTGCCCGCCCGGGTGCAGGCTGATCGAGCCCTGCCCGATCCCGGACCCCTTGCGCGCCTCGTAGTTCCCGCCGCAGTAGAACATGATCTCGTCCGAGTCCACGTTGGAGTGGTAGTACGGCACCGGGATCGACAGCGGGTGGTAGTCCACCTTGCGCGGCACGAAGTTGCAGATCACGAAGTTCTGCCCCTCGAACACCTGGTGCACCGGCGGCGGCTGGTGCACCCGCCCGGTGATCGGCTCGAAGTCGGCGATGTTGAACGTGTACGGGTACAGGCAGCCGTCCCAGCCGACCACGTCGAACGGATGCGTCGGGCAGACGTACCGGGTCCCGGTGATCCCCCGCGAGCCGCGGTGCTTGACGAGCACCTCGACGTCGGTGCCCTCCACCACGTACGGCTCCGTGGGCCCGTGCAGGTCCCGCTCGCAGTACGGAGCGTGCTCGAGCAGCTGCCCGTAGCGCGACAGGTACCGCTTCGGCGGGGCGATGTGCGAGTTCGCCTCGATCGCGTAGAGCCGCAGCGGCTCCGAGCCCGTCGGGATCCAGCGGTGGGTCGTCGCGCGCGGGATCAGCACGTAGTCGCCCTGCCCGGCCTCGAGCACCCCGAACACCGTCTCGACGGTCGCGGTGCCGGACTCGACGTAGACGCACTCGTCGCCGACGGCGTTGCGGTACAGGGGCGAGGTCTCCCCCGCCACCACGTAGGAGATCCGCACGTCGGCGTTGCCCAGCACCAGCCGCCGGCCCGTCACCGGGTCCACGGCCTTCCAGTCCTGGCCGGTCAGCCGGTGCAGCTCCAGGTGCCGCGGGACCAGCGGCCGGTTCTCCGTCAGCGACTGGTCCGGCAGCTCCCACGGCGTGGCGTCGACGATCGCCGACGGCACGCCCGTGTGGTAGAGCAGCGAGGAGTCCGAGGAGAAGCCCTCCTCCCCCACCAGCTCCTCGTAGTGCAGGCCGCCGGCCGCGGTCCGGTGCTGGGTGTGCCGCTTGGGCGGGACGTCACCGACTCGCCTGTAGAACGCCATCGTGGCTCTCCTCCCGGGTGCCGGGGTGCGCGGCGGCGCGGTGCAGCGCCGCGATGATCTCTTCGGTGGTCGGACCGGCCAGGACGGCGGCGACATGGGCGTCCGGGCGGACGACCCACACCTCGTCGGGCCGGGCCGCGAGGGTGGCGGTGAAGGTGCCCTCGGGGTCGATCTCGTGCAGGGCGAGGACCCGGACCGGGCCGGGCACGGCCGCCGCGGCCCGCGTGGCCGCGGCCCGGTCGACCCGGGCGCCGGTCAGGAGCAGGAACCCGTCGCGGGCCAGCGCGCGGGCCCGGCCGTCGGCGTTCGTCCCGGCGACGACGACGGGTGCGTCGGGCAGCAGCACGCCCGGTCCGGCCGGCGGGACCTGCCCGCGCGGCGGGCGCCCGCCGAAGGGCCGCCGCGCGTCGATGGTGGTCAGCGGCGAGTCGACGTACCAGAACGGCTCGGACAGCCGCCCGGAGTCGACGCGGGCGCGGGCCTCGGCGTCGGACGCCGCCCGGGCGAGCACCTCGGCGCGGTGCCGCGCGCGGGCCTCGTCCGGCGGGACCAGGAAGTCCATGGTCGCGGTGGTGACCGCGATGTTCTCGACGGCCGCGGCGTGCCGCTCGTGGTGGTAGCTCTCCAGCAGCTCCTCCGGCGCCCAGCCGTGGCCGACGTAGGCGATCTTCCAGGCGGCGTTCTCCGCGTCGCCGACCCCGGAGTTCAGCCCCCGGGCCCCGAACGGCGACACCAGGTGCGCCGCGTCGCCGGCGACGAGGATCCGCCCGCAGCGCATCCGGTCCACCACGCGGGAGTGGAAGCGGTACACCGACTTCCACACGATCTCGTAGTCCCGGTCGCCGACGATCTGCCGGATCCGGGCGTCCAACGCCCCGGAGGCGACCTCGGCGTCGAGGTCGTAGTCCGCCGGCACCTGCCAGTCGATCCGGAAGGTCGAGTCCGGGCACGGGTGGATCAGCACCTGCCGGCCCGGGTTCCACTCCGGGTCGAAGAAGAACCGCCGCTCGGAGGCCCAGCCGGGCAGGTCCGCGCGGATGTCGCAGATCAGGAAGCGGTCGTCGAAGGAGTGCCCGTCGAAGCTCACCCCGAGCAGCGCGCGCAGCTCGTCGCTGCGGGCCCCGGCGCAGACGACGAGGTAGGAGCCGCGCAGCTCCCGGCCGTCGTCGAGGCGGGCGACGACCCCGGAGCCGTCCTGCTCGACGTGGACGACCCGGTGCCCCCAGCGCAGGTCCACGAGGGGTTCGGCCGCGATGCACTCGTCGAGGATCTCCTCGGTGCGCGTCTGGGAGATGTTGACGAACGGCGGGAACGCCGAGCGGCCGGGGTCGGCGAACTCGACCGCGAACAGCTCGCGGTCGCGGTGGAAGGTGCGGGCGGTGGTCCAGGTGACCCCCTCCGCGGCGATCCGCCGGCCGGCGCCGACGGACTCCCAGACGTCGAGGACGTCGCGCTGCTGGCAGATCGCCTTGGACCCGACCATGTCCCGTTCGGGACGCCGGTCGAGGACGATCGTCGGCACGCCCCAGCGGGCGAGCAGCAGGGCGGTGGTCTGCCCGACCGGGCCGGCGCCCAGGACGAGCACCGGCGCGGCGGGCCAGGCGCCCGCGGCCCGGTCCCTGCTCGGCGAGCGAGGTGCGGTGGTCATGCGGTACTCCCGTCGTCGCGAGTCCTGAACCGGGGGCTCAGCCCTGCAGCTGGGCCCAGACCTCCTGGTCGCGCTCGGCGGTCCAGATGACCGGGCGCTCGATGCCGGACAGCTCGTCCCACAGCCGCGAGACGTCGAACGGCAGGCAGTGCTCGAAGATCGGCCAGTGGCCGTAGTCGTCCACCAGCGCGGCGTGCGCGGCCTCGAACGCCTCCTTGAGCGTGCCGCCGCGCTGCTGCACCCCGCCGACCTCGCGGATCATCACCTGCAGGAACCCGCGGGTCTGCTCGATCGCGGCGTCGACCTCGGTACGGCCGCGGCTGACCGCGCCCCGTCCCCCGACCAGCTGCTCCGCGCCGAGCGCCTTCACGGCGTCCAGGGTGGTGCCCGCCCAGTCCCGATGGAAGGCGTCACCGGTGTAGAGCGCGGCCTGGGCCTCGACGAGGTCGCCGGCGAAGAGGATCTTCTGCCGCGGCAGCCAGGCGGTGATGTCACCCTCGGTGTGCCCGCGCCCGTGGTACTGCAGCACCAGATCACCGCGGTCGCCACCGAGATCGACGGTCAGCCGGTCGGCGAAGGTCAGCGTCGGCCACGTCAGCCCCGGCACCGAGTCCGCCGCCTCGGCCAGCCGCGGCATCCGCGCGAACTCGGACTCCCAGTCCTGCTTGCCCCGCTCCGCGACCAGGTCCCGGGTGATCTCGTGGGAGACGATCGTCTCGGCATCGAACGCGCTCGCGCCCAGCACCCGGACCGCGTGGTAGTGCGAGAGCACCAGGTACCGGACCGGCTTGTCGGTGTGCTCGCGCAGCTTGGCCAGCCACTTCTCGGCGGCCACCGGCGTGGCGAGGGCCTCGAAGCAGACGAGGAAGTCCTCGCCCTCGACCGCCCCGATGTTCGGGTCGCCCTCGGCGGTGAGCGCGTAGACGCCGTCGGCGAGGACCTCGAGGGTCTGCTCCTTGGCGGCGGTGTCGGCGGAGGAGGCGAACGGCTTGGCCGCCCCGGAGGTGTGCGTCATCGACAGTCCCTTCCCGTCCTCGGGAGGTCGCGGGTCCCGATCGCCGCGGCGGCGATCAAATGTTTGACTATCTGGACCGTAGGGCGTCGACGCGAAGAACACCAGAACCCGTCAAGGCTTTGAACACTGATGGAGCAGTGGCCCGGCGCGGTGGTGACAGGGCGGACGGTGACCCCGCCATGCGGTGGACACACCAGCGCCGGGCCCCGCCCGCACCGTCTGGCCGGGCGCGTCAGCCCTTCAGCTCGGGGAACCGGTCGTCGCGCCACTCCGTGCCGCCGCCCGCGCCGGCCTCCTCGCGCGCCCGCAGCTCCACCCGGCGGATCTTGCCGGAGATCGTCTTGGGCAGGTCGAAGAACTCCAGCCGGCGCACCCGCAGGTAGGGGGCCAGGTTCTCGCGCGCGTGCCGCAGGATCTCCAGCGCGGTCTCCCGCGTCGGCTCCCAGCCCGGGGCGAGGGCGACGTAGGCCTTCGGCACGGCCAGGCGCACCGGGTCCGGCGCCGGGACCACCGCCGCCTCGGTCACCGCCGGGTGCTCGATGAGCACGCTCTCCAGCTCGAACGGCGAGACCTTGTAGTCGGAGGCCTTGAAGACGTCGTCGGTGCGGCCGACGTAGAACAGGTACCCGTCGTCGTCGCGGGTGGCGACGTCGCCGGTGTGGTAGTAGCCGCCCTCGGTCGCCTCGGCCTGCTTCTCCGGGTCGCCGAGATAGCCGGTCATCAGGGTGAGCGGCGCCCCGGCGACGTCCCCGGTGAGGTCCAGGCAGATCTCGCCCTCGACCTCGCTCGGCCGCCCGGTCAGCGGGTCGACCAGCACGACCGGCACGCCCGGCAGTGGCCGGCCCATCGAGCCCGGCTTCACCGCGGAGCCCGGGGTGTTGCCGACCGACGCCGTGGTCTCGGTCTGCCCGAACCCGTCGCGCAGGGTCAGCCCCCAGGCCCGCCGGACCTGCTCGATCACCTCGGGGTTGAGCGGCTCGCCCGCGGCGACCACCTCGCGCAGTGCCCCCGGCCCGCCGGACAGGTCGGCCTTGATCAGCATCCGCCACACCGTCGGCGGGGCGCAGAACGTGGTCACACCGTGCTCGCGGATCTTGCCGAGCAGCGCCGCGGCGTCGAACCGCGAGTAGTTGTGCACGAAGATCGAGGCCTCGGCGATCCACGGTGCGAAGAAGCAGCTCCACGCGTGCTTGGCCCACCCCGGCGAGCTGATGTTGAGGTGCGTGTCGCCGGGCCGGATGCCCAGCCAGTACAGCGTGGACAGGTGACCCACCGGATACGACTGCTGGGTGTGCTCCACGAGCTTGGGGCGGCTCGTCGTGCCGGAGGTGAAGTACAGGAGCAGCCGGTCGTCGGCGGCGGTGCCGGGGTGCGGGAGCGGGTCGTCGGCGGCGGTGGCCGCGTCGGCGTGCTCCAGCCAGCCCTCGACGGTCCCGCCCACGGCGATCCGGGTGAGGCCCTCGATCCCGGCGAACTTGGGGGCGTCGGCGGCACCGGCGATCACGTGCCGCGCGCCGCCGCGGGCGATCCGGTCCGGCAGGTCGGCGGCGCCGAGGGCGGTGGTCGTCGGCATGATCACCCCGCCGAGCTTCATCACGGCGAGCATCGACTCCCACAGCTCGACCTGGTTGCCGAGCATCAGCATCACGCTGTCGCCGCGGCGGACTCCCTGCTCGGCGAGCCAACGGGCCAGCCGGTTCGACCGGCGCCGCAGCCCGTCGAACGACCAGGACGCGACGCTCCCGTCCTCCTCCGCGATGGTCAGCGCGGGCCGGTCCACCCCGTCGGCGATCACGTCGAACCAGTCGTGCGCCCAGTTGAAGGGCGCGTCGAACACCGGCCACGCGAACGCGGCGACGGCCTTCTCGTGGTCCTCGCGCAGGTCCAGCAGCAGGTCGCGGGCGGCGCGGTAGCGGTCGTGGCTGGTCGTCATCGTGGCGTCGTCTCCCGGTCGGCGTCCGTACGGATCCGGTCCGGGGCCGTGGCCCCCGGCGGATCGGCGGCCGGAAGCGTGACCGGCGGCGGACCGGCGTCACTACCCCCGAACAGGGGTAGCGCGCGGGCCACCAGGACCGGACCCTCTTCCCGGGGCCGTCGACGGCGGCCCGGCGACGACGAGGAGGTCAGGTGGCCGACGACGACTCGCCGGTCGGCATCGTCGACCGGGTCGTCGGGCAGCGGCTGCGCCAGCTGCAGCGGACGACCGGGCTGCCCGTGGTGTTCGGCGGGGCGACGCGGCCGCGCCGCGACGGGCCCCGGCTGCGGATCGGGCACCTGCGCGGCACGCTCGGCGACTCGCTGCGCGACCTCGAGGTGGGCCGCGGGCGCGGGCTGGGCGGCTCGACGCTGCTGACCGGCACGGTCTGCCGGGTCGACGACTACGCCTCCACCCGCGCGATCACCCACGACTTCGACCACCACGTGGTCCGCGAGGAGCGGATGACCTCGGTGGTCGCGGTGCCCGTCGCGGTGGGCGGTGCGGTGGGCGCCGTGGTGTACGGGGCCGTCCGGGCGCCGCACCGCATCGGCGACGTCGTCCTGGACCGGGTGGCCGCGTTCGGGGCCGCGCTCGAGCGCGAGATCGCGGCGCTGCTCCCGCCGCCCGCCCGCCCCCGCAGGTCGCCGGAGGCCCGGGCACGGACGGCGCTGGCCGAGCTCGCCGACCTCGCGCGGACCGCGACCGATCCCGACCTGCGCCACCGGCTCGCCCGGATCGTCACCGAGCTCGGCGGGGCGGACCCGGCCGCGCCCCGGCCCGCGCTGGCCCCCCGCGAGCTCGACGTGCTCGGGCTCGTCGCCCTGGGCCGGACCAACGCCGAGGTCGCCGACGCGATGGGGCTGAGCCAGGAGACGGTGAAGGCCTACCTGCGCAGTGCGATGCGCCGGCTCGACGTCCGGAACCGGACGGCCGCGGTGCACGCCGCGCGGGAGCGGGGCCTGCTGTGACGGGGCGCCTGCCGGTGCAGTATCAGCCGTCCTGCCGCCAGCGGGCGGCGTAGCGCTCCTCCTGCTCGCGGCGCTCGTCGGCGTGGGCCTCGTCGCGGATCGCGGCGGCGCCGCCCTGCGGGTAGCCGGCCTTGACGGCACGGTGCTCGGCCGACTCGTACATGTACGCGAACGAGTAGAAGTAGCCGATGAGCAGGCCGCCGAGCACCGCCATCGCGCGGACCCAGGGCTCGCCGGGGATGAACACGTACAGCAGCACCGCGATCGGCAGCAGCTGCACGGTCGCGCGGGCGAAGTGCCGCCACCGCCAGCTCGGCGTGGTGACGTCGTGCAGCACCCACTCCTTGTGCCGCGCGGGCAACCCTGTGCCGTAGGCGTAGAGGAGCCATCGCAGCGGATTCGGCCGGACCGTCTCGGACATCATCCTCACCCCAACACTTTGTACACCAAGGATCGTACACTGGCGTCGTGACCGACTCCGGAGGACGTGACGAGGGTGACCTCGTGACCGTCGCAGAGACCGATCTGCTCAAGCTCGACCGGCAGGTCTGCTTCGCGCTGGCCGTGGCGGCGCGCAACGTGATCGCGCTGTACCGCCCGCTGCTCGAGCCGATGGGCCTCACGCACCCGCAGTACCTGGTCATGCTCGCGCTGTGGGAGCGCTCGCCCCGCTCGGTGACCGACCTCAGCACGGCCCTGGCGCTCGACCCGGGCACGTTGTCCCCGCTGCTCAAGCGCCTGGAGGCGGCCGGCTACGTGACGCGGAAGCGCGTGGAGGGCAACGAGCGCATGCTCGCGGTCGGTCTCACCCCGGAGGGCCGGGCACTGCGGGCGCGGGCCGAAAGGATCCCGCCGGCGATCATCGACCGGCTGGGGATGCCGATCTCCGACCTCGAGCAGCTGCACGCCGTGCTGACCGAGGTCATCGCCGCCAGCCGGACCGAGCCGGCGGGCGGCTGACAGGGCACACGGGGCGCGTCACGATTCCCTTTCGTCACGGTGCGAGTGGTTGACACCCGTCCGAGTGATTCGACACCATCCGTGTCCTCCGACACACCCGTGTAGTACGTCGGCCCCCACCACATCGTTCGACGAGGAGCGGTTCGATGGCTGAGTACACCCTGTCCAGGCGGCGCCTCCTCGGGCTCCTCGGCGCGGCGGCGGCCGCCCCCGCGCTCGCGGCGTGCGGCAGCAGCGTGGGCGGGGGCTCGTCCGGGAGCGGCGGCGGGCAGGGCGGCCCGGTCAAGATCGGCCTGGTCATCCCCCAGTCCGGGGTGTACGCGGCGCTCGGCACGGACATGCAGCGCGGCTGGGACCTCTGGCTGCAGCAGCACGGCAACCGGATCGGCGGCCGCGAGGTCACGACCGTGGTGGCGGACGAGGGCGAGAACCCGCAGAGCGGGGTGCCGGCCGTCCAGCGGGTGCTGCAGGCGGACCAGGTCGACATCGTCGTCGGAATCGTGAACTCCGCGACGGCGCTCGGCGCCGCCCCGCTGATGAGCGAGTCGAAGAAGGTCCTCGTCGTGGCCAACGCGGGCGCCGCGGACATCACCGGGAAGTCCCGCACGCCCTACGTCTGGCGGACCTCGTTCCAGAACGCCCAGGTCGCCGCGGCGGCGGGCCCGTACCTCGCGCAGCAGGACATCCCCGGCGGGGTATTCCTCATCGCGCCGGACTACGCGGCCGGCACCGAGGTCCGGGCCGGCTTCAAGGCCGCCTACGAGGCGGCGGGCGGCCGGATCGCCGGCGAGGCGGCGCCGCCCTTCGGCACCACCCAGGACTACCAGCCCTTCCTCTCCCAGATCCGGCAGTCCGGCGCGGGCGCGGTGTTCTGCTTCTTCGCCGGCGCCGAGGCGGTCCGGTTCGTGCAGCAGTACGCCCAGTTCGGGCTGAAGGACTCCGTGCCGCTCTACGGGTCGGGCTTCCTCACCGAGGGCGGGGTCCTCACCGCGCAGGCCGACGCCGCGGTGGGCGTGCGCACCTCGCTCTTCTACACCGACCGGCTGGAGAACCCGGCCAACCGCGCGTTCGTCGACGCCTACCGCGGGGTCTACCAGGCCACCCCCACCTGCTACTCGGTGTCCACGTGGGACGCGGCCGCGGTGCTGGACCGGGCCCTCGGTTCGGCGGCCGCCCTCGACGGCGACGCGGTGAGCGCCGCCCTCGGGCAGGTCGGCGCGATCGACGACAGCCCGCGCGGCTCATGGACCTTCGACGGCCAGAGCCCGCGCCAGACGATGTACCTGCGCACCGTCGAGGGCGTCCCGGGACAGCTCAGCAACGCGGTCACCGCCGATCTCGGGCAGAAGGCCCAGGTATGACGGGCTGGCTCGCCGCCAACCTGATCAGCGTCCTGAACGGGCTGGCCATCGGCGCCCTGCTGTTCGTGCTGGCCGTCGGGCTCTCGCTCGTCTTCGGGATGATGGACGTGCTGAACCTCGCGCACGGCGCCCTGTTCGTGACGGGTGCGTACGTGGCCGCGGCGCTCTCCGCCGGCGGGCCGTCGTGGGGCGCGTTCCTCGGCGCGCTCGGCCTCGCCGCGGTGATCGGGCTGCTCGCGGGCGGCATGCTGTCCGCGATGACCGAACCGCTGCGCCGCCGGTCGCACCTGGACCAGGCGCTGCTCACCCTGGGCGTGGCACTGATCGTCGCCGAGGTGCTGCAGATCGCCTTCGGCGACGACCCGCTCGCCGTGCCCGCGCCGCCCGGGCTCGACGGGTCGGTCTCGCTGGCCGGCGCCGCGTACCCGACGTACCGCCTGGTGATCATCGGCGTCGGCGCGGTCCTGGCCGTCGCCCTCCACGTCGTGGTCGAGCGGACGACGCTCGGGGCCCTGGTCCGCGCCACCGTGGCCGACCGCGACATGGTCGCCGCGATCGGCGTGGACAACCGGCGGGTGAAGGTCGCGGTGTTCGCCCTCGGATCGCTGCTGGCCACGGTGGCCGGCGTGCTCGGCGGCCCGGTGTACGGCGCGAGCGTCGGGCTGGACTCGACCGTGCTCATCCTCGCACTCGTCGTCGTGGTCATCGGCGGCCTCGGCTCCGTGCGCGGCGCTCTGGTCGGCGCGCTGGTGATCGGGCAGATCGAGTCGCTGGGCCGGGCGCTGCTGCCGGACCTCGCCTCGTTCGTGCTGTTCGGCGCGCTGGCACTGGTCCTGGTCCTGCGCCCGCAGGGCCTGTTCGGGAGCCGGGCGGGAGCGGCGGCGTGACCGAGCTGTCCTCGAGATCGGAGGCACCGGACGTGCCCGAGGTGCCCGGCAACGTCGTCGGCGGGACCGCGGCGCCCCGCCGGCCGGTCCGCCGCCCGTACGCGGCGGTGCCGGGGATCGTCGTCGTGCTGGTGCTCGCCGCGGCCCCACTGTTCCTGGCGCCCTTCGCCACCACCACGCTCACCCGGCTGCTCGTGTTCGGGCTGCTCGCGGTGAGCCTCGACCTGCTCGTGGGGGTGACCGGGCTGCCGTCGCTCGGGCACGCCGCCTACTTCGGCGCCGGCGCCTACGCCGCGGGCTGGGTCTCGATCCACCTCACCCCGGCCGTCCCGGTCCCGCTCCTGGTGGGGGCGGTGGTCGGCGGCCTGGCCGCGGCGGCGACCGGCTGGGTCGCCGTGCGCTCCGCCGGGGTGTTCTTCCTGATGCTCACCCTCGCGATCGGCGAGATCCTCGCCCAGGTCGCGCAGAGCTGGGACTCGGTGACGGGCGGCGCCAACGGCCTCGCCGGCATCCCTGCGGCCAGGCTCGGCGGCACGCCGCTGCTGAACGCCGGGTTCCTCTACTGGTACGTGCTGGTCGTCGGGCTGCTGATGTTCGCGGTGGTGTGGGTGCTCGCCCGCTCCCCCTTCGGCGCCGCGCTGCGCGGGATCCGGGACAACGAGCCGCGGATGCGCGCGATCGGCTACCCGACGACGGTCTACAAGTACGCCGCCTTCGTCGCCGCCGGCACCGTGGCCGGGGCCGCCGGGTCGCTGCTCGCCGCTCAGCAACGCCTCGTCACCCCCGCCGACCTCGGCTTCACCACCGCCGCGCTGGCCCTGCTCGCCGTGGTGATCGGCGGCGCGGGCTCGCTGTGGGGCCCGGTGGTCGGCGCGGCGCTCGTCGTCCTGGTGCGCGACGCCCTGGGCCCGAGCCTCGGCGGCCACGGCGAGCTGCTGCTCGGTGTGGTGTTCGTGCTGGTCGTCTACCTGCTGCCGCGGGGCGCCGCCGGGCTCGCCGGCATGCGCCCGGCCCGGCTGCGTCCCCGGCGGAGGAGGAACCCGTGAGCGCCCTGACCTGCCGCGGGGTGCGCCGCTCGTTCGGCGCCCTCCGGGCCGTCGACGACGTCGACCTCACCGTGGAGCCCGGCGCCCGGCACGCCCTGATCGGCCCCAACGGCGCCGGCAAGTCCACGCTGTTCCGGCTGCTCACCGGACGGATGCGGGCCGACGCCGGCACCGTCCACCTCGGCGATCGGGACGTCACCGGCCTGTCGGAGGTGCGCCGCTGCCGGCTCGGGATGAGCCAGACCCTGCAGCACGCGAGCCTGTTCGCCTCGCTGACGGCCGCCGAGACCGTCGCGCTCGCCGTGCGCCGGCACGGCCCCGCGGGCGGTGGCGCGCGGATCCTCCCGTGGCCGGGCCGACACCCGGCGGTCGACGAGCGCACGGACGAGCTGCTCGCGCAGGTCGGGCTCGGTGACCGGGCCGGGCTGCCCGTGCCCGCCCTCTCGCACGGCGAGCGCAAGCAGCTGGAGGTGGCGCTGGCGCTCGCCTGCGCCCCGGCCGTCCTGCTGCTCGACGAGCCCGCCGCGGGCATGTCCCCCGCGGAGAGCGCACGGCTGCTCGCCCTGCTGGCCGGGCTTCCGCGCGACGTGACGGTGCTGTTCGTGGAGCACGACCTGGACCTCGTGTTCGACCTCGCCGACCACGTCACCGTGCTGCACCTGGGCCGGGTGCTGCTGTCCGGCACGCCCGACGAGGTCCGGGCGAGCGACGCCGTCCGCGAGGCCTACCTCGGCACCGCCCGCCGCGAGGAGCTGTTCACGTCATGACCGGATCCTCGCTGCGGGTCGAGGCCCTGACCGCCGGCTACGACCGCAGCACCGTGCTCGGCGGGGTGGACCTGAGCATCGCGTCCGGCGGCGCGCTCGGCCTGCTCGGCCGCAACGGCGTCGGCAAGTCCACCCTGGTCATGACGCTGATGGGGCTGGTCACGCCCACGTCCGGCCGGGTCCTGCTCGACGGCCGGGACGTGGCCGGCCGGCGGCCGGACGTGATCGCCCGGGCGGGGGTCGCGCTCGTGCCGCAGGGGCGGCGGATCTGGGCGCCGCTCACGGTGGCCGAGCACCTGGCGCTGGCGGCCCGGGGGCACGGCCGGCGCTGGACCGTCGACGGCGTCCTCGACCTCCTCCCCCGGCTGCGCGAGCGCCTCGGGCAGCCCGCCGGGCGGCTCTCGGGCGGGGAGCAGCAGATGCTGGCCGTGGCCCGCGCGCTGCTCACCGATCCCCGGCTGATGCTGCTCGACGAGCCGTCCGACGGTCTCGCCCCGGCCATCGTCGACCAGATCGCCGACCTCCTCGGGACGCTCCGCCGGGAAGGGGTGGCGATCCTGCTGGTCGAGCAGGACCTCCACCTGGCCTTCGCGGTGTGCGACGAGATCGCGGTGATGGAGAAGGGCCGGATCGTGCACCGGGTGGCCACTCGGGAGTTCCGGGCCGACCGCGCCACCGCGCACCGGCTGCTCGGGGTGGCCTGACCCGCGTCAGAGCCAGCGCGGCAGCGGCGGCCGGGTCGGGTCGGCGACCCGGCCGGTCAGCTGGCCCACGAGCTCGGCCGCGGAGCCGGTCACGGTCGCCGGGGCCGGCACGCGTCCGCCGGTCCCAGCCGCCAGGTGCCGGTCCGGTCGGCGGGGGCCAGCAGTGTCTCGACCCCCGTGCGGGCCCAGCCGGCCAGCCGGGTCAGCGCCTCGGCGTTGCGGGCGACGTGCCCCCACGACGTGGGCCCGGGTCCAGCCCGGCAGCGCGCTCGAGGCCTGCAGCTCGTCGTCCGTCAGCGCCGCGACCTGGGTCTCCAGGAAGGCGATGCCCTCCCGCATCCAGGGCAGCGTGCGGTCGAGGTCGTGCCGGCTCATGCGGACGCCCCGGCGAGCCGGTCGGCGATGTCGGCCCGCAGCGCCTTCTTGTCGATCTTGCCGACCTTCGTCGACGCGAGCTCGTCGACCACCACCAGGTGCTCGGGCAGCTTGAACCGGGCGACGCCGATCCGCTCCATCGACGCCCGGATCTCCTCGAGCGTCACGGCCGCCCCGGGCCGCGGGACCACGTAGAGGCAGACCCGCTCCCCCAGCTCGCGGTCGGGCATCGCGACCGCCGCCACCTGCGCGACGGCCGGCAGCTGGTAGACGAGGTTCTCCACCTCCTCGGCGGAGATCTTCTCGCCGCCGCGGTTGATCATGTCCTTGTCCCGGCCCTCGACGACCAGGTTGCCCTCGGGCGTGCGCCGGCAGATGTCGCCGGAGCGGTACCAGCCGTCCGCGGTGAAGGCGCGCGCGTTCTGCTCGGCCGCCCTGTAGTAGCCGCGCGGGGTGTAGGGGCCGCGGGTGAGCAGCGAGCCGGGCTCGCCCTCGGGCACGTCCTGGTCGAGCTCGTCGACGAGCCGCACCTCGTCGTCCGGGCACATCGGCCGGCCCTGGGTGGTGCAGACGACCTCCTCGGGGTCGTCGAGCCGGGTGAAGTTGAGCAGCCCCTCGGCCATCCCGAACACCTGCTGCAGGGTGCAGCCGAGGACGGGCCGGACCTTCCGCGCCAGCTCGTCGGCGAGGCGGGCGCCACCGACCTGCAGCACGCGCAGGCTCGCCACAGGCCCGCAGCCGTGCTCATCGGCGTGGTCCAGCCACCTCCCGGCCACCGCCGGGACGACGGCGGTGTGCGTGACCCCCTCGGCCTCGACGGTCGCGAAGGCGCGGGCCGGCTCCGGCGACGGCAGCAGGACGACGCGCCCACCGGCCAGCAGCACGCCGAGGATGCCCGGGCAGGCCAGCGGGAAGTTGTGCCCCGCCGGCAGGCTCACCAGGTAGACGGTGTCGGGGTCGACGCCGGCCATCGCCGCGCTGGCGCGGGCGTTGTAGGCGTAGTCGTCGTGCGTGCGGGCGATTAGCTTCGGCAGGCCGGTGGTCCCGCCGGAGAGCAGGAAGACCGCGACGTCCCGGCTGCCCACCCGCAGCGCGTCGAGCCGCGCCCGGTCGGCGGCCGGGTCGCCGGCCGGCCCGCAGAGCGCCCGCAGGTCCACGCTGCCGGGCGCGACGTCGTCGCCGGCGACGAGCACGTGCCAGGGTCCCCCGGTCTCCGGCACCACCTCGTCGGCCAGCTCGTGCGCCAGCGCCTGGTGGTCGAAGTCGCGCATCCGGTCCGGCACCGCGATGGCGGTGGCCTCGACGTGCCGGGCGAGGTGGGCGAGCTCGGTGCGGCGGTGTGCGGGCAGCGCCATCACCGGTACGATCCCGGCGCGCAGGCAAGCCAGGGTGAGCACCACGAACTCCCACCCGTTGCCGAGCTGCACCACGATCCGGTCGCCCCGGGCCAGGCCAAGGTCGAGCAGCCGAGCCGCAGCGGCGTCGACGCGCTCGGCGAGCTCGCGGTGGGTCAGCCGCAGGCCCACGGCCGCGTCGACGAGCGCCGGGGCGTCCGGCCGGGCGTCGGCGACCTCGCGCAGCAGCGTGCCGAGCGGCACGCCGGCCCAGTAGCCCTTCGCGACGTGCTCCGCGGCGACGTCGGCGGGCCAGGGCACCGTGTGGTCACCGATCGGGCTGGGCATCGCTGGCCTCCTGGGGGATGACGACGGCGTCGAGCGCGACCAGACCGTCGGCGGTCAGGCGCAGGGGGTTGACCTCGATCTCGGCGAGGCCGGGATTGGCGACGAGCAGGTCGCCGAGGGCGGACGCGACCCGCCCGAGCGCGTCGGGGTCGAGGACGGGACCGCCGCGCCACCCGTCGAGCAGCGCATGCCCGGCCAGCTCGGCCGGCATCTCCGCCGCCTCGCCGGGCCCGAGCGGGGCGAGCCGGATCGCGACGTCGGCCAGGGCCTCGGCGGTCGTGCCGCCCAGCCCGAGCAGCACGATCGGGCCGAACACCGGGTCGCGGCGGGCGCCGAGCACGAGGTCCACCCCGGCGGGCGCCATCCGCTCGACGAGGTAGCGCCGCGCGCCGACCGCGTCGAGCCGGTCGAGGGCCTCGTCGAGCCCGGCCCCGTCGGCGATCCCGAGGTGCACGCCGCCGATCTCGGTCTTGTGCATCACGGCGGCGTCGAGGATCTTGACGGCCACCGGGCCGCCGAGCGCCGTGAGAGCAGTGAGGGCGGCGTGCGCCTCGGCCCGGCTCGCGCAGGCCCGCCGGGGCGCGGTCGGGACCCCGAGCCGGTCGAGCAGGCCCTTGGCCGCGTGCTCGTCGTGCGGGCCCTCGGCGCCGGTGGGGACCTGCCGCGGGACGACGGGGTCGGCCCGGCGGGCGCGCACGCGGGCGTCGGCGAGCAGGGCACCGACGCCGGCCGCGACGCCCCGCGGATCGGCGGCGACGGCGATGCCGGCGTCGAGCAGGGCGCGGCGGGCCCGCACCACCTCGTCGCCGGTCCCGCCGAGCCCGAGGACCACCGGCACGCCGTCGACCCGGCCCTCGCTGGCGGCGGCGACGAGGTCGACGGCGTCGGGCTCGTGCAGCGCGTACCCCGCGACCACGTCGACCTCCGGGTCCCCGGCCACGGCCCGGAACACCCGGTTCAGCTCGGGGCCGGGGCGGCCGGTGTCGACCGGGTTGAGCTGGAAGGTCAGCGGCGGCAGCAGCCCGGCGAGCGTCTCCTGGGTGGCCGCCGCCAGCTCGGGCACCCGGGCACCCCGACCGCTGAGGTCGTCGAGCAGCAGCAGACCCGGTCCGGCCTGGGCGGTCACGACGCCGACGCCGGCCGCGCGGGCAGGCCGCGCCCGGGTCACCGACAGCGCCCCGACGGCGTCGACGAGCTCGCGCTCGTCGCCGACCAGGACCGCGCCGGCCTGGGCGAGGGCCGCGCGCGTGGTGCGCCACGAGGTCGCGAGGGCGCCGGTGTGGGAGGCGGCGAAGGCGCCGACGTCGTGCCGGCCGACGACGAGCGCCACCACCGGCCGCCGGGCGGCGAGCCGCCGCACGGCCGCGACCAGCCGGGGCCCGTCGGCCACCGACTCGACGTGCAGGGCGACGGCACCGGTGTCCGGGTCGTCGGCGAGGTGGTCGAGCACGTCGGGCGCCGAGACGTCGACGCCGTTGCCGAGCCCCACGGCGAGGCTGACCCCGTGCCCGGCCTCGGTGAGCAGGAAGGCCAGGGCGTGGTTGACCCCGCCGCTGGCCGCGACGACGGCGACCCGGCCGGGCCGGACCTGCGCGACGCCGGGCACGAAGCTCGCGGTCACCCCGGCGTGCGGGGCGAGGAACCCGCTGGTGTTGGGGCCGAGCAGGCGGATCCCGGTCTCGGCGACCACGGCCGCGAGCTTCTCCTGGTACCCGACGCCCGGGCCGCCGGCCTCGGCGAACCCGCCTCCGCACACGACGGCCGCACCCGCGCCCGCCGCGGCGGCCTCGGCGAGCACCTCGGGGCAGGCCGGCGCGGGCACGCAGATCATGGCGAGGTCGACGGGCCCGGCCCCGGCCGCGGCGCGCACCGAGGGGTGCATGGTCGCGTCGCGGCCGTTGACCAGGGCGAGGTGACCGCCGCGCGCGGCGAACCCGCCCAGCGAGCGGGCCAGGGCCGCGCCGAGCTTGCCCGGGCTGCGGGAAGCGCCGACGACGGCGATCCCACGCGGGGCGAAGAGCGCCCCCAGGTCGGCCGAACCCGTGGTGTCGCGACGGGGCACGGTGCTGGTCACGCCGGCACCCCCACGAGGTCGGCGCGGCCGGAGAGCACGGTGGTGAGCGCGCGGTCCCGCGCCCGCCCGTCGTCGTCGGCGTCGCCGGCAGCGGGCTCGACGAGCAGCGCCGGGAGCCCGCTCTGCAGGCGGGCCTGCTCGCAGGTCAACGTGCGGGTCAGCGCGGTACCGCCGTGCACGGCCACGAGGACCGGCGGGGTGTCGAGGCGCGCGAGCGCGGTGAGCCGCGCGAACACGTCCGGCAGGCCGGCCTCGGTCTCCGGGGCGGCGACGAGCGCGCCCCACGGCCCGGAGTCCGCGTGCTCCGCGAGCGGCAGGGTGCCCTCGACCGTGTCCGGCCGACCCTCGTCGGTGGAGACCCGGACCAGCCGGCCCGGCGTGGACCAGCCCCCGCACGCGAACGGCGTGTCGAGGGGCTCCGCGCCGTGCGCGCCGACCCAGCCGCGGTGGCTGGCGGCGACGAACTCCGGGTCCCGCCTCGCCAGCCGCCCGTCGGTGATGCTGCGGGAGAGGAAGTGGTACGCGAACTGCCACGGCTCGAAGGCGTCGTGGTACTCGCCGAAGTGCTCCCACCAGGCCAGGCTCGGCCGCGCCGAGTCCTGGATCTTCCGCACCGACGGCTGGGCGGCCTCCTCGTACGCCACGAGCGCCGCCGGGAGGTCGTCCGGGTGCGCGGCGAGCGCCGCGGACAGCGCGACCGCGTCCTCCATCGCCATCTTCGTGCCCGAGCCCACCGAGAAGTGGGCGGTGTGCACGGCGTCGCCGAGGAGGGCCACGGGGCGCGGCCGCAGCGCGTGCCACCGGCTGGTCCGGCGGGTGCGGAAGTTGCCCCAGCGGGAGTTGTTGACCAGCAGCCGCTTCCCGTCGATCTGGTCGGCGAACAGCTTCTCCAGGTACTCCTTGGAGATCGGGTCGCTCTCACCCGGCGGCCGGGTCACGTCGAACTCGTCGAGCCCGGCCCGCCGCCAGGACGCGTCGTCCGTCTCCACGATGAAGGTCGACATCTCGTCGGAGATCGGGTAGCCGTGCACGGCGAACACGCCGTCGGGGCTGCGCTCGTGCACGAAGGTCAGCCCGTCGAACAGGTAGTCCGTGCCGAACCAGATGAACTTCGCCGTCGCGGTCTCGACCTCCACGCCGAGGTCGGCGTCGAGCTGCTCGCGGATCCTCGAGCCGGTCCCGTCCGCGGCCACGACCAGGTCGTAGCCGGCGAGCTCGTCGAGGGTGACCTCCGTGGAGAACCGCAGGTCGGCGCCGACGTCCCGGGCGCGGGCCTGCATCAGCGCCAGCAGCGTCCTGCGCACCACGGCGGCCATGCCGTTGCCGCCGCAGCGGATCCGCTCGCCCTTGAGCCGGACCTCGATCTCGTCCCAGTGCCGGCCGTGCTCGGTCAGCGCCTGCCGCAGCACCGGGTCGGCCTCGTGGATCCCGGCCAGCGTGCGGTCGGAGAACACCACGCCGAAGCCGAACGTGTCGTCGGCCCGGTTCCGCTCGAACACCGTGACCTCGATCGACGGGTCCGCCCGCCGGATCAGGGTGGCGAAGAACAGCCCGCCCGGGCCGCCCCCCGCGACGGCGATCCGCATCAGTGTCCCTTCACCATCGTGTTGCGCTGCTCCCCCAGCCCCTCGACGCGCGTGACGAGCGTCGAGCCCTCGGCCAGGTAGTGCGGGGGCGTGCGGGCGTGCCCGACCCCGCCCGGTGTGCCGGTGGCGATGATGTCGCCCGGCACCAGCGTGATCACCTGCGAGACGTAGGCGACCAGGTCGGCCGGGGAGAACACGAGGTCCGCGGTGTCGGCCTTCTGGACCACGTCGCCGTCGACCTCGCAGGAGATCTCCCCCGGAGCGCCCTCGTCCACCACCAGCCACGGGCCCACCGGGGTGCTGCGTTCGAAGGTCTTGCCCTGCAACCACTCCACGGAGCGGTACTGGAAGTCCCGGGCGGTCACGTCGTTGACCACCGTGTACCCGGCGATCGCCGCGGCCGCCTGCTCCGCGTCGGCGTGCCGGACCTCGGCGCCGATCACCACGCCGAGCTCGGCCTCCCAGTCCACCTGCTCCGACCCCGCCGGCAGCTCGACCGGGTCGTACGCGCCGACCAGCGCCCGGGCGAACTTCGCGAACAGCGTCGGGTACTCCGGCAGCCCGCGGCCCATCTCCAGGATGTGCGTGCGGTAGTTCAGCCCGACGCAGACGACCTTCTCCGGGCGCGGGACCAGGGTCGCGTAGTCCAGCCCGGCGAGGTCGTGCCGCGGGCCGTCCGCGGCCGCCGCCGCGGCCCGCCAGTCCGGGCGGGCCAGGAACTCGCCCAGGTCCGCGGCCCCCAGCTCGACGGCGGCGTCGGGGTCGACGCGGACGGCGGCGGTGCCGGTGGTGGTACGGATGGTCGCGAGCTTCACGAACGGTCCTCTCGTGCGGTGCGGGCGAGACCGAGGGCCTCGAGGACGGGGTCGTCGGAGTAGCGGAAGGCGTCGAGCCCCGAGGCGGTGTCGAACGCGAGCCCGGCCCAGGAGGGCACGCAGAACAGGTCGCCGCGGCCGATCTCGTAGCGCTCGTCGCCGACGGTCACCACGCCCGAGCCCTCGAAGACCTGCCAGACCGAGGACCCCGCGGTCCGGGTCAGCGCGGTGGAGGTGCCGGCGCGCAGCCGGTGCATCTCGCAGCGCATGGTGGACAGGCAGTCCCCGGCCGTCGCGGGGTTGGTGAAGCGGACGACGGCGTGCCCGGGCTCGACGACGCCGGGGTGCCCCTCGCGCTCCAGCTCCAGCTGCGCGGTGAGCGCGGCGTCGGTGTGCTGCCAGCGGTAGGCCATGAGCGGGGACGCCTTCGGAGCGGGTGCACCGACGGGCGTGAGCCCGGGGTGGCCCCACAGCCGCTCGTTGCGCGAGACCTCCGGGGTCTCCTTCGTGGCCAGCACGTCCGGGCCGAACTCGAAGAACCCGGCGTCGAGGGTGCGGACCAGCGGGATGTCCAGGCCGTCGATCCAGGCCATCGGGTGGTCGGTGGTGTTGTGGTGCTCGTGGAAGTGCATGCCCGGGGTGAGCAGCAGGTCCCCGCGCCGCATCGCGACCGGGTCGCCCTCGACGTTGGTCCACACCCCCTCGCCCTCCACCACGAACCGGAACGCGGTCTGGGTGTGGCGGTGCGCGGGCGCCTCCTCGCGCGGGCCGAGGTACTGGATCGCCGCCCAGAGCGTGGGGGTGGCGTACGGGGTGCCCGGCAGGCCGGGGTTGGCCAGCGCGATCGCGCGGCGCTCCCCGCCCCGGCCGACGGGCACCAGCTCGCCGGCCTTCTCGGCCAGCGGGAGCAGGGTGGACCAGCGCCACAGGAACGGCACCGAGTCCGGCCGCGGGCTGGTGGGCATCAGGCCGCCGATCTGCGTCCACAGCGGCGTCATGTGCGCGGCGGCGAAGGCCGCGTACAGCTCGTCGAGCTGCTCCTGCTCCTGCGGGGTGATCTCCGGTGCGGTGGTCATGCCGTCGTCTCCTCCTTCGTCGTGCCCGCGGTCTCCGCTGTGCCCGTGGTCGTCGTGCCCGTGGTCGTCGTGCCCGTGGTCGTCGTGCCCGTGACGTGTCCGGACGGGACCGCGGCCGGCCCGTCCCCCCGCCGCCGCGGGACCAGAGCGATGAGCAACGCACCCGCGAGCGCGGGCACCGCGAACCCGTAGAAGTTCCACTCGAAACCGATGCCCGAGGCCAGCACCCACCCGCCGAACAGCGGCCCGACGATCGCGCCGGCCCGGCCGACCCCGAGCGCCCAGCCGAGCGCGGTGGCCCGCACCGCGGCCGGGTGGTGCACGGCCACGTAGCCGTTGACCAGGATCTGCGTGCCCACGCTGCCGAGCCCGGCCACGGTGACCGCCACGAGCAGCAGCCCGGTGTCGACGCGCTGGCTCAGCACCACCAGGCAGGCCGTGGCCAGCAGGAACGCGGCCACGGTGACCGGCTTCGGACCGAACCGGTCCGCGAGCAGCGAGGCGACGACGGCGCCCACCACGGCCCCGACGTTGAGCACGAGCAGGAAGGTCAGCGCCGACCCGAGCGGGTAGCCGGCCTGGCGCATGATCTGCGGGAGCCAGGTGTTCAGCCCGTAGACCAGCAGCAGGCCGCAGAAGCTGGCCGCGCCGAACAGCAGCGTGGCGGCGAGGGCGCCCCGGCGGAACAGGGCCTTCGGCCCGGCCGTGTCCGCGGCCGCCGCCCGCTCCTCGCGCAGCGCCGGCAGGTCCACTCCGTACCGGGCCGCGAGGGCCGCCGCCTCGTCGTCGCGGCCCTTGGCGAGCAGGTAGCCCACGGACTCGGGCAGGAACCGCCAGGCCAGCGGCAGCACGACGACGAGCGGTGCGGCGCCGATGGCCAGCAGCGGGCGCCAGCCGTGGTCGGCGGCCAGCAGCAGCGCGAGGACCGCCGCGAGCACGCCGCCCACCGAGTAGCCGGCGAACATCAGGGCGTTGTAGAGCTGCCGGCGGCCGCGCGGGGCGTACTCGACGGTCAGCGCGATCGCAGACGGGATGACGCCGCCGAGCCCCAGCCCGGCGAGGAAGCGCAGCAGCCCCAGCGCGCCGGGGCTCGGGGCGAAGGCGCAGGCCACCATCAGCACCGAGAACCAGGTGATGCCGACCAGCATGATCCGGCGGCGCCCGATCGCGTCCGTGACCGCGCCGGCGCCGAGCGCGCCGATCAGCATGCCGGCCAGGGCGTAGCTGCCGATGGCGCCGGCCTGCGCCGGTCCCAGGTCCCAGCCCGGCTCGGCCAGCAGGCTGGGCACGGCCGAGCCGTAGACGATCAGGTCGTAGCCGTCGAAGACGATCGTCAGGAAGCACAGGGCGACCACGACGAGTCCGGACCGGGGGGTGGTCGGTCCTGTCGTCCGTGACACGGGCACCACGCTCCTCGTCGGTGAACGCACACCGCCGCCGTGGCGGGTGCGGACCTCACGTTACAACGTGACGCCGACGACCGTCCAGATCCTGTAACTAATGAGCGGGGTGACGGGGCTAACCCGCCTCCTCCTCGGGCATCGCCGTCCCGGTGAAGGCGTCCACACAGGCCTCGGCGGGCCCTCGCAGCAGCCCGTGGGCCTCGAGGAACACCTCGTGGGCGAGCCGCCCGCTCCAGCCCTCCGGAAGCAGCTCGGGCGGCAGGTCCGGGTCGCGGAACGGGAAGCGGCGGTAGTCGTGGATCAGGTTCATCCGCTCGACCAGCGCGTCGGCGCCCTGCAGCTCGCCCGCGCGGTACGCGGCGAGCCGGGGCCGGTAGGTCTCGAGCAGCTCGGCGTAGGCGCGGTCCAGGCCCGCGAGGTCCCAGGACCGGGCGGCGATGTCCCGGTCCGCCGCGGTCCCGACCGACCGCGAGCGGAAGACGTCGAGCTGCACGGCCGGCTCGTCGGCGAAGGCCTCGCGGACCAGCCCGGTGCGGTCGTGCGGGCTCAGCCAGACCGACGAGGACAGCGGCCCGAACCCGAACCACGCGAGCTTCTTGCGCAGCTGCTCGCGGAGCCCCCGCTCGGTCTCGGGCACCGAGTAGATGACCATGTGCCACTGCCCGTCCCACGGGCCCTGAGCACGGTGGAAGATGCGCTCACGGCCCTCGTCGAGCAGCGCCCAGGCCGCGTCGGTGAGGGCGTAGACCGTCTCGCGGCCGTCCCGGCGGCTGGACAGCCAGCCCTCCTTGCGCAACCGGGTCACCACGACCCGGACCGTGGGCTCGGGGACGTCGAAGCACCCCATCAGCGACACGAGGCTGCGCAGCCGGGCCTCGCCACCCCGGTAGCGCAGGTAGTCGCCGAACAGGTCGAAGACCAGCGACCGCGCCTTCACGAACCCACCTCCCCCGCGCGCACGGAACCGTGCGCCGGACCCCAGTGTCCCACCCCGGGCGCCCTCGTCGATGACGCGATCACCGGCGAGCCGCGCCGATCTCCTGCCGACCGGCGCGTGATTGACACGTACTGGAACGCTCACCAGGATGTGCGCACCCCACTCGACGAGGAGCACCCGATGTCCGAGACCTTCGTGCTGATCACCGGCGCCTGGCACGGCGGCTGGGCCTGGCGGCCCGTGGCCGAGCACCTGCGGGCCGCGGGCCACCGCGTGCTCACCCCGACCCTCCCGGGCCTGCACGACGGCGACGACCCGACCCGGTACCACCTCGCGGACGTCGTCGACGCCGTCGTCGACCTGGTCGAGCGGGAGGACCTGCGGGACGTCACGCTCGTCGGGCACAGCTGGGGCGGCTACGTGATCACCGGCGCGGCGCCGCGGCTGTCCGCCCGGCTGCGCAAGGTCGTGTACTGGAGCGCCTTCGTGCCCGCCGCGGGCCGCTCGCTCTACGACGAGGTGCCGCCGCAGTACCAGGAGCTGTTCACGCAGCTCGCGCAGGCGTCCGGCACGAACTCCGTGGCGATGCCGTTCGAGGTCTGGCAGGCCGCGTTCATGAACGACGCACCGGAGGAGGTCCAGCGGGCCGTCCACGCGCTGATGGTGCCGCAGCCCTTCCAGTACTTCACCGAGACCGTCGAGCCGCTCGACCCGGCCGCACTGGGCGTGCCCGTCACCTACGTGCTGAGCAGCGAGGACGTCGCCCTGCCGCCGGGCGAGTACGGGTGGGACCGGTTCGCCGGCAGGCTCGGGGTCACCCCGCTCGCCGCCCCCGGCAGCCACGAGGCCTGCTTCACCGAGCCCGCCGGTCTGGCCGAGGCCCTGCTCAAGGCCTGAGCGGCGGGCCGGAGGTCATCGGGCCGGGATCACCGGGCGGGCGCCTCCGCGGCGCCCGCCCGCACGGCCGCGACGAACTCCGCGGCCGGTCCGGTGCACCAGGTGACCCGCACCCTGGATCACGACGGTCCGGGGCGCCGGCCGGCGCGCGACGACGCGCCGGTCGCCGCGCAGCGCGGACCCGAAGCGCACGAAGACCTTCGCCGCCTCCCGGCGCCGGCCGGCCCGCGAGCCGCTCGAGGACCGCCTCAACGGATCGTCGACGACCAACACCGCACAGCAACATATGACGCCCTCGCCCGGGGGAGCCGCGGGCGAGGGCGTCGTGCGGGGTCAGGCGGTCACGCCTGGGGTTGCTCCTGCGCCCCGTCGCCCGACCGCGGGTCCTGGCCGGGCTGGTTCGGCGGGAACCGCAGCGGCGGCAGATCCTGCAGCGGGAGCTGCGGGGCGTTGCCGACCTCCGCGGGCAGCGGCGCGCCGGCCGCCGGGTTGCCGACCGGGGCGAGCGGGTCGGCCGGGGCGTAGGTCTCCGGCCGCGCCAGGCCGCCGGAGTCGGTGCCGTCGAACGACCCGGTGCGGTCGCAGCCGGCCAGGGTCACCGTCAGCGGCCCGTCGGTGGCCACGTTCAGGTCCGCGTCGCAGTCCACGCCGGCCCGCTCCGGGTCGATCGTGACCGCGCCGACACCCGCCGACCGGACGTCGAGCACGTCCTCCGCCGGGGCCTCGACCGCCGGGTCGAGGTGCCGGAACTCGCGCAGGTACGGGTTGACCGGCGAGAAGTGCCCGTCCGCCACCCCGAGCTCGCGGCCGGGCGCCGGCGGGATCGCGTCGGTCACGCCCTGCCCGCGGGACACGACGTCGATCGTGCCCAGCTCGGGCCCGCGGGTCGCGACGTCCGAGAGCCAGTAGGCCTTGTCCGCCACGAGCCCGGACTCCGGATCGTCCATCAGCGGGTTGCGCACGAAGGTGACGTGGTGCGGGTCGACGGCGCGCGGCGCGTCGCCCAGCCACCCGGTCGCCCCGTCCCACATGCCGTTCTTGCACATCACGAGGTGCTCGGCGGCGAGCCCGACCCAGCTGTGGAACTCGTAGTCGTAGTCCCCGGCGGCGTAGGCGTCGGCGCGCTCGCGGGTGATGTTGTAGGCGATGAAGTCGTCGTTGACCCCGGCCCACTCCATCACCGGCTGGTTGCGCGGGCTCGGCAGCAGCACGGACAGCTTCGAGCCCGGCTCGTGCACCGTCAGCGTGTCGACGCCGACCGTGTCACCCACCTGGTCGGCCACGCCGTTGAGGCCCGGGAACGAGGGGGCGACGTTGAGCCCGTCGCAGAGGAAGGCCCTGTTGAACTCGTCCGGGAAGGTCAGGGACAGCTTGTTGGCCATGTAGGCGCCGGAGGAGAAGCCGCCCATCGCGGTCCGCTCCGTGTCGAGGTCGTAGTGCCGGCGGGCGTCGGCGATCGCCTCGAACACCGCCGCGCCGGACTCGCCGTAGCCCCACTCGTCCTGCCCGCGGGCGTCGACGTCGATCACCAGCGTAGGGTGGCCCGGACGCTCGGCGAACTGCCGGTACAGGTCGCGGTCGCCGGCGACGTCGTCCCCGGGGCGGAGCGCGCGTAGCCGTTGGTCCAGACGAGCGACGAGTACCCGTGCTCCGGTGCCGGGGCCTCCGGCACGAACACCGTGTAGCGCTGCAGCCGGCCCGGCAGGTCGGGGACGCAGTCGTCCCGGCACGGCCAGCCGAAGGCCAGGCTCGGCCGTCCCTCGCTGTCCTCGCCGGCGCCGGTCTGGATCCCGCCCTGCTGCGTCCCGGAGCCCGGAGGAGGGCCGCCCGGGTCCTCGGCAGCCGCCGCCCCTGCGCCTTCTCGAAGTGCGAGGCGAAGATCCGCGTCTGGTAACCGCTGGTCGGGACGCCGGCTCGTCGTCGACGCCGTCGGCGAGCTTCCCGAAGTCGACCTCGGCGAAGAACGGCGACAGGTCGCCCGCGGCGATCGCGCGCTTCTGGTCGTTGTCCCGGTACGGCGCCTCGAAGGGCTCGTCGAACCGGAAGGCGCTGTCGAAGAAGGCCGACGGTGTGGCGTCGCCCGCGATCGCGCCACCGGGGTGCGTCTCGTCCGCGGTGAGCTGCGGGACCAGGTTACGCTTTCCCTCCGGGCGCCGGAGAAACGAAACACGTGTGGGTGGGCAGCGGTCGGCCGGCTGCTCAGCCGGGCGCGGAGTAGGCGCCGCGGATCGCCTCGAGGTCCGCGCGCAGGGCGTCGACGCGGTCGGCGCCGATCAGCCGGGCGACCTGCCGCTCGAGCTCGGGCACGAGGTCCTGGGCGATCGCGATCACGTCCCGCCCGAGGTCGGTGGGAACGACGAGCTTGGCCCGCCGGTCCGAGGGGTCGGGCACCCGGTCCACGTAGCCGTGCGCCTCGAGGTGCCGCACCAGCTCGGCCATGCCCTGCTTGGTCATCTGGGCACGTTCGGCCAGCACACTGACCGTGGTGCCGGTGTCGTCCAGGTACTGGAAGACGGCGCCGTGGGCGGCGCGCACCGCGGTGTGGCCGCGCTCGGCCAGCCGGGCCAGGGCCCGGGCGTTGAGCGCCGCGAAGGCCTCGCGCATCAGCACGGCGAGGTTCGCCGGCCGCTCGGCACCCTTCCAGTCCGGCAGACCCCTCGACACTGGACAATCTCCTTGTCTACTCTTCCTACATGGACAAGTTACCTGTCGATTATCCCACGGCCGAACGCCTCCGCACGGGCCCGGACGAGGTCACCGTGCTCGCGACCGGCGAGCAGACCGGTGGCGCGCTCTTCGCGGTGCAGATCCGCATGCCGCCCGGCGGCGGTCCACCGGTGATGCACCGGCACGACCCGGGCGAGGTCTACTACGTCACGAGCGGCGAGTTCACCTTCTACCTCGGTGGCGCCGACGATCCGGGCCGCCGGCGCGTCACGGCCGGCGTCGGCGCCGTCGTCCCGCTGGCCGGCGGCACCCCGCACACGGTCCGCAACGAGTCCGACCGGGACGCGGTGGCGTTCGTCGTCCACGCCCCCGGCGCGCCGATGGAGGGGTTCCTGCGCGCGGTGGCAGCCCTGGACGGGGAGCCGGGGATGGACGAGATCCTCGCCGCGGCGGCGCGCACCGGGATCGAGATGCTCGGCCCGATCCCGGACGTCGGCCCGCGGGATGACACGACGGTGATCCGACCCACAGTTGAAGGAGTGTTCAACCGTTGACCTGATCCGGAGCGGAACCTTACGGTCCCACGGTCCGCGGAAGTGTCCGGAAGGAGCGGGTCGTGCACATCGCCGAGGGTTATCTCCCACCCCTGCACGCCGCGGCGTGGGCCGTCGCCTCCGCCCCGTTCGTGGTGCACGGGGCGCGGGCGGTCGTGCACCAGGTCCGGACCGACCCGGACTCGAAGCTGCTGCTCGGCGCGGCGGGCGCGTTCAGCTTCGTGCTCTCGGCGCTGAAGATCCCCTCGGTGACCGGCTCCTGCTCGCACCCGACGGGCACCGGGCTGGGGGCGGTGCTGTTCCGACCACCGGTGATGGCGTTGCTCGGGACGATCGTCCTGTTCTTCCAGGCGGTCCTGCTCGCCCATGGCGGGCTCACGACGCTCGGGGCCAACGTCTTCTCCATGGCGATCGTCGGGCCGTGGGTCGCCTACGGGACCTACCGGCTGGTCCGGCGCGCGGGCGGCGGCCTCGGGCTGGGCGTGTTCCTCGCCGCGGCGCTGGGCGACCTCGCGACCTACTGCGTGACCAGCGTGCAGCTCGCCCTCGCCTTCCCCGACGCCGCGTCCGGCGTCGGCGGCGCGATCGTGAAGTTCGGCTCGATCTTCGCGATCACGCAGATCCCGCTCGCCGTGAGCGAGGGCCTGCTGACCCTGCTCGTGGTGCGGCTGCTGGTCCGGGTCAGCCCGGACGAGCTGCGTCGCCTCGGGGTGCTGCCCACCCCGTCCGCCCCGTCCGCCACCGGGGAGTCCACCGCGAAGGAGGTCGGCGCGTGAGGCGCTCCACGCTGGTCAACTGGCTGCTGGTGCTGGCCGTCGTGGCGCTCGCCGCGATCCCGGTGCTGTTCGTGCAGGGTGAGTTCGGCGGGGCCGACGGGGTCGCCCAGGAGGCCATCACCGACTCCCACCCCGACTACCGGCCCTGGTTCACGGCGATCTACGAGCCTCCGTCGCAGGAGATCGCCTCCGGGCTGTTCGCCCTGCAGGCCGCGATCGGCGCCGGCGTGCTCGGCTACTACTTCGGCGTGGCGCGCACCAAGCGCCGGCTCGGTCGCGGCCCGTCCGTGCAGCGCCCCGAGGACTCCGCCTGATGCTGCCGCTCGACGCGGCGGCCTACACGAACCGGTGGCGCCCCCGGCACCCCGGGGAGAAGGCGCTGCTCTCGCTCGGCCTGCTGGTCCTGACCCTCGTGCTGCCCACCTGGCCGGGCGCGGCGATCACCGGCGGGGTGGCCCTCGTGCTGGTCCTCGGTCCGGCCGGGCTGCCGGCCCGGACGCTGTGGCGGGCGGTCCGGGTGCCGCTCGGGTTCGTCGTCACCGGGATGCTGCCGCTGCTGGTCGCGGTCGGCGGGGACCCGTGGCTCCGGTGGGAGCCCGCCGGGCTCCCGCAGGCGGCCCAGCTGGCCGGTCGCGCGACCGCCGCACTGCTGTGCCTGCTGCTCTTCGCCGCCACGACCCCGCTCGCCGACCTGCTGCCCCGGCTGAACCGGCTCGGCGTGCCGCCGGCGGTCACCGAGGTCGCCGCGTTGACCTACCGCTTCCTGTTCCTGCTGCTGGAGTCGTTGCGGGCGGTCCGGGACGCCCAGGCGGGCCGGCTCGGCTTCCGCACCTGGCGGACCTCCTACCGCTCGCTGAGCGGGCAGGGCGCGGCGGTGTTCGTGCGCGCGTTCGACCGGGCCCGGCGGCTGGAGCAGGGGCTCGCCTCCCGCGGGTACACCGGTTCGCTGCGCGTGCAGGTCGCGGCGCGCGAGCTCTCCCCCGCCTTCGTCGCGGCGACGTGCCTGCTGCTCGCCGCCGTCGTCGCGGCCACGTCGCTGCTGGCCCCGCGGTGAGCCCGGTGACTCCCGCGGGCCCGATCCTGCAGGCCGACGGCCTGGTCTTCGCCTACGACCCCGCGCGGCCGGTGCTCATCGGCGCCACCCTGTCCCTGCACGAGGGCCGCCGCCTCGCCGTGCTCGGCCCCAACGGCGGCGGCAAGACGACCCTGTTCCGGCTCCTGCTCGGGCTGCTCGAGCCGGGCGGGGGCCGGGTGCTGCTCGACGGTCAACCGGTCCGCCGCGACCGGCGCGGCCTGACCCGGCTGCGCGAGCAGGTCCAGCTCGTCCTGCAGGACCCGGACGACCAGCTCTTCGCCGCCGACGTCGCGCAGGACGTGTCGTTCGGCCCGCTCAACCTGGGCCTGGCCCCCGCCGAGGTCACCGCCCGCGTCGAGGCGGCGCTGGCGGCGTTGGGCATCGCCGACCTCGCCGACCGCCCCACCCACCTGCTGTCCTTCGGGCAGAAGAAGCGCACGGCGATCGCGGGCGCGGTCGCGATGCGCCCGCGGCTCCTGGTGCTCGACGAGCCGACGGCCGGGCTGGACCCGGCCGGCGTCGAGGAGCTGCTCGTCACGCTCGACGAGCTGCACCGGGCCGGGACGACCGTCGTCCTCTCCACCCACGACGTCGACCTCGCCCACCGGTGGGCCGACGAGGTCGCCGTCGTGGCGGACGGCCGGGTGCGGGTGGCCCCGGTCGAGGAAGTGCTCGGCGACGCGGAGCTGCTGCGGTCCGCGCGGCTGGGCCCGGCCTGGGCGCCGGGGGTCCACCGGCTCCTGCGCGCACTGGGCTCCGCGGCGCGCCCGCGCACCCCCGCCGAGCTGTACGCCGCGCTCGGGGAGATCGGGGAGCTGACCGTTCCGGTGGGCCGGACGGAGCCCTGAGCAGCGGGACCGGGCCCCGGCGGAGGGGCCTGTCGTCCCCGCCCGCCGGGCCGTTGGGCCCTGCTCGCGACCACGCGTACACGGGACGGTCGCCTCGCGGGGCCGCCCGGCCGAGGCCGGTGGTCCCCGTGGCGGAGCACGATCGGGGCGCCCCCCGTCCGGCTCCGGGCCCGGTCGCCTCGTCGGCGACCGGGCTGGCTCGGACCGCACTCCCCCGTGGTCCACACCGCCGGGACCAGGGGAGTCTCATCCGTCCGCGAGGACCTGCCGGACCTCCACCGTGCCGATCAGGCCGGCCGACTCCAGCGCCCGGTGCGCCGGCCCGCCCCCCTCGCCGGTCACGAGGACCAGCCGGGAGCCCTGCTGGCGGGCCAGCTCGTGGAGGTCGACCAGCGCGGTGAGCCCGCTCGGGTCGACGCGGGTCACCGCCACGAGATCGACGACGATCGTGGTGCCGGCCCGGATGTAGGCCGTCAGCAGCTTCCGGGCGCTGCGGGTGTCGGGTGCGTCGAGCTCGCCGGAGAGGCGGACGAGGGTCCGGTCCCCCACCTCGATCTCGAGCCGGCACCCCTGGGGATTCGTCATGTCGGTGATGGGCGATCGCCTCCTGCAGCAACGGACCGGGCCGGAGACGGGCCGGCGGGGGGCGTCGCCGCGGGCCCGTCACGCTGCGTATCGGATTCGTCGCTCGCTGTGTTACACGGTTGTCGGCAGAGCCGGGAGCTCACGCGCCGGGTTGCCGCCCCACCGCGCCCCGGCCGGGATCTCCTCGCCCTTCATGACGAACGAGTCGGGGGCGATCTCGACGGCGTCCCCCAGGGTCACGCCGTAGTGCACGAACGCGCCGACCCCCAGCGTCACACCCGACCCGATGGCGATGTGGTCGGACTTGAAGGCGCCGTCCTCCTGCGAGTGGCACTGGATGATGCTGCCGAAGTTCAGGGTGCAGTCGTCGCCGATGGTGGTCAGGCTGCGCTCGAGGACGGCGCCGCCGTCGTCGAACACCCGCCGGCCGACCTTCGTGCCGACCAGGCGCATCAGCAGGTTCTTGTACGGCGTGCCGGCCAGCAGCCGGTCCAGCGGCGGCACCATCAGCTTCCAGTACCGCTCGTGGCGCCAGAAGCGCACGTCGTAGATCGAGCACGACTGCGGGCGCAGTCGCCGGAACCCGTTCCCCAGCCGCTCCCAGAACGCGAACCACAGGATCGTGAACAGCAGGGTCGCGGCGGACTGCACGGCGAACGCGGCCGGGCCCCAGTCGTGGTAGTGGTCCACCGCGAGCAGCGCCAGCAGCAGCGTCCCGAGCACCTGGCCCCAGCGGACCAGCAGGAACAGCCCGATGGTGCGCAGGTTGTGCCCGTTCTTGCGGCGCAGCCGCCGGCGGCGCTCCCGGACGTCGATCTCCAGCACCCGGTCCCGCTGCACGGTGCGCGGGATCTCGAAGGCGGGCGAGCCGAGCAGCCCCACGCCGTGGCGGACGGGCCCGTCGATCGGCACCGCGACCTTGGTGGCGAGCAGGCAGTCGTCGCCGGTGCGGCCGCCGATCGGGTAGGCGATGTTGTTGCCCAGGAAGTTGTTCGCGCCGATGGCCACCCGCGAGGTACGGAACGAGGTGTTCCCGAAGTCGGCGTTGACCACCGACAGCCCGTCGGCGACGACGGTGCCGCGCCCCACCGAGGTCAGGAAGGGCGTCTCCTGGGCCAGGTTCGAGCCGAAGTTCGAGCCCGTCTGCTCGACCTTCCCCAGGTCGTAGCCCAGCAGGTACAGGTAGCTGACGATGTAGGAGCTGTCGCCGAACAGGTAGACGAACAGCCGCACGTTCGTCAGGCGCGTGATCGTGCGGTGCAGCGAGTACCGCCAGCCGTACAACGGGTACAGGCGGTCGGGCCGGACGAACGGCGCCAGCATCCGCGGCACCGTGAACACCACCAGCAGCCCGACGAGCAGCCCGCCGACCATCAGGACGACCGACTCGATCACCGCGTTGACGTAGAAGTGCGCGGTGGTGTGCCCCGCCGCGCCGGGCTGCAGCAGCTCCGCGAACCGCGGCACGCCGGTGAGCAGCATGAACAGGCCGCCGAAGCCCAGCGGCAGGTAGATCGCGAACAGCTTGACCAGCTGGCTCGTCACGTAGCCGGCCTTGCGCAGCGCCCGGATCCGGAGCGGTGACACGGCGCGGAAGTCCGTGCCGGTCGGCTCCGCGGGCGAGCCGTGCCAGCTCTGTCCCGCCGGGACGCTCTGCCCGCGGTGCAGCGAGGAGGCGTGCCCCAGCTGGGCGCCGTCGCCCATCGCGGTGCCGATGTCGAGCACGCTCTTCTCGCCGATCACGACGTCCCGGCCGAGCGTGACCCGCCCGGTCTGGATCTTCCCGGCGTGGGCCCGGTAGCCCAGCAGCACGGCGTCCTTGCGGATCACCGTGCCCGAGCCGATGGTGAGCAGGTCGGTGGCGACGGGCAGCTGCTTGGTGAAGATCGCGACGTTCTTGCCGACCTTCGCGCCCAGCGCGCGCAGGTACAGCGTGTACAGCGGCGACCCGACCATGACGAGCACCAGCGGGTTGGCCCGGGTCAGCACCCTGACCAGCCAGAACCGGAAGTACCGTAGGCTCCAGACCGGGATCTCCCCCTCCTTCCAGCGCCCGATCAGTACCCACTTCGCCGCGACCGGCAGCACGCACATCGCCAGGAACGCGGCCCCGCCGGCGGCGGCGGAGCGCACGTAGATGTCCAGCAGGCCGGTGCTCCCCAGGATCCAGACGTAGGCGCGGTCCATCACGTAGCCCAGCCCCGTCACGTACAGCAGGAAGCTGGCGAGCTGGAGGAACCCGGTGAGCAGGTAGCCGACGGTGCTGTGCCGCACCGGGGCGACCGGGGCCTGCGGCGGGGCCTGGACGGACGCGGGGGCGGCCGCGGCGGCCATGCCCGCGATCGTCGGGTTGGCGTAGACGTCGCGGATGGAGATCGACGGCAGGTCCTCGCGGCCGCGCAGCCGCGCGCAGAACCGGGTCATCACCATCGAGTCCGCGCCGAGGTCGTCGAACACGTTGCGGTCGACGGGCACCTGGTCCACGGCCAACACCTCGGCCAGGACCTGCGCGAGCCCCTCGACCACCGACGCGCCGTCGACGGCCGGGGCGGGGGCGGGGGTGGCGCCGGCGAAGGCCGTGGCGAGGCCGGCGATGGTCGGGTGGGCGTAGACGTCCTTGATCGAGACCGAGGGCAGGTCCTCGCGGGTGCGCAGCCGCGCGCAGAAGCGCGTCATCACCATCGAGTCGGCGCCCAGGTCGTCGAAGACGTTGAGGTCGACGGGCACGTGCTCGACGGCCAGCACCTCGGCCAGCACGCCCGCGAGCGCGGCGGCCAGGCCGGCGTGCGACGGGGCGGCCGGAGCCGGGGCCGGAGCCGGGACCGGCGCCGGGGCCGCGGTCGGAGCCGGGACCGGCGCCGGGGTGGGCGCGGGGGCGGCCGGCGCGGGCGCGACCGGGGCGGCCAGGATCTGGTCCAGGGTCAGGACCTCGGGCGCCGGAGGTGCCGTGGGCCGGAGGATCTGGTCCAGCGTGAGCACGTCGGGAAGCGGCTCGGGCTGCGGCCCGGGCCGGGGCTCGGTGTGAGGCTCGGTGTGGGGCCGGAGCTCCTCGATCTGCTCGTGCAACCGGGCGTTCTCGGCCCGCAGCACCGCCATCTCGGTGCCGCTGCGCGGCGCGGGCAGGCCGGGCAGGGCGGCGCGGTCCGCCCGGCCGTCGGCGGTCAGCGGGAGGGAGGCGAGCCGCTCCAGGCGACCCGGGACGTGGCTGGCGGGGAGCCGGTCCCGCAGCCGGATCCGGAGCTCCTGCTCGTCGGCGGGACGGTCGGACCGGCAGGTGTAGTAGCCGGTCAGCTCGGTGCCGTCGGGGCCGGTGCCGTGCGCGACCACGACCGCGGACGCCACGCCGGAGACCGCCAGCATCACCGACTCGATCGCCGTGAGGTCGATGCGCTCGCCGCCCACGACGACCTGCAGTGCGATGCGGCCGCGGTACTCGATCTCCCCGCCGGCGTCGACCCGGCCCAGGTCGCCGGTGCGGTAGATCCGGCCGGAGGGGTTGCCGGGGATGCCGAGGAAATCGTCGACGAACGCGTCGCCGGAGTCGAGGTAGCCGCAGGCGAGGCCGAGCCCGGCCACGCCGATCTCGCCGGTCTCCCCGTGCGGCAGGGCCAGCGGGAACTCCGGGTCGAGCACCACGGCCGCGTAGGTGGGCAGGGGCGTGCCGACGGTCACCGGCCGGTCGGGGTGGGCCTCGGCCCAGGCCGCGGTCACGGTCGCGCCGGGCGGCACGTACGCCGTGAGCAGGCGCCGGTCGGGGCGGTGCCACCGCGCGACCAGGCCGGGCGGGCACGGCTCACCGGACACCAGCAGGAACCGCAGCCGGGGCAGGTCCCGCTCGAGCGTCGAGAGCAGGGCGGGGGTGGTGCACAGCGCGGTGACGCGGCGCTCGTCGAGCTCGGTGTGCAGCGCCGGGCCGCGCAGCGCGGGGCCGTCGGGCGCGGGCACCAGCGTCGCGCCGGCGGCCCACGCCATCCACACCTCCTCGATGCCGCCGCCGGAGGACAGCGCGCGGCCCTGGTAGAGACGGTGCCCGCGGATCCCGAAGGTCTCCGAGGCGATGCGCACGGCGTTGCAGATGGCGCGGTGGTCGATGGCGACGCCCTCGGACCACCCCGAGTCGTCGGCGACGTGCACCACGTACGCGGGCCGGTCGTCGAGCCCGCCCCGCTCGGCCGGCTGCAGCCGCTGCGGGCTCATCTCCGCGATCAGCGCGGCGGCCTCGTCGAGCGCGAGCACGGCGGCCCCGCCGGTGCGCAGCGCCTCCGGGCCCGCCACCCGGCCGCGCAGGTGCGAGCGGCTGAGCACGATCCGCGCCGAGGTGTCCGCGACGACGAACGCGAGCCGGTCGGCCGGCGCGTCGGGGTCGAGCGGCACGCACGTGGCGCCGATCTTGAGGACGGCGAGCAGCGCGACGTAGGCCTCGACGCGCTCGTCGAACAGCAGCGCGACCCGGTCGCCGGCCCCGGCGCCGTGCAGCCGCAGGTAGCGGGCGAGCCGGTTGGCGCGGGCGTCGAGCTCGTCGTAGGTCAGGGCGCCCCCGGGGGCGTCGACGGCGAGCTGGCCGGCGCGGCCGTACTCGCGGATCCAGTCGCACCGCTCCTCGAAGACCGAGTCGAGGCGCTCGTGCCGGCGGACCCGCCAGCCCTGCGCCTCGTGCCGGTCGACGACGACCAGCTCCGAGAGCGGCACGTCCGGCCGGCCAGTGGTCGGCGGCCCGTGCTCGCCCGGCTGCGTGCCGGATCGTGTGATCGACATGTGGTCCCCCGCTGCTCCACCCGACGTGCGGACCGCGTGGGGCGGTCCGCCGGTGGTTCGAGGGTGTCGGTGCGCGCGGATCCGGAGAATGGGGACGCGCCTCCGGTCGTCCGGGGCTGTCCCCCGGATCCGCGGGGGTTGTCCCCCGGGCTCAGCCGGGCTCGCCGTCCGTCGGGGCGGGGGCGGTGCGGCGCCCGGCGGTCGCCGCCACCCCGACGACGGCGAGCGCGGCGGCCAGCGCGCCCAGGCCGGCGGCCACGGACGCGGCCGCGGCCACCACGCCGACGAGCAGCGGGCCGCCCGCGTCGCCCAGCTCCCGTCCGACCTCGGCCGAGCCCATCGTCTGGCCGAGCCGCTCCGGCGGGGAGGACGCGGCCAGCGACGCGAACGCGACCGGGGTGGCGATCCCGACCCCGAGCCCGATCACGACGGCCGACACCACCAGCGCGCCGATCCCGGTGACCACGGCGGCGAGGACGAAGCCCGCGACCATCAGCGCGAACCCGACCGCGAGCGCCGTGCGCGTGCTCAACCGGCCGCGGTCGTGCGCCCGGCCGGCGCGCGGCTGGACCAGCGTCGAGGACAGCGCGAGGCACGCCACCACGGCGCCGGTCACGATCGGGCTGAGCCCGGACGCGGTCCCGAGCACCGGCAGGAACCCGACGGCCGTCGCCAGGGCCGCGGTGGTGCCCGCGAGCGCCGAGGTCGGGCGCAGGAAGGCCGGGGCGGACAGCCGGCGCGCGAGGTCGACCACCGTCTGGCGCTGCCGCGGCAACGCCGGCAGGGCGGGGACGGCCAGGACGACCCACACCGTCACCACGGCGGCGACGGCGGCGAGGACCACGAACAGCGCCGTGAGCCCGGCGAAGGTGATGACCACCCCGCCGAGCAGGGGGCCCGCGGTGTAGCCGAGGCCCTTCCACGCGCCGTAGGAACCGAAGACGCGCCCGCGGCGGCCGCCGGCCCCCAGCCGTCCGACCATCGCCCCGGCGGCGGGCGAGAACGCCGACGCGGCCGCCCCCTGCCCGAGCCGCGCCAGAGCCAGCGCGACGGCGCCCCCCGGGCCCGCGGCGATCCCCCCGACCAGCGCGACCAGCACGTAGGCCAGGGACACCACGACGAACGCGGCGAGGCCGCCCAGCAGCACGCGCCGCGGGCCCCAGCGGTCGGCGAGCGAGCCGAACACCGGCTTGAGCAGGACCTCCGCACCGTCGTAGACGGCCAGGACCAGGCCCAGGGCGAGCAGGGACAGCTGCCCGGCCCCCGCCTCGGCGCCCGCGCCCGTCGCGACGGCGTGCGCGCCGAACGCGGTGACGAACCCGGCGGCGTACAGCGGGAACAGCACGGCCTGCCGCGGCGCGGCCGTCGCGGGCGGCGCGCCCGTCGCGGGGGCGCCCGGACCGCCCGCGGCGGTGCCTCCGGGGCCGTCCTCGGCCGTGCTTCCGGGGCCACCCGCGGTCGTGGTCTCCCGGCGGTCGTCCGGTTGGGCGGGGGTGTCGGCCATGCCCGGCGTCGTTCCCTTCCTGCGTCGGCCCACACCGGGCCGAGTGGCACGGAGCGGGCCGACGGTACCGGCACCGGTCGGGCTCCGGGCCGCCCTCGCGGTCAGCCCGGTGAACGGGACACCTCGTCCGTCGGGTCGCCGCCCTCCCCGGACCCGTCGTCCAGCGGCAGGAAGAGCGTCATCACCGGCGGGCTCTCCCGCGAGACGACCAGCCGGCCGCCCTGGTCCTCGGCCAGCCGGGTGGCGAGCGGGAGCCCCAGGCCGATGCCGTCGGCCGGCGTCTCGGTGCGCGGGCGGCCGTTGCGCTCGGGACGGCCGTCGGTGAAGCCCGGGCCCTCGTCGCCCACGTCGACCGCCACGGCGTCGCCGACCTCGCGCACCCCGACCCGGACCGCTCCCCCGCCGTGCCGCAGCGCGTTGTCCAGCAGCACCGCCAGCACCTGCCCGATCGCGGCCCGCGACCCCACGACCGCCGGCTCCGCGCCCCCGGGCTCGTCGGCGCCCGCCCCGTCCAGCTCCACCTCGAGGCTGCGGCCCTCCGCGACCAGCCGGGGCCGGTAGGTCTCGGCCACCTCGTCGAGCACGGCGTGCAGGTCGACCGGGCCGTGCCCACCGCCTCGCGAGCGCGCGAGGTCCAGCAGCTCCTCGACCGTGCGGGTCAACCGCTCGGTCTCGACGACGGCGGCGTCGAGCGCGGGACCGACGTCGGCACCCGGCCGCGCACCGGCGTCCGCCCGGGCGTTCTCCAGCCGCAGCCGCAATGCCGCCAGTGGCGTCCGGAGCTGGTGCGACGCCTCCGCCGAGAACGCCCGCTCGCGGGCGAGGAGGTCGTCGAGCCGGGCGGCGGTACCGGCGAACGCGGCACCGAGGGCGTCGACCTCGGCCAACCCGGCCCGCCGCGGCCGCACGCCGAAGTCCCCGTCGCCGAGCCGGTCGGCCAGCACGGCCAGCTCCTCCAGCGGACGGGCCAGCCGCCGGGCCTGTCGCCGCGCGATGACCCACGCCGCGGCCAGGACGAGCGCGGCCAGGCCCAGCATGCCCAGCCACAGCGGCACCAGCGCGGTGTAGACCGCCGACACCGGGTGCGAGGCCCGGACCGCGCCGACGATCTCGTGCTCCCCGAGCACCGGCACGGTCGCGATCAGGTCGCCGCCGCTCTCGACGACCTGCGGGCCGGCACCGGCGAGCACGGCCGCGACGTGCTCGTCGCCGGTCGGGGTGCCGTCGCCGGCCACGAGCAGCCCGTCGTCGTCGAAGAGCCCGAGGGTGGTCCCCGGCGTCCCCGAGCCGGGCAGCACCGCGGGGATGCGGTCGTGGGCGAGGTCGGTGAGCACCGCCGCGGCGGTCAGGTCGGCCAGCCGCTGCAGCGCGACGCCCTCGTCCGCCACGGCGTAGCGGGCGAGCCCGAGGGCCAGCGGCACGCCGAAGAGCGTCACGGCGATCGCCGCGATCGCCACCGAGAGCGAGACGATCCGGGTGCGGACGCGAGCGGTCCCTCGCACGGTCACCCCCCAGCCCCACGCGGGTCGCGGCGGTCCCTCGGCGGTGGCACCGGCGCCGAGTTCGCCGTCGCGGAGGGGTGCAGGCTAGGCCGTCGGCGGGTCGAGGCGGTAGCCGTGCCCGCGCAGCGTGCGGATCCGGGGCAGCCGGGTGCCGGCCGGGAACCCGGACAGCCGCCTGCGCAGCGCCGCGACGTGGACGTCGAGGGTCTTGGTGGACCCGCCCCAGTGGTCGTCCCACACGTCGGCCATCAGGGTGCGGCGGCTGAGCGCGGCTCCGGGGTCGCGCACCAGCCGCTCCAGCAGGTCGAACTCCTTCGCGCGCAACACCACCTCGCGACCGGCCACGGCCACGCGGCGTTCCCGCAGGTCGAGCTCGAGGTCGCCGAGCCGTACGGGCTCGCCGGCCGGTCCCGGGCGCCCGCGCCGGAGATGCGCCCGGACCCGCGCGAGCAGCTCCTCGCGGCGGACGGGCTTGGTGAGGTAGTCGTCGGCGCCCGCGTCGAGCCCGACGACGACGTCCATCTCCGCGCCCCGGGCCGTCAGGATCACGACCACGGCGTCGGCGGAGAGCGCCCGCAGGGCCCGGCAGACCCGGATGCCGTCGATGTCGGGCAGCCCGAGGTCGAGCAGCACGAGGTCGAGCGGCTCCCCCGCGCCGGCACAGTCGAGGGCGGTGCGGCCGGTGCGGGCCCACACCACCTCGTGCCCGTGCTGCGTGAGGCTCTCGACCAGGCCCTCCCCCAGGCCCCGGTCGTCCTCGACGAGGAGGATGCGCGCGCTCACGACGACATCATCCCGGGCGCGGAGGGATTCGCGGGCCGCGAACGTACGAGCCTGCTGAGAGGCCGGTTAGCCGACGGCAAAATCTTGCGTCCGCGGGCGCGCGGGCCTTGCCCGCGCTCTCCGCCGGTCGGTACACACGCAGGTAGGTGGAAGGTTCCCCCCGTCCACCTGTCCGGGCCGGGAGCCGCCCCCTTGATCTGCGGCCCCGGCCCCCGGACACCGGCCGGCCGACGTCCCGGCCCACCCCTCCCCGCTCGCGGATCCGTGTCCCTCCGGTGTGATCCCCCGCAGCCGTGGTACCGAGGAAGGACCCACCCGGCACGACCGGGCGAGTTGCGTACGCTCGAACTGCCCGTCACCGCGAGCAGGAGGGACACCATGTCGGAGCACGACCGGTACGGCGATCTCGGGGCTCCTCCGCCGCTCGTCGCCGAGTTCGTCTCGCTCTCCGAGAAGCTGCTCGACGCGCCCACGGTGCAGGACGTGCTCGACCGGATCGCCCAGGCCGCGGTGCGCGTGGTGAACGGCGCGGACATCGTCAGCGTCTCGCTGAGGTCGCAGGACGGCACCATCGACACCCCGGCCACCACCGACCAGGTGGGCGTGCGGCTCGACGAGCTGCAGAACGAGTTCGACGAGGGCCCGTGCCTCGACGCCAGCCGCATCCCCGGCATCGGCATCGCCTTCTCGGCGGACCTCGCCGCCGGCAAGGAGTTCCCGAAGTGGGGCCCCGCGGCCGCCGAGCTGGGCGTCGGGAGCGCGTTGGCGGTCGGCCTGTTCCCCGCGCAGGAGCCGCCGCGCATCGGCTCGCTCAACGTCTACTCCCGGCGCCCGGGCGGCCTCGAGCAGGCCGACCGCGACGCGGCCCTGGTCCTGGCGGCGCACGCCTCCACCGCCATCGCCGGCTCGCTCGCCTCCACCCGGGCCGAGCTCCAGGTCACCCAGCTGACCGAGGCCGTACGCAGCCGGGACGTGATCGGTCAGGCCAAGGGGATCCTCATGGAGCGCCGCGGCGTCGACGCGGAGGAGGCCTTCCGGATCCTGCGGTCGGCCTCGCAGTCTCTCAACGTCAAGCTCGCCCGCATCGCGGAGACCCTCACCCAGCGCCGCGGCGAGCTCTGACCCCGCCCGTCCCTCACCCCGTCGGGGCGAGGTGCGGCCGCCGCGCCTTGCCCATGGTGGACGGCGGCGCTGCGGCGCCGGTGTCGAGGGAGGGCGACCGATGGCACGACCCCTGGCCGGCCCCGGACATCCCTACCTGCGGCCGGTCGCCGAGGACGGGGACCGGGCGAGCGTGCTGATCGCCGTCCTGTGCGCCGACGTGCGGGAGGCGGCGCAGCACGGCCTGATCACCCGGGCCGAGTCCGACGAGCTGCTCGCCCGCCTGGCGACCGTCGTGGACCAGGCCGTCGGGGCGCAGTGAGCCCCCCTTCCCCCGATCCCCCGGGGACGACGAACAGGAGGAGGGCCCATGACGATCGGACCGGTCCAGATGCTGGTGCTCGGGTTCGACCACCCGAACTTCCAGGGTGGGATCCGCGCGGAGCTGGAGCGGCTCCGCGCCGACGACACGGTGCGGGTGATCGACTTCCTGGCCGTGTACAAGGCGGTCGGCGGCGAGGTCAGCGTGCTGAAGGAGTCCCAGCTCGACGAGGCCGAACGGGAGGAGTTCGGCGCGGTCGTGGGCGCCCTGGTCGGCGTCGGTGCGGGGCTCACGCCGGAGGAGGGCGCGGCCCTCGGGGAGGCCGCGGCGGACCGGGGCGTGGAGCTGCTCGACGAGGAGGCGTGGGACGTCCTGGCCGACATCCCCGAGGACACCGCGGCGGCGCTGGTCCTGCTCGAGCACCGCTGGGCGATCCCGCTCCGCGACGCCGTCGCCCGCGCCGGCGGCATGCGCCTGGCGTCGGAGTTCATCAGCCCGCTCGACCTGGTCCAGGTCGGCCTGGTCGCCCAGCAGGAGGCCGAGGCGCTGGTCGCGTCCTCGGCCGACACCGTCTGACGGCGAGGGGGCAGGAGATGTTGGGTCGAGACCGGCGGATCGCCCGGCGCAGCGGACGCCGCACCGCCAGGCGCACATCCAGGCGTCTGGCCAGGCGCTACTGAGAACCCGTCGGGCCCCGGAGGCGGCGCCCCCTCCCACGAGGGGGCACTCGCCGATCTCGTTCAGGGCTGTGTGCCTGCGGGTCCGGGTCCTCACCCGGGCAGCAGCACGGCCGCGCCCGTGATCCGGTCCGCCGCCAGGTCGGCCAGGACGCGGTCCGCCGTCGACAGCGGCCGCGGGTCGACGGTGGGCCGGACGTCGAGCGCGGCCGCGAGCCGGAGGAACTCCTCGCCGTCGGCCCGGGTGTTGGCGGTGACGCTGCGCAGCTGCTTCTCCCGGAAGAGCTCGCGCTCGTAGTCCAGCGCCGGGACGTCGGTGAGGTGGATGCCGGCGATCGCGAGGGTGCCGCCGGCATCGAGCGCCCGCAGCGCGACCGGCACGAGCCCGCCGACCGGGGCGAAGGTGATCGCGGCGTCGAGCGGCTCCGGCGGCTCCGCGTCCGCCGGGCCGGCCGAGGCGGCGCCGAGCGCGAGCGCCAGCTCCCGGGCCTCCGGCGAGCGGGTCAGGACGTGCACGGTGGCACCCTGTGCGACGGCGACCTGTGCCACCACGTGGGCCGACGCGCCGAAGCCGTAGATCCCGAGCCGCCCGCCCGGCGGCAGCTCCGCCCGCTTCAGCGCCCGGTAGCCGACGATGCCGGCGCACAGCAGCGGGGCGGCCGTCGCGTCGTCGAGCTGCGGCGGGAGGGCGTAGGCGTACGCCTCGGGGACCACCGCGTACTCGGCGTAGCCGCCGTCGGCGTCCCAGCCGGTGAACCGGGCGTCGGGGCACAGGTTCTCGCGGCCGGTCCGGCAGAACCGGCAGCGCCCGCACGTCCCGCGCAGCCACGCGATCCCGATGCGGTCGCCGATCGCGAACCGTCGCGTCCCCGTGCCGAGCGCGTCGACCACGCCGACGATCTCGTGCCCCGGCACCGTGCCCGGGTGGTGCGGGGCGAGGTCCCCCTCGACGAGGTGCAGGTCCGTCCGGCACACCCCGCAGGCCGAGACCCGGACGCGGACCTCGCCGGAGCCCGGTTCCGGGTCGTCCCGGTCCACCTGGGCCAGCGGGCCGGTCGTCATCGGTCCCGGTCGCCGCACGATCCACGCCTTCATCCCGTCAGCATGGCGTGCCGGAGGTCCACAGGGGAATGGTCGCGCGTCCCGCCGGTGCAGGTCCCTGGTCCCTCGCCGGAGATCACCGGGCCGTCCTCACCGCCCCGGCGGGGCCAGCCGGTAGACCGCGCCGGCGTCGTCGTCGGTCACGTAGACGGCGCCGTCCGGGCCGGCGACCGCGGCGACCGGGCGGCCCCAGCGGGAGCCGTCGGCCTCCTGGAAGCCGCCGACGAGCGTCTGCTGCGGCCCCAGCCCGCCGTCCCGCCAGGGGAAGAACGACACCTCGGGTGCCCGCGGGGGCTCGGCGTTCCACGAGCCGTGCACCCCGACCAGCGCCCCGCGCGCGAACTCACCGGGCAGGCCGCCGTCGACGAACGCCAGCCCGAGCGGCGCCGAGTGGCCCCCGAGCGCCTGCTCGACCCGCGGCAGCACGGCGCAGTCGAGCGCGGCGCCGTCCGGGTTGGTCTGCACGTCCCGGGTGAACGGGACGTCCGTGAGGACCTGCGCGGTGCCCGCCACGCCCGGCTGCACGTCCGGGTCGGGATTGCAGTACGGCCAGCCGAGGTTGCGGCCCGGGGTGAGCCGGGCGAGGGCCTCGGCCGGGTGGTCCCGCACGTAGGACTCGACGACCTCGCCGCGTGCCGAGCCCGAGGTCTGGCCGTACGCCCGGTCGAAGGGGTACTGGATGTTGTCCCGGTTGTTCACCGCGGTCCACACCGCCCCGTCCGGCGCGACCGCCAGCCCGGTCCCGTTGCGGACACCCACGGCGAACGGCTCGGGCGGGCCACCGCCGGGCGGCACCCGCAGGATCGACGCCCGGGGCGGATATGCCGCGAGGTCGCCGGCCGAGATGTTGCCCGTCGAGCCGACGGACACGTAGACGGCGCCGTCCGGACCCACGGCGACGCTCTTCAGCGCGTGCGCGTAGCGGCCCCGCAGGTCCGGGCTCTTCGCGTCCGGCAGACCGGTGACGACCGGCACGGGTGTCCCCGCGCGGCCCTCGGCGTAGGGGTACGCGTCGACCCGGTTGCTCTGCGCCACGTACAGGGTCGACCCGGCGAACGTCAGGCCGTGCGGCTGGTTCAGCCCGTCCAGCAGCGGCGTCTCCGTGGCGGTGCCGCGCCCGTCCGGCACCAGCCGCACGACCCGGCCCTCCTCGGGGACCGAGACCAGCAGCGACCCGTCCGGCGCCCACGCGGCCAGCCGCGCCTCGGGCACCCGCGCGAACACCGACATCGACCAGCCGGGCGGCACGAGGGCCTGCCGCGGGGTGTCGAACGGCCCCGGGTCGAGGCCCTCCGGGACCGCGACCGTGACCGGCACGAGGCCCGCCGGTACCGCGGCCGTCGGCGCTCCGGCCGCGGGCGACCCCGTACCCGGGCCTGCTCCCGACGAGCACCCGGCCAGCAGGACCGCCGCGACGATCGGGAGCACCCGGCGCACCGCACGCGACAGCCGCATCGACAGCCCTTCCCCCGACCGACAGAATCGGACCGATCGTCGGCTGTCGGGCGTCGGGTGGGCGTAACGCGGGCCGCGTCCGGTCCGAGGACGGCTCGGGGCGGCGCGAGGGCGGGGGGACGCGCGTGGAGGACGTGCTCGGACGCGGCACCGTCATGGAGTCGCCGCTGGGCGACCGCGGACTGACCGCCGCGGAGGTCGCCGAGCGGGTCGACGCGGGCCGCACGAACGCCGTCGACGCGCAGACCAGCCGCAGCGTCGGGCAGATCGTGCGGGCCAACGTCGTCACGCCGTTCAACGGGCTGCTGTTCGCGCTCTTCCTCGTCATCGCCGCCACCGGCCGCTGGCAGAACGGCCTGTTCGGGCTGGTCATCGTGGCCAACACGGCCATCGGCGTGATCCAGGAGGTCCGCGCCAAGCGCACGCTGGACCGGCTCGCCGTGCTCAACGCCCCGCACGCGAGGGTGGTGCGGGACGGCGAGGTGGCCGAGATCGAGGTCGCCGACGTCGTCGCCGACGAGCTGGTCGAGCTCCGCTCCGGGGACCAGGTCACGGCGGACGGGACGGTCACCGCGTCGGCCGGGCTCGAGGTCGACGAGTCGCTGCTGACCGGCGAGTCCGACCCGATCGCCAAGGTCCCCGGCGACCAGGTGCGGTCCGGCTCGATCGTCGTCGCCGGGCAGGGGCGGTTCCGGGCCACCGCCGTCGGCGCCGACGCGTACGCCACCCGGCTCACCGCCGAGGCCAAGAGGTTCACGCGCACCCCGAGCGAGCTGATCTCCGGGACGAACACCATCCTGCGGTGGATCTCGGTGATGATGCTGGTGGTCGCGCCGCTGCTGGTGTGGAGCCAGTTCCGCACCAGCGACGCCGACAGCTGGCAGGACGCGGTCACCGGCACGGTCGCCGCGCTCGTCGGGATGGTGCCCGAGGGGCTGGTGCTGCTGACCAGCCTGGCGTTCATGCTCGGCGCGGTCACGCTGGCGCGGAAGCGGACCCTCGTGCAGGAGCTGCCCGCCGTGGAGGTGCTCGCCCGCGTCGACGTCGTCTGCCTCGACAAGACCGGGACCCTGACCCACGGCGACATCGTGTTCGACCGGCTCGTCCTGCCGCGGGACGCGGACCCGCTCGCCGAGGCGGAGGTCCGCGAGGCGCTGGCACTGAGCTGCACGGAGCCGGGCGGCAACGCCACCGCGGCGGCGCTCGCCACCGTCTTCTCGCACACCTCGTGGACCGCGACGGCGAACGTCCCCTTCTCGTCGGACCGCAAGTGGTCCGCCGTCGGCGCCGGCGAGCACGGCACCTGGGTGCTCGGGGCACCCGAGATGGTCCTGCCGGAGCCCGCCGATCCCGGGTCCGCCGACCTGCTGGAGACCGCCGGGAAGATCGCGGAGGACGGGCGGCGGGTGCTCGTGCTCGCGCACACCGACGACGTGGTCGACGGCCCGGTCCTCCCGCCGCTGCTCGAGGCGCGGGCGCTCGTCGTGCTCGCCGAGCGGATCCGGGACGACGCCGCCGACACCTTGCGCTACTTCGCCGAACAGGGCGTGTCCCTGCGCGTGATCTCGGGCGACAACCCGCGCACGGTCGGCGCGGTCGCGACCGCCGTCGGGCTGCCGGGCATCACCGCCGCGGCCGACGCCGTCGACGCCCGGACCCTGCCCGAGGACCCCGACGCGCTCGCCGACGTCCTCGAGGCGAACCCCGTCTACGGCCGGGTCACGCCCCAGCAGAAGCGGGCCATCGTCGGCGCGCTGCAGCGCCGCGGCCACGTCGTCGCGATGACCGGCGACGGCGTCAACGACGCCATGGCGCTCAAGGACGCCGACATCGGCGTGGCGATGGGCAACGGCGCCGCCGCCACGCGCGCGGTCGCGCAGCTCGTGCTGCTCGACGGCCGGTTCGCACACCTGCCCGACGTCGTCGCCGAGGGCCGCCGGGTCATGGCGAACATCGAGCGCGCGGCGAACCTCTTCCTGGTCAAGAACGTCTACTCGCTGCTCATGGCGCTGGTGGTCATCGCGACCGCGGCCGCCTACCCGCTCGCGCCGATCCAGCTCACGCTGATCTCGGCCGTCACGATCGGCATCCCCGGGTTCGTGCTCGCGCTGGCCCCGAACCGGCGGCGCTACGTGCCCGGCTTCCTGCCCCGGGTGCTCTGGTCCGCGGTCCCGGTCGGCGTGGTGATCGGCACCGCGGCGTACTCCGGCGACCGCACCATCCGCTGGCTGGAGCCCACCGGCGGGCTGGTGGCCGGGCAGACGGTGGCGACCGTGACCGTGCTGGTCGCCTCGCTCTGGGCGCTCACCCTGTTCGCCCGCCCCTTCAACCGGTGGAAGGTCCTGCTCGTCGGCGGCCTGGCGCTGGCCGTCGTGGTGATCCTCGCGGTGCCCTTCCTGTCCCACACGGTGTTCCTGCTCGACGTCACGTGGCTCCGCGTCGGCGTCGGGGTGGGGCTCGGCGCGGTGGCGGGCGTGGTCATCGAGGTGATCGGGCGGGTCGTGCGGTCCCGCTCGGCGGCCGGCTGACGATCCCCCTGTTCCCTTTCGGGCGCCTCTCGCCGACCCTTCACCCATGACGAAGAAGGCGAAGGCGCCGAAGCGCCTCCCGCGGGAGCTCTACGAGGCGGAGCTGCTGCGCCTGCAGGGACAGCTCGTGCAGCTGCAGGAGTGGGTCAAGGCCACGGGCGCGCGGGTCGTCGTGATCTTCGAGGGGCGCGACGCGGCGGGCAAGGGCGGGGCGATCAAGCGCGTCGTCGAGCACCTCAACCCCCGGGTCGCGCCGATCGTGGCGCTCCCCGCGCCCACCGAGCGCGAGCGGACCCAGTGGTACTTCCAGCGCTACGTGGAGCACCTCCCGGCGGCCGGCGAGATCGTGCTGTTCGACCGCTCCTGGTACAACCGCGCCGGCGTCGAGCGGGTCATGGGGTTCTGCACACCGCACGAGTACACGCGTTTCCTGCGGCAGTGCCCGATCTTCGAGGACCTGCTGGTCGAGGACGGGATCCTGCTCCGCAAGTACTGGTTCTCGGTCAGCCCGCAGGAGCAGGAGAAGCGCTTCCGCGAGCGCGTCGAGAGCCCGTTGAAGCAGTGGAAGCTCTCCCCCATGGACCTCGAGTCGATCGCCCGGTGGGACGACTACTCGCAGGCCAAGGACGACATGCTCGTCCACACCGACACCGACACCGCGCCCTGGACCATCGTCGAGTCCGAGGACAAGCGCCGGGCCCGGCTGAACTTGATCGCCCACCTGCTGGACAGCATCCCCTGGGAACCCGTGGTCCGCGCCCCGCTCGCGATCCCCGCCCGCCCGGAGGGCCGCGGCTACGTCCGCCCGCCCCGCGAGCTCGAGCGCGCCGTCCCCGACCACGCCGCGACGCTGCTGGAGAAGGAGGAACCCGCCTGAGCGATCACGGGTTCTCCTTCCGACGGTGCCGGGGATGCGGCGGGACCGGCTCCTCCTCGAACGATCCGACCTCCTCGACGAGCTGGGGCCGGCGGGTCCGGGCCAGCGCGTACCAGGCCAGGCCGAGGACGACGAGCCCGAGGAAGATCCACGGCATCAGGTTGAGCGGGTAGTCGGGCACCGGGATCACGTTCTTGTAGAAGACGTAGAGCAGTGCCGCGATGACCACGACCGCGAGCACCGCCGACGCGGGGTTGAACTCGTCGCGCCTCCGCAGGAAGAACGGCAGCGCGACGGCCATCAGCACGTAGGCCAGCATGTAGCCGAAGGTGCCGATCGTGCCGGTGTAGGTGAACACGTTGAGCGGGGTCATCCCGGAGGCGACCAGGATGACCGGCACCACGAGCACGACCGGCGCGATGACGGCGATCGCCACGTGCGGGGTCTTGTGCGTGGAGTGCGCCCGGCCCAGCGCCCTGGGCAGGATGTCCTCCTCGCCCATCGTGTAGAGGATGCGGGACGAGGCGTTGATGCAGGCGATCGTGACCGCGAAGAACGACGCCGTGATGCCCAGGTCGACGATCCAGGAGACACCGCCCAGGCCGTAGCGGGCGGCCAGGTCGCTGATCGGCGCGGTGCTCTGGCTCAGGGCGTTCGGGTCGCCGAAGCCCCGCACCATGTCGTAGGCCGCGAAGACGTACAGGACGCCGACCAGGACCGCGCTGCCGAGCACGGCGCGCGGGATGGCACGGTGCGGGTCGCGCGCCTCCGCGCCGAGGCTGGCGGCGCTCTCGAACCCGACGAAGCCGAGCACACCGAGCACGATCCCGAAGGCCACGCCGTCGAACGACAGGGTCGAGAGGTCGAACGGGGCGGTGGCCCCGCGGCCGTCACTGCCGACCAGGACGGCGATCAGCACGACCAGGATGGCGGCGACCGAGACGATCTCGAGGACCAGCCCCACGCGTGTGGAGATCTTGATGCCGATGATCGCGAACGCGGCGGCCCCGACCGCGGCGACCGCCAGGATGATGCAGACCGCGAGCGTGCCGCCGACCGGCAGCCCCAGCGTGGTGAGGAAGCTGCCGAAGTAGATGGCGGTGCCGACCACTCCGATCATCGCGATGAACCCGTAGCCGATGACCAGCCCCCACCCGGCCGCGAACGCCCCTGCCGGGCCCAGGCCCTTCGCGACGTAGGAGTACAGCGACCCGGAGGAGGCGAACCGGCGCCCGAACTGCGTCGCGACCAGCCCGACCAGGATGACGACGACGGTCGCGGCCACGTAGGACAGCCACGCGCCCTGCCCGGCGTAGAGGGCGATCAGCGCCGGAGTGGTGGCCATCGCGGCGCTGGGGGCGATCCCGGCCACCGACTGGGCCAACACGTCGAGCTGGCTCATCGTCCCGTGGGCCAGCCCGGTGTCGGAGTGGACCGGGTCCGGCCCGGCCCCCGCCGCGCTCACGAGTCCTCCTCGCTGGCGCTCGTCGGCCGCGTTCGCGGCGCTGCTGCGTGGGATGGTTCGCTCGCGAGCTCGCTCACGGGATCACCTCCTGCGTCGGGGCCGGGTGCCCGTCTCCGTGCCCGGCCTGTCCGTCGGCGGTGTGGCACGCCGGGGACCGCGGCGTGTCCAGCGCCGGGTTGCCGTCGAAGAAGCCGACCGGCTTGAGCGAGAACCCGATGGAGGTCACCGGCATGACCGGCCAGTCCTCCGGGCGGACCACGTGGTGGGCGCCGAAGGAGTACCAGACGACGAGATCCTCGTTCTCCAGCGGGCGGTCCGCCTTCTGGTACTCGAGCAGCCCGCCCGGTGACCCGTGCTGGTTCGGGTAGTCGCCGGCCGCGTAGTTCTCGCGCGGGTCGTAGCGGGTGACCCACAGGTGCTTGTAGGCGAACTGCGCCCGGGCGAACGCCTGCGACCCCTCCTGCTGCAGCGGCAGCACGTTCTCGCCCGGCATCAGCTTGTAGCCGGTCGGCTGACCGAGCTCGTTGATCTCGTTCGGGTTGACGACGTACCACACGCGTGCGACCAGCGGGTCGATCAGCCGGCGCGCCTCGCTCTCCCGCGACAGCGGCGTCTTCCTCGTGACCCAGGCGTTGCCGTACGGGTTGTCGGGCCCGGGCGGCACCGCGGCGGCGTCGACCTCGTAGACCGAGTTGCGGTCGCCGTCGACCTGCATGTCCAGCCGGACGTTGAAGAAGTGCTGGTGGTGCGGCCCGTACAGACCGGGGGCCACGACGACGCCGTGGCGCGGTTCCTCGCCGTCGGCCAGGGCACCGGTGGAGAGGACGCCGGTAAGCTTCACCTCGAACTGGATGGTGCCGTCGGTGTAGAGGTACCAGAAGAAGCCGTACTCGTAGTTGCCGACCGTCGCGATGCAGGAGATCACCAGGCGGCGCGAGCGGCGGACCTCCGCCTTCTCGGTGCGGAAGTCGGTGTGCTTCCAACTGATCCCGTGGTCCTCCTCGTGCATGCAGATGGCGTTCGGGATCGTGACCGGCCGGCCCTCCTGGTCGTTCGCGGTGACGTCGAAGTAGAAGATCTCGCCGAGGCAGTCGCAGCCGAGGGTCAGCGGGTTGAGCAGCACCCCGACCCCGTACTCGCCCTCGTCGAAGACGTTCTTGATCCGGTGCGTCGGCGCGGGGTCGCCGTACGGGATGTACATCTCCGACAGCGAGGCCCGGTAGAGCACCGGCCGGAGCCGGCCCCGGTCCTCGTACCCCACCTGGTGCAGCACCAGGCCCTCGCGCGGGGTGTAGCCGACCCGCAACCGCCACTTCTGCCAGCTCACCTCGTGCCCGTCGACGGTGAAGCTCGGGCCCTCCGGCTGCGTGATCTCCAGCGGTTTCACGTCCTCGCGCAGGCGGGTGAACGCCGGCCGGTTGTCACCGTCGAACATCAGCTCGGGCGCGTAGTTGCCCGCCTTCGGCGGCAGCGGCACGACGCCGTGGTCGCGGACGTCGATGACCTCCATCTTGTCCATGTCGAGCAGCACGATCAGCCCCTCGACCGGCCGCGCGTAGCCGTTGTCGTCCTCCCGCGAGCGGACGAACGTCAACGGCCGGAGCAGCCGGCGACCCGTGGGGTCGTCGATGTCGTAGCCGGCCGCCCACGGGTCGATCATCGCCAGCGAGAAGTCGGTCACCCCTCGCTTGCGCATCGCCTCCTGCCACCGCGGATCGGACCGTGTGATGTCCTCCGCGCTGAAGAACTCCTCGAGCATCACACTGGGCTGGACGTCGTCGATCACCTCCCAGGAGGCCACCACTCCGCGGTCGAGCGAGACCACCGCTTCGACGGTCTGCTGGTGACGGCGGTCGTACAGGACGACGAAGGCCGCCCGTTCGGGAGTCGGGCCGTCGCCACGGCCGTGGTCGAGGACCTCGCGCTTGGGGGGCTCGTGGAGCGTGACGGTCACGAAGCGGAGCGCCTGATCGATCTGTCGCTCGGCCCGCAGGATCTCCGTGGTGCGTCGGATCTCCTCAGGAGCGAGCGGCGCCAGAGGATTCGCCGTGGAGGTTGCCGGCCGCGTGCTGACTGACATCGGTACTCCTCGTCATTGAGGCGTGGTACGACGGCGCCGAGGCGGACCGCGGGAGGTGCACGCCGGTACTGCGCGGCACACCTTCTCGATCATGGGTCAGAGCGTGACCGAGGTCGCCCGGGGAGGGGCGACGACGCGGACGCCCGCGACCTTGCCGATCCTAGCCCCGACCTGCGGAAAAAAGGGCGCGAAAATCACCGGACATCTCGAGGCTCGTCGCCTCGCACGTGCGGACCGGAACCCGTGCCGGTCTCCCCCGGGCCCTGGGCGACGACCCTGAGGGCGAGATCCCGCAGCCTGCGGTAGGCGCGCCTGTCCCGGCGGTAGTACCAGAGGTCGTAGATCAGCAGGTTGATCGGGACCCACAGGACCACCCACGCGACCGTCTGGAGCCCGGTCGACAGGGCGTCCTCGATCGAGCCCGGTTCGGTGGTCCCGAGGGCGCCGACCGCCCCGTTGATGAACAGCACGGCGAGCAGCCCCCACAGGAGCGTGCGGATCCCGAGCCGCCGGACGCCGTCGACGTCGTCGTTCAGGGCGGCGATCCGGCGGCGGCACTCCCGTGCCAGGGCGGCCCGGGCACGCTCCTCGAGGCCGGGCGTGAGGACGTCGGCCGGCAACCCGACGGTCACCTTCAGCGGGGCCTTCCGCGTGGCCCGCTGGACCGCCCGCACCATCTGCTCGAGGCCGGGTCGCGGGTCGTAGTCCTCGAGCTCGGGCGCGAACGGGTCGAGCTGTGGGGCCTCGAACAGGTGCTCGATCCGCCCCATCGGGAGGTACAGGTCGACCTCGCGCGGGCGGCGCCGGAGCCTCACGACGCGAACCTAGCCCGCGGGGGGCCCACCGGCGCAAGCAGCGCTCCCCCGACCGGGTCAGGGCGCCTCGTGCCGCAGGGTGGCCGGAGCACCCCGGCGGGCCGCCGTTCCAGGCCGCCCTGGTCGACCACGTCACGGAGTGAGCCCTGCGCACCTGCTCGCCGACGACATCGTCTCGCGAGCGGGGCTCGACCCTGCCCGGCCGGTCGACTCGCTCTCGAATGATCACCCGAGGGCGGCGCGCGACGAGCAGGTCCGAACGACAGCGGCGATCCCTGACGTGGCCCGTCGCCGGCGCAGCGCTGATGTTCGCTCCGCAGGCTCCGGTCAGCGCCTGCTCATGTGCTCCGGGTACCAGCGGGTGATCTTGAAGGCGCCCACCAGGACGACGATCGGCAGGACCCAGTTCGTCCAGTCGCTGGTCGACGGCAGCCGCACCGCGACGTAGCCCAGGAGGGCCGTGACGAGGAAGGCCAGCGCCCAGACCAGCGTCAGTACCCGGTTCACGTGCTTGAACTGCGGGGTCGACCACACCTCCTCGGGTGTGGACTCCCGGGCGTACTGCTCGGTGAACGGTACGAACGCCAGGGACGCCAGCGCGACCAGCCCGAGCACGCCGCTGGAGATCGTGGTCGAGTAGGTGTCGAGCACGTCGCGGTCGTGCGCGCCGAGCACCGTCCCGGCGATCGCGAGCCCGACGAAGAACACGATCGTGACGACGTCGAGCAGCTTGGTCCGGCGGTGCCGGGTCGAGGGGATCGCCAGGATGATCGCGGCGAGCGCCGCGCCGATCGCGCCGTACTCCCAGGTACTCGGGCTGCCGGCGACGACCCAGAAGATGATCCACGGCAGGAAGCCGCCGACCGGGCTCTGCGCCAGGCGCTCCACGAGCGACGGCCGGCGGAGGCCGTCCTCGACACGCTCGTCCATGGGGGCCTCCGCTTCGTCGGCAAGGACCCGTGGCTGAGTCGCCGGACGGCGTCAGCGCGGGTCCGGAGTGAACCGCTCCGGGGCGCCGGATGTCGATACCGCGACCGGGTGACGACCACATCGACCCGCGCAGTCGTGCCCACGAAGCCCCCTGCTACGCCACCATCACCGCATGCCGAAGTACCGGGTCAACGACGCCGCGGTCGACCATGCCCACCACCTCATCGACGCCCGCCGCTACGTCCTGCGCAGCCGCTGGGGTGACGTCCAACCCACCGCTGCCGACGGAACCCGCTACCTCAAGACCCACACGTGGGACGAGTACGGCTCGTGGCACCTCGGCCTCACCGACGGTGCCGCCGCCGACACCAAGCGCCGCTACGCCTTCGTCTTCGGCGACTACAAGCGCATCCACCGCATGGGCATCATCAGCTGTCACTACCGCGCCGCCGAGTGGGGCCACAAGGAGATCGAGCTCGCAGCCCACGAGCTGCTGCAGTACCTCGACGACTCCCGTCGGTAGCGGCAAGGCTCAGCCCGTACGCGGAACTCCCGCGTTGTCGACGGAGGCCCAGCAAACTAGCACGAGATGGCGTCACGGCGGTCGCCGGCGAGCAGTCTCTGAGGGACTTGGGAGAAGACATAGACAGGCCGGGGGCCGACGCTTTCGCGCCTGATGTCAACGGATCCTGAAGGTTGACCCTCCTGGGGTCTGCGAATTTTGACCCCTCGGGTGGTTGGTCAGTCCTGGTTGGCGCGGTTCTGTTTGGCGAGGAGCTCGCGTCGTTGGCGGGTGCGGTAGGAGTCGCCGGTGAGGGTGAGGACCTCGGCGTGGTGGACGAGGCGGTCGATCATGGCTGCGGCGACGACGTCGTCGGAGAAGGTCTCGCCCCAGCGCCCGAAGGGCAGGTTGGACGTGACCATGACCGAGCCGACCTCGTAGCGGGAGGCGATGAGCTGGAAGAACAGGTTCGCCGCGTCCTGGTCGAAGGGGATGTAGCCGACCTCGTCGATAATGATCAGCTTGTAGCGGCGGATTTTCTTCAGCTCGGCCTCCAGGCGTCCGGCCTGGTGAGCGTCGGCGAGGCGGGTGATCCAGTTGTTCGCGGTGTCGAAGAGCACCGAGTAGCCGGCGTGGGCGGCTTTGACGCCCAGCCCGATCGCCAAATGTGTCTTCCCCAGGCCGGGCGGGCCGAGCAGGATTACGTTCTCGGCCTTCGCGACGAACGTGCCGGTCGCCAGGTGCGCCAACACGTCTCGGCGCAGCGAGGGCAGGTGGTCGAGGTTGAAGTCCTCGATCGTCTTCACCGCCGGGAAGTGGGCGGTGCGGATGCGCATGGTGGTGCCGGCGGACTCGCGTTCGGCGACCTGGCGCTGCAGGACCGCGGCCAGATACTCCCCGTGCGACCAGTTCTCGTCCCGTGCCTGGTCGGCGAGCTCTTCCCAGCAGCGCCCGATCGTCGGGGTCTTCAACACCCGGGTCAGGTAGGCCAGCATCGAGGGCAGCCCCTCTGCAGGCAGCGCCGCGGCTGAGCGGTCGGGGACAGTTGCACTGGTCATGGGTTGCTCGCTTCCGCCGCGGGCGCGGCAGTTGGGGTGGTCGGGTTGAAATCGACGCCGAACAGGGCGTCGTAGTCGGGCAGGGCGCGGATCGCGACCGGGTGTCCGTCGCTGTGGCGGCGGGCTCCGCGCTGCTGGGTCTGCTGTTGGGCGCGGCGTTGCTCGGCCAGCGCCAGGCGCATCTGGTGCGCGGTCGCGACGTGGCCCGGGTCGGTGAGCACGGCGTGTTTGGCCCAGCTGCGCTCGTGCTCGGCGACCGGTGCTCCGTCGCAGAACACCAGCACTCGCGTCGGGGAGGCGGTGACGTCGACGAACCGCCCGATCACCCGCGGGTCGACGGAGTAGTCGCAGGTGTCGACGCGGACGTAGTAGTCGCGGGCGAGCCGGATCCGGTGCGTCAGCCCGACCGTCGGGGCGACCGGTGGCAGCGGGGTCATCGCCTGGCGGTCGGTCTCGAGCAGATCCACCGGGCGTGCCTGCAACGCTCGGACCGTGCGGGAGTTCGCGCGCGGCAGCCAAGCCCCGAGCTGGTCGTTGAAGTCCTGCGGGCCGGCGAACGCGCGGCCGGGCAGGAACGAGGTCTCGAAGAAGCCGTTGTTGCGCTCGACCATGCCCTTGAACTCCGGATCCCGCGGCGGGGCCAGCCGGATCCGCGTGGCCAGAGTCCCGGCGAACGCCGCGGCCGGGACGCTGACCCGTCCGGTCCCGCCGATCGCGGACTCCCGGTCCCAGACCAGCGTCTTGGGCACCCGCCCGAGCTGGGAGATCAGCAGCCACATCCCGGACAGGATGTCCCCGGCCTGGCGCGAGGGGATCATCGTCGCGGACAGGAACCGGGAGAACGCCAGCGTCACCACCAGCACCGGCAGGATCCGGGCCTGCCCGGCGGTGACCGGGACCGGGGTCTCGGGGAACCACAGGTCGCACTGCGCGACCTGCCCGGGCTCGTAGACGACCCGGTCAGCCGGGTCGATCCCCACGTACTCGGGCCGGATCCGGGCCAGCAGCTTCTTGAGCGGTCCCTCCGAGTAGGGCCAGCCGATCCGCTGCGCGATCACCGGCCCGGGCATCCGCGGCCACTCCACCAGCAGTGCCCGCACCTGCGGCTCGTAGGCGTCGGCGACCGAACCCCGCGGCCCCCGCTCGTAGCGCGGCGGCCCGTCCGAGCGCAACGCCGCCCGCACCGTGTTCCGCGCGACCCCGAGCCGCCGGGCGATCTCCTTGATCGGCACACCCTCAGCCCGATGCAGCCGACGGATCTCCGCCCAGTCCTCCACGTTCAACACCTCCCCAGCGTCGGGAGGGGTCAAATTTCCCGGACCGCCAGGGGGTCAGATTTCAGGATCCGGCGACACCTGAACACCCAGATGACGTCGAAGCGATTGTCGGGCCATGTTCGGGGCACGGATCGGCCGGTTCCTGCCAGGAAACGTGCGGCGATATGGGGGATGCGATGGTGTTCCCAGCACACCAGGACCGGTCCCGGACCTCCGTCGAGCACGGCCGCGGTGAGGTCGGCTCCCTCGTCGACGGTGGCCGGGTAGTCGTGACTGATCTCGAGGCGGCGGGCAACCCCGTCGAGCGTCTGAGTGGTGCGATGGTGCGGGGTGTGGTGCCCATAGTCCGGGCTGAACAGCCGCGCGGGCTCCGACAGACCGCGTTCGGCCATGAGTACGGGGTCGCCGAACAGGACCGCCAGCGCGCCGGAGCGCTGCCAGCCGCGCGGGGTGAGGGAGTGCTTGTTGGGCCGGCCGGAGGACTCGACGCCCCGCCCGCCGCGGCCGTCGTCCTCGGGCTTCTCCCCGTGGCGGATCAGCAGGATCGCGGAGGGAGGTTCCGTGGCGGTCATCGCCGTGCACCCGCCGTGCGTGTTCGCGTGGCCGGACATCCGACGCGAAGCCGAAAGAACACCCGGCCAGCGTAGGCGAGGCGAGGGGCCGGTGCGTCAGTTCGGGGTAGCTGGGCCGATCGCTCGCAGATGATGGCGCAGGGGCGGACGCCCCGGCGCCCACGGCGGCGCAGAAGTGTGTCCGCCCACCCACCCCACCTCGCGCACCACCGATGTCGGTGCGCCACCCGCGCAACGCACGGCCCGATGGAGACCGACCGGACACTGATCCGCCCATTCGAGGTCCATCCGGGAGGAGCAGCTCGCCGAGCTCCGCCGCCGCCTCGTCGCGACGCGATTCCCCTCCCGCAGCGTCGGCGCTCCGATCATGTTGGGAGGACGCACGAGCTCTGGCCGCAGCGCTCGCGAGCGGCCGGCCTCCGCCCGCGGTCACGGTGCCGGTCGGCTTCACCACCTTCCCGGCGAGATCTGGGCGTCGCCCCGGAGCTGGGTCGAGGCGGTCTACCCCGACCTCGCCTACTTCACCGAGGCCGAGAAGGGCGGGCACTTCGCCGCCTGGGAGGAGCCCGACCTGTTCGCGACCGAGCTGCGGGCCGCGTCCCGGCCGCTGCGCAAGAGCTGAGCTTGTCGGCGCTGTGTGGGACGACCCGCGGTGAGGGACGCTGCGAGCAGCTGCAGGGGTCGGGCCGGCAGCCGGCCGCCCCGGATCCGGGTCCATGGTCGGAGCGTGGGGCAGGTCGGGCTCGAACCGACGACCTGACGGATTATGAGTCCGCTGCTCTGACCAACTGAGCTACTGCCCCTCGCGCGACAGGCTAGCGCCCACGTCCACGGCGACACCTCGCGCTCGTCAACTCCCGACTCGCGCTGCCCGAACTCCCGACTCGCGCTGCCCGAACTCCCGACTCGCGCTGCCCGAACTCCCGACTCGCGCTGCCCGAACTCCCGACTCGCGGTGCCGGAAGTCCCGACTCGCGGAGGGGTGACGGCGCGACTCGCGGGCGCCGGACCGCCGGTGATCACTCATTCGTTGAACGTTCAGCTCGCTCTCAGCAACCCCTCGTTACGGTCGCTCGTTGAAAGTTCAAATGCGAGGCGAACACACGATCCGGGGGTGCCCGTGAAGCTGCGGACGTACTGGAAGCGCTACCTGCTCGGCGCGGTCGCGCTGGTGGTGGTGCTGGCGGTCGGAGGGCCGCTGTTCTACGCCAAGGTGATCGAGGGCGACGCCGCGGCGCCGCTCGCCGTCGGCACCGACCAGACCGCCGCGACCGGCGAGCTGGGCGGCACCTACGCCGTGTCGACCGGCTCCGAGTCCGGCTACCGGGTGCACGAGATCCTGGGCGGCCAGAGCATCGACGCCGTGGGCCGGACCCGGGACGTCTCGGGCTCGGCCACGGTGAGCGGGTCGCAGGTCACGGCGGGCGATGTCACCGTGCAGCTCGCCACGGTGAAGAGCGACCAGGCGCGCCGCGACAACCAGTTCACCGGCAACATCATGAACGTCGCCGAGCACCCGACGGCCACCTTCCGGCTCACCGAGCCCGTGGACCTCGGCGAGGGCTTCAGCGGGGGCGAGCGGGCGACGGCCGACGCCACCGGCGAGCTGACCGTGCGGGGCGTGACCCGCCCGGTCACCTTCCCGCTCACCGCGATCCGCAACGGCACCGGGATCGACGTCTCCGGCTCCGTCCCGGTCACGTTCGCCGACTTCGGCGTGACGCCGCCCAGCATCGGCGACGTCGTGACCGTCGATCCGACGGGTCAGATCGAGTTCCTGCTGAAGCTGGCGCCGGCCGCCTGAGCGGGCCTCAGGCGAGCTTCGCCCGCAGGCCGTCGATGCCGCCGGCGTAGACGCCCTGCGCGAAGGTCCGGTTCAGCTCCTCCTCCTGCCCCGCGTCCGCGTCGTACTCCGACCACCACTCGACGAAGCTCTCGCCGGTGTCGGTGATCGGTGCGACGCGGACCGTGGACACGTAGCGGCGTGCGTTGAAGGGGTTCGCGCCGGTGAAGGCGTAGGTGAGGGTGCGGTCTGCGTCGTCCATCGCGAGCAGCTTCTCGTCGAACGGGTCCCCACCGTCGGCCAGGGTGAGCCTGCGGACGGCCCCGACCGCGCCGTCCGTGCCCTCGACGATCTCGCTGTTCGCGATCGCGGGCAGGAACGCGGGCAGGTCGTTGAAGGCGCGCAGCAGCGCCCAGACCTTGTCGGCGGGCGCGGCGACGACTCCACTGGCGTACGGACGCGGCATGGCTCAGTCCTCTCGGTGCAGGGCGTTCTTGAAGGCGCGGGTCTGCTCGACCAGCGCTGTCTCGGTGGGCAGGCGCTCCATGGAGGACGCGCCGTAGAACCCGTGGCAGGCCTTCGTCCGGCCCAGCACGTACGCGGCGTCCTCCGGCATGGCGATCGGGCCGCCGTGGCAGAGGACCAGCACGTCGTCGCGCTCCTCGAGGGCCGCGGCGGACCACTCGTCGATCAGCGCGACGCAGTCGTCGAGCGACTTCGCGGTCTCCGCCCCGATGGAACCGCCGGTGGTGAGTCCCATGTGGCACACCACGATGTCGGCGCCCGCCCGGGTCATGGCGCGGGCGTCCGCGGCCGAGAAGACGTACGGCGTGGTCAGCAGGTCGAGGCGGCGCGCTGCCTCCACGAGGTCGACCTCCAGCCCGTACCCCATGCCCGTCTCCTCGAGGTTGGCCCGGAACACGCCGTCGATCAGGCCGACGGTCGGGAAGTTCTGGATGCCGGCGAAGCCGAGGTCGGCCAGCTCGCGGAGGAAGCGGTCGGTGAGCATGAACGGGTCGGTGCCGTTGACGCCGGCCAGGACCGGCGTGTGCCGCACGACCGGCAGCACCTCGGCAGCCATCTCGACGACGATGTCGTTGGCGTTGCCGTAGGCGAGCAGCCCGGCGAGCGAGCCCCGTCCGGCCATCCGGTAGCGGCCGGAGTTGTAGATCACGATGAGGTCGATCCCGCCGGCCTCCTCGCACTTCGCCGACAGCCCGGTGCCCGCTCCCCCGCCGACGATCGGCTCGCCGCGGCGGGCCATGTCCCGGAACCGCTGCACCAGCTCCGCGCGGCGGAACCTCATGCCGTCACCTCCCGCCACGCGGTTACGACCGCGTCGGCGAACTCGGGATCGTTGATCGCCACCGGAACCTTCCGCAGCACGGCGTGGCTGTCCAGTCCGGACTCCAGCGCGGCGAGCAGGGCGGCGTCGGCCTCCGTGTCGTGGAACGGCTGCCCGGGCACGTCGAGCAGCGACACCCCGCCGGTCGGGACGAGGAACAGCGCCGGCCCGGTGAACGCGTTGATCTTGCGGGCGAGGAAGTCCCCGATCGCGGCGTTCTCGTCCGGCGTGGTCCGCATGAGCGTGACCTGCGGGTTGTGCTCGTAGAAGAGGCGGTCGGCGAAGCGGGCCGGCACGGTGTCCCGCGCCCCGAAGTTGACCATGTCGACGGCCCCGACCGAGCCGACGTACGGCACCCCGGTGCGGGCGATCGCGTCGAGCCGGTCCTCCCCCGCCGCCATGACCCCGCCGACGAGCAGGTCGGCCACCTCGGTGGTGGTGAGGTCGAGGACGGACGAGACCAGGCCGTCGTCGACGAGCTTCTCCATCGCCTGCCCGCCGGTGCCGGTCGCGTGGAAGACCAACGGGTCCACCTCGGACCCCAGCCGTTCGACGACGGCGGTGACCAGCGGTGTCGTCACGCCGAACATGGTCAGCCCGACGGCCGGCCGGTCCTCCCCCGCCGGGATCTCGCGGGTCAGCGCCCCGGCGAGCATGTGCGCGGCGTTGCCGAGGACGAGCCGCGAGATGCGGTTCAGCCCGGCGACGTCCGTGACCGAGTAGAGCATCGCGATGTCCGCGGCACCGACGTACGGCGCGGTGTCGCCGGACGCGACCGTCGACACCATCACCTTGGGCACGCCGACCGGCAACGCGCGCATCGCCGGCGTGACCAGCGCGGTGCCGCCGGATCCGCCCAGGCCGAGCACCCCGCCGACCTCCCGCGCGGGCAGCCAGCGCTCCAGCGCGACGGCCATCGCCGCGACCGCGGTGCCCCGGTCGCCGGTGAAGACGGCGTCGACCCCGTCCGGGTGTGCGGCGGCGACCTCGGCGGCGGACACCTCCGCCCGCGCGGCGCCCTTCTCGGAGGTGGACACGTCCACCGAGGTCACGGCCAGGCCCGCGGCGCGGAGCAGCTCCGCGACGTGGCGCAGCTCCGCGCCCTTGGTGTCGTGCGTGCCGATCACGTACGCAGGGCCCATCCGTGGAGTCCTACCGCACGATCACTCCTCGCGCAGCCGGTACTCGCCGCCGTGTCCTGCGACCTCGTGCAGGACGTAGTGGTGGACGATCTTCGGCCCGCCGTGGAGGTGGACGTGCCGGACGACGGCCGGCGCCTCCTGCTCGGCCGGGCGGGTGCGGACCCGGCCGTCGAGCGGGCCGCCGACGAACCAGTAGGTGTCGCGCGGGGTCTCGTCGGCGGGGTCCGGCCGGGGCGTCCGGGCGGCGACCCAGTCGTCCCAGTCCTCCTCCGAGGCTGCGGGCATCCGGCCACGGTACGTGACGGCCCGGCGACGGCGCACGGGTCGGCGGGGTCACGCCGGAGCGCGACTCACCGAGGGCCACAGCGCGACTCGCGGTGCCGGAACTCCCGACTCGCGGTGCCGGAACTCCCGACTCGCGGTGCCGGAACTCCCGACTCGCGGGGGCGGGGCCGCACACGGAACAGCCCCGCCACCGGCGCACGTCGGTGGCGGGGCCGGGCCTCCGGGTGGAACGGGTCCTGCGTGTCAGGCGACGGCCTTGGCGCGCTTGCGCGCGTCCTTGGCGATCCCCTCGACGGCCTTGGCGCCGGCGGAACCGGCGGTCGAGCCGGCCTCGACGGCGCGGTGGGCGACGTCGCTGCCGAAGCGCGACACCTGCTCACCGGCGTGCGCGGCGAGCGCGGTCAGCTGGTCGACGTAGCCGGGGGCCTGCGTGCGGGCCTTCTTCGCGGCCTTGCGCGCGCTCTTCTCCCACTCGGCGCGCTTCTTGTCGGCCACCTTCTCCCACTGGGCCCGCTTCTTCGACGCGGCCTTGGCCCAGGCCTCGCCCTTCTGGTCGGCGAGCTTCTCCCAGGCCTTGCCGCGCCGGTCGAGCTCCTTCTGCCACTCCGCGCTGCGCTTGTCGACCTCCTTGCGCAGCGCCGCGCCGCGCTTCTCGGCCTTCTTCGCGGCCTTCGCGGCACGCGTCGACAGGTCCTCGCCCCACACCGACGCCTGGTCCGACGCGGTGGCGGCCCAGCCCGAGGCGCGGTCGGAGGCCGTCGCGCCCAGTGCCGAGGCCGTGGCGCCGAGGGCGGCGGCACGCTCGGACGCGGCGGAGCCCAGCTCCGCGGCCCGTGCCTTCACGACCGGCGCCTTCTCCGCGACGGTCGCGGACAGCGACTCGGACAGCGCCGACGCCTTGCCGGCCAGGTCCGACCCGGTCGACGCACCCGACCCGCCGATGCCCGAGACCAGCCCGGAGACCGAGTCGCCGGCGCTGTGCGCGGCGTCGGAGAGCGCCTCGGCCCGCTTCCCCAGCGCGACCGAGGCGGCCTCGGCGGCCTTGCGGCTGCGCCAGGCGACCGAGGGCTTGCCGTGGGTGTCGGCGGCGGCGATCAGCAGCCCGCCGAGCAGGCTCACGTTCTTGAAGAAGTGGACCTGCTGGGCCTGCTTCGCCTCCGGGTCGGACTCCTCCCAGAAGCGGTGCCCGGCCAGGGTGGTCGGGATCAGGGTCGCGGCGAGGACGGCCGACGAGGTCCGGGGCAGCTTCCCGAGTGCGAGCAGGGTGCCCGCGGCCACCTTGACGCCGCCCTCGACCTTCACCAGCGTCTCGTTGTCGGGGCGCTTGTCCAGCGGGGACATCGCCACGGCCTTGTCGATCGCGGGCGCGGCGTAGTCCAGGACGGGCTTGGCGGCCTCGGCGTGCGCCCCGGGTTGGCGCAACGCGTTGATTCCGCCCGAGATGAAGATGGCGGCCAGCATGGGACGGGCCACACGACGCAACACAGGCATGGGGTCGCGTTCCCCACGCACGCGGGTGGCAAACACGGGTGCCGCTGGCGGGGGACCCCCCGCGTTCGGAATCATGCCGGGGTGGCGAGACACGCGATCGGACTGGACATCGGCGGCACCAAGGTCGCCGGCGCCGTGGTGGCCGAGGACGGGACGGTCGTCGACGAGCTGACCGAACCGACTCCCGCGACCTCGGACGCGCCGACCATGTCGCGTCTGCTGCTCGGGATGATCGACACACTGCGGCGCAAGAACCCCGGGGTCGTGGCCGTCGGGGTGGGCGCGGCGGGCACCGTCGCGTGGCCGAGCGGGCAGATCCTGTGGGCGCCGAACAACGCCTACCGCGACTGGGCCGTGCGGGCCGAGATCGAGGAGGCGACCGGCCTGCCCGCGGTCGTGGACAACGACGCGAACGTGGCCGGACTGGCCGAGGCACGTCTCGGCGACACCCTCCACAAGGAGATGGTGCTGGTCACCGTCGGGACCGGGGTGGGCAGCGGGATCGTGCTGGGCGGCCGGATCTACCGCGGGCCGCACGGGCTCGGCGCCGAGCTGGGGCACATCATCGTGGACCCGAACGGCCCGCTCTGCGGCTGCGGCAACCGCGGCTGCCTCGAGTCGCTCGCCTCGGGCACGGCCCTGACCCGCACCGGCCGCGAGGCCGCCGCGGCGGATCCCGACGGGCTCATCGCCAGGCTGGCCCGCGAGAAGAACGCCGAGGTCACGGGGCAGATCGTCACGGAGGCCGCGCTGCAGGGCGACCCCACGGCGCGGCGGCTGTTCCAGACCCTGGCCCGGTGGCTCGGCATCGGCATCGCGTCCGTCACCACGATCTTCGAGCTCGACGCCGTGGTGATCGGCGGGGGCGTGGTCGACACGGGCGAGCTGCTGCTCGCCCCGCTGCGCGAGGCGGCCGCAGAGTTCGCCTACGCGAAGTCGGTCCGGCCGCTGGTCCCGGTGCTGCCGAGCACGTTCGGCAGCGCTGCCGGCAAGATCGGCGCCGCCCTGCTCGCACTGGATCACGCGGACGATCGGAGCACCCGTTAGCGTGACGGCGTGACCCTCCTCCTCGGCCCCGTCCTGCGGCACGTCGGTGAGACCACGGCCGTCGTGTGGGTGCAGACGGCACGCACGGCCACGGTCGAGGTCCTGGGCAGCAGCGCACGGACGTTCGAGGTCGCGGGGCACCACTTCGCGCTCGTCGTGGTGACCGGGCTGGAGCCCGACGCGCGGATCCCGTACGAGGTGCACGTCGACGGCGAGCGCGCCTGGCCGCTGCCGCACAGCCCGTTCCCGCCGAGCGTGATCCCCACCCGCGGGCCGCGCACCGCCGGGCGGGCGCGGATCGTGTTCGGGTCCTGTCGGTACGTGAAGCTCTCGGACCGGAAGCTGGCCGCGCTCTTCGGCCTCGACGCCCTCGACGCCTACTCCGCCCGGATGGCCGGCCGCTCCGCCGAGGAGTGGCCGTCGGCGCTGCTGCTGCTCGGCGACCAGGTCTACGCCGACGAGCTCACCCCGCAGACCCGCCGCCGCATCGCCGGCCGCCGGCAGCGGCACCCCGACTGGCCGGACGACGAGATCGTGGGCTTCGACGAGTACGTCGGCCTCTACCGGGACTCCTGGATCGACCCGGAGATCCGCTGGGTGATGTCCACCGTGCCGACGGCGATGATCTTCGACGACCACGACGTGCGGGACGACTGGAACACCTCGGCGACCTGGCGCGCGGAGATGGCGCGCACGCCGTGGTGGCGCGAGCGCATCCGCTCCGCCCTGGCCTCGTACTGGGTCTACCAGCACCTCGGCAACCTCTCCCCGGAGGAGCTGGCCGCCGACCCGGACTGGACGAAGGTGCAGGCCGCGGAGGGCGACGTCTGGCCGCTGCTGGTGGACCTCGCCGACCGCGCCGACGCCGAGGTCGACGGCAGCAAGGGCCTGCGCTTCAGCTTCCGCTGGGACATGGGGCGCAGCCGGCTGGTGATGATCGACTCGCGCAACGCCCGGATCCTCGACGGCGACGAGCACCTCATGCTCGGCGAGCGCGAGTTCTCGTGGGTGGAGGAGCAGGCGACGGCCCCGACCACCGACGGGGAGGACGTGGACCACCTGCTGCTCGGCACGTCCGTGCCCTGGCTGCTCGCGCCGGCGTTGGGCGACCTGGAGACGGTCAACGAGATCGCCGCGGCCCGCCCGGGGTTGCGCGGCCGGATCGGCGAGGCCGTCCGCCAGGCGGCGGACATGGAGCACTGGCCGGCGTTCCGGGCGTCGTTCGACCGGCTGGGCGAGCTGGTCGGGCGGGCGGCCCGCGGGGCGGGCCCGCGGCCGCCCGCGACCGTGACGGTAGTGTCCGGTGACGTGCACCACAGCTACACGGCCCGGGCGGAGCTGCCCGGCGTGCCCGCGAGCGCGGCACGCGTCCACCAGGTCGTCTGCTCACCGGTGCACAACCACGTGCCGGGTGCCGTCCGGGCCGCGTTCCGGCTCGCCTGGTCGAAGCCCGCCGCCGCGTGGGCCCGGGCCTGGGCCGCCCACCACGGCGCCCCGGCCCCCGGGCCGCGGTGGGACCGGGTCGGCTCCCCCCTGTTCGGCAACCACATCGGGACCCTGCTCGTCGACGGCCGGCACGCCGAGGTGATCTTCGAGAAGCCCCGGTCGGCCTCCGCGCTCGACGAGCGGGCCCGCGTCACCCTCAGCGCGGAGGACCACGCATGAGCACGCTCGGACACCCGGGACCCGGCGCGGTCCCGCTGCGCGGCGACGAGCCGCCGGAGACGGACGGCACCGGCGCGCTGGCCGGACAGACCGTGGTGCTGCGGCCCACCGAGCCGCGGCACGTCGGCGAGTTCCTGCAGATCCTGCAGCACCCCGAGGTCGAGCGGTGGTGGGCCGGCTACGACCTCGAGCGCGTGCGCCGGGAGCTGCTCGGGCCGCACTGCTACGCGGTCGAGGCCTATCGCGAGACCGTCGGGCTGATCATGTTCCACGAGGAGGAGGACCCCGACTACCGGCACGCCGGCATCGACGTCGCGCTGCACCCGGACGCCCACGGGCAGGGCCTCGGGGCCGACGCCGTGCGCACGCTCGCCCGGCACCTGTTCGACGTGCGCGGGCACCACCGGATCGTCATCGACCCCGCCGCGACGAACGAGCGGGCGATCCGCAGCTACGAGCGCGTGGGGTTCCGGCGGGTCGGCGTGATGCGCGAGTACGAGCGCAGCCCCGACGGCACCTGGCACGACGGCCTGCTCATGGACCTTCTTCCCGGGGACCTGTAGCGAGCCCGGCCAGGCCGCTCACCAGCAGCTCGAGGCCGAACCGGAACCGCTCCTCGTCCGTGCCCGAGGTCAGGTGGGGCAGCAGCGAGACGAAGGTCGGGAACCGCTCGGCCGGCAGCGCGGCGAAGAACTCCTGCATCTGCCGGGCCTGGTCGTCCCACTGCCCGTGCCCCTCCTCCCGCTGCGCGCGCATCGCGCCCTCGACGGCGCTCGCGCTGACGTACAGCCCCACGACGTCCGCCGACCAGGCGACCGCCTGCTCGGGGACGCGGCCCAGGCGCAGTAGCCGCATGGTCGTCTCGGTGACGCGCAGCGCGTTGGGTCCGAACGGGACCGACCCGAGCGCGGCACGGGCGATGTCCCGGTAGCGCATCAGGGCGGCCCGCGAGTCGACCCACAGCTGCGTGAGCTGCTCCCGCCAGCGCTCCGGGTCCGGCTCGGGCAGCGGGATCTCCGCGGCGACCTCGTCGAACAGCAGCTCGACGAGCTCGTCCTTGTTCGCGACGTGCGCGTAGAGCGAGGCCGCGCCGGTCGACAGCTCGGTCGCGACGCGGCGCATGCTCACCCCGTCGATCCCCTCCTTGCGCAGCACCCCCATCGCGGCCTCGACGATCGCCTCCCGCGACAGGGAGCGCCGCACCGGCTGCTTGCGCGGGGTGCGCCAGGGCGGCTCGGGCAGATCGTGCTCCACGCCACCGATTCTATTTGACACGAACGCCGTTCGTGAGTAGAACACCGTTCGTTCCGAACAGTGTTCGCCGAGGGGGCCCCGTGGAGACGCTCTACCGATGGCGCTGGCTCGCGCTCGCCGCCGTGCTGATCGCCGAGATCATGGACCTGCTGGACGCGACGATCGTCGGTGTCGCGGCCCCGTCGATCGAGCGCGACCTCGGCGGCGGGTCCACGACGATCCAGTGGGTCGCCGCGGGCTACACGCTCGCCTACGCGGTCGGGCTGGTCACCGGGGCGCGGCTGGGCGACCTGCTCGGGCGGCGCCGGGTCTTCCTGGCCGGGCTCGCCGGGTTCGTCGTCACCTCCGCGTTGTGCGGCCTGGCGACGACACCGGGAACCCTGATCACCTTCCGGGTGCTGCAGGGGCTGTGCGGGGCCGTGCTGATCCCGCAGGGCTTCGGCATCGTGCGGACGGCCTTCCCGCCCACGGAGCTGGGGAAGGCGTTCGGCGCCTTCGGGCCGGCGATCGGGCTGTCGGCAGTGGCCGGGCCGATCGTGGCCGGGGCGCTCGTCGCCGGCGACGTGGCCGGGCTCGGCTGGCGCGCGGTCTTCCTGGTCAACGTGCCGATCGGGCTCGCGGGGCTGGCGCTGGCGTGGGCGGTGCTGCCCGAGTCCCGGGCCGAGGACGTGCCGGGCGGGGTCCGCTCGCTGGACCTCGGCGGGATGCTGCTGGTCGGGCTCGGCCTGGCCGTGGCCGTCGTGCCGCTGGTGCAGGGCCGGGAGCTCGGATGGCCGGCGTGGGCGGTCGCGCTTCCCGTCGCGGCCGTCCCGCTGCTCGCCCTGTTCGGCCGGCACCAGGTGCGACGCGCGCGGGCCGGGCGTCCGCCGCTGGTCGAGCCCGCGCTCTTCCGCATCCGCGCGTTCGCCGGCGGCACGGTCGTCGGGCTGGTGTTCTTCGCCGGGATGACGGGCCTGGTCCTGGTGCTGGGCCTCTACCTGCAGCTCGAGCTCGGCTTCGGCCCGCTGCAGGCGGGCCTCACCCAGGCGCCCTGGGCGTTCGGGGTGGCGGCCGGGTCGGTGCTCGGCGCGGGCGTGCTCGCCCCGCGGCTCGGCCGGGGCGCGATCCAGCTGGGCGCCGCCGTGATGACCGTCGGCGTGCTGGGTGTGCTCGCCACGCTCGGGTTCGCCCCGGTCACCGGGTGGACGCTGGCGCCGGCGCTGGTCGTCTGCGGCGTCGGGATGGGCGTGCTGCTCGCCCCCTTCTTCGACATCGTGCTGGCGGGCGTCGACGGCCCGCTGGTCGGCTCGGCCTCGGGCGTGCTCAACGCCGTCCAGCAGCTCGGTGCCGCCGTCGGCGTGGCCACCCTGGGCACCGTGTGGTTCCAGGTCGCGGCCGGGGCGGGCATGACCGCCGGCTTCCGGGTGGTGCTGGTCGCGGTCGCGGTGACGACCGTGCTGGCCGGCGCGCTCACCGTGCTGCTCCCGCGGCGCGCCGCGACCCCGCAGGAGACACCGGAGGCCGCGCCGGAGACCGCACCGACCTGAGGTCAGAAGGGGGTGGCGGCGAGCCAGGCGTCGAACACGCCGGGCTCGCCGAACACCTCCAGCCGCGGGTCGTCGGCGGGCAGCCGGCGCAGCATGGCGAGGTAGAGGACGGTGGCGGGCCCGCGGACGGCGACGGTGCCCTTCGCGTGCCCGTGCTCCCAGGCGATCCCGGCCCGCTCGCCGGAGCCGTCGGGGCGGACCGTCCACTCCCCCGCCGGACCCAGGTCGCCGTCCGTGGCGTGCAGGTGCAGCGTGGCGCCCTCGGGCAGCAGCTCCCGCCCGCGCCGGGCGGCGACGAGGTCGAGCCACTCGGACAGCCCGTCGGCGGCGAGCGCCGGCGCGAGGTCGCTGTCCTGCCCCAGCGCGAGCTGCGCGTCGGCGCGGTGTGCCGTCTCCTCGTGCAGCCGGCGGCGGATCCACCAGGCCGCGGGCTTCGGCCCGGTGAACGACCACGCCGGGGCCTCCGGGCCGACCGCGTCGACGGCGTCGAGCACGGCCTGGGCGCTCTCGCGCAGCCACGCCACCGTCCCGTCCAGGTCGGCGGGCGGCTTCCCGCCGGGGACCTGCCGGGGATCGAGCGCCTCCGTCACCCGCTCGGTGATCATCGTGGCGGCCCAGCGGTGGCCGCGCCCGACGTGGCGGAACAGCTGGGTCAGCGTCCAGCCCGGGCAGGTCGGGATCTCCGTGCCGTGGTCGGCCGTGCGTACGAGCTCGGCCAGCCGCGCGTTCTCGTCGAGGAGGGCGGCCCGGACGTCGAGCGCGGTGGTGGGGGCGGCGTCGCTGCTCATGTCCGGAACCTAACCCACGCCGACGGGCGGGCGGGTCCCACGCTCACGGGGGGATTCCCGGACCGCAGGCATGATCCGTGATCGCCGTGGGTAAGCGATCCACATGGCGCCCGAGCATCACGACTGGACGCGCCACGGTGCGGGACGATCCCTGCTGTGGTGGCCGCTCTCCTCGTTCGTGCTCATGGCGGTCTTCCCCGACGCCGGCATCCTGCCGATCGTGCTGTCCGCCCTCGCCCTCGCCCTCGTCGGCGTCACGGGCACGGTGGCCGCCCGGATGCTGCGCCGCCGGCTCCGGGCCCGCCGGGCGGAGGGCGTCCCGGCCGCCCTCACCGCCGCCGTCGGCGACGTGGTCGACGAGGCGGTCGAGAAGGTCGAGTCCGTCATCGACCCCGCCGCCGAGCCGGCGGCGCAGCGCCGCGCGGCCTGACGTCCGGCCCCGCCGCCCCTCGGTCCGCGGAGAGTGACCGAGCGACGAACCGGGCGATCCGCGGACATTCGTCGTGACGGCATTCACACCACGCTCGCGCGCCTCACGATGCGGGCAGTGACCGATCACGGCCCGATCACATCACCCGACCGGGCGGTGCTCGCCCGGACGCCGCACGCCCGACGTTCACCGACCGTTTAGCCCGATCGAGTGGCGTGTCGAGAACGTCGCAACCTCCTTCCCGTTCGCGCTTTAGGCGAGATACGCGGTGCGCAAATCGCGGCCGCGCTCCGAAGAAGGAGTAGCCATGCCTTTCGCGGACCTGCTGCCGCTGCCCGGCGGCCCGAAGAAGCCGAAGAAGCACGACAAGTGCTCGCACTCGAAGAAGTCGTGGAGCAAGTCGCACGGCAAGAAGCACAAGAAGCACGGGCACAAGTGACCCGGGTGCTCCCAGAACCGTTCTGAGAGCGATGAACGTGCGGCGGCCCCTCCCGCGCTGCGGTGGGAGGGGCCGTCGTCGTCTTCCCGACCGATCTTCTCGCCCGACGTTCCGGCCCCCGCACTCCCCCGTACTCACCCGGACCACCGGAGGCACGTGAAGATGCCGTCCCCCACCGCCCGTCACCGCGCGACGAGGCGCGGTTCCGGCCGCGCGACCCGGCCCGTCACCGAGGTCAGCGAGGTCACCGAAGCCCCGGAGCCCGCTCCCGGGCCGGAGCCGACGCCCGAGCCCTTCCCCGCCGTCGACATCGCGCCGTCCGAGGTCGCGACCACAGCTGTCCCCGTGACCAGCGCCGATGCCGCCGCGGATCCCGACCTCGACACCGGCACCGGCACCGGCACCGGCAGCAGTGTCGACGCCGTTGCCGAGGACCGCGAGGGCGACCGCGAAGGCGACCGCGCGGCCCGCACCGCGGACGCGCTGGTGCCCGAGGCGCCCCACCTGACCGTGCGGCAGATCTTCCGCCGGTTCTGGCCCTGCACCGCCGGCTTCCGCGGCCGCTTCGCGCTCGGCCTCGTCCTCTCCGCGCTCAGCCCGCTGACGATCGCCGCCAGCCTGTGGCTGTTCATGATCCTCGTCGACGACGTGCTGACCCCGCAGAACTACGCGTTGCTCCCGTGGGTGATCGGCGCCTATCTGGCCGTCTCCGTCCTCGGTGCGGTGATCGACTATTTCGACTCGTACATCGCCGCGTGGGTCAGTGAACGATTCGTCCTCGTCCTGCGCACGCGCGTGTTCGCACATCTGCAGCGACTCTCGCTCGGATTCTTCGAACGGCGCCAACTCGGCGACGTGATGTCGCGGTTGTCGAGCGACATCGGCGCGATCGAGGAACTCGTGCTCACGGGCGTCGCGATGACCGTGACGTACGGCGTCCAGGTGATCGTCTTCACGACCCTGCTCTTCTACCTCAACTGGCAGCTGGCGTTGATCGCCATCGCGGCCGCGCCGGTGTTCGGCCTGGCGTCCCGGTTCTTCGCGCGGCGGATCAAGGCCGCGTCACGGGAGAAGCGGCGGCGCACCGGTGGCATCGCGGCCGTGGCCGAGGAGAGCCTCGGCAACGTCGCCCTCGTGCAGGCCTACGGTCGACAGGCCAGCGAGACCGAGCGCTTCCACCGGGAGAGCCGCGGCGCCTTCGCCGCGCAGATGGTGGCGGTGCGGCTCAAGTCCCTGTTCGGACCGCTGGTCGGGATGCTGGAGGTCGTCGGCGTGCTGACCGTCCTCGGCGTCGGCATCTGGCAGATGGCTCGCGGCAACCTGACAGTCGGCGGGCTGCTGGTGTTCACCGGGTACCTGAGCCAGCTGTTCGGCCCGGTCCGCGGCTTCGGCGAGATGGGCAACACGATCTACGCCGCGGCGGCGGGTGCCGAGCGCGTGATCGAGCTGCTGGACGAGGAGCCGCAGGTCACCGACCGGCCCGACCCGGTGCGGATCGAGCGCGCCCGCGGCGACCTGCGCCTCGAGGACGTCACCTTCACCTACCCGGGCACGACCGAGCCCGCGCTGGAGCAGGTCTCGATCCTCGTCCCGCGCGGCCACACCGTGGCGGTGGTCGGCCCCAGTGGCGCCGGCAAGACCACGCTGACCAAGCTCCTGCTGCGCTTCTACGACCCGGACGCGGGTTCCGTGGTGCTCGACGGCCACGACCTGCGCGAGCTCGCCCTGGCCGACGTCCGGCGCAACGTCGCGGCGCTGCTGCAGGAGACGCTCGTGTTCGACGGCACGGTGCGCGACAACATCCTCTGGGGCCGGCCCGACGCGAGCGAGGCCGAGATCGTCGAGGCCGCCCGGGCCGCCGACGCGCACGAGTTCATCACCGCCCTGCCCGACGGCTACGACACCCGGGTCGGCCAGCGCGGCCGGCTGCTCTCCGGCGGCCAGCGGCAGCGGCTGGCGATCGCGCGGGCCATGGTCCGCGACGCGCCCGTGCTGATCCTCGACGAGCCGACGACGGGACTCGACGCCGGCGCCACCGAGCGCGTCCTCACCCCGCTGCGCCGACTGATGGAGGGCCGCACCACCCTCGTGATCAGCCACAACCTGCGCACGGTGACCGATGCCGACCAGATCGTCTACCTCGAGGACGGCCGGATCACCGCTTCCGGGCGGCACCGCGAGCTGCTCACCCGCAGCCCCGGCTACGCCGAGCTGTACCGGCTGCACCACCCCGGCGCGGAGCCCGCGGACGAGCACCTGCCCGCTGCCCTGCGCCACGCGTTCGACGGGCTCGACGCCGACGGCGGGTACGACGAGCACGAGGACTACGAGGACTACGGGGACTACGGGGACTACGGGGACTGCTTCGAGAACGACCTCGACGCCGACCTCGACGCCCTGCGGACGGCCTCCTGGCCCGCCGACCCCTGGGCCGAGACCACGCTGCTGCCGACCTTCCGCACGCCGGGCGCGCACGTCGGGCTCTCCGAGCTCGCCCCGCTCTCGGGCCCGGAGGCGCTGTCCCGTTGGGCGCTGCCCGCGCGCCGGACGGCGGTGGCCGAGCCGCTGCCGGCCCTGGTGGCGGAGCCCACAGCCGGACCGGACGCCGCACCCACGGAGCGTTTCGTCGCCGTCACCGGGGCCTCCGAGATGCCCGGCGGGCGGCACCGCGCGAGGATCGACCGCGTGGGGTTCGACGGTGCGGTGGTCGACGACGTGCGGGGCGTGCAGGCGGGCGCCCACGGCACGGTGGGGACGGACGGGATGAACGGCACGGACGGACCGATGGACGTGGACGCGATGGACGCGCTGTACGCGGCCGACGCCTACGGCGAGCGCACCGGCTGGAGCGTGCGCCACGGCGGTCCGCGATGACCGACCGCCGCGGCCGGCGCGGGGCCGCGCGATGAGTGCCGCCGCCGTGGAGCCGGATCCGCACGCGGGTCCGGCTCCCGGCACCCTCCGCGAGGTGGGGACCCGCAGCACGACCCGCGGGACCGACGGGCCGGTGACCCGGTCCGGCCTCGACGGCCCGCCCCCGCTCGCGCCCGGCCGGGAGGTCGCGCCGGGCTACAGCGTGGTCCAGCACCTGCGGCGCGGCGAGGACTACGACACGTACGACACGTGGAGCGCCGTCCACCACTGCCACACGGTGGCGAAGGTGCTGCGGCCGGACCTCGTGGGCGACGCCCGCACCCGCCGGGGGCTGCTGCGCGAGGCCAAGCTGCTCCGCTCGCTGCGGCACCCGTACATCGTGCGGCTGCTCGACCTGGTCGACGAGCGCGGTCCCGACCCGGTGATGGTGCTGGAGTCGCTGCCCGGCGGGACCCTGTCCGACGCGCTGGACAGCTACGGCCGCTTCCCGGAGGCCGCGCTCGCCCACCTCGGCCAGCAGCTCGGGGCGGCCCTGCGGTACCTGCACGAGCAGGGCCGGGTGCACTGCGACGTGAAGCCCAGCAACATCGTCGTCAGCGCGGGGGTCACCCGGGTGATCGACCTGGCGCTCGCCCGCACCCCGGGGCCGGCGCCGGCCGAGGTCGGCAGCGCCCGGTACATGGCCCCCGAGCAGATCCTCGGCGGCGTCGTCACGCCCGCGACGGACGTCTGGGCGGTCGGCGTGGTCCTGCACGAGGCCGCGACCGGCGTCCGCCCCTTCCCCGACGGCGTCGCGGACCCGGAGCAGACCGGCTCGCACAGCCTCTCCCGCACCGACTCGACGCACCCGCGCGCCGAGCTGGCCCGGCTCTACCCGCAGCTGCTCAAGCCGGCACCCCGGCTCCGGTCCCGGCGCCGGCTCCCGGTGCGTGTGGCGAGCGCCCTCGACGGCTGCCTGCTCGCCGATCCGGGCTCCCGGCCCACCCTCGCCGAGGTGCACACCGCCCTCGACACCCTCCTGTGAGCGCCGACTGCCGCCAGAGCGGCAGTTCGCGCTCACGACCGCCGCTGACCTGCGGAGACGCCTCCGACCGACGTCACATCGCGATCTCTTGTACGTCCGATACTAGGATGTCAAACTAAATGTGCGGGGTACGTCGTCGTGCAGGAGGTCCGATCCATGGGTGACAGCGAGCTCTACGTCCCGAAGAACCCGATCCGCTTCGTGACGGCCGCGAGCCTGTTCGACGGGCACGACGCGGCGATCAACATCATGCGGCGCATCCTGCAGCGGCAGGGCGCCGAGGTGATCCACCTGGGTCACAACCGCTCGGTCGACGAGGTCGTCACCGCGGCCATCCAGGAGGACGTGCAGGGCGTCGCCATCAGCTCCTACCAGGGCGGGCACGTCGAGTACTTCTCCTACCTGGTCGAGCTGCTGCGCGAGCGCGGCGCCGGCCACGTCAAGGTGTACGGCGGCGGGGGCGGCGTGATCGTCCACGAGGAGATCGAGCTGCTGCACTCCCGCGGCGTCTCGCGGATCTTCTCCCCGGACGACGGCCAGCGCCTCGGCCTGCCGGGCATGATCAACCTGATGATCCGCGAGTGCGACACCGACCTCGCGACCGAGCCCCCGGCGTCGTACGACGGGGTGTTCACCGGCGAGACCGCCACCCTCGCGCGGGCCCTGACCCTGGCCGAGTCCGGAAAGCTGCCGGCCGAGGTGCTCGAGCGGGTCAAGGCGAGCGAGAAGCAGGTCCCGGTCCTGGGCATCACCGGCACCGGCGGCTCCGGCAAGTCCTCGCTGACGGACGAGCTGGTGCGCCGCTTCCGCCTCGACCAGGAGGACAAGCTCCGGATCGCGGTGCTGGCCGTGGACCCGACCCGGCGCAAGGGCGGCGGCGCGCTGCTCGGCGACCGGATCCGGATGAACGCCCTCAAGGGCGACCAGGTCTACTTCCGCTCGCTGGCCACCCGCGGCAACGACGGCGTGATCCCCGAGAACCTCGGCGACGTGATCTCGGTGCTCAAGGCGGCGGGGTTCGACCTGGTCGTCGTGGAGACCCCGGGCATCGGGCAGGGCGACGCCGGCATCGTCCCGTTCGTCGACCGCTCGCTGTACGTGATGACGCCGGAGTTCGGCGCCGCGTCGCAGCTCGAGAAGATCGACATGCTGGACTTCGCCGACGTCGTGGCGATCAACAAGTTCGAGCGCCGCGGGGCGGAGGACGCGCGCCGGGACGTCGGGCGCCAGCTCGTGCGCAACCGGGACGCGTTCGGCGAGAGCTGGGAGGACATGCCGGTCTACGGCACCTCCGCCGCCACGTTCAACGACGACGGCGTGACCGCGCTGTACCAGAAGCTCGGCGCGCTGCTGGCGGAGAACGGCCTGACGCTGCACGAGGGCCGGCTGCCGAAGGTGGACCGCAAGACCTCCACCGAGTACGCCGCGGTGATCCCGCCGGAGCGGGTGCGCTACCTCGCCGAGATCGCCGAGACCGTGCGCGGCTACCACGCCGACACGGAGGCCGAGGCGACCAAGGCCCGCGTCCGCCAGCACCTGCGCACCGCGAAGGAGCTCGTCGGCGAGTCGGTCGACGAGGCGCTGCAGAAGGCCGAGCAGGACCTGTCCGCCGAGACCGCGCAGCTGATCGACACCTGGCCGCAGGTCGTCGAGGACTACTCCGGCGACGAGCTCGTGGTGAAGGTCCGCGACAAGGAGCTGCGCACCCAGCTGACCCGGGAGACGTTGTCGGGCAACAAGGTCCCGCGCGTCGCGCTGCCGCGCTACACCGAGGACGCCGAGCTGCTGCGCTTCCTGCGCAGGGAGAACCTGCCCGGCAGGTTCCCGTTCACCGCCGGGGTGTTCCCGTTCAAGCGGGAGGGCGAGGACCCGGCCCGCATGTTCGCCGGCGAGGGCGACCCCTTCCGCACCAACCGCCGGTTCAAGTACCTGTCCGAGGACTCGGACGCCAAGCGGCTGTCCACGGCGTTCGACTCGGTGACCCTCTACGGGCACGACCCGGACACCCGCCCGGACATCTACGGCAAGGTCGGCACCTCCGGCGTCTCGATCGCGACGCTCGACGACATGAAGGAGCTGTACGCCGGCTTCGACCTCTGCTCGCCCACCACGTCGGTCTCCATGACGATCAACGGGCCGGCGCCGACGATCCTGGCGTTCTTCCTCAACGCCGCGGTGGACCAGCAGGTCGAGAAGTTCCGCGAGGAGGAGGGCCGCGAGCCCGACGAGGCCGAGCGCGAGGAGCTGACCGCCTTCGCCTACGCCAACGTCCGCGGCACGGTGCAGGCCGACATCCTCAAGGAGGACCAGGGCCAGAACACCTGCATCTTCTCCACCGAGTTCTCGCTCCGGATGATGGCCGACATCCAGGAGTGGTTCATCCAGCACAAGGTGCGGAACTTCTACTCCGTCTCCATCTCCGGTTACCACATCGCCGAGGCCGGGGCGAACCCGATCAGCCAGCTCGCGTTCACGTTGTCCAACGGCTTCACGTTCGTGGAGAGCTACCTCGCGCGCGGCATGGACATCGACGACTTCGCGCCGAACCTGTCCTTCTTCTTCTCCAACGGCATGGACGCCGAGTACACGGTCATCGGCCGGGTCGCGCGGCGGATCTGGGCCGTGGCGATGCGGGAGAAGTACGGCGCCAACGAGCGCTCGCAGAAGCTGAAGTACCACGTCCAGACGTCGGGCCGGTCCCTGCACGCGCAGGAGATGAACTTCAACGACATCCGGACCACGCTGCAGGCGCTCTGCGCGCTCTACGACAACGCGAACTCGTTGCACACCAATGCCTACGACGAGGCGATCACCACCCCCACCGAGTCCTCGGTGCGGCGCGCGATGGCGATCCAGCTGATCATCAACCGCGAGTGGGGCCTGTCGATGAACGAGAACCCGCTGCAGGGGTCGTTCATCGTCGACGAGCTGACCGACCTCGTCGAGGAGGCCGTGCTCGCCGAGTTCGACCGGATCGCCGAGCGCGGCGGCGTGCTGGGCGCCATGGAGACCGGCTACCAGCGCGGCAAGATCCAGGACGAGTCGATGCTCTACGAGCACCGCAAGCACGAGGGCACGCTCCCGATCGTCGGCGTGAACACCTTCCGCAAGCCCGGGGCGGACGACGAGGAGCCGCAGGAGATCGAGCTCGCCCGCGGCACCGAGGCCGAGAAGCAGTCCCAGCTGGACCGGCTGGCGGACTTCCAGGCCCGGCACAAGTCCGAGGCCGAGCAGGCGATCCGCCGGCTGCAGGACGTCGCCACCGGCGAGGGCAACGTGTTCGACGAGCTGATGAAGGCCGCCCGGGTCTGCTCGCTGGGGCAGCTCACGGACGCCTTCTTCGAGGTGGGGGGCCAGTACCGGCGCAACATGTAGCCGGTTCACCCGCCACACCCGCGTCGCCCCGCACCTGGTCAGTGCGGGGCGACACCCTTCTCGCGCCCCGTGAGCGAACGGCGCTCTCGCTCATTCCTGGTGAGCGAGAGTGCCGTTCGCTCACCTGGGGTCTGCTCGCTCATCGGGCGTGGGCGGCGAGGACGCGCTGCAGCGCGGTCGCGATCGTGTCGCGTTCCTCCGGTGTGAGGTGGTCGGCGAAGTGCTTCGCGATCCCGTCGAGGTAGCCCGGCGCCGCGGCGCGCAGGCGCTCCCGGCCCGCGGGCGTCAGGACCGCCCAGCTCCCCCGCCGGTCGGCCGGGTCCTGCTCGCGCACGACGAGACCCGCCCGTGCCAGTTCGTCGACGATCCGGCTCACCCGGGAGCGCGACACCACCGCCCGCTCCCCCAGCTCCTGCATCCGCAGCCGGCGCTCGGGTGCCGAGTTGAGCTCGAGCAGCACGTCGTACCAGGTCAGCGGCATGCCCTGGGCGCGTTCCAGGTCGCGTTCCAGCTCGCGGAGCACCGCCGCGTGGGTCCGCAGCAGCGCGGCCCAGGCCGCCACGCCCGCGTCGTCGGGTTCCATCCGGGCAGCATAGCTTGTGCGTGCGCACACATCGTGCTTATTATGTGCGTGCGCACACACTGCTATCGAAGGAGTTCCCCATGACCCGCCTGCTGCACGTCGCCGCCTCGCCCCGCGGTGCCGCCTCCGAGTCCCTGGCGATCGCGAGCACGTTCCTCGAGGTCTACGCCGAGACCCATCCCGACGTCGAGATCGCCCACCGCGACCTGTGGGACGGCACGCTGCCCGCCTTCGGTCCCCCGGCGGCCGAGGCCAAGATGGCCGTCTTCGCCGGGCAGCAGCCGAGCGGCGAGGGCGCCGCCGCGTGGGCGGCCGCGACCGCGGAGTTCCGCCGGTTCGACGCGGCCGACCGCTACCTGTTCAGCGTCCCGATGTGGAACGCCGGCGTGCCCTACGTGCTCAAACAGCTGGTCGACGTGATCAGCCAACCCGGCCTGGTGTTCGGCTTCGACCCGGAACGGGGGTACACCGGGCTGCTGCAGGGGAAGAAGGCCGCCGTGGTCTACACCAGCGCGGTCTACGGCCCCGGCCGCGGACCGGCCTTCGGCCGCGACTTCCAGTCCACCTTCTTCACCGACTGGCTGCACTGGGCCGGGATCGAGGAGGTCGAGGAGATCCACTTCCGCCCGAACCTCGTCACCGACGACGCCGCGACCGCCCGCGACGCCGCCCACGCGCGGGCCCGGGAGGTCGCCAAGACCTGGTGACCCCGTGAGCGAGCGGCGCTCTCGCCCACTAGGTCCGAGCGACAGCGCCGTTCGCTCATCGAGGGTGTGACGGCATGCCCCCGCCCCCCGCCGGGTGCGCGAGAGCGAGCGACTCGAAGGGGGAGTACATGGCGCGGCCGAAGGTCGTGGTGGTCGGCGGCGGGTTCGGCGGGGTCTACGCGGCCCGTCGGCTCGCCCGCGCGGACGCGGACGTCACTCTGCTCGACCGGACCACGACCTCGTTGTTCCAGCCGCTGCTCTACCAGTGCGCCACCGGACTGCTGTCCGAGGGACAGATCACGACCCCGCTGCGCACGCTCATGCGCCGGCACCGGAACGTGCGCGTGGTCCTCGGCGAGGCCTGCGATCTCGACGCGACCGAGCGGGTCCTCACCGCCCGCCGCCCGGACGACACGACCTTCGACCTGCCCTACGACCAGCTGATCGTCGCCGCGGGAATGCGCCAGTCCTACCTCGGCCACCCCGAGTTCGCGGTGCACGCGCCGGGCATGAAGACCATCGACGACGCGCTCGCCATCCGTCGCCGCGTGCCGGGGGCGTTCGAGATGGCGGAGACCCGTTCGGGCGCAACCTCACCGAGAAGGCACAGCAGGCTCTCGACCGGCTCGGCGTCGAGACGGTGTTCGGGGTGCACGTCACGGACGTCGACGAGCGCGGGGTGGTCATGACCGCGAAGAAGCCGGGGCCCGACGGCCGGCGGGAACAGCGGCGGTACGACGCGCGCACGGTGCTGTGGACCGCGGGCGTCGAGGCCGTTCCGTTCCTGCAGAACGTGGCGAAGGAGACCGGCGCGGTGCAGGACCGGCAGGGCCGGCTCCCCGTCGAGCCGGACCTCACCGTCGCGGGGCATCCGGAGATCCGCGTGGTCGGCGACGTCATGAGCCTCGACGACCTGCCCGGCGTCGCCGAGGTGGCGATGCAGTCCGGGCGGCACGCGGGCGAGGACGTCCGGCGGGTGCCGGCCGGGGAGCCGACGCGGCCGTTCCGGTACCTCGACCTCGGCAACGCGGCCTACATCTCCCGGCGGCACGCGCTGCTGGAGAAGGGTCCGGTGCGGGTCGACGGGTTCGTCGGCTGGCTGCTGTGGGGCGTGATCCACATCGCCTTCCTGGCGGGCGTGCACAACCGGTTCACCACGCTGCTGAACTGGGCGACCGCGCTCGCCGCGAACCGGCGCGGGGAGCGGGCCTACCCGCTCGGCGAGCCGACGACCGCCGAGCGCCCGTACACCGCGGAGTACGTCCGGCAGAGGTGAGCGAACGACGCTCCCGCTCGCTGCACATGAGCGAGAGCGCCGTTACCGGGATCAAGCGGGGGCGGGGATCCGGCGCAGGGTGAGGGCCAGGGCGAGCGCGCCGGCGAGCAGCACGGTGAGGTAGCCGACGACCCCGGTCCAGCCGGCGACGTCGAACACGACCCCGCCGACGGTGCCGCCGACGCTGCTGCCCGCGTAGTAGCCGAACAGGTACAGCGACGAGGCGATGCCCGGCGAACCCTCGGACAGCATCGACGAGCGGCGGCCCACCCAGCTGCTGGCCAGCGAGTGCCCGGCGAAGAACCCGACCGTGACCAGCAGCAGCCCGGCAAGGACCGTCGGCAGCCAGGCCGGCGTGGTGACCCACGCCCCGGCGACCGCGACCACGATGCCGATCCACATGACCTTCCGGCGACCGAAGCGGTCCCCGAGCCGGCCCGCCGCCGTCGACGCGTAGGACCCGGCCAGGTACCCGAGGAAGATCAGCGCGACCAGCGCCGCGGGCAGCCCGAACGGGGCGCGCAGCAGCCGGAAGCCCAGGTAGTTGTAGACGGTCACGAACGAGCCCATCAGCAGGAAGCCGATGCCGAACAGGCACAGCAGGCCCGGGTCGCGCAGGTGCCGCAGGATCGGCCCGCCGAGCTCGCCGAGACGCACCCGCGGGGCGGCCGGCGCGACCGACGGCGGCAGCAGCAGCCGGAACGCCACGGTGCAGGCCAGCGACACGAGCCCGACGGCGAGCAGCGCGAGCCGCCAGCCCGCGACGTCGGCGACCGCGCTGGCGATCAGCCGCCCGGAGAGCCCGCCGATGGTGTTGCCGGCGATGAGCATCCCGACCGCGCCGCCGAGGTGCCGCGGGGTCACCTCTCGGGTCACGTGCGACATCGCCAGCGCCGGCAGGGCGGCCAGCGCGATCCCCTGCAGCGCCCGTATCCCGACGAGCACCTCGAAGGTCGGCGCGAGCGGAGCGAGCAGGCCGAGGACCGCCGACGCGGCCAGTGCGACGGTCATCACGCGGGCGCGGCCCCAGGCCTCGGCCACCGCGGACAGCGGCACGATGGCGAGCGCGAGGGTCAGGGTGGTCGCCGACAGCGCCAGGCTGGAGGTCCCCGACGAGACGCCGAACTCGTCGGCGAGCGTGGGCAACAGCCCCTGCACGGCGTAGACCAGCACGAACGTCGCCAGCCCCGTGCACCACATCGCCAGCCCGAGGCGGCGGTAGCCCGGGCTGCCGCGCTCGTGGCCGAGTGCGGCGGACGAGGCCGGAGCAGGGGCGGTCGTTGTCATGGCTACCGACCGTACGACCAGGGCCAGCATGCGTCCAATGCATCTGGTCGGGTGCGATGATGCAGTAATGGATGAGTCGGTGGTCCTGACCGCGCTCGCACCCCGGTTGCGCTGGTTCGTCGCCGTCGGGCGGGCCGAGCACGTCACGCAGGCCGCGGACGAGCTGGGTGTGCCGCAGTCCACACTCTCGCGCGGCATCGCCCGCCTGGAGCGGGAGCTGGGGACGTCGCTGTTCGTCCGCAGCGGCCGCACGGTGCGGCTCACCCGCGAGGGCCGGCTGCTGCTGCGCTACGCCGAGCGCTCCCTCGCCGAGCTGGCCACCGGCGCCCGCGAGCTGGCCGGCGAGGTCGACAGCGTGCAGGGACGGATCACGCTGGCCTTCCTGCCCACACTGGGCACCGAGGTCGTCCCGCGGCTGGTCGGCGGGTTCCGGGCGGTGCAGCCGGGGATCCGGTTCGACCTGCTCCAGGCCCCGCACCACACGTTGCTGCAGTGGATCCGCGAGGGCGCCGCCGATCTCGCGCTCACCTCTCCCCTGCCCGAGGAGGCCGCGTTCGCCGCGGAGCCCCTCGGCGAGGAGGAGCTGCGGCTCGCGGTCCCCGCCGACCATCCGCTGGCGGAGCGCCGCGACGGGCTCCCCCTCGCCGATGCCGCGGGCGAGCGGTTCATCGGTTTCCTGCCCGGCAACGGCCTGCGCGCCGCGGTCGACCGCTGGTGCCGCGACGCGGGCTTCACGCCGCGGCTGGCGTTCGAGTCCGGGGACTCGGCGACGGTCCGGGGGTTCGTCCGGGCGGGCCTGGGGGTCGCGCTGGTGCCGGTGTCGCACCACGGGCCACCACCGGGCGTCGTGGAGCTGCCGGTGGCGAGCCCCCGCACGATCCGCGTGATCGGGCTCGTCCGATCCCGGGAGCGGCGGGCGAGCGCGCCCGCCCGGGCCTTCCGCGACTTCGTCCGCCGCCACACGCCGCTGTTCGCCAGCATTTGACACCCTTCGCACCGATTCCTACCGTCCGACCCGAATGGGCGACGGTGCCGCATTCCGGCGCCGCCCCGTCCTCGGCTCGAGGAGGGACCGGCGGTATGCGACGGCGAACGGTCTGGGCGCTCCTCGCGGTGCTGTGCGTGCTCCTCGCCGGCTGCGGGCTCCGCGGTGCCGGCCAGGCGGGCGGCAGCGACACGTACGTGCTCCGCTTCTCCCACGTGGTCACGGCCAAGACGCCGAAGGGCAAGGCGGCGCAGCGGTTCGAGGAGATCGTCGAACAGCGCTCCGGCGGCCGGATCGCGGTCGAGATCTACCCCAACTCGGAGCTGTTCGGCGACGAGGACGAGCTGCAGGCCCTCCAGTCCGGGGCGGTGCAGATGCTGGCCCCGGCCAGCGCGAAGTTCACCACGATCGCCCCCGCCCTGCAGGTCCTCGACCTGCCGTTCCTGTTCCGGGACGTCGAGGACATCCCGCGGGTCGCCTCCCCGGACACCGCCGTGGGACGCGCGATCTTCGGCAATCCCGAGCTGGCCCGCCGCGACATCGTCGTGCTCGAGCTCTGGGACAACGGGCTCAAGCAGCTGTCCTCGAACACCCGGATGACCGCGGCCGAGGACCTCGCGGGGCTCCGCTTCCGCATCCAGCCGTCGGACGTCCTGCGCGCCCAGTTCGCGGCGTGGGGCGCCCAGACCACGCCGCTCGCCTTCGCCGAGGTCTACAACGCGCTGCAGCAGGGGCTGATCGACGGCCAGGAGAACCCCTGGTCGAACATCGAGTCGCAGAACATGCACACGGTGCAGCGGTACATCACCGAGTCGGACCACGGCTACGTCGGCTACGTCCTCACGATCAACCGGCCGTTCTTCGAGGGGCTCCCGCCGGACCTGCAGCAGGTGGTCCGCGAGGCCGCCACGGAGTCCGCCCGCTACAACCGCGAGGTCGCCGCCCAGCTCAACGAGGAGGCGAAGAAGACGATCGCCGAGGCCGGCACCACGGAGATCGTGCAGCTGACCCCCGAGCAGCGGGCCGCGTTCGAGGCCTCGGTCGTGCCGAAGGTGTGGGACGAGCAGGCGGACGTCATCGGCCGGGACGTCGTCGACGAGTTGCTGGCCCAGCGGCGGGCGGGTGGTGCGTGATGGCCGCGTTCGACCGCGTCCTCACCCGGGTGGAGAACGTGCTGGCGGCCGGGTCGCTGGGGCTCGCCGCGCTGATCGCGATCGTCGCCGTGCTGCTCCGCACGATCACCGGGCAGATCCTGTTCTGGTCGGAGGAGGCCGTGATCCTCCTCGTGATCACGTCGACCTTCCTCGGCGCCGTGGTGACCCTGCGCTACGACGAGCACGTCAACGTCGACCTGGTCGCGCTGTTCCTCGGCGAGCGCGGCAAGCGGGTCCTCGCCCTGGTCGGGATCGCCGTCACGCTGGTCTACCTCGGGATCGTCGGTGCCTTCGCCTGGCTCGTCCTGGCGGAGCCGTACGCCCGGCTGACCCTGACCCCGGCGTTGAAGCTCCCCCTCTGGCTCGCGACCCTCCCGGTTCCGGTGGGGTTCACGCTGATGTTCGTGCGGGCCTGCGAGATCGCCTCCCGGATGCTCCGGGGCCGTGACCCGTATCCCGAGAAGACGGCCGAACGGGAGGCGGAGCAGGCCGCGGAGCGGGAGGCCGAGGGCGCGGCCGCGCGGGACGACGAAACGGGCCCCCGGCGCCCGGACGAGACCGACGGGGAGGCCGGCCGATGAGCGCCGCAGCGATCGCCCTGCTGGTCACCCTGCTGGTCCTGCTGCTGTCGTCGGCGCCGATCGCCGTGGCCCTCGGGCTCACGACCTTCCTCTACTTCTTCTACTTCACGACCATCCCGCTCACCCAGGTCCCGGAGACCCTGACCAACGCCCTCAACAGCTTCCCGCTCGTCGCGATCCCGTTCTTCGTGCTCGCCGCCACGATCATGAGCCGGGGCGGGATCAGCAGACGGCTCACCGAGGCCGGGCTCGCGGCGGTCGGCGGCTACCGCGGCGGCCTGGCGATGACGGCCGTGCTGTCCTGCGTCTTCTTCGCCGCGATCTCGGGCTCGAGCCCGGCCACCGTCGTCGCCGTCGGCACCCTGCTCATCCCCGCAATGATCCGGGCCGGCTACGGCCGGGACTTCTCCACCGGGCTCATCGCCACGTCCGGGTCGCTGGGCATCCTCATCCCGCCGTCCATCCCGCTGATCGTGTACGGCATCGCGACCGAGACCTCGATCGGCGACCTCTTCCTCGCCGGGATCCTGCCCGGCCTGCTCGCCGGCGCGCTGCTGCTGGCCATGGTCGTGGTCGTCTCCCGGCGGCGCGGCTACGGAACCGGGGCGACGGCCATCGACATGACCCGGGCGGAGAAGGTCCGCGCCTTCCGGGACGCGATCCTGTCGCTGCTGCTGCCGGTGTTCGTGCTGGGCGGCATCTACGGCGGCTTCTTCACCCCGACCGAGGCCGCGGCCATGGCCGTGGCCTACGCGCTGCTGGTCAGCCTGCTCGTCTACCGGGAGCTGTCGTGGCGCGACATCGGGCCGATCCTGCTGCGGTCGGCCCGGACCTCGGCGATGGTCATGTTCATCATCGCCAACGGCATCCTGTTCTCCTTCGTGCTCACCTACGAGCGCATCCCCGCCGAGGTCACCGGCGCGCTGCTCGCCCTGAACCTGCAGCCCTGGCAGTTCCTGCTGCTCGTCACCGTGCTGCTGCTGATCGTGGGCTGCTTCATGGAGACGTCGAGCGCCATCCTCATCCTCGCGCCCATCCTCTTCCCCATCGCCACCGAGCTCGGCGTGAACCCGATCCACCTCGGCATCATCATCGTGATGAACCTGGAGATCGGCATGATCACGCCGCCGCTCGGGCTGAACCTGTTCGTGGCCAGCGGGATCTCGCGGATGAGCGTGCTGCGCGTGGCGCGGGCGGCCGTGCCCAGCGCCGGGGTCCTGCTGATCGCCCTGCTGATCGTCACCTTCGTCCCGGTGATCAGCCTGGCGCTGGTGGAGTGACTAGCCTGGCCGCATGCCGACGGTGATCGACGACGAGGGCCGCGAGGTCGAGGTACCGGCGAAGGTCGAACGGATCGCGTCGATCGTGCCCTCGCTGACCGAGGCGGTCGGGGCCACGGACGTCTCGCGGCTCGTCGCCGCCACCGACTGGTGCACCCACCCGACCGACCTCGACGTGCCGCGGGTGCGCGGCACCAAGAACCCGGACGTCGAGGCGATCGTCGCCCTCGAGCCGGACCTGGTGCTGGCCAACCAGGAGGAGAACAAGCCCGGCGACCTGCAGCGGCTGCGCGACGCGGGGCTCGCCGTCTACGTCACCGACATCCGGACCGTCGACGGCGGCCTGGACTCGCTCGGCCGCATGCTCGCCGCCTGCGGGTTCGACGAGCCGGAGTGGCTCGCCGAGGCCCGCCGCCTGTGGGTCGCCCTCCCGGAGCCGGCCGAGCGGCGCCGCGCCGTGGTGCCGATCTGGCGCAGGCCGTGGATGGCCTGCGGCTCGGACACCTTCACCGGCGCGGTGCTCGCCCGGCTCGGCGTGGACAACGTCCTGGCCGACTCCCCCGAGCGCTACCCGCGGTTCGACCCGGCCGACCTGCCCGCGCACGACCTCGTGGTGCTGCCGGACGAGCCGTACCTCTTCACCGCCGACGACGGCCCCGAGGCCTTCATCACCCCGTCCGTGCTGGTCAGCGGGCGGCTGCTGACCTGGTACGGGCCGAGCCTGGTGGAGGCGGCACAGGTGCTGCCCGCGGCACTGCGCGGTTAGGAGGCCTGCGGGAGGCGGGCCTCCCGCAGGGCGCTGCGGCGGACCTTGCCGGCGTCGTCCCGCAGAGGGTCGGCGGTGAGCTCGACGGTCCGCGGCACCTTGTACGGGGCGAGCCGGCCGCGCACGAACTCGCGCAGCTCCTCCCCCGTGACGTCGCCGTCGTGGTTGCCGCCGACCTGCACGATCCCGTGGACCACGCTGCCGTAGTCCTCGTCCGGGAGCCCGATCACGGCGGCCGAGAGCACCGCGGGGTGCTCGCACAGCGCGGACTCGACCTCGGCCGGGTACACGTTGGCCCCGCCGACCAGGATCATGTCGGTCTGCCGGTCGGCGAGGAAGAGGTAGCCGTCGGCGTCGAAGGAGCCCATGTCCCCCAACGACTCCCACCCGTCGCGCTCGCGCGCCTCGGCGCCGATGTACCGGTAGGTCGTCGCCTCCCCGTCCGGCCGCATCCAGATCTCGCCGACCTCGCCCGGCGGCAGCTCGCGGAAGTCCTCGCCGCGCACGCTCATCCGGCCGCGCTGCACGCGCCCGACCGAGCCCGGGCGCTCCAGCCACTCCCGGCCGTCGATCATGCAGTTGGCCTGCGCCTCGGTCCCCGAGTACAGCTCGATCACCGTCTCCGGTGTCCTCACCCAGTCCAACCAGCCCCGCTTCACGTGCGGCGGGCAGGGCGCGCCGACATGCAGCACGGTCCGCAGCGACGACAGGTCCGCCGCCTCGCGGACCGCCGTGGGCAGCCGCAGCATCCGGCCCATCATCGTGGGCACCACGTAGAGCCAGGTCGCGCGGTGCCGGGCCACGAGGTCGAGCGCGCGGGCGGCGTCGAACCGTCCCATGAGGACGACGTGGTGCCCCTGCAGCAGCGCCATCAGCGAGAACATGTACGGCGCGTTGTGGTAGAGCGGCGCGGTCGACAGGAACACCCCGTCCCGGTCGATCCGCAGCAGCGGGGCGCGCGCGAGCACGGCCTCCACGCTCGCCACCTGCCCCGCCACGATCAGCTTGGGGCGGCCGGTGCTGCCCCCCGAGGTGGGCGCCTTCCACGAGGGTCCGACGACGTCGGGCAGCGGCGTCGCGTCGCCGGTCGCGAGGTCCTCGTCGCCGGTCAGCCAGGGCCGGCCGTCGCCCGGGTCGAGGCCCACGACCAGCGCCGGGTCCGCGATGTCCACCAGCGCGGTGAGCTCCGCGGGCGGCAGCCGGTGGGACAGCGGCTGCGGCACCGCGCCGAGCTTCCACGCGGCCAGCGAGCACTCGACGTGCCGGATCCCGTTGGGCAGCGCGATCGAGACGAAGTCGCCGTACCCGACCCCGAGCTCGGCGAACCGGCGGGCCAGCCGGGTGGAGCGCTCGTCGAGCTCGCGGCGGGTCACTGCGCCGTGCTCGTCGGTCAACGCGGGGCGGTCCGGCCCGGCGGCGGCGAGCTCGCGCAGGCGGACGGCGAGGGCCGTGCTCATGCGCGGGCCTCCCCCACCGCGGGGCCGGTGACCGGTTCGCCGGGGGGCGTCCCGGTGAGAGCGTCGGCGCGGGAGTTCGCCGGGTAGCGCATGTGGGGCCGGAGAGCGTGAGCAGACATCTCCGCGAGCATCGCCCACCGCCTCGTGTGCGGCAAGGTCGCCGAGGGCGTGCCGAACCCCGACCACACTGCCGACCCGCGTCCCCTTCCGGTACCGATCGTGCCGCGACGCCCTCCTCGGGGCTTCCGCCCCGCCCGATCGGCCGGCCGGCACAGTCCGTCGGCCCTGTCGGCCGCCGGCGCAGGGTCCCTAGCGTGGGCGCCCCGTCCGGATCCCAGAGGAGGCGACGATGGACCTGAGGAAGACGTTCGACCGCCTGACCGACGCCTGGAACGCCCACGACGTAGACGGGTTCGTGGCTCCGTTCGCCGAGGACTGCGAGCTCACGCTGCCCGGTTTCGATGCCAAGGGCCGCCAGGGACTGCGCGACTTCTGGGCCGAGAACGAGAAGGCCTTCCCCGACAACCAGGTCGTCGTGCACCGCACCTACGTGGACGGCGACACGGTCGTCGAGGAGTCGCTGTTCCGGGGGACGAACACCGGACCGCTGGGCAACCCCGACGGCACGGAGACCCCGCCGACCGGCGCCCGCATCGAGGTCCCGTTCGCGGCCGTCTACACGGTCCGGGGCCACGAGATCGTCCGTGTCCGGATGTACTGGGACCAGCTGGACATGCTGGCCCAGCTCGGCCTGCTGCCGGAGTAGAGGGTCGTGCCGCGCGCCGCCGAGGAGCCCAGTGGGCCACCGCGGGCTCCCCCACGGCGCGCGGCGGCCCTACCGGCTCGCCTTCAGCAGGTCGGCGCACTTCTCGCCGACCATCATCGTGGTGATGTTGGGGTTGATCGCGGGCAGGAAGGGCAGCACCGACGCGTCGGCCACCCGCAGGTTCTCCACCCCGCGCACCCGCAGCTGCGGGTCCAGCGGCGCCTTCGGGTCCGTCGCGGGACCCATCTTCACCGTGCACGCCGGGTGGTAGACGGTGTTGTGCGTCTTGACGATGTAGTCCTCGATCTCGTCGTCCCGCACCGCCTCCGGCCCCGGTGCCAGCTCCCGCGCCACCCACTCCTTCAGCGCCGGCTGCTCGGCGACGCGCCGGGCCAGCCGGATCCCCTCCGTCATGACCCGCATGTCGTGGCCCTCCGGGTCCGTGAAGTACCGCGGGTCCACGCGGGCGCGGTCGCGGAAGTCCCGGCTGCGCAGCCGCACCGTGCCCCGCGACCGGCCGCGGGTGACGTTCGGGGTGAGGCAGAAGCCGTTGTCCGTGGTCGGGTAGCCCCAGCGCACGGTGTTCAGGTCGAACGGCACCGACCCGTAGTGCATCATCAGGTCCGGCCGGTCCAGCCCCGGCTGCGTGCAGTGGAACAGCCCGATCTCCCACCACTGCGTGGAGCGCTCGACCATCGGCCGCGCGGCGTCCCACATGACCAGGCCCTCGACGTGGTCGTCGAGGTTGGCCCCGACGCCCGGGGCGTCGACCAGGACCTCCACGCCGAAGTCCCGCAGGTGCTCGGCGGGCCCGATCCCGGAGAGCATCAGCAGCTTCGGGGTGTCGATCGCGCCGGTGGAGAGGATCACCTCGCGGTTCGCGCGCACGACCTGGCGCCCGGGCCCGATGCCGCGCTGGTACTCGACGCCCGTCGCGCGCGTGCCGTCGAACAGGACCCGCGAGGCCCACGAGTCGGTGCGGACCACCAGGTTCGGGCGTGTGCCCATGACCGGGTGCAGGTAGCTGACCGACGCGGACGACCGGGTGCCGTCCGGGAACGAGTTGATCTGGAAGAAGCCGGCGCCCTCGGTGATCGTGACGCCCTCGTTGAACCGCACGGTCGGCATCCCGACGGCCGCGCACGCCTCGAGCACCGCGACGCCGCACGGGTCGTCCGGCGGGACCTGCATGAGGTTCACCGGGCCGGAGCGGCCGTGGCCCTCCCACGGGCCGTCGTTCGTCTCCAGCCGGCGGATCAGCGGCCAGCACTCGTCGGCCGACCAGCCGTCACAGCCCAGGGACGCCCACTCGTCGAGGTCCTCGCGCGGGGTCCAGAACGCGATGCAGGAGTTGTGCGAGGAGCAGCCGCCGAGCACCCGGGCGCGGGCGTGCCGCAGGAAGGAGTTGCCGTTCTCCTGGGGTTCGACGAGGTAGTCCCAGTCGTAGCCGGAGTCGAGGAGGTACATCCAGTCCTCGAGGCGCAGGATCGCCGGGTCCCCGACGTCGGACGGGCCCGCCTCCAGCAGGCACACCGTGACCGACGGATCCTCGGACAGCCGGGCCGCGAGCGCGCAGCCCGCGGAACCGCCCCCCACGACCACGTAGTCGAACGTGTCGCCGTCGGCGGTGCCCGGCGCCTCCCCGATGTGCGCTCCCGTCACGGCAGCTCCCCCTCCATCTGCTCCATCTGCCGGGCCATGTGCTCGGGCAGCGTGCCGAGCCGGTGGCGACCCTTGAGCCGGAACCACAGCAGCCCGATCAGCGCCACCGCGCCGATGAAGATGAACGCGATCCAGCGCAGGACGCCCTCGCCGTAGACGTCCGCGCGCGGCCAGGCCAGGTTCAGCGCCATCGCCGCGCCCCAGAGCACGGCCAGGATGTTGATCGGCAGCCCCAGCCTGCCGAGCGAGAAGTAGCCGCTCGTGGCCGCCTCGGGCCCCGGCCACTGCCCGCGGAGCCGCTTGAGCAGCATCGGTCCCGTGACCAGCAGGTACGCCAGGTAGATCATGATGATCGCGACGCTCGTGACGGCCGTGAAGATCGCCGGCGAGCCGATGTTGACCACCAGGATCAGCACGGACGCGACGCCGATCAGGACCGCCGGGACGACCGGCGTCTTGCGCTTCGGGTCGATCTTGGCCAGGCGCGCGCCGCCCGGCAGCGCGTTGTCGCGGGCCATGGCGAACATCAGCCGGATCGCCGCGGTGTGGACCGCGAGTGCGCAGACGGTGATCGCGATGATGATCGTGACGAGGAAGATCTTGCCCAGGGTCGTGCCCAGTGCCTGGATGACGATCAGCTGCAGGCCGCCGCTGCTCTCGCCCAGCGCGGGATCGGCCAGGTTGGGTGCCGCGAGGATGCCGAACAGCAGGATGAGGCCGCCGATGACGAAGGAGGCGATCACCGCGCGCAGGATCGCCGTGGGCGCCGTGCGCCGCGGGTCGACGGTCTCCTCCCCCAGCGAGCTGGCGGTGTCGAAGCCGTACATCACGTATGCGCTGGCGAGCGAGGCGACGAGGAACGCCGCGAAGTAGCCGCCCGGCAGGCCCGCGCCGATCCCGTTCGTGTCGAGCAGCACCGACGGCGGGTTGACGATGTTGACGCCCAGCAGGATCACCAGGAGCACGGCCGCGATCAGCTCGATGAACACGCCGGTGCTGTTGATCCGCGCCATCAGCTTCACGCCGAACGCGTTCACCAGCGTGGTGAAGAGGATGAGGATCGCACCCCAGATCACCGCGCTGACCGCGAAGTCGGTGGCCCCGGTGCCGTCGCCCACGAGCTGGAAGCCGGACCAGATCTGCGGCAGCGTGACCTGGTAGGCCAGCACCACGGCGGTCAGGGTGACCACGGAGGCGGTGAACATCATCCAGCCGGCGAGCCACGACGTCGTCGGACCGGCCAGGCGCTTGGACCAGTTGTAGACCGAGCCGGCCACGGGGTAGCGGCCCGCGAGCTCGGCGAAGCACAGCGCCACCATGATCTGGCCGGCGAACACCATCGGCCAGGACCACCAGTACATCGGGCCGCCGAACCCGAAGCCGAAGTAGAACAGCTGGAAGGTGCCGGTGAGGATCGAGATGTAGCTGACGCCGGCGGCGAAGCTGGCGAACTTGCCGATGCTGCGGTCGAGCGACTGGCTGTAGCCGAACTCGGAGAGTCCGTGGTCGTGCTGCTCGTTCTCGGTGGTGCTCACACAGGCCTCCGACGAGGATCAGCCCTTGAACCACCCCTGCGGCGCGGGGGCGGTGTTGTGCCACACGTGCTTGGCCTCCTGGTACTCGTGGAGGCCGGCGTGCCCGAGCTCGCGGCCGTTGCCGGACCGCTTCATCCCGCCCCACTCCGCACCGGGCACGTACGGGTGGTAGTCGTTGATCCACACGGTGCCGTGCCGCAACGCCGAGGCGACCCGGTGCGCGCGGCCCATGTCCCGGGTGAACACCGCACCGGCCAGGCCGTACTCGGTGTCGTTGCCCAGCTCGATCGCCTGCTCCTCGGTGCTGAAGCGCTCTACCGTGAGGATCGGCCCGAAGGTCTCCTCCCGGATCACCCGCATGTCGCGGGTGACGTCGGTGATCACCGTGGGCAGGTAGAAGAAGCCCTTGGCCAGCGCGGGGTCGTCCGGGCGGGCGCCGCCGCACACCACCGTCGCGCCCTCCTCCCGCGCCGCGGCCACGAAGCCCTCGATCTTGGCCCGGTGCGCCTCGGACACCAGCGGCCCGACCTCGACGCCCTCCTCCAGACCGTTGCCCAGCCGGATCCGGCCGGCGCGCCGGGCGATCTCGGCGACCAGGTCGTCGTGCAGGGAGTCCTCCACGATCAGCCGCGCCCCCGCCGAGCACACCTGCCCGGAGTGCAGGAACACCGCGAGCATCGCGTAGTCCACGGCCAGCTCGAAGTCGGTGTCGGCGAAGACGATGTTCGGGTTCTTGCCGCCGAGCTCCACGGCGGTGCGCTTGATCGTCTCGGCCGAGGCGCGGATGATCGCGCGGCCGGTGGCGAGGCCGCCGGTGAAGCTGACCATGTCGACGTCGGGGTGGCCCGTCAGCGGGGCGCCGACGGTGGGCCCGTCGCCCAGCACGATGTTGACGACGCCGGCCGGGACCCCGGCCTCCTCGCACAGCTTCACGAGGTGGATCGAGGTGAGCGGGGTGACCTCGCTGGGCTTGATGACCATCGTGTTGCCCGCCGCGAGCGCGGGCGCGACCTTCCACGACAGCTGCAGCAGCGGGTAGTTCCACGGCGTGACCAGCGCGCACACGCCGACCGGCTCGTGCACCACCCGGCTGACGACGGCCGGGATCCCCGTCTCGACCAGGCGTCCGGCGTCCTTGTCGGCCAGGTCGGCGTAGAAGCGGAAGACCGCGGTGACGTCGTCGACGTCGATCCGGCTCTCGGGCAGCGTCTTGCCGGTGTCGAGGGTCTCGGTGTGCGCGATCTCCTCCTTGTCGCGCACGAGGAGGTCGGCGATGCGGCGGAGCAGTGCGCCGCGCTCAGGGGCCTCGGTGGTCCGCCAGGGCCCCGCGGTGTCGTCGAAGGCCCGGCGCGCGGCGGCCACCGCACGGTCCACATCGGCCGCCGAGGCCTGGTCCACCGACCGCACCGCCGAGGCGTCGAAGGGGTTCACCACCTGGGCGGAACCACCCGACCCGGAGGTCCACCCGCCGTCGACGAAGAGGTCTGGCACGGCGGTGAGAGTGCTCCGATCACCCTGCATGGTCAAGCAGATCGGGCGACACGACGACTATAGTTCCGCCATGAGCAACACGGAGCGCCCGCGCGACGGGGGCGTGCAGTCCGTGGACCGCGCCATCACCGTCCTCGAGATCCTGGCCCGCCGCGGGGAGGCCGGGGTCAGCGAGGTGGCCGCCGAGCTCGACGTCCACAAGTCCACCGCCTTCCGACTGCTCGGTGCGCTGGAGGACCGGGGACTCGTCGAGCAGGCCACGGACCGCGGCAAGTACACCCTCGGGTTCGGACTGATCCCGCTGGCCGGCGCCGTCTCCGGGCGGCTCGACGTCACGCGGCTGGGCCGGGAGGCCTGCGAGCGGCTGGCCCAGGAGTTCGGCGAGACCGTCAACATCGCCGTGCTGCAGGACCGGCACGCCGTCAACGTGCACCAGGCCCGCGGCCCCTCGACCGTGCTGACCTACAACTGGATCGGCCGCATCACCCCGTTGCACTGCACGTCCAGCGGCAAGGCGCTGATCGCCTGGCTCGAGCCCGCCGACCTGAACCCGCTGCTCAAGGACGTGCTCGACCATCCGGAGCGGTTCACGGAGAGCACCCTGACCACCCGCGACGAGGTGGTCGCCGACCTGGGGCGGGTCCGGGCGACGGGGTACGCGGTCGTCGTCGAGGAGTACGAGATCGGGCTCAACGCCGTGGCCGCGCCCATCCGGGACCAGACCGGCGGGGTCGCCGCGGCGCTGTCCCTCTCCGGCCCGGCCTACCGCCTCCCGCCGGAGCGCCTCGAGGACCTCGCCCCGACGGTCGTCACCGCCGCCCGGGACATCAGCCGCAGGTTGGGCTGGTGGGACCAGGAGTGATGTAGCCTTACATCATGCACCGCACCCAGGTCCTGCTCGAGGACGAGCAGTACCTGCGCCTGCGCGAGGAGTCGGCGCGCACCGGCCGGTCCATCGGCGACCTCGTGCGCGATGCGGTGGAGAAGCGGTACGGCACGTCGCGGGCGGCCCTGCGCGCCGCTCTCGACGGGGCGTTCGGCGCGGCGGACGAGGGCGAGTTCGACGACCTGGCCGGCGAGGAGTACGTCGAGCGCGCCCGGGGTGCCTGGGCCGATCGCGACGCCCGGCTGGGGTGGACCCGCTGATCCTGCTCGACACGTCCGTACTGGTCGACCTGCTGCGCGGCCACGAAGGCTGCCGGACGGCGCTCGACCGCGCCTACGACGAGGGCGCGCAGCTCGCCGCGGCCACGCTGACGAAGGTCGAGCTGCTGCGCGGCATGCGCAGCCCGGAGAAGGCCGCGCTCCGCGGGCTGCTCGACGCCCTGCTGCTCGTCCCGCTCGACGACGCCGTGGCCGAGCGGGCCGGTGCCTACGCCCGCCGGTACCGGGCGTCGCACCGCGGCGTCGACGTCCCGGACTTCATCGTCGCGGCCACGGCCGCCCACCTCGACGCATCCTTGTGGACCCGGAACGTGAAGCACTTCCCGATGTTCGAGGGCCTCACCGCGCCGTACTGAGCGCGGTCGGTGGCGCTCCGGCACCACCGGCCGCACACGGGCGGGTCAGCGCAGGCGGTCCTGCACCCAGTGGTGGAACTCTGCGATGTGGTGCTCGCTGGGGACCAGCGCGCCGCCGTGGGCGTAGACGCGGCTGGACATCGCGGGCTGGGTGCGCTCGCAGGCGGCGAAGTCCTGCTCGTTGACCCGGTGGAACAGCTCCACGGAACGGTCCAGGTCCACACCGGACTCCACGACTTCCGGCAGGAACAGCCAGTCGCACTCGACCAGCGTGCGGTCCGCCGCGAGCGGGGTCATCCGGTGCACGATGACGTGGTCGGGCACGAGGTTCACGAACACGCCCGGGCGGATTGTGATGGCGTAGTACTTCCGGTCCTGGTCCTCGGCGATCCCGGGGATGCGGGCGTGCCCGGCCGAGCCGTCGACCGTGAAGCCCTGCACCTGCTCGCCGAACTCGGCGCCGTGCCCCACGTAGTACTGCGCGGCGTACCCTTCGGCGAACTCCGGGAGCACCTCGGTGAGCTCCGGGTGGATCGTCGCGCAGTGGTAGCACTCCATGAAGTTCTCGACGATCAGCTTCCAGTTCGCCTGCACGTCGTAGCTGATCCGTCGAGCGAGCTTCAGGTTCTCCACGCCGTAGTGGTCGATCGACTCGACGTCGCCGAGCCGGGTGATCACCGCGCCGATCACCTCGTCCTCGAACGACGGCGGCTGCTCGGCCACGCAGACCCAGACATGGCCGAGCCACTCCCGGACCGCGACGGGCGCGAGGCCGTTGGCGAACCGGTCGACGTCCGGCATCTGCGTGAGGTTCGGGGCGGCGATCAGCTTGCCGGTGAGGTCGTAGGTCCAGGCGTGGTACGGGCACTGCAGCTTGTTCCGCACCTGCCCCGCGGGCTCGACGCACAGCTGCGCGCCGCGGTGCCGGCAGACATTGAAGAAGGCGCGGATCTGCTCGTCCCGCCCCTTCACGACGACGACGGACTCCCGCCCCACCTGCACCGTGCGGTACGCGCCGGGGGCGTCGAGGTCCGCGGCGAGGGCCACGCACACCCACCCCGCCTCGACGATGCGCGCCTGCTCGGCCGCGAAGATCGCGGGATCGGTGTACCAGTGCCCCGGGAGGGTGGGCACGAGGCTGCCGGCGGCGGAGCTCGCAGAGCTCGCGGGGCCGACCGTCGGGGCGGTGACCGGGGGTTGCTCGAGTGCGGTCATGGGCGGAGGCGCTTCCCCTCGGGGTCGAACAGGGGCTCGGCGGCGACGATGCCGGGCAGGCGGGCACCGAAGTACTCGACGGCCACCGGGGTGCCCGGGGCGGCGAGGTCGGCCGGCAGCCAGGCGTAGGCGATGCCGGCGTCGATCGTCGGCCCGTAGGCCGCGCTGGTGACGTACCCGACGGCCGTGTCGCCGGAGTAGACCGGCTCTGCGCCCATGACGACGTCTTCCGGGTCGTCCATCACGACGGGGACCAGCCGGCGGCGCGGCTCGGCCGACACCGCCGCGGCACCCGGGTACTCCCCCGGCTTGACGGCGAACGCGAGCCCGGCCTCGGCGGGCAGGTCCTCGCTGGTCATGTCCACGCCGCTGGCCCGGTAGCCCTTCTCCAGCCGCAGGCTCGTGAACGCGTGCCGGCCCGCGGCGACCATGCCGTGCTCGGCGCCGGCGGCCCACAGCGCGTCCCAGAGCGCCAGGCCCTGGTCGGCGGAGGTGTAGAGCTCCCAGCCCAGCTCGCCGACGTAGGACACGCGCAGGGCGAGCACCGGGACCGCGCCGATGTGGATCTTCTTCGCGCGGAAGTAGCCGAAGGAGAGGTCGTCGGCGCTCACCGACGAGAGGACGTCGAGGGCCCGCGGTCCCCAGAGCCCGACGCCGCAGGTCCCGGCGGTGACGTCCCGGACCGCGACGCCCGCGGGCGCGAGCCGGCGCAGCCGGTCGACGTCCACCTCGCCGTTGGCGCCGACCTGGAAGAGCTCCTCGCCCAGGCGGGTCACGGTGAGGTCGGACAGCACGCCGCCGGTCGCGGTCAGCATCAGGGTGTAGACGACCCGGCCCACGGCGACGTCGACCTTGTTACTGGTCAGGCCGTCGAGGAAGGCGCAGGCGCCGGGCCCGGAGACCTCGACGCGGGTCAGCGGGGTCATGTCGTAGAGACCCACCCGGTCCCGCGTCGCGAGCGCCTCGGCCCCCGCCACCGGCGACCAGTGCCGCGCGGCCCAGCCCTCGCGGGTGGGGATCCGGCCGACCTCGGGCAGGTCCGCGTTGGACTCGAACCACAGCGGCCGCTCCCACCCGCCGATCTCGGTGAACACCGCGCCGAGCTCCTGCTGGCGCAGGTGGAAGGGGCTGGTGCGCATCGGGCGCGGCCCGGCCGGCGGGTCCAGCGGGTGGAGGATGTCGTAGACCTCGGCGAAGTTGCGGGACGCACGCTGCTCCACGTACGCCGGGCTCCGCTGCGCCTCGGTGAAGCGGTTGAGGTCGCAGGCGTGGACGTCGAGCGACGGGTGCCCGTCGACGAGCCACTCCGCCAGCGCCCGGGCGACGCCGCAGGAGTGCGTGACCCACACGGCCTCGGCGACCCAGTAGCCCTGCAGGTCGGGGTGCTCGCCGAGCAGCGGCATGCCGTCGGCGGTGAAGGAGAACACGCCGTTGAACCCGTGCTCGATCTCGACGCCCTCCAGCGCGGGCAGCAGCGCCTGCGCGTCGGCGTAGGCCGGCGCCCAGTCCTCCGGCGTGAAGTCGAACGACGACGGCATCTCGGTGTGCGTCGGCAGGTTCGCCGGGTCGACCGGGATCGGCCGGTGGGCGTAGGAGCCGATGCCGAGGCGCTCGCCGTGCTCGCGGAAGTACAGGTCGCGGTCCTGGTGGCGCAGGATCGGCGCGACGGCCTCCCGCGTCCCCCGGTCGCGCAGCCCCGGCACCGGCGCGGTGCGGGCGTACTGGTGCGCCATCGGCAGCAGCGGGGTGGGCAGGTCGACCAGCGCGCCGGTCAGCGGACCCCAGAACCCGGTGCACTGCACGACGACGTCGGCCGGGAAGGTGTCCTGTTCGGTCCGGACGCCGGTCACCCGGCCCTTGTCGCGGAGGACCTCCACGACCCGCTGCTCGCCGAGGAACCGCGCGCCGCGGGCGATCGCCCGCCGGGCCTGGGCCTCGACCGCCCGGGGAGCCTTGGCCAGGCCGTCCGTCGGGATGTGCAGGCCGGCCAGCACGCGGTCGGCCGGCACCAGCGGGTGCAGCGCCGCGCACTCGTCCGGCCCGACGAGCGCCGACTCCACGCCCACCGAGCTCAGGAACCCGTGCCGGCGCCACAGCTCGTCGACGCGCGCGGGTTCGGTCGCGACCTCCAGGCCGCCGACCGGGTTGAAGCACCACCGGCCGTCGAGGTCGAGGGAGCTCATCTTCTCGACGGTGTACGTCGCGAACCGTGCGAGGGTGCGCGAGGGGCTCGCCTGGAACACCAGCCCGGGCGCGTGCGAGGAGGACCCCCCGGGCAGGGACAGGGCGCCCCGGTCCAGCACGGTGACGTCCGTCTAGCCCCGCTCGGTCAGCTCGTCGGCCACGGCGGCCCCGACGACGCCGGAGCCGATCACCACGACGCGGGGAGAGGTCGTGCCGCTCATGAGGCCACGTACCGGCGCGCGCCCGCGGGCAGGTGCGGGATCTTCTCCGAGAGCTTGACGTACACCGCCCCGTCCTCGATCACCACGGTGTGCGTGCGGACCGGGTACCGGGCGACGAGCCCGTCGGCCTCGCCCGTGCGCAGGTCGAAGATCGCCGCGTGCAGCGGGCACTCGACGGCGCAGTCCTCCACGAACCCGTCGGCGAGGGAGGCGTCGGCGTGGGTGCAGGTGTCGTCGACGGCGAAGAGCTCGCCGTCGTCGGTGTGGAAGAGGGCGACGGGCGGACTTCCGGGGAGGTCCGTGAGTCGCAGGGCGGCGCCGCGCGGGAGATCGGCGAGCTGGCAGGCGTAGTTCATGTGCCGCGTCCTCGAAGGCCGGTGTGACAGGCTCTGTGCGTACTGCGGAACACGCAGCATCACGCGCAACACGTTGAGGCCAGGCGCCACCCACTGTCAAGGTGAGGAGGACAACCGGTAACAGGATGCCCGGAATTGATCCGGGGCGGAAAAGAGCCGGTAACAGGCACTACGCCGGACGGCCGCGCAACACCGGGTGGCGGGGGTGGCCGGCGGTCTCGAGGACACCGGCGGTGTGAGGGGTTCCGCGTTCGGGGGCGCGGGAGTGGCTTCCGCGCTCGGGGGGCGCGGAGCGGAGCCGGGTTCCGCGTTCGGGGGCGCGGGAGGAGTTCCGGGCTCGGGGGGCGCGGGGGACCGGCCGGGTGGGCCCGCCCGACCGTCGAGGGGCCGGGCGGGCGGCCGCGGTCAGCGGGCGCGGCGGCCCCGGTTCCAGCCGCCCAGGATGCCCAGGGCGTCGAGGAGGCCGGCGCTGAACTTGCCGAGTGCGCGTCCGAGGTTCTTCACGTGCGTCTCCCGAGATGCGTGCGGACTGGGGGCGGACACCCAGACGGTCTCAAAAGGGTGACGGCCGTGCACGCCTGGGGGCCACGGGTGGGTGAAGGTCGTGACCCGGGGTCCCCGGAACGACACCGCTGGTCCCCGGCCGTGCCGCGGGCGAGCGCGCCTTCGGGCGGGGTGCCGGGACGGTGCGGCCCGCTGCGGTGGACGTACGCCACGGATCGGTGGGCGGCGCGGAGGGGGGCCGGGATGGGATGCTGGCCCCCGACCCCCGGAGATCGAGAGCAGGAGCGCACGTGACCGTCACCGTCGTCGTCGGCAACCCGAAGCCCGCCAGCCGCACCCTCCAGGCCGGCAGCGCGCTGGCCGAGAAGCTCACCGGCGCCGCGCCCGACCACGTGATCGACCTCGTCGAGCTGGGCCCGGGCCTGCTCGGCTGGGGTGACGAGGCCGTGGCGGCCGCCGTCAAGACGGTGCAGGAGTCCTCCCTGGTCGTGTTCGCCAGTCCGACCTTCAAGGCGACCTACACCGGGCTGCTCAAGCTCTTCCTGGACCAGTTCGCGGGCGGCACCGGGCTGCAGGACGTCGTGGCCGTGCCGCTGATGCTGGGCGCCGGGCCGGGCCACGCGATGGCGCCCGACCTGACCCTCAAGCCGGTGCTCTCCGAGCTGGGCGGCACCTGCGCACTCCCGGGCCTCTACCTCATCGACGCGACCTGGTCCGAGGCGCCGGAGCTCGACGCCTACGCCGAGCGCTGGAAGCCGGTGGCCACCGCCCTGATGGCCCTGCGGTGACCGGACCGGCCGATCCCGCGGTGACCGCCCTGCGCGAGCTCGGCTCGCAGCTCGACCGCACGCTCGACGACCTCGCCGAGGCCCGCCGGCGCGTCGACCAGCTCGAGCGACTGCGCGCCGACGGCATGAGCTGGCACGAAATCGTCACGCAGGAGGAGCGGCCGCTCGTCGTCGAGGCGGTCACCCGCGCGCTCGACGACCTCGGCAGCGTCGGCGGGCGGTTCCGCCGCGAGGAGGCGCGGGCGCTGCACCGCGAGGAGGTGTCGATCACCCGGATCGGCAAGCTGTTCGGGGTGAGCCGGCAGCGGGTGTCGGCGATCCTGCAGGAGCCGCTGCGCCCGCGGGGCGGGGGCGTCAGCGCCGGTCGGTGATCTCGACGCCCAGCGCCGCGAGGAGCAGGGCCCCGACCGGCACGAGCTGGTCGGGGCCGATCCGGCAGCCGCGCAGGGCGAGCGGACCGCGCAGGTCGTCGACCGTCGAGCCGTGCAGGTCCGTGCCGGCCAGCCGGGCGTCCTCCAGCGAGGCCTCGCCGAGGTCGCAGCGCAGGAACGCGCAGTCCTGGGCCGTGAAGCGGTAGAGGTCGGCGCCGCGCAGGGAGGTGTCCTCGACGTGCAGGAACGCGCCCTTCGCCATCCGGAGCCGGGCCAGGTCGGCGCGGCAGCCGGAGATCCGGACGTCGTTCAGTCCGGCGCCGTTCAGCTCGGTGCCGGTGAACCGGCAGTCCGTGAAGGTCACGCGCGTGAACACGGCGTCGTCGAGCACCGCGCCGGAGAAGTCGCAGCGGTGGAACTCGGTGTCGCGGCAGTGCAGCCCGCTGAGCGTCCGGCCGGCGAGATCGGCCCCGGAGAACCGGCACTCGTGCAGCCGCAGATCCGCGACGTGCTCCGGGAAGAGCACGTCCGGCCCCGCCTCGACCCCGTCCCACAGCTCCCCGTCCTCGGGCGCCCCGGTCGCCGGGTCGTACGACGACGGCAGGTCGGGCGGGTCCGGGTGGGTCTTGGTCGTGCGGGTCGTGCGGGTACGGCGAGCCACGTCGCGACGCTACCGGGCCCCTCGCACGGACCGGGCGCCCCCGGCTGCAGGTCCGGCTGAGCGGATCTGCTCTCCGCTGTCACCCCCCGCGGCGCCCACACCCCCGCGGGGTCTGCCCACCCCGCGGGACGTGGCCCACCCCGCGGGTCGCGCACCCCCCGCGGGTCGCGGCACAGCCCGCGGGTCGCGGCCCACCCCGCAGGTCGCGGCACCCCCCGCGGGTCGCGGCGCCCCCCGCGGGTCGCGGCGCCCCCGGCGGGTCGCGGCAGACCCCGCGGTCGCCTCACACCGCGCGGGTCGCGCCACACCCCGCGGGTCGCGCCACACCCCGCGGGTCGGCGCTCACCCGCTGGGACCGGCCCTCGCCCGGTTCAGCGCGCACACCCGCTCGGGCTCCCTCACACACCCGCGACTAGCACGGCACACCCCGTCGACGGGGTGTGCGCCGCCCGGGCAGGCGTGGGAGGCGACGAAACCCGCGACCGCGTGCGGGCCCGGAGCGGCAGCGACACCGCGTGCTGGCCCTGGGAGCGGCAGCGACTTCATTTGGTCCCGGCACCCGCGCTCTCACATCCGCCGAGGCGTCGCACAGGCCGTCGACAGGGTGTGCGGCGACTGCCACGGGTGTGAAGCCGCCCCCGAGCGAGGAAGGCGACACACCCCGTCGACGGCCTGTGCGACGCCCGGGCAGGTGTGGGAGGCGACGGAACCCTTGGCCTGCGTGCTGGCCCCGGGACCGGCCGCGACCTCAGGCGGCGCCGGGACCCGCGCTCTCACAACCGTCGTGACGCCGCACAACCGGTCGACGGGGTGTGCGGCGACCGCCGTGGGTGTGAAGCCGCGCCCGAGCGGATGTGGAGCGCCCGAGCGGGTGTAGATGGCGACCTGGCGGGTGTGCGCGCCCTCCGGGCCGAGCGCGAGCCGCGGCCCGACGGCCGCCCCGCGAATGCGCTGGCATCGTGGGTCGATCCGACACACCCGCTCGGGCTGCTTCCACACGCGCTGCGGCGCGCCACATCCGCCCGGGCTCCCTTTCACATCCGCAAGTAGCGCGGCACACCCCGTCGACGGGGTGTGCGACGCCCGGGCGGGTGTGAGAGCCGGCGGGAGTCGGGACCGCCTACCTGAACTCCGGACGGCGACAGCGGCATCCGGGCAGGAGTGGCCTCCGACGGGACGCGGTACCGGCGCTTTCACAGCCGGTGTGTCGCCCCGCAACCGGTCGAGAGGGTGTGGGGCGAAAGCTGCGGGTGTGGGGAGCCCGCTCCGGCGGGTGTGCGCCATCCTCCGTCCATCCGACGCAATTCGAGGCGTCCGGCCGCGGGCGACGCGCGTCATGCCGCACGTCGCGTGCGACCCGACCGGCTCCTTGACCGCCTCGACCGGCGCGAGGACGGTGGACGGCCCGGCGGGCCACCGGCCGGCGACCACGGCCCGGGGGACCCACCATCCCGCACCACGACTCCACCGCCTCGCTCCACCACACGCCCCACCGCCGCGCGACCCACCACCGCACGACCCACCCCCGCACGACCACCGCCGCACGGCCCACCACCGCACGACCACCGCCGCACGACCCACAGCCGCACGGCTCCGGCGCACGGCTCCGGCGCACGGCTCCGGCGCACGGGCTCCACCATCCGGCTCCACGATCACGGCCCCACCGCCCGCGCCCCACCCCCCGACCCACAGGGAGTGTTCATGTCCTCGCAGACCGGCTTCTTCTCCCGCTTCGGCGACGTGTGGTGCACGGGGAAGGTCGACGTCGTCGACGAGCTCTTCCCCGCCGATGTCGCCTACCACCTCCCGCCCTTCCCCGACATGGACCGGGAGGGCCTGAAGCAGCTCATCACCGGCTTCCACCAGGCGTTCCCGGACTTCTCGCTGACCATCCACGAGGAGACGCGGGACGGCGACACGACCACCGCCCGGTGGAGCTGCACCGCGACCTTCACCGGTGCGTCGCCGTTGCTGCCGTTGGCACCCACCGGGCTCGCCACGGAGGGCTCCGGAGCGCACGTCATCCACTGGTACCGCGACACGCCGATCGAGGTGTGGCACTTCGGGGACTGGCTCGGCTGGCTGCAGCGCTGCGGCGTGATGCCGCCGCTCGGGTAGCCCTTCAGCGAGCGAACCGTCAGCGAGGAAAGCCCTCAGCGAGAGAACCGTCAGCGAGGAAAGCCCCCAGCGAGAGAGCCGTCAGCGAGGGAAGCCCTCAGCGGCGGCCGGCGGTGCGGCGGTGGCGGAGAACCGCGAGCGGCCGGACGAGCAGGGCGGCGACGCAGAGGCCCAGCACGAGGGCGGCCGGGGCGCCGGCCGGGACGGCGGCGAGGAGGCCGGCGGCGAGCACGACCATCACCGCCGCGGCGACCACCGCGAGCCGGACGGAGGGCTCGGCGACGCGGCGCCGCACCCGTCGGACGGGGCGGGCGGACGGTGCCAGGCAGGCCCGGCGGAGCACCCGGAACTCCCGGACCGCCGGCCTCGCGTTAGCCATGTCTAACTGCTACCCCTCGGCACCCCTACAAAACAAGGGAAATCTCAATTTCGGACGCACGCCTCACGCGCCGGGAACCCCCAGCACACGGTCCAGATGGGCGTTGCGGAAGCGGCCCTCGGGGTCGAGCCGGTCCCGGAGGGCGACGAAGGCGTCGAAACCGGGATAGAGCGGGCGCAGCTCGGCGGCCGTGCGGCTGTGCAGCTTGCCCCAGTGCGGCCGGCCGGCGAGCGCCGTCATGACCGACTCGACGGCCCCGAAGTACGCCTCGTGCGGCCGGCCCCGCGGGACGTGCACGGCGAGGTAGGCGGTGTCGCGGCCCGACGCCGTGGACAGCGGGACGTCGTCGGCCGCGGTGACCCGCACCTCCACCGGCACCGTCACGTCCCCACCGTGTCGCGCCGCGGCGGCCCGCAGCCCGGCGAACGCCTCCCCCAGCGCCTCGCGCGGCACCGCGTACTCCATCTCGAGGAAGCGCACGCGCCGCGGGCTGCAGAACACGCGGTAGGAACGGTCGACGTACTCCGGTGCGGCCATCCGCCCCGCCATCAGCCGGTTCAGCCGGGGCACCAGCGTCGGGACCCGCGCGCCCAGCCCGCAGACGGCCGCGAACCCGGCGTTGCCGAGCAGCTCGTCGCCGACCCACTCGGTGGCCCGCCCGCGTCGGGGCCCGTCCGCCACCGTGCGGTTGTTCCGCTTCAGCACGGCGAGCTCGGTGTGCGGGAACCAGTAGAACTCGACGTGGTCGTTCGCGGCGGCGAGCTCGTCCAGGTCGTCGAGGACCTCGGCCAGCGGCAGCGCCCGCTCCACGGCGTGCAGCCGGAACGCGGGCACGGTCTCCAGGGTCACCGCGGTGAGCACGCCCAGCGCGCCCAGCCCGACGCGGGCGGCGTGGAGGACCTCCGGGTTCTCGTCCGGCGTGCAGCGCAGCACCGACCCGTCGGCCAGGACCATCTCCAGGCCCCGGACCTGCGCGGCGATGCCCCGGTACGTCGAGCCGGTGCCGTGCGTGCCGGTGGAGATCGCACCCGAGATCGTCTGCGCGTCGATGTCGCCCAGGTTCGGCAGCGCCCGGCCCTGCTCCCAGAGCAGCGCGTTGAGCGCGCGCAACGTCATGCCGGCGGGCACGGTCGCGAGGTGGCCGTCGAGCGTCAGCCCGGGACCGGTAGGCGGCCGCACCGCGACGCCGTCGGGCACGCCGATCCCGGTGAACGAGTGGCCGCTGCCCAGCGCCTTGACCCGCAGCCCCTCCCGCGCGGCGGCCTTGACGGCCGAGGCGAGCTCGCCGGCGTCGTGCGCCTCGACGACCCGGACGGGCCGGGTCCGCTGGTTGCCCGCCCAGTTCCGCCAGGTCACGACGCGCTCAGTCGACGGTGCCGGCGAGCAGCGGCTCGAACCTGACGTCCGGGAACTTCCGGATCACGACGTCCATCCGCCACTTGTTGCTGAACACCGCCAGCCGCACCCCGTCGCTGCGCACGAGCACCTCGCACTCGGACTGGCGGGCCAGCGCGATCTCGCCCTCCTCGTCCGTGACCCGGGCGACCTGGTAGGGCAGGTGCTCGAGGGTGATCGGGGCGGAGAACTCGGACGCCATCCGGGCGGCCACGACGTCGAACTGCAGGGGTCCGACGGCGGCGAGCACCGGAGCCTGGTCGCCGCGGCGGTCGGACCGCAGCACCTGGATCACGCCCTCGCCGTCGAGCTGCTCGATGCCGCGGCGGAACTGCTTGCTCTTGCCGGCGTCGGCGCAGCGGGCGACCGAGAAGTGCTCGGGCGCGAAGCTGGGGATGGCCGGGTAGTGCACCGGGTCGGCGGCGTAGAGGGTGTCGCCGGGGCGCAGGGCGTTGGCGTTGACCAGGCCCACGATGTCGCCGGGGAACGCCTCCTCGACGGTGGTGCGCTGGTTGCCGAACACGGACTGCGCGTACTTCGTGGCGAACGGCTTGCCGGTGGCGGCGTGGGTGAGCACCATGCCGCGCTCGAACCGGCCGGAGTGGATCCGCAGGAACGCCATCCGGTCCCGGTGCGCCTTGTCCATGCCCGCCTGGACCTTGAAGACCAGCCCGGCCAGCGGGGCGTCGAGCGCGCGCGGACGGCCCTCGGCGTCCTCGCGCTCCGACGGCGGCGGGGCCAGCTCGACCAGCGCGTCGAGCAGCCGGGCGACGCCGATGTTCGACAGCGCCGCGCCGAACAGGACCGGGGTGGCGGTGCCGGCCAGGAAGTCCTTCTCGTCGAACTGCGCGCCGATCTCGTCGAGCAGGGCCAGCTCGTCCTGCGCGGTCGACCAGAACTGCGGCTCCTCGGCCGCGATCACCTCGGCGGGCACCGCCTCGGCCGCGGCCCGGGTGGCCCCGCCGGCGGCGCGGGTGAAGCGGGTGAACTCGCCGGTGGCGACCTCGATCAGCCCGCGCAGCTCCCCCGCGACGCCGAGCGGCCAGGTGACGGGCATCGGCCGCAGCCCGATCGTCTGCTCCACCTCGTCGAGCAGCTCGAGGGCCTCGCGGCCGGGCCGGTCCCACTTGTTCACGAAGGTGAGGACGGGGATCTTGCGCGAGCGGCAGACGTCGAACAGCTTCAACGTCTGCGGTTCGAGGCCCTTCGCGGCGTCGAGCAGCATGACCGCGGCGTCGACGGCCGCGAGCACGCGGTAGGTGTCCTCGGAGAAGTCGCCGTGGCCCGGGGTGTCGAGCAGGTTGATCACGGCGCCGCCGTACTCGAACTGCAGCACCGCACTGGACACCGAGATGCCGCGCTGGCGCTCCATCTCCATCCAGTCCGAGGTGACGCCCTTGCGGCCGGACTTGCCGTGCACCGCGCCGGCCGAGTCGATGACCTCGGCGTGCAGCGCGAGCGCCTCGGTGAGCGTGGACTTGCCGGCGTCGGGGTGGCTGATGACCGCGAACGACCGCCGCCGCCCGGCCTCCGCGAGCACGTCGCCCGCCACCCGCTCGGCCGATCCGACCTGCACCACCTGCGCACTCCCTCCGCCGCGGCCCCGTGGCACGCGTCGTGATCCAGCGTAACCACCGGTCGGGGGTGCCCGGCGGCTGCGGGTGCCGGGCGGATCGTGTCGTCGCGCACCCGTCGGTCCCCCGCGGGTCTTCCGCTCCGGTCGTCCGGGCTGTCACGATCGCCGGGTGGGGACGCTCCTCGAGCGCGCGGCGGAGCTCGAGGCGCTGGAGGAGGCGGTCGCGGGGGCGGCCTCCGGCGCCGGCTCGGTCGTGCTCGTGGCCGGCGAGGCCGGCATCGGCAAGACCAGCCTGGTCCGTGCGTTCGCGGCCCGGGTCTCCGCGCGCGCCCGGGTGCTGGCCGGGGCCTGCGACGACCTGTTCTCCCCGCGTCCGCTCGGCCCGCTGCGGGACGCGGCGCGACACCCCGGCGCGGGTCCGCTCGCCGCGGCGGCGCGGACGGGCGACCGGGAGGCCGTGATGGGGGCCGTCGTCGAGGAGCTGGCCGGGCCGGGCCCGCCGACGGTGCTGGTGGTCGAGGACGTGCACTGGGCGGACGAGGGGACCCTCGACGTGCTGCGGCACGCCGGGCGCCGGGTGCCCGACCTGCCCGCGGTGCTCGTCCTCACCTACCGCGACGGCGAGGCACCGCCGGGCCACGCCCTGCCGACCCTGCTCGGCGCACTCACCGGGCCGGCGGTCCGCCGCCTGACCCCGCGGCCGCTGTCGCCGGCGGCCGTGGCGCGGCTCAGCGCGGGCACGGGCGCCGACCCGGCGGCGCTGCACCGCTCCACCGGCGGCAACCCCTTCTTCCTCACCGAGGTGATCGCGTCCGGGACCCCGGCGGACACCCCGCCCGCCACGGTCGTCGACGCCGTGCTGGCCCGGATCCGGACGCTCGACGACCCCGCCCGGGAGGCCCTGGACCGGCTCGCCGTGGTGCCCGGGGAGGTCGAGCTGTCGCTGGCCAGGGCGGTGGTCGACGACCTCACGGTGGTCGCCGAGGCGGAGCGCCGCGGGATCCTCGAGGTCCGTCCGACGGCCGTCGCGTTCCGTCACGAGCTGGCCCGCCGGGCCGTCGAGGACGCCCAGCCGGTGCTGGGCCGCATGCGGCACCACGCCCGGGTAGTCGCCGCGCTGCTCGCCGCGCCCGGGCCCGACCTCGTGCGCGTCGTGCACCACGCGGTGGCCGCGGGCGACGAGCGCGCCGTGGCCGAGCACGGCCCGGAGGCGGCCGCGCAGGCCTGCCGGGCCGGGGCGCAGACGGAGGGCGCGCGGCTCTACGCGGAGGTGCTGCGCGTCGCGCACCTGCTCGACGAGCCGACCCGGATGGCCGTGCAGGACGCCTACTCGTGGGCCCTGTTCCACGCCGGCGCCGGGGAGGGGGTGCGGGCGGCGGCCGAGGCCGTCCGGCTGCGCGAGGACGGCGATCCCCGGGCGCTCGCGCACGCGCTGGCCGTCCTGTCCGTACAGCAGTGGTCGGACCAGCAGCCGGCCGCGGCCCTGGAATCGGCGACGCGGGCGGCCGGGCTCACCGAGGCCGGCGACAGCCCGGAACGGGTCTTCGCCCTCACCCACCTGGGCACCCTGCTGGTCAACCTGGACCGGGAGGCCGAGGCGCTCCCGCCGCTGGAGGAGGCGGTCGCCGTGGCGCGGCGGGCGGACGGGCGCACACCGCCGGTGCCGCTGGTGTTCCGCGGCCGGGCGCGGATGGCGCTCGGCGACGAGGACGGGTACGCCGAGGCGCGCCGCGGCCTCGCCCTCGCCCGGGGGGCGGGCGACCAGGACGCCGCGATGATGGGCTACCTCAACACCGCGATCGCGCTGTGGCAACGGGGCCGGTACGACGAGATGGACGCGCTGCTGGCCGAGCGGGAGGAGTTCGGGCGCGGCCGGGACTTCCCGTTCTTCGACCACTCCTGCCGCTCCTACCGGTTGCGGCTGCGGGCCCTGCGGGGCGAGTGGGACGCGGCGGAGGCCGGGTACCGGGCGATCCTGGAGCGGTCCGGCGGCCGCGGGGTGCTGCTGCGCTACTGCCTGCCCGGGCTCGCCCTGCTCGCCGTCCGTCGCGGCGACGACGACGCCCCGCGGCTGCTGGCCGACGCCCTCGCCTACGCCGAGGACTCCGGCAGCGCCTTCCAACTGCTCCCGGTGCTCGCCGCGGCCCTGGAGCACGCCTGGCTCACCGGCCGGCCCGCCCCGGCGCACGTCGCCGCCGCTCGCGACCTCCTCGCCCGCACCGACCGGCCGGGCCGGGAGCGGGAACGCGCCGAGGTGCTGCGCGCCCTCGCCCGGCTGGGCGAGCCCGTCGTCCCCTTCCGGGGCTGCCCGCCCGAGACCCTGGCCGCCCTGCGCGGGGACCGGCTCGAGGCCGCGGAGGGCTGGGCGGCGATCGGCGCGCCCTACGAGCGGGCGCTGGAGCTGGCCGCGACGGGGGACCCCGCGCGGGCGGCCGAGGCGCTCGAGATCCTCGACGGCCTCGGCGCCCGACCGGCGGCGGCGCGGGTGCGCGGCGCGCTGCGCGAGCTCGGGGTGCGGCAGGTCCGGCGGGGCGCGCGGGCGGCGACCCGGGCGCACCCGGCCGGGCTGACCCCGCGCCAGGCCGAGATCCTCGCGCTGGTCGCCGAGGGCCGCACCAACACCGAGATCGCCGAACGGCTCGTGCTCTCGATCCGCACCGTCGACCACCACGTCTCGGCCGTCCTCGCCAAGCTCGGGGTCGGGAGCCGCCGCGAGGCCGCCGACTACGTGGCCGCCGCCCGCGCCGGCGCGGATCCCGACGCCGACGCGAGCTGATCCGCCGCGTGCCGGGCCGTCGCCGCGGCGATGGCGTCGGCGTGCCGGCGGTCGAGCTCCCCGTGCCGCGACCGGGCGTGCCGCGCGGCCTCGACCAGGCGCGCGCCCGTCCCCTGGAAGCGGGGCACGACGTACCGGGCGAACAGCTCGTAGCTGCGGGTCGTCGCCGCGGGGCGCGCCCACTCGTGGTGCATCAGCAGATAGGTGCCGAACCCGCCGGACTGCTCCTGCAGCCGCTCGATCTGCGCGATCGCGTCGTCCGGGGTGCCGATCACACCGAGTCCGGTCTCGTTGACCCACGCCAGGCGCTCGTCGAAGGTCGTGCCGACCGCGCGGAAATGCGGCGCGGCCAGGACGTCCTGCGTGTAGTCGGCCCAGTCGTCGAGCCCGAAGCGGACGTCCTCGACGGCCTGCTCGCGCGTCTCCGCCAGGTGCATGGGCCCCACCAGCCGCCACCGGTCGCGCCGCGGCGGCCGGCCGTACCGCGCGCCCTGCTCCTCCATCACGTCCCAGTGCCGGGCCAGCGCGTCGAACCCGGCCCTGGTCGTCGCCCCGAGGGACAGCAGCCCGAGGCCGTGCCGCGCCGCTACCCGGGCCCCGGTCGGCGAGGCGACCGCGGCGGCCGCGACCTCGAGCCCGTCACCGTACGGGGCGAGCTGACTGCGGGCGTCGACGAGCGAGTAGCGGCGCGTGCGGTGGCTGACGGTCTCGCCCCGCAACAGCCGGACCAGCACGGCGACGTCCTCCTCGAAGGCCTCGCGCTGGTCCTCCGGGGCTATCCCGATCATGGTGGCGTCGGTCGGCAGGGCGCCGGGACCGACCCCGAGCAGGAACCGGCCGCGGGCCAGGTGGTCGAGGAACAGCGCGCGGTCGGCCGTCCACAGCGGGTTGTGGTAAGGCAGCGAGACGACGCCGGTGCCGAGCCGCAGGTGCCGCGTCCGGTGCAGGGCGTGCGCGATGAACAGGAACGGGTCGGGGATCAGCTCGCTGCCGCAGGAGTGGTGCTCGCCGATCCACGCCTCGTCGAAGCCGAGCCGGTCGACGAGCTCCAGGACGTCGAGGTCGGCGGCGTAGGCGGCGGTCGGGTTCTGCCCGGCGGGGCAGTGGTACGGGGCGAGGAACAGGCCGAACGACGTGCGGGACACGGGGTTCTCCCTCCGGGTCGGGGTGGTCAGCGGCCGGCGGGGGCGGGTTCCGCGGCGGCCTGCCGCGCCAGGCGCGCGGCCGCCCGCCGGCTCGGCACGCCGAGCTTCTGCAGGATCGCCGAGACGTGGTGGTCGACGGTTCGCACGGACACCACGAGCCGGGCGGCGATCTCGGCGTTGGTCAGGCCCTCCCCCAGCAGCTCGAGCACCTCGCCCTGGCGGGCGGTCAGGCCGGCGGGGTGCGCCCGGGTGTCCGGGCGGGGCCCGCGGGGCACCCGGTCGACGCCCAGGTCGCGCAGCCGGGTGCGGACGAGCCGGGCGGCGGGTCCGGCGCCGAGCTCGTCGAGCACGGTGAGGGCCTCCAGCGTCGGCCCGGGCTCGCCCGACTCGGCGAGCTCGAGCGCCCGCTCGTACGGGTCGCCGATGCGGGCCCACTCCTCCGCGGCGCCGTGCCGGTCGCCGCGCAGGCCGAGCTGGTGCTCGGGGCGGGCGCCGGCGTGGTCGAGCGTGAGCCCGCACCGCCGGGCGTAGCGGAGGACCTCGCCGCGCTGCCGTTCGACGCCCGGCCGGTCCAGCCGCCGCAGCAGCAGCGCGACCCGCTCCTGCTCGGCCCCCGGATCGCCGGCGAGCCACGCCCGCTCCAGCAACGCCAGGCCGGCCGGCACCAGCACCGGCAGGATGTCGGTGCGCTCGGCCAGCGCCCAGGCCCGCTCGAGCAGCCCCTCGGCCTCCGGGTCGCCGCGCCGCACGAGCAGCCGCCCCAGGTGCGGCAGCGTCTCCCGGTGCAGGATGCCCGCCTGCGGCGCCGCCTCCAGCAGCTCGCGGAACCCCTCCTCCGCCTCGTCCCAGCGGCCCTCCTGGGCGCGCAGCTGGCAGAGGTGCGCCTCCAGCGTGTAGCCGTGGGCCCGCAGCTCGATGCCCGACGTCCGCGCGGCACCCAGCTCGGCGTACCGGCGGACCGCGTCGTCACGGCCGAGCCGGCGGGCGGACTTGACCAGGGCCGTGTAGCCCAGCGCCACGAACTCGCGCTGGTCCTCGGCCGACGCGTCGGCCACCCCCCGCTCGAGCAGGTCGAGGCCTGCGGGATCGCCGAGGAACGCGGTCGCGAGGCCGCGGTAGATCGCGCGGACGGAGGCCAGGGGGCCGGACCCGCCCAGCGCGTCGAGCTCCGCGAGCCCCTCCCGCTCGCGGTCGGCCAGGACCAGCAGGAAACCGCGGTAGGACCGGGCGAGCTCGACCACCTCCGCGTCGTCGGCGGCGCGGGCGACCTGCACGGCCTCCTCGATCGTCGCCGCCGCTCCTGCGACGTCGGCCGCGAGGTAGCGGTGCCACGCGAGGCCGACGAGGGCGCGGGCCAGCGGCGCGGCGTCGTCGAGCCCGCGCCGCAGGGCGACCGCCTCCTCGGAGAGCGCGACGGCCTCGTCGAACCGCAGCGCGTTGTACAGCTCCCAGGCGTGCTCCTCGGTGACCGCCGCCCGCTCCTCCGCGCCGAGCAGCCCGGCGTAGGGGCGCAGCTGCTCGTAACGGGACAGCGCCTGCTGGTGGGCGCCCGCCCGGGCGGCCCGGCGCGCCGCGTCCGGGCCGTGGGCGGCGACGGCGCCGGCGTCGCCGCAGAGCACGGCGTGGTGGAGGATCCGCGCCTCGTCCCGCGGTTCCTGCGCGAGCAGCGCGGCCAGGACCGCGGCACCCAGGCCGAGCCGGCGGGCCCCGGGCAGCACGTCGGCGACGGCCATCCGGGACAGGTCGTGCCGGAAGTCCAGCCCGCCGTCCGCGAGCTCGACGATCCCGCGCCGCTCGGCCGGCTCGGCGTCGCTCGCCCAGTCCGGGTGGACGGCGTCGAGCAGGGCCCGGTCGACGCGCGCGGGGACGACCGCGAGCAGGTCGAGCAACGTGCGGGTGCGCTCGGGCAGCGTCGCCACGCGCTCCAGGACGACGTCGCGGACCGAGGCGGGCACGCCCTCGTCCTCGGCCGCGAGCATCTCGGTCACGAAGAACGGATTGCCCTTGGTCACGGCGTGCAGCCGCAGGCCGAGGCCCGACCCGCCGGCCAGTGCGGACACCGCCCGGGCCGAGAGCGGGGCCAGGGCAAGCCGGAGCCCGCCGGGCGGCCGGACCAGCGCGAGCAGCCGGCGCAGCGGTGAGCCGGGCAGCACCTCGTCGTCGCGGCAGGTCAGGACCACGAGCGCGGGCAGGGTCTCGACGCGGCGGGCGAGGAAGGCCAGCGCGTCGACGGTCGCCTCGTCGGCCCAGTGCACGTCCTCGATCACGAGCACGGTGGTGGGGACCGAGACCTCGGCCAGCAGGAGGTCGCGCACCTCGTCCGCGGAGCCCGCGGCCAGCGCGGCGGCCAGGTCCGTCCGCGCCTGCCGCGCGACGTCGTGGAACGGGCCGTGCTCGCGGGCCGTCAGCAGGTGGTCGCACGAGCCGTGCAGGACGCGCACGGCCCCGTCGGCGGCCGCCGCGGCCGTGAAGGCCCGCACCAGGCTCGTCTTGCCGATGCCCGCCTCGCCTGCCACGAGCACCACGCGGCCCTCGCCGCCCTGCGCGTCGTTCAGGGCCGTGCGCAGCGTCGCCAGCGCCGCCTCGCGTTCGAGCAGGTCCCGCCGTCCCACCACCGTGCCTCCCCCGCATCGCCGCCGGGCACCGAGTCTCGCAGCGGGGCGGCGGACCGGACATGGGTGACCGACCACCTAGGTACCGCCCACAGGTGCCCATCTCCCGCCGCTACGCAGAACTCCGTATGGAGCCGGGGCGGTCGCCGGACCACGGTCACCTCGTGGCCGCGACGGGGCGGCCCGCCCGGGTGAGGAGCACCGCCATGACCGACACCGCACCAGCCGACACCGCACCGTCCGGCTCCGCACGGCCCGCCCTCGGCGGCTTCCACCACTTCTCCGCGACGGTGAACGACGTGGAGGACAGCGCGGCCTGGTACGAGCGTGTCCTGGGCCTGCAGCGGATCCCGGCCTCGTTCCCGCACGCCGACGAGGCCCGCTCCGGCTACGGCGTGGTCCTCCTCGACGCGCAGAGCGGGGTCATCCTGGGTCTGCATCATCACGAGGGCCACGAGCGCGCCCCCGCGGACGAACGGCGGACCGGCCTGGACCACATCGCCTTCGCGGTGCCGGAGCGGGCCGACCTCGACCGCTGGGCCGAGTGGCTCGACGGGCTCGGGATCGCGCACCGCGGGGTCGTGGACGAGACCGATCCCATGCCGTACTCCGTGCTGGTCTTCCGCGATCCGGACAACATCCAGCTCGAGCTCGCCCACATGCCCGGCTGACGCGCGACCGCGGCCGAGATGGGTGGCCGTCGCGCCGGGATGGGTGGCCGGCACCGATGAGCCGCGGCACCCCGGCGCCCGATCCTCGTCCCGGGGCCGCCACCGGGGAGGCCACGGGAGGGCGGGGCCATGACGACGACCACCATCACGGCGACGCGGACGCACGAGGCCGGGCTCGCCCGCGTGCAGCGGCGCACCCTGGCCGTGCTGGTCGCGGCGCAGGTCGTCGGCGGGGCGGCGGTGAGCACCGGGGTCGCGATCGCGGCGCTGACCGCGGCCCGGCTGTCGGGCTCCGACGTGGTCGGGGGCCTCGCGCTGACCTGCACGGTGCTGGGCGCGGCGCTGGCCGCGGTGCCGCTCGCCCGGACGGCGTCGTGTCTCGGGCGGCGCGCCGCGCTCGTCGGCGGCTGGGCGACGGCGACCGTCGGCGCCGCGGGCGGGGCGCTCGCGGTGGTCCTCGGGAGCTGGCCGCTGCTGCTGCTGGCGTGCGTGCCGTTCGGGACGGGGACTGCGACCGGCCTGGCCGCCCGGTTCGCGGGCACCGACCTCGCCGCCCCGGACCGGCGGGCCCGCGCGCTCGCCGTGGTCCTCGCGGCGACGACCGTCGGCGCCGTCGGCGGGCCGCTCCTCGCCGCTCCGGCGCAGCGCGCGGCCGCCGCGGCCGGCCTGGTCCCCGGCGCCGGGCCCTACCTGCTCTGCACGGTGCTGTTCGCGTCGGCCGCGACCACCGTCGCCGCCGGCCTGCGCCCGGATCCGCTGCGGCTCGCCCGCACGCACCACCGTGCCGCGGAACCGGGGCCCGAGGAGCCGGGGGCGGGTGCGCCGATCGCGCCCCTCTCCCTGGCCCTCGCCGTGGTGGTCGTCGCCCAGCTGGTGATGATCGCCGTGATGTCGATGGCGCCCGTCCACCTGGAGCACGGCGGCGCCGGGCTGGGGGTCGTGGGGCTCGCGATCGGCGCGCACTCGGCCGGGATGTACGCCCTGAGCCCGGTCTTCGGCTGGGCCACGGACCGGTTCGGTCGGCTCCCCGTTCTCGCGATCGGGGCGGGCCTGCTGGTGGCCGCCGGCGTCGTCGCAGGCACGGCCGAACCGCACGACCACCTCCGCCTGACGGCCGGGCTCGTGCTGCTCGGGCTCGGCTGGTCCGCGGCGCTGGTCGCCGGGTCGGCGCTGCTCGTCGACGCGGTGCCGCCGGCCGATCGGCCGAGGTGGCAGGGCCGGGCGGACATCGTGGTGAACCTCAGCGGCGCGCTCGGCGGGTCGGTCGCGGGCCTCACCGTGGCCGCGACCTCGTACGAGGTGCTGGCCCTGGGCTGCGCCGGGCTGGCGGGCGGGGTCCTGCTCGCCGTGCTGCGCCGGGCCCGCCCCGCCTGACGTCGTCAGGCCCGGGCGGCCACCGCGGCCTCGAGCGCGCGGACCATCGGCCCGAGCCGGGCGCGCTCGGGCTGGACGGTGGGCACGCCGTGGGCCTCCAGCGGGGCCGCGGTCACCGGCCCGACGCAGACCACGAGGGTGCGCCGCAGAGCCCCGACCACCTGCTCCCGCAGGTCCCGCTCGTCGGCCCGGCGCAGCAGGCCGCCCACCGCGGGCGCGCTGGTGAAGGTCACGGCGTCGAGCCCGCCCGCCAGCAGCCGGTCGGTGAGGTGGTCCACGGGGCCGAGGTCCGCGGGCAGCTCCCAGCGGTACACCGGCACGGTGACGACCTCGGCGCCGGCGGCCGACAGCGCGTCGACCAGGTCGGTCAGCGGGTCCCCGTGCAGCTGCAGGGCGATGCGCAGGCCGGCGACCCCGCGGTCCAGCAGGTGCTCCAGCACCTCGGCGGACGACTCGGTGGCCGGGGACCAGGCGTCGGTCAGGCCCGCGCCGCGGATCGCCCCGCGCGCCTTCGGCCCGCGGGCCAGGATCTCCGCGCGGCCCAGGGCCGCGACCAGCTCCTCCCGCAACCCCCACCGCTCGGCCGCGGCCAGCCAGCCACGGAACCCGACCCCGGTCGTCGCCACGACGACGTCCGGCGGCGCCGCGAGCAGCCCCCGGGTGACGTCGACGATCCGCTCGTCGTCCTCGACCTGGACGATCCGCACCGCCGCGCCGTGCAGCACGCGGGCGCCGCGCCGCTCGAGGAGCCCGGCGAGCTCCTCCGCCTTGCGCTCGGCCGTCACCCCGACGGTGAGGCCGTGCAGGGGCGCGGCCTGCGGGGAGGCCGTGTCCGTTCCCGACGCTGCTGCCATCGGAGCATGGTGACGGGCCGGGGGCCCCGACGACGAATCGGGCACCGCATCGTCACGCGACGGTCACACCGGCGCCGCGAGTGGATATCCGCGCGTCGGGTAGCACCCCCGTATGAGCCGTGACGAGGACCCGCGCCCCGAGCGGGTGCGCACCCTGCACGACACGACGACCGAGGAGCGGTCGCCGGCCGCACCGCCCGGGTCGGAGCCCGACGACCAGGCCGAGGGCGTGGAGCCCATGGCCGAGGTGCCGGGCGGCCCGCAGGTCGACGTGCCCGCCGCGCAGGGCCACATGCCCGAGGACGACTCCACCGAACGGGGCCGCGGCTGACGGTCCGGCCGTCCCGAAGTGCCCCGGGCCACGTGAGAACGGCGGGGCACCGGGTACGGGCCTGCCATGACCACGCAGCAGACCCCGCTCGACAGCCCGCTCGGCCGCACCGGCGAGCCCGGCCTGCCGCTCGCCTCCGGCCGCGACACCCTGCGCGTCGCGGGGGCGATCCTGCCGATCGTGGCGCAGGGGGTGATCGCGCGGCGCCGCAGCGTCGTCGCGCTGGCCGGCAAGCTCGACACCGACGGCCGCGGCGTCCGGACAATGCAGGACCTCGCGACCCGCTACGGGTCCGGCCCGGTGCGGCTGCGGCTGCCCGCGCGGCGGGCCGCGCTCGTGCTCGACGGCGAGGGCGTCCGGCGGGTGCTCGACGGGACGCCGGACCCCTTCGCACCGGACACCTGGGAGAAGCGCAAGGCGCTCGGCCAGTTCCAGCCGCACGGCGTGCTCGTCTCGCACGGCGAGGTCCGCGCCGAGCGGCGCCGGTTCAACGAGGCCGTCCTCGACAGCGGCCACCCGCTGCACCACAACGCCTCGGTGATGGCCCGCGCCGTCGCCCAGGAGGCCGAGCAGCTCGGCCGCGAGGTCGACCGCAGCGGCGAGCTGGACTGGGACGCCTTCATCCGCGCCTGGTGGCGGGTCGTGCGCCGGGTCGTGCTCGGCGACGGCGCCCGGGACGACCACGACCTCACCGACCAACTGACCCGGCTGCGCAACGCCGGCAACTGGTCCTTCCTGCTGCCGCGGCAGCGGGCCCGCCGGGAGCGGTTCCGCGACCGGGTGCGCGCGCACCTGGAGCGCGCCGAGCCCGGCAGCCTGGCCGAGATGATCGCCCGCACCCCGGCCGACCCCGAGGTCGATCCCGTCGACCAGGTGCCGCAGTGGCTCTTCGCCTACGACCCCGCGGGTGCGGCGGCGCTGCGGGCCCTGGCCGCGCTCGTCGCCCACCCCGCGGAGCTCGCCGCGGCCCGCGAGGAGATCCACGACCGCGACCTCGCCCTGCCGCAGGACCTGCCCCGGCTGCGTGCCGCCGTCCTCGAGTCGGTGCGGCTGTGGCCGACGACGCCGTTGCTGCTGCGCGAGACCACCCGTTCGGTCCGGTGGGACGACGGCGAGCTGGCGGGGCGGACGGTGTTGATCATCCCGACCTGGTTCCTGCACCGCGACGGCCGCACGCGTGCCGACGCGAACCGCTTCGACCCCCAGCAGTGGCTCGACGGCGCCGCGCAGGAGGACCCGGCCCTGGTCCCGTTCAGCGCCGGTCCGGGCCGCTGCCCCGGCCGTGAGCTGGTCCTGTTCACGACGTCGTTGTTCCTGGCGCACCTGCTGCGCGGCCGGGAGCTGGAGCTCGCGGTCCCGGAGCTGGACCCGCAGGCGCCGTTGCCGGCCGGGGTGGACCCCTTCGCCGTGCGACTGCGGGTGCGACCGACCGGGTGACCTGCGGTGTGTACCGCCGGGCGCCGGGGGTAGCCGAGGGCCATGACCAGCTCACTCCATCCAGACCAGCGGGGCGGGCCCGCCCGACCGGACCCGGCCGAGCTGTCCACCGCCGACCTCCTCCGGCAGCTGTCCGACCAGGTCCGGACCCTCGTCACCGACGAGGTCCAGCTGGCGAAGGCGGAGGTGACGGCCAAGGGCAAGGCGGTCGGCATCGGGGCCGGGCTGGCCGGCGCGGGCACGATGCTCGCGCTCGCCGGCGGTCTGGCGTTCGTCGCCGCCGCGATCGCCGCGCTGGCCCTCGTGCTGCCGGTGTGGGCGTCGGCGCTGATCGTCGGCGCGGTGCTCGTGGCGCTCGGCGGCGTGCTCGCGCTCGTGGCCAAGAAGGAGATCAGCCGGGCGACCCCGCCGCTGCCCGAGCAGGCCATCGACAGCACCAAGAAGGACGTCGAGACGATCAAGCGGGAGGTCCACCGGTGAGCGACCCGACCCCCGAGGAGCTGCGGGACCGGATCGCCGCCGAGCGCGCCGAGCTCGGCCGCACGGCCTCGGCGCTGGCGGACCGCGTCGACGTCGGCTCCCGGGCCCGCGCCGCCCGCGACCAGGCGACCGACCAGGTCAAAGCAGGTGTCGGGCAGGCGACCGAGCAGGTCAAGGCGGGCGTGGGCCAGGCGACCGAGCAGCTCAAGGCGGGTGTCGGTCAGGCGCAGGTGGTCGGGCGCGAGGTCCTGACCCGGACCGCCGGGACGGCGAAGCAGGCCGTGGGCAGCCTCGACTCGGCGCTCGGGGGCCGGGACCGCACGTCGGCCGTGGCCGCCGGAGCCGGAGCCGCCCTCCTCGCCGTGCTCCTGGTCGTGCTGCGCAGGCGGCGGCGGTGAGGGTGTCGTCCGGGACGGGATGAGGGGCGCGGTCCGTGGGGATCGCGCCCCTTCGTCTGTGCGGGGCATGGGCGCGGTGTGGGGCTGCGTGGCGCGTTCGGGGTCGACGGTCGGGCGGTCGGGTGCTCGCATCCGGCCGGGTGTGCAACGACGGCAGCGTCGACTGCACTGCCGACTTCGATCATCTCGACCTCGGCGGCGGCGGTCCTGTTCCCGCGACATCTGCGGGGGCCGCTGTCGGCATGACGGCGGCGAGGTGGAGGCCCCGCCGCGGCATTGCTCGGCCACCCAGGTCATCTGAGCTTGTTCGTGGGGAGCGGTGAGGGAGACGCGACGAGCGGTCGAGGCTCTGCGACACCTGCTCGTGGCGCGCCTCCAGTCGCGCCGAATGGCCGTTGAGCTGCGACGATGAGCCACGATTCGAACATAGGTTCGAGTATGATCAGGGCATGGACGCAGGGCCCGTCGGCACCGCGCGCGACCGCCTCCAGCAGGCCATCGCGCAGCTGACCGACGCCTGCGGCCCGGCCGCCTCCGCGGACGAGGTCATCGACGTGCTGCGCGTCTGCGAGGAAGCCCGGCGCGCCCTCGATCGAGCCGTGGTCGACGCGACCGCGGACCTGCAGCGCCGCGGCACCTTCGCCGAGCGCGGGTACCGCTCGCCCACCCGCGCGCTGTCCGATCTGCTCGGCTGGGAGCGCTTCGAAGCCCGCCGCCGCGTGCTCGCCGCGGAGCACGTCTGTGAGCAGATCGGGCTCGACGGGACGCCCCTGCCGGCCCGGCTGCCCGCGACCGCAACCCTGTTCGCCTCCGGCGCGGCCGGGCTGCGGCACGTCGAGGTCATCGCCCGGCTGCTCGACAGCGGCCCCGCCCGCCGGCTCCCGCCCGAGACCTGGGCCGGCGCCGAAGTCCAGCTCGCCGCCAAAGCCGGGATCTACACGCCCTCCGAGCTGCACACCTGGGGCACCCAACTGATCGAGATCCTCGACCACGACGGCGCCGAACCCGACGATTCGCCGCCCGCGCAGCTCAACGAACTGCGGCTCTCCCGCTTCCGCACCCGCCCCGGCGGCAAACTCACCGGCCGCTTCGACGACGCCGCCCTGTTCGACGCCATCGCCACCACCGTCGACGCCGGCGTCGCACCCCGGGACGCCGACGATCAGCGCTCTTCGGCTGAACGCCAGGCCGAGGCGCTGGCCGAAGTGTGTGCCCAGGTGCTCTCCCGCGGTCGGCTGCCCGAGACCGGCGGCCGCCGCCCGCAGATGACCGTCACCGTCCGACTGGAGGACCTGGAGCGCCGCACCGCGAGCGCAGCGCTGGAATTCGGCGGCCAACTCGCCCCACAAACCCTGCGCCAACTCGCCTGCGATGCCGCCGTCATCCCGGTCGTGCTCGACGGCGTCGGAGTTCCGCTCGACGTCGGCCGCATTTCCCGCACCATTCCAGATGGCCTGCGCCGCGCGGTCACCGTCCGCGACGGCGGCTGCGCGTTCCCCGGCTGCGACCGCCCACCCTCCTGGTGCGAAATCCAACACGTGCGCGAATGGCAACACGGCGGCCCGACCAGCCTGGGCAACCTGGTGATGCTCTGCACCGTCCACCACCGGCTCATCCACCACTCCCACTGGGAAGTCCGGATGACCGACGGCCTGCCCGAGTTCCTCCCACCGAGCTGGATCGACCACACCAGAACACCCCGACGACGACCACCACCCGTCCTGACGCCAGTGGGATGAACCGGGAGCGCGAGGCCTCAACGAGGGGCTACCTGTGCTGCCCGAAGATCGTTGGTGCTCGCGTGAGCGGGGCCGCTCACACAGCGGACCGCTGCGGACCGAGCAACGCCTGAGCCCTGTCGAGCTCGCTGCCGGTGCCACCCTTCACCGCCAACCAGATCCAGCGTGCTGCCGACGCAGCCGCGCAGGCGCTCGGTCGGCCTCGTCCGACGCAGAGGTGAGACCAGTGCCGTGGCGAGTCCGCAGCGGGTGCAGGGCCCGGGAGCCCACATCACCGCACCACGTCCCGCTCCCGACACAGCGAAGGGGCGCGATCCGATGTGGATCACGCCCCTTCCGGCGCGGACCGGCTCAGCGCCGATTGCTCGCTCCGCACGCTCCGCTCAGCGCCGATTGCTCGCTCCGCAAGCCCCGCTCAGCGCCGATGCGTGCCTCTGCACGCTCCGCTCAGCGGTCGGCGTCGACCTGGCGCCGCTCGTGCTCGGTGCGGGCCTCGAGCTCGTCGTCGTCGACCGGGTGCGGCGTCTTGGCGTGCTCGCGGCGGTCCGGGTGGACCTGCTCCTCGGGGACCATGACGTCGCGCACCTCGGGCTCGTTCTCTCGGGGAGTGCTCATGCGACAGGGATTCCCACTGCGCTGATTTCCACACCGGACGACGTGCCGGCGAGGTCGAGTGCGGCGGCCACGACCTCGGACGGCGGCACGTCGAGGCACTCCAGCGCGAAGGGGCAGCGGAACTGGCGGCACGGGCTGCACGAGACCGGGCGGCCGAGGACGGCGGCGGGCACCGACCGCGGCCGGTACTGGTCGACGTCCTCGGTGCCGGCGAACAGCACGGTCACCGGGGTGCCGACGGCGTCGGCGAGGTGCATGCCGCCGCTGTTGTTGGTCACGGCGACGGCGGCGCCGTCGAGCAGGCCGGCCAGGCCCGGCACGTCGAGCGTCCCGGCCAGCGGGAACACCCCGGGCAGGCCGTCGGCGATCGAGCGGACCAGGTCCTCCTCCGCCGCCGGCCCGGAGACGACGACCGGGAGCCGGCTCCCCAACCCGGCCGCGACCTCGCGGAACCCGAGGTACCGGCGGGACGGGCAGGAGGCGCCGGGCAGCAGCACGGCGTACGGGCCCGACGGCGGCCCGAGCCCGGCGAGCGCCGCCCGCGCCTGGCTGCGGCCCGCCGCGGGGACGGCGGCGTGCAGGGTGCGAGCGGCCGCGGGGATACCGAGCCGCCCGAGCAGGTGGAGGGCCCGGTCGACCTGGTGGAGGCCGTCGTCGGGCGCGGGGACCCAGTGCGTGAGCGCGGTCCCGCCGAACTCCTTCGACAGTCCGGCCCGGATCGGGATGCCCGCCCGCCGGCAGACCTCCGCGGCGGGCCACGGGGACTGCGAGAACGAGGTCAGCAGCACCGCGGCGTCGTAGGCGCGGTCCGCGAGCTCGGCGACCAGGTCGGCGTCCGGGTCCCGGTCCTCGCCGGTCGGACCGTCGATCTGCTGCCAGGACATGCGCGCGACCACGGCGTCGTCGATCTCGGGCAGCAGGGTGGCGGCGCCTGCGCCGCCGGGCGAGGCGAGCAGGTCGATCCGGGCGTGCGGGGCCGCGTCCCGCAGGGCGGCGAGGGCGGGGCCGGTGAGCAGCACGTCGCCCAGGTTGTCCGGCCGCACGACCAGGATCCGGCGCAGCGCCGGCCAGCTCACGGGGGCGCCCGCCAGGGCCGCCGGATGCTCGAACACGATCAGGTGTGTTCCCGCCCTGCCGCCGATCAACCCCCTGTCGATCAACCCCCTGTCGATCAACCCCCTGTCGATCAACCCCGCTGCCGATCGACCCTCCGCGCCGTTTCGCGCCCTGCTCCCCGGGAACCGTCCACAGGTGATCGTGATGGTGCAGGGCGGAGCCGACCCCGCCCGCGACGGCGTGGCCGACTACACCGCCCACCTCGTCGAGACGCTGCGGGAGTCCGGCGAGCACGTCGAGCCCGTGAGCGTGGCCGGGTCGCCGGCGAGTGTCGCCCGCGCGGCGAGGCGGATCCGCGCGCTCGGGCCGGACGTGGTGCACGTGCAGTTCGCACCCTCGGCCTTCGGCTTCTCCCCCTGGCCGGGCCTGCTGCCCGACCTGGTCCGCGCCCCCGTCGTGACGACGGTGCACGAGTACGGCTGGTGGGCCTCCCCGTCCTGGGTGCCCGACCGGGTGTGGCGCGCGGTGGAGCGCCGCGGCGTCGACCGCGAGACCTGGCGGCTCGTCCCCCGCAGCGCCGCCGTGCTCACCACGAACGCGGGCCACGAGCGAACCCTGCGCGAACGCATGCGAGTCGAGCCGGTGCTCGTGCCGCTGGCGCCGAACGTGCCGGACCTCGGGCCGGCGCCCCGCACCGGGACGCGCCGCCGGCTCGGGGTGCCGGACGACGCCGAGGTCGTCGCCTTCTTCGGGTTCGTCCACCCCGTCAAGGGCATCCGGTACCTGGCCGAGGCACTCGCGCGGCTGCGCGCCGAGGGCCGGGACCGGCTGCACCTGCTCGTCGTCGGCGGGTTCACCTCGCTGGCCCTGCCCGAGGACGAGGCGCAGGCCTTCCGGTCCGAGCTGCTCGGCCAGATCGAGGCGGCGGGCGTCGCGGAGCACGTCACGGTGACCGGGCACCTGCCCGAGAAGGAGGTCTCGGCCGCGCTGCACGCCGCCGACCTCGCTGCGTTCCCGCTCACCGCCGGCGCCACGACCAAGAGCGGCGCGCTGCTGTCCGCCTTCGCGCACGGCCTGCCGACGGTCGTCACCCGCGCCGACCCGCCCGATCCCGAGCTGGTCGACGGAGAGACCGTGGTGGTCGCCCCGACCGTCCGCGACGGTGCCGCCCTCGCCGACGCCCTCCGCCGGCTGCTCGACGACCCGGCCCTGCGGCTGCGCGTGGCCGCCGGCGGGGAGGCGGTCGGCGCCGCGCGGAGCTGGGAGCGGATCGCGGAGCTCCACCGGAAGATCTACGCCGAGGTCCGTGCGGGTGCCTGACGACATCCTGGTCATCGACCTGCTCGGCGGGCTGGGCGACCTGGTCATGGCGCTGCCCGTGGTGCACGGGCTGGCCGAGCGGTTCCCCGGGGCCGCGCTGCGCGTGCTGACCCACGATCCCGGCGTCACCCTGCTCGACTCCGACCCCGCGGTGGCCGAGGTGCTGCGCGCGGAGAAGGGGCGGGAGCGGGAGGCGGTCGAGGCGGCGCTGGAGAACACCGACCTCGTCGTCAGCACCACCCGGCTGCACGGGATCCCGGACCTGGTCGAGGAGCGCGGGATCCCGGGCGTCACGAACCTGTGGCGCTCCCCGCCGCACGACGAGCCGGTCTCCCGCCGCTACGTGCGGATCCTCGCCGAGGAGGGGCTGGTCGGGCCGGAGTACCGGCCGCCGCGGATCCACCTGACCGACGCCGAGATCCACGCGGCCAGCGCCGACCTGCCGGCAGGCGTGCCCGTCGTGCTCGTACCGGGCGCCGGGATGGCGGTGAAGCTGTGGCCCCACTGGGCCGCGCTCGTCGACCTGCTGGACGACCTCCCGGTGGTGGCCGTCGGCCCCGGCAGCCCCGTGCCGGGGCTTCCGCCGACGGACCTGCGCGGCCTCGCCGCCCGGTTCGCCGCCGTCGCCCGACGCGGCGGGGTCGTGGTGGGCGGGGACACCGGTCCGGCGCGCGTTGCGGCGGCGGTCGGCGCGCGGACCGTCGGCCTGTTCGGTCCCACCCTCGCCGCCCGCTACGGGCTCGACGACCCGGCCACGAACCTGCAGGGCCTGCCGGAGTGCCCGCACCGGCGTCCCACCGCCATCACCGAGCAGGTGTGCTGGTGGGAGGCCCGGTGCCCGCTCACCACCACCGGAGGGCCGGCCTGCATGGCCGACATCCCCCCGGAGGCGGTCGCGGCCGCCGTGCGTGCGCTGCTGGTCCTCCGATATCCGGTGTTCAGCCCCTGAGCACACCGTCGGCGGTCACCGGGCGGTCCGGGATCGTGGTGTCCGACTCCAGGTGCACGGCGCCCGACGGCAGGATCCCGGCCCCGCCGAACTTCGCCATGACCCGCTGTTCGGCCACGACGTCCTCGCCCACGGCCTCCTCCGGCACGTCCCGCCAGAAGTCGAAGCCGCCGACCGCCACGAGCGCCTCGCGGTCGTAGAGCACGCAGCCCGCCACCCAGGCGATCTTGTAGGCGAGCCACCGCTCGCCCGGCCGGAGGTGCCGGCGGGCCAGGTGGATCGGGGTGGCGGCGTTGTGCAGCCGCCAGCGCTCCCACTCCGGGGTGTCCGGGTGCAGTGTCTCCGGGACCGGCGCGCCCTCCCAGCGTTCGAACGGCTCCTGCTCGGCGGGCCGCTCGTCGTCGAGGTGCGACAGCCCCTGCATGGCAGCGCCGACCATGCCGCAGCCCAGCTCGGTGATCGCCTCGTGCAACAGCGCGATCGTGCCGGGCGCGAGCCAGACGTCGTCGTCGAGGAAGAGCACGTACCGCGCGGTCGAGGCGCCCAGGAGCGCGGCACGGTGCTCGACGACGCCGCGGCGGGGCAGGTGCCGTCGGGTGCGGACCCGGTGCCCCCGCAGCTCCAGGACCCGGATCATCGCCTGCGCGGGATCGGTCTCGTACGAGGCGGCGGCGTCGGACTGGTCCGAGACCACGACGTCGAAGGGATGGTCCTGGGCCGCGAGGCCGGCCAGCGTGGTGGCCAGCTCCACCGGACGGTTGCGGGTGGGCACCAGCACCTCGACGGCCGCCGCCCCGGGCTCCTCCCCCGGCCCGGCCTCGATCCCGCCGGGGATCGTCGGGCCGGTCACGCCGCGGGGTCCACGACGACACCCGCGGCGTCGATCACCTGGTCCGCGCCGATCCCGCCGGTCAGCTCGCGGATCGCCTCGACCGGGTCCTCGGCGGTGTAGCCGACGGGCTCGACGTGCTGGCGGCGCGCCCTCTCCAGCCGGCTCGTCACGCCGTCGACCACGATCACGCGGGTGGCGCCGAGGTTGCGGGCGCTCGCGATCGACAGCCGGCCGGTCGGCTCGGGCCCGCCGAAGAACGACGTGCCGGCGAGCGGGCCGTTCGGGTTGGCGGCGTCGCACTGCGAGGTGTAGCCGGCGCGGCAGTAGGAGCAGCGCCCGCAGCAGATCGTCGACGGGATCACCACGCGGTCGCCCGGCCGGAACGCCCGCACGCCCGCGCCCACCTCCTCCACGACGCCGACGCCCTCGTGCCCCAGCACGGTGCCCGGGCGCATCCCGGGCATCGTCCCGCGGATCATGTGCAGGTCGGTGCCGCAGATGACGCTGACGGTCAGCCGGACCACGGCGTCGCCGGGATCGCGCGGCGTGGGGTCGGGCACGTCGGACAGGGCGATGTCGCCGGGCCCGTTCCACACGACGGCCTTCATGCTCGTCCACCTCTCGGGTCGGGTCGTTCGGGCCGCGGCTACCCGGTCGAGGCCGACGCATGCCGTCCGGCGCGGGCCCGGCCGGGTGCATGCCCGGCGGTGGACCGGGTAACCGCGAAGCCATGACGGTGCAGGTCGTGAGGCGTGTCGCGGGGGGACGGTGAGATCGTCGTGGCGGGTCCCTGCGATCCCTGGCTCGTGGCCGTCGCGGCCCGCGGCCGGTTCACCGGCGCGCCCGCCCTCCCGGTCCCGGACGTCCGGCGTTGCGTGGTCGCGACCGCCCACCTCCACGAGGAGCTCTGCGCCGCGGGCGGGCTGATGGCGACGCTGGCCGAGGCGGGCTGCGCGGTCGAGGCCCTCGCCGTGACGGACGGCGACGGCGGCCCTGAGCGCCCCGGCGCCCACTCCCGCGAGCGCGCGGGGGACCGGCGCGACCGGCCGTCGATCGCCCGCGGCTACACCGCGCTGGGCCTCGACCCGCTGCGCCGCTACCGGCTCGGCCTGCCCGCCCCGTTGCCCGCCCCGCGGCCCGCGCCGGACGACGGCCTCGACGCCGGGGCGGACGTCGCGGCCGCCCTGGCCGACCTGGTCCGTCCGGACCCGGAGGGCACGCTGCTCGTCGCGCCGTGGGAGCAGGACGGCCACCCGGACCACGACCTGGTGGGCACGGTGGCCGCCCGCGTCGCCCGGGAGCACCGCGTCCGGCTGCTGCGGTACATGCTCGAACCGTGGCGCGACGACGGCACACCCTCCGGCATCGCGCTCCTTCCCCGGCAGGCGGTGCGGCGGTTCCGGCTCTCCGGCGGGGTGCTGCAACGCAAGGACCGGGCCGTCGCCGACCTCGCCGCGGGACGCGCGGACACCGGGGCCGGCTGTGCCGAGGCGGAGCTGTTCCTGGTGTGACAGCGGAGCGGATGTGAGCCGCGCCGGGGTGTCGGCGGCGCCGGGCCGGGCACCCCTCCCCCATGGCCACCCCCGACGCACCGGTCCGCCCGGTCGCCCTCGTCACCGGCGCCAGCCGCGGCCTGGGCTACCTGATCGCCCGCGAGCTCGCCGACCGCGGCCACGACCTGCTGCTCTGCGCCCGGGACGCCGACGGGCTGCAGCCCGCCCGTGCCGACCTCGAGGCCCGCGGCGCGCGGGTCGTGACGGTGGCAGCGGACGTCGGCAGGCCCGAGGCCGCCCGCGAGCTCGTCGGCACCGCCGAGCGCGAGTTCGGCCGGCTCGACGTGCTCGTCGCCAACGCCGGCATCATCCAGGTCGGGCCCCAGGCGGACCTGCGCGAGGAGGACTACGAGCAGGCCATGGACGTCATGTTCTGGGGGCTGGCCCGACCCGCGCTGGAGGCGCTGCCGGTGCTGGCCCGCACCAATGGCCGCATCCTCGCCGTGACGTCGATCGGCGGGAAGCTGCCCGCCCCCCACCTGCTGCCGTACGGGGCGGCCAAGCACGCCGCCGTCGGGTTCGCGGAGGGCTTGCGGCTGGAGGCCGGCCGGCAGGGCGTCTCGGTGACCGTCGGGGTGCCCGGGCTGATGCGGACCGGTTCCTCGCGCAACGCGCTGGTGACCGGGAAGGCGCAGGCGGAGCGGTCCTGGTTCACGGTCGGCGCCTCCCTGCCGCTGGTGTCGATGGACGCCGAGCGGGCCGCCCGCCGCCTGGTCCGCGCCACCCTGCGCGGGACGCCGGAGATCATCCTGACGCCGCTGGCCAACATCGGGTCGCGGGTGCACGCCCTCGCGCCCTCGACGACGTTGCGGCTGCTCACCGCCGTCGAACGGCTGCTGCCCGGGCCGGTCGGCACCGGCCGACCGCCCCGCCCCGCCTACACCGCGCCGCTGCCCGGCTGGCTGCGCCGGCTGACCGGGCTGGACAAGGCGGCCGCCGAGCGCTGGCACGAGCACACCGACCCCGCCCCCGACCCGGGGCCCGGTGTCGGTCCCGAGCAGGCGGGTACTACCGGACGATGACGCGCACCCGTGCCCTCGTGACCAACGACGACGGCATCGACTCCCCCGGCCTGGCCGTGCTGGCCGAGGCCGCGAGCGAGGCCGGGCTCGACGTCGTGATCGCCGCCCCCGAGCACCAGTTCTCCGGCGCCAGCGCCTCCATCACCGCCGTCCAGGAGGACGGCCGGACAGTGGTGCGGGAGGTGGAGAGCCCGTCCGGGCTGCCCGCGTACGCCGTGCGGGCGGCGCCCGCGCACATCGTGGTCGCCGGCCTGCAGGGCTGGTTCGACCCCGCACCCGACCTGATCCTCTCGGGGATCAACCGGGGCGGGAACGTCGGACGCGCGGTGCTGCACTCCGGCACGGTCGGTGCCGCCCTCACCGCCGGCCTGCACGACCGGCGCGGCCTGGCCGTGTCGCTCAACGTCGCGCTCGGCGCCGAGGAGGAGGAGCACTGGGAGGCCGTGACCGGGTACCTCCCGCGGGTGCTGGAGCTGCTGCTCGACAGCCCGCTCGGGACCACGCTCTCGCTCAACGTGCCCGACCGGCCCGTCGAGGAGCACCGCGAGCTGCGGCTCGCCCCGCTCGACCCGCGCGGTGTCGTGCAGACCCTGGTCGAGGACGCCGACGGCCAGGGCCTGCTGCTGCGCGAGGCCGAGACCGGCGAACGCGCCGAGCCGGACAGCGACCGCGCCCTGCTGGACGCCGGCCACCCCACTCTGACCGCCCTGCGCGGCCTGTGCGAGGACCCCGATCTGCTCGTGCCCGAGCGCCTCGCCCACTCCGCGCGCCTGACCGACGAGAGGACGCACGCATGAACACCACGCAGGCCCGCGAGAAACTGACCGCCGAGCTCGAGCGGCTCGACCACGAGGCCGGCGCGGAGGCCCGCGACCAGGAGGAGCAGCGGGACTCCGACGAGCTGTCGGGCGGCATGGACTTCGGCGACCGCGGCTCGCGGGAGACCGAGGCGATGGAGGACGACCTGGCGTTGAGCACCCTGCGGATGCAGCGCGCCGAGGTCGTCGCCGCCCTGGAGCGGATCGAGGCCGGCGAGTACGGCCGCTGCGCCGTGTGCGGCAAGGAGATCGACGACGAGCGGCTGGAGGCCCGGCCGGAGACCGACAAGTGCCGCGACCACGCGGACACCAGGTCGCCGAGCCGGCCGGGGAGCGTGCCGCGCGTCGACACGTGAGAACCCGTCGGCCGCCCGAGGCCCCTGAGGGCTAGGGCGGTTCCTGACGACGGTCGGCCGGAGTAGGGGCACGGACGGGCGGGTACGAGACCGGTATGTCGGATTCGTGCCCGCCCGTCGTGGTGTTCGCCCCTTCCCCCATCATCACCGTCACCATCGAGGACCGCGCCGGACAGCCCGAGCTGCACGTCCACGCGGGCGGGCAGGGCGTCTGGCAGGCGCGCATGCTCGCCGCCCTCGGGGCGCCGGTGCGACTGTGCGCCGGGTTGGGCGGGGAGACCGGCCGGCTGCTGGAGCGGATGATCGCCGTCGACGGCGTGGAGCTGCGGTTCGTCGAGACCGCGGCGCGCAACGGCGGGTACGTGCACGACCGGCGGGAGCCCGACGACGAGGGCCGGATCGAGATCGCCGCCGAGCTCCCGGCCCCGCTGGACCGGCACGAGCTCGACGGCCTCTACGAGCTCACCCTCGCCGAGGGGCTGCAGGCCGGGACGGTGCTGCTGTCCGGTCCGCAGTCCGAGACCGTCGTGCCGACCCGGCTGTACCAGCGGCTGGCCGGGGACTTGCGCGCCAACGGGGTGCGGGTCGTCGCCGACCTGGCCGGAGAGCGGATGGAGGCGGTCGTCGAGGCCGGTGTCGACCTGCTCAAGGTCAGCGACGAGGAGCTGGTGGTGCACTCGCGGGCCGAGTCCACCGAGGTCGACGACGTGGTGCCGGCGATGCGGCAGCTGCTGAAGGACGGGGCGCAGGCCGTCGTGGTGAGCCGGGCGGGCGAGCCCGCGCTCGCCCTCGACGGCGAGTCCGACACCATCCTCACCATCACCCCGCCGCCGGTCCAGGCCAACGACCCGCGCGGCGCGGGTGACTCGCAGACCGCCGGGATGACGGCACGGCTCGCGGCGGGCGGGTCGTGGGAGGAGGTGCTGAAGGTCGGTGCGGCCTGCGGCGCGCTCAACGTCGTCCGGCACGGCCTCGGCACCGGCGGCGCCGAGGCGGTGCATGTCCTGGCCGACCGCGTCCACCTCGTCCCCCTGAAGTAGCGCGGCACACCCCGCCCCCGCGAGTCGGGAGTTCCGGCACCGCGAGTCGCGAGTTCCGGCACCGCGAGTCGCGAGATCCAGCACCGCGAGTCGCGAGTTCCGGCACCGCGAGTCGCGAGTTCCGGCACCGCGAGTCGCGAGTTCCGGCACCGCGAGTCGCGAGTTCCGGCAGCGCGAGTCGGCAGATTCAGCACCGCGAGTTGCGAGTTGCAGCACTGCGGGCCTCGCCCCGCACTCCCGCGAGACGGCAGATTCAGGCGACCGAGCCGGCGATTCCGGGAGATCGGCAGCGGGGTGTTCGCTCCGGTCGGGCACGGTTGGTGGCGCGGTCAGCGGGTAGTCGATCTCCGTGGCGGCCCCCGTCCTGCTCGCGCTGCGGGCGTTGAACCTCGGTGACCTGCTGACCGTCGTGCCCGCGCTGCGGGCGTTGCGGCGGCACCACCCGGACCACCGGATCGTGCTGGCCACCGCAGAAGTCCTGGAGCCGCTCGCCGCGCTGACCGGCGCCGTCGACGAGCTGCTGCCCGCCCCGGCGCCCGACGCGCTCCCCTTCCCCGGACAGGTCGACGTCGCCGTGAACCTGCACGGCGCGGGCCCGCAGAGCCATCGCGCCCTTGACGCCCTGCACCCTCGTCGTCGCATCGGCCTGGGCCGCCCCGAGCTGGGCTGGCCCGGGCCGCCGGCCGAGGAGCTCGACACGCTGCACGAGCGGGTCCGCTGGTGCACGATGCTCGCTCACCACGGCATCCCGGCCGACCCCGCAGACCTCCGCCTCCCCGCGCCGCACGGCGTCGCTCCCGGGCCCGGACGTCCCGTCGTCGTCCATCCCGGCGCAGCCTTCGGTGCCAAGTGCTGGCCGGTCGACCGTTTCGCGGCCCTGGCCCACCGACTCGCTCCGCTCGGACCCGTCGTCGTGACGGGCGGTCCGCAGGAGCGGTCCCTCGCCGAGCGGGTCGCGGCGGCCGCCGACCTGTCCGACGACCGTGTCCTCGCCGGGCGCACCTCGATCTCCGAGCTCGCGGCCCTGGTCGCCGGTGCGGCGCTCGTCGTCAGCGGGGACACCGGGATCGCGCACCTCGCGGCGGCGTTCGGGCGGCCTTCGGTCGTGCTGTTCGGGCCGGTCGGGCCGGAGCGCTGGGGCCCGCCCGCAGGTCCGCACCGCGCGCTCACGCATGCAGAGGTCCGGCGCGGCGACCCGTTCGCCGACGACCCGGACCCGGCCCTGCTCGCGATCGGCGTGGACGAGGTGGAGGCGGCCTGCCTCGACGTCACCGCGTCCGACGAGTGTGTCGAACCCGCCGCCACGGGTACGAAGGCCTCATGAACGAGCCGAACCGCGAGAGCCGTGACGACGTGACCCGGCCCGACATGATCGCCCACGACGAGATCGCGACCGACCCCGCCGCGGACCTCGAGGACGTGAACGACCGCGGCACCGGTCTCGACGACGAGGAGATCGACCCGAACACCGAGGCCGACCCCTACGACGTGCTGGAGCAGCACCGCGAGGTCCCGGTCGACGACGACGAGGCGCCACGCGACTGACCTGTCTCGAGGGCGATCTCCTCGGAGGCGACATGCGGCCGAAGGCGGTCCCGGCCGGCGATCACGACCCGAGGTCCTGCTCGCGGAGGCGCCTGGCGCGACCCGCCCTTGGCCAGAGCCCGACTCGCGCTGCCAGAACTCCCGACTCGCGCTACCAGAACTCCCGACTCGCGCTACCAGAACTCCCGACTCGCGCTACCAGAACTCCCGACTCGCGCTACCAGAACTCCCGACTCGCGCTGCCGGAACTCCCGACTCGCGGTGCCAGAACTCCCGACTCGCGCTGCCGGAACTGCCGACTCGCGGAAAGCCCAGCTCACCCCGGGTCGTGAGTGCGAAGTGCCCCTCTAGCGGCACTTCGCACTCACGGGTCAGGAGGCGCGTTCGGATACGGTCGTCGGCGACACCTGCGTCCACCGCCCGTCGATGCAGCGGACGGTCGCGGCACCACCGGCCTCGACGAACCGCCCGGCCGCCTCGACGGCACGTTCCACCGCTATGTGTAAGGACGCCCCGCCGGCGAGGGCGGCGGCGAGCCGGCCCGCGAAGGCGTCCCCCGCACCGCAGGGGTCGCCGCCCGTCACGTCCAGGGCGGGCACCGCAACCCGGTCCGACGCGGTCACCAGGACCGCGCCCCGCTCGCCCCGCGTCACGACGACGGCACGGCTCTCCCGCCGTCGCCGCAGCTCCGCGGCACAACCCACCGGGTCCCCGCCCGGCAGCCCGAGCGCGCCCGCGGCCTCCTTGGCGTTCGGTGTCATGATCACGCCGGGCACCGGGTCGGAGCCCTTGGGGTGCGGGTCCCACACCACCGGCGTCCCGGCCGCCACGGCGTCGGCGAGCATCCGGCGCACCTGGGGATCGGCCGTGACGCCGCGGCCGTAGTCCGAGACCAGCACCGCGCCCGCCCCGTCGAGCGCCCGGCTCAGACCGGTGCGGACCGTCTCGCCGAACTCCTCGGCCGGGCGGCCGCTGCCCGTGTCCGTGCGCAGCAACGGGCCTTCGGCGGAGTGCCACCGGCACTTGACCGGCGTCCCGCCCGTCGCGGGCCCGGTGATCAGGTCGAGCGCCGGTGTGAGCAGCCCGCGCACCCGCTCGCCGTCCTCCGCGAGGGCCGTGACGAGGGTCGTCCGCACCCCGGACCCGGCCAGCAGCGACGCCGCCAGCCCGGCCCCGCCCGGCCGCGCCACCTCGCCGGTGACGTCGAGGACGGGGACGGGGGCGTCCGGGCAGAGCCGCTCGACCTCGCCGTGCACGTCGACGTCGAGCAGCACGTCCCCGACGACCACCACGGAGCTCATCGCCCCGCCCCCTCGGCCGCCCGCGCCACGATGGCGCTGGTGGAGTGGTCGGCGAGGTAGCCGAGGATCCGGACCTCCCCGCCGAGGCGCTCCACGACCGGCGTCTCCGGCAGCATCTCCGGGGTGTAGTCGCCGCCCTTGCAGTAGACGTCCGGCCGCACGAGGTCGAGCAGCTCGACCGGGCTGTCGGTGTCGAACGAGGTCACCAGGTCGACCGCGGCCAGCGCACCGATCACCCCGGCACGGTCCTCGAGCGGGTTCACCGGGCGCGTCGGACCCTTGAGCCGGCTCACGCAGTCGTCGCTGTTCAGGGCCACGACCAGCACGTCCCCGAGCTCGGCGGCCTCCCGCAGGTAGGCCACGTGCCCGCGGTGCAGCACGTCGAAGCAGCCGTTGGTGAACACGATCCGGTGCCCGGCCGCCCGGTGCTCGGCCAGCACCGTCAGCAGGTCCCGGTGCGACAGCACGCTGCCCGGGTCCCCGGCGGCGAGCCGGCTGGTGAGCGCCGCGGCCGTGCACACCGCGGTCCCCGGCAGCGTCACGACGACGTCGGCGGCGGTCTGCGCCAGCGACAGCGCCTCCTCCCGCGGCGTCCCCGACGCGACGGCGGCGGTCCACGCCGCGGCGAACACGTCGCCGGCCCCGCAGGCGCCCGACGGCGGTGCGTGCTCCCCCGCCGGCCGCCGCAGCGGCGTGCCGTCCGCGGGGAGCCGCACGGACCCGTCGACGTCCAGGGTGAGCAGCACCTCCGACGCACCGGTGGCCGCGCGCAGGGCCGGCGCGTGCTCCAACCCCCACGCGAGCCGGTCGTACTCGGGCAGGTCGACGCCGAGCACGGCGGCGGCCTCCTCGACGCTCGGGGTGACGGCGTCGGGCCGCAGCTCGGCCCACGGCGCGAGGTCGTGCGCGTCGACGACCAGCAGCGGGATGCGCCCCCGCGCCCGGGCGATCCGCCGCCGGACCGAGGGCGAGAGTGCGCCGAGCCCGTAGTCGGCGACCAGCACCGCGTCGGGCCCGTCGGCCAGCGCCGCGGTGGTCTGGTCGGCGAGCGCGCGGACGGTCACGCTGCCGGGCAGGCCCGGCGGCACCACGTCGTAGCGGGCCACGGGCTGCCCGGGCGGGTCGCCGGCGACGATGCGGCGCTTGGCCGCGGTCGCGCGGGCCGGGTCGAGCACGCACCGGCCCGTGCGGACGCCGGCCTCGGCCAGGGCCGAGCGCAGCGTGCGGCCGTCCGGGTCGTCGCCGACCGTGCAGACGATCTCGACGTCGGCGCCCAGCGCGGCCAGCGCCACGGCGGCGTTGCCCGCCCCGCCGGGGGCGACCTCCTCGGACGACGGTTCGACGACCGGGACGGGCCCGTCGCGGGCGACCCGGCGGGCGCTGCCGCGCACCCAGCCGTCGAGTACGACGTCGCCCAGCACGAGCACCCGGGGCCGCCGGTCGGGGATGCGTGCGGCCGCGGCCACGGAGGCGACCGGGGCGCACGCCACGGGGATCAGGGCCACGAGGGCTCCTCGGACTGGCACACCACCAGCTCGCGGACCTCGCACCCCTCGGGGCGGGTCAGCGCGAACAGGACGGTGGCGGCGACGTTGCGCGGGTCGTTGAGCTTGGCGTCCGGACCGGGCCGGTACTGCTCGGTGCGGCCGTCGAAGAACGCGGTGTTCATGCCGCCCGGCACGAGCGTCGTGAGCCCGACCTCGCCGGCCAGCTCCGCCGCCAGCGCGCGGCTCATCCCGAGCACGCCGAACTTGGAGGCGCAGTAGGCCGAGGCGTCGGACAGGGCGCGCAGGCCGAGCGTCGAGGCGACCGTGACGATCCGCCCGCGGCGCTCCTTCAGGCTCGGCAGCGCGGCCCGGATGACCGCGGCGGTACCGAGCAGGTTGACCTTGATCACGCGTTCCCAGTCCTCGGCGGACACGTCGTCGATCCGGCCGCAGGCGTCGGTCCCCGCACAGGTGACGACGCCGTCGACGCCGCCGGCCCGCTCGACGAGCCCGCGCACGGCCTCCTCGGCGGCGCGGGTGTCGGCGAGGTCGGCGAGCGCGTGGGCGGCGTCGGCGGCCTCGGTCAGGCCGGGTGTCGGGTCGACGCGGTCGACGAGCAGCGGTGTGCCGCCCGCCGTGGCGACGGCCTCGGCGACGGCCCGGCCGAGGCCGGAGGCGGCGCCGGTGACGAGCACCGTGCCGAGCGGACGGGACGTGGGGAGCCCGGGCTCGGCGGCGGGCGTGGTGTGGGGTGCCGTGGTGTCGGTCAGTGTCATGCGGGTCTCCTCACGGTCGTCGGGACGATCGTCGGGTCGAGGGCGGGTGCCCGGTGGTGGGCCCGGTGCCGGGCCACCAGCCCGGCCGGGACACCCGGCGCGGCGGGCAGCTGCGCCTCGAGGGCCCGGCAGAGCATGTGCACCGCGGCGAGGTGCGACTCCTGCACCGTCGCGGTGTCACCCGGCAGGCAGACGGCGTCGGTGGCGCGGCCGGCCAGGGGGTTCGGGCCGGGCCCGGTGAGGGCCCAGCAGTCCATGTCGAGCTCGCGGGCGGCGTCGGCCGCCGCGAGCAGGTTGGGGCTGCGGCCGCTGGTGGACAGCAGCAGCAGGACGTCTCCGGGGCGGCCGTGCGCGCGGACCTGCCGCGCGAACACCTCCTCGTAGCCGTAGTCGTTGCCGATCGCGGTCATCGACGAGGTGTCGGCGTGCAGGGCGATCGCGGAGAGCGCCTGCCGCTCGCCGTCGAACCGGCCGACCAGCTCCGCGGTGAGGTGCTGGGCCTCCGCCGCGCTGCCGCCGTTGCCGGCCGCGAGCAGGCGTCCGCCGCCCGGCAGCAGCCCGGCGAGCGTGGCACCCCAGCACACCAGCGTCGGCGCCGCGGCGCGCAGGGCGGGCAGGGCGGCCTCCAGCCGGTCGACGTGCCCGCCCAGGACCTGGTGAGGAGTCACGTCGGCCATCACCGCACCCCCGTCCGCGCCTCGCGCGACACCGGCGCCCCGGCCTGGCGGCCGGCGATCGCCTCGCGGTAGGCCGCCGCCGTGGACCCGGCGACCTTCGCCCAGGTGTAGCGGGACAGCACCCGGCGACGCCCGGCGGCGCCGAAGTCGGCCACCGCCTGCGGGTCCTCCAGCAGCGCTCCCAGCGCCGCGCCCAGCGCCTTCGGGTCCCGCGGCGGGACCAGCAGCCCGGTCTCGCCGTCGACGACCGTGTCCTTCATGCCGCCGACCGCCGTCGCGACGACGGGCCGGCCGCAGGACATGGCCTCCAGCGGGACGATGCCGAAGGGCTCGTACCAGGGCGCGCACACGACGGCGTCGGCCGAGCGGATCAACGCCGGCACGTCGGGCCGCCGGACGGCGCCGAGGAAGCGCACCCGGCCGGCGACCCGCATCCGGCGGGCCAGCTCGCGCAGCCGGTTCAGCTCCGGGTCGGTCATCAGGTCCACCCCGGCGGGCGGCCCGCCGGCGACGACGAGCTCGGTGTCGGGGACGTCGCGCAGCGCCTCGACGACCTCGTCGACGCCCTTGCGCCGCACCACCCGGCCGAGCGCGAGCAGCCGCTTCCTGCGACCGCGCCGCGGCGTCGGGCCTTCCGGACCGAACTCCTCGGGATCCACCCCGCACGGCACCACGGAGATGCGGCGGCGGTTGGCGCCCAGGCGCAGCAGCTCGAAGAGTTCGTCCTCACAGGACGCGGTGAGCCGGTCCGCGGTGCGCACCAACGTCTCCTCGGCCGCGATGCGGCCGGACGGGCTGGTGTCGTCCGCGCCCTGCTCGCGCTTCTTGACGTGTCCGAGCGCGTGGAAGGTCTGCACCAGCGGCAGGCCGAGCATGCCGGCCGCACCCCGCGCGGCCAGCCCGGACATCCAGAAGTGCGCGTGGACGACGTCCGGCGGATCGGCCCGCCAGGCCCGCTCCAGTTGCTGGGCCAGCAGCGGGACGAAGGGCACGAGGTCGTCCTTCGGCACGGGCCGCGCGGGGCCCGCGGTGACGTGCCGGACGCGGACCCCCGGTCCGAACGCGACCACCTCCGGCAGGTCCGGGTCGTCCCGGCGGGTGTGGACGGTGACGTCGTGCCCCGCCCGGCCGAGCGCCAGGCTCAGCTCCCGGACGTGCACGTTCTGCCCTCCCGAGTCGGGTCCGCCGGGCTCGGCGAGAGGGCTGGCGTGTTCGGACACCATGGCGATCCGCATGGGTCAGCTCCTTCCGGTGAGAGCGGGTCTCGGGGCGGGGGCGGTGTCGGTGACGCGGGCGAGCACGCCCTCCCAGTCGTGCAGGAAGCGCTCCACGCCGAAGCGGGCGAGCGCGGCCTCGCGCGCCGCCCGGCCGGCGGCCGCGGCCGCCTCCGGGTCGGCGACGAGCTCGGTGAGCCCACGACGCAGGCGGCGCAGGTCGGTGGAACACACGCCGGCGGCCGGGGGCACCCGTTCCGGCGCCTCGGTGGTGCCGACGACCACCACCGGCATCCCGAGCATCATCGCCTCGATCAGCGACAGCCCGAGCGAGGTCCAGCGTGCGGTGTGCAGGTAGACGCGGCGGCGGGCCAGTTCGGTGTGCATCCGGTGCTGGGGCAGGTCGCCGCAGCTCCGGACACCCGGTAGGTCGAGGTCGTCCGTACCGATGCCGAAGACGTCGACGGGAACGTCGGCCGCCAACCGGGCGACGATGTCAGTGCCCGTGATCCTGTTGCGCCGCAAGGGTTCGTTGATGCAGGTCGCCGCCGAGGCCAGGTCACCCGTGTACCGGTGCCCGGGGTCGAGGACACCGTGCTCCACCACCGTCGTCGGTGTGCTCCCCGCGTCCCACATCAACGCGTTGAAGTGCGTGACGTGCACGAGCAGCAGGTCGTCGCGATCGGCCATCGGGTGCCGCGTGGTCGCCGCACCCTCGCGCGGGGCGTTGTGCTCCAGGTAGATCGCCGGCAGGTCGCGACCGGGCACCCGGCCCAGCCACTCCGCGGCCAGCTCGAGCTCCTCCGGCCGCTGCGCCACGACCAGGTCCACGTCGGACTCCGCGAGCTCGGCGGGCGAGCACTCCACAGCGGACGCCGGCCAGTCCCAGGCCGCGGGCCGCCCGCCGCCCCAGGGCCCGCGCTCGGGCAGGGTCGGCAGGAGGTAGCGGTGCGCGCCCTGGACGAACGCCGTCGTCCAGGAGCCGTGCACGTGCCAGATCAGGATGTTCACGCGGGGATCTCCTCCGTGAGGGGTCCGAGGGGAACGGCGGGGTGGGTGAGGCGCCGGACGGCCGCGACGACGTCGTCGGGCCGGACGGAGGCGAGACAGGGGTGGCCGGCGACGGGGCACTCGCGCGCCCGGGAGTCCCGGCACGGGGCGTCCTGGTCGCCGAGCAGGACCTGCGGGACCCGGTAGGGCCGCCAGCGCACGGCGGGGACGACCGGCGCGAACAGCGAGACCACCGGGGTGCCCACGGCGGCGGCGAGGTGGGCCGCCGCGGTGTTGCCGACGACGACCGCCTGCGCCCCCGCGAGCACCGCCGCCAGCTCGGCCATCGACGTGCGTCCGCCCAGGTCGAGGGCGTGGTCGCCGGCGACCTGCGCGGTCAGGTCGCGCTCGCCGGGCCCGCCGGTCACCGCCACGCGCCACCCCTCGCCGGCCAGCAGCCGCACGGCCTCGGCGGCGTGCCCGGCCGGCCACCGTCGGGCGTCGACCGCGGCTCCCGGGTGCACCACCACGTCCGCCGGGGCCTCCGGGAGCGGGGACGGCAGCCGGACGTCCAGCCGGCCGTCGTCGCCGGGCGGGAGGGGGTAGCCGGCGGCCGCGGCGATCGCGCGCATCCGTTCGGGTTCGGGCTGGTCCTCGTCGAGAGTCTCGCCCGGCCGCAGCCGGACGTCGAGCAGCGCGCCCGGGTAGTCCAGCGAGGCGCCGGTGATCCGCGGCACGCCCGCCATCCGCAGCACCAGGGCGAGCGGCAGCGGCGACTGGTGGAAGGACGTGAGCACGACGGCCTCGTCGAAGCCGGTCAGGTCGTCGGTCAGCGCGTCGATCTCGCCGCGCCGCACCGGCGGCGGGTCGCCCAGCACCCACGGACAGGCCCACACGCGGACCTCGGCGACCCCCGGCAGGAGCCGGGCCGCCTCCTCCCCCGCGGGCCCGACCAGCATCGTGACCCGCGCCGAGCGCGCGATCGACCGCACCGCGGGCCCGGCGAGGAGCACGTCCCCCGCGCCGTCGAGCCTCGCGACGAGCACCTTCCTCACGCGGCGGCCCCGAACGGTCCGTACATCAGGTGGTCGACGGCCCTGACCAGGTCGGGGGCGACGACGGGCGCCGCCTGGATCTCCTCGACGCGGGTCACCGGCGTCGGGACCAGCACGGCGATGGCGCCGGCGGCGTGGGCCGCCCCGACGTCGGCGCCGATGTCGCCGATCACGGCGACGCGGCACGCCGGCACGCCCAGCTCGGCGGCCGCGGCGAGCACCATGCCGGGAGCGGGCTTGCGGCAGGCGCAGCCGTCCCCGGGCGCGTGCGGGCACACCTGCCAGGTGGCGAAGGGCCCGAGCTGCCGTTCGACCTCCCGGTTGACGGCGTCGACGTCCGACCGGCGCAACAGGCCGCGCCCGATGCCGGACTGGTTGGACACGACGCCGACCGGGATCCCCGAGGCGCGCAGCATGCCCAGCGCCCGGCGGGCACCGGGCATGGGCCGCACCGCGGCGGGGTCGTCGCAGTACGGCACGTCCACCACGAGCGTCCCGTCGCGATCGAAGAGGACCGCGGCGGGCGGTGTCCAAGCCGGAGTCATGGTGGACGAATCACCGCTGGGGTTCGGAGCAAACTCCTCGGCGCGGACTACTACTCTCCGTAGTTCCCGTGACACCGAGTGACGGCCCTGGTTCGTGACCGGGGTCACGGGTATCCGCCGGGGATGTTCGAGAAGCTGCGGTCCCTGTTCGGTCGTCCGCCCACCGCCGAGGACGACGTGCGCCCCGATCCGGCCACCGCCCGGACCCGCGAGACCGGCGGCCGGCCCACCCAGCGGGGCGACGCCGCGACGACGACCGGGACCGGCACGACCGAGGACTTCGTCGGCCGCCCGGCCGGTCAGGACGAGGGGATGGCCGGCGAGTCCGGCGCCGAGGCCCGCCGGGACGGGTAGCTCAGCGCGTCATCTGCGCGGCGGTGTCGGGTGACCGACGGCGGGCGCCGAACCAGGCCAGCGCGGCGGCGAGCACGTCCTCGGCGATCGCGCCCGGCCGGTCGGAGCCGAGGCGGCGCGCGGCGGCGGTGCGGGCGCGCGCGCCGAGCACCGCGGCGCCGGCCGCCCCCGCCAGGCCGACGAGCCCGGGCAGGGCGGGGTCCTCGCCGTCGCGCCGGGCCATGGCGGCGGCGCTCGTGACGCCCAGGGTGAGGCGCGGGGCCAGGCCCGGGGCCGCGAGCCGGCTGGGTACGGCGGGGTGCTTGTCGGCCGCGGCCTCCCCCGCTGCCAGCAGGCCGGCCAGCGTCGTGCCGGCACGCCCGCCGATCCGTCCGGCGACGCCGGTGTCCCCGGTGCGTGAGGTGAAGGCCAGCGCGGCCGTCCCCGCCGTGCTGCGGGAACCGGTCGCCGCGCCGAGCGCGGCGGCGCGGAGCAGCGTCGACGGACGTGCGGGCGGGGCCGCCGAGGGCGAGTCGGGCGAACCGCGCTCGAGCCGGACGAGGGCGGCGTGCGTGGCCACCCCGTAGGCGAGGTGCGGGAGCGCGTCGGCCGTCCAGTCGGCGGCCGACCAGGTGCGGGGGTCCGAGACCCGGGTGAGGGCGAGCGGACCGTCCGTGGCGATCATGGCCGCCGCGCCGAGCAGCGGGCCGCCGACCACGGTGGGCAGCCGCAGCCCGGCCGCCCGCAACCCGCCGGCGACGGCGCCGACGACCAGTCCGGTCGCGGAACCGGCCAGCGGGCCCAGGGCGGCGAGCCGGTTGCGCCGCTCGGACGGCCCGCCGGGCACCTCCACCCCGGCCCGGTCCGCGACGGCCGCCACCAGCTGCTCGGGAGCCCGGCTCGCCGGCCGCGCCCGCAGCACCGCGTCGGCGCCGCTGACGACGTTGAGGGCGGTAGTGCCCGCCGCCCCGGCCGTCACCCCGTTGAGGAGTCCTCTCGTGAACTTCACCGGCCGGGAGTACCCGCCGCCCGGACCCCGAACCCGGCCCCTACCCGGCCTCGGCCTGCGCGGCCCCCGCCCGCTCGTGCGTGGCCAGGGCGACCGCCACCGCGCGCTCGGCGTCGTGCAGCAGGGCGCCGCTGACCAGGCTCAGCCGGGTCCCCGGTGCGGCGAGGCCGTCGAGCACGCCCGCGGCGGGCGGCTCGACGGCGGTCACCTCGAGCGCTCAACCCGTCAGGCCGTGCTCCCCGTGTCCTCCTTCGCCGAGAGCTCGCGCAGGAACTCGTGGCAGCGGGCGGCGCGGCGGGAGTCCTCCGCCATGACCTCCTCGAAGAAGGACGCGAGGTCGTCGTACCCGGCGTTGCGGGCGTCGCGGACGTACTGGCCGTAGTCGTGCCCGGCCTTGAGCGCGTGGTACTGCACGGACACGAGGTCGTACATCACATCGCTGAAGCCGGTCTCCCCGGTCGCCATGGCGGTCACCTCCGGTCGTCGGATCGTGCGGACCGGGGGCACGTACCCGCAGGGACGGGCTCGAACCTCGGTGGGGCGCACTCGATCCGGGGCCGGGACGGAGGAGCCCCGCGGGCGCGGATCGCGCCGCGGGGCTCCTCGTGCGCCGGGAGCACCACCTCCCGCCGCGCGGGGCGCCCACCACGGCTGTCCAGCGCCCGCGGGTCCTGTGCCCCCGCAGCGGCCGGTCAAACCCACCGCCCGGCCCCGGGATGCCGCGGCCGTGCGGTCGACGCGTCGTTCCCCGGTAGCGCCCGGACACCCCGCCGCGATCCTTCCGGCGGACGACCGATGAGATCGGGACCGGACGGCGGTCCACCGCCCGACGACAGCGACGGCCCGGGCGAGCGCCCGGGTACCGCCCGAGACACAGGAGGACGCCATGGCGCGCATCAAGGTCCACGAGTTCACCACCCTCGACGGCGTGATCGGCGCACCGATGTGGACGATGGACTACGGGTTCACCGACGAGCTGGGCGCGGAGATCGGCGGCTTCATGAGCTCGTGCACGGCGATCCTGCTGGGCCGCACCACCTTCGAGGAGTTCGCGCCCGCCTGGTCCGGCCGCACCGCCGAGGACGACCCGGGAGCCCCGTTCTTCAACGAGTCCCCCAAGTACGTCGTGTCCGGCACGCTGCAGACCGCGGACTGGAACAACTCCACGATCATCGGCAAGTACGACCCGGAGACCATCCGCGACCTCAAGGCGCGGGTCGACGGCGACCTCTACGTCAGCGGCAGCGGCACCCTCGTGAAGGCCCTGCTCGACGACGGCCTGCTCGACGAGCTGCACCTGTTCGTCTATCCCGTCGCCGTCGGCGAGGGCCCGCGGCTGTTCCCCGAGGGCGGTCCGCGGCGGGCGCTGGCCCTGGCCGGCAGCAGGGGCCTGGACAACGGCGTGGTGCACCTGACCTACACCCCTGCCTGACCTACACCCCGGCCGCAGGCCTCAGCCCTGGCGGCCGAGCTCGACGAACCGGAGCACCAGGGCGAGCTGCGAGCGGTAGTCGACGGTGTGCGGCGCCCGCTCGTGGCGGCGCCACAGGGTGTTCAGCTCCTCGCGGGTGAGCGAGTCGGCCTTCTCCACGACCGCCCGCACCTCGGTGTCGTCGACCGGCCTGCCGCGGAGCACGGCGAAGCCGCGCACGAGCGCCGCACGGTCGGGATCCACCCGGTGCGGCGGGCGCGACGACTCGACGGGCCCGGCGTCCACGACGGCGAGGCTAGGCCGGGGGTCCGACGAAAACGGCCGTTCGAGCGTCTCCCGGCCCCGCGGGTGGGGACGAGCCGGCCGTGGGCGGAGGGGGCGCGCCACGCCCGGCCCGAGGTCAGGGCCGGTCGAGGAACGCCTCCACCACCTCGTTGAACGCGGCCGGGTTCTGCAGGAACGGGAAGTGCGAGCTCGCGACCTCGCGCGGGAAGACGTGCAGCTCGGCGCCGGGCACGTTCTCGGCGATGTAGCGCTGGGAGGCCGGGTCGACGTGGCTGCCCTCGCAGCCGATCACGAGGGTGGGGCGGTCGAGGCGGGGCAGGACGTCCCGCCAGTCCTGGGCGCAGTGGTCCCACAGCAGCGGGACGCCGGCGTGCGGCGGCGTCAGCCTGATCTGCTCCTCGACGAACGGCCGAGGAGCTCCCCGCGGTGGCGCATCGGGACGCACAGCCGCGCGCAGGCCCAGGTCCGGCCGCTCCGGCACGGCGCCCGCCCGGGACCACCGGGCGACCCCCTGGTCCAGGACGTGCCGCGCGACGTCCGCCCCGGCGTCGCGCTGCAGGAGGGCGCGGACGCGCACCTCGTCCTCGTCGCCGAAGTGCCGGCTCGTGACGAGCATCCGCACCACCGGGTCGTTCACCACCACCGAGCGGCCCAGCTCGTCGGCCAGCTCGTCGACCACGGCCTGCAGGTCCGCGCCGGCCCGGCGTCCCCCGGTCTCCGCCATCCGCTCCGACGTCCTCCTCGGCCCGCCCCCGTCGGGCGTCAGGATGCCCGACGGGGGCGCGCGGCGGGCGCCGGCCACACCCCCTCGACTCGAACTGTTGTTCGAACTTCTGCTACCGTCGTGGTGCGCGCGGCGGCCGGGGTAGGGGAAGTACCCCGGCCGCCGCGCCCCCGTCCGGAGCGGGCACGGGGACGACGCGGACGGACGCGGAGGCGCACATGGGCGGCCGGAGCCGGTACGACCGGGAGACCACCGTCGACGACCAGGTCCTCGCCGAGGCCGAGGCGTACTCGACCGTCGCCGAGCTGCTCGACGACTACCGGGACGAGGTGATCGGCGACCGGACCGTGGCCACCCAGGTCGGCAACGTGCTGCACAGCGCAGCGATCGAGCTGCGGGCGGGCCGGGCACTGCCGATCGGGGTGCGACGGGCCGTGCGCGGGCTGGCGAATGCGCTGCGGGAGTCGATGGACCCGCGATGAGGCGCCGAACCTGAGTGCACGCTGTGCATCGCTGCACAGCGTGCACGTTCGTGGGTAGCCTGGAGCCACCCGGACGACGGGTGCCCGCCGTCGGCACCCGGGAACAGGACGCGCATGAGTGCCCCGAGCGAGCAGGACGCCACCACCGCCACCGATACGGACACCGCCACCACCGCTCCCGCGGAGAACTCGCCCGCCGCGGGCACCCGGGTGCTGCCCGCCGACCTGCTGGAGCGGCGTACCGAGTGCCCCTTCGACCCCGCTCCCGGCCTGGAGAGCCGCCGCGGGCAGGGCGCGGTACAGCCGTTGCCGCTGCTCAACGGGGTCCGGGCCTGGCTGGTCACCGGCTTCGAGGAGGCCCGCGCGGTGCTGGCGGACCGCCGGTTCAGCTCGGACCGGGTCCGCTATCGCGAGGCCACCCAGATGCCGCCCGAGGAGGCCGCCGCGCAGGCCGCCGCGATCGAGCGCGGTGAGCCGGTGTGCCCCGCCCCGATCGAGGCCCGCACGGACGGGATGTTCGTCTTCATGGACCCGCCGGAGCACACGCGGCTGCGGCGGCTGCTCACCGGCCAGTTCACGGTGCGCCGGATGAAGGCCCTGGAGGAGCGGATCACCGAGATCGCCGTCGAGCACATCGAGGCGATGAAGGCGGCCGGCACCGAGGCCGATCTCGTCCCCGCCTACGCGCTGCCGCTGCCGTCGCTGGTGATCTGCGAGCTGCTCGGCGTCGACTACGCCGACCGGGCCCGGTTCCAGGAGAACACCGCCGTCGCCCTGAACTCCCACTCGACGCCGGAGGAGCGGGCCCGTGCCGGCGGGGAGCTCTACACGTTCATCTCCGGGCTCGTCGCGGCCAAGCGGGCGACCCCGGCGGACGACATCCTCTCCGGCCTGGTCCACGAGGCCGACCCGCCGCTCACGGACGCCCAGCTGATCGACGTCGCCCTCGTCCTCCTCGGCGCCGGGCACGAGACCACCGCGAACATGCTGGCCCTGGGCACGTTCGCCCTGCTGGAGAACCCGGACCAGCTCGCGGCCCTGCGCGCCGACCCGGGGCTGATCGACGCCGCGGTCGAGGAGCTGCTGCGGTACCTGAGCATCATCCAGCTCGGTGTCAGCCGGATCGCCACCGAGGCCGTGACGGTCGGCGGCGTCGAGATCCCGGCCGGGGCGACCGTCGTCGTCGCCACCCCGGAGGTCAACCGCGACACCCGGCACTGGACGGACCCGGACCGGCTCGACCTGGGCCGCGAGCGCGCGCCGCACCTGGCGTTCGGCCACGGCATCCATCAGTGCCTGGGCCAGCAGCTGGCCCGCATCGAGATGCGCGTGGGGTTCGCCGAGCTGGTCACGCGGCTGCCGGACCTGCGGCTCGCCGCGACGGCCGCCGAGGTGCCGCTGCGCAACGACATGCTGATCTTCGGCGTGCACTCGCTGCCGGTGACCTGGGCCTGACGGCGGGGTGATCGACCGGCCGGGCCGCGCCCGGCGGTCGTCATAATCGGGCGGCCACGACGACGGGCCACGACGACCGGGCCACGGGAGGGACGTGATGGCAGGGACGGCACCACCCACTTCCCCCGTCGCGCCCGCGCTCCCGGAGGTCGGCCGCCGGGAGCGCAAGAAGCTCGCCACCCGCGCCGCGGTGCGGGACGCGGCGCTGCGGCTCGCCGTCCGGCACGGCGTCGAGAACATCACCGTGGAGCAGATCGCGACCGAGGCCGACATCGCGTTGCGTACCTTCTTCAACCACTATTCCAGCAAGGAGGAGGCGGTCGTCGCGGCGGCGGCCGCCGGGGCGGAGGCGCTCGTCGCCGAGTTCCGGGCCCGTCCGGCCGCGGAGTCGGTGCTGCAGGCGCTGCGCGAGGCGGTCCTCGTGGTGATGGACCGGCACGACGCGGCGGGTCGCGACCACCTCCGCGCGCTGCGGCTCATGCGGGAGAGCCCCTCACTGGTGCCGCAGCAGATGGCGGTGCTCACGGCGCAGGAGCAGTCGCTCGCCCGTGCCGTCGCCGACCGCGTCGGCGTGCCGTGGGCGGACGGCGGACCGCGGCCGATCTACCCGCAGCTGTGCGCGGCCGCGACGCTGGCGGCGCTGCGGGTCGTCCTCGAACGCTGGCTCGACCACGCGTCCGACCCCGACCCCGAGCACGACGACCCCGACCACGCCCCACCCCTCGCCGTGCTGCGGCACGAGGTCGACGAGGCCCTGGCCCACCTGGCGACAGGGTTGGACGGGGTGCGGCCGGGCTGACCCGAGGGCCCGCGTCGCCTCAGCACGTCGCGCCGGTCTCCGCCAGCGAGTCGACGATCTCGAACCCGTTGACGAGGACGAGCACCCGCCGGACCGTCCCCGAGTCCGGCGACACCACCAGCTGCATCCGGTGCCGACGGGCGGCCAGCCGCATCTGCAGCCGGGCCAGGCAGCGCACCCCGCACGCCGCGAGGAACCCCACACCGGTCAGGTCGATGATCACGCGTTCGATCCCGGGCTCGGCCGTCACCCGCATCACCACGCGGTCGAGTTCCGGGCAGTTGGCCAGGTCGACCTCGCCCTCGATGGCCACCACGACGACGTCGGAGCACGGGCGACGCACCGTCAGCAGCAGACCCCCCGGCAAGGACTTCTCACACGCGTTCACGGCGCTCCCCCGCACTCTCGCGCCCGCCGCGGCCCCGACGAGGTCCGGCAAGGGGGGTGAGTGTCGTCCCGGGCCGGACCCGCCCGCAACGGCCATCCGAGGCAGCCCGCCTGGTCAGCGGCGCATTCGGGTGGTTGCGCCACCCCGGTGGGCGACACCTCGGCTCCTCGTCCCGTGCCGCCCTATGTCGACCGGTCGTCGGCGCCGCCGGTCCGGCCGTACCTCGACCAGCGCAGGGCTTCCTCACGTTCACGACGCGCCGACTCGCGGGCGTGCTCGGCGAGACCCCGGAGCCGGTCGGCGTCGCCGGGCCGCACCTCGGCCGCGTGGTCCAGGGTGGACGCGACGGCGTCCTCGATGCTCGCCCGCTGCGCGGCGAGGGCCGCCACCTGCGCCGCGACGCGTTCGCCCTCCGCCCGCAGCCGGGCCGTCTGCCGTCTCAGCGACTCGCCCCTGTCCACCTGCTCGTCGCAGTGCATCCGAACCTCCTCCGTTCCTCGTGGGGTGTGCCGTGCGCCCGACCGGCACCCCGATCATCGACCTCGGTCAGGGCGCCCGCCGGATCCGGCGCGCCCGCACGCGGGCCAGCACGTCCGTGCTCCGCGCGATCTGGTGCCGGCTGCCCCGCACCGCCTGCGAGACGGCGGCGGCGGTCACGACCGTCCGGTCGCGGGCCTCCTCGGTCCGGCGGTGCACGGCATCGGCCTCCGCCCGGTAGTCGAGCTGCTCGCGCTCCAGCGCGGCCTGCTCCCGGTCCGCCGCGGCGTCCTCGCGGTCCTCCGCGGACTCCCGGCGGTCCCGGGCGGCGGCGTACCGGTCCCGGGCCGACGCCCGCCGGTCCCCCGCCGCGTTCCGCCGCAGCGACTCGTCCCGCGCCACGATCGTGATGGCCTCCTCGAGGAGGAGGCTGACGGCGGCGCGGTCCCGCCTCCAGGCCTCCACGGGCCCGACCGGGGCCGTGCCGTCGCGCTCCAGCCCGTCCAACGACTCCAGGAGGCTCCGGCGGAGGTCCCACAGCCGGCCGACCACCTGCTGCGACCGGCCCATCACGTCCGCGTCGCGCGTGCGGGCCCGGACGTCCCGTAGGTCTGCCTCGGCGTCGCGCTCCCGCGAGGCGTCGTCGCGCACCCCGGCGGCGTCGTCCCGGGCGCAGGCGGCGACGTCCCGCCGGTCGGCTGCGGGCCGCGGGTCGCGCCCGCCGTGCCACTCGTCCATCGCGCCGGACTCCTCACCTGCCACGTATGCGGCGGTGCCGTCGACGGTACGGCCCCGCCTACCTGCGGGCACGCGCTGGCCAGATCCGGACGCACGAATCCGGACGCCGCCCACCGGCACGCGACGCCGTGGACGCTCACCCCCGGCGGTTCCCCGATCCCCACTGCCACGGGACCCAGCAGACCAGCAGGCCGAGGGTGCCGACCGTCGTCGCCGTCGGGGCGGACATCAGCACGCCCCACGTGAGCGCGAGCAGCCCCAGGACGAACAGGACCTGGCCGATCAGCACGCCGACGCGGGTCCGGCCGGGCGGCGACCGCCGCGCCGGCCCGGCCGGGCGGGACAGCTGTGCCGCCAGGTCGGGGTCCTCGTGGGCGAGTTGTTCCGCGAGCGCGGCGAGCTCACGGCGTTGCCGGCGGGTCAGCCTCATCTCCGTCCCTCCCCGATGTCGGTCGCGGGTTCGGCTCCCCTTCGCCGGCCGGCCGTCAGGACGCGCGCGGCACCGCGGCGCCGGGGCGTGGCAGCAGGACGCGAGGCATCGGCGTAGACGCCGGCCTGCTCGGCGCGGCCTCGGGCGGAAGGGGGACGAGGTGCCGACCGCCTCATGGCGCACTCCTACCGTGATCAGGTAGGGGCCATCAGCCCGTTGCCGGGCGGTTGAGGGCGGGCTCCATCGCCGCAGGAAATCGTAGTCCCGTGGCCGGCCGCTGACCAGGTCCGCGGAGCTCGTGCCACCGGCAGTTCCCACCGCGACGTCGGTGTCGCCGACGTCGCGCGGGGGGCCGTCGGTCTCGATCCGGGCGATCCCTCTGGCCTTCGGCCGTCAGCTCGATATCTGGGCTGACCCGGGGAGATGCGGCCGCTTCGGGGACGTCGCGGTCAGTCGTCCACGAGCGGGAGCTTGAAGGCCAGGTGCCGGAGCATCCCGGACTGCGGCCGCAGCATCGGCGGGTACCGCATCTCGGTCTGTACCCAGGCGATTATGTCCCGCGCCCGCAGGCGGCTGTTCGCGGTTCCGGAGACGACGAACCCCTCCTCGTCGACCACGGTCCAGGTCCACTCGCGATCGCCGGTCCGCCGGGTCACCGTCAGCTGCACCGCGACACCCTATGCATTCGCCTCGGGAGCGGGTTCGGCGGCTACCTTGCACGCCCCTCGGAGCCGCCCGACCACACGTCTGACGACGGGGTGAGCCTGCCGCAGACCAGGGCGAACGGGGCCCAGGCGGCACGACCAGGCCCGACGACGACGAACGCGCGCAGGGACAGCCGGCGCCCAGCCTGCCCTGACCGGCCGACGGCGCGGTCCCACGCGTGCTGTCAGTGCATGTCGACGAGGTGGGGGGCCACGTGGGCGCTGCTGCGGGCCAGGAAGTGCCAGCCCACCCACCACCAGCACGCGAACAGCGCGATCCGCCCGGGGAGCGTGGTCGCGATCGCGGAGACCAGCTCGCCGAAGGTCGGCGTCGCGGTGCCGGGACGCCTCCCGGTCAGCTCGACGACGCCGGCCAGCACGACGACGGCGAGGTACGCGGCGATCGTCGCGTCCCACCCGGTCATCGCCGGGCCAGCCAGTACCCGCCGCAGATCCATGCGACGTAACCGACGAGCCGGACCGTGCGGTCGACGAACTCCGGCCCCACCAGGTAGCTGATCGTGGGGAAGCCCGGTCGGTAGCCGTGGAGCAACGCGCCGACCTCCAGCACGGAGGCGACGACGACGAGCGCGACCCACGGCGCCGCCGATCGGAGCGTGACCCGCGGGCGTCCGCCGACCCGCCCGAGGCGGCCGGACGCCGCCAACGCGACCCCGACCACGCCGATCGCCGCGGTCACGGCCGTCGACTGCCAGGTGTGCGTCGGGATCGGCGAGACGAGCACCGCGACCGGTACGGCGACCGCGAGCACGGCAGCCCGGGCGACGACCCGCGACGCACCCCGGGGAACGGCCGCGGACGAGGCAGCCGCAGGGTCGGCGGGAGAACGGCGCGGTGTCACGCCGCCACGATCCCGCTCCGCATGCCGGTGGGCCAGGCCCGGACGAACCAGGTCGATCAGGCGTCGGACCGCCGGGCCCGCAGCAGGAACGTGGCGGTGAGGGCCACGCCGCGATCGGGATCGTCGACGAGGCCGGTCAGCGTCGCCTCCGCCCGCGGTCCGGGGACGTCGGCGAGGGCCGACGCCAGTCGCCGCCGGGCCGCGCCGGTGGCGCGCGTGAGCTCGTCCGCGATCGCGCGTGCGATCTCGTCCGCCCGGCCGTGCCGGGAGGCGAGCCCGCCGAGCGCGTCCGCGGCGTCCACGTCGTCGCGTCCCTCGACGACGAGTCCGATGAGCGCGGGGACGGCGTCCGCCTCACCGCGTGCGGCGCGTACGAGCGCGGCACGTCCGCTCACCACCGGGTCGGGATGCCGGAACGCGTCGGCCAGGACGGCCGTGGCGCGCGGCGATCCGATCTTCACCAGTGCCGCCAGTGCGCGACGCCGCCGCTCGGGGACCGGTGACTCCAGGGCCTCCGCCAGGACCGGGATCGCGCTGTCCCCGGTCCGGGCGAGGGCCCAGTCGAGCGCACCGGCGACGTTCGGGTCCGCCTCCTTCAACGCCGCTTCGGCGAGGGGTACCACGTCGCGGTCCCCCTCGCCGGTGAGCGAGAGGGCGAACCGCTGACGTGCCGAGGGATCGCCCGCATCGAGCCCCCGCATCAGGCCGATGGTCCGCAGCACGTCCGACCACGCGGCCGGGTCGCTCGCCCGGACCTGCCCGAGCCGGCGCAGGAGCTCCTCCTCCCGCGCGAGGCGGTCGTGCGTGCGGGCGACCAGCTGCTCGACCATCGCGGCCGGGCTGAACGAGAGGTCTCCGAGCACGTCCGCGATGTCCTGCAGGCTCAGGCCCAACGAGCGGAGGCCCTCCACGTGGAACAGGCGGCGGACGTCGTCGTCCGAGTACTGCCGATATCCGCCCTGCGTGCGCCCGGTGGGCGACACCAGCCCGATCCGGTCGTAGTGGCGCAGCATCCGGGCGCTGATCCCGGACTGCGCGGACACCTCACCGATCAGCACCCCGCGTGCTCCCCGACGAGCGGCGCCCCGCGCAGCGCGACGACCCGGCGTGCCTCCGCGATCGCGGCATCGAACCCCTCGTCGGGATGCTGCATGAGCCGCTTCGTGGCGATCGCGTGCGCGCGCACGCCCGGGTCGCGGGCGGTCGTCGCGCGCTCGACGACGGGCAGGACGGTCTCCCCGAGGGCGACGAAGGCCCGGCTGAGGCTCCGCCGGACCTCGCCGTTCCCGCGGTCGAACTGGGTGGACAGCGTCTCGGCGAGGTCGGTCTCACGCCCCTCGGGGACGAGTCCGGCGGCGGTGCGCCATGCCGTACGGGCGACCTCGTCGTCCCCGTCCTTCAGGAGCTCGGTGGTGATCGCCGGCCAGGTCCGCGCGTCGCCGATCTTGGAGAGCGTGTGGAGCGCCTGGCTCCTCCCCTGCGGGACCTCCGACCCGAGCTCGGAGAGCAACCGCTCCACCGTGACCGAGGCGTCGTGCCGCGTGAGCGCCCAGGTCAGCATGTCGCGGACGGAGAAGTCCGGCTCGACCGCGCACCGCTCGACCAGCACCTCGACGTACTCGGGATGCGGGTGCATCCCGGCCGTGAGAGCCGCGTGCAGGCGGGCCGACGCGACGGAACTCTCCAGGGCGGACCTCAACCCGCCGCCCGCTCCCTCGTGCACTCTCGACATCTCGATCACCTCCGCCCGCGATTCAAGACCTTGTCACCGTGTCAAGGTCAAGCCCTCGCTCCGAACCCGTGCGGAGTCGTCAGACGTCAGCTCGTGCTTTTACAGTTCAGCGCATGCTGACCAGTGAGACGCGGGAGGCGGCGCTCGCCCGGGTCGGGAAGGCCCTCGCGGACCCGACCCGGTGCCGCATCCTCGTCGCCCTCCTCGACGGCGCGGGCTTCCCCGGGCAGCTGGCCGACCGGCTCGGCCTCACCCGGCCGAACGTGTCCAACCACCTGGCCTGCCTGCGCGGGTGCGGCCTGGTCACCGCCTCCTACCAGGGACGGCAGGTGCGCTACGAGATCGCCGATCCGCACCTCGCCCGTGCGCTGCACGAGCTGCTCGCGGTCGTCCTGGCCGTCGACACCGGCCCGGCCTGCCTCGACGAGGACGACCGCTCCCCCGCACCCGGGGCCGGGCAGCCGTGACCGGCCCGAGCCGATCCACGCCCGACGCCGGGAGCCCCGGCTGCACGGACGACTGCGGCACCGCTCCGGCCCGGACCGCCGGCGCGACGACGCCCGACCGTCGCGCCGTCCTGACCCGCCGGGTACGTCTGCTGGTCGCGGCGACGATCACCTACAACGTCGTCGAGGCCGTCGTCGCGATCAGCGCCGGGCACGTCGCCTCCTCCACCGCATTGATCGGCTTCGGCCTCGACTCGGTGATCGAGGTCGCCTCCGCGGCCGCCGTCGCCTGGCAGTTCTCCGGCTCGGACCCGGAGCAGCGCGAACGCGCCGCGCTGCGGGTCATCGGCCTGTCGTTCTTCGCGCTCGCCGCCTACGTCGCCGTGGAGTCGGTGCGCAGCCTGCTCGGCGCCGGCGAGCCCGAACACTCCATCGTGGGCATCGCGCTGGCGGCGCTCTCGCTGCTGGTCATGCCCCTGCTGTCCGCCGCGCAGCGCCGGGCCGGGCGCGAGCTCGGGTCGGCCAGCGCCGTCGCGGACTCCAGGCAGACCCTGCTCTGCACCTACCTGTCCGGGGTCCTGCTCGTCGGACTGCTGCTGAACAGCCTCCTCGGCTGGTCCTGGGCCGACCCGATCGCGGCACTGGTCATCGCCGCCGTCGCCGTCCGGGAAGGGCGCGAGGCCTGGAAGGGTCATCACTGCTGCTGACCCGCACCATTCGAGCGGTGCCGAGCGTCAGGCCGTCCTTCCGGCGGCGGGATCCGCGTGGCGACGGGCGCGGGAACCGGCGGCGACGATCGGGATGATCGCCAGGGCGACCACCCCTCCGGCGACGGCGAGCGCCGGGTAGCCGGCCGCGGCGACGACGAGGCCGGAGGCCAGCCCACCACCGGCTCCGGCGACGGCGATGCCGACGTCGACGCTCCCCTGCGTGGCGGCGCGCCGCTCGAGGGGCACGGCGTCGGTGATGATCGCGGTCCCGCTCACCAGGCCGAGGTTCCAGCCCAGACCCAGGAGGGCGAGCGCGAGGGCGAGCAGGACCACGGAGTCCGTGGGTGCGGCGGCGGCGAGGACACCGGCGGCCAGCAGGGTGATCGCGGACAGCGCCGCGACGGCGAGGCGGCCGTACCGGTCGACGAGCCAGCCGCTCAGCGGCGAGGGCAGGTACATGGCGGCGACGTGCACGGCGATGACGGCCCCGGCCGCGCCGACCCCGTGGCCGTGGGCGGCCATGTGCACCGGGGTCATCGTCATGATCGCGACCATCACGAGCTGGGTGAGCACCATGACCGAGGCGCCCAGGGCCACCCCGCCCGGCTCGGCGCCTCCGGCCCCCGCCGTTCCGGCTGCCTCGCGCGAGGTGGGCGACGGTCCGACGGACTCCGACGAGATCGCTGCTGCGGCGGCGCGTTCCCGGGCTAGGTGCAGCGGATCGGGGCGCAGCAGGAGGCCGAGGACGAGGGCTGCGAGGAGGTAGGCGGTGCCGGAGAGCAGGAACGGCCCGGCCAGCGGAGGGATGCCCCACGCGGTCGCGAGTCGTCCCGTCGGGGAGACCAGGTTCGGACCGAGCACCCCACCGAGGGTGGTCGCGACCAGGACGGTGCTGACCGCGCGGCCGCGCCGGGCCGGGGCGGCGAGATCGGCACCGGTGTAGCGGGCCTGCAGGTTGGTCGCGGTGCCCGCGCCGTAGACGACCAACGCCGCGAACAGCAGCGGGACGCTGTCGGCGACCGCGGCGAGGACGACCCCGGCGCTGCCTGCGGCGCCGACCGCGTAACCGGTGGTCAGGCCGGGCCGGCGGCCGAACCGCTGCGAGAGCCGACCGACCCCGGCGGCCGCCGCGGCCGAACCGACGGTGAACAGCGCGATGGGCAGCCCGGCCAGGCCGGTCGCCCCGAGCATGTCCTGGGCCAGCAGGGCGCCGACGGTGATCCCGGCCGCGAGCCCGGCGCCGCTGAGGACCTGGGCCAGGACCAGGGTGCGGAGGATGCGGCGCTGCTCCGGCGGCTCCGTCGACGCCGGGCCGTGGTCCGGGCTCCGGGTGCGATCGTGGTCCTGCCGGTCGGTCATCGACCGGGCTCGCCGACGACGGGCCGCCCGGACAGGCGCCACTCCAGGAAGCCCTCGGTCAGGCGCACCGCGCGCCGCCCGTGCGCGGCGAGCAGCCGGACCGCGTCGTGGGAGAACACGCACAGGGCGCCGCGGCAGTAGGCGACGATCTCCTGGTCGACGGGGATCTCCTCGAGCCGGTCGGCGAGCTCGCCGATCGGGATCGACACCGCGCCCGGGATGTGCCCGGCGGCGAACTCCGGTCCGGGCCGCACGTCGAGGACCACCGCCCGCCCGTCGGCGACCCGGCGCAGCAGTTCCTCGCGGGTGATCTCCTCGGTGTCGTCCGGGCCGAGATAGGCCTGGGCGGCCGGTCCGACGTCCGCGACGCGAGCCCCGGCCACCTCCCGCAGCCGCAGCCACAGTGCGGCGACGTCGTCCCCGGCCAGGGCGTACTCGATCGTCGTGCCGTGCCGGGTCGTGGTCACCAGGCCGGCCTGCTTGAGCGCCTGCAGGTGCGCCGAGGCCGTCGTCAGGCCCAGCCGCGCGGTCGCGGCGAGGTCGGCGACGCTGCGCGGGCCCTGGGCGAGCAGGTCCAGCAGCTCCAGGCGCTTGCCGTGCCCCAGCGCCTTCCCGACCCGGGCGAGGTGCGTGAACAGCGCCCCCTTCGCGGTCTCGTCCGACACCGGCCTCAACTCCTCCACAACTCCATGGATTACTGTAACATCGCTGCCCCGGTCGGTCCGGCGGAGAAGGTGGGAAGCGATGGTCACGCCGACGGAGGTCCGCGTCCACGCCGTGGTCGACGAGGGGCTGGGCAACTCCAGCTACCTGCTCGACCTGGGCGACGGGGCGGCGCTGGTGGTCGACCCTCCGCGGGATCTGCGCGCGGTGCACAGGCGGGCCCGCGCCGAGGGGCTGCGGATCCGGTTCGTCGCGGACACCCACCTGCACGCCGACTTCCTCTCCGGCGCGGTACAGCTCGCACACGACGAGGGGGCGACCGTGCTGGCCTCGGCCGCCGGCGCCCGGCGGTTCCCGCACCGCGGGCTGCACGACGGCGACGAGGTCGACCTCGGCGGGCTGCGGCTGACCGCGCTGGCCACCCCGGGACACACCGACGAGCACGTGTCCTTCCTGATCTCCGACGGCGCCGCTCCGGCCGGGGTGTTCACCGGCGGGTCGCTGATCGTCGGCTCGGCCGCGCGGCCCGATCTGCTCGGCCCGAACCGCACCGACGAGCTCGCCCGCGCCCAGTTCGCGTCGCTGCGCCGGCTCGCCGCCCTGCCCGCGGCGACGACCGTGTGGCCCACGCACGGCGCCGGGTCGTTCTGCTCGGCCCCGCCCGGGGTGCAACGCACCTCGACGATCGGCCGTGAGCTGGCCACGAACCCGCTGCTCCGCCTGGACGAGGAGCAGGGCTTCGTCGAGGCCCTGCTCGGATCGTTGGGCAGTTACCCCGACTACTTCCGCCGGCTGGGCGAGATCAACCGGCAGGGCCCGGCCGTCCTCGACACGGAGCGCGCCGGCACCCTCCCCGCCTTGTCCGCGTCGGCGGTCCGGCGCCTGCGCGCGGAGGGCGCGACGCTCGTCGACGTCCGTCCGGTCGTCGAGTACGCCGCGGCACACATCCCGGGCTCCCTGTCCGACGCGCTCCGCGCCCAGTTCGCCACGTGGCTGGGCTGGGTCGTTCCCGCCGACAGCGACATCGTCGTCGTCCGCAACCCGGAGCAGGACCCGGCCGACATCGTCTGGCCCGCCCTCGCAATCGGCATGGAACGGATCGTCGGGGAGCTGGCCGGGGGGCTCGACGCCTGGACCGCCGCCGGGTACGACATCGCCGCCACCCGCGTCCTGCGCTCGGAGCAGCTCGACCCCGCGGGCCTGCGCGTCCTCGACGTCCGGCAGACCTCCGAGTACCTCGCCGGGCACCTGCCGGGCGCCGGACACCTCGAGCTCGGTTCACTCACCGGCCGAGTCTGTGAGCTCGTTCCCGCCCCGACCGCGGTGATGTGCGGGCACGGCGAACGCGCCGCCACCGCGGCGAGTCTCCTCGAGTCCGCCGGGCACCGGGATCTCGCCGTCGTCGTCGGCGGTGCCCAGGACTGGGCCGACGCCGGCGGGGGTGCACTGGTCACCGGACCCCGAGCCGAACCCGTCACCGACTCCGCTCCCGCCCAGGAGGAGGCGCGCTGATGCGCGGGTCCACGAGGGCCGGGCCCGTACCGGTCCGGCTCGGGCTGCGCGAGAACCTCGGCCAGTTCACGCTGCTCGCCCTGGTCAACCTCCTCGTCGGAGGCATGGTCGGCCTCGAACGCACGGTCACCCCGCTGGTGGGGGCGCAGATCTTCGGGCTCGGCGATCTCACCGTCGCCCTGTTCGTCATGGCCTTCGGCGTGACGAAGGCGGTGACCAACCTCGTCGGCGGCGCGGTCGTCGGCCGGTACACCCGCAAGAAGGTCCTCGTCGCCGGCTGGATCGTCGGCCTGCCGGTGCCGTTCCTGCTCGCCTTCGCCCCGAACTGGGGTTGGGTGATCGCCGCGAACGTCCTGCTCGGCGTGAACCAGGGCCTCACCTGGTCGATGACGGTCAACATGAAGATCGACCTGGTCGGGCCGGCCCGCCGCGGCCTGGCCCTCGGGATCAACGAGACCGCCGGCTATCTGGGCGTCGCCGTCACCGCGCTGGCGACCGGCTACCTCGCCACCACCTACGGGCTGCAGCCCGCGCCCGAGCTCCTCGGCGCCGCCTACGCGATCGCCGGGCTCGCCCTCACGGTGACGCTCGTCCGCGACACCAGCGCCCACGCCAGGCTGGAGGCCGAGCAGCACCACGCACACCGGCGTTCCGACGAGCAGGACCCCGGCGGCCGCTCCGGGGCGACCGCCGCCCCGGGCCTCGGTACGATGTTCGCCGAGCTCACCTGGCGCGACCGGAACCTGACCTCGATCAGCCAGGCCGGTCTGGTCAACAACCTCAACGACGGCCTGACCTGGGTCCTGCTCCCCGTCCTGCTCGTCCAGGCCGGGGTCTCGGTGGGCGGGGTCGGCGTCATCAAGGCCCTCTACCCGTTCATGTGGGCCGTGGGCATGCTGGGCACCGGCCCCCTCGCCGACCGGGTCGGCCGCAAGATCCCCGTCGTCGCCGGGATGGCGATCCAGGCCGTCGGACTGCTGATCATCGTGCTCGGTCTGTCCCGGGCCTTCCTCGCCGGGATGGTCGGCTCGTTCCTGCTCGGGGTGGGCACCGCGCTCGTCTATCCCGCCCTGCTCGCCGCGATCAGCGACGGCGTCCACCCGGCCGCGCGCGCGGCCGCCCTCGGCGGCTACCGCTTCTGGCGTGACATCGGCTATGCCGTCGGAGCCCTCGTCGGCGGCGTCACCGCTGCCCTGGCCTCCCTCGAAGCCGCCGTCCTGGTCGCGGCCGGGCTCACCGCCGCGTCCGCGGTGTGGAGCCGGCTGGCCATGCGCAGCGACCGTCACCGCAGGTGAGCACGGTGCCGTCAGTCGCCGATGCGGCCGGCGAGCTCGGGTAGCCCGGGCCCGGACAGCTCGGGAGTGATGCCGCGGCGGCCGGCGAGCGCCATGAGCAGGGCCTCCCCGGGCCCGGTGACCTCCGGCCCCTCGCCGGTGGTCCAGTCGAGGTCGGTCGCGGTCAGGGTCAGCCCGCGGATGCGCTTCCTCGCCCGGATCGGCGGTGCGGTCCTGGCGTAGTCGAGGACGACCTCGAGCCGCTCGGCCGGGATGGAGCGGGGCAGGCCGAGGGGGCGCCGGACGTCCTGCTGGTGGATCATGCCGTCGGTCAGGGCGATCCGGCCGCCGAAGCCGGCGGTCAGCCCCCTGGGCTGCAGGTTGTGCTTCGCCAGGGCGATCAGCTCGTCCGGGCCGCGGTCGGCGTAGGCGGCGACCCCGATCTCGTTCGCCCGTCCCGGTCCGCCGCGCAGGAACCGCCCGACCAGCTGGGGGCGGCTGAGCTCGTCGTAGCTGAACATGTGCGCCACCACCTCGCGGACGCACCACTCGCTGCACAGCGTCGGGGCCTCCCACTGCTCCGGGGTGAGCGCGACCAGCAGGTCGACCAGTTCGCCGCGCTCCTCGCGGGCCATCGCCATCGTGTCCACGGTGTCCATCGCGGCGTCAGTCCTGCTCGGCGACGGTCTTGGCGTACCCGTCGAGCAGCAGCGCCCAGCCGCCGCCGCCGTTGATCGCGTCGTTGATCGCCTGCCCGCCGTCGAGCCGTTCGAAGTGGCGGTGCTCGACCTCGACGACGCAGTCCCCCGGCCCGGCCGCGGTGAACCGGGCCTCGATCTCGCTCGCCTTCTCCGGGTCGGGGTCGAACCGCCAGGAGCCGTTGATCTGCCAGGTGAGCACCAGCCGGTGCGGCGGCTCCCAGACCAGCACCCGTCCCCAGTCGCACTCGCTGCCGTCGACGCCGCGCTCGAACCAGCGCCCGCCCACACCCGGCTCGAGGACGACTTCCGCCAGCTCGGCCTGCCCGATGTGGTACTGGTGCGGCCACCAGGCGTTCACCGAGCCGGTGAACACCTCGAACGCCCGCTCGACCGGGACCGCGAGACCGACCGTGCCCGTGATGGGCGGGATCGGGGCCGTGCCGCTCATGGATGCTCCTCGACGTCCTCGGGCCGGGACTCCGGGCCCGGCGTGGTGGCCTCGGCGGTCTTCTGGAAGTCGGTCAGCGCGGCGCTCCAGACCCCGTCCAGCCACGTCCGCAACGCGCCGACGCCCTCGGGGTTGAGCCGGTGGATGCGCCGCGTCCCCTCGGCGCGGCTGACCACCAGCCCGCCCTCGCGCAGCACCCGCAGGTGCTGGGACACCGCCGGCCTGCTGATCGGCAGCTCGTCGGCCAGCTCCTGCACCGAACTGGGCCGGCGCGCGAGCAGCTCGAAGATGGCGCGCCGGCTGGGGTCGCCGAGGAGCCCCAGCCCCGCATCTCCGTAAGCCGACACAAACGGTAAGCATAGACGCACGGAGCTGGTCGTCAAGCCCGTGGACGCGACCCGGTCCCCGGCCAGTTGGCGCATGAGCCGGCGGTCATCTGGGACCGACCGCCGTCGTGCACGCACACGAACAGCACCGACGGCCGGGAAGAGCCGAGTCGGCGTCGCTCATGGCTGGGCGGGTTGGGCGGTCAACTCGGTGATGAGGTCGCGGACGCGGCGGTCGATCTCGTCGCGGATGGGACGAATCTCGGCGGCGGTCTTGCCGGCGGGGTCGGTGAGGTCCCAGTCGAGGTAGCGCTTGCCGGGATGGACCGGGCAGGCGTCGCCGCAGCCCATGGTGATGACGACGTCGGCGGCGCGGACCACGTCGTCGGTCAGGGGCTTGGGGAACTCCTGGGACAGGTCGAGCCCGACTTCGCTCATGACCTCGCGGACGGCGGGGTTGATGGTGTCGGCGGGGGCGGAGCCGGCGGAGCGGACGTTGACCGCGCCGTGGGCGTGGTGGTGCAGCAGGGCGGCGGCCATCTGGGAGCGGCCGGCGTTGTGCACGCAGACGAAGAGGACTTCGGGGACGGTCTTCACGATGACTCCTTGGGCCTGCGCGAGGGCGTGAGCCGGTCGGTGGCGAACCACCGGCGTCGGCGGGCGGCGAGCGAGACGTAGACCAGGGCGACGAGGACGGGCACCTCGATCAGCGGGCCGACGACCCCGGCGAGGGCCTGGCCGGAGGTGACCCCGAAGGTCGCGACGGCCACGGCGATGGCGAGCTCGAAGTTGTTGCCGGCCGCGGTGAACGCCAGGGTCGCGGAGCGCTCGTAGCCCAGGCCGACGGCCTTGGCCAGGGCGAGGGAGCCGAACCACATGATCGCGAAGTAGGCCAGCAGCGGCAGCGCGATCCGCGCGACGTCGAGGGGCCGGGAGGCGATGGCGTCGCCCTGCAGGGCGAACAGGATGACGATGGTGAACAGCAGGCCGTAGAGCGCGAACGGCCCGATTCGCGGGATGAGCTTCTCCTCGTACCAGGGGCGACCCTTGGCCTTCTCCCCGAACCGTCGGGTCAGGTACCCGGCGACCAGTGGGATGCCGAGGAAGATCAGCACGGACCTGGCGATCCGCCAGGCGGAGACGTCGAGGTCGGTCTGGGGCAGGCCGAGCCAGCCGGGCAGGACCGAGAGGTAGAACCAGCCGAGGCCGGCGAAGGCGATCACCTGGAAGATCGAGTTGATCGCGACGAGGACGGCCGCGGCCTCGCGGTCGCCGCAGGCGAGGTCGTTCCAGATGACGACCATGGCGATGCAGCGGGCGAGCCCGACGATGACCAGCCCGGTGCGGTACTCGGGCAGGTCCGGGAGCAGCAGCCAGGCCAGGGCGAACATCAGCGCCGGCCCGAGGAGCCAGTTGAGGACCAGCGAGGCGATGAGCAGGCGGCGGTCGCCGGTGACGGTGCCGAGGCGGTCGTAGCGGACCTTGGCCAGCACCGGGTACATCATGATCAGCAGCCCGAGGGCGATGGGCAGGGAGATGCCGTCGATGGCGATGGCGTTCAGCGCCGGGCCGAGGCCCGGGATGGTGCGGCCGGCGAGCAGGCCCAGGGCCATCGCGGCGAGGATCCAGACCGGCAGGAACCGGTCGAGCGTCGAGAGCCGCTTCGCGACCGGGGCTTCGGCCGGGTCGGTCGTGGTGGTGTCGCGGGCGCTGCCGGGGGTGGCGCTCATGCGGGCAGTCCACCGTCGTCGGGGGCGCAGGTGCTGGCCAGGGGCGTGCCGAGGGGGACCAGGACGTCGGCGAGTTGGCCGATGACCTCGGGGCGGGCGCGGTAGTAGACCCAGGTGCCGCGTCGTTCGCTGGTCACCAGGCCGGCGGTGCGCAGCACCTTGAGGTGGTGGCTGATCGTCGGTCCGGTCAGCTCGAACGCGCCGCTGATGTCGCACACGCAGGCTTCCCCGCCCTCGTGGGCGGCGATCAGCGACAGCAGTCGCAGCCGCACCGGGTCGCCGAGGGCTTTGAACGCGGCCGCCAACTCGACGGCCTCCTCGGCGTCGAGGGCCTGGCTGGTGGCCGTGGAGGACACCAGGAGCGGGAGCGGTTTCGACACTCGTCTATCTTCACGAGTGTCGAATCCGCTCGGCAAGCGAACAGCGTGTGAACTTCGACGCTCGTCGAAGCCGCCGCCCGAGGCCAGCTCGCCCGTTCCGGTCTCAGTCGCAGAAGCAGGCCCGTCCGGTGCGGCGCAGGCCAGCAACGTCGGACGGTTCGCCGGGTGTCGCCGGGTATCCGTGTCGGCGCCGGGGCGGTCACGTCGGATCGCCCGGTACGCGGCCGCGGACGATGGCGGACACGGCGTGCAGGTGGACGCGGTGGGTCTCGATGATCTCGACGTCGACGAACCCCGCCCCGTGCAGGGCACGGGTGAAGTCGTCGCGGGTCAGAGCGCCGGCGATGCAGCCGGTCCACTGCTGCGGGTCGTCGCGGGTGGCCTGGTCGATGTCGGGGTCGGCGATGACGTCGGAGACGGCGAGGCGTCCGCCCGGGCGGAGCACGCGGGCCGCCTCGGCCAGGACGACGGTCTTGTCCGCGGCCAGGTTGATCACGCAGTTGGAGATGACGACGTCGACCGAGCTGTCGGGCAGCGGGATCTGCTCGAGGTAGCCCTGCAGGAACTCCACAGTGGCGACCCCTGCTTCGGTGGCGTTGCGGCGGGCGAGATCGAGCATCTCCGGGGTCATGTCCAGTCCGATCACCCGGCCTTCGGGTCCGACCCGGCGCGCGGAGATCAGGACGTCGGTGCCGGCGCCGGAACCGAGGTCGAGCACCGTCTCCCCCGGGTGCAGCTCGGCGACCGCGGTCGGCACGCCACAGCCCAGCGACGCGGAGACCGCCGTGGCGGGGGCCCCGGCCGCCTCGTCGCCGTAGAGGACGCCCCCGAACACGGCGTCGGCTGCGGTCGTGCCGCAGGTGCTGGTGCCGCAGCTGGTCGCCTCGACCTGCCGGGCCTGGTCGGCCTCGCCTGCGGCGGAGCGGCGCGCGGCGGCGGCGTAGTGCTCCCGGACGCGGTCCCGGATGCCCGGGTCGGTGGCGCTGTCGGGCGCGCCGGCGGGTGTGGTGGTGTTCTGGGACATGGCGGCACCTCCTGGTCGGGATCAGCGGTGATCCACCTCGTCCGGGCCGGCTTCGGATGCGGGTGGCCTCGTGGACGAGACGTCGGAGTGTCGGGGCCCGGAGGGGGCAGAGCCCCTGCGGCGGGGAACGGTGCCGACGGCGAGGAGCGCAGCCAGGCCGGCAACGGCGGCGAGCAGGACGAACACGACGGGGTAGCCGCCGAGCGCGACGGCCAGGGCGGCCCCGGCCCACGGTGCGAGCGCGGTGGCGATCATCGACGGGGCGGAGACCAGCCCGTTGAGCCGTCCGTAGTGGGCCGCGCCCCAGCGGTCACTGACCGCGGTGGCCTGCAGCAGGGTGAAGATCCCGCGGGCGGCCCCGGCGAGCATCGCCGCGGCGATGAGCAGGAACTCGGGCCCGGGCAACAGCCCGAGCAGCAGCGTCGCCCCGGCGGAGAGCGCGAGGATCACCACGGCGCGCATTCGCACCGTCAACGCTGTGGCCAGGCGGCCGTAGCCGAGCCGGCCGAGGACCTGGCCGAGCCCGCCGAGCCCGAGTGCCCAGGCCGCGTCGGAGGTCGACAGGCCGCGCTCGATCAGCAGCGGCACCTGGTTGACCACGACCGCGAACGCGGCGAACGTGCCCAGCGCGATCGCCGGCACCAGCAGCAGGAACGCCCGGCTGCGCACGACGTCGCCCGGGGCGTGTGTGTCGGTGTGGTGCTCGGCGTGGTCGGGGTCGGGCCACGGGCCGCGCAACCCGAACAGGTGGGCCGGGATGGTGAGCGCGGCGAGGATGACCGCGAGGACCAGGTAGGTGTGTCGCCAGCCCAGCGCGCCGAGCAACGCCGCGGTGAGCGGTGCGAAGATCGTGCTGGACAGCCCGGCCAGCAGGGTCAGGGCGGTCAGCGCACGCACCCGCCGCGGCCCCCACCAGCGGGTCAGGGCGGCGAACGCGGGCGGGTAGAGGGTGCCGGCCATCGCGACCCCGGCCAGCACCCACGCGGCGAAGAACAGCGGCAGGTTCGGTGCGAGCGCGATCCCCACCACCGCCGGGACGCCCAGGATCGAGCCGGCGGTCATGACCGGGCGGGGTCCGATCCGATCAAGCCGGCGCCCGGCCGGGATCCCCACCAGGGCCGAGACGACCAGCCCGGCTGAGAACCCGGCGGTGATCGTCGAGACCGACCAACCGGTGTCGGCGGCGATGGAGGGAGCCAGGACGGGGAAGGCGTAGTAGAGCACGCCCCAGCTGACGATCTGGGTCACGCACAGCACGACCAGCACCCGGCGCAACCCCCCGGTGCTCAGGTTCTGGCTCGGCCTGTCCGCATGCGTGTCCGAGTTCGGCACCGTTGCTCCTCCTCGCCCCCGGCGCCCGCCACCACCGCCGGAGGACGGCCAGGCGTCGGGCGGGCGCTCCGCGTCGACGGTCGACGTCGACCGCCCTCGATCGCTACCGTGCGCCGAGGGTGACCTCGACCGGGCCGGTCGATGCCCCGCAGCAACCACCGTCACTGCCACTGGCCCCGGCGTCGGCATCGGGATCGTCGAACACTCCGGCCCCGCCGCACACCCCCGTCTCGGGCAGCACCAGCTCCACCCGCTCGGCGGCCTCGTGGTCCCCGGCGATCGCGGCGACGACGGAGCGGACCTGCTCGTAGCCGGTCAGCGCGAGGAAGGTGGGGGCGCGCCCGTAGCTCTTCATCCCGACGAGGAACACGCCCGGCTCGGGCTGGGCGAGCTCGCGGGCCCCGTGCGGGTAGACGGTGCCGCAGGAGTGCACGTTCGGGTCGATCAGTGGCGCCAGTGCCCGTGGGGACTGCAGGGTCGGGTCGAGGTCGAGACGGACCTCCGAGAGCCACGACAGGTCCGGGCGGAACCCGGTCAGCACGACCACCTCGGCGATCGGGTCGAGCCGGCGGCCGTCCTCGCCGACCAGGACGACCCCGTTCTCGGCGGACTCGACGGCGGTGGTGCGGAACCCGGTGACGGTGCTGATGTGCCCGGCCTCGGCCGCGGCGGCGGCCCGCCTGCCCAGCGCCCCGCGGGCGGGCAGCTGGTCGGTGTCCCCACCACCGAAGGTGTTGCCGATCTGCCCGCGCCGCAGCAGCCACGTCACGTGCGTGCCCGGCTCGGCCTCGGCCAGCTCGGCGAAGGCCACCAGCGCGGTCAGCGCCGAGTGCCCGCTACCGGCCACCGCCACCCGCTTGCCCGCATACCTGGCCCGCACCGCAGGGTCGGTCAGATCGGGCACCTGGTAGGCGATCCGCTCAGCGGCAGCCTTCTCCCCGATCGCCGGCAGCCCGTCGCCGCCGAGCGGATTGGGGCTCTGCCAGGTCCCGGAGGCGTCGATGACCGCGCGGGCGGTGATCCGCTGCTCTCCCTCCGGGGTCTCGACGTGCACGCTCAGCGGCTCGCCCTCACGGCCGGCGTCGACGACCAGGTCCCGCCCGCGCCGAGCCACCCCGACCACCCGAGAGCGATAGCGCACCGCCTCGCCGAGGACATCGGCCAGGGGCTGCAGGTAGCGCTCCGCCCACTCCCGGCCGGTCGGGTAGGAGTCCGGCTCCGGGGACTGCCAGCCGGTCGGGGCCAGCAGCTTCTCCCCCGCCGGATCGACCAGCTCCGCCCACCGGGAGAACAGCCTCACGTGATGCCACTGCCGCACACTCGCCCCTGCCCGCTCCCCCGCCTCGAGTACGACCGGGGTCAGTCCCCGCTCGACCAGGTGCGCCGCGGCGGCCAGTCCCGCCGGCCCCGCCCCCACGACGACCACCGGCAGCCCCGTCGCCGCTGCCTGTCCTGCCGGTCCTGCCTGTTCTGGCTCGCTCATGACACCCTCCATCGACGAACTTCGATGCTTGGCGTCGGACTGTATCGACGGACGTCGATTGACGCAACCATCGATGTGGGTCGATACTCTGGCGTCATGAGCGCGAGCGTGTCCTCCACGGCCCCGGTGACCCCGGGCATGGTGCTGCCCCTGTCGGACGTGTCGAACCCGGTGGCCGCGACACAGCTGTCCCCGCACGACGCGGCCACCTACGCCGACTGGTTCGCCTGCCTCGCCGAGCCCACCCGGGTGCGCCTCCTGCACGCCGTTGCGGTCGCCGGGCACGAGATCACGGTCGGGGAACTGACCGAGCAACTCGGGATCAGCCAGTCCACCTGCAGCCACCACCTGCGCAAGCTCGCCGACGTCGGCTTCGTGGCCATGCGCAAGGAGAAGACCGCCACCCTGGTCTCGGTCAATCCCGCCTGCTGCACGGGCCTACCGCACGCCGCCGACGCGGTGATGGGGATGCTCGGCCCGCGCCCGTGCTGCCCCACCGACCTGCCCGTCCACGTCACCGTCCGCCCCATGCAGGCCGGCGACTGGGCCGCGGTGCGGCGGATCTACGCCGAGGGCATCGCCACCGGCGACGCCACCTTCGAGACCGAGGTGCCGGAGCGGCGCGAGCTCGACCGCAAGTGGCTGCCCCAGCACCGCTGGGTCGCCGAACTCGACGGCCAGGTCGTCGGCTGGACCACCCTCGCCCCGGTCTCCACGCGCCCGGTCTACGCCGGCGTGGCCGAGTCCTCGATCTACGTCGCCGAGGGCCTGCGCGGCCGCGGCATCGGCAAAGCGCTGATCCACAAGCAGGTCACCGCCGCCGACGCTGCCGGGCTCTGGACCCTGCAGACCGCGATCTTCCCCGAGAACCGCGCCTCCATCGCCCTGCACCAGTCCGCCGGTTACCGCACCCTCGGCCTGCGCGAACGCATCGGCCGGCACCACGGCATCTGGCGCGACACCGTCTTCCTCGAACGCCGTCGCGCCACCGACCCCGCCTGACCCACATCCTTCTCCGACCGACCCGACGCCGCGTGGCCGGCGGACCATCGACACCTGCCCGGCGCACCTGAACCACGGGTAGGGCAACACTGTCGCCAGCCCGGATCGAACATGCACTCGGCGTGTTGCGTCCCGAGCATTCGCCGACCGGTAGCTGTCTCACACACCTGACTCACCGCTCGCGCAGAGCCTTGTTCCGCTCGGTCAGGGTGGCAAGGAGGCGCCGACTCGCGCTGATGCGCTCACGCGTCTCGGCCAGGACACGACCGACGACGTCGGCGTGTCGTGCGTACGATGCTCGGCTCTTCTCCGCCTGTTGCCGGACGAAAGGGAGATCGAGGCGGAAGTCGATCCGCTCCCGGTCGATCGCCGCCTCTTCGCGATCGGCTGCCGATCTGTCCCGGTCCTCCGCCGACGACCTCCTGTCCTCGGCGGCGGCCAACCGATCTCGCGAGGACGCCCGCCGGTCACCGGCTGCGGCGCCCAGGACGGCCGCCTGTCTGGTGAGGACGGCGATGATCTCGTCGAGCAGAGCCTCCAGCGCGTTCCTGTCCTCGAGCGCCCGACGAGGGTCCTGCTCGCCCTCAGGGGATGTCCCCTCGGATTCCAGAGGCAGGTGCCGAGCGGGGGCCACACCGTCGATCCGGTCGAGCCGGTCGAGGATCTCGGCACGCAGCGCTGACAGCCGCTCGGTCAGCTGATGCAGCTGGGCGGCCATCCGGGCATCCCGGCGCCGGGCCAGCTGATCCCGCGCCCCGGCGTCGCCGTCGCGAACAGCGGAGTCTTCGTCGCGATGCTCGGCAACCTCGTCGCGACCGGTCGCGATCGCGTCCCGCCGGTAGGCGTCCGGGCGTGGGTCTCGCAGCTCGTCCGGTTCAGCCATGGCGTCTGCTCCTTCGGCACGAATCCGAAGACTCCCGGCGCGGTCCACGGTAGTGGACGACTCCATCGTGGTGCACGGTTGAGCGGGCAGTGACCGGTCACCGCGGTCCCGCGCGAAGAACATGCGGCCGCCGGCCCTCGACAGGGCTACTCCTCGACAGCTGCTTCCTGCATCTCGTCGGCCGCGGCGTGGTCCTCCCGGGCCGCCCGACGATGGGCCGCGCTGCGGTCGGCTCGACCGTGCTCGTCGTGCACCTCGGCCACGTGCTCGTGCACGGCTGCGGACTCCTCGTGGCGCTCCGCCGCCCGCTGGTGCGCGTCCGCGGCCTTCTCGTGCGCCCGCTCGGCATGCGCTTGCGCTTCCGCCGCCTGCTCGGCCGTGGAGCCGTGGCCTTGCCCAACCCGATGCTCGATCTCGGCCCGCCGTTCCTTCAACTGGTCGATGCGCTCGTCGATCTCGTCCCTGCGACGCCGCAAGGCTGCCGCCAGATCGTCCGGCTCCTCGACGGAGTCTGACGACCGGGCGCTGTGGTCGGGGTCGGACGTCACACGGACAGCGAACGCCGCGCGCCACTCGCCTGCAACCGCTGGCACTTCGGACCCGCCCCACGCCCGTGGCCGAATGCTGAACGCCGCTCGATCGTGGGGGCGCGATCGTGAAAAAAAGGCCGGATCAGGCCTGTGAGCTGGGGAGAAGCTCCTCCGACTGGACTCGAACCAGTAACCCTGCGATTAACAGTCGCATGCTCTGCCAATTGAGCTACGGAGGACCGCCGGCCTGCGAGCGGGATCCGCTCGCTGACAGGGGAAACCCTACAACACCCGTTCCGGCGCCCCCGCACCCCCCTCCCCCGCCCTGGGCAGCGTCGGTCCGGGGCTCTGGGGCAGGATGGCGGGGCAGGCGATCACGACCGTCCCCCGTGGAGGCGACATGCTCAAGTTCCTGCTGGGTGCCGCGGTCGGCTACGTGCTGGGCGCGAAGGCCGGTCACGAGCGCTACGAACAGCTGCACCGCACCTACCAACGCGTCGCCGACCACCCCGCGGTCCAGGGCGCGGCCGGGGTGGTCCGGGCCCGCGTCGAGCAGGTCGTGAAGGGCGGCACGCACGACCCCGGCTCGAACGGGTCGGCGCGCTGAGCCGAGCCCGCCCCCCGCGCGGGGCGGGGCTGTACCTGCGGCGCGTCGAGGTCGACGAGCCCGAGGCGGGCTGGGGCCACTACCCGTTCGCCCTGCCCGTGGTCGCCGCCCTGCGCGGACGACGGTTGGAGTTCGGCCCGGGCGTCACGTTCCTGGTGGGCGAGAACGGGTCCGGCAAGTCGACGCTCGTCGAGGCCATCGCCGTCGCCGCCGGCTTCAACGCCGAGGGCGGTTCGCGGAACTTCGCCTTCGCCACCCGGGCGAGCGAGTCCTCGCTGGGCGGCTCGCTGCGGATCGGACGGGCGCCGGGCAAGGAGCGCTCGTCGTTCTTCCTGCGCGCCGAGTCGTACTACAACGTCGCCACGGAGCTCGAGCGCCTCGATCGTGAGCCGGGAGGCGCGCCCCTCCTACCTGCGTACGGCGGCGTCTCCCCGCACGAGCGCTCGCACGGCCAGTCCTTCCTCGACCTGCTGACCCACCGCTTCCGCCCGCGCGGCCTCTACCTGCTCGACGAGCCCGAGGCCGCCCTGTCCACGAACGGCCAGCTGGCGGCGCTCGCCCGCATCCAGGACCTGACCACGCAGGGCTCGCAGTTCCTGATCGCCACCCACTCGCCGATCCTCCTCGCGCTCCCCGGCGCGCGGATCCTCGAGATCGGCGACGACGGCGGCCTGCGCACCGTCCCCTACGACTACGCCCTGCCCGTCCGCACCACCCGGGACTTCCTCGCCGATCCCGCGCGGACCCTGCGTCACCTGCTCGGCTGAGCCACCCGGCTGCGGAAGGTCCGCCGGTACGCCGTCGGCGAGACGCCCAGCTCCGCCTGCAGGTGCAGCCGCATCGAGCCGGCCGTGCCGAACCCGGCCCGCTCCGCGACGTCGTCGACGGACAGGTCGCTCTCCTCCAGCAGCGTGCACGCCCGCTCGATGCGCTGCCGCGTGAGCCACTGCCCCGGTGAGGTGCCCATCTCGTCCCGGAAGCGGCGGGTGAAGGTGCGGGTGCTGGTGGACTCGCGCGCCGCGAGCTCCCGCAGCGTGACGGGCCGGTGCAGGTTGTCCAACGCCCACGACCGCGCCCGGGCCGTCGACGACACCGCGGGCTCGGGCACCGGGCGTCGGAGGTACTGGGCCTGCCCGCCGTCCCGGTGCGGCGGGACGACGGTGCCGCGCGCGACCTCGTTGGCCACCGCGGCGCCGTGGTCGGTGCGGATCATGTGCAGGCAGAGGTCGATCCCGGCCGCCTCGCCGGCCGACGTGAGCACGCCCCCGGAGTCGGTGTAGAGGACGTCGGGATCGAGGTCCACCTGGGGATGCAGCTCGCGGAACCGGGCGGCGCACTTCCAGTGGGTGGTGGCCGGGCGCCCGTCGAGCAGCCCGGCCGCGGCCAGCACGAACGAGCCCGTGCAGATCGACGCGATCCGCGTGCCGGTCCGGATCCGGGCCAGCGCCTCGGCGAGCCCCGCGGGCGGCGGCGCGGGCTCGTAGTCGAGGTCCGACGCCGGGACGATCACGGTGTCGGCGGTGTCGAGCACCTCCGGCCCGTGCTCCACCAGGACGGGGAAGTCGGCGTCCGTGCGGACCGGCCCCGGGACGAGCGTGCAGGTCACGACCTCGTAGAGCGGCCGGCCGGCGGTGTCGCGGGCCTGCCCGAAGAGCCGGTGGACGATCCCGAGCTCCATGGGCAGCAGCCCGTCGCGCACGAGGACCGCCACGATGTGCCGCCGAGTCATGGCCCGATCCTCGCACATACTGTCCATCGAGCCACTCGTCCGACGGGCACGCGGGGCCGACGATCGGGACATGGACGTTCTGTGGGTGGTCGCGCATCCGGAGCCGCGCTCGTTGACCGGCGTGCTGGCCGCGGAGGGCCGCGCGGCGCTGGAGGAGCAGGGAGACCGGGTCGAGGTGTCGGACCTGTACACGATGCGCTGGGACCCGGTGCTGAGCCGGGAGGACTACGGGCTCCGCGCGGACGAGCGGCTGTTCGTCTCCGCCGAGTCCCGGCGGGCGCACGACGCCGGGACGCTGCCGTCGGAGATCCGCGCCGAGCAGGAGAAGCTGCGCCGGGCCGACGCGCTGGTGCTGCAGTTCCCGCTGTGGTGGTTCGGGATGCCCGCGATCCTCAAGGGCTGGGTGGACCGGGTGTTCGTCGACGGCTTCGCCTACGGCGTGCGCGGCCCCGACGGGCGCACCCGCCGCTACGGCGACGGCGTGCTCGCCGGGAAACGCGCCCTCGTCGTCACGACGACCGGGGGCCCGGACTCGGCGTTCGGGCCGCGCGGGATCAACGGACACGCCGAGGAGCTGCTGTTCCCGCTGCTGCACGGCACGCTCTTCTACGCCGGCGCCACGGTCCTGCCGCCGCTGCTCGTCCCCGGCGCGGACCGGTTCACCGAGGCCGACCGGCTCCGCGCCGGCGCGGCCCTGCGCGAGCGGCTCGCCGGCCTCGGGACCGACGCCCCGCTCCCCTTCCGCCCGCAGCACGGCGGGGACTACGACGAGCACCTGGTGCTCCGCCCGCACCTCGCCCCCGGGCAGGCGGGGCTGTCGGTGCACACCGCCGACATCCCCGAGGTCCGAGCGGCGGGCTAACCGGCGAGCGGGCGGGGCGGCTCCCCCGCGGCGGCGGACACCGCGGCGTCCGGGCCGAGCCGGCGGGCCTGCTCGCGGAGCCGGCCCAGCTCGCGGGCGACGTCGGCCGCGCCGGTCGGCAGGCCGGGCGGCTGACGCAGCCAGGCCGTCGCGACCCGCGGCGCCCGGTGCGCGGCGAGCGCGGCGCGCAGGGCGGCGTCGAGCGCGGGCGGCGCGCCGAGATCGGTGACGATCACGAGGTCGTCGCCCGTCCCGTGCGCGGCGCTGCTCCCCGCGAACCGGGGCAGGACGTCGGTCACCGCGCGGGCCACCCGCCGCAACGCGTCGACGACGGCGTCGAACCCGCCGTGCAGGGTCAGCGCGGCCAGATCGGCGGTGACCAGCCCGATCCCGGCGCCCTGCCCCGCGAGCAGCCGCTGCTCGAGAGCCTCGGTCAGCGCGGGCACGCCGGGCAGGCCCGTGACCGGGTGCAGGGCGAGCGCCCGGTCGTACTCGAGCGCCGCGACCGCGCGGAGCAGGTCGCCGATCCGCTCGACGCCGCGGCAGCGCCCGTACCCGTCGACGAGCGCGATGTCGTCGTGGGCGCGGCGGGGGTCGCCGAGCTGCAGCGCCTCGCGCGGTTCCGCGTCGAGCGGCAGCACCCGCGCGGGGTCGGCGAGGTCGCGGACCGGCCGCTCGGCGTGCAGGGCGTAGCCGAACCGGGCGGAGACGGCGAGCAGGAAGCGGGTGCGTTCCAGCATCGCGACCGGCCGCTCCGACGCCGTGGTCAGCACGATGCCCGCGAGCTCCGGCGAGTCCTGGAACAGGGCACGGGCCTCGGCGCCGGTCGCGGTGTCGCGCAGCATCACGGCCGGGCGGGCGAAGTCGCCCAGCACGGGCCCGACGGGATCGGCGCGGGCCGGGCGCACGTGCGGCGTCGGGGCGGGCAGCGGGGCCGCGAGCCGGTCGACCGGCCGGCGGCCCGGCGCGCCCAGGAGCGGACCGCAGCCGCGGCGGACACCGTGCCGGCGGAAGGCCTCCAGGTCGGCCGCGGTCGCGATCCCGGCGGCGACCAGCTCGGCGCCGGTGCGTCGGCACAACCGCGCCACGGCGTCGAGCACGACCTGACCGCCGGGGTCGGCGTCGACTGCGCCGGCGAGCTCCGGGTCGAGGGCGACGACGTCGGGCGCGAGCCGGGCGATCAGCGCGAGCGGGTGGTCGGCCGGCCCGACCTCCCCCACCCCGATGCGGTGGCCGCGGGACCGCAGCACGCGGAGGCCGGCTTCCACGTCCGCGTCGGCCGGGTTGCCGATCGGGGCGGCGATCCGGACCACGACGTCCCGCGGGGCGAAGCCCGCGTCGCGGACGGCGGTGTGCAGCGCGGCGAGCGCTCCGCCGTCGTCGGCCACGGTGTCCGTCAGCAGCGTGACGTGCAGGGGGACGCCGAGGCCGTATCCGCCGGCCCGCCGGATCCCGGCGGCCGCGGCGCCGACGTCGAGGGCGGCGCGGCGGTCCGTGCGGGCGGCCGCCGCGACCACCCCGGCCATCGCCCCGTCCCGCGGCCGCGGCACCGCCTCGACGGCCACCACCGCGCCGGTGGCCAGGTCCGCGATCGGCGCGAACAGGGGGCGGATGCCGTCCGCCCGGCTGTACGAGGCGGCCCACGCCGCGGGGTCGTCGGGCCCGTCCTGCGCGATCGTCATGCCGTCCCCTCCACCGCTCGGGCGACCGGTCGCGGTGCCGCCCCGGTCGCGGGCGCCGCGACCGTCCCCGATGGACGGAACGGGGGCCGGGCCGTCCCCCTCCCGGTGGGTGGCCGGGAGGTGAACGGACGGAGATCACATCAGGCGGGCTGTTCTGGTTCACCCGGGACACAGCGTTCGGACAGGGCCTTCAGGCCTTGTGCGCCACGGCGAAGAGGCGGCGGAAGGGGAACCAGGTGGTGCCGTCGGCGGAGGCCGGGTAGGCCGCGCGCAGGCGCGGGGCCAGCCGGTCCGCGAACCGGGCGTACTCCGCCTCCCCCAGCGCGTCGCGCACGGGACGCAGTGCGGTGCCGCTGATCCAGTGCAGCACCGGGTCCTCGCCGGTGAGGCGCTGAAGGTAGGTCGTCTCCCAGACGTCGGCGGCCGCGCCGGTCGCCGCGAGGAGCTCGGCGTACTCCGCCGGCTCGGCCACGGCGGCCTCACCGCGCAGGACGATCGGCTGCTCCCACTCCGCGGCGAGCTCGCGCACCAGCGCGTGCGAGGGGGCCTCGAAGTTGCCCGGGACCTGCATCGCGAACGTGGCCCCCGCCGGCAGCGCCTCGATCCACCGCGGGATCAGCGCGGTGTGGCTCGGCACCCACTGCAGCACCGCGTTGCTGACCACGAGGTCCGTGTCGGGCGCGGGCGTCCAGTCCTCGGCGGCCTGCAGCCGGGCGTCGACGCCCGAGGCGCGGGCCGCCTCGACCATGTCCGGGGACGAGTCGAGTGCCTCGACGACGGCGCCGGGCCACCGCGCGGTCAGCACCGGGGTGAGGTGGCCGGGGCCGCAGCCGAGGTCGACCACCCGGCGCGGGTCGGTCGTGCGCACCCGGGCCAGCAGGTCGTGGAAGGGGCGGGCGCGGTGGTCGTCGAAGTCGAGGTAGAGGGCGGGGTCCCAGGTCGTCACCATGCGTCCTCCCAGGTCGGCTGGGGTCGTGAGTGCGAGCGGCCGCTCCAGGGGCGGTAGGCACTCACGGGTCGGGGTGGATCTGCCGGATCGTGCCGTCGCGACCGGGGACGTGGCGTTCGAGCACCCAGGCCTCGCGGCCGTCGGGCATCGTGGCGCGCTCGCGGGACACGATCGAACCGGTGACGCGCTGGTGCACCGCCTGCGGCACCTTGCCGGGCTCGCCGAGCGGGAAGCGCCGGGGCGGCCCGTCGTGCAGCAGGAACGCCTTGCCGAGGTCCTCCTGCGTGGCCACGACGAAGGTCATCGCGCCGTCCGCCCAGCTCGCCTTGCTGACCAGGTGCCAGCCGACCCGCTCCGGCTCGCCGGGGAACCACACGCCCAGGTTGGTGACGACGAGGTGCCCGCCGCCGCGCACGACGTCGGCGACCGCGACCACGTTCTCCTCCGGGTCGAGCGGGCCGGCGAACCCCTCGGGCAGGTCCTCCTTGCCGAGCAGCCGCCGGAGCAGGTTCACCGGTGGGCCCCGGACGCCTGCTCGCGCAGCGCGATCTTGTACTGCTCGAGCGGCACGAGGTCGCCGAACAGCTCGTTGTAGAGCTCCGGGTCCTCGGTCGGGTTGGTGCGCTGCAGCCGGGACTTCACCTCGGCGATCTGCGCCTCGACCAGCGCGAGCTTGACGCCGGCGAGCACGCTGCCCACGTAGCGGGCCTCGTCGCCGAGCTTGCGCGGCAGCTCCAGCGGCTCCACCGCCAGCTCGCTGAGCAGCTTCCGCTCCTCGGGACCGCACTCGGCGGTGACCGCCTCGATCCACGCCGGGCCCTCGATGCCCGCGCACACCCCGCCCGCCTTCTGGATCGCGACGTGCACGGCGGCGAACGCGGGATGGGTGAAGACCTGCTCGGGCAGCTCGTCGTAGGCCGGGCCGGCGACGGCGGGGATCTGCAGCGCCGCCTTGACCGCCTCGCGCTGCAGGTGCAGGCGCGGGTCGTCCCGGCGCGGGGCGGCGACCGGCTCCGGACGACGGCCGCGCGGCCGCTCGGGGGCGACCCCGGCCTCCTCGCGCACCCGCCGCACGACCATCGCGATGTCGTCCCAGCCGGTCCAGCCCGCGAGCCGGCGCGCGTACTCGTCCCGCAGGTCCTCGCGCTTGATCTTGGCGACGACCGGGACCGCCCGCTGCAGCGCCTGGATGCGGCCCTCGGCCTTGTCCAGGTCGTGCTCGCGCAGGATCTGGCGGATCGCGAACTCGAACAGCGGCTCGCGGCGGGCGACGAGATCACGGACGGCGGTGTCGCCGTGCGCCTGGCGCAGCTCGCAGGGGTCCTGCCCGTCCGGCGCGATGCAGACGAAGGTCTGCGCGGCGAAGGACTGGTCGCCGTCGAAGGCCTTCAGCGCGGCGGCCTGACCCGCCGCGTCGCCGTCGAACGTGTAGATGACCTCGCCACGGTCGAACGAGTCGTCCCCCAGCAGGCGGCGCAGCACGGTGATGTGCTCGGTGCCGAAGGCGGTGCCGCAGGAGGCGACGGCGGTGGGCACGCCGGCGAGGTGCATCGCCATCACGTCCGTGTAGCCCTCGACCACCACGACCTGCCGGCGCTTGGCGATCTCGCGCTTGGCGAGGTCGAGCCCGAAGAGCACGTGCGTCTTGCGGTAGACCGGGGTCTCGGAGGTGTTGAGGTACTTGGCCTCGATGCCGTCGTCGTCGAACAGGCGGCGGGCGCCGAAGCCCACGACGTCGCCACCCAGGTCCCGGATCGGCCACAGCAGCCGGCGGTGGAACCGGTCGATCGGACCGCGCCGGCCCTCCTTCGACAGGCCCGCCTTCATCAGCTCGTCGAGCGAGAAGCCCTGGGCCAGCAGGTGCTTCGTGAGGGTGTCCCAGCCGGCGGGCGCGTAGCCGCAGCCGAACTGCTCGGCGGCGGTCGCGCCGAACCCGCGGGTGGTGAGGAACTGCATGGCCTGCGCACCCTCGGGGGTGCGCAGCTGGGCCGCGTAGAACTCGGCGGCCTTCTTGTTCGCCTCGAGCAGCCGGGTGCGGGTGCCGCGGTCGCGCTGGACGCTCGAGCCGCCGCCCTCGTAGGTGAGCCGCACGCCCACCTTGTCCGCCAGCCGCTCGACGGCCTCGACGAACCCGATGTGCTCCATCTTCATGACGAAGTCGATCGCGCTGCCGCCCTCGCCGCAGCCGAAGCAGTGGAACGTGCCGTGGGTGGGCCGGACGTTGAACGACGGCGTCTTCTCGTCGTGGAAGGGGCACAGGCCCTTCAGCGAGCCCGCGCCGGCCCGGCGGAGCGCGACGTACTCGCCGACGACCTCCTCGATCCGGGTGCGGTCGCGGACCTCCGCGATGTCGCTGTCCCGGATGCGGCCTGCCACGCCCCCGAGTCTAGGCGCGCGCCCGCCCCGCGGTCCCGCAGGTCGCCGGACGGGCGCGGGGAGCCGCGGTGCGGGCGGCGGCAGGCTCGGCGGGCGGGCTCAGCTGAAGCGGGAGACCGGGCGCTGGAGCGGGACGACCGGGGCGAGGGCGGTGCGCTGGAACGGCAGGCTGATCTCGCGCGCGGCGCCCCGGAGGGTCAGCGTGCCGCGGGCCTGCTCGGGGGCCTCGGCGGGCTCGGCGTCGGCCGGGCCGCCCTGGGCGGGCACCTCCATCCGCGCCGGGGCACCGCCGCTCTCCTCGGGCGCCACGACCGGCTCGACCGGAGCGGTACCGACGGACGCGGCGATCGGGGCCGCGGCGGGCAGCGTGCCCACCGCACCGCCGGGGAGCCGCCGCTTCCGCGGGCCGACCAGGTCGACCATGAGCGGCGCGCCGGCGACCAGGAGCAGCACGGCGATCGCGGCGGCGGCACCGAGCGCGGTCAGCGTGTCGGCGAGGGGTCCGGCGGAGAAGCTCATGCCTTCGAATCTCCGCCCGGACCCTGGGCGTTACATCACTCGGCCCTGAGAATTCGTGAAGAATGCTCCGGCATTCGGACTAGTGTGCGACACGCCGTCGCGACACGCCCACCAGCACCGCCACGCCCACGCCGACCTGCAGCACGAACCCGATCGTCTGGGCCACGGCGTCGACGGTCGGGAAGCCGTGCAGGTGCAGGCTGTGGAACACCGCGTGCGGCACGGTCGCGGTGAGGAACGCCAGCAGCACGACGACCGTGAGCCGCCGCTCCGGCCGCAGGGCCGCCCCGACCAGGGCGACGGTGAGGGCCAGGCTCAGCGCCCCGACGTCGCGCACCAGGTGCTCGTTGTACGGCGGGAGCATCGCCACCCACGGATGCCCCGGCGCCGGGAAGCCGGAGTAGAACCCCGCGGGCGCGAGCAGCGCCCACGCCCCCACGACCACCTCGGTGAACGCGAGGAACCACAGCCCGGCGCGCACGGCCGCCCCTCCGACCGCGGCGACCTGGAGCTCGCTCATCGGGCCACCCCCACACCCTGCAGGTACTGCGCGAAGGTGATCCGGCCGTCGGCGTGCTCGGGCACCAGGTTCGCCCCGTCCCGCACCGCGGCCGCGAGCCGGCCGGGCACGGGCACGGTCACGACCCGGCGCCTCCGGCCGCGGGCCTCGAGCCAGGCCCGTGCGAGGTCGTCGAACGTCCGTACCTCCGGGCCGCCCAGGTCCGCGACGCGTCCGGCAGGTTCCCCGGTGGCGAGCGCGCAGAGCCGGTCGGCGACGTCCCGCACGTCGACCGGCTGGAACGCCACCCCGCGCGGCACCGCCAGCATCCCCGGCACCCGGCCGAGCACGCCCAGCATCGCCGCGACGAGGTCGTGGAACTGCGTGGCCCGCAGGATCGTGTGCGGCAGGCCCGACCCGGCGAGCAACCGCTCCACCGCGAGCTTCTCCCGGTAGTAGCCGAGCGGGATGCGGTCGATCCCCACGATCGAGATGAAGACGAGGTGCGGCGCCCCGTTCCGCAGCGCCGCCTCGACCAGCCGCGCCGAGGTCTCGCCGTCCTTGCGCCCGGTCGCGCAGTGCACCACCACGTCGCAGCCCCGGACGGCGGCGTCGATCCCCTCGCCCGTCGCGAGGTCGCCCACCGCGTGCCCTTCACCGGGCCTGCGGCTGAGCACCCGCGTCGGCCGTCCGGCCGCCCGCAGCCGCTCCACCAGGACCCTGCCGAGGGTGCCCGTCCCCCCGGTCACCAGCGTGTCCGCCATGTCGGACTCCTTCCGTCAGGAGGAGTGACCGGGCAGCGCCCCCGAACGTGACAGCTGCCCGGCGAGGAAGGCGAGCTTGTCGGGGTTCAGCACGAACCGCAGCCCCGTGACCTGCGCTCCGGTCCGCTCGACGGCCAGCACGGAGGTCAGCTCGCCATCGCGGAGGGCGAGCAGCGCGGGCTCCCCGTTGACCTCGGCGACCCTTCCGACCAGCCCGGTCGTGAACCTCGCGAACACCCCCGCCAGGAACCGCGCGACCTCGGCCCGCCCGCGCACCGGCCGGCGGGCGGCGCTGACCCGGCCCCCGCCGTCCGACCAGGCGGCGACGTCGGCCGCGAGCAGGGCCTCCAGCTCGGCGATCTCGCCCTCGCGGGCCGCCGCCAGGAACCGCTCGACGAGCGCGCCCCACGCCGCCGGGTCGGCCTCGGGCGGGTCCGTGGGCGCCTCGGCGAGGTGCCGCCGGGCGCGGGTGTGCAGCTGGCGGGAGTGCGCCTCGGAGACGTCGAGGATCGCCGCGACCTCCGCGTGCGTGTGCCCGAAGGCCTCCCGCAGGACGTACACCGCGCGCTCCAGCGGGGACAACCGCTCCAGCGTCACCAGCAGCGCGAGCGACACCGACTCCCGCTGCGCCGCGGTCTCCGCCGGCCCCACGGCCGGGTCGGTGGTGAGGATCGGCTCCGGCAGCCAGGGCCCGACGTAGGTCTCGCGACGCGCCCGTGCCGAGGTCAGCCGGGTCAGGCAGAGGCGGGTCAGCGCCGTGGTCAACCAGGCTCCGGGACTCGCGATCTCCCCGTGGTCGGCGCCCGACCAGCGCAGCCACGCGTCCTGGACCGCGTCCTCGGCGTCCTGCGCGGAGCCGAGCAGGCGGTACGCGAGCCCGAACAGGCGCGGCCGGTGATCCTCGAAGGCCGCCACCGGATCCGTCGCCGTGCTCATGTCGAGAAGACTGCCATCGCTCCGACCGATGACCGAGCGGGGCGGGAACGGTCCTCCCCCTGGAGCCGAGAGGAGCGGGTATGACCGACGTGCAGGAGATCGTGGCGGAGCAGGCGGCCGAGCTGGTGCGGTCCGGCGGCGAGCGCGGGCTGCAGGTGGCCGCGCACGTCGGCGGGCGGCCGGTGGTCGACGTGGCCGCGGGCGTCGCGGACCCCGCGACCGGGCGGGCGGTCGAGCCCGGGACGCTGTTCTACAACTGGTCCGTCGGCAAGGGCGCCACCGCCACGCTGGTCCACCGCCTGGTCGACGCCGGCACCCTCGGCTACGACACCCGGGTCGTCGAGGTGTGGCCGGAGTTCGCGGCCCACGGCAAGGGCGGGGTCACCGTGCGGCAGGCCCTCGACCACAGCGCCGGCGTCCCCGGCCTGCCCGCGGGCGTGACCGTCGACGACGTCTGCGACTGGTCCCGCATGGTCACCGCGCTGGAGGAGGCGGAGCCGTGGTGGGAGCCGGGCACCGCCGTCGGCTACCACGCCTACACCTTCGGCTTCCTGAACGGCGAGATCGCCCGGCGGGCGAGCGGGCGCGAGCTCTCCGACCTGCTCGCGGACCTCACGGACGTCCTCGGCTTCCCCGGCGAGATCCGGTTCGGCATGCCGGACCCGTCCGGGCTGGCCGTGCTCGAGGACGCGCCGATGCCGGAGATGAGCGGGTCCACCCTGCCCGAGGAGATGCTGCGGGCGGTGCCGATGGCGCTGTTCCCGACCGCGGCGCTCGGCTCCGACCCACGGGTCCTCGCGGCCGACATCCCGGCCGGGGCCAAGGTGTCCGCGCGGGCGCTCGCCCGGATGTACGCGGGCTGGCTCGACGGCACCGTGGTCTCCCGCGACCGGGCCCCGGCGGCGTACACCGAGTCGTCGTCGGGGACGGACCAGGTGTACGGCAACCCGAGCCGGTGGGGCCTGGGCTTCGGCCTGGGCCTGCCGTGGGACCAGGAAGGCGCGCCGCGGGTGTTCGGCATGGCGGGCGCGGGCGGCACCTGGGCCGGCGCCGACCCGGACCGCGGCCTCGCCGTGGCCGTCACGCGGAACGTGATGAGCATGGACTTCGAGACCGTCCGGGTACTGGTCACGACAGTGCTCGACGCGGTCCGATAGGCGGGTGGACTTCGAGGAGCTGCGGCCGCACCTCCTGCGCGTCGGGTACCGGATCACCGGCAGCCTGGCCGACGCCGAGGACGCCGTGCAGGAGGCCTGGCTGCGCTGGTCCGCCCACGAGGCGGAGGTGCGGGACCCGCGGGCCTGGCTGACGACCGTGGTCGGCCGGATCTGCCTGGACCGGCTGACGTCGGCGGCCGCCCGGCGGGAGACGTACGTCGGGCCGTGGCTGCCCGAGCCGCTGGTGACCGCACCCGACGACGAGGGCCCGCTCGCCGCCGTCGTCCGCGGGGAGGACGTGCGGCTGGCCGCCCTGCTGCTCCTCGAGCGGCTCACCCCGGCCCAGCGGGTCGCGCTCGTCCTGCACGACGCCCTGGGCGAGGCCCACGCGGAGATCGCCGCCGTGCTGGGCTGCAGCGAGGCGGCGGCGCGGCAGCACGCCGCGCGGGCCCGGCGGATCGTGGCCGCGGCGGGACCGCTCCCAGCCCGGGTGCCGGCCGCGGCCGAGGAGAAGGTGCTCGCCGCGTTCGCCGACGCCCTCGCCCGCGCGGACCGGCAGGCGCTGCTCGGGGTCCTGCACCCGGACGTCGTGCTCACCAGCGACGGCGGCGGCGCGGTGCGGACGGCGCTGCGGCCGGTCGTCGGGGCCGAGCCGATGGTCCGGCTCCTGGCCGGCCTGCTGCGGCAGTACGGCGCCGACCTCGACCCGACCGGCTGGATCCCGGTGCGGGTCAACGGCGAGCCCGGGTTCGCGACCCCCGGCTCGCCGCGCGTGGCGGCCTCGGCGACGGCGATCACGGTCGTCCTCGACGAGGCGGGCGAGCCCCGCATCGCGGCGGCCCGGCAGGTGATGAACCCGGCGAAGCTGCGCGTGTGGTGGTGACACGTGTAGCAGTGATGCAGTCGTCACGGCGTGTCACCGCGGCGCCCCGGCCGCGGGACGGCAGGATCGTCCGGTGCACGGCGCCCGGATCCTCACCGCAGTCCTTCTCGTCCTCCTGACGGTGACCGGGTGTGGCACCCTCGCCGACCGGTACACACCCTTCACCGCCCCGGCCGCGGCCCCGACCGGCACCGCCGCACAGGCCCTGGAGAAGCTCGCCGTGAAGGGGCGGGCCCCGAAGACCGGGTACGCCCGCGACCAGTTCGGCCCGAGCTGGTCCGACGTCGACCGCAACGGCTGCGACCAGCGCAACGACGTCCTCGCCCGGGACATGACCGGCGAGACCTTCAAGCCCGGCACGCACGACTGCATCGTGCTCACGGGCACGCTCGCGGACCCGTACACGGGGAAGACGATCACCTTCACGCGCGGCCAGGGCACGAGCGAGGCCGTGCAGATCGACCACGTCGTCGCCCTGTCCGACGCCTGGCAGAAGGGCGCGCAGCAGCTCGACGCCGACACCCGCAAGCGCCTCGGCAACGACCCGCTCAACCTCCTCGCCGTCGACGGACCCACCAACAACCGCAAGAGCGACGGCGACGCCGCGACCTGGCTGCCGCCGAACCGCGCCTACCGTTGCGACTACGTCGCCCGGCAGATCGCGGTGAAGGCCAAGTACGACCTGTGGGTCACCCGGGCCGAGCACGACGCCATCTCCGGCATCCTCGCCGGGTGCCCCGGTCAGCCGATCCCGGTGGACGACACCGTGCCCGGCACGGTTCACTCCTCCGGGGCGTAAGGCCCGGCCCCCGGAGTGCGATGAACCGGGAGACGGGGCGTCACGGCAGTCAGGGGGAACAGTGTCCGATCGGGGGGCCGGGTACGGGGACGGGCAGGGGCACACGGTGCCGCGGCAGCGCGGGCCGGGGGGCGCCCCGCCGGGATCCCCCGTGCCCGCGGGCGCCCCGGGGCGTCACGCCGCCGCCGGTCCCCGGCACGCCGTGCCGCAGGTCCCCGCGCCCCGCGACCCCTCCGCCGGCCACCGGGTCGGCCCCTCCGCCCCGCCGCCCGGCTACGGGGTGCCGGGGTACGGGCCGCAGCCCTACACCCCGCCGCTCCCGCCCGCGCCGGCCTCCCGCGTGCCGCGCTGGGTGCTGCCGGCCGCGCTGGTCGCCGTGATCCTCGGCGCCGGGGCCGCGATCGGCGGCATCTCCGCGGCCGCCCTCGCGGCGGGCGTCGGCGAGACGTCGACCGTCGCCGCCGGCACCGGCACCGGCGACCGTGCCTTCCTGGCCGCCGTGTCGACCCGGCCCGCTCTGGCCGAGGTCCCGCCGGACACCCTGATCGAGCTGGGCCACGGCGTCTGCTCGTCCCTCGAGGGCGGGGCGAGCCGGGGCGACCTGGTCTCCGCGGCCGTGTCGGCCGGCTTCGGCACCCGCGACGCCCAGGTGCTGGTCGACGCCGCCCGCACGAGCTACTGTCCCGGCGCCTGAGCCACCCGCGGCCCGCCGAGCCGCACCCGGCACGCCGCGTCGAACCCCTGGTCGACGATGCCCAGCGCGTGGTTCCCCCGCGCCCGCTGGTTCTCGACGGCGATCGCCTGGGTCAGCTCGAGCAGCCCGGCCCGGCCGAACTCCCGCTCCAGCTCCGCGACCTGCGCGTCGGTGACGGTGGGCGGGGTGGCCGTCATCGCGTCGGCGTAGGCCACCGCGAGGCGCTCGGCCGGGCTGTAGAGCGGGTCGGTGGCGTAGTCGTCGATGCGGGCAAGGCGGTCGACGTCGAGCCCGTCGAGTCGCTGCAGCATGGTGCCGAAGTCGACGCACCACGAGCAGCCGACGACCGTCGCGGTCCGGTACACCGCGAGCTCGCGGACCCGCGCGGGCAGCACCCGGGCGGCGCGCTCGTAGGCCAGCTCGGACACCAGCGCCGACCAGAACAGCCCGCGGTGGTGCCGGGCCACCGCGAACGGCTCCGGGACCGCGCCGAACCTCCGGCGGGCCAGGCGGTAGACCAGCCGGCCGAACACACCGGCCTCGGCCTCGGGAACGGCGGGGATGCGTGCCATGTCGTCCTCCTCGGGTCGGGTACCGGGAGGACGACGGCGCCGCGGCCTCCGTGACGCGCTGTGTCCCGGGTCACGCCCACCCCGTGAGTGGCAACTGCCCCTGGAGCGGCAATTCCCGCTCACGACCCCTGCTGACCAGGCCGGGCGAGCCGGTCAGCGCCGGCACAACCGGCGGTGCCAGGCGAGCGCGCCGGCGTCCGTCAGCACCGCGATCTGGTCGACGACGACCCGCAGCCGGGCGGCGTCGTCGCCGGCCGCGGCCCACTCCCCCGCCCGCACCGGGTCGAGGGTGCCGGGGGCACCAGCCAGCAGCGCCTCCCCCAGCTCCTTCAGCAGCTCCCGCTGCCGCGCCTGCATCCGCAGCCGGTCGGGGTCGCTCATCACGTACCGCAACGCGACGGCCTTGAGCAGCGCCACCTCCGCGGCCGCCTCGGGGGGCACCACGAGATCCGCGGTGTAGCGGAGCACCGGGCCGTCGCCGTGGGCGTCGAGCGTGGCGTCCGTGGCCGCGCGGACGAACCGCCCGACGAGCTCGCTGGTCAGCCGCTTGAGCGCGGCGTGCGCGACGGCGGGTGCGGTCGCGGTGTCGAAGCCCTTCACCGCGTCGACGACGGGCAGCCGGGCGAGCTCCGCGGCCGCGACCTCGCACGCGGCCGGATCGGCGCCGAAGTGCGTGCTCGCCAGGAGCGCGAGCACGGCCCGCTCCTCGGGCGCGGCCAGCGCGGCCAGGTCGATCCGGCCGGAGAGTATCCCGTCCTCGACGTCGTGCACGGAGTAGGCGACGTCGTCGGACCAGTCCATGACCTGGGCCTCGACGCAGCGCCGGGGCATGGAGACGGAGCCCGTGGGGTCGACCGTCGGGTCCGGAGCGCCCTCGCGGACCCAGTCGAACACCGCGCCGTCCTCGTCGTAGGCGCCGAACTTCCGCTCCGCGCCACGCCGCCGCCAGGGGTACTTGCAGCTGGCGTCGAGGGTCGCGCGGGTGAGGTTGAGGCCGCCGGGGTGCTCGCCGGTGTCGTCGACGAGGGCCACCTTGGGCTCGAGCCGGGTGAGGATCCGCAGGGTCTGGGCGTTGCCCTCGAACCCGCCGCAGGCCGCGCCGAACTCGTCGAGCGCGCGTTCGCCGTTGTGCCCGAAGGGCGGGTGCCCGATGTCGTGCGCGAGCCCGGCGGTGTCGACGACGTCCGGGTCGCAGCCGAGCTCCTCGGCGATCCCGCGGCCGATCTGCGCGACCTCCAGCGAATGGGTCAGCCGGGTGCGCGGGATGCCGGTGATCTCGGCGGCCTCGCCCGGCCCCACCACCTGCGTCTTTCCCGCGAGCCGGCGCAGCGCCGCGGAGTGCAGCACCCGGGCGCGGTCGCGGGAGAAGGGCGAGCGCTTCTCCGGGCGGTGGTGCTCGCCGAGCCCGGACCCCTTGGGCGGCTCGGGGAGCAGCCGGGCGCGGTCGTGGTCGTCGTACCCCTCCCGGGCCGGCGCGGGGACCGTCGCGGTCATGGTCGGCGCCCTCAGCCGAGCCCGGTGTTCTCGGTCTCGGCCGAGGCGTGGGTGAGGCGGTAGTACAGCAGCGCGGCGGTCTCGCGGAGGATGTAGCGCGCCTGCGTCTCCCGCGTCTGCACGACGGGCCCGCTGCGGGTCGGCGAGGTCCAGGCCTCCAGCCCCGAGTCGCGGGCCATGGTGCGGGCGCGCAGCGAGTGCCACGGGTCGCTGACGATCAGGGCGCTGCTCCACCCGTCCCGGCTCGCCCGCGCCGCGACGGCCTTGAGGCTGCCCAGGGTGTCCGCGCCCTCGGCGACCGTGGTGATGGCGCCGGCCGGGACGCCGTTGCGCTCCAGGTACCGCGTGCCGGCCTCGGCCTCGGTGTACTCGTCCCCGGCGCGGTTGCCACCGACCGTGACGATCCGCGGGGCGAGCCCCTCCTGGTACAGCGCGACCGCGTGCCGCAGCCGGGCGGCCAGGATCGGGCTCGGCTCGCCGTCGTACTGCGCCGCCCCGAGGACGACGACGGCGTCGACCGGCCGGTCCCCGTCCACCCGGGCGGTCTGCCAGACCCGGAACATGGTGCCGCCCAGGATGATCGCGGCGGTGAGCAGCGTGCCGACCACCAGCCGGGCGGCCCAGGTCAGCCCGGTGCGGGTGCGGGGTGTCGGGGTGGTGGGCGGGTCGTCCGTGTCGCCCGCGCCGGGACGCCCGGGCCCGCGCACGTGCCGGAGCCGGACGGTCTCCGGCTCGCGGACACCCCGGCCGGCACCCCGGACAGCACCGCGCCGGTGCCCGCTCGGTGCGCTCACCCCCCGATCTTCCCCTCCGACGTGCCCAACGCGCGGGCGGCGCGCCCGGAGCGGGCCGCGATGACCTCGGCGACGATCGAGACGGCGGTCTCGGCCGGGGTGCGGGCGCCGAGGTCCAGCCCGACCGGGCCGTGGATCGCGGCCAGCTCCTCCTCGGTGACGCCGGCCCGCAGCAGCCGCTCGCGGCGGGCGGCCTGGGTGCGGCGGGAGCCGAGCGCGCCGAGGAAGCCCCGGCCACGACGGATGCCGTCGATCAGCACGGCGTCGAAGCGCGGGGCGTGGTCGAGCAGCACGACGACGTCGGCCTCGGTGAAGGCGGACACCGCGGCCCGGGCCTCGTCGAGCCCGGTGACGGTGCGGCCGGCCCAGCCGATCAGCGCGGCCTGCGCGAGCAGCGCCTCGCCGATCGCGCCCGAGCCCACGACCAGCACGGACGGCACGGGGACCCACAGGTCGAGGAGGATCTCGGTGTCGCCGACGGTGCGGCGGTCGGTCACGGTGGCGCCGCGGCGCAGCAGCTCCCGCGCGGCCGCCGTGGCCTCGTCGTCGAGCCCCGGGGTGCCGTCCTCGAGGGTGCCGTGCACCTCCTCGAGGTCCGGGCCGGTGAGCACGAGCGCGGCCTCACCGTCGATCGTCGAGACCAGCGCGGCCGGGCGGGCGTCCTCGAGCGCGGCACCCAGAGGATCGGCGAGGGCTGCGGGCAGCGGGTGGCCGAGCAGCGTCGCGCCGCCCGCGCACGCCAGCCCCGCCTGCAGCGCCGCGCTCTCCGCGACGTGCGCGGTACGGGTCTGCGGGAGCCCGGCCGCGGCGCCGGCGAGCGGGACCGCCGAGTCGTCGAGCGCGCCGAGGTAGAGCAGCCCGGCGGTCTCGCCGTCCGCGGTGCCGGCCAGCAGCTGGCCGGACTCGACGGTGCCGAACCCGTGCCGGTCCAGGACCCGCACGACGCCGACCGTCCCGGTGCCGCCCGCGGCCCAGCGGCGCAGCGCGGCCCCCAGCTCGCGACGGGGATCGGTGGACGGGGCGGGAGCGGTCACGAGCGCCAGGGTAGCCACCGCGGCCGCCCGCCGAGGGCCGGGCCGGGGCCCGATCGGGGGTGCGGGGATGCGCTGCGGGAACCGGCACGGGATCATCGCCGTTGTCCGGGAAACGGACCGACCTCCCACCGACTCGTCACGGAGCCATGGACCCCTCCTGTAGTACCGGCACCGTCCCCCACGGACGGACGTTCCCCTCCCCCGCCGGAGCGGTCGCATGACGATCCTCGGCATCCTCCTCGGCGTGCTGGTCGTCGTGGGCATCACCGCCCTGACCGGCTTCTTCGTCGCCCAGGAGTTCGCGTACATGGCCGTCGACCGGTCGCGGCTCAAGGCCCGCGCGGCCGAGGGCGACGCGGGCGCCGAGCGCGCCCTCACGGTCACCCGGCGCACCTCCTTCATGCTCTCCGGCGCGCAGTTGGGCATCACCGTCACGGGCCTGCTGGTCGGTTACGTCGCCGAGCCGCTGATCGGCGAGGGCGTCGGCGAACTGCTCGGCGGCGCCGGCTGGGCCGTCGCGCTCGGCACGGTCGTCGCCCTGCTGCTCTCGACCGTCGTGCAGATGGTCTTCGGCGAGCTGTTCCCGAAGAACCTCGCGATCGCCCGGCCCGAGCCCGTCGCCCGCCGGCTGGCGCTGCCCACCACCATGTACCTGGCCGCGTTCGGCTGGATCGTGCGGGTGTTCGACGCCGCCTCGAACCTGCTGCTCAAGGCGTTGCGCATCGAGCCGGTGCACGACGTCGAGCACGCGGCCACGCCGCGGGACCTCGAGGCGATCATCGACGAGTCCCGCGACAGCGGCGACCTGCGCCCCGACCTGTCGACGATGCTCGACCGCGTCCTCGACTTCACCGACCGGCCCGCGCGGGCGGCGATGATCCCGCGGCCGCGCGTCACGTCGGTGCAGGCGGACCTGCTGGTGCCCGAGCTCGCCGAGGCCATGGCGGCGGGGCACTCCCGCTACCCGGTGCTCGACGAGACCGGCGAGGAGGTCGTCGGCGTCGTCTGCCTGCGGGACCTGCTCGCCCTCGAGGGCCGCGACACCTCGGCCCTGCGGGTCGCGGAGGTCATGCGCCCGGCCGTCGTGGTCCCGGCGTCCCTGCCGCTGCCCGCGGTCGTCGCCGCGCTGCGCGAGGCGGGCGACGAGTTCGCCTCCGTCGTCGACGAGTACGGCGGTCTGGCCGGCGTGATCACGCTGGAGGACATCGCCGAGGAGCTCGTCGGCGAGATCACGGACGAGCACGACCCGGCGCTCGCCGACCGCCCGGTCGACGCGCCGGACGGCTGGGTCGTCCCCGGCACCATGCACGTCGACGAGGTCGGCCGGCTGATCGACGCCGACCTGCCCGAGGGCGACTACCAGACCGTCGGCGGCCTGGTGATCGCCGAGCTGCAGCGGCTGCCCGAGCCCGGCGACGTCGTCAGCGTGCGGCTGCCGCGCGGTGCCGACTCCGACGAGCCCGACCGGGACCTGCGGATCGAGGTCCGCGAGGTCGCCCGCCGGGTGCCCGAGCAGGTCCGGGTGCGGGTCGTGGAGACCGCTCCGGTGGAGGTGGAGCGATGAGCGCCGTGTCGATCGTCGTGTCGATCGCGCTGGTGGCGTTGTCGGCCTTCTTCGTGGCCGTCGAGTTCGCGCTGGTCGCGGCCCGGCGGTACCGGCTGGAGGAGCAGGCGGGGCACAGCGCGTCCGCCCGCGCCGCGCTCCGCAGCGCGCGCGACATCTCACTGCTCCTCGCGGGCTCCCAGCTCGGCATCACGCTCTGCACGCTCGGCCTCGGTGCGGTCGCCAAGCCGGCGGTCGACGACGCGCTCGAGCCCGTGTTCCTCGGGTGGGGGCTGCCCGCGGGCGCCGCGGGGATCGTGTCGTTCGTGCTGTCGCTGGTCGTGGTGACCTTCGTGCACCTCGTCGTCGGCGAGATGGCGCCCAAGTCCTGGGCGATCTCGCACCCCGAGCGCTCGGCCACGCTGCTCGCGCTGCCGATGCGGGCGTTCATGGTCGTCACCCGGCCGCTGCTGGTGGCGCTCAACGGGATGGCGAACTGGTGCCTGCACCGGGTCGGCGTCGAGCCCGTCGACGAGATGGCCTCCGGCCGGAACGCCGACGACCTCCGCCAGCTCGTCGACCACTCCGCCCGGGCCGGTGCGCTCGACGAGGAGCGGCGCGACCAGCTCGTCACCACCCTCGAGCTGGACCGGGCGCCGGTGCGCTCGCTGGTCCACCCCGACCCCGCGGGCGTGACCTGCGACGACCCCGTGGCCCGCATCCGCGAGGTCTCCCGGGAGAGCGGTCACCTGCGGCTCGTGGTCCGGGACGGCGACCGCGTGACCGGCTTCGTGCACGTGCGGGACACGCTGGGCAGGCCGGAGACGGTGCGGGCCCGCGACCTCGTCCGCGACATCCTCACCTTCCCCGCCGACACCCCGGTCCACCAGGCGCTGTCGACCATGCGGGAGAAGCGGGGGCAGCTGGCGCTGGTCACGGAGAACGGGACGCTCCTCGGCATCGTCACCATGCAGGACGTCGTCGACCGCCTCCTCCCCGCCTGACGCTTGCGGCCGTGCTCGGGCCGCGCCGGGCCGTGATCGCCGGCTGGGACCATTGTCGGCCGCAGGTGGCCGTCATCGGTCCGGTCCGGCGATCACGCCCCGAGGCACGGCTCCCCCTCGCCCGTGATCGCAGGCCTGGGCCACACGGCCACGTGCGGCCGGGAACGGGCCGGGGCGCCGAGGGACAGTGGGTGCGCGTCCTGCCCCGGGTGTACCGCCCGGCGAGCCACCGCTACGGCGACGAGGCACGCATCCGGGCGGCCTGGCTCTGGCTGGGTGACGACACGATCGTCTCAGGCCCGGCGGCGGCGTACTGGCACGGCATGCTCGGTGCTGCGCCGCCGACGATCCAGGTCACGGTGCCGCGCACCGAGCACCGCGGACCCGGCCCGGCGTCAGCATCCGACGGCGCACGCTCGATGCCGCGGACCGCACCCGGATCCGCGGCGTCGGCATCACCGCGCCGCCGCTCACGTCCTCGAGACCGCGGTCGCGCTCGACGCCGGCTCGCGTTCCTCGACCGCGCCCTGCAACGGCACGTCCGCTTCGCCGAGGTACATCGTGCCTACTCGAGCATGCTCGGCAGCCGCGGCTCCCGACGCGCCGGCCGGCTGTTGGCCGCCGCGGCAGACACAGCGGGATCGGACGCGGAACGTCTGATGGTCGCGCTGCTCCGCGAGGCCGGGATCCGGGGCTGGGTGCTCGGCCACCCCACGGGACCGGACGCGGCCACATGCGGCCGGAAACGGTCCCGTCCGACGATCATGCCGGAGCCCGTACACGGAGCCGAACCAGAAGACCTCAGGTCAGCAGCCCAGGAGGCGTTGGGCGAGGTAGCCCTCGACCTGGTCGAGGGGGATGCGCTCCTGCGCCATGGTGTCCCGCTCCCGGATGGTGACGGCCTCGTCCTGCAGGGTGTCGAAGTCGACCGTGATGCAGAACGGGGTGCCGATCTCGTCCTGGCGGCGGTAGCGGCGGCCGATGGCGCCGGCGTCGTCGAACTCGACGTTCCAGTTCTTCCGCAGCCGCGCGGCCAGGTCCCGCGCCTTGGGCGAGAGGTCGGCGTTGCGGGAGAGCGGCAGCACGGCGGCCTTGACCGGGGCGAGCCGCCGGTCGAGACGCAGCACGACGCGCTTGTCGGTGCCGCCCTTGGCGTTGGGCGCCTCCTCCTCGTGGTACGCGTCGATGAGGAAGGCCATCATCGAGCGCCCCACGCCGGCGGCCGGCTCGATGACGTACGGCCGGTACCGCTCCTTCGTGTTCTGGTCGTAGAAGGAGAGGTCGACGCCCGAGTGGTTCGAGTGCGTGGTCAGGTCGAAGTCCGTGCGGTTCGCGACGCCCTCGAGCTCGCCCCACTCCTGCCCGACGAACTCGAAGCGGTACTCGATGTCGACGGTGCGCTTCGAGTAGTGGGAGAGCTTCTCCTTGGGGTGCTCGTAGTGCCGCAGGTTCTCCCGCGCGATGCCGAGGTCGACGTACCAGTTCGTGCGCTCGTCGATCCAGTACTGGTGGAGCTCCTCGTCCGTGCCCGGCTCGACGAAGTACTCCATCTCCATCTGCTCGAACTCGCGCGTGCGGAAGATGAAGTTGCCCGGCGTGATCTCGTTGCGGAAGCTCTTGCCGACCTGGCCGATGCCGAACGGCGGCTTCTTGCGCGAGGTGGTCTGCACGTTGAGGAAGTTCACGAAGATGCCCTGCGCGGTCTCCGGGCGCAGGTAGTGCAGGCCCTCCTCGGACTCCACCGGGCCGAGGTAGGTCTTGAGCATCATGTTGAAGTCGCGCGGCTCGGTGTACTGGCCGCGCGTGCCGCAGTTGGGGCACGGGACGTCGGACAGGTCCTCCTCCGACGCCTCCTTGCCGGTGCGCTCGGTGTACTCCTCGGCCAGCTGGTCGGCGCGGAAGCGCTTGTGGCAGTGCTGGCACTCGACGAGCGGGTCGGTGAACACGCCGACGTGCCCGGAGGCGACCCACACCTGGCGCGGCAGGATCACCGACGAGTCGAGGCCCACGACGTCCTCGCGGCCGGTGACCATCGACTTCCACCACTGCCGCTTGATGTTCTCCTTGAGCTCCACGCCGAGGGGCCCGTAGTCCCACGCCGACCGGGTACCGCCGTAGATCTCACCCGACGCGAAGACGAATCCGCGGCGCTTGGCGAGCGCGACGATGGTCTCGATCTTGGCGGAACTGGGCTTGCTGGCCACGGAGGATCTCCCGGGAACGGTGTGGGGCGACCCCGCCGGATGCGGGGGCGGAATCTCCAGGGTATCGACCGGCGCGAACGGGTTCGGCTAGTCCCCCGCCCGCAGCGAGGCCCGCCGCTCGACGGCGCCGCCGGCGGCCCCGAGCAGCGTCTCGTAGGTGGCGGGCGAGTCGGCCGACGCCTCGGACAGCAGCGGGACGACGTGTTCGCGGACCGGGAAGGGCGAGAGGGCCCGGCGGTAGGCGTCGACCCCGGTGAAGCGCACGGTGAGCACCCAGTGCGCCGGGTCGTCGACGGCCCGGCCGGCCTCCCCGCCGAGACACCCGGGCTGCGCGGTGAGCACCTCCAGGGCGTACGCGAGCCGGTCGGCGAAGGCGGCCGGATCAGCCGGTGTGAAGCGGCACACGAGCAGCACGCGGCGGACCCTACCGGCCGCCTTCCCGCCTTGTTGAAAACGCCTATCATGGCCGATGCGGCCCGGCGAGGCTCACGACGCGACCGAGGGTGCGGCCGCCGCCCCCGGGGACTGGACGGTCATGTCGATCACGCACGAGCACGAGGGCACGCTGTGCCCGGCCGCCGAGCCCGCCCCCGTCCACCCGCCGCGCACCCTCGCCGCCGCGGGCGACCTGCTCCGCGCCCTCGCCGCGCCGGTCCGGATCGCGATCGTGCTGCAGCTGCTCGACTCCCCGCGCTGCGTGCACGACCTGGTCGACGCCCTCGGCGTCACCCAGCCCCTGATCAGCCAGCACCTGCGCGTGCTCAAGTCCGCCGGGGTGGTCGAGGGCGAGCGCAAGGGCCGCGAGGTGCTGTACTCACTGGTCGACGACCATCTCGCGCACATCGTCGTCGACGCGGTGGCGCACGTTCAGGAGGACGCATGACCGCTGGGGGCACCCGGGTGCTGCGCGCGACGAAGCAGCGCGCCGCCGTCTCCGCCCTGCTCGACCGGCTCCCGGACTTCCGCTCGGCCCAGGAGATCCACGAGGAACTGCGCCGCTCCGGCGAGGGCATCGGCCTGACGACCGTGTACCGGACCCTGCAGACGATGGCCGACGGCGGCGAGGTCGACGTCCTGCGCAACGCCGGCGGCGAGGCCGTCTACCGCCGCTGCGCCTCCGACGAGCACCACCACCACCTGGTGTGCCGGCGCTGCGGGGCGGCGGAGGAGATCGACGCCCCCGCCGTCGAGGAGTGGACGCAGCGGGTCGCCCGGGAGCACGGCTTCACCGAGATCTCGCACACCGTGGAGATCTTCGGCGTCTGCCGCTCCTGCGCCTGAGCCCTCCTTCGACCTGCACGAACGGCACTCTCGCTCACCAGATCTGAGCGAGAGTGCCGTTCGTTCACGCGGGGGTCAGGACTTCGGGGGCATCCGGATCGCGCCGTCGAGCCGGATCGTCTCGCCGTTCATGTAGTCGTTGGTGAGCACCTCGACCGCCATGGAGGCGTACTCCTCGGCCTTCCCGAGCCGGTTCGGGTAGACCACGCTCTGGCCGAGCGCGGCCTTGAAGGCCTCCGCCTTCTCGCCCTCGCCGTAGATCGGGGTGTCGATCAGGCCGGGGGCGATGGTGTTGACGCGGATGCCGTGCCGGGCAAGGTCGCGGGCCATCGGCAGGGTCAGGCCGACCACGCCGCCCTTCGAGGCCGAGTACGGGGTCTGGCCGATCTGGCCGTCGAACGCCGCCGCGGAGGCCGTGTTGAGGATCGCGCCGCGCGAGGTGCCGTCCTCGAGCGGGTCCGTCTTGGCCATCGCCGACGCCGCGAGCCGGGCGCAGTTGTAGGTGCCGGTCAGGTTGACCCGCACCACGAACTCGAAGGTCTCGAGCGGGACCGGCTCGAGGTCCCGGCCGATGATCCGGGCGGCACGGCCGAGGCCGGCGCTGTTGACCAGGATCCGCAGCGGGCCGAGCTCCGAGGCCGCCTCGACGGCCGCCTTGACCTGGGCCTCGTCGGCGACGTCGGCCTTGGCGAACACGCCCCCGATCTCGGCGGCGACCTTCTCGCCCCGGTCCTCGTTCAGGTCGAGCACGACGACCTTCGCCCCGCGCTGGGCCAGCAGCCGCGCGGTCGCCTCCCCGAGACCGGACGCGCCGCCGGTGACGATGGCCGAGGCTCCCGTGATGTCCATCAACGCTCTCCTCTCCGCGGCGGCGTCGGTGCCGCCGTGATGCACGTGCATTGTCTGCCCACTCTGCTGTGCCGAGGGCGTGCTGTCGACCACATCGACAGCCGCGGCGGAGTGGCCGGCGTCTCATATCGAGATCCACCCGGCGTCGGCACGGGGATACCGTGCGCCGACGCGACGAAGCGGGAGGCGTGCCCATGACCGACGGCGGGACCCCAGGGGCATCGGGTCCGGACGCACCGAGCACGGTGCGCAGGCTCGACACACCGGAGTCCGGCGAGCTGGCCCAGCTCTCCGCGGTGTTCGAGGACCTGCAGTACGTGCTGCGCTGCTGCGAGCACCTGGTCGCGGCACTCGCCGTGCCCCGGCCCGACCCCGTGCTGGTCGAGGCGTTGTGGACCGGCGCGCTCGTCGGGTACGTGCGCTGCTTCTCGGGCCGCACCAAGATCCTCACCGACGCGGACGTCGAGTCCCTCGAGCTCGACGACGAGGTGGTGAAGTTCCACAAGACCTTCCCGACCCTGCGGGACCACTACGCCTCGCGGCACGTCAACCCGCGCGAGGCCTTCACGATCGGCATCGCGCAGGCCAACGACGGGCACCCGACGGGCGTCGCCGTCGTCTCCGCACCGCGGCCCCCGGTCGACGACACCACGGTCCGGCTGCTCGGCCGGATCTCCTACGGCCTGTCCGGGCTGGTCGACGGCCGGATGCAGGAGGCGCAGGCGCGCGTCCTGGAGAACGCCCGGCAGATGAGCGCGGCCCAGCTCGCCGAGCTGCCGCTGGTGCACCTGTCCGAGTCCCCCGTCGGCTGACCCCGTGAGTGGCGATGGTCGCTACGGCAGCCATCGCCACTCACGAGGGTCAGGAGCCGACGAGCTCGGTGCGCATGGCCGAGGCGCTGCCCACCACCAGCATCAGCAGTGTCCCCATCGGACCCTCCGCCAGGCCGGCCGCGGGGAAGGCGTAGCGGAGCGTGACGTCCCAGCCGTTCTCGCCGCGTACGACCCGCGGCGTGCCGAACAGCCCCTCGCCCACGCCGAGGGCGACGCGGGTGGGGACGTCCGTCGCCGGGTCCGCGGACACCGGCAGGTCCCAGGCCACGACGCAGGTCAGGTTGAGGACGGGCAGCCCCTCCTCCAGCTCGGTGCCCTGCACCACGCACAGCACGCCGCCGTGGGCGAAGGTGAGCGCGCCGTCCTCGCCGACCTCGACGTCGTGGTAGCGCTCCAGTGCCCTGCGGGCGATCTCCAGGCTCACGAGGACCCCGCCTTGTCGATCGCCCCGCCGAACCGGCGGTCCCGCCTCGCGTAGATCTCGATCGCCTCCCAGATGTGCCGACGGTCGAAGTCGGGGAAGAGCGTGTCGAGGAAGACCATCTCGGCGTAGGCGCTCTGCCACAACAGGAAGTTCGACGTCCGCTGCTCGCCGCTCGACCGCACGAACAGGTCGACGTCGGGCATGTCCGGCTCGTCGAGGTACTTCGCGATCGTCCGCTCGTCGATCTTGTCCGGCTTGATCTTCCCGGCCTGGACCTGCCGCGCGATCTGCTGCACCGCGTCGGCGATCTCCGCCCGCCCCCCGTAGTTCACGCACATGGTCAGCGTCAGCACGTCGTTGTGCCTCGTCTTCTCCTCGGCGACCTCGAGCTCCTTGATCACCGACCGCCACAGCCGCGGCCGCCGCCCGGCCCACCGGACCCGGACGCCCATGCTGTGCATCTCGTCCACCCGGCGGCGGATGACGTCCCGGTTGAAGCCCATGAGGAACCGCACCTCGTCCGGGCTGCGCTTCCAGTTCTCGGTGGAGAAGGCGTAGGCGGACAACCACTTCACGCCGATGTCGATGCAACCCCGCGCGACGTCCATGAGCGAGGCCTCGCCGCGGCGGTGCCCCTCGATCCGGGGCAGGCCGCGGGCGTTGGCCCAGCGGCCGTTGCCGTCCATGACGAGGGCGACGTGGTTCGGGACCAGCTCCGGCGGGATCGCCGGCGGCCGCGCTCCCGACGGGTGCGGCGGCGGGGGCTGGAAGGGCCCAGGAGTCGGCACGGCCATGGAGCCTACGTCCGCCGTCCCTGGACGCCGGGCCCCGGTCTGGAGTAGGCACTGCACATGGTGGCCTGGTTCACGGACACGATCGTCACGACCGGGCGCCTGCCCTTGTTCTGCTTCCTCTGCGCGTTCCTCGTCGCGTTCCTGTTCATCCGGTTCAGCGTGCGGATGATCCGTGCCCAGGTGTCGTGGTGGCCCGGCAACGTGACGCCGGGCGGGCTGCACATCCACCACGTGATGTTCGGGATGGTCATGATGCTGGTCGCGGGCTTCGGCCTGATCGCGCTGGCCGAGGTGAGCACGCCCGTCCCGAACGTCATCCTGGCGAGCCTGTTCGGGATCGGCTCGGCGCTGGTGCTCGACGAGTTCGCGCTGATCCTGCACCTGTCCGACGTCTACTGGAGCACCCAGGGCCGCAGCTCGATCGACGCCGTGTTCGTCGCCGTCACGATCACCGGGCTGTTCCTGTGCGGGCTGCACCCCCTCGGGTTCGACGACGACCTCGTCGGAGTGACCTCGACCGACGCCGTCGAGGTCGTCCTCACGCTGGTCTTCTTCGCGCTGCAGCTGGTCCTGGTGGTGATCACCCTGGCCAAGGGCAAGCTGTGGACGGGTCTGCTCGGGCTGTTCCTCACGCCGCTGCTGCTCTTCACCGCCATCCGGCTGGCCCGGCCGGGCTCGCCCTGGGCGCGCTGGCGGTACCTGTCGCGGCCGAAGAAGATGGAGCGCGCGGTGCGCCGCGAGAAGAAGTACCGGGTGCCGGTCGTCCGGGCCAAGATCGTGGTCCAGGAGGCGATCGCGGGGCGGTTCGACGCCGACCCGGAGCAGCGTCACGCGGTGACCGAGGCCGCGCACCGGGAGGCGGAGCGGGCGGCGCTCGACGCGGCCGAGGCGGTCCGGCGCGCGGGCCCGATCGGCGCCACACGCACCCCCGCACCCGTCGCCCCCTCGCCCCCGGAACGCGTCATGGAACCATAACGCGCGAAATCGGGCCGGAACTCCGCGTGAGGGAACCATAATGCGCAGAATCTGGCCCGGAAGTCGCGCTATGGAACCATAATGCGCCCCGCGACGCGGTCAGCCGGCCACGCGCGGCAGGTTCCACCCCTGCCACACCGCGACCAGCCGCAGCACGACCGTGACGACGGCGCCGAGGGCCAGCACCAGCACCCGCGGGGCCCGGTAGCGCAGCCCCACCGCGGTCACGCCGGCACCGGCCAGCGCGGCGACCGCGTAGACGTCCGAGCGCAGGACCAGCGGCACGCCGCCCAGCAGGACGTCCCGGATCACGCCGCCGCCGACCCCGGACACCGTCCCGAGCAGCGCCGCGAGCAGCGGCGACATCCGGTGGTCGATCGCCTTCGCCGCCCCGACCACCGCGAACAACGCGAGCGCGGCCGCGTCGAGCGGGATCAGGACGTCGCGCGGGACGTCCCGCACCGTGGTGTAGAGCAGCACGACCACGGCCCCGCCGGCGAACGCCGTGATCGGGTAGGCGAGGTCGCAGAACACCGCAGGCGGGGTGTCGCCGAGCAGCAGGTCACGGATGATCCCGCCGCCCACCGCCGTCACGAAGGCGATGACGAGGACGCCGAAGACGTCGAGCCCCACCGCGGCGGCGGTGAGCCCGCCCTGCAGCGCGAACAGCGCGGTCCCGGCCAGGTCGACCGTGCGGAGCAGGTGAGCGGGGCGGAGGCGGCCACCGAGGCGGGGCTGGAGGCGGCGCGGGCGCGTCGGCATGGGCGGTCTCGAGGCTCAGGCGATCGGGGTCGCCCCCGGCGCGGCGGCGGCGGTGGGGTCGCCGCGGCGCTCGACGAAGGGCAGGGAGCGGAGCTGGCGTTCGAGGTGCCACTGCAGGTGCGCGGCGACCAGGCCGGAGGTGTCGCGACGGGTGGGCGGCTCGGCGGCGTCGGCGATCTCCCAGTCGCCGTGCAGCAGGGCGTCGAGCAGGTCGAACACGGCCGGGCCGGGGAGGACCGAGCCGGGCGGGCGGCACACCTCGCACACCGCGCCGCCGCCCGCGACGCTGAACGCCCGGTGCGGCCCCGGCGAGGCGCACTTGGCGCACTCGGTGATCGCCGGCGCCCAGCCGGCGTGGCTCATCGCGCGGAGCAGGAAGGCGTCGAGGATCAGCGAGGCGTCCCGCTCGCGCCCGGCCAGGGCCCGGATCGCCCCCACGAGCAGCAGGTAGACCCGCAGGGTCTCGCCACTGTGCCCACTGCCCTCCTCGGACACGAGCCGGTCGGCCGTCTCGAGCATCGCGCAGCCCGCGGTGTAGCGGGAGTAGTCGGAGACGACGCCGGTGCCGAAGGCGTCGAGCGTCTGGCACTGGGTGATCACGTCGAGGCTGCGGCCGGTGTAGCACTGCACGTCGACGTGGTTGAACGGCTCGAGCCGCGCGCCCCACCGCGACCGGGTGCGGCGCACGCCCTTCGCGACCGCCCGGATCTTGCCGTAGCGCCGGGTCAGCAGCGTGACGATCCGGTCCGCCTCGCCCAGCTTCTGCACGCGCAGCACCACACCGGTGTCGCGGTACAGGGTGCTCACCGGGGAAGCCTACGACCTCCGCCGCGCACCCACGCCGCGACCGGCCGATCGACCTCCTGCGCCGCACGAGGATCATCGAGTGCCCGGTGGGCGGTCCGGGCGAGCGGCACGGCCCGACGCGGCCGGACGAGGGGAACCCATGGCCGTCATCGTCGTCACCACCCTGACGGCGTGACCGCCGACGGGCTCCGCGAGGCCAACCGCACCCAGGACGCCACGATGCAGCGGATCGTCGAGGACGGGAGGTCCAAGGGCTGCCGGCACCACGTGTTCGCCGAGGCGGAGGACGGCAGCGTCGTGGTGTTCGACGAGTGGACCAGCCGTGAGGACTTCGCGGTTCCGACCCCTGCCCCGATCCCCTACGACGGGGGTTGCGGCCGGAAGGGCTGCTCGACGTCCGGCCCCTTCTGCAGCACGAGCGCCGTCGACGGCGGCACCTCGTGCCACAGGCCGGGCAGGTCGGTCAGCGGCTCGGAGACGACCGCCCGGGAGTCCTCGGAGAAGTGCTGCCAGCGCTCGTCCTCGGGGTAGAGCCGGCGGAGCGCGTCGACCTCGCTGCTCACGTACAGGGTGTTGACGACGGGGCCGCTGGCGTACCGGACGGCGTAGAGCCGCTCGCCGTCGGCGACCCCGACCGTCATCTGCAGCGGGTGCTCGGAGCCGGCGGCGCGGCCGGCGGCCTCGACGTAGCCGGCCATCCGCTCGAGCGCGGGCAGCGGCTCCTCCTCCAGCCCGAACGTGAGCGCGAGGTGGAAGAGGACCTCCGAGTCCGTGCTGCCCTGGACGTTGTCGAAGAGATCGGGCCGGACGGCGAAGAGCAGGTCCCGGCGCAGCCGGGCCCACCGGTCGACGAAGCCGTTGTGGACGAAGATCCAGTTGCGGTACCGGAAGGGATGGCAGTTCGTCTGCTGCACGGGCGTGCCGGTGGCCGCGCGGACGTGCGCGAGGAACAGCCCGGACTGCACGACGCCCGCGATCTCGCGCAGGTTCCGGTCGCCCCAGGCCGGCGACTCGCTGCGGTACAGCGCGGCGTCCGGTCCCTTCCCGTACCAGCCCAGCCCGAAGCCGTCGCCGTTCGCGATCGCGCTGTCCGGGGCGGCGCGCCGGCTCTGCTCGATGAGCGAGTGCCGGGTGTCGTAGATCAGTTCCTTCGGCTCGATGGGGTTGCCGTAGTAGCCCAGCCACCGGCACATCGGGGCCTCCCTGGTCGCGTCCGCGTCACGTTGACGTACCCGGTGCGCCCGGGACCTCACCCCGGCGGGACGACCTTGACAGCCGCCGGCGCAGAAGTAAGGGTCACCTCAGTTCGTAGGGAGGTGACGGGTGGGCGAGCTGGAGGAGGTCCGGGCGCTGCTGTCCGGGCAACGGTCGGGGACGCTGGCGACGCTCGGGTCCGCCCCGGGCCCGACGAGCACGTCGGCCGGCGCTGCGGCCGCGGGCTTCCCGTTCGGGTCGGTGGTCGCCTACGCGCTCGACGACGACGGGTCACCGCTGCTGTGCCTGTCCGACCTCGCCGAGCACAGCCGGAACCTGGCGGCCGACCCGCGTGCGTCGCTGCTGGTGGCGGAGCCGGTCTCGACCGACGCAGACCCCCTGGCCGCGCAGCGGATCACCCTCGTCGGCCGGGTGTGGGTGCTGCACGGCGACGAGCGCACCCGCGGCCTCGCCGCCTACCGCCGCGCCTTCCCCGACGCCGGGTACGTCGACTTCGCCGACTTCCAGCTCTACCGGCTCGAGGTCCGCACGATCCGCTACGTGGCCGGGTTCGGCCGGATGGCGTGGCTGGAACCGGATGGGCTCGAACCGGGTCAGAAGCCGAGCTTGCGCAGCTGACGCGGGTCGCGCTGCCAGTCCTTCGCGACGGTGACGTGCAGGTCGAGGTAGATCTTGGTGCCGAGCAGCGCCTCGATCTGCTTCCGGGCGGCCGTGCCGACGTGCCGCAGCCGCTCGCCGCCGCGGCCGATCACGATGCCCTTCTGGCTCTGGCGCTCCACGAAGATCGTGGCGTGCACGTCGAGCATCGGGTCGTCGGCGGGCCGGTCCTCGCGCTCGATCATCTCCTCGACGACGACGGCGATCGAGTGCGGCAGCTCGTCGCGGACCCCCTCCAGGGCGGCCTCGCGGACCAGCTCGGCGACGAGGGTCTCCTCCGGCTCGTCCGTCAGCTCGCCGTCCGGGTACAGCGGCGGGCCCTCCGGCAGCTTCCCGACCAGCAGGTCCGCGAGCAGCTGCACCTGGTAGCCGCTCTTCGCCGAGCAGGGCACCACGTCGGCGAACTCCATCAGCTCGGTCAGCTGGGTGAGCCGCTCGGCGATCTGCCCGGGCTGTGCCTTGTCCGTCTTCGTGACGACGCCGACGACCGGCGTGCGGCCCGCGACGGACTTGAGCTCGTTGGCGATGAACTCGTCGCCCCGGCCCACGGGCTGGTCCGCGGGCACGCAGAACCCGACGACGTCGACCTCGGCCCACGTCTCCCGCACGACGTCGTTGAGCCGGGAGCCGAGCAGGGTCCGCGGCTTGTGCAGGCCGGGGGTGTCGACCACGACGAGCTGCGCGTCGGGCCGGTGCACGATGCCGCGGATCGCGTGCCGCGTGGTCTGCGGACGCGACGACGTGATCGCGATCTTCGCACCCGTCAGCGCGTTGGTCAGCGTGGACTTGCCCGCGTTGGGGCGGCCCACGAAGCACGCGAAGCCGGACCGGAAGTCCTCCGGCCAGGACCCGAATGCGGTCATGATGCCTCGCTTCGCTCGGACCGTGAACGGCGACGGTCGCCGCTCACAGGGGACCCGGGTTGTCGCCGGTGAGCCGCTCGAGGATCTCGCGGCCGATGGGCAGGGCGGCGGTGGCCGCCGGGGAGGGCGCGTTGAGCACGTGCAGGATCGAGCCCGCCCCCGTGCCTTGCTCGACGAGGAGGAAGTCGTCCACCAGGGTGCCGTCGGGCTTCACGGCCTGGGCCCGCACCCCCGCGCCCGCGGGTGTGAGGTGGCGCGCCTCGACCTCGGGCAGCATCCGCTGGATCTGGGTGACCATCGCCGCCTTCGACAGCGACCGGTGCACCTCGCCCAGGCCGTAGCGCCAGTGCCGCTTCGCGACCCGCAGCATCCCCGGATAGACCAGCGAGCCCAGCAGCTCCTTCGGCTTGACCGTGCCCCACGAGTAGCCCTCGCGGGCCAGCGCGAGGACGGCGTTGGGCCCGGCGTGGACGTGCCCGTCGATCCCGCGGGTGGCGTGCACCCCGAGGAACGGGAAGGCCGGGTCCGGCACCGGGTAGATCAGGCCCTTGACCAGCTCCGCGGCGTCGTCGGTGAAGCCCGAGTACTCCCCGCGGAACGGGATGATCCGGACGCCCGGATCGGCGCCGGCGGCGCGGGCGAGCTCGTCGCAGCGCAGCCCGCCGCAGACCACGACCCGCTCCCCCAGCAGGTCGCCCTGCGCGGTCCGGACGACGACGTCGGGCCGCGCGGACGTCTCCCGCCGCACCATCCTGGTGACCGCGCGGCCGAGGTGGATCTCGCCGCCCTCCTTGGCCACCAGCTCGCCGAGCTTCTCGGCGATCGCCCGGTAGTCGCAGATGCCGGTCGAGGGCACCCACAGCGCCTCGAGCCCGCGGACGTGCGGCTCCCGCTCGCGGATGCCCGCCGCGTCGAGCCGCCGCGTCTCGACGCCGTTGGCCGCCCCGCGCCGTTCCAGCTCCGCCATCCGCGGCAGCTCCTCGGGCTCGGTGGCCACGACGAGCTTCCCGCACACCTGGTGGGGCAGGTCGTGCTCGCGGCAGAAGGCGACGGTCTCGGCGCACCCCGCCACCGCGAGCCGGGCCTTCAGCCCGCCCGGGGCGTAGTAGAGCCCGGAGTGGATGACGTTGGAGTTGTTGCCGGTCTGGTGGTTCGCCAGCCGAGGCTCCCGCTCGACGACGGCGACGCTCAGCCCGCTGCGGACCGCCGCGTGCGCCGTGGCGAGGCCGACGATCCCGCCGCCGACGACGACCAGGTCGTACCGGGGGGTGCTCATGCGGGCGTCAGCACGCTCACGACGGTGCCGGACGCGTCGGCCACGATCACCGGCGCGGCCGCGGTCAGGTCGCGCACCGCGGCGACCGAGGCCTCGTCCGCCTCGCCGCTCTCGGTGACGACGGCCGCGGCCTCCAGCCCCGGCGCCCCGCTCGACACGGCGGCGGCCACGGCCGCCTGCAGGGCCGTGAGCCGCAGGGACGGCAGCGCGACGGAGGCGGCGGCGTAGGTGCGGCCGTCCGTGTCGCGGACCGCGGCGCCCTCGGCGGCGCCGGTGCGGGCGCGCGAGGACCGCGCCAGCGTGACGATCTTGGCGTCCTCGGCGTCGAGCTCGGGCGGGTTACTGCCGGACATCGGTCTCCTCCCGGACGTCGGCCTGCTCGGCGGCGTCCTCCTTGTGGTCGCCGGCTTCGGCGGCGTCGACGGGTTCGGGCACGGCGAGCGGCGTGACCAGCACCGACGTGATGCGGACGCGGCCGCGGGCGTCCTTGCCGCCCTCGCCGCGCAGGTGCAGCAGGCCCTCGACCTCGGCCTCGGCGCCGGGCAGCGGCACCTTGCCGAGCCGCTGCGCGAGCAGCCCGCCCACGGTGTCGACGTCCGCCTGCGCCAGGGCCTCGCGCAGCAGCTCCTCGCGCTCGGTGCCGCTGAACTCGCCGGCGAACAGCTCGCTGAGGTCCTCGACGGGCAGCCGGGCGGCCAGCCGGAGGGTGCCGCCGTCGAGCCGCTGGACCTCGGGCACCTCGTCGGTGTCGTACTCGTCGGAGATGTCGCCGACGATCTCCTCGAGGATGTCCTCGATCGTGACGACGCCGGCGGTGCCGCCGTACTCGTCGACCACGATCGCCATGTGGTTGCGGGTGCGCTGCATGTCCTTGAGCAGCTCGTCGATCCGCTTGGAGTCGGGCACGAACACCGGCGGCCGCACGACCTCGACCAGCCGCGCGTCGGGCCGGTCCCAGCCCGCGCCGACCAGGTCCTTGAGGTACGCGACGCCGATGACGTCGTCGATCCCCTCGCCGAGCACCGGGATCCGGGAGTAGCCGCTCTTCAGCGCCAGCCGGACCACCTTCTGCACCGCGGTGTCCTGCTCGGCCCACACCACGTCGGGCCGGGGCTGCATGACGTCCCGGACGATCGTGTCGCCCAGCTCGAAGACCGAGTGGATCATCTTCCGCTCGCCCTCCTCGACCACGCCGCTGGTGCTGGCCATGTCCACCAGCTCGCGCAGCTCGACCTCGGAGGAGAACGGGCCCTCGCGGAAGCCGCGGCCCGGGGTGATCGCGTTGCCGACCAGGATCAGCAGCTTGGTCAAGGGGCTGAGCAGGGTCGCGATGATCCGCACGGGCGCCGCGACGGCCAGCCCCAGCGCGTACGGGTGCTGGCGGCCGAGCGTGCGCGGGCCCACCCCGATCAGGACGTAGCTGACCACGACCATGATCACCGCGGCGAGCAGGACGCCGACCCAGGCCGGGTCGAACCAGCTCGCGAGCGCGACCGTGAGCAGCACCGTCGCGACGGTCTCGCCCATCAGCCGCAGCAGGATCAGCAGGTTGACGTACCGGGCGCGGTCGTCGACGACCTTCGACAACGCGCGCGACCCGGGCCGGTTCGCCCGCACCAGGTCCGTCACGCGCGCCCGGGAGATCGACGTGAGCGCGGCGTCGGCCGCCGCGCACAGCCCGGCGAAGGGGATCAGGACGATCGCGACGGCGAGCAGGCCAGCGGCGTTCATCGGTCTCCTGCGGTCGGTGTCCGGGCGGTCAGCGCGGTTCGGCGGGGCCGGCCGGGTCGTCGAGCCCGACGGTGCCCAGCACGCGCGAGTCGCTGCGCCGCTGGGCCTCGCGGGCCGCGACTTGCGCCCGCTGGGTGCGCCAGTCGTGGAGCAGCTTGTTCTGCAGCGCGAACATCTCGCGCTCCTCGTCCGGCTCGGCGTGGTCGTAGCCCAGCAGGTGCAGCACGCCGTGCACGGTCAGCAGGTGCAGCTCGTCGGAGAGCGCGTGGCCGGCCTTGACCGCCTGGTCCTTGGCGAACGCCGGGCAGAGCACGATGTCGCCGAGCAGCGCCGGGCCGATCTCGGGGGCGTCGGGGCGGCGGGTGTCGTCGACCAGCTCGTCCATCGGGAAGGACATGACGTCCGTGGGGCCGGGCTCGTCCATCCACCGCTCGTGCAGCTCGGACATGGTGTCGAGGGTGACCGCGGTGATCGCCAGCTCGACGGCCGGACTGACCCGCATGGCGTCGAGCGCGTACCGGGCGACGGACACGATGAGCGACTCGTCGACGGCGACGCCGGACTCGTTGACGACCTCGATGCTCACGGCAGTTCTCGGACCAACCTTCTCGGGCGAACTCGGCGGACGGGACCGGTGACGAGGGTAGCCGCACCCCGGTCGGGGCCGTTCGGTCGGCCGTGGTGGGAGGAGGCGGTCAGTCGGCGGCCGTGAGCAGGGCGCGGACGGCGGCGGGGTCCGGCGCGTCGAGGGCCCGGGCGGCGAGCGCGGCCACCTCCCCGGCGTCGGCCTCCCGGACGGCCTGCTTGACGAGCGCGACCGCGGGCGGCGCGACCGAGAGCTCCCGGACCCCGAGCCCGACGAGCAGCGGGGCGGCGACCGGGTCGGCGGCCAGCTCCCCGCAGACCGCGACCATCGCCGTGCCCGCACCCCGGCAGGTGGCGTCGACCAGCCGCAGGACCGCGGGCGAGAGCGGGTCCGCGAGGGCCGCGACCTCGGCCGACCCGCGCTCGGCGGCGAGCGTGTACTGGGTGAGGTCGTTGGTGCCGATGCTGAGGAAGTCGACCGCCGGGGCGAAGGCGGCGGCGGTCAGCGCGACGGCGGGGACCTCCACCATGATCCCGACCTCGAGGCCCGGCGGCCGGCCCCGGCCCTCAGCGGCGATCGTCTCGTCGAGGGCGGCCCGCGCGGCGTGCAGCTCGGCGGGGACGGTGACCATGGGGAACATCACGCTCACCGGCGTCGCGTGGGCGGTGCGGACGATCGCGCGCAGCTGGTCGGCGAGCAGGTCCGGGCGGCGCAGGGCCAGCCGCAGCCCGCGGACCCCGAGGAACGGGTTGGCCTCGGCGGGCATCGGGACGTAGGGCAGGGGTTTGTCGCCGCCGACGTCGAGGGTGCGCAGGACGATCCGGCGGCCGCCCAGCGCCTCGGCGACGGCCCGGTAGGCCGCCTCCTGCTCGTCGACGTCCGGTGGTGCGGCCCGGTCGAGGAAGAGGAACTCGGTCCGGACCAGGCCCGCGAGGTCGGCGCCGGTGCCCGCGGCGCTCGCGGCGTCGGCGCCGACGTTCACGCCGACCAGGACGTCGGTGCCGTCGCGGGTGCGGGCGGGCTCGCCCGCCCGGGCGCGGGCCGCGGCCTCCTGCTCGGCGCGCTGGGCGAGCCGCGCGCCGAACACGGCCCTGACCTCGGCGGACGGGTCGACGACGAGCCGGCCGGCCGTGCCGTCGAGCGCGATCGGGGTGCCGGGGTCCAGGTCCAGGACCGCGGGTCCAGCGCCCATGACGGCCGGGATGCCGCGGGCCCGCAGCAGGATCGCGGCGTGCCCGGTGGCGCTGCCGCCGGCCAGGACGACCCCGACCACGGCCTCCGGGTCCAGCACCGCCGCCTCCGCCGGGGTGAGGTCCGCGGCGACGAGGACCGCGGGAGGGGTGGGTCGGTCTCCGTGGATCTGGTCGGTCGGTGCACCCGACGGTGCCAGTGGGGTCGGCGCCGGGGTTGCGTCCGTTCCGCGAGTCGGGACGTCCGGCACCGCGAGTCGCGAGCTGCTCGTCACCAGCGCGCGGAGCACCTCGTCGCCGACGGCGCGGACATCGGCGGCGCGGGCGCGGAGGTACTCGCCCGGCAGTGCGGCGAGGGTGCGCTCCGCGGCGTCGACCGCGGAGGCCCAGGCCGCGGGGGCCGCTGATCCGGCGGCGATCCCGTCGCGCGCGGCGTCGACCAGCGCGGGGTCGTCGAGCATCGTCAGGTGGGCGTCGAAGATCGCGGCCTCCGAGGCGGGCGTGGCGTCGCGGACGGTCGTGATCGTGCGGCGTGCCACGTCCAGGGCGCGGTGCAGGCGCTCCCGCTCGACGGCGGGGTCCTCCGCCTTCTCGTCGGGAACCCGCAGGTCCACGGCACGGTGCAGACGTGCCGGGCCGATCGCGATGCCGGGTGAGGCGGGCAGCGGGCCGCGCTCCTGCCCGAACGCCGCTCCCCCGGTCGCCTGTTCCGCGGCCGCTTCGGCGGTTGACGTGGTGGCCGGAGTCGGCGCGGCGGTCGGCGCGGCCGTCGGTGGTGCCTCGCCGAACCCCGTGGCGGCGAGGGCGAGGAGGGCATCGACGGCCTCGCGCGCCTCGGGCCCCCGGGCACGCACCTCGATCTCGGCTCCCGCACCCGCGCCGAGCGAGGCCACGCCGGTGAGGCTCGCGGCGGGGACCGGGCCGCGGCCGGTGCGGGGATCGCGCAGCTCCACCTGCGCGTCCAGCCCGCGCAGGGCCTGGACCAGCAGGGCCGCGGGGCGGGCGTGCAGGCCGTGCGGCGGCGTCACCACGAACGTCCCGGTCGCCTCCGCTCCCCCCTCGCCGACGGCAGGCTCGACGGCCGGCGCCGGTGCGACCGGTCCCAGCTGCGCGGCCTTCGCGTCCGCTCCCGATGCCGCCTCCGCCGCGACACCGGCCCGGTCCGCCCCGCCCGCGGCCGCGACGGCTGCTGCCACCAGCCCCTCCACCAGCGGCGCCGGGCAGAGCAGGACCCGGTCCCTGGCGGACGGGTCGTCGAGCAGCTCCAGCGCCAGCTCCGCGGACAGCACCGCGCTGCCGAGGTCCATCAGCACCACGACCCCGGCGCCCCTGTCGGCCGCGGTGATCGCCTCGGCGACCGCGGTCGCGTCCGTGCCGAAGGTGGTGGCGTCGAGCCCGGCCGCCACCTCGATCCGGACCGCCTCCCCCGCCGGCCCGTGCAGCATCTCGCGGGCCAGCGCCACGGCCGCCTCGCCGAGGGCACGGCTGTGCGACACGGCGACCAGGCCGACCGCCGCCTCGGTCACGCGCTCACCCCAACGTCGCGGCCGCGGCGGCGACGAGCAGGGCCACCGACGTCGCCCCCGGGTCCTGGTGCCCCACGCTGCGCTCGCCGAGGTAGCTGGCCCGGCCCTTGCGGGCGAGCATCGGGATGGTGGCGTCGCGCCCCGCGTCGGCGGCCGCCGAGGCGGCCCGCAGCGCGTCGCCGAGGGAGGCGCCGCCGGCGAGGGACTCGTCGAGGGCGTCGAGGGCCGGGGCCAGGGCGTCGTACATCGTCTTGTCCCCGGCCTCGGGGCGGCCGCGCGCCACGACACCCTCCAGCCCGGCGCGGAACGCCTTGGCGAAGCCCGCCGGGTCGAGCTCGGTGACCTCGCCCGCCGCCGTGCCGAAGCGCAGGAAGAGCGTCCCGTAGAGCGGGCCGCTCGCGCCGCCGACCTTGCTGACCAGCGTCATCCCGACCTTCTTGAACACCCCGCCCGCGGTCGTCTGCGGGTCCGCGTCGAGGGCCTCGACCGCCGCACCCATCCCGCGGGCCATGTTGGCGCCGTGGTCGGCGTCGCCGATGGCCGAGTCGAGCGCGGTCAGCTCGTCGCGGTGCTCGGTCACCTGACGGGCGAACTCGCGGACCCAGGCGAGCAGCTCCTGCTGTGTGGTCATGCGCCCCACCGCAGTCCCGGGGTGTCGACCGGGGCGTCCCAGAGCCCGAGCAGGTCGTCGTCCGCGCGCAGCAGGGTGACCGAGCAGCCGGCCATGTCCAGGCTGGTGATGTACGAGCCGACCAGCGACCGCGCGATCCGGACCCCGGCCTTCTCGAGCAGGCCCGCGACCTCGCCGTACATGAGGTACAGCTCCAGCAGCGGGCTCGCGCCCATGCCGTTGACGAAGCAGATCACGGGCTCGGCGGTGAAGTCGGCGTCGGCCAGGATCGGCTCGACCAGCATCTCCGCGATGTCCTTCGCGGGCGCGATCGGCACCCGGCGACGGCCGGGCTCGCCGTGGATGCCGATGCCGATCTCCATCTCGTCGTCCGGGAGGTCGAAGGTCGGGCGGCCCGCCGCCGGCACGGTGCAGGAGGTCAGCGCCATGCCCATGCTGCGGCCGCGCTCGTTGACCTTGCGCGCCACACCGGCGACCTCGGCGAGGTCGCGGCCCTGCTCGGCCGCGGCACCGACGATCTTCTCCAGCAGCACGGTGGTGCCCACGCCGCGGCGGCCGGCGGTGTAGAGGCTGTCCTGGACGGCCACGTCGTCGTCGACCACCACGGCCTGGACCTCGACGCCCGTCTTGGCGCTGGTCAGCTCGGCCGCCATGTCGAAGTTCATGACGTCGCCCGTGTAGTTCTTCACGATGTGCAGCACGCCGGCGCCGCCGTCGACGCCCTCCGTCGCGGCGACCATCTGGTCCGGCACGGGCGAGGTGAAGACCTCGCCGGCGCACGCGGCGTCGAGCATCCCGCGGCCGACGAACCCACCGTGCATCGGCTCGTGGCCCGAGCCGCCGCCCGAGACCAGCCCGACCTTCCCCCGGACGGGGGCGTCGCCGCGGAAGACGACCCGGTTCTCGAGGTCGACTCGCAGGCCCGGATGCGCCGCGGCCATCCCGCGCAGCGCCTCGACGACGACGTCGGCCGGGTCGTTGATCAGCTTCTTCATGGGGTCCTCCGTCGCACCCGAAGCCCGTTCGGCTATGCCGAAGACCTGTCGGACGCTACTGTGACCTGGCCCACGAACACAAGGAGCGAACGGTGATCCAGTCCGTGGACCGGGCCCTGCGGGTGCTGGCGGTGCTGCAGGGCGCACGGCGGCGGAGCCTCGGCGAGATCGCGTCGGGCTGCGGGCTCGCACCGTCGACGGTGCACGGGCTCGTCCGGACGCTGCTCGCGCACGGCATGGTGGTGCAGGAGCGCGACTCGGGCCTCTACCGGCTCGGTCCCGCCACGCTCCGGCTGGGCAACGTCTACCTCGACAACCTCGAGCTCCGCGCCCGCGCCCAGCCGTGGGCGGAGGACCTGGCGCGCCGCACGGGGTGCGCGGTGCGGGTGGCGGTGGCCCTGCAGCGCGACGCGATCGTGGTCGGCCACGAACCCCGGCCCGACGGGAGCCGGCAGATGACCGAGGTCGGCATCGTGGTGCCGGCGCACGCCTGCGCGGTGGGCAAGGCGCTGCTGGCCTACGGCGCCTGCGAGCCCGCGGACCGGCCGCACCGGATGACCGGGGAGACCGTGACCGAACCACGGGAGCTCGAGGCCCAGCTCGCCGCGGTGCGCCGCACCGGCCTCGCCACCGAGGTGGAGGAGGCCGTGCTGGGCGAGTGCGGGCTCGCCGCCCCGGTCGCCGCGGCCGACGGCGTGATCGCGGGCGCGATCGGGCTCGTGGTGCCGGCCGGGGAGTGGCCGCTGCCGCCCGGCGCCCCCGACGCCCTGCGGCACGCCGCCCGCGCGGTCTCCCGCGAGCTCGGCGCCGCCTCCTGGCCGCCCCTCGCCGAGGGGCGGGACGAGGCCGCCTCCTGACCCGCGACCCGGACCCTGGGGATCCGGCGGCCGCGGGCGCTGCTCAGCGGCGGCGGGAGCGGCGGTCCTGGGGCGGGCCGGTGCGGGGGGCGGCGCTGCGCAGCTGCCCCCGGCCCTGGTCGGCGTCGAAGCGGGCGTAGGCGTCGACGATGTCGCTGACCAACCGGTGCCGGACGACGTCGCTGCTGGTCAGCTCGGGGAAGGCCACGTCGTCCACCCCGAACAGGATGTCCTGGACGACCTGCAGCCCCGACCGGGTGCTCCCCGGCAGGTCGATCTGCGTGACGTCGCCCGTGACCACGATCTTCGAGCCGAAGCCGAGCCGGGTCAGGAACATCTTCATCTGCTCGGGCGTGGTGTTCTGCGCCTCGTCGAGGATGATGAACGCGTCGTTCAGCGTACGGCCGCGCATGTACGCCAGCGGTGCGATCTCGATCGTCCCGGCGGCGATGAGCTTCGGGATCGACTCGGGGTCGACCATGTCGTGCAGCGCGTCGTACAGCGGCCGCAGGTACGGGTCGATCTTCTCGTAGAGCGTGCCCGGCAGGTAGCCGAGCCGCTCCCCCGCCTCGACGGCCGGCCGGGTGAGGATGATCCGGTTGACCTGCTTGGCCTGCAGCGCCTGCACGGCCTTGGCCATCGCCAGGTACGTCTTGCCGGTACCGGCGGGACCGATCCCGAAGACGATGGTGTTCGCGTCGATCGCGTCGACGTAGCGCTTCTGGTTCAGCGTCTTCGGCCGGATGGTCTTGCCCCGGCGGGAGACGATGTCGAGGCTCAGCACCTCCGCGGGCGACTCGCCGCGCACGGCGGCGACCGCGGGGTCGGCCTCGCCGAGCATCTCGACGGTGCGGCGCACGGTGTCCGACCCGACCTGCTGCCCCCGGTCGGCGAGGGTGATGAGCTCGGCGAACACACGCTCGGCGAACGCCACGTCGGCGGGCTCGCCCGAGAGGGTCAGCTCGTTGCCCCGGACGTGCACGTCCGCGGCCAACAGCTCCTCGGCGGTGCGCAGGGACTCGTCTCTCGAGCCGAGCAGCGCGAGCAGCGCGGTGTCCGGGACTGCGATGCGGGACTGGACGGGGTCCGGCTGCGTCACGTGGTCTTGTCGCCTGCTTCCTGCTGCTCTGTGGTCCCCGTGACGGGGGTGCCCTGCGATGTCGGCGGTTCGATGTTACCGCCGGGCACCGACACTCCGCCCCGCCATTCGGCCGTCGCGGGGCTCACCCCGAGCGGCCGGGCGCCCCCGGCACCCCTAGTGCCCGCGGAACGCCTCCTGCAGCCACCAGGACCCGCCGTCGGACGCGATCTTCGCGTCGACCAGCACTGCCCGGCTCCGCGGCCCGGCCAGCCAGTCCTCGACGCCCTTGAGGTCCTCCGGGGTCCGGACCGTCACCGCGTCGAGCCCGTAGCCCCGCCCGACCGCCGCGATGTCGGTCTCCGGGAACCGCACCGTGGCGTGGTCGGCCCCGGTGAAGTGGTGCACCTCGGCGCCGTAGGCCCGGTCGTCGTAGACCACGATCACCATCGGGATGCCGAGTCGGGCGACCGTGTCGAGCTCGGCGGCGCCCATGAGCGCCCCGCCATCGCCGAGCGCGGCGACGGCGAGCCGGTCCGGGCGGGCCAGCGCCGCGCCGACCGCCGTGGCCAGGCCGAGCCCGACCGACTGGAAGCCCTGGGTGAAGCAGAACCCGAACTCGTCGGGAACCTGCAGGTAGGCCGCCGGATAGCCCATGAAGTTGCCGGAGTCGACGGCGACCACGCGCTCGGCCGGGAGCAGGTCGTCGAGCGCGACGGTGAGGGCGCGCGGGTCGATGCCCTCGGGCCCGGTGAGGTCGGTGTACGGGACGTCCCGCAGGCGCCCGCGGTCCGCGATCGCGGACCGGACCTCCGGCGTGCGGTAACCCGTGCGGCGCACGACGGCGCCGAGCAGGTCCGCGGCCGTGGCGGCCACGTCCCCCACCACCCCGAGGTCGACGGGCCGGTGGGCGCCGAGCGCGTCCACGTCCAGGTCGACCTGGGCCACCCGCGCCCCCTCGCCGATCAGCCGGCCGTGCCGGGTGGTCCACATCGTCAGCGCGCACCCCCACGCGACGACGAGGTCGGCGCCGCTGATCAGCTCGGCGGTCAGCGGCGAGGCGAACCCGCCGGAGATGCCGAGCGACCACGGGTCGTCGTGGAACAGCCCCGAGGCGACCGCCGAGGTCGCGAGCAGGGCACCCGACTCCTCGGCCAGCGCGCGCAGCTCCTTCCGGGCCCCGCGGGCGCCGCGGCCGGCGACGAAGACCGGCCGCTCCGCGCCGTCGAGCAGGGCGGTCAGGGCCGCGATCCCCTCGGCGGACGCCCGCGGCGGGGCGACGGGCGGGAGCGCGGGCAGCGGGGCGGGCTCGGCCGGGGCGGCCTGGACGTCGAGCGGCAGGTTGAGCACCACCGTGCGGCGCTGCTCGACCGCGGTCCGGTACGCGCGGACGGTGTCGGCGAGCGCGGTCCCCGGCGAGTGCACCCGCTCGGCGACCGCCCCGACGGCCGTGACCAGCGCGTCCTGGTCGATCCGGAAGTTGGAGCGCACGGCGGAGCCGGCGGTGTCGGCGGCGAGGACGATCAGCGGGGTGCGGCTCTTCGCGGCCTCCGTGACGCCGGTCAGGCCGTTGGTGAGGCCGCAGCCCTGGTGGACGCTCAGCACCGCCGGACGCCCGGACACACGGGCGAACGCGTCCGCCATGGTCGCCGCGCCGCCCTCGTGCCGGGTCGCGGTGAACGGGACCCCGGCCTGCCGCAGCGCGTTCGTGACGTGGAAGTTCCCGCTCCCGACGACCCCGAACGCGTGCCCGACGCCCAGCTCCGCGAGGGTGCGCCCGACGAGCTCGGAGACGATCACTTCTCGACCAGTGCCAGCACCCGCGCCGGCGATCCGGAGCCGCCGACGATCGGCAGCGGCGAGGTGAGCAGCACGGCCCCGGTCGGCGGGAGCGTCGCGAGGTTCTGCAGCTGGGTGAGCCCGTACTTGCCCGCGCCGAGCAGGAACGAGTGGCACGGGAAGGGCGGGTCGAAGGAGTGCGCGGCGCCGGCGTCCGTCCCGACGGTCTCGGTGCCGAACCCGATGATCGGCGCCTCCTCCGCCAGCCAGTTCGCGCACTCGACCGAGACGCCGGGGGTGTGCGGGCCCTTCTCGTCGGCGTTGAGGAAGGCCTCGGCGTCGGCGGAGCGGGCGTCCCAGCCGGTGCGGTAGAGCAGCCAGCCGCCCTCGGGCAGCGGGCCGTGCTCGGCCTCCCAGGTCTTGACGTGGTCGATCTCGAGCAGGAAGTCCGGGTCGGCAGCGGACTCGGCCGAGAAGTCCAGCACGGCGGCCGGGGCGAGCAGCCGCGCGGCGGGCACCTGGGAGACGTCCTCGCCGTCCCGGCCGGTCACCCAGTGCACCGGGGCGTCGAAATGGGTGCCGCTGTGCTCGCCGGTGTGGATGTCGTTCCAGTACCAGGCCGGGCCGCGCTCGTCGTACCGGCTGATCTCCGACAGCGAGAACGGGATCGTGTTCGCGAACGGCGGCGGCAGCTGCAGGATCGGCGTGCCGGAGTGCAACGGGGCGGTGAGGTCGACGACCTCGACGCGGCGGGACGACAAGGCGGAGAGCAGCTCCTGCAGGACACCCATGGGCCGGAACCTACGGCCTGCCCGAGGCGCGCCGCGACGACCGGGGGGAGGATCGTCGCGGCGCGGCCGCCGAGCCGGCGGCTCCCGCGGCGCCGTGAACGGGCTGCGGGACCGGGTGCTCACCAGGGGGGTGGGTGAGCCGCCACGAGACTAGACCAGTTCGTTGCGGGGTCACGCAGTCGGTGCGGGGTGCGCCACGTGGTCCCGGTCACGCCAGCGTCCGGTCAGCACGCCGATCGCCCCCAGCGCGACGGCCGCGGCGGTCGACGCGCGCAGCACCTCCGGCCCCAGCCGGACCGATCGGGCACCGGCTGCGGTGAGCGCGGCGAGCTCCTCGTCCGAGACCCCGCCCTCCGGCCCGACGACGAGCAGCACCTCGCCGTCCGCCGGCAGGTCGGCGACGGAGAGCCCGGCCTCGGCGCTCTCGTGCAGCACGAGGGCCGGACCGCCGCGCGCGACCAGGTCGGCGGTGGTGACGGGCTCGCCCACCTCGGGGATCCACGGCCGGCGGGCCTGCTTGGCGGCCTCGCGGACGGTCGAGCGCCAGCGGGCCAGCGCCTTTTCGCCGCGCGGGCCCTGCTCCCAGCGCGCGACGCAGCGCGCCGCCCGCCACGGCAGGATCGCGTCGACGCCCGCCTCGGTGGCCAGCTCGACGGCCAGCTCGCCGCGGTCGCCCTTCACCAGCGCCTGTGCGAGCACGACCCGCGGCGCGGGCGCAGGATGGTGCACCACCTCGTCGAGCGCGAACTCGACCGAGTCCTTGGCGACGGCGACCGCGTGCGCCCGGGCGACGGCGCCGCGGCCGTCGCCGAGCTGCACGACCTCGCCGACCCGGATCCGCTTGACCGCGGCGGCGTGCCGGCCCTCCGGCCCGTCGAGCACGACGGTCCCGGCCGCCGGCAGCTCCCCGACCAGGAACAGCGGGGCGGTGCTCACGCCGGCTACCGGAAGGAGTCGCGGAGCCGGGCGAACAGGCCGTGCCCGTTGCGGGCGCCGACGGCCAGGTCCGGCTGCTCCTCGCCGCGCAGCTTCGCGAGCTGGCGCAGCAGCTCGGTCTGCTCCTTGTCGAGCTTGGTGGGGACGGTGACGTCGATGTGCACGACCAGGTCGCCGTGGCCGTCGACCCGGCCGGTGGAGCGCAGCCGCGGCATGCCCTTCCCGCGCAGCGTGCGGAGCGTGCCGCCCTGCGTGCCCGGCTCGACGTGCAGGTCCTCGGTGGAGCCGTCGAGCATCGGCAGCGGGAGCGTGGCCCCGAGCGCGGCCGCGGTCATCGGCAGCGGCAGCCGGACGTGCAGGTCGGCGCCGTCGCGCTGGAAGACCTCGTGCGGGATCTCCTCGACCTCGACGTACAGGTCACCGGCCGGGCCGCCGCCCGCGCCGACCTCGCCCTGGCCGGCCAGCCGCACGCGCATCCCGTCGGCCACGCCGGCCGGGATCCGGACGCCGACGCTGCGCCGCGAGCGCACCCGCCCGTCGCCCGCGCACTGCCGGCACGGCTCCGGGATGACCTCGCCGAGGCCCCGGCACGTCGGGCAGGGGCGGGAGGTGACGACCTGGCCGAGGAACGAGCGCTGGACGCTCTGCACCTCGCCGCGGCCGCCGCAGGTGTCGCAGGTGTGCGGGCGGGTGCCCGGCGCGCAGCCGTCGCCGCCGCACTCCGAGCAGAGCACCGCGGTGTCGACGGTCAGCTCGCGCTGCACGCCCGTGGCGCACTCCTCCAGCGTGAGCTGCATGCGGATGAGCGCATCGGCCCCGGGTTGCACCCGGCTGCGCGGCCCGCGCGATCGGCCGCCCGCGGCACCGCCGAAGAACGCGTCCATGATGTCGCCGAAGCCGAAGGCGCTGAACGGGTCGCCCCCGCCCGCGCCGGCCCCGACGCGGCCGTTGTCCAGCGGGTCGCCGCCCAGGTCGACGATCCGCCGCTTCTCCGGGTCCGTCAGGACCTCGTAGGCCGTGCTGACCTCGCGGAAGCGCTCCTGCGCCCCCGGTTCCGGGTTGACGTCCGGGTGCAGCTCCCGGGCCAGTTTGCGGTAGGCCCGCTTCAGTTCGGCGGCATCCGCGCCGGGCTCCACGCCCAGGATGCCGTAGTAGTCCCGTGCCACCCTCGAAGTCCCCATGATCCTTCTGTGCTCGACAGCTCAGCTCGGTGGGAGTCCCACGACTCCTAGCGCCCCGCCAGGATCTCACCCACGTACCGGGCGACGGCGTGCACCGCCGCCATCGTGCCCGGATAGTCCATCCGGGTCGGTCCGACGACGCCCATTCCGCCCACGACCGTGCCCGGCCCGTAGCCGATCGACACGACCGAGGCCGTGTGCAGGTCGGCCGACTCGTTCTCCTCGCCGATGCGCACCGTGACCAGGCCCGGGTCCTGCGCCGCGGCCAGCAGCTTCAGCACCACGACCTGCTCCTCGAGCGCCTCGAGGACCTGCCGCAGCGACCCCGGGAAGTCCGCGGAGTTGCGCGTGAGGTTCGCGGTGCCGCCCAGCACCAGCCGCTCCTCGGGGTGCTCCACCAGCGTCTCGATCAGCACCGTCGACACCGTGAGCACCACGTCGCGCAGCTCCTTCGGCGCGGAGTGCGGCAGCTCGGCCACCCGCGCCGACGCGTCGGCCAGCCGCCGCCCGGCCAGCGCCTGGTTGAGCAGGGCGCGCAGCCGGGAGGCGTCCTCCTCGGTGACGACCTGGCCGAGGTCGACCATCCGCTGGTCCACCCGGCCGGAGTCGGTGATCAGCACCAGCATCAGCCGCGCGGGCGTGAGCTGGACGACCTCGAGGTGCCGCACCGTGGAGCGGGTCAGCGTCGGGTACTGGACGACGGCGACCTGCCGGGTCAGCTGGGCGAGCAGCCGGACGCTGCGGCGGAGCACGTCGTCCAGGTCGAGCGCGCCCTCGAGGAAGGTCTGCACGGCCTTGCGCTCGGCGGCCGACAGCGGCTTGACCTGCGCCAGCCGGTCGACGAACAGCCGGTAGCCCTTGTCCGTCGGGATGCGACCCGCGCTGGTGTGCGGCTGGGCGATGAGCCCGTCCTCCTCCAGCGCGGCCATGTCGTTGCGCACCGTGGCACTGGAGACCCCGAGGTTGTGACGCTCCACGATCGCCTTGGAACCCACGGGCTCCTGGGTCGACACGTAGTCCGCCACGATCGCCTGGAGGACCGCGAAGCGGCGTTCGTCGGCGTTCACCGCACACACCTCCCTGCTGACCCGCACACGTCACCGGACGTTCGTCCAGTCTATGCGGAAGCGACCCCCCGCCGCCCGGACGCGAGGTGTGACCCGGCTCAGGATTCTGCGTCTCCCCCGCTCAACCCTTCCCGTGAGCGGCAACTGCCCCTAGAACGGCAGTCGGCGCTCACGACCGTCACCGACGAGGGGGTCGCCGTGCTGCTCCGCCGCCCCACGCTCGACGGCATCGCCGCCGGCGAGATCACCTGCGCCTTCCGCCGCTGGGAGCGGCCGCGGGTCAGGCCGGGGACGCGCCTGCGGACCGCGGTCGGCGTGGTCGCGGTGACGGCCGTCGACGAGGTCGAGCCGCACGCGCTGACCGCCGGCGACGCCGCGGCCGCCGGCCAGGCCCTCGACGACCTGCGCACGATGCTCGCCCGCGGCTCCGGCCCCGTCTGGCGGGTCGCGCTGCACCTCGACGGGCCGGACCCGCGGATCGCCCTGCGCTCGGCGGACGTGACTCCGGAGGAGCGCGCCGAGCTCGACGCCCGCCTGGCCCGCTTCGACCGGGACCACCCGTGGACCACGGAGACCCTCGCCCTGATCGCGGAGAACCCCGGCGTCCGGGCCCCCGACCTTGCGGCGCGCCTCGGGCGGGAGACCGCGCCGTTCAAGCGGGACGTCCGCAAGCTCGAGGAGCTGGGGCTCACGGAGAGCCTGGAGGTGGGGTACCGGCTCAGCCCCCGCGGCCGGAGCTACCTGAGGGTCTGACGTACGCGGGTTTCACCCGCGGCTGGCAGTCTGGAGAGGGATGACTGCTGCCCGGGTGACGCGACGCTGGGTGCTGGTCGCCGCCGGCACCGCGGCGGTCGCCGGCGCGGCCGCGGTCACGCTGCCGGCGAGCGGGTCGGACGAGCCCGCCGAGGCCCTGCGCGGCCGGGTGCTGGGCGGGACCCCGCCGCACGTCGGGTACGCCGAGAGCACCGGACGGCTCGGGCTGCCCGAGATCCCGGCGCTGGAACGGGTCACGGCGCTGTTCACCGGCGTCACGCAGCTGCGGGCGTACGTGGCGGGCCCGGACCGCTGGCGGGTCGACGAGCTGACCCCGGCCGGCGAGCGGGACACCTACCGCCGGGACGGCCGGGAGTACCTCTGGGACTTCGGCGCGAACCAGCTCACGACGGTCACCGGCGAGACCCCGGTCCGGCTCCCCCGGGCCGCCGACCTCGTCCCGTCGGAGCTGGCCCGCCGGCTCGTCGGGCTCACCCGGGCCGATCCCGTCACGTCGCTGGACCCGCGCCGGGTCGCGGGGTGGTCCGCGGCCGGGTTCCGGGTCACGCCCGCCGACCCGGACACCACCGTCGGGCGGATCGACGTCTGGTGCGACCCGGCGTCGGGCCTCCCGCTGCGCGTCGAGGTGGCCGCGCGGTCCGACGACCGTCCCCTGCTGTTCACCGAGTTCCTGGAGGTCGCACTGACCACCCCCGACGACCGCACCCTCACCCCGGCCGTGCCGCCCGGCGCCGGGTCGGTCACCGCCGAGGCCGCCGACCTCGCCGGGGCCCTCCGCCAGCTCGACGCCGCCGAGCCGCCCGCGCGCCTGGCCGGCCGCGAGCGGGTCCCGCTGGGGTCCGGGCTGCCCGGCGTCGGGGTCTACGGCGCGGGCGTCGCCGGGTTCGTGCTGGTCCCGGCCTCGCGCGGAATCGCCGACCGGGTGATCGACGGCGCCGCCTCGGCCGGCGGCGTCACCGTCGACGTCCCCGTCGGGCGGGCGGCGCGGCTCAGCACGCCGCTGCTGTCGGTCGTCGCGCGCGGCGGGATCCGGCGCGGCGGGGTGCTGCTCGCCGGGACCGTCGCGCCCGAGGTGCTGGAGCAGGCCGTGCGCGAGCTGCCGGGGCGGCGCGCGTGATCGTCGCGACGAGCGGGCTCACCAAGCGGTTCGGCCGGGTCACCGCGGTCGACGGGGTGTCCCTGCAGGTCCCGGCCGGCGTCCGGTTCGGGCTGCTGGGCCCCAACGGCTCCGGCAAGACCACGCTGGTCCGGATGCTGCTCGGGCTGGTCCACGCGACCTCGGGCTCGATCGAGGTGCTGGGCGAGCCGATGCCGCGGCGGGCCCGCACCGTGCTGCCGCGGGTCGGCGCGCTCGTGGAGGGCCCGGCCGCGTGGGACCACCTGTCCGGGCGGGCCAACCTCCGGCTGCTCGACGCCGCGGGGCCGGGCCGGGCGCGCCACCGCCGGCGGCGGGTCGACGCGGTGCTGGAGCAGGTCGGGCTCGGCGGCGTCGACCGGCGCCCGGTGAAGGCCTACTCGCTCGGCATGCGCCAGCGCCTGGGCATCGCCGCCGCCCTGCTCCGCGAACCCGAGCTGCTGCTGCTCGACGAGCCCACCAACGGCCTCGACCCCCGCGGAATCCAGGAGATGCGTGCGCTGCTGACCTCGCTGAACGCGGCCGGGACCACGGTCGTGCTCTCCTCGCACCTGCTCACCGAGGTCGAAGCGCTGTGCACGCACGTCGGCGTGATGGACAGGGGCCGCCTGGCGCTCTCGTCGGAGCTGGGCGCCCTGCGCACACCCACCGGGCGGGTGCTGGTGCGCACCCCCGAGCCCGACGCCGTCGTCGGGCTGCTCGACGGGCAGGTCGTCGACCGGCGCGGGGACACGCTGACGGTCCGCGGGGTGGAGCCCGCCACGCTCAACGCCCGGCTGGTCTCCGGCGGCGTGCGGGTGACCGGCCTGACCGAGGAGCGGCGGACGCTGGAGCAGGTGGTGCTGGAGCTGACCGGGACGGGGAACGACCGGGTGGACCGGACGCCGCGCGAGGCCGTGGTGCCGGGGCGGCCCCGGGGAGCGGGGGGACCGCGGTGATCGGGGTCGAGCTGCGACTGATGCTGCGCCGGCGCCGGGTGTGGCTGTGCTGGGTGCTGCTCTGCGCGCTGCCGACGCTCGTCGCGATCCTGCTCGCGACCACCCGGCTCGCCCCGCCGCCCGGCCGCGGCGGTGCGTTCCTGTCGGCCGTGGTGAGCAACGGCCAGATCTTCCCGGCGGCGGCGCTCGCGCTCGTCATCCCGATCTTCCTGCCGATCACGGTGGCGATCGTCGCGGGCGACACCGTGGCGGGCGAGGCGTCGGCGGGGACCCTGCGGTACCTGCTCGTGCGGCCGGTCGGACGGGTGCGGCTGCTGCTGGCGAAACTGATCTCCGTGGCCGCGTTCGTGCTGCTCGCCGTGCTGTTCGTGACCCTCGTGTCGTACGTCGTCGGCGTCCTGGCCTTCGGCTTCGGGCCCGACGCCTCGGTCGGCGGGGCGGGCGCGATCCCGTCGCTGTCGGGCGTCGAGCTGACCCCGCTCCACGTGGTGGGCCGGACCGCCGCGACCGTCGGCTACCTGGCCCTGTGCATGCTCGCGCTCGGCGCGGTCGGGCTGTTCTTCTCGACGCTCACGGACTCGCCGCTCGCCGCCACGCTGGGGGTACTGGCCTTCGTCGTGGCGAGCGCGGCGCTGCAGCCGCTCGACGCGGCCGCGGCGATCGAGCCCTACCTGCCGACCTCGCACTGGCTGGCGTGGATCGACCTCTACCGCGACCCGATCCTCTGGACCAACCTGCGGGAGGGGGTGCTGGTGCAGCTGGGGTACGTCGTCATCGCCTTCGGTGCCGCCTGGGCCAACTTCAGCACCAAGGACGTGACGACCTGAGATCGCCTCAGTGGCCCGGCGCGGCGGCGATGCCGCAGCCGGCGCCGGTGAGGTCGATGGGCCGGGGCGCGATCCCCCGCAGGACCAGGCCGGTCGCGGTCGCGTCGGTCGGCAGGCCCGAGTGCGTGACGCGCGCGCCCGGGCACACCTGCTGCACCGGCACGTTGACCGCGCCGGGGAGGTTCGCGGTGTCGGGCGGGGTGGAGGTCTCGTCGTTCCCGGTCCAGACCGAGAGCCAGGGCAGGGCGCTGCCGACCCGGGCCCGCGCCAGCTCCGTGAGCTCCGCGGACCCGGGGGCGAGCTGGCGGCAGGCGGTGGGGCAGGCGTCGGGGGCCCGGGCGACGGCGAGCGCGGCGAGCGACGTGCCGTTCAGCGGTGAGCCCAGGGTGACGATGCGGCGGGCCTTGGCGGCGCCGTCGTCCCGGGCGACCCACAGGCCGGCGACCACGCCGCCGGCGCTGTAGCCGACGACGTCGACCGACGGGGCGCCGGCGGCCAGGGCGGCCGTGACGGCGTCGTCGAGCACCCGGACCTGCGCGGAGAGGTCACCGGTGCCGTCGCCGACGAGGGTGAGCACCCGGGCGTCGCGGCCCGTCGCCTCGATCTGCGCCGCGAGCCGGAGCAGGGAGTCGCGGCCGCCGCCGTAGCCGGGGACGAGCAGCACCGGGCCGGGGCGGTCCTGGGCGGGGCGGGCCTCGGTGCCGACCGGCGGCCGGGACGAGCTCGCCACCCGCACCCCGACGACCACCGCCACCACCAGCACGAGCGCGGTCAGGACCGCGACCAGCACCCGGCGCCGAGGGCTCACGCCGGGGTGCTCTCGCTCGCAAGCAGCAGGTCCTGCACCACGCGGTCGGCGAGCAGGCGGCCGGGACGGGTGAGGACCGCCCGGCCGCGGTCGAGGGCGGCGGCGTCGAGCAGGCCGTCCGCGGCGGCGCGTCCGGCCTCGCGGCGGGCGGGGTCGTCGAGCAGCGCGAGGTCCAGGCCCTCGGCGAGGCGGAGCCGCAGCATCACGCGCTCGGTGTGCCGGTCCGCGGCCGTCAGCACCTCGTGGTCCGCCTCCGGTGAGCCGTCCGCGACGGCCGCGGCGTAGCGCGCGGGGTGCTTGACGTTCCACCAGCGCCGGCCCGCGAGGTGCGAATGGGCGCCGGGACCGACGCCCCACCAGTCGCCGTCGAGCCAGTAGCCGAGGTTGTGCCGGCATTCCGCCTCGGGCGTGCGGGCCCAGTTGGACACCTCGTACCAGCGCAGGCCGGCGGCGGTGAGGAGGTCGTCGATGAGCTCGTACCGCTCGGCGGCGACGTCGTCGTCCGGCGCGGGCAGCTCCCCGCGCGCGACCCGGCGGGCCAGCGCCGTGCCGTCCTCGACGATCAACGAGTACGCCGACACGTGGTCGACGCCCGCCGCGAGCACCGCCTCGACCGACGCGCGGAGGTCGTCCGTGGTCTCGCCGGGCGTCGCGTAGATCAGGTCGAGGTTGACGTGGGCGATCCCGGCGGCCGCGGCCTCGCGGGCGGCCTCGACGGCCCGGCCCGGCGTGTGCCGGCGCTCCAGCACGCGCAGGACGTGCGGCGCGGCGGACTGCATGCCGAGCGAGACGCGGGTGAACCCGGCCCCGACGAGCCCGGCGAAGAACTCCGGGGACGTCGACTCCGGGTTCGACTCGGTGGTGACCTCGGCGCCCGGGGCGAGGCCGAACTCGTCGCGGATCGCGTCGAGCACGGTGCCGAGGCGGGCGGCGCCGATCAGGGACGGCGTGCCCCCGCCCACGAACACCGTGTCGACGGCCCGGTCGCCGACGGTCCGGCGGGTCAGCGCGAGCTCGCGGCGGACGGCCTCGAGCCAGCCGTCGGGCGAGGAGCCGGAGCCCGCGAGCTCGGAGGCGGTGTAGGTGTTGAAGTCGCAGTAGCCGCAGCGCGACGCGCAGAAGGGCACGTGCACGTAGATCCCGAACGGCGTCCTGCTCACGACTCCACGGTACGGACTCGCGGTGCGGTGCCGACGCCCGCGGCGGGGTCGTTCGTCACGGTCAGCCATCCATGATCACCGGGAGTGGAGCGGGATCCGCGGTCAGCGCGGGGAGCGTTCCCGATCCGACGACGATCGTCAGCGCCTGCTGCCGGCGTCGGCCGAGCCCGCGTCCTCGTCGGCGCGGTGCCGGCCGCCGACGGTCCGATCCCGATCGGTGCCGTCCCACCACCTGGTGCCCCAGGACTCCTGCGGGTCGGTGAGGTCGGCCGCCTGGTCCTCCTCGACGGTCGGCAGCTCGGCCGGCCGATCCTCCTGGTCGGCGCGGCGTTCCTCCTGGTCAATGCGGAGCCCGGCCCGGCGCTCGGCGTCCTCCGCCGCCAGCTCCGCGCGGCGCTCGGCCTCGTCGGCGGCCTGCTCGGCGCGGCGCTCCGCGTCGTCGGCTCGGCGCTCCGCCTCATTCGCGCGGCGTTCGGCGCGGTCCGAGGCGAGGTCGTCGTCCGGGTCCTCCGACGGGTCGGGGACGACGTGGCGGGAGCCCGGGTTCGTGGGTTCCGGAGCCGGGGCGACGACACCCGGCGGCGGAGTGATCACAGCCGGAGGGGGTGCGGCGACGGCCGGGGGCGGTGTGATCGCCGGTCCGACTGGAGCAGGGGCGGCGGGAGCAGGAGCCGCAGGAGCGGGAGCACCCGGAGCAGGGGCGCCGGACCCGCCACCCGGTCCGGTCGAGCCCGCTCCACCACCCGCCGGACCGGAGGACGCGCCCCCACCGCCGCCCGAGCCGCCCGAGCCGCCCGAGCCGCCCGAGCTGCCGGAACCTCCCGCGCCGCCGGACCCACCCGAGCCAGAACCCGCCGAGCCAGAACCCGCCAGGCCAAAACCCGCCGGGCCAGAACCCGCCGACCCGGAACCCGCTGACCCGGACCCGTCCGACCCACCCGACCCAGGGCTCGTCGACCCCGTCCCACCCGACCCGGGCACGTCCGTCGCGGAACCTCCGGGCGCAGGAGCGGACGACATGGTCGGCAGCGCCACCTCCGGCTGCTCGGAGCCTCCGTCCGCGGTGACCGCGGCCCAGGTCGCCGCGCCACCGATCCCGAGCACCCCGACGGCCGCGAGCGCCGCCAGCAGCCCGCGTCGTCCCGGTCGCGTGGGCCGGCGGTCCCCGCGCAGCAGGTCCGCCGCGGGGATTCGCCCGCGCGCCCGTCCGTGCCGCGGAGCCATGGCCCTCCTTCCGCCCGCGCCCGGGTGCCCGTTCCCGGGTGTCCCGAACCCCGTGGATCATTCCGCCGCGGGCGCCCGCGCGCGACCCCGAACCGGAACCCTGAGAGATCGTCTCCGCCGTTCGGCCGCCGCCGATCTTCCCGGCGGGCGCGTGGCGGGCGGGCCGACCCGGATGGGGTACCAAGGACCCCACCGCGCGGCCGCCGCCGCGACGGCGGAAGACGGAGGTCCCACAGGGCATGGAGATCGGGACGGGCACCGGGGCGGACCCCGGCTCGGACGCGGGGCACGACGTGCTCGGCGAGCGGTACCGGCTCGACGAGCTGATCGGCGTGGGCGGTACCGCGCACGTCCACCGCGCCACGGACCTGCGGACCGGCCGGGCGGTCGCGGTCAAGGTGCTGCACCCCGGGATCGACGTCCGCAGGCTCGGCGTCCGCGGGCTCGACGAGGTCCCGCGCCATCCCGCCCTGGTCGAGGTCCTCGACAGCGGGGTCGACGGCGGCGGGGCCGACGGCGGCCGCGGCTTCGTCGTCATGCAGCTGGTCGACGGCGGGTCGCTGGCCGACCTGGTCGAGCTCGGCCCGGTCCCGGACGAGCGCGTGGTCGCGATCGGCACCGTGATCGCCGGCGCCCTCGCCCACCTGCACGCGCTCGGTGTGGTGCACCGCGACGTGAAGCCCGCGAACGTGCTGCTCGACCGCACCGGCCGCGCCTTCCTCGCGGACCTCGGCGTCGCCCGGCTGCTCGACGCCACCCGCGTCACGACCACCGGCCTCGCCGTCGGGACGCCCGCCTACATGGCCCCCGAGCAGGTGAAGGGTCGCGAGGTCGGCCCGCCCGCGGACGTCTACTCCCTCGGCCTGGTCCTGCTGGAGGCGCTGACCGGGCGCCGCGAGTACGCCGGCGCGGCCCTGGAGTCGGCGGTCGCGCGCATCCACCGCCGCCCCGACGTGCCGCCGCACCTCGATCCCCCGCTGCGCACCCTGCTGATCGCGATGACCGCCGACGAGGTCGCGGCCCGGCCGAGCGCCGCCGAGGTCGGCGAGCGGCTCGGCGAGATCGCGGTCCCCCGCCCGCTCACCACGCCGCTGCCCGTCCCCGCACAGGCCCGGCACCGCTCCCCCGCCCGGCCCGCGCCGCGCCGACGGCTGGCGACCGTCGTCGCCGGCGGCGTGGTCGCGGCCGGTGGTGTCGTCGTCCTCGGCACGAGCCTGCTCTCCGGCCCGACCCAGACCGCGCCGGCCGCCGTCGTCCCCACCCCGGCGCCGACGGCTCCCGCCGAGCCGGCGGCGCCGACGACCCAGCCGGTGCCGCACCTCGCGACCGCTGCCGGCGCCGCGCTCGAGCAGGCCACGCCCACCCCGAAGCCCGTACCGACCCGCGCGCCTCGCGTCGTCCTGCGCGAGGACGAGGAGGACGAGGAGTTCGACCTCCGCGACTACCTCGACCAGCTCGACGACGAGGACGGCGACGACGGCAGCCGGGGCAACGGGAACGGCAACGGGAACGGGAACGGCCGCAACCGGGACTGACGCCCGGCGCCTGTGAATCCCCTCCCAGCATCCGGGCGCCCGGTGGCCTTTGGTCCGGACAGCGTGGCACCCTGTGGTACGTGACTGCGCTGACTCTGCGCCTCGTGGCACGACGCCACGTGGACCTGCACCGGGTGAACAGCGCGCTCTGTCGACGGTAGCGCCACGCCGCGCCCTCGACCCCGTCAGACCAGGCCCCCGGTCCGCGCCGGAATCCCGAACGTCCCGGCATGCCCCGACGCCGCCCCCGCAGAGCTCAGGAGCTCCCACCACCATGCCCACGGAAACCCCTGCCAAGCGCAAGCGCGGCGAAGGCCAGTGGAAGCTCGGCCACCGCGAGCCGCTGAACCCGAACGAGCGCAGCAAGCGCGACGACGACGGGCTCAACGTCCGCACCCGGATCGAGAACATCTACGCCAAGCGCGGCTTCGACTCGATCGACCCCGCCGACCTGCGGGGCCGTTTCCGCTGGTGGGGCCTCTACACCCAGCGCAAGCCGGGGATCGAGGGCGGCCGCACGGCCGCCCTGGAGCCCGAGGAGCTCGACGACCGCTACTTCATGCTGCGGATCCGGTGCGACGGCGGCGCCCTCACCACCGAGCAGCTACGGGTCCTGGGTGAGGTCAGCCAGCAGTACGCGCGCAACACCGCGGACATCACCGACCGGCAGAACATCCAGTACCACTGGATCCAGGTCGAGGACATGCCGGCGATCTGGGAGAAGGTCGAGGGTGTCGGCCTGCTGACCACGGAGGCGTGCGGCGACACCCCGCGCGTGATCCTCGGCTCGCCCGTCGCGGGGATCGCCGCCGCGGACCCGGTCGACCCGGAGCCCGCGATCCGCACGATCCTGGACCGCTACATCGGGTCCCCGGAGTTCTCGAACCTGCCCCGCAAGTTCAAGACGGCGATCTCCTGGCAGCAGGACACCGCGCACGAGGTCAACGACATCTCGTTCGTCGGCGTCGAGCACCCCGAGCACGGGCCCGGCTTCGACCTCTGGGTCGGCGGCGGCCTGTCCACCAACCCCAAGATCGCGCAGCGGCTGGGCGCGTGGGTCCCCCTCGACGAGATCCCCGAGGTCTGGGCCGGGGTCGTGTCGGTGTTCCGCGACTACGGCTACCGGCGGCTGCGCAACCGCGCCCGCCTCAAGTTCCTGATCTCCGACTGGGGCGCGGAGGAGTTCCGCCGCGTGCTCGAGGCGGAGTACCTGGGCCGCGCGCTGGTCGACGGGCCCGCCCCGGCGATCCCGGAGCGCCCTATCGACCACGTGGGCGTGCACAAGCAGAAGGACGGCGCCAACTACATCGGCCTCGCCCCGGCGTCCGGTCGGGTCTCCGGGGACACCCTGGTCGCGCTGGCCAAGGCCGCCGAGTCCGCGGGGTCGCGGCGGGTCCGGCTGACCCCGCAGCAGAAGGTCGTCGTGCTCGACGTGCCCGACGCCGCCGTCGACGCCCTGGTCGCCGAGGCCGAGAGCCTGGGCCTGCAGGCGAACCCCTCGCCGTGGCGGCGCGCGACCATGGCCTGCACCGGGATCGAGTTCTGCAAGCTCGCGATCGTCGAGACCAAGGAGCGGGCGATCCGGCTGGTCACGGACCTGGAGGAGCGGCTCGCCGACATCCAGGGCGACATCGACACCCCGGTGTCGATCCACCTGAACGGCTGCCCGAACTCCTGCGCGCGCACCCAGGTCGCCGACATCGGCCTCAAGGGCATGATCGTGCGCGACGCCGAGGGCGACCAGGTCGAGGGCTTCCAGGTGCACCTGGGCGGCGGGCTGGGCCTCGACGCCGGCTTCGGTCGCAAGCTGCGCGGGCTCAAGGTCACGAGCAAGGAGCTCGGCGAGTACGTCGAGCGGGTGGTGCGGAAGTACGTCGCTCAGCGCGAGCAGGGTGAGCGCTTCGCCCAGTGGGTGCTGCGGGCGGACGAGGACGACCTCAAGTGACCGAGCTCGCGAGGTCACCATTCAGCACAGTGAGCCCGCGAACGCGGCCGACGAGCGCCGGCGAGGAGGGCAAGTGAACTCGCGCGTCGTCCCGTACCACTGCCCGTACTGCGGGGAGGAAGATCTCGTCCCCGCCGAGCGTTCGGAGAAGGTGCCCGGTGCCGCCTGGTGGTGCGCGTCGTGCCTGCGCACCTTCGTCGTGACGTTCGTGGGCATCGGGATCCCGGAGGGAGTCGAGTCATGAGCGCTGCTGTCCGAACCGCCACGGAGACCGACCTGCGCGCCGTCGCCGAGCAGGGCGCGGAGCAGCTGGGCCCGGACGCGACCGCCGAGCAGGTGCTGGCCTGGGCCGCGGAGACCTTCGGCGACCGCCTGATCGTCGCGTCGAACATGCAGGACGCCGTGCTGGTCGACCTGGCCGCGAAGGCCCGGCCCGGCGTGGACATCCTCTTCCTGGAGACCGGCTACCACTTCGCCGAGACGATCGGCACGCGCGACGCCGTGGAGCAGGTCTACGACGTGCGGATGGTCAACGCGCAGGCCGCGCAGTCCGTCGCCGAGCAGGACGCCGCCGAGGGCAAGGACCTCTGGTCGCGCGACCCGAACCGGTGTTGCGCGCTGCGGAAGGTCGCGCCGCTGCAGGACACCCTCGCGAAGTACGACGCCTGGGTCACCGGCGTCCGCCGCGTCGAGGCCCCCACCCGCGCGAACACCCCCCTGGTCACCTACGACGAGAAGTTCGGGCTGGTCAAGATCAACCCGATCGCCGCGTGGAGCGACGAGGAGATGGAGCAGTACATCGCCGACCACGGGATCCTGGTGAACCCGCTGGTCGGGGCGGGGTACCCGAGCATCGGCTGCGCCCCCTGCACCGCCAAGCCCCTCCCCGGGGCCGACCCGCGCAGCGGCCGCTGGGCGGGCACGTCGAAGATCGAATGCGGGCTGCACACGTGACCGAGCTTGCGAGGGCACCGAGGAATCGAGCATGACGACCCTGGAGAAGAAGGCGACGCTCGACGCGCTGGACGCGCTCGAGTCCGAGTCCATCCACATCTTCCGCGAGGTCGCCGGCGAGTTCGACCGCCCGGTGATCCTGTTCTCCGGCGGCAAGGACTCCACGCTGCTGGTGCACCTCGCCGTCAAGGCGTTCGCGCCGGCGCCGGTGCCGTTCCCGCTGCTGCACGTGGACACCGGGCACAACTTCGACGAGGTCATCGACTTCCGGGACTCGATCGTCGAGCGCCTGGGCCTGCGGCTCGAGGTCGCGAAGGTGCAGGACTACATCGACGACGGCCGGCTGGTCGAGCGGGCGGACGGCACCCGCAACCCGCTGCAGACCCAGCCGCTGCTCGACGCGATCGTCGAGAACAAGTTCGACGCCGTGTTCGGCGGCGGGCGCCGGGACGAGGAGCGGGCGCGGGCGAAGGAGCGGATCGTGTCGCTCCGGGACGCGTTCGGCCGCTGGGACCCGCGTAAGCAGCGCCCCGAGCTGTGGAACCTCTACAACGGACGGCACGCCCCCGGCGAGCACGTCCGGGTGTTCCCGATCTCCAACTGGACCGAGCTCGACGTCTGGCGCTACATCCAGCGCGAGGAGATCGAGCTGCCGTCGATCTACTACGCGCACCGGCGCGAGGTGTACAAGCGGGACGGCATGTGGCTGGCCGAGGGCCCGTGGGGCGGGCCGCGCTCGACCGAGACGGTCGAGAACCTCTCGGTCCGCTACCGGACGGTCGGCGACGGGTCGTGCACCGGCGCCGTCGAGTCCACGGCCACCACGCTCGACGAGATCATCGCCGAGGTCACCGCCTCCCGGCTCACCGAGCGCGGCGCCACCCGCGCCGACGACCGCCTCTCCGAGGCCGCCATGGAGGACCGCAAGCGCGAGGGGTACTTCTGATCATGGGCAAGGATCTCCTCCGGTTCGCGACGGCGGGCTCCGTCGACGACGGCAAGTCCACGCTGGTCGGACGGCTGCTCTACGACACCAAGTCGGTGCTCGCGGACCAGATCGAGGCCGTGCATCGCGCGTCCGTCGACAAGGGACTGTCCACACCGGACCTCTCGCTGCTGGTCGACGGCCTGCGCGCCGAGCGCGAGCAGGGCATCACGATCGACGTCGCGTACCGGTACTTCGGCACCCCCACCCGGGAGTTCGTGCTCGCGGACACCCCGGGGCACGTCCAGTACACCCGCAACACGGTCACCGGCGCGTCCACGGCGGAGCTCGCCGTGCTGCTCGTCGACGCCCGCAACGGGATCGTCGAGCAGACCCGCAGGCACGCCACCGTGCTCGCGATGCTGCGCGTCCCGCGGCTCGTCCTGGCGATCAACAAGATCGACCTGGTCGGGTACGACGAGGAGACCCTGCGCGCGATCGAGAAGGAGTTCACCGGGCTGGCGAAGTCGCTCGGGTTCGCCGACGACGCCGTGCAGACCATCCCGGTGTCCGCGCTCGTCGGGGACAACGTGGTGGAGCGGTCGGAGCGCACCCCCTGGTACGACGGGCCGACGCTGCTCGGGCACCTCGAGTCCGTCCCCGTCGTCGGGCCGGAGGTGGCGAAGCCCTTCCGGATGCCGGTGCAGTACGTGATCCGCCCCCGCACCGAGGAGCTGCACGACTACCGCGGCTACGCCGGTCAGATCGCCTCCGGCACGGTCGCGCCCGGCGACACCGTGGTGGTGCTCCCGGAGGGCCGCGAGACCACGGTGACGCACGTCGACACCGCCGACGGGCCGCTCGCCGAGGGCACCGCAGGCCGCTCGGTCACGATCCGGCTCGCCGACGACATCGACATCTCCCGCGGGGACATGCTCGTCGCGGTGGACGCGCAGCCCTCCGTGACCTCGGAGATCGACGCGACGCTGTGCTGGCTGAGCGACAAGCCCCTGCGGCCGAACGCCCGCCTGCTCCTGAAGCACGGCACGCGGACCACCCAGGTCGTGGTGGGTGCCCCCGAGTCGCGGATCGACACGGACACGCTCACCGAGGTCGAGGCGGACGCCCTGTCGCTCAACGACATCGGCCGGGTCACGGTCCGCACGGCGGACCCGCTTCCGGTCGACGAATACGCCGACATCCGCGCCACGGGCAGCTTCCTGCTGATCGACCCGCCGACGGGCAACACGCTCGCCGCCGGCCTGGTCGGCACACCGCTGGCCCTGAGCCCCGCCGAGTGACCACTCGCGGGACGGGAGCGGCGGCATGATCGGAACTGACCTCTGATGGCCTCTCCCACTCCCACCCTCGTCGCCGTCGCGCACGGCAGCCGGGACCCGCGGTCCTCGACGACCGTCCGGGACCTCGTCGACGTCGTGCGCTCACGGGCCCCGGCGCTCGACGTCCGGCCCGCCTTCCTCGACTTCGACGAGCCCGCGTTCGGCGAGGTGCTGGCCGACCTGGACGGGCCCGCGGTCGTGGTGCCGCTGCTGCTCGGCTCGGCGTACCACGCGCGCGTCGACATCCCGGCCGTCGTGGAGGAGTCCGGGGCGCCGCACGTCCGGGTCGCCGACGTCCTCGGGCCCGACCCCGCCCTGCTCGACGTCGCCGCCGAGCGGCTCGCCGCGCTCGGCCTGGCCCCCGGCGACCCCGGTCTGGGCCTGGTGCTCGCCGGCACGGGCTCCTCGCACCAGGCCGCCAACGCCGTCGTGCAGCGGCTGGCGGAGCGCTGGCCGCACACGGTCGCCGCCTTCGCCACCGCCTCGCCCGGGATCACCGATGCGGTCGCGGAGCTGCGGACCCGCGGCGCGCGCCGCATCGCCGTCGCCTCCTGGTTCCTCGCCCCCGGCCGCCTGCTCGACCGGGTGCACGAGCAGGCCGCCGGCGCACCCGTCGCCGAGGCGCTCGGCGCCCACCCCGCGATCTCCGACGTGGTGCTGGCGCGCTACCGCGCCGCCGCCGCCACCCTGCTGCCCGCTGCCGCCTGACCCACCCGGCTCCGGCCCGGGCCGGGTGATCATGGAGTCAGGTTCCTCGACGACACCCCGATGTCCGGTCCACTCCCCTCCGCACCCGGGGACCGGCGCGGACACCACGAGCGCACAGCTCTGAGAGACTGACCACGCCGAGCAGGGCGAACGATCGTTCTCCGCGACGTCCCCGCACGTCAGGACCCCGCTCCGACCAGCACCGTTTCGTACGGACATTTACCGCTGCTCCCGCATCACGGACGCCCGGTTGAGGCTCCGCGCCCGTGATCGCACGATGGGGTCGTGCCCGCCGACGACCTGCGCCCGCTCTCCCCGGGCGCCTTCGCCGTGCGGCCCCTCCGGGCCTCGGACCTGGAGCTGTTCTGGCCGTCGCGCCGCGGCCACGCCTTCGACGAGCTCTGTCGCTGACCCTCGTCGTCGCTCCCCTGCTCGACCGCGCCGCGCCCAGGCCCGCTCGCCGTGGCCGCGCGCGCCCACCACCGCGAGAGAACCACCGCAATGCGCACCTTGATCGTCTTCGCCCTGGTCGGCCTCGGCGCCCAGCTCGTCGACGGCGCCCTGGGCATGGCCTACGGCGTCACGTCCTCGTCGCTGCTGCTGATCGCCGGCGTGAACCCGGCCGCCGCCAGCGCCTCCGTGCACCTCGCCGAGGTCGGCACCACCCTCGCCGCCGGCGCCTCGCACTGGCGCTTCGGCAACGTCGACTGGAAGCTCGTGCTCCGTCTCGGCGTGCCGGGCGCGATCGGCGCCTTCCTCGGCGCCACGGTGCTGTCGGCGCTGTCCACCGAGGACGCCGCCCCGATCATGGCCGGCATCCTGCTGGCGCTGGGCGTCTACATCCTGCTGCGCTTCTCGGTCCGCCCGCCCCGCGAGGCCACGGCCCGGCGCTCCCCGCACCGCTCGACGTTCCTGTCGCCGCTGGGCCTGGTCGCCGGGTTCGTCGACGCCACCGGGGGCGGCGGGTGGGGTCCCGTCGCGACGCCCGCGCTGCTGACCGCGGGCAAGACGGCGCCGCGCACCGTGATCGGGTCCGTGGACACCTCGGAGTTCCTGGTCGCGCTGTGCGCCAGCATCGGGTTCCTGCTCGGGCTGGGCAGCGCCGTCCTCGACCCGTGGACGGTCGGCGGCCTGCTGCTCGGCGGCCTGGTCGCCGCGCCGATCGCGGCCTGGCTGGTCACGAAGATCCCCGCGCCGGTGCTGGGCACCGCGGTCGGCGGCATCATCGTGTTCACCAACGCCCGTACGATCCTCGACGCGCTCGACGCCTCCGGCCCCGTGCTCGCCGTGGCCTACACGCTGATCGTCGCGGCCTGGGTCGCCGCGGTCGCCGTCTCGGTGCAGCGGCTCCGCCGGACCCGCGCCGCCGCGGCCGCGCGGCCGGCATCCGAGCGCCGGGAGCTGGCTGGTGCGACGGCCGGCGGGTCGACCGAGCGCATCCCCTCCGACTCCACCCCGCGCCCCCTCCCCGACGAGGACTGACCCCCGAATCGAACGGCGCTCTCGGTCAGCAGATGTGAGCGAGAGCGCCGTTCGTCTGTGTGGGAGCGGGGTCAGGCGGCGGCGCTGCGCGCGCCCGGCAGGGACAGCAGGACGGCGCGGGCGACGGCGTCGTTGTAGCGCAGGCTCTGCGCGTTCATCCCGGGCCGCGTGAAGGCCCCCGCCACCTTGACGGTGGTGTGCGGCCCGACCGCGAACCGCCGCTCGTGGGCGTGACCGGCCGCGTCGATCAGTGCCCCGTCGGCCGGCCGCACCCGGACCAGCCCGGTGTGCCGCAGGACCGCGCCCGAGGCGTCCCGCAGGACCTCCTCGGACACCTCGCCGGTGGCCCGCAGGCCGGCCAGCAGCGGGTCGGCGGTGCGCTCGACGCTGGGGTCGGGCAGCCGGGCGTCGACCAGGATCGTGGACCGGACCGGCGGGGCCCCGGCCAGCGTGGTGCTGCCCGCGCGGAAGCCGTCGTCGTCGAGGTCGACCCACATGCCCGGGCCCAGGAACTGCACGAACCCCGCCTCGGAGAGCGCCAGCAGCTGCCGGACCCGGAACCCGGGCGGGCCGCTCGCGACCGAGTTGAAGAAGCTCTGCCACCACGGGACGTCCCGGGCCCGCGAGGCGGCCGAGAGCAGACCGGCGCCCTGCACCCGGGTGATCTCCCCGTAGACGGCGAGCATGGCCGTGAACGCGCCGAGGTGCGGCGTGTGCCGCTCGTCGGTGTGCTGGCGCAGGTCCTCGGCGATCCGGGCCCGGACCAGCGGCTGCAGCTCCTCCAACGACCCGGCCGCGAGCCCGTCGAAGGGCCGGTCCAGGGCTGCGAAGTCGATCCGGTCGATCGGGTCGGGGACGGCCGACGCCAGCAGCTCGGTCATCTCCGGTGAGTCCCAGTCGAGCGCGGCGTAGCGCGGCTCGAACTCCGTCCACGGCAGCGCGACGAGCTCGGGGTGGCCCAGGAAGAGCTCGTGGTACCAGCCGAATGCGATCTCCTTGGCCATCAACGGCCAGAGGTCGCGGCGCAGCTCCAGCGGCCGCGGCAACGCGTCGACCACGGCCGGGGTGAGGAACCGCGGCACCGGCGGGCGGCCCGCGCGCAGCTGGTAGTGCGTCTTGGAGTGGTACGGGGCACCGCGCGGCGACCCGGCGACCAGCCGCGGCTCCCGGCCCGACGGCACGTAGCTCAGCCCGCCGGGGCCCTCCTCGAACCGGCCCCCACGCCCCTCGAACAGCAGCACCATCAGGTCGACGAACGCGAGACCGAGCCCGCGTGCGATCACGGTCTCCCCCGGCTCGACGACCGAGAGGTCCGAGTCCGTGGTCTGCTCCGGGGGGAGGTACCGCAGCCCGCGCGCGGTGGCGGCGTCGAGCAGTGCCTGCTCGTCCGGTGTCGGAGTGGCGTCGAGGTGCCCCGACGCGAGCACGACGGCGTCGACGGTCAGCGCGGGCTCCCCCTCGACGGCCAGCACCTGCCGCCCGGCGCGCTCGGTCAGCCCGGTGGCGCGGGCGGCGTGCACGTGCACGCGGACGTTGTCCGGCAGGTCGGCGACGACCGCACGCAGCACCGCGGCGAGGTAGCGGCTCTGCAGCCGGCGGCTCGGGAACGTCGAGGCGGTGACGGCGCGCAGCTCGGCGGCCAGCTCCGGCGGCCAGTCGGCGAGGTCGGCCTCGGACAGCTCCTGCGCCCACTCCCAGAACGACGGCCCGGGGATGATCGGCCCGTCGCACACCACCGAGTCGTCCGTGTACATCGTGACGTCCGCGGTCATCGAGTTCATGGCCAACAGCGGCGACTGCGCGTCGCGCCAGATCCGCCCGGCACCCGCCGGGTACGGGTCGACGAGGTGGACGTCCAGGGCGTCGCCGAACAGCTCGGGCGCGCTGGCCGAGATCCGCTCCAGGATCCCCACGCCGCGCGGCCCGGCCCCCACGATCGCGATGGCGGTGCTCATCGTCCTCCCGGCGGTCGGCCTTCCGACTGTGCAGCGCATCGACCCACCTCCGGTATTCCCAGGGGTCCTGCCCCCGCGCCGGGGTGGGGTCCACCCCACGCCCGGAACGGGGGCCGACGACCGGTGTGCGGGGGTTGACTCGGTCGTTCCGTCCGGCCCGGATCGGCACAGTTCTCGGCATCGGAGGCCCGGACGGGGCCTCCACAACCCGAGGAGCACACCATGCCGTGGCAGAGCACCTACAGCGAGGACTACGACTACGAGGAGAGCTGGGACGAGGAGGAGACCGAGGAGACGGGCGAGGACGAGGACGGCGGCGACGACTTCGAGGAGACCGCCAGCTTCGACGACGACGACACCGAGGACGCCTCCGATGACGGCGGCGACGACGACGGCGACGACGGCTACGACGACTTCGCCGCATGACCGGACCCGGCCGGCCCGCCTCGCGGGCCGGCCGGAGCCGTCCCCCGACCCCACCACCCGAGGAGCCGGAGATGCCCGAGACGATCACCGCCCCCACCCGCAGCACCGCCGCCGAGGCGGCCGAGCTCCTCGACGAGACCCTGGCCGGCGCGGAGGCCAACGACCGCGCGGACCTCATCCGCCGGGTGCGCGTCGCCCGGGAGACCCTGCGGTCGGCCCGCAACACCGAGCACGAGGCCGCCGCGATCCGCGCCGCGGGCGAGGAGACCGACCGCGCGCTCGCCTCCCTGGGCGCCGACCTGCGCTACCGCCGCGCCTCCCTGACCGACCCCACCCGCGCCAACCGGCTGCGCGCCGAGCTCGCCCGCACCCGCACCCGGTCCGACCACGAGCGCGCCCTGGCCCGGGAGTGGCCCCAGCTCCTCGCCGACGGCTTCGCCACCCTCGTCTCCGACGCCGAGTTCGCCGTCCGCACCGCCTCCCGCAGCGTGCTCGCCGAGGCCGAGGCCGCCCTCGCCGCGACGGACCCGCGCAAGGACCGCGCCCGGCTCGACGAGCAGCTCCGCACGCGCCTGGTCATCGAGGCCGACCGGACCCGCGAACAGGCCCGCGACACGGTTGCCGCGCTCGCCGCCCGCCTCGAGCGGCACCTCGAGCTCGACTCCCCGCTCGAGGTCCCGGCGCTGCCGATGGTCACCCCGGCCTCGCTCGTCGAGAACCTGGCTCCACCCACCGCGACGAACGACGGCGGCCGCATGCCGATGCCCGCCCGGATGGCCAGGATCGTCATGCCCTCCTACGCCGGCATCATGATGTCCCTCGTGCTCACACGGGTCTTCCACGTCACGATGCCGCTCTGGATCCTGATCACCGGGGCCGTGGTGGCCGCGCTCGCCCTCGGCGGGTCGGCGGTGGCCGCCGAGCGCAAGCGGTCCCTCGACCGTCGCCGGCAGGAGGCCCGCACGCGGAACCGCGCCGTCGTCGACGAGTTCCAGATCGTGCTCGTCAAGCAGCTGCGCGACGCCTCCCGCACCGCCCAGACCACGCTGCGCCGCGCGGCCGGCACTGCGGTCACCGCGCGCGAGAGGGAGACGACGGCGCAGCTCGAGGAGGTGCGCCGCACCGTCGAGGAGCTGCGCGACACGAGCCGGGCGATCAAGGCCGTGGACGCCGACCTGACCTCCGTCGCCGACCTGCGGGCCCGCGCCCGCCGGCTCGCCGAGGGCACCTGAGGGGAACACGCCGGGCCTCGGCGTGCTTGTGCGAGGGGAGAGCCGACCCCCGTCCGCGAAGGAGCACGCCAATGCCCGTGGAGTTCCTCGGCATCGGAGCGACCAACGACGGCACCGAGACCCGTCCGCGCTCCGGCCCCGCCTTCGACCCCGAGTTCACCCTCGCCCTGGCCCGGGCGCACGAGGAGAGCGGCTGGGACCGCGTCCTCACGGCGTACTCGTCGGGCAGCCCGGACCCCGCGCAGGCGGCCGCCTACATCGCCGACCACACCGAGCGGCTGCAGCTGCTGCTCGCCCACCGGCCCAACGTCTCCTACCCGACCTTCACGGCGAAGACCGTCGCCACGCTCGACGCGATGTCCGGCGGCCGGCTCACCCTGCACGTGATCACCGGCGGCAACGACCACGAGCAGCAGCGCGAGGGCGACGTCCTGCCCAAGGACCGCCGCTACGACCGCACGCGCGAGGCCATCCAGATCCTCAAGCGGGCCTGGACCGAGCGCGAGCCGTGGGACTTCCACGGCGAGCACTACGCCTTCTCCGACTTCGTGCTCGACGTCGAGCCCGCCCAGCAGCCGCGGCCCCGCATCTCGTTCGGCGGCTCCTCCCCCGCCGCCTACAAGGTGGGCGCCGAGGAGGCGGACATCTACGCGCTGTGGGGCGAGCCGCTGGCCGGCACCGCCGAGCAGATCGCGACGATCACCCAGCTCGCCAAGGAGGCCGGCCGGCCGGCGCCGACGTTCCAGGTGGCGTTCCGCCCCATCCTCGGCCGCACCGAGGAGGAGGCCTGGGAGAAGGCGCACGCCACCGTCGCCCGGATCCGCGAGCGGACCGCGGGCGGGCAGCAGCTCACCCGGCGGCACAAGCTGACCGACCCGGAGAACGCCGGCTCGCAGCGGCTGCTCGCCAGCGCCGCCGAGGGCGAGCGGCACGACCGCGCCCTGTGGACCGTGACGGCCGCGGCCACCGGCGGCGCGGGCAACTCGACCGCGCTGGTGGGTACGCCGGAGACGGTCGCGGCGGCGCTGATGGACTACTACGACCTCGGGGTCCGGATCCTGTCCGCCCGCGGCTACGACCTGCTCGAGGACGCGAAGGAGTTCGGCCGCGAGGTCATCCCCCTCGTCCGCCAGGAGGTCGCGCGCCGCGACGCCGCCGCCTGACGACGCAGTATGGATCCATGATGCGCCGAGACGCCGTCGAAGAGCGCGTTATCGTTCCATAACGCGTTCGGGAGGACCCTGAGATCGCATCATGGTTCCATAGTGCGCTATCGCAGCGGGACGAAGCGGGAGAGCTTGCCCGTCGAGGAGTGCCGCGGGATGCGGTCGACGGTGCGGACGGTGACGGCGGCGTCGGGGAGGCCGTAGGGCTGCAGCGCCTCCACCAGCGCGGTGGTCACCGCCGGGCGGTCCGGCGAACCGACCACCAGCACGTCGGCCCCGCCCGGGGTCTGGTGCACCTGGTACTCGGAGATCCGCGGGTCGGTGCCCAGGACGTACCGGAACGCGCTGGCCGGGACGAGCAGCCCGCCGTAGCGGAAGTCGTCGTCCCGGCGCCCGGCCACGGCGGCGACCCGCGGCATCGCGCTGCCGCACGGGCAGGTCCCGGGCAGCAGGGTGACCTCGTCGCCCAGGTCGTAGCGGACGAACGGGAAGGTGCGGCCCGCCAGCCCGGTCGCGAGGGTGCGGGCGGCCGGCTCGTCCGGGCCGACGGGGCGGCCGTCGGCGTCGACCCGCTCGAGGATCACCTCGTCGTCCGAGACGTGCAGGCCGTCGCCGACCCCGCACCCGACGGCCTGGACGCCGATCTCGGTCGAGCCCCAGAGGTTGTGCACCGGGGCGCCCCAGGCGGCGCCGATCGCGGTCCGGTCCTCCTCGGTCAACGGCTCGGAGTTGGTGCTCACCCGCAGCGGCCGGACGTCGAGCTCCCCGGCCAGCGAGGCCCGGGCGAGCCGGCCGATCACCGACGCGTACCCGACCAATGCGGTCGGGCGGGCGTCGGCCACGGCCTTGACGACGTCGTCGAACGGCGCCGCGGCCGGGATCACGACGGTCTCCGTGGACGCGTCGGTGGCGACGTCGAACAACGGGGTGCTGGCGTGCGGCGGCCCGCCGGCGGAGAGCACGGCCAGCCGGGCGGGCCCGTCGACGCCCGTGGCGCGGTCGGCCCGGACCTGCCAGCGCCACGCCAGGCACGCGAGCGCGACGTACTGCTCCCAGTCCCACACGTACACGCCCCGCACCCCGCTCGACCCGCCCGAGCTGAACACCTGGTGCCCCTGCGGGGTGTAGGAGAACCAGCGCTGCTCGGCCAGCACCCGTTCGGCCCCGGCGCGGTCCAGGCCCGGGGTGGTGACGATCGCGTCCCACTCCTCCTGGGCCTGCGCCTTGGTCATCACGGGCAGCCGCGCGAGGTCCGCGACGGTCGCCGTGGCCGGGTCCACCTCGTCCATCCGGGCGGCGTGGAAGGGCGAGCGCTCGCGCGCCCACCCGAGGAGCGCCCGGAGCCGCTCGGTGCGGTGCCGCTCGATCGCCGCGCGCGGCCGGTCGAGCCGCGCCACGTGGTCGTCGAGCGCGGCCCGCACCGCGCTGAGGTGCGCGGCGCGGAGCCGCTGGTAGGCCGTGCGGTCCTCGTCCGGCATGCGGACAGTGTGGGACCTCCCCCGCGCCGCGGGGAACCGGTCAGAGGTCCGCGACCGCCGGGACGACCTCGCGCCCCAGCTCCCGCAGGGGCTCGAGCTCGGACACGTCCGGCATCAGGCCGTGGTACTCCTGGACCCCGAGCTTCGCGAGCTCCTCCAGGTGCCCCACCAGCTCCTTCGGGTCGCTCCCGTAGCCCCGGCCCATGACCGTCTTCTCGATCTCGTCGTAGTCGCGGCCGACCTCCTCGCACCGCTGCCGCAGCACGTCGAGCTTGTGCGGCAGCTCCGGCCCGTCGAACAGGTTGCACGCGTTCGCGTACTGCGCGACCAGCCGCAACGTCTTCTTCTCACCCCCGCCGCCGATGAGGATCGGCGGGTGCGGGCGGGTCAGCGACTGCGGCACGTTCAACGTCCGCTCGAGCCGGTAGTGGGTGCCCTCGAACGGGCCCTCGTCCGCGCTCCACATCTGCAGGCAGATGCGCAGCGTCTCCTCCAGCCGCTCGAACCGCTCCGCGGTCGACGGGAAGAACAGGCCGAGACCGCGGGCCTCCTCGTCGTTCCAGGCGGCACCGATGCCGAGCCAGGCCCGCCCCTTCGACAGCACGTCGAGGGTGGTGACGAGCTTGGCGAGCAGACCCGGGTCGCGGTAGCTGACCGCGGTGACCCAGGCCAGCAGCTCGACGCGCTCGGTGCGCGCGGCCAGGTAGCCCAGCGTCGTGTACGCCTCCAGCATGTCGTTCTCGATCGGCCCCACGGGCCGGATCTGCCAGACGTGGTCCATCACGCTGACCCGCGCGATCCCGGCCTCCTCGGCCGTGACGGCGATCCGGGTGAGGTCGTCGGCGAGGCCCTGCGGGCCGCTCGGGTAGGTGAAGTCCGCGATGTGCAGGCCGAGTTTCACGCGCCCTCCTCACAGGTGGATGGTCCTCCGGTTACGACGCTAGCCCTGCCCGGCGCCTCGCGCCCGGCGCGAGCCTGGTCCCGTCGGTACCACCCTGAGCGCCTACAACACCGCCTGCGACTGGGTCACCCGCGCGGTGAGCCGGCCGCGGTCGTCGGTCACGTCGACGACCACCACGATCGCGGTGCGTCCTGCGTGCAGCACCCGGGCGGAGGCCTCGACCGCGCCGCCGCTCACCGGCCGCAGGAAATGGGTCGACGACGACGTGGTCGCCGTCCCCGAGGAGCCCTCCGGCAGGTTGAGGAACCCGGCCCAGCCACCGGCCGCGTCGGCGAGCGCGAGGGTGGCGCCGCCGTGCAGCAGGCCGCCGCTGGTGCAGCGCTCGGGGGTCCACTCCAGCCGCAGCCGCACCTCGTCGCGGTCGGCCCGCACCGCCGTCGCCCCGAGGACCTGGGTGAACGGCATGGCGGCGTACATCTGCTCGGTCGAGTCCATGTCCGGGACTCTCGCGCGCGGGCGTGCGGTCGCGCCATTACCTCGGAGGTCATCGCCCGGCCCCGATCGGCTTTGTACCGTTCGGGCCATGACAGCGGTGACGGTCCCGGTCGAGACGGCTTTCGGCGGCCTGCTGCGGGAGTGGCGGCAGCGCCGCCGGCTCACCCAGCTCGACCTCGGCAACAAGGCGGAGGTGTCGGCGCGGCACCTGTCGTTCCTGGAGACGGGGCGGTCGCGGCCGAGCCGCGAGATGGTGCTGCACCTGTCCGAGGAGCTCGACCTGCCGCTCCGGGCCCGCAACGAGCTGCTGGTGTCGGCGGGGTTCGCTCCGGCGTACACGCAGCACTCGCTGCACTCGTCGGAGATGGCGGAGGTGCACAGCTCGCTGAACCGGCTGCTGGCGGCGCACGACCCGTTCCCCGCGGTGCTGGTCGACGGGCAGTGGGACATGATCGACACCAACCGGGCCGTCGCGGTGTTCGTCGAGCTCGTCGACCCGGGGCTGCTCGAGCCGCCGGCCAACGTGCTGCGGCTCGCCCTGCACCCGCGCGGGCTCGCCCGCTACGTCGAGGGCCTCGACGAGTACGCCGCCCACCTCGTCTCGCGGCTGCGCCGGCAGGCCGACCGCTCGGCCGACCCCGCCCTCGGTGCGCTGCTCGACGAGCTGGTCGGGCACTGCCGCACCCTCGGCCTCGATCCGGACGCCCACCCGCGCAACCGGGTCGTGCTGCCGTTGCGGCTGCGCCACCCCGACGGCCTGCTCACCTTCTTCTCGACGGTCTCGGTGCTGGGAGCGCCGCTGGACATCACCCTCGAGGAGGTGGCGGTGGAGTCCTTCTTCCCCGCCGACGCCCCCACCGCCGACTACCTGCGCAGGCGCTTCGGGTAGCCGGCGGCGGGGACTTCGGGCTCAGGCCAGGGCGGTGCGCAGGGCGTCACCCGCCGCGTCCAGCGTCTCCCGGGCCTTGTCGATCACCCCGGCCATCTGGAAGAAGCCGTGGATCATGCCGTCGACCGGCAGCAGCTGCGCGTCGACGCCGGCCTCCCGCAGCTTCCCGACGTACGCGGCGCCCTGGTCGCGCAGCGGGTCGAACTCGGCGGTGACCACCAGGGCCGGCGGCAGGCCGGACAGGTCGTCCGCCCGGCCGGGCGAGACGCGCGGGTCGAGGCCGTCGTCGGGGCTGGTCAGGTAGCAGCCGAGGAACCACTCGATCCACGCCCGGGACAGCAGCGGGCCGAGCGCGTTCTCCCGCATCGACGGGCTGTCGTCGAAGCGGTCGGTCGCCGGGTAGATCAGCAGCTGGAAGGCGATCCGCGGTCCGCCCTGCTTCTTCGCGAGCTGCGCCACCACGGCCGAGAGGTTGCCGCCCGCGCTGTCCCCGCCGACGGCCAGCCGGGCCGGGTCGCCGCCGTGGTCGCCGATCTTCTCGGCGGCCCACACGAGGGCGGCGTAGGCGTCGTCGACCGCGGCCGGGAAGCGGTGCTCGGGCGCGAGCCGGTAGTCCACCGCCGCGACGAGGCAGCCCGCGCGGGCCGCCAGCGCCCGGCAGACGGCGTCGTGGCTCTCCAGGTCGCCGATCACCCAGCCGCCACCGTGGTAGTAGACGAGCACGGGCAGCGGCCCGTCGCCCGGCGGCACGTAGATCCGGACCGGGATGTCGCCGGCGGGCCCCGGCGCGGCGGTGTCCTCCACGCGCGCGAGCTCGGCGGGCGGCCCGGCCAGGCCGGCCAGGTCCGCGATCATCGCCCGGCTCTCGGCGACCGTCATGCTCTCCGGCGACTTCGCGCCCTGCTCGGCCATCTGCGCGAGCAGGGCCTCGATCTGCGGGTCGAGCGGCATGGTCAGGACCGTCCTTCCAGGAACGGGAGCACCTGCGCCAGCACGGCGCCGGTCTGCTCGAGCTGCGGGAGGTGCCCCGCGTCCGGCACCCGGGCCAGCCGGGAGTCGCGCAGCCGGGAGGTGAACTCCTCGGCGTACGCGGGATCGACGAGCCGGTCCTGCTCACCCCACACGAGCAGGGTCGGTGCGCTCACCCGGTGGATGCGCCGGGCCAGGCCCTTCTCCGGCAGCGGCCAGATGAAGTGCAGGATGCTGGCCATCCGCATGGCGGCCTCGAAGAGCGCCTGCGGGTCGTCGGCCGGCGGGGTGAGCATGGCCGCGAGCGGGCTCTCCGGGTCGGCGAGCACCAGCCCGGGAAGCGTCTCCGGCGGGATGCCCGCGATGTCCGGGATCGGGTGGTCGTCGCGCCAGAACCCGACGGGGCACAGCAGGACCAACCGGGAGACCCGGCGCGGGGAGTTGGCGGCCAGCTCCGCGGCGACCATCCCGCCGAACGAGTGTCCGACGACCCGGACGGAGTCGAGCCCGAGGGCGTCGAGCAGCTCGTCGTAGAACAGGACGAGCTCCCACAGCCCCGGCAGGTGCTCCAGGTCCTCGGAGACGTTCGCGCCGGGGTGCTCGACGGCGTAGACGGTGTGGTGGCGGGCCAGCTCCTCGAGGAACGGGTCCCACCACAGCCCGCCGGCGCCGTGCAGGAACAGCAGCGGTTCGCCGGTGCCCGCGACCAGCACGCGCGCGGCGATGGGTCCGACCTGGACGATCCGCTCGTCGACCGGGGATTCCGTCGTCGTCATGCCTGGGCTCCCGTCACCGCTCGGCTGGCCGCACCGGACGGCCACCACTCGTGGGTCCAGCCCTCCGCGTCCCAGATGTGCCGGATCCGCGGCATGACCTCCTCGGCGAACAGCGTGATGTTCTTCTTCGTCAGCTCGTGCGGCATCGACCCGATCTGCAGCAGGGCGTGCAGGTTGCCCACCCGCAGGGTCTTCGCGACCTCGATCAGCCGGTCCGCCACCGTCGACGGGCTGCCGGCGATGATGAAGCCCTCCTCGTTGAGGGTCTTCCAGTTCTTCTCCAGGGCGGCGGCCGCGGCGATCGCACCGGGCTGGTTGGTCTTGATCGCGAACTCGGTCGACTTGCGGGTGCGGTAGCCCGGCGCCTCGAAGAAGTACGACGGGATGTGCAGGCACTTGTTGAAGAAGTACGTGACGTGTTCGAGGTACTCCTGCTCCGCCCGCTCGTCCGTCTCGGACACGCAGATCTGCTGGGCGAACCCGGCGCGGAACGGGTTGCGGTCGACCCCGAGCTCGTCCATCTTCGCCCAGAAGCCGTCCATCAGCTTCTTGCCGAACTTGGCGCCGAAGAAGGACAGGTAGCTGTAGGTGTAGTTCTTCGCCGCCGCGAGCTCCCAGGTCTCCACCGAGCCGCCGCCGGCGAGCCAGACGGGCGGGTGCGGCTTCTGCAGCGGCTGCGGCCAGGGGTTGACGTAGCGGAGCTGGTTGTAGCGGCCGTTGAAGGTGAACGGGCCGGGCCTGGTCCAGGCCTGGGTGATCAGGTCCTCCGCCTCGCGGAACCGCGGGCGGGTCTGGGTGGGCGGGATGCCGTAGCAGAAGTTGACGTCCATCGAGGTGCCGACGGGGAAGCCCGCGGCCAGCCGGCCGTTGGACAGGACGTCGAGCATCGCGAACTCCTCCGCCACGCGGGTGGCGGGCGAGTACAGGGCGAGCGTGTTGCCCAGCACCATGATCGCGGAGTTGTTGGGGGTGCGCCGGGCCAGTGCCGCGGCCATGAGGTTCGGCGAGGCCATGAAGCCGTAGCCGTTCTGGTGGTGCTCGTTCACGCCGACCCCGTCGAAGCCGAGCCGGTCGGCCAGCTCCAGCTCGTCGAGGTTCCACTGGTAGTACTGCGCGACCTTGCGCGGGTCGCACAGCTCGCTGTTGGGCGGGGTGATCCAGATGCTCTCGTAGCGCTGCTCGAAGTCGGCCGGGAGGTCCCGGTAGGGCATCAGGTGGAAGAAGATCGACCGCATCGGCTCTCCACTCCGTCGGGGTGATCCGGGTCACCTCGATCCTGCGGAGCGCGGGCGGGCCGAGTCATGCACCTGCCTGCCGGAAACCGGCCGATCCCTGCCAGCCGGCGCCTACCGCGGCCGCAGGGCGGCCCGGTAGGCGCTCGGCGACGTGCCGAAGCGGGCGCGGAAGGCCCGCGAGAAGTGGCTGGAGTCGCTGAAACCCCAGTTCCGCGCGATCAGCGCGACGGGCACGGAGCCGGCGGCCAGCTCGGCGCGCGCCCGCAGCAGGCGCCGGGTGCGGACGTGCGCGCCGACCGTGTCGCCCGAGGACTCGAAGGCCCGGTACACCGTCCGCACCGACACGCCGTGGGCGGCCGCGATCGCCGCCGGCGTGATCTCCTCGCCGAGGTGCCGGTCGATCCAGGCCTCCATCGCGGCGCGCAGCCCGGGCCCGTGCGGCGCGTCGCCGGTGGCCCGGACCAGGCCGGCCACCAGCTCCAACGTGGCGTTGCGGGCCGCCGCGACGGCCGACGGCGGCAGCTCCCCCGACCCGGCCAGCAGGTCGAGGTAGGCGACGAGCAGGCGCGCGGCCGGGTCCGCGCCGTCGAGCGGCCGGTCCCCGACCGACCAGCCGCGGCCCAGGACCTCGTCGAGCGCCGACCGGCGCGTGATCAGCGTGCGCTTGGCGAAGCGGCCCCGCACCGAGAAGCGGGCGGGCAGCCGCCCCTCCCACATCAGCAGGTCCCCCGGGCGCAGCCGGCGTCCGTTCTCGCCCTGCATCATCAGCTCGCCGCCCGACCGCGTGACGAGCACGCCGACCAGGTCGTCGTCCGCGCTGCCGATGCGGGAGCGCGGCCGCACGCCGTCGCAGGGATCGGACTCGCAGTCGACGAGCTCGAGGTCGCCGATCCGCCGTCGCCGGACGACGCCGTGGAAGGGCCGCGGCGGCCGGCCGGCGGCGAACCGCAACCGCATCGGCGCGTGCGACTCCGAGACGACCTGCTCCCAGAGCTCCTCGCGGTCCCCCTCGGCCACCCCGGCGAGGGAGTACTCCTCCGGGCCGGACTCCTCGGTCCCCGACGCGGTGCACACGGCGGTCACGGGCGCCTCCCCTCCGCCGCGCCGACCTCGGCATCGGCGGGCGTCGGCTCCATCATGACCGCCGGTCGAACGTTCGTGAATCCTCCGCCCGCAGTCCACCGCTGGCATGCTCGGACGCATGGCACGGCGATTCGAGTACAAGGTGATCCAACTCCGCGAGGGCCTGATCGGCGGGAAGCTGTCCGCGGACAAGCTGGAGAAGATCCTCAACGGCGAGGCCGACGACGGCTGGCAGCTCAAGACCATCACCAGCGCGGACGTGAAGGGACGGATCGGCCCCGGCGGCGTCGAGGGCCTGCTGGTCACGTTCGAGCGGCCGGTGGCATGACGGGCACCGCCGTGCGCCCGCCCTTCCACCTCGCGATCCCGGTCGACGACATCGACGCCGCCCGGCGCTTCTACGGCGAGGTCCTCGGCTTCCCGCGCGGCCGCTCCGCCGAGGCCTGGACGGACTGGGACGTGCACGGCCACCAGGTCGTCACGCACCTCGTCCCGGGTCACCGCGGCGTCGCCGGCCGCAACCCCGTCGACGGGCACGAGGTCCCGGTCCCGCACTTCGGCGTGGTCCTGCCGGTGCCCGAGTTCACCGCCCTGGCCGAGCGGGTGCGGGCCGCGGGCGTGGAGTTCGTGATCGAGCCGTACGTGCGGTTCGCCGGCGAGCCGGGCGAGCAGCACACGATGTTCTTCCTCGACCCGGCCGGCAACGCCCTGGAGTTCAAGGCGTTCGCGGACCTGGACCAGCTGTTCGCGGTCTGACAGCATCTCCGGCCGTGGTCGACGACCGGCCGGCACGGGTCGAGGACGTGCACGCGCTCGCCGCCGGGATGCCGCACGTCACCCGCGTCGACGGCACCGCCGGCAACGCGGTGTACCAGGTGGGCGGCAAGTCGTTCGTCTTCTTCCGCACGCCCCGGCCCGACGCCGTCGACCCGGACACCGGCGAACGCTACGACGACGTGATCGTCTTCTGGGTCGGCGGCGACGAGGACAAGGCCGCGATGGTCCAGGACCCGGGCTCGCCCTTCTTCACCACGCCGCACTTCGACGGCCACCCGTCGGTGCTCATCCGCGCCTCGCGCCTGCACGAGATCGGCCGCGACGAGCTCGCCGAGGTGGTGCAGGACGCCTGGCTGTCCCGCGCCTCCGCCAAGCGGGCGCGGGACTGGCTCGCCGCCCACGGGACCGCCGACGCCTGAACCGGTGTGCACCCGCCGCCCCCCGCGCCTCCGCCGACGAGATGCCGGACGAGGAGAGCGCCCGACCGGTGCGCACTCGGTAGGGTCCGTGGCCGTGAGCGAACTCGTCCACCGCGACACCGCCGACGGCGTCGCGACGATCACCCTCGACTCCCCCGCCAACCGCAACGCGCTGTCCGCCCAGCTGCGCCGCGAGCTGATCGCCCAGCTCGACGCCGCGATCGGCGACGACGAGGCCCGGGTGATCGTGCTGACCCACACCGGCACCGTGTTCTGCGCCGGCATGGACCTCAAGGAGTCCCAGGGGCGCAGCGCCGAGCAGCAGGGGGTCACCGAGGTCCCGCGGATCCTCGAGACGATCTGGACCTCGCCCACCCCCGTCGTCGCCCGGCTCACCGGCCCGGCCCGCGCCGGCGGCGTCGGCCTGGTCGCCGCCTGCGACATCGCCGTGGCCGCGGACACCGCCACCTTCGCCTTCACCGAGGTCCGGCTCGGCGTGGTGCCCGCGGTCATCTCCGTGACGGTGCTCCCCCGGCTGCTGCCGCGCGCCGCCCACGAGCTCTTCCTCACCGGGGAGACCTTCGACGCCGCCCGCGCCGCGTCGATCGGGCTGCTCAACCGCGCGGTGCCCGCCGACGAGGTCGACGCCGAGGTCGCCCGGTACGTCGACATGCTCCGGCTCGGCGCCCCCGGTGCGCTCGCGGGTGTGAAGGAGCTGCTGCGCCGCGAGCGCCCGAGCTCCATGTCCGCGGAGTTCGCGCAGATGAACGCCCTGTCCGCGGACTACTTCGCCGGCGAGGAGGGCCAGGAGGGCATCCGCGCCTTCGGCGAGAAGCGCAGGCCCAGCTGGGTCACCCCCGGCTGAGCGGAGCTCGCGGAGCGAACATCAGCACTGAGCGGAGCTCGCGGAGCGGACATCAGCACTGAGCGGAGCTCACGGAGCGGACATCGGCGCTGAGGGTCACGGCTGCCAGGCCGGGTCCCGCCCGCTCACCCCGAGAGCCCGGTCCAGTGCGGGCGCCGCGGGGTCGACGGGCACCTCGGCGCCGATCCACCCGGCCTCGCGACCCATCGACGCCATGCCGCTCATCGCCTCCAACGCGGCCTCGCCGAGGGCCGGGGACACGCTGAACGGCTGCCCGGTGGCCACGGCGAGGTCCCACGCGTGCACCACGAACTCGCCGGTCATCATCGCGCCGATCGCGGCGGCGGGCATCGGCCCGCCGCCCAGGTGCGACTCGCCCTCCCACACGCGCGGGTCGGTCCAGGCCGCGGCGGCCGCGGCGCCCTCCTTCTCCGCCGCGGCGGCCCACTCCGGCTCGGGCAGGTCGCGCAGGAACGGCGCCCGCGAGTCGGCCGTCCAGGACTCCGGCCAGGGCTCGCGGGTCGCCGAGTGGTGGGCCAGCAGGAAGCCGAACGCGAGATGGTTCACCAGGTCGGCGACGGTGTAGTCGGAACACGGGGTCGGGTCGGCGTACCGCCCGGCCGCGGCGCCGCGGATCGTCGCGACGGCGAGGTCGACGGCGTCGGTGAACAGCGTCTGATCGGTCATGTCCCCCAGCCTCGTCGGCCCCGAGCGCCGCGCATTGCACATTCGCGCCACGTACCCTGGAGATCGTGCAGAACGCCCTGGCCGCGCCCCTCGACGAGGCGCTCGACCTGCTCGCCGGGCGCCCGCTCGTCGCCCTGACCGGGGCCGGGCTCTCCACCGACTCCGGCATCCCGGACTACCGCGGCCCGGGCTCGCCGCTGCGCCGCCCGATGACCTACGGCGAGTTCGTGTCGGGCCCCGCGGCGCAGCGCCGGTACTGGGCGCGCAGCCACGTCGGGTGGGCCCGGATGCGCCGGGCCGTGCCGAATCCGGGCCACCTCGCCCTCGCGGACCTGGAGCGCCGCGGCGTGCTCCGCGGCCTGATCACGCAGAACGTCGACGGCCTGCACGGCGAGGCCGGCCATCGCGAGCTGATCGACCTGCACGGCCGGATCGCGGACGTCGTCTGTCTGGCCTGCGGGGAGATCAGCTCGCGCGCCGTGCTGCAGGAGCGGTTCGAGGCGGCCAACCCCGGCTTCGCCGACTCGGTCGGCCCCGAGATCGAGACCGCGCCCGACGGCGACGTCCTGCTGGAGCGGACCGAGGGCTTCCGGCTGGTCGGCTGCGCCACGTGCGGCGGCCCGCTCAAGCCCGACGTCGTGTTCTTCGGCGAGAACGTGCCGAAGGAGCGGGTGGTCCGCGCCTACGCGATGGTCGACGCGCTGCGGGCCGCCGGCGGCGCGCTCCTGGTCGCCGGCTCCTCGCTGACCGTCATGTCCGGCCTGCGGTTCGTGAAGCACGCCGCGAAGCACGACGTGCCGGTGGTCATCGTGAACCGGGGCGAGACCCGCGGCGACCCGCTCGCCGCCCTGCGCCTCGACGCGGGCTGTTCCGAGGTGCTCTCCGCACTGGCCGGCGCCTGCGGCGGCGCGGGGGTGGAGGTGCGGGACACGCCGATCCCGGAGTGGCGGGACCTGGCCCCCTGATCAGGGTCGTCTGCGGCGCGCCAGGGCGTCGGTCACCACACCGGCGGCCCGGTCCAGCAGCCCCGCGACGGCCCAGCACAGCGGCAGCACCACCACGATCGCCAGCCCGACCTGCAGCGGGAACGCGAGCTGCGTCAGCCACAGCTCCACTGCGTCCCACCAGTCCGCGATCGCCCTCGCCACGGTTCACACGGTAGCGCCGGGTCCGGCGGGTTAGGTTCTGGGCATGTTCGCCGTCTACGCCGCTGAGCCCAACGCCGACGCTCCGCTCGACTCGCTGACCGTCGGCGAGCGCCCCGACCCCCAGGTCCCCGAAGGCTGGGTGAAGGTGCGGGTCACCGCCGCCAGCCTCAACATGCACGACCTCTGGACGCTCCGGGGCGTCGGCATCAAGCCCGAGCAGTTCCCGATGATCCTCGGCTGCGACGGCGCCGGCACCCTCGAGGACGGCACCGAGGTCGTCCTGCACTCGATCATCGGCGACCCGACGTGGAGCGGCGACGAGACGCTCGACCCCAAGCGCACGCTCCTCACGGAGAAGCACCAGGGCGCGATGGCCGACTACATCGCGGTCCCGAAGCGCAACGCCATCCCGAAGCCCGACGGCATCACCGCGAGCCAGGCCGCGGTCATGGGCACCGCGTGGCTGACCGCCTACCGCATGCTGTTCACGAAGTCCGGCCTGCACCCCGGCCAGACGATGCTCGTGCAGGGCGCGTCCGGCGGCGTCTCGACGGCGCTCGTCCAGCTCGGCCGCGCGGCCGGGATGACGGTCTGGGTGACCGGACGCACGGAGGACAAGCGCAACCTCGCCGAGAAGCTCGGGGCGCACGCCGTCTTCGAGTCCGGTGCGAAGCTGCCCGGCAAGGTCGACGCCGTGTTCGAGTCGGTCGGCGAGGCCACCTGGAAGCACTCCATGCGCGCCCTGCGACCCGGCGGCGCGATCATCTGCTGCGGCTCGACGAGCGGGCCCAACCCGGGCGCCGACCTGCAGCGCCTGTTCTTCCTCCAGCTCCGCGTGGAGGGCTCGACGATGGGCACGCGGCAGGAGCTCGCGGACCTGCTGAGCTTCGTCGCGAACGCCGGCATCACCCCGGAGATCGGCCTCGAACTGCCCCTCGACCGGGCCGAGGAGGGCTTCCGCGCGATGCTGGACGGGGACACAGCGGGCAAGATCGTGTTCACGCACTGACACCGGCAACGTTGCTGTCGCGGTCTTCTCCTCGCGAACTGCGGCAATCGGGCCGCACAGCAAGTACAGTCGGTCATCGTGCCTGAGCCACTTAGTCCCACGGCGCCGGGGCACGGTCGGACCATGACCGTCCCGGCGCCGCGCGTCCCCGGTCTCGTCGAGCTCCTCGACCGGGTCGAGCGCGCTGTCGCGGCGTCGCTCACCCCGGCCACCTCGGCGCAGGGCGTCAGCCGCGACGGCTGGCGGGTCCTGCTGATGCTCGCCCGCGGCGGAGGCCGAAGCATGGGTGAGATCGCCTCGCACACCGCGCTCCCGGCCCCCACCGCGACCCGCGTCGTCGACCGCCTCGTCGCCGACGGGCACGCCTACCGGCAGAACGACCCGGTGGACCGAAGACGGGTGCTGGTGCATCTCGCCGCGGGCGGCCGCGAGGTCGTGGAGCGCGTGTGCGGGAGCATCGAGCGTCGGGTGGGCACCGCACTCGGCGCCGTCCGGACCCCGGAACGCGTGCAGCTCGCCCGCCTCCTCGACGACCTGGCGAACCCCGACCCCGAGTAGAGCTCCCCCAGCGACCTCGAGCTCCCCGGCTCCCCCGTACCCGGCTCAGCAGCGACGCCGGGCTCCCCTCGGTCCCTGCGCCGAGACCTGCTCCGCGGCTACTTCTTCGCCTTGTCCGCGGTGGACTCGGTGGACAGTGCCGCCACGAAGGCCTCCTGCGGCACGTCGACCCGACCGATGGTCTTCATGCGCTTCTTACCCTCCTTCTGCTTCTCCAGCAGCTTGCGCTTGCGGCTGATGTCACCGCCGTAGCACTTCGCGAGGACGTCCTTGCGGATCGCGCGGATCGTCTCGCGCGCGATGATGCGCGACCCCACCGCCGCCTGGATCGGCACCTCGAACTGCTGGCGCGGGATCAGCTCGCGCAGCTTCGTGGCCATCGTGGTGCCGTAGGAGTACGCCGCGTCCTTGTGCACGATCGCGGAGAAGGCGTCGACCGGCTCGCCCTGCAGCAGGATGTCCACCTTGACCAGGTCGGAGACCTGCTCGCCGGCCTCCTCGTAATCGAGGCTGGCGTAGCCGCGGGTGCGGGACTTCAGCGCGTCGAAGAAGTCGAAGATGATCTCGGCGAGCGGCATCGTGTACCGCAGCTCGACGCGGGTCTCGGACAGGTAGTCCATCCCGCCGAGCTGGCCGCGCCGGCTCTGGCAGAGCTCCATGATCGCGCCGATGAACTCCGACGGCGCCAGGATCGTGACCTTCACGATCGGCTCGTGGATCTCGGCGACCTTGCCCGTGGGCCAGTCCGACGGGTTGGTCACGGTCATCTCGGTGCCGTCGTCCGTGAACACCTGGTAGACGACGTTCGGCGCGGTGGAGATGAGGTCCAGGTCGAACTCGCGCTCCAGCCGCTCCCGGGTGATCTCCAGGTGCAGCAGGCCGAGGAAGCCGCAGCGGAAGCCGAAGCCCAGCGCGGCCGAGGTCTCCGGCTCGTAGGTGAGCGCGGCGTCGTTGAGCTGCAGCTTGTCCAGCGCCTCGCGCAGGTCCGGGTACTGCGAGCCGTCCACCGGGTAGAGGCCGGAGTAGACCATCGGGCGGGGCTCGCGGTAGCCCGTGAGCGGCTCGGTGGCGCCGCGCCGCTGGGAGGTGACGGTGTCGCCGACCTTCGACTGCCGGACGTCCTTCACCCCGGTGATCAGGTAGCCCACCTCGCCGACGCCGAGGCCCTCGGTGGCCTTCGGCTCCGGCGAGACGATCCCGACCTCGAGCAGCTCGTGGGTGGCGCCGGTGGACATCATCTTGATCCGCTCGCGCGGGACGATCTTCCCGTCGACGACCCGGATGTAGGTGACGACGCCGCGGTAGGTGTCGTACACGGAGTCGAAGATCATCGCGCGGACCGGGGCGTCGGAGTCGCCGACGGGCGCGGGGATCTGCTTCACGCACTCGTCGAGCAGTGCCTCGACACCCATGCCCGTCTTCGCGCTGACCCGCAGCACGTCCTCGGGCTCGCAGCCGACGATGTGCGCGATCTCGGCCGCGTAGCGGTCCGGGTCCGCCGCGGGCAGGTCGATCTTGTTGAGGACCGGGATGATCGTCAGGTCCTTCTCGAGCGCCAGGTAGAGGTTCGCCAACGTCTGCGCCTCGATGCCCTGCGCGGCGTCGACCAGCAGGATCGCGCCCTCGCAGGCCTCCAGCGCCCGCGAGACCTCGTAGGTGAAGTCGACGTGGCCGGGGGTGTCGATCAGGTGCAGGACGTGGTCGGTGCCGTCGACGGTCCACGGCAGCCGGACGTTCTGCGCCTTGATCGTGATGCCGCGCTCGCGCTCGATGTCCATGCGGTCCAGGTACTGCGCCCGCATGGCGCGCTCCTCGACCACACCCGTGATCTGCAGCATCCGGTCGGCCAGCGTCGACTTGCCGTGGTCGATGTGGGCGATGATGCAGAAGTTCCGGATGCGCTCCGGCGGGGTGAACGTGCGGTCGGCGTACGTCGTCACTCAGACATCCATTCCGGTACGGGGTCGCATCCATCGTCCCACGTCGTCCGATCGGGCCGCGCAGGCCCGCGCGCGTGTGAGACGGACCACCGTCGGGTATCCGCCGCCATGGATTCCGTGAGCACCGGTACCCCCTCGTCGTCCGGCGCCCCGGCCGGCTCCGCCCCGACCGGGCCCGGACCGGACCCCGCCGCCGACCCCACGACCCGGGAGTTCCCGCGGACGCACGAGACGGCCGGGCCACGCGAGTGGGTCGGACGGACCGTGCGCGGGCGGTCGGGGAACACGGTCGGGAAGCTCACGAGCGTCGTCGACGGGCCGGACGGCACCCCGTGGGGCCTCGTGCAGCCGCGGCTCGGCGGCGCCCGCACCATCCCCCTGAGCGGCGCCGCGCCCGACGACCGCGGGATCACCGTGCCGATCGACCGGCGCACGTTGCGCAGCGCCCCCGCGCGCCGCGAACCCGACGCCGACCTGGCCCAGCACTACACCAGCCGCGGCGCGCTCACCGCCGCCCACGAGTACCAGCACGAGCGGTTCGGCGGGCTGAAGATCGGGTCGGCCTTCTTCGGCTGGCTCGTCGCCGTGGGCCTGACCGTGCTGCTCGGCGCGCTCGCCTCGCTCGTCGTCCGGCTCGCCGGGGTGTCGCCGGACATGACCGGCGGACCGGGCCAGGACCCGCGGATGCTCGGCGTCGCCGGTGGGATCGTCGCGGTCGTGGTGATGCTGCTGGCCTACTACGCAGGCGGCTACGTCGCCGGCCGCCTCGCCCGGTTCGACGGCGCCCGCAACGGCGTCGCGGTGTGGGCGATGGGCCTCGTCGTCACCGTCGCGGTATCGATCGCCATGGCGGTCACCGGCACCACGGACAGCCTGTTCGCCGCGCTGCGCGTGCCCGGCGTCGCGATCTCCGGCGAGTCGCTGACCCTGTCCGGGGTGATCGCGCTGCTGATCGCGGCCGTCGTCGCTCTCATCGGCGCGGTCGTCGGCGGCAAGGCCGGCGAGCGCTACCACCGCCGGGTGGACCGGGCGGCCGAGACCGCGCTCACCCCCTGAAAAGCCTGCTCAGCAGGGGTCGTGAGTGGCCGGTGACCCGCTAGGGGCAGTCGGCACTCACGGGGTCGTGGGGCCGTTGCCGTCCCACTCCTCGAGCGGGGCGCAGTGCCACCGCCAGTTCTCCAGCCGCGGCCGCGCGCCCAGGGGCGCGCGGCCGTTGGCCCAGCGCAGGGTGGGCCAGGAGCGTTCGTCGTGCGGCGCCCACGGGAACAGCCGGCGGACGACGTGGGCGGCGAGGTGCGCGTCGGGTTCGAAGGCGAGGCCCAGCCCGCGGGCGGCGTCGTCGGTGTGCACCAGCAGCTCGTCGCAGGCCATCGCGGCGAACCCCGACGGATCGGCGACACCGTCCGGGTGGAACCCGCGGACGTCGTCGCCGCAGGCGTCGATCGTCGCCGCCAGCACGAACGCCCCGGTCCGCACGGCCGCCACCAAGGTCGGCGGGGGCCGGTCGGCGTGCACCCGCAGCTCCACGGCGTCGACCTCGGCCGGCCCGCCCGCCAGGTCCACCGCGTAGAAGTGCAGCACCCGCGCGACGTGCGCGACGACCTCGGACACCGTCATGTCCAGCGTGCCCGCCCGCGCCGACCAGTCCCGCTGCAGCGCGCCGCCGAGCAGGCCGGTGCAGGCGGCGGCCGCGGTTCGGACGTCGTCGCTGCGCACCCGCCCACGGTAGGAGGCCCGACGCCCCCGCGACACCCTGCGCCACCCGGGCGGGGTGTGTGCCGGCCGCGGAGTGGGCATCCCTCCGCCGTGCCCGATCATGGTCTGCTCCCCGGGGTGCGGCGCATCGCCGTGCTCCGCGCCAACGGCCTCGGCGACTCCCTCGTCGCCCAGCCCGCGCTCGCGGCCCTGCGGGCCGCCTACCCCGACGCCTCGATCACGCTCGCGACCTCCGCGCCGGTCGCCGAGCTGCTGCGCGGGCGTCCCTTCCCGGTCGACGAGGTGCTGGAGGCACCGCGGGTGTCCGGTGTGCGCGGGGAGGTCGGCGGGCCGCCCGACGACGCACCCGAGGTCGTCGAGGAGTTCTGCGCGGCGATGCGGGCCCGGGAGTTCGACCTCGCGGTGCAGCTGCACGGCGGCGGCGCCAACGCCAACCCGCTGTTGCTGCGCTTCGGCGCCCGGGTGACCGCGGGCAGCCGCGCGGAGGACGCTCCCGCGCTGACCCGGACCATCCCCTGGACGCCGTTCCAGCACGACGTGATGCGCTGGCTCGAGGTCGTCGGCCTCGTCGGGGCGCGGCCGGTCACGCTCCGGCCGGAGCTCGCGGTCACCGACGCGGACCGCGCCGCCGCCGACGCCGCCCTCCCGGCCCTGCACGGCCCGCTCGTCGTCCTGCACCCCGGCGCGACCGACATCAGCCGCCGGTGGCCACCCGAGCGGCTCGGCGAGGTCGGCCGCGCGCTCGCGGAGCAGCGCGGCGCCTGCGTCGCGGTGATCGGCGGGAAGTCCGACCTGGAGCTCGGCGAGCAGGTCCGCGCCGGGCTCGGCGACGCGCCCGTCCTCGACCTCGTCGGCACGCTCGACCTCAACGGGCTGGTGGGTGTGCTCGAACGGGCGGACCTGGTGGTGGGCAACGACTCCGGGCCCCGGCACATCGCCGAGGCCGTCGGCACCCCGACCGTCGGCGTGTTCACCCGGGCCAACCTCGTCGACGTCAGCCCGCTGTTCCGCGCGCGGCACCGGGTCGTCGTCGACTGGGAGAGCCGTTGCGCGGTATGCGGCGACCCGTACCTCGGCCGCAGCTGTGGGCACGAGGCCACGGTGCTCGCGGGGGTCGAGGTCCGCGAGGTCCTCGACGCCGCGCTCGCCCTGCTGCCGGGGTAGGCCTGAGGCCTCGCCGGGCGTTCCGGCCGCCGCGGGTGTGGTGGTCAGACCTCCGCCCAGAACCGGTTCAGCACGGCGGCGGCGCGCTCGGGGTCCTGCGTCATCCACCAGTGCCCGAGCCCGGCGAGCACCTCGACGCGGGCGCCGGCGCGGGCGGCAGCCCGGTGCCGCTGCTGCTCCGTGCCGACCATGTGGTCCTCGCTCGGCACGAGCGCGAGCCCGGGGCGCGCGGCCGCCTTCTCCAGGTCCTTGCCCAGCTCCGCCATGACCGGCTGCGCGGCGGAGCGGTAGAGCCGCAGGATCGAGTCGGTCATCGTCTCGTCGAACGCGGCGGCGATCCGCTCGGCAACGGGCGCCGCCATCCCGAACCCGGACAGCCGCTCGGCGCGCGCGGTCGGGCCGGCGGCGAGCATCCCCGCGACCGCCTGCTCACCCACGCCCGGCTGCTGCCACGCCTGCGCCAGCTCGTGCCACACGTAGTCCGGGTCGAAGATGCCGACGACATCGGACACCCAGCTGCGCAGCAGGTCCGGCCGGGCCGTCGCGACGTTCACCGCGTGCCCGCCGCCCCAGTCGTGCCCCACGAGGTCGACCGGGCCCTCGGCCGCCACGATCGGCTCGAGCTCCCGGATCAGCCAGTCCCGGTACTCGAGCACGGTCCCGCCGAAGCCCTCCGGGACGGGCGCGCCGAACCCGGGCGGGGCGAGCCGGACCACCGGCCCGCGGTCCAGGTGCGGGACGAGCAGGTCCCACACCGCGGGCGTCTCGGGGTTGCCGTGCACCAGGACGACGGTCATGGGGGCACCCTACGAGCCCCCACCGACAGTTGCGGCGCAATCGGCCGCAGGGTGTCCGCGCACCGCGAAACCGCGTGGCCGATGACCTTCGGGCCCGGATAGCGTCAGTACGTACGTGAGATCCACGTACGCCGTCCCCCGATCGGAGAACCCCGCATGACCGCGCCCGACGCACCCCCCAGTTCCGTCGAGGTGCCCCGGTCGGCGTCGACGGTCGTCTGGCTGCTGGTGGGCTCCGCGTTCGTCATGATCCTCAACGAGACGATCATGAGCGTCGCGCTGCCCGTCCTGGTCACCGACCTCGGGATCACGGTCGGCACGGCCCAGTGGCTGACCTCGGGCTTCCTGCTCACGATGTCGGTGGTCATCCCGATCACCGGCTTCCTCCTGCAGCGCCTCACCCCGCGCACCGTCTTCCTCGCCTCGATGTCGCTCTTCAGCCTGGGCACGCTGATCTCGGCGCTCGCGCCCGGTTTCGGCCTGCTCATGACGGGGCGGGTCGTGCAGGCGCTCGGCACCGCCGTGATGATCCCGCTGCTGATGACCACGGTGATCCGGCTCGTCCCGGCGGAGCGCCGGGGCGCGACGATGGGCACGATCACGGTGGTCATCGCCGTCGCGCCGGCCGTCGGTCCGACGATCTCCGGCGTGATCCTGTCCACACTGGGCTGGCGGTGGATGTTCATCGTCATCCTGCCGATCGCGCTGCTGGCACTGGCCGCCGGCGCCACCTGGCTGCGGCTCGACAGCGAGACCCGGAGGATCCCGCTGGACTGGCCGTCCGTCGTGCTCTCGGCGCTGGCCTTCGGCGGGCTCGTGTTCGGGCTCTCCAGCATCGGTGAGTCGGCACGCGGCGAGGCGCTGCTGCCGCCGTGGGCGCCCACGGTGATCGGGCTGGTCGCGCTCGCCGTGTTCGTGTTCCGGCAGCTCCGGCTGCAGCGGGACGGGCGGGCGCTGCTCGACCTGCGCCCGCTCGGCTTCCGGCCCTTCGCGGTGTCGCTGGTGTTGGTCGTGCTCGGCATGATGGCGCTGTTCGGCGTGCTGATCCTGCTGCCGCTCTACCTGCAGGACGTGCTCGGCGTGTCCGCGTTCGTCACCGGGCTGGCGGTGCTGCCCGGCGGCCTGGTGATGGGTCTGCTCGGCCCGTTCGTCGGCCGGCTCTACGACCGCGTCGGCGCCCGCCCGCTCGTCATCCCCGGCACCGCGGTGCTGGCGCTGTCGCTGTGGGGCTTCACGACCGTGGGTGCCTCGACCCCGGTCCCGATGCTGATCGGCATGCACGTCCTGCTCGTGATCGGGCTGTCGTTCATGTTCACGCCGCTCATGACGGACGCGCTGGGCCGCCTGCCCAGCGAGCTCGACTCGCACGGCAGCGCGATCCTCGCCACGCTTCAGCAGGTCGCGGGCGCGGCGGGCACGGCGCTGTTCGTCACGCTCATGGTCGTGTTCGCGGCCACGCCGGGCGTCGCGGCCGACGTCCCCGGAGCCCGCGCGGCGTTCCTCTGCGCCGCGGTGATCGCGACGGTCGCCCTGCCGGTCTCGCTGCTCGTCGGTGGGAAGAAGCAGGTCGCGGAGGCCCCCGCGGCCGCCTGACGCATCCCGGCGAACGGCGCTCTCGCTCATTCCTCATGAGCGAGAGCGCCGTTCGTGCGTCTCAGGCCAGGCGCGTCATGTGCACCGAGACGTCGAGCGCCTCGGCGGTGCCGCCGGAGTAGATGCCCTTGAGCGGGGAGACGTCGGCGTAGTCGCGGCCGACGGCGACCCACACGTGCCGGTGCCCGATCGGGATGCCGTTGGTCGGGTCGAAGCCCCACCAGGCGCCGGTGCGCGCCTCGATCCACGCGTGCGACTGCCCGGACACCGTCTCCCCCACCGCGACCTCCTGGCGCGGCAGCAGGTACCCCGAGACGTACCGGGCCGGGATCCCCATCTCGCGCAACAGGACCAGGGTGAGGTGCGCGTAGTCCTGGCAGACCCCCTTGCCCGCCTGCCAGGCCTCGGTGGCCGAGGTGTGCACGCCCGTCGTCCCCGCCTGGTAGGTCATGGTGTCGCGGACCCGCTCGCAGGCGGTGAGGACGGCGTCGACGGGGTCCTTGCCGCGCTTGAGGTTCTTCGCGATCCGGGCCAGCTCCGCGTCCCGCCCGACGTACTCGGTGAACTCGAGCATCTCGGTGTACCGGTCGCGCACGGCCTCGGACGCCAGGTCCTCCCAGGTCGCCTCGCGGACCGGCTCGCCGGCGTCGCCCGTCTCGACCACCGAGGTGCCGGTGACCAGCAGCTCCTTGTGCGGCGCGTGCAGGTCGAACGCCGTGACCTGGGTGCCCCAGTAGTCCTCGTAGCGGTACGCGCGGGTCGCGGGCACCGTCTCGACGCGGCTGACGATCACGTTCTGGTGGGTGTCGCTGCGCGGGGTCAGCCGCACCTCGTTGTAGGTCTCGTGCACCGGCGAGCTGTACTTGAAGCCCGTCTCGTGCACCACGCGGATGCGCCAGCCCATCCTCAGACCACCTCCGGCGCGGTCCACGCGACCCAGGGGGCGGCGTGGAAGAACTGCAGCGAGACGGCCTCGCCGACCTTCTGGATCGTCTCCTGCAGGGACAGGAGCTGGGCCGGCAGGTCGTCGAGCAGCTCCTCGGGGCGGAGGAACTCCAGCTCGCTGCGCGCCCGGCCGAGCAGCCGCAGCGCCTCGGCCTTCGCCCCGACCCGCGCCGTCGGCCGCTGGTCCAGCTGCTGCAGGCAGGTCTCGGCCTCGCGCAGCGAGTAGAAGACCGACCGCGGGAAGAGCCGGTCCATCAGCATGAACTGCGCGACCCGCACGGCGTCGACGGCGCCGCGGTAGGTGCGCAGGTAGGTGTCCTGGGCGCCCGCCGAGCGCAGCACCGACAGCCAGCCCGGCGAGCTCATCCGGTCCGAGACGCGGGACAGCAGCAGCCGCACCACCATGTCGACCCGCTCGACCGAGCGGCCGAGCAGGTAGAAGCGCCACGAGTCGTCCCGGCTCATCGTGGAGGCGGCCAGCCCGGAGAACATCGCCGCCCGGTCCTCGATGTAGCTGAAGAAGGCGTGCGGCCCCACCCAGCGCGCGTACCGCTGCCGCTCGGGCAGGGCGTTCCAGGTGGCGTTGAGGCACTCGAACATCTCCGACGACACGACCTCGCGCGCGCCGCGAGCGTTCTCCCGGGCGCTGGAGATCGACGAGACGATCGAGCCGAGGGTCTCGGTGGAGTAGGCGAGCACCTCGGTGAGCGAGAAGGCGTCGAGCGGCTCGTCCGTGCCGGGGTCGACGCCCATGACGCCGAGCAGCCGGCGGGCGACCGCGTCGACGTCGATCGTGGCGTCCTCGAGCAGCTGGTGGACCGAGACGTCGAGGATCCGCGCGGTGTCGTCGGCGCGCTCGACGTAGCGGCCGATCCAGTACAGCGACTCGGCGTTGCGGGCGAGCATCAGCCCGTCACCTGCTCCTGGCGCATCCCGCCGAGCTCCTGGACCTGGCGGCCCTGCTGCTGTTGCTGCTGTTGTTGTTGCTGCTGGCCGAGGGTCAGCTCGGGGCCCTGCTCGGCGGCGGGCCCGCGGGCCGGGGCGGACGACGCGATCCCGCGCTCCCCCAGCTCCCGTTCGGCCTCGCTCGACCGGCTCGCCGCCAGCACCCAGGTGTCCTTCGAGCCGCCGCCCTGGCTGGAGTTCACCACGAGGCTGCCCTTCGGCAGGGCGACCCGGGTGAGGCCGCCGGGCAGCACGAAGACGTCCTCGCCGTCGTTGACCGCGAAGGGCCGCAGGTCGACGTGCCGCGGCACCAGCCGGTCGTCGACCTTCGTCGGGACCGTGGACAGCTGCACGACGGGCTGGGCGATCCAGCCGCGGGGGTCGTCCCGGATCGCCCTGCGCGCCTTCTGCAGCTCCTTGGCCCTGGCGTTCGGGCCGAAGAGGATGCCGTAGCCGCCCGAGCCCTCGACCGGCTTGAGCACCAGCTCGTCGAGCCGGTCGAGGACGTGCCCGCGCTCCTCGTCCAGCCAGCACCGGAAGGTCGTGACGTTCGGGATGACCGGCTTCTCGTCGAGGTAGTACTTGATCATCTGTGGGACGTAGGTGTAGACGAGCTTGTCGTCGCCCACGCCGTTGCCCACCGCGTTGGCGATCACCACGTTGCCCGCGCGGGCGGCGTTCATGATCCCCGCGACGCCCAGCACGCTCGTCGGCGTGAACTGCAGCGGGTCGAGGAAGTCGTCGTCGATCCGGCGGTACACGACGTCGACCTGCTGCTCGCCCTCGGTCGTGCGCATGTAGAGGACGTTGTCGCGGCAGAACAGGTCCCGGCCCTCGACGAGCTCGACGCCCATCTGCCGGGCCAGCAGCGAGTGCTCGAAGTAGGCGGAGTTGTAGACGCCCGGGGTGAGCACGACGACCGTCGGGTCGGCGACGTTGGGCGCCGCGGCCGAACGCAGCGCGTGCAGCAGGTGGGTCGAGTAGTCGGCGACCGCGCGGACCCGCTGGCGCGTGAACAGGTCGGGGAAGACCCGCGCCATGGTGCGCCGGTTCTCCATCACGTAGGACACGCCGGAGGGGTTGCGGAGGTTGTCCTCCAGCACCCGGAACGTGCCCTCCTGGTCGCGGACGAGGTCGATGCCGGCGACGTGGATGCGCACCCCGTTGGGCGGGTTGAGCAGGTGCGCGGCCCGCTTGAAGTGCTCGCAGCTGGTGATCAGCCGGCGCGGGAGCACACCGTCGCGCACGATCTGGGCGTCGTTGTAGACGTCGGCGAGGAAGGCCTCGAGGGCCTTCACCCGCTGAACGATCCCGCGCTGCAGCCGGCTCCACTCGCTCGCACTGATCACCCGCGGCACGATGTCCAGCGGGAACGGGCGCTCCTTGCCCGAGAGGCTGAAGGTGATGCCCTGGTCCATGTACGCCCGGTCGAGTGCCTCCGAGCGCGCGGCCAGGTCGGCGGCGGCGGCCGGGGCGATCGCGTCGTGCAGGTGCCGGTACGGGGCGCGGACGCTGCCGTCGGCGTTGAACATCTCGTCGAACGCGTCGGGGTGGGGCCGGTCCGGCTCCAGGTACCCGTCGAACAGGGCGGAGCCGGCCACCCGGCCGGCCCCGTTCGTCCCTGCACCGTCTGCGGCAGCGGCCCCGTCGTCCTGTGCGGGTTTCCCGCCCGCCCGTACTGGTCTGCGGTCCACTGCTCGGCTCACGGGGGTCATCTTGACCGTTTCGCCTGGCCGGAGCCAGACGGAGCGGTGCTACGTCCGCGTTACGGACACGACCGGCCCGGATCCGTCGCGGAGCGGCGCGTTCCGCCCGCCGAGAGGGTCCTCGCTGTGTGATCCTGGCTCCGTGGGCGCGCGGAGCGCGGGCCCGTGCAGGGCCGTCCGCGCCGGGCTGTAGCATGGACGACCGAGTGCTCGGCGTGCTCGCTCGCATCGGTGGAGAACCGGTCGGGGTCGCCAGAGCCCCCCGATACGTACCCAGCACCAGGAAGACTCGAGGCACACCAGCGTGGCGAACATCAAGTCCCAGATCAAGCGGGTCAAGACCAACGAGAAGCGCCGTCAGCGCAACAAGTCGGTCAAGTCGTCGGTCAAGACCGCGATCCGCAAGTTCCGCGAGGCCGCCGAGGCCGGCGAGACCGAGAAGGCCGTCGAGCTGCAGCGCGCCGCCGCTCGCGCCCTCGACAAGGCCGCCAGCAAGGGCGTCATCCACAAGAACCAGGCCGCCAACCGCAAGTCGGCCATCGCCAGGCGCGTCGCCAAGATCGGCGCGTGAGTCCTCGGGCGCGGTCGCGCGCCCGGTGAAGCTCCCGGGTTCTTCCCGGTCGAGCGTTCCGTCGACGGCACTGCCCTTTCCCGTGGGGCAGTGCCGTCGACGCGTTCTCAGGTGGTGGCGCGCCGGTTCGTACTCCTGGTGCGTCATGGCTCCGTAACGCGGTGTCAGGGCGTGCCTGTGGGCGTCATGGCTCCCTAACGCTGCAGCATGCGGGTCAGCCGGTGCCTCGGGCGTCGACGACCGCGAGGACCGCGCGCTCCAGGGCGTAGGCGGGGTCGGCGGCCGCGCCCTTGACGTCCGCGTTGACCTGCGCGGTCGTGGCGATGGCGGTCGCGAGGCCCGCCGGCCGCCAGGCCCGCACCTGTCCCTGCGCCTTGCGGATCTTCCAGGGCGGCATGCCGAGGCTGCCCGCCAGGCGGTTGGGGTCGCCCCGGCCGGCCGCGCCGACCTTGGCGAGCGTGCGCACGGCGTCGGCCAGCGCGTCGGCCACCAGGACCGGCGCGACGCCCAGCACGAGCGCCCAGCGCAACGCCTCCAACGCACCCGCCCGGTCCCCCGCGACCGCCTTGTCCGCCACCGCGAACCCCGACGACTCGGCCCGGCCCCGGTGGTACCGGCGCACGGCCTGGCCGTCGACCTGCCCGCCCGTGTCGGAGACCAGCTGGTTCGTGGCCGAGGCCAGCTCCCGCAGGTCCGACCCGACCGCCTCGAGCAGCACGCTCACGGCCTCGGCGGTGATCGACCCGCCGGCCCGCCGCACCTCGGCGCGCACGAAGTCGGCGCGCTCCTCGGCCCGGGTCAGCCGATCGCACTTGGTGACGGCCGCACCGGCCTTCCGCAGGTCGTCGGCCAGTTGCTTGCCGCGGGCCCCGCCCGCGTGCACCGCGACCAGCACGATCCCGTCGGCCGGCTCGGCCACGTAGGCCATGATCGCGGCGACCAGGTCCTTGCCCGCCTCGTGCGCCCCCTGGATCACCACGACCCGGCCCTCCGCGAACAGCGAGGGGCTCAGGTGCCCGACCAGCTCGCCCGGGGTGAGCTCGGCGGGGCGGAACCGGCGGATGTCGGCCTCGGGATCGACCGCCCGGGCGGCGCGGAGGATCTCGCTCACGGCCCGCTCGACCAGCAGCTCCTCCTCGCCCACGACGAGCTGCACAGGGGCGGGCGGCTTCGTGGCCGGCATGGGCCGGGCTCCTCTCGCACGCGTCGCGCGGTGCCGCGCACCGGGGCCCGGGCGTGCCGGGCCCGCGGGTCATCGTCGCGCACGGCACCGACAGTCCGTGACACGGCTCCCAGAAGGTGAGTGCGGCTGGCCGGGAGCGGGGCCGGTGCCGTAACGTGCACGGCATCCGGATCAATCCGGACGCCGCGCTCGCTCCGCGCACGAAGCCTGCTCGGCACAACCGCATATGGCTCATCCAGAGGGGCAGAGGGAACGGCCCGACGAAGCCCCGGCAACCGGCGTCGAACGACGATCCGCGCAGCGCACCGCTCGGTGCGCGCACGTCGACGGACCAGGTGCCAATTCCGGCCCGCGCCAGCGGGACAGATGAGGAGATCTGATGACTCTCACTGCAGACACGCCTGCCAGCACCACCCTCGACCTCGGCTCCGCCCGCGCCCTGTCCTGTCGCGAGTGCGGCCACCAGACGCCGCTCGCCGCGGAGTTCGCCTGTCCGCAGTGCTTCGGCCCGCTCGAGATCGCCTACGACTTCCCGCACGTCACCCGCGAGTCGATCGAGTCCGGCCCCAAGTCCATCTGGCGCTACAAGGACCTCCTCCCCGTCCCGACGCACGTCCAGTCCTTCCCGAACACCGAGCCCGGCTTCACCCGCCTGATCCAGGCCGACCGGCTCGCCGCCGAGCTCGGGGTCCGCAAGCTCTGGGTGAAGGACGACACCGGCAACCCCACCCACTCGTTCAAGGACCGGGTCGTGGCCGTCGCCCTCGCCGCCGCGCGCGAGCTGGGCTTCTCCGTCCTCTGCTGCCCGTCCACCGGCAACCTGGCCAACGCCGTCGCCGCGGCGGCCGCCCGCGCCGGGTGGGACTCGGTCGTGCTGATCCCCTCCTCGCTCGAGCAGGCGAAGATCACCACCACCGCGGTCTACGGCGGCACCCTGCTCGCCGTCGACGGCAACTACGACGACGTGAACCGCCTCGCCACCGAGCTCGCCGCGGAGCACGAGGAGTGGGCGTTCGTGAACGTGAACGTCCGCCCGTACTACGCCGAGGGCTCGAAGACCCTGGGCTACGAGGTCGCCGAGCAGCTCGGCTGGCGCCTGCCCGACCAGATCGTCGTCCCGGTCGCCTCCGGCTCGCAGCTGACCAAGGTCGACAAGGGCTTCGGCGAGTTCATCAAGCTCGGGCTCGTCGACGAGAAGCCCTACAAGATCTTCGGCGCCCAGGCCACCGGCTGTTCGCCCGTCGCCTCGGCGTTCGAGGAGGGCCACGACTTCGTCCAGCCCGTCCGGCCGGACACCATCGCCCGCTCGCTGGCGATCGGCAACCCCGCCGACGGCCCCTACGTCCTCGACTCCGTGCGCCGCACCGGCGGTGCCGTCGGCCACGTGACCGACGAGGAGGTCGTCGAGGGCATCCGGCTGCTCGCCCGCACCGAGGGTGTGTTCGCCGAGACCGCCGGCGGCGTCACCGTGGCGACCGCGAAGAAGCTGATCGAGGCCGGCAAGATCGACCCCGACGCCGAGACCGTCCTGCTGATCACCGGCGACGGGCTCAAGACGCTCGACGCCGTGTCTGCCCACGCACGCCCGACCGCGATGGTGCCGTCGACCAGCAAGGCCGTCCGCGAGGCGCTCGAGGGCCGCTGACCCGGCACACCGCAACCACGACCGGGCCCGGAGGACGCGTTCCTCCGGGCCCGTCGTCGTCCCGGAGGCCCGGCGCCGGGTGCTGCGGCCCGCACGGGAGCGGCGCGGGGCCGGGAGCGGGTCCCCGCGGGCGACCAGCTCGTCGGCCCGCGTGAAGGCCACGTCGCCCGACTGGTCCGTGCGCCGCACGACGGCCCCCGACGCCGTCAGAAGGTCCAGCAGGCCCGGGTTCGGGTGCCGGTAGGAGTTGCCCGCGCCCACGCTGACCAGGGCGACCCGTGGCGCGACGGCCCGCAGGAAGTCCGGACTGGTCGAGCGGGAGCCGTGGTGGGGCACCTTGAGCACCTCCGCCCGCAGGTCCGCGCCGCTGTGCAGGAGGTCGGCCTGGGCGTCGAGCTCCACGTCGCCGGTCAGCAGGATCCGGCCGGCCGGTGTGGTCGCCCGGAGCACGACGGACGTGTTGTTCACGGCGGTGCCGTCCTCGCCGTCGACGTACTCCGGCGGGCGGTCCGGTGCCAGGACGTCGAGCGTGAGGGCGGGCCACGCGAGGCGACGGCCCGCGGTCAGCTCGAGCACCGGCGCGCCGGCGTCCGCCGCCTGCTGCGCGATCCGCCGCAGGGCCCCGGCCGGCTCGCGCGCCGGCCCCAGTGCGACCCCGCCGGCCGCCCGGCCGCGCAGCGCCCCCGCGAGACCGCCCATGTGGTCGGCGTGCAGGTGCGTGACCACCACGAGCGCCAGCGCGTCGACGCCGAGTCGGCGCAGACAGGCGTCCGTGGGGCCGTCGTCGGGACCGACGTCGACGAGGACCGCCTGGCCAGGAACGCCCGTGGCGAGGACGAGCGCGTCGCCCTGGCCGACGTCGCAGGCGACCACGACCCAGTCCGGGGGCGGCCAGCCGGGGCGGATCACGCGCGTGGGCACCAGGACGAGCGCCAGCCCGAGCACGACCGCGAGGACGAGCAGCCGGGAGCGGCGGAACCGGAGGAGCACCACCAGCACCAGCAGCACACCGGTCAGCAGGAGCGCGCCACCCACGCCGGCCGGCCAGGGCAGGACTGCTCCGGGAATCGCCGCGGCGCGGTCGGCCACCAGCACGAGCCACGCCACCGCGGGCCCGGCGAGCCACGCGCACGCGGTGGCCAGGCCGGGTGCCAGCGGGGAGACCACGGCAGCGAGCACGCCCAGGACCGTCGCCGGCGCGACCGCCGGTACCACCAGCAGGTTCGCCAGCACGGCCACGAGGCCGAGCTGGCCGCTGAGACCTGCGATCAGCGGAGCCGTGGCGACGCACGCGGCCGCGGGGACCGCGAGCATCTCGGCGACACCCTGCGGCACACCACGCCTCTGCAGCGCGGCGGACCACCCCGGCGCGACCAGGACGAGCGCCGCCGTCGCGAGGACGGACAGGGCGAAGCCCAAGTCGACCGCGAGCGCCGGGTCGACGACCAGCAGCACCAGCACGGCCGCGGCCACGGCCGGGACCGCCGATCGGCCCCGTCCGAGCGCGAGCGCCAGCAGCACGATGCCGCCCATGACCGCGGCCCGTACGACACTGGGTGAGGGCCGGGCGAGCACCACGAAGCCGACCAGGGCGGCCCCGGCCAGCACCGCGGACAGGCGGGGGTCGGCTCGGAACAGGCGGAGCAGGCCGAGCACGGCTCCGCCGACGATCGCGAGGTTCGCACCGGAGACCGCGGTGAGGTGGGTGAGACCGGCGGCCCGGAAGTCCTCCTCCACCTCGGTCGTCTGCTCGCGGGTGTCGCCGACTGCGAGGCCGGGCAGCAGACCCGCCGAGTCCTCCGGCAGCACGTCGGCGGCCCGCCGCAGGCCGTCGCGGAGTGCTCCGGCTGCGGTCTGCCACCACGGCGGCGGGCTCACGGCCGTCGGGGATCCGCGCACCCGCAGCACCGCGATGGTGAGGTCGGCCCGCTGGGCGGGGAGGAGCAGACCCTCGGCAGTGACCGTCTGGCCCGGGAGGAGGCCGCTCCACCCCTCGGCGGGCGCCAGCAGCAGGACGCGACCGCCCGACCGCCACTCCCCCGCACCGACCGTCGCGGTCTCCAGCTCGGCCTCGACCAGCATCCGGTCCGCTCCGACGTCCGCGCCGTAGGCGGGGCCGCGCAGGGGTCGTGGGTCGTCGGTCAGCGTGACCTGCAGGACCGCGGCCGATCCGCGCTCGGCGGCGGGGCGCAGCGGGTGGTCGTGGACGTGGAGGGCGTGCAGGCCTGCGAGCAGCCCCACGGCCAGGGCGCACCCGGAGGCGGCGAGCATGGCGGACCGGGTGCGGCCCGGTGCCCGACGAGTCGTCGCGATGAGCGTGGCCAGGGCGACGATGCAGGCGACCAGCGCGGCGAGCGGCCCTCCGAGCACCGCGCAGAGCACCGTCGCCCACGCGGCGAGGGCCGCCGGCACCAGGCGCAGGTCCGGCCGGGCCCGGGGTTCCTCGGCGACCGCCCGGCGCTCCTCGCGGGTCCTCATACGGTCACCAGCTCCCGGAGCTGTGCGAAGCGGCGCTCGCCGATGCCCTCCACCTCGCGCAGCTGGTCGACGCGGGCGAAGCGGCCGTTGCGGGTGCGCCAGTCGACGATGCGTTGCGCTGTGACCGGCCCGACGCCCGGCAGCGCGTCCAGCTGCTCGACGGTCGCGCGGTTGAGGTCGATCTTCCCGGCAGGTGCCGCACCGACGGCGTCACCAGCGGTCGGTGCGGGACCGGACGCGGCGCCGCCGGCGTCCGGTGCGGCCGGGACGCCGACCGCCACCTGCTCGCCGTCGGCGACGCGGCGCGCGAGGTTGACGCTCGCGAGGTCGGTGCCGGGCACCGCACCACCGGCGGCCTCGAGCACATCGGCCACACGGGAGCCGTCCGGAACGCGGACGAGACCGGGGCGACGGACCTTCCCCGACACGCTGACGACGAGTTCGGTCGGCGCCGTCGTGGGCGGTGCGGAGAGGCCGGGGCTCGACTCGACCGCCGTGTTCAGCGAGACGACGGGCAGCGGGGGTACCTGCTCCGCGCGGGGTCGTGCGCTCCAGACCCCGACGGCCGCCACCACGGCCGCCACCGCCGCGACCAGGACCAACGCGAGTGCGCCCGCGCGGCCGGGGTCGAGTCGGGAGCCGCGCCACGCGGTGGGGACCCAGCGCGAGGCGACGCGGGTGAGTCGGCTCGGTCGGCTGCCGGGACTCCGCGACCCCTGCTCCTCGTCGGCGTAGTCGTCGGGGTGCTCCTCGCCAGGCGCGAGGTGGTTGTCCGCCGGCTCGTCGACCTCGGCGAGCAGCGCTGCGAAGTGCGGGTTGCCGGAGGCGTGGTGAGGTGGCTCGTTGCGGGTCACGTCCGCCGTCCCGTTGAAGGACAGGGGCAGTGGCAGGGTGGGCGGGTCATCGGCGCCGGGGTCGGGGCTCAGAGGTATGGCCGGCCGGAAGACCCGAGGAAGTGGGCGGTGGCGAGGGACCTGCGCAGGCGGGGTTCTCGGTGCCGGGATCTCCTCGCCGCCCCGCTCCCTCACCGGGTAGGGGCGGCCCACGGGTGTCCCGAGCACCGCGGACAGCCGCGCCGCGGATCGGGTGTTCGGGGAGCTCCGTGCCACGCCCGCGACGCTAGGGCCGCCGACACCCCTTTCCCGGATCACTGCGTCGGCTGTGGACGGAGAGGGCGGGGTGGGGACAACGTCATCCACACGGGCCTCAGGAGCGCCGGATCTGTCGGGGGTGCCGGGCAGGATGGGGCGGGGTGCCGCGCCCAGGTCCGTTGCGGGTGGATGTGGCGCAGGCAGAGGAGCCCGGGGGCAGAAGGGCTGGCTGCGTTCCTCACCAGAAGATCGCTGGTCGCGGTACCTGACGGCCGCCGGTGGTCGTCAGGCATCGCAGACGATGATCATGTTGGATCGACGCCCGGCACCAGCGGCCCTCGGCGCGGCCGTCACACGAGATCGCCAGTCGCTGCACATTCCTGGCCACTATGGGCGGCCAGGCACCGCAACTGACGATCATGCTGGTAGGCAGCACGGCAACCCGGATCTCGCCGCCGAGCCGCTCCCCGAGATCGCCGGTCACGTCACATCCCGGCCACCACCGGCCGCCGAGTACCGCAGACGGTGATCATGGGGGCTCGCGGAAGCGCGAGCGGGCCTCCACGCCGGGTGTCGCGCAAGATCGGCAGTCGCGGCTGCAGGAGCCGCCGTTATGGTCAACAAGCAGCGATCACGTTGCGACGCAGGCAGGGAGGCCCGGCTTTCGGGCAATGGCAGGGCTCAAGATCGGCGGTAGCGCTACTTCAGGGCTGCCGGTGCCGCCGTCATGGTCCGCGAACAGCGATCATCCTGCGTCGCGGCGTCAGGGAGACGCAGCCTCGGGGCCGGGCGTCGCCCACCAAGCGCCGGGAGCGGTGGTTCATGGCTGCCAGACGCGCCATGATCCGCCGCTGACGGTGATCATGCCGCAGCGCTGTCACCCGCAGTGGCGTCGGCGCGGACCGGATCAACGGCCCGCCTGCGCATGATCGGCGGTTGCAATGATCATGTGACAGCGGAGGGCACGGACCGGCGTACGCAGGGTCGCTCGGATCAGCATCTGCGGTCCGCGCCGCAGCCGCCAGGTACCGCGACCGGCGATCGGAACGTGGAGCCGCCTATCACCGCGGCACCACCACGACGCCCAGGGCGCCGTTGCCGACGTGGGCGCCGATGACGGCGCTGATCTCGGAGACCACCGGGCGGGGGGAGGCGGGGAGGTGTTCGGCGAGGCGGTCCGCGAGCTCCTCGGCGCGCCCGGGGACGCCGAGGTGATGCACCGCGAGGTCGGCCTCGGCGCCGGCGGCGGCGACCGCGTGCTCGACGAGCCGCTGGGTGGCGCGGGCGGAGGTGCGGACCTTCTCCAGAGCGGTGATGCGGCCGTCGACCAGGTGGAGCAGCGGCTTGACGGCGAGGACGGTGCCCAGCACCGCGGCCGCCGCGCCGATCCGGCCGCCGCGGCGGAGTCGGTCGAGCTCGTCCACACAGAAGATCACTCGGCACCGGGCGGCCACGGCCGCGGCGGCGGCCTCGACGTCGGCCGGGTCCGCGCCCTCGGCGGCAGCACGGTCGGCGGCGAGGACGGCGAACCCCAGACCCATGCCCAACGCTCGGGAGTCGACGACGCGGACCCGGCCCGGGTCGACCTCCTCGGCGGCGAGCCGCGCCGCGTCCCAGGTGCCCGACAGCTCACGGGAGAGGTGCACGGAGACCACCGCGGACGCTCCCGCCGCGAGCAGGTCGCGGTAGGTCTCGGCGAACGCCTCCGGGGTCGGGCGCGAGGTCTGGACGTCCAGCCGACGGTCGGCGATCGCCGCGCTCAGCTCGCCCGGACCGATGTCGACGCCGTCGCGCACCACGCGGTCGCCCAGCCGCACCTCGAGCGGAACGACGCGCACGGCGCCGGCCAGCGAGGACGGCAGGTCGGCCGTCGAGTCGGTCACCACCGCGACGCGGCCCGCGACCTCCTCGGCGCCGGCCCGGCCCGCTGCGCCCGCAGGCGCCTCGGCGCCGTCGGGCGCGGTGCCCTCCGCGCCCTCGGGGTCGGTCGCGCGGCCGGCTCGCTCGGTCACCGCTGCGGACCGCGGGTCGAGTGCGGAATCGGGCACGGGCCGAACCTAGAACCTCTCCAGTCGATCTCCAACCGGCTGCGCCGGTCGACGTCGCCGGCCGCTCACGACCCGCCGGGCCGCTCGCCGCCCACAGGATCGATCGCCCCTCGCGAAGCCGACCGCACCTGCCGAGCCGATCGCCGCCCGCAGGGTCGACCGCCACCTGCGGAGCCGATCGCCGCCCGCAGAGTCGATCGCCACCTGCACAGTCGATCGTCGCCGACGGAGCGGATCACGTTACCCAGCGGACCACGCTCGGCGGAGCCGCTTGCCGAGCCCGCCGACGCCCTGGCAGCCGATCACGACCGGAGGGGCAGATCCCGAGCACGGAAGCCGGATCACGAGCGGAACGACCGAGTTCCGCAGGCTGGCCGCTCACGGAGCGGTCGGCGGCCCTGCCCACCGATCACGCCTCCACTGCCGAAGTGCCAGGAGCCCCGACGACCTCCCCCGGACCACGCGACCCGATGCCACCGGAACCGGGCACCCGAGCGAGCTCCCCCCGCACCAGCTCGGCGAGCGTCTCCCCCACCCGCCGGTGCGCCTCCCAGCCCCAGTGCATCCCGTCGGGGTTGCCGCGTCCGCCCAGGACGTGCCCCGCGACCAGGGTGGGCGCGTCGAGCACCCGCACCCCGTGCGCGTCGGCCCAGATCCGGGTGGCCCGCTCGGCCGCCGCCCGCCCGGCGTGCACCCCGCCGTAGACCGCGGCCCGGTGCACCGACGGCAGCATCGCGACGACCGGGATCCCGGGCCGCAGCGCCGTCACGGCGGCGCGGCACCGTTCCAGGTACGACACCGTGAGCCGCGGGGGCAGCGCCACCGGCCCACCGCCCGGCAGCGCCGCGAACGCGCGCGACAGCCACGGCTGGGCCCGCAGGTAGCCGTCGCGCACGCGCCCCCGCACCGACGCGGGCCGCAGCACCGGGATCAGCTCCCGCATCGCCGTGGGCAGCGGCGAGGGCAGCGAATCCATCCCGCCCACCCCGAGCACCAGTGCGTCGACCCGCGGCATCGCCGCCCACACCCGCGGGTCGTGGGTCAGTGCGTGCCAGGCGTGTCGCGCCGTCCAGCCGATCCCGGCGACGAGCTCGACCCGCCCGCCGAGAGCCGCCGCGGCGACCTGCGGCCAGATCCGCGGGTGGTCCGCGGGTTCGGCCCGTTCGGGGCCGTGGAAGGCGAGCGAGTCGCCGAGGACCAGCAGCGTCGAAGGGGATGAGCGGATCCCCCCGTGTCCGAAGGCGCTCCGGTTCAGGGCCGATGGGTCCTCAGGAGGTGACACCGATGTTGTACCCGGACAGCCGCCAGCGCGGGTGGTCCGCGCGCCGCGCGACGACCGCCCATTTGCAGTTGCCCATGCCGCCGATGATCGGCCACACGGCCTCGGGCAGGTCCAGCAGCCCGGACACCAGGCCGCCGATCATCCCGCCGTGCGCCACGATCAGCAGGGACTGCGAGCCGGGCTCCTCGGCCAGGTCGACGTCGATCTCCTCGACGACCGGCAGCGACCGCCGGACGACGTCGACGCGGGACTCCCCGCCCGGCGGCGTCCACCGCGGGTCGCCGCGCCACTCCGCGATCTGGCCCGGGTAGTCGACCTCGACCTCGTCGACTCTGCGGCCCTGCCACTCCCCCAGGTGCGTCTCGCGCAGCCGCTTGTCGAGCTTGACCGGCAACCCCAGGACGTCGGCGATCGTGTTCGCCGTGTCGACGGCGCGGGCCAGGTCGGAGCTGACGACCCGGTCGAAGGGCATGGCGCCGAGGACCGGGGCTGCCCGCAGCGCCTGCTCGCGGCCCTCCTCGGTGAGCTGGGAGTCGATGTGGCCCTGCATGCGGCCGGCGACGTTGTAGTCCGTCTGCCCGTGCCGCAGCAGCACGACCCGCCGGAGAGTCACTCCGACTCCTCGGCCGGGGTGGTGCGGGCCTCGGGGAAGTCGAGGGCCGGGCAGTCCTTCCACAGCCGGTCCAGCCCGTAGAACCCGCGCTCGTCCGTGTGCTGGACGTGCACGACGACGTCCGTGTAGTCCAGCAGGACCCACCGGCCCTCGCGGGTGCCCTCGCGGCGGGTCGGCTTCACGCCGTGCTCGCGGAGCTTCTCCTCCACGCCGTCGACGATCGCCTGGACCTGCCGTTCGTTGGGCGCCGAGGCGAGGACGAAGCAGTCGGTGATCACGAGCTGCCCCGACACGTCGAGCACGACGATGTCCTGGGCGAGCTTGTCCGCGGCGGCGGCCACCGCCACCCGGGCGATCTCCACCGCCTCTGCCGTTGCCGCCACGCGGCCTCCCTCCGCGACGGCCGGACCTCGGCCTCGCCGCCCCAGTGTCGCAGGCCGCGCCGGGTGGGTCCGGTTCAGGCCGGGATACCGGTTCCCGCGGGCGCGTCCGGGGTGTAGAGCCGGCGCTTCGAGATGTACTGGACCACCCCGTCCGGCACGAGATACCAGACCGGCCGGCCGGCGGCGACGCGGTCCCGGCAGTCCGTCGACGAGATGGCCATGGCCGGCACCTCGACGAGCGTGACGGCGCCCTTCGGCAGGTGCGCGTCGGCCAGCTCGTAGCCGGGACGGGTCACGCCGACGAAGTGCGCCAGCGTGAACAGCTCCTCGACCTTGTGCCAGGACAGGATCTGGGAGAGGGCGTCGGCACCGGTGATGAAGTACAGCTCCGCGTCGGGCATCGCGGCGTGGATGTCCGCCAGGGTGTCGGCGGTGTAGGTCGGGCCGCCGCGGTCGATGTCCACCCGGCTCGTCATGAACCGCGGGTTCGACGCCGTGGCGATCACCGTCATCAGGTAGCGGTCCTCGGGCGGGCTCACCGCCCTCGCCGACTTCTGCCACGGCTGCCCGGTCGGCACGAAGAGGACCTCGTCGAGCGCGAACCGGTCGGCGACCTCGCTGGCCGCCACCAGGTGGCCGTGGTGGACGGGGTCGAACGTCCCGCCCATCACCCCGATCTTGCGCTGCATCGCGGCAGGATATCCCGCCCCGGAGGCCCGGTACGGACACACCGCCGCCTCACCCGGCGGGCTGAGCAGCGGCGACCCGGCCACGGGCCCGCTCGCACCGCTCGGCGTAGGCGACGGCCGCGGCGTGCGCCTCGGCGACCTCGACGGCATCACCCGTGCTGAGCAGGTCGAACTGCAGGCCGCGCCAGAGGGCGACGATCTCGCGGGCGATCGTGTCGGCCTCCGGGTCCGGCACGCCCTCGGCCCGCAGCCGCCCCGCGACGAGGTTGGTCCAGTCGTGCCCGACCCGGGCGAGGAACTCGTCGAAGCGGCCCGGCTGGTGCAGCGCCACGCCGTAGACCTCGAAGAACAGCCGATGGAACGGGTGGTTCTCGCGGGCGGCGATGCCGGTCCACACGGCGTCGAGGCGTTGACGGAGGGGGCCGGTGCCGTCGAGCGCGGTCAGCGCGGCCGCGAAGGTCGGGAACCGCAGCGAGGCCGCCATCAGCGCCTGTGCGATCAGTTGTTCCTTGGACCCGAAGTAGTACAGCAGCATCCGGTTGTTGGTGCCGACGGCCGCGCCGAGCCGGCGCAGCGTCAGCCCGGCGATGCCGTGCTCGAGGACGTAGTCCGCGATCAGGCCGAGCAGCCGGTCCCGCTCGGACTCCGGTGCCGCCATGGCGTCACCGTACCCACCGAGGGGCGGCCCGGACCCGCCAGCAGGGCGGCCTCGGCACAGCCGACGACGTACGGATGAGTCAGGAGCGCTCGTAGGCGTGGCGGAACTGCACGCTGATCCGGGCGGAGGCCGACCGCACCTTCGGCACGCTGTGCTGCCACGTCCGCTGGCAGGTCCCGCCCATCACCAGCAGGTCGCCCGGCCCGGGGAGGAACCCGACGGACGCGCCGCCGCCGTGCGGCCGCAGCCGGAAGGGCCGCAGCCCGCCCAACGAGATCAACCCGACGAGCGCGGTGTCCATCTCCCTGGCCACCCGGTCCCCGTGCCACGCCACGCTGTCCGCCCCGTCGCGGTACAGGTTGGCCCCGACCTGCGTGAACTCCTCGCCGTAGCGCTCGCTCAACAGGCGCGCGGCCTCGGCGAACACCGGTTCCGGGAGCCCCTGGCCGACGGTCCACCGGTGCGTGAGCCGCGGTTCGGGCAGTACCCGCTCGTACATCCGGACGTCCCGCTGCGCCCACGGCGTGCTCCGCAGCAACCGCGCGAACAGCTCGTCCGCCCCGCGCAGCCACCCGGGGACGAGGTCCACCCAGGCGCCGGCGCCCAGCTCGTGCCGGACCAGCCCGTGGAAGTCCGGGTCGACCTCGACGGCCGGAGCGCCCTCGTCGAACAACGACGGCTGCCACACCAGGTCCACTCCCATGGAACCGACGCTACCCTCTCTCGAACATCAGTTCGAGAGTTTTCGATCGAAGTCCCCACAGACTGCAGCCGGTCTTCGACCCCGAAATTCAGGGCCGACGTCACATTCCGGACGCCGAAACGCAGGTTAGCCTTCCCTCTGCTCGCCGCCGAGAACATGGAGCCCCGATGACCCCACGCCGTGCCCGCCGCCTGCTCACGACCACCGTCGCGGTCGTCGGGGCGCTCCTCCTGTCGGCCTGCGGCGGCGACGCCGCCGGCGGCGAGCAGCCGGCGGCGCCGCGCACCGTGGGCCACGCGCACGGCGAGACGCAGGTGCCGGCCGACCCGCAGCGGATCGTCGTGCTGGAGCCCGTACAGCTCGACACCGCGGTCGCGCTCGGACGCGTGCCGGTCGGGGCCGCCGTCCTGAGCACCGCCGCCGGCGTCCCGGCCTATCTGGGCGAGGAGGCGAAGGCCGTCGATCCGGTCGGGACCGTCGCCGAGCCGTCCCTCGAGCAGATCGCGGCGCTGAAGCCGGACCTGATCCTCGGCACCGAGTCCCGGCACCGCGAGCTCTACCCGCAGCTCGCCGCCCTCGCGCCCACCGTGTTCATGGCCAGCCAGGCCGACCCGTGGCAGGACAACGTCCGGTTCGTCGGGCGGGCGCTCGGCGCGGAGGACGCGGCGCAGGGCCTGCTCGACCGGTACCACCAGCGGTGCGACGAGGTGGCCGCCACGCACCGCACGGCCGGCCGGACCGCACAGCTCATCCGGCCCCGCGAGGGGGTGCTCACCCTCTACGGCCCCACCTCCTTCGCCGGCAGCACGCTCGAGTGCGCCGGCTTCACGACCCCGTCGCGGGACTGGGAGAACTCGATCTCGGTGGACCTGTCCCCGGAGCTCGTCCTGGAGGTCCGGGCCGATCTCGTGCTGGTCACCGCGACCAGGGCCGGCGACGAGACGGTCGTCCCGCCCGCGGTGGCGGCGGTGCGGACCGAGTCCTTCCCGAACCTGCACGTGGTGGACCAGTCCTTCTGGATCACCGGCGTCGGGCCCCGGGGCGGACTGGCCGTGCTCGACGACCTCGAGCGCATCCTGGCCGGACGCACCGCATGACGCGGTCGTTCGACACCTCGCCGAACGTCCTGTTCGACACCCGGGTCGCCGGCGTCGACCGGCTCTCGCCGGGTTTCGTGCGCCTCACCCTGCACGGTCCCCAGCTGGCCCACTTCGTCGCGCACGGCCCCGACCAGCGGATCAAGCTCCTCGTCCCGCAGGGCGGCTATCCCGCCGCGTTCGCGCCCGGGACCGAGCCACTGCCGGAGCGGGACTGGCGTGCGATCTGGCGGAGCCTGCCCGACGCCGGGCGGCCCGCCCTGCGCAGCTACACGCCCACCGCGGTGCGGTGGGCGCAGCGCGAGATCGACGTCGACGTCTTCGTGCACGCCCGGCCGGGCCCCGCGAGCCGGTGGGCCGGCGCGGCCCGGCTCGGCGAACGCCTGCTGGTCTCCGGTCCGGACGTGCGCCGGGGCCGGCCCGGTCACGGCGTCCAGTGGCAGCCGGGCGGGGCCACAGCCGTACTGCTCGCCGCCGACGAGGCCGCGCTGCCCGCCCTCCGCGGCATCCTCGCCTCCCTCGGCCCGGGGGTCGGGGGCACGGCGCTCGTCGAGGTGGGTGATCCGGCCGACGCCGCCGGCCTGCCCGCGCCGCCCGGTGTCGTGACCGCCCTGTGCCCGCGCGGGAGCCTGCTCGCCGCCGTCGAGGAGTGGGCGGGCGGCCGGGGGGTCTCCGCCGCAGCGCTGGGCGGGGAGTTCTACGCCTGGGCCGCGACCGAGAGCTCCCGCGTCGCCCGGGTCCGCACCCTGCTCGCCGGGGCCGGGATCGCGGCGGACCGGATCCACACCCAGGGCTACTGGCACGACCGCCGCCGCGCGGGGTAGCCGAAGGCCGGCGCAGTCCGGCACCCGAACGGAAGCTCGGTGCGGCGCACCATCTGCATCCCATGATCCGGGAGCACTTTCTCAATCTCTGATATCACGGCGTACGGTCCACCCATGCCCACCACCACCGCCTCCCGCCGCCGCTGGGTGGTGCTCGCGATCGGCGTCCTCGCCCAGACCTCGGCCTGCGCGTTCGTCTACGGGGTCCCGTTCCTGGTGCCGGGGCTGCGCGACGCGATGGGCCTGTCGCTGGCCGCCGCGGGCACCTTCGTCGCCGCGCCGACCACCGGCCTCCTGCTCACGCTGATCGCGTGGGGCGCGGCCGCGGACCGGTTCGGCGAGCGGAAGGTGATGGCCTCGGGGCTGCTGCTGGCGGGGCTCGTGGTCGGCACGGTCGCGCTGCTGCCCCACCCGGGGCACGCCGCCGTGCTGGGCCTGCTGGCCGTGGGCGGGGCGGCGTCGGCCAGCGTGTTCGCCGCGAGCGGCCGGATGATCATGGGCTGGTTCCCGCGCACCGAGCGCGGCCTGGCGATGGGGATCCGACAGACCGCGCAACCGCTCGGCGTCGCACTGGCCGGGCTGGTCCTGCCGAGCCTGGCGGAGCGGACCGGCGCGATCGGCGCGCTGATCGTCCCCGCCGCGCTCTGCCTGCTCTCGGCCGTGCTGGTCGTCGCGTTGGCCCCCGACCCGGCGCGGCCGCCGCGGACCGAGGGTGTGCGCGAGGGCTCGCCGTACGGGACGCCGGTGCTGTGGCGGGTGCACGCGGCGAGCGCCATGCTGGTCGTCCCCCAGTTCGCGATCAGCGCCTTCGCCACGGAGTACCTGGTGCGCCAGCAGGGCTGGAGCGCCACCGGGGCCGGTGCGTTCGTCGCGGTGATCCAGATCGCGGGCGCGCTCTCGCGGATCGGCTCCGGCGTGTGGTCGGACCGGGTCGGGTCGCGGCTGCGGCCGATGCGGCAGCTCGCGGTGGGCGCGACGCTCGTCCTCCTCGTCTTCGCCCTGGGCGACGCGGTCGCCCCGTGGCTGGCCGTCGCCGCACTGGCCGTCGGCGGGATCGTCACCGTGGCCGACAACGGGCTGGCCTTCACTGCGGTCGCCGAGATCGCCGGGGCGACGTGGTCGGGGCGGGCCCTCGGCATCCAGAACACCGGGCAGAACGTCGTGTCGTCGCTGACCCCGGTCGCGCTGGGCGCGGTCGTCGGAGCGGCGGGCTACGCGCTCGGGTTCGTGGTCGCCGCGGCGGCGCCGCTGGCCGCGATCGCCCTCACCCCGGTGCGGGACGAGCCCGAACCCAGCTGGTGAGTCAGCCGACGCCGGCGTCGAGGGCCGCGGCGAGGAAGCGCAGCTCGGGCCGCAGGTCGAGCCGGGCCGGCGACCCCTCGTCGGCGTGCCGGTAGACCGAGTGCCGGTAGCTCAGCGTCGACGCCAGCAGCAGCGCCGCGCTGTCGACGCCGGTCCCGTCGCCCTTCCGGGCCCCGAGCAGCACGGCCCGGATCTCCTCGACGAACCGGGCGAACCGGCCGTGCAGCGCGTCGCGCACCGCGGGGTGGGTGTCGGCCTCGCGCCACAGCAGGTGGGAGACCACCGCGGAGGACCCGAGCCGCTCGTCGAGCACCGCGACGAGCCGGCAGAGGCTCTCCGCGACGTCGCCGGGCACGACCACCGCCGCCCGGTCGACGGTCTCCTCCGGCAGCCGCCCGACCAGCGCGGAAAGCAGGTCGACCTTCTTCGCGAAGTAGTAGTGCACCAGGCCCTTCGGCACGTCGGCGCGCTCGGCGATCTTCGAGGTGGGCGTCGCGTCGAACCCCCGCTCGGCGAAGAGCTCCTCCGCCGCGGCCAGGATGCGCTCGCGCGCCGGTTCCGGTGCGGTCATCGCCTCCCATCCTGCACGCACGAGGGGCCGCGACCCCCGCGGGTCGCGGCCCCTCGTCCCTCGATCGGTCAGTGGGTTCCGGCCAGCCCGCGGTGGGCGCTGGTGGCCGCCGGCAGGGCGCTCGCGGCGACCAGCACCGCGAGGACACCGGCGACCCACGAGGTCCACGCGGCCCCGGTGAGGTCGCTGAAGCCCATCACCCACGGGGCGATGAACAGCAGCACACCGAGCACGCCGTGCCCGTACTCGCTCGCCACCGAACCCGGTGCGGCGAGCGACCACAGAGCGGTCAGGGCGAGCACCACGCCGAGGACGACGAGCGTCCACGCCGCGGCCGCGTCCGTGGCCACCACGACGGGCGACAGGGCGGCCAGGACGCCGATCACCAGGGCGACCCAGTCCTGCCACCGTGTCCACGCCTTCGCGGTCATCACGATCACTTCCCTCCAGGAGACCTTCCCGATGCCTCCGGTCTACGCCTTGACTGGCCGACCGGTCAACTTCGTCGCCGAGTGATCCACGACTCGCCGGCCGGCGTGCCGACCGGCGAGCGCGCAGGTCAGCGGCGGCTGCGGGTGGCCGCCTCGGCGAGCACCGGCAGGTAGGCGTCGAGCACCCACGGGATCGACAGGACCGACGGCGACGAGCTGGCCGCCACCCGGTCCGCCCCGATGATCGGCGCGTAGCCCCCGGCCTTCACGGCGGGCATCTCCTGCACGGCGGGGTCGGCGCGGAACGCGGCGTCGAGGTCCGGCGTGCCGAAGAACCCGACGAGCAGGTCGGACTGCAGCCGCGGGACCAGCTCGGCGCTGACCGTGTAGTAGACCGCCTCGCCCCCGGGGGCGTTCTGCTCGACGAAGGGCGCCGACGTCATCCCGAGGTCCTCCAGCAGCCGGACCCGGACGTCCGTCGGCCGGAAGATGCCGAGCTGCCCGCCGTCCATCCCGCCGGTGTAGGCGAACGTGGCCGCCGCGAGCTGCGGGTACTCCGACGTGGCCGCGGCCAGCCGGGACTGCGTGGCCACGACGAGCTCCTCGGCCCGGGTGCTGCGGCCCAGCGCGCGGCCGGCGATCCGGGTCTGCTCCTGCCAGCTCGTGGAGTACGGCGCGTCCGGGTAGGCGACGACGGGGGCGATCCGGGAGAGCGTGTCGTACTCGTCCTGGGTGAGTCCGGAGTAGGTGGCGAGGATCAGGTCGGGCTGCGCGGCGGCGATCGCCTCGAACGCGATCGGCTCCGGCGACCGCCCGACGACCTGCGGCATCGGCTTGCCGGCCAGCGCGTCCCGGACCCACGGGAGCACCCCCTCGGCATCTCCGCCGTAGTCGAAGAACGGCATCGCGACGGGCACCACGCCGAGCGCGATCGCCACGTCCTGGTTGGCGGCGCTCACCGTCGCGACGCGGGTGGGCTCGGCCGCGATCGTCGTGGTGCCGAACTTGTGCGTGATCGTGACGGGGAAGCCGTCGCCGCCGCCCGCGGAGGACGGCGTGTCGCCGCCGGACGCGCACCCGGCGAGGGTCAGCGCGGCGAGGCCCGACGCGGACAGGACGAAGGAACGGCGGGACAGGGTCGGCACGTGCATGGCTCCCCGGGACGTCGTGACAGTACATCGGTGAGCCTAACCTCAGTACCGTAGGATCCTGCACGAATCGGACACACCCCGCGCACGCCATACTGGGCCGGTGATCGGGCGCGGCAGGCGGGAGCGGAAGGCCAGGGAGAGCTCGGAGAGGGCGGTGACCGCGGCGCTCGACCTCATGGAGGGCCGGGCCCTGCACGCCGACCGGGTCGACTGGTCCGCTGCCCGGACGGACGTCCTCGGCGCGCTCGACGACCCGGAGCAGCTCGAGCTGAAGCTGTTCCACCTCGTCAGGCAGGCAGGTGGGCCGCACGGAGGCGTCCGCCGCGCCCGGCCGGCGACCGGTGCGCCGGAACTGCCGCGGGTCGAGGAGCAGGGTGACGCGGTCGTCCTCAGCCTGCCCTCCTGTGCCGAGCACGACGCCCGGACCTACGTCGACGCCGCCCGCGCGGCCCTCGGCGGCCGCAGCGCCGAGCGGTGGATCGTGGACCTGCGCGGCACCGGCGGCGGCTCGCTGTGGCCGCTGCTCGCCGCCGTGGCACCGCTCCTCGGCGAGGGCGAGGTCGGCGCGTTCGTGGACCGGAAGGGCGGCCGCACCCCGTGGACCGTGCGCGACGGCGTGGTCTCGCAGGGCGGGACCCCGCAGCTCCAGGGCCCACCCGGCCGGTTCGACGGACCCGTCTCCGTGCTGACGGACGGGAACACGGCGAACTCGGGCGAGGCCGTGGTCGTCGCCTTCCGCGGCCGCCCCGACGCCCGCTCCTACGGCGCCCCGACCCTCGGCTTCAGCACCGGCGTCGAGTCCGCGCCGCTGCCCGGTGGGCTGGTGCTCACGGTCGCGACCAGCCGCTTCGCCGACCGCACCGGCCAGGTCTACGGCGGCCCCGTCACCCCCGACGTCCCCAGCGACGACCCGCTCAGCATGGCCCTCTGGGACCTGTGAGTGGGCGTCAGACGGGCAGGAGGGCCTCGACGACGTCGGCGAGCTGGCCCGCGGTGCGGCACTCGTGCATCGGCAGGACGTCGGCGTAGCGGTGCGCGGCGGAGTCGCCGGTCCCCCACTGCCGCTTCGGCTCCGGGTTGAGCCAGTGCGCGTGCCGGGCCTGCCCGACGAGCCGGCGCAGCACGGCGAGGTTGGGGTCGCGGTAGTTCGTGCGGGCGTCGCCGAGGATCAGCAGCGAGGTCCTCGACGTGATCGCCTCGCCCCAGAACTCGGCGAAGCTGCCCAGCGCGTGCCCGTAGTCGGAGTGCCCGTCGAAGGCGGTGAGGTCGGCCTCACGCAGCACCCGCTGCATGACCCCGGACAGCTCCGCGCCGGGCTCGAACAGGTGCGTGACCTCGTCCGTCTTCTCGACGAACGCGAACACCCGCACCTTCGAGAACTGCTCGCGCAGCGCCTGGACCAGCAGCAGCGTGAAGTGCGAGAACCCGGCGACCGAGCCGGAGACGTCGCAGAGGATCACCAGCTCCGGGCGCCCCGGGCGGCGGGTCTTGTAGGCGGGCTTCATCGGCACCCCGCCGGTCGACATGGACCGCCGCAGCGTGCGGCGCATGTCCAGGGTGCCGCGCTTGGCGTGCTTGCGGCGCACGGCGAGCCGGCTCGCCAGCCGCCGGGCCAGCGGGTGCACGGTGCGGCGGAGCTGGGCGAGCTGCTCGGCGTAGGCGGAGAGGAACTCGACCTGCTCGGCCTGCTTGGGCACGGCCGTCTTCGCGACCTGGTCCCGGCCGCGCTGTTCCGCGGTCCGGCGCCGCACCTCGTCCTGCACCATCTTGCGGAACCGGGCGATGCGGTCGCGGATCTCGCGGCGGCGGACCTCGTCGGTGAAGTCGTCCGTCGGGTCGCCGTCCTGGCGCATCCCGTCGAGGATCCGGGCGAGCAGCGTCTCCGGCGACATCAGCCGCAGGGCCTGGTACGCCGACCAGCTGGGCTGGCCGTTGACGCCCTGGACGCCGGTGCCACTGGCCCCGGCGGTGCCGAGCGCGTCGACGGCCGCGCGGGCCAGCTCGCGCAGTGCCTCCTCGTCGCCGGCGAGCAGCAGGTCGGCGAGGAGATCGCGCAGGGCGTCGACGTCGACCGGGCCCTCCGACCCGTCGTCCGTCTCCGTGCGCGGCACCTCCACGTCCTGGGCGCCGACCCCGAGGGCGGGCGGGAAGTACAGGTCGAAGAGGGTGTCGAAGACCTCGCGCTGGCCGGAGCGGCGCAGCAGCGCGGACGCGAGCCCCTCGCGCAGCTCGCGCCGGCGCAGCAGGTCGAGCGCGCCGACGACCTCGGCCGCGTCGACCGTCTCGCCCGGCCCGACGGCCACGCCGTGCCGGCGCAGCGCGCCGACGAAGTCGACGAGGTGACCGGGCAGCCCGTGCTCGGGGGTCGTGACGGCCATCGGGGCCTCCTCGGTTGGACGGCTCAGTTCAGCCGGAGTTCCGCACTCGCCTTGACCTGGTCGGACTGGTGCTTGAGGACGACGCCGAGGGTCTGCCGGACGGCGTCGTCGTCGAGGGTGTCGAGGCCGAGGGCCAGCAGCGTGCGACCCCAGTCGATGGTCTCGGCGACGGACGGGACCTTGCGCAGCTCCATGGCCCGCAGCACCCGCACGGTCCGCACCAGCGCGTCGGCCAGCGCCTGCGGCAGCTCCGGGACGCGGGTCAGCACGATCCGGCGCTCGAGGTCCGGGTCGGGGAAGTCCAGGTGCAGGAACAGGCAGCGGCGCTTGAGCGCCTCGGACAGCTCGCGCGTGGAGTTCGAGGTCAGCAGCGCGAACGGCTTGCGGGTCGCGGTGACCGTGCCCATCTCCGGGATGGAGACCTGGTAGTCCGACAGGACCTCCAGGAGCAGGCCCTCGACCTCGACGTCCGCCTTGTCCATCTCGTCGATGAGCAGGACCGTCGGGTCGTCCCGGCGGATCGCGGTGAGCAGCGGGCGCGGGAGGAGGAACTCCTCGGAGAACACGTCGTCCCGGGTGGCGTCCCAGCTCTCGTGCCCCTGCCCGGCGGTGATCCGCAGCAGCTGCTTGGCGTGGTTCCACTCGTAGAGCGCGCGGGCCTCGTCGATGCCCTCGTAACACTGCAGGCGCACCAGTCCGGAGCCGGTCGCGGCGGCGACCGCCTTCGCGAGCTCGGTCTTGCCGACGCCGGCGGGGCCCTCCACGAGGAGCGGCTTGCCGAGCCGGTCGGCGAGGTACACGGTCGTCGCGACGGCGGTCGACGCGAGGTAGCCGACGCCCTCGAGGCGCTCGGTGACCTCGTCGACCGAACCGAACAGCGGTGACTGGGTGGCCTTCACCCGGATCATCCTGCCTTGTGGGTACCGGCCCCGCCCAGCCGTGTTGCCGATCGGACGTTCAGTTGGGGGTGAGTGGTGCGTCACATCCCGACTCTCGGCCGAGCAGTCGCAGGGCCGTGGAGATCGGGTCGAGGAGCCGCGGCAGGGCCGGATCGAGCCCCTCCTCGACGTCGACGGCGAGCAGCCGTTGAGCACGACGTCGGCGCCGGCGGCCCCGGCGCGTTCCAGCGCGGGCCGCACCGCCCGCGCCCAGCGGCCGGCGTCCTCGATGTCCTCGACCGCGAGGTCCAGCACGGTGACCCCGAGGAAGGCGCCGGACCAGCCGTAGGCGGCGATCCGCGCCTCGAGCTCCGCGGCGATGGCGTCGTTGCGGGCGACCTCCGACGCCCGGACGTCGGCCTCGGTCTCCAGCGCGCGGGGCGCCTCCGGCCCGATGTCGTGCAGCTCGACCCGGACGCCCCGCGGCGCCAGCGCGTCGTAGCGGGCCTGGCGGCGGGCGACCTCGGCCTCGCCGACGTGGATCCGGGTCACGGCGTGGATGCGCACGACGGGTGCTCCTTCGGCTCGGCCAGACCGCGCAGCGCGTCCCCGACCCCGGGGAGGCCGGGCAACGCCGCACACACGGCCTGGATCGCGTCCACCGGCTCGCTGCCGCCGAGCAGGTCCGCGAGCAGCGTCGGCAACGTCTGCGTGGTGAACGGGTGATGGTCGGCGTCGCCCACCGGGTTCGGGGCCTCCGCGGTGACCGTCCCGGCCGCCGACCGGACGGTGACGCGCGCGGGGCGCTCCGCGGGCAGCCTGGCGTCGAGGTCGGGGGCGGCCCGGACCGTCACGCGGGCGGCCAGTGCCGCGGTCACGGGATCGGCGAGGGCCTCGGCCGACAACGCCGCGGGGTCCATCCGGCCGCGCCGCAGCGCCGTCGCGACCGTGAACGGCACCGAGAACATCGCGGCCAGCGGGCCGGTCCAGGCGCGGCGGTCGAGACCGGCGGCGAGCGAGTGCGTCTCGACCAGCACCTCCTCCACCTCCCCGCCGATGTCGTCGCGCAGCTCCAGCGCGGCGTCGACCGCCGCGTGGGTGAACGAGCACGAGGCGTGCCGCTTCACGTATCCGCCCTCGACCTCCCAGCGGCTGCCCGGAGCCGCGTCGAGCTCCGCCGGATCGAGCCCGCCCAGCAACTCCCCGAGCGATCCGGCCGCGGTCCCGGTCGAGCGGGCGAGCCCGGCTGCGGCCATCCGCGCCGCGGCGAGACCGGAGACGTTCGCCGCCCCCATCCACGCGTCCCGGACCCGGTTGCCGTCGAGCGCGCTGACGAAGTGCCCGGCGATCGGCATGCCGCTGCCGGCGTCGATCGCCCCGGCGGTGGCACCGGCGTCGAGCCCGAGCAGGCGCGCACAGCCCGCCGCCGCACCGGCCACGCCCCAGTTGCCGTGCGGGTGCGTGCCGGGGCGCAGCCGGGTGGCCCGGCCGAAGCGGGCCCCGACCTCGTAGGCCGCGAGCAGGGCGGCGAGGGTGTCCGGGCCGGACGCGTCCCGCTCGGCGGCCAGGGCCAGCACCGCCGGGAAGGCGTGCGCGGCGGGATGCCCCTTGGCCCGCTTGTGGCCCTCGTCGAGCTCGAGCCGGACGAGCGCGGTCGCGTTGAGCCACGCGGCCGCCTCGACCGTCGTCGTGCACCCGGCCCCGACGAGCGGCGCCGGGCCGGGTCCCGGCGACCAGGCCCCGACGAGCCGGCGCTGCTCGGGCTCGGGGCGCCGAGCGCCGTCACACCGAGGACGTCGAGGAGGACCAGGCCGAGCCGCTCCCGCGGCCCGGCCGGCACGTCGGCCCAGCGCAGCCCCGCGACCCAGGCCCCGAGCCGGTCGACGGCGGCGCGGACCTCGCGCTGCCGCACCTCAGGCGGTGGTGGCGGTCGAGCGGGTCGCGGCGCCCTCGGCCGTGCGGGCGGGCTCGCGCGGCACCAGCAGCATGAGCAGCGCACCGCCGACGGCGAGCACCGCCATCACGATGAAGCCGCTGGTGAACGTGCCGGTGCCGGAGACGATGAACCCCATGACCGACGGGGCCACGATGCCCGACGACGCGAAGGCGGCGTCGGCGAACCCGGCGGCGCTGCCCGGCTGGTCCGGGGCGGCGTCGATCGAGGCCACCCACCAGATGCCGCCGGTGACGAACCCGAAGCCCACGCCGCAGGAGATCGAGATGATCGCGACGGTCAGGCTGGGCACGAGCAGCATCGGGATCAGCGAGCACCCGGCGAGCAGCAGGGCCACGCCCATGACCGCGAACCGGCTGCGGATCCGCGGGCTGCGCCGGTACACCCGGTCGACCACGACGCCGCCGACGAGCGCACCGACCACGCCGGCCGCCCACGGGGCGACCGAGAACGCGCCGGCCTGCTTGAGGCTGAGCCCGTACGCGCTGGAGAAGAAGGTCGGCAGCCAGTACATGAAGGCCCAGAACATGAAGCCCCAGGCGAAGTACCCGCCGGCGACGACCCACAGGTTGCGGTTGGTGAGCAGCGGCCGCCAGCGCACGGGGGCGCGCTCCGGCCGGGCGTCGGCCTCCTGGCCCGCGGCGATGTAGGCGCGCTCGGCGGCACTCACCCGCGGCGACTCGTCCGGCAGGTCGCGCAGCAGCGCGAGCGCGACGAGCGCCCAGACGCCGCCGAGGATCGCCATCGTCCAGAACATCCCCTTCCAGCCCAGCGCCCCGATCAGCCAGGTGAGCAGCGGGCCGGAGATGAGCAGGCTGCCGGAGACCGCGACGCCGCCGCAGAGCGCGAGGGCGACGCCGCGCTCGCGCACCGGCAGCCAGCGGCTCACGGCACGGGTGGCGGCCGGGAAGGCCGGGGACTCCCCGATCCCGAGCAGCAGCCGCACGATCAGCAGGCCGGCGAAGGAGCCCGCCAACGGGATCAGTGCGACGGAGACGGAGAACAGCATCACCGCGGCCAGCAGGACCTTGCGCGTGCCGAACCGGTCGACCAACGGCCCCGACACGAAGGCGAAGACCATGTACCCGACCGAGAAGACGCTGCTGATGATCCCGTACTGCGCGGTCGTGATCCCGAACGCCTGCTCCAGCGGTTGGACCGCGTAGGAGATGGCGCTCCGGTCCACGTAGTTGATGACGATCAGGGCGATGACCACCCCGATCGTCACGAAGCGGAAGCGACTCTGCATCTCGTGTTCCTCGGATTCCCCGGCCCGGTCCGGCGACCGGCCGATGTCCGCGTCATCGCGTTCCTGCCAGCGGAACAATTCTGACGCTCCTTTGCGCGGAAATACTCCTCTTGCTGCTGCCCTACGTCAACGATCAGGCTCGTTCTCTACAAATTTCCGGGACAGATGTTCCGTTCAGAGGAACAGTTCCGGGCGACGGAGAATCGCGAGGGCGTCGCGGACGGGCCGGCCGTCGCGCAGGCCCCACACGGCGGCCACGACGTCCGCGGCGGCGCCCGGCACCAGCGCGCGGTCGGCGTTCCCCGTGAACTTCGTCGACAGCTCGTCGGCGGAGAGCGGGTTGGCCGGGCCGCCGCGGTTGGCCCGGACCCGTTCGGTGGCCGTGCGGCCGTCGGCGAGCTCGGCGGTCAGGACCGCCGGGAACTGGCGCGGGAACAGCGCCGTCGACTCCTCGTCGGCGACCACCCGCACGCGGCCGGCCAGGTCGAGCCGCCTCGGGTCGGCGACGGCCGCGTCGGTGAAGTCCTCGTGGAACACCCCGAGCCCGCCGCCGCCCAGCAGCGCGGCGGCCACGGTGTAGGGCCCGCTGAACGCCGCGTGGTACCCCGACCGCGGCCGCGCCTTCTCCTCGGGCGGCTCGGCGATGGTCCGCAGCACCGGGGCCGGGACCCCGAGGGTGAGGGCCCGCACGTCGCCCGGCTCCACCCCGCGGGCGCGCAGCGCGAGCGCCGCGTCGATCCCGGCGTGGGTGAAGTGGTTGCAGGGGTAGGGCTTGAAGAAGATCCCCGGCGTCTCCCACTCGTCGCCGAACCCGTCGGTGACGCGCTCGACGTGCACCCGGTCGCCGCAGAAGGCCTGCAGGAACCCGAACCGCCCCTCGATCACCGTCGGCGGTCCGGTCAGGCCGTGCCGGGCCAGGTCCGCGGCGGCGACGCCGGCGTGCGCGGCCCAGCCGCAGTGCACCCGCTTGATCGTGCCGCCGGTCCGGTTCGCCTCGATGACGCCGGCGCCCATGCTGGCGGCGATCCCGACGACCGAGGTCAGCTGCTCGGCGTCGAGCCCGGACAGCATGCCCGCCGCGACGGCGGCGCCGACCGCGCCGCAGATCGCCGTGGCGTGCTGGCCGCGCTCGAAGAACACGGAGTTGCCCAGCTCCTCGTCGTACCCGGCCATGCCGAGCCGGCAGGTCACCTCGATGCCGACGGCGGCCGCGGCCAGCATCGCCGGGCCGGACGCGCCGACCCGCTCGGCCGTCGCGAGCGCCGCCGGGATCACCGACGACGACGGGTGCAGCACGGACGGCAGATGCGTGTCGTCGAAGTCGAGCGAGTGCGCGAGGGTGCCGTTGACCAGCGCCGCCGACGGGGCGGGCAGCGGCTCGGCGCGGCCGACGGCGGTGGCCGTGCCGCGCCCGCCCCACTCCCCCACGACGGCGCCGACGATCCGGGCCGGCTCCTCGCGGGTGGCCGCCAGGCAGTTGCCGAGGACGTCGACGGTGCGGGCGACGACGTCGTCGGCCAGCTCGGCGGGGATGCCGTCGGCGGCGACCCGCGCGGCGACCTCGCCGATCCGCTGGGCCGGGGTGCGGGTGGCGGTCGGGGCGCTCACGCGGCCACCACCGCGAGCGGGCGGACCGGCGCACCCGTGCCGCCGACGATGCGCAGCGGCGCGAACACGGCCAGGAACTCGCCGAGCCCGGCCGCAGCGGCGTCCTCGAGTGCGAGGTGCTCCACGATGTGGATGCCGTGCTCGACCAGCAGCACCCGGTGCACCGGCAGGACGCGGTGCCCGGCGCCGGCGGGGATCTGCTCGAAGGCGGTGGTGTCGGAGCCGGTCGCGACCACGCCCCGCTCGGCGAGCCAGCGCGCCCCGTCGACGGTCACGCCGGGCACCCCGGACTCCTTGCCGAGGTAGGCGCTCGTGTCGCCGAACAGGCGGCCCCACCCGGTCCGGACGAGAGCGATGTCGCCCCGGCCCGGCTCGGCGCCCACCCGCGCGGCCGCGGCCTCGAGGTCCCCGGCCGTGACGCCGTAGCCGCCCTCGAGGGTGTCGACCCCGTGCACCGCGGCCACGTCGAGCAGCACTCCGCGGGTCACCATCGGCGGGATGGTCTCGGCCCCGTGCGCGGTGTGCTTCCCGCCCCGCTGCGCCTCGGCGGCATCGATCCCGCCGTGCAGCAGGCCCTCGTGGCTGACGTGGGACAGCGCGTCGACGTGGGTGCCGACGTGCCCGCCGGTCACGATGACCTCGTTCGAGGCCGAGCCGCCGTCGGGCCGGACGGCGTCGCCGTGCCGGCGCTCGAGCGTCATCCGGAAGCCGGGGTGGTTGGGCGAGCTGGGCATGCCGGTGTAGAGCGGGTGCCCCAGCTCGATCACGCGGGTGCCGGCGCGGACCGCGTCCAGCAGCGCGGAACCCGTGGTCGTGGCGGTCATGGGAGCTCCTTCCCGGCGCGCGGGCGGTGCTGCGCCGGTTCGTAGGGGTCGGGGAGGGCGTCCGCGAGCTCGACGACCCAGCGCGCCCCGGACACCACCGCGGGGTCGACGAACCGGCCCCGCGGGTCGACCCAGGCGGACTCGCCGGCCGACTCCAGCGACCCGAGCAGCTCGCGCGCCCGGGCGACCTCGTCCGGGTCGGGGGTGAAGGCCCGGTGCACCGGGCCGATCTGGGCGGGGTGGATCACCGAGCGGCCGAAGAAGCCGGCGTCGCGGGCGGCGGCGGAATCGGCCGCGAGGCCCTCCGGGTCGCCCAGGTCGGTCCAGACGCTGGCCACCGGGCTCGGCAGGCGGGCGGCCCGGGCGGCGACGACCACCCGGCCGCGGGCCCACTCCAGCCCGGACCCGCGGACCCGGAGGTCGGCGGCGAGATCGGCCTCGCCGAGCGAGAGGCCGGCGACCAGCGGGTGGCAGGTGGCGAGCTCGAAGGCCCGTTCCACCCCCAGGGCGTTCTCGACCAGCAGGTGCAGCGGTCGGCCCAGTCGCTCGGCCAGTGCGGCGACGGCCGCGGGATCGTCCGCCTTGGGCACCCGGACGCCGTCGGTGTCCGCCCCGGCGAGGGCGGCGACGTCGTCGGCGGCCCAGGGCGTGCCGATGCCGTTCATCCGCACCCACACCGGGAGCCGGCCCCGCGAGACGGACGCGGCGGCCTCGCGCGCGGCGGCCTTGGCGTCGGCGGGGACGGCGTCCTCGAGGTCGAGCACCACGGCGTCGGCCGCCCCGGCCAACGCCTTCGCGACGACGTCGGACCGGTGGGCGGGGACGTAGAGCCAGCTCCGCGCGCGGCCGAGGGCGGTGCGCGGGGCAGTGGGTGCGGCTGTCACACGACCCCCTCCGTGCGCAGCCGCTCCAGCTCGTCGGCGTCGACCCCGTAGCGGCCCAGGACCTCCGCCGTGTCGCGGCCCAGCCGCGGACCGGCGCTGCGGACCCGGCCGGGCGTCTCCGACAGCCGGAACGGCACGTTCTGGAAGCGGATCGGGCCGAGCTCCTCGTCGTCGACCCGGACGATGCTGCCGAGCGCGGCGTACTGCGGGTCGGCCAGCACGTCGGCGGCGGTGTAGATCGGGGCGACGGCGGCCTCGGCCTTCTCGAAGGCCTCGATCACCTCGTCGCGGTCCCGCGCCGCGATCCAGGCGCCCACCGCCGCGTCGAGCTCCTCGACGTGCTCGGCGCGCGAGGCGCCGGAGGCGAACCACGGCTCGTCGATCAGCTCGGGCGCGCCGACCAGCCGCATCACGCGCTCGGCGATCGACTGGGCACTGGTGGACACGGCGACCCAGCGGCCGTCCGCGCAGCGGTAGGTGTTGCGCGGCGCGTTGTTGGTGGACCGGTTGCCGGTCCGCGGCTGCAGGACGCCGAGCTGGTCGTACCCGATGACCTGCGGGCCGAGCAGGTGCAGCAGCGGCTCGATGATGGCCATGTCGAGCACCTGTCCGCGGCCGGTGGTCTCCCGCGCCCGCAGCGCGGTCATGATCCCGAACGCCGTGGTCAGGGCCGCGACGCCGTCGGCGAGGCCGAAGGGCGGCAGGGTGGGCGGGCCGTCGGGCTCCCCGGTGATCGCGGCGAAGCCGCTCATGGCCTCGGCGAGCGTGCCGAACCCCGGGCGCGACGCGTACGGCCCGAACTGCCCGAAGCCGGTGACCCGGGCGAGGACGAGCCGCGGGTTGCGGGCCGAGAGCTCCTCCCAGCCCAGCCCCCAGCGCTCCAGGGTCCCGGGGCGGAAGTTCTCGATCACCACGTCCGCGTCGGCGGCGAGCTCGCGGAACAGCTCCTGCCCGCGAGGTGTGGACAGCACGAGCGTGACGGACTTCTTGTTGCGCGCCAGCATCTTCCACCAGAGGCCGACGCCGTCGCGCTGCACGCCGTGGGTTCGCGCGGGGTCCCCGCGCGGGTGCTCGATCTTGATCACCTCCGCGCCGTGGTCGCCGAGCAGGGTGGCCGCGAGGGGCCCGGCGAACAGCGTCGACGCGTCGAGGACCCGCAGGCCCTCCAGCGCGTCCGGGCCGGCTCCGGGCAGGGTGCCTGGTGCGGTCATGACGTCCTTCCGGCTGCGACGGGCGCAGCGCTGCGTGCGGGGGTGCGGGGCGGTCGGGCGGGGGCACGGTCGGCGAGCCGTGCGGAGACCCGGGCTGCGGCCGCGACGACCTCGGGCGCGGTGGCCGCGACGAACTCGTCCGTGACCCGGAACCGGGGCCCGCAGACCGAGACCGCGCCGACGACGTCGCCCGACGGGCCGAAGACCGGGGCCGCGACGGACCCGGCGTCGGCCTGCCGCTCGCCGGCGGAGGCCGCGTAGCCGCGCTCCCGGATCCGGTCGAGCTCGGCGTGCAGCACGTCCGGCTCGGTCAGGGTGGCGGCCGTCAGCGACGGGAGCGCGCCGGCGAGCACCGCGTCGATCTCGTCGGCCGGGGCGAACGCGAGCATGCACTTGCCGGACGAGCCGGCGTGCAGCGGGAACCGGCGGCCGAGCTCGACGGACATGGTGATCTCGTGCGTCCCCACGACCTGGTCGAGGTAGACGCGGCCGCCGTGCACCTTCGCGCTCACCGTGGCCGTCTCCCGCAACCGGTCGCGCAGGTCGACCAGCTGGGGCAGTGCCGCGGAGCGCAGGTCCGAGTCGCGCAGGGCGCGGCCCCCGAGGGCCGCGGCGGCGGGCCCCAGCCGGTACTCGCGGCTGACCGGGTCGTAGGCGATCAGCCCGCGCCCGGTGAGCGACTGCAGGATGCGGTGCACGACCGCCTTCGACAGCCCGAGCTCGCGGGCCACCCGGGTGACGCCGAGCGTCGGCGGCCCGTCGGTGAAGAGCAGCAGCACGTCCGCCACCCGCTCGGTGGCCCCGGTGCCGCCGGTCGTCTCGGCCATGCGCCCCTCCGGTTGTCCCGCTTGACGGAACAAAGACTGAGCCGCGGGTCCACCTGATGTCAAGCGATCCGTGTCAGGGTCTTGCATAAGTCCAGGTCGAGTGGTCTCATCGCTACACCCCACGAGGTCCGATACTGTTTCTCTCAGCGGAACGGAGGTCCCGGTGACGGAGGTCGACCTGGTGATCGCCGGGGCGGGCGGCGGTCTCGCCGGCGCGGCCCACGCCGCGCAGCTGGGGCTCGACGTGCTGGTGGTCGAGGCCAACCCGCACTTCCTGCGCGGCAACAACACCTCGATGTCGACGGCGATGGTCCCGGGTCCGGGGTCGCGCTTCCAGGCCGCCGCGGGGATCGAGGACTCTCCCGCCCGGTTCCTGGCCGACGTCGAGGCCAAGACGCACGGCACCGCCGACCCCGTGGTCGCCCGAGCCCTCGCCGAGGTCGGCGCCGAGCTGGTCGAATGGCTGGCCGACCACGTCGGCATGCCGATCGAGCTACCCACGGACTTCGTCTACCCCGGCCACTCCGTTCCACGCGTGCACACGGTCCCGGGCCGGCACGGCTCGGCCCTGCTCAGGTACCTGTCCGACGCCGTGGCGGCGTCGCCGCGCGTCGACGTGCTCGCCCCCTGCCGGCTCGTCGACGCCCCGCCCGGGCCGGACGGGACCAGGGTCGCCGTCGTCGAGCATCCGGACGGGACCCGCGAGGAGATCGCGGCCCGCGCGGTCCTGTTGGCCACCAACGGTTTCGGCGCCGACCCGGAGCTCGTCCGGACCCACCTGCCGGAGATCGCCGACGCTCACTACCACGGCAGCGAGCACTCGCGCGGCGACGCGCTGCGGATCGGCACCGCGCACGGCGCGGCCACCGGATGCCTGGACGCCTACCAGGGGCACGCCGCCCTCTCGGCGAAGGCCCAGACCCTCCTGACCTGGACCGCGGTCATGCACGGCGGGACGGTCGTCGACGGGTCGGGCCGCCGCTTCGGCGACGAGACCACCGGCTACTCCGAGTACGCCGCCACCCTCGCCGCGCAGCCCGGCGGACGCGGCTGGTTGGTGTACGACGGGCGGATCGACGCCCTGTGCCGCACGTTCACCGACTACCTCGACGTCCGCTCCGCCGGGGCCGTCCGCACGGGCGCGACGGTCGACGAGCTCGCCGCGGCCACGGGCCTGCCGGCCGGCCCCCTGGCCGAGGAGATCGACGCCCTCGCCGCCGTCGCCCGCGGTGCGGCCGCGGACCGCTTCGGCCGCACGGTCGAGGCGCCGCTCACGAGCCCGTTCCACGCGGTGGAGATCGTGCCCGCGCTCTTCCACACCCAGGGGGGCCTGCGCGTCGACGCCGACGCCCGGGTCGTCGACGCCGGCGGCGCGCCGCTGCCGGGCCTCTACGCCTCCGGCGGGGCCGCGGTCGGGATCTCCGGCCACGGCGCCGCCGGCTACCTCGCCGGGAACGGGCTGCTGCCCGCCCTCGGCCTCGCCTACCTGGCCGCCGGGCACGTCGCCCGCGCGGCCGTTCCCTCCGTCGAAGAAGGTGCAGCCCGATGAGCCAGCCCGACCTGATCATCCGCGACGTCCGGGTCGTCCGGCCCGGCGGGAGCGAGCCGCAGCACGCCGACATCGCCGTGACCGACGGGCGGGTGTCCGAGGTCGCGCCCCGGGTCGAGGTGCCCGAGGGCACCGCCGTGCACGAGGGCCGGGGCCGCCTGGCCTTCCCCGGCGTGGTCGACGCGCACCAGCACTGGGGCATCTACAACCCGCTCGCCGAGGACACCGCGACCGAGAGCCGCGCGTGCGCCCAGGGCGGCGTGACGACCTCGCTGACCTATATGCGCACCGGGCAGTACTACCTCAACCGGGGCGGCAGCTACGCCGAGGTCTTCCCGGAGGTGCTGGCCGCGGCGGAGGGCCGCTCGTACGTCGACTACGCCTTCCACCTCGCCCCCATGCAGCGCTCGCACATCGACGAGATCCCCGCGCTGGTCCGCGACCACGGTGTGACCTCGTTCAAGATCTTCATGTTCTACGGCAGCCACGGCCTGCACGGTCGCTCCGCCGACCAGAACTCGTTCCTCATGATCCCCGAGGGCGAGCGGTACGACCTGGCGCACTTCGAGTTCGTCATGCGCGGCATCCAGGCGGCGCGCGAGGCGAACCCGGACATCGCCGACCAGATCTCGCTGTCGCTGCACTGCGAGACGGCCGAGATCATGACCGCGTACACGAAGCTCGTCGAGGAGGAGGGGCGGCTCACCGGGCTCGAGGCCTACAGCGCCTCCCGGCCGCCGCACTCCGAGGGCCTCGCGGTCACCATCGCCTCCTACCTCGCGCACGAGACGCAGCTGCCCACGATCAACCTGCTGCACCTGTCGTCGGCCAAGGCGATGGAGGCGGCGATGACCATGGCGCGCGCCTTCCCGCACGTCGACTTCCGCCGCGAGGTCACGATCGGGCACCTGCTCACGGACGTGACCACGGCGGACGGCATCGGCGCCAAGGTGAACCCGCCGATCCGGCCGCGCGAGGACGTCGAGGCGCTGTGGGAGCACCTGCTGGCCGGGGACGTGAGCTGGGTCGTCTCCGACCACGCGTGCTGCAAGGAGGAGCTGAAGTTCGGGAAGGACAAGAACGACGTGTTCGCCGCGAAGTCCGGCTTCGGCGGCACCGAGTACCTGCTGCCCGGGCTGGTCGGCGAGGGCCGCAAGCGGGGGCTGTCGATGTCCCGGGTCGCCGAGCTGACCGCCTGGAACCCGGCGCAGCGCCTCGGGCTGCCGACCAAGGGCGACATCGCGCCCGGCTTCGACGCCGACATCGCCCTCGTCGACCCGGACCGGTCGTACGTGGTCGACCCGGCGGACTCCGAGTCGACGCAGGAGTACACGCCCTTCCGCGGGCTGGAGATCGGGTCGACGGTCACCACGACCTTCCTGCGCGGGCGGCGGGTCTACGACGACGGGCAGGTCGTCGGCGAGCCGACCGGGCGCTACCTGCACCGGCCGACCGGCCGGGCCTGAGCGGCCTCGGGCCCGCGGGCCCCGCGGTTCCGCGCGCCGGATCCGCGGGGCCGGTCGGTTCCTGTCGGGGGTTGCCGCCACCATGGGGGCGTGACCACCACGGAACAGGACCTGCGCTCGCGCGCCGAGGAGCTGCTGCAGACCCTCGCGGGCGAGGGCGCCCGGCTGCGCGAGGACCAGTGGCGGGCGATCCACGCCCTCGTCGCCGAGCACCGGCGCGCGCTGGTCGTGCAGCGCACCGGCTGGGGCAAGTCCGCGGTGTACTTCCTGGCCACGGCGCTGCTGCGGGAGCAGGGCGCGGGGCCCACGGTGATCGTGTCGCCGCTGCTCGCGCTGATGCGCAACCAGATCGACGCGGCCACCCGCGCCGGGATCGTGGCCGTCACGGTCAACTCCGCGAACCTCGACGAGTGGGAGCAGACCTACGCCGAGATCGCCGCCGGCGAGGTCGACGTCCTGCTCGTGAGCCCGGAGCGGCTCAACAACCCGGACTTCCGGGACCGCGTGCTGCCCGAGCTGACCCGGACCGCGGGAATGCTGGTGGTCGACGAGGCGCACTGCGTGTCCGACTGGGGGCACGACTTCCGCCCCGACTACCGGCGGCTGCGCGCGCTGATCGCCGAGCTCCCCGAGGGCATCCCGGTGCTGGCCACCACGGCCACGGCCAACGACCGCGTGGTCACGGACGTGACCGAGCAGCTGGGGTTGCAGTCCGGCGAGCCGCTGGTGCTGCGCGGCTCGCTCGACCGCGATTCCCTGCGGCTGTCCGTGGTGGCGATCGACTCGCCCGCCGACCGGCTGGGCTGGCTCGCCTCCCGGCTGGACGAGCTGCCCGGCGCCGGGATCGTCTACACACTCACCGTGCAGGCGGCCGAGGATGTCGCGGAGTTCCTCCGCGAGCGCGGCTTCGCCGTGCGCGCCTACACCGGTAAGACGGACGCCGAGGAGCGGCTCGACGCGGAGGCCGACCTGCTCGGTAACCGGGTGAAGGCGCTGGTCGCCACGTCGGCGCTCGGGATGGGCTTCGACAAGCCGGATCTCGGGTTCGTCGTCCACCTCGGCGCGCCCTCCTCCCCCGTGGCCTACTACCAGCAGATCGGCCGCGCCGGGCGCGCGCTGGACCGGGCCGAGGTGGTGCTCCTGCCCGGCCGCGAGGACCGGGAGATCTGGGCGTACTTCGCCTCGCTGGCGTTCCCGCCGGAGCCGCTGGTGCGCCAGACCCTCGCCGCGCTGTCGGACCAGCCGCTCTCCACGGCCGCCCTGGAGACCCGCGTCGACCTGTCGCGCACGCGGCTCGAGATGCTGCTCAAGGTCCTCGACTCGGACGGGGCGGCGAAGCGGGTCAAGGGCGGCTGGATCGGCACCGGCGCGGAGTGGGTGTACGACCGCGAGCGGCACCAGCGGATCGCCGCCGCGCGCAAGGCCGAGCAGCAGGCGATGCTCGACTACCTCTCCACGGACGAGTGCCGGCTGGTCTTCCTGCGCCGCCAGCTCGACGATCCGGACCCCACGCCGTGCGGCCGGTGCGACGTCTGCAGCGGCACCGTCTGGTCCCCGGAGGTCTCCGCCGACGTGTCGGCGGCCGCGGCGGAACGCCTGCAGAAGCCGGGCGTGGAGCTCGCGCCCCGCAAGATGTGGCCGAGCGGCATGAAGGAGCTGGGGATCCCGGCGTCGGGCCGGCTGAAGGCCGACGAGCTGGCCGAGCCCGGGCGGGCCGTCGGGCGGCTGTCGGACATCGGCTGGGGCACGCGGCTGCGCGAGCTGCTGGCCGGGCCGGACCAGCCCGTCCCGTCGGACCTGCTCGACGCCGTGGTGCGCGTGCTCGCGGGCTGGAACTGGGCGCAGCGGCCGGTCGGCGTCGTCGGGATCGGGTCGCGCACCCGCCCGCACCAGCTCGAGCACCTGGCCCGCCGGATCGCCGAGATCGGGCGGCTGCCGCTGCTCGGCACCCTGCCCCCGGCCGGCGACCGCCCGGGCGCGCACGAGAACTCGGCGCAGCGGCTGGCCGCGGTGTGGGAGGGGTTCGACACCGCCGAGCTCCCCGACCTCGGCGGTCTCGACGGCCCCGTGCTCCTGGTCGACGACCTGGTCGACTCGGGCTGGACGATGACCGTCGCCGCCCGGGCCGTCCGCCGCGCGGGCGCCCCCGCGGTCCTCCCCCTCGCCCTGGCACTGGCGGGCTGACCGCCTACCGCACCCGCTGTCACCGCGCGCTCACGGGGCCCGTCAGGGTGAATCACACGCGTGTAATACCTTCCGGACTCGCCCGCACCGACTCCCCGTGAGAGAGGACGAGCCCCCGTGACCCAGAACCTCGAGACCATCCTCACCGACCCCGCGCGCCGGCCCGCCGTCGTCGCCGACCTGAACGAGCTCGTCGGGCAGGAGGTGAAGGACAAGGGCGGCATGTCCGGCGCCGCCGTCAAGCTCGGCTACCAGACGGTGTCGAAGATCCGGCCGGGCGTGGTGCCCGCGGCGGTCGACCGCATGCTGCCCCAGTTCGCCGGCGCCCTGCAGCCCTTCTACGCCGACTACCGGGCCGCCGCGGCCGGCAGCGACTTCGGTGCCTACCTGGCCGGCCGCCCCGACGCCGCCGACGCGCTGCTCGGTGTCACCGACCGGCGCGCCGAGAGCTCCAGCTCGGACGCGCTGAAGAAGGCCTACGCCAAGCTGCGCCCGAACGCCCGCAAGAACGTCGAGGAGGCCCTCCCCCGCCTCGGCACCCTCATCGGCAGGCACGCCGCCTCCGCCGGCGGCTGAGCCGACCCCGACGCCTGCCGCGGCAGGCCGACGAGGCCCGGGGCGCCGACGACGTCGCCCCGGCCCGTCCGGGCCCACCCGCCCGGCGGCGCACGCGCCTCAGTTCCGTGGCGCCTCGCCGAGCAGGTCGGCGACCAGGCGCTCGGACAGCCCCTCGGCGTCCCCGCGCCAACCCTGGTCGGCGTAGTCGAGCAGCTCGGCCGCGATCAGCCGGCCCACGGGCCCGGGATACCGGTCGAGCGCCACACCCGCCGCCCGGCGGATCCGCAGGACGGCCTCGGTGTCGAGCGGCGCGGGCCGCACGGGCCGCGGGTCCCGCGGTCGCCGGGCCCGGATCGGTCCGGACGTCCAGCGTCCCGCAGGCGGCTCCAGCAGCACGCCCCCCGGCCGGTCCCGCCCGCTGTCCCCGACATCCACGCCCTGCCGTTCGCCCCGCCCCCGGCCGCCGTTACCCCTAGGCTCGGGCCGTGCCTCATGATCTCGTGCTGAAGGGCATGAACGCCGCGCACCGCCTGCTGCTCAAGGCGACCGGCGGCCGCGTCGGCCACGACGCCGCGGGGATGCCCGTCCTCGAGCTGACCACGGTCGGCCGGCGCAGCGGCGAGCCTCGCTCGGTCCTGCTCACCGCGCCGCTGGTGGAGGGCGACACCCTCGTGGTCGTCGCCTCGCGCGGTGGCGACGACCACCACCCGGCCTGGTTCCTCAACCTCCGCGACCACCCGGACGTGCAGGTCTCGGTGCGCGGCGGCCCGCGCGAGCCGCGCCGCGCGGAGATCGTGGGACCCGACGAGCGGCCCGCGCTGTGGGAGCGCATCGCCTCCCGCTACCGCAACTACGCCGGCTACCAGCGCCGGACCGACCGGGAGATCCCGCTGGTCAGGCTGGTGCCGGTGCCACCACCAACCGGCTGAGCTCCTTCTCGACGACCGCGCCCTCGCCGGGCAGCGCCGCCCCGGCGGGCACGGCGAGGATCCGCAGGTCCGCGGCGTGCGGCCGGCCGGCGGCGTGCCAGGCGTCGACCCCGGCCCGCAGCAGGCGCACGGCCGCCTCGCCCTCGGGCCCGAAGGCGCGCACCCCGGCCGGCTCGGTGACCAGGGCGGCGAGCCCGCCCGGCACGGTGACCGCCACCGTCGCCCGCCCCTGCCCGGTCGGGACCAGCCAGTACCCGGGCGGGTCCTCGGCGTCGCCGGTGAGCAGCCGCAGCGCGCCGGGGACCGTGAGCATGAGCCACAGCCCCAGCCCGTCCCACACGTCCGCGCGGTCGAGGCTCCCGGTCGACCGGTGCAGCTTCCGCGGCTCGTCGAGCAGCCCGGCGACCGCCTCCAGGTCGGGGGTGTCGCCCTCCGGCACCTGCGCCGCCCACCCGGGTCCGATCCGCTCGACCGCCTCCGGCCCCGCACCGGCCCCGCGCAGCCGGATGAACGCGCAGCTGCGGACCGACCGGCTCTCCAGCACCCCGTCGGGCCGCAGGTCGAAGGCCACGGACAGCTGGCTGCCCCGGACGGTGAGCGGCAGCAGCAGCCGCCCGCCCGGCACGAGCTGGGCCACCCACTCCGGCCGGACGTCCCAGCTGCCGACCGTGAGCACGATCCGGTCGTACGGGGCGGCATCGGGGACACCGAGCGCGCCGTCGCCGACCCGCAGGTCGACGCCCGTGATCCCGGCCTGCGCGAGGTGTCGCGCAGCCAGCTCGACCAGCTCCCCGTCGATGTCCACGGACACCACCCGCCCCGCGGGGCCGACCAGCCGGGCGAGCAGCGCGGCGTTGTACCCGGTGCCCGCCCCGACCTCCAGGACGCGGTGCCCGCGTGCCGGGGCGAGCTGCTCCAGCATGATCGCCATCATCGAGGGCTGCGACGCGGAGCTGGTCGCGATCCCGTCGACCACCTGGGTCGGCACGGCCTCGTCGGCGTAGGCCTCGCGGATCGGGATGCCGGGCAGGAAGAGGTGCCGCGGCACGGCCAGGAATGCCTCGACCACGGCGGGCGTGATCGCGCACCCGTGCGCGCGGAGGCCGTGCACCAGCCGCGCGCGGGCCTGCGCCGGATCCGTCGCCGGGTCGGTCATCCGCAGAGTCTGCCCCTGCCGGACCGTCGGCCGCATCTGCGTGGCCGCCCGGCCCGGCCGGCGTCAGAGGATCACGAGGTCGTCGGCGTGGACGATCTCCCGCCGGTAGTGGCGGGGCAGGTCCGTGGAGCGCCGCCCGATGATCCCCGGCAGCTCGGCGGCGTCGTAGTTCACCACGCCCCGGGCCACGACCGCGCCGTACGGCCCGACCAGGTCGACCACGTCCCCGGAGACGAAGTCGCCGTCGATGCCGTGCACGCCCGGGGCCAGCAGCGAGCGCCGCCGCTCGACCACGGCGGTCACCGCGCCCGCGTCGAGGTCCAGGCGCCCGCGGACGTCCGCCGCGTGCTTCATCCAGAACAGCCGCGCCGACATCCGTCGGCCGGACGCCCGGAACGCCGTGCCGACCTTCGGCCCGCCCGTGTCGAGGGCGTCGGCCACCTCGTCCGCCGCGGCGAGCAGCACCGGGATGCCCGACGCCGACGCCATCGCCGCCGCCGTGATCTTCGTGGCCATCCCGCCGGTGCCGAGGCTGCCCTGGCCGGGCTCGGCCACGGTGACGGCCTCGAGGTCGGAGGGGGCGTCGACCTCGGCGAGCAGGGTGGAGCCCGGGCGGCGGGGGTCGCCGTCGTAGAGCCCGTCGACGTCCGAGAGCAGGACCAGCGCGTCCGCGCCCACGATGTGCGCCACCAGGGCGGCGAGCCGGTCGTTGTCGCCGACGCGGATCTCGTCCGTGGCCACGGTGTCGTTCTCGTTGACGACCGGGATGACGTCGAGCCCCAGCAGCCGCTCGAGGGTGCGCTGGGCGTTGCGGTAGTGCGAGCGGCGGATCATGTCGTCCGCGGTCAGCAGGACCTGCCCGATCCGCTGGTCGTGCCGGAGGAACGAGGCCGAGTAGGCGTGCGCGAGCAGCAGCTGCCCGACGCTCGCGGCGGCCTGCTGGGTGGCCAGGTCCCGGGGCCGGCGGGCCAGCCCGAGCGGCGCCAGGCCGGCCGCGATCGCCCCCGAACTGACCAGCACGACCTGCGACCCGGCCGCGCGACGGGCGGCGAGCGCGTCGACCAGCCGGTGCAGGCGGGCGGGGTCGAGCCCGCCCGCGAGGCTGGTCAACGACGACGACCCCACCTTGACGACCACCCGCCGGGCGTCGCCGAGCAGCCTGCGGGTGTCGGTCACCGGAAGATCGTCCCGCGAGTCGGCACTTCCGGGCGACCGAGTTGCACATCGCGGTCGGCGCCCGAGGCCCGAAGACCGGGACGCACGCCTCCGGTCATCGGGGGTCGTCCTCGTCCGACCAGACCTCGAGCTCGTCGTCCCCGAGCTCGAAGAGCTCGCCGCCGTCGTCGAGGTCGTCCTCGTCGGCCGCGTCGTTGGTCCAGCGGGCCTCGTTCGCGTAGCTCGCCCCGGCGGCCAGCTCCGCGTCGGTGAGGTGCCGCCGGCGCGCGAGCCTCGCGAGCTTGCGCTCTGCGGCCGAGACGCGGGCGGAGCCGCCCTCGACGCGGGCGTCCGTGCCGCGGCCGGACATGACCCGGGCGATCCCGGCCGGCGTGCTGGGCTGCCAGTCGAAGGTGACGTCGCCGATCGTGACCGGGCAGCCCGGGACGGCCCCGGCCTCGGCCAGCGCGTCTTCCACGCCGAGCCGGGCGAGCCGGTCCCCGAGGTAGCCGACGGCCTCGTCGTTGTCGAAGTTCGTCTGCCGGATCCAGCGCTCGGGCCGGGCGCCGCGCACCAGGAACCCGTCCTCGAGCTGCGGGTCGGGCTCGACGGTGAAGCCGGCGTCGTCGACCGCCTGCGGGCGCAGCACGATCCGCGTGGGCTCGACGACGGGCTGGGCGGCGCGGTAGGCCGCGACCTGCTCGCCCATCGCGAAGGCCAGCTCGCGCAGGCCCTTCCGGCTGGCGGTGGAGATCGGGAAGATCGGCCAGCCGAAGCGTTCCTGCAGGTCCGCGGTCACGATCTCGACCATGTCCGCGGCGTCCGGGACGTCGATCTTGTTCAGCGCGATCAGCCGGGGCCGGTCGGCGAGGTCGCCGCCGAGCGCCGGGGTGTAGCGCGCGAGCTCGTCCTCGAGGGCCTGGACGTCGGCCACGGGGTCGCGGCCGGGCTCGAAGGTGGCGCAGTCGACGACGTGCACCAGCACCGAGCAGCGCTCGATGTGCCGCAGGAAGTCGAGGCCCAGCCCGCGGCCCTCGGAGGCACCGGGGATGAGGCCCGGAACGTCGGCGACGGTGAACACCTCGTCCCCGGCGGTGACCACGCCGAGCTGCGGGACCAGCGTGGTGAACGGGTAGTCCGCGATCTTCGGCCGCGCCGCGGACAGGGCTGCGACCAGCGACGACTTGCCGGCCGAGGGGAACCCGACCAGCCCGACGTCGGCCATCGACCGGAGCTCGAGGGTGAGGTCGCGGGACTCCCCCGGCTCGCCGAGCAGGGCGAAGCCGGGCGCCTTGCGCGCCGACGACGCGAGTGCCGCGTTGCCGAGCCCGCCGCGGCCGCCCTCGGCGGCGACGAACCGGGTACCCGGCCCGACCAGGTCGGCGACGATCTCGCCGCGCCGGTCGAACACCACCGTGCCGTCCGGGACCCGCAGCTCCAGGTCCTCGGCGTTGGCGCCGGCGCGGAACCCGCCCTGGCCCTGCTTACCGTTCTTCGCGACGGCGTGCGGGCGGTGGTGGAAGTCGAGCAGGGTGTGCACACCCGGGTCGACGACGAGCACCACCGAGCCGCCGCGGCCGCCGTTGCCCCCGTCGGGGCCGCCGAGCGGCTTGAACTTCTCGCGATGGATCGACGCGCAGCCGTTGCCGCCCGCCCCCGCGGTGGCGTGGACGACGACCCGGTCGACGAACCGCGACATGTCTGACTACTCCTCTACACGCGAAAGCGGCGGACCCCAGCCCGGGGCCCGCCGCTCGCGAACTGCCTGTGGTGGTCGGGCCTCAGGCCTCGACCGGCACCACGTTGACGACCTTGCGGCCGCGCTTGTGGCCGAACTGGACGGCACCCTCGACGAGCGCGAACAGCGTGTCGTCGCCACCGCGGCCGACACCGTCGCCCGGGTGGAACTTGGTGCCGCGCTGGCGGATCAGGATCTCGCCGGCGTTGACGGTCTGGCCGCCGAACCGCTTGACGCCCAGCCGCTGAGCGTTCGAGTCGCGCCCGTTGCGGGAGCTGGACGCACCCTTCTTGTGAGCCATGGCGCAGGTCTCCTTACGCGCTGATGCCGGTGACCTGGACCTTGGTCAGCGGCTGACGGTGGCCCTGACGCTTGTGGTACCCGGTCTTGTTCTTGAACTTGTGGATCCGGATCTTCGGGCCCTTGGTGTGCTCGACGACCGTGGCGGTCACCGAGGCCTTGGCCAGCGCATCCACATCCGTGGTCAGCTTGTCGCCGTCCACGAGCAGCACGGCGGGCAGGCTGATCTCGGCGCCGGGCTCACCGTCGATCTTCTCGACGGTCAGCACGTCGTCGACGGCCACCTTGTACTGCTTGCCGCCGGTCTTGACGATCGCGTACATCGTTGACGCACGACTCCTGAAACTCTCGGGGGACTCATGGGCGCCCAGCCCCGGCGAACGGGGCACGGCGCGCACGCCGGCTCCCTCAGCACAGGCCGAGGGCGCGGCTCCTTGACTCCCAGGGTACGGAAGGGGAAATCGCAGGGTCAAACCGGGTCCCCCCCGGTCGGTCCGGCGGGGCCGTCCTGCGTGCCGGCCCCCACGGACGAGGTCACCGGGACGGTGACCGTACCGGAGGCGTCGCCCTCGCTCGGCGGGCCCGCCGGACGCGAGGCCGCCCGGCGCGACCTGCGCGGACGGGAGGTGACGGCCGTGTCGCTCGCGGGCTCCGGCCGGTCCGGGGCCGCGGGGGCGGACCCGGTCTCCGGCACCGGTGCCGTGACGACGACCGGCTCGGCCGCCGTGCTCGGCGCGCCGGCCGAGCGGGTGACCCGGCGGCGCTTCTCCGGCCTGGCCGGGGCGTCGGCCGCCCCGGGGGGCCCGGCCGGCTCGGCCTGCCCGGCGGAATCGGTGGGCTCGGTCCCGGTGCGCTCGGTCACCTCGGGGGTGTCCGCGGTCGCCGGGACCGCCGGGGCGTGCCCGTTCGACGTGGCGACCGGAGCAGCGTCCCCGGCCGCGGCGGCCGGAGCCGACGTGGCCTCGGCCGGTGCCTCCGAAGCCGCAGCCTCCGCAGCCGCAGCCTCCGCAGCCTCCGCAGCCTCCGAAGCCTCCGCAGCCGCAGCCTCCGCAGCCTCCGCAGCCTCCGAAGCCGGCGCCTCCGGGGCCGCTGCCGCGGTCTCCTCGGGCCCCTCGGCCGTGACGACGACGGCCTCGGCGGTGCCGGAGCTGCCCGCCGGGCGCTCGGCCCGGCGCCGCCCGCGCCGCCGGGCGGGCCGACCGGAGTCCGGCTCGTCCATGCCCGTCGGCGCCTCGGGGGTGTCGGCGACCGGGGCCGGGGTGGTCTCGACCACCTCGGTGACCGCGGCGGCACCGGCGACACCCGCCGGGGTGTCCGTGTCCTCCACGTCGGCGACCTCGGCCGGGGCCGCCTCGCCCGTCGTGTGCCGCGCCGCCGCCACGATCTCGGCGACGGCCGCCGCGGCGCTGCGGACGTTCGGCCCCTGCTGCTCGGCGCGCTCGGGGTGACGGTCCTCGCCGCGGCGCCGGCCGCGCTTGCGGCCGCCGGTCTCGCCGCCGCCACCGCCCGCGCTGTCGTTCACGGGGTGCACGTGGTCGCCGTCCGTGGAGACGATCACGCCCCGGCCGCGGCAGTGCTCGCACGGCGTGGAGAAGTGCTCCAGCAGCCCGCCGCCGACCCGCTTGCGGGTCATCTGGACCAGGCCCAGCGAGGTCACCTCGGCGACCTGGTGCCGGGTGCGGTCCCGGGCCAGGCACTCGGTCAGCCTCCGCAGCACCAGGTCCCGGTTGGCCTCGAGCACCATGTCGATGAAGTCGACCACGATGATGCCGCCGATGTCGCGGAGCCGGAGCTGGCGGACGATCTCCTCCGCCGCCTCCAGGTTGTTCCGCGTGACGGTCTCCTCGAGGTTGCCCCCGGAGCCGGTGAACTTGCCGGTGTTGACGTCGATGACCGTCATGGCCTCGGTCCGGTCGATCACCAGCGTGCCACCGGAGGGCAGCCAGACCTTGCGGTCCAGCGCCTTGAGCAGCTGCTCGTCGATCCGGTACTCGGCGAACACGTCCTTCGGCCCGACGTGCCGGTGCAGCCGGTCGGCCAGCTCGGGTGCGACGTGCGCCACGTAGTCCGAGACGGTCTCCCACGCGTCGTCGCCGGACACGGTCAGCGAGGAGAAGTCCTCGTTGAACTGGTCCCGGACGACCTTGACCAGCAGGTCCGGCTCCTCGTAGAGCAGCGCCGGGGCCTTGGGCGCCTTGGGGCCGGTCTTCTCGGACTTCTCCTTGACGACCTCCCACTGCGCCTGCAGCCGGCGGACGTCCCGCTCCAGGGCCTCGTGGCTGACGCCCTCGGACGCCGTCCGGATGATCACGCCGGCGTCGGCCGGGACGATCTCCTTGAGCATGTCCTTGAGGCGCTTGCGCTCGATGTCCGGCAGCTTGCGGGAGATGCCCGCCGCCCCGCCGCTCGGCACGTAGACCAGGAATCGGCCGGCCAGGCTGATCTGGGTGGTGAGCCGGGCGCCCTTGTGCCCGACCGGATCCTTCGTGACCTGGACGAGGACGCTGTCGCCGCTGCTCAGGGCCTGCTCGATGCGGCGGGCCTTGCCGTTGAGACCGGCGGCGTCCCAGTCGACCTCGCCGGCGTAGAGCACGGCGTTGCGGCCGCGGCCGATGTCGACGAACGCGGCCTCCATGCTGGGCAGCACGTTCTGCACGCGGCCGAGGTAGATGTTGCCGACCATCGAGGCGGGTGCGGACCGGTCCGAGGACCCGTTGCCGCCGTCGGCGACGAAGTGCTCCACGAGCACGCCGTCCTCGAGCACGCCGATCTCGGTGCGCGGCCCGCTCTGGCGGACCACCATCGACCGCTCGACGGACTCGCGGCGGGCCAGGAACTCGGCCTCGGACAGGATCGGCGGGCGCCGGCGGCCGGCGTCGCGGCCGTCCCGGCGGCGCTGGCGCTTGGCCTCGAGCCGGGTGGAGCCGCGGACGGACTGCACCCCGTCGTCCCCGGAGTCGCGGGAGTCCCGGGCGTCCCGGGCGTCCCGGGCGTCCTTGTCCCGGGCCTGGCGCACCTTGGTGACGGTGTTCGGCGGGTCGTCGTCGCCGCGCTCGTCCGCCGTGTCGCCCGCGCCGCGGCGCCGCCGGCGGCGACGGCGGCGCCGCGAGCCGCCGGCCTCGCCCTCGTCGGTGTCCTCGTCGTCCGCGTCGGAGTCCTCGGCCGAGTCGTCGGACTCGGCGTCGGCGGCATCGCCCTCGGCGGTGTCCGCGGCGTCCGACGTGTCCTCGGCGCCTTCGCCGTCCTCGCCGTCCTCGCCGGCCTCGCCGTTGTCCCCGCGGCCGCGGCCCCGGCCACGCCGGCCTCGGCGCCGACGGCGGCGGCCCGCGCCCTCGTCGTCGCCCTCGTCGGAGGCGTCGGTCTCGTCGGCGGTCTCGGCGTCCCCGGTCTCGTCCCCGGTCTCGTCCGCGGGCGTCTCGGGCGTCTCCTCGGCGGCCTCCGGCTCGGCCTTGGCCGAGCGGCGGCGGGTGCGGCGGGGCTTCGCGGGGCCCTCGTCCTCGGCGGGAGCGGCGGCCTCGGCGGGCGCCTCGCTCGCGGCCTCGGCGGGCTCCGGCGCGGCCCGCCGGCGCCGGCCGCGGGTGGGCGCGGCGTCGGGCTGGGGGGCCTGGAAGAGCGGGGCGGGCGGCGCGAAGACCGGCGAGAGGGGGCCCTCGGTCTGCGCGGCCGGGGTGTCCGCGGCGGGCTGCTCGGCGGCGGGGCGTCCGCCGGCGGCCGGTTCGGTGTCCTGCCCGGCGGCGGCCTCGGCGGCCGCGACCGTCTCCGGCGCCGCGGTCTCCTCGGTCGTGTCCGACTCGGGGGCGGTCGCCGGGGCTTCGGGGGCGGCCCCGGTGGCCTGCTCGCCCAGCAGTGCGGTGACGACCTGCTCGGCCGTCTTCCGGTCGACGCCGGCCTGCGCGCTCCGCGCGGCACTGCCGAGCTCGGCGAGCGCCGCGAGGACCTCCTTGCTGGTCCGCCCGATCAGCCGGGCGAGGGCGTGCACACGCAGCTTCTCCGGCAGTTCCGACACGGAGAACTGCCCGCCGGTACCCCCGGCGGGCGCATCGTTGATCGACATCCAACTCCTTCGCCCCCGGGCGCCCCTCGAGGGCGGCCGCACAGGGGCCTCACGCGTTCTCCCGTCCCGCGGTGCGGGCCGGGCAATCCTGGTCGCTCGGCGGTGCTCGACGCCGCGTCCGGCCGGCCCACCCCGGGCCGGCGGCGGCACCGCTCCGCGGCGGTCAGGCCCGGGCGGTGACCCGGCCCGCTCCGAGCGGATCGGCGAGGCGGCCCCGGTCGTCGAGCAGGCCCTGCGCCATCCGGGTCGCCTTCGCGGGCACCGGCGGTTTCAGACCTGCGACAACGTCGAGTGCGCCCAACACGTCGTCGGGTCGAACAGCGGGTGTCGTCTGCCGTACGACCGCCGTCAGTATCGCACAGTCCGACCCCGCGGCGTCCGGTTCCCGTGTGACTCCGCCCGGTGCGTCACCTACCGGCGGTCCCCCCACGGGCGCATCGTCGCAGGCCGTGACGCCCACCGACACGACCGCGGCCCGGACGTCGATCTCCCGTCGCCCGGCCGGCATGACCCGCTCGACCACGAGCGCGTCGCGCGCCAGGAGCGCCTCGACGGCCGCCCGCAGCGCACCCTCGGGGACCCCGGGGAGGACGATCCGCCACAGGCTCGCGTCGATCCGGTCGGCGAGCGCCGGCGGCTCGGCGACCACGGCGTCGAGGATGTCCAGCCCCGCGGGCAGCGCCGCGTCGAGCGCCGTGCGGACGACCTCGGGATCGACCTCGCGGGTCAGGCCGATCTCGAGGTACTCGGCCTCGCTGGCCGTGCCGGTCGGGGCCGCGCCGATCCACGAGATCCGCGGGTGCGGGCTGAAGCCGTGCGAGTGCGAGACGGGGATGCCGGCGCGGCGCACCGCGCGTTCGACGCTGCGGGCCACGTCGCGGTGCGACAGGAACCGCAGCCGCCCGCGCTTGGCGAAGCGCACGCGGATGCGCTGCACCGTCGGCGGGGCGGGGTTCGCGGCCTCCCCGGGACGCACTCGAGCCATGGGAGCAGGGTAGGCCCCGGTCCCCGCCGACCCGGCGGCCGGCCTCACCCCGGTCCCGGCGGATCGGCCCGCCAGGAGGCCCGATCCGGCGGTTGGGGCGCGCGTCTTCCGGGGACACACTCGTCGCGGTCGGCACGGGCGCCGGCCGCGGCGGACCGGGAGCGGGGTCGAGGGCGGGGTCGGGAACGTGGACGACAGGCTGGACGACAGGACCGACGAGCGGGTCGACGCGCAGGTCGGTGCGCCGGTCGGGGAACGGGCCGACGAGGGGCCCCGGGAGCGGGTCCCGCACGGGCCCGCACCACAGCCGGAGGACCCCGTCGTGACGGTTCCCACACGCTCCCTGCGGCGGTTCTCCGTCGGCCGCCGGCCCCGCGACGTCGTGCGGGTCGTGGTGGCGGCCGCGATCGTCACGCTCTGCGCGCTCGCGGCCGACGGCGCGGTCAACCCGGTCGAGGCGGCGATCTTCGAGGAGATCGGGGCGCTGCCCGCGGGCTGGGCCCCGGTGGCCACCGGGCTGCTCTGGGTCGGCACGTGGGCCGGGATCGCCGGGGCGGCGGCCGTCGCGCTGTACCTCAAGCACGTCCGCGCGGCGGCACAGCTGGTCGCCGCCGGCACGGTCGCCTGGTTGGTGACGACGGCGCTCGGTCATCTCCTCCCCGACCGGCCCGTCCCGCCCGAGCTCGCGGGCGAGACCGGTCTGCGGCTCCCGGGCCCCGAGGGGTTCGCCTTCGCCGCCACCCACACGGCCGTCGCGGCGGCGCTGGTCACCGCCGCGGCCCCGTACCTGCCGCGCAAGGCGGCCTCCGGGGCCTGGGTCGTGGCGGCCGCGGTCGCGCTCGCGGAGGTGTACCAGGGCGCCCTGCCGCTCGCGGTGTTCGCCGGCGCGGTCGTCGGCTGGGGCGCTGGGTCGGCGTCGCACCTCGTCGGCGGGGCCCCCGGCCGCCGGACCTCGGTCGAGGCGGTGCGCCGCACCCTCGAGGAGGCGGGGCTCTGCCCGGACGACATCCACGCGGAACGCACCCACCTGGTCGGACCCCGCCGCTTCACCATCACCACCCGGGACGGCCGCGTGCTCCGGGCCCGCGCGGTGGCGCGGCTGCACCGGCGGGCGGGCCCCTGGTACCGCCTCCGGCGGCTCCTCGCCACGATCGACGTCCAGGACGTGCCCCGGCTCTCGAGCACCCACCACGAGGTGGAGCACGAGGCGTACGTGTCGCGGCTGGCAGAGGCGGCCGGGGTGCGGACCCCGCACGTCGAGCTAGCCTGCGTGATCGAGCACGGCTCACCGGTGCTGGTGCACGGCGTCGTCGAGGGACGGCCGCTCTCGGAGCTGCCGGTCCGGGAGATCGACGACCGGCTCCTGGACAAGGTGTGCACCCAGGTCGCGATCCTGGGCCGGGCCCACATCGCCCACCACGACCTGCAGGCCGACAACATCCTGGTCGACGCCGACGGGAACCCCTGGCTGCTCAACTTCACCTTCGGCCAGGTCGGGGCGAGTCCCGCGCTGCTGGCCCAGGACCTCGCCGACGTGCTGATCACGCTGGTCTCCATCGTGGGCGTCGACCGGACCGTCTCGGCCGCCGACCGGACCCTGTCCGCGGACCGGCTGGAGGCGGCGCTGGCCTACCTGCAGCCCCTCGCGCTGCACCGCGGGGTCCGGGAGCAGATCGCCGAGGGCCACTACCTGTTCAGCGAGCTGCGGGAGGCGCTGGCGGACCGGATCGGGCGGCCGCTGCCGAGCTACCCGTCCCCCGTCCGGCCGCGCGCCCTCGTCACGATGCTGTTCCTCGGCGGCGCGATCTACCTCCTGCTGCCGCAGCTCGCCGACCTGCCGGAGACCGTGAGCCTGCTCCGTGACGCCAACTGGTGGTGGCTCGCCCTGGCCGTGTTCACCGGGATGCTGGCGATCGTGCTGTCCGCGGTGTCCCTGCTGGGCTCCTGCGACACCCACCTGCCCTTCCGCCGCACCGTGGAGGTGCAGGTCGCGGCCGCCTTCACCGGCCGCACCACCCCGGGCGGCGTCGGCTTCTTCGGGATCAACATCGCGTTCATGGAGAAGCTGGGGATGCGCCGTTCGCTCGCCGTGGGCGTGACGATGCTGAACCTCGCGGCGACCGGCGCGGTGTCGGCCGTGATCTGCGTGGTGGGGATCTTCGCGGTGGGCATCACGGGAACCCTGCGGTTCGTCCGCATCCCCACGGGCTGGCCGCTGCTGGGCGCCATCGCCGGGATCCTCGTCCTCGCCGGGCTCGTCCTCGGGTCGCCGCTGGGCCGGCGCCGGATCGTCCGGCCCGGCCTGCAGGTCGTCCGCGAGCTGTGGGGCGCGATCCGCCGCCCGCTGCGGGCCGCGCAGCTGTTCGGCGGCGCCGCCGCGTACCACCTGATGTCCGCGTTGGGCCTGGCCACCTGCCTGGCCGCCTTCGACCCGCACTTCCCGTGGCTGGAGGTGATCGTGGTGTTCGTCGTCGGGCAGACGCTCGGGCACATCGCCCCGACGCCGGGCGGCCTCGGCGCGGTGGAGGCGCTGCTCGTCGCCGGGCTCGTCGCCGTCGGCGTGGCCCCCGCGCCCGCGGTCGCCGCGACCCTCACCTCGCGGCTGCTGACCTACTGGCTGCCGGTGCTGCCCGGCATCGGGATGTTCCGCTACCTGCAGCACCGAGGTGTGGTCTGACCTGCTACTCCGGCCCGGGCTCGAGGACCAGCAGGGTCTCCCCCGCCGGCCGGAAGCCCGCGCGCCGGTAGAAGGTCGTGCTGCGGGCGGTCGGGGCGAGGATCAGCCGCCGGTAGCGCCGGTCCCGGGCGTGGTCGACGACGGCCTGCAGCAGGGCGCGCGGAACGCCGCGATCGGCGAAGGCCTCGAGCACGAAGGCGTTGCCGACCTGCCCGACCTTGCCCGCGCGCGTCCCGGGCCGGGGCATCGGGACGATCTCCACGACGTTGATCGAGCCGATCGGCGTCCAGCCGGCCCGGTCGCTGCCGATCTCGGCCAGCCAGAAGGTCCGCCGGGGCTGCTCGACGCGCGCCCACTGCGCGAACGCCGCCTCGAAGCCCGCGTCGGAGACCGGCCGGCCGGCCCGTTCCTCGGTCCAGGCACGGCGCAGCCGCGCCAGGGCCTCGACGTCGCGCTCGTCCGCGACGCGGACGGTGATCTGCCGGGTGCCCGCCGACTGCGACCCGGCCGGCTGCCCGGAGGGGTCCTCAGCCACCCAGCTCCCGTCCGACGGGGTTCACCACCGTCAGCGGGAGCAGCGTCGTGCCGCTCGGCCCGACCTCGATGTCGGTGCCCGTCGAGGGGCACACCCCGCAGTCGAAGCACGGGGTCCAGCGGCAGTCGTCCTGCTCCCGCCCGGACAGCGCGTCCTGCCAGTCCGCCCAGAGCCAGTCCCGCTCCAGCCCGGAGTCGAGGTGGTCCCAGGGCAGGATCTCGCCCTCCTCGCGCTCCCGGGTGGTGAACCACTCCAGCGAGACGCCGAGCGGCTCCAGCTCCGCCTTCGCGGCGGTGATCCAGCGCTCGTAGGAGAAGTGCTCGGACCAGCCGTCGAACCGGCCGCCCTCGCGCCACACCCGCTCGATCACGGCGCTGACCCGGCGGTCGCCGCGGGCGAGCAGGCCCTCGATCAGCGAGGGCTGCCCGTCGTGGTAGCGCATGCCGATGTTGCGGCCGAGCTTCTTGTTGCTGTTCACGGCCTCGCGGAGCTTGCGCAGCCGGGCGTCGACGACCTCCGGGTGCGCCTGCGCCGCCCACTGGAACGGTGTGTGCGGCTTGGGGACGAACCCGCCGATGGAGATCGTGCAGCGGACGTCGTTGCGGCCGGAGGCGGCGCGGCCGGCCTGGATGACCCGGTGCGCCATGCCCGCGATCTCCAGGACGTCCTCGTCCTCCTCGGTGGGCAGCCCGCACATGAAGTAGAGCTTGACCTGCCGCCAGCCCTGCGCGAACGCCTCGGAGACGGTGCGGATGAGGTCCTCCTCCGAAACCATCTTGTTGATCACCCGGCGGATCCGCTCGGACCCGCCCTCGGGCGCGAAGGTGAGGCCGGAGCGGCGGCCGTTGCGGCTGATCTCGTTGGCGAGGTCGATGTTGAACGCGTCGACGCGGGTCGACGGCAGCGAGAGCGACGTGTTGGTGCCCTCGTAGCGGTCCGCCAGGCCCTTGGTGATGTCGGCGATCTCGGAGTGGTCGGCGCTGCTCAGGGACAGCAGGCCGACCTCGTCGAACCCGGAGGCCCGCACGGCGGCGTCGACCATCTCGCCGATCCCCTGCAGCGACCGCTCGCGCACCGGGCGGGTGATCATGCCCGCCTGGCAGAAGCGGCAGCCGCGGGTGCAGCCGCGGAAGATCTCCACGCTCGCCCGCTCGTGCACGGTCTCGGCCAGCGGGACCAGCGGCGCCTTGGGGTAGGGCCACTCGTCGAGGTCCGACGTCGTGCGCTTCTGGACCGTGGCCGGGGCACCCTCCGCCGGGGTGACGGCGGTGATCGCGGTGTCGTACTCCACCTCGTAGAACGAGGGGACGTAGCAGCCGTCGGTGTTCGCCAGCCGGCGCAGCAGCTCGCGGCGGCCTCCCGGCCGTCCTTCGGCCTTCCAGGCCTTGACGACGTCCGTGATGTCGCCGACGACCTCCTCGCCGTCCCCCAGCGCCGCGACGTCGACGAAGTCGGCGATCGGCTCCGGGTTGAAGGCGGCGTGCCCGCCGGCGACGACGACCGGGTGGCTCTCGTCCCGGTCCACCGCGTGCAGCGGAATGCCGGCGAGGTCGAGCGTGGTCAGCAGGTTCGTGTAGCCCAGCTCGGTGGAGAAGCTGACGCCGAGGAGGTCGAACGCGCCGATCGGGCGGTGGGTGTCGACGGTGAAGGCGGGGACCTCGTGCTCGCGCATGAGCTTCTCGAGGTCCGGCCAGACGGCGTAGCAGCGTTCGGCGAGGGCGTCGGCGCGCTCGTTGAGGACCTCGTAGAGGATCATGACGCCCTGGTTGGGCAGGCCGACCTCGTACGCGTCCGGGTACAGCAGGGCCCACCGGACCTCGGCGGACTCCCACGGCCTGGTCTGCGCGTTCAGCTCGCCGCCGACGTACTGCACGGGCTTGGACACCCGCGGCAGCAACGGTTCGAGGGCAGGGAAGACGGACCCTGACAGCACGGCGCTCACGCGAACCCAGGGTAGCCCTGCGCCGATTCCTCCTCCGCACACGGTTCCGCACACGCTCCCCCGCCACGCTCCCCGTGACCGGCACCATCGACCCGAGGAGCCACCATGAGCACCCCGACCACCGACCCGATCCACGCCATCGGCCCCAAGCACCGCGCGCTGTGGGCCTCCGGCGACTACGGCACCGTCGCCTCCGACCTCATCCCCGGGCTGGGCGCGATCCTCGTCGAGGCCGCCGGCATCGGCCCCGGGCAGCGCGTGCTCGACGTCGGCGCCGGCACCGGCAACGCCTCCATCCCGGCCGCGGCGTCCGGCGCCGAGGTCGTCGCCTCCGACCTGACGCCCGAGCTGCTCGACCGGGGCCGGCGCATCGCCCGCTCCCGCGGCCTGGACCTGGAGTGGGTCGAGGCCGACGCCCAGTCGCTGCCGTTCGAGACCGGCGAGTTCGACGCCGTGATCTCCTGTGTGGGCTCGATGTTCGCGCCGTTCCACGAGCGCACGGCAGCCGAGACGCTGCGCGTCTGCCGGTCCGGCGGCACCGTCGGAATGATCAACTGGACCCCGGAGGGCTTCGTCGGGCAGCTCTTCGCCACCATGAAGCCCTTCGCGCCGCCGCCCCCGCCGGGCGCCCGCCCCGCGCCGCTGTGGGGCAGCGAGGAGCACGTCCGCGAGCTGTTCGGCGACGGTGTCCGCACGCTCCGTGCCGAGAAGCGCACCTACACCCTCGACGTCACCGACTCCCCGCAGGACTTCCGCGAGTGGTGGAAGCGCAACTACGGCCCGACGATCGCCGTCTACAGGTGCGTCGCCGACGACCCGGCGCGCACCGCCGAGCTCGACGCCGCCTTCCTCGACTTCCTCACCCGCACGCAGAAGGGCGGGATCTGGGAGTCGGAGTACCTGCTCGTGACGGCCGAACGGGCCTAGCGGGCGGGCGGGAACCGGCCCGTCACGGCCGAACGGGTCTGCCGCAGACGGCGGAACCGGCCGAACGGGCGACGCCGGACGTATCGGGCGGTGCCATCCTGACCTCCTTCCCAGCGGACGGGAGAGCGGGATGGAGCCGGACGACACAGGACGGGGGGACGACGGCGGGGAGGGGCCCGCCGTCGTCGTCCGACTGCTCGGGCCGCCGCGCGTCGAGACCCGAGGTCCCCGCCCTCCCGTCCCTCGGGGCCGCAAGCCGTGGGCGCTGCTCGCGCTGCTGCTGACCACGACCGGCCCGGTGCCCCGCGGGCGCGTCCAGGAGCTGCTGTTCCCCGACGCCGAGGACCCGCAGGCCGCGCTGCGCTGGACGCTCAGCCAGGTGCGCCGCGCCGTCGGGGACGCAGTGCGCCTCGAAGGCGACCCGCTGACCTGCGAGATCGCCGAGGGCGTCCGGGTCGACGTCGTCGACGTCCTGGCCGGACGTGCCCCGGCCGGCTGGCCCCTCGCCGAGGCCACCCTCCCGCTGCTGGAGTGCGCCGAGCCGGACGTGCCGGAGTTCGCCGCGTGGCTGCACGGCCGCCGGCACGGCCTCGCCCGGGCGGGTGCGCGGCTTCAGCGGCGGCACCGGCCGCGCGGCAGCTCCCCCGCCAGCCGTTCGGCGGTGCGGGAGCTCGTCCGCGTCGGCGAACAGGTGATGGACTCGGGGGCTGCGCGCGACGGCACCGCTATCCTCGCCGGCGCGGTCCGGCGGGCCCGGGAGCTGGGCGACGACGTCGTGCTCGCCGAGGCGCTGGCGCACTACGGGCGCGGGTACGTCCACGCCGTCGCCAGCACCGACCCCGGCGCGGCCGCCGCGCTGCGCGAGGCCGACCGGCTCGCGACGCGCGAGGGCCTGGCCGACATCGCCTCGCTCGCCCGCCGCGAGCTCGGCTTCGTCGCCACGGCCACCGGCGACCCCACCGCCGCGCTGCGGTGGCTCGAGAGCGCCGACGTCGCCGCCGGGGAGCGACCCGAGCAGCGGGCCGGGGTGGCGCACGTGCGCGGGTTCGCGCTCATCGACACCGGGCTCTCCGAGTGGGCGGTGCGCGAGCTCGACGCCGCGGTGGCCCTCGCCGAGACCGCGGACCGGCCGCGCGCCTTCACCGCCGCGGTCGCCATGCGGGCCCGCGCCCGGCTGCAGCGCGGCGAGGACGAGGCGGCCGCCTCCGACGTGGCCGAGGCCCGCCGGATGGCCTCCGAGCTGGGGTGGACGTCGATGCGGCCGTGGATCGACGTGCTCCACGGCGAGGTCCTCCTCCGGGAGGGCCGGCTGGCCGAGGCCGAGGCCGTGCTGGCCGACGCCCACACCCTCGCCGAGGTCCTCGACGACGCCTGCTGGATCGCGCTGACCAGCCGCGGCCTCGCCGTCGCCCGGGCACGGCTCGGGAACCCGGCCGCCGCTGCGACGGCCCTCGACGGCGCCTGCGCCACCCTCGTCGCCGACGCCGACGTCTGCTGCTGGATCGAGCTGCACCTGCGGGACACGCTCTGCGGGATCACCGCCGACCTCGACCGGGACGCCGCGCTCCGCGAAGCCGCCCTGCTCGCCCGGCGCGCCGACCACACCGGGCTGGCGGAGTACGCGGTCCGCGCCGCCCGCCACCGCGCCCGCCTCGGCGACCCCGACGCCGCCGCCGACGCATGGGCCCGCGCCCTCCCCCACGACAACCCCGCCCTCCTCCGCTGACCGCACGAACGGCCCTCTCGTGCGGTAGGTCCGCACGAGAGCGCCGCTCGCTCACAGGAAGGCGGGAGCGGGGCATTTTTCCGCCGGCTCCCCGGGTGGCACCGCCCGCGGCACACCCGTCCTGACGCAGCCTCATACCCGGCGCCGCCGGCACACGTGTCCCGGCGTCGGCCTCACACCCGACAGAGCGCTCCCGCATCCAGTCGACCGGGTGTGACGCGACCCGACGGGTGTGCGGCGCCCCGCAGACCCGACGGGTGTGCGGCGCCCGCGGAAGCGTTTGCCGACGCTCGCCCTGTCCCCGCAGGCCTCCGACGGCCCACCCGGCAACGGGCGCAATGGCCGGCGACCCCGACGCGACCGGCACATCCTGGACCACGCGGCACACCCATCCTGGCGCAGCCTCACACCCCGCGCCGCTGTCCCACATCCAGTTGACCGGGTGGGAGACGACCGGCGGGGGTGCGGCGACCCACGGAGCGATCACTGACGCTTGCCAGGCCGCGCAACGGACCCGGCGTACCGACCACGGGTCGACACCACGACGGCGCATCGACGCGGGCACCATGCGCACGACCGCGCTGCAGAGCCGGCACCCGCCCCCCATGGGACGGCGTCCCGCACCCTCCCGAGCGCTTCACACCCGGTCGACGGGGTGTGCCGCGCTCCTCTCGGGTGCGGGACCGGGCCCGGGCGGGTGCGCCGCGCCCCTCAGGCGTGCGGGGTCGGTCAGTCGAGGAGGCCGGCGGTGCGGAGGGCGGCGCGGACGTCCTCGTGGTGCCACTCGTCGAGCGGGACCAGCGGCAGCCGGATGCCGCCGGGCATCAGCCCCATCTCCGCAAGGGCCCACTTCACCGGGATCGGGTTGGGCTCGGCGAAGAGGGCGCGGTGCAGGCCGGCGAGGTCCGCGTCGATGGTGGCGGCCTCCTCGTCGTCGCCGGCGATGGCGGCCTTGCACATCCGCGCCATCTGCTCGGGCGCGACGTTCGCGGTGACCGAGATGTCGCCGTGGAAGCCGGCGAGCATGCTGGCGCGGGCGGTGGCGTCGTCGCCGGAGTAGAGCGCGAAGTCCGTGAGCCCGAGCGCGACCAGGTCCCGGACCCGGTCCAGGTCGCCCTTGGCCTCCTTGAGCCCGACGATGTTCGGCACCTCGGCGAGCCGCTCGACGGTCGAGGGCAGCATGTCGCAGGCCGTCCGGCCGGGGACGTTGTACAGGTACTGCGGGATGTCGACGGCCTCGGCGACCTTCTTGAAGTGCCGGTACAGGCCCTCCTGCGGGGGCTTGTTGTAGTACGGCGTGACGAGCAGCGCCCCGTCGGCGCCCGCCGCGGCGGCGGACTCGGTCAGGTGGATGGCCTCGTCGGTGTTGTTCGCGCCGGTGCCCGCGATGACCGGGACCCGCCCGGCGACGACGTCGATCGTGCGACGGATGACGTCCGTGTGCTCCTCCACCGACAGCGTGGAGGACTCGCCGGTCGTGCCCACGGACACGATCGCCGCGGTCCCCGCCAGCACCTGCCGCTCGACGAGCCGGTCGAGCGCCTCGTGGTCGATCGAGCCGTCCTCCCGCATGGGGGTGACCAGCGCGACGAGACTTCCGGTGATCATGATCATGCCCTTCGTGACGCGAACGCGACGGCGACGGTAGCAAGCGCGGACGGCCGGGGCCCAGGGCGATCCGGCCCGTGCGACCAGGCCCCCGGACCCGGTCCGGACAACGGCGGGGTGGTGCTGGCCCCACCCCGCCTCGGGGGTCGGCGCGCCCGGATCCGGGGGCTCGCACCGGCGACCGGCGGCCCGGTGATCCCTAGCGTTCCGGGCAGCGTTCCGGGTCCGACGAAGGAGCTGCGATGAGTCCGGTGTCCTCCCCGGTCGCGCCGGTCCGCCGGCGGCCGGCGCCCCGCGAGCTGCCGCGGCTGCGCGAGGCCGGCACCGCCGCGGCCCTGCTCGCGGTGGCCGCGCTCGGCCTGCGGTGGTGGGGGTCGCCGTGGCACGAGGTGCCCGTGACGCACGTGGCCGAGTGGCACATGCGCACGCTGCTGGGCCTCGGGCGGGCGGGCCGGGTACCGGTCCTGCTGCTGCTCGGCCTGGCGGTGCTCGCGCTGGTCACGGGCGGGCTCGCGCGCTCGGGCCGACTGCGCTGCTGGCCGCACCACCTGGCACTGGCGGCGGCCGGCGCCACCTCCGTGCTGGCCGCGGTGCAGACCCTGACCCGCTGCCCCCTCGCCCTCGGCGCCTGGCTCACCGGGCTGCTGGGCCTCGTGGCGCTGGCCGGATCGACGGCGCGCTCGGGGCGCCGACCGGACCTACCGCAGCAGCAGCGCCTCCAGCCGGCGGGCCGCGACGACGACGCCGACCGCGGCCATCACCACGAAGTAGGCGACGTGACCGAGCATGCCGAGGTGGACCGCGCCCGTGGTGAGCCCGCGCATGAGCTCGACCGCATGGTACAGCGGTAGGCACTCGACGAGGATCTGCAGCGGGCGCGGGTAGACGCCGAGCGGGTAGAAGGTCGTGGCGAACAGGAACATCGGCAGCACGGCCAGCGTGACCAGGTCGAAGTCCTGCCAGGAGCGCATGAACGAGGTCGCCGCCATCCCGATCGCGGCGAACGCGAACGCGACCAGCAGCGCGGCCGGCAACGCCAGCAGCGCCCAGGGCGAGGTGATCAGGCCGGCGACCGCCATGACCGACAGGAAGCCGGTGGCGTAGAGCCCGCCGCGCAGCAGCGCCCAGCCGATCTCGCCGAGCGCGATGTCGACCGGGCCGAGCGGGGTGGCCAGCATCGCGTCGTACAGCCGGTTGTACTTGAGCTTGAAGAACACGTTGAAGGTCGCGTCGAACACCGCGCCGTTCATGGCGGACGCGGCCAGTAGGCCCGGCGCGATGAAGGCGGCGTAGGAGATCGGCCGCCCGTCCGGCCCGGGCAGCTCGCCGACCAGCGAGCCGAGGCCCGAGCCCATCGCCAGCAGGTAGAACACCGGCTCGGCGAACCCGGACACGATCGCCGGCCAGGTGCGCCGCGCGGCCGTGGCGGAGCGCAGCAGCAGCATCCGCGAGCGACCGGCGTAGCTCCCACCGGGCAGCACCCGGGCCCACCCCGGGGCGGGGCGCGCTGCGGCGTCGAGCGTGGTCACGGCGCCAGCCTCCGGGTGAACGCCCGGACCGACAGCCCGGTGCCGACGGCGAGGAGCGCCGCCAGGTAGGCGAGGTGCCCCAGCACCGCCCCGGCCGTGCCGGTGCCCAGGGCCGCGGCGCGGGCCAGCTCCGTGCCGTGCCACAGCGGCGACACCCACGCCAGCGGCTGCACCCACGCGGGCAGCGCGGCGACCGGGAAGAACGTGCCAGAGAACAGGGTCATGGGCAGCACGACGAACCGGAACAGCGCGTTGAACGCCGCCCCCTCGTCCTCCCGGCTCGCCGAGAACGCCATGACCGGCGCAGCGACCGCAGCCCCGGTCAGCACCGCGGCGACGAGCGAGCCCAGCACCCCGATCGACGCGGCGCCGCCGAACACGGCGATCAGCACCAGGTAGACCGCGCCCGTGAGCGTCATCTTGGCCGCGACCCACACGAGATGGCCGACGGCGATCTGGGCCCCGGTGAGCGGCGTGGCCGCCATGCCGAGGTAGACGCGCTGCCACTTGAACCCGGACAGCACCGGGTAGGTCATCTCGAACGCCGCGCTCTGCACCGTGGACATCGCCAGCAGCGCCGGGGCCAGCCACACCAGGTACGGCACGCCGCCCGTGGCCGCCTCCGCCCCCGGCCGCGACGCGATCAGGCTGCCGAAGCCGAGCCCGAACGCGAGCAGGAACAGCAGCGGCTGGAGCACCGACGACACCGCCGTCGCCCGCCAGTTGCGCCGGTACCACCGCCAGAACGACTCGACGACCAGCAGCACCCCGCGCACCCACGCGGGCGCCGTCGCCGGCGCGCGCCGGGTCGCGGGCACGCGTTCCTCGATCGCCATCAGTCCACCAGCGTCCGGCCCGTGAGCCGGAGGAACACGTCCTCCAGGGTGGAGCGCCGCACCAGCGCCGAGAGCGGCCGCAGCCCCGCAGCGTGCAGCGCGACCTGGGAGCGCTCCCCGTCCGGTGTGTAGAGCAGCGCCCGGTCCGGGAGCAGCTCGACGCGCTCGGCGTACCGCTCGAGGTCGCCCGCCGCGGGCCGTTCCTCGGGCAGGAACCGCAGCTCCAGCACCTCCCGCGTGGACCACCGCTCGATGAGCTCCGCGGGCGAGCCCTCGGCCACGATCACCCCGCCGTCCATGACGACGAGCCGGTCGCACAGCTGCTCGGCCTCGTCCATGTAGTGCGTGGTGATGATCTGGGTGACGCCCTCGCGCTTGAGCTGGTACAGCCGCTCCCACAGCAGGTGCCGGGCCTGCGGGTCCAGACCCGTGGTCGGCTCGTCGAGCAGGAGCAGCTCCGGGTCGTTGACCAGCGACCGGGCGATGGTGAGCCGGCGCTTCATGCCGCCGGACAGCGGCTCCACCCGGTCCTCGGCCCGCTCGGTGAGCCGCGCGAACTCCAGCAGCTCAGCCGCCTTGGCCCGCACGTGCCGGCGGGGCAGCCCGAAGTACCGGCCGTAGATCTCCAGGTTCTCCCGCACCGACAGCTCGGTGTCGAGGTTGTCCAGCTGCGGGACGACGCCGAGCCGGGCCCGGATCCGCGGCCCCTCCCGGTCCGGGTCCATCCCCAGGACCTGCAGCGATCCCGAGGTGCGCGGCGAGACGCACGCGATCATCCGCATGGTCGACGACTTGCCCGCCCCGTTGGGCCCCAGGAAGCCGAACACCTCGCCCTGCGCCACGTCCACGTCGATCCCGCGGACGGCCTCGAACCTCCCGAAGCGCTTGCGCAGGTCCCGCGCCTGGACCAGTCCGTCCCCCACGCCCGGAACGCTAACGGGAGGGACCGACACTTTCCTGTCGATTCCGGGTCCGGTCCCGTACGGCCTCGTCGTCGGCGATCCCGCGCTGGAACCAGTGCTCGTCCCGGACGTCGCCCGGCCCGAGCCGCAACGCTCCGGGGAAGCGGCCGACCTCGGCCCAGCCCCGTGCGGCGTACCACTCCGGGAGCCCGGTGCCGCCCCGGGCCGACAGGATCAGCTGGGCGAGACCGAGCTCCGCGGCGCGGCCGACGGCCGCGTCGAGCAGCCGCCCGCCGAGACCGCGGCCCTGCAGGTCCGGCCGCACCATCAACCGGATCACGGTGGCCCGGTGCGCCACCACCGGCCCGCGCCCGGGCTGCAGGAACACCGTGCCGACGAGCTCGTCCCCGGGCAGGTGCAGGGCGAGCAGGTGCAGCGTGCCGGCCCGGACCTCGGCCACGGTCGCCTCGGCGAGGGCCCGGACGTCCGCCTCGGGGGCGTCGGGCGGGAAGCCGACCGCCCCGCCCGCGCGGGTCACGGCCGTCCAGAGCGTGCCGAGCGCCGCTGCGTCCGGATCGGTGTCCGGCCGGGGTCCGGAGAGCCCGGCCGGGGTCGCCGCGTCGCTCAGAGGTTCGGGAACCAGAGCTTGATCTCGCGCTCCGCGGACTCGGGCGAGTCCGAGCCGTGCACCAGGTTCGACTGGGTCTCCAGGCCGAAGTCGCCGCGGATGCTGCCCGGGGCCGCCTTCTCCACCGGGTCGGTGCCGCCGGCGATCTGTCGCCACGCCGCGATCGCGCGCGGACCCTCGGCCACCGCCGCCAGGAGCGGGCCGGAGGTGATGAACTCGAGCAGCGACTCGAAGAAGGGCTTGCCGTCGTGCTCGGCGTAGTGCTGGCTCGCCAGCTCGCGGTCGATGGTGCGCAGCTCCAGCGCCACCAGCCTGAGGCCCTTGCGCTCGATGCGCGCCAGGCACTCGCCGATCAGGTTGCGGGCGACGCCGTCGGGCTTCACGAGGACCAGGGTGCGTTCAGTCACGCGACGGAGCGTAGCGACGCCCCCCGACGGGTCGTCACGGGGCCAGCGTGGCCGCGCCGAACGAGACGGAGAACCGTTCGCACCAGATGCTGACGCTGGTCAGCCCCGCGAGGTCGGCGCCCGCCGGCACGGGGTAGTTGGCGCTGCCGACGTTGCCCTTCAGCGGGCCGAGGTCGAGGTACCGACCGTCGTCGAACACGTGCCAGCCCTCGCGGCCGGGCAGCACGGGCGCGTCGGTCAGCCAGACACGCAGCCGCGGGCCGTTGCTCGTGACCAGGTCCTGCAGCCGCAGCACCCGGGACCCGTCCGGCAGGCCGAGGAGCAGCGCCTCGCCGGTGGTCGCGTGCTCGTGCGCGACGAGCCGGCCGGACGCGAGCACGACGGGCGCGGCCTCCGGGACGCCCGCCGGGGCCGCGGCGGCCGGAGCGGGCTCCGCCACCGACTCGTCGACGACGAGCTTCCACGGCTCGAACCACACCAGCCCGGCCGCGACGACCAGCGCGAGGACGACGGCGGCGGGCAGGATGACGGACCGGCGCCGCCATCGGCGGCGGGTCCCCGGGCGACCGGACATCCGCGCAGGATGCCGGTCCCACGGGCCCGTGACCAGGGCCGGAGGGCAGCCGCTACTGCTGCTGGGACGGCAGCTGCCCGCGGGCCATCCGGCGGGCGACGTCCCGCCGCATCCACAGCACCATGCCCCACACCAGGACGAAGATCAGGCCGATGGCCAACAGGGACACGTGGAAGAGGCCCGTGGCCACCAGCCCCACCTGCAGGACCAGCGCGAAGCCCAGCCCCCACGGCCGCCGCTGCAGGCCCGAGGCCACGATCATCAGCAGCCCGAGCACCAGCACCACGGTGATCGCGACCGGGTTCAGCGCCCCCTCGGTGAACCTCGCGACGACGAGCACCCCGAGCAGCACGACGATCGCCTCGAGCACCAGCAGCCCCGCGCACACGCCGCGGAATCCCTTCATCGGGTCCGTGGCGGGCGGGCGCACCGGTTCCGTGCTCACGCCGGCACCCCGGTGGTCCCGTCGATGGTCGCCGTGCTCACGCCGGCTCCTTCCCGAAGATCGACCGGGCCTCGCCCGCGGTCACCACGGAGCCGGTGACGATCACCCCGACGCCCGAGTCCCCGGCCTCCTCGGCCAGCTCGACGCCCTGGTCGATCGCCGCCGCCAGCTGCGGCTCCACGCTCACCCGGTCCCGCCCGAACACCTCGACGGCCAGCGCCGCCAGCTCGTCCGGGTCCATGGCGCGCGGCGACGAGTTCATGGTCACCACGACCTCGTGCACCGCGGGCTCGAGCGACTCCAGCAGGCCCTTCGCGTCCTTGTCCCGCATCACGCCGATCACCGCGACCAGCCGCGTGAACCGGAACTCCGACATCAGTGCGGCGGCCAGCGCACGGGCACCGTGCGGGTTGTGCGCGGCGTCGATCAGCACCGTCGGCCGGCCCGGCCCGCCCTGCATCGGCTCCAGCCGCCCCGGCGAGGTGATCGACGCGAACGCCGCGCGGACCGCGTCGGGATCCAGCGGCTGCTGCGGGCCCGCCCCGACCAGCGCCTCGGCGGCGGCCAGCGCGATCGCCGCGTTGGACGCCTGGTGCTCGCCGTGCAGCGGCAGGAAGATCTCGTCGTACCGGCCGGACAGGCCCTGCAGCTCCAGCCGCTGCCCGCCCACGGCCAGTTCGCGCTCGCGCACCCCGAACTCGGCGCCCTCGCGGGCCACCTGGGCGCCGACCTCGGCGCAGCGCTCGATGAGCACCTCCGCCACGGCCTTGTCCTGCGCGGCGAGCACCGCGACGGAGCCGGGCTTGATGATCCCGGCCTTCTCCCGCGCGATCCCCAGGAGGTCCGTGCCCAGGTACTCGGCGTGGTCGAGGCCGACGGGGGTGATCACGGAGACCCGGGCGTCGACGACGTTGGTCGCGTCCCACCGGCCGCCCAGCCCGACCTCGACGATCCCGGCCTCGACCGGCGCGTCGGCGAACGCCGAGTACGCCATGGCCGTGAGCACCTCGAACTTGCTGAGACTGATCTCGTTCTTCGCGTCGAGCAGCTCCACGAAGGGCTCGACGTCCCGGTAGGCCTGCACGTACTGCGCGGGCGAGACGGGCCGGTTGTCGAGGTTGATCCGCTCGGTGGCCCGCTGCAGGTGCGGGCTGGTGTACCGGCCCGTGCGCAGCCCGATCTCACTGAGGATCGCGTCGACCATGCGGGCCGTGGAGGTCTTGCCGTTCGTGCCGGTCAGGTGCACGACCGGGTAGCCGGTCTGCGGGTCGCCGAGGACCTCGACGAGTGCCCGGATCCGGTCCAGCGACGGCTCAATGACCGTCTCCGGCCAGCGCCGGTCCAGCTCGGCCTCGACCGCGAGGAACTCGGCGTACTCCGCCACCGTGGACTGCGCGGGCACGACGTCCGGGGTGTCCGAGCCCCGGATCTGGTCCAGGACGTGGGAGATCACCGCGTCCTGGGCCTGCTCCTCCGGAGCGCGGACCTCGCCCTCGCCCTCGGGGGGTTCCGGATCCGTCACCGCGGCACCTCCACACCGGCCGGGTGGACCGCGCGCACGCGGCTCATGAGGCCGGCAGCCCCTCGAGCCGCGCCGTGACCCGCTCGATCTCGGCGACGGCGGCCTCCCGCCGCGCGCGGATCCCGTCGACGACCTGCGCCGGGGCCTTCTCGGTGAACTTGGGGTTCCCGAGCTTCTTCTCGGCCTGCTCCAGCTCCTTCTGCGCGGCCGCCAGGTCGCGCCCCAGCCGCGCCCGCTCGGCGGCGACGTCGATCGCCCCGGACGTGTCCAGCTCGACGTGGACGGTGTCGCCGTTCAGCGCGACCTCGACCGTGGCGGTCGGCGCGAAGTCCGCGCCCGCCGGGTCGAGGCGGGTGAGGAACCGGACGGCCCTCTCGTGCCGGGCCAGGCCCGCGGTCTCCAGCCCGACCAGCAGCGCGGCGACCGACTTGCGGTCCGGCAGGCCCTGCTCGGTGCGGAAGCGGCGGACCTCGGTGATCAGCTTCTGCAGCGCCTCGACCCGCGCGACCGCGGCGGCGTCGACGGGCAGCCCGGTGTCCTCGCCGGGCCAGGTCGCGGTCACGACCGTCTCGCCGCCGGTCAGCGAGGTCCACAGCGCCTCGGTGACGAACGGGACGATCGGGTGCAGGATCCGCAGCAGCGCGTCGAACACGTGCCCCAGGACCGCGCGGGTGCCCTCGGCCGTGGCCGGGTCGTCGAGCTGGGGCTTGGCCAGCTCGAGGTACCAGTCGCACAGCTCGTCCCACGTGAAGTGGTAGAGGCCCTCGGTGGCCTTGGCGAACTGGAAGTCCTCGAGCAGCGCGTCCGTCTGCTCCCGGACCTCGCGCAGCCGCCCGAGGATCCAGCGGTCCGCGTCGGTCGGCTCGGTGGGCAGCGGCAGGGCCGGGTCGGCGCCGTTGGCCTCCGCGAACCGGACGGCGTTCCACAGCTTGGTGGTGAAGTTGCGGGAGCCCGCGACCCACTCCGTGGACAGCGACATGTCCGTGCCCGGGTTCGACCCGCGGGCGATGGTGAACCGCAGCGCGTCGGCCCCGTAGGCGTCGATCAGCTCGAGCGGGTCGATGACGTTGCCCTTGGACTTCGACATCTTCTTGCCGTGCTCGTCCCGGATGAGCCCGTGCAGGTAGACGTGCTCGAACGGCGAGCGGCCCATCGCGTAGGTGCCGAACATCATCATCCGGACGACCCAGAAGAACAGGATGTCGTAGCCGGTGACCAGGACGGAGTTCGGGTAGTACCGCTCCAGGTCCGGGGTCTCGTCCGGCCAGCCCAGCGTGGAGAACGGCCACAGGCCCGAGGAGAACCAGGTGTCGAGGACGTCCTCGTCCTGGCGCCAGCCCTCGCCGGTCGGGACCTGGTCGTCCGGCCCGACGCAGACAGTCTCGCCGCCCGGCCCGTACCAGACCGGGATGCGGTGGCCCCACCACAGCTGCCGCGAGATGCACCAGTCGTGCATGTTGTCGACCCAGTCGAAGAACCGCGACGACATCTCCGGCGGGTGGATCTTCGTCTCGCCCGAGCGGACGGCGTCGCCCGACGCCTTGGCCAGGGACTCGACCCGGACGAACCACTGCAGCGACAGCCGCGGCTCGATCGGGACGCCGGTGCGCGAGTCGTGCCCGACGCTGTGGACGTACGGCCGCTTCTCCGCGACGATCCGGCCCTCGGCCCGCAGCTGCTCGCGGATGGCCTCGCGCGCCGCGAACCGGTCCATGCCGTCGTACGGGGTGCCCGAGTTCGCGATGACCCCCGACTCGTCCATGATCGTCGGCATCGGCAGGTCGTGCCGGCGGCCCATCTCGAAGTCGTTCGGGTCGTGCGCGGGGGTGATCTTGACGGCGCCGGAGCCGAACTCCGGGTCGACGTACGGGTCCGCGATGACCGGGATGTCCCGCCCGGTGACGGGCATGCGGACGGTCCGGCCGACGAGGTGGGTGTACCGCGCGTCGTCCGGGTGGACCGCGACGGCCGTGTCGCCCAGCATCGTCTCGACGCGGGTGGTGGCGACGACGATCGAGTCCTCGCCGTCCCCGTAGCGCATCGAGACGAGCTCGCCCTCGACCTCCTTGTGGTCGACCTCGATGTCCGAGATGGCGCTCTGCAGCGCGGGCGACCAGTTGACCAGGCGCTCGGCCCGGTAGATCAGCCCCTCGTCGAACATCTTCTTGAAGACGGTCTGGACGGCGCGGGACAGGCCCTCGTCGAGCGTGAACCGCTCGCGGGTCCAGTCGACCCCGTCCCCGAGGCGCTCCATCTGGCCCAGGATCGAGCCGCCCGACTCGGCCTTCCACTCCCAGACGCGCCGGACGAACTCCTCGCGGCCCAGCTCGCGGCGCCCCGGCTCGCCGGCCTCGGCCAGCCGGCGCTCGACGACGCTCTGGGTGGCGATGCCGGCGTGGTCCATGCCCGGCAGCCACAGCGCGTCGTACCCCTGCATGCGGCGGCGCCGGGTGAGGACGTCGATCAGGGTGTGGTCCATGGCGTGCCCGAGGTGCAGGCTGCCCGTGACGTTCGGCGGCGGGATGACGATGCAGTACGGCGGCTTGCCCGATGCCGGGTCCGCCTCGAAGTAGCCGCGGTCGACCCAGCGCCGGTACAGGACGCCCTCTACCTCCGCCGGGTTCCACTTCGGCGGGAGGGAGGTGGTGCGCGCTGGGAGGGTCTCGGTCACGCAGTCAAGTCTACGAGCCGGGTGCGACTCGTTTCCGGGGGTGGGTCGCGCCCCGGCACGCCCGGACGTCGCGCCGGTCAGCGGCCCCGCACCGGCAGGAACACGACGTGCAGGTGCGCGAACCCGAGCACCGGGGCGAGCGCACGGGCGCGGACCAGGCCGGGGTCGAGCGCGCGGACGGTGCCGCTGGTCGGCTCGTAGACCCGCCAGGTGCCGTCGTCGGCGATCCGCAGGGCCAGGCAGTAGTGCCGCGGCACCAGCGAGCCGACGAGCAGCGGGACGGGCCGGCGGGCGGCCAGGGCGGCCTCGACCTCCCGGATCGCCGTGTCGACGTCCGTCGCCGAGGCGTCGTCGACGAACCGGATGCGGTAGCGGCCCGCGCCCGGGGCGTGGGTGTGCAGCCAGCGCAGGAAGCCCCACGGCGTGGTGCCCAGCGCCCGCGGCCAGAGCCGGTTGGTCGCGGCGTGGATCTCGCGCTGGCGTGCGTCGTAGCGGGCGGCGAAGCCGCGGACCATGCCTTTCGCGTCCGTCTCGCGCAGCTCCAGCTTCTCCAGCTCGGCGGGATCGGCCCAGGTGGCGAGGGCGAGGAGCACGGCGCTGCCGCACGTGGTGCCGTCGACCTGGTCGAGCCGGGCGCCCGCGTGCCGCTGCTCCCCCAGCGCCTCGCCGATCAGCGGCCTGCGCTCGCCGGACAGGACCTTCACGGCCGCGACGGGCACCGGCACGGGCCGCGAGACCAGCCGTTGCGCCGCCCGCCCGATCGCCGACACCGTCCGCACGCGGTCACGGTAGCGCGCGGCGGCGGGCGGGCGGCGGCTCACGCCGTGCGCCGGTCGGCCGCACCCGTCGCCGGCGCGCGCACACCATCACCGCCGTCCGGGCGGCCCCGAGCGGGGCGGGCGGTCGTCCGGTTCCCGATCTAGGTTGACCCCGTGAGCGCAGAGCTGACCCCGGAGATCGTCGAGTTCCTCAACCACGGCACCCGCACCGGGGTGCTCGCCTGGACGGCGGCGGACGGCCGCCCGCTGGCCGCCCCGGTCTGGTTCCTGGTCGAGGACGGCACGCTGATCTTCAACACCGGGCGGGACACGGCGAAGGGGCGGGCGCTCGCCCGCGACCCGCGGGTCGCGCTGGCGGTCGACCTGCCGGCGCCGCCGTACGCGTTCGTCCAGGTCCAGGGCGTGGCGGAGACGAGCGAGGACCCCGCCGAGCTGCTCCGGACCGCCACCGCGCTGGGTGGGCGCTACATGGGCGCCGACCGCGCGGAGGAGTTCGGGAAGCGCAACGGGGTCCCCGGGGAACTCCTGGTCCGGGTGCGCCCGACCAAGGTCGTGGCGCACCTGGACGTGTCGGGCTAACCGCGGTTGTCGGGGTCGTTCGACGGGACACCGCGCTCGGTGTCGGCGTCCCAGCCCTCGGCGAGGGCGGAGATCTTCTGCGCGTAGTCCGCGGCGGCGACCTGCGGCTCCTGCGCCCGGCCCGCGGCGACCCCGATCAGGAACGCCGTCACCGGCGCGGCCGGCCGGCTCACGCCGTGCGCGACGTCCGACGTCAGGTCGAGCACCGCGTCCACGCTCTTCTCGCTGTCCACCTGACCCTCGAGCCCCAGCTCGCGGGACACGGCGGTGATCCACTCCGACATGGCCTTCGCGTCGTCACTCACGGCGGGAAGGTACCCCGGCACACCCCGGCCGAACCCCTGTGCGGGTCAGCCGGAGAACAAGGCGGGGATCTTCGTGAGCAGCGCGATCAGGCCGTACAGGAAGGGCGCCGCCACCCACACCCATGCCAGGACGACGAGGGCGACGGGCGGGCCTCCCGTGCGGTCCGGTGTGCTCGCGCTCATCTGCGTGCCTCCTCCTCGCTCCGTGCCGCCCGCTCGGGCTCGTGCCACTTGTCGGCGACCGGCCGCACCAGCTCGTTCGCGACGAAGCCGAGGACCAGCAGCACGATCATCACCAGGAAGGCGGGCGTGTACTTCGACGGGCCGGCGACGTCCGACCGGGCGTCGGCGATCGCGTTGACGATGATCGGCCCGAGGACGCCGGCCGTGGACCAGGCCGTGAGCAGCCGGCCGTGGATGGCGCCGACCTGGTAGGTGCCGAACAGGTCGCGCAGGTACGCCGGGATCGTCGAGAAGCCGGCGCCGTAGAACGACAGGATCAGCATCGTGCAGATCAGGAAGACGGCCTTGTTGCCCTCGCCGATGAACGTCAGCGCCAGGTAGAGCAGCGCCCCGACGCCCAGGTAGAGCCGGTAGATGTTCTTGCGGCCGATGAGGTCCGAGACCGTGGACCACACGAACCGGCCGAGCATGTTGGCCAGCGACAGGATCGACACGAACGCCGTGGCCGCGGCGGTGAGCGTCTGCGCCGGCGAGGCGTCGCGGAAGAAGTCCTGGTAGATCGGGTTCGCCTTCTCCAGGATGCCGATCCCCGCGGTCACGTTGAAGCACAGCACGATCCACAGCAGCCAGAACTGCGGCGTCTTGACGGCGTTCGCGGCGGAGACGCTCGCGGTGCTGACCATCGCCCGCGCCTTCTGCTTCGCCGGGTCCCATCCCGCGGGCTTCCAGTCGGCGGCCGGGACGCGGATGAGCAGCCAGCCCATCGTCATGAAGACCGCGTAGACCACGCCGTGGATGAGGAAGGCCAGCGCGATGCCGTTCGGGTTCGGGTCGTTACCGGTGGCGCCGAAGGCCGACAGCATCGACGCGGTCCACGGGTTGGCGATCAGCGCGCCGCCGCCGAAGCCCATGATCGCGATGCCGGTCGCCAGGCCGGGCCGGTCGGGGAACCACTTGATCAGCGTGGACACGGGCGAGATGTAGCCGATGCCCAGCCCGATGCCGCCGATGCCGCCGTACCCCACGACGACCAGCCAGTACTGGCCCAGCCAGATGCCGAGGGCCGAGACCAGGAAGCCGGTGACGAAGCAGGCCGACGCGACGGCCATCGCCCAGCGCGGGCCGTTCGTGTCGACCTTGGTGCCGAACACCGCCGCGGAGATGCCGAGCATGACGATGCCCAGGGTGAACGGCAGCGCGCTGAGCACGCCGCTGATGTCCAGGCCCTTCTCGAGGGAGCCCTTGAACGCGCTCCACGCGTAGACCTGGCCGATCGCGAGGTGGATCGACAGCGCAGCGGGCGGGACAAGCCAGCGGCTCCAGCCCGGTGGGGCGACGATCCGTTCCCGCGAGAGGAACCCCGGCGTTCCCGACATGCGTCCACCTCCGTGCCTTGGCGGGCCGAACCGTATGTCGCGGTGCTTGACGCGGCAATTCGTGGCATTCCCCCTCGTCACCGACTCCAACCGTCGGGTGCGCGCCCGGTGTGTGGTGGAGTGGGCGGGTGAGTGCACCGCTGACCGGGATCCGCGTCGTGTCGTTCGACCACGCCGTCTCCGTCCCCTACGCCGGGCGGCTGCTCGCCGATCTCGGCGCCGACGTCGTCAAGGTGGAGCGACCGGGCGGGGGCGACTTCGCCCGCGGCTACGACGCGGCCTGCGGCGACGTCTCCTCGTACTTCGCGTGGATCAACCGCGGCAAGCGCTCCGTGGTGCTCGATCTCAAGTCGGCCGACGGGCTCGCCGCGGCGCACCGGCTCGTCGACACCGCCGACGTCGTGCTCGCCAACCTCGGCCCCGGTGCCACCGCCCGGCTCGGGCTCGACGGCGACACCCTCCGCGGCCGCCGGCCCTCGCTGATCACCTGCGAGCTGTCCGGGTACGGCGAGGGCGGCCCCGCGGCGGGCCGCAAGGCCTACGACGCGCTCATCCAGTCCGAGGCCGGTTTGCTCGAGCTGACCGGCGACGGCGACGTGACCGCCCGGGCGGGCATCTCCGTCGCCGACATCGCGGCCGGGGTGCAGGTCCAGTCCGCGGTGCTTGCGGCGCTGTTCCACCGCGAGCGCACCGGTGAGGGCGCCACGCTGCGGATCTCGCTGCTCGAGGCGCTCACCGAGTGGATGCACCAGCCGATGCTGTACGCGCTCGGCACCGGGCGGGCGCCGGCGCGCTCCGGCGGCCACCACCCGTCGATCGCGCCGTACGGCCCCTTCCCGTGCGCCGACGGTGCCGTGCACCTCGCCGTGCAGAACGAGCGGGAGTGGCTTCGGCTCTGCAGGACCGTGCTCGGCGACCCGGCGGTCGCGGTCGACGAGCGCTTCGCCTCGGTGCGGGCGCGGGTGGAGCACCGCGACGCGCTGCACGACCTGCTGCACGCCCGCTTCGCCGGGCTCACGCAGGAGCGGCTCGGCGCGCTGCTCGACGAGGCCGACATCGCCTGGTCCGCGGTCGGGCACGTCGCCGAGCTCCCCCGGCACCCGCAGCTCGTCGCCCGCGCCCGGTTCGTCGGCGTGCCGGTGCCCGGGGGCGAGGCGGTGCCCATGGCCGTCCCGCCCGTCGACTCCAGCGCCTGGCCCCCGCCCCTCGACGCCGAGGTCCCCGCCCTGGGCGCCCACACCGCCGAGGTCCTCGCCGAGCTCGGCTACACGCCCGAGGAGATCGAGAAGCTGAGCGCCTGAGCGTGGCACCATGATCGCCGAGAGTGTGCGGTGGCGGCTGCCCCGACGGCCCTCACTGCACGCGGAGACCGATGATGTGCCGCGCGGGCGGCCCGAGAACGCGGAACGCCCGCCCTGGGGAGGGCGGGCGTTCGGCGGAAGGTCGCTCAGGCGGAGCGCTCGCCCCGCTCCCGGCGCTGCGGGCGCCGGGGCACGATCGTCGGGTTCACGTTCTCCTTCACCGTCTCCTCGGTGACGACCACCTTCGCCACGTCGGTGCGGCTCGGGATGTCGTACATGACGGGGAGGAGGACCTCCTCCATGATCGCGCGGAGGCCACGGGCGCCGGTGCCCCGCAGGATCGCCTGGTCGGCGACCGCCTCCATCGCCTCGTCGGTGAACTCCAGCTCCACGCCGTCCATCTCGAAGAGCTTCCGGTACTGCTTGACCAGCGCGTTGCGCGGCTCGGTCAGGATCTTGACCAGGGCGTCCTTGTCGAGCGAGGTCACCGAGGCCACGACCGGGAGCCGGCCGATGAACTCGGGGATCAGCCCGAACTTGATGAGGTCCTCGGGCATGGTGTCCGCGAAGCTCTCGGAGTTGTCCAGGTCGGACTTCGAGCGGATCTCCGCGCCGAAGCCCAGCCCGCGGCGCCCGATCCGGTCCGAGATGATCCGCTCGAGACCCGCGAACGCGCCGGCCACGATGAACAGCACGTTCGTCGTGTCGATCTGGATGAACTCCTGGTGCGGGTGCTTGCGCCCGCCCTGCGGCGGCACCGAGGCGGTGGTGCCCTCGAGGATCTTCAGCAGCGCCTGCTGCACGCCCTCGCCGGAGACGTCCCGGGTGATCGACGGGTTCTCCGACTTGCGGGCGATCTTGTCGACCTCGTCGATGTAGATGATCCCGGTCTCGGCCCGCTTGACGTCGTAGTCCGCCGCCTGGATGAGCTTGAGCAGGATGTTCTCGACGTCCTCGCCGACGTACCCGGCCTCGGTCAGCGCCGTGGCGTCCGCGATCGCGAACGGCACGTTCAGCAGCTTGGCGAGGGTCTGCGCGAGGTAGGTCTTGCCGCAACCGGTCGGGCCGAGCATGAGGATGTTCGACTTGGCCAGCTCGACGCCGTCGCCGTCGCCCCGGGCCCGGTCGCCCGCCTGGATGCGCTTGTAGTGGTTGTAGACCGCCACCGAGAGCGTGCGCTTGGTGGCCGACTGCCCGACGACGTACTGGTCGAGGAACTCGTGGATCTCGGCGGGCTTGGGCAGCTCGTCGAGCTTCACGTCGCCGGTCTCGGCGAGCTCCTCCTCGATGATCTCGTTGCAGAGATCGATGCACTCGTCGCAGATGTAGACGCCGGGCCCGGCGATGAGCTTCTTGACCTGCTTCTGACTCTTCCCGCAGAAAGAGCACTTCAGCAGGTCACCGCCGTCACCGATGCGTGCCATGAGTGCAGCCCCAGTCCCATCCGGCCCGCCCACGTCCGGGCGTGCCCACGTCGTCATGACGGTACCTGCCGGAGCCCCTCGCTGCGAAGGATCGCGGCGACCTGTCGGAATCGGGTCGGCAGGCGGTCGTTATGCGTTCACCCCGCAACTGGTGCGGGAGGTGCGGGGTGCACCGGGGCCGTCCTGCGACGCCCCGGTGCACCGACGGCGGTGCGGGTGCTCGCGTGGCGAGCACCGCTCAGCCGACCGCGGACAGCTTCCGGCTCTGGATGATCTCGTCGACGATCCCGTACTCCTTGGCCTCCTCGGCCGTGAGGATCCGGTCCCGCTCGATGTCGTCGTGCACCTGCTCGGGCGTGCGCCCGCTGTGCCGCGCGAGGGTGCTCTCCAGCAGCTTGCGCATGCGGGTGATCTCGGCGGCCTGGATCTCCAGGTCGGACACCTGGCCGTAGAAGCCCTCGGTGGCCGGCTGGTGGATCAGGATGCGCGCGTTCTGCACCGCGAGGCGCCGCCCCGGGGTGCCCGCCGCCAGCAGCACGGCCGCGGCCGACGCCGCCTGCCCGAGGCAGACGGTCTGGATGTCGGGGCGGATGAACTGCATGGTGTCGTAGATCGCCATCAGCGACGTGAACGAGCCGCCGGGCGAGTTGATGTACATCGAGATCTCGCGGTCGGGGTCCGCGGACTCCAGGCAGAGCAGCTGCGCCATGACGTCGTTCGCCGAGGCGTCGTCGATCTGCACGCCGAGGAAGATGATGCGCTCCTCGAAGAGCTTGTTGTACGGGTTCGACTCCTTGACCCCGTAGCTCGTGCGCTCCACGAAGGACGGCAGCACGTACCGGCTCTCCGGCATCCGGAAACCGCTCATGAGGAGACGCCCCCGTTCGAACTCGAGTCCGGGACCTGCGCGGCCCGGCTGATGACCTGGTCGACGAAGCCGTACTCCTTGGCCTCCTCGGCGGAGAACCAACGGTCGCGGTCGAAGTCGCGGATGATCTTCTCGACCGGCTGGCCGGTGTGCCCGGCGATCAGCTCCGCCATCTCCTGCTTGTGCCGGCGGAACAGCTCCGCCTGGATCCGGATGTCCGACTCGGAACCGCCGACACCGGCCGACGGCTGGTGCATCAGGATCTGGCAGTGCGGCAGCGCGTAGCGCTTGCCCGGCGTGCCCGCGGAGAGCAGGAACTGCCCCATCGATGCGGCCAGGCCCATGGCGTAGGTGCTGACGTCGCAGGGGATGAACTCCATCGTGTCGAAGATGGCCATCCCCGCGGTGACCGAGCCACCCGGCGAGTTGATGTACAGCGCGATGTCCGCCTCGGGGTCCTCCGCGGCGAGCAACAGCATCTGCGCGGCGATCCGGTTGGCGATCTCGTCGTCGACCTGCTGCCCGAGCACCACGATCCGCTGCTGCAGCAGCCGCTCGAACACCGAGTCGGACAGCGTCATGCTCGAGGGGGCCGAGCGCATCTGCAGCGCGCGGCGGTCCTCCACGAGGCGGTCCGCGGTCGACCGCGGGCCGGTGTCCTGCTGACTCACTTCACCCTGCCTTCTGCTGGCGTCACTCGGGGGTCGTCTTCTCCGGGGGGCCGCCGGGGGATCGTGTCCCGCCGGCGGCCCGTCCCGTTGCTTCGATCCCGACCCTACGCGGCCGCGGCACCCCGCGTCCGCGGACACGGCGCGTGTTCGCCGACAGCGCAGCGACCACGCGTCCGTGCAGGTCAGGCGCGCGATCAGGCCTTGCCGGCCGCCGGGCCCGCCGCCTCGGTGCCCACGGCGGCGTCGGACGAGTCGTCCGCGGCCGGGGCCTCGACGACCTCGGGGGCGGCCTCGTCCGCGGCGGTGTCGGTCGCGCCGTCGGCGCTGTCGGCGGCCTCGGCGGCGGCCTCCGGGGCCTCCTCCGCGTCGACGGCGACGGCGGCGCCCTCCTCCGAACCGAGGAGGTCCGACAGGTCGACCGGCTCGCCCGCGGCGTCGGTGACCGTGGCGGCGCGGACGGCGACGATCAGCGCCTTGCTCCGTCGGACGTCCGAGTAGATCGCGCCGAGCTGGCCCGCCTGCTGGATGCGCTGGACGAACTCCTCGGGCGCCATTCCGTACTGCTGGGCCTGGTAGATGATCCGCTCGGTGAGCTCCTGGTCGCCGACCTGGACCTCCTCGGCGTCGGCCAGCGCGTCGAGCACGAGGCGGGTCTTGACCGACTTCTCGGCCTCGGCCCGGGTCTCGGTGTCGAACTCCTCGCGGGTCTTGCCCTGCTTCTCGAGGAACTCGTTGAACTGCTCGTCGCTGTGGTCGAACGCGTGCACGGCGTCGTGGTGCCGGGACTCGACCTCGGCCTCGACGATGCTCTCCGGCAGCGGGACCTCGGTGTTGTCGACGATCTCGTCGAGCACCTTGTCGCGGGCCTGGGTGACCTGCTCCATGCGGCGCACCCGGCCGAGCCGCTCCCGCAGGTCCGCGGTGAGCTCGTCGAGGGTGTCGAACTCGCTGGCCAGCTGGGCGAACTCGTCGTCGGCGTCGGGGAGCTGGCGCTCCTTGACCGCGGTGACCTTGACGGTGACCTCGGCGTCCTGGTCTGCGTACTCGCCCGCGACCAGCTTCGAGGTGAAGGTCTTCTCCTCGCCGGCGGACAGGCCGGTGATGGCCTCGTCGATGCCGTCGATGAGGCCGCCCTGGCCGACCTGGTACGAGTACCCGGTCGTCGTGGCCTCCTCGATCTCCTTGCCGTCGACGGCGGCGGAGAGGTCGATCTGGACGAAGTCGTCCGCCTGGGCCGCACGCTCGACACCGGTGAGGGTGCCGAACCGGGCGCGCAGCTGGTCGAGCTGCTCGGTGACCTGCTCGTCGGTCACCTCGACGTCGTCGACCTGCACGGTGATGCCGTCCAGCTCCGGGAGCGTGATCTCCGGGCGGACGTCGACCTCCGCGGTGAACGCGACCTTGTCCCCGTCGGCGAGCTCGGTGACCTCGATGTTGGGCTGGCCGATCGGCTTCACGTCGTCCGCGGCCGCGACGGCCTCGGAGTACTTGGCCGGGACCGCGGCGTTGATCACCTCGTCCAGCACGACGCCGCGGCCGAGCCGCGCGTCGAGGATGCGGGCCGGCGCCTTGCCCGGACGGAAGCCGGGGATGCGGACCTGCTGCGCGATCTTCTTGTACGCGCGGTCGAAGTCGGGCTTGAGCTCGTCGAACGGCACCTCGACTGTGAGCTTGACGCGTGTCGGGCCGATGTGCTCGACGGTGCTCTTCACGGTGGAACTCCTCGGACTGCTGTGTGGCTCTGCTGTGTGGCGGGGCCCTGCTCGGTTCGTACTCCGGCGACCGGCGGCACGACGCCGCATCAACCGGGTCGGGAGGGGCGGTCACGCGCGCCGGGCACGTGTCCGGGCGAGTCTAGGCGAGACGCGTGCCGGGTGTTCCGGCCGGTCCGGGCCCTGTGGCCGGACCGCCGCCGGCCGGCTCCGCGCGGGCCCCGGGGACCGGCGCGGTGATCGGCGCGGTGATCGGCGCGGGCACGAGGTCCGCGACGGTCACGTCGACAGGCCGCTCCCCCGCGACGCCGCGCACCCGCGCGGCGATCTCCTCGGCAAGCACCGGGAGCGAGGTCCCGGCGGGCCAGCGCACGACCACCGCGACCTCGACGGGTTCGCCCGCCGCGGCGCCCTCCGCCGCGCGCACCCCGACGACGCGGCGGCCGGGGAGGTAGGAGGCGACGCTGCCGAACGGCCCGCCGTCCAGCCGGGCGACGGCGGGATGGCTCAGCACGGCGGCGGCGACCCGCTCGGGCAGCGGGCGTTCGGACGGCTGCCCCGGAAGCTGCGCGGACACGCCGGCCACGCTAGCGCCGCACACGCGACGGCGGCGCCCCGGAAGCCCGGGACGCCGCCGTCGGCGGATGGGTCAGCGCTTGAAGACGTCCTTGACCTTCTCGCCGGCCTGCTTGAGGTCGGCACCCATCTGGTCCGTGCGGCCCTCGGCCTCGAGGCGCTCGTCGTCCGTGGCGCGGCCGGTGGCCTCCTTGGCCTTGCCCGACAGCTCCTGGGTCTTGTTGTCCAGCTTGTCCTTCATGCTCATCTGGTGAACCTCCCGGACTCGTGCGCCCGCCGCGCGGCCGGCCCCTCCGGCCACTAGCGTCGGGCCTCGCGGAGCGGTTACCCCCGGCCCCCGCCCGACACACGACCCTCGTGACCGGCGTCACGGTCGGTCATACTGTCGGCGTCGTCGGGGGAAACGGCTGTCGGACGGGACCGTGGTGCAGGCGATGCGGACGAGGGGGGCGCGGGAGGATGTGTGCCCGCCGCCCCGGGTCCCGGCCGTAGCACGGGAGCACGCGCCCACCCCCGCCGAGCGCGAGCTCGACGACACCACGCTCGTCGTCCGCGCCCGCGAGGGCGACGTCCGCGCCTTCTCGGCGCTCGCGCAGCGGCACCAGGCCGCGCTGTACCGGCTGGCGCTGCGCCTGGTCGGGAACGCCGCCGACGCCGAGGACGCGCTGCAGGAGTCCCTGCTCGACGCCTGGCGCCGGCTCGACCGATTCCGCGGCGACTCGGCCTTCACCACGTGGGCGTACCGGATCGTGACGAACCGGTGCCTCGACCTGCTGCGCCGCCGGCGGGCGACGGTGTCGGTGGAGCAGGTGGCCGAGGTGGCCCCGGAGCGGCTGGCCGCGCCGGAGGCCGGCGCCCCCGAGCACGCCGCCGAGGTCGACGCCGGGCTCACGGCGCTGCGGGCGGCGCTGCGCACGCTGCCGGACGAGCAGCGGGCCTGCTTCGTGCTGCGCGAGCTGGAGGGCCTGGGCTACGCCGAGATCGCGGAGATCACCGGCGCGTCGGAGACCGCGGTCCGCGGGCGGATCCACCGGGCCCGCCGCGGGCTGGCGGAGGTGATGCGGTCGTGGAGGTAGGCAGGACCGTCCCCGGCGCCCCGGCCGGCGAGGCGCCCGGGTCCGTCGGCGCCGTGGGCCCCGCGGACGAGCGGATCGAGCCGCTGGCCTGCGGCCGCGACGCCGCCGACGTCTGGGACCACGCGGTCGAGGGCACCCTCGACACGCACGAGCGGGACTGCCCGCACTGCCGGGCCGCGGCCGCCGACGCCCTGGGGCTCGACGGCGTGGTCCACCGGATGGCGGCGGAGCGGCCGGCGCCGCCGCCCTCGGTGCTCGACGGGGTGATGCAGGCGGTGATCGACACCGTCACCGCCGAGCTCCGCCCGCAGGACCTGCTGGCGCTCGACTCCCCCGCCGGTCCCGCGCGGCTGAGCCGGACCGCCGCGGCCCGGGTGCTGCGGCACGTCGTCGACGGGATGGACGGGACGCGGGCGCGCAGCTGCCGGATCGAGCCCGTCGGGCCGGCCGGGACCCACGGAGCGGCAACGAACGGCGCGGGAACCGACGGTGCGGCGACGAACGGGGCCGGGGCGGACCCGTTCGGCGTGACCGTCGCGATCACCGTGACGGCCCGGTTCGGGGTCGACCTCGCGTCAGTGACGGCACGGGTGCGGCAGATGGTCGTGGCGGCGGGCGAGCAGGCCCTCGGGGTGCCGGTGCGCAGCGTGGACATCGCGGTGGTCGACCTCTGGGACGAGCCGTGACCCCGCCGGTGCGGCTGACGGTGGGCGACGCCGTCGTCGCCCGGATCGCGGCGGCCACCGCTCGCGAGGTGCCGGGGGTGGTCGCGCTCCGGCCGGACCTGGCCCAGACGCTGCTCGGGCTGGCCGGCTCGCTGCTGGGCGACCGGTCCGCCGGCGACGCGCTGTCGGCGGCCGGGGCGTCGGCCGCGGTGCAGGACGGCCGCGCCGAGGTCGCGCTGACGCTTGTCACCACTCTCGGCCACAACGCCCGCGACCTCTCCGCCGCGGTGCAGCGGGCGGTCGCCGCGCAGGTGCGCGCCGAGACCGGCCTCGACGCCGTCGTCACGGTGACGGTCGCCGACGTCCTCCTCGACGCCCCTCAGGCCGAGCGGGCGAGCACGCAGTCCCCGCAGGTGCCGCCGCCCGGCAACCGGTAGTAGAGGCAGCAGGAGCGACGGCGGAAGGTCCAGCCGCGGTCGGGCGCGGCGGGCGGGCGCCGCTCCCCCGTCCCGGCGAGCAGCGGGTGGTCGAGGACCGCGGCCGCGAGCTCGGCGGCGCGGATCGCGGCCTCCGGCCGCTCCGTGCCGAGCACGCGCTTCGCGCCCGCGACGGACGACGCGACGTTGCCCCACAGCACCCTCGGCGACACCGGCACCAGCGCGCGCACGGCCCCGACCAGCGGCTCCGCGATCTCCTCCGCCATGAGGGCCGGCAGCTCGCCGGGATCCCGGGCGGGGCGGTCCGCGTCCGTCCACAGCGGCCACGGCCCGGTGAGGGAGACCCGCCAGTGCAGGGCGTCGCGGCCGAGGTCGGGCAGGACGCCGTGCAGCGCGACGGCCGCGAGCGGCGCGGAGACCAGCCGGGCGGCCAGGCCCTGCAGCGCGACCGACGCGGCCACCCGCTCCTCCACAGCGCACCCGGCCTGCTCGGACAGCACCCGGCGGACGTGCGCGATCCGCTCCCCCAGCGCGCCGGGCTCCGTGGCCAGCTCCCGCAGGGGCCGCCACGTGGGGTCGGCCGACTCGGCGGGGTCGGTGGACACGGAGAAGAAGGGACCGGCCCGCGCGACGTCGGCGAGCACGGTGCGCACCGGGGCCGTCACCGTCCGCCCACCGCCACGTCGAGCCCCCGTTCAGGTGTCACGCCGGTCACGCCGGGAAGGCGGACCGGGTGAGGCGTGCACTGCATCACCCCAGTGTCGTCGCCCGCCCGCCGATCCGGGCGGGGCGGAGGGCCGTGACCTGCCCGGACGGGCAGGCCCCGATCGTCCGCCGGTCGGCCGCGCCGCCCGTCGGAGGCCGCTCCGACGCAGGTCACAGCGGTTCGCCCCGCTACATCTGGCGTATCAACGCGTCGGCGTGTCACTCTTTCCCCGGAGAGACCGCATCCGACGCCGCGTGCGGTCCCCAAGTGCAAGCCGCCGGCCGGGCCCGAAGTCGGGCACCGGCCGAGACACGTGCGTCCGAACACCAGCAGGAGACGACTGAGGCGCAGTCCGGACGGTGCACCCGAACGGACCAGCGTCAGCGTTCCGTCGGAGCATCGCTGTATTCTGGACCCCCTTGTGGAACCACCCACACGTCGTCCCGATGCGAAGTCGGGGTGCACCGAGACGACAGGAGGAGCTGTTGGCTGCGATCAGCAACCGCCCCGGCGCCACGGAGACCACTCCGGTGACGAGCGCGCCGGTGCCCGGCGGGCTCTACTCCCCCGAGCACGAGCACGACGCCTGCGGCGTCGCGATGGTCGCCGACCTGCAGGGCCGGCGTGACCACTCGATCGTCGAGAAGGCGCTGACCGCGCTGCTCCGGCTCGAACACCGCGGCGCCCGGGGCGCCGAGGAGAACACCGGTGACGGCGCGGGCATCCTGATCCAGGTCCCGGACGCCTTCTACCGCGAGGTCGTCGACTTCGACCTGCCCGAGGCGGGCGCGTACGCCACCGGCATCGCGTTCCTCCCGCGTGACGAGGCGAAGGCCGACGAGGCCGTCGCCCGGATCAACGAGCTGGCCGCAGAGGAGAACCTCCGCGTGCTCGGCTGGCGCGAGCTGCCGACCGACCCGGAGAAGGCCGACCTCGGCCCCACCTCGCTGGCCGCCATGCCCGGCTTCCGCCAGCTGTTCGTGGCCGGCATCGAGACCGGCATCGTGAAGCCCCCGCCCACCGGCATCGAGCTGGAGCGGCGCACCTTCTGCCTGCGCAAGCGGGTGGAGCACGAGACCGGCGTCTACTTCCCGAGCCTGTCCCCGCGGACCGTGGTCTACAAGGGCATGCTCGCCGAGCCGCAGGTCGAGGCCTTCTACCCGGACCTGTCGGACCCGCGCGTCACCACCGCCCTGGCCGTGGTGCACTCGCGCTTCTCCACCAACACCTTCCCGGCGTGGCCGCTGGCGCACCCCTACCGGTACGTCGCGCACAACGGCGAGATCAACACCCTGCGCGGCAACCGCAACTGGATGAAGGCGCGCGAGGCGCTGCTGGAGTCCTCGGTGCTGCCGGGCAACCTGGACCGGCTGGTCCCGATCGTCACGCCCGACGCGTCGGACTCGGCGACCTTCGACGAGGTGCTGGAGCTGCTGCACCTGTCGGGGCGCTCGTTGCCGCACGCCGTGCTGATGATGATCCCCGAGGCGTGGGAGAACCACGCCGAGATGGACCCGCTGCGGCGCGCCTTCTACGAGTTCCACTCGAACCTGATGGAGCCGTGGGACGGGCCCGCGCTCGTCGCCTTCACCGACGGCACCCAGATCGGCGCGGTGCTCGACCGCAACGGCCTGCGCCCGGCCCGCTGGTGGGTCACCGAGGACGGGCTGGTCGTGCTGGCCTCCGAGGTCGGCGTGCTCGACGTCGACCCGGCGCAGGTCGTGCGCAAGGGCCGGCTGGAGCCGGGCCGCATGTTCCTGGTCGACACCGAGGCGGGCAAGATCGTCGCCGACGAGGAGATCAAGGGCGAGCTGGCCGCGTCGCTGCCGTACGGCGAGTGGCTGCACGCCGGCCGCATCGCCCTCGAGGACCTGCCCGAGCGGCAGCGCGAGGTGCCCGCGCACTCCGAGCTGACCCACCGCCAGCAGTCCTTCGGCTACACCGAGGAGGAGCTCAGCGTCCTCCTCAAGCCGATGGCGGCGACCGGCGCGGAGCCGATCGGCTCGATGGGCAACGACGCGCCGCTGGCGCTGCTGTCCGAGAAGCCGCGGCAGATCTACGACTACTTCATCCAGCTGTTCGCGCAGATCACGAACCCGCCGCTGGACGCGATCCGCGAGGAGCTCGTGACCTCGCTGCGCTCGCTGCTCGGCCCGGAGCAGAACCTGCTCGAGGCCGGCCCGGCGAACTGCCGGCGGATCGTGCTGCCGTTCCCCGTGCTGGGCAACGACGACCTCGCCAAGATCGTCCACATCAACGACGACGGCGACCTCCCGGGCTTCGCGACCTACACCGTCAAGGGCGTCTTCAAGGCGGCCGAGGGCGGCGAGGGCCTGCTGCGGCGGCTCCAGGAGATCCGCGGCGAGGTCTCCGAGGCGATCCAGGACGGCGCCCGGCTGATCGTGCTGTCCAGCCGCGGCGTCGACCCGCAGCACGCACCGATCCCGTCGCTGCTGCTCACCGGCGCGGTGCACCACCACCTGGTCCGCGAGCGCACCCGCACGCAGGTCGGGCTGGTCGTCGAGTCCGGCGACGCCCGCGAGGTGCACCACATCGCGCTGCTGATCGGCTACGGCGCGTCCGCGGTCAACCCCTACATGGCGATGGCGACCGTCGAGGACCTCGCCGAGCGGGGCGACATCCCGGGCGTCGACGCCAAGACGGCGGCGAAGAACCTCGTCAAGGCGCTGGGCAAGGGCGTGCGCAAGACGATGTCCAAGATGGGCATCTCGACCGTCGCCTCGTACACCGGCGCGCAGATCTTCGAGGCGGTCGGGCTGGGGCAGGAGGTCGTCGACACCTGCTTCACCGGCACCACCTCGCGGCTGGGCGGAGTCGGCTTCGACGTGCTCGCCGAGGAGGCGCTCAAGCACCACCGGCGCGCCTTCCCGGCGGACGGCACCCGGGCCAGCCACCGCGCGCTCGTCGTCGGCGGCGAGTACCAGTGGCGGCGCGAGGGCGAGCTGCACCTGTTCAACCCGCAGACCGTGTTCAAGCTCCAGCACTCGACCCGCTCCGGCCGGTACGAGATCTTCAAGGAGTACACGAAGGCGGTCGACGACCAGGCCAAGCGGCTGATGACGCTGCGCGGGCTGTTCTCCTTCAAGGAGGGCCTGCGCCCGCCGGTGCCGATCGACGAGGTCGAGCCGGTCGAGTCGATCGTCAAGCGGTTCGGCACGGGCGCCATCTCCTACGGCTCGATCAGCCAGGAGATGCACGAGACCCTCGCCATCGCGATGAACCGGCTCGGCGGACGCTCCAACACCGGTGAGGGCGGCGAGGACCCGGACCGCTTCACCCCGGATGCCAACGGCGACTCCCGGCGCAGCGCGGTCAAGCAGGTCGCGTCCGGCCGCTTCGGTGTCACGAGCGAGTACCTCGTGAACGCGGACGACATCCAGATCAAGATCGCGCAGGGCGCCAAGCCCGGCGAGGGCGGCCAGCTGCCCGGCAGCAAGGTCTACCCGTGGATCGCCGAGACCCGGTACTCCACGCCGGGCGTCGGCCTGATCTCCCCGCCGCCGCACCACGACATCTACTCGATCGAGGACATCAAGCAGCTCATCCACGACCTGAAGAACGCCAACCCGCGGGCCCGCATCCACGTGAAGCTGGTCAGCCAGGTCGGCGTCGGGACGGTCGCGGCGGGCGTGGCGAAGGCCTTCTCCGATGTCGTGCTCATCTCGGGCCACGACGGCGGCACCGGCGCCTCGCCGCTGTCCTCGATCAAGCACGCGGGCGGCCCGTGGGAGCTCGGCCTGGCCGAGACCCAGCAGACGCTGCTGGCCAACAACCTGCGGGACCGGATCGTCGTGCAGACGGACGGCCAGCTGAAGACCGGCCGGGACGTCGTCATCGCCGCCCTGCTGGGCGCCGAGGAGTTCGGCTTCGCCACGGCCCCGCTGGTGGTCAGCGGCTGCATCATGATGCGCGTCTGCCACCTGGACACCTGCCCGGTCGGCGTCGCGACGCAGAACCCGACACTGCGCGAGAAGTTCGACGGGCGTCCCGAGTACGTCGTCAACTTCATGCGCTTCGTGGCCGAGGAGGTGCGCGAGCACCTGGCGGCGCTGGGCTTCCGCACCCTCGAGGAGGCCGTGGGCCACGCCGAGGTGCTCGACACCGACGCGGCGCTGCACCACTGGAAGACCCGGGGCCTGGACCTCCGGCCGATCTTCCACGCGCCGGAGCTGCCCGAGGGCGCCTCCCGGCACCGCACCCAGGCGCAGGACCACGGCCTCGAGAAGGCGCTGGACAACACCATGATCCAGCTGGCCGAGGGCGCGCTGAAGAGCGGCGACAAGGTCCGCCTGGACCTGCCGGTACGCAACGTCAACCGGACCGTCGGCACCATGCTCGGCTACGAGCTGACGAAGCAGTGGGGCCGCGAGGGCCTGCCGGACGACACGATCGACGTCACGCTGACCGGTTCGGCCGGGCAGTCGCTGGGCGCCTTCGTGCCGAAGGGCATCACGCTGCGGATGGTCGGCGACACGAACGACTTCTTCGGCAAGGGCCTGTCCGGCGGCCGGCTGATCCTGCGGCCCGACCCGTCGGCGCAGTTCACGGCCGAGGAGAACATCATCGCGGGCAACGTGATCCTGTACGGGGCCACGTCCGGCGAGATGTTCATCCGCGGCATCGTCGGCGAGCGCTTCTGCGTCCGGAACTCCGGCGCCGTGGCGGTCGTCGAGGGCGTCGGCGACCACGGCTGCGAGTACATGACCGGCGGCAAGGTGGTCGTGCTCGGCAAGGTGGGCCGCAACTTCGCGGCCGGCATGTCCGGCGGCATCGCCTACGTGCTCGACCTCGAGGCGGGTGACCGCACGCTGGCCAAGCGGGTCAACCCCGAGATGGTCGACATGGACCCGCTCGACGACGAGGACCGCGAGTTCCTGCGGGAGTACGTCGAGAAGCACCACGCGGAGACCGACTCCCCGGTCGCCCGCGCCCTGCTGAAGGACTGGGACGTGGCGGTGGAGCGCTTCGGCAAGATCATGCCGAAGGACTTCAAGCGCGTCCTGCAGGCCCGCGAGCAGGCAGAGAAGGATGGCCGCGACGTCAACGCGGCGATCATGGAGGCCGCACATGGGTGACCCGAAGGGCTTTCTGACCACTCCGCGCGAGACCCCGAAGCGCCGGCCCGTCGACCTGCGCCTGATGGACTGGCGCGAGGTCTACGAGGACTTCCCGCGCGCGACGCTGGAGAAGCAGGCGGGCCGCTGCATGAACTGCGGCATCCCGTTCTGTCACCAGGGCTGTCCGCTGGGGAACCTCATCCCCGAGTGGAACGACCTCGTCTACCGCAAAGACTGGCGCGAGGCGATCGAGCGGCTGCACGCCACCAACAACTTCCCGGAGTTCACCGGGACGCTCTGCCCCGCCCCGTGCGAGGCGGCGTGCGTGCTCGCGATCAACGACGACGCCGTCACCATCAAGCAGGTCGAGGTCGAGATCATCGACCGCGCCTGGGACGAGGGCTGGGTGACCCCGCAGGTCGCGCAGACCAGGACGGGCAAGAAGGTCGCCGTCGTCGGCTCCGGGCCGGCCGGGCTGGCCGCCGCGCAGCAGCTCACCCGCGCCGGGCACGAGGTCGTCGTGTTCGAGCGGGCGGACCGGATCGGCGGGCTGCTCCGCTACGGCATCCCCGAGTTCAAGATGGAGAAGTCCCGGCTCGACCGGCGGCTCGAGCAGATGCAGGCCGAGGGCACGCACTTCCGCGCCTCGGTCGACGTCGGGGTCGACGTCACCACCGAGCAGCTCCGCGAGGAGTACGACGCCGTCGTGCTCGCCGGCGGCGCCACCGCGTGGCGGGACATCCCGGCCAAGGGCCGCGAGCTCGAGGGCATCTACCAGGCGATGGAGTTCCTGCCGTGGGCCAACCACGTGCAGCAGGGCGACCTCGACGCCCCGCCGATCACCGCCGAGGGCAAGCACGTCGTGATCATCGGCGGCGGTGACACCGGCGCCGACTGCCTGGGCACCTCGCACCGGCAGAAGGCCGCGTCGGTCACCCAGCTCGAGATCATGCCGACGCCGCCGGAGCACCGCACCGAGGGCATGCCCTGGCCGACCTACCCGATGGTCTACCGGGTCTCCTCGGCGCACGAGGAGGGCGGCGAGCGGCTGTTCTCGGTCAACACCACCGAGTTCGTCGACGACGGCCACGGCAAGGTCAAGGCGCTGCGGCTGGTCGAGGTCACCCGCGGCGAGCGGGGCTTCGACCCCGTCGAGGGCACCGAGAAGGAGATCCCGGCGGACCTGGTCCTGCTGGCGATGGGCTTCGTCGGCCCGGAGAAGGGCAAGCTGCTCTCCGAGCTGGGCGTGGAGCTGGACGAGCGCGGCAACGTCGCGCGGGACCAGAACTACATGTCCAGCGTCGACGGCGTGTTCGTCGCCGGCGACATGGGCCGCGGCCAGTCGCTGATCGTGTGGGCGATCTCCGAGGGTCGCTCCGCGGCCGCGGGGGTCGACGCCTTCCTGACCGGGCGGGAGGTCCTCCCGCGCCCGATCAACCCCACGGACCGTCAGATCGCCTGACGCGTCCCTGATCGCACCGACGGCACTTTCGTGCGCACCTGGCGCACGACAGTGCCGTTCGTGCATTCCGGCGTCTGCCGGACGCCCGGCGGAATCAGGCGAGGGTGCGGCCGTAGCGGTCCAGCACCCGCCCGCGCATGACCGGGTCGGTCCGCGGGACGGGTTCGAGGAAGATCTCGGCGAGGTCGGTGAAGCGCTCCCGCAGCTCGGCGTCGATCTCCACGGAGGCCCGCTCGACGTCGGCGGCGCCGAGCGAGTCGTCGAAGTCCAGCCGGGCGCAGAGCAGCACGCTGTCCGTGCCGAGCTGCATGGTCAACAGGTCCACCACGGCGTCGACCTCGGGACTGTCCTGCAACGCCCGGCGGATCGCCGTCACCAGCCTCAGATCCGCCTGCCGGCCGATCAGCAGGCCCTTGTTGGTCCGGCCCAGGATGTAGGCGACGCAGGCCAGCAGCAGCCCGATCAGCAGGGACGCGACCCCGTCCCACACCCCCGAGCCCGTCAGCTGGTGCAGCCCGACGCCCGCGAAGGCGAGCAGCAGGCCGATCAGCGCCGCGCTGTCCTCGAAGAACACGGTCTTGACGGTGGGGTCGTCGGTCCCGCGCAACCAGCGGGAGAAGGTCGTCTCCTCGGCCGCCGCCTCGCGCCGCACCTGGCGCACCGCCTGCAGCCACGAGGTGCCCTCCAACAGGAACGACACCCCGAGCACGCCGTACGCGACCCAGGCGAGGGTCTGCTCGGCGCTCTCGCCGAGGATCGTCGTCACGCCCTCGTAGATCGCGAACACCCCGCCGGACACGAAGATCGAGACGGCGGCGATCAGCGCCCAGAAGAAGCGTTCCTTGCCGTAGCCGAACGGGTGGCGCCGGTCGGGCCGGCGGGCCGAGCGGCGCAGCGCAGCCAGCAGCAGGCCCTCGGTGGTGGTGTCGGCGACGGAGTGGGCGGCCTCGGCCAGCATCGCCGACGAGCCCGTCAGCAGGCCCGCCACCAGTTTCAGGACGCCGATCGCGGCGTTCGCGGCGCCCGCGATCAGGACGGTGAGGGTGCTCTCGCCGCCGGGGCCTCCCACGTCCGAGCGGTCGCGGTGCGGATCGTCGGAGGGAGCGGGCCCGTCGGCCCCGGAGCGTTCCACCACAAAACGAACCTAGCGCCCGCCCCCGCAGCCCGCCGGGCGTCGGGAGGGTTGTCCGGAAGATCCGGTCCGGCGCCGCGCGGTCGCCACAGCGCGATCATCGGAAGGTCGTTGCCGCGGCACGCAGGTCGGCGCGGGAGTGACCGATCGGCGCATCTCGTGCCACGTTCGGCGGGACTGGTGGGGTTCGTGGGATTCCGACCGAAACCCCGGGCGGCCCGCAGCGTTGAACCCGACACCGGTGCCGGTGGACTGGGGAGCCCCCACCGGCACCGGACAGCAAACTTCACCGGATGCGGAAGGCGGGGAAGCCCGGGGCGGCCGCACGGAGCGCGTCGTCGGGCGAGTCCTTGTCGAGGTCCTCGAAGAAGGCACCGACCTCCCAGGCCCACTTCCGCAGGTACTCGCGCAGGATCGGGAGCTTCTCGTCGTCGTCCAGCTCGACGGCGGTGAAGGTCTCGACCCGCCGGCCGAGGCGCAGCTCACCGGTGCCCGCGGCCCGCAGGTTCCGCACCCACTGCGTGTGGCCGCGGGGCGCGACCAGGTACCGCTCCCCCTCGACCTGCAGCAGGTTCACCGGCGTGGTGCGCCACTGACCGCTCGTGCGGCCGCGGACGGCCAGCACACGGCTGCCCATGACGCTGATCCCGGCCCGGGTCAGCGCGGCGACGATCCGGTTGAACACGGCGGTGCCGCTCTTCGGGGCCAGGTAGCGCTGCTGCGGCTCGATCATTGTGACTCCTCGTCTCGTTCGAGAGCAGTGCTCTCTCGATGCCACGAGTGAACCTCAGGACCGCTCTCCCGTCAAGAGCAGTGCTCTCGATTCTGTGCGCTACTCGCGGTCGAGCTCGAACGCGTCGTCGCCGATCCAGACCCGCAGGCCGTCGGCGTCGTCGGTGAGGAAGCCGTCCTCCTCCTCGCCCAGCTCGCGCGCCGCACCCAGCGCGCGGGCGTTGTAGCGCACCCTGCCGTCCCCGATGTCGACGGGCCGGTACTCGCGGGCCAGCCGCGCCGTCCGGCTCTCCGTGGCCAACCAGGCCGCGTTCTGTTCCCCCACCTCGACCACCCACGCCTCGTCGCGCACCCGATCATTCTCGGCCCGCACACACGTGCGGCCCGTCTCAGCATGAGACGGGCCGCAGGGGTGGAACGGGGTCAGCGCGCGAGCGCGGGCTCCGAGGTGGCGACCGGGGCGACCGTGGCGGCCGCACGCCGGGCCAGCACACGGCGGCGGATGCGCCGGGCGGCCTCGAAACCGCCCGCCGTGACCACCGCCATGATCATGCCGGCGGCGAGGCAGAGCAGCGGGTTGCCCTTGGTGATCGGGCCGAGCACCGCGCCGACCAGCAGCATGTACACGCCCCAGATGGCCGAGCTGGCCGCGGTGGCGGGCAGGAACATCCGCACCGGCAGCCGCACGCGCCCGCACGCGGCGGTGCTCACCAGCCGCCCGCCGGGGACGAGCCGCGCGCCGACGCAGGCGACGATCGGCCTGCTCCAGAGGTTGCGCCGGACCCACGCGCCCAGCCCGTCGTCCTTCTGGCCCGCGCCGCGCAGGAGCCGGTTCGAGCTGCGGCCGAGGGCGTACACCGCCACGTCGCCGAGCATCGAGCCGACCATCGACGCGAGGAACAGCCCGAGCACGCCGACGACGTCGCCGGTGCCGAACGCCGCGGCCGCGCCCACCGTCAGCAGCGTCTCGCTGGGCAGCACGGGGAACGGGCCGTCGAACGCGATCAGCACCGCGAGCACCGGTAGCAGCCACACGCTGTGCAGCACGGCGTCGAAGAGCGCCACGAGGGCGCCGGCGTCGGGAAGCTGCACGAGGGGGGTCCTTCCCACGGGGGTCTCGCGGAGTACTCGGACCAGAGTCCCAGAACGTCACGGCAGGGTCACGGGGGAACACCCCCGTCCCGTCCCCGAGGCCAGCCGGATGCGTTCCGTGTGCGGTGAGCGGTCGGGTCGCCGGGGCGGGTGTAGGTTCCCGCCCGTGTCGGGCTACGCGGTGCTCCTGCGGGGCGTCAACGTCGGCGGCAACAAGAAGGTCGCGATGGCGGAGCTGCGCGAGATGCTCACGGACCTCGGGTACACGCAGGTCAGGACGCTGCTGCAGAGCGGCAACGCCGTCCTCGCCGCCGACGAGCCCGCCGCGGTCGTCGCCGAGCGGGTCGAGGAGGCCCTCGCCGAGCGGTACGGCACGGAGATCAGGGTGCTGGCGCTGACCAGGGCCGACCTGGAGGCGGCGGCGGACGGACATCCCTTGCGTGACGTTGCCGACAACGGCTCCCGGATGCTCGTGCTCTGGCTCTTCGGCGAACCCCCGCCGGGCGCGCCGAGCCCCACCGAGCTCGACCCGGACCGGATCGTGGTGCGCGGCGGGCTGATCTACCAGTGGTGCCCGGACGGGATCTCGAACTCCCCGGACGTCGCCGCGTTCGTGCGCAAGGCGTGGAAGGTGCCGACCACCGGCCGCAACTGGAACACCCTGGAGAAGCTGATCGGGGCGATCCCCGACTGAGTCCGGCGGTGGGCCCGACCCGTGCCCGACGACGGCGGATCGTGCGAGGGTGCCCGGATGGCCGGCGAGGACCGCGAGGGCGGCGAGCAGGTGCTGCGGACGACGACCGCGGTGGCGCGCGAGGTCCTGGGCGACCGCCTGAGCGCCGCGTTCGCGCTGGGCAGCCTGGCCCACGGCGGCTTCGCCCCGCTCGCGAGCGACATCGACCTGGCGTTGGTCCTCGACGCGCTCCCCGACGACGTCGGCGCCCGCGTCGCCGAGATCCGGCGCGCGACCGTCGAGCGGGCGGCGAACCCGCTCGCGGAGCGCCTGTCGGTCTTCTGGTCGGACTGGCACGGCGTCCGGCACGGGGCCGGCCCGCGCTCGCGGCTCCCGGCGGTGGACCGGCTCGACCTCCTCGACGACGGCCGCCTGTTGTACGGGGTGGACGAGCGGGGCGACGCGGCCCGTCCCGCTCCGACGACGCTGGTCGTGGAGGCGGCGCAGTTCGCCGTCGAGAGGTTCGACCAGGCCTACCTCGCCGCCCTGCACAGGCCGGAGGAGCAGGTGGCCGCCGGCCCGCGGGTGGCGAGCAAGGCGGCGCTGTTCCCGATCCGCTTCCTCTACACGCTCGCGTCCGGGCGCATGGGTCACAACGGCGCCGCGGCGACCTGGTACGGGCGGCACGGAGCCCACGCGCCGCTCGCGCACGCCGCCATGCGGTGGCGCGAGTCCGGCATCGACGACGCTGCTGCGGCGGTCCGCGACCTCCGTACGCACCTGGTCGGCGTGTACGTCGAGTTCTTCGACGCCTACGCCCCGGCCGTGGCCGCCGCCGGTGAGGGGCTGGTCGCCGACGCCCTCCTCGGCCGCCGGGCCGAACTCCTGTCCGCGGCGCCCTGAGGCCCGTCGCGCGCCCGTGGTGCGTTCACGTGGTCCGGACGAGGTCGAGCGCGGCCGGGCGGGGCCGGCGCCGGGTCCCCGTCCCGTTCCCGTGCAGGGTCCGCGCGACCTCGTCGGCGACGGTGGCCGCGTCGCCGGGAAACCCGAAGAAGTTGCCCGAGCACCGGCGGAGCAGCCACCGCAGGCCGAGGTACCAGATGCCCGGGAGCGCTCCCGCGGCGCCGCGGCGCACCGGCCGGCCGCCGTCGCGCAGCACGGGGTGCAGCCACGAGAAGTCCCCCGTGTACCCGGTGCACCAGATCACCGTCCCGATCCCGGCGGCGCCCAGGTCGAGGCACGTCGGAGGGGTGATGTCCACCGGCTCGTCGGCGGGGTCGGGTTCCGGGGCGGGCGGGCGCGACCGGTGCGCCGGAGGGTGCTCGTCGAGCAGCGTCCTGATCCGTGCGGCGAACGCGTCGGCGGCGGCGATCGTGGCCGCGGTGCTGTCGTCGAAGCGAAGCCGCCGGCCGTCGATGCCGACGAGCCGGCCGGTCAGGACGGCGCCCCGCCGGGCCAGGGTGTGCAGGCTGGCGCTGCGGCCGCCGGGGGCGAGCAGCGGCTGCGGTGCGTGCAGGACCGTCGGGTCGGGCAGGTCGTCGGGGCGCTGGTCGAAGAACCCGCTCTCGGCGAGCCACTCGACGGTCTCCCTCCCGGCGTGCCGGGCGGGGGCACGACCGGCGCGGCAGGTCGCGAGGACGCGAGGACGACCCGCCGGCCGGCGCCGAGCAGCTCGTCCGCGATCTGGTAGCCCGACTGCGCGCTGCCGACGACGAGCACCGCGCCGGCAGGCAGCAGCGCCGGCGGGCGGTAGTCCGCGGCGTGGAGCTGGAGGATCCCGGACGGCAGCAGCCCGGCCGCGCGCGGCGTCCGGGGGACGTTCTCCCCGCACGTGGCCACGACGACGGTGTGCGCGTGGATGGGGCCGTCGCCGGCGCGGAGCAGCCACCCACCGCCGTCCGGCATCAAGGAGGTCACGGGGACCTGTTCGTGCACGGGGCACCGCGTGGCCAGGACCTCCAGGCGCCGGCACACCTGGGCGGCTGTCAGGTGAGAGCCCGCCGGCTGCGCGCCGAGCATCGGGTTCATCCACCCCGGGTTGTCGAGGGCGGACGGTGGAGAAGGCCGACCCGCTGATCTCCGCGGCGAAGGCGGTGGCGCGCTCGCTCAGCTCGTGAAGGAGCGCCCGGGCCACCCGGACGTCCCGGTCGGCGAGCCCGCGGACCACGCCCGGCCGGATCGCCAGCAGCCCGAGTCGACCACCGCCGCCCTGACCCGCCCGTCCACCGGCGCCGCGGCGCCGTCCACCACCACGAACGGGCACGCCAGCCGCACTCCCGGCCACCGGCCCACGGGAATGACACCCCCACGGCCGGGGTACGGGACCGGGTGCCGGGCTGCGCTCCCGCCGCGTGACAGTAGGGTCACCGTGGGTTGCGGAAAGGGGTGCGATGGCGGACGAGAGGGCGGACCGGGGCGTCCCCCGCAACGGGTTCGGCCGTTCCGCGCGGCTCGCCTCGCTGCCCCTCACGTTCGCCGGCCGGGCCGTCAGCGGCTGGGGCCGCACGCTCGCCGGGGCCGACGCGGACGAGGTCACCGCCACCACCCTCGCCCGCAACGCCGAACAGCTCTTCGCCGTCCTCGGCTCGCTCAAGGGCGGGGCGATGAAGCTCGGCCAGGCGCTGTCGGTCTACGACGCGATGATCCCCGCCGAGATCGCCGGGCCGTACCAGGAGGCCCTGGCCAAGCTCCAGACGTCGAGCCCGCCCATGCCCGTCGCGGACGTCCACCGGATGCTCGCCGAGCAGCTGGGCCGCGGCTGGCGGGAGCGGTTCACGGAGTTCGACGACGAGCCGCGCGCCGCCGCGAGCATCGGCCAGGTGCACCGGGCCGTCTGGCGGGGGTCGAACGGCCGGCCCCGGGACGTCGCCGTCAAGGTGCAGTACCCCGGCGCCGACCTCGCGCTCGACTCCGACCTGCGCACCCTGGAGCGCTTCTCCCGGCTGTTCGGCGCGATCTTCCCGGCGCTCGACGCCCGCGCCCTGGTCCGCGAGCTGCGCGAGCGGACGATGGAGGAGGTCGACTACCGGCTCGAGGCCGACCGCCAGCGCGCCTTCGCGGCCGGCTTCGCGGACCGGCCGGGCCTGCGCATCCCTCGGGTGGTGGCGTCGGCGCCGAAGGTCCTGGTCACCGAGTGGCTCGACGGGTTCCCGCTGCGGGATCTGCTCGGCGGGCGCGGGGCCGAGGAGGACCGGGACCGGTTCGGGCACACCGTCGTCGAGACGATGTTCGCCTCGCCCGCCCGGGTCGGGCTGCTGCACGCCGACCCGCACCCCGGCAACTTCCTCGTGCTGGCGGACGGCAGCGGCCTCGGCATGATCGACTTCGGGGCGGCCGCGAACCTGCCGGACGGGATCCCGCCGGTGCTCGTGCGGATCCTGAAGCTCACCGCGGAGCAGGACGCCGAGGGCCTCGACCGGCTCCTGCGCGCCGAGGGCTTCCTCGCCCCCGGGGCCGGGACCGCCGACGTCCTCCGCTGGGTGGGCGCGCTTGCCGACCCGCTGCGCGTCGAGAAGTTCCACTTCACCGAGGCGTGGATCGCGCGGCAGGGAGCCCGGGTGGCCAACCCGACCAACCGGGCCTACCGCGACACCGGCCGCGCGCTGTCCTTCCCGCCCGAGTACGCGCTGGTCATGCGGGTGCTCTCGGGGTGGATGAACATCCTCGCGCGGCTCGACTGCACCGTGGCCGCCCGCGGCCTCGTCGAGCGCTGGGTGCCCGGCTTCGCCGGCTGAGCTCAGGCACGCCGCAGCAGCCACCACACCGCCGGGGCGAGGACCAGCAGGCCGACGGCGACCGCCGGCGTCCCGCCGAGGCCCCAGGTCGCGAACACCGCGAGCGCCACGAGCTCGGTGCCGAGGGCCGAGACCGAGGTCGACGTGGCGCGGGCCCGGCCGGAGAGCCGCTCCTGCACCCGGGTGTCCGTGACGACCTGGGCGCACTGCTGCAGGGCGTAGTACGTGCCGAGGGCGGCCAGGCCGACCGCTCCCCCGTGCCCGGCGGCCAGCAGCGCGGCGGCGGCCAGCAACAGCAGCGTCGCGAGCCCGCGACCGCGCAGGACCCCGGCCCGCCCACCCAGGGCGGCACCGGCCGCCCCTGCGAGCGCGACCAGTACCAGGAGACCGGGCACGGCGACGAGCGCCACCGCCTCCTGCTGACCCACGATCAGCGGGAAGTACTCCTCCAGCGCGTCGACCCCGCCGACCAGCGCGGCCGCGAGCAGGGCCCCCCGGACCGCGCGGCTGCCGACGGCCTCGGCGAGCCCGGCGCGCAGGGTCTGCCAGTACGTGAGGTCTTCGGCGGTCTCGTCCGGGTCGTCGTCCGGCGGACCGGCGCGCGGCGGGTCGGGGAAGGCGACGGTGAGCACGGCTGCGGCCAGGCAGGTCCCGACGCTCACCCAGCCGACCAGCGCGTACCCGCCCGTCGCGACGAGGACCGTCGCGGCGGCCGCCGAGGGCACCTGTGCGGCGTGCCCGGCCGCGGTGACGAGTCCCCGGACCCCCGCGTACCGGTCGGCCGCCTCCGCGGCGCTCAGGACCTCGTAGACGAGGGCCTCGACCGTGCCGCTGAACAGCGACGTCCCGACGCCCCACACGACGAAGCCCGCGGCGAACCCGGGGAAGCCGGGCGCGAGCAGCCACAGGGCGTAGGCCGCGCCCTGCAGGACCCCGCCCGCGGCGAGCACCCGCCGTCGGGAGAACCGGTCGGACAGAGCGCCCGACGGCACCTCCGCGACCAGCCCCGTGACCGACCAGACGGCGAAGAGGGCGGAGATCTCCGCCCCGGACATGCCGTGCTCGGCGAAGAAGAGCGCGTAGAGGGGGTAGAGCGGCACGACGTCGGCGAGCAGGGCCCAGCCGACGACCAGGCGCGCCGGACCGCGAGCGGCCGGCGGCAGGGGGCGGGACGTGCGTCAAAGGAAAGGCACGGCGGCAGCGTAGCGACGCCGTCGGCATGCCGTCCCGGGGTTTTCTCAGGTGGTCGCGGCGGCGGCCTCGCGCCTGTGATCGCCGATCCCGATCGTCGCGACGATCTGCAGCACCGCAGCGCCGAGCAGCACCAGCAGCGCCGCGGTGTAGCCGTGCGTCAGGTCGACGAGCACGCCCATCAGCAGCGGCCCGATCCCCGCCACGGTGTACCCGACGCCGAGGGCGAGTCCGCTCGTCGCGGCGCTCGCCGCCGGGTCGGGGGTCCGGTGAGCGATCACCGACAGCCCGAGCGGGAAGCCCGCGCCGCAGCCGATCCCGATCAGCGCGACCCACAGCCACGCGCCCGCCACCGGCGGCTCGGGCAGCAGCACCATCCCCAGCACCGCCACGACCACGCACGACGCCATGAGCAACGCCCACCGCCGGAAGTGCCCCGACCGGTCGGCGAGGGTCGGCACGATCAGCGCCGACGGCATCTGCGCCACGCTCCACACCGCGATGAGCAGGGCGGCGGTGGCAGGGCTCCAGCCGCGGTCGACGTAGGCCGGTGCGACCCACGTCAGCGAGCCGTAGACGGTGAGCGACACCCCGGACTGGTACATCGCGGCGAGGCGCGCGAAGGGGTCGCGCCAGGGCAGCCGGCGCGGCGTCGTCGCCGATCCGTTGCGGGCGCCGGCGTCGCCGCGCATGATCGCGACCCAGATGGCGACCGCCAGGAGGGCGGGCACCGCCCACAGCGCCAGGGAGTACGACCAGCCGCCCAGCGCGACGGCCACCGGCACGGCCAGGGCGCTGACGATCGTCGAACCCAGCATCATCGCGACGACGTACGCGCCGCTCACGGCGCCCGCGCGGGCGGCGAGGCGGTCCTTCACCACCGCGGTGAGCAGCACGCCCGCGACGCCGATGCCGAGGCCGATCACCAGCGTCCCGGCGAAGAGGGCGGCCAGCGCCGGGACCCCGCGGACCAGGCTGCCGAGCGCGACCAGCCCGACCGACCCACCGAGCGCCCGCACCGCGCCGAACCGGGCCCCGACCCGCGGACCGATCAACGAGCCGCCGGCCATCGCGAGGATCGCGCCGGTCTGCGCCGCTCCGGCCGTGCCGGCGGCGATCCCGAGGGACTCGCGCACCTCGCCCAGCAGCGGCGGGTAGGCGGACAGCGCCGCCCGCAGGTTCAGCGACAGCGCGAGCAGGCCGACCAGGACGAGCGACGCGGACCGTGCGTTCACCGCTCCTGCGTACCCGACCGACCGCCCGCCCGCCGCCCTGTGAGTGGCAATAGACGCAATGGATCATCGGCACTCATGACCCGGGCCGGTGCCCGTGCGTGGTCGACCGGTCGCCGGGAGAGGTGACGCCACCGCGTAACGGCGTCGCGCGCAGGCCCGATAGCCGGGCCGTGAGCGAGTCGGGACGCAGCACCACCGAGGAGTCGACAGCATCGGGCACGCCCGACGGCCGCAGGGACGAGTCCGAGGTCCGGCCCGCCGAGCGCACGACCTACCTGCGGGTCCGTCCCAGCCCGCGCCCCCGCACCTCCCCCGCCGCGGACGCGCGCGACACGTCCGCGGCGGGGGCTCCTGCTCACTCTGTCGAGGCAGGTGGGGCTCCCTCCGCGGGCGCGGAGCCGTGCGAGGAGCCGGCGGGCGTGCCGGCCGGCGCCGAGGAGCCGACGGCAGCCGGGATCGAGAAGGCCGGCCCGGACGAGGAGCCGGCCGAGGGCCGAGCCGACGCGGACGACGCCGAGGCCGAGGCGACCCGGGCTGCCGCGATGCAGGCCGACGCGGACGATGCCGGGGCTCAGGAAGCCGAGGCCGGGGCAGCCGAGGTGCGGGCAGCCGAGCCGGAGACCGAGGACCTCGTCACGGGCCCGCCGGACCCGGCGGAGCGCGATGCGAAGTCGGACGCACCGGAGCCCGATGCCCAGCCGGCGACGGAGGCCTCGCGGATCGAGCCCGCACCGCACGCCGCCGGGCAGCCGGAGGCCGAGGACCTGGTGGACGAGGCGGCTGCACGGCCCGCGGCGACACCGGTCGACCCGCCCGCCGCCGTGCCGGACGAGCCGTCGGAGCTGGAGACGACCGTCGAGCTGTCCCGCACGGACGACACCGGACCGAAGCCGACGCCGGCCCGGCGTCCGAAGCCTCTCCGGGCGGCCCCGCCCGTCTCCGGCCCGTCGACGAAGGTGCTGCAGCCGATCGCCTCGCCTCCCGCGCCCGCGACCATTCCCGCCCTGCCGATCGCCCCGGTCGACCCCGCGGACCGCCCCTTCGCACACCCGCAGCGCTCCGTGCCGGGCAAGCCGGACACCCTGCTGCGCCGGCTGTTCCGCCGCCGGAGCTGAGCGCGCTGCGGTGCAGCAGCCGCACCACAGCGGCTCCTGCACCACACGCCGCGACCGATCACGTTCCCGGTTCTCACAGCGACGTCGCCCCTCCCGGCGCCGCCGCGATCCCGCGCCGGGCTCCACCGCCCGTGTCGCCGTCAGGTGAAGTGCTCCCACCCGGGGGCACCGGCGTAGGGTTCGCCGTCGACGACCACGCCCTCCCCCTCGACCACCGCGCCGACCTCGACGAACCCTGCGGGCAGGGTGGTGCCGGCCGGGAAGGTCGCGGCCAGCGCGTGGTCCTCGCCGCCGGTCAGCATCCAGTCGATCGGGTCGACGCCGAGCGCCGGCGCGACCTCCGCCAACCGGTCGGGCACCGCGAACGCGTCGCGCCGCAGCTCGATCCGCACCCCGGAGTCCGCGGCGACGTGCCCCAGGTCGGCCAGCAGGCCGTCGGACACGTCGATCATCGCGGTGGCACCGGCGAGCGCGGCCGCGGGCCCGGCGGCGTACGGCGGGGTGGGCACGCGGTGGGCGTCGACGAGCACGCCGGGCGCCCGGAACCCGCGGGTCAACACGGCGAGCCCGGCGGCGGCCCAGCCGATCCGACCGCACACGGCGACGACGTCGCCGGGCCGGGCACCGTCGCGGGTCACCGGGGCGCGTCCCTCCAGCGAGCCGAGCGCGGTCACCGAGACCACGAGCGTGGGCGAGGAGGCGACGTCGCCGCCCACCAGCCCCACGCCGACGACCTCGGCCTCGGTCCACATCCCGGTCGCCAGCCCTTCGAGGGTCTCGACGGGCGTGTCGCGGGGCGCGGCGAGGCCGACGAGCAGGCCGGTCGGCACCGCCCCCATCGCCGCGACGTCGGACAGATTGGCCGCGACCGCCTTGCGCCCGACGTCCTCCGGCGCCGACCAGTCGAGCCGGAAGTGCACGCCCTCCACGAGGACGTCGACACACGCCACGGCCCGCCCGTCCGGCTGGGCGACGACGGCGGCGTCGTCGCCGGGGCCGAGCAGCGTCGCGGGCGGCTGGACCCGGTCCCGGGTCACGCGCTCGATGAGCCCGAACTCCCCGATCGTGGCCAGTGCGGGCGTTTCGTCCGCTTCGCTCGGTGTGTCGCTCGCCTCGGTGGCCCCCGACGGGGTGCGCGACGATGGGGACACGGGCTCTCCTCAGGTACGTTGCCTTCCGACTTTCCCGTCGGACGCCGTCCGGCGGGTCCCCAGACAAGCAGAACCGGAAGGGGCACGCCGTGGTGCAGGCCTACATCCTCATCCAGACCGAGGTCGGCAAGGCGGCGGCGGTCGCCGCCGAGATCGGTGCCATCCAGGGCGTCGTCACCGCCGAGGACGTCACCGGGCCGTACGACGTCATCGTGCGCGCCGAGGCCGCCGACGTCGACGAGCTGGGGCAGCTCGTCGTCGCGCGGGTGCAGGGGGTCTCGGGGATCACCCGGACCCTGACCTGCCCCGTGGTCAAACTGAGCTGAACCGAGCCGGATCCCGGAACCGGGCACGTCCATGTCCTCCCCGACCAGTCCGCGGCACGGCCCCGACCTGCGACGGCCGGCGGTGGTCCTCGCGATCGCGCTGCCGGTCCTGCTCGCGCTGGTCGTGGCCGGGTTCGGGATCGCGGCGCGGGCCGGGGCGTTCGACGCGCCCGCCCCCGCTCCGGAGACGGGACCGCTCGCCCTCGCGCCGGTCGACGCCCCCGATGCGTCCTCCCCGGCCTGCACGAGCCTGCTCGCGGCGCTGCCCGCCGACCTCCCCGGCGACCCGGCGTTCCCCACGCGGCCGCTCGCCGAGCCCGTGCAGCCCGGGGCGCGGGCGTGGGCGGCCGCGCCGCGACCGGTGGTGCTGCGCTGCGGTCTCCCCCGCCCGCAGGAGCTGACGCCGGCCTCCACCCTCACGGACGTCAACGGCGTCAGCTGGCTCACGATCTCCGACGGCACCCCGCAGCCGACGCTCGTCACCTATGTGGCGGTCGACCGCGGGGTCTACGTGGCGCTCACGACGCCCACGGCCGTCGGCACCGGCCCGGTCCAGGCGGTCTCCGACGCGATCGCACGCACCCTCCCCCTCACGGCCATCGCCGTCCGCTGACGCACTCAGTCCCGACTCGCGCGACCGGAACCCCCGACTCGCGCTGCCGGAACTCCCGACTCGCGCTGCCGGAACTCCCGACTCGCGGACCCAGACCCGCGAGTCGCGAGATCTGGACGCGCGAGTCGCGAGATCTGGACGCGCGAGTCGGGAGATCTGGACGCGCGAGTCGGGAGATCTGGACGCGCGAGTCGGGAGCTTCAGCGCAGGCCGGTGCCCCGCGCGAGGGCGGTGTCGACCAGCGTGGCGAGCAGCGTGGGGTAGTCGACGCCCGTGTGCGCCCACATCCGCGGGTACATGGAGATGGGCGTGAAGCCGGGCATGGTGTTGACCTCGTTGACGGTCAGCTCCCCGTCCTCGGCGACGAAGAAGTCGACGCGGGCCAGGCCCTGGCAGTCCAGGGCGCGGAAGGCGGCGATCGCCGTCTCGCGCAGCCGCTCGGCGACGGCGTCGTCGAGCTTGGCGGGGATGTCGAACTCGCAGACGTCGTCGAGGTACTTGGCCTCGAAGTCGTAGAACTCGCTGGCCCCGCCGACGAGCCGGATCTCGGCCGGCACCGAGGCGCGCAGCGTGCCGTCGGGCAGCTCCAGCACCCCGCACTCCACCTCGCGCCCTACGATCGCGGCCTCCACCAGCACCTTCGGGTCGTGCACGCGGGCGGTGGCGATCGCGGCGTCGAGGTCGGCCCAGTCGCTCACCTTCGTGATGCCGACGGACGACCCGGCCCGCGCCGGCTTGACGAACACCGGCAGCCCGAGCCGCTCGCGCTCGTCGGCCGACAGGGTCCGGGCCTGGGGCCGCAGCACCACGAGGTTCCCGGCCGGCAGCCCCTCGGCGGCCAGGAGCTTCTTGGTGAACTCCTTGTCCATGCCGGCCGCGGAGGCGAACACCCCGGCACCGACGTACGGCAGCCCGGCCATCTCGAGCAGGCCCTGGATGGTGCCGTCCTCGCCGAACGGGCCGTGCAGCACCGGGAACACCACGTCGACGCCCGCGAGCACCTCGCCCGCGCGACCCGGGTCGAGCCGCAGCAGGCCACCCCGGGTCGGGTCGCCGGGCAGCGCGAGGGCCGTGGCGGCGGGGTCGACCTGCGGCAGCGCGCGGTCCCGGATGCGCAGGGCCGCCGGGTCGTCGGTGCCGAGGACCCACGCGCCGTCGGGCGCGATCCCGACCGGCACGACGTCGAACCGCTCCCGGTCGAGATGGGTCAGCACGCTGCCCGCCGAGACGCACGAGATCGCGTGCTCGGAGCTGCGCCCGCCGAAGACGACGGCCACCCGGATCCGGCCGGACCGGGACGCGGACTCGCTCGCGGGCTCGCTCATGACCGGGGAGCGTAGGCGGGCCGGCCACCGGCGCGCCGCACGCCCCGCCGAACCCCCGGTCCCCGGACCGGCGAGCGGCGCTCCCGTTCGCCGCACAGGGATCAGCGGTAGCGCTGCTCCAGCTCCTGCACCTCGGGCAGGCCGACCAGCGAGGTGAACTCGTCGAAGGCCGGCAGGCCGGGCAGCGCGGCCTGCGGGGTCCCGTCCTTGCGCAGGGTCTCCAGCAGCGACCGGATCCCGGCGGTGGCCGCGAGCAGCGTGCCGATCGGGTAGATGACCAGCGCGAACCCGAGCTCGGTCATCCGCTCCAGGCTCAGCGGCGGGGTCTTCCCGCCCTCCGCCCAGTTGAAGACGAGCGGGGCGACCCCGGCGAGCTCGCCCGCGATCCGTTCGATGTCCGCCTCCGCGGTGGGCGCCTCGACGAACAGCAGGTCCGCGCCGGCCTCGCGGAAGGCCTTCGCCCGCGCGATCGCCGCGTCGACACCCTCGACGGCGACGGCGTCCGTCCGCGCGATGATCAGGAACTCGGGGTCGCGGCGGGCCTCGGCGGCGGCGCGGATCTTCCCGAGCATCTCCGGCAGCGGCACGATCTCCTTGCCGCTCATGTGGCCGCACTTCTTCGGCGTGACCTGGTCCTCGAGCTGGATCGCGGCCACGCCGGCCTGCTCGTAGGTCTGCACGGTGCGCAGCACGTTGATCGCGTTGCCGTAGCCGGTGTCGCCGTCGGCGATCACCGGCACGTCGACGGCCGCGACGATCCGGCGGGCGTTGTCGGCCATCTCGGTGCCGGTCAGCAGGCCGACGTCCGGGCGGCCGAGCAGGCCCGCCGTCGTGCCGAAGCCGGTCATGTAGACGGCGTCGAAGCCCGCCTGCTCGACGAGCCGGGCGGACAGGGCGTCGTAGGCGCCGGGGGCGACGAGCGGGCCGGGCCCGGAGAGCAGGTCGCGCAGCCGAGCGCGCGGAGCTGTGGACAGCAGGTCGGACATGCCACGAGCGTGACACAGGTCCGTCGGTGACCGGGTCCACACTGAGGTGCATGAGCACTGGGGACATCGGCGCCGCCCTCGAGGCGGCCCGGCGGATGGTCGGGCAGGAACACGGGCTCGCGTCGATCAGCGTGGTGCGGGAGGACGGCACCCCGCACTCGTCGCTGGTCAACGCCGGGGTGCTCGAGCACCCGCGCACGGGCGCACCGGTGGTCGGGTACGTCACGTACGGGCGCGTGAAGCTGCGCAACCTGCGGGCGCGGCCGGCCACGTCGGTGCTGTGGCGGGCGGGCTGGCGGTGGGCGGCGGTCGACGGCATGAGCGAGCTGATCGGTCCGGACAACAGCGATCCCGAGGAGCTGCGGCTGCTGCTCCGGGCGGTGTTCACCGCGGCCGGCGGCACGCACGACGACTGGGAGACCTACGACCGCGTGATGCGGGAGGAGGGCCGCGTCGCGGTTCTCGTCACCCCGACGAAGGTCTACGGCAACGCCTGAGCCTCACGCAGCGTGGGCGCTCGCCTCCACTGTGGGAGATCACACCCCCGGTCGCGGAACTTCCCGCTCGACCGTGGCATGCCGAAACGGTTAGCCTGAGACAACTAATCGTCGTCCGTGGGGAGAGACCGTGCCGGCCGAGCAGGCTGCCGTCATCGACCGACCGGGGGAGGCCCGCGACCCCGGCCCCGGCTACAAGTGGATCGCGCTGTCCAACACCACGCTGGGCATGCTCATGGCCACGATCAACTCGTCGATCGTGCTCATCGCGCTGCCCGACATCTTCCGCGGGATCGGGATCAACCCGCTGGAGTCGTCGAACACCAGCTACCTGCTGTGGATGATCATGGGCTTCCTGGTCGTCACGGCGGTGCTGGTCGTCGGCTTCGGTCGGCTCGGCGACATGTTCGGCCGCGTCCGGATGTACAACCTCGGCTTCGCCGTCTTCACGATCTCGTCGATCCTGCTGGCCGTCACCTGGCAGCAGGGCGACGCCGCCGCGATCTGGCTGATCGCCTGGCGCATCGTGCAGGGCATCGGCGGCGCGTTCCTCATGGCGAACTCGAGCGCGATCCTCACCGACGCGTTCCCGGTCAACCAGCGCGGGCTCGCCCTGGGCATCAACGGCGTCGCCGCGATCGCCGGCTCCTTCCTCGGCCTGGTGATCGGCGGCCTGCTGGGCCCGGTGAACTGGCACCTGGTGTTCGTCGTGTCGGTGCCCTTCGGCGTGTTCGGCACCTTCTGGGCCTACTACAAGCTGCACGACAACGGCCGTCGCGTGCGGGCGAAGATGGACTGGTGGGGCAACATCACCTTCGCGGTGGGCCTCATCGTGCTGCTGATCGGCATCACCTACGGCATCCAGCCCTACGGCGACAGCGTCATGGGCTGGGGCAGCCCGATGGTGCTGAGCTGCATCATCGGCGGGATCGTCGTCCTGGTGATCTTCGGGATCATCGAGACGAAGGTGGCCGCCCCGCTGTTCGAGCTCTCGCTGTTCCGCAACCGCGCCTTCACCCTCGGCAACCTCGCGAACCTGCTGGCCTCGCTCGGTCGCGGCGGGCTGCAGTTCGTGCTGATCATCTGGCTGCAGGGCATCTGGCTGCCGCAGCACGGCTACAGCTTCGAGCAGACGCCGCTGTGGGCCGGCATCTACATGCTGCCGCTGACCATCGGCTTCCTCGCCTCGGCGCCGCTGTCCGGGATCCTGTCGGACAAGTGGGGCGCCAAGTGGTTCACCACCGGCGGCATGGTGATCACCGCGGTCAGCTTCGTCCTGCTGGAGATCCTGCCGGTCAACTTCGACTACTGGGCCTTCGCGGTCATCCTGCTGGTCAACGGCATCGGCATGGGCCTGTTCGCCTCGCCGAACCGCGCCGAGATCATGAACAGCCTGCCGGCCGACGCCCGGGGCGCCGGCGCCGGCATGACGGCCACCTTCCAGAACGCCGCCATGGTGCTGTCGATCGGCTTCTTCTTCAGCCTCATGATCGCCGGGCTGTCCACGCACCTGCCGACGGTCATGGAGACCGGCCTGGTGCAGAACGGCGTGCCGGCGGCGGACGCCTCGCGCATCGCGGACCTCCCGCCGGTCGGCGTGCTGTTCGCCGCGTTCCTCGGCTACAACCCGATCCAGGAGCTGCTCGGCGGCGTCCTCGACCGGATCCCGGTCGACCAGGCGAACTTCCTCACCGGGCGCAGCTTCTTCCCGAACCTGATCTCGCAGCCCTTCTCCGAGGGCCTCACCGCGGCGTTCTGGTTCGCCGTCGCGGCCTGCGTGGTCGCGGCCGTCGCGTCGATCTTCACCGGGCGCCGGCAGACGTCGCCGGTCCCCGAGACGGTCGGCGCGGAGCTGGCAGCCGAGGGCGGCGAGCTGGTCGACACCGAGGACTGGTCCGACACCGCGACCTCGCCGCTGCCCACGGTGGGTCCGGCCGTCGGGACCGCGGCGCTCGCGGGCTTCGCCGGAGCCGCCGAGGCGGTCCCGGAGGCGGGCACGGTCGTCGGCTCGCTGCGCACCCCGCACGGCACCGCCATCCCGGGCGGCGTCGTGACGGTCACGGCGCCGGACGGGCGGCAGGTCGGCCGCACCGAGGTCGACCAGGGCGGCACCTACGCCCTGCACGGCCTGCCCAGCGGCACGTACATGGTGGTCGCGACCGCGCCGGGCTTCCGGCCCGAAGTCGCCACCGTGGCGCTCAACGGCAGGGGCGCGGCCCAGGACTTCGACCTCAGCGGCGACGGGGCGGTGCACGGCCTGGTCCGCGCAGGCGAGCGACCGGCGCCGCAGGTCTCGGTGCTCGCGCTCGACGGCACGGGCCGGCTCGTCGGCCGCGCCGTCACCGGGGAGGACGGGCGCTTCCGCCTCGACGGCATCCCGGTCGGCACCACCACCGTCACCGCGACCCTGGCCGGGCACGAGCCCAGGGCCACCACGGTGCACGTGACCGCCGAGGGCGCCGCCCCCGTCGAGCTGGTGCTCGACGCCGGGGGCGGGCTGGGCGGCACGGTCACCGGGCCGGACGGGCGCCTCCTGCCCAATGCGCTCGTGACCGTGGTCGACGGGGCGGGCGAGGTCGTCGGCACTGCCACGAGCGGGGCGGACGGCCGGTTCACGGTCCCGCGGGTCGTGCCCGGCACCTACACCGTGACCACCAGCGTGCACCTGCCCGCGGTCACGCGGGTGGAGCTGTCCGGCACCGGCACGACCGACGTCGAGCTGCGGCTCGGCGCCGTGGGCACGGCCGCGGAGACCGCCGATCCCGCCCGACACGCGCAGCGGAACACCCCCGTCGCCGGGGACTGACACACCACACGACCGGCCCGTGTCCCCAGGGATGCGGGCCGGTGGCGTGCGGGGACCGGACGAGCCGTCAGCGGGGCCGGGGCGTGAACCGGGCCGTCTGCGCGACGATGAGCCCGTCGCGCACCACCATGGTGTCGATGCCGTCCGAGACGGTCGCGACGTCGGACTCCAGCGCCCATTCCAGGAGGATCACCCCGTCGGCCTCCGTGACCGACTTCTCGGTGAACACGCAGTTCGGCATCTGCTCGATCAGCCCGCCGAAGGCCTGGCGCAGCGCGTCGTGCCCCTGCAGCGCGGCACCCGGGGTGATCAGCACGGCGTCGGGGGCGTAGTCGGTGAGGATCGCGTCCACGTCGTGCGCGTTGAGCGCCTTGAGGTGGTCGGTGAGTACGTCGACGGGGGTGCGCGTCATCGCGGTCGCCTCTCGCTCCGGTGCGGGGGAATCCGCGCGCGAGCCTAACGACCGTTCGACAGCTCTGTCAGCCCCGCTGCGCACCGTCCGTCGAGCACCGCGGCCAGGACCGGCAGCGCGGCGGTGAACTCGGCGCGCGGGGACCCGGCGTAGCCGATCACGATCCCGCCCGCCGCCTCCGCGCCCGCGTAGCGCTCCAGCACCTCGAGGCCCACCCCGCGCTCGGCCGCCGCGGCCTGCACGGCGCGGGCGGTGGCCGCGTCGGGCAAGGGGACGAGGACGTGCGCGCCGGCCCGGTCGCCCCGCAGCGGCACCCCGGCCAGCGCCTCGACCAGCAGCCGCCGGCGCTCCCCCAGCTCGCGGCGCAGCCGGCGCAGGTGCCGGGCCAGGTCGCCGGAGGTGGCGAAGGCCGCGAACACCCGCTGCCCCGCCGGCGCGGGCCGCGACCCGGTCCGCTCCCGGCGCTCCGCCACGGCCGCACGCACCGCGGGCGGCGCGACCAGCCAGCCCACCCCGAGCGTCGGCGTGAGGATCTTGCTGGCCGTCCCGACGTGCGCGACGACGTCCGGGCCGAGGGCGGCGAGCAACGGCAGCGGGGCGACGTCGTAGCGCAGCTCGCCGTCGTAGTCGTCCTCGATCACCAGCAGGCCCTCGGCCCGCGCCCGCTCGACCAGGGCGATCCGCCGCGCGGCCGGCATCCGCCCGCCGACGGGGAACTGGTGCGCCGGGGTGCAGTAGACCGCGGCCAGGCCGGCGGGCAGGTCCTCGACCCGCAGCCCCTCGGCGTCGACCGGCACGCCGACGACCTCGAGACCGGCCGCCGCCAGCGCGTCGGCGGCGCGCCGGTACCCCGGCTCCTCCACCGCCACCCGTGCACCCTCCGGCAGCACCCGGGCCAGCTCGGCGATCGCGCCCGTGCTCCCGCCGGTGGCCAGGACCTCGTCGGGACGCGCGACGAGCCCGCGGTGGCGCAGCAGGTGCTCGCCGACGGCGGCGCGGAACCCGGGCAGCCCGGCGTAGCGGGGCAGCAGGTCGGGCTCGGGATCCGCCGCCGCCCGCCATGCCCGCCGCCACGCGGCCCGGTCCAGGACCTCGGTGCAGGGCGTGCCGGGGCGCAGCTCGATCCGCAACCGCTCGTCCGCCGCCTCCCTGCGCGGCTCCGGACCCGGGGCCGGACCGGCCGCCGGGACCGCGGTCACGAAGGTGCCCGCGCCCACCCGCCCCTCGACCCACCCCTCTGCCAGGAGCTGGTCGTAGGCGGCCGCCGTCACGGTGCGGCTGACCCGCAGGACGGCGGCCAGCTCGCGGGTCGATGGCAGCCGGTCCCCCGCCCGCAGCGCGCCACCCGCGGCCGCGGCGCGCAGCGCGTCGGCCAGCTGGGCCGCGAGCGGCTCGGAGCCCGCGCGGTCGAGGTGCAGCGGCGGCAGCTCGGTCACGATCGACACGGCAGTGGCCTTCCGGATCTGAGGCGGAGTGGCCGTTCCAGGATGCCACCTCCGGCCCCAGACTCGAGGCCGTGAGCGACGCCGTGAGCACCACCCCGTGCCCCACCCTGTCCCCCACCCCGCGCAGCACCGTCGGCCGCCACCGCGAGCGCGGGGCCACCGACCGGGCCGCGCTGTACGACGTCCTCGACCACGGCCTCGTCTGCCACCTCGCGCTGGTCCGCGACGGCGCTCCGGTCGTGCTGCCCACCGGCTACGGCCGCATCGGCGACACCCTCTACGTGCACGGGTCCTCCGGCGCGCGCTGGCTGCGCGAGGGCGGGGTCCCGGTGTGCGCGACCGTCACGCACCTCGACGGGATCGTCTACGCCCGCTCGGCCTTCCACTTCTCGATGAACTACCGCAGCGCCGTCGCGCACGGCACCGCCCGGCTGGTCACCGCGGAGCCCGAGCGCACGGACGCGCTGCGGGTGATCGTCGAGCACCTCGCGCCCGGCTCCTGGGACTACACGCGCCCGCCCACCCGCCGCGAGCTGGCCGCCACCGCCGTGCTCGCGCTGGACCTCGACGAGGCCAGCGTGAAGATCCGCACCGGCCCGCCCGCCGACGACCCGGAGGACCTCTCGCCCGAGGTCTGGGCCGGCGTCGTCCCGCTGACCAGCACGTTCGGCGCACCCCGGCCCGACCCGCACGTGCCTGCCGACGCCCCGATCCCCCCGCACGTCACCACCCGCACCCCGTGAGCGGCAACTGCCCCTGGAGGGGCGGCCGGCACTCACGACCCCCGACGACCTGCCGGAATCCCACCCGCCTCGGTTCAGCCCAGGCGGGCGGCGTGGGCCGCCACCGCCGCTCCCGTCCGGTCCGCGTCACCCGTGGCCAGCAGGTCGAGCAGGGCGCCGCGCAGGACGGCGAGCGCCTCGGTGGCGGCGGCCTCGGGCAGCACCCGGCCGAGCACCACCAGCCAGTCCCGCACCGTGGCCTCGGCGAACCCCGCCCACGGCCCCTCCGGCTCGACGAGCGCACGCCCGTACCCCTCGACCCACAGCCGCAGCAGGTCGCGGTGCGCGGGCGCGGCGAGCCACTCCCACAACGCCCGGAGCAGGCCTGGTGCATCGCCCTCGGGCAGGTCGGCGAGCAGGGCGAGCTCGGCGGTGCGGGCGCGCCCGAGCAGGGCCCGGACGAGCCCGTCCTTCGACCCGAAGAGGTAGAGCAGCACCCGCGGACTGCTCCCGACCTCGCGGGCGAGCGGGCGCAGCGACAGGTCGGTGAGCCCGTGCCGCAGCACGTACGCGTACGCCGCCTCCAGCAGTTCCTCCCGCCGCGGCGAGCCCGCTCCTTGCCCTTCTCCGGTCATCGCGTCATCCTGCACTGAAACACTCGTTTCAGTCGAGGAGGCGCGATGGCCGAGATCGAGATCCGGGAGATCGGCAGGCCCGGCGACCTCGGGTGGGTCGTCGGTGCGCACGGGGAGCTGTACGCCGCGGAGTACGGCTGGGACACGAGCTTCGAGGCCCTCGTGGCGCGGATCGTGGCGGAGTTCACGCCCGGTCCGCGGGAGCGCGGCTGGATCGCCGAGCTCGACGGCCGCCGCGTCGGCTGCGTGCTGTGCGTGGCCGGCCCGGACCCGGACACCGCCGTGCTGCGGATCCTGCTCGTCCACCCCGACGCCCGCGGGCACGGGCTCGGCCGCCGGCTCGTGTCCACCTGCGTCGACTTCGCGCGGGAGCAGGGCTACGCCACGCTGCGGCTCTGGACCAACGACGTCCTCGACGCGGCCCGCCGCCTCTACCTCGACGCGGGCTTCCGGCTCGTCGCCGAGGAACCGCACCACAGCTTCGGCGCGGACCTGATCGGTCAGGACTATGTGCTGTCCCTGGGGCCCGGCGGTCACACCCGGGTGGTCACGTAACCTCCGATCGTGTGAGCACGCCGCCCTATCCCGTGGCGCCCCGCCTCGCTCTCGTCGAGAAGCTCCACGGGCGCCCGGTCGCCGATCCGTACCGCTGGCTCGAGGATCCGGAGGACCCCCGGACCCGCGAGTGGTCGGCGGCCCAGGACGAGCTCGCCCGCGGCCGGCTCGACGCCCTGCCCGGTCGCGAGGTCCTCGAGGCGCGGCTGCGCGATCTGCTCTCCGCCGGCTCGATCTCGGTGCCGCTCTGGCGGGCCGGGCGGGCGTTCTTCTCCCGCCGCGAGCCGGGCCAGGAGCACGCCGTGGTCCACGTCCGGGAGCCCGACGGGAGCGAGCGGGCCCTGCTCGACCCCATCGCCCTCGACCCGACCGGCCTGACCACGCTCGACACGTGGGTGCCGGACCTGGAGGGCAAGCGGATCGCCTACCAGGTCTCGCACGGCGGCGACGAGCAGTCCGTCCTCTACCTGCTCGACGTCGCGACCGGCGAGGTCGTCGAGGGCCCCATCGACCGCTGCCGCTACTCGTCGGTGGCATGGCTGCCCGGTGGCGCCGAGTTCGTCTACGTGCGCAAGGTCGCCCCCGGCGAGGTCGAGGACGGTGAGGAGGACTTCCACCGCCGCGTCTGGCGGCACCGCGTCGGCACCCCGGACACCGAGGACGAGCTGGTCACCGGCCCGGGCCTGTACGAGGACCACACCTACTACGGCGTCCGCGTGTCCCGCGACGGCCGCTGGCTGGTCGTGACCGCCAACGTCGGGACCGCTCGCCGCGACAGCGTGTGGATCACCGAGCTGGGCGACGGCAAGACCCCGGAGCTCGTCCCGATCCTCTCCCAGGCGGACGACGTCCAGGCCACCTGCTGGGTCGAGCGCGACGGCCGCCTCTACATCCACACCACGGACGGGGCGCCGCGCTGGCGGCTCGCCGTCACCGACCCCGCCACGCCGCAGCGCGAGCACTGGCACGACCTGGTCCCCGAGGACCCCGGCTCGGTGCTGCAGGCCGTCCGCTGGCTCGAGCCCGCCCCGGGCACCGACGACGTGCCGCGGCTCGTCCTCGCCCGCGCCCGGCACGCGGTCGCCGAGCTGGCCCTGCACGCCGTCGACGGCGCCCCGGCCGGGGAGATCCCGCTGCCCGGCACCGGCTCGCTCACCGGTCTCACGGTCGCCGACCGGGACACCCCGGACCGCTACGGACAGGTCTGGATCGGCTGGACCGACCTCGTCACGCCGCCGCAGGTGCACCGGTACGAGCGGGGCACCACGGTCCTCGAGGCCACCGCGCCCGGCCAGGTCGAGCTGCCCGTCGTGCGCTCCGAGCTGCGCGAGTTCACCTCCAAGGACGGCACCACCGTCCGGATGTTCGTGGTCACCCCGGACGAGGGGGACGGTCCGTGGCCGGTCCTGATGACCGGCTACGGCGGCTTCTCGATCGCCCGCGAGCCGGCGTACACGTCGTCGGCGCTGGCGTGGGTCACCTCGGGCGGGGCGTACGCGCTCGTCGGGCTGCGCGGCGGCAGCGAGGAGGGCGAGGCCTGGCACCTCGCCGGCAACCGCGCGAACAAGCAGAACGTGTTCGACGACTTCCACGCGGCCGGCGAGGCCCTCGTCGCCGCGGGCACCACCACGCCCGTGCAGCTCGGCATCCAGGGCGGCTCGAACGGCGGACTGCTCGTCGGGGCCGCGCTGACCCAGCGCCCGGACCTGTACGCCGCCGTCGTCTGCTCGGCGCCGCTGCTGGACATGGTCCGCTACGAGCTGTTCTCCCTGGGCCGCACGTGGAACGACGAGTACGGCACCGCCGACGACCCCGAGCAGCTCGGCTGGCTGCTCTCCTACTCGCCGTACCACCATGTCCGCGAGGGCGTGGCGTACCCGGCGACCCTCTTCACCGTCTTCGAGTCGGACACCCGCGTGGACCCGCTGCACGCCCGCAAGATGTGCGCCGCGCTGCAGCACGCCACCACCGGTGACCTGCTCGGGCGCCCCGTCCTGCTCCGGCGCGAGACCGACGTCGGGCACGGGGCGCGCTCGATCTCGCGCACCGTCGCGCTGTCCGTGGACACCCTGGCCTTCCTGGCCTTCCACACCGGTCTGGAGCTGACGTGACCCCTCTGCAGGACGCCGTCGACGCCCTGCCCCTCGCCGAGCCGCCCGCCTGCGCCGCGCAGGCCGGGAGCTGGTGCGCCCGCTTCTACGAGTGGACCAACAACGACTTCCTGGCCAGCTCGGCCGACGTCGTGGTCAACGGCACGATCAAGATCGTGCTGATCATCGTGGTCGCGTTCGTGGCGCGGCACCTGCTGCACCGCGCGATCACGCGTGTGGTGGAGGGCGCGTCGAACGGCGGCCTCTCCAAGGTGCTCGGCCGCGCGCCCAGGCGGATCCGCACCACCCCGCTCATCTCACAGCGGCGCATCCAGCGCACCCGGACCATCGGCTCGGTGCTGCGCTCGATCACCTCCGCGGTGATCCTGCTGATCGCGGCGGTGATGATCCTCGCCGAGTTCGGCGTGGCGCTCGGGCCCATCCTGGCGTCGGCCGGGATCGTCGGCGTCGCCGTCGGTTTCGGCGCGCAGAACCTGGTGCGGGACTTCCTGTCCGGCATGTTCATGCTGCTCGAGGACCAGTACGGCGTGGGCGACATCGTCGACCTCGGCGAGGCCAGCGGCACGGTCGAGGCGGTCGGCCTGCGCATCACCACGATCCGGGACGTGCAGGGCACCGTCTGGTACGTCCGCAACGGCGAGATCCTGCGCGTGGGCAACAAGAGCCAGGGGTACGCCGTGGCCGTGGTCGACCTGCCGCTCGCCCACTCCGCGGACATGGCGGAGGTCTCCGAGCTGGCCGGGCGGGTCGCCGCCGAGCGCGTCGGGCAGGAGGACATCGCCGAGGACGTGCTGGAGGACCCGGAGGTCCTCGGCGTCGAGAAGGTGACCGCGGAGGGCGCCACGCTGCGGCTCACCGTCAAGGTCAACCCGGGCAAGCAGTGGGCCGTGCAGCGCGCGCTCAACGCCGCCATCACGGACGCGTTCGACGACGAGGGTGTCCCCCGGCCCGTGCCGCTCGGCCTCGGGGGGAGACTGGGCACGTGACCGCACCACAGAACTTCTACGCGGAGGTGGGGGGCGACAAGGTCTTCCACCAGATCGTCCACCGCTTCTACGAACAGGTCGCCGAGGACGAGATCCTCCGCCCGCTGTACCCCGAGGAGGACCTGGGCCCGGCCGAGGACCGGCTGCGGATGTTCCTCGAGCAGTACTGGGGCGGCCCCCGCACCTACTCCGAGCAGCGCGGGCACCCGCGCCTGCGGATGCGGCACTTCCCGTTCACCATCGGCCCGATCGAGCGGGACGCGTGGCTGCGCTGCATGCGCGTGGCCGTCGACGAGTCCGACCTCGACGAGGCCCACCGCGCCCAGCTCTGGCAGTACCTGGAGTACGCCGCGGCGAGCATGGTCAACTCCGGCTTCTAGGTAGGGACCGGCCGCCGCGTTTGGCATGATGACGTCCTGTGCGGCGCGACGGGCAGTGGTGGGCGGAAGCCGTCGTCTACCAGGTCTACGTCCGCAGCTTCGCCGACTCGGACGGTGACGGGGTCGGCGACCTCGCGGGCGTCCGCAGCCGGCTCGGGTACCTCGAGCTCCTCGGCGTCGACGCCCTCTGGCTGAGCCCCGTCAACCCGTCGCCGGGCCTCGACCACGGCTACGACGTGACCGACCCGCGCGAGGTCGACCCGCTGTTCGGCACGCTCGACGACCTCGACGGGCTGATCACCGACGCGCACGCGCACGGCCTGCGCGTGCTCGTCGACGTGGTGCCCAACCACACCTCGGACCAGCACGAGTGGTTCCGGGCCGCGGTGTCCTCGGCGCCCGGGAGTCCCGAGCGGGCCCGCTACCACTTCCGTCCCGGCCGGGGCGAGCGCGGCGAGCAGCCGCCGAACAACTGGCAGAGCGTGTTCGGCGGGCCGGCCTGGACCCGGCTCACCGGGACGGACGAGGACGGCACGAGCCGGCCGGACGAGTGGTACCTGCACCTGTTCGCCCCCGGCCAGCCGGATCTCAACTGGGAGAACCCCGAGGTCTGGGCGGACCTGGAGAAGACGCTGCGGTTCTGGTGCGACCGGGGCGTCGACGGGTTGCGGATCGACGTCGCGCACGGCATGGCGAAGGCCGCCGGGCTGCCGGACGACCGCCGGCAGCCGGGCTGGACCCCGGTGTCCGACGAGCTCGTCGACCCGCGGTTCGACCAGGACCCGGTGCACGACGTGCACCGGCTGATCCGGGCCGTGCTCGACCACTACCCGGACCGCATGGCCGTCGGCGAGGTCGGCGCGGTGCGCGACGACGCCCGCTGGGCCGGCTATGTCCGCCGGGACGAGCTGCACCTCGCCTTCCACTCCGCGCTGCGGGACGCGGCCTACGACGCGGTCGCGGTGCGCGAGGCGATCGACCGCACGCTCGCGGCCGCGGGGTCTGCCGGTGCGCCCGCGGTGTGGAGCCTGTCGAACCACGACCTCGTCCGCCCCGCGACCCGCTACGGGGAGGGCGCGGACGGCCCCGCCCGGGCGCGGGCGATGGCGCTGGTCGCGCTGGCCCTGCCCGGGACGGCGTACCTCTACCACGGCGACGAGCTCGGCCTGCCCGATGTCGAGCTGCCCGCGGAGGCGCGGCAGGACCCGACCTGGGAGCTTTCCGGGCACACCGACCCCGGCCGCGACGGCGCCCGGGTGCCGCTCCCGTGGGAGGGCGAGGGCCCCGGCTTCGGCTTCACCACCGGCACGCCGTGGCTCCCGATGCCCGAGGAGTTCGGGGCGCTCACCGCCGCCGACCAGCTCGAGGACCCGGACTCCACACTGTCGCTCTACCGGCACGCCCTCGAGCTGCGCCGCCGCCATCCCGCGTTCCACGGCGACCAGGTCGAGTGGTTCGGGGCACCGGCGGGTTGCCTCGCCTTCCGCCGCACCGGCTCCACCCTGGTCTGCGCACTCAACGCCGGCGACCGGGCCGTCCCGCTCCCGCCCGGCGACGTCCTGCTCACCAGCGCCCCGCTCACGGACTGCGGCGAGCTCCCTCCGGACACGGCCGCCTGGCTCGCCTGACCCGTGAGTGCCCACTGCCCCTGGAGCGGCAGTCCGCCCTCACGACCCCATTTGAGCTGCGGAAATGCTGTCAGGTCAGCAGGGGCAGCGTGGTGATCCGCCGCCGGACGACGGCGCCGAAGCGGGCGTCGAGCCGCATCCACGAGCCCGTCGCGGAGACCCGCACGATCGGCTCCGGCCCCTCGCCCGCCCCGGTGTCGGCGCCGCCGAGGAAGCCCATGCCGGACAGGGCGAACAGCGCCCGCATCGGCACCGAGACCGTGCCCGGGACGTCGCCGGAGACCGTGAGCACGGTCTGGTCGAGCAGCGAGGCCGGCGGGCCCATCGGCCCGCCGTGCTCCCGGGCCAGGGCCAGCCCCCGCTCGGTCAGCGCCTCCAGCTCCCGCGCGGGGACGTCCTCGAGCCGCGTCCAGCCCTCGTCCGGCGGCAGCGTGCCCGTCCAGAACCCGGCGGCGCCGCCGAGGTCCACCTCCTCGGACCGGTCCACGGCCAGCGCGGTGAGCAGGGCGGATCCCTGGAGGGTGACGTCCTCCGGCTCCATCTCCGCGGCGACCGAGCGGGTGGCGAGCGCCTCGAACGGGGTCGGGGCCCAGGCCGTCACCCGGCCGCGTGCGGACCGCAGCCGCACCGGCGCGGACTCGTCGAGGCGGACCAGCCGGGCGGTGAAGGCGCCCAGGTCCGCACGCTCGGACGGGTCGGCGAACCGGAGGCTCACGACACCGCCTCGCTCGCCTCGGGGGCCCAGCGCAGCAGGAACGCCTTCTCCTCGGCCGTGAGCCGGCGCGGCCGCTGCCCGCTCAGGTCGAACAGCGCCATCCGGGTCTCGGCCTCGATCGCGACGGGATCGGACTCCGCCGGGCCCGCGCGCATGACGTAGTCGATCGTGAACGACGCGGCCCGCACGTCCCGCACGGTCATCTCGACCCGCAGGTCGTGCGCCCGGTACGGGATCTGCCGGCGGTACTCCACGCCCAGCCCGGCCACCAGCAGCCCGGCGGCGAAGGTGTCGACGCCCTCCGCGGCGGCCGCGGTGAACATCAGGTCGATGCGCGCCTCCTCGAGGAGCGTGACCGCCCGGGCGTGGTTCAGGTGCCGGTAGGAGTCCTGGTCGGTCCAGCGCAGCGGGACCTGGGCGACGTAGCGGGCCACGCGCCCACCCTCTCACCCGCTCGGACTGCCGCGACCAGTGCCTCCGCCACCTCCACCGGCCGGGACAGGGCGTTGAGGTGCCCGCCCGGCACCGCGGCGACGTCGAGCCCGAGCCGCTCGCGGGCCACCCGCCGTTGGAAGGCCAGGGGGAACAGGCGGTCGTCGGCGCCGGCCAGCACCGTGGTCGGGACCTCCGGCCACGCCTCGAGCGGGTACGGCTCGGCGAACGAGCGCTCCGACTGGTTCCGGCCGCCCCGCCGCAGCTCGGCGCGCAGGTCGTCGGGCATGTCGTGCAGGAAGTCCCGCTCGAGGTCGAACCCGTCGAACCCCGCCTCGGCCCGGGCCTCGGCCTGCCGGGTCGCTTCCCACCAGTGCCCGGCGCTCTCCCCCGGCGCCGGGATCATCGGGTTCACCAGCACGAGCCGCCGGGCCTTCGTCGCCGCACAGACCAGGGCGCCGGTGAAGGCGCCCATCGACTGCGCGACGACGACCGGGTCGGGCCGGCCGCCGAGGGCCTCCAGGGCGAGGGCGGTGTACTCCGCCCAGCCCACGGACTCGTCGTCGGCGGGCAGGTCGACGGGGACGGGCTCGTGGCCGCGGGCCGTCAGCTCCGGGACGACCCGGTGCCAGTACCAGGCCTCGCCGCCCGCGCCGGGCAGCAGCAGGAACGTCGTCACGTGGGGGTGGACCGGCCGGGCGGCCGGAACTCATCGCTCCCGGCAGGCCGACGCGACGGAGCCGTGGAGGTCGAAGCTGCCGGCCACCCGCAGGAGCTGCTCCTGCAGCGGGTCGCCGGACACCACGACCCGCATCTCGCTCCCCCGGCGCCGGAACGTCTCCTGGGCCTCGGCGAGGCGGCGGGCGCCACAGGCGGCCAGCAGCTCCACGCAGGTCAGGTCCACCACGACCCGGCCGGCCGCGTGCGACTCGACCCAGGAACCCATCTCGAAGCAGTTCGTCAGGTCGATCTCGCCCGCCATCAGCAACAGCGCGAGCCACGGGACCGGCCGCACGGCCCGCATCTCCAGCGGCGTCCCGGGCGGGTACTCGCGCAACGACGGCAGGGCGACCACCTTCGGGTCGCGGTCGTCCACGAGGGCCTCCTCCGCTGCGGGTGTCGCCCCGTCACGCTACCGCGCGAGGCCCCGCAACTGCCGGGAGACGACGGAGAGCGTGGCCAGGTCGAGCTGCCCGGCGCCGGCGATCTCCTGCAGCGCCGCCCGCGCGCGGACGAGCCGGGACGCGTTCGCCCGCTCCCACTGCGCGATCGTCTCCGGCACCGGCGTGCCCGGTGCGGCCTCGCGCAGCGCGTCGAGGGTGATCGAGCGCAGCGACCCGTAGAGGTCGTCCCGCAGCGCGAGCCGGGCGAGCTGGTGCCAGCGGTCGCCGCGCGGCAGCGCACTGACCGAGGTCAGCGCCACGTCGACGCCGAGGTGGTCGCTGAGCGCGAAGTACGTGCGCGCGACCTCCTCCGGGTCCCGCGGTTCGCCGTCGCGCTCGGACAGCTCGATCAGCTCGACGACGTCGAGCAGCCCGAAGCCGTGCACCGCCGTCGCCGCGCGCCGGGCCAGCCGGTCCGGCACGCCCTCGTCGAGCAGCGCGGCGGTCCGGTTCTGCACGGCCTCCTTCTCCCGGCCCACGAGGAAGTCCGGGAGGCGGCGCCACAACGTGCGTACCTGCCCGGCGAAGCGGGCGGCCTCGGCCCCGACGGCCAGGGGCTGGGGGCGGTTGGCGAGGAACCAGCGCGACGCCCTGTCCAGCAGTCGGCGGGACTCCAGGATCAGCCGGTCGGCGACCTCGACGGGCAGCCCGGCGGCGCGGATCTGCCGCCAGTGCGTCCGCAGCGCGTACACGCCGGTCACCACCGCGTAGGCGCGGACGGCGTCGGACGGGGCGGCGGCGGTCTCCTCGCCGATCCGGAAGGCGAAGGTGATCCCGGCGCCGTCGACCATCTCGTTGACCAGCAGCGTGCAGAGGATCTCGCGGTGCAGCGGGTGGCGGCGGATCGCGTCGGGGAACCGCTCGCGCAGCGGGTGCGGGAAGTACTCCGGCAGCCGGGGTGCGAACGCGGCCCCCTCGAGGAGGTCGCTGTCGAGCAGCCGGCGGGTGAGGTCGAGCTTGACGTGTGCGAGCAGGGTCGACAGCTCCGGCCCGGTCAGGCCGTCCCCGGACCGTTCGAGGGCCTTGAACCCCGCCGGGGTCGGCAGCACCTCCAACCCCCGGTCCAGCCCGGTGCGTTCCTCCAGGTCCGCGACGACCCGGGAGTGCACGTTGGCCATCTCGCCGGAGTGCGCCCGGGCGACGCCGAGGACGGCGTTCTGGTCGGTGTTGTCGGCCAGGACCAGCGAGGCGACCTCGTCGGTCATCTCGGCGAGCAGGGCATTGCGCCCCGGGCGGTCCAGCTCGCCGACCGTGACCAGCCGGTCGAGCAGGATCTTGATGTTGACCTCGTGGTCGGAGCAGTCCACGCCTGCCGAGTTGTCGATCGCGTCGGTGTTGATCCGCCCGCCGTGGCGGGCGAACTCGATCCGGCCGCGCTGGGTCAGGCCGAGGTTGCCGCCCTCGCCGACGACCTTGACCCGCAGCTCCCGGCCGTCGACCCGGATGACGTCGTTGGCCTTGTCCCCGGCCTCGGCGTGCGCCTCGGTGGAGGCCTTGACGTAGGTGCCGATGCCGCCGTTCCACAGCAGGTCGGCCGGGGCGAGCAGGATCGCCCGGATCAGCTCGGGCGGGCTCAGCTTCACCACGTGCTCGGACAGGCCCAGCGCCTCCCGCATCTCCGGGCCGACCGGCACCGCCTTGGCCGTGCGCGGCCAGACCCCGCCGCCGGGGCTGATGGCGGCGCGGTCGTAGTCGTCCCACGAGCTGCGGGGCAGCGCGAACAGCCGGCTCCGCTCGGCGAACCCGCGGGCGGCGTCCGGCGTCGGGTCGACGAACACGTGCCGGTGGTCGAAGGCCGCCACCAGCCGGATGTGCTCGGAGAGCAGCATCCCGTTGCCGAACACGTCGCCGGACATGTCCCCGACGCCGACGACCGTGAAGTCCTGGGTCTGGGTGTCGACGCCGAGCTCCGAGAAGTGCCGCTTGACGCTCTCCCACGCGCCGCGGGCGGTGATGCCCATGGCCTTGTGGTCGTAGCCGACCGAGCCGCCGGAGGCGAACGCGTCGCCGAGCCAGAAGTCGTAGCTCGCGGCGACCTCGTTGGCCACGTCGGAGAACCGGGCGGTGCCCTTGTCCGCGGCGACGACCAGGTAGGAGTCGTCGCCGTCGTGACGCACCACGTCCGGCGGCGGGACGGTCTCGCCCCGCACCAGGTTGTCGGTGACGTCGAGCAGCCCGGAGATGAAGATCCGGTAGCAGGCCTCGACCTCGGCCGGGTCCGGCCGCAGGGCGCGGACCACGAACCCGCCCTTCGCGCCGACCGGCACGATCACGGCGTTCTTCACCATCTGGGCCTTGACCAGGCCGAGGATCTCGGTGCGGAAGTCCTGGGGACGGTCGGACCAGCGCAGCCCGCCGCGGGCGACCGGTCCGAACCGCAGGTGGACGCCCTCCATCCGCGGCGAGTACACGAAGATCTCGAAGCGCGGCCGCGGCGCGGGCATGTCCGGCACCGCGGCCGGGTCGATCTTGAACGAGGTGAACGTACGGTCGCGGAACCAGTTCGTGCGCAACGTCGCGACGATCGTCGCCAGGAAGCCGCGCAGGATCCGGTCCGCGTCCAGCCCGGTGACCTGGTCGATCAGCGTGGTGACCTCGGTCAGCGCCTCCTCGGTGACCTTCGACCGGTTCTCCTCGGCCGGGTCGAACCGGGCCCGGAACAGCTTCACCAGCCCGCGCGCGACGGCGGGCTGGGCCAGCAGCGTGTCCGCCATGTACTGCACCCCGAAGGTGCTGCCGACCTGCCGGGAGTAGCGGGCGTAGGCACGCAGCAGCGCCGCCTCCCGCCAGTGCAGGCCGGCGTGCAGCACCAGCGCGGAGAACCGGTCGGCCTCGGCGTCGCCGCCCCAGGTCGCGCGGAAGGCGGCGCAGAAGTCCCGGTCCAGCGCGGCCTCGTCCCGGCCCGCGAGGTCGGTGTCGGCGAAGTCGACGGGGTCGAGGCGCAGCCCGAAGTCGTAGAGCCAGCAGCGGCGGCCGTCGGGCCGGACGAACTCCGACGGGTGCTCGTCGACGACCTCCACGCCCAGGTGCTGCAGCACCGGCAGGATCCGGGTCAGCGACACCGGCGCGTCCAGATAGATCGCCAGCCGGCGCTCGCCGTTCTCGTGGTGCAGCCGGACGTCGAACCCGCCCTCGGGCAGCGCCAGGATCCGCTTCAGGTCCTCCACCGCGCGCTCGGGCCGGGTGCCGGCCTTGTAGGAGTCCGGGATGCCGGCGAGCAGACCGGGCACCGTGGCCGCCGTGGCCGGGGCGCCGAGCCGGTCGACGAGCCGGTCGTCCCAGGTCCGGACCGCCTCGGTGAGGGCGTCGGTGAGCTCCTGCGCGTCCGGGTCGACCGGCGCCTGTGCGGGGTCGGTCTGCACCATGAAGTGCACCTGCGCGTACGGGGCCTCGGTGACGCGCGCGGTGTAGTCGACGGTGCCGCCGCGCAGCCGGTCGCGCAGGACCTCGGCCATCGCCAGCCGGCTCGTCGTGGTGTACCGGTCGCGCGGCACGTAGACCAGGCACGAGACGAACCGGTGGTGCGGGTCCCGGCGCAGGAACACCCGCACCGCGCGGCGGCCGGCCAGCCCGAGGACGCCGACCCCGACGTCGTGCAGGTACGCCGTGGTCGCGCTGAACAGCTCCTCGCGCGGCAGTCCGGAGATCACCTCGAGCATCTGCTGCCCCGAGTACGACTCCTGCGGGAAGCCCGCCCGCCGGATCGCCCGGCGCACCCGCCGCGCGATGACCGGGATGTCCAGCACGCTCTCGTACATCCCCGGGACCGTGAGCATGCCGAGGAAGCGGTGCTCGCCGGTGGGCGCGCCGTGCTGGTCGAAGGTGCGCAGGCCCACGTAGTACGGGTGCGCGGGGCGCAGCACCCGGCTGCGCACGCCGGCGCGGGTGAGGATCAGCAGCTCCTCGGCCCGGTCCGCCCCGCCGCCGTCCGGGACGAACGCACCGTTGTCGAGCGTGTCCCGGCGCAGGACACCCAGGCCCGACGCGAGCTCGGGCCGCAGCCGCTCGCCGTCGATCCGGTAGTGGCGGTAGCCGAGGAAGGTGAAGTGGCCGTCGGCGAGCCAGCGGAGGAACTGGGCGGTCTCGTGGCGCTCGGAGCCGCGGTCGGTGCGGACGCCGCGGGGCACGAGTTCCTCGGCGAGCAGCTCGTCGGCGAGGGTGCGGATCCGGCGTTCCATCCGGTCGCCGTCCTCGACGGTCTCGCGGACGTCGTGCAGCGCGTTGCGCAGCTCCTCGGTGAGGGCGGTGGGATCGACAGCGGCGTTGAGGTCCAGGCGGATCCAGGACTCGGCGAACGTGCCGCGGGGCGGGTCGGCGGGGTCGGCGTCGGGCAGGACCTCCTGCAGCTGCCCCGCCACGTCCCGCCGCACGACGACGATCGGGTGCAGCAACCGCCGCATCTCCGCCCCGGCGCGCGACACCGCGACCAGGGTCGAGCCGACGAGGTAGGGCATGTCGTCGGTGACGATCCGGACGGCGGTCCCGTCCACCTGGACCAGCGGCTCGCCGACCAGGCGGCGGGCGGCCAGGGACAGCTGCTCGGCCGCGACCTCGCCGAGCCGGGGCAGCTCCGGGCTGTCGGCATGGGCGGGCGCCCCGTCCGCGGGCGCGTGCCGGGCGTAGAGGGCGGTCAGGCCGTCCAGCTCCGCGTCGGCCGGCTCCGCGGCGGTGGTGTGCTCACGGGTCCGGCTCATTCTCGGCGACTCCGGGTCTTGCGAGGGTTGCTCGGGGCGGCGTCCACCCTAGCCCCCGATCGGCTGATCGCGGCGCCGACCCGAGCGCGATCCGGTCACCCAGGGGAAGCGCCTGGTGGCGGTAGGTGGTGACGGTGGTCCTCGTTCGCTCCACCGCGGCCGGTTGGCGTTGCCGGCCGTCCCGTCGGCCCGGCCGGTGCCGGCCCCGGCCGGTGTCGCCCGGGCGGTGTCGGCCCCAGGCGGACCAGCTCGGCGTGGAGTCCGTCAGAGTCCGTCAGAGTCCGCGGTACGCCGCCATCGCGCCCGCGAGGAGGTCCCCGAGGCCCAGGGACTCGGTGGGCGTCTCCTTCGCCACTGCGCCACCCGGTCCGGTGCCGTCGCCGGACTCGCTCGGAGCGTCGGCGTTCGTCGCGGAGTCGGTCGCCGTGGCATCGGGGTCACCGGTGCCGTCAGTCCGGTGGCCGTCCTGGCCGGCCGGACGATCGTCCCGTGCGACGGCCGTCGCTCCGGTCGATCCGGCGTCGGCGGCAGGTGCCGGTGGCGTCGAGCCGGCGGCAGGTGTTGCCGCCGTCGTCGAACCGGCCGGGTCGCCCTCGTCGTCCGCCGTGCCCTCGGCGCCGGCGGATCCGGCCGCCCGCCGGTGCCGACGGCCGCCGCTCCCGGGGCGGATCGCCAGGTCCTCCATCCGGAACGCAGCCACACTCGTGCGCCCGCTCGACGACCGACCCGCGGGCGGCGGCTCCAGGTCCTGGATGAGCTGGACCCCGGTGACGCCGTCCGTCCCGTGCACGGTGCCCCGCAACCGCGCGCCCCGGAGCTCCGCCCCACCGTCGACGCTCGCGGCCAGGTCCCGCATCACCGGGTGCAGCCACGCCGCGGTCTCGCTCCGGTCACGCCCCGGCAGATCGACGCGCAGGGTGCTGGGGTCCTCGCTGCGCAGGCGACCGCGGCTCGGCAGGTGCACCCGCATCCGGTCGGTGAGCCCCCGTAGCACCCGCTCGGCATCCGGCGACCCGATCCGCCGGTCCCCGTCCACGAGGTCGAGCACCACGGACGTGCCCACCGCATCACTGTCGCTCCCGGCGGGCCCGCTCCGATCGACAGGCAGGGCCCCCGACAGCGCGTCCGGCTTGCCCCACACCCGGTCCAGCTCCGCGATCGCCGAGCGCAACCAGTCGTCCGCCGCCTGCGCCGCGGCCGACGGCTCGGCCCCCGCCGACGCCGGCTCACCCGCCCGCGCCGACGTCCGGTCGAGTGCCGACAGCGCACCGTCCCCCGGCGTGCCCGTGCTCACCACGTCCTGAGGTCCGGACACTCCGGCACGCCCCAGCTGATCGCCCCGGGTCCGCTCGGCACCGCTCGCCTCGCTCGCAGGGCTCGACTCCCCGGCGCGACTCGACTCACCTCCGCGCCCCGACTCACGTCCCCGACCCGAAACAACTCCGCGGCCGGACTCGGCTCCCTGGCTTGGCTCAGTGTCGCGGCCGGATTCGGCTGCCCGGCCCGACACAGCTCGCCGGCTCGCCACAGCTCCGCGCCCCGACTCACCTCCGCGCCACAGCTCAGCCGCGCGACCCAGCTCGTCGGTGCGAGCACGGCGCCCACCATCCCGCCCCTGCTCGCTTGCAGCGCTCAGCGGACTGACGCCCAGCCCATCGGCGCGCTCCCGGGCCCGGCGTCCGCGTTCCCGACCCAGCTCGCCCGCACCACTCAGCGCACCACGGCCCAGCTCCTCGACGTGACCCAGCTCCTCGGCCCGACCCGGTTCGTCGCCGCGACCAAGCGCACCGACGCGGCCCAGCTCACCGGCCTTGCTCGGCTCATCGGCGTTGCTCAGCTCATCGGCGTTGCTCGGCTCATCCGCCCGGGTACGGCGCCCGCCAGCCCGGCCCACCTCGCTCGCACCGCCCAGCGCACCGAGGCCCACCCCCGCGGCACCGCGCCGCTGGGCAACCGGCTCACCGTCTCGTGCCGGCGCGGTCGACGCCGTGCGGTCGGACTGCGCCTCGGCAGCCTCGCGCGCCCGGCGCCGACCAGCGCGACCTCCGCCCTCGGAAGCAGCGAGCAGGTCCGCCACCAGACGCGCGGCAGGCTGTCCGTCCGCGGAGAGCCGATCGGCCGAGCGACGCGACCGGGACCGCTCGCCGTCCGCCGCCCGCGCCCCGTGGACGTCGCTGCGCCACACGTCCTCGACATGCGCACGAGACCTGGCCGAGCTCTCAGCACTCTGCACCTCGGTTCCCGCGCTCGGCTCCTGGGCGCCTTCGTGACCGGGACGCTCGACCTCGCTCGGGCTGGCGGCGGCGAGGCCACGTCTCGCCCCCTCCATGCTCCCGCTGGAGAGCTCGTCACTGATCCGGCCACGACGTCCAGCCGAGCCGCCCGGCTCGTCACCCGCCTCGCCCCGCGGCTGCGAATCGTCGCCTTCCCGGCGCGGCCCCGCGGTCGTCCGCGCAACGCCCTCGTCCAGCACGATGCGCCCGGATTCCTCGTCCGACCCACCGCTGCCACCACTGCCACCGCTGACGACGCCGGGCAGGTCGTCATCGGGCCGCGGACGGGGCCAGGAACGAGACCGACCGTCGTCGCTCCACTGACCCGAGGCCCGCAGCTCCGAGATCAACGCGTCCCCGAGCAGCGCCCCGTAGGACGCCGTCCGGCGCTGGTCCACGTCGTCGATCGGTACCGCGGTCGCCGTGGTCCGCCGCCGAGTCTTCGTGGGTGGCTCGTGTGCGCGCTCGGACTCACCCTCGGCGTCGGTCGACGTGCTCGGCGAGTCGGCCGAGCCGCCGAACAGCGCGCTCCATCCGCTGTCGCTGCGGCCACGGCCCGGCGCCGGTTCCGAGGCCCGGCCGTTCGTAGCCATCGCCGCGTCGTCGCGGAGCACCGACCCCCGCCCGTCGTCCTCCGAGCTGCGCCCTGCGCTCGTCGCGCCGGCGCCATCGGTCGGGCGCTCGTCCGGACTCGTGGGCGCCTCGCCCTCGCCCCGCCGCCGAGCCCGACGGCTGCGCAGGGTCTCCTGCTCGGCACGGCGTCCGACGCCGGCAGCCGGGAGGAGGTCCTCGGCACCGCCCCGGCCCGCGCGACCGGAGGCCGGGAACAGGCCTTCAGCAGGGCCACCACGGCTCGCGCCGGCAGAGTTGCCGCCTCCGCGCCGACCAGAACCCGCGACGACACCCTCGAGGCCCCGACCCACGGCTGCGGAAACGTCTCCACTCCGCCGACGACCGGGCTCCGAGTGCGCCCCCGCGTGGCGCGCGCCCCCGACCGAGTCGGCGGAGTCGTTCCCCTCACCGCGCCTGCGGCCGACGGTCGGGGCCACACCCTCGTCGAGATTCCCCGGACCCGAGCCTGCGGAGCCGGCTGTTGCACCTCGGGTGCGGTCGGAGGCCGACGCTGCACCGCCGGCGGTCTCCGCGCGCTGTCCGCCGCGAGTCGCCCCGACGTCTGCAGCCAGGCCGGCGTCGTTGCGCCGCCTGGCGCCATGATCACCGGTCCGCACAACGCTGCGCGTGCCCGGGTCGCCGATGTCGGCGCGGTCGGCGTCGGTCCGGCCGGTGCCGACGGTCGGCTCGGCATCGCGGTCTGGCTTCCGCCGCCGCCCAGCCGTCACCTCGCGCTCGTCAGCGACCCCGTCCACAGCGCGGCGCCGACGGCCGCCGCCCTCGCCGGCCGTCGTCTCGCGACGGTGCACCGCGGCTCGCGGCTCGGCCACCGGATCGGCGATCGAGCTGCTCCATGCGGACGGCAGGATCCCTGCGTCGAGTCCGCCCAGCAGGGCGTCGATCGCGCTCGTCGGTCCCGTGACCCTCGCGGTCGGGTGCGCAGGAGACGTACCGTTCCGCGTTCCGCGTCCGGCTCCGGGCGGGGTGCTGGGGGACGCTCCGGTACCCGCCCCCGTGCCACGGGAACGACCGGGCGTGCCGGCACCACCGGCGTCGCCCCGGCCGTCGGCACGCGGAGCGCTGCCACCTGCAGCGGACCCGACGACGTCGCGGCGCCCTCGATCGGGAGCGCTGTCGCCGATCAGCCGGTCGGCAACAGCGGCGACCAGCTCGCGGAACCGCCGCCCGCGCTCCGCGTCGCGATGCTCCGCCTCGAGCCCGGCACGCGTCGCGGCCAGGGCGACGTCCAGCCGGCCCTGCTTCTCGGCGAGGTCGCCGAGCGCGATGCGGCACGCACCCTCGAGCCCGGGGCTGTCGACCGCGGCCGCGTACTCGGCGGCCTCGGACAACGCTCGCTCGGTCGCGGCGCCGTCGTCGGCCGTCGCCTGCGCGACGACGAGCCGGAGCTGCGCGGCCTGCCGCGTCGCCTTCGTTCCCGCGCGTCCGGCCACCGCGTCCGCCAGCGCGCGTGCCTCCGGGCGACGTCCGGCCTCGAGCAGGGCGCCGAGCCGCTGTGCCGTGAGCGCGTCGACCAGATGGGGTGACACCGGACCGGGGGTCTCTCCGTCGCCGGCTCCGAGTACGCGCAGCCCTTCGGCGGCGGCGTCGACGGCCTCGTCCGGTCGCCCGCCCTCCCGTGCGGCCGACGCCCGCGCGAGCGCGACGGCAGCCGCGTAGGCGGGGCCGGGCAGCAGACGTGCGGCCTCCGCCCGAGCGTCGTCGAGGAGGCCGCTCACCTCGCCCGGCTGATCACCGGTCCCACAACGCGCCAGGACCAGCCGAGCGTCGAACCGGGACTCCGGCGACTCGTCGGCACGTGCCAGCACAACCTGTGCGAGCCGCCGGGCGAGCGCGACGTCGCCGTTGTCCCGGCACGCCGAGGCGACCTCGACCAGCAGACGCAGGGCCGCCGTGTCCGCAGCATCGGCGTCCACCGCGTCCAGTGCCGCAAGGGCCTCGACGACGGCCGGACGGCCGTCGCCCACCGCCGCAACTCCGTGCACCCGCCACCCGAGGGCGGCGAGCCACAGAGCCGGGTCGCCGGACCGCGCCGCATCAGCGACGTGCCCGGCGAGATCGGCCGTGAGATCCGGCCTGCTCCACCGCAGCGACGAGGCGACACCGACCATCGCCGCCCCGGAGATCTGGTCCCCGTCGTGCCGGACCACTTCGGACATGCACCCTCCCGTGCACCCCGACTCCGGGGTCGCTCCCGCTGCCGCTCCGTGCCCTCAGGCCACCGGAGAGTGATAGCTCTCAGTCACGGGTCAGCTTACGGTGCGTCACACGGTGCGGTCGCGCGGCATCCGCTCCGAGGCGCTCGATCTTGTTCTTCTCGTACGCCTCGAAGTTGCCCTCGAACCAGAACCAGCTGGCCGGGTTCTCGTCCGTGCCCTCCCACGCGAGGATGTGGGTCACCACGCGGTCGAGGAACCAGCGGTCGTGGGAGATCACCACGGCGCAGCCCGGGAACTGCTCCAGCGCGTTCTCCAGCGACCCCAGGGTCTCGACGTCCAGGTCGTTCGTCGGCTCGTCGAGCAGGATCAGGTTGCCGCCCAGCTTGAGCGTGAGGGCCAGGTTCAGCCGGTTCCGCTCACCACCGGACAGCACGCCGGCCGGCTTCTGCTGGTCCGGGCCCTTGAACCCGAACGCCGCGACGTAGGCCCGGGACGGCATCTCGGTCTGCCCGACGTGGATGTAGTCGAGCCCGTCGGACACGACCTCCCACACGTTCTTGTTCGGGTCGATGCCGGCGCGGTTCTGGTCGACGTACGACAGCTTGACCGTGTCGCCGACCTTCACCTCGCCCGAGTCCGGCTTCTCCAGGCCGACGATCGTCTTGAACAGCGTGGTCTTGCCGACACCGTTCGGCCCGATGACGCCCACGATGCCGTTGCGGGGCAGCGAGAAGGACAGGTCCTTGATGAGCTGCCGCCCGTCGAAGCCCTTGTCCAGGTGCGAGACCTCGACGACGGTGTTGCCCAGGCGCGGGCCCGGCGGGATCTGGATCTCCTCGAAGTCCAGCTTGCGGTGCCGGTCCGCCTCGGCCGCCATCTCCTCGTAGCGGTCGAGCCGCGAGCGGCTCTTCGCCTGGCGCGCCTTGGGGTTGGAGCGGACCCAGGCCAGCTCCTCCTTCAGCCGCCGCTGCAACTTCGCGTCCTTCTTGCCCTGGACGGCGAGCCGCTCCGCCTTCTTCTCCAGGTAGGTGGAGTAGTTGCCCTCGTACGGGAAGGTGCGGCCGCGGTCCAGCTCGAGGATCCACTGCGCCACGTTGTCGAGGAAGTACCGGTCGTGGGTGACGGCCAGGACCGCGCCCGGGTAGGAGCTGAGGAACTGCTCCAGCCACAGGACGCTCTCGGCGTCGAGGTGGTTGGTCGGCTCGTCGAGCAGCAGGAGGTCCGGCTTCGACAGCAGGAGCTTGCACAGCGCGACCCGGCGGCGCTCACCACCGGAGAGGTGCGTGACCTCGGCGTCCGGCGGCGGGCACCGCAGCGCGTCCATCGCCTGCTCGAGCTGGGAGTCGAGCTCCCAGGCGTCGGCGTGGTCGAGCTCCTCCTGGAGGGTGCCCATCTCCTCCATCAGCGCGTCCGAGTAGTCCGTCGCCATCTGCTCGGCGATCTGGTTGTACCGGTCGAGCTTCTGCTTGATCTCGCCGACGCCCTCCTCGACGTTCCCGAGGACGGTCTTCTCCTCGTTCAGCGTGGGCTCCTGCTGGAGGATGCCGACCGTCGCCCCGGGCGCGAGGAATGCCTCGCCGTTGTTGGGCTGGTCCAGCCCCGCCATGATCCGCAGCACGCTCGACTTGCCGGCGCCGTTCGGCCCCACGACACCGATCTTGGCCCCCGGATAGAAGCTGATCGAAGCGTTGTCGAGGATGACCTTGTCGCCGTGCGCCTTGCGCACGTTCTTCATGGTGTAGATGAACTCCGCCACGCCCACGATGGTAGTTCCGCCGGGGTCAGGCCCTCGCGGCCGGTACGACCTCGGCCACCTGTCCGAGCCGCTCCTCCTCCGGTGCGGAGCGCGGACCGACCGGCACACCCTCCTGGGCAGCACCGTCGTCGCCCGGCATCGGCATGCCGGCCTCCTCCACCAGGCTGCCGTCGGCGGTCCGTCGCACCCTGGTGACGGCGGCCATCGCCGTGTTGAGGTCGGGCCCGACGGCGTCGGCGACGAGGGTGACGGCGGTGCGGGTGCGCCCCTCCTGCTCGTAGTCCCGGACGTACAGCCGGCCGTGCGCGATCACCGGGTCGCCCTTCACGAACGACCCCTGCACGTTGCGGCCCAGGTGCTTGCGCCAGATGTCGACGGACACGTAGGAGGTCGACGACTCCTTCCACTGGCCCGTCGTGCGGTCCAGGTACCCGTGGTTGCAGGCCATTCGGAAGGAGACGACCTCGCGGCCGCCGCCCAGGTCCCGCGTGACAGGCGCATTCGTCAGGCGGCCCACCACGGTCGTCAGGATCTCGGTCATCTTCTCGCTCCTCGTATTGGTCGATCCGGTGGACCAAGCATCGGGCGAGAACGGGAGCTCGACGGAACGAATGCCGATCCTGTGGACACGCGGACCCGAGTGGGGAACGTTCGACGTCTTCCGACACGGCGAGGCGAGAAATTGTCGGTGGAGCGTGGTAGCCGCTTCCGTCGCACTCTGAGCCGAGAACGCAGCCCCGGAACCGCAGTTCCGGGGCCTTTCCCAAGGTTTGATGTCGGCAGCGACCTACTCTCCCACACCCTGGCGAGTGCAGTACCATCGGCGCTGGAGGGCTTAGCTTCCGGGTTCGGGATGGGACCGGGCGTTCCCCCTCCGCAATGACCACCGACAACACTATTCACCTATCCCACCCCACCCCCCGTTCTACCGGGGGAATGGACCGGGTCGAACACCAACCACCGACCCGAAACCGGGCCGGACTGGTCGTGTGCTCAGGGTCACACAGTGGATGCGAACAACATGTTGTGGCAAGCCCTCGGCCTATTAGTACCAGTCAACTCCACCCCTCACAGGGCTTCCATCTCTGGCCTATCAACCCAGTCGTCTACTGGGAGCCTTACCCACGCAAAGGTGGTGGGAGACCTCATCTTGGAACGAGCTTCCCGCTTAGATGCCTTCAGCGGTTATCCCTTCCGAACATAGCCAACCAGCCATGCACCTGGCGGTACAACTGGCACACCAGAGGTTCGTCCGTCCCGGTCCTCTCGTACTAGGGACAGCCTTCCGCAAGTCTCCTACGCGCGCGGCGGATAGGGACCGAACTGTCTCACGACGTTCTAAACCCAGCTCGCGTACCGCTTTAATGGGCGAACAGCCCAACCCTTGGGACCTACTCCAGCCCCAGGATGCGACGAGCCGACATCGAGGTGCCAAACCATGCCGTCGATATGGACTCTTGGGCAAGATCAGCCTGTTATCCCCGGGGTACCTTTTATCCGTTGAGCGACACCCCTTCCACCAGGAGGTGCCGGATCACTAGTCCCGACTTTCGTCCCTGCTCGACCCGTCAGTCTCACAGTCAAGCTCCCTTGTGCACTTACACTCAACACCTGATTGCCAACCAGGCTGAGGGAACCTTTGGGCGCCTCCGTTACCCTTTAGGAGGCAACCGCCCCAGTTAAACTACCCACCAGGCACTGTCCCTGAACCAGATCATGGCCCGAGGTTCAGACACCCAATTCGACCAGAGTGGTATTTCAACAACGACTCCACAACCACTAGCGTGACCGCTTCACAGTCTCCCACCTATCCTACACAAGCCGAACCGAGCACCAATACCAAGCTGTAGTAAAGGTCCCGGGGTCTTTCCGTCCTGCCGCGCGTAACGAGCATCTTTACTCGTAGTGCAATTTCGCCGAGTCTCTGGTCGAGACAGCGCCCAAGTCGTTACGCCATTCGTGCAGGTCGGAACTTACCCGACAAGGAATTTCGCTACCTTAGGATGGTTATAGTTACCACCGCCGTTTACTGGCGCTTAAATTCTCCGCTTCGCCGACGAATCGGCTAACAGGTCCTCTTAACGTTCCAGCACCGGGCAGGCGTCAGTCCGTATACATCGTCTTGCGACTTCGCACGGACCTGTGTTTTTAGTAAACAGTCGCTTGGGCCTGGTCTCTGCGACCGGCCACCCCTAGCCCGCAACGGGGCTTCAAGGCAACCGGCCCTCCTTCTCCCGAAGTTACGGAGGTATTTTGCCGAGTTCCTTAACCAGAGTTCACTCGATCGCCTCGGTATTCTCTACCTGACCACCTGTGTCGGTTTAGGGTACGGGCCGCAACAGCACTCACTAGAGGCTTTTCTCGACAGCATGGGATCACCCTACTTCGCCTCAATCGGCTACGCATCACCTCTCACCCTTATATGACCCCCGGATTTACCTGGAGATCGGGCTACAGGCTTACACCACGACAACCACCGCGTGGCGAGGCTACCCTCCTGCGTCACCCCATCGCTTGCCTACTACCGAATCGGATCCCACGCTCCCCCACTCCCCCTCGTCCCGAAGGACTCAGAGGCGGGTTCGGATGGTTAGCATCAACAGCCTCGGCATGGACGCACTATCACGAGCACGGGAATATCAACCCGTTATCCATCGACTACGCCTGTCGGCCTCGCCTTAGGTCCCGGCTCACCCTGGGCGGAACAACCTGGCCCAGGAACCCTTGGTCATCCGGCGGCAGAGATTCTCACTCTGCATTCGCTACTCATGCCTGCATTCTCACTCGCACACCCTCCACCACTCGATCACTCGGCGGCTTCACCGGATGCACGACGCTCCCCTACCCAACCCAACCACTACACCAACGCCCCAAAAAGGCCCCGGCGGATGAATGTCGGATTGCCACGGCTTCGGCGGTGCGCTTGAGCCCCGCTACATTGTCGGCGCAGGACCACTTGACCAGTGAGCTATTACGCACTCTTTCAAGGGTGGCTGCTTCTAAGCCAACCTCCTGGTTGTCTCGGCGATCCCACATCCTTTCCCACTTAGCGCACGCTTAGGGGCCTTAGCCGGTGATCTGGGCTGTTTCCCTCTCGACTACGAAGCTTATCCCCCGCAGTCTCACTGCCGCGCTAACAGTACCGGCATTCGGAGTTTGGCTGACTTCAGTAAGCTTGTCGGCCCCCTAGGCCATCCAGTGCTCTACCTCCGGTACCCACCACGCGACGCTGCACCTAAATGCATTTCGGGGAGAACCAGCTATCACGGAGTTTGATTGGCCTTTCACCCCTACCCACAGCTCATCCCCCAGGTTTTCAACCCTGGTGGGTTCGGGCCTCCACGACGTCTTACCGACGCTTCACCCTGGCCATGGGTAGATCACTCCGCTTCGGGTCTACACCCCGCGACTCAACGCCCTGTTCAGACTCGCTTTCGCTACGGCTACCCCACACGGGTTAACCTCGCCACGAAGCATAACTCGCAGGCTCATTCTTCAAAAGGCACGCCATCACCGATAAAGGCTCTGACGGCTTGTAGGCACACGGTTTCAGGTACTATTTCACTCCCCTCCCGGGGTACTTTTCACCTTTCCCTCACGGTACTCGTCCGCTATCGGTCACCAGGAAGTATTTAGGCTTAACGGGTGGTCCCGCCAAATTCACAGCAAATTCCACGAGCTCGCTGCTACTCGGGTATGAGGTCCATCATGCGCTGCGCGTTTTCGCGTACGGGGCTCTCACCCACTACGGCGACCCTTTCCAGAAGTCTTCCACTAACACACAACCACACAATCCGAGGTCCGGCAGAACCCCGACGACCACAACCCACGACACCGCATCCGCAACCCCTGCCGGGTATCACACGAACACGGTTTAGCCTCCTCCGCTTTCGCTCGCCACTACTCACGGAATCACGGTTGTTTTCTCTTCCTGTGGGTACTGAGATGTTTCACTTCCCCACGTTCCCCCTTACACCCTATGAATTCAGATGTAAGTAACGCCCCATGACGGGCGCTGGGTTTCCCCATTCGGACACCCTCGGATCACAGCTCGGTTGACAACTCCCCGAGGACTATCGCGGCCTCCCACGTCCTTCATCGGCTCCTGATGCCCAGGCATCCACCATGTGCCCTTACACACTTGACCACAACAAGATGCTCGCATCCACTATGCAACACTCAACACACAACCACACCCCGACCCCCGTCACACCACCACCCACACAACGGCGGGCGTTAGATGAACCAGACCGGACGCGGCCACCAAGAACACACCCACAGGTGTCTCCTCAGGACCCAACAGTGTGCCAAGCCTCAAACATGTCCCAGCAGAACTCTTTGCGTTCCACCCAGCGCCCCCACACCCACTGCCACAGCAGCCGGCGCCATCCGGAGGCGTATCAGTGAAAGGACCCCAGAAACCTGGGGACGCCCACCACACGGTGAGACTCCTTAGAAAGGAGGTGATCCAGCCGCACCTTCCGGTACGGCTACCTTGTTACGACTTCGTCCCAATCGCCAGTCCCACCTTCGACGACTCCCTCCACAAGGGTTGGGCCGCCGGCTTCGGGTGTTACCAACTTTCGTGACGTGACGGGCGGTGTGTACAAGGCCCGGGAACGTATTCACCGCAGCGTTGCTGATCTGCGATTACTAGCGACTCCAACTTCATGGGGTCGAGTTGCAGACCCCAATCCGAACTGAGACCAGCTTTAAGAGATTCGCTCCACCTCACGGTCTCGCAGCCCTCTGTACTGGCCATTGTAGCATGTGTGAAGCCCTGGACATAAGGGGCATGATGATTTGACGTCATCCCCACCTTCCTCCGAGTTGACCCCGGCAGTCTCCCATGAGTCCCCACCACTACGTGCTGGCAACATGGAACAAGGGTTGCGCTCGTTGCGGGACTTAACCCAACATCTCACGACACGAGCTGACGACAACCATGCACCACCTGCACACCAACCACAAGGGAAGCCCTATCTCTAGGGATGTCTGGTGCATGTCAAACCCAGGTAAGGTTCTTCGCGTTGCATCGAATTAATCCACATGCTCCGCCGCTTGTGCGGGCCCCCGTCAATTCCTTTGAGTTTTAGCCTTGCGGCCGTACTCCCCAGGCGGGGCGCTTAATGCGTTAGCTGCGGCACAGAGACCGTGGAATGGCCCCCACACCTAGCGCCCAACGTTTACGGCGTGGACTACCAGGGTATCTAATCCTGTTCGCTCCCCACGCTTTCGCTCCTCAGCGTCAGTATCGGCCCAGAGACCCGCCTTCGCCACCGGTGTTCCTCCTGATATCTGCGCATTTCACCGCTACACCAGGAATTCCAGTCTCCCCTGCCGAACTCCAGTGATGCCCGTATCGACCGCAAGCCCAGAGTTAAGCCCCAGGTTTTCACGGCCGACGCGACACACCGCCTACGAGCTCTTTACGCCCAATAATTCCGGACAACGCTCGCACCCTACGTGTTACCGCGGCTGCTGGCACGTAGTTGGCCGGTGCTTCTTATCCAGGTACCGTCACTCACGCTTCGTCCCTGGCGAAAGAGGTTTACAACCCGAAGGCCGTCATCCCCCACGCGGCGTCGCTGCGTCAGGCTTCCGCCCATTGCGCAATATTCCCCACTGCTGCCTCCCGTAGGAGTCTGGGCCGTGTCTCAGTCCCAGTGTGGCCGGTCGCCCTCTCAGGCCGGCTACCCGTCGTCGCCTTGGTAGGCCATCACCCCACCAACAAGCTGATAGGCCGCGGGCCCATCCCCAGCCGAAAAACTTTCCACCCACTCCCATGCAGGAGAAGGTCCTATCCGGTATTAGACCCGGTTTCCCAGGCTTATCCCAGAGCTGAGGGCAGGTCACCCACGTGTTACTCACCCGTTCGCCGCTCGTGTACCCCGAAGGGCCTTACCGCTCGACTTGCATGTGTTAAGCACGCCGCCAGCGTTCGTCCTGAGCCAGGATCAAACTCTCCAACAAAAACTGGCTCTCAAAAACAGTCCACCCACCGGACGGGGCCGGCAGCAGACCAAACATGAACTGGCACAAAAACCACCAGAACACTTAGCTCGACACACTGTTGAGTTCTCAAAAGACACCCGCACACCACCAAGAACCCTTGCGGGATCCGTCCGGGGCGTTGTCGCTTCTGTTCGAGAGCCTACCAGACTCGATCGAGTCCGGGGCAACTCTCTTATGTTACGTCGTCCGAACTGGAGGGGCAACCCCCAACTTCCGTCCGACGCGCCCCTGCCACGCTACCCGAAGGTATCGCTTCCGCGGAGGCTGCCACCCTCCGGCGAGCCCGACCCGGCCCGGAGAACCGGCCCGATCCGTCTTTCCGCTCGCCGCGGCGACGAAGGGAAAGTTACACCAGGGCTACCGGGGGTGGTCAAATCGGCCCCCCATTGGCGCGTTGACCTGCGCAAACGGCCGACGGAGAGCAAGACGGCCCCGAACGGCCCTGCGACGAACGGTCAGTCCGACGACGGGACGTCCCGGGGCCGTTCACCTGCCCCGATCCCCGACGCCCCGGCCGGCTCGCGCCCCGCGGAGGGGCCCTCCACCCGTCGTTCGTCGTGCGACGCACCGTCCGCAGGATCTTCAAGATTTTCCTCGGACGCGCCCGACGGGCGTCCACCACGGGCCAAGCGGCGCAACATCTCGTTGTAAGCCTTGAGGTCCGCATCCCCGTCTGCGTCCGCCCGGCGATCATCGCGCCGGGCCGACCGCTCGTCGTGGCGGGACCACTGGATGAGCAGCGCGACGATCACCAGGAGGAGCGGGACCTCGCCGGAGGCCCACGCGAGTCCGCCCCCGAGCTTCTGGTCCACGAGCGGATCGGTGACCCACGGCAGCGCCAGCGACCGGTAGAACTGCTCCCCGATCACCGTGTCCGCGCCCATCAACGCCACGCCGAAGAACGCGTGGAAGGGCACGGAGATGAACACGACCGCCAGCCGGACGACGGGTGGCAGGCGTCGCGGCGACGGGTCGACGCCGATCACGGGCCAGAAGAAGATCAGCCCGGCCAGCAGGAAGTGCAGGTTCATCGCGACGTGCGCCCAGTGCTCGTTGAGCGCCCACCCGAACAGGTTCGAGAAGTACAGCGCGTAGTACGAGCCGACGAACACCGGCAGGGAGAACAGCGGATGCGTGACGAACCTGGCGACCGGCGAGTGCACGGCCGCGAGCAACCACTCCCTCGGCCCCGGCGGATTCCCCCGCCCGGCAACCGGGAGCGCACGCAACATCAGCGTGACCGGTGCTCCCAGCACGAGCAGGATCGGCGTGAGCATCGACAGCATCATGTGCGTACCCATGTGCACGCTGAACATCGCCGGCGAGTACTTCCCGAGGCCCGAGCTCGTCGCGATCAGCAGCACCGCGCAGCCGCAGAGCCACGCCGCCGTCCGCCCGGGCTTCCAGGTGTCCCCCCGCGCACGCAACCGTCGGACACCCAGCAGGTAGAGCAGGGCCATGAGCACGGCGGCGGTGCCGAAGATCAGGTCGAGCCGCCAGTCGAAGGCGAGGCGCGCCAGGGTCGGCGGACCGTCGAGGTCGTACCCGAGAACGACCTCGGTCCGCGAGGGTGGAGCCACGTTCGAGGCGGGCGGCGCGCTGCGTCCCAACGCCACGGCGAGCCCGATGGTGGCGAGCATCAGCATCACCTCCACCCCACCGAGCCGCAGGAGTGCTGCACGTTCGCCCCGACCGGCGGCGTCGACGGTGTGCCTGCGGTGCAGGTAGCCGAGCGCACCCAGCACCACCAGGGCCAGGGTCTTCCCCAGCAGCAGCGCGCCGTACGTCGAACCGATCAGGTCGGCGGGCGACACGCGGACCAGGGCGTTGAGTACCCCCGTGGCCGCCAGCACCACCCAGCACCAGAACGCGACCCGTGAGAACCGGCGCACTGCGACGCCGAGCGTCACGCTGTCGTCGTCCGCCCTGGCGACGGCGAGCGACAGCACGGCCACCAGGCCGCCGACCCACAGCGACGCGGCCAGGATGTGCAGCACGAGACTGTTCGTCGCGACGTCGTGAGAGCCGCCCGCCGCGGAGTGCCCGGTGAGGGCGACCGGCAGCGGGCCCAGCAGGGCGAGCCCGAACGTCACCACCGTCCATCCCCAGGACAGCACCAGCCGGCACGCGACCAGCAGCAGCAACGCGACGATCGCGGTCAGCAGCCACGCCATGGCGTCCGCGAGCTTGGGGATGACCGAGATCAGGAGCCCCGGGTCGAGCACGTCGACCACCGATCTGCCCAACGCGTCCGCCGCGCTCAGGGGCACCAGCAGCAGGGCCGACACGGCCCATCCCGCAGCGGCGTACGAGCCCGCCCGTACCCCGCGGTACCCCGCGACGTCCAGATAGCCGCTCCGTTGCGGAGCCACGAAGAACGCCGCGAGGAGCAGGAAGCCGATCGCGAGCACGGCGCACACCTCGGCGACCGCGCGGACCGCGGGCAGCCCGATCGTGGTCAGCGTGCCCGGGTCGGGCAGCCCGAGGTTCTCGACGGGCCGGGATCCGGTGAGGGCCGTGAGCCCTGCCGCGACGAGGACCGCCACGGCGATGCCGAGCCCCAGCAGGCCGCCGACGCCCGAGGGTGGCCGGTGGGGCGACGTCGTCGGGGTGGGGTCGGCGGTCGTCTGCGCCATGCGACCAGGCTATGCCCGCGTCACGACGGTTTCCGTCGTACCCCGCTGCCAGACTCCCCCACGTGACGGACGTCCCGGGACTGACCGAGTGGGTCGGCGCCGCCCTGCCCACCACGGGCCGGACGGTCTCGATCACCTCGCACGACCCCGGCGCGGTGACGGTCGCCGACGCACGCGCCTCGCCCGGGGCGCTCCCGCTCGGCGACGCCGCGGCGGACTGCGTGGTGCTCGACCGGGTCCTCCCCGCGCTCGACCGGCCCGACGCGTTGCTGGCCGAGGTCCGCCGCGTGTTGCGGCCCGCGGGCAGCGTGGTCGTCGTCGTCCCGGCGCCCGGGCGGTCGCTCGGCGAACTGCGACGCGGCGTGCGGCGCGGGCTGCTCGGCGCGGGCTGGGTGTGCCCGACCGCCGTCGACCATCCGGGCTGGCTGCTCGCGGCGGCCGACTTCGCCGTCCTCGGCGACGTGCGCGCCGTGTTCCGCGCACCGGCCGAGCTGGCGCCCCTCGTCGCGGCCGCGCATGGCCGGAACCGGACCGGTCGCGCAGGCAGGCCGTGGAGCGTCGCGTCGCGCGGCTGGCGGCCTCCGGAGGGACCGTGCCGGTCGGCTTCCGACGCCTGGTCAGCCGCCGTTAACGCAGGTCGGACGCTGCTCCCACGACCCGGACGCCCTGCGCCTGCGCCTCACCCGCGTCGACGACGTCCGCCACGACGGCGGTGATGTTGTCCGGCCCACCGCCCTCGTTGGCCAGCGTGATCAGCTGCGCGACGACGACCTCGGGCCCGGTCGGCGCGGCCATCAGGTCCTCGATCGCCTTGTCCGGCAGGACCGCCGTCACCCCGTCCGAGCAGAGGAGGTAGCGGTCGCCCGGCTCCGGCTCGAGGAACTCGAGGTCCGCCTCGACCGGGTGCTCGGTGCTCAGCGCGCGCATGAGGACGGAGCGCCGCGGGTGGACGAGCGCCTCCTCCGGCGTGATCTGGCCCTCGTCGACCAGCTGCTGGACCATCGTGTGGTCGTGGGTGAGCTGGCGCAGCTCGCCGCCGCGGCAGCGGTAGATCCGCGAGTCCCCCACGTGCGCGAGTCCGAGCCGGGCGCCGTCGAAGACCAGCGCGACGACCGTCGTGCCCATCCCCTGCGTGTCCGGTTCCTTGCGGGCGTGCTCGGCCAGCCGCTCCGACGCCTCGTCGACCGCCCGGGCGAGCTCGCCGAGCAGGTCCACGTCGGAGAGATCCTGGGGCAGGCGCTCGTCCAGCTCCAGCATCGCCGCCACCGTGAGCGCACTCGCGAGCTCACCGTGCGCGTGGCCGCCCATGCCGTCGGCGACGACGAGCAGGCGGTCCCCGGCCGCGCCGGAGTCCTCGTTCGCGGTGCGCCGGCGGCCGACGTCCGAGCCGATCGCGGAGCGCAGTCCCAGTGCCATGCGCTTAGTATGGATCTCGCACCCTCGACGCGTGAGGGCGGACACCGCGAAACGGACGGGTGACGTCGGGGAACGGGCCGGATCGGCGGCCCGCGTCGCTCGGTCGGGCGGCGTCGGAGCCCCTGTCGACACCCGAGCCGTTACCCTCGTCGGCGGCGGCCTCCGGGCCCCACGCCCTCGTAGCTCAGCTGGACAGAGCAAGAGCCTTCTAATCTCTGGGTCGCAGGTTCGAATCCTGCCGGGGGCACTACCTGCGGAAACGCAGGTGAAGCTACAGCATAGACGCTTGCTCAGCAAGAGAGCCGGCCGCTACATTCCCGCAGGTGACCGGCGCCGGCTCCCCCGCACCCGACAGCGTCCGCGGCCTTCTCCCGGACTTCCGCCGACACCTCATGGCCACCAACCGGGCGCCGCAGACGATCCACCGCTACCTCGTGGACACCGAGATCCTCGCCGACTACCTCGATGCCGAGGGCCTGCCGACCGCGCCCGCGGCGATCACTCGCGGTCACCTCGAAGCGTGGCTGGTCCACCTGTCCACGCGGCCGAGCCGGCGCGGCGGGACGCTGGCCCCGGCAACCATCGCCCGGGCGTACCGGTCGGTGCAGCAGTTCTTCCGGTGGCTGGTCGACGAGGAGGAGATCGAACACAGCCCCTTCGAGAAGCTGCGTCCGCCGGCCGTGCCGGAACAACCGGTCCCGATCATCACGGACGAGGAGCTGAGCAAGCTGCTCCACGCCTGCCGCGGCAACACCTTCGAGGCGCGGCGCGACGCGGCGATCGTGCGGATGCTGCTCGACACCGGCGTCCGGGCCGGCGAACTGGCCGGGCTCACGGTCGATGACCTCGATTTCGACCTCGACGTTGCCCGGGTCCTGGGGAAGGGCCGGCGCGGCCGAGCGGCCCCGTTCGGGGTGCGCACCGGCGACGCCCTGCGGCGCTACCTGCGCAGCCGGGCAAAACACCCGTACGCGCAGCAACCGGCGCTGTGGCTCGGCGCCCGCGGCGCGATGACTGCGTCAGGCATCGCGCAGATGCTCGACAGGCGCGGGGCCGAGGCCGGCATCGGCGAGGTCAACCCGCACCGGTTCCGGCACACCTTCGCTCACCGCTGGCTTGCCGCCGGTAACCAGGAACAGGACCTGATGCGGCTGACCGGGTGGCGATCGCGGGAGATGGTCGGGCGCTACGCCGCGAGCGCCGCGGACCAACGCGCCCGCGAGGCGCACAAGCGGGCCGGGCTCGGCGACACCCTCTGAAACGCGCGACTACCTGGGCATCACGGAGGTTCCCGTGGCGATGCACAGCGCCCGTGTACGCTGTGCGGCAGAGGAAGTCGGACCGGGCCACGTGCCCTCCCCCGCGTTCAGCTCACGCGCGCTGATCGCCTTGACACGCTCGCGGGGGTCGTGACCGGGACGCACCCGCTGACAGCCGAAGCGCTACCTCGCGGGGATGGGCAGTCGCCGCCGGCCGCTGCCCTCTCAAGCATCCCGAGAGGCTTCCTCGCGTGTCCTCCAAGACACCTTCCGACCTGTCTGCCCCGACTGACGACCCGGGCTCCGACCGCGCCCTGATCGCCAGGATCGCCGCGCACACCTCGTGGGCGAACACGTCCGACCGCTCCGCCCGCACGGCGCCCGGCCGGGCCGCAGCCCGCGCCGCGATGCTCGACCGGTTCGAGCGCGAGATCGACCCGGACGGCACCATGTCCCCCGCAGAGCGGGCACTACGGGCCGAATCCGCGCGCCGCGCCTACTTCTCCCGGCTGGCCCTGCGCTCGGCCCAGGCCCGGCGACGGCGCGCGGGCCGTGACACGGACGGCGCCGCGTGAGCACCGACGTGACCGGGGGCGGGACCCGGCCCGGCCCCGCCACCCGCACCACGAGCGATCAGCAACCCACCGATCCCGGCCAGCGTATCCGGGAGACCCGCCGGGCGTCCGTCGTCGCCCGCTCGGTGGCCTTTCCCCCGGTCCCGGGCGGACGACGCCGGCACCTGCACATCGTCAGCCGGTGCCCGTTCGACTGCGGCAACGCGCATCACCACCTCGGCCCCGCCGAGGGCGGACCACGCCGCGCCGGCTGTGACCGCGGCTCCTACATCGTCACGCCCTGGACGGTGCGGGGGGAACGTTCGTGACGCTGTCCAACCCCGCGGTGGGCACCGGGAACTTGCACCTCGAGGTGGACCCAGAACACGACCACCTCGAGCGCCTTGCCCCACTCGACCGGGTGCTCGACGCCCTGGAGCGACAGGCCGGCGGGGCCGGCGTTCGGTGCAGTGGCAGCGGTTGGGTGGCCCGCTGTCCCGCGCACGACGATCACGACCCGTCGCTGTCGATTCGTGAGGGCGACGAACAGCCGGTGGTGCTGTACTGCCACGCCGGCTGCACCTCGGACGCGGTGGTCGACGCGCTCGGTTTGTCCTGGTCCGACCTGAGTGAGGACCGGCCGGCCAGCGTGCCCACCGCCTCGCAGGCGCCCGCCGCCGGCCCGGCCCACTACGTCTACCGCGACGGAGACGGCCGCGAGATCGGCAAGGTAGTGCGCGGGCCGGACAAACGGTTCCACCAACAGCGCAAGGTGGGCGAGCACTGGGAGTCCGGCGGGTCCGCCGAGCTGAACCACACGCCCTACCGACTGCCCGAACTGCTCGCCTCGGCCGAGTCGGACGCCGTGGTGTATGTGGTGGAAGGCGAGCGCGACGCCGACACCGCTATCGAACGGTGGGGCGTGGTCGCCACCTGCAACGCGGGTGGAGCCGGCAAGTGGCGGCCCGAGCACGCCCGGCACATGGCCGGCCGGTCGGTGATCGTCGTTCAGGACCGGGACGACCCGGGCCGGCAACACGCGGCGGCCGTGGCGGACAGTCTGCGCGGCCTGGCCCGGGACGTGAGCGTGGTGGAGCCCCGGGCGGGTAAAGACCTGACGGACCACGCTCACGCCGGCTACGGACCCGAGGACCTTGTTCGTGTCCCGAACCAGGCCGCGGCCAGCGCCGAGGCAGGCCCGGCGCCCGTGACGGTGTCGCTGGCCGACGTGGCGCCCGAGCGGCTGGCCTGGTTGTGGCCGGGCCGGTTGCCGGCCGGGAAGTTGGTCACGCTCGACGGTGACCCGAGCGTGGGCAAGTCCACGCTGGCCGTAACCCTGGCCGCGCACGTGTCCACCGGCCGGCCGTGGCCCGACGGGGCGCCGTGCGAGACCGGCGCGGTGGTCATCCTCTCCGCCGAGGACGGGCTAGCCGACACCATCCGGCCCCGGCTGGACGCGGCCGGCGGCGACCCGGCCCGGGTCCACGCCATCACCGCCATCCGGACCGGCGAGCGGGAGCGGGCGGTGACGCTCGCCGACGTGGCCGCGATCCGCGACACGATCCACCGGGTCCGGGCCCGGTTGCTGATCGTGGACGTGCTCATGGCCTACATGCCCGGCAAGGTCGACGCGCACAAGGACCAGGACGTGCGCACCGTGCTGCACCAGGTCGCCGCGCTGGCCGAGGCCACCGGCTGCACGGTGATCCTGCTCCGGCATCTCAACAAGAGCGCGGGCGGATCACCGATGTACCGCGGTGGCGGGTCGATCGGCATTGTGGGGGCGGCCCGGGCCGGCTACGTGGTCGCCCTGGACCCCGACGACCCCGAGGTGCGGGTGTTGGCGTGCATCAAGTCCAACCTGGCTCAGATGCCAGACAGCCTGGCCTACCGGCTGGAAAGCGCGCCGGGCACCGACGTGGCCCGGGTCGCGTGGTCCGGGACGTCAGAACGCGGCGCGGCGGACCTGTTGCGCGGCGACCGGGACGGCGGCGACGAACGCCGCGAGATCGACCGATGGCTCGAAGACCTGTTCATCGAACGCGGTGGCGCGCTCGCCGCCAACGATGCGTACAGGGCCGCTGAGGGCGCCGGCTACAGCCGCGATCAGGTCAAGCGAGCCAAAGTCCGACTCGGTGCAAAGGCGAGGAAATCGGGCGGCGCGGGTGAGCCGTGGATGTGGTGTTGGGACCCCGGCGAACCCAAGGGAGCAAAGAGTGCACCGTCAGAAACCCCGCCCCCTTCGCCCCCTTTGGTGCTCCCTTCGCCCGAGCCGAGCGGGGTGGCCGAGAGCGAGCGGTGCACGCGCTGCCGGCAACCCTCGCCGCACCCGTTGATCCTCGGCCTCTGCCGCTCCTGCGCCTACCCGCCCGGCACCGACTCGCCCCACCGGCCCGCCGAGCCGGCCGACGACTGACGCGAGCGCAACCCGCTCCCGAGAAAGGACGATGACATGACCGACGCCACCGGCCACCTGACCGCGGCCCGCAGCACGACCAGTCACCTGATCCGCGGTTGGACCACCCTCGGTGGCAATGCCGTGGCCGCTGACGCGGTGCACCTGCGCTGCGAGGAGGTCAACCGGGTGCCGGCCGACGCCCTGGCCGCGGTGCACGCCGAGGGTCGGGCGTTCCCGCCGCTGGACGTCTGCGGTCAGCACGACCACGCGCTCAACGCCCCGCTCAAGGACGAGGGCCGTACCGACACGTCGGAGTAGCCCGGGCACCTCGAACTAGCTCAAGCACGACCACGGCCCGCCAGTCGGCCGCTATGATCGTCCACATCGGACGGTCTACGGCCCGGGTGGCGGGCCGTCTGGTCACCCCGCCGAGTCGGTCGGGCAGGGCGCCCCGGATGGCGCCGAGCCGGCCCCGTGGCGGGCGCAGAGGCCCCAGGAGGCCACGCCCCGATCCCGAGCGCCCCCGCGCGCGCTCTCGTGCTCCTGGAGCGACACCGTGCCTTCCTACAATGACGTCATCGACCGCGTCGGCGCTGCCAGCGAGGTCCCCGCCGAGATCGCCGAGGCCATCGTCGGCGAGGTGGAGACTCAGTCCACCGCGCTCACCCTCGGCCGACGGGTCCCCACCACCACCCGCGACTCCCGCATCCCCGTCCTGAGCAGCACCCCGGATGCCTACTGGGTCACCGGTGACCGCGGGCTCAAGCAGACCTCGGCCGCCACGTTCGACTCCACCCCGCTGATCGCGGAGGAGCTGGCCGTCATCATCGCCGTGCCCGACTCGGTCATTGCGGATTCGGAGTTCGGCATCTGGGAGGCCATCCGGCCGCTGGTCGCCCGGGCGTTCGCCCGGCGCCTGGACCGGGCCGTGATCTTCGGCGAGGAAGCCCCGCCGTCTTGGCCGGCCGGCATGGTGACCGCCGCGCTCGCCGCCGGGCACACCGTCAACGCCAGCGGGGACCCGGTGGTCGACCTGCTCGGCGCGGCCCAGAAGGTGGCCGAAGCGGAGTACAACCCGAGCGCCGCGGCCGTGGCGACCGGCTGGCAGTACCGGGCCGCGGCCACCCGCACCGACGCGTTCACCGCGTCCCCGGTCGGCGCGAACGCCCCGTTCCCGCTCTCGGTGGCCGGGCTCGGCGTGCGCACGGACCCGGTGTACTGGGATGCCGACGCCGCAGACGTGGTCGTGGCCGACTGGTCCAACGTGCTGATCGGCATCCGCCAGGACCTCACGATCGACTTCAGCAACTCGGCCGTGATCACCGACGAGGACGGCAACATCACCAACAACATGTTCCAGCGCGACTCCACGGCCATGCGCGCGGTGATGCGAGTTGGGTACCACCTGGCCCAGCCGGTGACCCAGTCCGGCACCGCCAGCGTGCCCGTGGCGATCGTCAACCCGGCCAGCCCGCAGAGCTGACCCCGTCTGTCCGGTGCCCGTGGCTGCTTCCTCCACGGGCGCCGGCTCGCCCCTCACGTCGCCGTTTCGTCTGGCGGTGGCACGGGGGCACCCTCGTGGTCCCGATCGCGCCCGCTTCGACGGTCGCCGGCTCCTGCGGCCGGGGCGCGGTCGGGGCCACACCCACACCAGGAACGCGCTCAACCCAGCCATCGAGGGCTGGCCGGACCAGGCATTTAGCGTTGCTACAGACCCGTACGCAGCCCGAACCGCAGCACGGCCCGCTGCCGCGGCGGGGGTGGGGTCGGGGGTACACCCCCCGGTCTGTGCCACCGGGCGCCGCGCGAGTCCAACCACCGGGCTGCGGCCGGCACCCCGCCGGTCTCCAGGGCGTCCAGGAGGTCGGCAACCTCGGCGCGCACGAGCGGCCACGACTGCGGCTCAAGCGCAAGCACATCGTCGCCGTGCAAGTCCTCGGAAACGATCTCCTCATCCGTGGCCTCCCGGTGCAGCCCGGCCCAGGCACGGAGGTCTCTGCTCCAGGTCAGCTGTCGGCGACCGTGCGATGCCTGCTCCCAGCTCCACCACAGCTCCACGTCGTCGGCCAGGCCATCGGCGAGCGCATCACGCAAGATCGCAAACGGTGAACGGTTCCCGTCGCGGCTGACCTTGGTACTCGGTGAGGTCACCTCCAGGGTGATCTTGGACAGGTAGTCGGCTGTGGCCCGGACCGACTCCCCGGCCATCCGCACCACCTGCACGTCCAACCCACCACGATCGGCCACCGCATCGAGATCACGACGACCCAGCGCCCGCGCCCACCGTCCGAACATCCGCCCGGCCAGCTCCCCGGCCAGCTCCACCGAGACCGGCGTGTCGAACATGATCAGGGCGTGGACGTGCAGGTGCCAGCCGTTGGGGCCGTGCGTGGCCTCCACGGTGCGCACCCAGCCCAGCACCCCGAACCGCTCCCGGTCCGCCGTCCAGCCCCGCCCCGAGGTCACCGCACCCCACGCCGCGGACAGCGCGTCCCACAACACCTTGAGGTCGTGGCCCCGGTGGTGGCGCATGGTCAGCGTGAGCAGTGCAGCACCCCCGCCCTGCTCGGCCACGGCGTCCAGCACCACCTGGAGATCGGCGGAGCGGCGGGCGGCGATGCGGCGAGCGCAGACCGGACACGCCCACACCGACCCGCACGATTGCAGCCCCGCCACCCCGGCCCGCCGGCCTCCGGTGGTGGCCGACACCCGCAGCACCGGGCCACCGGCCGAGGTGTGCGACACCCGCCCACAGTTACGCAACCGGGGCAACGACGTGAACCGCCACAACCGCGTCCGCCAGGCCATCGCCACCGCCCGGTTGCGGCGCCGATCCTGCTCCCTCTCCACGTCCGACCGGTCACGGCGACGGCCCCGGGAAGGATTGTCCGCAGTGTTACCGAGGGCGCCCTTCGGGCGCCGGCCCCGCCCCCCGACCTCCGGCCGGGGCGGGGCCAAGGCCAAGGGCATCCCGGCGGTCACCGCGTACCCCCACCGGTCCCGGTCACGGCCGCCACATACGCGCTGTAGGGCATCGGTCGGGTCCGCAGCCGGGTCAACGGCCGGCCCGGGGCAGTCAGCAGGCACACGCCGGCCTCGGCCGTGGCGTGCGCGGCGATCACGTCGGGGTCCACGTCCGGGTGCAGCATGCGCACGGCGTCGGCGGTGTCGACCCGGAACGAGAGCCGGTGCGACGCCTGCCCTCGCTCGAACCCGCCCACGATCGCCGCCTCGGCCCGCTGCGTCACGATCACCACCCGCACGCCGGCCTTGGCGCCCTCGGCCAGCAGGCGGGCGACCAGGGCGCGCGCTTGCTTGCCGGCCGTCTTGTCCGCCCCGTCCAGCAACCGCAACAGCCCCGGCCACTCCTCCAGCACCACCACGAGCAACGGGCACCCCTCGCCGAGGATCACCGCGTCGCGCCCGGCCGGGATCGCCGCCACCCGCTTGTCCATCTCGACCACCAGGGCGTCCAGCACCCGCACATGCGCGGCCGGGTCCCCGGTGCCCACCGACGGTGCGATCGGGCCGCTACGGGCCAACCAGGGCGCCAGCAACAGCCCGGTCGGGTCGCACCCGGTCACCCGGACGTGCGGGAGCCGGCCGAGGCGGGCCAGCACGCGATAGAGCCCGGTCGACTTCCCGGACCGGGTGGCACCCTGCACGATCAGGTGGGCCGCTGCCTCAAGCTCAAGCTCTACCCGGTCGCCGAGCTCATCGCGGCCGAGCTCCACCGCGAACGCGTCCGGGGCGAGCCGGGGCCGAGGGATGCCGGCCAGCGGGTCGGACCGCAGCAAGGTCACCGCCACCTCGGCCCCGACTCCGACCGGTTCCACCCGCACCCCGAACACCCCGAGGTGCGGCGCGAGCCGGCCGGCCACCGCGCGCACATCGGCCACGGTCATGCCCGGCTCCAACGCCACCTTGAGCACCGTGGGCGGGCCGAGGGACACCCCGACCACGGCCGGCGCGATCACGGTCGGGCCGGTCACCGTGGGCACGGTCCGGACCAGGCCCGCACCCTCGGCCGCGCGCTGCCATGCCTCGGCCAGCCGCACGCCCTGCGCCGGCACCCAGGAGCGGGCACGCCGGCCGGCCCGCACAACGCCACGGAGCCGACCCAGCGCGCACCACACGACCAGCAGGGCCACCCACAACCCCACGGCCGTGAGAAACCCGCTCACGCCACCGACGGCCGAGCGACCGGCTCCGCCATCCCGGCGGCCCGCAGCGACACCGCCACCCGCCCGGACTGCCGGTCCACGTACGGCGTGGCGGTCACGTCCCGGAACGCCACCGGCCGCCACTTCGGGCACGCCGGCTCCTCCGCCGCAGGCACCGTGACCCCGACAACCTCGGCTCGCCGCGCGTCGTCGTCGTCCACCAGGACGTCCACCGTCCACAACGGCAGGCCGGTGTCCGGGTCGGTGGCCTGCTGCCCGGACGCGCGGCGAGAGCCGTCGGACAACTCCACGTACTCCGCGCGGGCGCTGACCTTGCCCGTGCCGATCAGCGTGCAGCGGGACAGGTCGACAGGGATCGAACGCATGATGATCTTCTCCAGGGTGGGAACACCCGCAACGCCGGACGGCGCCACGGGACACCCGGGCAGGGCAGAGCACGACCGGCCGCCCGCACCCGAGGTGGGTACGGTCGGTCAGCGAACGGGCCGGTTGGCCGGGTCGAGATCGTCCACGGTGCAACCGAGGTGGCCGGCGTGATCGGCCACCGCACGGAGCAGGAACAGGGCCGGGCGCCGCGGGAGTCGGCCGGCGTCGGCGCACGACTCGCACAACGTCAGACAGTGGATGCCGAGGGCGGAATCCGCCGTGGCGACGATCAGGTCCTCGCCGGTCTGGCAGCGCGCGCACCACAACGCCACCGGGCACCGGGTCGTGTCGTCCGGGTCGACCAGGGCGCCCGGGTGCGGGCCGGCCACCTCCGCCCCCGGCCCATCGTCCGACGCGCCCACGCCGGCCTCCAGGGCGCCCAAGGGCGTCGCTGCGCGATCGGCTCCGCCGACCCTGGACCCCGACGCGGTCACGTAGTCCTGGCCGGTGTCGAAGCTGGCCGGGGAGGTCTGCGGCGGGTCGACGTCGACCGCGTACCCCCGCGCCTCGCCACACTCCCGGTGCGCCCACACCCGGCCGTGGTTCTCGCCGTGGATCATCGGCGTGAGGACACCATCGGCCGCGCCGCAGACCTCGCACTCACACCACCGCGAGCACGCCACCGTGCACGACGGGGCCGGCGGAGAACACCACGCCACGAACCAGCCGTGCAGCGTGCACAACACGGCCACCATGCCGGCCGGCCGGCGCGACGGATCAGTCAAGGGGTTGGGGCGTCCCGAGGACGTCGATACGGTGAGCACGGGGCGACCTCCGGGGTCGTCCAAGGGCCCGGGGTCCCGGTGTTCCAGCACCGGCCGGGCCCGCCTGATGGGGCCCGTTCCCGCAGATAGAGACTCGGCCTGGTTCGTTCGCTCACGACCTGGTCAGAAGCCTGCCAGCACAGCGCTAGCGCCTTACTCACTTCTAATCTCTGGGTCGCAGGTTCGAATCCTGCCGGGGGCACCAGGTCGGACGGCGTACGCCTCTGGCGGAGCACGACAAGTGGGGCGAGTGGTGGGGCGAGTATCGCTACCGTCGCCCCATGGCAGCTGCTCGGAAACCCCGACGCCAGCGCGGTGAGGTCGAGCGGCTTCGCGTCGGCTCCTACCGGGTGCGGGTCTATGTAAGCACCGATCCGCTCTCCGGAAAGCGCCACCGCGCCGACGAGTACGTGGCGGCGGGGCCGCAGGCGGCCAAGGAAGCCGAGAAGGTCCGCACCCGCCTCCTCAACGAGGTCGACTCCGCCGCTGCCGGACCCGCTGCACACGCCGCCGCGGCCGGATCGACCACGGCGTAACTGGCGAACACGACTGCAACCATCGCTGCGCCCCGCACGTATGCAGACCCCTCGGCGCCTCCTACCTGCGCCAGATGCACGTGCTCCTCAACGGCGCCTTCGCACGCGCGGTGAAGTGGCGCTGGATCGGCGTGAATCCCGTCGCTCAGACCCATGGCTGGGGACTACACACCGAACCAGATGCGCGCTTGGACAGCGGTCGAGGCGACCTGTCTGCTCGCGCAAGCGTCTACGGCAAGGCTGTACCCAATGCTCCTGATTCGGGCAGCGGCGTGAGCGAGATAAAGTTGCTAATATGGACTCAGCTACGATTCTCGGCATAGCCGCACTCATTGTATCGATCCTATCGATCGGCGCCTCCGCGATTCTTGCGTACCGACAACTTCGACTCAGCCGCAGCGCGAATCACTCCCCGGCACTAGCCTCGCTCTATACCGAGCTCAGGAACCCTGGGTTTCACGCGCACTACAACTACGTTGTGCATCAACTGGCCTACGACTACCCGCCCGAGCGCGGCGGCTCTTCGGGCCTCCGACCCGAGCTCAGGCTGCTGTTGTCGACGTCGCGTACTACTACCAGAACCTTTCCCACATGATGGAATTCGGCCTGCTCGACCGAAGCGAGGTGCTCCCGATGATCCGTACTCGCATCGTGAACCTATGGGCAGCCATCGAGCCGTACGTTGAGATCGAGCGTCAACGAGCGGCAGTAGCCGGCTCGATCACGGTCCTGATGACCTTGGAACGCCATGCCGTTGCGGGCGAAGAGTTGCCTGACGAGCAGCTTCGTGTCACGCCAAACAAAGAATGATCAGTCCAGTGCAGCCCGCGTTCGAGAGGCTCGCCGCTTAGGTCGTGTCACTGTCCGAGTGGTCGCCTAGTAACTGAACGTCCCCGGGTCTCAGGTCCGGTCGCCAACGCAGGAATCCCACTGGATGGCCCCAGCGACCCTGCTCGTGGCAGCAGCGACACCAAGCTCGACGACAACGCTCGGCTGGACCTGTACATAGTCGATCGGTTCGCTGGGCCGCTGGCCGAAACGGGTCGACGGAATCACTGTCGGCCACGGGTGCTCAGACTCTGCCGCGTGGAGGACTCCCCGCAGGTCCGCGCGAGCACCACTGTCGAGCGGTGTCGTCCGGCCGGTGACTCACAGCCGGCCGTGCACACCGAACCGGTCAACCACCAGCGCGTCGGGCTCCTCAAGCGAGCCCAGCACACCCCCGACGACCGCCTCGGCGGTCAATCGGGCCTTGACCTCCCGCCCCCCGGGGCGCCCGCGGGATCGGTCTGGTCAACGCGCTTGGCCACCACGCATGCCGACGCCGCTCCGCCCACGGCAGCGACCGCAGGTCCGTGCCCTGGCGCGCCATCAACAACCGAGCCCCACCCCGCAGCCCGCTCGCCTCGACCGGCACCGCGCGCAGATAGCGCAGCACCCGCGGGGCGGCCAGGTCCGTGAGCTGCTTGGCCGGGTGGCGCTGGTCGAGCACCTCCACCGCCATGGCCACCGTCCGGTGAGACTGCCCGACCGCGGCACGGTTGACCGGAACGTCGGTGACCGGGCCACCGGGCGGGAGCTCCGCCGGGGCATCGGCGGGGGCGCGGTGCCCGCACGTGGGACACGGGTCGAGGAAGTCCTCGCCGTCGAACACCACCGTGCGGACCGGGCGCAACCGAACACCCGCCGAAGCCTGTTGTCGTGGGGCGTCTCGTTGTGGTCGAGGGTCTGGGACATGGCGGCCTCCAGCAAGGGTCGGCAACAGCGCGAACAGCAGGGGTATGGGGTTGTGGTGGGCTGGTTGCGGGGCGCGGTGCGACGCGCCCGCCCTTGCTACTCCGCGCCCGAGTCCGCCCGGCGAGGCTCACGCTCCAGGGCAGCCCGCAGGCTGTCGGCGCAGTCGATGCGCAGCATCCCGGAACGTGAGACCGGGCGGAGTAAGCGGCCCATCACCAGCCCGGCCGGAAGGCCGGACGGACTCTCTCCGAGAGGAAGGCGTCGAGGCAATGAACTTGCGCTGTGGCGCGGGCAGGCCGCGCACGGCGAGACGCCAGCGGCAAACTGCTGATCGTCGACGAGGCGGGCATGGCCCGGACCGAGAACCTGGTCGCGTCGTCAAGCACGCTAGACGGACGGGGCCACGGTGCTGCTCGTCGGTCAGGATCGACAGCTCGCCGCGGTCGGTCCGGGGGCGGGCTGGCCACCTCGCGGACCGGGCGCTGACCCAACGGCTGAGCGGCGTGCGGAGGTTCAGCGAGGAGTGGGAGTGGGAGGCTTCGCTGCAGCTGCGCGACGGAGCCCGTGAGGCCCTCGACGCGTACGACCGGCACGGGCGCTCGTCGACGACGGGCCACCGGAGCAGGCCGAGGCGCGCCGGTCGGCCGCGGCTCGCCGACACGGTCGCCAATCGGGAGACTGTGCTGCTGGTCGGAGCGAACGAGCCGACTTGACGCTCGCGTCCGCGTCGACGACGCCATGCGGCGCAGGGCCGCACGGTCGACACCGCGCACGCCGTGCTCGGCGGGCAGTCGCCGGCGTGTACGTCGCGATGACCCGCGGCCGAATCGCGGCACGGTGACGCGGCCGGCGGTGTGGGTCAGCAGCTGCCGGATGCGCAGCTGACCGCCACGCGCGTCACCACTGCGCAGACAACGGGTGCACCGACCGCGAGACAACCTCACTGCGGCCGCGCGCACCGAGGCGGCGGCGGTCGGAGCGGAGGGCATTAACCCTCGCGCTCGCTCGTCGTGTCCGGGTCGTCGGGGGCGATGGTTGACGTGACCAACGCCCGCGCGGCCCACTGCTGGACGCGCAGGATCTCGTCGGACTCGAGTCCGCAGATGTCACGCAGCACGATCGTCGACTCGATACCGATGACGACCGTGAGGGCGTGGACCAAGCGGTCGAGCGCATCCGGATCCAGACTTCCCTGCAGCGGAGCCAGCGCGCGCTCGACGTACTCCAGGCGTCGCCTGGGCCGCGGCGGCACCCCCGGTTCGATCGCGCCCCGGTCGATCGTGAAGCGAATCATCTGCCGCAGCAGCGGCTCGTTGTCCAAGGTCATCTGCGACAGCGCGTCCACGAGCCGTGTCACGCGGTCGACCACGGGCTCGTCGGCCCGACCCGCCTCGATCGACAGTTCCATGTTCTGCCGGGTCGCCTCCAGCGCGGCCTCAACGGACAGCTGCTCCGCGCTCGGGAAGTACCGGTACGCGGTGCGACGGGAGATCTCGGCGGCGTCGGCGACCTCGGCGACGGACGGGCGCTGCCCGTCGGCGATCAGTCGGCCGGCCACCTCGACGAGCGCCTTCCGCGTCCGACGCTTCTGATTGTCGCGACCCATGCCCGTTGACTCCTGCTCGATCTCGGCCGTACTGTCACATCTGTGCCACGAAGGCATTGAAGTGTCATAGTAGCAACGCTGTGCCACGAGGCGACCGGAAGGAAGTCTGATGACCGAGCAACAGACCCCCTCTGCACCGGGCCTCGTCGTAGGTCCGCAGGACGGCCGGGAGCTGCCCTTGATCGGGCAGGTCAAGGTGAGCAGTGCGCAGACCGGCGGCGCATTCGAGGTGATCGAGTTCCGGGGCAACGCCGCCTGCCCACCCCCGCACGTCCACCGTGAGCGTGAGGAGTGCATCCATGTGCTCGACGGCCAGTTCACGTTCACGCTCGGCACCGAGGAGATCGAGGCGGTACCCGGCAGCTGGGTGCTCGTTCCCCGTGGCACCCGGCACGGCTTCAGAGCGAGCGCCGACGCTCACGCGCTGATCCTCGTCACGCCGGCGGGACTCGAGGGCTTCTTCGCCGAACTCGGCGGCGGCCTGGCGGCCGGCATGTCCAGCCAGGAGCTCCGCGCGGCTCTCAAGGGACGGTTCGACTCGATTCCGGCGTGACGTTGCGACCCCTCACGTGCAGCGGGGATCGAGGCCCTGCCTCCGCGCTCTCCGCAAGCACCCCGGCGGGTCGGCGGCGAGCCGTGTGTCGGGCCTTCCGGTCCGACGCCCGAGTGTCCTGCCCGCCCTGTCTCAGCCGAGCGGGCCCGAACCTACGAGGCCACGCTCTCGATGGGACAAGCGGATCACGTCCGGCGAACCGGTCGCTCCTGGTAGGTGACAGGGACCGAGACGATGGGCTCGTCGAGGCTTCCGTCGTTCCGACGCGCGACCGCTCGGACATAACCGAGATGCCGCCCGCGGTCGACGGTGAGGCCTCGATCTCCACGGTGTTGTCCGGCGCGACGGCGTGCTGCCAGTCCAGCCAGCATCGCCAGCCGTCGGGCATCGCGTCGGCGAGCTCGACGGTGGCGACGCCGCTTCGTTCCCAGTGCCGCCGCCACCAGTCCGGCGAGTGCAGGCAGCTCAAGCTGGGCTCCCACCACGCCTGCAGGTACTCCGGTGGCGCGCCGTCGATCTCCTGGGTCAGTCCGGCGCCCGCGATGCCGATGGCGGCGCCGGGCCGCACGAATCGGGCGAGGTAGCTCAGGTACAGGTCGTCCGTGCCGTAGTAGACGTAGGAGTCGATGCTGACGACCGCGTCGAAGAATTCCTCGGCGAACGGCAGCGCCCGGGCATCGGCATGGATCGGGAAGACGGCGTCGGCCACGCCGGCGTCGCGGATGCGCTGCGCCCGTTCGTCCACGCTGAACCACAGGTCCGTGGCCCACACCTGCACCCCGTACTCCTGATGCAGGAAGATCGACGAGGCGCCGCGGCCGCAGCCGAGGTCCAGCACACGCATTCCCGCATGCAGCGGCATCGCCGCGGTGAGCCACTCGGTGAGCCACAGCGAGTTCGCTCCGCCGCTGATCGCCGCGACGATCCACTCCGGGTCGTAACGGGAGCTGCGGGGAAAGCGGTCAGACGCGAACGGGTCGGACGAACCGCTCATCGCCGGTCACCCGGCTGATCGGGCGGCGGGAGGTCGGAAGTAGCGGAGGTGAGGCCTGCGGGGACCGAGGCCGTGTCGACGGTGGGCATGTGGCGAGTCTGACCGCAACTGCGCGGTCTCGACCAGCATGCAAGCCTCCCCCCGCCCGCAGCGCCCACTCGGCGTCTCACCTGAAGGACGTTGAGCAGACTTGGCGGGCTAGCGCTGCGGCATGGGGGGCCGGTGCTGGTTGGCCGGCTGCTGCCAGGGCCGTCGGAACAGCAGGATGATCGAGCCGTTCTTGGCGTGCATGTCGGCGTACTGCATCATCTGCAGGCCTCAGCCCACCGCCTCGATGGCTTCGATGACCTGGGCGGTGTCGGGGACCGGGCCGGACATCGTGGCCATTCTCAGCGGGATGTTCTGGTTCACACGAACACCGAGTGGCCCTCCTGCCAGGCCCGCGTCGCGTTGTCGGTGGCCAGCTTGGCCTCCGTGTCCCTGATCCAGCCCATGCCGCTGCGTTCTCCTTGATCGACGAACCTTGCGTCTCCTCGTGATGAGGACGCACCGCGCCGTTGCAGGGGTCCTGCTCACTCCTCGCGTGCCCGCTGTGATCAGGCGGCCGACCGGGAACTGGGCGCTGCTCCCGGGCATGGTGGCTACCAACAACCCGCGCGGAGCTACGTCGTTTTCCGGAGTCGAGGCGAGTGGCGCTGCGCGAACTCGGCACACTGACGACGTGCTCGACAAGGTCGGAGACCGGGCAGTGCCGATCGCGGCGCTCCGCGGAGCCCGAACGTCTCTGGACTCGAGCGGAGGTGCTCCCGCGGCCCTCCCCCGCGCCGGCACAGCCCGAGGTCTACGGCTGGCACTTCACCAAGCGAGAACCGCGGACACCCGTTCCACTCTCATCTCTCGGCCCTGCGAGCCGAAGCACGGGACCGAGCCGCGCGTCAGGGAGCGCCGGGACGAGTTTCGTTACTAGGCATTATGCATTGGCGCCGACGTGATTACGCTGCAACACCCGACCCCGCGCGCTCCGGGAGGCCTCGTGCCCTCGCTCTACGAGTTCGCCGGCGGCGAAGCCGCCCTGCACCGGCTCGAGCAGACCTTCTACGACAGCGTGCTCGCCGACCCGGTGCTGCAGCCGCTGTTCGGCGCCGGCCGCGCGTCACACGTCGACCACCTGACCGCGTTCACCGCCGAGTCCTTCGGTGGCCCTGACCGCTTCTCCCGCGAGCTCGGCTTCGCGCACCTCATCGACGTCCACCGCGGCCTGAAGATCACCGACCGGCAGCGCGAACGCTTCGTCGAGCTGTACCTCGCAGCGCTCGACGCGGCGGACATGCCGACCGATCCCGACTTCCGCCAGGCCGTGCGGGAACACCTCGAGTTCGGCACCCGGGTCGCCCAGCAGAACTCCCACGCCACCACGGACGACGAGCTGCACCCGCTGCGCGAGGTGCCCCGCTGGACGTGGCGGGGCGACCAGGAAGACCTTCCCGAGGGAGCACGATCTGCGTCGGTCGGGCGAAGCTAGCGATGGTTGCCGACGCGAGGACGAAGAGACGCCGCCTGTCATATATGGCGTTCTCGGCTCGACACTTGATCGGGCCCTTCATGGTCCCCCCATGAGCCCCTGTGAAGGGCGACCACGGCGGGTGGTGTGAAGACCCTCGGCTTCTCCGAGGTCACGCCGCTGGCGAGCGGCTACCAGGGCCGCCCGCCCTGCGGCGGCCGAACTGTCAGTATGTGGGTCGACAGCCGACCGGTTTCGCCGACGGCTACTCCGACGAGGTCCTCCAGGCGTGCCGCGCCAGCGGGTCAAGACCGCCCGCCGGCGCGTCCGCGAGTTCTCGAAGCGCCCCGGCTGCCTCCTCAGGGCCGCGCTCGACGGTCCCCGCGATCGATCCGAGTGCCCTGATCGCCGGGCCAATGACCGAGCTGCCGTCTTCCGCATGGCGCCACGGACGGCGGCGCGTGGGCCGCCAGTCGGACTGCGGCCATCCGCTCCCTACGGGCGTACTCGGATGACTGTCTTCCCGTTGCGTCGCGTGGTCGGGTTGAGGGCCTCAACGCCATCATCGATGCTCGCGACGTGTCCGATGTTTGTCCGCAGCCGTCCGTCCCGCACCCGCTGCACTATCTCACCCAGTTCGGCACGGTCGGCCTCGACAACGAAATCCACCGCCAGGCCGTCAATGGGCCGCGCCTCGACCGGGCCGACGATGGACACCAGTGTTCCTCCGGCCTTGATCAGGGCGGCGGACCGCTTCTGAACGTCGCCGCCGATGACATCGAAGACGAGATCGACGCCTCCGACGTCTTTCAGCGCGTCGTTCTCGAGGTCGACGAACTCATGAGCACCGAAGTCGAGTGCCTTCGCACGGTCCGCGGCGCGTCCGGTGCCAATGACGTAAGCGCCAGCTTCACGTGCGAGCTGGGTCACCATCGTTCCGACTGCCCCGGCCGCGCCATGGGCGAGGACGGTCTGGCCAGCCTGAAGCCTGCCGTGCTGGAACAGCCCTTGCCACGCGGTCAAACCTGAGATTGGCAGGGACGCGCCCACTGTGAAGTCGACGTCGCCGGGCAGCGGTGCGAGGTTGCGTGCTTCGATCGCCACGTACTCCGCAAGGGTGCCATCGCGGTGCCAGTCGGCGAGGCCGAACACCCGTTGCCCGACCGACAGCCCCGTCGTGCCGTAACCGAGGGCGGTGACCACCCCGGCCAACTCGTGGCCGAGGATCGACGGTGTCTTGTCGCGGCCAGCGCGATCAGTCCAGGTCGACGGCCATTCCACCTCCGTCGGGACGAAGCCCGACGCATGAATCTGAACGACGACGTCGTTGATCGCTGCGGCCGGCTCAGGCCGTTCCGTCAACGTCATCCCGGCCGCTCCCGCGGCCTGGTCGGTCACCACAATTGCCTTCATTGAACTGTCCCCGTTCCTCGCGTGTGTTGTCGGTTTCTGCTTTCCTGGTGCGCGTTCAGAGAAAGGTGAACAGCTGATCGGCGTCGAACCGCGAGATCGGGTTGGCGTACACCCTCTGCGGGTCGGGGTAGCCGAGGGCCAGCAGGACCGTCGTGCTGTGTCCGGTCTCGCGGATCTTGAACGCCTTGTCGACACTCGTCGGGTCGAACCCTTCCAGCGGCGTGGCCTCCACGCCGAGCTCAGCGGCCGCCATCATGGTCATGCCCACCGCCATGTAGGTCTGCTTCTCCATCCAGTGGTTCAGGTCCTTGTAGCCATAGTTGCGCAGGTTGAGGAAGTCTCGAGTCATCGATTCCCACAACTCCTGCTTTGACGGATCAGGGAACCGGCCGTCGGCCCTCTCCTTCGCGAACACCGCCTCGATGTGACTGTCAGGCACGTCTGCCCGGGTGGTGAGGATGATGGTGTGCGACGCGTTCAGGATCTTCTCGCCGTTGTCCTGAAATCGTTCACCCAAGTTGTCGGCGAGCCGCTCTTTGCCTTCGGGCGTGGCGAGGACATAGAAGTGGTTGGGCTGTACGTTCACCGATGACGGGGTGGAGCGCAGGAACCTCAGCAGCCGCTGAAGGGTTTCCTTCGGGATGGTCCTGCTGGGGTCGAAATACCTAGTGAGGTGCTTGTTCATGATCTTGTCAATATCCATATCAATCTACCTCTTCTTGCGGTGAGTCGGTGAGGAGCGGGGGTTCGCGCGGCCTGGGCTAGTCCGTGTCGCGGGCAAGTAGGCCGCTGACGCGCTCGAAGTTGATTCCTGTCGTCGCGGCGGTGAGGTCACCCGCGACGAGAGCTCTGGTGGCACGTTCGAGTGCCGCCATTGCGTGGGTGTAGAGCGCCGGCCCCAGGCTGATGCGCTTGACCCCGGCCTTCTGTAGTTCTGCGACGGTCAGGATCTTGTCCGCCGGCGAGATGAGGACGTTGACGGGTGTCGGCGCGACGGCGGTGACGATCGCGACGAGTGCGTCGAGGTCGGGTGGGTACGGGGCGTACAGCACATCCGCGCCGACCTCGGCGAAGGCCGTCAGACGCTGGATGGTGTCGTCGAGATCGGGCCGCCCCTGGATGAAGTTGTCGGTGCGGCCGGTGATGACGATGCGTCCCTTGCCGGCGTCGACGGCACTACGCATGCGGTTGACAGCATCGTCGAAGTCGCGGATCGGTTGATGAGGATTGCCTGAGGTGTCTTCGATCCCGATACCAGCCAGGCCGGACGCCACGGCGGCTTCCACGGTCGCCGCGACGTCTTCCATCGTGTCGCCGTAGCCGTCTTCGAAGTCACCGTTGACGGGCAGCCCGGTGAGTTGACCCAACAGCCGCGCATGCTCGAGGTGCTCGCCACGGGTGACTTGGTGACGCCCGTCGGACCGGCCGAGCGTGGCAGCGAACGCCGCTGACGATGTCGCGATCGCCTCGAAGCCGGCATCGGCCAGCATCAGCGCCGAGAGGCCATCCCATGCGTTCGGCATGACAAAGCCACCGTCGCGGGTGTGCAGTGCCATGAATCGCTCATAAGGCTCGGAGCCCGGCATACCGACCTTCCCATATGATCGTTGGAGACAGTAACGGATGGAGCGGTGAGGAACATCGCTTCGACGAGGACGGCGTCGCTCGTCCCGACGTAACGCGGCGGTGATGCCGATGCCGGCTTGGTTGACGTTGTTGAGGAAGTCGGTCAGCAGGATCTGCACCGCCACCGTGATGATCGCCGGATCTGCGGGTCGGCCCAGCGCTCACCCCAGACAACCACCGCAGCGCGGCGCTCCCCTGAACAGGGCCGCGACGGCTCAAACCCGACAGGCCGACGGGTCGGCCGCCCTCGGAGAGAAAGAGCTGACACACGGGGACGGGAGGTGCCGCTATCGGCCGCGGCGGCAGCATACTGTCTAGTGACGCTGACCAGTTCCTCTATCGAGAAGATCGGAATACTCGGGGTTTACAGCCACGAAGTCGTCGACGAACGTGCAGTAGTTGGTCAACCGCAAGCCCCGTGCCCGGGCGTCATCGAGAGCGTATCGCACGAGCCCGGTCGCGACCCCTTTGCCACGGTGCTCCTCCTGGACGACGGTGTGAGTGAAGATCAGTCGGTCGCCCTTCCGTCTGTACACCAGCATGCCTACGACAGTCCCATCGACTGAGGCATCGTAAGATCCGGTTTCGGGGTTATCGCTCACGGTCACGTTCAACATGAGTGGCGCTTTCGGTGAGTTGTCGGGACCGAGCGGCAAGGGCAAGTGATCGCCCTGAGCATCCGGTGAAGCCCGGCCATCGCCTGGTATCCGGCGACAATCCATGCCGGTAGGTAGGCGACAATGATGATCAAGCCACGGTCAGATTCGATAGGGTGTGGAGCGCGTCGGTGCAGTCCGACGATCATCTAAGGCAGCTCCTCCGTATCAGCCACGTCAGGACGGTTGCAGAGCCGGCGAAGGCGGCAGCGACCGCGGCCGCAAGAACCAACCCACCTGCGACGGCGGCGAGGCCGATCAAGAGGCACGCCATTGATACGGCAATTGCAACAGCAGCGCGCACCACCCCCGGCGGAGCTCCTTGCCCGTTGTTCGTGGCCTCCGGCCAGACGCCATCGCCACTACCAAGGAGGCGCTCGAGCTCAGCCAGCGCGAACTGCTCGCCCGGACTGAGCGGTTGGACGCCGTGGTCGTCGAGGCTCATGTCGCCCTCCGAAGATGCGCTCAGTGCGCCCGTGGGTCGTCGTCTGGCTCGGCCTCGCGATTGCCCCTGTGTGCGAGATACTCAGACGCTGTAGCCACCTGTCCGGCATGCGCCTCGGCCCGTGCCCGCTCGACCAGGTGCGGGTAGTGCAGCTCGAACGCCGGGCGCTCCGAGCGGATGCGCGGCAGCTCGGTGAAGTTGTGCCGCGGCGGCGGGCAGCTCGTGGCCCACTCCAGCGAGTTCCCGAATCCCCATGGGTCGTCGACGGTCACGACGCGGCCGAAGCGGTAGCTGCGGAACACGTTCCAGATGAAGGGCAGGGTCGAGGCGCCCAGGACGAACGCACCGATCGAGGAGATCATGTTGAGTAGGGTGAATCCGTCGGTCGGCAGGTAGTCCACATAACGGCGCGGCATGCCCTCGTTGCCCAGCCAGTGCTGGACGAGGAAGGTCATATGGAAGCCTATGAAGGTGAGCCAGAAATGGAGCTTGCCCAATCGTTCGTCGAGCATCCGGCCGGTCATCTTCGGGAACCAGAAGTAGAGGCCCGCGTAGGTCGCGAACACGATCGTCCCGAAGAGCACGTAGTGGAAGTGCGCCACCACGAAGTACGTGTCGGACACGTGGAAGTCGATCGGCGGGGAGGCGAGCAGCACGCCGGTCAGGCCGCCGAGCAGGAACGTCGCGAGGAAGCCGACCGAGAACAGCATCGGCGTCTCGAACGTGAGCTTGCCCCTCCACATCGTGCCGATCCAGTTGACGAACTTGATGCCCGTGGGGATGGCGATGAGGAACGTCGTGAAGGAGAAGAAGGCCAGCAGCACCGCGCCGGTCGCGTAGAGATGGTGCGCCCACACCGCGATGGAGAGGGCCGCGATCGCGATCGTCGCGAACACGAGCGTTCGATACCCGAAAAGGGGTTTGCGGCTGAAGACCGGCACGACCTCCGACACGATCCCGAAGAACGGCAGGGCGATGATGTAGACCTCGGGGTGGCCGAAGAACCAGAACAGGTGCTCCCAGAGGATTGCGCCGCCGTTGGCCGGATCGAAGTTGTGCGCCCCTAGGTGTCGATCGGCGGCCAGACCGAGGAGGGCTGCCGTCAGGACCGGGAACGCCACGAGAACGATCAACGCCGTGACGAAGATGTTCCACGTGAAGATGGGCATGCGGAACATCGTCATGCCGGGGGCGCGCAGACAGACAACGGTGGTTATGAAGTTCACCGCGCCCAGGATCGTTCCCAGTCCGGACACGGCCAGGCCCATGATCCACAAATCGGCACCTGCGCCGGGTGAGTGTGTGGCGTTGGTGAGCGGGCTGTAGGCGAACCAGCCGAAATCAGCGGCACCGCCCGGTGTGAGGAAGCCCGAGAGCACGACGAGGCTGCCGAACAGGAACAGCCAGTACGAGAACGCATTCAGCCGCGGAAACGCCACGTCCGGGGCGCCGATCTGCAACGGCACGATGTAGTTGGCGAAGCCGAAGAGGATCGGCGTGGCATAGAGCAGCAGCATGACCGTGCCGTGCATGGTGAACAGCTGGTTGTACTGCTCGCTCGACAGGAACTGCTGTCCCGGACGGGCGAGCTCGGCCCGGATGAGCAGCGCCATCACGCCGCCGATCATGAAGAACGTGAACGACGTGACCAGGTAGAGGATCGCGATGTCCTTCGGGTCTGTTGTGCCCAGACGCCTGAGGAAACCCGACCCCTTCGGGGTCGGACGGTACTGCACGACAGGAACCGGACCGGGAGCGACGTCCGTCATGGCTGAACCCCTCAGCGGTCCTGAACAGAGCCCACGGCCGGCCCGGTGCCCTGGACGATGTTCCCGTTGAGTCCGTCGGGGTAGAAGCCGCCGGAGGAGCCCGCTTCGGCGTCGAGGTAGACGACGTTGAGGATCTGCGCAGCGCTCCTGCCGAATGCACGGCCGTACTCATCGGTGGGGACCAGGTTGGCCTCGTCCTTGGTGCCGAGATCCTGATCGTCATCGGCGGGGCCGCTGACTGCGTTGCGAACCGCAGAAATCTTGTGCACGGCGTCGAACACCGAGTCGTCCGCGAGCCCTTCACTGAACAGTGTGGCCCGCACGATCCCGGCGTGGTAGGCCTCGGTAGCCAGCAGGCCTGCTGCGGCGTCCAGGTAGGTCTTGTTGGAGATGAACGGTGCCGCACCCTTGAACGCGGTGACTCCGACATCTTCGAAGAGGAAGGCAGCGAAGAGGAAGTTGCGGTCGTTCGCATAGGCGTCGAAGATCTCCCCGGGCTGGATCAACCCGGCAGCGGTCGCCGCGGCGGTGAAGCTGCGGTCAAGGGAGATCGTTGGGCGCGCAGCGGCCGCGTCACCGAGTGCGCTGCGCAGGAACGCAACGTGGGCTCGCTCGTCCATGGCGATCTCGCGGGCGATGTTCTTGATCAAGGGACTACGGAACTCGACCTGTCGGCCGCCGCACACCTGGCCGGGCTTCCCCGTCCCACCGACCATGTCGTCGGGCAGTCCCTGACCGGTTGCGCCACGAAGGTAGAACTCGGCTTCCAAGTACTCCAGGTTGAGCGCGAAGTTCAGGATCGAAGCGTCACTCGGCCCACCTTCATCAGTCGTGGTCGTCGCTGTGCCAGTGGTGGCTTCGGCAACCATGCCGGCGAGCTTGGCGCGGTCTGCTGCGGTCTCGGCGCTACGGTTGATGGCGTTGTCGATGAAGCGGTTCTCAGACATCCTGTCTCCTGTGCTGTTCGATGATGACGGTCGCGGCTGGAGGGCACGTCGCTGTGATCTTGGGTGGCTTCGAGACCACCGCTACCTTCCCGGCGAAGGGGAAGAACCTGGTCTGCTGAGCAGCTGGAAGGGTGTTCGAGGTCGAGCCGGCGCAGGAACGTCTGCCACCAGCGATCCAGATCCGCCGGTGTGGCGCCGGTGATCGGGCCAACACCGACTTCGGGTCGCGGTCGCCGGGCAGCGGGTCGGATGGTCGCCTGGCCGGACCGACGCATAGACGACGTGTCGGTGCGGACCGTGTGCCCCCCTGCTCGTGGCGGGGCGTGCCGACGTTGACCGACACGAGCACGGCCATGAGGGATGCATTCCTCTTCAAACTCCGGCTTTCCAGCCGGCCGGATCGACGTCTGGGCGGAGGAGCGTGTGTACGCGGGCGCGCAGCGCCGGGACGGCCTCCTCGGCGAACCACGGGTTGCGGGACTGCCAACGGAAGTTCAGTGGTGAGGGGTGGACGAGAGGCATGCGGTCGGGAAGGTAGTCGCGGAACGCCCGGACCGTGTCGGTGAGCTTGGCTCCGGCGGGTTCGGGCAGGTAGTGCTTCTGGGCGTAGCGGCCGATCAAGACGGTGAGGCGGACGTGTGGGAGTTCCGCGAGGAGCCGTGGATGCCAGCGTCGTGCGACTTCAGGACGGGGCGGCAGGTCGCCGTGCGCGGCCTTACCCGGGTAGTAGAAGTCCATCGGCAGAATCGCGAAGATCGTCGGATCGTAGAACTGGTCGTCGGTGACCCCGAGCCAGCGCCGCAGCGTGACGCCGCTCGGGTCGTTCCACGGGATTCCGCTGTCCTGCGCACGTGTTCCCGGGGCCTGCCCGATGAGGACGATTCGGGCGGCCGGATGCGCGGTGTAGATCGGCTGCCGGCCTGCGGCGCTGGCGCCCCGGTTGGCCGGGTCGGCGATGATCTCCTCGCGGATCCGCTGCAGCGCCGGACTCGTCCCCGGCGCCGACCCCTGCATGGTGGCGATGTCAGGCCGGCCGCGACGACGGCTGCGACGCGACGTCACCGCGTCGCGGCAGCACCCAGTCCGGCCGTGGGAAGTGGCAGGTGTAGCCGTGGGGGTAGCGCAGCAGGTAGTCCTGGTGTTCGGGCTCGGCCTCCCAGAACGGCCCGGCCGGCGTGACCTCGGTGACGACCTCCCCCGGCCACAGCCCGGAGGCGTTGACGTCGGCGATGGTGTCCTCGGCGACCCTGCGCTGTTCGTCGTCGAGGTAGAAGATCGCCGACCGGTAGGACGTTCCCACGTCGTTGCCCTGCCGGTTCGCCGTGCTGGGATCGTGGATCTGGAAGAAGAACTCCAGCAGGTCGCGGTAGGAGATGGCGGACGGGTCGTAGGTGATCTCGATGGCCTCGGCATGCGAGCCGTGGTTGCGGTAGGTGGCGTTGGGGGTGTCACCGCCGGTGTAGCCCACGCGGGTGGACAACACGCCGGGGCGTGCCCGGATGAGATCCTGCATCCCCCAGAAGCAGCCTCCGGCGAGAACTGCCCGCTGCTGTTCGGTCATCATCGTGTTCCTTTCTCGTCGCGATCGGAGCCGGTCGGCGTGGTCGGTCGGTCGTGCTCAGACGTCGTCGGGATCGCGCACGATGTGAATGGCCGCTTCCTCGGCGCTGGCAGCCCCGCCATCCCTTCCCACGTCGACGGCGTTCAGATAGGCGAAGTCGTCCCACTCCCCGGCGGCCTCGACGTCGACCAAGCGTCCCGAGCGGTCGACGCCGACTTCGTCGTCGTAGAGCTCGCCGTCCGTGCCGGCGGTGTCGCCGAGTCCGTCGCCGTCGTCGGTGTCCGTGAGGTCGGGCAGCTCGCGGGCCAGGCGGCCGGCGAGGCTCTCGTGCTCGTGCGCCTCCCGCGCCGTGACGCCGTAGTGCTCCCGCTCCCACGGTCGTTCGGGCACCGTGTAGCCCTCGTCGAGGAGATCGACCCCGCGCCCGTCGAGGGTCTCGTCGTCCTCGAGCAGGCCGTTGTCGATGTCGACCCCGTCCACGCCGTCGCTGTCATCGCTCATGTCATCGTCCTGTCGACGCGCCGGCCCGGCGGCCCGGGCGGCTTACGATCTCGTGCTGGGGCTCCGGGCCGCTCATCCCGAGAACCCGAACCGCTCGACCCTGATCCGTTCAGCGGGCACACCAGCCGCTGCGACCAGTTGGGTGGCAGCATCGCAGAAGGCACTGGACCCACAGACGTAGACGTCGCGGTCCCGGTCCCCGTCCAGAGCGGTAGCGACGTCCCGGGCCGTCAGACGACCCGGCGGACGAAGGTGCCCGTCGGGAACGGCGCGCGTGAAGACGACCGAGGTGTCCGGTCCCGGAATCTCGCAGGAGTAGTACAGGTCCTCAGGGCGGCGCACCGAGACGACAAGCCGGAACAGATCAGGCTGGTCCAGCTTGCGGGCGTGGCGCAGCATCGACATCAGCGGCACGAGCCCGGTACCGCCGGCCACTCCGAGTGCGGGCCGGAGGTTCCAGGCGAAGTGACCGCCGATCGGGCCCCGCACCTCGAGCGTGTCTCCCACCTCGACGGCCTCGTTGAGGAAGCCCGACACCTCGCCACCCTGCAGGATCTCGACGGTGAGGTCGAGCTCCGCCGAGTTCGACGGCGCGCTGGCGATCGAGTAGGACCGCTGAGCTCGGTACCCGTCTGGGGCGGTCAGGCGCACGACGAGGTGTTGGCCGGCCCAGAACGAGCACGGTCGGGCCAGCACCAGGGTGAAGGTCTTCGCGGTCGGGGTCTCTTGGCAGATGCCGGTCACCCTGGCGGACTGCCAGGGCCCCGGGTGGGGCGGCGCTGCGGGAACGCTGGCCATCAATCCCCCTGGTAGCGCTGCTCGCGCCACGGGTCACCCCTGTCGTGGTAGCCGCGCACCTCCCAGAAGCCCGGCTGGTCCTCGGCGAGCAGTGTCAGGCCCGCCACCCACTTCGCGCTCTTCCAGAAGTAGAGGTGGGGCACGAGGAGCCGCGCAGGACCGCCGTGGACGTCGGTCAGCGGGACGCCGTCGACGTCCCACACGACCCAGGCCTTGCCGCCGGTGAGGTCCTCGAGCCGGAAGTTGGTGGTGTAACCGGTATGAGATCTTGCCAACGCGAACGCTGCACCGTCACCGACTCCCGCCGCGTCGAGGAGGGTGTCGACCGAGACACCGTCGAACCGCATGCCGAACTTCGACCACGTGGTCACACAGTGAATGGCGCCTTCGTACCGAGAGACCGGCAACGCATGGATCTCATCCCAGTTCCAACGGACCGGCTTCTCGACCAGACCGTCGATCTCGAAGCTCCACCTAGCGGTGTCAATGCTGGGGGTCGACTCGGCGTGCAGAACCGGCCAGTCCATACCGACGTCGTACTGGCCGGGAGGCAGCCGTGCATCGCGGGCACCCCGGCGGCGGCCGGTGAATCCCCTTGTCAACGCCATTAATAGTACCTTTCGGTGTCGTCACCGGCGCTCGGACGGCGGGCCTCGGCGCCGGGCAGGATGGCCGACAGCGGCCCAGACGGACCGAATATGCCGCCGCGAGACTGGACTGTCAAGTCCGATTACGTGACTGCAGTGCGGCCCGAGCGGCGCCAGCTCGCCGCCCGGGCGCGCCATCAGCGCGTGCCCGCCGGGCCTCGATGCTGTCGAGCGCAAGGTCCAGCGCCACCGCCATCGGACGCGGGCTGCGGGCCACCTGAGAGAGCAGGTAACCGCCCTGATACGCGGCCATGAGTCCAGTGGCGAGCTCACTCGGGTCGACACCGGCGTCAAGCTCGCCCCGCTCCTGCATCCGCCTCAGCCCGGCCGCGAGAGAGGACTCCCACGACCGGAACGCGGCCTCGATCAGAATCCGGTGCGACTCCGACCGGTCCGCGAGCTCGCTGGACAGCGAACCGACAGCGCACCCGTTGGCACCCCGAGCTTTCTCGACGAACCACACCACCGCGTCGCGCCACCGCCGCAGACCGGCGAGCGACGCCAGCCGCTCGAGGTAGGGCTCCTGGAACTCCAGCACCCGCGCGATCTGCAACTTGATGACAGCGGCGACCAGAGCCTCCTTGTCGGCGAAATAGTGGTAGAGCTGCGACTTGCTCGTACCCGACGCGTCGATCACCTGGTCCACGGTGGTGGCGGAAACACCTGCAGCATGCATGAGATCCGCGGCAGTCCGGACGATGCGGTCCCGAGTCAACGCTCCACGCGCAGTCAGCCGCGGCGCAGGAGACTGGGGTCCGACACTGGTCACGACGGTCATGCTAGTCCGGTCGAAGGCCAAAAGGAGTACTTGACAGTCCACTTCTGGCCTCCTGTGTTCGCCGCGGATCAGATCAGACTTCCTGTGCCGCCTTGACATCGTCCGCGAGGGCGGCGCCCGTCGCCTTGATCGCGTCGGACGGCGTCGTCGGACTCCACTACCGCACTGCATCAAATCTCCTGTGCGCCGTCGTGACCGGTCAGGCCCCTGGCAACGCTGCCAGGAATCAGGAAGAGTGGCGTCGACCGTGATCACCGGCCGTCTCCGTATGCGCCGGGTTGACAGTCGGGGCACAGCGGCGACGTGCAGCCGGTGCAGGGCGGGACGTCGAGGGGTTGGATGCGGAAGTGGTTGGCCGGGTCGACATCGACCGGCACCATGCGGTCGTCGAGCGACACGCGGACGCACATGGTCGTGGCGGTGATGACACCGCCCTCGACGTACCGCCGCAGGTGGGGGTCGAACACCTGAACCCGTTGGGCGGGCTGGTAGTGGGTCATGCCGCGATCCGTTCACGAAGGCGGGGCTTGTCGCCGCGGAGCTCGCTCTCGTCAGCGGCCTGTCCGAGCAAAGGGGCGCGCGTCACAGGTGATGATGCGGGCCTGGATGAGCCGTTCGACGGCCTGGCCGGGGTTCGGGTCGGGGCGGACGTCGAGGGATCCGCAGGCCTTGATCCGCTCGATCCCGGACAGCGGCTCTCCTTCTCGCAGGCTGCCGCGACGACGGCGGCGTTGACGGCGGAGGCCTTGACGCACTCGCTGGCGGCGGACGCGGCCGCATCGACCTCCTTCATGCGGGCCTCGAGGATGGCGGGGACGGTGGGCTCGATTTCCGGCGGTAGGTCAGGCACCGGCAGCCGCCTCCTCGGAGTGCTGCCACTGCGGGTGCTCGCCATCGCGCCACACCGACGGGTCGCCGCCGTAGTCGACGCCGCCGTCGGAGCGGACACGGAGATGCTCATGCCGCACCGCCTGACTGGGCGCGAATCTGCGCGGCGGCGAAGCGGAGCTCCGCCACGACCTCCCGGTCACCGGCGTGGTCCGACCACTCGTAGACGTCCTCGGCTTCCCGGAACCCGAGCGCCTTCATCGCGGTGGCCATCACGAGATGCGGGTGGTCGGGCTCGGTGACACCGGTCTCGGGGTCGTACTCGCTGACCCCGACGAACGCCTTCTCAGCGCCGATGCCGTCGCGGTACCCAGACACGACCGCGAGCGCGCCCACTGTGCAGCAGGGCGTGCCGGGCTCATACGGCTGGAACAGAGCCCTCGTCCAGTAGTCGCCTACCTCCAGGCCATCGGTCTCGATGAGTGTGGCGGCCTGGTCGATGAGATCGGCGACTTGTGCGGGTGACAGGTCACCGCTGATCGGCGGATCGGACACTTTTGTTGCCATTACGGGTTCCACTCATGGGTCGGGTCAGTTGGTGTGGATCGGGCCGCGTCGCGCCAGGCGGTCGGGCCCTATGCGCTGTTCAGCGGGCCTGTCGGCTGATCCGACCGATGCCGGCGGTGAGAGCGTGGCTTTTACGCTGCGCCTGCCCTGCGCGGCTTCGGCGGTCTAGAAGCAAGCCGAGTGTTCACCGGGCGCTGTCGAGGCGCTGCCGGGCTCGGATCGCCTTCTGAACAAGTCGTTCATGCCGTCACCACGGTGGCTGTCCGGCGCAGGTGCAGCCGAAGGTCGACGGCTTCCGAGTCGGGCATGAGAACTCCAGTGGGGATCGACCAGTGAACCGTCGCATCGAGGTTCAGGGCCGGCTGAGCTGGCTGGTCCGCCGGTTAGCGGCAGCCACCACGCCACCCGGCGGACGTCGATAGAGACGGAGAAAGAAGCCCTCTTCTCGGCGGGCACTCGAATGTCGCACGTAGCGAAGCACGACATTCGGGCCGTGCAGGAAGTACGCCTTTCGCGGCCGCGCGTCGATGCCGTCCTTCGGGACGAGCGCTGCTGCCGAGATGTTGTTGATGTCGGTTGCTCCACAAGCCGACCGGGGAGGTTTCCTCGAACCTCCCTCGACCCAGAGAGTGCGGCAAGTCCGGTTGGCATGCCCCCAAGGGTCGTCACCGGAGCGCGGCAAGTCCGCCCGGCGAGCGGCACTGTGCTTTACCCGGAAGCAGGATTATCACTTACCTGGTGGCAGGCACGCGCCTGTTCGCCGTGTGGCCCCTGAAACCGACGTTCAAGCGAGCGAACGCACGAGAACGTGAGGTGCCCGCACTTCGGCAAAGGGGCACGGACGCGGGGTCAGTTGCTGTCGAGGAACGTGAGGACGGCCAGCACGCGCCGGTGGCTTTGCGCAGCCTCTGCGATGCCCAGCTTCGTGAGGATGCTGCGGACGTGCTTCTCGATCGTCCCCTCGGCCAGCCACAGCCGGTGGGCTATCCCGGCGTTGGACAGGCCCTCGGCCATCAGCGCGAGAACTTCACGCTCTCGTGGTGAGAGGGGCTGCAGGGGGTCCTTGGCCTGACGGGCGGCGAGCAGCTCCTGCACGAGCGCGGGATCCACGACGGAGGCGCCCTTGATGATCCGATCCAGCGTGGAGAGGAAGTCCTCGACGTCGCTGACGCGGTCCTTGAGCAGATATCCCATGCGCTGCCCGCCTCTGAGCAGCTCGGTGGCCTGCTCGACCTGGACGTGCCCCGACAGGACCAGGATCGCGGTGTCGGGCAACTCCTGCCGGATGGTGCGGGCCGCGTCCAAGCCCTCGGTGGTGTGCGTGGGCGGCATCCGGATATCGACGATCACGAGATCCGGGTTCAGCCGCAAGACGTGGGCCATCAGCTCGGTGTGCGTGCCGTAACGTCCGACGATGTCGAACCCGGCCCCCGCGAGCAGGCTGGCCAGGCCCTCACGCAGCAAGACGTCGTCCTCGGCCACCACTACTCGAGCGCGGCTCTCCGCCATGTACACGATTATTGACCGGCCCACGCCCGTGTTCCACAGATGATCGCGGTCCGCCGACACGTCCGGCAGCGTTGGGCATTCAGTCGGCGAGATCGCTGGCGGATCCGACCCGTCGCGACGATGCAGCAGCTCTTACCGCCCGCGACATCCATCGCCGACACGCGGCAGGCCGTGCCCTTCAACAGTGGCTACCGACCGGAGGTGGGCAGCGGCGGCGACCAGCGCGCAATGAGCAGAGTCGCGGTCCAAGGCGAAGCCGGGCTTCTTCATCGCGCTTGTAGGGCTTGCGGCGTACCCTTCATCGGTCATGGGCTCGACGTCCACTAGCTCCGAGATGGCTGCGGGCCGCCTGAGTGTCCATCTTTTCGGCTCGCTCGTCGTCGATGACGGGGGCCGCAGCCTTGGCCCGCGCGATTTCGGTGGGAGCAGGCCGAAGCAGGTGTTCGAGATTCTCGTCGCCGAGCGGGGGCACCCGGTGCATCGCGACCGCCTCGCCGATCTGCTCTGGGGTGACGAGCTGCCGCAGAGCGTTGCCGGCGCGCTACAGACCTACATCTCGTTGCTGCGCCGTCGTCTCGATCCGGCCGGGCGCCGCGGACACGAGCTCGTGGTCACCCAGCGTGAGGGCTACCGTTTCATGATGGCAGCCGCCGACCTGGATCTCGACCGTTTCGACCGGCTGCACGAGCGGGCCGCACGAGCCTCGACCCGGGAGGCGCGGCGCCGCTACGAGGAGGCCATCTCGATCGCCCGGGGGGAGGTGTTGGCGGACGAGCCGCACGCCCGATGGGCCGAAGAGCTGCGGGGGACGTACCGCGCCCGTCTGCACGCGGTCCGGCTGGCGGCCGCCGAGGCCTCGCTGGCCGAGCTCGACTACCAGGCGGCACTCGACCACGCCGAGGCCGCGCTGGCGATGGACCGCTACGGCGAGCGCGCCTACCGGACAGCGATGGTCGCCCGGTACGGGCTAGGGCATCAGCGAGACGCGCTGGAAGTGTTCCGGCAGCTGCAGCAACTGCTCGACGATGAGCTCGGGTTGCAGCCAATGCCCGAGACAACCGACGTGCAGCTCGCGATTCTGCGTCACGACGATGTGCGCACCCTGCTGCCGAGCCCCACCGGTGGAGCAGCGTCCGGCCCGGCCGAGCGGGGCGTCGTCCTCCTTGGTCGCGCCGCTGAGCTGGCGATGCTCGAGCATGCCGTCGAGGATGCGCTGGAGGGATCGTTCGTCCTGTTGCTCGTCGGGGGCGAGGCCGGGTCGGGCAAGTCCCGCATCCTCGACGAGCTGGCTGCCCGCCTGCCCGCTGTGCGGATCGGACGGGCGGCATGCTCGGAGCTCGAGCGGCACCTGCCCTACACCCCGCTCGCTGCGGCCCTGCGTGACGGGCTGGGCACCGTCAAGCGGGATTCGGCCCGCCTGCCGGCGCTACGCCGGATCCTTCCCGAGCTGGACCTGGCCGGGCCGTCGCGCGCCTACAACGAAGTCGAGGTCTTGGAATCACTGACCGGTCTCGTCCAGCTGCACGCCCCGCTGATTCTGATGCTCGATGACCTGCATTGGGCGGATACGAGCACGATCACGGCACTGGACTACCTCCAGCGACGGTCCGCAACCGCGCCGGTCGGGATCATTGCCACCGTACGACTCGAGGAGCTGTCAGCCGACCATCCGGTGCGACGCCTGCAACCCTCGTCCGTCGTCCGGCTCGAGCCGCTGACGGAGGCCGAGCTCGCGCCGCTCGGAATGGCTGGCGTGCATGAACGTACGGGTGGTCACCCGGCTTTCGTCGTCGCCGCCCTGGCGCCCGGGAGCGCGGACCTGTCCGTGGCGCTGGGGGAAACACTGCTTTCCCGCTGCCGCGCCGAGGGCACGCTTGCCTACCGGATTCTGCTCGGTGCCTGCGTGCTCGGGCAGCGATTTGAGCCCGAGACACTCGCCGGGATGCTCGCCATGGACGCGGGCGACGTGGCCGAAGAGCTGGATCGGCTGTGCGAGCGGAGGATCCTCCGCATCGACGGCTTCGGTTTCCGCTTCAGGTACGACGTCGTGCGGGAGGTGTTGCTGCTGAGCATGTCGCCCGCGCGCCAGCGGCTGCTGCGTGCCCGCGCGCCCGAGCCGGGCGGTGAACCTCCGGCAAAGCTCGGCGAGTGGTAGGTGGTGGACATGCGGCGCGATCTCCGAGAGCGCTTCAGCCGCGTCCTGGACGACGCGAGCGGCCCGATCTTCCTCCTCGACCCGGAGCACGACCGGATCGTCGACGCCAACGGTCCAGCCTGCGCAATGCTGGGATACCTGCGCGAGGAGCTGCGGGTGACACCGATCTCGACCATTCACCCGGCGGAGATGCCCCAGTTGCGGGAGTTCGCCCGCAGGGTGATCCGGCACGGCCAGGGTTGGACGGTGAACCTGACCTGCCGCACCAAGAGCGGGCGCTTCCTGCCGGCCGAGATGTTCGCGGTCGCGCTCGACGACAGCGAGGGCCACACCTGCGTCTTCGTCCTCGTCCAGTACCCGAGCGAGCACCGCGGCCCTGGCCGGAGTTGACCGTTATCTGTTCGTGACCTCCGTGCGCGGTGCAAAAGGTCCTGCTGAGCGCCTTGGTCGAAGCTGTCGCTCATGCACGCCGTTGATCCGGGCACGAACGATGACGACGAACTCTCGACACACGCGAGGGCTGAGGTACTGCACGAGAGCGAACGCACGCGCGTGAGTCGGCTGTTCTTGGCAGGGCGCACGGTCATCCGGAAGGAGCCGCTGGGGCCGGACGCCGACCGCCGGCTGCGGCACGAGCGAGCGATGTTGGAGCGGCTGCGCGATGTCGGAGGGGTGGCGCAGCTGGAGGCGACCCGATACCCGGGGTCCATCGTGCTGGCAGATGGCGGTGGCACCAGCCTGGCGGGGCTGGGCGAGCCGCTGCCGGCAGATGCCCTGATCGGGCTGGCGGTGGGGTTGGCGCAGGCGGTGGCAGGGATGCACGGGCGGGGTGTGATGCACCGCAACATCACCCCGGCCAATATCGTGATCTCCGACGACGGTGTCCCGAGCCTGGTCGATTTCGCGTTGGCGACCTCGCTCGCCGAGATCCGCCCGGAGCTCACCCACAACACCCAGATCGTGGGGACCTTGGCCTACCTGGCGCCGGAACAGACCGGGCGCACGGGCCGGCCGGTGGACCAGCGAGCCGACCTCTACGCGCTGGGCGCGACACTCTACGAGCTGGCCACAGGGGAGCCGCCGTTCGGCACCGGGGACCCGCTGCGTCTCACCCACGATCACCTGGCGAGGGTGCCGGCGCCCCCGGCGGAGGTGAACCCGGCGGTACCGGAGTCGCTGTCGGAGATCATCCTGCATCTGCTGGAGAAGGAACCGGACCACCGCTATCAGACCGCCGACGGCGTGGTTCACGACCTGGAGCGGGTGCGGGAGGTTCACGTGCACCCGGCGGCAGCTTCGGTCCGCGTAGGCGAGCACGACGTTCCGCTGCGGCTGTTTCCGCCGCGGCTGGTGAGCCGCGACGACGAGGTGGCGACCCTGCAGGCGGCGTTCGAGGACGCGCAGGTGGGCCGGTGCCGAGCGGTGCTGGTCGGCGGGACGCCCGGGGTGGGCAAGACCGCGCTGGTCGACCAGCTGCGGTCGCTGGTGGCCGCCCGGGGCGGCTGGTTCGTATCAGGCAAGTTCGACCAGTACCGGCGCGACCTGCAGTTCAACGGAGTCCACCAGGCGTTTCGGGCACTGGGCAGGCTGCTGCTGGCCGAGCCGGAGACCGAGCTGACCGACGTCCGCGCACGGATCCTGGCCACGCTCGGCCCGAACGCCGGACTACTGACCGCGGTGGTGCCGGAGTTCGCCGCGCTGCTGGCAGTGCCACCCGATCCCGGGGATCCGCTCACCGCACAGACCCGGGCGCAGTGGATGGGCGTGCAGGCGCTGCGGGCGGTCGCCTCGCGGAAACGTCCGGTGGTGCTGTTCCTCGACGACCTGCAGTGGGCCGGGCGCGCCGCGCTCGGCCTCGTCGACATGCTGCTCGACGAGGAACCGGCTGAGAGCCTGCTGCTGGTGGGCGCCTACCGCGACGAGGACGTGGACGCGGCGCACCCGCTGGCGGCGCCACTGTCCCGATGGCGTGGCCACGCCGGAACGCGGCACCTGCGACTGGACAACCTGCCCGTCCCGAGCCTCGTCACCATGGTCGCCGAGATGCTGCACACGGACCCGGCCACGGCGGCCGGATTGACCGCGGTTCTCGGGCCGCACACGTCCGGCAACCCGTACGAGACCGTGGAGCTGCTCAATGCGTTGCGCCGCGACGGCGTGCTCAACGCGACCGCCGCGGGGTGGCGGTGGGACACGTCGGCGGTGCGCGCCCATCTGGGCCGGTCAGAGGTCGGCGAGCTGCTCGCGGCACGCATCGAGACCGTACCGCTGCCGTCCCGGCGGCTGGTGGAGGTGATGGCCTGTCTGGGCGGCCGCGCCGAGCTGAGCCTGCTGCAGATCGCGACCGGCCACCCGGCAGCCGAAGTGCGACCGATGCTGGCGCCCGCCCTCGTCGAAGGCCTTCTCGTCATGGAGCCCGGCGCCCACGAGGCGGTGCGGTTCCGCCACGACCGGATCCGCGAGGCAGTCCTGCGCGGGCTCGACCCGGGGCGGCGACGCACCCTGCAGCTGGCCACGGCCCGGTGCCTCGCCGGGGTGCCGGAGTTGTACGCGGTCGCCGCCGAGCAGTACCTGCCGGTCGTCAACGCGATCGACGATGCCGGCGAGCGCCACCGGGTGGTGGGGCTGCTGCGGCGCGCCGCCGACCAGGCCACGTTGATCGGGGACCACGCGCTGATGAACGCGCTGCTGGCCGCGGCGCTACGGCTGATCGACCCGGGTGAGACCGCGACACTGATCGCGGTGCACACCGCCCGCCACGTCGCCCTGTACGGCCTGGGACGCCTGGACGAGGCGGACGAAGAGTACTGCACGATCGAAGGGCTGGGCCCCACCGCGTTGGAGCGCGCGGCCGTGGCGGCGGTGCAGGTGAGCAGCCTGACCCACCGGAACCGTTTTGCGGACGCGATCGGGCTCGGCATCGACTTGCTGCGTGAGCTCGGCATCACGGTGCCGGACGCGGACCGGCTCGCCGCCGAGCTCGACCACCAGTTCGACCGCCTGCACCGGTGGCTGGACCACACCAACGCCGCCGATGACCTGGCACGGCCCGATCTGACAGAGCCCACACTGCTGGCCACGACCCGTCTGATCGACGCCGTTCAGCCGGCGGCCTACTTCGCCGGCGGCCACGGCACGGTCGCCTGGCTGAGCCTGGAAGCGCTGCGGATCTGGCGTGAGCACGGCCCTGGCCCTACCCTCATCGGACCTGCCAGCGCCGCCGCTGTCGCCGCGGTGGCGCGGCGCGGCGACCACGCCGCCGGGTACCGGGCGTTGCGTCGGCTCCTGGCGTTGAGCGAGATCCGCGGCTACGAGCCCGGCACCTCCGAAGCCCGCCGCCGGTTCGCTCTGCTGAGCTGCTGGTTCGAGCCGATCGAGAACGGCGTCCGAACCGCGGGCCGGGCCCGTGAAGGGCTGATCGCGGGGGGCGACCTGGCCAACGCCGGCTACACCTACCACCCGACCGCGCATTACCTGCTGGACTGCGCGCCGTCACTGGACGTCCTCGTCGCCGAGCTGGAGGCGGGGCTGGCCTTCGTGCGCCGCACCGGCAACGAGCAGACCGGCCAGTGGCTCGACAGCTACCAGTGGCTGACCGGTGTACTGAGAGGCGGAAGCGTCTGCACAACCGCGGAGGCCGTCCCCACGGACAGCTACGTCGACAACCCGATGGCGCTCTTCCACGCGCATCTCAGCCGCGCGCTCGTCGCCGCGGTCTTCGGCGATCCGGACGGCCTCGCGCAGCACACCGCGGCGGCGATGCCGCTGCTGTCGACTCTGCCGGGCCTCTACCCCACCGCCGTGGCCCGCCTGCTGCGCGGGCTGGCCCTCGCCGAGCAGGCTCGCGCCGGCCACGATGACGAACACAGCCGCCTGTCCGAGCTGGACGAGCTGACGCAGTGGCTGGCCGCTCGCGCCGCGGACGCGCCGGACAACTTCCGGCATCTGCAGCGGTTGCTGGAGGCGGAGCGGGCCTGGGCTGTCGGCGACTTCCGCGCTGGCGCCCTCGCCTTCGACACCGCCCGGCGCGAAGCAGCCGGCCGGCAGCGTCCGTGGCACCGGGCCCTCATCACCGAACGCAGCGCCCGTTTCTACCTCGCGCACGGGTTGGAGCAGGCGGGCCGCGACCTGCTCGCCCACGCCCGGCAGTACTACGCGGCATGGGGCGCGACGGCGAAGGTCGCCCAGCTGGACTGGGCCTACCCGACCTCACGGCCGGGAGTACTCACGAGCAGCGAGCCCGGCGACCGCTGTGCCGATGATCTCCGGCTGTCCTCGGCGGTCACGACCGGCACGCTCGACCTGCTCGGCATCCTCGCCGCGTCGCAGGCGCTCAGCTCGGAGACCGACATCGAACGCTTGCACACCCGCGTCGCCGAGGTGCTCAGCACGATGACCGGCGCCACCAGCGTTCACCTGCTGCTCCGGGACGACGACCACCACGACTGGGTGCTGCCCACACCGAACCACACCACGCGTACCGCCACGGTAGGCGGCGCGCACGAACGCGAGCTGCCGATGTCGACCGTTCGCTACATCCAGCGGACGGCTGAGATCCTGATCGTCGACGACGCCACCCGCGACGCCCGCTTCGCCCACGATCCCTACATCGCCGGCCTCGGCACCTGTTCGTTGCTGGCCATGCCCATCCTCGCCCGCGGCGCTCTCCGGGCGGTGCTGTTGCTGGAGAACCGCCTCATGCGCGCCGCGTTCACCACGGAACGGCTCGACGCCGTCAGGCTCATCGCCGCGCAGCTCGCCGTCTCGCTCGACAACGCGCAGCTCTACGCCGACCTCACCGCCTCGCGTGCGCGTATCGTCGCCGCTGCCGACCAGGCCCGTCGGCGGATCGAGCGGGACCTGCACGATGGCGCCCAGCAACGGCTGGTCACGCTCGCCATGCGCGCGCGGATCGCCCGCGCGGCCGTACCGCCCGAGTCCGGCGCGCTGAGGGAACAGCTCGAGGCCCTCGCGGCCGAAGCCGCTGTCGCCATGAACGAAGTGCGCGAGCTCGCCCGCGGCATCCACCCCCCCACCCTCGCCCAAGGCGGACTGCTCCCCGCCCTCAAAGCGCTCGCCCGCCGATCGCGTGTCCCCGTGCGGATCAAGGCGCCCGCCGGTCGGCGGCTGCCGGAACCGGTCGAAGTCGCGGCCTACTACGTCGTCGCAGAGGCGCTGACGAACGCCACCAAGCATGCCGAGCCCTCGATCGTGACCGTGGAGGTCGAGGTCAACGGCACGTCGGCCGATACAGTCCTGCGGGTCGAGGTCCGCGACGACGGCCGTGGCGGCGCGCACTTCACCGGTGGATCCGGCCTGCTCGGCCTCAGAGACCGCGTCGAGACGCTCGGAGGCCGGCTCACCCTGCACTCCGATCCCGAGGCAGGCACCGCCGTCCTGGCCGAGTTCCCCTGCAGCGCGCGGGCGTAGGCCCGAGTTGAGCAGTCACCTCACCTTCGTGTGCCGCCTCCGACGTCGCGGACCAGCGACTCGATCGTCGCCGCGGACAGCGTCGGCTTCCACACGAACCCGATGGCCGGGCTCGCCTCGATCAGGTCGATGAGGTCCTCCTCGGTGTTCACGGAAATCAGGATCAGGTGACCAGCGTCGAGGTCCGGCCTGCGGGCCAGGTTCCGCGCCAGCTCGAAGCCGTCGGTCGTGCCGAGATCGACGTCGAGGAGCGTCACGTCGGGACGCAATTCGGCAGCGCGGACGAGTGCGTCGGCACCTGTCGTGGCGATGCCGACGATCTGGAGACCTTCCTGTTCGAGCAGTGTCCGCACGGTCTGCAGGAAGTCCAGGCTGTCGTCGACAAGCAAGCACCGCAGGGTCACGATCATCAGGCTACGGCTGCCGCAACGGCCCGACCACGCAGCTAGCCGCTATCCGAGCGGGCAGGACCTCCTGGTCGCCCCTCCCCCACCCTGGCCGCCCTGGAACGATCGGCCTCCCGCTAGCAGGGTGCCCCGCGGACGGAGATCCGGGCCAGCCATTGGTTGCTGACCGGGCAGCAAACGCCTTGCGAGTCCGCGATGGTGAGACTCCCGGATCATCGCCCGCCCGAACCGTGAGTCCGCACGACCTCCTCATCGACCCGGAGGCCGGCGGCTCGGTCACAAGGAGTCCCATGACTTTGCGTTGTTGCATCCAGCCCACTCGTCCGTCTTCCGGCACATCGCGCACTCGCGCCGCCGACGACGCCCCCGTTGCCCGGTGTGGTGAGCTGCTCGGCGGCCGCTACCGGCTCGCAAGACGAGTGGGTCGTGGGGCGACAGCAGACGTGTGGCGTGCGCACGACGAACGGCTCGACCGGGTCGTGGCGATCAAGCTGTTCCGCAGGGACAACCCGATCGGAGCCGAGGCACGGCTCGCCGCCCGAATACGGAAGCCCACTGTCGTCGCCGTGCACGACCTGGTGCTGCACCACGGTTCACCCTGCCTGGTGATGGACTACCACCCCGGCGTGAGCCTCGCCGAGCTGCTGCGGGACCGGCACCGGTTGCCACCGTCCGTCGTCGCCGCACTCGGCCTGCAACTGTCCGCCGCACTGGAGGCGGTCCACGAGGCCGGCGTCGTGCACTGCGACGTGAAGCCGGCAAACCTGGTGATCGCGAACCACGGCAGGCTGGTTCTGATCGACTTCGGGATCGCCGAGCTCAGTGCTGGCGAGCCGACCCATCCCGCCCGCCGCGCCGGCGACGTCGTCGGCTCTCCGGCATTCACCGCCCCGGAGCTCGTTCTGGGCGGGCCGCCGCGCCCCGCCTCCGACCTGTGGTCTCTCGGGACCGTGCTCTTCGCCGCCGTTCAGGGCCGGCCGCCCTTCCTGGGTGAAGGCCTCGTCCCGACGCTCACCGCGGTGCTCCACGATCCGCCGCCCCCGGCTACGCGAGCCGGTCGTCTTCGGCCACTCGTGGAGCAGCTGCTGGTCAAGGACCCTGCGGCGCGACCGTCCTCGGCAGCGATCCGAGCGATGCTCGTCGAGGCCTACCCCGCGTCATTCGCGTTCGCTGCGGCCCCGCGCAAGCCCGTGTTCAGGCGATCCCGAAGGGCGGCGTGAGCACGTCGAGATCCGTCTGGATCTGCCACCGCTGTGAGGTGCTCGGCGCCGACGCGCTCATGGAGCCCGAGTGCTGGGACTGCGGCAGCCCGGTCACGGTGACCGTCAGGACCAAGCCTGGCGGGGCGGAGAAGCAAGTCTCCGGGGTCGCTCGGCGCCGGGGTCGTCACTCGCGTCAGCAGGGCTTCCTGATGGCCGACACCACCGGGTCCCGCACACGACGAGAGGTCGGACCGAGCTGGTGGAGACGCACGGGAAGGTCTCCCGGAAGGTGTACGTCGGGCCAACCACAAGCCGCGGTTTGGCCGAGCAACACTGGATCTACATCGGATTGATCGAAGTCGACGCCGACCAGGCTGTATGACCCAAGCGAATCTGCGACGAGCGGGCGGGCGCTGACCGGAGGGAGACGTAGTGGACGAGAACTGGAGCGAGCGCGCCGGATCGATCCCGCCGGAGTCCGCGTCGTGATCCACGATCAGGAAGCCGCCGAGCACTACGCGGTACCCACGAAGGCGATCTACGGGAGGCTTCTGGGGCAGCAGGGCCCGCGGCGGGAAGCTCGTCGGCTGGCAGGGAATCACCAGATATCGGTTGCTGCCGCGAAGGGGCGCAAGATCGAAGTGACTACCAGGTCGGAGTGGGGCCGAGCGGCCGCCGACGGCGGTGAGCGCCCACCGGACCTCGGGGAGGAACGATCGGGACTCGGGCGGGTCTGGGTATGGCTGTCCGGCTAGGCATGCCGGCGCAACTGCTGTACGTGCACGAAAGTTGAGAGAAGGAGCAATGACCGTGTACACGAACGACCAGCGAGCGATCTCCGCGTGCGTGTGCGGGTACCGCTGCTTGCGCAAGGTCGACCGGCTGCTGACCGAGGCGCGAGATCATGTCCTGGACGCCACGGCGGCGCTTGAGGATCCCGCTGACGCCTGCAGGGCGGTCGAGCTGCTCCGGCTCGCTGGGCAGAAGCGGGCGGACGCGCACGAGGAAGCCCGGGCGGGGCTGCGGGCGATGCTGAGCTCGGTACCGCGGACCGAACCTGTGTCCGACGCGGCTATGCCCGACGGCTGATGGTGCTTCCCGACGACCGCATCCGTGCGCTCGTCGAGGCACCGCACTGCGGGACGACGAGTTCGAAGTGCTGCTGGTCGACGCCGCGCATCTCAAGCACGTCCCGGGCCGGGAGACCAACGTGATCGACGCCCAGCGGATCGCTGAGATTCTCTCGACGGGTTGCTCCGGCCCAGCTCCGTGCTCAAGCGGCCGTTCCGCGAGCTGCGCGACCTGACCCCTTAAGCGCAAGCGCCGATCCGGCCCGCGCCCGCAGAGGTGAACGGCTGCACAAGGTGCTCGAGGACGCCGGGGCGAAGCTGGCCACCGTGGCCACCGACCGCTCAGCGTCGGGCGACGCCTGGATGACGGTGAGCTTCGTCGTGATTACTCACCGCGCTGGCTGTCCCCGTGGTGTCGGTGTGGGGATTGCGCGCAGCGATGAGAGTGAACAGGGTGACGACGAGGGCAAGTGCGCCGTATCCGAGGGCGATCTGCGGTAGCGAGAAGGTGTTCGAGAGTTGGCCGGCGATGAGAGCGGGGATTGCGGAGCCGCTGTAGCTGAGGAGGTAGATCGCACTGAAGATCGGTGCCCGGTCGTCCGGGGTGCTGCCGTGCAGCAGGCTGCGGGTGGCGGCGCTGATGGCGATGCCTTGACTGGCGCCGGCGACGATGGTCGCTGCGATGAACAAAGTCAGCGTGCCGGTGGCGAGGGCGGTGACGATGCCGATCATTCCGGCCAGGAAGGTGATCATGCTGAGCCGTTGGGCCGCCGCTGGTGTGAACCGACCGCCGAGGGGAGCGCCCACAACGCTGGGACCCATGTAGGCGGCGAACACCAGTCCGAGGACGAGTGGGCTGCGGGTGTGGAGTTGATCTCCGACTAACGCGGGCACGAACGCTTGGTAGAAGGCCCCGGTTGCCCAGGTGCCCAGGAACACCGCTGCCGCGACGGGGAGCAGGTGTCTGACCCGGCCCGGGACGCGGACCCGAGGTCGCAGTGATCGCCAAGCCCCCGGCGTCGGAGTCGCGGTCTCCGGGCTGACAGCGATGAGTGCGACCGACGCGAGGAGAAGGCCGATGACGACAAGGTAGATGAGATCGCGTGGCCAGGGGCCGAACTGGACCAGGGCGCCGGAGGCGATGGCGCCGAGCGCGAGGCCGAGCATGACTGTCTGGCTGGAGGCGACAGAGGCCAACCAGGCCGGCCTGGTGGGTGCAGCGTCGACGATGTAGGAGGTGAGGCTGCTGCTGGCCAGCCCGGCAGCGAAGCCCATCAGGAGCCGACCCGCGATCAGGATGCCGATGTCGTGCACGTTCAACAGGAGCAGACAGCCCAGCAGGAGCAGGCCGAGACTGGTGATCGAGGTGGGTCGTCGGCCCAGATGAGTGGACAGTCGCCCCAGTACCAACAGTGTGGTGAGAGTAGCGGCGGAGTAGGCGACGACGGTCATCGAGATGCCGGCGTTGGTGAAACCGTCCTCGATCCGGTAAATGTTGAACAGCGGGATCGTCGAGCCCACCGCGGCAAACGCGACCGCCAGGGAGACCACCGCAGACACGAATGCCAGCCGGAGCGTTCTGCCCCGACGAGCCTGGTTGAGCGCCGGTGCCGCGTTGTGCATCGAGCCGTGCCCTTCTATTGTCTGAGCGCACCAATCTTCTGGCTGCTGCGGTTCACGCGACCCGGGTTGCGCTACGACCGCACCGAATGCACTACACTTCCACTACTCGCCCTTCGCCTGCACCGCCATCAACACCCGCCGACCGATCAGACCGATTCTGAGACCACATCTAGAATCCTCGCACAGTCTGAGATATGCGGAGGCACCGCCAGAAGGTTGTGGCGCAGGCGAAGCGGAGAAAGCTCGTGGATGGCGTCGCGGATGTCGTCGCGGATTTCCCGTCGGATGCGGAGCTGGCGGAACCAGCCCAGTAAGACGAAACCCTGCTCGACGACAAGCGGAACCCACCCAGCTCAGAATCACGTTGCTCGCCACGACCGGCGATGACCGGTTGATCCCGACCTCGCGGACTTGCTTGCGGCATATGTCGTGGTCGTAACCGTGATCGGTGTAGAGCGCATCCGGACCGGGTCCCGGCTGCCCGTCGGCGGGTTCGCAAGCAGGCGGCCAGGTGGCGCAGCAGGTCGGGGAAGGTTCACTGACGAGGACGAGGCGGATGGTCAACCGTTCAGCTTGGTATTTCGAATCTGCCGCAGACCAATCGACCCTCGCCGCCCTGACCATGCTGCTCACGCCCGGTAATGACCACTAAAACCGGAACCGCTGCGGCGTTCGACAAATCGGAGGCCTGCTATTCTGTCGTCTTCGACGATCCAGTAGAGGTTGTAACACGCTCGATAGCTCGGAGGCCAGAACGAGCAGAAGCGACCGTCGTCGTCGAGATACCATTCACCCTCGGTCGGCCGGCCCTCCTCGACGTAGATGGTGGCACCGGCGGGTTCGAAGATCTGAGTGGCGCCGTCGTCGTACACGAAGCCACCCGCGGTCAGCGCCGTGGGAATGTGCTTGGTTGCCACGGCATCGCCGTCCGAGACATCGATGTTGTCCAGTGGGCTTGCCATAAGATCCTCCTCAGGAGTTTCGTCTCGGCAACAGGCCGACCGACCGCGCGGCGGCCGGACGACACGTGAGGTCTCTTGTACGTCATCCCAGGTGCGTGCCACCTCATCACCACGATCGTCACTCGGGATCGCGCGATGCGATGTCGGGCGTACTTGTCTGTAGCAGCACGGTCGGATTCACGCAGGTGAGCAAGATTGGGGTCGGAGACAGCAGCAGCGTGGCGGTGCGGTGCATGGTGCACAGCTGGTTGTACCGCTCGGTGGGGCAGGAACTGCCGACCTGGCACGGCCGGCTCGCCCCGGATCAGCAGCCCTGTCGTGGCACCGACCAGGAAGAAACCTGAAGCCGGCCTCACCGCCGCGGGTCGGCGTCCGGAGCAGCGGCATCCACGTGACGACGACCAGCACACACCGAGGCCGACGCACTGCGCGGCTGGACCGTCAGAGGCGCACGAGAGGGGCGTCGACCAGATGCTCGGCCAGGAACCAGCACTGCTGCTCCCCGGTGCGGATGACCTGCGAGACGAGCAGGTCGTTGGTTCCGTCGTCACCCAGTTCGGCGCTCTTGGCAGCCGCCCTGTGGGCGTCGATCAAGATGCGTTCATGCGCGTCGAGTAGCCGGGAGAGCATCGCCGGAACGTGCTCGACACCGTCGGGCGGTCGCGGAATCCCACTGAGCTCCGCCACGTGTCGGGGGTCGCCCACTGCGACGGCACCTAGGCTCTGGATGCGTTCAGCGATCGCGTCGATGAGAGCGAGCTGCTCGGCAGCGTGCTTGTCGAGCAGGAGGTGGAGCTGGTAGAAAGTCGCGCCACGAACATTCCAGTGACTCTTCTTGTAAAGCGCATGAAGAATCTGCGTGTCCGCGAGGGTCCGGTTGAGCTTTTCGCCCGCGTACATACGCGCGTCATAGGACAATCCGACGGGGAACTGCTTCACCGTCCCGAACTTCTGGACCTCGCCCCCTTCGTGCTGATGCAGCCGGGGCTGACTCGACGGCGAGACGCGACCGGTTCCGTCCTGAGTTGCGGTCATCGGTGGACCTCCTCCACATTCATCATTCGCACTGACACTTCTTGGCCAATCTCGTCTGGTCTTGCGCGCAGAGACCGGAAGGCTTCACCCGGCCGCCGCCTCCTCCATGGACCGCCTGACGGTCTCGTGCAGCTCCGACCAGGAGCAGGCGAACCGATCAACACCGTCGCGCTCCAGGGTCGTGAAGACATCTGTGAGATCGACGCCTGTGGCAGTGATCGCGTCGATCACTTTGCGGGCCTCGGAAGCACGGCCGGTAACGATGTCACCGTCTTCTGCTCTGCGCAGCAGGCCGTGATCCGCGAAGGCGTTCAGCGTTGCCTCCGGCATCGTGTTCACGGTTCCGGGCACCGCGAGCTCGGTGACATACATCGTGTCCGGGTAGACCGGGTTCTTCACACCCGTGGATGCCCACAGCGGCCGCTGAACGCGAGCGCCCTGCGCCGCGAGGCGCTCCCAGCGCGGGCCGGCAAAGGTCTCCCGGAACGCCTGATGGGCAAGCCGCGAGTTCGCGATACCAGCCATACCGCGCAACGCGAGTGCTTCGTCCGACCCGATCTCTTCGAGGCGCTTGTCCACCTCCGCGTCAACACGCGAGACGAAGAAGCTCGCGACCGAGTAGACCCCGGAGAGAGGCACGCCGGCGTCGAGTGCCCGCTCGAGGCCGGCGAGGTACGCCGCCATGACGTCCCGATACCGCTCCACCGAGAAGATCAGCGTGACGTTGATGTCCACACCTTGCGCGAGGGCTTCCGTGATGGCCGGCAGACTCGCCCTCGTCGCAGGGATCTTCACATAGAGATTTGGGTGGCCGACCGCTCGTCTGAGGCTCACGGCCTCGCGAACAGTCGCCTCACAGTCATCGGCCAGATCGGGATTGACCTCGAGTGACACCCGCCCGTCCACGCCGTCGCTCGCCTCCCAGACGCCGCGGAACAGTTCGCAGGCCTGTTGAACGTCCACGACCATGAGCTTCCGAACAGCTTCTCCGACCGTCGCCCCGCTCCCCACGAGCTCCCCGAGCTGTGCCGCATACACCCCGCGGTGTGCGAGCGCAGTTGCGAAGATGGTCGGGTTGGTGGTGACGCCGACGACGTGCTTGTCGTCGACAAGTCGCCGGAGCTCACCGCTGACCAGGCGACCACGCGAGAGGTCATCGAGCCAGATCGAAACACCCGCCGCCGCGAGCGAAGCAAGTCGGTCGTCTGCCACATGGATTCCTCTCTGGGCTCACTCCGGTAACCACATGCCCGGTACCTCGCCGGCCTCTTCCGGACGCTGCCCTCTGCACTGCCATCCCGACCAGGTTCGCCGCATTGGTGTGCACGATCAACGCCCCAATCGATCTCCCCGGGCGTAGTGGGACGCGCATGGAACAGGCAGCCACAACTGGACCGCTTATTCCAGTCTACGACGCTGCGCATGCGGTCTGCAGCAGGGTTCGTGAGTGACGCGCATCACACCACTGGTCCGGCTCTGCTCAACGCAGGACCAACTCGATCACCTGCACGCCAAGGAGATCGGGCGGCCGACATCCCGGGAACGACGATCAGCCGGGTATACCGTCATGGGACCAGCGGGGCTCCGGTCGATCTTCTGTTCGACTGTCGTGGTCACCTTTCCACCCCGAGAGCGCTGCGCGGATGGACCACCTCGCCTACGGGAGCAATCAGAATGCGCGGGTTCACCGGAGAGGTCACCAATCCGAGCGCGCCGCAGCGGGTCGCTACGCCGCTGCCCGCCCGGACGGCCATCCAGCCTGCTACCACCCCACGCCGGAGGATCTGTCCGGTCGCGCCTGCATCCGAGCCGGGTCAGTCAGCAGCACTTGACCATTCGGCCCGACCGTTGCGACAGGACCTGGGTGAGCCGCGTCAGCGTCTGTTCTCGCTGTCCGCCGGGCGTGCCGTGTCGGCGGCAAGTGCAACTCTGCCGACAGCGAGATCAAGGGCTGCCCGCAGCGGCTTCTCGCTCCGGGCGGCCTGAGCCAGGATCAATCCGCCCTGGACGGCCGCCACGACCCCGGTGGCCAGCTCGATGACATCGGCCTCCGCGTTGAGCTCTCCGCGATCCTGCATCCGGCGGAGCCCCGTCGCCAGGTACGACTGCCAGGTCTGGAACGCATCCTCGAGTTTGGCCCGCATCGCGCAGGACTGCCCTGCCAACTGACTCACCAGCGACCCGAGCGGGCACCCATGCGGGCCCGTCCGCGCGCGGTTCAAGTCAACTACGTCATCAGCCCATTCTTGAAGATCACCCACAGAACCAAGCGTCGCAAGCAAGGAGCGTTGCCGGGCGAGCACCGCCGCGATCTGGAAGTCCACCACAGCGTCGATCAACGCCTCCTTGGCCTGGAAGTACCGATAGACCTGCGAGCGGCTGACCCCCGACGCTGCACGGACCCGTTCGATGCTCATCCCCGCGACGCCAAGCCGGTGGACGACCTCGGCAGCGCCCCGCACAATCCGATCCCGTGTCGCTGCATCCCGGCCAGCCCGCCGGGCGGCTTGCTCCTCGAGTTCCTCTCTGGGCACGCGCAGATGTTAACCAACCTGAACTAGCTGGTCCACTTCCGGTCGCATCGCCAGTCGGTAGCGAACGACGAGCGCGCTCGTGCGATCCACAGGGCGGCTCCTGTCGTGCGCAGGAGGGCGGCCGGCTTCCAGAACGACCTCCGGGTATTTGCCATCGGCATGGTCAAGGGCGTCACGGTTTTCGCAACACCTGGCAGCAGGCAGTGTGCCAGGTATAGGATGCGCTAGACTGAACGGTCCGCAAGATTCGGTCAGACGTTCACCATCACGTCGTCAGGCTAGGATCGCTTCTGTGACGAGTGCCGGAGCCGAGCCGCCTCCGCGGCGCCTGACTGCCCGCGGTGCCCTCACCCGCGACCGTATTGTCCGAGCCGCGGCCGACCTGATGCACGCCAATGGAGTCGCCGGCACGACCATGGACCAGGTGGTCGAGGCCTCCGGTACCAGCAAGTCACAGCTGTACCACTACTTCGAGGATAAGGACGCCCTGGTCACCGCGGTGATCAAAATGCAGGCCGCACGTGTGATGGAGCTGCAGGAACCCCACCTCGAACAACTCAACTCACTACAGGGACTACGACGTTGGCGTGATGCGGTCGTTCGTTTTATCGACGAGCGCCAGGGAGCACACGGCTGCGCGATCGGCTCGCTGGCCAGTGAGCTGGCGGACCGGTCCGAACCGGCCCGGATTCTGCTCAACGCTACGTTTCAGAACTGGGAGTCGTATATCGCCGCGGGGATCCGTCGGATGCAGGATCGTGGCGAACTCGATGCCCGGGCCGACCCTACCGAGCTCGCCACCGGCATCATGGCGGCCTACCAGGGCGGCTACCTCCTCTCACAGGCCGGACGAAGTGCGCAGCCGATGGCGCTGGCGCTGGATCTCGCGATCCGTAACGTCGAAGCGCTCGCGCAACAGCAGAAACGGGCATCTGACGCAGCGAGCTGATCAGTTCAACGCTGCGGAGCTCCATCGACATGCGCAACGTAACAGCGCTACTGCCAACTCCGCATGGACATCTACAATCACGCCGACGCGCTGCGCAAGACAGTCGCGAACTACCTCAGCCGCGAGGCATCTGCGCAGTAGGGCTGCCTATCGGATAGGCATTCAACGGGCGGGCCACTCGCTCGATGACCTTCTGACGTGACCACCCGAGCTCGCCTGAGCCCTCGAGAGCAGAAGCCGGCTCGCTCTTGACCGGAGCGGCTCGCCGCCAGTGAGCTGCGGATAGGACGACGCCCATGGGCCTTCTCGACGGCATGCTCGGCAACGCCTCCCGGATCGACCCCCGAGCCGCAGCACAGGAGTTCGGGCGCTCCTTGCCCACGGCGAGCAAGTCCACGCCGCCTACCAACTCATCCGCGACTCATTCCTGTTCACCGACCGCCGCCTCATCCTCATCGACAAGCAGGGCATGACCGGCCGCAAGGTCGAGTACCACTCCGTTCCCTACCGCAGCATCACCCACTTCTCCGTCGAGACCGCCGGCACCTTCGACCTCGACGCCGAACTCAAGATCTGGCTCTCCGGCATGGCCACCCCCATCCAGAAGCAGTCGGCAAGGGCGTCGACGTCTACGAAGTCCAGGCACTGCTCAGCGCGCACGTCGCCCGCTGGTCGACGGGCCGACGGCAGAGCTCGCGCTGACCGCGGTAGATCCGGGAGAACCGCTCCTGCCTTGGGATGCGGGCGGCAAGGTTCCACGGCCGGGCCCCGATGCCGCGGTCGGGCTGGTCGTAGCCGGCGGTGCCGATCTCCGAGCCGGGCGGCCCGTAGAGGATCTGGGTGGTGGCAGCGGCGGGCTCGTCGTTGAGATCACCGAGCACGATCACCGCCCGCTCGCTGCCCTACCCGCCGAGCAGCCCGGTGGCGGCCTCCCGCACGGTGACGGCTTCGGCGGCGCGCCGGTAGAGGCGTAGGCGCCACAGCGGGCCCACAGCCCCTCGTCGGAGGTGGTGAACGCGCCGCCGGGGAAGGTGAGCAGCTTCGACTTCAGATGACACGTGATCAGCTCGATCGGGTGCCCGACGCACGGCGGCGGCCAGCGCGGGACGGCCCATCGCGCCCTCGCTCGTGTCACTGTCGTCGACCTGGATCGACGGGGGATCGACGGAGCCGGCGGGACGGCGAGCAGGAGCCCGCCGGAGGTCTGGGCGTCGGCCAGCTGCAATTGCCGGGTCGGATCGTGGGCGCCGGGGTCGAACCAGCCTGCAGCGAGGGCGTCATGCAGCGTGCGGCGGCTGCCGTCCGGGGCGCTCCCGGCCCGGACGAGGTCGATCACCCCGGGCAGCAGAGCTCCTGCGCCGGCAGCTCGCGCCATCGGTCCTGTCACACGTAGGTGTAGGGGCCGTAGGTCTCGGTGAGGCCGTGGACGTGGACGTGGACGTGGACGTGGACGTGGACGATGGTGAACCCCATCGCCTCCCTCTCGAACAGGGTCGTCGGGCTCGGCGGCGCCCCACCCCGGTGGTGATCACCGGCCGGTCGAGCCAGTGGGCCTGCGGCGCGTTCAGGATGGTCGTGATGACCGTGGGCGCACCGTTGAGGTGGGTGGCCCCGTGGCGGTCGATCAGCTCCCACATCCTGTCCCCACGTATCTCCCGCAGGCAGATCTGGGTGCCACCGGCGGCGACCAGGCCCCAGGTGGTGCACCAGCCGTTGCAGTGGACATCGGCAGCGTCCACAGGTAGACGCTGTCCGCGGCATGGGCGCAGATCTCGCCGAAGGAGTTCAGGTAGGCGCCGCGATGGGTGTACACGACCCCCTTCGGGCGTCCGGTGGTGCCCGAGGTGTAGTTGATCGAGGTCGGAGCCCGCTCGTCCGAGACGTCCCACACCAGCTCCCCACCCTCGCGCTCGGCGCCCGCGGGCAGCTCCGCGAAGGGGACCGCCCCGGGATCTCCGCGCCGGCCGCCGGGCCGTGGGGGTCGTCCGCGACGGCGATGGTCCGCACCGTCTGCAGTGACGCGGCGATCGAACCGACCGTGCCCGCGTACTCGGCGTCGACGACGAGCACCGAGGCGCCGCTGTGGTCGAGGATGTGGCGGACCCGGGGCGGGCCGCGTGTTGATCGCGACCGGTACCGCACCGGCCAGCGGGACCGCGAAGTGCACGGCCAGCACCTCCGGGGTGTTGGGCATCAGGTGCGCGACCCGGTCCCCGGGCCGACCCCGGCCGCCGGCGCAGCATCCGGGCCCGCTGCTCGACCTGCGCGGTGAGCTCGCGGTATGTCCACGAGTCCTCGCCGTGCACAACGGCCGGCTTGTCCGCGTGGACAGTCGCCGACCGCCGCAGGAACGACAGCGGCGTCAGTTCCGTGATCGAAGTGTCCATCGTGGGTGTGTTCAGCCGAGCCGGGCGAAGTCGATGATCGACTGAAAGTCCATGCCGCGCAGCGTGCCGTAGCCCGGGCCCCACCCGGTGCCCAGGCGGGAGGCGATGAACGCCTCGGCCACCACCGTCGGGGCGTGCTCGACCAGCAGTGCGGCCTGCACGGCCAGCGCGAGGCGGGTGACCAGGTAGCGGGCGGTGTGCTCCGGGGACATCACGAGCTCGTCGATCTCGTCCACGGCCTGGGCGAGCAGCGGGTGCGCGGCCGCGGCCGGGCGGATCTCGTCGAGCACCGGCTCGATCGCCTTCGGCTCACGGGTGAGCACCCGGCCCACGTCCATCACCATCATGTTGGAGGTGCCCTCCCAGATGGCGTTGAGCGGCGCCTCCCGGTAGTAGCGCGGGCAGGGGTGCTCCTCGATGTAGGCGTTGCCGCCGATGGACTGGATGACCTCCTCGGTCACACTCGAGACCCGTCGGCAGTTCCAGAACTTCGCCACCGGGGTGAGCAGCCGGCTCACCAGCCGCTCGGACACGTCGTCCTGCGCGTCCTCGGCGCGCGCGACCCGGAACCCCAGATGCGCCGCACCGGCCCACTCCAGGGCGAGGTCGGCCAGGACGGGGGCCTGGATCGGCAGGGCGGAGAGCTTCGCCCCGAACGCCGACCGGTTGTCGTTGTAGTACAGGCCCTGCGACAGCGCGGCGCGCATCAGCCCGGCGGAGCCGACGGCGAAGTCCAGGCGCGTGTACTCCGCGGAGGACAAGATCGTGCGCACCCCCTTGCCCTCCTCCCCGACCAGGAACGCCTCGGCGTCGTGGTACTCGATCTCCGAGGACGCGTTGGCCTTGTTCCCGAGCTTGTCCTTGAGGCGGTTGATCTTGATCCCGTTCAGCGAGCCGTCCTCGCGGCGGCGCGGGATCAGCAGGCACGACACCCCACCCTGCGTCTGGGCGACGGTGAGGTAGCAGTCCGACATCGGCACCGAGGCGAACCACTTGTGCCCGTTGACCAGGTACCGCTCCCCCGGGCCGCGCTCACCGACCGGACGGGCCACGGTGACGTTGGCGCGCAGGTCCGAGCCGCCGTGCTTCTCGGTCATGAAGTAGCCGATGGTGCCCGCGGACTTCCGGGTGACCGGCACGTCGGCGGGGTCGTACCCCTCGGCTTCCAGGGCGCGGGCGAACGGGGCGAGCTCGGGCTGGCTGCGCAGCACCGGGATCGAGGCATACGCCATGCCGATCGGGCAGGCGGTCGAGCCGTCGATCTGGTTCCACAGATACGACAGGACCGCCCGCGCGGCGTGCGATCCGGGCCGGTCGGCGGTCCAGGCCAGTGAGTGGACCCCGGAGCCGAATCCGAGGCTCATCAGCTGGTGGTAGGCGGGGTGGAAGTCGACGTCGTAGACCTCCTCACCGATCCGGTTCAGCGTCCGCAGCTCGGGGGTGAACCGCTGCGCGTCCCGGGCGGACTTGAGCACGGTCGGGTCCCACACCTTGGCGCCGAGCGCCTCGGCGCGCTCCCACGCCCACGGGGCGTAGCGGCCGATGACGTCGGTGGCGACCTTGTCCGTGGCGAAGGCGTTGACGTCGTTGAGGTCGGGGATCAGGTTGTCCGGGATCGCCCGCTGCCGAGAGAAGTCGTCCGTGCCGGTCGTCGTGGTCTCGTCGGTGAGTCTCATGAGAGTCCTCTTCGCATCGCCCACGCAGGCGCGGGCAGTCGATCTGGGCTGGATCCGTGCTGGGTTCCGGTGCTGGGTGGCCGGACGACCTTGGGTGCGGTCACCGTCGCGCCGGTGACCGCGGCCTGGCAGAACCGGGCGATCTCGCCGCTGATCGCCGCCCGGTCCGGGGTGACGGTTTCCCGCTCGGCCAGGGGTGCGACGACGCCCTCGAGGAATGCCCCCACGATGGCGGCGCCGCGGATGCGGGCGTCCTGCGTGGCGAACTCGCCGGAGTCGATGCCCTCGGCGATCAGCCCGGCGAAGGCCTCGGCGAGTCCGGCGCGGGCCTCCAGGCGGACCTGGTCGACGTCGGGGTCCATCGGCTCGGCGATCACCGCGTACGCCAACCCCTCGCCACGCAGCGCCCGGTCGACGAAGGTCGCCACCGCGTCCCCGATCCGCTCCGCCGCCGTGCGGGCGGCCTCGGCGGCGACGGCCTGCACCACCTCGAGTTCACGGACGCAGACATCGCGCAGCATCTCCGAGAACAGCGACGCCTTCGACGGGAAGTGCCGGTAGATCGACCCCGTCGCCACATCCGCGACCGAGGCGACCACCGCCACCTGCGCCGCCGCAAAGCCCTGCTCTGCCACCACCACTCGCGCGGCCTCCAGGATGCGACGCCGGGCATCGGCCTGCCGCGCGGCGACCCGCGGGCTCAACGCACGCGACGCCGGCGCGTCACCGGATGACGTCACTGCACCCCTGGTGGATGCCTGCCGTGCCGTGGCCCGCTTCGTCACGGTCTGCTCCAGTCTTCGTGCCGGTGTCGAACACCCGCTAGTGAATCCGTATTCAAGACTGAACCAAAGTTCATCCTGGGGTCAACCCCTGGGTTCCCAGCGCCTCGGTCTGTCCGCGCCCTGCGGTCAGCCGATGACCTGCTCGACGAGCAGGGCGGCACCGATAACGATCACCGCTACGCCGGACACGCGGGAGACGATGCGGGCAGCGGTGGGCCGGGAGCGCAGGACCTGGCGGGCTCCGATGCCGACGCCGGCGTCCTCGGACTCGACTTCGAAGCACTCGTCTTCGTGACCATGCGCGACTCCGACCGCGACACCCTCGACGCATTCGAGGACACCGTCAGCGCGCTTTCTCACGTCCAACAGGCGCAACGACTGTTCGGCACGCCGGACTACCTCCTGCGCGTACTGACCCGAGATCTCGCCGCCTTCCAACGCCTCTACGACGACGAGCTCGCTCGACTCCCCGGTGTCCAGAAGCTCAGCTCCACCCTCGTGATGAAGCGGATCACCGAGAACCAGCCCCTCCCGCTGTAGAGGTGCCTGGTCAGGCAACTGCGCGACGTGCCGCTCGGCTTCGATCGAAATCGGTCAGGCAGCAGGACGTGCTCGCGCACCCAGGCCACGCTCTCGGCGGTCACGGCGTCCGCTCTCGGAGACCGCATGCGTTGCGCCGGGGAGCACGGACACCTGCGAGCCGCGCGGGGGGCAGGTGCGCGCCGGCGGCGGTGTTGGCCTCGCGGCCGCACGGCACGAACCCGGTCCGGCACGTGCTGGCGACTGTGCCCTGGACGAGGACGCCGCCCGCGTGGTGGCCAGGTGGACCTGCTCGCCGACTGCCGCGCGGTCATGGACCGCCTGCCGGTCAAGGCCATGCACACGGGCGAGCTCCGCGACACGCTAGCCGCTCGAGCGCCCGGCGTGCGGGGCCACCTCGACGCCGAAGCGCTGTCGAGCATGCTGCGCGCGGCCCGGGTGAAGCTCGGCACGGTCTGGTCGGCCGCCGGAATCCAGGAGAACGTGAGCGCGTCGGGGGTCGTGCACTACACGACGTCCGACGAAACGGCGACAACCATCACCCTTCGCGGTCGCGTGCTGTCGGACAGCCAGCGCTACACCCAGGTATCCGTGCAGAAGGATGACCAGAGCGTCTTCCACTTCCGCTGACTTCGGCGCGAATGTTTCCGGTCTCGCGAATGATCTCGGGCCCGCTTTTGGTGCTACCGCGTCGTCAGTTGCCACGTCTGGTCCACAAACGTTCCCGACTGTTGTCGTGAAACCCGAGCAGAAGGCCCTGTGTGCTGGACGTTGATCGGTAGCGCGTCGACCTTCCGAAGCGGCGATCGGGCCGTCTACGGACGTGGCGCACCGACAGCACGGTGTCGGCCGGGTTGCGGGCCTGCACGTCGAGGGATCGGTGATCGTCCACGACCGGTTCGAGGATGAGCCAGGACCCCGCCGGACCGCCTCGTTCTCGACCTTCCACCCGACCTGCTCACAGAGGCCCGGCGTCGACGCCCAGCCGGATCGCACTCCGATCTGCATGACCGGCCGCCGCCGGCACTTGTCGGGGGCGGAATCGGCGCACGGCCGTGCGGGGCGAGCGCGCGCCCTCTCCTCTTGACATGGTGCTCGACCGCCGTCACCCTAACCGCGATACCCGGAACGTGGGTTCCATAATATGAAACTCATGTGGATCTCGTGTCGCCATTCATAGGGACTGGCCGTCGAGCGCGGTGCGTGTTCAGCCTCTATGGCGGCCCGATCGGGGCCCGGTTTGCGAACCCGTCGTGAAGGGTGTCCGCCCATGTATCTGCTGTTCGCCGATTCGGTATCCGCCCAGACCATTGCCGAACTCGAGTCGCGGGGACACCGGTGTGCGGTGGAGCCTGCTTTGACCGCGGCGGACCTGCCGGGTCGGATCGCAGGCGTCGACGGGCTGGTGGTCCGCAGCACGAAGGTCGACCGCGCGGTGTTCGAGGCCGCGGACAAGCTCGCCCTGGTGATCCGGGCCGGTGCCGGCACGAATGCCATCGACATCGAGGTCGCGGCCCGCAAGGGTGTTCTGGTCTGCAACGTGCCCGGCCGCAACGCGGTCGCGGTCGCCGAGCTCACGATGGGGTTGATCCTCGCGCTGGACCGCAGGATCGCCGACAACGTTGCCGACGCGCGGCAGGGCCGTTGGGCGAAATCGACCTACACCGAGGCCAACGGGCTGCTCGGCAGCACCCTGGGCATCCTCGGCCTGGGCTCGATCGGCCTCGCCGTGGCCGAGCGGGCAGCCGGGTTCGGGATGCGGATCGGCTGTCTGGACCGTGCCGGCCGCAGCCAGGCCACCCGCGACCGGCTGGCCGAGCTCGACGTCGCGTGCTACCCCACGGTGCCGGACCTGCTCGCCGCCTCCGACGTGGTGAGCCTCCACGTACCGTTGTCGCCGGAGACCAAGAACCTCGTGGACGCCGAGTTCCTGGCCGCCATGAAACCTTGCGCGGTCCTGGTCAACACCTCACGTGGTGAGGTGGTCGACGAGGCGGCGCTGCTCCCGGCACTGGATGCCGGCCACGTCCGCGCAGGTCTCGATGTCTTCGCCGACGAGCCCAGCTCGGGCATCGCCGAGTGGGACTCGCCGCTGGCCAGACATCCGCGGGTGGTGGCCACCCACCATATCGGCGCTTCCACCGCACAGGCCCAGGCCGCGATCGCCGCGGGGGTTGTGGAGATCGTCGACGCGTTCGCGGCAGGCGAGGCGCGCAACTGTGTCAACCTCTCACCCCGCGGACTGGGCAGCGCCACCCTCACCGTGCGTCACCTCGACAAGGTCGGCGTACTGGCCAGCGTGCTGGAGTTGCTGCGTGAGGCGAGGCTCAACGTCGAACACATGCAGAACCGGATCTTCGCAGGCGGCGTGGCGGCCGTCGCCACCATCGATGTCGCAGGCATCGTGCCCACAGACCTGCTGGCAGGCCTCGATGCGCTCCCCGAGGTGCTGGGCAGCTCGCTGATCACCCTCGACTCCACCGGCACGGAGCTCGGATGACCCGCGGATACGCGCCAGAAGCCACCGCTGATACGCCGGCCACGTCGGCCGGAGGGGCGACGACATGCGGCGCACAGCCCGTACGCACCTTCGCGGGCTGGCTGGTCCGCGCCGAAGCCGCCGCCGAGGAGGTGGGCCCGATGGTGGAGATTGCCATCGCCTCGCGGTTCGCGCCGCGCGCGGTACGCCCCGACTCCTACGAGCCGATGCCCCCGGCGCTCTACGTCTACCGGCAGAGCACGCCGCACGGCCACCACATCGGCATCGTCTGCGACATCATGCCAGAGGCGTTCCTCGACGGCAGGGTGTTGGGTCACGAGTCGGTGCAACCGCAGCGGGTCGATGGACTGACACGCTACCTGGCGACAACGCCCCAACGGGTGGATCTGGTCAGCACCCTGCACCGGGCCGGGCCGGTGGTCCGAGCGACATTGGCGCTGGCGCCCGAGCTACCGCCCGACCGCGACGTCGCCGGACTTGACGGCTCACGCCACACGGTGTGGCGAATCCCGGAAGGCCCGCAGACCGAGAAGCTGTGCCGAGAGCTGGGCGCCGCCACCCACTACATCGCCGACGGACACCACCGCGTGGCAGCCAGCCTCAACGTGCGGGCCCGCTCCGGACGGGGCTCCCGCCGCGGCGTGCTGTGCGTGGCCTACCCCCTCGACGGACTACGGCTGGCCTCCTTCGACCGGCGGGTCGCGGGTCCCGTCGACTCCGCGCTGGTCCGCGACCTGCTCGAGGCGAGCTTCCACGTCCGCCCGGTCGCCGACCCACAGGAGGCGATGGCGGCGGGTATCGCGGTCAACCTCGACCGCCGCTGGTACGTCGCGCGCTACTCCGGCGAGCGACCGCCCGGCTCGCCCGGCCTGGACGTCTCGCTGCTCCACGACCGGGTGCTCAGCGGGCTGCCCCCCGGCACCAAGATCGAGCAGACCCGCGCCCCGATCGAGGATCTCCTCACCGCATGCGAGGCCGACGGCGGCGTGCTGTTCGCGCTACCGGCGCCGCAACTCGAAACCCTCACCGCGATCGCCGACGCAGGCCAGGTCGTACCGGCCAAAAGCAGCTTCTTCTCCCCCAAACCCGGCTCGGGCATCTTCCTACGCGCCCCAGCCCCCTGACCAGGCCAAGATCGCGTCGGTGGCGCTGAGGAACCCCCCAGCCGCCACAGGACTGGGATGCTCACGCCGGAGGAGTTACCACTACGGCTTGACCAACACGTGCACACTCGAGGAGTCGAGGCCGACCTACGACAGGCTCGCGGTGCCGGGGCCGGGGCGCCCGCTCTTCCAGGCGGCGTTCGCGGACTTCACGCCCCACGCGGTGACGAGGGTCAATCGGCACAACTCGAGCCCCGCGCCGCTGCTGTTCCTCAACGGCAAGGACCACACCGTGCCCGCGGTGTCGACCCGCGCCGCCTACAAGAACCCGCCCAGCGGGCGAGGATGCTCGCGGGCCGGCGCTTCCAATCGGTGCAACATCTCACTGCGCTCTACCATCCTGCGGCATGGCCGACAACGAAGACGGCTTAGGCCGAACCCCTGGTCTGCCCCTCACCGACGAGCAGCGCGACGAGCTGGTCGCCCGACAGGCGCGCCTCAACAAGGCGCTCGCCGAGGTCGAGGCGACGCAGCACGAGCGCGACGCCTACTTCCTCGAACTGGACGACGCGGGCGTCGAGCCGAACGAGATGGCGAAGGCGCTCGGGCTGCACCGGCTGACCGTCACTCACGCGCTGACCAGCCACCGCAAGGCCGAGGCGGCGCGGCGGCTCGCTGCGGATGCGCCTCGCGCTGCAGCGCAGGCGGCCCTCGACCGGGCGCAGGAGCACGTCGATCAGGCCTGGCAGAGCTCGCCCGACTGAGGCCGCCACTGACTCGCGCCGCGCCCTGCTCGATACCGGGCTCGCGCGGCGAACGCCGGCGTCTCCTCGCCTGTCCCGACCGACCGCCGCGGCGACGCGCGCGCCGGTGTGGAAAGCGCCGGTGTGGAAATCAGCGTGTCCGCCGGCTGCTGAGTCTGCGCCTTCAGACGGTCCAACCAGGGCGGAAAACGGCATCACCCTGAAACGACACCGCGCTCCTCTCCTCCATCGAAAGTGAACGGGGAGAGACCGAGAAGAACCTTCTCAAGGCTTGCGACGAGTACGCCGCCGAGGTTCTCGGCTGGCGTGGCCACTAGGGGCCGTGCTTCTCGGATATGAGGTGGGAGACGCTCTGGCGGAGGAGCTGAGGTCGAGCCGTCATCACAGCGAGGGCGACAACCCTCCAGGCTGGTAGACATGTGACCGGATGGTCACCTATCATTCGCGCATGGAGCCGGACGACCGCGTGTTCAAGGCGTTGGCCGATCCGTCCCGTCGGCTGCTGCTCGACCGGCTGCTGGCCCGCGACGGCCAGACCCTGAGCGAACTAGAGACGCAGCTGGAGATGACCCGGTTCGGCGTCATGAAGCACCTGCGCGTGCTCGAGGAGGCTGAGCTGGTCGTCACCCGCCGCTCCGGTCGGGAGAAGCTGCACTTCCTCAACCCCGTGCCGGTACGGCTGATCCACGACCGGTGGATCGACAAGTACACCGAGCGGCGGGTGTCGCTGCTCGCCGAGCTCAAGACCCGACTGGAAGGCGGCGACGTGTCCCCCTCTGCCCCCACCGCGGTCACCCAGGTGTTCCGCGTGCACATCAAGGCCACCCCGGAGGCCGTCTGGGAAGCGATCACCTCCCCGGAGTGGTCGGCCCGCTACGGCTACGGGCCGATGGAGTTCGACCTGCGTCCCGGTGGTGCGTTCCGGGGCAGGGCCAACGAGCGCTTGCGCGCCATGGGCGTGGCCGAGGTCGTCGTCGACGGCGAGGTGCTCGAAGCCGACCCGCCACGACGCCTGGTGCAGACCTACCGGCTGCTCTTCGACCCGGCCGCCGTGGCAGAGCCGCCCACCCGCGTCACCTGGGAGCTCGAGCCGATCGGCGCCGACGTGACCCGGCTGACCGTCGTCCATCGGCTCGACGACGCCCCCGTGCACGCCCACCTCGTCGCCGGCGATGACGTGCGGTCCGGCGGCGGCTGGCCGTTCGTGCTCTCCGACCTCAAGTCCGTCCTCGAGACCGGCAGCCCGCTGCCGTCCGCCTTCTGACCGTGGAGGACCCATGTCCGACATCCAGTCCCTCCTCGACCGCGAGACCGCGCAACTGGTCGCAGCGCTCGACGCCCTCGACGACGCGCAGTGGTGCGCCCCGAGCCTGTGCGCCGGCTGGCGGATCCGGGACGTGGCGGTCCACCTGCTCATGCCCTACGAGCTCTCGGTGCCACGCTTCCTCCTCGGGATGGCCAGGGCTCGCTTCGAGTTCGACCGGCTCGCCGACCGGTGGGCCACCGAGGACACCCGCTCCCGCGGCGAGGTGATCGCGGCCCTGCACACCACGCCGCGGCGATCCTTCCGTGTGCCGGGGGCCCCGCCCGAAGCCCCGCTGTCCCACCTGGTGATCCACGCCGAGGACATCTACCGGCCACTCGGTCTGCCCCAGGGCCCGAGCGCGGCGGCGGCGACGATCGTCCTGGACCAGCTGACCGGCCCCCGCGCGCGCGGGCTGGTGCCCGCCGGCCTGCTCGACGGCCTGACCTACACGTCCACCGACACCGACTGGACAATCGGCACCGGTCCGGAGGTGCGCGCGACCGCATCAGCGCTCATCACGACGTTCGCCGGGCGCACAGCCGCACTCACCGACCTCCACGGCGACGGTGCACCCGAGGTCCACGACCGGCTCGAAGCCGCGCTGCTCGGACGCGGCGCGTCCTCGACCGGATCGGTCTGAGGCATCAGCTCGTCGACCGGGCCCGCGTAGTTGGGCCGAACGGACCTGTGCTCGGTCCGGGCCCGGCAGTCCACTCTGGGTGTGGCTCACCGCGTCGAGGAGAGCGTGGACACGACGGCCGTCCGGCTTCGCCCCGGGGCCGGTAGCCCGTCGGTGGTGATCCGGCTGCTCGGCGAGGTCAGCGCGAGCGTGCGCGGGGAGAGCGCCCCCGCGCTCATCACCCCCCGGATGCAGCGGCTGGTGGCGCGGGTGGCCCTCGCCCACGGCTCCGGCGTGTCCCGGGACCGCCTCGCCGCCGAGCTGTGGCCGGACTCGAGCGCGTCCCAGGCACGGACGAACCTCCGCAAGCTCCTCCACGACCTCCGCCACGCGACTCCCGGGGTGCCGGCGCTCGTCGACGCCCGGGACGGCGCGGTCCGCTGGTGCGCCGGACCGTCGACCTGGATCGATGTGGCTGCGTTCAACGATGCCGTGGCCCGCGGTGACCTTGCCGAGGCGGCCGAGAGCTACGGAGGCGATCTCCTGCCGGGGCTCGACGACGACTGGGTCGTCGAGGAGCGCGAGCGGCTGCGTCGCCGTGCTGTCGAGGCGCTCGCCGGCCTGGCGACGGCGGCCGAGGCCGGACGGTGCGACGACGACGCCATCAGGCACACCCGGCGTCTGCTGCGGCTCGACCCCCTCCACGAACCGGCCGGCCGGCTGCTGATGCGGGCACACGCCCGGCAGGGCGAGCGGAGCGAGGCGCTGCGGACGTACGAGCGTCTCCGGGACGGCCTGGAGCGAGAGCTTCATGTCCGGCCCGAACCCGCGACCACCGCCCTGGTCGAGGAGCTGCGGTCCCCGTCCCCGGGGCTCGCGCTCGTCGGACGGCGGGCCGAGTGGCAGGCGGCGCTCGCCGCGTGGGAGCAGGCCGCGCAAGGCCGCGCACGGCTGCTCTGCGTGACTGGCGAGGCGGGCATCGGGAAGTCCCGCCTCGTCGAGGAACTGGCCCGGCACGCGGCCGCCGACGGCCACGCCGTGGCCTACGGGCGCGCGTACGAGGCCGGGGGCCGGCCGCCGTGGGGCCCGGTGATCGACTGGCTGCGCTCCGGGCCCGTGTCGACACGCCTGCACACCCTCGACGACGCCTGTCTGGTCGAGCTCGCCCGCCTGCTGCCCGAGCTCCGCGCCGAGCGCCCCCACCTTCACGACGTTCTCTCCTCCGGCGAGGTGAGCGGGCGCCGCCATCTCCTCGACGCCGTCGTCCGCGGTCTCCTGGCCGTGCACCGTCCGCTGCTGCTGGTCGTCGACGATCTCCAGTGGTGCGACGCCGACACGCTCGACCTGTGCGGCTACCTGGTCCAGAGCGCTCCGTCGGCTCCGGTGCTCGTGACCGGCACGCTCCGGGACGACGAGGTGGACGACGCGCACCCCGTCACGACGCTGCGCGGCCGTCTCGCCCGGGCCGGCGCCCTGTCGGTGATCCCCCTCGGGCCGCTCGACGAGCAGGCGACCGCGGAGATGGCCACCCTCGTCGGCCAGCGGGAGATGCCCACCGAGGCGGCGGCCCGGCTTCACGAGGAGACCGAGGGCAACCCGCTCTTCATCAGCGAGGCCGTGCGGGCCGGGTTCGGCACGTGCGCACCCGGGTCGGTCAGGATGACCCCCACCGTGCGTGCGGTGATCAGCGCCCGCCTCGACCGTCTCACGCCGGAGGCCCGGAGGCTCGCGGAGGTGGCGGCGACCATCGGCCGCGAGTTCACGGTGCCCACGCTGGCCGCAGCGGCCGGCCGCAGCGAGGACGACCTGACCGACGATCTCGACGAGCTGTGGCGACGGCACATCGTCCGCGCCCGGGGCACCGCCTACGACTTCAGCCACGACCGGCTGCGCGACGTGACGCTGGACTCGATCAGCCCGGCACGCCGGCGCAAGCTCCACCGCTGGGTCGCCGAGGCCATCGAGGCGCAGCACGCGGCAGATCTCGGCCCGGTCGGCGCGCGCCTCGCGCTCCACTTCGTCGGCGCAGGTCTGGGATCCCGCGCCGTCGAGGCCTACGAATGCGCAGCCCGGCACGCCTACCAGGTGTTCGCCCTCGACGCCTGCATCGCGCTTCTCCGACGGGCGTTGCGGCTGCTGGACGACCTCCCGCGGAGTGCGGTCAGGGACGAGATCGAGCTGCGGCTGCTCACTGCGATGTATGCGCCGCTGGTCGCGCGGCGGGGGTACGGGGCGGCGGAGGTCAGGCCCTGTCACGAGCGTGCGCTCACGCTGCACCGCAGGCTTGGCCGCTGTCCCGATCCGTCGCTGCTACGCGGGCTCGCGCTCCACGCGATCGCCCGCTGCCGGTTCGACCGGGCCGAGGAGAACGGCCACGCTCTGATCGCCGCGGGGCAGGTCGATCGCACCGCCCGCGTCGAGGGCGACTACGTGCTCGGTGTGACGTGTTTCTGGCGCGGTGAGTTCGCCGCCGCCGAGCGTCACCTCGGCGAGGCGATCGCCCGGTACCGCCGCGAGGACGCCCCGGAGCACATCGCGCGGTACGCGCAGGATCCCTTGGCCGTGTGCCTGTCCCGGCTCGCGCTCACCCAGCTCTTCCGCGGCGACACGGCGCGGGCCGACCGGTCGATGCGGGAGGCGCTGCGGGTGACGACCGAGCTCGAGCATCCGATGACCACCGGGTACGTCCGCGCCTTCGAGGCGGAGCTCGCCGCGCTCGAGCCCGCTGGCCACGACCTCGGCGCGGCGGTGGCGGCCCTGGACAGAGTGACCTCGACGATGCACATCGGCTTCTTCGCCGTGATCGCCGAGTTGTTGATCGGCTGGTCGGACCTCCTCGACGGCCACCACCGCGGCCTCACCATCCTTCGCAGGGCCACCGACCGCATGCGCGGTGACCAGCCGCTGCACCTGACGTTCGGGCTCAGCCTGCTGGCCCGCGGCCACCACCGGTGCGCCGACCCGGCGGCCGGCCGGGCGGTCGTGGCGGAGGCACTCGGCCTGACCAGCCGCACCGGCCAGCGTTATCTGCTGGCGGAGCTCCTCCGCATCGACGCGGAGCTGCTCGCCTCCTCCGGTGACCCGGGCGGAGCCGTCGACCGGCTCGAGCGAGCGGTCCGGACGGCGGTCGAGATGAAGTCGCCGTGGCTGCGCGACCGCGCGCTCGTCACGCTGGCGGCCCTGCGAGGTGGCGACTGATCGGGAACGCTCCCGGAACGCCCGTCCGGGACAGTCGCCTCCGCCACCACGAGGGAGGGGACATGACCACGATCGCCGAGCTGCGCGAGCAGGTACGCGGCCCCGTCGTCGAGCCGGGCGACGACGGCTACGACGAGCTCCGCGCGGTCCACAACGGCATGCACGACCGCCGGCCCGCACTCATCGTGCGAGCCTCCGCGGCCGCGGACGCCGTCGCTGCCGTGAACTACGCCCGCGAGGCCGGCGTCGAGCTCGCGGTCCGCGGTGGCGGCCACAGCGGCCCGGGGTTCGGCACCTGCGACGGCGGGGTCGTCCTCGACCTCGGACTGATCGACAACGTGTTCGTCGACCGGACCAGGAAGACCGCCCGCGTGGGCGGCGGCGCCACCTGGGGCGACTTCAACCACGCCACCCACGCCTACGGCCTGGCCACCACGGGCGGCGTCATCTCGACGACCGGCGTCAGCGGTCTGACGTTGGGCGGCGGCATCGGGTATCTCGCCCGCGGCTGCGGCCTGTCCTGCGACAACCTGGTCGGCGCGGAGGTCGTCACCGCCGACGGCCGCCTGCTCCCGGCGAACGAGTACGAGAACGAGGACCTGTTCTGGGCGCTGCGCGGCGGCAGCGGGAACTTCGGGGTCGCCACCTCCCTCGAGTTCGCCCTGCACGACGTCGACACGATCTACGGCGGTCCCCTGTTCTACGAGGTGACGGACGCGCCGGCGGTCATGCGGGTGTACGACGAGTACATCCGGGAGGCGCCCGAGCAGCTCGGCGCGTTCTTCGGCTGGCAGATCGCCCCGCCGCTGCCGTTCATCCCGGAGGAGCGCCACGGGGACCTGTTCTGCGTCATGGTCACCTGTTGGAGCGGGCGACCGGAGCAGGGCGAGCAGGCGATCAAGCCGTTCCGCGACGTCGCCGAGGTCAAGGCCGAACTCGTCGGGCCGATGCCGTACCCCGCGCTCAACTCGGCCTTCGACGGGCTGTTCCCGAAGGGCATCCGGCAGTACTGGAAGGCCAACTACGTTCAGGACCTGCCGGACGACGCCATCGCCGCCCACGTCGAACAGGGCCGGGGCGTGCCGACCGTCTCCTCGACGATGCACCTCTACCCGCTCAACGGTGCGGTCTCCCGGGTCGGCCCGGAGGAGACGGCGTTCGGCCACCGCGACGCCCGGTACGCGATGGTCATCCTGGCGGCCTGGCCCGATCCCGCCGACGACGAGGTCAACAGCCGCTGGCCGCGCGAGTACTACGACGCGGTCCAGCCCTACTCGGGCACACAGGGTGGATACGTGAACTTCATGTCCGCCGACGATGCCGAACGCGCGCCGGAGAACTACGGCAGCACCTACGACCGGCTGCGCGCGATCAAGGCCACCTACGACCCGGAGAACCTGTTCCACCTCAACCAGAACATCGTTCCGGCGGGCTGACGCCCGCGATTGGCGAGGAGATCATCATGGGCCCAGCGATGGACCGTGTATCCGTGAACGGCGCCGAGCTGGAGGTGACCGTCGAGGGCTCGGGCGAGACCATCGTCTTCATCCACGGGGCCGGCATCGCGGACTCGTACGTCCCCGTTGCGAACGACCCGGCTGTACGTGGTCACTACCGCACCGTTCGGTACCGGCGGCGAGGGTACGGGGCGAGCAGTCCGGTGCAGGGCCCCGTGGCCGTCGCCGAGCACGCGAGCGACTGCCGAGCGTTGCTCGGTGAGCTGGCAGTGGAGCAGGCCCACGTCGTCGGACAGTCCTACGGCGGCGCGGTCGCGCTGCAGCTCGCGGTCGATGCACCCGAGGTCGTGACGACGCTCGCGCTGTTCGAACCGGCCCTTCTGGCCGTTCCGAGCGGCCCGATCTTCTTCGAGCAGGTCGCGCCGGTCTTCCAGATGTACGAGCGCGGCGACCGCGTGGGGGCGGTCGACGCCTTCATGGCCGCCGTGAGCGACCCGAGCTGGCGACGCAACGTCGAGCGCACCGTCCCGGGCGGCGTCGAACAGGCCGAGAAGGACGCGGCCACGCTGTTCGAGTCGGATCTGGCCTCGCTGGGGACGTGGGAGTTGACCGCCGAACAGGCCGCGACCATTCGACAACCCGTGCTCTACCTGATCGGGTCCCGGTCGCTGCCCGTGATCCGTGAGGGGCGGGACCAGCTGCGGTCGTGGCTCTTCCGCATGGAGGACGTCGTGCTGGACGGCGCCACCCACTTCCTGCAGATGGAACAGCCCTCTGCGGCGGCCGCAGCGCTCGCGGACTTCCTCAAGCGACACCCGACCACGGCCTGACACGCCTGGTCGAGTCGGACGAGCGGGCGAGGGGACGGCGACCGGCGCGAACCGGCCGCCGCCCCGGCGGTCCCTACCCTGCCCGTGCGGCGAGGCTCTCGCCGGCGGTCACCATCTGCGTACTGATCCGCCGCTGCGCGGTGATCAGTTGATCGACATAGCCACGTTGGGTCGCCAGCGCGGCCTCGGCCATGCGAAAGCCCTCGTCGACCACGGTCCGAGCCCCGGACGGCGGGCCGGCGTCGATGGTGCCCACGGTGCGAGCGGCCCCACCGAGCAGGGCGAGTGGGTTGAGCTGCAGGGTCAGCTCGAGCAGCGCATGCGCTGCCCGAGTGGCGGCGTCCTGGTTGTGACGCGCGGCCTCCTGCATCGCGGTCCCGGTCTGCACGGCCATCTCCCGCCAGCGCTCGCCGAGCTCGGCGGCGGTCCGGTCGACCGACGGGCCCGGCTCCGGTCCGGTCGGCCGCTCCTGCTGCGGGCCGCTCGTGCGGGCTTCCGAGGTCGTCGCGCTCTCCGCCTGTGGATCGGTGTGTGCGTTGGCCGTGTTCCGCGGGTGAGACTGGGTCGAGGTCGGCATTCCTGATGTCCCTCCGGGTGATCGTTCCGAGCGGCTCGCTCAACTGGGGTCGACAGACAGGCGTCGCGTCGGCACCGCTCCGCCGCACCTGTGGGTTGTGCCCGAACCCGGCTCGCTGTCGGGGCCGACGGTCGTCCGTGGGCCGTTCGAGCCGGATGCGACCGGATCGGTCCGAGGCCGACGCGAACCCGACGCTGGCCCGGAACGCGCTGCAGCGCAATCGCTCCGCGCGAAATTGCTCCACCGCGTCTCGGTCAGCGGGCCGGGCCGCCCACACTCTGAACCGCGGCCGCCACCCGAGCGAGGTCGAACGGCCAGGTCTCCGCCCGCCCAGCCCAGTCGTCGGGCAGGGCGTCGCCGAGGCGGCGCAGCGGTACCCCCGATTCGGCAACGGCCCGGCACGGCACCGAGAGCTCACCGATCAGCGTCCGGAACCGGGGGCGCGGTCGTGGTGTGTCCAGCCGGGGATGACCTGTCTCACGCCGAATCGTCCAGGTGGGGTCGATAGGCCGAGCCCGCCCTCCGCCGTCTCGGGCACGGGTGGCCGACGGACGGTCACGTCGCGGCGCGGCCGTTGCAGCAGTGCGTCCTGCCCCTCGGACGGGACGTGTGCGGAGGGGGTGTGAGCGCGAAATCGCGGGGGTAGCTCCGGACCCGTCCGGCCCTCGCCCCGCGAGGTCCGGGCCCGTGGGCCCAGTACCGGCCGAACCGTCGAGCAGGCCGGTGCCTCCCGGACCACGGAAACGGCGCGGACGCACCACCCGCGCCGGCCACCGTCGAGAGGGGAAACGCAGCATGGCTCAGGAGCCGACGACCACGAAGCCGAACCCGGCGAAGCCGAAGCGCGCGCTGCCGGCGGCCACCAGGCCGAAGGCGGCCCGGCCGGTGAGCGCCGAGCCGACCGAGCCGGCGGTGACGCCGGTCGGTGTCCCCGTCGGAGAGGCCGACCGCGACAGCACGGGCGTGAGCCGCCGCGTCCGCGAGCAGGGCGACCAGCGGCCGAAGGGCTCGACCGGCCCCGCGGGGCCGATCGGCGAGCGCGGGGACAAGGGCCCCCAGGGCCCGGCCGGCCCGCCCGGGGAAGCGGGCGACCGTGGTCCGAAGGGGCCGACGGGGCCCGTGGGCCCTGCCGGTGAGCAGGGCGAGCAGGGCCTTCCTGGTCCGGTCGGACAGCCCGGGGAGCAGGGCCCGCAGGGGCCGACCGGCCCGCAGGGCGAGCAGGGCCTCCCGGGTCCGGTCGGGCCGGCCGGGGAGCAGGGCCCGGAGGGGCCGACCGGTCCGCAGGGCGAGCGTGGCCTTCCGGGTTCCACCGGCCTTGCCGGTGAGCAGGGAGAGCAGGGTCCGCGCGGGCCGCAGGGCGAGCAGGGCCCGGCCGGACCCGTCGGCCTGACGGGCGAGCCCGGAGAGCAGGGGCCCCAGGGTGAGCGGGGTCTGCCCGGCGCCCCGGGCCCGCGAGGCGTGATCGGGGAGGCCGGCGAGAAGGGACCGCGCGGGCTGCAGGGCCCCCAGGGCGAGGCCGGCGAGAAGGGTGCTCCCGGGGTCCGCGGACCCCAGGGGCCGCAGGGCGAGCAGGGGCCGCCCGGGCCGGCCGGGCTGCCCGGCGTCCAGGGCCCGCAGGGTCCGACCGGGCCGGCCTGGCTGTACCAGCCGAGCCCGGCCGAGCTCGCGGGCAAGGTCAAGCAGGCCGCGTTCGCGATCCGCCCCCGGACCGTGCTCGATCCCCGCGAGGGCGCCCGCTACCTGGCGACGCTGACGTCGCGGATCGTCAAGTTGCAGGGAGGCCTGATCCTGCGCGCGATCGTCGACACCGACGCCGCCGCGGACCACGATCCGGCCGGGCCGAGCAACGTGCGCTCCCTCGCACGCTGAGGCAGGAGGCGCTCGTGTCCCCGTCCCGCGTCGCCGGGAGGGGGACACGCGCCGTTCAACGCCGTCGGGGTGGCAGGGAGTCGGTTCAGACGATCGGGCGGTCCCACGTCCGGTCGGCGTGCAGGACGGCGTCGACGATCCCCTGATAACCCGTGCACCGGCACAGGTGACCGGACACGACCGTCCGGACCTCGGCTTCGTCGACGCCCTGGCGCTCGGCGAGCAGGCGGTGGACGGTCATCAGGAGCCCCGGGGTGCAGAATCCGCACTGCAGGGCATGGTGTTCGGTGAAGGCCTGCTGGATCGGGTGGAGCGGCTCGTCGGGCGCGGCCAGTCCCTCGACCGTCCGCACCTCGGCGCCCTCGGCCTGGACCGCCAGCAGCGAGCACGCGCGGACGGCCTCGCCGTCGACCTCGACGGTGCAGGCGCCGCACACGCCCTGTTCGCAGGCGACGTGCGTCCCGGTCAGCCCCAGCTCGTCGCGCAGGGCGTCGGCCAGCGACGTCCGGGTCTCCACGGTCATCCGGGCCGGGCGGTCGTTCACGGTCAGCGTGACGGTGACGGGGTCCGCCGCACGGCGGACGAGCGGATCGTCAGGCAGCACCGATGACCTCCGTGTCCGGCCGGAGCACCTGCTCCAGTGCGCGGCGGACGAGGGTGCGGACGAGCGCCCGGCGATGAGCGGCGGTCGTGCGATGGTCGTCGACCGGGCGGCACTCGCGGGCGGCGACCTCCGCGACCTCCCGCGCGAGACCACCTCCGGCCCCACGCAGGTCGGCGACGGGGACCGCCCAGGGCACGTCGTGCACGCCGGCGCAGGCCATGCGCACCGCGTCGACGACGCCGTCGCGGACGCGCGCCACCACCCCGACCCCGACGAGTGGCAGGTCGCCGGGGCGGCGGCCGAACTCCAGCCAGGCGCTCCGGGTGTCGTCGGTGTCGAGCGGGAACGTCGCGGCGACAGCGAGCTCGTCCGGCGCCAGTGCGGTCCGTCCAGGGCCACGATAGAGCGCGGCCGCCTCGACGGTCCGGCTGCCCGCCCTCGAGCGGACCTCCACTCTCCCGCCGACGGCGAGCAGCACCGTCGGGAGTTCGGCCCCCGGGTCGGCGGAGCAGAGGCTGCCGACCACGGTTCCGCGGGACCGGGTGCCGGGGTTGCCGACCCAGGGCAGGGCGGCGTCGAGCAGCCCGGTCCCGGAGCCCGCGCGGAGCACGGCGGCCTGCCGGACCGTGGCACCGAGACGTGCTCCCCCGTCGGTCGTGCTCCGCGTGCTCAGCCCGGCCACCCGGTTGACGTCCACCAGGAGGCGAGGGCGGACCTGCCGCAGTGCCATCTGGGGCAGCAGGCTCTGTCCGCCCGCGAGCACCCGGGCGGATCCGCCGTGGTCGGCCAGCAGGCCGAGGGCCTCGTCGACCGTGGACGGCGACGCGTAGTCGAACGGCGCGGGCTTCACCGGGTCAGTCCTCGGTGGGGGCCGCGAGCTCGTGCGGCCGGATCGGGGTGTGGGTCACGGTGATCCCGAGCGGGGCGACCGCCGCGGCGACCGCGCAGGCGACCGCCCCCGGTGTCGCGATCATGGCCGACTCGCCCATGCCCTTGATGCCCCCGCGGGTGTGCGGCGCGGGCGACTCCCGGTGCTCGAGGGCGACCCGCGGCAGGCAGCGGGCGGTCGGCAGCAGGTAGTCGCCGAACGTGGTGGCGTGCGGGGATCCGTCGGCGCCGTAGCCCGCGTCCTCGTAGAGGGCCGCGCCGACGCCCTGCGCGAACGCGCCGAGCGTCTGGCCGTCCACGATCATCGGATTGATCACGGTGCCGCAGTCCTCCACCACGGCCGCGTCGACGACGTCGACCCGCCCCGTTCCGGGATCCACGTCGACGACCACGGCGACACACCCGTTCGAGTAGGTCGCGGGCGGGTCGTAGAACGCGGTGGCGGTGAGGTCCGGCTCCGGCAACGCCGCACGGACGGCGGGGTCGGCGACCGCGGCGGTGGCGATCTCGGCCAGCCCGAGCGAGGCGGAGGGGGCGACGGCCCGACCGTCGCGAAACGAGATCTCCCCCCGATCCACCCCGAGCAGGTGACCGGCCACCAGCGCCAGCTTGCCGGCGAGCCGTTCCGACGCGAGCAGCAACGCTCCGCCGATCACGGTCGCGACCCGGCTCGCCCGGGTACCGGCGGTGCTCAGCGGAGCGCCGGCGGTGTCGCCGGTCACGACGCGGACCCGCCGCGGGTCGCAGGTCAGCACCGAGGCGACGACCTGGGCCAGGCTCGTGGCGTGGCCCTGTCCCTGCGACGGGGTGCCGACCACCGCCGTGACCGCACCGGACGCGGCCATCTCGACCCGCACCGAGTCGTGCGAGGCGAACGACCAGGAGGACTCCCCCGCCCCCGCGGAGCCCCAGCCGGACGGCTCGACGTACGGGCTGATCCCGACCCCGCGGTAGCGACCGTCGGCGGTGGGCCCGGGGACGACGTTCGCGGCGTCGACGAGCTTCGCCGCCCGCTCGAGCGTGGCGAGGTGGCTGCCGCTGTCGTAGGTCATGCCGGTGGGCGTCATGTAGGGCAGGTCGCCGGGTCGGACGAGGTTCTGCCTGCGCAGATCCACCGGGTCGCGCCCGAGCAGCCGTGCCGCCCGGTCGATCAGCAGCTCCCGGGCCGTGTGCCCGCTCGTCCAGCCCACGCCCCGGTAGGGGGCGATCGGCGCCTTGGTGGTGAGCACCGAGCGCACCCGCCAGCCGGTCTCCGGGATGCGGTACGCCCCGGGCAGCAGACCCGCCGCGAGATAGGCCTCGATGAGGGCGCTGGCGGAGTTGAAGGAGTAGGCCCCGGCGTCGCCGAGCACGTCGCAGCGCAGGGCGCGGAAGGTGCCGTCGGCGTCGAGGGCCAGCGCGAGCTCGACGCGTTGCTCCTTGCCCTGCGGCCCGGCGACGATGTTCTCCCGGCGGTCCTCCACCCACAGGACCGGGCGGCCGACCGCGCGGGCCGCCAGCGCCACGGCGATCTCCTCCGGCGACGCCGGGATCTTCTGCCCGAACCCGCCGCCGACGTCGTCGACGAGCACACGGACAGCGGCGAGATCCATGCCGAGACAGAGGGCGATCTTGCGCTGCAGCAGGTGGGGCGACTGGGTCGAGCAGCGGACGGTCAGCGTGCCGGCCACGGGGTCGAACGTCGCCGAACACGCGCGGCCCTCCATCGGTGCGGCCGTGAGCCTGCCGGTGGTGAAACGCCCGGAGACGACGTGATCGGCGGCGGCGAAGGCCTCCTCGAGAGCCGGGGTCGCGCGCTCGCCGCGGTACACCTCGTTGCTCGTCAGGACGGGGTCGAGGGGTGGCAGCGTCGTCGCCGTCTCCGGGTCGACGACGGGAGGGAGCGCCGTGTGGCGGACCTCGACCAGTTCGGCGGCGTCCTCGGCCAGGGCCCGGCTCTCGGCCAGCACCATCGCGACGGCCTCCCCCACGAACCGCACACGCTCCCCCGCGAGGGCGGGTTGCGGGGTCTTGACGAGGCCGGGCACGGCGACCGCGTCCACCAGCGGGACGTGCGGCAGGTCGGCCGCGGTCAGGACGGAGACCACGCCGGGCGCCGTCCCCGCTCTGCTGACGTCGACGTCCTCGATCAGGGCGTGCGGGTGGCGCGAGCGGACGAAGGCGACGTGGAGGCAGTGCGGCGGCGGGACGTCGGCCGTGAACACTCCACGCCCACGCAGGAGCCGGGCGTCCTCGAACCGTGGGAGGCGCGCCCCCAGGGGGGAGTTCGCGTCCGCATCGCGCACCGAGATCACCCGCCGTTCTCGACCGATCACTCCTCAGGTGTCGTGCTGCCGTACATGTCGTGCGAGGACAGCGGGAAGTCGCAGCTCCGCCGCATCGGGACGGTATCCGAATCCGACGCGGACGAGCAGGGGTCGGCCGGCACGACTTCGCGCGGGCACGGATGCCGGCCTCGGCTGCACCGCTCGTCTTCGTGATCGACGAATCCTCCGGCATCGGCGTCGAGCCGGCCGACTCCCCGACCGAGCCGCATCGACCGACCCGCATCGACCGAGCGCTGAGACGCGCTACTCCGGGTCGGACAGTGTCTGCGCGGCCTGCAGGAGGGCGGTGACGCGGGCGTCGTCCTTGTCCTGCGGCATCCGGCTGATGGTGCCGATCAGTGCGATGGTGGCCGTCAGCGAGCCGTCGACCCCGTGGATGGGGGCGGCGATCCCCCGCAGCCCGTCGCCCGACGCGTCGCTGATGGCGATGCCCGAGCGGCGGATCTCGGGCCGCTTGGCCAGCAGGGCGTCGCGCACCGTCTCGTCCAGGCCCTCGAGGGCGCGGCGAATGGCGCGCTCGTCGGTCAGGTGGGCGAGGAACATCTGCCCTTGCGCGGTCACGATCGGCAGCGTCGACCCGACGGCGACCGAGATCCTGATGAAGCGGCTCTGCTCGTCGTGCACGCGTGCCACGAGCGGACCCCGGCCGCCCCAGATCGACAGCACGGACGTCTCGCCGACGGCCTCGGAGAGCCGTCCCATGACCGGGTCGGCGCGGTCGAGCAGCGGGAGCCGGTCGAGGGCGAGCAGCCCGACCCTCGACAGCGTGGGGCCGAGCGCGTAGCCCTGCCCGGGGCTGTGGGTCAGCAGCCCGTGCTTGACCATCGCGGCGAGGTAGCGGTAGGTCGTCGAGCGGTTCAGGCCGAGCTGGGAGGTGGCGTAGGCGAGGTCGATCCGCGAGCGCTCGTGGTCGAACAGCTCGAGCACCCGCGTGAAGCGGGCGAGGACCTGCAGGTCCCGGCCCTCGCGCTGGCTCCCGCCGGCGAGACCCGCTGGTTCCGCCACGCTCGCTGCACCCCCGACCTCGACGACGTCGTGACAGCATGCACGAGGCCTCGTCCGGCCCGTGCACGCCGGCTCCGGCACCACCTATCGCGCGCCCTGATCCGTGCTCTCAGGGCGCGTCCGTCGCGACCGCGGCGAACATCCGGGACGCGAGGTCGAGGAAGCGGCGTTCGAGGTCCTCGTGCTCGATGCCGAGCTCGTCGGCGAACCGCTCCGACAGCAGCCCGAAGCCGTAGGACATCGAGGCGTAGACGGCGTACAGCGCGGCGGGATCGTCGACGGCCGGCTCGGGGTCGAGGCGTCCCATGGTCGCGCGACGGGTGGTGAGCGTGCGGACCGTGCGGTCGTGGTCGAGGACGAGCAGGACGATCAGCCGGATCGCCTCCCGGTACCGCAGCGACGCCCCCAACGACGTGGTGAGCCACTCCGCCGTGTCCATGTCCGCCTCGCCGGGCACCTCGTCCCGGGGGCGCGCGATCTCCCGCTTGGCCGCGGCGCGCAACAGCTCCTGGCGGGACCCGAAGTAGTGGTAGACCAGCGCCCGGTGGACGTCGGCGAGATCGGCGATCTCGCGCAGGTTCATCCCGTCGAGCACGCCCCGTTCGCGGAGCAGGTCGACGGCGGCGTCGACGAGCAGCTGCTCGGTCGCCGCCCGTGACTGTGCGGGCCGTGACTGCCCCGGCCTCCCCTTGCGGCCCTGCCCGGGTTCCGGTGCGCCCGCCCCTGGATCCGGCACGACCGCCTCCTCTCCCCGCACGCGAGCGCCACGGTACAGCCGGCCGGCCACCGGCTCAGCCGCTCGGTGGCGCGACGACGGCATCCCGGCCGCGGAACAGCGAGTCCGGGCTCCGGCAGGTCAACCCGCCGTCGACGACGAGCTCGGTCCCGGTCACGTACGCGGCGTCGTCCGACGCCAGGAAGGCCACGGCCGCCGCGGCCTCCTCCGGCGACCCCTGCCGGGCGAGCGCGGGCAGTGCGGCCCGCCAGCCGAGGGTGCCGCCGTCCGTGCCCTGCTCCCGCCGGGACATGGCCGACGCGATGAGGCCCAGCACGACGGTGTTCGCGCGGATCCCGCGGCTGCCGAAGCGCACCGCGATGTGCCGGGCGAGCGCGAGCTGGGCCGCCTTCGACGTCTCGTAGCTCAGCGCGAACCCGTTGCTCCAGGCGCCGGCGACCGAGCCGACGAACACGAACGCCCCGCGCCCGCGCTCGACCATCCCCGGCAGCGCCCGCTCGGCCGTGACCCAGTGGCTGCGCACGTTGACGTCCATCGCGAGGTCGTACTGCTCCACGGTCTGGCGTCCGAGCGGCCCGCCGCCCCCGATGCCGACGTTGCACACCACGACGTCGAGAGGCCCGAGCCCGGCCACCGCCCGGTCGACCGCGGCCCGGCACGCGTCCGGATCCGCGGCGTCGGCCTCGATGGCGAGCCCGCTGCCGCCGAGCGCCGCGACGGTTTCCTCCGCCCGCTCCGCCGACACGTCCGTGACCGCGACCGACGCCCCCTCCGCCGCCAGGCGCATCGCGATCGCCCGGCCGTTTCCCATCGGCAGTGTCTCGCCGGGTGCGGCGGGACCGTCCGTGCCCCCGCCGACGACCAGCGCGGTGCGCCCGGCGAACCGTCCGCCCGTCACTCCGGCCACCCCGGCGTGTCCGCCTCCCGCTCGACGCCCGTGGCGTTGAGGAAGCCGGCCAGCATCCGGTAGAAGCCCGGGAGCAGCAGGATCTCCACGATCGTCGGTTCGTCGAAGGCGGCCCGCAGCCGCTCCCAGGTCCCCTCGGTCAGGGTGTCCGTGGTGGACAGCTCGTCGACGACGGTGACGAGCAGCCCCTCGTCGGCCGGCCACTCCCCCGCGTCGGCGCGGGCGAGCCGGGCGATCTCGGCCTCGGACAATCCCGTCTTCCGGCCGATGATCGTGTGCTGGCCGAACTCGTAGACCGAGCCGGTGCGCCGGGCACTGCGCAGGATCATGATCTCGCGCGCCCGCGGATCGAGCCGGTTCCCCTTGAACAGGAACCGGTTCCCCAGCGACATCGCCTTGTGCATGAGCTCGGGGTTGTGCGCGAGCGTGCGGAAGATGTTGAGCGGCTCCGCGCCGCGCTGCAGGTCGGTGCGCATCCGGTCGTCGGGCGGGACCGGGGCGAGGCGCGGGCTCACGCCGACCAGCTCTCGATACCGGCGTCGGCGAGGGCCATCGCGCGGGCGGCCTCGATGTCGAAGTGGTTCGACGCCACGATCCGCTGGGCGTACAGGCCGCCGCCGGACAGCACGTTCGTCGCGGCGTGCCAGCCGCCGTACGCGTCGGCGGTGTGGTCGCGGATCGCGTGGAAGACCCTCAGCCGGTTCTCCGCCGGCACGCCCGGGCGGCCCTGCATGTACTTGCGGACGTACCCGCCTGTCTGCGGGTTCTCCAGGTCGCCGATGGTGGGCGCGGTGAGCAGCGACCCGCCCGCGATGTCGTGCAGGTGCCGGACCATGAGGCTGTAGTTCGCCGCGCCCTGGTACTTCGCGGCGTTCGTGTACAGCTCGTTCGGGTGCACGAAGCCCTGCGGGGTCACGACGGCGTTGTGCAGCGCGGCCTCGAGACCGGCCCGCAGCATCGTCGCGTGGATGATCATCTCCGCGAGCTTGTCCTTGATGTGCGCCACCCCGAGCAGCCCGTTCGCGTCGGCGATCAGGTGCGCGAACCCCACGAGCAGCTCGGCGTTGCGGGTCATCTGCGACACCCCGCCGATGCGCTCCCACAGCCCGAGCGAGTGCGCGAACACCGCGGCGTACTGCGGGTCCCCGTCGAGGAAGACCCGGTCCCGGGGCACGAACACGTCGTCGAACACCACGAACCCGTCCGGCATGTGGTCGTGGCTGGTGTGCGGGAAGTGCCGCACGTCCTCGCCCCGCGGGGCGTAGGAGGAGTTGATGATGCGGACGCCGGGCGCGTTGACAGGGATCGCGCACGCGATCGAGTAGTCCCCGGCCTCGGCGCTCATCCGCTTGGTCGGCATGACCATCAGGTCGTGGCCGTAGGAGGCGCCGGTGATGTGCAGCTTCGCCCCGCGGACGACCACGCCCTCGTCGGACCGGTCGACCACGCGCACGTAGGCGTCGGGGTCCGTCTGCCCCTGCGGCGGCCGGCCCCGGTCGCCCTTCGCGTCGGTGATGCACTCCGTGATCCGGATGTCCGTGCGCTTCGCCTGGTCGTGGTAGCCGAGGATCGCGTCGACGTGCCCGGCCCCCGCCTCCGCCAGCCGGTCCGCCGGGGTGAGCAGCGCCATCAGCGACCCGAAGGTCACCCGCGTGACGATGTCCGCCTCGCTCAGCACCGGGATCAGGTCGCGCAGGTCCCCGGGGCTGCGGGGCGGGGTCATCAGCAGGTTCACCGCCCCCGGCTCCGGGTTGTGGAACCGGTCGTAGGTCGCCGCGGTCAGCTGCGCCGCGGTGCCCATGACCGGGTGCTCGGGGATGTTCTTCACCTCCTCGCCCTCGAAGAAGGTGACGCGCCCGTCGTTCAGGGACGCGAGGTACTCCTCACCGGTCAGCACGGGACAGCTCCTCGCTCCGTCGGTCGGCAGCTGGGCGACGCCCGGCCGCGATCACCGGTGGCGCACATCGACCCCTGTTCTACGTAGCGTTTGACAGAGTGTCAACGACACGGTTGACGAAGTGTCACGAGCGTCCTGCGGCACCGCCGTCGGCGGCGACCCGCACGGCGGCATCCGGGCCGACCGTTGACAGTCCTCAACTCCTGAACCAATATCTTTAAAGTCTGAAGTGATTGAGATCATGGAGGAGGCCCAATGGCGGGCGACGACCTCGTCGTGGATCACCTGTCGGTGGTCTTCCGGTCCCGCACCGGCACCCATGCCGCAGTCCGGGACGCCTCGTTCCGCGTCGGCGCCGGCCGCATGGTCGGCCTCGTCGGCGAGTCGGGCAGCGGGAAGACCGCGACCGGGCTGGCCCTGCTGGGTCTGCACGACCCGGCGGCGACGACGATCGGCGGCGGGGCCCGTTTCGGCGACACCGACCTGCTGAACCTCTCCCCCGCGGCGGCCGACCGGCTCCGTGGCTCGCTGGTCGGGATGATCTTCCAGGACCCGATGACGGCCCTGAACCCCCTGCTCACGATCGGCACCCAGGTCACCGAGACGATCCGGGTCCACGAAGGACTGGACCGCCGCTCCGCGCGCGACAAGGCGATCGACGTGCTCGCCCGTGTGGGGATGCCGGACCCGGCGGGCCGGTACCGCCGGTACCCGCACGAGCTGTCGGGTGGTCTGCGGCAGCGGGCGATGATCGCCGCGGCCATCGCCTGCCGGCCGCGCCTGCTCGTGGCCGACGAGCCGACGACCGCCCTCGACCTGACCATCCAGGCGCAGATCCTCCGCCTGCTCCGGACGCTCTGCGACGACGAGGGCATGTCCGTCCTGCTGATCACGCACGATCTCGGCGCGGTCGGGGCGGTGTGCGACGACGTCGTCACCATGTACGCCGGTGAGGTCGTCGAGATCGGGCCCACCGCCGGCGTCCTCGACCGGCCGAGCCACCCGTACACGAGCCGGCTGATGGCCGCCCGCCCGCGGGTGGACGGCTGGGGCGAACAGCTCGACGTCATCCCCGGCCGGGTGCCGCCGCCGTCGGCGTCGCCCGAGGGCTGCCTGTTCCGGCCACGGTGCCGGGAGGCGCGCGAGGAGTGCGCCGGGCCGCAGGAGCTCGTCGCCCTCGGACCCGACCGGAGCGTGCGGTGCGTCCGCGCGTCGGATCCGCGCGACTCCGTCGTCGTCGCCGGTGCGGGGGTCCGGTGAGCGCCCCGCTGCTCCGGACCCGTGGCCTGACGGTCGACTACCGGGTCGGCCGCGGGCGCCTCCGCGCCGTCGACCACGTCGACCTCGACCTGCACCAGGGCGAGACCCTCGCCGTGATCGGCGAGTCCGGCTCCGGGAAGTCCACGATCGCGAGCGCGCTGCTCCGGCTCGTTCCCGTGGCCGGCGGGTCCGTCGAGTTCGACGGCCTGGACTGGGCGTCGCTCCGCGGCGCCGCCCTCCGCCGGGAGCGGCACCGCATGCAGTTCGTCCCGCAGGACGCGGGGTCCTCGCTCGACCCGCGCTGGCGGGTCCGGGAGTCGGTGGCCGAGCCGCTCGTCGTCGCGGGGACGTCCGCGCGGCAGGCCCGCGACCGGGCCGCGGCGATGCTCGACCGGGTCGGCCTGGAGGGACCGCTCCAGGAGCGGTTCCCGCACCAGCTGTCCGGCGGGCAGCGGCAGCGGGTCGCGATCGCGCGGGCGCTGATCTCGAGGCCCCGCCTGGTGATCTGCGACGAGGCCGTGTCCGCGCTCGACGTCTCCCTGCAGGCCGAGATCGTGAACCTGCTCGTGGAGCTCCGCGCGGAGCGCGACCTGACGTACGTCTTCATCACCCACGACATCGCCCTGCTGCCCTACGTCGCCGACCGGGTGGCGGTGCTCTACCTCGGCCAGGTCGTCGAGTCGGGTCCTGCCCGGGACGTGCTCGTCGATCCGCAGCACCCCTACACGCAGGGACTGCTGTCCTCGTTGCCCGGCGCGCGCGCGAGCGGCGGGGCCGACCGTCCGGTCCGCGGGGAGATCCCCGACCCGGCGAACCCGCCCACCGGCTGCCGGTTCCACCCGCGCTGCCCGGTGGCGGTCGACGGCTGCCCGCGGGTCGAGCCCGTCGTCGTCCCGGTGTCGCCGGCCCACTCGGCCGCCTGCCACCTGCTCGAACCGCAGTCCGCGACAGCGGACCCGGCCGTCCCGCTCCCGTCGTCCCTCCTCCGAAAGGCTCGATCGTGACCCTGTACCGGACAACGGCGTCCGCTGTCGTCAGGCGCGCGCTGCTCGGCCTGTTGGGCGTGGCCCTCCTCGTGACGGCCGCGTGTGGCGCACCGGCTCAAAGCGGTGGCACCACCGCCACCACGCTGACCGTCGCCGTCAGCAACAACCCGTCCTCGCTCGACCCACAGGCGGGCCCCTCGGGCACCGACCACGTGTCGCTCTACCCGATCTACGCGACCCTGGTGGAGTTCGACCCGAAGACACTCGTCGCCACCCCCGGACTCGCCGAGTCCTGGAGCTTCACCGACCCCACCACCCTCCAGTTGAAGCTCCGGCCGGGACTGAAGTTCTCCGACGGCAGCCCGTTGGACGCCAACGCCGTGAAGGCCAGCCTGGAGCGCTACCAGACCCAGACGAACAAGGCCGACCTGTCGAACGTCGCCGGGGTCGAGGCACCCGACCCGACGACCGTCGTGATCAAGGAGAAGACCCCGGACACCTCGCTCGTCCTCGTCCTCGCGGACCGCGCGGGCATGATCGTCGGCCCGACCGCCGCGAATGCCGACTTCGCCCAGAAGCCGGTCGGTGCCGGCCCCTACACGCTGGTCAGCTACAGCCCCGGCGATCGGCTCGTGCTCAAGCGGAACCCGAACTACTACGGGACGCCGCCGCCCATGGAGAACCTGGAGATGCGGATCATCACCGATCCCAAGGCCGCGGCCAACGCGCTGCTCTCCGGGCAGATCGACTTTGCCGACGCCCTCGACGCCAACGACATCCCGCAGCTGCGGAACAGCGGCAAGCTCACCGTCGAGAGCCCCGTCGGGCTCTACTTCGACATGATCTACTTCAACCTGGCGCAGAAGCCGCTCGACGACGTCCGGGTGCGCCAGGCGATCAACCTCGCCCTCGACCGCGACGACATCATCCAGGGCACCGTGAACGGGCAGGGCGAGCCGGCCCGTCAGCCGCTGCCCACCTCGCACTGGGCCTACGACAAGGCCAACGACGCGATCTGGCCGCACGACGTGGCCAAGGCCAAGCAGCTGATGGCCGAGGCGGGGTACCCCACCGGCGGCGTCACACTCACCTCGGTCGCCACCGCCTCGCCGCTCGAGATCCGCCGCAACGAGATCATCCGGTCCCAGCTGGCCGAGATCGGCATCGACTACAAGGTCCAGTCGATGGACACCAACCAGGGCGTCTCGCTGTACTTCGAGAAGCAGGGCACCAACGCCGCGCAGTACGGATGGTCCGGTCGACCCGACCCCGGCCAGACCTACAACCGGCTCTTTGCCCAGAACAGCTACCAGAACCCCGGCAAGGTGGCGATCCCGGGGCTCGACCAGGTCCTCGCCCAGGCGGTCGCGACGGAGGACACCGCGCAGCGCGCCGCGGCCTACGCACAGGCGGACAAGCTCATCGCCGACTTCGCGCCTTACGCCCCGCTCTACTTCCGTGGTGACGTCACGGCGTACTCGACGGCAGTCACCGGCTACACCGCGAGCTTGCTCGGCAAGCCGAAGGTCGCCTTCCTGAACAAGGCGAGCGGGGCCTGATGTCCACGGCACCCCCGGTCACGGCCGCGCCCGTCCCGCTGCAGCCGCAGCGGGACGGGGCGGCCCGGCGGCCCGGCCGTCGTGCGGCGGCGGCGCGGACGCTGGCGCTCCGGGCCGGCGCCTTCCTGGCCACCCTCGTGCTCGCGACCTTCGTGGCCTTCTGGCTGATCAAGCTCGTGCCGGGTGACCCGGCGACCGCGATCGCCGGCGAGAACGCCACCCCGGAGCGGCTCGCGGAGATCCGGGCGCAGCTGGGCCTCGACAAGCCGCTGCTCGCGCAGTACGGGAGCTGGGCCGCCGGCGTCCTGCACGGCGACTTCGGGACCTCGCTGTACTCCGGCCAGAGTGTCGCGGGGCTGCTCGCGCAGCGGCTGCCCGTGACCCTCTCCCTGGTGTTCTGCTCGCTGCTCCTGGCCGTCGTGGTCGGGGTCGCGGCCGGCATCGTCGGGGCGGTCCGGAACAAGCGCCCCGAGGGCCGCGTGGTGACCGGCGCCGCGACGCTCGGCATCGCCGTCCCCAACTTCTGGCTCGGGCTGGTGCTCGTGACCGTGTTCGCCATCTGGAACCCCTGGTTCCCGGCGACCGGCTTCTCCCGGGCCGGCGACGGCGCGGGCGAGTTCCTCCGGTTCGCCGTGCTCCCGACCCTGGCCCTCGGCGCCGCCGGCGTCGCGGAGGTGGCGCGGCAGCTGCGGGGTGCACTCCTCGAGGTGTTCACCGCGGACTACATCCGGATGGCCCGTGCCAAGGGCATCTCCGGGACCGCGCTGCTCGTCCGGCACGCCCTGCGCAACGCCGGCGTCCCCGTCGTCACCGTGCTGGGCCTGCTCATCAACCGGCTCGTCGGCGGCACCGTCGTGGTCGAGGTCGTCTTCGCCATCCCCGGGATGGGCACCCTCGTCGTGGACGCCGTCAAGCAGCGCGACTACCCGGTCATCCAGGCGGTCGTGCTGGTCATGGCCGTGATCGTGCTGGTGGCGAACGCGATCGTGGAGATCCTGTACCGCCGCATCGACCCGAGGATCAGGTTGTCGTGACCACCACCGTCGACACCGTGACCGCACCGGCGACCCCGCGCGCAGAGGGCCTCCGTCGCGCCCTCGGCCGCTGGCGGCACGAGGAGAAGGCCGCCCTCGTCGCCGTGGGCGTGCTCGTCGTCCTCGTCCTCGTGGCGGTGTTCGCGCCCCTGATCGCGCCGCACGACCCGAACGCGCAGTCCATCGCCGACCGGCTCGCCACCCCGTCCGCCACCCACCCGCTCGGCACGGACGACCTCGGTCGCGACGTCCTGTCCCGGCTCCTCTACGGCGCCCGGGCCTCGCTGGTCGCCTCCGTGCTCGCGATGGCGGTGGCCGTGCTGGTGGGGCTCCCGCTCGGCCTGGCCGCGGGCTTCGCGGGCGGGATCGTCGACATCGTCCTGCGGCGGGTCCTCGACACGGTGCTCGCCTTCCCCGCGATCGTGCTGGCGATCGGCGTGACCGGCGTCGTCGGGCCCGGGCTCGTCACGTCGATGTGCGCCATCGGCATCGTGTTCGCCCCGAGCGTCGCCCGGCTCATCCGTGGTCAGACCCTCTCGACCCGGGAACGGCTGTACGTCCCGGCCGCGGTCACCTACGGGTCCCACCCGCTGCGGGTCGCGGTGCGGCACGTCCTGCCGAACGCCGTCGCCCCCGTCGTCATCCAGATGTCCCTGCTCATGAGCACGGCGCTGCTCGCCGAGGCGAGCCTGAGCTTCCTGGGGCTCGGCGTCCAGCCGCCGACCGCGAGCTGGGGGTCGATGCTCGGCCAGGCCTACGGCTACATGTCCCAGGCGCCGACGCAGGTCTTCGCGCCGGGTCTCGCCATCGTCCTGACGGCGTACTGCTTCATCGCCGTCGGCGACGCGCTGCGGCGCGAGCTCGACCCCCGCCAACAGACCTTCTGACCTCCCGCGACCCGATCTCCCGCGACCCCTTCGAAAGGCGGCCCTGCGCATGTCCCTCGTGTCCTACGACGTATCCGGTCCCGTCGCCCGGGTGACCCTGAACCGCCCCGACAACCTGAACGCGGTCAACGCCGAGCTGACCCGGGGTGTGGGGTCCGCGTTCGGCCGGGCCGTCGCCGACCCGGCGGTGCGGGTCGTGGTCCTCGACGCCGAGGGCCGCGCCTTCTGCGCCGGTGCCGACCTCAAGGATCCGAACACGCACTCGGGGGACGACCTGCTCGCCCACCTCGAGCCCGCCGAGGGCGGCGGCCTGGAGGCGGTCGCCGCCTGCCCCAAGCCGGTGGTCGTGGCGGCGCAGGGCTGGTGCGTCGGTGCCGGCGTGGAGCTCGTGCTCGCCGCGGACATCGCCGTCGTGGCGGAGGACGCCAAGTTCTTCCTCCCGCAGGTCGCCCTCGGCATCGTGCCCGGGGCCGGCGGCATGAGCCGGCTGCTGCGCAAGGTCGGGCCGACCTGGGCCCACCGGCTGGTGATGCTCGGCGAGAAGGTGCCCGCCGACGTCGCCCTGCGCATCGGGCTCGTCTCGGAGATCGTCCCCCGCGACGCGCTCGCCCAGCGGGCCGCGGAGATCGCGGAGACCCTCGCCGCCGCCCCTCCGGCCGCGCAACGGCTCGCGAAGGAGTCGTTGCTCCAGGCCGCCGACCTCCCGCTCGCCGCGGCACTGCGCGTCGACCAGTACCGCCTGTTCATGCTGAGCGACACGGCGGAGAAGAAGGAGCGGCACGCGGCCTTCGCGGCGGAGCGCAGCGCATGACCCCGCCCCCGCCCCCGGCGGGCCACCTCCCGTCGGGCATGGTCCTGCCTCCGATCGCGGAGCGCACGGTCCCGCAGGTCCTCGCGGACGCCGCGCACCGCACCCCGGACCGCGTCGCGCTCCTCGACCGGACCGCCTCCCTCACCTACGGCCAGGTCTGGGACGTCGCCCGGCGCCGGGCCGCGGCGTTGCTCGACGTCGTCGGGGCCGGCGGCCGCGTCCTGACCATGACCGACAACACGGTCGACGGGGCCCTGACCTGGTTGGGGCTGGCATCGGGCGGCATGGTCGAGGTGCCGGTCAACACCGCCTACCGGGGCGCCGTGCTCGCGCGGCAGATCCAGGACTCGGGTGCGACCGCGGCCGTCGTCGAGGCCGAGTACCTCGAGCGCTTCCTCGACGCGGCCGAGGGCACCGCGGTGCGGACCGTCGTCGTCCGCGGCCGCGGGCGCTCCGGGTCGGGCGGGATCACCGTCGCGGACGGGAACCTCCTCGACGACGCCTCCCTGCCCACCGCGCTGCCGCCGGTGACCGGCACCGACCCGATGGCGCTGATGTACACCTCCGGCACCACCGGCAGGTCCAAGGGCGTGGTGGTCACCCAGGCCCACGCCTACACCTACGGTGCGCCGCAGCTCCTCGGCGCGGCCGGCCCCGAGGACACCGCGATGGTCGTCCTGCCGCTGTTCCACGTCGGCGGGCAGTGGGCCGGCGCCTACAACGCCCTCATCGCCGGTGGGGCCGCCTACATCGCGCCGCGGTTCGCCGGGGAGACCTTCTGGGAGGAGGCGCGCGAGCACGGGTGCACGTACGCGCTCCTGGTCGTGGCGATGGCGCAGTACCTCCACCAGCAACCACGCCGTCCCGACGACGCCGACAACACCTTCACCCGGCTGTTCGTCGCACCGGTGCTCCGCGAGGCCGAGGAGTTCGCCGCCAGGTTCGACGTCGAGATCGGCACCGGGTACGGCTCCACCGAGGCCGGCACGGTCTTCACCGCGGACTTCGGCAAGGCCCGTCCGGGCGGCTGCGGATGGCCGCGCCCCGAGCTGGAGACCCGGATCGTCGACGCCGAGGACCACCCGTTGCCGGACGGCGAGACGGGCGAGCTGGTCGTCCGCACCTCGGAGCCCGCGATCATGATGCGCGAGTACCTGGGCCTGCCCGACGAGACCGCCCAGGCGTGGCGCGGCGGCTGGTACCACACGGGCGACGCCATGTACGTCGACACCGACGGGCAGTACGTGTACGTCGACCGGCTCGGCGACGCCATCCGGCGGCGCGGCGAGAACGTCCCCTCGGCGGACGTCGAGTCCGTCCTGAACGCCCACCCCGCCGTCTTCGAGTGCGCCGTGGTCGGGGTGGCGGGCGAGTCCGAGCACGAGGTCCTCGCCGCCGTCGTCCTGCGGCCGGGCCACGAGCTCGACCGGACGGATCTGATCGTGTGGGCGGCGGAACGCCTGCCGCACTTCATGGTTCCCCGCTACCTCCGGGTCGTCGACGAGCTCGAGCGGACCCCGAGCGGGAAGATCCGCAAGCGGCCGCTCCGCGAGTACGGCCTCTCGGACGCGTGGGACCGCGAGGCGGCGGGCGTGCACGTGGGCCGCCGGGGTGTCCGGGTCGGTGGCTCGTGAGCGGCCCGATGGACGGCGTCCGGGTCGTCGAGATGGCCCGGGTCCTCGCCGGCCCGACGGTGGCCCAGCTGATGGCCGAGTACGGCGCCGACGTCATCAAGGTCGAGCCGGCGCCGGCCGGGGACCCCGCACGCGGGCTCCCCTACCTCCGCGACGGCCGGTCCGGCTACTTCATCCAGGCCAACCGGGGCAAGCGCAGCGTCTGCCTGGACTTCCGCTCGGACGAGGGGAAGGCGCTGATCCTCGACCTCGTGCGGCACAGCGACGTGCTGGTCGAGAGCTTCCGCCCGGGCGTCCTCGCCGAGATGGGACTGGGCTGGGAGGTGCTCCACGAGGTCAACCCGCGGCTGGTGCTCTGCTCGGTCACCGGCCTCGGCTACGGGGGCCCGCTGTCGCACAAGCCCGGCTACGACACCATCGGCGCCGCGATGTCGGGGGTCGCGCACGTCAGCGGGCCGGTCGGCGGTCCGCCGATGCTGCCGGGACCCGCCATGGGCGACGCCGCGACCGGCGTCTACGGCTTCGGCGGCGTCGCCGCGGCCCTGTTCCAGCGGGAACGGACCGGGCTGGGCGAGTGGGTCCAGGTCTCGCTGCTGGACACCTACATGGCCTTCCACGAGATCAACATCCAGGCCTACAGCGGGTCCGGCGGCACCCAGGTACCCGAGGCGAGCGGCAACTTCCACGCGACCGTGTGTCCCGCGGGGTTCTTCCGGTGCCGGGACCGCTACCTGTTCGTCGCGTGCGTCTCGCCCGGGGACTGGCCGCGGATCGCCGCGGCGATCGGGCGCCCCGAGCTCGCCCGGGCACCCGGGTACGCCACCAACGACGAACGGGCCGCGCACCGCGAGGAGGTCAACGCGCTCGTCGAGGACTGGCTCGCGACCGTCGCCGATCCCGAGGAGGCCGTCCGGATCCTGACCGGGCACCGCGTCGCCTGCGAGCTCATCCGGACGCTCCCCGAGGCCGTCACCCACCCCCACAACGTCGCGCGGCGCGTCGTCCGCGAGGTCGCGGACGAGGTCTGGGGCTCGCTCACCGTCCCGGGCCTGCCGATCCGCTTCGCGGGCATGACCGAACGCGACCTGCACGCCCACGAGCTGGGCGCCGACAACAGGACCGTGCTGCGCGAGATCCTGGACCTCGACGACGCGCGGATCGACGAGCTCGAGAAAGCGCACGTCCTGCAAGGGCCGGCACCCCGGACCCCCGACCTGATCGAGGAGCCCTCGTGAACTACGGACTGTCGATCCCTCTCGGCGGCCGGACGCTGAAGGACCACGCCGCCGTCCTGGACCGGGCCGTGATGGCGGGTTACACGGACGTCTGGAGCAGCGAGGTGAACGGGCACGACGCCTTCACCCCGCTCGCCCTGGCGGCCCAGCGCTACCCCGGGCTCCGGCTCGGCACCGCGATCACCCCCGCCTACACCCGGTCGCCCGCCCTGCTGGCGATGAGCGCGGCGTCCCTGGCCGACTCCACGGACGGCCAGGTCCTCCTCGGCGTCGGCTCCTCGTCGGACGTCATCGTCGAGCGGTGGAACGGCGTGCCGTTCCACGACCCCTACGGCCGGGTCCGCGACGTCGTGACGTTCCTCGACCGTGCCCTCACGGGCGAGAAGGTCGACATGGAGACCCCGAGCTTCACCATCAAGGGGTTCCGGCTCGGCGTGGTTCCCCAGAACCGGCCGAAGGTCCTGGTCGCGGGCCTGCGGCCGGGGATGCTCCGCCTCGCGGGACGGCGGTCGGACGGGGCGATCCTCAACTGGCTCTCGCCCGACGACGTCCGCAAGGTCGTGCCCTACGTGTACGAGGGCCGCACCACGGCACCGGAGATCGTCGCGAGGCTGTTCGTGGTGTGCTCGTCGGACGTGGAGAAGGTCCGCGGGCACGCGAAGCGCGCCATCGCCGCCTACCTCAACGTCGACGCCTACGCGAAGTTCCACGAGTGGCTCGGGCGCGGCGACGAGCTCGCCGACATGTGGGGCGCGTGGCGCGCCGGCGACCGGAAGGCGGCGCTCGCCGCCATCCCCGACTCGCTGGTCGACGAGCTGTTCATCCACGGCGACGCGGCCGCGTGCCGCGCGCGCATCCAGGACTACGTCGACGCCGGGATCACCACGCCGATGCTCGCCCTCACCAACCTCGACGGCGACGCGGCCGACCTCATCGACCAGCTCGGCCGGCGGGCCGGCGCCTCGGCCGGCCCCGCGGTCGTCTCCGCCGGGACCGCGACGAAGCCCGTCGACCCGATAGTCGCCCAGGACCGGCAGCGGTGGGGCGAGCTCGGGTGGCCGCAGCCGACCGCCATGAGCGCCTTCATGTCGCTGTTCCGTACCCACGAGCGGGTCCTCGAGGTCGTGCGCAAGGCCCTCAAGCAGCACGGGCTCTCGATCACCGAGCACTCGGCGCTCCTGCACCTGGCGATGGCTCCGGACCGCAGCAGCCCCCTCAGCCGCATGGCCGAACGGCTGCTCATCTCCCCGGCGCGCTGCAACTACGTGGTGAACCGGTTGGAGAGCGAGGGCTGGGTCGAGCGCAAGCCGCACCCCGCGGACGGCCGCAGCACCCTCGCGGTGCTGACCGAGAGCGGTGCGGCGAAGGTCGACCGCTCGATCGCGGCGGTCGACGGGATCGACTTCGGCTTCCGGGGCACCCGGGAGCAGGAGCTGAACGACCTCGTCGACGCGCTCGCCGCTTGCGCCCGGGGGGAGGACGAGCTGACGGGGGACGCCGACCGGTCCGCGCCGGTGGCCGTGGCGGGGGACTGAGTGGCTCGCCGCGCCCGGTCTGTACCGTCCTCATCCATGATGACCGGACCGTGGCGCGGACCGCAGGTCCGGGTGACCGTGGGCCGGCATCGCCACGGCGGGCGCGAGGCCGTGATCGTCCGGGTCGCCGGCGAGATCGACGACGAGACCGGCGGCCAGGTCCGGGCGGCCTACGCCGAGGCGTTCGCCGCGGGCCTGCCGACGGTCGTCGTCGACCTGACCGGGGGCACCCTCCTCGGCTCCTCCGGCATCGCCGACCTGCTGCTGGTCCGGCGCAGCGCGACCACCACCGGGACGGAGCTGCGGCTCGTCGCCGGCGAGAACCCGCGGGTCCTCCGTCCGCTCCGCCTCACGGGCGTCGCCGACGACCTCGGCCTCTGCCGCGACCTCGACGAGGCCCTCGCCGGGGAGCCGGGGTCGCGCGCGGGCTGAGGCGGTTGGAGCGCCGCTGACCGGGAACCTGTCGGCCTCGACGACAGGGAGGTGCACGCATGAAGATCGGGATCGCCGTCCTGCGGGCCGTGATCGGGCTGCTGTTCCTGGGCCACGGGCTGCAGAAGCTGACCGAGCGGTTCGGCGGACACGGCCTCGCGCAGACCGCGGCGGGGTTCGAGAGCATGGGGCTGCGGCCCGGCCGGCAGAACGCCCTGGCCGCGGGGGTGTCGGAGGCGGTCGGGGGCACCCTGCTCGCCGCGGGTCTCGCCACCCCGGTCGCGACCGGCATGATCACCGGGACGATGGGCTCCGCCGTCTACCACGTCCACGCGTCGAAGGGGCCGTGGGCGACGCAGGGCGGCTGGGAGTACAACGCCGTGATCGTGGCTGCGGCGTTCGCGATCGCGGACACCGGGCCCGGCGAGCTGTCGCTCGACCACGCGCTGGGCATCGAGCGCTCGGGGTGGCGGGTCGCCGTGGCGCAGCTGGCGGCGGGGCTCCTGGGCTCGGCGGTCGTGGCGGCGCTGACGAAGGCCTCCGCCCCGCCCCCCGCAGCGAGTCCCGGCACCGACATGCCGGCCGCCGAGCGGGCGGACACCTGACCCGGCGCCCCTACGGCAGGATCGAGTCCACGTCACCGCCGTCGACCCGCACCGCACCGCAGTCGTGGCCGCGGCGAGGTCGGAGCCGACGAACTGCTCGACGAACTCCCGGCGGACTTGCCGACATCAGCCCGTCGAGGGCGCGGTGACCGTGAGCAGGCGGGTCCCGGAGAGGTCGAGCCGCACCCGGTCGCCGCCGGTCCCGAACCGCAGCACGACGGCCGTGCAGGACGGGCAGCGCACCACCAGCGCGGGGGCGTCGGGGTACAGGTCGTGCGCGCGCAGCTCGGTGCTCGCCCCACAGCCGCCGCAGGTGAGGACGGCGTCGGTGAGGTCGAGCGCGAAGAGGCCGCGCAGGTCGTCGAGCGTGGTCGCCATCGCCTAGTCTCCCGCGTAGCGCTGCTCGCGCCACGGATCGCCGTAGTTGTGGTAGCCGAAGGTCTCCCAGAAGCCGGGCTCGTCGAACGACGTGAGCGCCAGCCCCCGCACCCACTTCGCCGACTTCCAGAAGTACAGGTGCGGCACGAGCAGCCGCGCGGGCCCGCCGTGCTCGGGCGCCAGCGGCTCGTCCTCGTAGGTGTCGACGACCCACGCCTGCCCGCCGGTCAGGTCCTCGAGCGGGAGGTTGGTGGTGTAGCCGCCGTCGGAGAAGGCGACGACGTACTCCGCGGCCGTCTCCACGCCCTCGAGCACGGTGTCGATCGGGACCCCGGACCAGCGGGTGTCGAACTTGGACCAGCTGGTCACGCAGTGGATGTCCACCGTGACCGGCTCGTGCGGCAGGGCCCGGAACTCCTCCCACGTCCACCGGTGCAGCCCGTCGACCTCCCCCTGCACCACGAAGTCCCACTCGTCGAGCGGGGTGTGCGGCGTCGGCCCGGCGGTGAGCACCGGGAACCCGTCCCCGATGTCGCGCTGCCCGGGTGGCAGCCGCCCGTCGCGCCGCCCGCGCCCCTGAAACCCCCGCGACACCACAGCCATCGCCCACCCCTTCCCTCGGAGCACCCGAGCATGCCGGGTGGGCGGGCCCGACACATCGCGCGTTCGTACCAAGGACCCACCTGTCGGATCACACAAAGGACGGGGCGGGGCGGCCCGCGCGTTCGTGCTCGCGGTGCCTGCCGCGGGCGGGAGCGGGCACGGAAGGTATGACGCGTCCCACACCACCCCTAGCGAGGTGCCCGTGCGCGCTACCGCCCGATCCCGTCCACGCAAGTCCGGCCGCAGACCGCACCCGGTCGACGAGGTGCTGCCCGCCGGCAAGCTGGCCGTCTACGGCGTCCAGCACGTGCTCGCCTTCTACGCCGGCGCGGTCATCGTGCCGATCCTGCTGGCCGGCGCGATCGGCCTGTCGGAGCGCGAGCTCATCCACCTGATCAACGCCGACCTCTTCACCTGCGGCATCGCGTCGATCATCCAGTCCGTGGGGTTCTGGAAGGTCGGCGTGCGGCTGCCGCTGCTGCAGGGCGTCACGTTCACCGCGGTGTCGCCGATGATCGCGATCGGGCTCGCGGCGGGCGGCGGCACCGACGGCCTGCTGGTGATCTACGGCGCCGTGATCGTCGCCGGCCTGTTCACCTTCCTCATCGCCCCCTGGTTCAGCAAGCTGATCCGCTTCTTCCCGCCGGTCGTCACCGGCACGGTCATCACCATCATCGGCCTCGCGCTGCTGCCGGTCGCGGCGCAGGACGCCGTCGGCGGCGGTTCCGCGCCCGACCCCACCAGCGCGCGCAACCTGGCCTACGCCCTCGGCACGCTCGCCGTCATCGTCGTGATCCAGCGGGTGTTCCGCGGGTTCACCGCCACCGTCGCCGTGCTGATCGGGCTGGTCCTGGGCACGGGTGTGGCCTGGCTGCTGGGCGACGCGTCGTTCGCGGCGGTCGGCGAGTCCTCCTGGTTCGGCGTGACCACGCCCTTCTACTTCGGCTGGCCGAAGTTCGCGGGCGCCGCGATCGTCTCGATGATCGTCGTCATGCTGATCACCGCGGTCGAGACCACCGGCGACGTCTTCGCCACCGGCGAGATCGTGGACAAGCGGGTCGGCCGCGAGGACATCGCCCGGGCGCTGCGGGCCGACGGCCTGGCCACCACCGTCGGCGGCGTCCTCAACTCCTTCCCCTACACCTGCTTCGCCGAGAACGTCGGGCTGGTCCGGCTGACCCGCGTCAAGAGCCGGTACGTCGTCGCCGCCGCCGGTGTGTTCATGATCCTCATCGGGCTGATCCCCAAGGCCGGCGCGGTCGTCGCGGGCATCCCGCACCCGGTGCTCGGCGGCGCGGCGCTGGCGATGTTCGCCACCGTGGCCGTCGTCGGCATCCAGACCCTGTCCCGGGTGGACTTCCACGACCACCGCAACGTGGTGATCGTCGGGACGAGCCTGGGGCTGGCGATGTTCGTGACCGCACAGCCGGACGTCGCGAAGGCCCTGCCGCCCTGGGCGCAGATCGTGTTCGGCTCCGGGATCACGCTCGGCAGCATCACGGCGATCGTGCTGAACCTGGTGTTCCACCACGTCGGCAAGGACTTCGGCCCTGCCGTCGCCGGCGCGCCGGGCACCCCGACCATCCGGCTCGACCAGGTCAACCGCATGAGCCGCGACGAGTTCGCCGCCGCCTTCGGCCGGCTGTTCCAGGGCCCGACGGACGTCGTCGGCCGGGCCTACGACCGCAAGCCGTTCGCCGACACGGCGGCCCTGCGCACCGCGTTCCAGGAGGCGCTGTTCGCGGCGCCGCGGGAGGAGCAGCGTGCGCTGATGGCCGCCTACCCCGACCTCGGCGGCGACCGCGTGGCCGACGGCGACGAGGGCGACGACTCCCGCGAGGACCAGGCGTCGGCCGGCCTGACCCGGCTCTCCGACGACGACCGCAGCGAGTTCGCCGAGCTGGCCGCGGCCTACCGGGAGCGCTTCGGGATCCCGCTGATCGTCTGCGTGCGCGAGCACCCGGACCGCGAGGCGATCCTGCGGGAGGGTCGGCGCCGGCTCGGCAACTCCCCCGCCCAGGAGCACGCCGCCGCGCTGATCGAGATCGCCAAGGTGGCCAACCGCCGCTTCGAGGACCTGGTCGCCGAGGCCAACCCGATCGCGACGGCGCGGGCCGGGGCCTTCGGGTCGGGTGCCCGGTGACGGCCGTCGCCCTCACGGTCGCGGCCTTCGACGACCTGCCCGCCGCCCGCGCCGAGGAGCTGCTCCGCGAGGTCTGCTCCGCCCCGCGGTGGGCGCGGCAGGTCGTCGCCGGCCGGCCCTACGGCGGCCCGGCCGCCCTGCAGCGGGCGGCCGCGGCGGCGCTCACCGAGGACGACCTCGACGCCGCCCTGGCCGGCCACCCGCGCATCGGCGACCGGTCCGCGCAGGGCACGGCCCGCCGCGAGCAGGGCGCGGTCGCCACGGCGCCGGTGCGGGTCCTGGACGCGCTGGCCGAGGGCAACCGGGCCTACGAGGAGCGCTTCGGGCACGTCTACCTGGTCTGCGCCAGCGGCCGGGACGCCGAGGACCTGCTCGCCACCCTGCGGGCCCGGCTCGGCAACGACCCCGCGACCGAGCGCCGCGTGGCGCTCGGGGAGCTGGCCGCGATCAACCGGCTGCGGCTGGAGCGGGTGTTCGGCGCATGACACTCTCCACTCACGTCCTCGACGCGACGACGGGCACGCCCGCCGCCGGGATGACCGTCGTGCTGCGCACGGAGGGCCGCGAACGCGACCGGCTGACCACGGACGCCGACGGCCGGGGCCGCTTCACCGAGCCCGGCCCCGGCGTCCACACCCTGACCTTCGCCACGGGCGACCGGTCCGACTTCTATCCCGAGGTCACGGTGACCTTCACCGTGACCGACCCGGGGCGGCACCACCACGTACCGCTGCTGCTGTCCCCGTTCGCCTACTCGACCTACCGCGGGAGCTAGACATGGGAATCAGGCTGGGTGCCAACGACTACGGCAAGGCGGAGAACCGGGTCGTCCGGATCTACCGCGACTCGCCGCGGCACGAGATCCGCGACGTCACCGTGACGACCGCGCTGCGCGGCGACTTCACCGACGCCCACCTGCGGGGCGACCAGTCCCAGGTGCTGCCGACCGACACGCAGAAGAACACCTGTTACGCGTACGCCAAGGAGAAGGGCCTGCGCGAGATCGAGGACTACGCGCTCACGCTGGCGCGGCACTTCGTCGCCGACGTCGGGCCCGTGTCCGGGGCGCGGATCGCCGTCGACGAGCACACCTGGGAACGGGTGCCGGTCGACGGGCGCGGGCACGACCACACCTGGGTGCGCCGCGAGTCGGAGATCCGGACGACGGTCGTGGAGGTCGCCGCCGACGGCGAGCGCGTGGTCTCCGGGCTGCGGGACCTGGTGCTGCTCAAGTCCACCGGCTCGGAGTTCGCCGGCTTCCTCACCGACCCCTACACGACCCTGCAGGAGACCCACGACCGGATCATGTCCACCTCGCTGGTCGCGGAGTGGGCCTACGCCGGCACGGACGTGGACTGGGACAAGTCCTGGGCCGACGTCCGGCGGATCCTCCTCGAGCGCTTCGCCACCGTGCACTCCCTCGCGCTGCAGCAGACGCTGTGGGAGATGGGGAAGGGCGTGCTGGAGGCGCACCCGGAGATCACGGAGATCTCGCTCTCGGCGCCCAACAAGCACCACTTCGTCGTGGACCTGGCCCCGTTCGGCCTGGAGAACCCCAACGAGGTCTTCCACGCCGCCGACCGCCCGTACGGCCTCATCCAGGCGACGGTCACCCGCGACTGACAAGTCGTACATCTGCGTACTGGCGATCACCCGCGAACGGGGTGACGATCTCCGCACCACGGCGGCCTCGACGCGGAGGTGACCCATGCCCGAGACGATGCGCGCGGCCCGGTTCCACGAGCCCGGCAGGCCGTTGGCGACCGAGTCCCTCCCGCGGCCCGAGCCCGGGCCCGGCGAGGTGCTCGTGCAGGTCCGCGCCGCGGGCGTCTGCGGCTCGGACGTGCACTTCGCGATCGAGGGCAGCCCCGTCGGGTTCGTGCCGATCACCCTCGGGCACGAGGTCGCCGGCACGGTCGCGGAGCTCGGGCCCGACGTCGACGGGCCCGAGCCGGGCGCCCGGGTGGTCGTCAACGCGGTACTCACCGACGGCACCTGCCCGCAGTGCCTGGCCGGACGGGGATCGATCTGCGCGGGCCGCAGCCTCGTCGGTGTCCACCACGACGGCGGGCTGGCGGAGTTCGTCGCGGTCCCGGCCCGCGCCCTCGTGCCGTTGCCCGACGACGTGCCGTTCGACGTCGGTGCCATCGTCACGGATGCCGTCGCCACCCCCTTCCACGCGCTGACCGACGTCGCCCGGGTCCGCGCCGGGGAGGCCGTCGCGATCGTCGGGGTCGGCGGGCTCGGCCTGCACGCCGTGCAGATCGCCCGGTTGCAGGGGGCGTCGCCGGTGATCGCCGTCGATCCGCGGGCGTCGCAGCGCACCCGCGCGGTCGAGGTCGGCGCGGACCTGGTGCTCGAGCCCGGGCCGGCGGCCACCGAGGCGGTGCTCGCGACGACGGGCGGAGCCGGCGTGGACGTCGCCGCCGAGTTCGTGGGCCGGCAGGAGAGCATCGCCGGCGCCGCGGAACTGCTGCGCCCGGGCGGACGGCTGGTGGTCGTCGGGATCGGGGCGGAGCCGATCGTGCTCCCGCCGCCGGCCGTGTTCGTCCGGCGCGAGCTGCAGGTCCTCGGCTCCTACGGGTTCACCACGGCCTCCATCCGGTCGGTGCTGGGTCTGGTCACCGCCGGCCGGCTCGACCTGAGCCGGTCGATCACGCACCGCTTCCCGCTCGAGGAGGCGGACAAGGCGCTGCAGACGCTGCACCAGAAGCTCGGCGAGCCGCAGCGCGTGGTCGTGCTGCCCTGACCGGCGGCTAGCGGGAGCGGAGGGCGAGGAAGAGGTCGACCCGGTCGGGGAAGTCGGCGAGGCTGCGGCCCGTCAGCTCCTCCACCCGCCCGATCCGGTACCGCACGGTGTTGACGTGCAGGTGGAGCCGTTCCGCGGCGCGGCTCCACGAGCCCGAGCAGTCCAGGAACGCCTCCAGGGTCTCCAGCAACCCGGCCGCGTTGCGCTCGTCGTAGGCCAGGACCGGGCGGAGCACGCGGTCGGCGAAGGTGCGTCGGACGTCGTCGGGCACCGCCGCGAGCAGGGCGACGTGCGAGGTCACCTCCGACGCCGTGACCACGGCGACCGCGCCCGGGCGCTGCTGCGCGAGCGTCCGCGCGTGCACGGCTTCCTGCAACGCCCCGGTCAGTGCGGCGAGCGCGGCGGGCCGGCTCACCCCGACCGCGAGCTTCTCCGCCGCGAACCCGGGTTCGAGACGGGCCAGCGCGGCGTCGAGCACCGCCGTGTCCCCGGGCACGAGCGCGACGGCCAGCCCCTCGTGGGTCCCGACGACCGGTGGCCCGAGGTGCGCGGCGGCGTCGACCAGCACCGAGCGTGCGGTCTCCACCCGCCCCGGCCCGCTGAACCCCGCGACGGCCACCGCGAGTGGCGCCGACGGGTCGAGCCCCGCCTGCCGCAGCCGCACCGGCAGCTCCGGCCGCTCCCCCGCCCCCTCCGCGACCAGGGCGATCGCGTCGTCGGCGATGTCGCGCGCGAGCCGCAGCCCCTCGCTGCGCCGCGCCCGGTCGAGCGCGGCGATCGCCACCAGCTCGCCCACCGCCTCGACCGTCTCCTGGTCCCAGTCCGGCCGCGCGCCGTCGACCGCAACGAACCACGACGTCGGCCGCAGCTCCGACGACGGCCCCACCGGGAACACCGTCCGCGCCGGACCCGGCGTGACCGCGGGCAGCCGGTCGGCGGTGAGGAAGGTCCGCACCGCGGCGTCGAGCTCGGCCGGGGGCAGCGACTCCGGTCCGGCCGCGAGCGCCCGCCCGGTCGCCGTGAACACCCGGCAGGTCAGCCCGATCGCCGCCCCCACCTGCGCGGTGAGCTCGTCGAGCCCCAGCCCGCTGGCCACCGCGGCCAGCAACTGCCGTTGCCGCCCCACCGTGACGGCCAGCCGGTCGCCGCGCGCCGCCGTGACCGAACCGACGACGTACTCGGTCACCGCCGCGAACGACACCTCCTCGGGCACCTCCAGCAACGGGACGTCGTGCCGGCGGCAAGCCTCCACGACGTCGTCCGGGATCCCGTGGAACACGGCCGCGCCCGCCGCCAGCGCCGCCACCTTCGCCCGCGCGAGCGCCCCGACGAACCGCTCGGTGTCCGCCTCGGCCGTCCGCCACACCAGACCGCTGATCACCAGCTCGCCGCCGGAGAGGTAGCGGCCGGGATCGGGCAGGTCGGTGGTGTAGACCCAGCGCACCGGGCGCTCGAGCGCCGCAGCGTCGCCGTGCAGCAGCCGCAGCTTCAGGTCGAACCGTCCGACCAGGTCGCGCAGCAGCATTGGAGGAACGTACAACCGTGCCGCCCGGGACCGCCACGGGTTCGTCGCGGCAGCGACTCGTGGAGGTCGCGAGCGCGCGCTGTACTTCTCGGCATGGACTTCCTGGCGCCGACCTCCTGGGCGGAGGCCCTCGAGACCAAGGCGGCACACCCCGACGCCCTGCCCGTCGCGGGCGGCACGGACGTCATGGTCGAGCTCAACTTCGACCACCGGCGCCCGGCCGCCCTGCTGGACCTCACCCGGGTCCCCGAGCTGCAGGAGTGGTCGCGCGACTCGGGCCGCATCCGGCTCGGCGCCGGCGTGACCTACAGCCGGGTGATCACCGAGCTCGGCGGCGCGCTGCCCGGCCTGGCGATGGCCGCGCGCACCGTCGGGTCGCCGCAGATCCGCAACCGCGGCACGGTCGGCGGGAACCTGGGCGCGGCCTCCCCGGCCGGGGACAGTCACCCGGCGCTGCTCGCCGCGTTCGCCGAGGTGGAGATCGCCTCGGTGCGCGGGACGCGCGTGGTGCCGGTCGCCGAGTTCTTCACCGGCGTGAAGCGCAGCGTGCTGGAGCCCGACGAGCTCATCGCCGCCGTGCGCGTCACCCCGCCCGCCGGCCCGCAGCAGTTCTGCAAGATCGGGACCCGCAACGCCATGGTGATCGCGGTGTCCGCCTTCGGGTTCGCGCTGCACCCGGACCGCCGCGTCGTCGGCACCGGGATCGGATCGGCCGCGCCCACCCCGCGCCCGGCCCCCGAGGCCGCCGCCTTCCTCGCCGGCGAGCTCGAGGCCGCCGGGCTGTGGGACTCCCGCGGCCCGCTGCCCGAGGGCCTCGCCACCGACTTCGGCCGCCGTGTCCGCGACGCCGCGGCCCCGATCGACGACGTCCGCGGCAGTGCCGCGTACCGCCTCCACGCCCTGTCCGTCATGGCGCGCCGCGCCGCGACCTGGGCCTGGGACTCCTACCGCAACGACGACGGGACCGACGGGACCGACGACAGGAGCGCCGCCGCATGAGGATCGAGCTGACGGTCAACGGCACCCGCCGCGAGGCCGACGACGTCTGGGAGGGCGAGAGCCTGCTCTACGCGCTGCGCGAGCGGCTCGGCCTGCCCGGTTCGAAGAACGCCTGCGAGCAGGGCGAGTGCGGCTCCTGCACGGTCTACCTCGACGGCACCCCGGTGTGCGCGTGCCTGGTCGCCGCCGGTCAGGCGCAGGGCCGCGAGGTCACGACGGTCGAGGGGCTGGCGGGCGAGGAGCTCGATCCCGTGCAGCAGGCGTTCGTGGAGAAGGGCGCGGTGCAGTGCGGTTTCTGCACGCCCGGCTTCCTGATGTCCACCAAGGACCTCCTGGGGCGCAACCCCGAGCCGACGGACCCGGAGATCCGGGAGGCGTTGGCGGGCAACCTCTGCCGGTGCACCGGCTACGAGAAGATCCTCGACGCCGTGCGGGCTGCGGCGGTGGCGCAGCGATGATCATCGAGAACGCGCACGTCGTGACCGTGACCGGCGAGGAGATCGCCGGCGGGCACGTCGTCGTCGAGGACGACCGGATCACCGCGGTCGGGGCGGGACCCGCCGTCGACCGCGCCGGTCACGACGTGGTCGACGCCCGCGGCGGCCTGCTCACCCCCGGCTTCGTCAACACGCACAACCACCTCTACCAGTGGGTCACCCGCGGCCTCGCGGTCGACGCGACGCTCTTCGAGTGGCTCACCACGCTGTACCCGGTGTGGGCGGGCATCGACGAGCACGCCGTGCACACCGGCGCCACCGGCGCGCTGGCCCAGCTGGCGCTGACCGGGTGCACCACCAGCACCGATCACCACTACGTGTTCCCCCGCGAGGGCGGGGACGTCTTCGCCGCCGAGATCCGCGCCGCCGCCGAGGTGGGCCTGCGCTTCCACCCCTGCCGCGGCTCGATGGACCTCGGGCAGAAGGACGGCGGCCTGCCGCCGGACCACGTCGTCGAGGACCGGGACGCCGTACTGGCCGCGTCGGAGGCGGCGATCGACCGCTGGCACGACGCCTCGCCGGGCTCGATGCTGCAGGTCGCGCTGGCCCCGTGCTCGCCCTTCTCCGTGACCGGCGACCTCATGCGCGAGTCCGCCGAGCTGGCCCGCCGGCGCGGCGTCCGGCTGCACACCCACCTCGCCGAGACCCTCGACGAGGAGGACTTCTGCCGCGAGCGCTTCGGCTGCTCGCCGCTGGAGTACGTCGAGGGACTGGGCTGGACCGGCGACGACGTCTGGTTCGCCCACGCCATCCACCTCGACGACCCCGCGGTCAAGCGGATCGGCGCGACCCGGACCGGGGTGGCGCACTGCCCGTCGTCGAACGCCCGGCTGGGCGCGGGGATCGCCCGCACCCGCGACCTGCGCGACGCCGGCGCCCGCGTCGGACTCGGCGTCGACGGCGCCGCGAGCAACGAGGCGGGCTCGCTGTTGGAGGAGGTCCGGCACGCGGTGCTGTTCGCCCGCGCCGTCGGCGGCCCCACCGCGCTGACCGTCCGGGACGCCCTGGAGCTGGCCACCCTCGGCGGCGCCCGCGTCCTGGGCCGGGAGGACGAGATCGGCTCGATCGCGGTCGGCAAGCTCGCCGACCTGGCCCTCTGGGGCCTCGACGGGCCGGGGCACGCGGACGTCGCCGACCCCGTCGCGGCGCTCGTCCTCGGCTCGCCACCGCCGCTGGACCTGCTGCTCGTGAACGGCCGCCCGGTCGTCGAGCACGACCGCGTGGTCACCGTCGACACGGACGTCGTGGCGCGCGAGTGCGCCCGCGTCCACCGCACCCTGCTGGAGAAGGCGTCATGACCAGTACCGAGATCCGGACGGCAGGCAGGCTGGGCGACTCCCCGCTCCGCCCCGACGGCACGCTGAAGGTCACCGGCGAGTTCGCCTACTCGTCCGACCTGTGGCACGACGACATGGTCTGGGGCGTCACGCTCCGCAGCCCGCACCCGCACGCCCGCATCCGCTCGATCGACGTCACCGAGGCGCTGCGCGTCCCCGGCGTGTCCGCGGTCCTCACCGCGGCCGACGTCCCGGGCGAGAACGCCGTCGGGCTGGAGCACCTGGACACCCCCGCCCTGGCCGACGGCGTGGTCCGCTACCAGGGCGAACCCGTCGCGCTCGTCGCGGCGGACCACCCCGAGACCGCGCGACGCGCCGCCAAGCGGATCGTCGTGGACTACGAGGTGCTGCCGGCGGTCACCGACCCGCGCCGCGCGCTCGATGCCGACGCCCCGCTCGTGCACGCCTCCCGCGAGGACAACCTGGTGCGCGCGATGAAGATCCGGCGCGGCGACCCGGCCCCCACCGCCCCCGTGGTGGTGGCGCTGGGCTTCGAGGTCGGCATGCAGGACCAGGCGTTCCTCGGCCCGGAGTCCGGGCTCGCGGTGCCGGACGGCGAGGGCGGCGTCGACCTCTTCGTCGCCACCCAGTGGCTGCACGTCGACCAGGGCCAGGTCTGCCGGGTGCTCGGGCTGCCACCGGAGCAGGTGCGGCTCACCCTCGCCGGCGTCGGCGGCGCGTTCGGCGGCCGCGAGGACCTGTCGATGCACGTCCACGCCTGCCTGCTCGCGCTGCACACCGGCAAGCCGGTGAAGATGAGCTACGCCCGGGACGAGTCCTTCTTCGGGCACGTCCACCGGCACCCGGCCTGGTTGCGGTACGAGTTCGGAGCCTCGGACGAGGGCGAGCTGATCTACGCCAAGGCCGACATCCTCTTCGACGGCGGCGCCTACGCGTCGTCGACCGGCGCGGTCGTCGGCAACGGCGGCACGCTGGGGCTCGGCCCGTACCGGATCCCGAGCGTGCACGTCGACGCCCGCGGGGTCTACACGAACAACCCGCCCTGCGGCGCGATGCGCGGTTTCGGCTGCGTGCAGGCCGCGTTCGCGCACGAGGCGCTGATGGACGAGCTGGCCGACCGGGTCGGCGTGGACCGGGTGGAGATCCGGGCGCGCAACGGGATGGTCGAGGGCGATCTCAACATCACCGGCCAGGTGATCGACTCCGCGGCCCCGGTCGCCGAGCTGATCCGGACCGTCCGCGACCTGCCGCTGCCGCCCGAGCCCGAGGGCGAGCGGGACATCCGCGAGCTGCCCGGCGGCGCGTCGAACACCACGCACGGCGAGGGTGTCGTGCGTGGGATCGGGTACGCGGTGACCTACAAGAACGTCGGGTTCTCCGAGGGGTTCGACGACTACTCCACCGCCCGCGTGCGGCTGGAGGCGGTCGCCGGCGAGCCGGTGGCGACCGTGCACACGGCCGCCGCCGAGGTCGGGCAGGGCCTGATCACCATCGAGCAGCAGATCTGCCGCACGGAGCTGGGCGTGGACCAGGTCGTGGTGCACCCCAAGGACACCAGCGTCGGCTCCGGCGGCTCGACGTCCGCCTCCCGGCAGACGTACGTGACCGGTGGCGCCGTCAAGGCGGCGTGCGAGGCGGTGCGGACCTCGGTGCTGCGGCGCGCGGCAGCAGTGTTGCAGCGCAGTGACCTCAGGCTGGACGGCGACAAGATCGTCGCGGAGTCCGGCGAGGTCGTCGCGGGCCTGGTCGAGGTGCTCGACGAGCCGGTCGAGGAGACCGTCGAGTGGCGGCACCGCCCGACCTTCCCGATCGACCCGGAGACCGGGCAGGGGAACGCGCACGTCCAGTACGCCTTCTCCGCGCACCGCGCCGTGGTCGACGTGGACACCGAGCTCGGCCTGGTCAAGGTCGTCGCGCTGGACACGGCGCAGGACGTCGGCCGGGCGCTGAACCCCGACGCCGTCGTCGGGCAGATCCAGGGCGGCAGCGCGCAGGGCATGGGCCTGGCGCTGATGGAGGAGATCGTGGTGCAGGACGGGCACGTGAAGAACCCGTCCTTCACGGACTACCTGATCCCCACGATCCTCGACATGCCGCCGATGCAGGTGAAGGTGCTGGAGTACGCCGACCCGCACGCGCCCTACGGCGTCCGCGGGGTGGGCGAGCCGCCCACGATCTCGTCCGGCCCCGCCGTCGCCGCGGCCGTCCGCGCCGCCACCGGCAAGGCCCTGCGCCGGGTCCCGATCCGCCCCGAGCACATCACCTTCTGACCCTGCTCATCCCACCCTGTGAGTGGCAACTGCCCCACGACGGGCGGTTGCCACTCACGAGAGGAGCCGGCATGCCGCGCATGTTCCTCAACGGCACCGCCATGTCCGGCGGGGCCGACCACCACCTCGTGGGCGACGCCCCGCTGGTCGCCCGCACCCGGACCGCCCCGCGCTACCGCTTCCACGCCGTCGACGGCCGGTACCCGGCCCTCGAGGAGGGCGGCGACGCCGCCGTCGAGGGCGAGGTCTACGAGATGACGTACGCGCAGCTCCGCGAGGTGCTGCTGCCCGGCGAGCCCGACGGGCTGGAGCTCGGCGTGGTCGAGCTGGCCGACGGCTCCGGGTCGCTCGCCATGGTGCTGCGCGCCGGCCACCCCGCGCCCCGCACCGACATCTCGGAGCTGGCGAGCTGGCGAACCTACCGGGGGGCGTCGTGAGGACGGTCTTCCGCACGGCCCGCGCCGTGGTCGACCGGGCCGAACGCCCGGCGGCCGTGCTGGTCGAGGACGGGCGCATCGCCGGGGTCCTGGACCGGGACGCCGCGGTCGACGCCGCCGAGATCGTCCTCGCCGCGGACGAGGTGCTGATCCCCGGCCTCGTCGACACGCACGTGCACGTCAACGAGCCCGGCCGCACCGAGTGGGAGGGGTTCGCCTCCGCCACCCGGGCGGCCGCGGCCGGCGGCGTCACGACGCTGGTCGACATGCCGCTCAACGCCCTGCCGCCGACCGTCGACGTCCCGGCGCTGGAGGTCAAGCGCAAGGCGGCCGACGGGCGGTGCGCGGTCGACGTCGGGTTCTGGGGCGGCGCGATCCCGGGCAACGAGCGGGAGCTGCGCGCGCTGCACGAGGCCGGCGTGTTCGGGGTGAAGTGCTTCCTGCTCGACAGCGGCGTCCCCGAGTTCCCGGCGCTGCCGGACCCGCGCGGGGCGATGCGCGAGCTGGCCTCGTTCGGCGGGCTGCTGCTCGCCCACGCCGAGGACGGCGCCCTGGTCGGCGACGCCCACGGCCGTCGCTACCGGGACTTCCTCGCCTCCCGGCCGCGCGCCGCGGAGGACTCCGCGATCGCCGGATTGGTCCGGATGGCCCGCGAGACGGGCGCGCGGGTGCACGTGGTGCACCTGTCGTCGGCCGACGCGCTGCCACTGCTGGCCGAGGCCCGCGCGGACGGTGTCCGGGTCACCGTCGAGACCTGCCCGCACTACCTCGCGCTGACCGCCGAGGCGGTGCCCGACGGCGACACCCGCTTCAAGTGCTGCCCCCCGGTCCGCGAGGAGGCCAACCGGGAGGCGCTCTGGCAGGGGCTGGCCGACGGGGTGATCGACATGGTCGTCAGCGACCACTCCCCCGCCACGCCCGAGCTCAAGGGCACCGGCGACTTCGGGTCGGCCTGGGGCGGCATCGCGTCGCTGCAGATCGGGCTGCCCGTGGTGTGGACCGAGGCGCGCCGGCGCGGGTGGACGTTCGCCGACGTCGTCGCCCGGATGGCGACGGCCCCGGCCGAGCTGGTCGGCCTGCGCCACAAGGGCCGCATCGCCCCGGGGGCCGCGGCCGACCTCGCGGTGGTCGCCCCCGACGAGACCTTCGCGGTGGGCACGCTCGCCCACCGCCACCCCACCACCCCGTACGCCGGCCGCACGCTGCACGGCGTCGTCCGCGGCACCTGGCTGCGCGGCGAGCGGGTGGACCCCGACCGGCCCGCGGGCCGGCTGATCGGCAGAGGAGACACCTGATGCACCCGGACCTCGCGCTGCGCACCCTGGGCGGCGCCGTGGTCTCGGCGACCGACGAGTCGTTCGCGGCCAAGGAGAACCTGATCGTCCCCGGCCCGCCGGTGTTCGACCCGACCACGTTCGGGCACCGCGGCAAGGTCTACGACGGCTGGGAGACCCGCCGGCGCCGCTCGCCCGGGCACGACGAGGCCGTGGTCCGGCTCGGCGCACCGGGGATCGTCCGGCGGATCGTGGTCGACACGACCTGGTTCACCGGCAACTACCCGCCGGAGGGCGCGGTGGACGGGTCCGCGGACGGGAGCACCTGGTTCGAGCTCGTGCCGCTCTCGCCGCTCAAGGGGGACTCGGAGAACGCCTTCGACGTGCGGAGCGACCGGCGCGTCACGCACGTGCGGCTGCGGATCGTGCCCGACGGCGGCGTGGCCCGGCTGCGCGTGCACGGCGAGGCGCTGCCGGACCCGGCGCTGCTCGACGTGCTCGGCACCGTGGACCTGGCCGCGATCGAGAACGGCGGGCACGTGCGCGACGTGTCGAACCGCTTCTACAGCAGCCCGCACAACCTGCTGCTGCCCGGACCGGCCCGCTCCATGGGCGAGGGCTGGGAGACCGCGCGGCGCCGCGACGCCGGCAACGACTGGGTCGAGCTCGGCCTCGGGACCGAGGGCCGGATCGCCGTCGCCGAGATCGACACCTCGTACTTCCTGTACAACGCCCCCGGCTCGGCCGTCCTGCGCGGCAGGGCCGGCGACGGGGACTGGCAGGACCTGCTGGACACACCGCTGCAGCCCGACACGCGGCACCGGTTCGTGCTCGCCGACCGCCCCGCCGTCACCGAGGTACGCCTCGACATCCACCCCGACGGCGGCCTCTCGCGAGTACGCCTCTGGGGCACCCCCACCGAGGCCGGCCGCGAGTCCCTCCGCACCCGCTGGCACGCCGCCCACTGACCCCGTCCGTTCCTGCACCACGGAGGTTCCCGTGGCCTTCCGCCATGCCCTGAACTGCTCGATCGTGCTCACCGACCTGCCCCTGCTCGACCGACCGCGCGCGGCCGCCGACGCCGGGTTCGACGCCGTCGAGTTCTGGTGGCCCTTCCCCACCGCCGCGCCCCCGGACGCCGAGGTCGACCGCTTCGCGCGGGCGATCTCCGACGCCGGCGTGCAGCTCGTGGGGCTCAACTTCGCGGCCGGTGACATGCCCGCCGGCGACCGCGGGCTCGTCTCCTGGTCCGGCCGCGAGCCGGAGTTCCGCGACTCCGTGGCCGTGGCCGTCGGGCTGGGCGAGCGGCTCGGCACCCGCATCTTCAACGCCCTGTACGGCAACCGGATCGACGGGAGGACCGGCCAGGACGAGCTCGCCGCCGAGAACCTCGCGCACGCCGCGAAGGAGGCGGAGCGGATCGGCGCGACCGTCGTCGTCGAGCCGTTGAGCGGCGCCGACCGCTACCCGATCCGCACCGCCGCGCAGGCCGTCGCCGTCCTCGACCGGGTCGGCGCGCCCAACCTGGGCCTGCTCGCCGACCTCTACCACCTCGCGGTCAACGGCGAGGACCTCGACGCCGTGATCGCGCGGTACGGCGACCGCATCGCCCACGTCCAGCTCGCCGACGCCCCGGGCCGCCACGAGCCCGGCACCGGCGAGCTGGACTTCGACCACCTGCTCGACGCCCTGCGGAAGGCCGGCTACTCCGGCCGCACCGCACTCGAATACGTGCCGACGCGACCCGACTTCGCGTGGCTGGAGGACTCCGCATGAGCACGCCGGAAAAGACAGCACAGAACACCACGATCGCCTTCATCGGCCTCGGCATCATGGGCGGCCCGATGGCCGCGCACCTCGTGCGGGCCGGCCACGACGTCGTCGGCCACAACCTGTCCCGGCTCGCCGTCGACGTCCTGGTCGAGCGCGGCGGGCGCGCCGCCACCGACACCGCGGACGCGGTCCGCGAGGCCGACGTCGTGATCACCATGGTCCCGGACAGCCCGGACGTCGAGGCCCTGGTCTTCGGCGAGGACGGCATCCTCGCCCACGCCAAGCCCGGCACCCTCCACATCGACTGCTCCACCATCCGCCCGGACGTCGCCCGCCGGATCGCCGACGCCGAGCGCGAGCGCGGCATCCGCGCGGTCGACGCCCCGGTCAGCGGCGGCGAGCCCGCCGCGGTCGAGGGCATCCTGTCGATCATGGTCGGCGGGGAGCCCGACGACGTGGCGGCGGCCCGGCCGTTCCTCGACGTCGTCGGGAAGACCGTGGTCCACGTCGGCCCCTCCGGCGCGGGCCAGACCGTGAAGGCGGCCAACCAGCTGATCGTCGCGGGCAACATCCAGCTCGTCGCCGAGGCGCTCGTGTTCCTCGAGGCGCACGGCGTGGACACCGAGTCCGCGCTCGCGGTGCTCGGCGGCGGCCTCGCCGGCAGCACGGTGCTCGACCGGAAGGGCGCCACCATGCGCGCCCGCACCTTCGCCCCCGGCTTCCGGATCGACCTGCACCACAAGGACCTCGGCATCGTCACCGCCTCGGCACGGGAGGCCGGCGTCGCGATCCCGCTGGGCGCGCACGTCGCCCAGCTCGTCGGGTCGATGCGGGCGCAGGGGCACGGGGGGCTCGACCACAGCGCGCTGCTGCTGCAGGTCGAGGAGCTGTCCGGCCGGGGCCAGGCGGACGGGAGGGCGCGGTCATGACCCGGATGCGCGCCGTCGACGCGGCCGTCGCGATCCTGCGGGCGGAGGGCGTCACGCACCTGTTCGGCCTGCCCGGGGCGGCGATCAACCCGTTCTACGACGCCGTGCGCAAGGACGGGACGCTCACCCACGTCCTCGCGCGGCACGTCGAGGGCGCCTCGCACATGGCCGAGGGCTACACGCGCGCGAAGGCCGGCAACATCGGCGTCTGCGTGGGCACCTCCGGACCCGCGGGCACCGACATGATCACGGGGCTGTACTCGGCGATGGCCGACTCCATCCCGATCCTGGCGATCACCGGCCAGGCGCCGGTCGCGAAGCTGCACAAGGAGGACTTCCAGGCGGTCGACATCGCGGCGATCGCCGCGCCCGTCACGAAGCTGGCGATGACGGTCCGGGAGCCCGCCCAGGTGCCCGGCGCCCTCGCGCAGGCCTTCCACCTCATGCGGTCCGGCCGGCCCGGACCGGTCCTGCTGGACCTGCCCATCGACGTCCAGCAGGCGGAGATCGAGTTCGACCCGGACACCTACAGCCCGCTCCCGGTGCACCGGCCCGAGGCGACCCGCGCGCAGGCCGAGAAGGTCCTCGACCTGCTCGCGACGGCGGAGCGGCCGGTCATCGTGGCCGGCGGCGGCATCGTCAACGCCGACGCCTGCGCCGAGCTCGTCGAGCTGGCCGAGCTGCTCGACATCCCCGTCATCCCCACGCTGATGGGCTGGGGCGCGATCCCGGACGACCACCCGTTGATGGCCGGCATGGCCGGGCTGCAGACCTCGCACCGCTACGGCAACGCGACCCTGCTCGCGTCCGACCTGGTGCTGGGCATCGGGAACCGGTGGGCGAACCGGCACACCGGCGGGCTGGAGGTCTACCGGCGCGGGCGGCGGTTCGTGCACGTCGACGTCGAGCCGACCCAGATCGGGCGGGTGTTCGCCCCGGACTACGGGGTCGTGTCCGACGCCGGCGCGTTCCTCCGCCGGATGCTCGGCGCGGCGCGGGAGCGGGCGCTGCCGGACCGCGCCGCGTGGGTGCGGGAGTGCGTGGAGCGCAAGGGGACCCTCCAGCGCCGGACGCACTTCGACGACGTCCCGATCAAGCCGCACCGGGTGTACGAGGAGATGAACAAGGCGTTCGGCCCGGACACCCGCTACGTCAGCACGATCGGGCTCAGCCAGATCGCGGGCGCGCAGTTCCTGCACGTCCAGCGGCCGCGGCACTGGATCAACTGCGGGCAGGCGGGGCCGCTGGGCTGGACCGTGCCGGCGGCGCTCGGGGTGCGGGTCGCGGACCCGGACGCCCCGGTGGTCGCGCTCTCGGGCGACTACGACTTCCAGTTCATGATCGAGGAGCTGGCGGTCGGCGCGCAGTTCAGCCTGCCGTACGTGCACGTCGTCGTGAACAACTCCTACCTCGGGCTGATCCGGCAGGCGCAGCGCGGGTTCGACATGGACTACTGCGTGCAGCTCGGCTTCGACAACATCCACTCGCCGGAGCTGGACAAGTACGGCGTCGACCACGTCAAGGTCGCCGAGGGCCTGGGCTGCAACGCGATCCGCGTGACGGACCCGGCGGACCTGCCCGGCGCGTTCGCCCGCGCGCAGGAGCTCGCCCGGCTGCACCGGGTGCCGGTGGTCGTCGAGGTCGTGCTGGAGCGGGTCACGAACATCGCGATGGGGCAGGACATCGACGCGATCACCGAGTTCGAGGAGCTCGCCACCGCCCGCGAGCACGCCCCGACGGCGACCATCCCGCTCCCGTGAGCGGGTTCGTGTTGGTCGCGCCGGACAAGTTCAAGGGCACGCTCACGGCGGCGGAGGCCGCGGCCCACCTGGCCGCCGGCCTCCGCGCGGCCGGGCGCGAGGCCCGCGAGCTGCCGGTGGCCGACGGCGGCGAGGGCACCCTGGAGGCCGCCCTCGCCGCCGGGTTCGCCCGGGTGCCCGTGACGGTGTGCGGGCCGACCGGCAAGCCGGTGGAGTCCGCGGTCGCGGTGCGCGACGGCGTCGCGGTCGTCGAGCTGGCGGCGGCGTCGGGGCTCGCCCTGCTGCCGGACGGGCCGGATCCGCTGGGCGCGACCAGCCGCGGGACCGGCGAGCTCGTCGCCGCGGCGCTCGACGCGGGCGTCGACACGATCGTGCTCGGCGTCGGCGGTAGCGCGTGCACGGACGGCGGCGCCGGCCTGCTCGCCGCCCTCGGCGCCCGGATCCTCGACGCCACGGGCGATCCGGTGCCCGACGGCGGGGCCGCGCTCACCCACGCGGCGCGCCTGGACCTCACCGCGCTGGACCCCCGGCTGCGGTCGGTGGAGCTCGTGCTGGCCTGCGACGTCGACAACCCGCTCCTCGGCCCGGAGGGCGCCGCCGCGGTCTACGGCCCCCAGAAGGGGGCGGGTCCGCCTGAGGTCGCCGCGCTGGAGGCGGCGCTGCGCCACTGGGCCGGGATCGTCGGGGACGACGGCGACGCGGCCGGAGCCGGTGCGGCCGGCGGCGTCGGGTTCGCCGCCCTGACGGTGCTCGGTGCCCGGCGGCGGCCGGGCATCGAGGTCGTGCTGGAGCTGGTGGGGTTCGCCGAGCACCTCGCCGGCGCCGCACTCGTCGTCACCGGGGAGGGGGCCCTGGACGCGCAGACGTTGCACGGCAAGGCACCCGCGGGTGTCGCCGCGGCGGCGCGGGCGGCCGGCGTGCCCGTGGTCGCCGTATGTGGGCGGTGCGAGGTGTCGGCCGCGGAGCTCACCGCGGCCGGGATCCGCGAGGCGCACGCCCTCGTCGACCTCGACCCGGAGAGGTGCCTCACCGAGGCGGGCGCGCTGCTGCGCCGGATCGGGGCCCGGCTCGCGTGAGATCCGGCCCGGACGGGGAACGCCCCGGACGGGAGGACCCCCGTGCAGAAGATCAACGACAAGCTCTACAGCTGGGCCTCGATCCTCGAGCCCGCCACGCTCGCGCAGGCGGAGCGGACGGCCGCGATGCCGTTCGTGCAGCCGTACCTGGCCCTCATGCCCGACGCGCACCTCGGCGCGGGCGCGACCGTCGGCTCGGTCATCCCGACCGTCGGGGCGATCATGCCCGCCGCCGTGGGGGTGGACATCGGCTGCGGGATGATCGCCGTCCGCACCCGGTTCACCCGCGACGACCTGGGCGGCCGGGCCCTCGGTGACCTGCGACGCTCGGTGGAGAGGCGGATCCCGCTCAGCGCCGGGCACTACAACCGCACGGTCGGCACCACCGCGGCCCCGCGCGTCGCGGCCCTGGCCGAGGAGGCCGGCGACCGGCTGCCCTTCTACGAGGGACTCACCCGGGTGGGCTGGGAGCTCCAGCTGGGCAGCCTCGGCAGCGGCAACCACTTCATCGAGCTCACCGCCGACGAGGACGGCACGCTCTGGCTCTTCCTGCACTCCGGCTCGCGCGGGATCGGCAACAAGATCGCGGGCCACCACATCCGGGTCGCGCAGGACCGGTGCCGCGAGCAGCGTGTCCGGCTGCCGGACCGGGACCTCGCCCACCTCGGCGAGGGCACCCCGGAGTTCGACGCGTACCTCCGCGACCTGGAGTGGGCGCAGCACTTCGCGCTGGCCAACCGCGAGGAGATGATGGACCGCTTCCTCGAACTGCTCGGCCGGTTCCTCGGCGCGGAGGTCGAGGAGCGGGAGCGGATCAACTGCCACCACAACTTCACCGCCCGCGAGCACCACCTCGGGCAGGACGTCTGGTTGTCCCGCAAGGGCGCGATCCGGGCCGACGCCGGGCGTCCCGGCCTGATCCCCGGCTCGATGGGCACCGCGAGCTACGTCGTGACCGGCAAGGGCGACCCGGCGAGCTTCGCGAGCAGCCCGCACGGCGCCGGCCGCGCCTACGCCCGCCGCGCGGCCCGGCGGACGTTCACGCTCGAGGACATGGACACGGCGATGGTCGGCATCGAGTACCGCCGGGACGCCGCGTTCCTCGACGAGATCCCCGCCGCGTACAAGGACATCGACGTGGTGATGGCCGACGCCGCCGACCTCGTCGAGGTCCGCCACACCCTGCGCCAGCTCGTGAACGTCAAGGGTGACTGACCGGCGGACCGCCCCCTCCGCGGCCCGCCGGCCGGGTGCCGTCGTGCGGGCGTCAGGGGACGATCTCGATCCAGCCGCGGACCACGTCGGGCGTGACCGACGGCGCGAGGTCGGGATGGTCGATCGCCACGTGCTGCAGGACCGTGCTGACGATCTGGTCCTCGCTCTCGGACCGGGTGCTGTAGCCGCACTCGCAACTGACCTGCTTCATGCCGGTTCCCTCCTCGTCGAGGGCCGGGGCACTCCCCGGCGGGTCCGCCGACGAGTATCCGCGACGGCGTCACCGCGACCTTGCCGAATTCCTGCCGCCGCGACTGCTCCGGACGGCCCAACGGCCTGCTACCGCAGGATCTCCTCGTGCACCGCCCGGGTCTCCGGGCCGGGACCCACGCCCAGTTCGTCGAGCAGCATCCGGCGGAGCCGCTCGTAGACCCGCAGCGCCTCGGCCCGGTCACCGCGCGCCGCGAGCGCCCGCATCAGCAGCCGGTGCCCCTTCTCGTCGAGCGGGGCGGCGCGGACCAGCTCGCGGGCGCTGCGCTCGGCGCTGGCGAGCTCGGTGGGCGTGGCCAGCGCCAGGCAGGCCTCGGCGTAGCAGGTCAGCGCCCGGCGGTGCAGCCGCGCGACCTCCTCGCGCTGCTCGCCGACCCACGGCTCGTGCAGGTCCGGCAGGAAGGGGCGCTGGGTCACGAACAGCGTGCTCAACGCGTGCGTCCACGCCTCGGGCCAGTCGCCGCGGGCGGCCGCCGCGTCGGCCCGGTGCGCCGCCTCGGCCGCGACCGCCGAGTCGATCAGCCCGCCCTCCGGCAGCACGAGCTGCACGCTCTGCCGGCCGACGATCTCGATCGGGGCGAGCACGGCGCGCACCTTCGACAGCAGCGCCGTCAGGCCCGTACCCGGCGCGCAGAGCGCGTCCGCCAGCACGCACCGGTCCACCGCGCGGCGCCGGCACGCGAGGTAGGCCACCAGGGCCCGCCCGCGTCGCCCGGGAAGCAGCTGCTCCACCGGCCGCCCCTCGACGAGCACCACGAACCGGCCGTGCAGCTGGATCCGGACCACGCCGCCGAGCCTGGCATCCCGGCGACGCGCTGTCAGCGGTCCGGATTGCCGCGCAGCCGGTGTGGGTACGCCGAGAACGGTTGAGGGACCAGCCGTTGCACCGGTGCGGCGCCGGTTCGGGAGGGCCCGCGTCGCCGAGACGACGGAGGGCGGACGGATGGCGCACCCGACGGAGGCCCGCAGCGCGACCGGGACCGCGCGGACCGAACCCCGCACGGTCGGTGTCGAGGAGGAGTTCCTGCTCGTCGACCCGGTGACCGGGCGGGCCCGCGCGGTCGCGACCAGCATCCTGCGGTCGGCCGGGCCCGAGGCCGACACCCTCTGTGCCGAGCTGCAACGCGAGCAGCTCGAGACCGGCACCGACCCCTGCCGCGACCTCGGCCACCTCGCGGACGAGATCCGCCGCACGCGCGTCGCCGCGCAGTCGGCGGCCGAGGCGATCGGGGTCGGTGTGGTGCCGTTGGCCACCTATCCCCTCGACGTCGAGCCCACGACGTCGCCGAACGAGCGGTACCGGCGGATGGTCGAGCGCTTCGGCCTCATCGGCCGCGAGCAGCTGACCTGCGGCTGCCACGTGCACGTGGGCGTCGCCGACGACGAGGAGGCGGTCGCCGCGCTCGACCGGGTCCGGCCCTGGCTGGCGCCGTTGCTGGCGCTGTCGGTGAACTCGCCCTTCTGGGCCGGGGCCGACACCGGCTACGCGGGTTACCGGGCGCAGGTCTGGGCCCGCTGGCCCTCGGCGGGCCCGTACGCTCCCTTCGGCTCGGCGGCCGGGTACCGGGCCCTCGCCGACACCATGCTCGGCACCGGCACCCTGCTCGACCCGGCCATGCTCTACTTCGACGCCCGCGTCTCGGCCCACCACCCCACGGTCGAGATCCGCGTGGCGGACGTCTGCCGCGAGCCCGACGACGCCGTGCTTGTCGCGGCGCTCGCCCGGGCCCTCGTCGAGACCGCGGTCCGCGAGTGGCGTGCCGGGACCGACCCCGATCCGGTCCGCACAGAGGTGCTCCGGCTCGCGTCCTGGCGGGCGGCGCGGTCCGGCGTCGCCGCGGACCTGGTCGATCCCCTGACCTGGAAGCCGGCCCCGGCGCGGACGGTGCTCGACCGGCTCGTCGCCCACGTCCGGGGGGCCCTCGACGACGCGGGCGACCTCCCGCTCGTCGCCGACCTCCTCGACGCCGTCCTGCGCCGCGGTACGGGCGCCGAGCGGCAGCGCGCGGTCTTCCGCTCGACCGGCGACCTGCGGGCGGTCGTGCTCGACGCCCTGCCGGACGGGCCGCCCAGCGCGGCCGCGGGCTGACTACCGGTCGGCCGGTCCGGGGCGGTCCCGGAGGCGTTCCTCCAGGCGGTCCAGGTCCGGCTGCTCGCCGGGCACGCGCGGCCGGCCCGCCTCGGTGCGCAGCCGGCGGGCCAGCGCGACGAAGTGCCGGGCGCGCTCGTCCGTGCGGGCGGTGAGCGCCCGCCCCTCCACGACGTAGGCGACCGCCCGCGGGTCCCGCGTCGCGACGGCGGCGCGTTCGGCCTGGTCGAGCAGGGCCGCGGCCCGGGCGGGCGTCGAGACGCGGGCCAGTGCGGCCGCCGTCATCGCGATCCCCGCGACCGAGCCCGCGTACCGGTACCAGCCCAGGGCCTGCCGGTGTCCCCGCTCCGCCGCGGCCCGGTCGCCGGCCCGGGCGTCGGCGAGCGCGAGGGTGTTGCCCGCCCAGGCCAACAGCGAGGGCGACGCGACCCGGCGGGCGAGCGCCGTCGCCTCGGCCAGTCGCTGCCTCCCGCCGGCGTGGTCGCCGAGCAGGTCGGTGACGCTGCCGAGGCGCACCGAGAGGTGGCACTGGGCGTGCGGCCAGCCGCCCTGCACGGCCAGGAGCAGCGCGTCCCCGTAGCGGCGGGCGGCCCCGGTGAGGTCGCCCGCCACCTCGTCGAGGTAGCCGAGCACCTCCAGGGCGCGCATCCGCCCGGCCGCATCGGGCAACGACTCGAAGACCGCGAGGGCCGCCGCCGCCCGGGCCTGGGCCTCGTCGGGGCGCCCGGCCGCCAGCCGGACCCGGGCGTGCACCAGGTCGTCGAGCGCGGTGCCCCACGGGTCGTCGACCGCCTCCACCGCGGGCCGGGCGGCGTCGAGCAGGGCGGTGGCCCGGTCGGGCTCGCCGCGCTCGGCGTGCCGGTCGGCCAGGACGAGCACGGCGAGCCCGTCGACCGAGCTCTCCACCCGTCCCCCGGCGGCGGCGTGCGCGTCGAGCAGGGTGCGGACCTCGGCGAGCGCGGCGGGCTCGTCCCGGTCGTGCGCGGCGAGCGCCGCGGCCCACAGCCGGGCGGTCAGCGAGCCGGGGCGGTCGTCGAGGAGGTCGAGCAGCAGCCGGCGGCCGCGGCCCCGGTCGCCGGCGAGCCACCAGCCCCAGGCGCAGCGCACCGCGAGGTCGAGCGCGGCCTGCCGGTGCCCGTGCCGGGCCAGCCAGCGGATCATGTCCGGCGGCTGCAGCACCCCCGGCCCCGCCGCCTCCGGCCGGGTCGACGACCGCTCGTCGGCCAGGATCCGTGCCTGCACCGCCCGCAGCTCGGGCGAGGGCTCCAGCCCGGCGGCCTCGGCCAGGACCCGGCGGGCCTGCTCGTAGCTGGCCAGGGCCTCCGCCCGGCGGCCGTCCCGGTCGAGCGCCTCGACCAGGACCGCGCGGGCGTGCTGGCGCAGCGGGTCCTCGGCGACCAGGGCCGCGGCGAGGTCGGCGGCCCCGGGCGCGTCGCCCGCGTCGAGGACCGCACGGGCGTGCAGCTCGCGGACCGTGACCAGCAGGTCCGCCAGGCGGGCGGCGGCCGGGGCGACCACCGCGAAGCCGGCGGTGCCCTCGTACGGTGCGCCGCGGACGAGGGCGAGCCCTTCCTCCAGTGCGGCCGCCGCCTCCTTCGGCGCGGCGCCGGCGAGCAGGCTCCGCGCCCGGTCGACGGCCTCCCGGAGCAGGTCGTCGTCGCCCTCCCCCGGGCCGGTCCGGAGCAGGTAGTGCCCGCCCTCGCGCACGATCCGGTCCGGTCCGACGAGTCGGCGCAGGTGCGAGATCCGGGCCTGTAGGGCATTCGGGGTCCACCCGCCCCCGGCTCCCCACCCGGCCTCGGCGAGCACCTCCACTGCCACCGTGCGGTTCCGCCGGGCCAGCAGGGCGGCCAGGATCGCCCGGTCGCGGCGCCCGGTGAGCGTGACCGCGCGGCCCTCCCCGTCGCGCACCGCGAGCGGGCCGAGGACGAGGAACCGCGGGGTCACCGGACGGCCGCCGGCGCCGGGACCCCCATGAGCGCCGCCGCGTGCCCGTCCCCCCGGTACTCGCACAGCACGGTCGCAGCCTGCCACAGCTGCACCGCCTCGATCACCCGCCACGGCTCGCGCTCCCGCGCCGACAGGTCCATGAGCCACAGGTAGATCGGCCGGACCGCCGCGGCAAGGGGCGGTGCCCGCGGACGTCAGCGCCACGTCAGCCTGACGCCCGCCTGACGACGGCGCGGGTGACCGTTGCCGGGTCCGGGGTCGCGGCCCTGACATGGCCGGGTCGGTTCCTCCCGTCCGAACGGAGTTCCCGCCATGCCCGTGCTGCTGACGGAGGTCGCCCCGCCCGTCCACCGGATCGCCGAGGCCACCTGCCTGGACGTCGTCGCGGTCGTCGACGCCTGCAGCGCCGCGTCCCTGGCCGCACGCTTCCTCGTCGCCGTCCCGCCGCCGCGGGCGGAGGTGCTGGCCCGGCTCGGTCGGACCCTGGACCACGGCACCACGCTGGCGGCCTTCGCCCCGCAGCCCGTCGGGGTGGTCGGCGTGCACCCGGACGGGGAGCGGCGGGCCGAGCTGTGCGCGTTGGTGGCCGACGCGCACCAGGGGCGGGGAGTCGGTGCGGCACTGCTCGCGTCCGTGCTGCGGGCGCCCCGGTGGCAGGGCTGGACGCTGCACGCGTACGTGGGCCACGGCAACCGCGCGGCCCACGGGCTCCTCCGCCCGGCCGCCGCGCACCGGCACCTCCTGCCGGACTGCGTGGAGTACGTCCTCCCGCCGCGGGAGGCCCGGTGAGCACCACCCGGCTGGGTTTCCTCGGCCTCGGGGGCATGGGCCGGCCGATGGCGGTGCGGCTCGCCCGGGCCGGGCACGAGCTCGTCGTGTGGAACCGGACGGCCGCCCGCGCGGAACCCGTGGTGGCCGCGGGTGCGCGCCTGGCCGCGACCCCCGCCGAGGTCCTCGCCGGCGCGGAGGTCGTCCTGGTGATGCTGGCCGACGAGGCCGCCGTCGACGCGGTCCTGGAACGGGGCACGCCCGCGTTCGCCCGGCTCGTCGCGGGCCGCACGATCGTCCACACCGGAACGGTGTCCGCATCCTGGTCCGAGGGGCTGGAGGTCGACGTCCGGGCCGCCGGCGGGCGGTACGTCGAGGCCCCGGTCTCGGGCTCCCGCACCCCGGCCGAGGAGGGCACCCTCGTCGGGATGCTCGCGGGCGCCCCCGACGACGTCGCGCGGGCCCGGCCGCTCCTGGCCCCGCTGTGCGCCCGCACCGTCGAGTGCGGTCCGGTGCCCTCGGCGCTGCGGATGAAGTTCGCCGTGAACACCGTGCTGATCACGCTGGTCACCGGGCTGGCGGAGGCCTGGCGACTCGCCGCGGCGCACGGCCTGGACCCACGGCTGTTCGCCGAGGTGCTCGACGCCGGGCCGATGGCCTCCCCCCTCTCGCGGGTCAAGCTCGGCAAGCTCCTGGCCGGGGACTTCGCCGCCCAGGCCGCCATCGACGACGTCCTCAAGAACTGCCGGCTGGTCAGTGAGTCGGCCCGCGAGGCCGGCTCCCCGGCGCCGCTGATGGACGCCTGCCTGCAGCTCTTCGGAACCGCCGCGGACCGCGGCCTCGGCGGCGAGGACATGATCGCCGTCCTGCACGCGGTGGACGAACGAGAGGGGACCGGGCCCGGCGAGCGGGCCCCGGCCCCTGAATTGACAGGGGCCGACCGCGGCGATCAACCTGTGCTCGGCTGATCGCCGCGGTCGCGCGCGTCGCCGGTCCCGGCCGGCAAGCATGGTGCCGACGACGCGGTGCGGGTCGAGGTGGTGGCCCGGTGGAGCCGTCCGGTCCGAGCGGTCGGACGGCCCACCGTCACCCCGGGATCAGGACGCGGCCGCGGCCTCCGGCGCGGCGGTCGCCGCCGGCTTCGCGACGAGCTTCCCGGCCAGCACGCTGCTCACGTACCCGAAGGCGCCGCCGACCAGGAACGAGATCAGCATGACCGTGAACGGGCCGGTCGGCAGCGCGAAGTCCGTGCCGGAGGCCCCGGTGAGCAGGCCGAACATCACGGTCGTGGCGAAGCCGAACACCGAGCCGGGCACGAACCCCAGCGCCGGCACCAGCGCCCCCAGGATGAACACGGCGGTGAGCCCGCCGACGATCACCCCGACCACGATCGGGCTCGTGGCGAGCCCGAGCAGGATCAGGGTCACCGTGCCGCACACGATGCCCCACACGTTGGCCGGCACGGACCTCGTCAGCGCGGCCCTGTCCCCACCGGCGGCGAAGTAGCTCGCCGCGCCGATGAACGTCGCCGGGACCATCAGTCCCAGCCCTCCCAGCGGACCCACGTACAGGTACGTGATCACCGCACCGATCACACCGATCACCAGAGCAAGGGCGACGGGCAGCCTCATACCGGAATCTCCTCGTACAGCTCGACGAGCACGACGACACACCACCGGACGGCGGGCGACGGTCCGAACGGACGAGTGAAGAGTGATCGCGGGTCGGTGCCGCGGCAATGGAGCCGGTCGACGCGTGACCGCATGTTTTCCGGTGGCAACCATCCGGAAATGTCCACACCGGATCGAGGGAGGCGGGCGGCGGGCGCCGTAGCGCAGAGTTTTCCCGGCGGTTACCGGCGGCTGTCAGCCGCGAGTCTCGCGGAGGTCCCCGCGCTCGAGCAGCCACGTCACCCCGAACCCGGCGAGCAGGCCCCAGAAGGCACCGCCGATGTTCAGCACGGTCACGTCGGAGACCGTCACGACGAACGTCACCAGCGCGCCGAACGTGCACCGCGACCCGAACGCCGTGACGAACGCGGACTGCAGCACGCGCAGCATCGCGAGCCCGCCGAGGGTGGCCACGAAGGCGGGCGGCGCAGCCAGCATGAGCCGGGTGAACAGCGGCGCGAACAGGCCGAACACCATCGCCAGCAGGCCGCACGAGATCCCGGCGACGTAGTGCCGGTGCCGCTCGCCGGAGGCGGTGAGCAGGGCGTTCGTGGGCCCGGTGAGGCAGGTCGACACCGCGCCGACGCCCGCGGTCAGCAGCGACCATGCGCCGCACGCGATCGTCACGACGTTGACCGGCGGCTCGTGCCCGGCCGTCCGCAGCACGGCCACGCCCTGGCCGTTCTGCACCACCAGCACCGTGATCGCGAGCGGCAGGACGAGCTCGACCATCGCCTGCCAGGACCACTGCGGGGCCACGAGGACCGGCGCGGCCAGCCAGCCCGAGGCGTCGCCGCGCGGGTGGAAACGGCCCGACACCGCCACCGCGACGACGCCGACGACGAGCGCCCCGAGGATCGGCGGCACCTTCCGCCCCGCCGCGCCCCAGGTGCTGAGCAGCAGGAACACCGCGACCATCGGCGCGGCGACGAGGACGTCGCCGGCCACGGACCTCACCAGCCCGGTGCCGAAGCTCAGGAACACCCCGGCCACCATCGCCATCACGATCGGCATCGGCACGGCGGCCATCGCCCGCCGCACCCAGCCGGACAGCCCGAGCAGCAGCATCAGCAGCCCGGTCGCGAAGTAGGCACCCACCACCTGCGGGAAGCTCAGGTGCGCGAGCGCCGGCCCCACCAGCACGGTGCCGGGGATCGTCCAGAAGAACGCGAGCGGCTGCCGGTAGAGCCAGCACGCGAGCACGGTGAGGATCCCGTTGAGGAAGAACACCCCGAACAGCCACGAGGCCAGCTCGCGCTCCGAGAGCCCGCCCTGCACACCCACCGCGAGGATGACCGCGACCGGCCCGGTCGCGGCGAAGATCAGCCCGATCAGCCCGTTGGCCACGTACTGCGGCCCCAGGTCCGCGACGAACCGGCGCGGCCCGGCGAGCGGGCGCGGTGGCCGCTCGACGCGGGGCCGGGCGGCTGCGGTCGGTGGGGCCTGGACGTCGGGCGTGGCCACGGGGCGCCTCCGTGCGGGTCGTACGGGTCGTGCTCCCCGGCGGGGCCGGCACCGCGACGGTACGTGGTCGGCCCCGCCGGAGGGGGTCAGCAGTAGACGGACTTCAGCGAGCGGTACGCAGCCAGGCCCTTCGGCCCGAGCTCGCGGCCGATGCCGCTGTCCTTGACGCCGCCGAACGCGGCCGCGAGGTCGCCGAGGACGGGCCCGGCGGCCCGGCGCAGCCTGCTGGCCGGGTCCACCGGGGCCACGCGTCCTCGGGGTCGACGCGGCTGTCCGGTGCCGGCCCGCTCTCCCGGGCGCGGAACCAGGACGACGCGATCTCGGGTCGCACGGTGCTCAGCCCACCGCCGGGTCGGGCAGCACGTCGGGGTTCGCGGGCGCCGGGGCCGGCGCCGCGGGCCGGGCCGTCTTCGGCACGACGACGGTGAGCAGCGCGCCGACGACGGCCAGCACGGTGAGCACGTAGAAGATCGAGTTCAGGGCCAGGCCCGAGGCGATCAGCAGGCCGCCGATCAGCGGGCCGCCGATGCCGCCGAGCCGGCCGAACCCGGCGCACCACGCGACGCCGGCGCCGCGCACGGAGGTGCGGTAGTAGGTGGCCACGAACCCGTAGATCAGGATCTGCGTACCGCTGGTGCCCAGCCCGACGACCGCGATGAACGCCAGCAGCAGACCCACCGGGAAGCTCATGGTCAGCAGCGCGATCGCCACGGCGCCGAGCAGGAAGGACCCGGCGACGACCGGCTTCGGGCCGACCCGGTCGGCGACCCGCGAGGCGATCACCGCGCCGACCACCGCGCCGCCGTTGAGCACGAGCAGGAAGGCCAGCGAGCCCTTGGTGGAGTAGCCGGCGCGCCCCATGAGCTCGGGCAGCCAGGTGTTGAGCGCGTAGACCAGGAGCAGCCCGACGGCGCTGAGCAGGCCCAGCAGGATCGTGGGCAGCAGGTAGGAGCGGCTGAGCAGGCCGGCGAAGCCCGCCCGCTCGCGCTCGGCGGGCGTGTCCGGGGTCGCGGCGGGCTTCTCGTCGAGCACCACGCCGGTCCGGTCGGCCACCGCGCGCGCCTCGTCGACCCGCCCGCGGGCGAGCAGCCAGGCGGGCGACTCCGGCATCTTGAGAAGCGCCAGCGGCAGCAGCGTGACCAGCGGCAGCGCGCCGATCAGGAACATCCCGCGCCAGCCCACGGACTCGAGCAGCAGGATCGCCAGGAGCGCGGCGAGCAGGCTGCCGAGCGGCACGCCGGAGTAGGTGATGGCGTTGCAGAGGTTCTTGCGGCCCTTCGGCGCGAATTCGGCGACCAGGGCGCCGGTGGTGGCGACCAGGGCGCCCACGCCGATGCCGGTGCCGAACCGGAGCAGGCCGAACAGGGTGGTCGTCGTGGTGACCGCGGTCAGGCCCATGCCGACGGAGAACCAGGCATAGGCGCTGAGCATGACCTTGCGGCGGCCGATGATGTCGCCGACCGAGCCGGCCAGCAGCGCACCGACCAGGACGCCGACCAGCGCGTAGCTGCCGAGCGCGCCGCCCGTCGCGGGCGTGACGGCACCGATCTGGCTCGGGTCGCGCAGGAACTGCGGCAGCACCGCGCCGTAGACGACGAGGTCGTAGCCGTCGAAGACGAGGCCGACGGTCGCGAGCGAAACGATCCAGGTGACGGTCCTGCGGCGGAGCACGTCCCGGGGGACGTCCCGCTTCTCCCTGACCGAGGTCATCGTTGTCTCCCGAGGGGAAAGGGCGTGCGGGGGCACCGGCGCCGGTCGACGCCGGTGTCGTACTGACGTGCAGGAGTGCAGGCGCGAGGTGCGCGGGGCGCGAGTGCGCGGGGCGCGAGGTGCGCGGGGCGCGAGTGCGCGAGGTGCGCGGGGCGCGAGGCCGAGGGGCGGCCGGGGGCCGGCGCCCGGGAGTCGTCACCGGGGGCCGGCCGCCGTGGAGCCGCCGATCGACCGTGTGCGGACGGTCAGCCGAGGTGGACGTCCGACGGGTGGCCGGCGAGCGGCGTGACCGTCATCGTCATGTAGGGGAAGAGCGGCAGGCCCCAGAGGATCTGGTGGAGCTGCTCGTTGTCCTCGACCTCGAAGATCGAGAGGTTGGCGTACTCCCCCACGCAACGCCAGATGTTCTTCCAGTGCCCGGACCGCTGCCACTCCTGCGAGTAGGCCTTCTCCCGGGCGAGGAGGTCGGCGCGTGCCGCCGGGTCCATGTCCGGCGGCAGCGCCACGTCCATGCGGACGGCGAAGAGCTGGCTCATGCCTGCGGGTCCAGGGCGAAGTCGTAGGTGACCTCGTTGCCCTCACCCGACGCGGCCGGGGTCGGACGCAGGATCAGCTCCGGCTTCACGGCCTGGGCGACGTCGTCGTCGACGTAGTCGCCGCCGTCGAAGTACAGCTGGGTGGTGACGAGCTGCTTGCCCGGGGCCGACACCTTGAGGTGCAGGTGGGCCGGGCGCCACGGGTGCCAGCCGGCGGCCTCGATGAGCTTGCCGCAGGAGCCGTCGGTCGGGATCTGGTACGGCGCGGGCTGGATGGTGTGGAAGGCGAAGTGCCCGTCGGCGCCGGTGCGGATCTGCCCGCGCAGGTTCCACTCCGGGATGCCCGGGGCGAACTGCGAGTAGTAGCCGGCGTCGTCGGCGTGCCAGAGCTCGACCAGCGCGCCGTCGATCGCCGCCCCGTCGAGGTCGGTCACCGTGCCCTGGAACAGCAGCGGGGTGCCCGCCTCGTCCTCGCGCATCGGCAGCGTGGCCTCGCTCGTGGACTCCGGCGCACCGGGGATGTAGTACGGGCCCTCGATGGTGCCCACGGCGCCCTTGCGGTCGGCGTTGGCGACCTCCTCGACGACGTGCTCGACCCAGACGTCGAGGAACAGCGGCCACTCGCCGTTCTCGCCGACGCTGATCAGCCACGCCTTCAGGGCGTCGTACTCGGCGTAGGTCACCTGGTGCTTGCGGACGACCTCGTGCAGCGCGGCGATGGCGTCGGTCGCGATCGCCGACACGCGGGCGTGGTCGACCGGCCCGGAGGTGCGCTCCTTGGCGGCGAACGTGGCGGTGGCGTTGCGCCCCGACCCGGCGGCCGTGGGGTTGTGCTCGGTGGTGGTCATGGGTGTGTCTCCTGACGCGTCGGTGCGGTTCGGAAGGATCAGTCCGTGCGGTAGTGCGCGAGCTTGTCGGGGTCGATCTCGACCCCGAGGCCCGGTCCCGGACGCACGGCCAGCTCCCCGCCGCGGATCTCCAGCGGCTCGGTGAGCAGGTCGTCGCTCATGTCCAGGAAGTTCGACAGCTCGCCGGCGCGCCGGGAGCTGTGCCGGTGCGCGGCACCGAAGGCGACGGTGCACGCGGTCCCGACCTGCCCGTCGATCTGGTTGCCCATCACGACCTCGACGCCCATCCCCTCGCACTGGTGGAGGATGCGCTGCGAGGTGTGGAACCCGGTGCGGGCGGTCTTGATGCTGATCATCGTCGCGGAGCCGCCGAGCAGCTCGCGGGTGACCTCGCCGGGGGTCGTGGCGCTCTCGTCGGCCACGGTGGGGATGGTGGTCTGCGCGGTGAGCCAACGCCGGCCCATCACGTCGTCGGCGGGGCAGAGCTCCTCGGACAGCGTGAGGTCCAGGTCGTCCATGGCGCGCAGCGCGCGGGCGGCCTCCGACGGCGTCCAGCCGCGGTTGCCGTCGACGTAGAGCTCCACGTCCGGGCCGAGGGCCGCGCGCAGCGCCCGGCAGGCGCCGACGTCGAGGGAGACGGGCCGGCGGCCCACCTTCACCTTGAACGTCGTGATCCCGTAGGTGTCCCGGACGCGTTCGGCGTCGGCGACCATCGCCTCGTCGGAGGCGAAGCCGACCATGTGCGACACCCGCATCCGGTCGGTGAACCCGCCCAGCATCTGGGTCACCGGCAGGTCGAGGGTCCGGCCCAGCGCGTCCCACACCGCCATGTCCAGGGCGGCCTTGGCGGCGGGGTTGCCGACGGTGCGCTCCAGCCGCGCGTGCATGACCTCGCGCTCGAGCAGCGAGAGCCCCACGACCTCCGGGGCGAAGATCCGGTCGATCACGGCGACGATCGACTGCTGCGTCTCCCCGTAGGTGAACGGGCGCGGGGGCGCCTCCGCCACGCCGACGACGCCGTCGTCGGTGTGCACGCGGACCAGCACGTGCTCGGCGGTGTGCACCTCGCCGGAGGCGAAGCGCAGCGGTTTGCGGTACGGGATCGCGAAGGGGATCGCCTCGATGTGCGCGATCTTCATCGGGCCTCTCCGGGGTGGGCGGGGACGCGGTCGGGGTACGGGACGGCCGGGGGCTCGGGCGGCACGAAGCCGTTGGCCTCCAGGACCTCCACCAACCGCGCGAGGGCGGGGTTCACCTCGTCCGCCCGCCAGGCGAGCGCGAGGTCGACGTGGGGCGCTTCGGACGCAGCGCCGTCGGTGCCGGGGCCGCCGGGGGCGATCGGCACGTACCGCACGCCGTCGACGCGCAGGGCGAGCGCGGACTCGGGCAGCAGCGCGACGCCGAGCCCGGCGGCCACGAGGGTGAGCATGACCGAGGTCTCGGCGACCTCGTGGGTGCGCCGCGGCAGGAAGCCGGCACCGAGGCAGGCCTGCGTCACGGCGGCGTCGACGACCGAGTCCCGGGCGCCGTAGACGACGAAGTCCTCGTCGCGCAGCTCGTGCAGCCCGACGGGCTCGTCGCCGGCCAGCCGGTGCCGGGCCGGCACCGCGAGCGTCAGCCGCTCCCGGGCGACGGGCCGGGACGCCAGGCCGGGGCGGCGCAGCGGCGGGCGCAGCACGGCGAGGTCGATGCGGTCCTCCGCGAGCGCCTCCTCCTGCGCGGGCGTGAGCAGGTCGGGGACGTAGCGCAGGATCAGGCCGGGCAGCTCGCGGGCGGCGATGCGGGCCAGCTGCGGCAGCTGCTTGTAGGCCGCGAGGCCGGTGCACCCGACCCGGAGCAGGCCGCTGTGCCCGTCGCCGATGCGTTGCACGCGCTCGCGGGCCGCCTCGACCGAGTCGAGGATCCGCACGGCGTCGCGCAGGAAGGCCTCGCCCGCCGGGGTGAGGTCGACGCGCCGGGTCGTGCGGTTGAACAGGGTGGCGCCGACCTGGGCCTCGAGCTGGCGGATGGCCTGCGAGAGCGGCGACTGCGCCATGTGCAGGCGCTCGGCCGCCTGGCCGAAGTGCCGGGTCTCGGCGACCGTGACGAAGTAGCGCAGCTGGCGGATCTCCACGCCGCTCTCCCTCCGTCGGGTGGCCACCGGGCTCTCCGGTGTCGGGTCTCCACGGTAGGACCGGCGACCAGCACACACAAAGACCTAGTACAGCTTCATTGAGACATCCGAAGTCTGAAAAAGTGCTGGGTCAGAACTAGGCAGAGTGCTGACGCGAAGCGATCGGCCTCCCGGAGAGAGTCGGTGCCGGTTCCGAACTCGACTCACCGCCGACTCGACCGGGAGGCCCTCCCATGACCGCCACCGCCGACGTGTCCCACTCCCGGGTGCGCACGGTCGTCGACAGCAGCGTCGTCGAAGACCCCGCCGCCGGGGTCTACCGCGCCAACCGCCGCATCTTCACCGACGAGGAGATCTTCGAGCTGGAGATGCGGCACATCTTCGAAGGCAACTGGGTCTACCTGGCCCACGAGAGCCAGGTCCCGAACCCCGGCGACTACTTCACGACCTACATCGGCCGCCAGCCCGTGGTCATCACCCGCGGCAAGGACGGCGAGCTGCACTGCCTGATCAACGCCTGCGCGCACCGCGGCGCGATGCTCTGCCGCCGCAAGACCGACAATCGGATGACCCTGACCTGCCCGTTCCACGGCTGGACCTTCCGCAACGACGGCAAGCTCCTCAAGGTCAAGGACCCGGACGGCGCCGGCTACCCGGACACCTTCGACGTCGACGGCTCGCACGACCTCACCCGCGTCGCCCGCTTCGACTCCTACCGCGGCTTCCTGTTCGGCAGCCTGAACGCGGACGTCGTGCCGCTCGACGAGCACCTGGGCGACACCGTGAAGGTGATCGACATGCTCGTCGACCAGTCCCCCGAGGGCCTGGAGGTGCTGCGCGGCAGCTCCACCTACACCTTCGACGGCAACTGGAAGGTCCAGGCGGAGAACGGCGCCGACGGCTACCACGTCTCGGCCACGCACTGGAACTACGCCGCCACCACCTCGCGCCGCGGCACCGGCGAGTCGAAGAACTCCACCAAGGCGCTCGACGCCGGCGGCTGGGGCAAGTCCGGCGGCGGCTACTGGTCCTACCCCCACGGCCACCTCTGCCTGTGGACCTGGGCGGCGAACCCGCAGGACCGCCCGCTGTGGAACCGCATGGACGAGCTCAAGGAGCAGTTCGGCGACGCCAAGGGCGAGTTCATGGTCAAGGGCAGCCGCAACCTGTGCCTCTACCCGAACGTCTACCTGATGGACCAGTTCTCCACGCAGATCCGGCACTTCCGGCCGATCGCGCCGGACAAGACCGAGGTCACGATCTGGTGCATCGCGCCCAAGGGCGAGAGCGCCGAGGCCCGCGCGCACCGGATCCGCCAGTACGAGGACTTCTTCAACGCCTCCGGCATGGCCACCCCCGACGACCTGGAGGAGTTCCGCTCCTGCCAGCTCACCTTCCGCGCCACCGCCGCCCCGTGGAACGACATGAGCCGCGGCGCGGAGCACTGGCTCACCGGCCCGGACGAGGTCGCGATGTCCCTCGGCATGGACGGCGTGATCTCCGCGGGCATGCGCAACGAGGACGAGGGCCTCTACCCCGTCCAGCACGGCTACTGGCGGCAGACCATGCTCGCCGCCCTCGAGCAGGAGGAGGCGCAGGCATGACCACCACCGAACCGCGCACCATCACCCAGAACGTGATCGAGCAGTTCCTCTACCGCGAGGCGCGCTACCTCGACGACCGCGAGTTCGAGAAGTGGCTCGAGTGCTACGCCGACGACGTCGTCTACTGGATGCCCTCCTGGGGCGACGACGACAAGCTCACCGAGGACCCGCAGCGCGACATCTCGCTCGTCTACTACGACAACAAGGGCGGCCTCGAGGACCGGGTCTTCCGGATCCGCACCGAGCGCTCCAGCGCCACCTCGCTGCCCGAGCCGCGGACCAGCCACAACATCAGCAACGTCGAGGTGATCGAGCGCCGCGGCGACCTGGTGGACGTGCGCTTCAACTGGCACACCATGTACTTCCGGTACAAGACCGTGGACCCGTACTACGGCACGTCGTTCTACACGATCGACTTCTCCGGCGAGGCGCCGCTGATCCGCCGCAAGACCGTGGTGCTGAAGAACGACTACATCCACCACGTCGTCGACGTCTACCACTTCTGAACGGAGGCGCCATGACCACCGCACACAGCGTGGCACTCTCCTTCGAGGACGGCGTCACCCGCTTCATCACCTGCGCGGAGGACCAGACCGTCACCGACGCCTCCTACCGGGCCCGCATCAACATCCCGATGGACTGTCGCGACGGGGTCTGCGGCACCTGCAAGGCGGTCTGCGAGTCCGGCGAGTTCGACAAGGGCAGCTTCCTGGAGGACGCCCTGTCCCCGGACGAGGAGGCCGACGGCTATGTCCTCACCTGCCAGATGAGGCCGAGGACGGACCTCGTCCTGCAGATCGCGTCGACCTCGGCCGTCGCGAAGACCAGTGCCGCGACCCACCGCGGCACGGTCACCGCGCTGGACCGGCTCTCGCCGACCACCGTCGCGGTGACCATCGAGATCACCGACCGGGACAAGCTCGCCTTCCTGCCCGGGCAGTACGTGAACATCGCCGTGCCGGGCACGGACGAGTCGCGCTCGTACTCGTTCAGCAACGGCCCGGACGAGGACGCGCTGACCTTCCTGGTCAAGCTCACCGACGGCGGGGTCATGTCGACCTACCTGGACGAGCGGGCGCAGGTCGGCGACGACATCTCCTTCACCGGCCCGCACGGCAGCTTCTTCCTCCGGGACACCTCGTGCGGCAGCGGGTCCGATGCGCCGCTGCTGCTGCTCGCCGGCGGGACCGGGCTCGCGCCGATCCTGTCCATCCTGCGCACGCTCGACGCCCTCGGCAGCGAGCGGCCCATGCACCTGCTCTACGGCGCCACCACCGACGACGACGTCGTCGAGGTGGACACGATCGAGGCGCTCGCCTCGTCGATCCCGAACCTGACCTGGGACTACTGCGTCGCGGACAAGAACACCACGGCGAAGAACCAGGGCTACGTCACCGCGCTGATCGAGCCGGAGCACCTGCAGGACGGCGCCACCGCCGTCTACCTGTGCGGGCCGCCGGCGATGGTCGACGCGGTGCGGGGCCACTTCTCGAACCAGGGCATCACGCCCGGCGGGTTCTACTACGAGAAGTTCGCCCTGGCCGCGGCGGCGAAGGACACCGAGGAGCGCGTCCCCGAGGCCGCTGCCGAACACCCGGCCGAGGACACCGGGACCGGCGAGGTGACCGAGGAGGGCACGGAGCAGGCCACGGTCGCCGTCCCCACCCCGGCCGAGGACGGCGACGGGATGATCGTGCTCGGCAGCGAGGGCCGCGGCGTCGTCGGGCAGGAGCTGGTTCCGGCGCTCGAGCTCGAACCGCTCGTCGCGAGCCCGGAGGTGTCGGCCGACCACGCCCGCGGGATCTGCGGGCAGGTGCTGTTCCCGAGCGGGCTGCCCGCGGGCGACGGCGGCCCGCTCGACGCCGAGGAGGCGCTCGTCGTCGCCGGGGACCGCGGGATGACCGGGCAGGAGATCTTCCCGGCCGCGGACCTCGTGCCGCTCCACGAGTCCGCCCCGGTTCGTGCGTCCCTCCCGCCCGCTGCGGTCGGCGAGGACGGGTACGAGATCGGCGAGGAGCACCCCTCGGTCCACGAGTCCGACGCGATCTTCGACGCCCGCCGCGCCCTGGAGCTCGGCGCGCTCGAGCTCGTCGTCGGGCGGCTGACCTCGCAGCAGGTCACCGGGTACCGGGTGCTGGCCGAGGCCACGCTCCCGTACGTCGAGGACGACCGCTTCGTCGACGCCGCCGGCTACACCGAGGCCAACGCCGCCTTCCACGACTACCTGTTCACGCTCACCGGCAACGAGCACCTCTCCCAGGCCTACACCGCGCTCGGGGTCAAGGGGCACATGGAGCAGTCGCTGCGCACCGCCACCTGGTGCCACCCGCGCTGCACCCAGGACCACCTCGACATCGTCGACGCCATCGAGGCCGGGGACCGCGAGCGCGCCCGCCGGCTGATCGGCGAGCACGCCGACCGGTCCAAGGAGACGACGCGGCGAGCCATGTCGGACAACGCCGCCGCCCGTCGTCCCCGGTTCGTGACGCCGGGCCGCTTCGACCGCAAGGTCGTCGTGGTCACCGGGGCCGCGCAGGGCATCGGCCGGGCGGTCGCCGAGCGCGCCGCGGCCGAGGGCGGGCAGCTGGTGCTGCTCGACCGGTCCCCGCTGGTGCACGAGGTCGCCGAGGGCCTGCTCGCCGACGGCGCGAAGGCCCTGGCGATCGAGGCGGACCTCGAGGGGTACGCGGGTGCCGAGGCGGCGATCCGCGAGGCGGTCACCTGGCAAGGCCATGTGGACGTGCTGGTCAACAACGTGGGCGGGGCGATCAACTTCAAGCCCTTCACGGAGTTCGGCCCTGCCGAGATCGACGCCGAGATCACCCGCTCGCTGATGCCGACGCTGTACTGCTGCCGGGCGGTGCTGCCGGCGATGGTGCAGCGTCGCAGCGGGGTGATCGTCAACGTCTCGTCGGCCGCCACCCGGGGCGTCCACCGGATCCCCTACTCGGCGGCCAAGGGCGGCATCAACGCGCTCACGGCGTCACTCGCGTTCGAGTACGCCGACAGGGGCGTCCGGGTCGTCGCGACCGCGCCGGGCGGCACGGAGGCGCCGCCGCGCCGGATCTCCCGGGGCACCCCGGAGGCCCGGTCGGAGCAGGAGAAGGCCTGGTTCCGGGCGCACATCGACCAGACGCTCGGGTCGTCGTTCCTGGGCCGGTACGGCACGCTCGACGAGCAGGCCGCGGCCATCCTGTTCCTGGCGTCGGACGAGGCGTCGTACATCACCGGGTCCGTGCTGCCGGTCGCCGGCGGCGACCTGGGGTGAGCCGCCTTCTACGGTGACGGCATGAGCAGGCGGGTCGCCGACGGCGCCGGCGGGGACGGCGGGGAGCCGGCGCACGTCGTCGGGCAGGAGGCGGAGTCCGCCCGGCTCGACGCGGCGCTGGCCGACGCCGCCGCCGGCACCCCCGTCGTCGTCGTGCTGGAGGGCGTACCCGGGATCGGGAAGACGACGCTGCTGCGGCGCTTCCTCGCCCGCCGGCCCGCCCTCGCGACCGTCCGGGCCGAGGGTCTGGCGTGGGAGGCGGGGCGGCCGGGCGCGCTGGTCCGGCGGCTGGACCCGGTGCGGTGCACGGGATCCGTCGATCCCGGCGCGTGGGGCGAGGCGCTCGCCGAGTGCTGGCGGGCCCGCGCCGCGGAGGACCCGTTCGCGGTGCTGATCGACGACGCGCACGCCGCCGACCCGGCTTCGCTGCAGGCGGTGGCGTCGGCCGTCGTCCGGGTGACCGAGGGGTGCCTCCTGGTCGTGCTCGCCGCCCGGACCGGGCCGGACGTCCCGGCGCACCCGGACACCCGGGACGTCCTCGACCGGCTGCCCGGCCAGCGGATCCGGATGGCGCCCCTGACCTCCGAGCAGACCCGGCTGCTGGCCGCCCGCGCCGCGGGCATCGACCTGCCGATCCCGGTGGCCCGCCGGCTGGGCGAGCACACCGGCGGCGTGCCCCGGTACCTGCTGGAGATCCTGCGCGACAGCCCGCCCATGCGATGGTCGGACTGGCAGACACGGCTGCCCGCGCCCACCTCCGTGCGGCAGCGCGTCGAGGCCGCCCTCGACGCCGCGTCGCCGCCGGCGCGCGCGCTCGTCGAGGCCGCGGCCGTCCTCGGCAACACCCCGATCCTCGCCGAGGCCGCCGAGCTCGGCGGCGTCGCGGACCCCATCGCCGCGCTCGACGAGGCCTTCGCCGCCGGCCTCCTCTCCCCCGCCGCGGGGCACGGGCTGGACACGCTGACCTTCCCCGGGCGCTTCGTGCGCGGCGCCGTGCACGCCACGCTCGCCCCTGCCCGCCGGCACGACCTGCACCAGCGCGCCGCCGCCGTCGTCCGGGACGAGACCGAGCGGCTCCGGCACCGGGTCGAGGCCACCCCGCTGCCCGACGCCGCCCTGGCCGACGAGCTGCTCGACCTGGCCCGCCGCAAGGCGGACGAGGGCGCGTGGGCGGTCGTCGCCGGGGCGCTCGTCGACGCCAGCCGGATCAGCCCGAGCCGCGCCGACCGGGAGGACCGGCTGCTCCAGGCCGTCGACGCCCTCGCCGGGGCCGGGCTGCTCGGGCAGGCGGTCGACGCGTTGTCCGACGTCGAGGCCCTGCCGCCGGGCGCCCGGCGCGACGCCGTCCTGGCCTACGTCGCCATCCAACGCGGCCGCCGCGCCGAGGCCACCTCCTACCTCGACGGCGCCTGGCGCAGCCGCGGCACCGACCGGGCCGCCGCGGCGCGGATCTGCCAGCGGCAGGTGCTCCACGCCCTCGCCGACTGGGACGGCGCGCAGCTGGTCCGGTGGGCCGGGCGGGCGATCGAGCACGCGGAACCGGGCTCGCCGGCGGCGGTGGAGACGCGCGCGATCGTCGGGCTCGGGTACGCCGCGCAGGGCGAGATCGAGGAGGCGTTCACGGCGTACCGCGCCGCGACCCGGGAGAGCCCGGCGGGCCCGCAGCACCAGCGGGCGCGGATGGGCCTGGGCTGGCTCCTCCTCGCGCAGGACGAGCCGGAGGCCGCGCGGCGCGAGCTGGAGTACGCCGTCGCGGGCGTGGGGCAGGGCGGGTCCAACCGCATCCTGCTGTGGGCGCTGTGCTGGCTGGCGCGCACCCGGTTCGCGCTCGGCGACTGGTCCGGCGCGCTGCAGAACGTCGACCAGGCCCGGCTGCTGCTCGGTGCCACGGACCTGGAGCTCCTCCGGCCACTGGTGCACTGGACGGGCGCGCAGGTCCACGCCCTGCGCGGCGACGCCGAGGAGGCCGCCCGGCACGTCGAGCTCGGCACGGCCGCCGAGCACGACTACCTCGTCATGACCGTGCCGGCCCTGCTGGCCCGCGCGCACGTGGCGGAGGCGGCCTCGGACTACGACGCCGTCGTCCGGCACCTCGCCCCGCTCGCCACCCGGACGCCGCGCGGCGGGCTCGACGAACCCGGCTTCTGGGCCTGGCACGACCTGTACGCCAACGCCCTCGTCGTGACCGACCGGCTCGGCGAGGCGGACGAGTTCCTGCGCCCGCTCGAGGAGCTCGTCCGACGGCGTGGGCACCGGTCCGCGGCCGCCCGGCTCGGCTACGTCCGTGGCCGGCTGCTCGGCGCGCGCGGCGACACGGCCGCCGCCGAGGAGGCGTTCGTGGCGGCCCGGGCCCGGCTCGAGGGCCTGCCGCTGCCCTACGAGAAGGCGCGCGTCGACTTCGCGCACGGCATGATCCTGCGCCGGGCGGGTCGGCGGCGGGACGCGGCCACGGTCCTCGCCACCGCCCGGCAGCGGTTCGCCGCCCTCGGCGCGCGGGTCTACATGGAGCGCTGCGACCGGGAGCTCAAGACCGGCCGACCCGGCTCCCGCCTGCACGACAACGACCTCGACGCCCTCACCGAGCAGGAGCGGACGGTCGCGGGCCTGGTGGCGGGCGGCATGACCAACAAGGAGGTCGCCGCCGAGATGCTGCTGTCGGTCAAGACGGTCCAGTTCCACCTCACGCGCACCTACGCGAAGCTCGGGGTGCGGTCGCGCTCGGAGCTCGCGGCACACTTCCCGCGGTCGACGGGCTGAGCCCCACCTCGCCGGCCTGACCGCCCGCCGTTGCCGCGCCGCGCCACGCGGTCCTACGGTGCGCGCATGGGAGCCCACGGGCACGGGCACGGCGTGGGGGTCGGCACCGACCGGCGGTGGCTCGGCCTGGCGCTGGCGCTGATCCTCGTGTTCATGGTCGGGGAGTTCGTCGTCGGCCTGCTCGCGGGCTCGCTGGCGCTGATCTCCGACTCGGCGCACATGCTCACGGACGCCGCGTCCCTCGTCCTCGCGCTCGTCGCGATCCGGCTCGCGGCCCGTCCTGCCCGCGGCGGCTACACCTACGGCCTGCTGCGCGCGGAGATCCTCTCGGCGCAGGCCAACGGGATCACGTTGCTGCTGCTCGCGGTGTGGTTCGTGTACGAGGGCATCGAGCGGCTGCTGTCGCCGCCGGAGGTGGCGGGCCTGCTCGTGCTGGTCACGGCGCTGGTGGGGATCGTCGTCAACCTGGCTGCGACGTGGTGCATCAGCCGGGCGGACCGGTCGAGCCTCAACGTCGAGGGTGCGTTCCAGCACATCCTCAACGACCTCTTCGCCTTCGTCGCGACGGCGGTCGCCGGGCTCGTCGTCGTGCTCACCGGTTTCGACCGGGCCGACGCGATCGCGGCGCTGGTGGTCGCGGCGCTGATGGCCAAGGCGGGGTGGGGCCTGGTGCGCGAGTCCGGGCGGATCTTCCTCGAGGCCGCGCCGCGGGGCGTCGACCCCGACGCGCTCGGTGCCCGGCTCGCCGGGGTCGCGGGCGTGGCCGAGGTCCACGACCTGCACGTCTGGGAGATCACCTCCGGGCAGGCCGCGCTCTCGGCGCACGTCCTCGTCCGGCCCGAGGCCGACTGCCACGACGTGCAGCGGGCCATCGAGGTCGTGCTGCGCGAGGAGCACGGCCTGTCGCACACCACGCTGCAGGTGGACCACTCCGAGGACGAGTCGCTCGACGACCACTGCGCCGACCCGCACGGGCCGGTGCACCTCGGCGAGCAGGTGGGGGACGCCACGCCCTGACGCCCGCTCTTCCTCCACGGCCGGTCGGTCGTTTAACGTTCGTTCGTTCAGGCCGCGAGGAGGACCGCAATGCCGGTGGAGATCGACCGCCCGCGGGAGGGCGTCGTCCAGCTCACGCTCAACCGCCCCGACCAGCTCAACGCGCTCGACGCCGGTACGGTCGCGGAGCTCACGACCGTCTTCGCCGAGATCGGCGCCGACCCGTCGTGCCGGGTGGTGATCCTGACGGGGGCGGGTCGTGGGTTCTGCGCCGGGCTCGACCTCGCCCACTACGACGACGAGCCCCACCCGCCGGCCCGGCAGCGGCACCCGATCGACGGGCTGACGCGGCAGCGCCAGATCGCCAACCTCGCCGTCTCGTTGCACCAGCTCCCCCAGCCGGTCATCGCCGCGATCAACGGGCCCGCCGCCGGTGGCGGGCTCGCCCTCGCACTGGCCAGCGACATCCGCATGGCGTCGACCTCCGCGCTGTTCGCCGTCGGGTTCATCCGGGCCGGCTTCTCGGCGTGCGACATCGGACTGTCCTGGCTGCTCCCCCGGATCGTCGGGACCGGGCGCGCCCACGAGCTGATGCTCACCGGCCGCCGCTGCTCCGCCGAGGAGGCCTACCGGATCGGCCTGGTCACCCACCTCGTCGACCCCGCCGAGCTGCTCGAGGCCGCCTACGCCGAGGCCGCCGAGATCATGCTCAACCCGCCCTTCTCGGTGGAGATGACCAAGCAGGGCATGTGGGCCTCGGTCGAGAACCCCAGCTTCGTCGGGGCGGTGGAGTTCGAGAACCGCCAGCAGATCCTCACCGCCCTCACCGAGGACCGGGACGAGGCCACCCGCGCCTTCCTGGAGAAGCGACCTCCGGTGTACAAGCGGCACTGAGGGTGGGTGCCGGGGGCGCTCAGCCGCCGTTGTAGCGGCGCATCGTCTCCTCGGCGCCCCGGGCCCGCGCAGTAGACCCGGCCCGTCGTCGAGCATGTCGCACGCCGCCATGTCCGTGCGCCCGGAGTTCGGCACCACGCGGGAGGTGGTCGGTCGGGTCGTCGGAGGCGTGCCGGCTCGCTGCGCAGAGTGGTGTTGCCCGCCGCCACCCGGGCTGCCGGGAGTTCGCTCGGCGAGTCGTTGCGCAGGGTGAGCACAAGCTGAACGCGCCGGCTGTTCGGACCGCCGCCGCGCTCGACGGGAACTGCCGCGGTGATCGTCAAGCCGTCGGTGAAGCGGTGGACTCGCCCCAGGCGAGCGTCGGGAGCGGGGCGGCGACGGGCCGGGCCTGTGACAGACGTACTGCATCCCGCGAGGAGGCACGCTGCGAGAAGCACGGCGAGCGCTCCGCAGGGTCTCTGCACGGTCCCCACCCCCGGGAACGGAATGCGGCGACTCAGGGCAGCGCGCCGGGGGAACGGGCGGTGTGTGCCCGGGTGGGTGATGCGGGTGCGCCCCTGCGTCCCGGTCGGGCAGCGGCGGCCGCTGAACGTGGGTCCGGCCGGAGCCGACCTCGGCCCCTCGTCTCGCTGCGGTCGCGGAAGTGATCAGTGCCCGAGAGCTGGAAGTGCCCGTTTCTGTCGGGGGTCGAAGATATGTTCGATCCGTGCAGCTGACCGAGTGTCTTCCGGCCGGGCTGGCGGACATGCCGCCGGGCCCGGAGCTCGGTGCTGCGCTGGCCGAGATCGAGCTGTCGGCAGCGCCGGCGGCGGAGCGGTCGACGGTGCTCGAGGCGTGGCACCGCCAGGACAGCCACACCCGGGCCGGATTCTACCGCGCCATGGTCGCCGTCGGGTACGCCGATCCGACCGCGCCCGACTCCGCCGAGGATCTCCCCGACCCGCACCTGGACTGGACGGACGAGGTGCGGGCGGCCCTGGCCTGGACCCGGCGCGCTGCGGACGGCTGGTCGGACGAGGCGTGCACCTTGGTGAGGGAGCTGCCTCGGGTCCTTGCGGCGCTGCACGAGGGCCGGATCGACCCGCCGAAGGCCTCCGTCTTCGTGCGTCATCTCGCCGGCCTTCCTCCGGCGCAGATCGCGCAGCTCTGCGCGCTCGTCCTCCCGCGGGCGCCGCGGTGGACCACGAGCCAGATCTCCCGCCGGCTACGGCGGCTCATCATGGAGATCGACCCGGACCACTACGAGCGGCTCTTCCGCCGCGCCCACGCCCGCCGCGGAGTCGGTGCGTACGTCACCGAGGACGGCACCGCTACGATCACCGCGAGCGGCGTCGCTCCCGAGACCGCCGACGCCGCGGTCGAACGGATCGACCACCTCGCTCACCGGATCCGCCGCTGCGGCCACCCCGGCACGCTCGACCAGATCCGGGTCGACCTGTTCACCGGCTTCCTCGACGGCACCCTGCACACGTTGAGCGACGACGAGATCGTCCACGCCTCCTCCTCGACCCCGGTGTCTCCCCCACCGACGACGGCGAGGCCGGAACGACGAACGAGGCAGAGCCCGGCGCCGCGACGGCCGCCGCGGGCACCGTTCCCGCAGAGAAGACCGACGCAAGGACCGCCGACGCAGGACCGGCCGAGGCCTCGCCGCAACCGCCGAATCCGCGGCGGGGCGTCCACCTGCAGATCTCGCTCGGCACGCTGCTCGGGCTCGACGACCGCCCGGCCACCCTGCCGAACCTCGGACCGCTCCCGGCCTCGCGGGCCCGGATGGTCGCGGCCGACCAGATACGGGCGCCCTGGCGCTACGCCGTCACCGGGCCCGACGGGCGACTCGTTCATGCAGGCGCGCTCCGGACCCGTCCCAGTGCCGACGATCTCGCGCCGGCCGAGAACACGACATCGTCAGAGGCCCCGGGTCTGGTCGACCTGCTCGTCGACGCCGGTCTGCTCGCGCGTCTGACCGGCCCCGACAGCGAGCTGCCACCATCGTGGCGGCCCGTCCTGGCCGAGATCCTGGCCGCTCGCGGCCGCGACCTCGACGACGACCCGGCCGCCCGGTTCCCGCACACCGGCTTGCGCCGCCACGTCGAGTTCCGCGACCGGCACTGCACCTTCGTCGGGTGTCTGACGCCGGCCCGAAAGGCCGACCTGGACCACACGCACGACCACGCCCGTGGCGGCCGCACCACCGCCGACGACCTGGGCCCCGCCTGCCGTCACGATCACGGCCTGAAGCACCGTGGCTGGACGCTCACCCAGCCCGAGCCCGGCGTCTTCGTCTGGCGGAGCCCGCTCGGCCGCATCTACCGGACGCGCGCCGAACCGCTCCTGCCACCGCTGCCGCCACCCCTCCCCCGAACGCCGGGCGAGGACCTCTGCTGCCCGTCCGACACTGACGAGGACCCCGACGAGGCCGGAACCGACTCGCTGTTCGTGGTCTGGCGCCCTCCACCGCCCGAGGAGCCTCGGCCTCCGCCGCCACCGGTCACCGATCTCGATGAGCCGGCGCCGTTCTGACACGGCGGGCAACCCCCGCGGACCCGTCGGTCGGCAGTGCCCCTGACGCAGCGAGCGGAATCCCCAGCGGGGGCGGGCCGGCTCGCCCTGGCGCGCGGCCTGAACGGGTTCGGGAGTGGCGGTCGTCGATCGCCTGCTGCCCACCCCGGACGCGGCGGGTGACCACCACCGGCTTTCATCGGCTTTCCCGAGGAGGATGGTCGGGCATGAGCGTCCTGCAGCACACCGCCCTGTTCGCCGCGCTCGACGAGACCCGCCACGAGCCCGTGGCGAAGCGCATCCGGGCACAGCTGGGCGGCGAAACGGTCGTGGACTCCATGCGCGCGCTGCTGCTGTGGGAGCCGCGGCGGGTCGTGCCGAGCTACGCCGTGCCGGAGGAGGACATCGCGGGGCACCTCGCGCCCGACGACGTGCCGAAGAGCGAGATCCCGCAGGGCGTCACCCTGGCCTCGGTCTCCGAGCGGCCGGTGCTGGACCCGTCCGTGCCCTTCGCCGTGCACACCGCCGACGGCCGGCCGGTCGACGTGGTCACGGACTCCGGCAGCCGGCCCGCTGCGGGGCTCCGGCTCGCCGACCCCGATCTTGCCGGATACGTGGTCCTCGACTTCGACGCGTTCGACGCCTGGTTCGAGGAGGACGAGCCGAACGTCTCGCACCCCCGCGACCCGTTCCACCGCGTGGACGTCCTGACCTCGTCGCGGCACGTCCGCCTCGAGCTCGACGGCGTGCTGCTCGCCGAGTCGCGACGGCCGGTGCTGCTGTTCGAGACCATGCTCCCCACCCGGTACTACCTGCACCGCGAGGACGTCGTCGCGCCGCTGGAGCCGACCGCGACCCGCACGCGCTGCGCGTACAAGGGCGAGGCGTCCTACTGGACGGTGACCGTGGGCGACCGCCCCGTGCCCGACCTGGCCTGGACCTACCCCGACCCGCTGCACGAGGCCGCGCACGTGCGCGACCTCGTGTGCTTCTTCACCGAGCGGACCGACGTCGTGGTCGACGGGCGCCGTCAGGAACGCCCCGTCACCCCGTGGTCGTGATCAGGCCCCATGGCCGTGATCAAGCAGGGGCGCGCAGGTCCGGCCCGGTCGACGGATTGGCCATGCGACCGATCTCCTCGGCCGCCCAGCCCGAGCCCAGCACGCCCGCCCAGAGCAGCTCGGGCAGCTGGCGCTCGCGGTCGACCCGGCCGGCCACCCACGACCTGGTCGCGGCCAGGCGCTCGGCCTGCACGCACAGTTCCCAGGCGCGCGACCCGCGGTCCGTCACGTCCTGCGAGAACGGGGCGCCGCAGGTGCGGTGGCGGTAGCGGCGCTCGGGACTGTCGATCGTGTGGACGAGCGTGAGCGCGAGCCCGGCGAAGCCGGTGCCCACCAGGACGCCGACGGCGGCCCACAGCAGCGTGAGGAGCCAGCCGTCGCCCAGCAGCAGCCCGGACACGGCCCCGACCGCGAGGACGGCGAGGGCCGTCGAGCCGGCGGGTAGCCGAGTCCAGACGAGGGTGCCGGTGTCGTCGATCTGGTAATGCGTTCCGGCGATCAGCGCCGGATCGAAGACGCGGTAACCCGATCGGGTGCGGACGAGGGTGGGCAGGCGGTCGGCCGGGGCCTGCTTGACGAAGTCGACGGACGCGTCGCCGGGGAACGTGCTCATTGCCTCTTGCTCTTGCTGGTCGCACCGGGGAGGAGGGCGGCGTTCGCGCCGGGGTAGAGCGCCGCCACGCCATTCATCGGAACTGAGGAGCGGCCTGTTACGACGCGGAAACGTGACCGACCCCTCACCGGAACGTGAGAGTGCTCGGTCACAGCGCGGGACGTCCGATCGGCCCGGTAAGGTCAGCCAAACCTTCACGACCTGAGGAGCTGTGGGTGCGCCGCCTTCTGTCCGTCCTGGCCGGGCTCGTCCTGGCCTGTTCGCTCGCCGCGTGCGGATCGTCCGCCGACGCCCCCGCCGGGTCCGCCGGCGCCCGGACCGTCACCCACGCCATGGGCACCACCGAGGTGCCCGCGGCCCCGCAGCGCGTCGTCGTGCTCGACACCGGCGAGCTGGACAGCGTCCTCGCCCTCGGCGTCACGCCGGTGGGGGCGACCTCGCCCGTCGCGAACGGCCCGCTGCCGAGCTATCTCGACGACCGGACGGCCGGCGTCACGAACATCGGCACCCAGTCCGACCTGAACCTCGAGACGATCGCCGGCCTGAAGCCGGACCTCATCCTGTCGAACAAGGTGCGGCACGAGGCCCTCTACCCGCAGCTCAGCGCGATCGCGCCGACGGTGTTCGCGGAGCGCGTCGGCGTGGCGTGGCGGGAGAACCTGCAGGTCGCCGGGCAGGCGCTGGGCCGGGAGGCCGAGGCGGAGCGGATCCTGGCCGAGTACCGGGCCAAGGCGAAGGAGGTCGGCGCGACCTTCGCGCCGGGCACCACGATCAGCATGGTCCGCTTCACCGGCGGCTCGGTCCGGCTGTACGGCGAGGGCTCCTTCATCGGCACGATCCTCGCCGACGCCGGTCTGGCCCGGCCCGCGAGCCAGCGCGTCCCGGGGACGTTCGCCGAGGTCTCGGCGGAACAGATCGGGCAGGCCGACGGCGACCGCCTCTTCTTCGCCTCCTACGGGGAGGCCGGCGGGAAGGACAAGGCGAGCGTGCTCGGCGGTCCGCTGTGGCGGGGCATCCCGGCGGTGGCCGAGGGCCGGGCGCACGAGGTGTCCGACGATCTGTGGTACTCGGGCATCGGCCCGATCGCGGCGGACAAGGTGCTCGACGAGCTGGGCACGCACGCCACCGCCTGAGCTCAGACCGTCCGGAGCGGGGCGGGCTCGCGGTCGGCCAGCGCGAGCCCGGCCCGCAGGGCGCTGGCGGCGTCGAAGGTGGCGTCGTGGGCGGCCCGGCTGATCGCGGTGAAGCTGGCGTAGCCGTGGATGAGCCCGGGGAACCGCCGCGCGACCACCGGGACACCGGCCTCACGCAGCCGCTCGGCCAGCTCCTCCCCCTCGTCACGCAGCGGGTCGAAGCCGGCGGTCGCGAGGTAGACCGGCGGCATGCCGGACAGGTCGTCGGCGCGCAGGATGGCGCCGCGGTCGTCGTCGGCGGGCACGCCGTCGGGCAGGTACATCTGCTCCATCGCGGCGAGCACCTCGGCGCTGATCCCGAACCCGGAGCCGAACGCGACGCGCGAGCCGCCGGTCCGGTCGGCGTCCGTCGCCGGGTAGAGGGCCACGACGAAGGCGGGCACGGGCTCGCCGCGGACCGCCTGCTCGTGCGCGACGACCAGCGCCAGGTTCGCGCCCGCGCTGTCGCCGCCCACCGCGACCAGCGTCTTCTCCGCGTCGAGGTCCTCGGCGTGGGCGAGGGTGTGCCGGTAGGCGGCGAGGGCGTCGTCGAGCGCGGCGGGGTACGGGTGCTCGGGCGCGAGCCGGTACTCCACCGACAGCACCCGGACGCCGGCCTGCGCCGCGAGCAGCCGGCAGAGCGGGTCGGCGGAGGCGATGCTGCCCAGCACGAACCCGCCGCCGTGGAAGTAGACGAGCAGGCCGGAGCGGCCGGCCGGACCGTGCGGGCCCGGTGGCGTGTAGAGCCGGGCCGGGATCGGGCCCTCGGCGCCCGCGACCTCCAGGTCCCGGGTCACGACGTCGTCGAACGGGCCCTCGGCGGCCAGCTCGGCGGCGTCGTCCGCCTGCCGGCGCTGCTCGGCCAGGGCCGCCGCGCCCAGCTGCCCGCTCGCGGCGGTGAGCCGCGCGAGGCACTCCCCGGCGCGGTTGAGCAGCTGCAGGTCGAGATCGAGGAGCTGTCCCTCGAGGCACACCTCGGACCCCGCGAGCAGCCTCTTCAGCGGCCGCGGGAGTCCGAAGAGGAACCGGAACGCGAGTCGCAGACCGAGGACCCGCACGGAGCGCGCGATCACACACCGATGTTACGCCCGGGTAGCCTTCCGCCGCGGGGACCGCGCGCGGCTCACGCCCCGAACGTGAACCGCAGCACCGGGAGCATGGCGTCGGCGTCCGTGCGGGACGAGTCGTCCGCCACGCAGGCCGCCAGCTCGGCCTCGACGGCGGCGGTGTCGATCCCCGCGCCGATCAGCACCAGGCTCGTGCGCCGGGGCTCGCCGGGCTCCCAGCGGGCGCGGCGGAACCGGACGTACCGACCGACCGTGTGCAGCACGTACTTCTGCCGGTGCCCCGGCACGCCGAACGCCACGAACCCCTTGATCCGGTAGACGCCGGCGGGCCGCCGGTCGAGCAGGTCCCGCAGCCGCTGCGGGTCCATCGGGGCGTCGGAGGTGAAGGAGACGCTGTCGTACGCGGCATGGATGTGGTCGGCGTGGTCGCCGACCTGCTCGCCGAGCAGCAGCTGCCGACCGGGCACGACCTCGATGTCGAACAGCAGCCGGGGATCGACGACGCCGTGCTCGGCCGGGACGATCGGGGCCGGCCCGTTGGCCTCGCGGAGCAGCCGCCGGACCCGCCACACCTTCCCCGGGTCCACCCGGTCGACCTTGTTGAGCACCAGCAGGTCCGCCAGCCCGACGTGCATGTCGACCTGCGGGTGCCGCCGGCGCGTGGCCTCGAACTCGACGGCGTCGATCACCTCGATCAGCCCGCCGAAGACCAGGTGCGGGTTGGCCGCCTCGAGGATCAGCTGCACGAGCGTGCCGGGCTCGGCGATCCCGCTGGCCTCGATCACGATCACGTCGATCTCGTCCCGCCGGCGGGTCAGCCGGTCGAGCAGCGGCCCGACGCCGTCCTCCCCCACCGCGCAGCAGAGGCAGCCGTTGCCGAGCGAGACCATCGCGTCCGACCCGCCGACCAGCATGGCGTCGATCCCGATGGCGCCGAAGTCGTTGACCACCACCCCGATCCGGGCGTCGAGCGAGTGCGCGAGGAGGTGGTTGAGCAGGGTGGTCTTGCCCGCGCCGAGGAAACCGGCGACGACCACGACCGGGATCCTCCGCATCCAGAAGAGTTACCAGGCGCCCCTGCGGCCGCGCCCCGCGGGTCCGGGGCAGGATGGGCACATGGCACAGGTGACCGCGACCGCCGAGCGAACCGTCCCCGCCCCCGTCGAGGCCGTCCGCGCGGCCGTCGCCGACTACACGCAGACCCGTCCCGAGATCCTGACCGAGCAGTTCACGGACTACGCGGTGCTGACCGGCGGCCAGGGCGAGGGCACCTCGGCCACCTGGAAGCTGCACGCCACCAAGAAGCGCGTGCGTCACGTGAAGGCCGACGTCACGCAGCCGACCCCGGACACCGTGGTGGAGACGGACGCGAACTCCTCGCTGGTCACGACGTGGCGGGTCGCGCCGGCCGGTGAGGGCGCCAGCCTGGTCACGATCACCACGACGTGGAACGGCGCGGGCGGCATCGGCGGGTTCTTCGAGCGGACCTTCGCCCCGAAGGGCCTGACCCGGATCTACGACGGCGTGCTGGCCAACCTGGCCTCCAAGGTCGGCGGCTGAGCATCGGGAGCTGAGATCGGGCCCCGACCTCTGGCACGCTGTCGGCGTGGCTGACAACGGTGTGATCGCGGTCGCGGGCGAGGCGCTGGTCGACGTCGTCCCCGCCCCCGCCGAGGGGTACTTCGAGTTCGCTCCCGGCGGCAGCCCCGCCAACGTCGCGGTCGGCCTGGCGCGCCTCGGCGTGCCCGCCCGGATGCTCGCCCGGCTCGGGTCGGACTTCCTGGGCCGCCGGCTGCGTGCGCACCTGGAGGGCAACGGCGTCGACCTGTCCCACGTGATCGACGCGCCCGAGCAGTCCTCGCTGGCGCTGGTCGAGGTCGGGCCGGACGGGGTCGCGGACTACGACTTCCGCATCGCCGGCACCTCGGACTGGCAGTGGACGCCCGACGAGCTGACCGGCGCGCTCGACGGGATCGTCGCCCTGCACTCCGGCTCGCTGGCGCTGACCGTCGAGCCCGGCGCCGCGGTGCTGCGCGAGCTCCTGGCCAAGGCCGCGGGCTCGGCGACCGTGAGCTACGACCCGAACTGCCGGCCGCGGCTCATGGGCGATCCTGCCGAGGTGCTGCGCGGCGTGCACGAGATGCTCGCGATCGCCGACCTCGTCAAGGTCAGCGACGAGGACCTCCGCTGGCTGCTGCCCGACGTCCCACCCGGCGAGGTGCTCGACGACTGGGCGGGCCGCGGGCCGGCGGTGGTCGCCGTGACCCTGGGCGGCGACGGCGTGCTCGCGGCGACGGCGGCCGGGATCCGGACGTCGATGCCGGGCCGGGCCGTCGAGGTCGTCGACACCGTGGGCGCCGGGGACAGCTTCTCCGCCGCCCTGCTGGCCGCCCTGCACGCGCGGGACCTGCTCGGACCCGCCCGGCGCGAGGTCCTGCGCTCGGTGCCCGCGCTCACCCTCGACGAGGTGCTCGAGGAGTGTGTGACCGCGGCCTCGATCACCTGCTCGCGGCGGGGCGCCCAGCCGCCGACGACGGACGAGCTGCGGGCCGCCCTGCACTGAGCGGCGGCACGATCCAGCGTGGACGGCGGCGAGGGCTCCCCAGCACCGCCGCCGTCCACGAGGCCGTAGGTGGCGGGACGGCCCCAGTACCTTTCGCCCCGCCACCCACGAGTCCAGGGGTCAGCCGCCCTGCCGCGGCGTGTTCGTGCCCTGCGTCGTCCCTTGCCGCGGCGACGCCGGCAGTTCGGACACGGGCTTGGGGGTGCGCTCGGGGTGCAGCTCGGGCTGGCCGGTGGCCGGCGCACCCGGCGCCAGCGACAGCTCGGCCGGCACGCTCTCCGGCAGCGACCACTGCTTCGCCCAGTCCAGGTGCATCGCCGTGCTGCCGCCGGCGGGCGGGAACAGGTCCAGCTGCACGGTCATGTTCATCGCGCCGGGCGGGAAGTGGCTGGTCTCCGTGGTGGAGTACCACTCCCTGCCGTTGAGGTAGGCGGTCATCTTCTCCGGCGTCCACTCCAGTGCGTAGGCGGTCCACTCGGTGGCGTCGTGCCGCACCGAGCCGCTCTCCTGGGAGTTGTCGGCGCCGTAGTGCAGGAAGAAGTCCGTGCTCTGCCGGTCGTCGGCGCTGATCTCCATCCAGTCGATCTCGCCGCCCACCGGCCAGTCCTCCTTCACCGGCCACAGCAGCAGCACCGGGTGGTAGCCGCCGGGGCCCGGGTCGGACTTCACGCACACCTCCCAGCGGCCGTACCGCTGCCCGGGGTGCCAGCTCATGGCGCCGGTGTTGCCCTGCTCGTCGCCGCTCACCGTGACCTGGCCGTTCGCGACGGTGATCGCCTCGGGTGTCCGGGTGCCCTTCTCGTCGTGGCCCGGCTCGGGTCCGTAGGGGTGCCAGTCCGGCGGCAGCGCGGTGCCCTCGAAGTCCGCCTGCCGGGTCGGGGTGCCCCAGCCCAAGGCGTCCGCGGCGGTCTGCGGGCACTGCGACGCCGCGGCCTGGGCCGCCGTGCCCCGCGACGACGGCCCGCCCGGGACCTCCGGGGCCTGCGAGGCGCTGGCGGGACACGCGGTGAGGGTCAGCAGCGCCGCACCACTCACCGCGACGGCCAGGGTTCGCACCAGACCGGACGACCGCATCGCCAGCACCTCTCGTCACTCGTGCATCAGGACTGCGCTCATTTCACCGCAGATCGTGAGCAACGCGAGCCCTGCCACCCGGTCGGGTACCGCCCGTTCGTGCACCCACCGCAGCCGCGGCCCGACATCCGTCACGGCAGGTGACGGTTCGTGATCACCGGACGTGACAGGGCCGGCGGGGACCGCGAGACTCGAGCCGTGTCGCCACCCGCCCTCGCCACCGCCCTCGACCTGGCTCCCCACCCGGAGGGCGGCTGGTACCGCCGCACCTGGACCTCGCCGGTGACCGTCGAGACCGACCACGGTCCGCGACCGACGGCCACGGCGATCCTGTACCTGCTCGACGGGGAGTCACGGTGGCACCGGGTGCGGTCGAGCGAGCTCTGGCTGTGGCACTCGGGCTCGGCCGTCGACCTCCGGATCGGGCAGCAGCCCGAGGCCGGGGCCTCCTGGACGTTGCAGGCGCACGCCCCGCAGCAGCTCGTCCCGGCCGGTGCGTGGCAGTCCGCGCGGCTGCTCGGGACCGAGCCGGCGCTCGTCTCCTGCGTGGTCTCCCCCGGCTTCGACTTCGACGACTTCGAGCTGGCCGATCCCGGCTGAGCCCGGGGCCGGGTCAGGCGCGGGCCGCGAGCAGGTCCTGCAGCCCCCAGGTGTTGCGGATCTTCTCGGTCGGCACGCCGCACTGCACCGCCCGGGTGCAGCCGTAGTCGAGCCAGTCGAGCTGGCCGGGGGCGTGCGCGTCCGTGTCGACGGTGAACTCGCAGCCCGCCTCGACCGCGAGCCGCAGCAACCGCTTCGGCGGGTCCAGGCGCTCCGGCCGGGAGTTGATCTCGACGGCCACGCCGTGCTCGGCGCAGGCGGCGAACACCGCGTCGGCGTCGAACTCGGACTCGGGGCGCTTGCGGTTCCCGGTGACCATCCGGCCGGTGCAGTGGCCCAGGACGTCGACGTACGGGTTCGCGACGGCGGTGAGCATCCGCTCGGTCATCTCGTCCCGCGGCATCCGCAGCTTGGAGTGCACGCTCGCGACCACGACGTCGAGCTCGGCGAGCAGGTCCTCCTCCTGGTCGAGCGCGCCGTCCTCGAGGATGTCGACCTCGATCCCGGTGAGCACCCGGAAGCCCGAGAGCCCGGCGTTGAGCTCCGCGATCTGCTCCAGCTGGCGCCGCAGCCGCTCCGGGGACAGCCCGTTCGCCACGGTGAGCCGCGGTGAGTGGTCGGTGACGACGAGGTAGTCGTGCCCGAGGGTGATCGCGGTCTCGACCATCTCCCACAGCGGGGAGCCCCCGTCGGACTGGTCGGTGTGGCTGTGGCAGTCGCCGCGCAGCGCCTCCCGCAGGTCGGCGGCCGCCGTGTCCAGCTCGACACCCTCGGTGGCCTCCAGCCGCCGCAGGTAGACCGGCACCTCGCCGCGCAGGGACTCGGCGACGCACCGGGCGGTGACGTCGCCGACCCCCTTGAGCTTCCGCAGCTCCCCCGATCGCTCGAGCGCGGCGAGCTGCTCGACGTCCTTGCCGCGCAGCGCCGCGGCCGCGGTGCGGAAGGCCCGGACGCGGTAGGTCGACTCGTGCGCGCGCTCCAGAAGGAACGCGATCCGCCGGAGGTCGCCCACCGGGTCCCGTGCGTCGCTCACGGCCGCGATTCTGGCAGCTCCGTCGCCGGCCCGCCGTCACCGTCGCGCCGTCGACCGCTCGTCGTCACCTCCGGCGCAGCTCCGGCAGCTGCGCCTCGACCCGCTCGGCCTCCGCCTGCGCGCGGCCGTAGAGGATGCCGAAGGTGAAGCCGTTCTCGCCCTCCGAGTACGCCTGGGCGCCCAGCTCGCGCAGCAGCTGCCGCTCGACGACGACGTCCTGGTGCTCGCCGAGCGCCTTGGTGATCGTCTTCAGCTTCTTGGCCTGCTCGGGGGTGCCGGCCAGCTCGGTGGCGTAGCGCAGCCGCTTGCCGGCCTTGCGGGCGTCGTGGATCGCGGTGTCCGAGTCCTCGCCCGCGGCCAGGGCGTCGAGCGCGGCGGCGACCCGCTTGTCGAACCGCTTGTCCGCCTTCTTCAGCGCCGCCGACAGCAGCTTCTTGCCCGCCTTCTTCGACCCGGCCGCCGACGCCAGCGGCGGGTCCTGCAGGAAGCGCTCGATCGCACCGCGCAGGGCCGCGTAGCGCTCGCTGTCGAGCGCGGCGACCGCGGCGGCCTTGGCCTCCGCGCCGGAGCGCGCGAAGTGCCGGGTGACCTGCGCCTGCACCGGGCCGAGCACCAGCTCCGGCGGCAGCGCCCGCAGCGACTCCGTGATCAGCTCCTCCTGGACCTCCAGGTCGCGGGCGGGGGCGAGGGCGCGACCGAGCCAGCGCAGCTCCTCGATCAGCGCCTCGGCGCGGGGGCCGTCGAAGACCGGGGCGAAGGCCTGCAGGGCGCTGCGCATCCGGCGGGCGGCGACCCGCAGCTGGTGGACGGCGTCCTCCTCGTCCCGGCGGGCCCGCAGGTCCTCGGCGGCGAGCCGGTCCGCGTGCTCGGCGAGGTAGCCGAGGACGCCGGTGGCGGGAGCGCCCTTCTTGCCCTTCCAACGGGCCGGGGGCGGCGGGGCGGCCTCGCGCAGCAGCCGGTCGAGCTCGGCCTCGGCGGTCGCCTCCGCGGGGGCGGCACCGGTCTGGGCCAGCCGCTCGGCCAGCACGTCGAGCAGCCCGACCGGGCCGCCCGAGATCGTCACCGCGGCCTCGGTCCAGTTCTCCAGCGTGGTGGCGTCGCCGAAGGTGGCGAGCTGCACCTCGTCCCGCCGGATCTCGGCGATCTCACGGCGCCGGCCGTCGCGCAGCGAGTCGACGGCGCGGACGCGGCGGATCCGGCCGACCGGCGCGATGTCCGCGCCGCGGAGCACGCCCTGCACCAGCTCGCGCAGCTCGGCGGGCACCTCCGGGTCGAGGCCCTCGACCTCCGGCGGCGCGACCGGGATGCGCAGCTGCTCGCCCTCGACGGCATCGGGCAGGTCGAGGCGCCAGTACGCCTCGGGGTGCGCCGGGTCGTCCGTGCGGTGGATCGCGAGGACGATGCCGGAGGTCGCGAGCCGCAGGTCCGGCGAGTCGTAGCGTTCGAACTCCAGCACGACCCGGTCACCGGCGACGGTCGAGCGCACCCCCTCGACCCCGGTGAGGTTCGGGGCGCCCGCCGCGGCGGGTCCGCGGTAGCCGGCCGTCGGCCGGTCGGTGTCGGTCGTCCTGACTGTCCTGGTCGTCGGGGTGCCGGTAGCCATGGGAGAAGGATGCCCGATCCGGGTGATCCACAACCATGATCGCCGCCCGAATCGTCACGGTGCGCTCACAGGAGCTTCTTCTGCACCTTCCCCATCGCGTTGCGCGGCAGCGACTCCACGAACCGGACCTCGCGCGGCCGCTTGTGCGGGGACAGCAGGGCGGCCACGTGGTCGACGAGCTCCCGCGCCTCGGGTGCCTCGCCCGCCGGCACGACGTGCGCGACGATCTTCTCCCCCAGGTCCGGGTCCGGCACCCCGACGACGGCGACCTCGGCCACCGAGGGGTGCTCGAGCAGCGCGTTCTCGATCTCCCCGGCGCCGATCTTGTAGCCGCCGGACTTGATCAGGTCCGTGGCCTGCCGGCCGACCAGGGCGAGCAGCCCGGACTCCGTCCAACGGCCGATGTCGCCGGTGCGGAACCAGCCGTCGTCCGTCCGGGAGGCGGCCGTGGCCTCGGGGAGGTCGAGGTAGCCGGAGAACAGCTGCGGCCCGCGGACCTCGACGGCCCCCAACCCGTCGTCGGGCTGCTCGCCGTCCACGGCGGGCAGCGGCGCCAGCCGCACCTCGGTGTTCGCGAGCGGCCGGCCGACCGTGCCGACCTCGGGCTCCTCGTCCGCGCGCGCGGCGGTGAGGATCAGCGTCTCGGTGAGCCCGTAGCGCTCCCGGACCGCGAGCCCCGTCGCCTTCTCGATACGGGCGTGGTCGACGGCGGTGAGCGCGGCCGAGCCGGAGATCAGCAGCCGGGCGCCGCCGACCGTCCGTGCGGTGTCCGGGTCGGCCTCGAAGTCCGCGGCCAGCCGGTGGTAGTGCGTGGGGACGCCGAACACCATCGTCGCGCCGTCGGCGACGGCGGCGGCGAGCTTCCGCCCGTCGATCGCGCCGAGGTGGTGCAGCGAGCCGCCGCGGCGCAGCGGGCCGATCGTGCCCAGGACCAGCCCGTGCACGTGGAAGATCGGCAGCGCGTGGGCGAGCCGGTCGGCGCCGGTCCAGGCCCAGGCGTCGGCCAGGGCGTCGAGGTCGGCGGCGACCGCCCCGCGGGAGAGCACCGCGCCCTTGGGCGGGCCGGTGGTGCCCGAGGTGTAGACGACGAGCGCCGTGGCGTCCGCGGGCGGCTCGGCGGGCAACGGCTGCGGGTCGGGCCGCGCGGCGACGTCGACGTCGATCCGCGGCAGCCCGGCGATCGCCGCGGGCAGCTCGACGCCGGGCGCGACCAGCACCACCTCGGGGGCGGAGTTCGCGACGATGTGCGCGAGCTCCCGCTCCCCCGCCTTCGGGTTCACCGGCACCACCGGCACGCCGGCCAGCAGCCCGGCCGTGATGCCCGTGGCGGCGGCCAGGGTCGGGGTGGCCCAGACGGCGACGCGGGAGCGACCGGTGACCCGGGCGCCCAGGTCCGAGGCCAGGGCGGCGAGCTCGCGGTAGGTGACCGCGCCGTCGGGGAAACGCAGGGCGGGCCCGTCCGTCGGGTCGGCGAGCGCGGGCAACAAGCGGTTCATGGTTCTACAGCACCTTGCCGGGGTTCAGGATCCCGTCCGGATCCAACGCCTTCTTGATCGCCTCCTGCATCGCCAGCGAGCCCGGGTCGAGCTCGCGGCGCATGCCGGCGCGCTTGAGCAGGCCCACGCCGTGCTCGCCGGTCACCGTGCCGCCCAGCGCGATCGCCGCGTCGACGATCTCGTCGAACGCCCGCTGGGCCCGCGCCTTCGCCTCCGGGTCGCCCGGCGGCACCATGATCAGCGGGTGCAGGTTGCCGTCGCCGGCGTGCGCGACCGTGCCGATGAAGGTGTCGTGCCGGGCGGAGATCTCCTCGATCCGCTCCAGCATCTCGGCGAGCCGGTTGCGGGGCAGGCAGACGTCCTCGGTGAGCTGGGCGTCGCCGCGCTGCTCGAAGGCCGGGTAGGCGAGCCGGCGGGCGGCGAACAGCGCGTCGGCCTCGACGGGGTCGGTCGAGATCAGAGCATCGCGGGCGCCGTGCGCCTCGAACGCGGCGAGGATGCCGTCGGCCTCGGCGGTGGCGGCGGGCTCGGGCAGGTCGGTCTGGGCCAGCAGGAGCGCGGCGGCGTCCTCGGGCAGGCCCATGTGCTTCCAGTCGTTGACGGCCTTGAGGCAGTGCCGGTCGACCAGCTCGAAGATCGCGGGCTGCAGACCGGCGGCCGTCACCGCGGCCACGGCGGCGCCGCAGTCGGCGAGGGTGTCGAAGAACCCGACGACGGTGCGCGGCGGCGCGGTCCGGGCCGGCCGGAGCCGCACGGTCACCTCGGTGATCACGCCGAGGGTGCCCTCGGAGCCCACCAGCAGCCCGGCGAGGTCGTAGCCGGCCACGCCCTTCGCGGTCCGCCGGCCGACCCGCACGATCTCGCCCGCCGCCGTGACGACCTCCAGGGCGAGCACGTAGTCACGCGTCACGCCGTACTTCACGCAGCACAGGCCGCCCGCGTTGGTCGCGACGTTCCCGCCGATGGTCGACCAGGGCGCGCTCGCGGGGTCCGGCGGGTACCAGAGCCCCTCCTTCGCGGCGGCCGCGCGCAGGTCGTCGTTGATCACCCCGGGCTGGACGACGGCGAGCCGCTCTCCGGCGTCGATCTCCAGGATGTCGCGCATCCGCTCCAGCGACAGGACCAGCCCGCCGTCGACGGCGTTGGCCCCGCCGGACAGGCCGGTGCCGGCCCCGCGCGGCACGACCGGGACGCGGTGGCGCGCCGCTGCCCGCACGACCTCGGCGACCTCCGCGGTGGACCGCGGCCGGACGACGGCGAGCGGGGCGCCGTACTCGGCCCACTCCGCCTCGTCGTGCACGTAGGGGCGGGCGGTGTCGGCGTCGGTGAGCACCCGGTCCGCGGGCAGGGCCGCGGCCAGCTCGGCGAGCACGGCACGGCCCGCCTCGCCCGGCTCCGCCATCCGGGCCACCGAGGTGCCGCGGTCCCAGCCGAAGGGCCGCTCCGGGGTGGGGGTCTGCGGCGTGGCGGTCCGGGTCTCGCTCATTCCCCAGACGCTACGTCCTGCCTCCCGGCGATCGCCAACGAGAGCGGGTCAGCGCTGCAGGCGCTTCACGATCTCGCGGCCGAGCAGGGTGCCGGAGCGCCAGGCCGTCTCGATCCGCGAGCTGCCCCAGCCGTCGCCGGCGAGCCCGATGCCGTCGTCGCCGAGGTGGAAGGGCTCGGCCCGGTCCAGCTCCGGGGCGGCGAACCGCCAGCGGTGCGCGTCCGTCCACACCGGCTCCTCGGACAGCCCGAGCAGCTCGCGCACGGCCTCGATCACCATCGGGACCGCACCTGCCGGGTCCGCGTCGTAGGTCCGCGCGACGGCGGAGGTAGTGTGCGCCACCAGGACCGGGACGCCGTCCCCACGCCGGGCGCCGTCGTCGGCGACGAGGGTGAGCACGGGATGGTCGTTGACGAACGCGGCCGAGAGCTCCGGCCACTCGCGGGTGGGGAAGCCGGCGGCGACCGTGAGCACCGGGCGCCACGGGCGGTCCGAGGTGAGGGCGACGGCGCCGAGGCCGGGGGCGAGCACGCGCAGCGCCTGCGGGTCCGGCATGGCGAGCACGACGACGTCGGCGGCCTCGCCGTCGACCCGCGGCCCCGCCTCGACCCGTTTCACCTCGTGGTCCAGCTCGACGTCGAGGTCCTCGGCGAGGGCGGCGACGAGGCTGCGCAGCCCCTTCGGCGCCGCCCAGCGCATCGGGCCGGCCGACCGCGACCGGTCCCCGTGCTCGAGCACCGCCATCTCGGCGGTCCACGGCCGGGCGAGCCCGGCGCTGCGCCAGCCCGCGACGACCTCGGCGAACTCCGGGTCCCGCACCGTGAAGTAGGCCGCGCCCATGTCGACCGGGCGCCCGTCGTGCGGCGAGCTGGCCATCCGGCCGCCGACGGTGTGGGCGCGGTCGAGGACCTTCACCGGCAGGCCCGCCCGTGCGACCTCGCGGGCGCATGCCACGCCCGACAGCCCGGCCCCGACCACGACGACGCTCATGACGAGGCCAGCCTAGAGCGGCGGGACCCCGGCCGCCGCCCGCCGGCGCCGACACGTCCGGGTGTGCCGGCCCGTGCGCGGCCGACCGTCCTCACAGGAGGGACACCCGCCCGGCGCGGGCCCGCCACCACGCCTCCCGCTCCGGCCCGGCGGCGACCTCGGCGCGGCGCACCGGCTCGGGGGCGGTGCGCAGCACGGGCAGCACCCCGTCGCGCGGGATCAGCCGGTCCGCGTCGGCCACGACGTCGGTGGTGAAGAGCCGCCCGGTCCCGAGCCCGCAGGCGAACTCGAGCTCGGGCAGCGCCGCGGCCAGCGCGATCTCGGCCGCCAGCCCGACGCTCGACTCCAGCGCCGACGACACGACGCAGGGCAGCCCGCACGCCTCGGCGACCTGCAACGCCCGGCGCACCCCGCCGAGCGGCAGGCACTTGAGGATCGCGACGTCCGCCGCACCGGCCACCGCCACCCGCAGCGGGTCCTCGGCGCGCCGGATCGACTCGTCGGCGGCGATCCGGACGTCGACGCGCCGGCGCACCGCGGCCAGTTCCTCGACCGACGGGCAGGGCTGCTCGACGTACTGCAGCCCACCGGCCGCCGCGTCGAGCGCGCGGATCTCGCGGACGGCGGTGTCGACGTCCCAGCGGGCGTTGGCGTCGACCCGGACGTGCCCCGCCGGCCCCAGCGCGTCCCGCACCGCGGCGACCCGCTCGAGGTCCTCGCCCGCGGAGTCCGGGTGGTCGGCCACCTTCACCTTGGCCGTGGCGCAGCCGGAGGCGCGCACCATCTCCGCCGCCCGCTCCGGTCCCACGGCCGGGACGATGCAGTTCACGGGCACGGTGTCGCGCACCGGCTCCGGCCAGCCCTCCTCCGCCGCCTCGCGCGCCGCGGCGAACCAGGCCGCGGCCTCGGCGTCGCCGTACTCCGGGAAGGCGCAGAACTCACCCCAGCCCGCGGGACCCTGCAGGAGCATCCCCTCCCGCACCGTGATCCCGCGGAACCGGGTGGTCATCGGGATCGCGTAGACCGCGGCGGGCTGCATACCCGGGGAGGGTACTCAGGCCACGAGCTCGTGGTGCCCGGGGTCGAGCTTCCGCGTGCGGCGGCGGAAGTCGAAGGTGTACCCGGGCCACAGCGTGCGGTTGCGGCCGTGCTCGTCGAGGTACCAGCTCGCGCAGCCGCCCTTGGCCCACACGGCCCTGCCGAGCCTGCGCTGGATCTCGGCGTTGAACTCGGCCTGCGACTCGCTGCGGGTGTCGATCGCGACCGCGCGGTGCCTGTCGACGGTCCGCATGGCGTCGAGCACGTAGTTCAGCTGCGACTCGACCATGAACACCATCGAGCTGTGCCCGAGCCCGGTGTTGGGTCCGACGATCGTGAACAGGTTCGGGAACCCGGCGACCATGGTGCCGAGCAGGGCCTCGGGACCCTCCGCCCAGGCGTCGGCCAGCTTGACGCCGTCCCGCCCGGTGACGTTCATCCGGGCCAGACCGTCGGCGACCTTGAAGCCGGTGCCGAAGATGATCGTGTCGACCTCGTGCTCGGTCTCCCGGCCCGCGGCGTCGACCGTGACCACGCCGGTCTCGGTCACGCGCGCGATCCGGTCGGTTTCCACGGCGACGTTGTCGCGGCGCAGGGCCGGGTAGTAGTCGTTGCTCATCAGGATCCGCTTGCAGCCCATGATGAAGGTCGGGGTGACCTTCTTGCGGAGCTCGGGGTCGCCGGCGAACACCGTGTGCAGGTAGGCGAGGCCGAGGCGCTGTACCACCCTCATGACCACGGGGTGCAGGAAGCCGAGCACCAGCGCCTCGTGCCGCCAGTAGAGCGAGAGCCGCTGGAGCAGCTGCAGCATCGGGAACCGGCGGAACGCCCGGCGGGTGCGCTCCGGGATGGGGCGGTCCGGCTTGGGCAGCACCCAGGGGGCGGTGCGCTGGAAGAGCATGAGCCGCCCGACCTCCGGCGCGATCGCCGGCACGAACTGGATCGCGCTGGCCCCCGTGCCGATCACGGCGACGCGCTTGCCGGCCAGGTCGTGCCCGTGGTCCCACTGCGCCGAGTGGAAGGCGGTGCCGCGGAAGCGGTCCAGGCCCTCGATCTCGGGGACCGCGGGGTCGTGCAGCGCACCGGTGCCGAAGAGGACGTAGCGGGCACGCAGGCTCTCGCCGTCGCTGGTGCGGACGTCCCAGGCGCCGCCGTCCCACTCCGCGCCGGTCACGTGCACGCCGAACCGGATACGGTCGCGCAGCCGGTACCGGTCGGCCGTGGCCTCCAGGTAGGCGCGGATCTCGGGCTGGCGCGCGAAGGTGCGGGTCCACTCGGGGTTCGGGAAGAACGAGAAGGAGTAGAGGTGCGACTCCACGTCGCAGGCGCAGCCCGGGTAGACGTTGTCCCGCCAGGTGCCGCCGAGGGTGTCGCCCTTCTCCAGGATCAGGAAGTCCCGGCGACCCGCCTCGTCCAGCTTCACCGCGGCGCCCAGGCCGGCGAACCCGCTGCCGACGATCAGGGTGTCCAGCATCTCCGCTCCCCTCCGGTGGGTGTTACCGCCGGTAACTTACCACGGGTAACTTAGCTCCGGGTAGGGTCTGCGGCATGGAGACGAGCCCGCACGCACCGTCTCCGCGGCGCCGGGTCTCCCGGGCCGAGCGGGAGCGCCAGATCCTCGACGCCGCCGTGGCGGTCTTCGCCGAACGGGGCTACGCCAACGCGTCGATGGACGCCGTGGCCGAGCGCGTCGGCGTCACGAAACCGGTGCTGTACACGCACTTCGGGTCCAAGGAGGGCCTGCTGCTGGCGTGCGTCGCGCGGGCGCGGACCGAACTGCTCGACGTCACCTCCGAAGCCGCGTTCGCCGCCGAGAGCCCCGAGGACATGCTGCGCCGCGGCACCCTCGCCTTCTTCCGGTTCCTCGACGACCGCGCCCCGGCCTTCACCCTGCTCTACTCGGAGGCGAGCATCGCGGCGGAGGCGGTCGAGGCGATCCGCGCGCAGCAGACGGACTTCATCGCCGGGCTGCTCGGCGTCGCCGCGCCGGAGGCCGACCCGCTGCAGCTGCAGGGCTGGGCGCAGGTGATCGTCGGGGCCTGCGAGCGGCTCGCGGTGTGGCGCAAGCGGGACCCGCGGGTCACGGCCGAGCAGGCCACGGAGTACCTGATGGACCTGGCGTGGAGCGGGTTGGCGGGGCGCACCGACCGGCCCTGACGGGCAGTGGTTCCATAGTTCGCCGTGACCACGACCGCCCCCCGGCTGCTGCAGGTCAGCCGCAGCACCCGGGTGACCCCGAAGATGATCCGCGTGACCCTGACCGGCGAGGAGCTGGCCGGGTTCCCGGGCGAGGGGCCGGACCGGCGGATCAAGATGTTCTTCCCGGTCGAGGGGCAGGACCGGCCGGCCGTGCCGCGCGCGAGCACCGGCGGCCCCGTCTGGCCCGCGGGCGAGCCGCGGCCCACGATCCGGACCTACACCGTCCGCCGCTTCGACCCGGCCGCCGGGGAGCTCGACGTCGACTTCGTGCTGCACGACGGGTACGGCCCGGCAGCGGCGTGGGCGCAGGCCGCCGGGCCGGGGTCCTGGGTCGGGGTCTCCGAGCCGGGCGGGCGCTGGGTGCCCGACCCGTCGTCGGCCTTCCACGTGGTGATCGGCGACGAGTCCGCGCTGCCCGCCGTCGCGACGGTGCTGGAGGCCCTTCCCGCCGGCGTGCCCGCGCTCGCGATCCTCGAGGTCGCCGACGCCGCCGAGGAGCAGGAGCTGCCGGGCCACGCCGCCGTCACCTGGGTGCACCGCGGCGCCTCCCCGGCCGGCGAGCCGCTGGTGGCGGCCGTGCAGGCCGCCGCCTTCCCCGAGGGCGAGGGGCAGGCCTGGCTCGCCGGCGAGTCCGCCGCGGTCAAGGAGATCCGCGCGCACCTGCTCGGCGACCGGAAGCTGAACCGGCGGGCCGTCTACGCCACCGGGTACTGGCGGGCGCGTTAGGCGGAGTCGATCAGTTCCGGGGCGACCGGGCGCCGATCAGGCAGGGTCCACCTGGATCCGGTCCCCGACCGCGCGTACCCGCACCTCGCGCCCGACGACGGCGGGCCCCGCCAGCCGGCCGGGACCCTCCGGGAACACCGTGAGCTCCCGGGCGCTGGCCGCGTCGCCCTCGGCGGTGCAGCCCGCGAGGCGGCGGCCGTCGGCGGTCCGGGCGACCAGGAACCCCTGCGCCGGGCGGCCGTCGCGGTCGTACTCGACCGTCGCGGCCTCGACGCGCACCGGCTCCTCCGGCACCTCGGCGAGCGGGCACGGCGCCGGCCCGGGCTCGGCGGTGTCGTGCGGTTCCGGATCGCCGATGTAGCCGTCGACGTGCGCCCCCCGCCCGAGGACGACGGCGTGCTGGCGGGTCAGGTAGCCCCCGTTGGCGTGCACGAGCGCGACGCCCGCCCCGCTGCGGATGCGCTCGGCGCAGGCGGCGAGCGAGTGCAGGGTGTAGGTCGAGAGCGGGCCGCCGAAGGACGAGTGGCCGCCGGTCGCGCCCGCGAGCGCCTTGGTGGGCAGCCCGAGGTAGCGGCTCGCGAGCCGGGGCACCACGGGGAAGCAGGAGTAGACGTCGACGACGTCGACCGCCTCGGCGGCCAGCCCCGCGGAGGCGAGCGCCCGGTCGAGCACCGAGCACAGCGCCGGCGAGCCGGTCAACGCGGGCCGCGCGAGGACGTCGGCGGCGTCGGCGGCCCCGGCCCCGCCCCAGACGTGCACCAGCCGCTCCTCCGGCACGCCGTGCTCGAGGGCGACCTCGCGCGAGGTCAGCAGCAGCGCCGCAGCCTGGTCGACCAGCGGGAACGCGTTGACCGCGAGCGGGTAGGGCTCGCAGATCATCCGGTTGTCCGGTCCGACGCGCAGGATCTCCGCCGGGTCCCGCGGGGCCGGGTTCCAGGCGATCGGGTTCATGGCGGCGACCTCGCTGAGCGCCGCGAACACCGCCGCGCCGGAGGCCATGGTCTCGGCCGGCGTCTCGCCGACGGAGTGTCCGAAGGCGGTGTCCACCATCGGGTAGACCCGGGTCGGCAGCACCAAGCCCGCGGCCTGCATGGCGGGACTGCCCAGGTCGTCGGCGTCGATCGGGGCCGGCCCGCCGGGCTCGGTCGTCCAGCCGAGGTCGGTGCCCGGGTCGACGCCCGCGCGCTGCAGCACACCGAGCGACGCCGAGGCCTCGCCGCCCGCCACCAGCTCGATGTGGGACTCCCCCGCCGCGATCCGCGCCGCGGCCGCGTCCACGAGCGCCGCCGGCCACTGCCCGCCGACCGGCGCCGAGAAGGTGCGCGCCGGGCTCGCCGCGAGCCGCTCCGCGAGCAGGGCGGGCAGGTCGGCGTAGGCCCAGCTGGCGACGTGCGGGACGGTGATCGCGTCGACGACCCGGAGCAGCCGGGTGCCGGTGCCGCAGGCGTCGGCGGCGGCCGCGTGCACGGCGTCGGCGATCAGCCGCAGCGGCTCGCGGGCCGCCGCGACGGTCCGGTCCCGGTTGGCCAGGACCTGCCCGACGCCGACGACGACCGGCGATCTCTCCGCGTGCACCGGCGAGAAACTAGTACAGGGCGGTCCGGCCGACCGGGCCGGGACCGCCCCGTGATCGAACCGTGCCCGGACGTCAGCCGGTCGTCGCCGCGGCGCCCGGTGCGGGGGCGAGGTCGGCGCAGGCCTCCATGGCCTTCGTCCAGGTCGCCGAGTCGACACCGGGCGGGGCCTGCATCGTGCCGGCCCCATCCACTCCGCTCCCCGTCTGCGGCGGGGTGCCCCCGGCCGCCGGCGCGCCGCTCGGCGGCGTGCTCCCGGCCTCCGGGGCGCCCGACGGCGGGGTGCCGCCATCCGGTCGGCCGCCCGGTCCTCCGGCCGGCGCGTCGACTCCGTTCTCGGAGAGGCAGGCCTGGTGTGAGAAGGAGGTGAAGCGGAGATCCGCGACCGGCGCCCACCGTCGCGACGGACCCTGTCCGCGCGCTGTGCGACGGACCTGCGGAGCGTGTGCGGGTCGGCCCCGGCTCGCGCACAGGGAACGCACAGGACGCGCCCACCGGCGGCACAGCCGCGCGGGCGAGGCTCTCCTACCATGACCGAGGTGACCGAACAGTCCGCACCACTCCGTCGCGCCGACGGCAGCCCCGTCCGCGTCCTGGTGGTCGACGACGAGGCCACCCTGTCGGACCTGCTCTCGATGGCGCTGCGCTACGAGGGCTGGGAGGTGCGCAGTGCGGGCGACGGGCTCACCGCGGTCCGGACCGCGCGGGACTTCAACCCCGACGCCGTCGTCCTCGACATCATGCTGCCGGACCTCGACGGGCTCGAGGTGCTGCGCCGGCTGCGCGCGGACAATCCCGAGGTCCCGGTCCTGTTCCTCACCGCGAAGGACGCCGTGGAGGACCGGGTCGCGGGCCTGACCGCGGGCGGCGACGACTACGTCACCAAGCCGTTCAGCCTGGAGGAGCTGGTCGCGCGGCTGCGCGGGCTGCTGCGCCGGGCCGGGATGACGGCGGCGCGGCAGGGCTCCGAGCTCGTCGTCGGCGACCTGGTGCTCGACGAGGACAGCCACGAGGTCCGCCGCGGCGACACCGACGTCGAGCTCACCGCCACCGAGTTCGAGCTGCTGCGCTTCCTGATGCGCAACCCCAAGCGGGTGCTGTCCAAGGCGCAGATCCTCGACCGGGTGTGGCACTACGACTTCGGCGGCCAGTCCAACGTGGTCGAGCTGTACGTCTCCTACCTGCGCAAGAAGATCGACGCCGGCCGGGCGCCGATGATCCACACCGTCCGCGGGGCCGGGTACGTGCTCAAGCCCGCCGCGGGGTGATGACGGGCGCATGGCCGCACGGGTGACCGACCGGGTCGTGGCGCGGAGCCGGACGCTGCGTGCCCGGCTCGTCGTCACCGTGCTGCTGCTGATCGCGCTGGCCTGCGCCGTCATCGGGGTCGCGACCGCGATCGCGTTGCGCAGCTTCCTCTACCACCGCCTCGACGAGGACGTGCTCGGCGGCGCAGCCCGCTTCCAGTTCTCCCGCTACGAGCCCGCTCCGCCGGGCCTCAGCCGGGCGGACTCCTTCCTCGGCCCCGCGCAGAAGCCCGGCACGCTCGGCGCGGTGGTGCGCGCGGGCGTCGTCGAGGAGGCGGCGGTCACCGACCGCCGCGGCTCCTCCCGGACGGTGCCCGAGGCCGACGTCGCCCAGCTCGCCGCGTTGCGGCCCGGCGACCACCCGCAGACCGTGTCGCTCTCGCTCGGCGAGTACCGCGCCGTGGCCGTGCCCGCGCCCGACGGCACCGTCCTCGTGCTCGGCCAGCCGGCGCAGGAGGTCGCGGACATCGTCAACGGGCTGGTCGTGATCGAGCTGATCGTGATCGGGGCCGCCCTCGGCGGCGCGGCGATCGCGGCGACGGTGCTGGTCCGGCGCGAGCTGCGGCCCCTCGAGGAGGTCGCGGGCATCGCCGCGAAGGTCTCCGCGATGCCCCTCGACCGGGGCGAGGTCGAGCTGGCCACCCGGGTTCCCGAGCCCGACGAGCGCACCGAGGTCGGGCAGGTCGGGGCCGCGCTGAACCGCATGCTGGACAACGTCGAGGGCGCCCTCGAGGCCCGCCAGGACAGCGAGACCCGGCTGCGCCAGTTCGTCGCCGACGCCAGCCACGAGCTGCGCACCCCGCTCGCCGCGATCCGCGGCTACGCCGAGCTCACCCGCCGGGACGGCGCCGCCCTGCCCGACGGCACCGCGCACGCGCTGACCCGCATCTCGTCGCAGGCCGAGCGGATGAGCACGCTGGTCGAGGACCTGCTGCTGCTCGCCCGCCTCGACGCCGGCCGCCCGCTCGAACGCGCACCCGTCGACCTCACCCGGCTGGTGCTCGACGCCGTCTCCGACGCCCACGCCGCCGGCCCCGGCCACCGCTGGCGGCTCCACCTGCCCGAGGAGCCGGTCACGGTCCCCGGCGACGCCTCGCGGCTCACCCAGGTCCTCACGAACCTGCTGGCCAACGCCCGTACCCACACCCCCGAGGGCACCGAGGTGACCGTGGGCCTCGGGGTGTCCGACGCCTCGGCGCTGCTCAGCGTGCTCGACACCGGCCCGGGCATCCCCGCCGAGCTGCAGCCGCACGTCTTCGAGCGCTTCGCCCGAGGCTCCGCCGGCCGCGCCCGTGCGGTCAACAACACGGCCAGCACCGGCCTCGGCCTGGCGATCGTCGACGCCGTCGTCGCCGCCCACGGCGGGCGGGTCGGGCTGGAGAGCCGCCCGGGCCGCACCGAGTTCCGGGTGACCCTCCCCCTCACCCCCGCAGCCGTGCCCGCCGAGGCGCCCGCGCGGGTGTGAGGGGCGCTCACAGGCGGCGCACAGGTGCGGCACCGGGCGGCGCAGCGGGCCCGACCAGCCTCGGGCAGCGTGACGAGCACCCTGACCGAACCGTCGCCCTGGCCCCGGCGATCGGCGCGCTCGCCGGGACGAACGCGGCCGAGCTGTGGCGTCTCCGCTCCACCGCGACGGCACGGGTCTACCTGGGCCTCGCCGTCGCGGCGAGCGCTGTCTGGGCCTTCGTGCTGCTCGGCTCGTGGCTGCCCTGGCTGCGCTGGACGGTCCTCGCGCTCGGCGTGGTCGCGGCCGGGGCGCTGCTCGGGGTGCACAGGTTCCCGCGGCTGCTCTCCGCCGGTGTCGTGACGGCGGCGGTGCTGGCCTCGCTGGGCGGCACGGCCGCGTGGTCGGTGGCGACCGCCGCCCAGCCGCACAGCGGCGCGATCCCGAGCTCCGGGCCGTCGGGAGTCGGGCGGGGGCCGGGCGGCACGGGCGGGCCCGGCGGGCCGCGCGGCGGCTTCGGTGGCGCAGGCATGCGCGGCGGGTTCCGCACCGGGCAGGTGCCGGGCGGCACGGGCGGGCCCGGCGGGCCGCGCGGCGGCTTCGGTGGCGCAGGCATGCGCGGCGGGTTCCGCACCGGGCAGGTGCCGGGCGGGCAGGCCGGGGTCCCCGGCGCTCCCGGCGGCACCCCGGCACCGGGCGTCTCCCCGGGCACGGTTCCGGGCCCGATCGGGACCGGCGGCACCGGCTTCGGCGGGATGCGCGGCGGCATGGGCGGCGTCGGCTCCCTGCTCGGCACCACCACCCCGCCCGCCGCGGTGACCACGCCGCTGCAGGAGAACGCGTCCGACTACACGTGGGTCGCGGCCGCCGTCGGCTCCAACGCCGCCGCGGGGTACCAGCTCGCGGCCGAGGACCCGGTCATGGCGGTCGGCGGCTTCAACGGCACCGACCCCGCCCCGACGCTCGCGCAGTTCCAGCAGTACGCGGCCGAGGGGAAGATCCACTGGTTCGTCGGCGGCGCGGGGTCGGACGCCCGCGGCTCGGACACGGGCGGCAGCGACGCGGCCGCCGAGATCGCGGAGTGGGTGCAGCAGCACTTCACCGCGCAGACCGTCGACGGCGTCACGCTCTACGACCTCACGGGCGGCACGGCGGTCTGATCCGAAAGCCCGAGGAGCCGTAGGGGCGTGATCCGGGAGCCGGGGGGCGGGATCCCTTGCGGGACCCGCCCTCCCCCCGCAGACTGAACGCGCGTTCAGTGAGGGGACACCGCCGTCACCGGGAGGCCGCATGCAGGAGGTCGTGTTCCGCGACCTGATCGACCGCTGGGCGGCGGAGACGCCGGACCGCGTCGTCGCCGTGTTCGACACCGGCGAGCCCGAGTGGACCTTCGCCGACCTGCGGCACCAGGTGCGGGTGACCGCCTGCGCCCTACAGCGAGCGGGCGTGCGGCAGGGCGACCACGTGGCGTCCTGGCTCGAGAACGGGCCGCTGGCGGTGCGGGTGTGGCTCGCCGTGGCCTACCTGGGAGCGGTGCACGTCCCGTTCAACACCGCGTACAAGGGCGGGCTTCTCGAGCACGCGGTGGAGCTCTCCGAGGTCCGGACCATGGTCACGCACGCCGGGCTCGCCGAGCGCCTCGCCGCCGTCGACACGGCCCGGCTGAGCACGGTCTTCACCGAGGGCGGGGAGCCGGAGCTCGCGGGCCTCGACGTGCGGCCCGTGGCGGACCTGCTCGACGGGACGGAAGACCTGGACCCGCTCGACCGCCCGCTGCAGCCCTGGGACACCGCCGCCCTGCTCTTCACCTCCGGCACCACCGGCCCGTCGAAGGCCGTGCTGTCGTCGGCGATGCACCTGGCCACCATGGGCCGGGTCTCCTACCCCGACACCGGTCCGGACGACCGCGGCCTGATCTTCACCCCGCTCTTCCACATCACCGGCATGTCGGCCGTCTGCTGGGCGCTGGTGCACGGCGGGTCCTTCGGCGTGATCACCCGGTACAGCACGGCCACGTTCTGGGAGGACGTGCTGCAGGTCGGCGGCACCTTCCTCGTGATGATGGGGTCGATCGGGACCATGCTGAACGCGTTGCCGCCGTCGGACGCCGAACGGGACACCACGCTGCGGATGGCGCTGCTCGCCCCGATGACGCCCGACGCGATGGCGGTCTGCCGGCGGGCGGGGATGCGCTACTACAGCGTGTTCAACATGAGCGAGACCTCGGTGCCGCTGCGCACCGGATTCGACCCGGAGACGCCGTACAGCTGCGGCGTCCCGCGGGAGGGCGTCGAGGCCCGGCTCGTCGACGAGCACGACATGCCGGTCCCGCCCGGCGCGGTGGGCGAGCTCGTGCTGCGCTGCGCCGATCCCTGGGTGATGACCACGGGCTACTTCCGCAACCCGGAGGCGACCGCGGAGGCCTGGCGCAACGCCTGGTTCCACACCGGCGACGCCCTGCGGCAGGAGCCCTCCGGCGAGTACTTCTACGTCGACCGGGTCAAGGACTCGATCCGCCGGCGAGGCGAGAACATCTCCTCCTACGAGGTCGAGGTGGAGGTCCAGGCGCACCCGGCCGTCGACGAGGCCGCCGCGATCGCGGTGCCGAGCGAGCTGGGCGAGGACGACGTGCTGGTCGTCGTGGTCCCCCGCGCGGGCGCCGAGATCGACCCGGCCGAGCTGCTGGCCTTCCTGGTCGACCGGATGCCGCACTACATGGTGCCGCGGTACGTCCGGGTCGCCGACGCCCTGCCGCGCACACCCACGATGAAGGTGCAGAAGGCGCGGCTGCGGGCCGAGGGCTCGACGGCCGCCTGGGACCGCGAGGCGGCCGGCATCCGGGTGCGGCGCGAGGCCGTCCGGTAGCGCCCACAGCTCGCGCACAGGTCCGGCACACGATCACGACAGCCGGCGGCGGGATCGTCGGGGCCCATGAGGCCTGCTCCCCGCCCCGACGGCGACCGTGTGACGGGCGCGACACCGGATCGGGGACGCTCCACAGCGGAGCCACAGGCCGACCACAATCCCACGACAGGCCCGGCCCCGATCGTCGTCGGCATGAGCCCCGTAGTCGTCGATCACGCGACCGAGTACGCCGCCCGCGGCGGCCGGCGCGACCGCACCGTGCTGGACATCGTCGTCCCCGTCTACAACGAGGAGGACGACCTCGAGCCGTCGGTCCGGCGGCTGCGCGAGCACCTCCTGCGCAGCTTCCCGTACTCGTTCCGCATCACCATCGCCGACAACGCCAGCGTCGACGCCACGCCGTTGATCGGCGCCCGGCTGGAGGCCGAGCTCCCCGAGGTCCGGCTGGTGCGGCTGGAGCAGAAGGGCCGCGGGCGGGCCCTGCACACCGTGTGGTCGGCGTCCGACGCGTCCGTCCTCGCCTACTGCGACGTCGACCTGTCCACCGACCTCAACGCCGTCCTCCCGCTCGTCGCCCCGCTGATCTCGGGGCACTCCGACCTCGCCATCGGCACCCGGCTGGGCCGCGGCTCCCGGGTGGTGCGCGGGGCCAAGCGCGAGTTCATCTCCCGCTGCTACAACCTGATCCTCCGCAGCACGCTGCAGGCCGGGTTCTCCGACGCGCAGTGCGGGTTCAAGGCCGTCCGCGGCGACGTCGCGCGGCGGCTGCTCCCGCTCGTCGAGGACACCGGCTGGTTCTTCGACACCGAGCTGCTGGTCCTGGCCGAGCGCGCGGGGCTGCGGATCCACGAGGTCCCCGTGGACTGGGTGGACGACCCCGACTCCACCGTGGACATCGTCGCGACGGCCACGGCGGACCTGAAGGGCGTCTGGCGCGTCGGGCGGGCGCTGGCGACAGGCGCGCTGCCGATCGCCGAGGTCCGCGCCCAGCTCGGTCGCGCGCCGCTGCAGGCGGACGTCGCCGGTGTCCCCCGGGGCCTGCCCACCCAGCTGGTCCGCTTCGCCGCGATCGGGATCGCCAGCACGCTCGCGAACCTGCTGCTGTTCCTGCTGTTCCGGACCTTCATGGGGCCGATCTGGGCGAACGTCACGGCCCTGCTGCTCACGACGATCGCCAACACGGCGGCCAACCGGCGGCTGACCTTCGGCGTCCGCGGGCGGCAGGACGCGGCCAAGCACCAGTTCCAGGGCCTCATCGTGTTCGGCCTCGGGCTGGGCCTCACCACGGGGGCCCTCGCCCTGCTCGGCGCGCTCGTGCCCGGCGCCCACCAGAGCCTGGAGGTGGTGACGATCATCGTCGCCAACCTGGTCGCGACCGTCCTGCGCTTCGTCCTCTTCCGGGCCTGGGTGTTCCGCAGCCGCGCCCGCACCGCGGCCGCCGCGCCGGCCGAGGTGCCCTCCGAGATCGCCGCCTGACACTCCCGCCGCACCGAGAGGCCGCCGTGACCACGACGCTCCACACCGACACCGGAGCCACCCGCCCCTCCGCGGGCGGCTCCGGCCCCCGGCCCACCGCCGTTGCTCCCCGGCGGCGGTGGCACCGCCCGGCGTACGTGCTGCTGCTGGTCGGCACCGCGGTGCTGTACCTGCAGAACATCGCGATCTCGGGCTGGGGGAACTCCTTCTACGCCGCGGCCGTGCAGGCCGGGACGCAGAGCTGGACCGCCCTGTTCTTCGGCTCCCTGGACAGCGGCAACGCGATCACGGTGGACAAGCCGCCGGCGTCGCTCTGGATCATGGCGCTCTCCGGGCGGATCTTCGGGTTCTCCTCGTGGAGCATGCTGGTGCCGCAGGCGCTGATGGCGGTCGCGTCGGTCGCGTTGCTGTACGCGGCGGTGAAACGGGGCGCCGGCCGCGGCGCCGGGCTGCTCGCCGGGCTGGTCCTGGCGCTCACGCCCGTGGCGGTGACGATGTTCCGCTTCAACAACCCCGACGCGTTCCTCGTCCTGCTGCTGGTCGTCGCGGCGTACTGCACGGTCCGGGCGCTGGAGAAGGCGTCGTGGAAGTGGCTGCTGCTCACCGGGCTCGTCCTGGGCTTCGCGTTCCTGGCGAAGATGCTGCAGGCATTCCTGGTGGTGCCCGGCTTCGCGGTGGCGTACCTGTGGGCGGCCCCGACGACCGTCGGCAGGCGGATCCGCGACGTCCTGGTGGCCGGCGTGGGCATCGTCGTCGGCGCGGGCTGGTGGCTGGTCGCGGTGGCGCTGTGGCCGGTCGACGCGCGGCCGTACATCGGCGGCTCCACGAACAACACCCCGCTCGAGCTGGCGTTCGGCTACAACGGCCTCGGCCGGATCTTCGGCGGCGAGGGCAACGGCGGGGGCGGAGGCGACGGCCGCGGGTTCGAGGCGGGCGCCGGCGGGTTCCCCGGGGGCGCCGAGGCGGCAGGCGGCGTCCCCGGGGCACCCGGCGGTGGTGGTCCCGGTGGCGGCATGTTCGGCGGCGAGGCGGGCCTCGGCCGGCTCTTCGGCACGTCGTTCGGTACGCAGATCTCCTGGCTGCTCCCCGCGGCGCTGATCCTGCTCATCGCGGCGCTGTGGTTCACCCGGCGCGCGCCCCGGACCGATCGGATGCGCGGCTCGCTGCTCGTGTGGGGCGGCTGGACCGTCGTGACCGGGCTGGTGTTCAGCTTCATGAGCGGCACCATCCACCCCTACTACTCGGTGGCGCTGGCCCCGGGCATCGCGGCGCTGGTCGCCCTCGGTGGGCGGGAGGCCTGGTCGGCCCGCGACACCTGGACCGGGCGGGCGATCCTGGCTCTGACCGCGGCGGTCACCGCGGTGTGGGCGTTCGTGATGCTGGGCTGGTCGCCGACCTTCCTGCCATGGCTGCGGTGGGTGGTCCTGGTCGTCGGGCTGCTCGCGGCGGCGGCCTTTCTGATCCCGGCCGGGCGTCGGCGCTGGGGGGTCGCGGTGGCGGGTGCGGCCGTGCTCGCCGGCATCGCCGCTCCGACCGCGTCCGCGGCGGTGACCGCGGGTACCGCGCACACCGGGTCCATCCCGACCGCGGGTCCCGCGGTGGAGGGCGCCGAGGGCATCGGCGGGATGCGGGGCGCGGGCGCACGTTTCGGCGACCGCACGGACGGGCGGTCGGTGGAGGGCACGCAGGGAGCCGTTCCGGACGGCACGCAGGGCGGAGTGCCGGGTAGTGCCGCGGGCGGCGCGTCGCCCGGGGTCGCCGCGGGCCCGGGCGCATTCGGCAGCGGTTTCAGTGGCGGGGGCCCGGATGAGGAGTCGGTCGACGCCGAACTCGTCACGCTGCTGCGGAACGCCGGCACCCGCTGGGCCGCGGCGACCACCGGTTCCCAGAGCGCGGCGTCGATGGAGCTGGCCTCGGGCGCGTCGGTGATGGCGATGGGCGGCTTCATCGGCTCCGACCCCTACCCCACGCTCCAGCAGTTCCAGCAGTACGTGGCCAACGGCGAGATCCGCTACTTCGTCACCGGCGGCATGGGCGGCGGCCCCGGCGGGCGCGGCGGCGCGACCTCGGAGATCACCACCTGGGTCGAGCAGCACTACACCGCGACGCCCGTCGGCGGCCGCACCGTCTACGACCTCGCGGCCCCGACGAGCTGAGCTGCGGCTTCGCCGCCCGTGCGCGGTGGGTGGTGCCGGTGCACTACTCACCGCGCACGGCGACCCGGCGGCGGGCACGGTTGAATGGCGCCGTGAGCGACCGCCGGACCCCCTCCCTCACCGACACCCTCGGCCCGGCCGCCGCCGGCCTGCGGCACGCGGCCACCACCACCCTCGGCACCGGGCGCGCGCTGGTCGCGCTGGCCCGCTCCGGCGTCGTCCGGCCGATGCGGCCGGACCGGCTGGCCGGGGCGCTCGCCGGGCTGGTCCGGTACCGGTTCACCGTCGCCGGCGGCTACGCGGTCGGCGCCGCCCGGCACCCCGACCGGCCCGCGATCGTCGACGACTCCGGCACGCTCACCTACGCCGAGGTCCACACCCGCACGGACGGGCTCGCGCGGGCGTTCAAGGACCGCGGCGCGGCCGAACGCACCCGGGTCGGCGTGCTGTGCCGCAACCACCACGGCGCGATCGAGGCGATGGTGGCGTGCGCGAAGCTGGGCGCGGACGTCGTGCTGCTCAACACCGGCCTGCCCGCCGGCCAGCTCGCGGAGATCGCCGAGGAGCTCAGGCTGCGGATCGTCGTGGTCGACGACGAGTTCCGCGGCCGGCTCCCCGACGGCCTCACCGTGATCGGCGAGGGCGAGCTCGACGGGCTCGCCGAGACCCCCGGCCCGCCGCCCGGGCGTCCCGCCGAGGAGGGCCGGGTGATCGTGCTGACCTCCGGCACCACCGGCACTCCCAAGGGCGCACAGCGCCCGCCGATCTCGAACCTCGCGCCGGCTGCGTCGATCCTCTCGGTCATCCCGTTGCGGGCGGGCGAGCCGACGCTGCTCGCCGCGCCGCTCTTCCACACCTGGGGCAACGCGGGACTGCTGCTCACGCTGCTGCACGGCGGCACGGTCGTGCTGCGCCGGCAGTTGGACCCCGAGGACCTCCTGAACACCGTGGCGGCCGAGAAGATCGAGGTCGTCATCGCCGTGCCCGTCATGGTGCAGCGGGTCCACGAGACCGGGCAGGCGTGGCGCGACGGGCACCGGCCCCGGATCGTCGCGGTCTCGGGCTCCGCGCTGCCGACCGGGCTCGCCCAGGACTTCATGGATCGCTACGGCGACTGCCTCTACAACCTCTACGGCTCCACCGAGGTCTCGTGGGTGAGCATCGCCTCGCCGCGCGACCTGCGGGAGGCGCCGGGCACCGCGGGCCGCGCGCCCGTCGGGACGGTCCTGCGGATCCTCGACGACGACGGCCGCGGGGTCCCGCCGAACACCGACGGCCGCGTCTTCGTCGGCAACGACCTGCCCTTCGAGGGCTACACGCGCGAGGGCCAGGACATCGAGCGGCAGGACGGGCTGATCGGCACCGGGGACGTCGGGCACCTCGACGACGCGGGCCGGCTCTTCCTCACCGGCCGGGGCGACGACATGATCGTCTCGGGCGGGGAGAACGTCCACCCCGGACCGGTCGAGGACCTCATCGCGGCCGACGACGCGGTGCGCGAGGTCGCCGTCGTCGCGGTGCCGGACGAGAAGTTCGGTCAGCGGCTCGCCGCCTACGTCGTGCTGCGCGAGGGCGCCACCCTGGACGAGGACGGCGTGCGCGCACTGGTCAAGGAGAAGGCCGCCCGGTTCGCCGTCCCCCGGGACGTGGTCTTCCTCGACGAGCTCCCGCGCAACCAGACCGGCAAGGTGGTCACCAGAGAGTTACCGGGTGTGGACTGAGCGCATCATCCGAGGTCACCCGTGCGATTTAGGGTGACCTAAGGTAGGGTCCCGGAATGGCCGGGAAGACCGACGCGCGCTGCTCCGCACTCGCGCGTGCGCTCGCCGAGCCCCTCCCCGGCACCGCCCCCGTGGGCGACCGGCTCGTGTGCGTCGAGCACCTCGGCGCGTGGCCGCGGACCGTCGACAAGCACCCCGATCCCGCCGTCGCCGGGCTTGCCGAGCGGGCCCGCGCAGCCGGCCGGCGACTGCTGCTGATCAGGCGGCCCGGGCGCCGTCCGCCGTCGGACTCACCGCGCACCGTGCTGCTCGCCGACACCGGCCCCGGGGCGGTCCGCGTCGGACGGCTGGTGGTCGAGGGACCGTCGGAGCTCGCCTCGATCCCCCTCGACGACGCCCGCGCAGGCGAACCCGTCACCCGGCCGTTGATGCTCGTCTGCACGCACGGCACCCGGGACCTGTGCTGCGCGGTCGACGGGCTCGCGCTCGCCCGCGGGCTCGCCGAGACCGAGACGGACGGGATCTGGGAGTGCTCGCACCTCGGCGGGCACCGCTTCGCCCCGACCGCGCTCGTGCTGCCCACCGGCTACCTCTACGGCCGCCTCGACCTCGCCGCCGCCATCGAGGCACGCAAGGCCGCCGGGCAGGGCGAGGTGGAGCACGGGCACTGCCGCGGCCGGGCCGCCTGGGAGCCGGCCGGGCAGGTCGCCGAGCTCGCCGTGCGCGCGCAGACCGGGCTGCGGGACATCGACGCCCTCCTCGTCGCCCGCATCGACGGCCCCGACGTGCTGGTCACCGGCCCGGACGGCGCCGCCTGGGCCGTGCGGGTCGAACCGGTCCCCGGCCCCGAACGCCCGACCTCCTGCGGCGGCACCCTCGAACGCATGGCCCCCCTCGTCGCCACCGAGATCCGGGAGCTCGCCCCGGTGCGGTGAGGTGGGGCGGCGGCACACAGCTCCGACGTCGGATCCGGCCGTCTCCAGGCCGATCGGGTGTGCGAGCGCGGTCGTGCAATGCCGAGCGCCTGCGCCGACACCGCCTACCGTCTTCCCCGTGATCGCTCCCGTCCCCGTGCCACCCGAGGAGCCCGTCGAGCGGGCGCGCCGACTGGCCGTCGAGCTGCTTGAGCCGCACGCTGCGGCGGCCGACGATCCCGCACGCGGGGTGCGCCGAGATCACATCCGGGCGCTCGCGGAGGCGGGTCTGCTCAGTGTGCGGATCCCGGAGGACGAGGGCGGGCTCGGCGCCCGCGCGGTCGCGGACGTCGAGGTCACGGAGGTCCTCGCCGGGGCGTGTGCGGCGACCTGGTTCGTGGTCAATCAGCACCGCACCCCGCAGATGCTCGCGCGCGGCGGGGTGGCCGGCCTCGACCCGGCGCACTTCACCCCCGGAGAGGCAGGCCCGGAGCACCGCGCGGCCCTGTCGACGGCACACGAGCAGGCGGGGCTCGCGATCGCACACCTGCGCCGCCCCGGTCCGCCCGCCGTCCGCGCGGAGCCCGACGGCGCGGGGTGGCGGCTGCAGGGGCGCGCCGACTGGTGCACCGGCTGGGGTCTGATCGACCACGTGATGATCGCCGCCACCGTGCCCGGCGACCGGTACCTGTTCACGCTGCTCCCGGCCCGCGAGTCGCCGGGACTGGAAGCCGGCGAGTCGCTGCCGCTGGCGGTCATGGGCGGCACCCGGACCGTCGCACTGGAGATCGACGGGCTCGCCGTCGGCCCCGACGCCGTCCTCGGTCTCGCCGACGGCCCGGCCTACCGCGAGCTCGACGCCGCCCGCACAGCGAACCCCACGGCCGCGACCACCGGGCTGCTGCGCCGCGTCCTGGCGCGCTCGCCGCGCTCGACCGGCCCGGGGCGGCGGAGCTCGCGGCGACGCTCTCCGACCGGGCCGAGGAACTGCGCGCCGAGGCCCTCGCCCTCCTCCTCGAGGTACCGCTGCGGGAACGGATCCCGGAACGGCTGGCCCTGCGCGGCGAGCTGGGCGCGCTGACCGTCCGCGCCGCGAACGCCCTGGTCGCGGCCCGTTCGGGCGCGGCGATGCTGCTCGACAGCCCGGAGCAGCGGTGGGCGCGGGAGGCGAGCTTCCACCTCGTCAGGCGCAGACCGCGCCGGTGCGCGCGGCCCAACTCACCGCCCTCGGTCGACTACCGGACCGTGCGAGGTAGCGCTCGAACACGGCAGTAGACCCGGGCCGCCCGGAACCGTCCGAGGTAGCGACCGCCGCCCCGCCCTCGGCCCACCCCTCAGAGGTAGCGCTCGAGCACGGCGGCGAGGCCGTCCTCCTCGACCGTGCCGGTGACCTCGTCGGCGTCGGCCTTCACCTCGGGCGGGGCCTGGCCCATCGCCACGCCGAGCCCGGCCCAGCGGAGCATGGCGCGGTCGTTGTCGCCGTCGCCCACCGCGAGGACGTCCGCCTGCGCCACCCCGAGCACCTGCGCGACCTCGGCCAGCGCCGACGCCTTGGACACCCCTTCCGGCACCATCGACACCCACGGCAGCTCGTGGTCCAGGGTCACCTCGGCGCCGGGGACCTCGACGCCCTCCATCCGCTCGGCGACGTCCGCGGGCGTGCCGTGCGGCCAGTACGCGACGACCTTCGGCGTCGGCTCCCCGAGGAGCTCGGCCTCGTCGACGACCCGGACCCGGCCGGCCAGGATGCCGCCGGGGAAGGGCGCGCCGACCCGCTGCCCGCGGCCGACCTCCTCGCACCCGAACACCGCCCCGGGCAGGGCCTCGCGGACCGCCGCGACGACGGGACCCGGCTCGAACCGGATCGCGTACCGCACCTCCCGCGAGCCCGTGTCGAGCACGACGGCGCCGTTTGAGCAGACGGTCGTGTGCTCGAAGTCGGCGTACCGGTCGGCACGGGGGCGGGCGCCCAGTTCGAGCTGGTCGAGCACGTGCCCGACACCGAGCACGGTCCGCCCCGTGCACAGGGTGACGACGGCGTGCCGCCCGATCTCCCGGACGGCGGCGAGGACCCGGGGGCTGGGCGGATTCTTCGCGTGGACCGTGGTGCCGTCGATGTCGAGGGCGATCAGTCGCGGCTGCCATCCCGGGGGGAGCACAGCCCGACCCTACGGTGCGGGTCGCCCGGCCGAGGGCGCGGCGGCTGCTTCCGGAGGGTCCCGCGACACGGACCGGGACGTTTCGGCAGCATGAACCCATGCAGACCGGGTCCACCGTGCCGACCGCGCTCCCGCTCCGCCCGCCCGCCCACCGGGTGGACCCGCGCGCGCGGAGCTGGTGGCGGCTGCGCGGGCTCGGCGGCACCGGGATCGTCGCGCTCCCCCAGCTGGTGGTGGCGCTGGTCCTCGGCGGGCCGGGCTGGCTGTGGGGGACCCTCGCGGCGACGGTGGTCGCCGGGCTGGTCTACGCCGCCGTCGTCCCCGGGATCCTTTTCCGCATCCACCGCTGGGAGGTCACGGACGAGGCGGTCTACACGCTCTCCGGCTGGCTGGTCCGCGAGTGGCGGATCGCGCCGATCTCGCGCGTGCAGACCGTCGACACCGAGCACGGGCCGCTGCAGCAGCTGCTCGGGCTGGCCAGCGTGACCGTGACGACGGCGTCGGCGCGCGGGCCCGTCACCATCCGCGGCCTGGCCACGACGCACGCCCAGGAGCTCGCCCGCCAGCTCACCGAGACCACCCAGGCCACACCCGGCGACGCGACATGACGGTCTCGGCCGAGCAGGTCGACCCGGCCGTCGACTCCGGGGTCCCGTGGCGGCGGCTCGACGCGCGGATGGTGGTGGTCGAGCCGGTCCGGACCCTGTTCAAGCTCGTCCCGGTGCTGATCGTCGTGCTGATCACCGGGAGCAACGGCGACCCCGTCCGGCCGTGGATCACGCTCGGCATCGGCGTGCTGGTGGTCCTCGCCGGTGTGGTCCGCTGGCGCACGACCCGGTACCGGATCACGGCCGAACGGGTCGAGCTGCACAGCGGTTGGCTCCGCCGACAGCGGCGTTCGGTGCCCCGCGACCGGATCCGCACCGTCGACCTCACCGCCTCGCCCCTGCACCGCGCCTTCCGGCTCAGCGTGGTGGCGGTGCGAGCGGCCGACTCGGGCGGGGAGCACCGGAACGGCGGCCTCACGCTCGACGCCGTCAGCACGGCCGAGGCCGAGACCCTGCGGCGGGAGCTGCTGGACCGGCGGCCGGCGGAGCCCCGGCCCGTTTCGCAGCCGGTCGAGCCGGACGCCGACGTGCTGGCCCGGCTCCACTGGGCCTGGCTGCGGTTCGCCCCGCTCACCTTCTCCTCGCTGGCCGGCGTCGGCGCGATCGCGGCGGCCGCGTTCAACGTGCTCAACGAGCTGGGCGTCAGCCCCACGGAGGTCGACGGCGTCGACGACGCCGCCGAGCGGCTCGCGGCGGCCCCGCTCTGGCTGGCCGTCGGGCTGGTGGGTCTGGCGTTGCTGGTGATCGCCGTGGTCGGGTCGGTGGTGCTGTTCACCGAGCGCTGGTGGGGCTACCGGCTGACCCGCGAGGCCGACGGCACCCTGCGCGTGCGGCGCGGGCTGCTCACCACCCGGTCGCTGTCGGTCGCGGAGGAGCGGCTGCGCGGCGTGGGCGTGCACGAGCCGTTGCTGCTGCGCGCCGGCGGCGGGGCCCAGACGCGCGCCCTGTCCACCGGGCTCGGGCGTGAGGCGCAGGGCGGGGTGCTGCAACCGCCCGCGCCGCGGGCCGAGGCGCACCGGGTCGCCGGGGCGGCCCTGCGCCGGACCGGGACGGAGATCGACCCGACGCTCACCCCGCTCGTCCCGCACCCGGCGGCCGCGCGGCGACGCCGGTACACCCGCGCCCTCGTGCCGGTGCTGGTGCTCGTCGCGGCGGCGGTCGTCGTCGGGCGGGTGTGGCCCGGGCTGGGCTGGATCTGGCCGGGCACGGCGGTGCTCGTGCCGCTCGCGGCGCTGCTGGCCGCCGACCGGTACCGGGCGCTCGGCCACGCGCTCACCCCGCAGTACCTGGTCAGCCGGCTCGGGGGCCTGTCCCGCCGGACGGTCGCGTTGCAACGGTCCGGCGTGATCGGCTGGACGGTCCGGCAGAGCCCCTTCCAGCGCCGCGCCGGCCTGGTGACGCTGCAGGCCGTGACGGCAGCGGGCGAGGGCGGCTACCGCATCCTCGACGTGGACGCCGCCGACGCCGTCGCGCTGGCCGACGCGACCACCCCGGGGCTGCTCCGCCGGTTGCTCGGCTAGAGCAACCGTTCCGCCGCCTCCTCCGCGGGAACCCACTCCAGCAGGTCTCCGGGCTGGCAGTCGAGCACCCGGCACATGGCGTCCAGGGTGCTGAACCGGACCGCCTTGGCCCGCCCGTTCTTCAGGACCGCGACGTTGGCCGGCGTGAGCCCGACCTTCTCGGCGAACTCCCCGACGCTCATCTTGCGCCGGGCCAGCTCGACGTCGATCCGCACGACGATCGGCATCAGATGACCGCCTCCATGTCGGTGCGCAGGGCCGTGGCCTGCCGCAGCAGCGCCCGCATCACCACCATCAGCAGCCCCAGCACGGCGACGCCGACGACCATGAGGAACAGCACCATCGGCACCCCCGGGTCGTCCGCCCGGAACCCGACGTAGAGGAACACCCCGACCAGCACCACCCACGCCGCGGCGATCGCCCACACGATGGCGTCGACCCACCTCAGCGAGGCCGGGTCGAAGATGCGGTCCTTCTTCACGCGGGAGAGCAGCATCCAGGTCGCGACGACCACGACCTGGACGCACAGCACCCAGAACACGGCAAGGGCGGTCAACGGCCAGCGGAGGTACGCGTCCTCCGGGGACTCCTTCGCCATGTGCGCGAACTGCCCGGGCAGCGACATGGTCTGGAACACGACCAGCACCGCGAACAACACGACGAGGAACACCCGGAGCGGCGCGACCGCTCGATGCTCGGCAATCATGAGCCGAGTATCGAGCGGTATCTATCGAAAGTCAATCGGTCCTAGGTTCAACGGTCCTAACGGCGCCGCGTGCCGAACAGCCCGCGCGTGATCTCCCGGCCCAGCTGCGTGGCCATCGACCGCATGAAGGACTTGGCGGCGGGCGAGTTGAGGATCTGCGTGACCATCCCCGGCTCCTCCCGCTCCTCGCGGCGCCGCTCCGGCTCGGGAGCGGGGGCGGCCTCCGGCGCGGGCGGCGGGGCCGCCTCGGCGATCTTCGCCGTGAGCTTCTCGTAGGCCGACTCGCGGTCGATCGTCACGCCGTACTTGCCGTAGAGCGGCGAGGCCTTGGCCGCCTCGGTCACGGCCTGCCCGCCGATCGCGGCCATCAGCGACCGCGGGGCCCGCATCCGCGACCAGGCCACCGGCGTGGGCGCGCCCCGCTCGGACAGCACCGTGACGACCGCCTCGCCGGTGCCCAGCGTGGTGAGCGCCTCCTCCAGGTCGTAGACCTTCGACGTGGGGTAGGTCTTGACCGTCTTCGCCAGCGCCTTCTGGTCCTCCGGGGTGAAGGCGCGCAGGGCGTGCTGGACGCGCGCACCGAGCTGGGACAGCACGGCGTTGGGCACGTCCGTGGGCAGCTGCGTGCAGAAGAAGACGCCCACGCCCTTCGACCGGATCAGCTTCACGGTCTGCTCGATGCGCTCGAGGAATGCCTTCGAGGCGTCGGTGAACAGCAGGTGTGCCTCGTCGAAGAAGAACACCAGCTTGGGCTTGTCGAGGTCGCCCGCCTCGGGCAGGTCCTCGTAGAGCTCGGCGAGCAGCCACATCAGGAACGTGGAGAAGAGCTTCGGGTTCGCCGCCTGGTCGGCGAGCTCGACCAGCGTGACGACGCCCTTGCCGTCGACCTGGCGGAGCAGGTCGGCCGGCTCGAACTCGGGCTCGCCGAAGAAGTCCTCGCCGCCCTGGGCCTCGAGGTTCACCAGCGCCCGGAGGATGACGCCGGCCGTGGCGGCCGAGACGCCGCCGATCCCCTTGAGGTCGGCCTTGCCCTCGTCGCTCGTGAGGTGCTGGATGACAGCACGGAGGTCCTTGGTGTCGAGCAGCGGGAGGCTGCGCTGGTCGGCCCAGTGGAAGATCAGCCCGAGCGTGGACTCCTGGGTGTCGTTGAGGTCGAGGACCTTCGACAGCAGGATCGGCCCGAACTGGGTGATCGTGGCCCGGATCGGGACCGCGGAGGACTCCCCACCCAGGGAGAGGAACTCGACGGGGAACCCGGTGCCCACCCAGTCGTCCCCGGTGTCCTTCGCCCGCGACCGGATCTTCGGCCCGTCCTCCCCCGGGCGCGCGAGCCCGGAGAGGTCGCCCTTGACGTCCGCCAGCAGGACGGGGACCCCGGCGGCGGAGAGCTGCTCGGCCAGGCCCTGCAGGGTCTTGGTCTTGCCGGTGCCCGTGGCGCCCGCGACCAGCCCGTGCCGGTTGAGCGTGGCGAACGGGATCCGGACCCGCGCCGACGGGTCCACCTGCCCGTCGACCACGACCGCGCCCAGCTCGAGGGCGGCACCCTCGGTGGCGTAGCCGGCGGCGATCTCCTGGGCGGCGCTCTGCGTGTTCTCCCCCACGTCGGCGGAGCCTAGACCAGCGGTACGACAACCGGCGGGCCAGCGCATACGCTGCGGGCCATGAACGACCGGTTGGTGTGGATCGACTGTGAGATGACCGGTCTCGACCTGCGCCGCGACGCGCTCATCGAGATCGCCGTGCTGGTCACGGACGGGGACCTGAACGTGCTCGGCGAGGGCGTGGACCTCGTGATCCACGCCGACGACGACGCGCTGGCCGGGATGCCCGAGGTCGTCCGCGAGATGCACGCGCGGTCCGGGCTGACCGAGGAGGTCCGGGCGTCGACGATCACGGTGCGGGAGGCCGAGGAGGCCGTGCTCGCCTACATCCGCGAGCACGTGCCCGATCCCGGCACGGCGCCACTGGCCGGCAACTCCATCGCCACCGACCGCGGCTACCTCGCCCGGGACATGCCGGAGCTCGACGCCCACCTGCACTACCGGATGATCGACGTCAGCTCGGTCAAGGAGCTGGCCCGCCGCTGGTTCCCGCGGGTCTTCTACGCCAAGCCGGAGAAGGGCCTCGCCCACCGCGCGCTCGCGGACATCAAGGAGTCGATCCGCGAGCTCGAGTACTACCGCCGGACCCTGTTCGTGCAGCCCCCGGGCCCGACCTCCGACGAGGCGAGGGCCGCCGCGGCCGCCCTGGCACCCCCGCGGTGACGGCGCTCGACACGACCTTGTAGAGTTCACGTCAGAACGCCGGGGCGGCCCGGATGTTCGATGGTGGGTGTAGCTCAGCTGGTAGAGCACCTGGTTGTGGTCCAGGAAGTCGCGGGTTCAAGTCCCGTCACTCACCCGGGGTCGCGGACCCCCTCGCACGGCCCGGGGAACGCCTCTGATAGCGTTTCGCCTGTCGCGCAAGGGACACCGCAGCACCAAGCAGGACAACTGAACACATGCGCCGCTAGCTCAATCGGCAGAGCAGCTGACTCTTAATCAGCGGGTTGGGGGTTCGATTCCCTCGCGGCGCACACCCTGAAGGCGGCTCCCACCGGGAGCCGCCTTCGTCGTTTCCCCGTCACGTATCCGGCGCCCCTCCGCGAGCCTCTGTGGCGTAGGTCACGTCAGACCGAGTCGAGGAGGCGATCATGGACGGTCGACGGTTGCTGCGAGGGATGGGGCTCGCGGCTGCGGCCTGCACGGCCGCGGCGGTCCTCTCCGGATGCGGAGGCGGAACCGCCCAGGCGGGGAGCGACGGCACCTTCTTCGGCCCCTCCCAGCCGCTCGGGAACGAGACCGCCAAGACCTACGCGGTGCTCGACGGGAGCGGGAACCCCACCGAGATCGGGCTGCGGCTCAGCCCCGGCGCCCTCGACGGGCTGCCGACGACCACCACGCCGGCGGGCACGCTGATGCTCGACCTGCCGGACCAGGCGTCCGCCACCGCGTTCGACCACGTCATGCTGAACTGGAACCCGCAGGGGCACGACCCGGTCCCCCTGTTCGGCAAGCCGCACTTCGACTTCCACTTCGACATGGTCGACATGGCGACCATCGAGGGCATCCAGCCGACGGACCCGAACTACGCCGCTGCGGCGGACCGCCTGCCGGATGCGCGGTACGTGCCGCAGGGGTACGCCGTGCCGCCGGGCGGGACCGCCGCCCAGCAGGCCGTGCCCGGCATGGGCGTGCACCTGGTCGACTCCACCGACAGCAGCCTGGTGCCCGGCTCCTACGACTTCACCCAGATCATCATCAACGGGACCTGGGACGGCCGGTACACGTTCGTCGAGCCGATGGTCACGCGCGACTGGCTGCTGACGAAGCCGACCCTGGAGCAGCCGCTCAAGCTGCCCGAGGCCTACCAGAAGAACGGCTACTACCCGACCGACTACGTCGTCCGGGTCGACGACCAGAGCGGCGACTACGTCGTCGCCCTGACCGGGATGACGATGCGCCGGGCCTCGTGACCGCAGGTTGACGGCGGCGACTCCCCCGGGAAGCCGCCGTCGTCGCGCGGGGTGCGTTCGTCCCGGGCGAGGAGCGGGCACCGCCCGGGTCTCGCCGGAGGACCAGGAGCGACGGGGTGGGCGCGAGGAGCAGGGCTCGGATGCTGGTCACCGGGGGGACGGGTGGCCGGCCGTTGCGAACGCCGAGGAGCAGGGCGCTGGAGGCGGAGGCCGAGAGCCTGGAACGCCGTCTCGAGCGGCGCCTGGACACCCTGGACGGACGGTTGGCCCGCATCGAGGAGCGCCTCGCCACGCTCGGGGAGGACGACCGGAGCGGACGGTGACCGTCAGTGCGCCGCGTGCCCCGCCTGCCCGTGCCGCACCTGGTGGCGGAGCTCGCGGAAGCGGTGCGTCTCGTACGCGACGAGGCCGCAGAGGATCACGGCCAGGACGAGCAGCGCGACGACGGCCGGGACCAGCGCGACCAGCGGCGTGATCGCCAGCAGCACCACGCCGACGACGATCCGCTCGACGTTGAGGGTGCCGATCAGGTAGCGCTTGAACCACACGTGCGCGAAGAGGTAGATCGCGGCGCCGCCGTAGAGCGCGGCGAGCGGGATGCCGTAGAGCGGGTCGCTCAGCGCGTGCCCCTCGCCGCCGCCGATGTAGAGCAGGGCCTTCTTGAGCCCGAGCGACATCAGGATGATCCCGATGATCATGGGCAGGTGCAGGAACGTGTAGCCGTTACGGGCCATCCTGATCTGCCGCTCGCCGGTCGCCTCGGCGAGGGCGTGCTCGGTGAGGATGGAGGTCACGTCGAAGTAGGCCCACCACATCGCACCCGCGATCGCGAGCCCGAGCACGCTGCCGGCGATGATCGGCCACGAGACCGGCAGCGCGGCCACGCCGATGCCGATGGACACGATCGACTCGCCGAGCGCCACGATGATGATCAGCCCGTGGCGCTCGGCGAAGTGGCTCGCCGAGTTCAGCCGCCAGGAGGCGCCGGCCAGGGCCGTGCCCACGTAGTCGCCGAGCAGGGCGCCCGCCCACAGCGCGGTCTGCACCCAGCCCTCGGTCTGGGACGCGAGGAGCAGCAGCACCGTGCCCAGCACCACGGACGGGATCCAGCGCACGATCTGGCCGCGCAGCTGCGGGTCGTCGCGGCTGCAGATCCAGAACATGCCGAGGTGCACGATCCGCACGACGAAGTACGCCACCGCGAAGACCACGGGGCCGGACAGGCCCCCGGGCAGGTCGTCGAACGCCTCGGGGATGGTGATCGAGGCGATGAAGACCCCGGCCATCGCGACGAGCATGCCGACCCGGATCAGGCCCTCGTCGGCCTTGGCGACGTTGCCCAGCCACGAGTAACCGACCCACGACCACCACATGACGACGAGGATCAGCATGCCGCGGAGCACGACCTCGGCCGTCGGGTCGTCGGCCATCCAGTCCGTGACGCGGGTGAGCGCGAAGACGAACACGAGGTCGAAGAAGAGCTCCAGGGTGGTGACGGCCGCGCCCTCGCCGACCGCCTCGACCCTCGTCCGCCGGGGGGTGACCATGGCGGGCATCGTGCCAGGCCGCGGACACACCCGACAGCCACCTCAGTTCTCTCGATTACCGAGACGATTGACGGTAGAGAGAGTAGTGTCGGACAGCGTGAGCGCGCCCGACATCGCGGCCCTCAACGCCGCCATGACGACCCGCATCCTCGAGCAGCCGGCCCAGCCGGCGGTGGAAGGCGGCTATGCGCTGCGCGTGCTGCGCAGCACCGGCCGCCGCTCCGGCCGCGTCCGGGAGACCCCGCTCGGCGTCGTGTGCCTGGACGGGCGGTCCTACCTGGTCTCCCCCGACCCGGCCCGGGCCTGGGTCCGCAACCTCGACGCCGACCCGGCCGCCGGGATCGCCTCGGCCGACGGCACCGAGGCCGTCACCGCCCGGCGCGCGCCCGCCGCGGAGGCCGCACCCGTGGTGTCGGCGTACCTGCGGGCCATGACGGTGCCATGGGCGCTGCAGGCCTTCCCCGTCCCGGCCGACGCCTCGCTCGAGGAGATCACCGCCCACCTCGACACGATCGCCGTGTTCCGGCTGGATCCCCGGTGACCCCCGTCCGCGTGGTCGGCGGCGGGCCCGGCGGGATGCTGCTGGCCTACCTGCTCGCCCGGGCCGGCGTGCCGGTGACGCTGCTGGAGGCCCACCGCGACTTCGACCGCCGCTTCCGCGGCGACTCGCTGCACCCGTGGACCCTCGAGCTGCTCGACGAGCTGGGGCTGGCCGACGAGCTGCTCCGGTTGCCCCACTTCCCCGCCCGGTACTTCCGCTTCCACACCCCCGCCGGCACGCTCACCCCGGCCGACTACGGCGCGCTCGACAGCCGCTTCCCGTACGTCGCGCTCATGCCGCAGGCCCGCTTCCTCGACTTCCTCGCCGCGAAGGCCGCCGAGCTGCCGGCGTTCGAGCTGCGGACCTCGGCCCGGGTGTCCGGGCTGGTCGAGGAGCACGGCGTGGTGACGGGTGTGCGCGTCGGCGACGAGGAGCTCCCGGCGAGCCTGGTCGTCGGCGCCGACGGCCGGTTCTCGAAGGTGCGGGCGCTGGCCGGGCTGCCGGCCCGCTCGCTGGGCGCGCAGACGGACATCCTCTGGTTCTCCCTGCCCCGGCGCCCGGACGACCCGCCCGAGGCCGACGTCGACCTCTACTTCGGGGCGGACCACTACGTCGGGCTGCTCGGCGGGCCGGAGGACTGGCAGGTCGGCTGGTCGCTGCCGAAGGGCGGGTTCGCGGCGGCGCGGGAGGCGGGCGTCGAGCCGATCCGCTCCTTCCTCCGCACGCACGTGCCCTGGCTGGCCGACCGCGCGGACCTGCTCACCGACCTGCGGCAGACGACGCTGCTGTCGGTCGACATTGCGCGCGTGGACCGCTGGTGGCGGCCCGGCCTGCTGCTGATCGGCGACGCCGCGCACGTCATCTCCCCGGTCGGCGGCAACGGGATCCTCATGGCCCTGCAGGACGCCGTCGCCGCGGCGAACCGGCTGGTGCCTGCCCTGCGCGCGGGCGGGGTCCACGAGACCGACCTGATCGCGGTGCAGGCCGACCGGGAGGCCGCGATCCGCACGGTGCAGGCGCAGCAGGTCCGCACCGAGCAGCGGGTGGTGAAGGCACGGCAGCGGGACCGCGCGATCGCCCCGCCCCCGGCGCTGCGCTGGGTCTTCGCGCTGCCCGGCGTGCGCGCCCGGGCCGCGCGCGGCAACGCCTACGGGCCGAACCCGCCTGCCCTGGAGCCGGGCGTCCTGGCGGTCCGACCGACACCGTGACCCGGCTCCGATCGGCGGCGGCTACCGTCGCCGTCCGTGGGTGAGGCGAGCAGCAGCGTCGCGACGGGAGCCGGGGTCCTGGCCACCGTCGTCCGGTCCGGGGTGGTCGAGTCGGTGCACCTAGGGCACCTGGCGACGGTCGGCGGCCCGCAGGTCGGCCGGCCCGGCACCGTCTTCCTCCCGCGCTCGTCCCTCAAGCCGGTGCAGGCCGCGGCGATGCTGCGAGCCGGCCTGGACCTCGACGACGAGCTGCTCGCGCTCGCGGCCGCCAGCCACGCCGGCCTGCCGATGCACCGCGAGGGCGCGGCCCGGATCCTCGCCGGCGCGGGGCTCGGCACCACCTCGCTGCAGAACACCCCGGACCTCCCGCTCGACCCCGACGCCGCCGCGGCCTGGCGCGCGTCCGGCTCGCCACCGGAGCCGGTCGCCCAGAACTGCTCCGGCAAGCACGCCGCCATGCTCGCGACGTGCGTGGCCGCGGGCTGGGACACGGCCTCGTACCTCGACCCCGCGCACCCGCTGCAGCAGGTGATCCGCCGGCACGTCGAGGCGCTGACCGCCGACGAGGTGCGCCATGTGGCCGTCGACGGCTGCGGCGCACCGCTCTTCTCCTGCACCGTCGCGGGCCTGGCCCGTGCCTTCTCGACGATCGCCACGGCGGAGCCGGGCAGCCCGGAGGGCCGGGTCGCCGCGGCGATCCGGGCGTACCCGGAGTGGCTCGGCGGCCCCGCCCGCCCGGTGACCCGCATCCTGCGGGCCGTGCCCGGGCTCGTCGCGAAGGACGGGGCGGAGGGGGTGTTCGCCGCGGCGCTACCCGACGGGCGGGCGCTGGCCCTGACCGTGCTCGACGGCGCCGCGCGGCCCGTTCCCGCTGTGGTCGCCGCCGCGCTGCGCGCCCTGGGGGTGCGCTCCGCGGAGCTCGCCGCCGCCGGCCACGTGCCGGTCCTCGGTCACGGGGCCGAGGTGGGGGCCGTGGAACCGGCCGTGCCCTCGGCCGTCGACACCGGCGCCGCCTGATCCGGCAGCTCGACCTCGTCGAGCATCCGGTGGGTGCGCCGCCGCACCACCAGGGCGACGGCGAGGCCGGCGACGACCGCGACGCCGAGCCCGACCCAGGAGAACCGGGACAGCCACTTCTCGGCGACGATCCCCAGGTAGTAGACGGCCGCGGTGGTCCCGCCGGCCCACACGATCGCGCCGCCGACGTTCGCGGCCAGGAACCGCGGGTAGTGCATCCGCAGCGCCCCGGCGAGCGGGCCGGCGAAGATCCGCAGCAGCGCCACGAACCGGCCGAAGAACACCGCCCACGTCCCCCAGCTGCCGAAGATCCGCTCCGCGAGGGCGACGTGCCGCGGCCCGAAGTGCTTCGGGAAGCGGCGGCCGAGCCGGTCGAACAGCGGGAGGCCGAAGCGTCGGCCGATCAGGTAGCCGATCGAGTCCCCGACGACGGCGCCGACGATCGCGGCGACGCCGACCGCGACCGGGTCGACCGCGACCTCGTGGTGCGAGGCCAGCAGCGCCGCGCTGACCAGCACGATCTCGCCCGGCAACGGGATGCCGAGGCTCTCCACACCCACCACGAGCCCGACGATCAGGTACACCGCCAGCGGCGGGATCGCCAGCAGGATGTGGTCCACGGTCATGGTCACCAGGGTGCCCGACGCCCCGGCCGGGCGGAGCGGGGCCACCCACCGCTCCGCCCGGGTGCAGGCCCCACCTCCGCCGTGGGCTGCCGTGTTCCTCCCGTTCCGTCGGGTTCGGCGCGCCCGGTCCGACCGGCCCGGATAGGTTCACCGGCGTGCGCTCCCTCACCGCCCTCCCCCTCCGGACCGGCGCCGCGCTACTGCTCGCGGGCACCCTGGCCGTCACCACGGCCTGCGCCGGCCCCGCCCCTGCACCCACGGCGGCCACCCCGGCCGGTACCCCGTCCGCCACCCCGCAGAGCGCGCCCGCCGACGGCGCGCCGCGGGTGCTCGCGACGGGCCTCGAGGTGCCGTGGGGCATCGCCTTCCTCCCGGACGGCTCCGCGCTGGTCACCGAACGGATCCCGGCGACGATCTCGCGGGTCGCCCCGGACGGCGCGGTGACCCGGCTGGGCACCGTCGACGGCGTGACGCCCACCGGCGAGGGCGGGCTGCTCGGCGTGGCGCTCTCCCCCGACTACGCGACCGACCGCGGCGTCTACGTCATGTTCACGACGGCGGACGACAACCGGGTCGTCCGGTTGACGGCCAACCCGGACGGCACGATCGACGGGTCGCGGCAGCAGGAGATCCTCACCGGGATCCCCAAGGGCGGCAACCACGACGGCGGCCAGATCAAGTTCGGGCCGGACGGCTTCCTGTACGTCGCGACCGGGGAGGCGGGCCGCGGCGAGCCGGCCCAGGACCGCGACGACCTCGGCGGGAAGATCCTGCGGCTCACGAAGGACGGTCGGCCCGCGCCCGGCAACCCGTTCGGCACCGCGGTCTACAGCCTCGGCCACCGCAACCCGCAGGGCCTGGCCTGGGACCCGGCCGGGCGGCTGTACTCCGCGGAGTTCGGGCAGAGCACGTGGGACGAGATCAACCTGATCACCCCGGGCGGCAACTACGGCTGGCCCGAGGTGGAGGGCCGCGAGGGCCGGGACGGCTTCGTCGACCCGCTGGCCCAGCAGGGCACGGACGACGCCTCGTGGAGCGGACTGGCCTACGCGGACGGGGCGCTCTACGCGGGCGCGCTGCGCGGTGAGCGGCTCTTCCGCTACCCGGTGGACCCGGACGGGTCGCTGGGCGAGCCGCAGGTGCTGTTCGAGGGCACGTACGGCCGGATCCGCGCCGTCGCGGTCAGCCCGGACGGGAAGTCGCTGTGGTTCACCAGCAGCAACCGCGACGGCCGCGGCGACCCCGGGGCCGACGACGACCGCATCCTCGTGCTTCCGCTGGCGTGATCCGGTAGACCGGAGACCGTGCAGGCGAGCGAGCGGTCGGTTCAGGAGTCGGGTGGCCAGGCGCCGGAGGCGGTCACCGGCGCGGGTCGGGTCCGGGGCGTCGAGAAGGACGGGGTGGCCCGCTTCCTGGGCGTGCCCTACGCCGCGCCGCCGGTCGGCCCGCTCCGGTTCACCGCGCCCGCACCGGTGCCGGCGTGGGAGGGCGTGCGGGACTGCACCGCCCCCGGCCCGAACGCCCCGCAGCCGCCGCGCACCTTCGGCCCCCTGGACCTCTCCCCCGTCATCGGGCAGGGCTGGCGGCCGGGCGACGACCACCTGACCGTCGACGTCTGGACGCCGGACCCCGGCGGCTCCGGGCTGCCCGTGATGGTGTTCGTGCACGGCGGTGCGTTCGTGGCCGGCGAGCCCGGCGCCCCGGTCTACGACGGGACCGCGCTGGCCCGCGCCGGCGTCGTGCTGGTGTCGGTGACCTACCGGCTGGGGATCGAGGGCTTCCTCCCGCTCGCCGGCGGGGCCACCAACATCGGGTTGCGCGACCAGCTCGCCGCGCTGGCGTGGGTGCAGGAGAACGCGGCCGCGTTCGGCGGCGACCCCGGGAACGTCACGGTGTTCGGCGAGTCCGCGGGGGCGATGAGCGTGGGCTGCCTGCTCGGCTCGCCGCTCGCGGCCGGGCTGTTCCGCCGCGCGATCGTGCAGAGCGGCGGGGCGGAGATGGTGCACAGCGAGGGGCCGCTGCGCGGGTTCGCCGCACGGGTCGCCGCCGAGCTCGGCGTGGAGCCCTCCGCCGAGGCCTTCCGGGAGCGGCCGCTCGCCGAGACCCTGGCCGCGCAGGACCGCATGTCGGACCCGCTGAAGCGCGGCGACCTGCGCGAACCCGACGGTGTCGATCCCGGCTTCGGGCTCGGCGGCTTCTGTCCGGTGGTGGGCGACGACGTCCTGCCGCGCTCCCCGCTCGCGGCCGTCGCCGAGGGCTCCGCGGCAGGCGTCGACCTGATCACCGGGTTCAACGCCGAGGAGATGAACCTCTACCTCGTCCCCACCGGCCTGCTCGGCGCCCTGACCGACGCCCAGACCCTCGCCGGGCTCGGCGCGGTGCACCCGCGCGCCGCGGAGCTGCTGGCCGCGCGCACCGAGGCCACGCCCGGCGAGCGGTACGCCGCCCTGCTCACCGACCTCGTGTTCCGCGGCCCGGCGCTGCGCCTCGCCCTGGCGCACGCCGGGACCGGGTCCGGCTCCACGCACGTCTACGAGTTCGCCTGGCGCTCCCCCGCCTTCGGCGGCGGCCTCGGCGCCTGCCACGCCCTCGAGCTGCCGTTCGTGTTCGGCACGCCCGAGCACGCGACGGGGCCGGACGCGCTGGCGGGCGAGGACCCGCCCCGCGCGCTGACGGACGAGATGGTCGCCGGGTGGACCGGCTTCGCGCGGACCGGCGACCCGGGCTGGCCGGCGTTCACGGCCGAGGGCCGCGCGCTGCGGCGCTTCGACACCCGGTCGGTCGACGCCGCCGCGGACCCGGTCACCGCCGCCTGATCCCGGCGCGGCTACCGTCGCCGCATGAGCGCCCGCGTCGGCAGGTACGTCCGGATGATCGCGACCCCCGGCGAGGGGACCGCGCTGGCCGAGGGGATGCTGCGGGTCGCCGAGGGCATGCGTTCCGCACCGGGGTGCGAGCTGTACATCGTCAACCGCACCCCGGACGAGGAGGACGCCGTCTGGGTCACCGAGGTGTGGTCGGACGAGGCGGCCTCGGAGGCCGCGCTCGAGCGCGACCTCGGCGAGGCCGGCCTGGGCGCGGTGCTGCCGCTGCTCGCGGCCCCGCCGGAGTACATCGAGCTCACCCCGGTGGGCGGGCCCGGCCTCGGCTGACCCGGGTCAGCCGAGCGTCGCGTGCAGCACCGCCGGGAGGCGGTGCAGGCGCGCGACCAGCAGCTCGGCCTCCTCGGCCGTGAGCGGCAGACGCACCCCGAGGGCGCCCGTGTCGTCGTCGGCGAGGTCGGCGGTGAGCCCGCGGACCGGGTAGCCGCGGCCGCGCAGCAGGGTCACGACGCGCTGGACGCCGTCGAGGCCGCCGGTCACGGCGACGGTGACGGACACGTGGTCCGACATCTCCGGGACGTCCGGGGCGGCGGGGGCAGGGAGCAGGGCGGCGGTCATCGGATCTCCTTCGGAAGACGGGGATCCGGGCCAGGTCCCGGGCGGGCGCACGTGAAGGGCGCGCCGGCGACCTGGCTCAGCCGGCGCGCCGGGTAATGATCTCCCGCGGGGAGGTCAACGCGTGGCGCACGCCACCATCCTAGCGGTCCCGCTCCTGCTCCGACGCGGAGACCGCGCCCGGAGCCTTCTTGCTGGCCCGCAGCGAGCCCGCGTGGGCCTTCTGATCCGGGTCGTTGCGCGTCTTGATCAGGCTCGCGACCGTGACGATCGCCAGGATGCCGATGATCACGCCGAGGCTCAGCGTGGTCGGGATCTCCGGCACCGACGGGCTGATGTCGACGTGCAGCCAGTGCAGGATCAGCTTCACGCCGATGAAGGCGAGGATGATCGCGAGCCCGGTCGAGAGGTACACCAGCCGATCGAGCAGGCCCTTGACCAGGAAGAACAGCGCACGCAGGCCGAGCAGGGCGAAGGCGTTGGCCGCGAAGACGATGTAGGCCTCGCTGGTCACGCCGAACACGGCGGGGATGGAGTCGAGCGCGAACAGCAGGTCGATGCCGCCGATCGCGACCAGCACGATGAACAGCGGGGTGGCCAGGCGCTTGCCGTCGACCTTCGCGAACAGCCTGCCGCCGTGGTAGTCGTCGCTGACCGGGAAGAGCCGCCGCGCGCCCTTGACCACGGCGTTGTCCTCGACGTCCGGGTCCTCGTCGCGGTGCCGGAACAGCTGGACCGCGGTGTAGAGCAGCAGCAGGCCGAACACCAGGAACATGAACGAGAAGGCGTTGAGCAGCGTGGCGCCCACGGCGATGAAGATGCCGCGCATGATCAGCGCGAGCACGATCCCGAAGGTCAGAACCTTGTGCTGGTGTTCCTCGGGGACCGCGAACGTCGTCATGATGATCACGAAGACGAACAGGTTGTCGACCGAGAGGCTCTTCTCGACGATGTAGCCGCTGAAGTACTCGATGCCGAACTGGCTGCCTGCGTAGTTCCAGAAGATCACGCCGAACAGCACGGCGACGGCGATGTAGAAGACCGACCAGAGCACGGCCTCGCGGAACCCGACCCGATGGGGTTTCAGCGCCGCCACGATCAGGTCCAGCGCGAGCAGCAGGACGACCGCCCCGATCGTCACGCCCCACGCCAGCCCGGTGACCTCGAGCACCCGTCCTCCTCGGTCGATGTCCGTTTCGCACCCTTCGGGAGAAGGCTACCGATACCCGGGCATTCGCGCCCCGATCCGGGCGGAAGCGACAACCATCACGTCCTCCGGCCGGCCGGTCAACGGGTGCGCTCGACGCGGCAGGTGCCGGAGACGATGTCGGTGCCCGGCGGCAGCGCACCGCGCTTCTGCGCCCAGCCGCTGTCGCCGTCGTGCTCGTGGCTCTCCCGGAGCCACTGTCCCGCACCCGCGTCCGCCTCCACCACGAAGAGGTCGCGGACCGACCCGATCGGGGAGTCGAAGGCGAGCTCGAACGAGGCCGGGCCGGAGTCGGTCCGCACGGGCGCCTTGGCGAAGAACGGCATGCCCTCGGTGAACAGCCGCAACATGAGCCAGTAGGTGTGGTCCGGGTCGGCGGGCTTCACGATCTCCAGGTCGGCGCGGATCCGGATCGGGATGCCGGGCCGGCCGTCGTCGGAGGCGACGGAGAGGAACCGGACGTCGCCGCCCTCGCCGCCGACGTCGCAGTTCACCCCGCTCGGGCCGGCCGGCTCGACGGTCTCCACCGCGCCGGGCAGCGCCGGCGGCGACACCGCCACGGCCTGCGGTTCGGGGGTCCCGCGGCCGAGGAGCAGGCCGAACGCCGTACCGGCGCCGAACAGGGCGAGCCCGGCGAGCGCGAGCGCCACGAACTGGGAGCGGCGGGCGGGGGCCGAGGTGCCGGTGGCGCCGCCGTCCGCGGGATCGGCGGCGCGGTCGGCGCTCTCCTCCGGCTCCTCCCCGGCCGCCCACGCGTCTCGGGCCGCCGTCCACCGCGCCTCGTACGGCTCCGGGTCCACGCCGTGCACGACCAGGAAGGCCTTCACCGAGGGCCATCGCGGCAGGGCGCTGCGGCCGTCGGGCGTGCGGCGCGGGCCGAGCATCCGGGAGCAGGTGGCGGACGAGACCGTGACCAGGCCGGGACGGTCGGCGCGGGCGCGCACGATCGCCTCCTCGACCTGGCGCAGCCGGTCGAAGGGCCCCTCGGTGTAGATCGTGCGCAGGTCCGTGACGACCTCGCGGACCGGCCCGGGCAGGTCCTCCTGCAGGGGGTCCAACCCCTTCTGCGGCATCGCCGACGCCTCCTCCTCGGCCGCTGTCGCGCGCTGATCGGCACTGATCGGCTCGGTGCGACGTTGCCGTTGGTTACACCTGTCCGCAGCACGACCACGGAACGCGACGGGTTCCCGGAGCATCGGCCGATCGACGACACTGCTCGGAACGACCGGCAGGAGGTGATCACGGGGTGGGTCGACCCGCGCGCCCGGCGGGGCGTCTGGCGCTGCGCCTCGACGCTCCCGTCGGCACCGCCGTCCAGGTCGGCACCGTGGCCGTCCCCCTGGCCGGAAGCCCTGTCCCGGGCGCTGTCCCGGGTGCCCTCCCGCCGCGGCCGTACGGCTTCGTCGGGCGCCGCCGCGAGCTCGCGGAGATCACCCGGGCCGTCCGCGGGCCCGTGCGCGCGGTGCTGCTGACCGGCCGACCGGGCGCGGGCACCACGGCGCTGGCCGTCGAGGCCGCGCACCGCCTCGCCCCGCTCTTCCCCGACGGCGTCCTCGCCGACGACCTGCGCGACCGCCTCCCGGGCCCGGCCGCGCCCGCGGGCCGGCTGCTCGCCGGGCTGGGGCTGCCCGTGCCCGCCCGGGCCGCCGACGCCCGGGCCGCGCTGCGGGCCGCCCTGGCCGAGCGGCGCGTCCTGCTCCTGCTCGACGACGTCGTCGACGCCGGTGTGGTCGCCGGGCTCCTGCCCGCGCGGTCCGGCTCGTTCGCCCTGCTCACCGCGACCTCCCCGCTCGCGCTGCCCGAGGATGCCGCGGTCCGCGTCGAGGTCGGCGACCTCGAGCCCGACGACGCCCGCACCCTCCTCGGCGACCCCGGCCCCGGCGTCGACGAGCTCGTCGCGGTCTGCGACGGGCTGCCGCTCGCGCTGCGGATCGCCGCCGCGCGACTGGCCGCCGAGCCGGACCTCACGCCCGACCGGCTCGCCGCCGCGCTGCGCGACCGGCACCGCACGCTCGCCGGCCTGCAGATCGGGGACCGGACGCTGCGCGCGTCGTTCGCCGCGGCCTACGCGCACCTCGGGCCGACCGAGCGCCGGGTGCTGCGCACGCTCGGGGCGATGCCGCTCGCCGACGTCACACCCGCGACGGCCGCAGCGCTGGCCGGGGTGGACGCCGAGTACGTCGCGCCGGCGCTGGACGTGCTGGCCGCGGCCCACCTCGTCGATCGGCGGCCGGGCACCCCTCCGCGGTACGCGCTGCGCGGCCCCACCCGGAGGTTCGCGGAGGAGGCATTGCGCGACACCGGCGGCGAGCGCATGGCCACGGCCGGCCGGGAGCGGGTCGCCCACACCTACCTCCGCGCGCTCGACCTGGCCCGCCCCACCCCCGGCCGCGCCGCGGACCACGGCTGGTTCGCCGCCGAGTGGGACAACCTCGTCGTGGTGGCCGAGGACCTCGAGCGGTACGACCGGACCGGTCTCGACCAGGTCGCCGACGTCCTCGCGGACCGCCGCGCGCTCCGGGCGCCGTGGGCGCACTGGTATCGCGTCCAGACGGCGGCGCTGCGCTGCGCGGAGGCGGAGGGCCCGCCGGGGCGACGCGCGGAGCTGCAGGTGCGGGTCGCCGTCGCCCAGCACGGGCGCGGCCGTCCGGACCTCGCGCTCGGCACCCTCGACGGCGCGGAGCAGCGCTTCCTCGCCGCCGGCGACCCGGTCGGGGCGGCCGGGGCGGTGCGGGCGCGGGCCGAGGTGCACCGCGAGATCGGCGACCCGGGCCGCGCCGGGCGGCTCTACCTGCGGGTGATCGAGCTGCTGCGCACCCACCGGGGCGCCGAGGCCGTGGAGACCACGGCGTGGGCCCTGCACGGGCTCGGGACGGTCGCGTGCGCGCGGGGTCGCACGGACCGCGCGCTGCACTGCGAGGCGGGGGCGCTCGAACGGTTCCGGGTGCTCGACCACGGGCCGGGGCAGGCCGCCGTGTGGCAGGGACTCGGCGACGCGCGGCGCGCCGCCGGCGACGCCGACGGTGCGGTCGAGGCCTACCGCCGCAGCTGCGCGCTGTTCGCGGAGCAGGACGGGCCGCAGCCGGTGGCCCCGCGGCAGGGACTGGGCGAGGCGCTGGACGCTGCGGGCCGGACGGTCGCGGCGACCGTCGAGCTGGGGGCGGCGCTGCGGGCCGCCGTGGCCGCGGGCGACCGGACGGCCGAGGCGAAGGCGCGCCGCTGGCTCGCCGTCCTGGGTCACCAGGAGTCGAACGGGTGCTCCGTCGGCAGTGCGGCGCCGTCGTGGCCGAGCAGCGCGAGCACGTCCTCGTCCACCCCGAACCCGGTCGGGCCCGACACCGTCCCCTCCTCGGGTTCCGGTTCAGCGCTCACCGCGGGTCCTTCCCGTCGCCGGTCGTCGGGCACCGATGATCGCCGGGATGCCGCCCGCTGATGTCGCACCCGTGCCACCTGCGGCGGTCAGTGTGCGGGCTCCGCCAGCCGGCGTTCCAGTCCCTCGGGGTCCAGCACCCGCAGCTTCCGCGGCGAGGACCGGTACCCCGTGTCGACCAGCCCGGCCTCCTGCAGCCGGGCAAGCTCCAGCCCGACGATCCGCGGCTTCGCGCCGACCAGGTCGGCGATCCGCGGCTGGGCCAGCGGCACGTCGACCACCACGGAGCGGCCGGGGCCCGGGACACCGAACTCGCGTGCGTGGTCGAGGAGGACCCGCCCGATCCGCGTGCCGATGCGGCCCTGCGTGTACCGGACCCGCCGGTCGGTGACCGCCCGCATCTTGGCGACCACGGCGGTCGTCACCGCCCGTTGCGCCTCGGGGTCGGCGCCGAGGAACCGGTCCAGCGCCGGGCGGGGCAGGACCCGGCACAGGGTGGGGACGGCGGCACGGACCATGGCCGAGCGCGGCCTGCGGTCGACGTAGCCGAACTCGCCGAGCAGGGAGCCGGGCCCGCGGAAGGCGAGGAACACCTCGGCCCCGTCCGCGGCCGTGGCGCTCACCGTGGCGAGGCCCCTCTCCAGCAGCAGCATCGACTCCGAGGGGGAGCCCTGGAACAGGATCGTGGCGCCGGGGACGAACTCGGCGAGGTGCCCGAGGGCGCGCAGCGCCTCCCAGAGCGCGGGGTCCAGGGCAGGCTCGGGTCCGGCGCCGCCCTGCGGGCCCTGCGCCGCCTCCGTCCGCTCCTGGGTCGTCACCGACCGGTCACCCCCGGGTGCCGCGCGGACCGGCCGGCCCGCACGGCGAACCTACCCGCCGGGCGCCCCCACCTCGTAGGCTCCCCGTCGGCGGCGGTTCGGGGTACGGGGGGACGGGTGGTCGGACGCCGGGGTGACACGGGCGACCGGTTGTGCGTCGCGGTCGACCTGGAGGGCTACGGCAGGCGCTCGGACGCGGGGCAGGAGCGGGCCCAGGAGGCCCTCGCCGGGCTGCTCGACGCGGCCTGGCGGGCGGCGGGGACCGCCCCGCTGCGCCAGCCCAACGGGGACGGCGAGGTGGCCCTGCTCGGGCCGGCGGCGGAGTCCGCGGCGGTCGTCGCGATGCTGGTGGCGCTGCGCGCCGGGGTCGAGGCGGTCAACCGGGAGGCCCCGCGCGAGCGGCTGCGGCTGCGCGCGGCCGCGCACCGCGGCCCGGGCCGGCCGGCGCGCAACGGCTTCGCGGGCAACGGCGTCGTGCGGACCTGCCGGTTCCTCGGGTCGCGGGCGCTGCGGTCCGACCTGGCCCGGCGGCCCGGCACCGACCTCGCGGTCGCCGTCTCCGACCCGCTGTTCGACGAGCTGCGCGGCCTGGTCCGGCTGCGCGACTTCCGGCGGGTGCTCGTCCTCGAGCCCGCGAAGGTGTTCTCCGGTCACGCCTGGCTGCACACCGGCGGCCCGCTCCCGGCACCGCTGACGGACGCGGTCGGGACCGCCGCGCCGGAGCGGCCGGGGCCCGAGGTCCCCGGGATGCGGATCGAGGTCGCCGACGGCGGCCAGGCCGGGACCGTCGTCCAGGCGCGGGAGCTGCACGGCGGCCTCACGATCGGCCCGCCGGACCGCCGGGGCGGCGCGTGAGGGAGCCGGAGCTGGACCTGCGGGTGGCGGCACCCGTCGGGACCGTCGTGCAGGTGGGACGGGTCGTGCTCGAACCCCCGGCCGCACCGCCGGTCGACCCCACTATGCCGGGGCTCGCGGGGCGCGAGGGCGAGCTGGCCGCGGTGCTGCGGGCGGTCGCCGCCGGTGCCCCCGGGGTCGTGCTCGCGGGTGGACCCGGGCTCGGGACCACCGCGCTGGCCCTCGCCGCGGCCGCCCGCCTGGCCGTCCGGTACCCCGGCGGGGTCCGGTTCGTGCCGCTGACCGGCCCGGATCCGGGCCCGGCGCTGCGGGAGCTGCTGCGGGACCTCGGCGTGCGTGCCGGCGAGATCCCGGCCGCGACGCCGCACCGGACGGCCCTGCTGCGCGCGGTGCTCGCCGGCACGCCCACCCTCCTCGTGCTCGACGACGCCCGCTCGGCCGCGCAGGTCCGCGCACTGCTGCCCGGCGGCGGCTCGGCGGTGCTGGTGACCACGGCCGCACCGCTCGGCGAGCTGCACCTCGACGGCCTGGCCCCGGTCGCGGTGCGGGGCCTGCCGACCGCGGCGGCCGGCGCGCTCCTGCCGTCCTGCCACGCCGGGCTCGACGTCCCCGCCCGCTGCCCGGCACCGGCCGTCGAGTCCGCGGACGCGCTGCTCGAGGCCTGCCACGGCTCCCCCCTCGCCGTCCGCCTGCTCGCGGGAACCTTCCCGAGCCCCGCCGCGGGCCTGCGCGCCCTGCGGACGCAGCACTCCACGGGCCGGCCCCGCCACGCCGCCGCGGCCGCCCGCGCCGCCGCCCGGATCGCACTGGCCGCCCTGCCCGCCGCCGATCGCGAGGTGCTGGAGGCGGTCCGGGCCACCAGGCTGCCGCTGGTCGATCCGGCGCGGTGCACCGCGGTGCTGCCGGACGGCGTCGCGGTCGGCCCGCTGTTGCGCGCCCTGCTCCGCCGCGGGCTGCTCAGCCCGCGCCCCGGGCCCGGCGACGGGCCGTGGTGCGCCCTGCCCACCGTCGTCGCCGAGGTGCTGCCGGCCGAGCCGGAGTGGGCCGCCCTCCCCGGGCCGCTCCCGGAATCGCGCACCGTCCCGCTCGACGGCCCGACCCCGCTCGACGCTCCAACCACGACCGGACCGGAGGCCGCACCGACCGGGCCGCTCCCGCTCGACGACCCGGCCCCCCTCGTCGGCCCGGCGACGCCTGCCCTCGGCACCGGCACCCTCTTGCAGCGGCTCGCCCACCACGCGGCCGCGCACGCCGACCCCGCCGTGGGCGCCGACGCCCTGGTCCACCTCGCCGCAGCCCGCACCCGCCGGGGCGACGACACGGCCGCTCTGGCCGCCGCCACCGCCGCCCTCGACCTCGCCGACCGCACCGGTGACCCGGTCCTGCTCGGCCGCGCGGCGCACCGCCTCGCCGTCGCGCTCGCCCGCGCCGCCGAAGCCGACCCGGCCGCGCCGCCGGCACCCCCGCCACTCCCGCCCTCCGGGTCCGCACCCACCTTCGGGACCGCACCCGCCTACCCCGCCGGGCTCCGCGACGCCCGCGCCGCCTTCGACCTCGCCGTCGCCCTCCTCGCCGGCCGGGACGACGCCGCCCACGCGCAGGCCCTGGTCGACCGGGCACACCTCGCGCGCCGGCGCGACCGCCCCGCCGAGGCCCTGGCCGACCTGCACGCCGCGCTCGCGCTGTTCCGCACGCTCGGCCGGCCCGCCGACGTCGCCGCGGCATGGCAGGAGGTCGCCGCCGTCGAACGGGCGGCCGGGCACCCGTGCCGGGCCGTCGCCGCGCACCGCTCCGCGCTGGCCGCGCTGGCCGAGGCCGGCGACCCGGCCGCCACGGGCTGGGCCCGGCTCGCCGCGGGTCTCGTCCAGGTCGGCGAGCTCCCGGGCCGCCCGGACCTGCTCGCCGCCCGGCTCGTCGACTCCCCCGCGGCCCGGTCGGTCCGGGAGCTGCGCGAGCTCGACCCGGCCGCCCCGGACTGGGCGCTCGTCGCCGCGCTGACCGGGGGCCACACCGGCGACGAGTGATCCGCAGCACACCGGACCCGTCCGGGTCAAGGTGTCCCCGGAACGAAGCCGCGCCCCGACTGCGTCGCCGCGCACGTCGCGGACTTGTCAAACGCTCGGTTGACTGGGTCCACGTCACCAAACGTCTGCAGAGTCGCAGCCTGGAGGTAGCACGCGCATGACCAACGACAGGACGGTCGACGCCGTCATCGTCGGGGCCGGGTTCTCCGGCCTCTACCAGCTCCACCGCTTCCGCGAGCTGGGCCTGTCCACCCGGGTGTTCGAGGCCGCCTCCGGCGTCGGCGGCACCTGGTGGTGGAACCGGTACCCCGGCGCCCGGTGCGACGTCGAGAGCCTGGCCTACTCGTACTCCTTCAGCCCGGAGCTGGAGCAGGAGTGGACCTGGAGCGAGAAGTACGCCACCCAGCCCGAGATCCTCGGCTACGCCGAACACGTCGCCGAGCGCTTCGACCTGGCGCGCGACATCACCTTCGACACCCGGGTCGAGAGCGCCGTCTACGACGCCGACCGCAGGCGCTGGACCGTCATCACGGACACCGGTGAGGTCGTCGACTGCCGCTGGTTCGTCATGGCCACCGGCTGCCTGTCGGTGTCGAAGGCGCCCGAGATCCCCGGCGCCGAGCGCTTCCAGGGCCCGACCTACCACACCGGACACTGGCCGCACGAGGGCGTGGACTTCACGGGCAAGCGCATCGCGGTGATCGGCACCGGCTCGTCCGGCATCCAGTCGATCCCGATCATGGCCGGCCAGGCCGCGGACACCGTCGTGTTCCAGCGGACGCCGAACTTCTCGATGCCGGCGGGCAACCGGCCGCTCACCGAGGAGGAGGTGGCCGCCCGCAAGGCGACCTACCGGGAGTTCCGCAAGGAACAGCAGCTCTCCGCCTTCGGCGTCCCGGTCCCGCTGCCCACGCAGTCCGCGCTCGAGGTCGACGAGGCCGAGCGCACCGCCACCTACGAGTCGGCCTGGGAGCAGGGCAACCTCGTCGCCGTGCTCACCTCGTACACCGACACGCTGGTGGACAAGGACGCCAACGAGACGGCCGCCGAGTTCGTCCGGTCCAAGATCCGCGAGACCGTGCACGACCCGGAGCTGGCCGAGCTGCTCTCCCCGCGGAGCTTCCCGTACGGCACCAAGCGGCCTTGCCTGGACAGCGGCTACTACGAGACCTTCAACAAGGACAACGTCCACCTCGTCGACATCCGGAAGACCCCGCTGGTGGAGATCACCGAGAAGGGCGTCCGGACGTCGGAGAACGAGTACGAGGTCGACGCGATCGTCTTCGCCACCGGTTTCGACGCGATGACCGGCGCCATCACCCGGGTCGACATCCGGGGCAAGGGCGGGGTGTCGCTGAAGGAGAAGTGGGGCGAGGGCCCCCGCTCCTACCTCGGGCTGTCGGTCGCCGGCTTCCCCAACATGTTCACGATCACCGGCCCGTCGAGCCCGTCGGTGCTGTCGAACATGATGGTGTCGATCGAGCAGCACGTGGACTGGGTCACCGACTGCATCCAGTGGATGCGCGACAACGGTGTCGAGGAGCTCGACGCGACGCCCGAGGCCGAGGACGAGTGGGTCCGCCACGTCGAGGAGGTCGGCGACACGACCCTCTACCCCACCGCGGACTCCTGGTACATGGGCTCCAACGTCCCCGGCAAGCCGCGGGTCTTCATGGCCTACATCGGCGGGGTCGGCGTGTACCGCGAGCGGTGCGACGACGTCGCCGCCAAGGGCTACGAGGGCTACACCAAGTTCCCGGACGTCACGGCGGCACCGGAGAAGCAGTCCGCCTGACGATTGCACGAACGGCACTTTCGTGCGGACCTACCGCACAAAGGTGCCGTTTGTGCATTCCGGGGCCGGCCGTCCCGACTCGCCGGCGCACCAACGGCACTTTCGTGCGGACCTACCGCACAAAAGTGCCGTTTGTGCACTCCGGGGTCAGACGGTGAGGCCCGCGTCGGCGCCGGCGTTGACCGCGCGCACGAAGTCGGCCGGGGAGTCGGCGTCGCCGAGCACCCTGACCTCGACTCCCTCGCCGAGCTCCAGCCCGGACGTGACGTCGGAGCCGGTGGGGCGCCAGCCGATCGCGAGCGCGACGAGGTCGGCGTCGATCGAGTGTGCGGTGCCGTCGGCCTCCTGCCAGTGCACGACGCCGGGATCGATCCCGACGACCGTGGCCCTGGTCAGGACCTCGACGCCGTCCTTCTTCAGCTGCCGCACCAGCTGCCGGCGGGTGATCGCCTCGATCCCGCGGCCGATACTGCCGCGCATCTCGACGATCGTGACCTCGGCGCCCCGGGCCCGCATGAGCTCCGCGGTCTCGCAACCGGTGGCGCTGCCGCCGACCACGACCAGCCGCGTCCCGGGCCCGACCGCGATCTCGCCGCGCAGCAGCCGCTGCGCGTCGTGCACGGTCGGTCCGTCGATTCCCGGGATGGGCGGCACCAGCGCGTCCGCGCCCGTCGCGACGATCACGACGTCCGGCCGCTCGGCCGCGACGGTCCCCGCCGACACCGGCGCGGAGGTGTGGATCTCCACCCCGAGCGCGGTGAGCCGCCGCGCCTGGTGCTCGCGGAACCGCAGCACCTCGCGCTTGCTCGGCGCCAGGCCGGCGACCTCCAGCTTCCCGCCCAGCTCCGCGTCCCGTTCCCAGATCGAGACCTGGTGCCCGCGCAGCCGGGCGAGCCGCGCCGCCTCCAGGCCCGACGGCCCGGACCCGACCACCATCACCCGCCGCGGGCGCGCCGTGGGCTTGACCTCCCAGGTCAGCTCGCGGCCGACCTCGGGGTTCACCGAGCACCGGGCCCGCTCGCCGCGGCCGACGAGGTCGACGCACGCGTTGCAGGCGATGCACGGGCGCAGCTCGTCCCGGCGCCCGTCGCGCACCAGCAGCGGCCAGTCCGGCTCGGCGATCAGCCCGCGGCCGAGCAGCACCATGTCCGCCTCGCCCCACTCGACGATGTTCTCGGCGAGCTGGGGGTCATCGAGCCGGCCGACGGCCATCACCGGCACCGACACGGCCTGCTTGACCGCCCGGACCAGCGGCCGCATGTGCCCGCGCGGCACGGACATCGGCGCGAGGGTCTGCTGCAGCGTCAGCCAGGTTCCCGACGACACGGAGATCGACGCGACCCCGGCCTCCTCGAGCATCCGGGCGACGGCCACCGCCGACTCCGGGTCGAAGCCGCCGGGCTCGGCGTCCGTGCCGTTGAGCCGCCACACGAGCGGCAGGTCGCACGCCGCGACGATCGCCCGGGCGACCTCCACCGAGAACCGCGCGCGGTTCCCCAGCGGGCCGCCGTAGGCGTCCGTGCGGTGGTTGTGCTGCGGGGACAGGAAGTTCGACGGCAGGTAGCCGTGCGCCCCGTGCACCTCCAGGTAGTCGTACCCGGCCTCCTGGGCGTAGCGGGCCGCCTGCGCGTAGTCGGCGACGATCCGCTCGATCTCCGGCACCGTCAGCTCGTGCGGGACCGGCGAGGCCGAGTTCAGCGGCACCGGCGACGGCGCCACGGACGGCCCCTCGACGACCTGCCGGCCGGGGTGCATGAGCTGCACGCCGACCGTGACGTCGTAGGGCCGCAGGGCCTCGACGACCCGGCGCAGCCCCGGCAGGTACTCCGGCCCGCTGATCCGCGGCTCCGGCCCGACGGTGTCCGCCGAGACCAGGCAGCCCTCCACCGTGATCGCCCCGACGCCGCCCTCGGCCCGCCGGCGGTAGTAGGCCACGGTGTCGTCCGTGATGTACCCGCCGTTGTCGAGGCAGGTGCCCATCGGGGCCATGACCAGGCGGTTCTTCAGGGTGAGCGGGCCCAGCCGGACGGGCGTGAAGAGCACGCTCACGACAGCACCTTCAGCGCGCGGACCGGGCAGGCGTCGACACCCAGCTTCGCCGTGTCCTCCTCGCCCTCCGGGACCTCACGGTCCGGCCCGACGGCCGAGTAGCCGTCGTCGTCGAGGGGGAAGAGGTCCATGTCGACGATCGAGCACTGGCCGTGCGCCTCGCAGACCTCGCTGTCGACCCCGATCCTCACGAGTGGGTCACCACCAGCTTCTCCATGGAGCGGGAGGCCAGCACGTCCTTCCACTCCGGCTCCTCCGCGAGCGCCAGCCCGGGCAGCCGCTCGACGATCCGCGCCACCGCGATCCGGGTCTCCATCCGCGCCAGCTGCGCGCCGATGCAGGCGTGGATGCCCTTGCCGAAGGCGACGTGCGGGTTCGGGCTGCGCCCCAGGTCCAACGAGTCCGGGTCGGTGAACTTCTCCGGGTCCCGATTGGCCGAGGCGAGCACGAGGTGCACCCGCTCCCCCGGCCGGATCGTCTTCCCGCGGACCTCGGTCTCGGCGACCACCCAGCGGTTGAGCACCTTGATCGGGCCGTCGAAGCGCAGCAGCTCCTCGACGGCCGGGCCGATCAGCGCCGGGTCGCGGCGCAGGCGGTCGAGCTGGTCGGGGTGCCGCAGCAGGGCCAGGACCGAGTTCGCAATGGAGTTCGTGGTGGTCTCGTGGCCGGCGAAGAGCAGCAGCGCGCACATGCCGACGAGCTCGTCGTCGGTCAGCCGGTCGTCGCCCTCCTTCGCCATCAGGGCGGACAGCATGTCCTCGCCCGGCTCGGCCCGGCGCTTCCCGATGAGCGTGTGGAAGTAGGACTCCATCTCCCGGAGCCCGCGCAGCGCGCGCTCGTGCCGGTCCGCCCGCGCGGCGCCGCCGGTGCCGAAGGCGACCAGCGCGAGCTCGTCCGACCACTCGCGGAACCGGTCCCGATCCTCGGGCGGGGCGCCGAGCATCGTCGCGATCACCGTGGCGGGCAGCGGGTAGGCGACCTCGGAGATCAGGTCCTGCGGGCCGGAGCCGCGCACGAACGCGTCGAGGTGCTCGTCGACGATCCGGGTGATCATCTCGTCCATCGCGGCGATCCGCTGGCCCTTGAAGGCGCCGGCCGCGAGCTTGCGCAGCCGGCTGTGCACGGGCGGGTCGTTGACGACCATCCAGCCGGTCATCAGGCCGAGCACCCCGGTCGCGGCGGACTCGGCGCCGGCCTGCCGCTTGCGCTCCAGCACCGGGCGGACCCGGTCGTTGGAGAAGGCCTTGTTCTGGAAGGCGGCCGAGACGTCGTCGTAGCGCGTGATCAGCCAGGCCCGGTGGGCCTCGCTCCAGTGCACCGGGTCGCTCTCGCGCAGGGCACGGAAGACGGAGAACGGGTCCGCGCTCGCCGACGGGGTGGTGAGATCGTCCAGCACGGTCACGGCGCACTCCCCACGGTCGGCCGGGACAGGCTGCGGGCCAGGCCCAGACGGTCCCGCACGATCCGGCCGCCGGACACCCGGCCGTCGGCCACGGTGACCAGTCCGACGAGGTGCAGCGTGCCGGGCGCGCCGGTGAGCGCGGCGTCGTCGATCCCGGCGTCGGGGCCGAGCCCGCCCACGTACGTGCCGGTGCGGGTGACCCGGAAGGCGACGTGCGGGCCGGCCGAGAAGAGGTCGTCGACCTGCGACGACGCGTCGGCGAGCAGGATGTCCGGGGCCCCGTCGTCGAGGGTGACCGGACCGGGCGCGGACTCGTCGATCCAGGCCCGCACCACCGCCTCGGCCGCCGGATCCGGGGCGAGCGCCACCGTGTCCCACGGCGCCAGCGCCGGGCGTTCGACCTCGGCGGGCACGCCCGAGGCGAGCTGCCGCCGCCGGGCCAGGTAGTCCTGTTCCACGAAGTTCTCGACGAGCTTGGTGCCGTTCCAGCGGTACAGCCCGAGCCCGGTCCACGCCGCCCCGCGCCCGTCGTGCCTGACCGACCGGCCATGCTCGGAGAACCGCATGGCCAGCCGGTCGCCGTCGGTCACGATCTCGTGGACCGTGAGGCACAGGCCGGGGAACTGCGTGAACTGCTTCTGCGACGCCGGGATGTACAGCTCGTCGCGACCCGCCACCTCGTGCGGGCCCATCCGCAGCGTGTAGCCCGGCTCCATGATCTCGGGGCACACCGAGACGTCGTGCCGGTTGGTGTAGTCGTTGACGTAGCGCCGCATCAGCGCGACGAAAGGCTCCATTACCGCCCCTCGAACTTCGGCGCCCGCTTCCCGACGAACGCCGCGATCCCCTCGGCGGCGTCGGCGGTGGCGTGCAGGGTGGTCAGCGCGGCCGTGGAGTGGTCGAACTCCCCGCGGTCCACACCCCGGTTGACCAGGTTCTTCCCCGTGGCCAGCGCGAGCGGGGCCATCCCGGCGATCCGCACCGCGATCTCCCGCGCGGTGTCCATCAGCGCGGCCGCGGGCACCACCTTCTGCGCCAGCCCGATCCGCTGCGCGGTCTCGGCGTCGACCCGCTCCCCGGAGAACATCATCAGCTTGGTCCAGTGCCGGCCGATCACCGACGGCGCCCGCAGCACCCCGAACCCGGGCACCAGCCCGACCGCGCTCTCCGGCATCCCGAACTTCGCGGTGTCCGCCGCCACCACGACGTCGCAGGCCAGGGCCAGCTCGCAGCCCCCGCCCATGGCGTAGCCGTTCACCGCCGCGATCACCGGCAGCGGGGTCTCCTCCACCGCGGCGAAGGTGCGCATGCAGTCCTGCTGGAACGCCCGCTTGGCCGTGACGTCGGTCAGCTCGGCGAAGCTCGCGATGTCCCCCCCGGCGGAGAAGGCCTTCTCCCCCGCCCCGGTGATGATCACCGCGCGGGTCCGGCCGTCGGCCTCGAGCGAGGCCAGCGCCTCGCGCATCTCCGCCCAGAACGTGCGGCCCATCGCGTTCAGCTTGGCCGGGTCGTCGATCGTCAGCACGGCGATGGCCACGCGGCCGTCCCCGACCTCCTCGACCTCCACCCGGACGTTGCGGGTGGTGGTCCCGTTCCTGCTGGTCACAGCCGTCCTCCGAGCGCGATGTCGATGCTCGCCGCGACGACCTCCCGGGTGCGGCCCGGTTCGATGACGTCGTCGAGCGAGAGGTGCGCGGCGGCCTCCCAGGGCTCCGCCTCGCTGATCCATTCCGCCGTGAGCTCCGCGACCAGCGCCGCGTGCGCCTCCGGGCCCTGCTCGGCCAGCACCTTCTCCAGCCGCCGGCGGTGGATCGTGCGGATCCCGGTCTCCGGGGCCATGAAGCCCAGCTCGGCACTGGGCCAGGCGTAGAGGAAGTCCGGCTTCGTCGGGCGACCGCCCATCGCGAAGTGCCCGCCGCCGTAGGCCTTGCGCAGCACCACCCCGACCTTGGGCACCGTGGCCTCGGCGATCGCCGAGACCAGCGCCTCGTAGCCGTGCAGGATCCCGCCGCGCTCGGCCTGCGTGCCGATCATCAGGCCCGGCACGTCGTGCAGGAACACCAGCGGCAGCCCGAAGGTGTCGCACAGCTGCACGAACACCTTCTCCTTCGCCAACGCCGCCGGGTCCAGCGCCCCGGCCCGCACGATCGGCTGGTTGCCGATGAGCCCCACCGGGCGGCCCTCGATCCGGGCCAGCGCGCACAGCAGGCTCGAACCCCAGCCGTCCGCCCAGGGCAGGATGCTGGCCTCGTCGGCCAGGCAGGCGAACACGTCGCGCATGTCGTAGCCCGACCGCGCCCCGAGCGGGACGATCTCCTCGAGGTCCTTCGGGTCCCGCCCCGGCGGCAGCGGCGGCGCCACCGGCGGGCGCTGCGTGGAGTTCTGCGGCAGGTACGACAGGAACGCGGCGATGGCGTCCATCGCGTCGGCCTCGGTGTCCACGACCAGATGCGCGTTGCCGGCCTCGGTCGCGGCCGCCGGGCCGCCGAGCTCCTCGTCGGTGACCTTCTCGCCGATCGCGGGCTCCACGACGCTCGGCCCGGACAGCGCGATCGACCCGGAGCGCACCATCACCACGTAGTGCGCGGTGGAGGCGTGCAACGCCGAGTCGCCGTAGCTCGGGCCCAGCACCGCGGCCGCGCGGGGCACCACCGGCTGACCCGGCGGGGGCTTGAGGAACGTGGTGAAGTCCAGCGGGAGGCCGGAGAACCGCCAGCCGGAGACGTCCGGCATCCGGCCGCCGTCGGCGTCGCAGAGCAGGACGAGGGGGAAGCCGTGCCGCTGCGCGTGCTCGATCAACCGCCCCTGCTTGCGCATGCTGATCGGGGCCGTGGTGCCCGCGACCACGCTGGAGTCGATGCCGATCACGCCGATGCGCCGGCCGTCGAGCAGGCCGAAGCCGGTGACCACCGCGTCGCCCGGGATGGGCTTCTCGCGCCGCAGCTCGGGCAGGGCGAGGGCCCCGATCTCGAACCACGTGTCCGGGTCGACGAGCATGTCGATCCGCTCGCGCACGGGCAGGCGGCCGGACTCCCGGTGCCGGCGCAGGCCCTCCGCCCCGCCGCTGGCGTGGGCGGCCTCCTGCTTCTCGCGCAGGAGCGCGATCCTGTCCGCCATGGTGTGCGCGCCGGTGTCTCCAGTCGGAGCACTGCCGGGGGTGCCTGCTGGCGCCGTGGGGCTGTCCGTTGCCGTCACGGGACCTCCGCTCGTACCGGTGTCCGTCGGGTCTCACCGACGGACGCTAGACTACCAGACGGTCGATTGGTAGACAGACCTCGTCGACCCCCCGAGTAGAGCGGAGCGGCTCGTGTCGATCCAGACCGTCCTGGTGGCGAACCGTGGCGAGATCGCCGTGCGGATCATCCGGTCCTGCCGGGAGCTCGGCCTGCGGGCCGTCGCGGTGTACTCCGATGCCGACGCCGACGCGCTGCACGTCCGGCTGGCCGACGAGGCGCACCGGATCGGCCCGGCCCCGGCGCGGGCCTCGTACCTGGACGTCGACGCCCTGCTCGGCGCGGCCAAGGCCGCCGGGGCCGACGCGGTGCACCCCGGGTACGGCCTGCTCAGCGAGGACGCCGGGTTCGCCGAGGCCGTGACGGGCGCGGGGCTGACCTTCGTGGGGCCGTCGGCCGAGGTCATCGCCCGGATGGGCGACAAGGTCGCGGCCCGCGCGCTGGCCGAGGAGTGCGGGGTCCCGGTGCCGCCGGGGACCGGCGACCTCTCCGTGGAGGAGGCCACGCAGGCGGCGGCCGAGCTGGGGTTCCCGCTCGTCGTCAAGGCGTCGTTCGGGGGTGGCGGGCGCGGGATGCGGGTCGTGCACTCCGCCGACGAGCTGGCCGACGCGATGGCCGCTGCCGGGCGCGAGGCCGGCGCCGCGTTCGGGCGCTCCGAGGTGCACCTCGAGCGGTACCTGGAGCGCCCGCGGCACGTCGAGGTGCAGGTGATCGGGGACGCGCACGGCGCCGTCGTGCACCTCGTCGACCGGGACTGCTCGGTCCAGCGGCGGCACCAGAAGCTGATCGAGGAGGCACCGGCCTTCGGGCTGTCGGACACGCTGCGAGCGCGACTGCTCGACGCCGCCGTGACCCTCGCACGGAAGGTCGGCTACGTCGGGGCGGGGACCGTCGAGTTCCTCGTGCTGCCGACGTCCGAGGAGTTCTTCTTCCTCGAGATGAACACCCGGCTGCAGGTCGAGCACGGGGTGACGGAGCTGGTCACCGGGCTGGACATCGTCGCCACGCAGCTCCGGGTGGCCGGCGGCGCGCCGCTGCCCTTCACCCAGGACGACGTCCGGGTCTCGGGTCACGCGATCCAGGCCCGTATCGCCGCCGAGGACCCGTGGGCGGACTTCCGGCCCGCGCCCGGCGCCGTCACCGGGCTGGCGCTCCCGCTCGGGCCGGGGGTGCGCAACGACTTCGGTGTCGAGGCGGGCGGAGCCGTCGCCCCCGAGTACGACTCGATGTTCGGCAAGGTGCTCGCGCACGGCGCCGACCGCGACGCCGCCCGCCGCCGGCTCGTCGCCGCGCTCGGCGAGCTGCGGGTCGAGGGGGTGCCGACCACCGCCCCGTACCTGCGGGAGGTGCTGGGCTCGGCGTCCTTCGCCGCCGGCACCCACGACACCGGCTCGGTGCAGCGGGAGTGGGTGCCGGACCCGGCGACGAAGCCCGGCGCCGGGGTCGGCTCGGGAGCCGGTGGTGGTGCCGGCGCCGGCACGGCCGGATCCGGGTCCGGCCCGGCCGGGGCCGGCGTGGTGTCGGGTGGCGCGACCGTCCCGACCCGCCGGGTCCGCCTCGCGACCGACCGCGGGCCGGTGGAGGTGGCGGTCTACGGCCGCACGGTCCGCCCGGGCGCCGCGGCCACGGCGTCCACCCGCCCGACCCGCGAGTCCGCCGGCGCGGCCGCGGGGTCCTCCTCCGCGGCCGGCACCGTGCCCGTCGCCCCGATGGACGCGACGGTCGTCCAGGTCCGGGTGCAGCCCGGCCAGGAGCTGGCGCCCGGCGACGTCGTCGCGGTGCTCGAGGCCATGAAGATGGAGATGGAGATCCGCACGGAGGTCGGCGGGACGGTGGGTCAGGTCCTGGTCGGCGCCGGCAGCCCCGTCGCCGCGGGCTCCCCCCTGATCACCCTCATCTGAGCCGCCGGCGCCCGAGATCCACGGCCCCGTCTCCATCGCGGCCTTGGCCAGCGAGTACGCCGCCCCGCCCTTCGGCAGATCCCCGGTGGCGGTGCTCGGGACGGCCACGACGTCCGCCCGCCCGGCCTGCGAACCGGGCATGTGCTCCTCCTGAGGTGTCAGCGGGAGGCGCGGGCCTGCAACGCCTCCTCGGTCGCGATCCCGCGGATCGCCATCTCCGCCATCTCGGCCCCGATCTGCTCGGGGGTGAAGGTGCCGCCGGGACGGAACCAGCGGTACACCCAGTTCGTGGAGCCCAGGATCGACAGGGCCGCGAGCCGCGGGTCGAGGTCGGCCCGCACCAGCCCGCCGGCCTGCCCCTGCTCGACGAGGTCGCGGAACACCCCCTGGTAGGCGTGCTCGGAACCGAGGACCTCCTTGCGGCGCTCGACCGGGAGCGCCGACAGCTCGTGCAGGAAGACCGCGGTCGGCACGAGGTTGCGGCAGGTGTGCTCGACGTGCCCGCGGATCACGCTCTCCAGCCGCTCCAGCGGGCCGCCGGGCACCTCCGACCGGGACCGCACGACGGCCAGGCCCTCCTTGTGGACGGCGCTGATCACGTCGAAGAGCAGGTCCTCCTTGGACTGGATGTAGTAGTAGAGGCTGCCCTTGAGCATCCCGAGCCGGTCGGCGATGTCCTGCAGGGACGCGCCGTCGTAGCCCTTCTCGTAGAAGACCTGCGTGGCGACCTCGATGAGCTCGGCCCAGCGCTCCTCGCGGGGTTTACGCTCTCCCCCGGAACGCCGCGCACTCCGCCCGGCCGGCTGCCGCATCCCCGCTCCCCTCGACGCGGTCGAATCGGAGGAGCCTACCAAACGGTAGACAGTCATAGGCGCGTCGCCGCGTCCAGCCGGACCACCTCGCCGTTGATCAGCTCGTTCTCCATGAACGCGGCGACCAGGTGCGCGAAGTCGGCGGGCCGGCCGAGCCGCTTGGGGAACACGTGCAGGTCCGTCAGGGCGGCGCGACGCTTCTCGTCCGTGCCGGCGAGCATGCCCGTGTCCATGATCCCCGGACAGACCGTCATCACCCGGATCCCCCAGATCGCGAGGTCCCGGGCCAGCGGCAGGGTCATCGCCGCGATCCCACCCTTCGACGCCGAGTAGGCGGCCTGCCCGGCCTGCCCCTCGAGCGCCGCGGCGGACGAGACGTTGACGATCAGCCCGCGCTCGCCGTCCGGCCCCGGTTCGTTGCGGGACATGGCGGCCACGGCGTGCCGCAGCACGTCGAAGGTACCGACGAGGTTGACCTCGAGCGTGCGCCGGAAGACGTCGAGCGGATGCAGGTCGCCCTTGCGGGACAGCACCCGGGCGGCCGGGCTGATGCCCGCGGCGTTGACGCACACGTCGATCCGCCCGAGGTGTTCGGCGACGGCCGCGACCGCCTTCTCGACCTGCCCCTCGTCGCTCACGTCGGTCGGCACGAAGAAGGCCGCGTCGCCCAGCTCCGCCGCGAAGGACTCCCCGTCGGACGACGGCAGGTCCAGGATCCCGACCCTCCCGCCCCGCTCGACCAGCATCCGGGCCGTGCCGGCGCCGAGCCCGGAGGCCCCGCCGGTGACCAGCCCGACCGCGTCCGTGATCCGCACCCCGCCTCCTACTTGACGTTCGCGCCGGCGTCGACGGGCAGCGTGACGCCGGTGATGTACCGGGCCTCGTCGCTACCCAGGAAGAGCACGGCGTTGCTGATGTCGATCGGCTCGACCCACGGGACCTCCAGCGCGTTGAGCGACAGGAAGCCGGGCAGCGCCTTCTCCTGGCTGGGCTCGGGGTCGTCCGGCGCGAAGAGCTTCCAGGTGCCGGGGTTCTGGATCATGTCGGTGTCGACGTTGGTCGGGTGGATCGTGTTGACCCGGATTCGGTGCGGGGCCAGCTCGTTGGCCAGCGTCCGCATCAGCCCGACGATCCCGTGCTTGGTCGAGACGTAGTGCCCGACGTTCTGGATCCCCTTGAGCCCGCCGATCGAGCTGGTGAACATCAGCGACCCGCCGCCGCGCTCGATCAGGTGCGGCACGGCCGCGCGGGCCGTGTTCCAGACGCCGGTGAGGTTGACGTCCAGCATCTCCTGCCACATCTCGTCGGTGATCTCGAACGCGGCGCCGAAGCTGGCGATCCCCGCGTTCGCCACCGCGATGTCCAGCCCGCCGAGCTCCGTGACGCCCTCGTCGACCGCCGCGGTGAGCGCAGCCCGGTCGCGGACGTCGGCGACCCGAGCGACGATCCGCCGGTCGAGCTTCTCCACCTCGGCGACCGTCTCGTCGAGGTCGTCGCGGGTGGCCGGCGGGTACTTGTCCACGGTGGCCAACGGCCCGCAGAGGTCGACGGCGATGATGTCGGCCCCCTCCTGCGCCAGCCGGACCGCGTGGCTGCGGCCCTGCCCGCGCGCGGCGCCGGTGATCAGCGCGACCTTGCCCTCGACCCGTCCCGCCATGGCACGCCTCCTCGCGTCGTCGACCAGGTACTGTCTACCAAACGACTGTCAGAGAAGGAAGCGCGAACGACGCGCTCGCTCACACCTACTGAGCGAACGCGCCGCTCGTTCAGCTCCGTCAGTAGCGCATGGTCCCGGCGAACGCCCCGAGCCGCCGGCCCAGCACCGCCTCGGCGGTGGTGATGCCCGAGCGCGCGGCCTTGTCGATGCCGATCCCGCGGGCGCGGGTGGTGTCGCCGGTGAGCCAGAGCCCCTCGACGCCGCGGACCTCGGCGTCCGGCCGCACCGGCCCGACGAGCCCGGGCTTGGTGATCACCCCGTAGCTGGTGACGACGTGCGGCTTCGTCCACAGCGCCCCGCGCGCCGCCGGCATCATCTCCTCGATGTCCTCCCACAGCTCGGCGAACTTCCGGTCGAGCCAGGCGCGGTCGCCGTAGTGCTCCGTGGCGTCGAACGAGGCGCCGACGCAGGTCAGGTACTCGCCGTCGGGCGAGACGCCGGGGTCGTAGCCGGTGAAGTTGAGCGTGAAGCCGGGCAGCCCGCACCGCGGCGTCGACAGGAACGACGCCATCTCCCGCTCGCTCATCGCGATCACCGGTTCCTTCGCGGCGATCCAGTAGCCGATCCAGCAGGCGCGGTTGCGGTTCGCGGCCAGCATCCCGATCCGGGACCGGAGCTCCCAGGGCAGGGCGCCGTCGTCGAACAGCCGCAACAGGTCCCACACCGGCGCGGACACCACGACCTGCGGCGCCGGGACCTCCTCCCCGTCGCGCAGGGTCACGCCCTGCACGGCCCCGTCCCGGACGTCGACCCGGCGCACCGGCGCCGACAGCCGGATCTCCCCGCCCTTGGCCTCGAACGCGGCGACCATGTCGTGCCACAGCGCGTCCCAGCCGCCCATCGGCCAGAACGAGTAGCCCGCGGTGCGTTGCGTCGAGTAGTGCAGCTTGCGGGTGTAGAGGTTCTCCGAGGCCGAGTGCTCCCACGGCCGCAGCGTGATCTGCTCGAGGACCGAGATGGCCTCCCACACCGTGTAGACGCCCTCGTCCGCGGTGTACTGCGCCATCCATTCGCGCAACGACGCGTGGTTCCAGCTCTCGAGCTCGTCGTACGAGACGTCCTCGAGCGCCTGGATGCAGCGCTTGAGCCCCTGCTTCGCCGCGCCGGAGTACTGCTCCTGGATCGGCGCCCAGCCCTTCCCGTCCGTCCAGAACGGCATCGCGTCGCTGCGCTCGGAGTGCACCAGGTCGAGTCCCATCACCGAGCAGACCCGGGTCAGCGAGTCGCCGGGGTCCTCGACGAGGTGGCTGCCGAGCCCCAGCTGGTGCCCCTTGTACCGGTACTCCCGCGCCCGCCCGCCCAGGTACGCGTGCTTCTCCAGCAGCAGCACCCGCTTGCCCTGCTCCGCCAGCAGCGAGGCGGTGACCAGGCCGGACGTGCCCGCCCCGACCACGATCACGTCGTACGACACGGGCGCCTCCCAGCGTCTACCGTTCGTTTGGTAGTGACGCTAGCCGTGTGATCCCCGACGGGCAAGCGCCGCCGGGAACCCGTTCACCCGCGGCGGATGACGACCCGTCGGGGCTGCCGGGCCAGCCTGCCCGGACACGGCCCCGTGGACGGAGGAGGAATCGACGTGACCGGAGACCTCACCGCCGGGGAGCCGCGAGCACCCCGGCGGACCCGATGGGTCGTGGTGGTGCGACTGGCCGCGGTGCTGCTGTTCCTGCTCGGGTGCTGGAACGTGTGGGACGGGATCAGCGCGCTCGCCCGAGGTGGGTTCGTGGTCGCCGACGCCGACCGGGTCCTGTTGCTGGAGGTCACCAAGTGGGGCTGGGTCCTGCTGGCCCTCGGTGTGGTGGAGCTCGCGGCCGCGCCGGCCCTGCTCCGCGGAGCCGGATGGGCACGGGTGGTGGCGGTCCTCGTGGCAGGCTTCAACGGGGTCGTCCAGCTCGCGTTCCTCGTCGCCTATCCGGTGGGAGCGGTCCTCATCCTGGTCCTGTCCGCCCTCATCGTGTGGGCGGCCGTGCGCCACGGTCAGGAGGTCGGCGGCTGAGCGCACGGACCCGGTCCGCCGTCGCCGCACGGGCGACGCTCCCGCCGGAGCGCCGCTCGTGACGGCCCGCTACGCGTGCGGGATCTTGAACGGCGCCAGCGCGCCCGCGTCGACGACATGGGTCGTGCCGGTGACGTACCGGGCCTCCTCCGAGGCCAGGTAGAGCACCGCGTTGCTGATGTCGACCGGGTCGACCCACGGAATCGGGATGGCGTTGAGGGCCGTGAATCCGGCCTCGGCGTCAGCCCGCGTAGCGCCGCGCTGCCCGCCGAGGAAGAGCGAGTAGATCGGCTCGTTGTTCACCATGTCGGTGTCGACGGTCGTCGGGTGGACCGAGTTGCAGCGGATCCGGTGCGGCGCGAGCTCGACGGCGAGCGTCCGCATCAGGCCGGTGACGCCGTGCTTCGCCGCGGTGTAGTGCGCGAGGTTGCCGAACGCGATCAGCCCGGCGATCGAGCTGGTCAGGACGATGGAGCCACCGGTCCCCTGCTCCAGCATCGCGGGGATCGCCGCCTTGGTCGTCTTCCAGACCCCGGTCAGGTTGATGTCGAGCATCTCCTGCCAGGAGTCCTCGGTGATCTCCCACGCCGGCGCGAAGGACCCGATGCCGGCGTTGGCGACCACGATGTCCAGGTGCCCGAACTCCGCGATCCCGTCCGCGACCGTGGCCTCCAGGGCCCGCAGGTCGCGGACGTCGGCGACCCGGCTCAGCACCCGCCGGTCCAGGTCCTCGACCTGCTTGACCGTCTCGGCCAGGTCGGCCTCGGTCGCCCCGTCGTACGGCGCCGACGCCACGTCGGCGCAGAGGTCCACGGCGATGATGTCCGCGCCCTCCTGCGCCAGCCGCAGCGCATGGCTGCGCCCCTGCCCGCGCGCCGCCCCGGTGATCAGCGCGACCTTGCCCTCGACCCGTCCCGCCATGGGGAACCTCCGTCGTCCGTGCGGGCCCCGTCGCCCGCACCCCCACCGTCCGGACGTGGCGGGGGCGGGTCAACGGCGTGGGACGATCACCTTGGCGACGTCGACGAGAGGCCCGTCGAGCAGTTCCAGCACCGTGCCGTCGGGGTCGGCCAGATAGACCACGCGGAGCGGGCCCCAGTGCGAGGGCTCGGGCCAGAGCCGTTCCGCGCCCGCGGCCTCGGCGGCGGCGAGAGCGGCGTCGACGTCGTCGACCTGAATGCCCAGGTGCGGCAGGCGGGCGGCGGGGTCGGGCGGGCCGCACCACGTCGGCAGCGGGTCGAACTCGAACAGCTCGACGCCGCTGCCGTCCGGGAAGCCGAGCAGGGCGATGCGCACCGAGGTGCCGGGCGGGACGTTCATGGCGAGCCCCGCCGCCCGCCCGCCGAGGGTCATCGGCTCGGCGAGCGGCGTGGCGCCCAGGGCGCGGTAGAAGGCCGTCGCGCGGTCCAGGTCCGCGACCCGGACGCCGAAATGGTGCAGGCCCACGTCACCCCCTGGCGGACTCGGGCGCGACCGGGCGCGGCGCGGGGTCCCGCTCGTCCGGGTGCCTGCCCAGCGCCAGCACCAGCAGCATCGCGAGCAGCGCGAACGCGGCGAAGAACCAGAAGTTCCACTGGAACGCCACGCCCGCCCCGATCAGCAGCCCCACCGCGTACGGGCCGAGGATCCCGCCGAGCCGCCCTACGCCCATCGCGAACCCGAGCCCGGTCGCCCGGATCCGGGTCGGGTAGGAGGCGGCGACGAACCCGTTGACGAGGATCTGCGAGCCCATCGCGCCGAAGCCGAGGAACGCGACGAGCACGTACAGCACGTCCTGCGGCAGCAGGAAGGACAGCAGCACCAGGCACACCGTCCCGACGCCGAGCGCGAGCGGGATGACCCGCTTCGACCCGATCCGGTCGGCGACCGTGGCGATCACCAGTGTGCCGACGACGTTGCCCAGGTTCAGCACCAGCAGGAACGCGATCGCCGAGCCCAGCGGGTAGCCGGCCTGCCGCATGATCTGCGGCAGCCAGGTGCCCACGCCGTAGCTCAGCAGCAGCCCGCAGAAGCTGATCAGCGCGAACAGGATCGTCCAGCGGCGGTAGCGGCCGAATATCTCCGCGGTCCGCACCTTCTGCGCCGGCCCCGCGGGCGTGGGCTCGAGTGCGATCCCGTGCCGCGCGGCGAGCGCCGCGGCCTCCTGGTCCCGTCCGCGCGCCCGCAGCCACGCCGGCGACTCCGGCAGCCACCTGAGCGCGATCGGGAAGAGGACCAGCCACGGCGCCGCGCCCACCGCGAACATCACCCGGAACCCGCCGACCGGCAGCAGCGCGATGGCCACCGCCGCGCAGATCACCCCGCCCGAGGAGTACCCGGCGTGGACCACCGAGTTGTAGAGCTGCCGGCGGTCCCGCGGTGCGTACTCCACGGCCAGGGCGATCGCCGAGGGCAGCACGCCCCCGAGCCCGACGCCGGCCACGAACCGCAGCAGCCCGAAGACCTCCGGGTTCGGGGCGACCGCGCACAGCCCGGTGGCCACGCTGAACCAGGTGATCGCGATCAGCACCAGGCGCCGCCGGCCGAGCCGGTCGGTCAGCCAGCCGGACGACAGCGCCCCGACCGCCATTCCGACCAGGGCGAGGCTGCCGATCAGGCCCGCCTCCGCGGCCGTCAGCCCCCACGGCGCGTACTGCAGCAGCGAGGGGACGACGGTCCCGTAGACGACCAGGTCGTAGCCGTCGAGGATGACGACCGCGAAGCAGATCGCGACGACCGCGGCACCCGGTGCCCGCAGAGACATGGCCTAGATGCCCTGGATCGTCGTGGTCTCGGAGTAGTCGGCGAGGGTCATGGCTGTTCCTCCGGAGTGGACGCGCACCAACGGCACTCTCGTGCGGTAGGTCCGCACGAAAGTGCCGTTCGTGCAGTCAGGGACGGCTGCGGGTCAGGCCGGGAGCGCGACGGTGGCACCCTGGGCCTGCAGGAACACGAGCGGGTCGAAGAACTCCGCGAAGGCGGCGAGCTTGCCGTCCCGCACCGTGAAGGTGCTGATGTAGGCGTTCCGGTAGGGCTCGCCGGTGGAGAGCATCGTGGTGTCGCTGCGGTACTCCGCGACGAACTCGCCCTCCGTCGCCAGCGGCGAGATCACCAGGTCGTGGAAGCCCAGCGGCCCGACCAGGTGCGGGAAGCCGGCGTACAGCGCGAGCACGGCCTCCTTGCCCTCGGTCACCTTCGGCACGGGATCGGGCGCGAACGGCAGCCGGACCACGACGTCGTCGGCGAAGATCTCGCCGAGCGCGTCGATGTCGAGCTCGTTCATGATCTCGATGTACCGCTCGACGACCTCGGCGCCGATGATCATGCGTCGAACCCCTCCATCTGCGGGGCCGTGAGCGGCGAGATCGCCCGGCCCGAGATCTTCCAGGTGTCCCCGACCCGGCGGTACTCGTCCCGGTTGAGCGCGATCGCCTTGATCGTGGCGCCGGACTTCGTCCTCCCCTCCGCGTACACGTAGTTGGTGCCGTGCGCGGTGTCCGGACCGTCGAACTCGACGATGTGGTTGGTCATGATGTGGCACTGCTCGGCCATCGACTCGGCGTCGGCCTTGAAGAAGCCGTGGATCTCGTCGCGGCCCTCGAACCGCTTGAGACCCACCGCCGTGGCGTCCCAGTAGGCGTCGTCGGTGTAGGCCGAGAGGGCCTCGTCCGGGTCGAACAGGTCGAGCCCACGGGCGTAGAGCAGCGTGGCGGTGATGATCTGCTGGACGTCGTCGGCGCGGCTCATCGTCAGCCCTCCTGGTCGTACATGATCACGCCGCGGAGGTTGAGCCCCTTCTGCATGTCCGCGAACGCCTGGTTGATGTCCTCGAGCGCGTAGGTGCGCGTGATCAGCTCGTCGAGCTTGAGCTGCCCGGTCCGGTAGAGGTCCGTGAGCAGCGGGATGTCGTTGCGGGACTGCGTGGTCCCGTACAGCGAGCCCTGCAGCCGCTTGCCGGACATCGCGAAGGTGAACAGGTCGAACTCGACGTCCCGCTGCAGGATCGGCGCGGCCGAGGTCAGCACGATGACGCCGCCGCGGCGGGTCATCTCCTGCGCCGGGTTCAGCAGGTTCCCGTAGGCGATGCCGACGGTGATGATGACCCGGTCGGCACCCTGGCCGTTGGTCAGCTGCTCGACGAGCTTGGCGGCCTCCTCGTAGTTCGACACCGCGTGCGTGGCGCCGAACTCCTGGGCCTGCTCCTGCTTGAAGGGCACCGGGTCGATCGCGATGATGTTCTTGGCACCCTTGTGCCTCGCGCCCTGCACAGCGTTGATCCCGACGCCGCCGATACCCACGATCACGACCGTGTCGCCGAGCTGCATGTCCGCGGCGTAGACCGAGGAGCCCCAGCCCGTCGGCACGCCGCAGCCGATCAGCGCGGCCTTGTCCAGCGGGATGTCCTTGTCGATCTTGACGACGGCGTCGACCGGCGCACAGACGTACGGCGCGAACGTCCCGAGGAAGGACATGCAGCCCACGCCCTTGTCCCGGGCGTGCACGCGGTGCGTGCCGTCGGGCGCGTAGCCGGCGAGCACGCCCGCGCCCAGCTCGCACATGTTGGAGCGGCCGGAGACGCACATCGTGCATCTCCCGCACGAGGGCAGGAAGGAGAGGACGACGTGGTCACCGACCTCCAGGTCGTGCACCTCCGGGCCGACCTCGGTGACCACGCCGGCACCCTCGTGGCCGCCGAGCACGGGCGCCCAGGGCAGCGGGATCACGCCGTCGTCGAGGTGGTGGTCGGAGTGGCAGATGCCGGACGCGGCCAGCTTCACCATCACCTCGCGGCGCTTCGGGGGATCGATCTCGATCTCCTCGACGCTCCAGCCGGAGTTGGTGCCGGGCTCCCAGAGCAGGGCTCCCTTGGTCTTCATGAATGCTCCCCTTCGAGCACGGGCACGGACATGAGCGGGGGACGAACCGGGGTCAGACGGACCGGTCGCGGTCGGCCCAGTACGGGGCGCGGAGATCGCGTTTGAGGATCTTCCCGGTGGGGGCCTTGGGCAGGGCGTCGACGAACTCGACGGAGCGGGGCTTCTGGTAGGAGGCCAGGTGCTGCCGCGCGGTGTCGATGATCTCCGCCTCGGTCGCGGTGGTCTCCGGCTTGAGCACGACGAACGCCTTGACGGTCTCGCCCCACTCGTCGTCGGGCACGCCGATCACGGCGCACTCGAGGACCGACGGGTGCTGGTTGACGGCCTCCTCGACCTGGATCGAGTAGATGTTCTCGCCCCCGGAGATGATCATGTCCTTGGCGCGGTCGACGATGAAGACGTACGAGTCCGCGTCCCAGGTGGCGACGTCGCCGGTCCACATCCAGCCGTCCCGCAGCGTGGCCGCGGTGAGGTCCGGCCGGCCCCAGTAGCCGAGCATGTTCGCCTCGGACCGGATCACGATCTGCCCGGCGGTCCGGCCGTCCCTGGGCACCTCGATGCCGTCCGGGTCGACCACGCGCACGGTCGTCACGAACCCCTCGCGGCCGCACGACATGAGGCGTTCGGGATGGACCCCGCGCACCGCGTCGAGGTGGTCCTCCTGGGAGAGGAAGCACATCGTGGTGCCCTCGGTCTGCCCGTAGCCCTGGATCAGGGTGCACGGGAAGTGCTCGAGTGCCGCCTTGACCACGCTCGACGGCATCGGGCCGCCGCCGTACTGGATGTTGCGCAACGACGAGATGTCGTAGTCCGAGAAGCCGGGCACGGCCATCATCCAGTTGAGCATCGTGGTGATGCCGAGGAAGGCCGAGACCTTCTCCTCCTGGATGAGCTCCAGCGCGGTGCGGGCCTCGAAGTTCATCAGCACCAGCGGGCAGCCGTGGCGCATGTAGTTCATCGAGAGCACCACCGGGATGTGGTACATCTGCCCGGTCAGCATGTAGACGTCCGTCGGGACGATCCGCTCCGCCACCGTCTGGTTGAGCATGCCGAACGACGTGCTGGTGTGGCTGTGCAGCGCGCCCTTCGACTCCCCGGTGGTGCCGCCGGTGTAGAGGATGAAGAAGGGGTCGGCGTCGCCGGTCGTGGCGGAGCGCTCCGGCTCGTCCGTGCTGCTGCGCGCCAGCAGGTCCTCGTAGCTGCCGTCGCCGCCGCGGCCGTACTGCAGCCAGTGCGGCACGTCGACCGCGGCCTGCAGCTGCTTGGCGGTGTCGAGCCACTCGTCGGAGGCGATCAGCGCCTTCGGCGCGCCGTCGGTGACGATCTTGGTGAGCTCGGGGACACCGAGCCGCCAGTTCAGCGGCTGCGCGACGAGTCCGGCGCGGCCCGCCGCGTAGTACAGCTCCTGGTACTCGATCGAGTTCTTGGCGAGGATCGCGACCCGGTCGCCCTTCGCGAGCCCGAGCCCGCCGTCGCCGGTGCCGGCGAGGCCGTTGGCCAGCCGCCGCACCCGCTCGTCGAGCGTGCGCCAGTCCATCCGACGCCCGTTCGGGGCGTCGACGATCGCGTCCCGGGTGGGGGTCAGCGCCGCCCACTTCTCCGGGATCCGTCCGACGTTGACCATCAGTAGGGCAGGTCGAGGTAGATGTGCCGGGAGGCGATCAGCCAGGTGTCGCCCTGTTTCACCAGCTCGTCGCGGTACCAGCCGCTGGAGAGCACCCGGATCGCGCCGCCCTCGACGGACAGCAGGGTGAGGTTCGACGTCGTCGAGGCGCTGTCGGCCGTCTCCTTGACGATCACCAGGTTGGAGATGTTGTGCCGGCGCTGGTCGGTCTGTGCCGCGAGCGAGTCGGCGTGCAGCTTGCGGATCGCCTCCCGGCCGTCGAACGGGCCGATCGTGTCACCGTCGCGGCCGATCTGCATGGTCATGGTCGCGGTCTCGGCGAACTGGGCCGCGATGAGGTCGACGTCGTTCTCGTCGTAGCCCCAGGCCGCACGGCCCAGGGTGTTCTCGATCTCCGCACGAGCGGTCATGGGGGCCTCCGGCAACGCTGGTCATCATCGTCTAACGGCCGTTTGGTAGCGGTGAGGCTAGCACCACGCGCGAGTGGCCCACAACACTCCTGTCCGCGGGGACGGAACGGAGATCAGCGCACCCAGTCGTAGCTGCGGGCCACGGCGCGCGCCCAGTTCTCGCGCTCGCGCTCGCGCACCCCGTCGGCCATCTCCGGCTCCCACATCGCGGCCCGGTGCCAGTTGGCGCGCAACACCTCGAGGTCCGGCCAGTGGCCCACCGCGAGCCCGGCGACGTAGGCCGCGCCGAGCGAGACCGCCTCGGACCCGAGCGGGCGCTCGACCGGCACGTCGAGCACGTCGGCGACGTACTGCATGAGCAGGTGGTCGGCCGTCATGCCGCCGTCGGCCTTGAGCCGGGTCACCGGGATGCCGGACTCGGCGTTCATCGCGTCGACGACCTCCCGGGTCTGCCAGGCGGTGGCCTCCAGCACCGCCCTGGCCAGGTGCCCGCGGGTGATGTAGCTGGTCAGGCCGACGATGACGCCGCGGGCGTTCGCCTGCCAGTGCGGCGCGTAGAGCCCGGAGAAGGCGGGCACGACGTAGCAGCCGCCGTTGTCCGGCACCGTCATCGCGAGGGTCTCGATCTGCGCGGCCGTGCCGATCATGCCCAGCGAGTCCCGGAACCACTGGACCAGCGAGCCGGTGACGGCGATCGAGCCCTCCAGCGCGTAGACCGGCCGCTCCCCCACCAGGTAGCCGACGGTCGGGATCAGCCCCTGCGCCGAGCCGCCGATCCGCGCGCCGGTGTTCTTCAGCAGGAAGGCGCCGGTGCCGTAGGTGCACTTGACCTCGCCCGGCGCGAAGCAGGTCTGCCCGACGAGCGCGGCCTGCTGGTCGCCCAGCGCCCCGGCCACCGGTACCCCGGGCAGCACCTCCGTGCACACGCCGTAGATCTCGGCGTTGGACCGGATCTCCGGCAGCATCCGCTCGGGGACGCGCAGCGCCGCGAGCAGCTTCGGCGACCACTCCAGCGTGCGCAGGTCCATGAGCATGGTCCGGCTCGCGTTGGTCACGTCCGTGACGTGGACGCCGCGCCCCGGGCCGCCGGTGAGCCGCCAGATCAGCCAGCTCTCCATGGTGCCGAACAGCACGTCGCCCATCTCGGCCCCCGCGCGGGCGCCCGGCACGTGGTCGAGCAGCCAGCGCAGCCGCGGGCCGGCGAAGTAGGTCGCGGGGCCGAACCCGCTGGTGGAGGCGTAGAGCGGGCCGAGGCCCTCCTCGACGAGGCGGGCGACGATCGGGCCGGTCCGGGTGTCCTGCCAGGTGATCGCGCGGGCCAGCGGCGCCCCGGTGTGGCGGTTCCAGATCACCGTGGTCTCGCGCTGGTTGGCGATGCCGAGCGCCACGATGTTCTCCGGCTCCAGCCCGGCCCGCCGCAGTGCCTCGGGGACCACCCGCGCGACGTTGCGCCAGATCTCCTCGGCGTCGTGCTCCACCCGCCCGGGCTCGGGGTAGTGCTGGCGGTGTTCGCGCTGGGCCACGGCGAGCATCCGGCCGGAGCGGGAGAAGAGCAGGCAGCGCGTCGACGTCGTGCCCTGGTCGATGGCCGCGACCACGCGCTCGCGCGGCGCCGAGGTCCGCAGCTCGCTCATCGGGACGTCACCAGGGACGCGGAGATCTCCCGGCCGGCGTGCTGCAGCTGCTCGGCGAGGTGCCGGCGGGGCTCCCCGCCCCCGCCGAACAGCTCCTCCACCGGCGCGGCGATGCCGAGGGCGGCCACCGTGAGCCCGCCGCCCGACCGCAGCGGGACCGCGGCGCCGCCGACGCCCGTCTCGAACTCCCCGACGTCCGTGGCCATGCCTCGGGCGCGCGCGGCGGCGAGGTGCGCCTCGAGCATCGCGACGGTGCTGGCCGTGCGGCCGGTGTAGCGGCGCAGCTCCAGCTCGCGGGCCGGCGGTGTCGCGACCGGGGCGAACGCCAGCAGGCACTTCCCCCACGCCGTGGCGTGCAACGGCTGCTCGGTGTTGGTGCGGAGAGTCTGCGGCGAGCCGTCCGGCCGGAAGACGTGGTGCACCAGGCTCGCCACCGTGCCGCCCGGCGCCGCGAGGTAGACCGCGCAGCCCGTGCCCCCGGCCAGCGCGTCGGCCCAGTTCATCGCGCGCCCCCGCAGGTCGTGGCGGTCCCAGCCGCCGCCGAGCCGGCGCAGCCCGGCGCCCGGGCGGTAGAGCGCGGTGGTGCGGTCCTGGTCGACGAGCCCCTCGTCGCGCAGGGTCCGGACGAGCCCGTGCACGGTCGGGCGCGGCAGGTCCAGCGCGGCGGCCAGCTCGGCGAGGGCCAGCGGCCGGCCCGCGCCCCCCAGCAGCCGCAGGATCGCGGCCGCGCGCTCGACGGACTGGATCGCTCCGGGCACGGGTGGGAGCCTACGGGGTGGTGTGATCCGGTCGACAGGATCAGTTCGACATTGTCGAACATCGGCCGTTGTCGCGCCACGCACGCGTTCCTAGCGTCTGTCCCGTTCGGCCCCCGTCCGGCGCGTACGCCCGGGCGGGGGCCGTCACGACCGGAAGGAGAGTTCGATGCGGAACTCCTACTTCGGCGCGCTGAGCGCCGAGTTCGCCGGGACGATGATCCTGCTCCTGTTCGGCTGCGGTGTGGTGGCGCAGGTCCTCACCGCACCGGCGGACAGTCCCCTCGGCGACCACGACTCGATCACCTGGGCCTGGGGCATCGGCGTCACGCTCGGCGTGTACGTCGCCGCCCGGATCTCCGGCGCCCACATCAACCCCGCGGTCACCATCGCGTTGGCCGCCTTCCAGGGCTTCCCCTGGAAGCGAGTCGTGCCCTACATCATCGCCCAGACCCTCGGCGCCTTCGTTGCGGCGCTGATCGTCCGCGTCGTCTACGCGGACCTGATCAACCGGGCCGACCCCGGCCACACTGCGAAGACCCAGATCATCTTCTCGACGCTGCCGGGCAACGGCGGCGGCGGGGTCTCGATCCCCACCGCCTTCCTCGACCAGGTCGTCGGCACCGCGATCCTGGTGTTCGTGATCTTCGCCCTGGTCAACGCGCTGAACAACCCGCCGCTGGCGAACCTGGGCCCCGTGGTCATCGGCCTGCTCGTCGTGGCGATCGGCATGGCGTTCGGCGCCAACGCGGGCTACGCGATCAACCCGGCCCGTGACTTCGGGCCGCGCCTCGCGTCGTACATCACGGGCTACTCGACGGCCTGGGTCGATCCGAACGGGACACCGTACTGGTGGTTGCCGATCGTCGCGCCGATCGTCGGCGGCCTCGTCGGCGGGGCCTTCTTCAAGATCCTCGTCGGCCGCTACCTGCTCCCGGAGGACACCGAGGAGCAGCCGGTCGGGCGTGAGACCGTCGTCGAGCACGGAGGAGAGAAGTAATGCCCGAGTACGTCGGCGCCGTCGACCAGGGGACGACGAGCACGCGGTTCATGATCTTCGACCACAGCGGCAACGAGGTGGGTCGCCACCAGCTGGAACACGAGCAGATCCTGCCCGAGGCGGGCTGGGTCGAGCACAACCCCGTGGAGATCTGGGAGCGCACCTCCTCGGTCATCCAGACCGGACTGAACAAGACGGGGCTGGCGGCCAAGGACCTCGCGGCGCTCGGCATCACCAACCAGCGCGAGACGACCGTCGTCTGGGACAAGAACACCGGGCGGCCGCTGTACAACGCGATCGTCTGGCAGGACACCCGCACCGACCGGATCGCCTCCAAGCTGGAGCGCGACGGCCACGGCGACACGATCCGGCGCAAGGCCGGGCTGCCGCCCGCGACCTACTTCTCCGGCGGCAAGATCCAGTGGATCCTGGAGAACGTCGACGGGGCCCGCGAGGCCGCCGAGCGCGGCGACGCGATCTTCGGCAACACCGACAGCTGGGTGGTCTGGAACCTCACCGGCGGGCCGAACGGCGGCGTGCACGTCACGGACGTCACCAACGCCAGCCGGACCATGCTCATGGACCTCGAGACCCTCGACTGGGACGACGAGCTGCTCGCCCTGTTCGGGATCCCGCGGTCGATGCTGCCGAGGATCTGCTCGTCGAGCTCGCCGGAGCCGTACGGCACCTCGCTGGCGAACGGGCCGCTCGGCGGCGAGGTGCCGATCACCGGCATCCTCGGCGACCAGCAGGCCGCCATGGTCGGGCAGGTCTGCCTGTCGCCCGGCGAGGCCAAGAACACCTACGGCACGGGCAACTTCATGCTGCTCAACACCGGGACCGAGCTCGTCCGGTCGAACTCGGGCCTGCTGACCACCGTCTGCTACCGGTTCGGCGACGAGCCGGCGGTCTACGCCCTGGAGGGCTCGATCGCCGTCACCGGTTCGGCCGTGCAGTGGCTGCGCGACCAGCTGGGGATCATCTCCGGCGCCGCGCAGTCCGAGTCCCTCGCCCGCCAGGTCGAGGACAACGGCGGGGTGTACTTCGTGCCGGCGTTCTCCGGCCTGTTCGCCCCGTACTGGCGCTCCGACGCCCGCGGCGCGATCGTCGGGCTGTCCCGCTACAACACCAACGCCCACCTCGCCCGGGCCACGCTGGAGGCGATCTGCTTCCAGAGCAAGGACGTGGCCGACGCCATGGCCAAGGACTCCGGGGTGAACCTGGACATCCTCAAGGTCGACGGCGGCGTCACCGCCAACGAGCTGTGCATGCAGATCCAGGCGGACGTGTTGGGCATCCCGGTGTCGCGGCCGGTCGTGGCCGAGACCACCGCGCTCGGCGCCGCGTACGCCGCGGGCCTGGCGGTCGGGTTCTGGAAGGACACCGACGAGATGCGCCAGAACTGGAACGAGTCGAAGCGCTGGGAGCCGCAGTGGTCCGCGGAACAGCGTGACTCCGCCTACGCCCGGTGGCAGAAGGCGGTGCAGCGGACGTTGGACTGGGTAGAGGTCGACTAGGAACACGGCACCGACCTCCCGCTGGGAAAGGAAGACCTGTCATGAGATCCGTCGCGCTCTCCCCCGCCGCCCGGACGCGGGCGCTGGAGGACATGGGCCGGGAGGAGCTCGACGTTCTCGTCGTCGGCGGCGGCGTCGTGGGCAGCGGTGCTGCCCTCGACGCCGCCACCCGCGGCCTGCGCGTCGGCCTGGTCGAGGCACGTGACTTCGCCTCCGGGACGTCGAGCCGCAGCTCGAAGCTCATCCACGGCGGCCTGCGCTACCTGGAGATGCTGGACTTCCGGCTCGTCGCGGAGGCCCTCCAGGAGCGGGGGCTGCTGATCCAGAAGCTCGCCCCGCACCTCATCCACCCCGTCCCGTTCATCTACCCGCTCCAGCACCACGTGTGGGAGCGGCTGTACGCGGGCTCCGGTGTGGCGCTCTACGACACCCTCGGGCTGCTCTCCGGGCAGTCCCGCGGCGTGCCCCACCACCGACACCTCACCCGCCGCGGCGCGCGGAAGATCGTGCCGTCGCTGCGCAAGGACGCCCTCGTCGGCGCCCTGCAGTACTACGACGCCCAGGTCGACGACGCCCGCCACACCATGTTCGTCGCCCGCACGGCCGCGGCCTACGGGGCGCACGTGGCCACCCGGGCCCGGGTGGTCGGGCTGCTCAAGGAGTCCGGCCGCGTCATCGGCGCCGAGGTCCACGACCTCGAGACCGGCGACGTGATCAAGGTGCGCGCCAAGCAGGTCATCAACGCCACCGGTGTCTGGACGGACGAGACCCAGGGCCTGGCCGGCGAGCGCGGCCGGTTCCACGTCCGCGCGTCCAAGGGCATCCACCTGGTGGTGCCGCGGGACCGGATCCGCTCGGACTCCGGGCTGATCCTGCGCACCGAGAAGTCGGTGCTGTTCGTGATCCCGTGGGGCCGGCACTGGATCATCGGCACCACCGACACCGACTGGGACCTCGACAAGGCCCACCCGGCCGCGTCGAAGGCGGACATCGACTACCTGCTCGAGCACGTCAACTCCGTGCTGGAGCAGCCGCTGACCCACGAGGACGTCGAGGGCGTCTACGCGGGGCTGCGGCCGCTGCTGGCGGGCGAGTCGGACACGACGTCGAAGCTCTCGCGCGAGCACGCCGTCGCCACCCCGGTACCGGGGCTGGTCGTGGTGGCCGGCGGGAAGTACACGACCTACCGCGTGATGGCCAAGGACGCCGTCGACGCCGCCGTGCACGGCCTCGACGCCAAGGTGCCCGAGTCCGTCACCAAGGACGTGCCGCTGCTCGGCGCCGAGGGCTGGGAGGCGCTGCAGAACTCGGTGCACGTCATCGCCGAGCGCTCGGGCCTGCACCCGGCCCGGATCCAGGACCTGCTCTGCCGGTACGGCTCGCTGATCGACGAGGTGCTCGACCTGGTCGCCGAGGACAAGACCCTCGGCGAGCCGCTGGGCGGGGCGCCGGACCACATCCGTGCCGAGATCGTCTACGCGGCCACGCACGAGGGCGCCCGGCACCTCGACGACGTCCTCACCCGCCGCACCCGCACCAGCATCGAGACCTTCGACCGCGGCCTCGGCGCCGCGCAGGAGGCCGCGGACCTGATGGCCCCGGTGCTGGACTGGACCGAGGAGCAGAAGGCCAAGGAGGTCGAGCACTACCGCGGGCGGGTCGCCGCCGAGCGGGAGAGCCAGACCATGCCCGACGACGCCACCGCCGACTCCGCCCGCATGGGCGCGCCGGACGTGGTGCCGGTCAGCTGATCCGGTTCCTTCTCACGGCGAACGGCGCTCTCGCTCAGACCTGGCGAGCGAGAGTGCCGTCCGTGTGTCCGCTGTGGCCGCTGGATGGCCGGAGATCGCGGTACGGTGCCCGCCGACCTGCTGCCCGACGCGAGGAGGCCGCCATGACCGAGTTCGCCGCCGACACCCTCACCCGCGAGCGCGCGGACCTGCTGGAGTCGCTGCGCCGGCACCGCGCCTTCCTGCGGCAGACCGTCGCCGGCGTCACCGAGGAGCAGGCGCGCACCCGCAGCACCGTCAGCGAGCTGACCCTCGCCTCGCTGATCAAGCACGTCGCCGACACCGAGCAGGGGTGGATCGACTTCGCGCTCGGCAAGCCGGGCGCGATGGGCGGCGACGTCGAGTTCGACGAGGAGGCGATGCGGGCCGCGATGGAGTCCGGCGACTTCGTCGACACCCGTTTCCAGCTCACGGACGCCGACACCCTCCCCGCCCTGCTGGAGCACTACGACCGGGTCGCCGCGGCCACGGACGAGGTGGTGGCGACCGCGGACCTCGACGCCACCCAGCCGCTGCCCAGCGCGCCCTGGTTCGAGCCCGGCGCGACGTACTCGGTGCGCCGGGTGATCCTGCACGTGATCGCCGAGACCTCCCAGCACGCGGGCCACGCCGACATCATCCGCGAGGCCATCGACGGTGCGAAGACCATGGGCTGACGGTGGCCGTCGACGTCGTCACCCGCACGACGATCGCGCGCCCGGTCGCCGAGGTCGCCGCCTTCGCCGCCGATCCGGACTCGGCCCCGCGCTGGTACGCCAACATCCGGTCGGTGGAGTGGCGCACCCCGCCCCCGCTCGCGGAGGGCAGCGAGATCGCCTTCGTGGCCCGCTTCCTGGGCCGCAGGCTCGCCTACACCTACGAGGTCGTCGAGCACGTCCCGGGCGCGCGCCTGACCATGCGCACCGCCCAGGGACCGTTCCCGATGGAGACGACCTACACCTGGGCACCGTCCGCCGACGGCGGCACCACTATGACGTTGCGCAACCGGGGTGAGCCACACGGGTTCCGGGCGGTGGCCGCTCCGGCCATGGCGGCGGCGATGCGCCGCGCGAACGAGGCCGACCTGCGTCGCCTCAAGGAGATCCTGGAGGGCGGCTGACCACCCCCTCCAGTGCCCGGTGAACGGCACTCTCGCTCATTCCTGGTGAGCGAGAGTGCCGTTCGTCCGGTTCACGATGCCTGCGACGGCGGTGCGGGTGATGGTCTGGAGGGGGCCGTCGATCTCGCCGGGGACGGCGCCGGGGGTGAGGAGGACGGCGAGGTCGACGCCCGCCTCGTGCATCGCGGCGGCGCGCGCGGCGACCGTCTCGCCCGTGCCGACCGCGCAGAGCCGGTGCACCGCCTCGTCGGGCACCAGGGCGAGGGCGGAACCGCGGTCGCCGGAGCGCCACAGCTCGGTGGCCCGGGCGATCTCCGGGAACACGCCGGTGAAGGAGCCCGCGTGCGTCGGGACCATCGCGTACTGCAGGCAGAGGCGGCGCAGCCGTTCCATGCCCTCGGGCAGCCGGTCGCCGGCGTAGGCCCAGAAGGACACCATCGCCCACACGCTGCCCGGCTCGCGGCCCGCCTCCCGCTCCCCCTCGCGGACCAGGGCGAGCTTGGCCGCGATCTCGTCGACCGGGGACCAGGTGAGGAACACGCCGTCGGCCACCCGGCCGGCGAGCCGCAGCATGCCCGGGTTCATCGCACCGACGACGATCGGCGGCGGCTCCGGCGGCAGGAGCGTGGCCCGGAAGCCCTCCGTGCGCGGGTGCTCCACGGACACCCGCTCCCCCGCCCAGGCCGCCCGCAGCACCCGGACGTAGCCCTCGATCGTCGCGAGCGGGCGGCTGTGCGTCCGGCCGTGCCAGTCCTCGGTGATCATCGGGCTGCTCGCGCCCAGTCCGGCCAGGATCCGGCCCGGGGCGGCGGAGGCGAGCGTCGCGAAGCCCATCGCGGCGAGCGCGGGCGAGCGCGGGTAGACCGTCGCGATCCCGGAGCCCAGCCGGATCCGCGACGTGCTGGCGGCCAGCACCCCGAGCATCGAGAAGACCTCGGGCCCGGTCACCTCGCCGACCCACGCCGAGTCGTAGCCCGCCTCCTCGGCCGCGCGGACGAGCCGGAGGTACTCGGGGACGCCGAGCCCGTCGTCGACGGGCAGGGTGACCCCCAGCTTCATGACGACGTCACGGCCGGACCTGGCGCCGGACGTCCCGGGTGTCGTACCAGGTCGTCACCCTGGCGATCCGCCCGCCCCGCAGGTCGAACACGTCGAGCGCGGAGAAGACGACCGGCCGGCCGTCGGCGAGCTTCCCCTCGAAGTCGATCTCGGTGACGATCGCCTCGGGGGTCTCGATCCAGCGCGTCACGCGGTCCTCGTGCTCGGCGTAGTTCGCCAGGACGGCCGGGAAGTGCGCGAGCGCCGCATCCCGCCCGACGACCGGCTCCGCCCCGACCGTGTGGATCTCCACGTCGTGGGTGAACACCTCGGACAGGTCCGCGAACGAGTCCGAGTTGATCGCCGCGAAGTAGCCCTCGACGACGGCCCTCCCGTCGACGGGGGAGCTCACGAGCCCACCAGCTTCTTCAGCTCCGCCATCGCCCGGAACGACCACTTCGCCAGCGACGGGTCGCCGAACGCGGTGATGTTCCACAGGACGAGGTGCTCCAGGCCCGCCTCGCGGTATTCGTAGAGCTCCTCCGCGACCTGCTCGGGGGTGCCGCAGAAGGCGTAGTGCCGCACCACCTCCGGCGGGATCGCGTCGATGATCCGCAGGGACTCCTCGCGCGGGATCGTCGTCGGGATGAAGTCGTGGAAGCCCGAGCCCGCGTCGAGCGGGGGTTCGACACCGAGGTCCCGGAACACCTGCGAGGGCAGCAGCACGCACAGCGCCCGCACCAGCGGCGCCTCGGTCAGCCGCCGGACGGTCTCCTCGTCCGGGCCCATGAGGATGTAGCCGAGCATGCCCGGGGTGATCTTCGCCGGGTCGCGGTCGGCGTCCTGCGCGGCCTGCTGGATCGTGGTGAGCGCCTTGCCGTAGTCCGGCGCGGTCATCTTGGTGGGCAGCCAGCCGTCCGCCTTGGTGCCGGTCAGCCGCAGCATTCGTGGACCGTGCGCGGCGGTCCAGATCTCGGGCGGGGTGTCCCCGTACGGCTGCAGCCCCAGGACCGCCTTCTCCAGGCTGTGGAACGTCCCCCGGTAGTCGACGGGCCCGTCCGCCTCCCAGAGCAGGCGCATCACGTCGATGCCCTCGGAGAGCTTCGCGACGGGCTTGTCGAACGACATGCCGTACGGCGTGACGTTGAGCTTCTCGCCGGAGCCCAGCCCGATGATCGCCCGCCCGCGGGTCACGTGGTCCAGGGTCAGCGCCGTGGCCGCGGCCATGGCCGGGTTCCGCCGGATCAGGTCCGTGACGACCACGCCGACCTTGATCCGCTCGGTCTGCGCCCCGACGACCCCCATCATGATCATCGGGTCGAAGTAGGTGTGCGGGTTGGCCTGGACCTTCGCGAGCGGCGTGAGGTCCGGGGTCCACATCGTGTCCGCGTGCCAGCCCATGAGGTGGTCCGGCCACCACACGGCGTCGTACCCCTCGGCCTCGCTGCGCTGCGCGAACCTCACCGCCGCGTCCGCCGGCGGCATGATCTGCCCGGGGACGCCCAGCTGCAGGCGGTTCACCTCAGTACCTCCACCCGTCGCCGAAGGTCGGGATCCGTCCGCCGAGGTAGTCCTCGACGCAGGTCAGGGCCGCACGCGCGGCGCGGTCGGTGCCGATGCCGCGGCTGCGGAAGGTCTCCGAGGCGAACCACAGCCCCTCGACGTTGGGCGCCCGCCAGTGCGGTCGGTACTTCCCGACCAGGCCGGGCATCTGGATCACGCCGAAGCTCGGCTCGAACACCAGGTGCCGGCGCCGCCAGATCGGCTTGGCGAAGCCCGGCCACATCACCTCGGCGTCGCGCTCGAAGGCCTCCATGGTCGCGCGGCACCACTCGCGGTCCCGCCCCTTGGCGCCGGGGATGATCGCGCCCATCACGTGCAGGTGGGTGCCCTCCGGCGAGCACGACGGGTCCATCGCGGACTGGTCGAACATGAAGCCCGAGCAGTCGGTCGACGGCGTCGAGGTCCAGGTGGCGAGCTCGCGCGGGTCGAACTGCGTGACCGGCTCCTCGGTGGCGAGGTACAGCCCCAGCCAGGCGATCCGGAACTTGTCCTGGGCGAGGAACTCGATCTGGGAGGCGTACCACTCGGGCAGCGCGGACCGCGGGACGACGTTCAGCACGTTCCACACCGGCAGCGTGGAGATCACGGCGGGCGCCTCGAGGATCTCCTCCTCGAAGAACTCGTTGGGCAGCACCTTGGGCTCGCGACCCACCGCCACGCCCTTCACCGCGCCGTTCTCGATGACGACCCGCTCGACCGACGTCCCCAGCCGCAGCTCCCCGCCGTTCTCGGTGATCGCGTCCGCGAGATCGCGCCAGATCCCGTCCCAGCCCTGGCCGGGCCAGCAGGAGTAGGCCGCGGTGTTGCGCTCCTCGAAGTGCATCTTGCGCACGTAGAGGTTGTCGCTGGCGGAGTGGTCGTACCAGTTGTCGGTCATGCACTCCAGCACGGAGATGAACTCGAAGAGGTCCACCACGCCCTGGTCGTCCGTGTACTGGTGGATCCACTCGCGCAGGGAGCGGTCGTCCCAGTCGTCGAGGTCCTCGTACGGGGTGTTGACCAGAGCCTTGATCACCTTCTTGAGCTCGGTCCGGTCGGTGTACCGGTCCCGGATCGAGCCCCAGCCCTTGCCGTTCTCCCAGATGGGCATGTCGTTGCTGACCTCGCCGTGGATCAGCTCCTTGCCGACGTGCTCGAACACCTTCGTGATGCCCGAGCCGCCGTCCTCGATGAGGTGGCCACCGAGGTTGACGGTGAACCCCTCGTCCGGCACGGCCATGGCGCGCCCGCCCAGATAGGGGCTGCGGTCGAGCACCACGACCCGCTTGCCCTCCTTGGCCAGCAGCGCTCCCGCGGAGAGCCCGGCGGCCCCGGCTCCGATGACCACGACGTCGTAGCTCGGCATGACACCTCTCTCTACCAACCGACCGTTTGACACGGTGTCACGGCGGACCGGATCGCGCAAGCGCCCTGCGCGGGACGTGCTCACCGCGCCCGGCGGATCCGGACCGTCCCCGAGACTGCCCGCGCTCCGCCCGTCACGTCCAGCCAGACCTCGCAGTCGACGAGGTCCCCGTCGACGGCCGAGACCCGCCCACCCGCGACGACCCGGTCGCCGGCGAAGACGTTGCCGTGGAACCGGAAGCGCGAGGCGACCACCCGCCCGTACTCCTCGAGCAGGGTGTGGATGTAGCCCAGGTTCAGCGGCCCCTGGTTGACCACCCGCGACCCCATGCCCAGCTTCTCGGTGACCGCCGGGTCGAGGTGGATCATGTTCGGGTCCCGCAGCAGCGCCGCGGCGATCTTCATCTTCTCCGGGTCGACCGACTCGACCACGCGCTCCGGCAGCAGGTCCCCGACCCTCACGCCGACACCGCCGCTCGGCGAGGGAACACGTACGTCGGCCGGACGGTCACGTGCACGGTCCCGTCCGGCCCGGTCAGCTCGATCCGCACGGTGACCAGGTCGAACACCCCGGTGCGCGCCCCTGTCTTGCGCCGCGCGGACTCGACGACGCAGGTCACCGCGTAGTCGACGTCGAGCCGCAGCGGCTCCGCGAAGTCCACGGCCCACTCCCCGAGCATCGGGCCGTCGGCCGAGGAGGCGCCGAAGACGGCGAAGACCTCCTCGAGGCTCAGACCCACACCTCCCTGCGCGGCGAGGAACGCGAACGTCGGGTGCGCGAGGCCCGGCTCGCCCGGTGGGGCACCCAGCGCGTCGCGGAGCAGCCAGTCCGCGTAGTGCTCGACGCGTGCGGTGCCGCCGGGCATGCTGTGGCCGACGGTGCCGGCGAGCTCCTCCTCGGTGATCACGGGAAGAGCTTACCTACTGGACGGTTGATAGTCAGCCGCCTCGACGCAGCCCGCGGACGTTGCTACCGTCCACTGTCAAACGATCGTTAGACAGATCGGAAGGGCCGACGACGATGCCGGACACCACCGTTCCCGACCTGCTCGAGCGCCGCGCTGTGGACGCGCCGGAGCAGGGCGTCGTCTTCCCCGACGGCCGCGAGACCTACCCCGAGCTGGCCCGGTCCACTCGCCGGCTCGCGGCCGCGCTCTGGGCGCTCGGCCTGCGGCCGGGCGACTCCGTGGGGCTGCTCCTGCACGGCTGCCTCGACAGCTACCGGCTCTGGCTCGCCGCGGCCCGGATCGGCGCGGTCACGGTGCCGCTCAACCCGAGGCTCAAGCCGCGCGAGCTGAGCTACATGATCGAGAACGCCGACCTGCGGCTGCTGATCAGCACCGCCGGGTTCGCGTCGGTACTGCACGAGGCCCTGCCGGGGCTGGCGGAGGGCACACCGGGCCGGCTCGCGCTCGACGCCGCCCCGCTGCTCCGCGCCGTCGTCGCCCTCGACGAACCAGCGCCGGGCTTCCTGCACGGACTGGACGAGTCGGCGGATCCTGCCAGGGCCGACGAGGCCCGGGGTGCGCTGCGGGCGTCCGACCCGATCCTCATGCTCTACACCTCCGGCACCACCTCGCGGCCGCGCGGCTGCGTGCACGACCACGCGTCCCTGGTCGCCGAGGGCGGGGCGGTCGCGGAGCGGCTGGGCCTGCGGCCGGACGACCGGTTCTGGGCGCCGCTGCCGATGTTCCACTGCGGCGGGTTCGACGTGGCGATCGCGGCGCTGGCGGGCCGGTGCGGGATGGTCCACGTGGGCACCTTCGAGCCCGGACGGGCCCTGGACCAGCTGGAACGCGAGCGGTGCACGATCGGCTTCCCCGCCTTCGAGACGATCTGGGTACCGGTCCTGGAGCACCCGCGCTTCCCGGAGGCCGACCTCTCCGCGCTGCGTCTGGTGATCAACGTCGGTGCGCCGGAACGGATGCGCGCGATGCAGGCCCGGCTCCCGCAGGCCGTGCAGACCTCCTGCCTGGGGATGACCGAGTCGTTCGGGTTCTGCTGCATGGGTTCGCCCGACGACCCCGCCGAGGTTCGCGCGACCACCAGCGGCGTCCCGCTGCGGCACATGGAGGCGAAGGTCGTCGACCCGGAGACCGGGGAGGCCCTGCCGCCCGGTGTCCCCGGCGAGTTCCGGTTCCGCGGCGCCTCCCGGCTCGTCCGCTACCACCGCGATCCCGAGACGACGGCGGCGCGCATCGACGCCGACGGCTGGTTCGCCTCCGGGGACCTCGTCGTGGCCGACGAGGCGGGGCGGCTGCGGTTCGTGTCGCGACTCAAGGACATGCTCAAGGTCGGCGGGGAGAACGTGGCCGCCGCCGAGGTGGAGGGGTTCCTCTGCGAGCACCCGGCCGTCGGGCTGGTGCAGGTCGTCGGGGCGCCGGACGCCCGCTACGGCGAGGTCCCGGCCGCGTTCGTGCAGCTCAAGGCCGGGGCCACCGCGACGGAGGACGATCTCGTCGCCTTCTGCCTCGGGCGGATCGCGACCTTCAAGGTGCCGCGGTACGTGCGCTTCGTCGACGAGTTCCCGATGTCCGGGACCAAGGTGCAGAAGTTCCGCCTCAAGGAGCGCATGGCCGACGAGCTGAAGGCAGCGGGGATCACCGAGGCGCCGGTGCTCAGCTCCCGCGCGGCCGCCTCCTGACCTGCACGAACGGCACTTTTCGCTCAGTAGGTGTGAGCGAGAGCGCCGTTCGCTCAGCTGGTGCGGATGCGGGGCGCCTCGGTGATGCCGCGCTGCTTGAGCTCGTCGGCGATCCGCTCGCGCAACAGGTACTTCTTGATCTTCGTGCCGGACATCGGCCACTCCCCCGGCGCGACCCAGCGGACGTAGCGCGGCACACGGTACGTGGCGATCCGCCCGACGCAGTACTCGATCAACTCCGCCTCGGTGGCGGTCGCTCCCGGCTTGAGCTGCACGAACGCGGCCGGGACCTCGACGTAGTACGCGTCGGGCGCCGCGACCACCGCGACCAGGTCCACCGCCGGGTGCCCGAGCAGGTACCCCTCGACCTCGGCGGCGGCCACGTTCTCGCCGCCGACCTTGAGCATGTCCTTGAGCCGGGAGCGGAAGGTGAGCCGGCCGTCCGCGTCGGCGACGACGAGGTCGCCGGTGTGGAACCAGCCGTCGGCGTCGATCACCTCGGCCGTGCGCCCCGGGTCGCGGAAGTAGCCGTCGAAGGCGGTGGGGCCGCGGAAGAGCAGCTCGCCCGGCGTGTCGGGCGGGAGGTCGGCGCCCGTCTCCGGGTCGACGACGCGCACCTCCATCCCGGGCATCGGGTGCCCGCCCGTCGTCACGCGCTTGTCCAGCGGGTCGTCCCTGCGGTTCAGCGTCAGGAAGGCCGACGACTCGGTCATCGCCACGCACGACACGTGCACCGCCCCGGGCAGCCGGGAGGCCATGTCCCGCAGCCGCTCCGGCACGCCGACGGCCATCACCAGCCGGATCCTGGAGAGGTCGAAGTCCGCGAAGTCCGGCCGGTTCAGCACCGGCATCCAGATCGTCTCGAACGCCGCCAGGGCCACCGTGACACGCTCGGTGGTGAGCAGCTCCAGCGTGGTCGTGGGGTCGAAGTAGCCGGGGTGCACGAACGCCGCGCGGGCCGTCAGACAGCTGAGCAGGAACGTGATGCCGCCGCCGTGGAAGAGCGGGATGGCCGTCCACACCCGGTCGGCCGGGGTGAGCGCCATCCGCTCGCCGATCCCGTCCGCGAGCCGGGTGAGGGCCTCGTGGCTGAGCATCGCGCCCTTCGGCGCGGCCGTGGTGCCCGAGGTGTAGACGATCACCGCCGTGTCCCGGACCCGGACACCGGGCTGGCGCGCCCACACCTCCTCGTCCGCCGCGGCCGAGCGGTCGGCGGCGGCGAGCGACTCCGGGTCGTCGAGGACGAGGACGTGGTGCAGCTCGGGGGCGCCCTCCGCCGTCGCCTCGCGGACCAGCGGGACCGACGCCACGTCGGTCGCCAGGACCCGCATCCCGGAGTGCACCACGATCTGCCGCAGCTCCACGGCCTTGAACCGCGCGTTGACCGGCACCGTGACCGCCCCGATCTTCGCCGCCCCGAGCATCACCGCGACGAGGTCGACCGACGCCGGCAGCAGCGTCCCCACCCGGTCGCCCCGGCCGACGCCGAGCCCGAGCAGCCGGCGCGCGTAGAGCTGCGCCCGCTCCGCGAGCTCGGCGAAGGTGGCCCGCCCGTCCGGGAACACCAGCGCCTCGTCCGCCGGGTGCTCGGCGGCGCGCCGGTCGACGAGGTCGCCGAGGGTGGTCGGGGCGATCCAGCGCCGGGTCATCAGCGGTCGAACTCCACGATCCCGCGGATGATGGTGCCCGCGTGCATGTCCTCGTAGCCCTGGGCCACCTCGTCGAGCGAGTACCGCTTGGTGATCATCTCGTCGAGCTTGAGCCGGCCGTTCGTGTACATCTGGGTCAGCCACGGGATGCTGGTGAACGGGCTGGCCGCACCGAACAGCGCGCCGACGATCTTCTTCTGCGCCATGGTCAGCTCGAGCAGGTTGATCGGCACCTGGGACAGCTCCGCCTTGCCCGCGCCGGTGACCACGACCGTGCCCGCCTTGCGCACGGCGGCGACGGCCTGGCCGACGTGCTCCGCCGTCGTGACGCCGACGGTCACGATCACCGAGTCCGGCCCCTGCCCGTTCGTGAAGTGGCTCGCCAGCTCGGAGGCCTCCTCCATCGTCGAGGCCGTGTGAGTGGCGCCGAACTCCATCGCGCTCTCGCGCTTGAACGCCACCGGGTCGACGGCGATCACGTTCGTGGCGCCGGCGTGCGCGGCGCCCTGCACCGCGCTGGTCCCGATGCCGCCGATGCCCATCACGACGACCGTCTGCCCGGCCTGCACCTGCGCCGCGTTGACCGCCGAGCCCCAGCCGGTCCCGACGCCGCAACCCAGCAGGCACAGCGGCACCAGCGGGACCTCCTTCGGCACCTTGACGGCGGAGTTGACGCTGACCGTCGTGAACTCGCTGAACGTGGAGATCCCGCACATCTGGCCGACCGGCTGCCCGTCGAGCGTCATGCGGTAGCTGGAGGTGTCCTCGAATCGGGAGCCGACCATCATGTTGGCGCCCAGGTCGCAGAGGTTCTGCATGCCCGCGGCGCACCAGCGGCAGCGCCCGCAGGAGGGCACGAAGGTGAACACGACGTGGTCGCCCACCTCGAACCCGGGGGTCTCCGGGCCGACCTCGGTCACCACGCCCGAGCCCTCGTGCCCGCCGCAGAGCGGGTACGTGCCGGCGGGGATGTCGCCGGTCGCCATGTGGTCGTCCGAGTGGCACAGGCCCGAGGCAGCGAGCTTGACGGTGATCTCGCCGCTGCGCGGGCCCTCGAGCTCGAGGTCGGCGGACTCGAACTTGCCGGGGGCGCTGCGCAGGATGGAGGCGTGCGTCTTCACGGTGGGGGTCCTCCTCGGATCCTCGGGGTGGCCACCGCGTCGTGGCCGACGCCACAATGACTACCGACCGACCGGTAGTCACACAAGAGCCGGGTTGACGAACGTTCGCCAGGCCTGTCGGATGGTGATGTGAGTGCATCAACGACGAGCCCCACGGTCGACGGCTCCGCCCGGGACGCGATCGCGCAGGCGGTGGTCGGCCGGGACCGCGAGCTGACCCTGGTGCTGGCGGCGGTGGCGGCGGGCCGCGACATCCTGCTGGAGGGCCCGCCGGGGACGTCGAAGTCCACCATGCTGCGCGCCATCACCGAGCACTGGGACGTGCCGTTCGTGCTGGTGGAGGGCAACGCCGAGCTCACCCCCGCCCGGCTCGTCGGGCACCACAACCCCGCCCGGGTGCTGCAGGAGGACTACTCCGCGGAGAACTTCGTGCCCGGCCCGCTGGTCGAGGCCATGCAGCGCGGCGGGTTCCTCTACATCGAGGAGCTCAACCGCGCCCCCGAGGACACGCTCAACGTGCTGCTCGGCGCGATGGCCGAGCGCGCGGTCACCGTGCCCCGCGTCGGCACCATCTCCGCGGGCCCGACGTTCCGGGTGCTGGCCTCGATGAACCCCTTCGACAACGTCGGCACCGCCCGGATCTCCGACTCGGTCTACGACCGCTGGTGCCGCCTGGCCGTGGGCTACCAGTCCGCCGAGGAGGAGGGCGACATCGTCGCCCGCCGCACCGGCTGCGGCGAGGATCAGGGCGACCGGGCCCTGATCGACGACGGCGTGGCCCTGACCCGGGCCACCCGTAACCACCCCGAGCTGCGCCGCGGTTCGTCGGTGCGCGGGGCGATCGACCTGGTCGCGATCGCGATGGAGCTGCAGCGCATCGACCCGGGAGCGGAGCACAGCCGGATCGTGCTCGACGCCGCGCTGCTGGCGCTGTCCGCGCGGGTCGGGGTCGACGAGGCCTCCGACGCCACGCCGGAGCGGGTCATCACCGAGATCTGGGAGAACCATTTTTTCTCCGCCCCCGGCGGGCAGCGCCGGGCCCGCACCGCCTGAACCTCGACAACGCCGTCGCGCTGCCCACCGCCGATGCCGGTGAGCGACGGAACCTGGCCCCGTTGCGGCGCAAGCCCAAGCGTCTCGACGCCGCACCCGAGCTGTTCAGCAAGGGCAAGGGCGCACCCGTCGTCGCCGAGCTGAACCCGGACCGCTCCGGCGGGCAGGACGAGCTGCCCGCCGGCGGGCAGGGCGTGCTCGTGACCTCGCAGACCGCGCGGCAGCGCGAGCTCGGGGAGCTGCTCGAGGACACCCCACCGGACCCGGTGGTCGCGTCCATGGCCCAGGCCATCGCGCGCAGGCTGTCGGTGCGCCGCCGCCCTCGCGACGCCCGCGCCGAACGCGGGACCGGCGCGCTCGCGTCGGTGCCCTACGCCTACCGCTCCGACGACATCGACCTCGACAAGACCATCGAGATGCTCGCCGAGCGGCCCCGGCCCGAGGACACCGACATCATCGTCCGGGAGCGGATGAGCTCGCGCCGGGCCGCGGTGCTGATCGTCGACGTGTCCGGGTCCATGCGCGGGGAGAAGGTCCGCATCGCCGCGGCGACCGTGGCCGCGCTGTCCGCGGACCTGTCCGGGGCCTCCGACCAGCTCGCCCTGGTCGCGTTCTGGTCCGATGCCGCCGTGCTCAAGCCGCTCACCACCCCGGCCACGCCCTCGACGCTGCTGGACCAGCTGCTGCGCATCCCGGCCCGCGGGCTGACCAACGTCGGGTTCGGACTCTCGGTCGCCCACGCCGAGCTGGCCCGCTCCGCCGCCCGCAGGCGCACCGCCATCCTGCTCACCGACGCCGTGCACAACTCCGGCCCCGACCCCCGCGACCTCGCCCGCCGCTTCGGCGAGCTGCACGTCCTGCTCGAGACCGACGGCGAGCACGACCTGCCGCTGGGCCGCGACCTCGCCCGCCTCGGCCACGGCACCCTGCACCCGGTGCACACGCACCGCGACGTCGCCCCCGCCCTCAACCGCATCCTCAACCGCTGAAGGAGCAACCCCGATGAGCCCCGTGATCGTCATCGCCACCATCTCGCCCAAGCCCGGCGAGGAGCAGGCCGTCCGCGAGGCGTTCCTCGCCGCCATCCCGAAGGTCCACGGGGAGCCGGGCTGCGGCAAGTACGCCCTGCACGAGAGCACCGGCGACTCGACCGACCTCGTGTTCGTGGAGCGCTGGGAGTCGGCCGAGGCGCTCAGGACCCACGGCGCAGCTCCGGCCCTCGCCGAGGTCGGTGCCGCGCTGAAGGGCCGGCTCGCCGCCCCCCTCGACGTGAAGACCTTCACGCCGATCCCCGCCGGCTCCACGGAACAGGGCACGATCTAGGTGTGACACTCAGCAGCTCCCTGATCGGCCTCCCCGAGATCACCGCCGCCGCCGAGCGCATCGCCGGACACGTCGTCCGGACGCCCACGATCGAGAGCCCGGGCCTGTCGGCGCTGCTCGGGGTGCCGGTCACGGCCAAGCTGGAGCTGCTGCAGCGCACCGGGTCGTTCAAGGCGCGCGGGGCCACGGCGAAGCTGCTGTCGCTCACGCCCGAGGAGCGGGCCGCGGGCGTCGTCGCGGTGAGCGGCGGCAACCACGGCATCGCCGTCGCCGAGATGGCCGCCGCGCTCGGGATCGACGCGGCGGTCGTGATGCCGGAGTCGGCGTCGTCGCGCACGGTCGCGGCCTGCCGGGCCACCGGGTCGGACGTGCGGCTCACCCCGGACATCGCCGGGGCGTTCGCGCTGGCCGCGGAGCTGCAGGCGGCCGGCCGGACGATGGTGCACCCGTTCGACGACCCGGTGGTCGTCGCCGCGCAGGGCACCGTCGGGCTCGAGCTGGCCGACGACGCCGGCGAGCTCACGGACGTCCTGGTCAGCATCGGGGGCGGCGGGCTGATCTCCGGCGTCGCGGCGGCGCTGCGCGCCCGGCGACCGGGCCTCCGGATCTGGGGCGTGGAGACGACCGGCGCCGAGGCCATGTCCGCGGCGATCACCGCGGGTGGGCCGACCCCGGTGGCACTGTCGTCGATCGTGACCTCGCTCAGCGCCCCGTCGGCCGCCCGGCTGACGTACGAGCACGTCACGGCCCTGGTCACCGACATCCTCGTGGTGCCCGACGCCGAGGCCGTCCGGGGCACGCTCGACCTCGCCGCGCACGCCAAGCTGTGGACGGAACCCGCCGCGGGGTGCCTCGTGCCCGCCGCGCGCCGGATCCTCGACCGGGTCGGGCCGGGCGCCCGGCTCGGGCTGGTGGTCTGCGGCGGCAACGCCACCTTCGCCGACGTCGAGACCTGGGCGGACCGGTTCGGCGTGCGGGACTGATCGCCGGGGCCCGCGCGTTGCACGGGGTGTGGACACGCAGGTCGTGGTGATCGGCGCCGGGCAGGCCGGGCTCTCGGCCGCCTGGGGGCTGCGCCGCGCCGGGCTGGAGCCCGGTCCCGGGTTCGTGGTGCTCGACGCCGAGGAGGCGCCCGGCGGGGCGTGGCGGCACCGCTGGGACACCCTCCGCGTGGCCGGCGACGCCTTCTCCGCCCACCGCATCCACTCGCTGCCGGGGCTCGACTTCGCGCCCGAGGACCCCGACCGCCCCGCCAACCGGGTGGTGCCGGAGTACTTCGCGGCCTACGAGCGGGAGTTCGACCTGCAGGTCCGGCGGCCCGTACGGGTGAGCGCGGTGCGGTCCGTGGGCGAGCTGCTCAGGGTCGAGGCGGAGCCGACCATCGGCGCCGACGCCGATGCGGGTGTGTGGACCGCGCAGGCCCTGGTCAACGCCACCGGCACCTGGACCCGCCCGTTCGTCCCCGCCTACCCCGGCGCCACGGAGTTCCGCGGCCGCCAGCTGCACGCCGTGGACTTCCCCGGCCCGGAGGCGTTCGCGGGACAGCGCGCGGTCGTCGTCGGGGGCGGGACCTCGGCCGTGCAGTTCCTGCTGCAGATCGCGCCGGTCGCCGCCGCGACCACCTGGGTCACCCGCACGCCGCCGCGCTGGCGCGAGGGCCCGTTCGACGACGTCGCCGGGCGCGAGGCGGTCGCGCTCGTCGAGGAGCGGGTGCGGGCGGGCCTGCCGCCGCGGCCGGTGGTGAGCGTGACCGGACTGCCGCTGACCCCGGCGTACCGGGAGGGGATCGAGAGCGGCGTGCTCGCCCGCCGCCCGATGTTCTCCCGCATCACCCCCGACGGTGTGGCCTGGGCGGACGGCACCACCGAGCCCGCCGACGTCATCCTCTGGGCCACCGGCTGGCGGCCGGCGGTCGGGCACCTCGCCCCGCTGCACCTGCGCTCACCGCAGGGCGGGATCGCGCTCGACGGCACCCGCGCCGTGGCCGATCCGCGGGTGCACCTCGTCGGCTACGGGCCGTCGGCCAGCACCATCGGCGCCAACCGCGCGGGCCGGGCAGCGGCGCGCGAGATCGTGCAGCGGCTGCGGGCGCCGGCCGCAGCCTAGGCCGTCTCCTCGGCGCGGCGCTCCCGGCGCAGCATCCGGTACTCGCGGATCACCAGCACCGTGATCGCGAGGTCGAGGGCGGCGAGGAAGGGCAGCACGAGCGAGCCGGTGTGGACCGCCCGGATCACCTCGTACACCACGAACAGCAGCAGGACGGCGATCGCGACCGGGTAGGCCGGCAGCCACTTGCGCAGCAGCGCCACCACCAGCGCCAGCTTCACGACCCCGTGCAGGGCCAGGTAGAGCACGGCGAACGTGCGGTCGCCGGACACGAACTCGGTGGTGCCGGCGACGAAGTGGCGCGCGAGCGTGCCGTCGGCCGGGCCGAGCAGGTCGTGGGCGAGGACCTCGGCGACGAGGTGGTGCACGGCCGCGCCGGACACCGCGACGAGGACGACCGCTGTGACCAGCTCCACCGCGCCGTCGATGCCCTTGACGAGCAGGGCGAGTGTGAAGAGCCGGTCGGTGCGGGACCCGGCGACCGTGTCCTGCTCGTCGGGGCTCACCGGGTGATTCCGGTGTGGCCGAGCGAGTAGCGCCCGGGCTGGGGCCACACGCACAGCCCGTGCGGGCCGTTGCCGACGTCGATCTTCCGGATCAGGCTGCCGTCGGTCGTGGAGAGTACGTAGACCTCCCGGTCGTAGCGGCCCGACAGCCACAGCTGGCTGCCGTCCGCCGTCACGTTGCCCATGTCCGGGCTGCCCCCGCCCGGGATGTGCCAGGTCGTGATCAGCGCGCCGGTGTAGGCGTCGAGAACACTGATCGAGCCCTCGTGCCGGTTGGTGACGAAGAGCCGCGTCGCGTCCCGGGAGAGGTAGAGACCGTGAGCGCCGTGCCCGGTCGGGATCTCGCGGATCACGCGGGTGGCCGCGCCGTCGAGCACCCAGAGGCCGTTCTGGTCGTGGTCGGCGACGTAGAAGACCGAGCCGTCCGGGGCCAGCTTGATGTCCTGCGGGCCCATGCGCGTGTTGCGGGTGGGCATGTCGATCGTCCGCAGCAGGGTGCGGCGCGCGACGTCGACCACGGCCACACGCCCGGCGAACTCGCAGGTGAACACCGCGGTCCGGCCGTCCGGGGTGAAGTCGGCGTGGTCGATGCCGGCGCAGTCCGGGGTCGGCAGCTCGCCCAGCTGGACCCAGGTGTGCGGGTCGTAGAACACCAGCCGCTTCTGCGCCTCGGCGACCGAGATCGCCGTGCTGCCGTCCGGGGTGAAGTACATGTTGTACGGGTCCTGCACCGGGATCGCCGCACCCGGCTTGCCCGTCACCGGATCGAACGGCACCACCTTGTTGAGGGTGTCGTCCGTGGCGTACAGCGTGCGCATGTCCCAGGACGGCACGACGTGCTGCAGCTCCCCGCCCAGCCGGTAGGTCCCCACGACGGCGAACGTGGCCGGGTCGATCACCCGGACCTCGCCGGACTTGGTGTGCGGCACGTACACCAACGGCGTCGCGGCCTTCGCCGCGTCGGAGAGCATGTTCGCCCCGGCGTCGGCGTAGACGTTGCGCGCGTTGGTGACCGGAGGCATGCCGGGCAGCGCGTCACTGGCGGCGGCCGGGGCGGGTGTCCTCCCGGCCCCGGGCGACGGCGCGGGCGTCGTCGCCTCACCGCTGCACGCCGCGACCAGCACCGTCAACCCGACCACCGCCATGGCGAGTCGCCCTCGCACACCCATCACGCACGTCCCCCCAACACTCGAACCGCCCCGGCCCGACAGCCTGCTCGCCGTGGCCGGGGTTCCGCCAGTACCTGCCGGCCCCGGCGCGCCCGATCCCCCGAATCGGCTCCCCGGCCCGATCCCCTAGAGCCCGAGCAGGTCCGGGACGTCGGCGACGGAGTCGACCACCCGCTGCGGGCGCTCCCCGCCGACGCCGTCCTCGGCCTCCGGGCGGAACTTGCCGGTCCGCACCAGCACGCCGCCGATGCCGGCCGCCTGCGCGCCGAGGACATCGGCCTCGACGTCGTCGCCGATCATCAGGGCCTCCGCGGCCGCCACCCCGAGCCGCGACAGCACTGCCGCGAAGAACGCCTCCGACGGCTTCCCGAGCACGGTGGCCTCGACACCCGCGGCCTCCTCGAGCCCGGCGAGGAAGGCGCCGGTGTCGAGCTGCAGGCCCGACGACGTGCGCCAGTACAGGTTGCGGTGCATCGCGAGCAGCGTGGCGCCCTCCTGCAGGCGGGCGAACGCGGCGTCGAGGGCCTCGTAGGTGAACTCGGGGCCCGCCCCGCCCAGCACCACCACGTCGGCGGGCTCGGTGAGGGCCACGAACCGGACGTCGCCGAGGTCGGCCGCCACGTCGCCGCTGCTCAGCAGGGCCACCCGCGCGTCGGCGTGGTGGGTGCGCAGGTGCTCGGCCGTGGCGGCCGGGGCGGTGAGGACGTCGTCGACCTCCACCGGGAAGCCGGCGTCGGCGAGCGTGTCCGCGATCTCGGCGCGGGTGCGCGAGGTCGTGTTGGTGACGAGCGCGAACCGCAGGTCCGCCGCGTGGATCCGGCGCAGCGCGTCGACGGCACCCTCGAGCGGCTCCCAGGACACGGTGAGGACACCGTCGATGTCGATCAGCAGGGCGCGCACGTCGGCCATCCGCGAACGCTACCGGCGTGTTCCTGCCCCGGCCGTTCAGACCGGGTGAACGGCGCCCTCGCTCACTCAGTGTGAACGAGAGCGCCGTTCACCCAGGGACGGTTCGCATCAGCCGGTCCGGACCTCGGAGCCGTCCTGGGCCCAGCGGGTGTGGAAGGCGCCCTCGGCGTCGATGCGCCGGTAGGTGTGGGCGCCGAAGTAGTCCCGCAGGCCCTGGATGAGGTTGGCCGGGCCGCGCTCGCGGCGGTAGCCGTCGTAGTACGACAGGGAGCTGGAGAAGGCCGGGATCGCCACGCCCTGCTCCGTCGCCACGGTCACGACCCGTCGCCACGCGTCCTGCGCGGTCGCCACGGCCTCGGTGAAGTACGGGACCATGAGCAGGTTGTCGAGGTCCGGGTGCTCGGCGTAGGCGTCGCGGATCCGGTTGAGGAACTGCGCGCGGATGATGCAGCCGCCGCGCCAGATCGTGGCCATGTCGCCGAGCTTGAGGTCCCAGTCGTTCTCGATCGAGGCGGCACGCATCTGGGCGAAGCCCTGCGCGTAGGCCACGACCTTGGACGCGTAGAGGGCCTGCCGGATGTCGTCGACCAGCTGGTCGTCCGCCTTCTGGGCGGGCGACGGGCCGGCCAGGGTGGTCGACGCGGCCTTGCGCTCGTCCCGCAGCGCCGAGAGGGTCCGCGCGAACACCGCCTCGGTGATGCCGGTCAGCGGGACGCCGAGGTCCAGCGCGTCCTGCGAGGTCCAGCGGCCGGTGCCCTTCTGCTCGGCCTGGTCCACGATGACGTCGACCAGCGGCCGGCCGGTCTTCTCGTCCGTCTTGGCGAGGACCTTGCCGGTGATCTCGATGAGGAAGGACTCGAGGTCGCCGGTGTTCCACTCCTCGAAGATCTTCCCGATCGCCGGGGCGTCGAGCCCGGCGACGTGGGTGAGCAGGTCGTACGCCTCGGCGATGAGCTGGATGTCGGCGTACTCGATGCCGTTGTGCACCATCTTCACGTAGTGTCCGGCGCCGCCGGGGCCGACGTGCACGCAGCACGGGGTGTCGTCGACCTTGGCCGAGATCGCGGTGAAGATCTCCTCGACCTCGGCGTAGGCCCCCGGGTCGCCGCCGGGCATGATGCTCGGCCCGAGCAGCGCGCCCTCCTCGCCGCCGGACACGCCGACGCCCATGAACCGGATGCCGTTCGCCTCGCACTCGGCCGTGCGGCGCACGGTGTCCGGGAAGTGCGAGTTGCCGCCGTCGATGATGATGTCGCCCTGGTCGAGGAGCGGGGTGAGCTCCTCGATGACCGCGTCGACGGGTTTGCCCGCCTTGACCATCACGATGATCCGCCGCGGCCGCTCCAGCGCGTTCACGAAGTCCTCGACGGACTCGGTGGCGGTGAAGTCGCCCTCGCCGCCGTGCTCGGCCATGAACTGCTCGGTCTTCGCCGTGGTGCGGTTGTGCACGGCGACCGCGACGCCGCGGCTCGCGATGTTCCGGGCCAGGTTCGCGCCCATCACCGCCAGCCCGGTGACGCCGATCCGGCTCTTCTCCGCCATGCGCTCGCTCCCTCGGTGTGGTGTCGCTCGTCGCTGCTCGTGAGTCCCGCAGGCGGGCGGCCGCGCGATCGGCGCCACCCGCTCCCGGGGGCCCATCCTGCCCCCCGGGGCGGTGCGGGGGCGACCCGCGATCGTCGCGAGGAGGTGTGATCCGCTACCCGGGGAGGCCGGCGCGCCAGAGCGTGAGGACGCGGGCGGCGACGCGGTGGTGCGCGGCGACGGCCTCGGGCGGCGGCGCGCCGAACACGGGCCCGTCTGCGCCCCAGCGGCGCAGCACGTCGGTGTCGGTGCCGTGGTCGGTGTCGAGCAGCACGTGGATCAGGGTCATGTCCGGGACCAGCACGGACAGCGCGGCGGGGGCGTCGGTGGCCGGCGGGTTCAGCACGGGCGACGGACCGCCCGGATCGCCCGCCGCGGGCACCTGCGGCAGCAGCCGGAGCCCGAGCTCCCGCGCGGCCGCGCCGAGCACCGCGACGTCACCGGGGTCGACCGTCACGTACACGAGGTGCGGGCTCAGGTGCTGCTCGCCCCGGCGGGCGGGCCGGCAGGCGGGGTCGAGGGCGGTGACGAGCCGGCGGCCGCACTCCAGCACGAGCCCCGAGGGCAGTGCGCTCACGTGCGACGATCCGGCCACGGTCGCGAGGCCCATGACCGCCGAGGAGACCAGCCGCGTCCACTCCCCCGGCGCGTACGGCAGCGCGCGGCGGACGCCCGTCCCCGGATCCACCCGGCCCACCTCCTCGTCGTCACCCAGCGTGGCGACCGGCGGGTCCCGTGGCCATACGCGGAACTGCGTAAGCAACCCTGTGCAGGCGCGTTCCCGAGGCGGCAACGATCGGTCCCGGGCGGCGGTGGCACCGATCTACGGTGGCCCCAGGCGCGCACAGGGAGGTGGCCCGTGACCGGGTACGAGGTCGTCCTGCTCCGGCACGGGGAGACCCACGGCTACGACGGCGACCACGGGCTCACCGCCCGCGGCGAGGAGCAGGCCCGGGCGCGGGGGAAGGCGCTCGCCGCCGAGCTCCCGGCGGACGTCCGGGTGCACATGCCGCGCGCCCGCACCGCACGGGCGACCGCCACCGCCGCGCTGGTGCACGAGATCCTGGTCGACGCGGGGGTCGCAGCCGGCGAGCCCTATCCTGATCCCGCCTTCGACAACCTGCGCTTCTTCCTGCGCGGACGGGTGGTCGACGCCTCCGTCGCCGTCCGCGAGCGCCTGGGTCTGGAGGGAGAGCTGCCGCACTGGGCGCAGGAGTACGCCCGTTTCGACTCGGACTTCCGCGAGGTCGCCGCGGCGGGCGGGCCGATCACGCACTGGATCCGCACGCCCGGTCTGTACTTCGAGCCGCCGCAGGTCGCGGCGCACCGGGTCTGGCGCGGGATCGACGCGCTGACGCTCCCGACGGGCGAGGTCGCCGTCGTCGCCACGCACTCGGCCCCGATGCGCGCGTTCGTGGTGACCTGCTTCGGCGACGACGAGGCGGGCGAGCCGGAGAACCTCGAGCCGATCCGGGTGACGGCGCGGGCCGACGGTACGCGCACCGTCCGCTTCCGCGACCGCGAGCTGACCCTCGACGCCACGCCTTCGCTACCGCCCTGGTTCGACGCGGCCTGGCTCGACGGCCACGGGCGACGCTAGATGTTCGTCGACTCCGGCGGCACGCCGTCGGGCAGCGGTGCGGCGTGGTCCGCACCGGTCGGCGCGGGCGTTCCGTCGAGGTCGAGGGTGTACGAGGTCATCGACAGCGAGCCGTAGGTGTAGCCGTCGACCAGCACGTCGGCGCCGTGCCCGGCGGCCGCACCCAGCCCGGCGAGGTAGAGGACCGGGACGAGGTGGTCCGGCGTCGGCACGGCGGCGGCCCAGTCGCCGGCCTCGCGCAGCCGCAGCACCTCCTCGGGCTCGCCGGTGAGCACGGCCCGGGCGGCCTCGTCGAACCGCTGCGCCCAGTCGAAACCGGACTCGGGCCGGCGGGCGTCCATGCCGGCGAGGTTGTGGACGACGTTGCCGCTGCCCAGCACCAGCACCCCGCGCTCGCGGAGCGGGGCGAGCCGGGCGCCGAGGTCCAGGTGGTACTCCAGCGGCTTCGTCGCGTCGATCGACAGCTGGACCACGGGCACGTCCGCCTCGGGGAAGACGTGCGCGAGGACCGACCAGGTGCCGTGGTCGAGGCCCCAGCTGTCGACGTCCGCCCCCACCCACGTCGGCTGCACGATCTCGGCGACCTCCTCGGCGAGCTCCGGCGCGCCGGCCGCCGGGTAGTCCACGGCGAACAGGTCCTGCGGGAAGCCGAAGAAGTCGTGGATCGTGCGCGGCCGCGGCATCGCGGTCACGGCGGTGGCGTTGATGTACCAGTGCGCGGAGATCACGAGCACCGCGCGCGGCCGGGGCAGCGCCTCGCCGAGGGCGCGCCAGGACTCGGTCCAGCGGTTGCGCTCCAGCGCGTTCATGGGACTGCCGTGCCCGACGAACGCCGCCGGCATGGTGGTGCTCATGGCCGGCAAGCCTAGAACGCGGGCCAGGGGATGGCGGGCCCGTAGCCCGAGGGCTCGGGGAACAGCGGCACGGCCAGCAGGAGGTCCACCCGGTCGGTGAGCGCCCGGATCTCGGACAGCGTGACGTGCGGGCCCAGCTCTTCGCCGAGGTTCCCGGCGAGCTCGGCGCGCAGCTTGGACAGCGCCTCGATCTCCCCGTCGTCGAGCTCCTCGCCGACCCAGCCCCAGAGCACCGTCCGGAGCTTGTCCTCGACGTGCATCGTGAGCCCGTGGTCGACGCCGTAGACCCGGCCGTCGTCGCCGGCGAGGACGTGCCCGCCCTTGCGGTCGGCGTTGTTGACCACGACGTCGAACACGGCCATGGCCCGCAGCCGCGGGTCGTCCGCGTGGACCAGCACCGCCGGCGAGCCGTCGTCACCCCGGGCGCGCAGCACCCCGCGCCAGCCCGCCTTGACCTCCCTGGGCGAGCAGATGTCGACGAGGTCCTCGGTGGTCTCCGTCTCCACCCAGGCCTGCACCATGCCCGGGCCGAACGGGCCGTCGCGCAGCACGGTCGGCGGCACGACGTGCCAGCCCGCGGCCTCGGAGATCAGGAAGCTGGCGACCTCGCGACCGGCCAGCGTGCCGTCGGGGAAGTCCCAGAGCGGGCGCTCGCCGCGCACCGGCTTGTAGACGCACTGCAGCGTGCAGCCGTCCGCCGAGACGGTGCCGAACAGGGTGGCGTTGGAGGCGTCGACCATCCGCCCGGTGACCTCGATGCGTCCCCTGCGCAGGACGTCGAGCACCGCGGGATCGCGCAGGTCGGAACCGGTCAACCGCGCTTACTCGCCCGCGCCGGAGACGTCCCCCATCGGGGAGCGCTGGTGGTAGCCGTTGAGCCGCACGCAGACGTGGCCCTGCGGGTCCAGCGGCTCCGCGCACAACGGGCACGGGGCGCGCCCGGCGGACACGACCTTCTCGGCCCGGTCGGCGAACTCGCGGGCCTGGACCGGGGAGAGGAACACGCGCAGCGCGTCGGGGCCCTCCTCGGTGTCGTCGAGGACGACGGACTCGTCGACCTCCTCCTCGGTCACCGCGAGCAGCTCGACCACGATGGACTTCGAGTCCGCGTCCCACCCCAGGCCCATGGTGCCGACCCGGAACTCCTCCTCGAGCGGCACGGCGAGCGGGTCGTTGTCCGAGGACTCGATCTCCTGCCCGGTGTCGACCTCGCTGCCGAACCGCCGCGCGATCTCGGCGAGCAGCGCCTCGATCCGCTCCGCGAGCACCGAGACCTGCTGCTTCTCCAGCAGCACGCTGATCGTGCGCGCGTCCTCGATGGCCTGCAGGTAGAAGGCCCGGTCGCCGGGCTCGCCGACGGTGCCCGCGACGAAGCGCTCGGGCTGGCGGAAGACGTGGATGACGCGTGACATGGCGAAACCCAGAGTAGGCCAACCCCGCGGGCGGGGCACCCCGGTGTGGCCGACGAGCTCGTCAGGCCCCTGTGGAGCCACCGACCACGGCGTCGGACGAGGGTTCGGCAGCCGGTTCGGGGGTGCCGTCGCCCTGCCCCTCCTCGCCCTCCTTCGGCGGCGGCGGGACCAGCGAGGCGACGTCGCCGCCGACGTCGTTGACGCGGGCGACGAACGGCCGGGTCGGCGTGTAGGTCACCACCGACATCGAGCAGGTGTCGACCACGATCCGCTGGAAGTTGTCGAGATGGGTGGCCAGCGCGTCGGCCAGCACGGCCTTGATCACGTCCCCGTGGCTGCAGGCGACCCAGATCGCGTGGGGCCCGTGCGCGGCCGCGATCCGCCGCTCGTGGTGCCGCACCGCGGCGACCGCGCGGGCCTGCATGCCGGCGAGCCCCTCGCCGCCGGGGAACACCGCGGCCGACGGGTGCGCCTGGACGACCTTCCAGAGGTCCTCCTTGGCCAGCTCGGACAGCTTCCCGCCGGTCCAGTCGCCGTAGTCGACCTCGGACAGGTCCTCCTCGACGACCGGGACCATGTCGCGGGCCCCGGCCAGCGGGGTCACCGTCTGCCGGCACCGCAGCATCGGGGAGGTGACGATCTCGGCGATCGGCAGCGGCGCGAGCCGGTCGACCACCGCCGCCGCCTGCTCGCGGCCCTTGTCGTCCAGCTCGACACCCGGCGTCCGGCCGGCGAGCACGCCGGCGGTGTTGGACGTCGACCGACCGTGCCGGAGGAGGATCAGGGTGGTCACGACGATCGAGACTACGTGCCGGGCCCTAGGTGGCGGAGACCGCGCCGATGGCGAGGGCCGCCATGAGCGCCACGCCGAGCGCGATCCGGTAGGCGACGAACACGTAGACCGTGTTCTTCTCGACGAACTTCAGCAGCCACGCGATCACGGCGTAGCCGACCACCCCGGCGATCACCACGGCCACGATCATCTGGGCGGGCGAGGGCCCGTCGCCCGCGAAGACGTCCGGGAGCGTGAACAGACCCGACGCGAACACCGCGGGGATGGCGAGCAGGAACGAGAAGCGCACGGCGGCGGCCCGCTCGAGGCCGAGGAACAGGCCGACGGTGATCGTGCCGCCGGACCGGGAGACTCCCGGGACCAGGGCCATCGCCTGCGCGAAGCCGAGGATGATCCCGTCGCGCATGGTCAGCTTCTCCAGCAGGCGCTCCTGCCGGCCGTAGCGCTCGGCGAGGCCCAGCAGGATGCCGAAGACGACGAGCGTGGTCGCGATCAGCCAGAGGTTGCGCGCGACCGTCTCGATCTGGTCCTTGAACAGCACGCCGAGCACGCCGATCGGGATCGTCCCGATGATGACCATCCAGGCCATCCGGTACTCCTGGGTCGCGCGCACCTCGGGGTCGCGCAGCCCGCGGAACCACGTCGCCACCAGGTTCCCGATGTCCTTGGCGAAGTAGACGATCACCGCGAGCTCGGTGCCGATCTGGGTCACGGCGGTGAAGGCGGCGCCCGGGTCGTGGCCGAAGAACAGCCCGGACACGATCCGCAGGTGCCCCGACGAGGAGATCGGCAGGAACTCGGTCAGGCCCTGGACCAGGCCGAGCACCACGACCTCGAGCCAGCTCATCGGATGTCGTCCCGGATGGCGGTCACGGGGCGTCACGGTAGCGAGGGCGGGGTCGGCCGCCGCGGGCCCACCCCCGGGTGGCAGGCTCGTGGAGGTGCTGCGCAGGAGGGTCGGGGGGTCGGGGCTGCAGGTGTCCCGGATCGGTCTGGGCACGATGACCTGGGGCGAGGACACGGACGCCGACGGCGCGGGCGAGCAGCTCCTCGCCTTCGTCGAGGGCGGCGGGACGCTCGTCGAGACGGCCGACGTCTACGGCGACGGCACCGCCCAGGAGGTCCTCGGCGTCCATCTCGAGGCGGGCCTGGTCGACCGGGACGAGCTGGTGATCGCCGCCCGCGGCGGGCCGCCGGACGGCGCGCTGGGCCGGCAGGCCGCCCGTGGCGCCCTGCTGCACGGCCTCGACGCCACCCTGCGGCGGCTGCGCACCGACCGGCTCGACCTGTGGCAGCTGCCCGGCTGGGACCCGCAGGTCCCGCTCGAGGAGACGCTCTCCGCGATCCAGGTCGCGGTGCTGAGCGGGAAGGTCCGCTACGCCGGGCTGGTCGCCCCCGCGGGCTGGCAGCTCGCCACCGTCGCGGAGCGGGCGCGCTCCCTGGGCAACGTCGTCCTCCCGGTCTCGGCGCAGGCGGAGTACTCGCTGCTGCACCGCGGCCCCGAGGCCGAGCTGCTGCCCGCGGCCCGGCACCACGGCCTGGGCCTGCTCGCCTGGGCCCCGCTCGGGCGCGGGGTGCTCACCGGCAAGTACACCGACGGCACGCCGGCGGACTCGCGCGCGACCTCGCCCGTCCTCGCGGCCTACGTCGAGGCGCGGCGCAACGAGCGCAGCGCCCGGATCGTCCAGTCCGTGCTCACCGCGGCGGACGGACTCGGGACGTCTCCCCTGACGGTCGCGCTGGCCTGGGTGCGGGACCGGCCCGGGGTGGCCGCGGCCGTCGTCGGTGCCCGCGACGCCGCCCAGCTGTCCGCCTCCCTGGCCACCGAGTCGGTGTCCCTGCCGCCGGAGATCCGGGCCGCGCTCGACGACGTCAGCGCCGGGCCCTGACCGGTGTGCGAAGGTCCTGCCCAACCCTGGCACCGGCCCGCGACACCCTCGTATGGTGGACGCGTAACCCCCGGTTCACCGGGGGTCGCGAGCACGGCAGGAGGTGACCGGTGGCAGGTACCGGTGCGGTGGAGGCGGTCGACGCCGACGGGAAACCCCACGTGGAGGGGGACTGGGAGTACCGCCCCCTCCGGATCGACGGCGACGTCCCCCGGCTGACCGCCGCGGTGCGCCTCGCGATCCAGGCCGAGTACGCCGGGTGGGAGCTGTCACGGGTGCGGCTCTACCCGGGCGGGGTGCGCAAGGTGTGGCTGCGCCGCCGGCGCACCGGGCAGATGCTCCCGGAGCTCTCCTACTAGTCGCGCCCGGTCTCCCAGTCCACCGGCGGTGGCGCGCCTGCGCCCCTGGGCCCGGGCACGCCGCGGAAGCCGTAGGGCGCGGGCTCGCGCCCGGGCTGCACGAACCAGCACTCGCCCGGCTCGCCGCGCTCGAGGATCGCCTCGACCGCGGCGGCCACGTCCTCGGCCGTGAGCAGCGGGAAGTCGCCGAACTGCGCCTTGGCGCGCGCGATCAGCGGGGTGTCGGCGAAGCCGGGGCACACCGCGTTGACCACGATCCCCTCCGGCGCCAGCACCGGGGCCGCCGACCGGACGTACCCGACGACGGCGTGCTTCGAGGCCGTGTAGAGCGCGTCCCCCGGCATCGGGACCAGGCCGGCGAGCGAGGCCGTGGCCACGATCCGGCCGCCCCCGGCCCGGCGCAGCGCCGGCACCGCGGCGGCCAGCCCGAAGACCACGTGGTCGAGGTTGACGCCCATGATCGCCCGGTAGCCGGCGAGGTCGAGATCCGCGATCCCGGACTGGCCCGAGGTGATGCCGGCGTTGAGCAGCACCACGTCGAGGTGCCCCTGGACCTCCTCCGCCGCCGCGACCAGCGCGGCGACGGCCTCGGGGTCGGTGACGTCGGCGATCCGGGCCGTGCCCCCGATCTCGCCGGCGACCAGCTCGGCGGCGTCGCCGTCCCGGTCCGCGACGACCACGTGCGCACCCGCCGCGGCCAGCCGCCGGGACGCGGCCGCGCCGATGCCGGAGGCGCCGCCGGTGACCAGCGCGACCTTGCCCGTGAGATCCATCAGCAGTTCCTCAGACTCTGTCTCATGTGCCTGCTCACGCTGTTCGCAGGAAGCGGTCGAGGACCTTGGTCCCGAACTCCAGCGCGTCGATCGGCACGCGCTCGTCGATGCCGTGGAAGAGGGAGGCGAAGTCCAGGTCCGGGGGCAGCCGCAGCGGGGCGAACCCGAAGCAGCGGATGCCCAGCCGGACGAACGACTTCGCGTCCGTGCCGCCGGAGAGCATGTACGGGACGGTCCTGGCCTCGGGGTCCTCGGTGCGCAGGGCGGCGGCCATGGCCTCGACCAGCGGACCCTCGAACTCGGTCTCCAGGGCCGGGAGGTCCTGGATCCACTCGCGCTCGACGTCCGGGCCGAGCAGCTCGTCGACCTCGCGGAGGAAGGCGTCCCGACGGCCGGGCAGGACCCGGCAGTCGACCACGGCCTCGGCCGTCGACGGGATCACGTTGGCCTTGTAGCCGGCGTCGAGCATGGTCGGGTTCGCGGTGTCGCGGACCGTGGCGCCCACCATGCTGGCGACCGGGCCGAGCTTGGCGAAGGCCCCCTCGATGTCCTCGTCCGGGAACTCCATGCCGGTGAGCTCGCGGATCCGGTCGGCGAAGGCGCGCACCGTGTCCGTCATCACCAGCGGGAACCGGTGGTTGCCCAGCCGGGCGACGGCCTCGGCGAGGACGGTCACGGCGTTGTTCTCGTGCAGGAAGGAGCCGTGCCCGGGCCTGCCCGTGGCGCGCAGGCGCATCCAGGCCATGCTCTTCTCGGCCGACTCGATCAGGTAGACGCGGCGGTCCTGGCCGAGGGTGAGCGAGAACCCGCCCACCTCGCCGACCGCCTCGGTCACGCCCTCGAACAGGTCCGGCCGGTGCTCCACCAGCCACTGGCACCCGTACGTGCCGCCGGCCTCCTCGTCCGCCACGAAGGCGAACACGATGTCCCGCGGCGGGACGTAGCCCTCCCGCTTGAACTGCCGGGCGACCGCGATGGTCATCGCGACCATGTCCTTCATGTCGACGGCGCCGCGGCCCCAGACGTAGCCGTCCTGCACCGCGCCGGAGAAGGGGTGCACCGACCACTCGCTCGGCTCGGCCGGCACGACGTCCAGGTGGCCGTGTACCAGCAGCGCGCCGCGCTCCGGGTCCGCCCCCTTCAGCCGACAGAACACGTTCGAGCGGCCGGGCGCCCCGGAGTCGAGTACCTCCACCTCGTAGCCGACCTCGGTGAGCTTCCCGGCGACGTACTCCGCCGCCTCCCTCTCCCCCGTGACGGTGTCCGGGTGGCCGGTGTTGGACGTGTCGATGCGGATGAGGTCCGAGCAGAGCTCGACCACCTCGTCCACCGCGCTGAGCGGGCCGGTCATGACCATGTTCCTACCACCCCGGGCCCACACCCATGCCCCTGCGCGGCCCCCGGAAGGCCTCCGCTATGCTTCAACGGTCGCACCGGGCAGGGCCCGGGCGGTGCAGGTCCGAGTGGCGGAATGGCAGACGCGCTAGCTTGAGGTGCTAGTCCCCGAGTAGGGGGTGGGGGTTCAAGTCCCCCCTCGGACACAGAGAACATCTCCCCGATCACGACCCCGGTCCGCGTGGACCGGGGTCTCGTCGTTCTCGGGCGTTCCGTCGACCAGGCCGTGGCTGTGGCGGTGGCTGCTGCTGTCGCCGTGGCGGTGGTGAGGTGGCGAGCGGGACGGGCGCGCCGGAGGAGCCCGGCGAGGAGGACCAGGCCGCCGGGGAGGGTGCTCACCACCGTCAGGACGCCGTAGGCGACGGCGGCGGACAGGCCCTGGGCGGCACCGAGACCGACCGCGCCGAACGCGACGGCGGCGACGGCCTCGCGCGGCCCGAACCCGCCGACGTTGACCGGCAGGCCCATCACGAACAGGGCCAGCACCAGGAGCGGGAGCAGCTGCGTCGTCGGGGCGGTCGCGCCGACTGTGCGGGCGGCGACCAGGAACAGGCCCAGGTAGCCGGCGAGCGCGGCGAGGGAGAGCAGGGCCACACCGGGCCAGGCGTCGCGGGCGAGGAGGCTGCGGCGGGCGTCGGCGAGCAGGGTCCCCAGGCCGCTCCGGACCCGGCGGACGCGCAGCGCGACGACGGCGGCCGCGCCGAGCACGCCGAGCGCCGGACCCCAGACCTGGGCCGGCACGGACAGCGCGGAGAGGACGGCGGGCTCGGCGACCAGCACGACCGTCCCGACCACCACCAGCGCGATCTGGCCCGCGACCTTCTCCAGCATCACGGCCCGGGCGCCGCGGCCGACGTCGCCGACCGCGCGTCCGTGCTCGACGGCCCGGCCGACGTCCCCGAGGATCCCGGCCGGCAGCACCGAGTTGAGGAACAGGGCCCGGTAGCAGTGCGCCACGGCCGGGCCCAGGCGCAGCGGCATTCCGAGGCGCCGGGCGACCAGGACCCAGCGGGCGGCGCCGCAGAGCGTCGTCGCGGCGCCGATCAGGAGGGCCGCGACGACAGCCTCGAGGTCGAGCGCGCGCAGCCCGTCGAGCACCGGACCCGCGCCCAGCCGCCAGATCACGACGGCGAGCAGCGCCACCGCCGCGGCCGTCCGGATCCGCGACGACCCCAGCACCGGCCGCACCGCCCGCCACGCAACACCCACGCAGCGCGCCACGGCTCCATCACGCGTCTCAGCAGCAGGACCTGAGGACGTTGTGGATCCGTACTGCGGTGCCGGGGTCGGCAGGACGGGGGCGCTCACGACCGCACCCCCTCGAGGACCGCGGCGAGGGCGGTCGAGGGGACGTCCCAGCCCGGAACCGTCCCCCGGCGCTCGTGGGCGGCCTCGCGGAGGCGGTCGCGCAGGGCCGGGTCGTCGAGCCATTCGGCCAGGCCGGCCGCGAGGGACTGCGCGTCGGGCGCGACGAGCAGGCCGGGCAGCTCGCCGGACGCCGTGGTGCCGAGGGCCTCCCGCACCCCGCCGACGTCCGTGGCGAGCACCGGGATCCCCCGCGCCAGCGCCTCCAGCACCACCATCCCGAAGGCCTCGGCGCGCGAGGGCAGGACGAGCAGGTCGGCGGCGGCGTAGGCCTCGTCGAGGTCCGCGCCGGTGAGCGGGCCGTCGAGCGGGACCCGGTCGGAGAGGTCGTGCCGCTCCAGCTCGCCCCGGACCAGCTCGACGTGCGACGGCGCCCGGCCGAGCGGGCCCACCAGCCGGCAGCGCCACGGCCGGGAGGCGATCTCGGCCAGCGCGCCGACCAGCAGGTCCTGGCCCTTGGTCGGCGTCACCGAGCCCACGCAGAGCAGGCTCGTGCCGTCCGAGCCCGCGGCGAGGGGCGCGGGGTCCGCGCCGGGGGTGACCACCGGGACGTCGCGCAGGCCGTGCAGGGCGGCGAGCCGCGCGGCCGACCACGCACTCGTCGCGACGACCGAGGCGGCGGCGCCCAGCACCGCCCGCTCCCGCTCGGCGAGCGCGGGATCGGCGCCGGCCTCGTCGGCGAGCGGCAGGTGCACCAGCACCACCGGCCGCAACCGCCCCGCCTCCGGCACCACCACCTCGGGGACCCCGCAGGCCACCAGCCCGTCGAGGAGCACCACGGCACCGTCGGGGAGGGCTCCCAGCGAGGCCGCGAGCGCCGCCCGGTCGGCCGGCGACGGGTGCGGCCACGCGCCGCCCGCCGCGATCTCGCGCACCCCCGCGAGCCCGGCCAGGACGCGGCGGTCGTACACGTTGCCGCCGCTGGGCCGCTGCGGGTCGTCGACGTCGGCGGGCAGCACGGCCGCCACCACCGGTGCGGCCACCGTCACGGAAGGGGCCGCTCGTACGTCGCCCATGCCACGTGGGACTCGTGCAGCGTCACCGCGATGCCCTCCAGGCCGCGGGCGCCCTCCCCCAGCTCACCGGCGGCCACGCGCTCGGCCAGCCGGTCGGCGACGACCTTGGCCAGGAACTCCGTGGAGGTGTTGCGGCCGGCGAAGGCGGGGTCGTCGTCGAGGTTGCGGTAGGTGAGCTCGCCGAGCACCGCCTGCAGGGCCGTGGTGGCCAGCCCGATGTCGACGACGAGGTCGTCGGCGTCGAGCTCGGCGCGCCGGAAGGTCGCGTCGACCACGAACGTGGCGCCGTGCAGCCGCTGCGCCGGTCCGAAGACCTCGCCGCGGAAGCTGTGGGCGACCATCATGTGGTCGCGGACGGTGATCCCGAACAACTGCTCCTCCTCGCGGTGTCAGTAGGTGACACGGTGGAGGAGCCCGGACGGTTCACCGCCGTCGGCGAGAATCCGCGGCAGGTCCGCGGGCAGCCCGGGGAACGACCCCTCGCTCGTGACCAAGGCGTCGTACCGCGGATCGGCCAGCAGGCGCAGCGCGAGGGCGATCCGGTCGCCGAAGGTCCTACGGGAGCGCCGGGCGGCCGAGACCATGCCGACCTGGCTGCTGCGAATGGTCAGCCTGCCGGGATGGAAGGCCTCGCCCAGCGGCACCCGCACGGGGCGGTCGCCGTACCAGGACATCTCGACGACCTCGCCCTCCGGCCCGAGCAGCTCCAGGGACCGGGCGAGCCCCGCCTCGGTGGCGCTGGTGTGCACCACGAGGTCGCAGCCGTCGGCCGCCTCCTCCGGCGGGACCCACGCGACGCCGAGCGCGTCGGCGACCGCGGCGCGGGCCGGCAACGGGTCGACGAGCTGGACGCGGACGCCCGGGATCCCCACGAGCAGCGCGGCGACGCAGCACCCCACCATCCCGCCCCCGACGACGGCGATCCGGTCGCCCACCAGCGGCGCGGCGTCCCACAAGGCGTTGACCGCGGTCTCCACCGTGCCGCCGAGCACCGCGCGCTCCGGCGGCGTCCCGTCCGGCACCGGGGTCACGGCCGACGCGGGCACGACGTAGCGGGTCTGGTGCGGGTACAGGCAGAACACCGCGCGCCCGACCAGGCCGGACGGGCCCTCCTCGACCACCCCGACGTTGAGGTACCCGTACTTCACCGGCGCCGGGAAGTCGCCCTCCTGGAAGGGCGCCCGCATCACCGCGCGCTGGCTCTCCGGCACCCCGCCGCGGAACACCAGCGCCTCGGTGCCGCGGCTGACGCCGGAGTGCAGGGTGCGGACCAGCACCTCGTCCGGCCCGGGCCGCGGCACCTCGACCTCGTGCAGGGAGACCTTCCCCGGCGCGTCGAGGAAGAGCGCGCGCTCAGTCATCCTGCGCCGTTCGATCGTTCCGCGGCCGATAACACAGCAGCATGAGGTCGCCGATCTGCCGAGAGCTCACCAGCCGCATGCGCGAGGCGGGGCCCTGCGGGAAGTCGGCGGGGTTGACGAACCGCGGGGCGTCGCGCTGCCCGACGAAGAAGGGCGCGTAGACCACGTGCAGCTCGTCGACGGCGTCGGCGGCGAGGAAGAGGGTGTGGACCGCCCCGCCGCCCTCGACCATCAGCCGCTCGACGCCGCGTTCCCGCAGGTCGGCGAGCATGCGCGGGAGCTCGAGCGGGTCCCCCGCGCCGACGACGGTCGCGACGCCGCCGAGCTTCGACCGCACCTCCTCGACCGTGGCGTCGCAGGTGTAGACGTACCGCTCGGTGTCGCCCGTGGTGAAGAAGCGCGCCCCGGGATCGACCTTGCCGCACCGGGTCAGCGTGACCTTGGCCGGCGACTCGGGCCGGCCCTGCGCGACCCGGGCTCGGCGCCGCTCGGCGGAGCGGACGAGCAGCCGGGGATCGTCGGTGCGGATGGTGTTGGCCCCGACCAGCACCGCGTCGGCCCAGGCCCGCACCTCGTCGACGCGGTCGAGGTCCTCCTCGTCGGACAGGATCAGCCGCGCCTCGGCGACGTCGTCGATGTAGCCGTCGAGGGACACCGCCGCCGAGGCGATCACGTACGGGCGGTCCATCACGTTCCGCATCGTGCCGTCTCGGGAAGCCCGCGTGCCACGCGGCGTGCGGGGACTGCCCCGGACGGCGCAGTGCGGGTCCCCCGGCCGCCGGTAGCGTCGGGAGGATGCCCGGCCCGGAGCCGCGCACGCCGGGGATGCTGGACGTGCGCACCGACCCGGCGCTGTGGTCGTTCCTCCCGCGGGAGCGCCGCCGCGCCCGCGCGACCGTGGCGTGGGACGGCGACGCCACGCTCGGGCACGTGGTGCAGAGCCTCGGGATCCCGCTCACCGAGGTCGGGGCACTGCGGCTCGACGATCGTCCGGCCGCCCCGCAGGACCGCCCGGTGCCGGGGGCCGAGGTCGCGATCCTGCCCGTGGACCGGCCGCAGGAGGTGCCGGGCGCGACCGGCTTCCTGCTCGACGTCGGGTTGGGGACCCTGGCCCGCCGGCTGCGGGTGCTCGGGATCGACGCCGCCTACCGCAACGACGCCGCCGACGCGGAGCTGGTCCGCGACGGCGCCGCGCAGCACCGGATCGTGCTCACCCAGGACCGCGGCCTGCTGATGCGCCGCGCGCTCTGGGCCGGCGCGCACGTGCGCGGCGACCGCCCGGACGACCAGCTCGCCGACGTCCTCGACCGCTTCGCCCCGCCGCTCGCCCCCTCGACCCGCTGCACCGCCTGCAACGGCGACCTGGCCCCGGCGACCCCCGAGGAGGTGGCCGGCGAGCTCCGGCCCGGGACCCGGCGCACCTACGCCGAGTTCGCCCGGTGCCGCTCCTGCGGGCGGGTCTACTGGCAGGGCGCCCACGCGGAGGGCCTGGAGCGGATCGTGGGGGCGGCGCGCGCCGTGGTCCGGCGGCGCCGCCCTTGAGAGGTCACCCCCGAACGGTCACTCCGCGGGCGCCGCGGCGCCTCTCCGCGTGCGGCGGAGCAGCCAGGTCACCACGGCCGCGGAGACCATGCAGGCCCCGACCACCCACAGCCCGATCTTGTTGTTGCCGGTGGCGTCGGACAGCGCGCCCGTGACGTACGGGGCCACGAACCCGGACAGGTTCCCCAGCGAGTTGATCAGGCCGATGCCGGCCGCCGCGGCCGCACCGGTCAGGTACGCGGTGGGCAGCGACCAGAAGCCGGGCAGGGCCGCCAGCACGCCGCACGCGCAGATCGTCACGGCGACCATCGCCAGCCACGGGTTCGACAGGTAGAGCGCCACGGGGATCGCCACGCCGCCGACCAGCGCCGGCACCGCCACCCGGATCGTCGGGTTGGTCGAGCGCCGGGTCCACACGATCATGGCGACCAGCCCGACGGCGTACGGGATGGCGTTGATCAGCCCCTGCTGCACGGTGGTGAAGTGGGTGCCGTACTGCGCGGAGAAGCCCTTGATGATCGTCGGCAGGAAGAAGCCGAGCGCGTAGAGGCCGTAGACCACGCCGAAGTACACCCAGGACAGGGCCAGGACCCGCGGGCTCTTCAGCGCCCCGAGCACGGACTTCGGCCCGGCCTCGGAGACCTCCCGGCCCTCCGCCGCGAGGGCGCGCTCGAGCGCGTCCTTCTCGGCCTGCGGCATCCACCCGGCCGCCGCGGGCCGGTCGGTGAGGGAGAACCAGACGACGACGGCGAGCAGCACCGCCGGGATCCCCTCCAGCAGGAACATCACCCGCCAGCCGGCCAGCCCGAACAGCCCGTCGCCGTGCTCGATGATCAGGGACGAGACGACGGCGCCGAGCGCGGTGGAGACCGGGATCGCGGTCATGAACCACGCGGTCATCCGCGCCCGCTGCGCGGCCGGGAACCAGTACGTGAGGTAGAGGATGATCCCGGGGAAGAAGCCCGCTTCGGCCACGCCCAGCAGGAAGCGCAGCACGATCAGCACCGTGGCGTTCGGCGCGAACGCCATGATCGTGGCGATGATCCCCCAGGTCACGAGGATGCGCGCGATCCACCGGCGGGCGCCGAAGCGGTGCAGCATCAGGTTGCTGGGCACCTCGAGCAGCAGGTAGCCGATGAAGAACACGCCGGCCGCGACGCCGAACATCGTCGCGGACAGGCCGAGGTCCTCGTTCATGCCGTTGGGCCCGGCGAACCCGATGTTCACGCGGTCCAGGTAGTTCACGAAGTACAGCAGGATCAGGAGGGGGACGAGCCGGCGCCCGGCCCGGCGTACGCCGGAGCGGACCAGCTGGTCCTCGGTCCCGACGGCGGTGTCGGAGCTCATGCGAGGTTCCTTCCCAAGGGGGATCGGGTCAGACGACCTTGCCGGGGTTGAGGATGCCCCGGGGATCGAGTGCGCGCTTGACGGAGCGGTGCAGGTCCAGCACGGCGGGGCTCAGCTCCGCCTCCAGGCCCGTCTTCTTGAGCAGGCCCACGCCGTGCTCCCCGGTCACGGTGCCGCCGAGCGCGAGGGCGTCGGCGACGATGTCGTCGAAGGCGGCCTGGGCGCGCCGACGGGCGGCCTCGTCGCCGGGTCGGTGATCAGCAGCGGGTGCAGGTTGCCGTCGCCGGCGTGCGCGATGTTGGCGATGGTGATCGCGTGCCGCTGCGCGGTCCGCTCGATCCGCGTCAGCAACTCCGATGTGTGGAGATAGCCTCCCGCCCGTGACGTGGCTGCAGCTGCTGGCCGACGACCGGGGCGCGGCCGAGCTCGAGGCCCACCGGACCGAGCTGCTCCTGGCCGGCGCCGACCCGGCGCGGACGGAGGCCGAGGCGGGGTGGGCGCTGCGCATCCACGGCCGGCGCCCGAGCGGCTGCGGGACCGGCTCGCGGCGGGCCTCCCCGACGACGTCGCCGCCGGCGTCGCGGACTGCGCCGGCGGGGTGGCCGGGGTGCGCACCGCCCACGAGACCGCCCGGCAGACCGCCGCGGTGCTGCACGCCCTCGGCCGCACCGGGCGGCCGGTCCTGGCCGCCGAGCTCGGCGTCTACCGGACGCTGTTCAGCCGGGCCGGCCGCGGCGAGGGGTGCGCCTTCGTCGAGGCCACCCTCGGCCCGCTGCTGGACCACGACCGGGACCGCGGCCGCGACCTCGTCCCGACCCTGCAGGCCTACCTCGACCACGGCGAGCACCACGCCCGCACCTGCGAGGCCCTGCACGTGCACGCCAACACGCTCTACCGGCGGCTCGACCGCATCGCGGCGCTGCTCGGCGAGGGCTGGCGCCCCGGACCGCCTGCTGGAGATCCGGCTCGCGCTGCACCTGCACGCCCTGCTCGCCCGCCTGTGAGTGGCGATGGTCGCTCCGGCGACCATCGCCGCCACTCCCGGGGTCAGAGGGCGGCCAGCGCATCCGCAGCCTTGGCCCGGAACCGCTCGACGGCCGCGAGCTTGATGTCCTCGTAGCCCCGGACCTCGTCGGCCAGGTCGGCGATCTCGACGACCCGGTCGACCGTGTCCGGCGTGAGCGACTCCAGCGCCGTCCGCACCAGCGCCTGGTACTCCCCGACCAGCGCCCGCTCGGTGCGCCGGACGCCGGCCAGGCCGAAGACGTCGAGCGGGGTGCCGCGCAGGCCCTTCGCCGCGCGCAGGCCGCGGAAGGCGATCTCCGCCGTGCGCCCGGACAGCCGGATCTTGTTCTTCATGCCCAGCGCCCGGAGCACCGGCGGGTGCAGCAGGACCGACACGGCGGCGTCGGGCCCGAACTCGGCCTCGCGCCGCGCCTTCTCGACCGGGTCGAGGTGCAGCCGCGCGACCTCGTACTCGTCCTTGTACGCCAGGAACTTGTGCAGCCCGCGGGCGTAGGCGGCCGCGACCCGCTCGCCGGCCGCGCCGGCCTTCTCCGCGGCGATCGCCGCGACCCGGCGGACCTCCTCGGCGTACCGGGCGGCGAGGGCCTCGTCCTGGAAGCCGGTGAGATCCTCGACGCGGACCGCGACGGCCTCGTCGAGGCCCTCCGAGATCAGCCCGGCGATCTCCCGGGAGCGGGCGGAGACCTCCACCGCCGCCCGGACCGGGGGCAGCGCGGCGGCCAGGACGGCCTCGCGGTCGAGCACCGCGGCCCGGCCCCACCGGAACGCGGCCAGGGTCTTCTCCACCGCGGCCCCGTTGAGCCGGATCGCCTGCTCGATCGCCTCGGCGCTCACCGGCAGGCAGCCGTGCTGGTAGGCCGCGCCGAGCAGCAGCATGTTCGTGGGCATGTGGTCGGCGAAGAGCGCCTCGGCCAGGCCCTGCGCGTCGACGTGCACGTTCTCGTCGCCGGTCGCGGCGGCGATCCGTTCCAACGCGTCGTCCGGCGAGCCGGGCAGCACCACGCGACCGGTCACCATCGCCGCCGTCGGCACGATCGCGCTGTTCACCGCGGCCACCGTGTGCCCCGGCCGCGCGACGGCGAGGTTGGCCGCGTCGGCCGTACCGAGCAGGTCGAAGCCGATCAGCACGTCCGCGGTGCCGCGGGAGGCGCGCAGCGAGCCGCGCACCGGCTGCTTGGCGATCCGGACGTCGGACACGACCGGGCCGCCCTTCTGCGCCAGCCCGACCTGCTCCAGCCCGGCCGCGAACCGGCCGTCGAGGTGCGCGGCCATCTGCAGGATCTGCGAGACCGTGACCACGCCGGTCCCGCCGATGCCGGGCATCCGGACCAGCGTCTCGCTGCCGTCGAACCGCGGCTCGGGCTCGACGAGCTCGACGGGCAGCGGCGGGACCTCGCGGCGCGGGCGTGTGCCCGGCTCCACCAGCAGGAACGACGGGCAGTCGCCCTTGAGGCAGGAGAGGTCCGAGTTGCACGAGGGCTGGTGGATCCGGGTCTTGCGGCCGAACTCCGTCGCCACCGGCTGCACCGACAGGCACGTCGACTGGTCCCCACAGTCGCCGCAGCCCTCGCACACCCGCTCGTTGACGACGACCTTCTCCGCCGGGGTGGGCAGCGTCCCGCGCTTGCGCAGCCGGCGCTCCTCCGCCGCGCACCGGTCGTCGTGGATCAGCACGGTGACGCCGTCGAGGGCCGCGAGCTCCGCCTCGGCGGCGGCGAACTCGTCGCGGTGGCGCACCGAGGCGAGGGGGTCGAGCATGACGCCGCGGTACGTGCCCGGGTCGTCCGTGGTGATCACGATCCGCCGGACGCCCTCGGTGGCCAGCAGCGTGGTGATCTCCGGGACCGACAGCCGCCCGACGGCCTGCTGCCCGCCGGTCATCGCGACGGCGTCGTTGTAGAGCAGCTTGAACGTCATGGTCGCGCCGCCGGCCACCGCCGCGCGCACGGCCAGCGAGCCGGAGTGGTGGAAGGTGCCGTCGCCGAGGTTCTGCACGAAGTGCCGGTCGTCGGTGAACGGGGCGAGGCCGAGCCACTGGGCGCCCTCGCCGCCCATCTGGGTCAGGCCGATCCGGTGGCCGCGGCCCTCGCCGTTGATCGCGATCATGGCGTGGCAGCCGATGCCGACGCCGACCAGCGTGTCGTCGCCGGTCCGGGTCGAGGTGTTGTGCGGGCAGCCGGAGCAGAAGTAGGGGGTCCGTGACGCTCCCGCGATCGGCAGCCCGATCCGCGACGGCTTCTTCGGCTCGATCGCGGACAGATGCACCGCGGCGGTGCGGGGCAGCCGGTCCGGCCCGATCCGTGTGGCGATCGCGCGCGCCACGTCCTCGGCGCCGAGCTGGCCGCGCGCCGTGAGGAGGGGGCGGTCGCGCTCGTCGCGACGCCCGATCACCAGGGGCGCGTCCGGCACGCGGTAGAGCGCCTCCTTGAGGTGCCCCTCCAGGAACGGCACCTTGTCCTCGACGACGAGGACCTCCTCCAGGCCGGCCGTGTGCGCGGCGAGCTCGGCGGCGTCGACCGGGAAGGGCATGGCGAGGCGGATCAGCCGGACGCCGAGGTCGTCGAGCGCGGCCTCGTCGAGCCCGAGGTCCTCGAGCGCCCGCAGCACCACCGCGTAGCCGGTGCCGCTCGCGAGGATCCCCAGCCGGGCCTGCCGCGCGGTGAAGGTGACCCGGTTGAGCCCGGCCTCTCGGGTATAGGCACGGGCGAGGTCGAGGCGGCGGGTGAGCATGTCGTGCTCGGCGTCGAGGGCGGCCGGGCCGAGGAGCGCGCCGGCCGGCGGACGCGGCCGCGCGGGCGGCATCGGGATCCCGAGCCGCAGGCCCTCGACGTCGACCGTCGCCGAGGCGTCGGCGATGTCCGCGACGATCTTGAGCCCGGTCCACAGCCCGGTCGCCCGGGACAGCGCCACGGCGTGCAGCCCCACTTCGACGATCTCGGACACGGAGCCCGGCGCGAGCAGCGGCATCGCGAGGCTCTGCGCCATCGGCTCGCACGAGCTGGGCACCGTCGAGGACTTCGACGCCGGGTCGTCGCCGATCACGGCGACCGCGCCGCCCAGCGTGGCGGTGCCCGCGAGGGTGCCGTGCCGGATGGCGTCGGCGGCCCGGTCGAGGCCGGGGTTCTTGCCGTACCAGAGCCCGACGACGCCGTCGTGCCGGCGGCCCGGCACCTCCCCGAGCAGCTGCGTGCCGGCGACCGCGGTGGCGGCCAGCTCCTCGTTCACGCCGGGCTGGAACACCACGCCCGCGGGGTCGAGGAAGCGCCGGGACCGCAGCAGCTCCGAGTCCAGGCCGCCGAGCGGCGAGCCCTGGTAGCCGGACACGAACACCCGCGTGTCGAACCCGCGGGCGGTGTCGAGGCGGCGCTGCTCCAGGGTCAGCCGCACCAGCGCCTGGATGCCCGTGAGGAGGACGCGCCCGCGCTCGGCGGCGTAGCGGTCGTCGAGGGTCACGGTGGTGTCGATGCTCAAGCTCGGCTCCCGTCGCTCCCGGGGCGCCGGTTCCCGGCGCACGTGTCGCCGAGCACACCGGAGTGATCCGGGCGGACGCAAGCAAGTCCCGAGAAGTGGCCGCCAAGACGCAAAGCAGGGACAGATATGCTTCGGCTCGACCCGAAATCTTTGCGCGAGGAGCACCCGTGCCCGAGATCGACGCCATCGACCACCGGCTGCTCGCCCTCCTCCAGGAGGACGGCCGCCGCACCTACTCGGACATGGCGGGGATCGTCGGCCTGTCGGTGGCGGCGGTGAAGCGCCGCGTCGACCGGCTGCAGGAGATCGGCGTGATCACCGGCTTCACCGCGCAGATCGACCACGCGAAGCTCGGCTGGGCCGTCGAGGCCTTCACCGAGCTGCGGTACGCCGGCACCACCCGGGTCCCCGACATCGTCGCCACCGCCAGCACCGTGCCGGAGGTGCAGTCGATCTTCACCATCGCCGGCGACCCGGACGCGCTGGTCCGGGTCCGGGTCCGGGACGTCGCCCACCTGCAGGAGGTCATCGACACCCTGCGCACCGCCGGCACGGTCACCGGCACGAAGACGCTGCTCGTGCTGGGGGCGTGGAACCGCGGGGCCTCGTGAAGCCTTGACCCGTCTGCGGGCCGCCGACCACGATCACGCCCGAGCGCGACGAGGAGGTCCCGTGACCGAGCCGACCCCAGCACCGACCCCAGCACCGACCACCTTCACGATCACCGGCCGCGACGGCACCGAGGTCACCGCCTACCGGTGGGAGCCCGCCGGCACCCCGCGCGGGATCGTGCAGCTCACCCACGGCATGGGCGAGCACCTGCGCCGCTACGACCGGCTGGCCGCGGCGCTCGTCGGCCGCGGCTTCGTGGTGCAGGGCCAGGACCACCGCGGGCACGGCGCCACCGCCGGCACCCCGGAGCGGCACGGCGTCCTGGGCACCACGGGCTGGACGGGCCTGGTCGACGACATCGGGATCCTGCTCGACGCCGGGAAGGCCGCCTTCCCCGGTGTCCCGGTCGTCCTGCTCGGGCACAGCATGGGCTCGTTCGCCGCGCAGCAGTGGGTGATCGACCACAGCGGCGAGATCGACGGGCTGGTGCTCTCGGGCACCGCCGTGATCGACCTCCTGGAGCCGAACCTCGACCTCGACGGCCCGATCGACCTCGCCGGCTTCAACGCCCCCTTCGAGCAGCGCACCGGCTACGAGTGGCTCTCCCGGGACGAGGCGGAGGTCGACAAGTACGTCGCGGACCCGGCCTGCGGCTTCGGGCTCGACGTGCCCGGGTCGAAGGCCATGTTCGCGGGCGGCCGGGTCCTGGCCGACCCCGACCGCGTCGCGCGCATCCGGCCCGACCTGCCGGTCCTGGTCACGGTCGGCGACGCCGACCCGGTCAACGGCGGACTCGCGTTGCTGCACCCGCTCACGGACCGGCTCGCGGCGGCCGGGCTCAAGGACGTGACCGTGCGGATCTGGCCGGGCGCCCGGCACGAGGTGTTCAACGAGACCAACCGGGACGAGGTCGTCGCCGACCTGTCGGGGTGGCTCGACCGGGTGGTTCCGCCCGCCTGATCGGCCCGGATCCGGCCCGGCGTGTGACATTCCCGGCCGTTGCGGCGATTCCCCTGTCGTTCACCTGACGACGGAGGAGCCCGGATGGCCGACCCGCACGCCCGCGAGCCCGTTCGCGAGCCCCTGGTGTGCCTGCACGGGCTCGGCGGCAGCGTGCACGCCTGGGCCCGCGTGCTGCCCGGCCTGCGGGCCCGGCACGACGTCCGGACGGTCGCCCTGCGCGGCCACGTCGGCGGCGAGATCTTCCCGGTGCGGGTGCGCCCGACCGTCCCCGCGCTGGTCGACGGCGTGGAGGCGGCCCTCGACGCGGCCGGGATCGCGCGGGCGCACCTGGTGGGCAACTCGCTCGGCGGCTGGCTGGCCCTCGAGCTGGCCGCCCGTGGCCGGGCGCTCTCGGTGGTCGCGCTGTCCCCGGCCGGTGGCTGGCTGCCGGACAGCGACGAGGTCCACCGGGTCTGGCGGCTGCTGGTACCGGCACACGACCTGGCCCGGCGCACCGAGCGACACCTGGACCGGGCGGTGCGGCTCGCGCCCGCACGCAAGGCGCTGCTGCGGCTCGGCGTGGAGCACGGCGACCGGCTGGAGCCGGCGGAGGCCGCCGCCTTCCTGCGCGACAACGCCCGATGCCGCTTCCTGCGCCCGCTGCTGCGCTCGGCGATCGACTACGACTTCACCGTGCCCGCGCCGGACGTGCCGGTGCGGATCGCCTGGTCCGCGCAGGACCGGCTGTTGCCCGCCCCGCGCTACGCCGAGCGCTTCCGCACCCTGTTCCCGGCGGCGCAGCGCGTCCGGCTGCCCGGCGTGGGGCACGTGCCGATGTACGACGACCCGGCGCTGGTGGTCCGCACGATCCTCGAGGTCACCGCGCCCGACACCGTCCCGGGACGTGCCGGCGACCCGGTGCCGGCCCACCCCTGACCCACCCGGGCTGAACTTCTCGGGCTGATCTAACCGAGCAGGGCCTCCGGGATCTCGACGACCCGGCTGCGCAGGTACTCCCCCAGGCCCTTGGCCTGCGGGTCCGGCCGGGTGGAGGAGGCCACGCCCTCGCCGAGGATCCCGTGCACCACGACGTTGAGGGCCCGCAGGTTCGGCAGGGGGTGCACGTCGATCGGCAGCTCCGCGGCCTCCGGCCCGAGCAGCTCCCGGGCCTTCTCCGGCGTGAGGAACGCCCGCAGCCAGGCGTAGGCCTCGTCGCTGCGGGTCCAGACGCCGACGTTCGCGTCGCCGCCCTTGTCGCCGGACCGCGCCCCGCAGACGGTGCCGAGTGGCGCCGGTCGCGTGGGGCCGCCGGGTCGGCTGTGGTCGATCTCTGCTGGGGTCGAGGACCCGGCGGCTGGTCCGGTGCCCGCCGTCGCCACCGGCGGGTCCGCGACGACGCGCCGCTTCCCGCCGGGCAGGACGACAGTGTGTGTGACGGCCTCCCGCGGCACGGCGGCCGGCCGGTACACGCCGTAGGCGGACTCGGCGCTCGGCGGCGTGGTGGTGTGGAAGCCCGCGTACCCGCCCAGGGCAAGCTCCATCGTGGCGTTGGAGAAGGCCCGGCCGACCGTGCGCGGGTCGGGGTCCTTGACCGTGATCCGCAGGTGCGCCGTGGCCCGTTCGTTGGACGGGGCGTCGGGGGTGTCGAACCGCAGCAGCCGGACGTCGACCTCGGCGAACCGCTCCCGCCCGCCGAGGACGTCGAACAGCAGCTCCTCCGCGAACGCCGCCTTGGCCTCGATGTCCAGACCGGTGAGCACGAGCGTCATCGTGTTGCGGTAGCCGCCGGCGTCGTTGAGCGCGACCTTCAACGTGGCCGGTGGCGCGCTCCCGCGGACGCCGGAGATCGCGACCCGGTGCTCGCCGTCGGCCTCCAGCCGGATCGTGTCGAAGTGCGTGGTGCAGTCCGGGCCGAGGTAGGCGGGCGCCGCGATCTCGTAGAGCAGCTGCGCGGTGACCGTGCCGACCGAGACCAGCCCGCCGGTGCCGGGATGCTTGGTGATCACCGACGAGCCGTCCACGGCGACCTCGGCGATCGGGAAGCCCGGGTAGCGGCGGTCGGTGATCTCGTCGAGGAACGCGTAGTTGCCGCCGGTGGCCTGGGGCCCGCACTCGATCACGTGCCCGGCGACCACCGCGCCGGCCAGGGCGTCGAAGTCCTCCCGGCCCCAGCCGTGCCACCACGCCGCCGGCCCGACGACGAGCGACGCGTCCGTGACCCGGCCCGTGACCACGACGTCCGCCCCGGCCGCGAGCGCCTCGGCGATGCCCCAGCCGCCCAGGTAGGCGTTGGCGGACACCGGCTTGCCGTCCACCGGCGGGTCGACCGCGCCCAGCGATCCGCGCAGGTCGTCGCCCTCGACGTACGCGACCTTGGCCTCGGTGCCGAGCGCCTCGATCGCCGCGGCCAGGCCGGCCGGGTTGAGCCCGCCGGCGTTCGACACGACCTTGATCCCCTTCTCGAGGCAGGTCCCGAGGACGTCCTCCATCTGGGTCAGGAACGTCCGCGCGTAGCCCGCGGCGGGGTCCTTGGCCTGTGCCTTGGCCAGGATCAGCATCGTCAGCTCGGCGAGGTAGTCCCCGCACAGGACGTCGATCGGCCCGCCCTCGACCATCTCGCGCGCCGCCCGCAGCCGGTCCCCGTAGAAGCCCGAGCAGTTCCCGATGCGGACCGGCCGGTCGCTCTCGGCCGGCGTGATCCGGCCGGTCATGCAGAACCTCCCACGAACAGCCCCGGCTCGCGGCCCGTCCCGGGCTCCCCGGCGAAGGCCTGGCCGATCTCCACCCACTCCTCCGCGGCCGGGCCGGTCACGACGAGTGCGAGGTCGTCCCGGTGCCGCCGCTGCGTGATGAGCAGGGCGAAGTCCAGGGCGGTGCCGGTGATCCGGTCCGCCGCGTCCTCCGGACCCCAGGTCCACAGCGAGCCGTCCGGCGCGTCGAGCTCCACCCGGATCGGCGCGGCCGGCAGCTCGCGACCGTGCAGCGCGTAGCTGAACGCCCGCGCCCCGACCCCGATGTGGGCCACGTGCCGCAGCCGGGCGCTGGGCTCGCGGACCACGCCGAGCGCGTCGGCCACGTCCTGCCCGTGCGCCCAGGTCTCCATGATCCGGGCGGTGAGCGACGACGCCGCGCTCATCGGCGGGCCGAACCACGGCACGCGCAGCCCGGGGTCGAGGCCCCGGAACGCCTCGATCAGCCGCTCCCGGGACAGGTCGAACCAGCGCAGCAGCTCGCCGCCGGACAGGTCGCGGAACCGGGCCGCCACCGCGTCGGGGTTCACGCCGCCCTCGGTCTCGATCCGCTCCAGCTCGGCGCGGAACGCCTCGGGGTCCGTGGCGGACTGCAGCGCGACGTCGTCGAAGTAGGCCAGGTGGGACACCTGGTCGGCGATCGTCCACCCCTCGGCGGGGGTCTCGCGGGCCCAGCCGTGGTGGTCCAGCGGCGCCAGGATCGCGCGCAGCTCCGCGGACTCGGCCGCGAGGTCGTCCGCCAGCGCGGTCATCGAGACGGGCATCGCTATCTCCCCTTCCAGACCGGGGTCCGCTTGTCGCGGAACGCGGCCGGCCCCTCCTGGGCGTCCGCCGACCGGTAGACCGGCGCCCAGATCTCCTCCGCCCGGTCGTACGCCTCCGCGCGGGTGCACTCCGCCGAGAGGTACGCCGTGCGCTTCGCGGCCCGCACGGACAGCGGCGCGTTGGCCGCGATCCGCCGGGCGAGTTCCTGCGTGCGCGCCCGCAACTCTCCTCCCGGCACGACCTGGTTGACCAGGCCGACCTCGCGCGCCCGGGTCGCGTCGAGGGGGTCGCCGGTCAGCAGGATCTCCAGCGCGACGCGCGGGGGGACCAGCCAGGACAGCGGCGCGGCCCACGGCGAGCCCCGGCCCACCTTCACCTCGGTGACGGCGAACCGGGCGTGCTCGGCGGCCACGACCAGGTCGCACTGCTGGGCCAGCAGGAACCCGCCGGCGTAGGCCACCCCGTTGACCGCCGCGATCGTCGGCTTCGGCACCTCGACGTTGCGCCCGAACTGCGGCAGGAAGTCCGGCGGCGGGATCTCCAGCGAGGTCTCCGCCATCTCCTTCAGGTCGCCGCCGGCGCAGAAGGCCTTGTCGCCGGCGCCGGTGAGCACGAGGACGGCGGCGGAGTCGTCGGCGACGAACCGGTGCGTGCCCTCCCACAGCCCGTCGCGGACCGCCTTGCTCAGCGCGTTGCGTGCCTCGGGCCGGTCGATGGTGAGCCAGGCGATCCCGTCGACGACCTCGTAGGTCACCACGTCGGTCAGGGTCTCGCTCACGGGAACCTCTTCCTCAGCTCGGGGCGGTTCAGCTTGCCGCTGCCGGTGCGCGGCAGGGCGTCGACGATCTCGATCCGCCGGGGCTTGTGCATGCCGCGCAGGTCGGGGTTGGTGGCGCACCACTCGGCGATCTGCTCGGCGGTCACGTCCGGCCGCGTCGGGACGACGACCGCGGTCACCTGCTCCACCCAGCGCTCGTGGGCCGTGCCGATCACCGCCACCTCGGCGAGGTCGGGGTGGTTCGCGAGGTGCTCCTCGACCATCTGCGGGAACACGTTCTCGCCGCCGGAGACGATCATGTCGTCGATCCGGTCCACGTAGTACAGGTAGCCGTCGGCGTCGGCGGACATGAGGTCGCCGGTGCGGAACCAGCCGTCCGACCACTTCTCCGAGGCCTCGATCCCCCAGTACCCCGGCGTCACCGCGTCGCCCTGCACCCACAGCTCGCCCACGCCCTCGTCGCCGGGCCGCAGGTCGGGCCCGCCGTCGACCGGCACGAGCCGGGTCCGCACGACCTGCTCCAACGGCGTGCCCATCGAGTCGGGGCGCCTCGGGTCGCCCGCGGCGTAGGACACCACGAGCCCGCTCTGCTCGGTCTGCCCGTAGATCTCGACGCCCCGGATCCCGGTGCCGGCCTCCAGCCGCTCGATCGCCGCCGTGGGCGTGCGGGAGCCGCCGAACATGCAGATCCGGAAGGAGTCGAGGACGACGGGGTTCGCGGCCGTCCGGTTGCCGACGTCGATCATCATCGTGGAGATCAGGCCGCCGTACGTGGGCCGCAGCCGCTGCGCGAGGTCGAGCCACACGGTGACGTCCCAGCGCGGCATGAACGTGATCTGCCCGCCGCGCAGCAGGATCGGCAGGCTCGCCAGTTGCAGCCCGCCCACGTGGAACAGCGGCATGCAGTTGAGCACGTGGTCGGCCGCGGTGAGCTCGTAGAGGTCGATCACGCCGTCGACCTGGGCGGTGGTGTTGCGGTGGGTCTGCCGCACGCCCTTGGGCACGCCCGTCGAGCCGGACGTGTACATGAGCAGCGCGTCGTCCCGGTCCAGCCGCGGCACCACGTCGTGGACGGGCTCGTGCGCGGCCAGGATGCGGGCGAAACCGCCGTCGGGGCCGGTGGTGAGGATCTCCGGGCCGCCCCCGCCGAGCAGGGTCTTCAGCCGCTCGACCTCGCCGGGCGGGGCGACGAGCCGGGTCACCCCCGAGTCCTCGATCGCGTGCCGCAGCGGGGCGTCGGGGAACAGGTAGTTCAGCGGGACGCCGACCGCACCGGCCTGCCAGGTGCCGAGCAGCCCGATCAGGTACTCCAGGCAGTTGGGCAGGAAGAAGCCGATCCGCTCGCCGGGCTCGACCCCGGTCGCCCGCAGGTAGGCGGCGAACCGGCCGCCCCGCTCGGCGAACTGGGCGTACCCGATCTCGGTGTCGTCGAGCCGGAGGGCGACCTGGCCCGCGTGGTCGGCCGCGGCGCGCCGCAGCAGCCCGGCGATGTTCACGACGCCTCCTCCTCGACCACGGCCAGCACCTGGCCCGTCTCCACCTGGTCGCCGGCCCCCACGTGGACCTCGCCGACCACGCCGTCGACGGGTGCGGCCACGGTGTGCTCCATCTTCATCGCCTCGAGGACGACGAGGGCCTGACCGGCCGAGACGGTGTCGCCGGGGGCCGCGAGCACCCGGACCACGCCGCCCGGCATCGGGGCGAGCAGCGACCCGGCGTGGGCGACCGCGTCGGGGTCGGCGAAGCGGGGCACCTCGGCGAGGGCGGCGGACCCGTCCGGCCCGTCGACGAAGGACCAGCCGGGCACGCGGTGCACGGCGTACCGGCGCCGCACCCCGTCGACCTCCAGCTCGACGGCCTCGGGCGTCGCGGCGAGGAGGCGCACCGCGAGCCGCTCGCCGTTCACCGAGGCCGTCAACCCGCCCCGCCGGAACGCGTACGCGACCTCCAGCGTCGCCTCGCCCACGGTGTAGGCCACCCGCTGCGGCATCCCGCCGACGTTCCGCCACCCGCTCGGGAGCCCGCCCAGCACCCGCGCCTCGCCCCGGTTCGCCGCCTGGCTCGCCAGAGCCGCCGCCAGGGCCTGTGGGTGGCGATGGTCGCCAGGGCGACGATCGCCACTCACGAGCACGGAGTGCCTGGTCAGGTAGCCGGTGTCGGTGCGGCCGGCGAGGAACCCGGGCTCGCGGAGGATGTCGACGAGCAGGTCCCGGTTGGTCGTGACGCCGTGGATCTCCGCCCGCTGCAACGCCCGGGCCAGGGTGCGGGCGGCCTCGGCGCGGGTGCGGCCGTGGGCGATCACCTTGGCGAGCATGGGGTCGTAGTGCGGGCTGACGACGGAGCCGTCCTCGACCCCGGTGTCCAGCCGGACACCGGGCAGCTCCGGGATGCGGAAGCGGTGCAGGGTGCCGGTGGCGGGCAGGAACCCGGCGGGAACGTCCTCGGCGTAGAGCCGCACCTCGATCGCGTGCCCGTCGAGCACGGCGCCGGTCACCTCCGGCGGCAACGGCTCGCCCTCGGCCACCCGCAGTTGCAGCGCCACCAGGTCCAGGCCGGTGACCAGCTCGGTGACGGGGTGCTCCACCTGCAGCCGGGTGTTGACCTCGAGGAAGAAGAACCTCCCGTCCTGGTCGAGGACGAACTCGACGGTCCCGGCGCCGGTGTACCCGATCGCCTTCCCGGCGGCGACCGCAGCGGCGCCGAGCTCGGCGCGCAGAGCGTCGTCGACCGCCGGCGAGGGGCTCTCCTCCACGATCTTCTGGTAGCGCCGCTGGATCGAGCACTCGCGCTCGAACACGTGCACGACCTCGCCGTGGGTGTCGCCGACGATCTGCACCTCGACGTGCCGGGGGTCGACGACGAACCGCTCCAGGAACACCGTCCCGTCGCCGAACGCCGACGCCGCCTCCCGCCGCGCGCCCTCCACGGCGTCGGCCAGCTCCGCCGGGTCGTGGACGACGCGCATGCCCCGGCCGCCGCCGCCGAACGCGGCCTTGACCAGCACGGGGAAGCCGATGTCGGCGGCGACCGCGCCCAGGTCCGTGTCGGGACCGACGGTCGCCCCGGGCAGGACCGGCACGCCCGCCTTGTCCATGAGCGCCTTGGCCTCGAGCTTCGAGCCCATCGAGGCGATGGCCTCCGGCGAGGGCCCGACGAAGGTCAGCCCGGCCGCGGCGCAGTCCCGGGCGAACCCGGCGTTCTCCGACAGGAACCCGTAGCCGGGGTGGACCGCGTCCGCACCCGTCGCGCGGGCCGCCTCGATCACCAGGTCGCCGCGCAGGTAGGTGTCCGCCGGGACCGCACCGGGGAGGCGCACCGCCTCGTCGGCGAGCCGGACGAACGGGGCGTCCGCATCGGGGTCGGAGTACACGGCCACGGTGGCGATGCCGAGGGCGTGGGCGGTGCGCATGACCCGCGCGGCGATCTCCCCGCGGTTCGCGATCAGCAATTTCTGGATCGTGCTCGTTGACATGGGGGCGCTCACATCCGGAAGACGCCGAAGCCGCGGCGGCCGGCGACGGTCTGGGAGTGCACGGCGGACAGGGACAGGCCGAGCACGGTGCGGGTGTCGCGCGGGTCGACGATGCCGTCGTCGTAGAGCTTGGCGGTGACGAAGAAGCTGTGCGACTCGGCCTCGATCTGCTGCTCGATCGCGCGGGTGCGCGCCGCGTCGGCCTCCTCGTCGAACGGCTTGCCCTGCGACGCCGCCGACGCCCGCCCCACGATCGACATGACCCCGGCGAGCTGGGCCGCGCCCATCACCGCGAGCTTCGCCCCGGGCCAGGCGAACATCAGCCGTGGATCGTAGGCGCGGCCGGACATCCCGTAGTTCCCCGCGCCGAAGGACGACGCCGTGTTGATCGTCAGGTGCGGGACCCGGCTGTTGGTCACCGCGTTGATCATCTTGGCGCCGTCCTTGATGATCCCGCCCTGCTCGTAGTCCTTGCCCACCATGTAGCCGGTGGTGTTCTGCAGGAAGATCAGCGGCGTGTCCGTCTGGTTGGCCAGCAGGATGAACTCGGTCGCCTTCTTGGCCTCCTCGCTGAACAGCACGCCCCGGTGGTTGGCCAGCACCCCGACCGGATAGCCGTGGATGCTCGCCCAGCCGGTGACCAGCGAGGTGCCGTAGAGCGGCTTGTACTCGTCGAAGTCCGAGCCGTCGACGGTGCGGGCCAGGACCTCCCGCGGGTCGAACGGCACCTTCGGGTCCGGCGGGACGATCCCGAGGATCTCCTCCGGGTCGTACTTCGGGGGCTCCGGGTTCGCCGCCGGCGCCGGCCCGAGCTTGTGCCAGTTGATCCGGGACATGATCTGCCGGCCCAGCCGGACGGCGTCGCGCTCGTCGGCCGCGAAGTAGTCCGAGAGCCCGGAGATCCGCGAGTGCATCTCCGCGCCGCCGAGGGACTCGTCGTCGGACTCCTCGCCGGTGGCCATCTTGACCAGCGGCGGCCCGCCGAGGAACACCTTCGCCTGCCGGTCGACCAGCACGGCGTAGTCGCACATGCCGGGCACGTACGCGCCGCCCGCGGTCGAGTTTCCGAACACCAGCGCGATCGTCGGGATCGCCAGCGAGGACAGCTCCGTGAGCTCGTGGAAGATCCGCCCGGCCGGCACGAACAGGTCCGCCTGGGTGGGCAGGTCGGCGCCGCCGGACTCGACGAGGTTGATCACCGGGAGCCGGTTGATCCGCGCGATCTCCAACGCGCGCAACGTCTTCTTCAGCGAGTACGGGTTCATCGCGCCGCCGCGCACGGTCGGGTCGTGCCCGATCACCACGCACTCCACCCCGGACACCACGCCGATCCCGGTGAGCACCGAGGCGCCCACGGTGAACTCGGTGCCCCACGCCGCGAGCGGGGAGAGCTCCAGGAACGGGCTGTCCGGGTCGAGCAGCAGCTCCAGCCGCTCGCGGACCGGGAGCTTCCCGCGGTCCCGGTGCCGCTGCGTGTAGCGCTCCCCGCCGCCGGCGATCGCCAGCTCCAGCTGCTCGTTCAGCTGGTCGATCACCTCCAGCTGGGCCGTGCGGTTGCTCGCGTAGGTCTCCGACGAGACGTCGAGCAGGGTCTTCAGGACGGGCATCAGCGTCCCCCGTAGTGGTCCGCGAAGCTCTCGCGGACGACGTTCTTCTGGATCTTCCCGGTCGAGGTCCGCGGCAGCTCGTCGACGACGATCACGGACTTGGGCACCTTGTAGCCGTCGAGCCGGTCCTTGAGGGCGACCCGCAGCGCCTCCGGGTCGACCGTCTCCCCCGGCTTCGGCACCACGACGGCGGTGATCGCCTCGCTCCACCGCTCGTGCGGCAGCCCGACCACCACGACCTCGGCGACCTTCGGATCGGCGTCGTAGACCGCCCGCTCCACCTCGATCGACGCGACGTTCTCGCCGCCGGTCTTGATCACGTCCTTGGAGCGGTCGGCGAACCAGAGCACGCCGTCCTCGCCGAAGCGCCCGACGTCGCCGGAGTGGAACCAGCCGTGCCGGAACGCCTCCGCGGTCGCCTCCGGGTTGCGCAGGTACTCCTGCATGGTGGACGGCCCGCGGTAGACGATCTCGCCCTGCTCGCCGCGCGGGAGCAGCGCACCGTCCGGACCCATGATCGCGACCTGGACCCCGGTCAGCGGCGTGCCGACGGCGCCGACGTGGGTGAGCTGGTGCTCCGGGCGGAACAGCGTGGTGATCGGCGACATCTCGGTCTGGCCGAACAGCAGCGCGAAATCGCAGCCGAAGCCGTCGAGGCAGGCCTTGATCTGCGCCTCCGGCATCGGCGCCATGGCGTAGACGGCCCGCCTGAGCGAGGACAGGTCCCGGGAGCCGAACGACGGGTGCTCCAGCGCCGCGCGGTACATCGTCGGCAGCCCGAAGACCTGCGTGATCCTCTCGCGCTCGATGGTGTCGAGGAACCGCTCGGGCTCGAAGCCGCGGTGCACGTGGATCGTGGCGCCGACGGTGACCGCGGGCGTGCAGAAGGCGTTGAGCTGGGCGGTGTGGAACATCGGCATCATCGCGATGAAGCGGTCCGCGGCCGTCCAGCCGGAGTCGAGCGCGGCGGACATCGACTCGAGGTGGATCGCCAGGTGCGTGCCCACCACGCCCTTGGGGAACGACGTCGTCCCCGACGTGTAGAGGTAGCTCAGCGGCGCGCGGTCGGGGATCTCCACCTCGACCGGGGAGCCGTCGGCGGACTCCAGGTCGGCGAGGGTGGTCGGGCCGTCCCCGACCGCGATCGTCTCGGGCAGGTCGAGCTCGGCGAGGCCGGCCAGCAGCCCGCTCTCCACCACGATCCCCCGCGCCCGCGAGTGGTCGAGGACGTACGCGACCTCGGGTGGCCGCCAGCCCAGGTTGATCGGCACGCACACCACGCCGGCCTTGGCGCAGGCGTAGTACACGGCGAGGAACTCGGCGCTGTTCGCCGAGGCCAGGGCCAGCGCGTCGCCGACCCGGTAGCCGCGGTCCAGCAGGCCGCGGGCCAGCCGGTTCACCCAGGCGTCGAGCTCGGCGTAGGTCCAGCGGCGGTCCCCGTCCACCACGGCGAGGTGGTCGGGACGGGCGAAGGCGGAGCGGGTCAGCGCGTCGCCGACGTTGACCCGTTGAACGAGGTTGGTGCTCACGAGCGCTCCCTAGTAGGACCGCGGGAGGCCCAGGCTGTGCTGGGCCACGAAGTTGAGGATCATCTCCCGGTTCACCGGGGCGATCCGCAGCAGCCGGGCCAGCCCCCAGTACGGCAGCAGCCCGAACTCCTGCGCCACGCCGTTGCCGCCGTGGGTCTGCATCGCGGCGTCGCACGCGGCCAGCGCGGCCTCCGCCGCGGCGTACTTGGCCATGTTCGACGCCTCGCCCGCCGGCAGCCCGTTCTGGTGCAGCCAGGCGGCCTTGCGGGTCATCAGCGCGGCCAGCTCGGTCTCGATCTTCGCCTCGGCCAGCGGGTGCGCGACGCCCTGGTGTGCGCCGATCGGCCGGTCCCACACCTGCCGGTCCTTCGCGTACCGCGCCGCGCGGTCCAGGGCGTAGCGCGCGATGCCGACGCAGAGTGCTGCGCCGGTGATCCGCTCGGGGTTGAGCCCGTGGAACACCTGCCGGAAGCCCTGGCCCACCGCGCCGACCAGCGCCGACGCCGGCAGCCGGACCTCGTCGAAGTGCAGCGTGAACTGCTTCTCCGGGAGCATGACGTCGACCGGCAGCACGGTCTTCTGCAGGCCGGGCGCGTCCGTGGGCACCAGGAACAGGGACAGCTGCCCCTCGTCGCCGGTGCGGGCGACCAGCAGCAGCGCCTCGGCCGTGTCGACGCCGGAGATGTAGTACTTCTCGCCGGTCACGACCCACTCGTCCCCCACCCGGCGCGCCCGCGTCGAGAGCTTGTGGGTGTTGGACCCGGCGTCGGGCTCGGTGATCGCGAAGACCACCTTCTGCCGGCCGCTCGCGAGCCCGGGCAGCCACTCCTTGCGCTGCTCCTCGGTGCCGTACTCGGCGATCACCTCGGCCGAGATCGCGTGCGTGACCAGCAGCAGGAGGATCGGCGCGCCCTGCGCCGCGATCTCCTCGCACACCAGCGCGAGCTCGACGAGGCCACCGCCGCCCCCGCCGTACTCCTCCGGCACGTTGACCCCGGCGAAGCCGGAGTCGCCGAGGGCGTGCCACAGCTCGGTGCACTCGGTGCCCGCGCGGGCGTGCTCCACGTAGTACGCGCCCCCGTAGGGCGCCGCGACGGCCCCGACCGCCGCCCGCAGGTCGCGGTGCTCGTCGCTCTCGGCGAAGTCCACTCCGACTCCCGTCGCGTCTCCCGGAACCCGAATTGTGATTCCTGGTTCACTCGTGGCGGACCCTACCGTGCGGCTGCCATGATGACCAGATGCCGACCCTCCCCACCACCGCCGCCACCCCCGGCACGGCCGCCGGAGGGCGCAGCCGGCGGGACCCGGAGCGCCGCGAGCGGATCCTGGCCGCCGCCGCGGAGCTGGCCTCCCGGCGCGGCTTCCACACCGTCGGGATGGCCGACATCGGCGCCGAGGCCGGCATCGTCGGGTCCGGCGTCTACCGGCACTTCGACAGCAAGACCGCGATCCTCGTCGCCCTCCTCGACCGGGTGATGGCCCGCCTGCAGGAGGGCGCCGGGGCGGTGCTGGCGGGCCCCGGCGACGAGCGCGCTCACCTGTCTGCGCTGGTCAGGGACCACATCCGAGTGGCGATCGAGGACCGGAGCGTGCTCGCCGTCTACCACCGCGAGGTGCACACGCTGCCCGAGGAGGACCGGCGGCGGCTGCGCCGGCTGCAGCGGCACTACCTCGAGGACTGGGTGCACGTGCTGGCCCCGCTGCGCCGCGACCTGGCCGACGGCGAGCTCCGGCTGGCCGTGCACGCCGCCATCGGCGCCATCCAGTCGACGCTGTTCTTCCGCAGCGGGTTGGCCGACGGGCGGCAGGCCGACCTGCTCGACGGGATGGCCCACGCGTGCCTCGGCGTCGAGCCCGCGGAGACGGCGTCGGCGGAGGCCGCGCCCGGCACGGCCGAGTGAACCGGGAATGACTGCAGCCTTGCCATCGTGACGGCGATCACGGCATGCTGGCCCGCATGCTGCCCCTCCAGCCGCACGGCACGGCGCTGCCCGATCCCGCCTCGATCGACGTCGAGACCCTGCGCGGGCGGCGGGCCGTCCACCGCTGGGAACGAACCTCCGTCGGCGACCTCTTCGAGCGGCTGACCTGGAGCTACCCGGACAAGGTGGCGCTCACGGCCGTCGACGGGGCGTGCGGCGAGGAGCGGTTCGCCGAGGTCACCTACCGGGAGGCGGACGACACGGCGAACCGGGTCGCCCAGGCGTTGGCCGCGGCGGGGCTCTCCCCCGGCGACCGGGTGCTGCTGATCTGCGAGAACTCGGTCGAGGCGCTGCTGGCGAAGATCGGGATCGCCAAGGCCGGCATGGTCGCCGTGCCGCTCAACCCGAGCCTGGCGGCGGACGTCCTCGAGCACCTGATCGGGCTGACCGAGCCGCGGTTCACGTTCGTCGACGCCGAGCTGTGGCCGCGCGTCGAGCAGGTGTTCGCGGTGACGGGGCTGACCGTGGGCGCCACGATCACGGTCGGCGGCGGGCCGGTGGCGGGCAGCCCGGCGTTCGGCGAGCTCGTCGCCGGGGCCCCGGCCGAGGAGCCCGAGGTCGAGATCCACGGCGACGACATCTGGCAGCTGCTGTTCACCTCCGGCACCACCGCGATGCCGAAGGGCGTGATGCTCTCGCACAGCTACGCGCACCTGGCGGCGCTCAACTTCGCGCTCTCGCTCACCCGCGGCCTGCGGCACGACTCCGACCTGCGGCTCTGCACGTTCCTGCCGATGATCTACCACATCGGGGACGAGCTGTTCCCGTTCGGCGCCTTCGTCTCCGGCGGGTCCGTCGCGCTCGGCCGCCGACCCGCCCCGGGGCCGGTCGCCGAGGCCACCGCGGCCACCGGCGCGACCGCCCTGTGGGCCGGCTCCCCGCAGTTCGTCACCGCGCTGGCCGACGAGCTCGACGCCCGTCCCGACCTGGACGTCTCGGCCCTGTCGATCCTCGTCTACGGCTGGGGTGCGCTCTCCCCCGCCGTGCTGGAGCGGCTGGCGACGCGCGCCGCACCGGGCTTCGTCACGCTCGGGATCTTCGGCCAGACCGAGGCGATCGCGTGCCACCGGTTCTGGCCCACCCGTTGGCCGGAGGTCCACGCGCGCAGCGCCCCCGCCGTCAACTACGTGGGCGTGCCCAGCGGGATGCTGGCCTCGGACGTGGTCGACGAGCTGGGCGACCCGGTCCGCGACGGTCAGCCCGGCGAGGCCGTCTACCGCTCGCCGATCATGACCGCCGGGTACTACCGCAACCCGGAGGCCACCCGGGAGGCCTTCCGCGGCGGCTGGTTCCACTCCGGCGACTCCGCGACCGTCGACGAGGACGGCCTGCGGGTCATGGTCGACCGGTACAAGGACATCGTGAAGTCCGGCGGCGAGAACGTGTCGAGCATCCGCGTCGAGGCCGTCCTGCACGAGCACCCGGACGTGCTGCGGGCGGCGGTGATCGGGCTCCCGCACGAGCACTGGGGCGAGGCGGTGACCGCCGTCGTCGTGCCGCGGGACGGCCGCAAGCCCGAGGCGGACGAGATCATCGCGTACTGCCGCGAGCGGCTCGCGGGATACGAGACGCCGAAGGCCGTGGTGTTCGCCGACGCGCTGCCGGACACCGTGGGTGGCAAGGTCCTCAAGTACAAGCTGCGCGCGGCCCACGCGGACCTGTACTCGTAGAGGCGTGGACTTCACCGAGGAGGACGACCACCGGCTGATCCGCGAGGCGGTGCGCGCGGTCTGCGCCCGGTTCGACGACGACTACTGGAGCGAGCGGGACAGCACCCACACGTTCCCGTGGGAGTTCTACGCCGCGATGGCCGAGGGCGGCTGGATCGGCATCGCGATGCCGGAGGAGTACGGCGGCGGCGGGCGCGGGATCACCGAGGCGTCGATCGTGCTGGAGGAGGTCGCGGCGTCCGGGGCCTGCATGAACGGCGCCAGCGCGATCCACATGTCGATCTTCGGGATGCACCCGGTGGTGCTGCACGGCAGCGACGACCTGCGCCACCGCGTACTCCCGGACGTCGCGTCGGGGAAGCTCCACGTGGCGTTCGGCGTGACCGAGCCCGACGCGGGGCTGGACACCACGAGCGTCACCACCCGGGCCGTGCTCGACGGCGACGCGTACGTGGTGCACGGGCGCAAGGTCTGGACGTCGAAGGCCCTCGAGTCGGACAAGGTGCTGCTGCTCGTGCGCACCACCCCGCGGGCCGAGGCGGCGAAGCCGACCCAGGGCATGACGCTGCTGGTCGCCGACCTGAAGGACCCGGCCGTCACGATCTCGCCGATCGACAAGCTGGGGCGCAACGCCGTCGCCTCCTGCGAGGTGGTCTACGACGGGCTGCGGGTGCCGGTGGAGAACCGGGTCGGCGAGGAGGGCGCGGGCTTCCGCTACCTGCTCGACGGCCTCAACGCCGAACGCGTGCTCATCGCCGCCGAGGCTCTCGGCATCGGGCGGGCCGCGCTGCGCCGCGCCGTCGCCTACGCCGGCGAGCGGGTGGTGTTCGACCGGCCGATCGGGTCGAACCAGGGCATCGCCTTCCCGCTCGCCGACGCGCACGCCCGGCTGCGCGCCGCCGAGCTGGTCATCCGCGACGCGTCGTGGCGGATCGACCGCGGCCTGCACGCCGGTGAGCAGGCCAACACCGCCAAGTACCTCGCCGCCGAGGCCGCGTTCCAGGCCGCCGACGCCGCCGTGCAGACCCACGGCGGCTTCGGCTACGCCCGCGAGTACCACGTGGAGCGGTACTTCCGGGAGGCCCGGCTGCAGCGGATCGCGCCGGTACCGCAGGAGATGGTGCTGAACTACCTCGCGCAGCACGTGCTGGGGCTGCCGCGGAGCTACTGACGCGGGCTGCCGACCCGGATCACCGACCTCCGACCGGCTCGGCCCGGAGCACCTCGGGCCCGAGCTCGCCCTCCAGCTCCACGCCCGGTGCCGAGAAGGGCACGACCCGGTCGCCGGGCGTCTTGTTCAGCAGCAGGCGGGTGACGTCCGGGCGCGAGTAGTGCCCGGCGGGGTCGGCCGCCGCCTTGGCCAGGGAGATCAGGCCGAGGTCGACGTCGGCGTAGACCAGGCCCTCGGCGTCGGGCGCGAGCGGCTCGGAGATCAGCCGGCCGTCCGGGGCGTATATCCCGGCGTACCCGCCGCCGGGCTTGAGCAGCGCGCGCTTGGTGTCGTCGGTGCACATCAGCTCGACCATCTCCGGCGACACGGTCGCGCACGGCGCGATCACGAACGTCTGTCCCTCCACCGCGTAGACGCGGCTGGCGGCGGTGTTGACCTCCGGGCCCAGCGCGTACGCACCGCCCTCGTAGAGCGAGAAGCTCGGCCAGGCACCCACGTGGACCTGCTCGTTCTGCGCGTACATCGCGTACTTCGACAGCGGCTGCAGGTGCTCCCAGCAGCACAGTCCGCCGAGGCGGCCGAGCGGGGTGTCGTACACGGAGAGGTCGCTGCCGTCGCCCTCGCCGAAGACCGTGCGCTCGACGTGGGTGGGCTTGAGCTTGCGCCGCCGCGCGATCGTCTCGCCGTCGGGTCCGATCATCCACTGGGCGATGTAGAGGCTGCCGGCGTGCTTCTCCGAGATCCCCAGCACCACGGTGATCCCGTGCTCGCGGGCGGCGGTGGCCAGCCGGTCGGCCTGCGGCGAGCCGTAGACCAGGGAGTTGTCGTGGTAGCGGGGGAAGAACTGCAGGCCCCACGCCGGGGCGTCGAGCCAGATGAACCAGGGGTAGCCGGGCAGCCAGGTCTCCGGGAAGCCGATCAGCCCGGCCCCGTTCGCGGCGGCCTCGGCGATCAGCGCGACGGCCTTGTCGACGCCCGCGTCGAGGTCGAGGAACTCCGGGGCGGCCTGCACGGCGGCGGCGCGGAAGCGGGGGTGCTCGATGCTCATGCCGGCAGCGTGGCGGGTCCGCTGTGCGGGTGATGGTCCCTGTGTGTCGTCCTCGTTGACTCTGCGGCGCACACCCTTGTCGGCCCCGCGCGGGCTCCCTACCGTCGGTGCATGCCGCGCGTGCTCACCACCGACACGGTCGAGGCGCGCGACCGCCTCGACTTCTGGAACGCGGCCGTCTCCGACGCCTACGTCCGGCTCGCCTGCACCGCGCCCGACGGCGACGTCGTGGGCGACATCCGCGTCGACTCCCTCGCCACGCTGGAGCTGTCGCGGGTCACCGCCACCGCCCAGCACGTCGTCCGGACACCGTCCCTGATCGCCTCCACCGCCGAGGACTACTTCCTCGTCAGCCTGCAGACGCGGGGCGCCGGCCGGATCAGCCAGGACGGCCGGACCGCCGAGCTGGCGCCGGGCGACTTCGCGCTCTACGACTCCACCCGGCCCTACACGCTGCAGTTCGACGGGCCGTTCCAGCAGTACGTCCTGATGCTGCCGGGACCGACGCTGCGGTCCCGGCTGCGGGACACCCCGACGTTGACGGCCCGCCGGGTGCAGGGCGCCGCCGGCGCGGGGCACCTCATGATCGAGATGATCCGGACCCTCGCGCTCGACGTCGACGTGCTGGAACCGGGCGCGGCCGCCGCCGTCGCGCAGGGCGTCGAGCACATCGTGGTGGCGGGGCTCAGCTCGCTCGGCGAGGCGCCGCGGCCGGAGCCCTCGCTCGCGGCCCGGCGGGAGCAGGTCAAGGCGCACGTCCGCCGGCACCTCGGCGACCCCGGGCTCAGCGTCGCCGCCCTCGCCGCCGCGCTGCACACGTCCGTCAGCAGCCTGCACCGCGCCTTCGCCGACGAGCCCTGTTCCCTGGCCGAGTGGATCTGGGCGCAGCGGCTCGACGCCGTGCGCGCCGACCTGCTCGACCCCGCCCAGCGCCACCGCACCATCTCCGAGCTGGCCTTCGACCGCGGATTCGTCGACGCCTCGCACTTCAGCCGGGCCTTCCGGGCACGGTTCGGCCGCACCGCGCGTGAGGTCCGGAAGGGGTGATCGGAGCCGCCGGGGGTTGCCCGGCGGATCAGTAGCATGTCACGCTCCACCGCGATTCGGGTCTCACCGTGGAGGCGCCCATGCGCGGTCTGATGTTCGACAGCCAGCTGCTCCTGCACTCGTTCCTCTGGCGTACGGAGCGACTGTTCGCGGACAAGCAGATCGTCACCCGGCTCGGGCCGGGCGAGTACCACCGCTACACCTACCGGGACTTCGGCAAGCGGGCCCGCCGGCTCGGCGACGCCCTGCGCACGCTGGGCGTCGGGCCGGGCGACCGCGTCGGCACGCTGGCCTGGAACCACTACCGGCACCTGGAGACGTACTTCGGCGTGCCCGGTATCCAGGCCGTGCTGCACACGATCAACCTGCGGCTCTCCCCGGCGCAGCAGAAGTTCACGATCGACAAGGCCGAGGACCGCCTACTGCTGGTCGACGTCGACCAGCTCGACCTCGTCGCCGACCTGCTGGACCTGGGCCTGCCCACGGTCGAGGCGGTCGTGGTGCTCGCCGATTCCGTGCCCGAGCACCGTCTGCCGCTGCCGGTCCACTGCTACGAGGAGCTCCTGGCCGCCGCCGACGAGGACGCGCAGTTCGAGGAGTTCGACGAGCACTCGGCCTCGGCGATGTGCTTCACCTCGGCGACCACGGGCGACCCGAAGGGCGTCGTGTACTCGCACCGGGCGATGGTGCTGCAGGCCATGTGCCTGGCCATGCACGACAAGCTCAACATGAGCGAGTCGCAGGTGTGGCTCGAGGTCGCGCCGATGTTCCACTGCAACGGCTGGAACATCCCGCACACCGCGCTGCTGCAGGGCGCCACCCTGGCGCTGCCGGGTGCGCACCCGTCGCCGGCCGACTACGTCGACATCATCGAGGACCTCGGCGTGACCGGCATGAACGCGGCGGTGACGATCGGGACGATGGTCCGCGACGCCGTCCGCGCATCGGACCGGCCGCGGGACCTGTCGACGCTGTCCACCCTGTGGCTCGGCGGGCAGGCGCCGTCGAAGGCCGTCATGAAGTGGTTCCGCGACGAGTACGACTGCGAGGTCATGCAGGGCTACGGCATGACCGAGAACTCCCCGCAGATCTGCTTCTTCGCGCTCAAGTCCACCCTGGCAGACGGGGACGACGACGAGATCTACGAGCTGCGCCAGACCCAGGGCCTGCCGATCCCGCTGCTGCAGATCAAGGTGTGCGACCAGGAGACCCGCGAGGAGCTGCCCTGGGACGGGCAGTCCATCGGGGACTTCTTCGTCCGCTCCCCGTTCACCGCGTCCGAGTACTACAAGGACGAACGGACCAGGGACTCGATGATCGACGGCTGGCTCAAGACCGGCGACGTCGGCTGCATCGACCCCGAGGGCTACGTGCTGCTGAAGGACCGCTCCAAGGACCTGATCAAGTCCGGCGGCGAGTGGATCTCCACGATCGACCTGGAGAACTCCCTCATGCTGCACCCCAAGGTCGCCGAGGCCACCGTCGTCGGGATCGAGGACGAGAAGTGGCTCGAACGCCCGTTGGCCTGCGTGGTGCCGAGCGATCCCTCGCTGACCGCGGACGAGCTGCGGGACCACCTGCTCGCCGAGGGGTTCATCAAGTTCTGGATCCCGGACACGTTCCTGTTCGTGCCCGAGGTGCCCAAGACGAGCGTCGGCAAGTACGACAAGAAGGCGATCCGCGGGGTGGTCGCGGACGAGGGGCTGGAGCGGGCGAAGGCGGCGCTGGGCGCGGGCTGAGCGGGTCGGCCGATCGGCCGACCCGGGCGTCGGGCGGGACGTCCGTCGGTCACCGGATCCTCGGCGGAGCCGGGGGACGAGAGCGTGGGTGCAGGGCGAGGAGCCCCGGCCGGACGGTCCGGCGAGAACCCACGAGAGGAACGACGATGCCCACCACGCTCATCACGGTCCGGCCCGGCCGGACCCTGCCGACCCCGGAACACCGGCACACCTGGGCCGCCGGGTCGCACCACTACACCTCGGACGGCGCGGTCAGCTACCGCAAGTGCCTGTCCTGCGGGGCCTGGGGCCTCTTCGCACCGACCGTGGAGGATGGTTGCTGAGGGAGCTCAACGCCCGGGCAGCAGCGAGAGCGCCTGCGAGCGCCGCGCGACGAGGTCGGCGTCGGTGCCGTCCCGCTCGGCCGTCCCGCTCGGCCAGCGGTGCATGAGCACGCCACGGACGAGCACCTCGTGCGGAGTCGGGTCGGCGGACAGCAGGCCCGTCACCTCGTCCAGGTAGCCGGTCAGCGTGAGCGCATGCGGGCTCTGCCGCTCGTGCTCCGGGGTCGTCGCGACGGCCGGCGGCATGAGCTCGACGCCCTCGACATCGGTGCGGTCGAGCTGCGCGCGCAGTGCCTCGGAGTAGGCGTGCACGCCGGCCTTCGACGCGGCATAGGTCGGCATCGGCGGGAACGGCAGGAACCCGATGCCCGAGCTCACCGTGACGATCGTGCCAGCCCCGCGCCCGACGAGGTGCGGGGTGACGGCGTCGATCACCCGGATCGTGCCGAGCAGGTTGGTCGCGATCGTCGTCTCCGCGGCGGCGGTGTGCCCGGGGCCGCGCAGGTCCACGAGGAGCATGACCCCGGACATGGTCACCACGGTGTCGACGCCTGGGTGCTCCGCGAGAACCGCGTCCCGCGCCCGGAGGACCGAGCCGGAGTCGGTGACGTCGAGCTCGACGGTGCCGAGGCCTTCGGCGGCGAGGGTCGCGCACAGGTCGGTGCGGCCGACGACGACCGTGCTGCCGGCCGCCGCGAAGCGCCAGGCGAGCCGAGGCCGATGCTTCTGCCAGCGCATGACCACCGACAACCAGACCCAGTCCCTCCTCGTCTTCACCGCGGCCCCGGCACCGAGGCGGCGGAGAACCTGCGCCTTCTTGGAGTGATCGGGCCGCAGTCCTTCACCGGCTCCTAAGCCATCACCGCTGTGTCTCGGCATGGCCGGGACGGAGGTGTCTCAGCACATCGGGGACAGGTCGCCCGTGGGCAGCACGTCACGGGCGATGGCACGGGCTCCGCACTCTGCGCATGATCGGGGACCGCAGGAACGTCCTGCCCGACCAGACGGAAAGCCGACTCATTGCCGGCGATGATCGCGAGTCCTTCGGACCTGTCCCGAAGGTGTTCCGGCTGGACCGTCGAAGGAGGCAGCAAGCGCGGGGGAACGGACCGCGCCCTGCGACGCGGCGATCCGCCAGGTCCGGGCGGATCTCACTCAGCAGCCTGACGAGGTGCCGTCGCTGGCGGCCAGCAGGGGCGGGGCGCCGGTGTGCCGAGGTGGCCAGCGGCCGGTCCTCACCTGCTCGACGCCGTTCGGAGCTGCCGCCGGTGGCACGCAGCCAGCCTGGCGGTGCGGCGGGCCTGGCGGTGCCGCGGGCCTGCCCGTGCCGCTGGCCGCTGGCCCCGGAGCGGCGGGCTGAGCGAGGAGAGCATGCGGCTGGTCTGCGAAGGCTCGGGACGCAGCCCCATCGGCCCTACCCCGGACATGCTGCAGGCGGCGATCGCGGTCCTGTTCTTGGCGACCCAGGTGAGCCGACTGGCAGAGCGGGTTCTGGCCGACGTGCACCTGGAGGTCGAGGACGTGCAGTGGAGCAGGGCGAGTCCGCGATCGACGACAGCAATGGCGACCCGTCACGACGACGGAAGGCCGCCGAGGCAGGGCTGAGCAGACCTCATGGCGGAGGCCTGCGGTGGACACCACGCTGCTGCCCCGCAGCTGCGGGGCCTACACGAGCTGCGCGATGCGCCGTTGTCCCTCGCTCGATCGGTCGAGGCCCGAAGGGCGGGGTCTTCTGCGGGGAATCTGCTCCGGGTCGATCCAGGCGGGCGGGATGAATTCGGGGATCCCGTCGCGCAGGCGCACCACCCAGTCCGTGGAGTGGATCTGGCGGTGGTGGGCCTTGCACAGCATGACCAGGTTGCCCAGGGCCGTGGGGCCGCCGTGTTCCCAGGGGAGCAGGTGGTGGATTTCGCACCAGGAGGGTGGGCGGTCGCAGCCGGGATGGGCGCAGCCGCCGTCGCGGGCGATCACCGCCCGGCGCAGCCCGTCGGGGATCGAGCGGGTGAGCCGGCCGACGTCGAGGGGCTGCCCGGCGCCGTCGAGCACCATCGGTACCACCCCGCAGTCGCAGGCCAGCTGGCGCAGTGCGGTCGGCGAGAGCTGCCCGGCGAACTCCAACATCGCCGCGCGGGCCCGGTTTTCCAGGTCCTCGAGCCGGATCTGCACGGTCAGGGTCGGGCGGCGGCCGCCGACCGCGGGCAGCTCGCCGTGCTCGAGCACCCACCCGCACACCTCGGCCAAGGCTTCGGCCTGGCGTTCGGCGGCGGTGCGCCCGTCGTCGGCGGTGAGCGGGGCGGCCTTGGCGTCCAGCACCGCGGCGATCGCCTCGAACAGCGCCGCGTCGTCGTAGCGCCCGACCAGCCGCCCCCCGGGTTTGCTGGCGAACCGGGTCAGCCGCAGCTCGTTGATTTGCGGCGGCGGGCCGTCGTCGGGTTCGGGGCCGTCCTCGTCGAGCGCGTCGAGCAGCGCGGTGCCCCACTGCTGCAGCTCCCGCGGGGTGTAGGTGGCGGCGGCCTCGGCCAGCTGGGTCTCCGCCCCGGCCCAGGTCTCCGGGGACAACCGGCCGGCGGGTGGCGAGGCGAGCAGCCGGGCGATCACGGCCACGTGGGCCAGCGAGGTGTCCCCGGCGGCGAACACATCCGCGGTCGCCGGCAACCGCGCCGGCAACGCCGCGCCGTCGAGCCCGACCCGCGGGCAGACCGCCTCGGCCACCGCCACCCGCTGCGCGGCCCCCCCGCGGTCGAGCCGCAACAGATCCTGCAGCGCCCGGGCCGGGGAGGCGTAACCGTGTTCGACGAACGTGCCCTGCCGGTCCAGATCGGCCACCGCCTGCACCCCGATCTGATCGAGTCGCCGCCCCACCGTCTCGCACGCCCGCAGCGTCTCCACGAGCTCGGCGGCGGTCGCGCCCTGCCCGGCCGCGGCCGCGAGCGCGTCGACGGCTTCGTCGAGCAACCGCCACGCGTCGGCGACCGGGCTGGGGAGCATGATCCGAGCCTATTCGACCAGTTCGAATGCAAGGTAAAACAGCTGCTCAGCTGGCCTCTGCAAGAAAAGATCACGCAACGAGCCGCGAGATCTGAGCTGCCCGTCATGTCTCCGCACATCCGAGACACCTCGCCACAGCACCTCGCACCCGGCCCCGCGCCGCTCTCGATCGGCGCTCCGCCATTGCGAACTCCGCGATCGGCTGGCACCCGGGTGAGCGGACCGGTCTGTGTCACCGACGAGGTAGTGCAGTGGCGCGAGGGGTTGCCCGGCCGGGGTGTGGGCGGGGGCCGGCCGTCGGCGGCCCGCCTGCGGTACCTCGAGGCCGCGTCGGGACGCGGCTTCACGGGTGAGGAGGCGGTCCGCACGCTCGCCGCGTTCCGGAACTCGTTCCCGGAGATGACCGAGACCGAGGCCTGCGAGTGGCTGCTCCGGGAGTGGAACGAATGATCCACACCGAGTGACCCACAGCGGGCGAGCTCAGGCCGGCAGCACCTTCCGCTCCCGCAGCACCCGCATCCAGTGCCGGAAGGACTCCTCGGTGTCGTAGCAGTCGCCGAACCCCGCCTGCCGCACCTTGACGGTGCTGACCAGGGCCGGCGGGCGCGCCTCGGTGGCGCCGTGGGCGAAGCAGTAGTCGGCGTAGAAGTGCGACTCCCCCAGCAGCGCGTCGAGCGAGGGCTCGACGAGCCCCTCCCGCTCCGCGATCCGCCGCCAGACGTCGGCGTGTGCGGGCAGGTACTCCGCGAGCCGGACCGGCTCGTCCGGCGCGGGGGCCATGCCGAGCTCGTCGGCGAGGGCCGGCCAGAGGTCGCGCCAGTTGAAGGCCTCGCCGTTGGTGAGGTTGAAGTGCTGGTCGCGGGCGGTCTCGGCGGTGGCCGCCCAGAGGGCGGCGTCGCCGACCAGCCGGACGTCCACGGCCTCGCTCGCGATGCCCGCCCCGCCCGGATACCCGAACGGCAGGCCGAGCTCGCGGCGCACCGCGGCGTAGACGCCGATGACCGGCGGCAGGTTCATCGCGACGCCGGTCGTCGGGCCGACCACGATCTGCGGGCGCAGGATCGTCCATGCGAACCCGTGCGCAGCGGCCGAGGCGCGCAGGTGGTCCTCCTGCAGCCAGTAGAAGTTCTCGTGCGGGTCCCGCGGGGACCGCTCCCGCGCCGGCACCGGGATCGGGTGCAGGTGCACGCCGTACGCCTTGGTGCCCTGCAGCAGCGTGACGTGTTCCAGGCCGGGCGCGAGCGGGTCGAGGAGCGCGCGGAACATCGCCAGGTTGGTCCGCATCTGGTCCTGTTCGCGCCACCCGCGGATCAGGCCCGGCTTCTCGTGCAGCGCCCCGTAGACCAGGTGCGACGGCCGGAGGTCGGCCACCGCCTCGGCCGTCGCGGCGGCATCGGTCAGGTCGACGGCCAGATGCCGAACCGAGCGCGCCGGCGGGCGCCGGGACAGCGCGACGACCTCCCAGCCCGCCTCGGCGAACGACTCGACCGCCGCCTCCCCGACCAGCCCGCTCGCCCCCGCGACCAGCACCCGTCGCGCCCCGCTCATCCGCTCCCCCTCCGCAGCCCACCCACCACGAACTCGGCGTACTCGTCGGCGATCTGCCCGACGCCGTCCTCCCCGGCCAGCTCGGGGTCGTACCAGACGGTGATCCAGTTGAGCGCGCCGAGCACGGGCTTGGTCGCCAGCCGCGGGTCGGTGCCGCGGAACGAGCCCTCGCGCTGCCCCTGGGCGACGACGTCGGCGAAGAGCTGCTCGTACTCGTCGCGCATCCGGACGATGTCGTGGAGCGACTCGTAGCGCGGGCCCTGCCCGAGCCGGCGCATCTCCACCGCCTGCACCGCCACCCGCTGGAAGGCGTTGCGCGTCATCATCTTCGCGGCGTGGCGGCGCACCATCCGCTCCAGCCGCTCGACGGCGTCGCCCTCGGCCTCGGCCAGCGGCCGCACCTCGGTGAGCAGGTCCCGGATCCCGGTGAGCACGACGTCGAGGAAGATGTCGGCCTTGCTCCGGTAGTAGTGGTAGACCCGCCCCTTGGTCGCCCGCAGCTCGTCGGCGATGTCGTCGATGGTGGTGGCGTCGTAGCCGTTGCGGGTGAAGGCCACCGCGGCGGCCTCGAGGATGTCCTGGCGTCCGGGGCCCGCGCCGGACCGGGAGAGCTCGCGCGTCACCGCCGGGATCCTCGCACCCGCCGCACGAGGCCGTGCCAGATCCCGACGAGCCCGGTCGGCGAGGCCAGCAGCACCACGGCGAGGACGCCGCCCAGCACGATCTTGTCCGCGTCGCCGCCGAGCGAGGCGAGCTGTTGCTGGCTCGTCAGCAGCAGCGCCCCGACCAGCGGTCCGAGCAGCAGCCGGCGGCCCGGAAGGATCACCGCGGTGAGCATGAAGAGCAGGAAGGTCGGCGACAGCAGGTCCGGGCTGACGTAGCTGCGCTGGTAGGCGTAGAGCCAGCCGGCGAGCGCCGTGATCGGCGCGGACAGCACGAAGACCAGCATCCGGGTGCGCCGGACGTCGACCCCCATCGCCGTGGACAGCTCGCCGTTCATCTGCGCCATCAGCGCCGTGGTGCCCAGCCGGGACCGACGGAAGCGCGCCACGAGCAGCACGACGAGCACGAGGCAGACCAGCGCGATCGGCCACAGCTCGGCGTTGGTGCGGGCGAGGTAGGTCCCGCCGAACGCCGGCAGCTCGAGCAACGGGACCCCGACGACGCCGTCGGACCCGCCGAGGGCCTGCGTGTTCTGCACGACCGTCAGCCCGATGATCGCCGCCGCATACGTGACCAGCGAGAACACGAACTCCCGCGTCCGCAGGGTGGCCAGGCCGAGCAGCAGCGCGAGCAGCACCGTCACCACGATCGACGCCAGCAGCGCCGGGATCGGCGTCCAGCCGGACCGCACGGCGAGGATCGCCGTCGTGTACGCGCCCGCCGCCCAGAACAGCGTGTGCCCCAGGCTGACCTCGCCGAGGTAGGACAGCACGACGTCGACGCCGTAGGACATGATCGCGAAGATGGCGACCAGCACCACCGTCGTGTAGATCCGGTCCGACCCGCCGAGCAGGGACGGGAGCAGGTACGCGAGCGCGACCAGGACCACCCACAGCAGCGCGCGGGCCCAGGTCGGCACGCGCCGCGCGGCCGGTGCGCCGGTCGTCCCCCGGGTCGCGACGTCGGCGGTCATCGGCGGGCCGCCAGTCCCTGCGGGCGGACCACGAGCACCACCAGCAGCACGACGAACGCCGCGGCCGTGGAGTAGGCGGGCGGGAAGAACGTCCCGAAGAAGGCCGTGAACAGGCCCAGACCGATGGCCACGACGAGTCCCCCGACGAGGTTGCCGACGCCCGCGAGCACCACCACGAGGAAGGTGATGATGACCTCCTCGAAGCCCATGGACGTGAGGATCGGGCTGCGCGGCCCCACCACCGCACCCGCGAGCGCCGCGCAGACCGCGGAGAACACGAACACCGCGAGGTAGACCCGCGCCGCGTCGATCCCGTAGAGCTGGGCGAGCTTCGGGTCCTCGGCGACGCCGCGGACCATCCGGCCGAGGTCGGTGCGGCCGAGGACCACGAAGGTCAGCGCGTAGAACGCCAGCGCGAGCACGACGATCAGCACGTCCTGGCCGGTGAACCGGGCGGCCCCGAGCGCGAGGTCCTGCTGCTGCAGCGGGCTGTCGATCGTCTGCGGGTCGCCGCCGAACAGCAGCGCCGCCCCGCCCTGCAGCAGGTAGCCGAACGCGAGCGTGACCAGCATGAGGTTGACGATGTTCTGGTCGAGCGTCATCCGGGTCATCAGCAGCTGCAGGACCACGCCGAGCAGGGCGACGACCACCAGCGCGACCGGGACGGCGACCCCGTAGGGCAGCCCGAACCGGCTGATCGCGAACCAGGTGACGAAGGCGCCGAGCATGTAGAGCTGGCCGTGCGCGAAGTTGACCAGGCGCGCGGCGCCGAGCAGCACCGTCCAGCCGACGGCGAGGAGTGCGTAACCCGCGCCGAGCGCGAGCCCGTTGACCAGGGCGGCGAGGATCACGGGCCCAGCCCTCCCAGGTAGGCCTGGGCGACGCGGTCGTCCTCGCGCATCTGCGCGGCGGTGCCCGAGGCGACGATCCGGCCCTGGTCGAGCAGGTGGAGCCGGTCGGCGACCTCGAGCGCGGCCCGCACGTTCTGCTCGACGAGCAGCACGGACAGCCCGGCGTCGACCAGGTCGCGGATGTGGGTGAGCACCTCGACGACGAGCCGTGGGGCCAGGCCGACCGAGGGTTCGTCGAGGATCAGCAGGCGCGGGGCCGCCCGCAGCGCACGCCCGATCGCCACCATCTGCCGCTCGCCGCCGGAGAGGGTCGAGCAGCGCGCGGCGATCCGCTCGCGCAGCCGCGGGAACACGTCGAGCACGTCGTCGACCGAGTACGGGCGGCCAGCCGTCCCCCGGGGCGGGCGCACCACCCGCAGGTTCTCCTGGACCGTCATCCCGTCGAACACGCCCTTGCCCTCCGGGACCAGCACCAGGCCGAGCCCGGCGCGGCGGTGGGCGGCGAGCCGGCCGACGTCCTGCCCCGCGAGCCGCACGGACCCGGTGACGGCGGGACGTCCGCGCGACCACCCGGCGACCGCGTCGACCAGCGTCGACTTGCCCGCGCCGTTGGCCCCGGCGACGGCCACGAGCTCACCGGCGCCCACCCGGACCGACACCCCGTCGACGGCCAGGCTGTGCCCGTAGCGCACCCGCAGGTCGGCGACGTCGAGCAGCGCGCTCACGCCGTCCTCCCCAGATAGGCCTCGAGCACTCGCGGGTCGCGCTGCACCTCGGCGGGCGGGCCGTAGGCGATCGTCTCGCCGCGGTCGATCACCAGCAGCCGGTCGACGATCTCCATCACCAGGTCCATGTGGTGCTCGATGAGCACGATCGCGAGACCGCGTTCGCGCAGCTCGCGGAGCAGGTCGGCGAGGGCGCGCATGTCGTCGCCGCCCACCCCGGCCGCGGGCTCGTCGACGAGCAGCACGCCCGCGCCGGGGCCGTGGGCCAGGGCGACGGACAGCACGCGCTGCAGGCCGTACGGCAGGTCGTCGGGACGGGTGTCGTGGTGCCGCTCGGCGATCCCGAAGTCCGCCAGGAGCGCGCGGGCCGCGGCCCGGCACTCCCGCCGCGCCCGGGCCTCCCGCCACGGCGTGACGATCGCGCCGCCGAGCCCCGTCCCGCGCTCCACCTGGAACGCGGTCATCGCGTTCTCCAGCACCGTCAGGCCGCCGAAGAACGAGTTCTGCTGGAAGGTCCGGCGCAGCCCGCGCCGGGCCAGCACCTGCGTGGGCACGCCGTCGGTGTCCGCGCCGCGCAGCAGCACCCGGCCGCTGCGCCGCACCACATTGGTGACCGCGGCGAAGCTGCTGCTCTTGCCCGCGCCGTTCGGGCCGATGACGCCGAGGATCTCGCCGCCGTCGACCGCGAACGACACGTCGTCGAGCGCCTGCAGGCTGCCGTACCGCACCGAGAGGCCCTCCACGCGGAGGGCGGTCACGAGTTCCAGACCTCGGCCGGGACCGGCACCTCGTCGAGGACCTTGATCTTCCCGCCCTCGACGGTGAAGGCGTACACCTTCGTCTGCATCTGGCCCTTGTCCGTGAAGGTCACGTCGCCCATCACGGTGTCGGTGAAGGTCTGCCCGTGGATGGCGTCGGCGACCGGCTGCCGGTCCAGCGTGCCCGCCTTGGCCACCGCGGCGGCCCACACGTCGACGCTCTGCGCGCCGAGCGCGGCGTACTTGTCCGGCGGGTTGCCGGTCTTCTGCCGGAACGCGTCGGCGAACTTCTGGTTCTCCGGGTACCCGTTGAAGGGCGCGACGTCCGGGAAGTAGATGTCCGCGGAGTACAGCCCGTCGACGGCGGTGCCCCCGGCCAGGTCGATCACCTTGGGCGAGACGGTGCCGAGCGCGGCGACGTGCGGCGCGCCGATCCCGGAGCGGGCGTACTGCTGGGCCAGCGCCGGCATCCCGGACGACTCGGCGGCGTTGGCCGAGAAGACCGCCTGCGGGGCCGCACCCTGGATGTTCGACAGCGGCACGCGGAAGTCCGTGGCGGAGTAGTCGAAGGTCTGCTCGGAGGCCACGGCCACCCCGGCGGGCTGGAGCTGGGCGGTGAGCAGCGCGCCCAGGTCCTTGCCGTAGGCGTCGTTCTCCAGCAGGTAGCCCACGGACTTCGCGCCGAGGTTCTTCGCCAGGTACTGGCCCGCGACGTAGGCGCCGACGGCGTTGCCGGCGTTGAGCCGGACGGCGTCGGGGTCGGCGTTGCCGAGGATCGTGGCGTTCTGCGGGATCGTGGTGATGTTGAGGATCCCGGCCCGCACCAGCACGGGCTGGATGGCCAGCGTGACGGGCGAGTTCCAGCCGCCCATCACGACCGACACGCCCTCGCTCGCCAGCTGCGTCGCCGCGCTCACGCCGTTGGCCGGGTTGCTCTGGTCGTCCTTGGCGACGATCTGCAGCTGCCGGCCGAGGACCCCGCCCTCGGCGTTGATCACGTCCGCCTGGACCTGGATGGCGTCGAGCACGTCCTGCCCGTTGGGGCCGGCCGGGCCGCTGAGCGGCACGATCACGCCGACCTTCACCGGGCCCGACGTACTGGCGGCACCGGAGCCGCCCGACCCGCCCTGCGGGGCCGAGCCGGTGTTCGCACAGCCCGCCGTCAGGGCGATCGCGCCGACCAGCGCACAGACCGCCGTCCACACCTTCGTGACACGCACCGGGTCCTCCAGGTCGTCGTTGACCGTACTACTCGGTATGACGCCCGATGGTCGCCGAGCGACCCGCCGAGGTCAAGGCGCCCGCCCGACAACCTGTTCGCGGCAGACCTTCCGGACAGTGGTTGTCCGGTCAATTCGAGGGCGTTCCCGGGATCCGGTCGCGTGGTTGTCCGGTCCGCGCGCACGTCGCACGATGGGGGCATGACGACGGCTGCGCACGGTGACGGGTTCCCCGTCCCGCACCCCGTGCTGCGGTCGTTCGATCTCGAGCGCTTCTGGCCCTCGCGCCGGAGCCACGCGTTCGACGAGGGATGTCGCTGAGGGCCGACGAGCCCGCCCGGACCCCGGGCACCGGTCGTCGCGCCCTGCCCCGACCCCGCCCGAGCGCCCGCGCCCTCTGACGCGCACCGCACCCCGCCGGGTCGTCCCGGCCGGTCCGGGGCGGACCGGTGCCCCGGAAGGACCCACCACCGCCCATGTTCGCCCCCGCCCTGCGCCGCCGCGCGACCGTCCTGCTCGCCGCCCTGGCCGTCGTCGGCCTGGCCGCCGGCTGCTCGCGCGCGCAGGAGAGCACCCCCGCGGCTCCGACGAGCACCTCCCCCGCGACCGAGCTGCGCCTCGGCTACTTCCCCAACATCACGCACGCGCCCGCGCTGATCGGCGTGGCCCAGAACTACTTCGCCCAGGAGCTGGGCAGCGGCACGAAGCTGACCACCCAGACGTTCAACGCCGGCCCGGACGAGGTCAACGCCCTGCTCGGCGGCTCGCTCGACGCCGGCTTCATCGGCTCCAGCCCGGCCATCAACGCCTTCGCCAAGTCCAACGGCGAGGCGGTCCGGCTGATCGCGGGCTCCACCTCCGCCGGCGCCCAGCTCGTGACCAGCCCGGACATCACCACCCCGGACCAGCTCAAGGGCAAGATCATCGCGACCCCGCAGGCCGGCAACACGCAGGACGTCGCGCTCAAGAAGTGGCTCAAGGAGCACAACCTCGAGATCGGCGAGGGCCCGGACAAGGTCACCGTCCAGAACATCGACAACCCGCGCACGCTCGACCTGTTCAAGCAGGGCCAGGTCGCCGGCGGCTGGCTGCCCGAGCCGTGGAGCTCCCGGCTGGTCGACGCAGGCGCCACGGTCCTCGTCGACGAGAAGTCGCTGTGGCCGGACGGCAAGTTCCCGACCACGGTGCTGATCGTCCGCACGCAGTTCCTCCAGGAGCACCCGCAGACCGTGGAGGCCCTGCTGCGCGGTGAGCTGAAGGCCATCGACTTCGCCACCTCCAACGCGGACGAGGCCAAGAAGATCACGAACGACTCGATCAGGCAGATCACCAACTCGTCGCTCTCCCAGCCGGTGCTCGACCGTGCCTTCTCCGAGCTCAGCTTCGACAGCGACCCGCTCGCCTCGACCTTCCCCCAGCTGTCCGAGGACAGCGTGACCGCGGGCGCCACGCCGACGGAGACGAACCTGCAGGGCTTCGTCGACGTGACCGCCCTCAACACCGTCCGCCAGGCCGCCGGGCAGACCCCCGTCGACGCCGCGGGCCTCGACAAGCAGGGATGAGACGGGTGACGACGAGCATCGAGTCCGAGATCGAGCAGGCCCGCCGGGGCCGGACCGCGCACTCCGCGGTGGAGATGTCGGGGGTCGGCAAGACCTTCGGCACCGGGACGGGCGCCGTCACGGCGCTGCGCGGGATCGACCTGCGCGTGGCGCACGGCGAGTTCCTCTGCCTGCTGGGCGCGTCGGGCTGCGGCAAGTCGACGCTGCTCAACCTGCTGTCCGGGCTGGACGAGCCGACCACCGGCACGGTGTCGGTGGACACGGCGCGGCCGTCGTTCATGTTCCAGGAGGCCGCGCTCATGCCGTGGCTGACCGCGGCGCGCAACGTCGAGCTGCCGCTGCAGCTCGCGGGGCTGGGCCGCGGGGCCCGCCGCGAGCGGGCCCGGGAGCTGCTCGAGCTCGTCCGGCTCGACGGCGTGGGCGACAAGCGCCCGCACGAGCTGTCCGGCGGCATGCGGCAGCGCGTGTCGCTGGCCCGCGCGCTCGCCGCGGCCACCAGCACCGACGGCGACGCACAGGGTGGGGCCCCCGGTCTGCTGCTCATGGACGAGCCGTTCGCGGCGCTCGACGCGATCACCCGGGACGTCCTGCAGGGCGAGCTGCTGCGGGTGTGGGAGGCCACCGGCACCACCGTGGTCTTCGTGACCCACGACGTCCGCGAGGCCGTCCGGCTCGCCCAGCGCGTCGTCCTGCTCTCGTCGCGGCCCGGCACGGTCGTGCGTGAGTGGAGCGTCGACGAGCACGGGCCGGAGCTGCACGACGAGATCACCGGCCGGCTGCGACAGGTGATCACCAGCCATGCCGCCTGAGCTCGTGGAACGCCGGGGCGGGAGCGGCACGGACGACAGCGCGAAGGCGCTCGCCGGGCTCGACGCCCTGGACACCCCGACGGTCAACCGCGTCCCGTGGTGGCGGCGGGCGTCGTCGAGCGTGCTGCCGCCGGTCGTCGCGCTCGTGCTGGTCGTGGTGATCTGGCAGATCGTGTGGGCCTCGGCGGTGCTGCCGGAGTTCAAGCTGCCGGCGCCGGTGGCGGTGTGGGACTCGTTCCTCACGATCGTCGCCGACGGCAGCATCTGGTCGATCCTGTGGACCTCGATCAGCCGCGCCTTCCTCGGCTTCGCGATCGCGCTGGTCATCGCGACGCCGCTCGGCCTGCTGGTGGCGAAGGTGCCGGTGGTGCGGTCGGCGATCGGCCCGCTGCTGTCCGGCCTGCAGAGCCTGCCGTCGGTCGCCTGGGTGCCCGCGGCGGTGCTCTGGTTCGGCCTGACCGACGCCACGATCTACTTCGTGGTGCTGCTCGGCTCGGTGCCGTCCATCGCCACCGGCCTGGTGGCGGGCATCGACCAGATCCCGCCGATCCTGCCGCGGGTCGGCCGGGTCCTCGGCGCCCGCGGCCTGGCGAGCGCCCGGCACGTCCTGCTCCCCGCCGCGCTGCCCGGCTACCTGGCCGGCTGCAAGCAGGGCTGGGCCTTCTCGTGGCGCTCGCTGATGGCCGCCGAGATCATCGCCGCCGGGCCGGCGCTGGGCATCGGGCTGGGTGCGTACCTGAAGAACGGCAGCGACTTCAACGACATCGCCGGGGTGTTCTCGGCGGTGCTGCTGATCCTGGTGGTCGGCATCGGGATCGAGCTGCTGGTGTTCCGGCCGCTCGAGCGCCGGGTGCTGCGGGCCCGGGGCCTCGCCCTGACCTGAGCCCTCACCCGCCCCGGAAGAGAGCATTGCCAACCTTCATGCACTCGTCTTAACGTCGGAGGCGTTCCTCGAGGGGGAGGCCGTTCGATGACGAACAGTGCCCATGAGCTGGGCGGGGCGACGGACGACGAGATCCGCGCCGCGCTCGCCGTCGCCGATCCGATGACGTTGCGCGGGCTGCTGTACCAGCTCACCGGGGACGAGTCCCTCGCGCGGCTCCCGGTCACGCTCGCCCCGGCGGGCAACGCCGAGGCCATGCGGCTGGCCGACAAGGCCGACGCCGCACTGGTCCGCGAGAAGGCCCTGCGGTTCCTCGCGGCCCACCGCGACCGCGGTGCCCCGGACCTGCCGCTGGGCCCCGCGGACCGGCTGCCGCGCAGCATGGGCCTGGTCGCCGGCGTCGAGCTGCCCGCCGACGAGCTGGAGTGCTGGACCGAGGAGCTGGCCGTCGACCCGTTCGCACGGGGGCTGCGGTGGCCGCGGACGCCGGACCCGGAGGCGCTCGCGGGCTTCTCCGTGCTCGTCATCGGCGCCGGGCTCGGCGGGCTGGGCGCCGCGGTGCAGCTCGAGCGCGCCGGGATCCCGTACACGGTCGTCGAGAAGAACCCCGGCGTGGGCGGGACCTGGTACGAGAACCGGTACCCGGGCGCGCGCGTCGACACGCCGAGCCGCGCCTACACGCACCTGTTCGGCGTGGACTACGAGTACCCGAACCCCTTCTGCGAGCAGGCGGAGAACGAGAAGTACTTCAACTGGGTCGCCGACACCTTCGGCGTGCGGCAGCACATCGAGTTCGACACCGAGGTCCGTTCCGCGGTGTGGGACGAGGCCGCCGCCCGGTGGCGGGTCACGCTCGCCTCGCCGGAGGGCGAGCGCGAGGTGGCCGTCAACGCCGTGATCAGCGCGGTCGGCTTCCTCGCCCGGCCGAACATCCCGGACCTGCCCGGCGCGGAGCTGTTCGAGGGCACCGCCTTCCACAGCGCCCGCTGGCCCGCCGGCCTCGACCTCGAGGGCGCCCGGGTCGGGGTGATCGGCTCGGGCTGCACGAGCTACCAGATGGCACCCGAGCTGGCCGGGACCGTGGGCCACCTGTCGATCTTCCAGCGGACCCCGCAGTGGGTGTTCGACCGGCCCGGCTACCGGACGGCTTTCCCGCCGGAGGCGACCTGGCTGGACCGCAACGTGCCCTGGTACCGCAACTTCCAGCGGCTCCGGGTGAGCTGGCTGTCCGGCCCGCACGTGCAGAGTGCGGCGTTCACCATCGACCCGGAGTGGTCCGATCCGCACACGCTCAGCGCCCTCAACGCGCGGCTGCGCGAGCAGCGGCTGGAGTTCCTGCAGCGCAAGCTGGCGGGCCGGCCGGACCTGGTCGCCGCGATGACGCCCGACCATCCGCCGATGTCCGCGCGGCCCGTCGTCGTCGATCCCGGGCTCAGCGTGGTGGACACCCTGCTCCGCGACGACGTCGACCTGGTCACCGCACCGATCACCGAGGTGACCGCGACGGGGATCAGCACCGCCGACGGCGCCGACCACCCGCTCGACGTGCTGGTCTACGCCACCGGCTTCCGGGCCAACGACTTCCTCTGGCCGATGGAGATCCGGGGCCGGGGCGGCCGGCGGGTCGAGGACCTGTGGGGGCGCGACGGGGCGCGGGCGTGGCTGGGCACCATGCTGCCCGGCTTCCCCAACCTCTTCCTGCTCTACGGGCCGAACATGAACCCGTTCAGCCTCGGCGTGGTGACCTTCTCCGAGATGACGACCCGGTTCGCGCTGGACCGGGTGGCCGAGCTGGTGCTGTCCGGACGCTCGTCGGTCGAGGTGACCGAGGAGGCCTACGACTCCTACAACACCGCGCTCGACGCCCGGGAACGCACCCGGACCTGGAGCGACCCGCGGGTCGACAACTACTACCGCAACGCGCACGGCCGCTCGGCCGCGAACTGCCCGTTCGAGGGGACCGAGATGTGGCGGTGGCTGCGCCGCCCGGAGCCCGGGGACCTCGTCGTGCGGTGAGGCCCCCGGGGCCGGATCAGGACTTGGCCCTCAGGGCGAAGTTCTCCGGGATGATCAGGTCGTCCCGGGACAGCTCGTGGATGCTCGACTTGCCCAGGCCGAGCAGGGTGGAGTCGATGCCCTGGCGCAGCACCTCGAGGGTGTTGGTCACGCCGTGCTGGCCCGCGGCGGCCATGCCCCAGAGGTAGGCCCGGCCGATCAGCACCGCCTTGGCGCCCAGCGCGAGCGCCTTCACCACGTCGGAGCCGCGGCGGATGCCGCCGTCCTGCAGCACCTCGATCTGGTCGCCGACCGCGTCGACGACCGCCGGCAGCGCGCGGATCGACGCCGGGGTGCCGTCGAGGTTGTTGCCGCCGTGGTTGGACACCGAGATCGCGGTGCAGCCGGCGTCGACGGCCCGGCGGGCGTCGTCCGGGTGCATGATCCCCTTGACCGCGAACGGGCCGTCCCACTGCTCGCGCAGCCAGGCCACGTCCTCCCAGGTCACCGGCGGGGTCTGCATCCACTGGAAGTAGGCGCCGAAGAAGGTCGGCGGCGCCTCGTCGCCGATCGCGAGGTTCGGGGTGGTCAGGTCGGGCAGCTGGCCGGTCTTGGCGAAGTCCCACAGCCAGCGCGGCTTGCGCAGCACCTCGGGCGCGAAGTGCAGCGCGGCCTTGAGGTTCACCTTCTCCGGGATCATCGGGGCGTCCCAGTCCCGGGCGGAGTCGAACGACCAGTCCAGGGTCATGATCAGACCCTTGGCTCCGGCCTTCTTCGCGCGCTCCGCGCGGGCCAGCAGCTGGTCGCGGCTGCCCACCCAGTACATCTGGAAGAAGGTCTTGTCGTTCACGGCCGCGACGTCCTCGATGGACCGGCTCGCGAACGAGCTCAGGCCCATCGCCGTGCCGGCCCCGGCGGCGGCGCGCGCCACGGCGACCTCGCCCTCCGGGTAGACGGCCTGCACGCCCGTCGGCGAGATGATCACCGGGAAGGAGATGTCCTGCCCCATCACCGTGGTCGCCTGGTTCCGCTGCGGCGACAGGTCGGCGATGCGCGGGCGGAACCCGAGCTCGCTGAACGCCTCCACGTTGTCGGAGATCGTGACGCCCTTCTCGGTGCCCGCGACGAGAGCGAGGTACACCGAGCGGGGCAGGCGCTTCTTGGCCCTCCGCTGTGCCTCGGCGATCGTCTCGAACCAGTTCTTCGTGCTGGCCATCGCGCCTGCCCCTTCGCAGCTCGGATCCGCGTGTCTGCGGCCACCCTACTATTTCGGCACTCGGTGCCATAGTGCGACCCGGCATCCCCGTCCCGAGCCCCTCCGAAGAGTCAGGACGGCCTCCTCCGGGCAGCCGGGGTGCCCGTACGCAGCGCGGACGGGCGTGAACGCCGACGGCCCGCGACGCGGGGTGCGTCGCGGGCCGTCGGGAACGGGCCGTCGAGTAGGTCTCAGCCGGTCCGGCGCAGGTGCGGTGCCCGGCGCAGGGCCGAGCGGGTCACCGCGAGCTCGTGCGCGACCTCGGCCGCGATGAGCTCGGCGTGCAGGTCGACCTGCGCCGGGTTGCCGGCCAGGGCGCGATGCCGGGCGACGAGGTCCTCCAGCGCGTCGAGCAGCCGGTCGACGATCTCGGTGCGGCGGTCGTCCCGGGTCGGCCTCGGCAGCCGCACGGTCGGCGGGTCGAGGTCGGCGGCCTGCTCGGCCCGGAGCGCCGGGGTGGCGGCCTCCCGGTCGTGGATCGGGGCGGTCATGTCGTACTCCTACGGACGAACGTGAACGGCGGCGGGATCGGCGGCCCGGGAAGTGGGACCGAGTTCGAGGCCGGTCCGACAGAGTGCGCTCGCGGTCCGCAGATGGTCGACGGGGCGACGACGGCTCAGGAACGGACGAAGCAGGCACCGGGACGAGCACAGGGGGCGCATCGGGGATCTCCGGGACGGGCGACGGGCGGGGAACGGTCAGTGACCGCGACACCAGCCGCGCGCATGGCGACCGTGACGGCACGGCGACGGTGGCACGTGCGGCACCGCTCCCACCTCCCGAGTCACGATCACGGAGTCCAGGGTGCCCGTGCCGCCGCGGCTGCGGCAACCGGGTAACCGTCACGGCGGGTCAACATCACATCCGGGCGCGAACGGGAACCATCCGGCGCCGCCGCACGTCTCGGGGTGGTGCCACCCGGAGGCCGACCACGAAGAGTGACATCAGACGCCGGCCGGCGCGTCCTCGACCCCTGCCTCCGCCGCCGCCCGCGTCGCGACCCGCTCCGCGTGCGTGGGCGGGTCCGACGGGACACCCTCCGGGCGGAGCGCCTCGAACCCGGCGCGCAGGGTCGGCAGGATCTCGCCGAGCAGGTCCAGCTGCTCGAGCACCGTCTTCAGCGGCAGGCCCGCGTGGTCGACGAGGAACAGCTGGCGCTGGTAGTCGCCGAAGTGCTCGCGGAAGGTCAGCGTCCGGTCGACCACCTGCTGCGGGCTGCCGACGGTCAGCGGGGTCCGCTCGGTGAAGTCCTCCATGGACGGGCCGTGGCCGTACACGGGCGCGACGTCGAAGTACGGCCGGAACTCGTCCCACGCGTCCTGGCTGTTGCGGCGCATGAAGAACTGCCCGCCCAGGCCGACGGTGGCGGCCGCCGCCGGGCCGTGGCCGTAGTGCTCGAACCGCTGCCGGTAGAGGCCGATGAGGCGGGTGTAGTGCTCCGGCGGCCAGAAGATGTTGTTCGCGAAGAAGCCGTCGCCGAAGTAGGCCGCGATCTCGGCGACCTCGGAGGTGCGGATCGAGCCGTGCCAGACGAAGGGCGCGACGCCGTCGAGCGGGCGGGGCGTGGAGACGAAGCCGTGCAGCGGGGTGCGGAAGCGGCCCTCCCAGTCGACCGGCCCCTCCGAGTCCCAGAGCCGGCGCAGCAGCTGGTAGTTCTCCACCGTGAGCGCCACGGAGTCCTGGATCCGCCGGCCGAACCACGGGTAGACCGGCGGGGTGTTGCCGCGGCCGAGCATGAGGTCGACGCGCTCGGGGCCCGCGAGGTGCTGCAGCATCGCGAAGTCCTCGGCGATCTTCACCGGGTCGTTCGTCGTGATCAGTGTGGTCGACGTCGACAGCACCAGCCTCTCGGTGCGGGCCGCGACGTAGCCGAGCAGCGTCGTCGGCGAGGACGGCACGAACGGCGGGTTGTGGTGCTCGCCGGTGGCGAAGACGTCCAGGCCGATCGCCTCCGCGTGCTCGGCGATCCGGACCATCGCCCGGATCCGCTCGTGCTCGCCCGGCGTGATGCCCGTCGTCGGGTCGGTGGTGACGTCCCCGACGGTGAAGATCCCGAACTGCATGTGCGCCCCCTCGTCACCGACGATGATTGCATCGGCAACCGGACGGAACGGTGAACGGTCGTCCGGTGTTCCCGGACGGTCGGTCGCGGACCGGACACGCGCGGACACGCCGGTGCCCGCACCGCGGTAGGGCCGTTCGCCTCTGCGGGAGGAACAGCCGTCGACCGGTCGTCGAGCGGGGCGCACCCCTTCGCTAGCGTTGTGCCGGCAGTCACCCACAGGTGTCGGGGCACGACAGGTGGCGGTGCCCGCTCCCCGGCCCGCTCCCCGACATGCACGAGGAGGCGCTCGTGAGCACGCAGGTCTCGGACGGACTGACGGTCCTGGCCGTCGACGACGAGGAACCGGCGCTTCAGGAACTGGCCCACCTGCTGAACGAGGACCACCGCGTCGGCACCGTGCTCACGGCGCCCGACGCGACGGAGGCCCTCCGCATCCTCGGGAGCCGGCCGGGCGCCGGCCCGGGCGAGTCCGGGGTGGACGTCGTGTTCCTGGACATCCGGATGCCGGGTCTCGACGGGCTGGAGCTGGCCCGCGTCCTGTCCGCCATGGCCTCGCCGCCGCCGGTGGTGTTCGTGACCGCGCACGACGACCGCGCCGTCGACGCCTACGAGATCGGCGCGGTCGACTACCTGCTCAAGCCGCTGCGCTCCGAGCGGCTCGCCGGCTCGATCGACCGCACCATCGCTACCCGGGCGCAGAGCAGGCCGATGCCGGCCCGGCCCGCCCCGCAGGGCCCGCCCGCGCGACCCGAGCCGCCGGAGGACGAGGTGATCCCGGTCGAGCTGGCCGGCACCACCAAGCTCGTCCCCCGGTCCACGGTGCGGTTCGTCGAGGCCCAGGGCGACTACGCCCGCCTCCACACCACGGAGGGCGGCCACCTCGTCCGGATCCCGCTCTCGGTGCTCGAGGAGCGCTGGCGCGAGGCCGGGTTCGTGCGGATCCACCGCGCCTATCTCGTCTCACTGCCACTGATCACCGAGCTGCGGCTGTCCGGTTCGGGGTACGTCGTGCGGATCGGGCACGGGCCGGGGGCGCCGGAGCTGCCGGTGAGCCGCCGGCACACCGCCGCGCTCAAGCGGATCCTCCGCGGCCGCCCGCCGCGCGAGGAGGGACCCACGGGCCCGCTCGCGCGCATCCGCTGACCGGGCCCCACCCGGGCCCTGCACCTCCACACCGGACCGACCGCCCGGCGCACCACCGACCGCTGGACCGACCGGGTGCACCCTTCGTCGTGCACCGCGTGTCGCCGGGCGGGCCCGATCGGGTGTCGCCTAGCGTGATCGTCGATGGCGGCGACGCGACGGATCCGGCTCCTGCTCCCCCTGTTCGGTGTCCTTCTCGTGCTCGCCGGGTGCGCGACCAGCGCCGCGGCCCCGCTCGACGCGGCGGCCCCGCCGTCCCCCGCCCCGCCCACGACGGCATCACCGACCACGTCCGCGCCCCCGCCCGTCCCCGAGCTGCCCGGCGGCGGACACACCCTCTTCCCGGGCCGCACGATGGTCGCGCTCTACGGCCATCCGGGCGTGCCCGCGCTCGGCGTGCTGGGTGAACAGGGCGTCGACGCCTCGGTCCAGCGCGCCCGCGACCTCGCCGACCGGTACGCCCCGCTCACGGGCGAACCCGTCGTGCCGGCCTTCGAGATCATCACGACCGTCGCGAGCTCGGCCCCCGGGGCGGACGGCGACTACTCGAACGAGTCCGCGCCCGAGGACCTGGTCCCCTGGGTCGACGAGGCCGCCGCGGCGGGCATGTACGTGGTGCTCGACCTCCAGCCCGGCCGCAGCGACTTCCTCACCCAGGCCCGCCGCTACACGGACCTGCTGCGGCGGCCGAACGTCGGCCTCGCCCTCGACCCCGAGTGGCGGCTGCGCGCGGGGCAGAAGCACCGCGTCCAGGTGGGCTCGGTCGACGCGGCGGAGGTCAACGCCGTCGCGACCTGGCTCGCCGATCTCACCCGGGAGGCACGCCTGCCGCAGAAGCTGCTGATGCTGCACCAGTTCCAGGCCCAGATGATCCGGAACCGGGAGCAATTGGTCACGGACCGTGACGAATTGTCCGTCGTGCTCCACGCCGACGGTTTCGGCACGCGTGCGGAGAAGATGGAGACCTGGGACCGCCTGCACCAGGCCGTCCCGGCCGGTGTCACCTGGGGCTGGAAGAACTTCTACGACGAGGACCGGCCGATGTTCGACCCGGCCGACACGCTGGCCGTCGGGCCGGTCCGGCCGGTGTTCGTGTCCTACCAGTAGGGGTACCCCCGGCCGTGTCGTGACGGGCAGTATCCTCGCCGGGATCTCGCCGCCGAGATCCCGCGTGCCGGCGGTGGACCCGGTGCCCTCGCGACGAGGACACCCGCACACCCCCGCCACACGTACCAGCACGTACGGTCCCGAGTCGCCTGTGGAGAAGGGGGTGTCCGACGTGGCCGACGACGCACGCACCGGACGCGCCCGCGAGGACGTCCGGGAGCTCCGTGACGTCCGTGATCCCGGCGAGCTCCCCTCCCGACGACGCCCGGCGCACTCCGGCGAGCCCTGGCCGCGCCGCGCCGAGCGGCCCCTCGTGCAGGAGCCCGCACCGCCCCGGCGGCCCGCGAACGGCTCCGGTGGCACCGGCGGCTCCGGCCTCAGCGGCCTGAACGGTGGCACGGGCGGCGGCCCCACCGGCCGCGACGGGGTCGCGAGCGGCTCCGGCCGGTCCGGCGACGCGCCCGCCCCGCGGGAGGCCTGGCCCTCCCGGCGGCACGCGGCCGGCGCCGAACGCCCGGAGGTGCCCGGTCCCGCGCGGCGCGGCCCCGGCGGCCCGGACGGCCGCGGCGCCCCCGCGGTGCCCGGACCCGGCGCCCCGGGCCCCGTCGGCCCGGACGTCCCGTCGCGCAACAGGCCCGGTGGTGGCCGCCCGCCCGCGCCGGACCTCGGCCACGGCGCGAGCCGGCCCGACCGCGGCGATCGCTCTGACCGTTCCGACCGCTCCGCGAGCGCCCCGCTGCCCGGACGCGCGGGCGGTCCTCCTCCCGGCGCTACCCCGAACGGCACCCCCGCCCACCCCGGCCGGTCGGGTCCGGGCGACCGGTCCGCCGACCGCGGCCGCGGCGCACGCCCGACGCAGGGCGGTCCCGGTGGCCCCTCCGGACCCGGTGGAGCCGGCCGGGGCGACCGTGCCCCCGACCGCCGGACCGGCGGCGATCCGCGGAACCCCGGCCGCCCCGGTGCGGGCGACCCCGGGCGCCCCGATCGGTCCCGCGGCAGCAGGTCCGCCGGCGAGCCCCGCGACCCCCGGGCCGACCCCCGTGCCGATCCCCGCACTCCCGGCGGTTCCGCCGACCGCTCCGGCGCCCCGCGCCGCGGCCCCGGCGGCCCTGGCGGCCCCAGCGGCCCTGGCGGCCGCGGCGGTCCTGGTGGCCGCGACGGTTCCGCGGGCGGCGCGCCGCGCGAGGGCCGAACCGAGCAGGGCCGAACCGAGCAGGGACGTGCCGAGCAGGGACGTCCGGAGCAGGGCGGTCCCGCCCGGCCTCCCGGCCCCGGCGCCCCCGACCGCCCGGGTGGGCCCGGCGGACCCCGGCAGGACGACCGCAGCGCCAGTGCGTCCGCACGCGGCGGCTCCGGTGCGCCCGCGGCCCCGCCCGGTCCCCGCGGGCGCATGCCCGACCAGGCCCGCCGCTCCCCCTCCGACGCCGGCCGCGCGCCCGGCGGTGCGGGCAGGCCCGAGCAGGCCGGTCAGCCCGGGCAGGCCGGTCAACCGGGTCAACCGGGTCAACAAGGGCAGCCCGGTGAGCGCCGTCCCGGCACACGACGACCCGAGGGCGCCGCGGCCCACCGCACCCGCGCCACCGCGACACCCGACGGGCGCCCGCCCGGCCAGGCCGGCCGCCGCCCCGGCACGCTCCCGCCCGGCGGCAGGCCCACCGGCGGCAGGTCCACCGGCGGCAGGCCCACCGACGGCAGGGCCACCGACGGCAGGCCCACCGACGGAACGACCGGTGCCGCCACCGGCACCCGCACCGGCTCCGACCGCGCCGGCACCCGCTCCGGTCCCGACCGCGCAAGCCCCGACCGCTCCGGCGCCCCGACCCGCGCCGTCGCCCGGACCGCGGGCGCCGCGGCCGCGGCCCCGAGTGCCGCTCTCGACGACCCGGCCGCGACCCGTGTCCCCCGCCGCATCCCGGCGAGCGAGGCGGCCGCGGACCGTGTGGCCCGCCGGCGCGCGGAGGCCGGGGACGGCGCCACCCGCACCGGTAGGAACGGCAGCGTCGGCGGAACCGGCAGCGTCGGCGGGAAGGGCGGCGCCGGTGGGAAGGGCGGCGCCGGTGGGAAGGGCAGGGCCGGCCGGCGCGGCACGGCCCGCCGCACCCTGCGCGCGGCACTGGCCACCACGGCGGCGTCGACGCTGGTCCCCGGCACCGGGCACCTGATCCTGCGCCGCCGGCGCACGGGTGGGCTCATCCTCGGCCTGTTCCTGCTGGTCCTGGCGGCCGGCGCGGTCGCGGTCCTCACGATGAGCCGGCGGGCGCTGCTCGAGAACGCGGTCTCGACGACGGTCCTCGCCGTCGGCGCGGTCGTCGCGCTCGTCGCCGCGCTCGGCTGGATCGCCCAGATCGCGCGGACCTACGCCCTGGCCCGCCCGCGGGACATGGGCGCCGGGCGGAAGGTCCTGGGCACGGCCGTCGCGGCGGTGCTGTGCATGGCCGTGGCCGTGCCGTTCGGCTACGCGGCCGACCTGGCGAACTCGCAGCGCTCCCTGCTCAACGACCTGTTCAGCGGCGGGGCAGGCGGCACCGCGGCCGCGGAGGCGATCAACAAGCCGCGGCTGAACGTGCTGCTGCTGGGCAGCGACGCCGGCCCGGACCGCACCGGCACGCGCACCGACACGATGATGCTGGCCAGCATCGACACGCGGACCGGCCGCACCACGATCTTCGGGCTGCCCCGCAACATCCAGCGCGCCGAGTTCCCGCCGGGATCCGCGATGGCCGAGAAGTTCCCGAACGGCTTCCACGACCCCGCGAGTCCGCTGTCGGGCGACTACCTGCTCAACGCGGTCTACGCCTACGCGCACAACAACCCGCCGCTCGCCCCCACCGGCCCGACGAACGACATCGGGCTGAACCTCCTGCAGTCGTCGATCTCGTACATGACGGGCCTGCCGATCGACTACTTCCTCGAGGTCAACATGGCGGGCTTCTCGACGATGATCGACGCGGTCGGCGGCGTGACGGTCGACGTCGGCCCGGTGCCGCTGCCGATCAACGGCGTCACGGCCGACGGCCGGCACGTCAAGCCGGACGGCTACATCCAGCCCGGGATCCAGACGTTGAACGGCGAGGAGGCGCTCTGGTTCGCGCGCTCCCGCCGGGACAGCAACGACTACCAGCGGATGAGCCGCCAGCGTTGCCTCATCCAGGCGGTGCTCGAGCAGAAGAGCCCGACGGACCTCCTGGCCAACTTCCAGCAGGTGGCGCAGGCGACCAAGGACAACGTCGACACGAACATCCCGCAGGCGGTGCTCCCGGCCCTGGTCTCGCTGGCCGGCGAGGGCTTCACCCTGCAGAGCATCTCGTTCGACCCGAGCCTGCCGGACCCGAACGAGGCCGACGGCAAGTTCGACACCTCGCGCCCGGACGTCGAGTACATGCAGAAGGTCGTGCAGGACGCGATCAACCCGCCGCCCGCCGCGGCGGCCCCACCGACGACCGCCGCCGTGCCGAGCACGGCCGAGACCCCGGAGACCTCGGGCTCGGACGAGACCGCGGCGGGCACCGCGGCCCCGACCTCGCTCGCCGACTCCTGCGCCGCCGCCGCGGGGCCCACGACCGGCGAGGGCGGGATCGGGTCGGGCCCGGAGAGCGCCGGCGAGGGCGGCTCCGGGGGCAACTGAGCCCCGGGACCCCGCCGGGCGCGCCACGCCCGGGGCCCGCCCATTACCCTTTCCTGGCGCGGTCCTGCGACGACGCCCGGGCTGCGGTACACCAGACACCGGTACGAACCGGGCACCGGCACGCCCGGATCCATCGGACCGGAGCACCAGAGGGGCAGACGGACGTGAGCAGCACTGGGGACACCCCCGCCCGCGAGGGCCGCACGAAGGTCGTCGTCGTCGGCGGCGGGTTCGGCGGGGTGCGCGTGGCGAAGGCGTTGGCCCACGCCGACGTCGACGTGACGCTCCTGGACCGGACCAACCACCACCTCTTCCAGCCGTTGCTGTACCAGGTGGCGACCGGGATCCTGTCGCCCGGCCTGATCGCGCCCGCGCTGCGCCGGGTGGTGAAGACGCAGTCCAACACCCGCACCCTGCTCGCCGAGGTGTTCGACATCGACGTGCAGGCGAAGGTGGTGCACGCCCTCGCGCCGAACGAGCAGCGCCTGGACCTGCCCTACGACTACCTGGTCGTCGCCGGCGGGGCCACGCACGCCTACTTCGGACACGACGAGTGGAGCCACTACGCGCCGGGCATGAAGAGCATCGAGGACGCGCGGATGCTCCGCAGCCAGATCCTCGGCGCCTACGAGCTGGCCGAGGTCGCGACGGACGAGAAGGAGCGGGACGCGTACCTGACCTTCGTCGTCGTCGGCGCGGGCCCGACCGGCGTCGAGATCACCGGGCAGCTCGCCGAGCTCGCCCGCTACGTGCTCCCGAAGGAGTACCGGACGATCGACACCCGCTCGGCGAAGATCATCCTGCTCGACGCCGCGCCGTCCGTGCTCCCGCCCTTCGCGCCGAAGCTGCAGAAGTACACCCAGCGCCGGCTGGAGAAGATGGGCGTCGAGGTCCGGCTCAACACCGCGGCCACGGACATGGACTACGACTCGATCACGGTGAAGGGCCCGGACGGCGTCGACACCATCACCGCCCGCACCAAGATCTGGGCGGCCGGCGTGCAGGCCTCGCCGCTCGCGGCGATGCTCGCCAAGGTCACCGGGACGGAGACCGACCGGGCCGGGCGCCTCGCCGTCGACCCGGACTGCAGCCTCCCGGGCGCCGAGGGCGTCTACGCCATCGGCGACATGGTCACCACGGTGGACCGGCTGCCCGGCGTCGCGCAGGTGGCCATGCAGCAGGGCACCTACGTCGGCAAGCTGATCGCGAAGCGGGCCAAGGGCGACCACACCACGCCCGCCCCGTTCCACTACTTCGACAAGGGCAGCATGGCGACCATCGGCGCCCGCCAGGCGGTCGCCGACGTGCGCGGGTTCCAGATCACCGGATACCTCGCCTACCTGCTCTGGTGCTACGTGCACGTCATGTTCCTGATCGGCTGGGGCAACCGGTTGGGCACGCTCTACAACTGGGTCCGCTCGCTGCGCTACGCGCGCAACCGCGGCCACCGGCTCATCAGCATGACGGGCGCGAAGGCGGTCGCGAAGCACCACGAAGCGGCATGACGCGGGCGGCCCGGTTGGAGATCGCCGGGCCGCCACCTACCGTTCGTTCGTGACCCCGTCCATGCAGGTCCTGATGCGCGAGGCCGAGCGCGTCTGGGACGACTTCTGGTCGGCCGTGTACGAGCGGGGGGACGTCGCGTCCGCGGCGGCCCTGCTCGCCCCGGAGGCCGTGCTCGTGGACATGCCCGCGATGACCGGCGGCAACGACCGGGCGGAGATCGAACGGCACCTCGCGGACACCGTCACGCCGCACCTGCCGGCGGATCTCGCGCGTCGGCGGATCTCCCGCACGGTCGACACCCGCGGGCTCGTCGACGAGCTGCGGTGGACCTTCACGCACGACCGCGAGCTGCCCTGGTTGCTCCCCGGGATACCCCCGACCGGCCGCCCGTTGCGGGTCCTGGCGGTCTCCGTGGTGGCCGTCCGGCAGGGCCGGATCGCGTCCGTCCGGACGCTCTGGGACGACGTCCGGCTGCGCCGTCAGCTCGCCGCGGGCTGACCGTCCGACGCCCGGAACCGGCCGTTCGCGGTTCTGCGACACCGTTATAGACCCTTTCGAGCCTCTGAACTGGGGGTTCCCCGCGTGCCGCCCTCGGTGTTCTGCCACGCTATGGGCCACGCTGTACCAGGAACGACCACCGACGCACCCCCGAGCGGGTGGTCGATGGGAGAGGAGAGGAGCACTCACCATGGCACTGCCCGCACTGACCCCCGAACAGCGCCAGGAGGCGCTCAAGAAGGCCGCGGCGGCCCGTACGGCGCGCAAGGAGCTCCGCGACAAGATCGCGAAGGGCGAGGAGACCATCCCCGCCGTCCTCGACCGGGCCAAGTCCGACCAGATCGTCGGCAAGACCAAGGTCGCGGACCTCCTCAAGAGCCTGCCCGGCTACGGCCCCGCCAAGGTCTCGGCGCTGCTGGAGCGCACCGGCATCGACGCGTCCCGCCGCGCCGCCGGCCTCGGCGAGCGTCAGCGCCAGGCGCTGCTCGACGCCCTCAAGTGAGCCGCCGGGCGTCCTGACGCCCGCGACTCCCCGCACCCGGTCCGGCCTCCCGCCGGGCCGGGTGCGGCGTTCTCTAGGGTGCGGGGCGTGGAACTGATGGTCGACGTCGCCCCGGGCGTGCAGCTGTGGGCCGAGGAGATCCCCGGCCCGACGCCGGACGCGGAGCCGCTGCTGCTGGTGATGGGCGCGAACGCGTCGGGGCTGGCCTGGCCGGACGCGCTGCTGGACCGGCTCGCCGAGCGGCACCGCGTGATCCGCTACGACCACCGGGACACCGGCCTCTCCACGCACGCCTTCGACCACGCCCCCTACGCGATCCGCGACCTCGCCGCCGACGCCCTGGCGGTGCTCGACGCGTTCGGGATCGAGCGGGCGCACGTCGTCGGGATGTCGATGGGCGGCACGCTCGTGCAGCTGCTGCTGCTCGACCACCCCGACCGGCTGCTCACCGCCACGGTCCTCTGCACCGCGGCCCTCGGCGCCTACGGCGACCCCGAGCTGCCCGGCCCCGACCCGGCCCTGCTGCGGCTGTGGGGCGAGTTCACGGACGACCGGGACCTCGAGGGCGAGCTGGCCTGGCGGGTCGAGCACTGGCGGCTGCTCAACGGCACCGGCACCCCGTTCGACGCCGAGGGCTTCCGTGCACTGGAGGAGCGGGTCGTCGCCCACTCCGGGCGGGTGGACAACCCGGCCGCGCACGCCGTCGCCGACACGGACGGGCTGGACCGCGGCGCCGAGCTGGCCGGGGTGACCGTGCCGACGCTCGTGATCGAGGCCCCCGAGGACCCGGTGAACCCGCCGCCGCACGCCGGCCACCTCGCCCGCGCGCTCGGCGCCGGCCGGCTCGTCCGCGTCCAGGGCATGGGGCACGCGCTGAACGCGACGGTCGTCGAGCCGGTGGCCGCGGCCGTCCTGGCGCACACCCGCGAGTACGCGCCCCTCTAGATCGGCACGGTCGGTCAGCGCTCCGGGCGCGCCCAGCTGTACCGCCGCTCCGGCCGTCCGGTGCCGCCGTACCGCAGCCGCACGGTCACGGCGCCGGTGTCGACGAAGTGCTCCAGGTAGCGCCGCGCGCTCACCCGCGACAGCTCGGTCCGCTCCGCGCACTCGCTGGCCGACAGGTCGCCGTCGGCCGCGCGCAGCACCCGCTCCACCAGCTCCGCCGTCGGCGCGGTCAGGCCCTTGGGCAGCCGCGCCGCGGCACCGGTCCCACCGCCCGGGCGGTCGTCGCCGAAGAGCCGGTCGATGTCGGCCTGACCGGCCCGGTCGAGGCTCGCCAGCCGGCCACGGATCCGCACCGCCCGCTCCACCTGCTCCTGCAGGGCCCGCGAGTCGAACGGCTTGACCAGGTAGTGCAGCGCGCCGCCGTGCAGGGCGGCGGCGACGGTGGCGCTGTCGTCCGCGGCCGTGATCACCAGGACGGACGGGTCGTCGGGCGCGCCGGTGCGGAGCTTGCCCAGCACGTCGATGCCGGACATGTCCGGCAGGTAGACGTCGAGCAGCACGAGATCGGGCCGCAGCCGCGCGGCCAGGTCGAGGGCCTCGGCCCCGCGGTGCGCGACGCCCACCACCTCGCAGCCGGGGATCCGCGCGACGTAGCCGCTGTGCACCTTGGCGACCATGAAGTCGTCGTCGACGACCAGGACCCTCACGCGCCCACCTCCGCCCGCTCCGGCTGCAGCGGCAGGACGGCGGTGAAGGTGGCGCCCCTGCCGTCAGGACCCGTCCCGCCGCTCTCCACCGCCACCCGGCCCCCGCGGCGCAGGCACACCTCGCGCACGATCGCGAGCCCCAGGCCGCGCCCGCCCGACCCGGACTCCGCCGCCTTGGTGGTGAACCCGTGCCGGAACACCTCCTCGGCCAGGTCCGACGCCACCCCGGGACCGGAGTCCCGGACCCGCACGTGCACCGCGCGCTCCCGCTCGGCCAGCCCGATCTCGACCCAGCCTCCCGCCGGGCCGACGGCGTCGAGCGCGTTGTCGACCAGGTTGCCCAGCACGGTGACCAGGTCGGCGCCGAGGCCCGGGTCCGCCTCGACCGGGTGCAGGTCCGTGTCCTCGGCCAGCCGCAGGCGCACGCCCCGCTCGGTCGCCAGGCTCGCCTTCGCGACCAGCAGCGCCGCCGCGGCCGGCTCCCCGACCCGCGACACGACCTCGCGCCGCCAGCCCTCCGCAGCCGCGACGATCCCGCTGACGAACCGGCGCACCTCGTCGTGCTCGCCGAGCTCGGTCAGCCCGGCGATGGTGTGCAGCCGGTTGGTGAACTCGTGCGCCTGCGCGCGCAGGGTGTCGGTGAGCGTGCGCGAGGCGTCGAGCCGGTCCTGCAGGGCGGTCAGCTCCGTGCGGTCGCGCAGCGTCACGACGGCGCCGACCCCGCGCCCGTCGACCTGCACCGGCATCCGGTTCAGCACGAGGACCCGCCCGCCGTGCAGCACCAGCTGGTCCTCCCCCGCCGCGCGCCCGGTGAGGACGTCGGCGAGTCGCTGGTCGAGGCCCAGCCCGTCGACCTCGTCGCCGACCTGCGCCGCCGGCAGCCCGAGCAGCTCGCGCGCGGCCGGGTTGAGCAGCGTCACCCGGCCCTCGGGATCGAGCCCGACCACGCCCTCCTTCACCCCGAGGAGCATGGCCTCGCGCCGCTGCACCAGCTCGACGATCTCGTCGGGTTCCAGCCCGAGGGTCTGCCGGCGCACCCGACGGGCCAGCAGCAGCGACCCGGCGACGCCCAGCGCCAGCGCCAGCCCGAGCAGGGCCGCGACCTCCCCGCGGGCCGGGGCCAGCGCCTCGACCAGGGTCGGCGCGCGGATGCCGGCGGACACCACGCCCACCACCTGCCCGCCGTCGCCGATCACCGGGACCTCGGCGACGACGGTGCGGTCCGCGGCGCCGGTCCAGGCGCGGCCGGCGAACGCCGTCGACTCGCCCACCTCGAAGGGGGTGCCCAGCTCGGCCGGGTCCGGTGAGCTCCGGACGACCCGGTTCGCGTCGACGACCACGATCCGGTCGGCACCGGAGAGGTTCTCCGCGCTGCGCGCGAAGCTGGCCAGCAGGTCGACGTTCCGGTTGACCAGACCGGCGCGGATCCCGGGCGTGGCGGCGACGTCCTCGGCGACCGACAGCATCCGCCGGCCCTGGGTCTCCCGGAACGCGGCGTCGGACTGCACGGCGGCGAGCGCGGCCACCGCCGCGAGCAGGATGACCACCACCAGCAGCTGCCAGACCAGGAACTGGCGGGCCAGCGGGCGTCGGCGCACGCGGCCAGCCTAGGCGGGGGCGGTGCCCTCCGGCGCGTGTACAGAACGACCACAACCACCGTTGCGGACACAAGCGCGACAGCGGGAACCCGCGCCCCGCACGATGACCGCCACAGTCCACTCGACGGGGAGGGATCGACACCGATGTCCGTCCGGGAGAAACCGACACGCGGCCTGTCCGCCGCGCTGGCGGTGCTGGTGGCCGCCGCCGCGGTCCTGCTGGTGCCGCCCGCCGTGGGCGCCCTGACCGGCGGGGGTGACGGCAACCAGCTGCGCGGCCTGCGCGTGCTCGTCCCGAACTCCCCCGGCGGCGGCTACGACGTCACGGCCCGCACCGCGGCCAAGGCCATGGAGGACGCCGGGCTCACCGGCTCGGTCGAGGTGTTCAACCTCCCGGGCGCGGGCGGCACGGTCGGACTCGGGCGCACGGTCAACGAGAGCGGGAACGACAAGCTCGTCATGTCGATGGGCCTCGGCGTGGTCGGCAGCGTCTACACCAACGACTCGCCCTCCACCCTCGCCGACACGACGCCGATCGCACGGCTCACGCAGGAGACCGAGATCGTCGTCGTCGCGAAGGACTCGCCGTACACGTCGCTCGGGCAGCTCGTCGACGCGTGGAAGGCGGACCCGGGCGGGGTCCCGGTCGGCGGCGGCTCCTCGCCGGGCGGGCCGGACCACCTGGCCCCGATGCTGATGGCGAAGGCGGCGGGGCTGCCCCCGAAGGACGTCAACTACGTCTCCTACGACGGCGGCGGCGAGCTCCTCGCCGCGGTCCTCGGCGGCAAGGTCGCGTTCGGCGTCTCCGGGCTCGGCGAGTACGCCGACCAGATCGACGCCGGTGAGCTGCGGGTGCTGGCCGTGACGGCCGGCGAGCCGGTCCCCGGCGTCGACGCGCCGACCCTGAAGCAGGCCGGCCTGGACGTCGAGTTCACGAACTGGCGCGGGATCGTCGCCCCGCCCGGCCTGTCCGACGAGGGGCGGGCCGACCTCGAGGCGGCCTTCGCCGAGCTGCGGCGCAGCCCGGAGTGGGCGGAGGCGCTGGAGCGCAACGGCTGGACGGACGCCTACCAGCCCGGCCCCGAGTTCGGGGCCTTCCTGGAGAGCGAGAACGAGCGCGTGGCCGGGGTGCTGCGGGAACTGGGGCTGACGTCATGACCGCCGTCGAGGAGAAGGCTCCCGCGCCGCCGCGGGAGAAGCGGGGCTGGTTGCGCGAGCACTCCGAGCTCGGGGTGTCGTTGCTGCTGTTCGTCGTCGGCGTGCTCGTCGTGGTGGACACGCTGCTGGAGAGCGGCGCGGGCAGCGACTCCGACCCGCTCGGCCCGCGGACGGTCGCGCTGGTCCTCGGCGGGGCGTTGCTGCTGCTGTCGGTGCTGCTGACCGTCGACGTCCTGCGCGGCGGGCACGGCGAGGCCGAGGCCGGCGAGGACATCGACCTGTCCACGCCACCGGACCTGCGCACCGTCGGGATGCTGGCCGGGTTCCTGATCGCGACCGCGGCCCTGATCCCGCTGCTCGGCTGGCCGATCGCCGGCGTCGTCCTCTTCTGGGGGGCCACGTACTCCCTGGGCTCACGCACCTACCTGCGCGACCTCCTCATCGCCGCCGGTGTGTCCGTGGTGACCTGGGTGATCTTCGACGGCCTCCTGGGCGTCGACCTGCCCGGCGGCCCGCTGATGGGGGTGTTCGGCGCATGATCGAGTCGCTGACCCACCTGATGGGCGGCTTCGGCGCCGCCCTCACCCCGGCCAACCTGCTGTTCGCCGCGATCGGGGTGCTGCTGGGCACCGCGATCGGCGTGCTGCCGGGCATCGGCCCGGCCATGGCGGTGGCGCTCCTGCTGCCGGTGACCTACGCGTTCGACCCGACCGGCGCCTTCATCATGTTCGCCGGCATCTACTTCGGCGCGATGTTCGGCGGCTCCACCACCTCGATCCTGCTCAACACCCCGGGCGAGAGCGCCTCGGTGATGGCCGCGCTCGAGGGCAACCCGATGGCCAAGTCCGGGCGGGGCGCGCAGGCACTGGCCACGGCCGCGATCGGGCACTTCGTCGGCGGCCTGCTCGGCGTGATCGGGCTGGTGCTGCTGGCGCCGCTGGTCGCGTCGGTCGCCGTCGACATCGGCGCCCCGGACTACTTCGCGGTGATGGTGCTGGCGTTCGTCGCCGTGACCTCCGTGCTCGGCAGCTCGCGGATCCGCGGGTTCGCGGCGCTGGCCATCGGCCTCACGATCGGGCTGGTCGGGCTCGACCCGCTCAGCGGGCAGCCCCGGCTCACCTTCGGCGTGCCGCAGCTGGCCGACGGCATCGACGTCGTCATCGTCGCGGTCGGGCTGTTCGCCGTCGGCGAGGCCCTGTGGGTGGCCGCGCACCTGCGCCGCGGTCAGCAGGAGGTCATCCCGGTGGGGCGGCCGTGGCTGTCCCGCGGCGACGTCAAGCGGGCGTGGAAGCCGTGGCTGCGCGGCCCGTTCATCGGGTTCCCGTTCGGCTCCATCCCGGCGGGCGGCGCGGAGATCCCGACCTTCCTGTCGTACGTCACGGAGCGGCGGCTGTCGAAGCACCGCGACGAGTTCGGGTCCGGCGCCATCGAGGGTGTGGCCGGCCCGGAGTCGGCGGCCAGCGCGTCGTCGGCGGGGACGCTGTCCACGATGCTCACCCTCGGCCTGCCGACGACGGCGATCGCCGCCGTCATGCTCGCCGCGTTCCAGCAGTTCGGGATCCAGCCGGGCCCGCTGCTGTTCCAGACCGAGCCCGACCTGGTGTGGACGCTCATCGCCAGCCTCTTCGTCGGCCTGGTCCTGCTGCTCGTGCTGAACCTGCCGCTCGCGCCGGCCTGGGCGAAGCTGCTGCGGATCCCGCGGCCGTACCTCTACGCGGGCATCCTGTTCTTCGCCTGCATCGGGGCGTACGCGGTCTCCGGGCAGGCCGTGGACCTGCTGGTGCTGCTGGGCATCGGCGCGGTCGGGTTCGTGATGCGGCGCTACGGCCTGCCGGTGCTGCCGGCGATCATCGGCGTGATCCTCGGGCCGGACGCGGAGCTGCAGCTGCGCCGCGCCCTGCAGATCGCCGACGGCGACGTCACGACCCTGGTCTCGACGCCGATCGCGATCACCGTCTACGCCGTGATCGCGCTGCTCCTGCTGTTCCCGCTGGTGCGCAAGGCCCTTCCGGCCCGGACCGCCCCGCCGGCCGACCCGGACCGGGAGCGCACCCCGGTCTGACCCTGGTCCGTCCGGGCGGTTCCCCACCGCGCCCGTTCACGCCCGCCCCCGCGATCGCCAGGATCGCGGGGGCGGGTGGCGTGTGGAGGTGGACGTGCGCACGGAGGCCGACTGGCTGGAGTTCACGGCGGCGCTGTTCCCCGAGCCGCTCACCGAGTTCCCGCTGGAGCGGGTGGCGGTGATGCTGCGGGACACCTTCGACGCGGGCGCGGTCACCACCAACGACCCGCTGCCGGGCGGCGGCCTGCGGACCGGCCTGTACCCGTTCGACGCCGACCTCGACGGGGCCCGCGCCGAGATCGAGGCCTGGCGCGCGTCGCCGGAGATCCGGCACCACCCGCTGGTGCGCTGGTACGTCTCGACCGGGTCCCGCGCCCCGGTGCGCCTCGCCGACGTCCCGGCCCGTTTCGCGCGCTCGTTCGGCGAGGGCCGGTCGCTGCTGCGCCGCGGGCACGTGCCCCACCTGCTCGCCCTCCCCTACGGCGGCGGGCGCAAGCCGAGGACGTTGGTGCCCGGGCGCGCCGACCCCTTCTCCGAGGCCGAGCTGGCGCTGGCCGGCCGCGTGGCCCGGCTGGTCGACGGGCTGGAGCGGCAGGCCCGCGCGTACGCCGCCGCGTCGTCCGGCGTGGGGCCCGACGGCATCGACGCCGTGCGCGCGATCGAGCTCACCCCGCGCGAGCTCGCCGTGCTGGGGCTGCTCGCCGAGGGCGTGACGACGCGGCTCATCGCGCGCCGGCTCGGCATCGGCGAGCGGACGGTGCACAAGCACCTCGAGCGCTGCTACCTCAAGCTCGGCGCCTCGGACCGGATCACCGCGGTGCTCCGGGCGCAGCGCTTCGGGCTCGTCGGGGCGAGGTGAGCGCAGCGCCGCCGCAGGTCAGGCGGGGAGCTTCTCCCCCGCCTCGACGGCCACGGACAGGGTGTTGCCCTCCGGCGGCAGCGGGCAGGTCGCGAACGCGGTGAAGGCGCAGGGCAGGTTGACGACGCGGTTGAGGTCCACCCGCAGCGTCCCGTCCGGGCCCGGCTCGCCGGCCTTGAGGATGCGGCCGCCGCCGTAGGTGGTGTCGCCCGAGGTGGCGTCGCGGAAGTGCAGGGACAGGCCGGCGTCCTTGCCCGCCAGCGCGACCAGCTCCTGCGGGGAGCCGTCGACGGTGAACCGGACGGTGCCCACGGCGATCGGGAAGTGGTTCAGCCCCTCGACCACCGCGCCGACCGTGATCCGGCGCGGCTCGGCATAGGGCTCGAAGCGGGCGTCGACCACCCAGCGCTCGTCCACCGGGAAGGCGGGGACACCGGAGAAGCCGGTGCGGGTGGGCGCCTGCGGGTCGCGCACCCGCAGGGCGTAGGTGTCCGTGCGCCGGGCGACCTCGATCTTCCGGTCGCCCGCGGTGACCAGGGCGCCGGGCAGGCCGTCCCGCGGCTCGAGCCGGACGGTGCCGTCGACCGGCGCGCCCCGGGCCACGAGCCCGTCGGCGGCCGTGGCGGTCAGCTCCACGCCGCCGTCGCCGGTCGCGCGCCAGGTGCCGGGGACGCCGTCGAACGTCGTGGGCGTCTCGGTGATCCACTCCAGCGCGGTGAGGCTGAGCCAGCCGTGCGGCGTGCGGAGCTCCTCCTCCCGCGCGGCGTGCCAGGTGTCCCAGTCCTGCTGCAGGGTGTTCTCCGTCGTCGTCACCTCTCGCCGAACGCCCCACGGCCCGACCGCATTTCGTCGCCGCGACGATTCCCGCGGTGTGGATCGCCCGCTGCGCCGATCGGTCCGATTGTCCGGACGGGTTCGCGATGTGGGAGGCCGTTTGACCCGGCCGCGTCGCGTCTGGTGGGCTCGTCCCGTGGCCACGATCCTGCTGACGCGCCGGCGTCACGTCGACCACAAGCGCGTGCACTCCTGCGCCTGTCGCTGACCCGCCCTCCCGCGCGTCCCGACATCCCTTTCTCCCTGCAGGAGCACAGCTGTGTCCTCTTCCCCCGACCTCCCCGCCGAGCCGCTGAAGTTCGCCTACTGGGTGCCCAACGTCAGCGGCGGCCTCGTCACCAGCACGATCGAGCAGCGCACCGACTGGGGCTACGAGTACAACAAGAAGCTCGCCCGGACCGCGGAGGACAACGGCTTCGAGTACGCCCTGTCCCAGGTCCGGTACATGGCGTCGTACGGCGCCGACCACCAGCACGAGTCCACGAGCTTCTCGCTCGCCCTGCTGCTCGCCACCGAGCGGCTCACGGTCATCGCCGCCGTGCACCCGGGGCTCTGGCACCCGGGCGTGCTGGCGAAGTGGGTCGCGACGGCCGACCACCTCTCCGGCGGCCGGGCGGCGGTGAACGTGGTGAGCGGCTGGTTCAAGGACGAGTTCACCAGCCTCGGCGAGCCCTGGCTGGAGCACGACGAGCGCTACCGCCGCTCCGAGGAGTTCATCCGCGCCCTGCGCGAGATCTGGACCAGCGACCACGCCGAGCTGCGCGGCGACTTCTACCGGATCCACGACTTCGACCTGAAGCCCAAGCCGGTCGAGGTGCCGGGCCGGGCGCACCCGGAGATCTTCCAGGGCGGCAACTCCACCGCCGCCCGTCGGAACGGCGGCCGCGTCTCGGACTGGTACTTCTCCAACGGCAAGGACTACGACGGCTTCACCGAGCAGGTGCACGAGGTGCGCGGGCACGCCCGCGACGCCGGCCGGCCGGAGACCGGCCCGGGCGCGGTCCGGTTCGGGCTCAACGGCTTCCTCATCGCCCGCGACACCGAGCGCGAGGCGCGCGAGCAGCTGCGCGAGATCGTCGAGAAGGCCGACCTCGAGGCCGTCGAGGGCTTCCGGTCCTCGGTGCAGCAGGCGGGCGCCTCCACGGGCGACAAGCGCGGCATGTGGGCGGACTCGACCTTCGAGGACCTCGTCCAGTACAACGACGGCTTCCGCACCCAGCTCGTCGGCACACCGGAGCAGATCGCCGACCGCGCGATCGAGTACAAGCGGCGCGGGGCGGACCTGCTGCTCCTGGGCTTCCTGCACTTCCAGGAGGAGATCGAGTACTTCGGGCGGCACGTGCTCCCGATCGTGCGCGAGAAGGAGGCGGAGCTCGCCGCCCGCGAGCCCGCCCTCGTCGCGGGCTCCTGAGCCGGTGCCGCGCCGACCGCGGCCCGGCACGGTCCGTCCGGCGGCCGGGCCGGCCCACAGCTGGCTGACCCGCCGCCGTCACATCGACCACGCCCGCGTCGGCACCCAGTCCTGTCCGGGCCCCGCCCGCTGACCCACCCGCGGGTCGCGCCCTCGCCCCCGCGAGTGCGCCCCGCTCCCGGTGGGTCCCGCGCCCCTCGCCCCGGCTCCCGCGAGTCGGCACTCTCGGGCGACCGGACCACACATCCCGGTCGCCCGCCCCGCCCTTCCGCATGCCCGCCCGACCGTGTCCGGGCCCGCCCGCTCCGGTCGCCGGTGCCGCGCCCCGGCCGCCGGACGCCCCGCCCGCACGGGCGGCGCCGGCATGCGCCCTCCCACGGAACAGGACCCGTCATGACCACGCTCGAGAACCGTCCCGAGACCCGTTTCCCGACCACCCCCGCGACGCCCGACGAGTGGCTCGCCCGCGCCCGCGAGGTGCGCACGATCCTCGCCGAGGGCGCCGCCGCCCGCGACCACGCCGGCGAGACCCCGTACGCCGAGGTCCAGCTGCTCAAGGACGCCGGCCTCGTCACCCTGCTCGGCCCGGTCGGGCACGGGGGCGGCGGTCAGGAGTGGCCGCTCGCCTACCGGGTGATCCGCGAGGTCGCCGCCGGCGACGGCTCGATCGGCCAGCTGCTCGGCTACCACCTGCTGTGGTTCTGGGCCGCCCGGCTCGTCGGCACGGCCGAGCAGATCGAGGCCGTCGAGGCCGAGGCCACCCGGCACCGCTGGTTCTTCGGCGGCGCGGTCAACCCGCGCGACGAGGACGTCGTGATCCGCGACGCCGGCGACCACATCGTCTACAACGGCCGCAAGTCCTTCTCCACCGGCAGCAGGGTCTCCGACGTCACCGTGGTGGAGGGGGTGCTCGACGGCACCGACACCCACATCTTCGCGATCGTGCCGAGCCAGCAGCCCGGCATCACGTTCCACGACGACTGGGACAACATCGGCCAGCGGCTCACGGAGAGCGGCAGCGTCACGATCTCCGAGGTCCAGGTGCCGTGGGAGCAGGCCGCGGGCTTCCGCGACAAGGCGTTCGAGCCGCGGGTCTACAACACACTCAACGTCCCGACGATCCAGCTCGTGTTCGTGAGCTTCTACCTGGGCATCGCGCGCGGCGCCCTGGAGGAGGCCGCGGAGTACACCCGCACCCGGACCCGGCCGTGGCTGCACGGCGGGCAGGAGCGGGCCGTCGACGAGCCGTACCAGCTCGACCTGTACGGCGACCTGGCGTCGAAGCTCTGGGCCGTCGAGGCGCTGGCCGACCGGGTCGCGGAGGAGGGTCTGGCCATCCACCGCAACGCCTGGGAGGTCACGCCGCAGGAGCGCGGCGAGCACGAGGTCCGGGTGGCGGCCGTCAAGGCGCGGGCCACGGACGTCGCGCTCGAGGTGACCGGTCGGGTGTTCGAGGGCCTGGGCGCCCGGGCCACCGCCACGGAGCTGGGCTTCGACCGCTTCTGGCGCAACGTCCGCACCCACACCCTGCACGACCCCGTCGCCTACAAGCGGCGCGAGGTGGGGGCGTTCCTGCTGCGTGACGAGCTGCCCGAGCCGACCTGGTACAGCTGACCCGAGATGAGCGAACGGCGCTCTCGTTCACATCTACTGAGCGAGAGCGCCGTTCACCTCGGTGGCGAGCCGGGGTCAGCCGACGCGTTCGCGGTCGTTCTCGGGCAGGCCGGCGCGCCGCTCGGGGTGCGGGGTGCGCAGCCGCGGCAGGAACCGACCGGTGCGGGCGAGGTAGTTGGCGTACTCCTCGCCGAGGGCCTGGGTGAGGCCCGGCTCGCGGACCGCGCGCGCCTGGATCTGCACCGCCACCACGATCAGCAGGGTGGCGAGCACGCCGAGCATGGTGGGCGCCATGACCAGCCCGCCGGCGGTGGCGACCACCATGCCGGTGAACGCGGGGTTGCGGACGCGGGCGTAGAAGCCGCTGCTGGTCAGGGCCAGGTTCTGGCCGCGCCGGCGGGCCGTGCCCATCTGGACCAGCGACGCCAGCACCACGGCCACGCCGAGGAGCAGCAACCCGACCCCGACCACGACCCAGCCCGGCGAGCTGAACACGGCGATCGGCTCGATGACGTCGAACGCGACGAGCAGCGGGGCGACCAGGCCGAGCAGCAAGGCGACCGCGAACAGCGCCTGGGACCACCAGGCGGGCGATCCGGGCCCGGTCCGCATCGGCGAGCGGCGCGCGCCGGCGCGGGCCCAGCGGCGCCCGAGGCCGACCAGCACGCAGGCGACGACCCCGAGGCCGACGGCGAGCCAGGCGGCGAGGTTGTGGTTCAGCGTGGCGGAGACGACCTCCCAGGCGCCCCGCCCGGTGAGCCGGCCGATCGCGTCGGCCAGCAGCACCACGCCGAACACGACGAACCCGGCCGCGGCGCCGTAGCGGATCGTCCGCTCGGGCAGCCGCCTGCCGAGCTGCCGGCCGACGACGATCGCCAGCGCATCGGCCGCGACCATGCCGAGCGTCGACCCGAGCCACACGCCGAACCAGCCGTGCTGGGTGGCCAGCGTGATCGTGGCCAGCATCGTCTTGTCGCCCAGCTCGGCCAGGAAGAACGCCACCGACGCCGCGACCACCGCCGACCGGGCCTTGCGGTTGACCTTCTCCTGCTCGTCGTCGGAGAGCGAGTCGCCCTTGAGCGTCCAGGCGCCGAACCCGAGGAACGCGACGGCCGCGACCAGCGCGACCCAGCCGGTCGGGATGGTGGCGCCGAGGCCGTACCCCACGGCGACGGACACGAGGTGCACGACGGACGTGGCGATCGTGATGCCCAGCAGCACGGGCCAGGTCTTGTAGCGGGTCGCGAACGTCAGCGCCATGAGCTGCGACTTGTCGCCGAGCTCGGCCACGAAGATCACGCCGAAACTGATCAGGAAGGCCGCGAGCACGTCCTGCATCGCCACACAACCCCTCGATCTCGGGCCGGATCGAGGAAACAGGGTCTCTTCGATCCGACGTGAACCGGATCGAAGGTCTCGCTCGCCTGGTGGTGGTCAGGCCCCGCAGCCGGGCGACGTGGATCGCCAGTATGTCGACCGCGGCGTTGAGAGCTACTCCCCTTCGCTGCGGCCGAACCTACCTCATCGATCCAGTCCGCTCGACACCCGGTTGCGAGCCCGTGAGGTAGTTCACTCGGGTTCTCGACGGGCGCACAGTGTCGTACGTTCGTTCAGATAGCTCTCGAGTGGACGCGGAGGAACCATGCCCGAGGCCGTCATCGTCGACGCGGTGCGCACCCCGATCGGGAAGCGCAACGGCTCGCTCGCCGACGTCCATCCCGCCGACCTGTCGGGGTACGTCCTGCGGGCGCTGCAGCAGCGCACCGGCATCGACCCGGAGGTGATCGACGACGTCGTCTGGGGCTGCGTGAACCAGGTCGGCGACCAGGCGGCGCAGATCGGCCGGTACGCCGTGCTCGCGGCCGGCTGGCCGGAGACCGTCCCCGGCGTCACCGTCAACCGGGCCTGCGGGTCCAGCCAGTCCTCCTTCGACTTCGCGGCGGGCATGGTCATGGCCGGCCAGTACGACGTCGTGGTGGCCGGGGGCGTCGAGACCATGACCCGGGTGCCGCTCGGCGCGGGCCGCGACCTCGGCCGCCCGTTCGGTTCGCTGGTGCGCGAGCGCTACGAGGCCGACCTGACCAGCGGCGAGTTCCCGAACGAGGACTTCAACCAGGGCATCGGCGCCGAGCGGATCGCGAAGAAGTGGGGCTTCACCCGGCAGCGCCTCGACGAGTACTCGTCGCGCAGCCACGAGCTCGCCGCCGCCGCGATCGACGCGGGCGCCTTCGACGGCCAGCTGGTCCAGGTGCCCGGGCTGCCGGAGTTCACGGCGGACGAGGGCCTGCGCCGCGGCACCACCGCCGAGAAGCTGGCGAAGCTCAAGCCCTCCTTCCGCGAGGACGGGGTGATCCACGCCGGCAACGCCTCCCAGATCTCCGACGGCGCGTCGGCCACCCTGATCATGACGCCGGAGAAGGCCAAGGAGCTGGGGCTCACCCCGATCGCCCGCTACCACTCCGGCGCGGTCTCCGGCGCCGATCCGCTGATGATGCTGACCGGGCCGATCCCGGCCACGCAGAAGGTGCTGAGGAAGAGCGGCCTGTCGATCTCGGACATCGGCGCCTTCGAGGTCAACGAGGCCTTCGCCCCGGTGCCGCTGGCCTGGCAGGCCGAGCTGGGTGCGGACGACAAGGTGCTCAACCCGCTCGGCGGGGCCATCGCCGTCGGCCACCCGCTGGGCGCCTCCGGCACGATCCTCATGACCCGGCTGCTCCACCACATGCGGGACCGGGGCATCCGCTACGGCCTGCAGACCATGTGCGAGGGCGGCGGCACCGCCAACGCCACCATCGTCGAGCTGCTCTGACCGGAGCCCGGTAAGGGGTCCCGCGGGGCCCCTTACCGGAAAGGGTGCCGTACTGCCCGGCCTTTCCCAGGGCGAGCACAGGCAGATCTCAGCTTCGGGGCGCAGAGTCTGTGCCATGACCGACGAGCAGCGGGGTCACTCCCGGCCCGATGGGGACGTTGCGCACAGCACCGACAGCACCGTGAGCACCTCCGCCGGGGACGCCCCGACCCAGCAGACCGACCCGACCCGTTCCTACGGCTCGCCGTACGCCTACGGCCGCGGCTCCGTCTACGGCACGCCCGGCTACGCCCAGACGAGCGGGCACGGCGGTGCCGACCAGGGCACGCGCCCCTACGGCAGCCCCGCCTACGGCCCGTACGCCCAGCAGGGCGCGGGCGACCCTCTGGGTGCCGCGGCGGGCGGCCCGAATGAACCGCCGCCGGGCGGGAACACCGCCTCCGTGTACGACGACCGCCCCCGCAAGCCGGCCCGCCCGTGGACGGCCGTGATCGCGGCCGCGCTCGTCGCGGGCGTCGTGGGCGGCGGGGCGGGCTTCGGCGGCGCCTACGCCCTCCTCGACCGGGGCAGCTCCTCCAGCGGGGTCACCCTGTCCGGCCAGCCGGCGTCGAACGCGTCGTCGGTGCAGACCAACGGCACCGTCCAGGCCGCCGCGGCGAAGGCCAGCCCCAGCACGGTCGACATCCGCGTGACCACGGGCCAGGGCACCGCCGAGGGCTCCGGCGTGATCCTCACCTCCGACGGCGACGTCCTCACCAACAACCACGTCGTCTCGGGCTCGACCGGGCAGATCCAGGTCACCCTCAACGACGGCTCCCAGCACTCCGCCTCGATCGTCGGCACCTCGCCGAGCTACGACCTCGCCGTCATCAAGCTCGACGGCGTGTCCGGCCTGCCCGCGGCCGCGCTCGGCCGCACCGGGGACGTGCAGGTCGGCCAGCAGGTCGTCGCGATCGGGTCGCCGCAGGGTCTCACGGGCACGGTGACGACCGGCATCGTCAGCGCCCTCAACCGCACCGTGCAGGTGCAGGGCGAGGACGGCTCGGCCGTCGTCTACAACGGCCTGCAGACGGACGCCCCGATCAACCAGGGCAACTCCGGCGGCCCGCTGGTGAACCTCGACGGCCAGGTCGTCGGCATCAACTCGGCGATCGCGACCGCGGGGCAGAGCAGCGGCAGCGTCGGCCTCGGCTTCGCGATCCCGGTCGACCAGGCCCGCCGGGTGGCGCAGGAGATCATCGACTCCGGCAGCGCCACCAAGCCCGTGCTCGGCGTCCAGGGCAGCACCCGCTCGTCGGGCACGGAGAACGGCGCGACCGTCGCCGCGGTGACGGACGGCGGCCCGGCGGCGGCGGCCGGGATCAAGGCCGGTGACGTCGTCACCAAGGTCGGCGACTCGACGGTCAGCGACTTCTCCGACCTCGTCGCCCGGATCGGCTCCTACGCCCCGGGCGACAAGGTCACGCTCACGGTCGGCACCGGCTCCGCGGCCCGCACGGTCGATGTGACGCTCGGCAGCACCAAGGACACCGGCGCCACCACCAGCAGCGGCGGCACCAGCCAGGGCGGCGGCAGCAGCAACCCGTTCGGCCAGCTCAACCCGTTCGGCGGCAACTCGCCGTTCGACGGCGAGGGCAACGGCAGCGGCAACGGCGGCGGCTGACCACCCGGTTCACCGGACCCCGGCCGCACGGGCGGTCGGTCCGGCGCGGGCCGGGCGGGGATCCCCTCCCCCGCCCGGCCCGTCCCGTTCTCAGCCCTTCAACCACGCCTTGACGGCGTCGGTGTCCGCGCCGAGGGCCGGCGGCGTGCGGCGGTAGTCCGGCGGGGTCGCCGAGTAGTCGACGGGGTTGCGGACCCCGCCGGGCCCGCCGCCGGGGTGCACGACCGGGGCGAGGCCGAGGCTCTCCGCGAGCTCGACGCCCTGGTCCACGGTGTTGATCGGGCCGCAGGGCACGCCGGCCCCGCTCAGCACGTCGAACCACTCCTGCGCGCCCTTGGTGGCGAGCTTCTCGAGCAGCAGCGGGCGCAGCTCGTCGCGGTGCCGGGTGCGCTCGACCATCGACCCGAAGCGCGGGTCCTCCAGCAGCTCGGGTGCGTCGATGGCGCCGCACAGCCGGCGGAACTGGTGGTCGTTGGCGGCGATCACGATCAGCTCGCCGTCGCCGGTGGGCAGCGGCTCGTAGGGGAACAGCGAGAGGTGGGCGTTGCCCATCCGCTTCGGCACCACGCCGCCCGCGACGTACGCCGAGGTCTGGTTGACCAGGCTCGACAGGGCCGCGGACAGCAGGTTCGTCTTCACGTGCTGACCCTCGCCGGTGGCGTCGCGGTGGCGCAGGGCCGCCAGGATCGCGACCGCGGCGTGCAGCCCGGTCATCACGTCGAACACCGCGACGCCCGCCCGGTACGGCGTGCCGTCCGGGTCGCCGGTCAGGCTCATCAGGCCGGACGTCGCCTGGATCAGCAGGTCGTAGCCGCCGAGCTTCGCGCCGCCCGCGTCGCCGAACCCGCTGATGGAGCAGTAGACGATCGACGGGTTGGTCCCGCGCACGGTGTCGACGTCCAGGCCCCACCTCGCGGTGGAGCCGGGCATGAAGTTCTCGATCAGCACGTCCGCGCGGGCCGCGAGCTGCTGCGCGACCGCCAGGTCCTCGGGGTCCTTCAGGTCGAGGACCACCGAGTGCTTGTTGCGGTTGATCGACAGGTAGTAGGTGGCGACCGGACCGTCGGGCCCGTCGACCGTGGGCGGCTGCCAGGTGCGGGTGTCGTCGCCGGTCGGGCCCTCGACCTTGATCACGGTCGCGCCGAGGTCGCCGAGCAGCATCGTCGCGTAGGGGCCGGCGAGGACCCGGGAGAAGTCGGCCACCACCACCCCGGCGAGCGGGCCGGACGGCGTGGGTTCGTCGGGGTCGAGCGGGGGGAGATCAGCCACGGCCCGACTCTAGATACCGGCCCGGCCGCGACGCGAGGTCACGGCCGGTCGGACGGCTACAGGACCGCGAGCACCACCAGCGCGAGGCCGGCGAGGGCGAGACCGGCGCCGACCCAGGCCCAGATGCGCTGACCGGTGCGGGCGGAGTCGGTCAGCTCCTCCTCCGTCTTCGTGGACATGACGAACGGCGAGCCGTCGCGCGGCGTGCGGATCACGAGCGGGCCGTCCCGGTCGTCGACCTCGCCGAGCACGTACATCCGCGTGCCGGGCCGCAGCACCCACTCGGTGTGCTGGTAGCCGATGGTCTCGTCCCGGTCGCCGCCGGCCAGCGCGCCGAGCACCGAGATCGCCCCGGCCAGCGCGCCCTGCGGCTGGTGGTCGTGCGCGGGCTCGAACCGGTCGACGACGGTCTCGACGCCGTCGGGCCGCCGGCCGCCGTGGTCGACGCCGATCGTGTGGCCGTCGCGCAGCAGCGCCCAGCCGTGCGGGGAGCTGATCTCGGCGACGGTCTCGGTGCGGGTGGTGACTCGGGTGTCGCCGTCGGAGTCCCGGTCGTAGTGCTTGTAGCGGCGCTGGACGCGGTGCGCGTGCCACACGCAGTCGACGCCGGCCAGCTCGGAACGCAGCAGGCCCATCGGCGCCGCCGCCGTCTCGCCGACGACCTCGCACACCTTGCGGAACTGCCCCGGCCCGGTGAGGTCGGCCGAGATGCCCTGCAGCTCGAGCAGCTCGGGCACCGAGAGCGTCTCGGCGGCCATCATCGCGTGCACCTTGCGCCGGGACCGGCTGGCCCCCCACAGGCACCCGCCGGCGGCCAGCAGCAGGATGATCCCGAACCAGACCATGGTCGTCGTTCCTCTCGTGAAGCGGTGAGGGGAACGCTAGGGAGCGCACGGGGGCGGCGGAGGTGTGCTGGCACCACACCCGGTGTGCGGGCTACCGGCGTCTGCGCACGGGGTCCAGCCTCCGCAGCACCAGCCCGGTCGCGACGGCGAGCACCACGGCCATGCCCACCAGCACCCCGGCGCCGAGCAGCCAGTGCGCGGCGTCGTGCGTCCAGAGGGGGTCGGGGCCGCCGCGCGCGACCCGGTTCAGGTCGACGGTCGCCGCACCCATCGCGAAGGCCCAGCGCGACGGCACGAGCCAGGCCAGCTGCTCCAGCCCGGCGTAACCCGCCACCGGGAAGAGCCCGCCGCTGACCACCAGCTCCAGCATCAGGACCAGCACCAGCAGCGGCATGCCGCGGTCCGCGTTGCCGATCGCCGCCGAGATCACCAGCCCGGCCAGCATGGTCACGACGGTCACGCCGACGACCGCCAGCAGCACCTCCAGCAGGCCCGACCCGAGCACGACGGCCGAGTCGGGCCCGGGTCGTCCCGCCAGCGCGAGCAGCGTGAACACCCCCGCCTGCAGCCCGGTGACGATGCCCAGCACCAGCAGCTTCGACAGCAGGTACGCCGGCAGCGACAGCCCGATCGCGCGTTCCCGGACGTAGACCGGCCGCTCCTTGACCAGCTCGCGGATCGCCGCCGCGACCCCCATCAGCGCCCCGCCGAGCACCAGGACCAGCATCAGCTGGCTCGGTTGGACCTCCTGCAGCTCCAGCGCCCGTGTCGTACTCAGCCCGGAGCCGCCCGGGACGAGCCGCGCCAGCGCCGCGAGGACCAGCGGGAGCGCCACGAGGAAGATCGCGTACTGCCGGTCGGCGGCGACCACGGCCAGGTAGCGGCGGCACAGCACGCCCAGCTGCGCGCCGAAGCCCTGCTGGCGCGGCGCCACCTCCGGCGCCGCCCGCTCGACGACCCGCGGCATCCCCGCCGTCGGCTGCGCGACGTACCGCGAGTGCTGCCGCGACTCCCGGTACCGGGCGGCGAGGGTGTCCCCCGGCACCCGCTCCAGCAGCAGGAACATCTCGGCGTAGTCCGGCGCGCCGAAGTACTCCAGCGCCTCCCGCGGCGGTCCGAAGAAGGCGACGTGCCCGCCGGGCGCGAGCACCAGCAGCCGGTCGCAGAGGTCGAGGTTGAGCACGCTGTGGGTGACCACGACGACGGTCCGGCCGCCGCTGCCCGACCGCGTGTCGGACCCGTCGGCCAGCCCGCGCAGCGTCTGCATGACGGACTTGTCCAGGCCCGGGTCGAGGCCGGACGTCGGCTCGTCGAGGAACAGCAGGCTCGGCCGGGTCAGCAGCTCGAGGGCCACGGAGGTGCGCTTGCGCTGGCCGCCGGAGAGCGTGTCGATCCGCTGCCCGGCCTGCTCGGTCAGGTTGAGCTCGGTCAGCACCTCGTCGATGCGGCGCTCGCGGTCGGCCTCCGGGACGTCGGCGGGGAAGCGCAGCCGGGCGGCGAAGCGCAGCGCGCGGCGGACGGTGAGCTGGGGGTGCAGCACGTCGTCCTGCGGGACGAGGCCGATGCGGTGGCGCAGCTCGTCGTACTCGGCGTAGAGGTCGCGGCCCGCGTAGCGGACCTCGCCGACGTCGGCAGGGCGGGAACCGGTGAGCGCGCGCAGCAGGGTCGACTTGCCCGCCCCGGACGGCCCGACGACGGCGAGCAGGCTCCGGCCCGGCAGCGCGAAGGAGACGTCCCGCAGCAGCGTCTTCCCGGAGTCGGTGGTGACCGAGGCGCCCTGGACGGAGAACCCGACGTCGCCGGTGTCCTCGGCGGAGACCAGCCGGTCGCCCTGCAGCTGCAGCAGCGCGTGCCCGATGCCGACGACGTCCCGCGGGGTGATCTCGGCGGAGGTGACCCGCACGCCGTTGACGAAGGTGCCGTTGCCGCTGTTGAGGTCCAGGATCCGCCACCCCGCGCCGCTGCGGTGCAGCTCGGCGTGGCGGCGGGAGACGAGGAGGTCGTCGAGCACGACGTCGTTGTCCGGCAGGCGGCCCACCGTGAGCCGGGTGGTGAGGACGTGCCGGACCGAGGTCTGCCCGCCCTGCCGGGCCAGGACGTCGGCCGGCGCCGGGACCGCTGGTGGCGTCGGGGGTGCGCTCACGGGCAGGACCTGCACGACCGCGGAGTCGGCGGTGTCGCCGAGCCGCACCGAGACCGGGCCGGCGAGCGGGAGGGTCGTGACCCGGCGGCCGTCGACCCACGTGCCGTTGCGCGAGGCGTCGGTGAGCCTCCAGCCCTGCGGGGTGTGCTCCACGATCACGTGCCGGCGCGAGGCCCGCGGGTGCCCGACGTCGAGGTCCGCCTCCGGGCCGCGGCCGATCACGAACGGGCGGCCCGGCGGGACCGGCAGCCGCCGCCCGCCGACGACGATCTCCAGGGCGGGCGGCGTCATGCGCGGACGATATCGGGGCGGACCGGGCGTCGTCACCGATCACGGTGGCGCCCGGATCGTCCGGTTGCGCACGCCACCCGAGTGTGCGCCCCTGGGAGGAGAGGCCGGTAGTGTCCCGGCAAGCTACCCGCCCGTAACCCCGGAGAGTCGACGATGACCAACCTGGCCGCGAACCTCGTCGCGACCGCGCGCGAGCACGGTGACCGCACCGCCGTGAAGCTCGACGAGTACGTCCTCACCTACCGGCAGCTGCACGAGGCGGCGGCCGCCGTCGCGGGGGACCTGCGCGGGCGCGGGATCAACCCCGGCGACCGGGTCGGGCTCGTGCTGCCCAACGTCCCCGCGTACCCGGTGCTGTTCTACGGCGCGCTGCTGGCCGGCGCCGTCGTGGTGCCGATGAACCCGCTGCTCAAGGCGCGCGAGGTGGAGTACTACCTGGGCGACTCGGGGATGTCCCTCGTCTACGGCTGGGACGGCTCGGGCGACGTGGTGCCCGAGGCCGCGAAGGCCGTCGGGATCCCGGGGATCGTGGTGCCCGCGACCGGCCCGACCGAGCTGGGCGGCACCCCCGCGCCCGAGGCCGTCGAGCGCGCCGACTCCGACACCGCCGTCATCCTCTACACCTCCGGCACCACGGGGCAGCCCAAGGGCGCCGAGCTGACCCACCACAACCTCGACTCCAACGCCCGCACCACGGTCGAGACGCTGATCGAGATCACGTCGGAGGACGTGATCATGGGCTGCCTGCCGCTCTTCCACGTCTTCGGCCTGACCTGCGGGCTCAACGCCGCCGTGGTCGCCGGGTCCACGCTCACCCTGATCCCGCGGTTCGACCCGTCCAAGGCGCTGCAGGTCGTGGCCCGCGACAAGGTGACCGTGTTCGAGGGCGTGCCCACGATGTACGCGGCGATGCTGCACTCGCCCGACGCCGAGGGCGCCGACATGGCCTCCCTGCGCACCTGCATCACCGGCGGCTCGGCGATGCCGGTGGAGATCCTCAAGTCGTTCGAGAAGCAGTTCGGCTGCGAGATCTTCGAGGGCTACGGGCTGTCGGAGACCGCACCGGTCGCCTCGTTCAACCAGCCCGGCCGCCCGCGCAAGCCCGGTACCATCGGCTTCCCGGTGCGCGGCTGCGAGATGCGCGTGGTCGACGACGAGGGCCGCGACGTGCCGGACGGCGAGCCCGGCGAGATCGCCATCCGCGGCGAGAACGTCATGAAGGGCTACTGGAACCGCCCCGAGGCGACCGAGGCGGCCATCCCGGACGGCTGGTTCCGCTCCGGCGACATCGCCACCCGCGACGCCGACGGCTACTACACGATCGTCGACCGCAAGAAGGACCTGATCATCCGCGGCGGCTACAACGTCTACCCGCGCGAGGTCGAGGAGACCCTCTACGAGCACCCGGCCGTGGCCGAGGCCGCCGTCATCGGGATCAAGCACGCCGAGCTCGGCGAGGAGATCGGCGCCGCGGTCGCGCTCAAGCCGGGCGAGGAGGCCGACCCGGAGGAGCTGAAGAACTTCGTCCGGGACCGGCTCGCCGCCTACAAGTACCCGCGCGCGGTCTGGCTGGTCGACGCCCTCCCCAAGGGCCCCACCGGCAAGATCCTCCGCCGCGAGGTCGAGCCGCCGGCGGACGTGTAGGCCCGAGTCACCCCGCTCAGCCGAGGAGGGCGGCGACCGTGCCCTCGGGGTCCGTGACCATCGCGTCGTGCCCCGTGGGCAGGTCCCGCCACTCCCAGCCCTGGTCCTTCACCACCTGGCGGGACGACGCCAGCACCGGGTAGACGGGCTGCGTGCAGTGGACGTAGGTGACCGGCAGGCCGGCGCCGAGCGGGCCGTCGAGCGCCAGCGGTTCGCGGTAGCTGCGCAGCGGGTGCGGGGTCATGCGGCGCTCGACCCACGCGACGTCGTCCGGGTCCGTCACCCCGAAGGCCTCGGCGGGCGGCGGCGGGAGCGCGTGACCGTGGCCGCGCCGCTTCGCGTCGAGCTCCCGCTGCAGCACGACGTCCTCGGGCAGGGCGTCGAACGCGCGCCGCCCCGCCTCGATCACCAGGCCGTCGAGCAGCACGAGCCGGCGGATCCGGTCCCGGGCCCGCTCGGCCGCCCCCAGCACGGGCAGCGCGCCGAAGCTGTGCCCGACGAGCAGGACGTCGGAGAGCTCCTCGGCCTCCAGCACCGCCGTGACGTCGCGGATCATGGTGGTGAGGCCCACCTCGGGGGTGAGCAGGTGGGCGCGCTCCCCCAGGCCGGTCAGGGTCGGGGTGAACACCTCGTGGCCCGCCTCGCGGAGCAGCCGCGCCACCGGGCGCCAGCACCATCCACCGTGGCACAGCCCGTGCACCAGCACGATCTGCTCACCCATCGCACCCGCCCCCTCGCACCCGCCCGCCCAGCCTGCCACCGCGCCCCGGGCGAGGGCGAGGGTCACTGCAGTGCTGTCGGCGCAGCGCTCCGGTCACTCTCGCCCCGCTCACCGGCAGCATGATCAGCGCGAGCGTCACACCACAGTCCCTCGACCAACGCTGCTGTCACGTTCGGAAAGATCACCGCCGCGAGAAGCGCGAGCGTCACGCCACCGCTCCCCGACCGGCGCTCCGGTCACTCTCCCCCCGCTCACCGGCAGCATGATCAGCGCGAGCGTCACACCACGATCCCTCGACCAACGCTGCTGTCACGTTCGGAAAGATCACCGCCGCGAGAAGCGCGAGCGTCACGCCACCGCTCCCCGACCGGCGCTCCTGTCACGCTCGGAACGATCACCGCACCCGGGCGGCCCGCTCCTCCGCCGCGTCGGCGACCTGGAGGGCCGGGCGGTCGGCCGTCGGTTCGGGATGACCGAGGTCCGTGAGCCAGCCCCGGAAGACCCGGTGCAGGTGCTCGGCGCCGACGATCTCGCCGGGATCGGCGAGCGCGGAGGGGGCGAGGAGGAAGCCGCGGCTCTGCGGACCGCCGAGCCCGCCGTGCGAGCCGACGTGCGGCTCGAAGGGCGACGCGTCGTCGGTCGCCGGGTCGTAGCGGCTGTTGATCATGATGTCGGGGCAGTGCGGGAAGGTGTCGACCCGGCGGACGAGGTCGGGGGCGTGCTCGCCGTAGTCCGCCAGCGGGTCGTCGCCGACCACCGCGCCGCTCGCCAGCCTGTGCACGCCGTCCCGGCCGAGCACCACGGCGCCGTGCTCCCGGCTGCGGACCAGCACGAACCCGATCCCGGGGTGGTCGACGAGCGAGGGCAGCAGGTCGGGGAACTCGCGCTCGATCGTCTCCAGCTCCACCCGCCCCTCGTGCTCGGTGAACGACACCATCGCCACGTGCCCGGAGGCGCACACCACGACCCCGGGCGCCGCCCGCGCCACCTCGCCCGGCTTCCCGGACTCGGTGCGGTGCTTCGCGGGCGACGCCCCCGCCTTCTCGACGCGCGCCCGCAGCCGGCGGGCGACGAACCCGCCGCCCGACGACGCCTCGGCCAGCGCCGCCCCCACCTGCCAGCCCTCGGCGGCGCGGCGGGTGGAGCGCTCGGCGGGGGTGCGGCCGAGGAGACGCCGGCGCGGGCGCGGCGGCGGGGCGCCGCACAGCCGGCCGACGTACTGCTCGATCGACTCGCCGAACCGGTCGGCGAAGGCCTGGCCCTGCGTCTGCCCGTGGTCGGACAGGCACACGACGAGGTACGGCCGCGGCGCGAGCTGCGCGGCGCGGTGCAGCCGTCCGATCTGCTGGTCGATCGTGCGGAGCACCGCGAGGGAGTCGAAGCGCTCGATGCCCGAGTGGTGGGCGACCTCGTCGTAGCCCAGGAAGTCCGCGTAGGCGACGGGCCGGCCCGCGAGCATGTCCTCGATCAGCGCGGACACCACGACGTCCCGCGCGATCACCGTGGTCCCGGGCCGGGCGAGCGGATAGAGGCCGCCCCGGTGGGTGCGCGGCCGGACGTCCGCCCGCCGCTGGGAGGACGCCTCGGCGACTTCGCGTACGGCGTCGACCAGCGCGCCGACGAAGGTGCGGATGCCGTTGACCGGGTTGGCGAAGTAGGCCCAGTACCCGCCGCCGACGTGGTCGCGCCGCCGCGCCGACCGCTTGCCGCCGAGCACGGTCACGGTGCTCATCGTGAGGCTGTAGTGCGGGGCGTCGCCGGTGAAGAGGTTGCCGCGGCTCGCCCCGTCGACGGCGAGCAGGCCGCGCCCGTCCGAGTGGCGGCGCTCGATCTCGGCGGCGTCGGCGGGGTGCGCGCACGCCATGACGTGGTCGCGGTCCTTCTCGTACCAGCGGAAACCGAGGATGTCGTGGTTGCTGCCGTGCAGGATCCCGGAGACGCTGGCGCCGGTCTGCGAACTCCAGTCCGTGGTCCAGTGCTGCAGGGTGTGGCTGCCCTCGGCGAGCCAGCGGGCCAGCGTCGGCATGGTCCCGTCGCGGACGGCGCGGCGGGCCGTGTCGTGGCCCAGCCCGTCGATCTGCAGGAACAGCACCCCGGGCGTCTGCTGCTCGGGCGCTGCCGACCGCCGGCTGCGGCGGACCGCGCGGCGGAAGAACAGCTCGTCCTCGTCGATGGCCAGCAGGCTCGTGGCGACGGCGTTGACCACCGTCATCACCACGACCACCACGAACGCGGTGCGGATGTTCGTCAGCTCCACACCCGGGACGAGCCAGAAGATCGCGAGCACCGCGGCGGCGAGCAGCACGAAGCTGCCGAGGCCGAGGGTGAACAGGGCCAGCGGCAGCGCGACCCGCAGCACCAGCGGCCAGACGACGGCGGTGAGCAGGCCGAGCAGCAGCGCGCAGACCGTGGGCTGCCACCAGCCGGCCATGGCGAACCCGGCGAGCCAGACGTCGAGCAGGTGCAGCGCCGCCGTGACCAGCGCCCACACCAGCACCACGCGGGCCACCACGCGCCCGCCGCGCAGCAGTGGCCCGCGCTCGACGGGCGTCGCGCGGTAGTCGCGGACGATCGGGCCGGTCCGGTTCACGGGCGCTCCTGGTCGGTCGGCGTGGGCGGCGGCAGCGGGCCGCGCCGCGCCGGGCCGGCCGCGGGATCGATCATCTCCCCAGGCTCGTCGGGGACGACGTCCGGGGCACGCCGTGCGCGCCGCCGTCGCACCAGCCGGGCGATCCCCGCGGACAGCGCGCCGACCAGGAGCACGAGCACCGCCGCGCCGAGCGTGGCCACGAGCGGGTTGTCGAACAGCCCGCCGGAGAGGATGCCGAGCAGCGCGTACGCGACCGCCCACACCAGGCACGCGACCAGCGCGGACGGCAGGAACCGCCGCCACGGGTAGCCCAGCGTTCCCGCGGCCACCAGCGCCGGGATCCGCCCGGCCGGCACCAGCCGCCCGACGACGATCAGCTGCCACCCGTGCCGCCTGAACCGCGCCCGGGCCCGGGCCAGCTGCTCCGGCGTCTGGCCGCGGGCGACGAAGCGGACCGCCGCCTCGCCACCCAGCCGGGCGACCCCGTAGGTCACGACGTCGCCCCCGAACGCGGCCAGGGTCGCGGCCAGCAGCACCAGCGGGAGCGACAGGTGCGTGGTCGTCATCGCGACGGCGGCGGCCGCGCCGACGACCGCGCCCGTGGGCACCACCGGCACGACCGACCCGAGCAGGACGCCGCCGATCAGCACCGGGTAGCCGATGGCCTGCGGGTTCGTCCAGTCCGCGGCGAGGATGCCCGTCACGCGGACATCATCCCCGGTGCCCCTCGCCGTCGAGCGGCACGTCCTGACCCGGCCGGGCGATCGTGATCGTGCTGGTGCTGCCCCGCTCCCGCGCCGCGGCGGCGAACCGGTGCGGCGGGTCGTGCAGCAGCGCCCGCATCCGCGCGCCGTGCCCGGCCGGTGCGCGGGTCAGCCCGGCGACGGCCAGTGTGCCCCAGTGGACCGGGACGGCGAGCCGGGGACGCAGCACGTCGACGGCCTCGGCGGCCCGCTCCGGGTCCAGGTGCCCCGGGCCCAGGTTCGGGCCCCAGCCCCACACCGGCAGCAGGGCGACGTCCAGGCCGAGCGACCCGAGGTCCGTCATCCCGTCGAAGAGATCGGTGTCGCCGGCGGCGTAGATGCGCAGGCCGTCGGCCTCCAGGACGTGCCCGAGCGCCGGCGACTGCGGCCCGCGGGTGGAACGCGGGCCCCATCGGTGCCCGCTGTGCGCGGCCGGCACCGCGGTGACCCGCAGCCCGCCCTCGCGGATCTCCTGCCCGACGTCGATCTCCTCGACCCGGCGCACCCCGCGCCTGCGCACCCACTCGCCCGCCCCGCGCGGCACCACGACCCGGGTGTCGGGCCGGAGCAGCCGCAGCGAGGGCAGGTGCAGGTGGTCACCGTGCAGGTGGGAGATCAGGACGAGGTCCGCGTCGGCCCAGTCCGGGGCGCGCAGCGGCGGCACCACGCGGCGCAGCAGCGACACCCGCGGGGTGAGGACGGGGTCGGTGAGGACGACGCGCCCGCCCAGCTCCAGGCGGGTGGTCGAGTGGCCGAGGAAGCGCAGGGCCGGGTGCTGCACGCCCGCCACAGTAGGTGGGATCAGGCCCCGAAGCGGACGGGTTGTCCGGTCGACTCGAGCACCGCCTGCCAGAGGTCGCCGTGCGGGTCGACCTGGTTGCGCTTGCTCACCGCGAGCGGCATCGGGATGTGGACGAAGCGGCGCCGCACCCGCCCGACGACCATCGCCGTGCGCCCGGACATGGCGGCGTGCACCGCCGCCTGCGACAGCCGGACCGTGTACACGCTGTCGTAGGGGTTGGCCGGCACGGACCGGATCGCGTAGCTGGGGTCGATGTAGCGCACCGACGTCTCGATCCCGGCCCCGTCGAAGTGGTCCTCGATGCGGTCCCGCAGGTACCGGCCGATGTCGCCGAGCTTGCGGTTGCCCGAGGCGTCCGTCGAGCGGCCGGCCTGGGCCGCCTCCAGCAGCTCCTGCCCCGCCCCCTCCGCGACGACGACCACCGCGTGCCCGCGCTGCTCCACCCGCCTGCGCAGGTGGGCGAGCAGGCCGGTGTCGCCCTCCAGGGCGAACGGCACCTCCGGGATCAGCACGACGTCCGCGTCGCTGCGGGCGAGCGCGGCGTAGCAGGCGATGAAGCCCGAGTGCCGGCCCATGAGCTTGACCAGGCCGATGCCGTTGGCCGTGGACTTGGCCTCGACGGTCACGGCCCGGATCGAGTCCGACGCCCGGGAGAAGGCCGTCTGGAAGCCGAAGCTCTGGTCGATGTACGGGATGTCGTTGTCGATCGTCTTCGGCACGCCGACGACCGCGATCTTGAGGTTGCGCTCGGCGATGACCCGCTCGATGCCCATGGCGCCGCGCATGGAGCCGTCGCCGCCGATCACGAACAGGATGTTGATGTGCATCCGCTCGAGGCAGTCGACGATCTCCTCGGGGTCCTGGTGCCCGCGGGAGGTGCCGAGCACGGTGCCGCCGTCGACCGCGATGTCGCGGACGTACTGCGGGGTGAGCTCGACCTCGTCGTAGCCGTAGCGGGAGATGAAGCCCTGGTAGCCGTTGCGGAAGCCGACGACCCGCCGGACCCCGTAGTGGTAGGTCAGCGTGCGGACCAGGCCGGCGATGACGTCGTTGAGCCCCGGGCAGAGGCCGCCGCAGGTCACGATGCCGGCGCGGGTCTTCGACGGGTCGAAGTAGATCTTGCGCCGGGGTCCGCAGGGCTCCAGGCCCGGCAGCTGGTCGATCGGCACACCGCGGGCGGTCACCCGGGCGATGGTGTCGTCGAGCAGGACGCGGTCGTCCTCGTCGACGTAGTGCTCGGTGGTCTGCCGCGCGTCGAGCAGGTCGAGCATCGGGGAGTCGATGCGGCTGGTCCCGAGCCTGCGGATCTCCAGGTCCGCCTGCGTGACGGCCTGCGTCCGCGAGAAGTGCACGACGTTGTCCGGCGCGTCGGGCGCGCCGGCCGTGATCGCGCCGTCGCCGGTCGCGTCGGCCGTGCTCGCGGCAGGTTCGTGTGCGCTGCTCACCGTGTCCCTCGGTCCTCGCGTGCTGGTGCGTGGTCTGCGTGCTGTGCTGTCCTGCACTGCCCGGCACCCGGATCGTGACGGTGTGCCGGACGGGCCGGCCCGCGACGGTGGGGACTCCTGACCCGGAAAGTGCGTCCAGCGTGCCCGATCCGGACACGATCCGACAGGTCCGTGCCACGGGATCGGTTCAGACCATACCGAGGAGGCGGTCGACGCGGATCTCGATGACCACGCGCTCGGGGTTCGGCCGGGGCACGCGGAAGCGGGCGGCGTAGCGCTGCTCGGCGTCCCGCACGGACTCCGGGTCGTCCCGCACGACGGCGACGCCCTCGAGCGTCGACCAGCGCCGGCCGTCGGTCTGCGACACCGCGACGCGGGCGCCCTCCGGCCCGGCCCCGGCGACGTTGCGGGCCTTCTGCGAGCCGCCGCGGCAGATCACCCGGGCGAGGCCCTCCTCGACGTCGATCGTGACCCCGACCGGCACGACGTGCGGCGTCCCGTCCTTCCGCAGCGTGACCAGGGTGCCCAGGTGCCGCTCGGTCCAGAAGGCGCGGAAGTCCGCGGAGACGACGTCGGGGGCCAGGCGGGTGCGCAGGGGGCGTGCGGTCACGCCCGCATCATGCCTCGACGGGTGCCGCCCGCCGGCCGCCCCACCGGACCGCGCCCGCGCAGGCGATGACGACCAGCGCGATCGCGCCCGCGCCGACCGGGGTGAGGGCCTGCCCCAGCACCAGCGCCCCGGCGAGCGCCGCGACGGCCGGTGAGAGGCTCATCACCACGGCGAAGGTGTTCGCGGGGACGCTGCGCAACGCCAGCAGCTCGAGCGAGTAGGGCAGCAGCGAGGACAGCACCGCGACGGCCGCGCCCAGCGCCAGCGCGACCGGGTCGAGGAGCGCGGCCCCGGCCCCGGCGATCCCGAGCGGCAGGGCCAGGGCGGCGGACACGGCGAGACCGAGGGCCAGGCCGTCGAGCTTCGCGAAGGAGCGGCCCGCCCGCTGGGCCAGCACGATGTAGCCGGCCCACAACCCGCCCGCGAGCAGCGCGAACGCGACCCCGACGACGTCGAGCCCGGTGAAGCCGTCCTCACCCAGCAGGGCGACACCGGCCAGCGCGAGCACCGCCCACACGGCGCCGAGCAGGCCGCGCCCGGTGAGCACGGACAGCGCGAGCGGCCCGAGCACCTCCAGCGTCACGGCGGCGCCGAGCGGGATCCGCGCGATCGCCTCGTAGAAGCAGATGTTCATGCCGCCGAGCGCCAGCCCGTAGCCGAGGACGGTGAGCAGGTCGCCGCGCGTGCGTCCCCGAAGCCGCGGCCGGCACACCAGCAGCAGGACGAGCGCGGAGATGCCGAGCCGCAGCGCCACGGTGCCGTTCGCGCCCAGTCGGGCGAACAGCAGTGCCGCCACGGCCGCGCCGAACTGCATCGAGAACTCGCCGCCGACCACGAGCCCGATCGCCGTCCGGCCTCCGGGGCGGGTGGTGGGGCGGGCGGCGAGAACGGTCACCCGCTCGACGCTAGGAGCCGGATCCGCCGCCGGGAAATGCCGGTTCAGCGGTGGTTATGCTCCCGAGGCATGAGCGCGGACCTGCGGCACCTCCGGGCCTTCCTGGCCATCGCCGAGGCCGGGGCGATCACCCGCGCCGCGGCCCGGCTGCACATCGGCCAGCCCGCGCTGTCGCGCACGCTGCACCAGCTCGAGACCCATCTCGGGGTGCGGCTCGTGGAGCGGTCGACCCACCACCTCGCGCTGACCCCGGCCGGCCTGGCGTTCCGGGAGCGCGCCGAGCGGGCGGTCGAGGCCGTCGACGCGCTGCTCGACCCGGCCCGTGCCGCCGAGTGGCTGCGGGTCCCGCTGCGCCTCGGGCACGCCTGGTCGGCGCTGGGCGGCCGCACCCCGGAGCTGCTGCGCCGCTGGCGGGCCGAGCACCCCGACCTGCCGCTGGAGCTGGTACAGCTCGACACCCGCACCGCCGGGCTGGCCGACGGCCGGGTCGACGCCGCGGTGCTCCGCGGGCGGGTGCGCATCCCCGGCACGCGCGCGGCGCGGCTGCCGGACGAGACGCGGGTCGCGGCGGTGCCCGAGGGCGACGCGCTGGCCGCCCGCGCGTCGCTCACCCTGGCCGACCTCGTCGGCCGGACCGTGGCGGTCAACCGGGTCACCGGCACCACCACCGCGTCGCTCTGGCCGGCGGACTCCCGGCCCGAGATCTCCTGGGTGGCCACCACGGAGGACTGGCTGGTGCGGATCGCCTCCGGCGGGGGGGCCGTCGGCGTCACCCCGGCCGCGACCTCGCAGCTGCACCGCTTCCCGGGCGTGGCCTACGTGCCCCTGGCCGACGCCCCGCCCGTCCCGGTGTGGCTGGTCTGGACCGACCCGCCCACGCACCCGGCCGTGCCCCGGCTGGTGGAGCTCGTGCAGGAGGTCACGGGCGCCCCAGCGGGGTGACCGTCCCCGCGGAGCCGTTCACCAGGACCCGGTCGCCGGTGCGCAGCCGCGTGGTGGCGTCCCCGCAGCCGACGACGGCGGGGATGCCCAGCTCGCGGGCGACGATCGCGGCGTGCGAGAGCGGCGCCCCGACGTCCGTGACCACGGCCGTGACCAGGGGGAACAGCGGGGTCCAGCCGACGTTCGTCACGGTCGTCACGAGGATCTCGCCGGGGCGCAGCGCCGCCCCGTCGGCCACGTCGGCGAGCACACGCACGGTGCCCTCGACGACGCCGGGCGCCCCGCCGAACCCGGTGACCGCACCGTCCGCGGCCACAGGTGCGGGTGGGCGTCCCTCGACGAACAGGTCCGCCCGCCGGTGCGGGTCCGCGGCCCAGGCGAACGGGTCGAACGTCCCGCGGATCACGGCGGGATACGGCGGCAGGGCGTCGTAGGCCTCGAACACGGCGCGGTTCCGCGCGGCGCGGGCGACGGGCGTGTCGGCACCCGGCTCGAGGGCCCGCAGCAGCGCGTCGAGCTCGAGGAAGAACACGGCGTCGCCGAGCCCGGTCACCTCGCCCGCCCGCAGCGCCCACGCCCGGAGCACGCCGAACACCCGCACCACCTCCGACCGGGTGCGTTCGCGGCCGCCGGCGGCGCGGGTCCAGCGGTCGACGGCCCTCCGCGCGCCGCGCACCCGCCGCGGCTGCTCGCGGCGCAGCCGGTCCCAGGCCTCCTCACGGGCGACGCGCTGGCGTTCGAGCAGCTGGGCGGGGCCGGCGCCGGCGGCCCGCAGGCGCCCCAGCTCGCGCCGCACCCACTCCGGGTCCTCGGCCGGGCGCGGCGCGGACACCTCGAACTCGCGCGGGCCCCGGTGCCCCCACCGGCGCAGGTACTCCGCCTCGGACAGCTCCCCCGCCTCGACCCGGGCCAGCCCGACGACGGGGCCGAGACTCTCCAGCTCCCCGCCGGTCGCGAGGGCGGCGGCGTCGGCCGGCCCGAGCAGCCGCTCCAGCCGGGCGCGGGCGCCGAGCAGCGCGCGCGGGTCGCTGCGGCCGGCCACCTGCAGCATCGCGCTGGCGCGGACCAGGAGGGGCTGCAGCTCGGCGGTCCAGGCCGTCCGCAACCCCGCCGCGTCGAGCCCCGCGACCCGGGCCGCCAGCGCCGCGCAACGGGCCGGGTTGCCCTCGACGTAGGCGTCGACGTGCGGTTTCTCCCGGCGCACGGTCCGCAGCACCTCGCGCACCGCGGGCAGCAGGGCCCGTCGCGCCGCCCGGCGGTCGAGCGCGGCGCGCGGGACCCGGACCCCGGCCGGGGTCCGCCCGAAGGCGCTGCCGACCAGGCGCACGAACAGCCCGCGCGGGACGCCGACCAGGCCGGCCAGCGCCGACGCCGTCGACAGGTCCATGTAGGCGCGCCCGCCGATCCGGCCGTACGCGCGCAGCCCCGGCAGCGCCGAGGTCGGCATCGCGTGCGCGGTGAAGATCTCCAGGAAGGACCAGGTCAGCGGGGTGACGCTGCCGGGCACGGCCTCGCCGAGGTTGCCGTTGGTCCACAGGTGGTCGCGGCCGCGCGAGTCGTTCCACGGGTCGCGGACCGTGGTGATCGGGCGGGCCTGGAGCAGGGCGAACCGCCCGTCCGCCCACGCCCACTCGACGTCCGTCGGGCCGCCGTACAGGGCCGCGACGCGGCGGCCGAGGGCGACCAGCTCGGCCACGCGCGCGTCGTCGAGCACCGGGACGCGGCGCAGCTCCGCGGGCAGGGGCTCCTCGACCGTCCCGGCGTCGGTCCGCACGGTCCGCACGGCCTTGTCCGCGGTGCGGCGCTCGCGCACGGCACCGGTGGCGGCGTCGGCGACGACCGCGTCCGGCGTGACGAGCCCGCCCACGACCGCCTCCCCCAGGCCCCACGCGGCGTCGACCAGCATCCGGTCCTCGTCACCGGTCACCGGGTCGGCGGTGAACAGCACCCCGGCCGACTCGGCGGGGACGAGCTCCTGGACCACGACGGCGATCTCGGCGCCGTCGATCCCCGCGCGGTCGCGGTAGGCGACGGCCCGCTCGGCCCACAGTGACGCCCAGCAGCGGCGGACGGCATCGAGCACCCCGTCGGCGTCGCGGACGTCGAGCACGGTCTCCTGCTGGCCGGCGAACGACAGCCCGGGCAGGTCCTCGGCGGTCGCCGACGACCGGACCGCCACCGGTGGGCCACCGAGCGCGGCGTGGGCCGCCCGGACGGCGGCGGCGAGGTCCGCGGGCAGCGCGGCCGTGAAGTCCTCCGGACGGGGCCGCTCCGGCAGCCCGGCGGCGTAGCGGCGGTAGGCGGCCGTGGTGACGACGAAGCCCGGCGGCACCGGCAGCCCCGCCCGCACCGCACGGGCCAGCGAGGCCCCCTTGCCGCCGCCCGTCGCGAGGTCGGTCGCCCCGGGCGCGTCGAGCGGGAGGACGAGGTCCGCCATCCCGGGACCGTAGCGTCCTCCGTATTCCCGGACGACCGTTCAGCGTGAGTTACTTGGCAAAGGCAAGGTTTCGCCTTGCCACGGAGTCGGGGCTCGTGGTCACCTGATCAGGCACCCTCTCGTGGACGGAGACCCACACCTCGTGAGCGCCGATCTGGCCGAATCGCCCGCCTCCGCCGCAACCGCACCGCCCGCTCGCCCGACCGTGGCGATCCTGGTGCTCGCGTCCTGCGGTCTGCTGGTGTCCCTCATCCAGACGATGGTCGTGCCCCTGCTGCCGCAGTTCCCGCGGCTCATGTCGGTCTCCCCGTCGACGGCGGCGTGGCTGGTCACCGCCACCCTGGTCGCCGGCGCGGTGTCCGCCCCGGTGCTCGGCCGGCTCGGCGACATGTACGGCAAGCGGCGGATGCTGCTGGTCTCGATCGCGCTGATCCTGGCGGGCTCGGTCATCGGGGCCGCGGCGCCGAACATCGTGCTGCTGATCGTGGGCCGGGTGCTGCAGGGCGTGTCGTTCGGCGTCATCGCGCTCGGGATGAGCCTGATGCGGGACGTGCTGCCACCCGAGCGGGTCGGCAGCGGCGTCGCGCTGATGAGCTCCTCGCTGGGCGTCGGCGGCGCGATCGGGCTGCCCATCACCGGGCTCGTCGCGCAGTTCACCTCCTGGCGCTGGTTGTTCGCCGGCGCGGCCGTGGTCGCGGTGATCCAGCTGCTGCTCGTCTCGCGGCTGGTCCCCGAGTCGCGGGTGCGCACCGGCGGCCGGTTCGACGCCGTCGGCGCCGTCGGGATCGCCGCCGCCCTGGTCTGCCTGCTGCTCGGCATCTCGAAGGGCACGGAGTGGGGCTGGACGAGCCCGACCGTCCTCGGCCTGTTCGGCGCGGCCGCCGTGCTGCTCGCGGTCTGGGCGCGCTGGGAGCTGGGCCGCCGCGCCCCGCTCGTCGACCTGCGCGTCTCGGCCCGCCCCGCGGTGCTGATGACGAACGGTGCCACGGTGCTCATCGGCTTCTCGATGTTCGCGACCTTCATGCTCGCGACCCAGATCCTGCAGGCGCCCGTCGAGACCGGGTACGGCTTCGGGCTGTCGCTGCTGGTCGCCGGCGTGGTGCTGCTGCCGATCGGCGGGTCGATGGTCGTCTTCTCGTCCGCCTCGGCGATCATCTCCCGGATCCGCGGGCCGCGGACGACCCTGATCCTCGGCACCGCGCTGCTGGCGGTGGGCAACGTCGGGTTCGCCCTGCTGCCGTCGTCGGAGCTGCTGCTGATCGGCACCGCGACCATCGGCGCGATCGGGGCCACCCTCGCCTACTCCGCGCTGCCGCTGCTCATCATGCGGGCCGTCCCCGAGACCGAGACGGCCGCGGCGAACAGCCTGAACACGCTGATGCGCCAGTTGGGCACCTCGACCTGCACCGCGGTGGTCGCGGCCGTGAGCACCGCGCTCGTGATGGACGTGGGCGGCGAGACGCGGCCCGCCGGCACGGCCTACACCGTCGTCTTCCTGGCCGCGGCCGTCGCCGCGGTGCTGGCGATGGGCATCGCCGCGGCCACGCCGGCGCCCGAGGGCGTCACCGACCCGCGCGACGACCCCGCGCTGGCCAGCCGGGCCGCGGCCTGAGGCTCCCCGGGGTTTCTGGCGGCAACCCAGCCGCCCGGCTACCCTGGCGCGCATGACGTCCGCAGCGTCTGCACCGTCGCCCGGATCGGCCTGGACCGACTTCGACAGCGGCACCTGCTCCGTCGCCCGCACGGCGGCGCTGATCGGCGACGCCTGGACCGTGCTCGTGCTGCGGGACATGTTCAACGGCGTCCGCCGGTTCGACGACCTGGCCGCACACCTCGGCATCGCCCGCAACGTGCTGACCCGCCGGCTCGCCGGCCTCGTCGACGCGGGCCTGGTGGAGAAGGTGCCCTACCGCGAGCCGGGCCGCCGCGAGCGCCACGAGTACCGGCTGACGCCCGCCGGCAAGGACCTGCGCGTCGTCATGACGGCGCTGCGGGACTGGGGCGACCGGCACCTCGCCGGCGAGGCGGGGCAGCCCATGGTGATCCGGCACGCCGACTGCGGCGCCGAGGTCCACGCGGAGCTGCGCTGCGAGGCGGGGCACCTCATCGAGCCCCGCACCAAGCTCACCTCCGACCCGGGCCCCGGCGCCCGCCTCCGCTCGGCCTGAGGCGCAGTACGGCCCACAACGCGCCGACGACCCGCTCACGGACGCACGACGGCTCCACGGCGCGCCCGACACCGCGGCTTCGAGCGTGAAGCCCTCTTGGCACGGTCGACGGCCTGTACGGCGCCTCGACGGGTGTGCGCGCTCGAGAACGCCGGGGCCGACCGAGTGCTGCTGCCCGTACTGACCCCGTCCTGACAACATTCCCGCCTTGCCCGGCACACCCGTCGAGGCGCAGCACACCCAGTCGACAGGGTGTGCCGCGCTCGTCGCGGGTGTGAGGCGACGTCAGGGCGGGGTCTCCCGCGCCTGGGCAGGTGTGCGGCGTCCGTCTCCAACGCCCTCGGCCGAGCACACACCCTCAAGCCGAGCACACCTCGTCAAGCCGAGCGCGCTCCCTCAGCCACACACTCGTCTGCCGGCCGCCCTCACTCTCCCCGGGTGTCGCGGCGGAGCGGGTGTTCCGGGGGGATCTCCACGATCCCGATCTTCACGCCGTCGGGGTCGGTCAGCCACATCTCCTCGAGCCCCCAGGGCTCGCGGCGCGGCTCCCGGACGATGGTGGCGCCCCGGTCCGCCAGCTCCTTGTGCGCGGCCGCGATGTCCCGCACCTGCATCCAGAGCGCGACGCCGGTGCGTTCCGCGGCGGGCTCGGCGGCGTGTCCCGACACCTCCAGGAACCCGCCGCCGAGGAAGAACACGGTACCGCCGGGGAACTCCCGGTAGACGGCCAGCCCGAGCACGTCCCGGTAGAAGGCCGTGGTCACGTCCGGGTCGGCCGGGCGCAGCAGCACCCGTCCGGCGAGGATCTCCATCTCGGCGAGCCTACCCAGCGGAGGGCCGTTCGACGCGTGCCGCGGGCAGGCCGTCGGGTCCGGCCGGCGCGTCGGGGTCGATCCGGAGCGCGGTCATGATGCGCGCGAGGCCGAGATAATGGGCCGCGGTGAGTGCGAGCTCCACTATTTCCCGTTCCGAGAACTCGGCCGCGAGTGCCGCGTAGTTCTCGTCCGACACTTCGCCGTCGCGCACGAGCGCCGCGGTGAATTCCAGAGCCGCCCGGGTACCAGGGTCGAAAGTCCCCAACTCGCCCCGGTCGAGGGCCTCGATCTGCTCGGCGGTGCCGCCGGCGGCGAGCGCGATCGGCACGTGCTGCTCCCACTCGTAGCGCGCGGCGAGTCGTCCGACCTGGAGGATCACGAGCTCGCGCAGGAGCGGGTCGATCGCGAGGTCCGCGAGGATCGCGCCGCCGAACTTCAGCCACGGCCGGAAGGCCGTCTCGGCGTGCGCGAGCATGCGGAAGACGTGCAGCGGGGGCATCTTGCCGAGCGTCGAGGCGACGGCGGGAGGGGCGGTCTCGGGCGTCAGGTACGTGACACGGGCCATGCCGGTGGACCCTAGAACGGATCGGCACCCGGTGCCACAACCGAGGGATCGGTCCACACAGGACTGCGTCCACACCGGACGGTGTCACGTCCTTGATCTGCACCGATCCAGGCCCGCCCAAGCGAACCCACAGGTAGAACCATTGAGTAGAACTCGCGGGTAACATTTCCTCGGATACCCAACAATGGGATCAGCAGACGGGTGAAGAGCCAGGTCACGTTCCGATCTCCGGTCAATTCCCGCTACGGTTCCCTTACCGCCGAAGCACGAAACCATCCGGGTCGCCGCGCCGTCGTCCGCCGCGCCGACCTGTGTTTCCGCCTTGTTCGGCCCACGTTTCGATCAGCGTCGCCGCCTGGAGGCACCCGTATGAAGCCGTTCGTGGTCAACCGCCACGGCCGCCTCGTGTTCCCCGCGAACTTCTCGCCGGATCTCGATTTCTCGGTGGTGGACACGCTCGACGGCGCGGCCGCCGTCATCGGCCGGGACTTCGAGTCCAAGGCCCCCACCGGGACCGAGATCGCCGAGCGCGTGGCCCGCGGCGCGTACACCCGCCGGTACGACCTGCTGCGCGACCTCGGCCAGAACCTGTTCTGGGTCAACCGCTGGGCGCTCACCATGTACGAGAAGCGCCCCACCCGCTGGCGCGACCTGCCGCGCACCCGGGACGACGTGTTCCTGCCCGTCGTCACCCCGTGGGTCGACGGCGAGCGCAAGGCCGCCGCCGTCGTCGAGGCCTGGCAGGCGCTGCCCGAGGGCCGGTACCCGGAGGTCGAGGAGCGGCTGTTCGGCCTGCTCAACGACGTGTACGGCAACCGCAAGCACCACGCGACGGACCTCGAGCCCGTGAAGCCGACCGTCGCGGAGTTCCTCGCGGAGCCCGGCGCCCTGACCTTCGTCCTGCCCGACCTGGAGCCGGACTACCCGACCTTCTCCCCGACCGAGATCCTCGACGCCCACGAGGAGGCCCCCGAGCTGGAGGCCCTGTCCCGCTGGGCGATGGTGCTGCACAACCAGTACCCGTGGACCCGGTCGCGGACCGAGCTGCGCGAGGCGTCGGCGATCGGCGACGACGAGGTCGTCATCGCGTTCCACCCGCGCACCCGGGAGGTGGCGGCGTTCCTGGACCGGGTCCGCAACGGAGCGCCCGTCCGGACCCGCCCCTCCCGGCCCCCCGTCGCGCCCGTCGCGCCGGCCACGCCGCTCGAGCCGGTGAAGGTCGCCGAGACGTTCGCGGTCAGGCCGACGATCGAGTCGCTGGCGGTCGTGCGCGGCGAGCACGTCTGCGAGAACACGGACGTCGTGCGCAACACCAGCTTCTCCTGGTCGCCGATGAGCGCCGCGGAGATCACGGCGAAGACCGGGATCGAGCGGCGGCGCTACTCCGAGCACGACATCGGCGACCTCGCCCTCGCCGCGGCCGACGCCGCCCTCGCCCACTCCGGCCGCAAGCCGGAGGAGATCGGCGCGGTCCTCGTGGCGACCTGCACCAGCGACCGGCTCATCCCGTCGCTGGCCACCTGGCTCTCCGGCGAGCTCGGCCTCCTGCAGACCCACTGCTCGGCGGACATCGTGGCGGCCTGTGCGGGCCTGCCCTACGGCCTCGCCGAGGCGGTGCGCCAGCTGCAGGAGGTCGGGCGACCGGTGCTGCTGGTCTGTGTCGAGAAGTTCAGCGACAAGATCGGCGGGGTCCGCACCTCGCGCATGATCTTCGGGGACGGCGCGGCCGCCCTCGTCGTCGCGCCCGCGGCGGAGGGGTCCGCGGGCGACGTCGAGGTCCTGCAGACCTACGCGAGCGGTCCGCCCGCCCAGGTCAACTCGATCATCTGGCCGAACCCGGAGTTCGACAACGACATCACGGTCTACGGCCCCGAGGTGAAGGCGCTCGTCGCCCGCTACCTGGAGCAGATGATCGGCGAGCTCGACGCGCTGCCCGGCCCGGACGGCGGGAAGCTGCTCGACGCCATCGAGCTGATCGTGCCGCACCAGGCCAACCGCACGATGATCGTGCAGCTGGCGGAGAAGGCGGGGCTGAGCGCGGACCAGCTGTACTTCGACATCGGCGACATGGGCAACGTGTCCGCCGCGTCGATCCCGATCGCGCTGTTCGACGCCGTGCGCGACGGTGTCATCGACCGCCCGACGCGGGTCTTCGCGCCCGGTTTCGGGGCCGGCGCGGTGGGCGGCTACGCCGTCCTCACCGTCGACCCCGCCATCATGGCGCCGGAGGTCGTGCTGCCGCCCGCGGTGCGGGACCGGTCGACAACGGTGTTACCGCGGAATCCGGTCGTCGGAACCTCCGTGGAGGATGTTCGCGCGGCGTTCGGGGCGTAGCAGGATGGCCCTCGTGAGCAGCTTCTCCCGGATCGCGATCGTCAATCGTGGTGAGCCCGCCATGCGGCTCATCCACGCCGTACGCGAGTGGAACGCCGCGGGTGGATCCCCGCTGCGGACCGTCGCGCTGCACACCGCCGTGGACCGGCGCGCCATGTTCGTGCGCGAGGCCGACGAGGCCGTGCTCATCGGCCCGGACGACCCCGACCACCTCGGTCCGTCGCCCTACCTCGACTACGCGGAGCTGGAGCGTGCCCTGAAGGTGGCCCGCGCCGACGCCGTCTGGCCGGGCTGGGGCTTCGTCTCCGAGAAGGCGGAGTTCGCCGAGCTGTGCCGGGACCTCGGCATCACCTTCATCGGCCCGTCGCCGGAGGTCATGCGCGACCTCGGGGACAAGATCGCCGCGAAGAAGCTCGCCGAGCGTGTCGGCGTGCCGCTGGCGGCCTGGTCCGGCGGCCCGGTCGCCGACCTCGCCGAGGCACGGGAGAAGGCGGAGACGATCGGCTACCCGCTGATGGTCAAGGCCACCGCGGGCGGTGGCGGCCGCGGCATCCGCAAGGTCACCACGCCGGACGAGCTGGCCGAGGCCTTCGAGCGCGCCTCCTCCGAGGCGGGCAAGACCGCCGGCGACGCGACCGTGTTCCTCGAGCGCGCCATCAGCGGCGGCCGGCACGTCGAGGTGCAGGTCGTCGCCGACGCCACCGGCGACGTCTGGACCCTCGGCGTGCGCGACTGCTCCGTGCAGCGCCGCAACCAGAAGGTCATCGAGGAGTCCGCCTCCACCGCGCTCGACGCCGAGCAGGAGGAGCTGCTGCGTTCCTCCGCCGCCGAGCTGGCCCGCGCCGCCGGCTACGTCAACGCCGGCACCGTGGAGTTCCTCTACGAGCCCAAGGAGCGGCTGCTGTCGTTCCTCGAGGTCAACACCCGGCTGCAGGTCGAGCACCCGGTGACCGAGGCGTGCACCGGCGTCGACATCGTCAAGCTGCAGCTGCACGTCGCGGGCGGTGGCAAGCTCGCGGACATCGCGCCGGAGCCTCCGCGCGGCACCGGCTGGGCGATCGAGGCCCGCCTCACCGCCGAGGACCCGGAGCGCGGCTTCGCGCCCGCGCCCGGCGTCATCGAGCACCTCGCGCTGCCCGCCGGTCCCGGGATCCGGGTGGACACCGGCGTCGCGACCGGGGACGTCATCCCGCCGCAGTTCGACTCGATGATCGCCAAGATCATCGCCTGGGGCCGGGACCGCGAGGAGGCCCGCGCCCGGCTGCTGCGCGCGCTGCGCCAGACCGCCGCGGTCATCGACGGCGGCACCACCAACAAGGCCTTCCTGCTCGACCTGCTGCAGCGGCCCGAGCTGATCGCCGGGGACACCGACACGACCTGGCTCGACGGGCTGATGGCGCAGGGCTACACCCCGCCCCGCCGGCTCGACGTCGCGCTCCTCGCCACCGCCGTCGAGGCGCACGACGGGCACGTCGCCCGTCAGCAGGAGCGGCTGTTCACCGCCGCCGAGCGCGGCCGGCCCGAGGTCGGCGCCGAGACCTGGCACCAGACGGACGTCCGCGCGGGCGGCGAGTCCTACCGGCTGCGGGTCGCCCGCACCCGGGCGAACCGCTACCGCGTGGTGCTCGAGGTGCCCGGCGGAGCCCCACAGGCGGTGGACGTCGACGTCGAGCGCTCCGGGCGCTTCGAGCGCCGGCTCACCGTCGGCGGCACCACGTACTCGGTGCTGTCGGCACCGCAGGACACGGACTACCTCGTCGAGGTCGACGGCGCCGTGCACCGGATCTCCGGTGGCGAGGCCGGCATGGTCCGCGCGCCCGCCCCGGCCATGGTCGTGGCCGTCCCGGTGATCGCCGGGCAGGAGGTCGCCGAGGGCGACGTCGTCGCGATCGTCGAGTCGATGAAGCTGGAGACCGCGCTGCGGGCCCCGTTCGCGGGCACCGTCGCCGAGGTCCTGGTGCCGTCGAACACGCAGGTCGAGGGCGGCACGAAGCTGGTCCGGCTGGAGCCCGCGGCCGACGCCGCCGGCCCCGCCGCGGGCGGCGACCGCGCCGACTTCGCCGCGCTGCTCGGCACCGGTGCCGACGAGGACCCGGCCGCCACGGCCGCCGACGCCCTCACCGCGCTGCGCTGGCAGGTGCTCGGCTTCGACGTCGACGAGCGGCAGTCCCGCCCGCTGCTCGCCCGGCTCGACGCCGCGCGCGCCGCGCTGCCCGGTGACGACCCGGCCGTGCTCGCCGGCGAGACCGCCGTGCTGCGGATCTTCACCGACCTGTCGGCGCTGTCCCGCAACCGCCGCGAGTCCGACGAGCCCACCGACGGCAACGGCAACGGCGAGTCGGGCCGCAACCCGCAGGAGTACCTGCACGCCTACCTGCGCTCCCGGGACGTCGAGCAGGAGCAGCTGCCGGAGTCCTTCCGCGCCAAGCTGCGCCGCGCGCTCGCGCACTACGGCGTGGAGCTGGAGGGTTCCGGCACCCAGCTCGAGCCCGCGCTGTACTGGATGTTCCTGGCGCACCGCCGCGCCACCGCGCACGAGCCGGTGATCCTCAACCTGCTGCAGTGGCGGCTGGCGCACCCCGAGTCCCTGGCGGGGCTGCCGGCGGCCACCCGCGAGGAGTACCTGCGCACGCTCGACGCCCTGGTCCTGGCCACCCAGCTGCGGCACCCCGTCGTCGGCGACCTGGCCCGCCAGGTCCGCTACCACTGCTTCGACGCCCCGGCGGTCGAGGCGGAGCGCGACCGCGTGCACCGCGAGGTCCGCACGCAGCTCGACGAGCTGGCCGAGCAGCCGGACGCCGCCGACCGGGCGGAGCGGATCGAGGCGCTGGTCGCCTCGTCCGAGCCGATCCTCGGGGTCTTCGGCAGCCGGCACAACGCCGCCCTGCTCGAGGTCATGACCCGGCGCTACTACCGGATCCGGCCGCTGCAGGACCTGAAGGTCAGCGAGAGCCTCGGGCTGCCGGTGCTCACCGCGTCGTACACGCACCGGGGCAACGACCGCACTGTCCTCGCCACGGTGATCGACAACAACGACCCGCGGCGCGCCCTGGCCGCCGCGAACCAGATGCGGCGGCTGGTCGAGGAGCTGCCCGAGGGCCGCACGGCGCTGGTGGACCTGTACGTCACCTCCACCCACGCCGACGACCGGGGCGACCCCGACGCCCGTGCCGACCGGGTGCGGGCCGCGATCGGCGCCGTGCCGACCGGGCGGGTCGCCCGAGTCGCGGTGGCCGTGCGCCCCAACCCGTCCGAGACGCCCGACGCCCTTGCCGACCCGAGCCCGGTGTGGTTCACCTTCCGCCCGGAGCCCGACGGCACGCTCGTCGAGGACCGCACGCTGCGCGGCCTCCACCCGCTCGTCGCGGAGCGGCTCGGGCTGTGGCGGCTCGGCAACTTCGACCTGCGCCGGCTGCCCGCCGAGCCGGACGTGCACCTGTTCCACGCCACCGGCAAGAACGTGCGCGAGGACCAGCGCCTGCTGGCCCTGTCCGACGTCCGGCGGCTCACCGTGCTGCGGGACGACGCCGGCGTCATCCGGTCGCTGCCCGAGCTGGAGCGGGCGATCGACGCCTGCCTCGACAGCCTGCGCAGCGCGCGGAGCCGGGACCCGAAGCTGGCCAAGCTGGGCTGGAACCGGATCCTGCTGCACGTCTGGCCGGTCGTCGACATCCCGTTCGAGGAGCTCGACACGGTGGTCCGACGGCTCGCCGCCCGCACCGGGTCGCTGGGCCTGGAGCAGGTGCTGGTGCAGTTCCGCGCAGACCGCCCGGGCGAGGCCGGGCCGAACGAGGAGAGCCCGCACGAGTACCTGCTGCGGCTGTCCCGGCCGCCGGGCGCGGGCCTCACCGTCCGGCTCGACGAGCCGCCGACGGGCCTCATGCGCGAGCTCGACGCCTACGCCCAGAACGTGATCAAGGCGCAGCGCCGCGGGGCGGTCTACCCGTACGAGATCATCCCGATGCTGACCGGGCCCGAGGGCCGGTTCGTCGAGTACGACCTGGTCGAGGGCTCGGGGGTCGACCCGGAGGCCGAGCCGGTCGAGCGCGAGCCCGGCCGCAACACGGCCAACATCGTGCTCGGCACGGTCACCATGCCCACGGCGAAGCAGCCCGAGGGCATGACGCGGGTGGTGCTGCTCGGCGACCCGACGCGGGGGCTGGGCGCGCTGGCCGAGCCCGAGTGCGCGCGGGTGTGCGCGGCGATCCGGCTCGCCCGCGAGCTGGACGTGCCGCTCGAGTGGTTCGCGGTGTCGTCGGGCGCCAAGATCGCCATGGACTCCGGCACGGAGAACATGGACTGGATCTCGCGTGCGCTGCGGGCGATCATCGAGTTCACCCAGGAGGGCGGCGAGGTCAACGTCGTCGTCACGGGGATCAACGTCGGCGCCCAGCCCTACTGGAACGCCGAGGCCACGATGCTCACGCACACCAAGGGCATCCTGGTCATGACGCCGGACAGCGCGATGGTGCTCACCGGCAAGCAGAGCCTGGACTACTCCGGCGGCGTCTCGGCCGAGGACAACTTCGGCATCGGCGGCTACGACCGCATCATGGGCCCGAACGGGCAGGCCCAGTATTGGGCGCCGGACCTGGCCGGGGCCGTCGACGTCCTGTTCCGGCACTACGAGCACACCTACCGGGTGCCCGGCGAGCGGTTCCCGCGGCCGGCCCCGACCAACGACCCGGTGCAGCGCGACGTCACGACCGCGCCGCACGAGGGCGGGGAGTTCACCACGCTCGGCGAGATCTTCTCGCCCGAGACCAACCCGGGGCGCAAGAAGCCCTTCGACATCCGCTCCGTGATGCGCGGCGTGGCCGACCTGGACCACGCCCCGCTCGAGCGGTGGGCGGACATGCACGACGCGGACTCCGTCGTCGTGTTCGACGCCCACCTGGGCGGCCAGCCCGTGTCCCTGCTCGGCATCGAGTCGAAGCCGATCCCGCGGCGGGGCGTGCTGCCCGTCGACGGGCCCGAGCAGTTCACCGCGGGCACGCTGTTCCCGCGCTCGTCGAAGAAGACGGCGCGGGCGATCAACGCGGCGAGCGGCAACCGGCCGCTGGTGGTGCTGGCGAACCTCTCCGGGTTCGACGGCTCGCCGGAGTCCCTGCGCTCGCTGCAGCTGGAGTACGGCGCGGAGATCGGCCGGGCGATCGTCAACTTCGACGGCCCGATCGTGTTCTGCGTGGTCTCCCGCTACCACGGAGGGGCGTTCGTGGTCTTCTCCGCGACGCTCAACGACCACATGGAGGTCGCGGCCGTCGAGGGCTCGTACGCCTCCGTGCTGGGCGGTGCGCCGGCCGCCGCCGTGGTGTTCGCCGGCGAGGTCCGCAAGCGGACCGCCGCCGACGAGCGGGTCACGGCCCTCGAGGCGCGCATCGCCGCCGCCGTCGAGGCCGGGTCCGACGCCGAGGCCTCCCGGCTGCGCGCCGAGCTCGCCTCGGTCCGGGCCGCCGTCCGCTCGGAGAAGCTCGGCGCCGTCGCCGAGGAGTTCGACAGCACCCACTCGATCCAGCGGGCCCAGCGCGTCGGGTCCGTCCACAAGATCGTCGATCCGCACCAGCTCCGGCCGTACCTCGTCGACGCCGTCCGCCGGGGCATCGCACGCACCCTCGAGGAACTGGAGACCTGATCATGACCTCCGCCCCCGCTCCGCTCGCGACCGACACCCACCCCGAGCCCCGCGTCGCCCTCGTCACCGGTGGCGCCCGCGGGATCGGGGCGGCGATCACGACCACCCTGGCCCGCGCCGGGGTGCACGTGGCCGCCGGCTACAGCTCCAACTCCAAGGCCGCCAACGACCTGGCCGAGAAGCTGCGCGCCGAGGGCTGCTCGGTCTCGGTCCACCAGGGCAACGTCGGTTCCCCGGAGGACTGCCAGCGCTACGCCGACGAGGTGCTCGCGGCCCACGGGAAGATCGACTACCTGGTCAACAACGCGGGGATCACCGTCGACAAGACGGTGCGGCGGATGACCGTCGAGGACTGGCACGCGGTGCTGCGGATCAACCTCTCCGGCGCCTTCTACATGACCAAGGCCGTGCTGGACCACATGTCCGGCAACGGCTTCGGCCGGATCGTCAACATCAGCTCGGTGATCGGCGAGTCCGGCGCCGTGGGCCAGGCGAACTACGCGGCGTCGAAGTCCGGCCTGTTCGGGTTCAGCAAGAGCCTGGCGCAGGAGGTGGCGCGCAAGGGGATCACGGTCAACTGCGTGGCCCCGGGCTACATCGAGACCGAGATGGTGGCCGCGGTCCCGGAGAAGGTGCTGGAGAAGCTGCTCGAGAACGTCCCGGTCGGGCGGCTGGGCCAGGCGCACGAGATCGCCCGCGCCGTCCAGTTCCTCCTCGACGACGACGCCGGCTACATCACCGGCAGCGTGGTCGCCGTCAACGGCGGGCTGGACATGTAACCACCTGCTCAGGCGAACGGCGCTCTCGCTCAGTCCTGGTGAGCGAGAGCGCCGTTCGCTCATGTGCGGCGGCAGAGGTTCTTGGCGGCGAGGATGCGCTCGACCGCGCGGTCGTTGTCGGCGGCGGCGATCTTCCCGGAGTCGAGGGCCTGCTGGAGGGTGTCGAGGATCGGGGCGACCGGCTCGACGTTCGACGACAGCGCCACGTCCGCGCCCGCGGCCAGCGCCGTCAGGCTTGCCTGCGGCAGCGTGAACCGGTTGCTGACGGCCTTCATCGCGCCGAGGTCGTCCGTCATGACCATGCCGTCGAACCGGTACTCGTCGCGCAGCAGCGTGTACGTCGCCGGGGTGAGCGAGGAGGGCAGGTCGTCCGTGAGGCCCGGGACGTCGAGGTGCCCGACCATCACGCCGACGCGGTCGTGGTCCAGCTTCGCCAGCAGGTCGGTGTACGGCTTCAGGTCCGCCTGCCGCAGCTGGTCGAGCGGCGGCACGGAGACGCGGCCCTGGTGCGAGTCGCCGCTGGAGTGCCCGTGCCCGGGGAAGTGCTTGAGCACGCCGTAGACGCCGGCCTGCCGCAGCCCCTCCTCGAACGCGCCGGCGTAGCGGGTGACCACCGCGGGGTCGTTCGAGAAGGAGCGGTCGCCGATCACCGAGTTGGCCGACTGGTCGCTGACGTCGACGTCCGGCGCCAGGTCCCAGGTCACGCCGCGCGCCGCCAGCTGCCGGCCGCGTTCCTCGGCGAGGGCGCGGACCTGCTCGGGGGTCTTCCTGGCCATCGCGCGGGCGCTGGGCAGCTCGCCGTCGAGGTCGTCGATGCGCTGGACGCGGCCGCCCTCGTCGTCGACGGCCACGGCGACCGGGAGGTTCCCCGCCTCCTGCACGGCGTCGAGCGCCTTGTTCTGCAGCAGGGCGTTCGCGTTGCCGCCCAGGAAGATCCCGCCGACGTGCGAGTCCCGGACGATCTTCGCGGCGCCGGCGGGGTCGGCGGCCTCGACGCCGACCATCAGCCGTTGGGCCAGGCGGTCGCGCGGGCTGAGCGCCTGGACCATGGCGACGCAGGTGGGACGCGGGTCGGCCGGCTCCGGCGCGGCCTGCGGGGCGGGCGCGGCCTGCTGCTGAGGCGTCTGCTCGGCGCGGGCGGAGAGCGCGACGTCCGGCGCCGCCCCGGTGATCACGCCGATCCCCGCCAGGAGCGCACCCACCACGAGACCGGCGCTGAGGACCGAGACCGCCCGCCGGCGCCGACGCGGCGGGCGCGGCCGCTCGGGGGCTTCGGGCGCCAGGTCTCCGGGAGGGAAGCTCTCGATCCGCATCGCACCCCAGTGTCCCTGCCACGCCGGGCCGTCCCGCACACCCCCGCCCCGCGCGTCGCGACACGGCTCAGGCGAGCGGGGGGACCTGCTCCCCCACCGGCGGCGGCTCGGGCGGGGTGCCGTCGCCGAAGGGGCGCCCGCCCAGCTCCTCGCGGTGGTGGGGGGTGAGCCAGCCGGAGAGGTCCGGGCCGGCCGGCACGATGCCCGTCGGGTTGATCTCCTCGTGGACCCCGTAGTAGTGCTGCTTGATCTGGGTGAAGTCGATCGTGTCGCCGAAGCCCGGGGTCTGGAACAGGTCCCGCGCGTAGGCCCACAGCACCGGCATCTCGGTGAGCTTCTGCCGGTTGCACTTGAAGTGGCCGTGGTAGGCGGCGTCGAAGCGGACGAGCGTGACCCAGAGCCGCACGTCCGCCTCGGTGATCGTGTCGCCGACGAGGTAGCGCTGGTCCGTGAGCCGGCCGGAGAGCTCGTCGAGCCGGTCGAACAGCGCCGTGTACGCCCGCTCGTAGGCCTCCTGCCCCTTGGCGAACCCGGACTTGTACACGCCGTTGTTGACGTCGTGGAAGATCTGCTCGGAGATCTCCTCGATCTCGTCGCGGTACTTGTCCGGGAACAGGTCCGGCGCGCCCGGGCGGTGGTAGGCCGACCACTGGGTGGCGAAGTCGAACTCGAGCGCCTTGTAGTCGTTGGTCACGACCTTCCCGCCGGCCACCTCGACGACCGCCGGCACGGTCACGCCCTTGTCGTAGCCCGGCACCGCCTTCTCGTAGGCCTCGCGCAGGTACTCGATCCCGAGCACCGGGTCCTTGTCGTCGGGGTCGAGGTGGAAACGCCAGCTCCGGTCGTCGTGCAGCGGGCCGGCGATGCCCAGCGAGATCACCGGCTCCAGGCCGTGCAGGCGGCGCGAGATGATCGCGCGGTTCGCCCACGGGCAGGCCCGCGCCCCGACCAGGCGGTAGCGGTCCGGCTCGACGGGCCACGGCGACGACCCGTCCGAGGTGATCCGCTCCTGCACCCCGAGCGGCTCCCGCACGAACTCGTCCGTGCTCGACTGGGCGGCGCCTGCGATGTCGGCCATACCTGGAATCTAGGTCCTCCCGGCCCGTCCCGCCGTGTGGTCGAATCCGACCATGGTCGCCGCGACGGAGCTGTCGGATCTGGTACGCCCCGGGATGCGGGTGGCGCTCGGCGACGGGTGCGGCACGCCGCTCGCCCTGCACGGCCCGCTGAGCCGGGCGGCCGAGGGCAAGGAGGTCCGGCTCGTCCTCGGCTGGATGCCCGGCCTCGCGCCCGACCTGGACCCCGCGGCCTTCGCCGACATCCGGGTGCTGATGGGCGGGCCCGGCGTGCGGCGCATGGTCGAGGCGGGGCAGGCGCACGTCGTCCCCTGCCGGCTGTCCGCCGTCCCGGCCCTGGTTGCGGGAGCGCTGAAGCCCGACCTGCTCGTCGCGACCCTGGTCCGCGGTCCCGACGGCCTGCACCTCGGCGCCGAGGCCTCCTACCTGCGCGGGCTCGTCGACGCCGGGGTGCCGGTCGCCGCCGTCGTCTCCACCGCCGCGCCGCTCGCCGAGGTCGGCCCACCGATCCCCGAGGAGCAGGTCACCGTGCTCGGCGAGACGGACGCGCCCCCGATCGAGATCCCCGACGCCGTCCCCACCCCGGCGGACGAGATCGTGGCGCGGCACGTCGCCGGGCTCGTCCCCGAAGGTGCGCGCGTGCAGGTCGGACCCGGGCGGCTCGCGCAGGCGATGGTCGGGGCGCTCGAGGTGCCGGTGCGGATCGACTCGGGGCTGCTGCCCGACCCGGTCGTCGACCTCGACGCGAAGGGCCTGCTGCTCGACGAGCCGGTCGCCGCCTACCTCTGCGGCACGCGGCGGCTCTACGAGTGGGCCGACGGCCGGCGGATCCTGCACCCGGTCGAGGTCACCCACGACATCGGGCGGCTGTCGGCGACGGGGGCCCCGCCGCTGATCGGCCTCAACGCCGCCCTGGAGATCGACCTCGACGGCCAGGTCAACGTCGAGGGCGTCGGCCGCGCGAGCGCCGGCATGATCGGCGGGCATCCCGACTTCTGCGCCGCGGGCGTGCGGGGCTCCGGGCTCTCCGTCATCGCCATGCCCTCGACGGTCAAGGAGCGGCCCACCCTCGTCGAGCGCCTCTCCCGGCCGGTCACCACGGCCTCGCACGACGTCGAGGTGGTGGTCACCGACCGGGGCGTCGCCGACCTGCGCGGCCTGGACCGGGCGGAGCGCCGCGCCGCCCTGCTGGAGTTGTGGGACGGGGAGGTGCGGTCGTGACGAGCCGGGTGCTCGCGGTGGCCGTCGACGCCCGGGACGCTGCTCGGCTCTCCCGCTTCTGGTCCGCCGCACTCGGTCGCGGCGAGCCGTTCACCTGGGACGACGCGACCGGCACGACCTACGTCGAGCTGCCCGGCGAGCCGGCGCTGCTGTTCCAGCCGGTCCCCGAGGAGAAGTCCGGCAAGAACCGGCTGCACCTGGACCTCGCGCCGCCGGAGGGCACCGGGCAGCGCGAGGAGATCGCGCGGTTGGTGGACCTGGGCGCGCGGGTGCTCGACGAGGCGGAGGGCCATCCGTGGGTCGTGCTCGCCGATCCCGAGGGCAACGAGTTCTGCGTGCTCCCACCCCGCTGAGGGCCGCAGAAGCCCGGCTCACCGCAGGTCGTGAGTGGCGACTGCCCCTCTAGCGGCAGTTGCCGCCCACAGGAAGTCGCGCAGGGCGGAGAGGGTGGCGGCCCGGTTCTCCTCCACCAGGAAGTGCCCCGCGTCGGGGATCGCCCGGCCGGTGACGAGGGCGAGATCGGCGGCGTGGCGGCGCCAGACCTCGGTCGGGGGTTCGGGGTTGCGGCCGACCACACCCTTCTCGCCCCACAGGACCAGGGTCGGCGCGCGGAGCCTTGCGCCCTCGGCGTCGTGCTCGAGGTCGATCGTGGCGCCGGCCCGGTAGTCCTCGAGCATCGCGTGCCGCGCCTCGGGGTCGGCGAAGGCCTTCTCGTACGCGGCGAGGGACTCGGCGTCGTGGGCCGCGATCCCGCTCCCCCAGCTGCCGAGCAGGCGGTGCAGGTAGTAGAGCGGGTCGCCGGCGATGAGACGCTCGGGCAGGTCGGCGGGCTGGATGAAGAAGAACCAGTGGTAGTAGGCCTGGGCGAGGGCGCGGTCGACGTGCTCGTAGACGTAGCTCGTCGGCAGGATGTCCAGCAGCGCGAGCTTCTCCACGCGGTCGGCGTGGTCGAGGGCGAGCCGGTGGGTCACGCGGGCGCCCCGGTCGTGCCCGACGACGGCGAACCGCTCGAACCCCAGCTCGGCCATCACCCCGGCCTGGTCGGCCGCCATGGCGCGGAACGAGTAGCCGTAGTGGTCCTCACCGGAGGGCGGACGGTCGGACTCCCCGTACCCGCGGAGGTCGGTCGCGACGACCGTGTGCCGCTCGGCCAGCTCGCGCATCACCGGCCGCCACATCACGTGACTCTGCGGGAAGCCGTGGAGCAGGAGCACCGGAGGGCCCTCGCCGCCACGCGTCCCGTGGATCCTGACCCCGTCGACCGTGACGTCGAAGGACGTGAACCCCGTCGTGTCCGCCATGGTCCGGACCGTAGCCCGGCCGATCGCCGTCGGCAGCCGGTCCGGTGTCCCCGGACCGGGTCTCGAACACCCACGCCTTGAGCACCGCGAACCGGATCAGGCCGCCGAGCACGCTGGCCAGCGTGACCGCCGCCGTCTCCTCGAGCGGGGTGGCGCCGGGGACGATCTCGTGCAGGACCAGCAGCACGGCGGTGCTGTAGCCGGCGTAGAAGGCGACGGTCCCCGCGTCCTGGACGTAGACCCGCCAGCGGTGGGCCGAGGCCCCCTGGAAGGTGAAGCGCCGGTTGATCTCGGTGCTCACCGCGGTGCTGAGCAGCAGCGCGACGAGGTTGGCCGGCACGGCGTCGAGGACCAGCCGCACGAGCAGGTAGAGCAGGGCGTTGACGGCCGTGCCGAGCCCGCCGACCACGCTGTACCGGACCAGCTGCGCCAGCAGCGGGAAGCGCGCCCGGAACGCGGCGACCCCCCTGCCCGGTCCCGCCACGGCACCGGCGGTGAGCTCGGCGAGTACCTGCCCCGGGTGCGTCACCCCGACCGCCCTGCTCGCCGTCACCCGTCCACCTCTTCCGCCCGATCCCGTGATCGGTACCTTTGTCGCATCCCCGCCTGGGTCTACGCCCTTCCCCAGCTGTGCGAACGCTGTGAGGGGCGATCTTTCATCCCCTCGGGGAAGATCCGTGACGGAGTCGTGATCAGCTCTACCCGTCACCGGTCCGTGGCACGCGCGTTGACCGTGTGAGGTCGATCGCCACCCGTCCGGGTGGCGAGCCGGGACATCGACAGGGGGACGGCCGGACATGCGTCGGACGGCACTGGCACTCGCGGTCATCGCGCTCGTCGCGACGGGTGGCGTCGCGGCCGCCACGGCGGCCTCCGCGGCCCCGACGAGTGACCCGGCCGTCGCGCACGGCTACTACCTGGCGCAGAACGGGACCGCGTGGGACGGCTCGTGGTCGCCCCAGTCGGACACGCTCGTCGACCCGAAGGTCGGGCACTGCTACGACCTGACGTCGCTGGCCACCGGCCCCGGCGCGGACTGGACGGAGTCGGTGAACCGCACCGACAAGGTCGCCCTGCTGTCCGCGAAGACCTGCGCGCAGCAGGCGGAGGACGCCGAGGACGCGAGCGGGGAGGCCGCAGCGGCCGCGCATCAGGCGGCGCGCTGGACCTCCCCGGACTCGGTGTCGCCGGGCTCCGGCGACTACACGTTCCGCTCGGTGAGCTTCGCGAACGTCCCCTAGCGACCAAGGATCGCTAGACCTGCAGGAAGACCGTCTCCCGGTCGCCCTGCAGGTGGATGTCGAAGCGGTACTCCGCCTCGCCGACCTTCTCGGCGACCAGGGTGTCCCGCCGCTCGGCCGGCACGGCGGCGAGGAGCGGGTCGGCGTCGTTGCCGGGCTGGCCGGCGAAGTAGATCCGGGTGACGACGCGGTCGAGCAGGCCGCGCGCGAACACCGACACGTCGAGGTGCGGTGCCTCCTGGGCCTCGGTGTCCAGCGCCGGCAGTGCACCGGGCAGCACGGTCCGGACGCTCCAGCGGCCCGTCTCGTCCGTGCAGCTGCGCCCGAAGCCGAGGAAGCCGGGCACGGAGGGCTCGACCGCCCCGCGCGGGTCGTCGGGGTGGGCGAAGCGGCCGTCGGGGTCGGCCTGCCAGGTCTCGATCAGCCCGTCGGTGATCGGCACCCCGGCGCCGTCGTAGACGATCCCGGAGATCACGATCTCGCCCGGGGTGCCGGGCGGGACGACGTCGGCGCCCTTCGGCCAGTCCAGCCCGAGCCGCAGGTACGGCCCGACGGTCTGGGACGGCGTCAGCGGCAGCTGCTCACTCATGGGGCTCCTCGAACGGGGTCTGCTCGCGGCCGCGCAGCACGATGTCCCATCGGTAGGACAGCGCCCACTCGGGCTGGGTGGTGTCCATGTCGAAGGTCGAGACCATCCGCTCGCGGGCACCCTCCGGCGCCGACCGGAAGATCGGGTCGAACGCGAACAGCGGGTCCTCGGGGAAGTACATCTGCGTCACGAGCCGCTGGGTGAAGGCCCGCCCGAACAGCGAGAAGTGGATGTGCGCCGGTCGCCAGGCGTTGTGGTGGTTGCCCCACGGGTAGGCGCCGGGCTTGATCGTGGTGAACGAGTACTCGCCGAGCGAGTTCGTGACCACACGGCCGCCGCCGGAGAAGTTGGGGTCCAGCGGCGCGGGCCAGTTGTCGCGCTCGTGCGCGTAGCGGCCGGCGGCGTTGGCCTGCCAGACCTCCACCAGCGTGTCCGGGACCGGGCGGCCGTCGGAGTCGAGCACCCGGCCGGACACGGTGATCCGCTGGCCGAGGGGCTCGCCCTCGTGCTGGCGGGTCAGGTCGTGGTCGTTCGGCCCGATCTCGCCGACGAGCAGCGGGCCGGTGACCTCGGTCAACCGCTGCGGGACGATGATCGGCCGCTGCGCCGGGGCCCGCAGCCCGGTGCTCTTGTACCCCGCGAAGTCCAGCGGCGGGTGGGTGTCCCTCGGCTGCTGGTAGGGCCGGGGATGGGCCAGGGTCATCGATCGCTCCTCTCCGAGCGTCTCGCTGCACGGTGCCTGTCGGCGCGTCGCCCAGCACTGTGGGGCACGGAGCCCGCACCGCTCGACCCGCCTTCCGTTGTGCGGAAGAATGCCCGCTCGTGGCGGGCAGGTCGACGGTGACGGCGCGGGTCCTCGACGTCCTCGGGGCCTTCACCGCAGCCACCCCGGAGCTCTCCCTCACCGAGATCAGCAGGCGTACCGGGCTCCCCCTCACCACGACCCACCGGCTCGTCGGCGAGCTGGCCGCGTGGGGCGCGCTCGAGCGCGGCGAGGGCGGGCTCTACCGGGTGGGGCTGCGGCTCTGGGAGGTGGGCGCGCTGGCCCCGCGCGGGCTCGGGCTGCGCGAGCGGGCGATGCCGTACCTCGAGGACCTGCACGAGGTCACCAGGGAGAACGTCCAGCTCGCGGTGCTCGACGGCGCCGAGGTCGTCTACGTCGAGCGGCTCGCGGCCCGGGACGCGGTGAGCATCCGGTCGCGCGCCGGGTCCCGGTTGCCGGCGACGGCCACGGGCGTCGGGCTGGCGCTGCTCGCGCACGCCGACCCCGAGCACGTCGAGAAGGTGCTGGCGGCTCCCTTCCGCCGCTTCACGGAGCGGACGCTGACCGAGCCGGACCGGGTGCGGTACCTCCTGGGCGAGGTCCGCCGGACCGGCGTGGCGATCAGCGAGCAGCAGATCGAGATGGTCTCCCAGTCGGTCGGGGCGCCGATCCGGGCGGGCCAGGGCCGGGTCGTCGCCGCGCTGTCCATCGTGGTCCCGATCGAGGCGAACCCGCACGCCTACGTGCCCGCGGTGCTGGCCGCCGCGCGGGGCATCTCGCGGGCCCTCGGCGCGTCCGCGCTCGCCACGCAGCCGTGACCCCGTCCGGGGTTGTGGCGCGCTGGGTGAAGGCGCAACGATCGCCGGCATGGACGTGGTGGAGTACCGGCCGACGCGTGACCAGTACGTCTGGACCTTCGGCGGGGTGGCGCCGTCGCACCGGATCACGCCGGGCACGCTCCTGCGGCTCTGGACCGAGGACGCCTTCTCCGGTCGGCTGACCTCCACGAGCGACCGCCCCAGCGCCGTGCTGAACATGGCCGAGGTCAACCCGCAGACCGGCCCCTTCTTCGTCGAGGGCGCGGAGCCGGGCGACACGCTCGCGCTGCACTTCGTCGACCTGACGCCGGCGCGGGACTGGGGCGCGTCGTCGACGATCCCGTTCTTCGGCGCGCTCTCCACCACCGAGCGCACCGCGCTGCTGCACGACCCGCTGCCCGAGCGGACCTGGATCTACGAGCTCGACCGGGCGCGGGGCGTCGTCCGGTTCGCGGCGCAGAGCGTGGACCTGGAGCTCGAGCTGCCGTGCAACCCGATGCTGGGCACGGTCGGCGTGGCCCCGGCCGGGCGCGAGGTGCGGTCGAGCCTGGTGCCCGACCTGTTCGGCGGCAACATGGACACGCCCGAGATGAAGCCGGGCGTGACCTGCTACCTGGGCGTCAACGTCGAGGGCGCGCTCTTCTCGGTCGGCGACGGGCACTACCGCCAGGGCGAGGGCGAGAGCTGCGGTACCGCCGTCGAGGGCGCCATGGACGTCACGCTGATCGTCGAGCTGATCAAGGACACGCCGACGGTCTGGCCGCGGATCGAGTCGGACACGCACTACACCGTCGTCGGCTCGGCCAGGCCGTTGGAGGACGCCTGGCGCGCGAGCCAGATCGGCATGATCGCCTGGCTCGGCGAGCTGTACGGGATGGACCGGCTCGACGCCTACCAGCTGCTCACCCAGATCTCCGAGTCGCCGCTGGCCAACGTGGTCGACACGAACTACAGCGCGGTCACCAAGATCGCGAAGAACCTCCTGCCCGCCGGATCGGCGTACGGGGGCATGCACGCCCACCTGCGCGACACGGCCCGCACGATCTAGAGGAGAGACGCGTGGACCTGCAGCTCAGCGGCCGGAAGGCCCTGGTCACCGGCGGGACGAAGGGGATCGGCGGCGCCGTCGTCGACCTCCTGGTGGAGGAGGGCGCGGCGGTCGCCTTCTGCGCCCGCAACGCCGACGAGGTGGCGGCCAAGGCGAAGGCGACCGGGGCGAGCGGCCGGGCCCTGGACGTCGCCGACGCGGAGGCCCTCACCGCCTGGGTGCGCGACGAGGGCGAGGCAGGCGGGATCGACATCGTGATCGCCAACGTCAGCGCCCTGGCCATCGGGCCCGGCGAGGAGAACTGGAAGAACTCCTTCGAGGTCGACCTGATGCACACCGTGCGGATGGTCGAGGCGGCGATGCCGTACCTCGAGAAGAGCGACGTGCCGGCGATCGTCGCGGTGTCGAGCGTGTCCGGGCGCGAGGCGGACTTCGCCGGCGGCTCCTACGGCGTGATGAAGGCCGCGATCGTGCACTACATCTCCGGGCTCGCCTTCACCCTCGCCGCCAAGGGCATCCGCGCCAACGCGGTCTCCCCCGGCAACGTCTACTTCGACGGCGGGGTCTGGCAGAACATCGAGCGCACGCAGCCGGAGTTCTTCGCCGAGGCCATGGGGTTGAACCCGTCGGGCCGGATGGGGACGCCCGAGGAGACGGCCTACGCCGTCGTCATGCTGGCGAGCCCGCGTGCGAGCCGGATCAGCGGGACCAACCTGGTGGCCGACGGCGCCCTCACACGCGGCGTGCAACTGTAGGGCCGTGCGCGACTTCCGCATCGACGTCCCCGAGGCCGACCTCGACGACCTGCGCGACCGGCTCCGCCGCACCCGCTGGCCGGAGCCGGCCACGGTCGGAGGCTGGACGCAGGGCGTGCCGCTCGACTACGCGAAGGAGCTCGTCGCGTACTGGGCGGACGAGTACGACTGGCGGCGCTGCGAGGCCGAGCTGAACTCGTACCCGCAGTTCACGACGGGTCTCGACGGCGGCGGCGACGACACCGTCGAGGTGCACTTCCTGCACGTCCGGTCCCCGCACGAGAACGCCCTGCCGCTGATCCTCACGCACGGCTGGCCGGGGTCGGTGATCGAGTACGTCGGGCTGGTCGACGCGCTGACCAAGCCGGAGGACCCCGCCGACGCCTTCCACGTCGTCATCCCCTCGCTGCCCGGTTTCGGGTTCAGCGGCAAGCCCTCGGTGTCCGGGTGGGGCGTCGAGCGGATCGCGACCGCGTGGGCGCAGCTGATGGACCGCCTCGGCTACGACCGCTACGGCGCGCAGGGCGGCGACTGGGGCTCGATGATCACCGCCGCCCTGGGTACCGGGATGCCCGAGGCCCTCGCCGGCATCCACCTCACGATGCCGCTGGCCGAGGCCCCGCCCCAGGACGAGCGCCGCGCCCTCTCCCGCGAGGAGAAGGAGGCGCTGATGTTCGCCAAGCGCTTCAAGGTCACGGGCACCGGCTACTCGGCCGAGCAGTCCACCCGGCCGCAGACGCTGGGCTACGGGCTCACCGACTCGCCCGTCGGGCAGGCGTGCTGGATCGTCGAGAAGTTCTGGGACTGGACGGACTGCGCCGGGCACCCGGAGAACACGGTCCCTCGGGACCGGCTGCTGGACAACGTGATGATCTACTGGCTCACCGCGAGCGCCGCCTCCAGCGCGCGGCTGTACTGGGAGAGCTTCCGCAAGCCGCGCATGGACATCGTGGAGGTGCCGACCGGTGCCACGGTGTTCCCGCACGAGATGAGCCGGCTGCCGCGGCACTGGCTCGAGCGCCGGTTCACCGACCTGCGGCACTTCTCGCACCCGGTGGCGGGTGGGCACTTCGCGTCGCTGGAGCAGCCGGAGACCTTCGTCGACGAGGTGCGGACCTTCTTCCGGATGGTGCGCTGACCGACCGTGGTCGGTGCCCGCCTCCTGGTGCACGTTCGAGTGAGTCGATCTTCGGAGCGTTGACCCTCCGAGACGGACGTCACCTTCGTCCGGGCGACCCGCCCCGCGGTCTCGCGACCCGTCAACCAGAACCGGCACACCCGTCGGGGTGCGGCGGAACACCCGTCGAGGCGCTCGCACAGGCCGTCGACGGGGTGTGAGCGCCCGAGAGGGTGTGCGACCGCCCGGCCCGCCGGGTCCGGACACCTCGCCCCGGGCGAGGCATCACCCCGGGCGACTCGCCCTGTGATTTCTTGACTCGTCAACCCCAAAGGCCGGCACATCCGTCGAGGTGCGGCGACACACCCGCCGAGGCACTCGCACAGGCCGTCGACGGGGTGTGGGCCGCGCGCGAGGGTGTGCGACGCCGTCGGCGGACCGCGCCTGCCCCGACCGCGGCCTTGACGAAACCTCGTGCCGGGCGACATGCTCCGGATCCTTCGACTCGCCCGCGGGTGCCGGCACACCCGCTGCGACGCAATACATGCCGTCGACGGCCTGTGCGAGCAACCTCCGGGGTGTGAGACCGCGCCATACCGGTTGTGTCGACGCTCGAGGCGGCCGGCGGGGATGGGACCGCGCCCTACGGTTGCGCCGGCCGACCTGGGCGACCGAACGAGCCGCGAGACTCCCGGCCGCCTCGACCCGCCCCGATCGGCGCACCTCGTCGGATCGCCGCGCCCGCGCTCACGCGCGCCACACCCGTTCGAGGCCGCGCACCCCTTCGAACACGACGCATCCCGCCGAGCACCCCCGCACCCGCCGAGCACGACGCCTCGAGCGGGGCTGCGCCGCCGACTACTCGAACGCCAGAACCGAGGCGGTGAAGCTGTGGAGGTGGTTCCGCCCACCCACCGGCCCGATCTCCCCGGCGGCGAAGAACCCGGCGACCGGGATCTCTCCGAGCTCGGCACGGACTATCCGGGGGTCGTGGTCGGCGTCGGGGAACATGCCCGCGCCGCGGCCGTTGCACGAGAACAGCAGCGCGCCGCGGACCTGCGGGAGGTCGTCGAGCAGGTGGGCGAGGTCCTCGCCGGCGCCGGCGGCGTCGCGCACCTGGAACCGCACGGTCCGCCCGACCTCGACGACGTCGCCGACCGCCACCGCGCCCGCCTCCGGGTCGATGCCCATCACGCCGCGGATGAGGAAGTCGCCGCGGCCGTGCTCGTCGGCGTACTCGTCCATCGCGACGCCCAGGTGCAGGGCCTGCGCCGCCTGGTGCCGCTCCTCCGGCGGCAGCGCCTGGACGATCGCGCCGAGCTTCGCGTAGGCCTGCTCGCCGGCCAGCTCCAGCAGCAGGTTCGCCTCCGCCGCGGTCACGATCATCGGCGGCCCGATCGGGCGGCATCCCTGGCTCACCACCGTCCGGACCCCGGCACCCCGGCCGATCAGCACTCCGGCCGCGCCGCCGTCGAGCACCTCTCCGTCGAGCACGAGACGGTTGCCGCCGGGCGCCGCGCCGACGCTCGCCAGCCCGCCCATCAGCGGCAGGCCCGGGAGCAGCTCGGCGGACCGCTCGAGGTAGCCGCCGACCGGGAAAGAGAACGGGTCCACGAGGAGGATCGCCGCCTCCGCGGCAGCTGCGGCCGCCGCGGGTGGTGTGCCCGTGACCTCGATGCCACCGGATCTGCGCCGCGCGCCGAGCCGGAACGTGTCGAGCGAGACCCCGGGGAGGGCCGCGGCGAACACCGAGACCGACGGTTCCTGCTCGACGCCGCGCCCGTCGGCGATCACGCCGTGGGCGGTCGTGCCGATCGCGGCACGGGCGCCGGCGATCTCCATGGCGCGCACGGCGGCCGCCGCCGCTGCATCGGGATCGCCGGCGCGGCCCGTGGCCACGAAGACCACCAACAGGTCGGGTGCGCGCCCCTCGAAACCGGCCAGCGCCTCTGCGGTCGCGACCTCCGCGGCCCCGCGGAGATTGGGACCGACGGCCAGGCCGTCGCCGAAGATCCTGCCGTCGTCCACGTCGTCCACCTCCCCCGCCACCGCGGGGAGCGCCGGTGGCGACGCAGAAATCGTCGCAGGTCCAGAGCGGCGCGACCAGCCGATCCAACGCCGACGTGCAACGACGAGAGGGCCGCCGGACGGGCCGGACGGCCCTCTCGTGGCGCACGGATGTCGAGCTGCCAGAACGATCACCTACGCCGGGTCCGCATCGGGCGGACGCGCATCACCTTATCGCACACGACTTTGACCTGCAAACAACTTGCAACAAGGGATAGCGTCGACCACGACCGACCCGACACGGAACGGAGCACCCCTCGTGGCCGAGTACACGCTGCCCGACCTGCCCTACGACTACGGCGCGCTCGCCCCCCACATCGCGCCGGAGATCATGGAGCTGCACCACTCCAAGCACCACAACACGTACGTCACCGCGCTCAACGGCGTCCTCGACAAGCTCGCCGAGGCACGCGCCGCCGGGAACTTCGACGCGATCGTCGGGCTGGAGAAGACGCTCGCGTTCAACCTCGGCGGCCACGTGAACCACTCGGCGTTCTGGCAGAACCTCTCCCCCGAGGGCGGCGACAAGCCGGACGGCGAGCTCGCCGCGGCCCTCGACGAGGACTTCGGCTCGTTCGACGCCTTCCAGTCCCACTTCACGGCCGCGGCCACCACGATCCAGGGCTCCGGCTGGGCGATCCTCGGATGGGACCAGCTCGGGAAGCGGCTCCTGGTGCACCAGCTCTACGACCAGCAGTCCCAGCTGCCGGCCGGCCAGGTCCCGATCGTGCTGCTCGACATGTGGGAGCACGCCTTCTACCTGCAGTACAAGAACGTCAAGCCGGACTACGTCAAGGCGTGGTGGAACGTCGTGAACTGGGCGGACGCGCAGAAGCGCTTCGCCGCCGCCCGCGCGAGCTGAGCCGCCGGTCCGGGCCCGCACCCGGCGGGCCCGGCCACGACTTGCCGGAGGCCACGGCGCGACTCGCCGGGGGCCAGCCCGACTCGCGGTGCCGGAACTCCCGACTCGCGGAACGGCGGCCCCCACCCCGCGAGTCGGGATCTTCGGCAGCGCGAGTCGGGATCTTCGGCAGCGCGAGTCGGGATCTTCGGCAGCGCGAGTCGGGATCTTCGGCAGCGCGAGTCGGGAGTTCGGTCAGTGCGGGAGGCCGCCGGCGGCGCGGAGCAGGAGGTGCATCGCGAGGTCGGTGGAGCGCTCCCGGATGTCCCCCCGTGACCCGGGCAGGACGGGGTCGCGGGCGAGGACCTGCCCGTCGGCGGTCGTGACGCAGAAGCAGACGTACCCGACCGGCTTGGCCTCCGTCCCGCCGCCCGGCCCGGCCACCCCCGTGATCCCGACGCCGATCGAGGCGCCGAACTTCTCCCGCGCCCCGTCGGCCAGCGCGCGGGCCACCTCCGGCGACACCGCTCCGTGCTCCGCGATCATCTCGGCCGGCACGCCCAGCAGCGAGGTCTTGGCCTCGTTCGAGTAGGCGACCACCCCGCCGTCGACGTAGTCCGACGAGCCGGCGCGGTCGATCAGCCGCGACGCCAGCATCCCGCCGGTGCACGACTCCCCCGTCGCGACCGTGAGCCCGTGTTCGAGCAACGCCTCCGCGAGCAGCTCGTCCGTGGTCGCGCCGACCGCGCTGACCAGCTGCTTCCGGTGCCGCGCGATCAGCTCGTCGGCCAGCTCGGCCGCGACCGTCTCGGCCCCGGGCAACGGGTGCAGGTCGACCTCCAGCTCCGAGCGGCGCAGGCAGGTCGTCACCTCGACGTCGGACAGGTCCCGGGCGCGCTCGATGTCGCGGAGCGTCTCGGCGATCTCGGACTCGGGCAGGTTGAAGAAGCGCAGGGACCGCGCCTCGGCCCGCGGCACGGTGGCCAGCAGCTCCGCGAAGGGCGCCGCCTCCAGCACGGCCGGCCACATCCCCTGCAGCTCGCGCGGCGGCCCGGGCAGGACGACGACGAGCGGCCCGTCCGGGCGCCGGACGACGAGCCCGGGCGCGGTCCCGACCGGCTCCAGCGCGACGGCCCCGCGCGGCACCATGGCCTGCTTGCGCGTGGCCTCGTCGAGGGCGGGCCCGGCGAACCCGGTGCGCCGCGCCCACCGCGCCACCCGGCGGCCGATCGTCTCCTGCATCGCGGTGTCGAGCTCCAGCTCGGCACCCACGAACGCCGCGACGATCTCGACCGTGATGTCGTCCGCGGTCGGCCCGAGGCCCCCGCTGGTCACGACCAGGTCGACGCCGCCCTCGGTCACCTGGCGCAGCGCGGCGGCCAGGTCCTCCGGCCGGTCCCCGACGAGCACGACCTGTGCGACCTCGAACCCGAGCTCGCCGAGCTCGCGGGCCACCCACGGCCCGTTGGCGTCCCGGACGGCCCCGGTGAGCAGCTCGCTCCCGGTCACGACGATGCCGGCGCGCGGCCGGCGGACCCTCGATCCCTCACCCACGCAAGGACCCTACCCCGGCCCGGGCGCGTCGATCGGAGATCGATACGGAGCGTGATCGAAATAGGGTAGATCACTCGGTGGTGCACCCTCAAGGACGTCACTGACCTGGGGATGTGCTCGTTCTCAGGGTGGTCACAGCGTGCGTGCGGAGACTGGTGTTCGTCCCACCCGGGACGCCCGAACGCCGGGTGCCGGGCCGGGACGGAAGGGACGCGAGATGACGGACGGGCACGGACCCACGTGGGTCGGCGAGACCGACGTCGACGACGTCGCGGGACTGCACGTCGAGCCCCGCTACACCGCCGCGAGGCTGCTGGTCACCGCGCACGGCGACGCCGTGGGGCAGGTGACCGTGCCGCTGCGCGCCGGCGTGGCCGACGCCGTGACGGTGGCCGACGCTGTTCGCGAGCAGCTCGGGGCCCTGCCGGAGCCGCGGCCGGTGCCGAGCTCCGTCGAGCCGGTCACCGTCGTGATCGCCACCCGCGGGCGCGCCGAGAGCCTGGGCCGCGCGGTGCGCGCCGTGCTGGCCGGCGACCACCCCGCCGTCACGGTGCTCGTGGTCGACAACGACCCGGCCGACGACGCGACCGAGCGGGTCGTCGCCGCGATCGGCGACCCCCGGGTCCGCTACCTGTGCGAGCCGCGCCGCGGCACGTCCGCCGGCCGCAATCGCGGGCTGGCCGAGGCGGGAACCCGGCTCGTCGCCTTCACCGACGACGACACCGAGGTCGACACGGCCTGGGCCCGCCGGCTGGCCGGCGCGTTCGCCGCGGACCCCGAGATCGTCTGCGTGAGCGGGCCGGTGCTCGCCGCGCGCCTCGACACCGAGCAGGAACTCCTCGCCGACGCGACGCTGGGCTGGGCCAAGGGCTTCCGCCCGCGGACCTTCTCGCTCGCCGCGCCGCCCGAGGACTCGGCGATCTTCCCGTTCGCCCCCGGCCTGCTGGGGATCGGCGCGAACCTGGCCGTGCGGGCGGACGTCGCCCGCGAGATCGGCGGGTTCGACGAGGCCTTCGGCCCCGGCTCCCCCACCCGCAGCGGCGAGGACTGCGAGTTCCTGGTGCGGCTGGTGCTCGCCGGGCACGTGCTGGCCTACGAGCCGGCCGCCTGGGTGCGCCACCACCACCGCAGCGACCTCGCCGGGCTGCAGGAGCAGGTCGAGGGCTACGCCGTCGGCCTGGCCGGCTTCCTCACCAAGGTCGCGCTCTCGCCGCGCGGCCGGGCCGCCGCGCTGCGCCGCATCCCGGCCGCCGTGCGCCGGCTGGGCGCGATCGCCGACCGCGACACAGGGGTGACGGGGGGCGCCGAGGCCGCCGCGCCGGGCTCCGGCCGCCGCCACCGGGCGCTGCTCTCCGGCCCGTGGCTCTACCTGCGCTCCCGGCGGCGCGCGCTGCGCTCCGGCGGGCGGGTGCCGCCGCTCGTGCTCGCGGCCGTGCCCCCGGCCCGCGCGGAGCGCCCGCGCGAGCCGGTGCTGGGCCTGCACTGAGACCAGCAGGCCGGGCAGGGCCAGCGTCCCGATCCAGGACAGCACCAGGGCCAGGCTGCCGAGCACCCGCCCACGCCGGCGGGTCATCGCGGCGAGCGTCAGCAACGTCGGCGTGATCCCCATGTAGCCGAAGAACAGCAGGACCGCCGCGAGCTGGCTGCGCAGCGGGTCCACGGTCAGGGTGTCCAGGTGGGCGAGGGTCCCCTCGCCGGTCTCCCGGACCGTCGTCGCGAAGCCGGCGGCGACGAGCAGGCCGCCGGCCGCCGCCGAGAGGCCGACGGCACGCCGCCGGAAGCCCGTCGCCGGCGGCACGGCGGGGGCGGGCGGGGTGAGGGTGTGGCCGGCGTAGTCGTCGGCCGAGAGGTGCAGGGACATCGTCGGCTCCTTCGGATCGTTCGACGGAACCCTCGCGGGACGACGCCGCCGGAGCACCGGTGTCACCCTGCGTCCGCGCACGTGGTCACCGCCCGGCAACGGTGTGGTCAGCACACCCCCGCGCCGCGCGGGGCCCCCTCTAGGCTGGGCGCGTGAAGATCCGAGTGGTCCTGGCGGAGGACAACGCCCTGCTCCGGCACGGACTGGTGCGCCTGATCGACGGCACCGAGGACCTCTCGCTCGTCGGTGCGGCCCCCGACCTGCCGACGCTCACCGCGCTGGTCGACGAGCACGACCCGGACGTCGTGGTCACCGACATCCGGATGCCCCCCACGAACTCGGACGAGGGCCTCTCCGTGGCCGCCGACCTGCGAGTCCGCAAGCCGGGGACCGGCGTGATCCTGCTGTCGCAGTACGCGGAGGCGCAGTACGCGCTGACCCTGCTCGCCGACGGCACCGCCCGGCGCGGATACCTGCTCAAGGAGCGGGTGGCCGACGGGGACGAGCTGGCCGAGGCGGTGCGGCGCGTCGCCGAGGGCGGCTCGGTGATCGACCCGACCGTGATCGAAGGCCTGGTCGCGGCGCAGCGGGCGAAGCCGTCCGAGCTCGACGCGCTCACCCCGCGCGAGCTCGAGGTCCTCGGCGAGATGGCGCAGGGCAAGAGCAACGCCTCGATCGCCGCCGCGCTCGTGCTGTCCGAGCGGGCGATCGAGAAGCACACCAACTCGATCTTCTCCAAGCTCGGGCTCTCCGAGGAGCGCGACCTCAACCGCCGGGTGTCCGCGGTGCTGGTCTACCTGCAGAACAGGTGATCGTTCCGCCCTCCGCGCTGCGGAAACGCCGCGGATGGTGCATTTTGCGCGCATGACCTCCCGGATCTCGTCCGGCCGCGTCCACGACCGCGCCGGCTGGGCCTTCCTCTGCCGGGCGGTCCGCCGCCCGCACCTGTTCGGCTCCCCGGCGCCGTCCGGCCGCGCGCTCGCCGCGCAGCTCGCCCGCCTGCTGCCCGACTCGGGCACCCCGACCGTCGTCGAGCTGGGCGCGGGCACCGGGGCGCTCACCCGGCAGATCCACGAGCGGCTGCCGGCGGGATCGCGGCTGCTGGCGGTCGAGCTGGACGAGGTGCTCGCCCGGCACCTCGCCGCGCACCTGCCCGGCGTCGACGTCCGGCAGGGCGACGCGGAGCGGCTCCCGGCGCTGCTCGCCGACGCCGGCATCACACGCGCCGCGGCGGTCGTGACGTCGCTGCCGTGGACGCTCCTGCCCGCCCACCGGCGCGACGCCGTGCTCGACGCGATCGCGGCCGCCCTCACCCCCGACGGGATGGCGACCGCCGTCCTCACCCGCACCGCGCTGCCGAACCGGGCGCGGGAGCTGCGCCGGGCCTTCGCGGCCCGCTTCGCCGAGGTCGAGACGATGCCGGTCGTCTGGCGCAACCTCCCGCCGGCGACGATCCTCGTCGCCCGCCGGCCGCACCCGACGCAGCAGCGCACCGAGCACCGCCCTGATCACCGCACCGAGCATCCCCGGCCCGATCGGCGGCCCGGGCATCGCCCGCCGGAGCCCGACGCCCGCGCCTCGTAGGACGGCCACGGCCGAGCCGGCGAACGATCTCTCAGTTCGCCGCGCCCTCCCGCCAGTACCCGCAGAACATGATGCGGTCCTTCGGCACGCCGTTGCGGACCCAGTGCCGCCGGATGCCCGTCGGGAGCGCCTGCTCCCCCACGGTCCAGCCGTAGAAGGGCTCGGTGGGGACCGGCAGGGCGAAGGCGGCCGCGAGGGCGGCCCGGCCGGGCGTGGCCCCGGGCTCGCCGCGGACGACCCGCGTGACCTCGACGTCCGGCGGGGCCGCGAGCTCCTGCCGGTCCTCCGCCGTCGGGACCTCGAGCACCGCGCGCCCCCGGGTGTCGACGGGCAGCGAGGCGAGGATCGCGGCGGTCGCCGGCAGCCCGCTCTCCTCGGCCACGAGCACGACGTGCTCCAGCGCGGGATCGGGGTTGAAGCCCACGCCCTCGTCGAGCAGCGCGACCGGATCTCCCGGCGAGCAGGTCTCCGCCCACCTCATGCCCGGGCCGGCGGCCGCCCCGTCCGTGCCGTGGAGCACCACGTCGACGTCGATCTCCGGGCCCTCCGGCCCGACCGGCCGGTACGCCCGCACGGTGTAGGCGCGCAGGACGGGCCGGGTCGCCTTCGGCAGGGTCAGGTACTTCGCGTAGCTCAGGGCGGTGAGCCTGCCCGGCAGGCCCTCGAGCGTGCCGCCCGGCACCGGGATGAACAGCCGGAACCACTGGTCGAAGCCGAGGTACCGGAAGCGGTCGAGGCCGCCGCCACCGAGCGTGACCCGGGCCAGGTGGGGCGACAGGCGTTCCCGCCGGACGACCCGGGTCGTCAGCAGCTCGGTGACCTCCGGCTTGATCCTCGTCGCCCTCATGTTCGTGCGGGCCATGCCACCTCCTCGATAAGTTAGGCAAACCTAACCACGCCGCGAGGGGTGGTCAACGGTCACCGCCGGGTGCGATAGGTCGTCTCGACCACGCGGCCGTCGAACACCCGGGTGCCGACGAGGTCGAAGCCGAGCCGGGTGCCGCCGGTCGCCAGCACCGCGTGCGGTCCGCCGAGGACGACCGGGTGCAGGCAGATCCGCACCTCGTCGACCAGACCCGCCGCGGCCAGCGAACCCGCGAGGGCCGCCCCGCCCATCAGCACGATGTCCTTGCCGGGGCGCTCCTTCAGCGCCGCCACCTCGGCGAGCACGTCGTCCCGGATCAGGGTGGTGTTCTCGGCGTCGACCCGCTCGAGGGTGCGGGACACCACGACCTTGTCCGTGGCCCGCCACCGCGGCGCGTACGCCCGGTCGTGCGGGTGGTCGGAGACCTTGTCGGCGGTCGGCCAGTAGGCGGCCATCATCTCCCAGACCCGGCGGCCGTAGAGCAGCGTGTCCAGCTGGTCGTTCAGCTCGATCGAGTAGGCCGACAGCTCCGGGCCCATCTCGGGCCAGTCGAACTCGCCCTGCGGGCCCTGGATGCGGCCGTCGAGCGAGGTGTGGACGAAGTGGATCAGGGTGCGCACGGCGGTTCCTCCCGCGTCCGGGGCGCCCTCGTGGGCGCCGCTCCCGGAGTGGTCGGAGGGGCACCCGTCTTTTCGACACGGCCGCGGAAGATTTTTTCGCCGGACGGCCGAAGGGCCGGCCCGGATGTCCGGGCCGGCCCTCGGGTCGGTGCAGCGGGTCCGTGCTGCGGGTCAGCTCTGGCGGGTCCCGCAGGTGGCGCAGAAGACCGCGCCGGGGGTGACGGTCGAGCCACAGTTCGTGCAGCTCCCGGCCTTCGGGATCGAGACGACCGCGGTGGGCGCGGCCGCCTCCTCACCCGACCCGTTGACCGGCTGGGCGGCCGGGGCGGGCGGCGGCGTGGGGGCCGCCGGGGGCTGCGCGGTGATCGGCGTGACCGGTGCACCGGGGCTCACGAACGGGCCGGCCGGCGCGGGCCGCTGCGAGGCCATGATGTCCGCCGGGGTGACGACCGTGGTCGGGCCGTCGGCGGGACCGGTCGGCCGGGCCGGCTGCTGCCAGGCCGGCGCGTGCGGGGCCTGCCGGGCCGGCTGGGGCATCGGCGTGCTCCCCCACGGTGCCTGCGGCATGCGCGGGGCCTGCGCGCCGGGCGTCCAGTCCGCGTAGCCGTCGAGGCGCGGGTCGCGCGGGGCCGGGATGTCCGCCACGACGCCCTCGCCGCGGCCCTTGCGCCGGCGGAGCATCGCCACCAGCAGCGCGACCCCGCCGACGACCAGCGCGGCCGCACCGCCGACGATCGTCCAGAACAGCCACGGGGCGAGACCCCACGGGCCGGTGTCGTCGCTCTGCTGCGCGACCGGGACGACCGGGGTGTCGCCGAAGCGCTCCTTGGCCTTCGCGGCCTCGGTCTTGAACTGCTGCGCCTGCCCGTGGTCGGGGTCGACGAGCAGCAGCCGCTCGAAGCCCGCGATCGCGCCGGTGTAGTGGCCGGCGTAGTAGTTCGCGAGCGCGTCACGGTAGAGGGTGTCGTTGGGGCCCAGCTGGTTCTGCACGCCGTTGCGCGCCAGCAGCTCGTTCAGCCCGCCCGCCGGGGCGATGAAGTTGAAGGCCTGGTCGTTGGGCAGGTGGGCGCTGTTGATGCCCAGGACGTCGCCGTCCATGTCGACGGTCGGGCCGCCGCTCATGCCGGGCGAGAGGGAGGCGGAGGTCTCGTAGTACGGGACGCTGCCCATGGTGCGCTTGGTGCTGATCTGACCGTCCTTGTTGGACGGCTCGAGGGTCGTGTCGGTGACGGCGTCGGCGGCGGCCGGGTAGCCGATCGACAGCACCGGGGTGCCGATGGCCGCGTCCGTGTCGGTCCCGAGCTGCACGGACGGCAGGTCCGAGCTCTCGATCTTCAGCAGCGCGACGTCGCCCTGAGCAGGCGGGCGGAAGTCGACGAGGCGGGCCGGCACGACCTCGCCCTTGGTGCCGCTGCCGGTGCCGGAGCCGATCACGGCCGAGTACTGGGCGTCCATCGGCGAGCCCTTGGCCTGGCCCTCCACGGTCCAGTTCGCCATGCCGTAGGTCATGGCGTCCTGCACGGTCACACCGGGCGTGCTGGCGGCGAGGTCCTGCGCGACCATGGCGATGAAGTCCGCGCGGACGCCGTCGGGGCTGGTCGTGTCGACGCAGTGGCCGGCGGTGGCGATGTAGCCCTGCGGGTTCACGCCGAAGCCGGTGCAGGTGGCGTTCAGCGTGAGCGGCTGGCCGTTGTTGTAGTACAGGCCGGTGCCGTCGCCGACGTAGGCGGTGAAGGTCTCGGTGAGGTAGACGATCGCGGGGCGGACCTCGGCGGCGGCCTTCTCGGTCGGCGTGGCCTGCTGGGGCGATCCGGGTCCGGGCGGGGCGCCCGGCTCGGCGGCGAGCGCGGTGCCAGCGGTGGCGAGGGCGACCGAGGCCGCGACGGCGACAGCGGCGGCGGCTCGGGCGATGGTGCCGGTCATGGGTGGTCCTCTCGGATGTGGCGGCTCCGGGCCTGTCGGCCCTCGCCCGGAGCCGGCGGCTGCGCGGCCCGTCGATGACGAGGAGAACTGTCCCGCCGTGGGCGCCGTCGTCACGAGGGGCCCAACCCGCGAACAGGGGTGGGGCCAGCACCACTTTCACTCCAGGCGGTGGACACCCCGCGCGGCCACCGGGCCGCATCCTCGGCGGACCGGACGCAGGCGGGGCACACTGTCCCGCATGGAGCAACGAGCCGCGTCGACGGCGCGGGTGCGCGTGCTGGTGGTGGACGACCACCGGCCGTTCCGGTCCGCCGCCGCCGCGGTCATCCGGCGGATGTCCGGGTGGGAGATCGCGGGCGTCGCGGAGACCGGCGAGGCCGCCGTCGACGTCGCCGCCGAGGTGCACCCGGACCTCGTGCTGATGGACGTCAACCTGCCCGGTATCGACGGCGCCGAGGCGGCCGTACGGGTCTCCGCCGCCGCGCCCGGCACGCGGACCGTGCTGTGCTCGACCTACCGCCTCGAGGACCTGCGGATCGACCCCGGCGGTCCCGGTATCGCCGGTTACCTGCACAAGGAGGAGCTCGGCGCCCCCGTGCTGCTCGACCTGTGGAACCGGATCAGCACCGCGGCGTAGCCGCGCATCCGGCCCACGGCCGGGGACTCACCCGACGCGGAGCGACGCCGCCACCGGCTCCCGGGCCATCCGCACCGCCGGCACCGCACCGAGCACCAGCGACCCGACCAGCACCGCGGGGATGATCAGCGCAATCGGCCAGACGGGCACCGCGACGTCGGGCGCCACGCCCGTCTGGCTCGCCACCTGCCACCACAGCAGCCGGCCGCCGCCCAGCCCGAGCAGCACGCCGAACGCGACGCCGGGCAGCACGGTCGTGCCGGCCAGGACCCCGAGCGCGGCGCGCACCTGCCCCGGCGTCGCACCCAGCACGGACAGCAGCGCGGCGTCCCGGGTGTGCCGGCGGACCGCGCTGATCAGCGTGTGGACCAGCCCCGCCACGGCGACGGCGGCGAGCAGCGTCGCCAGGATCTCGGGCAGCCGGAGCAGGCCGGCGAGGGTGTCGATCTCGGGCGGCATGCCCGGCAGGTGCACCTCGAGGCGTTGCGCGAGGTCGCCGTAGAGCGCGCCCGCCTGCCCCGGCGCGGCCAGGACGTGCGCCGACGCCAGCGGCTGCCGGAAGAGCTCGCGCAGCTGGTCCGGCGTCATCAGCAGGCCCTCGCCGAGCGGCGCGCCGCGTTCGGGCTGCGGGACGGCCACGCCGGTCACGGTGAGCCGGGCCGTGCGCCCGTCCGACGAGGTGACCTCGACGGAGTCGCCGAGGCCGAGCTGCTCGCGCACCGCCACCCGCGCCCCGACGGCCACCTCCCCCGGCACCGCCGGCATCCGGCCGTCGACCAGCGAGACCGGGATGTCGCCCTTGCGCAGCACGTGGGCGTAGGCGTCGATCTGCCGGGACCGGGCCGGATCGATCGTCACCCGCCCGGTCTCGACCTCGGTCAGCCCGGCGACGCGGGGATCGGCGGCCAGCGCGGCCATGTCCGGTTCGCGGGCGTCGGCGATCGTGAGGTCGGAGGTGAACCCGTACCGGGCGGGGGTGTCGACGAGCCGCTGCAGGCTCGCGCCGAGCATGGTCGACGCGACGATCCCGGCGACCGTCACCGCGATCCCGGTCGCGGTGATCGCGGCGGGCAGGCCGATGGTCCCGGGCACCGTGCGGCCGCGCAGGGCGAGCCGCAGCCCCACGAACAGCGGCGGCCAGCGCACGGCCCAGCGGGCGGGCCGGTGCCGGCCGGCCGGCGGCCGGGCGACGGCGGCGCGCCCGGCCAGCGCTGCGCTGCCGGCCGCCAGGGCGAGGAAGCAGAGCAGGACGACCGCGCCGCCGCCGGCGATCGTGCCCCAGACGGGCCGGAAGCCGGTGTCGGGCTCGAACCGGGCCTGGCTGCCGATGGGTTCGATGGCGCCGGCGGCCAGCGTCATACCGGCCGCGACGACCGCCGCCGCGGCCGCGCCCACGCCGGCGGCGAGCACCCTGGCCCCGATGCGCTCGGCCGTCGTCATGCCCAGGGCGTTCTCCACCCGCTGGTCGGCGGCGCCACGGGCGTGGTGGCGCACCAGCCCCTGCCCGACGACGACGCAGCCGCCCACCGCCACGACCAGGGCGAACCCCCACAGCCCGATGCCGAGTACGCGTTCGGCCGCGGCGACCGCGGGATCGGCGTCCGTGGTCGGGAAGACCGGGATCTCCGGGACGTAGTTGCCGACGATCAACGGCCGCGGCTGGCCCTGGTAGCTGCGGGCGAGGGAGGCGACGAACCGGTCCCGCAGCGCGGCGTCGGCCGCCGCGTCGCCGGTGTAGGCGAGCCGCGCGAACCCCGAGCGACCACCCGCGGCGCCGGCGTTCTGCGCGGCGAAGGCGGGCGTGGACATGGAGTCGCCGATGGGGCCGTTCCACGACGGCATCCGCCCGATGCCGACGACCGTCATCCGCCGGGTGGCACCCTCCGGCTCGCCGAACCCGACGTCGAACCGCGCGACCTGGCGCAGGGTCAGCATCTTCAGCGTGATCCGGTCGCCCACGCGCAGCCCGGCCGCGGCGGCGAGGGGTTCGCCGACGAGCAGCTCGTCGGCCGCCTCGACGCGCGGCGCGCGCCCGGCGACGATCACCGGCGTGACCAGGTCGTCCGGCCGCTCGGGCCCGGCGATCACCGAGGTGTACTGCAGGGTGGGCCCGGCGATCTGCGCGATCCACGCGTAGGCGGTCCAGCTCTCCTCGACGCCGGGCAGCCCGGCGAAGCCGGCCGTGACCTCGGGGAGGTCGGCGGGGAGGTAGGCGCGGGCGTCGTCGAGCCCGGTGCGCTCGACGAGGCGCGGGTAGGCGCTGCCGGTGCGGTCCGCGACCACGGCGGCACCGAGCAGGAGCCCGCCGACCACACCGGCGATCAGGCCGAGGACGAGCAGCGCACGGAACCCCGAGCGCAGCTCCGCCCGGGCGACGGCCCGCATCCCGTGCCAGCCCGCCCCGCTCATCAGAGGGCCGCCAACGGGGAGACCGCGGGGGTGCGGGCCCGCAGCGCCGGGACCGCCGCGACCAGGGCGGCCCCGAGCGGCACCGCCGCGATGAGCAGCGCGATCGGGCCGACCGGCACGTCGATGTCGCCGCCGACCCCGATCGTCGACGCCACCTGCCACCAGAACAGCCGGGCGACGCCGAGCCCGACCGGCACGCCCAGCAGCACGGCGGGCACCGCGGTCGACGCGGCCAGCACGCCGAGCGTGGTCCGCACCTGGCCCGGGGTGGCCCCGAGCACGGAGAACACGGCCATCTCGCGCGCCAGCCGCCGGGCGCCGACCAGCAGCGAGTGCGCCAGCCCCGTCCCGGCGACGACGGCGAGCACCACCGCGAGCACGTCCGGCAGCCGGCCGAGGTCGCCGAGGTTGCGGATCGCCTCGGGCACGGTCGGCGGGGACAGCTCCAGCCGGCCGCCCAGCTCGGCGGCGAGCGCGTCGGCCGTGCCGGACCGGGCGTAGACGTGCGTGGTGAGCAGCGGGAAGGTGCGGTCGGGGCTCACCGCGAGCAGCCCGTCGCCGGTGGCGAGGAGGTCCTGGCCGAGCGGGCCGTGGTTCTCGTTGGGCACCACCGCGATCCCGACGACGGTCATCGGGTGCGGGGCGCCGTCCGTCCCCAGCGTGTCGATCCGCTCCCCCGCGGACAGCCCGCGCTCGGCGGCCACCCGGGGGTTGACGGCGACCTCGTCCGGGGCGGCCGGCAGCCGCCCGGACACCAGCTCGACGGGCGGGGCGCCCTTGCGGGCGGTGATGCTGACGATGCCGAGCGGGTCGCCGGAGGCGAGCCGGGCGTACGAGGTGTCGGTGATCGCCAGCGCCGCGACCCGCGGGTCCTCGACGAGCGCGAGGACGTCGGGTTCCCGGCTGTCGGCGATCGTGATGTCGGCGCCGCCCGCCCACCGGTCCGGGTTCGCGACGAGCCGGTCGAGGCTCGCCCCGACCGTCACCGTGGCGACGATCCCGGCGACCGCGGCCGTGGCGGCGAGAACCGTGATCACCGGCGGGACGCCGCGCCGGGTGCCCGCCTGAGCGAGCCTGCTGCCGAGCAGCAGGGTGGGCCACCGCCCCAGCGAACCGCCGACGGCGGCGGCGAGCGAGCCCGGCCGGGGCGCGGCCGGCTCGGGGACGACCAGCGCGCGGCGGCGCCAGGCGAACGTGGCGGCGACCGCCATGACCAGCAGGAACAGCGCCCCGAGCGCGGCACCGCCGGCCACCGCGAGCGCCCACTGCGGCCGGAAGCCCGGCTCCGGCTCGAAGCGGGCCTGGCTGCCGAGGGGCGCGAGGACGCCGGCGGCCACCACGACCCCGGCGCCGAGCAGCCCGGTCACCGCCGCCGCGGGGACGGCCGCGGCGACCCGGGCGGCCACGCTCTGCGCCGCCGTCATGCCGAGGGCGGACTCGATCGACCGGGCCGCGCGGGCCGTGCCCGCGGTCCGCAGCAGCCCGAGCCCGACGACCTGCACGGCGCCCAGGCCCACGACCAGGGCGAACAACCCGACGCCGATCAGCAGCGCCCGCTCGGCCGCGTGCACCGCGGGGTCGGGTGCGCGCGGGTGCTCCACCCCGGGCGTGAGGTAGTCGCCGACGATCGACGGCTGTGCGGCCGACAGCTCGGCGACGGCCGCGTCGAAGCGGGCGCCGGCGTCCGGCGTCGGGTCGAGCCGGACGTAGGCGGCGTGGCCGATCCCCGTCCCGGCCAGCGCCCGCGCGAACCCGGGCCCCGCGAGGACGTCGGGCAGGGCCTGCCCCCACCCCGGCATCCGGGCGACGCCGACGACGCGCACCGTGGTCGCCGGGCCGTGCGGGGTGAACCCGACGGCGAACTGCGCCATGTCCTCGAGGGTCAGCATCCGCAGCGGCAGCACCGTGCCGACGCCCATGCCGTGCTCCGCCGCCCGCTCGGAGATCACCACCTCGTCCGCCGCGGCCGGGTCGACCGCCCGCCCGTCGACGATCACCGGGGTGACCAGCTCGGGGTGCGGGGCGGTGCCCGCGGCCAGCGACATGTACCGCACCTGCGGGCCGTCGACCTGCGCCACCCACGCCTCGGTGAGCCACGCGTCGGCGACGCCGGGCAGGGTCGGCAGGGCCTCGATCAGCGCGGGCCGGTCGGACGGGACGATCAGCCGGGTGTCGTCGAGGTGCACGGCCTCGACGAGCCGCGGGTAGGCGGTGGCGGTGCGCTCGCCGACCGCGACCGCCCCCAGCACCACACCGCCGAGCAGGCCGAGCACCACGCCGAGGGCGAGCAGGCTCCAGCGCCGTTCCCGCAGCTCGGCGCGGGCGACGAGCCGGACCGCGCCCCGGTGGCCCGGCGCGCCGGCCGCGCGCGCGGGCACGGCTCAGCCCGCCACGGGTGCGGGGCGCGACGCGACCGGGGAGACCGGTGGTCGAGGGGCCGGCGCGCCGTTCGCCCCCGCGGCCGGGACGGGGATGCGCCCGGTGAGCACCGTGCCCTCGCCCGGCGCCGACTCGAGCTCGACGGTGCCGCCGATCGCGCCGAGCCGGTCCGCCATGTTCTGCAGCCCGCCGCCGCCGGCGACCCGGGCGGGGTCGAAGCCCGGCCCGTCGTCGGCGACGACCACGGTGAGCTCGTCGCCGTCGGCGCCGGCCTCCACCTGCAGCGTGATCGTGACGTGCGCGCCGGGGGCGTGCTTGCCCGCGTTCTGCAGCGCCTCGAGGCAGCAGAAGTACACGGCGGCCTCGGCCTGCTCCGGCATCCGCCCGACCCCGTCGGCGTGCACCTCGACGGTGAGCGGGCTGCGCTTGGCCGCGGCCCGCAGCGCGTCCCCCAGGCCGGCGTCGCGCAGCAGCGGCGGGTAGATGCCGTGGGCCAGGTCCCGCAGCGCCTGGATGGAGTCGCGGACGCCGCGGTCGAGCTCGTCGAGCAGCTCGGCGTTGGGGTCGTCGGGCGAGGTCAGGGTGTCGCGGACGAGCCGCAGCCCCACGGCGAGGGCGACCAGGTGCTGCTGGGCGCCGTCGTGCAGGTCGCGCTCGATGCGGCGGCGCTCGGCGTCCGCGGCCGCGACGAGGCGGGTGCGGGAGGCCTGCAGGTCGGCGTTGGTGCGGCGCAGGTCGGCCAGGGTGGCCTGGAGCGCCTCGTCGAGCGCGCGGTTGCGCAGCACGATCGCCAGCCGGCGGACGACCTCGGCCAGCGCCCGCTCGTCCGCCTCGCCGAAGGTGTCGGCGTCCGCGTCCCGCTCGATCACCACGAGGGCGAGCACCTCGCCGCCGTGCACCGCGGGGGCCAGCCGCAGCTGCCCGCGGCGGGCCGGCCCGTCCTCCTCGACCAGGTGCGGGAGCCAGAGCTCCAGCCAGCCCGGCCCGGCGACCCCGGCGCGCTGCAGCGTGGCCAGCTCGTCGGCGTCGAGCGGGATCGGCTCCGGCCCCGGCTCGACCGGCTGCGGGACGACGAGGCTGCGCGCCAGGTTCCGGGGCGCGTCGCCGCGGTCGGCCCAGATCTGCACGCGGGACAGCCGCCAGTCCTGCCGCATGGTCTCGGCGAGCTGACGGAGCAGGTCGTCGACGGGGGTGCCGCGGCCGGCCCGTTCGGCGAAGTCGGCGAGCAGCTCGTCGGGCGAGCGGCGGACGCCCTGCAGCGCGGCGCGGGTGGTGCGCGCGGCCCGGCGGCCGAGCGGGCCCGCCACGACCGCGACGACGAGCATCCCCACCAGCGCGGGGTTCAGCAGCGCACGTTCGGCCCCGAGCGGGATCCGCCCGAACACCAGCAGCACGACGAGCAGGCCGGAGCAGACCGCCACGGACAGGCCGCCGAACTCCGACGCGCCGACCAGCACCGCGGTGCTGGCGCGCCGGGCGGTGGCGCTGAACATCAGCGCGATCCCGACCGCGAGCACGACCCCGGCGATCAGCCCGGTGACCCACCAGGCCGGGCCGCCGCCCAGCAGCCCGACGACGACGCCGGGCGCGATCACCCCGGCCGCGCCGATGAGCCCGGACAGCAGCAGGGAGCTGCGGGCGCGTCGGCCCGTCCCGATCCCGACGCGGCGGTGGCTGCGGAACCCGGCGCCGGCCGGGAGCGGCGTGCGGTCGCTCACCGGGCCACCCGCAGCCCGGCGGGCACCTCGACCGGGCCGGACGGCTCGCCGTCGGCCAGGATGCGGCCGTCGCGCATGCGGACCAGCCGCTGCGCGCCCTCGGCGACCTCGCGGCTGTGCGTGACCATGAGGATCGTCTGGCCCTGGGCGTGCAGCCGCTGGAAGAGGTCGAGGACCTCGGCGGCGCCGTCCGAGTCCAGGGCGCCGGTCGGCTCGTCGGCCAGCAGGAGCGTGGGGCGGTTGGCAAGCGCGCGGGCGATCGCGACCCGCTGGCGCTGGCCGCCGGAGAGCGCGGCGGGCAGCTCGCGGGCCTTGTCGAGCAGGCCGAGCTGGTCGAGCAGGTCGCGGGCCCGGGCGGTGGCCTCGGCGGGCTTCGCGCCGGCGACGAGCGCGGCGAGCGAGACGTTCTCCAGCGCCGACATGTGCTCGATGAGGTGGAAGAACTGGAAGACCAGGCCGACGCTGCGGCGGCGCAGCCGGGCCAGCCGCTGGGCGCCGAGCTCCTCGATGCGGGTGCCGTCCAGAGAGATCGTGCCCTCGTCGGGGCGGTCGAGGCCGGCGAGCAGGTGCAGCAGTGTGGACTTGCCGCAGCCCGAGGGACCCATGAGCGCCACGAACTCGCCGGCGCGCACGCTGAGGTCGACACCGCGCAGGGCGCGCACGGGGGCCGTACCGGCCTCGTAGGTCTTGCGCAGACCGCGGACGACGAGGGCGGGGCCGGGCGCTGCGCCGCCGGCGCGACCGCCTGCGCCGGCTGCGGACTCGGTCTGCTGTGTCACCTGCTCACCCTAGGGAGGGCCGGGTCCGCGCCGGGAGGGCCCGCGGCGAAGAGACCGGCTGGCACGCCGGAGCGGGGTGGTACTGGCACCACCCTCGGCCTGTCGTCGCCGCGCCCGGCGCCCGCGTTACGCCCTCCCCTGGGTCACCCCGGTCCGATCACCTCAGGCGGCCCTCGGCGAGGTAGCGCTCGGACTCCTCCTTGTGCATCCGCTCGTCGTGCCCGATCTGGCGGAGCAGGTCGGCGACGGTGGCGTGGGCGCCGTAGCGGTCGGCGAAGGCGGAGCGGTGCGGCACCGTCTCCAGCTCCGGGTGCTCGGTGACGTACTCGGCGTACTCGTGCTCGGCGTGGTCCTCGAAGTCGGCGTTGAGCCGGTAGCTCCAGCGCGGCGCGAGCACGAACATCAGCCAGGCCACGTGGTAGTAGGACAGCGCGAGCAGCAGCGGGAGCACCCGGAAGCGCACCCGGCCCGGCTTCCGGCCGGACGCCCGGACGAGCTCGCCGACGATCAGCAGGTGCCACTGCTCGTTGTCCTGCTGCTCCCGGTTCTCCTCGATCCGCTCGTGGATGCGGCGGGCGAGGGCGCCGTCCCGGTGCCGGCGGGTGAGCAGGCGGTAGGCCGCGTTCTCCCAGATCTGGTATGGGATCCGCGCCACGATCTCGAGCACCTGGAACTTCTCCAGCGTCCGGCGGCGGCCGTACAGCAGGTCCATGGTCACGAACAGCAGCCGGGCGAGGAGCGAGTACCGGCGGCGGGGCGCGGCCAGGGTGGCGAGCTGCTCGCGGCGCAGGGCGCGGCGGCCCAGGCGCGGGGTGGCCGCGGCGGTGAGCGGGCGGTCCGCGTGATCCCCGTCCGGCGAGGGAAGGAGTCGGACGTCGAGGCTTCCGCTGCCCGGACGCGGATCGTGCACGGCCGGCGGCCGCGGTCCGGGGTGGCGCGGAAGGGGATGGCCGGGGCCGGGGCGGCGGAGGGCGTGGTGCGGGTGCCCGGGGTGCGGCGGGTGTCCCGGGCGGGACGGGCCGGGGTGGGGCGGCCGGGACGTCGGCCCCGGCGCGGGACGGGGCGACGTGCCCGGGGTCGGACGGGGCGCAGAGGCGGGACGGGGCGCAGGAGCGGGACGGGGCGCAGGGGCGGGACGGCTCGTACCGGCGACGGAAGGGGGCAGAGCGGCGGGGGGACGGGGCGGGGTGGCGGGCGCGGGGCGGCGGGGGGCGGGCACGCTCCCGATCTGCACGGGGATCCCGTGGTCGAGGCCGGCGGGGGTCGGGGCGGGGCGCATGCGGCTCCTCCGGGTCGGCCCGGCGAGGGTTCCGGGCGGTCGGGGGAACCCTGTCGTCGCCCGGGGCGCGGCACGACCGTGCTGCCCGGTCGACCGCACGCGGCACCCACACCTCGGTCCGGTGTTGCCAGCACCACCCTCCGGTGCGTCGGCCCGCCGCAGCGCGGGGCGTCCGCTCAGCGGATCCGGCCGAGGACCTCGGCGAGCCGGTCGGGCATCGAGAACATCGGGGCGTGCGACGAGGGCAGCCGCTCGACGTGGTCGGCGGCCGCCGCCATCGCCTCCTGGGCCCCGATCGGGATGGTCGCGTCGTCCTCGCAGATCACATAGGTCACCGGGTGCATCCGTTCCGGCGCCGAGCTGGGTGTGGCGAAGCTGGCGATCGACTGGGGGCGTGCCCGCCGCAACAACGACTCGGCCCGCTCCCGCTCGACGTCGGCGCACAGCCACTCGTGGAGGAGGCCGACGTCGTCGACGGGCCGCAGCGTGCCGTCCTCGCCGGGCTCGACCCAGGGCAGCGGCGGCAGGGTGCCCAGCAGGTCGAGCAGCGACGCCCCGCGCGCCGGCCAGGCCGCGGAGACGTACACGCCGTGCGCCACGTCGGGATGGTCGGCGAGCTCGGTGACGACCATGCCGCTGTACGAGTGCCCGACGAGCACCACCGGCTCCTCGGCCGACTCCACGTGCTGCCGGACCACCTCGACGTCGCCGGCGAGATCGCCGAGGGGCGCGGGGTCCGCCCCGCAGCTCGGCAGCTGGGGGACGACGTCGACGGTGTGCCCGGCCTTCTCCAGCCGGGAACGGACCTCGTCCCAGTACCAGCCGCCGACGAAGGCGCCGTGGACGAGGACGTAGGTCGTCATGGGATCGAGAGTGGTCCCCGTCACATGCGGCGGCAACCGCCGAAAGGCGGCGCCGCGTCAGATGTCGACGCTCCCGCGGGGCTGGTCGACGGCCGCGGCCTGGACCCGGGGCTGCTGCCGGTAGCCCGGGCGGGGGTCGGGGAGCAGTCCGAGGGCCACCCCGACGGCGGCCAGGTCCGGGTAGGTCCCGATCGGCAGGGACCACAGCTGGGCGGTGGTCACGGAGTCCGCCCCGTAGTGGTCGGCGTGCGCGATGATCTGCCACTTCGCCGCGGGGTAGGTCAGTCCGGCCAGCACCTGGCCGATGCGCGCCAGGTCGGCGCGGGACGTCCGTCGGTACACGGTTCCTCCTGGTCGGCGCGCTCCGCGAGGGGCTCCGGGACGCGTCGCGGGAGAGTGCCCCACATCACAGTTTTCAAACACCGCCGTCCCTGCGACCCGCCCGAGGGGGCGTCTGTTGTGCGGCCGAGGCGCGCCCCCGTAGGGTTGGCGGGCGGTTGACGCGACAGTCCGCAGCACGCGTCCGCGGAAGTCGAGGAGCACGGTGCGTAATGAGCAGTGAGACCCCCGCCGACGAGGGCGGCGTCGAGATCGACGACGTCGTCCGCTTCGAACGGGCCGGCGAGGGTGACGGCGCGTCCCTGGTCGCGCACGTCCGCGGCGAGATCGACACGTTGACCGCACCCCTGCTGCGCACCGAGCTCGACGCCCGGCTGCCCGAGGCCCCGCTGGTCGTCCTCGACCTGTCCGGGGTGACCTTCCTGGGGTCCGCCGGGCTGGCCGTGCTCGTCGCGGCGAAGGACGCGGTGGAGCGGCGCGGCCACACGCTGCGGCTGGTGTGCGGGTCGCGGATCGTGACCCGGGCGCTCGAGGCGACCGGGCTGCTGGCGCTGTTCGAGGTGGCCGACGGGGTGTCGGACGCGCTGCGCCCCACCGGCTGAGCCTGCCAGGGAGGCGTCTGGGCGCCTGGTGGCCCCCGCGGTCTTCAACACCGACGTGGCCGAGCACCTCGGTCAGGCGGGTTCGATTCCCGTCCGCCTCCGCCAAGCCCTCACCGGCTGATGCGAATCCGGCCGGTCCCCTCCTGCACCCGTCCGACGACCGCGGCGCCGGGCAGCTCCGCCACCGTGGCCGCCGCCCGCTCCGGGTCGGCGCCGAACAGCAGCCCGCCCGAGGTCTGCGCGTCGGCGAGCAGCAGCACGTCCGTCTCCGTCACACCGGGCGCCAGGTCCAGCACCTCGGCCACCCAGTCCCGGTTGCGGCGGGTTCCGCCCGGGACCGTCCCGGCCTCGGCCAGTTCCCGCACGCCCGGGAGCAGCGGCACGTCGCCGACGACGATCTCGGCGTCGACCCCGGAGGCGGCCGCCATCTTGCGCAGGTGACCGAGCAGGCCGAACCCCGTGACGTCCGTGCAGCCGGTCGCCCCGGCGGCGAGCGCGGCGGCCGAGGCGGCGGCGTTGGGCGTGCACATCGAGTCGACCGCGCGGGCGAGCAGGTCCTCCCCCGCGGTGCCCGCCTTGACCGCCGTGGTGGCGATGCCGACGCCGAGGGGCTTGGTGAGCACCAGGGCGTCCCCCGGGCGCAGGCCGGTGTTGGTGAGGATCCGGTCCGGGTGCAGCTCGCCGACCACGGCCAGCCCGTACTTGGGCTCCGGGTCGTCGATCGAGTGCCCGCCGACCACGGCGAACCCGCACTCCCGGCCGGCGTCGGCGCCGCCCTCCAGCACCTCGGCCAGCATCGCCGGCGGCAGCGTCTCCGACGGCCAGGCCACGATGTTCAGGGCGAAGAGCGGCCGGCCGCCCATCGCGAACACGTCGGACACGGCGTTGGTGGCGGCGATCCGGCCCCAGGTCCGCGGGTCGTCGACGACCGGCGTGAAGAAGTCCGTGGTCGCGACGAGCGCGCGGTCGGCGTCGAGCCGCCAGACGGCGGCGTCGTCACCCGTCTCGGTGCCGACGAGCAGGTCGGGGTGACTGGGCGGGGTCACGCCCGCGAGGACCTCGGCGAGCCGGCCGGGCCCGATCTTGCACCCGCAGCCCGCACCGTGGCTGAACTGGGTGAGCCTGCGCGTCTGCTCGGTGGAACCCGCGGTCATCCTCCGACCGTATCCCGTCCGCCCGTCGCACGCGGGCTCCCACTGACCGACCCGGCCGACCCCGCAGGGAGATCGTCCGCAACGGGAGTCACACTCTGGAGGCGTGACATCCGTTCCGGAGCGTGACGCCGACCCGGTCACCCGGTCCGGCGCGTTCGAGGTCGTGCGCCGCGGCTACGCGCGCGACCAGGTCGACGCGCTGGTCCGCGAGCTGGAGCGGCGCGCCCAGGCCGCCGAGAACGCGCGCCGCATGGCCGAGCAGCACGCCGCGGGCCTCGCGGAGGAGCTGCGGACCCTGCGGGCCGGCACCCCCGCGGAGGGCCTGCCCACGGTCCCGCAGAGCTTCGGGTTCCGCGCGGAGAAGGTCCTGCGGCTCGCCGAGCGCGAGGCGTCCGACATCCGGGCCGCCGCGGAGCGCGACGCCGCCGAGACCCGCGCCACCGCCACCCGCGAGGCGACCGACCTGATGGAACGCGCCCACACCGCCGCGGGGCAGGCCCGCGCCGAGGCCGAGGCCGAGTGGGCGGCCGTGGCCACCGAGCGGGCCGAGCTGGCGGCGCGGGTCGCCGAGCACGTCGAGCGGATGGAGGAGCTCGCCGGCCTGCGCGCCGCGCTGCGCGACGAACTGGCCAGGGTGCACGCCGCGGTCGGCGCCGAGCTGCGCGGGCTCGACGCGGCGCTCGCGCCGGACGTCACCGCCGGCGACGCCGAGGAGCCGGTCCGCGTCGACGAGTCCGACCCGGCCGACGAGTCCGACCCGGTCGACGAGTCGGACCCGGTCGACGAGTCCGACCCGGTCGACGAGTCCGACCCGGCCGACGAGACGGAGGAGGCCGATGAGACGACGGAGCAGGCCGGAACCGCCGGGCCCGCCGTCGTCGAGCAGCCCGGGCCCGGCGTCGACCGGGCCGAGGCCGTCGAGCAGCCCGAGGCCGTCACCGAGCCGGCCGAGACCGAACCCGCCACCGGTGAGCCGTCCGACGAGCCGGCCCCCGCGGTGTGGACCCCCACCCCCGGCACGGCGGACCTGTTCGAAGCCGAAGCGGCCCGCCCGACCGACCGCGGCTCCGTCCGCGTCCCGGAACAGCGTCGCGAACAGACGACGGAGAGCAGACACGCCCTGCGCTCCGGCTGACGGGCACGGCATGCTCTTCCCATGACGGACGCCCCGGTCCGCGGCACGACCGCTCCCCCGCCCGCGGACGCACCCGACCCGCGCCGCGCCGTACCGCGCACGGACGCGGTGCTCGCCGACCCGCGCCTGGCGGAGGCGATCCACCGGCTGGGCCGTGCGCTGGTGAAGCGCGCGGTCGTCGACGCCCAGCAGCAGGCCCGCGCGGGTGCCATCCCGCCCGCCGAGGTCGCCGAGGCCGCGCTCGCCGCCCTCCCGCGCACCGCGACCCGGCTGCGTCCCGTGCTCAACGCGACGGGCGTGCTGCTGCACACCAACCTCGGCCGCGCCCCGCTCTCCGCCGCCGCCCGGGAGGCCCTCGCGGTCGCCGCCGGCACCTGCGACGTCGAGCTGGACCTCACCACCGGCACCCGCGGCCGCCGCGGCGCCGGGGTGATCGACGCCCTGCTCGCGGCCGTCCCCGGGGCTGCGGCCGCGCACGTCGCGAACAACGGCGCGGCCGCGCTCGCGCTCGTCGCGGCGACCCTCGCGGCCGGGAAGGAGATCGTGGTGTCGCGCGGCGAGCTCGTCGAGATCGGCGACGGCTTCCGCATCCCCGACCTGCTCGAGTCGACCGGCGCGCGGCTGCGCGAGGTCGGCACCACCAACCGCACCCACCTCGCCGACTACGCGCGCGCGATCGTCCCGAACACCGGGTTCGTGCTCAAGGTGCACCCCTCGAACTTCACCGTCAGCGGCTTCACCAGCGAGGTCGGCCCGGAGGAGCTGGCGGGGCTGGGCGTGCCGGTGGTCGCCGACATCGGCTCCGGGCTGCTCACCCCGCACCCGCTGCTGCCCGACGAGCCGGACGCCGCCGGCATGCTCGCCCGCGGCGCCACGTTGGTCACCGCGTCCGGCGACAAGCTCCTCGGCGGACCGCAGGCGGGCCTGGTCCTCGGTGGCGCGGGCGCGGGCGCGGAGCTGGTCGAGAAGGTCCGCCGGTTCCCGCTGGCCCGGGCGATGCGCGTCGACAAGCTCACGCTCGCGGCGCTGGAGGCCACGCTGCGCGGCCCCGGCACGCCCGTCCGGACGGCGCTGGAGACCTCCGTCGAAGACCTACGGCGCCGGGCCGAGCGGCTCGCCGGGGAGCTTGGTGGGTTCGCCGAGGCCGTCGACTCCGTCTCGACCGTCGGCGGCGGGGGCGCCCCGGGCGTCACGCTGCCGAGCGCCGCCGTCGCGCTGCCGGAACGGTTCGCCGCGGCCCTGCGCGCCGGCGACCCGGCCGTCCTGGGCCGGTTGGAGGGCGGGCGCTGCCTGCTGGACCTGCGCGCCCTGGACCCGGCCGACGACGAGGCCCTCGCCGCCGCCGTCGCGGCCGCCGCCACCCAGACCGGGACCTGACGATGCCCGCCCGCGTGATCGCGACGGCGGGGCACGTCGACCACGGCAAGTCCACCCTGGTCCGCGCCCTGACCGGGATGGAGCCCGACCGGCTGGCCGAAGAGCGCCGCCGCGGCCTGACGATCGACCTCGGGTTCGCCTGGACCCGCCTCGACTCGGGCACCGACCTGGCCTTCGTCGACGTGCCCGGCCACGAACGCTTCGTCACGACGATGCTGGCCGGCGCCGGGCCGGTCCCCGCGGCGATGATCGTCGTCGCCGCCGACGAGGGCTGGATGCCCCAGTCCGCCGAGCACCTCGACGCGCTCGACGCCCTCGGCGTGGAACGCGGCCTGCTCGTGATCACCCGCTCCGACCTGCTCGACCCGGAGCCCGCGCGGGAGGACGCCCTGGCGGCGCTGGCACGCTCGTCGCTCGGCGAGCTGCCGGTCGTTCCGGTGTGCGCGCCGCGCGGCGAGGGCATCCCCGAGCTCCGCGCCGCGCTCGACGCGCTGGTCGGCGGCCTGCCCGAACCCGATCCCGCCGCCGACGTCCGGCTGTGGGTGGACCGCGCCTTCACCATCCGCGGCGCCGGGACGGTCGTGACCGGCACGCTGGGCGCGGGCCGGATCCGGCTGGGCGACGAGCTGGAGCTCGGTGGCCGCCGGGTCGGCGTGCGCGGGCTGGAGAGCCTCGGCGAGCCGCGCGAGGAGGTCACCGGCGTCGCACGGGTGGCGGTGAACCTGCGCGGGCTGCCGAAGGAGGCCGTACGGCGCGGGGACGCCCTGCTCACCCCCGGCGCGTGGCTCACCGCGAGCGACGTCGACGTCCGGCTGCGGGCGCCGGGCGGCGGGGTGGATCCCGACGCGCCCGTCGAGCTGCCCGGAACCCTGATGCTGCACACGGGCGCAGCCGCGACCGGGGTCCGTGTGCGCCCGCTCGGCCCCCACCACGCCCGGCTGCGGCTGGACCACCCGCTGCCGCTGCGCACCGGCGACCGGGCGGTGCTGCGCGACCCCGGCCGGCGCGCGGTCCTCGCCGGGGCGGTGGTGCTGGACGTCCGGCCGCCCGTGCTGGCCAGGCGCGGCGCCGCCCGGCGCCGGGCGGACGAGCTCGCCGCCCCCGGCTTCGGCACCGCGGCCGGAGAGGTGGCCCGGCGCGGCGTCGTGCGGGCCGCGGACCTGGTCGCGATGGGGGTGCCACCCACGGAGGTCGCGGCTCTCCGCGTGCCCGCGGCCCACGGCTGGCTGGTCGACCCCGCGCGGGCCGTCCGGGCGGTCGCCGACCTCGCCGCGGCCGTCGAGGCCCACGACGCCGCCGAGCCGCTCGACCCGGGGCTCACGACGGAGGCCGCCCGCCGCGCCGCCGGCCTGCCCGACGCCGCGCTGCTGCCCGCGGTCCTCGCCGCCGCGTCGAGGCCGGCCGACGGCGGCGGGGTCCCGCTCGTGCTGCGCGACGGCCGCGTCCGGCTCGACCGGGCCCACGCCCTCCCGGCCGCGGTCCGGGAGGCGCTCGCGACCCTGCGCCACGACCTCGCGGGGGACCCCTTCGCGGCCCCCGACGCCGACCGGCTCGCGCAGCTCGGCCTCGGCACGAAGGAGCTCGCGGCGCTCGTCCGGGCGGGCGAGCTGGTGGAGCTCGCGCGCGGCGTGGTGCTGCTGCCGGACGCCCCGGACCGGGCGGTCGAGGTGCTGCGGACCATCGGCCCGGTGTTCACGCTCAGCGAGGCGCGGCAGGCGCTCGGGACCAGCCGCCGCGTCGCCGTCCCGCTGCTCGAGCTGCTCGGCCGGACCGGGCACACCCGGCGCCCCGACGACAGCCACCACGAGCTGCGCTGAGTGCTCTCGCCGCCCCTCGGGGACCGTTCGCCGCGCCGCCTTCAGCCGCGGGCCACAGCGGTCGCGCTCCGAGTGGCAGTGAGGTCCGGCAGCCCTTACCGTTCCGCCAATGCAGCACACGCACGACGCCTCCGGCGCCGCGGTTCGCCGCGGCGAGTCGGACGACCAGATCACCGTCTCCACGCGGCCCGCGGGCGACGGGCAGGTCGTCGTCGAGGTCGGCGGCGAGGTCGACATGCTGACCTCCCCGCAGCTGCGCTCGGTCGTGCTCGGTCAGCTGTCCGACGGTGCCCAGCTCGTCGTGCTGGCGCTCGACGGCGTCACCTTCCTCGGCACCAGCGGTCTCGCGGTGCTGATCGAGGTGCGGGAGGCTGCGCACCAGGCCGGGGTGGAGCTCCGGCTCGCCTGCACGGGCCGCCGTGTGCTGCGTCCGCTCTCGATCGCCGGTCTGGTCCCGATGTTCGACATCCACGACACCGTCGAGCAGGCCCTCGAGGCCACCTGAGCCTACCCGCCACCGTTGTGACGAGGGTCACAATCATGGTGTGTCGACGTGCGGACCCGCGCCGATCGCGGGATCCTCCACGGCCGCTCTGAGCTGCAAGGACACCCACCGGGTCCACTCCGGCCGGTGTCCGGTCCGGTCGTCCGCGCCCGGACGACTTCGCTCTCTCCACTGTGTTCCGACTCATCCGGCGTTTGGCCGTGGAGACCTTGGGGAACGCCGCGGCAGATCGCCCGGCACGTGGTCGGGCCCTCCGACGAGAGCGAAGGTGAGCCGAGTGAGCGACGTTTCCCGCCTCCCTGGGCCCATGGACCACGCCTGGCAGTGGCAGCGCCTGGGCGCGTGCCGCGGCATGGACAGCGCGGTCTTCTTCCACCCGGACGGCGAGCGGAACCCCTCCCGCGCCCGCCGGACCGCCCAGGCGAAGGCAGTGTGTCAGCGTTGCCCGGTGATGGACATGTGCCGCGAGTTCGCGCTCGAGACGCGCGAGCCCTTCGGCGTGTGGGGCGGCCTCGGCGAGTCCGAGCGCCGCGTGCTCCTCGAGCGCCGCGACCAGCAGAAGCGCCTGGTCTCCGCGAGCTGAGCCTCCCCGGCCCAGCGTCCGCCGGCTGAGGCTCCGCCGGCCGAGGCGTCCCTCCCGCGTCGTCGGCGGCCGCGAGAGGACCGACACACCGAAGGGGCGGTCCCGGAATCATCCGGGACCGCCCCTTCGGTGTGTCGGAGGATGCGCCGGGGCCGCAGCCGTCGGAGCCCGGACAAGGCCGTGCTAGGCGTCGCCCACCACGCTGAGCTCGAGACATCGGTAGCGCAGCAGCGGCAGCCCGTAGACCCGCACCACCCGCTGGACGGCGGCCACGACCGTCGTCCGCTCCGGGTCCGCCGGCGAGGGCAGCGGGGCCACGCAGTACACGCCCGGCTCGGGGTCGAAGCCGACGAGCTCGGAGAGGGCGGCGACCAGGTCGTCCTCGGCGGTGGTGCCGACCCGGCCGGGCAGCCCGAGCCGGTGGACGTGCACGTCCTGCAGCCCGAGCGCCTCGACGGCGGCGGCGATCCCGTCGTCGTCCTCGTCGTCGTCCTCGTAGTCGTCGTCCTCGTAGTCGTCGAGGTCGTCGAGATCGAGCTGTGCGGGGACCGACACCGGCGCCGGGGCGGGCGCCGGGACCACCGATACCGCGGGCGCGTCCGGCCGCGCGAGGAGCAGGTCGACCCGGCCGGCGTCGGCGACCACGCGCGCGAGGTCCGACTCCGGCCGCAACAGCTCCATGGGGCTCACCGCGACGGCCACCAGCCGCCGTCGCGCGGGTGGGACGGGGGACGGCCCGCCGCGCCGCTGCGCGGGCGTGCCGATGCCCTCGATGTCCGGCACCGCCACCATTCTTCGTTCGCCCCCTGCCCGATCGGCGCCGTTGCCGACCGTCTCGCTCCGGCCTGTCGACCGGTGTCAACGGCATCGTTTCCTGTTCGCGTCCCCGAATGCTGCCCCGCACGCCGAACGGACGGCGCGGGTCCGTGAGCGGGCGGCAGCGGCAGGCAGTCGGTTACCCCGATCGGGTGCAGCGGTCGTCAACACGGGACGAGCGGGACGGGCCGGCCGACCTCAGCGCTCGAGCCGGACGGCGAGCACGGCGATGTCGTCCCGGACGTGGCGCGGCTCGCACACCGCCAGCACCTGGTCGACGACCGCCTCGGCCGACGAGTCCGCGGGGATCTCCCGCAGGGTGCGTTCGAGCAGCTCGGCGCGCTCGTCGGCGTCCTCCCCCGCGATGTCGGTGAGACCGTCCGTGTACAGCAGCAGCAGGCCGCCCGCGGGCACCGTCAGCGTGGCCTCCGTGCGGCCCTCCTCGCCGGCCCGGCCGAGCGTCGGGACGACGCCGATCATCGGCGAGAGGTGCTCGTCGAGCCGGCGCAGCTCGCCCTCGCGGGTGAGCAGCAGCGGGGCGGGGTGCCCGGCGTTGGCGTAGTGCAGGACCCGGTCGCCCAGGGCGTCCGGCGGCTCGAGCCGCGCGTACACCGCGGTCGCCATCGAGGCCATCTCCAGCCCCTGCACCAGCTGGTCGCAGCGGTCGAGCACCGAGCCCGGGCGGCCGCCGTCCCACGCGTAGGAACGCAGCACACCGCGCAGCTGTCCCATCGCCGCGGCGGCGGACAGGTCGTGCCCGACGACGTCGCCCACCGCGATCCCGACCGCCCCGTCGGGCAGCGGCAGCACGTCGTACCAGTCGCCGCCGACCTGGTTGCCGTCCGTGCCGACCCGGTACCGCGCGGCCAGCTGCAGGCCACCCACCTCGGGGACGGCCGGCAGCAGGCTGTGCTGCAGGGTCGCGGCGGCGGCGTGCTCGCGCTCGTAGAGCCGCGCGTTGTCGACGGTCAGCCCCACCCGCCCGGCGAGGTCGGTGGCCAGGTGCAGGTCCTTCTGGCCGTAGCGACGGCCGTACGGGTGCTGGCTGACCAGCGTCAGCGCGCCGAGCACCCGGCCCCGGGCGCGCAGCGGCACCACGATCGCCGACCGCATCCGCAGCCGGTCGTAGAGCTCGGCGGCGTCCGGGTCGTCGTCGTAACGGTCGGCGCCGTGCTCGGGCAGGTCCGACAGCAGCACCGGCTCGCCCGACGCCAGCACGTGCCCGGTGGTGCTGCCCCGGCCGACGCGGTGGTCCCGCAGGCCGGCCATCCGCGCGATCCGGTCCTCGTCGGCCCGGTCCCGGGCCGCCACGGCGACCCGGCGCAGGAGCCCGGAGCCCGGACGGTCGAGCAGGTCCACCGCGCAGACGTCCGCGAGCTGCGGCACGACCAGGCGGGCCAGGCCGTGGCACGCGTCCTCGACGCCCAGCGTCTCGGTCATCTGCGTGGTCGCCTCGGCGAGCATCCGCAGCTGGCTGCGGGCCTCCTCGGCGTCGGCCAGCGCCGCCCGGCGCTCCTGCTCGACGAGCACCCGCTCGGTGACGTCGTTCTGCACGCCGACGAAGTTGACGAGGTCCCCGGCGCCGTCGACCACCGGCGAGATCGACACCTGGTTCCAGAACGCGGTGCCGTCCTTGCGGTAGTTCAGCAGCACCTCGGTGATCGGCTGCTGCGCGCGCAGCGCCGCGCGCATCCGCTCGATCGACGCCGGGTCGGTGTTGCGGCCCTGCAGGAACCGGCAGTTGCGGCCGACCGCGTCCTCCACCGCGTACCCGGTGAGCCGGGTGAACGACGGGTTGACCCAGATCAGCGGGTCCTCCGGGCGCCGCGGGTCGGTGATGGTGAAGGACATGTCGGTGGCGACGACCGCGCGGTCGCGCAGCACCTCCAGCCGCCGGCGGTCGCCGTGCTCGGTGCCGGAGAGCTGCAGGAACACCACCAGCGCCCGGGACCGCAGCTCCTCGGGGAGCGGCAGCTGCTGCCCCGCGTCGCCCAGCCCGCCCGGCCCCAGGACGAAGCCCGTGACCCACAGCAGCCGGCCCTCGGCGGCCTCGCGCTGCTCCTCGGTGGCGGTCGAGCCGCGGCGGGCGGCGTCGTGCACCGCGACCGGCTCCCCGGCGACCGGGATGCCGGCCGCGACGAGCGACAGCGGCGAGCTCGTCTCGCTCATCCGCTTGCCGCCGAGGTCGGTCAGGCCGGCCGCGTCGCCCCACGCGTCGATGTCGACCGGCAGCGAGACGCGGTGGCCGGTCAGCTCCACGGCCGCCGCGTTGGCGTAGACGACGCGCCGCTCGTCCAGGTCGATCATCAGAACGGCCGCGGGCGCGTCGTAGAGCACCTGCGGCAGCTCGCCGGCGCCGCCGGGCAGGCCGCTCTCCGCGACCCCCTGGGCCACCTCCTGGCCCAGGTCCTCGGCCAGCCCACGCCGGTCGGTCGTCTCCACGCGAAGAGCGTAATGGCGTCCCCGCCCACCCGCGCCCCGGCCGCCTCCGCCCGATGGGTAGGGTTCGCCGGGATCGGTTGAGCCCGCAGCCGTCTCGCGTCCCCGCCTGTCCGCGATCCGGGCGGGCACGCCGTCGCTGGAGGTGAGTGCACTGTCGTCCCCCGCCTCGCGTGGCCCGTCCCGTCCCGGTGGCCTCGACACCAGCCTCACCCGGCCCGCGCCGGGCGTGCACGTCCTCGTGGTCGACGGGGAGGTGGACACGCTCACCGCGCCGGCCCTCGGCGAGGCGCTCGGCGCGCTTCTCGAGCAGGAGCCGACGGACGCGCTCGCCGCGGTCGACCTCGACGGCGTCGGGTTCCTGGCGTCGAGCGGGCTGGCGGTGCTCATCCGGGCCGCGCACCGGGCGGAGGCGCAGGGTCGCGCGCTGCACCTGCTCGGCGGCTCGCGGGCGGTCACGCGGCCGCTCGAGGTCACCGGTTCCGACCGGCTGTTCACGCTGCTCCCGGGTCTGGACGAGCTCCTCGGCCGGGTCGACGGCGACCGCTCCACCGGTCGAGTACGCCGACCGGATTGATAAGAACGCACCCCGGGTAGCACGATGGGGATCGAGGGCCCGAGCGGGTCCGTGACGAAGGGAAGACGTCGCGTGTCCGAAGTGGATCCCGTGGGCGCCGGAGACGGCCCGGGGACGGTGGAGACGCCGGGATCCGTGGTGGAGGTGCGCACCAGCGCCTCGGCCTCGCTGATCCCGACCATCCGCGCCGTCGCCTCGGACCTCGCCGCCCGCGCGGACTTCGACCTGGACGCCATCTCGGACCTGCGGATGGCCGTCGACGAAGCGTGCGCGACCCTGGTCGACGTCGCCGTGCCGGGGTCCTCCCTCCGGTGCACCTTCGACGTGCGCGAGGAGCTCATCCGCGTCCACGCCGAGGTCGACACCGGCGACGCGACCACCCCCGTGTCCACGGACACCTTCGGCTGGCGGGTCCTGCAGACCCTGGCCGACGAGGTGGAGCTCGAGGCGAACGGCAGCGGCACCGTGGGCATCCGCCTGCACAAGCGCGCCGACGCAGCCCCCCGGTGAGTGCGGCCGACTCCGAGTACGGTCACCTGACCCCGCTCCTGGCGGAGTACGCCGGGCTCGACGAGGACGACCCCCGCCGCGAGGCGCTGCGCGACCGGCTGGTGACCGGCTTCCTGCCGATCGCGCAGCACATCGCCCGCCGCTTCGCCCACCGCGGCGAGCCGCTCGACGACCTGGTGCAGGTCGCCACCGTCGGGCTCATCAACGCCGTGGACCGCTACTCGCCGGAGAAGGGCACGGACTTCTTCTCCTTCGCCGTGCCGACCATCAGCGGCGAGGTCCGCCGGCACTTCCGGGACCAGGGCTGGTCGATGCGGGTGCCCCGGCGGCTCAAGGACATGCACGTGTCCATCAACGCCGCGGTGTCGGACCTGTCCCAGCGGCTCGGCCGCGCGCCCCGGCCGTCGGAGATCGCCGAGCAGCTCGGCGTTCCGGTCGCCGAGGTCCTCGAGGGCCTGGAGGCCTCCGAGGCCTACCGCAGCTCGTCGCTCGACGAGATGCTCTCCTCCGAGCAGGGCAGCGCCACCGTCGGCGAGCTGGTCGGCGCCGCCGACGCGGAGCTGGACCGCGTCGACCACCGGCAGGCCCTGCGGCCCGTGCTCGGCGAGCTGGCCGAGCGCGAGCGCACCATCGTCATGCTCCGGTTCTTCGGGAACATGACCCAGACCCAGATCGCCGAGCAGGTCGGCATCTCGCAGATGCACGTCTCGCGGCTGCTCGCCCAGACCCTCGACCGGCTCCGGTCCCGGCTCGACCCGGACACGCGCACCGGCTGATCACCCGGCGGTGTGGGCCGCGCAACAGACCGTGCGGGCCCCGAGACAGCGGCCGGGCGCGTCGGCCAGGATGGCCGCGTCGCAAGTCGCCGGGGACAGGAGCGTGGACGTTGAGCGGTGGGCCGGAGCACGTACTGGTCGTCGGGGCGGGCCTCGGCGGCATCCGGACCGTGGAGCAGCTGCGCCAGGCCGGCTACGAGGGCCGGATCAGCCTCGTCGGCGCGGAGGCGCACCCGCCCTACGACCGCCCGCCGCTGTCCAAGCAGCTCCTCGCCGGCGACTGGGAGGCCGAGCGGCTGGCGCTGAAGGAGGAGGCCGCGCTCGAGGACCTCGGCGTCCGGATGTACCTGGGGCTGCGCGCCGTCGCGCTGCGGCCCGGTGAGGTCGAGCTGGCCGACGGCGCGGTGCTCACCGCCGACGCGATCGTGCTCGCCCCCGGCGTCGAGGCGCGCCGGCTGCCCGGCCAGCCCGAGGGCGTCCACACCCTCCGGACCCTCGACGACGCCCTGACCCTGCGCGACGAGCTCGACAAGGCGTCGACCCTGCTCGTGGTCGGCGCGGGCTTCATCGGCGCCGAGGTCGCCAGCACCGCGATCAACAAGGGCGTGCAGGTCACGATGGTCGAGGCCGCACCGGTGCCGCTGGTGCGCGGCCTGGGCGCGGAGGTCGGCGCACTCGCCGCGCGGCTGATCCGCGAGGGCGGCGTGGACCTGCGGACGGGCGTGGCGCTCACCGGCTTCGTCGAGCCCTCCGGCGCCGGCGTGGCCGTCGAGCTGGCCGACGGGTCGCGGATCGAGGCGGACGTCGCGCTCGTCGGGATCGGCGGGCGGCCGGACCTCGGCTGGCTCGCCGACGCCGGGCTCGACCTGACCGACGGGATCCCGTGCGACGCGCAGGGCCGCGTGCTCGGGCTCGACGGCGTGTGGGCGGTGGGCGACGCCGCCGCCTGGGACTACCCGGCGCAGGGCGGCCGCCACCGGCACGAGCACTGGACCTCCACGGCCGACCAGGCCACGATCGTCGCCCGGGCGATCACCGGCACCGAGGCCCCGCCCGCCACGGTCCCCTACTTCTGGTCGGACCAGTTCGGGCTCAAGATCCAGCTGATCGGGCGACCCGATCTCGCCGACGGGATCGTGCCGCTGCACGGCGAGGGGCTCTCCGGCGGTGCGGTGAAGGGCACCGTCGTCGGGTACCTGCGGGGCGACCGGCTGGTCGCGGTGGCCGGCTTCGGCGCGGCCCGCTACATCGCGCGCTACCGCGCGCTGCTGCTCGCCGAGGCCGACCGGGCGCAGGCGCTGGAGTTCGCCGCCTCGCTGCGACGATGAGGGTGCCGGGGGCCCGGGTGGCCCCCGGACCCGTCAGGAGAACAGCTTCTTCAGCACGGCCAGGGCGAGGACCGCGCCGACGCCGATCAGCGCGTAGCGGATCTTCGGGTCCTCGAGCTTGATCGCGATCTGCTGCTTGCCCGAGTCGACGAAGCGCTTCGGGTTCGCGCGGTCGGTCAGCGCGTCCAGGCTGTCGGCGAGCGCGTCCCGCGTCTTCTCGATCTCGCTCTGGATGCTCTCGGGGTCGCGGGCCACGACACACTCCTCGGTGCTCGTCATCGGACTCTGACTCGGCCACACCGTAGACGAGCGGTCCCGGCCGGGCCCGGCGGGCGTCCCGGTGTCGGGGGGAACTGACAGGATCGGGGTATGACGACACGCCTCGCGCCGGGAGACGCCGCCCCGGACTTCACGCTGCCCGACGCCGACGACAAGCCGGTCTCACTGTCCGACCTGCGCGGCCGCAAGGTCATCGTGTACTTCTACCCGGCCGCGTCCACGCCCGGCTGCACCAAGGAGGCGTGCGACTTCCGGGACAACCTCGCCGAGCTCAACGACGCCGGCGTCGACGTCCTGGGCATCTCCCCGGACAAGCCGACCAAGCTCGCCACGTTCCGGGACAAGGAGGGCCTCACCTTCCCGCTGCTCTCCGACCCGGACCGGAAGGTCCTCGAGGAGTGGGGCGCCTTCGGCGAGAAGACCATGTACGGCAAGACGGTCACCGGCGTGATCCGCTCCACCTTCCTCGTCGACGAGGAGGGCAGGATCGAGGCCGCGCTGTACAACGTCCGCGCCACCGGCCACGTCGCCAAGCTCCGTCGGGACCTCAAGATCTGACCCCTGTGGACAACTCGAGCGGACTCGAACGCATGTTCGCTACGTTCGGATCATGCCGAGAGCCCGCAGGTGGACGGACGAGCAGCTGATCGAGGCGGTGGCGTCGAGCCGCACGCTGAGGGAGGTGTGCCGTGCCGGAAGCTGGGCATCCTGCCCGGGAAGTACGACGTGCTGCGGAGGCACATCGCGCGGCTCGGGCTCGACGCCTCGCATCTGCCACGAGCCTCCGCCGGCTCGCGCGCACCGGCCGGCGGTACAGCGACGAGCAGCTGATCGAGGCGGTGCGGGCCGAGGTGACGGTGCACGGGGTGCTCCGGCGGCTCGGCTACACGCCCAACGGCGGGATGTCCGCGCCGTGTCGGGGCACATCCGGCGGCTGGGCCTGGACACCTCGCACTTCACGGGGCAGTCCTGGGCGAAGGGACTGAAGGTGCCCGCCGCGGGTCGACCCACGCCCCTCGGCGAGATCCTGGTCCAGAACTCGACCTACACCTCCACCGGTCATCTGCGCCGCCGCCTCATCAAGGCGGGGCTCAAACCGGATCACTGCGAGGAGTGCGGCCTCCGCGAGTGGCGCGGCCGACCGCTGCCGCTCGAGCTCGATCATGTCAATGGCGACCACACCGACAATCGCCTCGAGAACCTCCGTATCCTGTGCCCCACCTGTCACGCCATCACGGAGACGTGGGGCGGACGAAAGAACAAGAAGACGCCGGCGTAGCCCAACTGGCAGAGGCGCATGACCTAGGATCATGACAGTGCGGGTTCGAATCCCGCCGCCGGCACCCCGACTGAACAGCGACAACGTGGTGAAGCCCAACGAGCGGAGGCTCAGCGGGCCACCTGCGTCTCCTCGCTCGGAACCTCCTCCGGGACGGGCTTCCGGGCCGCCACCCCGATCCCCGCGAGCCCGACCAGCCCGCACACCACCGACACCGCGACGAGCGCGGGCGAGGGCCGTCCGCTGACCGCGTCGCCCAGCACCACGATCGCGACCGTCCCCGGGATGATCCCCACGACTGTCCCGAGCAGGTACGGCACGAACCGCACCCTGGACAGCCCGCACACGTAGTTGAGCGCGGCGAAGGGCACCAACGGGACCAGCCGCATCGAGGTCACGGCGAGCGTGCCGTGATGGTCGAGGCGCCGGCGCACCCAGGTCACCGCCGATCCGCGCACGTACCGCTCCACGAGCGCCCCGCCCGTCGCGCGCACGAGAAAGTAGGCGAGCACGCCCGCCAGGGTGGTCGCGGCCAACGTGACCACCAACCCGACCGCGGAGCCGAACAGCACGCCGGCCGCGAGCGTGAACACCGTCCGCGGCACCGGCGCCACGCACAGCCCCGCCTGCAGCCCCAGGAACAGCAGCGGCGCCCAGGGGCCCGCCTCCGCGGTCAGCCGCCGCAGGTCCGCGACGCCCGGCACCCCGTAGACCCGCGCCACCACCAGCACCACGGCGACCAGTGCCACCACGCCGAGCCCGGCCAGCACGGGACGCCACCACTTCACTCCCGCGACGGTACCGACCACGGTGCCCCGCCCGTCGTCACACCCGGACGGCCGCCGCCGACCGCTTCCGATCACCGGAACCCGCCCGGCCCGCACACCCCCGCCGGGCTACCGTCCGGGGAGTGAGCACCGAGAAGCGCGAGCTGGACCTCGATCCCGCGGGCCTCGCCGTCCGCCGCGAGGTCCTGGGCGCCACGCACGTCGACACCTCGCTGGAGCGGGCCGACGACGTCACCGGCGAGTTCCAGGAGATGATCACCCGCTACGCCTGGGGCGGGATCTGGACCCGGCCCGGCCTGGACCGGAGGATGCGCAGCGCGATCACGCTGACCGCGCTCGTCGCGCACGGGCACCTCGACGAGCTGGAGCTGCACCTGCGCGCCGCCCGCCGCAACGGCCTGACCCGCGAGGAGATCGTCGAGGTGCTGCTGCAGAGTGCCGTCTACTGCGGCGTCCCCGCCGCCAACAGCGCCTTCGCCCGGGCGAAGAAGGTCCTCGCCGAGGACGCCCCCACCGACTGAACGAACGGCACTCTCGCTCACCAGACGTGAGCGAGAGTGTCGTTCGTCGCGGTCAGGACAGGGCTTCGAGGTGCGGGAGGAGGGCCCGGAAGGCCCGGCCTCGGTGGCTGGCCGCGTCCTTCTCGTCCGGGCTGAGCTCGGCGGCGGTCCGCTCCTCCCCCTCCGGCACGAAGATCGGGTCGTAGCCGAAGCCGTTGCTCCCGCGCGGCGCCCGGACGAGCCGCCCGCGCCACTCCCCGTGCACGACCTCCTCGGGCCCGTCAGGGACCACGAGCGCCGCCGCGCAGACGAAGGCGGCGCCGCGGCGCTCGTCGGGGACGTCGGCCAGCTGGCCGAGGAGCAGGTTCAGGTTGGCGAGGTCGTCGCCGTGCCGGCCCACCCAGCGCGCCGAGAGCACGCCCGGCATGCCGTTGAGCGCGTCGACGGCGAGCCCGGAGTCGTCGGCGACGGACGGCAGCCCGGTCGCGGCCGCGGCGTCGCGTGCCTTGGCCAGGGCGTTCTCGGCGAAGGTCGCGCCCGTCTCGGGGGCCTCCGGGAACTCCGGGACGTCGGCGAGGCCGAGCACCTCGACGCCCGAGCCCTCGGCCAGCCGGCGCAGTTCGACGAGCTTCCCGGCGTTGCGCGTGGCGAGAAGGATCTTCACGACTCGAGCGCCTCGGTCTGGATGCGGGTGAGCTGGGCGATGCCCGCGAGCGCGGAATCGAGCATGGCGTCCAGCGTGCTGCGGGTGAAGGTCGCGCCCTCGCCCGTGCCCTGGACCTCGATCAGCGTGCCGGTGTCCGTCGCGACGACGTTGGTGTCGACCTCCGCGCGCGAGTCCTCCTCGTAGGGCAGGTCCAGCCGCACGCGCCCGTCGACGACGCCGACGCTCACCGCCGCCACCTGGCACGAGATCGGCTTCGGGTCGGCCAGCTTGTTGCGCTCGCCCAGCCAGGTCACGGCGTCGACCAGGGCCACGTACGCGCCGGTGATGGCCGCGGTGCGGGTGCCGCCGTCGGCCTGCAGGACGTCGCAGTCGAGCGCGATGGTGTTCTCGCCCAGCGCCTTGAGGTCGATGCAGGCGCGCAACGACCGCCCGATCAGGCGACTGATCTCGTGGGTGCGGCCGCCGATCCGGCCCTTGACGGACTCGCGGTCCGAGCGGGTGTTCGTGGCCGACGGGAGCATCGCGTACTCCGCGGTGAGCCAGCCCAGCCCCGATCCCTTGCGCCAGCGCGGCACACCCTCGGTCACGCTGGCCGCGCACAGCACCTTGGTGTCCCCGAACTCGACGAGCACGGAGCCCGCCGGGTGCTTCTGGAAACCGCGGGTGATGCGCACCGGGCGCAGCTCGTCGTCGCTCCTGCCGTCTGCTCGCGTCACCCCGACATCCTAGGAAGGGGGCTCAGACCTCGTACTCGCCGTCCGGACGGACCAGCTCCACCGGCCCGTCGAACGACGCCTTGGCCTCCGCCAGCACGGCGTCCGGGTCCGTCCAGATCGGCACGTGCGTGAGCAGCAGCCGTCCGACGCCCGCAGCCGCGGCGTGCTCCCCCGCCTGCCGGCCGGACAGGTGGACACCCGTGGGCATGTCGTCCGTGTGCCGCCAGGACGCCTCGCAGAGCAGGACGTCCGCACTCCGCGCCAGGTCGACGAGCCCCCGGCACGGCCCGGTGTCGCCGCTGTAGACGAGGCTGCGTCCTCCGTGCTGCACGCGCAGGGCATAGGCCTCGCAGAGATGGTCGACCGCCGCCGCCCGCAGCACGGCACCGCCCACGGTGGCCTCGCAGCCGTCGCCGAGGGCTCCGAACGCGAAGACGTCCTCGAGGTCGGTCCCGGCCCGTTCGGCCGCCGACGGGGCGTAGGCCGCCCCGAGCCGCTCCGGCGCCTCGACCGGCGCGAACACCGGCAGCCGGTTGCGCGTGGGGTCGAAGGGCGGGGCCGGGTGGTAGCGCCGCCACACGGCGAGTGCCGAGAAGTCCGCGCAGTGGTCCGGGTGCAGGTGGCTGAAGGCCACGGCGTCGAGCGCCCAGGGGTCGAGGGCGCGCTGCAGCGCGCCGAACGTGCCGTTGCCGAGGTCGAGGGCCAGCCGGGTGCCCCCCGCCTCCACGAGGTAGCCGGACGCCGGCGAGCCCGGCCCCGGTCCGCTGCCGGAGCAGCCGAGCACGACGACCTTCATGTGAGGAGGCTAACCCTTGGCCGAGGTGCGTCGCAGCCACCACAGCCCGACGAACGGCAGCACCAGCGGGATGAAGCCGTAGCCGCGCCCGTAGACCGACCAGACCGTGTCGTCGGGGAAGTCGCCGGTGTCGAACACGGTCAGCGTGCCGACCACCAGCACCCCGACCAGCTCGAACAGGACCGCGCCCCAGGCGAGCCGCCGGTACCCCGGGCCCCGCCCGGCCAGCCCGATCGTGGCGAGGATGTAGACGACGCCGGCGAGACCCGAGAGCAGGTAGGCCACCGGCGCCTCGGAGAACTTCGCGGCGATCTGCACGCCGGCCCGCGCCGTCGCGGACAGGGCGAAGATCGCGTAGACGGCGATGAGGACCCGGCCGGGCCCGCTCGACGTCGCGCGCGGCTCCCGGCCCGGCTCCCTCGTCGGCTCAGCCATTCCCGGCGACCCAGAGGTCGTGCAGCCGCCAGACGGCCACCCCGGTCCCGATCGCGCCGACGGCGATCACCGTGCCGCCCCAGCGGGTCGGCTCGGCCGTGGCGAACTGCAGGGCGATGGGCATGACGCACACGCTGACCAGCAGGTAGATGAGGAAGGTCGACTGCTCGGGCAGCTGGACGCCGGTGAACACGCGCACCGCCGCGACGACCGCCTGGACGACCAGGACCGCCTCGAACACCCCGACCGCGATCCGGTGCGTGCGGTCCGGCGGGCGGTTGCGGACCGTGGTGACCACGCCGTACAGGGCGACGGCCGCCGCGACCACGTAGGCCACGATCTCCAGGACGCCGATCACGCTCCGACGCTACCGGAGCGCCTCCGCGGCCTCCGCCGGCACCTGCTGGACCTGGCCGATCTCCGGGCCGAGGAAGCGCCGGCCGAGCCGCCGGAAGGGCTCCGGGTCGCCGGTCGCGAGGAACTCGTGCGGGCCGGGCGGCGGGTCCGTCTCCGGGTCCCGCGCGAGGTCCGACGCCATCAGGGTGCGCACGACGTCCTTGGCCGTCTCGTCGGCGCTCGACACCAGCGTGACCTCCGGCCCCAGCACGATCTGCAGCACACCGGTGAGCAGCGGATAGTGCGTGCACCCGAGCACCACGGTGTCGACGCGGGCCTGCTGCAGCGGCTCCAGGTAGCTCTGCGCGAGCCCGAGGACCTGCCGCCCGCTCGTCATCCCCCGCTCCACGAAGTCGACGAACCGCGGGCAGGCGACGGCGGTGACCTCGACGTCCCGGGCCGCGGCGAAGGCGTCCGTGTAGGCACCCGACGCGATGGTGGCCTTCGTGCCGATGACGCCGATCCGGCCGTTGCGGGTCGCCGCGACCGCGCGCCGGACGGCCGGCAGGACGACCTCGACGACGGGCACGGGGTAGCGCTCGCGGGCGTCGGCCAGGCAGGCCGCGGAGGCGGTGTTGCACGCGATGACCAGCAGCTTCATGCCGCGGTCGACCAGGCCGTCCCCGATGGCGAGCGCGTGCCGGCGGATGTCGGCGATGCGCAGCGGGCCGTACGGGCCGTGGGCGGTGTCGCCCACGTAGACGATCCGCTCGGCGGGGAGCTGGTCGATGACGGCGCGGGCGACGGTGAGGCCGCCGACGCCGGAGTCGAAGATGCCGATGGGGGCGTCGCGATCGGTCACGGGTGTCCTGCGGTGATCGGGAACGGGCTTACGGCGCCGATCATCAGACCGGCGCCGGCGTGCGGTCGGCCCGCGCGACGATCCACGCGGCCAGGATCCCGAACAGCGCGCCGAACAGGTGCGCCTGCCACGAGATCCCGGGGTTGCCGGGGAGCACGCCGAACAGCATCCCACCCTCGAAGAACAGCAGGACCACGGCCAGCGCGATCTGCCGCCCCGAGCGCGCGAAGAAGCCCCTGGCCAGCAGGAAAAGCAGCCAGCCGAAGATGACGCCGGACATGCCGATCGTCGACGCCATGCTCGGCCCGACGAGCCACACGGCCGCCCCGCTGCCGAGCCAGATCAGCGCCGTGACGCCGAACCACTGCCGGATCCCGCCCGCCATCGCGAGCCAGCCGAAGACCAGGAACGGCAGGGTGTTGGCCCAGAGGTGCGGCCAGCCGCCGTGCAGCAGCGGCGCCCAGAGGATGCCCCACGCCCCGTCGGCGTTGCGGGAGATGATCCCCTCGTTGTCGAGGTACTGGCCCGACATCTGGTCGTAGAACTCCACGGCGTAGAGCACCGCGGTGAACAGGAGCATGACCACGGCCGCCCCGAGCGGGTGCGGCGGGACGATGCGCGCGATACCGCGCGACGACCGCGCGGCGGGGAGGGAGCTCGGTACCTGCGGCGCAGCCATGTGGCCGAGAGTACGCGGGAACACCGTCACCCTGCCGTGAACGGGAATCGGACCAGAACCGTCGGACCCCTTCGCTCGTCGGGGTCGGTAACCAGGACGCGGGCGCCGCCAGTACGGTGCTGAACGCGACGCAGCAGGTCGGCGCCTCGCTCGGCATCGCGCTGCTGAACACGATCGCCACCACGGCCGCGGCGAACTACGTCCGCGACAACCCGATCACCGCCCCGGCGGGACGTCACCGCGGCGACGCCCGTCCACGTGGGGTGAGGGCCGCTCAGGCCCAGAGGTGGCCCTCGATGCCTTCCGCGGCGTCGTCGAGCTCGCCCGAGTAGGCGCCGGTGGAGAGGTACTTCCAGCCGCCGTCGCAGACCACGATCACGATGTCGGCGCTCTCGCCGGACCCGGCGGCCTTCTCGGCGACCGCGAGCGCGGCGTGCAGGATCCCGCCGGTCGAGATGCCGGCGAAGATGCCCTCCTTCTCGACCAGCTCGCGGGTGCGGCGCAGGGCGTCGTAGCTGCCGACCGAGTACCGGCCCGTGAGGACCGAGGGGTCGTACAGCTCGGGGACGAAGCCCTCGTCGAGGTTCCGCAGGCCGTAGACGAGCTCGCCGTAGCGCGGCTCGGCCGCGATGATCTGCACGTCGGGCTTCTGCTCACGCAGGTACCGGCCGGTGCCGACGAGGGTGCCGGTGGTGCCCAGCCCCGCCACGAAGTGCGTGATCTCCGGGCAGTCCCGCAGGATCTCCGGACCCGTGGTCCGGTAGTGCGCGTCGGCGTTCGCCGGGTTCCCGTACTGGTAGAGCATGATCCAGTCCGGGTGCTCGGCGGCGAGCTCCTTGGCCATCGCGACGGCCTGGTTGGAGCCGCCCGCGGCCGGCGAGGAGATGATCTCCGCGCCGTACATGGTGAGCAGCTGCCGCCGCTCCTCCGACGTGTTCTCCGGCATCACGCAGACGATCCGGTAGCCCTTGAGCTTCGCGGCCATCGCCAGCGAGATGCCCGTGTTCCCCGAGGTCGGCTCGAGGATGGTGCAGCCGGGCGTGAGCAGACCGTCCGCCTCCGCCTTCTCGATCATGGCCAGCGCGGGCCGGTCCTTGATCGAGCCGGTGGGGTTGCGGTCCTCGAGCTTCGCCCAGAGCCGGACGTTCTCCGCGGGCGACAGCGACGGCAGACCGACCAGGGGGGTGTCCCCCACGGCCTGCAGCAGGGAGTCGTAGCGCGCCATCGCTCCTCCAAGAGCGGGCAGAGGGCGGCGGGGTTCGGGTCCCGCCGCCCGGTGCCGTCAGCTCAGCGCATGCCGCCGGCGACGGCCGGCAGGATGGTGACGGTCGAGGTCTCCTTGACCGGGGCCTCGAGGCCACCGGCGAAGCGGACGTCCTCGTCGTCGACGTAGATGTTGACGAAGCGGTGCAGCTTGCCGTCCGAGATGAGGCGGTCCTTCAGGCCGGCGTGCCGCGACTCGAGGTCGTCGATCACCTCGGCGACGGTGCCCCCCTTGGCCTCGACGGCCTTCTCGCCCCCGGTGTGGGTGCGGAGGATGGTCGGGATGGAGACGGTGACGGCCATGGTTCTTCGGTGCTCCTGCTCGGGTTCGTTCGGTGAGGGTGTGGCGAGGACGGGTCAGCCGAGGTCGGGGACGTCGTCCGCGCCGGTGTGCGCGAACATATAAGTCTCCACGACCTCGACTTCTTCCTCGGTCACCACACCGTCGACGATCCGGAACGACCGGAACTCGTGGCCCGTGTGGTTCGTCTCCGCCGAGTCGCGGGTGGAGACCAGGACGTAGTGCGCCTCGGGCTCGGAGGCGTACGAGATGTCGGTGCGCGACGGGTAGGCCTCGGTCGCGGTGTGCGAGTGGTAGATCACCACGGGCACCTCGTCGCGCGAGTCCATCTCGCGGTACAGCCGGAGCAGGTCGCCCGAGTCGAATTCGTAGAACGTGGGCGAGCGCGCCGCGTTCAGCATCGGGATGAACCGCTCGGGCCGGTCGGAGCCCTCGGGACCCGCGACGACGCCGCAGGCCTCGTCCGGGTGGTCCCGGCGGGCATGGGCGACGATCTCGTCGAGGAGATCCTTCCGGATGACCAGCACGTTGCCAGCGTACGTAACGCGTCCGTCCGGAGCACATCCGCCCGACGAGACTCACATGCCCGATCCGGTACTCCCGTCCTCGCCGCGCAGCACACCCGGTCCGTACGTCGGGACGTCGACCAGCCACACGCCCTCGGGATCGTCCTCGACCAGCCAGTCCGGCCGCGGGTGCGGCCCGCCGCGGCGGGCGCCGCCCACTCCCGCCGGCACGTACGGGAGGTGTGACGACGTCGACCGCGCCGCCGGGGCGGGGCGTGCCTGCTCGGCGAGCGGGTCGGCGCCGCGGAACCGCTCGCCCGGTGCGAGCCGCGGGGTCGGCTCGCCGAGGCGCGGGGCGGTCGTGCGGGGTGCCGTGGTGCGGCCGGCCTCGAGCGGCCTCGCGGAGGGCGCGGCCGTGCTCGCGCTGCCGTACCGAACGGACGCTCGTGGCACCGAGGGGCTGAGGACGCCGGGCGGCAGGTCGACCGGGGCCCGGCGCGCGACCGGCCGGTCACCGGACGGAAGCGGTGGCGTGGCAGCCCCGGTGGGGCGGCTCAGCCCTGCGACCGGCGTCGGCGCGCGGCCTGCCGGCGGCGTTCCGTGCACGGGCGCGGCGCTCGGCATTCCGGCGCGGCCGGACGCGGCGGCGGGACTCGGCGGGGTCGCGGCCGGCGCCACGGACGGCGTCGCGGCGTCCGCAGGACCGCTCGCGGCCGGCGCCGGCATTCCCGGCGGCGCTGGCAATCCGCCTGCCCCGGTCGGAGCGGTCGCCACGGCCGTGGGAGCGACCGGGACCGCGGCACCTCCGTCATCGGGCCATCCGGACGCGGCGGGTGGTGCGACGGCGGCGGTGTCGGGCGTCGGGAGTGTGAGCGGGGTGAAGGCCTGGAACGCGGTCGTCAGGTTCGCGTTCGAGTTCTCCTGGTAGCGGTTCGCGACGTGCGCCGCCGACTGCTGCTGCTCGTCGACCTGGTGCGGGTTGCCGGTCCTGCCGAGGTAGGCGTCGGTGGCGCGCAGGGCGGCGAGCTCCCGGTTCGCGACGGTGTAGTACTCGGCCTGGTCGCCCAGTGCCCGCGCCGCGAGCTGGAACATCACGGTGCCGACCCGTCCCGGCTCCCCCAGCTTCCGCAGGTACATCCGCGTCACCTCGGCCGCCTCGCCCTCGTGCGCGTCCGCGTACTCGCGCTCCAGCGCCTCGAGCTCGGCGTTGACGTCCGCGAGCTTGCGCGACACCTCGGCCAGCGCCTGCTCCGCCGCCCGCATCGACCCCGGCCCCGGCCCGGTCGCCACGGGGTCCCGGATCTCCGGCAACGTCATCCCCTCGAACGCCACCGCCGTCCCGTCGTACGTCCTCTCCGCCACAGCTCTCCCTACTTCCGCAGTGCGTCCAGGACTTCTGACGCCAAGGCTCGCGCCTTTTCGCACAGCGGCGGCGCAGAGGCGGAAAGACTGCTCGCTCCCGCACTGAAGGTTTGGTTACTAGTGATTTCCACCCAGTAGCGGCAGGTCGGGCCTCCATTTTCGTCGACCTGCACCGCGGGATGACCTTGTATTTCTACAGGGATATGAACATCCAAATCGACTGAACGATCGAGGCCAACCGCTTCATTCATTGTCAGGTTAGCTTCGAAGTTCTTGTCTAAACCGATCCATGAACATCTAGTCGCGAACTCGTTTGAGTCGTGATCGACTGGCTGACTTGCAACTCCGAGCCGTCTGGCCGCTGCAGAGTCGAGGACGTCGCAAGAATCGATCCCTCGCACGACGGCCTCCTGAGCAGGCACGCTCGCTGTCACCGACACCACCGCCGAGTCTTTGGTCTGCGACAGACCATCAACCTCGTCAGAACAGCCCGAAACAAGAACGATCAACGATGCCAGCAGAAGTGGCAGTAGCGCCGAGGACCTACTAGGTGCGGCTCGCAAATGCCCCCTCCGATGCGACGTAGCCTTGAGTTTGTGCGGCGACCGAGGCACCAGCGATTATCAGGTCCTGACGCCACCTCGCCAGGTATGCTCGAGCATGGTTGATCATAACTGTGGACTGCTTGGATGCATTCCTGCTGACTGGGTCATTCGCTGGGGCCGCTACGAAGAGGACGTCGAGGGTCCTCTCAATCTCAGCCACTTCCCGAATCACCCCCTCCAACCTCCCCACCAACCCCTCCACCTTCTCCGGGTCGACCCGGAGCACGGGTGAGTAGCTGAGGGACTGGCGGGAGCGGGGGACGACGGGGCCCGGGTCGTCCCACCGAGGAGCGGTCATGCCGGGATGATCTCAGCGAACCACCCGACACAGGCCCGTCCGCGACGAACCCGTTGCGATCGTGAACACGATCGGGGAGCGCAGGCCCTACAGCACGTGCATCCGCGCCTGGACCAGCGAGTCCTGCACGAAGGTGAGCCAGTGATAGACGCCGAGGTGCGGGGCGCGGGGGTCGTCCTCCGGGAACTCCTCGGGCGTCTCCTCCGAGACGTCCAGGGCCGTCCCCAGCGCGAGCCGGACGTCGTTGAGCGCCGTCAACCACTCGTCGGCCTGCTCGACCGTCAGCTCGACCCGCCCGCCCCGGCCGGGCAGCGCGGTGAGCACGGACTCCGCGGCGTGCTTCTTCGCCTGGATGAGCTCGGGTTCGTGCAGGGAGCGCAGGCCGGCGGCGAGGTCGGCGTCCTCCGAGGTGAAGTCCGGCAGCAGGCGGGCGAGGACCCGGTCGTCCGGCCGGGAGGTGGGTCCGGTGCGCATGCCGGTCAGCTCGGCGAGCTCGTCCTGGGGGGTGTCGGCGGTGCGCCCGTCGAGCATCTGGGTGACCTCGGTGACCAGCCCGCGCAGGACCGTCGACTCCTGCTGCTCGAGGGTCGCGACGAACCGGGTCCGCGCCCCGCGCCCCGCGCGCTTCCAGCCGTTCACGTGCGCTGCATGGTGGCCCAGAGGCCGGCCGCGTGCAGCTTGGCGACGTCGCCCTCGATCTTGTCCTTGTCCCCGGCGGAGACGGCCGCCTTGCCCTTGTGGTGCACGTCGAGCATCAACGCCGTGGCCTTCGGCTCGGGGTAGCCGAAGATCTTCTGCAGCACGTACGTGACGTACGACATGAGGTTGACCGGGTCGTTCCAGACGACGGCCTGCCACGGGGTCGCTCCCGCGACGTCCTCGTCCAGGGCAGGGTCCACCTGGGTGGTGGGCGAGCTCAGCGGCGCGGACATGTGTCCATGGTGTCACGCACACGCGCTGCCGCAGAACGCCGCATAGGCTCTCCGCATGAGCGGCCCCTCGGGTTCGAGCGCCAGCACCGCGCTCCTCACCGACATGTACGAGCTGACGATGGTCGCCGCGGCCCTGGCCGACGGCACCGCCGAGCGGCAGTGCGTGTTCGAGCTGTTCGCCCGGCGCCTGCCGGACGGCCGCCGCTACGGCGTCGTCGCGGGGACCGGCCGGGTGCTCGACGCGCTGCGCGACTTCCGCTTCGGCGACGCCGAGCTCGCGTCGCTGCAGGGCGCGCTCGACGAGCGCACCCTGAAGTGGCTGGCGGACTACCGCTTCGCCGGCGACGTCGACGGCTACCCCGAGGGCGAGCTCTACTTCCCCGGCTCCCCCATCCTCACCGTCACCGGGACCTTCGCCGACGCCGTCGTCCTCGAGACGCTCCTCCTGTCGATCCTCAACCACGACAGCGCGATCGCCTCCGCCGCCGCCCGCATGGTCACGGCGGCGGGCAACCGGCCGTTGATCGAGATGGGGTCGCGGCGCACGCACGAGGAGGCCGCGGTCGCCTCCGCCCGCGCGGCCTACCTCGCCGGGTTCGGCGCCACGTCGAACCTCGAGGCCGGGCGCCGGTACGGCGTCCCGACCGCCGGCACCGCCGCGCACGCCTGGGTCCTCCTGCACGACGACGAGTCGGCGGCCTTCCGCAGCCAGGTCGAGACCCTGGGCGTGAACACGACCCTGCTGGTCGACACCTACGACATCCGGCAGGGCATCGAGCGCGCGATCGAGGCCGCCGGTCCCGAGCTCGGCGCGGTCCGGATCGACTCCGGCGACCTGGGCGTCCTCACCCGGCAGGCGCGTGAACAGCTCGACGCCCTGGGCGCCACCGAGACGAAGATCGTCCTGTCCGGCGACCTGGACGAGTACGCCATCGCCTCGCTGCGGGCCGAGCCCGTGGACTCCTACGGCGTCGGCACGAGCCTGGTGACCGGGTCCGGCGCCCCGACCGCCGGGATGGTCTACAAGCTCGTCGAGGTCGACGGCCGGCCGGTCGCCAAGCGCTCCAGCAGCAAGGAGTCCCGCGGTGGGCGGAAGTCCGCACTGCGCCGGTACAAACCCACGGGCACCGCGGTCGAGGAGGTCGTGCACCCCGTCACCGTGCGGCCCGAGCACGGCCCGCACGACCGCGTCCTGCCGATCCCGATGGTCCGCGAGGGCGAGCCGGTCGCCGACCTGCCGAACCTCGAGGAGGGGCGCGAGCGGCTGCGGGCGGCCCTCGTCTCCGTGCCGTGGGAGGGCCTCAAGCTCTCCCGTGGCGAGCCCGCCATCCCGACCGTCTTCCCGGGGTCCTGAGAAGAACACCGAGAAGCACCGAGAAAGAGAACCGACAGCATGCGCGCGCTGATCGTCGTCGACGTCCAGAACGACTTCTGCGAGGGCGGCTCGCTGGGCGTGACCGGCGGGGCGGCCACCGCGGCCGCGATCTCCGAGTACGTCCGACAGGCCGACTACGACCACGTCGTCGCCACCCGGGACATGCACGTCGCGCCGGGCGGCCACTTCAGCGACACCCCGGACTTCATCGACACCTGGCCGGTGCACTGCGTCGCCGGCACGCCGGGCTCGAGCTTCCACCCCGCGCTCGACGTCGCCCGGATCGAGGCCGTGTTCGACAAGGGCCACCACGCCGCGGCCTACTCCGGGTTCGAGGGCTGCGAGCCGGGCCGGCTCACGCTGGTGGAGTGGCTGCGGGCGCACGACGTCGACTCCATCGACATCGCCGGGCTCGCCACCGACCACTGCGTGAAGGCCACCGCGCTCGACGCCCGTCGCGCCGGCCTCGACACCGGCGTCCTGCTGGAGCTGTGCGCGGGCGTGCTGCCCACGACCACCCGGCTGGCGCTGGTGGAGATGCGGGAGGCGGGAGTCGTGATCGCCTAGCGGCTCACGGCGTCCCGCGGCGCCAGGCCGTCGGGGTGACCCGGTGGGCGCTGCGGAAGCGGCGGACGAAGTAGCCCGCGTCCCGGTAGCCGATCCGCCGGGCGATGTCGGCGACGGTGAGGTCGGTGTCGGCCAGCAGCCGGCGCGCCTCCCGCATGCGCCGCTCGGTGATCCACTGCTGCACCGTGCGCCCGGTCGCCCGCCCGACGACCGTGGTCAGGTGCCCCGGCGTCAGCCCGACCGCGTCGGCGACGTCCCGCAGCGAGATGGCCTCGTGGTACCGGGTCTCGACGATCTCGAGCACCTCCGCGACGAGGGGATCGACGTCGAGCTCGTCCGGCAGGTCGATGCCGAGCCGCCCGAGCCGGACCAGCAGCAGGGTGAGGTGGGCGCGGGCGGCGTCGGCGTACCCGTCGCGGCGGCCGCGCAGCTCCGCGTCGAGGTCGGCGAGGTGGGCGAGCCAGGCCGCGCGGTCCTCGACCGGGACCCGCAGCCGTTGCCCGCCCCCGCGGTGGTTGCCGACGAACGGGGCGAGCAACGGGTGTCCGCGCCAGGAGACGAGCGGGGCGGCGGCTCCCGGGTCGACGGTGTCGGGCGGGAAGGAGACCGCCCAGACGTCGCCGTCGGGGTCCGGCCGCCCCGGTGTGACGACGGCGCCGGGCGCGATGACGAACACGTCGCCCGTGGCGATCGTCCGGGCGCGCCCGTCCACCCTCGCGACGAGGCTGCCGCACGCGACGTAGAGGAGCAGCAGGAAGTCGTGGGCGTGGGCCCCGCTGAACCGCGGCCCCTCGGACGGGTGGTCCCCGACCCAGTGCTGCACGGTGACCGCCGGGAGCCCGGGCCGGCGGACGTAGTCGAGCAGCGGGACGTCCTGCGCGGTCCGGCGCACGACCTCAGCCGAAGAACGTCCCCCTGCAGCCACACTTCGTCCCTTGTCCGCAGCTCATGTGGCATGGACGCTAGCAGGGAGCCACCGAACTTCGTACGACCCGGGAGTGCACCGTGCCGACAACCGAGACGCGGGACTACCTGCCCGCGATGATCAACCCCGCGTTCCTGCCCTTCTACGACCGCTTCGGCAAGCTCGCCGGGGTCGGCGACTCCTACTGGCAGCTCGTGGCGCAGGCCGCGATCGAGCCCGGCGCGACCGTGCTGGAGATCGGCTGCGGCACCGGGAACGTCCTGCTGCTGGCGAAGCGCGCGGTGCCCGGCGCGACGGTCATCGGGACCGATCCCGACGGCGAGGCGCTCGCCCTCGCCCGGCGGAAGGCCGAGCGGGCGGGCCTGGCCCTGCAGCTCGACGAGGCCTACGCCCAGTCGCTCCCGTACGGCGACGGGACCGTCGACCGGGTCCTGTCCTCGCTGATGCTCCACCACCTGCCCGAGGACGCGAAGGTGGGTGCGTTGCGCGAGGTCCGCCGGGTGCTCGCACCGGGCGGGAGCCTGCACCTGATGGACCTCGACCACGACCCGCGGGAGTCAGGGGGCGTGTTCGCCCTGGTGAACGGGCTGCACGGGCTCCTCCTCCGGCTGCGCGGAGGACACGACCACGGGGCCGGGCACGGCCACGGGCAGGGGCACGGTCACGCTCAGGGCCACGGTCACGGGCACGGCCCGTCGGTGCTCGACCTGCTCGCGCAGGCCGGCTTCACCGACGCGACGGCGGTGAGCCGGGGGCGCACCCGGCTCGGTGGGCTGACCTTCTACCGGGCGACCGCGTAGCTCAGCCGCGCATGCGGAACGGCTCGAACGCGGCGCGCAGGTCGACGTCCCGGCCCTCCGCGTCGACGGCCCGGACGGCGCCGGCGGCGTCGGCCAGCCCGACGCAGCGGTGCCCGTCGAAGAGCCCGCAGGCGTAGCGGACCTCGTGGTCGTCGAGCTCCAGGACGCCGACCCGCAGCTGATAGATGCCCGGGTAGTGCACCTGGTCGCGGTACTCGACGCGCAGCGAGCTCGGGGACAGCCCGTCGAGCGGCCCGCCGAGCGGGTAGCCGAGGACGTCGGTGTGCAGCTCGGCGAGGCCGTCGAGGTACCAGCCGGCGAGGGCCACGTTGTTCACGTGCCGGTTGGTGTCGATGTCGCCGAAGCGGGTCCGCACGTCGTAGCGGAACGGGTAGTTCTCACGGACGAGGCGCGACGCGTCGAATGCCCGGCGCCCGGTCGGGGCGGCCTCGGGCAGCACGAGGCCGGCGAGCGCGGTGCGCATCTCCTCGGGCAGCGGCGCGGGCCGGCCGCCCTCCACCCACACGCTGGTGGACTCGCCGGTGGCGACCAGCTCCGCGCCGGTGAAGACGCCGTAGCCGTAGCTGAACGACGAGCCGCCGACCCGGTTCACGGCCATGCCGACCCGGTAGTCGTCGGCGATGCGCAGCGGGGCGAGCACGTCGACGTCGATCGAGGCGAGGAGCTGCCCCGTCCCGGCCGGGCGGTTCCCGAACGTGCGCTCGGGGAAGGCCCGGTGCTCGGTGGTCACCCGGGCGTCCTCGAACCAGCGGACCAGCGCCTCCCGGCCGACGCGGCGGCTCGGGTCCAGGTCGCTGTAGCGCGGCGTCACCTCCAGCACCATGGGGTACCGGTCGGCCTCGGGTCGGATCTGCGTGGACGTCACCCGCCTCATGATGCCCACCTACCCCGGCGTGAGCTGCCGTAACGGAACGACGTCACGTGTGACCATCCCGACCTCGGCGCGGTTCCCCGCGCCCGACCGGGCCGGTTGGCGGGTCCTGTCGGTGCCGGCGGCTATCGTCGGGCGGTGCCCCTCGCCTCCGCCTCCCCGCCCGTCCGGTCCCAGGACCTGCCGGGTGTGGCCGAGCTGCTCGAGGTGGCCGTCACGGCCGTCGGCGGCACCCGCCGCGAGGGACAGGACGCGATGGCCCAGGCCGTGCGCAAGGCGCTGTCGAGCGGCGAGCACCTCGCCGTGCAGGCCGGCACCGGCACGGGCAAGTCGCTGGCCTACCTGGTGCCCGCGATCCGGCACGCGATGGCCCGCGACACCACCGTCGTGATCTCCACGGCCACCATCGCGCTGCAGCGCCAGCTGGTCGACCGGGACCTCCCCCGCCTCGCGAAGGCGCTCAAGCCCGCCCTCGGCCGCGAGCCCACGTTCGCGATCCTCAAGGGCCGGCGGAACTACCTGTGCCTCAACAAGCTCCACGGCGACGAGGAGACGGCCGACCCGGCCGAGGAGCAGCTGTTCGACGCGTTCGCGATCTCGGCCATGGGGCGCAACGTCAAGCGGCTGCACGACTGGGCGTCGGACACCGAGACCGGGGACCGGGACGAGCTGGTCCCCGGCGTGCCGGACAACGCCTGGCGCCAGGTCTCGGTCACCGCCCGGGAGTGCCTCGGCGTCTCGCGGTGCCCCGTCGGCGAGGACTGCTTCGCCGAGAAGGCGCGGGCGGAGGCCGGCCGGGCGGACGTCGTCGTCACCAACCACGCCCTCCTCGCGATCGACGCGATGGGCGAGGCCCAGGTCCTCCCGGAGCACGACGTCGTGGTGGTCGACGAGGCCCACGAGCTGGTCGACCGGGTCACCGGCGCCGCCACCGGTGAGCTCACGGCCGGCACGGTCGCCGCGGCGGCGCGGCGCTGCGGCAAGCTCGTCGACCAGACGCTGGCGGACCGGCTGGCCGAGGCGGGCGAGGGCCTCGGCATGGTGCTCGAGGACCTGCCCAACGGGCGCTGGGAGGCGATCCCACAGGCCGCCACCGGCGCGCTCACGGTGATCCGGGACGCGGCCGGCATGTGCCGGCAGGCACTGGGCGGCGAGCGCCGCGAGGACCCCGAGGGCGCCACCGGGCGCAAGCTCGCGCTCGCGCTGCTCGACGAGGTGTCCGAGTCCGTCGTGCGGGTGCTGAAGGCCTTCGAGGAGCCGGACCCCGCCAAGCGGTACGACGTCGTGTGGCTGGCCGAGCAGGGCCCGGACGGCGCCCGGCACAAGGTGCTGCGGGTGGCGCCGCTGTCCGTCGGCGGGTTGCTGCGGGAGCGGCTGTTCGGGCAGCGCACCACCGTGCTCACCAGCGCGACCCTGGCCCTGGGCGGCTCGTTCGACGCCCTGGCCCGGCAGTGGGGGCTGCCGCCGGAGAAGATCGTCTCGGCTCGTCCCGGGGGCGGGGTGGAGTCGGCGGGCGGGGACTCGGCGGACCCCGTCCGGGACCCGGACGCGCCGCGGTGGAAGGGCCTCGACGTCGGCTCGCCGTTCGCCCACGGGCGCAGCGGGATCCTCTACGTGGCCAAGCACCTGCCGCCCCCGGGGCGGGACGGGCTGGCGCCGGAGTACCTCGACGAGATCGCCGGGCTGGTGGAGGCCGCGGGCGGGCGCACGCTCGGGCTGTTCTCCTCGATGCGGGCCGCGAAGCAGGCCACCGAGGCGTTGCGCGGGCGGTTGTCCGTCCCGCTGCTCTGCCAGGGGGACGACTCCACGATGCTGCTGGTCAAGCGGTTCGCCGAGGACACCGAGACCTGCCTGTTCGGCACGCTGTCGCTGTGGCAGGGCGTCGACGTCCCGGGCCCCTCGCTGAGCTGCGTGATCATCGACCGGATCCCCTTCCCGCGTCCGGACGACCCGCTGGTCGCCGCGCGGCAGAAGGCGGCGGACTCCCGGGGCGGCAACGGCTTCCTCACGGTCTCCGCCACCCACGCCGCGCTGCTGCTCGCCCAGGGCGCCGGCCGGCTGCTGCGGGGAACCGACGACCGGGGGGTGGTCGCGATCCTGGACCCGCGGATCGCGACCGCCCGCTACGGCGGCTTCCTCCGCGCGTCGCTCCCGCCCTTCTGGCAGACCACCGACGCCGGGAAGGTCCGCGCCGCCCTCACCCGCCTCCGGGAGGCCTGACCGTCCCGACGAGCCGCGTGCGACCCGGTCGTCAGTCGGCAGCGGCGCAGGTGATGGTGCCGGGGTCGACCTCGGTGAAGCCCGCGTCCCGGACGCACACCACATCGTCCCGGGCCAGCACGGCCTCCCACAGCGCGGGATCGCGGCGCACGGCGAAGCGCGGTGCCCCGGACCACCCGCGCACCGCGCCGAGGATCATCGACGCGTGCCCGACCTGGGCGGCGGCCTTGCCGACCGTCATGTCCACGGCCGGGTTGATCACGATCAGCGGGGTGCCCCCGGGGACCGGGCCCGGCTCGTCCGCCGGCAGGTCCGTGCCGCCGATCTGCAGCCGCGACACGGCTTTGGGGACGTCGTCGACCGGGCCGGGCAGCAGGGCCCGGGCCTCGGCGCCGTCGACCTCGACCGTGACGCCGGGCAGCTCCTGCACCGCCGCCCAGTGCGCGCCGCGGGCCCGTCGCGCGATCTTGCGGATCCGGCCGTCGACCCAGGCTTGCAGCGGCTCGTGCCACTCCCCCTGCGCCCGCGGGTCCAGGCACACGGCGAGCGCAGCCTGTGCCGCCGCCTCGAGCAGCGCGGTCCGCGCGGGCAGCTCCCGCTCGATCCGCAGGATCACGGGCATCGCCCGGACCACGCCGTCGGCCTCCGGCGGGATCACCGCGGGCGCCCCGGAGTAGCGGGCCCCGAGCGGCGCGAGCACCGGCGGGTGGGGCTCGGCGGCGGTCATCGGCTCCTCGGGCTGCTCCGGCTGGGCGCTCACGCGATCGGCACCCGCCGCAGGACGCCCTCGGCGGCGTCGGCGCGCTCCACCTCGTCCCGCGTGATGCCCAGGACGAACAGCACGACGTCGAGGTAGGGCTGCGACAGCGCCGTGTCGGCGATCTCGCGCAGGGCGGGCTTGGCGTTGAACGCGATGCCCAGCCCGGCGGCGGAGAGCATGTCGATGTCGTTGGCGCCGTCGCCCACCGCGACGGTCTGCTCGACCGGGATCTCGTGCTCCGCGGCGAAGCGCCGCAACGCCTCCGCCTTGCCCGGCCGGTCGACGATCTCGCCGACCACGCGTCCGGTCAGCCGGCCGTCCTCGATCTCCAGCGTGTTGGCCGCGCAGAAGTCGAGACCCAGCTCGGCGACCAGGCCCTCGATGACCTGGGTGAACCCACCGGAGACGACGCCGGTGCGGAACCCGAGCCGCTTCAGCGTGCGGATCGTGGTGCGGGCGCCGGGCATGAGCTCCAGCTCGGCGGCCACCTCGTCGATGACCGACTCCGGCAGCCCCTTCAGCGTGGCGACGCGCGCCCGCAGGGACTGCGCGAAGTCCAGCTCACCGCGCATGGCGGCCTCGGTGACGCGCCGGACCTCGTCCTCGGCACCGGCCCGGGCGGCCAGCATCTCGATGACCTCGCCCTGCACGAGGGTGGAGTCGACGTCGAACACGATCAGGCGCTTGCTGCGCCGGGACAGCCCGACGCGCTCCACGGCGACGTCGACCCCGGCCTCGCGGGCCACCTCGACGAGCTTGGTGCGCAACGTGCCGTGCGGCTGCTCCGGATCGTCGGGGTTCGGCGAGACCTCCAGCTCCAGCCCCGTGACCGGGTAGTCCGCGACGCGGCGGATGGAGTCGATGTTCGCCCCGACGTCCGCCAGCGCCTGCGCGACCATCCCGAAGGCGCGCGCCGTGATCGGTCGCCCCAGCACGACGACCGCGTGCGTGGACCGCCGCCGCACCGAGCCGTCCGTGCCGATCGAGGTGTGGACCTGCATCCCGATGCTGTGCATGGCCGCCTCGACGGCCTCCTGCAGCTCCTCGGGATCGTGCGCGACGGCGACGAGGGCGCCGAGGGTGAGCCGGCCGCGGATCACGACCTGCTCGACGTCCAGCAGCTCGACCGCGTGCCGCGTGAGCACGGTGAACAGCACCGAGCTGACGCCGGGACGGTCGGGCCCGGTCACCGTCACGAGGACGGTCGACCGGGCCTGATCGTGCTGCGGCACTTACCGGGAGCGCGGGTCGTCGTCGGGCTGGGTCTCCCGCGAGACGCCCTGCGCGGCGATCTCGGACGGGGCGGGGTGCCCGCCGACGTGCGCCTCGGCCCGGGCCCGCTCCACCAGGTGCGGGTAGTGCAGCTCGAACGCCGGGCGCTCGGAGCGGATGCGCGGCAGCTCGGTGAAGTTGTGCCGCGGCGGCGGGCAGCTCGTGGCCCACTCCAGCGAGTTCCCGAAGCCCCACGGGTCGTCGACCGTGACCACGCGGCCGTACCGGTAGCTGCGGAACACGTTCCAGATGAACGGCAGCGTGGACGCCCCGAGGACGAACGCGCCGATCGAGGAGATCATGTTCAGCGTGGTGAAGCCGTCCGTGTCGAGGTAGTCGACGTAGCGGCGCGGCATGCCCTCGTTGCCCAGCCAGTGCTGGACGAGGAAGGTCATGTGGAAGCCGATGAACGTGGTCCAGAAGTGGAACTTGCCCAGCGTCTCGTCGAGCATCCGGCCGGTCATCTTCGGGAACCAGAAGTAGATGCCCGCGTAGGTCGCGAACACGATCGTCCCGAAGAGCACGTAGTGGAAGTGCGCCACCACGAAGTACGTGTCGGACACGTGGAAGTCGATCGGCGGGGAGGCCAGCAGCACGCCGGTCAGGCCGCCGAACAGGAACGTCGCGAGGAAACCGACGGAGAAGAGCATCGGCGTCTCGAACGTGAGCTTGCCCTTCCACATCGTGCCGATCCAGTTGACGAACTTGATGCCCGTCGGGATCGCGATGAGGAACGTGGTGAACGAGAAGAAGGCCAGCATCACCGCGCCGGTCGCGTACATGTGGTGCGCCCACACGGCGACGGACAGTGCCGCGATCGCGATCGTCGCGAAGACCAGCGTCTTGTAGCCGAAGATCGGCTTGCGGCTGAACACCGGGAAGATCTCGGACACGATGCCGAAGAACGGCAGCGCGACGATGTAGACCTCGGGGTGGCCGAAGAACCAGAACAGGTGCTGCCAGAGGATCACGCCGCCGTTGGCCGGGTCGAACACGTGGGCGCCGAGGTGGCGGTCCGCGGCGAGGCCGAACAGGGCCGCCGTGAGGACCGGGAACGCGATCAGGACCAGCAGCGACGTGATGAAGATGTTCCAGGTGAAGATCGGCATCCGGAACATCGTCATGCCGGGGGCGCGCATGCAGACGATCGTGGTCACGAAGTTGACGCCGCCGAGGATCGTGCCCAGACCACCGACCGCGAGACCCATGATCCACAGGTCGGCACCGGCGCCGGGCGAGCGGATCGCGTCGGACAGCGGCGTGTAGGCGAACCAGCCGAAGTCCGCGGCGCCGCCGGGGGTGAGGAACCCGGACAGCACGATCAGCCCGCCGAACAGGAACAGCCAGTAGGAGAAGGCGTTCAGCCGCGGGAACGCCACGTCCGGGGCGCCGATCTGCAGCGGCACGATGTAGTTCGCGAAGCCGAAGAGGATCGGCGTGGCGTAGAGCAGCAGCATGATCGTGCCGTGCATGGTGAACAGCTGGTTGTACTGCTCGCTCGACAGGAACTGCTGCCCGGGCCGCGCGAGCTCGCCACGGATCAGCAGCGCCATCGCCCCGCCGGCCATGAAGAAGCCGAACGACGTGACCATGTACAGGATCGAGATGTCCTTGGGGTCCGTCGTCCGGAGCATCTTCAGGAACGTGGAACCCTTACCCGTCCGACGCGCCGGGTACGGGCGCGTCGTGATCGGCTTGGGCGCGACGGCTGTCACTGTGCCTCCTGCACTGGACCTCGCTGAACCTCGCTGGCTCAAGGTGGTGGGCCAGGTCCGGACTCTATCTCCCGCCAACCGGACCGCACGCCCTCGGGCTGTGCCGAGGGGAGCGGGCACGGTTCGCACGGGCATTGTGCTCTACGCAGGGTAGAACGACCAACCGAGGGGGGCCAGGCAGGGGCACGGACCTCCCCCGTCGGTGGGGTGCGGGCCCGTCGGCCCTCGCCCGGGACGAAGCGACGCTCGCGATCGGGGCACGAGCCCGCCGGCGCCCGTCCGTGGCGCCCCGCCCGCACCGGACTGCCCGACCGTCGGTCGGGGCACGCCGCTCGGACCACGATCGGCCGCGCCGTGCCGCCCGACGGCCCGTCCGGCCACAATCCGCCCGTGACCTTGAACGCCGGGCCCGGCCTCGCGGTGGCCGCAGCCCTCGCGGTGCTGATCGCCGCGGCGATCGCCCTCCTCGCGCAGCTGGGGACGGCGCGGGCCGCCGTGCTGGCGTCGGTGCGCGCGGTCGCCCAGCTCGGCGCGGTGTCGCTGCTGATCGGCGTGGTGGTGCGGTCGCTGGGGACCAGCGCACTGTTCGTGCTGCTGATGGTCGCGGTTGCGGCCTTCACCTCCGCGCGCCGCCTCACCCGGCACCCGAGCGGCTGGTGGGTGGTGCTGCCGATCGTGGCCGGCCCGCTGCCCGTCGTCGCGCTGCTGGTGGCGGGTGGGGTCGTGCCGGCGACCGGGATCGCCGTGATCCCGACGGCGGGCATCCTCATCGGCGGCGCGATGACGGCGACCTCGTTGGCGGGCAGGCGGATGCGCGACGAGCTGATCGCGCGCCGGGGCGAGGTCGAGGCGGCCCTGTCCCTGGGGTTCCTCCCCCGCGACGCGAACGTGGAGATCGCCCGGCCGAGCGCGGCCCAGGCGCTGGTTCCCGCCCTCGACCAGACCCGGACCGTCGGGCTCGTCACGCTGCCGGGCGCCTACGTCGGCATGCTGCTCGGCGGCGCCTCCCCGGTCGAGGCCGGCGCGGTGCAGCTGCTGGTGCTGGTGCTGCTCCTGGCCGTCGAGACGGTGGCGGTGGCCCTCACCGTCGAACTGGTCTGCCGGGGCCTGGTGCGGACGTAGGCGCCCAACGCCCGCATCCCGTCGACGGCCTGTACCGCGCTCGAACGGGTGTGCCGGCACCGGCCGCGAGCCTGCGACGCCGATCCCCGCTCGGGAGCGCCATGGCGAACGCGACGCGCTCGACCCCAGCCTCACACCCGGCAGGGCGTCCCACAGGTCGTCGACGGGGTGCGACGGACCTTGCGGGTGTGCGACGCGCCTACGACGGGTGTGGGAGGACCGCCCGGGTGTGCCGAGTCCCACTGGTTGCGTCCGCGCCCCGAGCTGCCCGTTCCCCGTCCGCGACGGCTGAGCCGCGCAGCGGGAGCAGGTGCTCAGGGACGCATCGGCAGGAAGAGGTCCGTGAAGACCTCCGGCGCGGCGGCGGGGCTGGGCGGGTCGGTGACGATGTAGAACTCCGTGCCGAAGCCCATCGCGAAGATCGGGTCCGGCATGGCGAGCATGAAGTGCTCGGGCCCCATCTGGCTGGCGTGCACCCGCATCGAGGCGCGCTTCTGCTCCGCGAAGTCCACGGCCTCGACCCGGTGCGTGATCTCGGCCTCGGGCTTGCCGAAGGTGGGCGGCGGGATGGTCTCGTCGGGGGTGTCCCAGCCCTCGGGGATCTCGCCGGAGGCCTGCAGCCCGCGCATACCGCGCAGCAGCCAGTCCCGGTTGATCGTGTTCTGCGCGACGACCGGGACCCCGGCCAGCTCCGCCGCCCGCTTCCCCACCCGGTGGACCTGGATGTGGTCGGGGTGGCCGTAGCCGCCGTTGTCGTCGTAGGTGGTGAGGACGTCCGGCTCCTCCTCCTCGAGGATCACCGCCAGCCGCCGCGCCGCGTGGTCGACGCCCGCCTGCCAGAAGCAGTACGGGGCGTCGTTGGTCGGGTCGCCCATCATCCCGGAGTCGACGTAGCCCAGGAACTCCACGCGCGCGGCGCCGAGGACCTTGGCGGACTCGAAGCACTCCGCGGATCGCCGCACCGACAGCTGCTCGCCGTCGGCCAGCACGCCCGGGACGGGTTCGCCCAGCTCACCGCGGGTCGCGAAGACCAGCACCACGCGGTGCCCGGCCTTGGCTGCCTTGGCGAGGGTGCCCGCGGTGGTGATCGACTCGTCGTCGGGATGGGCCTGGAAACTGACGATGGTCCCCACGGCGCCGAACCCTACCCGCGCAGGTCACCGGGGGTCGTGAGTGCCTACCGCCCCTCTAGGGGCAGTAAGCACTCACGGGTCAGCAGAGGACGGCGGTCAGGGCCGGGGCGATGTCGGCCAGCCGCCGCACCGCCTGGTAGCTGCCGCCGCCCTTCGCCGCGAGGGCGCGGGCGGCCTTCTCGGCGTCCTCGTCCGGGAGCGGGCAGAGCACGTGCACCCGGTCGATGCCGCCGAGGGCGGTGAGCGGGTCGTCGCCCGAGGTGTGCAGGCAGTCCGACAGCAGCACGACCATCCGCTCGTCGGCGACCGCGCCCGCCAGCTGCACCGACGCCTCGCGCAGCGCCGCCGCCACGTCCGTGGTGCCGTGCCCGCGCAGCGCGACCAGCTCGCCGATCAGCTCGTCCGGCGGCCGGCGCACGCCCTGCCGCTGCAGGGTGCGCACCTGGGAGCCGAAGGCGAGCACGCCGGGCTCGAGCTTGCCCGAGCCCGACTCCGACGCCAGCACGACGCCTGCCGCGGACACCGCCGCCAGGGCCACGGCCAGCCCCTGCATCGACCCCGAGATGTCGACGACGAGCGACACCGCGCGCCGGTGCGCCGTCCACCCGCGGGTGACGATCTCGTCCGGCCGCGGCCGCCGGCTCGCCGTCGGCTGCCAGTTGTCGAGCGTGCGGTCCAGGTCGAGGTCGCCGTCGCCGCCCTTGGCCTGGGCGATCTTCCGGGTGCCCCGCGCCTTGGCCGGCCCGACCTTGCCGAGCTGGATGAAGACCCGGCCCGCGAGCTTGCGCGCCTGGGCCCGCAGCGTCGCGTCCGTGGCCACCGCGAGATCGGCGAGCAGTGCGGCGGCCTGCTCGGGGTTCTCGGCGAGCGCCGAGTCGAACGCCGCCTCGTCGAGCTGGCCGACCTCCGGCGAGATCTCCTCGAAACGCTCGTGCCGGGAGCCCAGCTCGCCGCGGCCCATCGTGCGCTGGCCCCGGCTGTTCTGCGGCTTGTCCCGCCCGGACTGGCCCCCCGATCCCGGAGGAGGGGGGCCGTCAGCTTTTCCCGGGTCGGACTCCTCCCGGTCGGTCGGCTCGGGCGCGTCCTCCGGCCAGAGCCGCTCCAGCAGCTCGTCGATCACCGACTCCGGGGTGCGGTCCAGCCCGTCGGCGACCTTGATCCGGCCGGACAGGGCGGCGTGCGCGGCATCGCGCGCGGTCTCGCGGGCCGGCTTGTCCTCGCCGCGCAGCTGCGCGAGCCCGGTGAGCACGTGCGCGAGGTCGATCGCCCCGCGGACGGACGAGCCCATCCGCAGGTCCCGGTGCTCGCGGGTGGCCCGGGTGAGCCCGACGGACAGCTCGTTCACCCAGCCGTCCACCCCGCTCACCGAGGTCGTGATCGCCCGCTCGGCGTCCTCGGACTGGTAGCCGAGCACCACCCGGCACATACGGTCGGCGATGGCCTGGCTGACGCGGGCGGTCCCGATGGCGTCGAACGGGTTCATGGCGGCGATCAGCCGGAAGCCCGGCCCCGCCGTGACCGTGCCGAGCCGCGGCACCGCGATCTCACCCTCCGTGAGGACGGTGATCAGGACGTTGAGCGTCTCCTCGGGGACCCGGTTGAGCTCCTCGAGGTAGAGCAGCCCGCCCTCGCGCATGGCGGTGAGCAGCGGGCCGTCGACGAAGCTCGCCGGCAGGTAACCCTCGTTGAGCACCTGGGCCGGGTCGAAGGAGCCGATCAGGCGGGCCGGCGTGAGCTCGGCGTTGCCCTCCACGAACACGACGTGCTGCCCGGCCTCGCGCGCGATCGACCGCAGCAGGGTGGACTTGCCCGTGCCGGGCGGCCCTTCGAGCACGACGTGCCGGCCGGTCGCCAGGGCGACGGTCAGCACCTCCCGCTCACGACGGAGTCCGACGACGGGCGTCGGCGGGGCAGTCGTCACGCGTACCTCCTCTGAGGGGGACGGGCACCTGCGCCGGGCCCCCAGGTCATTGGTAGCAAATCGAACGTCCGCACGGGAGAGGTGATCTTCTACGCGTCGTTGACGGCGCGTGGTCTCGCTGTAGAGTTCGACCACCCGAACAGGCACAGGAGCCCGGTTCATGAGCGAACTCTTCAACGCTGCGGAGTACCTGACCGAAAGCCGGGTGTCGGCGGGCGACGGCGACCGCACCGCGGTCCACCACCCACGGGGCACCCTCACCTACTCGGAGCTCGCCGCGGAGGTCCGCCGGGTCGCCGGTGGACTGGCCGGGATCGGCGTGCGCCCCGAGGAGCGGGTCGTGCTCTGCATGGCCGACGACGTCGAGCTGTTCACCGGCATCCTCGCCACCATGTACCTCGGCGCGGTCGCCGTGCCGTGCTCCACGATGCTCACCGGCGCCGAGCTGGGCTCGCTCGTCGTCGACTCCCGTGCCCGCGTGCTGATCGGGAGCCACCAGTTCACCGAGGCCGTGCACAGCGCCGCGGCCAGCGCGCCGGACCTGCGCCAGCTCGTCCTCGCCGGCGCCGACCCGGTCGCGCCCGCGCCCGGCGTCACCGCCCTGACCTGGGAGCAGATGCTCGCCGCCGGCGCGCCGCTCGAGGCCGCGTACCCCACCTGGGACGAGTCGCCCGCCCTGTGGCTCTACACGTCCGGCACCACCGGCAAGCCCAAGGGCGCCATGCACCGGCACGCCGACATCCGCTACGTCGCCGAGACCTACGGGCAGCAGGTCCTCGGCATCCGGCCGGACGACGTGTGCCTGTCCGTCGCGAAGCTCTTCTTCGCGTACGGCATCGGCAACTCGATGTTCTTCCCGCTGTCGGTCGGCGCCTCGGCGGTGCTGCAGCCCGCCCGTCCGACCCCGGACCTCATCGCGGGCGACGCGCGGGAGTACGGCGCCACGCTGCTGTTCGGCGTCCCCAGCTTCTGGGGGCCGCTGCTGGCCAGCGGCGTGCCCGACGACGCCCTCGCCGGCGTCCGGCAGGGCGTCTCGGCCGGCGAGACCCTGCCCGCCCGTATGTTCACCGGCATCCGGGACCGTTTCGGCGTCGAGATCCTCGACGGCATCGGCTCCACCGAGGCGCTGCACATCTTCATCTCGAACCGGCCGGGCGCCGTCGTCCCGGGCAGTTCGGGCTTCCCGGTGCCCGGCTACGAGATCGAGCTGCGCCGCACGGACGGCTCGGTGATCTCCGGGACCGGCGAGTCCGGCATGCTGTGGATCTCCGGCGACTCGATCTGCACCGGGTACTGGTGCCGCACCGCCGTGAACCGGCAGGTGTTCCAGGGCGAGTGGATGCGCACCGGGGACCAGTACGTGCGCAACGACGACGGCAGCCTCACCTGCCTCGGCCGCACGGACGACGTGCTCAAGGTCGGCGGGATCTGGGTCGCGCCGGCCGAGGTGGAGTCCCGGCTGCTGGAGCACCCGGCGCTGGCCGAGGCGGTCGTCGTCGGGATCCCGGACGCCGACGGCCTGGACAAGCCCGTCGCCTACGTCGTGCCGCGGGCGGGCGCGGTGGTCGACCCGGACGAGGTGGTGGCCTTCTGCAGGGCGGGCCTGGCCTCGTTCAAGCGACCGCGCTCGGTGATCGTGGTCGAGGAGCTGCCGAAGACCGCGACCGGGAAGGTGCAGCGCTACCGCCTGCGGCAGAACCACCCCGTCACGGCGTAGCGCCCCGCACAGCGTCGGCGCCCGCACAGGATGCGGGCGCCGATCGTCGGTGTCACGCCCTGCGGCGCACGGCGACGGCGAGCAGCACGCACCCGACGCCGAGCAGCACACCGTGCGCGATCCGCAGCGCCGGCGACAGGAAGAACTGCGGCAGGAACAGCACCATCGCCAGTGCGAACGGCAGGGCCGGGGCCCGACCGCGCACCGCGACCAGTACCGCGGCCACGGCGAACAGGAGCAGCCCGACCCCGAACACGCTGAGCTGCACGGGTCCGTTGCGGACCGCGTCGGCGGTCGCGGCCAGGGCCTCGCCGGAGCTGCGCAGGCCGAACGCGTGCAGGGCGAACGCCTCTGCCCCGTAGTACGGCAGGACGAGTCCCGCCCCGATCCACCACACCGTCGCCGCGGCCCGGGACAGCGGCCGGATACCGAGGCCGACCAGTACGAACCCCGCCACGGCGGCGAGGTGCGACGCGAGCCACGCGGGCGAGGCGAACGCGCCGGCCATCCCGTCGACCGTGGCGTCGCCCCAGGGCCGGAGGGCCGGGTAGGCGACGAAGAGCGCGCCCGCGGCGACCAGGCCGGCGCCCGTGTACGCGCTCCGGGTGGCCGTAGGGCGGACCGTGGGAACGGCGAGCGTCGTCGACATCAGATCTCCCTTCGTGAGCGATGCTCATAGAATGGAGCGGTAGTCGCAACGCGTCATGAGCACTGCTCTCAGTTAGTGCTCAGTAGAACTCGACGGTGTCGACGACGTTGCGCAGCGGGCGGCCGTCGAGCAGCCGGGAGGCGTTGTCCGCGAACAGCTCCGCGATCCGGCGGTCCTCCTGCGGGTCGAGGGTTGCGGTGTGCGGGCTGATCAGGACGTTCTCGAGGTCCCACAGCGGGCTGGCGGGGTCGAGCGGCTCCTCCGCCACCACGTCGAGCGCGGCGAACCCGATCCGCCCGTCGCGCAGCGCCTCGACCAGGGCGGGCTCGTCGATCACCGTGCCGCGCCCGACGTTGACCAGTGTGCAGCCCGGCCGGACCGCCGCCAGCACGGCGGGGCCGATCAGGTGCTCGGTCGCGGCCGTGGCGGGCAGCGTCACGACGATCCCGTCGACCCGCCCGACGACCGAGGCGAGGTCATCGGGGTGCACCACCTCGTCGACGCCCTCGGGCGGCGGCCCCGGCCGGCGCGCGGTCCCGATCACGCGGCAGCCGAAGGCCCGCAGCCGTCGCACCACCTCGCGACCGATCCCGCCGAGGCCCACCACGAGGACGGTCCGGTCGGCGAGCTGCCCCATGAACCACCGCGGGCCCCACTCGTGCGCGCGTTGCCGGGCCTGCAGCCGCGGCAGGGTCTTGGCCCCCGCGAGCAGGCCGAACACGGCGAACTCGGCGAGCGGGCCGCCGTGCACGCCCGCCGTCGTCGTGAAGACGACCCGGTCCAGCTGCGCCGCGGTGAGACCCGCGGCGCGGACCGTGGCCCCTCCCCCGGCGGCCATGGTCTGCACCCAGCGCAGCCCCGGGTTGGCCGCGACGGTCCGGGCGAGCGCGGCGGCGTCGTGCTCGCCGGGGATGCCGTAGAGGGCGTCGGCGGAGTCGAGCAACTCCTCGAACCGCCGCTGCTGCACGGGGGTGCGTCGCCAGTCCGGGTCGCCGGTGTGGTCGGACGGCCAGCGCATGGGCGGCAGCAGCCCGTGCTCGCGGACCAGGGTCAGGCGGGGTTCCCGCTCCTCGACGAGGCGGCAGAGGTCCTCGTCGAGCGGGGTGGCCAGGACGACGCGCACGTCCCCGACCCTGCCGGACGGCGGATTGACCACACGCCACCGGCCCTCGACGATCACGCCATGACGCTGCTGCCCGGAGTGCGGTCCGCCACCGTCGACACCGACCGCCTCCGCATGCACCTGCTGGAGTCGGGTCCCGAGGGCGGCGAGCCGCTCGTCCTGCTGCACGGCAACCTCTCCACCGCCCGTTTCTACGAGCACCTGATGCCCGGGTTGGGCGAGCGGTACCGGGTGATCGCGCCGGACATGCGCGGCTTCGGCGACACCGAGCCGAAGGCGCTCGACGCCACCCGCGGCCTCGGCGACTGGGCGGACGACACCGCCTCGCTGCTGCGCGCCCTCGGGATCGACCGCCCGCCGCACCTCGTGGGCTGGTCCACGGCCGGCGCCGCGATCGCCGCGTACGCGAAGGACCGGCCCGTCGCCTCGCTGACCTTCCTCGACCCGGTCTCCCCCTACGGGTACGGCGGCGTCCGCGCCGACGGCTCGCCGGTCTCCCCCGACTTCGCCGGCTCGGGCGGCGGCGCCGCCAACCCCGAGGTCGTCGCGCGGCTCGCGGCGCAGGACGCCTCGGACGAGAGCGCCTTCTCCATCCGGAACGTCATGCGGGCGCTGTACTGGTCGCCGACCTACCAGCTGCCCTCGGACCGCGAGGACGTCCTGGTCGCGGAGGTGCTCAAGACCCTCGTCGGCGACGACGGCTACCCCGGTGACACCGCGACGTCGTCGCACTGGCCGGGCATCGCGCCCGGCAGCCGCGGCATCCTGAACGCGTTGTCGCCGAAGAACTGCCGGTGGGCGGACCTCGTGGACCTCGACCCGAAGCCGCCGGTGCTGTGGACCCACGGGAGCGCGGACCTCGTCGTGTCCGACGCGTCCCCGCTCGACTTCGGCGTGCTCGGCGCGAGCGGCGCGGTCCCCGGCTGGCCCGGCGAGGAGGGCTTCCCCGCGCAGCCGATGGTCACACAGATCCGCGAGGTGCTCGACGCGTACGCCGCCGCCGGCGGGCGGGTCACCGTCGAGATCTTCGAGGGCAGCGGGCACGGCCCGCACGTCGACGCCGCGGACCGCTGGACCGAGGTCCTGCTCACGTTCCTCGCCGGTGTCTGAGTACGACGATCGGGTGAACGACCGTCGGAGCGCCGCCGCGCCGTCCGATGGAGGGGCGTGAGCGGACCGCAGGGCCCCACGAGCGGGGTCGAGCCCGACCCGGGGCTCGACCTGCTCGCCCTGTACGACTCCGCGCTGCCCGAGATCTACGGCTACCTGCTGGCCCGCTGCAGCCGGCGGGCGCTCGCCGAGGACCTCACGGCGGAGGTGTTCCTGGCCGCGGTCGCGGCGTGCCGGTCCGGCACGCCGCGGGTCAGCACGGCGTGGCTGGTCGGGATCGCCCGGCACAAGCTCGTCGACCACTGGCGGTCGCTGGAGATCCGGGACCGCGCGCTGCGGGTCCTGGAGGCACCGGAGGCCGAGGACCCGTGGGAGGCCGAGCTCGACGCCCTGCTCGCCCGCGAGGTCCTCGACGCGCAGGCGCCGCAGCACCGGGCCGCGCTGACGCTGCGTTACCTCGACGGGCTCTCCGTCCCCGAGGTCGCCGAGATCATGGGCCGGACCGTGCACGCCACCGAGGCCCTGCTCGTCCGGGCGCGGGGCGCGTACCGGCGCAGCTACGCCGCCCACACCGACTGGACCGGAGGAGGCCCGGCATGACCGATCCGCTGGACGTCCTCCGCGAGCCGATCCGGCCCGTCCACCCCGATCCGGGGTTCGCCGCGCGGCTGCGCGGGCGCCTCGAACGGCTGGTGCTCGGGCCCGAGAGCGAAAAGAGCCGCACGAGCCCGACCGACGAGTCCGCGACCACCGCCGCGGCGGCACTGCCGCTGCACACCCTGACCCCGTACCTGGCCGTCCCCGACGCGGAAGCCGCCCTCGACTTCTACGTCGACGTGTTCGGCGCGGTCCGCCGCGGGGAGCCGATCGTGATGCCGGACGGGCGGATCGGGCACGCGGAGATGGCGCTGGGCGACTCGGTCGTGATGCTCGCCGAGGAGTTCCCCGAGCTGGGGCTGCGGGCACCGGCGCCGGACGCGGTGTCGGTGTCGCTGCGCCTCGAGGTCGCCGACCCCGACGCCGTGGTGGAACGGGCGGTCGCGCGGGGCGCCTACCTGGAGCGGCCGGTCACGGACTCGCCCTACGGGCGCGGCGGCGTCGTCGTCGACCCCGCCGGGCACCGCTGGATGGTCTCCCGCGCCCCCGGCGGAGCCTGACGCGTGATGGATCCCTCACGCGCGCCGGAGCCCGGTTCGAACGCGTTATGGATCCATAATGCTGATCACCGTCAGTCCGGCAGCAGCGACTCCACCACGTCGGCCGCGGCCCGGGCGCCGCCCTCCGCCCGGACCTCCGCGCGCAGGGCGGCGCAGCGGGCCGCCACCTCCGGCGACTCCGTGAGCTCGACCAACGCCTGCCGCAGCCGCTCCGGCGTCGCCTCCTCCCGCGGGACGTGCCGGCCGACGCCGAGCGCCTCGAGCAGCGCCGCATTGCCGAACTGGTCGACGGCCTGCGGCACCGCGATCATCGGGACGCCCTGGTAGAGCCCCTCGGAGCAGCCGCCGGACCCCGCGTGCGTCACGAACGCGCGCGCCCGCCCCAGCGCCGCGAACTGCGGCACCCACCGGTGGATCTCGACGCCCGCGGGCAGCGCGCCGAGCTCCTCGGGCGTGACGTGTGGCCCCGCGGCGATCACGACTCGCCAGCCCAGCGGCGCGAAGGCCTCCGCGCAGGCGCGGTAGAAGACCGGCTGGTTCGTGTAGTTCGAACCCAGCGAAACCAGCACCATCGGGTCCGCACCCGCCGGCCACTCCTCGCGGCGCCGGTCCAGCGCCGGCCCGACGAAGGTGTACACGCGCTCGTCGACCCGGTCGGCGTTCGGCTGCATGGCCCGCGGGATCTCGACGAGGCAACGCGGCGGCCGGCCGGCGAACTCGTCCGGTGTGAGCGCGATGCCGAGCCCGTCGAGCCACGCCTGGAACCGGCGCTGGTACGCGGCGTGCTCCGGGGTGTCGCGGAAGGCCAGCGCCTCGGCCATGTCCTCCTCGAACCCCTCCCACGCCACCATCGACGGCGAGAGCTGGACGAGCGGCAGGCACCACCGCGCCGCGAGGGCGCGGCCGGGGTAGCCGCCGATGTCGTAGAGCACGAGGTCGGGCGGGTCGCCGGCGAGGGCCTTCTCGACCTGCGGGTACACGTGCTCCGCCTCGTCGAGGAAGATCGACATGCCGGCGACGGGGTCCTCCGGCCACGACTCGCCCCGCGACTCGTCCGGCACCAGGGAGTCGACGACGAGCGGGACCGCGCCCGCCGCCGCGACGGTCGCGGCGAAGGACCCGGGGATCACCCAGGAGACGCGGTGGCCGCGTTCGGCCAGCTCGGCGACGACGCCCAGGTGCGGGTTGGTGTGGCCGTGCGCGCCGACGCCGGCCATGAGGATGTGCGACAAGGGGACTCCAGGAGCTCTGCGGGTGCAACGGACATGCGGACGACCCCGCGCGGGAGGCGGGGTCGTCGGGGCACGGCCTGGTCAGCCGTAGAGCTGCTGGACCACGGCGGTGAGGTTAGGGGCACCGGCGCCCGATCACCACGGGATTTCGCCGGCGCGGTCGCGGTAGGTGCCCGTCGGCCCGTCGGGCCCGACCTGTGCGAGCTCCACGATCGCGTCGGTCCCCTCGGTCACGGTCTGGTGGCCGCTGTGCCCGTTGAGGTCCGTGGCGGTGTAGCCGGGGTCGGCGGCGTTGACCCGGAACCGCGGCAGCGCCTTGGCGTACTGCGTCGTGATCATGTTCAGCGCGGACTTCGACGACGGGTAGGTCAGCGACAGGATCTGCGACTCGATCCGCGCCGGGTCCGCGGTGATCGTCAGGGAGCCGAGCCCGCTGGACACCATCACGATCCGCGGCGCCGCCGAGCGCTCCAGCAGCGGGAGGAAGGCCCGGGTCACCCGGACCGGCCCGAACACGTTGGTCTCGAAGACCTCCTGCATCGCGTCGGCGCCGGTCTCCCGCACCTCCACCCGGGGGCCGGTGATACCGGCGTTGTTGACCAGGACGTCGAGCCGGCCGTACCGCTCCTCGACCTCCTTCGCGGCGGCCTCGACGGACTCGTCGGAGGTGACGTCGATCGGCAGCACCTCGACCGCGCCCTCCAGCTCGGCGCCCTGCAGTTCGTCCACCGTCGCGGCGCCGCGCCCGGCGTCCCGCGACCCCAGCAGCACCGTCCAGCCCAGCGCGGCGAGGCGGCGGACCGTCTCGCGGCCCAGTCCCTTGTTGGCCCCGGTCACCAGGGCGATCGTGTTCTCGCTCATGGCCCCACCGTGCGCCGGGATCCCGGGGGCGACCAGGTCCGGCGGATCGTGGGACCCGCGGTACCAGGCTGGGCCCGTCGCCGCCCGGCATGCTGGAGGACGTGGACCGGACGGAACTGGGCAGGACCCTGCGGACGTGGCGGGAGCGGCTGCGCCCCGCCGACCTCGGCCTGCCCGCCGGCACCCGCCGCCGCACCCCCGGCCTGCGCCGCGAGGAGGTCGCGCAGGTCGCCGGGATCTCCGTCGACTACCTGACCCGCCTCGAGCAGGCCCGCGGCCCCCACCCGTCCGCCGCCGTGCTGGGCGCGCTGGGCCGCGCGCTGCGGCTGAGCACGGACGAACGGGACCACCTGTTCACCCTCGGCGGGGTGCGGCCGCCGGTGCCGGGCACGATCTCGGCCGAGCCGCGGCCCAGCCTGCTGCGGCTGATGGACCGGCTGACCGACCTGCCCGTGCTGCTGTTCAACGCCCGGATGGACGTGCTGGCCTGGAACGCGATGGCTGCCGCCCTGCTCGGCGACCTGTCGGCGGTGCCGCCCGGGGAGCGCAACATGGCCCGGCTGGCCTTCCTCGGGCCCGGCAGCCGGGTAGTCACGGACGACGCCGCCGAGCGGGACCGTCTCGACCGCGCGCTCGTCTCGGACCTGCGCAGCTCCTCCGCCCGGTACCCGGACGACCCGGGCCTCCACCGGCTGATCGCGGCCCTGGAGAAGGGCAGCGAACGGTTCGCCCGGATGTGGGCCGAGCGGACGGTGCGAGTGCGCCACGGCGACCGCAAGCGCATCCGGCATCCCCAGGTCGGCGAGCTGACGCTGGACTGCGACACCCTGCACGACGCGTTCGACGACCAGATGCTGCTCGTCTACTCGGCCGCTCCGGGCACGCCGGAGGCCGAGGCGCTCGCCCTCCTGCGGGTCCTCGGGATCGAGTCGCACGGCCAGGTGAACGGTGCGACGGACGGCCGGCCGGACCGGGCTCCCGACCGGCGCGCCACGCCGACCGATCGGCTCACGGATCACCCGATCCGGTGAAATCGCTGGCTACGATTTGCGCGTGAGCCTGCTGCGGGATCTGCGCGCCGCCGTCGTCGAGTGGAAAGCCCACCGCCTCCTCCGCCGCCTGATGGAGACGGTCGGCCGGCCCGGACTCCGGGCGGTCGCGGCCGAACCGGCCCTCGCGGCCGTCGTCGACCAGCACGCGGCGGCGGTGCGGGACATCGTGCGGGACGGTATGCGCCGTTCCGGCGGTGGCTCGGTCGCCACCCTCACCCCGACCCTGACCACCGCCGGCGGTGCCGTGCGGCTGGCCGCCTACGCCCGCTCCCTGCTCGACGAGCAGCGCCGCAGCGGGGCCACGATCGCGTTGCCGCAGAGGGGGATCTGGCGCCCGACGGACTGGGCGACGCTGCGCCTGATCGCCGTGTGCCAGCTCGCCTCACGCGGCGCCGTCTAGGTCTTCTCGCTCTCGAGCGCCGGGTCGGCCTTGAGCCGCACCCCGGACAGGCGAAGTCGCCGCGACTCCGTGAGCAGCATCGCGAGCGTGGTCGCGACGGCCTCGTCACCGGTGCCGTGCGGCGGGCGGATGGTGGACAGGCCAGTGCGCTCGGAGGCCCCGCGACCGCGCCGGGGGTCGTAGGTCAGGTACGCGCCGGCGAGTCCGTCGAGCTCATTCCGGGCCGCTCCCCGACCAGCACGACCAGGGCCTCGTTGCCGAGGGCTGCGCCGATCTCGTCGCCCGCCGCCACGCGCGCCTGGGTGGCGACGACGACCGGGGCGATCCGCCAGCCCTCCAACCGGGCCAGGACCTGGCGCAGCAGGGGCGCGGCGTGCCGGTGCACGGCGAGCGGGGAGAGCCCGTCGGCGACCACGAACGCGACGTCGTACTCCCCCGGCGCGAGGTCGTCGGCGCCGGAGAGCCGCCGCCCCAGGTCGGGACGCTGGAGGTACTCGGCGCGGTCGTGCGCGGCGCTGGTCGCGGTGGGGACCTCGAGGCCGAGCCCGCGGAGCTCCTCGACGACCGCGTCGACGTCGAGCGGCGCGTGCACGGCGTCCCGGGCGGCCGCGTGCGCGGCCAGCAGCTCGGCGGTCGGCAGGGCGTCGCCTGCGCGGCCGAGCGCGACGCGGGCACGGGTGGCCGCGCGCAGCCGGGCGGACGGGTCGACCGGACCCTCGGTCGCGGGAACCGTCACAGCAGGGGTTCCCGGTCGGCCTCACCCTTCGGTGGGTCCGAGCCCTCCTCCTCGGCCAGCAGCGCGTCGATGTCGTCGAGCACCCCGCCGCCCGGGTTCCGCGGGCCGACCGGACGGGAGCCCGTCGCCTCCTCCGCCCGGCGCCGCCACGCAGCGGCCCTGTCCGTCACCGCACACCCGCCGTGAGCGCCCGCAGCGCGGACGAGTCCGCGCCCGGCTCCCTGATCCGCCCGTCTCCGGTCATGAGCTCCATCCGTTCCAGCCAGGCCGCGAACTCGGGCGCCGGGGCGAGTCCCAGCACCTGTCGTGCGTACAGCGCATCATGGAAGGACAGCGACTGGTAGTACAGCATCACGTCGTCGCCGCCGGCACGCAGATCACGAACGATGAACAACGCGAAACCGACAGGACCCGCGGCAGGGAACCGGCGCGGGACAGGGCGAACGTCTGCCGCGAGTAGGCGTGGATGATCGAGAAGAAGCTCGCGACCAGGCCGCGAGACCGATGTCGTTGACGACGGTCGCGGCCGTCCCGGTGCCGAGCGCCTCGACCAGCGGGTTGCCGGACTCCGACAGCGCGCTCGCCCCAGCGCTCCGGTGGAGAGCACGAGCACCAGGTACGCCGCCCGGTAGACCCACCAGCCGTCGGTGACCCCGGAGAGGTTCGGCGACTCCGTGCAGGCGCCGATGAACGTGGCGATCGCCGCCAGCGCGATGGCGTACCCGACGAGGATCGCCGTGCCCGTCGCGAAGCCCGCCCCAGGGGCCGAGGGCTGCGCGAACGTGTAGCCGCCGCCGTGCCGGCAGCGCGCTGGACAGCTCCGCCATGCCGAGCACCATCGCCACGTACATGGCCGCGATGACGACCCCGGCGATCAGCAGCCCGCCGAACCCGCCCTGCCAGCCCGAAGTTCCAGCCCGAGTGGTCGCCGGAGATCACGTACCCGACGCCGAGACCCGCCAGCAGCACCCAGCCCGCGGCGCCCTTCCGCAGCTGGCGCCGGGCGAGGTACTCGCCGCCGGCGGTCGGTGTGTCGCCGGCGGTGCTCCCGCCCGTCGGTGCCGGCAGGAGCGCGGCCACACGGTCGCGATGGTCGGCGACGGCGTCAAGATCACCAGTCGTGGAGCAGCACGGTCGGAAGAACGACTCTCCCGCTCCGCAACCGACGATCATGAACAGTCGCGGGGACGTGGCGCATCAGCCGCGCAGGAGCGGCTCCCGCACCACAACTCGCCCAGCGCACCGCTCGCGGGATCACCAGTCGTGGAACAAGACCCGCCCCAGGCGCGGCTCCCGTTCCACATCCAACGATCACGAGGTCGCCGACTCGGCCCACTGTCGCCACGCAGCAGCTAGCGACGCCACCCTCCGATCGCCTCGGCGGCAGGTCATGATCGCTGGTTGTGGAGCACGGGAGTCGATTTCCGACCGTCCTGCTCCGGGGACGGTGATCTTGTCAGCCGTGTCGGCGCTGTTCACGGGCGACGTGACAGTGGATCTCGGACGACAGGAGCGGCTCCCGCAGCGCAGTCCCCACCACGTCGGCGCGTCAACCGCCTACAGCCCGGGCGGCGCGGTACCGCCGCTGGTGGCGACCTCGCTGGAGGGCGGCTTCGGCGGCATCGCGATCGGGCTCTCGCTGCCGGCCGTGACCAGCCTGCTCGGTGAGAGGCGCGCCCGCGACCTCACCGGCGGATCGTCCGCCACCCGCGGCCCCGGGATCGACGGCACAGTGAGCTCCAGCTCGAACCCCAGCTGCTCGCCCTCCGGCGCAGTGGGCGCGCGGTAGTGCCCCTTCACCCAGCCCAGCGCACGCGGGTGGCCGTGCACGAACATCGCGGCCTCCCTTCGCGGCCCGCACCCAGTGCAGCACGACCCACCGACAGAAACCGATCAGGAGCGCGGCGGCCCGCTCGTCCCCCGCACCACCAGCCGCGTGGGCAGGTCGACGTCCGGAACCTCGTCCAGCCGCCCGGCCAGCGCGACGAGCAGCAGCGCCGCCGCACGTTCGCCCTGCTCACGGGCCGGTTGGGCGATGGTGGTGAGGTCGGCGAACTCGGCCACCGCCTGGTCGTCGAACCCGACGACGGACATCTGGCCGGGCACGTCGAGCCCGGCCCGCCGCAGCGTCCGCAGGGCGCCGAGGGCCATCTCGTCGGACATCGCGAGCAGGGCGGTGGGCAGCCGGGGTCCGCTGAGCAGCCGCTCGACGGCCCGGGCGCCGGCAACGGCGTCGTGCCCCGCCGGGATCACCCACTCCGGCCGCAGCGGCAGCCCGGCCTCCGCGAGGGCCTCGGTGAACCCGACGCGTCGGGCGTCCGTGGTGCCCCGCCCGACCGTGTCGTCGGGGTCGAAGGACAGCAGGCCGATCTCCGTGTGCCCCAGCCCGACCAGGTGCCGCACGGCGGTCGCGGCCCCGGCGCGGTCGTCGATGCCGACCCGCGGCCGCCCCGGGAACGTCCCCCCGACGACGGCGATCGGCACCGCGAGCCGTTCGAGCACCTCGCGCTCCGCCTCGGTGAACGACGACGCGACGACGATCAGACCGGCGACCGCCCAGCGCTCCAGCGTGGCGAAGACGTGCGCGCGGCCTTCGGGATCGCCGACGTTGTGCAGCAGCAGCTGGTGCCCGCCGGAGCGCAGCACCTTCTCCACCCCGCCGACGGCCTCGGCGAAGAACCATGCCGACGGGAAGCGGGCGAGCGCCGCGACCGCGGGCGGGGCGGCGCGGCGGACCGGGCGCTCGGGCGGCAGGTAGGCCAGCTCCGCGATCGCGCGCCGGATGCGTTCCTGGGTGTCGGCGGCGACGTAGGACGTCCCCGACAACGACCGCGAGACGGTCGACGGCGCGACGCCGGCGAGGCGCGCCACGTCCCGGATGTTGGCCCGTCGCCTGTCCATCCCGCCTCCCCGCCGTACCTGTGGAACAGTATGGAACAGCAGGCAACGCGAGCGGGAGGTTCCATGTCCGACACGGCCGCGTGGTGGCGGAGCGCCGTGATCTACCAGGTGTACATCCGCAGCTTCGCCGACGGCGACGGCGACGGCATCGGCGACGTCGCCGGCCTGCGGCAGCGCCTGGACCACCTCGCCGACCTGGGCGTCGACGCGATCTGGATCAACCCGTGGTACCCGTCGCCGCTGGCCGACGCCGGCTACGACGTGTCCGACTACCGGGACATCGACCCCCGCTTCGGCACGCTGGCCGACGCCGAGGCGCTCGTCCGGGAGGCCCACGACCGGGACCTGCGGATCATCCTCGACATCGTCCCGAACCACACGTCGAGCGAGCACGCGTGGTTCCGCGAGGCGCTGCGCGCCGGCCCCGGCTCCCCCGAGCGCGACCGCTACATCTTCCGGCGCGGCCGGGGGCCCGGCGGCGACGAGCCGCCCAACGACTGGCGCGCGATGTTCGGCGGCGGCGCGTGGACCCGCGTCACCGAGCCCGACGGCACGCCCGGCGAGTGGTACCTGCACCTGTTCGACGTCGAGCAGCCCGACCTGAACTGGGAGAACCCGGAGGTCCGCGCCGACTTCGAGAAGACCCTGCGGTTCTGGTTCGACCGCGGGGTGGACGGCTTCCGGATCGACGTCGCCAACTCGCTGATCAAGGAGCAGGAGCTCCCGGACGTCGGCGACCGGCAGCACCACGACCCGGGCCCGCACCCGCACTGGGACCGCGACGAGGTGCACGACGTCTACCGCGAGTGGCGCGCGGTCGCCGACACCTACGACCCGCCGAAGGTGTTCGTGGCCGAGGCCTGGGTGCCCGAGGCGGACCGCTTCGCCCGCTACCTGCGGCCGGACGAGCTGCACACCGCCTTCAACTTCGACTTCCTCAAGGCGGCCTGGCGCGCCCCGGCGCTGCGCGAGTCCGTCGAGCGCACGCTGCGCGAGCACGCCGTCGTCGGGGCGCCGCCGACCTGGGTGCTGTCCAACCACGACGTCGCGCGGCACACCTCGCGCCTGGCCCGCGACCCCGCCGCCGGCATCGGCACCTCGCTCGACTCGATGATCGACCTCCCGGCGGACCTGGAGGCCGGTCTGCGCCGCGCCCGTGCCGCCGCGCTGCTGATCTTCGCGTTGCCCGGCGGCGCGTACGTCTACCAGGGCGACGAGCTGGGACTGCCGGAGGTCGAGGACCTGCCGGAGGCGTCGCTGGACGACCCGACCTGGCGGCGTTCGGGGCACACCCAGCGTGGCCGGGACGGCTGCCGCGTCCCCGTCCCGTGGTCCGGCGACGGTCCGCCGTTCGGCTTCGGCCCGGGCGACGACCAGCCGTGGCTCCCGCAGCCCGAGTGGTTCTCCCGGTTCACCGTGGAGCGCGCGGACAAGGACCCCGAGTCGATGCTCGCGCTGTACCGGCGGGCGCTGCGGATCCGCCGCGAGACGGCCGCGCTGGGCGACGGGCCGCTGACCTGGCTCGACGTCCCGCCCGGTGCCCTCGGCTTCGCCCGCGACCACGGCTTCGCACTGCTGCTCAACGTCGACGCCGAGCCGTTCGCCCTCCCCGAGGGCGCCGAGGTGCTGCTGGCCAGCGGCCCGCTGACGGACGACGGACTGCTCCCGCAGGACACGTCGGTCTGGCTGCGCGTCGCATAGCCGCTGCTCCGGATGCGGGAGTGACGCGGGCCGCGCCGCGCCCCGACGATGCCCGGGTGGAGCCGAGCGAGCAGACGACCGGTTACCGGGCGGAGTACCGGGACCTGCTCACCCAGGCGTACGACCTGGACAAGCCGGCGGCACCGGCCGACGAGCTCACCTTCCTGCTCACCGCGGTCGGGGCGGCGGAGCCCGTGCTGGAGCTGATGTGCGGGAGCGGGCGGTTCCTGCTGCCCCTGCTCGCGGCCGGCGTCGACGTCGACGGGGTGGACGCCTCCCCGTCCATGCTCGACGCCTGCCGCGAGCACGCCGCCGAGCAGGGCCTCGACGTCTCGGGGCGGCTGCACGAGCAGCGCGCGGAGAACCTGCGGCTGCGCCGCCGGTACCGGGCCGCGTTCTGCGCCGCCGGGTCGTGGGGCCTGGTCGCCGGCGACGACGAGGTGGCCCGCGCGCTCGCCGCCGTCCGCGCCCACCTGCTCCAGGGCGGCACCTTCCACTTCGAGGTCGAGACCGGCCCGGAGCCGCCGGGCCCGCCGGGCGGCATGACCTGGTGGACCCGGCCCGACGGTGCCGTCATCACCGCCCGCGGCGGCAACCGGATCGACCCCGGCACCGGCCTCGAGCACGGTGTCGGGATCTACGAGCTGTTCGTCGACGGCGTGCTGGTGCACACCGAGCTGAACCGCTGGGTGCGCCGCTTCTGGTCGGCCGACGCGATCGCCGCGGCGGTCCGCACCGCCGGGTTCGCCGAGGTCGTCGTCCGGTCCGGGTACTCCGACGAGCCGCCCGCGCCCGACGACGTCCTGCTCACCGTGCACGCGACCCGATGAGTCCCGGGCGTCCCCGCGGTCGGCCCTGCATGAGCAGCCTCACGGACGCCCTCGCCCCGTACGTGGCAGACGGCTCGGTGCCCGGGGTCGTCGCCGGCGTCGAGCGCGGGAGTGAGCTGGAGGTCGTCGTGCTGGGTGGGACCGGCCCCGGCGGCCCTCCGCTGCGCCGCGACGCGCTCTTCCGGATCGCCTCGATCTCGAAGCCGGTCACCGCCGTCGCCGCGCTGACGCTGGTCGAGGAGGGCACGATCCGGCTCGACGAGCCCGTGGTCCGGCTGCTCCCCGAGCTCGCCGACCGCCGGGTGCTGCGGTCCGAGGCCGCGGAGCTGGACGACACCGTGCCCGTGGCGCGACCGATCACCGTCGAGGACCTGCTGACCTTCCGATCCGGGCTCGGCGTACCACCCCTGGAACCGGGGACCCTGCCCTGGCAGCGCGCGTACGCCGAGGCCCGGCTCGGCGGCGACGGCCCACCGGGCTCGCACCCCGTGCCGCCGCCGGACGAGTGGGCGCGCAGGCTCGGCACCCTCCCGCTCCTGGCCCCGCCGGGCGAGCGCTGGCTCTACCACACCGGGTCGGACGCGCTGGGCGTCCTGATCGCGCGGGCCGCCGGCACGAGCCTCGGGGCGCTGCTGACGGAGCGGGTGCTGGGCCCGCTCGGCATGATCGACACCGGGTTCTCCGTGCCACCCTCGCAGCTGCACCGCTTCCAGCCGCAGTGGCGGGGCGGCGCGGTGTTCGACCCGGTCGACGGGCGGTGGGCCCGGCCGCCGGAGTTCGAGTCCGGCGGCGGTGGGCTGGTCTCCACGCTCGACGACCTGCTGGCCTTCGCCCGCATGCTGCGCCGCGGCGGCGCTCCGGTGCTGCGCCAGGAGACCGTCACCGCGATGACCCGCGACCGGCTGACCGAGGACCAGCGCGCGGGTACGCGGCTCTTCCTCGGGGGCGCCGGGTGGGGCCTCGGCATGAGCGTCGGACCCGACGGCCGCTACGGCTGGGACGGCGGCCTCGGCAGCTCCTGGCGCAACGATCCCGCTCGCGACCTCACCGGCATCCTGCTCACCCAGGCGATGTGGCCCGACCCCACCGGCTCGCCCGTGACCCACGCCTTCTGGAAGGCCGTCGGCTGATCCCACGACCGTCACGCTGAGCGACCACGGCTCGGCGCGTCGCTCACGAAGCGTCCCGGACCACGCGGCCGGGTGGCACACGGTCGAGTGGAAGCCTGGTGCGCAAAGGGCACCACGACTGCGGACGGTGCACGCTCCCGAGTCGTGAGGGAGCACACACCATGATCGTCACCGCGCCGCGGCCGGCCGCCCCGACCCCGCTCGTCCGCCGGACGGGCGGCTGGGACGGCCGCGCGACGCTGCTGGGTACGGCCCTCGGCGTGGCCGTCCTGGCCCAGGGCGCGTTCTACGCCGGCCCGTTCACGGTGGTCGCTGCGCTCGTCGCCGGTGCCGGGGTCCTGGCCGTGGTCCACCGCGCCCCGGTCCCGCGCCCGCTGTCGATCGCGGCGGCCTGCTGGGCCGGCTTCGCGCTGTGGGTGCTGGTCCGGGGCCTGCTCGACGACGCCGTCGCCTACGCGGTCCCGGCCGCCGCCCTCGCGCTGCTGCTCGCGGTCGCCCTGCCGGTCGCGGCCGGGCTCGGCGGCGAGGGGCGGCGGCTGCTGCAGACCGTCGCGCTCGCGCTCGCCGTGGTCGTCGCCGCGTCCGGGTGGGTCGGCACGGCGCTGCACCTGTCCCCCCTGTCGATGCCCTCCTCCGGGCTGTGGCGCGCCGCCGCCACGATCACCTACGCCAACGCGGCCGGCGCCGCGCTGGTCACCGGTCTGCTGCTCGCGCTGGTCACGCTGCCCGCGGCGCGCCCGTTGCTCCGCCGGGCCGTGGTCGCGGCCCTGGTGCTCGGACTCGCGGTCACGATGAGCCGCGGAGCCGTACTGGCCCTCGCCGTCGGGACTGCCGTGCTGCTGGCGACCGCCGCCGGGCGTCGCCGCGTGCGCGGTCTCCTCCCCGTCGTCCCGGGGGTCGCGGTGCCGTGCGCTGCGCTGCTGCCCTCCCTGCCCGACGGCGCGGAGGCGCGGCCGCTGCTCGCCCTCGCCGGGCTCGTGGCGGGCGCCGCCGTGCTGCTCGCGGCGGACCGACGGCGCCGGGCCGCGGCCGGCACCGCGCTGGGCGCCGTGCTGCTCGGCCTCGCCGACCTCGTCACCGGCCCGCTGACCGGTGCCGACCCGGCCGTGGCCGTCGACGCCATCGCGGAGACCCGGCTGACCGGGGCGTCGGCGGACCGGGTCGACCTGGTCCGGGAGACGCTGGCGCACTTCGCCACCGCCCCGGTGACGGGCGTCGGTCCGGGGATGCTGGACCTCACCTACGTCGACCACGGCGGGCGGCTCGTGCACGCCTGGTTCACGCACCTCGAGTACCTGCAGGTCGCCGCGGAGACCGGACTCGTCGGCCTGGCGCTCGCGCTGGCCGGTGCCGCCGCGCTGGTCGCCGCCGCGTTGCGGGCACGCAGGGCCCGCCGCCTCCCGCTCCGCGCCGCCGGGGCGCTCGCCGTCCTCGCCGCGTTCGCCACCCAGAGCGCGCTCGACTTCCTCTGGCACGTCCCCGCGTTGCCGCTGCTGGTGTGCCTCGCCGTGGCCACCCTCCTGCCCGCCCCCGCCCGAACCGACACCGTCACGAAGGAGCCCGTCCGATGAGTCGCTCGTCCTCCGGCCGCACCGGCCCCCGCACCGCGCTGCGCGCCGGCCTGGTCCTCGCCGCCAGCGGGGTGCTGGTCTGGGCCGGCGGGGCCGCACCGGCCCTCGCCCAGTTCAGCCCGCCCACCTACGTCACCTGCACGAGCCTGCCCGGCCTCGGCACCGGGGTCGCCGTGGGGCAGGGCAGTGCGCCCGTGCCCGCCGGACTCTGCGGCCCGGTCGGCGGGTTCAGTGCCCCGGCCGTCCGGCCCGCCCCGCCGATGGTGCCGGGCAGCCCGTTCTGACCGGCCGCGACGCCCGGTCCAGCAGCGCGGCCGGGTCGGCGCGGTCCCCTACCGGTAGCGGCTGTCGTACCGGGCCCGGGCGCGCTCCCGCACGGCGCGCGCCGCGGCATCGCGCACAGCCTGCGCGTGGCCCGGCGGATAGCCCGCTCTGCGTACGCGGTGGTCCACCGAGTCGTGCAGCAGGAAGATCGCGAACTGGGCGGCGACCAGCCAGCCCAGCAGCAGCCCGCACAGCCGCACCCACAGCGGCCCGGGCACGAACAGCACGATCGGCACCGAGACGAGCGTCAGCGGGACCGCCGTGCGGAGCAGGTGCCGCGCCACCCAGGTCGGGCAGGTCGCGTCGTACAGCACCCACTCGCGGTACCGCTCCGGCAGCCGCCCGCCGACCGCGTACCAGACCCACCGGGCGGGACCCGGCCGCTGCACAGCCACGCGACCGAGGCTAGAGGCCGTGTCTCTCACTCCGCCACCACCGCTCCCGGCGCCCACGCCGTCCCCGCCGACGTTGCCGGGCCACCCGAATACGCCCGGAATGAGGGCAGCCCGGCTGCCTTGCCGGGAACGACGTGGATCACCGGGCCCGGCGGCGCCGGAGTGAGAGACACGGCCTAGTCGGGTGGGTGTCGACCAGCCGCTGTGATCACCGCGAGAGCTTCGGACACGACCACCACTGCCCACTCGCCGCGATCATGAAAGTGGCAGGTGGCCCCGACCGCCCGCGCACCCTCCAAGATCGCTACGAGTGTGCCGCCAGTGCTCCCGGCACGACCGCCACTGCGCACTCACAGCGATCTTGGGACCGGCCGGCGGCTCGGACAGCCCATGCGTCTTCATGATCGCGACGAGTGTGTCGCCAGCGCTCCTGGCACAACCGCCACCGCCCACTCGCAGCGATCTTGGAGCCGGCCTGCGGCCCGGACCGCCCGCGCACCCCTCCAAGATCGCGACGACCGTGCAGCCGGTGCTCCCGGCACGACCGCCACTGCGCACGCATAGCGATCTTGGAGCCGGCCGCCGGCGCAGTCCCCCGCACCACCACCCACCACCCCTGCCGACCCGGCACGCGGCCGGGTCGGCAGGCCGGCAGTGCCGGCTCAGTGACGCAGGCCCGCCTGCTTGAGCAGCGGCATCACGTTCTCGCCGAAGTACTTGAGCTCCTCGTTGTAGTCGATGAGCCCGAAGATCATCCCCTCCATGCCGGTCTCGTTGAGCTTGCCCAGCTCCTCGGTGACCTGCTCAGGAGTGCCGACGATCGGATAGCCGCCCCAGCCCGCGATGAAGCGCTCCTGCATCTCCTTGACGGCGTGGTCGAAGGACTGGCTGGCCCCGGACCCGGCGATCTTGATGACGTTGCCCGCCGCACCCCAGTCGCCCTCGTCGACCACCTGCTGGAAGGCGCGCTTGGCCTCCTCCTCGGTGTCCCGGCAGACGACGAGGCCATAGGTCATCACGTGGATGTCCCGCTGGTAGTCGTCGCGGGCCTTGGACTTCACCTTCTCGACGTACGCCTTGATGTTCTCCAGCGTGTCCAGCGAGGCGAAGTTGAAGTCGACGTTGCGCGCCGAGAACTCGATGCCCGACGGCGAGTTGCCCGCGTTGAGCAGCGCGGGCCGCGGGCCCTGGTGGGGCTTGGGGTAGGCCTCGAGCAGCTCGGCGTCGAAGTACTTGGAGTGGATGGAGAAGGTGCCCTGCTCGGTCCAGAGCTTGTTGACGAAGTCCAGCCACTCCTGGCCGAACGCGTAGCGCTCGTCGTGCTCGCGCTGCTCGGAGCCGAACATCTCCATCTCCGGCGGCACCCAGCCCATCACCATGTTCAGCGCGAACCGGCCGCCGGAGATGCGGTCGACCGTGGTCGCCTGCTTGGCTGCGACGATCGGGTGCATCGTCGGCAGGTGCGACGTCGCGGCGACCGCGATCCGCTCGGTCGCCTCGGCGACGCCCGCCGCCCAGGTGTAGGTCTCGAAGCAGTTGCCGTTGAAGTTCGTGGACCCGCCGAAGCCCTTCCACCGGGCGACGGGGACCAGGACGTCGAACCCGAGCCGGTCGGCGCGCTGCGCGATCTCCTTGGTGTGCTCCCAGGTGATCTCGTAGGTCGACGGGGCGTGGCTCATGATCAGCCCGTAGGAGCAGTTGGTGCCGAACAGGCCCAGCTTCATCTTCTGGTCGCCGAACAGCGGGTTGGTCTCGGTGCGGTCGGCCGCGGGCTGGGTCTCGCTCGCCGGGCGGGGGTCGGTGGGGGCGAGGCCGAGGCGCTCGTTGGCGGTCACGGTCATGGTCGTCTCCTGTGACAAGGTCGCACGAAAGTGCCGTTCGTGCGGTAGGTCCGCACGAAAGTGCCGTTCGTGCGAAAGGGGGTGGAGGGGTGACTAGCCGAGCTGGAAGGGGTCGCGGGTGCCGCCGGTGAGCTCGACGAACACGGACTTGTTCTCGGTGTACTCGTTGATCGCGTCGACGCCGTTCTCGCGGCCGATGCCGCTGGCCCCGAAGCCGCCGAAGGGCATGTTGGGGGCGATCACGCGGTAGGCGTTGATCCAGATGGTGCCCGCGCGGAGCTTGCCTGCGACGCGGTGGGCGCGGTGCACGTCCTTGGTCCAGACCGCACCGGCCAGTCCGTACGGGGTGTCGTTGGCCAGCTTGAGGGCCTCGTCCTCGTCCGTGAAGGTGTAGGCGGCCAGGACCGGCCCGAACACCTCCTCGCGCACGATGGTGTTCTCCGGCGTCACGTTGGTGACCACCGTGGGCTTGACGAACAGCCCGCCCCGCTCGGCGTCGGGCTCGCCGCCGCAGGCGAAGGTCGCGCCCTCCGCGGCCGCGCCCTGCAGGTACCCGAGGACCTTCTCGTACTGCGGCCGGTTCGCCACCGGGCCCATCTCGGTGTCGGCCTCGGTCGGGTCGCCGAGCACGATGGCGTTCGCGCGGGCGACGACCTTCTCGACCAGGGCGTCGTGGACGTCGGCGTGCACGATCAACCGGGAGCCCGCCATGCAGGTCTGCCCGGTGGCCGCGAACACCCCCGCGACCAGGCCGTTCGCCGCGGCGTCGAGGTCGGCGTCGGGGAAGACGATCTGCGGGGACTTGCCGCCCAGCTCCAGGGTGACCCGGTTGAAGTTCGCCACCGCGGCCTGGGCGACCTTCGCGCCGGTCGCCGACGAGCCGGTGAAGGCGACCTTGTCGACGCCGGGGTGCGTGGACAGGGCCTCGCCGGTGGACCGGTCCCAGCCCGTCACGACGTTGAGCACGCCCGCCGGCAGCCCGGCCTCGTGCAGGATCTCGGCGAACGCCACGGTCGAGGCGGGTGCGTGCTCGGACGGCTTGACGACCATCGTGCAGCCGGCGGCCAGCGCCGGGGCCAGCTTGAACGTCAGCAGCAGGAGCGGCGAGTTCCACGGCGTGATCGCGCCGACCACGCCGACCGGCTCGCGGGTGGTGTAGCCGAAGTAGTTCGGGTTGACCGGCGGCACGGTCCGGCCCTCGACCTTGTCGGCCAGCCCGGAGAAGTAGTAGTACCACTGCGGCAGCGACTTCAGCTGGCCGAGCATCTCGCGCAGCAGCTTGCCGGAGTCGTTGACCTCCAGGCGGGCGAGCCGCTCGGCGTTGGCGGCGATGGCGTCCCCGCACTTCCGTATGATCGCGGCGCGCCGGAAGCCGGTCATCGCGCCCCACTCGCCCTCGAACGCGGAGCGGGCGGCGGCGACGGCCTCGTCGACGTCCTCCGGGCCGCCGTCGGCGAGGCGGGCCCACGGCTCGCCGGTGTACGGGTTGAGCGACTCGAACGTGCGGCCCGAGCGGGCGTCGACGGGCTTGCCGCCGATGAAGAGCTTCAGCTCCTCGAGGGATGTCGTCATCGACCTCTCCTTCTCCACTGTGCAGGGTGCGGCCGCGGATCCGGCGGCGGACGACGAGGGACGCTAGGGATCCGGCCGGGGCCGCCGATATCCGCGGACCGCAGTCGCGGAGCCGTTCCGTGCGAGATCAGGGGCACACCGTGGAGGTCCCGCGCTGCACTGAGCGGATAGCGCACCGCGCTCTCGGGCTAGTAGTGAACGCCCGGGGTTCCCTACTGTCGGAGGCGCCTTGATCGGGCGGCTCCCCCGCCGCCCGCAGCGCGGTGAGGGAGCGCGCCGCGCCCACGACACGAGGAGGTGTCCGGATGGAGGTCGCTGCCGAGCCCGTGCAGGTCCTTCCCGCCCGTCTCACGCGCTACCCGATCCTGGACACCCACAGCCTGGACGAGGCCCGCGAGGCCGTGACGCGGGTGTACCTCGACCACGACCTGACCGCGCCGGACGACCGGCTCGAGATGACGCTCAACGCCACCTCGGACCGGCTGTTCACGCTGGGCTACCTCACCTACAAGTCGGCCGCGAAGCTCGTCATGCCGCCGACCGAGGACTGCTACCACATCAACCTGACGACGGCGGGTCGCACCGAGGCCAACCGCACGGACGGCGGGCGCGCCACCACCACCGCGCGGAACAGCGGCATCGTGCTGCTGCCGGACCAGGAGAACACCGTCCGCTGGTCCCCCGACGCGGAACAGCTGATCCTCAAGATCCCGCGGCGCAGCCTGGAGGACCACCTGAGCGAGCAGCTCAACCGGCCCGTGCACGAGGTGCTGGACTTCGACTACGGGATCGACCTGACCACCGCGGCCGGCCGCACGCTGCTGGCGTCGGTCGAGTTCTTCGTGCGCGAGCTGGACCGGCCCGGCGGGCTGGCCGACATGCCGATCGCGCGCGAGCAGTACGAGGCGTTCGTGATGACGCAGCTGCTGCACGCGGGCCGGCACCAGCACACCGACGCGCTCCTCGCGCCGGCCGATCCCGCCCGCTCGGGGCGGCTGCGGCCCGTCCTCGACTACATGGAGCAGCACGCCGACGAGCCGCTCACCCCGCAGGAGCTGGCCCGGGTGGGCTGCATGAGCGTCCGGACCCTGCACGCGACCTTCCAGCAGGAGCTCGGTGAGTCGCCGATGAACCACCTGCGGCGCATCCGGCTCGACCACGTCCGCGCCGAGCTGCTGCGCTGCGACCCGGCATCGACCCGGGTCACGGACGTCGCGCTGCGCTGGGGCTTCTTCCACCAGAGCCGCTTCGCCCAGCAGTACCGGGAGCGGTTCGGCGAGCTGCCGCGCGAGACCCTGCGCGAGCGCGCCGGATAGCCCCGGGTGGCGCTCGGCGGATATCGGGCCACCGCCATCGGATAGCCGGGCCGTCCCGCGCCTCCTACCGTCACGGACGTGCTCGACGACGACACCACCGACCCCGCGCCCGGCGCCCTGGACGGCGTGCGGGTGCTGGAGCTCGGCACGCTCATCGCCGGTCCCTTCTGCGGCCGGCTGCTCGCCGACCACGGCGCGGACGTGATCAAGGTGGAGGCCCCGGACCGGCCCGACCCCCTGCGCGTGTGGGGCCAGGCCGAGCAGGACGGCCACCACTTCTTCTGGACGGTGCACGCCCGCAACAAGCGCTGCATCACCCTCGACCTGCGCCGCGACGAGGGCCGCGAGCTCTTCCTGCGCCTGGTCGACACCGCGGACGTCGTGGTCGAGAGCTTCCGCCCCGGCACCCTGGAGCGCTGGGGCCTGGGCTATGACGTGCTCTCCGCCCGCAATCCCGGGCTGGTCCTCGCCCGGGTGTCCGGCTACGGGCAGACCGGCCCGCTCAGCCGTCGTCCCGGCTATGCCTCCGTGGCCGAGGCGGCGGGCGGCATGCGATACCTCAACGGCTTCCCCGGCGGGCCGCCGCCGCGCGCGGCGCTGTCGATCGGCGACTCGCTGGGCGGGATGTTCGCGATGCAGGGCGTGCTCGCCGCGCTCCTCGCCCGCGGGCAGCACGGTCCCCGGCAGGGGAAGGGCCAGGTCGTCGACGTCGCGCTGGCGGAGGCCTGCCTGGCGATGCTGGAGTCGGTCATCCCGGACTACGACGCCACGGGCCTGGTCCGGCAGCCGTCGGGCACCCGACTGGACAAGCTCGCGCCGTCGAACCTCTACCGCAGCCGCGACGGCCGATGGCTGATCATCGCGGCCAACCAGGACACCGTGTTCGCCCGGCTCTGCACCGCGATGCGCCGCGAGGACCTGGTGTCCGATCCGCGCTTCGCCACGCACGTGCCCCGCGGCGAGCACCAGGACGAGATCGACGCGATCGTCGCCGAGTGGGCCGGCCGGCACGACGCCGACGAGCTGACCCGGCTGCTCGAGGAGGCCGGCGTGGTGGTCGGTCCGGTGGACACGGTCGCCGAGGTGGTGGCGAACCCGCAGTTCCGGGCCCGCGACATGCTCGTGCCGCACTTCGACGAGGCGATCGGCAAGGACGTCCTCGGCCCCGGCGTCATGCCTGTGCTCACGGGTACCCCCGGCGGGCTCCGGTGGGCCGGGCCGCCGGAGCCCGGGACGCACAACGCCGAGGTCTACACCGGGCTCCTCGGCCTCGATCCCGCCGAGCTCGCGGCCCTGCGTGCCGCCGGCGTCGTCTGACCCGCCGTCCACGTCGTCCGAATCGAGGTACCCGTGCTCTCCCTGCCCCGCTCCGTGGACCTGCGCGAGGTCGGCCTGCGCGACGGCCTCCAGCTCGAGGCCCCGATCCCGCTGGCCGCCAAGCTCACCCTGCTCGACGCGATCGCCGCGACCGGGGTGCGCCGGGTCGAGGTCACGTCGTTCGTCTCGCCCCGGGCGGTGCCCGCGCTCGCCGACGCCGAGCAGGTCGTGGGCGAGCTGCACCGCTGGCCCGAGCTGTACTTCTCGGCGCTCGTCGCCGGCCGCGGCGGTGCCCGACGCGCGGTGGCGGCCGGGATGGCGAACCTCGAGTACGTCGTCTCGGCCTCCGACGGGCACTCGCTCGCGAACGCCCGCCGCACCACCGACGAGGCCGTCGAGGCCGTGGCCGACATCGCCGAGCTGACCCACGGCGCGGGCGGGCGACTGGAGGCGATCATCGCCGTGGCCTGGGACTGCCCTTTCGACGGCCGCACCCCCGTGGAGCGCACGGTCGAGGTCGCCCGGCGGGCGGTGGAGCTCGGGGCCGACGAGCTGTGCCTCGGCGACACCATCGGCACCACCGTGCCGGGCCGGGTCGTGGAGCTGCTCGACGCCGTGCGCGCGGCCGTCCCGGGCGTCGAGGTCGGCGTGCACTTCCACGACACCCGCGGCGCGGGCCTGGCCTGCGTGCTCGCCGCGGCCCAGGCCGGCGTCACGAAGATCGACGCGTCCGTCGGCGGGCTCGGCGGCTGCCCCTTCGCCCCGGGCGCGAGCGGCAACATCGCGACCGAGGAGGTCGTCTACCTGCTCGAGGAGTCCGGCGTGGACACCGGGCTCGACCTCACCGCGGCGCTCGACGCGGCCCGGGCCGCCGAGCGGGCCGTGGGCCACGACCTGCCGAGCACCCTGCACCGCGCGGGCGGCCCGAACCGCCCGCGCGGCCGGGCGTCCGTCACGCGCTGATGCCGTAGGCGCCGCGGTGGAACAGCAGCGGCGCCCGGGACGGGTCCGCACCGAGGCCCCGCACCCTCCCGACGACGATCGTGTGGTCGCCGCCGGGGAACTCGTCGGCGAGGGCGCAGTCGATCCAGGCCGCCACGCCGTCGAGCCGCGGGGCACCCGAAGGGGCGGGCGCCCAGGCGACGCCGGCGTACTTGTCGGTGCCCGACCGGGCGAAGGCCGTGCTGAGCTCCTCGTGCCCCTCGGCGAGGACGTTCACGCAGAAGGCCCCCACCTCGCGGATCCGCGGCCACGTCGAGGAGGTCCGGGCCGGGCTGAAGGACACCAGTGGCGGATCGAGCGACAGCGAGCTGAACGACTGGCAGGTGAAGCCGGCCGGCCCGTCGGGGGTGATCGCCGTGACCACGACGATGCCGGACGCGAAGTGCCCCAGCACCTCGCGCATGCGGAGGGGGGCGACCGGCGGGGGCACCTCGGTGTGCGTCTCGTCCATGCCGGACGACGGTAGGCCGCGGCCGCGGGCGCCGATATCCGCGGACCGCAGGCGGACAGCCGCAGCGCGACTGTGTCCGGCGTCTCCCCCGAACGGCCCGCGCTGCCCGGATAGGAGTCGGCTCACAACGGATAGTCGGAGCGGCCCGCGCTCTCCTACCGTCGTGGTGTGCACGACGATCCCGTCCGTCCCGGGTGGGCATCCGACCGTGAGGAATCGACGATGACGTCTCCGACTCCCGCCCTGCCGTCCACGCGCGCCGTGCAGCGGGCGGTGGCCGCGCTCGCCGCCGGCCGGATGGTGATCGTGACCGACGACGCCGACCGCGAGGACGAGGGCGACCTCATCCTGCCGGCCGCGACGGCCACGCCCGAGCAGATCGCGTTCGTGGTGCGGCACACCACGGGGATCGTCTGCGCCCCGATGCCGGCCGCGCGGGCCGACGCCCTGGGCCTGCCGCAGATGGTCACCGACAACAGCGACGCGCACGGCACCGCGTTCACCGTGACCGTCGACCACCGCGACGCGGGCACCGGCGTCTCCGCCGCGGACAGAGCCCGGACCCTGCGCGCGCTCGCCGACGGCGCGACCCGGCCGGACGACCTCCGCCGCCCCGGGCACGTCTTCCCGCTGCGGGCGCGGGAGGGCGGCGTCCTCGTCCGGGCCGGGCACACCGAGGCCGCCGTGGATCTGCTGCGCCTGGCCGGGCAGGAGCCGGTCGGCGTGATCGGCGAGATCGTCGACGACGACGGCTCCATGGCCCGCGGCGAGCGGCTGCGCGCCTTCGCCGCCGAGCACGACCTGCCGGTCCTCGCGATCGCCGACCTCGTCCGGCACCGGCGGGCGACCGAGCAGCTGGTCGAGCACGTCGCCACCTCCGCGATGCCCACGGTGTTCGGCGAGTTCCGGGCCGCCGCCTACCGCTCCACGCTCGACGGCACCGAGCACCTGGCGCTCGTGTACGGCGACGCCGTCGCGGCGAGCCGGTCCGCCGGCGGCGCCCTGGTGCGGGTGCACAGCGAGTGCCTGACCGGCGACATCATCGGCTCGCTGCGCTGCGACTGCGGCGCCCAGCTCGAGCAGGCCCTGCGCGCGATCGCCGCCGAGGGCGCCGGCGCCGTGGTCTACCTGCGCGGGCACGAGGGCCGCGGGATCGGGCTCGCCCACAAGATCCGCGCCTACGCGCTGCAGGAGAGCGGGCTCGACACCGTCGACGCCAACACCGCCCAGGGCCTGCCGGTCGACTCCCGCTCCTACGGCGTCGGCGCGCAGATCCTCGCCGACCTCGGCATCACCCGGCTGCGGCTGATCACCAACAACCCCGCCAAGTACGGCGGCCTCGACGGCTACGGCCTGGAGATCGTCGGGCGGGTCGGCCTGCCCTCCGCCCCCTCCCCGCACAACCTCCGCTACCTCCGCACCAAGCAGGAGCGGATGGGCCACGTCCTCAGCCTCGAGGACGAGGTGGGCTGAGGCACACGTCGGGCGCGGAAACCGTTCCACGGAGCGTTCCGCGCGGAGGATCAGGCCCCCTGATCGCTTTCCCGTCCGCATTTTCCCGCCCGCAGACCCTTGTCGCCGCAAGGGTACGGCGCTACCGTTCCTGCGCCACCGGTGGCGACGGGGAAAAACGGTCGACGGGAGGCGTCATGATTCGAAGGGTCGTCGCTGCGGTGTTGATCGCCGCAGGTCTGACGGTCGGTGGGGCCGGGGTCGCCTTCGCAGATCCTGATTTCGGTCCGGGCAACAGTTCGGCGGGCCCGCACGACGCCAACGCGAAGTGCCACCCGCCGGGACAGACCACCACGACACCCGGCTGCAAGTAGGAGCAGAGCCGGTCGGTCTGCCTGCGGCAGAGCGCATCCGGGCTGACTGCATCCGGGCTGACTGACGCGCCGGCGCGCAGCGGTCCGGGCGCCCGACCAGGGAGTGCCGGGGCGCGGGGCTTCCGCGTCGATTGTCGGCGGACGATCTGCGCGGGAGCCTCGCCCCGGCAACGCAACCGTTCTGCGCCGACCATCATCGGCGAACGACCTCCATCAGAACGCTGCGAATACGCGGAATCCGCCATTGTCCGCGCAATTTCCCGGGAACCACAGAGCGCCGGACAATTCCCCTTCACCTTCGATCCCGGCGTGGCGCGTCGAACCTCTGAGCGCCACGCCGTGCCGACGATTCGGCGCATCTCGACGAACTCCCTTCGCACTGATCACCCCCCCGGGCACGACGACGCCCCCCGACGCGGCGTCGCGTCGATCTCCGCTCGGCTATCGTGGGCTCATGTCATCGGACAGTGACACGTCGGGACGCGCGGAGCGGCGCGACCTGGCGTTCGACGCCCTCGCCGACCCGGTGCGGCGGGAGATCCTCGCCGTGCTGGCGGAGGAGGACGAGTGCAGCGCCGGCGCCCTGGCCGAGCGCATCACCAGCGTCGGGCGCACCGCCGTGTCGACGCACCTGCGCGTGCTGCGGGTGGCCGGGCTCGTCACCGAGCGCCGGGCAGGGCGCTTCCGCTACTACGCCGTCGACCCGACCGGTTCGGCGGCCGAGGTCATGACGCTGCTGCGGGGTCTGTTCCAGCAGTCCCTTCACGACGTGCGCGCGACCGTGGAGAATCGGCCGCCGGCGTCCGGCAGGACCGACACCGACAGGACCGACACCGACGGGGCCGCGGAGGCGGGATGAGCAGCTACCGGGTGAGGGGGCGGTAGCGGTGGGGACCGTCGCGGTCTCGGCCGAGGAGTTCGCCGCCGTCCCACCCGAGGTGGTGTTCGACCGCTTCGGTGGCGGCACCGGGGCGGGCTGGCTGTTCGACGCCGCCTGCGACCGGATCGCCGTCGGCGCCGTCGTCACGCTGCGGGTCCCGCTGGGCGGGGCGGGACCGGTCGACGTCCTCGGCCGGATCAGCGCGCTGCGCCGCCCCACCTCGCTCACCGTGAGCCACGACCAGCCCTGGCGCGGCCGGATCCGGCTCCGCTTCACCCCCGCACCCGGCGGCACCCGGATCAGGCTGCACGCCGAGATCGACGAACGCGGGCTGGAGTGGCTCATGCGCCGGCAGGGCCTGCCGGTCCGGCCGGGAGCCGCGGCGGGGCCCCGGATCGGCCTGCTGACCAGCAAGTCCGGCCCGGGCAGCCTCTTCGCCGCGGCCACCGAGAACGTGGCAACCCTCGCCCTCGAGGAGATCAACGGCGACGGCGGGGTCGCCGGCAACCCCGTCGAGCTGCTCGTCGCCGACGACGCGACCGACCCCGCCACCGGCGCCGTCGAGGCACTCCGGCTCGTCCGCTCGGGTTGCTCGACCATCTTCACCATGACCACCTCGGCCACCTATGACGCCGTGTCGGCCGCCCTCGGCGACTCCGGGGCCCTCGTCGTGCAGTCGCACATGAACGAGGGCGGCGGGGAGAACCGGCTGCGGATCCGGCTCGGCGAGCGGCCGGCCCGCCAGCTGGCGGCTGCGGCCACCCCGCTGATGCGCGCGGCCGGGGGCCGCCGCTGGTTCCTCGCCGGCAACGACTACGTGTGGCCGCGGGAGGTCAACGCGGCCGCCCGGGCGGTGCTGCCCGCCGTGGGCGCCGAGCTGGTCGGCGAGCGGTACGCGCCGCTCGGCACCGAGGACTTCGCGCCGATCGTCGAGACGATCGCGGCCTCGGGGGCGGACGTCGTGCTCAACTCGTTCGTGGGGGCGGACTCCGCCGCGTTCGAGCGGCAGTGCCATGCCATGGGACTGCGGGACCGCGCGCTGAGCCTCGGCCCGGCGCTCGACGAGGTGACGCTGGAGCGGGTCGGCGCCCCGGCCGCCATGGGGATCCACGGGGTCTCCGGGTACTTCCAGCAGCTCGACACCGAGGGCAACGGAACGCTGCTGCAGCGCTACCGCGCGACCTTCGGCCCGTGGGCCCCGCCGCTGTCCACGTTGACCGAGTCCGTGTTCGAGGCGATCCACATGTGGGCGGCGGCCGCCCGGCGCGCCCGCACCACGGACCCCGGCCCGGTTGCCGACGCGATGCGCGTGGGGCGCTACGAGTTCCCGCGCGGCACGGTCACGCTCGACGGCACCGACCTGGTGCAGCAGCAGCTCTACCTGGCCGAGGCCCGCGGGACGAGGTTCGCCGCCCTGTGTCCGGCGGACGTCGCGGGGTAAACACCGCGTCAACGCGTCAAGAACCGTTGACACGATGTGACCGATGTCCCTAGCGTCCGAGGGCGGATCCACCCGACCCGAGGAGCGCACGTGACGATCCCTCCCCCCGATGCCGCCCGGTTGGCGGCGCTGAACGAGCACCACGCCTTCGGGCTGTCCGAGGCCGAGCTGACCGAGTACGCGCCGGCGGTGGCGGCCACCCTGGCCGCGTCCGAGCGCGTCGAGGAGCTCTACGCCGCGACCGCCCCGTCCGCACCGGACCGGGCCTGGTCGCAGCCGGCCGACAACCCGCTCGGCGCCTGGTACGTCACCACCTCGATCCCCGGCGCGGCCGAGGGCCCGCTGGCCGGCAGGACGGTGGCGGTCAAGGACAACGTCGCCGTCGCGGGCGTGCCGATGATGAACGGCTCGCGCACGGTGGAGGGCTTCGTCCCGACCCGCGACGCCACCGTCGTCACCCGCCTGCTGGCGGCGGGCGCGACGGTCGCGGGCAAGGCGGTGTGCGAGGACCTGTGCTTCTCCGGGGCCAGCTTCACCTCCCACCCGGGCCCGGTGCGCAACCCGTGGGACCCCGCGCGCAACGCCGGCGGCTCGTCGTCGGGCAGCGCGGCGCTGGTCGTGACCGGCGCGGTGGACCTCGCGGTGGGCGGGGACCAGGGCGGGTCGGTGCGCATCCCCAGCGCGTTCTGCGGCGGGGTCGGGCACAAGCCCACCCACGGACTGGTGCCCTACACCGGCGCGTTCCCGATCGAGCAGACCATCGACCACCTCGGCCCGATCACCCGCACCGTCGCGGACGCGGCCGTGATGCTCACCGTGCTGGCCGGGGTCGACGGGCTCGACCCGCGCCAGCCCACCACCCTCGACTCCGTCGACTACACCGCCGCCCTCGCCACCCCGGCCGACGGACTGCGCATCGGCGTGGTCGGGCAGGGCTTCGGCACCCCGGTCAGCGACCCGGGCGTCGACGACGCGGTGCGGGCCGCCGTCGAAACGCTCCGCGGGGCCGGGCTGGTCGCCGAGGACGTGTCGATCCCCTGGCACACCGACGCGATGGCGGTCTGGAACGTGATCGCCACCGAGGGCGCGGCGTTCCAGATGCTCGACGGCAACGGCTACGGCATGAACTCCCAGGGCCTCTACGACCCCGAGCTGATCGCGCACTACGCGGCCGGCCGGATCGCCCGGGGCGCGGAGCTGTCGAAGACGGTGAAGCTGGTCGGGCTCTCGGGCCGCTACACCTTCGAGCAGGGCGGTGGGAAGTACTACGCGATGGCCCGCAACCTCGCGCTCGAGCTGCGCAAGGCCTACGACGACGCGTTGTCGGCCTACGACGTGCTGGTCATGCCGACGCTGCCCTACACCGCCCGCGAGCTGCTGCCGCTCGACGCGCCGTTGGAGACCTACCTGCCCACGGCGCTGTCGATGATCGGCAACACCGCGCCCTTCGACGTCAGCGGCCACCCCGCGGCCACCGTGCCTGCCGGACTGGTCGACGGGCTCCCGGCCGGACTGATGATCGTCGGCAAGCGGTTCGACGACGCGACGGTCCTGCGCGTCGCCCACACCTTCGAGCAGGCCGTCGGCGGCTTCCCCGCCCCGCCGGCCCTGACCACGGCGGGAGGCCGGGCGTGAACGGCGTCTTCGATCTCGGCGGCACGGACGGCCTCGGTCCGGTCCGCACCGATCCCGACGAGCCCGTGTTCCGCGCGGAGTGGGAGAAGGCCGCGTTCGCGATGTTCGCGACCTGCTTCCGCGCGGGGTTCTTCAACGTCGACCAGTTCCGGCACGGCATCGAGAAGATGAACCCGGCCGAGTACCTGCTGTCGAACTACTACGAGCACTGGACCCACACCGTCGAGCACTACGCCGAACGGGCGGGCGCGATCGACCCGGCCGAGCTCGAGAAGCGCACCCGGTACTACCTGGAGAACCCGGACGCACCGCTCCCCGAACGGAGCGACCCCGAGCTGCTGGCCTTCGTCGACGGCGCGATCAAGGCGGGCGCACCGGCCGCCCGGGAGTCCGACAAGATCGCGAGGTTCACGGTGGGCGACACGGTGACGGTGGCGACCGACAGCCCCGAGGGCCACACCCGGCGGGCCCGGTACATCCGCGGGCGCACCGGCGTGATCACCGGGGCGCACGGCACGTTCATCTACCCCGACACCGCCGGCAACGGGCTCGGCGACTGCCCCGAGCACGTCTACACCGTGAAGTTCACCGCCACCGAGCTCTGGGGCGACGGGACCGGCGACCCGAACGCCGTCGTCTACTTCGACGTCTGGGAGCCCTACCTCACCCCCGCCTCCCCCGAAGGAGCCTGACATGGCCGAACCGACGGACACCCCGCTGCGCTCCCAGGAGGAGATCGCCGCGCGGGTCAAGGCCCTAGAGGCCCTCCTGATCGAGAAGGGCGTGATGACCACCGAGGCCGTCGACCGGATGGCCGAGGTCTACGAGAACGAGGTCGGGCCCCAGCTCGGCGCGCAGGTCGTCGCCCGGGCGTGGACCGACCCGGACTTCAGGGCGCGGCTGCTGGAGAACGCCACCGCCGCGTGCGCCGAGATGGGCATCGGCGGGCTGCAGGGCGAGGACATGATCGTCGTGGAGAACACCGACACGGTGCACAACGCGATCGTCTGCACCCTCTGCTCGTGCTACCCGTGGCCGGTCCTGGGCCTGCCGCCGAACTGGTACAAGGCCCCGGCCTACCGGGCGCGGATCGTGCGCGAGCCGCGGAAGGTCCTCGCCGAGGACTTCGGCTTCCCCATCCCCGACGACGTCGAGATCCGGATCTGGGACTCCAGCGCCGAGCTGCGCTACTGGGTCCTGCCGCAGCGCCCGGCGGGCACCGAGGACCTGGGCGCCTTCGAGCTCGCGGCGCTGGTCACCCGGGACTCGATGATCGGCGTCGGTCCGGTGAAGGCGGTGGGCGCGTGAGGCCCGACGCGACCGAGCTCGGCGACGCCCGCCGGCGCGTCGAACAGCTGGTCCGTGGGATGCCGGGCGGCGACGCCGACTCCCGGTCCTTCGAGGAGCCCTGGGAGCTGCGGGCCTTCGCCATGGCGGTCGCGGCCTACCACGAGGGCCACTACGAGTGGAGCGAGTTCCAGCTCTCGCTGATCGAGTCCATCCGCCGCTGGGAGGAGGGCGAGGGCGGCGAGTCGTGGAGCTACTACGCGCACTGGCTCGAGGCGCTGGAGACCGTCCTCGCCGCGAGCGGGGCGCTCTCGGACTCGCTCGCGCTCGACGAGCGCACCCGCCAGGTGCTGTCCACCCCGCGCAACGCCAACCACCACCATGCCCACCGGGAGCCCGTCGCGGTCTCGCCCGCGATCCGGTGAGCGGGACCTGACCCCCGCCCGGCCCGCCGCGCCCCCTCCCGGCGGGCCGGGTGGCTCTCACCAGCGGTTGCGGAGGCGGTCGCGCCAGGGGCGGCCGTCGGGGTCGTACAGCAGGCGGTAGGCGGGGACGGCCCACAGCCTGGTCGGCCGCGAGAGGCGTTCGGGCTCGTGGTGGCGCAGCTGACCGGGCGGGCGCGGGCCCCGGCGGCCGCCGCGGTGCCAGTCGTCGAGCGCGGTCGCGGCCTCCTCGACGGCCCGGACGGCGGAGGCCGGGTCGACGAGGTCGGCGTCGTCGCCGTCGGACCGCTCCAGGTGCTCGCGCAGCAGCCGCAGGCGCAGCGCGCGGGCGAAGACCCGCGCCCCGTCGCCGCGCCCGCCGAGGTCGGCGGGCGCGCGCTCGTCCCGGGCCTCGTCCAGCACGGCGGCGGTGAGCTCGCTGTCGTGGCTCCACGAGCGGCGGTTAAGGTTGGCGCTGCCCACCGCGGCCCAGACGTCGTCGACCACCGCGGCCTTGGCGTGCACGTACACCGGCGTGCCGTCCCGGTTCTCGAGGTCGAACACGTGCACCCGGTCCGCGGCGGCCCGCCGGCACGTCTCGATCGCCTGCAACCGGCCCACCTTGTTGGGCGGCAGGGCGAGCCGGCCGTCGACGTCGGGGTGCCGCGGCACCACGACCAGCAGGTGCAGGTCCGGGCTGCGGCGCAGCGCCGCGGCGAACAGGTGCGCGACGTGCGGCGACCACATGTACTGGTCCTGCACGAAGACCAGGCGGCGGGCCCGGCGCAGCGCCTTCGCGTACCCGCGCGCCACCGATCGCTCGCCGCGGGGCGCGAACGGGTAGCCGGGGCGGATCGCCGGGTAGGTGCGCAGGACCTGGACCGCGGCCGTGCCGGCCGGGCCCGGATCGGCGGGCCGCTCCGGGAGCGGGTCGGCACGCAGGTCCGCGTGGCGCACGGCGTCCCGGATCCGCGCGATCGGGTTGTGCGTGTCGAGCGAGTGCGGGTCCTCCCACCGCTCGCGGAAGACCCGGTCGAGCAGCCCGACGGCCGGCCCGCGGATCTCGAGCTGCAGGTCGTGCCAGGGCGGGGTGTCCCCGTAGGCGGGGTTCATCGGCAGGCCCTGGTCGTCGCCGCCGTGGTCGTGGTCGTCGCCGCGGGAGTGGCACAGGTCGATCCCACCGACGAACGCGACGTCCCGCCCCGGGTCGCCGACGCGGCGCAGCACCACGAGCTTCTGATGGTGCGATCCGGCCCGCCGCACGCGCTGGTCGAGCAGCACCTCGCCGCCGGCCTCGCTCACCTCGTCCCCCAGCTGCCGGTTCTCCTCCTCGCTGTAGGCCAGCTCGTCGGTGTGCGAGCGCCACATCAGCCCCTTGACGACGACGCCGCGCCGCGCGGCCGCGGCGAACAGCTCGCCCACCGTGGGACCGTCCGGCGTGAGCCGCTCGTCGGCGTCGCCGCGCCAGTCGGTGAAGAACAGGTGGTCGCCCGGACCGAGCGCGGACACCTCCTCGACCAGCCGCGGGAAGTAGCACGCCCCGTCGACCAGTGGGCGGACCACGTTGCCGGTGCACCAGGCCGGCAGCCGGCAGGCGGGATTGCCCCGTTCCCCGTCGCCGAGGAACCAGTCGTCGAACCCCATCCGCGCACCTCCCCGGCCGGACTCTCGCGCCTCGGCACGGATCCGACAACTCGGGGAGGCTTGTCTAGTGTTGGCGACACTAGTAGCTTCGACACTATGACCCAGCGGTCCGGACTCGCCCTCGCCGTGCTCGCCCTGGCGGCGGAGCGGCCGATGCACCCGTACCGGATGCAGCAGCTCATCCGGGAGCGCGGCAAGGACCAGGTGATCAACATCGGGCAGCGGTCCCAGCTGTACAAGACGATCGACCGGCTGGTGCGGGACGGCCTGCTGGTCGAGCAGGCGACCGAGCGGGAGCACGCGCGGCCGGAGCGCACGGTCTACACGGCGACCGAGGCCGGGGTGCGCACGGCGGTGGAGTGGACGGTCGAGATGCTGGCGGCCCCGCGTCGCGACTTCCCCGAGTTCACCGCGGCCCTGGCCTACCTGCCGTTGATCACCCCGGAGGTGGCGCTCGAGGCGCTCGGGACCCGGCTCGCGAGCCGCCGGGCCGAGCTCGAGCGGCTGCGCGCCGACCTGGCCGGCGCCGGGCACCTGCCCCGGCTCGTGCTGATCGAGGGCGAGTACGCCGTCGCCCTGCTCGAGACGGACGTCCGCTGGATCGCCTCCCTCGTCGACGACCTGCGCAGCGGGGCGCTGACCTGGAACCGGGAGGAACTGCTCGAACTCGCCGAGAAGTTCGAGTCGCGGTAGTTGGAGACCTGATCGACCACTCCGGGGGGAGCCATGTCGAAAGAGCTGAGGACCATCGTGATCGGGGCGGGCACCGGGGGGATGTGCCTGGCCCACGGCCTGCGGCAGGCGGGCATGGAGGTCGCCGTCTACGAGCGGGACCGCACCCGCACGGGCGGCCTCAACGGCTACCGGGTGGGCATCTCGCCCAACGGCGCCCGGGCGCTGAAGGCCTGCCTGCCGCAGGACCTGTTCGACACGTTCGTCGCCACCACGGGCCTGCCGTACAGCTACCTCACGATGTACACCGAGCGGTTCCGCGAGCTGGTCGGCATGCGGTTCGACGACCTGCCGCAGAGCGGCGACCGGCCCGAGGACCGCGACCACAACGTCAGCCGGATGACCCTGCGCCAGGTGCTGTTCACCGGCATGGAGGACGTGATCACGTTCGACAAGTCGTTCACGCACCACGAGCAGCACGCCGACGGCACCGTCACCGCACACTTCGCCGACGGCGACTCCGTCACCGGCGACCTGCTGGTCGGTGCCGACGGTGCGAACTCCCGCGTCCGGAAGCAGTACCTGCCGCACGCGAGGCACACCGAGACGGGCCTGGTGGCGATCGGCGGGAAGGTCGCGCTGACCGAGCGGAACGCCGACCTGCTGCCGGAGCGGGCGATGGACGGGCTGTCGATGCTGTTCGACCGGCGCGGACAGTTCGGGATCGTCCACGCGATGCGGCTGCCCTGGCGGGACGGCGCCCCGCGGGAGGGCATCGGCGCCGGCGACGCCACGCTGATCGAGGCGTGGCCGGGCCTGCGCTACGACAACACCACGGACTACCTGTCCTGGGGCCTGTCGACCTCGCGCAGCCTCGCGCCGGCCGACGTCCTCGACCGCCGCGGCGAGAACCTGCACGAGGTCGCCCTGTCCCTCACCGAGGACTGGGACCCGCGGTGGCGGGAGCTGGTGGCGACCTCGGATCCGACGGCCGCGCTGGCGTTGAGCATCCGCACGTCGGAGCCGGTGCCGGCGTGGCAGCCGAGCAGCGTGACCCTGGTCGGCGACGCGATCCACACCATGACGCCCGGCCGCGGTGCCGGCGCCAACACCGCGCTGCGCGACGCCCGCGAGCTGCGGGACCGGCTCGTCCGGGTCCGCGACGGCGAGCTCACCCGCGACGAGGCCGTCGGCGGGTACGAGGAGCTGATGCGCCGGTACTCCGCCCTGGCCGTCAAGGAGTCCCTGGAGTTCATGAACGACGACGGCACCGCCCGCCGCCCCGTCGTCGGCCCGCTGAGCGTGCTGGCCCAGCGCACCGCCCTGCGGATGGTCAACCACCTCCCGCCGGTCAAGCGGCGGATGGCCGCGGGGATGCAGAAGGTGCGGGACTCCGAGCTGGTGTGAGCGCCAGGGCCGCACCGTCGGGTCGCTGACCGCCGCTGCACCGGGAGCCCTCCGTCGAGGACGGTGCGGCTCGGCGAGGGCGAGCGCCTGATGGGCGACAGGATGGACGGTCCGGCTCACGTCGGCGGAGCGTCGGGAGGAGCCTGCACCGGAGCGCGACCGCCGCGGGTGGGCTGGGCCACGCGGCCGTCGCGGGCCCGGGGCGGGACCCGGCATCATGCGGTGCCCGCCCGTTCCCCTCCCGAGGAGCCCGCGCATGTCCGGATCCTGGGCCCGCGTCGACGACCTCGTCGCAGGTACCGCCCGGCTCTTCCCCCGGGCGGAGGCCGAGCTGGTCGCGTGGCGGCCGGAGGAGGTCGCGGGCGTCCTCGACGAGGTGCAGCGGCGCACCGACGAGGGCTGGTGGGCGTTCGGGACGGTGGCGTACGAGGCCGCAGCCGGACTCGACCCGACGCTCGTGACCCGCGAGCCGGTCGACGGGCTCCCGCTCGCCTGGTTCGGCCTCACCCGCGAGTCGCACCCGGTGCCGGTCGTGGCGCACGGCCCGCGATCGCCGCTGTCGGCCGGGCCCTGGGAGCCGGAGTGGGACGCCGCGGCGCACCGCGCGGCCGTCGGCACGGTGCGGGAGCGGATCGCCGCCGGCGAGACCTACCAGTGCAACCTCACCACCCGGCTGACCGCGCCCGTCACCGGCGACCTCACGCAGCTCTACCGGGACCTGGCGCTCGGCCAGCGCGGCGAGCACCACGCCTACCTGGACACGGGCCGGTTCGTGGTCGCGTCCGCGAGCCCGGAGCTCTTCTTCTCCCTGCGGGGCGACCGGATCCTCATGCGCCCCATGAAGGGCACCGCACCGCGCGGCCGCACGACCGCCGAGGACGCCGAGGCGATGGCCCGGCTGCGCGGCAGCGCGAAGGAGCGGGCCGAGAACATCATGATCGTCGACCTGGTGCGCAACGACCTCGCGCGTCTCGCCCGCCCGGGGACCGTGACCGTGCCGCGCCTGCTCGGGGTCGAGCGGTACCCGACCGTCCACCAGCTCACGTCGGACGTCACCGCGCAGCTGCGCCCGGGTGTCGGGCTCACGGAGATCTTCCGCGCGCTGTTCCCGTGCGGCTCGGTCACCGGCGCGCCGAAGGCCCGCACGATGGAGCTGATCCGCGAGATCGAGGCGAGCCCGCGAGGCGTCTACTGTGGAGCGATCGGCGTCGTCGCGCCCGCCGGCCACCCGGAGCGCGCCCGCTTCTCCGTCGCGATCCGGACGGTGGTGGTCGACCGCGAGCGGGGCACCGCGACCTACGGCACGGGCGGCGGCGTCACGTGGGGGTCGGAGCCGGGCGCGGAGTACGCGGAGCTGCGGGCCAAGGCGCGGGTGCTCGACGTCCGGCCCGAGGACTTCCACCTGATCGAGACGATGCGGCACGAGGCCGGGACCGGGTTGCGCTCGCTCGACGCCCATCTCGCCCGGGTCGCCGACTCCGCCGCCTACTTCGGCTTCCGGTTCGACGAGGCCGCCGTCCGCTCCGCCCTGGCCGCGCACCTCGCCGGCTGCGGCGGCGCCCGCGTCCGGCTGCGCTGCTACCGGGACGGCACGTCCGGCATCGACGTCGAGGACCTGCCGCCGCCCGCGTCCGGGCCGGTCCGGCTGGTCCTGGACCCCGAGCCCGTCGACTCGACGCAGTGCTGGCCGCACCACAAGACCAGCCGCCGGGCGCCCTACTCGGTGCGACTGGCGCGCCACCCCGAGGCCGACGACGTCCTGCTCGTCAACGAGCGGGGCGAGGTCACCGAGTCCTGCACCGCGAACCTCGCCGTCCGGCTCGACGGCGAGTGGTGGACGCCGCCGCTCGGCAGCGGCTGTCTGCCCGGGGTCGAGCGGGGCCGGCTGGTGGCGGCGGGACGCCTGCACGAACGCGCGCTCCGTCCCGGCGACCTGCTCCGCGCCGAGGAGCTCGCGCTGGTCAGCTCGCTGCGCGGGTGGCGGCCGGCGACGCTGACCGGCGCACCGGTCCCCAGCGGGCACCCCACCTGACCCCGGCACACGCAACGCGAGCACAGCTGATCGGCATGGGCGGCGCGCACCGCGTCTCTGCTGGTCAGCAAGGGTCGTGAGCGGCAGGTGCCCCTCCAGGGGCAGTTGCCACTCACGGGTGCTGACAGCGGCGTGTCGGGCGGTGACAGCGTGCTGCAAGGGCCACCCCCCACGCTCCTTCCACCGAACGACGAGCGGAGGGAGGGACGGGATGGCCGCCCGGGTGATCGAGGAGAGACGTGTGGGGGGTGCGACCGCGCTCCTCCCGGCACCGGTGGCCGTGCTGGGCCTGGGTTCCTTCGCGATCGGGACGGACATGTTCGTCCTCGCGGGGGTGCTCACCCGGACGGCCGCCGACCTCGCGGTCGCGCCCGCCGAGGCCGGTCTCGCGCTGGCGGTGTACGCCGGCACCTACGCCGTCGGCGCCCCCGTGCTCGGCACGCTGCTCGGCGGGCGGCGGCTCCGTCCGCTGTTGCTCGGCTCGATCGTGGCGGTCGGGGTCGCCGCCGTGGCGACCGCGCTCGCGCCGAGCCTCGGTGTGCTGATGGCCGCGCGGGCGCTCGCCGCGCTCGCGGCGTGCATCCACGTCCCGGCCGCGGCGGCGGCCGCCCTGGCCGCGGTGCCCGCCGAGCGGCGGGGGCGCGCGGCGGCGGTCGTGCCCGCCGGGTCGTCGCTCGCGATGGTCCTGGGGGCGCCGCTGGGGGTCGTCCTCGCCGACGTGTCGTCGTGGCGCGCCGCGTTCGCACTGGTCGCGGTGCTCGCCGTGGGCGCCGGGGCCGGGCTGTGGCACGCCGGAGCCGGCGCCGCGGACCTCCCGAGGACGACGGCCCGCGAGCGGTTGCGGCCCCTGCGGTCGCCGGCGGTCGTCGGCGTCCTGGGCGTGTCGGCGCTGCTCATGGCCGGCTCGCAGGCGGTGCACGCGCACCTCGACGTCCTGTTGACGGGCGGGCCGGGGCCGGTGCTCGCGGCCATGGGCGTCGGCGGGGTGCTCGGGACGTGGTGCGGCGGCGTCGCCGCCGACCGCTGGGGTGGCCATCGCGTGGTCGCCGTCGCCGCCGTCGGGCTGGCGGCGGCAGTCGTCGCCGTCACGGCCGACCCGGGCATCCTCGGGCTGCTCCTCGCGGCCGTCGGCTGGGGTGCCGCGGCCTGGGCGTGCATCCCTGGCCAGCAGCACCGGCTGGCCGGGCTGGCCGCCGGCCCGCTGCCGGTCGTGCTGGCCCTCAACGGCACGGCCGTCCACCTCGGTTTCGCCGCCGGCACGCTGCTCGGCGGCCTCGCGCTCGACGCCCCCGACGGGGGCGCGGACGCGGTCCGGCTCGTCGTCGCGGCCTGCTGCGGCGCCGGCCTGCTCCTGCACCTGCTCCTGATCAGAAGGGACCGATCATGATCACCACCGCCGACCGCGTCGCCGAGCTGGGCACCGTCCTGGGGATCTGGGCCCACCCCGACGACGAGGCCTACCTGTCCGGTGGCCTGATGGCGCTGGCCCGCGCGCACGGGCAGCGGGTGGTCTGCGTGACCGCCACCCGCGGCGAGCGGGGGACATCCGACCCGCAGACCTGGCCGCCGGACCGGCTGGCCGACGAGCGCACCGGCGAACTGGCCCACTGCCTGGGGATCCTCGGCGTGCGCGAGCACCGGTTCCTCAACTACCGGGACGGGGAGTGCGCCGACGTGGACGCGGAGGTCGCGATCGCCCGGCTCGCCGGGATCGTCGACGAGGTCCGCCCGGACACCGTGCTGACCTTCGGCCCCGACGGGATCACCGGGCACTCCGACCACCGGACCGTGTCCGCGTGGACGAGCGCCGCCGTCGAGCGGGCCGCGACGCCCCACACCCGGCTGCTGCACGCCGCCGTGCCCGCGCGGCACGCCCGGCGGTGGGCCGGGGTCGACGCCGAGCTCGGCGTGTACGAGCCCGGGTACCCGCTGGTCGTCGAGCAGGACCGGCTCAGCATCGACCTGGCGCTGCCACCCGTGGTCGCCGCGCGCAAGGTCCGCGCGCTGGCGGCACAGACGACCCAGACCGCGGGCCTGATCGAGGCGCTGGGCCGGGAGCGGTATACGGCCTGGGTGAGCGAGGAGTCCTACCTCGAGGCGGAGCGGGCGCCGCTGGTGCCCGCCTGAACCCGGTCCGCGCGGGTCACGGCCTCGTGGGCCAGCCGGAGGATCTCCGTCCGGTCGGGCACCGGCCCGTCGGGCGACGGGAAGGGCCGGGCCCCGGCGACGGCGGGCGCGTCGGGGGCGAGGTCGGCGGCGGCGTCGATCAGGGCCGCCGTCCGGTCGTCGCCGAGGGTGCGCAGCAGGTCGGCGAGGTTGCGCAGGGTGGTCCACAGGTGGGTCCAGTTGCCGGTGCGCGCGAAGCCGTCGACGACCCGGGTGTAGCCGCGCAGGGCGTCGTGCACCCGGCCGGCCCGGGCCAGCACCGCGAGCAGCCCGACGCTGGCCACGCCGGCCAGGAACGTCGCGCCCACGCCGCGGGCCAGCCGGAGCGCCGTGCGGTAGTGGGCCTCGGCCGTCTCGAGGTCGCCGGCCAGGCCCTCGATCTCCCCGGCGACGTAGGCCGCCCACGAGCGCATCGACGGGGACACCGCGGCCGCCGTGCCCCGCCCGTTGAGCTCGCGGGCCGTGTCGAGGTCGCCCCCGTACGCGGCGGCGAGGGCCGCGATCCCGAGGCACTCGCGGTGCTCCCCGACGGCCGCGACCGCGGCCAGCGCGTGCTCGGCCGTCTCCTCGAACTCGCCGCGGGCGAGGGCGACCACGGCCAGCGCCATCCGGCCGTACCAGGCGTCGTCCGGGTCCGGGCCGCGCTCCAGCCCGGTCCGCGCGAGCCGCTCCGCGCCGCCCGCGTCGCCGCGGTGGTAGACCCCCTCCGCCGCGACGCCCAGCACCGCGGCCGCGCGGGGATGCGCGGCCAGCGCCGGGTCGGCCGCGAGCTCCTCGGCCCATCCCCGCAGCTCGACGAGGTCGCGGTAGCCGATCGCCTCGAACAGGGCGATCACGATCGCCGCCGCGGAGTCGAGATCCCCGCTCCGCCGGGCCAGCCGCCACGCCACGCGCAGGTTCGCGATCTCGCGGCGCAGGGTCGCGTCCGCCTCGGCCTCGGCCGCGCCGTCCAGCCCCGCCCGGATCCGCTCGGTCAGCCCGACCGCCCAGCGCACCAGGAGCGCCTCGGCCGCGTGCGCCTCGCCGGCCGCGGCCAGCCGGTCGGACCCGAAGGCGCGCAACGTCTCCAGCATCCGGTACCGGGTCCCGTCGGCGAAGTCGGCGTCGAGCAGCGAGGCGTCGACGAGCCGGGCCAGCAGGCTGCCGGGGTCCCCGCCGAGGCCGAGGTCGGCGGCCAGCTGCTCGGCGGTGTCGAGGTCCGCGCCGTCGGCGAACAGCGCGAGATGGCGGAACAGCCGCTGCTCGTCGTCGGTGAGCAGCTGGTACGACCACTCGACCGTCGCCCGCAGGGTGCGGTGCCGGGCGTCGCCGGTCCGCGCGCCGCCGAGCAGGTCGAGCGAGCGGTCCAGCCGGGCGTGCAGGTCGGCGAGCGACAGGCTGGACAGCCGGCCCGCGGCGAGCTCGATCGCCAGTGGCAGCCCGTCGAGCCGGCGCACGATGTCCGCGACCAGCCGCAGCTCCGCCGGCCCGGGCGGCGGCCCGGGACGCGCGCGACGGGCCCGCTCCAGGAACAACGCGACCGACGCCGACGCGGTCACCTCGCCGCCGGGGTGCGGAACCGGCAGCGGGGCCAGCCGGTACGTGTACTCGGCGGCCAGCCCCAGCGGCTCCCTGCTCGTGGCCAGCACGGACAGCCGCGGGCAGCCCGCGAGGAGGGCCTCGACGAGCTCGCGCGCGCCGGCGAGGAGGTGCTCGCAGTTGTCGACGACGAGCAGGCCCGGCCGGTCGCCGAGCAGCGCCAGGCAGGAGGCCAGGACGTCGCCGCGGGACACCTTCAGGTCGAGGGCGGCCGCGAGGGCGTGCGGCAGGCCCGCGGGATCGGTGACCGGCGCCAGCAGCACCACGGGCGTCTCGCCGCGGCCGGCGACCTCCAGCGCGACCCTGGTCTTGCCCACCCCGCCCGGGCCGACCACCGTCACCAGCCGCTCCTCCGCGAGCAGCCGGCGCAGCGCGCTGACCTGCTCCTCGCGGCCGATCAGCCGGGTCGCCGGCGTCGGGCGGCCGGGCGCGGCGGGGGCGGGCCCGGCCGCCCCGGCCGCGACGGCGCGCTCGACCTCGCCGAGCGCCGGTGACGGGTCGAGCCCGGTCTCGTCGGCGAGCATCCGCCGGAACTCCCGGCCCACCCGCAGTGCCTCGGCCGGCTGTCCGCTCGCCGCGAGCGCGCGCATCAGCAGCACTGCGCCGGGCTCGCGGAGCGGGTCGGCCGCGTGGGCCGCCGCCGCCTGCCCGACGACGCCGGCGCCGTCGCCCGCCTCGACGGCCCGGCCGACCAGCGCGTCCGTCACCTCCTGGCGCAGCCGCTCCTGCTCCTCGACGGCCACGGCGATCGGCGGGACGTCGGTCAGGTCCGCGAGGACGGGGCCGCGCCACAGTGCGTGCGCCTGTCGCAGCAGCGGGAGGGCGGCCGCCGGGTCGTCGAGGGCCTTCGTCCGGGCCAGCAGTGCCCGGGCCTGCGCGAGGTCGAGCTCGTCGGCCGCCAGCTCGAGGCGGTACCCGTCCTGCAGGGTCCGCAGCCGGTCGGCCGCCGGGCCGAGCAGCGTGCGCAGCCGCGAGACGTGCGTGTGCAGGGCCTGCCGGCCGGAGTCGGGGACGCCGCCGGGCCACAGGGCGTCGAGCAGGTGGTCGACCGGCACGGTGCGGCCTCCGGCCAGCGCGAGGAGGGCGAGCGCGGCGCGGCGCTTCGGCCCCGGGACCTCGACCGGCGTCCCGTCGACGAGCAGGCGCAACGGCCCGAGCACCTCGACGCGCACGCCGCCCATCCCCCACCTCCGCCGACAGCATGCCCGGGCGGCGGGAGTGCTGTCAGCGCCCGGACAGCCGGAGTCAGGCCCGTGCAAGCCCGGGGGCGCACGGTCGTCGTCGACCGGCACCCGAGCCGGGCGGACGGAAGGAGCAGGGATGGATCAGGACACGGTGGCCGAGTTCCTCGGGCGTTTCGTCACCGAGATCGGCGCCACGGGCGCCGCCGGGTCGGTCGCGGTCGGCAACCGCCTCGGCCTCTACACCGCGCTGGCCGACGGCCCGGCCACACCGGCGGCCTTCGCCGCGCGCACCGGATGTCACGAGCGTCCGCTGACCGAGTGGCTGCGCGGGCAGGCCGCAGGCGGCTACATCACCTACGAGCCCCGGACCGGCGAGTTCTCGCTCACCGAGGAGCAGGCCTACTGCCTCGTCGACCCGGACGGGCCGAACATCTCCGCGGCGTACCGGCTGGTGCTGGGTTATCTGCGGGCCGACGAGAAGATCGCGGAGAGCTTCCGCACCGGGACCGGGGTGCCCTGGGACGCGCACGACGAGGACGTCTTCCACGGCTGCGCCGCGTTCTACCGCTCCGGGTACGTCGCGGAGCTGGTGCAGAACTGGATCCCGGCCCTCGACGGCGTGCAGGTGAAGCTGGAGGCCGGCGCCCGCGTCGCCGACGTCGGCTGCGGGCTCGGCGAGTCCGCGCTGCTGATGGCGAAGGCCTTCCCGCGCAGCACGTTCGTCGGCTCGGACTACCACGCGGAGTCGGTCGTCGAGGCGCGCAAACGGACCGCCGACGCCGGCGTGGCCGACCGGGTGACCTTCGAGGTCGCCTCCGCGCAGGAGTTCACCGGCACGGGGTACGACCTGGTCGCGATGTTCGACTGCCTGCATGACATGGGCGACCCGCTCGGGGCCGCCCGCCGGGTCCGGGAGGCGCTCGCGCCGGACGGGACCTGGATGGTCGTCGAGCCCGCTGCGGGCGACACCGTCGCGGACAACCTCCACCCGGTCGGCCGGCTCTACTACAGCGGCTCGACGTTCCTCTGCGTACCCAACGCGCTCTCCCAGCCCGGGGGCTACGCCCTCGGCGCGCAGGCGGGCGAGTTCCCGATCCGGCAGATCGCGGCGGAGGCCGGCTTCACCCGGTTCCGCAAGGCCGCGGAGACGGCGTTCAACGCGGTGTACGAGATCCGGCCCTGATACCCGCCGACCCGGCCCTGGGGGGCGACGGGGCGGTGGTCGGATCTCCCGGCCGCCGCCCCGGAGCTGGCACGATCGTCGGGCATGGACACCGCACAGCTGGACGCCGCCGGGCGCGAGGAGCGGGCCGCGCGGGCGCGCAGCCTCGTCGAGCGGATGGCCGCCGAACGGATCGCCGCGATCGCGCTGACCTTCGTCGACACCGCCGGCATCACCCGGGCCAAGGGCGTGCCGCTGGCGGCGTTCGAGCACGCGGCGGCCTGGGGCGTCGGTGCCACCCCGGTGTTCGACGCGTTCGGCGTCGACGACTCGATCGCCGCCACCACGGTGGCGAACCCGACCGGGGACCTGCGGCTCCTCCCCGACCTGGACCGGCTCGTCGCCCTCGTCGCGCAGCCCGGCTGGGCGTGGGCGCCGGCGGACCGGTGGACCCAGGAGGGTGGGCCACACCCCGGCTGCGCGCGGCTCCTCGCCGCCCGGACGGTCGGCCGCCTGGCCGACGCGGGACTGACCGCGCGGGCCGCCTTCGAGGTCGAGTGGGTGGTGTACCGGGCCGGGGACGGCGAGCCGGAGCCCGCCGCGACCGGCCCGGCGTACGGCATGACCCGGCTGGTCGAGCTGTCGGACTACGGCGTCGAGCTGCTCCGCGCGCTCGCCGCCGAGGGTGTCGACGTCCGGCAGTTCCACCCGGAGTACACCCCGAGCCAGTTCGAGCTGTCGGTCGCGCCGGCGCCGCCCGTCGCCGCCGCCGACACCGCCGTCCTCGTGCGCACCACGATCCGCGCGGTCGCCGCCCGGCACGGTCTCGCGGTCTCCTTCGCGCCCAGCGTCGCGGACCCCGGCGTCGGCAACGGCGGCCACCTGCACGTCTCCCTCGACCGCGACGGCCGCAACGTCTTCTCCGGCGGCGACGGCCGGTTCGGGCTCACCCCGGAGGCCGAGGCGTTCACCGCCGGGATCCTGGACCGGCTGCCCGCGCTGCTGGCCGTCGGGGCCCCCAGCGTCGCGAGCTACCTGCGGCTGCTGCCCTCGCACTGGGCGGGGGCCTACGCCTGCTGGGGCCGGGAGAACCGGGAGGCCGCCGTCCGGCTGGTCACCGGCTCGCACGGCGAGGAGACGACCGCGGCCAACGTCGAGGTCAAGTGTTTCGACCAGGCCGCCAACCCGTACCTCGTGGTCGCGGGCGTGCTCGCGGCCGGGCTCGCCGGCGTGGACGAGGGTGGCACGCTGCCGGAGCCGGTGCACGCGGACCCCGCCGGCCTGCCCGATGACGAGCGGGCCCGGCTCGGCGTGGAGCGCCTGCCCACCGACCTCGCCACCGCCGTGGCGGCGTTCGAGGCCGAGCCGGCTCTGACCGAGGCCTTCGGCCCGGCGCTCACGGAGACGCTGCTCGCCGTGCGCCGGGCGGAGGCCGACGCCTTCGCCGGCCGGACCGCCGCGGAGATCATCGCCGCCACGCGGTGGCGGTGGTGACCGCCTGGGCCGAGGAGCTGCGGCTGGTCGACCACCACTGCCACAGCGTGGTCGGCGACGAGCTCGACGCCGCCGCGTTCGGTGCGCTGCTCACCGAGGCACCCGCGCCGGTCGGCCACCCGTGGGACTCGATGCTCGGGCTCGCGGTGCGACGCGTGTGCGCCCCGGTCCTCGACCTCCCGCGGCACGCCCCGCCGGCGGACTACCTGGCCCGACGCCGCGAGCTCGGCGCAGCCGAGGCGACCCGCCGGCTGCTGGCGGCCACCGGCACGGACGCCCTGCTCGTCGACCACGGCCTGCGGGCCACCGACCTGCTCGGGCTCGACGCGCTGTCCACGGCCGCGGGCGCGCCCGTCGCCGAGGTCGTGCGGCTGGAGGCCGTGGCCGAGGACGTCGCGCCCCCAGGGGTGCGCCCGGCCGACTACGCCGACGCGCTCGTCGAGGAGCTCGCCCGGCGCACCGCGGGCGCGGTCGCGTGCAAGTCGATCCTGGCCTACCGGCACGGCTTCGACGTCCCGCCGGGCCGGCCCGCGCCGGCCGAGGTCGCGGCCGCCGCGGCGGAGTGGGCGCGCACCGGCGGCCGCCTCGCCGATCCGGTCCTGCTGCGGCACGCGCTGTGGTGCGGTGTGGACCGCGGCCTGCCGGTGCAGCTGCACACCGGCTTCGGCGACCCGGACGAGGACCTGCACCGGGCGAACCCGGTGCTGCTCACCGACTTCTGCCGGGCCACCGCCGACACGGGAACGCCGATCGTGCTGCTGCACTGCTACCCGTACCACCGCGAGGCGGCCTGGCTGGCCCAGGTGTTCCCGCACGTGTGGTTCGACGTCGGGCTGGCCTCCACCTACGTCGGGCACCGCGCGGCGGAGGTGCTCGCCGAGGCGCTCGAGCTCGCCCCGTTCGGCAGGCTTCTGTACTCCTCCGACGCCTTCGGCCTGCCCGAGCTGTACCTGGTCGCCGCCCGTGCCTTCCGCCGCGCGGTCGACCATGTGCTGGGCGGTTGGGTGGCCGAGGACCAGGCCGCCGAGGAGGACATGCGGCGGATCGCGGCGATGATCGCCGGGGGGAACGCCCGCGCCCTCTACCGGGTGCCGTGATCAGCCGAGCCCGAGGACCCGCACGGCGTTGTCCTTGAGGATCAGCGGCCGGACGTCGTCCTTGATCTCCAGGTCCGCGAAGTCCGCGAGCCAGCGGTCGGGGGTGATGACCGGGAAGTCCGACCCGAACAGCACCTTCTCCCGCAGCATCGTGTTCGCCGCCCGCACCAGCTGCGGCGGGAAGTACTTCGGCCGCCAGCCGGACAGGTCGATGAACACGTTGGCCTTGTGCGTGGCGATCGAGATGGCCTCGTCCTGCCACGGCACGGACGGGTGCGCCATCACGATCGTGAGGTCGGGGAAGTCCGCGGCGACGTCGTCGAGCAGCATCGGGGCGGAGTACCGCAGCTTGATCCCGTGCCCGCCCGGCAGGCCCGCCCCGATCCCGGTCTGTCCGGTGTGGAACAGCGCCGGCACGCCGGCCTCGGCGATCGCCTCGTACAGCGGGTAGAACCGCGGGTCGTTGGGCTCGAAGGCCTGCAGCGACGGGTGGAACTTGAACCCGCGGGCGCCGCGCTCGACGAGCGCGCGGATCCGCGTGACGGCGGCCTTGCAGGCGTGCGGGTCCACCGAGCCGAACGGGATCAGCACGTCCGGGAACTCGGCGGCGCCGTCGAGGATCTCCTCGCTGGACAGCGCCGGGTGCCCGGTGCCCGAGGCCGCGTCGACGGTGAACACCACGGCGGCCATGTCGCGCTGGCGGTAGTGCTCCGCGATCGCCGCGACGGTCGGCGTGCGGTCCTGGTCGGCGCGGAAGTACTGCGCCGAGGCGTCCATCAGCTCCTGGTCCAGCGAGAAGCAGCCGTGTCCGTCCTGCTCGACGTGGGTGTGCACGTCGATCGCGACCAGCCGGTCGATGTTCACGTGTCCTCCGGGGTTCCGCTTCGGTGCGCCACGCCACCGTATCAAGCTTCCTGAGATAGCGGGAGTCCCGTCGGTGCACCCCGACTGCACGAACGGGCCGTTCGTGCGGACCTACCGCACCAACGGCCCGCTCGTGCAGCTCAGCGCCAACGGGTTACCGTGCGTCGGGCCGAACGACCAGGCGGAGGACCTCGGCCACCAGCCCGCGGTGCCGCTGCGCCACGCCGGCGCCCTCCTCGGCCGCGGCCCGGGTCAGATCGTCCGTCGCCACCCGCAGCGCCGCGTTGACCACCGCGGCCCGCGGGAGCTCATGATCGCCGACCGGGGCCGGACCCGGCCGCGTATGGCGGCCAGCGGTCCGAGACGGTGATCATGGCGGCGGTGCGGGCCCGACTCGGAAGCGGGCTCGCCTCTGCCCGTGATCGCCGTCCCGGACCGCACACGGTCACCTGCGGCCGCGAGGTGCCTCAGATGGCGATCATGACGTCGTGATCGTCACCTGCGACCGCGGAGCCGACAGAACTGGCGCGGAACGGTCAGAAGCGGTGATCTTGAGAGCCCCGTGAACACGACCGCCGGCCGCCAGGGACGTCCCGGCGGCCGGCGGTCCCGTCCTGACGTCAGTCCCCGGCGACGGGGTCGAACCTCCGTACGTCGGCGGGGGTGGCGCCGGCCGGGGCAGCGGCGCCGTCCCACGGGGCCGGGGCGCCCAGCTCGACCCGCACCTCGGTGGTGGTGCCGGGCTCGACTCGCACGCTGCGGACGTCCGGCGCGTACCCGGCGGCGGTGAGGGTGTAGGTGCCCGCCGGCAGGTCGGCGAAGGCGAACCCACCGTCGGACCCCGTGGTGGCGGTGCCGACGACCTCGCCCTCCGGCGAGATCAGCGTCGCGACGGCCTCGGCCACGCCGCGGCCGGTGCGCTCGGCGGTGACCGTACCGCGCAGCTCGGCCCGGACCGGCAGCTGCAGGTCGACGGCGGCCGCCTCGCCGTCCGCCACCAGGACGGTCGTGACCACGGGCTGGTGGCCTGCCAGCGCGGCGGTGAGGGTGTAGGTCCCCGCGGGGACGCCCTCGATCGCGTAGCCGCCGGTCTCCTCGGTGCGGGCCGCGCCGGTGACGTCGCCCCGGGCGTCGATCAACGTGACGGCCGCGCCGGCGGCGGGCTCGGTCGCGCCCCGGTCGACGGTGCCGGAGACCCGCCCGCCGCCCGCGAGGGTGACGTCGTGGCGCGCCGGGCGGTCGGCCACGGCGACCATCGACGCCGAGGGCCGCAGCGACCCCGAGGACACGACCAGCAGGTACGTGCCGCCGGTGCGCAGGTGGAACTCGTAGCCACCGTCGGGCGCGGTGGTGGTGCGGGCGACCTGCTCGCCGCGGGCCCCGGTGAGGGTCACGGCGGCGTCGCGGATCCCGGCTCCGCCGGCGCCGGTCACGAAGCCGTACACCGCCGGCCCGACTCCGTCGGGGTCCTGTGCCGGGCGCGGCCGGGGGCGGGGCGACGGCCGGAGGGCCTGTCGGGGCCGGGCGTGCCGGCCGTGCGACCACTCCCCGGCCGGCGCGGCGAACGCAGCAGGCGCGACGGGCGCGGCGGGCGCGGCGGACACAGCGGGCGCGACGGGCGGGACGGGCGCGGTGGGCACCCCGCGCTCCCCCGGGACGACCGGGATCGGCATGGTGGCGGGCTCGATCGCCGCGGCGGCCGGCACGGCGACGGTCGCGGGGGCGACACCGCCGTCCACCTCCTGTCGCTGCTGCTCGATGCCGCTCTGGGTGCGCAGCGGCACCTCCTTGATGAACACGATCGCGAGCAGCGAGACCACGGCCAGGCACGCGGAGACGAGGAAGATCGTGGCGGTGCCGTCGCCGTAGGCGGCCCGGACGATGTCGGCGACGAACCCGGGCAGCTGGTTCAGCGAGCCGATCCCGACCTCACCGGAGCCGCCGGCCGCGACCGCGACCCCGGCGTCGGCCAGGCCGTCGGTGGTCAGGGTGGCGACCCGGCTGGCGAGAATCGAGCCGAGGACCGAGACGCCGATCGTGCCGCCCAGCGACCGGAAGAAGGTCACCGTCGACGACGCGGCGCCGAGGTCCTTCGCCTGCACGGTGTTCTGCACCGCGAGCACCAGGTTCTGCATCGTCATGCCCATGCCGAGGCCCAGCACGGCGAGGAAGGTGCCGACCAGGACCATGTTCGTGGCGTGGTCGATCGTGGCGAGCAGGCCGAAGCCGGCGATCATGAGGACCGCGCCCCCGACCAGGAAGGCCTTCCACCTGCCCAGGCGCGAGATGAGCTGCCCGGAGAGGGTGGCCGAGACCGTCGAGCCGATGATCATGGGCAGGGTCAGCAGGCCCGAGGCCGTCGGCGAGTAGCCGCGCGCGATCTGGAAGTACTGGCCGAGGAAGACCGCGCTGCCGAACATCGCCACGCCGACCGCGACGCTCGCGACGGTCGCGAGGGTGGTCGTGCGGTCCTTGAACAGCCGCAACGGGACGATCGGCTCCGCGGCGCGCGACTCGACGAACACCGCCAGGCCCAGCAGGACGACGCCGATCGCGAGCAGCGACCACGAGGTGCCCGAGGTCCAGGCGAAGTCGTTGCCGGCGAGGGTGACCCAGATGAGCAGGTCGCAGACACCGGCGGCGATCAGGGCCGCGCCGAGGTAGTCGATCTTCACCTTTCGCTTGACCACGGGCAGGTTCAGCGTGCGCTGCACGACGACCAGCGCGACGATCGCGACCGGCGCGCCGACCCAGAAGCACCAGCGCCAGCCCAGCGAGCTGTCGACGATCACGCCGCCGATCAGCGGACCGGCCACGGTGGCCAGGGACATCACCGCGGCGATCGGGCCGGTGTAACGGCCCCGCTCCCGGGGACTGATCATCGCCGCGATCACGATCATGACCAGCGACTGCAGGGCGCCGAGACCGAGGCCCTGCACCGCGCGCCAGACGATCAGGATGTCGACGGAGTGCGAGAAGCCGGCCAGGATCGAGCCGCCGATGTAGAGCACGATCGCGATCTGGACCAGCAGCTTCTTGGAGAACAGGTCCGAGAGCTTGCCCCAGATCGGGGTGCTCGCCGTCGAGGCCAGCAGGGTCGCGGTGACGACCCAGGTGTACTGGCTCTGCGAGCCGTGCAGGTCCGTGATGATCGTCGGCAGCGCGTTCGAGACGATCGTCGACGACAGCAGCGCGGTGAACAGCGCCAGCAGCATTCCGGTCAGGGCCTGCAGGATCTGGCTGTGGGTCATGCCGGCGCCGCCGCCGGCCCCGGCAGGGGCACTGCTCCCCGTCCGGGCCCGGGGCGCCGCTTCGGCGTGGGTGATGGACACGTCGTCTTCCTCGTCCTTGTCGTTGATTGCTACATGCAACGATATCCCGATGTATGCACCATGCAAGTTAATACGAGGTGATCGTGCTCACCGCACCAACTGCGCGCCGGAACCGGCCGGCCGCAGCGCCGGTCGGACCACCCGGACCTGCGGGGAGCCGTCCCCGCAGGTCCGAAGTCCGCCCGAGGACGCAGGTCAGGCCACCCCGCCGTTGACGTAGAGGACCTGCCCGTTGACCCATCGCGCGGGGCCGGCCAGGAAGGCCACCGCCTCGGCGATGTCGGCGGGCTCGCCGAGCCGCTCCAGCGGCGGCATCGACGCGAGCCGGTCGACGACCTCCTGCGGCTTGCCCTCGAGGAACAGCGGGGTGGCCGTGGGGCCGGGCGCCACCGCGTTGACCGTGACGTCGCGACCGCGCAGCTCCTTGGCCAGGATCATCGTGATGGCGTCGACCGCGCCCTTGCTCGCGGCGTAGCCGGCGTAGGTGGGCAGCGCGAGCTTCACGACCGAGCTGGAGAAGGTCACGATCGCGCCCCCGGTCCGCACCCGGCGCGCCGCCTCGCGGGCGACCACGATCGCCCCGCGGACGTTGGTGCGGTGCATGCGGTCGAAGTCGTCGAGGTCGAGCTCGGCCAGCGGCGCGAGCAGCATGATGCCGGCGGTGTGGACCACGACGTCGACGCCGCCGAAGGCCTGCTCGACCTCGTCGAACATCGCCGCCACGGCCTGCTCGTCCGCCACGTCCCCACCGATGACCAGGCTGCGGCCCCCGGCGGCCTCGACCGCGGCCGCGGCCTCCTTCGCGCGCTCGGCGTTCCCGGCGTAGTGCACGGCCACGGCGAACCCGTCGGCGCCGAGCCGCTCCGCCACGGCCCGGCCGATGCCGCCGGAGCCGCCCGTCACGAGCGCGACGCGGGTGTTCTGGGCGGTGGTCATGTCGTCCTCCTCGATGTGTACGATGAGTTCATAAAAGCACATGTGTACGACGAGTTCAATTAGGGAGGGTCCGTGGGCCGAGGGCGGCGTCCGACGGAGCAGGTGCGCGGCGAGGTGCTGGCCGCGGCGGGCGCGCTGCTGCTCGACGGGGGCATGGCCGGGTTCACCGTCGACGAGGTGGCGCGGCGCTCGGGCGCGAGCAAGGTGACGATCTACAAGCTGTGGCCGTCCAAGGGCACGCTCGCGCTGGAGGGCTACTTCACCACCGTCGAGGCGGCGCTGGAGTTCCCCGACACCGGGGACGTGCAGGCCGACCTCCGCACCCAGCTGCACGCGTTCGTCGACCTGCTGACCACCACCACGGCCGGGCGCACGGTCGCCGAGCTCCTCGGGCACGCGCAGACGGACCCGGAGCTGCGCGAGGCCTACCTGCGCACCTACTCCTCCCCGCGGCGGCGGCTCGCGGTCGAGCGCATGGAGCGGGGCCGTGCCGCCGGGCAGCTACGGGCCGACCTCGACCCGGAGACGGTCGTCGACCAGCTGTGGGGCGCCTGCTACCACCGGCTCCTGGTGCCCGACCTGCCGCTCGACCACGCGACCGCCGACGCGCTCGTCGACAACCTCTTCCGCGGGATCGGGGCCTGAGTCAGCCCAGCCGGTCGGCGAGCCCGGTCAGCGCGACGACGGCGCCCGCGACCCCGTCCGGGTCGACGCGCAGCCGCAGCTCGGGCAGCATCCCGGCCAGGTCGTGGAACAGCTGGACGCCGGCGCTGGACAGCACCGTGATCGCGTCGAGGTCGATGCGCAACGGACGGGTCCCGCCACGCGCGGCCTGCAGCAGCTGCGCCCGCAGCTGGTCCACGGTCGTCAGGTCTACGGGGCCGGACACCGTGGCCACGCCGGCGACCTCGTCGAGGTCCACGGCGAGCTTGTCGTCCCGCGGCCGCGGCTCCGGCGCCGGCGGCGGCACCCCGATCGTGACCGGGCGGCCCAGCCGGCGGCGGAGCCGTACCGTCGTGCCCGCGGGGCCCTGCTCGATCACGGTGTCGTCGGTCAGCTCGCGCATCATCAGCACCCCGCGCCCGCCCACCACCGGGCCGGGGGGCGGCGGCCGCCACCGTCCGGCGTCGGCGACGGTCAGCCGCACCACGCCGTCCGCACCCAGCTCCGCCTCGAACCGCACCGGCCGCTCCGGCCCCTCCGCACCGGCGTACGCGTGCCGGACGACGTTCGAGAGCGCCTCGACCGCCGCGTAGACCAGGGAGTCGACGTCGTCGTCGCCCGCGCCGACCTCCGCCAGCCAGCCCGCGAACCCGCGGCGGACCACCGCCAGCATCGCCGGCTCGGCGTCCAGATCCAGCACGAACGGCGCCGGCGGCGTTCGGCGCTCGGCGATCACCAGCGTGACGTCGTCCTCGTAGCCCTCGCCGAGGAATCCCATCCGCTCGGTGACCACGGTGGCGAGCCGCTCCACGCCCGAGTCGGGCAGCGTCGTCTCGTCGAGAACCCGGTCGTCGAGGTCCCGCCGCGCCGCGGCCACCGTTCCGGCCAAGGAGGCGACCGTCTCCCCCAGCGGCCGGCCCGGCCGCTCGACGAGCCCGTCGCTGTAGACCAGCAGCGTCTCGCCGACCTCGACCCGGTTCCCGACCCACACGGCCGCGGGGCCACCCGTGCCCAACGGCGTCGTGGCGGGCACCGCGAGCCGGCGCGCCCCGTCCGGTCCGACGACGACGGGCGGCGGGTGGGCGTGCGCGGCCACCTCGAGCTCCCCGGTCGCCGGGTCCAGCACGGCCACGCACACGCTCGCGGCGCGGGTCGCGCGCTGCCGCGCGGCGAAGCGGTCGAGCCGCTGCAGCGCGGCCGCCGGGGTCTCCCCCGCGTGCAGCGCGTCGAGCGCGACGGCCCGCAGCTGCCCCATCGCGCCGGCCGCGCCCGCGCCGTGGCCCACGACGTCGCCGACCAGCAGCGCGACGCGGTCGTCGGGCAGCACCAGCACGTCGAACCAGTCCCCGCCGGCCGCCAGCTCGTCGCCGGCGACCCGGTAGTGCGCCGTGGTGACGAGGCCGGGGAGCACTGGCACGCCGGTGGGCAGCAGGCTGCGCTGCAGCTCCAGCACGATCTCCGACGCGTGCCGGTACCGCCGCTCGGACGCCGCCGCCGCGAGCTCGGCCTCCTCCTGGCGCAGAGCCTGCGCGGTGGTCTCGGCGATGTGCACGACGAGCCCACGGACCGTGCCGTCGGCGTGGTGCGTGGGCAGGAAGGTGTAGGTGAAGAAGCCCTCCTCGAGCCGGCCGTCGCCGTCCCGGTCGACCAGCACCCGGCGGTGCTCGGCCGAGACCGGGCGGTCCGCGGAGAAGGCCTCCTCCATCATCTCGAAGATCTGCTGCCCCTCCAGCTCCGGCAGCACCTCGCGGATGGGGCGGCCGACGATCCCTGGCCGGAACCCGGCGGAGGCGCGGGCCCCGGTGTTGGCCGCGACGACCCGCAGCTCGGGGCCCTCGAAGGCCCAGATGATCGCGGGGACCGACTCGAACGCGTCGAGGACGTCGGCGGGAGCGCCGGCGTCGCTCCTGTCGTCGTCCACCGGCATGCCGCAGATCGTGGCACAGCGGCCGGACGGCCGCGCGGCACTCCCACCACGCGAGGACCTGCTCCGCGGCGTGCAGGGCGGCGGCCGGCCGGGGGCCGCCCGCGACGGCGACCGCCCGGCCCGCACCCGGCTCAGGCCGAGCAGGCGCGCTGCGCCGGGACCGTCTCCTCCTCGTCCCGGAGGACGTCGTCGCCGTAGAGCGCCTCGACCCAGTTGCTCTGGTACACGGTGTCCAGGTAGCGCTCACCGAGGTCGGGGGCCAGCGCCACCGACACGGTCCCGGGCGTGCCGTGCTCGGCCAGCCAGCGGGTCGCACCGCTGACGACCGTGCCGGTCGACCCCCCGAACAGGAACCCGCGGCGGGCGAGCCGGTGGCACATCCGCACGGTGTCGGCCTCCTCGACGCGCACCACGTCGTCGACCAGGGACCGCTCGAGGAACTGCGACGGCACGCTGCTGCCCAGCCCCGGGATCATCCGCCGCCCCGGCGCATCGCCGAAGGTCACCGAACCCGCCGCGTCGACCGCCACGATCCGCACCTCTGGCGCGTGCTCGCGGAACCAGCGCGCGCACCCCATCAGGGTCCCGGTGGTACCCGCACCCACGAACAGCACATCGAGGTCCGGGAACTCGCGGTGGATCTCCGGCGCGGTCCGCCGGTAGTGCGCCCGCCAGTTGTCCGTGTTGCCGTACTGGTTGAGCCACACGTACTTCTCGTCCGAGGCGAGCAGCTCGCGCACGTGCCGCAACCGGGCCCCGAGCAGCCCCTCCTCCGGGTCGGGGTCGGTCATCACGTGCACCTCGGCCCCCAGCGCCTCCATCATCCGGCGGGTCGCCAGGTTGCACCGGGAGTCGGTCACGCACACGAACCGCAGGCCCTTGCTGGCCGCGAGCAGGCTCAGCGCGACCCCGAGGTTGCCCGACGACGACTCGACCAGCACCGACCACGGATGGATCACGCCGCGCCGCTCGGCGGCCTCGACCATCTCGGTGGCCGCCTTGAGTTTGATCGATCCTGCGAAGTTGAACCCCTCGCACTTGAGGTGCAGCGGCTGGTCGACGATCGCGGCCAGATCGACGTACAGCGCATCCTCGTTGTACTGATGGGGCTCGGAGATGACGGGCACTGTGGCCCTCCTCGTCTGACTGCTGGCCCGCGGCGCGGTCGCACCGGCGAGACCGTGATGGAGAACGACGGAGGTTCGGGGTTCCGGTCCGCGGGCGCGCCGAGGCGACCCTCCGCACCGGGGTGGATCTCCGGCCGTCGCGCGGGGCGCGAGGGCGGCCGGTGTGCCGGGTGGGTCCCGCCGGCCGCGGGGTGGTCCGTCCCGGAAATCGGCATTCGAGTGGTCGGTGACCGGTCAGCGCGGACCGGGTGGGAGCCGCACGGGTACGGCGGTCGCGGGCCCCGGTGGCCGGCGGGATCGCCGCCTCCGGGACGTCACCGACGTCGCTCTCCAGATGTCGTCACGAGCGGTCAAGGTTCCCCCCTTCCCGACCGGCGACGGCACCCCCATGCCCCGCCGATCAGTGCCCCGCCGCCCCCTTGCGGCGAGTCGTGCACGTAGATCCCTCCGGAGGACCCGTCTGTTTCACACCGGTCGAGAATTCACTCGGAAAGCGTATATGGGGTTGCGCGACAACAGCGTTCCGTGCCTATCCCGCGACAACCGGGTGATCACACCGATGCCGGCATTCTCCCGGCGATCTCGACCTCGCCTCGACCTGGCCTCCCACCCGACGGCATGACCACCGTGGACCGACCGGTCGTCCTCCATCGACTTCGGACGTGCTCGCGCGCACACTGCCACCATGACCGCGCCGGACGAGTTCGTCGGGCGACGTGAGGAACTCCGCGTGCTGGCCGAGGAGTTCGACCGGGCGAGGGCCGGCCGGGCGCGGGTGGTGTGGCTGACCGGCGGGGCCGGGATCGGCAAGACGTCCGTCCTGCACCGCTTCCGCGACCGGGCCGGCGCCGGGACGGTGCTGTGGGTCGCCGGCGACGAGGCCGAGGCGGGCCTGCCGTACGGCCTGCTGCGGCAGCTCCTCGCCGACGTGCCGGCCGAGCTGGTCGCGGACCTGCCCGTCCTCGCTGCGGGACCGGCGCCCGGGGCCGACCCGGTCGACGTCGGGGCGGCGCTGCTGGAGGTCCTGAGCGCGCTGCAGTCCGGCGGCCCGGTGCTGATGGTCGTCGACGACGCCCAGTGGGCCGACGAGCTGTCCGTGCGCGCGCTGGTGTTCGTGGTGCGGCGGCTCCGCCGGGACCAGGTCCTGCTCGTGGCCGGGGTCCGCGCGGAGGACACGCCGTCGCCGGCCTGGGGCCGCGTTCTCGCCCAGGAGCCGCTCCTGCGCCGGCTCTCGCTGACCGGGCTCGATCCCGACGACGTCGGCGCCCTCTCCGCCGCCCTCGGCGGGCCCGAGCTGCCTCCCGCCGCCGCGCGCCGCCTGCGCGATCACACCGAGGGCCACCCGATGCACGTCCGGGCCCTGCTGGAGGAGATCCCGTCCGCCGACCTGCTCGACCTCGCCGTCACCCTGCCCGCGCCGCGCTCGTTCGGCTCGCTGGTCCTGGCCCGCGTGGCCGCGCTGTCGCGGCCCGCGCAGGAGGTCGTGCTGGCCGCGGCCGTGCTGGGCGTGCGGGCCGCGCTGTCCGACGTGGCCGCGCTGGCCGGGGTGCCGGATCCGCTGGCGGCGCTCGGCGAGGCCGTCTCCGCAGGCGTGCTGCAGGAGGTGCCCGCCGGCGTGCGGCCCGACGTCGTGTTCCGGCATCCGTTGATCCGGGCCGCGGTCTACGCCGACCTGTCCCCCGAGCGGCGGCACACCCTGCACGCCGCCGCAGCCGACCGCCTGGGCGGCGCGGCGGCACTCGAGCACCGGATCGCCGCCGCCGTCGGGCCGGACGCCGTGCTGGCGGCGGAGCTGCAGGAGCTGGGCGAGAGCGAGCGCGCGGGGCGGCGGTGGCGGGACTCGGCGGCGCACCTGCTCGCCGCGGCCGACCTCAGCCCCACCCACCGGGAGCGGTCGGCCCGGCTCGTCGGGGCGCTGGAGTCGATGCTCGCCGGCGGGGACCTCGCCGGGGGCCTGCGGGCGGAGCCGGAGGTGCGGGCCGCCGAGCCGAGCCCCGGGCGCAGCCGCGTCCTCGGCCAGCTCGCCGCGTTCACCGGCCGGTTCGCCGTGGCCCGCGAGGAGCTCACGGCGGCCGTCGAGCAGGGCGGCCGGCAGGACCCCCGGCGGCCGGCCGCGGCGGCGCACCTCGCCCTCGTCTCGCTCATCGAGGGCGACACGGCCCGGGCCGTCACGTCGGCCGAGGAGGCGCTGGCCGCCCACGAGGCCTCCGACGTCGCGGCGACGGCGCGGTTCGTGCTGGTCGTCGCGCTGGCCGCCGAGGGCCGGCACGCGGACGCCCGCGCGGTGCTCGACGCCGGACGGTCCGGCCCGGAGTCCGTCGAGGCCCGGGCGCTGCGCGGGATCCTCGCGCTGTGGGCCGGCGATGCCGCCGGGGCCGCCCGGACCCTCTCGGAGGTGGTCGAGGACCGGGCGCAGCACCTGCCGATGCAGGGCCGCCTGCTCACCCTGGGCTATCTCGCCGAGGCGCACTACCGGACGGGCGACTGGCAGGAGGCGACCGTCGAGGCGGAGCTGGCGATCTCGCTGGCCCGGGACGCGGGCGTGGTGATGGGCAGCGGCGTGGTGCGTGCCATCGCCGCCTACGTGGCGGCGGGCCGGGGCGACCGGGAGACGGCGCACGCCCACACCGCCGCGGCCGCCGGCGTCGCGCAGGCACTGCCCTGGTGGGGCGGGCGCGCGTACGCCGCCCTCGCCGCCGCGACGCTCGCACAGGCCGAGCACGACCACGCCGCGATGCTGGAGGCGCTGCAACCCTACGACGATCCCGCGCTCGCCCGGCTGACCGACAACCTCGGGACCGCCGGCTGGCGGGTCCTGCGCACCGAGGCCCTCCTCGGGCTGGGCCGCGAGCAGGAGGCGGACGACGCCCTGCGCGCGCTGGAGGCCCGGATCGCGGGCCGTCGGCCGGGCTGGCCGGAGGTGGAGGCCGCCCGGCTGCGCGGCCTGCGCGAGGAGCTGCGGGCGGACCGTGGCGCCGCGGAACGCGCCTATCGGCAGGGCCTCGCGACGGCCGACGACGTCGGTGCGGCCCTCGGCCGGGCCCGCCTGGAGGTCGCCCTCGGCCGGCTGCTCCTGGCCGGCCCCGAGCGGCGCCCGGCGGTGGACCTGCTGCGTACCGCCCACGACCGGCTCGCCCGCCTCGGCGCCGCCCCGTTCCTCGCGGAATGTGCCGAGCTGCTCCGCTCCGCCGGGCTGCACCCGCCCTCGTCGGGCGACGCGCTGGGCCTCACCCCGCAGGAGCTGGCCGTGGCCCGCTCCGTCGCCGCCGGGCGCACCAACCGCGAGACGGGTGCGACGCTGTTCATCACCGGCCGCACCGTCGCCTTCCACCTCAGCAACATCTACGCGAAGCTCGGCCTCTCCTCGCGCCGCGAGCTGGCCGCGCGCCTGCAGGAGCTCGACGCCTGACCGCCTCCCGGGCGCACGGATAGTGTCGGGCCGTGGAACCGCGGGCGGCCGAGTACTTCCTCGCCGTCGTCGAGCACGGCGGGGTGACCCGGGCGGCCCAGGCGCTGTACCTCGCGCAACCGTCGCTGTCGGAGGCGATCCGGCGGCTCGAGGAGGAGCTCGGCGTCGTCCTGTTCGAGCGGTCCGGCCGCGGTCTCGTCCCGACGCCCGCCGGCCGGGCCCTGGTCGAGCCGGCCCGCCGGATCGTCGCCGACGTCGAGCGGGCCCGGCGCACCGTCGAGGAGGTCGTGGCGCTGCGGGCCGGCGAGCTCGTGATCGCTGCGGTGCCGGCGCTGGCCGTCGACCCGCTGCCCGAGCTGGCCGCGGCGCTGCGCCGGCGCCTGCCCGGCGTCCGGCTCGTCCTGCTCGACGGCACCGCCGAGGGCGTCGAGACCGACCTGCGCGCGGGTCGCTGCGAGGTGGCGCTGACCGACGGCCCACCCGCCGACCGGGACCCGCTGTGCCGCCACGACGCCGGTGGGCGGGAGATCGTGTTGGTCACGACCGGTGCGGAGGAGCTGCCCGAGCCGCTGCCCCGGTTCCACCTCGCCGAGGTCCCGCTCGTCACGGAGCTGGGCGACAGCTGGCTGCGCGCCGAGCTGGGCGAGCCGCGCACCGCGGTGGAGTGCGCGCACCGGCAGGCGCTGTGGGAGCTGGTCGCCGCCGGCGCCGGGGCCGCCCTGGTCTCCCGGGCCGGGGCCGCGCGGGAGCTGCCCGGTGCGCGGACCGTCGGCCTGGACCCGCCGCTGCACCGCCCGGTCGTCGTCGCCCACCGCCCGGGGCCGCTCTCCCCTGCCGTCGCCGCGTTCCTCGAGGTGGCCGGGCTGGGCTGCGGAGAACCTCAGCCGAGCGCGGCGACGAACGCCTGCCCGGCGGGCGAGAGCCGGCGCGGGTCGTAGATCACGCCGTGTGGTCGGTGCACCGCCGGGCGCAGCGCCCGCACACCCGCGCCGAGCCCCGCCAGCCGCTCGGCGACCGACCGCTCCAGGAAGGTGGCACCCACCCCGGCCAGCACCAGCGCGCCGATCGCCTCGCGGTGGTGGCACACCGCGGCGACCCGGGTGCGCTTGCCCACCGAGAGCAGCTCGCGCTCGATCTGGATCCGCACCGGCACCGCCTGCGGGACGACGATCAGCGGCAGGTCGGGCAGGTCCGCCAGGTCGAGCGGGTCGGCGGCGGGCAGGTCCACGTCGGGTGGGGCGACCAGCCGGTACTCGTGCCGGCCGAGCTCGCGCACCGTCAGGCCGGGGGCCGGCACCGGGAGGTGGGTGAAGGCCAGCTCGCAGTGGCCCTGCCGGACCAGGGCGGCGGAGTCGTCGTCGTCCGCGAGGGCGCCGATCCGCACGGCGACCTCCGGGTGTGCGCGGCGGAAGGCCCCGACGAGCCCGGCGACGGGATGGACCGCGACGTAGGTCGAGGCCAGGACGTCGAGCCTGCCCCGCACCGGGCCACCGGGGCCGACCGCCGCCCCGTCGGCGGCGAGGGCGCTGCGGACGATCCGCCGCGCCGGCCCGACGAACGCCCGGCCGGCCGCGGTGAGCACCATCCCGCGGCCGATCCGGTGGAACAGCTCGGCGCCGAGCTCGCGCTCCAGCGCCCGCACCGCCTGGGAGACCGACGGCCCCGCCAGCCCGAGCGCCGCCGCGGCCCCGGCCACCCCGCCGTGCTCGACGACCGCGAGGAAGTACCTGGCCTGCCGGAGCTCCACGACCTCAGCGTAGGGAGGCTCAGATGTGCCGGCCGCCCGTCACCTCGAGCACGGTGCCGGTCATGTAGCTGGACAGGTCCGAGGCCAGGAAGAGCGCGACGTTCGCGACCTCGTCCGGTTCCCCGATCCGGCCCAGCGGCACCTCGGCCCGCTTCGCCTCGAGGATGTCCTCGCGCAGGTCCGCGGTCATCGCGGTGGCGATGATGCCCGGCTGGATCGCGTTGACCCGGATGCCGAGGTGGCCCAGCTCCTTGGCGGCGGCCTTGGTCAGTCCGACGATGCCGGCCTTGGCGGCGCTGTAGTTGGTCTGGCCCATCATCCCGACCTTGCCCGAGATCGACGACATGTTGATCATCGCGCCGCGGCCCTGCTCGCGCATCACCAGCGAGGCGGCCCGGACGCCGAGCCAGCAGCCCCGCAGGTGTACGTCGACGACGGCCTCGAAGTCCTCCAGCGTCATCCGGCGCAGCGTGCCGTCCCGGAGGATGCCGGCGTTGTTGACCATCACGTCGAGCGACCCGTGCCGGTCGACGCAGGTCCGCACGAGCGCGTCGACCTCCTCGGGCACCAGCACGTCGCACGCCACACCGGTGACCCGCTCGCCCAGCTCCTTCGCGGCCGACTCGGCGGCCTCGCCGTCCCGGTCCCCGATCACGACCGAGGCCCCGTGCGCGGCGAAGGTCCGGGCGATCGCCAGCCCGATCCCGGCCGCCCCACCGGTGACGACGGCGGCCCGCCCTGCCAGCAGCTCCATGACGTCCTCCTCAGCCCGCCACGCCGGCCAGCAGCCGCCGGGCGATGATCAGTTTCTGGATCTCGCTCGTGCCCTCGTAGATCCGGAAGAGCCGGGCGTCGCGGTAGGACCGCTCCACCGGGACCGAGCGCATGTACCCCATCCCGCCTTGCACGTGGACACCCCGGTCGGCGACGCGCCCGAGCATCTCACTGCAGAAAGCGTGCCCGACGACGGGGCCGGCGTCATGTCCTCGCCCGCGTCGTAGGCGCGGGCGGCCTCCGGCACCATCGCCCGGCCCGCGTACAGCTCGGCGTGCGACTCGGCGAGATGGGCCTGGACCAGCTGGAACTCGCCGATCGCCTGCCCGCCCAGCCGGATCGTCGCCGCCTGCACCGTCTCCTCGCCGACAGGTCCACCGGGTGCACGCCGGCCAGCCCGCCGCCGCGCCGGCCGATGGGGGTGCGGACCGCGCCGACGACGGCGTCCCGCGTCCGGTCACGCACGGACCAGCCTCGACCGCAGCTCGGTCTTGAGGACCTTGCCGGCCGGCGAGGTCGGCAGCCGGTCGGTGAACACCACCTCGCGGATCCGCTTGTAGGGCAGCACGCGCTCGCCGACGTGGGCCATGAGCGCCTCCGCGGTCAGCCCGGCCCCCGGGTCCGCCACGACGAAGGCGACGGGCAGCTCCCCCGCCACCGGGTCCGGCCGCCCGACCACCGAGGCCTGCCGCACTCCCGCGACGCCGGTCAGCAGCTCCTCCAGCTCGCGCGGGTACACGTTGTACCCCTTGTAGATCAGCATGTCCTTGGCCCGGCCGGTGATGGCCAGGTAGCCGTCCTCGTCGAGCCGGCCGATGTCGCCGGTGCGCAGCCAGCCGTCCGGGAACTGCTCCGCGGTGGCGTCGGGGCGGCCGAGGTACCCGGCGGTGACCTGCGGGCCCCGGACCCACACCTCGCCGTCCGCGCCCTGCGGCACGCAGCGGGACAGGTCCTCGAGGTCCCGGATCTCGATCTCCGTGTCGAAGCCGGGCACGCCGACGGTCCCGATCTTCCGCAGCCCGTCCGGGGTGGTCGGCGGGAAGGTGACGGTGCAGGTCGCCTCGGTGAGCCCGTAGCCCTCCAGCACGGTGGCGTTCGGGAAGGCCGCCGCGAGGCCGGCGTGGGTGGCGGCGTCCATCGGCCCGGCCCCGCTGGTGATCGCCCGCACCGAGGACAGGTCGCGCTCGGCGAGGTCCGGCACCGCGAGGACCGCCTGGTACGCCGTCGGCGCGGTGGCGGTGTAGGTCGCGCCGTGCCGCTCCACCAGATCGAGCAGCCCGGCCGGGTCGAAGCGCCCGGCGATCACCGCCGTGACCCCGCACGCCACCAGGAAGTTCAGCGTGACCAGGGCGTGCTGGTGGTAGAGCGGGGAGGTCACGACCGACACCGAGCGGCCGAGATCGACCGGGAAGTCGGCCGTGTCGGGCAGCTCGCGGAACCGGATCCCGGAGCCGTCGACCTCGGGCAGGACGCCGGCGCGCCAGCAGGACATGTGCAACACGTTCGCGACCAGGTTGCGGTGCAGCACCTGCACCGGCTTCGACGCGCCCGTCGTGCCGCCGGTGTAGGCGAGCAGCGCGGTGTCGTCCGGCCCGGTCCGGATCTCCGGCGGGTCCGAGGGCCGGCCGCGGGCCAGCTCCGGCAGGCCGACGCCGATCGCCGTCAGGCCGGGCGCGACGGCGGTCGCGGGCAGGGTCACCACCAGGTCGAGGTCGGGCAGCGACTCGGCGCACGACGGGTGGGTGATCGCCGCGACCGCGCCCGTCTCGCGCAGCTGCGCGGCGAGTGCCGGCGCGGGCTGCAGCGGGTTCAGCAGGGCGACGGTGCCGCCGGCGAGCAGGATCGCGTAGTAGCCGACCGGGTGCCACAGGCCGTTGGGCCCGTGCAGCGCGACGACGTCGCCCTCCCTGATCCCGTTCGCGCGCAGGCCGTGCGCGGCCTTGGCCGCCGTGCGGAGCAGCTCGCCGTAGGTCAGCGACTCGTCCCCGTCGCACAGCGCGACCCGGTCGGGGAAGGCCGAGGCCGCCCCGCGCAGGAACGCGGTCGCCGGCAGGGCCGGGTAGTCGAGCGAGCGCGGCAGGGAGGCGGGCCAGATCGTCACGCCGCCACCGCCGGGGTGGCGCGGGCGACGGTCTCCCGGTCGCGGTCGGGCCGCACGATCAGCGCGACGACCACGCCGCCGACCACCGCGGCCAGGCCGAAGACCTGGAAGGACAGGGCGTACCCGGCGGCCGGGCTCGCCGCGCCGTCGACGATCAGGCCGGTCACCGCGGGGGCGATCAGCCCGGAGAGTGCCTGCAGGGCGAGGAAGATCCCGAGCACGGTCGACTGTCGCGCGGCGGGCGCGATCAGGGAGACCGACGCCGACATCAGCGGCAGGCACACCGCGCCGATGCCGTAGCCCACCGACACGATCGCCACCGCCGCGGCCGGCGCGCCGACCAGCGGCAGTACGGCCAGGAGCCCGCCGCCGAACACCAGCCCGGCTGCACTGATGAACCCGCGCATGACCCGGGAGCTCGCGCCGCGGGCCAGCCGCCGGTCCGTCCAGGCGGACACGCCGATCATCACGACCATGCCGACGATGCTGGGCAGGCCGAGCATGCTGCCCGCCTCGAGCCGGCTGAAGCCCAGGCCCGTCTCGAAGTACGAGGGCAGCCAGGTCAGCACGACCGTGACCAGCCCGTACATCGTGAAGGTGCCGACCACGGCGCCGATGAAGGTCGGCCGCGTGAGCACGACGCGCAGCGGCGCGGACGGGGCCGACGCGCGCGCGTCCGGGGTCCGGACGGCGTACGGCCCGGGCTTGCCGATCAGCAGCCACAGCCCGGCCCAGACCACCCCGAACACGGCCAGCGCGACGAACGCCGCCCGCCAGCCCCACGTCACCACGATCAGCGTCAGCACCGGGGCGATCGCGATCTTGGCGATCGACGCGCCCGAGCTGACCAGCGCCGACGGCAGCGCCCGCCGCTCGGGCGGGAACCAGCCGAACGACGCGACGCTCGCCATCGCCGTGCCCGGGCCCTCGGCCGCACCCAGCGCGATGCGCCCGACCAGCAGGGCCGCGCCGGTCGCCCACAGCAGCACGGGCAGCTGGGTCACCGACCAGAGCAGGGCCAGGGTGAACAGCACCCAGCGCATGCCCACCCGGTCGGCGACGAACCCGGTGACCACGCCGGTGATCGAGAAGAGGAAGTAGAAGGCGCTGCCGATGAAGCCGATGTCGGCCGCGGTGAGGCCGAGGTCGGCCATGAGCGGCTGGGCGGCGATCCCGAGGATCGCCTTGTCCGCCCAGTTGACGACGATGAACAGGACCGCCATCGCGGTCACGGACCAGGCCCGGACGGGGTTCACCCGCACGTCGGGCCCGGTGGACGGGGACCGCACGGGGGCGGCCGCGGCGTCGTGCACTGCCATCTTCCAGCGTCCTCCTCGATGAACACGCGGCCGCGGGTGCGGCTCGATCAGTGAACGGTCGAGGAGTGATCCGGGTCAAAGAGACAGCGGCTCACGAACCGGGAGGAGATTCCTATGGGGTGCACCGGAGGACGCGCCGGTCCGCGGCCTACGGGGGCGTGGTCGCGCTGAACCGGAAGGATCGCCCTCCCAGGCCCGTCTCCGCCTCGGCGAAGCCTGCCGCGCGGAGCCGGTCGGGCAGGGTGGCGGGATCGACGGGCACCATGGTGTCGCGCACGTGCAGCAGCCGGAACCGGAGCGAGACCCGGCTGTCCGAGCCCGCGAACGTGCCGCCGGGCCGCAGCACCCGGGCGGCCTCGGCGAACAGGCGGTCCTGCTGCGCCGCCGAGGGGACGTGGTGCAGCATCGTGAAGCAGACCACCACGTCGACGCTCCCGGCCGGGAAGGGCAGGTCCGCGCCGTCGCCGGTCCTGACCTCGACCCGGCCGGCGAGATCCCACCGCAGGTCGGCGGCGAGCGCCGGGTCGACCTCGACGGCGGTGAGGTGGCCGGCGCGCTCGGCCAGCCAGCGGGTCGTCACCCCGTAGCCCGGGCCGATCTCCAGCACCTCGCCGGAGAGCGCCACGCCGTCGAGCGCCCACGGCATGACCTGGCCGTGCATCCGCTCCGCCCAGCCCGCGGAGCGGCACAACCGGCGGTGGACGGCGTTCATCGGCATGGGCCGGGACGCTAGACGCCGTGCGCCGCTGGGTCGACCGGCGTGTCGGGTCCGGACCGCGCTGGGGCGGCCACCGCCGCGGACCCCCACCGGCGAGGTCGGGGCCGCGTTTCGCCGGGCGTCAGGCCGAACGGCGCAACAAGGCCGCGTCCGGTCGTCGTCAGAGAGTGCGACGATCCGAGTTCGACCAGTGACACCCCTGGTGCAGGTGGGTTGCACGATGCACCATCGAGTCATGCCACGGTGGGCATGGGGTTTGATCGTCGTGCTGGTCCTGCTGATCTGGGTGATCCCGAACCCGGCGGCGGCAGGAGCAGCGGTCGGCAACGCCTTCCAGGCGATGATCATCTTCTTCCGGAGCATCGGCACCGCGGCCTCCGCGCTGATCGTCCTCTAGGAGCAGGCTCCTAGCGCCCCCCGGGCTCCCCCGGCAGGGCCGCCCCGGTCCGCATCAGCATGCCGTCGACCAGCAGGTCGGCGTAGGCCTCGCCGATCTCCTCCGGCGAGCGCTTCCCGTCCGACCGGTACCAGCGGTAGACCCAGTTGGCCGCCCCGAGCACGGCGAGGGCGGTGAGCTGGGGGTCCAGGTCCGGCTTGACCCGCGGGTCGGCCTGCGCGTCGGCGACGAGGTCGGCGACCACGGCCTGGTACTCGCGGATCGGCAACCGGGCCCGGTGCTCGTCGGAGAGCTGGTCGAACTCGTGCAGGAGCACCGTCGTCCCGACGAGGTTGTCGGTCAGGTACAGCACGTGGCCGCGGATCACCGCCCGCAGCCGGTCGACGGGGTCGAGGTCGGCCGCGGCGAGCGCGCGCAGGTTCGCCAGCCCGGCCCCGTAGACGGACCGGACAACCTCGAACAGCAGCTCGTCCTTGCTGCGGATGTAGTGGTAGAGGCTCCCCTTCAGCACGCCGAACTCGTCGGCGATGTCCTGCAGGGTGGTCGACCGGTACCCCTTGCGCGCGAAGATCCGGGCCGCGATCTCCAGCAGCTCCTGCCAGCGGCCGTCGTCGGAGCGGAAGGGCGGCGCGGTACCGGTGCGCGGCGCCCTCCTCCTGTTCACCACCCCGTCCACCTCACCGCCGGGTCACACGCCGGCCGACAGCTCGTCGAGCAGCCGGTCCCGCAGGCGGAACTTCTGGATCTTGGTCGCGGACATCGGCCAGTCGGAGGTGAACCGGACGTACCGCGGCACCTTGTACTTCGCCAGCCCCGCACGGCAGTGCGCGAGCACCTCCTCCTCGGTCACCGCCGCGCCCGGCCGCAGCTCGACGAACGCCGCCGGCACCTCGCCGTACTTCGGGTCCGGGAGGCCGACGACCGCCGCCACCTGCACGTCCGGGTGCGCGGCCAGGTGGGCCTCGACCTCCAGGCAGCCGACGCTCTCGCCGCCGACCTTGAGCATGTCCTTGGTGCGGCCGCGGAAGGTCAGGTTGCCCGCGGCGTCGATCGAGGCGAGGTCGCCGGTGTGGAACCAGCCCTCGTCGTCGAAGCTCGCCGCGGTCTTCGCCGGGTCGTTGCGGTAGCCCTGGAAGAGGTTGAACCCGCGGATCCACAGCGGCCCGGTCTCCCCCGGCGGCAGCGCGGTGCCGGTCACCGGGTCCCGGACCTGTGCCTCGACCCCGGTGAAGGGCTTGCCCGAGGTCAGCCGCGCCTCCAGCGGGTCGTCGAGCCGGCCCATGATGGCGACCCCGCCGGTCTCCGTGGACCCGTAGCAGCTGACGTGCGTGGTGTGCGGCAGCAGCTCCTGGAAGCTGCGCAGCAGGTCCGGCGGGCCGACGGTGAGCATCGCGCGCGCCCGCCGGAAGGTGTCCGGGCCGTACGAGGGATGGCGCAGCAGCGGGCCGGTCAGCGTCGGGTAGGCGGGGTAGAGGATCGTCGCGCGCTCGCGCTCGATCTGGGCCATCGCGGCGTCGACCTCGAAGTGGGTCATGGAGAGCCAGGCGGCGCCCGCGTTGAGCACACCGACCATCGGCGCCTGCGCGCTGACGTGGAACATCGGCAGCGGGTTCCACATCCGGTCGGCGGCGGTGAGCGCGAAGGCCTCCTCGCCGACCGCCCGCCCCAGCCCGACGACGGAGCGGTGCGTGAGCGGGCAGCCCTTCGGCTCCGCCGTGGTCCCGGACGTGTACATCATGATGTACGGCATGTCCGGCGTGACGGCCTCGGCCGCCGCCAGCGCGGTGCCCTCGTCGACCGCAGCGCCGAGGGCGAGGAAGTCCGCACCGGTGCGGAAGCCGGGTGCCGCGCGGGTTCCGATCACCACCGCCGTCTCCAGCGCGGGCGCGCCGGCGAGGGCCGGCGTGGTCCCGGGTGCGGCGCCGGCCAGCTCGGGGAAGGCCTGGTGCAGCCGCGCCACGTAGTCCACGTGCTCGTCGACGGCATCGGTGGTGAGCAGGACTTTCATGGCGGAGTCGGGGACGACGTGCGCGATCTCCCGCGGCGCCAGCCGGGCGTTGACCGGCACGAACAACGCCCCGGTCATCGCGGTCCCGATCATGGCCTGGGCGAAGGCCAGCCCGTTGGGCATCAGGGTGCCGACGGCGTCCCCCGGTCCCACCCCGAGCGCGGTGAGCGCCCGCGCCACCTCGGTTGCCGAGGCGAGCAGCTCGCGGTAGGTCTGCCGGACGTCGGGGAAGACGAACGCGTCGGAGTCCGGGTGCTCGCGGGCCGCCCGCAGGACCAGGCCCGGGATCGTCAGCGGAGCGCTCACGAGAACGACCGCGGCAGGCCGAGCCCCTCGGCGATGCCGTTGCGGGCCATCTCGTTCGTGACCGGCCCGATCCGGAACAGCCGCACGTCGCGCCAGTAGCGCTGCATGTCCGTCTCGGCCGAGTAGCCCATGCCGCCGAGGATCTGCAGGCCCAGGTCGGCCGCCTGCCCGGCCAGCTCGGAGGCCACGACCTTGGCCATGTTCGCCTCCTGCCCGCACGGGCGGCCCGACGACTGCAGCCACGCCGCCCGGTAGACCATCAGCTCGGCCTGGTCGCGCCACATCGCGATGTTGGCGACGTGGTGCTGCAGTGCCTGGAACCGGCCGATCGGCCCGCCGAAGGCCTCCCGCTCCTGCATGTACCGCAGCGCGTCCTCGAGGACCCCGTCCATGATCCCCACGCAGAACGAGGACAGCATGATCCGCTCGTTGTTCAGCGTGGGAAGCAGCATGTACCAGGCCCGGTCCTGCTCGCCGAGCAGGTTCGCGTCGGGGACGAACACGTCGTCGAGGAAGACGTCGCACGAGCCGAGCGCGCGCATCCCCAGCTTGGGGATCTCGCGGATCGTCACGCCCTCGGCCCTCGCGGGCAGGATGAACAGCGACACGCCCTGGTGCCGCTTCTCGCCGTGGTCCGCGGTCCGGGCCAACAGCAGGATGTAGTCGGCCACGTGCGAGGCCGAGCTCCAGGTCTTCTGCCCGTTCACCACCCAGCCGCCGTCGACCTTCCGCGCCCGGGTCCGCATGCCGCCCAGCAGGTCCGTCCCGCCGCCGGGCTCGGTGAACCCGATCGCCCACTTCTCCCGACCCTCGACGATCGCCGGGAGGTGCTCCGCCTTCTGCTCCTCGGTGCCGTAGAGCCCGACCGACTTGCCGCCGGCGAAGGAGGTGATCCCCCAGACCCAGGTCAGCCCGGCCAGCGACCGCGCCAGCTCACGGGCCAGGATCATCTGGGTCAGCACGTCCCCGCCCTGGCCGCCGTACTGCTCCGGGATCCCGATGCCGTGGAAGCCCGCCGCCGTGAACTTGTCGAACAGCGCGAACGGGAAATGGTGCTCGTCGCGCTCCAGCTCCCGCGCCCATGACTTGGGAACCTCGCGGTCCACCCACGCCCGCACCGTCTTCCGGAAGAGCTGCTGCTGCTCGGTGAGATCGAAGTCCACGCGACACCTCCGTTGGTCCGCCGCGTGCCGACGGTACCCGCCCAGACAATCGTTTGGTAGGGCCCCCGGCGGAACGACGGATTCGGACACCCGGTCCGGCGGGCGAGCCCCCGTCAACCTTCTCTTGACGACCGTGGCGTCAATGCTAAGTTGACGTTTGTTGACGAGGGGTGACGCCGAGAGGCTGGGGAGGTGCGCCGTGGCCAAGAAGAAGGACAAGAAGAAGAAGGACAAGAAGAAGAAGTGAGCCCTGCGGGCTCGCTCCGTCGAGCCCGGTGGCGCCGCGACGATGCGGTCCGGCGCCACTCCCGCGTCCCGGGGCGGGCCACGGGATCACGGTCGGCGGCCCTGGCCTGTCGGACGGGTCGAGTTGCCCGCGCCCCCGTGTGCGGAGTCGCATTTCTCACTAGGCTGGTCGCGGCTGGTCCTCGCAGTCCGAGCAGGAGGTCGCCCGATGCCGCGCCGCCCCCGCCACGTCCGCCTCACCGAGCCGCTCGTCCGTGAGGACGGCGTGCTACGCCCGGCGAGCTGGGACGAAGCACTCGACCGCGCCGCCGCCGGGTTCCGCGGCGTCGCCCCCGAGGCGTTCGGGATGTTCAGCTGCTCCAAGGCCACGAACGAGATGAACTTCGTCGCGCAGAAGTTCTCCCGGGTGGTCATGGGCAGCAACAACGTGGACTCCTGCAACCGCACTTGACACGCTCCCTCGGTCGTCGGTCTGACGGCAGTGTTCGGAGCGGGTGGCGGGACGTCGGCCTACGTCGAGGCCGAGGACGCCGATCTGCTGGTCCTGTGGGGTTCCAACGCGCGCGAGACGCACCCGATCTTCTTCCACCACGTCCTGCAGGGCCTGAAGAAGGGCGCCCGGATGTGGTCGGTCGACCCGCGGCGCACGTCCACGGCGCAGTGGGCGGACGGGTGGCTGGGCCTCGACGTCGGCACGGACGTCGCGCTCGCCAACGCGATCGGGCGGGAGATCATCCACGCCGGCCTGGTCAACGAGGTGTTCGTCGAGCGCTCGACGACCGGGTTCGAGGATTACCGCGCCACGGTCGAGCCCTACACGCTCGAGCGTGCCCAGGAGATCACCGGCGTCGACGCCGACCTGATCCGCGGCCTGGCGCACGCCTACGCCCGCGCCGACCGCGCCCAGATCTGCTGGACGCTCGGCATCACCGAGCACCACAACGCCGCCGACAACGTGTTCGCCCTGATCAATCTCGCGCTGCTGACCGGGCACGTCGGCCGCTACGGGTCGGGCCTGGTGCCGCTGCGCGGGCAGAACAACGTCCAGGGCGGCGGTGACATGGGCGCCATCCCGGCCAAGCTGCCGGGCGGCTACGACCTCGGCGACGAGGAGGCACGGGCCCGCTACGAGCGGGCGTGGGGCGTGCCGATCTCGCCGAAGCCGGGGATGCACCTGTCCGAGATCTTCGAGGCGATGGATACGGGCACGCTGCGCGCGCTGTACTGCATCGGGGAGAACCCGGCCGAGTCGGAGGCCAACGCCGCCCACGCCCGCCACCTGCTGGAGGGCCTGGACCACCTCGTCGTCCAGGACATCTTCCGGACGGCCACGGCCGAGCTGGCCGACGTCGTCCTGCCCGCCGCGGCGGACTGGTGCGAGTACGAGGGCACGGTGACCAACTCCGAGCGGCGCGTCCAGCGCGTCCGCAAGGCGCTCGACCCGCCGGGGTCGGCCCGCCCGGACTCGCACATCATCTGCGGCGTCGCCGAGCGGATGGGGCACGCCTGGGGCGAGCCGACCGCCGAGGAGGTGTGGGACGAGCTGCGGTCGCTGTCCCTGAACTGGCACGCCGGCATGTCCTACGCCCGCCTGGACGCGCTCGGCGGGATCCAGTGGCCGTGCCCCGACGAGGACCATCCCGGCACGCCGACACTGCACACCCGGCTGTGGGCCGAGAACCCGGAGGAGCGCGGCCGCCTGGCGCCGTTCATGCCGGTGGAGCACGCCGCCCCGCTCGACGTCCTCAGCGAGGACTTCCCGATCCGGCTCACCACGGTCCGCATCCTCGACGCCTACAACTCGGGCGTGCAGAGCGGCGGGTACTCCTCGCCGATGCGGCGGCGCGAGTCGCTGCGGATGGACGCCGGGGACGCGGCGGAGCTCGGCATCGCCGACGGCGAACGGGTGCGGGTCGTGTCCCGCCGCGGCGCGGTCGAGGCGCCGGTGGCGTTCGACCCGTCCCTGCGGCCGGGCCTGGCGTCGTTCACGCCGCACTTCTCCGAGGAGGTCGACATCAACGTCCTGACCAACGACGCGTGGGACCCCAAGTCGGGTACGTCGGAGTTCAAGGCGACGGCGATCCGCATCGAGAAGATCTGATGGACCTGCGCCTGTCCGGCACCGCGCCGACCGAGGCCGAGCGCCGCGCCGTCGACTCGGCGTTCGCCGCGCACCGGTCGCCCGACGACGTGCCGGGCGCCGACGTGCGCTTCCCCGACTCGGGGCACGCCGCCCGGGGCCGCCGGCACATCCTGCTGCCGGCGCTGCACGCGGTGATGGACGAGGTCGGGCACCTCACGCCGGGCGCACTGAACCACGTCGCCCGGGTGCTGTCGGTGCCGCCCGCCGACGTCTACGGCGTCGCCACGTTCTACGCGATGTTCAGCGTCACGCCGCGGGCGCCGCACGTCGTCCACGTGTGCGACGACGTGGCGTGCGCGCCGGCCGGCGCCGAGGACGTCATCGCCGGGCTGGCCGAGGACCTCGGCGAGGAGGGCGAGGGCAAGGAGGTCTGCTGGGTGCGCAGCCCGTGCCTGGGCCTGTGCGAGCGGGCCCCGGCCGTGATGCTGCAGCTGGCCAAGCGGCCGGACGTGAGCGTCGCGCCCGCCGCGATCGGGGGTCTGCGGGCGGAGCTGGACCGGATCGCGACCGAGGAGCCCGCGGAGGTCCCGGCCGCCGACGCCGCGTTCGCCGACGTCACCGTGAGCGTCCCCCAGGCCGGGCAGCCGCAGCTGACCCTGCTGCGTCGGGTGGGCGTCGTCGACCCGGAGAGCATCGACGACTATCGCGCCCACGGCGGCTACGAGGCGCTGCGGCGCGCGGTCGAGATGGGCGCCGAGCGGGTCATCCGCGAGGTCTCCGACTCGTCGCTCACCGGGCGCGGCGGGGCCGCGTTCCCGACCGGCGTCAAGTGGGACGGCGTCGCGCGCGCCCCGAGCCGCCCGCACTACCTCGTGTGCAACGCCGACGAGTCGGAGCCCGGCACGTTCAAGGACCGCGTGCTCATGGAGTACGACCCGTTCGGGCTGATCGAGGCCATGACGATCGCCGGGTTCGCCACCGGCTGCGAGCGCGGCTACCTCTACATCCGCGGCGAGTACCCCCTCGCCACGCGGCGCCTGGAGCATGCCATCGAGACCGCCCGGGCCCACGGGTACCTCGGCGACGACGTGGCGGGGGACGGTTTCCGCTTCGACATCGAGCTGCGCCGCGGTGCCGGCGCCTACATCTGCGGTGAGGAGACCGCGCTGCTCAACTCGATCGAGGGCCACCGCGGCGAGCCCCGCAACAAGCCCCCGTTCCCCGCCACGAGCGGGCTGTTCGGCAAACCGACCGTGATCAACAACGTCGAGACGCTGTACAACGTCCTGCCGGTGCTCGCCGTCGGCGGCCAGGTCTTCGCCGGTGTCGGCGGCGGCCGCTCGACCGGCACCAAGCTGTTCTGCGTGTCCGGCGCGGTCGCCACACCCGGCGTCTACGAGGTGGAGTTCGGCACCACGCTGCGCGAGCTGCTGGACCTGGCCGGGGGCGTGCGCGGCGAGCTGCGGACGGTCCTGCTCGGCGGCGCGGCGGGCGGGTTCGTCCTGCCCGAGCACCTCGACGTCCCGCTCACGCTCGAGGCCGCGCGCGAGATCGGCGCCACCCTCGGCTCCGGGGTGGTGCTGGCGTTCGACACCCAGGCCGACCTGACCGGGACCCTGCGCCGGATCGCGGCCTTCTTCCGCGACGAGTCGTGCGGGCAGTGCGTGCCCTGCCGGGTCGGCACCGTCCGCCAGGAGGAGGCGCTCGCGCGGCTCACCCGGGGCGCCGCGAAGGGCCCGGAGCTGACGCTGCTCGACGACCTGGCCCGCGTCATGCAGGACGCGTCCATCTGCGGCCTGGGGCAGACCGCCCCGGCCGCCGTCATGTCCGCACTGAAACTGGGGCTGCTGTGACGACCGTGCTGCTCGGCTCGATCTCCCGACTCGTCACCGTCACCGTCGACGGCCGCGAGCTCCGCGTCCCCGAGGGATCGACGATCCTCGACGTGCTGCGCGAGCAGGGCGTCGAGACGCCGACGTTGTGCTGGGCGCCCAACCTCACGCCCATCAACGCCTGCCGCGTCTGCATGGTCGAGGTCGAGGGCTCAAGGGTGCTCGTGCCGTCGTGCGCACGGAAGGTCGACGACGGCATGGTCGTGCGCACGGACACCGAGAAGGTGCGCCACAGCCGTCGGATGGTGCTGGAGCTGCTCGCGTCGTCCACCGACATGACCCAGGCGAGCGCGGACGTGCAGCGCTGGATGGTCGAGTACGGCGTCGAGCCGGACCGGTACGGGCCGCCCGCCCCCGCCGAGGAGGACCGCGCGGGCCGCCGGCCGGGGCACCACCACGCCCCGGACGGCTCGACGGCGGCGAACGTCGCCCAGCCGGTCAAGGTCGACAACGACCTCTACGTGCGCGACTACGCCCGCTGCATCCTCTGCTACAAGTGCGTGAAGGCGTGCGGCACGGACGCGCAGTTCACCTTCGCGATCTCCGCCGCGGGCCGTGGGTTCGACGCCCACATCGCCACCGAGTACGACGGCGAGCTCCCCGACTCGGCGTGTGTGTACTGCGGCAACTGCATCGGGGTCTGTCCGACGGGCGCGCTGAAGTCGGTCCGCGAGCACGAGCTGCGCGAGGACGGGGACTGGCACCCCGAGTCGGAGACCGTGACCACCACGATCTGCTCGTTCTGCGGGGTGGGCTGCAACCTGGAGCTGCACGTCCAGCAGGGCAGCATCGTCAACGTGACGAGCCCGTCGGACCACTCCGTGACCCACGGGCACCTCTGCATCAAGGGCCGCTTCGGCTTCCAGCACGTGCAGAACCTGCCCGAAGCCTGAGCGCCGCCCCGGGACCCCTGCGGTCGGAGAGTTCTGGCCCACCCGGCGAGCCGCTACGTTCCGCACACCGACGCTCGCACGACGACGTGAAGGGTGGGGCCGCGTGGACCCGACGATCGTGGACACCGACCGCTATCCGCTGGACGACCCGGGCCTGGTCGACCGGGTGCGGGCCGATCTACGCGAGTCCGGGTGCTGTGTGCTGCCGGGGTTCGTGCGGGCGGGGCAGGTCGAGGCGTTGCGCGAGGAGGGCCGGGCCCTGGCGCCCCTCGCCCACCACGAGACCGAGATCGTCAACGTGTACAACACCGCCCCGGACCCCGCGCTCCCGGCGAGACACCCGGCACACCGGCTGATGGAGCGGGGCAACGCGTTCGTGGCCCGGGACCGGATCCCGGCCGACGCGCTGATCCAGCGGCTCCACCGCGACCGCGCCGTCCAGCGGTTCGTCGCCGCCGCGTTCGGCCTGCCCGAGGTGTTCGCGCTCGCCGACCCGCTGTCGGGCCTGGTGCTCAACGTCGTCGTCCCCGGCCGGGAGCACCCCTGGCACTTCGACACCAACGAGTTCACCGTCAGCCTGCTCACCCAGGCCGCGGAGGCCGGTGGGGCGTTCCAGTACTGCCCCGGCATCCGGTCGCCGCAGGCCGAGAACCTCGACGCCGTCTCCGCCGTCCTCGACGGTGACCACACGGCCGTCCGCACCCTGGAGCTGCGCCCCGGCGACCTGCAGCTCTTCGCCGGCCGGTACTCCCTGCACCGGGTCAGCCCGGTCGAGGGCGGCCGGGACCGGCACACCGCGATCCTCGCCTACAGCCGTCGGCCCGGGGTGGTCGGCACGGCGACCCGGACCCGGCAGCTGTTCGGCCGCGTCGCCGCCGCCCACTCGGTCCGCACCGGCGCCGGCCGCGTCGACCGGCTCCTGATCTGAAGGACTCCCGGTGATCCTCTCCCCCTTGACCTTCGGCAACGAGGACGCCCTTCCGCGGGTGCCGCTGCCCTCCCTCGAGGACACGGCCCGGCGGTTCCTGGAGTGGTGCGCACCGCTGCTGACCGACGACGAGCGCGCCCGCACCGAGAAGGCCCTCGACGAGTTCCTCGCCGCCGAGGCCCCGGAGCTCGACGCCGCCCTGCGCGCCTACGACGCCACGCCCGGCGTGCACAGCTGGCTGGACGCGTTCTGGCGCTCCCGCTACCTCGGCCGCCGTGACCGGATCGCGCTCAACGCCAACTTCTTCTTCCTCTTCCAGGACGCCCCCGGTCTCGGCCGGATCGAGCGCGCCGCCGAACTGACGGCCGCCACCGTCGCCTACAAGCTCGCCGTCGACGCCCAGGCCGTGTCGCCGGCGACCCAACGCGGCGCGCCGCTGTCGATGGAGCAGCTCAAGTACCTGTTCTCGGCCTGCCGCATCCCCGGCCGCGAGATCGACACCAGCCGCACGCCCTACACCGCCGCCTGGCCGGGACCGTCGGCCGAGCGGCACGTCGTGGTGTTCCACCGCGGCCACGTCGTCCGGCTCGACGTGATCGCTCCGGACGGGACGCCGCACTCGGCCGCCGAGATCGCCGAGGGCCTCCGCGCCGTCGTCGCGGCCACCGCCGAGCGCGGCGACGGCGTCGGGAGCCTCACGACCAAGGCCCGCGCGGCCTGGGCGGAGAGCCGCGACGCGCTGCGCGAGCACAACGCGGACGCCCTCGAGACGATCGAGACCGCGCTGTTCTGCATCGCCCTGGAGGACGCCGTCCCGGCCGAACCGCGCGAGGCGTGCGACATCCTCCTGCACGGCGACTCCGGGAACCGGTGGTTCGACAAGTCGCTCACGCTGATCGTGCTCGGCGACGGCACGGCCGGGCTCAACGGCGAACACTGCGAGCTCGACGGCACCACCGTCATCGGCTACGTCGACACGATCCTCGGCGCACCGACCCCGGACCTCCCCGGCGCGGGCCCGGCCGTCGTCACGCCCGTCCGCTGGCGGCTCGACGACGCCCTGCGCGCCGACGTCGCCCGCGCCGGATCCGAGTTCGCCGACTTCGCCGTAGCCTGTGCCACCTCGACCCTGACGATCGAGGGCTTCACCAGCAGGCGGGCCAAGGAGCTGCGCTGCTCCCCCGACGCGTTCGCCCAGCTGGCCTTCCAGCTCGCCCACCGCCGCGCGAAGGGCCTCACCGGGACGACCTACGAGTCGATCGCCATGCGCCGCTTCCACCACGGCCGCACCGAGGCCATGCGCGTGGTGACGCCGGAGATCGTCGCGTTCGCCGACGTGATGACCGACCCGGCCGCGGACGACGACATCCGGCGGGCCGCCTTCCGCGCCGCCGCCGAGGCCCACGTGCGACGGGCGAAGGAGTGCCAGGCCGGGTACGCCCCCGAGCAGCACCTCTGGGAGCTCCAGTGGATCCAGCGCCGCCGCGGCGGCCCGGAGCTGCCGTTCTTCGACAGTCCGGGATGGACGATCCTGCGCGACGACTACCTCTCCACCAGCTCCGTCCCCTCACCGCGGATCCAGTACTTCGGCTTCGGCTCCACCAGCCCCACCTGCATCGGCGTCGGGTACGGGCTGCAGCACGACCGCTTCGACATCTACCTCGCCACCCCGCACGCGGTGGCCGACCGGATGCGCGTCTTCGCCGACCGCCTCCGCGAGGCCGTGGCCGAGCTCGACACCCTCCTCGCCGGGGAAGAGGCCCCCGGATGACCCCGGCGGCGCGGTCCGCGCGAACCGCGGCGTCCAAGGCCGACTTCAGCGGCATCTACACCGCGCCCGACCCGCGCGCCTACTTCACGGCCCTCGCGCCGCTGGAGTACCAGGTCCCCGAGCACGCCCTGCCCGTCGTCCGCGCCGAGATCGACGCGGCGGGCCGGGATCCACGGGCACGGACCGTGCTCGACCTCTGCTGCTCCTACGGCACCAACGCGGTGCTGCTCCGCACCTCGGTGGGGCTCGGCGCGCTCGCGGCGCGCTACACCAACCCCGCCCTCGCCGAGCTGTCCCCGGGCGCGCTCGCGGCCGCCGACGCCGCGTTCTTCGGTGTCCGGGAGGACCGCCCCGACGTCCGCGTCCTGGGCCTCGACGCCTCCGCCCCCGCCGTCGGCTACGCGTCCCGGGCCGGGCTGCTCGACCGCGGGTTCGCCGAGGACCTCGAACGCGCCGACCCCTCCCCCGGGCTCGCCGCGGCACTCCCCGAGGTGGGGACGGTGGTGTGTACCGGCGGCGTCGGGTACGTCGGCCCGCCCACCTTCACCCGCCTCCTCGCCCACCTGCCGTCGGACGTCCGGGTGGTGGCGTTCGTGCTGCGCGTCTTCGACTACGACGAGATCACCGGCGTGCTCGACGCCCACGGGCTCGCCACCCACCGCCTGCCCGGCACCGTCCGCCAACGCCGCTTCGTCGACGCTGCGGAAGAGGCCGCCGCGATCGCCGACGTCCGCTCCCGCGGCCTCGACCCGACCGGCAAGGAGGCCGCGGGCTGGTTCCACGCCGACTGCTACATCAGCCGCCCGCGCCCCTGAGCCGGTGGGTACGCCGGCGCCGGGAACGCGGCGTGGGCTCAGTACGCCACGATCCGATCCCGGGACACGTGGTCACCGGTCGCGTGACGGACCCTCACAAGCCTCCTACAGGTCGGCCTCCGCGCATGTCCGGCGGTCGTGCGGGGTGGGCCCCAGGGGAAGACGGCCCGATACCGATCACGGCGGGGCGCTGCTCTCGAAACGGAACTCGCGGAGGCCGTCGGCGGTGACCAGCCGCCCGAAGGACAGGCCGGGGAGGTGCGCGGGAGCGAAGGGATCGCCGGTGGCCGCGAGTTCGTCGGCGATCCGCGCACGGACGGCGTTGGCGGCCTCGCGGTCCACGTCGAACATCCCCTCCCACTCCGGGTCGGTGAGTTCGCTGACCGTGTGCACGACGTCCCCGAGCAGCAGGGCACGCTCCCCCGCGTCGCTCAGCACGAAGACGGTCGAGCCCGGGGTGTGCCCCGGGGCGGGGCGGGCGCGCAGACCCGGGAGCAGCTCGACCTCCTCGTCGAAGGTCTCGAGCTGCGTCTCGACGGGAGCCAGGACCTCGGACATGGACTCCTCCGCACCCGGCCCGTGCAGGAAGTACGCCCAGTCCGCGGCATGCACACGGTACGTGGCCCGTGGGAAGGTCAAGCGGTCTTGCGTCGTCGCCCAGCCGACGTGGTCCACGTGCAGGTGCGTGAACACGACGTCCGTGACGTCCTCCGGCGCCACGCCCGCCCCGAGCAGGTTCGCGGGCAGGTCACCGGTGGTGAAGGCCTCGTGGATGAACCCGTTCCCGGCGCCGAGGTCGACGAGCACCGTGCGGTCCCGGGCACGCACGAGGAAGGCGCCGATACCCATGTGGACCCGGCCCTCGGCGTCGAGCGGCTGGTGCGGGCAGTCCCATGCCGAGTCCCTGACGTGCCGCACCCCCATCTCCGGCCGCAGCCGCGCGTCGCCGTCCAGCACCGGCACCACCTCGATGCTCCCGATCCTCATGGCCGCACCACCACCTTCCCGACGGCACCCTGTTCCACCGCGTCGTGCGCCTCGGCCACCCGGTCCAGCGGAAACTCCGTGATCGGGAGGGCGCTCAGGGAGTCGAGGACCTCCGAGGTCCACCGCACAGCAGCGGCCAGCTGCTCCGCGGGCACGGTGTAGAGCAGCGCGAACATCAGCACCGCGTTCGCGCTCATCAGCGGCCCGCCCGGCAGGGTGAGCGTCTCGTCGGCGGCGTAGGTCGCGATCGTGCCGCCGCGGGCGAGCACCCGCAGGTCCAGGTCGAGGTTCGCCATCGGGGCGACCTCGACGATCCGGTCAACCCGGCCCACGGCCGCCAGGATCTGTGCCGCTGGGTCCTCGTCGGTGTAGAGCACGACGTGCTCGGCGCCCGCCGCCTCCGCGAGCGACTGCTTCTCGGGCGAGCTCACGGTCGCCACTACCCGGGCACCGGCGTGGCGGGCCAGCTCGATCGCGTAATGCCCTACCGCCCCCGCTCCCCCGGCGACAAGCACGGTCCGGTCCTTCAGCCCCTCCGGCGTTCCGCCGAGGCAGTGCGCCGCCGTCAGCGCGGGCACACCGAGGCAGGCGCCGAGGTCGTCGGAGGCGCTGTCCGGCAACGGAACCGCCCGCTCGGCGGGCACCACCGCGTACTCGGCGGCGGTCCCGAAGCGGTTGCGGTAGGCGGCGAGGTACAGCCACACCCGCTGCCCGACCGCGAGCCCGACGACGCCCTCGCCCACGGCGTCGACCACGCCTGCGCCGTCGTGGTGCGGCACCTGGAACCCGTCGGGGCGACGGGCGGTGAGCCCGGCCCGCCCCTTCCAGTCCGTCGGGTTGATCCCCGACGTGGCGATCCGGACGCGCACCTGCCCCGGACCCGGCTCCGGCACGTCCAGGTCGACGACCTCGAGCACCTCGGCCGCGGGGCCGGGGCGTCGGTAGATCGCCGCCCTCACCGGTGCGCCCGCACGTGCTCGACGTAGTGCCGGACCGCGCGCTCCGGGTCGAAGCGGGGTCTCCACCCGAGGTCCTCGGCGATCCGCGTGTTGTCCAGGACCATGTAGGCGCTCTCCTTGGCGTCCATCGGGTTCAGCCCTGAGCCGACGTCCAGCTCGGCCTCGGGCAGGACCGCCCGGATGACGTCCGCGAACTCGGCCACCGACAGCGCTCGTCCGCTGGACACGTTGTAGACGTTGTGGCGCAGCGTCCTCGGGGCCGCCACGACGGTGGTGATCGCCTCGGCGACATCGAGGACGTAGACGAGGTCGTCCCGCTCTTCCCCGCCGTGGTCGAGCGCGAAGGGTAGGCCGGCGGCGGGCAGCTCGATCATCGAGCTGTAGGCCGACACCAGACCGATGCCCACGTTCCCGCCGTGGCGCTGCAGCTTTCCCGGCCCGTAGATGGTGGAGAACCGCAGGCTGACGCACTCCAGGTCGGCGGTGCGGCCGTACCAGCCCAGGACGTCCTCGGCGGCGGTCTTGGTGATGTCGTACATCCCGCGCGGCAACCGCTCCCCGTCCTCGGTGATCGGCTCGTAGGTCGGGAAGCCGCGCTTGCCCGTGGTCGGCCCGTAGACGGCCTTCGAGCTGGTGTTCACCACCCGTCGGACACCCGCGGCGACGGCAGACGCACACACCTGTGCGGTGCCGCCGACGTTCACCGCGATCGCCGTGTGCGGGTCCTGCTCGGCGGCGACGAAGGCCGCGAGGTGCACCACGCACTCGGACCCCCGCATCGCCGTGGCCAGCGAGTCGGCGTCCCGGATGTCGCCGACGACCAGCTCGATCCGGTCCGCGACGTCCTGTACCAGGGTCAGGTCCTCGCGGTTCTCGACCACCACCACGTCGTGCCCGCGGCCGAGGAGCTCGCGCACCACCCAGGCTCCGTTGACCCCGAGCCCGCCCGTCACCGTCACCCGCATCGGCTCACTCCTCCCGCGCCAGCCGCCGGAACGACGGCACCATCGGCGCGTACGCCGACATCCCACCATCCACGACGAGCACGTGGCCGTTGACGAACGCGGCCTCCGGGGAGGCGAGGAACAACGCGGCCAACGCGACGTCGTCGGGGCGCCCGAGGCGCGGCGCCGCCATGTGCTCGGCGAGCACCTCGGTCTGCTCCGCGGTGTACATGCCCTCCGTGCCGGGCGAGACGATCGGGCCGGGCGCCACGACGTTGCACCGGATCCCCTGTCTGCCGTACTCGACGGCGATCGACTTCGACAGCCCGATCACGCCGGCCTTCGCCGTGGCGTAGGCGGGCCGCGACTCCAACGGCAGCCAGCCGACCAGCGACGACGCGTTGGTGATGCTCCCGCCGCCCCGCCGCAGCATGTGCGGCAGGGCGTGCTTCGCGGTGAACACGCAGCCCATCAGGTCCACGTTCAGCTGCCGTGCCCACACCTCGGCGTCGGCGCCCGCCACGGCGACGTCCTCGGGCACCACACTCCGGTTCGAGGCATAGTTCTGCAGGACGTCCAGGCCGCCGAAGGCCCGCACGGTGAACTCGACGAGCCCCTCGACCTCGGTCTCGTCGGAGACGTCCGCGGCGTAGGGCTCGGCGACGCCACCCTCGTCGCGGATCCGCTCGACCGTCGCACCGGCACCCGCCTTGTCGAGGTCCGCGACCACGACCCGCGCCCCCTCCCGCGCGAAGACCTCGGCGGTCGCGGCGCCGATTCCCGATCCCGCGCCCGTGACCAGCGCGGACCGGCCCGTCAGCCGCCCCGGGCTCACGAGTCCGAACTCCGCCGCACGGACACCGAGGTGACCACGACGACCAGCGTCACCAGACCGGCCGCGGTCATGTACCAGGCCGGGGAGAGCGTGTCGCCGGTCAGCTCGATCAGCAGGGTCGCGACGAACGGCGCGGTGCCCGCGAAGATCGCGGAGCCGAAGCCGTACCCGATCCCGAAGCCCGAGGCCCGCACCTTCGTAGGGAAGAGCTCCGCGAACAGCGCCGGGATCGCGCCGCCGAAGGCCGCCACGGGCACCCAGAGGATCAGCTGTCCGAGCAGCACGGACCCGAAGCCCCCGAGGCCCATGACCAACATGCTCGGGTACGGCAGGAGGACCGTCAGCACACAGGCGAAGACCAGGACCGCCCTCCTGCCGTGGCGGTCCGACAGGTGGCCGAACACGAGCACCATGAACACCCCGAACGTCGTGGCGAGGACGACGCTCGTCAGCGCCTGCACCGCCGGCAGCCCGAGAACGCTGCGGATGTAGGTGAGCACGAAGGCCTGCGCCGTGGCCGAGGCAACGCTGAATCCGATGCAGATCCCGATCAGCGTCAGGAACGCCCGCCAGTGTTCGCGGAAGAGCGTCCGCAGCGGGCTCTTCGCCCGCGCGTTCACGGCCTTGACCGCCTCGAACTCCGGGGACTCCGCGATCCGGTAGCGCAGGTACAGCCCGATGGCCAGCAGCGGGAAGCCGAGCAGGAACGGAATCCGCCAGCCCCAGCCGGTGAGCGCGTCCGCGGGCATCCAGATCGTGAGGACGAGGACCACGAGGGCGCCGAGCACGCTGCCCGCCGTCGAGGAGAAGAAGGCGAAGGACCCGTAGAGCCCGCGGCGGTGTCGCGGCGCGTGCTCCACCAGGAAGCTCGCGGAGGTGCCGAACTCGCCGCCGACGGACAGCCCCTGCAGCAGCCGCGCGACGCAGAGCAGCAGCGGTGCCAGCACCCCGGCCTGGGCGTACGTGGGCATGACACCGATCAGCACCGTCGTCACGCCCATGATCAGGACGGAGATCGCCAGCGGGATCCGGCGGCCGTGCCGGTCCGCGAGCCTGCCGAACACGATGGCGCCCACCGGCCGCATCACGAACCCGACGGCGTAGAGGGCCAGGGTGGAGAGGATCGCTGCCAGCTGGTCACCGGAGGGGAAGAACAGCTGCGAGATGACCGGCGTCAGCGAGGCGAAGATCGCGAAGTCGTAGAACTCGAGGGCGTTGCCGGTGCCCGCGGCGACGACGGACCGGCGGGAGAGCCCAGCGGGCGCCGCCGCCGGACGTGAACTCACCGCATCGGGCGGGGATGACTGAGACATCGTTGTCCTTAGCGCATCGGAGGGGGATCAGACGGTCACGGGATCGGTCACGCGGTCGAGCCGGGGGACGACGTCCTCGGCGAAGATCCGGAGGCCGCGCACGGTCTCCTCGTGGGTGAGGTGTCCGGCCTGCCCCATGAGCAGCAGGTTGCCGAAGCCGCCGACGTGCTCGTAGAAGCGCTCGAGCTGCCCGGCGACCGTCGCCGGGCTGCCCGCGAACACGATGCCCTTCTCGATCAGCTCCTCGAGGGACATCGTGGACAGGTCCTTCGACACCCGGCCGCCCTGGCCGGGCAGCAGGGCGGGGTCGCCGATCGCGCTACGCGCCCGCAGGCCCGCGGCCCTGGCCTGGTACGGGATGTACCCCGGTGGGTAGAGGAACTCGGTCGCGACCTTGTTCGAGTGGATGTACCAGAGCAGCTTGCGGGCCCCCTCCAGGCCCTCCTCGTCCGTGCGTCCGGTGTAGACCAACGCGGCGTAGCCGAACTTCTCCTCCCCCGCAGCGGGCTTCCCGGTCTCGGCGAGGCGGTCCCGGTACTCCCGGAAGACGCGACGGGTGCCCTCGAGCCCGGTCAGGAAGGTGCCGATCGTGAAGTCGTTGTCCGCCACCCGGGCGGCGCTGCCGGGGCTCACGGCGGTGACCCACACCGGCGGCGCGGGCTGCTGGAAGGGCCGCGGCCAGATGTTGACCTGGCGGTGGTGGAAGAACTCGCCCTCCCAGTTGAACGGTCCGTCGTGGGTGGACCAGGCGCGGGTGATGATCTCGATCGCCTCCCACATGCGCTCGGTCATCCCGATGGGCTTCGTGTTGGTCGCGGCGATCTCGTAGGGCACGCCTTTGACGAAGCCGACCTCGAGCCTGCCGTGGCTCAGCAGGTCGACGAGCGCCATCTCCTCCGCGACGCGGACGGGGTCCTTCCGGTTCGCGACCGGGTTGCCCAGCAGCAGGATCCGCGCCTTCGACGTCACCCGGGCCAGCACCCCGGCGACGACGGGGGCGACCGAGTTCATGCAGGTCGCGGTGGAGTGGTGCTCGTTGACCATCACGTTGAGCCCGCATTCGTCCGCGACCTGCCACTCCCGGATGTACCGGTCCCACAGGCCCGCAGCGTGCACGGGATCGACCAGGCCGTTGGGCAGGGTGACCCGGATCGAGGAGTAGTCGTCCGGGTCGGGGAGATCGGGGTAGGCCGTCTCGCTGAAGTGCCAGTGCTGCACGGGGTTCTCCTCGGATCGGGTCAGACGGCGGACTTGGCGACGAGCCGCGCGAGGTCCTCCGGACGCTCCACCTGCGGGCGGTGCCCGGCGCCGTCGACGATCTCGAACCGGGCGCCGGGGATCCGTTGGGCCAGGCCGCGGCCGTGGTCCGGCGAGACGATGCCGTCCCGGTCGCCCCAGGCGACGGTGGTCGGCACCGAGATGCGCCAGGTCCAGTCGGGCAGCCGCGGGTTGTGCAGGAAGGGCTCCCACCCGTAGGTCGCGAGCGCCTCCTCGTTGCGCGCCAGCTCGAGCACCGCCTCGATCGGCGCCGCACCGAGGTCGCCGAGCGCGTACCGCGGATCCGCATAGGTCAGGCTGTCCAGCTCGGCGTGCGGCGTGGCGAAGAGGTCGACGACGTCCCGGTCCAGCCGGCCGCCGAGCTTGACCCCCAGCGCGTCGACCAGCACGAGCCGGGAGACGCGGGCGCAGCTGCGTACCGCCATCTCCAGCGCGACCCAGCCGCCGAACTGCAGGCCGACGACCGTGACGTCCGTCGTCCCGGAGCGGTCGAGCCACTCCAGGTAGAGGTAGGCGAGGTCGTCGACCGACCGGCACCAGCCCGGCCGCGGCGACCGACCGAAGCCGGGATGCGACGGCGCCACGACGGTGAACTCCTCGGCCAGCGCGTCGAGGAATGCGGTGTCCTCGGCCGCGCGCTCGGCGCCCGGGAGCACGAGGGCCACCCGCTCGGCCGCCCCGCCGCGGCGGATGTCGAGCGGGACGCCGGGGATGAACTCGACGCCGCTGCCGGCGTCGACGAGGTCGAGGGTCTGCACAGTGCCTCCAACTCGGGCGCGAGGCCCGGTGAGTGTCCGTGTCGAGAAGTCTGGCCGCCCGCGGCAGGTGTGACTGTGACCTGGATCCGGCGGTCTATCCCCTGGTCGGGGCGGCGGTGCCGGTCGCGCTGCGGCCGCCGTCGACCACGTACTGGGCACCGGTGGTGTTGGACGCCAGGTCCGAACAGAGGAACAGGACTACGTTGGCGATCTCCTCCGGAGTGCTGTACCGACCAGTGGGCTGGGCGGCCCGGTTCCGCGCGGTGAGCCCGGTCGGGTCGTCCGGCGCGATCTGCTCCTCCAGGCGGCGCATGGCGTCCGTGTCGACGGGGCCGGGGCACACGGCATTCACGCGGATCCCCTGCCGTGCCACCTCACCCGCCGCGGTCTTGGTCAGCCCGATCACGGCGTGCTTCGAGGCGACGTAGGCCGACGCGCCGGGCGTGGCGATGAGCCCCGCCACCGAGGCCGTGTTCACCACGGCCCCACTGCCCTGCTCGATCATCACGGGCAGGACATGGCGCAGTCCGAGAAAGGCGCCGGTCACGTTGACGGCGAGTACCGCGGCGAAGTCCTCTTCGGCGTACTCGGCGACGGGCGCGACGGTGCCGCCGATCCCGGCGTTGTTGAAGAAGCAGTCGATCCGGCCGAACTCCTCGACGGCGGTGCGCACGTAGGCCTGCACGTCGGCGGAGCTGGTGACGTCCGCGCGCACCGCGAGCGCCTTCGCCCCCGCCTCGCGGAGGAGGTCGGCCGTCTCCTCGGCCGCCGTCGCGTCGCGGTCGACGGCCACCACGGCGGCGCCGTGCCGCGCGAACGCCACGCAGGCCGCCCGCCCGATGCCGCTGCCGCCGCCCGTGACGAGTGCGACCTTGCCGGTGAAGTCCATGGTGTCTCCTTCAGTAGTGGACGGCGCCGCGGTTCCCGCCCGCGACGGTGACCGCGTCCCCGGTCACCCCGGCCGCCCGCGGGGAGCAGAGGAACACGACGACCGCCGCGACCTCGTCCGGGGTGACGAGCCGATGCAGGCTGGTCGTGGCGGCGAGCTCGGCCCGCATCTCGTCCGTGAGCCGGGCGACGAGCCCCGGGGTCTCGACGAGGCCGGGGTGCACCACCGTGACCCCGACGCCCGACGGGCCCAGCTCGTCGGCCAGGTTGGCGGTCAAGGCTGCCACCGCCACATTCCGGACGGTGCCGGGGATCGAGCCGGTGCGGCGGGCATTGAGGCCGGAGACGTTCACGATCCGGCCGCAGCCCTGCGCGATCATGTGCGGCGCCACCGCTCGCGCGCAGCGCAGGTAGCCCAGGACCTTGGTGTCGAGGTCGCGGTGGACCTCGGCGTCGGTGAGGTCGGCGAGCGTGGGCGGCGCGCCGGCGGAGGGTGCAGCGGCGGCGTTGACCAGGACATCCACGCCGCCCCAGGCCGCCACGACGCCGGTCACCAGGGAGCGCACGGCGGCGTCGTCGGTGGTGTCGGTGGGGAACGCGAGCACCGTGCCGGGGAGGCCCTCGGCCGCGGCGCGGAGCCGCTGCGGGTCGCGCGCGGCGAGAGCCACCCGGGCCCCCTCGGCGACGAGCCCGCGGGCCACCGCGAGACCGAGGCCGCTCGATCCGCCGGTCACGATCGCGCGGGCGCCGGTCAGCTGCAGGTCCACGTCCTACGCCCCGGCCCGCAGCGCCGCGGCGGTCGCGACGACGGCCGGGCGGGGAGCGCCCCGCAGTCCGGCGAGGACCTGCTCGACCGCCCCGGCTGCGTCGTCGACGCATCGGTCCACCAGCCCGTGGCCCGCCGCCTCCGCCCCGCTCCACGTCTCGCCGCCGTACAAAAGGAGCGCGGCCGCACCGGGCCCCACGACCTGCACGAGCCGCTGCACGTGGACCGGCTCGTAGACGATCCCGTGGCGCAGGGCGGGGATGCCGAACCGCGATCGCGTCGAGCAGATGCGCAGGTCGCAGGCCAGGGCGACGCTGGCGCCCGCACCGAAGCACGGGCCGTCGATCTCGGCGACCGTCGGCGATGTCAGGTCGCGCAGCCGCAGCACCGTGGCCTCGGCGAGCTCCTGGATCCCGCCGACGTACTCGGGGTCCGGGGTCCGCAGCTCGGCCAGGTCCGCCCCGGCCGAGAAGCTCCCGCCCGCGCCCCGCAGCACGACGGCCACGACGTCCTCGCCGGCGAGCGCGTCGAGGTGTCCGCGCAGCGCCGTCCACATCTCCGCGGTCAGCGCGTTCCGCTTGGCGGGCCGGTCGAGGGTCAGGCGGGCCACGCGGTCGGTGACGTCGAGCCTGATCACGCGCCCACCACGTGGTCCCGGCGCAGCGCCTCGATGTCGCCGTCCCGGTACCCGAGCTCCCGCAGCAGGGCCGCCGTGTCCTCCCCGACCGCCGGCGCCCGCTGGTGTGCACGCGGGGCCCCGTCGGACACGAGCGGGGTGTTCACCATGCGCCGCTGCCCGAACCGCGCGACATCGCTCGGGAACATGTCCCGTGCCGCGTACTGGGCGTCCGCGAGCATGCCGGGCACGTCGTTGACCGGTCCACAGGGGACTCCCGCGTCGCGAAGGCGATCGATCCAGAGGTCCCGCGGCGCGGTGCCGAACCGCTCCTGCAGGAGGTCGGCGAGCTCGGCGCGATGGGTGAACCGGGCGTACTCGCCCTCGAACCGCGGGTCGTCGGAGAGGTCGACCCCGAGAATCGCGCACAGGTCCTTCCAGGACCGTTCGGTCGCGCCGATCACCAGTGTCTCGCCGTCCTCGCAGGTGAAGGCCTCGTAGGGCGCGGTGAGGCGGTGTGCGGTGCCGAGCGGGCCGGGCGCGGTGCCGCTTCCGACGAAGTCGGCGACCTCCCACACGGACCACCCGGCAATGGTGTCCGCGAGCGAGACGTCGATGTGCGCACCGCCGAGTCCCGCCCGCGCGCGCAGCAGCGCCGCGAGCACCCCGATCGCGCCCCACATCCCGGTGCCGAGGTCGCCGATCGGGTAGCCGGCCTTGGCGAGTCCGCCGCTCGTGCTCCCCGTGACGCTCAGCAGACCGCCGTAGGCCTGCGCGACCAGGTCGATGCCCTTGGCGTCCCGCATCGGCCCGAACTGGCCGAAACCCGAGATCGAGCAGTAGACGAGGTCCGGGCAATCGCTTCTGAGGTCCTCGTAGGACAGACCCTGGCGGGCGAGCGCGCCGACCCGGAAGTTCTCGACCAGCACGTCGGACCGCGCGGCGAGGGCCTTCACGACCGCCTGCCCGCGCTCGGACTTGATGTCCACGGCGAGGCTGCGCTTGTTGCGGTGGATCAGGTCGAACGGCAGCGGAGTCTGCTCCTCCCCCACCAGGCGGCGGCGCAGCGAGTCCCCCTCGACCGGCTCGATCTTGATGACCTCGGCCCCGAGGTCCGAGAGGATCGTGGTGCAGTAGGGGCCCGCGAGGGCCCCTGTGACGTCCAGGACCCGGACCCCGCTCAGGAAGTCCGTCATCTACCGCTCTCCCAGCAAGGTGCGCAGCACGGTGGTCTCCTCTGTGCGTTGACGGACGCTCACCGCGGCACCGGGCACCGCGAGGGAGCCGTGGAAGGTGCCAGGGAACAGGTGCAGCTCGACAGGGACGCCGGCCGCCAGGAGGGCCCGGGCGAAGTCGATCGCCTCGTCACGGAGCGGGTCGAGCTCCGCCACCGAGACGTAGGTGCGGGGCAGCCCCGCGAGGTCTGCCCGCGCCGGGGCGGCATACGGCGAGACCTCGGCGCTGCCCGGCACCACCGACCCGAGGTAGGCGGACCAGCAGATCTCCAGGTCGCGGCGGGTCAGCGCCGGGGTGTCGATGAGCCGGCGGCTGCTGGGCGTGGTCAGCCGGTCGTCCACGACGGGCGAGACGAGGAGCTGGCCGGAGATCGCCGGACCGCCGCGGTCGCGCGCCAGCAGCGCCGCCCCGGCGGCCAACGCGCCACCGGCGCTCAGCCCGTGCAGGACGACCCCGTCCCCGATCCAGGCGAGACCGGCGTAGACGTCCTCGAGGGGCGTCGGGAAAGGCCACTCCGGCGCCAGCCGGTACTCGACGGCGACCACGTCCGCCCCGACGTCCCGCGCGATCTCGGCGTTCCGGAGGTGGCCGGCGTCGAGGTCGCCGAGGATGAACCCGCCGCCGTGCACGTGGTAGACCACGCCGTCCCGCGTCCGGCGGTCCGGTCGGTACCTCCGCAACCGGACGGTGTGCCCGTCGGCGCTCGGGACGGTGTGCTCGACGACCGTCACGCCCTCCGGCACACCGGGTGCGGGGCCTGCGGTGATCCGTCGGGCCTCCGCGACGTCCGTCCGGTCGACCCGCGGCAGAGCCGCCGCGGCCGCTCGCAGGTCCTCGTCCAGCTTCACGACGGCGGCCCGGCGTCGCGCGTCCAGCCGCCCAGCGGGCTCGACGCCAGCGAGCGCAGCAGGGCCGGGTCCTCGATCCAGATCTGCCGGCGGGAACGACGGATCGCCCCGGTGTCGCCCAGCTTCTTGAGCGCCCGGGCCACGACCTCCCGCACCGACCCGATGGCGTTGGCCAGCTCGGTCTGGTCCGTCGTCACGAGCAGGCCCTTGACCGTGGGCGTCGCCATCTCCAGCAGGTGCCTGCTCACCCGCTGCTGCACGGAGCCGAAGACGTTGTCCTCGTAGTAGGCCACCGTCTCGTAGGTGGACTCCGCGAGGTAGACGGCCACCTGGTAGGTCAGCTCGGGGTGGCGGTGCATCAGCCGCCGGAAGGTCGCGGGGTTCAGGACCGAGACCTCGGTGGCGGCGACGGCGTGCAGCGAGGCGGGCGCCCCGTGCGTGAGCATCGCGGGCACCGCGGTGATCTGCCCGACCGTCATGTACCGGGTGGTGACCTCACGGCCGTCCCAGGAGGTGATGGCCGCCCGGATCCGGCCACTGTGGATCAGCGCGACGCGGTAGTCCTCGTTCGCCCGGCAGACGACCGCCCCGGCGGGGTAGCGCACGACCCGGCTGTCGCCGAGCAGCGCGTCCCGGATCTCGGCGTCCTGGCCCGCCAGGAAGCTCTTCGACCACGCCTCCAGCGCTCGCGGGTTCATCGCACACCTCGCCTCGTCCCTGGGGTTCCTCCCGACGAGGACGCCGCTAGCCGGCAACAGACTCGGTCCGATCGAGGTCGAACTGCAAGACGGTCCTGGACCGCGGGTCCCGTTCCGGCCACGCGCCCGCCCGCACGCGGCCCAGGAACCAGCGGATCAGGTCGCCGAAGCGCCGGGGGTCCTCCAGGTTTGGCACGTGCCCGGTGTTCGGGAGCACCACCAGCCCGCAGGCGGGCACGGTCCGCTTGAGCAGCACGCCGGTCGAGAGACAGGCCTCGTCCTCGTCCCCGTTCACGACGAGCAGCGGCACTCGGAGCCCAGCGAGGTCGTCGACCAGGGCGTGCAGGGACGGCCGGCGGCCCTGGATCTCGACGATCGTGTGCGCAAGGCCCTCCACGGAGTGCTCGGCGAACTGCGCGACCATCTCGTCCCACGCGGCCGGGTCGGCCGCCTTGAGCTGTACCCGGCTGGGCCCCTCGGCCATCCGCCGCCCGACGAAGTCCGCGCCGCGGGCGCGCAGCTCGGCGGCGACGACCTCGGTCTCGGCCAGGTACGCCGGACGCGTCGCCGGGTCGGAGCCCGATCCCACGCTCGCGGCGACGATCGAGCGCACCCGGCCCGGGTGGCGCAGCCCGAACTGCAGGGCCGTGTAGCCGCCCATCGACAGCCCCACCACGTGCGCACTCTCCAGGTCCAGGGCGTCGAGCACCGCCACGACGTCGGAGACGGCACGCTCCCACGAGTACGCCGCCGGGTCCGCGGGCACGTCCGACGGTAGGTAGCCACGCGCCGCGTAGGTGACGCAGCGGTGGTCGGCCGCGAGCACGGCGACCTGTCCGGCCCAGCTGCGCTGGTCCCCCGCGTACTCGTGGAGGAACACGATCGGGGCGCCCCGCCCCGTGTCCGCCACCGCCAGCCGCACGCCGTCCGGCGTCTCGACCGTCATCTCCGTCGCATCCACGTCGATGCTCCTTCCCGCTCCGCACCCATGCTCGCCGGGTGCACCCGTCGGGTCTGTGACCCCGGTCCGCTCAGAACGCCGCGGCGACGGGGATGATCCGCTCCCCGAACAGCTCGAGCGGGGCGATCTCGGCCGCCCCCGGCACGCGGGAGTGCGCGTGCGCGATCCCCAGGCCCGCCAGCCGTTGCAGCTCGGCGAGGATCGCGTCGACGTGCTCGCCGCGCGGGCCGGGATCCATCGGGAGCACGACGGTCTTCTCGATCTCGTCGTAGTCCCGCCCGACGGCCGCGCAGTGCTCGCGCAGTACGTCCAGCTTCCGTTCGAGCTCCGGCGTGGCGAAGAGGTTGCAGGCGTCCGCGTACCGCGCGACGAGGCGGAGCGTGCGCCGCTCGCCGCCGCCCGCCACCAGGACGGGGGGCCTGCGCAGCGGCTGCGGCACGTTCAGCGTGCGCTCCAGCGTGTAGTACCGCCCGGAGTAGGGCTTGTCCTCGTCCGACCACATCTGCAGGCAGATCTGCAGCGTCTCCTCCAGCCGGTCGAACCGCTCGGCCGTCGGCGGGAACGGCAGGCCCAGCCCGCGCGCCTCCTCGGCGTACCAACCCGCGCCGATCCCGAGCCAGGCCCGGCCGCCACTGAGCACGTCGAGCGTTGTCACGCACTTGGCGAGCAGCGCGGGCTCGCGGAACGACACCGCGCTGACCCAGGTCAGCAGCTCCACCCGTGAGGTGCACGCCGCGAGGTAGCCCAACGTCGTGTACGCCTCGAGCATCTCGCTCTCCGCGGACCCGTTCGCCGGGATCTGCCAGAGGTGGTCCGCGACCGCGAGCCGCGCGAACCCTACGTCCTCGGCGGCCACCGCCATCCGCCGCAGGTCCGCCGCGAGGGCGGGCGGCCCGCCGGGCACGCTGAAGTCCGAGAGCTGCAGACCGATCTTCATGGGCGATACCGCTTCCCCTTCGGCGACTGACCGGAGGGATCCTCCCCGCCCGGGGCCGCAGAGGATGTGACCTGGATCCGGGGATCACGCGAACCGGAGCACCACGTCGTCCCGCGGCCCTCGGGGTGACAGAGTCCGGAGACGAGAAGAGCCCGGACTGGTGTCCGGCTGATCAGGAAGGGTGGAGCACCCTCGAGGCGCCACCGCGGGGAGGTCGCTGTGAACTCGCGACCCACCTTCTGGCGCTACCCCTCCTCGCGCCGTCATCACGACGACCTCCGGGTCCCCCGACTGCACACGGCGTTCAGACCCGGTAACCGACGTGCCGTCGATGAACCCGTCCGACGGCTCCACGAGTTGCGCAACCGCGTCGTTCACCACGAGCCACTGCTCGGCCACGATCTCGCTGCACGCCACCGAGACCTGCTCACGGTCGCACGCCTGCTCTCGCAACCGCTCCTCCTGCACGCACCCACCAGGTCCGCGAATCTGATCGCCACGCGGCCTCTCTGATGTCGAGCATCAGCGTCGAACACGGTTCCGAGCCAGAGCCACGGGTCTACGGCCTGCCTCCGGTCAGCGTCACCGCCGGTCAGTGTCTGCGCCCCTGACGGCCCGTGCCCCCTCGAGGTGCGCACGCGGCCTCGCTCTTGTGGGCGTCCCGGGCCCAGAGCGTGATGTTCGCCCCGGCCCGGGCCATCCTCGTCACCATCGCCAGGCCGATCCCGCCGTTGCCACCCGTGATCACGGCGTGCAGACCGGACAGATCATTCACGACACTCTCCCGTGGGTCGATCTACAGCGATAAGGTAAATCCGCGATACGATGACACACGATCCGTCCACCGTCGCGCATCGCGGCAGAGGATGCCGCGACGACGCGAGGGGTGCGCCATGGTCCGACCGCACGAGGGCCGCTCGCTCATGGTCTCGGACACCTCGCCGGCCGGCCCGAAGAGGGTGACCGAGGGCTTCCGGGCGGCCTGAGGTGGCCGTCGACCTGCTCCGCCGGACCGACCGGGATCTCGGCGACCTGCAACGGCGGCTCACGAAGTGCCTCCGCGTCGAGGGGATCCTCGACGACTGCGTGATCGAGACTGCGCGGCACGCCCCCGGTCCCGGGACCGCGAACGAGACGGTGCTGGTCGACAGCCGGACGCCCACAGGGCGTGCACGGCCTGGTCGTCCGGCTCACGGTGCCGGCGCCGCCGCCTCGCCGCACCCGGCTGACCCGCAGAACACGATCACGCCGCGGCACGACGAGAAGAGGTATCGATGGAATACGGCCACCGCCGGCTCACCTTGCCGGGCGAGGGTGTCCGGCTCACCGCGGACCGCTGGGCACCGCCGCTGCGCACGCGCCGCGGCACCGTCCTGCTGCTGCACGGCGGCGGGCAGACCCGGCACTCGTGGCGGCACACCGGCCGGCGGCTGGCCGCGCAGGGCTGGACAGCGATCGCGTTCGACCTGCGCGGACACGGCGACAGCGACTGGGCGCCGGACGGCGACTACACGCTCGACGCGCACGTGGCCGATCTGCGCAAGGCGGTCACCGTGCTCGACGAACCCCCGGTGCTCGTCGGCGCCTCCCTGGGCGGCATGACCTCCCTGCTCGCGCTGGCCGCCGACCCGGCAGTGGCCCGCGGCCTGGCGCTCGTCGACGTCACGCCCACCACCGAGCGCGCGGGGACCGCGGAGATCACCGACTTCATGCGCTCCGGCACGGCGGGGTTCGCCACGCTCGACGAGGCGGCTGCGGCCGTCGCCGCCTACAACCCCCACCGCACCCGGCCGCCGCGGCCCGAGGGCCTGAAGAAGAACCTCCGCCGCCGCGACGGCCGCTGGTACTGGCACTGGGACCCGCGCCTGCTCGACGCCCGGCAGACCGACCCGCGCACGCTCGACGAGAACGCCCGCCGCGCTCGCGAGGCCGCCCGTGGGCTGGCCGTGCCCACGCTGCTGGTGCGGGGCCGGCAGTCGCGCGTGGTCAGCACCGCGAGCGCCCAGGAGCTGCTGAGTCTCGTCCCGTCGGCCCGCCTCGTCGACGTCGACGGGGCCGGGCACATGGTCGCGGGCGACGACAACGACGTCTTCGGCGAGCACCTGCTCGACTTCCTCGACGGTCCGGTCCGGCTCGCCGGATGAGCGCCCACCCGCCTGCGACCACGTCGACACCATCGCCTGGCGCTGCGGTGGCCTGCTCGGGTCCGGCCATCTCGCCGTCCGCGAGCGGGGCGCCCCCTCGGCCGAGCACCGGGCCTGGCTCGCGGCGCACGACCACCGTTGACCGCTCGCCGCCCTCAACCTACAGTCGTTAGATATGTGCGAGGAGGCCCGATGACGAGCGATGCCGCCACCCGAGCCACCGTCCGGGACCTGGCCCTGCGGACCGTCCCCCGGGGCTGCCCGCTGTGCGAGGCGATGTGCGGACTGACGGTCACCCTCGATGCCGAGGACCGCGTGGTCTCGGTCCGCGGCGACGCCGACGACGTCTACAGCAGGGGCTACCTCTGCCCCAAGGGCGCCTCGCTCGGGGCCGTGGACGACGATCCCGACCGGCTGACCCGCCCGCTCGTGCGGCGCGACGGCGAGCTGCGCGAGGTGAACTGGGAGGAGGCGTTCGACGAGGTCGACCGGCTGCTCACGCCGCTGCTCGCGCAGGACCGCAACTCGGTCGCCGCGTACACCGGCAACCCGACGGGCCACAACGTCGCGTTCACGCTGCTCGCGGGCCGGCTCGCCCGGTCGTTGGGCAGCATCCAGGCCTACTCTCCGGCGACGATGGACCAGCTGCCGCAGAACGTCACGGCGGCCCTGCTGTTCGGGGAGCCGAGCAGCATCCCGGTGCCGGACCTCGACACCACGGATCTGCTGGTGATCGTCGGCGGCAATCCGCTGGTGTCGAACGGCAGCATCGGCGCCGCGCCGGACTACCGCGGGAAGCTGAAGGCGCTGCGGGCCCGAGGCGGCCGGCTGGTCGTCGTCGACCCCGCCCGGACCGCCACCGCCGGGGCAGCGGACGAGCACCTGCAGATCCGGCCCGGCACGGACCTGTTCCTGTTCCTCGGGATCCTGCACGTCCTGTTCGCCGAGGACCTGGTGCGACCCCGCGCGGCCGCGGGCCGGCTCAGCGGGCTGCGCGAGCTGCGCGAGGCCGTCGCGGCGTACCCGCCCGCGGCCGTCGCCGAGGTCTGCGGCATCCCGCCGGAGACGATCGCGCGCCTGGCACGAGAGCTCGCCACGACGGACAGGGCCGCCGTCTACGGCCGGCTCGGGACGACCCTCAACCGGTACGGAACTCTCACCTGCTGGGCGCTCCAGACCGTCAACGTCCTGTGTGGGCACCTCGACCGACCGGGCGGGCTGCTGTTCACCCGGCCCGTCACCGGCGGGCCGACCACCCGGAAGGCCACGAAGCCCGCGCACCCGTTCACCGTCGGGCGGTACCGGACGCGGGTGAGCGGGCATCCCGAGGTGTTCGGCGAGCTCCCGGTCGCCGCGCTGGCCGAGGAGATCCTCACCCCCGGGCCCGGCCGGGTCCGCGGACTGGTGGTGTACGCCGGCAACCTCGCACGCTCGCTGCCGGACTCCGCACGGATGCAGCGCGCCCTCACGGAGGTCGAGGCGCTGATCTGCGTCGACCCCTACCTGAACGAGACGACGCGGTACGCGGACGTGATCCTCCCGCCACCGGGCTCGCTCACTCGCGACCATTTCGATCTCGTGCTCTACCAGTACGCGCAGCGCAACTACGCCCGTTTCTCCACACCCGCCCGCGGGGTCCCGGACGGGATGCTCTCGGAGTGGGAGATCCTGCTGCGGCTCTGCGGGATCTACGAGGGCCGCGGCGCCCACGCCGACCCCGACGAGATCGACGACGAGATCGCGACGAGCCTGCGCCGCTCCATCGCCCGCAGCCTGGGCACGGAGGAGTCCGAGATCGTCGCCGGGGTGCCCGGCCGGGGCCCGCGGCGCCTGCTGGACCTGCGGATCCGCTCCGGCCCCTACGGCGACCTGTTCGGCCGCAACCCCGGCGGGCTGTCGCTCTCCCGGCTGCTGGAGTTCCCGCACGGCATCGACCTCGGGCCGCTGGAGCCACGCGTGGACGAGGTGATCCGCACGCCGTCCGGCACGATCGAGCTGGCCCCGCCGATGATCCTCGAGGCCCTCGCCCGGGTCGAGGTTCCGCAGCCCGAGCCCGGCACGCTGCTGCTCATCGGCCGCCGTGACCTGCGGTCGAAGAACTCCTGGCTGCACAACGTCGCGCCGCTCGCGAAGGGCAAGGACCGGTCGGCGCTGCACGTCTCCCCCGCCGACGCCGAGGCGTACGACCTGGCCGACGGCGGGTTCGCGCTGGTGACCTCGGCCGCCGGCGAGATCCGGGTGCCGGTTCGGGTCACGGACGAGGTGGCGCCCGGCGTCGTCTCGCTGGGCCACGGCTGGGGCCACGACGACCCGCACGCACGGCTGCGGGTCGCTGCGCGGAAGCCCGGTGTCAACAGCAACACCCTCACCGACGGCACCGTGCTCGACCCGCTGTCGGGAACCGTGCAGATGAACGCGATTCCGGTCCGCCTGACCCGCACCTGAGGCCGCGAGGGAGACGGGAGGTCACCTTCCTCGCGAGACCGTGCCCAGCGCGCGCTCGACATGGCGCAGGTGCTCCGCCACCGACCCGAGGCCGGCGTCCATCGTGCTGAACGACAGGTGCGACGCGCCGTGGTCGACCCAGAAGCCGATCTCCGCCGCGACCTCGTCCGCGGGTCGACCCGGCACCCGGATCCGCGGCTCGACGCCGATCCCGGCCGGGTCGCGCCCCGCCTCGCGGGCCGCCCGGCGCACCGCCTCCAGACGCGCGGCCGCCTCCGCGCCCGGCTTCTCCAAGGGAATCCAGCCGTCGGCGATCCGCCCCGCCCGGGCGAGCGCGGCGGGTGCCTTCCCTGCCAGCCACACCGGGATCTCCCGGCGCGGCCGCGGCGCGAGGCCGACGCCGTCGAGCTCCTCGACGCTCGTCCGCGCCGTCACCGACGGCGCCGACCACAGCGACCGCAGCAGCTCGACCTGTTCCTCGATCCGCGCCCCGCGACGGGCGAAGGGCACGCCGAGCGCTCGGTACTCGGACTCGTTCCAGCCCAGGCCGACCCCCAGCCGTACGCCGCCCGCGGCGAGCCGGTCCGCCTCCGCCGCCTGTTTGGGAACGAGCGCGGTCTGCCGCTGCGGCAGCACCAGCACGCCGGTCACCAGCTCGAGCCGGCACACGGCGGCCAGGTACCCGAAGAGCACGAAGGGTTCGTGGAACTCCGAGTCGTTCCGGTAGAGGTGCGTCCACTCCGGACGGACCGTCGGATCGACGCCGAGCACGTGGTCGTAGACGAGGAGGTGGTCCATCCCCAGCCCCTCGACCCCGCGAGCGAACTCCGCGATGTCGGCCGCGTCCCGCAGCACGTCGTACTGCGGGAACACCGCCCCGATCCTCATCTCAGCGCACCAGCTCGATCCCGGCCAGGTCACCCGCGTCCCGCCACTCCCGAAGCAGCCGGTCGAACTCGTAGAACCCGCGGCCGTACCGCTCGCCTGTCGCAGGTCGGATGCCGCCGGTTCCGCCGCCCTCGTTGTTGTAGTAGCCCGGCGTGCACTGCTCGAGGAAGGTCTTCGACGGGGCGAGCTCCTTGATCACCGCGACCCACTCGTCCTGCGCCTCACGGGTGGGCTCGACGGTCGCGGCGCCGCGGGCCGTCGCCTCGGCGATGAGGTAGGCGATGTGCTCGCCCTGCTGCACGTAGTTCGCCGTGACGCTGGCGTTGCCCCCGCCCTGGGTGTTCCCCGTGAAGAACAGGCCGGGGAAGCCGTGGCTCGTGAGGCCGTGCAGAGTGCGGAAGCCGTCCCGCCAATGGTCGAAAAGGGACAGCCCGCCCCGACCCTCGATCGCGTCGATGCCGGAGGCCACGCTCAGGTCCTGGGCGGTGATCTCGAAGCCGCTGGCGAAGATCACGCAGTCGACCTCGTGCTCCTGCCCGCCCGCCACCAGGCCCGTCGCGGTCATCCGCTCGATGCCCTTGGTGGCCGACACGTCGACCAGCGTGACGTTGGGCCGGTTGAAGGTCTCCAGGTAGTCATTACTGGAGCAGGGCCGCTTGCACAGGTAACGGTAGTAGGGCTTGAGCGCCTCGGCCATCTCCGGGTCGTGCACGATGTCGTCGACGCGTCGCCGGACGCGCTCCATGACACCGTAGTCCTCCTGCTCGCGGATCTCGGCCAGCTCCGTCGGCTCCAGCGACCGGCCGTCGATGCGGGCGGAGACGTTCCGGCCCACCTCGGTGAAGAAGTCGCAAGCCACGTCCTCGGCGGGCGAGAGGGTCGGGAACGGCTCGGAGGCAAAGGCGTGGAAGGCGGCCTGCCGGCGCTTCTGCCAGCCCGGCGTCAACGACGCCGCCCACTCGGGATCGGTGGGCGGGTTGCGGCGCTCGTCCACGGCGGACGGTGTGCGCTGGAAGACGGTGAGGTGCTTCGCGTACCGGGCGAGGTACGGCACGATCTGGATCGCCGTGGCGCCGGTCCCGATCACCGCGACGCGCTTGTCGTGCAGCTTGTCCAACACCGTGTCCCCGGGGCTGCCCCCGGTGTAGCCGTAGTCCCACCGCGCCGAGTGGAAGGTGTGGCCGGCGAAGTCGTGGAGGCCGGGGATCCCGGGCAGCTTCGGCTTGCTCCACGGCCCGGTCGCCATCACGACGTAGCGTGCGCGCAGCTCGTCGTCGAGGTTGGTGGTGACGGTCCAGCGCCGGGTCGTCTCGTTCCAGCGCATCGCGCGGATCATGGTGCCGAACAGGGCGCCGTCGTAGAGGCCGTAGTGCTTGCCGATGGCGCGACAATGCTCGTAGATCTCCGCGCCGTCCGGGAACCGCTTCGACGGCATGGCGTTCAGCTCCTCGAGCAGCGGGATGTAGCAGTAGGACTCGTTGTCGCACTGGATCCCCGGGTACCGGTTCCAGTACCAGACGCCTCCGAAGTCCCCGCCCATGTCGACGACCCGGACGTCCTCGACGCCCGCCTGCTTCAGGTGCGCTCCGGTGAGCAACCCCGCGAACCCGCCGCCGACCACCAGGACCTCGACGTCCTCGTGCAGCGGCTCGCGCACGACGGGCGGGCTGTGCGGGTCGGTCTCGAAGAAGTCGTCGCGCTCGCCCTGTCCGGTGTGGACGTACTGCGCCGACCCGTCGGTCCGCAGGCGCTTGTCCCGTTCCGCGGCGTACTTCTCCCGCAGCGCCGGGATGTCGAGGTCGGTGGGCGTGGACGAGGGTCCACAGGTCGTCACGGGGTGTCCCCTCCGTCGAGGCCGAGAGCGCCTCGCAGCACGGCGAGGCGGCTGCGCTTGAAGTCCTCGCTCACCCGCGCCGTTCCCACGTCGAAGCCGTGGAAGGTCCGCGGGTAGACCTCGACCCGGGTCGGGACGCCCGCCGCGATCAGGCGCGTGGCGTAGTCGAGGTCCTGGTAGACGAGCAGGTCCAGTCCGGCGGCACCGATGTAGGTGGGCGGCAGCCCGGACAGGTCTGTAGCGCGCGCCGGGGCCGCGTAGGGCGACACGTCCGGCCCACCCACCGCATCGGCGCCGAGCAGACAGGACCAGCCGAAGTCGTTGCTCTCCCGGAACCAGGCGATCTCCCCGGTGACGCCGTCCGGCGCGACGGAGCGGTCGTCGAGCATCGGGTAGATCAACGACTGCAGGACGAGCGGCGGGAACTCCGCCTTGTCGCGGGCCATGAGCGCCAGCGCCGCCGCGAGGGCGCCGCCGGCGCTCACGCCCTCCACGGCGATCCGCGTCGGGTCGACGCCGAGCGCCGCGGCCTCGGAGTGCAGCCAGCGCAGCGCCGCGTAGCAGTCCTCGATCTGGCTGGGGTAGCGCGCCTCGGGCGCGAGCCGGTAGTCGACGGAGACGACCACGATGCCCAGCTCCGCCACGATCCGCCGGTTGAACGGCGCCCCGTTGTCGGCCGTACCCCCCACGAACCCGCCGCCGTGGATGAAGAGGAGCGCGGGAACCACACCTGTCCGCACGGCAGGCTCGAAGACCACGACCCCGACGTCCGTGCCGGGCACCGGTCGCTCGGACCGTGTGACCCCGTCCTCCGGCGGCGGGGCCGCAGCGGACCAGACGGCGCGCATTCCCGCCCGGTCGGCCTCGAGGGTGTCCGCGCCGAACGGCCGCGTGGGCATCCGCTCCAGGAGTGGCTCGAGCTCCGGGTCGATCGCGGTCACCGTGGCTCCGGCATCCGGCTACGGGCGCTGACCAGGGAGATCCCGCCGTCGCTGACCAGGTGGGCGCCCGTCACGTTGGCGGCCAGGTCGGAGAGGAGGAAGCCGATGGAGTCCGCCATCTCCTCCGGCTGCGCCCACCGGCCGCGCGGGGTGTTGAGCGCGCCGAGCTCCGCGACGAGGTCCGCGCGGTCGCCGCCCCGGTCCGCGACGGCCTGCCGGAACGTCTCCTGCGCGTCCCAGATCCCGGAGTCGACACTGCCCGGGACGACGACGTTGACCCGGATGCCGTACGCCGCGTTCTCCAGCGCCGCGACCTTCGCCAGATGGCCCAGCGCCGCCTTCGCCGCGCCGTAGTCCGCCGTCCCCTCCATCGGCCTGATCCCGGCGACGGACGAGGTCAGGACGATGCTGCCGCCCCGGCCCCGCATCAGCCGCAACGCACACCGCAGTCCGTGGAACGCGCCGTCCAGATTCGTGCCCAGGACCCGACGCCACTGCTCCGCGACGTGTCCGCGACGGAGAGACCGGCCGGCGGCACTCCGGCATTGAGCACGGCGTGGTCGAGCCGCGACGTCTCGGCCGCGATCCGCTCCCAGAGACCCGGGTCCCCGACGTCCCCGACGACCCGCCGGACCTCGCACGAGAGGTCGACGGCCTCCAGTCCCGCGGCATCGACGTCGACGAGGACCAGCCCGGCGACCCCGGCCTCGTCGAGCCACCGCGCCGTCGCCCGGCCGATGCCCGACGCCGCGCCGGTCACCAGCGCCCGGCGGCCGCCGAAGTCGAGCTTCTTCGCGGTGCTCATCGACTCCGGGCTCACCGGGACGGGGTGAAGCGCAGGGGCAGCGACTCGAGCCCTCGCACCTGGCTGTGGTGGAACACCGGATCCCCGTCCAGCTCGTAGTCGGGCATCCGGCGATGGATCTCCTCCAGCGCCGTGCGGATCTCGATGCGGGCCAGGTGGGAGCCGACGCAGCGGTGGATCCCGGCCCCGAAGGCCAGGTGGCGGTTGGTCGGGCGGTCGAGCCGGAGCGTGCCCGGGTCCTCGAACTCGGCGGGGTCCCGGCCCGCGGCCGAGGACATCAGCAGCACCCGGTCGCCGGGCTCGAGGGTCACTCCACGCACGACCGTCCGCTTCTTCACGAGCCTGCCGAGCGCGACCGGCGAGTCGATGCGCAGCAGCTCCTCCGCCGCGGCACCGGCGAGGCCGGGATCGGCGATCAGGGCGTCCCGCTGGGCGCGGTCGCGCAGGAAGTGCAACATCCCGAAGGACAGCACCCCGCGGACGGTGTGCAGGCCGCCGACCATCAGCAGCCACAGCATCTTCTGGAGCTCGGTGTCGGTGAGCGGGCGCTCGTCGTCGTACCGAGCGGTGAACAGCACGGACATGACGTCGTCCGGCCGCGGGTCGTTCCGCCGGGCGATCATGTCGCCGAAGTAGGCGAACACCGCGTCGTTGGCCTCGGAGCGGACCCGGGCGTCCTCCTCCGGGGACGCCCCCGGCTTCCCGACGAGCATGTCGGTGGTCCAGCGGTCGAACTGCGGGGCGTGCTCGGCGGGCCAGCCCATCAGCGCGACGAAGGTGCCCGCCGTGATCGGCTGCGCGAACTCGGTCACGAACTCGCAGGTCCCCCGCCCGGCGAAGGCGTCGATCAGCTCGACGGCCACCGCGCGGATCCGGTCCTCGAGGGCCTTCATCCGGCGCGGGCTGAACAGCGGGTTGAGCACGTCCCGGTAGTGCTTGTGCGCGGGCGGGTCGATCTCGTTCGGGATCGAGGGCTCGGTGGTGATGCGCGGGACCTGCGCGTTCTCGACGGAGAAGACCTCCCAGTCCCGGCAGGCCTCGTAGCAGTCGTCGTAGCGGGTGAGGATCCAGTGCCCGCCGTGCCGCGGCGACCAGGCGACCGGCGTCTTCTCCTGGTACGCGGCCAGCGTCTCGTGCGGCACGGCGAGGGCGGGATCGGCGATGTCGAAGTCCACCACCAGCTCGGCGGGGACGTCCTCGGTTCGGGTGGGCACGGGGGTACTCCGTTCGGCGGTGAGGCGGAGTGCGGGGTGTCAGCGGGGGGTGAGCGGGCGCCAGGACAGCTCGTCGTACAGCAGGCGGCCCGACCGGGTGCGGCGTTCCTCGGTCCGCAGCACCAGCAGGCCGTCCTCCCAGCGCGCGACCCGCACCAGGTCCGTGCCCGGGTGCTCCGGGTAGAGGGAGATGTCGAGGTGGTGGGTGACGACGTCCCCGTCGAGCTCGAACCAGCCGCCGTAGCCGACGAAGCCCAGGGCCGCGGCGCCGCGTGTGGCGTCGTCGACCTGCAGGAAGTCGCCGTCGGTGGGCCAGGCACGCGCGCGCTGCATGAGCAGTGCCGTCACCCGCCCGTCGGGCTGGTAGCTGATCCGACCCACGGGATCGGGTCCGAGGACGTCGCCGATGACCTCACCGTCGACGAGCCGGACGAAGCGGACCAGGTCCCAGGTGCCGTACAGCTGCTCGGCGGAGAGTGCCGTGCGCTCGCTCGTGCTCATGCGGTGGCCGGGGTCTCGGAGGCACCCGGCTCGGCGACGGGCCGTGGCTCGGCGCGGCGGTCGGCGAGCCCGCTGCGGGGCACCGCCGCCACGAGGACGGACGCTGCGACACCCACGGCCGCGAAGGCCCAGAAGGCGCCGGTCGCACCCGCGGAGGTCGCCATGATGAGACCCACCATGATCGGCCCGACGACGCCGCCGAGCCGGCCGAGGCCGGTGCAGAGACCGAGGACGGTCCCGCGCGAGGCCGCCGGGTAGTAGATCCCCGCGAACCCGTAGACGGCGGTCTGGGACGACGCGCAGAACCCGATCAGCAGCACCAGGGCGAAGACCGCACCCTGCGCCGGGCCGAGCGTCAGCGTGGCGACGGCCAGCGCGCCCAGGACGAAGCCGGTCGAGATCACCTTGCGGGACCCGAAGCGGTCCGCCAGCCCGGTGAGGACGACCATGCCGATCGCGCTGCCGATGTTGAACGCCAGGAGGAAGGTGAGCGCGGAGCCGAGGTCGTAGCCGGTGGACCGGAGGATCTGCGGGATCCAGGTGTTCATGCCGTAGGACACGAGCAGCCCGAAGAAGCTGATCAGCGGGAAGAGCACGGTGGCGAGGCGGAAGCCCGGGACGAACAGGGTCCGCAGAGCGGACCGCCGGCGGCCCTCCGCGGCGGGCGGCGCCGCCTGTAGCGCGACCGCCGACTCGGCGCTGCGCCCCAGGTCGTACCGCTCGGCCAGCGCCTGCGCCTCCTCGTGCCGGCCGCGGGCCACGAGGAAGGCCAGCGACTCCGGCAGGTTCCGGTAGGCCACCACGAAGAGCGCAATCCCGATGACGCCGGCGGCGGCGAAGAGCGAGTGCCAGCCGAACGCGGGGATCACGAAGATCGCGATGACGGAGATGATGGCGCCACCGATCGGGAAGCCGGTCTGGATCACGCCGTTGTAGAACTGGCGGCGTTCGATCCGCACGTACTCCATCGTCAGGGCGATCACCGTGGGCAGCGCCCCGCCGAAGCCGAGGCCGGCCAGCAGGCGGAAGGCGCCGAACATCTGCAGGTTGGTCGCCACCGCACACAGCCCGGTGAAGATGCTGAAGCTCGCCACGCAGGCGAGCACGATGGGCCGGCGGCCGACGATGTCGGTGAGGTACCCGGCGAGCATCGCGCCGAGCATCATCCCGAACAGCGAGAGGCTGCCGATGAACCCGGCCTCGACCGCCGTGATGCCCCATTCCTTGTTCTGGATCAGGACGGGCATCACGGCGCCGAACATCAGCAGGTCGATGCCGTCGAGGACGGTGACCGCGAGGCAGGTCAGGACGACCGCCCTGGACCCCGCGGTGCGCGCGGCGGGTCGGGACATGGTGGCTCCTCGTACTCTCTGTCGACGATGACGTTCGAGCGTCAGGTGGTGGGTGTGCGGGTGCCCCCGACGATCGTCGAGAGCACCCGCACCGGCTCCGACGACCTGTTCTGCCAGGCGTGCCTGCTGCCGTTCACCACGACGAGATCGCCGGCACGCAGCGCGACCTCGCCCTCGTCCAGCTCGAGCACGACCTCGCCGGACAGGACCACGTTCACGTCCACCGAGTCCGTCGAGTGGAAGCCCGGTCGCTCCCCCGTGCTCTGCACGATGTCGTCCGGGTCCTCGCCGGTCGTGCCCGCGGGGATGGTCCAGGTGATGACCCAGACCCCACCGGCCGGCGGGAACGCCACCTCGCCCGGGACCTCCGTCGGAGCCGGAAGGGTCGGCACGGTGTCGTTGCGCCACAGCAGGTCGAGGTCCATCGTGCCGACCTCGGCCGTCGTCGCCTTGCCGTCGGCGACAATGTACGACCGTCCGTCCGGGCCCTCGCCGGTCACCACGCGGCGCATCAGAGAGCCGCCGCGCTCGCGAACAACGCGGTGGAGACGACGGGATCGCCCGGCCCACCGGTCATCAGGGACAGGTTCGCATCGGGCACCTGATTGGTGGAGGTGCCCCGGATCTGCCGGACGGCCTCCCCGACCAGACTCATACCGTGGATGAAGCCCTCGGCGAGGTTGCCGCCCGAGGTGTTGATCGGCAGGCCGCCGTTCGGGGCGACGAGGTTGTCGAACGTGACGAACTCCCCCGCGCTCTCCGGTGTGCAGAAGCCGTGCTCGATCAGGGCGGACACGCCCATCCCGGTCATGTTCTCGTAGATCTGGGCGACGTCGACGTCCCCCGGCCCGTAGCCGGTGTCCGCCCACAGCCGGTCGGCCACGCCCTGGAAACCGGCGGACCAGTACGGGTTGCCGCTCTCCTCGAGCATCCCCCAGCCCTGCGCGGCACCCATCGGCGCGCCGAGCAGGTAGGCGGGCTTCTGCCTGAGGTCCTTCGCCCGCTCCGCGGACACCAGGATGACGGCGGACCCCGCGTCGTTCTCCCGGGAGCAGTCGAAGAGGTGGTAGGGCTCGGAGACCCAGCGGGACTCCTCGTAGGTCTCCGCGTCGAGCTCGGTGTCGCGGCCGATCGCCCGGGGGTTGCGCTTCGCGTGGTGGTACGAGGCCAGCGCCATGTCCCGCAGCGTGCGCGCGGGCACGCCCTCCGCCTCGATCAGCCGCATCGACCGCAGCGCGCACATCTGCGCGGGCGAGTCCAGGCCGTTGACCAGGTGCTGGGGCGACGTGTCGTCCTGCGCGACGTCCACCCGCAACCGGCGGCCGCGGTACTCCGACATCGCCCGGTACACCACGACCACGTTCGCCTGGCCGGTGACGATGGCCGTGGCCGCGAGGCCGAGCGCGCCCGGGATCCCGCCGCCGTGGGTCCACACCAGCGCCCCGAAGCGCAGCTCTCTCGTGCCGAGCGCGGGCATCATGCGCTGGCCGTCGTTGCGCTCCGAGCCGTAGGAGACGAACCCGTCGATCTCCGACGGGTCGATCCCGGCGTCCTCCGAGGCGGCCACGATGGCGCGCATGGCCAGCTTGAGTGCGGGCTCCCCGGAGGTGCCCCGCTTGTACCACGGGGTCTCCCCGACGCCGACGACCGCCGTCGTCCCCCGCATGATCGCGTTGACCATCAGCTCACCACGCTCCACCGCACGGCCGGGTACCCCTTGGCCTTCTCCGACGGCGGGTCGATGTGCCCGCGCACCTCCGCCCCGACGTGCACACCCTCATCGGGTCCCGCGAGCACGCCGACCACGCGCGCCCCGTCGGCCGCGGGCACCTCGGCGACGACCACGACGTACGGCAGGTCCTCGGTGCGCTCCTTGGTGCGGTCGAACGCGTAGTGGGCGCGGGTCCAGGAGTAGATGCGCCCGCTCATCTCGACCGGCTCCCAGAGCTGCTCCCACGAGCCGCAGTGCCCGCAACGGAAGTGCGCGGGCCACATCCAGCGCTTGCAGTCCGCGCAGCGGGGCAGCCGGAACTCGCCCTCCTCCAGGGACTCCCAGAAGCGGTCGTCCGCCCCGATGCCCCCGGTGATCCGGTGGGCGTGGAACTCGTACTCCACGGGTCCCTCCTCAGCCCCAGTGCCGGGGGTCGTCGAGCGCAGCTGCCATCCAGCGGTGGAAGTGCTGGTTGGCGATCTCGTTGCGGCCGAAGTAGAGCGGCCCGATGTCGGTGTTCGACACCGCCTTCTGCAGGCTCTCGTTGACCACGATGTCCTCGTCCTGGAGCACGCGGATCAGGATGTTCCAGTTCTTGTCCCAGCGCGCCTTCTGCTCGTCGGTGACGGCGGGCTCGCGGGTCAGGATCCGCATCTGCATCCGGGTGCCGACGGCGGTGCCCGGCGCGGGCACGAAGTTCAGCACCTCGAGGTGGTCCGGCTGGCGCAGCACGCTCATGTTGGGCATGAGGAAGTGCGCGACGGTGATGTGCCGGTCGATCTCGGCGGTCTCGGGGTCCTGGTCGCGGACCTTGTCGATGCTCTTGCGCGCCGACACCATTCGGCCGTGGCGGCCCATCGGCTGCCAGGTCTGGGCGTTGTTGTAGAAGTACGGCGCGACGGTGCCGGTGTGGGCGTAGGCGATGTGGTAGCCGTCGAGGAAGGCGTCCATCAGCACCTTCCAGTTGATGTCCACGTCGAAGTTGCCCGCGACGTAGCAGGTGTAGCGGTCCATCTCCAGTGCGGAGAGCGACGCCTCGAACTCCGGGCCGAGCCACTCGCCGACGTCGATCTTCCGGTCGCTCGCGGCGGAGTCGACGACCCAGACGAAGCCGTGCCGCTCCTCGACCGGGACCTCCTTGAGGCCCAGGCAGGACTTGTCCACGGTGCCGAACGTCGGCTCCTCGGCGATCGCGCGCAGCGACCCGTCCCCGGCGTAGGACCAGCCGTGGTAGCGGCAGGAGAAGAACCGCCGGGAGCCGGTGTCCTCGTTGACCAGCCGGGCGCCGCGGTGGCGGCAGGTGTTGACGAAGCCGCGCACCTGGCCGTCGGCCTGGCGGACCAGCACCACCTCGTTGTTCGGCAGCTGGGCCACGAGGAAGTCGTTGCGCTTGGGCAGCTCGCTGCCGTGCGCGGCGATGATCGGCACGTGGCCGAACAGGTCGGCCCGCTCGCGGGCCGCCAGCGCCGGGTCGGTGTAGACGCGCGCGTCGATCTCGAGGACCTCGGGTGCGAGGTCGGTGGTGCGGTTGTCGAGGTGGTCGAAGAGGACGCGGGCGAAGCCCGCCTTCGTCTCGGCGTCGTAGGGCAGGTCGGCGTACACCATCGGGGCCCTCCTCCTGAGGGCCGCCCTCCACTGTGGATCGTGCGGTGGTGGTGGGACGGCTCGGGCTCGTCGTCCGCGACGGACGATTGTCGGGAACGGGAAACGCGACCGGAAGAATCCGTTCGAGCGGCGTCGGAAGACGTATCACCCGGTCGATGGTGGCGCCGCCACGCGCTGTTTCCGGCGCGTGGTCGACGTCACCTTATTGGGTTAGGTTGGTGCGGTCAAGACGCAGGTCCTACAACTGCAGGCTCTTGATCTCGACGAACTCCTCGAGTCCGAACGCGCCACCCTCGCGGCCGTGGCCGGACTGCTTGAACCCGCCGAAGGGCGCGGCGCCGTTGAACCGGCCGCCGTTGACCTCGATCTGCGTCGCCTTCATCCGGCGCGCGACGGACTGGGCGTGGCCCTTGTCGGTGGACCACACCGCCCCGGCGATGCCGAAGATCGTGCCGTTGGCGATCGCCACCGCCTCCTCCTCGGAGTCGAACGGGATGATCGACAGCACCGGCCCGAAGATCTCCTCCTGCGCCACGGTCGCCGTGGGCGCGACGTCGGAGAGCACCGTCGGCCGCACGTAGAAGCCGGGCCCCTCGGGCGCCTCCGGCGAGCCGGTGACCAGCCGTGCGCCCTCCTCGACCCCGGTGCGGATGTAGCACAGGATCTTGTCCCGCTGCGCCGCGGTCACCATCGGGCCGAGCTTGGTGGCGTCGGCGGTCGGGTCGCCGGGCGCGTACGTCTCGGCCGCCGCCTTCGCGAGCTCCTCGGCCGCGGCGAGCCGGGCGCGCGGGACGAGCATGCGGGTCTGCGCGTTGCAGGACTGCCCGCCGTTCATGTAGCAGGCCCGCACGGTGTGCGGGACGGCCTTGGCGAACTCCTCGTCGGACAGGTCGTCGAGCAGCACGGCGGCGCTCTTGCCGCCGAGCTCCACCGACACCCGCTTCACCGTGCCCGCGGCCAGCTCCAGGATCCGCTTGCCGACCGCGTTGGAGCCGGTGAAGCTGACCATGTCGACGTCCGGGTGCACGGCGAGCGCCTCGCCGACGATCGGCCCGTACCCGTTGACCAGGTTGAACACCCCGGCGGGCACGCCGATCGCGTCGATCGCCTCGGTGAGCGCCCGCGCGGTGAGCGGGGCGACCTCGCTGGCCTTGACGACGACCGTGCAGCCGGCCGCGAACGCCGCGCCGATCTTGGCCGTGATCTGGTGGAGCGGGTAGTTCCACGGCGTGATGGCGCCGACGACGCCGACCGGCTCGCGCACGATCAGCGAGTTCCGCAGCGGCTCCTCCCACGGGAAGTCCGCGGCCGCGGCCGCCGCCTCCCGCAGGTCGACGATGCCGAGCCCGACCTGCGCCCAGCGGGCGGTGCGCCGCGGCGTGCCGACCTCCGCCACCACGATGTCGGTGATCTCGTCCTGCCGGCGCTCCAGCTCGTCCGCCAGCCGGGAGACGAGCTTGGCCCGCTCCCCCGGGTCCGTCGCGGCCCACCCCTCGAGGGCCCGGCGGGCCGCGGCGACCGCGAGGTCGACGTCCTCGGGCGAGCCCGCGGGCACGTCCCCGATCCGCTCCTCGGTGGCCGGGTTGAGCACCTCCACCCGCTCCGTGCTCGCCGAGGCGGTCCACGCCCCGTCCACGTACAGATCGAAGGTCACGACGTGCACTCCCCCTCGTCGGGCAGGCTCCGAGAATGGCGGCAGAATCGCCGCCGGCAACAGGGCCGCGACAATTCCGCGGCGACCGATCTTTACCTTACGGGTGTAGATAGAACGGTGTCAACCACGCTGCTCAGGCGACTCCCCCGCTGACCGGCAGCGTGTGCCCCGTGACCATCGCGGCGGCGGGCGAGCAGAGGTACACGACGGCGGCCGCCACCTCCTCCGGCGACACCGCCCGCTCCACGAACTGCCCGCTCGACACCTGCTCGGCGATCGCCTCCGGGCTGAACCAGGCCTCGACGGTCGGGGTGAGGGTCAGCCCGGGCGCGACGGCGTTCACCCGGATCCCCTCCGCGGCGTACTGCTTCGCGGCGTACCGGGTCAGGTGCACGACCCCGGCCTTCGCCGCGGCGTAGGCCGGCGAGGCGGTCGTCTGCGGGCTCATCCCGGCGCTCGAGGCCATGTTCACGATCGCCCCGCCGCCCCGGGCGAGCATCGCGGGGATCTCGTACTTCATCCCCAGCCACGCCGAGGTCAGGGACATCCCGAGGATCCAGTTCCACTTCTCCAGCGTCGTGGTGGTGACGGTGCGGCCGAGCTCGCCGCGCCCCACGTTGTTCAGGGCCAGATCGAGGCCGCCGAACTCGTCGACGACGCGGCCGACCATGGCCGCGACCTGCTCCTCGTCGGTGGCGTCGGTCCGCACGAAGAGGCTGCGGGCGCCCGCGGCGACCAGCTCCTTCGCCGTGGACTCACCGCGATCGGCGTCGAGGTCCGCGATCGCCACCGCCGCACCCGCCTCCGCCAACGCCCGGGCCGACGCCAGCCCGATACCCGAGGCTCCCCCCGTCACCAGCGCGATCTTCCCGTCCAGCACGCCCATGGGCCGGTCCTCCCCTCCCCGGTCCACGACGGACCCGGACGAGCGGCGAACGTACCTTACGCGAATAGGTGAGAGAAGGTCCGAACGCGATCCCCGGTGCGCCATAATCCGCACATGCCGCGGCCCGCCCAGCCCCTTCTGAGCTACCCGTCGATCGTGTCGTCGGCGTTGGCGATCATCGACGAGGAGGGCCTGGAGGCGTTCAGCCTGAAGCGACTCGCCCGCGAGATGAACGTGCAGGCGCCGTCGCTCTACTACCACTTCCCCGACAAGGCCTCGATCCTCGAGGCGGTCGCCCGGGCGATCGTGCTGGAGACGCCGCGGCCCCGCGAGCGCGATCCCGACAACTGGATCGAGTACTTCGTCGCCCAGAGCCTCAACTTCCGGCGGACGATCCTGCGGCACGCCAACGCCGCACCCGTGCTTCTCCAGTTCATGCCGCGGGACGTCTTCGCGCCCGTCTACGAGATCTCCGCGGCGTTCCTCTCCAAGGTCGGCGTGCCCGACCACCTGCAGGTTCTCGTGCTCGACGGCCTGGACCGCTTCACCCTGGGCGCCGCACTGACCGAGGCGATGAAGCGCCCGGCGACCCGCAAGGAGATCTTCCCGGACGTCGACCCCGGGTCGGAGCCGGCACTCACCCGGGCGATCGAGGCCAACGAGCTCGACCCCGAGACCCTGTGGGCCGAGTCGATCCGGACCTTCCTGCGCGGCATCGACGACCCGCGCCTCGGCCGCCGGCCCTGACGGCGACGGCGACCCTTGACACCCCTCTACCTACCATCGTAAGGTAAGTTTTCGTTCGGCTTTTCCGAGCCATTTCCGTGCGATACCTCGTCAATGCAGACAGGAGTGCGGACGAATGCCCCCGCGTCCCGATTCGCTGCGCGTTCGGCGCCACTCTCTCCTGCCCACCACCGGGAGAACCGCATGATCACCGACGGCGTCCGCTGGTGGGCGCGCAACAACCCCGACCGCCTCGCGATCGTCTTCGACGGCACGGACGAGGTGGACTACGCGACCCTCGACCGCTGGACCGACAATGCCGCCCGCCGGCTTGCCGCGCTCGGCGTCGGCGCCGGGGACCGGGTCGGGTTCGTCGGCGCGAACAGCCTGGAGTGGATCGCGTCCGCGATCGGGGCGCTGAAGCTCGGCGCCATCGCCGTCCCGTTCAACAACCGCTTCACGCCCACGGAGTTCCGCCACCAGCTCACCGACGCCGAGCCCGTGGCGGTGGTCGCGGACGAGGCGTCGCGGGCCCGGATGGCCGAGGCCGTCGGGGACGACCCGATCCGGCTGCTGCCGATGGAATCGTTCGCCGCACAGCGCGACGAGCCCCACATCCCCGTACCGCCGCCCGTGGTCGCGCCGGACGACGTCGCGATCATCGTCTACACCAGCGGCACCACGTCGAAGCCCAAGGGCGTCACGCTCTCGCACCGCAGCTTCGTCAGCTTCCTCACCGAGTTCGCGGTGACCGAGCCCGTGATGCGCCCCGGCGGACGGATGATCTTCGTGCTGTCGATGTCCGGGATGCCCGGGCTGCCCTGGCACGTCCTGCACCCGCTCACCCGCGGCATGACGCTGTTCTACGAGCGCGGCTTCGACGCCAAGGCGATGCTGCAGCGCATCAGCGAGAAGCGCGTCGAGGTCGTGTGCGGCGTGCCGCTGCTGTTCGAGCAGATGTCCGCGCTGCCCGAGTTCGCCGAGGCCGACCTCTCCTGCATCCAGCTGGCCACCGTGGCCGGTGCGCGTGTGTCTCCGGACAACCTGAAGGTCTGGCTGGACAAGGGCGTCGTGCTCCGGCAGTCCTACGGGATGACGGAGCTGCACGGCCTGTCGTCGATGAACCCCGTCGAGGAGGCGATCGCGCACCCGGAGTCGGTCGGTCGCGGCTCGGTCTTCACCCCGCACCGGGTCGTCCGGGCGGACGGCACCGAGTGCGCGCCGGGCGAGGAGGGCGAGATCGTCGCGAAGGGCCCGTCGATCACGCCGGGGTACTGGCGGAACCCCGAGGCGACCGAGGCGGCGTGGCGGGGCGGCTGGTTCCACACCGGCGACCTCGGCGTGGCCGACGAGACCGGGCTGATCCGCATGGTCGACCGGATGAAGGACCTGATCATCTCCGGCGGCTACAATATCGCGCCGTCGGAGATCGAGAACGTGATCGCGGGGCTTCCCGGGGTCGACGAGGTGTGCGTGGTCCCCGTGGCCGACGAGCGGTTCGGCGAGACCCCGGCGGCGGTGGTGCACGGGCTCGACGCGCCCGACGCGGAGGCCGTCGTCGCCCACTGCACCGAGCACCTCGCCGGTTACAAGATCCCCCGCTACGTGGTGCGCTCTGCCGACCCGCTGCCGCGCATGGCGAGCGGCAAGATCGCCCGACGCGAGATCCGGGAGCTCTACGCCGACGTCCCGACCACGCACGCCAGGGTGCGATGAGCACCGCGCTCCGGTCCCCCACCACCCTGGACGGGATCACGCCGGAGTGGCTGACCGGGATCCTCGCGCGCACCACCCCGGGCGTCGAGGTCGCGGAGGTGGCCGTCGACTCGGTCGTGTGGGGCACGGCGACGAAGGTGACGCTGAAGGTCCGCTACGCCGCGAACCCCCCGGGCGGGCCGCCGGAGGCGTTGTGCCTCAAGGGCGGGTTCGACGACGCCATGCGCGCCCTCGGCCACCGCGGCTACCGGGCGGAGGCCCGCTTCTACGCCGACATCGCCCCGGCGCTCGGGAACACCGTGCCCGGGTGTTGGGGCACGGAGGTCGACGACGAGGGCGAGCAGGGCCTTGTCGTGCTCGACGACCTGCGCGGTCCCGGGATCGCCTTCGGCCGCCCGCAGGACCGGTACACCCCGGACCAGGTCGCAGCGGCGCTGGAGCTCCTGGCGGACATGCACGGTCGCAGCTGGGACCGCACCGGCCCCGGGTCGACCCCCTGGCTCGTCGTCGGCTCGCCGCAGTACCGGACCGTCGTCACGGGCTTCCTGTCCGAGGCGCACTGGGTGGCTGCCCTGGAGCGGCCGACCACGGAGTGCTTCACCCCGGCGATGCGGGACCGGCGGCGCGTCGAGCGGGCGATGCACCGCCTGTGGGAGATCGACGACGCCGAGGTCCAGTCGCTCGCCCACGGCGATCCGCACATCGGCAACACCTACCTGGTCGACGGCGTGATCCGCTTCCTCGACTGGCAGGTCGCGTGTCTCGGACCGTGGGCGGACGACACGGCGTACTTCCTGGTGGGTGCGCTGGACGTCGAGACCCGCCGGGACAGCGAGCGCGACCTGCTGCGCACATACCTGACCGCGCTGGCCGCGACCGGCGCACCGGCGCCCACCTTCGACGAGGCCTGGGCCGCCTACCGCCGCCACCACCTGCACGGCCTGCTCTTCGCCGTGTGCCCGCCCGAGAAGCAGGGCGAGGACGTCTGCCGGCTGATGGGTGAGCGCTACGCCGCGGCCGTCGCCGACCACGACACCCTGGCCGCCCTCGGCCAGTGAGGAGGACCGAATGAAGACCAGAGCAGCTCTGCTCATGGAGGTACCCGGCAAATGGGAGGTCGTCGAGGTCGACGTCGACGAGCCCCGCGCGAACGAGGTGCTGCTGCGGTACGCCGCGACGGGCCTGTGCCACTCCGACGAGCACCACGCGACCGGCGACAGCGGCACCCAGGTCCTGCCCTACTGCGGCGGTCACGAGGGAGCGGGCGTGGTCGAGGCCGTCGGGCCCGGTGTGACCACACTGAAGCCCGGCGACCACGTGGTGACCGCGTTCATCCCTGGCTGCGGGCGCTGCCGCTGGTGCGCGAGCGGGATGCAGAACCTCTGCGACCTCGGGGCGCTGATCCCGAAGGGTGCCCTGCTCGACGGCACCTACCGGATGCACCACGAGGGCCGCGACGTCGCCCAGGCCGCCTTCGTCGGGACCTTCTCCGAGTGGAGCGTGGTGCCCGAGCTGTGTTGCATCCCGATCGGGAAGGACATCCCGCTGACGACCGCGGCGCTGGTCGGCTGCGGCGTCCCCACCGGATGGGGATCCGCGGTCAACGCGGGCGGGGTGAAGCCGGGCGACGTCGTGATCGTGATGGGTACCGGCGGTCTCGGGATCAACGCCGTGCAGGGTGCCAAGCACGCGGGGGCGGTGCGGATCATCGCGGCGGACCCGCTGCCCTTCCGCCGTTCCGGCGCCCTCGAGTTCGGCGCCACGGACGCCGTCGAGACGATCGAGGAGGCCACCGACCTCGCCCGCTCGCTGACCAACGGCCAGGGCGCGGACGTCGCGATCGTCACCACCAGCACGCTGAAGGGCGAGTACATCGCCCAGGCCTTCGACGCCGTCCGCAAGGACGGCACGCTGGTCGCGACCGCCGTCCCCGGGCGGGACCCGAGCCCGATCCCGCTCGATCTCGTCCAGCTCCCGATGTACCAGAAGCGGATCCAGGGCTGCCTCTACGGCGCGATGTCCCCGACGAAGGCCGTCCCCGCCCTGCTCGACCTCTACCGCGCGGGCCACCTCAAGCTCGACGAGCTGGTCACACGCACCTTCACCCTCGACGAGATCAACGACGGGTACGCCGCGATGTACGAGGGCAGCACTCTGCGCAGCGTCGTCGTCCACTCCTCCTGACCCTGGAGCACCCGCCATGTTGCGCTTCGGCCTGTTCATGCCGCCGTACCACAACCCCCGCCGCAGCCCCGCGGTCGCGATCGAGCAGGACCTGCGGCACATCGAGGCGCTCGACCGTCTCGGCTACTCCCAGGTCTGGTTCGGCGAGCACCACAGTGGCGGCTTCGAGTACATACCCTCGCCCGAGCTGATGATCGCCGCGGCCGCGCAGCGGACATCGCGGATCGAGCTGTGCAGCGGCGTGATCTCGCTGCCGTACCACCACCCGCTGATGGTGGCGGACCGGATCGCGTTCCTCGACCACATGACCCGCGGCCGGATCCGGATCGGGTTCGGCCCGGGCGCGCTGGTCGCGGACTCGCAGATGATGGGCATGGACTACAACCTGCTCCGGCCGCGGATGGAGGAGGCGCTCGACGCGATCATCGAGCTGCTCGGGGCCCCCGGCCCCGTCCACCGCAAGACGGACTGGTTCACCCTCGACGACGCCCGGCTGCAGCTGCAGGGCTACCGGCCCGGTGGGATCCCGCTCGCCGTCGCCGCAGCGATGTCGCCGTCGGGGCCGAAGCTGGCGGGCCGGCACGGGCTGGGGCTGCTGTCCGTCGGCGGAACCTCGGCCGCCGCCGCGGAGCTGCTGGCGAAGACCTGGGGGATCACAGAGGCCGAGGCAGCCGCGCACGGGCAGACCGTGACGCGGGACGACTGGGCGATCGTCGGGAACGTACACCTCGCCGAGTCGGACGAGCAGGCTCTCGAGGACACCCGGTTCGGGCTGGCGGACTTCATGGCCTACCGGCACGTCACGACCCCGATGCAGATGATCGCACCGGGCGAGGAGGTCTCCCACGAGGAGCTGGTGCGCCGGGTGAACGAGTCCGGGTACGGCTGTATCGGCGGGCCGGACCGGGTGGCCGAGTACGTCCGCGGGCTCGTCGAGCTGACCGGCGGCTTCGGCACCTTCCTGCTCACCGCCCACGACTGGGCGGACACCGCCGCGACGAGCCGTCAGTACGAGCTGTTCGCCGACGAGATCACGCCCCGCTTCACCGGCACCACCGACTCCCTGAACCGCTCCTACGCCTGGACGGCGGAGCGCAAGGACGGCTTCAGCGAGCGCTTCCACGCCGGCATCCGCAAGGCCCAGGCGGACTACGCCGCCGGGCGAGGCGGCTCCGCCGGCTGACCCGGACGCTCCCCACCACCGAAAGGCGACGCCAGTGCCCACCCGTCTCGAGGACGTCCCCGCCGAGCTGATCACCGACTTCGACATCACCGACCCGGCGCTGGCCGATCCCCACGACGCGCTCGCCGTGCTGCAGGAGCAGACGCCGGTCGCCTGGTCCCCGCTGCACGGCGGGCACTGGATCGTCACCCGCTACGACGACGTCCACGCCGTGGTCCGGGACTGGGAGACCTTCTCCAACACGCAGAACCAGGTCCCCGTGGTCGCGCCGGTGCCATCGATCCCCCTGCAGATCGATCCGCCCGAGCACAAGCTGTACCGGCAGATCCTCAACCCTCTCTTCAACCCGGGCCGGATGCGCGCGCTGGAGGAGGCGATCCGGCACACCACCACGTCGCTGATCGACGGCTTCGCCGGGCGCGGGCGCTGCGACGTCGTGCAGGAGCTGGCGCACCCGCTGACGATGGCCACATTCGTCTCCCTGATGGGCTGGCCGCTCGACGACGGCGAGCGCTTCACCGAGTGGACCGAGGCGATCCTCGTCGGGAAACCCGGTGCCCCGGCGGAGGAGGACGCGGCGTTCCGCCAGAAGGCCAACGAGGAGGTCTTCGCCTACTTCACCGGCGTGATCGCCGACCGCCGCGGCGGCGACGGCCAGGACCCGACCTCGCAGATCGTCAACGCGGAGTTCGACGGCCGGCCCCTGACCGACGACGAGCTGCTCCGGATGTTCTGGCTGCTGATGCTCGGCGGGCTGCACACCGTGCGCGGTGTGCTGGGGCTCGGGCTCATCCATCTCGTCCGCAACCCGCAGGAGCGGCAGCGACTGCTCGACGACCCGTCCCTGCTGGGCGGGGCCGTCGAGGAGCTGCTCCGGGTCGAGGCACCGGTGGCCGCGGGCCGGGTCGTCACCCGCGAGACGACGCTGCAGGGGGTGACCCTGCAGCCCGGCGACATGGTGCTGGTCATGCTGTCCGCGGCCAACCGGGACCCGCGGGAGTTCCCCGCGCCCGATGAGCTGCGGATCGACCGGACCCCGAACCGGCACCTCGCGTTCAGCGGCGGCCCGCACCGCTGCGTCGGCTCGCACCTCGCCCGGATCGAGCTCTCGGTCGCCCTCGCGGAGGTCCTCCGCCGGATCCCGGACTTCGAGCTGGACCCCGAGCACACTCCCGAGCTGCACCACAGCCAGGTGCGGGGGATCAACTCGCTCCGCATCCGGTTCACCCCGCGCGCCCCGACCGCGGTGGAACGACACTGAGGTTCAGCTCGGCGGGGTCCGTGTCCCCACCGTCGGCGTGGTGACCCCGAGGTGCGCGCGCAGAGTCGCTCCCGCGTACTCGCGGCGGAACAGGCCGCGCTCCTGCAGGATCGGCACGACCATGCGGGTGAGTTCCTCGAAGGCGCCCGGGAGGTGGGTCGCGGCGAGCACGAAGCCGTCGCAGCCGCCGGAGGTGAACCACTCCTCCATCTGGTCGGCGACCTGCTCCGGGGTGCCGACGAAGCGCGGGCCCTGCAGCAGGGTGGCCCGGTGCGCCGCGAGGTCGCGGAGGGTGACCTCGCGGCCCAGGTGGTTGCGGATCCCTTCGGCGAGGCCGCGGATGCCGCCGCTCGCGGCCATCAACTCGTCGGAGATGACGTCGTCGAGGTCGTGGCGCGAGAAGTCGTAGTTGAGCACCTCGGACAGCAGCGCGAGCGACGCGACGGGATGCACGTAGGCGTCGAGGAACAGACGTTCCTTCTCGCGCGCGATAGCCTCGGTCTCGCCGACCACGGTGTAGGCCATCGGCAGCAGCTTCACGTCATCGGGGTCGCGGCCCGTGTCCGCGATCTGCGCCTTCTGCTCGGCGTAGTGCTTCTGCGCCACCGGGAGCCCCGGGTCCGCCGTGAAGATCATGTCCGCCCAGCGTCCGGCGAACCGCCGTCCCCGGCCGGACGACCCCGCCTGCAGGATCACCGGTCGCCCCTGCGGGGTGCGCGGCACGGTCAGCGGGCCGCGGACCGAGAAGTACTGGCCCTTGTGGTTCACCTCGTGGACCTTGCCCGGGTCGGCGAACTCGCCCGAGGCCCGGTCGAGGACCAGCGCATCGGGTTCCCACGAGTCCCACAGCGCGGTGACGGCCTCGAGGAACTCCTCGGCACGGTCGTAACGTTGATCGTGGTCCAGATGGGACTCCAGCCCGAAGTTCTGCGCCTCGGAGTCGTTCACCGAGGTCACGACGTTCCACGCGGCGCGGCCACCCGAGAGGTGGTCGAGCGTGGCGAAGGTGCGGGCCACGTGGAAGGGGGCGTAGTAGGTGGTCGAGTAGGTCGCCCCGACCCCGATGCGGGAGGTCGCGCCGATGATCCCGCCCAGCACCGCGGTGAGGTCGAGCTTGATCGGACGGGCGCCGTAGCGGACGGCGCCGGCGACCGAGTCGCCGTACACGCCGGGCATGGCGAGCCGGTCGTCGAAGAACACGCAGTCGAACTTCGCCGCCTCCAGGACCTGGGCGATGTGCGTGTAGTAGGGCATGGTGAGGAACCCGAGATCGGCGGACGGGTACCGCCACGATCCGGAGTAGACGGTCACGTTGCCGGCCTGCATGAAGCCGACGAGCGTCATCTGCGTGGTCACGAGTGGCGTCCTTCCCCTGTCAGGCCTAGCAGCGCGGCCTTGCGGGCGATGGTGTCGGCATGGCGCAGGTGGGCGGCGTCGACGAGCATCCCGTCCAGCGAGGTGGCGCCCCGGCCCGCCGCCTCGGCCTCCCGGTAAGCCGCGACGACCGCCTCGGCGTGCGTGATCTCCTGGGGTGTGGGGCTGAAGACCTCGTTGGCGATCGCGATCTGGCTCGGGTGGATCGCCCACTTCCCGACGTAGCCCTGCGCGCTGGCCGCGGCGCAGGCGGCGCGGTACGCGTCCGGGGCCTTGAAGTTCGGGAACGGAGCGTCGATCGCGTCGATCCCCGCGGTGCGGGCGGCGACGATGATCCGGGCCCGCGCGTAGTGCCAGATGTCGCCCGGGTACGGCACGACCGGGTCGAAGTTGACGTCGACCCGCGCGCCCTGGGAGGCGGAGAAGTCCCCGGCCCCGAAGATCACCGCCTCCAGCCGCCTGGACGCGGTGACGATCTCGTCGACGTTCTGCAGGCCCTCGGTCTCCTCGATCAACACCTCCAGGGCGATCCGCTTGGGCGGCAGACCGAGGGTCTCCTCCAGCTGGTCGAGCAGCACGTCGACCCACCACACGTCCCGGGCGCGGCGGACCTTCGGCACGATGATCACGTCGAGCGCCTCGCGGGCCTCGGTGACCACCTCGATCACGTCCCCGTGGGCCCACCGGGTGTCCACGCCGTTCATCCGGATCGCCCGGGTGGTGCGGCCCCAGTCCAGCTCGCGCAGGGCCCGGGCGGCTTTCCCGCGCGCCTTCTCGCGCTCCGCAGGCGCGCAGGCGTCCTCGAGGTCGAGGAACACCAGGTCCGCGTCGGACACGGCGGCCTTGGCGAACATGTGCTCGTTGCTGGCCGGGGTGGCCAGCTCGGAGCGCCGGGGCCGGACAACGCGGGCCATCAGATCACCCCTTGTTCCTGCAGCTCACGACGGCGTCCGGCGTCGACGCCCAGCAGCCCGCCGTAGATCTCCTCGTTGTGCGCGCCGAGTTCGGGACCCAGGTGGTCGATCGACCCGGGGGTCTCCGAGAAGCGTGGCACCGGGCCCTGTACCCGCATCTCCCCGAGCTCCGGGTCCGGCAGCCTCGGGTACACGCCGCGGGCCCGCACCTGAGGATCGTCCAGCAGCTGAACGGCGTCGTAGACCGGGGCGGCGGCGACCTCGGCCTCCTCGAACACGGCCATGGCGTCGTCGAGCGTGTGCTCGCCGATCCACTCCGCCATGAGCCGGTCGATCTCGGGGGCGTTGCGCAGCCGCTGCTGGGCCTCGGCGAAGCGCGGGTCGTGCGTCAGCTCGGGGCGGCCGATGGCGCGCAGCGCCCGCATCGCGATGGTCGGCGCGCTGCCGGACATCGCGATCCAGTGCCCGTCCTTGGTCAGGTAGGTGTTGCGCGGCGCGCTGATGTCCCAGCGGTTCCCGGTCCGGGCCGGGACCGTGCCGAGCTGGTCGTACGTCAGGACCTGCTGCTCCAGCAGCCGGGCCAGCGGCTCGATCAGGTTGACGTCGATGAGCTGGCCGGTGCCGCCGTGCACGTCGCGGTGGTAGAGCGCCATCATCACCGCGTACGTGGCGGTCAGCGCCGCGACGCCGTCGGCGAGCATGAACGACGGGAGCGTGGGCGGGCCGTCCGGGCTGCCGGTGAGGTGGGCGAAGCCGCTCATCGCCTCGCCCAGCGTGCCGAAGCCCGGCCGGTCGGACTTCGGTCCGCCGGCCCCGTAGCCGGTCACGTGCACCGTGACCAGCCGGGGGTTGGTGCCCGCCAGGCTCTCGTGGTCGAGCCCCCACCGGCGCAGGGTCGACGGCCGCAGGTTGAGCACCACGACGTCCGCCCGGTCGGTCAGCGACCGCAGCAGCTCCCGGCCCGCGGCCTCGCGCAGGTTGAGCGTCACGCACTTCTTGTTTCGCCCCAAGCTCTTCCACATCAGCCCGACGCCGTCGCGCTGCGCACCCCACTGCCGCAGCGGGTCCCCGCCGTCCGGCTGCTCGACCTTGATCACTTCCGCGCCGTGCTCCCCCAGCCAGGTTGCGATCAACGGTCCGGCCGCGAGCGTCGCCGCGTCGATCACCCGGAGACCTGCGAGCGGTCCTGTACTCATCCGAACTCCTTCACCGGCATGGGGACGGTGGGGGCGACGGGGGTGCTGCGCATGCCGATCCCCCACGCCAGAGCGCCGAGCAGGGCCAACGCTGCGGCGAGGCCGAGCGGGACGAGGAACGAGCCGGTCGCGTAGGCGACGGCCAGCAGCAGCCCCATCACCGCCGCGTTGGTGTGGAACTCCTCGGTCAGCACCGGCGCCGCCACGGAGAGGTTGACGCGGTCGACGTAGGCGATGGCCGTGATGATCAGGACGAAGGTCGCGACGAGCCAGCGTCGTCGGTTCCTCAGCATGTCTTTCCTCCTCGCACTGCGGTGCGGTCCGGAACGGATGTGACTCTTACGGCACAGCCCCCGGCGGCGCGGTGGATCCCGCGAGGCGCAGGACGGGGGCGACGAGGGTGCCGCCGCCGGTGGCGCCGCCCTCGAGCGCGTCGAGCAGCAGCCCGGCCGCTCGGCGGGCCAGCTCGGCGTAGTCCACCTGGATCGTCGTCAGGGGCGGGTCGGCCAGCGCGAACCACGCCGGATCGCCGTAGACGACCAGGGAGAGCTCGTCTGGGATGCGGCGGCCGCTGTGCCGCGCCGCCTCGGCGGCGCCGACGGAGAGCGAGCCGCCGCCGACGAGCAGTGCGGTGGCCCCCGCCGCGATGAGCTCCGCGGCGCCCTCCCTGCCGAGCTCGCGGGTGGGCTCCACCAGCCGCATCGCCATGGCGTCGCGGTCCAGGCCGGCGAGCTCCATCCCCCGCCGAACGCCGCGCAGCCGGACGGTGCCGTTGGAGAGCTCCCGCGGCGTGCCCAGGTAGGCGATGTCCGTGTGTCCAAGGGCGGCGAGGTGCAGCACGCTCTCGGTCAAGGCCTGCTCGTCGTCCGAGAAGACCCCGGGGGCGTCGATCCCCGAGGCCCGGTGCAGCTCGACGACCGGAAGGCTGCCGAGCAGCCGCCGGGTCTCGTCCAGCACCCCGGTGCTCGGGGAGATCACCAGTCCGGCGCACCGGCTGGCGATGAGGTCGCGGAGCTGCCGCAGCTCGCGCTCGGGGTCGTTCTCGGTGATCGTGAGGATCATCTGGGTCCCGTCGGCGGACAGCAGCCGTGCGCACTCCGCGGCGACCGCCGAATACGCCGGGGTGTCGACGTACGGGATGACGAATCCGACGAAAGCGCGGCTGGAATTCGCCGACAATGCGCGTGCGAGGCGATTCGCGACATATCCGCGGGCCTCGGCGTGCGCCCGCACCCGCTCCGCGAGCTCCGGCCGCACCGCGGCGCTGCCGTTGAGCGCCCGCGAGACCGTGGCCGTCGAGACGCCCAGCTCACGTGCGAGGTCCACGACCCCGAACGTCGACCTCCGACCGCGCGCCGCCATGACCCACCACTTCGCTGTAAAGGTTTACATTGCATTCTTTGTAAAGGCTTACATCGCGTTGTTCCCTGAGTACAACACACGCCATTTCCCGGCGTCAACGGGCGCACCGGCGACCCGACCGGCGTGCGGTCGGGTCACCGGGGTCCGGCTCAGGCGTGCGCCTCCCGGGCCGGCGGGGCGAGGAGGTCCTTCGGGATCGGGCAGACGTAGGGCGTCACGGCGGTGACCGCGGCGTGCTCGGCGCGCGCCGCCGCGAGCAGCTCGGGGCGCGTGACCAGCTCGAGCGCGGTCGCGGCGATCACCGTGGCGGCGTGCGTCATCGCCTTGTGCGCGGCCGGGAGCTTGCCCTGCGCCACGTACTGCCAGGAGTGCCACGGCGTGCCGAAGGCGGCGGCGCAGCTCAGGGTCTGCACCGTCGGCGTGATCCAGCTAGTCCCCGACATCGCTGGAACCGTTGTTCAGGTGCCGGTGCTCGGGCGCCGCGAGCTCCGGGACGCCGTCGTGCAGGCAGCGGGGATCGTCCGCGGCCAGCACCTCAGCACCCGGGTGATCACCGAGGGATCCGGCTGGCGGCTCCCGGCGCTCACCGAGTCCGAGCAGGCACGTCTGCGCGAGACCATCGGGCCGGTGGACCGCGCCGCGACCGGCGTGCTCAGCGCGGACGAGCGTGCTGTGCTGGGCGGCCTGGTCGCCGACGGCCGGGCGTCGACCGCCGAACTGGCCGCCTACACCGGTCTGAATCCGCGGCGGGTCCGCGACCTCGTGCGGGACCTGCTCCGCTCCGGCCGGCTGATCCTGCGGACCGAACTGCAGGCCGAGGCCAGCGGGTGGCCGATCTACGCGTGGTTTTCCTCCGCGTGCCCGCGGCCGCGGCGACCACGATCAGCCCGCGGCTGGGCAGCCTGCCGGAGATCCGCACGGTGCTGCAGATCGCCGGTCCCAGCAATGTGATCATGGCGGTGTGGCTGCGCGAGCTCACGGACGTGAGCAGGCTCGAGGCGGCCGTCGAGAGGCAGCTCAAGGAGGTCGAGATCGTCGACCGCTGAGTGGTCCTGCGCTGCACGAAGCGGGTCGGCGTGGTCCTGGACGAGACGGGACGACGCGTGCGCGGCGTCCCGATGCTCTAGTCCCCAGGCCCGCGGCGAGCTCGCGGTGGACGCCATCGGTGTGGCCCGCTTTTCGCAGCCGCCGTGATCACTCCGCCCCCGGCAGAATGAGCCCGGCATGGCGTCGAGTACTGCCGCGGACGGGGTGGCTGGCGGGCGAAGCGGGCGAGCAGGCCCCGCTCGGCCTCCACGACGTCCTGATGTCGGCCCCGCACTACTACTTTGTCGACCGGCATCGGATCCCGCAGGGGCGACTGAGCTCCGACAACCCGTCGCCCGTCCCGTTCACTCGCGAGCGATTGGGGCTGCGATGTGGAGGAGGACAGGGCGGTCAGGCCCCAGGTGTTGGGTCGGCCGGAACGACGGTGTTGCTGTCCGACGATCCGCTCAGAGGCTGCGACGCGCCCTTCCGTTGCGTCCCCCGCAGCCGGGTGACGAGCAGTGTGATGGCGATCGCGGCGACCAGCGTCGGCACAATGGCCAGTCGGAACATGGTGACCTCGGAGATGCCCTGGCTCAGCAGGAGCCCACCGAGGATGGGGGAGATCAGCGACCCGACCCGCCCCATCCCCTGCATCCAGCTCACGCCGGTGGAGCGGGCGTGCGACGGGTACATGGCCGCGGCGACCGGGCTGAGCGCGTTCTGGGTTCCGATTCCGAAGAACCCGACGGCGATGAGCGAGATCAACACGAGGGCCGGGTAGTCCAGGGTGACGCTGGTCAGATAGATGAACACGCAGGCCAGGGGGAACCCGATGACCATCACGCGGTAGTCGCCGGAGCGCCGATCGGCGACAGCCGCCATCGCCAGCCCACCCGCGATCGTGGCGAGTAGCGTCAGGGACATCGCGTTGGCAGACGTGGCGGGAGACAGCCCGGCCTGGCCGAGCAGCGTCGGTACCCAGGTGAAGAGGAAGAACGTGAGCACGTAGGCCGAGAACGACGCCGCCCACAGCAGGATCGTGCCCGGACCGTGTCGGTCGGTGAACAGCGCGGCGACGGGCGCCTTCGGCGCGCCCTTCGTGACCTCACCTACGGCTGCGAGCGGTGCGCCGGAGTCCTTGGGGTCGATCTGGAGCAGGAACCGCTGGGCCTCGGCCTGCTTGCCCTTGGCCAGGAGGTACTCGACCGACTCGGGCAGCATCCACATCGCCACCACGGCGAGCAGAAGCGGGATCACGGCGCCGACCACGAAGATCGAGGTCCAGCCGAAGGCCGGCAACATGACCTGTGCGACCAGTCCGCAGACCACGCCGCCCGCCACTGCGCCACTCCCGACCAGCGTGGCGACCTTCGCCTTCGATCGCCTCGGGACCAGCTCCACGGCGAGGGCGATGACGTTGGCCAGCGCCGCACCAAGCCCGAGGCCGGCGAGGAACCGGAGCGCCGAGAGTGCCTCGACGCTCTGCACGAACACGATCAGCCCCGTGAACAGCGCGAAGGTCGACGTGCAGACGATGATGACGATCCGGCGGCCGAGCCGGTCGGCCACCGGCCCCAGCGACACCAGGCCGACGATCATTCCGATCGACCCGGCGGTGACGGCGACACCGAGCTGCCCGGGCGAGATCGCCCATTCCTTCGCCATCGACGGGATGAGGTAGCCGATGGCGAGGGTGTCGAAGCCCTCTGCCATCGCGATGAGGGCGCACAACGCGACGATCGCCTTCTGGCGACCCGTGAACCCGATCCGGTCGAGTGTCTCATCGAGCGCACGTGGGCGGCTCTCGTTCATCGATGGCTCCTAGGATCGACACAGCTTCGGACGGCCTCGACCGCCACGGATGCGGCGAGGTTTCGTGCGGTGCGGGCGCCAACGCCGCGAGGTGCGGGCCGGTCAGGAGGCGCCGATCGCGGCGGTCGGAGTGGCGGCCCACCACTCAGCGAAGTCCGCGATGGCGGCGATGTGGTCGTCGACGGTCTCCAGTGGCCGGACCTGGAGCCCGATCGCAGCGGCACTCGCCATCGAAGTCCGGACAGCGAGGCGGGCTCCGCCTGCCGCGATCCATCGGTCCCGGTCGACGGTCCAGGCGTCGGGACCCACTCCGTAGGAGAGAAAGAGCTCGGCGGGCACGTCCGCCGGATCTCGTCCTGCGGCGCGCGCGGCGTCGGCGAGCTCTCCGACCTGGTCGAAGGTCTCGTCGCCGCCGAAGGCGAAGAGGAACCCGTCGGCGATCCTGCCCGCGCGGCGGACCGCGGCCCGCGTCCGGCCGCCGAGCAGGATCGGGATGCGGTTCGCCGGTAAGGGGACCAGCGCAGCGCGGTCGACGCGGTGGAAGGTACCGGTGAAGTCGACGACGGGCTCGCTCCAGAGTCGACGGAGCAGTGCGACCTGCTCCTCCAGCCGCTCTGCCCGACCGGAGAACTCGATCCCCAGCGCCTCGAACTCCACATGGTTCCAGCCGATCCCCAGCCCGAGCGCAAGCCTGCCCCCGGAGAGCCCGTCGAGCTCCGCGGCCTGTTTGGCGAGCAGCGCGGTCTGCCGCTGCGGTGCGACCACGACGCCGGTGGCCAGCTCGATACGTGTGGTGACCGCCGCGAGGAACGCGAGCAGCGTGAGCGGCTCGTGGAAGGGGACGGTCTCGTCGTACGGTGCGGCCAGAGGTGGGTTGCGATCGTCCTGGACCACTCCGAGGACGTGGTCGTAGACGATCACCCGGGAGTAGCCGAGATCTTCGGCGGCTTGGGCGAACGCCCGGACGGCTCCCGGCTCGACGGGGAGCTCCTGGCTCGGAAAGACGACGGATCGGTGCAGCGCGGGCCCGGTCATGGCACGGTCCAGCCCGCGTCGGCGACGACAGCAGCGCCGTTCATGAACGAGGCACCGTCGGAGGCGAGGAAGTGGCAGATGGAGGCGACCTCGTCCGGCAGGCCCCGGCGGGGCATGGTCGCCCGGAACTCGGCGACCAGTCGGGCAGTCTCCTCGTCCCCGGGCACGCCCGCCTGCATGCCGGAGTCCACCCCGCCGGGGCACACCGCGTTGCAGCGGATACCGCGGCCGCCGTACGAGGCGGTGATGCTTCGGGTCAACCCGACGACGGCGTGCTTGCTGGCGGTGTATCCCGCACCGGCCCGGCGGCCGCGGAGGCCCGCGACGGACGCGACGGTCACGATGATCCCGCCACCCCGCTCGAGCATGCCGGGCAACACGCGCTTGGACAGGAGGAAGGGGCCCTTCACGTTCACACCGAAGTCGGTGTCCCAGGCTGCCTCGTCGACATCGACGACCCCGGCCAGACCCTCCGCCGCGAGGCCCGCATTGTTGATGAGGACCTCGACCGGGCCGACCTGAGACTCGATCGCGTCGACGGCTGCGTCGACCTCGTCGCTTCGCGAGACGTCCGCGCGCACGGAGAAGGCGTTGTGGCCACTCTCGCGCAACTCGAGCGCCGTCTTCTCGGCAAGGTCGTCGGCGATGTCGAGGATCGCGACGGTGTCGCCGCCTGCCGCGAAGGTGCGCGCGATGGCGGCGCCTATGCCGCGACCTGCACCGGTGACGAGGACCGTGCGGGGGGTGGGGGACACAGGGTCCCTCCTCTCGGATTCAGAGGGTGCTGGACTCGCGACCGGCGAAACGGGATGACGGACCGCGCAGGATGGGCGCCTGTCGACGGCAGGCAGCCCGCACCATGCTCAACGGAGAGGGCCCCGGAGGTCGCGGAACCATTCGGGCAGGCCTCGGCATCCGCGAGGTCGCCGTGATCGGGACACCGAGCTGCCCGCGACCCCACCGGGAAGGTCCTCAAGGGCGAGTCGCGGACGATGACCGCGACCAGGCCCTGAGCCGGATTCAGTTCCCCAGGTCTGCGGCGAGCTCGCGGTGCAGGTGCTGGCAGGACTGCTCGTTGCGCCCGTAGAGGAACGTGCCGTGCGGGTGCGCCTTGGCGTTCTGCTGGATGGTCAGCTCCATCGGCCAGTCCTCGTTGACCGCGGCCTCCTGCAGGATCTCCCAGCTGCGCCGGATCCGGCCCTCGATGCGCTCGTCGCGCTTCTCCGGACGGACGAGGAAGCGGATCTGTGTGGTGGACCGGGAGGCGGTCTCGGTGTCCGGCCACACCGTCCAGAACTCGACGTGGTCCGGCGTCGAGATGACCATCGAGTTCGGGTAGAGGAACAGGTTGCTGCCCATGTGCCGGAAACTCGCGTCGACCTCCTCGCCCGCGCGGGCCTTGTCGCCCATGCGGGTGCGCGGGCTGAAGGACTGCCCGTGCCGCCCGTACTGCCGCCAGACGCTGGTGTTGGTCTCGATCAGTTTGCCGACGCCTTTGGGGTGCAGGAACTTCGGGTGCAGGACGTCGATCGCGCCGTCCAGCACGAGCTTCCAGTTGATGTCCAGGGTGAACGACTCGTCGAGGAAGATCTCCGCGCCGTCGAGCCCGAAGGGCGTGAGCTGGGTGTCGACGTCCGGGCCGAGCCAGGTGTCGATGTCCCAGTCGGCGGTGCCCGACAGGTCCGCGAACAGGAACCCGTGCCGCTCCTCGATCCGTACCGTGTGCAGGCTGCGCCGCTCCCGGTCGACGTGGGTGTAGAAGTCGTCGTACGGGACGCCGCGCAGGCCGCCGTCCTCGCGGTTGTAGCTCCAGCCGTGGTAGTGGCAGGTGAAGTAGCGCTGCTTGCCGCAGGCCTTGTCCTCGACGCGGCCACCGCGGTGCCGACAGATGTTGTGGTAGCCGGCCACCGTGCCGTCCGACCTCCGGACGACGATCAGCGGCAGGCCCAGCACCTCGCGGGTGACGAAGCTGCCCCGCTCGGCAATCTCGGAGCCGTGGCCGATGATCACCGGCAGCCGGGTCATCAGCTCGCGCTCCCGCGCGGCGCGCTCGTCGCTGACGAAGTGGGAGATGGGCACCCGCAGATCGGTGTCCGCCATCTCGGTGGTGCCGGCGCGCAGGTGCCCGGCGAGCAGGTCCGCGACGTCGCTGTTCAGCAGGCTCATGACTCGTTCCCCCGAGTGGTGAGGGGCACCGCCTCGGGCGGCACCTCGGGATAGGCCGCGCGGATCTCGCGCTTGAGGATCTTGCCGCCGAGCGTGCGCGGCAGCGGGGCGCCGGTTCCGACGATCCACTTCGGACGGCGGTAGTCGGCCAGGACCGTGCCGACGTGCGAGCGCAGCTCGTCGACGTCCACCCGGTCCATGTCCGGCACGACGAGCATCGGCACCTCGCCCCAGCGCTCGTGCGGGACGCCGACGACCGCGCACTCCTCCAGCCCGGGCCGCCCGGCCAGCACGGTCTCGATCTCCGCCGGGTACACGTTGAGCCCACCGGAGATCAGCATGTCCTTGGCCCGGTCGACCAGCGTGAGGAAGCCGTGCTCGTCGAGCCGACCGATGTCGCCGGTGTGCAACCAGCCGCCGGCGAGGGTCTCGGCGGTGGCCTCGGGACGCTTCCAGTACCCGGTCATCACCGACGGGCCACGCAGGAGGATCTGGCCGGGCTCGCCGACCGGGACGTCCCGGTCGGCGGAGTCGACGACCCGGATCTCGTGGTGCATGATCACGCGCCCGACCGAGCCAACGTGGTCCGCGGCCTCGTCCTCGTAGAGCAGGGTGGCGTAGCCGCCGGCGAACTCGGTCTGCCCGTAGCCCTGCCGCATGCCGACGCCCAGTCGCTGCCAGGCGCGGATCACCTCGATCGCCATCGGCGCGCCCGCGCCGACGCCGGCGCGCAGCGCGGAGAGGTCGGCGTCCTTCAACGAAGGCAGCGCGAGCACGCCCTCCCACACCACCGGCACGGCCGAGCACACGGTGATCCGCTCGCGTTGGAGCAGCTCCAGGATCTGCGGCGGGTCGAAGGTGCCCTGCACGATCGCGGGCGCGCCGGTGGTCACCGACTCGCGCAGGTAGCTCGACGAGCCGCCGGTGAACGCCATCGGCACGATGATGAGGACGCGGTCCTTCCAGGTCAGCGCGTCCGCGACGGCCCGGGCGTTCCCGTTGGCGATGATCGCCCGGTGCGGCAGCATCGCGCCCTTCGGGACGCCGGTGGTGCCGGAGGTGTAGGCCAGCAGCGCCGTCTCCTCCGGGTCCGGACGACGGGCCGGCGGCCGCTGTCCGGCCAGCCGCAGGTCATCGAGCGGGGTGCAACCCTCCACCGGCTCCGTCGTGAGCACGGTGAGGCCAGGCACCGCCGCGCGGGCGTCGGCGAGCACCGGGACCAGCGCGGGCTCGGTGACGACCATCCGGGTGCCCGCGTCCACGACCGGGTGCACCATCTCGGCCGGCGTGAACCGGATGTTCAGCAGTTCGACGGCCGCGCCGACGCGGAACGCGGCGTGCATCGCCTCCACGAACTGGACCCTGTTGGTCATCAGGACCCCGAGCACGTCGCCGGGTCGCAAGCCGGCGCGGTACAGGCCGGCGGCCAGCTCGTCGGTGGCCCGGTCCAGCTCGGACCAGGTGTAGTCGCGCTCGGCGAAGCGGACGGCGAGGTGGTCCGGCAGTCGCCGCGCCCAGAAGCGCAGCAGCTCGGAGAAGTGGCCGCTCACGACAGCTCCCCGAGGACCTCGTCGGTGTGCTGCCCCAGGTCCGGCGCCAGGTCCGGGGCGAACTCCTCCCCCACAACGCGCACCGGGCTGGCGGCGAACCTGAGTCGTCCGTGAGGCCCGTCCTTCTCGTACGTCGTGGCGCGCGCGGTGAAGTGGGGGTCCTCGAGGAGCTCCTCGACGGTGTTGACCGGCCCGCCGGCGACGTCGTGGGCGAGGAAGAGGTCGACCCAGTCCTGCTTGGTGCGGGTGCGGAACAGGGCGTCGAGCGCGCGCCAGACCTGCAGAGCGCGCTCCTCGCTCCCCTCGTCCACGGTCGACAGGTCGATCTCCAGCAGGTCCGGGCGGCCCACGGCCTCGCAGAACGCGCGCCAGAACTTCGGGTAGTGCGAGCCGAGGACGATCGCGCCGCCGTCCTTCGTGGCGTAGGCGTCGAGCAGCGGCCAGTCCGGCAGCCTGCCGTCCGGAGTCCAGCCCGGGCGCGCGTAGGTGTGGTCGACGTTCAACGCGGCGTCGATCCTGTCCGGCATCCACGCCGTGGCCACGTCGACGCTGCTGATCTGCAGCCGCGCGCCGACGCCGGTCTCCCGGGCCCGCAGCACCGCGGCCAGGATCGCCATCGCCCCGTACGCGCCGATGGCGTACATGGCCTGCGGGACCTCGGCCGAGCCTCCCATCACCCCGGGCGGCGACGGATGGTCGGTGTCGACCGTGCGCATGCCCGCGTAGGCGTCGAACCACATGCCGCCCGTGGCGAGGTCCCGGTACGGGCCCTCGGCACCGGTGCCGGACACCTCGCACAGCACGGTCTGCGGGCGCACCTCGCACAGCGCGTCCCAGCCCAGGCCGAGCCGCTCGAGGTGACCGTGCCGGGTGCCCTCGATCACCGCGTCAGCGGTCGCGGCGAGCCGCAGGAAGGTCCGTCTGCCCTCCTGCGACCGCAGGTCCAGGGCCACGCTGCGCTTCCCGCGGTTCCACCGCAGGTGCATGAAGCCGGGGCCGTCCGGGGTGCCGACGGCGCGGGCCCCGTTGTGCCGCACGCCCTCGCCCGCCCCGCTCTCGACCTTGATCACGTCCGCGCCGAGGTCGGCCAGCTGACCGCCGACGGACGACGGCGCGAGTTGTGCGACCTCCAGGATTCGCACGCCTGCCAGCAGGGAGTAGCCGCTCACGTCTTCGACACCATCGTCGACGCCTCCAGGTCCGGGATGCATCGACGATGGCACATGAGACATTATTCGTCAAGCGTCTCATGTCGCAGGCCTGGCCTAGACTCCGGCACATGGCCACCCCACGCGCGAGCACGGTCGAGGAGCCGGCCGGCATGCAGGCGCAGCTGCTCGAGGCCGCGGAGGAGTGCTTCGAGCGCTTCGGCATCGCGAAGACGACGATGGAGGACGTCGCGAAGGCGGGCGGCGTCTCGCGCGCCACGGTGTACCGGTACTTCGCCGACCGGGAGGCACTGGTCCTGGCCTCGATCACCCGGCGGGCGCGCCTGAACATCCCGCGCGCGCAGGCCCACATCGAGCGCTGCGCGAGCTTCGCGGACAAGCTGGTGGAGGGCCTGATCTACAACGTCGACCGCGGCCACAAGGACCCGGTGGTGCAGCTGCTCGTCACCGGCGACCAACCGGGCCTGGCCGCGCGGATCCTCGGCGGGGAGGGCGTGTCCCACCAGCTGACCTACGAGCTGTGGGAACCGATCCTGCAGGCGGCGCAGCAGAACGGCGAGATGCGGGCCGAGCTGGACCTGCACGAGGCCGCCCGGTGGCTGGCCCGCATCACCACGATGATGGTGTCGCAGGAGGAGGGCATGCGCCTCGCACCGGACGAGCTCCGGCGCGAGTTGCGCACGTTCCTGGTGCCCGCGTTCCTCGCGTGAGGATCAGGCGAGCAGCTTCCGCAGCTCGCGGTGGAAGATCTGGTTCACGACCTCGTTGCGGCCCAGCACCATCCCGCCCGCGTTCGCGCTGACGAGCCCGGTCTGGGCGGCCCGCAGCAGGGGGAAGTCCTCCTGGTGCAGCACGGCGAGCAGGATCTTCCAGTTCTTGTCCCAGACCTCCTCCCACTTCTCCTTCGTCATGCCGCTGGCCTCGAGGCTGGGCACGAGCAGCCGCATCTCCATGCGGCAGCGCCCCGGGTCGGTGGGGTGCGGACGGAAGGTGAGCAGCTCGAAGTGGTCGTCGGGCTGGCGGAGCAGGGTGCTGTTGGGCAGCAGGAAGTGCCCGTCGATGACGTACCGGCCGAGGTCGCGGTCGCCGGGGTCCTCCTCCAGCCAGCGGTCGATCTTCTTGCGGGGCGAGAGCATGCGCGCGTGCCGGCCGAAGTCCTCGACGACCTGCACGTTCGTGTGCACGTGCTTGCCCGCGGTGTTCGGGTGCGCGTACTGGATGTGGTAGTTGTCCGTGAACGCGTCCTGCATGAGCTTCCAGTTGGCGGGCTCGTCGAAGCCCTCGGACCGGACGGCCAGCAGGTCCTGCAGCCGGTAGCCGGCCAGGATGTCGTCGACCTCCGGGCCCAGCCAGGTGGCGACGTCGATCTCGGCATCGGCGTCGTCGACCATCCAGATCAGACCGTGCCGCTCCTCGGTCGGGAGCTCGATCAGCCCGAACCGCGTCCGGTCGATCTCGCCGAACGTGTTGTCCCGTGTGATCGCCCGCAACGAGCCGTCCGTGTCGTACGACCAGCGGTGGTAGCCGCACGAGAACAACCGGCACCGGCCCTTCTCCTGCTCCTCCAGCAACGCCCCGCGGTGCCGGCACAGGTTCACGAACGACTTCACCGAGCCGTCCTTCTGCCGCACCACGATCACCTTGTTCCGCGGCATCTGCAGCGTGAGGAAGTCGCCCGGCTTCGGCAGCTCGGTCGCGTGCGCCACGATGGACGGCACCCGACCGAAGACCAGGTCGCGCTCCCGCTGGGCGATCCCCGGGTCGCGGTACTGCTCCGGACCGAACGGGACGACCGAGTCGAACTCCTCGGTGGTGTCGTTGCGCAGGTGGTCCAGCGCCCGCCGGATCCGGTCCCCTCGAGGCGCAGCTGTCATGGCGACCCCCTCGTCGACGTTTATCTACTACATCTAGGTTTACACCACCGAGGGCTCCAGCGGAAGCCGGAGCGGGCGTACCTCGACGGGGATCCCGGTCAGCCGGGCCATGTTCGACTCCGGCTCGTAGCTGCCCGGCCCGTGCGGCATCAGCCGGTTGACGTTCACCCCGGGGCGCTCGCGGGACAGCCGCAGTCCCGGCTGGAGCCCCCAGCCGTGCTCCATCGCGACGACGCCCGTGCGCAGCCCGGGATCGAGGGCGACGGTCGCCCGGGCCTCGCCCCACGCCGAGCGCACGACGGCCTCGTCGCCCGGGGACAACCCGAGCCGCACCGCGTCGTCGGGGTTGAGCGTGAGCGGATTGCGGTCGCGTGGCCCGCGCTTCATCTCGGGCACGTTCGCGTACCAGGAGTTCTGCGCCTTGGTGTCCCGTCGGGAGATCAGCTTGAGCTGGTCGGGGCTCTCGGCCGCGAGCTCGGCGAAGATCCGGGCACACCGCGCGATCGCGGCGTCGAAGGCGGCCGGGCGGCAGTCCACGCGGCCGTCGGCGGTCTGGATGTGTCGGGCGAACAGCGACCCCGGTTCGGCGTCGCCGACGGGAAGCCCGTGCGGGCGGGACGTCACCTGCTCACGGGTCAGGCCACCCGCGGCCAGCATGTGGTCGACGCGGGACCAGCGCGCGGTCTCGGGGTCCTCGGCGTCGAGCACCGAGGGCAACCCCATCTCCTGGGCGATCCTTGCGAGGATCCACCACTCCTCGCGCCGCTCGTGCCGCGGCGGGACGACGGCGGGCGTCCACTGCACGAACGTGCTGGCCGCCATGCCGAGGGTCGCGACGTTGACGTCGGCCCGCTCGTACATGTCGGCGGCCGGCAGCAGCCAGTCCGCGTACTCGCCCGTCGCGTTCGGGTAGAGATCGATCACGACGAGCAGTTCGAGCGCCTCGAAGGCCTTCCGCAACCGCTCCTCCCCCGGGATCGTGAGCAGCGGGTTACCCGCGATCACGACGAGGGCGCGGATCGGCCGCTCGGCGTCGAGGACGTAGTCGGCCAGCAGCGCGCCGGGCAGGTGCCCGCGGCGCATCGGGCCGAACTCCCCGTCGACGACGTCGCGCGCCAGGTCGCCACGGGCCTTCCGGGCCGCCGGGTAGACCTCGCGGCCGGGGATGTTGCCGCCCTCGCGGTCCAGGTTGCCGGTGACCAGCACCAGCATGGTCATCAGCCAGTACGCGAGCATGCCCTGCCGGCCCATGTTGACGCCGGTGGACATGTGCGCGGCGGCGCTCGGGGCGGCGGCGAAGTCCCGGGCGATCCCGCGGATCCGGTCCGTCGGGATTCCGCAGACCTCGGCGACCCGCTCGGGCGGGTAGCCCGCGACGAAGGCGCGGAGCCCGTCGAGGTGCGCCCCCTGCTCGTCGGCGACCGGATCGAACCCGCACGTGCGGTCGATCTCGTGGATCAGCGCGGCGAGGAGGTAGACGTCCGTGTCCGGCTTGATCGGGACGGTCTCGCCGGTCCGCGGACCCGCGGTCTCGGTGTCCCGCGGGTTGACGAACCAGATGCGCGCCCCGCGGGCCGCTGCCTCCGTGAGCTCGCGGTAGGCGTTGGGCACAACGAGGAAGCTGCCCTTGCTCACCCGCCAGTTCGAGCCGAGCAGCAGCAGGGCGTCGGTCCGCCGCAGGTCCGGGAGGGCATGCAGGGCGGAGGTGCCGAACATCGCCGTGGCGGCCGCGAACTTGTTGCTGCAGTCCTGTGTGGCCGAGTTGAACACGCGGGTGACGCCGAGGCGCGCGAACAGCTCCGGCGTGCCGATGCCGATCTGGGAGTTGAAGCTGGCCGGATTGCCCATGTAGAGCCCGATGCTCTCCGGGCCGTACTCGTCGAGGAGCGAGGTGAGGGTGGCGGCGATCCCGCCGACGGCATCGTCCCAGGACCTCACCTCGGCCTCGCCGTCGAAGCGGTGCAGGGGATGGTCCAGGCGGTCGGGGTCCGAGTGGATCGCCGCGCCGGCCATGCCCTTCCGGCAGGCGAAGCCGCGGGAGACGGGGTGGTCGCGGTCCGGCTCCAGGGCGACCAGCTCGCCGTCGCGCACCCTCGCGACGAGGCCGCACGCCGGTTCGCACACCCGGCAGTAGGTGGCCGTACGTCGCTCTCCGGACATCCCCGCCCCCTCCGCGTCGAGAAATCTAAAGGTAATAGGCAGCGTGGCGCGCGACAAGTGCGGGGCGGGGTCGCGGATAATGGCGCGCATGCCCCGCCCGGCGAAGCCGCTGATCAGGTACGACTCGGTGATCGAGATTTCTCTGCGGATCATCGACACCGAGGGCCTCGACGCCTTCAGCCTGCCGCGGCTGGCGCGCGAGCTGAACGTCCGTGCCCCCTCGCTCTACCACCACTTCCAGGACAAGGCCGAGATCCTCCGGGCGGTCGCGCGGGCGATCGTGCTCGAGGCGAAGTGGCCGGACGAGCAGAGCGTGCCGAACTGGGTGGAGTGGTTCGTGCGGCTGAGCCTCGACTTCCGCAGCGCGGTGCTGCGGCACCGGAACGCCGCGCCGGTCCTGCTCCAGTTCATGCCCCGCGACGTCCTCACACGCACCTACGACACCAGCGCGCGCCTGCTCGCGGAGCTGGGCGTGCCGCCCGAACAGCGGGTGCTGATCCTCGACGGCATGGACAAGCTCACGGTCGCGGCCGCCATCACCGAGGCGGTCAAGGGCCCGGACGAGCGGGGCCGGGCGTTCGCGAACGTCGACCCCGCGACCGAGCCGACGCTGGCCGAGGCCGCAGAGCTCAACCCACGGTCCGTCGAGGACCTGTTCGCGGAGTCCATCCGCTGCTTCCTGCGCGGCGCGCTCCCGTACATCGACGCGGACGCCCCGGCGCCCAGCCGCGCGGCGATCGCCGTCCCCGGGCCCGGGACGTCCGCCGCATCCTGAACTAAAGCCATAAGGTGAAGGGGTGCACCCCTTCCGCTTCGGCGTCATGAGCACCGGCCGCCCCGACGGCTGGGCGCACTTCGCCCGCCGGGTCGAGGACCTCGGCTACGACGTCCTGCAGGTCGCCCAGCACTTCAGCCTGCGCTCGGTGCCGCCGCTGCCCGCGGTGGCCCTGGCCGCAGCCGCGACGAGCACCCTGCAGGTGGGCACGCTGGTACTGGACAACGAGACGACGCATCCCGCCGTCGTCGCCCGGGACGCGGCCTGGTTGGCGGCCGAGACCGACGGGCGGTTCGAGCTGGGCATCGGCGCGGGCTGGCTGGGCACGGATCACACGGTCGTCGGAGCGCCGTGGCGGTGCCCGGCCGACCGGGTCGCACGCCTCGACGAGGCACTGTCCCTGATCCGCGCCTGCTGGGCCGGTGAGCCCACCACGTTCACGGGCACCCACTACCGCGTCGACGGACTGGCCAACGGCAGTGTGACGCCGGCACCACCCCGCATCCTGGTCGGGGGCGGCGGGCCGCGCCTGCTGGCCGTGGCCGCCCGCCACGCCGACATCGTCGGGATCGCGCCCGACATGCGCAGCGGCCGCATCGGCGGTGCCGCGGCCCGCACCGTCGCCCCGGACCAGGTCGCAACCAAGATCGAGCGGGTCCGGGCCCTCACCGCAGAGCGGGTGCAGCCGGTCGTGCTGCACGTCGCGCTGACCGCGGTGCTCGACCGGGCCGCCACGTCCCGCATCGAGAAGACCGCAGCTGCCTTCGGCCTCCCACCCGAGGAGATCGACGACGTGCCGAGCGTGCTCGTCGGCTCGACGGCCGAGATCGTCGAGCGGCTGCGGGAGCGCCGGGAACGCCTCGGATTCAGCTACGTCTCGGTACCGGAGTCCGCACTGGACCGCCTGGCCCCGGTGGTGGCCGAACTCGCGGGGACCTGACCACTCGCGAGGATCGGCCGTTGAGGGGACTCAGCTGGTGGCGAGTGCGGCCGAGATCCCGGCCAGGTAGAGCCGCACCGACCGTTCCAGCAGCGCCTCACCCTCCGCCCCGCCGGACTCGATCGCCTCGACGAGGTACGGGTACCGCTCGCGCTCCACTCCCTGCGGGATGTGGGTGCGGCCGTGCACCGCGTCGCCGGCGTCGGCGAAGGCCATGCCGAACACGAGCTTCTCCAGCCCGCGCATGATCACCCAGCGGTCACCGGCCGGCACCCCACCCTCGGCCAGGACCCGGGCGCCCCGCTCGTGCGAGGGCATGATCACCGTGTTCGGGAAGTAGGCGTAGAGCAGCCCCGCGGCACGCGGATGGTCGAGGAGCAGGCGGTAGGTGCCGAGGCAGAGCGCCACGAACCACTCCTGCCACTCCCCCGGCGCCGGGGCCGGCGCGAGCCGCACCGAGGACAGCAGCGCCCGCGAGGCCTCCGTGAGCAGGTCGGAGCGGTTGGCGAAGTGGTGGTAGAGCGAGGGGCTGCGCACACCCATCTCGCGGGCCAGCTTCTCCAGCGAGAAGCTCTCGTAGCCCTGCTCGTCGATGAGCCGCAGCGCGGCCGCGACGGCGGCGTCGCGGGAGATCAGCGGCTGCTTCGGACGGGGCATCATCGCAGCCTAGACGGCCGCGCGGCGCGGGTTGTCGAAGGAACGGAAGATCACCTCGCCCGAGTCGGTGTCCACGATGGCGTACCCGACCTGCTCGCCGCGGGCGGGCTGGTCGCTCATCCCGACCGACCCGGGGTTGACGATCAGGGTGGGGCCCACCCGTCGGGCCATGGGCAGGTGCGTGTGTCCGAGGACGACGAGGTCGGCGTCGAGCTCACCGGCGCGCTCGAACTCCGGGCTCTCCGGATCGAGGTAGCGGGCGTAGGGCGGGAAGGGGCTGCCGTGCACCATCAGCAGGCGCACCCCGCCGATGGTGCACCGCAGCTCGGTGGGCGCCGCCTCGACGTACGCCAGTTCGGCCCGGGAGACCCGCGGCGACTCGCGAGCGCGGGCCCCACCCGGGCCGAGGAAGGACAGCTCGTGGTTGCCGAGCACGTAGAGCGCATCCGCCTCACGGATGGCCCGCACGATGTCGTTCGAGAACCGGTGGTCCGAGAAGGCGTCCCCGGCGACGAGCAGTGCGTCCGCCTCCCCGGCGAGCTCACCGAGCGCACGGTCGAACGCCGCGGCGTTGCCGTGCGCGTCGGCGACGATCCCCAACCTCACGTCGACAAGGGCCTCACGCCACCGGCTGAGCAGGTGCTGCCAGCTCGGGGTGCGCCTCCCGGATCTGCCTCCGCGCGATCTTGCCGCTCGCCATCCGGATCAGCGGCTGCTGCTGCACCACGACGTGCCGGGGCACCTTGTACCCGGCCAACCGCTCCCGGCAGAACTCCGTGACCGTCTCCGGCTCGAGGTGCGCCTCCGCGTACACGATCGCCGCCGGGGTCTCGCCGAACTTGGGATCGTCGGCCGAGATGACGCACACCTCCACGACCTCGGGGATCTCGGCGATCACCGCCTCGATCTCCGACGGCGCGACGTTGTAGCCGCCGGTGATGATGATGTCCTTGAGCCGGTCGACCACCCGGATGTAGCCCTCCGCGTCCTTGATCCCGACGTCGCCGCTGTGGAACCAGCCCGCCCGCATGGCGTCGGCGTAGGCCTTCTCGTTGCGCCAGTAGCCGGGCGTGACGCCGGGTCCGGCCACGATGATCTCGCCGGGCTCCTCCGGGTCGCAGTCCGTCCCGTCGGGCCGGACCACCCGGTGCCGGGTGAAGACCGTGCCGCGGCCGATCGACTCGGGCCGGGCGACGGCCTGGTCGGCCGGGTTCAGCGTGGAGATCCCGCCGAGCTCGGTCATGCCGTAGGCCTGCCGCAGCAGCACGCCCTTGTCCAGCCACGCCCGGATCGTGCCGACCGAGGCCCGGGCCCCGGCGATCGTGACCAGCTCCAACGACGACAGGTCGGCGTCGGCGAACGCGGGCTGCTTCGCGATCTGCTCGAACAGCACCGGCACGCCGCACATGATCTGAATTTTCTCGTCGGCCAGCCGCCGCAGGGCGGTCGATGCGTCGAAGCCCTTCTCGTAGTACATCGACACGCCGCGCGTCAGCGGGTGCAGGAAGTGCCAGAGCAGCCCGGGTGCGCCGGACATCGACAGCAGGTAGATCATCCGCGCGCCCGGCCGGATCGCGGGCTCCGCGAAGGCGAAGTCCGCGATCAGGTTGAACGTGCTGCGGTGCGTGAAGATCACGCCCTTGGGCCTGCTGCTGGTCCCGCTCGTGTAGATGATCTGCGTGACGTCGTCCGGCCCCGCGGTCGGCCGCGGCACCGGGGCCGGGTCCGTGTCTCGCAGACCGGTGAACTCCGACAGCCCGAGCAGGCTCACCGACGTGCCCCCGAGGGCGGCGGCGATCCGCTCCCGGTGGGCCTCGTCGGCGAGCACCACCCGTGGCTCCGAGTCCTCGACCAGGTAGCGCAGCTCGTCGCTGGTGAACCGGTTGTTGAGCGGGACGACGATCGCGCCCAGCTTCAACGCCCCGATCCCGGCGACCACCCACTCCAGGGCGTTGTCGCCGATGATCGCGACCCGGTCCCCGGGCACGACGCCGCAGGCCGCGTGGAAGTGCGCCGCGGCGTCCGTCCAGCGGTCCAGCGTGCGGTAGTCGACGACGTCCGTGCCGTCGAAGACGATCGCCGGCCGCTCCGGCGCGGCCGCCGCCCAGTAGCCGAGACCGTCGGTCACCAGCTCCGTCATCGGGTCTCCTCGAGGGGTGTCAGCGCTGCGGGGGGTCAGCGCCGGGGGTCAGCGCTCCGGGGTGAACAGGATCGGCAGCTCGAGCACACCGCGCACCTGGCTCGGGTGCGAGACGACCTGCTTGTCCGTGTCGATCCGGTAGTCCGGGATCCGCTTGTGCAGCTCCTCGAACACCAGCTGCAGCTCGACGCGCGCGAGGTGCGACCCGAGGCAGCGGTGCGGGCCGGAGCCGAAGGACAGGTGCCGGTTGGGCGTGCGCTCGATGTGCACCACGTCCGGATCGTCGAACTCCCGGCCGTCTCGGTTCGCCCCGGCCAGCACGAGCAGCAGCTGGTCGCCCTCCTTGAGCTCGATCCCACCGAGGGTGGTGTCGTGCCGGACTCGCCGGCCCGGGGACACCGCGGCCTCGATGCGCAGCATCTCCTCGACCGCCGCCGGGATCAGGGACGGGTCGTCGATGAGCCGCTGCCGCTCGTCGGGCCGGTCGGCCAGGTGGAGCACGGACCAGGCGAGCGTGCCGGTCACCGTGTGGAGGCCGGCGATCAGCAGGAGGAAGAACATGTTGCACAGTTCCTCGTCCGTGAGCGGCCGGACCTGCCCGTCGAGCTCGATCGACTGGTGCACGATCTTCGCGGTGATGTCCTCCGCCTCCGGGCCGCGCGCCCGGCGGTCGGCGACTACGCCGGCGAAGTAGGCGAACAGCCGCCCGGCCGCGGCCTCGCGGGCGGCGTTGTTCTCCTCCTCGGTCCCGCCCGGCACCCCGCGCAGGGTGGTGTCGGTGGCCTCGGTGAACATCGGCGCGTCGTCGAGCGGCCAGTCCATCAGCGCGAGGAACACGCGGGCCGGCAGCTCGTGCGCGAACTCCGAGATGTACTCGGCGGACCCGCGGGAGGCGAACCCGTCGATCAGCTCGTTGATGATCTCGCGGATCCGCGGCTCCAGGGCCCGCATGCGGGTGGGATTGAACAGCGGCTGCAGGGCCTTGCGGAAGGCGGTGTGCTCGGGCGGGTCGACCTCGAGCGGGAGGAACTTGCCGGCGCCGTGCGGCACGAGGTTGTTGGGGAAGCTGGAGAAGGTCTCGGGGTGCCGCAGCACCTCGTGGATCTCCTCGTACCGGGTGACGATCCAGTGGCCGCCGTACTTCTCGGAGTACACCAGCGGCGACCGATCCGCGATCTCGCGGACCTTCGCGTTGATCCGGTCGGTGGGGAACGTCAACGCCGGGTCGTAGATGTCGAAGTCGGTCCTGAGGTGCTCGGGGACCGAGGTCAGGCTCGTGGTCATGGTGGGACTCTCCTGTCGGCATTGAGCAGGGAGGAGCACTGCCGGAAGCGTCTCGGCAGGTGGGTTCGGGAGGGTGGGAGCGCCACCGTCGCAGAAACCTTATACACCTAGGTTCTGAGGTGTCAAGCGCCACATCCGACGACGTTCCCGCTGGTCAGGACGCCGGACGGCCGAGCTTCCGGCGCCAGTCGTGAGCGCCGAGGAACCGCACGACCTTCGCCGTGAGCTCGCTCTTGGCGGGCACGACGGGGTACCAGTTCGGCTCGGCCTTGAGCGCGATCCGCTCCTCGACGACCGACTTCTGGCGGCAGTACTCGAGCACCCCCGTTCGCGCCGCCGAACCGCGTCCCCAGCCCGGACCGCTTCCACCCGCCCATCGGCACGGGCGTCTGGAACGTGGCGATGACGGTGTTGTTGACCGACACCGATCCCGCCTCGATCCGGCGCGAGAGTCGGTCCGCCCGGCGTCGGTCGCGGGTCCACAGGCTGGAGCTGAGCCCGTAGTCGGAGTCGTTGGCCAGCCGGATCGCCTCGTCCTCGTCGGCGACCTTCATGATCGGCAGCGTGGGCCCGAAGGTCTCCTCGCGCATGCAGACCATGGAGTGGTCGACGTCGACGAGCACGGTGGGTTCGAAGTACGCCCCTTCGCGCTTCCCCCCGACGAGCACGCGGGCGCCCTTGGCGAGCGCGTCGGCCACGTGCCGCTCCACGATGTCGGCCTGTGCGGACGTGACCATCGCCCCGATCTCGCTGGCATAGGAACCCGGCGCGTCCATGCCCTGCCGGATCGCCTTCACCTTCTCCACGACCTTCGCGACGAACTCGTCGTAGACGGGGGCCTCGACGTAGACGCGCTCGACCGAGACGCAGGCCTGGCCGGCGTTCATCATCGCGCCCCAGACCGCGCCGCCCGCGGCCCGCTCGACGTCCGCGTCGGAGAGCACGACCATCGCGCCCTCGGCCGCCGCGACCTCGGCGGGACCCTGCGCGGGGACGGAGCCGACGAGCCGTCCGTCGGCCGGGCAGTGGACCTGCAGCCGCGGGCCGCCCGCCTCCTCAACGGTGCGCGCCTGCTCGGTCGCCGTGCTCATTCCGCCTCCGCAAGGTCCGCGCCGACGTCGGTGCCGGCTCCCCGGAGGCAGGGTAGAGATGAATGACACGAATCGTCAATCTGTCTCATCGGTTCGTGCGGGTGAACGATCCCCGCTGCTCAGCGCACCTTGGCGTAGCGCTCGGAGACGTCCGAGTACTCGTCCCGGATCGCCCGCTTGGAGATCTTGCCGCTCGGCAGCCGGGGCAGGTCGTCGCGACGCAGCACCACGTAGCGCGGGACCTTGTAATCGGCCATCTGCGCCCCGCAGGCTTCGATGATCGCCGCCTCGGTCACGCTGTCGTCCGCGGCGACGATCGCCGCGGGCGTCTCGCCGAACCGGTCGTCCTTCGCCGCGATCACCGACACCTCGCGCACACCCGGCACCCGGCCGATCACGGCCTCGATCTCCACCGGCGAGATGTTGATCCCGCCGGAGATGATCAGGTCCTTCATCCGGTCGACGAAGGTCAGCCGCCCCTCCGCGTCCCGGACACCGAGGTCGCCACTGTGCAGCCACCCGTCCCGGAACGCCCGGGCCGTGGTCTCCGGGTCCTGCCAGTACCCGGGCGAGACGCCCGGCCCCTTCAGCAGGACCTCGCCCTGCTCCCCCGGCTCGCACTCGCTCCCGTCCGACCGCACGACCTTGAGCTCGGTGAACGCCGAGCCGCTGCCGCAGGAGTCGGGGTGCGTCTGGGCCTCCGACGGCCAGGTGGCCGTCGCGACCCCGCCGGCCTCGGTCATGCCGTAGATCTGGCGGAGGTTCACGCCCTTGCTCCCCCACGCCTCCAGCAGCGGCACGGACACCGCGGCGCCGCCCACGACAGCGGTCTTGAGGTGTGACAGGTCGGCGTCGGCGAACTCCGGCGCCTTCGCCATCACCTCGTAGATCAGCGGGACCCCGAAGATCGTCTCGATCTTGTGCCGGTCGAGCTGGCGGACCGCGCGGGACGGGTCGAGCTGCGCCTCGACGACCAGTGTCCCGCCGAGCACGACCTGCATGACCAGGCCCCACACCAGGCCCGGCGTGAAGCACAGCGGGAGCAGGAGCAGGCTGCTGCCGCCGGGCCGCAGACCCTCCTCGCACAGCGACGCCTCGAAGACGATGTCGAGCAGCGTGCGGTTGGTGCAGATGACCCCCTTGGACAGGCCCGTGGAGCCGCTGGTGAACAGCAGCGCGACCGGCTCGGCCGGGTCCCGGTCGATCCGGAACTCCTCGTGGCCCGCTCCGCGCAGCGCGGCGAACTCGGGCAACGGGATCGTCTCGACGCTGCTACCGAGCTCCCGGGCCTGGTCCAGCGTGCCCGCGAACTGCGGGTCGGCCACGACCACCCGCGCCCCGGAGTCCTGCAGCAGCTTGTGCAGCTCGGCGCCGACGAGACGGGGGTTCAACGGGACGAGCACCGCCCCCGCCTTCATCACCCCCAGCGCCACGGCGGCCCACTCGGGAGTGTTGCCGCCCAGCAGACCGACGCGGTCACCCTCGGCCACGCCGCGCTCGTGCAGGGACCGCGCGACCGCGCCGGACCAGTCCCGGAGTGTGCGGTAGTCCACGGTGTCCTCGCCGAAGACGAGGGCCGTGCGGTCGCCCTTCGTGCGGGCCCACCAGTGGAGGGCGGATCCGACCGACGTGGCCATGGTGGGTCTCCTCACGCGTCGTCGCGTACGTCCGGGTTGGGGAAGGATCTAGAGCACGGCGTCGGAGCCGAACAGCGTGGCGCCGACGGAGGGGGCCATCGGGCCCCCGAGCAGGAGCGACAGGGCCGCGTCCGGCACCTGGTTCGGCGAGGTGCCGCGGATCTGCCGCACGGCCTCGACGATCAGCCCGAAGCCGTGCACGAAGCCCTCGGCGATGTTGCCGCCCGCGGTGTTCACCGGCAGGGAGCCGGTGGGGGCGATGAGGTTCTCGAAGGTCATCACGCGACCGGCGTCCGGGCCGCTCGGCACGAAGCCGAAGTCGATCAGCGACGCCACCGCCGGTCCGGAGAAGTTCTCGTAGACCTGCACGACGTCGACCTCGCCGGGCTTCACCCCGGCGCCCTCCCACAGCCGCGCCACCATCGCCGGGTGGAACCCGGCGCTGGTGTAGGCGAGGTCGTTCTCGACCGACTCCGACCAGTCCGGGCCCGCGCCCTGCACGCCGGAAAGGACATACGCGGGCTTCTGCCGGAGCTCCCGGGCCCGCTCGGCGGTGGTGACGAGCACGGCTCCCGCCGCGTCGTTCTCCCGCGAGCAGTCGTAGAGGCGCAGCGGCTCGGAGATCCAGCGGGCGTCGTCGTACACCGCCGGGTCCAGCGGCCTGCCGTACGCGACGGCGTCGGGGTTGTTCTGGGCGTGGTGGTACGCAGCCTGGACCAGCGCCTTCATCGCCGAGGCCGGGACCCCGTCGACCTCGAGCATCCGCTGGGTTCGCAGGGCGCAGATCTGGGCCGGCGCGAACACGCCGTGCCCGGAGAGCAGCGGGCCCATGTGCCCCTTGCTGTAGCTCTGCCGGCCGGCGTCGGCCTCGGAGATGCCGCGGTAGACGCAGACCATGTCCGCCTGGCCGGAGGCGACCGCCGCCGAGGCCGCGTTGACGGCCGCGGCGACCCCGCCGCCCCCGCCGCCCCACACCATCGTGGACCAGCGGATCTCCTTGGCGCCCAGTGCCGCGCCGATCGCGAGGCCCTCGTTGTCGTCGTTGGCGTAGGAGACGAAGCCGTCGATGTCGTGCGCGTCGATCCCGGCGTCGGCCGCCGCCGCGAGGATGGCCTCGCACGTGAGCTGCGCCGAGGTCTGGGTGGCCGTGCCCCGCTTGTGGAAGGGCGTGTTGGCGATCCCGACCACGGCCGTGGCGCCGCGGAACGCGCGGTCCCTGCTTGTCATGTCAGTCCCTCACACCAGTCGCCAGCGGAGCAGCGGGTAGCCCTCCGGGTCCGCGGCGGGTTCGATCTCGCCCTTCACCTCGGCCCCGATGCGCACGTCCGCGCCGTCGCCGTCGAGCAGCACGCCGAGGAGGCGCCGGCTGCCCGCCCCGGGCAGCTCGACCACGACCACGACGTAGGGCAGGTGGCCGGTCACCTCCGGCGAGAAGGGCTGCCAGGTCCGCGTCCAGGAGTAGATCCGCCCGACCGGATCCACCACGGGCCACTCGAGGTCGCTCGCGTGGCAGCCCGGGCAGATCGGCCGCGGCGACCAGGTCCACCGGTCGCAGTGCGGGCAGTGCTGCATCCGCAGCTCGCCGCGACGCAGGCCTTCCCAGTGCGGCGCGTCGAGCCCGTCGTCCGACGGGTGCGCCATCGACGTGCGCGGCGGGGTGTCCGGGACGTTCCGGACCTGGGTGACCAGCCACGTGCCGTCGAGCTGGATCCACCGCGACCGGAAGACCGCCTCGCCGCCGGTCCCGGTGTAGCGGATGAAGGCGGAGAACAGGCCGTCCGGGCCGGGCTCGATGTCCAGCAGCTCGGCGGAGTGCATGCCCTCCGGCGGCCGGGCCGAGGCCAGCAGCTGCCCGACCCGGTCCGGGCGGAAGTCCGCCAGCACGGTGGCGTTGTCGCCGGCGGCGACGGCGTGGCCGTGCCGCTCGACGACCTCGGCCAGGTCCGCCGGGACGCCCGGGAACTCCTTCGCGGTCACCCTGTCTCCTCGTTCACCGGAGGGCCCAACGTGGCTCGGTCGCCGTGTTGGTCACCGTGTACTGCACGTCCGTCTGGTCGTGCATCAGGCCGAGGCTCCTGGCCTCGTGCACCTGCGAGCGGTCCTGCGCGTCGACGGTGATCATCCCGGCCCGCACGCCCGCGTCGCGCAGCCGCTCGAGGCCGGCGACGAGCAGTGCCCTGACCAGCGGGTCGTCCTCGTGCTCGCGGTCGCCGTCGCGGGTGACCAGCGCGACGAGCCGGCCCGCGGCGCCCCATTCGGTGGGCTCGCCGGAGTCCGGGTCGATCCACACGGCACCGTCCGGCGCCTCCGCAGGGCCGCTGACCAGCAGTTCAGCGTCCGCGGGCGGCTGGTGCCGGCGCCCGCTCGCGGTCCACAGTTCGGCGGCGGCCACGCGCTCGGCCGTGGTGGTCGCCTCGCGCACCTGCGGGCCGCCGGGCTCGGCACCGGGGTCGATCTCGCGCCCCGCCCGCAGCGGTATCACCAGCTGCCAGCGGCGCAGGGCCGTCCTGATCCCGTAGCGGCGGAAGCGCAGCGACATGCGCAGCGCGGCGGGGTGGTTGCCACGTGCCCACACCTTCAGCGCCCGCACACCCGTGCCGCACCAGCCGTCCGGCTGCCCGAGCTCGAGCCCGATCTTCTCGACGAGCAGGGTGGTGATGCCGCGCGACCGGTAGTCCGGCCGCACCACGTACGAGACCTCGCCGATGCCGGCATCCTCACCCTGCAACGGCTCGACGCGCAGGTAGGCGGCCAGGCTCGGGGCGAGCGGGACGTTGCGGCCCGAGCGCTCGTCCGGCAGGAGCCACACGAGGAGCTGCGTCGTGCCGGGCTCCGTGTCGTCGTCGAGGGAGAGCTGCGGGAAGCCCGCCTCGGCGTCGGCCTCGGCGGCCTCGTGCAGCATCTCCTGCAGCTCGGCCTCGACCTCGGGCGGGAAGCCCTCACCACCCGCCGGGTACCACTCGAAGTCGATCACGACGTCAGCTTCTTCAGCTCACGGTGGAAGATCTGGTTCACGTACTCGTTGCGGCCCAGGACCATCCCGCCCGCGTTCGCGCTCGTCATGCCCGCCTGCGAGCTGCGCAGCAGCGGGAAGTCCTCCTGGTGCAGCACGGCGAGCAGGATCTTCCAGTTCTTGTCCCAGATCCGGTTCCAGCGCTCGGAGTCCATGCCGGAGTCCTCGACCGTGGGCACGACCAGGCGCATCTCCATCCGGCAGCGGCCCGGGTCGGTGGGGTGCGGGCGGAAGGTGAGCAGCTCGAAGTGGTCCGGCTGGCGCAGCAGCGTGCTGTTGGGCAGCAGGAAGTGGGTCTCGGTGACGTACTTCGACAGGTCCTCGTCCGGCGCCGGGGGCTCCTCGAGGAACTTGTCGATCGTCTTGCGCGGCGCGATGAACCGGGCGTGCCGGCCGAAGTCCTCGACCGCCATCACGTTGGTGTGGATGTGCTTGGCCGCAGTGTTCGGGTGCGCGTACTGGATGTGGTAGCCGTCCAGGAACGCGTCCTGCATGATCTTCCAGTTCACGGGCTCGTCGAAGCCCTCCGCGCGGGCGGAGACCAGCGTCTCCATCCCGTAGCCGCCGAGGATCTCGTCCATGTCCGGGCCGAGCCAGGCGGCGACGTCGATCTCCGCGTCGGCGTCGTCGACCACCCAGACGAAGCCGTGCCGCTCCTCCGTGGGCAGCTCGATCAGCCCGAACTTCGAGCGGTCGATCTCGCCGAAGGTGTTGTCCCGCGTGATCGCCCGCAGCGAGCCGTCCGTGTCGTAGGACCAGCGGTGGTAGCCGCAGGAGAACAGCCGGCACCGGCCCTTCTCCTGCTCCTCCAGCAGCGCCCCGCGGTGCCGGCAGAGGTTCACGAAGCTCTTGACCGAGCCGTCCTTCTGCCGCACGACGATGATCTTGTTGCGCGGCATCTGCAGCGTGAGGAAGTCGTTCGGCTTCGGGATTTCGCTGCCGTGACAGACGATCGACGGGACGCGCCCGAAGACCGCGTCGCGCTCGCGGCGCGCGATCTCCGGGTCGGTGAACTCGACGGCCGTGAAGCCGTTGACCCCGTCGAACTCGTCGGTGCTGTCGTTGCGGATGTGGTCGAGCGCCCGCCGGATCCGGTCGTTGCGCGGGGCGTGGGGCCTGCGCTCCTCGCCCGTCGCCGGCCCGGTGGTCGGCACGGTGTCCTGAATGGTCATCGTCGCCTCCTGGCTCCGCGCGCCCTTGCGCCGCGGCTCGGGAAGTCGTTCGGTCGTAATCCTACAGGCTTAAGGTTTACCACGCGAGGGCTCTCTCCAAACCACCCTCCCACCTGCACGTTCAGCGGTCGATGACCAGCTTCGGGGAGGCCGCACGGGACACGCAGGGGAACATCACGTCGTTCTCCGCCTGCTCCTCGGGAGTGAGGAGGGAGTCCCGGTGCTCGGGCACCCCGCCGAGGACCGCGGACTCGCAGGTGCCGCACGTGCCTTCCCGGCAGGACGTCTCGATGGTCACGCCCGCGTCCGCCGCGGCGTCGACGATGCTGACACCGGGCGGCACCGTCACGGTGATCCCGGACTGCGCGAACTCGACCTCGAACGAGCCGTCCTCCGCCGTGCTCGGGACCTCCTTCGGCGCGAACCGCTCGACGTGCAGGGCGCCCGACGGCCAGGCCGCGCAGCGCTCCTCGACCGCCTTGAGCAGTGCCTCCGGGCCGCAGCAGTAGACCAGCGTCCCGTCGCTCGGGGCGCCGAGCAGCGCCTCGAGGTCGAGCAGACCGACCTCGTCCTGCGGCCGGAGCGACACGCGGTCGCCGTACCGCTCGACGAGCTCGTCACGGAAGGCCATCGACGCCCGGGACCGGCCGCCGTAGACCAGCCGCCAGTCCGCGCCCGCCTTCTCCGCCTCGGCGATCATCGGCACGATCGGGGTGATGCCGATGCCGCCGGCGAGGAACAGGTACCGCGGCGAGTCCGCGAGGACGAAGTTGTTGCGCGGGCCGCGCACGCGCAACACCCGTCCGACCTCCATGGCGTCGTGCACGTGGGCGGACCCTCCCCGCCCGGCGGGCTCGCGCAGCACGGCCACCTGGTAGGTCTCCCGGTCGTGCCGGTCGCCGCAGAGCGAGTACTGGCGCACGAGGTCCGGGCCGAGATCGAGGTCCAGGTGCGCTCCCGGTTCCCACTCCGGCAGCTCGGTCCCGGCCGTGGGGCGCAGGGTCAGCCGGACGACGCCGTCGGCGACGGCCTCGCGCGCCGCCACCTCGACGTCGATCTCGTGCTCCGGCGCTCCGGTCGTCCTGCTCACGGCTTGACTCCTCCGACACGACCGGACCGCCCGCGGGCTCCCACGGGCGGTCCGGCCTTCACGAACCTGCTGCCACGCGTCCGGTCAGGCGGACGGCGACGCCTGCAGCGACTCCTGCAGGGCCAGCGCCCGCTCGGGACAGATGTCCACGACGTGCTCGGCCTGGCCGAGCATCGCCTCGGGCACGGGCTCCGCCAGGATGATCGGGTCTCCCTGGTCGTCGCAGTCCACGATCTCGGGCGCGGCCCCGTAGCAGAGGCCGTGCCCCGCGCAGGCGCCGCGATCGACCGTCAGGTACCGGTCCATCTCGGGTCCTCCCTGGTCTGGGTCCTCGTGGTGGGTGGGCGCGGGTCAGGCCTGGCCGAGGTCCTCGGGGAACCAGATGGCGACCCGGCCCATGGTGCCGCCGTCGCCGGAGGAGATGACCTGGCCGGAGGTGTAGCCGGCGTCGTCGGACACCAGCCACAACGCGACCTTCGCGTTGTCCAGCAGCGACGGCGGGCGGTCCAGCTTGAGCGGGATCGGGGTCACGCTCTTGTCCCAGGGGCCCGCGACCTCCTCGTAGGACTGGCCGACGACCGGGGCACCGGCCTCCATGAGGAAGTTCGGCGACATGCCGTGGGTCGGCGCGATCGCGTTGACCCGGATGCCCCACTTGCCCAGGTCCAGCGCCAGGCCGCGGACCATGCCGTTCACGCCGGCCTTGCTGGCCGAGTAGGACGGGATCTGGTGGTACGCCACCATCGAGGCGGCCGACGAGGTGATCAGGATCGTGCCGCCGCCGTTCTCGCGCAGCGGCTTCACCGCGTGCTTCGCGCAGAGGAACGGGCCGGTCAGGTTGGTGTTGATGACCTTGTGCCAGTCCTCGATCGGGAAGTCCTCGAACTCGAGGTGCTCGCCGCCCATCACGCTCGGCACACCGCCGCGGGACACGATGCCCGCGTTGGCCCACATGATGTCCAGCTTGCCGAACTCGTCGAGCGCGGTCTGGACCGTGCGCTCCACGTCGGCCTCGACCGTGGTGTCGGCCTGCACCGCGACCGCGGTGCCGCCCTGCTCGCTCACCAGCTTGACGGTCGCGTCCGCACGGTCGCCGTCGATGTCCATCACGACGATCTTGGCGCCCTCGGCGGCGAAGAGCTGCGACGACTGGCGCCCCAGCCCCGAGCCCGCACCGGTGATGATCGCGACCTTGTTCTCGAGCCTCGCCATGACGTGTCCTCCCTGAGACGTCCAGCGGATGGGGTCCGCGGCCCGGACCGCTCGGGGAGCGGACGGGACGGCGGCGGAAATCGCGCGCCGACCCACCGGGGAATGGTGATCGAATTGCGGTGCGGCGTTTCCGACCGCCGCACCTTATAGCGTTAGGTTCCACTCCGTCAACGCTCGTTCAGGACGACGTGACGGGCGTGAAGAGCAGCGGCAGCCGGGCGAAACCGCGGACCTGACTGGGCAGCACGACGGCCGGGTCCTCGGGGTCGAGACGGTAGTCCGGGATGCGCTTGTGGATCTCCTCCATGGCGATCCGCAGCTCCACGCGGGCCAGGTGGGAGCCGATGCAGCGGTGCGGGCCGGAGCCGAAGGACAGGTGCCGGTTCGGGGTCCGGTCGACCTGCAACGACTGCGGGTCGGCGAACTGCGAGTCGTCGCGGTTGGCGGAGCACAGCAGGAGCAGCAGCTGGTCGTCCGCCTTGATCGTCACGCCGCCGATCTCGACGTCGCGCACGGCGCGGCGCCCCATGGCGACCTGCGCCTCGTAGCGCAGGACCTCCTCGACCGCGGCCGGGATGGCGTCCGCGTCGGCGATCACCGCGTCCCGCTGGTCGGTGTTCGTCGAGAGGTGCAGCATCATCCAGCACAGCGTGCCCTGCACGGTGTGCAGGCCCGCGATGAGCAGCAGGAAGAACATCCGCGCCAGCTCGTCGTCGGTGAGGTCGCGTTCCACCCCCTCGGCGTCCTTGATGCGGGTGTGCATCACGGCGGTGGTGATGTCGTCGAGCTCCTCGCCCGCCTCGGCCGCGGCCCGGCGTGCGTGGATGACCTGCATGAAGTAGCCGAACATCTGCATGGCGGCCTCGGTCCGCGACGCCACGGCCTGCTCGGGGGTGTCGCCCGGCCTGCCGTTCATGGCGATCTCGGTCGCCTCGGTGAACATCGGCGCGTCCTCGAGCGGCCAGCCCATCAGCGCGAGGAACACCGTGGTGGGCAGCTCGTGGGCGAACTGCTCGACGAACTCGACCTTGCCCGCGCCCTGGAACTTCTCGATCAGCTCCACGACCAGCTCGCGGATCCGCGGCTCGAGCGCCCGCATCCGGGTCGGGCTGAACAGCGGCTGCAGGGCCTGCCGGTACGAGGTGTGCTCCGGCGGGTCCAGCTCGATCGGCAGGAACTTTCCCTGGCCGGCGTCGACGAGGTTGTTCGGGTAGCTGGAGAAGGTCGCGGGGTCCCTGAGGATCTCGTGCACCTCGTCGTAGGCGGTGACCAGCCAGTGGCCCCCGTACGCCGGCGACCAGACGATCGGCCCGACCTTCGCAAGCTCCGCCGTCCGCTCCTGCATCCGGTCCACCGGCATCGTGAGCGCGGGGTCGTAGATGTCGAAGTCGACGACGAGATCCGGTCTGACGTCCGCACGCGTGGTGGGCATGGCACTCTCCTGTCGGGTCGCCTGTGACTCGCTGACTTTACAAACGACGAGATGTGTCAGCTGGTAACGTAGCCGAACGGGTGAACGTCGTCGAGACCCCAGGAGGCCCCCGTGCCCGAGATCCCGCCCGCCACCTCCGGCTCGGTGCTGGACCTGTTCCGGCTCGACGGGCGGGTGGCCCTCGTCAGTGGCGCCAGCGGCGGACTGGGCGCCGGGTTCGCCTGCGCGCTGGCCGAGGCAGGAGCCGACGTCGTGCTCGCCGCCCGACGGATCGACGGCCTGGAGAAGACCGCGGCCGCCGTGCGGGAGCGCGGACGCCGGGCGCTCCCGGTCCCGACGGACGTGACGGATCCCCAGGCCTGCGAGGCAGCGGCGCAGGCGGCCGTCACGGAGTTCGGCCGGCTCGACGTACTCGTCAACAACGCCGGGATCAGCACGGTCTCCCCCGCGCTCAAGGAGGACCCCGCGGACTTCCGGCGCGTGATCGACGTGAACCTGGTGGCGGCGTACCAGCTGGCCACGGCGTGCGCGGGGGTGATGGAGCGGGGCGGCAGCGTCGTCAACGTGGCCAGCGTGCTGGGCTTGGTGAAGTCCGTGCTGCCGCAGGCCGCGTACGCCGCCAGCAAGGCGGGCATGATCGGGCTGACCCGCGACCTCGCCCACCAGTGGACCGAGCGCCGCGGGATTCGCGTGAACGCCCTCGCCCCCCGGATTCGTGGCCACGGACATGAACGCCGAGATGCCCGAGGAGTGGCTCGACCGCTTCCTCGCCACCGGGTCGCTGCACCGCCTCGGCACCCAGCGGGAGATGGACGCGGCCATGCTCTTCCTCGCCTCGCCCGCGTCGAGCTACGTCACCGGCGCGACGCTCGCCGTCGACGGCGGCATGTCCGGCCACTGAGCGAACGGCGCTCTCGCTCACTACTTGTGAGCGAGGGCGCTGTTCGTGTCTCCTCAGGCCGACTCCTCCGACAACGCGGGGTCGTCGGGCGGGGGCTGTAGCACGCCGGATCGAACGAGCCCGTCGATCTGCCGGTCGTCGCGACCGAGCAGGCTGCGGACGATCTCACGCGTGTGCTCCCCCGGCGCCGGGGCGGGTCCGAGGTCCGGGTCCGGGACACCCGAGAACCGGGCGATGCGCGCCGCGGCCGGGACCGGCGCGGACAGCAACGGGTGCGCGAGGGTGTGGAAGGAGTCGCGCGCCACCAGCTGCGGGTGGGTCAGCTCGTCGGGCAGCCGGAGCATGCCCGCGGCAGGCACGCCGGCCGCCTGCAGCAGCGCGGCCACCTCCTCCGGGGCCCGCTCCGCGGTCCACGCCGCGAGCTGCTTCTCGATCTCCTCCCGGCGGGCGAGCCGGCCGTGGAGGGTACGCAGATCCGGCTCGTCGGGGAGCTCGGTGGCCTGCGTGAGCCGCCGCCAGTCCTCGTCGTCCCGCACCTCGATCACACACCACTCGTCGTCGCCGGCGCAGGGGAAGACGCCGGCGGGCGCGACGTCCGTGCGGGAGTTGCCCTCCGCGCCCACCGTCCCGGGCTCCAGCGAGGCGCGGGCCAGAGTCGGTCCGAGCGCGACGACGGCGACGTCCGCCTGCGCGATCTCCACCGCCCGCCCCGGCCCGTCGGCACCCCGGCCGATCACCGCCGCCAGGGCCGCGACGGCGCCGACGTGCCCGGCGACGTGGTCGGGGTAGACGGTCGAGCCGTCGCAGAAGGCGGCCGGGTCGCTCACGTCGCGGTCAGGGTCGCGCCAGAGCGCGGAGACCCCGCACGAGGCCCGCACCAGCGGCCCGTACCCCATGCGCGTGCGCCAGGGGCCGCGACCGCCGAAGGCGCTGCTGTCCGACACCACGATCCGCGGGTTGATCTCCGCGAGCTCGGTGTGCGAGAAGCCCAGCGACTCCAGCGTGCCCGGCTTGAAGTTCGCCGCCACCAGGTCCGCCTGCGCCACGAGCTCGCGGAACAGCCGCGCGCCCTCCTCGCTGCGCAGGTCCAGGCCCAGGCCCCGCTTGTTGCGCTGCCCCCAGGCGAACGAGGCGTTCATGCCGCCGCCCTTGCGGGTCTGGCGCAGGCCGTCGGGGAACGCCGAGTTCTCGACCTTGATCACGTCCGCGCCCTGGTCGGCGAACAGCCGGCTCAGCTCGGCGCCGAACACGATGACTCCGAGGTCGAGCACCCGCAGCCCGGCCAACGGCCGCGCCCCCTCGTCGAGGGCGGGCAGTCCGAGGTCGGGTTGCTCGCGGGTCTCCGCGTGGTCGCCGGGCAGCGTGTCGTGCTCCCCGAGCCGGGGCGCCGGGGTCCGCAGACCCGCGCGGACGCCGTCGACCGACACGAACCCGGTGGGCACCCGCGCCCGCAGCCCGTCGCCGAGCTCGGCGTCGACCAGGGTGCCGGTGAGGGTGAAGTGGTCCGCCTCCAGCACCTCGTCGAGGGTCAGCATCCCGGCGACCGGGATGCCGCGGCGGCTCCCCTCGAGTGTGAGCTCCTCGCGGGTCCGGTCCGCGAACAGGGCCGCGATCAGCGGGTTCAGCCGGTCCGACGCCTCGAACCGGGCCGGGATGGCGTCGTAGCGCGGGTCGGCGAACTCCGCCGGCTCGCCGAGCCACTCGAACATGGCGCGCCACTGCCGCTTGGCCAGCAGGCAGATCCGGACGTGCCCGTCGGCACACGGGAAGACCGGGTAGTAGTTGGCCGCGTCCGGACGGTCCCTGGGGAAGGTCTCGGACCGGCCGGCGGCCGCCGAGCCCTGGGTGCCGAAGCCGGGGTCGAAGCCGTGCACCACCGCCTCGAAGGCCGAGACGTCGACGTGTTCGCCCCGCCCTGTGCGGACCCGCTTCACATAGGCGACGAGGGTGGCCCACGCGGCGTGGACGCCGACGGTCTGTGCGACGAGTCCCGCCGGCGGCAGCAGCGGGGTGCCGCCGGGCAGGCCGGAGCGCGAGAGCACACCGCCGGCGGCGGCCAGCACGTCCTCGGTCGCCACCCGGTCGGCCCACGGGCCGGTGCGACCGAAGTCGGTGATCGACACGACGACGAGGGCGGGGTTGGCGGCGTGCAGGTCCGCCGGCGCGAGGCCCAGGGCGTGCGCCTCGGCTCCGCCGAAGGACTCCAGCACGACGTCGGCCCGGCGGGCCCGACGCAGCAGCTCCGCGCGACCCGCCGGGTCGGTGAGGTCGAGGACCACGCCGAGCTTGTTGGCGTTGCGCAGCGCGAACCCGACGACGTCGCGCCGGCCGGGCGACCCGCCCGGCGGCTCCACGCGGACGACCTCGGCCCCGAGGTCGGCGAGGAATCGGCCGCAGGACTCGGCCGCCCCCTCGGTGAGGTCGAGGACGCGCAACGCGCGCAGGGGGAGCGTCGGAGCCGACCTGTCCGTCATGGCACCCTTCCGGTCCCGGCGGGGCCGCCGCCGTGTGCTGTCGTGGGAGCGAGCGCGCCTCAGCGGAGCGCGTGCCGAGCCGCCCGTCTGCGGCGGCGCTGCGGGCCGTGCCCACAGCCGGGCCACACGCGGCCGGTGGCCGGTGCGGCCGGCCGGCCGATCAGCCGGACGAGCGAGCGGTACAGAGTGACCACGGCCATCCTCTCGTCGTTGATACAGATGACGTAATCTGTTTCTAACGGTACTAGGTTGAAGTCCGCGGCGGCAATCGGCCCGGTGCGCGTCACAGCGCGTCGCGGTCTCCGCCCCTCACCACCCCACCGGCGGTCGCCGCCGAGGAGGACGAACGTGACGACGAACCAGGCGGGCCCTGAGGTCCGCGCGAAGGACCGGGTGGTCATCCGGTTCGCGGGTGACTCCGGCGACGGCATGCAGCTGACCGGTGACCGGTTCACCTCGGAGACCGCGACCTTCGGCAACGACCTGTCGACGCTGCCGAACTACCCGGCCGAGATCCGGGCACCCGCCGGGACGCTGCCGGGCGTCAGCAGCTTCCAGCTGCACTTCGCCAACTACGACATCCTGACCCCGGGCGACCGCCCGGACGTGCTCGTGGCGATGAATCCCGCGGCGTTGAAGGCCAACCTGGCCGATCTGCCCGCAGGTGGCGTGATCATCGTGAACACGGACGAGTTCACCAAGCGGAACCTGACCAAGGTCGGCTACCAGGCCAACCCGCTCGTGGATGACTCGTTGGCCGACTTCCAGGTCCACGAGGTCGCCATGGCCACCCTCACCAGGGGGGCCCTGGAAGACACGGGCCTGTCGAAGAAGGACGCCGAGCGGGCGAAGAACATGTTCGCCCTGGGGCTGCTGTCGTGGATGTATCACCGCCCGCACGAGGGCACCGAGCGGTTCCTGCGGGAGAAGTTCGCCCGCCGCCCCGACCTGGCCGAGGCCAACATCCTGGCCTTCCGCGCCGGGCACGCCTACGGCGAGACCACCGAGGCGTTCGCGGTCACCTACGAGGTCGCCCCGGCCAAGCTGGAGCCGGGCACCTACCGGCAGATCACCGGCAACACCGCGATGGCCTACGGCATCGTCGCGGCCGGGCAGACCACCGGGCTGCCGGTGTTCCTGGGCTCGTATCCGATCACCCCGGCCTCGGACATCCTGCACGAGCTCTCCAAGCACAAGGCCTTCGGCGTGACCACCTTCCAGGCCGAGGACGAGATCGCCGGGGTCGGCGCCGCCCTGGGCGCGTCGTTCGGCGGCGCCCTCGGGGTGACCACCACGTCCGGGCCGGGGATCAGCCTCAAGTCCGAGACCATCGGGCTGGCGGTCGCGCTGGAGCTGCCGCTGCTGGTGATCGACGTGCAGCGCGGCGGGCCCTCGACCGGGCTGCCCACCAAGACCGAGCAGGCCGACCTGCTCCAGGCGATGTACGGCAGGAACGGCGAAGCCCCGCTGCCGATCGTCGCGCCGCGCTCGCCCGGGGACTGCTTCCACGCCGCGGTCGAGGCCGCCGCGCTCGCCGTCCGCTACCGCACCCCGGTGATCGTGCTCTCGGACGGGGCGCTGGCCAACGGCTCGGAGCCGTGGAAGGTCCCGGACGCCGCCACCCTGGAGCCGGTGGATCCGGACTTCGCCACCGAGCCGAACGCCCCGGACGGATCGAACGAGTTCTGGCCGTATCTGCGCGACACCGAGACCCTGGCCCGGCCGTGGGCCATCCCGGGCACCCCGGGCCTGGAGCACCGGGTCGGCGGGCTGGAGAAGGCCGACGGCCGCGGCTCGATCAGCTACGACCCGGACAACCACGACCGGATGGTCCGGCTGCGCCAGGCCAAGATCGACAGCATCGACATCCCGGACCTACAGGTCCACGACCCGTCCGGACAGGCGGAGCTGCTCGTGCTGGGCTGGGGCTCCACCTACGGCCCCATCGAAGCCGGCGCCCGCCGCGTCCGCGCGCTCGGGCACGCCGTCGCCACGGCGCACCTGCGCCACCTCAACCCCATGCCGCGCAACCTCGGTGAGGTCCTGCGCCGCTACCGGACGGTGCTGGTGCCGGAGATGAACCTCGGCCAGCTCGCGCTGCTGCTGCGCGGGCGCTACCTGGTCGACGCGAAGTCCTACACCAAGGTGTCCGGCCTGCCGTTCAAGGCCGAGGAGCTCCAGAACGTGTTCCTCGAGTACGTCGACCCGGACTTCCTCAGCACCACCGCGCGTCAGGAGGCGCACGCATGACCACCGACCTCGGAATGCCGGGGCTCGCCCTGGTCCCGACCACGGACGCCAAGCAGACCGCGAAGGACTACACCTCCGACCAGGAGGTGCGCTGGTGCCCCGGCTGCGGCGACTACGCCGTGCTCGCCGCCGTGCGCCAGTTCCTCCCCACCCTGGGGATCCGCCGCGAGAACACCGTGTTCGTCTCCGGGATCGGCTGCTCGAGCCGCTTCCCGTACTACCTGAACACCTACGGGATGCACTCCATCCACGGCCGCGCCCCGACCATCGCCACCGGCCTGGCCGTCTCCCGCCCCGACCTCAGCGTGTGGGTCGTGACCGGCGACGGGGACGCCCTGTCCATCGGCGGTAACCACCTGATCCACGCGCTGCGCCGCAACGTCAACCTCAAGATCCTGCTGTTCAACAACCGGATCTACGGGCTGACCAAGGGCCAGTACTCCCCCACCAGCGAGGTCGGGAAGATCACCAAGTCCACCCCGATGGGCTCGCTCGACCACCCGTTCAACCCGATCTCCCTCGCGTTGGGCGCCGAGGCGAGCTTCGTGGGCCGGGCGCTGGACTCCGACCGCAAGGGGCTCACCGAGGTCCTCGGCGCCGCCGCCGCGCACCGCGGCTCCGCCCTGGTGGAGATCTTCCAGGACTGCCCGATCTTCAACGACGGCTCCTTCGACCTGCTCCGCAAGCCCGAGACCAAGGACCAGCGCCTCGTCCCGGTCCGCCACGGGGCACCCATCCGCTTCGGACCTGCCGGCGACGACGGGCTCGGCCAGTACGCCGTCGTCCAGCGCGGCTTCCGGCTCGAGGTCGTCGACGGCGCCGGCTTCGACCCCTCCGACATCGTCGTCCACGACACCACGAACCTGGAGCTCGCCTTCGCGCTCTCGCGGCTGTCCGATCAGGACTTGAACCACACCGTCACGGGCATCTTCCGCAACGTCGACCGCACCACCTACGACGACGCCGCCCGCGCCCAGCTCGAGGAGGCCCGGAGGGGCGGGGCCCCGCACCTCCAGAGCCTGCTCGACGGCCGCGACACCTGGACGATCGCCTGATATGGGGACGGTCACGGATCTGTCCGGCGAGTCCCGTCCGGTAGCGTCGACGGGCGCACGGAGGGGGAAGGCGATGGCGACGGGCTCGGAGGGAGCGCGGAAGCGGGCACCGCGTGCCCGGGTGACGGACCCTGCCACGGCGATCCTGCTCGCCGCGGAGTCCTGCTACCTCCGCCTCGGTATCACGAAGACGACGATGGACGACGTCGCACGGGAGGCCGGCGTCTCCCGCCCCACCGTGTACCGGCACTACGCGACGCGGGACGACCTGATCACCGACGTCCTGCTCGCCCGGGCCCGGGACCTGCTGGACCGGGCCCGCCGGTTCATCGACACCCGGTCGACCATCGACGCGAAGCTGGTCGACGGGATGATCTTCCTGGTGGACAGCGGGCGGCGGGACCCCATGGTCCTGCAGCTCGTCAGCCTCGAGTTCCTCGAGGTCGCGAACCGCGTCAGCGACACACCGAAGCTGGCCACGGACCTCACCGCGGAGCTCTGGGCCCCGATCCTGCGGGAGGCCAAGGAGGCCGGTGAGGTCCGCGCGGACCTCGACGTCGACCGCTTCTGCGCCTGGCTGACCTTCGTCGAGCTGATCCTGGTGGGCCGCATCGAGCGACTCGGCGCGGAGGACCCCACCCACCGGCGTCTCATGGAGCGGTTCGTGGTGCCCGCGCTGCACCACGTCGTGGAGTACGACCGCAGCGCGGCCCGGGCGGGCTGAGCAGGGCTCGCGCCCGCGGGTTCAGCCCGCGGGCGCGAGCGCCGGCAGCAGGAAGTCGCCGATGAGGTCGCGGGCCGTGGGCCCGTCGGGGTCGAACAGGTCCTCGCGGCTGACCATCATCAGCTCGAGGTCGGCCATCAACGCGCAGAACTCGTGCAGGTCGACGTCCGAGCGCATCTCCCCCGCGGCCTGGGCGGCCGACAGGATGGGCTCCCAGATCTCGTAGGTGAGGTTCTCCGCCACGTTGCTCGACGTGAGGATCCCGCTGGCGGCGCCGAGGTTCTCCGGCCGCAGCAGGGCCCGTAGGATCGGGTCCTTCCGGCCGCCGTCGATGAGGAACGCCAGCCCGTCGACCAGCTTGTCGGCGAAGGTCGTGCGGCTGTCGATGAACTCGCGCGCATGCCCGCTGAAGGCCCGCGAGCGCCGGGACACGACCTCGACGATCAGTGCGTCGCGGTCGGCGAAGTACCGGTAGACGGTGGGCCTCGAGACCCCGGCGCGCTTGGCGATGTCGTCCATCGTGGTGCGCTGCACGCCGTAGGCGAGGAAGCACTCTTCCGCCGCGGCGACCAGCCGGCGCCGTGCCTGCTCCGGGCCGCCCGCGAAGGGCCCCCGTCCTCGTCCCACGTTCATCCCCCCGCCGTTCGGACCGTCAGCGTACCGGTCGGCACGGCTCAGACCGGCTCGAACACGGGCAGGACCTCGCCCGGCTCCTCCTCGGAGCCCGACGGGACGAACCGCACCCGGACCTGCGCACCGGCACGCAGCCCGGCCGGATCGTCGGCCAGTAGCCGGACCATCAGCCACGGCCCCTCCGCCAGCTCCACGACGGCGGTGACGTACGGCACGGCCTCGGCGAGCGCCGGTAGCGGCGCCTGGTGCACCACGACCCAGCTGACCAGGGTGCCCTTCCCGGACACGACGACGGGCTCCAGGTCCGCCGAGCCGCTGTCGGGGTCGGTCCGCGCCTCGGGCGGCAGCACGGCGCCGGACGGGCCGCGCTGCATCAGCAGCTCGCCGCGGGCCGCGGCGTCGTAGAACGCCGCGCTCGCCTCGTCCCGCTCGACCAGGGGGAAGCTGCTCACGACGCCGTCCTCTCGTGCGGACTCAACACAAGTGTGGAGTGGTGCTCGAGGATCCCGCCGTTGCCGCTGACCAGGACGACGTCGTTGCGCGGGGCCTGGCGTGCTCCCCCGTCGCCGCGCGCCTGGATGACCGCTTCCGAGAGCGGCGTGAAACCCCACATGTAGTACGAGGACAGCTGCCCGCCGCCGGTGTTGCACGCCAGCTTCCCGCCCGGCGCGAGCCGCCCCTCGGACACGAACGCCCCGCCCTCGCCCTTGGCGCAGAAGCCGTAGTCCTCCAGCGTGACCAGGACGGTGTAGGTGTAGCAGTCGTAGAGCTCGGCGATGTCGACGTCGTCGACCCCGATGCCGGCCATCCGCATGGCCGCCGGGCCGGACCTTCCCGCGGGGGTGACCAGCCCCCAGTCCGACCCGGCGTGCATGCGGCGGGGGGCGTGGGCCTGGCCGTACCCCCACACGTGGACCGGCGGCTGCGCCAGGGACGCCGCGCGGTCCGCCGCGGTCACGACGACCGCGACCGCTCCGTTGCTGACCAGGCAGCAGTCCAGCAGGTGCAGAGGATCGGCGATCCAGCGCGACGCCTGGTGGTCGGCCACCGTGAGCGGCTCGCGCATCTGGGCACGCGGGTTGTGCACCGCCCACGCCCGCTGGGCGACGGCGATCTCGGCGAGCTGCTCGGAGGTGGTGCCGTAGCGCTCCATGTGCCGCCGTGCGCACAGGGCATAGAGGATGTTCGGGTTGGTGGCCCCGGAGTTCACGGACCAGCCGGTCATGCCCCGCAGGTTCCGCGGCGCGCCGGGCCGCTTCGCCCCGGAGCCCCAGGCCGCGCCGGCCGACTGCTTCGGCTTCAGCGGGGTGTCGGCGAACACGCAGGCCACGGTGGTCGCGGCACCCGCGGCGATCGCCTGCGCGGCCTGCGCCACCATGACCCCCGCCGTGGCGCCGTAGGCGTTGACCTGGTTGAGCACCGACAGGTCGTGCAGGCCGAGCACGGCGGCGAGGTTGACGTTGACGTCCTGCTTCACCCCGGCGCTGACGAGCAGCCCGTCGAGGTCGCCGAGCGCCAGACCGGCGTCCGCGACGGCGAGCCGTACCGCCTCGGCGGCGAGCGAGGTCGAGGACCGCCCGTACACCTTGCCCGTCTCGGTCAGCCCGAGACCGGCGATCGCCGCACCGGTCATCAGCGCCCCTCCCAGACCGGCTCGCGCTTCTCCGCGAAGGCCGTGGGACCTTCCTTGGCGTCCCGGCTGGTGAACACGACCTTCACCGCGTCCCGGTTGATCGCCCAGGTCTCCGGGCCCCAGTCCGAGCCGGCCGACCAGGTCTCGTGCACCACCCGCTTGCTCTGCTGCACCGAGAGCGGGGCGTTGGCCGCGACGACCTCCGCCAGCTCCAGCGCCACGTCGAGGGCCGTGCCCTGCGGGGCGACCCGGTTGACCAGGCCCAGCTCGTAGGCGCGCGCAGCCGACATCGGCTCGCCGGTCAGGATCGTCTCGAGCGCGATCTTCAGCGGGATCTGGCGCTGCAGTCGGATGACGCCACCGGCGGCCGCGAACAGTCCGCGCTTGACCTCCGGCAGCCCGAGCGAGGCCGTCTCGTCGATCACCGCGAGGTCACAGGACAGCATGATCTCCGTGCCGCCGCCCATGGCGTAGCCGTTCACGGCCGCGATCGTGGGCTTGCCGATCCAGTGCTGGACGATCCCGCCGAAGCCCCACTCCGGGTGCTCCCGATCGTCGATCCGGTTGCCCTTGGCCAGCTCCTTGAGGTCCGCACCCGCGCAGAACCCGCGCCCGGCGCCGGTGATCACCACGACCCGCACCTCGGGGTCCTGCTGCGCCTGCTCCAGGGCGGCGCCCGCGGCGATCGACAGCGCGGCGTTCACCGCGTTCATGGCCTTCGGCCGGTTCAGGGTGACGACGCCGACGTGACCCCGGCGCTCGAAGAGCGCAGCGGGCTCGGTGGTCGTGTCCGGGCTGGTCATCGGGCCTCCGGGGGCAGGTAGACGGACTTCAGCGCGACGTACGGGGTGAGGCCCTCGGGCCCCAGCTCCCGCCCCAGCCCGCTGGCCTTGACGCCGCCGAACGGGCCGAGGACGTCCAGGGCGTAGTGGTTGACGCCCACCGTGCCGGTCTCGATCCGCGCGGCCAGGGCCTCGCCGCGCTCCTGGTCCGCGGTCCAGACGGTGCCGCCGAGGCCGTACTCGGAGTCGTTGGCCAGGGCGACGGCCTCGTCCTCGTCCGAGTAGGGCGTCACCACCAGGACGGGCCCGAAGATCTCCTCGCGGGCGATCGGGCTGGTGTTCTCGACGTCGGCGAACACGGTGGGCTCCACGAACCAGCCCTCGGGCAGGGCGGCGGGAATGGACCCGCCGGCCGTCAGGCGCGCTCCGCTCCGACGGCCGGCGTCGACATGGGCGAGCACCCGCTCGCGCTGGGCCGCGCTGACCAGCGGCCCGATCTGGGTGGTCTTCTCCAGCGGGTCGCCGACACGCAGGGCCTTCACGGTGTCCGTCACGGCGTCGACGATCTCCGCGTAGCGCGAGCGCGGCGCCAGGATCCGGGTGCTCGCGTGGCAGGTCTGGCCGTTGTTGGCCAACGACACCTCGGGCAGCGCCGCGAGGAAGACGTCCAGGTCGGCGTCCTCGGCGACGAGGGCCGCGGACTTTCCGCCGAGCTCCAGGGTGACCGGACGCAGCAACCGCCCGCAGACCTCCCCGATCGCGCGCCCGGCCGCCGTGGACCCGGTGAACGCCACCTTGTCCACGCCCGGGTGCTCCACCAGGTGCGCCCCGGCCTCGCGGCCGCCGGGGAGCACGTTCAGCACTCCCGGCGGCAGCCCGGCCTCCAGGGCCGCGTCCGCGAAGGCGTAGGCGTCGAGCGCGGTCTCCGGCGACGGCTTGAGCACGACCGTGCAGCCCGCGGCCAGCGCCGGCGCGAGCTTCATCGCGGCGAGGGCCTGCGGGTAGTTCCAGGGGGTGATCGCGGCGACGACGCCGACGGGCTCGCGACGGACGCGGGTGCGGGCCAGGGGGCCGTGGCGCACGTCGTCGGCGTCCAGCCCCGCGGCCAGCCCGGCGTAGTAGTCGAACATGATCGCCGGGGCGAACCCGTTCGCGCCCACCGACAGCGCCCGTGGCATGCCGTTCTCGCGGCTGACCAGCCGGGCCGTGTCCCGGCTCCGGGCCTTCAGGGCCGCCCCGAAGCGGCGGATCACCTCCGCCCGCTCGGCACCCGTCGTCCGGCCCCACGGACCGCGCAAGGCGTCGCGTGCGGCCGCCACACCGGCGTCGACGTCGGTCGACGCGGCCAGCGCGGCGGTCCCGAGCGGCTTCCCGGTGGCGGCCTCGAGGACCTCGGTGACCACGCCACCCGCGGGGGTACGCCAGTCGCCGCCGACGAAGAAGCCGAGACGGTCGAGGGTCGCTTCCACTGGTCGTTCTCCGTTCCGCGTGCCGCCTCCGTGCGGCCCGGTCCCCCGGACCGTAACGACGCACATCCGAGACACGCAACGTTTTCTGTCTCACCATCTCGCCCCTTGACGCCGCGAGGCCGGGCGGCCGGGTGCGGGGGCCGCCCGGCCTCACGGACCGGGGAGACGGGCTGGGGACCTCCCGTCCCCCGGGCTGCTCGCTCCGACGAGCTCCGGTCAGACCGGGGTCAGCTCCGAGACGAGCCAGGCGCCGTCGACCTCCTGCATCGTCACGCGGATCCGGCTGCCGGACAGCGTCGGGTCCGGCTTCGCCGCGGACTGGGTGGTCTGGTTGAGGAACATCAGCAGGGTGACCTGCTCGGTTCCCTCGGTGCCGACCACCGAGCTCGTCACGACCGACGACCGGGTCGTCAGCTGCTGCTGGGTCGCCGCCGGCCCGACGATGTCCGCCAGGAGCGAGCCGTAGTCGTCCTTGAACTGTCCCGTCAGCATCGCGGACCGGTCCTGCTGGTCGTTCTGGATGGTCCGGTAGTCGTAGGACAGCAGTTCGGTGACCTTCTGCTCGGCCGCTGCGCTCGCGGCGCCCCGGGCACTCTCGATCTGCGCCTGCCGGAGCGCGAAGAACCCGAACAGTCCCGCGACCACCGCCAGCACGACCGCGACCACGCCGAGCACGGTGAACGCCCGCCGTGGCCTGCGCCGGGCGTCGGCCCAGGCAACGCCGGGCAGGTGCACCGCGACCTTCGCCCCGGTCCCGACGGCGCGGGCGCCGCCCACGATGCCGGTCCTGATGCCGCCGCGCGTGGCGGTCAGCGCTCCCCCGAGCCGGCTCACGGCACGAACTCCACTCGCGACACCAGCCACCTGCCATCCTGGTGCTGCAGTTGCTCGACGAGCCGGTAGAAGCGCTGCTCGCCGTCGGGCACCGTCTTGTTCTTCACCGTGGTCCTCACCGCGACGACCGCGGTCGCGGTCTCGCCGTCGTACTTCTCGATGCCCGCCTCGGTCACCTCGCCGGTGGTGACGACCTCGCCGTCCTTCACCACACCGACGTACGAGTCGAGGTTCTGGGTGAACAGCCCGCCGAAGTCGCCGGTGGACCCGTCGAGCACCCGCCGGACGTCGTCCTCGGCGTGGCTGAAGTCGATGGTCGTCAGGTTCACGGCGGTCTGCCGAGCGGCGGACAGGGCGTTCTCCCGCCCCGCGTCGGTCGCCGCACCCTTCGCCCAGAACACCCCCGCGGTGATCGCGGCACCGAGCAGGAGCACGGTCACGACCAGCAGGGCGACCAGGCCCGCGAGACCGCGCCCACGCAACGTCGGGCGCTCGTCGCCGCTCTGGTCGGCGTCGTCCGTCCCGGCGGCCGCGGCGGGCTCCTCGCCCGCGGCGGGCAGGACGGCGGTCGGACGCTCGTCCGTGTCCTCCGCGGCGGTGAGGGCCGCGGTCGGGCGCTGCTCGGCGTCCGAGTCGGTGCCCCGGTCGGCGTCGGGGGCGGTGTCGGGGGCGGTGTCGGGGGCGGTGTCGGTGTCGGTCTCGATGTCGCTGTCCACCACCCCGTCCCAGACGGGTGCGGGTGGGCTCGCTCCGCGGCGGGTCATGCGCCCGCCCCGGTGAGCAGAAGTGATGGCCATGTCATCTCCTCGGGCGTCGGTGCCGGAGTGCTGTTCGCCCCCAGTGCGGCGAGGGGTTCGAAGAAGGCGGGCTGCCCGTTGAGCGCCGTGCCCGGCGCGAGGGTCAGCCGGCCCGCCTCCTCCGTGCTGTAGCCGGAGCCCCGGCACTGGAAGATCGTCGCCGCACGCCGTCCGGGGGGTGACCCGGGTTCGAAGCACGGCAGGTTCCGTGCGCTGCGCGCCAGCGTGGGGTCGGACTGGGGCAGCTTGCAGTAGCTGTTCTGCGGCAGCGGGAGGTCCCCCAACTCGGCGGAGTTCCGAGCCCCGCCGGGCTGGTCCGGCGGCGTCCAGCCCTCGACACAGGACGGCGGGTTGACGTTCGTCTCGAGGTTGAACCGCAGCGCACCGGGCTGGTCCTCCGGCACGATCATCTGGTTGACGACCGCCCACATCGGATAGACGACCAGGACCTGCTCGATCGGAGCGTGGTAGGCCTCGGCGAGCCGGGTCAGCACGCCGGTCGTCGACAGCAGGGTGGGCGTCGTCCGGCTCAGGTCCTTGAGCAGGTCGGTCGCCTTGCCCGCGGCCGCCGAGCCCTCGGTGAGGACTCCCCGCAGAGCGGGGTCATTGTCCCGTAGGGCCTGCGAGAAGCCGGCGAGGTCCCGGCTCCAGCCCCGGATCGCGTCGCTGGAGACCAGCTGGGGGTCGGCGAACGGCTGGAAGTCCTTCAGCAGCCTCTCGGTCGGCTCGTAGTTGCCCTGCGCGGTCCGCACCAGCGTCTGGGTGTTGTCGATCAGCCGGCCCAGGTCGGGCCCGATGCCGTCGAACGCGGCGGCGAACTCGTCGAGCGTGCTCTGCAGCTGCTCGTGCGGCACGGACGACAGCAAGGTGTCCGCGGACTGCAGCACGTCCGCCGTGGGCGGCGGGATCGACGTGCGGGACAACGGGATCACGTCCCCGTCCGCCAGCGCGGGACCCGTGTCGCCGGGCGGCGGGATCAGGTCGAGGTACTGCTCGCCGATCGCCGACACACTGTGCACCTCCGCCGTGCTGGCCGCGGAGGGCAGCCGGTCGGCGTCGATCGACAGGGTGGCCACGACGTGGCCGTCGTCCAGCTGGACGTCGGTCACCTTCCCGATGGTCACGCCCCGGTAGGTGACGTTGGCGTTCGGGTAGAGCCCGCCGGCCGCCGGGAGCTGCGCGGTGGCGGAGATCCGCCCGACGCCGAGCAGGCCCGGCACCCGGACGTAGACGAACACGATGAGCAGCGCCGCGACCAGCGTGAGCACGGTGAAGACGAGCAGCTGCACCTTGACGAAGCGGGAGATCAGCACGTCAGTTCCCTCCCGTCAGGCCGCCGACGAGGCCGCCGATCGGACCGGGGCCGGGATCGCCCGGCGGGCGCTCGTCCGGCGGGATGGGCGCGCCGGTCTCCGGCGCGGGCGGGTCGGTCGGCCGGGTGGCGGGCTGGGAGCCCGCGACCCCGCCGCCGTGCGGCAGCAGGTCGCCGGCGACTTCGGGCACCGGCACCGGGGCGGGCTGCCCCTCCGGGCCGCCCTGAACGGGCGCCAGCAGCGGGTTGGCGTTCTGCAACGCCGCCCCGCCCGTCCCGGCCAGAACCTTCTCGAAGTTGCCGAGGCTGCCCGCGAACGGGGTACCGGTGAGGAAGTTCCGGTCCAGCGTGGACAGGGTGAGGTCCAGGGTGAGCCAGAAGTTCACGTAGTCGCCGCGGAAGGTCTCCGAGAAGCCCTTGAGCGGGAACACGATCGTGCCCAGCAGACCCAGCGAGTCGGTGAGCGAGCGGCCCGAGTCCGCGAGGCCGCGCAGCGCGGGCTCCAGGTTCGCCACGTTCGCCGCCAGGTCGTCCGAGGTCCGCCGGACGACGTCGTCCGCGGCCACGCCGAAGTCGCCGAGGGCGGTGAGCGTCCCGGTGAGCTTGTCCCGCTCCCGGTTGAGCACCTCGAGGGCCGGCGGGATGGAGTCCAGCGCGTTCTCGATCGTGGAGTTCTGCTCGGCGAAGCGCGCCGACAGCCGGTCGAGGCCGTCGATGGCGCGGACGATGTCCGCCTTCTGGTCGTCCAGCCCGCCCGCGAAGGTGTCGAGCTGCTCGAGGAGGCTGCGGTAGGTCTCCTCCTTGCCGTCCAGCGCCTTGTCCAGCTCGGTCGTGATGGTCTTGAGCTGCTGCAGCCCGCCGCCGTTGAGCAGAGCGGCCACGGAGGCGAGGACCTGCTCGGTCTCGGGGTACTTCCCCGACTGCGCGAGCGGGATCCGCGAGTCCGCCGCCACCAGGCGGGGAGCCGGGTCGGCGGGCTGGTCGAGCTGGATGTACTTGGCGCCGAGCAGCGAGACCTGGCCGACCTTGGCCGTCACGTTCTCCGGCAGCCTGACGTCCGGGTTCAGCGTGACGGTGACGAGGGCCTTCCAGCCGTCCAGCTCGATCTTCTGGATGTTGCCGACCGTGACGTCGCCGATCCGGACCGGGTTGTTCGGCACCAGGTCGGCCACGTCGTTCATCTCGATCCGGACGCTGTAGGAGCCCTCCTTCGTGCCCTCCGCACCGGGGAGGGTGAAGTCGTTGAGCCCCTTGTAGTCACAACCGGACAGCAGCAGCGTGGTGGCGGCCACCGCGGCGATCGCGACGGACCTGCGGACCGTGCGCATCAGTTCCCCCCGTTCGGGACGAGCAGGCCCCCGAGGCCCGGGACGTCGACCGGCGGCGGCAGCTCGGCCGGCGGGCCCGACGCGACGGGCGGGGCGGGGTCGACGGGACCGGGGTCCGGCTGGTTCGCGCCGCCGCCCGGAACGAGCAGCGGGTTGACGTTCACCGGCGGCTGCTGCACGCGGAGCACGTTGAGCAGCGGTCCCAGGTAGCTCTTGCAGGACTTCACACCCTCGTCGACGCTCTGGTACGCCACGCTGTAGGCGGAGCAGACGAAGTCCGCGGGCGTGTTCAGGTTGTCCACCACCAGCACACCGGAGAGCGATCCGGAGCGCGGGGAGTAGATGTTGAACAGGTTCATCAGCGTGCTCGGCCCGACGTGCATGATCGTCGCGAGGTCGTCGCGGCTGTTGGCGAGCGTGCGGGTGAAGCGGCCGAGCTTGTCGACCGACTCGTTGAGCGGGGCCCCGTTGGTGTCGACGAACTCCTGCACGGCCCTCGCCGCGGCGTCGACGCCCTGCAGGGCCGCCGAGAGCTCGTCGGTGTTGTCGTTCAGGAAGGACGAGACCGTCGACAGCCTGCCGTTGAACTCGACGATCTGGTCGTCGAGCGCGGACAGCGCGGTGACGAAGGCCTGCAGGTTCCGGACCGTGCCGAAGAGGTCCTCCCGGCCGTCGGTCAGCGTCTGCACCGCGGCCGAGGCCTGGCGGACCATCTCGTTGAACTTGGCGCCCTGGCCGCCCGCCGCGTTGGCGGCGACGGTCTCGGAGAAGCGCTTGAGCGCTCCGTCCTTGTCCATCCCGCCCGGTCCGAGGGCCTGCGAGATGGTGCCGATCTCCCGCTTGAGGTCGTCGAACTCCAGCGGCGAGGCGGTGCGGTCGGCGGGGATGATCCCGTCGTCCGGTAGCACCGGGCCGCCGGTGTAGGCCGGGGCCAGCTGCAGGAACCGGGTGGCGACGAGCGTCGGCGAGATGATCGCCGCCTTGGCGTCGGCGGGCAGGTCGTACTTCGCGTCGTAGTCGAAGCTGACCTTCACCGTGTCGCCCTCGGGCTCGATCGCGGTGATCTCCCCGACGTCCACGCCCTGGATGCGGACCCGGTCCTTCGGGTAGACGTTCTTGACCGAGGCGAAGTACGCGACGCCGCTCTTCGTGCTGTTGTTGACCACCAGCACGACGGCGGCCGCGACGACCATCGCCACCACGAGCACCCCGAGCACCTTGGTGACCATTCCGGTGGCACGCATGTCAGTTGCCCCCCAGTCCGATGAGGCTCGACGGCGCGGGCAGCTCGGGCACCGCGCCGGCGACCGGGTTGTTCGGCACCGTCAGGCTCGGGATGTAGTCGCTGACCGGGAACAGCGTCGGGACCAGTCCGGACAGGTCGCCGTGCCCGGTGAAGTACGGCCCGGTCGACAGACCCTCACCGAGGCCGGTGATGAAGCTCGAGACGCGCTGCACCGAGGAGACGATGTTGCCCTCGTTGCGCTCGATGACCACCATGGCGTCGTTCAGCTGCTTCAGTGCCGGGGCCAGCCGGTCGCGCTGCTCCTCCGTGAGCCCCACGATCTGGTCCGCGACCGCCTTGGTGTTCACCAGCAGCTCGTGCAGCACCGCGCGGCGCTGCTCAAGCTCCTGCAGCAGCGTGTTCCCGTCGACCAGCAGTGTGGTGAGCTGACCGGTGCGGCCCTTGAGCACCTCGGTGACCTTCTCGGCCCGGTCGAACAGCGCGCGCAGCGCCTCGTCCCGGGAGGCGATGGTCTGCGAGATCCGGGTGATGCCCGCGAAGGCCGGTGCGATCTCGTCCGGGGTGTCGGCGAAGGCGTCGGAGAAGGTGTTCATGGCCTGCCCGAGCTGGTCCATGTCCACCTCGCCCGTGCGCCGGGTCAGGTCCTCGATGCCCTGGGTGACGCTGTAGGGCGAGGTGGTCCGCTCCAGCGGGATCGTGTCGCCGGAGGACATCTCGCCGTCGCCCGCGGGCTCGATGCCCAGCTGGCGCTCGCCCAGCAGCGTCTGGGTGCGGATCGACGCCCGGGTGGCCTCGCCGAGGGACACGTCCTTGGCCGTGAACGTCACGACCACGTCCGCGCCCTCGAGGTCCACCGAGGACACCTTGCCGACCTCGGTGCCGGCGACCGTCACGCGGTCGCCCGCCTTGAGGCCGCCCCCCTCGGCGAACCGGGCCTCGTAGGTGGTGCCCGCGAAGACCGGGAGCGCGGCGAGCTGGAAGGAGCCGAAGAGCACCGCGAGCAGGCCCACCAGGCCGGCGATCGCGATGACGACCGGGTTCTTCTCCCGGAACCGGAGCTTCACCGTCCACCCTCCTCACGGGACGCGGGGGCGTCGACCGGGTAGGGGTTCTCCCCCGGCCCGGTCCCCGGCGGGTTCTCCCGGCGCTCCTCGACGACCGGGTCGTGGGCCTCGCGCTGCTCGGGCGTCTCGAGCGGCTCGATGTTCGGCTTGCAGCGGTCGACGTTGTCCGACGGGCCGACCCACGGCGTGTACATCGGCTGCCCGTCCGGCCCGGTGAGCTTGAGCCGCAACGAGCAGATGAACAGGTTGTAGGTGGCGCCGCGCGAGCCCAGGCGGGAGACCCGCAGGTAGGCGCCGGGCAGCAGCGACAGGTTGGTGTCGACGGCCTCCTGGCCCTCGTTCACCAGCGTCGCCACGCGATCGACCTGGTCGACCGTGCCCTTGAGAGGGCCGCGCAGGTCACCGAGCAGCTTGTCGGTGCCCGTGACCAGCCGATCGATGTCCGCGAAGGACTGGCCGAGCGGGCCGCGGTCGGAGTTCAGCCCGCTGATCAGCTGCTGGAGCTGGTCGATCGTCTGCTCCAGCTGCGGGGCGCGCTCGTCGAGTGTGCCCAGCACCGTGTTGAGGTTGGTGACGACCTGGCCGATCACCTGGTCGCGGTCGGCGAGGGTGTTCGTCAGCGACGCCGCCCGGGCCAGCAGGGACTCGATCGTCCCGCCCTCGCCCTGGAAGACCTGGATGACGTCCTGGGTGAGCGAGTTGATCTTCTCCGGGGCCAGCCCCTCGAACAGCGGGTTGAACCCGGCGAGCAGCACGTCGAGGTCGAGCGCGGGCTTGGTCTGCGCGATCGGCAGCGTCGCCCCCTCGGCCAACGGCGCGGTGCTGCCCGCGCCCTCGCTGAGCGCGAGGTACCGGTCGCCGGTGAGGTTGAGGTAGCGGGCCGAGGCCTGCATCCCCTCCGGCAGGGTCCGGTCGGCCTCGACCTGGAAGCTGACCTTGCCCTGGGTGTTCTCGTAGACCTCGACGTCGGAGACCTTGCCGACCTTCACCCCGGCGATCCGGACGGAGTCCCCGGGCCGCAGCCCGGAGGTGTCGCGGAAGACCGCCGAGTAGGTCTTGGTGGCGGAGAACCAGCCGCCGCCGGACAGCTCGAACCCGATCAGGCCGAGCACCATGAGCGTGACGACCACGAAGACGATGCTCTTCGTGAGCGGCGCGGCGATGGCCTGCGCGTTGCTGCTGCTCATCGCTCACCTCCCTGCTGCGCCGTGCCCTGGGCGGCGAGCGGGCCGAACAGCTGGGCCACGAGCGGCGGGTCGCCGATCCGGAGGGTGTTGTCGCCGGGCTCCGGGTTCGGCTCGCCGCCCTCGTCGACGTTGCGCAGCAGCTCCGGCGGCGTGCTCAGACCGTCGACGGAGGGCAGCCCGTTGCAGTTCGGACCGCCCGTCGCCGCGACGACCGGCGGCCCGTCGTAGGCGCGGTCGCCCGGCTCGAAGGTCGTGTTGCCGACCAGGCCGGGCACCGTGTCGCCCTGGGTCTTCTCGAGGCGCTTGCGGCCCTCGTCCATGCCCTGGAAGAAGCAGGCGAACTCCGGCGAGTACTCGCGGAGCAGCTCGGTGGTCGGCAGGCCTGTGCGCACGACCTCCTCCAGGTCGTCGCCGTTCTGCCGGAAGAAGTCCGCGCCGACCCCGGAGAGGCGGGTGACCTGGTAGAAGAAGCTGTCCAGCTGGGCCTGCTGGTCCACGACGGTCCGGCTGGTGAAGGCCGCGTTGTCGAGCAGGTGCGTCAGGTCGGGCGCGATGTCGGCGTAGAGGTTGGTCAGGTCCGCGCCGCTGGCGAGCGTCCGCTGCAGGTCGGGCAGGTTCTCGTTGAACCGGCGCAGGTAGGCCTCGAGCTCGCCGGCGGTCTCGCCGATCTGCGCGCCGCGGCCCTGCAGGGCCTGGGCCATGTTCCCGAGGAAGGCACTGACCTTGTCCGGCTGCAGCGTGGTCAGCACCGAGTCGAGGTGGTCGAACAGGGTGTTGACCTCGACCGTGACCCGGTCGGTCATGAGCGTGTCGTTCGCCGCGAGGCGCACGGACGAGGGCTGCTGCGGGACGGTGATGCCGACCGTCTTCGCCCCGAACGCCGTGAGCTGGTTGAGCTGCACGCCGGCGTCGGCCGGGATCTCGTCCAGGCTGTCCGGGTCCATGTCCAGGGTGATCAGCACGGAGCGCCCGCCGTCGTCGAGGGCCACGTTCCCGACCTCGCCGACGTCGACGCCGAGCAGCTGGACCCGGTTGCCCGGGTACATCTGCAGGCCGGTCCGGTCGGCGCGCACGTAGACGGGCACGGTCGAGGTGAAAGCCTTGTTGTAGACCGCGACGCAGAGCGCGGCGAACCCGCCTATGACGCCCAGCAGGATCAGCGCGTAGACCTTGAGCTTGATCGAGTTCGTCATGCCGCTATCCCGAGATCCGGAAGGCGTCGGAGTCGGCGTAGAGCGCCATGGAGATGGCCAGCTCGACGGCGAGGACGGCGATCAGCGACGTGCGCACGGCCTTGCCGACCGCACGTCCCACGCCGGCGGGGCCGCCGGAGGCGGTGTAGCCGTAGTAGGTGTGGATGAGGATCACCACGACGGCGATCCCGACGGCCTGGGCGAAGGAGTAGAGCACGTCCTGCCACTGCATGAACGTGTCCATGTAGTGGTCGTAGGTGCCCTCGGACAGCCCGAAGAAGTTGACCTGGGTCAGCTTCCAGCCGATCCACGCCCCGCACATCGCCATCGCGAAGATCGGGATGATGGTGATCATCCCCGCGACCAGGCGGGTGGTGACCAGGTACGGCAGCGACCGGACGCCGATGACCTCGAGCGCGTCGATCTCCTCCGACACCCGCATCGCGCCGAGCTGCGCGGTGAACCCGGAACCGACCGTGGCCGCCAGCGCGGCGCCCGCGACGATCGGGGTGAGCAGCCGCGGGTTGATGATCGCCGAGGCGAACCCGCCGAGCGCCTCGAGCTGCAGGTTCTGCAGGGCGTCGAAGGTCTGTACGCCGCCGGTGACCCCGGCGAACAGGGTGATGAACAGAGTGATCACCGAGGAGCCGCCGATGACGGCGAGCGCACCGGAACTCATGCCGACCTCGGCGATGAGGCGGACCTGCTCGGTCTTGTAGCTCTTGACCGCCTTCGGGGTCCAGGCGATCGACTTGCCGTAGAACTCGGCCTGCCGGCCGAGGTCGTCGAGCAGCCGCAGCGGGCCGGTGAGGATCCGCTTCGCGCTCTCGGCGACCGAGCGCGCACCCATCTGCGCCATCTCAGTGCCCTCCGACGATGCCGAGCGAGTAGGGGATCTGCGTCAGCAGGATGTTGATCGGGAACAGCGCGAGGAACGTGTAGACGACCGTCTCGTTCACCGCGTTGCCCACGCCGCGCGGCCCGGCGGCACACGTCATGCCCCGGTAGCAGCCGATGAGCGCGCCGACCACGCCGAAGACCACGGCGCGGATCTCGCCGTGGACCAGGTCGGGGAAGCCGACCAACAGCTTCATCGAGTCGACGTACTGGCCCGGCGAGGCGCCCTGCAGGAACACGCCGAACACGAACCCGCCGGACAGCCCGATCAGGATCATCACGCCGTTGAGCAGGAAGGCGTTTACCGCCGTGGCCAGCACGCGTGGGACGACGAGGCGCTGGACGGTGTCGATGCCGAGCACCTCCATCGCGTCGAGCTCCTCGCGGATCTTGCGGGCGCCGATGTCCGCGCAGATCGCCGTCGAGCTGGCGCCGGCGATGATGAACGTCGTCGCGACGGGGCCGATCTGGGTGACCGTGGCGAAGCCCGAGCCGGAGCCGGACAGGTCGATCGCGCCGATCTCGACCAGGATCAGGTTGAACTGGAAGGTCACGAGGGCGACGAAGGGGATGCCCAGCAGGATCGCGGGGCCGAGCGAGACGCTCGCGACGAACCAGGTCTGCTGGATGAACTCGCGCCACTGGAAGGGCGGCTTGACCATCGCCACGAACGTGTCGAGCGTGAACGCGAAGAAGCCGCCGATCGGCTTGACGACGCGGGTGAGCGTGGGTGCGGCCATCACGCCCCCGTCCGGGAGGACGGAGCGAGGCGCGGCCGGCATGCGGTGGGGAGCTGCTGCATCTGGGCCTCTGCACTGAGACTGCGGGGACTAACGCGGGGACGGGCCTTGCGCGTCGGGCGCCACGATCGGGGGCTCGGCGTCCGTTCGGAGGGCTCAACGACGACCCACGCAACAAGTTACGTTCTTCGTAACGCCGGCTTGCTGTAGCTGACGCGCGGCCGGCGCGGTGAGCTGGGAATCCGCCGCGGATTCTCACACGTCCAGGTGAAAGCCGCCGCGCTCGCGCTGCTTCATCTGACAGATTGCGTTGTACGTATCAAACCCACCCGGAACCGCAGGTCAGAGCCCCGCCGGAGAGCCCGGGACGACCGCTGGTGACGCGCACCACAGCGTACCGCACGTCCCTAGGGCCTTTAGGTTGGGTGCCGAACCCGCGCGACGAGCCCACGGAGGTGCTCCCATGGCCGGTGTCGAGGTGACCGTCGAAGGATTGTCCAAGTCCTTCGGCCGCGCCAACATCTGGTCCGACGTCACCCTCACCCTGCCCCCGGGCGAGGTGTCGGTCCTGCTCGGACCCTCGGGCACCGGCAAGTCGGTGTTCCTGAAGTCGCTGATCGGGCTGCTCAAGCCGGAGAAGGGCTCCATCGTCATCCACGACACCGACCTGGTGCGGTGCAACGAGTCCAAGCTCTACGAGCTGCGCAAGCTCTTCGGCGTCCTCTTCCAGGACGGCGCCCTGTTCGGCTCGATGAACCTCTACGACAACATCGCCTTCCCGCTGCGCGAGCACACGAAGAAGAGCGAGTCGCAGATCCGCGACATCGTCATGGAGAAGATGGACATGGTCGGCCTCAAGGGCGACGAGATGAAGCTGCCCGGCGAGATCTCCGGCGGCATGCGCAAGCGCGCCGGCCTGGCCCGGGCGCTGGTGCTGGACCCGGAGATCATCCTGTTCGACGAGCCGGATTCGGGCCTCGACCCGGTCCGCACGGCCTATCTCAACCAGCTGATCATCGACCTGAACGCGCAGACCGACTCCACGTTCCTCATCGTCACCCACGACATCAACACCGCCCAGACCGTGCCGGACAACATCGGCATGCTCTACCGCAAGCACCTCGCCATGTTCGGGCCCCGCGAGGTCCTGCTGACCAGCGACGACCCCGTCGTCGCCCAGTTCCTCAACGGTCGCCGGCAGGGCCCGATCGGCATGTCCGAGGAGAAGGACACCGCCCAGGCCGCCCGCGAGATGGCCGAGGTCGACGAGCTCGCGGGGCTGCCGCCGATCAAGCCCCAGCTGACCGCCACCGCGGGCCTGCCCGAGCGGAAGGCCGTCGCCCGCCGGCAGGAGCGGGTGCGGGACATGCTGCACACCCTCCCGCCCGCGGCCCAGGAGACCATCCGCCGCTCGTTCGAGGAGAACGGCGCCCCGCAGGAGCGCGCGCAGGCCGTCGGCGCGGCGCCCTACGGCCGGCCGGACGCCCCGACCCGCACGCTCCCGAGGATCACCCCGGACGACGACCCGACCACCCGGCTGCCGCGGGTCCGTTGAGACCACCCACCCAGGAGGCACCGATGCCCGCCTACTCCACCGTCGTCGTCGGCACCGACGGCTCCGACACCTCCTACGCCGCGGTCACCCGGGCCGCGGCCGTCGCCCGCGCCCACGACGCCGGCCTCGTGATCGTCTCCGCGTACCACCCGACCGAGAAGGACACCGGTCCGGCCGACGACGTCCTCAAGGAGGAGGCCCACCTCGTCCACGGCTGGACGCCTGCCGAGGAGACCCTCCGGACCGCGCGCGACCACGCCGCCCGCGAGATCGCGGCCGACCGGATCAGCACCTCGGCCGCCGGCGGCGATCCCGTCGACGTCCTGACCCGGGCGGTGCAGGACAACGCGGCGGACCTGCTCGTGGTCGGCAACCGCGGGCTCGGCAGCCTGGTCGGCCGCCTGCTCGGCTCCGTCCCCTCCGAGGCTGCCCGCACCGCAGGCGTCGACGTCCTCATCGTCCACACCACCTGACTCCGGACACCACGGAGCCGCCGCCCCTCGCTCCGGGCGGCGGTTCCGTCGTCGGTCACCGTCCGAGGCGGCGGCGCCAGTCGTGCGCTCCGAGGAGGCGGACGACCCGGGCCATGAGCTCGCTCCTGCGCGGCACGACGGGATACCAGTTCGGTTCGGCCCGGAGCGCGATCCGCTCGGAGACCACCGTCTGCTGCCGGCAGTACTTCAGCACCCCGTTCGCCCCGCCGAACCGGGTGCCGACTCCCGACTGCTTCCAGCCGCCCATGGGCACCGGGAGCTGGAAGACCGCGACGAGCGCGTTGTTGATCGACACCGACCCGGCCTCGATCCGCCTGGAAAGCCGGTCGGCCTTGCGCCGGTCCCGCGTCCAGATGCTGGAGGAGAGACCGTAGGCCGAGTCGTTGGCCAGCCGGAGGGCCTCCTCCTCGTCCTCGACCTTCATGATCGGCAGCGTGGGCCCGAAGGTCTCCTCGCGCATGCAGGCCATCGAGTGGTCGACGTCGACCAGCACTGTGGGCTCGAAGTACGCGTCGCCGAGAGGCGATCGCCTGCCCCCGAGCAGGACCCTCGCCCCCGTGGCGACGGCGTCGGCCACGTGCCGCTCCACGATCTCGGTCTGGGCCGGTGTGATCATCGCACCGATCTCGGTGGCGTAGGAGCCGGGCTCGTCCATGCCCTGGCGGACCGCCCGCATCTTCTCGACGACCTTCGCCACGAACTCGTCGTGGACCGAGGCCTCGACGTACACACGCTCGACCGAGATGCACGCCTGGCCGCCGTTGGTGAGGGCTCCCCACACCGCGCCGCCCGCGGCCCGCTCGACGTCCGCGTCCGCCAGGACGATCATGGCGTCCTTGCCGCCGAGCTCGAGGCTGCACGGGATCAGCCGTTCACCGGCTCGGGCGGCGATTCGACGGCCGGTCCGCACGGACCCGGTGAACATGACCATGTCCACCTCGTCGACGACCGCTGCGCCGGCCGCGCCGTCGCCGGTGATGCAGGCCAGGACCGGTGGCGCGCCGATCTCGTTCCAGCCCTTCACGGCTTCCGCCCAGGCCAGCGGGGTGACCTCCGAGGGCTTGCTGAGCACCGCCGCGCCCGCGACCAGCGCACCGACGACGTCCATCATCGGCCCGGCGAGCGGGCCGTTCCACGGGGTGATCAGGCCCACCAGCTGGTGGGGCCGGACCTGCACGCGCAGCCTCCTAGCCTTGTTCGGTAGGCCCGCGGGCGCGACCCTGCGGTCGGCGAGGAACTCGACGGCGTGCGTGGTGAAGTAGTTGATCACGTCGACGGCGACGGTCATCTCCACCGTGCAGTCCGTCCACGACTTGCCGGTCTCGGCCTGGACGAGTCCGACGATGCGGCGTTCGTTGTCGAGCAGCCAGTTCAGCCAGCGCCGCAGGTGAGTGCTGCGCCCCGCCGGCCCGAGCGCCTCCCAGGCGGGCTGAGCGGCCCGCAGTGCCTGAGCCGCCGCGGCGACCTCCGCGGGACCCTGGTCGGGAACCGATCCGACGAACCGGCCGTCGGCAGGACAGTGCACCCGGCGTTCGGCCCGGTCGTCCGCAGGAATGGTCCCCTGCTGCTCGATCGTCGTGCCCATATGTCTCCTCGGCGGTCTCGTTGTGGTCCCGGTCCGGCCGACGGACCGGGGGATCCGGCGGGTCGGCTCAGCGGTTGAGGTAGCCGGCATCGACCGGGAAGGTCACGCCGGTCACGTAGCGGGCTTCGTCCGACGCCAGGTAGACCATTGCGTTGCTGACGTCCTGCGGTTCCACCAGCGGGACCGGCATCGGGTTCTGGTAGTTCGGGCTCCCGGCGATCTCCGGGAACTCCTGGACGAACCGGCCGTACGGCTCGTTGACCACCATCGGCGTGTTGACCCCGGTGGGGTGCACCGTGTTGACCCGGATCGAGTGCTTCGCCAGCTGGGAGGCGTAGAGCCGCATCAACCCGACGACACCGTGCTTGGCCGCGGTGTACGCGGCCTGTCCCGGGAGGGTGTTCAGCCCGATGCTGCTCAGCCCGGCCGCGGAGCTGGTGATCAGGATCGATCCGCCCCGCCCGCGCTCGACCATCCCCGGCAGGCAGACCTCGATCGTCTGCCAGACACCGGTCAGGAGGGTCGCGATGCCGTCGTGCCAGGCCTGCTCCTGCTCACCCTCGTTGATCACCGGCATGATCCCCGCGTTCGGCAGCACCGTGTCCACGTGACCGAACTCGGCGATCCCGGCCTCGTACGCGGCCTGGAGCGCCGACCGGTCGCGGACGTCGGCGACCTGGGCCACGATGCGCCCGTCGACGGCCTCCACCTGCGCGACCGTCTCCTCGAGGTCGGCCTTCGTGGCCAGCGGGTAGAACACCGTCGGGATCTGCTCGCAGATGTCCACGGCGATGATCGAGGCACCCTCCTCGGCCATGCGGACCGCATGGGACCGGCCCTGTCCGCGCGCCGCACCGGTGATGAAGACGACCTTGCCGTCGAGACGTCCCATGTCCTGCTCCTCCTCGAGCTCGCGATGTCCGCGCCGCCGTCCGGCGGCCGGAGCAGGGCAACGAACGGACGCGGTCCGCCGTCGGGGGAGGCGCGACGGACGGACCGAGAACTCCGCCGGGGGCTCCGCGTCCGAAGAGGACCGCGCGCCGCCTGGTGGATCTCGTTGCCGCCGCGGGGCGGGAGGCTAGCGACACAGGGGCCCCCGCGCAAGGCGTCCGGACGCGCAGAGGACGGACCTGGTGCTTCTTGACCAGCTTTTACTAATGCTGTTAGCTTACCGGCAGCAGTGCGGTGCCGCCGCGTCGCACTGCGTGGCCCGATCCGCCCCACCCGACCCCTACGCCCCGGCCCGCCGCTCAGGGGGGCAGGTCCACCCCACGCACGAACGCCTGCACCATCTCGACGAAGCGACGCTCGTCCTCGGCCTCCGACGCCGGCCGGGGATGGCCGTCGTCGTCGAGATCGAGGCTCTCGAGGGCCGCACGCCCGGTCGCCGCACTGATCGCGGACCCGAGAGTCATCCGATGCGCTGCTTCGAGGAGGAAGAGATGCATTCCCTCCGGCACCCCGTTGGCCGCGAGGAGCCGCGAGGACTGCCGGTAGAGCCGCACCAGCAACTGCTGCGGGAGGTACTCGACCACCAGCGGGACCGCGTGCGGGTGGCGCAGCAGGGAGCGCCGGAAGAGTGTGGCCTCCTCCACCAGCCACTCGCGCCACCGCCCGGGCTCGGGGTCCGGGACGCGCCCGCTGTCCAGCACGACGATGCGCGCCACCTCGCCCAGGATCTCGGCCTTGTCCGCGAAGTGGTTGTAGAGCGACGGCGCGCGTACGTTCAGCGCCGCCGCCACCCGGGCGAGGCTCAGCGCCGCCGGACCGCTCTCGTCCACGATGGCCAGCGCGGCGCGTGCGGCGCTGTCCCGCGTGATGCTCGGCTTGCGGCCCATCCCCCTCCCCTCTCCTCGGCCGGAGCCTACGGCCGAGCCGTTCCCACCGACTCCACCCACCACTGACGGAGGAAGCCCGACGATGCGCACCACCACCATCCTCGACGCGTTGTCCGCGTGGGCGTTCCGGCAGCCCGACTCGCCCGCCCTCCAGGACCCCGCACGGTCGTTCACCTGGCGGTCGCTGGTCGAGGCGCAGGACCGGGCCTGCCGACGGCTGGTCGAGGCGGGGATCCGGCCCGGCGACCGGGTCGGCGTGCTGGGCCCGCTGTCGGTGGACTGGGCCGTCGCGGGCCTCGGAGTCCTGCGGGCAGGCGCCGTCCTGTGTCCCCTGAACGAGCGGCTCGGTGCCTTCGAACTCACCGACGTCGTCGACCGGCTCACGCCGGCGCTGGTCCTTGCGGCCGAGCAGCACGTCACGGTCGTCGAGCAGGTCGGGAGCGACAAAGCCCCGGCCGTCCTCCCGCTGGAGTCCTTCGACCTGCACGGCGGCGTCGCCCCGCTCCCCGACCTGCCCCGGGACCCGACGGCCCCCGTCTGCATCATCCCGACGTCCGGCTCCACCGGGCGCCCGAAGGGCGTCGTCTACACCCACGAGTCGATGCTCGGTGCATTCTTCGACTGGGTGCTGCAGGCACCGGAGCTCCTGCGCGGCCGGGCCCTCAACGTCAGCGCGATGTCGTTCGCAGCAGGCCTGCTCAACGGCTTCCTCGGCCCGCTCGTGCTGGGCGGCAGCGTGGTGCTGCTCCCCCGCTGGAACCCGCAGACCGCGCTCGAGCTCGTTCGCGACGAGCGCATCAGCACCTTCGCCGCGACCACGATCTTCTACGAGCAGATGGCGGCGCTGCCCGCCTTCGCCGACGCCGACCTGTCCTCGCTCACGGTCGCGTTCACCGGCGGCAACCCGGTCACCCCCGAGCTGATCACGGCCTGGTCGGCCAAGGGCGTCGGCCTGCGCCAGGCCTACGGACTCACCGAGTCCTCGTCCAACGTCACCTTCCCCACCGTCGACCTGTCGATCCGCAGCCCCGAGTCGGTCGGGCAGGGCGGAATCCTCACGCGCGTGCTCGTCACCGACGCCGACGGCACCCCCTGCCCGCCGGGCGAGCCCGGCGAGATCCGCATCTCCGGCCCGGGCGTCGCCGCCGGCTACTGGAACGACGCCACGCTCACCACCGAGACCTTCGGCGACGGGTGGCTGCGGACAGGGGACGTCGGCGTCGTCGACGAGGACGGCGCCCTGCGGATCGTCGGCCGGACCAAGGACATGATCATCAGTGGTGGCATGAACGTCTACGCGGCCGAGGTCGAACGCGCCGCGATCACCCTCCCCGGCGTGCTCGAGGTGGCCGTCATCGGGGTGCCCGACGACGAGTTCGGCGAGACCCCCGCGCTCCTGCTGCGGACCGCGGAACCCGTCACGGAGGAGGCCGTCCTCGCCCACTGCCGGGAGCGACTGGCCTCCTACAAGATGCCGCGCTACGTCGTGTTCGTCGAGGACCCGCTGCCCCGCACGCCCAGCATGAAGATCGACAAGGCGGCTGTGCGCCGAGACCACGCGGACATCCCTGTCCGCCACGTTCGCCACGGCCGCAAGCCGCTCCCCGCCTGAGAGTCCCCGAGGAGGACACCATGACCCTCGACAGCGAGATGCGCGCCCGCGCGTTCCGCACGATGCTGCGCCACGTCGAGAAGGAGACCACCGACGAGTACGGCGGGATCGCCCCCTCCGAGGCGATCGACTACCGCGACCCGGAGCTGGCCGTGCTGGAGCGCGACCGGGTCTTCGGTGAGGTGCCGTTCATCGTCGGGCACTGCTCGGAGATCGCGAAGCCGAACGAGTTCCTCACCCGCACGCTCCCCCGCAACGACGCCATCGTGATCCGCCAGCGCGGCGGCGGTGTCAAGGCCTTCGTCAACGCCTGCCGGCACCGCGGCGCCCGGCTCGTCGAGGAGGAGTCCGGTCGCTGCAGGCTCTTCTCGTGCCCCTACCACCGCTGGTCCTACGATCCCAGCGGCGAGCTGCGCACCGTCACCCTCGACGACACCTTCGGCGACTTCGACCGCAGCGCGTTCGGACTCGTCGAGCTGCCCGTCGAGGAACGTCACGGGTTCCTCTGGATCATCGACAACGCGCACCGGTCGATCGACGTCGAGTCCTGGCTCGGCCCGGAGATGGACGCCATCCTGGCCGGCTACCGGATCCAGGACCTGGTCAGCGTGACCCCGCACTCGTTCGACCGACCCACCAACTGGAAGATCATGCAGGACGGCTTCCTGGACAACTACCACGTCAAGTACGCGCACCCGAACACCGCGGGCAAGGTCCTGCACACCAACAAGCTCGCCTTGGAGGACTTCGGCCGGCACTTCTGGTTCCTCGCCGCCCGCAAGAGCATCGACCGCTACATCGGCGAGGATCCCACCGGCCCGGCGGACGCGGAGGTGGAGAAGCACACCATCGAGAGCTGTTTCCTCGCCCCCAACAGCATGCTGCTCAAGCACGCCACCCACATCGAGCTGCTCACCTTCCGGCCCTACGGCGCCGACCCCGCGAGCTCGGTCATGGAGATGCGCATCATGGCCCCGACCACCGAGGCCACCGGGCTCGACCAGGAGGCCTGGGACCGGCTCTGGGCGAAGAACTGGAGGATCATGATCTCGATCATCCACGACGAGGACTTCCCGATCCTGGCCGGCTCGCAGCGAGCCATGCGCAGCCAGGACGCCGGGACCATGCTGCTGGGGCGCAACGAGCTCGGCAACCACCTCTTCCGCCGCGAGCTCGACCGTCTCGTCAGGACCGAGCCCGCCGTCGACCGATGATCTCGGCTGCGACCACACCCGACCTCGTCCGCCTGCGTCACGGCACCGCGCCCTCGCCGGAGGCGGCACGGCTGCTCGACCGGGCGGCCCGCTTCGACGCCGAGATGGGATTCGGTCCCCCGCCCCGCGCGGCATCCGGATCGTCGTCGCGGGTGTGGGTGGCCGAGATCGAGACGTGCCTGCACCGGCACGGTGTACGGCACGACGACGACTTCGTCCTGGCCGCCGTCCTGACGATCCGCGAGACGTCCCCCGGGAGGGGTCTCGTGGACCTGGTCGTCGATCCGGACCGTCGGTCGATCGGGGTCGCCACCGCGGTCGTCGAGCGTCTCGGGGTCGCTCCGCCGGCCGGCGAGGGGTGGGCCGGCACGGGCCTGCGCACCCTCTGCGCCGTCGCGTACGGGAGCCATCCTGCGGCCGAGCGCCTGGCCCGCCGGTTCGGCCTGGGCACCACCGCGGCGCGCTCGCACCTCGTCCGGCCGGCCGACGAAGGGTCGCCCGACGGCGCCCCGCCCGCCGAGGTCCTGCCGCTCGACCGGGACGGCCTCGCCGCGCCGCCGGTCGACGATCTCGAGGACGAGGATCCGGCGACCGTCCGACTCGGTACCGCCGACGGGTTCGCCCGGGTACGTCCGGCCGGGCCGGACGGCGCCGCTGCGATCCGCGGGATCGTGACGCGTGGGCCGGCAGCTCGGCGCCGGGCGTCTGCCGTCGCGGTAGTCGGGGCGGCCGTGGCCTGGCTGCACGACCGGGCCGGCAGCACGATCGAAGCGCTGGTGGACGCCGACGACGAGGTCCTCCTCGAGGCGTTCCGGACCCTGCACTTCGAGCACGACCGCACCGACCTGCTCTTCCCGCTCGACTGACGCCGCAGCGCCGGACGTGTCGGGCCGAGACGATTGACGCTCGTTGTCTCATGTGTCACCGTGCTCGCGGGCCCGCGGACGGGTGACACCGCCCGAACCACCGTCCCGATCGAACCGTCGACGCCGACTGGAGTGGTGCGCCGTGAACCTCGCCGAGCTGGTGCGCTTCTGGGGCCATTGGCGGCCCGAGCACGAGGCCCTGATCTGCGGGGACCTGCGGCAGAGCTGGGCGGAGCTCGACGCGGTGACGGACGCCGTCGCCGCCGGCCTCGCCGCCCGCGGGGTCCGGCCCGGCGACCGCGTGGGTGCCCTGATGGGCAACCGCCCCGAGCTCGTCCACGTGATCCTCGGGACGCTCAAGCTCGGCGCCGTCAGCGTGCCGCTCAACGTCCGGCTCACGGCCGGCGAGCTCGCTCCACTCGTGCTCGACGCCGACTGCCGCGTCGTGGTCACCGAGGAGGCGCTGGTCCCGGCCCTGGAGGTCGCGGCCGCCGCGCAGCCCCTCGACGTCGTGTGCCTCGGCGGCGCCGACCTGCCCGCATACACCGAGCTGCTGTCGGCAGGGACCACGCCGCCGGCCGTCGAGATCGCCGACGACGACGCCGCGTTCCTCTGCTACACCTCCGGCACCACGGGCGTGCAGAAGGGCGCGGTGCTGACCCACCGCAGCGTCCTGGCGCCCGCCGAGGCCAAGGTCGTCTCCGAGGGGCTGAGCTGGCGGGACCGGATCCTGGTCGCCGTCCCGCTCGTCTACACCGGCGCGGTGATCTCCTGCTTCATGCAGTTCACGGTGTACGCGGGTGGCACGATGGTGCTCGAGCGGGACTTCGACCCCGACCGCTACCTCGACATGATCGAGCGGCACCGGATCTCCGCGCTCACCACCGTGCCCGTGCTGTGGGAGCGCATGGCGAGGTCCTCGGACTTCGCCCGCCGCGACCTCTCCTCCCTGGTGTCCGCCGCGGTGGGCGGGGCGCCGGTGCGGCTGGACCTGCTGGAGACCTACCGCGAGCGGGGTGTCTCGCTGGTACAGGTCTACGGCATGACCGAGGCGTCGGGACTGATCAGCGCGCTGCGCGCGGAGGATGCCGCGGCGTACCCGGGCTACGCCGGCAAGGCGATCATGGGAACGACGATTCGCATCGCCGGGACCGATCCCGCGGAGACCGCCGCGGCTGGTGAGGTCGGCGAGATTCTCGTGCGCGGGGCGCACGTGATGCGCGAGTACTGGCGCAACCCGGAGGCCACCGCCGCCACCATGCTCCCCGGCGACTGGCTGCGATCCGGGGACCTGGGCGTGATGGACGAGTGCGGTTACCTCAAGGTGGTCGACCGCACCAAGGACATGCTGATCTCGGGCGGCATCAACGTGTACCCCGCGGAGATCGAGCGCGCCCTGGCCGGGGTCGAGGGCGTCGCCGAGCTGGCCGTGATCGGGGTGCCGGACGAGCAGTGGGGCGAGGTCCCGATGCTCGTCGTGCAGTGCGCGGGAGACCCGGTCCCGGTGCTCGACCGCCTGACGGAGAAGGCGCGCGTCGACCTCGCCGGGTTCAAGCGTCCCCGCTTCGCGGTGACCACCGGTCCGCTCCCCCGCACCTTCTCCGGCAAGATCGCCAAGCCGGAGCTGCGCAAGGTCTACCCCACCGTTCCGGCCGACGCCGTCGCCCTGCGCGTGTCGTCGGCGGAGGGGTCGGCGTGAGCGACCTGGTCCTGCGCGCGGATGCCGGGTCCGTCCGCACCCTCGTGCTGAACGACCCGGACCGGCGCAACCCGCTGAGCGTCGCGCTGCGCACGCACCTGCTGGAGGAGCTCACCGAGGCGATGGAGGACCCCGAGGTCCGGGCGGTGGTGCTCACCGGCGCCGGTGCGGTCTTCTCCGCGGGCGGGGACCTGTCGGCGATGCGCCGTCGGCCCGCCGCCGAAGCCCTGGAGCTCCTGGAGTCCGCCCAGGCCGTCGTCCGGACGATCCTCGCCGGGCCCGTGCCGGTCGTGGCGCACGTGGAGGGGGCGGCGTTCGGTGCCGGTGTCGCGTTGGCCGCGGCCTGCGACCGGGTCGTCACCACGACGACCACCCGCTTCCGCGCGACCTTCACCGGGGTCGGGCTCTCCGGCGATATGGGGATCTACTGGTCGCTGCCGCGGCGGGTAGGTCCCGCCTGGGCGCGACGCATGCTGATGTTCGGCGACGAGGTGGACGGGTCGCGTGCGGTCGACATCGGACTGGCCGACGTGCTGGCCGAGCCCGGCGAGGCGCTCGCCGTCACCGCGGCCGAGGCCGCCCGCGTCGCCAGGGGTCCGCGCGGCGCCCTGGCCGCGGTCAAGGACATGCTCGGGACGGTCGGTGACCGCGACGCCGTGCTGGACGCCGAGGCCCGGACCCAGAGCTCGTTGACGGACACGGACGACTTCGCGGAAGGCGTCGCCGCGTTCCGGGAGCGACGCGCCCCGTCGTTCGGCGAGCCGAGCTGAGCTCGAGTCAGGTCCACCAGGGACCGAGCGAGCGCAGGAACCCGAGAATCGCCTCGGTGACCTCGGCGGGCCGCTCCTGCTGGATCCAGTGCCCCGCGCCCGGCAGCAGCACCGTGCCGCGCAGGTCGTCGAGGTGGCGCTCCTGGCCGGCGTGGGGCATCACGACGAGGGCCGGGTCGTCGGTCCCCGCGACGAACAGGCAGGGCGCGGTGACGCGGGCCCCGGCCAGGTGCGGGGTGGCCGCCCAGTTCCGGTCGATCGCCCGGTACCAGTTCAGCGGGCCGGTGAACCCGGTGCGGGCGAAGGGCTCGGCGTAGTGCGCCAGGTCGGCCTCCGCGAACCAGGACGGCAGGTCGGTCTCGCGCAGGCGGTCGAGGTAGACGCGGCCGTCGTCGGGGCCCAGCAGGGCCTCGACGGTCAGTCCGCCGAGGACGAGCCGCATCGTGCGCTCCGGGTCCTTGGCCAGCTCCGCGTCGGCCACGCCCTCGTCCTGGAAGTGCCGGATGTAGAAGAACCGGTCCGCCAGGCGCTCGCGCCAGATCTCGAGCGGGGGTCGGCGGGCGCGCGGGGTGAACGGGACGCTGAGCGCACAGACGCCGGCGACCCGGTCGGGGTGCAGCAGGGCGAGCTGCCACACCACCGTCGCACCCCAGTCGTGCCCGACGAGTACGGCACGGCGGTATCCGTGCGCGTCGAGCAGCCCGACGAGGTCGCCGGTCAGCGCCTCGATCCCGTAGGCCGCCGGCTCCGCCGGACAGCTCGATCCGCCGTAGCCGCGCATGTCCGGCGCGAGCACCCGGAACCCGGCGTCGGCCAGGGCCGGCTGTACGTGCCGCCACGAGTACGCGAGCTCGGGGAAGCCGTGCACGAGCACGACCGGTGGGCCGGAGCCCTGGTCCCGGACCGACAGCGCGACGTCGTCGAGCAGGACCGTCCTCATCGGACCCTGGGGAACCGCTGCGGCGCGTCGGCGTAGACACCCCGCAGGTCCCGTTTGGCGATCTTCCCGCTGGCCATCCGGGGCAACGGGCCCTCGTGCGGGATCACGTACCGCGGCACCTTGTAGTCCGCGAGGCGGTCGTTGCAGAAGGCCACCAGCGCGGCCGGGTCCAACTCTCCCTCGGAGTGGACGACGGCGGCGGGGGTCTCGCCGAACTTCTCGTCCGGTACCGGGATCACGGCCACCTCTGCGACGCCGGGCGCCTGCTGCAGGACCGTCTCCAGCTCGGCCGGGGAGATCTTCAACCCGCCCGAGTTGATCATCTCGCCCATCCGGTCGACGTAGGTGAGCAGGCCCTCCTCGTCGAGGGTGCCGAGGTCGCCGGTGTGCAGCCAGCCGCCGCGCAGGGCCTTCTTGGTGGCCTCCTCGTTGCGCCAGTAGCCGGGGAACATGCCCGGGCCCCGCATGACGATCTCGCCGACCTCACCCGGGGCGCAGTCGTGGCCGTCGGCGTCGACGACCCGGATGCGAGTGAACGGGCCACCCCAGCCACAGGCGTTCGGGTGCGCGAGCGCGCCCTCCGCCGACATTGCCGTGCCGGTGCCGCCGATCTCGGTCTGGCCGTAGATCTGGCGGAGCGCGACGCCGCTGGGGCGCCACTTCTCCAGCAACGGCACGGGGACGCGGGCGCCGCCGACCCAGGCCGTGGTCAGGTGCGGCAACCGCGCCCGTTCGAAGCCCGGGACGCGCGAGATCTGCTCGAACAGGATCGGCGGCCCGGTGAAGGTGGTGATCCGGGCCTCCTGCAGCACCTCCAGGGCGCGAGCCGGATCGAAGCGCGGCTGCAGGTACATCGTGCCGCCTTGCACGAGGCTGCGGGCGAGCCCCCACACCACACCCGCCCCTGTGAACATCGGCAACACCATCAGGACGCGGAGGTCGTTGGGTGCCACCGGCTCCGCCAGTGACCACTCGTGCATGATCCCGGCGATCGTGCGGTGGGTGAACACCACGCCCTTCGGCGTGCCGGTCGTGCCACTGGTGAAGACGATGGCGGTCGGATCCTCGGGCTCCGCGTCGAAGCCCGGGACGCACGGATGGTCCTCGCCGCGGAGCGCTCCCACGGCGGGCTCCAGGCCGACCGGGGTGAACACGGCACCCGATGCGGCCACCTCGTCGAGGAGCGCGAGGTGGGCCGCGTCGCCGAAGACCACGGCGGGCTCGCACAGCTGCACGAGCGCCCCGAGCTCCGCGGCCAGGAAGCGCTGGTTGAAGCCGCACACGACCGCGCCGACCTTCCACGCGGCAACCGCGGCGACGCACCACTCCAGCGTGTTCGTGCCGACGATCCCGACCCGGTCCCCGGCCGCGACGCCGCGGTCACGCAGCCCGCACGCCACCCCGTCCGACCACGTGTCCAGCTCGGCGTAGGTCACGACGTCGCCGTCGAAGTCGATCGCGGGATGGTCGGGGACGGTGCGGACCCACCAGGTCAGGGCGTCGACGACGGTGCCGCTCACGGGGCCTCCAGGTGCGGTGGGACCGGGGCGGCGGGTCGGTGGCCGCCGCCCCGGCGGACTTCAGGAGAACAGGGGTGCGACGTCCTCTGTGAGGTTCACCGTCTTCAGCTCGTAGTACGCCTGGACCGCCTCGGGGCCGGTGTCGCGGCCGACGCCCGAGCACTTCACCCCACCGAAGGGGGCCTCGGTGTTGTAGGTGAAGGAGTTGACGCTGAACGTGCCGGTTCGCACCCGCCGCGCCACGTCCGCCGCCTTCTGCGGGTCCGTGGTGAACACCGCGCCGTGCAGGCCGTACTCCGAGTCGTTGGCGATCGCGACCGCCTCGTCGACCGTCTCGTAGCGGAGAACCGACGCGACCGGGCCGAAGATCTCCTCCTGAGCGATCTTCATGCCGTTCTCGACCCCGGTGAAGACGGTGGGCTGGACGTACGCGCCCTTCTCCAGACCGGCCGGGATGCCGCCGCCGGTGGCCACCGTGGCGCCCTCGGCCCTGCCCGCCTCGATGTAACCGAGCACCCGCTCCTGTTGGCGCTTCGACACCAGCGGCCCCATGGTCGTCGCCGGGTCGAACGGGTCCCCGACCACGAAGGACTCCGCGGTCGCCACGAGGGCGCCGACGACCTCGTCGTAGCGCGAGGCCGGCACGAGCACCCGGCTGTAGGCGGCGCACACCTGCCCGGTGTTGAAGAACGAGCCCATCGCCAGGCCGGCCATGGTGGTCTGCAGGTCGGCGTCGTCGAGCACGATCGCGGCGGACTTGCCGCCCAGCTCCAGCTGCAGGCGCTTGAAGCTGCCGCCCGCCTCCTGCCCGATCTGGCGACCCGCGGCCGTCGAGCCGGTGAAGCTGATCTTGTCGACGCCCGGGTGTGCGACCAGTGTGCGACCCGCGTCCCGGTCACCGGTGATGTAGTTGAAGACGCCGGCGGGAACGCCCGCCTCGTGCAGCGCCTCGGCGATGAAGAAGCCGTCGAGGGGGGTCTCCGGCGCGGGCTTGTAGACCACGCTGCATCCGGTGACCAGGGCCGGCCAGATCTTCGACACGGCCATGTTGAACGGACCGTTCCACGGCGCGATCGACGCGACGACGCCGACCGGTTCCTTCACCACGGCGGCCGGGCCGTACATGGTCTGCCGGACCTCGGACAGCGGCGTGTTGCGCGCGACCTCGAGGAAGTACTTGCCGACCGCGAGCGCGCCCGGGATCTGCATTCCGGCGATGGAGGTCGGCAGCCCCATCTCGGAGGTCACCAGCCGGCCGATCTCGTCGAGCTTCGGCTCGATCAGGCCGAGCGCCCGCTCGAGCACCTCGGCGCGCTCCTCGACCGACCGCAGCCGCCACACGCCCTCGTCGAAGGAGCGGCGGGCGGCCTTGACGGCGGCGTCGACGTCGTCGGCGTTCGCGTCGGGCGCCTCGCCGATGACCTCCTCGGTCGACGGCGAGACGACGGGGATGCGGGTCGACGAGCTGGGCTTGCGCCACTCGCCGTCGATCAGGAGCTCGTCACGGATGGTCATGGTCGTCCCTTCGGGGCCGCGGTGACTCGGGGGTGGCGGTCCGCTCGACCGGGAGGCACCGGCAGGTACGACGTCACCGGTGTCCCTTCGTCGGGCCGGACGGGTGTGCGGACGGACGACGGCGGCGGGGTCGCTCGCTCGACGTCGCGGTGGCGCGAGCCTAGAGGCTTTAGGTGAGCGGTGTCCAGAGTCACCCCTTCTCGCGGCCGCGGTCCGCGCACAGCACACTTCCGACAGGCTTCGTCACCTACCTACATCTGTTAGGTTGGATCGGACGTCAGCCGGAGGAGCAACGATGGACCTCGAGTGGTCAGCGGCCGACCTCGCCTTCCGCGACGAGGTCCGCGCCTTCCTCGACGAGCGGCTCACGCCGGACCTGCGTCGGGCGGGGCGCCTCATGACGAGTGTGTACGCCGACCACGAGGCGAGCATGCGGTGGCAGGCGATCCTGCACGAGCGCGGCTGGGCCGCGCCGGCGTGGCCGGTCGAGTACGGCGGCTGCGACTGGACGGTCACCCAGCACTACCTCTTCAGCCGGGAGTCGATCCTGGCCGGCGCTCCCCCGCTGTCCCCCATGGGGATCAGCATGGTGGCGCACGTGCTGATCGAGTTCGGCACGCCGGAGCAGAAGGAGTTCTTCCTGCCGCGGATCCTGACCGGTGAGGTGTTCTTCTGCCAGGGCTACTCCGAGCCCGAGGCCGGCTCGGACCTCGCCGCGCTGTCCATGTCGGCCGAGGCCGACGGCGACGACCTGGTGTGCACCGGGAGCAAGATCTGGACGACCCACGCCACCGAGGCGAACTGGATGTTCTGCCTGGTCCGGACCTCGCGGGCGGCGAAGAAGCAGCAGGGCATCACCTTCCTGTTGATCGACATGAGCTCGCCGGGCATCGAGGTCCGGCCGTTGGTGATGACGTCCGGGGAGCAGATCCAGAACCAGGAGTTCTTCGACCACGTGCGGGTGCCGAAGGCCAACGTCGTCGGCGAGATCGACGACGGCTGGACCGTGGCGAAGTACCTGCTGGAGTTCGAGCGGGGCGGATCAGCCGCCGCGCCGAAGCTGCAGGTCATGGCCGACCAGGTGGCTCGGGCCGCCGCCGGGCAGCCCGGGCCGGACGGGGGCACGCTGCTGGAGTCGCCGGCGTTCGCCGCCAAGCTCGCCGACGCCCGGATCCGCATCGACGTGCTCGAGGTGCTGGAGTTCCGCGTGCTCTCCGCGGCGGCAGGCGGGAAGAACCCCGGGACCGCGTCCTCCATGCTCAAGATCCTCGGCACCGAGCTGAGCCAGACGCTGACCGAGCTGCTGCTGGAGGCCGCCGGGCCCCGCGGGCGCGCCTACCAGCCGCACGCGACCCGACCGGGCGGCCCGCTCGCGGGCTTCGCGCCACCCGCCGACGGTTACGTCAGCGGGGAGGAGTGGCAGGCCGTGGCGCCGCTGCGCTACTTCAACGACCGTGCCGGGACGATCTACGCCGGCAGCAACGAGATCCAACGCAACATCCTCGCGAAGGCGGCTCTGGGGCTCTAGATGGACTTCTCGCTCACCGCGGAGCAGCGGCTCCTGCGCGACTCGCTCGCCGACTGGCTCGCCGACCGCTACGACCTCGCCCGCAGCCGGGAAGCCGCCTCGGAGACCGGCTGGCAGCCCGAGGTGTGGCGCGCGTTCGCCGACGACCTCGGGATCCTCGGCGCCACACTGCCCGAGGAGGTGGGCGGCTCCGGCGGCGGCCCGGTCGAGGCGATGGTGATCGCCGAGCAGCTCGGCCGGGCCCTGGTCGTCGAGCCCTACGTCGACACGGTGGTCCTTGTCGGGGGCGTGCTGCGACGCCTCCCCGGCACCGGTGACATCCTCAAGGGCATCGTCGCGGGGTCCGTCCGCATCGCCCCGGCCCTGCTCGAATCCACGTCCGGACACACCGCGCACTCCGTGACGACCACGGCTCGACGGGACGGCGGGGACTGGGTTCTGACCGGCGTCAAGACCGTCGTGCCCGGCGTCCCGCAGGCGACCCACCTGCTGCTCACCGCCCGCACCTCGGGTGAGCAGCGCGACCTCGACGGGATCTCGCTGTTCCTGCTCCCCGCCGATCTCCCGGGCCTGCAGGCGCACCGCTACCGCACGATCGACGACCGGCACGCGGCCGACCTGGTGCTCGACGAGGTGCGGGTGCCGGCCGACGCACTCGTCGGCGAGGAGGGTCGCGGCTGGACGGCGCTCGCCCCCGCGCTCGACGAGGCGCTCGCCGCCCTCGCCGCCGAAGCGGTGGGCTGCATGCACACGGTGCTTGCCGACACGGTGGAGTACGCGAAGCAGCGCCGGCAGTTCGGCCAGCCCATCGGCTCGTTCCAGGCGCTGCAGCACCGGATGGTCGACATGCACCTCGAGGTCGAGCAGTCCGTCGCAGCCATGTATCTCGCCACCCTGCGACTGGGCGCGGAGCCGGCCGAACGCGCTCGCGCCGCCTCCGCCGCCAAGGTGACCGTCAGCCGCGCCGCCCGCTTCGTCGGCCAGAACGCCGTTCAGCTCCACGGCGGCATGGGCATGACGCAGGAGCTCGCGATCGGCCACTACTTCAAGCGGCTCACCGCGATCGAGTACGAGCTCGGCCCCGCCGACCACCACCGGGCGCGCTACGCCGCCTTGACCTCGGTGCCAAGAAGCACAGGACCTCGCATCGGCTGATCGGGTGGGACCACCCCTTCCGGTGGCGTGCTCTCCCGCGGTGTAGGACCAACAATGACTCACCGCATCCGTGCGCCGGAGGTGTACGGACCGAGAGGTGCGCTTCGGCGTCCTTGACGAGACGCTCAGAGCGCCGTCTCGGCCTCGCCGCGAAAGCCGCAGGGACGGTCTGTCCCGGATTTCTGCGGTTCCTGCGGTTTCGGTGACTGGCGCCGGAACGCCTTCTCAGCCCTCGACAAGAAGTCGTCTGATGCCGCTTCGACAGCACATCGAACTCGTCGGCTCAGCCTCCGCCGGGAGGCCGGCGGTGCTGCGTGCGGCTGTCCTGCTCGGCGCCGTTTGCGCGACGGTGACGGGACGCGGCTGGCCGCGGACATCGCCGCCACCTCGGCTGCGCTGCGGCTCTGCACCGCCGCGAGCACGATCCCTGCCCGCCGCGGCCGGACCCTGTCCCGCGCCTCCTGGTGATCTTGACCAGACGCTCGTCTCTCGTTCGGGGTCGACCACGCTCGAAGACCTCGGACTGTCGTGGCATGCCCACGACCTCCGGCGGACAGCCTCCGGCAGCTGACCGGAACTGATCGAGCCGACCCGGTTTCCGCTCCAACCTTCATGGGCGAGGCACTATCTACCGGAGAACCGCTCCATGAGCCTGGCCATGCCTCGGATCTCCTCCTGCTGCCGGAAGGAGATCGCCGCTGCAAAATCGCGGATCTGAGGAGTCAAGGCGTGGCGGCTGGCGTAGTCGGCCATCTCGACGGCTCCCCGATGATGCCTGATCATGAGGGTGAGGTAACGGCGCTCGACTCCGCTGCCGGCCTCACCCAAGTGGTTGAGCTCCTCCTGGGTCGCCGTCCCCGGCATCGCCCTCGATGGACCCGTCCCCGAGGACGCGGTGTGGTGGCCGCCGGGTTCGTCCTCCATCCACGCCATCGGGGCGCTCGTCGGAACCGAAGGCTGGTGCCAGAGGTCCAGGTAGCCCTCCATCCGGCCGATCTCGCGCAGTTGGTCGGAAGCCACGGTCTGGGCGAGGGAGGCGATCTGAGGATCTGCTCTGCCCTGGATCAGCTGGCTCATCACGACGGCCTGCTGGTGGTGCTGAATCATGTCCTGCACGAACCCGACGTCCACCGCCCCTTGGGCGACGGACTCCCGGGTGACTCCGTGGACCAGGTACCCGCCGATGAGCCCGACCAGCAGGGCGAGGAGGACTGCGGCGGCCGGCACCAAAGTCGCCGCGACGGGACCCCTGCGGGCCGGAGGTAGCTGGTCCACAGCGTTCCCCTCCGGCCCGCCGACCTCCTGGACCGAGGTCAAGCGGTGACCCCGTTGGTGAATCTCAGCGCCAGGAACCCATTGTCCTGGCACGTCACCCAGAGCTGGTCAGAGCCGACGAACCGTGGCGGCGACGCGCACCAGTCAGCCGTGAGGTTGGGCGGGGCGGCTGCCTCGAGCGGGCGGGAGAGGTCGCCGAGGTTCAGGTTGGTGGCATCCGACGCCGAGGCTCCAGTGGCGGTGACCAGCCCGGCCGCATGCTCCGAACCCAGCAGCTCGGAGTTCCGTCCGACCTGCGCCGGCGGGTTGAAGTACGCCAACTCCTTGGGCTTGCTCAGGTCGGTGATGTCGAACACCCGTACGCCGGACTGGAACTCCCCGCAGGCGAGCCTCGTGGGCTCGGTCCGCTTGTTCACCGCGCAGTAGTGGCTCTCGTAGCCGAACAGTCCGTTGCCAGTGGTGTCCTGCCGACGTTCGTTGACGTAGGGGGTCGTCTGGATCTCCAGGCGGAGGTTGTCGGTGACCACCGGCCGGATCTCGTCGCTGATGTCGACGAACCGGACCCCGCCCGCGCCGAACTCGTCGGCCACGACCAGATACGGCGTGCCGTCCTTGACTATTGGGATGGTCTGCTGAGAGATCAGCCCATCCGTCCAGGCCACAGACCCGACCTGTCTGATCACCGGGAGCGGGTCCCGCCGCTGTATGGAGCTGACGTCGAGGATGTCCACGCCCGCCGGCGCGTACCGGGTCAGGTACAGCCGGTTGCCGTCGGGGCTGAACGAGAACCCGTGGTTGAGCGGCAGCCCGGCGACTCCGGTGTACACGACCCGAGGACGGGCGGGATCCGACACGTCGATCGCGGTCAACGAGCCCGCCACCGAACCGCTGGCGTAGTACGTCAGCCCGTCCGGAGCCCACTCCCCCTCGTGGCCCAGGACATTGGCCGGGAGGGTGAGGTTGGTGGCGTCGAAGGAGTTCAGCAGCCTGGGGTGGGCGCAGTCCTGCGAGATGTCGTAGACGTCGAAGAACAACGCACCGACCGCGGGGCCACCCGAGACCGCGGCCAGAAGACCGCGCTCCTCGCTCACCTTCAGGCTCTCCCAGCTGTCGGTCAGCATCGCCGGAGAGGTCAGGTTGTCGGTCAGCACCGGCCGCCCGGGATCGGAGACGTCCACCACCTGCGTGCCCTCGGACTTCTTCCGGCCCAGCCCGCCGAACGCGGTGCCCATGTACGCGCAGTGGTCGTACGACGGGTTCACCCAGGTGGATCCTTCGCCCTGGTACTGACCCAGCAGCTCCATGTTGCAGCTGTACCCCTGCTGGCTGCGTCCCGACTGGCGGTCCGCCAGGGGCACCTGGCCCTGCAGCCCGGTCTCCGGGTACGAACCGGGCCCGCAGTCCGCCCGCTGCGCCACCCCCTTGTCCGCAGGTGCCAGGTCCGCCTGCGCCCAGGCAACGGAGATGCCGGTGGTGGCGCCCAGCAGTACGACTGCAGCAGCGGCAATCGCAACCCGTGTCCGCCTCTGGCCGGCTCCCTTGCCGGGACCCCATCCATGCCTAGGAGCCACTGCCACCCGGTTCCCCTCCGTGGTATTGCGCTACTTTAAGTAACCTTATCGTCTTAGCCGATCAACGACCCCTCAGGCGTGGGGTTACGCCCGCTTCAACCACCACGCCCGACCGAAGCGACACTTCGCCCCCGAGTGCGAGATCCGTAGGCCCGGTGATCTACCGAACGTGCCTGACGAGGCACTTGCGACTAGCTCCGTCCACTGCCGGCGACGGGCATGCGAGCGGACGGCGGCGAAGTCGGGCCTGGGGGTTGAGCGAACCGCTCCACCGCCCCACCCGGTGCGTCACCCGGTGGCGGGCGGAAGCGGAAGAGGCGGGCGACTGCGCGCCCTCCGGCCGGGATGAGCATCGGACCCGCCCAGCAGGCGAGGAGAGTTCGTCTCGGCCGGGCGACGGCGACGATCACCAATGGTGCTCGACGGGCGTGGCCGGGAGAGGAGATCTCGCCCGGCCACGTCGTCCTCAGAGGATCCGGATCGTCGTGCACACCTGCCCGATCGCAACGCGGTCGAGCAGAACGTCGGTGACCGGGTCGCCCGGCGGGAGCTCGGCGGGCGCGTCGACGGGCCCCTTGCGGACGATCTCCTGCAGGTGGTGACGCCTCCTGGTGATCGGGTCGCGACTCGCGTACACCCGGATGCGGTACGAGCCGCTGGGCAGCTGCGTGATCTCACCCCGTTGGCGGATGCGACGCTGGTGCTGGCTCGACGGCATGTCGCGGATTGGGCCGACTCGCGCCACATCGGCGCCACAGAACGCCGCGCCGAGGGGTCAGGCGGGATGAACCGCCTGGTCAGAAGGGTGGAGCTGAGGGGATTCGAACCCCTGACCCCTTGACTGCCAGTCAAGTGCGCTACCAGCTGCGCCACAGCCCCTTGCGATGAGGAAACACTACAACACCCCGTGGGGACCCGTTCGAGGGGGGTCCCCACGGGTGCGGGGCCTCAGGCCTGGATGGCCTTCTGCAGCCAGTCCGTGTCGTTGACGTCGACCTTCGTGCCGTTGACGGCGATGGTCGGGGTGCCGAACTGACCGTTGCTCTGCAGCGCCGGGGTGGCGGCCGCGGTGTTGGTGGCGTTCTCGATCAGGCCGGTGTTGGCCTGGGCGGCCACGCACTGGCCGAAGGCGGGGCCGGCACCGAGGGCGGTGCCCTTGGCCGTCAGCTCGTCGTTGGAGAAGCCGGCACTGCCCTCGGCGGGCTGCTCGGCGTAGAGCTGGGCGTGGTAGGCCGGGAAGATGCCGGCGTCGGCGGCGCAGATGGCGGCGTTGGCGGCGCGGGTCGAGTAGCCCACGGGGTTGCTGGCGCGGTCGAGGATCGAGATCGCGTGGTAGTTGACCTTGATCTGGCCGGCGTTGAGCGCCGTCGTCAGCTCGTCCTTGTAGGTCGTCTCGAAGCGCTCGCAGTAGGGGCAGAGGTAGTCCTCGTAGATATCCACGGTGACCGGTGCCGCGGCCTGCCCGGCGGTGATGGCGGCGCCGTTGCGCGCGACCGGGTAGGTCGGCGCGGCCGCGGCCGTGTCGGAGGCCCTGTTGTTCATCGTCACGACGACCCCGACGACGATCGCCGCGATCACGACGACGGCTACGATCGTCAGCACCAGGCCACTGCCGCCGAGGCCCCGCCGCTTCGGGGTGATCCCCGCCGCCCGCAGCCGCGCCTCGGCCGCGGCCTGCCGCCGCTTCCGATCGCTGCGATCCGCTCCGCCCACGTCAGTTCCTCTCCGCACCCGAACCCGACGTGACGAGGGATCCGGCCAACCGGTCCTCCACGGCGAACAGCGTCCGCGGCCGCACGATCAACCAGGCCGCCAGCAGCAGGAACCCGGTGTCGCGGAGGATCTCCTGGACGTACTGCGTCTGCCCGGGCGCCACCGCCCCGCCGCCGCCGAAGCAGCCGCAGTCGATGTTCAGCCCGCGCGCCCAGGCCTGCGTCACGCCGGCGACGAACACCAGCAGCAGGCCGGCCGAGAGCCAGGCGACCGCGCGGGTCCCGATGCCGAGCAGGAGCAGCACGCCGAGCGCCAGCTCGAACCAGGGCAGCACCCCGGCGACGACGCCGACGGCCTCCCGGGGCAGGACGTCGTAGGCCCGGACGGCCACGTAGGTCTGCGCCGGGTCGAGAGCCTTGATCAGCCCCGACGCGAGCCAGACGGCCGCGAGGCCGAGCCGCGCGAGCGTGCCGATCCCGTCGAGAACACGGCCCCTCGTCACGTCGCGAACGGTAGCGGGGCCACCTGAGACCCAGGTGAGCGACTCTCAGAAGTGCTCGCGCGCCGACTCCTGCTCCAGGACGGCGTCGAGGTCCTTGAGCCGGTTCATCCCCGAGACGGCCCGCGCGGTGCGGTTGTTGACGGCGAGCAGCCCCTGGTGCCGGTGCACCCACTGCAAGTAGCCCGCGGTGAAGGGGCAGGCGTCGTCGCCCAGGCGCTTCTTGGGGTCGAACGCGCAGCCACGGCAGTGGTCGCTCATCCGGTCGATGTAGGCGCCGCCCGCGGAGTACGGCTTGGTCGCCATCTTCCCGCCGTCGGCGTGCTGGCTCATGCCGATGACGTTGGCGGGCATGACCCACTCGAAGCCGTCGACGAACGCGGTGCGGAACCACTCGTTGAGCTCGGCCGGCCGGTAGCCGCGCTGCAGGGCGTGGTTGCCGAGCACCATCAGCCGCGGGATGTGGTGCACCCAGCCGCGGTCCCGCACGCCCTCCAGCGCGCTGCGCAGGCAGGCCGCGGTGACGGCGTCGGCGTCGAGTTCGGCCCACCAGTCCGGCAGCGGGGTGCGGGCGCGCAGGGCGTTGCGCCGGGTGTAGTCCTTGCCGAAGTGCCAGTAGAGGTGCCAGACGTACTCGCGCCAGCCGAGGATCTGCCGGACGAACCCCTCGACGCTCGGCAGGTCGACGTCGCCGGCGCGGTAGGCCTGCTCGGCGGCGTGCACGGCCTCGAGCGGGTGCAGCACGCCGTGGTTCATCGGCACCGACAGCAGCGAGTGCGACATCGCCCAGTCCTGCTCGAGGATCGCGTCCTCGTAGGGCCCGAACGTGCCGAGCCGGTGCCGGACAAAGTGCCGCAGCGCCGTCACCGCCTCGTCGTACGTGATCGCGAACCAGCGCGGCCCGTCCCGCCCGACGGTCGGGTACCCGGCGTCGTCGAGCTCGCGGCGGACCTCGTCGTCGATCCGGTCCTCCTTCGGCTGCCACGGCCCCTTCACGCCGAGCGTGCGCGCGCCCCTCGGCGGCGGTTCGCGGTTCTCCGAGTCGTAGTTCCACCGCCCGCCGACGGGCTTGTCGCCGTCCATCAGCACGTCGAACCGCTGGCGCTGGGCCCGGTAGAAGTCCTCCATCCGGAACCGGCCGCGGTCGCCTGCCCACTCCTCGAACTCGGCGCGCGGCAGTGCGAAGGTCGGCGTGGGCAGGACCTCGGCGACGAGCCCGTCCTTGCGCAGCCGCTCGACGAGCTCGGCCGCGGCGAACGACGTCGGCTCGTGCACCACCACCGGCTCACCCACCTGCTCGAGGGCCTCGCGGTAGGTGTCGGCGCGGACGTACCGGGCGCGGTCGCCCAGCTCGGCGGCCAGGTGCCGCATCCCGGACAGCACGAGGTGCAGCTTCTGCCGGTGGAACCGCTTGCGGCGCAGCGCCCGGCCGGACTCGACCAGCACCACCTCGCGGTCGCGCATCCCGTCCGTCTCGTGGACGTGGGGGCCGAGCTGGTCGGCGAAGAGCCACAGTGGTTCCCGTCCCATCCGTTCAGTGTCGGTTCGCCGCACGGCCGCCGCGAGTCGGCGGATTAGGCTGCCCCGTGTGAGCAATCCGGCATTCGACGCCGAGCTGGCCGCGCATGAGCACGACCACCAGCACCGTGACGTCTCGGGCGGCTGGCTGCGCGCCGCGACCTTCGGCGCGATGGACGGGTTGGTCACCAACATCGCCCTGATCGCGGGCGTCGGGGGTGGCGGCGCGGACCGGCAGACGATCGTGCTGACGGGCATCGCGGGCCTGGTCGCGGGCGCCTTCTCGATGGCGCTCGGCGAGTTCGCCTCGGTGGGCACGCAGAACGAGGCGATCGACGCCGAGGCGGAGGTCGAGCGCCGCGAGCTCGCCCGGCACCCGCACGCCGAGCAGGCCGAGCTCGTCGAGGAGTACCGCAAGCTCGGGCTGACCGACGAGACCGCGCGCCGGGTCGCCGAGGAGATCAGCGCGAACCCCGACATCGCGTTGCGCGTGCACGTCAGCCAGGAGCTCGGGGTCAGCCTCGACGACAAGCCCTCGCCCTGGGTGGCGGCCGGCTCGTCGTTCCTCTGCTTCGCGATCGGCGGGATCATCCCGCTGCTGTCGTTCCTGTTCGGCTCGCCCTCACTGCTGCTCGGGCTGGGCATCGGAGCGGTGGGGCTCTTCGTCGCCGGCGCGCTGTCCTCCCGCTTCACGGTGCGCACGTGGTGGGGCGGCGGGCTGCGGCAGCTGATGTTCGGCGCGATCGCCGCCGGGGCCACCTACCTCGTGGGGATGCTGATCGGTGTGACGGCCGCCTGACCCGCGGGTGTGACCGGAGAGGCTCGCGGACCGTCAGGGCTTCAGCTCGTAGATCAGGTTGAAGGGGGTCGCGGTCGCGACCCTCGCCCTCCCGAACCCCGCCTCGCGCGCGAGGGCGCAGGTCCGCGCCGGCCCGGCCTGGTTGCCCAGCCCGGCCTGCGGCGGGCCCGACAGCCCACTCGGCAGGCAGACGTACAGCGACGCGGCGGCGAACACCTTCCCCAGCGGGTTGAGCCCCTCGGCGACCGTGTCCCAGGACATCGGCTCGACGAGCATCACCGTGCCCCCGTCGGCCAGCGCAGACCGGGCGGCCCGCAGGGCGCCGACCGGGTCGGGCATGTCGTGGAGGCAGTCGAAGAAGGCGACGAAGTCGTAGGCGCCGGACAGTCCGCCCGCCGCACCCACCTCGAAGGTCACGTTGCCGAGTCGGGCGGCAGCGGCACGCTCCCGGGCCGCCTCGATCGACGGCGCGTGGGAGTCGACGCCCGACCAGGTGCTCGCCGGGTAGGCGCGAGCCATGATGATCGTCGACGCGCCGAACCCGCACCCGACGTCGACCGCCCGCACGCCGGCCCGCAGCCGTTCCTCCAGGCCGTCGAGGGCCGGGATCCACTCGCTCGTCAGGCTTGCGGTGTACGCGGGCCGGAAGAACCGCTCGGTGCCCTCGAACAGGTCCGGGTGGTGCTCGTGCCAGCCGATCCCGGCGCCGGTGCGGAAGGCGTCGGTGAGCCGGTCCAGCACGCGGAGGGCCGCCGCCATGCTCTGGAACCCGCCCGCCACGGCCGCCGAGCTGTCCGGATCGGTGAAGGCCGCGGCCTGCTCCGGGGTCAGCCGGTACCGGGCGGCGGCCGGATCGTCCCCGGACACGTGCTCGACGTACCCCGCTGCCGCCATCGCCCGCAGCCACTCCCGGACGTAGCGCTCCGCCAGTCCCCCGGCCGCGGCCAGCTCCGCCGGCGTCGCCGGCCCGACGTCGCGCAGCCGGGTGAAGAGGCCCAGGCGGTCCCCGATCAGGGCGAGCGGGACGACGAGCGCGCCGCCGAGATCGGTGATCACTCTCCCGAGCAGGTCGTCGAGGGCCTGCTCGTCGAGGACCGGCGCGGCGTCGGTGGGTGTGATCGGAGTGCTCATGTGCCGCTCCCGTGCACGGATCGGAGGGATCGGATCCGGGCATCGCAGCGCTCACCAGCAGGTTCGTCGATACGCAGAAATGCGTACGCCGTCACAGGGATGGGATCGTGTGCGAGGGCTGGGCCGCCGGGACGGCCCGGGACGTCACGGCGCACGGCAGCTGGCCCGCCTACATCGCCGCCCGGTGAGCTACTCCGCCCCGACCGCGCGCTCCCCCGCGACCGTCTCGGCGGTGGCGTCGCAGTGGTCGTGCGGGCGCGGGAGGGTCTCGGGCGCGCGCAGCCAGAAGCCCAGCGCGATCACCGAGACCACGCCGGTGAGGGCGAAGGCGAGCCCGAACCCGGCCGCCTGGGCCACGGCACCGGCGGCCAGCGGCCCGACGATTGCGCCGACGTCGGCGGCCATCTGGAAGCCCGCCAGCACCGTGCCGCCGCGGGCCCGGCTGCCGATCACGTCGGCGACCGCGGCGGTCATCGGCGGGTTGACCAGCCCGCTGCCGACCCCCGCGACCAGCGACAACGCCAGGAAGAGCCCGGACGACGGCGCGAACCCGAGCAGGCCGGTCGCGATCGCGGACACCACGAGACCGGCCAGCACCGGGGGCTTGCGGCCGCGGCGATCGGCGAGCCGGCCGGAGACGAGCAGGGTCGCGGCGTTGCCGGCGGCGAAGACGGCGAGCGCGAACCCCGCCCACGTCTCGCTCTGGCGCAGCGCCTCGACCACGAACAGCGGCACCAGGGCCACGCGGACCCCGAACACGGTCCAGCCGTTGGCGAAGCTCGCCACCAGCGCGGCGCGGTAGGCGGGGTGCCGGATTGCCGTCGGGAAGGTGGCCGCGACCTCGGCGGGATCGGTCCCGACGCGATCGCCCGTCCGCCCCCGCAGCAGCGGCACCGAGACCAGCATCGCGCACAGCAGCGCTCCCGCGTACACGAGGAACGGCGCGCGCAGGCTCACCGCGATCAGGCCGCCGCCCGCCAGCGGCCCCGCGATGTTGCCCAGCAGGAATCCCGTCGCCCACATGCCCGACGCCCGCCCGCGGGCCTCGGGCGGGGCGAGCCGCACCAGCAGCGAGATCGCGGAGACCGTGAACATGGTGGAGCCGATGCCGCCGACCCCTCGGAACAGCAGCAGCTGCCAGTAGCTCTGCGCCGCCGCCGTCAGCCCCACCGAGGCCGCGGCGATCACCAGCCCGACGGTGTAGACGCGTAGCTCGCCGAACCGGCCGACCAGCCGCCCGCTCACCGGGGCGAAAGCGAGCCGGAAGGCCGCGAACAGGCTGATCACCGCGGAGGCGGCGGCCACCCCGACGTCGAACGTGCGGGCGAAGGCCGGCAGCGCCGGGGCCACGATCCCGAAGCCGATGGCGACCACGAAGGCCGCCACCACCAGTACCCAGATCTCCCGCGGCATGCGCACCCGCGTGCGCGCCGGCACGGCGTCCCCCGTCGTGGCCACGTCGCCCCTTCCGTCCCGATCGTTGGCAACGCTACGCGATCGGGTGAAGGGCCGGGTTCGTCACCGGGTCCCGGGAAGGGCGTGCGCGCCGCGGACGACCCTCTCGTCCCGGAACCTGCGGCGCCCGGACCGACGCCCGCCCCCCAGGCTGGTCGTCGGTAGCCTCTCCCGGCGGTGGACACGGACGAGGTGCTGGCTCGCCTGCACGAACTGGCGGGGCCGACGGGCGCGGAGCTCTTCGCGGCGATCGCGGCCGGGCTCGGGGGGCGCCCACTCACCGACGACGCCGCCCTCCGGCTCGGGACCGCACTGCGCCGCACCTACCCCGCGCCGCTGGTCGCGGAGGCCCTCACGCAGGCGCAGCTGCGCGAGCGGGCCGCGGGGAAGTTCGACCGGGCGGGCGCGATGTTCCTGACGCGCGCGGGCTGGGAGCAGGCGTCGCCGGAGATCGTGGCGCGGCACCGGGCGGCCCGGTTCGCCTCCGCGCGCCACGTCGCGGACCTCTGCTGCGGCGTCGGCGGCGACCTCCTCGCCCTCGCCCCCGGCCGGGACGTCCTGGCCGTCGACCGCGATCCGGTGCACCTGTGGATGGCCCGCCACAACGCCGCGGTTCACGGGGGCGAGGCCCGCACCCTGCTCGCGGACGTCCGGGAGGTCGACCTGGCCGGCGTCGACGCGGTGTTCGTGGACCCGGCCCGGCGCTCGGCGCGCGGCCGGATGCGGACCGGCGACAGCGAGCCGCCGCTCGACTGGTGCGTCGGCCTGCCGGTCCCCGCGATCGGGATCAAGGCCGCCCCGGGCCTCGACCACGACGTCGTCCCCGAGGGGTGGGAGCTGGAGTTCGTGGCGGTGGACCGGGACCTCAAGGAGGCCGTGGCCTGGTCCCCCGCCCTGGCGACGACCCGGGCCCGGGCGACCGTCCTGCCCTCCGGCGACACGCTCGTCGCCGCGGAGGGCGAGCCGGTCGCGGTGCGCGACCCGGGTCGGTACCTGCTCGACCCGAACCCGGCCGTCACGCGGGCCGGCGCCGTGGAGGAACTCGCCCGCCGCACCGGGACGTGGAAGATCGACGAGCGGATCGCCTTCCTGTCCGCCGACGAGCCGGTCGCGACGCCGTTCGCCCGCACGCTCGAGGTGATCGAGTCCGGGCCGTGGGACCAGAAGCGGCTCCCCCGCCGGTTGCGCGAGCTCGACATCGGCGCCGTGGACATCCGGCGCCGCGGCCTCGCCGGGGACGTCGACGCCCTGCACAAGCGGCTCAAGCTGCGCGGATCCCGCCGCGCGACGCTCGTGATGACGCGGGTCCGGGACCGGCCGTGGGGCCTGGTCTGCATGGACCCGTGACGGGAGCCGAGAACGGTCAGGGCCCCGACCCGTCCGGATCGGGGCCCTGAACTCCAGGGGTGGAGGTGCCGGGAATCGAACCCGGGTCCTCCTTCGCATTGCGAGGGCTTCTCCGTGCGCAGTCCGCTGTGTCTCTACTCGGATCCACCGGTCTCACGGACGAGCCGGTGTGACGATCCCAGTCGCTGTTTGATGTCCCGTCCGACCCCGGCGACCGGGCCGGACGGTGAAGTCCCCTAGCTGATGCCGGGCACCGGGGCGGGAACACCCCCGGGCCGACAGTCCCTTACTGGATCAGGCAGCGAGCGCGAAGTCCGCGCGGGCGCCCTGAGCCGGGACAGTGCGACTCTCGTCGGCACTTATTTTGTTACGACGCATGGTTAACGAGCTCATCGTCGTCTTCCTCGGCACGCTTCCCCTCGGTCCGCCTCAGGAGTCGAGACCGTTCACCCCCTTGTCGCGACCCGCACGCCGGGCCGTCGATCCATTCTAACGCCCGCGCCCCCACCGCTCATCCCGATTCGGTGTCGACCCGCGAGTCGTACCGGTCACGCGCCGCGAGCACCTCCTCGACGTGCGCCTCCGCCCAGTTCTTGACGTGCAGCACCGCCCGGTGGAGCCCCGCACCGAGCGGCGTGAGCCGGTAGTCCACCCGCACGGGCACGGCCGCGGTCACCTCGCGCTCCACCAGCCCGTCGCGCTCGAGGCCGCGCAGGGTCTGCGTGAGCATCTTCGGGCTGACGCCGGCGACGCGCCTGCCGAGCTCGGAGTACCGCTTCGGGCCGTCGGCCAGCGCGGCGAGGAGCAACCCGACCCACTTGTCGCTGATCCGGTCCAGCACCATCCGCGAGGGGCAGGCGGCCAGGAAGGCATCGTAGGCCGCGCGGTCGGCCTCGCGACGCTGGGCCGCGGTCGTGGTCGCCATGGCTCTCCTCCGGCTCTCCTACGCACTTCCAGGTAACTACTACCCGCTGGATAGTAACGCTCCTAGCGTGAGTTCCGGAAGCACGGACGACGAGGAGAGCGACATGCGTGCAGTGGTGTTCCGCGAGTTCGGTGGCCCCGAGGTGCTCGAGGTCGCGGAGGTGCCCGAGCCCGAACCGGGGCCGGGCGAGGTGCGGATCGCGGTGGAGGCCGCGACCGTGAATCCGGTCGACCTGGCGACCCGCTCCGGGTTCACGGTTCAGGCCGGACTGGCGCCGGCACCCGAGGGGCCGTTCGTGCGGGGGCTGGGCTGGGACGTCGCCGGGAGGGTCGACGCCCTCGGCGTCGGCGTCGAGGGGCTCCGGCCCGGCGACGCGGTGATCACGGTGCTCCCGGCCTTCGCCGTGCCGGTCGGGGCCCAGGCGGAGAAGGTCGTCGTGCCGGCCGCCGACGTGGCACCGGCGCCGGAGGGCGTCGACGTCGCGGCGGCCGCGACCCTGCCGCTGAACGCCCTCACGGCCGCCGCGGCGCTCGACGACCTCGCTGCGCCGGAGACCTCGTCCCTGCTGGTCGTCGGCGGAGCCGGCGGGGTCGGGGCGTTTGCGGTGCAGCTGGCGGTCCGCGCCGGGCTGAGGGTCGTCGCCACGGCCTCGGCGCGCGACGAGGAGGCCGTGCGCGGGTACGGCGCCGAGGTCGTCCGCCGGGACGCGCTGCCCACCGGCGTCGACCGTGTGCTCGACACGGCCGGGATCGGCGCCGCGGCGCTCGCGCCGGTGCGGGATGGTGGAACCCTCGTGACCGTCGCCGGGCCCGTGCCCGCCGAGCGCGGGATCCGCAGTGTGCAGACGATGGTGCGACCCGACGGCGTCCGGCTGGCCGAGCTCGCCGCGCTCGCGGCCAAGGGCGAGCTGACCCTGACCGTGGCCGGCACCTACCCGCTCGACGACGTGGCCGCGGCCCACGAGCGGCTCGCCGGCGGCGGGGTCGGCGGCCGGCTGGTCCTGCTCGTCTGACGCTGTTCGCGCAGGTCACCCGGGGTCGTGAGTGGCGACTGCCCCTAGAGGGCACTCGCCGCTCACGGGTCAGAGGCGCAGGAGACGGGTGCCCGTGCCGTGGAGGACCGAGCGGAGGAAGGGTTCGCCGAGCCGGTCGTCCGCGGCCGCCCAGCCGGCGATGGCGCGGAGCTGCTCGGCGTAGGGGTACGGGATGTTCGGGAAGTCGCTGCCCAGGACGACCCGGCCGGGGATCTCGGCGAGCCGCGCGGGCCAGTCCGCCGGCAGCGGCGCGAACGCCTCGGCGTAGGGCGTGCCGACCATCGTGGTGTCGAGGTGCACGTTCTCGTAGCGGTGCACCAGCCCCAGCGCGGCGTGGAAGTCCGGCATCCCGGCGTGGGCGAGCACCGCCGTGAGCCGTGGGTGGCGGGCCAGGACCTCGCCGAAGACGTCGAGCCCGGTGTGCTCGCCGGGGATGGGCCCGTGCCCGCAGTGCACGATCACCGGGACGCCGGCCTCGGCCAGCAGGCCCCACGCCCCGTCGAGCAGGGGGTCGCGCGGGTCGAAGGCCCCCACCTGGACGTGCACCTTCACCGCCCGCGCCCCGCCCTCGACGGCGGCGCCCAGGTACTCCTCGACGCCGGGCTCGGCGTAGAGGGTGGCCGTGCGGACCGCGGCCGGGGTGGCGGTCGCGAACTCGGCCGCCCACTCGGTCAGCCACGCCGCCATACCCGGCTTGTGCGGGTAGACCAGCGGCGCGAACCGCAGCACGCCGAGCTTCTCCAGCGTGGCGACCCGCTCGGGCTCGGGCGTGCGGTACTGGATCGGCCAGTCCATGCCGTAGTGCGTGCGGGCCTGGTCGAAGTAGGCCCACACCTTGTTCAGGACCCGCTCGGGCAGGAAGTGCACGTGGACGTCCACGAGCCCGGGCAGGCCGAGGTCGGCGATCCAGCGGGGGACGTCGTCGTCCGACGTGGGCGGCGCAGGGAGCGTCACGAGAGCGACCTCGCCCGGCCCTTCGCGGCGCGGCCGATGGCCCGGGCCATGTCCCGCTCGGCGTCCTTCTTCGCCAGGTCCTGCCGCTTGTCGTAGGTCTTCTTGCCGCGGGCCAGCGCGATCTCGCACTTGACCTTGCCGTCGCTGAAGTAGAGCGACATCGGGACGAGCGTGAGCCCGCCCTCGCGGATCTTGCCGATCAGCCGCTCGATCTCGTACTTGTGCAGCAGCAGCTTGCGGGTGCGCCGCGGCTCGTGGTTGGTCCAGCTGCCGTGCGTGTACTCGGGGATGTGCAGGCCGCGCAGGAACACCTCGCCGTCGTCGACCGTGGCGTACGCGTCGACCAGCGAGGCCCGGCCCAGCCGCAGGCTCTTCACCTCGGTGCCCATGAGCGCCACACCGGCCTCGAACTCCTCGAGCACCGCGTAGTCGTGACGCGCGCGCCGGTTCTGCGCGATCACCTTGCGGCCTTTCTCCTTCACCCCTCCAGCCTACGCGGAGGTGGTCACCTCACACCTTCACATAGAGACGCAGGGTGACGTAGCCCGTGATCCCCGCGATCACGGCGCCGATCGGGACCAGGTACGCCGAGACCGTCAGGACGTCGGCGAGCGTGACGGGCGGGATCACGCCGTTCTGCGCGATCCCGGCCAGCAGGGAGTCGATGAAGGCGACCTTCCCGACGAGCAGCCCCACGCCCGCGAGCACCGCACCGACTACGCCGGTGATCACGGCCTCGACCAGGAACGGCAGCTGGGTGTACCAGCGGGTGGCGCCGACCAGCCGCATCACGCCCACCTCGGTGCGGCGGGTGTAGGCGGAGACCTGGACCGTGTTGGAGATCAGCATCAGCGCCGCGACGGCCTGCACCAGGGCCAGCGCGAAGGTCACGTTCCGCACGCCGCCGAGGAAGTCGAACAGCTTGGCGACGACGTCCCGCTGGTCGATCACGGTGCGCACGCCGACCTGGTTCTCCATGGCCTGCTTCACCGCGGCCGCGCCGGCCTCGGTCGACCCGTCCTGGTCGACGAGCTTGACCCGCAGCGTGGCCGGCAGCGACTGCGGCCGGGCGAGCTCGGCGACCGACTGTCCGGCGAACAGCTCCTGGAAGCGCTCGTACGCCTCCTGCTGGTTCTCGTACGTCACGCCCGCCACCAGCGGCGAGTTCTCCAGGGTGGACCGCAGGCCCGCGCAGATCGGCTGGGTGCAGTCCGTGTCCGCGGTGGACACGTCCTGGGTGAGCGCGACCCGGATCTCCAGGCGGTCGGAGTAGATGGCCTCGGTGGCGTCGATCGTCTTCACCGCGAGCAGGCCGGTGCCGACCATGAGCAGCGAGATCGCGGTGGTCAGCACCATCGCCACGGTCATCGTGACGTTGCGGCGCAGGCCGCTGGCGACCTCCCGGACGACGAAGTCGGTCCTCATGGCGCCTCCGCGGGGAGGAGTACGTCGACGGTGCCCACTACCGGCCCACCCCGTACACCGCGTGGGCCTCGTCCCGGACGACGCGGCCCATGTCCAGCTCGACCACCCGCCGTCGCATGGAGTCGACGATGGAGTGGTCGTGGGTCGCCATGACGACGGTCGTGCCGGTGCGGTTGATCCGCTCGAGCAGCAGCATGATGTCCTGGCTGGTGTCGGGGTCGAGGTTGCCGGTGGGCTCGTCGGCCAGCAGGACCAGCGGGCGGTTCACGAACGCGCGGGCGATCGCCACGCGCTGCTGCTCGCCGCCGGAGAGCTCGTGGGGCATCCGGTCGGCCTTGCCCTCGAGCCCGACGAGCTCGAGCACCTCGGGCACGACCTTGCGGATCGTCGAGGGCGACTTGCCGATCACCTCGAGCGCGAACGCGACGTTCTCACCCACGGTCTTGTTCGGGAGCAGCCGGAAGTCCTGGAACACCACGCCGATGCGCTGCCGCAGCCGGGGGACCTTGCGCCGCGGCAGCTTCGCGACGTCGAGGTCGGTCACCCAGATCTTGCCGCGGGTCGGGACGTCCTCCCGCAGCAGCAGCCGCAGGAAGGTCGACTTCCCGGAGCCGGACGGCCCGATGAGGAAGACGAACTCGCCCTTGTCCACCTCGACCGAGACGCGGTCCAGCGCGGGCCGCGTCGAGGTCTTGTACATCTTGGTGACGCGCTCCAGCCGGATCACGGCCGGGACGTTACCGGCGGATCATGACCGGGCCGTCACCCGACAGGCCCCCTCGGCGCAGCAGCGCTACCGCTCGTCCGATTACGCGTTCTCCGCCTCGAGCTGCTGGTTGCGACGCCAGCGGATGCCCGCCTCGATGAAGCCGTCGATGTCGCCGTCGAGCACCGCACCCGGGTTGCCGACCTCGAACTCGGTCCGCAGGTCCTTGACCATCTGGTACGGGTGCAGCACGTAGGAGCGCATCTGGTTGCCCCAGCTGGAGCCGGAGTCCTTGAGCGAGTCCATCAGCGCCCGCTCCTCCTCGTGCTTGCGCGCGAGCAGCTTGGCCTGCAGCACGACCATCGCGGTGGCCTTGTTCTGGATCTGGGAGCGCTCGTTCTGGCAGGACACCACGATCCCGGTGGGGATGTGGGTCAGCCGGACCGCGGAGTCCGTGGTGTTGACGCCCTGCCCGCCGGGCCCGGAGGACCGGTAGACGTCGACGCGCAGGTCCTTCTCGTCGATCTCGACGTGGTCCGTCGACTCGACGACCGGGGTGACCTCGACGCCGGCGAACGACGTCTGGCGGCGGCCCTGGTTGTCGAACGGCGAGATGCGGACCAGCCGGTGCGTGCCCTGCTCGATCGACAGGGTGCCGTACGCGTAGGGGGCGTGGACCTGGAAGGTCGCGGACTTGATGCCCGCCTCCTCCGCGTAGGAGGTGTCGTAGACGTCCACCCCGTAGCCGTGCCGCTCGGCCCAGCGCAGGTACATGCGCATGAGCATCTCGGCGAAGTCCGCGGCGTCGACCCCGCCCGCCTCGGAGCGGATCGTCACCAGCGCCTCGCGCTCGTCGTACTCGCCGGAGAGCAGGGTCCGGACCTCGAGCGAGGCGATCTCCTCGCGGAGCTTCGTGCGGTCCCGGTCCGCGTCGGCGATCGCGGACTCGTCCCCCTCGTCCTCGGCCAGCTCGTAGAGCACGGGGAGGTCGTCGAGCCGGCGGCGCAGGTCCTCGACCCGGCGCAGCTCGGCCTGGGCGTGCGAGAGCCGGCTGGTGACCTTCTGCGCGGCCTCGGTGTCGTTCCACAGGTCGGGGGCGCCCGCCTGCTCCTCGAGGTCCGCGATCTCCGCCTTGAGCGCGGGGACGTCGGTGACCGCCTCGATGCCCTCCAGGGTGGTTGCGAGGTCCTTCAGGTCGGCTGCCACGTCGGGGTTCACAACGCTCCAGGCTACGCGGGCACGCGAGGGCGGTGCGGCGGGAGGGTTGGGGCCCGGGTGCGTCGCCGGGGTGTCAGTCGAGCGGGATCGCGTCGAGCAGCTTCACCATCGCCCGGGTGTGCGCGACGGTGAAGTCCGCGACCGCCTTGCGGTACGGGTCCTCCTCGCCCCGGGCGGCGGCGCGGGACTCGGCGAGCCGCGCCGTGTAGACCTCGCGCGAGGTGCCGACCAGCTCGGCCCGCTGCTTCACGGTGAGCTGGCCGGCGTGCAGCAGCCGCAGGACGAGCGGGCTGCGTAGCGCGTCGCCGCCGCTGCCGTGGTGCAGCCACGCCTTGAACGCCCGCTTGCCCGCCGCCGTGATCACGTACTGCTGCGACGCCCGCGGCCCCTGCTTGCCCAGCCGCAGCAGGCCGGCCTCGGCCATCACCGGCAGCTCGCGGTAGACCTGGCTGCGGGTCACGGTGAAGAAGGAGCCGAAGCGCTCGCCGGCGGCCGCGACGAGCTGGCCGCCCGTCATCGGACCGCTGTGGAGCAGTCCGAGCAGAGCCGCGGCTGTGGCGTTGACTGCGGGTGGGGCCGGCATCTCCCAACGGTCCCACGAGCGGCGGGGTTCCGCATTCCACAGTGGCCCCCGACCTGCGAGTTCGGACGATCACGACGGCTGTGCAACCGGGGTGCGTACCCCGCGGACGCGGGCCCACACCTCCCCTCGACGGGTGGCGTGAGCGGGCTGCGGGGCGACCGGTGCGGCGCGGTCAGACGTGGAGGGCGGCCTCGGGCAGGACGTGCGCGGTGGGGCGCCCGACCCGGCACCGCCGCCCCGACCGGCCGACGATCGCGGCGGACCCCTCCGCGCCGGCGGGCAGGCGGTAGCGCTCGGCCGCCTCCAGGTCCACGACGTACCCGAGATCGCCCAGGCCGGCCACCGTGACCCGCGAGATCGGGTTGCCGGCCTCGGCGATGAAACCGCTCATCAGCTCGTCGCCGAAGACCGACTCCCGCCAGTGACCGTCGCGCGTGCCGGGTCCGCCCGTGTTCTCCACGGGCACCCCGCCGCTGCCGCCGAGCGCGGTCCACTCCGCGACCGCGCCGGTGCCGGTGAAGACCGGGTCCGCCGTGCCCGCGCCCGACAGCAGGCCGAGCCGGGACCAGAGGGTGCCGATGCCGAGGACGTGGCCCATCTCGTGGGTGATGACGTCGTCGAGCGTCCCCTCGCTCTCCATCCGGGCGAGGTCCGCGGTGTCGAACTGCATCTGCCCGACGGCGGGGAGCAGCCCCGCGGAGACCGGCCGCAGCTGCGTCGGACCGGCCTGGCCGAGGATCTGTCCGGAGCCGTCGATGTCCGCGCCCGAGGCGAGGATCAGCACGTCGTCGATCGTCTCGCCGTCCACGACGGCGGCCGGGAGGTCGCCGACGATCATCCGGGTCCAGCGGTCCGCCGCGGCCGCGAAGGCCTCCTGCTGGCGCGCGTCGAGCCCGCCGGTGAAGCGGACGTCGATCGTGAACGGCGACGCGGCGGCGGCGACGCCGGGCGTGCCGGCCGCGGCCTCGACTGCGCGGGCCGCGTCGGCGACCGCCCGGTAGCTCTCCATCCCATGATCGTGCCGGGGCCCGGCGGCGGCCGCCACGGGGCGCGCCGCCGGCTCCGCCGACGTCAGAGGGTGAGCGCCGCGATCCGCTCGCGGTGCTGGTCCACCCCGCCGTACAGCCCGGCCAGCCGCTTGGCGCGCTTGTAGAAGAAGTGCGCCTCGTGCTCCCAGGTGTAGCCGATGCCGCCGTGGTACTGGATCATCGCGGCGGTCGACTGCAGTGCCACGTCGCTCGCCTTGGCCTTGGCGACGGCGACGGCCAGCTCGGCGTCGTCGAGCCCGGCGTCCACGGCGTGGGCGGCGTAGAGCGCTGCGTGCTCGGCCATCGTCACACCGACGTGGATGTCCGCCAGCGCGTGCTTGAGCGCCTGGAAGGACCCGACGGGCACGCCGAACTGCTCGCGCTCGCGGTCGTAGGCGACCGTCCGGCTCAGCGCCTCACGGGCGATCCCGACCAGGTCGGCGGCGGCGAGCACGGTGGCCCGGGCCGTCAGCTGGGCGGCGGCGTCGCCCGGCAGCGGCTCCACGTCCGCGACGTCGAGCGTGGCCAGCCGGGTGGTGCGGTCGTAGGACCCGACCGGGCTGGCCTGCGCGTCGGTGGCCAGGCCGAGCCCGTCGGGGGTCCGGACGACCACGACGTCGGCGATCGCCCCGTACTCCACCGCGGGGACGACGCCGGGGGCGTCGCCGCGCAGCCCGACGGCGCCGGTCGCGTCGCCCGAGGCGAGCCGCGGCAGCCAGGCCGCCTTCTGCTCGTCCGACCCGGCGAGCCGGATCGCCTCGGCGGCGAGGACGGTCCCGCGCCACGGGCCGGGCGCGACGCCGGCGCCGAGCGCCCGCGCGATCACCTGTGCCTCGACCAGGCCGAGGCCCAGCCCGTCGTGCTCCTCGGGGACGGTGACGGCGAGCCAGCCCTGCTCGGCCGCGGCCTTCCACAGCGACCCGGGGTTGCCGTCGCCGTCGGCGTCCTCGAAGACGCGGCGCACGGCTTCCATGTCGAACCGCTCGGCGAGGTAGGTCGTGACCGCCGCGCCGAACTCCTGCTGGTCCTCGGTGAGGGCGAAGAACATGCCGGGCTCCTACCGGGGCAGGCCGAGCACGCGCTCGGCGGTGACGTTGCGCTGGACCTGCGACGAGCCGCCCCAGATCGTGACCGACCGGGACCACATCGCCTGCGCGTTGAGCGGGCGCAGGTCGAGGTCGCCGAGCGCCTCGAGGGTGTCGTCCTCGCCGAGGACGTCGTCGTAGACCTCCCAGAGGTCCTGGAAGGCCTCCGACCACTGCAGCTTGGTCATCGACGCCTCGAAGCCCAGGTCGCGGCCCCGCTCGGTCTGCGTGAGGACGTGCATCGAGTGCAGCCGCAGGCACTCCAGCTCGGTGAGGACGCCGGCGAGCTTGTTGCGGATCACCGGGTCGGTGTCGCGGCCGAGCTTCTTCGCGACGGCGGCGATCTCGTCGTACTGCCGGCGGAACTCGGTGTACTGCGAGATGCCCGAGGCGCCGCGCTCGAAGGACAGCAGCAGCATCGCGGTGCGCCAGCCCTCGCCGATCTCGCCGAGGACGTCCGTGGCCGGAACCCGGGCGTCGTCGAAGAAGACCTCGCCGAACTCGCTGGCGCCGGACATCTGCTTGAGCGGCCGGGCGTCGACGCCGGGCTGGTGCATGTCGATGAGCAGCATCGAGATGCCGCGGTGCTTCTGGCTGCCCGGCTCGGTGCGGACCAGCGTGAAGATCTTGTCGCCGTGCACGGCGTTGGTGGTCCACACCTTCTGCCCGTTGACGACGAAGTCGTCACCGTCGCGGACGCCGCGGGTGGACAGCGCCGCGAGGTCCGACCCGGCGCCGGGCTCGGAGAAGCCCTGGCACCAGATCACCTCGTTGCGCAGCATCGGGCCGATGATCTCCTTCTTCTGCGCGTCCGTGCCGATCGCCATCACGGTGGGCGCGAGGAAGGTGAGGCCGAGCGGGTTGACCGTGCGCGGGGCGTCGGCCAACACCATCTCGACGTCGTAGATCGCCTTCATGCCGGGTGTGCCGCCGCGGCCGCCGAACTCCGTCGGCCACTGGATGCCCGCGAAGCCGGCGAGCGCCTTGTCGCGCTCCCAGTCGCGGCGGAGCCGGAAGCTCTCCTCGTCCGGGAGCGACTCCCAGAAGCCCGGGCGGCGCCACTCGTCCGGGATGTTCGCCGAGAGCCAGGAGCGCAGCTCGCTGCGGAACTCCTCCTCGGCGGCGGTGAAGGTGAGGTCCATCGTCGAGACCCTCCTGCGTGCGGAACCGGGTACGGCGAGCCGGTCCTCGTCGACCGCCGCGCCGCCGCCCAGCCTGACATACCCGTCGGTAACCTGCATCGGCCGAGGTGGCCCTCATCCGGACGCGCACCGCCTTCCGGTCGACGGCCCGGTATGCGCCCAGTAGCCTGACGGTATGCGCAGCGAGCGGGTGACCGTCACCCTGCCGGCCGAGCTGGTCGCGGAGGCCCGGGAGGCGGTCCGCAACGGGAGTGCGGCGAGCCTGTCCGCCTATGTGGCGGAGGCCGTGCAGGCACGGCAGTCACGCGATCGGTCGCTCGCTACTCTGGCCGACCTGTACGGAGGTCCCCCACCGGCGGACGAGCTCGACGCGGCGCGCAGGTCGCTGCGGCTCGTGCCTCCCGTGGCCGTCGGCTGAAGGGCGCGCACATGATCGGCGGAAGAGTGCTGGACGCCAGCGCGCTCCGGGCGTTCGCGACCGGCCGGCCCGTCTACATGCGCGCCCTGGTGTGGGCCGCCGTGGAGGAGAACCTCGTGCTCGCGGTGCCGTCCGCGGCGCTCGGCCGCGCGTGGTCGCAGCTCGAGCCCGAGCACCACGCCGCCCTGCAGGTCCTGCTCGGCCTGCCCAACACCGTGATCCACGACCTCAGCCCGGCGATGGCCCAGGAGTCCGGGCTGCTGCTCGCCGCCACGGGGCAGGACGACATCGTGGCCGGGCAGGTCGTCACCACCGCCCGGCACCGGGGCTGGCCCGCCGTCACGGGCGACCCCGGCGCCCTCCGCAAGCTCGACGGCGCGGTGCCGATCGAGGAACTGCCCTAGACCAGGCGGTCGCGCAGGGCGGAGAGCTCGTCGCCTGTGAGGCCGTTGGCCTGCAGCCAGCCCGCTGCACCGCCGTCGCGCTCGTCGAGCGTGGCCAGCACCTGTTCCATCGCGACCGCGCGCGGGCTGTGCCGGTCGATCTCCTCCGGCCCGGGCATCTCCGCGCCGGACAGGGAGGTCCAGCGCCGGAACATCGCCTCGATCTTGGTGGCGGACAGCGCGTAGTCCTCGACGACGGCCTCCCGCTCGACCCCGACGGCGTCGAGCACCATCGCCACGAGGGTCCCGGTGCGGTCCTTGCCCGCGGCGCAGTGCACCAGCGCGGCCCCGTCCGCGGCCGCGAGCCGCCGGACGGCGCCGACGACGTTCGGGCCGCGATCGCGCAGGTAGCCGAGGTAGTTCGCGACCATCGGGTGGACGTCGTCGCCCACCTCGGGCAGCTCCCGCCCGGACTCCGGGATGAACGTGAACTGCACGGTCTCCACGCCGGCGCGGGCGAGCTCGGTCTCGCCGTGCTCGGCGATCTCGCGGTCGGTCCGCAGGTCGAGGATCAGCCGCAGGCCGAGGCCGTCGACGAGCTGCCGGACGTCGCCCGGCGTCACGTGGTCGAGCGACTCGCTGCGCAGCAGCACACCGGTGCGGGTGTACCCGCCGTCGACGAGTGGCAGGCCGCCGACGTCCCGGATGTTGCTGAGGCCCTCGAAGCGCAGCCAGCGGTCGGCGGAGGTGGTCGGCACGGCGGCGGCGTCGGTCACCACCCCACGGTAACGGCGGTTCCTCCGTATCGCGGGTGACCGGCGTCTCACCCCAGGAGCTTCTGCGCACCCGCCTGCGCCACCGTGAGCGGGTCCGGGAGCGCGGGCAGCCCGTCCTCGGGGGCGAGCACGGTGAAGTTCATGACGACCTCGCCCTCGCGGACCGAGATCATCACGACGTCGAAGCCCTCGCCGCCGATCCGCCAGCCGGTCGCCTCGTCGTGGCCCAGGTCGGCGCGCAGGTCCTCGGCGGGCGCGATGACGGCCGGGCGCCCGTCCACGTGGCCCTCCGAGCAGGACATGCTCGCGACCGACGCGCGGTAGGCCTCGGTGGCGCCCGCCTCGTCGCCGTAGACGCTCACGGTCTCCTGGACCAGGCCGCTCGTGCTCTCCGCGGCGGCGCCGACCCGCACGGCGAACGGGAACTGCGCGACGACGCCGGGCCCGCCGCACAGCGCGGGGGTCGCCGGGTCCGGCCGCGGCTCGTCCCCCGCCGTGAACTCCGGACCGATCTCCGCGGGCGTGAGCAGGAAGGGGCGCAGGCCGTCGGCGGCGGCGTCCATCCCGGGGTCGGAGACCGGGGCCCGCGACGCGCCGCCCGACGACACGGGGCGCGGCGGCGCGGCCGCCTGCCGCTGCGGCAGGACCTCCTGGGCGGCCGCCGGGGCGGCCGGGGCCGCCTGAGCAGCCGGGACCGCCGGGGCCGCCGGAGCCGGCGCGTCGACGCGGGGATCGGCGGAGGCCGCGCCGCACGCGCTGATCGCGAGAACGGCACCGAGCACGGCGGCGGAGAGGGCGGCGGGCAGGAGTCGCACACCGGGAAGTCTTCGCCGGCCGGGGCGGCACGTCGGGGAGGCCAGCACCACCTCGGCACGGCGGAGGCATGTGCATTATCACCGCGAGGGCGCAGGATCGGGTGGTGATCCCCGACGAGACCCCACTCGGCTGCACGATCGACCTGCTCGCGGAGCAGGACCCCGACGCCGTCGCCCTCCTCCATCCCGCCGGCACCACCACCCGCGCCGAGCTCGCCGCCGGCTCGAGCCGGGCCGCCCGGGAGCTCGCCGCGCTCGGGGTGCGCGAGGGATCGCTGGTCACGATCGGGCTGCCGAACAACGCCTCCTTCTACGCCGCCGTCGTCGGGGCGTGGAAGCTCGGCGCCGTCCCGCAGCCGGTCTCGGCGAAACTGCCGCCCGCCGAGCTCGCGGCGTTGATCGAGATCGCCGACCCGCCCGTCGTCGTCGGGCTGCCGACGCCGGACGGGCGCCCCTCGCTGCCCGCGGACTGGGTGCCCGACCCGACCCTCGACCCCGGCCCGCTGCCGCCCGCGGTGCCGCCGACCTGGAAGGCGCCGACCTCGGGCGGGAGCACCGGGCGACCGAAGATCATCCTGGCCGGGAACGAGGGCCGGTACGGGGTCGTCACGCAGGCGGCCGAGCGGCTGCGCCTCGAGGGCGAGGGCGAGGTCTTCGCCGTGACCGCGCCGCTCTACCACAACGCACCGTTCATGTTCTCTCTGATCAGCCTGCTGCGCGGGGGCACGGTGCTGGTGCTCGACCACTTCGACGGCGCCACCGTGCTCGAGGCCGTCGACCGGCACCGCGTGACCTGGCTCTACGCCGTCCCGACCCTGATGGGCCGGCTGCTGCGGCTGCCGGAGGAGGTGCGGGCCGCCGCCGACGTGTCGTCGGTGCGGACCCTGCTGCACGTCGGGGCACCGTGCCCGGAGCACGTCAAGCGCGGGTGCCTCGAGTGGTTCGGACCGGAGACCGTGCTCGAGCTGTACGCGGGCACCGAGTCGCAGGCCAGCTGCATGATCGACGGCGTGGAGTGGCTGGCCCACCCGGGCTCGGTGGGACAGGTGGTGTCCGGCGAGATGCGGATCGGCGACGAGGATGGGAGGCCGCTGCCCGTCGGCGAGGTCGGCGAGGTGTGGATGAAGGTGCCCGAGTCGCCGTACCGGTACCTCGGCGCGGTCGCGCGGGGCCGCGACGGCTGGGAGTCGCTCGGCGACATGGGCCGGATGGACGCCGAGGGCTATCTCTACCTCGCCGACCGGCGCAGCGACATGATCCTCGTCGGCGGGTCCAACGTGTACCCGGCCGAGGTGGAGGCGGCCCTCGACGCGCACCCGGCCGTGCTGTCGTCGTGCGTGATCGGGCTGCCCGACGACGACCTGGGCTCGCGGGTGCACGCGATCGTCCAGCTCGACCACGGCTCGACCGTCACCGACGAGGAGCTGCGCGCACACGTCGCGGGGCGGCTGGCCCGGCAGAAGGTGCCCGCGACGGTCGAGCGGGTCGACCACCCGCTCCGCGAGGACACGGGCAAGGTGCGCCGCTCCGCCCTCCGCGCCGAGCGGCTGCCGGGCTGAGGCACGGCGCGACTCGCGCGGGGCCGGAGCCCGACTCGCGGCACCCCGGTCCCGCGAGTCGGCACTTTCACGTCACCGAACCACACATCTCCGTCGTCTCCCGGGAACGCACACTCGGTCGCCTGGAACTGCCGACTCGCGGTGCTGGAACTCCCGACTCGCGGTGCTGAAACTCCCGACTCGCGGTGCTGGAACTCCCGACTCGCGGGGTGGGAGGTGCCGATTCGCGGGGTGGGAGGTGTCGACTCGCGCGGCGTCAGATGGTGGGGCCGCGGCGGAGGGCGGCGGGGAGCATGCGGGCGCCGTCGCCCGCGGAGGCCGCGCGGTCCTCCGGGTTCATCAGCCGGCAGCGGGCGAGGGAGAGGCAGCCACAGCCGATACAGGAGTCGAGCCCGTCCCGCAGCGCGACCAGGGCGTCGATCTGCTCGTCGAGCCGGCCCCGCCAGGTCTTGGACAGTCGGGTCCAGTCGGTCTTGGTCGGCGTGTGGTCGGCGGGGAGCTCGTGGAGCGCGGCACGGACGTCGTCGAGCCCGATGCCGATCGAGCGGGCGGCCCGGATGAACGCGAGCCGGCGGAGCACTCCCCGCTCGTAGCGCCGCTGACCGCCCGACGTCCGGGTGGCGCTCACGAGCCCCTCGCGCTCGTAGAACCGGAGCGCCGAGTGCGGGAAGCCGCTGCGGGCGACGACCTCCCCGATGGTCAGCAGGTCCTTCGCGTGCACGGCGCCTCCCGAGAGCTGAAGCTCGATTCACGTCCACCCTACGCGTCGGTAGCGTCCGGTCGCGCCCGGTGACCGTTCACCGCAGGAGACGCGGAACACCCTGCCGGTGGACGGCGCGACGAACGGCCGCGGAGCAGCGGCGACAGGCAGTCCCGGGGCTTGTGTCCGGGGGTTCACCATCCGTAGTGTCCCCGGCAGTCATCACGGTCCGATCACGAGCGGACGGTGGAGCCGGAGTCCCCGACCGGCTCCCCGGGACCCCCGACCCGGGTCCGCCCGAGACCGTCCGTGGACGTGAAGAGAACGCGAAAGGCTCAACACCTTGGCTGGCCACCGCTCCCCAGGCGGCCGGCGTGTCACCGGAGACCCGGCTCCCCACCGGGTCCCCACGAGGCACGCCGCCAGGCACGCGACCGCCCCCGGTCGCGTCGCCCCCCGACGCACCGTCGCGTCCACGACGGCTGCTGTCGGCGCCGCGTTCGGCGTCCTCTCGACGGGCACGTTCGCGGCCGTCACCTCCACCGGGGTCCCGGCGATCGCCGACGCCGCGGAGACCTCCACGGCCGCCACGCAGCTGGCCGCGAACTCCGAGGCCCTTCAGGTCGACCCGGCGGACGTCCCGCTCACCGGCGCGCACCTGAGCCCGGTCGCCTACTCGGTCGCCGGCATCGACGACCCCGGCCCCGCCGAGGCGGACCCCGAGGCGATCACGGACGTGGAGCTGGCCTCGCTGGACAAGGCCGGCCGGATCGCCGACCAGATCGCGGAGCAGCAGGCCAAGGAGGCCGCCGAGGCCGCGGCCCGGGCCGAGCTCGACGCGCTGATCTCCCGCGGCGGCGTCGACGGCTGGATCGCCCAGGCCCTCGAGATCTGCGACCTGCCGCAGGACCTCGCGCCGAGCGTCAAGAAGATCATCATGGCGGAGTCCGGCGGCAACCCGCGGGCGATCAACCTGTGGGACTCCAACGCCCGCGCCGGCCGCCCCTCGCAGGGCCTGATGCAGGTCATCCCCTCGACCTTCCGGGCCTACGTGCACCCCAGCCTGTCCGGCCGCGCGATCACCGACCCGGTCGCCAACATCACCGCGGGCGTGCGCTACATGATCGCCAACTACGGCCTCGACACCCTCGAGGCCGGCGGCCGCAGCAACGGCTCGGGCGGGTACGTGGGCTACTGAGCCCACCGACCGCGATCACCACCGATGCCGCCGGAACCGGGTCCCGTCGCGCGGGGCCCGATCTTCCGGCTTACAGTCAGAGCGAACCGGATCGTCACGAGGGGTGACGAGCCGGCCCTGCCTCCCCTCGCCCCGCCCCCGCCGCGGGGCCCGCCCGGAGCGCCCCCGGGACCGGACGGGCGTACGAGCTGGGCCGGAGGAGGCGACAGCGGAGGGACCGGATGACAGCGATGCGGCCCGACCCCGTCGATCCCGCCTCCGATCCCGTTCCGCACCTCACGCCCGCCCCGGCCGCCGCGGCCACGGAGCGTGCCCGGCGCTTCCGCCCCGAACTGCAGGGACTGCGCGCGCTCGCGGTGCTCCTCGTCGTCGCCTACCACGTCTGGTTCGGCCGGGTCTCCGGCGGCGTCGACGTCTTCTTCGTGATCTCCGGCTTCCTCATCACCGGACAGCTCTTCCGGGCCGCCGCCCGCGGCCGGCTCCGCTTCCGGCCGACGTGGGCGCGCCAGGCCGCGCGCCTGCTGCCGGCCGCGTTCACCGTGCTGGTCGTGAGCGCGGTCGCGGGAGCGCTGCTGCTCCCCGAGGCCCGCTGGCAGCAGACGCTGCACGAGCTGTTCGCGTCGGCAGTGTTCCTGGAGAACTGGCAGCTCGCGGCCGACTCCGTGGACTACGCGGCCCAGCACAACACCCAGAGCGTGGTCCAGCACTTCTGGTCGCTGTCGATCCAGGTGCAGTTCTACGTCGTGTGGCCGCTGCTGATCGCGGTGGTGGCCCTGGTCGCCGGCCAGGCCGGGGAGCGGCTGCGCGGGCACCTGCTGCTCACCCTGAGCGGCCTGTTCGCCGCCTCGCTGACCTTCTCGGTCGCGCTCACGATCACCAACCAGCCGCTCGCCTACTTCCACTCGCTCACCCGCGTGTGGGAGTTCGCGCTCGGCGGCCTGCTGGCGCTGACGATCGACGCGATCGCCCTGCCCCGCCGCTGGCGGGTCGTGCTCGGGTGGGTCGGCGTCGTCGGGCTCGTCGCCTGCGGCGCGCTGCTGCGGGTCGACGCCGTGTTCCCCGGCATCGCGGCGCTGTGGCCCACCGGCGCGGCGTGCCTGGTGCTGATCGCCGGCATGACCGGCAGCCGGATCGGGGCCGACCGGATCCTCGCCTCCCGGCCCGTCGGCTACCTCGGTGACCTGAGCTACTCGCTCTACCTCTGGCACTGGCCGGTGCTGATCTTCTTCCTGGTCGTCCGCGACCAGGAGACCGTCGGGCTGCGCGGCGGGCTGGCCATCGTCGGGCTGTCGATCGTGCTCGCGGTGCTCACGCACCACCTGATCGAGGAGCCGATCCGGCGGGCGCCGCTCACCGACCGGACGCGCTGGCGGGGCGCGGCCGCCGGGCTCGCGGTCGTCCTGCTCGCCGGCGGCGTCTGGCAGTTCGAGGCCGCCCAGCGGGCGAACGACACCGCCGCGGTGGGCGACACCGACCACCCCGGGGCGATGGCCATCCACTCCGGCTCGATCGACGACGTCGACCCGGCCGTCGAGCTGATCCCCCCGATGGTCACGGCGCCGGACGACTTCTACCAGTTCACGGGCTGGGCCTGCGCTCCGATGATCCGCTACCCGACCGCCGAGGCCTGCACGTCGCCCCGGCCGGATCCCGCGGTCCCGCCGGCCAAGCGGATCGTCGTGGTCGGGGACTCGCACTCCCAGCAGTACACCGCCGCGCTGGCCCCGGTCGCGCAGCGGAACAACTGGGAGCTGATCGACATGCTGAAGGGGGCCTGCCCCTTCTCCACCGCGTCCGAGGTGGACCCGGCCGACCTGGACTGCCTGAACTGGAACGCCGCGGTGGTCGACGAGATCGCCGACCTGCATCCCGACGCCGTGTTCACACTGGCCAGCCGGGACGTCCGGGCCGGGCTCACCGAGGTCACCCCGCCCGGCTTCGTCGCCGCCTGGCAGCGGATGAACGAGCTCGGAATCCCGGTGATCGCCGCGCGGGACAACCCGCGCTTCGACACGTCGTTCAGCCCGCCGGACTGCCTGCAGCAGCGCGGCCGCGGTGCCGCCGAGTGCGGCGTGCCCCGCGCGGACGTCTACGGCCCGATCCCGCCGTACCAGCTGGTCCCGGACGTCCCGCCGAACGTGACCTTCCTGGACTTCTCCGACCACCTGTGCGACGCCGCGCTCTGCCCGGCCGAGATCGGCAACGTGCTCGTCTACATGGACTTCAACCACGTCTCGGCCACGTACATGACCTCGCTCGCGCCGGTCATGGAGGAGCGGCTGCACCAGGCCCTGGGCTGGTAGCCCCGCTATCCGACGGGCCGCGCCCGCCGGCCGTGCACGGCCACGACCTGCCCGCGGCGCAGCTGGGCGCCGCGCCGGGTCTCCGCGCGGCCGTCGACCATGACCTCGCCCGCCTCGACCAGCTCCCGGGCGTGCACGCCGTCCTCGGCGAGGCCGGAGAGCTTGAGGAACTGTCCGAGCCGGATCGGCTCGGTCGCGATCGGGACGTCCTGGATCGGCGTGGCTGCCATGGCCCGATCCTCGCACCGGGGACGTTTCCCGTGGACCCTGGCCACTGAGTGAACGTTCGTTTAGCCTGCGGTGGTGACCTTCGCCAACCGCGTGACCCAACTGCTGGGCGTCGACGTCCCGATCCTGCAGGCCCCGATGGGCTACATCGCCAAACCCCGGCTCGTCGCCGCGGTGTCCGAGGCCGGCGCGATGGGCCTGGTCCCCGGCTCGCTCGGGGTCGACGAGGTGCGCGAGGACATCCGCCGCACCCGCGACCTCACCGACAAGCCGTTCGGCGTGAACCTGCCGCTCGCCTTCGTCAAGGACCCGGCGATCGTCGACATGATCGTCGAGGAGGGCGTCCGCTTCGTGACGACGTCTGCGGGCTCCCCCACCGCCCACACGCCGCGGCTGAAGGAGGCGGGCCTGACCGTCTTCCACGTCGTCCCGTCCCTGCGCGGCGCGCAGAAGGCGATCGAGGCCGGCGTCGACGGACTGGTGGTCGAGGGCAGCGAGGGCGCAGGGTTCAAGGCGCCGCGCGAGGTGTCGTCGATGGTGCTGCTGCCCCTGGTCGCGGCGCAGGTCGGCGTGCCGATCGTGGCCGCGGGCGGGATCGCCGACGGCCGGTCCATGGCCGCCGCGTTCGCCCTCGGCGCCGAGGGCGTCCAGATGGGCACGCGGATGGTTGCCACCGAGGAGTCCCCGGTGCACCGCACCATGAAGGACGCCGTGGTGGCGGCCGCCGAGACCGACACCATGCTGATCAACAAGCACAACGGCAAGCAGGTCCGGGTGCTGCGCACCGAGGCCACCGCGCCGTTCGAGATCGCGACCGAGGGCGACCCGATGGCCCTGCTCGGCAACATCCACGGGCTCTACCGGGACGGCGACCTCAACGCCAGCCTCGCCCAGCTGGGTCAGGTGGCCGGCCGGATCGGCGCGGTCGAGCCCGTCGCGGAGATCGTCCGGCGCACGGTGGCGGAGTTCGAGGAGACGCTCGGCGGCCTGGCCAAGCGGTACCTCGAGGGCGCCTGAGTCAGGTCGCTCCCCCGCGGACCAGTTCGTCGGCGTCGGCGGGCGGCTCCGGCTCGCGCCACCGCCCGTACTTCCCCACGAACACGGCCACCAGCAGCAGCCCGGTCAGCGGGATCACGATCTGCCGCCAGGGCCAGCCGTCCCCGGCGAGCTCGGCCCGCGCCGGGTCGCGGGGATCGACGACGACGTCGACCGTGTCGCCGACGTCGAGGTCCTTGCGCGGCGTGGTGACCCAGGCCGTGCCGCCGAACCGGGCCGTGTCGACCTCCACGCGGTCGGCCCGGCCCGGGGACGTGTGCCGGACGGCGACGACGGTTCCCCGGTCGGGCTCGCCGCGCATGCCGAGCACGTGGTCGTCCCAGGCGGCGGACCCGGCCGTCTGCAGCACCACGCCCGTCATCACCAGGGCGGCGACGCGCACGAGCAGCACGCCGTACCACCGCAGGCTCTCGACCCGCCGCGCCTCCACGGCCGGTCCTCGTCGGAACCGGGGGTCGGCGTTAACCGGACGCCGGAGAGCCCTCCGGGATCCGGCGCTCCACGAACCGCGGCAGCCGGTCGACGAAGAGCAGGTAGCCGCCGGTCGTGGTGGCCGCGAAGCACGTCAGCTCCACGACCGCGATCAGGCTGTCGCTGATCCAGCCGATCATGCACAGGTGCAGCAGGAGCCCGAGCGCGATCGCGACGGGCCGCGTCCGCCGGAACCACAGCGCCACCGAGACGAACAGCTCCGTGGCCACCGCGCCGACGGCCATCGCCACCAGCACGGGCAGGACCAGCAGCAACCGCGGCGCGAGGGCCGAGTCGATTCCCCACGACGCCAGTCCGTTGCCGGAGAGGAAGTCGAGGCTGAGCTTCCCGAGGGCGGCGTAGACGTAGACGATCGTGATCTGGGCGCGCATGAGGTGGACCGGCGGCGCCCACACGCCGTCGGCGTACCGGCGCGGGCGCAGCGCGAGGTCGGTGTCGCAGCGCGTGCAGGAGATCAGGAGCGACATCGTGGCCAGCAGGTAGGCGCCGTTGCCGTAGTAGCCCGCGCCCCACATCAGCAGCAGGACGCACACGCCGACGGTGGCGGCGGCCGGGCGGGCCCGCACACCCAGCACGACGAGCACCGCGGCGGCCAGCATCACCAGCCCGACGACCGTCCACACCGGCGTGGGCAACGCCGGCAGGAAGGAGTAGAGCGGGTGCGGGCGGTTGCCGAGGTACGGGTTGGCGGTGAGGGCCAGCGCGCGCACCACGGCGACCAGCCCCAGCACGATCCGGTACGCGGCGAGCGGCCGGCCCGGCACGGTCTCGGGGATCATCCGCACGGCTGCACGCTCTCGAGGTCGGTGTCGTAGAACCGGGTCACCGAGGTCAGCTCGGGGTGCCGCGCGCACAGCCGCTCCGGCGTCTGCGGCCCGTAGTGGATGCCGGACCACGGCCGCCCGACCTCGCCCGGGTCGAGGTCGACGTGCGTGCCGTCCATGGTCGCGCCGACGTAGCGGTAGTCGGTCGAGGACTCGACGAACATGCTCCAGGCGTAGTGCCGCGGGGTCGAGGTGGTCGCCAGCGAGGCGGCCGGGATCACGATCTCGAGGGCCAGCACCCCCACCAGCAGCCGGGAGGCCAGCGCTCGGTTCATCGGGCCGACCGTAGTGCGGTGAAACGCCGGCCGAGCGCGGTCGCGGGCCGGCTGCGGTCGGCGGTGGCCGAGCCGCGCTGATCCGTCCCGCTCGTCCGGTCGGCGTCGTGGTGCCCGGATCGGCGGGCGCGCCGGCGGCGATCGGCGGACGTCAGCGACGCAGGTGCCGCAGGGCCCGTGCGGCCGCGTGCGCCCCGCACATCCCGTGCGCGCCGGCGCCGGGCGGGGTGGCGGCGGAGCAGAGGTACACGCCGGGGACGCCGGTGTCGTACGGGGTGAGCGTGACGCGGGGCCCGACCAGCAGGCGCACCGCCCGCGTCGATCCGGTGACGATGTCGCCGCCCACGAAGTTCGGGTTGTACCGGGCCAGCTCCGTGGTGGTCCGCACCGCGGTCCCGACGACGCGGTCGCGGAAGCCGGGCGCGAACCGCTCGAGCTGCGCGGTGATCGCCTCGGTGGCGTCGCCCGCGTACCCGTGCGGGACGTGCGCGTAGGCCCAGACCGGGTGCACGTCCCCGACCGAGCGGCGCGGGTCGGCGAGGTACTGCTGCCCGACCAGCACGAACGGCCGCTCCGGCAGCCGGCCCGCGACGATCTCGTGCTCCCCGGCCGCGACCTCCTCCAGCGGGCCGCCCAGGTGCACGGTGCCGGCGCGGGCGGCGGCCGGGTTCCGCCAGGGCACCCCGCCCTCGACCGCGAAGTCGACCTTGAACGCCCCCGGCCCGTGCCGGAAGCGTCGGTAGGCCCGGGCCACCCGGCGGGGCAGCCGGTCGCCGAGGATTCCGGCGACCGCGCCCGGAGCCAGGTCGAACAGCACGACGTCGGCAGGGGCCAGCTGCGCCGCGGAGGTCACCCGGACGCCCGTCTCGATCCGCCCGCCGTGCTCGACCAGCACCGCCGCGAGCGCGTCGGAGATCGCGCGCGAGCCGCCGGCCGCGACCGCCCAGCCGTGCCGGTGCCCGGCGGTGAGGATGCCGAGGCCGATCGCCGAGGTCAGCGGCCGCTCCAGCGGGTGGAACGCGTGCGCCGCGACGCCGGCGAAGAGCGCCCGGGCCTGCGGGGTGGCGAACGCGCGGGCCAGGACGGTTGCCGGCAGCAGCGTCGGCAGGCCGAACCGGGCGAGGTCGAGCGGGTGCGACGGGATCCGCAGCAGCGGGCCCAGGACGTCCTCGGCCAGGGCGTCGTAGCGCGCGGCGGGCCCGCCGAACAGCGCGGACCAGCGCCGGCCGTCCCGGCCCAGTCCCCGGGCCGTCTCCCCGACGGAGCGGTGCAGCACGCCGGCCGTGCCGTCGTCGAGCGGGTGGACGCAGTCGATCTCCGGCCAGCGCCACTCGAGGCCGTACTTCTCCAGCTGCAGGTCCTGCAGCGCCGGCGAGCCGACGGCCATCGGGTGCACCGCCGAGCAGTGGTCGTGCAGCAGCCCGGGCACGATCGCCTCGCCCGTGCGGGTGCCGCCGCCGATCTCCGCCGCCGCCTCCAGGACGGTGACCTCGACGCCCGCACGCGCCAACAGCGCCGCCGCCGTGAGCCCGTTGGGGCCGCTGCCGACCACGACCGCAGTGCTCACGGCCGCGACCCTAACGCCAGGGCCGCCGGCACCCGCGCAGCAGGAGCCCGCGCACCCGTTGACGGGCCGGGGCGGCGAGGCGCACCGTCGGAGGATGGCTGCACCGACGACGTCCGCACCCACCTCCGCTCCCGACAACGGGGGTATGCCCTCCTTCGAGCCCACCCAGGAGGGCATCGCCCTGCCGCGCCCGCCCGAGTTCGCGACCGTCGAGGAGGAGCGGCTCCACCGCAAGCAGCAGCTCGCTGGCGCGTTCCGGATCTTCGGCAGGTTCGGCTTCGGGGAGGGCATCGCCGGGCACATCACCGTGCGCGACCCGGAGCACGAGGACATGTTCTGGGTGAACCCGTTCGGCATGTCCTTCCGGCACATCCGCGTCTCGGACCTGATCCTCGTCGACCACACCGGGCGGGTCCGGTACGGCAACAGGCCGGTGAACCGGGCCGGGTTCGTGATCCACTCGGCCGTCCACAAGGCCCGGCCGGACGTCGTCGCGGCGTGCCACGCGCACTCGGTGTACGGCAAGGCCTGGTCCTCGCTCGGCCGGCCGCTCGACCCGATCACGCAGGACGCGTGCGCGCTCTACGAGAACCACACGGTGGTCACCGAGGGGGCGGGCGCGGTCGTGGTCGACGAGGAGGCGGGCCGGTTGCTCGCCGAGGGCCTCGGCGACAACGCCATGTGCTTCCACCGCAACCACGGGATCTTCACCGTCGGCCACACGGTGGCCGAGGCGGCGTGGTGGTTCGTCAGCACCGAGCGCAACTGCCAGGCCCAGCTGCTCGCCGAGGCCGCCGGCACGCCGACGCTCGTCGACCCGGAGAACGCGCGCTTCACCCGCGAGCAGACCGGCGGGCACTACGCCGGCTGGTTCGCCTTCCAGCCGCTGTGGGACGAGGTCGTGCGGACCGACCCGGACCTGTTCGACTGACGACCGCCGGCGACGGGAACCTCGGCATGCGCGCCGGGGTTCCCGTTCCGGACGTGACCTTCCACGGGGTGACTCAAATCAAGCGGTTGATTTAGAGTGGGACCAGCCCGACCGCCCACCACCGGAAGGACCGCTGTGACCCTCTCGGAATCCGGCACCGACGAGCTGCACTACCCGCTGCCCGCGCCGGACCCGCTCGACCCGCCGAAGGAGTGGGCCGAGCTGCGCGACCGCTGCCCGGTCGCCACGGTGACCCTGCCCAGCGGCGACCACGCGCAGCTGCTCACCCGCTACGACGACGTCAAGCAGGTCCTCTCCGACCCCCGCTTCCCCCGCGTCGGCGGTGGGCAGGGCGCGCGGATCTCCGACTCCGGCGGCGTGTTCGACAGCGACATGGCGAGCGTGCTCCCGCAGAGCGGCCCGGCGCACCAGCAGTGGCGCCGCCTGGTCATGCGCTGGTTCACCGCGAAGCGGATGGCCGCGCTCCGGCCGCGGATCGGGGCGATGGCCGACTCGCTGATCGACGAGATGCTGGCGCACGGTCAGCCGGCGGACCTCAAGGCCGCGCTCGGCTTCCCGCTCCCGGTCTGGGTCATCTGCACGATGCTCGGCGTGCCGGACTCCGACCGCGACAAGTTCTCGTACTGGTCGGACACGCTGCTCAACCTCACCCGGTACCGCCGGGACGAGATCGTGGCGGCGCAGACCGAGTTCCTCGGCTACATGCAGGCCCACGTGCAGGCCAAGCGCGCGCAGCCCGGCGACGACCTGCTCAGCGAGCTGACCACCGAGCCCACCGCGGACGGCACCCTCCTCACCGACGCCCAGCTCGTCGGCACCGGCCAGGGCCTGCTCGTCGCCGGGCACGAGACCACCGCGAACATGATCAGCAAGATGGTCGCGATGCTGCTCGCCGACCGCCGCCGCTGGGAGCAGCTGCTGGCCGACCCGTCGCTGGTGCGCACCGCCGTCGAGGAGTCGCTGCGCTTCGACGCCAACCCGGGCATCGGCATGCCCCGCTACATCGCCGAGGACGTCGAGCTCGGGAGCGCGGCCCTGCCCGCCGGCACGACCGTCATGTGCAGCATGGGGGCCGCGAACCGCGACGCGCGGGCGTTCGACGGCGCCGAGGAGATGGACCTGACCCGCTCGCCCAACCCGCACCTGAGCTTCGGCTCCGGCCCGCACTCCTGCCTCGGCCAGGCGCTCGCCCGCACCGAGCTGCAGGTCACGCTCGAGGTACTGCTGCGTCGGCTGCCCGGGCTCGACCTCGCCGTCCCGGTCGAGGAGCTGCAGCGGGTCGAGGGCCTGGCCGTCGGCGGGCTCCGCGAGCTGCCGGTGCGCTGGTGAGACGGTGAACGGGGATGTCGTGGTGACGGGGCCGCGGGCGAGCCGCGCCGAGGCCACCCGGGCGCTGATCCTCGCCGCCGCCGAGCGGCTCTTCGCCGAGCGCGGCGTGGCGGCGGTGTCGAACCGGCAGATCGGCGAGGCGGCCGGGCAGGGCAACACCGCCGTGGTCGGCTACCACTTCGGGGCCAAGGAGGACCTGGTCCGGGCCGTGGTGCGGCGGCACACCACACGGATCGAGGGCCTGCGGGCCGAGGCGCTCGCGGCGACCGAGGGATCGTCGGACGTCCGGGACTGGGTCGACTGCCTGGTCCGGCCGATGACCGACTACCTCGACGGCCTCGGCACGCCCACCTGGTTCGCCCGCTTCCACGCCCAGCTCACCACCGAACCCGCCTACCGCGAGATCGTCACGCAGGAGTCGCTCGGCTCGCCGGCACTGCTCGCGACGGCCGAGGGGCTCGACCGCTGCCTGCCCGACCTGCCCGCCGAGGTCCGCCTCGAGCGCGGCGACATGACCCGCCTGCTGATGGTGCACGGGTGCGCCGCCCGCGAACGCGCCCTCGCCGAGGGCGCCCCCACCCCCAGGACCACCTGGGACGCGACCGCCACGGGCCTGGTCGACGCGCTCGTCGGCCTCTGGCTCGCCCCGGCCACCGCGCCCGCCGCCACCGAAGGAGACCGAGCATGAAGGTGACCGTCGACGAGGACCGCTGCTGCGGCGCCGGGCAGTGCGTGATGCTCGCGCCGGACGTGTTCGACCAGCGCGAGGACGACGGGATCGTGGTGCTGCTCGAGGCCGAGCCCGACGCCGGTCAGCACCCGGCGGTCCGCGAGGCCGCGGACGTCTGCCCCGCGGGGGCGATCACGGTCCACGAGGACTCCTGACCGCGGCCGGTTGACCGGCACCGACGCGCCGGACGAGCATTCGGCGTGGGCGGCGATCCCCGCCGCCCACGCGGGCGCGAGGAGGTCGGCGGATGGCCGTCTGGGACGTCGCCGCCCGGCCCGAGCGTGAACAGTTCGGGTACTGGCACGAGGTCATCTGCCGCGCCTTCGTACCCCTGACCCCGCGCCGGGCCGACCGCGCCGCACCCGGCTTCGCCGCCCGCGTCGAGACGCGGCCGCTGCAGCAGGTCGTGCGTGCCCACATCGCCTCGCAGCCGCAGGCGACCCTGCACGGGCCGGCCGAGGTCGCCCGCACGGTGGGGGCCTTCTACTTCCTGAACCTGCAGGTCGCGGGCCGGTGCCGGGTCCGGCAGGGCGACGCCGACGCGGTCGTGGGGCCGGGCGAGTTCACCGTCGTCGACACCACCGAGCCGTACCGGTTCGACTTCGACGCGCCCTGGCGGATGGTCTCCTACCGGCTCCCCCACGAGCTGCTCGACGGCCGCCGGCTGCGGCCCCGGCTCGGCGGGCGGTGGGACGGGCGCGGCGCCGGCGGGGTCGTCAGCGCGATGATCGGCGCGCTCTGGGAGGTCGACGACGCCGGCCCGGCCGGCGCCGAACTGGAGCACGCCCTCGCCGCGGCCGTCACGGCCGCGGCGGCATCGGAGCCGCAGGCCCCGCCCGCCGAGCTGCTGCGGGTCGCGGTCCTGCGGTACGTCCACGGCCGGCTGGGCGACCCGGCCCTGTCCGTGGCCGCGGTCTGCCGCCGGTTCGCGGTCTCCCCGCGGACCCTGCACGCCGCCTTCGCCGGCTCCGGCGACACGTTCGCCGCGACCGTCCGGCGGCTGCGCCTCGAGCGGGCCGCCGCGCTGCTCGCCGATCCCGCCGACACCCGGACCGTCACCGAGATCGGCGCCTCGGTCGGCTTCGTCGACCCGGCCTCGTTCAGCCGGGCCTTCCGCCGCACCCACGGCTGCGCGCCGACGGACGTGCGCGAAGCTGCACGAACTGCACAGGTCCCGCGCACGGACTGACGAGACCGCCGCCCTGCGCGCCGGGAGCCTGGGGGCTCCCGCCGGACGCCGTCCGGCACCGACGTCGGAGGCACCCGGTGTCCGTCTCCTTCTCCCTCTCCCCCGAGCAGATCGGGCTCAAGCACGCCGCGCGGGAGTTCGCCGAGGCGAACCTGCGCGATCTGGCCGACGCCGTCCGCGCCGAGCCCGACCCGGTCCGCCGCGCCGCCCTGGCCCGCCCGGCCTTCGAGAAGGCGGTCGCGGCCGGCTTCCTCAAGGGCCTGATCCCGGCGCCCTTCGGCGGCGCGGCGGGCGGCGGCGTCGACGCGGCGATCCTGATCGAGGAGTGGGCGGTGCACAGCCCGGACTTCGTGATCTCGATGGCCGGGCCGCTGATCGCGCTCGCGCCGGTCTACGAGGTCGGCAGCCCCGAGCAGATCGCGCGCTTCGTGGCGCCGTTCCTCGCCGACTCCGGTGCGCCGGTGGCCGCGATGGCCTACTCCGAGCCCGGCGGCAGCGCGAACTTCGACGCGCCGCCGCCCGCCGAGGGCACCCGCACCACCGCCGTGCCCGACGGCGACCGCTACGTGATCAACGGACGCAAGGCGTGGGCGTCGCACCTGCCGGGCTGGGACGGCGACGGCCCCGACCTCATGACGATCGTCTGCCGCGCGCCCGGCGGGGTCTCGCTGGTCGTCGCCGAGCGGGAGCACCTGGCCGGGCACGTCGAGGTGGAGGAGTACCACGACCTGCCGGCGCTGCGCGGCTGCCTCACCGCGACCGTCCGGCTCGACGACGTCCGGGTTCCCCGGGCGAACCTGCTCGGCCGCGAGGGCCAGGGGGTGGAGCTGTGCCGCAACGCGTTCGTCGGCAGCGGGGCCTCCATCGGCACCTTCGCCGTCGCGGCGATGCGCCGGGCCTTCGAGGTGGCCCTGCGGTTCGCCACCACCGAGAAGCGCGGCGGCGCGGTGCCGATCGTCGAGCACCAGTCCGTGGCCGACGTGCTGGCGGACGCCAAGGGCCGCATCGAGGCCGTCCGGCTGCTGTCCTGGCGGGCCCTCGACGCCGCGCTGGCCGGGGACCCGCATGGTCCGGAGTGGGCGCTGCACGCCAAGGTGTTCGGCTCGGAGACCGCCGTCGACGTGATCACCGACCTGGTCAAGATCGTGGGCGTGTCGGCCTACGACACCGCGTTCCCGCTGCTCCGGTACCTGAACGAGGCCCTCGCCTATCCGGTGATCGAGGGGTCCAACGTCGGGGTGCGCCGCCGCCAGCTGCAGGCCCTCCTCCGCACGCCCGGCTACGACCCGCTGGCCGCGTCGGGCATGGAGTGACGGCGGGCGGGGTCAGGCCGGGTCGACCCGCTTCCAGAAGTCGGTGAACTCGATCGTGTCGAAGAAGGCGATCGCCTCGACGATCCGCCTGTTCCCGCCCTCCCCCGCCAGCCGCATGTACCAGCTGTAGGTGTTGTCGTAGGGCGTGCCGTCGCGCGCGGTGGCGTGCGCGTCGAACAGGGCGATCACCCAGTCCCCGTCGGCGAACAGGCCGCGCACGCTCGGCACCAGCCGCTCGGACATCCGGGCGTTGAACGGGTCGATGACCACGTCCAGGAACTCCTGCCGGCTGCGGAACGTGCGCGACACCGGGCTGTTGCCGGTGATCGTCCAGGTCGCGTCCTCGGCGAGCAGGGCGAACGGGCCGCCGACGCCCGCCGCCCACTCGTCGAACGCCGCACCGATCAGCTCCTTGTCGGTCTGCCGCTCATCGCCCATGGCGAACACCACCTTCCTTCCAGGTCGGGGACGTCGGCAGCATGCCGGACGCGCGCCGCCGGAACCAGGGGCACGTCGGTGGTCTCAGACTGCGACATGTTCTTGAGGCATTCCAGAACGTGGGCCAGACTCCGCGCGTGTCCACGGGTCGGCGGACCACCACCACGCGGTCCGCCGATCACCCGCCCACCACCGAGCCGAACGCAGGAGGATCGCAGTGTCGTCGTCCGAGGACCACACCACGGTCGAGAAGCAGATGCAGACGGAAGGGGCGGGCGGCTGCCCCGTGCACGCCGGCCGTCTCGGGCACCCGACCGAGGGTGCGAGCAACACCGACTGGTGGCCCGACCAGCTGAACCTGAAGATCCTCCGCAAGCACCCGGCCGTCGCGAACCCGATGGACCCGGACTTCGACTACGCCGCGGAGTTCCTGACCGTCGACCTGGACGAGCTCGCCCGCGACGTCGACGCGGTCCTCACCGACTCCAAGGACTGGTGGCCGGCGGACTTCGGGAACTACGGCCCGTTCATGATCCGTATGGCGTGGCACAGCGCGGGCACCTACCGCGTGGACGACGGCCGCGGCGGGGCGGGCGCGGGCATGCAGCGCTTCGCGCCGCTCAACAGCTGGCCGGACAACGGCAACCTGGACAAGGCCCGGCGCCTGCTGTGGCCGGTCAAGAAGAAGTGGGGCAGGAAGGTCTCCTGGGCCGACCTCATGATCTTCACCGGCAACCGCGCCCTGGAGACCATGGGCCTGAGGACCTTCGGCTTCGCCGGCGGCCGCGCGGACGTCTGGGAGCCGGACGAGGACGTCTACTGGGGCCCGGAACGCACCTGGCTCGGCGACGAGCGCTACACCGGTGACCGCGAGCTGGAGAAGCCGCTCGGCGCGGTCCAGATGGGTCTGATCTACGTCAACCCGGAGGGCCCCAACGCCAACCCGGACCCGGTCGCCGCGGCCCGCGACATCCGCGAGACCTTCGGCCGGATGGCGATGAACGACGAGGAGACCGTCGCCCTCATCGCCGGCGGGCACACCTTCGGCAAGACCCACGGCGCGGCGAACCCGGACGTCGACGACAACGTCGGCCCCGAGCCCGAGGGCGCCCCGATCGAGCAGCAGGGCCTCGGCTGGAAGCAGGGCTTCGGCACGGGCAAGGGCCGCGACACCATCACCTCGGGCCTCGAGGTCACCTGGACCTCCACGCCCACGCAGTGGAGCAACGGCTTCTTCGACAACCTCTTCGGCTACGAGTACGAGCTGACCAAGAGCCCCGCCGGCGCCTGGCAGTGGGTGGCGAAGGACGGCTCCGGGGACGACAAGATCCCCGACCCGGAGACCGGTGAGCTCAACCGGCCGGTCACGATGCTGACCACGGACCTGGCCCTGCGGTTCGACCCGATCTACGAGCCGATCTCGCGGCGCTTCCACGAGAACCCGGACGAGTTCGCCGACGCGTTCGCCCGCGCCTGGTACAAGCTCACCCACCGCGACATGGGCCCGATCCAGCGCTACCTCGGCCCCCTGGTGCCGCAGGAGGAGCTGCTCTGGCAGGACCCGGTCCCGGCCCGAGGCGACTACACCCTCTCCGACGAGGACGTCACCGCCCTCAAGGAGAAGATCCTCGGGACGGGGCTCTCCGTCTCCCAGCTGGTCTCGGCCTCCTGGGCCGCGGCCTCGTCGTTCCGCAGCAGCGACAAGCGCGGCGGAGCGAACGGCGGGCGCATCCGCCTCGAGCCGCAGCGCGGCTGGGAGGTCAACGACCCGGACGAGCTCGCCCAGGTCATCCGGGCGCTGGAGGGCGTCCGGGCGTCGTCCGGCACGGAGGTCTCCTTCGCCGACCTGGTCGTGCTGGCCGGTGCGGCCGCGATCGAGAAGGCCGCGAAGGACGCCGGCACCCCGGTCGCGGTGCCGTTCACCCCGGGCCGGACCGACGCGACCCAGGAGCAGACGGACGTCGGCTCCTTCGCGTACCTCGAGCCCACCGCGGACGGCTTCCGCAACTACCGCGGCAAGGGCCACCGCCTGCCCGGCGAGTACCTGCTCGTCGACCGGGCGAACCTGCTCGGGCTGAGCGCGCCGGAGCTGACCGTGCTGGTCGGCGGCCTGCGGGTGCTGGGCGCGAACACCGGCGGCTCGAAGGCCGGCGTGTTCACCGACCGGCCGGGCACGCTGACCAACGACTTCTTCACGAACCTGCTCGACATGGACATCGAGTGGAAGTCGGTCGCCGGCGACGACGACCTGTTCGAGGCCCACGACCGCGCCACCGGCGAGGTCAGGTGGACCGGCACCCGCGTCGACCTGGTCTTCGGCTCGAACTCCGAGCTGCGGGCCCTCGCCGAGGTGTACGCGAGCGACGACGCGACGGAGAAGTTCGTGAAGGACTTCGTCGCGGCGTGGGTGAAGGTCGCGAACGCGGACCGGTACGACCTGGTCTGATCCCCGACCCGTCGGGGCGCCCGCCCCGGCCGTTGACCCGAAAGGGCCCCCTGGACTTCGTCCCGGGGGCCCTTTCGTCGGCTGACGCACGGGCGCGCCGATGCCTACAGTGGGACCTCCCTGGCTGCGCTCAACGACGAGTGGTCTCCACATGAACGACGTACACCGGCTCGGCCCCACGGCGGCGACCCCCTACCGGGACACCGTGCTCGCGGCGTGGGAGCGGTTCGTCGACGGCGAGGACAGCGTCCCCGGGGTCCGCCCCGAGGTCGTCGTCTCCTGGCACCGTTGCCGGGAGCAGTACCGCGTCGACCCGCTCCTGCGCGCCGCACCGGTCGCCGTCGAGCAGATCGACCACACCCTCGAGCACGACGTCGTGTTCACCGAGCTGGGCGGCCTGGCGGCCTCCGTGGCCCAGGACGTCGACAACCTCAGCGGCATCGTCACCGTCGCCGACGCCACCGGGCGCATCCTCGCCGCGTGGGGTAACAAACCGACGTTGGGCCGGGCGTCGGACTCCAACCTGGCGCCCTGGTACTGCTGGTCGGAGTGTGCGGCGGGCACGAACGGCATGGGCACGGCGCTGGAGGGCCACGGCCCGGTCCTGGTCCGCGGCGCCGAGCACTGGTGCCAGGCCTTCCACAACTGGGTGTGCGCCGGCATCGCGGTGCGCGACGTCGTGACCCGGGCCCCGATCGCGGTCCTCAACATCTCCTGCTGGCGCACCGCCCTCCCCGACGCGACGGGCGCGTGGCTCTCCCACGCGGTCGCCACGACCCGGCGCACGCTGCGCAGCCGGGCCCGGGACAGCGGGACGGCGCTGGTCGCGGCCTTCACGCAGGCCCGGGCCCGTCCCGGGATCGCACTCGCCGCGATGGACACGGCCGGCAAGGTGGTGATCGCCGACGAATCGGCGAGCGTGCTCATGGGCGTGCCGGCCGCCACCCCCGCGATCGACCCCACCGTGCGCTGGAACCCGGGGCTGCCGGACCTGATCGGCATCGCGCGCTACGCCGACCGGCAGGCGGCGCACAACCCGGACTGGGTGGGGGCGACCCAGGTCTTCACCCATCTCGCGGACGAGCCGACGCCGGTCGGCGTCCGCCCGGTCTTCGTCTCCGGGCGGATGGTGGGGAGCCTGCTCTCCTTCGGGGTGGTCGACGGGGACCTGGTCGGCGAGCTCGAGCCGCCGACCCGGCCGCGGGGGCCCCAGGGGGCGCGGCGGCGGATCGTCGCCCTCCGGGAGAACCGCCTGGTGCTGTTGCGGCCGTCGGAGGTCCACCTCGCCGAGGCCGACGGCAACGACGTGTGGCTCTCGACCGACGAGGGGCGCCTGCGCGCCGCCTCCGCCGGCCTCGACCGGCTCGACGACGACCTGACCGACGCCGGGTTCCTGCGGGTGCACCGCCGGTACGTGGTGAACCTCGACCGTGTCCGGGAGGTCGAGCGCGGGGACAAGGGAGAGCTGTCGCTCGTCCTCGACAGCCGGGCGGGCGACCGGGTGCCCGTGTCGCGACGCAACGCCCCCGGGGTGCGGCGCGCGCTCGGGATCTGAGGCCGACCGGCGATCTTCCGGCGGCACCGGATCGCGGGGGAACGGTAGCTCGGACCGAACGAACGGCTCCCGGCACCGCGAACCAGTACGTGACCTTGCCGCTGCTCCTGTGACGCGCGTAACGTTTTGCCCCTCCGGCGAACGAATTCGGGGCGGGGTCCGGCCGCGTACGGCGAACGCCGTTCCCGTCGATCGTCGTACACATTTCCGGACGGCATTCGAGACGACCGACAGCGACCGATGCCCGTGATCCCGGTTCGTCGTCGCGCACCGCACGACCGGGGCGCGACACCCGGACCGGGACCGGCGGGCGGCCGGACGCGCGAGGCGGACGACACGCGACAGGCGCGGACCAGGAGGCGGAGCCGATGACGACCAGTAGCGCCCAGGATCGGGCGGAACTGATGCACAAGCTGGGACTGGACCACCAGAACAAGGGCCCCATCGGTCGCGTCATCACGACCGGCAACGTCGAACAGGCCAAGGAGCGGGAAGACGGCACCATGTACATCCGGCTCCGGATCAACCCGGACGAGATCGCATGGGACCCCGCCGTGATCGTCATGCCGCACGGCGGCGATCTGGAGATCGAGATCTTCAACGACGACCTGAACACGCACTGTGCGCTGTTCCCCAGCAACGGCGACCGGAAGTTCATCTGGTTGGTGAACCATTCCCGCGGTCGGGCCAAGCTCAATCTCGACGGCCCCGGCTACTACTGGTTCAGCTCGCCCACCGGTAACGACGAGGGCCGTGGGCTGACCGGCGCCATCGTCGTCCTCGGCGACGTCCCGCCCGAGGCCCGCCTCGACCGACCCGAACAGCCGCGGCCGTAGGAAGGAGCAGACCATGACCGTCGAGTACGTCGACGCCGGCGAGGCCATCGACCAGGGCGATCTGAGCGGCAAGCACGGCGACGCACCGCCGGTCGTCGAGAACGTGACCTACGAGCGCATCCTCGACGCCCGTTCGGAGCCCCAGAACTGGCTCACCTACTACGGCGCCTACAACGGCCAGCGCTTCAGCCCGCTGGACCAGATCAACACCGAGAACGTCAAGGGCATCGGTCCCGCCTGGATCTTCCAGTCCGGGACGAGCGGCATGATCGCTGGTGCGTCGACATACGCCTTCGAGGCCAGCCCGATCATCGTCGACGGGATCATGTTCGTCTCCGGCTGGGACGGCTGGGTGTGGGCCCTCGACGCGAAGACGGGGACGGAGATCTGGCGGTACAAGCACGCCACCCCGTTCGACATCTCGCTGTGCTGCGGGAACGTCAACCGCGGGGTCGCCGTGGCCAAGGGGAAGGTCTTCTCGGTCACCCCGAACGCGCACCTGATCGCGCTCGACGCGGTCACCGGCAAGAAGGTCTGGGACAAGACCTACGGCGACGTCCGGGCCGGCGAGAGCGCGACGGTCGCTCCGCTGATCGTGAAGAACATGGTCGTCGTCGGCAGCTCGGGCGGCGAGTTCGGCGTGCGCGGCCACCTGGACGCCTTCGACCTCGACAGCGGCGAGCACCTGTGGCGCTGCTACATGGTCCCGAAGCCGGGTGAGCCCGGTTCCGAGACCTGGCCGGCCGACGGCCAGGCCTGGGCCCGGGGCGGGGCGAACTGCTGGCTGACCGGCACCTTCGACCCCGAGACGAACCTGCTGTACATCGGCACGGGCAACCCGGCACCGGACTTCGACGGCGAGGTCCGGGAGGGCGACAACCTCTTCACCGACAGCATCGTCGCCGTCGACGCGGACAGCGGGCAGATCCGCTGGCACTACCAGTGCACCCCGCACGACGTCTGGGACTACGACAGCATCTCCGAGTGCATCCTGTTCGAGTCGGAGGGGCGCAAGCTGCTCGGACACTTCGACAAGAACGGCTACTTCTTCGTCGTCGACCGGACGAACGGCCAGCTGGTCCAGATCACGCCGTTCGTCGACCGGATCGACTGGGGCAACATCACCCGCGACGGCAAGGTGACCCCCGCGCGGTACCCCGACAAGGAGGGTGACCCGGTCCACTTCTACCCCGGTCCGGCGGGCGCGAAGGAGTGGACGCACGCGGCCTACAGCCCGGAGACCGAGCTGTTCTACGTCCCGATCCAGGACGTCGGCGCCACGGCGACCCGACGGCGCCGCGAGTTCAAGGAGAGCATCCCCTACTGGGGCGCGGGCGTTCAGGTCGACATCGAGGACATGACGGGCTACGTCAGCGCGTTCGACGTCAACGGCGAGGAGAAGTGGCGCTGGCGCAACAACCTGCCGATGTGCGCGTCGGTGCTGGTCACCGCCGGTGGTCTGGTGTTCGCCGGCACGCCCTCGGGCGAGTTCAACGCGCTCGACGCCCGCACCGGTGAGCTGCTCTGGCAGTTCCAGTGCGGCAGCGGCCACCACAGCAGCCCGACCACCTACTCGGTCGACGGCCGGCAGTACGTCGTCGTGCCGGTCGGCTGGGGCGGCTGGGCCGAGGGGTTCCTGCCCGGCATGCTCGGCGCCGGTCACGGCAGCGCGCTGATCGCCTTCGCCCTGCCGGAGGGGGCCCCGAGCCGGTAGGTCACGTGCCGTTCCTGTGCCGCACATCGGGCGCAGAGGGGAGGTGAATCCATGGAGTCCCAGCTCACCGAGTGGGAGCCACCGGAGTTCGACGAGATCGGCGTCGCCCCCGAGGTGACGATGTACGTCGCCCGGAGGGAGGACTGACGGGATCGAGAGGTGCGCCGGGTCGGCCCGGCGCACCTCTCCGGTTCGTGGAGGTGCCGGATGTGGCTGCAGGTGCTCGGGTCCGCCGCCGGCGGGGGTTTCCCGCAGTGGAACTGCGGCTGCCCGGGGTGCCGGGCGGTGCGCGACGGCTCGCGGCCGTGTGTGCCCCGCTCGCAGTCGTCGGTCGCCGTGAGCGCGGACCGGCGATCCTGGTACCTGCTGAACGCCTCGCCCGACGTCCGGGCGCAGATCGAGGCGTTCCCCGCCCTGCACCCGGACGCGGGCCGGGCGACGCCGCTGCGGGCCGTGCTGCTCACGGACGCCGAGCTCGACCACACGCTCGGTCTCCTGCTCCTGCGCGAGGCGCGCGCGCTGGAGCTGCACGCCACGGCTGCGGTGCGCCAGACGTTGTGCGAGGGGTCCGCGCTGCTCAGGACCCTCGAACGCTACTGCGCGGTCGACTGGCACCCGGTCGTCCCGGGCGCCGACGTCGCCCTCGGCGAGGGGCTCTCCTACCGCGCCTTCGACGTCCCCACGAGGAAGGCGGCGCGTTTCGGTCCCGGGCGGGCCGAGGGACGCGTCGTCGGGTACCGGCTGACCGACACCCGCACCGGCCGGGCCGCGGTGTACCTGCCCGGGGTGCAGGAGCTCGGCGCCGGCGTGCTCGCGCAGCTGCAGGACTGTGCCTGCCTGCTGCTCGACGGCACGTGCTGGAGCGACGACGAGATGGTCCGGCTGGGCCTCGCGTCGAAGACCGCGCGCGACATGGGGCACGTCCCGATGGACGGTCCCGGCGGCAGCCTCGCGCAGGTCGCGGAACTGCCCGTCGCACGGACGATCTACGTCCACCTGAACAACACCAACCCCGTTCTGCTGGACGACTCCCCGGAACGCCGGGCCGTCGAGCGGCACGGGGCGGAGATCGCCACGGACGGCCTCGAGGTGGAGGTCTAGGGGGTGCCATGACGGCCACGACCGACAGGACCGGGACGACCGCAGGCTTCGTGGACGCGCTGCGGGCGCGGTCGCGGCGCTACCACGACCAGCACCCCTTCCACGTGCGGATGAACGCCGGCCTGCTGAGCCCCGCGCAGATCCGGGGCTGGGTGGCGAACCGCTTCTACTACCAGGAGAACATCCCCCGCAAGGACGCCGCGATCCTCGCCAACTGCCCGGATCTCGAGGTCCGCCGGCGGTGGATCCGGCGCATCGTCGACCACGACGGCACGGCCGGCACCGAGGGCGGCATCGAGGCCTGGCTGCGCCTGGCCGAGGCCGCGGGACTGACCCGCGAGGAGGTCCTCGACCACCGGCACCTGGCCCCCGGGGTCCGGTTCGCCGTCGACGCCTACGTGACCTTCGCCCGCACCCGGCCGTGGGTGGAGGCGGTGGCGTCGTCCCTCACCGAGCTCTTCGCGCCGGACCTGATGGCCGAGCGGCTCGCGGCGTTCGAGCGGTACTACCCGTGGATCGAGCGGGACGGCCTGACCTACTTCCGGAACCGGCTGCACCAGGCGCCCCGGGACTCCGAGCACGCCCTGCAGGTGGTGACCACGCACTGCCGCACCCCCGAGGAGCAGGAGCGCGCGGTCGACGCGCTGTCGTTCAAGTGCGACGTGCTCTGGAGCCTGATGGACGCCGTCGACCGGGCCTACCCGGAGTGAGTGCGCCGATGAGCTCGCCCGACGCCATGGTGACCGGCGCGGTGTCCCCGTCCGGGCGGCCGCGGCTCGCCCGGCACGTCCGGCTGACCTTCGACCGGGCACGGGAGCGGCACGTCCTGCTGCGCCCGGAGGCCGTGGTCGTCCTCAACGACACGGGGGCCGCGATCCTCGGCCTGTGCGACGGCGAGCGGACGGTCTCCGGGATCGTCGAGGAGCTGCGGGGCCGCTACGCCCATGTCGCCGCGGCCGACGTGGAGCGCTTCCTCGCCGGCCTCGTCGAGCGGCGCTGCGTGGTGATCGAGGTGGAGGGGACCGATGGGGCCGCCCGGCGTGGTGTGGCGATCGACCCGGAGGACGACGATGGATAGGCCCTTCGGGCTGCTGGCCGAGCTGACCTACCGCTGCCCGCTGGCCTGCCCGTACTGCTCCAACCCGCTCGACCTCGCCGGGTACCGGGACGAGCTGGGCACCGCGGAGTGGCTCCGGGTGTTCGACGAGGCCCGGGACCTGGGTGTGCTGCAGTGCCACCTCTCCGGCGGCGAGCCGTTGCTGCGCCGGGACCTCGTGGACCTCGTCCGGCACGCCACCGGGCTCGGGATGTACACGAACCTGGTGACCAGCGCCGTCGGGTTCTCCCGACGCCGCGCGGAGGAGCTGCGCGAGGCGGGCCTCGACCACGTGCAGATCAGCATCCAGGCCGACGAGCCCGGCGCGTCGGACCGGATCGCCGGGACGCCGTCGTTCGCGCGCAAGATCGCCGCGGCGCGGATCGTGAAGGAGCTGGGCTGGCCGCTCACGGTCAACGTCGTGCTGCACCGGCAGAACATCGACGGTCTCGCCGACATCGTCGGGCTGGCCGAGGAGCTGCACGCCGACCGCGTGGAGCTGGCCAACACCCAGTACTACGGCTGGGCACTGCGCAACCGCGCCGCGCTGCTGCCCACCGCCGAGCAGCTCGACCGGGCGGAGGAGGTCGTGCGCGACGCGGCCACCCGGCTGGCGGGCCGGATGGACGTCGTCTACGTGCTCCCGGACTACTACGAGCGCTATCCCAAGCCCTGCATGGGCGGCTGGGGCGCGCGGCAGCTCACGGTCGCCCCGAACGGCGACGCCCTGCCCTGCCCCGCGGCGCAGACGCTGCCGCTCCCCCGCGCGAACGTCCGCGAGGACTCCCTGGAGCGGATCTGGACGGACTCACCCGTGTTCCGGCGGTTCCGCGGGACCGACTGGATGCCGGAGCCCTGCCGGAGCTGCGACCGCCGCGAGATCGACTTCGGCGGGTGCCGCTGCCAGGCGTTCCAGCTCACCGGCGACGCCGCCCGCACCGACCCGGTCTGCCACCTCTCGCCGGACCACGAGATCGTCGAGGACCTCGTGCGGGCCGCCAACTCCGGCGCCCGGCCACGGGTGGAGGCGCTGGTCCCGCGCCCGCACCGGGCGGGTCCGTCATGAGGACCGCCGCCGAGCGGCCCCGGCACCCCGAGGCCGACCAGGCCGAGCTGGCGTACCGCATCGCGTGCGACGCCTCCGTGCTCCAGCTCGAGTGCACCTACGCCGAGGTGCCGGAGCCGCTCTGCCACGAGCTGGTGCGCTGGTTCTCCGCCACCGTTCGCCGGCTCCGGGAACCCGGCCTCCCGCTCGACGACCTGCGCGAGCTCGCCGACGAGTGGCGGCGGCGCCGCGCCGCCTACTTCTCCGACCACGACTGGGCCGAGGTCCGCCTCGTTCCGCCCCTCGACCGCCCGCGGCCCTCGCTCTGGTGGCGCCTGCGCCGGGGGCGGGAGCCGGTACCGCCGCGCCCGGCCGTTCGCTGACCCCGATGCGCACAAGCGGAAGGCCCCCGGGACGATGTCCCGAGGGCCTTCCGTGGTGGTAGCGGGGGCAGGATTCGAACCTGCGACCTCTGGGTTATGAGCCCAGCGAGCTACCGAGCTGCTCCACCCCGCGTCGCTGTGGTCTGCCCTTCCGGGCTTCGCACTGCTGTGTTGCTGTTGTGCCCAGAACATTACACGCTCGCGTACGGCATGTGCACGGGGGGTCGGTTTCGACCTCCGGCCCCCTGACCTGCGACGATGTCGCGTTCTCTTAGGCGCTGGGGCGTTCTCGCCGGTCAGCGGGCCGCGGACCGGATCCGGTAAGCCTGCTCACATCCTTCGGCCGGCTCCGAGAACGCCGACGGGCGGCCCCGGTGACCGGGACCGCCCGTCTGCGGCGCTGTGCCGGCCTCAGCCGCCCGGCGACGGGGCCGGGGTGGCCGAGGGCGCCGGGGCGGCGCTCTGGGCGGCCTGGAACTTCTTCACGGCCGCGTCGAGGGCCGAGAGCGCCTCACCCTGGGCCGTGAAGTCACCCGACTGCTGTGCGGCCTTGAGCTGGGCCAGGGCCGCGGAGATCTCGCCCGCCGCGGAGGCCAGCTCGGGACTCGCCCCGGTGTTCGGTGTCGGCGACCCCGCCGACGGTGCCTGTGGCGTGGAGCCCTGGGTCGGTGTCGTGGCCGCGGCCCCGGCACCGGCGCCCGCCCCGAACACCTGGTCCAGCGCCGTCGCCAGGTTCGCGTCGTAGCCGACGCGCCCGCCGAAGCTCACCAGCACGCGGGCGAGCTGCGGATAGGACGAGTCCTGCCCCGCCCGCTCGATGTACACGGGTTCGACGTACAGCAGCCCACCCGCCACCGGCAGCGTCAGCAGGTTCCCGTAGTCGATCGTGGTCTGGTTCTGTCTCAGCAGGTTCAGCTCCGACGACACGTTCGGCGAGCCGAGGAACTGCGCCTGGACCTGCTGCGGGCCGAGTGTCTGCGTGTCCGCCGGCAACTGCAGCACGGTGATCTTGCCGTAGGTGTCCGGTTCCGAGCTCGCCGACATGTACGAGGCCATGAACTGGCGCCGCAGGCTCACGAGGGCGCTGGTGAGCTGGAAGCTCGAGCCGCTCTGCCCCGGCAGGCCCGTGAGCATGTAGTACGGCGGCTGCGCGTCCTGCGACGCGCCGGTGTTGCCCTGGACCGTCGGGTCCGACGGGACGTCCCAGAACGAGACCGTGGAGAAGAACTCGCCCGGGTTGTCGACGTGGTAGCGGGTCAGCAGCTCGCGCTGGACCTTGAACTGGTCCTCCGGGTACCGGAAGTGCTCGCGCAGCTGGTCGCTGATGTCCGACGCGGGCTTGACCGTGCCCGGGAACGTCTTCATCCAGGTCTGCAGGACCGGGTCCTTGTCGTCGAAGGCGTAGAGGGTCACGGTGCCGTCGTAGGCGTCGACGGTCGCCTTCACGGAGTTGCGCAGGTAACTGATGGTGTCGTTCGGCAGCCGCTGCCCCTGGAGGCCGAGCTGGCTGTCCTGCGTGGTGTCGCCCAGCGGCACCTGCTCCGCGTACGGGTAGTTCCGCAGCGTGGTGTAGCCGTCGACGATCCACTGGATGCGCCCGCCGACGACCGCCGGGTACGGGTCGTTGTCGACGGTCAGCCACGGGGCGACCTTCTCGACGCGGTCCCGCGGGTCCCGGTCGTACATGATCCTCGAGTTGTCGTTGATCGAGCTGTTGAACAGGATGTTCCGCTCGCCGTAGTAGAGCGAGAAGACCAGCCGGTTGAACAGGTTGCCGAGCGAGACGCCACCCTTGCCCGTGTACGTGTACTGGGCGCTGTCGGTGTCGTACTCGCGCGGCGCGGCACCCTCCTCGGCGCCGACGATCGAGTAGTCCGTGATCAGCTCGCCGTAGTAGATCCGCGGCTCGGCGACCGGGATCTGCCCCTCGGTCGTGGTGTCGCTGACGGTGAACTTCGGCAGGCCGCCCTGGCCGCCGGTGTCCTCCAGCGCGGCGTTGACCTGGTTCGCCGGCGCGGCGACGAAGCCGTTGCCGTGCGTGTAGACGAGGTGCCGGTTGATCCAGTCCTGCTGGTTGCCGACGAGCGCGCTCGAGTCGAGCTCACGGGCGGCGACCACGTAGTCCTGCTTCTGCCCGTTGACCGTGTAGCGGTCGATGTCCAGCTTCTCGGGGAAGCCGTAGAAGTTCCGCCGCTGCTGGAGCTGGGTGAAGGTCTTGGTGAGCTTGCCCGGGTCGAGCAGGCGGATGTTCGGGATCGTGTCCGTGTCCGCCCGGACCTGCGCCGACGTGGCGGACGACGTGCCCGAGTAGGGCTCAATCGTGACCTTGTCGTCCGTGAGCCCGAAGGCCTGCCGGGTGGCGGCGATGTTGCGCTCGATCGACGGCGCCTCGCGCTCGTTCGCGTTGGGCGCGACGACGAACTGCTGCAGCACGGCGGGCCATGCGGCGCCGACCAGCACGCTCGACAGCACCAGGAGCACCACCGCGATTGCCGGGAGCTGCAGGTTCCGCCGGAACACCGCCGCGAAGAACGCCGCGGCGCAGATGATCGAGATGACCAGCAGGATGATCTTGGCCGGCATCACGGCGTTGAGGTCCGTGTACGTGGCGCCGAAGAAGTTCTGGTTGCGGTCGGAGTAGAGCAGCTCGTACCGGTCGAGGTAGTACGCCACCGCCTTGAGCAGCACGAACACCCCGGCGAGGATCGCCAGCTGCGCCCGCGCGGCCGCCGAGACCTGGCCCGAGCGGCCGGCCAGCCGGATCCCGCCGAAGACGTAGTGCGCGATCAGTGCGACCACGAAGCAGATCGCGACCGTGACGAACAGCCAGTTCAGCAGCATCCGGATGAACGGCAGCGTGAAGGCGTAGAAGCCGATGTCGTTGCCGAACTCGGGATCGGTCTGCCCGAACGGCGTGCCGTTCAGGAACATCTGCGTGGTCTGCCAGTCGCCCTGCGCGGCCAGGCCGGCGATGATGCCGACGATCACCGGGATGCCGATCCCGAACAGCCGCAGCCGGCCGATGATCACGGTGCGGTACCGGGCGATCGGGTCCTCCGGCCCGTTGACCGGCACGAAGACCGGGCGGAACCGGTAGGCGAGCCAGAGCGTGAGCCAGACCGCGCCGCCGAGCAGCAGCCCGCCGATCACGAACTGGACGATCCGGGTGCCGATCACGGTGCCGAGCACACCGCGGTAGCCGGTCTCGCCGTACCAGAGCCAGTCGACGTAGAAGTCGACCAGCCGGGATCCACCCAGCAGCACCACCACCAGGACCGCGGCCGCGATCAGCAGTATCCGCGTACGGCGGGACAACGACGGTGCTCCCGCCGGGGGCCGCATGGCCACGGCAACTCCTCGAGGGTCGGTTCTGGTGCGTCAACTCTACGGACGGGGTGTGGAGTTCCCGTGTGTCCCGTGTGCCCGCACCGTTCGTACGGTTCGTCCGTTCCGTGTCCGCTCGCGGGCGACCGTACCGCGTCCGCCCGACAGTGCGGATCCGCCCAGCTCAGCCACTCTCAAGGAGTGCACAGCGGGGCCTGCCCGCCGACGTCGAGCGTCTCCAGCGCGTCGACCGCGGAGGCGAGCGTGGTCACCCGGACCAGGCGCAGCCCGTCGGGCGCGTTCTGCACGGCCTCGGCGCAGTTGTCGCTCGGCACGAGGAAGGTGACCGCGCCCGCGTCCCGCGCCGCCCGCATCTTGAACGGGATGCCGCCGATCGGCCCGACCGTCCCGTCCGCGGTGATGGTGCCGGTGCCCGCGACGAACTGCCCGCCGTTGAGCTCCCCCGGCGTCAGCTTGTCGACGACCGCGAGCGCGAACATCAGCCCGGCCGACGGGCCGCCGATGTCGCCGAGGCTGATGGTGATGGCCCCGGAGACGGGCTGGACGCCCGGCCGCACGCCGAGCATCCCCTGGTCGCGGTCCGGGCTGGAGCCGAGCGTGATCGTGGCGTCCTGCTGGGCGTCGCCGCGCCGGTAGGTGACGACGACGGGCTCGCCCGGCCGGGTGCCGTTCAGCGCGTCGGCCACGGCCTGCGGGGTCGCGACCGGGGTCCCGCGCACAGCGACGATCGTGTCGCCCTGCTGCAGCACGCCCTCGGCAGGCGAGCCGGGCACGACGTCGGCCACCGTGGCCCGGGTCGGCAGCTTCAGCTCGGACAGCGCGGCGAGCTCGGCGTTCGTCTCCGACGCCGTGAACTGCTCCGCGTTCTCCCGGTCGACCTCCTGGGTCGACCGCCCGGGCGGGAACACCGTGTCCCGCGGCACCAGCCGCCGGTCCGGTGCCAGCCAGAACCCGAGGGCCTGCAGGCCGGTCACGCCGTCGTTGACCGAGACCGTGGTCATGTTGAGGTGCCCCGAGGTGGGGAAGGTCGGCGCCCCGTCGACGGCGACGACCTGCGTCCCGTCCACGGCGCCCAGCGTGTCGTAGGTCGGCCCGGGCCCCAGGGCGACGAAGGGCACGCGGACGACGGTCCCGACGCCCACCACCACCATCACCAGGAGCACCGCGGCGACCAGCGTCGACGTCCGGCGTCTCACGGAGAGCGAACCTACGCCGCAGCCCCCGGGGGCCGCGTACCGTGGTCGGTATGAGTGACGTCCCGTTCGGCTTCGGCCCTTCCGACCGCGACCCGGACCGCGACCGCAAGCGGGACGAGGGTGGCGAGGGCGGCAACGAGGGCCCCCAGGACCCCTTCGGCTTCGGCAGCCTCCCCGGCGGCGGTCAGTTCCCCGGCATCCCGGGGATGCCCGGTATGCCCGGCGTCGGTCCGGGCGGCTTCGACGTCGGCCAGCTCGGCCAGATGCTGAGCCAGCTCGGGCAGATGCTGTCCAGCGCGAGCCAGGCGGGCGGCGGCGGTGGCGGCCCGGTCAACTACGACCTGGCCGCGCAGATGGCCACCCAGCAGCTCGCGCAGAAGACCTCGTCGCTCACGGACGCGCAGCGCACCGCCGTGGCCGACGCGCTCAAGCTGGCGGAGCTCTGGCTCGACCCGGCGACGGAGTTCCCGGCCGGCGCGAGCGAGACCGTGGCCTGGACGCCGACGGACTGGGTGAAGGCGAGCATGCCCACCTGGAAGCGGCTGTGCGACCCCGTCGCCCAGCGCGTCTCCGGCGCGTGGGTGGAGGGCCTGCCCGAGGAGATCCGCAGCGCCGCCGGCCCGATGCTCGCGATGATCGGCCAGATGGGCGGGCTCGCCTTCGGCAGCCAGCTCGGCAGCGGCCTCGGCCAGCTTGCGGCCGAGGTGCTGACCGGCACCGAGGTCGGCTTCCCGGTCGGGCCCGAGCGCACGGCGGCCCTGCTGCCCGAGGCGATCGAGAAGTTCACCGAGGGCCTCGACCGCCCGGCCAGCGAGGTCATGATCTACCTGGCCGCCCGCGAGGCGGCGCACCACCGGCTGTTCGCGCACGTGCCGTGGCTGCGGGAGCGGCTGCTCGGCGCGGTCGAGGACTACGCCCGCGGCATCACCGTCGACACCTCGCGCATCGAGGACATGGCCCGCCAGATCGACCCGTCGAACCCGGCGTCGATCCAGGAGGCCATGCAGTCCGGCATGTTCGAGCCGCAGACCACGCCGGAGCAGAAGGCGGCCCTGGCTCGGCTCGAGACGCTGCTCGCCCTGATCGAGGGCTGGGTGGACACCGTCGTGGCCGAGGGCGTCGGCGAGCGGCTGCCCGGCGCGGGCGCGCTGCGCGAGACGCTGCGCCGCCGCCGCGCCTCCGGCGGCCCGGCGGAGCAGGCCTTCGCCAGCATCGTCGGGCTCGAGCTGCGGCCGCGGAAGCTCCGGGCCGCCGCCGAGCTGTGGAAGCTGCTCGGCGAGGAGCGCGGGATCGAGGGGCGCGACGCGGTGTGGGCCCACCCGGACCTGCTGCCGGACTCGGACGGCCTCGACGACCCCGCCGGCTTCGTGCAGCACCGAGACGACACGGCCGACCCGATCGCCGAGCTGGAGAAGCAGTTCGCCGCGGAGGCCGCCGAGGCCGCGGAGCAGGAGAAGCCGGAGGAGCCGGAGACCCCCGACGCGTCCGACCGCCCGGACGAGTCCGGCAAGGGGGACGACGAGGGCGGGTCGGGCCCGAAGGCCTGATCCTTCGCTCGGGTGGGTGTGCGGGCCGGGACGGGTGGCCGATGAGCCACGCTGTCGCGCCCCGCTCATGGGCCGAGGTCCGGCCGCAGCACCCCGAGCTGAACTGCGGCCGTCTCGGGCTGCTCGCTGGTGTGCTGCCGCGCGCGTGAACGGCCGCGCGGAAAAGCATGATCACCGCTTGCGGTAGCTGGCGGCCGCTGATGGCCGGGATGTACCCCGTTCGGTGATCATGGTCGCCGGCGGGCGGTGTGGCCGGGGCTGATCTCTGCGGCGCCCCGGGCAGCTCGCTGCCGACCGGCTGGACTCGCGTCGCCGCCCATGCCTGAGCTGGGGAGAACGATGATCGCCGGTTGCGGTACCGAACGGCCGCTGATGGCAACGACGTACCGCGTTCGGTGATCATGCTCGCCCCGGCGCTACTCTGCCCGTCAGCGGTGGCGGAGCCGACTCGGGGTTGCCGATGTCGTCCGTCAGTCCGGCGACCGGCCCGGCCACCGACCGGCCGCGTCCCCCTCTGTCACACACCCCAACGGTCGTCGCACACCTGGTCGACGGTGTGTGCGGCGCGCCTCGCGGGTGTGGCGCGAGGCCCCGGGGTGTGCCGGGTGTCGGCGGGTGTCCGGGAACGCGAACCGTCGACGTGGCGAGCAGGCCCGGTGCCCGGTGAGAGATCGCCGGCCGCGATCAGCCGATGCTGGCGGCCGCCTCGTCCGGGTCCGTGGCGCCCTCGTCCTCGGCGTCCGGCAGGTCCTCGCCGTCCGTGCCGACCAGGCCCAGGCCCGCGGCCGCGGACAGCCCCTCCAGGTAGCCGATGGCGCGCTCGGTGCGCGGGTAGTGGTGCACGAGCGACCAGAAGTAGTCGTCGTGCCCGGGGGCGAGCAGGTGCGCCAGCTCGTGCACCAGCACGTAGTCGACCACCCAGCCCGGCGCCTCGCGCAGCCGCTCGCTGATCCGGATCGTGCGGTCCTGCGGGGTGCACGAGGCCCAGCGGGTGCGCATCGGCGGCACCCACCGCACCGACGCCGGCGTGGCCCGGCCGCCCAGGTACCGCTTCGACAGCTCGAGGCAGCGGTCGAGCAGCGCCTCGTCGCCGTGCCGGCCGGGTGAGCGGCGCTTCGCCTCGCTCTTCTCGAGCCGGTTGACCATCTCGTCCACCCAGCGCCGTTCCTCGGCCTCGCTCATCCAGCCCGGGATGAACACGATCACCGTGTCACCCTCGCGCCGCGCGCTGACCATCCGACGCCGCCGTTGACTCCGTCTCACCTCGACGACCGCGGGGCTCGCCATTCCCCCACCCTAGGCCCCGCGACGGGCGGGCGGGAGCGGAGGACCTCGGGCGCCCGGGTTGTCCACAGATCGGCGCACCTGTGGACAACCGTTCGCGGGACCGCGGCCCGCCGACCATGCTCGGTCCCGTGATCCGCGCACTCGCCTCCGTCCCCCGCCGGCTGGTCCTGGCCCCGCACCGGCCCCTGCTCGCCCGCGGTGCCCGCGCACGCCAGGTCGGACTGGCCCCGCGGGGCAACGTCGTGGTGGACGGGCTGCCGGCCGCGCTGCTGCCCCTGCTCGAGCGGCTGCGTGCCCCGGCGGTCGCGCTGGACTGGGTCGCCGAGGCGGCGGCCCGCGGGGTCGGGGTCGAGTTCGCGGAGGCCGTGCTGCGCGGGCTCGTGGCGCGCGGCGCGCTCGTCGACCCGGCCGTGGGCGAGCGGCGGGCCGAGCGTCGGGCGGCGAGCGCGGTGCAGGTGCGGGGCGACGGGCCGCTGGCCGTCGGGGTGGCGGTGGCGCTCGCGCGGGCCGGCGTCGGCGCGGTGCAGGTGCTGGCTCGGGGGCACGTCGAGAGCACCGACGTCGGCTGCGGGTACGGGGAGGAGTCGGTGGGCAGGCCCCGTGCCGACGCGGCCGCCGAGGCGGTGGAACGGGTCCGGCCCGGCACCGCGACCGGTGCCCTGCCGCCCGGACGCACCCCCGATCTGGTGGTGCTCACCGACGCGGTGGTCCCCGAGCCGGAGGTCGTCACCGAGCTCGCGGCGACCGGGACCGACCACCTGCCGGTGCTGGTCCGCGAGGGGCTCGGGGTGGTGGGGCCGCTGGTCCTGGTCGGGCGCTCGCCGTGCCTGCGGTGCGTCGAGCTGGGCCGGGGCGACCTCGATCCGGCGTGGCCGGTGGTCGCTGCCCAGCTGACCGGGCGCAGCGGTGGGGCGGAGCCGGAGGCCGTCGCCGCCACCGCGGCCCTCGGGGCGGCGCAGGCGCTCCTCGCGCTCGACGGCGAGTGCCCGCCGCCGACCCTCGGCGCGGCCCTCGAGCTCGACGTGCACGGCGGCGGCCTGCACCGGCGACCCTGGCGGGCGCACCCCGACTGCCACTGCGGCGCGAGCCCGCGGGCGGCACCGGTCCCGGCCCCGCGCATCGCGCCGGGTCGGGCGGGTGTGGGGGCGACTGCAGCGGCCGTCGGGAGGGCAGATGTGACGGATGCCTCCCCCACGTGCGCCGCGGAGGTCGGCGCGACGTGCGTGCCGGCGGCGCGGCGGGAGACAATCATGAGGTGAGCGACATCCCCCGCCGCACCGCCTCCCGCACGGCCAAGCTGGCCAGCCTGCCGCTCGGGGTCGCCGGACGCGCCGCCGCCGGATGGGGCCGCCGGCTCGCCGGTGGCGACCGTGACCAGATCTCCGCGCAGATGATGGCCAAGAGCGCCGAGCAGCTCTTCGCGGTCCTGGGTGAGCTCAAGGGCGGCGCCATGAAGTTCGGCCAGGCGCTGAGCATCTTCGAGGCCGCGGTGCCCGAGGAGCTCGCCGGTCCGTACCGCGAGGCGTTGACCAAGCTGCAGAGCGCGGCCCCGCCGATGCCGCCGGCCGACGTGCACCGGATGCTGGCCGAGCAGTTCGGGCGCAACTGGCGGTCGCGGTTCCAGGACTTCGACGAGGAACCCGCCGCGGCGGCGAGCATCGGGCAGGTGCACCGCGGCGTGTGGCGCGACGGCCGTGAGGTCGCCGTCAAGGTCCAGTACCCGGGTGCGGAGGAGGCGCTGCGGTCCGACCTGCGGCAGCTGTCCCGGATGAGCCGGCTGCTGCAGCCGCTGGCGCCGGGCATGGAGATCAAGCCGCTGATCACCGAGCTGCAGGAGCGGATGGTCGAGGAGCTCGACTACCGGGACGAGGCCGACAACCAGCGGGCCTTCGCCGCCGAGTACGACGGCGACCCCGAGATCCGGGTGCCGAAGGTGGTCGCTTCGGCGCCGCGGGCGATGGTGAGCGAGTGGGTCACCGGGCGCCGGCTGTCGGACGTGATCCGCGCGGGCACTCAGGAGGAGCGCGACCACGCGGGCGCGCGGCTCGCGGGGTTCCACTACTCGGCGCCGTACCGGCTGCACCTCCTGCACTCCGATCCACACCCCGGCAACTTCCAGGTCCTCGACGACGGCCGTCTGCTCGTCGTCGACTTCGGGGCGGTCGCGCGACTCCCCGAGGGACTGCCCCCGCCGCTGACCGTCATGACGAAGTTCGCCCTGGAGAACCGGCCCGCCGACCTGCTGCAGCTGCTGCGGGACGAGGGCTTCGTGCGCCCCGGCACCGAGCTCACGGCGGAGGAGGCACTGGCCTACCTGGCGCCGTTCACCGAGCCCCTGCACACCGAGAGCTTCCACTTCACCCGGGCCTGGCTGCAGAGGCAGGCCGAGCGTGTCGGCGACCTGCGGCGGCCCGAGTTCGACACCGGGCGTGCGCTGAACCTGCCGCCGCAGTACCTGCTGGTGCACCGGGTCACCCTCGGCACGCTCGGGGTGCTGTGCCAGCTCGAGGCGGACGTGCCGCTGCGGGGGATCGTCGGCCGCTGGCAGCCCGAGCTGTTCGCGGCCACCTGACCCGCCGCGCCGCCGGGGCGGAGGCGGATCCGGACGCACGACGCCCGCCCCGGAGGTAGCTCCCGGGGGCGGGCGTCCGGAACCGCGGTGGGACGCGCGGCGGCCGTCGTGGCGAGCGAGGGCGGCGGGGCGTCACCCGTCGCCGGGCCCGGTCCGGTGCGACGGACGGGGTCCCGGCGGACGTGCACCGCGGTGCCCTCCCGCGACTCAGCCGGAGGCGGCGCGGGCGCGCGCGGCCCGGCCGGCGGCGTAGGCCGCCAACCGGTCCCAGCGCCGGCCCGCGGAGAGCCGACGCGCGAGCCGGTGGTCGCGCGCGGCCTCCTCCGCTTCTTGCTGTCGCGATCGGGCCAGGGCTTCGTTCATCACCAACATCGCGGTGCCCCGGGTGTCGACGCGCGGTCGCACGTCGTGGGCCGGTCGGTCGGTGCGGATCACGAGATCGGTCATCGGACTGTCTCCTCTGAAGGGACGCCGTCCCGGGGGGAAGGGATCGGGCGTCGGTCTGTCGGTCGGGTGGTTCTCGATCGGTCAGGCGCAGGGCCGGGCGGCCGTGGCGGCCATCTGCCGGGCCCGCTCCTGGGCCTTCTGGTGGGCCTCGGCCCAGGCCCGGTCACGGGCGAGGTCCGCCTTGCTGGGTCGGCCCCTCGGGCGCTTGCGCGGGATGACGACTCCTCGTTCGAAGATCTCGCCGCCCCACACGCCCCACGGCTCCTCCCGGGACAGCGCGCCCGCGAGGCACTCGATCCGGATCGGGCAGCTCTCGCAGAGCGCCTTCGCCTTCTCCAGCTCGGCCGGGGCCTCGGCGAACCACAGGTCCGCGTCGCCCTGCCGGCAGGGCAGGTCGAGGCCGGACTCGGGGGTGTCGCTGAGCAGACCGCCGAGGTCGGGAGCGGTGTCGCCGCCGCCGATCTCGTGCCTGATCGCCCCGCCGTCGCACGGGGTGGATCTGACTAGCACCGCACTACCTCCTGGTGTGGTGGGTGTTCTCTTCCTTCGGTGGTGGATGGGTGGACGGACGTGTCCCGGGTGGGGACACGAAAAAGGGCCGCGGATCCCTGGTGTGGGTTCCGCGGCCCCGAAACTCGACGGCCGGCTGGGCTGCTACGACCTTCGTCGGCACAGCCCGTTCGGAACGGACACACCTGTCCAGTTGTGATCGGCGATGACCGCGACCTGCGGCACCTGCTTCTCGGTGACGACGCGGAACGCGGCGAACGGCCAACCGCCGCGCGGGCGGCGGAGGGACGGCGCGACACCGAGGCGGGTGGAGACACCGGCGGGCGCGATCGCACGCGGGGTCCCGGTCGTCCCGGTCGTCATCGCGTAGATCTCCATGGCGGCGCCTCCTCTCCGGCAGCTCGGTGCGGTTCCGTGCGGAAGGACGGGGCGTTGCTCCGTCCGTGCGTGTGAGACTAGAAGGAGCGCCCCGACGCGCACAACAGAATTAATCCGTTGATTCGAGAAGCAGTTTCCGATCCACCCGGGCGTCGTCGATCGTTCGCCGCGGGGTCCCGGGCCGCGACCCGTGCCGCCACCTCGCTGCGGCGGGCGGTCAGGCGCCCGAGTCGCTGACCAGTGCGAGGACGTCGGGCCCGTACCGGTCGAGCTTGCGGGCCCCGATCCCGGGGATCCCGACGAGCGCGGCGGCGTCGGTTGGCCGCTGCTCGGCGATCGCGGTGAGGGTCGCGTCCGTGAAGATCACGTAGGACGGCACGCCCTGCCGCTTGGCCACCTCGCTGCGCCAGTCGCGCAGCCGCTCGAGGAGCTCGGTGTCCACATCGGACGGACACGCTCCGCACCGCTGCAGCTTGAGCGCGGTGGTGCCGATCAGCGGCTCCCCGCACACCCGGCAGCGCGGTTTCGGCCCGCCCGACCGGCGGCGGTCGCCCTGGGCGACGCGCGACGCCGGGTGCTCCTCGGGGATCAGCCCGTACAGGAAGCGGCTGCGGCGGCGCTGCCGGCCGCGGCCCGAGGCGCGCGCCAGCGCCCACGACATCCGCAGCACCCGCCGGGCCCGGGTGACGCCGACGTAGAGCAGCCGGCGCTCCTCCTCGATCGCGGACTCGTCCCCCTCGGCGTGCTGGATCGGCAAGGTCCCGTCGACCAGCCCGACGAGGAACACGACGTCCCACTCCAGGCCCTTGGCGGCGTGCAGGGACGCCAGCGTGACGCCCTGGACCACCGGAGGGTACGACGCGTCCGCCCGGGTCTCGAGCTCGGCGGAGAAGCGGCGCAGGTCCGCCTGCGGCTCGACCGCCGCGAGCTCCTCGGCCAGTCCCACGAGCGCCAGCAGCGACTCCCACTGGGCGCGCATGGCCGTGCCGGCGGGCGGCTCGTCCGTGAGCCCGACCGTCCCGAGCACCCGGCGCACCACGGTGACCAGGTCCATCCCCTCGGGCAACGGCGGGGCGGTGCGCAGCGCGATCATCGCCCGGCGCACCTCGGCGCGGGTGAAGAAGCGCTCGCCGCCGCGCACCTGGTACGGCACGCCGGCCTCGGTGAGCGCCTGCTCGTAGCTCTCCGACTGCGCGTTGATCCGGAACAGCACCGCGATCTCGGCGGGCGGGGTGCCGTCGGCGATCAGCCTGCGGATCTTGGCCGCGACGGCGGCGGCCTCGGCGGGCTCGTCCTCGTACTCGGCGAAGTCCGGGTCCGGCCCGGGCGGCAGCTGCCCGACGAGCCGCAGCCTGCTCCCGGCGACGCGGCCGCGCGCGGCGCCGATCACGGAGTTCGCGCAGGAGACGATCTGCGGGGTGGAGCGGTAGTCCCGGGTCAGCCGGACGACGGTGGCCTCCGGGAAGCGGCGCGGGAAGTCCAGCAGGTAGCGGGGCGAGGCCCCGGCGAAGGTGTAGATCGTCTGGTTGGCGTCGCCGACGACGGTGAGGTCGTCCCGCTCGCCGAGCCAGGCGTCGAGCACCCGCTGCTGCAGCGGGGTGACGTCCTGGTACTCGTCGACCACGAAGCACCGGTAGCGGTCGCGGAACTCCTCGGCGACCGCGCGGTGCTCCTCGAGCGCGGCGGCGACGTGCAGCAGCAGGTCGTCGAAGTCGAGGGCCTCGGCCTGGTTCTTCAGCGCCTCGTAGCCCGCGTAGACCTGCGCGACCTGCTCGACCGGGCCCGGGACGTCCCGCCGCAGCCGGGCGACCTCGGCCGGGTAGCTCTCCGGGGTGACCAGGCTGGACTTGGCCCACTCGATCTCGGTGGCGAGGTCGCGCAGCGCGTCCGAGTCGGTGCCCGCCCGGGCGCGCGCCGCGGCCTGGCCGATCAGCCGGAGCTTGCCCTCGAGCAGCTGCCACTGCCGCTCCCCGACGACCCGCGGCCAGAAGTAGCGCAGCTGCCGCAGGGCGGCCGCGTGGAACGTGCGGGCCTGGACGCCGCCGGCGTCGAGCGCCCGGAGGCGGGTGCGCAGCTCCCCCGCCGCCCGCGCCGTGAACGTGACGGCCAGGACCTGGCCGGGCGCCACGTGCCCGTGCCCGACGAGATGGGCGATCCGGTGCGTGATCGTGCGGGTCTTCCCGGTGCCCGCACCGGCGAGCACGCAGACCGGGCCGCGCGGCGCGGTGACGGCGGCCCGCTGTTCCTCGTCGAGCCGGTCGAAGTCGGCCGGAGCCGTCACGGAAGCCGTCACCACCCCATCCTGACAAACCCCACCGACGGTTCCCGCGCACCCTCGTGACGTGACCGACCGCACAATCGGGTGTGGAACGGCGTGCCCGGCGCCGCTGTTGAAACCTGCATGGCGCAGCTGACGATGTACTCGACCACGTGGTGCGGCTTCTGCCGCCGCCTCAAGCTCCAGCTCGACGAGGCGGGCATCGAGTACCGCGAGATCGACATCGAGCGGAACCCCGACGCGGCACGCTTCGTCGAGGGCGTCAACGGCGGCAACCAGACGGTGCCCACGGTCCTCTTCCCGGACGAGACCACCGCCACGAACCCGAGCTTCGCCGAGGTGAAGAAGCGGCTCACCGCGGCCTGACCCGCGCCACGCGACCCCGACCGGACCCGTCCGGCCGGGGTCGCGACGTTCTCGGCGCCGTGCGGCCCGCTCAGGCCTGCGCCGCCCACGAGTCGAGCATCGACCGCGCGATCGACACCCGGCCCGGGAGCAGGACGAGCTTGCCGTCCGACTCGTCCCGGGCGCCCCAGTCGCCCTTGTCCATCGCGGCGCGCAGCTCCTCGCGGGTGACCCAGATGGCCTCCTCGATCTCGCCGTCGGCCGGCCGCAGCGGCTGGTCCGGATCGGCGACGGCCTGGAACCCGACCATCAGCGACCGCGGGAAGGGCCAGGCCTGGCTGCCGAGGTAGGCGACCTTCGAGACCTCGACGCCCACCTCCTCGTGGATCTCGCGCATCACGCACGCCTCCAGCGACTCCCCGGCCTCGACGAAGCCGGCGAGCACCGAGTACCGCCCGGGCGGCCAGACCGGCTGACGGGCGAGCAGGACGCGGTCGGCGCCGTCGTGCACCAGACAGATGACCGCCGGGTCGGTGCGCGGGTACTCCTCGTGCTGGTGGGCCTCGCAGCGCCGGGCCCAGCCGGCATTGTGCGGGTGGGTCGGCGAGCCGTCCCGGGCGCAGAAGCGCGCGGTGTCGTGCCAGTTCAGGGCCGCGACGGCGCCGGTGAACAGGCCCGCGCCGAGGGCGTCGAGCTCCGCGCCGACGGCCCGCAGGTCCGCCCAGTCCGCCGGGTCGTCCCCCGCCGCGAGGTCCGGCCGGCCGCGGGCCGCCCAGTAGGCGACCCCCTCGGCCTCGCCGAGCAGCACGGCGTCCCCCGGCGGGGCCGGCGCGATCTCCTCGGCGGGCCGGGTGCGCAGGACGGCACCCGAGCCGGCGGCCGCGTCCCAGCCCGCGGCGTCGCCCTCGCGGAAGCGGGACTGCGGCGCGGCGTCCCAGGAGACCGGCGTGCGCCCCTTCTCGTCGACGACGACCACGCGCGCGGTCGGCCACGTGGCCTTCTGCCGGTCCGCGTCGAGCCGCAGCGGCTCGTCGCGCACCACCGTGCCGCGGGAGAGGACGGGCGGGGTGACCAGCTCGAACGTCATTCCACGCCTCCCAGCGCGCGCAGCCGCGAGCCGATCACCTCGGCGTCGCCCACGACGACGCCGGTGAACCGCTCCGGCGCGAAGTACTCGAGGGCCGCCTCGGCCACCTGCTCGGGCGTGACCGCCTCCAACCGCACCGGCCGCTCGCGCAGCCAGTCGATCGACAGGCCGGCGGCGTCGAGCGCGGCGAGGGTGGACGCGAGCCCGCCCTGGCTGTCCAGCGAGATGAGCAGGGAGCCGATGGCGTACCGCCGGGCCGCCTCGATCTCGTCCACCGTGGGCGGCACCGCGACCATGCGCCCCAGCTCGTAGCGGGTCTCCAGCAGGGCGGCCGCGGTGACGTCGCTCGCGACGTCCGTCTCCACGCCGAGCACCGCCCCGCCCGGCACGAACTCGGTGCCGGAGTGGGCGCCATAGGTGTAGCCCTTGTCCTCGCGGACGTTCTCCATCCAGCGGGAGGAGAAGTAGCCGCCGAAGACGAGGTTGGCGAGCTGGTAGGCCGCGTAGCCCTCCTCGTCCCGGCGCAGCGCCGGCGCGGTGAGCCGCAGCTGCGACTGCACGGAGCCCGGACGGTGCACCAGCTCCAGCGGGCCGGCCGCGGTGACCGGCGGTGGCCCCAGCTCGCGGGCCTGCGCCGCGCCCGTCCAGCCGCCCAGGACCTTCCCGACGGCGGCGATCGCCTCGGCGGGGTCGAGCTCGCCGACCAGCACGAGCGTGGAGCCGCGCGGCACCACGCCCTCCGCGTGCAGCGCCCGCACCTCGCCGGGGTCGACCCCCGCGACCGCCTCGCCCGAGGGCATCTCCAGCGCGATCGGGTGGTCGCCGAACCGCTTGCGCTGCAACGCCTCACGGGCCACCGTGCGGGGCTGCGCGCGGGCCACGGAGATGCGCTCGACGAGCCGCTCGCGCTCGCGCAGCAGCTCGGGCTCGGGGTAGGTCGCGCCGGTGAGCACGTCGGCGAGGACGTCGAGCACCGTCGGCAGCCCCTCCGCCAGCCCCGAGCCGTGCACCAGCAGCCGCTCCGGGTCGACGGCCACGCCGAGCTCGGCGCCGACGCCGGCCAGCTCGTCGTCGATTCCCACCCGGTCGTGGGTGGCGGTGCCGGTGAGCATGGCCGACGACAGGAGCTCGGCCCGCGCGGTGAACGCCGGGTCCGCGACGGAGCCGGGCGCGGCGAACGGCACGCGCAGCCGCATCTCGACCATCGGCACGCCCGGCCGGTGCACGGCCAGCACGCGCAGCCCGGACGGGAGCGTCTCGGTGACCACCTCGGGCAGCGGGACCTCGCGTGTGGCACCCAGCGGGGGCAGCGGGCGCGGGCCCGTCGGGGTGCGGCCGATCTCCTCGGCGCTGCGGTGCGTGGTGGGCGCGCTCATGCGCCGGCCTCCTCGGGGTTCACCAGCTCGGCGGGGTCCTCGCTGCCCGGCGCGGCGCCCGCGGTCGGCTCGACCAGCAGCACGGCACGACCGGCCGAGCGCAGGGACTCCGCGGCGGCCCGGACCTGCTCCGGCGCGACGGCGGCGATGCGCGCGGGCAGCTCCTGCGCGATCTCGGCGCGCCCGTAGAGCAGCTCGCGGGCGCCGAGGCCGAGCATCCGGTACATCACCCGGTCGTCCTCGTGGTGCAGGGAGGCGGCCCAGCGCGCGGACTGGCGGGCCAGCTCCTCCGCGCTCGGGCCCTCGGCCGCCAGCTTGTCCAGCTCCTCGTCGATCGCGCCGAGCACCCGCTCCGGGTCGACGGCGCCGGGGTGCACGGCGGTGATCGTGAACGTGTCCGGGTCCCGCGCGTCGAGCGGACCGCCCATCAGCCCGTTGCTCGCGCCGACATCCGTGACCAGGCCGTCCGCGTGCACGAGCCGGCGCTGCAGCCGAGCGGCCTCGCCGTCGCCGAGGACGGAGGCGAGCAGGGCGTGACCCAGGTACGCGTCGAGCTCCGTCGACGGATCCGGCACGCGGTAGCCGACGGCCAGGGCGGGCATGGGGGCGTGCGCATCGGCGACCGTGCCGCGTCGCTCGGAGCCCGGGACCGGCTCGCCGAACGACGGCCGCTCGGGCGTCGGTCGGGCCGGGATGTCGCCGAAGTGCTTCTCGACCAGCGCCAGCACCTCGTCCACCCCGCCGGCGGCCGCGAAGTCGCCGTGCACGGTGACCTGCGCGTTGCCCGGGGCGTAGTAGGTGTCGAAGAAGGACGCCGCGTCGTCCAGCGTGGCTTGTTCGAGCTCGGTGAAGTCTCCGTAGCCGTTGTGCGCGTTGGGGAAGGTGTCGTAGAGGACGGGCGGCAGCAGGATCCAGGGGAACCCGCCGTAGGGCCGGTTCAGGACGTTGAGCCGGATCTCCTCCTTGACCACGTCCACCTGGTTGCGGAGGTTCTCCTCCGTGAGCTTCGGGGCCCGCAGCCGGTCCGCCTCGAGGAACAGCGCGCGTTCGAGCGCGGCGCCGGGCAGGACCTCGAAGTAGTCGGTGTAGTCCTGGTGGGTCGAGCCGTTGAACACCCCACCCGCGCCCTGGACCTGCCGGAAGTGCTCCAGCTTCGCCAGGCTCTCGCTGCCCTGGAACATCAGGTGCTCGAAGAGGTGGGCGAAGCCGGTGCGCCCCTCGGGCTCGGACCGGAAGCCGACGTCGACGTGCACCGCGACGCCGACGACCGGGGTGGCCGGGTCGGGCGCGAGGAGCACGCGCAGGCCGTTGGGGAGCGTGGCCCGGCGGAGTTCGGGAGCTGGCACGTCCCGACCCTATCCCCGCACCCCGACAGTCCGCCGGACGATCGGTTCCCCGCGCCGTCCGCCCGGGTGGGGCTGTCCCCCGGCGGGAAGTGGGGTGGTGATCATCGCGAGCGGGGGCGCACACGATCGTTCCGCGGGCCGCTGACCGGCAGAGTTCCCCGCATCGGAGGAACCGCCCGGATCCTCCGCCCGACGCCCCCGAGGAGCTCCCGATGTCCGGCTGGAACAGCAAGTACGACGAGAAGCACCACAACGACCACGACGACCGCGACCACGACGGCAAGTGGGACCACGACGGTCACAAGGACCGGGACCACGACCGGGACCACGACCACGACCGGGACCACGACAAGGGCCACGACAAGGGCCACGGCCACGACGACCACGGCGGCCGCCACGACTGGGACAAGGACTGGGACCACGACGGCCACGGCGGTGACTGGGACCACGACAAGGACCACGACAAGGACCACGGCAGCGACTGGGACGACCACTCGTCCCACGGGCACGAGCACGCCTGGGCGCACTGACCGCGCACTGACCCGCCCCGCAACTCGTCTCGCGCGGCACTCCCTCAGGGGGTGTCGCGCGATCGACATTCCCCGTGAGCGGCAACTGCCCCTCTAGCGGCAGTTGCCACTCACGACCCTGTCGGCCCGGGCAGATGCAGGAACCCGCGACTCGCCGGGTGATCGAGAGCCCGCACCCGCTACGCCGGGGGGAGCACCACGAACTGGCGGAGGGCCAGGTCGGGGTAGGTGACCGGGCCGCGGGGGCCGGGGGTGTGGTCGACGTTGATGCCGGTCTCGGGGAGACCGAGCAGCTTGTAGCCGTCGAGCAGCCGGGTCGGGCTGTTCCAGAACACCCCGGTGCCGGTGTAGGCGTCGATGAAGCGGTGGGCGACGGCCTCGTCGGCGGCGCACACGCAGGCGGCCAGCCCCGACGTCTCGCGCGCGGCGGTGAGCGCGGCATCGACCGCGCCGTCGACGGGCGCGACCGTCACGTGCGCCTCGTTGCCGGAGTCGAGCGCCCACTCGTGGCCGAGGGCGTGCGCGTGCGGCGGCAGGCTCAGCGCGATCCCCCGGTCCCGCAGCACCTTCTCCGCGACGGGCAGCAGCTTCTCGTACACCGGCCGGTCGATGAGCAGCAGGTTCAGCCGGTTGCAGACCCCGAGCCGGTCGGTCGAGTCGTGCACCAGCCGCTCGACGACGGTCTCCTCGGCCGACGAGTCGAGGTAGAGCACCCCGCCGCCGTCGGCGTGCGCGAGCACGCGGGTGCCCGCGGCCGCGCCCAGCATCGACAGCTTGCGCGTGACCTCGCCGCTCCCCCGCACCACGACGAGCGGCACCAGGTCCGGCAGCCCGACCAGCGCCTCGGCGCCGGCGTGCCCCGGCAGCGGCACCAGCTGCACCGCGTCGGCCGGGATGCCGTGCGCGGCGAGGGCGGGCGCCACGACCTTCTCGAGCAGGGCGGTCGCGCTGCCCAGCGCCGCGGAGCCGGTGCGCAGGACGGCGGCGCTGCGGGCCTTGAGGACCTGGGAGGCGACGTCGATCGTCACGTTCGGGCGGGCCTCGAACACCGCGCCGATCACGCCGACCGGGATGCTGCGCTCGAACACGCGCTCGCCCGACGGCAGGTTCCGCACGAACCGCTCCACCGGCGGCTCCGGGGTCCCGGCCAGCACCTCGAGCTGCGTCGCCATGTCCGCGAGCCGCTCCGGGGTGAGCCGGAGCCGGTCGAGGAGCCCGCCGGCCATGCCGTTGGCGGTGGCCGCCTCGACGTCCTCCGCGTTCGCCGCCAGCAGCTCGGGGGCCTTCTCGCGGAGCAGCCCGGCGGCGGTGCGCAGCGCGGCGTCGACCGCGGCGCCACCCGCCGCCCGCACTCCCGGGGCGGCCGCGGCCGCGCGCTGGGCGGCGGTCCGGACGGCGGCGAACTCGGGTGCTTCGGCGGCTGCGCTCACGCGACAACCGTACGACACGGCCACCCAGGATATTCCCGGCTCCACCGGCGGGAACGGACTGCCTCCCAGGGCCCGTCACCACACCGCTCGTGCCCCGGGGGTCCGGCGATCAGACGGGTTCGGCGTACACGACGATGTTGTCCTCGTACGACCTCGTGGCCGGGTCGAAGCGGCCGCCGCAGGTCACGAGCACCAGGCGCGGCGGACCGGTGCGGGCGAAGGTGTCGGCGGGCAGGGCGGTCTTCCCGAACTCCCGCCGCGCGACGACCCGGTAGCGGACCGCGCGCCCGTCGTCGCCGGTCAGGACCACCGGTTCGCCGCCGGCCAGTTCGGGGAGGACGGCGAGGATCCCGATCCCGGCGACCCGCGAGTCCACGTGCCCCGCGATCACGACGGTGCCGGTCCCGGAGCCGGCGAGCGCGCCGGGCGCCCACCACCCGACGGTCTGCGGCGGGTCGGGAACGACGAGGGCTCCGTCGGGTCCGGTGCCGACCGGCACGACCGGCGCAGTGGCCGTGCGGGCCGGTAGGTCGAGACGGACCGGGACGGTGCCGCCCGTGCGGAGTTTCAGCGGGGCGCCCGGCCGCAGATCGCCGGACTCCGCCGACCCCCACGGCGCGGTACGGGCGGGAACGACGCCGACGGGCTGCGCGGTCACGGCGGGTTTCCGATCGAGGACGAGCACCGTGGCCGCGACGAGCAGCGCCACACCCGCCAGCGCGAGCAGGACGGGCACCCTCCGCCGGCGCGGACCCGACGCGACCTCGACCCCACCACCGGAGGGCGCACGGCCATCGGGATCCGCCGGCGCGGCGTCTTCCCCGGCAGCGGCGTCCGACGGCGACGACACACCTCCGGCCGGTGCCCCGCTGGTCAGCGGGTCACCGGCCGTGGGATCGGGTGCGCGCAGGCGCACGGTCAGGCGCGCGACCGCCGCGCGCGGACGCCGGCGGCCCCGGCGGCACCGAGCAGCACCAGACCGGACCCGGCGAGGACGACCGGCAGGACGTCGTCGGAGCCGGCCGCCTGTCCGCCGCTGCCGGCGTTCACCGACCCCGGCGTGGAGGCGCCGGCGGACGACGAGGCGGCCGAGATCTTCGTGGCCAGCGCGTCGAACCGGGCGAGCGCCTGCCGCGCCGCGGCCTTCGCGTCGGGCGACGCGTTCGGGTCGTTGAGCACCGCGTTGGCCGCCTCGCGGGCCTGCTGCAGGGTGGACTGCGCCGCCTGCAGCCACGCGGCGTCGAAGGGCTGCCCGTTCCGCGCCTGGAGGTCGGCGATCAGGGCCTGCTGCTGGGCGTCGAGCTGATCGCCGAGGGCCACGCCCTGCGCGGACGCGGCCTGCTTGACCTGGTCCAGCAGCGCCTGGCCCTGCGACGTCAGCTCCGGCGCCAGACCCGTGACCTGGTCGCCGACACCCTTGTCCGTGCCGAGCCCGCCGAGTGCGACGAGCCCGAGCGCGCCCTGGTTGGCCTGGCCGAAGGCCTCCCGGGTCGCGTCGGACGCCTGCCCGCCCGGTGCGGGCGTCGCACCGCCCGGTGCCGGAGCCGCGCTCCCGGTCGGCGCGGGCGGTGCCTGGTCGGACCCCGACCCGCAGGCGGCGGCGCCCGTCAACGCGAGTGCCGCGAGCACGGTGCCGGCGGCAGCGCGGGTGAGCCGGGTGGTCATCACGTTTTCCCGAGATGTGCTGGTCACGCGGCCGAGTATCGGGGCGCGGCGGCCCGCCGCAACCGCACACAGCCCGTTCGGGTGGTTCCCCCGGCCGTCGCCGACTCCGCCGATTGCGGGGATCCGCCGAGGGGTACTCACCGCGGCGCCGGGGCCAGGTGGACCACGGTCGTCGTCGTCATCTCGTCGAGCAGCTCCGGCCCGTACCCGAAGCCCTGCCCGCTGGCGCCGCGCGGCTCGGCCGCCCCGCCGGGGGCTCCGCCGAACACCGCGTTCACCTTCACCGTGCCCACCGGGAGCTCCCGCCAGGCCCGCTGGGCGTGCTCCATGTCCGGGGTGAGCACGGTCGCAGCGAGGCCGTAGCGGTCCGCGGCCGCCTCGCGCAGCGCGGTGTCGAGGTCCGGCACCTCGCGCACGGGCGCGACCGGCCCGAACGTCTCCTCGGACAGCACGGCCATCCCCGGCGTGCACCCGCTCAGCACGGTCGGCGGGTAGAACGAGCCGGGTCCGGCCGGCAGCTCGCCGCCGGCGCGCAGCCGCGCGCCGTCGTCGACCGCCCCGCGGACGTGCGCGTGCACCTGCTCGCGCTGGCGCTCGTCGACCAGCGGGCCGATCCGGTCGGCCCACTTCCCGGCCTCGGCGACCAGCACCTCGAGGAAGGGTTCCGCGACCTCGGTGAGCACGTAGATCCGCTCCACCGACACGCAGATCTGGCCGGCGTTGGCGAAGGAGCCCAGCGCCGCCTGCTCGGCGGCCCACACGGGGTCGACGCCGGCGTCGACGATCAGCGGGTCGTTGCCGCCGTTCTCCAGCAGCGCCTTGGCGCCGGTGCTCGCACAGGCCGCGGCGATGGCCCGCCCGGTGGCCGTGCTCCCGACGTGGGCGACGACGTCGACCTCCGGCGAGCCCGCGAGCGCCTCCCCGACCGGCCCGTCGCCGTCGAGGATCTGCAGGACGCCGTCGGGCAGGTGCGCCGCGAGCAGCTCGGCGAACCGCCGCCCGGTGCGCGGGCAGCGCTCGCTCGGCTTGTGCACCACGGTGTTCCCGGCGACGAGCGCGGCGCCGAGCAGGCCGGCGGCCACCGCCACCGGGTCGTTCCACGGGGTCAGGACGGCGACGACTCCGCGCGGCGCGTGCACCATCAGGTCCGTCGCGCCCCACCCGCCCTGCAGGCTGCGGCCGCGATGCAGCGGCCCGAGCTGCGCGTACTGCTCCAGGGTGCCGATGCCGGCCTCGACGCCGCCGTGGGAGTCGTCCGGGGTCTTGCCCGTCTCCCGGGTGTTCAGCTCGGCGAGCTCGTCCGCGGCCGCACGGACGGCGTCGGCGGCGGCCCGGACGGCCGCGGCCCGTTCGGCGGGGGCGGTGCGCGCCCAGCCCGGCGCGGCCGCGCGGGCGGCGGCCAGTGCGGCCCGGACCTCCTGCTCGCCGGCGACGGGCACCGGCTCGTGGGCCTCGCCGGTGCGCGGGTCGGTGAGGGTGAGCGTGCGGGTCGGTTCCAGGACAGCCGTCATGCGGGGCGGCTACCCGCGAGGAGGAGAAGTACGCCGCCGTCCCGTCCTCAGTGCACGATGCGCGCACGCTCCGCTCGGCGCCGACGTCCGCGCCGCTCGGCTCCGCTCAGTGGTGCCTGAGCTTCGCGGGCGTGGACGGCGGCGGCACGACCGGCCCGATGTCCCCGTCCGGCGCCTCGTCGAGGTCGACCATCACGGGGGCGTGGTCGCTGGGGCCGGAGCCCTTGCGCGCCTTGCGGTCGATCCACGCCGCCTTCGTCCGGCCCGCCGGGTCGGCGCCGCACAGCACCAGGTCGATCCGCATCCCCATGTCCTTGTGGAAGCGGCCGGCGCGGTAGTCCCAGTAGGAGAACACCCGCTCGCCGGGCCACCGGTCCCGCACGACGTCGGCCAGCCCGGCCGCCTGCAGCGCGCCGAGCGCCTCCCGCTCCGGCGGTGTCACGTGGGTGGAGCCGACGAACAGGTCGGGGTCCCAGACGTCCGCGTCCGTGGGGGCGATGTTCATGTCGCCGGCCACCACGGTGTGCGTGGTGTCGCCTGCCGCCACCATGTGCCGCAGGGCCTCCAGCCAGCGGAGCTTGTAGCCGTAGTGCGGGTCGTCCGGGGTGCGGCCGTTGGGCACGTAGACCGAGGTCACGCGCAGGCCGCCGCAGGTGGCGGTGACCGCCCGGGCGTCGGGGGCGTCCGAGTCGAAGGTCGGTTCCTCGGGCAGCCCGCGCACCACGTCCGCGAGCCCGACGCGGGACAGCAGCGCCACCCCGTTCCACCGGCCCTGCCCGTGGTGGGCGACCTCGTAGCCCCGCTCGGCCAGCGGGCCGTCGAACTCGGCGGCCCAGTCGGCGTCGGAGAGCTTGGTCTCCTGCAGGCAGACGACGTCCGGGGCCCGCTCGTCCAGCCAGGGCAGCAGCCGCGGCAGCCGCGACTTCGCCGAGTTCACGTTCCAGGTCGCGAGGCGCACGGCGAGAGACCCTAGAGCGTGTCCCGCGGAACGCTCTAATCCTCGTCGGCGAGGGTGGCCTTGCGGACGTAGAGGAGCCGGTCGCCACGCTCGAGGGCGTCGACGGCGGAGGCGTCGACCCGGTACAGCTCCTCGTTGCGCACCACGCCCAGCACGATGTCGGCGAGGTGCCGCGGCGAGCCGCCCACCTCGTCCTGCTCGACCTCGCGCTCGCTGATCGCGAACCCCGCCTCCGGCGTCAACAGGTCCTCGACGACCTCGACGACGCTGGGCGTCCGGGTCGCGACGCCCAGCAGCCGGCCCGCCGTCTCGGCGGAGACGATCACCGAGTCGGCGCCGGACTGCCGGAGCAGGTGGACGTTCTCCGACTCCCGGACCGCGACCACGATGCGCGTCTTCGGCGCCATCTCGCGTGCGGTGAGGGTGACGAGGACGGCGGTGTCGTCCCGGTTCGTGGCCACCACGATGGCCGACGCCTGGTGGGCGCCCGCGATGCGCAGCACGGCAGACCGGGTGGCGTTTCCCGTCACCGTGACGAGACCGAGGGCCGAGGCGGCGTCGAGCTGCGTGCGGTCGGTGTCGACCACGACGATGTGCTCCGGTTCGACGCCGTCGCCGAGCAGGGTCTCGACGGCGGCCCGGCCCTTCGTCCCGTACCCGATGACGACGGTGTGGTCGCGCACGCGTGACCTCCAGCGCTGGATCCGGAACGACTGCCGGGAGCGTTCGGTGAGCAGCTCGACGGTCGTCCCGACGAGGACGATCAGGAACAGCAGCCGCAGCGGCGTGATCACCACGGTGGTGAGCAGCCGCGCGGTCGCGGTGTAGGGGACGATGTCGCCGTAGCCCGTCGTGGAGAGCGAGACCGTGGCGTAGTAGAGGGCGTCGTTGAACGAGATCTCGCCCTCGCCGTTGTTGTCGACGTACCCCGCGCGGCCGAAGTAGACGATCAAGGCGGCGGCGAGCAGCGCCCCGAAGGCGACGGCCACCCGCTTGAGCAGCGCGACCAGCGGACCCTCGGGGTTGTCGGGCATGCGGAGGGCGCCGATCACCTGCGGATCGACGGGCGGGCGGCGGGGCCGATCACGCATCGCGCGGAGACTAGCGCCCCCGGGCCGGCCGGTGGGCGCGGGCCACGGCTCAGCCGGTCCGCTTGCGATCATGCCGGGCATGAACCTCTCCCGGCCCCTGGCGGCGCTGCTCGGCACGGCCGCCGTGGCGCACGCCGTCGCCCCCGCGTTCGTCGACGCGATCGTCCCGCCGCAGCTGCCCGGCACCCGGCGGTTCTGGACCTACGCGTCGGGTGTCGCGGAGGGCGCGGTCGCGGCGGCGGTGGCGGTGCCACGCACCCGTCGGCTCGGCGGGTACGCCGCGGCGGCGCTGTTCACCGCGGTGTTCCCGGCCAACGTGCAGATGGCGCTGGACTGGTCGGACAAGCCCGTGCGGCAGCGCGCGATCGCCTACGGCCGGCTCCCGCTGCAGGTGCCGCTCGTGCTCTGGGCACTGCGGGTGGCCCGGGGCTGAGTTCGCGCAGGTCGGCGGGGGTCGTGAGTGCCGGGTGACGCTCCAGGGGCAGTAGGCACTCACGGGGAGGTGAGACCTGCGGACGCCGCGCCTTCCCGGAGCGCGCCGAGCCCGAAGGCACCCACCGGGTCGAGCGCCCCCGTGCCGGTGACGCCGTGCGAGAGCGCGCGGGCCGCACCCCAGGCGAGCAGGTCGGCGGTGAGGGCGTAGGGGTCGGGCGCGGTGAGGCGGGTGCGGGCGAGGAGGGTGCCGTAGTCGTCGAACACCTCGGCGACGACGTGCGAGCGGCAGCCCGCCAGCGCCTCCGCCGAGGGGTCACGGGGCAGCCGGCCTGCGAGCGCTCCGAGGGCGCCCAGCAGCGGTGCGGGCGGGGCGGGCAGCCGGCTCGTGGCGTGCACCACGCCGCTGATCCCGACCCGCCCGGCCGGGCTCCGCAGGCTCCGCCGGCTGCCATCCCCTTGCGCACCGAACCAGCCGAGGTGGACGTCGACCGTCCGTAGGCCCGGCTGCAGCCGCGGCAGCGCGAACTGCTCGACGCCGCCGATCGACACCCCGGCCCGCGGCCGGCCGTCGACCTCGTAGGTGCGCAGGCGGGCGCCGGCGTTCTCCGTCCGGACCGCGCCGTGCCGCAGCGTGTGCCCGGGCGAGCCCGCGATCCCGATCAACGACGTGATGGTGCCGCGCGAGAACCAGCGCCCGCGGCCGGACAGGAAGTAGCCGACGTCGACCCGCGCGGCACGCTCCCCCGCCTCGCGCAGCGCCAGTGCCCCGGCCAGCACGCCCGGCACGTAGTCGTGCCCGAACGCCGTGAGCAGCCGTGCGCCCGAGCGCTCGGCGGCCGGGCCCTGCAGCTCGAAGACCTCGCGGACGAACGGCGGCTCGCCGGTCGAGTCGAGGTAGGTCGCGCCCGTGGACACCGCCGCGGCGAGCGCGGCCCCGCCGAGGCGGGCGAACGGGCCGACGGTCGTGACCAGCACGTCGTCCGGGCCGACGAGTCCGCCGACGGAGGCGACGTCGGTGACGTCCGCGGTCGCCGTCGGGCAGCCGAGGCGCCCGCCGAGCGCCGCCAGCCGCGCGGCGTCCCGCCCGGCCAGCACCGGCTGCACGCCCCGCCCGACCAGCGCCTCCGCGGTGCGCCCGCCCGTGTAGCCGGTGGCGCCGAACAGCACGATGCGTCCACTCACGCCGGCACACGCTAGCGGGCGGTGATCGCGGAGGTCCCGCACCCGCGACGGCCGTGCCCTGCGCAGGGCCGCACCCTAGGCTGTGCGCGTGGTGACCGAGGACGCCCCCGTCGCGCGCCGGCGACGGCTGTTCCGCCGGTCCGGCGGCGGGACCACGGACGCCACGGAGGTCCTCGCGGCCGGCTCGGCGATCGCCGCGGACCTGCGCGGCGGCCTCGCCGGGCGGCCCGGCGACCTCGGTCCCGATCCGGTCGCCCGGGCGGCCCGCCGGCTGCGTGCCCTGCTCCGCGCCGACGCCGTCGGGCTGGCCGGCCTGCACGGGGAGCCGGCCTGGGCCGGGCGCCCCGACCCGCAGGCCGACGAGCTCGTCGAGCAGGCGCGCCGGGACGGGCACCGGGCCGCGCGCGGGACCACCGTGGTGCTGCCGCTGCAGGTCCGCGGCGAGCCGGCCGGGGTACTGGCGGTGTGCGGCGACGTCCCGCGCCCGGCCGCGCGGCGGGCCGCGGACTGGGTCGCGGAGGCGCTGGAACGCGGCCGGCTCGAGGCCTCGGCGACCGCCGCCGAGGAGGCCGAGCTGCGGGCGTTGCGCGCGGAGATCTCCCCGCACTTCGTCTACAACGCGCTGACCACGATCGGCTCGTTCGTCGACAGCGACCCGGACCGGGCCCGCGACCTGATCCTCGACTTCGCCGAGTACATCCGGCACTCGGTGGCCCGCCGCGGCGACTACACCACGCTCGCCGGCGAGTTCCGGGCCGTCGAGGCCTACCTGGCGCTGGCCCGCGCGGTGCTCGGCGACCGGCTGCGGGTGCAGGTGCGGATCGCGCCGGAGGTGCTGCCCGTCGCGCTGCCCTTCCTCGCCCTGCAGCCGCTGGTGGAGAACGCGGTGCAGCACGGCGTCGAGCGCCGCAACGAGGGCGGGTCCGTGCAGGTCAGCGGCGAGGCCCAGGGATCGGAGTGTGTGATCGCGATCGAGGACGACGGGCCCGGCATGGACCCCGAGGTGGCCCGCGCGGTGCTCGCCGGGGCCGGCCCGGGCGACGGGCTGGCGCTGACCAACGTGGACCGCCGGCTGCGCGCGGTGTACGGGCCGCAGTACGGGCTGGTCATCGAGACCGCCCTCGGCGCGGGCACCCGCGTGGTCATGCGGGTGCCGCGCTTCCAGCCGGGTGTGGTCGCGTCATGAACGGCGGAGTGAACACCAGGGCGAACGGGGCACGTCTGCGGGTCCTGGCGGTCGACGACGTCGCCCCGGCCCTCGCCGAGCTGACCCGGCTCCTCGCGGCGTCCCGATGCGTCGAGGAGGTCGTACCGGCCGGCGACGCGCTCACGGCGCTGAAGCTGCTGCAGGCCCGCCGGTTCGACGCCGCCTTCCTCGACATCTCCATGCCGGGGATGGACGGGCTGGAGCTCGCGTCGCTGCTGTCCCGGATGACCGACCCGCCGGAGATCGTGTTCGTCACTGCGTTCGAGGAGCACGCCGTCTCGGCCTACGGCGTCGGCGCCCTGGACTATCTGCTCAAACCGGTCGCGGCCGAGCGGCTCGACGCCACCCTCGCCCGGGTGCTGCGGGTCGCGCGGGCGACGGACCCCGCCCCGCCCGTCCCGGCCGTCGACGAACTGGCGGCGGTGTCGGTCGAGCTCGGCGGGCGGACCCGGTACGTCCGGCGGGACGACGTCCGGTTCGCCGAGGCCCAGGGCGACTACGTCCGGCTGCACACGCGCGGCGGCTCGCACCTCGTACGCATGCCGATCTCGCGGCTGGAGGAGCACTGGTCGGGCGTCGGGTACGTGCGGGTGCACCGCAGCTTCCTGCTCGCGGTCCACGCGGTGCAGGAGCTGCGCAGTGACGCCGGCGGTGGGCTGCTCGCCCACACGGACGCCGGCGACGTCCCGGTGAGCCGCCGGCACGCCCGTGAGCTGCGGGAACGCCTGCTCGAGGCCGCCACGCGCGGCGACTTCGCGCCGGGCCGGCCGCGGTGAGCGCGGCTGCGGGGACCGGGGCTGCGCTGGTGGCGGGGCTCGAGGTGGCGGAGCCCGGGGTGCCCGGGCTCGGGGTGGCGGGCCTCGAGGTGCCGGGGTGAGCCGGCAGCGGCGGGTGGCGGTGACCAGCCCGCAGACCCGGGTGGCGCTCGCCGCGCGCCGGGGCGTCTCGGGGGTGCCCCGCTCGCTGACCGGCGAGGAGCTGCGCGCGGCCGCCCGGATCCGGCGCCGCCAGCTGCGGATCGCCGCGAGCACGCTCGCCGCCGCCGCGCTGCTGCTGGTCGGCCTGCCCGTGCTGCTCGGCGTGGTGCCGGTGGGGCTGCGGCTCGGGCCCGTCCCGGTCGTCTGGATCGCCGTCGCGCTGCTGCCCTACCCGGTGCTCGCGGGACTGGCGCACTGGCAGCTGCGCCGCGCGGAGCGCACCGAGGACGGGACCGAGCGGGTCGACGCGGGGTCGCGGGCCCGGTGACCGCGTTCGCCGTCGTCCCGGTCGTGCTGGCGACACTGCTGATCGGGGCGCGCGGCGTCGCGGCCCTGCGCTCCACCTCGGACTTCCTCGTCGCGTCCCGGCGGGTCTCCCCCACGCTGAACGCCGCCGCCGTCTCCGGGGAGTACCTGTCTGCGGCGTCGTTCCTCGGCATCGCCGGGCTCGTCGTCAAGAACGGGGTGGGGGCGCTCTGGTACCCGGTCGGGTTCACCGCGGGCTACCTGCTGATGCTGGTCCTGGTCGCGGCGCCGATGCGCCGCACCGGCGCGCTGACCGTGCCGGACTTCGCCGAGGCGCGGCTCGGCTCGCCGGGCCTGCGCCGGTTCAGCGCCGTCGTGGTGCTGGTGATCGCCGGGCTCTACCTGGTGCCGCAGTTCACCGCCGCCGGCCAGGTCCTCACGCTGGTCAGCGGCGTGCCGCACTGGGTCGGGATCGTGGTCGCGGGCGCGGCGGTCAGCATCACGCTCGCCCTCGGCGGCATGCGCGCGGCGACCTACGTGCAGGCCTTCCAGTTCGTGCTCAAGCTGCTGCTGTTCATCGTCCCGGCGATCTGGCTGGTGGTGGCGGTCGGTGCCGGGACCCGCGCGGAGGCGCTACGGCCCGCCGAGTACGCCGCCTTCCCGCGGCCCACCGAGGTCACCTTCCGGCTGGACACCCGGCTGCAGGTCCGCGAACCGGTCACGGTCCTCGCCGGCGGCGTCCCGGTGCGGCTGGAGCCGGGCGAGCACGTCGCCCCGGGGGACGAGACGTGGGTCTTCCCGGAGGGCGCGGCGGTGCCGGAGATCGCCGGGGCGGCGCTGCCCGGCAGCGACACCTGGCAGCACCCCCTGCTCGACGGCGGCAACGGCCACCCGCTGCTCGCCACCTGGTCGATCCTGGTCGCCACGGCCCTGGGCACGATGGGGCTCCCGCACGTCATCGTGCGGTTCCACACCAGCCCGGACGGCCGCGCCGCCCGCCGGACCGCGGCGATCACCGTCGGGCTGCTCGGCTCCTTCTACGTCTTCACCGTGGTCTACGGGCTGCTCGGCGGGGTGCTGCTGCCGGAGCTGTACCTGTCCGGGGCGACCGACACCGCCGTCGTCGCGCTGCCCTCGCGCGTGGACGGCGGCACCACCGGCGCGGTGTTCACGGCGCTGCTCACCGCGGGCGCCTTCGCCGCGTTCCTCGCCACCTCGCTCGGCCTGCTGCTCGCGCTGGCCGGGGCGCTCGCGCACGACCTGCTGCCCGGCTCGTTGCGCCGGCTGCGGCTGACCGCGCTGCTCGCCGCCGGGGTGATCGTGCTGCTGGCCCTGCCCGCCGTGCGGATCGACGTCGGCGCCGTCGTGACCTCGGCGTTCGCGGTGGCCGCGTCGACCTTCTGCCCGATGCTGGTGCTCGGCATCTGGTGGCGGGGCCTGACGGCACGGGGCGCGTTCGTGGGGATGGCCGTGGGGCTGGCGTCGTCGGCCGGGGTGATGGCGCTGGGGCTGCTCGCGCGGCCGGACCCCGGGCTCGTGGCGCTCCTGCTCGGGCAGCCGGCGCTCTTCTCCGTGCCCCTCGCGTTCCTCACCATGGTCGCGGTGTCCCGCCGCGACCGTCCGCTGCCGGGGGCCGAGGCCGCGATGCTGCGGCTGCACCTGGACGAACGAACCTGAACACCCGACCGTTCGTCGCGGAATCCGACCGTTCGTCGGCCGTTGGTCGTCCGGGCCCGCGGTGTGTCGTGCGTTACTTCCGCCCCCGTTGGGTACTCGGTTGTGCTGTGCCCGGTACGACCCGGTCCGTCCGGGTCCGACGCAGCACGACACCCCACAGTGCGAGGAGGCACCGTGAGCACCACCGAGTCCCCGCCCCCTGCCGGCGAGAGCCCGGCGGGAGGCACCACGGCCCACCCCGACTGGACAACGGTCCAGCAGAGCACCGAGTTCCAGGCCCTGCGCCACCGGCTGCGCAGCTTCGTCTTCCCCCTCACCGCGGCCTTCCTCGCCTGGTACCTGCTGTACGTGGTGCTGGCCAGCTATGCGGCCGGGTTCATGGCGATCAAGCTCGTCGGCAACATCAACGTCGGCCTGGTCTTCGGCCTGCTGCAGTTCGTCTCCACCTTCGCGATCACCACCTGGTACGTGAAGTGGGCGGACAAGAAGTTCGACCCGCACTCGCAGGCGATCCGCGAGGAGATCGAGGGGGCCGGCCGATGAGGTTCCTCGCGCAGGGCGGCGTGGAGGGCTCCAGCCCGCTGCTCAACATCAGCATCTTCGCGGTCTTCGTGATCATCACGCTCGCGATCGTCATCCGCGTGAGCAAGAAGGCGTCGAGCGGCGCCAGTGACTTCTACACCGCGGGCGGCGGCTTCTCCGGCCCGCAGAACGGCATCGCGATCTCCGGCGACTACCTGTCGGCCGCGTCGTTCCTCGGCATCGCGGGCGCCATCGCCCTCTACGGCTACGACGGCTTCCTCTACTCGATCGGCTTCCTCGTCGCCTGGCTCGTCGCGCTGCTGCTCGTCGCGGAGCTGCTGCGCAACACCGGCCGGTACACGATGGGCGACGTCCTGGCCTTCCGGATGCGCCAGCGTCCGGTCCGCGCCGCGGCCGCGACCTCCACGCTCGCCGTCTCGTTCTTCTACCTGCTGGCCCAGATGGCCGGCGCCGGCGGCCTCGTCGCGCTGCTGCTGGACGTCAAGTCGAAGACCGGCCAGTCGATCGTCATCGCGATCGTCGGCGCCCTGATGATCGCCTACGTGCTGATCGGCGGCATGCGCGGCACGACCTGGGTGCAGATCATCAAGGCGGTGCTGCTGATCGTCGGCGCCGGCGTGATGACGCTGTGGGTGCTCGCGCTCTCCGGCTTCAACCTGTCCGCGCTGATGGGCGACGCCGTCGCGCACGTGGGCTCGGCCGGCGAGAAGCTGCTCGCCCCGGGCGCCCAGTACGGCAAGAGCGGCACGACGCGGCTCGACTTCATCTCGCTCGGCCTGGCGCTCGTGCTCGGCACCGCGGGCCTGCCGCACATCCTGATGCGCTTCTACACCGTGCCCACGGCCAAGGAGGCCCGCCGCTCGGTGACCTGGGCGATCTGGCTGATCGGCATCTTCTACCTGTTCACCCTGGTCCTCGGGTACGGCGCGGGCGCCATCGTCGGGCCGGACGCGATCAAGAAGGCGCCCGGTGCGGCCAACTCCGCGGCCCCGCTGCTGGCCTACGAGCTCGGCGGCACGGTCCTGCTGGGCCTGATCGCGGCCGTCGCCTTCGCGACGATCCTCGCGGTGGTCGCCGGACTCACGATCACGGCGTCGGCGTCGTTCGCGCACGACATCTACATCAACGTGATCAAGCACGGCCAGGTGCAGGACGAGCAGCACACCGAGGTCAAGATCGCCCGCCGGACGGCGGTCGTGATCGGCATCGTCGCGATCCTCGGCGGCATCCTGGCCAACGGTCAGAACATCGCGTTCCTCGTGGCGCTCGCCTTCGCCGTCGCGGCCTCGGCGAACCTGCCGACGATCCTCTACTCGCTGTTCTGGAAGAAGTTCAACACCAACGGCGCGCTGTGGAGCATCTACGGCGGTCTCACCATCACGCTGGTGCTGATCGTCTTCTCGCCGGTCGTGTCCGGGAAGCCGGTCGACCCGGCCACCGGCCGGAGCAACTCGATGCTGCAGGGCGTGGACTTCCACTGGTTCCCGCTCGACAACCCGGGCCTGATCTCGATCCCGGCGTCCTTCCTGCTCGGCTACCTCGGCACGGTGCTGTCGAAGGACAAGGCCAACACGGACAAGTACGCCGAGATGGAGGTCCGCTCGCTCACCGGTGTGGGTGTGGAGAAGGCCGTCCAGCACTAGTCACGCACTATGGAACCATAATGCGATTCCGGGGCCGCCTGGATCGCATTATGGTTCCATACTGCTTTGTGGAGCCGTGTTTTCGGGCGTTATGGTTCCATGATGCTCAGGGGCTTTCGGGGATGCCGCGGATCATGGCGTGCAGCTCCTCGGCGGTCTCGAGGTCGGCGGGGCGGAGGGTGACGCCCTCGCGCACGTAGTGGAACGCCGCCCGCACCTTCTCCGGCGGCACCTCCGCCAGCGCCGCCCAGGCCAGCCGGTACACCGCCAGCTGCACCCCGACCGCGTGCCGGCGCGACTCGTCCGGCACCGCCCCCGTCTTCCAGTCGACGACGGTGAACCCGCCGTCCGGGTCGGCGAACACGGCATCCATCCGGCCGCGGACCGCGACCCCCGCCAGCACCGTCTCGAACGACACCTCGGCCTCCACCGGCACCCGGTCCGCCCACTCCGAGGCGAGGAAGGCCTCCTGCAGCTCGGTCAGCTCGGCGTCGGACGACTCGCTCGCCCCCTCGTCCGCGGCACCGGGCAGCTCGTCGATGTCGAGCAGGCGCTCCGCTCCGAACCGCTGCTCCAGCCAGGCGTGGAACGCGGTGCCGCGGCGGGCGTGCGGGTTCGGCGGCAGCGGCAGCGGGCGGCGCAGCCCCGCGGCGAACGCGTCCGCATCGGCCGCGAGCTCGACGAGCTGGCTCACCGAGACGTGCCCCGGGAGCGCGACCGACGGACGGGCGATCCCGGCGGCGCGCTCGGCCAGCAGCACGTCGACGTCCGCCGCCCAGCCCTCCGGGTCCGGCTCCTCGACCGGCTCGGGCTCGATGTCGAAGCTCAGCTGGTCGGTCTCGCGGGCCCGGCGCCGCTCGGCCCGCCGCGCCCGCTCCCGCGTGCGGATCGCCTCGCGGACCAGGTCCGCGCCCTCGTGCACCGCGCCGGCGCGGGGACCGAGCGGGTTCGCGGGCCACTCGGCGGTGACCTGCTCGGCGAGCACCGGGTTCTCGGCCCCCTCCTCCGGCGGCTCCGCCCACACCTCGGGCTCGGCGATCGCGCGCAGCTCCTGCAGGAACGGCGACGGCCCGCGCGGCTTCGAACCCGTGGCGCCCCAGTGGTGGCCCGAGCAGAGCAGGACGTGCTCGGAGCGGGTGAGCGCCACGTAGAACAGCCGCCGCTCCTCCGTCTTCCGACGCTCCTCGAGGGCGGCGTCGTGCTCGTCGAGCGCCAGCTCCACCTGCTTGCGGTCCGGGCCCGGCGGCAGGTACAGCCCGGGCAGGTCGTCCGCATCCCCTCGTAGCGGGACGGGCAGCTCGGCCACACCGGTGAGCCAGGTGCCGGACATCCGCCGCCCCGGGAACACCTGGGTGACCACGTGCGGCACCGCCACGACCTCCCACTCCAGGCCCTTCGCGGCGTGCACGGTGAGGATCTGCACGCGGTCCTCGGCCACCTCGACCTCGCCCGGCGACAGCCCGTCCTCGGCCTTCTCGGCGGTCTCGAGGTAGTCGAGCAGAGCGGGCAGGCTCGCCACCTCGGCGCCGGTCGCGAAATCGGCGACGACGTCCGCGAACGCGTCGAGGTGCGCGCGGCCGGCGGGACCGGGCCGGGCGGCGGTCTCGACGTCGAGCAGCAGGACCCGCTCGACGTCGGCCACCAGGTCGGTGAGCGGCGCCGACGCCCGCGACCGCAGCCAGGACAGCTCGCGCGCGAGCCGGGTGATCCGCGCGTACCCGGCCGGCGAGTAGCGCTCGGGCTCGCCCGGGTCGTCCAGCGCGTCGACCAGGCCCGCCTGCTCGGCCTGCTCCCCCGGCAGCGCGCCCAGCGCGAGCTCCGCCGGCGGCAGCGGCCCGGGGCGCGACGGCAGCGGCGGCACCAGCTCCCGGGCCCGCACCCACAGTGCGGCCAGGTCGCTCACGCCGAGCCGCCAGCGGGCGCCGGTCAGCAGCCGGACCGCAGCCGGCCCGGCCAACGGGTCCGCGACGATCCGCAGCGCGCTGACCAGGTCGCGGACCTCCGGGGTGTCGAGCAGCCCGCCGAGCCCGACGACCTCCACCGGCAGCCCGCGGGCCCGCAGCGCGGCGGCCAGGGCGTCCATGTCGCCGCGGCGGCGGACCAGCACCGCCGAGGTCGGCGGGCCCTCCCCGGCCGCGTCGCGGGCCCGCCAGTGCGCGGCGATGCCGTCGGCCACCCACTCGACCTCGGTGACGACGTCCGGGTGCAGGGCCACCCGCACCTCGCCGGGCACGGCCCTGGGGCCGGGCCGCAGCGCGCCGACGGCCACCGAGTCCGGCGCGGTGCGCAGCGGCTCGGACACGGCGTTGGCCAGGTCCAGCACCTCGGCGGGGTTGCGGAAGCTCGTGAGCAGCCCGTACTCGCGGGCGGGCTCGCCGCCGGGCCGCGGGAAGTCGGTGCGGAACCGGGTGAGGTTCCCCGCGCTCGCCCCACGCCAGCCGTAGATCGACTGGCAGGGGTCGCCGACCGCGGTCACCGCCAGCGGCTCCTCGCGCGCGGGCTCGCCCGGGATCCGGCCGAAGAGCGCGCGGAGCAGGACGCGCTGGGCGTGCCCGGTGTCCTGGTACTCGTCGAGCAGCACGGCCCGGTACTGCGCCCGCTCGATCGCACCGACCTCGGGCCGGGCCTCCGCGACCCGCGCGGCGATCGCGAGCTGGTCGGAGAAGTCCATGGCGCGCTCGGCGGACTTGCGCCGCGCGTACTCCTCGACCAGCGGGAGCAGCTCGGCCCGCAGCCGCTGCGCCCCCATCCGGTCCCGGTACTTCTGCGACGGCTCGGCCCGCTGGCGCTTGCCCGGCGGCGCGTTCTCCATCACCGCGAGCAGGCCGGAGGTGAAGGAGCGCAACCGCTCCGGCTCGACGAGGTGCTCCCCCAGCTCCCCGGCCAGCGCCAGCAGGTAGCCCGTGACCGTGGCCGGCACCCGGTCGACCTCGAGGTCCGCCGCCCACGACGAGACGACGCGGTGCGCGAGCTGCCACGCCGCCGTCTCGCCCAGCAGTCGCGACGCCGGCTCGGCGGGCAGCCGCAGCGCGTGCTCGGCGACGAGCCTGCCGGCGTAGGCGTGGTAGGTCGCGACGGTCGGCTCGCCCGCCAGCAGGGCCGCGCGCCGGCCCCCGCCCGGGTCCAGCTCGTCGAGCAGCGGGGAGCCGGCGAGGCGGCGCAGCCGCGCGCGGACACGCGTGCCGAGCTGCTGGGCGGCCTTACGGGTGAACGTGAGCCCGAGGACCTGCTCGGGCAGCACCTGCCCGGTGGCCACCAGCCAGACGACACGGGCCGCCATCGTCTCCGTCTTGCCCGCGCCGGCCCCGGCCACGACCAGCGCGGACTCGGGCGGCGCGGCGATCACCGCGGCCTGCTCCTCGGTGGGCGGCGGCAGCCCGAGGGCGCGCGCCAGCACCGCGGGCGCGAGGCCCGTGTCGGCAGCGGCGATCGTCACGGCACCTGTCTACCCGACGGCACCGACAGGACCGGTCAGGCGGCCTGCCCGGGCAGCGACGAGACGCGCATGTAGTCGACCTGCAGCCGGGTCTCGGCCGGGGTCGTCTCGTCCGGCGCCGCGAGCCAGTCCTTGGCCGGACCCTGGTCGAGCTGGATGGTGGCGTGCATCGGCGTGGTCGGGATCATCGCCTTGTCGGTGGTCTCGAACGTCTTCCTGCCGTCGATGTACGCGGTCAGCCGGTCCGGGAGCCATTCGAACGCGAAGGTGTGCCACTGCGAGAAGTCGCCCCTGGTGGCGTCGCCGAACGTCTTGTTGGCCGACCCCCCGTAATGGATGATCGTGTGCGCCAGGTCCCGGTTCTCGCCGGGGACCTCCATCATGTCCAGCTCGCCGTCGTCCGGCCACTTCTCGGAGTCCGGCCAGAGCAGGATCGCCGAGCCCCAGCCGCGCCCCTTGTCCGTCCGCGCGCGGAACTCCCAGCGCCCGTACAGCTGCCCCTTCGAGTGGCCGACGCCTCCGGATACCCCGCCGTCGCCGGGGCGGGCGGTGATCGTCAGCGCGCCGTCCACCACGGACACCGCGTCGGGGCTGCGCGTGCCGTTGCCGAACGCGCCCTTGGAGTCGTAGGCGCCCCACGTGCCCTTGTCGAGGGAACCGCCGTTGAACTCGTCGCCGCCCGCGGGCACCCAGGCGACGCCGGACGAGGCCGCCGCGGCCTGGCGGGCGGCGTTCGGAGCCGCCTTCTTCGTGGTCGGCTTCGGCGTCGCCGTGCTGGTCGGCGCGGGTGTCGGCACGGCCGAGGAGGTCGGCGGGGGCGGCGTGGTCGTGGGCGCGAGCACCGCGCCCTGCGACGTGTCGGGGGCGGCGGTCAGCTCGGGCTCGGCCGCGGAGCCGCACGCGCTGAGCACGACGGCCAGCAGGCCGGCGATGCCGACCGCACGGACGCGTTGGCGGGACACGGAGCCTCCAGGGACGGACCGCCGGGCGACGACGCGGGGAGCAGTGACGCGGCGGGAGGGAACGCAAGGGGGACGCGCCCGAACCTAGCGCGAACACCCGGCCGGGTGACCCGCGACCCTCCGAGCGGGCACGGGGGCGCGGTGCACGGTCGCCGCAGGTGGGAGCGGGTGAGCGGGCAGCCCGCCCGGCTCACTCCTCGACCACCGACCGACCGGACTCGACCGCGGGGCAACTCCCCCGAACGGGGCAACGGTCGCAGTCCGGTCCGACGCGCGCGACGTACGCCGGACCGGAGGTCTGCCGCGCGGCCTCCCAGACGACGTCCCGCCACTGTCCGGCCGCGTCGGCGTCGAGCGGCGGCTGGACGGGCTCCTTCGGCGAGCCCGTGGCCTTGCGGTCGGCCACGAACACCAGGCGCGCCCCACCCGGTCGGGTGCCCTCGCCGACCAGGTCCGAGAAGGCACCCAGGGTCGCGGCGAGCTGGTAGACCGCGAGCTGCGGGTGCTCGGCGGCCGACGCGGCGCTGACCGCGGTCCGCCCCGTCTTGACGTCGACGACGACCGGGCGGCCCTCCGCGTCGACCTCCAGCCGGTCGACCCGGCCGCGCAACCGCACGGTGGGGCGGGGCGTGCCGACCTCGACCGCGTCCGGGTCGTCGCCCTCGATGTCGAGCTGGACGGGGTGCTCGACGGCGACCAGCCGCAGGCCCTGCTCGCGGCTCTCCCGCAGCCACTGCGCGTAGCCGGCGAGCATGCCGCGGACCCGGGCCAGCTCGCGGCGGCCGAACCAGGGCGCGCCCGCGTCGAGCCGGGCCCAGGCGGTGCGCAGGGCGGCGTCGAGCTCCGCGGGCTCGGCGCCCGCGGCCTGCGCCTGCACGAGTGCGTGGACGAGCGAGCCGGTGACGGCCGACAGCGCGCCGGTCTCGTTGCCGCCGTGCCGCTCCAGCACCCAGCGCAGCGGGCAGGACAGGATCCGCTCGATGTCCGACGGCGACACGGGCACGATCTCGCCCTCGGGGCGCAGCGGCGCCTCGGCCGACGGCTCGGGCAGGCCGTACCAGTCGTCCGGGTGGGCGCCCGGCACCTTCTCCGCGGCGAGCCGGGCCAGCTGGGCCGCCGCGCGCCTGCGCCGGGCCGCGCGGGCGGGGTCGCCGTGGTCCGGCTCGGTGACGGCGCGGCGCAGCTCGCCGACCAGCTCGGCCAGGACGAGCGCGCGGCCGGGCCGGAAGGTGGGCCGGCCCTCGGTGGCGTCGGCCGGGAGCGGGTCGAGCTCGTCGAGGAACCGGGAGGGCTGCTCGTCCTCCGCGTGCACCGCGCTGACCAGCAACGTGCGCCGGGCGCGGGTGCAGGCGACGTAGAACAGCCGCCGCTCCTCGGCGAGCAGCGGGGCGACGCGGGACACGACCGCCTCGGCGCCGGTCGGTTCGGCGACACCGGCGACGACGTCGACCAGCCGCTCGCTGCCCAGCAGGCTGCCGCGCAGCCGCAGGTCCGGCCAGCTGCCCTCCTGCACGCCCGGGACGGCGACGACCTCCCACTCGCGGCCGCGGGCGGCGTGCGCGGTGAGCAGCGCGACGGCGTCCTCCCGCGGGGCCCCGGTGGTCTGGGTGTCGCCGGGGAGGTGCTGGTCGCCGAGGTACTCCGCGAAGCCGGCGACGTCCGCCCCGGGAAGCCGGTCGGTGTAGCGGGCCGCGGCGTCGAACAGCGCGAGGACGGCGTCGAGGTCCCGGTCCGCGGCCGCACCCACGGGGCCGCCGCGGGCGCTGGCGGCGGCCCAGCGGCGGGCGAGCCCACTGCGCTGCCAGACCCGCCACAGGACCTCCTCGACCGTGCGGCCCTCGCCGGCAGCCTCCGCGGCTGTGGCGAGCAGGGTCGACACCGCGCGCAGCGGGGCGCTGTCGCCGGGCGGGAGCGCGGTCAGCGGGTCGGGACGGCCTGCCGCGGCGGCGCGCAGGGCCTCGACCAGCAGCGGATCACTGCCGACGCGCTCGACCTCCTCCGCGGAAAGGTCGTGGGGGTCGGGGGACGGTGCGGACTCGGAGGCCGGGACGAGGGTGGGGCCGGCGGGCGGGGCGGGATCGGCGAACGGGGCGGAATCGGCGAACGGGGCGGGGCTGGCGGGCAGGGCGAGGCTGGCGGGAAGGGCGGCAGGGGCGGCGAGGTCGGCGGCATGACGGCGCCGGCCCTCCTCCCCCGCGGCGTGCAGGCGCAGGAGCCCGCGGCGCAGCCGGCGCATCCGCATGGGGTCGCCGGAGCCGAGGGCCGAGGTGAGCAGGGCGGTGGCGGCGTCGGCGTCGATCTCCTCGGGCCGGGTGGCGGCCCGGAGGATCAGCAGGAACGGCAGCACCGCGGGCTGCCGCGCGAGCGGCAGTTCCTCGGGCGGCGCCGCAATCGGGACGCCCGCCGCCACGAGCGCGCGCCGCAGGGCCGGGAGGGTCCGCCGCGCCGACCGCGACAGCACAGCCATCTCCGACCACGGCACGCCCTCGACCAGGTGGGCGCGCCGCAGCCGGTCGGCGATCCAGGCCGCCTCCGTCGCCGCCGACGAGAACGTGCGGACCAGCACGGAACCGGGATCCGGGACCTCGTGCGACAGCGACGCGGGGGCGACCCGCAGCCGGCCCTCCCCCGAGCCGGACAGCCGCGACGCCAGCCGGGCCCCCGCGGCGCGCACCGCGTCCCGCTGCCGGTGGTCGACGGTGAGCACCGCGGTGGGTGCGTCGACCGCGCGCAGCCCGTCCGGGTCGGCGCCGCGGAACCCGAGGACGGCCTGGTCCGGGTCGCCGGCGATCAACGTGCTGGTGGCGGTGCGGGCCAGCACCCGGACCAGCTCGAGCTGCTGGGGGTCGAGGTCCTGCGCGTCGTCGACCAGGAGGTGCCGGACGCGCTCGCGCTCCGTGTGGAGCAGCTCGGGGTCGAAGGCCAGCGCGTCGAGCGCCGCGGCGACCAGCTCCGCGGAGTCGAGGGCGGGTGCGGTGGCCTGCGGCGCCGCCCCGCCCGCGGCTCCCCGCAGCAGGATGACCTGCTCGTACGTGCGGAAGAACCGACCGGCGGCCGCCCACTCCGGGACTCCGTGGCGCTCCCCGAGCCCGAGGAGCTCCTCGGGCCCGAGCCCGCGCTCCTCCGCACGCAGCAGGAGCTCGCGCAGCTCGGCGGCGAACGCGGGGATGCCGAGCGCGGGCCGCAGCCGCTCGGGCCAGCCCGAGCCGGGGACGCTGCCGTTCCAGTTCGCGATCTCGCCGGCCAGGAGGTCGCGGACCACCGCGTCCTGCTCCGCGCCCGCGAGCAGCCGGGGCGGCGGGTCACCGGCGCGCGCCGCGTGCAGCCGCATGATCCCGAACGCGTACGAGTGCACGGTCCGCACGAGCATCTCGCGCGAGGTGCGGGCCTGGATCGCGGTGGCGGCCGCGTCGTCGGGGTGGATCCTACGGACCAGCCGTTCGCGCAGGTCCGCGGCCGCGCGCCGGCTGCCGACGAGGAACAGGATGCGGCCCGGGTCGACGCCCGCCCGCACCCGCCGCGCCACGCCCTCCAGCAGCACGGTGGTCTTTCCCGTGCCCGGCCCGCCGATCACCCGCAGCGGCCCTGCCCTGTGTTCGACGACCCGTCGCGCCGCCGCCTCCCACTCCGGCTCCGGCTCCGCCGGCCGGGGCGGGCGCACCAGCAGCGGCCCCTCGGCCGCGCTCGCACGACCGCCACCGACGGGCAGGCCGTCGACCGCGGCGCGCCGGGCGGGATCGGGGGTCACGGTCCGAGATTCGACCACGCCCCACCGACAGTGTCGAAAGGGGTCGCGGGGCGCGGATGGCACTCCTGTGGCGCTCGCGGCGGAAGGCGCGGATCACGGGCGATCCCGTCGGGGTGGGGTGGCACGATCACCGCATGCCCGACTCCCCCCTCCACGTCCACCTCGCCGGCGACCCCGCCGGCGCGCCGGTGCTCGCCCTGCACGGCGTCACCGGGCACGGGCTGCGCTTCCGCCCGGTGACAGAGGCACTGCCGGCGCTGCGCTGGCTCGGCGTCGACCTGCGTGGGCACGGGCGGTCGCCGTGGGCGCCGCCGTGGAACCTGGAGCAGCACGTCGCCGACGCGCTCGGGGTGCTCGACGCGCACGGGGTCGAGCGGGCGGCCGTCGTCGGGCACTCGTTCGGCGGGGCGATCGCCACGCACCTCGTCCGTACCGCGCCCGAGTGCGTCACGAAGCTGGTGCTGCTCGACCCGGCGATCGGGCTGGACCCGCAGGACATGCTCGAGACGGCCGAGGAATCCCGGGGCGACGAGTCCTACCCCGACCGGGAGGCGGCGCGCGCGGCCAAGGCGGAGAGCTGGGCCGGGGTGCCGGCGGCACTGGTCGACGCCGAGGTCGAGGCCCACCTCGAGGAGCGGGACGGGGCCTGGCGGTGGCGCTACTCGCGCGCGGCGCTGGTCGCGGCGTGGGGCGAGATGGCGCGCGAGGCCGTGGTGCCGCCGGCGGGCCGTCCTACGCTGATCATGCCCGCCACCGGGGCGGACTTCGTCTCGGAGAAGTGGCTCGAGGCGTGCCGCACCGAGCTGGGCGAGCAGCTCACGGTCATTCCGGTGGACACCGGGCACATGCTGTACCTCGAGCGGAGTGCCGAGGTCGCGGGGCATCTGCGGGGCTTCCTGGAGGGCTGATGGACGAGGAGATGCTCGAGCGGGTGCGAGCCGTCGTGGCCGCGATCCCGCCGGGCGCGACCAGCACGTACGGCCGGGTCGCCGCCGACGCCGGCCTCCCCGGTCGCGCCCGGCTGGTGGGCCGGATCCTCGCGGAGGACGGGCACGACCTGCCCTGGCACCGCGTCCTGCGCGCCGACGGCACCTGCGCCCCGCACATCGCGCAGGAGCAGTCCGCGCGGCTGCGGGCCGAGGGCGTGCTCCTCGTCGACGGCCGCCTCCCCCGCGACCGCCGCTGATCAGCGTTCCCGTGCGGTCAGGGTCGACGGCCTGCAGCCGACGCACCCGGCCGACGATCACGGACGGGAACTTCTTCCCGCGCAGCTGCACGCTGGTCAACCTCGGTCATGATCAGCAGTTCGATGCAGCGACGGCTTTCGAGAAAGCCGTGCGTGCACGCACCCGACGATCAAGGGCCGGCGCGTCCCCATCGATCGCTGTTCAAGTGCGTATAGGGCATTCACAACAGCCCTAGGCGCACGCAACCGACGATCATGAACGACACTGCTCCTCGACGACCTTGACCACGATCAGCAGCTGGGTGCAGGGACGGTTTCCCGACGAGCCGCGGGCGCACGCGCCCGACGATCAACATCGGCGCTGTCCCAGATGATCGCGGGTCCGATGCACACAAAGCCTTAAGACCAGCCTCTCAGCACGCGCTCGGGCGATCAGGGAACATCCAGCTCCGGGACGACCTCGACCACGACCGCACTCGGGTGTAGCGACGGTTCTCCGACGAGCCGTCAGGTGCACGCACTTCGCGATCACAGCCAGCGCGCTTCCTGATGATCGCGGCTCGAGTGCGTATAGGGCATTCGAACCAGCCCTCGACGCACGTATACGGCGATCACGAACAGCACGTCGCTCGACGACCTCGGTCGTGATCACCAGTCGGGTGCGACGACGGCATCCCAGCGAGCCGCGAATGCACGCGCACAACGATCAAAGGCGATGACTCCCTGATGATCGCGGTTTGACTGCGCGGACGGCCTTTCCGCCACCCTCATCGCACGCGCTTGATGATCATGGACGCGTCGCGGCCTGCCGACTGAACCGTGATCAGCAGCTGAATGCAGCGACGGCTTCCCGGCGAGCCGTCAAAGCACGCACTTCGCGATCACTCGTGACGCATTCCCTGTTGATCGCGGTTCGAGTGCGCAGAGGGCCTTTACGCCAGCCCTCGACGCACGCAGCCAGCGATCATGAACGGGGTGCGATTCCTCGACGACCACAACCATGATCACCAGCTGGGCGCAATCACGGTCCCTCGGCAAGCCGTGGGTGCACGAATCCGACGATCACCTGCGGCGCTCGATCAACGCGCCCCACCCCCTTGGTCGTGAGTGGCGATAGTCGCCAGAGCGACTACCCCCACTCACAGGGGTCGTCAGGCCGCGACCGTGCCGGTCTCGACGCCGGCGTGGTAGCGCGACACCACCGCGGCGACGACGTCCGGGTGGGCGCCCAGCGGGTCGCCCACCACGTCCGCACCGGAGTTGCGGATGCGGGTGTGGAAGACCCCCGGCGCGAGCAGCCAGGACACCACGGAGATCCGCTCGGACCCGGCGCGGCGCAGGCCGTCGACCAGCGCGTCGATCCGGGGGGCGGCGGTGGCGGCGAACCCGACCCGCACGCCGCGGCCGAGGGCGTCGGCGAGCATCTTGCCCGCGGCACGGACCTCGGCGAGCGCCGCGGCGTCGGAGGACCCGGCCGCCGCCAGGACGACCGTGTCGCCGACCCGGTGCCCGGCGTCGGCCACGCGCGCCAGCGCGGCGCGGACGAGCAGCGGGTCGGGGCCGAGCGCGGCCGTGACCACGAAGCGGGCCGGGTCCGCGCCGGCCTCGGCGAGCTGGGCGGGGAGGTCGGTGCGCACGTGGTAGCCGGAGGCGAGGAAGGCGGGCAGGACCACGGCGCCGTCGAGACCCCGGATCGCGTCGGCGACGGCCGGCCGCCGGACGTCGACGTACCCGACCCGCACCTCGGTCCCGGGCAGCGCAGCGCGCGCACCGGCCGCGATCTCCTGGACGACGGCATCGGCGGCGTCGGAGCGGCTCCCGTGCGCGACGAGGACCAGCGGCGGCCGTGCCCCGGACCACTCCTCCGACGGCGACGACGCCTGCATCGCGACGGACAGGTCGCCCGGCGGAACGGCCCTCACCGCTCGTCCCCGGAGACGCAGTGCCCGCCGACGGGCGAGGGACCGGCGTTGGGGTCGAGCGCGAGCCGGTACCCCCGCTTCACCACGGTCTGGATCAGCTTCGGCACTCCCAGCGCCGACCGCAGCCGGGCCATCGCCGTCTCGACGGCGTGCTCGTCGTCGCCCCCGCCGGGCAGCGCGCGCAGCAGCTCGGCGCGCGAGACCACCCGGCCCGGGCGCCGGGCGAGCACCCGCAGCAGGGCCATCCCGGTGGGCGGCACCGCCTTCAGCTCGCCGTCGACCAGGGCGGCGTGCCCGCGCAGCTCCAGCCGGTGCCCGGCGACGGGCAGCCGCCGGGCGCGGGCCGGGGCCTCGGCCTCCAGCGCACGGACCATCGCGCCGAGGCGCGAGCGCTGCGGCTGCAGGGTCGGGACGTCGACGGCCGCCAGCGGCGCCGCCGTGACCGGCCCGACGCACACGACCAGCACCGGGCCGCGCAGCGCCGCGATCAGCTCGTCCCGCAGCCTGCGCTCGGCCGCCCGGGCCAGCAGGCTCGCGGCCGCGGGTGCGCTGGTGAAGGTCAGCATGTCGACGCCGCCGGCCAGCACGAGATCGGTGAGCCGGTCCATCGGAGCGAGGTCGGCGGGCGGCACCCACCGGTAGACCGGCACCTCGACGACCTCGGCGCCGGCCATCTCCAGCGCCTCGACGACGTCGGGCAGGGGTTCGCCGTGCAGCTGGACCGCGATGCGCCGGCCGTCGACCCCCTCCTCGAGGAGGTGGTCGAGCACCTCGGCGGACGACTCCGACGGCGGCGACCACACCTCCGTCAGCCCGGATGCCCGGATCTGCCCGCGCGCCTTCGGGCCGCGGGCCAGCAGCTCGCCGCGGGCCAGCGCGGCCAGCAGGTCCTCACCCATCCCCCAGCCGTCCGCGGCCTCGATCCAGCCGCGGAAGCCGATGCCGGTGGTGGCGACGGTGACGTCCGGCGGCCGCTCGATCAGGTCGCGCGTGCGGGCCTCGAGCTCGGCGTCGTCGGCCAGCGGGACGATGCGCAGCGCCGGGCCGTGCTGCACGCACGCCCCCCGGCGCTCGAGCATCGTGCCCAGCTCCTCGGCCCGGCGGGCCGCCGTGACACCGACGGTGAAGCCCGCCAGCGGAGGGACCTGCGCCTCGGTGGTGGTGGGGGCGCTCATCGGAGCATTCTCCGCTACGTCGGGGTCGATGCTGAACGCCGGAGTGGTCACCGTAACCCGATCTGCACGAGACCGTCGTGCAGCCGGACCGGGTAGACCGGCACGGAGACCCCGGGGGCGTCGAGGCACCGGCCGTCGACCAGGCTGAACGACTCCTTGTAGACGGGCGAGGCGACGGTCGGCTCGCCGCCCCGGTCGCCGACGATGCCGCGGGACAGCACCGCCGCCCCGGACCTCGGGTCGACGTTGCCCAGGGCGTACAGCTCGCCGCCGTGGGTGCGGAAGATCGCGACCTGCTCCTCGCCGAAGAGGGCGGCGACGCCGCGCTCGGGCTGCAGCCGCTCCAGCGGGCAGGCCGTCTCCCAGCGCCGGGCCGTGGACATGGTGTCCGTGGTCGGACGGTCGTCGGTCGTGGTCATCACTCAACCTCCTGGCGGCCGAACGCGGGCACCCCGATGAGGACGGGCTCGGGATCACCCGCCCGCGGCGTCGGGACGGGCTGGCCCCGCTCGGTCACGAACGAGATGGTCGGGTCGGGCCTCCCCGGCTCGTTGACGAAGGAGACATAGCGCTCCAGCTTCTTCGGGTCCTCGAGGACCCCGCGCCACTCGTCGGCGTAGTTCTCGACGTGGAGGGCCATCGCCGCGTCGAGCTCGGCGCAGATGCCCAGCTTGTCGTCGACGATCACCTCGCGCAGGTGGTCGAGGCCGCCCTCCAGCTCCTCCAGCCACGGCGCGGTGCGCTGCAACCGGTCCGCGGTGCGGATGTAGAACATGAGGAACCGGTCGATGGTGCGGATCAGGGTCTCCTGGTCCACGTCCTGCACGATGAGCTGCGCGTGCCGGGGGGTCGCGCCCCCGTTGCCGCCCACGTAGAGGTTCCAGCCCTTCTCCGTGGCGATCACGCCGAAGTCCTTGGACCGGGCCTCGGCGCACTCGCGCGCACAGCCCGAGACGCCGGACTTGAGCTTGTGCGGGCTGCGCAGCCCGCGGTAGCGCAGCTCCAGCAGCACGGCCATGCCGACCGAGTCCTGCACGCCGTAGCGGCACCAGCTCGACCCGACGCAGGACTTCACCGTGCGCAGCGACTTGCCGTACGCATGCCCGGACTCGAACCCGGCGTCGACCAGGCGCTTCCAGATCGCGGGCAGCTGCTCGACGCGCGCGCCGAACATGTCGATCCGCTGGCCGCCGGTGATCTTCGTGTAGAGCCCGAAGTCCCGCGCCACCTCGCCGATCACGATCAGGCCCTCGGGCGTGATCTCGCCGCCCGCGATGCGCGGCACGACCGAGTAGGTACCGTTGCGCTGCATGTTCGCGAGGAAGTGGTCGTTGGTGTCCTGCAGGGCGGCCTGCTCGCCCTCGTGGATGTGGCCGTTGCCGAGCGAGGCGAGGATCGAGGCGACGGCGGGCTTGCAGACGTCGCACCCGCGTCCGCGGCCGTGCTTCTCGACGACCTCGGTGAACGTCCGCAGCCCGGTGCTCGCGATGACCTGGAACAGCTCGGCGCGCGAGAGGTCGAAGTGCTCGCAGAGCGCCTTCGAGACCTCGACACCCTCGTCGACCAGCAGCTTCTTGAGCAGCGGGACGCAGGAGCCGCAGCTCGTGCCGGCCTTGGTGCAGACCTTGAGGTCCGGGACCGTCGCGCACCCGCCGGAGTGGATCGCCTCCTTCAGCGCGCCCTTGGTCACCGCGTTGCAGGAGCAGATCTGCGCCGAGTCCGGCAGCGCGTCCGCCCCCAGCTCGACGCCGCCGGGCGCGATCATCGCGACCGGGTCGGCCGGGAGCTTCATGCCGACCATCGGGCGGAGCGTGGAGTACTTCGACGCGTCGCCGACCAGCACCCCGCCGAGCAGGGTCCGGGCGTCGTCGGACACCACGAGCTTCGAGTAGGTCCCCGCCACCGGGTCGTTGACGACGACCTCGAGCGCGCCCTCGGTGGACGCGTGCGCGTCGCCGAAGCTCGCCACCTCGACGCCCAGCAGCTTGAGCTTGGTGGACATGTCGAGCTCTTCGGGGGTCATCCGCGCCTGGCCGCCGAGCAACCGGTCCGCGACGACCTCGGCCATCGCGTACCCCGGCGCGACCAGGCCGTAGGTGCGGCCCTCGAGGGCCGCGACCTCGCCGATCGCCCAGACGTTCTCGTCGTCGGTGCGGCAGGTCGCGTCCACCCAGACGCCGCCCCGCTCGCCGAGGCGCAGCCCGGACTCGCGGGCCAGCGAATCCGCCGCCCGGATGCCCGCCGAGAAGACGACGACGTCTGCGTCGAGCTCGACCTCGTCGGACAGCGTGGCGACCAGCCGGTCCCGCTCCTCGCGGATGCCGCTCACCGCGACCCCGGTCCGCACGGCGATGTCCTGGCTGGTCACCAGGTGCTTCAGCAGGGCGCCGCCGCCGTCGTCGACCTGCACCGGCATGAGCCGCGGCGCGATCTCCACGACCTGCGGCGAGAGCCCGAGCAGGCGCATGGCCCGGGCCGCCTCCAGCCCGAGCAGGCCGCCGCCGACGACGACGGCGGAGCGCCGCCCCGGGCCGGGCCGGGCGACGGCGACCGCGGCGGCCGCCTTGATCGCGTCGAGGTCGTCGAGCGTGCGGTAGACGAAGCAGTTCGGCAGGTCGCGGCCGGGGACCGGCGGCACGAACGGCACGGACCCGGTGGCGAGGACCAGGGCGTCGTAGGTGAGCTCGGCGCCGGAGGCGGTGCGGACGGTGCAGCGCTCCCGGTCGACCGTGACGGCCGGGTCGCCGAGCCGCAGGTCCACCAGCGGATCGGCGAGCTCGGCGAGCCGCAGCTCCTCCTCGCTCTTCCCGTCGACGTACGACGACAGGGCGACCCGGTCGTACGCCTGCCGGGTCTCCTCGCCGAGGACGGTGATCCGCCAGGCGCCGCGCCGGTCGCGGTCGCGCAGCGCCGAGACGAGCCGGTGCCCGACCATCCCGTTGCCGATTACGACGAGATGCCGTGTGTCCGTCACGTCGTACCTCCTGTGCCGCATCGGGTGCGGCGTCCGTGCTGCTCGTCCGGGTGGATCGGGGGTGCGGTCAGACGCGGGCGAGGGCGAGCTGGCCGTCGCCGGTGCGGACCGAGGACATCTGCCGCTGGTAGACGGCCCAGGTGATGCCGGCGCAGACGACGTAGAAGGCCAGGAAGGCCCAGAACGCGGGGACACCGGACTTCGTCGCCGCGAAGGACTGCCGGAAAGCGAGGTTGATCAGCAGGCCGCCGAGCGCGCCGACCGCCGAGATCAGGCCGATCGCGGCGCCGGAGACGCGGCGGGCGTGCAGCATCGCCGCGGCGCGGTCCGCACCCTCACCGATCCGCTCCAGCGCCTGCCGGCGGAAGATCGCCGGGATCATCTTGTAGGTCGAGCCGTTGCCGATGCCGGAGAAGACGAACAGCAGGATGAACCCGAGCGTGAACAGGGCCAGCGAGCCGGTGCCCGACGCCAGGATGCAGACCAGTGCCGACACCGCCATCAGCCCGAAGTTGACCGCGCTGACCTTGGCGCCACCCAGCTTGTCGGCCATCCAGCCACCGATGGGCCGGATGAACGAACCGAGCAGCGGGCCGATGAAGGTGACGGCCGCGGCCTGCAGCGGGGTGCGGCCGAACTGGGTCTGCAGGACCAGGCCGAAGGCGAAGCTGTACCCGATGAAGGACCCGAAGGTGCCGATGTAGAGCACCGACATGATCCCGGTGTCGCGCTCCTTCAGGGCCAGCGAGAAGGCGCCCTTGTCGTTGCTGACCGACGCGAGGTTGTCCATCGAGAAGGCCGCGACGACCGAGCAGACCACGATCAGCGGAATGTAGACGGCGAGCAGCAGCTTCGGCTGGGAGGCGCCGGTGGTGGCGATGATCAGCAGCGCGATGAGCTGGATCAGCGCGACGCCGAGGTTCCCGCCGCCCGCGTTGAGGCCCAGGGCAGTGCCCTTACGACCCTCCGGGAAGAAGGCGTTGATGTTCGTCATCGACGAGGCGAAGTTGCCGCCGCCGAAGCCGGCCAGGGCCGCCATCAGCACGAACACCGAGTACGGGGTGCCGGGCTGGAGCACGAAGGCCGCGGCGATCGTGGGGATCAGCAGCATCGCACCGCTGATCACCGTCCAGTTGCGGCCGCCGAAGCGGGCGACCGCGAAGGTGTAGGGCACCCGCAGGATCGCGCCGACGAGCGTGGCGGTCGCGCCGAGGAAGAACTTCCCGGCCGCGTCGACGCCGTACTCCGGGCCCATGAACAGGACGAAGACCGACCACAGGGTCCAGACGGAGAACCCGACGTGCTCGACGAAGATCGACGCCCAGAGGTTCCGGTTCGCGACCGCCTTGCCCGTGCGCTCCCAGAAACCGGCGTCCTCCGGCTCCCAGTGCTGGATCCACCGCCCCCCGACGATGCCCCGGGACACGGTCCCGGTCTCGGTGTCGGTCGGTCCTTCTGCGGTGGCTGTCACGCCGGCCCTCCTGGTCGCATCCGTGGTCGTGTCTCTCGGATGCGCAGGACGGTAGGCAGCCGGGATTACCCCGGGGTGGCCCCGTGTGACACGGGCGCAAAGCCCCGCTCACGTGCGTTCAGCTGCGGTGTGAGGTCACAACGCGCTGGTCAGGGATGTGAGGGTGGGTCAGAGGCGGGCGCTGACGAGCCCGGCGACCCGCTCCAGCCCGGCCACGCTGCGTGCCGACGCGTCGGGGTGCTGGGCGTGCAGGGCCAGCCGGTACAGCGCGGCGCGCAGCAGCGCCTGGGGCCATTCGTCGAGGTGCGCCCACCGGTCCATGAGGCCCTCGTCGGCCCCGCCCCAGGCGATCGCGTCGACGACGACGACCGCCGCCGCCCACTCCGGCGGCCGCCAGAACGGGACCAGGTCGAGGACCACGGGGACGCCGTCGCCGTCGAACAGCACGGCGCCGAACAGCTCGCCGTGCACGACCTGCGGCGGCGACTTCATCGGCCGCCGGTGGGCCGCCAGCTCGGCGAACAGCCGGCCGCCCGAGGCCTCGTCGAGGGCGAAGCGGCGCTCGCCGAACGCCGCGGCGGCGGAGCGGGCCAGCAGGTCGTCGCGGTTGTCGAGCAGCCGGGGGCGCTGGACGGTGGCGGTCGCGGCGTGCAGGCGCAGGCTGGCCGAGACGACGTCGTCGTGCCGGGGCTCGGAGGCGCCGGCGAGGAAGCGGGACGCGGCCCAGCCCGCGACGACCCAGCGGCCGTCGGACGAGCGGACGGGGCGGGCCAGCCGGACCGCCTCCACGTCCAGGGTCTCGAGGACGCCCGCGGACCAGGCGGCCATCGCGTTGTCGGCGACCGGGCGCAGCAGGACCTCGCCGCAGTGCCAGGCGCGCTGCCCGGCCCAGACCACGGGGCGGGGCGTCGCGTCCTTCACGCCGAAGGCGACGCGGACGTGCTCGGGGAGCGCGCTCGCCTGCGGGACCGTTGCTGCCGTCACGGGGCGCCACGCTACCTGCGCCGACCCGTGGATCAGGTGTGCCACGCGGAAAATCGTGCGCAGGGCGGATCGTGCGCCGGGGCCGCGGCCGCGGTGCGGGGCTCGTACCAGGGCAAGGAGCCTTGTCCGAGCTAGTGGTGGTCGTGGGAGCTCCGGTCGTGGTGGTGTGAGTGGTCCTCGTGTGAGCGGGACGAGCGGTACGGCCTGTCCTCGTGGTCGCCGCCGAAGCTCCGGGCAGCGCGGTCCGAGCGGTCCGAGCGGTCCGAGCGGTCCGAGCGCTCGCGGTCGGAGCGGGCGGCGGGAGCCGCGTCGGTCCGGCTGGTGGCGGGGGCTCGGTTGGGGGCGCTGTCGCGGTCCGATCGGGTCGCGCTGCTCCGACCCGGGTCGGTCCGCTGGTGTGTGCGGGACGCGCGAGAGGCCCAGCCGTCCCGTGCTCGGGCGGCCGGGTCGGAGCTGCGGGTCCGTGGGGAGGTCGAGACGGAGCGCTCGGAGTCGTCGTGCGCCGAGCCTCCGGCGGCCGGACGCCGGGCCGCGTCGCGAGCGCGCGTCTCGGCCGAGGACGAGTGAGCCGACTCCGGCTGCCGCTCGGCCCCGGCGAACTCGCGCGCGACGGCCTCGCGCGCAGCCGCCTCTGACGAGCCGCCGGTGGACCGCGAGGCACGAGCCTGCTGCTCCTCGGCCGCGGACGTGGCACTGCGCCGCTCCTGGGTGCTGCGGTCGGCGGCCGACGCGACCGGAGTCCGACCACCGGACGCGGCCGATCGCTCGACCGCCTCGCGCATCGCCGCGGTGGACGGGGCGGCCGTGTCGGGCGCGCCGGAGGACACGGCCCGCCCGCGCGGCGCCGGGGCCGACTCGGCCGCGGCGCGGCGATCGACCTCGTGCAGCGCCTCCTCCACGTACGGAGCGCCGATTCCGCCGGTCGTCGACCGGGCCGCAGGTCCTGCCGTCGCGGACGTGATGCTCGACCCCTCATCCGACATCGCCGGCGCCGCGGGTGCCGCTCCCGCAGCGAGCCGCGCTGCGGCCAGTCCGCCCATTTGCATGGGTACGACCGGAGCGGAGCCGCCCTCCTCACCCGCGAATCCGCCGACGCCGGCGACCGGAGCACCACTCACCCCTGCGAGCCCTGCGGCCGCGGAAGCCGAGCCGAAGGCCGAGCCGCCCTCGCCACCGGCAGGTTCGCCCACGCCCTCGACCGGCACGCCGGCCGCCGCGAGGTCTGCCGGGACCGAGCCGTCCGCACCGACGATCCCCGTCGGTACAGCGGCGACGGCCGCCCCGACCCCAGGACCCTCGGGCAAGGCCGGCACCTGGGCGGGCGAGCCGGCCAGCGAGACCGCTCCGGGCCCGGCAGGAACAGCCGCCGCGGCCGCATCGACCGCCGCCGCCAGCACCTGAGCGGGCGAGCCGGCCAGCGAGACCGCCCCGGGCCCGGCCGGCGCAGCAGCAGCCGCCGCGTCGAGCGCCGCCGCGAGCACCTGAGCGGGCGAGTTCGCTGGGGAGACTGCTCCGGACTGCGTCGGCGCAGCAGCTGCAGCCGCGTCAACCGCCGCCGCCCGCACCTGCGCAGGAGAGTCCGCCGGCGAGACCGCTTCGGCCGGGGCAGCCGCGGCGGCTGCGTCGACCGCCGCCGCGAGCACCTGAGCGGGTGCGTCGGCCACGTCGGACGACGCAGGTTCCGCGGGCCCGTCCCCGGCAAGGCGAGGCGAGAGGGCGGGTCCTTCAGAGCCCCCGGCAGGCGCGGGTGACACGAGGGGTGCACCGGCCGCAGCCAGGAGAGGAGACGCAGCCGGTGGCTCGGCGGAGGCGGCGGCACGGTACAGGGAGGCGGGCGCCTCGGCGGCCGGAGCAGGACCCGCCCTCGTCCCCGCCCCCGCGACCCCACCCAGCTCGCGGACCACGTCACTCCCGCCGCTGCCGAGCTCCCCGACGCCCCGGCCGGCCGCCGATCCCAGTGCCTCCACCCCGTCCGAGGCGCCCGACCCCACCGACCCGACGCCCTCCTCGGCGCCCTCGGACAGCGCGCCGGCCGCTCCGCCGACCCGACCCCGTTCGGCCTGGTCGAGGGCGTTGCCGGCGCCGGACGCCGTCGCGCCGGCCCCGTCGCCGACGCCCTCGGCGGTCGACCCGACCGCCTCGCCGCCGCCCGCACCGACCGCGCCGACGGTCTTCCCGGTCCCGCGTGCCCCGGATCCGACGGACCGCCCGGCGTCCTCGCCCGCCGGCCCGGCCCCGGCGGCCCGGCCGACCGACCCGACCGCCCGGCCCGCGTCCTCCCCGGTCCGGCCCACACCGTCACCGGCGGCCCGCCCGGCCCGGCCGACCCCCTCGCCGGCCCCGCGTCCCGCGGAGCCGACAGCCCGTCCGGCCCCGCGCCCACCGGATCCGACCGCGTCGCCCGCCTCCCGGCCGGCCGCTCGCACGGACCCACCGGACCGGGCCCCGCGCCCGCGGTCCCGCTCGGCGGTCTCGTCGACCGGGCCGCGCGGATCCGGTGGCCCGCTCGTCCCGACGACCGCGGCCGGCCGGTCCTCCTCCTCGTCCCGGGCCTGCGCGACCGGGGGCTGGGTGCGCAGCCCGGGCGTGGGGCCCGGTGCGGGCCGTCCTTCGGCGGCGTCGAGCACCTCCGCGGAGACGCGGTCGGTGCGGGCCTCCTCCACCGCGGGATCGGGCAGCGGCGTGCGGGAGGCGGTGTCGACGCCGGTGCGCAGCGCGTCGACCTGCTGCCGGAGGCCGTCGCGCTGCCGGATCCGCAGGTCGCGCTGCGCCGCGAGGGCGGTCGACCACGCCTGGTCCCCGGCCGGGTCCGCGGCCAGCAGCTTCTCGATCGCCGCGAGCTGGGCCTCGGCGCGCTCCAGCTCGTCCGCGCTGCGCTCCAGCTCCCGGTAGCTCTCGAGCTGGGCCTGCAGCGTGGCCCGTTGCCGTTCGAGGAGCTGGCGGCGCTGCTGCAGCCGGCGCACCGCGGAGGGCGGGGTGCCGGTTCGGGCCGCCTCGCTGGCGTTCCACGTCCGCTCGGTCCGCGCGAGCACGTCGAGCTGCCGGTTCACCCCGACCAGCAGCAGCTCCGCCCGGCTCGCCCACTGCTCGGCCGACGTCGGCCCCGCGACGACACCCTGCGGCGCCTGCCCGGCCGACGACGCCACGGTCAGCGCGTACCCGCCGACCAGCACCGCCGTGGCCGCGAGCACCGCGACCGCACGACGGCGCCGGGCGAGCACCCGCGTCCACCGCGACCGGGCGGCCGGGGCCGGTGGCCGGGGCCGCGGGGCGACGACCGCCGCCGACGGGCCCGGGGGCGCCGGCTGCGGAGCAGTAGGCTCGCGCAACCACGGCAGTGTCTCCACCACACGCGGGTCCTGCGCGGCGTGGGCGGCCGCCCGGCGCAGCCGTCGCATCGCCGCCCGGTGCGCCGTCGAGCAGTACTTCCGCTCGGGCCGGTCGACGACGGGTTCGATCGCCGCACCGCAGCCGGGCAGCGCGCAGACCACATCGGACGGCTGTCGACCTGCATCCCCGTCCGCCCGCGGACCCACCACCCGGCACCCCCTCGTCCCGGCGGATGATCACCCGCCGCCGGGGAACGAGATGCTACGGCGCAGGATCTCGCGACCGTCCTCATCGGAGCGGAGCCGCTCACGGCCGGTCAGCGACGCGGCCGCGGCGCTGCTCCGTTCCGCTCGCCCCCGGCACCCGCTCGCCACGAGTTGATCACGGTCCGCGACGCCCGCGGCAGCGCCGACAAGCCCCGGAAAGACGGCACCGCCCGGTCCGGTGAAAACCGGGCCGGGCGGTGTGAGCCGAATGCGGCGGGTGGGATCAGTAGGTCGGCTTGTCCGGCTCGACCTGCTTCACCCAGGCCAGGACGCCGCCGCCGACGTGCACGGCGTCGGCGAAGCCGGCCTTGTGCAGCACCGCGAGGGCCTCGGCGGAACGGGCGCCGGACTTGCAGTGCAGCACGATCGGCTTGTCCTGCGGCAGCTCGGACAGCACCTCACCCGACAGGATCCTGTCCTTCGGGATCAGGGTCGCGCCCGGGATGTTGACGATGTCCCACTCGTTCTGCTCGCGGACGTCGATCAGCGCGAAGTCCTTGCCCGCGTCGATCATCTCCTTGAGCTCGAGCGCGGTGATCGTGTTGCCGGCCGCGGCCTGCTGCGCGTCGTCGGACACCGTCCCGCAGAACGCCTCGTAGTCGATCAGCTCGGTGATCTTCGGGGTGTCCGGGTCCTTGCGCACCTTGACCTGGCGGTAGGTCATCTCGAGGGCGTCGTAGATGACCAGCCGGCCGAGGATCGGCTCGCCGATGCCGGTGATCAGCTTGATGGCCTCGTTGACCATGATCGAGCCGATCGACGCGCACAGCACGCCCAGCACGCCACCCTCGGCGCACGACGGCACCATGCCGGGGGGCGGCGGCTCGGGGTAGAGGTCGCGGTAGTTGAGGCCCTGCCCGTTGGGGGCGTCCTCCCAGAACACCGACGCCTGGCCCTCGAACCGGAAGATCGAGCCCCACACGTACGGCTTGCCGGACAGCACCGCGGCGTCGTTCACCAGGTACCGGGTGGCGAAGTTGTCCGTGCCGTCCAGGATCAGGTCGTAGTCGGCGAAGATCTCGAGCACGTTGGACGAGTCCAGCCGCGTCTGGTGCAGGCGCACCTCGACGTACGGGTTGACCTCCTTGACGGAGTCCCGCGCCGACTCGGCCTTCGAACGCCCGACGTCCGACTGGCCGTGGATGATCTGGCGCTGCAGGTTCGACGCGTCGACCTCGTCGAACTCCACGATCCCGAGCGTGCCCACGCCCGCGGCCGCCAGGTACAGCAGCGCGGGCGAGCCCAGCCCGCCGGCGCCCACGACCAGCACCTTCGCGTTCTTCAGTCGCTTCTGACCGGCCATCCCGACGTCCGGGATGATCAGGTGGCGGCTGTACCGCTCCACCTCGTCCTTGGTCAGTTCGGCGGCCGGCTCCACGAGCGGCGGTAGCGCCATGTCCACAACTCCCTGCGCATCTTCAGCGGTCCCTTGCCGCAACACGTCCGTCGCCGGACATGTTCCCATCCCCGAGCGAGTCCCAGAACGCCCCGACGGAGGCGGCGACCCGGTCCGGGGTCTCGATCTGCGCGATGTGCCCCACGCCGTCGAGCATCACGAGGCGCCCGTCGGGGAACGTGCGGGCGGTCCGGACCGCGAGCCGGGGCGCGACGAGCCGGTCCCGGTCGCCCCACAGCACCAGCGTGGGGACCGGGACGCGCGCGGCGGCGCGCCACAGCCCGGGCCCCATCCAGCTGCGGAACATGCCGAACGCGGACCGGTCGATCGCCCGTCCCGCCCACGGCTGGCGACCCCGGGCGCGGATCTCCTCGGCCGTCTCCTCCAGCCGCAGTTCCGTGGCGCGGGTGGGATCACCGAAGCAGAGCCGCATCGTCGCCTCGGCACGGGCCCGCGGGGTCATGGCGGCGAGCTGGGCGCGGGCCCTGCTGCCCAGGCCGGGGATCCAGGCCAGGGCCATCCGCGGGTCGGACATCCGCCGGGGGTCCGGGCGCCGGTCCGGCATCGCGGGCGAGACGAGCGTGAGCGTGCGCACCAGCTCCGGCCGCCGGGCGGCGACGAGCATCGCGACGACGCCGCCGAGCGAGTTCCCCAGCAGGTGCACCGGACGGCCGCGGCCGGCGAGCCAGCACAGCAGCGCGTCCGCGTGCCCGGCGGGACTGTAGTCGCAGGACGGCACCGGCTCCGTGTAGCCGAACCCCGGCAGGTCGACGGCGGTGCCCGCGACCCGCGGCGCGAGCAGGCCCGCGATGTCCGTCCAGTTCGTGGCCGAGCCGGAGAGCCCGTGCACGTAGACGGCGTCCGCCCCGACGGTCGCAGGCTCCCCCTCCGACCCGCCCCTCGGCGTCTCCCGCACGTGCAGCGTCACGCCGCCCGCCGTGACGTGCCGTCCCGGCCAGGCCGGCAGGTGCGCCGGCAGCGGGGGCAGCGTGCCGGGGTCACCGGGGTCGCCCATCGGCGCCCGCGACGACGCCGGGGCGAACCGCGGGTGAACGAGCGGCAGCGAGAGAGAGACCACGTGTCGAGGATGGCAAGAACGGCGGGCCTCCGGCCACTCCCGACCGTCGCACCGCCGTCGAGGCTGGTCAGCGGGCCCGTGACGCGCCCCACCCCGGCCCCCGGGTCCGGCGAAGCATACCCCCCGTTGGTATGTTCGCCCTGCCGGGCGGAAGGTCGGCGGGAGGAAGAGGGCATGCTCACGGCGGTACGTCTCGGGGCCTACGTCGGGGTTCTCGGCGTGGTCTTCGGTGCGGCGTGGGGCGCGGGCTCGCTCGCCCGGCCCTCCGTCGCCCCCGCCACGCCGGCCGCCGTCACGGCCGAGGGTCCCGCGAGCGCCCATACCGGCATGGACATGAGCCCCGGCACCACGGAGGCCCGCGCGGGTACGGACGGCCTCGCCGCCACCGCGGGCGGGTACACGCTCGTCCCCGCCACCACGGCGCTCGCCGCCGAGCGCTCGTCCGACCTCACCTTCGCCGTCGCCGGGCCGGACGGGCGGCCGGTCACCGCCTTCGCCCCGCGTGCCGACGGCTCGACGCTGCGGCTGCTCGTCGTGCGGCGGGACGGCGCGGGCCTGCAGGTCGCCCACCCCGAGATGGCGGCGGACGGCACGTGGCGCGCACCCCTCCGGCTGCCCACCGCCGGAACCTGGCGGATCCTCGCCGAGTTCACCCCGGAGGGCGGCACGCCGACCGTGCTGGGCACGGACGTCTTCGCACCGGGGGACTTCACGCCGCTGGAGTTCCCGGTCGCGCGGGCCGCCCAGGTCGCCGGCTACCAGGTGCGCATCGACGGCGATCTGCGCGCCGGTGCGGAGTCCGCCGTCTTCGCGACGGTGAGCCTCGACGGGCGGGCCGTCACCGACCTCGAGCCGGAGCGCGGGACCTTCGGCGACCTCGTCGCGCTGCGCGCCGGCGACCTGGCCTACACCCCGGTCACCGCGCAGACCCGCGCGGAACCGGGCGACCGGTCCGGCCCGGGCATCGCGTTCACGACCACCGTGCCGACGGAGGGGATCTACCGCCTCTTCCTCCGGTTCCGGCACGCGGGTGAGATCCACACGGTGGACTTCACCGTCCCGACGACCGGTGCCGCCACGACCACGACGGGAGGTGCCCGATGAGCGCGCCGACCACCCCCGGGGCCGGCACCGGCAACGCGCCCGACCTGCGGATCGAGCTCGCGATCGGCGGCATGACGTGCGCGTCCTGCGCCAACCGGGTCGAGCGCAAGCTCAACAGGATGGACGGCGTCACGGCGTCGGTGAACTACGCGACCGAGAAGGCCACGGTCAGCTACGCCGAGGGCGTCACGCCGGAGGAGCTGGTCGCCACCGTCGAGGCCGCGGGGTACACCGCCGAGCTGCCCGCGCCGCCCGCCGCGGCGGAGGAGCGCGAGGACCCGGCCGCGCGGCACGCCCGCGACCTGCGGAACCGGCTGGTCGTCAGCGCTGTGCTGGCGATCCCGGTGATCGTGCTCGCGATGGTCCCGGCCCTGCAGTTCACCTACTGGCAGTGGATCTCGCTGACGCTGGCGGCGCCCGTCGTCGTGTGGGGGGCGCTGCCCTTCCACCGCGCGACCTGGACGAACCTGCGGCACGGCGCTGCGACCATGGACACGCTCGTCTCGCTGGGCACGCTCGCCGCGCTGGCCTGGTCGTTGTACGCGCTGCTGTGGGGCCGGGCGGGCGTGCCGGGCATGCGGCACCCGTTCGAGCTCACCGTCGCCTCCGGCGGCGGCGCCGACGCCATCTACCTCGAGGTCGCGGCCGGCGTCACGATGTTCATCCTGGCGGGCCGGTACTTCGAGGCCCGCTCCAAGCGCACCGCCGGAGCCGCGCTGCGCGCCCTGCTCGAGCTCGGCGCCCGCGAGGTGTCCGTGCTCCGCGGCGACACGGAGATCCGGGTCCCGGTCGAGCAGCTCGAGGTCGGGGACCGGTTCGTGGTCCGGCCCGGCGAGAAGGTGGCCACGGACGGCGAGGTCGAGGAGGGGACGTCGGCCGTCGACGTCTCGATGATCACCGGCGAGTCCGTGCCGGCCGAGGTCTCCCCCGGTTCCGGCGTGGTCGGCGGGTGCGTGAACTCCGGCGGCCGGCTGGTCGTGCGGGCCACCCGGGTCGGCGCCGACACCCAGCTCGCCCGGATGGCCGCGCTCGTCGAGGAGGCCCAGAACGGCAAGGCGGCCGTCCAGCGGCTGGCCGACCGGATCTCCGGCGTCTTCGTGCCGATCGTGATCGCGTTGGCCGTCGGCACCCTGGGGTTCTGGCTGGGCACCGGGGCCGGCGCCACGGCCGCGTTCACCGCCGCCGTCGCGGTCCTGATCATCGCCTGCCCCTGCGCGCTCGGTCTGGCCACGCCCACGGCGCTGCTGGTCGGGACCGGGCGCGGCGCCCAGCTCGGCGTGCTCATCAAGGGCCCGGAGGTGCTCGAGTCCACCCGCCGCGTCGACACCGTGGTCCTGGACAAGACCGGCACGGTGACGAGCGGGCGGATGCGCCTGCTGGAGGTGCACCCCGCCGGGCGGGAGACCGTGGAGCAGGTGCTGCGGCTGGCCGCGGCGGTCGAGGACGGCTCCGAGCACCCCGTCGCACGTGCGGTCGCCGCGGCCGGGCGCGAACGGTTCGGCGGGCTGCCCGGCGTCTCGGACTTCGAGAACCGGCCCGGGCTCGGTGTGCAGGGCGTGGTGGCGGAGCTCGCGCAGCTCCCCGGCCTGCCCGCGCCCATCCGGGCCGCCACCGGCATCTCCCCGATCACGCCGGCGGGCGGCACCGGCCGGGTCGTGGCGCACGCGGTCCTGGTCGGGCGCCCCGCGCTGCTCGCCGAGTACGGCATCGAGCTGCCGCCCGAGCTGGCCGAGGCCCGCGAGCGGGCCGAGGCGGCCGGACGGACCGCGGTGTGCGTGAGCTGGGACGGCCGGGCGCGCGGCGTGCTCGTCGTGGCGGACTCGCTCAGGCCGACCAGCGCCGAGGCCGTCCGGCGGCTGCGCGACCTCGGGCTCACCCCGATCCTGCTGACCGGCGACAACGAGGCCGCGGCCCGCTCCGTGGCCGCGGAGGCCGGCATCGACCCGGCGGACGTGATCGCCGACGTGCTGCCCGAGGAGAAGGTCGCCGCCGTGCGCCGGCTGCAGGCCGAGGGCCGCTCGGTCGCGATGGTCGGCGACGGCGTGAACGACGCCGCCGCCCTCGCCACCGCCGACCTCGGGCTCGCGATGGGCACCGGGACGGACGTGGCGATCGAGGCGAGCGACCTGACCCTCGTGCGCGGCGACCTGCTCGCGGCGGTCGACGCGATCCGGCTGGCCCGCCGCACCCTCGGCACCATCCGCGGCAACCTGTTCTGGGCGTTCGCCTACAACGTCGCGGCCCTCCCCCTGGCGGCGCTCGGGCTGCTCAACCCGATGATCGCGGGTGCCGCAATGGCGTTCAGCTCCGTGTTCGTCGTCGCCAACAGCTTGCGGTTGCGCGGTTTCCGCAGCGTCGTCGCGGGGCACGGCCAGGGGTGAGGTCGGCGCCCGCCGGTGACGCGCCGCACGTTGCGCGGCACGCGTCGTCCCACGTACGTGGCTACCGGCGGGTAAGGTGACCCGGCACGACAGCGGTACCGAAGGGGAGCACGATGAGCGAGGCGGCAGCGGCGGCGTCCGGACCGACCCACATGCCTGCGCGCGGGACCCGGCTCTCGCGGAGCGCCCGCCGCGCCCAGCTCCTGGTGGCGGCGCGGGACGTGTTCGCGGCCCAGGGCTACCACGCGGCGGCGATGGACGACATCGCCGAGAAGGCCGGGGTCAGCAAGCCGGTCCTCTACCAGCACTTCCCCGGCAAGCTGGAGCTCTACCGGGCGCTGCTCACGACGTACGCGGACGAGCTGGTCAACCGGGTGCGGGAGGCCATCAACCACACCCAGGACAACCGCGAGCGCGTGCACGCCGCGGTGGCCGCCTACTTCGACTTCGTGGCCGGCGAGGGCCACGCCTACCGGCTCGTCTTCGAATCGGACCTGCGTGGCGAGCCCGAGGCCGCGGCGCTCGTCGACGGCGCCCTCACCAAGTGCATCGACGCCGTCGCGGCGGTGGTCACCGAGGACGCGGGGATCGACGGCGAGCGGGCCCGGCTGCTGGCCGTCGGCCTCGTCGGGCTGAGCCAGGTCACCGCGCAGTACTGGCTCGACTCCGAGCAGACGATCCCGCGGGACGAGGCGGTCGCGCTGATGTCCGCCCTCGCATGGAAGGGGCTGGCCGGGTTCCCGCTGGTCCACGACCAGGTCGTCCAGTAGTCCCGGTCCCGGTACCGGCCGCCCCGAGAGCCCTGGGGCGGCCGGTCGGGCCGGCCGATCGGCACGGCGCCGCGACGGGGGCACGCCGGGCACCGCGCGGACCGGCCGACGTTCAGGCGGCCCGGGTCCCGGCCGCGGTCCGCGCCAGCGCGGCGATCCGGCCCGCCACGCCCGGGGTGCGCTCGACGGGCAGCATGTGTCCGGCGTCGGGGAACACCGTCAGCTGGGCCGAGGGCAGGCCCTCCCGGATCCGACGGGAGTAGCGCGGCGGGGTGAGCCGGTCCCGCGTCCCGACCATGACGTGCGCCGGGACCCGCGAGTACAGGGCCAGGGCGGCGTCGCGCTCGTGCGCCTCCAGTGTGGGCCGGAAGCCGGAGACGGTCAGCGGCCGGCACTCGGAGACCGAGGCCGTGGTGATCCGCAGCGCCTGCCTGCCGGCGTCGGGCCCGAGGAGCAGCCAGCGCATGGCCGGCGAGAGCAGCTTCGGGTGCCGGCTCAGCGCCCGGCGCGTGGACCAGCCCTTCGATGCGTACAGCTTCTTCTCCGCCGCCCGCACCAGCTCGAACGCCGCCGACGGCATGCCGAAGGTCTGCCCGCCGAGCCCGCCGCTCGCCGTCGCGACCAGGGCCAGGCCCGCCACCCGGTCCTCGACCAGGTCGGGATGGCGGTCGGCGAGGGCCATCGTGGTCATGCCGCCCATCGAGTGCCCGGCCAGCACCAGCGGGCCGCGGGGCGCGACCTGCCCGATCAGCGCGGCCAGGTCGTCGGCCAGCTGGTCGAGCGTCATCGTCGCGGGGTCGACGGCGCCGGAGCGGCCGTGCCCGCGGTGGTCGTAGCGGACGACGCGGACGTCGCCGGCCGCCAGCGACTCGGCGACGGGTGCCCAGCACCGCTCGTCGAGCGTCCAGCCGTGCGCGAGCACCACCGTGACCGGGGCGTCGGCCCGGCCGGACTCGACGACGTGCAGCGGCGTGCCGTCGGCGCCCCGAACGGATGTCATACGAGGTACGCCTTCTTCCACAGCAGCTCGGTCGGGCCGCCGATCAGGCCCTGGTCGCGCAGGAACTCGACGCACTTGGCCGCCGACCAGCGCAGCGACTCCTGCCAGTGCGGGTTCGCCAGCGCGGCCTTCCGGCCGATCCCGGGGTCGATCCCGACGGACGCGTAGACGTCCGGGTGGATCAGGTTCCGCGCCACGACGAACGCGATGCGGGCCAGCAGGTAGCGGCCGATCTCGCGCTGGGCCCGGGTGGTCCTCGGCATGATCCGCTGCAGCTCCTCGCGGGCGTAGCGGACGTGCCGGGCCTCCTCGGTCACGTGGATCCGGTTGACCATCCGGGTCAGCGGCTGCACCGTCTCGTCGCGCATCGACTCGCGCTGGAAGCGGTCCAGGATCTCCTCGACGAACAGGGTGCCGCCGAACATCGCCGGGCCGTAGCCGACCGTCTTGAACAGGCGACCCAGGTTGTGGGTCAGTCCCGACGGCGCGTAGTCGGGCACGCCGTACCGCTCGGTCATCTTCGCGAACATGATCGAGTGCCGGCACTCGTCGGCGATCTCGGTGAGCGCGTACTGGATGTGCGCACGGCGCGGGTCGCGGTCGTAGGCGTAGCGCAGCAGCATCTGCATCAGGATGATCTCGAACCACAGCCCGATCCGGGCCACGCTGCAGACCTCGTGGATCGTCAGCGTGCGGCGCTGCTCCTCGGTCAGCCCGTCCCACAGCGCGGTGCCGTAGAGCGACGACCGGTGCGGCGGGATGCCCCACAGCCCGTCGACCAGCGGAGCGTCCCAGGCGATGTCCAGGTGCGGCTCGTACGACTTCTCCACCGAGGACCTCAGCAGCCGCTCGGCCGTGGCCTCGCGGTCCTGGACGGGCTTGCGCACGGCGGGGGCGGTCATGACGCGCTCCTTTCGGGGGTGCGGTCGGCGGCGCTCACGGCGGGAACGGTCCGCCCGGTGAACCGGCGGATCAGGCCCTCGGCGACCGGCGAGGAGTCGAAGCGGCCCGCGGCGGCCTGCTGCCGGATCCGGCGGACGACGCCGCGGCCCAGCAGGCCGGGCGCGTGCCGGCCGACCCACAGCTCGGCCTGGCCGGCGAGGGTGCCGGCGGTGTCGCGCGGCGGCCGCGGCGCGGCGAGCGCCCCGACGACCGTGCGCACGATGTCCTCGACCTCCTCGCGGCGGACCTGTCCCTCGAGCGACAGCCCGACCTCCCGGCCGGCCTCGTGGATCGGGGTGCGCACGTAGCCGGGGTACACCGTCGTGACGTGCAGGCCGGTGCCGTCCTGCGCGTAGCCGTACTCGAGGCGCAGTGCGTCCGCGTAGGCGGACATCCCGCGCTTGGCCACGCCGTAGGCCGACAGGAAGGGCAGGGTGACGTAGGCGAGCTCGCTGGCCACGAAGACGACACGGCCCGTGCCCGGCCCGTCGAGCAGTGCGGGCAGCGCCGCGCTGGTGACCCGCCAGGCGCCGAGCAGGTTCGTGTCGATGACCTTCAGCGCGTCGGGCTCGAGGGGGCCGCCGGCGTCGTTCGGGATGCCGATGCCGGCGTAGTGGACGACGGCGTCGAGGCCGCCGAGGGTGCGGACCGCCTCCGCCACGGTCCGCTCCACCGCCTGCGGGTCGGTGATGTCGCAGGCGAGGACGCCGTCACCCGCACACCGGTCGAGGCCGACCACCCGCGCGCCCTGCTCGCGCAGCCGCGCGACCGTGGGGGCGCCGAACCCGCCCGCGGCACCGGTGACCAGCACCCGTGTTCCCGCCGGGACCGTGCCCCGGGTCCTCCTGAGCGACACCCGCCCGCTCCTCTCCGTCGAGACGCTTGCTGTTACCGCCGGTAACTGTTACCACTGGTAACGTGCCGCAGAACGACGGACCTGTCAAGAGGAACGCCCGTGACCGCCGCGCCGCCCGCCGCGCGGAGATGGTCGAGGCGGCCATGGCGGCCGTCCGCGAGCACGGCGCGGCCGTGTCGGTGGCCGAGATGGCGGCGAGCGCGGGGATCACCAAGCCGGTGCTCTACCGGTACTTCGACGACCGTGCCGACCTGCAGCGCGCCGTGGGCCTGCGCGCGGCGGAGTGGCTCATGGAGCGGATGGCCCCCGCGCTCGCGGCGGACACCGAGCCGCAGCACCAGATCGCCGCGGTGATCGACGCGTTCCTCGCCGGGATCGAGGAGGAGCCCGAGCTCTGGCGGTTCGTGGTGCACAACCCGGCCGAACGCCAGCCGGGCACGGAGATCGTCGAGGACGTCCGTGAGCAGATCGCGCGGCTGCTCGCCCAGCTGATCGGCGCGAAGCTGCGCTCCGCCGGGCGGGACTCGGGCGCGGCGGAGGCCTGGGCGCACGGCCTGGTCGGGATGGTGCAGAGCGCCGGCGACTGGTGGCTCGAGCGCCGCACGATGAGCCGTGAGGACCTGACCCGCTACCTCACCGCGCTGATCTGGGACGGGGCCGCCGGGATCCTCGGCGACGCGCCGGCGGAGGGCGCGGAGGAGAGCCACGACGAGACGGGCGAGGAGACCGCGCCCGTGCTGCACATCTTCCCGAAGGAGGCCGGCGATGGCGCCTGAGCAGGTGCTCACCATCGAGACCCGCTCCCCCGAGCACGAGCACGACGACGAGGGCTACTCCGGCCCCGCCACGCTCACCGTCGCCGGCAGACCCGTCGAGGTCCGGGTCCGGATCGAGGCCCGCACCGAGCCGCACGACGGGCAGCTCCACTGGTTCGGGCGTGTCGACCGGAACGAGGAACTCTCGGCCCTGCTGGGCGGCAAGGCCGCGGACGTCCTGGTCGGCACCCCGCGGGGGCGGGCGGAGGGGCGGATCGGCGACGTCGACCTGTGGGACCGCTACCGGCTCACCGGCGTCGGCACCCCGCCGTTCCCGCTCGACGAGCCGCCCGCGCCCGACACGGACTGAAATCCCCCCGGACACACGAGCGGCACTGACACACGAACGGCACTCCTGCGCCGGGGCGCGGGAGTGCCGTCCGGGAGCTGCGGGTGCCCGTCAGGCGCCGAAGCCGACCCGGGTCGCCGAGGACGGCGCGATCTCGACGTAGGAGATCCGGGCGGAGGGGACCACGTACTTGCGCCCCTTGTCGTCGACGAGCGTCAGCGTGCCGTCGCCGGCCTTGAGCGCCTCGCCGACGAGCTTCTCGACCTCGTCCGACGTCTGGTCGCTGGACACCACGAGCTCCCGCGGGCTCTCCGCGATGCCGATCTTGACCTCCACCGGGGACCTCCAGGTGACGTGCGGGTGGATGACTCTCTTCGATTCCCGGCGGGCGTGCGGGCCAACCGGCGCGGCCCAGGCTAGTCGAGCGCGGCGCCGCGGCCCGGCCGAGTCCGCCAGGGGCGAACGGCGATCACGACAGGCCGAGGGCGGACATGCGCTTGCCGTGGTTGCTCTGCAGGCGCTTGATCAGGGCGCCGATGCCCGCGATGTCGCCGGAGCCGCGCACGATGAAGTCCGCCAGCTCGTCCCGCTCGGCCACGATGTGCTGCGCCTGGGTGACCGCCTCGCCGAGCAGCCGGCGGCCCCACAGCGCCAGCCGGTCCCGGACCTGCCGGTTCGCCGCGCAGGCCGCGTGCACCTCGCGCTCGGCGAAGGCACTGTGCCCGGTGTCGGCCAGCACCGTGCGGACCAGGTCCGCGGTCGCCGGGTCGACCCAGCCGGCGACCTCGCGGTAGAAGTCCGCGGCCAGCCCGTCGCCCACGTAGGCCTTGACCAGCGACTCCAGCCAGGTCCGCGGGCGTGTGGTGGCGTGGTAGGCGTCCACCCCCGCGACGAACGGCGCCATGGCCTCCTCGACGGCCACGTCGAGCCCGCGCAGGTGGTCCTCGAGCAGCCGGAAGTGTCCCATCTCGGCGGCGGCCATCGCGGACAGCGCGGCGCGCCCGGTCAGCGTGGGGGCGGTGCGGGCGTCCTCCGCGAGGCGGTCGAAAGCCGAGAGTTCGCCGTAGGCCAGCGCCCCCAGCAGGTCGACGACGGCCGCGCGCGAGGTGGCGTCGAGAGGGGTGCGACCAGCGTTCTCACCGGTCCCGACCGTGCTGCCGGCGCCGTCCACGGCCTCGCCCGTCATGGTCGTCGAGCCTAGTCGTCCGGTCGGGCCGCCCGCCCGTCGGCGGTGCACATCACCCCGGCGTGACGGCGGCGACGCTGACCCGGATGGCACCCCCGGGGTATGATGCACGTGCGCGCAGCAGATCGGTCCGTGACCACAGGGGTCGTCGGGAACCGATGCGCAGCGCGGACCGACTGCGACACCCGCCGGGTAACGGGTCGGCGCCACCGGGCGCCCGACTCACCGGCGCGCAACACGACCTGGTGCGTACAGCGCCTCGACGGCTCTCCCACGCGGCTCCCCGAGCGCGTGGTCGACGAGCCGGTGCAGGGCTCCTGTACGCGGAGAGAGGCGATTTCACTGTCCGTCCAGAACGAGACCCCCGAGACCATCGAACCGAACACCGCGCCGGCGCCGGCCGAGACGGTCGACGCCGACGCCACCGAGGAGGCGCACCCGCTGCAGGCCGGCGCCCCGGTCAAGCCCGAGGCGCCCACCTTCGCCGAGCTGGGCGTCCGCCCCGAGATCGTGCGGGCCCTGGCCGAGGCCGGCATCGAGCGCACCTTCGCGATCCAGGAGCTCACCCTCCCGCTGGCACTGGCCGGCGAGGACGTGATCGGCCAGGCCCGCACCGGCATGGGCAAGACGCTGGGCTTCGGCGTCCCGCTTCTGCAACGCGTCACGCCGCCGTCCGAGCAGCCCGCCGCGACCGCCGAGGGCGAGGCCGCGGACCGGGAGAAGGACGTCCCGCAGGCCCTCGTCGTCGTCCCGACGCGTGAGCTGTGCGTGCAGGTCGCGCAGGACCTGGCCGACGCCGGCAAGCACCTCGGCATCCGGGTCACCGCCATCTACGGCGGCCGGGCCTACGAGCCGCAGCTCGCCGCGCTGCGCAAGGGCGTCGACGTGGTCGTCGGCACGCCCGGCCGGCTGCTCGACCTCGCCGAGCAGCGGCACCTCGTCCTCGGCCGGGTCAAGGCCCTGGTCCTCGACGAGGCCGACGAGATGCTCGACCTGGGCTTCCTGCCCGACGTCGAGCGGATCATGCGGATGCTGCCGGACGAGCGGCACACGATGCTCTTCTCGGCGACCATGCCGGGCCCGATCATCCAGCTGTCCCGCACCTTCCTCACCCGTCCCACGCACATCCGGGCGGAGGAGGCGGACCAGGGCTCGGTCCACGAGCGCACCAAGCAGTTCGTCTACCGCGCGCACGCGATGGACAAGGTCGAGCTGGTCACCCGGGTGCTGCAGGCCCGCGAGCGCGGTCTCACGATGATCTTCGCCCGGACCAAGCGCACCGTGCAGCGCGTCGCGGACGACCTGGCCGAGCGCGGGTTCGCCGCCGCGGCCGTGCACGGCGACCTGGGCCAGGGCGCCCGCGAACAGGCGCTGCGCGCGTTCCGCTCGGGCAAGGTGGACGTGCTGGTCGCCACGGACGTCGCGGCCCGCGGCATCGACGTCACGGACGTCACGCACGTCATCAACTACCAGTGCCCCGAGGACACCAAGACCTACGTCCACCGGATCGGCCGCACCGGCCGCGCCGGCAAGGAGGGCGTGGCGGTCACCCTCGTCGACTGGGACGAGATCCCGCGCTGGAAGCTCGTCTCCGAGGAGCTGAGCCTGGGGATCGACGAGCCGGTCGAGACCTACTCCACCTCGGACCACCTGTACTCCGACCTGGACGTCCCCACGGACGTGACCGGCCGGCTGCCGCTGAGCAAGCGCACCCGCGCGGGCCTCGACGCGGAGTACGTCGACACCGAGGGCGACCACGGCGGCCGCAAGCGCAAGGGCCGCGAGGAGCGGACCGCCAAGCCGCGCCGCGAGCGTCAGCGCACCCGGCGCCGCAACGGCCTCCCGGTCGCGGGTCCCGCCGGGGCCCGCCCGGCGGCCGAGGAGGGCACCGAGCCCGCCGACGGGCCCGCCGAGGTCGCCGAGGCGGCGACCGGCATGGACGGCGACGACCCGGCCAAGTCGCGCCGCCGCCGTCGTCGCGGTGGTCGCCGCCGCTCCGGTGGCGAGGGCGGCACCGCCACCACCACCGAGGCCGGCGCCGAGCGCGCCGAGCCGGACGCCGCGGCCAGCTGAGCCGCCGGTAGGTTCGTCCGGGTGCTGCGCGCCCGACGAGACGTTCCGGTACGCCGCCGCCGCGGGGATCTCGCGGCGGCGGCGTTCCTCGTTCTCGCGCTGGTCGTGGTCGCCGTCGTCTACGGCACGCGCAGCCCGGCGGCCGAGACCGATTCCGTCCCGGCGATCGCGCCCGGCACGGCCCCCGCGGCGGCCACCGCCGTGCCCGCTGGGTTCGCGGAGGCCTGGCGCGCGGCGAGCGGCGCTGCGCCCGTCCCCGTCGTCGCCGGTCCGGGGGTCGTGACGGCGGACGGCGCGACCGTCGTCGGGCGGGATGCGGCCACGGGTGCCGAACGCTGGCGGTACGCCCGGGACCGCCCGCTGTGCACGGTCGCCGAGGGCTTCGGCCGGGCGCTCGCGCTCTACCAGGACGACTCCGGCAAGTGGTGCAGCGAGCTGACCGCGCTCGACGCGGACCTCGGCACCCGCGGACCCGCCGCGAACCTCGACGTCCGGCCCGGTGCGCGGCTGCTCGCCGCCGGCAGTGTCGTGTCGGCCAACAGCCGGGACTACATCGAGACGATGCGGTCGGACCTGGTCACGACCGCCCAGTACGGCGCCGTCGTCGCGCCCGCCCAGCCGGGCCGACAGCCGCGGCCGGGGTGCAGCTACACCTCGCTCGCCCTGGGCAGCGGGCGGCTCGGCGTGATCGAGAACTGCGCCGCCGACAGCGGAGACCGGCTCACCGTGCTGCGTCCCGACGGCTCCGGCGACGCCGACACCCCGAACGTCGAGTTCTCCACGCAGCTCTCCGCCCGCGGTGCGCAGCTGCTCGCGGTGTCGGTGGACCGTGAGGCCGTGCTGCTGCCCGGGCCGCCGGAGCTGCAGATCCTCGACCGCAGCGGCAACCAGGTGGGCCTGATCGGGCTGGACGTCCACGAGTCCGAGATCGCCCCGCCCGCGGACGGGATCGGCGCCACCGCGAGCGACACCGCCCGCACCTACTGGTGGAGCGGCTCGCGGACGATCGCGCTCGACCGGACCGGCCTCGCGCCCGTCTGGACGCTGCGCGGCACGCTCGGCCCCGGCACGGCCTACGCGGGAGGCTGGCTGGTCCCCGTGCCGGCGGGGATCGCCGTCGTCGACCCGCTGCGCGGCACGGTCGAGCGGACGATCCCGGTGGACCGCGGCGGGTACACCGGGAAGGTCCTGCTCGCCGCGCAGGGCGGGATGCTCTACGAGCAGCGCGGCAGCGAGCTCGTGGCACTGCGCCCGCTTCAGAACTCCTCGTAGGTCTCCGGGTCCTGATCCCAGATCCGGCCGCGCTCGAGCGCGGACAGGGTCGCCATCTCGTCGTCGGAGAGCTCGACGCCGAACAGGTCGAGGTTGGTGCGCTGCCCCGCGTCGTCAAGACTGACGATGCCGATGTGTTGGGCGAAACGGAGCAGCAGAAACGTTCGATGAGGGCAGCGTGACCACCTCGTTCCCCCACTCCTCCGCCCGCACCGGTCGGCACGCCGCCAGCGGTGGCGCCGCCTCCCGCCGGACCCCTTCGAGCAGTGCCTGGGTCACCGGCCGGCACGCCGCCCGGCCCACCACGTCGGCTCGTCTCCCAGAGACGCCGCCCGCGCCTTCCGCGCAGCCCGGTGTGCCGATGCGCTCGCGGACGCCGTACCCGCCCCGCCCCGCCGTCCCGACGCAGCGCACCAGCGGGCAGTACCCACTGCCGCTGCAGGCGGGTGGTGGGCGGATGGCGCTTCCGGTCGAGGCGTCCATGGCGCAGTACGGCCCCCACACCGCCTCCGCGGCAACGGCCGCGGCAGTGCCCGCCGCGCCCGCGAGTGGGTCGGCGATGCCTGTGTCGGCCGTGCCCGTGCTTGGCCCGGCAGTGCCGGTGCCCGCTTCGTTCGCAACCGGATCGGCGACGCCCGCGTCCGCGCCGGCGATGGTCGCCCCGAACCCAGCATGGATGCCCGCTCCGGTGCCCGCTCCGATGCTCGCGGCGCCCGCCCGCGAGGCCCGCAACGGCCTCGGCCTGGCGGCCGTGATCCTCGGTCCGATCGCGATCCTGTTCGGCCTGATCCCGCTGACCGGGTTCGTCGCGATCATCCTCGGGATCGTGGGCCTGGCCCTCGGGCTCGCCGGGATCGGCCGGCTCCGCACGGCCCGGGCCACCAACAAGATCGGCACGACGATCGGCGTCGCCCTGTCCGCGACCGGCCTGGCGATGGGGATCTACGGCATGGTCGTGCTCTTCCAGGCGACGAATCAGCTGGTCGAGGACCTGAACAGCATCCCCGCGCCGCCCTCGGTCTCCGTCCCGGCCACCTGATCCACCCTCCCCCTGCGCCACACCGGGCCGCAGGTGGTCACGCACGAACGGCCCGGTGTCCCGATGCGCCCCGCGCGGCCCCCCCGCGCGGGGGCGCTCGCGTCACCCGCCCCCGGCGAAGCACGACAGATCACCGCCGCCCAACCTCCAGCGCGTCGGCACCGATCGCCAGCTCCTGCTCGGCCGTCGCACACCCGCCGGGCCCAGCCGCACACCCGTCGAGTCGCCCCACATCCGCTCGGTCGGGGTCCCACACCCTGGACGTTCATCACACACCCCGTCGACGGCCCGTGGGAGGTCCCGTCGGGCGTGCCGACGAACCAGTGCCGCAGGACCGCGGCCCGGTCCCGCAGCCGAGCGCCCATCAACGACAGCCCGAGCGCACCCCCGGACCCCGCCATCGCTGAGCCGACACACTCGAAAGCGCCTCCCACATCCCGTCGACAAGGTGTGCCGCGAACCTCCCGGGTGCGCCCCACGACCTCAGCGGGTGGGCGAGACCCGCAAGGGATGTGCGCACGACCTTCGGTGTGGGACGCCCGCGCGGCCCCTCCCCGCGCGCTGCGACCGACCCGTCGACGGCATCTCGATCGGCCTCGCCCGGCCGGTACTCCCCGAGCCGGCACACCCAAGAGCGCTCCCCACACCCTGTCGACAGGATGTACCGCGAACCTCCCGGGTGTGACCTCCGGCCGCAAGGCATGTGCGAGGCCCGCGACCGTGTGCGAGGTCCGCCCCGGTGTGCCAAGTACCGACGCGGGCGGCGCGGCGGACCAGCGAGCGGCACGAGCCGCTCAGAACAACCAGTACCCCCCGAGCACCGCGGCGGCGATCGCGATCGCCAGCCAGGCGGCGAGGGCGCCGCTGCGCCCGTCCCGCCGGTCCGCCACCACCTGCGCGACGACGGCGGCGGCCGCGGCCAGGCCGTGCCCGACGAGCATTCCCGTCCCCGGCCCCGCGGAGCCGGTCCGGGTGGTGAAGGCCCAGCCCGCCAGCAGGACCGCGAACAGCCCGACCAGCCCGGCGGCCAGGACCCCGGAGGTGCCGCGCAGCACGCGTCCGGGCAGGCCCCGCCCCCGGCGCGCCCGGGTCCGCGCGGCCGTCACGGGACCAGGTCGTCCCACGGCGCCGCCGCCGGCCCCGCGGCCTGCCCCTCGGGGCAGTGCCGGCGGACGTCGCAGGCGGCGCACCGGGAGCCCGGGCGCGGCGGGAAGAGGGTGTCGGGGTCGCCGCCCGCGGCGAGCGCGTCGACGGCGTCGGCGGCCTCGAGGGCGCCGCGTTCGGCTCGTGCCACGTGGCCGGCGAGGGAGGCCTCGTCGTGCTCCCAGGCGGCGACCCGGCCGGTCGGCAGGTGGTGCAGCTCGACGCGCCGGCAGTCACGGCGCAGGATGCGCGCCGCGCCGAGGGCGTAGAGGGCGAGGGCCGCCGAGTCCCGCGCGTCGCCGGGCTCGGGGACCCGCCGCCCGGTCTTGTAGTCGACGATCACGGCCGCGCCCGCGTCGCCGTCGATCCGGTCCACCCGGCCCTCGGCGACGATCGCCGAGGTCGGCGCGGACACCCAGCGCTCGACGCCCAGCGGCTCCGACCTGCTCTCGACGTGCTCGGCGACGTAGTCGGCCACCCAGCCGCGCGCTCGGACGCGGTACTCCGCCTCCTGTGCACTGTCGCGGAAGCCCTCGCCCGACCAGTTGCGGTCGACGAGCGCGGCGGCCTGGTCCGGGGTCCGCTCCCGCACCGGGCGCAGGTACAACGCGCGCAGCGCGAGGTGCACGACCGCGCCGAGCGTGCTCGCCGCCCGCGGCCCCCCGCGCGGCGGCGCGGGCTTCTCGACGTAGGTCAGCCGGTAGCGCCGCGGACACGACTCCCAGGTCCCGAGCCGGGCGGGCGTGACGCGGACCAGCGGCCGGGCCCACCGGGCGGCCTCCCGGGCGACCCCGGTGGGCAGCGACCCGTCGTCGAGCAGGTCGTCGAAGCCGAGCTGTCCGCCGCTCCCGGCGGCGCGGGAGGAGGAACCGGGCACCGCGTCACGGTACCGGCCGGGCGGCCCCGGCCCGCGCTCAGGCGCCCTCGACGACGTCGACGCCGGTGGCCTTCGCGAGCAGCTCCTCGAGGGCCTCGGGCGCGGTCGTCTCGGCGGCGATCGGGGTGGTCTTGTTGGTGCCGTGGAAGTCGCTGGACCCCGTCGGGACCAGGCCCAGCTCGGCCGCGACGCCGCGCAGCAGCTCCCGGTCCGCGGGGTCGTGGTCGGGGTGGTCGACCTCGACGCCGGTGAGCCCGATCCGGGCCAGGTCGGCCAGCACCGAGGTCTCGATGACCCGCCCGCGCCGGCGCGCCAGCGGGTGCGCGAACACCGCGACGCCACCCGCCTCGACGATCATCTCGACGGCCCGCTCGACGGGCGTGTCGGTCTTCGGCTCGTAGTACTTGCTGCCGGTGCGCAGGATGCTGGCGAAGGCCTCGTTGACCGACTCGACGACCCCGGCCGCGACCAGCGCCCGCCCCAGGTGCGGGCGGCCCGGCGTGGTGCCCTCGGGGACGAGGTCGAACACGCGGTCGGCGTCGAGCTGCGGGTAGTCGGCGGAGACGTTGCGGGCCATCTTCTTCAGCCGCTCGACGCGCTCGGCCACCAGCCGCCGCTGCTCGGCGACGATCGCGGGGTGTTCGGGGTCGAACAGGTACCCGAGCAGGTGGACGGACACGGTGGCCTTGTCCCCCGGCGTCTCCGGCCGCCCGGTGGGGCTCACGCAGGAGAACTCCGCCCCGCGCACCAGCCGCATCCCCCGCGGCAGCACGGCGGCGGCCCGGTCCCAGCCGCCGGTGGTGTCGTGGTCGGTGAGCGCGAGCGTCGTGACGCCCGCGGCGGCCGCCGTGGCGACCAGCTCCTCGGGGGTCTCGGTGCCGTCGGAGACGGTCGAGTGGGTGTGCAGGTCGATCAGGGCCACCCGCCGACCCTAACCGGGATCGGCGGACGTCACCGGCGGCGGCTCCGGCGCACGCGCCGGGCCGCGGAGCCGGGCGCGGAACACGTGGTAGGTCCACGCCTGGTAGGCCAGGACGACGGGCAGCAGCACCGCCAGGACCACCGTCATGACCGTCAGCGCGTACGAGGCGGAGGCGGTGCTCGTGGTGGTCAGGTCGTTCGCGGGGCCGAGGCTGGACACCATCACGCGCGGGTACAGCTCGGAGAAGATCGACGTCGTCAGGGCCGCCATGGTCGTGGCCGTGGCGGCGAACGCGAGCCCCTCCCGCCGGACGTGCACGAAGGCGGCCGCCGTGATCGCGGCGAGGATCGCCCCGAACTCGGCCACGGACAGCAGCACCCCGTCGCCGGCGGTGACGCGGGTCCAGGCCGCCCACCCGGTGACGACGACGGCGACCACCGGGGCGAGGGCCCGGGCGATCCCGAGGGCCCGCCGGCGCAGGGCCGCCGTGGTCTTCAGGGCGAGGAACACCGCCCCGTGGACCAGGCACACCAGCACGACCGTCGCTCCGGTCATCAGCGCGTACGCCGGGAACAGGTCCCCGGCCCCGCCCACGAACTCCTGCGCGGAGTCGATCGGGACCCCGGCCAGCAGCCCGCCGAGCAGGATGCCGAGGCCGAGCGGGACCACCAGGCTCCCGCCGGTGAGCGCGCCGCTCCACAGCGCCCGGGCGCGCGTCGACCCCGAGTGGGCGCGGAACTCGAAGGACACCCCCCGCAGGATCAGCGCGACCAGCACGACGACGAGCACCGGGTAGTAGGCCGAGAACATCGTCGCGTACCAGACCGGGAAGGCCGCGAAGGTTCCGGCGGCGGCCAGCACGAGCCACACCTCGTTGCCGTCCCACACCGGCCCGATGCTGCGGATCGCGAGGTCGCGCCCGGCCTCGTCGCGCCCGACGACGCCGTGCAGCATGCCCACCCCGAAGTCGAACCCCTCGAGCAGCAGGAACCCGGTCCACACCACCGCGAGGACGACGAACCAGAACGCGACGAGGGTCACCGGCCCACCTCCCGGGTCAGTAGGTCGGCGCCGGGGCGGGCGCCTCGACCTCGTCGGCGGCCTCCTCGGCCGGGAGCTCCCGGCGGGCGTAGCGCGCCATGAGGATCCAGTCCACGACGCCCAGCACCCCGTAGAGCACGAGGAAGATCAGCAGGCTGGTGAGGATCGCCGCCGCGGTCACCGACGGCGAGTTGGCGTCCGCCGTCTTCTGCAGTCCCTGCACGATCCAGGGCTGGCGGCCGTTCTCGGTCAGGATCCAGCCCGCGGTGTTGACCAGGAACGGCAGCGGCAGGCACCAGATCGCCACCGCGAGGAAGCGGCGCGACTCGACGAGCCGCTTCCGCCGCCACAGCCCCCAGAGCGCGACGACGAGCAGCAGGCTGCCGAGGTAGGCCATCACCCGCATCGCCCAGTACTGGACGAACACGTTGGGCACGTAGTCGCCGGGGCCGTACTGCTGCACGTACTGCGCCTGCAGGTCGTTGAGCCCCACCACCTGCCCGTTCCACGAGTTGGTGGCCAGCAGCGAGAGCAGGTGCGGGACCTGGATGATCTTCGACGGCGTCTGGTCGTTGTTGCCCCCGCCGATCTGGAACAGCGAGAACGAGCACGGTTGGCAGGTCTGCCACTGCGCCTCGGCCGCCGCGATCTTCATGGGCTGGTACTCGCCCTCGGTGACGCCCAGCTCGCTGCCGACGAGCAGGTTGAGCGCCAGGGCCGGGGCCAGCACGGCCAGCGCGACCCGCGCCGCGTGGCCGAACTCCGCGGCGTGCGACTTCCGGCGCAGGTGCCACGCCGCCACGGCCAGCATGACGACCGCCGCCGTGACCAGCGACGCGAGCAGAACGTGCAGCAGGCTGCGCAGGAACACCGGGTTGGTCAGCACGGCGCCGATGCTCGTGAGCTGCGCCCGCTGCGTCACCGGGTTGATCTCGTAGCCGACCGGGTTCTGCATCCACGAGTTCGCGGCCATGATGAACGCGGCCGAGAGCACGCCGCCGACGGCGACGGCCCAGATCGTGGCCAGGTGCACCCGCCGGGACAGCCGCTCCCACCCGAACACCCACAGCCCCAGGAACGTCGACTCCAGGAAGAAGGCCGCCAGCCCCTCCATCGCCAGCGGCGCCCCGAACACGTCGCCGACGAACCGCGAGTAGCCCGACCAGTTCATCCCGAACTGGAACTCCTGCACGAGCCCGGTGACCACGCCGACCGCGACGTTGATCACCAGCAGGACGCCGAAGAACCGCGTGAGCCGCAGGTACTCCGGCTTGTCCGTGCGGTACCAGCAGGTCTGCAGGACCGCGGTCAGCACCGCCAGCCCGATCGTCAGCGGGACGAACAGGAAGTGGTAGATCGTCGTTCCGGCGAACTGCAGGCGCGCGAGGTCGACCACGGACACGCGGCTCACCGTCGGGTCGGCACACCGGACGGGCATCACCCGGCGCGGGCGACCTGAACGCCGTGCTCGCACACGGCGCCGGCGCGCGTGTCCGATTCGTCCGCCGCGCCCGCGGACGTCGACCGGGCCGGCGGGTCCGGCTCATCCGGTGCGAGTGAGGTGGCCGCCGCCCCGCGACCGCACGGTGGCGGGCACCCGCAGGACCTCGCAGACCTCGGCGGACAGGAGCAGGCCATGCCGACGGACCGGGTGGACGCCCTCGTGATCTTCGGCGCGACCGGGGACCTGGCGAAGCTGGAGACCTTCCCGGCGCTCGTCGGGCTGGTGGAGCGGGGCGTCCTCGACGTGCCGGTGATCGGCGTCGCGAAGAGCGGGTGGGACCTGGCGCAGTTCCGGGACTACGCCGCGCAGTCGCTGCGCCGCAACGACCTGGACCCGGACTCGGGCCCCGGCCGGGACATGCTGGGCCTGCTGCGCTACGTCGACGGCGACCTCGGCGACCCGGCGACCTACGAGGCGATGAGCCGGGAGATCGGCGACGGCACGCGGATCCTCTACTACCTGGAGGTGCCGCCGATCCTGTTCGCCCGGATCGCCGAGGGCATCTCCGGGGCCGGGCGGGCCGAGGGCGCCCGGGTGATGGTCGAGAAGCCGTTCGGGACGGACCTGCAGAGCGCGCAGGCCCTGAACGAGACCATGCTGAAGTACTTCCCGGAGGACGCGATCTACCGGGTCGACCACTGGCTGGGCCTCGACCCCCTCAACGACGTGCTGGTCGCGCGCTTCGCCAACTCGATCTTCGAGCCGCTGCTGAACCGCGACCGCGTCGAGAGCATCCAGATCACCATGGCGGAGGCGTTCGACGTCGCCGACCGCGGCCGTTTCTACGACCGCACCGGCGCCACCCGCGACGTCGTCCAGAACCACATGCTGCAGGTCCTGGCCACCGTGGTCGCCGACCCGCCGGACGGCTCCGGCCTGCTGACCTGGGTCGACGCCAAGGCCCGCGTGCTGAAGGCGATCCGCCCGCTCACCCCGGAGAACACCGTCCGCGGCCAGTACGAGGGCTACCGGGAGGTGCCCGGCGTCGACCCGGTGTCGACGACCGAGTCGTACACGGCCATCCGGCTGGAGCTCGACTCGTGGCGCTGGGCGGGCGTCCCGATCCTGATCCGCGCGGGCAAGACGATGCCGGTGACCGCCACCGAGGTGAGCATCCGCTTCCGGCCGGCCCCGCTCGACGTCTTCGACGTGCCCGGCCCGCGCCCGGTCAACGCCCTGCGCTTCCGCATCTGGCCGAACGCCGCGGTCTCGCTGACCCTGGCGGGCAAGAAGCAGGGGATCGAGCGCGTGCCCCAGGAGCAGGAGCTGGTCTTCGCCGAGCACGCGGCGGACGACGCGCGCCCCTACGACCGCCTGATCGACGCGGCCCTGGACGGCAACCGGGTCCTGTTCGCCCGGCAGGACACCGTCGAGGCCGCCTGGCGGGTGGTCGACCCGATCCTCGGCGACGTGGTGCCCCTGCAGCGCTACCAACGCGGCACCTGGGGCCCCAAGGAGGCCGACGACCTGCTGCCCGAGGGGGACTCGTGGCACGACCCCACCGGCTGACCCTCGTCGGCCGCTCCCACGACGGCGCCGTGGGCCCGGTCCCGCACCGCGTCGTGATCGTCGGTGGCGGCTTCGCCGGACTCTTCGCCGCCCGGGCGCTGCGCGACCCCACGATCGCCGTGACGCTCGTCGACCGCGCGCAGCACCACCTGTTCCAGCCGCTGCTCTACCAGGTGGCGACGGGGATCCTGTCCGAGGGCCAGATCGCGGCGCCGCTGCGCGACGTCCTGAAGCGGCACCGCACGGTCGACTGCGTGCTGGCCGACGTCGTCGACGTCGATCCGCAGGCCCGCACCGTCCTCGCGGAGCGGCCCAACGGCGAGCGCCTGACCCTGGCCTACGACGACCTGATCGTCGCCGCGGGCGTCCGGCAGTCCTACTTCGGCCACGACGAGTTCGCCCGGTACGCGCTCGGCATGAAGACCATCGCCGACGCCCTCGCGATCCGGCGCCGGGTCTTCGGCGCGTTCGAGCTGGCCGAGACCGCGGCCGACCCGGACGAGCAACGGCGGTGGCTCACGTTCGCCGTCGTCGGGGCCGGGCCCACGGGCGTCGAGCTGGCCGGCCAGATCCGGGAGCTGGCCACGCGCACGCTGCGCCGGGAGTTCCACCGCATCCGCCCGGAGGACGCCCGGGTGCTGCTGTTCGACGCCGGGAAGGCGCCGCTGGCGTCGTTCGGGCCGGCGCTGTCGGCCAAGGCTGCGGCCGGGCTGCGCGCGCTCGGGGTGGAGCTGCACCTCGGCTCCGTGGTCACCGGCGTGGACGCGCGGGGCCTGGACGTGCGCGACGGCACCGGCGCGACGGAGCGGTACCCTGCGGGGACCGTGCTGTGGGCAGCCGGGGTGGAGGCACCCCCGATCGCGAAGGCGCTCGCCGAGGCGACGGGCGCCCCGCGCGACCGCGCCGGGCGGATCGAGGTCGAGCCGGACCTCACGGTGCCGGGGCACCCGGAGATCTCCGTGATCGGCGACCTGATGAGCCGGGACCACCTGCCGGGCGTCGCGGAGGTCGCGATGCAGGCCGGGATGTACGCGGGCCGCCGCATCCGGCACCGGTCGGCCGGGCGCCCGGTCCGTCCGTTCCGGTACCACGACCTGGGCTCGGCCGCCTACCTCTCGCGCGGCAACGCCGTCGTCTCGGCCGGGCCGCTGAAGTTCGGCGGGCTCGGCGGCTGGCTGGCCTGGCTGGTCCTCCACCTGGCCTTCCTCACCGGGTACCGCAACCGGGTCGGCGCGGTGCTGACCTGGGCGGCCGCCTTCGCCCGCGACGCGCGGCGGGAGCGGACCTTCACCACGCAGGAGATCGAGACGCTGCGGGACGTCTACGACGACGCGGCCGAGCCCGCGGAGCCCGCCAAGGAGGGACGGCCGTGAGCGCGGCCTGATCCCTCGACCGGAAGCCGTACTACACCCGGGGCCGAGCACCGTCACGAGGTCCACGGCCGGCACGGCGACGACCCCACCGAGGGCCCCGCATCGGCGCGGTGAACCCGTCGCTGAGGGCGATGGCCGACGCCCCGCGCGTGGCCGACCACGTCGCCCGAACGGTTGGGGCGACTCACACCGGGCTGCGGCTCCGGCCGAGGTCGAGCCGCGGCACGCCCGGGGTCTGCTCGGGCCGGTGCGTGACGAGCAGGGCGGTCCGGTCGGCCGTGGCCGCGAGGATCTCCGCCGCGAGCGCGGCGCCGGTCGCGGCGTCGAGGTGGGCGGTGGGCTCGTCGAGGACGAGGATCGGCCGGTCGGCGAGCAGCGCGCGGGCCACCCCGAGCCGCTGACGCTCGCCGCCCGACACCGCGCCGCCGTGTGCGCCGACCGCCGTGTCCAGGCCCGCGGGCAGGGCGTCGAACCACGACCCGAGCGCGGCGCGGCGCAGGGCCGCGACCAGGTCGTCGTCGCTCGCCCCGGGTGCGGCGAGGGCGAGGTTGGCGCGCAGCGTGCTGTCGAAGAGGTGCGCCCACGGCCCGCACCAGGCGATCCCGGCCCGCACGTCGTCGGCGTGGAGCGCGCGCACGTCGCGGCCGTCCGCGTGCAGGCTGCCCGAGCTGGGCGGGAGGGTCCGCAGCAGGGCCGCGACGACCGTCGACTTGCCGCTGCCCGACGGGCCGGTGAGCGCGACCCGGCGGCCGCCGCCGAGGTCGAGGTCCACGCCGTGCACGGCCTCGACGGCCGCGCCGGGCCAGCGGACACCGAGCTCACGGGCCTGCAGCGACCGCGGTGCGGGCACCCCCGCCGCGGCCGCGGGCTCGACGACGACCGGCTCCCGTTCCCCGAGGTCCCGCAGCCGGCGCAGGGCCGGGCGGATCGACAGCAGGCGGACGGCGGCCTCCGGGAGCGGGGCGACCACCTCGGCGAACGCGAGCGGGGTCAGGGCGAGCACGGCGATCACCGGGCCGGGCACGGTGCCGGCCGCGAACCCCGAGAGCCCCAGCCCCGCGCACACGACGGCCGTGAGCCCGACGGCCAGGACCGCCAGTGCGGCGCCGGCACCGGTCGCGCCGGCCGCCCGTCGGCGGAGGGCGGCGAGCCGGGCGTCGGCCTCGTCGAGGGCGGCGTGGGCGCGGTCCGCGGCGCCGAGGACGAGCAGGTCGGCGGCGGCGTCGAGCAGCTCGACGGTGCGGGCCGTGACCTCGGCCCGGGCCGCGGCGGTGCGGCGCTCGGTGCGGCGTGCGGCGGTCGCGGCGAGCGCGGGCGCGCCGACCCCGGCGACGAGCAGCCCGGCCGCCAGCACCGCCCCCGCGAGCGGGAGCAGCAGCGCGAAGCCGAGCACGGCGGCACCGCCCACGAGCGCGGCGGCGGTGGCCGGCAGCAGCACGCGGACCAGCAGGTCCTGCGGTGCGTCGGTGTCGGCGACGAGCCGGGTCAGCAGGTCGCCGCGGCGGTGCCGCGCGGTGGCGGCCGGGCCGAGCCGGACGAGGTCGGCCCAGACCCGGACGCGCAGCGCGCTGCCCACCCGGAGCGCGGCGTCGTGCGACACGAGCCGCTCGGCGTACCGGAACACGCCCTTGCCGAGGCCGAACGCGCGCACGCCCACGATCGCGACCATCAGCGTCAGCACCGGCGGCTGCAGGGCCGCGGCCGAGATGAGCCAGGCCGAGGTGGCGGTCAGCGCGACGCCCGAGCCGAGCGCCGCCGCACCGAGCAGCGCGGCCACGACCAGCCGGCCCCGCTGCCCCTTCGCCACGGGCCGCAGCGGCACGGGAGTTCCCGGCCGGGGCGCGTCGTCGGCCGGGGTCGGCTCCGGGCTTCGTGCACCGGGGGTCTGCGTGACCTCCTCCTCCGCGAAGGGCGTGGGCGCGAGCGTGACGACCCGGTCGCACCGGGCCAGCAGCTCGGGCCGGTGGCTGACCAGCACAACGGTCCGACCGGCGGCGATCTCCGCGAGGCCGGCGCCGATCGCCGCCTCCGTGGCCGCGTCGACACCCTCGGTCGGTTCGTCGAGGAGCAGCAGCGGGCGGTCGGCGAGCACGGCACGGGCCAGGGCGACCCGGCGCCGTTGTCCGGTGGACAGGCCGGCGCCGTCCTCCCCGACCCGGGTGTCCGGCGGGACGTCGAGCCGGGCGAGCCCGGCGGCCCGCGCGACCGCATCCGGCCCGGCGCCCGGATCGGCGAGCGCGATGTTCTCCGCGACGGTGCCCGCGAGCAGCACGGGCCGCTGCGGCACCCACGCGACCCGGCGGCGCCGGACGGCCGGGTCGACGTCGGCCAGGTCGGTCCCGCCGACCAGGACCCGGCCGGCGTCCGGCGTACGCAGCCCGGCGAGGAGCTCGACCAGGGTCGTCTTGCCGCAGCCGCTGGGCCCACGCACGCCGACGATCTCGCCGGGGTGCAGGGTCAGGTCGAGCCCGTCGAGGATCGGTGCGGCGCGACCGTCGACCCGTATCCCGTCGAGCACGACCGGACGCGTCGCGGGGTCCGGCGCCGCGGCCGGGCCGGCAGCCGGGACCGGGGTGTCGAGCAGGTCGAGCGCCGCGGAGGCGGCGGCGGTGCCCGCGGCGGCGTCGTGGAAGCGCGCCCCGACCGCCCGCAGCGGCAGGTAGACCTCGGGGGCGAGCAGGAGCACGAGGAGCCCGGTGGCGAGGTCGAGCGAGCCGTCGACCAGCCGGAGCCCGATGGAGACCGCGACCAGCGCCACCGACAGGGTCGCGACGAGCTCCAGGACCAGCGCCGACAGGAACGCCACGCGCAGGGTGCGCATCGTCGCCCGCCGGTAGGCCTCCGTCATCGTGCGCAGCCGACCGGCCTGGTGCCCCGCGCGGCCGAAGGCGACCAGCACGTCGAGCCCCGCGACGAGGTCGAGGAAGTGGTGCCCGAGCACGGCGAGCGTGCGCCAGCGCCGGGCCGTCGAGCGCTGCGTGTGCAGTCCGACGAGCACCGCGAAGAGCGGGATCAGCGGCACCGTCAACCCCACGAGCAGCCCGGACAGCCAGTCGGCGGTGAGGATGCGGACCGCCAGGACGACCGGGACCACGGCCGCGACCAGCAGGGCCGGCAGGTAGCGGCCGAAGTACGCCTCGAGGTCGTCGAGCCCGCGGGCGGTCAGCGTGGCCACCTCGCCGGCCGGGGGCAGGGCGCGGTGCCGCGGCCCGAGCCGGAGCACGTGCCCGACGACCCGGCTGCGCAGCTCCCGCACGACGTCGGCCGACGCCCGGTAGGCCGCCACCTCGCCCGCCCAGGCGAGCCCGGCCCGTCCGACGACGGCCAGGGCGGCGAACCCCAGCAGCGGCAGCAGCGCCGCGAGCCCGGCGCCGCCGAGGAACCCGTCGGCGACGACGGTCGCCAGGAGCTGGGCCTGCACCATCACCAGGAGCGCGGCCGCGACGGCGATGGCGAGGGCGGCCAGCACGAACCGGCGGGCCGCCGCGGCGTGGCGGAGCAGCCGCGGATCGAGGGGGCGCCGGGCGGGATCGGGTGTCATCCGGCCCTCCGATCCCGGCTGCGCTCACGTCCGGTGATCACCCTCCCGGGCGGCGGCGGGGCGTCGCGAGGGCACAGGGGCGGTCCGGGACGGGACCGATGCGGGCCGGGACAGGGACGAAGGTCCCGGCCCGGCGACGGGTCTCAGCGCCGCCAGCGGTTGCGGGCGAGCATGCCGGTGGCCCGGGTCTTGCCCTTCTCGCCGAACACCAGCTCGGAGAGCGCCTCGTAGATCTCCTCCGGCCGCGGCATGTAGTCGATCCGGTTCAGCGCCTGGATCTGACCGGCGGACTCCACGATCAGCGTGCCGTAGCCGAGCATGCGGCCGCCGATGCTGCGCTCGAAGGTCAGGTCCGTGACCTTGCCCAGCGGCATCATGCCCACGCTGTGCGTGATGATGCCCTGCGCGAGCATCACGCGCTTGTCCGTGATCACGATGCGTTCGATCCACCAGAGGATCGAGTTCACCGTGAAGCGCAGCACCGCGACCAGCGCCAGGTAGAAGGTCAGGTTGTCGACGAGCGCCTCGCCGAAGCCGCCGGCCTCGCCGACCCGCCCCTGCAGCAGCCGGTCGATCGCGATCATCGCGATGAGGAACAGCCCGGTCTGCGTGATGTGCGGGATCATGACGGCCCAGTGCTGCCGCACCCGGATGACCCGCCGCTCCGTGGGGAGCAGGTACTCGTCGATCTCCCGGGGCGCGAGCATCAGGGTGCCAGGCTGGAGAGGAAGCTCGTGATGTTCGTGCCGACGCCGTAGAGCCAGTTGCCGATGCCGTTGACGGCGCCCGAGGCGCCGCTGGGGTTCGTCACGATGAAGAACACAACCAGGGCGATGACGATCAGCCCGGTCAGCTTCTTGACGTTCACACGACCACCGTTCCGGCAGGAGGAGCTGGCAAGATCAGAAAATACCGACATCCCCGGCGTGAGGATACGGCCACGCGGGGAGCGTACCGTTTCGGCCGATGACCGAGGGTAGCCGACACGTCCCCTGCGTGGGGGCAATCCTGCACGACACGGCCGGCAGGTTACTGCTGATCAAACGGGGGACGGAGCCCGGGCGAGGGCTCTGGTCGCTCCCCGGCGGGCACGTCGAGCCGGGCGAGGACGACGCCGCCGCGCTCGTCCGCGAGATGGCCGAGGAGACGGGGCTGGCGGTGTCGGCGGGGCCGCACGTCGGCACCGTTCTCGTAGGGCCGTACCGGATCGCGGACTACCGCTGCACGCTCGTCGGGGGCACGCTCGTCGCCGGCGACGACGCCACCGACGCCCGCTGGGTCGACGCCGCCGAGTTCGCCGCGCTCCCCCTGGTCGACGGTCTCGCCGAGACCCTCGCGGGCTGGGCGGTCCTGCCGCGCTGAGCCTCCCCGAACGGACGAACGGCACTCTCGCTCAGATCTGCTGAGCGAGAGTGCCGTTCGTCTCAGATCGACTCGGCCGGCTCAGGAGGCCGGGACCGGGCGGCCCGGCTGCTCGCCGCCGCGGGAGTCGCCGTAGCTGCGCTTGGGGACCATCACCTTGCGCCGGAAGGTGCACACGACGGTGCCGTCCTGCTTGTAGCCGCGGGTCTCCACGTAGACCACGCCGCGGTCGTCCTTCGACTTCGACTCGGTCTTGTCCAGGACCTCGGTCTCGCCGTAGATCGTGTCCCCGTGGAAGGTCGGCCTGGTGTGCTTCAGCGACTCGACCTCGAGGTTCGCGATCGCCTTGCCCGACACGTCCGGCACGGACATGCCCAGCAGCAGCGAGTAGATGTAGTTCCCGACGACGACGTTGCGCTTGAAGTCCGTCGTCTCCTCCGCGTAGTTCGCGTCCATGTGGAGGGGGTGGTGGTTCATCGTCAGGAGGCAGAAGAGGTGGTCGTCGTACTCGGTGACCGTCTTCCCGGGCCAGTGCTTGTACACCGCCCCGACCTCGAACTCCTCGTAGTAACGGCCGAACTGCAACGTTCTCGCCTCCATCGCCGACAATCCGTACGGCCGGGTAATCTAGCCGGTGGCCCGCTTCCTGAGAGGCGCGGCGCGATCACGGTCACGCACGGGGACCGGCGAGTGGCGGAGGAGGTGACGCGCGATGGATCCGGCGCCAGGCAGCAGTACCGAGCGCGTCCCCGCCGCTCCCGTCGTGGGCTGAGTCACGCCCTGCGGCGTCCGGCGAGACGTGCCTTCCCCGCGTCCCCGCCCGTTCTCGCCGCAGGAGGTGCGCCGTGCCGCCCCTGTCCTCCCTCCGCCCCGCCATCAAGGCGGCCGGCTCGCGTGCCCGCCTGGGTCGCAACGCCCACACCAGCGTGCTGCCGCGGCTGCGCGTACCCGTCTCGGCCTACGTGGTCGACTGCGGCGTGTACGTCGACGGCGAGCGGCTGCCGGGCCGCTGGACGCACGACGCGGCGATCGACGAGGTCCGCGAGCGCGGCGAGGGCTTCGTCTGGATCGGGCTGCACGAGCCCACCGAGGACCAGATCACCGGCATCGCCGAGACCTACGGCCTGCACGAGCTCGCCGTCGAGGACGCGGTGCACGCGCACAACCGGCCCAAGCTCGAGCGCTACGACGACACGCTGTTCATGGTGCTCAAGACCGTGAGCTACGTGGGGCACGTCGAGCCGACCACCAGCAACGAGATCGTCGAGACGGGCGAGGTGCAGGCCTTCGTCGGCCGGGACTTCGTGGTCACGGTCCGGCACGGCAAGCACACCGGCCTCGCGGCGGTGCGGCGCAAGCTGGAGGAGGACGCCGAGCAGCTCGCCCTCGGCCCGGCGGCGGTGCTGCACGCCATCGCCGACCACGTCGTCGACACCTACCTCGAGGTCACCGAGGCGATCGAGGACGACATCGACGAGCTCGAGGCCGAGGTCTTCGCCCCGCGCACCACGATGGACCCCGAGCAGATCTACGTGATGAAGCGCGAGATCCTCGAGCTGCGCCGCGCCGTCACCCCGCTGCTCAAGCCGCTGCACAAGATCACCGAGGGGTACAGCTCGCTCATCCCGCACGACGTCCGCAGCTACTTCCGGGACGTCGAGGACCACCTGTCCGGGGTCGCCGAGCGCGTCGCGGGCTTCAACGAGCTGCTCACCACGCTGGTCGACGCCGTGCTGGCCAAGGTGTCCATGCGGCAGAACTCCGACATGCGCAAGATCACCGCGTACGCCGCGCTGATCACCGTGCCCACGATGGTCGCCGGCATCTACGGGATGAACTTCGACTACATGCCCGAGCTGCACTGGCAGTTCGGCTACCCCCTCGTGATCATGATCATCGTGCTGGCCTGCGGGCTGCTCTACCGCAACTTCCGCAAGAACAACTGGCTCTAGCCGCTGTGAGCGGTGATGGTCGCCCCAGCGGCTGTCGCCGCTCACGACGTGGAGGTTCGACTCGCGGATCGGCCGGACCTGGCTAGCCTTCGACCCGTGCCGAAGCGCCGCCCCGTCACCCCCCTCCGCCTGCTGCGCACTCCCCCGTGGGCGGAGCAGGAGCCGTCCTGGCGGGGGGCCAGCCCCGCGCTGATCCGCGCCGCGACCGAGCGGGCGGCCGCGCGGCCGTCGGGCGGCTGGGTGGTGCTCGCCGCCAGCCGGGAGGTGCGCCCCGGGAAGGCGTTCGGGCGGACCGTGGCCGGTCGTGAGCTCGTGGCCTGGCGCGACGACGCGGGTGCGCTGCACGTCGGGCCCGGTGCCTGTCCGCACCTCGGTGCCGCGCTCTGTGACGCCCCGGTCCACGACGGGCAGCTGATCTGCCGGTGGCACGGGCTCGCCCTGGGTGCCGGCGGGCGACCGGGCTGGTCGCCGCTGCCCGCGCACGACGACGGCGTGCTGGCCTGGGTCCGGCTCGACGACCTGCTGGCTCCCGGCGAGGGCCCCACCGAGGCGCCCGTGCTGGGACCGCGACCGCCGGCGGAGGGGTCGTTCGCCGCCGTCGCGACGGTGATCGGGCGGTGCGAGCCGCAGGACGTGGTCGCCAACCGGCTCGACCCGTGGCACGGCGCCTGGTTCCACCCGTACTCGTTCGCGTCGCTGCGGGTGCTCGACGCCCCCTCCCCCGGGGTCACCGAGGCCGAGGACCGGTTCCTCGTGGAGGTCAGCTTCCGGGTCGCCGGGCGGATCGGGGTGCCGGTGCACGCCGCGTTCAGCTGCCCCGAGCCGCGCACGGTCACGATGGAGATCGTCGACGGCGAGGGCACCGGCAGCGTGGTCGAGACGCACGCGACGCCGCTCGGCCCCGGCCCCGACGGTGCGCCCCGCACGGCGGTGATCGAGGCGGTCGTGGCGTACTCGGACCGGGGCGGGTTCGCGCAGGTCGCGAAGGTGGGCGGGGCGCTGCGGCCGCTGGTCCGCGCCACCGCCGCCCGGCTGTGGAAGGACGACATCGCCTACGCGGAGCGGCGGTACACGGTCCGGACGCGGTAGGCGCTACTCGCGCTGCTCGGCTCCGACCCCGGAGTCGGCCACGGCGGCGTCCTCCGGGTCGCCCTCGGCAGCGTCCTTCGGGTCGTCCCCGCGCGTGGCCTCCCGCTCGGCCCGGCGCAGCCAGGGCGAGCCGGGCGGCTCGGCCTGGGCGGCGCCGCGGCGCGACCCGCGGAAGAGGTTGCGGACACGGCGGGTCGCCGGAGCGCGCGGCGCCTCCTCCCTGGGCTCCGGCTCCTCCCTGGGCTCCGACTCCTCCCTGGGCTCCGACTCCTCCCTGGGCTCCGGCACCTCCCTGGGCTCCGACTCCTCCCTGGGCTCCGACTCCTCCCTGGGCTCCGGCACCTCCCTGGGCTCCGGGTCCTGCCTGGGCTCCGGGTCCTGCCCGGCGAGCTCGTCGGTGTCGACGCGCTCGGTGGGCTCCCCAGGAGCGGCGGCCTCGGCGAGCTCCGTGCGCTCGGTGGACTCGGTGGATTCGGCCGGCTCGACGGGCCGGCCCGCGTCGGCGTCCTCGGCGAGGGTGGGGGCGTCGACCTCCCCGGTCCGCGCGACCGCGTTCGCCTCGACGGGCGGCGCCGGAGCCTCCCGCTCCACCGCCTCCGTCGGCTCCTCGCGCGGCGACTGCCGGCGGTGCTGTTCGGTCCCCTCGCCCTCCGCGCGGCCGGGCCGCTGCCCCGCCCCCTCGACCACCGGCACCCCCACGGGCGGGGTCTCGGCGTCCGCGTCGGCGTGGGTGAACAGCACCGTCTCGTCCGGGTCGTCGAGGTACTGCGTGCCGTCGAGGTCGTGGTTGTCCTCGAACTCGTCCATGTCCGCGTACGAGGTGGGGCCGTCGTCGTCGGTGTCGATGGAGTCGAGGTCGGAGTCGGGGTCGGTGTCCCCGTCCCGCGCCGCGTAGCCGGCCTCGTCCTCCTCCTCGTCGAGGTCGAAGACGTCGCCCCGGTCGTCGGCGAGCTCCGCCCGCCCCGACACCGGCCCCCACTCGGGCCGTTCCGACGGGCTCGGCCGCGGCGCCGGGACCGGCGCCGACGCGGCGGGCGGGGTGTCGGTGCCGCGGTCCGCCCACGAGTCGGCACCGGTGTCCGCGGTGTCGAGGTCGTCGAGCGGTTCGTCGGGCTCGTCCTCCGGCTTGCGCCCGAGGAACGTGTAGAGGATGTGCTCCTGCCAGCCGCCGACCGTCTGGACCCGGACGTCCGTGAACCCGGCGACCTCGAGTCGCTCCTTGAACATCGACGGGGAGTCGAACCGGAGCACCGAATGCCACAGGTACGACGCCATCCCCGGCACCCGCCCGCGCATCCGGATCCGCGGCAGGTAGTCCAGCCAGCACGCCGCGGTCCAGCGCGTCCGGGCCGCGCGGTCGCCGCGCACCGAGTACTCGTGCACCGCCAGCGGCGCCCCCGGCTTGAGCAGCTCCAGCAGGTAGTCGAGGGTGTCGTCGAGGTTGCGCTGGTGGCGCATCTGGAACACGACGAGGATCCCGTCGAACCGCGGCTCGATGCCCTCGGCGCGCAGGGCGTCGTCGAGCGTGCCGAGGGTGCCGTGCAGGAACCGGTAGTCCGGTGCCCAGTCCAGCCGCCGCGCGGTGCCGACGAGCTCCGCGGACTCGTCGACGGCCACGACCTTCCATCCCGGCGCCTCGTCGACGACCCCCTGCACCGGCGCCCCGCTGCCGCAGCCCAGGACCAGCAGCGTGCGCTTGCGCCCGCTCAGGCCCATCCGGTGGATCGTGGTCCGCAGCTGCGCGCGGTGGGCGTCGCTGTTGCGGACGATCCGGTCGAAGGCCCGGGCGGGCTGGTCCAGGGCGGTGTCGGCCCCCGGCAGGACGGTCTCCGGCGCGCTGGTGTCCGTTCCGCTCACCCGCACGATCCTGGCCCATCCGGGGCCGCCACCCAAGGGGACGCGCGCCGGGACGGGAACGAATAGGCTGGTCGGGCGATGGTGCGAACCCTGGCGGTGGCCGACGAGGAGATCCCCGGACTGCGTTGCGGCGCGGCCCGGCGCGGCGCCGTCGACCTCGTGCTGGCCGCGGGCGACCTGCCCTTCGACTACCTGGCGGCGATCGCGGACGACGTGGACCGGCCCGCCGTGATGGTCCCCGGCAACCACGACCGCGACCTGAGCGGCTTCCGCCAGCGCCGCGGGCTGTGGACCAGCGCCGGGCACCCCTGCGAGTGGCCCGGCCCGGCCGGGTTCGAGAACGCCGACGGCCGCATCGTCGACGCCGGCGGGCTGCGGATCGCCGGGCTCGGCGGCTGCCTGCGCTACCGGCCCGGCCCCAACCAGTGGACCGAGGCCGAGCAGACGCGGCGGGCGAAGCGGCTCGTCCGGCTGGCGAAGCGGGCCCGGCGCAAGGACGGCAGGGGGGTCGACGTGCTGCTCACGCACGCCCCGCCCCGGCACTGCGGCGACCGCGAGGACGGCCCGCACCGCGGCTTCGTCTGCCTGCACGGGGTGGTCGCGCAGCTGCAGCCGCGGTTCCTGGTGCACGGTCACATCCACCCCTACGGTGAGCCCGTACCGGACCGGATGCTCGGCACCACCCGGGTCGTCAACGTCGTCGGCAGGAAGGTGCTGGACCTCTAGTGGAGACGGGTTTCCCGCAGGCCGACGCGGAGCACGACTTCCTCCGCCAGCGCCGCCGGCAGGTGCTCTCGCGTCTGGTGGCGTGGCTGCGCCACGAACCCGACGACGTCTCGGAGATCCTCCCGTTCGACGAGGTCGTGGCCGCCCTGGGCCGCACGGGCGAGCGTCGCCTGCCGGGCATCCACATCGTGGAGCTGGACACGATCGTCGGCAGCGTGGACCGCACCACGGACTTCGACCGCTGGTTCCGGCCGCGCAGCCGGCACAGCCGGGAACGCTGGGAGCGGCTGGCCCGGGCGCAGCGGCGCGGCGAGACGATCCCGCCCGTGGACCTGTACCGGGTGGGCGGGCTGCACTTCGTCCGGGACGGGCACCACCGGGTCTCGGTCGCCCACGCCCTGGGCCTGCGCACGATCGACGCCCTGATCACCGAGGTCACCACGAAGATCGACCCGAACGGCATCGTGCACCGCGGCGACCTCATCACGAAGGACCTGCGGCGGGTCTTCCTCGACCGGGTCCCGCTCGGCCGCACCCAGCTGGCCACGATCGAGGTCGCCGACGCCTGGAACTACGCGGAGCTGTCCGAGACCGTCGAGGCGTGGGGCTTCCGGCTGATGCAGAGCGAGGGCCGCTACCTCGACCGCGAGACCGTCGCCCGCCGCTGGTGGGCCGAGGAGTACCGCCCGGTGGTGCGGCTGCTCGCCCAGGCCGCGCTGATCGGCGACCGCACCGAGACGGACGCCTACCTGCACCTCGCCTGCCAGCGCTACCGCCTGCTGCGCACCCACCGCTGGGACGACGACGTGGTCGAGCGGCTGCGCGCGGACCCCGGCTGACCCGTGCGCGGCAACTGCCCCTAGCGGGGCAGTTGCCACTCACGACCCCTGCTGAGCTGCGAAACCTCAGTTGCCGCCGAAGGCCGAGTCGAACGCCGCCCCGGGTGGGTCGAACAGGTTGCGCCGCACGAACGCCAGCGCGTCCGGCGCCCCGATCAGCCGGTCCATGCCGGCGTCCTCCCACTCGATCGACACGGGCCCGTCGTAGCCGATCGTGTTGAGCATCCGGAAGCACGCCTCCCACGGGACGTCGCCGTGCCCGGTGGACACGAAGTCCCACCCGCGCCGCGGGTCCGCCCACGGCAGGTGCGAGCCCATCCGGCCGTTGCGCCCGTTGCCGACCTGGCGCTTCGCGTCCTTGCAATCGACGTGGTAGATCCGGTCCCGGAAGTCCCACAGGAACCCGGCCGGGTCGAGGTCCTGCCACACGAAGTGGCTCGGGTCCCAGTTGAGCCCGAACGCCTCCCGGTGCCCGACGGCCTCGAGCGCCGCGACCGTCGTCCAGTAGTCGTAGGCGATCTCCGACGGGTGCACCTCGTGCGCGAACCGCACGCCCACCTCGTCGAACACGTCGAGGATCGGGTTCCAGCGGTCGGCGAAGTCCCGGTAGCCCGCGTCCACCATCGACTGCGGCACGGGCGGGAACATCGCGACCGTCTTCCAGATGGCGGAGCCGGTGAACCCGACGACCGTGCGCACCCCGAGCTTCGCCGCCGCCCGGGCGGTCACCTGCATCGCCTCCGCCGCCCGCTGCCGCACCCCCTCGGGCTCGCCGTCGCCCCACACCCGCGCGGGCACGATCCCCTTGTGCCGCTCGTCGATCGGGTCGTCGCAGACCGCCTGGCCGGTGAGGTGGTTGGAGATCGCGTACACCCGCAGCCCGTGCTTCTCCAGGATGTCGAGCCGCTCCTGCACGTACCGGTCGTCCTCGACGGCCGCCCACGGGTCGAAGTGGTCGCCCCAGCAGGCGATCTCCAGCCCGTCGTAGCCCCACTCACCCGCCAGCCGCGCCACCTCGACGAAGGGCAGGTCGGCCCACTGCCCGGTGAACAGCGTGACCGGTCTCATGACGCGTCCCCCTCGATCGTCTCCCAGCAGCTGCCCCCGGCCGCGGACCGTTCGACCGCGTCGAGCACCAGCTGCACCTGCAGCCCGTCGGCGAACGACGGCGTCGGGTCGGTCCCCGCCGCCAGGTCGCGCACCAGGTCCGCCACCTCGTGCACGAAGGTGTGCTCGTAGCCGAGCCCGTGCCCCGGCGGCCACCACGCCTCCATGTACGGGTGGGTCGGCTCGGTGACGTGGATGCGCCGGAAGCCGGCGGTGTCGGGCGCCTCGCTGCCGTCGTGGAACCAGAGCTCGTTCATCGCCTCGAAGTCGAACGCCAGCGAGCCCGACCCGCCGTTGATCTCCAGCCGCAGGCCGTTCTTGCGCCCGGTCGCGAAGCGCGTGGCCTCGAACGAGGCGACCGCGCCGCCGGCGAAGCGGCCGAGGAAGAGGGCCGCGTCGTCGACGGTCACCGGCCCACGCTCGGCACCGCCGGCCCCGGACAGGCCGCCGGACACGGTCGCCAGCGGCCGGTCCTTCACGAACGTCTCGGTGAGCGCGGAGACGCCGGTGAGCCGGTCGCCCACGACGTACTGCGCGAGGTCCACGATGTGCGCGCCGATGTCGCCGAGCGCCCCCGAGCCGGCCTTGTCCCGCTGCAGCCGCCAGACCAGCGGGAACTCCGGGTCGACGATCCAGTCCTGCAGGTACACCGCGCGCACGTGCCGCACCGGGCCGATCCGGCCCTGCTCCACCAGCCGCCGGGCCAGCGCGATCGCCGGCACCCGGCGGTAGTTGAACCCGACCATCGAGCGCACCCCTCGGGCCCGCGCCCGCTCCGCCGCCGCGACCATGGCGCGCGCCTCGTCGACGGTGTTGGCCAACGGCTTCTCACACAGCACGTGCTTGCCGGCGTCGAGTGCCGCGATCGCGATCTCCGCGTGCGTGTCGCCGGGCGTGCAGACGTCGACGAGCGCGACGTCGTCCCGGGTCAGCAGCTGCTTCCAGTCGGTCTCGACGGACCGCCAGCCGAGCTTCGCCGCGGCCGCCCGGGCCGCTGCGGGGTCGCGACCGCACAGGACCGCCATGTCGGGGGCGAGCGGCAGGTCGAACACGTGCGCCGCCGAGCGCCACGCCTGCGAGTGCGCCGCACCCATGAAGGCGTAGCCGATCATGCCGACGCCGAGCGGAGGGGTCACGACTCGAAGCCCAGCGGCAGGTAGTCGGCCACGTTCTCCTTGGTGATGGTCGCCGAAGCCAGTGTGATCGACGTCGGGACCTCCTTCTCCACCAGGTCGCTCATGCCGCGGTTCTGCGCGACGAGCCGGGCCAGCGCGATGGCCGACGACGCCATGGTCGGGCTGTAGGTCACCGTCGCCTTGAGCACGGTGTTGTCGGCCTGGATGTCCCGCATCGCGTTGGCCGAGCCGGCGCCGCCGACCATGAAGAACTCGTTGCGCCCCGCCTGGTTGATGGCGGCGAGCACGCCGATGCCCTGGTCGTCGTCGTGGTTCCAGAGGGCGTCGAGCGTCGGTGCGGCCTGCAGCAGGTTCGCCGTGACCCGCTGCCCGCCCTGCGCGGTGAAGTCCGCGGCCTGCCGCGGGCCGACCGCGTAGCCGTAGGAGGCCAGGGCGTCGGAGAAACCCTTGCTGCGTTCCTGGGTCAGCGGGAGGTTGTCGATGCCCGCGACCTCGCCGATGACCGGGTTCGCGACGTTCGCGGCGCGGAGCCGCTCGCCGATGTAGGTCCCGGCGCTGACGCCCATGCCGTAGTTGTCGCCGCCGATCCACGTCCGGTAGGCCAGCGGCGAGTCGAAGATGCGGTCGAGGTTGATGACCGGGATGTCGGCGTCCATCGCGCGGCGCCCGAGGCTGGTGAGCTGGCTGCCGTCGTTGGGCAGGATGACCAGCGCGTCGACCTTCTGGTTGATCAGCGTCTCCACGGCGGCGATCTGCTGGGCGACGTCGTTGGTCGGGTTGACGGGCGCGAAGGTCACGTCGGGGTACTGCTCGGCCTGCGCCTTCGCGTTGTTCGCGATGGCCGCGATCCAGCCGTGGTCGGCCGCGGGCGCGGAGAACCCGATGGTGACCGGGGCGCCCGGCGTGGCGTTGTCGCCGCCGGCCGCGGCGACGTTGGCACCGGACCCGCTCGACGGGGCCTCGTTGCTCGTGCACGCCGCCACCGTGGCGACCGTGCCGACGCCGAGCGCCGCGAGGAAGCCGCGGCGGCCGAGGCCCCCGGGCAGCAGGGAATCGGTCATGGCTCTCGCGCTCCTTTGCGGGACAGCGGGTCGGTCGGTCGGGCGGGTCGGGTGGGCGGTCAGGTGGTGGACGAGCGCCGGGCGCGGGCCTGGATGAGCACCGCGACGACGATGATCGCGCCCTTGGCGATGTTCTGGACCTCGATGGCCAGGTTGTTCAGCACGAACAGGTTGGTGATCACGGTGAACACGAGAACGCCGAGGATGGAGCCGATCAGCGTCCCTCGGCCGCCGGTGAGCAGCGTGCCGCCGATGATCACCGCGGCGATGGCGTCGAGCTCGTAGAGCGTGCCGTGGGTGCTCGAGCCGGTCGTGGTGAGCGAGGCGATCATGATGGCCGCGATGCCGCAGCACAGCCCCGACACGACGTAGAGCAGGACGGTGTGCCGCCGCACGTCCACGCCCGCCAGCCGCGCCGCCTCGGGGTTGCCGCCGATCGCGAAGGTCCGGCGGCCGAAGGTGGTGCGGTTCAGCACGACCCAGCCGACGACGATGACCACGGCGAAGATGTAGACGAGCAGCGGGATGCCGAGGATCCGGGTGCTCGCGATGGCCGCGATCACGGGGTCCGTGACGATCTGGCTGCGCCGCCCGGAGATCAGCTCCGCCAGGCCCTGCGCGGAGATCAGCATGGCCAGTGTGGCGATGAACGGGACGATCCGGCCGTACGCGATCAGCACGCCGTTGATCAGTCCCGCGCCGACCCCCACCGCCAGCGCGCAGAAGATCATCACGAGCGCGCCGAACGACTGCGTGGCCACCGTCGTGGCCCACACCGACGCCAGCGCCATCACCTTGCCGACGGACAGGTCGATGCCGCCGCCGATGATCACGAACGTGACCCCGACGGTCAGGACCCCGATGATCGACGCCGAGGTCAGCACGGTGAGCAGGTTCGACGCCGTCGGGAAGGTCCGAGGCGCCGTGACCACGCCGACCACCGCGAGCAGCACCAGCACGGCGACGAGACCCATGTTGCGCCCGACACCGCCCTCGAACAGCAGCCGCACCACGCGGGAGGGTTCCGGCCGTGCCGGCGGGTGGGCCTCCGGTGCCTCCGGCGCCCGCGCCTCGGAGGTCGCGTTCGGCTCGTTCACGATCCCGCCCCCGCGGTCGGCCGTCCGTCGACGGTCATGTCCGCTCCTTCCATCACCAGGTCGAGCACGCGGTGCTCGTCGAGCTCGGCGGCCGGGCCCGCGTGCACGATCCGGCCCTCCCGCACGACGAGCACCCGGTCGGCCAGCCCGAGCACCTCGGGCACCTCGCTGGAGACCAGCACCACCGCGACGCCCTCGCCCGCGAGCCGGCGGACCAGCGCGTAGATCTCGCTGCGGGCGCCGACGTCGACGCCGCGGGTGGGCTCGTCGAGCAGCAGGACGGTGCAGCCGTGCAGCAGCCAGCGGGCCAGGACGACCTTCTGCTGGTTGCCGCCCGAGAGCGTGCGGGCGGGCCGGCGCGGATCGGCGGGCCGGACGTCGAGCTGTGCGGTGACCACGCCGGCGTCGGCCAGCTCGGCCTCGCCGCCGAGGAACCCGCCGCGCGCGAAGCGCCGCAGCGCCGGGAGGGAGACGTTGCGCATCACCGGCTCGTCGAGCAGCAGCGCCTGGGTCTTGCGTTCCTCCGGGCAGAGTCCGAGCCCCGCCCGCACCGCGGCGGGCACGGACCCGCGGGGCAGCGCACGGCCGCGCACCCGGACCTCGCCGGTGTCCGGGCGGCGGGCACCGTAGATCGTCTCGAGGATCTCCGAGCGGCCGGAGCCGACCAGGCCGGCGAGGCCCACCACCTCGCCCGCCCGCACGGTGAACGAGACACCGGTGAACTCGGTCCCGCGCCCCAGGCCGTCGACCTCGAGGACGACCTCGCCGACCTCGCCCGTCGACGGGGGGAACACGTACTCGAGCGAGCGGCCGGTCATCAGCCGGATGACGTCCGCGGTCGGGGTGGTCCGGGCCGGCAGGTTGCGGGCGACCGTCCGGCCGTCCTTGAGCACGGTCACGCGGTCGCCGATCTCGCGGATCTCCTCGAGCCGGTGCGAGATGTAGACGACGGCGACGCCGTCCGCGGTGAGCTCGCGGATCACGCGGAAGAGGTTGCGCACCTCCTCCGGGTCGAGCACCGCCGAGGGCTCGTCCATGACGATCAGGCGGGCGTCGCGGGCCAGCGCGCGGGCCATGCTGACGATCTGCTGGCCGGCGGCGGACAGGTCGCCCAGCTCGCGGCCCGGCGGGATCTCGGGGTGGCCGAGCCTCGTCAGCAGCCGGCGGGCGATCTTCTCGGCGTCCTTCGGGCGGGTGAAGCCCAGCCGGGCGGGCTCGTGGCCGAGCACGACGTTCTCCGCGACCGACAGCCCGGGCACGAGGTCGAGCTCCTGGTGGATGGTGGCGATGCCCGCGGCGTCGGCGGCGTGCGGCGAGCCGAAGGTGACCGTGTCGCCGTCCCAGGTGATCGCGCCGGCGTCGGGGCGGTGGGCGCCCGCCAGCACCTTGATCAGCGTCGACTTGCCGGCCCCGTTCTGCCCGAGCAGGCAGTGGACCTCGCCGGCGGCGACGTCGAGGTCGACGCCGTCGAGCGCGCGCACGCCGGGGAAGGTCTTCACGATCCCGCGCATCGTCAGCAGTGACGCCACGAGGGGAAGGTAGAGACGTTGACCAGCGCCGTACAACGACCGAATAATGCCCTTTCGCGCTATTTATCGGACGATATCGGGGCGTGACGATGGCGTTGCCGCACTCGACCACGGCCCGGCCCCCGCTGCCGGGTCCCGCACTGCTGCCCCCGTTGCGGCTCAGCGCCCCGCCGCAGTCCGGGCGGATCGACCCGGCGCTGCTGCTCAGCACCGTCGCCCGGCTGGTCGCGTCGGACACGGCGGTGAGCAAGGCCGACCTGGTCGCCGCGACCGGCCTGGCCAGGACCACGGTGAGCACCGCGGTCGACGGGCTGCTCGCCGGCGGGCTCCTCCGGCTCGACGGGCTGCGGCCGACGGCCGGCCGGGGCCGCCCCGCCGAGCGGCTCGCGCTGGCCGCGGAGGGCGGCCAGGTGCTGCTCGCGGACGTCGGCGCGCGAGGTGCGCACCTTGCGGTGACCGACCTCGCCCAGCGGGTGCTCGCCCACACCCACGTCGACCTCGACGTCACGGACGGGCCGGACACCGTGCTCCGGACGGTGGAGACGGAGCTCACTCGGCTCCGTGCGGGATCGGCCATCCCGGCGCGGGCGGTCGTGATCGGCCTGCCCGGGCCGGTCGACAACCATCTCGGGATCCCGGTGCGGCCGCCGATCATGCCGGGCTGGCACGCCTACCCCGTGACGGCTCGGCTCCAGCAGACCTTCGGCTGCCCGGCCGTGCTGGAGAACGACGTCAACCTGCGCGCGCTCGGCGAGGCGCGCGCGCTGCCCGCCGACCAGGTCCCGCTGCTGTTCGTGAAGGTCGGGACCGGCATCGGCGGCGGGCTCGTGACCGGCGGCGGCTCGCTGCACCACGGTGCGGACGGCGCGGCCGGCGACATCGGGCACGTCCGGGTGCGCGGGGCGCCCGACGACGCGTGCGTGTGCGGCAACGTCGGCTGCATCGAGGCCGTCGCCTCGGCCGGCGCCATCGCCCGCCGGCTCGGCGGCCGCGACGACGTGCCCTCGATCGCCGACCTGCGGGCGATGCTCGGGCGCGGCGACGCCGGCGCGATCGGCGCGGTGCGGGAGGCGGCCGGGCTGATCGGCGAGCTCGTCGCGACCCTCGTGCACCTCTACAACCCGGCGCGGGTGACCCTCGGCGGTTCGCTCACCGCCGCCAGCGACGAGCTGCTCGCCGGGGTCCGCAGCGTGGTCTACCAGCGCGCGTTACCCCTCGCAACGCGCAACCTGGTGCTGACCAACAGCGTGCTCGGGGAGTACGCCGGCGTCGCCGGAGCCACCGTCCTCGGCATCGAGCGGGTGCTCTCCGCGGAGTCGATCGGCCTCCTCCTTCCCGCCCCCTGACCCGCTCTCGATCCCGCGAGTCGGCACCTTCACGGGTCCGAACTGCACATCCCGGGAGCTCCCGACATGTGTAGTTCGGTCGACCGGAAGCGCCGAGTCGCGGGACGGGTCAGACGGTGGCGGGGGCGGCCTCGCTCGCGGTCAGGTTCTTCCCGGTCTTCGGGTCGAACACCTGGAGCTTCGAGGTGTCCACCCACACGTCGACCGGCCGGCCCTCGGTGGCATGCGAGGCGGCGGAGAACCGGGTGACCAGTGAGCCCGCGTCGCCGCCCGGGACGTCGGTGGTTCCGGCGTCGGCGGCGAGCTCGGCGAGCTCGTCCGAGGTCGCCTGCTCGTCCACCGTGAAGTAGACGAACTTGTCCGAGCCCATGGACTCCAGCACGTCGACCTGGGCACTGAAGGTGGAACCCTGGTGGCGGATGCCCTCCTCGACCAGGGCGGCGTCCTCGAAGTGCTCCGGCCGGATGCCGACGATCACGTCCCGCTCCACCTGCGCCGCGGACAGCGTCTGGCGCAGCCGGTCGTTCACCGCCAGGTCGCCGAGGGCCGTGCGGAGCGTGTCGTTCTCCAGCCGCGCCGGCAGGAAGTTCATGGCCGGCGAGCCGATGAACCCGGCGACGAACAGGTTGGCCGGGTGGTCGTACAGGTGCTGCGGCGAGCCGATCTGCTGCACCACCCCGCTGCGCATGACGACGATGCGGTCGCCGAGCGTCATGGCCTCGGTCTGGTCGTGCGTGACGTAGACCGTGGTCGTCTCCAGCCGCTGCTGCAGCTTGGAGACCATCGTCCGCATCTGCACGCGCAGCTTGGCGTCGAGGTTCGACAGCGGCTCGTCCATGAGGAAGGCCTTGGGGCTGCGGACGATCGCCCGGCCCATCGCCACGCGCTGCCGCTGGCCGCCGGACATGTTGGCGGGCTTGCGGTCCAGGTGCTGGGTGAGGTCGAGGATCTTCGCGGCGTCGGTGACCTTCCGGTCGATCTCCGCCTTGTCGACCTTGGCCAGCTTGAGCGGGAAGGCCATGTTCTCCCGCACCGTCATGTGCGGGTAGAGCGCGTAGGACTGGAACACCATCGCGATGTCGCGGTCCTTGGGCGCGCGCTCGTTCATGCGCTGGCCGCCGATGCGCAGCTCGCCGTCCGAGATGTCCTCGAGCCCGGCGATCATGTTGAGCGTCGTGGACTTCCCGCAGCCGGAGGGGCCGACGAGGATGATGAACTCGCCGTCGGCGATCTCGATGTTGACGTCGTCGGCGCCGAGGGTGCCGTCGGGGTACCGCTTGTAGACGTGGTCCAGGACGATGTCGGCCATCGGGTTATCCCTTCACTGCGCCGGAGGTCAGCCCGGCGACGATCCGGCGCTGGAAGAACAGCACGAAGACGATGATCGGAATGGTGAGCAGCACGGCCGCGGCCGCGATCGACCCGGTCGGCTCGGCGAACTGCGAGGCGCCGGTGAAGTTCGCGATCGCCACCGTGGCCGTCTGGGAGCGGCTGGTCGAGGTCAGCGAGATCGCGAACAGGAAGTCGTTCCAGCAGAAGATGAACACGAGGATCGCCGTGGTGAACACGCCCGGCGCGGCCAGCGGGACGATGACCGAGCGGAAGGCCTGCAGCGGCGTGGCGCCGTCCATCTTCGCCGCCTTCTCCAGCTCCCACGGAATCTCCCGGAAGAAGGCGGAGAGCGTGTAGATCGCCAGCGGCAGCGCGAACGTGATGTACGGCAGGATCAGCCCGAGCCAGGTGTCGAAGATGCCGATCCCGCGGAAGATGTCGAACAGCGGGCTGACCAGCGAGATCTGCGGGAACATCGCGATCAGCAGCGAGACGCCGACCAGCACCTTCTTGCCCGGGAAGTCCAGCCGGGCGATGGCGTACGCCGCCATGGTCCCGATCACGACGGCGAGCACCGTGGAGATGAGCGCGATGCCGATGGAGTTCCGCAGCGCCGCCGTGAACAGGCCGATCTGGAAGATCTGCGCGTAGTTGTCGAGGGTCCAGGCACGCGGGAAGAAGTTCCCGTCCGTGATCGTGTCGGTGGTCTTGAAGCTCAGCGACAGGATCCACAGCACCGGCACCAGCGCGTACAGCAGCACGACCAGGTCGGCCACGGCCCACCACGTCTTCTTCTGCCCCTCGGACATGCCCGCGCCCTTGGACGACCCCTTCGCCGGGGCGGCCGGCCGGGACTCCACTGCGGTGGCCATCAGCGCTTCCCCTCGTCGGACCCGGGTGCCGCGGCCCCGAACAACTTGATGAACAGGAACGCGATCAGCGCGACGGCGATGAAGATGAGCACGCTGATCGCCGAGCCGATGCCCAGGTTGAAGGCCTTGAACAGGTTGTCGTAGCCCAGCATCGACACCGAGCCGGTGCCGTTGGAGCCCTGCGTGAGGATGTAGATGTTGTCGAAGACGCGGAAGGCGTCGAGCGTGCGGAACAGCAGCGCGACCAGGATGGCCGGCTTCATCATCGGCAGGATGATCCGGGTCAGCCGCTGCCACGGGCCGGCGCCGTCGACCTGGGCGGCCTTGAGCAGGTCGTCCGGCACGAGGGCGAGGCCGGCCATCAGCAGCAGCGCCATGAACGGCGTGGTCTTCCAGACCTCGGCCAGGATGATCAGCAGGATCGCCGACACCTGCCCGGTCAGCGGCGCGGCGCCCTCGGGCAGCATCGCCGCCAGGTAGCCCTTGTCCGGCGTCCAGGCGAACTGCCAGCTGAACGCCGCGACGACCGTGACGATGCCGTACGGGATGAGCACGACGGTCCTGGTCAGGCCGCGCCCGACGATCGTGCGGTGCATGACCAGCGCCAGTGCCAGCCCGAGCACGAACTCGATCGCGACCGAGACGATCGTGATGATCATCGTGACCAGGAAGGCGCGCCACCAGTACTCGCTGGAGAGCACGGCGGCGTAGTTGGACAGCCCGGCGAAGCTCCGCTCGGCCGGGAACCGCAGGTCGTAGCGTTGCAGCGACAGCCAGATCGCGTAGATGATCGGGTACGCCGTGACCGCGACCATGATGATCGCGGCGGGCGCGCAGAGCAGGAGCCCGAGCCGCCGCTCCGCCTTCTTGCCCTCGGACAGCGCGGGCTTGCCCTTGCGGTGCGCCCCGCCCTGTTGCTCGGTCTGCTGCTTCGTCGCGGCCGCGAGGGCCCCGCTGTCGATACTCACGGCACCAGCCCTTCCGAGTTCTGCGCGCGGACGATCTGGTCGGCGAGCTCGGCCGGGACCGCGGCGGGGTCGATGTCCGCAGGCGGGTTGAGCAGGTCCGAGATCACGATCGAGATGCTCTGGTAGGCCGGGGTCTTGGGCCGCACGCTCGCGTTGTCCAGCGACTCCTTGATCGCCTGCCAGGCCGGGTACTCCTGCTGGAAGGACGGGTCCGAGTACAGCGCCTCCAGCGTCGGCGGGACGCCGCCGTCGACGGCGTTGCGCAGCTGGTTCTCCCGATTGCGCAGGCACTGCACGGCCTCGAACGCCAGGTCCTTGTGCAGCGAAGTGCTGCTCACGCCGAGGTTCAGGCCGCCGATCGTGACCTTGGCGGGCTCGCCCGGGTTCACCGACGGGTACGGCGCCCACGCGAACTCGTCGACGACCTGGCGTCCGGTGTCCGTCGCGGCGGGCTTGCCCTGCTCGTCGATGAAGGTGCCGCCACCGCCGCCGTCCGGCGGCGGGGTGTTGATGGAGGCGTAGACGAACGGGTAGTTGATCTGGAACGCGGCGGTGCCGGCCTCCATGGCGAGCCGGCCGTCGTTCTCCTTGGCCACCGACAACGACGGGTCGGACGCCGGCGACGCCGCCACCCGCTTCATGATCGTCGCGGCCTGCTCGGCGTCGCCCGCGCCGGGCTGCTCGGCGATGAGGACCTTGCCGTCCTCGTCGACGATCTGGCTGCCGGCGCTGTTGACCAGCGTGTTGAACCAGACCGTGAGGCCCTCGTACTGGGCGCCCTGCACCTCGATGTAGGAGGGCAGGCCCCGCTGCTGCAGCGCCTCGGACATCTGGATCATCTCGTCCCACGTCGCCGGCGGCGTGGGGGCGAGGTCCTTGCGATACCAGAGGATCTGGGTGTTCGTGTTGAGCGGAGCCGCCCACAGGTCGCCCTGGTAGGTGCCGGTCTCGAGCGGCCCGGCGAGGGTGCCCTGCTCGATCTGGCTCCGAACGGCGGGCGGGAACTTCTCCAGCCAGCCGGCCTTGGCGAACTCGGCGGTCCAGGTGACGTCGATGCCGACGATGTCGACGGAGGTGTCGCCCGCGACGAGCCGGCGGGCCAGCTGGAGCCGCTGGTCGTCCGCGCCCTTCGGGAGGGTCTGCTGGGCGATCGTGTACCGGCCGTTCGCGGCCGTGGTGCAGTCCGCGGCGGCCTCGGCGTACTGCGTCGCGCCGTCCGCCGGGGTGTAGAAGTTCAACGTCGGCGGCCCGGCCGCCTCGGCCCCGCAGCCGGCCAGGACCGCCGCGGCGAGCACCACGCCGCCGGCGGCCGCCCAGCGGCCTCGCCCGCGACGCCGTCTGCGACGCCGCACCTCGGCTCCCCCGGCCCGCGTGCCCGGCGGCTGCCCCATTCCGGCCTCCCGTTCCGGCGACCCGGGCAGCCGGTACGGGAGCAGCGGCGCGGCATCGCACAGTCGTGTGACCCCGATCACGAGCGGCGATCGGTACGGGAAACCTATGTCGGCTCCGGGCACCCCGCAATCCGAGATCGCGGCAGTGACCAAGCCGAGACCTGATCAGACCGAAATGGACACCAACGGCGGAGTCCGGCTTGCGGTCAGGCGCCCGTGGCGGTACCCATCGCCAGCTTCGCCAGCAGCTCGCGGGCCTTCTCCGCGTTGCGCGGCTGGCACAGCACGTCGTACCGGCCGGCGACCATCTGGCTGGCCGAGGTGAAGTCGCGGCGGCCGCGGGTGCCCCAGTACTGGGCCGCCGCGAAGGCCAGGCCGAACACGATGCCGCCGAGCAGTGCGACCACGATCCGGACGACGCCACCGCCGCCCGTGCTGAACAGGCTGAGCAGCAGGCCCACGAACAGGCCGAACCAGGCGCCGGAGGCCGCCCCCGAGAGGAGCACGCGGCCCCAGGTCAGCCGCCCGACGATCCGCTCGACGAGCATCAGGTCGACGCCGACGATCGTCACGTCCCGCACGGGGAAGTCGCTGTCGGCGAGATGGTCGACCGCCCGCTGCGCCTCCTCGTAGGTGGCGTACGAGCCGACCGGCCATCCGGTGGGCGGGGTGGGCAGATTGGGCAGGCCCGGCGCGGGCTGTCCGCTTCCGCCGAACGGGGTGGTCACGGGCTCTCTCCTCGGTACGGCCGACTGGACACCTCGGACATCTCGGTGCCCATGATGTCAACGACCGGGACCGCGCCGAAGTGCCCTCCGCGCTGGTCACGATAGAGGCACGCCGCCGGGACCGCTGCCGGCGCACCCGCTCCCGGCCGGGGGAGATCCGAGAGAGAGTTCCACGACGGTCCGAGTGCGCCCGGAAAACCGGGCGCTCGCTCGTCGGGTCCGGGTACGCCGCTTCGGTGCCGGCGACGGGTGACCGCCTCGTGAGTGGCAACAGCCGCTGTCGCGACCATTGCCACTCACAGGGGGTCAGCGGCTCTTGTACTCCTTGAGCAGCCCGCGGGAGATGATCGTCTTCTGGATCTCGCTGGTGCCCTCGCCGATCAGCAGGAAGGGCGCCTCGCGCATCAGACGCTCGATCTCGTACTCCTTCGAGTACCCGTAGCCGCCGTGGATGCGGAAGGCCTCCTGGGTCACCTCGGCGCAGTACTCGCTCGCCAGGAGCTTGGCCATGCCGGCCTCGACGTCGTTGCGCTCGCCGCGGTCCTTGAGCCGGGCCGCGTTGACCATCATCAGGTGGGCGGCCTCGACCTTGGTGCCCATCTCGGCCAGCTTGAACGCGATGGCCTGGTGCTCGGCGATCGGCTTGCCGAAGGTGGCGCGCTGCTGCGCGTACTCCACGGCCAGCTCGAATGCGCGGATCGAGATGCCGCAGGCGCGGGCCGCGACGTTCACGCGGCCGACCTCGACGCCGTCCATCATGTGCGAGAAGCCCTTGCCGGCCTCACCGCCCAGGATCTGCGAACCGGGGATGCGGAAGCCGTCGAACACCGCCTCCGTGGTGTCGACGCCCTTGTACCCCATCTTGTCGATCTTGCCGGGGATGGTGAGCCCGGGGACGACCTCGCCGAAGCCGGACGGCTTCTCCACCAGGAACGTGGTGAGGTTCTGGTACGGCTTCGGCTGCCCCAGGTCCGTCTTCACCAGCAGCGCGATCAGGTTCGACGAGCCGCCGTTGGTCAGCCACATCTTGGCGCCGTCGATGACGTAGTCGTCGCCGTCCTGCTTCGCGCGGGTCTTGATCGCCGCGACGTCCGAGCCGAGGTCCGGCTCCGACATCGAGAAGGCGCCCCGGGTCTCCCCCAGCGCCATCTGCGGCAGGTACTTCTGCTTCTGCTCCTCGGTGCCGTGGTGCATCAGCATGTACGCCACGATGAAGTGGGTGTTGATCACGCCGGAGACGCTCATCCAGCCGCGCGCGATCTGCTCGACGACCAGGGCGTAGGTCAGCAGGGACTCGCCCAGGCCGCCGTACTCCTCGGGGATGGTGAGGCCGAAGAGCCCCATCTCCTTCATCCCGTCGACGATGTCCTGCGGGTAGGCGTCCTCGTGCTCGAGGGCGGTGGCGTGCGGGATGATCTCCTTGTCCACGAACGTGCGGACGGTGGAGATGATCTCCTCCTGCACGTCCGTGAGACCGGCGGTCTGGGCCAGGCGGGCCATGGTGCCTCTCCTCGTCGAGTCGGGTCAGGGGCCGCTCAGGCCTCCGGCGGGGTCCACTTGTCCGTGCGCTGCATACCCGCGGCGCGGCCCTTGCCCGAGATCACCAGGGCCATCTTGCGGGAGGCCTCGTCGATCATCTCGTCGCCGAGCATCGCGGCGCCGCGCTTGCCGCCGGCCTCGGAGGTGAACCACTCGTACGCCTCGAGGATGTTCTCGGCGTGGTCGTAGTCCTCCTGCGAGGGGCTGAAGACCTCGTTGGCCGCGTCGATCTGGCCGGGGTGCAGCACCCACTTGCCGTCGAAGCCCAGCGCGGCGGAGCGGCCCGCGACGCGCGTGAAGCCGTCGACGTCCTTGATCTGCAGGTACGGCCCGTCGATGGCCTGCTTGTCGTGCGCGCGGGCCGCCATGAGGATCGACATGAGGATGTGGTGGTAGGCGTCGCCGACGTCGTAGCCCGGCGGCTGCTCACCCACGACCAGGGACTTCATGTTGATCGACGCCATAAAGTCGGCTGGGCCGAAGATGATCGTCTCGACGCGCGGGCTCGCGGTGGCGATCTCGTTGACGTTGGTCAGGCCCAGCGCGTTCTCGATCTGCGCCTCGATGCCGATCCTGCCGACCTCGTAGCCCATGGTCTTCTCGATCTGGGTGAGCAGCAGGTCGAGCGCGACGACCTGCTGCGGCGTCTGCACCTTCGGCAGCATGATCGCGTCGAGGTTCGCGCCGGCGCCCTCGACGACCTCCGTAACGTCCCGGTAGGTCCACTCGGTGGTCCAGTCGTTGACCCGGACCACGCGGGCCTTCTCGCCCCAGCCGCCCTCGTTCAGCGCGGCGACGATCGTCTTGCGCGCGCCCGGCTTGGCCAGCGGCGCGCACGCGTCCTCGAGGTCGAGGAAGACCTGGTCCGAGTCCAGCGTCCGGGCCTTGTCGATGAACTTCTGGCTCGAACCGGGAACCGCCAGGCAGGACCGGCGGGGGCGGAGCGGGCGGGTGCTCTCGGACGTCACTGTCGTACTCCTCGTCGCTGATCGGGGCCGCTACGGATGCTGGCACGTCCCGGCGCCCAGCGCCCCGTCAGGTGATTGGTTTCTCACCCACGCAAGGTGGACGGGGGTTACCGGCCGGTACCGCCCCCTCCGACCGGACGGTCCGTGCGGGTGGGGTGTTGCGCTGCTGGTGCGGTCCCCCGGCCCGCACACCCGCGAGAACCGCTCTCACACCTGGAACGGTGCGGCACACCCCTCGCAGTCCCGTCCCACACCCGCGAGGTCGGTGGCACACGCCGTCGACCGGGTGTCCGACGCCGGATCGGGTGTGCGACCGCCCCGGTAGGGCTGCCCCTGCTTCGACCGCGGTTCACAGGGCCGCACCGAGCCGGCCCACCCAGCGAGAGCCCGGCCGCGCGGATCGCCGGCTCGCACACCCGCCGAGGCGTCGCACAGCCCGGTCGATCAGGTGTGTCGCGGGAGGCGCGGGTGTGGGAGCCGGCCCGGGCGGGTGTGCGACGCCCGGGTCGGTGCGGGAGGCGACCCGAGCGGGTGTGCGAGCTCGACGGACTTGCCGAGGCGGTCAGGGAAGGGCGGTGAGTTCGCCGCGCGAGACCGGGACCACCCCGCCCCGGACCGTGGTGGCGACCGCCCGTCCGTCCTCGGCACAGACCTCGACGTCGAGGCGGGAGGGGCGGCCGATCTCGGCGCCCTGCGCGATGGTGAAGCGCGACGCGCCGTCCGGGTCGAGGAGGCCGCGGTCGGTGAGGAACACCCCGAGTGCGACGGCGGCGGAGCCGGTCGCGGGGTCCTCGTCCACCCCGACCCCGGCGCCGAACATCCGCAGGTGCACCCGCCCGCCGTCGCCGGACACGCTCGCCACCACCAGCCCGGTCAGACCGGCCGTCTGCGTCCGCACCCCCTCCGCGTCGGGCACGGCGCGGGCCACGGCGTCGGGTCGCACCAGCAGGAACGCGAACGGCACACCCGCCGCGGCGACGCCCGGGGCGGCGGCGCCGTCGACGTCGTCGGGGGTCAGCCCGGCCGCGGCGGCGAGCAGGGCGGCGTCGAGGTCCTCCCCCACCTCGGGCCGGCCGCCCGCGACGCGTGCGCCGTCGGCGTCGACCGCGACGGGCAGCAGCCCCGCTCCGCACTCCTGGACGACGTCGCCGTGGCGGATCGCGCCGTCCCGCGCGAGCGCCCAGGCCGCGCCGACGCTCGGATGCCCGGCGAACGGCAGCTCGACGGCCGGGGTGAAGATCCGCACCCGGTAGTCCGCGTCGGGCGTGGTCGGCGGCAGCGTGAACACGGTCTCGGAGAGGTGGAACTCGGTGGCGATCGCCTGCATCGCCTCGCCGGAGGGCTCGTGCTGCTCGCAGCGGACCACGGCGAGCGGGTTTCCCGCGTACGGGCGGTCGGTGAACACGTCCACGACGTCGAAGCGGAGGCTCGGCACGGGACGGAGACTAGGGCCGACCGACGGAACCGGGCGGGCGCGCCGCTGCGCCGTCCGGCGTCCGTCGCCGAACGGCGGCCGTCCGGTCCGTCACGGCGTCCTACGCTGTGCGCCGGACCACACGAGGACGGATCCCATGGCGCGCACCGGGTACGTCGCGCACGCCGTGCTGGTGGCCTGGTGGCTGTGGATCGTGCTGTCGACGGCGCCGCAGCTGCGCCGGGGCATCCGGGACCGGCGGACCCGCACCCAGGTGACGTTGATCAAGACCGCCGCCCTCGTCACCGCGGCGCTCCTCGTCGGCGTCATCCACTTCTGGGCCACGGAGTGGTGGCAGGTGCTCGTCGCGCTGCCGGTGGCCGTCGTGATCGGGATCGCGCTGCACCGCGCCTACCGCAGACTGGTCGCCCCTGCCCGGCACCGGCTGACGATCGGCCGCCGGGTCCGGCGCATCCGGTCGGCCTGAGGATCGGTCCGACCCGGCCTCCACCTGGGGTGACGGCCTAGTCTGTGCCCCATGGGCGCGGCGCGGATCTTCGTGGCACGGATGGCGGGCCTCGCCGTGTTCGGGCCCGACGGGGAGCGGATCGGCAAGGTGCGCGACGTCGTCGCCACCCTGCGGCTCGACGCCACCCCGCCGCGGGTGCTGGGCCTCGTGGTCGAGCTGTCCAGCCGCCGGCGCATCTTCGTGCCCATGCTGCGCGTGGCCGACGTCGATCCCGCCGCCGTCACCCTGGCCAGCGGCTCGGTGAGCCTCTCCGGCTTCCACCAGCGCCCCAACGAGACACTCGTGCTCGGCCAGATGCTCGACGCACCGGTCACCGTGCGCGAGTCGGGCGAGCCCGCCGCCGTGGTCGACGCCGCGATCGAGCCCACCCGCAGCCGGGACTGGATGGTGAGCAGGCTGGCCCTCCGCACGGGCCCGCGGCGCCTGGGCCGCCGCAGCCCCGTGCAGGTCCTCCCGTGGAGTGCCGTCCAGGGGCTCACCCTGTCCGACCGGCAGGGCACCGAGGGTCTCCTCGCCGTGTTCGACTCGATGCGCCCGGCCGACGTCGCCGCGGCGCTGTCCGAGCTGCCCCGCAAGCGCCAGCGCGAGGTCGTCGACTCGCTCGACGACGAGCGGCTGGCCGACGTGTTCGAGGAGCTGTCGGAGAACGACCAGCGCGTGCTGTTCGCGCACCTGGACTCCGAGCGCGCCGCGGACGTCCTGGAGGCCATGGCGCCCGACGACGCCGCCGACCTCCTCGGCGAGCTCGACGACGAGGAGGCCGGCCGGCTGCTCGCGCTGATGGAGCCCGAGGAGTCCGAGCCCGTCCGGCGGCTGATGACCTACGAGACGCGCACGGCCGGCGGTCTGATGACCCCGGAGCCGATCGTGCTGCGGCCCGACGCGACGGTGGCCGAGGCGCTCGCGCACGTGCGGAACCCGGACGTCCCGCCGGCGCTGGCGAGCATGGTGTTCGTCTGCCGCCCGCCGAGCGCCACCCCGACCGGTCGCTACCTGGGCTGCGTGCACAGCCAGCGGCTGCTGCGCGAGGCGCCGTTCGAGCTGGTCGCGGGGCTGGTCGACAGCGAGCTCGCCCGGCTGGAGCCCGACGCCTCGATCGAGGAGATCACCCGCTACTTCGCCACGTACAACCTGGTGGCGGGCCCGGTCGTCGACGCCGAGGACCACCTGCTGGGCGCGGTCACCGTCGACGACCTGCTCGACCACCTGCTGCCGGAGGGCTGGCGGGACCAGCCGGCCCTCGGGCACGTCGAGCCCGGGGTCGGCGAGCTCGCACGGAACGGGACGGGGCCCGACGGGTCCGGACGGACGGGGGCCGCCGATGCCTGAGCTGCAGACCGGCCGCCGCCTCGACCAGCCGCTGCTCGGCCGGCGGCGGATCGAGTTCGACCCGGACGGCTTCGCCAGCGCCGCGGAGCGCATCGCGCGATACCTCGGCACCGGCCGCTACCTGGGCATCCAGACCGTGATCGTGCTCGTGTGGATCGGGCTGAACCTGGTCAGCTGGCGGCTGCAGTGGGACCCGTACCCGTTCATCCTGCTCAACCTGGCCTTCTCCACCCAGGCGGCCTACGCGGCGCCGCTGATCCTGCTCGCGCAGAACCGGCAGGACGACCGGGACCGGATCGCCCTCGAGGAGGACCGGCGGCGCGCCGAGCGCACCAAGGCCGACACGGAGTACCTCGCCCGCGAGCTCGCCGCGCTGCGCCTCGCGATCGGCGAGGTCGCCACGCGGGACTACCTGCGAGGCGAGCTCGAGCGGGTCACCCAGAGCCTCGAGGCCACCGTCGACGCCGCGGTGCGCGGCGAGGAGGCCGACCGGCGGCCGGAGAAGCGGGACGCGAAGCCACGCCGCCGCTGACCGCGGGCCGCGCCGTCATCCCCCGCGAGTCGCGCTCCGGCCCTCCGCGAGTCGCCGAGTCAGGTCACGACGAGCCGGGAGCAGATGCGCTCCAGCGCCGCCAGGTCGTCGGCGTCGAGCCGCGTCGCGAAGTGGCTGGTCACTCCCCGCAGGTGGGTGCGCGAGGCGGTCCGCAACCGGTCCAGGCCGGCCGGCGTGAGCCCCGCGGCGACGCCCCGGCCGTCGGACTCGACCCTCGTGCGGCGCACGAGCCCGGCGCGTTCCAGCCGGTCGACCAGCCGGGTCACCCCGGACCGCGAGAGCAGCACGGCGTCGGCCAGCTCGGTCATGCGCAGCCGTCTCCCGGGCGCCTCGGCGAGCTGGACCAGCACGTCGTAGGCCGCCAACGAGAGCTCCTGCTCCGCGACGAGTTCGGTCTCCAGCGCCCGGGTGATCGTGGCGTGCGCCCTCAGGAACGCCCGCCACGACGCCATCTCCTCCGGCCTCGGCACGACCTGCGCCGACCGGTCCTTCCCCCCGTGCGCGGACCCCGTGGTGCGCAGGCCGTCGGAACCGGCCCGCCCTTCGGCGATGTCCGTCACGTCCGTAGATGCTACGGACGCGAGAGCCGGCGCGGGACCGCACGTAGCATGGGAACCGACAGGCCGTGACCGTACTCGCGGCGCTCGTCGACGAGGAAGGTTCAGCGGAGACCCAGATGTCCCTCATGGGAAACACCAGCACCGAGACCGTCGAGCAGGCGATCCGCGCCGCGCTGAGCAAGGTCGAGGACCCCGAGATCCGCAGACCGATCACCGAGATCGGGATGGTCAAGGGCGTCACGGTGTCCCCGGACGGCGTCGCGCAGGTGGGCGTCTACCTGACGGTCGCCGGCTGCCCGATGCGCGAGACCATCACCCGCCGCGTGACCGACGCGGTGTCCGCGGTGCCCGGGGTGAGCGAGGTCCGCGTCGAGCTGGACGTGATGAGCGACGAGCAGCGGACCGCCCTGCGCCGGCAGCTGCGCGGCGACAGCGACGAGCCCGAGATCCCGTTCGCCCAGCCCGGTTCGCTGACCCGTGTGTACTGCGTGGCGTCGGGCAAGGGCGGCGTCGGCAAGTCCTCGGTCACGGTCAACCTGGCCGCGGCGATGGCCGCGAAGGGCCTGCACGTCGGCGTGGTCGACGCGGACATCTACGGGCACTCGGTCCCGCGGATGCTCGGCGCGGCGGACCGGCCGACCAAGGTCGAGAACATGATCATGCCGCCGCAGGCGCACGGCGTGAAGGTCATCTCGATCGGCATGTTCGTCGCCGACAACACGCCCGTCGTGTGGCGCGGACCGATGCTGCACCGCGCACTGCAGCAGTTCCTGGCGGACGTGTTCTGGGGCGACCTGGACGTCCTGCTGCTGGACCTGCCCCCGGGCACCGGCGACATCGCGATCTCGACCGCGCAGCTCATCCCGAACGCCGAGCTGCTGGTGGTCACCACCCCGCAGCAGGCCGCGGCCGAGGTGGCCGAGCGGGCGGGCTCGATCGCGCTGCAGACCCGGCAGCGGATCGCCGGCGTCGTCGAGAACATGTCGTGGCTGGAGATGCCCGACGGCTCCCGGATGGAGGTCTTCGGGTCGGGCGGCGGCCAGACCGTCGTCGACCGGCTGACCCAGGCCCTCGGCGCGCAGGTCCCGCTGCTCGGCCAGGTGCCGCTCGAGCCGGGCGTACGCGAGTGCGGCGACTCCGGCACCCCGATCGTGCTGCGCAGCCCCGAGACCGCGGCCGCCCAGGTGCTCAACGGCATCGCCGACAAGCTCACGGTCCGCTCCCGCGGCCTCGCCGGCATGTCCCTGGGCCTCTCCCCGGTCCGCCGCTGACATACGGCACCGACCCACGGCGAACGGCGCTCCCGCTCACCTACTGAGCGAGAGCGCCGTTCGCCGTGGTCAGACCGCGTTCGCCAGTGCCTTGGTCCAGAGTGCCAGGCCCTCGTCGACCTGCTCGGCGGTGGTGATGAGCGGCGGGATGAATCGCACGACGTTGCCGAACGGGCCGCAGGTCAGCAGCAGCAGGCCCTGCTCGGCGGCGGCCGCGTGCGCCTTGACGGCGGTGGCGGTGTCCGGCGAGCCGTCCGGCGCCGTGAACTCGACGGCGACCATCAGGCCGAGGCCGCGGACGTCGCCGACCTGCTTGACGTCCGCCGAGGCGTGGCGCAGGCCCTCGAGCAGGCGGCGGCCCTGGACGGCGGCGTTCTCGACCAGGCCCTCCTCCTGCACCACCTCGAGGGTGGCGAGCGCGGCGGCGCAGGCCACGGCGTTGCCGCCGTAGGTGCCGCCCTGCGAACCCGGGCGCGCCTTGCTCATCAGCTCGCGCGAGGCGGCGATGCCGGACAGCGGGAAGCCACTGGCCAGGCCCTTGGCGGTGATGAGGATGTCCGGGGTGACGCCCTCGGCGTGCTGGTGACCCCAGAACCTCCCGGTGCGGCCGAAGCCGGTCTGCACCTCGTCGGCGATCAGCAGGATGCCGTGCCGGTCGGCGCGCTCGCGCAGGCCGCGCAGGAAGGCCGGCGGGGTGGGCACGTAGCCGCCCTCGCCGAGCACCGGCTCGATGATGAACGCGGCGACGTCGGCCGCGGGGGCGGTGCTGACGAGCTGGCGGTCGAGCTCGGCCAGCGCGAACTCGACGGCCTGCTCCTCGCTCCAGCGGTAGCGGTAGGCGTAGGGGAAGGGCGCGAACACCGCGCCGCCCATCAACGGCCCGTTGCCGGCGCGGATCTTGGCGCCCGACGTGGTGAGCGCGGCGGCGCCCATCGTGCGGCCGTGGAAGCCGCCGTCGAAGGCCAGGATCAGCGGCCGGCCGGTGGCGTGCCGGGCCAGGCGCACCGAGGCCTCGACCGCCTCGGAGCCCGAGTTGAGGAAGAAGACGCTGTCGAGCGCCGGAGGCAGCACGTCGCCGAGGCGCTCCACGAGCTTGAGCAGCGGCTGGTGCATCACGGTGGTGTACTGGCCGTGGATCAGCGTGCCGACCTGCTCCTGCGCCGCCGCAACGACCTTCGGGTGGCAGTGCCCGGTCGAGGTGACGCCGATCCCGGCCGTGAAGTCCAGGTGCCGGCGCCCCTCGGTGTCGTAGAGGTAGACCCCCTCGCCGCGCGCAGCCTGGACGGGCGTGGCCTGGGTGAGGACCGGGGACAGCTGTGCCATGGAACTCCGCTCCACGAGTCGATGATTGTCGTGTTGTCGACAATCTCAGGGAACCATGCCGGACCGTACCCCTGCAAGGGGGACTAGGCCGACAGGAGCCCGACGACGGCGACCAGCACCGGGGCGCTGACGATCGTGGTGGTCAGCGCGGCATCCCGGCCCAGCCGGACGCCCTCGTCGAAGCGCACGGCGTAACCGAAGACGTTCTGCGCGGTGGGCAGCGCCGCACACACCACGACCGCGGTCAGCGCGGGTCCGGACAGCCCCAGCACGAGGCCGCCGAGCACGAGCGCGAGCAGCGGATGGACCAGGTTCTTCAGCACCACGACACACCACAGCGAGGCCCCGACGTCGCCCGTACCCGGGCGGGCGGCCCCGCGCAGCGAGATCCCGAACGCCAGGAGCATGCCGGGCACCGCGAGGTCGGCGATGAGCTGGAGGGGCGCCATGACCGGCTCGGGCGGCAGCCAGCCGGTCGCCGAGACGATCAGCCCGGCCGCCGTCGCCATCGCGATCGGGTTGCGCAGCGGCGCCGTCAGCGTGCGGACCCAGGAGGTGCGCTCGCCTGACACCACGTCGAGCACCGTCGTGTAGAGCGGGGTGAGCACAGCGAGCTGGAACAGCAGCACCGGCGCGACGGCGGCGGCGTCGCCCAGCGCGTAGGTGGCGATGGGCAGGCCGAGGTTACCGGCGTTCACGTACCCGCTCGCCATCGAACCGATCGCGGTCTCCCCCGCCGGGCGGCGCCGCGCCAGCCCGACCGGCAGGTACAGCGCGCAGGCGAGCGTGCTGGTCAGCGCGGTGACGACCAGCGACGACGAGAACACCGCGCCGACGTCCGCCCGCGCGAGCGTGACGAACAACAGCGCGGGCGACGCCACGAAGAACGCGGTGCGGGAGAGCACCTGGGTGGCGGACGGGCCGAGCACACCGGCCCGACCGATGCCGTAGCCGACGGCGATGACCACGCCGATGACGAGGAAGCCTTCGAGGATGCCCGTCACGAGCGCGCGAGGAAGCCGGTCACGTGTCCCGAGGCTACGGCCGGGGCGGGCTCGGCGGCAGGTCTTCCGCCGCAGGTCACAAGCGGTCGTGAGTGGCAACTGCCCCTCCAGGGGCAGTTGCCGCTCACGGGGTCAGGCGGGCAGCGCGGGAGGGGGCGCCACGTCGAGGATGCGGGAGACGGCGTCGGCCATGTGGGCCTCGAGGACCCGGGTCATGAGCTCGGCGTCGCCGGCGGCCAGGGCGTCGCGCAGCGTGCGGTGCTCGGCGAGCAGGTCCTCCGACGGCGGGGCGGTCTGCTGCAGCGCGGCCAGGCACATCCGCGTCTCCACCAGCAGTGTCCGCGACATCCGGTGCAGCCGTGGACTGCCCGACGCGGCCACGAGCTCGGCGTGGAAGTCGTGGTCCGCGTCGGCCAGCGCGACGGCGTCGCCGGCGGCCGCCGCGGCCTCCATCGCCGCGATCGCCGCGGTCAGCCGCGCGACGGCCGGCCCGCGGTCGGGCTCGGCGAGCAGGAGCAGCGCCGCGGCCCGCTCCACCGCCGTGCGGGCGGTGTAGACGTCCCGCACGTCGGCGGCGTCGAGGTCGCGGACGAAGAGCCCGCGGTGCCGCTCGCTGCGCAACAGCCCCTCGGCGACCAGGCGTTGCATGGCCTCGCGCAGCGGCCCGCGGCTCACCCCGAGCCGCGCCGCCAGGTCGACCTCGCCCAGCTGGGTGCCGGGCGGGAAGGTGCCTCGCATGATCGCCGCCCGGATGCGGTCGGCGACGATCGCGGCCGTCGACCGGCGGTCGATGGGCTCCAGGTCGCCCATCCGGATCCCGGAAGGTCCGCCCGCACCCGCCATGGCCTCAGCCCGCCTCCGGGCCGGCGGCGAAGAGCGCACCGAGTCCCGTCCGCGCCCGGTCCGCCCCGGCGAGCCGCAGCCCCTGCCACACGCTGACCTGGTTGGCGGTGAGCACCGGCTTGCCCACCCGCTCGTCGAGCCGGTCGAGGACGTCGATCGTGTGCAGCGCGGTGTCCGGCATGAGGATCGCCTGCGCCCCGGCGGCGGCCGGGTCGCCGGCGACGGCCGCGGCGAACTCCAGCACGACGTCGTCCTTCAGGGTCCCGACCTCGGCCGCGGTGATGATCCCGCGCGAGGTCAGGGTGAGGACGCGGATCCCGGCCTTGCCGAGGAACTCGACGAACCGCTCGGCCACGTCGTCCGGGTACGTGGCGCCGACGGCGACGGTGTCGATCCCGAGCCGGCGACAGGCGTCGACGAAGGCGAACGACGTGCTCGACGCCGGCACCCGGGCGACCTCCTGCAGGGCCTTGACCTGCGCCGTGGCGCCGTCCCAGCCGAACACGAAGGAGCCGGAGGTGCAGGCCCAGATGATCGAGTCCAGCGGCCCGTCCGAGGCGGCGACGGCCTTGGCGCCGTCGGCCAGGATGTCCTCGGAGCCGACGTCGAGCAGGGCGTCGACGCGGTGCGCGTCCTCCCGCATCAGGGTGTGCACGAGCGGGAGCCGGCTGCCGTCGGCGAGCCGCTGCTCGGCGCGCGGGTAGTCGTCCTCGGCCGAGTACCCCGGGTAGAGGATCCCGACGGTCGGGGTCACGGAGGCGGTCTGTGTCACGGGCGTTCCTCGCGGGTCGGGCCGGGCAGGTTGTCGACAATCGTACAAGCCCGCCCCGGCCGGGTCACGCCACCGAGCGCTGCAACGGGACCTCGAGCAGCCGCCCGCCGCCCACGGCCTGCCGGCCGATGGCGCGCAGCGAAGCCCACATCGTGACCTGGTTCGCCGTGATCACCGGCTTGCCCAGGGCCTGCTCGAGGGGCTCGATGATGTCGTAGGTGGGGAGGTTGGTGCAGCTGATGAACAGCGCGTCGGCCTCGGGCCGGTCGACCGCCTTGACGATCGACACCACCTGCTCGTAGCCGACCCGCCAGATGTTGCCGAGCAGCCCGAGACCCTCGCTCGCGACCGTGCTGATCCCGCTGTCGGCGAGATAGGCCACGAGCCGGTCGGTCACCGCGGCGATGTACGGCGTGGCGATGGCCAGGTTCTGCACGCCGAGCAGGTGCAGGGCGTCGACCAGGGCACCGCTGGTGGTCGTGGCCTCCGGGGCGCCCGCCTCGATCATCGTCCGGCGGAGCACGAACTCGCCCGCCACGCCGCTGACGAAACTGCCCGACGTGCACGCGAACGTCACCACGCCGGGCCGCGGCGTGAGCACGTCCCGGGTCGCCCGCCGCACCGCCCGCCGGTCGCCGACCGCGACGGCCATCTCGACCGTGACCGGCGTGGTGAAGAACGGCAGCCGGGTCAGGTACAGCGAGACGTCGTCGGGCGCCCAGCGCCAGAGCTCGCGGTCCAGCGCGAAGTCGAACGGCGCGACGACCCCGACGCCGGGGGTGTCGTCGCTCGCCTCGTCGACGCCCGACCCGGCGCCGTGACCGGCGTCCGGGTCGACCAGACCGACGGAGAGTTCAGCGGGCATCGTGCCACTCCACTCGAACGCTCCGAGCAGTGATGTCCTACTCGGAGGAACCCTCGGGCAGCCGCTCGTACACGAGCCGCTCCCCCACGCTGCCGGACCGCCACACGTCGTGGCACGCCTCCGCCATCGCCGGCAGATTCTCCACGATCGTGGCGTAGACGTTGCCGGGGACCCATCCCACGTCGCCGTTGAGCAGGAGGTTGTTCCGGCCGTAGAAGATCGCCAGGTCGATACCGCCGGCGGCCTGGTCGATGTCCTGGTCCTCCTTGAAGGAGGCGTCGAGCATGCCGCCGTGGAAGTCGAAGTAGCAGACGTCGCCCGGGATGGGGGTGACCGTCGGGTTCTCCTGGCCGATGGCCGGTCCGAACCGCGGGACGATCGAGTAGACCTCGTTGCGGGCGTACTTCGCGTGCTGCGCCGGACCGCCCAGCGGGCCGTCGGCCAGCGCCTCCCAGACCGCGGCGGTGGTCCGCGGGGCCTCCTTCTCGAGCAGCTCGGCCACGCAGGACACGCCGCGGCGCTCGAGGCTGATCCGGATGAACTTGGGCAACGCACACACCTCATACGGCGACAGGCAGCAGGACACCTCCGCACAGGACGCGGATTGTTGACAATCATACGAGCGCTTCCTAGCGTGTCAATCGCCTCCCCCGCTTCCGGAAGGATCTTCGGCGTGCCCGTTCCCGCAGGTCAGCCCATCATCGCCGTGCTGACCGGAGACGACCCACCGATCGGCCTCGACGAGCGCGCGGAGGGCGCCGAGATCCGTCTCGCCGGCCCGTCCGAGCTGGCCGGGGCGTTGTCGGGGGCGGACGTCCTGCTCGTCTGGGACTTCCTCTCCCCCGCCGTGCCCGACGCGTGGCGCGCCGCCGACACCGGCGCCGTCCGCTGGGTCCACACGGCCAGCGCCGGCGTGGACAAGGTCACGTTCCCGGAGATCCTCGAGCACCCCGCGCAGATCACGAACGCCCGCGGGGTCTTCGACCGGCCGATCGCGGAGTACGTCACCGGCGTGGTGCTGGCCTTCGCCAAGGACCTGCCGACCACGCTGCGGCTGCAGGGCCGCCGCGAGTGGCGGCACCGCGAGACGTCCACGGTGCACGGCCGCACGGCCGTCGTGGTCGGCAGCGGGCCGATCGGGCGGGCCATCGCGGACATGCTCGGCGCCGTCGGACTGCGCACCGAGCTCGTCGGCCGCCGGGCCGCCGAGGGCGTGCACGCCTTCGACGCGCTGCCCGGGCTCCTGCCCTCCGCCGACGTCCTCGTGCTGGCCGCCCCGCTCACCGACGCCACCCGCGGGATGCTCGACAAGGCCGCGCTGGACCTGCTGCCGGACACGGCCCGGGTGGTCAACGTCGGCCGCGGGGGCCTCGTCGTCGAGCAGGACCTCGTCGCCGCGCTGCAGGGCGGCCGGATCGCCGGCGCCGCGCTCGACGTGTTCGAGACCGAGCCGCTGCCCCCCGACTCGCCGCTGTGGGAGATGGAGAACGTGATCGTCTCCCCGCACATGTCCGGCGACGTCGTGGGGTGGCGGGGCATGCTGATGGACCAGTTCCTGGAGAACCTCGCGCGCTACCGGACGGGCGAGCCGCTGCACAACGTCGTCGACAAGAGCCTCGGATACGTGAAGGGCACCTCGTGAGTACTGCTGATCTCTCCGCCACCGAGCTGCTGGCCGGCTACGAGAAGGGCGAGATCTCCCCGGTCCAGGCCACGCAGGACGCGTTGGACCGCATCGAGGAGCACAACTCCAAGGTCAACGCGTTCACTCTGGTCGACGCGGACTCGGCGCTGGCCTCCGCCCGCGAGTCGGCGGAGCGGTGGAAGGCGGGCACGCCGGTCGGCCCGCTCGACGGCGTGCCGACCTCGATCAAGGACATCCTGCTCACCAAGGGCTGGCCGACCACCCGCGGCTCGTGGGTCGCCGAGCAGCCCGAGCCGTACGACGTCGACGGCCCGCCGGTCGCGCGAGTGCGCGAGGCCGGTGCCGTGCTGCTCGGCAAGGTGACCACGCCGGAGTACGCGTGGAAGGGCGTCACGGACTCGCCGCGCTGGGGCGTGACCACCAACCCCTGGGACGCCACGAAGACCGCGGGCGGCTCCTCCGGCGGCTCCTCCGCGGCAGTCGGGCTCGGGATGGGGGCGCTGTCGCTCGGGACGGACGCCGGCGGCTCGGTCCGGATCCCCGCCGCGTTCACCGGCACGGTCGCGCACAAGTCGACCTACGGCCGCGTCGCCCACCACCCGGGCAGCCCGTTCGGCACGCTGGCCCACGTCGGGCCGATGACCCGCACCGCGCTCGACGCCGCCCTGCTGCTCGACGTGATCGCCGGGTTCGACGCTCGCGACCCCTGGCTCCTCGACGCGCCGCCCCGCCCCTACGCCGAGCAGGCGACGGACGGCGTCGCGGGCCTGCGGATCGCGATCAGCCCCACCCTCGGGTACGTGGACGTTCACCCGGACGTGAAGTCCGCCTTCGAGGCCGCCACCGAGGTGTTCGCGCGGCTCGGGGCGACCGTCGAGCGCGCGGACCCCGGGTTCTCGGACTGCGTGGAGCCCTTCCACGTGCTCTGGTTCGCCGGCGCGGCCAAGTGCCTCGAGCCGTACTCCGCCGAGCAGCGGTCGCGGATGGACCCGGCACTGGTGGAGATCGCCGAGCAGGGGGCACGGTACTCCGCGACCGACTTCCTGGGCGCCATGGCGGTGCGCAACGACATGGGCTCGCTGATGGGCGGCTTCCACCAGGAGTACGACCTGCTGCTCACCCCGACGCTGCCGATCCCGGCGTTCGAGGGCGGGCGCGAGACGCCCTCCGGCCGGGGACGCTGGACGAGCTGGACCCCGTTCACCTACCCCTTCAACATGACCCAGCAGCCGGCCGCGAGCGTGCCGTGCGGGTTCACGGGCGAGGGGCTGCCGGTGGGCCTGCAGATCGTCGGTCCGCGGCACGCCGACGGCCGGGTCCTGGCCGCCGCCCACGCCTACGAGCAGGCCACCGACCACCACAAGCAGGTCCCGACCCTGCTCAGGTGACCCGCGGTCAGGTGGCGTCGGGGTCGATCGGGGGGCGCTCGTCGGGGGCGAGCCGTTCGACCGGTCTCGCCGCCGGCGGGGCCGCGGGGCCGCTGTCGCCCGTGCCGCCGTGGGATCCGTTGCTGCCGTTGGAGCGCAGGTTGTTCATGCCCAGCGGGTCCGGGTCGTCGTCGAAGAGGGTGCGGCGCACGGCGGTGCGGGGGTTGAAGTTGCGCAGGCCGCGCAGGTCCTCGAGCGGCTTGCGCAGCTCGTCGAACTCCGGGCCCAGCTCGTTGCGCAGCTTCGTCTGCGCGCCGGTGGCGTACTCGCGCACCTGACGGACCGTCTTGCCGAGCCACGCCGCGGCGGACGGCAGCCGCTCGGGGCCGAGGATGAACAGCCCGGCCACGACGAGGACGAGGATCTCTCCCCAGCCGACGCTGTCGAACACGGGGCCAGCCTACGCGGTGTCAGTCCGACGCCAGCGTGGCGTTGACCGTCAGCGGCCGCCCGTCCCGCACGAGCTGGACCGGGACGACGTCGCCGGGGTTCTTCTCGCGCACCGCCACGATCAGCTCGTCGGCCCCCGCGATGTCCCGGTCGCCGACCTTGACGATCACGTCGCCCTCGACGATCCCGGCGCCTGCGGCCGCCCCGCCCGCCACCACGTTCTGCACCTGTGCGCCGTCGGCCTGCCCGTCCGTCACCGAGCGGACGTTGACGCCGAGGTCGGCGTGCGTGACCCGGCCGGTCCGGATGAGCTCCTCGGCGATGGTGCGCGCGGTCTCGATCGGGATGGCGAAGCCGAGCCCGATCGAGCCGCCCTCGGACTGCCCCGAGCCGCCCAGGCTGCGGATCGCCGTGTTGATCCCGACGACGGCGCCGGTCGAGTCCACGAGCGCGCCGCCGGAGTTGCCGGGGTTGATCGCCGCGTCCGTCTGCACGGCGTCGATGACCGCGACGTCGTTGCCGTCGCCGTCGAGCCGGACCGGGCGGTCGAGTGCGCTGACGATGCCGGTGGTGACGGTCCCGGCCAGCCCCAGCGGCGAGCCGATCGCGATCACCGCGTCGCCGACCGCGAGCGACCCGGAGGACCCGAACTGGGCGACGGTCGGGTTCGTGACCTGCACCTTCACCACGGCGAGATCGGTCTTCGGGTCGCGGCCGACGATCGCGGCCGGCGCCCGGCTGCCGTCGCTGAACACGGCCTGGACGGTCGAGCCCTGCGCGTCGGCGGCGGGCGCGACGACGTGGTTGTTGGTGAGGATGTAGCCCGCCGGGTCGATCACCACCCCGGAGCCGGTCCCGCCCTGCTGGCCCACCTTGATGTCGAGCGAGACGACGGCGGGGAGCACCCGGGCGGCGATGTCCGAGACCGAGCCGGGCGGCCGTTCCTTGCCCTCGGTGGTCGTGGTGAGCGTGGCGCCGGGCTCGGTGAGCGAGTTCGCGCCCTCCGCGGTGTACCGGCCGACCAGACCGCCGAGCGCGCCGATCAGGAGCGCGAGCACGCCGAGGATCGCCAGCGCCTTGGGCTCGACGCGACGGCCGAACAGCACCTCCCGGACGCTGAGCCGGGCCCCTGGTCCGGGCTCGGCCGCCGGTGCCGCGTCACCCGCGGGCGGCGGGCCGAGCTCGACGGGGCTCTCCGGGCGCCGCCACGGGTCCTCCCGGCCGTCCGTGCCGGCGGCGTCGCCGGTGGGCCAGAACGCGTCGTCGTCCCCGGGGCGCTCGCCGGTGGGGCAGGGCGGGCGCTGCAGGGTGGGGGCGTCGGCGCCGGGGCGGCCGAACGCGCTGGCCAGCGCCGCGGTGGGCGCGGGGGCGAGGGTGGAGCGGGCGCGCCCGTTGGTGGCGCCGCGGTCGGCGAACGCACCCTCGACGCCGTTGGGGCGGCCGAAGACCTCCGCGGAGTCCGGGTCGACGGCGGGCCGGTCCAGGCCGCGGGACCCCAGCCGGGGCGGCTCCTCCCGGGGCGGCCCGGCGGGGTCCTCCCCGCTCGTCCCGCGCTCGTCGGCCGGGTCCTGCGCGTCGCTCATGGTGCGGACCAGCCTGCCCGACGGGCGGTGAAGTCCGCGTAGCCGGGCAGGATCACTCCGCGATCAGCGCTCGGTGCGTGGCTCGCTCGCCGGTGCGGGCGGGGTCGTCGGGGTCGGCGCCGCGGACGGCGCCGTGCTGTTCCGGATCGCCGCGGGCTGGAAGGTGGCGCCCGTGTCGAGCCGGGCCGCGCCCTCGGAACCGGCCGAGCCGCCCAGCACGCTGCCACCGAGCACGCCGCGCTCGGGCTGGGCCGGTGCGCCGGGGGCGACGGCGGACGAGGGCAGCACGCCGAAGGCGAGCGCGCCGAGCGCGAGGCCCGACGCCGCGGCCGCGCCCACGCGCAGCCGCCGCCCGCGCGAGGCGGGCAGGTGCCCGCCCGCCAGGCCGGCCGGCCCGGCGAGGCGGCCGGTCAGGTCGGGGGTGCGCCGCACCGAGGAGGCGGGCGGCGTGGTGGACGGGCGGGCCTGCGCGTCGGGCATCCGCTCGGGACGCAGCACCGACACCATCTGACCGTCCGCCGTCATGGCGAGACCGGGCGGCGGGGGCGGCAGCTCGGCCTCCTGCGGGATGTTCCGCAACATCGAGAGCAGGGAGGAGGGCATGTGCGGCTCGTCGGCCGTCCGCAGGGCCGAGCGCACCTGGCGCTGGGCGACCACCTCGGCGGCGCACTCCCCGCAGGAGGCGACGTGGGCGGCGGCCCGCTCGTGCGCGGCGAGGGAGAGCTCGTCGTCGACGAAGGCCACCACCGCATCCTGCGACAGGTGGTCGACACCCCAGTTCGGGGCGCTCCGTCCGAACCTCCGACGCGCGTCGGCCATGAACTCCTACCTCTCCCCGGCCGCCACCAGCTCGCGACCCTCCGTGCTCTCCGTGCCCTCCAGCGCGCGGCGACGCTCGATCGCCTGACGCAGCGCCGCCCGTCCGCGGTGGATCCTGCTTCTCACGGTACCCAGCTTCACCCCGAGGGTGGCGCCGATCTCCTCGTACGAGAGGCCCTCGACGTCGCAGAGCACGACCGCGGCGCGGAACTCCGGCGCCAGCTCGTCGAGCGCGGCCTGCAGCGTGGGGTCCAGGTGCGTGGCGGAGAACACGTCCTCGGGCTCGGGGCCGCCGCCGGGCAGGCGGTCGGTGTCCTCGGGCAGGCCCTCCATGCGCAGCCGGGCGCGGCGGCGGACCATGTCGAGGAACAGGTTCGTGGTGATGCGGTGCAGCCAGCCCTCGAACGTGCCGGGGCGGTAGTTGGCGAGTGAGCGGAACACCCGGATGAAGGTCTCCTGGGTGAGGTCCTCCGCGTCGTGGGGGTTGCCCGTGAGCCGGTAGGCGAGCCGGTAGACCCGGTCCGCGTGCTCCCGGACGACCTCGTCCCAGCTCGGCGGGGTCCAGTCGGACCCGTCGGCGGGACCCGACGCGTCGTCGAATCCCACGGTGGCCGGTCGGTCGGTCATGGCGGGGAGCGCACCTCCTGCGGCGGGTCGTGCCGTCCGGTCAACGTCGGGCCGGCGGGGATGGTTCCCGGCCCCGGCGCGGGACCGACGACCCCGGTCCCACGCCACCACCATGACGGACCCCGGTGACAGGAGCGTGATAGTCGTCTGAGAAGAACCTGTGAACCCGCGCGACCAGTATGTTCTTCGACCATGACCGCCGGTGAGAGCACTGCGGCCGACACAGGCACCCTCCTCGCCTTCCTGGCCGCGACGACGGAGGCCCGTGCCGTGGTGGAGATCGGCACCGGCTCGGGCGCGAGCGGGCTGCACCTGCTGCGCGGGATGGTGCCCGGCGGCACCCTCACCACGATCGACGTGGACCCCGAGCTGCAGCGCACGGCCCGCCGCTCCTTCCTCGACGCGGGGCACTCCCCCGGCCGGCTCCGGCTGATCAACGGGCTGGCGCTCGAGGTGCTCCCCCGGCTCACGGACGGCGGCTACGACCTCGTGGTGGTCCACGCCCACGACGGGGACGCGGGCGCCTACCTCGCCGAGGCCGTCCGGCTGCTGCGCCCGGGGGGCGTGGTCGTGCTGGCCGACGCCGAGGACCCGGACCTGCGCGAGACCGTCCGGGCCGCCGAGGAGGGCGAGCAGCTCGTGTCCGCGGTCCTCCCGCTGGCCGGGGGCCTGCTGGTGGCGACGCGCCGCTAGAGCGCGGTCACGCCCTTCCCCAGCACGACGACCCCGCCGGGGCTGACGGTGTAGCGCGCCCGGTCCAGGGCCAGGTCCACGCCGATCAACGCCCCGTCCGGCACCACGACGTTCTTGTCCAGGATCGCCCGGCGCACCACCGCGCCCCGCCCGATCCGCGCACCCGGCAGCACGACCGAGTCCGAGACCTCCGCGCCGTTCTGCACCGTGACGCCGGGGCTGACCGTGGACCGGCGCACGATGGCGCCGGAGATGATCGTGCCCGCGCCGACGATGGAGTCCTGCGCGATGCCGCCGTCGACGAACTTGGCCGGCGGCAGCGGCGGCGTGGCCGTGCGGATCGGCCAGCGCATGTTGTAGAGGTTGAAGACGGGGTGGATGCTCACCAGGTCGGTGTGCGAGTCGTAGTAGGCGTCGATCGTCCCGACGTCCCGCCAGTAGCCCGAGTCCCGGTCCGTCGCGCCCGGCACGACGTTGTCGGCGAAGTCGTAGACGTGCGCGTCCCCGTCCTTGACCATGCGCGGGATGATGTCGCCGCCCATGTCGTGGTCGGAGTCGCCGTCCTCGGCATCGGCGCGCAGGGCGTCGATCAGGGCGTCCGTGGTGAACACGTAGTTGCCCATCGAGGCGAACGTGACCTCGGGGTCGTCCGGCACGTGCGGCGGGTCCGACGGCTTCTCCAGGAAACCGACGATCTTGCCGCTCTCGTCCGAGTCGATGCAGCCGAAGGCCTTGGCCTCCACCCGCGGCACCCGGATCCCCGCGACCGTGACGCCCGTGCCGGTGGCGATGTGCTGGGCGATCATCTGGCTCGGGTCCATGCGGTACACGTGGTCGGCGCCGAAGACCGCGATGTAGTCCGGCCGCTCGTCGTAGACGAGGTTGAGGCTCTGGAAGATCGCGTCGGCGCTGCCGGTGTACCAGCGCCGGCCGAGCCGCTGCTGCGCCGGGACGGTGGTGATGTACTGCCCCAGCACGCTCGACAGCCGCCAGGTCGTGGAGATGTGCCGGTCGAGCGAGTGCGACTTGTACTGGGTGAGCACGCAGATCTGATGGATCCCGGCGTTGACCAGGTTCGACAGCACGAAGTCGATCAGTCGGTAGTTGCCGCCGAACGGCACCGCGGGCTTCGCCCGGTCCGCCGTCAGCGGCCAGAGCCGCTTGCCCTCACCCCCCGCCAGGACGATGCCCAGGACGTTGGCGGGCATCCCACCCGGAGCCAGCATCCGCGAGGAGGTCGTCACGCTGTCCCCCGTCCCTCGTCGCACCGCGGTCCCTCGGTCGGGACCACCGTCGACGGTCCTGCCGGCCGCCCTGTCGGCGCCGGGGCGTCTCGAGCCTGAACCCTAGTGCGCCAGGGGTGTACCCGGCCATACGGAGGCCTACGCGAGCGGGCTCTCCGGTCGGGAGGGAACGGACTCCTCCGTGCTGTGCCGGGGCCGATCTACCGATAGCGTGTGGCCGCGTGCGGATCGGTCTGCTCACCCGCGAGTACCCCCCGGACGTCTACGGCGGGGCCGGGGTGCACGTCGCCCATCTCGTGCCGGCGCTGCGCGCGCTGGTCGACGTCGACGTCCACTGCTTCGGCTCCCCCGACGGGCCGCCGCGCGACGGCGTCCGGGCCTATCCGACGCCCGGTGGGCTCGCCGGGGCGAACGCCGCGCTGCAGACGCTGGGCACCGACCTGACGATGGTCGCGGGCGTCGAGGGCGCGGACATCGCGCACTCGCACACCTGGTACGCCAACATGGCCGGTCACCTCTCCAAGACCCTCTACGGCATCCCGCACGTGGTCACCGCGCACTCGCTGGAGCCGCGGCGGCCGTGGAAGGCCGAGCAGCTCGGCGGCGGGTACGCGCTGTCGTCCTGGGTCGAGAAGACCGCCTACGAGGCCGCCGACGCCGTCATCGCGGTCAGCGAGGGCATGCGCCGGGACGTCCTGGAGTGCTACCCCGCGCTCGACCCCACGCGGGTCCACGTGGTGCACAACGGGATCGACACGGACTTCTACCGGCCCGACCCCGGCCGGGAGGCGCTCGCCTCGAACGGGGTGGACCCGGGCCGGCCGAGCGTGGTGTTCGTCGGCCGGATCACCCGGCAGAAGGGCCTGGCACACCTCATCGCCGCGGCGCACGAGGTCGCGGAGGAGGCGCAGATCGTGCTCTGCGCGGGCGCGCCGGACACCCCGGAGATCGCCGAGGAGACCGAGAAGGCGGTCGGCGAGCTGGCCGCCTCCCGGCCCGGCGTGATCTGGGTGCGGCGGATGCTGGGAACGGCCGAGGTCCGGCAGCTGCTGTCCGCTGCCACGGTGTTCGTGTGCCCCTCGGTGTACGAGCCGCTGGGGATCGTGAACCTCGAGGCGATGGCGTGCGGCACGGCGGTCGTGGCCTCGGACGTCGGCGGCATCCCCGAGGTCGTGGCCGGCGGCGAGACCGGGCTGCTCGTGCACTACGACGAGAACGGGGTCCCGGCCTTCCGCAGCGGCCTCGCCGCCGCGATCAACGAGCTGGTGCGCGACCCGGAGCGGGCCGCGGCGATGGGCCGGGCCGGGCGCGAGCGGGCGGTGCGGGAGTTCGCCTGGTCCACCGCCGCCGAGCGCACGGTCGCCATCTACCAGGCGCTGTAACCGCGCGAGTCGCGCTCCCGCCTCGCGCGAGTCGGTCCGGCGGGCGGCGCTCAGCGGGCGGAGCGCTGGCGCGCCCGGTGCGCGGCGACCGCGGACCGGTTGGCGCAGGACGGGGAGCAGTAGCGCCGGGCGGCGTTACGGGAGGTGTCCGCGAAGACCCGCTCGCACCCGTCGGCGGCGCACCGGCCGTGTCGGTCGAGGCCGTACTCCGAGAGCAGCATCGCGAGGGCGAAGGCCGTGGTGGAGCGGACGCGGTCGAGCACGGCCGCGTCGGGCGGCGAGTAGTGCAGGTGCCAGCCCTGCCCGTCGTGCTGGGTCAGGTGCGGCCCGATCCGCACGTCCGTGAGCAGCGCGTTCACCGCGGCCGCCGCGGTGTCGAGGTCCTCGGCGTCGAAGACGGAGCGCAGCCGCCCGGCCCACCCCCGCAGGTCGGGCTCGACGGACGCGGGCGCCCGGCCGGCGATGTACCCGTGCTCCACCAGGACGCGGCGCAGCTGGTCCGGCGGCGCGGCCTCCTCGACGGTGCCGCGCGGCGGCGCGGTCACGGTGTTGACGAGCGCGACGGCCGCGCCGAGTGCGTCACTTCGGTAACCGATGAAATCCACTGGCCTCTTACACCTGCTACCCTCGACGAGTAAGCCGTCAACGACGGATGCATATTACCGAATCGAGGGAACCCTCATGCGCTGTGCGCAGTGCGGACGGACCGCAGGCGCCACGACGTTGTCCACGCACCACACCTCGGAGGGCTGGGTGCGCTACGTGCGATGCGCCTGCGGGGCGGTGTCGATCGAGATGCTGACGATCCCGGCCGAGCCGGAGCCCGTCTTCCCGGGCGAGCCGGGCACGGTCGCGGGCGCGTCGGGGCTGCGGATCCGCGACCTGCACGCGGTCCGGGCCTGACGAGACCCGGACCGCCACGGTCGGCCCGTGCGGGCAGCGGGCCTCAGCCCGTCGCGCCGCGCAGGGCCTCGCCGAGGTTCTCGGCCTCCTCGGGTGTCATCTCGACGACGAGGCGGCCGCCGCCCTCGAGCGGCACCCTCATCACGATGCCCCGGCCCTCCTTGGTCACTTCCAGGGGTCCGTCGCCGGTCCGGGGCTTCATCGCCGCCATGTCCTGCTCCCTCCGTCTGTCGTCTCGTGCAGGGCGCCGATGCGCTGGGGAGCGCGCACAGGCGGGATGGTGGCCCTCATTCTTCCCCATCGCGGATCTCGACACGCAACCGAGGCGATCAATCGTGTGGCGTTCACCCAGCGCAACCGGCCTGTCGCTGATCGCGCAGGGCTAGTCCGGGGTGGACGCGGGGCTCTCCGGAGCGGCCGGTCCGGCGGCCCGGAAGCAGTCCGCGACGTGGTCGTCGACCAGCCCGGCCGCCTGCATCAGCGCGTAGCACGTGGTGGGTCCGACGAACCGGAACCCGCGGCGCTTGAGCTCCTTCGCCATGGCCTTCGACTCCGGCGTGACGGCCGGGACCTCGGCGAGCGTGGCCGGGCGGGCGTGCTCGGCGGGGGCGAAGGACCAGAGCAGCTCGTCGAGCGGGGTGTCCAGCGCGAGCACCGCGCGGGCGTTGGCCAGCGTGGCCTCGATCTTGGCGCGGTTGCGCACGATCCCCGCGTCGCCGAGCAGGCGCGCGACGTCGCTGTCCCCGAACGCGGCGACGGCGGCGGGGTCGAAGTCGGCGAACGCCTTCCGGAAGTGCGGCCGCTTGCGCAGGATGACCAGCCAGGACAGTCCGGACTGGAACGCCTCGAGGGTGAGCCGCTCGAACATCGCCCGCTCGCCGTGCAGCGGGAAGCCCCACTCCTCGTCGTGGTAGACGACGTAGTCGGGCGCGGAGGTCGCCCAGCCGCAGCGGCTCATCCCATCGGACGCGGTCACGGGCGGCACGCTACGCGGCGGGTCCGACGGTTTCGGCCAGCCGGGCCAGCCGGCGCAGCGACAGCCGGAACCCGGCGGCGGTCACCGGCCTGACGAGCGGCCAGCCGAGCGCCCCCAGCCGGCCGAACGGCAGCTCCAGGCCCTCGGTCCACGTGAAGCGGCAGCGGTCCGCGCCCTGCGCGGCCACGACGAACGAGCTGTCCCCGGTCACGACGAGCCCGGTGTGCCGGACGTCGACCCGTCCGCCGCCCTCCGGGGCGGGCTCGAACGCCGTGACGGTCATGGTGTCGACGACCCCGACGTCCCCCACCCCGGTCACGGCCAGGACGACGGATCCCGGGGTCCGGCCGTCGCCGGACACCACCCGCACCCGGGTGGCGAGGATCCACTCCCGCTGCCGCTCCCAGTCGGTGACGAGGTCCCAGACGGTGGCGGCCGGCGCGGCCACGTCGACGGCGACGACCAGGTCGCGACGGGTCCTCACCGGTCCCCCTCCGCACGCGGCCGGGCGGCCTCGAGCTCGTGCACCCGCAGGGCGAGGGCGTCGCGCTCGTCGGTCACCCGGTCCCGCTCGTCGGTGAGCCGGTCGAGCTCCTCGGCCAGCCGGTCGAGCACCCAGTCGACCTCGCCCATCCGGTAGCCGCGCAGCGCCTGCTGGAAGCGCAGGTCGCGGACGTCGTCCCCGCGGACGGCCTCGGCGGGCAGCCGCGTGGGCGTGGCGCCCGGGGCGAGCGGGGCCAGCTCCTCGCCGCGGCCGAACACCAGCCCGGCGAGCACGAACACCACCGCCGCCACCACCGCGACGACGAGCAGGTAGATGAGCGCGGTCCCCACCCGGGCATCACATCACGGGCGGGGACGGCGCGCGAGCAGACCCGCGGTGGGGCCGGTCGCGCTCAGGCGACCTGGTCCGGGGCCGCGACGAGCGTGCGCATCGGCGGCCGCTCGGTGGGGTCGAGCTCCCGGCTGTTGGGCACCCACTCCCCGCCGACCTGCACGAACTGGGTGAGCGCGGCGCCCGTGTCCGGCAGCCCGGAGCGCCGGAGGGCCGTGGCCGTGATCTGTCGCGACATCACCCCGAGGTCCATCAGGTTGCGGTTGCGGTGCTTGCGCACGCCCAGGTTGACCTGCGCGATCGCGTCGAGCCCGAGGGAGGAGACGGTGTCGAGCAGCAGCCCGATCTCCACCCCGTAGCTGGTGGCGAACGGGACCGACTCGAGCAGCTCGCGGGTGCCGGCGTACTCGCCGCCGAGCGGCTGCACGATGCCGGCGAGCTCGGGCCGCAGCGCGGAGAGCAGGGGGCGCGCGACGAGCTCGGTGACCCTGCCGCCGCCGTGCTCCAGGGACTCCGCGTCGCTCACCTCCAGCCGCAGCGGGCGCCGGTAGAAGCCCTTGACCAGGTGGACGCCGCCGGCCAGCAGCAGCGGGCCGAGCAGCGACGGCACGAACCCCGGGTCGAAGTCGACCAGGTCCGAGTCGATGAAGCAGATGACGTCGCCGTCCGTGGCGGCCAGCGAGCGCCAGAGCACCTCGCCCTTGCCCGGGACCGGCTCGAGATGGGGGACGACGTCCGTGCGCAGCGCGACGCGCGCGCCGTTCGCACGGGCGATCGCGATGGTGTCGTCGGTCGACCCGGAGTCCATGACCAGCAGGTCGTCGACCAGGGGCCGGTCGCCCTCGGTGAAGGGCCGGATGCCGGCGACGATCGCCCCGATCGTCGCCTCCTCGTTCAGCGCGGGGAGCACGACGGAGACCTTCCGGCCGCGCTTCGCGGCGATCAGGTCGTCGACGGTCCAGTCGGGCGTCTGCCAGGTGCGACGGGCGAACCAGTCCTCGGTGATGGGCATCATGGTTCTCCTCGGGTGCGTCTCGGGCGTGGTCTACGCGGGGGACGGACGGACAACTCGATGGAGCGGGCCGGGCACAGCGAAGGGGTGGGCTTCCGGCTGTTCCGATTAGTTCTGGTTCCGATTACTGCAGAGGTATCAGCAGGTTACGGGGCAGTTAAGAGCATCGATTCGGTTCCGGGAACGGCGTGGCGTGAAGCCTCAAACCATTCTTCCGGGTGATTCGGGTCCCTTTCCTCGCCCGTTCCTACGCCAGGGCCCGCACCGTGCGAGCAGGGGTCCGGGTACCCCGTATCGAGGCGACCATGTCGAGCACCCGCCGCGTCTCCGCGACCTCGTGCACCCGGAACACCCGCGCCCCCGCCGCCGCGGCCAGCGCCGTGGCCGCCAGCGTGCCCTCCAGCCGGCCGTCCACGTCCGCGCCGAGCGTCTCGCCCACGAAGTCCTTGTTCGACAGGGCCATCAGCACCGGCCAGCCGGTCGCGACCAGGGTGTCGCAGTGCCGCAGCAGGGCGAGGCCGTGCCAGGTGTTCTTGCCGAAGTCGTGCGTCGGGTCCACGAGGATCCCCTCACGGGGCACGCCGAGCGCGACCAGCCGCTCGGCCTGGCGGGTCACCTCCGCGACCACGTCGGCGACGACGTCGGCGTAGCGGACCCGGTGCGGCCGGCGGCGGGGCACGGCTCCGCCGGTGTGCGAGCAGACGATCCCGACGCCCGTCTCCGCGGCCACCTCGGCCAGCATGGGGTCGGCGCCCTGCCAGGTGTCGTTGAGCAGGTCGGCACCCTCCGCGACGGCCAGCCGCCCCACCTCACCGCGCCACGTGTCCACGCTGATCACGACGTCCGGGTGCCGTGCCCGCACCGCGGCCACGAACGGCACGACGCGCCGGACCTCCTCGTCGATGTCGACGACGGCGCCGGGGCCCGCCTTGACCCCGCCGATGTCGACGACGTCCGCGCCCTCGGCGACGGCGGCGTCGACCCGGGCCAGCGCGGCGTCGTCGGCGAAGGTGGCGCCGCGGTCGTAGAAGGAGTCCGGCGTGCGGTTGACGATCGCCATGACCAGCGCCCGGTCGCCGGCCGGGGTGCGGGTGCCGAAGCGCAGCGGCGGGAGGACGGGCGTGCTCACGCCTGCGATCGTGACACGGATGCGCGGCCGACGGCGGCGGCCGCGGGCCCGCAGGCCTCGAGCGCCTCGTCGACCGTGCGCGCCACGACGATCCGCTCCAGCGGCGCCCGGCTCGCGAACCCGCCCTCGACCAGCCCGGACACCCAGTCGAGCAGGCCGGTCCAGTGTCCGTCGGGGTCGAGCACGACGACCGGCTTGCCGTGCAGCTCGAGGGACCCGGCGGTCCACACCTCGAACAGCTCCTCGCAGGTCCCGATCCCGCCGGGGAGGGCGAGGAAGGCGTCGGCGTGCGCCTCCATCAGGGCCTTGCGCTCGCGCATGGTCTCGGTGACCAGCAGCTCGTCGGAGTCGTGGTCGGCCCACTCCCGCTCCACCATCGACCGCGGGATGACGCCGACGGTGCGCGCGCCGCCCGCCCGCGCGGCCAGCGCGACGGCGCCCATCATGGAGCGCCGGCCGCCGCCGGACACGAGCGTCCACCCGCGCGCGGCGATCGCGGTGCCGGTCTCGGCGGCGAGGTCCAGGTAGCGCTGCGGCACCCCGTCGGAGGATCCGCAGTAGACGCAGACCGAGTGCGGGTCGCGCCCGCCCCGCCGGATCGCCGTCCCGTCGACCGCCATCAGTGCGCCTCCTCCCAGGCCCGGTAGGCCTCGTGCACCACCTTCACGGCGTCGTCGACGTCGTCCGTGAGGTGCAGGAGGGCCAGGTCCTTCTCGCCGATCTTCCCCGACTCGAGCACGGGCCCGGAGATCCAGTCGTAGAGGCCCTGCCAGTAGTACCGGCCGAGCAGCACGACCGGGAACTTGGTGACCTTCTTCGTCTGCACGAGGGTGAGCGCCTCGAACAGCTCGTCGAGCGTGCCGAAACCGCCGGGGAGGCAGACGAACGCCTGGGAGTACTTGACGAACATCGTCTTGCGGACGAAGAAGTACCGGAAGTTGATGCCGAGGTCGACCCAGTCGTTGAGGCCCTGCTCGAACGGCAGCTCGATGCCGAGCCCGACCGACAGCCCGCCCGCCTCCTGGGCGCCCTTGTTGACCGCCTCCATCGCGCCCGGCCCGCCGCCGGTGATCACGGCGTAGCCGGCCTCGGCGAGCGCGGTGCCCAGCGCGCGCCCGGCGGCGTACTCGTGGTGGTCGCGCGGGGTGCGCGCCGAGCCGAAGACCGTGACGGCGCGGGGCAGCTCGGCGAGCATGCCGAAGCCCTCGACGAACTCCGCCTGGATCCGCATGACCCGCCACGGGTCGGTGTGCACCCAGTCGGTGGGGCCGCGCGAGTCGAGCAGGCGCTGGTCGGTCGTCGTGGGCTCGATCTTCTGCTCGCGGCGCAGCACGACCGGTCCGCGCAGCCTCTCGTCCGGGCGGGACCCGGACCCGTTGGCGCTCATGAACGCCAGCGTACGGAGCGGGTGTGAACGCCCGGGGTCAGGTCAGGAAGGTCCGCAGCACGTCCCTGCAGCGGGCGATGACCCTGACGTCGACGTGCTCGTCGCGGGTGTGGGCGAGGTTGGGGTCGCCGGGCCCGTAGTTGACGGCCGGGATCCCGAGGGCGGCGAAGCGGGCGACGTCCGTCCAACCGAACTTGGCACGCGCGGTCGCGCCCGTGGCGGCCAGGAACTCCTGGGCCGCCGGCTGCGCCAGGCCCGGCAACGCCCCCGGCGACGAGTCGGTGAGCGTGACGTCGAATCCGTCGAGGACCTCGCGCACGTGCTGCTCGGCCTGCTCGACGGACCGGTCCGGCGCGAACCGGAAGTTGACGGTGACCACGCACTCGTCCGGTACGACGTTGCCCGCGACCCCGCCCGCGATGCGCACGGCCTGCAGGCCCTCGCGGTACTCGCAGCCGTCGATGTCCACCCGCCGCGGGTCGTAGCCGCCGAGCCGCCGCAGGACCTCGCCGGCGTGGTGGATCGCGTTGTCCCCCAACCAGGACCGCGCGGAGTGGGCCCGACGGCCGCTCGTCCGGACCTCGACGCGCAGGGTGCCCTGGCAGCCGGCCTCGACCTCGCCGTCCGTGGGCTCGCCGAGGACGGCGAGGTCGGCCGCGAGCCAGTCCCGGTGGTCGCGCTCGAGGCGGCCGAGGCCGTTGCGGACCGCCTCCACCTCCTCGCAGTCGTAGAACACGAGGGTGAGGTCGTGCCGCGGCTCGGTGATCGTGGCGGCGAGGTGGGCGAACACCGCGTCGCCGGCCTTCATGTCGCTCGTCCCGCAGCCGTAGAGGAGGTCGCCCTCCCGGCGGCTCGGCACGTTGTCCGCGATCGGCACGGTGTCGAGGTGCCCCGCGAGCAGGACCCGCCGCTCGCGGCCGAGGTTCGTGCGGGCGAGCACCGCGTCGCCGTCGCGGAGGACCTCGAAATGCGGCGCCTGGGCGCGCAGGGCGGCCTCGACGGCGTCGGCCAGCGCCCGCTCCTCCCCGGACACGCTGGCCACGTCGACCAGCGCGGCGGTCAGCGCGGCGGGGTCCGCGGTCAGGTCCAGGGCGACGGTCGGAGCGCTCACGCGCCCTACTGTTCCACGGCGGTCAGGGTGTCCGCCGTCTCCCCACGGGCGTCACGGCGCGGTGTCCGCCGTCTCCTCCACGAGCGCGGCCAGCCGCGGCAGCACCTCGTCCCGCCAGCCCGGACCCATGCGGTCGAACGCGAAGCGGCCCTGCCGGTCGTCGAGGTCGAAGCCGGAGTGCTCCAGGATCAGCCGGGTCCCGCGCCCCTCCGGCACCAGCGTCCAGGTGAGCGTCCAGGTGCCGTTGAACGTGTAGACGAACCGCTCCGGCTCGCGGACCTCCAGGACCTCGCAGGCCACGTTGCCCCAGCCCGGCATCTGCAGGGTGAAGCGGTGCCCGACCTCGGCCGCGACGTCGCCCGGCGCCCACCACCGCGCCAGCAGCTCGGGCTGGGTCAGCGCCCGCCACACCTTCGCGGGCGGTCCGGCGACGAACTGGTCCACGGTCACGGCCGCGATCAGGCTGCCCTTCATCGGTCCTCACTCTCGTCCGGCATCTCGTTCTCCACGAACTCGGCGAGGTCCTTCAACCGACCGCGCCAGTAGTGCTCGAAGGGCGCGAGCCACTCGCCGATCCCGGCCAGCGGCCCGGGCTCCAGGTGGTAGTGCCGCTCCCGCCCCTTCGCCTCGTCCCGCACCAGCCCGGCGCGCCGCAGCACGCCCAGGTGCTCGGCGACCGCAGGCCGGCTCAACGCGAACTCCCCCGCGAGGGCCCCCGCCGTCCGCGGGCCCTCCTTCAGCAGCTCCAGCAGCCGCCGGCGCACGGGGTTCGCCAGCGCGAGGAAGACGTCGTCGGGCACGGGCGCCAGTATGCGTCGGGAGGTTCCGACATGTCAACTCGTTCCGACGCTTCGGAGCTCTCCGGCGAGCTCGTCGGTGGGCGACGGTGCGACCAGGGGTCGTCGGACGACATTTGCAGTGCACGCGCATCCGCGGGGGCGTGCGACTGCAGTGCTCGGGTATTCGCGAGTACGACTACCGTGCTCGCGAATTCGCGGTGCCTTGGGCCGCAATGCCCGCGTATCCGCGGGTGCGTGGTGCAGTGCTCGCTTATCCGCGGGTGCGTGGTGCAGTGCTCGCATATCCGCGTACGGTCGGCGAGGACGCCGTACGCCCGAGTCGGGCGCCGTGCCGCACACCAACGGCCGCCCGACGAGCGCAGCTCACCCAGGCGCAGGCCGGACCCTTTGAGAACGACATGTGCAATGCTCGCGCGTTCGCGTGCGGACTGAGCGAGGAAGTCGGCTGCGCGGACGAGAAGAATCACCGCGCCCACGGAAAGGCTGCACCTGAGGATCGACGCCCGAGGTGCGCAGGGAGATCGCACCGCGAGCCGGACGCACGGAAGGGAACTATCCCGAACCGTGACGCCCAGTGGGTCCGGAAGAGCCACCCCCTCCCGCACGCATATCCGCAAGCATTGCGAATGTTCCTGGCCGCACCCTTGACCGACCACTCGAGGACCACCCGGCCGTTACTGAAACGCGCACATCGACAAGGGTCGCAAAGATCTCCGGCCACACCCCTGATCGGCGAACTCAAGGAGCTGCCCGGCTGCCCCCGAGAACGCATATAGGCGAGCATTGCAAATATCTCTGCTGCACCTCTGACCTGCAGTTCAAGGAGCCATCCGCCGGCCAGCAGCACGCATATCGGCGAGCATTGCAAAGGTCTCCAGCCACACCCTTGACCTGCATATTCGAGGTGCCACGCGGCCACCGGCGACATACAGAAACCCGGATTGCACACCCAACGCGGATAACGCAAGCAGTGCAAAGGTCTCTCCCAGCGGATCCGACCCCACGGGGAGCACCACATTCGGCGATGTACACGACCCCGACAGAATCCGCGGCACCCCGCCGGCGGTCACCATGACGATCCACACCCCGCGGCACTCATCCACAGTGCACTCGTCACCCTGTCCGCGGCCTGCCACGACCAGCACAGTCGACCCATGAGCGACGCACCCGAGTCAGCGCCCGATCAGCCCGACCCCGGCACGGAAACCCCACGACGTCCACCGCCCGGCTCACTCGACGTGTCCGGGCTGGTCCGAGCCGTCCGCCGCCGGGCCGATCTGAGCCAGCGCGAACTCGCGCAGAAGGCCGGCGTCGCCGTCTCCACCGTCGGGCGGATCGAGGCGAGGCGGCTCGTCCCGACCGTCGCGGCGCTGGAGCGGCTGCTGGCGCTCGCGGGTCTCGCCCTGGTCGCCGTCGACGAGCGGTACGTGCTCGTGGAGCCGCAGCGTGACGTCCCGCGGGACGGGATGCGCGACGGCGCCGGCCGGCGCTACCCGGCGCACCTCGACGTGATCGTGCAGCCGGGCTCGGGCGAGTGGTGGGGCTACAAGTACGGGCTCGCGGGCCCTCCGGAGACCTACCACCGCAGCCGCGCGTACCGGGACAACCAGCGTCGGCGCTTGCAGTGGGAGACGCGGGTGAAGCAGTTCCGGACCGCGCGGCGGCCCCTGACCGCCGAGGAGTGGCTGCGGCGGCACCCGGAGGAGGGTTGACGGAGGCCGGACGGTTACATTCGACGCCCGTGAGCACCGAGTTCCGCACCGATCCCGCCTCCGGCACCGGCCTGGCCACCGTCACGGCCGACGGGACCGTCCTCGACGTCTGGTACCCGGCCCCCGCGCTGGGCACGGACGCCCCCGACACCTCGGCCGACCTGACGCCGCTCGCCGGCGAGGACGCGGACCGCGGGGTCACGCTGCAGGTGGTGCGCACCGAGATCGGCTCGCTCGCCGACAAGCCGGTCGACGCCGCGGACGTCTACCTGCGCCTGCACCTGCTGTCCGGGCGGCACGTCCGCCCGCACGAGGTCAGCCTCGAGGGCCAGTTCGGGCTGCTCGCGAACGTCGCGTGGACCAACTTCGGCGCCTGCGCCGTCCCCGGCTTCGAGCTCGTCCGGGCCAAGCTCCGCACGCGCGGCCCGGTCACCGTGTACGGCGTGGACAAGTTCCCGCGCATGGTCGACTACGTGCTCCCCTCGGGCGTCCGGATCGCCGACGCCGACCGCGTCCGGCTCGGCGCCCACCTCGCCGAGGGCACCACCGTGATGCACGAGGGCTTCGTCAACTTCAACGCCGGCACGCTGGGCTCGTCGATGATCGAGGGCCGGGTCTCGGCCGGGGTCGTCGTCGGCAACGGCTCGGACGTCGGCGGCGGCGCCTCGATCATGGGCACGCTCTCCGGCGGCGGCACCGCGATCATCTCCATCGGCGAGCGCTGCCTGCTCGGCGCCAACGCCGGCATCGGCATCTCCCTGGGCGACGACTGCGTGGTCGAGGCCGGGCTGTACGTCACCGCCGGCACGAAGGTCGCCCTGCCGGACGGCACGTCGGTCGCCGCGCGAGGCCTCTCCGGCCAGAACGGGCTGCTGCTGCGCCGCAACAGCGTCTCCGGCGCCGTGGAGGCCCTCCCCCGCACCGGCCAGGGCATCGCGCTCAACGAGGACCTGCACAAGAACTGACGGCCGACGGGCACCGGGGCCGGCGTGTTCATCTCCGTCGGCTACGGTGCCCGCTCGTGTCCGCTCCCAGCACGTCCCCGCTCGCCTTCACCGGCGCCGGCCTGCCGGCCCCGCTGACGGCCGCGCCGTCGGACTCGCCGGTGCACCACGTCCGCGCCGCCCTCGACCTGCGGCTGCGGGCCCTGCTCGCGCACGACCCGGGCACCCGGGACGGCGGCGACATCGAGGACCTGCACCAGATGCGGGTCGCGGTGCGGCGGATGCGCGCGGCGCTCAAGGCGGCCCGCCCGCTGCTCGACCGGGCCTGGGCGGACGGGCTGCGGGCCGAGCTGGGCTGGCTCGGCCGCGCCCTCGGGCCGGTCCGCGACCTGGACGTACTGCTGCTGCGCCTGCGCGGCGAGATCGCGACCCTGCCCGAGCGGGAGCGCGCGGCCGGCGCGCAGCTCGTCGCCTCGCTCGACGCGGAGCGCGAGACCGCCCGGGCGGCGATGCTGGCCGTGCTGGAGTCCGGGCGCTACCGGGCCCTGCTCGAGCGGCTGGCCGACGCGATCCGGCTGCCGCTGCCCACGCCGTCGGCCACCCAGGCGCAGCCCGAGCTGATCGATCTGGTGCGCGCGGAGGTGCGGCGGCTGCGCAAGGCGGTGCGCCGCGCCGGGGACGACCCGCCGGACCAGACGCTGCACGACCTGCGGATCCTCGGGAAGCGGGTGCGCTACACCGGCGAGCTGGTCGAGCCGATGCTCGGCGCGCGGGTGAAGCGGCTGCTCAAGGCCACCGCGGGGCTCCAGGAGGTGCTCGGCGACCACCAGGACGCCTGCGTGGCCGAGGAGCGGATCCGCGGCCTGCTCGACGGCCTCGGCGACTACCCCGACGCGCACGTCGTGTTCGTGGCGGGCCGGCTCGTGGAGCGTGAGCGGGCCCGGGCGACCGAGAAGCGCGGCGAGTGGTGGGCGGCGTGGGAGCACGTCGCCGCCCGCGCCGCCGAGATCTGAGACGCGGCACCGCCGAGAACGGAGACGAGCGGGAGGGGCTCAGCCCTCCAGCCGCCGCACCGCCTCGTCGATCCGCTCGTCCGTGGCCGTGAGGGCGATCCGGACGTGCCGCGCGCCGGCGGGCCCGTAGAACTCGCCGGGCGCGACGAGGATCCCCCGCTCGGCCAGCGAGCGGACGGTGTCCCGGCAGGGCCGGTCCTCGGTCGTCCACAGGTAGAGCCCGGCCTCGGAGTGGTCGATCCGGTAGCCGGCGCGCTCGAGGGCGCCCCGCAGCCGGCTCCGCCGCTTCTCGTAGACCTTGACCTGCTCGGCGACGTGCGCGTCGTCCGCCGCGGCCGCCGCGAGCGCGGCCTGCACCGGGAACGGGACGATCATGCCGGCGTGCTTGCGGATCTCCAGGAGCTCCTTCACCAGGGCCGCGTCGCCCGCGACGAACGCCGCGCGGTACCCCGCCAGGTTCGACGTCTTGGACATCGAGTGCACGGCCAGCAGGCCCTCGTGCCGGCCCTCGCTCACCTCCGGCGACAGCACCGAGGCGACCGGCGCGCCGAAGGACAGCCCGAGGTAGCACTCGTCCGACGCCACGACCGCGCCGACCGCCCGCGCGGCGTCGACGGCGGAGCGGAGGGCGGCCGCGTCGAGCACCCGGCCCGTGGGGTTCGACGGCGAGTTCAGCCAGACCAGCTTCGTGCCGGCGGGCGGGGCCTCGCCGTCGGCCAGCCGGACCACGGAGGCGCCGGCGAGCAGCGCGCCCACCTCGTAGGTCGGGTAGGCCAGCTCCGGCACCGCGACGACGTCGCCCGTGCCGAGGCCGAGCAGCGTCGGCAGCCAGGCGACCAGCTCCTTGGAGCCGATCGTGGGCAGCACCGCGGCCGGGTCGGCCCCCGCGACGCCGAAGCGGCGGGTCAGCGAGTCCGCGATCGCCTGGCGCAGCGAGTCGGGCCCGTACGTGGTCGGGTAGCCGGGCTCGTCCGCGGCCGGGCCGGTCAGCGCGGCACGGACGACGGCCGGGACCGGGTCGACCGGCGTGCCGACCGAGAGGTCGACGATGCCGCCGGGGTGGCCGGCGGCGAGCGCCTTGACCTCGGCGAGAGAGTCCCAGGGGAAGTCGGGGAGCGCGATGCCCCGCCGATGGTTCGCTCGCTGCCGCTCGCTCACTCGTCGTGCTCGACCGGCGCCATGCTCTTGATCGGCTCCGGGTCGGCCTCGGTCAGCCCGACCTTCGAGGCGCCGCCGGGCGAGCCCAGCTCCTCGAAGAAGTCCGCGTTGGCCTTGGTGTACGCGCCCCACTGGTCCGGGACGTCGTCCTCGTAGTAGATGGCCTCGACGGGGCAGACCGGCTCGCAGGCACCGCAGTCGACGCACTCGTCGGGGTGGATGTAGAGCATGCGGGCGCCCTCGTAGATGCAGTCCACGGGACATTCCTCGATGCACGCCTTGTCCTTGAGGTCCACACAGGGCTCGGCGATCACGTACGTCACGGAAGGTCCTCCACAAGCGGGGCGCTGTTCTGGCGCGGGCGTTCTCCGTGGCAGGTTAACCCGCGGGTACCCACTCTCACACGGGAAGGCAAGCCTCACTCGATGACTCCGGACGAGCACCCCGGGCGGCCGGGGGTCGCCGCACTGATCGACGCCGCCCTGGGCGAACGGGTCGCCCTCCGGCACCGGATCGGGGAGCGCGAGGGCCGCCCGCTCTACACCGACGCCGTCGGCCCGCTGTCCGACGGCGGCGCGGGCACGGTCGTGGTCGACACCCGGAAGGGGCCGGTGCGGGTGGACCGCGCGGCCGTCGTCGCGGTGCGGGTCGTCCCGCCGGCCCCACGTCGCCGGGCCTCGTGGAGCGCGGTGTCCCGCCTGGAGAACCTGTGTGCCGACGCCTGGCCGGCCGTGGTCGACGAGCCGCTCGGCGGCTGGCGGCTGCGCGCGGCGGGCGGGTTCACCGGCCGGGCGAACTCGGCGCTCGCCGTCGGGGACCCAGGGCTGCCGATCGACGCGGCGCTCGACCGCGTCCGGGCGTTCGCGGCGGAGCACGGCATCCCGACCCGGCTGCAGACGCCGATGGGCTCGCCCTGGTCCGAGGCCGCGGCGCGGGAGGGCTGGGTGCTCGACGGCGGGCACCGGGCCGGGCCCGAGGTCGCCGTCCTGGTGGCGGATCTCACGAACCTGGCGGCGCTGCCGTCGACCGCGGCGGTCGAGCTCACCCCGGACGCGACCGACGCCTGGTGGGCGATCACCGGGGCCCCGGAGAGCGAGGCGGAGCGGCACGTCCTCACCGCGGCGGCGCGGCCGGGCTTCGCCGTGGCCCGCGCAGCGGACGGGACGCCGACGGGCGCGCTGCGGGCCGCCGTCGTGGAGGACCACCTGCACCTGTCCCGCCTGGCCACCCGCTCGGCGGCGCGACGGCAGGGGGTCGGCACCGCGCTCACGGCGGCCGCGGCGGCGTGGGGCCTCGAGCAGGGCGCCCGCTGGGCGGTGCTGCAGGTCAACCTGCAGAACGAGGGCGCCCGCGCCCTCTACGCGCGGCTGGGCTGCACCGAGCACCACCGCTACCACTACCTGGCCCCGGCTAGACCCTCGCGAGCCCCCGGGCGGCGAGCCAGCGCTGGGCCTCGCGGGCCGCGCGCTTGAGCCCGGACCACTCGCCGAGGTACTTCCCCAGCACCCCGACGACCGGCAGCATGCCGAGCGCCTCGTGGTAGAAGCGGCCGTGCGGGCGCTTGTCCAGCTCGTCCTCGACCGCGTACAGCGCCCGGCCGAGCCGCCACACGGCGGACCCGATCCTCGCCGCGGTCGGCCTGCCGCCCGTGGCCAGGTCGCCCTCGATCTCGGCGGCACGGGCGTCGGCGGCGGCGTCCTCGGCGGCGGTCGGCCCGCTCCCCAGCTCGGGCCGGCGCCGGAACAGCACCCAGGCCAGCAGTGAGACCAGGTGGTCCTCGTCCGTGACGTCGTGCTCGCCGGCCACCGCGACCAGCAGCATGCCCTGCGCCGCGGCGCCGATGGCCGCGCCGACCGGCAGCGTGCGGGCGAGCGCGCCGCCCAGGCCGGGGATCGCCGCGACGCCGGTGGCGAAGCGGCCGACCCGGTAGATCCACCACCGCTGCCGCGCGGCCACGTCCATCCGCGCCCAGGCCGCGGTGCCGGGCACGGGGGCCGCGGCCAGCGCGTCGAGCAGCTTGTCGCGGGTGGAGCGCTCACCGTCCGTACCGCCGTCCCGGCCGCGCAGGCCGAAGGGATCGGAGTCGCGCAGCGCCGAGAGGATCGGCCGGGTGGCCCGCACGAAGGGCCGCAGGAGCCCGACGACCGCCGCGTCGGGAATGGGTCCGTCGCTCACGACCGGATCATCCCGCGCGGGTCGGCACCCCGCTCGGCGGAGCGGCGGGCGTCGGCGGACTCGACGACCCGGCGCAGCGGCAGCAACCCGGCGAGCAGGCCCGCGACCAGCAACAGGAAGGACTGCCAGGTCGCCGGCAGGACGACGTCCCCGCCCGGGCCTGCGAAGCCGAGCACCCCGATGACCACGACCCAGACCGCCAGCGGCGAGGCGGCCACGGCGGTGGTGGTCGAGACCTCCGCGGCGGCGTGGATCAGCCAGGGCATGGTGAGCAGCACCAGCACCGTGCCGACCGGGGCCGGCACGGGCCCGATGTACATCGGCTGGAGCAGCAGCTCGAGCGCCGTGAGCAGCACCGCGGCCAGCAGCACCGCCGCGAGCGTGAGCCAGCGCATCAGTCGAGCCCCGCGAACAGGTCGTCGGCGGGGGCCGGCCCCGCCCCCGAGGCCAGCACGTACTCCTCGACGTCGATCAGCGGCTGGGCGACGTCGTTGCTCATCGCGAACGCCACGGCGCCCTCGGGCCCGGCGCTCTCCCACACCGCGATCTGCGTGGCGTGCGCGCGCATCGCCGCGACGAGCGCGGCGCGGTGGCCGGACACGTCCAGCCGGGTCGTGACGACGGCGTCGGGCGCGCTGGGCAGCTCGTCGGGCTCGGGGAACCGGAACGGCATGCCGGGCAGGCCCTTGATCGACGCCAGCCCGGCCTCGAGCTCGGAGCGCGAGCGGACGGCGTGGAAGACGCGCGCGACGGTGTCCGGGCGGGCCTCCGCGACCGCGGTCGTGAGGGTGTGGGCGCGGACGTGGTCAGGGTGGCCGTAGCCGCCGTCGTCGGCGTAGGAGACGACGACCTGGGGCCGCAGCTCGTCGACGACGGCGAGCAGCTGCGCGAGCTGCTCCTCGAACGTCCCCGGTCCGGCGAGGGCCCGCGGGTGCAGCACGGCCGGGGTGAGCGCGCGGGTGCCCTCGCCGTGCTCCATGCCGCTGTCCCGCCAGCGCCCGAGCCCGCCCAGGAACCGGTGCTCCGGACCCCCGAGGGCGGCGAGCGCTCCGGCCAGCTCGTGCACCCGGTACCCGCCGAGCTGGTCGCCCCGGTCCGGCGCGAGCTCGCGCAGCTCCGGCGGGATGACCTCGCCGTCCTCGCCCAGCGAGCACGTCACGACCACGCAGGCCGTGTCGGGGTCGGCGGCGTACCGGGCGATGGCGCCGCCGGTGGTGAGGGTCTCGTCGTCGGGGTGCGCGTGGACGAACAGGACCCGACGGGCGGGGAGCGCGGGAAACGCGGCGAACACTGCGGGAGCCTACGTCCTCACAGCAGCGCCCTGCGCTCGGCGTAGTGGCAGGACACCGGGTGCCCCTGCCCCCGCTCGACCAGGGCCGGCGGCTCCTCCACGCAGCGCGTCCGCTCGGCGTCGGACAGCTCGTTCGCGAACTTCGGGCACCGGGTGCGGAACCGGCAGCCGGACGGCGGGTTGGCCGGGCTCGGCAGGTCCCCGACGACCGTGATCCGCTCCCGGGCCCGCTCCTTGCGGGGGTCGGGCAGCGGGATCGCCGAGATCAGCGCCTGCGTGTACGGGTGCGCCGGCCCCGCGAACAGCTCCTCGGCCGTCCCGGTCTCGACGATCGAGCCCAGGTACATGACCGCGATCCGGTCCGCGATGTGCCGCACCACGGACAGGTCGTGGCTCACGAACAGGTACGACAGGCCCAGCTCGGTCTGCAGCTCGTCGAGCAGGTTGAGCACGCCCGCCTGGATGGAGACGTCGAGGGCCGAGACCGGCTCGTCGAGCACCAGGAGCTTCGGGCGCAGGGCGAGCGCGCGGGCGATGCCGATGCGCTGCCGCTGCCCGCCGGAGAACTCGTGGGCGTACCGGTTGCCGTGCTCCGGCTTGAGCCCGACGGTCTGCATCAGCCGCCGGACCTGCTCGCGGCCGTCCTCCCGGTAGAGCCCGTGGATCCGCAGCGGCTCGGCGATGATCTCGTTCACCGGTAGCCGCGGGTCCAGCGAGGCGTACGGGTCCTGGAACACGATCTGCAGCTCGCGGCGCAGCGCGCGCATGTCCCCGCGGCCGATCTTCGTGAGGTCCCGGCCCTTGTAGAGCACCTCGCCCGAGGTCGCGGGCAGCAGGTTGAGCACCACCCGCGCGGTCGTGGACTTGCCGCAGCCGGACTCGCCGACCAGCCCGAGGGTCTCCCCCTCGGCCAGGTCGAACGAGACGTCCGAGACGGCCTGCACCGCGCCGATCTGCCGGCGGACGAGGCCCTTCGAGCGGATCGGGAAGTGCTTGACGACGTTGCGGACGCTGAGCAGCGTCCGCGTGCCCTGCTCGACCGTGGTCATGCCCGGGCCTCCCCGTCCGTCGCGCCCTCGGCCGCGGCAGCGAGCCCGGCCAGCGCCTCGTGGTCGGCGACCTCGCTGTCGAACACGTCGGCCGCCTCCTGGCCCTCGAGCGTCTCGGCGTAGTGGCAGGCGGCGAGGTGGCCGGCGCCGGTGGTCGCACGCAGCTCCGGCTCGCTCTCGTCGCACCGCTCGGTGTGCTTGGGGCAGCGCGGACCGAACGGGCAGCCGGGCGGCATGTTGACGACCGACGGCGGCGACCCCGGGATCGGGGTGAGCCGCTCGCTGGGCCGGTCGAGCCGGGGCAGGCTGCCGAGCAGGCCGAGCGTGTAGGGCATGCGCGGGGTGTAGAAGACCTCCTCCGCGGTGCCCACCTCGACCGGCTTGCCGGCGTACATGACCATCACCCGGTCCGCCTGGCCGGCGATCACGCCCAGGTCGTGGGTGATGAGCACCATCGCCGCGCCGGTCACGTCCTGCGCCGCGGCCAGGGCCTCGAGGATCTGGGCCTGCACGGTGACGTCGAGCGCGGTCGTCGGCTCGTCGGCGATGATCACGTCCGGGTCGTTGGCCATGGCGATCGCGATGACCACACGCTGGCGCATGCCGCCGGAGAGCTCGTGCGGGTACGAGTTCGCGCGGTCCTTCGCGTTGGGGATCCGGACCCGGTCGAGGAGCTCGACGGCGCGGTCCATGGCCGCCTGCTTCGAGACGTCGTGGTGCGCCCGGACGGCCTCGGCGATCTGCGCCCCGACCGTGTAGACGGGGTTCAGCGAGGTCATCGGGTCCTGGAAGATCATCGCGATGCGGGAGCCCCGGATCCGGGTCATCTCCGCCTCGGACAGCGTGAGCAGGTCCTTGCCGTCGAACCGGACCGAGCCCTTGACCTGGGCGGTGTTCGGCAGCAGCCGCATGACCGCCATCGAGGTCACGGACTTGCCGGAGCCGGACTCGCCGACGATCCCGAGCACCTCGCCGCGGTGCAGCCGGTAGTCCACGCCGCGGACCGCGCGGACGGGCCCGTCCCCGCTCGGGAAGGTCACGTCGAGGCCGGAGACCTCGAGCACGACGTCCCCCTTGACACCCCGCGCACCCGGCGCGGGCGACAGGTCGATCTCCTCACTCACCGTGAACTTCTCGCTCGCACGCTCGATCACTGGCGCACCTTCGTCTGCTGCGGGTCGAACGCGTCACGCAGGCCGTCGCCGATGAAGTTGATCGTGAGCGCGATGATGATGATGAACAGGCCCGGGAAGTAGAACAGCCACGGGCGGGTGGTGAGCGCGGTCTGCGCCTCGCTGACGAGCAGGCCGAGCGAGGTGTCCGGCGGCGTGACGCCGAAGCCCAGGTAGGACAGCGAGGTCTCGAGCAGGATCGCCAGCGCGACCAGGATCGTCAGGTTGACGAGGATCGAGCCCAGGGCGTTGGGCACGAGGTGGCGCAGGATGATCCGCGTGTCGCTCGCGCCGAGTGCCTTGGCGGCCTCGACGAACTCCTTCTCCCGCAGGGACAGCACCACACCGCGCGACACCCGGGACACGTACGCCCAGTACAGCCCGGCGATGACCAGCGCGATCAGGTACCAGGAGCCGCCGAAGTTGTGCGAGAGCATCGCGGCCACGGCGATCAGCGGCAGCGTGAGCACCAGGTCGGAGATGCGCATCATGACCGTGTCGATCTTGCCGCCGAAGTACCCGGCGACCGAGCCCCACAGCGTGCCGACCAGCGTGGCCAGGATGGCGACGCTGACCGAGACCTGCAGCGAGATGCGGGTGCCACGCAGCACCTGGGCGAACTGGTCCCGGCCCGCGGAGTCGGTGCCGAACGGGTGGTCCCACGAGGGCGGGACGGAGTTGTCCGGGGTGTACTGGCCGGCGTCGTACTTCCAGAGCCAGCCGCCGACGTAGGCCAGCAGCACCAGCGCGACCAGCACGCAGAGGCTGACGACGGCCGCGCGGTGCTGCAGGAAGCGCCGAAGGACCAGCTGCCCCTGGCTGCGCTCGGTGACCGTGAACTCGCGGTCGGGCGCCGCGGGCGCCGACCGGGTCTCCGGGGTCTGGGTCCGGGTGTCAGGCATAGCGGATCCTCGGGTCGAGGACTCCGTAGAGGAGGTCGGCGATCAGGTTGAAGGCGATCACCACGGTCGCCGCGACCAGCAGCCAGGAGGCCGTCGCGTAGACGTCGTTGGTCCGGATCGAGGTGAGCAGGTAGTCGCCCATGCCCTTCCACTGGAAGACGGTCTCGGTGACGACGGCGCCGCCGATGATCGACGCGATGTCCAGCGCGGTCACGGTGGTCAGCGGGATGAGGGCGGTGCGCAGCCCGTGCTTGACCATCACGGTGCGCCGGGGCAGGCCCTTGGCCCGGGCCAGCCGGACGTAGTCCGAGTTCATCACCTCGAGCATCGAGGCCCGGGTGAACCTGCTCCAGGCGGCGTAGGAGATCAGCGCCAACGAGATCGTCGGCAGGATCATGTGCCCGATGATGTCCACGACGTAGGGCCCGGCGCCCCGCGGTGGAGGCACGGACGACTGGCCGATCGTGTAGATCGCCTGCGTGCCCAGGGCGCTGTTGAACGAGATGCCCGCCTGCTTGAGCAGGATCGCGAACCAGAACGCCGGCATGGCGAGGAACAGGAAGCCGACGAACGTCGCCGCGTAGTCGAACTTCGAGTACTGCTTGACCGCCGTCAGGACGCCGATCACCACCGCCAGGATCAGCGCCAGCACCATCGCCAGCGCGATCAGCCGGATGGTGACCAGGAAGCGGTCCCCCAGGTCGTGGCCGATGTTCGCCGTGGACACGACCGACGGGCCGAAGTCCCCGGTGAAGATGCCGCCGAGCCACGAGAAGTACCGCTGCAGCAGCGGCTGGTCGAGGTGCAGGCGGACGTACTCCGCGTCGATCACGTTCTGCGGAGCGGGCGGGTTCTTCTCCCGCAGCGGCGCGAGCGGGTCCGCCGACGCGGAGCCCAGCGCGAAGATGATGAACGACGAGACGATCAGGACCGGTATCGAGTACAGGATCCTGCGCACGGCGAAGGCGAGCATGCGGATGTGCTTCTTCCGACTCGTGGTGGGAGCACGGTCCGCTCCGCTCGTGGCGGGGCGGGCCGCCGTCTGAGCAGGGTAACGCCGGGGACGGGCCCGGGCCGGGCGGCCGACACACGGTCGGCGCGCTGCCCGGGCCCGCCCCCGGTCCTCACGTCACGAGCCGGAGCGGATGCCCCACTCGGAGGTGTTGTACGTGATCCCGTCGAGCGACGCGTTGTTGCGCACGTTGCCCAGCGTGTTCTGCACCGCGGCCAGGGTCGGCTTCTGGTACAGCGGCAGCACGTAGGCGTCCTCGGCCATGATCTTGTCGGCCTCGTTCAGCTTGGCCCGGGCGTCGTTGATGTCCGTCGAGGCCGCGGCCTCGTTGATCAGCGCGTCCGTGGTCGGGTTGACGTACTTGCCGTAGTTCGACCCGGAGTTCGACAGCCACAGCTGCTGCGCGCCGCCGAACGGCGCCGGCGACATGATCCAGCCGAACACGATGACGTCGTAGTCGCCCGAGCTGGTGGTCGTGCCCAGGCTGTCCGTCGTCGAGATCTCGACGTTCACGCCGAGCTGCTTCGCGTACTGCTGGAAAAGCTCGCACTCGGTCTGCCGGACCGCGTTGCCCACGGTGTAGCGCATCCGCAGGGCCGGCACGGCCTGCCCGTTGGGCGCGACCAGCGCGGAGCCCACGCCGGTGTAGCCGGCGTCGGTGAGGACCTTCTTGGCCCGCTCGATGTCGCCGGAGCCCTGCCCGGTGGCCGTCAGGTTGTCCTGGTAGCCGTCCTGCTGCGGCACGAACATCTTGTTCTGCAGCGGCTTGATGTCCGGGTTGAACTGCCCGACCGTCTTCGCGATGACGTCCTGCGTGTTCACGGCGATGTAGAGCGCCTGGCGCAGGGCCTTGTCGGCGAGGAACGGGTTCTGCAGGTTGAAGTCGAAGTGCTCCCACGACAGCCCGGCCGCCTGCGCGTTCGAGACGTTCGGGATGTTGTTGAGCTGGTTGACGATGTCGACCTGCGGCTGCGGGAACAGCGCCTGGACCTCGTTGTTCTGCAGGGCCAGCGGCTCCTGGGTGGCATCGGTGATCACGCGGATCACCAGCCGGTCGAGCTTGGGCTTGGTCGCGCCGTACCACTGCGGGTTCGGGACCAGCGTCAGCGCGACGTTGTCCTGCCAGTTCTCGACCTGGAACGGGCCGGCCGAGTAGGTCGGCGGGGTCTTGCCGAACCAGTCGAACGCCGCGGCGAGGCCGTCGGGCGAGTTCAGGTCACCCTGCTGGGCGCCGATGTGGGCCGGGTACAGCGGCGCGGCCGAGTTGAAGAGGCTCTGCCAGTCCGTGTACGGCTTCGACAGCGTGACCGTGACCGTCTTGCCGTTGTCCGAGCCGGTGACCGCGGTGACCTGGTCGTAGCCGCCGTTGCCGGCGGTCTCGCACGCCGGGCAGTCCCGGGTGTTCTGCCACTTCCAGCTCATGACGAAGTCGTCCGCGGTGACGGGCGTGCCGTCGTTCCAGACGGCGGCCGGCTTGATCTTGTAGACGATCGTCGTCGGGTTCGTGAGGTCCGCGGAGTCCAGCAGGTCCGTGTTCAGCGTCGGCTTGAGATCGGGCGACGTGTAGAACGCGTACGTCAGCAGCGGCTTGGTCGACATGCCGGTCCAGTCGACGTTGCCCTCGGACGAGATGACGTTCCAGTTGTCGATGTTCTTCTCGGAGGCCAGCGTGACCGTCCCGCCCTGCTGCAGCTGGTCCGCCGGGACGCTGTTGCAGGTGTTGGGGTTGGTGCTGCAGTCCCCGTAGACCCCGCCCGAGCTGCCTCCGGCGCCACCACCGCCGCCGCAGGCCGCCAGGACAAGGGTCGCCGCCGTGGCGACCGCTGCGGCCGCGGCCGCCCTCGTTCTCTTCATCGACTTCCTCGATCTCTCGCCTGTCCCGGCCCGGTCGGGCCACCCGGATCGGGGCACTTCGACCCTTGCCGCGTGGCCGTCCATGTGCCGGGCGGCCCGCCCGATCCCCCGGGCAACTTAGGAACCTCACAGCTCCGCCCGCCAACGAAGTCGCCGATCGTGACCAAAGGGTGACGTGAGGTGGACAGGGCGACACTTCGTGATTACTCTGGAGTAACTTTCGCTCTGCTGAGGGCTCAGCTGACCGGGGCGCTCCATCGCTGCGCCCCCGTGAGCGGTCCCGACCCGAGCGGGCCGGCGCCGAACCCGGTCGCGGCGGAGCCGGGCGCCGTGCTCACGAGGAGCGACACCTGCTGGAAGAGCGGCAGGGCCGGGAGCTGCGCCCAGAGCACCCGCTCGGCCGTGGCGAGCTGGCCCGGGTCCGGCACTGCGGCGGCCGCGAGGGACTCCAGGACCGGCTGAAGCGCGGCCGAGCAGAAGCCGTTGGGCAGGGCGGGGGGCGCGGGCAGCGACGGCGTCGGGTCCGGGCAGCCGTGGTCCGAGGCCAGCTGCGGCCCGATCGGCCCGCCGACCGCCCGCGGCTCCACCAGGATGTCCGCGCGCACGGTGGCGTTGGGGGCGACGGTGCCGCTCGGCGGAGCCGAGGTCGTCGCCGGGGTCGTCGCCGGGGTCGTCGCCGGGGTCGTGGCGGACGCGCTCGGGCCCGCGGTCGGCGCCGCGCCCGGCGTCGGGGTGGCCGTTCCGCTCGCCGAGGACGGCGAGGTCGGCGGCGTGGTCGTGGTGGGTGGGGTGGCGACCACCGCCCGCTGGGTGAACAGGTCGGCCGCGGGCGGCGCGACGACCTGGACCTCGATCCCGGCCGCACGCAGCTGGTCGGCCACGGCCTCGGCCACGTCGACGTCCGTGCCGCGCTCGGCGCCGGCGGCCACGACGAGGCTCAGCGGGGTGTTGCCGAGGGTCCAGGCCCCGTCGGCGCCCCGGGTGTAGCCCGCCTCGGTGAGCAGCCGCTCGGCGGTGGCGGGGTCCGGGCGGGCCGGGGCGCCCGCAGGGGCGGTGGCGGCGTAGCCGGGCTGCGACGGCGCGAGCCCGAACGCGTCGGCGGGCAGCGCGTCCGGTGCCACGGCGGCCCGGATCCGCTCGCGGTCCAGCAGGGCCCCGACGGCCTGGCGCACCCGGACGTCGGACAACGGCCCGTAGTCCGACCGCAGCGCGAGATCGGTGACGGTCGCGCGCGGCGCGGGCGCGGTGGTGATCGCGTTGCCGAGCGAGGCGAGGGCCTCGGTGACCTCCGGGCCCGAGGTGGGCATCGCGACGTCGACGTCGCCGACCCGCAGGCCCTCGGCGAGGGTCTGCGGACCCAGCCGACGGAGCACGACCTGGTCGAGCGTCGCCGGGGTGGCCCAGTACAGGTCGTTGCGGACGAGCGTGACCTCGCCGCGCGCCCGGTCCACCGCTGCGACCCGGAACGGCCCGCCCGACGCCGGCAGCCCGCCCTGCAGCGCGCCGGTCCACGAGCCGGGGGCGTCCTTGAGGATCTGCGCGGGCAGCAGCCCGCTGAACAGGTACTGCCACTGCGGGTACGGCTCGTCGAACACGACGTCGACGGCCTTGCCGCCGGCCCGCGACCGGACGTCCGTGACGTGCCGGTACCCCTCGGCGTCGATCGTGCCGGGCTGGGTGCGCATCTGCTGCCAGAGGTACACGAAGTCCTCGGCGGCGATCGGCGAGTTCGACGACCACGAGGCCTGCACGTTGAGCTCGTAGCTCACCGTGAACGGGCTGGTCGAGGTGACCTCGGCGCTGGTCGCCACCGTGCGGTCGAGCTGCAGGGCGCCCTCGGCGTCGGGCCGGAACACCGACGGCAGCACCAGGGTGGCCAGCGCCTGCGTGACCGGCGAGCGGTCGGCGAGCAGGTGCGGGTTGAAGCCGGCGCCGAGGTCGTCCACGCCGACGACGACCTCGGTCGCCCGGGCGGTCACGGGCGGCGGCGCGGGCTGCGGCGGGGCGGGCTGCTCCACCGGGGCGTCCGTGCACGCCGCCAGCAGCGTGAGCAGGCAGGCGCCGACGACGAGCAGCGTCCTGCGCGCCCAGCCGGTCACGTGCCCTCCCCCGCCCGGCGGGCCGGGCGGCCCGCCTGGCCGCCATCGTCGCACCGGCGACGTGGCGGCCGGGTGTGGGGCCCGGCCCGGCCGGGGCGCGGGGTCAGCGCGAGACGCCGGCCGCGGCGGCCTTCGCCCGGGCGCGCTGGCGGCCGCGCAGGTGCGAGTCCAGCTCGACCTTGCGGATCCGGACGTTCTCCGGCGTGACCTCGACGCACTCGTCGTTGGCGCAGAACTCCAGGCTCTGCTCCAGCGTGAGGATCGTCGGCGGGGTGAGCTTCACCAGCTCGTCGCCGGTCGACTTGCGCATGTTGGTGAGCTTCTTCTCCCGCACGATGTTGACCTCGAGGTCCTCGTTGCGGGTGTACTCGCCGATGACCATGCCCTCGTAGACCTGGGTGCCCGGGCCGACGAACAGCACGCCGCGGTCGGACAGGGCGTCGACCGCGTACCCGGTGACGGGGCCCGAGCGGTCGGCGATCAGCGAGCCGCGCAGCCGGCTGGAGATCTCGCCGACCCAGGGGCCGTAGCCGTCGAACACGTGGCTGGCGATGCCCGCGCCGCGGGTGATCGTGAGGAACTCGGTGCGGAAGCCGATCAGGCCGCGCGACGGTACCCGGAAGTCCAGCCGGACCCGGTTCTCGCCGTGCACCATCTGCTCCATCTCGCCCTTGCGGGCGGCGAGCAGCTGGGTGACGGCGCCGAGCGAGTCGCTCGGGACGTCGATGGAGAGGCGCTCGAACGGCTCGTGCAGCGTGCCGTCGATCGTCTTCGTGACGACCTCGGGCTTGCCGACCGTCAGCTCGAAGCCCTCGCGGCGCATCGTCTCCACGAGGATCGCCAGCGCGAGCTCGCCGCGGCCCTGGACCTCCCAGGTGTCCGGGCGCTCGGTGGGCAGCACGCGCAGCGACACGTTGCCGACCAGCTCGGCGTCCAGCCGGCCCTTGACCTGGCGGGCCGTGAGCTTCTGGCCCGGCTTCGGGTCGCGGCCGACCAACGGGGACGTGTTGATGCCGATCGTCATCGAGATCGCCGGCTCGTCGACGTGGATGCGCTCGAGCGGCACCGGGTTCTCCGGGTCCGCGAGCGTGTCGCCGATCATGACGTTCGGGATGCCGGCGACCGCGGCGATGTCGCCGGCGACCGCCTCGTCCGCCTGCACGCGGGTCAGTCCCTCGGTGCGCAGCAGCTCGGTGATCTTCACGCGGGTGACGGTGCCGTCCGCCTGGCACCAGCCGACCTGCTGGCCGCGGCGGATCACGCCCGCGCGGACGCGGCAGAGCGCGATGCGGCCGAGGAAGGAGGTCGCGTCGAGGTTGGTGACGTGGGCCTGCAGCGGGGCGTTCGGGTCGTCCTTGGGCGCGGGGACCACGTCGAACAACACGTCGAACAGCGGCTGGAGGTCCTCGGAGTCCGGCAGCTCGCCGTCCGCGGGGCGGTTGCGGCTCGCCCGCCCGGCGCGGCCGGAGGCGTAGACGACCGGGAGGTCCAGCAGGTGGGCGGTCTGGTCCTCGTCGAGGCCCAGCTCGTCCGCCAGCTCGAGCAGCAGCTCCAGCGACTCGTCGACGACCTCCTCGATGCGGGCGTCCGCACGGTCGGTCTTGTTGACGACGAGCATGACCGGCAGGCCGGCCGAGAGGGTCTTGCGCAGCACGAAGCGGGTCTGCGGGAGCGGGCCCTCGGACGCGTCGACCAGCAGCACCACGCCGTCGACCATCGACAGGCCGCGCTCGACCTCGCCGCCGAAGTCCGCGTGGCCCGGGGTGTCGATCACGTTGATCGTGACGCCCTGCCAGGTCACGGTGGTGTTCTTGGCGAGAATGGTGATGCCCTTCTCGCGCTCCAGGTCCCCGGAGTCCATGACCCGGTCCACCGGCTCGGCCCGCTCGCCGAAGGCGCCCGAGGCGCGCAGCATCGCGTCGACCAGGGTGGTCTTGCCGTGGTCGACGTGCGCGACGATCGCCACGTTGCGCAGCGCGCGCACGCCGTCGGGCAGGCCGCGGTCGGCGGTCTGCGGGGCGTCGGCGAGAGCGGTTCCGGCTGAGGTCACGATTCACGGTATCCCGGGCGGACTCTGGACCTTGCCGAGAGGTGAGCCTAGGCTTTCCTCACGATGGCCAAGGTGAAGAAGAAGTGCTGCCGGTCGAAGCCGAAGCGGTGCAAGAGCTGCCCGGTGGTCCACCTGCGGCTGAAGAAGATCGACGCCCAGGGACTCAGTGGCAAGGAGTACACGCGCGCGGTCAAGGCGGCGCGCATCTACTGAGGTCGCGGGCCCGAACGGGCCCGTGTCCGTCCTTCGTGGACGGTGTGTGCCCCCCGCGTGGAGGCTCGGCGGGAGCTTCTGAATCGATTCCTGCTCGGCCGTCATCGCGGTGTCCGGCACCGCTTCCGCCGCCCCCGGAACCGATGACCAAGGTCACACAGTGATGCGGACCGCCGCAGGCCGCCGCGCGGCCGATCATCCGGCCCTCCGACCGGGCGCCACGGCGCGGCCGATCTCGCCCAGCACGGTCTCCGGACTCGTCGCGAGCTCGTGCCACGGGCAGATCAGCACGGTCCAACCCGCCCGGGCCAGCACCCCGCGCCGCCAGAGCGTGCGCCGCCGGGCCTCCGCCCCGAGCGGCCGCGCCCAGCCCTCGGCCTCCACCGCCACTCGTGCCTGCGGGAAGGCCACGGGGAGCACCACCCCGGCCGCCGGGTGCTCCGTGCGCCAGCCGATCACCCGGGCCTCGCGCAGCCGGGACACCAGCAGCCGGACGGCCGCGGGTCCCGCCCGCTCCGCGGTCGCGGCCAGCGCGGCGCGGGCGGCGGTCGCACCGGCCGCGCCGGGGTTCCGCGTGTAGGCCCGTGCGACCTCGGCGAACCCGACGTGCGACTGCAGCGCCCGGTCCAGGAACGGGCCGCCCGCCGCGCCCAGTTCGACCGCCGCCTCGAGCACGGTGAGCGGCAGGGCCGTGACCGGGACGCCGTACCGGCTGGTCCGGTCGTCGGCGGCGAGGTCGCGGCGGCGCACGGTGACGCCCGGCCGGTTCCGGGGCGAGCGGCGCCGCGGCACGGTCACGGCGATGTCGCCGGCGAGCGCCGGGGAGACGCCGTGCCACCAGGCGGCGGCCAGCCCGCTGAGCACCGCGTCGTCGCCGGCCCAGAGGACGGCGGCCCGGACCCGGGCCTCGTCGGTCGGCCGGTGGGTGCGGTCGAGGTAGACGCGCGGGTGCAGCGGTACCCAATGCCGGCCGGCGAGCTTCCGGTCGATCGCGTCGGGGGACAGGCCGGCGGCCCGCGCCTGCGCCCGCCCGATCACCCCCGCCTGACGGCGGAGGAGGGCGGCGAGGGCGGGAGGGGCGGCGGGGCTGGGGTGCGTGATCGGCTCCATGTCCGGTTTCGACGGACCCGCCGGCGCCCCGGTTCCCCCGCGGCAGAAAGACGTTGACGGTGATGGAGTGGTACTCTAGAGTGTCACTCCATGAAGCGGGACGGCCGGTCCGTGATCGTGGAGGCGGCGCTGGCCAGCGTGGAGGAGCGCGGCTGGGAGGCGACGTCGATGCAGGCGGTGCGCGAGCGCGCGGGGGTCAGCAACGGGTCGTTGTTCCACCACTTCCCGACCCGGGCCGATCTCGCAGCGGCGGTCGTGGCGGCCGGGCTCGCCGACCACCAGGCGGTCCTGCTGCGGGCGCTGCGCGCGGCGGGCGGCGCGGAGGACGCGGTGAGCCGGGTCGTGGTGCGGCACCTGCGGTGGATCGAGGACAACCCGCAGCTGGCCCGGCTGTTCCTCCACTCGCCGCCGGACGTGCTGCAGACGATGCTCGACGAGCCCGCGTTGGACGCCAAGCGTGGCTTCGCCGAGCAGATCGACGACTGGTTGCGCGGCCACGGGTGGTCCGGGGCACCGGAGCTGACCGTCGTCGTCGCACTGTGGATCGGGCCGGTGCACGAGTACGCCCGCGGGTGGCTCGCCTCCCCCGGGTCCTCGCCGGCGCTCGTCTCGGACGCCCTGGCCGAGGGGGCATGGCGAGCAGTGGAGCCGCTCCTGCGGTCCCCGGGACGGTCCGACGGGGACCCGTCGTGAGCGCGGCCCACGACATTCCCCGCGGGCCGGCCGAGGTCGCCGCACGGCTCGCCCGGCACATGCCGGGGCTACGGGCGAGTGCCGTGACCCCGCTCGGCTCGGGCCTCGACCACGATGCCTACGACGTCGACGGCACCCTGGTCGTCCGCTACCGCCGCGAGCCCGATCAGGCGGCGACGGCGGGCGCCGTGCGACGGGAGGCCGCGCTGTTGCGGCGGGTCGCGGAGGCCTGCCCCGTGCCCGTCCCGCCGGTGCGGCTCGTCCTACCGGAGGAGGGGTGCCTGGTCCTCGGCAGGCTGGCCGGTACCCCGTTGCTCGACCGCTCCGAGGCGGAACGCGCCGCGGTGGCGCCCGGGGTCGGGGCGACGCTGGGCGCCGTGCTCACCGCCCTGCACGCCCTCCCGCGCGACCGGCTGGGCGCGGAGGTGGCCGTCGACGACGTCGCGCCCGAGGAGTGGCACGACGAGGCCGCCGAGACCTACCCGACCGTGCGGAGCGAGATTCCCCCCGACTTCCGGCCCGGCGTGGAGCGGTTCCTGTCCGGACCCCCGGCGCCCGTCGCCCCTCGCCTCGCCTTCACCCACAACGACCTGGGCGTGGAGCACGTGCTCGTCGACGGCGGCCGGGTCACGGGGATCATCGACTGGAGCGACGCCGCGATCGCCGACCCGGCGGTCGACCTCGGCCGGATCCTGCGCGACCTCGGGCCCGCCGCGCTCGACAGCGCGCTCACCGCGTACGGCGCAGACGGTGGGGATGCGTTGCGCGCCCGGGCGCTCTTCTACGCCCGCTGCACCCTGCTCGAGGACCTCGCCCACGGCCTGCACCCGGGCCACGAGCGCTACGCGACCAAGAGCCTGGAGGCGCTGCGGTGGCTCTTCTGACCCGCACCGACCCGCGCCCGGAGGGAGCCGAGCCGTGGACGTGAGGCGGTGGCTCTACCGGGGCGGACGACCGAACCGCCTGGCGCGCGGCGCCGACCGGCTCACGGCCGCGCTGTTCGCGCGGGGCGCGGGGCCCGACCACCTCGTCGCCCTGGAGGTGCGCGGCCGCAGGTCCGGCCGCACGGTCGGCCTGCCGCTGGTCGTGGCCGAGGTGCACGGCGAGCGCTACCTGGTGTCGATGCTCGGCGAGCACGTGAACTGGGTGCGCAACGTGCGGGCGGCGGAAGGCGATGCCGTCCTCCGCCACGGCCGACGCGAGGAGGTGCACCTCGACGAGGTCGCTCCGGAGCAGCGCGCGCCCGTCCTGAAGGCCTATGTCGGACGCGCGCCGAACGCGCGGACGCACATCCCGGTCGACAAGGACGCGCCGCTGCGTGAGTTCGCGCGGGTGGCTCCGCGGTTCCCGGTTTTCCGCGTCGTCCCGAGGCACAGCGCATCGGACCGTTGGGCCTGGAGGAGGGCCTCCAGGTCCCCGACGACCGCGCGGTCCGCGTCGACCCAGGCGACGGTCGGCAGCTCCCGTTCCGTCAGCCAGCGCACGGCGAGGTGTTCGAGCGCCTTGGGCTCCGGGGAGTCCGGGCGGAGCACCGCGGCGTACATCCGCAGTGCCAGGGCCCCACCCGGGGTCGTGACGGGCAGGTCCGTGCCCACGCGCTCCCCCACCTCGACCTGGGCGGCGAGCTCCTCGGCGCACTCGCGGGCCAGAGCGTCCGGTTCCGACTCGCCCGGCTCGGCGCGGCCGCCGGGCAGCTCCCACCGGCCCCGCAGGTCGGCGGGTCGCGACCGCTGCGCGGCGAGCACCGCCCCGTCGCGCACGATCGCCGCCCCGACGACGGCGGGTGCCGCGGCCAGCTCCTCGGCGCGCCGCCGGTACACCGCCGACCGGGAGGCGAGCATGTCCCGCATCAGCCGCCGGACCAGGATCGCGTCGGCCATCCGGCCGATCGCGCCGAAGGGCGAGCGCCAGCGGATCTCGTCCCGCATGACCGTCCCGCCCGGCGCGGCGGCCAGGGTCGTGGTGTGCACCAGGCCCTTCGCCAGGCCGCCGGCCAGCTCGGACACCATCCCGCCGACACCCACGGACCGGACCCGCGAGCGGTAGGGCAGCCGGACGCCGGGGGCGAGCCGGGCCTCGAGGAGCACCTCGTCGCCGGGGACCAGCAGCCGGACGGCGGCGGAGTACCGGTGCCCGGCCTCCCGCAACGACTCGTCGGCGGCCTCGCCGTCCCGCACCACGCCGGCGACCAGCCGGCGGGGTGCCGCGATCAGGGTCGAGCAGCTCTCCACGGGCACGACCCGGGATCGTTCCAGATGCACGGTCAGGGCGCGGGCCAGCGCACCTCCAGCCGCGCCCCGCCCCACGCGGACCCGCCGGCCGACACCTCTCCGCCCCGTCCGCGCACCAGGGCCGCGACCAGCGCCAATCCGAGTCCGGCGTGCCCGCCGCCGGCCTCCTGGGACAGCCGGGTGAACCGGTCGAACACGCGCACCCGATCCGCCTCGGGGATGCCCGGGCCGTCGTCGGAGACCACGAGCCGGGTCACCCGCCCGGCCGGCAGCACCTCGATCCGGACGCGGGTCGCGGCGTAGCGGGCGGCGTTGCCGAGCAGGTTGTCGAGCACCAGCGCGACCTCGGCCTGCCCGGCCGCGGCCAGCGCGACCCCCGGTGCGAGCAGCTCCGGCGCCGGGCCCTCGGTGACCCGGTCGATCGCCCCGCGGGCCGCCTCGACGAGGTCGACGGGTTCGGGGTCGGGCCGCTGGCCGGCGTCGGCGCGGGCGAGGGCCATCAGGTCGGCGAGCAGGCCGGAGAGCCGCTGGGCCTCGACGGCGACGTCGCGCAGCGTCTCCTCGGCCAGGGCCGGGTCCGGGTGCGCCACCGCCACCTCGGCCTGCGCGCGGATCGCGGCGACCGGGGAGCGCAGCTCGTGGGCGGCGTCGCCGGTGAACCGCTCGAGCCGGGTGACGGCGTCGTCGCGGCGGGCGAGCAGGGAGTTCAGCTCCTCGGCGAGGGCACGCAGCTCGTCGTGCGCCGCGGGGACCGGCAGCCGTCGCCCGGGCGGGAGCGCGGCGGCCGCCGCCCGCATCCGGTCGACGGGCCGCAGCGCCGCCCGCGTCGCCACCCAGGCCGCCAGCGCCACGACCGCCGCGGCCAGCAACCCCGCCACCACGAACCCGACGGCGGCCCGCGCGAGCAGCGTCGCCCCGCCGACGAGGTCGCCCGAGGCGAACACCAGCCGGGTCGACCCGTCGGGCAGGATCGCCGGGTCCGCGACCCAGCGGACGGCGGTGCCGTCGAGGAACACGTTCTCGGCCCGCCCGGCGGCGAGGTCCCGGACGTCGCGCGCGGTCATCGGCAACGACCCGCGCCCGTCGACGGGCGTGCCCGCGGTGTCGGTGATCCGGATCGACGGCGGGGTGGCCCGGTCCGCGACGGCCCCGCCCTGCTCCAGGCGTGTCACGACGACCCCGGCCTGCGTGTGCAGCTCGTTGTCCGCCGCCGCGATCAGCGTGGTGTACAGCAGGTTCACCCCGAGCCTGCTCAGGGCGAGCAGTGCGACCAGCGCGACCACGCCCACCGCGGTGGTGATCCGGAAGCGCAACGTGCGGCGCCGCCACCATCCGCGGATGCGCAGGACGCGGGAGCGCGCCAGGCCGCGGGCGAACCGGCGCCGCAACACGCCTCAGCCCGATCCGACGAGGTACCCGTGCCCGCGGACGGTGCGCAGCACGTGCCCGGCGCCGACGGCGTCGAGCTTGCGGCGCAGGTACCCCACGTAGACCTCGACCACGTTGCGGCTCGCGGCCTGCTCGTCGCCCCACACCAGGCGGAGCAGCTCGTCCTTGGCCACGGCGGTGTCCGGCCGGCGGGCCAGCGCGTGCAGCAGCTCGAACTCCCGCGGCGACAGCTCGACCGGCGCGTCCTCCCAGGTCACCGACCGCGATGCGGGGTCGACGACGAGCCCGCCCAGCCGGACCCGCTGACCGGACCGGCCGAGTGCGGCGTCGCGCCGGCGCAGCATCGCCTTGAGCTGCGCCACGAGCACGACGAAGGAGAAGGGCTTGACGAGGTAGCCGTCCGCCCCGAGGTCCAGCCCGTCCGCCTGGTCGACCTCGCCGTCCTTGGCGGACACCATCAGGACGGGCGTGTCGACGCCGGCCGCGCGCATCCGCTCCAGCACCCGGTACCCGGAGAGCCCCGGCAGGATGATGTCGAGCACGACGGCGTCGAACCCCCCGGTCAGTGCGGCGCGCAGCGCGGAGTTGCCGTCGCCGACCGCGACGACCTCCATCCCCTCGGCGGTGAGCCCGCGGGCGAGCGCCGTCCGCACCCCGGGCTCGTCGTCCACCACCAGCACCCTGGCCATCGTCGACAACGTACCGCCGAACGGGCGCCCGACCTCAGCATTACCGTTCGCTTCGCACCGCTCCGCTCAGTCGTTTCTCAGCGGCGGGGTGTCCGGTTGAGGGCCCTCTCAGCCCCGATGCGTCAGGCTTACCGGCATGGCAGTGGGAACGGCAGGACGGCTCTGGGCCCGGATCGGGACGGGCGTGGCGATCGCAGGCGCGGTCGGGCTGGGACTGGTGGCGATGCCCGCCGGTGCGGGCGCGGCGCCCGAGCTGCCGCCGGTCTCGCCGGAGGATCTGGTGACCTCGGTCGCGCAGGCGAACCCCGGCCCGCTCAACGGCACGGTCGAGTTGGACAACGCCCTCGGACTGCCCGCGATCCCCGGCGCACCGGAGCTCGCGAACGGCACCAAGGAGGCCCGCGTCTGGTCGGACGGGGCGGGCAGGGGCCGCGTCGCGCTGCCGTCGGACCAGGGTGAGAAGACGCTGGTCTCCGACGGGACCACCGCCTGGTCGTACGACTCCACGGACCGCACCGCCACGAAGAAGGCCGTGACGCCGGGCGAGCACCGGCCCGACGCCGGCGCCGCGGACCCCACCCGCTCGGCGGCCGACGCGATCGAGCGGCTGCGCACGACCAGCACCGTGAGCGTCGACGGCACCGCGGAGGTGGCGGGCCGCCCGGCGTACGAGCTGGTCCTGGCACCCAGGCCCACCGAGCGGACGCTGCTGCGCGAGGTCCGGATCGCCGTCGACTCGGAGAAGCGGATCCCGTTGCGGCTCACCGTGCTGGCCACCGGCTCGGCCGACCCGGCCTTCGAGGTCGGGTTCACCGACATCACGTTCGGCCCGCAGGACCCGGCCCTGTTCACCTTCACCCCGCCGCCCGGCACCACGGTGAAGGACGCCCCGCAGGGCGGCGACCACGGCGGGAAACCGGCCGGCGCCGAACCGACCGTCGTCGGCGACGGGTGGGACACGGTCGTGATCGGGAAACGCCCCGCCCAGGACCAGGCCCCCCAGGGCGCCCCGGACCTCTCGCAGCTCGGCGCGCCGGTCAGCGGATCGTGGGGCAGCGGGCGACTGGTCACCACCGCCGTGGCGAGCGCGATCCTGACCGACGACGGCCGGGTCGCTGCGGGCGCCGTGCCCGAGCAGGTGCTCACCGAGGCCCTCTCGAAGTGACGACCTCCCCCGTGCGGGAGGCTGCGCGGGTGACCGCCGCTCCCGCCGCCCGGGCCGCCGGCCTGCGGAAGGTGTACGGCCGGACGGTCGCGGTGGCGGGCCTCGACCTCGAGGTCCCCACCGGCGCCGTGCTCGGCATGCTCGGGCCCAACGGCTCCGGCAAGACCACCCTGATCCGGATGCTGCTCGGGCTGACCCGCCCCACCGCGGGCACCGCCGAGCTGCTCGGCCGGCCGCTGTCGCACGTCGCCGCCGCACTCCCGCACGTCGGGGCGCTGGTCGAGGGGCCGGGCTTCCACCCGTTCCTGTCGGGGCGGGAGAACCTGCGCCGCATGGCCGCCGCCGAACCGCTGCTCGACGCGGCGGCGATCCCGCGGGCCGTCGGCGACGCCCTGGAACGGGTCGGGCTCACCCACGCGGCCGACCGCCGGTTCCGCGGCTACTCGCTCGGAATGAAGCAGCGGCTCGGGCTGGCCGGGGCGCTGCTCGTCCCCCGCCGGCTGGTGGTGCTCGACGAGCCGACCAACGGCCTCGACCCGGCCGGCACCCGGGACGTCCGGGCGATCATCGCCGAGCTGCACGCCGCGGGCTCCACGGTGATCGTCTCCTCGCACCTGCTGGCCGAGGTGGAGGCGACCTGCACGCACGTCGCCGTCCTGCAGTCCGGGTCGCTGGTCGCGGCCGGGGAGCTGCGGGGGCTGCTCGACTCCCGGACCGGCGGCCTCGTGATCGTGACGCCGGACGTCGAGCCCGCCCTGCGCACGCTGGCCGAGGCCGGTGCGGTCGCGGCCCGCGACACCGGCGGCGAGCCCGGCGTGGTCGTGACGGACGGGCCGGAGCCGCCCGAGATCGTCGCGCTGCTGGTGCGCGCGGGCGTCGCGGTGCACGAGGCACGCCGGCGCCGCCCGCGGCTGGAGGAGCTGTTCGCGCAGCTCACGGAGGGGTCATGACGATCACCGCGGAGACCGGGCCGGACGCCCGCGCCGCCGCTCCCCTGGGCCGGCTGCTCGCGGCCGAGGTCCGCTGGGTGTTCCGCCGACCCCGCACGCTGGTCACGCTGGGGCTGTTCGCGCTGATCCCGGTCCTCATCGCGGTCGGGGTGGTGGTCGCCGACCGCGACGGCGGGGGCGGGCTGATCGGGGCGGTCGCCGGCAACGGGCTGGTGCTCCCGATCGCGGCCCTCACCGTCGCCCTGGCGCTGCTGCTGCCGCTCGCCGTGGCGATGGCGGCGGCCGACGCGATCGCGGGCGAGGCCGCCAACGGCACCCTGCGCGGGCTGCTGCTCGCGCCCGTCAGCAGGCTGCGGCTGGTCGGGGTGAAGGCCTTCGGCGTGCTGGTCGTGGCCGCCGCCGCGGCGCTCGCGATCGCCGTCGTCGGGGTGCTGGCGGGCATGATCGTGGTGGGCAGCGCGGACGGCGGGATGGTCACCCTGTCGGGCACCACGCTCGGCCTCGGCGCCGGCCTGGCCCGGGTCGCGCTGGTCACCGTGTGGGTCGTCGGGCAGCTCGCGGCGGTGGGGGCCGTGGCGCTGGCGGTGTCGTCGCTGACCGAGCACCCGCTCGTCGTGCTGGCGAGCGTGCTGGGCGGGCTGATCGCGTTCGGTGTGCTGTCCGCGATCCCGGCGCTCGACTGGCTGCAGCCGTGGCTGCTCACCTCGGGCTGGTCGGCGGGGGCGGACGCGCTGCGGTACCCGATCACACTCGACGCCATGGGCTCGTCGACGCTGCGGGCGCTCTGCTACGCCGCGATCGGCGTCGGCTTCACCCTCTGGCGCATGCAGCGCAGGGATGCCTGAGCGGGCCGGCTGCTCCATGATGGCCGGCATGGCCGAACTGCTGGACGACGACGCCGTCACCACCGCGCTGGCCGGCCTGCCCGGCTGGGAGCGCGACGGCAACGCGATCGTGCGCACCGCCGAGCTGCCGAGCTTCCCCGACGCGATCACCGTCGTCGACCGGGTGGCCGAGGACGCCGAGGAGCGCAACCACCACCCGGACATCGACATCCGCTGGCGGAAGGTCACCTTCCGGCTGTCGACGCACACCGCCGGCGGGCTCACCGCGAAGGACACCGAGCTCGCGGCGCAGATCTCCGCCCGGATCGACGCCGCCGGCCGGTAGTCCTCAGCCCCCGGGCCGCGTGACGCGCAGGTCCGCGAGGAACGACTCGGCGAGGCTCGCCGCCGGACCCAGCGCGTACCGCTTGTGCGCCGCCTCGGGTCCCTCGAGCAGGTAGCCCGTCGACGGGGCCGCCGCGGGCCGGTCCGGCAGCGACCGCGCGATCTCCGCGCCGTACACCGCCGCCGCGACCTCGGCGGCGTGCGCGACGGCGGCCCGGTCCGGCCGGTCCGCGAGCTCGCCCGGCGCGAGGATCCCCAGGCCCGGACCGGGATCGAAGCCGACGACCTCGCTGAGCGCGGCGAGCAGGTCGTCCTCCGCGTCGGTGTGCAACGGGCGCCGCAGGCCGAGCCGGTGCACCGGGACCGACCGCAGCCCGCACCGGGCGAGCAGGCGTGTGTCCGCGTCCACCGCCACGAGGATCTCGACCTCCGCGCCACCCGTGACGAGGTGCTGGAGGAGGCCGCCGGCCTCGGCCAGCAGTTCGGTGCCGTCGACCGCCGCCGCCACCACGCGCGACGCCCGCTCCAGCGGCGTCTCGGGGAGGCGGTGGCGTCCGGTCCGCAGCGTCGCGGTCCCGGGCTCGCGCAGTTCGCTGATCATCACCTGTCCAGATGGGGAGGACTCCATCTGGAAAATCGGGGGAGGTCGTCACGGCGTTATGCGCACTCGCGGCCGCATGCGGCGAGCGGTAGATCCGTCGGCGAGCGGTTCGCCGCGCGGAAAGTCTCTCGATGGTCGAGACTGTCCGCTATGACCGTTCACGCGTCCCGGGTCCGCCCGCCCGCCCTGCTCGCGCTGCTCGGGTTCGTCGCCGCGGTGGTGGTCGTCGCCGTGGTCGGCGGGCTCGCCTCGGCGTCGGCCGCCGAGCAGTACGCCTCGTTCGCCCGGCCCTCCTGGGCACCGCCGTCGTGGCTGTTCGGGCCGGTCTGGACGGTGCTCTACGCGACGATCGCGGTGTCCGGCTGGCTCGTCTGGCGCCGGGCCGGGCTGACCGCGCCCGCCCACGTCGTCTACGCCGTGCAGCTCCTGCTGAACATGGCCTGGACCCCGCTGTTCTTCGCCGCCGGGCTCCCGGGCGTCGCGTTCGCCGAGATCGTGCTGCTGTGGCTGTCGATCGTCGCGACGATCGCGCTGTTCGCCCGGCACAGCCGCGCGGCGGCCTGGCTGCTCGTGCCCTACCTGGGCTGGGTCACCTTCGCGGCGGCCCTCAACTACGCCATCTGGACGCTCGGCTGAGCGTGGCTGCTACGGTGGTGGGCATGGCGCGCCGATACTGGTTTAGCGGGCCGGCCCGGGATGGGTCGGCACGCAGCCTGCTGCGCTGACCCATCCCCACGAGAGCCGGTAACCACCTGGGCCGGCTCGGCGGATGTGTGACCGGGGCCGGTCCGTGAAAGGACCCACCCCGATGTCCCCCCTCGATACCGCCGCCCCGGCCGCGCTCGACCAGCACCGCACTGCCCGGATCAGCCCGCTGCTCTCCCCCGCGCTGCTGCGCGACGAGCTGCCGGCCGACGACCGGGTCGCCGACGTGGTCACCCGTGGCCGGGCGGACGTCGTCGACGTCCTCGACGGCCGCGACGACCGGCTGCTGGTCGTCGTCGGCCCCTGCTCGATCCACGACCCCGACGCGGCGCTCGACTACGCGCACCGGCTCGCGGCGCAGGCGGAGCGGCTCTCCGGGGACCTGCTCGTCGTGATGCGGGCGTACTTCGAGAAGCCCCGCTCGACCGTCGGCTGGAAGGGCCTGATCAACGACCCGGGCCTCGACGGCAGCTTCGACGTCAACCGCGGCCTGCGCACCGCCCGCCGGCTGCTGCTCGACATCACCGCCCTGGGCCTGCCCGTCGGGTGCGAGTTCCTCGACCCGATCACCCCGCAGTTCATCGCCGACACCGTGACGTGGGGCTCCATCGGTGCCCGGACCGCGGCGTCCCAGGTGCACCGGCAGCTGGTCAGCGGGCTGTCGATGCCGGTCGGCATCAAGAACGGGACGGACGGCGACGTCCAGGTCGCCGTCGACGGCATCGGCGCGGCGGCGGCCCCGCACGTGTTCATGGGCATCAACCCGGACGGCCTCGCGGCGCTGGTGCGCACCACCGGCAACCCCGACGCGCACGTCATCCTGCGCGGCGGCGCGGCCGGCCCGAACTACTCCGCCGAGGACGTCGCCGACGCTCGCGCCCGGCTCGCGAAGGCCGGCCTGCCCGAGCGCGTGGTCGTCGACGCCAGCCACGGCAACTCGCGCAAGGACCACGTCCGGCAGGCCGAGGTGGTGCGGGAGATCGCGGGCCGGATCGCCGGCGGCGACACCGGCGTGACCGGGCTGATGATGGAGAGCTTCCTGGTCGAGGGGAGCCAGTCCCTGGGCGGCGCGCTCGTCTACGGGCGGTCGATCACGGACAAGTGCATGTCCTGGGACACCACCTCCACCCTGCTCGACGAGCTCGCGGCGGCGGTGCGCGCCCGGCGCTGACCGGGGTGGGCCGGCCGCCCGGTGGGTATCCGTTCGGCATGGGTGACTACGAACACTCCACCACTGTGGCGGCCGAGCCCGACACGCTGTTCCGCTACCTGTCCGACGTGCACAACCTCCCGGACTACTTCGACTCCATGCGCGAGGCCGAGCCGACCGGCAGCGCCGCCACCGGCGACGTGCCCGGCGGGGCCGAGGAGGTGCACGTCGTCGCGGACGTCGACGGCGAGCGCAAGGAGGGCGAGGCCTGGTTCGACAGCGACCCGGCCCTGCGCTCCCTGCGCTGGGGGTCCGAGGGGCTGAACGGCTACCACGGCGAGCTGTCCGTGAACGCCGCGGCCGAGGGCTCCGAGGTCACCGTCACCCTGCACACCGAGCACGTCGACGGCGAGCGCATCCGCGCCGGCCTCGAACACACCCTCGCCGAGATCAAGCAGAAGGTCGAGAGCCCGACCAATCCCTCCTAGCGGGGTCAGACGATCCTGCGGTGGTCCAGCCCGCCCGGGCCGGGCCGCCAGGAGACGATCTTCGTCACCGTGACGACGACCGGCTGGGAGAAGGTGCGGAGCCACTCGGCGAAGCTCTGCGCGCCCAGCAGGACGTGGTACTTCTCCTCGAAGGGCGCCAGGTCGTCGACGACGTCGTCGGCGCCGGCGAGGGTGGCGTCGCCCTCGCCGAGCACGATGTCCGTGCCGCCCGCGGCGCTGTCGAGCGAGAAGCCCACCGCGGGGTTCCTCCGCATCCGCCCGACCTTCGCCGTGTCCGGGCGGCTGAACACCACGATCCGCGGGTCCGCGAACAGGAACCAGACCGGCGCCGTGTGCGGCCGCGCGGTGCGGTCCACCGTGCTCAGCCACAGGATCGGCTCGTGCGCGAGCCGGGCCGCGGTGGCGGCGTCCTGCGGGCCGAGCAGCGGGTCGGTCACGCGAGTACTCCAGCAGCAGCGGCCCCCGCGGGGCAAGCGACGCGGCCACACCCTGCACCGACCCGGCGTGGTGGACCGCCGGGCGCGAGCAGCACGGCGACCTGGTGGAGCGGACTCAGAGCGCCGCGCCGGTCCGCGCGATCACGGCGGGTTCACCGAGCCCGCGGTCTCGACCACCGTGTCGTCGCCCGACGACCCACGCGCGACGACCGACGACGTGCAGTGATCGCTGCGGCCTACCGGCGCCGAAGTCGTCCGTCAGGGGTGAGCCGTCCCGTGCCGACGCTGCCTAGCGTCCGGTGCGGCCGGACCTTTCCGGGTGGGACGGGAGAGTGGTGCAGCGATGCCGGATCAGATCAGCGCGGGGCCGATCGACTTCGTGCTCCTGGAGTTCCCCGACGACGCCGACACGAAGGCCTGCGGCGATGCGCTCATGGACCTCGTCCGGCGCGACATCGTCCGTCTCTACGACCTCACGGTGATCCGCAAGGCCGCCGACGGGTCGTACTCGGGCATCGACCTCACCGACGTGACGTCCGCCGGGATCGGCGGCTTCACCGCGTTCGAGGGCGCGCAGTCGGGGCTCATCCACGACGACGACGTGCGAGCGGTCGCCGAGCTCATGCGGCCGGGCACGATGGCCGCGCTCATCCTCTACGAGAACTACTGGGCCGCACCGCTCGTGGGGGCGGTGCTCGACGCCGGCGGGGAGCTCGTCGCGAGCCAGCGGATCCCGGCGCCGGACGTGCTCGAGGCCGTGGAGCGGCTCGAGGCCGTCGTCCGGCCGAGTTGAGGGAGGACACCATGCCAGGTCTGCTCCGCGGGATCGCCCGCACCGCGATCATCGCCGGCACCGCCAGCTCGGTGGCCGGCCGGGTGCAGCGCCGCCAGGCCCGCAGATTCGCCGACCGGGACGCCGAGACCGCCGCCGAACGCGAGCGGGCCTACGAGGCGCAGATGGAGCCGCAGGGCGGCTACGCGCCCCCCGCTCCCCCGGCCGCCCCGGCGGCCGCGGCAGGGCCCGACATGATCACGCAGCTCAAGCAGCTCGCCGAGCTCCGGGACCAGGGCGTGCTCACCGACGAGGAGTTCGCCGCCCAGAAGGCACGGATCCTGGGCTGACGCAGGAGCACCGCGACGAGAGCCCCCGGGTACCGACCCGGGGGCTCCCGTCGCCTCCGCATGCTCGGAACCCGGAAACCACCCGGGAAACACAATTGCGCAGGAATGTGCGGGGAAGTTATTCTGACGGGTGCGATCAGAGGCGGAATTCGCAGCTCTGCAAGTTCAGGATAGCACGGACGGAGAGTGCGTGGAAAGAGTTTCTGTCGAGCAGGAGGTCGACGCGGAGACCGAGCGGATCCGGCGGCTGCACGCCCTGCTCGCCACCGAGCTCGCGGCGGCCGCAGCGAAGGCGCGGGGGGTGCTGGCCGCGCCGACGGGTGAGGAGCTCAGCGCCCGCTACGAGCGCGACGTGTCGGTCCACCGCTGGTCGGAGCGGGTGAGCGCGTTGTCGGCGGCCCGGTCGGGCCTGTGCTTCGGGCGGCTCGACCACACCGACGGGTCGACGAGCTACATCGGCCGCATCGGGCTCACCGATCCCGCGGACGGCGAGAACGCGCTCACCGACTGGCGGGCGCCGGCGGCACGGCCGTTCTACTGCGCGACCCTGGCCACGCCACTCGGCGTGACCCGGCGGCGGCATTTCCAGCTCGCCGGAACGGCGCCGGACGAGCGGGTCACCACATTCCACGACGACGTGCTGGACGGCGAGGCGGATTCCGGGTCCGCGTCCGATCCCGCATTGCTCGCCGCACTGAAGGCGCCGCGCGGTTCGACGATGCGCGACATCGTCACGACGATCCAGGCCGAGCAGGACGCGATCATCCGGCTGCCCCTCTCCGGCGCCGTCGTGATCGAGGGCGGCCCGGGGACCGGGAAGACCGCGGTCGCGCTGCACCGCGCCGCCTACCTGCTCTACGCCCACCGCGAGCGGCTGGCCCGCAGCGGCGTGCTGGTCGTCGGGCCCAGTGCGGGATTCGTCCGGTACGTCGGGGGCGTGCTCCCCGCGCTGGGCGAGTCTGCGGTGGTGTTCACGACGCCGGGCCGGCTGGCACAGGGTGTCGTCGCGACCGCCGTCGACGAGGACGACGTGGCCCGCACGAAGGGCGACCTGGCGATGCTGGCGGTCCTGCGCCGGGCCGTCGCCGACCGGCAGGCGCTGCCCGCCGCGCCGATCGCCCTCGACCTCGAGGACGTGACCGTCGTGATCGACCGGTCGACGGCGGCGGAGGCGCGGCGGCGCGCCCGGGCCACCGGCCTGCCGCACAACACCGCCCGGGCGACGTTCCGCGACTCGCTCGGCAGCCTGCTCGTCCAGCAGGGTCTGGAGAAGCTGGACCAGGGCCTGGCGGACCCGCCCGAGCTCGCCGAGCTCCTCCGCGGCCTCGACATCCCCGAGATCGAGCCCGCGGGCGCGGCGGAGGTCTCGGCGCAGCTGCGCGCCGAGCTGCGGGACGACCTGCGGTCCCACCTCGACTTCCACGCGGCCGTCGAGGAGCTCTGGCCGGTGCTGACGCCCGAGCAGGCCCTGGCCGAGCTGTTCGCGTCCCCGCACCGGCTGGCGTCGGCCGGCGACGGGCTCGCGGGGCTGCACCGCCCCGAGGGGTCGGCGTGGACGGTGGCGGACGCGCCGCTGCTCGACGAGCTGGCCGAGCTGCTCGGTCCCCCGCCCGCCGGGCGCGCCGCGCCGGCCGAACCCGACGGCGTGTACGCCGCGGAGGTGCTGAGCATCCTGGAGTCGGCCGACCGCCAGATCGCCGGGGAGGACCCGGACGAGCTGCGCCCGACCGACTTCGTGACCGCGGACGTGCTCGCCGCGCGGCAGGTGCCCGGGCACCTCGCGAGTGTCGCCGAGCGGGCGGCGGGCGACCGGGACTGGCGGTACGGGCACCTCGTCGTCGACGAGGCGCAGGAACTGTCCGCGATGGACTGGCACGTCCTGCTGCGGCGGTGCCCGTCCCACTCGATCACCGCGGTGGGCGACCTCGCGCAGCGCAGCGCCCCGGCGGGCGCGCAGGCGTGGGCGGACGTGCTGGGTCCCCACCTCGGCGACCGGTGGACCTACCGGACGCTCACGGTGAACTACCGGACGCCCACCGAGATCATGGCCCTCGCCGCGGAGGTGCTGGCCGAGTTCGCGCCCGACCGCCGGCCGCCGGAGTCGGTGCGGGACGCGGGCGAGGACCCGTGGCAGCGCACCGTGCCCGCGTCGGGGCTGGTCGCCGAGGCCCGCAAGGCCGTCGAGGCCGAGGCGGCGCAGCTGGAACGCGGCACGCTGGCGGTCGTCGCCGCGGACGTCGAGGGCCTCGCCGACCTCCCGGCCGAGGTGCACACGCCGGTGTCGGCGAAGGGCCTGGAGTTCGACGCCGTCGTGATCGTCGACCCCGAGCGGATCCGGGCGCACAACCCGGCCGACCTCTACGTCTCGATCACCCGTGCGACCCGGCGGCTCGGGCTGCTGCACGTGGAGCGGTGAGGCCGCGCGGGGTCCTCGCGCACCGCGAGGACCCCGCCGCGTTCACCGGGGCCCGGGCGGGGAGCTCGACGTGCGCGTGGTTACGGCCGGTCGCCGACGGCCAGCCAGTCCTTGGCCGCGGGCAGCTCCGCGACCGGGAAGGCGCGCAGCTGCCCCGGGACCAGCACGGAGAGCACGCGGAGCGCGGGCCTGAGCCACTCCTCGTCGCTCACGACGGCGACCCGCTCGTAGGACGTGGGGTGGCGCGCCGCGAACCTGACCTCCTCGGCGAGCGTGTCCCCCTCGTACTCCCGCAGGTCGGGGCCGAGCAGGTAGAGCAGCCGGATCGATCGGCCGGCCGCGATCTCCCGCCGGAGCACCGGCTCGACGGTGTCGGAGAAGTCGTCGTCGTCGACCTTCCCGACCGCCTCGAAGCCGACCGTCCCCGCGGGCATGTCCCGAATCCGCGTCAGCATCCCGCCTCCTCCGCAGCCGTCCGGTCGCGAGCCTCCCCGGTGATCCCCATCGTCCTGGCGATCCGCGCCGCCACCTCACCCGCGCCGGGTGGGCCCGGCACGGCGCAGGGCCGCCCGCCGCCGGCCGGGGCTTCCGTGGTCGGGAGGCGTCGTGCACCGCACCGTTCGAGCCACCGCACGAGCTGCCGGTGGACGGCGTCGGCCCCGTACAGCAACTCCTCGCCCTCGACCGTGCGGTCGAGGAGGTCGGCCGCCAGCGGCCAGTCCGCCGGGTGGACGAGCACGGCGTCGTTCTGCCAGCCGCCGAGGCCGCCGTGGCAGCCGACGAGCTCCTCGAAGGCGTGCACCTCGCCGGTGCGCGGGTCGACCGTGGAGTGGACGTAGAGGTCGGGGCAGGAGTCCATGACGGCGACGCGCGCCAGGTCGGCCGCGGCCCGGGGCCCGAACGCGGCAAGCGGGTCCCGGCCCTCGACGACGTCGTCGAGCAGCACCCGCACCCCGTCCGGGCCGACGGCCAGCGGGCCGCGCGCGCTGTCCACCACGACGAACGCGACCCCGGGTTCGGCGAGCAGGCCGGGGATCAGCGCCGGAAACCGACGCCCCAGCTCCTCGATCGGCACGCGGCCCGGCAGCCGGGGGAACCAGGCCAGCCCGAGATTGCCCGAGCCCACGACGACCAGCTCCGGCCGCTCGCCGTCGGACGGCCCGGCCGTCGTCGCGCCCCGCCTCCCCCGCTCCGGTCCGACGACGACTCCGGTGCCGCCGGGGCCCCGCCTCCCGTCGGACCGCGCCGGCCGGACGGCCGGCAGGACCTCGGCGAGCATCGCGTTGAGCGGGCCCCAGACCTCGACGTCGCCGGTGTCGGCCAGCGTCGCCGTCCTCGACGCGTCGGTGTGCTCGCGGACCGCCGCCTCGAGGCCGCGGCCGGTCAGCTGGCGGAACGTCGGCCCCTGGCTCTGCCCGTGGTCGGACAGCACCACGAAGCGGTACTCCCGCGGCGCGGCCGCCGCCACCCTCTCGAGGGTGCCGAGGACCTCGTCCACACCCGCCAGCGCGGCGAGCGACTCCGGCCGGGCGACCCCGGCGTGGTGGGCGATCTCGTCGTAGTCGACGAGGTCGACGAAGACCACCGGCGCCCCGGCGATCATGTGCTCGGCGACCAGCGCGACGTTGAGGTCGCGCAGCAGGACGTTCGTCAGCCCCCGCAGGGCCACGTAGGCGCCGCGCCGGCGGACCCGCGGCTCGATCCCCCGCAGGCGCTGCCGCCTGCTCTGGTGGAGCTCCTTGACCATCTCGCCGAGCGTGCGCACCAGGGCCCGGGGGAACACGAACGGGCTGGCGAAGAACCGCACGTAGCCGCGACCCGGGCCGAGGCCGCCGCGGCCGGTGATGCGGCTCATCGTCATGAAGGCGGTCGGCGCGTCCCCGCTGAAGATGTTCGAGACGCTCACGCCGCCGTCGGCCAGCAGCCCGCGCCCGTCCGACAGCCGCACCTCGAGGTCGGCCGCGTCCGCGGGGCGGTTGGCGACCAGCAACCGCCCGGTGTCCTTCTCGTACCAGCGGAAGGCCGGGATGCCGTCGTTGGTGCCGTGCAGCAGGGCCGCCTGGCTCGCCGGCGTGGTCGACGGGACCCGCGCCCACCAGCGGACGGCGTCGTGGCTGCCGCTGCGCACCCAGCGGGACAGGATCGGCAGGACCCCGGAGACGACGCCGTGCTGCAGCAGCGGGAACGGCAGGCCGTCCACCTGCACCACGACGACACCGACCGGGGAGGACCCGGGGGCCGGGCCGGCCGCCGGTGTGCGGCGACGTCGCCGCTCGCCCCGGCGGATCAGGTCCGCGACGATGTAGGAGCTGTCCGTGATCCCGAGCAGCCAGCGGGTCACGGCCGAGACGACGGCGACGATCAGCAACGTGGCCACCGCGTCGCCGGGGGAGGCGACCGAGGCCGACGGCACCGCGAGGAGCGCGAGCTCGACCACGGCGACCTGGACGAGCACGCCGAGCACGAGCGCGGTCACGGCGCCCGCACGTCCGGCGAGGGCCCGCAGCACCGGGCGCACCAGCGCGTCCACCACGCCCATCGCGGCGGCGACCACGAACGCCGTCCACCAGTGCGCGAAGGACAGCCCGTCCAGAACCCACGCCGCGATGAGCAGGGCCACCCCCGTGGCGACGAGCCCGATCAGGCCGTCCCGGACGTCGCGGCCGCTCGCCCGCAGGCTGGGGCCCGCCTGCGTGTCCACTCCGGCATCGTGCCCGGTCCCGCCCCTCGCGTCGACGAGCAGCGGGGTGCCACCCTCGGACCGGGGACCGGCGACGGGTCGCGCGGAGGGGTCGGCACGACGCCGGGCCCGTGCACGTCACCCCGCCGGGGTGAGCGGAGCCGGCGGCGCGTTCGCGACCGTGGTCGCCGCACCGGAGACCGTCGTGGGAGGCCGCGGTGACCGACCAGCCGAACGTCCTGGCCGGCTTCGACCGGCTCCGCCGGCGCCGTCCGTGGCTCGACCACGTGGTGCGCGCGGGTGTGCGGTACACCGAGCGGCACGGGAACCACTACGCGGCCGGGATCACCTACTTCAGCCTGCTGGCGCTGGTGCCCCTCACCATGGTCGCGTTCGCCGTGGTGACGCTGGTGCTGGTCTCCGAGCCGGACCCCCTCGCGCGGCTGCGGGCGCACATCGACGAGGCCCTCCCGGCCACGCTGGACGCGACGGTGAACTCGATCATCGACCAGGCCGTCGCGTCCGCCTCGACCGTCGGGGTGATCGGCATCCTCATCGCGACCTACACGGGGCTGCGGTGGATGAGCAACCTGCGCGCCGCCCTGTCCGAGCAGTGGGGGCAGCCGCCGCAGGCGCCGCCGTTCCTGCGCCGGCTGTCCGTCGACCTGCTCGCGCTGCTCGGGCTGGGGCTGGCGGCGGCGGTGTCCTTCGGCATCACCACCGCGGCCGGCTTCTTCGCCGAGCGGATCCTGGAGCTCCTCGGACTGGCCGACTTCGGATGGGCCCGCGTGTCCCTCACCGCGCTCGGCGTCGTCCTCAGCCTGCTCGCCGACTGGCTGCTGTTCCTCTGGATCTACGCGCGTCTGCCTCGCGAGCGGATGACCTGGCACAGCGCGAGACGCGCGGCGGCGTTCGCCGCGGTCGGCATGGAACTCATCAAGCAGGGGATGGTGGTGTACCTCGCGTTCGTCACTCGCAGCCCGACCGGCGCCGCGTTCGGACCGATCCTCGGCCTCATGGTCTTCATGTACACGGTGTCCCGCTTCCTGATCTTCATCGCCGCGTGGGCGGCCACCGCGCGCGAGAACCAGGTCGAGCGGCCGCCGCCGCCGCCGCAACCCGCGGTGATCCGGCCGGAGGTCCGGGTCCGCCAGGGTCTCGGGACGGCCGCGGGGGCCGGCCTGGTCGGCGCCGCGGCGGTGGCCGGCCTGATCGGTGGCCGCCTGCTGACCCGGCGCGGGCAGGAGGGGCGATGACCGGCAGGCCGAGGGGGCCGGCCGCCCCGCGGCGCTCGCGACCTCAGGACATCAGGGCCGCCAGCTCGGTCATCTCGGTCTCGGGGTCCACGACGGGCTGGATCACGATCTCGGTGATGCCGGCCTTCTCCATCGCGGCGATGCGGTCGAGCAGCTCGGCGCGGGTACCGACAAGACCCAGCTTGTCCACCAGCGAGGGCACGACCAGGTCGCGGTCCTCGGGCTCGATGCGGCCGAGGTAGTTGCGGTACAGCGTCGCGTGCCGGTTCGGGTCGGTCGCCGTGGTGCCGCGGCGCTCCAGCAGCCGCCGGACGGCGTCGGCCTCCTCGGGCTCCAGCGTCTCCGCGAACCCCGGGTTGTCCGCGGCGAACGTCAGCAGAGCCATCGCGACGTGGCCCATGCTGTCCCGGGCCAGGTCGCCGTGGCGGTCCTCGCCGTCGGCGAGCACGTGCAGCGAGGTCATGACGTAGGAGTCGGCCTCCTCCGGCCGGCCGGCCCCGCGCGCCGCCTCCCGCCGCGCCGCGTCGAACGCCGTCCACGCCTCGGGCGCGAGCAGCCCGAAGGAGATGACCCCGGCCCCGAGCCGGCCCGCGATCGCGGCGGCCTTCAGCCCGAACGCCGCCACGACGAACTCCACCGGATCCGTGGTGTTCACATAGGGCCCGACGTGCAGGAACCGGATGGTGCGCTCCCGGTCGCCCTCGCGGTACCCGGTCTCCCGGCCCGCGGTGAGGTCCTGCAGCGCGGCGGTGAACGACTCGAGCTCGGCCATCCTCGTCGGCAGCATCCCGAGCGTGCGGCGGGCGGTGTTGCCCGTGCCGACCCCGCAGATCACCCGGCCCGGAGCGATGGCGTTGAGGCTCGACACCGCGGCCGCGGCGGCCGGCGTCGAGCGCAGCGCCGGCGAGGTGACGCCGATCCCCAGCTTGATCCTGCTCGTCGCCTTCGCGCACAACGCCAGGGAGACGAACGGGTCGCCGTTGACCATCGGGGTGTCGTAGACCCAGAAGCTGCTGAACCCCAGCTCCTCGGCCCGGACGGCCAGATCCTCGACCCCTGGCCGGGCGGTCATCACGATGCCGGTACGCATGAGCTCTCCTCGCCGTTGAAGAAAGGAACCGTCGCCAACGTAGCCGGGTCACGCCGACGCGAGGGCCGAGCAGACAGGCTCCGGGTGTCCGACGGCGATGAGTCCCGCCGTGATCGCCGGTCTGTCACCCCGAACCCGAGCACCCGGAATCCGAGGAGCGACCATGACCGCGACCTACACCTTCGACGTCTTCTCCAGTCTCGACGGCTTCGGCGCCGCCACCGGCGACTGGACCGGCTACTGGGGCAAGCAGGGCCCCGAGCTGCTCGATCACCGCCTCGCCCTGTACGACGACGAGCAGCGCATGGTCTTCGGGGCCACCACGTACCGCGCGTTCGCGGAGATGCTGGCCACCAGCACCGAGGACTCCGAGGTGCGGGACCCCTGGGTCACCCGTATGAGGAGCCTGCCGGCGACGGTCGTGTCGACCACCCTGGAAGGACCTCTCGACTGGCCGGACGCCACCGTCGCGAGCGGCGACGCCGTCGACGTCGTCGCCCGGCTCAAGGAGGAGTCCGAGGTGCCGTTGCGCTCGCACGGCAGCCTGTCGATGAACCGGGCGCTGATGGCCGCCGGGCTCGTGGACCGCGTCCAGGTGACCCTCTTCCCGGTGATCACCGGGCAGACCGGGCTGGACCCGATCTTCCGGGGTGCGGCCGACTTCGACCTCGAGCTGATCGAGAGCCGGACGCTCGACGGCCACATCCAGGAGCTGATCTACCGGCCGACCCTGCACGTGCCCGGACGGTCGACGTAACACCGGAATGACGCGACGCGCTGTCCCCATGACCGTGAGTGTGACCCGGAGGGCTCCCCGTTGGCAGTGAGAATCGGCGACACAGGTGGCGGACGCGGCAAGGGCAGTGGCGGCGGACGCACGTCACTCGCCATCGCCCTCGGCATAGCCCTCCTGGCCGGGACCGGCGCGGCGACAGCGATCGGGAACGCGATGTCCTCCGGTGACGCGTCCGTCGCGGCCGACGACGGTGCGCAGGCACGGAACGGGTCGCACGTCGGCAGCAGCGACTCGAGCGCGGCACAGACGCGCCTCGTCGGGCAGGGCGTCCGCGTGATCGCCACGGTCACCGACGACTCCGCGGACTGCGCGGCCAACTCCTACGGGCAGATCCAGGACTTCTTCCGCGGCACCCCCTGCGCCGCTCTCCACCGCGCCCACTTCGAGCTGCGCGACCAGGACGGCGACGCCGCGGTCGTCGCGGTGTCCTGGGTCGAGATGCCCGACGAGTCGAGCGCCCGTGCGCTCGAGCAGCTCCTGGACACTAGCGGCACGGGCAACGTGACCGAGCTGTCCCGGGAGCGCGGCCGGTACGGCACGGTCCGCTACACCGGCGACGCCTACGCCTCCCGTCGCGACGGCCACGTCGTCGTCAACGCCCAGGCGGAGCCCGTCGCCCGCGGCTGGTCGGGGCCGAGCCTGACCAGCATCGCCACCAGCGCCGCGCAGTAGCTCCCGCGCGGGACTCCTCCTGCACTGCACCTCGACGACGAGGTGAATCGCGTGGTGATCGGTACCCTCGTCGGGTGGCGGACCCGACCTGGCTAGGGACGATCTCGGCCCTCTCGGGCACCGTGCTCGGCGGTGTGATCGCGGCCGCGGCGCAGTCGGTGCGTGACCGGCGCACGAGGCGCTACCAGTCCGAGGCCCGGTGGGAGAAGGCGTTCGTCGACGGCGTCGCCGAGTTCCTGTCCGCCTCCGACGCGGAGTTCCGCGCCCTGCGTCGCCTCCACCAGGCATCGCCCGGAGACGAGCGCTGGCACGGTCTGCGGAACGACGCCGACGACGCCGTCGAAGAGGCGGAACGGAAGTCGAACGTGGTCTCGCTCCTGTCCGGCGGGCGCACGCACCCGGTCCGCGTCGCCTCGCGGATGATGCGGGAGGCCCTGCGCGAGCTGCAGGCCGCAGCCCACGACGGCACGGTGCTGAGCGAGAACGAGGTCGACGACGTGCGTCGGCGCTGGACCGCCGCGCGCGAGGACCTCCTTCGGCTCGTGCAGGGCATCTACGCGAGCCACGGCCGCCACCCCCGGGGGCGAGCGCTCCACGAGCGCCTGAGCAGCGCCCGGGCGGCACGATCACCCGGGCCCGACCGCCGGGAGTGAAGGAAGCGGACGACCCGCTCGAGCAGCGGTCGTCGAGCAAGCGACCGGTCACGGCTGTGGCGCTGATCCGACCGCGCTGACGATGAGTTCGGATCAGCCGGGCGGTCTACGTCCGCATGGGCACTCTCAGCTACACGATGAGCATCTCCCTCGACGGCTACATCGAGGACCCGACCGGCGCCATCGCCTTCTCCGAGCCGGACGAGGAGGTGCACCGCTTCGCCAACCAGCAGACCCGCGAGACGACGGCGTTCCTGTTCGGCCGCGGCCTCTACGAGGTCATGGAGGAGTTCTGGACGGCGCCGGAGCGGGCCGACGGGTCCGAGGTGGAGGCGGAGTTCGCCCGCGAGTACACCGCGACGCCGCGGATCGTGTTCTCCGACTCGCTGGCGTCGGTCGCGCCCGGGTGCCGGCTGGTACGCCGCGTCGACGCGGTCGACGAAGTGGTCCGGCTCAAGAAGGAGACCGACGGTGACCTGGCCGTCGGCGGCGCCGGTCTGGCTGCATCGCTGCTGGACCTGATCGACGAGTTCCGCCCGAGGGTGGTGCCGGCCTTCACCGGCGGCGGGAAGCCGTACTTCCCGCTCGGCGCCGACCTGCGGCTGCGGCTGGTCGAGCAGCGCGCCTTCCGCAGCGGCACCGTGTACCTGCGCTACGAGAGGATCGGCTGAGGGCGCGACCCTGATCGAAAACGGCACCGAGATCGCGAGGAGGGGCGGCATCGGCCCTCCGACCTGGAAGATCACGGCGCGCCCCGCTCTGCAGTACGCAGTTCTACGTATTGACGAAATCGGAGTTCGGCGGGGCGCAGTAGGCTCACTGCCCCAAGTGCCACCCGGAGACCGGCACGGTCGCGGTGACTTGGGACCCATTGGTCACGCCATGGCGGTGCGACTCGCGTCGCATCCTCCGACACCAGGTAACGGTGCGAGTCGCCCCACCACCAGGACGGAGGTCCGTCATGCGCATGTTGCTCGTCGCCCAGCCCAACGTCGACAAGGGGAGTGAGGCCATCGCCAGCGGCAACATGGCCAAGACCATCCAGGCGACCATCGAGATGATCAAGCCCGAGGCGACCTACTTCGCGCCCGTGCGGGGTCAGCGGACCATGATCGCGGTGTTCGACCTCGACGACCCGGGGCAGCTTCCGAAGATCACCGAGCCGCTGTTCCAGATGGGTGCAGTGGTCGAGATCGTGCCCGCGATGAACCTGGAAGATCTCCAGCGCGGACTCGCCGCGATCGGCGGCTGACCTGATCGTTCCACCCGCGAACCCGAAAGCCTGCCGTCCGACACGACGGCAGGCTTTCTGCTGACTGCCGAAGCGGCGCCGCTCAGCGACCTACCGCGGCGTTGACCGAGGCAGTGCCGTCACATCCGACCGGCCGTACCTCACCGAGCCGCACGGCGCGCCACTCGGCGCCGATGGCGGCGCAGGACGCCCAGTCCGAACCACACCACCGCGCCCAGCAGCGCGGTGACCAGGGTGAACAACCACAGCGGCCAGGACCAGCTCCAGAAGAGGAAATGCAAGGTGATCGGCGCCGTGTTCTGGATCATGAAAACGAGGAGTAGCCCTACACCGACGAGAGTCGCGATCACCCCGCCACTCAACCGCGCCCCTCCGTGCCCGTCAGCGGCACCGGTCGTGCTGCCGGGACTCGTCTGCTCGACCATCACTCTCTCCACCTCGGGTTGTAGCCGCGCGTCCTCGCAGCAGGATCGAGCCCGGCGCCCTTGGATGTAAGGGCCATAGGTCTCCCGTGCGGCAGGGCGTGGTGTGGCGGGGTGGGGGTGGCTGACCGCTCGGCACAGGCGCGTACAGGGCGCTCTGTGGTGGCCTCTACGCCGTCGGCGCCGTCGGCGCCGTCGGCGCCGCAGCGTCGAGGTATACGGGTGTGGTGCGCCCGCCCGTCGTGGCCGTGCACTGCGAGGGCGTCGTCGAGGGTTGGCCCACACGACGGTGCTGCGGTGTGGGCCGAGTCAGCGCGCAGGACGGTGGCGCCGTCGGGGAACACCCTGACAGCCGCTCGCCGTCCGCGGCACGACGTACGCACCACTGCGTATGTCCGGCTGCCGTAGCCGGCCGCGAGACTGGACGGTCCCTCAGCCTTGGGGGCTACAGATGTCGGTCAGGCCGGGCGCCAGGAGGACACCCATGGGCAGCGAGAGCGGCTACATCCTCACCGAGATCTGGAAGGCGAGGCCGTCCTGGCTCATGCTTTCCTCAGAGGAGCGACAGCAGTTCTTCCACGAGAAGATCGGTCCGCTCATCATGAGTCAAGTCGAACAGGGTGCCCAGTTCCTCGGCTGCGCCATCAACGACAACACGGGGCCGGAGCGCATGGATTATCGGTACATGGCCGTCTGGAAGCTGACCGACAAGGCTTTCAGCGACAGGCTCGAAGCCGGCGCGAAGGAAGCAGGATTCCTTGACTATTTCGAGCAGGTCAATTTCAGTGGCAGGCTCATCACACCGGACGTGATGAACGCCGACATGATCCAGCTCGATGCGTAACGGTCGCGGGTCCCACGGAGCTCATCACCTCGGCGAACCGCCGGCGTGAGCGGAGTGTCCGGCACCGGCAAGGTCGCCCACGGCTGCCGCCGCTGATCTCATGTCCGCACTCTCCGCTCGTGGGGACAAAATGGGGACAACGGGCGCCCTGTAACGCACTGACTGGGAAACAGCCCGCTCTACACGTTGAAGCGGAACGAATCCGCAGGTCACGGCTACCTGCGGCGATTCGGCTCGGCCCCGCGCTGACCTGCGTCAATAGGTTCGGCTGACGCTCGCCGCCTGTCGCTGCTGATGGGCGTCCTGACGAACGATTGACGAACGGCTCCTCGGGTCCCGGGACCGCCGGGCAGACTGCTGATATGGCATCCGCTCCCCCGGCCCGCGACGCCGTCGTCGACGAGCTGCTGGCCCGCCCGGTCCGCACTGACGAGGTCCGCACCCAGGCGCCCGTCGCTCCGGGTCTGTACGCCTGGTGGGCGCCGTCTGCCATCCTGCCCGAGCTCGCCGGCCCCGCCCACCCCACGGAGCCGGACCTCCGCCTGCTCTACATCGGTTTAGCGACGAAGCTCCGTTCTCGGCTCGCCTCGAACCACCTCCGCCGGAGCGGGAGCTCGACACTCCGCCGTACCCTGGCCGGCCTCCTGCTCGATGAACAGGGCTACCGCACCCGCTGGACCGACCGCGTCGTCCTGGTCGACGAGGACGAGGCCCGACTCACCGAATGGATGACCACCAACCTTCGCGTCTCCTGGTGCGAGCACCCGACACCGCGGAACGTCGAAGGCGACATCATCCGAACCCTGCACCCGCCCCTCAACGTCGACCACGCCTCGGGGCCTGCCCTCCAGGTCATTAAGGCCGCCCGCCGCCGCTACTACGACAGCGCTGGGCCTCGCCCTTGAGCTGCCTCCTCCGGGCGCCATGAACCCGCGGAGTCAAGATCCACTACTTCAGCCAGGTCCCGATAGCTGCCGTTGCCCTTCGTACACTGCGGGGGCACGCGAGCGCACCTGTCGCGACTGTCTGTTTGTCGTGAGCTTCTGCCGTTGATCTCCGGGGGTACTCCGGGGGCGCTCCCGCTCCCCCTGGCCTACTGAGTGCCGTCACGTCAACCTGTCGCCAAACCGGCCGCGCGGACGCCCGTAGGCGGCCCCAACCCAACCGCACCCGACCTTGCACGCTCCGCCCACGGGTGGCCATGGGGTACGCCCTCCGACAGGTCGTCGAGATGGGACGGCGCCGCAAGAAGGCGCAAGAAGGCGCAAGAAGGCGCAAGAAGATACCTCATCTGATATCTAGCGCTCGATGGAATGCGCGGTGCACAAAATATGACCGAGTAGTCTGAATATTGCTCCTCTGGTCAATGAAGAGCGGATCGTCTGAGTAGAAGGTTGCCCGCCGAATGTCACTTCGAGAGCAACCTATCAAGCCAACAGTGAAAAGCACCTTAAGAAGCGGCTGATAGAGATCGAACCAGGATGCCTCGGTGCTTGAATTCCACATCGTGTCGGTGACATCAGTCATCCACCGAACGCCCGAGAACTTTGGCTCGGAAAGAAGAAGCATCGCCGAGTCGAGACGCTCCTGAAGATCCTGCCGAGACATCGCGACCGGACTTCCTCGAAACTTCTCGAAAACTTGATCGATATCCGGGTATGTTTGCTTCCACTCATCCCTTAAGGCCAAAAGCCTCTTCGATGAATACGCTTGCTCCGCAGATGCCAAATCCGACCAGGAAACTCGGTCGCTCCCCGCCCCTAAGGCCAAGCACTCGTTAACGAAGGAAATGGCGTCGCGCGGGCGGAGTAGCGTCCTATCTAGCATGTAGTCCAGAGGGTTTCCGCGCGCCTTGTTTGCGTTCGGGAACAAATCTGCAACCGACTCTACCTGCAGCCCCACCTTTGGAGCGGCCACTCTAACCCGCTCATCCAGCATTTCCGTCAGGTCCGCTTTGGTCCACTTCATCAGCAGCACTAGCGCACGAAACTTCTCCTCTTGCCCCCCGCCTCGACGACCGAATTGCAGCTCTTGGAAGATGTTCGTGCGCAGGGCGACAAGGACCTTTAGGTGCCGCACTCGTTTCAGATCAATCACGGTCCGAAACAAGCATCGGATTAGATCATTCGCAATCCTCTCGTCAACCCAGTCGCGGTCCAGATCATCAATGACAACGTAGGTGAAGTGCTGCGGCCTGTTAAGCACCTCGTCGTCTAAGACGTTGATCATCTTGTTGAGTCTGGCTAATTGAGTATCATTGACGATCCGCTGGAATCGATCAACGCGCTCCTCAGTGAATTCGCTGGATGTCTCGAAGCCTTCCTTGCCACCAATCTTGACGCTCGCCACGCTGCCCACCTTCGCCTCAGCAGCTGCTTCCGCGTCGATCTTCTCTGTGAACTTCTGCGTAATCTCCCTAACACGCTGGTCCGCCTCTTCCCAGAAGCGGCCCTCGTACTCGTCGAGGTACTCGAGTGCTGCCCGCTTTGCTTGATCGCGCTTGACTCGGTCACGAAGCTCACTCAGGAAGTTCTGCTTCGCAGCTGGCGAATTAACCTTATACCTGTGGCGAATTATTTCGACCAAAAGTACATGCTTCCAGAGCGTTGTCCAAAAATTGTCGAGATTGATTTCGAGTGAGTCTAAGTACCTGATTGCCTGCAAATTGGTGATATAGGGGAGCGACAGGTCTTCTGGACTGATCCGAATCACATGGTCTGGATTGAGCTCCTCAAGTCGTTGCAGTGCAGCAGACTTACCCGATCCCGTGCGGCCGACGACAAAGCAGCGCTTGTCTTCGCGCGACGCGATCACAGCGAAATCGTCCGAATCATAGAAGGCGCCGTCGAGAAGAGCGTCCGCTTCCGCCTGTTCGCCTCCCACCGTAAACGTGCTACGGAGACGTGGACGCTTTGCTCCCACCTTGTTGCTCACCTCACCGGTCACGCGCAGCTCACGACAACTTCTAACGTGACGTCGTGGTCGTGGCCTGAACTGTTACCTCTGGTGACGGATCACGTGCAACCCGTGTTCGCCACCACTGCCTATGGGAGCCATGTCCAACGACGGTCATGCACGCTGGGCTGGGGGTGGCTGATCTTGAGCCTGCTTGCAGGCGACCTCTTTGGTACGGGCGTGGACGCACGCGTCCGCGCCCGTCGGTTCGGTGCCTCAGGCATGCCGTGTGAACTTGGAGTTCGTATCGCCTCAGCCATCCGGTGTGGGCCCGCCCTACACGACACCCCGCCCGTCGCCGGGCCAGTCGCACACCACCTTCGTGGACGCCACTGGGCCGGGTTTGGTCACGGCGCGCGGGAGGTGGCCGGGTGCGCCTGGTGGCAGCGGAGGCGTTCAGCTCCTAGCCTAGGGCTCGGTCCGGATCCATCTGGCGCCGTCGGGGTAGATGGCCGTGACACCAGCCGCGGCAAGGAACGCCAGAAGATCGTCCCGAGGGCGCATCGGCACTAGCACGGCGTAGCGCTTGCTGTTGACGAACCGGCCGTAGTCGAGGAGCTGACCAACGGCCATACGAAGGGCTTCTCGAGTCACGGTGCCCTTCGCCTCGATGAGCTCGCCTGTCGTCTCGTTCCACAAGTCGCTGTAGATCGGAGCGGACTCCCCCGCGGGCACGACCCGAAGTCGGCTCACAGTCTGGCCGTCGAGATCGAGTGCGCGGCGGTAACGCTGAACGAGCTCCGCCTCACGGCGCTCAGCCTCGTACGGATCACGGGTCGGAGTCACGTGTGCACGCTCCGTGTGCCTCTCCTCGGTGGGCACTTTCGTCACGGTGTTTGTCGATGGCGGCGGAACAGGGAGGGATGGCAGATCTACAGGAACCTGCCCGCCTGGCTTGAGCCGGAACACGACGACCTGGCGTAAGACGTTGACGTCGCCAGTCTCATGAGCATCGGTGAAGTAGTAGTCGGCCAGCGAGAACTCACCCAGGTACGTAACCGAGGTGCCCTCAGCGCGAAAGCCTTCGAGCGTCCGCCCGTCCTCGACGTGGTTGAGAATCGCCCTATTGCCCTGGGTGAGCTGCTGGTCACCTCGCTGTCCCTCGCCGACATAGTGGAACGTGCCATCAGGACCCCACCCGTCGTAGTAGCCGTGCTGGCGCCCGCTCGCAGGGTCGGTGAAGAAGAGTACGACCGGCGCCTCTCGCGAGGGTCCGATCCCACCCTGGCGGCGGCCGCCATAACGCTCGTGCACCTCACGCCGCAGTAGCTGCGTGCCCGGCTCGAGGCCAGCCAGCATGTGGTCCTCCTTTTAGGACAGAATCATACCCAAGAAATCACGCCAGCATGGACAGAACTCGCACAGTTGCCCGCGCGGCAGCCAGCAGATTGGCAGGATCTTCTGGGAGACCAAGCAGGCTGCCTGATCCAGACGAGCTGAAAGCGGCGCTGACCAGCGGGGATCGCTCCTCGTGGGTCAGCATCGCTTTCGTTGTCGGGGGTGTTTCACGGCCCAGCGACGGCCCAGACGGCGCACAGACGGCGATACGATCTTGAAGGCCCTCCCCCGCGCCGCTGAGTGCCATCCCGTCGACCTGGCGCAGCCCGACCGCCCGGACGCCCGTGGGCGGCCCTCGACGCCACCGCCGGCCGACCTACGCATGCTCCGCCCACGAGTGGCCGGGTGGTAGCCCTCGGGGAGGTCGTCGGGGTGGCACGGGCCGCCATCCTGTTGATCTGCCCGCCCGGCGAGGGCTCGTCGCCAACCCTTCAAAACCTGCCCACCTGCCCTGACGGGCGCTTGAACTCTCTCAGGTCCGGACGTCGACGGACCGAACGTCGACGAGTCGTGAGCGCGCTAGGCACGCTCGAGTCGGCGACGGATCGCGTCGGACAAGCCGCCCTTGGACGCGCCGACCCTGCGTCTCAAGGAGGCTACCTCTGGCCGCTCGAGCATCGGCAAGTCGTGCTCGAGCCATGTCATGAGATACTCGAGCGTCAGCTGCAAATACTCGAGTACTTGCAGGTCCTCCTCGAGTACGACAGTCTAAGCACTCCGACGACGAGGGCAGGACGAGTTGCTGATCCCAAGAACGATCACCGGTATCCGGCGGAACGCTTACCACTTCACTACCGTGGTGCCCTTCCAGTGGGTGCTCGACAACCACATCTCGGGCCTCGTCCTCGAGGACGCCGTTCGCGATCTCGAAGAGGGAAAGACCGTAGATCCCCGTACCGCACAACTTGCCCCTATTCGCGCGAAGATGCAGCGACCATTCCAAAAAGTAGATTTCGAGCGCCGTAGCATTGGCGGAGAGTCCGTTCCCGTGCAGCGTCTCAATCCGACACCGAAGATGAAGAACACAATGGGTGATTTGCGCGACTATCTGCTAAAGCAGTTCGCGGTCAGCCCCGAAGAGGCTTTCGGCGTCCTTCCTGGCTTCGTCGCAGTGTGGCCCGAGACGATGACTGAGAGCGAGAATCCCGTCACGGTTAGCGGAATTCAGAGCCCGTGGACGACCTACGATTACAGCGAGCTCGGCCGAGGCGCGTTGGCAGATGGGGAATGCCGACACCTTGCAGGCGTCGATATCAACGCGGATCCCTCGGTATCACCCGCACTCAAAGACAAGCTGTTGAATCAGCTCGTGACAGTCGAGATCTTTCACGGCATAAGCACGGAAAATGCCGCGAAGATGTTCGTCGACCTGAACTTCGAGGGGACGCCGGTCGACAACATCACCAAGGCAAATATTGACCCTCGCAATAAGTGGATTAGCGCCACGAAGGAGATATTCTCTACCCTGCAGATCGGAGTCGCAACCACAGGGCGACAGCTGACCTCGAGCCACCAGCGCCAGGGGCAGTGGATCCTTCTCACTCATGCTGAGCAAATGGTCAAAGCGATCGTGCTAGGCCCCAACAATGCGCTGAACAAGTCGAAGAAAACCGACTCTTGGGACGGCGTGGACTTCGAAAAGCTCAACAAAGCTGCAATTCAGTGGTTTGGCGAAATTTTCGATCATTTCGGCGGCCCCGAGGTCCTTGGCGACAAGTCTCGAGTCATTCGCACCATTGCTGTTCGCGTAGCTCTCGCAAGCCTCGGCGCTGCGTTCTACCGAGAAGACTCAAAGGGAATCGCCGAGGCACGGGCGACGCTGAAGGATGTCGACTGGATCGTGTCTGAGACGTGGAACGGAATCGGCGGCAAGGTCGTAGTGAACGACGAGGGTGTAGCTACCATGTCAGCAGGTTCCGGCAAGGAGTCCATCACAAAAGCAGTTCAGGCCGTCACCAAGCCGACCACGAAGGCTGGCGAGGCTGTACGCGGCGGACACGACAAAGTAGGTGCGAGCAAGTAGGCACTTTGGCCCAGGGCGTCTCGCGGACGGCGTGCAGCAACCTCGAGACGCCCGGGCCAGCTTAGTTGATAGGCAGACCAAGCTTGTCGAAGAATGCGCGATTCCGCTGCTTGGCTGCGTTCAGCAAGCCGTCAAACCCAATTACCTCGATATACGCCTTGTAGCGCTCGTTGTACCCAAAGTAACCTGACCCATCCTGAGTAGGGCGCAAGTTGGCAACATCACAACGCTCTTTCATCGACGGAGTCAAGTCGGCAAGAATGTACACAAATCCGGGGATCTGATCGCCGCCTGGTATGAGACGCCCCTCGGCGGTCGTGACGCTTCCCTCTCGCACTCTGCGTAGATACCCAAGAGCCTGAGTGATGGGATCCTTGCCTTCACCCTCGCCTGCGTCGTTGCGCATGGGGCGCTTAATCTCGACAACGGTAATGCTTGCCAGCGGTAGCCGATCGCCGTTGGCGACAAGCGTCGGAATGTCCACCAATTTCAAGCCCAGAAGATCTGGCTCCTTCGCCGAGTCAGAAGAGGTTATAGGCATCGACTTTATCGTTTTGTCCGAGGCCAGGAAGTTATGGAAAGCGAGACGCTCGTCGATGACCCAGAGGTTGGCCGCGTCGGCGCTGGCGTCGTCTGATGTGGACCGCATCGGCATTATTAGACGGTGGATCTCGTCCTCGCGAGAGTAGCGGCCGTCCGGATTGATTTTAAGGGCCCGTTCGAGAAGTTCTAGAATTACCCATCTCCGAGAGACGTAGGCCGCGAGGTCAGACTTCTTGATATCCTCGACCTTCGCCAGGTATTGGTCAACTCGCTCCTCGTAGTCAGACGACTGGAGGGCGTCGCTCCTTAGCACCTCCTGCCCTTCCACCATGAGTTCTGTCTCGAAATCTGTCAACTGCTTGTGCAACAGGAGCTCGAGATCGCGATCGTTGATCTGAGGATCAACACTGATAGTTGCCTCGTCGAGGTGACGCAGAAGCGGGCGATACCTCGGGCCCTTCTGCTCAACAAATGTTCGAACGCGTTCCCGTCCGGCCGCCCGAGCGTCTGTCAGACTATCCCCCAGGTACTTCTCAATAGAGTCGATTACGGCCTCGCGGATATCCACCATCGCTGGCTCTGTTTCGTCAAGCGTGCCATCAGAGCTTTCCGGAATGTCGAATCCTGTGCGCTCCGATCGGACACGTTCGTCTAGGTATGGCGAAGAAACGAAGCTTGCATATGTGAACGACTTACCATCAGAGGTGAGCTTGCCATACAGCCCAGGAACTTTGCCGATCAAGTTCTCGTCGTGTACCACCCGACTCGCAGCACACCAGCTCAACGTCGGATTGCTCCGGGCAACGACACGAAGCCTCAGATGGACGACCTCGAAGTCTTGTCCTTTGACTTCTAGCTGGCTTGACTCCGAGTCAGAGAGAGCGTAGTCGTCGAACAGTTCATTGAGATCATACTTTTCAGTGTCGTCGGCGACGCTAATATTAGGCGCTCCACCGGGCCTGACAAAATACCATAGGCAATGCTCCAGGATTCCTCTGGCGATCGACTTGGTCGCCTTCGGCGCAGCCTTTCGATAGCTCTCCGCGAAGTTGAGTAGCTGAACGTTGGTCCCAGGATCCCCGTGGGCGTCTACGACGAGATCTGCCGAGACACCGTCAGGTTCAGCAAATATGAAAGACCGATTCTTCAGAGCCCCATCAGCGTCGATGAAGTTACTGGAGATCTCGACCTTGTCGAACGCTTTCAACCACAAAAGTCGCCCCACACCGCGGCAACCGTAGCGAACCTTGTAGTCCGAGTCGAGAGTTTGGAACGAGGAAAAGTTGGCGTCGTGGAATCCTTCACCGTTGTCTTGGATCTCGAAGCCGATGATGGGCGAGGGAACCTGTGGCGACGCGTCTTCGGCTGCTTCCGAAAAGAGCGCAGCCTGCGGCGATCTGTGAATCCTGACAGAGATTCTACTTTGTTCAAGATCCTTTCCTGATGCGTCGATCGACTGAATCGAGTTAACGACCGCCTCGTGAAGAGGAAAAAGAGCATGCGTCTTGGGGAGCGAAGTGTTCCGCAGACGACCGCTAAGCGACGTACTAATAGCCATACGACTCTCTCCCCAATGTCCCTTTAGATCGTATCAGGCTGCCATCGGCACGCTTGCGCGCAACGCCCCGGCGCGGCTCTTGAGTAGGCTGCCATCTTAAGGAACAACACCGTCCGACCGGTCTCCTCGAGCCACTTCCTCGAGGCGCGCCCGGCTGAGCCCTGGTCACTCTGGCCTGCCATGCCTCCGCGCCGGACGAGGACCGGCCGGAGGCCGCACGCCTCGTCCGGCGCGGCCGCGGAGCCGCCGCCTTGATCAGGTAGAGAAAGTCTGAACCCCAAGGCCGACGGGCACGCTATGTGCGAGCTGGCAGCTGGGCACGAGTGCCGCCGCTCATCCCTGCTTCATCCAGCTGCAGCCGCCGGAGAGCTGGACATACTCGCCCTTCTTGGCGGTGAAGCGGGCAGGGCCGGATCCATAGTTGTTGGCGATGATGTTGGAGCCCGCGTCGTCCTTCAGGCGAGCCCAGTAGCAGGCACTCCCACCGCTGCCGCCAGACGTCTTCCAGGTTCCCGCCGTCAGGTCCTCGCCGACGAGGTAGGTGCCGTCCGACACCGTGTTGACAGTGGAACTGCTCGCGGGTGGGACAGCTGCCGTGGCTACCGCTCCACCGGTAGTGACGGATGGGAAGGCGTACTGCGGGCAGAGGTTGCGGTGCGCGGCGTCGACGAAGACCTCCATCACCTGCGGGCCGTACTTCGACTGGCCGAGCTGGGCGATCAGGTCGGCCCGCGAGAACTGCTGATAGGCCATGACCTCACACGCACCGCGACCGATACCGATCATGTCGGACTCGGACATGGTCGACGTAAGGCCTGGTGTGTCCAAGACGTCGCCGACGAAGGCCTGCTCTGGGGTGCGCTGCAGAGCGGGTGGTGGGTTCGTCGGGGTCGGCACAGCGGCGGTGGTAGTCGGTGCTGGACTGCCCGTCACGAGGCCGACGATGACAACCAACAGAATGAGCGCGCCGATGCCGCCCACGACGAACGGCCATCTCCTGCGCTTAGACGCCATGGGAGCAGGCGCAGGGGACGGAACAGACCCTCGCTGCTGAGGCACCCGGGGGAACTGGAGCGTGGGCGGTTCAGCGCCGTCCCAGGCCGAAGGTTGGTCGGTCTCCCAAGGAGACCTTGGCGGGTTCGTCACAGGAGGCCCCCCGGGGCACTTAGGGCGGAAGCTGCCCGTTCGTCGGGGCTGTTCGGGCCACCGTTACGACCGCAACCCGCGCCTCCGCAGGAAGTCCCTGATCTTGCGGTCGCCCCGTTGAGGAAATACCCACTTTTGATGATCGTGGGCGCGCGTCGGCGGCGGACGAAGCGAGTCAGTACCGACCCGCGGCTTCCCACCTCTGTTTGTCGCATGCCTCGGCCATACATCCGCGCGGCGCCACTGGATCACGATGCCTAGGTGTGACCAGCTTCGCGATCTTGGCTAGCCGGCGAGGAGGCGGTCTGTGTAGCCGCGAGCGATGAGCAGGGACATCGCGTCTCGGGCCTCGGCGGGGATCTGCTCGGGCGCCGAAAATCCGCGCTCCGCGTAGACCTCGATGCGCTGGGTGTCGCCGACGAGCATGGAGATCACGCGGTGCTCGTCGCCGATGCTGGCGATGTAGTCGCGCAGCCCCATCGACGCGCCAGCGGTGACGACCTCGACCTCAGGCCACAGCTGGCGGCAGGTGGCACGGGCTCGACGCTGTTGGTACGGCCGGCTGATGAGGGTCGCTGTGTGCACCTGGTGCCCGGCAGCCGCGAGCAGCTCGTGGGTGCGGGTGATGTTCTCGCCCGTGTTGGTGGCCTGGTCCTCGACGAGGATCGCGTCGGCAGGGACGCCCAGTTCGATGGCGTGCTCGCGATAGTGCACGGCCTCGCCGCGCGGGAACCGGTCGAGAGTGGTGGGGGCGTTGGCGCCGGTGAAGACGATCAACGGGAAGAGGCCGCGGTGGTAGAGCTCGGCAGTGGTGCTGGCAACGGAGAGGTCATGGCTGCCGAGTCCGATGCCGACGTCGCTGCGGGTGTCGGTGCCGGTGTCGAGGCGGTGGTAGTTCCACAGGGTCTCGACGGCGTGGGCGATCTCGGGGTCGTCGAGGGCTGAGCTGGTGCGCGACATGGCTCAGTCGGGGATCTGGAAGCTGTAGGTCCAGGAGAAGCGGCTGGCGGCGTGGACTCCGCGGGCGAACTCCACACAGCGGCCGTCGGCGGTAAAGGTCTGGCGCTCCAGGATCATCACCGGCTCTCCCGCGGGCAGCTCGAGGGTCTCAATCTCGTCCTGGGTGGGCATGCGCGAGTGGATAGTCTCTGTCATCCTCTCGGGCTCCATGCCCTTCGAGGTGAGCACGCCGAAGCCACCTCCGCCGGGGACAGGCCCGGGCGTGGGGTCGACGATCGGGGTGCCCTCGACGTCCTCGGGACGGTAGTAGCTGGCGAGGGTGTGGGTCGGCTGGCCGTCGTCCTTGACCAGGCGGGCGCGCTCATAGACCTCCGCGCCAGGCTCGACGTCGAGCGCCTTCGCGATGGTGTCGTCAGCGGGAACCTTGCTGATGGTCTGAGTCTGATCGCCCGGCTTCCACGGCACACCCGAGGCCTCACGGTCGGCGGAGAAGCCGATGATCCCGGCCTTCCAGCGGCTCTTGGCGTAGCGCTCGGTCCCAAGCCGGCGCATCGGCGGCCGCGCCCGCACCACCGTGCCTCGGCGGCGGATGGGCGTCACCAGGCCTTCGGCTTCGAGCTGGGCGACGGCCTTACGCACGGTGTGGATGTTGACCTCGTGGCGCGCGGCGATCTCGTCCTGCTTAGGCAGGGTCGAGCCCGGCGGGTACTCCCCCGCCTCGATCGCCGACCGCAGAGCGTCAGCGACGTCCCGGTAGCCGCTCGCCACGTCACCTCCGTCATCAGTACCCGCTGACCAGCGGAAACCCGTAGCAAGGTCAGATCGCTCCGTACCTACCGTCAAGGCTAGCCCTATGCCATCCGAGCGATAGAGCTATCTCTGTTTGACAGCTGGCTTGCACCCGTGCTCCACTAGGCGAGCCCGATAGAGATAGCTCAATCCGAGTCGGAGGCCCACCCGATGCGAGACATCCCCGTCAACCTTGGCGGCTACAAGCTGACCGTCGTCGAGCCGCCCGCCCCGAAGATGCGCGAGGACGCCAACGGCGCTCAGGTGCCGGTGACAGACAAGGACGGCGCCACCCAGTTCACGGTGTCGTTGTTCGCGAAGCTGCGGGTCAAGCCGGGCGAGCGTGCGCCGAAGGGCGAGGAGATCAAGGTGACCCTCGGGACCGACCCCGGCCCCGACTTCGGCGAGGACGCCCGCGTCGAGCTGATCGACGCCCGTGTCACCCCGTACCAGATGGAGACCGCCGGGCGGGTCAACGCCGGGCTCGCCTGGCGGGCGATGGGCATCAAGCACGCCGCCGCCCCGACTCCGCGTCCCTCCGGGGACAAGTAGCCCCCGGCCTGACGGCCCATCCTTCAGCGGCCTGATCCGGCCGCTCCCGGGCACGGGGCAGCCGACCCCCTTCTGATCGGCGAAATCGCAGCACTTCCGCACTGGCTGCCCCCTGCCCGAAAACAGGCCACCCACCAAGGAAGGCCAGCCGATGAGCACCTGTCTCGACTGCACGGGCTCCGGCTCGTGCGACACCTGCGACGGCTACGGCACCACCGCCGAGACCCACCCCGGCGCCGGCGACGCCCGCCCCTGCCCGGCCTGCCCCGGGGACGGCGTCTGCCCCGGCTGCCACGGCACCGGGATCCCCTGCACCGCCACCGCTCCTGAGGAGTCGCTATGCCACTGACCACCGCACGCACCAGCCACGGCCGGGTCCGCCAGCCCACTCACGGCGTCGGCCGCCTGGTGCGCCGACTCGACCGCGAACGCCGTCGGTTCCTCCACGCCACTGCCCCGGAGATCCCGACTGAGCAGGCCTGGCGCGCCGGGGTCGCCGAGGGCCTGCGTCTGGCCCAGCTCGCCATCCGCAAGGGAGTCTGACCATGGCTCGCCCCGCTAACCGCCCGTCCCTGCGCCACCACCGCGCACGCCACGACGTCCGCCATTCCTCCCGCCGGGTCGGTGGCGAGTTCCGCGGCCTGGCCTGGCTGGTCCGGCATCCGCTGTTCGCCCTCGTCCCGGCCGCCCTGATCGCTGCCGCGGTTCTGGTCGGCGCCCTCCCGACCCTGATCGCGGTCGCCGCGATGGCGCTCATGGTCGTGGTCTGGGGCCGGCTGCACCCGCCCTCGTTCGACCGCCTCGCCGCCCCGACGCTGCGCGCGACCTGGCGGCGCTGGACCACCTACCGCGGCCGGCGCTGGGCCACCCTGCTCGCCGACTGCGGACTCGCCCAGACCAACCACCACACCGGACACATCGACGCCCCCCGCGTGCTGCGCGTCCGCTCCGCGACACCCTCGATCGACACCCTGCGCATCCGGCTGACCCGGGGCCAGGACCTCACGCTTTGGACCGGCCGCACCGAACCGCTCGCCGACGCCCTCGGCGCCCACCGAGTCGCTGTCGCGCGCCAGCGGCCCGGGGTGCTGAACGTCGTCGTCGAGCGGGACATGCCGTTCCGGTTCGCCATCCCGGCGCCGACCATCCCGGCCTCGGCGGAATCGGTGGATCTGACGGCGCTGCCGGTCGGCGAGGACGAATACGGCCACCCGTTCACGCTCGGGGTCCCGGGTCGACACGTGGTGGTGGCCGGCGCATCGGGGTCCGGGAAGGGCTCGCTGATCTGGTCCCCGCTGCGCGCCATGGGACCGGCCATCCGCGACGGCCTGGTCCGCGTGCACGTGATCGACCTCAAGGGCGGGGCCGAGACCCGCCGCGGCGTCCCGCTGTTCCACCGCCACGCCACCACCGCCGCCGAGGCGATCGCGCTGCTCACCGACGCCCGCGACGAGATGAAGGCCCGCCAGCAGCACATGGCCGACCACGGCCTGCGCCGCCTCGAGGTCAGCACCGAGACCCCGCTCGACCTGGTCGTGATCGACGAGATGGCGATGCTCACCGCCTACGGCGAACGCGCCGACGTCCGCGAGGCCCTGCGGCTGCTCGCCGAGATCCTCACCCAAGGCCGGGCCTGCCTCACCGCGGTGATGGGCTACGTGCAGGAACCGACCAAGGACGTCGTCGACGTCCGGGAGCTGTTCACCACCCGGATCTGCCTCGGCGTCACCGCCGCCTCGCACGTCGACATGGTCCTCGGCGACGGAGCCCGGGACCGCGGCGCGCTGGCCGACGAGATCCCCGGCGACGAGGCCCACGCCGGGATCGGCTACATGATCGACCAACGATCGCGACTCCCGATCCGCTTCCGCGCCTGCCAGGTCACCGACGACGAGATCGACGAGCTCGTCGCCCGCTGCGCCCCGCCCGCGCCGCCGGAGCTGCGCGCAATCGACAGCACGGAGGCGGCGTGATGTGGACCGTCACCGGATGGGCCGCCGCGACCTGGCTCAAGACCACCGTCACGCTCGCCGCCGTCCTCGGGGTGCTCTGGCTCGTGCTCGGCACCGGCTCCGGCTGGTTCTGGGCCGCGGTCGTCGGCGCCGTCCTGGTCGAGTGGCAGACCACCCGCGCGCTGGCCGTTGAGTGGGGCAGCGAAGCCCGCTACGCCTGGTGGTGGACCCGATGAGCCCGTTCCCCCGCTCGCGCCGGGAGATCGCCGGTCAAGACCTGCTCTTCGACGACGACCTGACCGATCGGGTCCTGCGCGACGCTGCCGACCCCGGGTTCGTCCTGGTCGGCATCAGCGACAGCGTGCACACCCGTCACGTCGGCACCCGGGCCACCGAGCACGCCATCCCCACCCGCCCGGACGTGGCGGCCACCGTGCACCAGTTGCTTGCCGCCGGTCGCCTCGTCCCCGGCTCCCGGGTCAGCGTGACCGTCGACGGGCGCCCGGAGCCCGAGGCCGCGACCGCGGTCGACGTCCCGGCCACCGCCGCGAGCGGGCCGGCGCCCGGGGATCGGGTGCTCGTCCACGTCGACGTCGTCCGGCCGGGCCTGAGGCTGGTCACCTGCGGACCGGCGGGCTTCTCCGGCTCGATCGTCCGCGAGGACGGCGCCTACCTCGTCGAGACCGAGGCCGGCGACGTCGTCGGGCGCGCCCGCTCCTACCGCGCCGGGGCCGAACGCCTGGCCCGTCACCACGGCTTCGTCGCGGACCCGGTCGAGATCGAACACGAGCACGAGGTGTACGCCCGATGACAGACCTGGATCTGAGCAACCGTCTGCGCTCCTTCGACTACCCGGCCTGGCGCGCCCGCATGGAAGCCACCGGCGGCTGCGCCCACCCGGTCCGCCTGCGCGGCTCGTCCACCATCACCACCACCGACGGCCGCGTCCTGGCCCAGCGCACCGGCGAGGTCTGGGCGCCCTGCGGGAACCGACGCGACACCGTCTGCCCGTCCTGCTCGGACCGCTACGCCGCCGACGCCTTCCACCTCATCCGCGCCGGACTCGCCGGAGCCGAGCGCGGCGTCCCGGCCTCGGTCACCGACCGGCCGCGGGTGTTCCTGACGCTGACCGCGCCCTCGTTCGGGCCGGTCCACACCCGACGGCTCACCGCCCGCGGCCGCGTTATCTCGTGCTCCTGCGGGACCCACCACCAGGCCAACGACCCGAACGTCGGCGGGCCCGTCGACCACGACAGCTACGACTACGAAGCCGCGGTGCTCTGGCAGGCCCACGCCGGGAAGCTCTGGCACCGCTTCACCATCGCGCTGCGCCGGGCCCTCGCCGCCCGGCTCGGCGTTTCCGGGCGCCGCTTCGGACAGCTCGCCCGCCTCTCCTACGCCAAGGTCGCCGAGTACCAACGCCGCGGCCTTGTCCACTTCCACGCGGCCATCCGCCTCGACGGCCCCGACGGGCCCTCTGATCCCCCACCGGCCGGCATCGACGGCGAGAGCCTCCGCGACGCAATCCAAGAAGCCGCCACCGCGACCGCCCTCGACTTCGAACGGCCCGACGGGACAACGTTGCGCCTGAGGTGGGGCGCCCAGCTCGACCTGCGTGAGATCACCCCCACCGCGCACGAGGCCGTCACCGACGACGACGGCGAGATCACCGACACCCGCCTCGCCGGCTACATCGCCAAGTACGCCACCAAGGGCACCGGCAAGACCGACGGCCACCCGGACCGGCCCATCCGTTCGCTGGCCCACCTCGAGCGCATGGCCCTCGCCACGCACCACCGGCGCCTCATCGAGACCGCCTGGCACCTCGGCGGACTCACCCAGTACGCGGAACTCAACCTCCGCAAATGGGCCCACATGCTTGGCTTCCGCGGCCACTTCCTCACCAAGAGCCGCGCCTACTCCACCACCTTCCGCACCATCCGCCACGAGCGCCGCGCCTGGCGCCTGACCGAACAGCTCGATCAGCTCGGCCACCCCGCCGACGAACCCGTGATCGTCGTCAACGACTGGCACCTCGTCGGCATCGGCCACCACACCGACGCCGACCGCGAACTCGCCCTCGCCCACGCCGAACGCATCCGAGAACTGCGCACGACCAGGAGGACGTCATGACCGAGCAGCTTTGGGGCATCAAGGACGTCGCCGAGTTCCTCCGTGTACCCGTCCAGACGCTCTACCAGTGGCGTAGCCGCAACTACGGACCTCGTGGCATCAGGGTCGGCCGCCACGTTCGCTACCGCCCCCAGGACGTCCGTGCGTGGGTCGATTCACTTGTCCATGAGGCCGTGTAGTGGCCAGCATCCGGAAGCTGCCCGACGGACGATGGCAGGCGCAGTACCGGCCGGTCCCGGGCGGCAAGCAGATCACCCGCACGACCAAGCGGAAGACCGACGCGCAACGGTGGCTCGACGAACAAACCACCGCGCTCGTCAGCGGCAACTATGTGGACCCGAACGCCGGCCGGGTCACCTTCGGCGAGTACTTCGAGCGCTGGGCCGCACGGCAGCTCTGGGCGCCTGGCACCGAACGCGCGATGAGTCTCGCCGCGCGCTCGGTGACCTTCTGGGACGTCCCGATGCGGTCCCTGCTGCGCTCCCATGTCGAGGCCTGGGTCAAGCACATGCAGACGATGGACCGAGGCCCTGGACAGCCGCCGGGCCTGGCTCCCGGCACGATCCGGACCCGCTTCAACAACGTGCGGGCCACACTGCGCGGAGCAGTCAAGGACCGGGTGATCGCTGCCGATCCCGGCGAGGGCGTCCGGCTGCCGCGAGCACGACGCGCGGACGCCGCCATGCAGCTCCCCACCGCCGCCCAGGTCCGCACGCTGCTCGACTCGGCCGGCAGGGATTTCCGTACGTTCGTGGCTCTGGCCGCCTTCGCGGGGCTCCGGCTCGGCGAGGCTGCCGCGCTCAAGGTCGGAGACTTCGACCTCGACGACCGCCGGCTCGTCGTGCACCGCCAGGTCCAGCGCGAGCGCGGCGGCGGGGTCGAGATCCGCGCTCCCAAGTACGGCAGCGAACGGACGATCTACCTCGCCGATGGCCTGGTCACGATCGTCCGGGGGCACGTTGCCCGGCTACGCGGCCTGGGCACCGACCGGTGGCTGTTCCACGGGGAGAACGGCAACCCGCCGCACCAGAACACCGTGGGCTACTGGTGGCGGAAGACGCGCACCATTGCGGGCTGCCCGACGACCAAGCTGCACGACCTCCGGCATTTCTACGCGTCCGGTCTGATCGCCGCGGGCTGCGACGTCGTGACGGTCCAGCGCTCCCTCGGGCACTCCAGCGCGACCGTCACCCTGAACACCTACGCGCACCTGTGGCCGACCGCCGAGGACCGCACGCGCGCCGCCGCAGCGGCCATACTCGGCGAGGTCTTCGCGCCTATTGACGAACAGCTGACGAACGACGGAGCCGCATAGCGAACTGACCAGGCGAAACAGCCCGAGGTCAGACGTTGAAGCGGAACTCCACCACGTCCCCGTCCTGCATGACGTAGTCCTTGCCCTCCATCCGCACCTTGCCCGCGGACTTGGCGGCGTGCATCGAGCCGGCGTCGACGAGGTCGGAGTAGGAGACGATCTCGGCCTTGATGAAGCCCTTCTCGAAGTCCGAGTGGATCACGCCGGCGGCCTGGGGGGCGGTGTCGCCCTGGTGGATCGTCCAGGCGCGCGCCTCCTTGGGCCCGGCGGTGAGGTAGGTCTGGAGGCCCAGGGTGCGGAAGCCGGCGCGGGCGAGCGAGTACAGGCCGGGCTCGGGCTGGCCGATCGACTCGAGCAGCTCGCGGGCCGACTCCTCGTCGAGCTCCAGCAGCTCGGACTCGACCTTGGCGTCGAGGAACACGGCCTCGGCGGGCGCGACGAGGTCGGTGAGCTCCTTCTTGCGGGTCTCGTCCGTGAGGACGCCCTCGTCGGCGTTGAACACGTAGAGGAACGGCTTGGTGGTCAGCAGGGTCAGCTCGCGCAGCGGGGCGGGGTCCACGCCGGCCTGGAACAGCGTGCGGCCCGAGTTGAGGACCTCCGCGGCGGCCTCGGCCGCGGCCAGGACCTCCCGGCGGTCCTTCTGCATCCGGGCCTCCTTGGTCAGCCGCGGGATCGCCTTCTCCAGCGTCTGCAGGTCGGCCAGGATCAGCTCGGTCGAGATCGTCTCGATGTCCGCGGCGGGGTCGACCTTGCCGTCGACGTGGACCACGTCGTCGTCGGCGAACACCCGCACGACCTGGCAGATCGCGTCGGACTCGCGGATGTTGGCGAGGAACTTGTTGCCCAGCCCGGCGCCCTCGGAGGCGCCCTTCACGATCCCGGCGATGTCGACGAACGAGACCGTGGCCGGCACGACCTTGGCCGAGGCGAACATCTCGGCCAGCTTGTCCAGCCGGGAGTCCGGCAGCGGCACCACCCCGACGTTGGGCTCGATCGTGGCGAACGGGTAGTTCGCCGCGAGCACGTCGTTGCGCGTCAGGGCGTTGAACAGGGTCGACTTGCCGACGTTGGGCAGCCCGACGATGCCGAGGGTGAGGGACACGAGCGTCCAGGGTAGTCGTCCCGCCCCGCCGGCTCCGGACCCCTCGTACCGGACCCGGCGGGGCGAGTCACACGGCGGCGAGCTCCGGGGCCTGCCGCGGGACCGCGGGCGTGCTCTGCCGCTCCGCCAGGTAGCGGCGCAGGCTGGTCAGGGCGCGGTGCTGGGTGACGCGGACGGAGCCGGGTGTCGAGCCGAGCACGGCCGCGGTCTCGGCCGCCGACAGGCCCTCGATCAGCCGCAGCCTCAGCACGTCGCGGTGCCGCTCGGGCAGCCGGCCGAGCAGCCGCTGCACCATCCGCGCCTGCTCGGCGCGCAGGCTCAGCTCGTCCGGGGCGTCGGCGGTCGAGACGCTGTCCGGCACCTGGTCGGTGAGGTCGATGCGGGAGATGCCGCGCCGCCGCACGGTGTCGACGATCTTGTTGCGGGCGATCGTGAACGCCAGCGCCAGGAAGGGGCCCGAGTCCAGGTCCGCCTTCGGCAGCGCCTTGAACAGGGCGATCATCGTGTCCTGCGCCATGTCCTCGGCCGAGGTCGCGTCGCCGGCGCCCTGGGCGAGCCGCACGCGGCAGTAGCGCAGCACCGGCGGGTGCACCGCGGCCATCAGGTCCTCGCAGGCGCGGCGGTCGCCGGTCGCGGCGGCACGGGCGAGCCGGTCGATCCGGGCGGAGGGCTCCTCGGTCGCGGGTGCCTGGTCGGCGGGGCGCATGACGTCCTTCCCGACGACCGGGGCGTCCGGCCGTCACTGGAGAGACTTCTCCGACCCGCCGCCCGGATACATCCGGCGAGCCTGCCGAGCGGGAGCGGTGCTGCCCGCGGGTCGAGGGTGGTGCTGGCACCACCACCCGATCGGGTTTCGCTGCTCCGTCCGGGCTAACGCCCGCCGGCGGCAGTCGATAGCCCGGGTACCGGACGACGGAAGGGGCGGGACGTGGCGGCGGGTGCGGTAGGACGGACGGCGATCGCGGGGACGGTGCTGGCGGCGCTGTCCGGCAGCACGATGACGGCGGTCTCGCTGTCCACGACGAGCGCGCCCGTGCCGCTCCCGACCTTCGCCGCGGCCACGGTCCCCGAGGTCCCCGAGGTCCCGGCCGCGCCCGTCGCGGCCCCCGAACCCGCGGGGGCCGGTGTCGTCGACGGCGGCACGCTCGCCGCGATCGCGCTCACTCCCGCGATCGCGGCGGCGACGCAGCCCGTCGCGGCGCCGGTCCCCGCCGTCACCGAGCCCGTCGCCGTGGCCCGGCGGCAGAGCGCCGTGGCGGACCGCCGCCCGGGCGAGGGCCGGCGCGAGCGGGTGCGGCAGGCCGTCGCCGAACGCCTGTCCCCCGACACCCGCGCGAACATCCGCCGCGCCTGCGCGATGGGCATGCTCGACGGGGACCTCTGCCGTCTGGGCTAAGCCCCGCGCAACGGCTTCGGCGACCAGCAGCGGGAGACGGTGCACGCCGACGACCCTGGTGGCGCCGGGTGACCGGGCGATGAGAGCCAGATGACAACCCTCCCACGCATGTGTCCGATTCCCGCGAGAACGGGGTGGCGCGGGGTGGCAGAGTCGTCCCCGTGCTGGACATCGAACGCTGCTACCGGGCCGTCGCCGCGCGCGACCCGCGGTTCGACGGCGTCTTCATCACGGCGGTGCGCACGACCGGCATCTACTGCCGGCCCTCGTGCCCCGCGACCACACCCAAGCGCCGCAACGTCGAGTTCTTCCCGACCGCGGCCGCCGCGCAGCAGCAGGGCTACCGGGCCTGCCGACGCTGCCTGCCCGACGCCGTCCCGGGCTCGCCGGACTGGAACAGCCGGTCCGACCTCGCCGCTCGGGCCATGCGGCTCATCGCCGACGGCCTCGTCGAACGCTCCGGGGTCGCCGGCCTGGCCACCGCGCTGGGCTACTCGGAGCGCCACCTGACCCGGATCGTCACCGCCGAGCTCGGGGCGGGGCCGCTGGCCCTGGCCCGGGCGCACCGCGCCCACACCGCCCGCCTGCTCATCGAGACGACGCCGATGTCGATGGCGGACATCGCGTTCGCCGCCGGCTTCGCGAGCGTCCGCCAGTTCAACGACACCGTGCGCGAGGTCTACGCCGTCACGCCGAGCGTGCTGCGGCGGGAGTCCTCCGGACGCGACCCGGCGCCGGTCGCCGGGACGCTGAGCCTGCGGCTCCCGCACCGCGAGCCGTTCGACGCCGACGGGCTCCTCGCCCACTTCACCGGCCGCGCGCTGGCCGGGTCGGAGTCCGTGGCGGACGGGGTCTACCGGCGGACGCTCCGGCTGCCGCACGGCCCGGCCGTCGTCGCGCTGCGGCTCGGCGACCACACGCCGGGGCACGTGCGGGCGGAGCTGCGGCTCACCGAACCCCGCGACCTCGGTCCGGCGGTGGCGCGGCTGCGCCGGCTGCTGGACCTCGACGCGGACCCCGTCGCCGTCGACGAGCTGCTGGCCGCGGACCCGGCGCTGGCGCCCTCCGTGACGTCGACGCCCGGGATCCGGCTGCCGGGGGCGGCCGACGGGCTCGAGATCGCCGTCAAGGCCCTGCTCGGCCAACAGGTCTCGGTGTCCGCAGCGCGCACGACGGGCGCCCGGCTCGTCGCCGCACTCGGCGACCCGCTGCCCGCGGAGCTCGCCGGCGACGGCCCCGACCGCCTCTTCCCGTCGGCCGACCGGCTCGCCGAGCAGGTGGCCGAGACGGTGGGCGGCCCCGCCCGCCGGGCCGCCGCCCTCGCCGCGCTCGCGGCGGCCGTCGCGGACGGCACGCTCGTGCTCGACGCCGGGCGGGACCCCGCCGGCCTGCGGGCGGACCTGCAGGCCCTGCCCGGTGTGGGCCCCTGGACCGCCGGCTACGTCGCGATGCGGCTGCTCGGCGACCCCGACGAACCCCTGGTGTCCGATCTCGCCGTCCGCCGCGGTGCCGCGGCGCTGGGCCTGCCGTCCGACGTGGACGGCCTGACCCGGCACGCCGCCCGCTGGCGGCCCTGGCGGTCGTACGCCGCGACCCACCTCTGGCGCGCCGCCGCACGGCCGGCCGCCGACCCGACCGTCTGGAGGACGGCATGAGCACCTGCACGACCCTCGACACCCCCGACGGCCCGTTCACCGTGGTCGTCTCCGACGACGGGGCGGTCCTCGCCTCGGGCTGGACCGCCGACCTCGACGACCTGATCCCGCTCGTGCACCCCGCGATCCGGCCGTCCACCGTGGAGCCCGGCGCAGGCGGCGCGGCCGCCGACGCCGTGCGCGCCTACTACGCCGGCGAGCTGTCCGCCGTGGACGGTGTGCCGGTGCGGCAGCGGTCCGGCGCGTTCCTGGAGCACGCCTGGGACGTGCTGCGGCAGGTCCCGGCCGGTGGTCCGGTGACCTACACCGAGTTCGCCGCGAAGGCCGGGCGCCCGGCCGCGGTGCGCGCCGCCGCCTCGGCCTGCGCCCGCAACGCCGCCGCGCTCTTCGTGCCCTGCCACCGGATCCTGCGCACCGACGGGTCGCTCGGTGGCTTCCGCTGGGGCCTGCCGGTGAAGCGGTCCCTGCTCGACCGCGAATCCCGCTAACGCGAATCCCACCTGAGCGCGAATCCCACCTGAGCGAACGGCGCTCTCGCTGACACCTACTGAGCGAGAGCGCCGCTCGCTCCTGGTGGGACGGCGGCCGGTGCGCGCCGGTCCCGGGAATTGTCGGGGGTCGGGTGCACCCTGCTGATCGTGGATCTCTCGAACGCGCTGCCGCTCCTGCTCGCCGGGCTCCTCCTGGGCCTGGCGATCGGGGGCGGGCTGGCGTGGCTGCTGGCCGGGGCGCGGCACCGGGTCGCCACGGCGGAGGCCGCCCGCGCCACCGCCACCGCGTCGGCCGGCGCCCGGGCGGAGGCCGCGGCGTTCAAGGCCGAGCGGACCGGGCTGCTGGAGCGCATCGAGGAGCTGCACGAGGAGGTGCGCACCGCCACCGAGCGGCTGCGGCGCGCGGAGTCGGACGTGTCGGCCACCCGGGCCGCGCTGAGCAGCGAGCGCGAGGCGGCGCTGGAGCGCGAGCGGCTGCTCACCGCGCGGGACGCGGAGCTGCGCGAGACGTTCCAGGCGCTCTCGGCGGAGGCGTTGTCCCGCAACAACGAGCAGTTCGTGAGCCTCGCCGAGGGCCGCATCCGGGAGGCGGCCGCGGCGCTGCACGCCAAGGCGGAGCAGGACGAGGCGGCCCGCTCCACCGCGATCGGCAAGCTGCTGGACCCGATGGCGGCGGCCCTGCAGCGCGTCGAGGGCCAGCTGCGCACCGTGGAGCGCGAGCGGGAGGCGGCGTACGCGGGGCTCGTCGAGCAGGTCAAGGCCATGGCGCAGAACTCGGAGAAGCTGCGCGGCGAGACCCGGCAGCTGGTCACGGCGCTGCGCGCGCCGCAGGTCCGCGGGCGCTGGGGCGAGCTGCAGCTGGAGCGGATCGTGCAGCTCGCGGGCATGGTCGAGCACTGCGACTTCGCCACCCAGGTCTCCGGCGAGGGCGCGGCCGAGGGCCAGGGCGGGGTGCGGCCGGACATGCTCGTGCACCTCGCCGGCGGCAAGCAGATCGTGGTCGACGCCAAGGTGCCGTTCGCGGCGTACCTGGAGGCCGTGGAGACCGAGGACCCGGCGGTGCACCGCGAGAAGCTGCAGTCGCACGCGCGGCAGCTGCGGGCGCACGTGGACCAGCTGTCCGCCAAGGCCTACTGGGCGGCGTTCGAGCCGACGCCGGAGTTCGTGGTGCTGTTCGTGCCGGGCGACCCGTTCCTGGAGGCGGCGCTGCGGGCCGACCCCGCGCTGCTGGAGCACGCCTTCGGGCGCAACGTCGTCATCGCCACCCCCACCACGTTGATCGCGCTGCTGCGCACCGTCGCGTACGGGTGGCGGCAGGAGGCGTTGGCGCGCAACGCCGCACAGGTGCACCAGCTGGGCCGGGAGCTGCACGGCCGGCTCGCCACGATGGGCACGCACGTCGCGAAGCTCGGGCGCAGCCTCGACGGCGCGGTCGAGAGCTACAACCGCACCGTCTCCTCGCTGGAGGCGCGCGTGCTCGTCACGGCCCGGCGGCTCACCGAGCTCAGGGTGTCCGAAGGCGACCTCGAGGCCCCGGCGCCGGTCGAGCGGGTGCCGCGGGCGGTGTCGGCGCCCGAGCTGGTCGCCTCCGCGGGCGAGTCGCTGATCGCGCTGCACGAACTGGTGCCCGAGCCAGGAGCGCGGGAGACCACCCGGGAGGGTGACGGCGGTGGATGGCAGACGCGCGAGCAAGGCCCGGAGGGGCCACGGGCTACCGTGACCGGGTGACGTCGCGCGACCCCTCCCCGCGGTCCTCCGGCGGTTGGCCGGTCACCGAACGGTCCGCGTTGGCCACGGTCCTCGGCATCCCGCCCCTGGCGGCGATCGCGCTCGCCGTGGTGCTCACCGCGTTGGGCGTGTTCGTCGACGTGCTGCGGATCGGCACCCTCGGCGTGATCTTCGGGATCGCCTACGTGGTGGGCTGCGTCCTCGCCGTCGGCTGGGTGCGCCGCCGCAACCTCTTCGGCCCGGTGGTGCAGCCGCCGCTACTGGTGGCGGTGCTGGTGCCGGTGATCGTGCTGCTGGTCGGCCAGACCGGCCCCGGGCTCACCGAGACCGTGCTCATGGTCGGGGCGCCGCTGGTCAACGGCTTCCCGATCATGGCGGTGGCCACCGGGCTCACGCTGCTGATCGGCCTGCTGCGGCTGATCGTGCAGCGCACCGGCCCGGACGACGCCGTCAGCCGGCTCGGCCGCCTCGGGGTGCGCGGCCGGGACCGGGGCCCCACGGACCACGAGGAGGAGGACGAGCCGCGCGTCAGCGGCCGGCGCGGCTCGGCCGGAGCTCGCGGGGCAGGGCGAAGGTCAGGGTCTCCTCGGCGGTCGTGACCTCCTCGACCGACTCCCAGCCGCGCTCGGCGAGGAAGTCGAGGACCCCGCGCACCAGCACCTCCGGTACCGAGGCACCGCTCGTCACGCCGACGGTCCGCACGCCCTCGAGCCAGGACTCGTCGATCTCGCGGGCGTAGTCAATCAGGTGCGAGGCGCCGGCCCCGGCCTGCAGGGCGACCTCGACCAGCCGCACCGAGTTCGACGAGTTCGGCGAGCCGACGACCAGCACGAGGTCGCACTGCGGGGCCATGGCCTTCACCGCGACCTGACGGTTCTGGGTGGCGTAGCAGATGTCGTCGCTCGGCGGGTTCTGCAGCGTCGGGTAGCGCTCGCGCAGGGCTCGGACGGTGTCCATGGTCTCGTCGACCGACAGCGTGGTCTGCGAGAGCCAGACGACCTTCTCCGGGTCCCGCACGGTGACCTTCTCCGCGTCGGCGGCGCTCTCCACCAGCTGAATGTGGGTGGGGGCCTCGCCGGAGGTGCCCTCGACCTCCTCGTGGCCCGCGTGCCCGACCAGCAGGATGTCGTAGTCCTCGCGGGCGTACCGCTTGGCCTCCTGGTGCACCTTCGTGACCAGCGGGCAGGTGGCGTCGATGGTCTGCAGCGAGCGCGCCTTGGCCTCGTTGCGCACATCGGGTGACACCCCGTGCGCGGAGAAGACGACGATCGCGCCCTCCGGCACCTCGCTCGTCTCGTCGACGAACACGGCGCCGCGCTCGCTCAGCGTCTCCACGACGTGCTTGTTGTGCACGATCTGCTTGCGCACGTACACGGGCGCGCCGTGCTGCTCGAGCGCCTGCTCGACCGCCTCCACCGCGCGGTCCACGCCCGCGCAGTACCCGCGGGGCTTCGCGACGAGGACGCGCTTGCCGTCCGATCCGGCGGTACCACTCATGTCGACCAGGGTACGGGCGCCCGATCCCGGGCGCCGTGGGATGTGGGTTAGGTGACCCGCCCCGTGCTGCGGGGGGCGCCGATCACGGGGGACAATGCGCCCATGAGCCCGCTCCCGATGCCGGTGCGGATCGCCGCCGGCCTGGCCGCCACCGCCGTCGAGCAGGTCCGCGAGCTGCCGCGGCTGGTCGTCGAGTTCCCCGTGACCGCGGTCAGCCAGGCCCTCCAGGCGTCCATGCGCGTGCAGCAGAAGGTCACCGAGCTGGCGATCAAGGGCGACAAGGCCCTCGGTGCGTTCGGCCAGGCCCCGGAGGCCCCGGCCTGGGCGACCTTCGACGACGAGGTGGACGACACCGCGACCAACGGCCACGCCCCCGCGTCCCCGATCACGCCCAGCACCGATCTCGTGCCCGCGCCCTCGGCGGACGTCGAGCCCGCCGTCGAGCCCGAGCGCGCCGACGAGCCGGCCGCGGGGCGGCTCGAGGACCGCGTCGAGGGCGACCACCTCGCGCAGCCCGGCGACACCGTGGCCGGCGCGGCGATCGAGAGCATCGCCGAGCAGACGCTGGGCGACGAGGCCGACACCCCGCCCGCGGTCCTGCCCGAGTACCCCGGCATGAACCTGCACCAGCTGCGCGGCAAGCTGCGCAAGCTCGACCTGGCCGGCCTGCAGGCGCTGCTGATCTGGGAGACCTCGCACGAGAACCGGCCGCCCTTCGTCACGATGCTGTCGAACCGGATCACCACGGTCCGGGAGGGATGAGCGCCGGCCCGTCGACCGAGGAGTCGCCCTGGCCGGTCCGGACGGTCGCGCGGAAGATCTCCGAGTGGATCGACCGGCTGGGCGCGGTCTGGGTCGAGGGCCAGCTCGCACAGGTCACCGCACGCGCCGGCACGGGGACCGCGTTCCTGACCCTGCGCGACCCGGTGGCGAACGTGTCGCTGCAGCTCACGGCTCCGATGGCGCTCGTCGCCGAGCAGCGCGAGGTGGTCGCCGAGGGCAACCGGGTGATCGTCCACGGCAAGCCCTCCTTCTTCCCGGGCCGCGGCACGCTGAGCCTGCGCGTGGACCGGATCCGGGCGGTCGGGCTCGGTGAGCTGCTGGCCCGCATCGAGCGGCTGCGCCGGCTGCTGGCCGCGGAGGGCCTGTTCGATCCCGCCCGCAAGCGCCGGCTGCCCTTCCTGCCGCAGCGGATCGGGCTGATCACCGGCCGGGCGTCGGCGGCGGAGCACGACGTCGTCAGCAACGCCCGGGCCCGCTGGCCGGCGGTGGAGTTCCGGATCGAGAACACCGCCACCCAGGGCGGGCTGGCGGTCGGGCAGATCGTCGAGGCGCTCGAGATCCTGGACCGGGACCCGACGGTCGACGTCATCGTGCTCGCCCGCGGCGGCGGCAGCGTCGAGGACCTGCTGCCCTTCTCGGACGAGACGCTGTGCCGCGCCGTCGCCGGCTGCCGCACGCCGGTGGTGTCGGCGATCGGGCACGAGCCGGACACCCCGCTCGTCGACCACGTCGCCGACCTGCGGTGCTCCACCCCCACCGAGGCGGGCCGCCGGCTCGTGCCGGACCTCGCCGAGGAGATCGCCCGGATCACCGGGCTGCGCGACCGCGGCCGCCGTGCGCTGCACGGCTGGGTCGACCGCGAACAGCGGATGCTCGACGCGCTGCGGGCCCGGCCCGTGCTCGCCGACCCGTTGCGCGACATGGCCCGCCGGCACGAGGAGCTGGAGCGGCTGCGGGCGGCGACCCGCGCCGCCGTCGCGCGGCGGGTGGAGCGGGACTGCAGCGAGATCGCGCACCTGCAGGCCCGGCTCACCGCGCTCGGTCCGGGCGCGACGCTCGCCCGCGGCTACGCGATCGTCCAGCGGGTCACCGGCGACGAGATCCTGCCGGTGCTGCGCTCGACCGCCGAGGTCGCGCCGGCCGACCGGCTGCGCATCAGGGTCGGCGACGGGACCGTCCGGGCGGCCGTGGAGGATGGCCGCGATGAGTGAGCGTCCCCCGGTGGCCGGGCTCGGCTACGAGCAGGCCCGCGACGAGCTGGTCGAGGTCGTGCGCGCCCTGGAGACGGGCGGGCTGGGGCTCGACGAGACCGTCGCGCTCTGGGAGCGCGGCGAGGCGCTGGCCAAGCGGTGCGAGGAGTGCCTGGCCGGCGCGCGGGAGCGGGTGGAGAAGGCCCTCGCCGACGTCGAGGCCGAGGACTGACCGCTCGGTTCTCAGTTCTGCTCGTCGCCGGCGGGGAGGACCTGCCCGGTCACGGTCGCCTGGGCGAGGGCGGTGAAGTCGGCGTCGGAGCCGCTGCCGGTGACCAGCCAGCGGACCTGCGGGTCGTCCGGCGCGGTCGTGACGCGGAAGGGCTCGCCGCCCTCCTTCTGGTAGGTCACCCAGCGCAGCCCGGCGGCGTCGGTCACCCCGGTCCCGGCCAGCGGCCCACCGGCCTCGGTCGCGACGAGGGCCTCCTCGGCGCCGTCGCTCTGCACGAGCCGCAGGTACCTGCCGTCCGGCGTGAGGTACCCGACCCGGACGGCGGTGCCGCCGCCCTCGACGGGGCTGCGGTCGGTCGAGTTGCTCCGCCAGCCCTGCGGGACGCTGGGCACGCGCAGCGGGAACTCCGACGCCCGCGCGAACTCGGCGAGCCGGGCCGGGGCGTCGACGGTCGGCGCGGCGTTCGGGTCGATCGTCGGACCGCCGGGCGAGAACGAGCAGGACCGCACGCCGCCGCCGACCGCCACGACCACGAGCAGGACCGCGAGGCACATCAGCATGTCCCGGGCGCGCAGCGACCCGCGGGACGGCTTGCCCGGGGGCGGCGGGCCCTGCGGGGCGGGGGACGGATCGGCGCTCACACCTCCATGGTCCCCCACCGCGCCGGGCGATGTGCATGGCGTCCGTCGCTCTGCACCCCGTACGGCGGCCGGTTCTGCGAGGATCGGACCCGGATCCCCCGCCGCCGCCGAGCCCGCCGCGCGTGACGGGGCCGGGGGTCGGCCGCGCCGCCGACCTCCGCGATGCGACCGGTGAACCCGAGCCAAGGAGGCCCGATGACTGGACCCAAGCCCGAACGACGCCGCGAGGCCCCGGACCGCAACCTGGCCATGGAGCTGGTGCGCGTCACCGAGGCCGCCGCGATGGCGGCGGGGCGCTGGGTCGGCCGCGGCGACAAGAACGGCGGCGACGGGGCGGCCGTCGACGCCATGCGCCACCTGATCGGGACCGTGTCGATGCGCGGGGTCGTGGTGATCGGCGAGGGCGAGAAGGACGAGGCGCCCATGCTCTACAACGGCGAGCAGGTCGGCAACGGCGAGGGCCCCTGGTGCGACGTCGCCGTCGACCCCATCGACGGCACCACCCTGATGGCCAAGGGCATGCCCAACGCCTTGGCGGTGCTCGCCGTCGCCGAGCGGGACGCGATGTTCGACCCCTCGGCCGTGTTCTACATGGAGAAGCTCGCCGTGGGGCCGGACGCCGCGGGGCACATCGACATCACCAAGCCGGTGGGCGACAACATCCGCGCGGTGGCCAAGGCCAAGGAGATCGACGTCCGGGACGTCACGGTCACCATCCTGGACCGCCCGCGGCACGAGCAGCTGGTCTCCGACGTGCGCGACACCGGCGCGCGGATCCGCTTCATCTCCGACGGCGACGTGGCCGGCGCGATCGCCGCGGCCCGCCCGAGCACCGGCGTGGACATGCTCGTGGGCATCGGCGGCACCCCGGAGGGGATCATCGCCGCGGCCGCGCTCAAGTGCATGGGCGGGGAGATCCAGGGCCGGCTCTGGCCGAAGGACGACGAGGAGCGCTCCAAGGCGATCGCCGCCGGGCACGACCTCGACCGCGTGCTGACCACCAACGAGCTCGTGACCGGCGAGAACGTGTTCTTCTGCGCCACCGGCGTCACCGACGGGGACCTGCTGCGCGGCGTGCACTACCGCGCCGGCGGCTGCACCACGCAGTCCATCGTCATGCGGTCCAAGTCCGGCACGGTCCGGCTGATCGACGGCTACCACCGGCTCACGAAGCTGCGCGAGTACGCGTCGATCGACTTCGACAGCCCCACCCACGAGGACGTCGAGGCCCCGCCGCTGCCGTGACAACGCGGGGCGCAGGGCGTCGTCTCGGGGTGTCCGGTGCGGGGCCGTGCCCTGCCCCGCACCGGATCGGACACCCGTCGGGTGCCACCCCTGGGCCGCCGCCCCTCCGGCGGCTCGACCTCATCGTGCTCCTACCCCCCGTCGGGGGCATCGACAACTTTGCGTATCCGGCCGTTCGGCCGAACGAGGGAGACTGATCGCCTTTGGGGTCACGTACGGGCGGGTCCGCTCGGCTCAGGCAACGACCAACCCCAGCCGTTGTGCGGCCAGCACAGCGGTGAGCCGGTCCGCCACCCCGAGCTTGGAGTAGCAGCGCTCGAGGTGCTTGTGCACGGTGCGCTCGGCGATGTCGAGCCGCCGCGCGATCGCCCCCGCGGTCAGTCCCTCGGCCAGCAGTCCCAGCACCGAGCGCTCACGCGGGGTGAGACGGATGGCGCTGGCGACGTCCCGGCCCGACGCCGAGGCGTTGCGCAACGCCGCCGAGTACGCGCGGGCCTGCCGGTCGAGCCCGACGACGAGGCGCCAGATGCGGTCCGCGAGCCGCAGCTCGGACGGGGAGAAGGCCTCGGGCCTGCCGACCACCAGCAGGCGCGGGTGATCGGCCCCGCCGGTGGGCAGGCACAGCTGCTCCGCCACGCCGCAGGCCTGTGCCAGCGCCGCCCCCTCGCCGTACACGCGCCGGTCCGTGAAGCGTCCGGGGACGTCGGCGAGCTGGACCGGGCGGACGTCCGCGGTCGCGAGGAAGTACCGGGCGATCGGGTTCTCCACGGCGTGCGAGGCGCTCCATGTGAGCATGTCCTCGCGGTGCCCCTCGAGGGGGGCGTCGAGCGGGTAGATCTCCCCGTCCGCCGTGCCGTCCGCGGCGAGCTCGGCGGTCCCCACGGCCGGTGCCTCGAACGTCTCCTGCAGCATTCTCGTGACGCGATCCAGCGGCAGCTCCGTCAGCGGCTCCCGCAACAGCTCGGCGGTGAACTCAAGCCAGTCCCCGTCGTCCCGACCCGTCATGGCGTTCTCGACCCCCTCCGATCGACACCGCCTGCGTAATGGCTCCGATACGGAGAGCTGATCGTTACCGCTGCACATACCCCGTCGGCCGATTCCGCCCGGCCGGTCCAAGACCCTGCGCCGGGCGCGCGGCGGGAATACCACGGACGATGTAATCCCGGTCATCGGACCGAGCGGTAAGGACACCCTCAGGCGGAGGATGAGGCCATGAGCGACGACGCGGCCGGCGGCACCGGCGACTTCCGCATCGAGCACGACACCATGGGCGAGGTCCGGGTTCCCGCGACCGCCCTCTACCGTGCGCAGACCCAGCGCGCCGTCGAGAACTTCCCGATCTCGGGGCGCGGCCTGGAGCGCGCGCAGATCCGGGCGCTCGGCCTGGTCAAGGGGGCGGCGGCGCGGGTGAACGGGCGGATCGGCGTGCTCGACGAGGAGCTGGCCGGCGCGATCGCCGCCGCCGCCGACGAGGTCGCCGCGGGCGAGCACGACGGGCACTTCCCGGTCGACGTCTTCCAGACCGGCTCCGGCACCTCGTCGAACATGAACGCCAACGAGGTGATCGCGACGCTGGCCACCCGGGAGTCCGGGCAGGACGTGCACCCGAACGACCACGTCAACGCCTCGCAGTCGTCGAACGACGTCTTCCCGACCACCATCCACCTGGCCGCCACCGAGGCGCTGGCCACGGACGTGGTGCCGGCGCTGGAGCACCTGGCCGCGACCCTGCGGACCCGCGCCGAGGACTGGGCCGAGGTCGTGAAGGCCGGCCGCACGCACCTCATGGACGCCGTGCCGGTCACGCTCGGCCAGGAGGCCGGCGGCTGGGCCACCCAGGCCGAGTACGGCGCCGCCCGGGTCCGGGACGTCCTGCCCCGGCTCGGCCACCTGCCGATCGGCGGCACCGCGGTCGGCACCGGGCTGAACGCGCCGGAGGGCTTCGGCGCCGCCGTCGTCGAGGAGCTGCGGTCCGCGACCGGCCTCGACGCGCTGTCCGAGGCACCCGACCACATCGAGGCGCAGGGCTCGCGCGACGGGCTGGTGGAGGCCTCCGGCGCGCTGCGCACCGTGGCCGTGTCGCTCTACAAGATCGCCAACGACCTGCGGTGGCTCTCCTCGGGCCCGCGCACCGGGCTCGCCGAGGTGCGCCTGCCGGACCTGCAGCCCGGCTCGTCGATCATGCCCGGCAAGGTCAACCCGGTGATCTGCGAGGCCACGATGATGGTCGCGGCGCAGGTCATCGGCAACGACGCGACCGTCGCCTTCTCCGGCAGCCAGGGCAACCTCGAGCTCAACGTGATGATGCCGGTCATGGCGCGCAACGTCCTCGAGTCCGCCCGGCTGCTGTCGAACGTCGCGCGCCTGCTCGCCGACAAGGTCGTCGCCGGCGCCGAGGCCGACCTCGACCGCACCCGCGAGTACGCCGAGTCCTCGCCGTCGATCGTCACGCCGCTGAACAAGTACATCGGGTACGAGGAGGCGGCGTCGATCGCCAAGCAGTCGCTCAAGGAGCGCCGCACGATCCGCGAGGTCGTGCTGGAGCGCGGGCACGTGGAGAACGGGAAGCTCACCGAGGAGCAGCTCGACAGCGCGCTCGACGTGCTGCGGATGGCGCGCGGAGGGCGGTAGCCCGACCATCGGCGCGGAGGGCGGTAGGAGCGGCCGCTAGACCACGTGCAGCGCCTGGGCGCGCAGCACGGCGGAGAGGCGGTCGGTCACGCCGAGCTTCACGTAGCAGCGCTCCAGGTGCTTCTGGACGGTGCGCGGCGAGATGTCGAGCCGCCGCGCGATCGTGCCCGCGGTGAGGCCCTGTGCGAGCAGCCCGAGCACGGCCCGCTCGCGCGGGGTCAGCGGGATCTCCGCCGTGCCCAGGCCCTTGCCGGCGGTCACCACGGCCAACGCCGTGATCTGCCGTTCCAGCCCGGTGAGCAGCCGCCACAGCCGTCCGACGAAGGCCTCCTCGGCCGGGGACCAGGGCTCGGACCGCCCGAGCACGAACGACCGCGCGAGCCGCGGCGTCGCGCGCAGCGGCAGCGAGAGCTGGTTCGGTGCGGCGCAGGACTCGGCCAGGTCGCGGCCGCCGTCGCTGTTCCACCGGTCCGTGTACTCGGCCGGGACGGCCAGGGTCTGGCGCGGCACCCAGAGCCCGGAGGCGAGGTGGAAGCGCAGCAACGGGTGCTCGGCGGGCGCCCGGTACGCGCTCCACTCGGCCAGCTCGGCGAAGTGCTCGCCGAGCCCGCCGTCGAGCCAGACGTGGCGCAGCGGCTCGTCGGGCACGACCTCGCTGTAGGTGACCCCGGCGGTCTCGAAGGTGCGGGCGAGCGCCTCGGCCAGCCGGTTCACCGGCATCTCGACCAGCGGCTCCGTCATCAGGGCTGCGACGAGCTCCATCCACTCCCGCTCGGCCCGCGTGCCCATCACCCCTCCTGCCCCGCCCCCGAGGGAAGAGCGCGCGGCGCCGTCCGGTGATGCGCCGCGGAGGGCTGTTCGGCCGCCGGGCCCGCGGGGTTAACCGCGGGCCGGGTCGACCTTCCCGTCACACCTCGGTAACGGCCCTCCCGGGAAGACGCCCGGAGGTATAGGAGTCTTCTGCGCGCAAGATCGGCCGTCCCCCGGCCGGACGACGCCGCGCCACCCGATCGACGGCCGCCGGTCACCCCTCGGCCGCCCGGACGGGTGAGGCTTCGCCGGGCGGCGCGGGCCGCCGGGAGTGTTCGGTGAGGAGAGCGATGAACGTGCGGAAGAGGTGGGGCCGGGCCGGCGCGCTGGCGGCGTGCGCGGCGGCGGTGGCCCTAGCGGCCACGGCGTGCGTGAGCTCGGGCGGCGGCGGGGGCGGCGGCTCCTCGGAGTCCGGCGGCTGGGCCACGGCCACCTCGGCGCAGGCGGGCGGCGGCATGGACGCGCTCGTGCAGGCGGCGAAGCAGGAGGGCCGGCTCAACGTCATCGCGCTGCCGCCGGACTGGGCGAACTACGGCGCGATCATCAAGGCCTTCGGCGACAAGTACGGGATCACCGTGAACTCGGCGAACCCGGAGGGCTCGAGCCAGGACGAGATCAACGCCGTCAACCAGCTCGGGACCCAGGACCGGGCGCCCGACGTGCTGGACCTCGGCCAGGCCTTCGCCACCGGCAACACCCAGCTCTTCGCCCCGTACCAGGTCGCCACCTGGAACGACATCCCCGCGGCCAACAAGGACGCGAACGGCGCCTGGGTCAACGACTACGGCGGCTACATCTCGATCGGCTGCAACGCCAAGCTGGTCGCGAACTGCCCCACCACGATCGCCGACCTCGCGAAGCCCGAGTACAAGGGCCAGGTCGCGATCAACGGCGACCCGACGCAGGCCGCGGCCGGGTTCGCCTCCGTGTGGGCCGGCGCACTGGCCAACGGCGGGTCGCTCGACGACATCACGCCCGGTGTGAACTTCTTCGGCCAGCTCGCCAAGAACGGCAACCTGCTGAAGGTCGACCCGAACGCGGCGACGATCGAGAGCGGGCAGACCCCGATCGTCCTGGACTGGGACTACACGAACGTCGCGCAGGCCGAGAAGGTCGAGGCCAGCTTCGAGTGGAAGGTCGCGGTGCCCTCCGACGGGCTGTTCGCGGAGTTCTACTCGCAGGCGGTGAACAAGAACGCGCCGCACCCGGCCGCGGCCCGGCTCTGGCAGGAGTTCCTGTACTCGGACGAGGGCCAGAACCTGTGGCTGGCCGGCAAGGCCCGCCCGGTCCGGCTGCCGCAGATGCAGCAGGCCGGGACGGCCACACCGGAGCTGGTCGCCGCGCTGCCGCCGGTCCAGGGCACCGCGCAGTACCCGACGCAGGCGCAGACCGACCAGGCCAAGCAGGTGGTCGCCCAGCAGTGGGCCACCGCCACGGCCTGATCCGTGTCCTCCCTCCTCGATACGCCCACCGCCGCTCCCGACGCGCCCGCCGCGCGCCCGGAGCGGCGGTGGCGCGCCGCGCTGGGGCTGCTGCCCTTCGCGCTCTACTTCCTGGTCTTCCTCGGCGGCCCGCTGTACTTCGTGATCAGCGGCGCCTTCACCGACGCCGACGGCCGCCCCACCCTGGGCAACCTGGTCGCGTCCCTGACCTCCCCGCAGTACCTGCTGGCCTTCCGGCAGAGCCTGCTGCTGTCCGCGGTCACGGCCGTGATCGGCGCGGTGTTCGGCACCTTCCTGGCCCAGGCGGTGCTCACGGCGGGGCCACGCTCACCCTTGCGCCGCACCGTCTCCACCGCCTCGGGCGTGCTCGCCTACTTCGGCGGCGTGCCGCTGGCGTTCGCCTTCATCGCCGCACTGGGGCAGACCGGGCTGGCGACGGCCTGGCTGCGGTCGGCGGGGATCGACCTGTACGCGTCCGGCTTCCGGATCGACTCGCTGACCGGCCTCGCCCTGACCTACGTCTACTTCCAGATCCCGCTCATGGTCATCCTGATCACCCCGGCGCTGGAGGGGCTTCTGCCGCAGTGGCGGGAGGCGGCCGAGAACCTGGGCGCGTCGGCCTGGTCGTACTGGCGGCTGGTGGCGCTGCCGGTGCTGGCGCCCGCCTTCGCCGGCGCCACGCTCGTCCTGTTCGGCAACGCCTTCGCCGCCTACGCCACCGCCCTGGCCCTGACCAGCGGCTCCATCCCGCTCGTGCCGACGGCGATCGCGTCGGCGCTGTCCGGCAACGTGCTCGTCGGGCAGGCCAACGTCGGTCTCGCGCTCGGCCTCGACATGGTGGTGGTGATCGCGATCGTGATGGTCGCGTACCTGTGGCTGCAGCGGCGCGCCGCGCGCTGGAGCCGGCGGTGACGCGGGGGCGGCGCTGGCGGGTCGTCGTGCTCGCCCTGGCCGCGCTCTACTTCCTGGTCCCGCTGGTCGCGTCCGCGGAGTTCAGCCTCCGCGCGCCCGGCGGCGGGTACGGCGTCGCGAACTACACCCGCATCGCCGAGGACCCGGTCCTGCTGTCCGCGCTGCTCACCTCGTTGCGGATCGCCGTGCTGACGGCCGTGGTCGTGCTGCTGCTGGTGGTCCCGACGGCGGTGTGGGTCCGGCTGCGGTTCCCGTCGCTGGCCGCCGTGCTGGAGAGCGCGACGATCCTCCCGATCGTCATCCCTCCCGTGGTGATGGCGGCCGGCATCGCGTTCGTGCAGGCCAACCTGGGCGGGCCGGTGTTCCGGGCGCTGTTCGACTCCTCGACCAGCGCGCTCACGCCCTTCTACGTGATCCTCGCGCTGCCCTTCGCCTACCGCGCCGTGGACAACGGGCTGGCCGCGATCCCGCTGCGGACCCTCGTCGAGGCCGCCCGCAATCTCGGCGCCGGGATGACGACGGCGCTGGTCCGGGTGGTCCTGCCGGCGGTCCGCAGCGCGGTGCTCGGCGCCGCCTTCCTCACCCTGGCGTTGGTGCTGGGCGAGATCGTGATCGCGCGGATCCTGCTCTACACCGACACCTTCCCGATCGCCGTCGTGGAGACCGGCCGCAGCGCCGCTGGCGTGTCGGTGGCCCTGTCCCTGGCCAGCCTGCTGCTCACCTGGGTGCTGCTGCTGGCCGTGTCGTTCGTCGGCAGTCGCCGGAGGCGGAACTCGTGAAGCCGACCATCGGTGCGGAGGAGATCGTGACCGCTGTGCAGAAGTCCCCCGCGGAGACGGCGACGGACGCCGCCGTCGAGTTCCGCGGGGTCAGCCGGGTGTTCGGCGAGACCCGTGCGCTCGACGGGCTCGACCTGGTCCTGCGCCGCGGCGAGCTGCTCGCCCTGCTCGGCCCGTCCGGCTGCGGCAAGACGACGGCGCTGCGCCTGCTCGCCGGGTTCGACCGGCCGACGAGCGGGGAGATCCGCATCGACGGGCGGGACGTCACCGGCGTCCCGGCGAGCAAGCGCGACACCGGAATGGTGTTCCAGGCCTACAGCCTGTTCCCGACGATGACGGCGGCGGAGAACGTCGCCTTCGGCCTGCGGATGCGCAAGGTCGGCGGGGCCGAGCGCGGGCGGCGGGCGGCCGAGCTGCTGGAGCTGGTCGGGCTCGGCGACCGCGGCGGCTCCTACCCGCACGAGCTCTCCGGCGGCCAGCAGCAGCGGGTGGCGCTGGCGCGGGCGCTCGCCGTGCGGCCGAGCGTGCTGCTGCTCGACGAGCCGCTCTCCGCGCTCGACGCCCGGGTGCGCGTGCAGCTGCGGGACGAGATCCGCCGGCTGCAGCTCGCGGAGGGCATCACCACGCTGTTCGTCACCCACGACCAGTCGGAGGCGCTCGCCGTCGCCGACCGGGTCGCGGTGCTCAACGCGGGGCGGATGGAGCAGGTCGACGTGCCGCAGGAGGTCTACGCGCGGCCGGCGACCCCGTTCGTCGCCGAGTTCGTGGGCGTGATGAACACGGTCCCCGTGTCGGGCGGCCGGATCACCCCGGGCGCGGCGGAGACCACCCAGGTCCGTCCGGAGGCGCTGCTCGTCGGGGCGCCGGACGGCCTCGCCGGCACCGTGCTGACCAGCACCTTCCTCGGCCCGGTGACCCGCCTGGTGATTCGCACCGAGGTCGGCGAGCTGACCGCCGACGCCGTCACCCGCCCCGGCCTCCCCGCCATCGGCGAGCACACCACGGTCCGGATCAGCGGCTGACGCCGTGCGCCGCCGGGCGCGCGGGCCGATGATCGGCGGCGTGTTCCCGGGCTTCGACGACGAGCGGGTCGACGTGGGCGAGGTGGTGCTGCGGGTGCGGCACGGCGGCAGCGGGCCCGCGGTGCTGCTCCTGCACGGCCACCCGCGCACGTCGGCGACCTGGCACCGGGTCGCCCCGGTCCTGTGCGACGCCGGGTTCACGGTGGTGTGCCCGGACCTGCGGGGCTACGGGGCCTCCACGGCTCCCCCGTCGGCCCCCGACCACGCGCAGGCGTCGAAACGGGCGATGGCCGCCGACCTCGCCGCGCTCATGCGCCGGCTCGGCCACGAGCGGTTCACGGTCGCCGGGCACGACCGCGGCAGCTACGTGGCGCTGCGCCTGGCGCTCGACCACCCCGGCGCCGTGGAGCGGCTCGCGGTGCTCGACAGCGTCCCGATCAGCGAGGCCCTGGCGCGCTGCACCGACCGCTTCGCCACGGCGTGGTGGCACTGGTTCTTCTTCGCGCAGCCCGAGAAGCCCGAGCGGGCGATCACCGCCGACCCGGACGCCTGGTACGGCGGCGACCCGGCCGTGCTGGGCGAGGAGGCGTACGCCGAGTACCGGGCCGCGATCCACGACCCGGGCACCGTGCACGCGATGCTCGAGGACTACCGCGCCGGGCTCGGGGTCGACCGGGCCCACGAGGAGGCCGACCGGGCCGCGGGCCGCCGCCTGCGCTGCCCGGTCCTGGTCCTCTGGTCGACCCGGGACGACATGGAGTACCTCTACGGGGACCCGTTGACCGTCTGGCGGGAGTGGGCCGCCGACGTGCGCGGACACGGGATCGAGTCCGGTCACCACATGGCCGAGGAGGCCCCGGACGAGCTCGCCCGCGCCCTGCTCGCGTTCTGCGGCTGACGCCGCCCGTGCGGGTCGGCACTACCACGCACGGGTGCCGGAGGCGCGGAGGAAGCGCTCCCCCCACTCCCGCACCCGCGCCGTGAGCTCCGGGGGCGAGCGGACCTCGAACTCCGCGCCGCAGCTGCCGAGGGCGAGCAGGGGCCAGTCGAGGTCGTCGGTCGCCATCCGGAGCAGGCAGCGGTCGGGACCGAGCGGCTCGATCGTGGCCCAGCGAGCCAGGTGGGCGAGTTGCTCGGCGGGGGCCTCGACCAGCGCCTCGACGGTGTAGGTGGAGGGGCGGTTGCGGATGCCGGCCTGGACGAAGTCGGCGGCGTCGGCGGTCGGCAGCGCGCGCGGGCGGAACCGGGCGCCGGTGCGGCGGGGCTCGGCGAGCCGGTCGAGCCGGAAGCTGCGCCAGTCGTGCCGGTCCAGGTCGTAGGCCACCAGGTACCAGCGCCGGCCGAGCGGGACGAGCCGGTGCGGCTCGACCTGCCGGGTCGCGCGATCGGCGCCGCGGGCGGTGTAGCCGAACTCGATCCGCTCGGAGTCCCGGCAGGCCTGGGCGACCACGATCAACGCCTCGGGATCGAGGGCGTCGGTCCGCGGGGCGCCGCCCCAGGTGCTCGGCACGGTGACCCCGCGCAGCGCGTCGACCCGGCGCCGCAGCCGCGGCGGCATGACCTGCACGACCTTCGTCAGCGCCCGCAGCGCGGGCTCCTCGATCCCGGCCACGGCGCCCTGCGTCGCCGCCTGCATGCCGACGGCCAGCGCCACCGCCTCCTCGTCGTCGACGACGAGCGGCGGCAGCGCGGCGCCCGCGGCGAGCTGATAGCCGCCGTCGACACCCCGGGTCGCCATGACCGGGTACCCGAGCTCGCGGAGCCGGTCGACGTCCCGGCGCAGGGTCCGCACGGACACCTCCAGCCGGGACGCCAGCTCCGGCCCCGGCCAGTACCGGTGGGTCTGCAGGAGCGAGAGCAGCCGCAGCGTCCGCGAGCTCGGTGAGGTCACCCGGTCAGTATCCGACGCATTGCGGCCGGATACTGACCGGTTCCAGCGACCGGATCGAGCCCGGGATCAGGGCTCGACGACCGCCTTGCCCAGCACGCCCCGCTCGCCCAGCAGCGCGACGGCCTCGCCCGCCTTCTCCAGCGGGTAGGTCCCGGCGATGGGCGGGTCGACGATGCCGGACTCCAGGTACGGGATCAGCTTGTCCCACTCCGCGCGGGTGTAGCCCTCGCGCGGCATGGCGTACGCACCCCAGCCGACGCCGCGGACGTCGATGTTGTTGAGCAGCAGCCGGTTCACCTTGACCGTGGGGATCTCGCCCGCGGTGAACCCGATGACCAGCAGCCTGCCGAGCGGGGCGAGGGAGCGCAGCGAGTCGGTGAAGCGGTCGCCGCCGACCGGGTCGACGACCATGTCGACGCCGGTGCCGTCGGTCAGCTCCTTGACGGCGTCCTTGAACCCGTCCGTCAGCACCGCCTCGTCCGAGCCGACGGACTTCACGAAGTCCGCCTTCTCCTGCGTGGAGACGACCGAGATCACGCGGGCGCCCAGGGCCTTCGCCAGCTGGATGGTCGCGGTGCCGATGCCGCCGGCGGCGCCGTGCACCAGCACGGTCTCGCCCTTCTGCAGCTGACCGCGGGTGATCAGCGCGAAGGTCATCGTCAGGTAGTTCATCGGCAGGCAGGCGCCCGCGGCGAAGCCCACGTTGTCCGGCAGCGGGAACACGCTCTGCACCGGGGCGGTGGCCAGCTCCGCGAAGGCGCCGATCGAGGTGCTCGCGGCGACCCGGTCGCCCGGCGAGAACTCCGAGCCCTCCGGTGCCTCCCGGACCACGCCCGCCAGCTCGCCGCCCAGGGTGAAGGGCACCTCCGGCTTGTACTGGTACTTGTCCTGCGTGAGCAGCAGGTCCGGGAAGTTGACCCCGGCCGCCTTGACCTCGATCAGCACCTCGCCCGGCCCGGCCACCGGGTCCGGCACCTCACCGATCTCCAGCGCCTGCGGCCCGTTCGTGCGGGTCACCCGTGCTGCGCGCATGCCTGTCTCTCCTGTCGTCGCGTTCGTCGTCGAACATGTCAGGTCCGGTGCGGGGGCGCCAGGTACCGCGGATTGGCCACCGCGACCTGCGCGGTGACCGAGGCGCGGACCGCGGCGACGACGTCGGGGCCGTCCGCGGGCAGGGCGCCGTCGCGGATCCGGGTGGCCAGCTCGCCGTCGTCGGCGCAGCCCAGGGCGTGCAGCCGGGCGCGGTGCTCGGTCCGCTGCGCCGGCCCGAGCCGCAGCTCGCGGCGGGCGATCGTGAGGGCGTTGGCCGCCACCTTGGCCAGGTAGGCGGTGCGCGGGTCGGGCGGGGCCAGCTCCTCGCGGAGGAACCCGGTCACGGCCTCGAGCAGCTCGTCGACGGACGGCCGGTCGTGCACCACGGGTTCCTCGGCCGGGGCGGGACCGCGCACCGCGTCGGCGACGACGGCGGGCTCGGTGAGGCCGAGGGCGAGCAGGGCGTCGTGCTCGGCCTCCGCGATCCGCCTGCCCAGCACCGCCATCTCGACCGACCGCTCGCTGCCGCCGAGATGCCGTTCGGCCTGGATCCGGCAGATCACCGCCCACCGGGCGCAGGCGAACACCTCCCACCAGCGCACCGCCTCCGGATCGGGGCGCACGCCGGTCGCGGCCTCGTACCCCGCGAGCAGCTCCTCGCGGGAGCCGTAGCCGCCGACCTCGGGGGCCGCGCCGAACCGCCAGGCCCGGGCGCACACCCAGCCGAGGTCCTCGCGCGGGTCGCCGACGTGCGCGAGCTCCCAGTCGAGCACCGCCCGCACGCCGGAGTCGTCGACGAGCAGGTTGCCGTTGCGGAAGTCGCCGTGCACCAGGGCGGGCGGCACCGGGTCGGGCCGGGTCTCGGCGAGCCGGCGGAACACCAGCTCCATCGCGGGCCGGGGCTCGCCGAAGGCGGCGTGGCTCTCGCGCAGCAGGGTGAGCGCGTCGGCGTGGTGCTCCAGCCGCGGCACGTCCGCGGGGTCGATCGCGTGGATGCGGCCGAGGATCTCGCCGAACTGCCGCGCCAGCCGCGGCCGGACCGCGGCCCACCGGTCGGAGCGCAGCAGCCGTGGCGGCAGGGTCTCCCCCGCCAGCCGCTCCATCAGCAGGTACGGGCTGCCGACGCCGTCCGCCCCGTCCCCCGCGGCCAGCAGCTCCGGGATCGGGACGCCCGCCCGCGCGGCGGCGCGGAAGCACTCGGCCTCGCGCGCCATCCCCTCCGGCTCCGGGACCTCCGGCGGGTCGCGGCGCAGGATCAGGCCGCGCCCATCGGCGTCGAACGCCCAGGTCTCGCGGCTCGCCCCGGCCGACAACCGGTGCAGGTCCCTGACCGGGGCGCCGACGACGCGGGCGAGCGCGTCGGCCAGGGAGTCCGGGACGACGGCCGTCATCGCCCGTACCTCACGGCGTCGAGCGCGATCTCCTCGTAGCGCGCCACGATCTCGTCGGGCCCGAGCCGCCCACCCGGCCGGTACCAGGCGGCCACGGCCGTGCAGGCGGTGCTCACGAACCGCGCCGCGTCGTCGGGCTGGTCCGCGCCGAACACCCCGCGCCGCACCCCGTCGCGCACCACCCGGTCGAAGATCCGCTGCTGGACGTCGCGCTTCGCCACGACCAGCGCCCGCGCCCCGGGTTCGAGGGAGCGCAGCTCGCTGTTGCCGAGCAGGCTCTCCCGCTGCGACTCCAGGTGCACCCGCACGTGCGCGCCGACGACGGCCCGCAGCCGGTCGGCCGGGTCCTCGCCGGCGAGGTCGAGCGCCTCCTCGGTCGCGGCGATCAGCACGTCCAGCCCGCGGTCGAGCATCGTCGCCAGCAGGCCCTGCTTCGAGGTGAAATGGTGGTAGAGGATCGCCGGGCTGGTCCCGGCGGCCGCGGCGATGTCGCGCACCGAGGTCCCGTGGTAGCCGTGGACGGCCATGACCTCGACCGCCGCGGCGATCAGCGCGGCGGCCGTGGGTTCGTCCCCCGGCAGCACGAGCGTGGTGGGCGGCAGCCCCTCCCCGGGGCTCCCGCGGCGCGCCCCGGGGGACGCTGCCGGCTTCTCGGCGCTGACCATGCCGCCACCTTAACCGTTCTGAACGATCGTTCAAAGCCCTGTTGACGCAGCAGGTGAGTCGTCCTACGGTGCGTTGAACGAGCGTTCGGCGACAGGCCGGACCCGGGCACCGACGGAGGTGCGATCCCCATGGCCGGTCCCTACGCGGGGTTGAAGGTCTTCGACCTCAGCCACGTGATCGCCGGGCCGTTCTGCACGCGGATGCTCGCGGACATGGGCGCCGACGTGATCCGCGTCGAGCAGCCCACCGGCGACCTGATGCGGGCGCTGCCCGTGGCCGTCGGCGACCCCGAGGACCACGTCTCCAGCGCGTATGCGCAGTACAACACGGGCAAGCGGTCGGTCGGGCTGAACCTCAAGGACCCGCGCGGGCTCGACCTGGCGCTGCGGCTCGCGGACTGGGCCGACGTCGTGGTCGAGAACTTCGCGCCCGGGGTGCTGGGCCGGCTCGGCCTCGGCTGGGAGGTGCTGCACGCCCGCGACCCGCGCACGATCGTCTGCTCGCTGTCCACCTTCGGCGCCGTGGGCCCCTACTCGCACCTGTCCGGCTTCGGGCTGGTCGCCGAGGCCTGGTCCGGGCTGATGTCGCTGACCGGCGAGGAGGGCGGGCCGCCGATGCACTTCGGCACCGCGCTCGCCGACGTCAACTCCGCGGTGCACGCGCTCGCCGGCATCGGTGCGGCGCTGCACCAGCGGCAGCGCACCGGCGAGGGCACGCACGTCGACATCTCCGCCTTCGACGCCCTGTTCGCCATGATCGACCAGCAGCCGGCCGCGGGCGCCTTCACGCAGGGCGAGGCGGTGCGTGGCAAGTACGGCAACCGGCACACCACGAGCGTGCCGTCGGGTGTCGCGACCTGCGCGGACGGGACGCACCTCGCCTACGGGATGAGCGGCGACGTCTTCTTCGCGCGGCTGGTGAAGGCCATGGACGCGCCGGAGCTGCAGGAGGACTACGGCACCGTCGCCCAGCGCGTCGGGAACCCGGGGCCGCTCTACGACCGCATCGAGGCCTGGGCGGCCACCTGGCCGACGGCCGACGCGCTGGTCGAGCACCTCGTCGCGCACGGGCTCTCCGCGGCCCGGGTCCGCTCCGTGCGGGAGAACCTCGCCGACCCGCACCTCGTCGCCCGCGGCACGCTCAGCCCGGTCCGGCAGCCGGGGCACGGCGAGGTCCTCCTGCAGACCGCGCCGTACCGCTTCTCCGGGTCCGAGGTCCGCCCGGGGCGACCCGCCGGACCGATCGCCGCCGACACCGCCGAGGTCCTCTCCGACGTGCTCGGCCTCGACGACGCGGCGGTCGCGGCCCTCTTCGACGACGGGGCCGTCCACGGTCCCCACGACACAGGGAAAGGAGCCCGATGACCGTCACGCTCGACCGGAACGCCGACGGCACGATCGCGACCCTCAGGTTCGCGAGCGACCACCCGATGAACGTCTTCACCGTCGACACGCTGGAGGCGCTGCGGGAGAAGGTGGCCGAGGTCGCGGCGGACCGCGCCGTCCGCGTCCTGGTGCTCACCGGCAAGGACACCGTCTTCTCCGGCGGCGCCGACCTGGGCTACCTCGGCTCGCTCGACGACGACGCCTACAAGCACTACATCGCCACCGAGTACACGCTGTTCGCCGAGGTGGAGGACCTGCCGCTGATCACCGTCGCGGCGCTCGCGGGGCCCTGCGTCGGGAACGCGACCGAGCTGGCACTGGCCTGCGACTTCCGGATCTGCACGCCGGACGTCAGGATCGGGCTGCCGGAGATGAAGGTCGGCTTCGTCTCCCCCGCCCAGCGGCTCACCGCCTACGTCGGCATCGGCAAGGCCAAGGAGCTGATCTACGGCGGCCGGCTGGTGCCTGCCGCGGAGGCGCTCGAGCTGGGCCTGGTCACCACCGTGGCGGACGACCTCGCCGCCGAGGTCGAGAAGGCGACGCAGCGGTACGCCGCGTACTCCGCCTACGCCCTGCCGCTCACCAAGCTGGGCATCCACCGCTGCTACGGCCTGGCGGGCGACGGACCCAGCCGGGCCTACGACGCCGAGGAGCAGGCCGCGGCGTTCGCCACCTTCCGCGGACCGGACTACGCCGAGGGCGCGGCGGCGGCGCTCGAGGGCCGCCGGCCCCGGTTCACCGCGCAGCGTCCCGCGTCGACCGACGAGATCCTGAAGGGCGAGTAGATGATCGTCGACTTCCTGGCGGGCGCCGTGCCCGACGAGGACGCGTTCACCCTCTCCGAGGCCGTCACGAACGGCCGGCTGCGCGGCTACGCCGAGCACTTCGGCGGCACCCTGAAGCCCGCCCGCACCCACGCCGAGGTCACCGAGCGCTGGCAGGCCGCGCGGGAGGCCGCCCGGGAGCGGGTGCCCTCCGAGGAGGACTTCCTCCGGATGCTCGCCGACGGCGGCATCGGGCTCGCCGGCGTCTACACCGAGTCCTTCGGCTCCCGGCTGGGCGTGCCCACCGCGAACAACGGCGTGGTCGCGGACTTCGTCAAGCGGCACTCGGACAAGGTCGTCGGGTTCGGCGGGGTGGACCCGTGGGAGATCGACGCGGCCCGCACCGTCGACGAGGCCGTCGAGCTGGGGCTCTCCGGCGTCGTGCTGTCCCCGTTCAAGCAGCAGCTGCTGCCGGACGACCCGCGGATGGCGCGGGTCTACGGCCGCTGCGAGGCCCTCGGCGTCCCGGTCCTGCTGCACACCGGGATCAACTGGTCGCTCGACGCCGCCTACGACGTGGGCCACCCGCGGTACATCGACGCCGTCGCCACGGCCTTCCCCGACCTCAGGCTCGTCGCGCTGCACGCGGCGTGGCCGTGGGTCGAGGACATGATGATGGTGACGTGGCGGCACGAGAACGTGTACGTCGACCTGTCGGCGCACCGTCCGCGCACCTTCACGCGGCCGAACTCGGGCTGGGAGTCGTTGCTGCAGTTCGGGAACCGGCAGCTCGCCGACAAGGTCCTCTTCGCCTCGACCTGGACGCTGCTCGGCGTCCCGCCCGCCGACCTGGTCGCCGAGGTCCGCGCGCTCCCGCTCAAGGACGAGGTCATGGACAAGTGGCTGGGCGGCAACGCCCTGCGCCTCCTCGGGAGGGAGTAGCCGTGCTGGTCTCGGACATCATCCGGAACAACGCCCGGGCCCGCGGCGGCTCGGTGGCCCTCGTCGTCGACGGGCGCGAGATCACCTACGCCGCCCTCCAGGAGCTCGTCGAGGAGACCGCCGGGGCGCTCACGGCCCGCGGGATCGGCTACGGCGACCGGGTCGCGGTGCTGGCGAAGAACAGCCTGGAGTACGTCCAGCTCTACTTCGCGACGGCCGCGCTCGGGGCGATCCTCGTGCCGCTCAACTTCTGGCACCGCGGCGCCGAGCACGCGTACACGATCGGCGACTCCGAGCCCGCGCTCTGGTTCGTCGAGGCGCAGTACGACGAGGTGTCGCAGGAGGCCCGCGCCGCGCACCCGGACCTGCCGGTGCTGCGGATCCCGGGCCCGGAGGGCGACCGCGCCGACTGGGAGGCGTTCAGCGCCGCCGCCGTCGACGTGCCGCCCGTGACGGTCGACGAGCGCGACCCGCACATGATCCTCTACACCTCGGGGACCACCGGGAAGCCCAAGGGCGCCATGCTCTCCCACCGGCGGACCGTCGACGACGGACTGGCGATGGCGTCGACGCTGCGGGCGAACGACCGCGACGTCTTCATGAACTACTTCCCGCCCTTCCACGTGGGCAACTGGGACCACATGAAGCCGTTCCTGCTCGTGGGCGCGACGGTGATCCTGCTGCGGGAGTTCGATCCCGACGTGGTGCTGGACCTGCTCCCGCGGCACCGGGTCTCGGTGATCCTCGGCGTGCCGACGATGCTGCACGCGCTGATCACCCACCCGCGCTTCCCGGACACCGACACCTCGTCGGTCCGGCTGCTCTACTACGGCGCCTACGACCCCAGCGGGATCATGGACCGCACGGCCGACGCGTTCGGCGCCCGCGAGGGCAGGGTGCAGTTCGCGCACACCTACGGCCTCACGGAGGGCGGCCCGTTCGTCACCTGGTGCCCGCCGGAGGACGTCTTCGACCGCTGGGGCTCCATCGGCCGCGCCATGCCCGGCGTCGACGTCGCCCTGCTCGACGACGACGGCAACGAGGTCCCGCCCGGCGAGCCCGGCGAGATCTGCGTCCGGGGCCCGCGGATGAGCGGGTACTGGCGCAACGAGGAGGCGTCGAAGGCGGCGCTCGCCGGCGACCGGCTGCACACCGGCGACATCGCCGTCGCCGACGCCGACGGGTTCCTCACCATCGTCGACCGCAAGAAGGACATGATCCGCTCGGGCGGCCAGAACGTGTGGTCGAAGGAGGTCGAGGACTGCCTGGCCAAGCACGCCGGCGTCGCCGACGCCGCGGTGATCGGCCTGCCGGACCCGGTGTACGAGGAGCAGGTCGTCGCGGTCGTGGTGCCGACGGGTGAGCCCTCGGAGGCGCTGGCCGCGGAGCTCACCGCGTTCGTGAAGGCGCACCTGGCGGGTTACAACACACCCAAGCAGGTCCACTTCGTCGACGAGTTCCCCCGCACCGCGGTCGGCAAGATCCAGAAACACGTGCTCCGGGAGCGGTTCGGGAACTGACCTACCCGCGAGTCGGGAGCTCCGGCACCGCGAGTCGGGAGCTCCGGCACCGCGAGTCGACAGCTCCGGCACCGCGAGTCGGGAGCTCCCGCCTCGCGAGCGTGCCGCGGCGGCGATCCGCGCCGCCGTCACGACACGTCCATCGCGATCACCTGCCCGGTCCCGGGCGGGTCCGCACCGTGCCCTCCCCACCGGTCGCCGGTGTGGTGCAGCGGCACCGCTCGACGTTCGGCACGACCGTTCCGCACGACCCCAGCGACGAACCAGGAGAGGCACCCATGACCGACCCCGCCGAGCCGGCACCCCCGGCTCCCGACACCCCGGGCTCCGCGCCGTCCCGCGCCGCCGCCGTCACCGCGACGCCGGCGTTCGCCCAGCTCGTCCGCAGCCGGAACCGCTTCGCCGTCCCCGCGGCCGCGCTCGGTTTCGGCGCCTACCTGCTCGTCATCGTGCTGTCCGGTTTCACCCCCGTGCTCAACGGCAAGGCGGCGGGGCAGCTGAGCTGGACGTTCGTACTCACGGCGCTGATCTTCCCGCTGGTCTGGCTGCTCTGCGGGCTCTACACCCGGCGGGCCGCGCGGTGGGACGAGCTGGCGGACCGGGCGATCGCGGAGTCCGGCGTCGAGGCCCGCGCCACCGCCCCGACGGCCGAGAAGGGGCTGTAGCGATGAGTGCCGACCCGATCACGATCGCGATCTTCGTCGCGGTCATCCTGCTGACGCTGGCCATCACGGCGTGGGCCGGCCGCCGCAACCGCGACGCGGGCTCGCACTACGTCGCGGGCGGGCAGATCACCGGCTGGCAGAACGGCCTCGCGATCTGCGGCGACCTGCTCTCCGCCTCGACCTTCCTCGGCGTCGCCGGCATCCTCGCGCTGCAGGGTGTCTACGGCTTCTACCTGGTCGCGGGCGGGCTCGTCGCCTTCCTGCTGGTCCTGCTGCTCGTGGCCGAGCCGCTGCGCAACCTGGGCCGCTACACGATCGCCGACGTCCTCTCGAGCCGCTTCCGGTCGAAGGGCGTGCGCGCGGTGATGGCGGTGAACACCCTGGTGGTCACGGTCTTCTACATGATCGCGCAGCTGGTCGGCGCCGGCGTGCTGATCAGCCTGCTGATCGACGTGCCGTACTGGGTGGCGGTGATCGTCGTCGGCGTGCTGATGGCCGTCTACATCACCATCGGCGGCATGCTCGCCACGACGTGGATCCAGATCGTCAAGGCCGTCATGCTGCTCGCCGCGCTGGCGGTGCTGGTGGTGCTGGTCCTCGCGCGGTTCGGCTGGAACCCGATGGCGCTGTTCCAGGCGGTCTCCGAGGCGTCACCGACCGACCTGTTCTCCCGCGCGACCGGGTTCGTCCCCGGGCTGGACCTGCTGTCCGTGGCGATCGCCCAGGTGCTCGGCACCGCGGCCCTGCCGCACATCCTGATCCGGTTCTTCACCGTGCCCGACGCGAAGGTGGCCCGGAAGTCGATGAGCGTCGCCCTGTGGATCCTCGGGCTGGCGTTCCTCGCGATGCCGTTCATCGGCTACGGCGCGGCGGCGATCGTCGGGCAGGCGCAGGTGGCCGCGGCGAACAAGGCCGGGAACCTGGCCGCCCCGCAGCTGGCCGAGATGCTCGGCGGCCCGGTGCTGTTCGCGCTGATCTCCGCCGTGGCGTTCGCGACGATCCTCGCGGTCGTCGCCGGCCTGGTCATCGCGGGCTCGGGCGCGGTGGCGCACGACATCTACAGCTCGCTGATCCGCAAGGGCAAGGCGTCGGACGCCGAGCAGGTCAAGGCCGGCCGCATCGCCGCCGTCGCCATCGCCGCGGTGTCGATCGTGCTGGCGCTCGGCGCGCAGAACACCAACATCGCGCTGCTCGCGCTGATGGCGGTGGTGGTCGCGGCCAGCGCCAACGTCCCGGTGCTCGTGCTGCTGCTGTTCTGGCGGCGGCTGAACACCACCGGCGTGATCGTCGGCGTGGTGGCCGGGCTGGTCAGCTCGGTCGTCCTGGTGCTCGTCGGGCCGGGCGTGATGGGCACCGCGGCGCTGTACCCGCTGTCCTACCCGACGCTCGTGTCGGTGCCGATCGGCTTCCTCGGGTGCTGGCTCGGCACCGTCCTCAGCAGCCCCCGGCCGGGGGCCGAGGCGCCGTACGACGAGATGCACGTGCAGGCGATGACCGGGCGCTCGGTCGTCTGAGCAGGCGATTCGGCCCGCCCGGGAAATCTCGGGCGGGCTCCGAATTGAGGACAGGATCTGACCGGATGGGTCCGTAGCGTCGTACCCGTCAGCAGGAACCAGCGAGAGGCGGACGCCATGACCAGCACCGAGATCCCCACTCTGACCGGCGAGAAGGCGGACCTGCTCGGGACGCTCGCCCAGCACCGGTTCCTGTTCCGGCACACCGTCCAGGGGCTCACGAACGAGCAGGCTGCGCTGACCCCGACCGCGAGCGAGCTGTGCCTCGGCGGGCTGATCAAGCACGTCGCGTACGGCGAGCGGAACTGGATCACGTTCGTGCTGGAGGGGACCTCCGCCATGGAGTTCACCGAGGAGTCGTTCGCCGAGCACGCGAACAGCTTCCGGATGCTCCCCGGCGAGACCCTGGATGGCCTGCTCGCCGAGTACGAGCGGATCGCGGAGCGGACCGAGGCCGTGGTCGCCGCACTGCCCTCGCTCGACCTCTCCCACCCGCTGCCCGAGGCGCCCTGGTTCACCGAGGAGGCCTGGTCGGCGCGCCGCGTCCTCACCCACATCATCGCCGAGACGGCCCAGCACGCCGGCCACGCGGACATCCTGCGCGAGACGATCGACGGCCAGAAGACGATGGGCTGACGATCGCCGCGCGACTGTCGGTGGGCACTGCTTCAATGCGGACCGTGCTGCTCCACCACGTCGTCCGGACCTCGGCCGCGGTCGGCGCCACCCGCTCCCGCAAGGAGAAGTCGGCGGCGCTGGCCGCGCTGCTGACCCTGGCCGGGCCGGAGGAGGTCGCGCCGGCCACGGCCTGGCTCGCGGGCGAGCCGCGCCAGGGGCGGATCGGCACCGGCTGGCGCACCCTCTCGGGCCTGGCCGGTGTCCCCGCTGCGGAACCCACGCTCGCCGTCGCACAGGTCGACTCGCTCCTCACCGAGCTGGCCGGCACCTCCGGGGCGGGGTCGGCGCGGCGCCGTCGCGAGCTGCTGGAGTCGCTGTTCGGCGCGGCGACCGAGGAGGAACAGGCCTTCCTCGTCCGGCTGCTCACGGGGGAGCTGCGGCAGGGGGCGCTGGAGGGCGTGATGCTCGACGCGATCGCCGCGGCCGCCGAGGTCCCCGCGGCGGTGGTGCGGCGCGCGTTCATGCTCTCCGGCCGGCTCCCGGAGACCGCCGCGCTGGCCCTGTCCGAGGGCGCCACCGGGCTCGAGGCGGTGCGGCTGGAGGTCGGGCGGCCGGTGCGGCCCATGCTCGCCAGCCCTGGGTCGTCGCTCGACGTGGCGCTCGAGTCGCTGGGCGAGGAGGTCACCGTCGAGTACAAGCTCGACGGCGCGCGCATCCAGGTGCACCGCTCCGGCGACGAGGTGCGGGTGTGGACGCGGACGCTGCGCGAGGTCACCGAGGGCGTGCCGGAGCTGGTCGCGCGGGTGCGGGAGCTGCCGTGCACCACCGCGGTGCTCGACGGCGAGACCCTCGCGCTCGACGACGACGGCCGGCCCCGCAAGTTCCAGGACACCATGTCCCGCTTCGGTTCCGACGGCGCCGGCGACGAGGGGGCCGAGGTGCTGCTCACCCCCTTCTTCTTCGACCTCCTGCACCTCGACGGCCGGGACCTGCTCGACGAGCCCCTGGCCACCCGGCTCGAGGCGCTCGCCGGCCTCCTCGCCGACCCGGCGCAGGCCCCGCTGCGCATGCCGGGCGTCCGCCGGCCCACCCCGGACGAGGCCGCGGACGTGCTCGACGGGGCGCTGTCGGCCGGGCACGAGGGCGTCGTCGTCAAGGCGCTGGATGCCCCGTACGCGGCCGGGCGGCGCGGGAAGAGCTGGCAGAAGGTCAAGCCGGTGCACACGCTCGACCTCGTGGTGCTCGGCGCCGAGTGGGGCTACGGCCGCCGCACCGGCACGCTGTCCAACATCCACCTCGGCGCCCGGGACCCGGACGGCGGCCCGCCGGTCATGGTCGGCAAGACCTTCAAGGGCATGACGGACGAGCTGCTCGCCTGGCAGACGAAGGAGTTCCCCGGCCACGCGGTGCACGACGACGGGCACGTGGTCGAGATGCGTCCCGAGCTCGTCGTCGAGATCGCCCTCGACGGCGCCCAGCGCAGCGTCCGCTACCCTGGCGGCGTCGCCCTCCGCTTCGCCCGGGTCCTCCGCTACCGCCCCGACAAGACCCCCGCCGAGGCCGACACGATCGACGCGATCCGCGCCCTCCTCTAGCCCGCCCGGACGCGACTTCCCCAGAGGAGCACGCCCTTCCGCAACCGGGCCGATCGACCGCTTTGTCCGGGGCGCCGGGGTCGTAGCCTGGCCGGCCCACGGCCGTGCCTGCTCACGCCCGATCGTGTCCGCGATCGGCACGTCAGACGGCCGCCCACGAGGCGGCCGGGTTGAGAGGTGCGCCATGACCGTCACGTTGACGCGGGCCGACGGTTCCCGCGAGCAACTGCCCGACGACGTCCTCGACGAACTGGACGCGGCCCTGCGCGGGCCCCTGGTGCCCGGCGGCGACGGAGCGCCCGAGCCGCGCCCGGAGTGGAACGCGATCTACGGCGGCCCGGCGGGGTTGACGGTGCGGTGCACCGGGACAGCGGACGTCGTCGAGGCGGTGCGCTTCGCCCGCTCGCGCGGGCTGTTGCTCGGGGTCCGCGGCGGCGGCCACTCCGTCGCGGGTCTGTCGAGCAACCCCGACGGCCTGCTGATCGACCTGTCGGGGATGCGGGGCGTGCTCGTCGACCCGGAGCGCAGGCTCGCCCGGGTACAGGGGGGCGCCGTGCTCGGCGACGTCGACCGGGAGACCCAGGCGTTCGGCCTGGCGACCCCGCTGGGGCGCGTGTCGGAGACCGGAGTAGCCGGGCTGACGCTGGGCGGCGGCGTCGGGAACCTGGAGTCGAAGTACGGGCTGGCCTGCGACAACCTCGTCGAGGCGCAGGTGGTGTGCGCCGACGGCAACGTCAGGACCGCCTCCGAGGCCGAGAACCCGGACCTCTTCTGGGCGCTCCGGGGCGGCGGCGGCAACTTCGGCGTCGTCACCTCGTTCGCCTTCCGGCTGCACCCGGTCGGCCCGATCGTCGGGTTCGCCGGCGTGATGTATCCACTGGAGGACGTCGCCGCCGTCGAGCGCCGGTGGCGGCAGTACGCCGAGGTGGCGCCGTCCGAGGTCACCACGGCGGTCTACGGGTTCACGTTCCCGGCGGCGCCCGGCATGCCCGAGGTCATCCACGACCGGCCGGTCGTGGTCGTCGCCGCGGTGCACTGCGGACCCGACCCGGACACGGGGATGCGGGTGCTCCAGCCGCTGCGCGAGGTGGGCACCCCTCTGCTCGACCTCTCGCAACCGATGCCGTACACGGCCGTCCAGTCCGCGTTCGACGCGCTCTTCCCCCGCGGCGTGCACCGGTCCTACTGGAAGTCCCAGTACCTCGACGAGCTGACCGACGACGCGATCGACGCCCTCGCGCGGCGGGCGGAGGATCGGCCGTCCCCCTTCACGATGCTGAACATCTTCCGCGTGGGCGACGCGGTGCGCGCCGTGGACCCGGAAGCGACCGCGTTCGCCGAGCGGACCTCGCCCTACATGGTCTCGATCGACACCAATTGGACGGATCAGGACCAGGACGAGGCAGCGATCGCCTGGAGTCGTGCGACCTTCGAGGAGCTGACGAAGTACGGCAACGGCCGGGTGTTCCTGAACTTCACCGGTCGCCAGGACGAGCCCCTCCAGGCCGGCACCGACACCGCCTTCGGCCGCAACCTGCAACGCCTCGGCCGCATCAAGGCCGCCCTGGACCCGGACAACTTCTTCCAGCTCAACAACAACATCGTCCCCACCCCGGGCTGACGATTCGGCGTACCCTGCAACCCGCGAGTCGGCACTCTCAGGCGACCGAGTTGCACATCCGGGGAGCACCCGACATGTGGAGTTCGGTGCCCCGGAAGTGCCGACTCGCGGGACCGGTCTGCGATCTGCCGCATATATCTCACCCGCTCCGGCGGCGCGCGGCCGATCTCGCCGCTACCCTTGGCTCTCCGTGCGCTTCATCGACGGGCACCGGCCCACCTCTGACCTCACCTACGACGACGTCTTCCTCGTCCCCGGGCGGTCCTCCGTCGCGTCCCGCTTCGACGTCGACCTGACCACCGCGGACGGCACGGGCGCCACGGTGCCGGTCGTCGCGGCCAACATGACCGCGGTCGCGGGCCGCCGGATGGCCGAGACGCTGGCCCGGCGCGGCGCGCTGACCGTCCTGCCGCAGGACGTCGCTCCCGAGGCGGTCGCCGAGATCGTCGCCTGGATCAAGTCGCGGCACCCCGTGTGGGACACCCCGCTCGTGCTGCGCACCGGCGACGCGGTGGCCGACGCGCTCAATCTGCTCCCGAAGCGCGCGCACGGCACCGTCGTCGTGGTCGACGCCGGCGGACGGCCGGTCGGCACGGTCGACGAGGCCGCGTGCTCGGGCGTCGACCGCTTCACCCGGCTCGCCGACGTCCTCGACGGCTCGCCGGTCATGCTCCCGCTCGGCACCGCGCCCCGCGAGATCTTCGAGACGCTCGGCGGGCGGGGCGTCGCCCTCGGCCTCGACGACGACGGCCGCCTCGCCGGCCTGCTCACCGCGCTCGGCGCGATCCGGGCCGGGATCTACACGCCCACCCTCGACAGCCACGGCCGGCTGCGCACGGCGGCGGCGGTCGGCATCAACGGCGACGTCCCGACCAAGGCCAAGGCGCTGCTCGAGGCCGGGGTGGACGTCCTCGTCGTCGACACCGCGCACGGGCACCAGGACAAGATGATCGAGGCGCTGAAGGCGGTCCGGGCCGTGGTCCGCGACTCCGGGCTGTCGGTCCCGATCGCGGCGGGCAACGTCGTCACGGCCGAGGGGGTGCGCGACCTCGCCGAGGCCGGCGCCGACGTGATCAAGGTCGGGGTCGGGCCGGGCGCCATGTGCACCACGCGGATGATGACCGGCGTCGGGCGCCCGCAGTTCTCCTCGGTGCTGGAGTGCGCCGCCGCCGGCCGCGACCACGGCGTGGCGATATGGGCCGACGGCGGTGTGCGCTTCCCGCGGGACGTCGCCCTGGCCCTCGCCGCCGGCGCCGCCTCGGTGATGATCGGCTCCTGGCTCGCCGGGACGTACGAGTCCCCCGGCGACCTGCTGCGCGACGAGTCCGGCCGCGCGTACAAGGAGTCCTTCGGCATGGCGTCGAAGCGGGCGGTGAGCGCGCGGACCCGCGGCGACGGCGACTTCGACCGGGCGCGCAAGAGCCTCTTCGAGGAGGGCATCTCCAGCTCGAAGCAGCTCCTCGACCCCGGTCGCCCCGGCGTCGAGGACGTGCTCGACGGCATCTGCTCCGGCGTCCGCTCCGCCTGCACCTACGCCGGCGCCCGCTCCCTCGCCGAGCTCCACGAGCGCGCGGTGGTGGGCATCCAGACCGCCGCAGGCTTCACCGAAGGCACCCCCCACGGCCTGTGAGTGGCGCCGGCACTCGGGTCGCTCTTCTTCGCACGAACGGCACTTCTGTGCGGTAGGTCTGCGCCAACGGCACTCTTGTGCAGCTCGATGAGGTGCAGCGACGCGGGGCGAGGCCGCGACGCTCGCACAGAAGTGCCGTTCGTGCGGTAGGTCTGCACCAACGGCACCTTTGTGCAGTCACGAAGCAGGTGTCGCGTGGATATCAGGCCGCGGGCGAAGGCTCGCGTGGGCGTGAGCACGCCGTAGTTGGTCGACGATCTGCGCGCGCCTCGTCCGCAGCATTCTCGGCACGGTGTGGACGACGACGATGCCGTGTGCGGTCATCAGCGAGTGACGGCTGACCGTGCGCTCGTAATCCGCAGCATCGAAGTGGAATTCGACGGAGTCGATCTCCCACGCCAGCGCGACGTCGTCGAACCAGGCGTCGGGGCGCGGAAGCAGCTCACCGCCCACCGCACGGAGGACCGGGTTCCACATCGGCTCTGGCAGGCCCGACGCGACGATCACCTCGCGCGCCTGTGCCTCGGCCACCGACCTCACCCCGCCGGCGATCTCCGCCAGGACCGACCTCGGTAGAGCCGTCCCGCGATTGCTGCCGGCGTCCAGCTCCGCCCGTAGTTCGGCGGGTGAACAGCTGCCCCGCTGGACGGCTTCGGCGAGGGCCGAACGGATCTGATCGCGGTCCCGGCTCCGGCGGCAGAAGTCGAGCACGGCCCTCGACAGCGGCGCGACCGGCCAGCGGCCGGAACGCGAGACCACCGGCAGTCGGTCGGTCCGCTCGACGAGCACCTTCCCCGCGCCGAGCCTCCGACGGTCGGCCGGGATCAGGACGTGCACCGGCCCGCTCGGCGCCGGGACCCTCCTCATGCCGAGGATCGCCAGGGCGTCGAGGCCGGTGATCACGGCGTCTGCACCCGCATAGGCCAGCGCGGCGCGGCGACGGTCGTCCCGCGTGGGGGGGCCGTTGGTCAACGCGACGATGCCCGGGAGCAGGGACCGCCAGGGTCCTCCTGGGCGACATCGGTCGTAGACCGTGCGCCGCGGCACACCGAGACCCTCGAGGAGCTTCACCGGCACGATCGTCGAGTCGCACAAGGCGGCGACCTGATCGGGTGCGAGGAGCGATGATCTGCGCGGCATCGCCTGATCGTGACGGCCTCGCGCGATCCACACATCGCTCCGTCCACAGTGCCGTGACCCTGTGGACAACCTCCCGAGTCCGAATGCACGAACGGCACTCTTGTGCGGTAGGTCCGCACGAAAGTGCCGTTCGTGCAGTCAGGCGGTCACGAGGTCAGTTGCCGGGGCCCTCCAGCATCTCCGTCACGAGGGCGGCGATGGGACTGCGCTCGGAGCGGGTGAGGGTGACGTGGGCGAAGAGGGGGTGGCCCTTCAGCTTCTCGATCACCGCGGCGATGCCGTCGTGGCGGCCCACCCGGAGGTTGTCGCGCTGGGCGACGTCGTGGGTGAGGACCACCCGCGAGGCGGTGCCGAGCCGGGAGAGCACGGTCAGGAGCACGTTGCGCTCCAACGACTGCGCCTCGTCGACGATCACGAAGGTGTCGTGCAGGGACCGGCCGCGGATGTGCGTGAGCGGCAGGACCTCCAGCATCCCGCGGGCGATCACCTCGTCGAGCACGTTCTGGCTGACCAGCGCGCCGAGGGTGTCGAACACGGCCTGGGCCCAGGGGCCCATCTTCTCCGCCTCGCTGCCGGGCAGGTACCCGAGCTCCTGCCCGCCGACGGCGTAGAGCGGCCGGAACACCACGATCTTGCGGTGCTGCTGGCGCTCCATGACGGCCTCGAGGCCGGCGAGCAGCGCGAGCGCCGACTTGCCCGTGCCGGCCCGGCCGCCGAGGGAGACGATGCCGACCTCCGGGTCGAGCAGGAGGTCGAGCGCGACCCGCTGCTCCGCGGAGCGCCCGTGCAGCCCGAAGGCCTCGCGGTCGCCGCGGACGAGCTTGATCTGCTTGTCGGCCGTGACCCGGCCCAGCGCCGACGACGTGCCGCCGAGCAGCCGGATGCCGGTGTGGCAGGGCAGCTCGCCCGCCTCGGCGTGGTCCAGCACGCCGTCCCGGAACAGGGTGTCGATCTCCTCCGGGGCGACCTCGACGTCCGCCATCCCGGTCCAGCCGGAGGGGACGACGTCCTGGCCGTGGTACTCGTCGGCGGGGAGTCCGACGGCCGCGGCCTTGACCCGCAGCGGCATGTCCTTGGTGACCAGCACGACCTGCCGCCCGGCCCCGTACTCCGCCTGCAGGTTGAGCGCGCAGGCGAGGATGCGGCTGTCGTTGCTGTCCGTGCGGAAGCCGCTCGGCAGCACCGACTGGTCGCTGTGGTTCAGCTCGACGTGGAGCGTGCCGCCGGCGTCCCCGATCGGGACGGGCGCGTCGAGCCGGCCGTGCTTGATCCGCATGTCGTCGAGCTGCCGCAAGGCCGCCCGCGCGAACCACCCGAGTTCCGGGTGGTGCCGCTTGCCCTCGAGTTCGGAGATGACCACGAGCGGGAGGACGACCTGGTGCTCGTCGAACCGGGTCAGCGACCACGGGTCGGAGAGGAGAACCGAGGTGTCGAGCACGTAGCAGCGGGGCGTGACGTCCGCGGGGACGTCGGAGCCGCTCTCCTGAACCGGGGCCGTACGACGTTCGGTCACGGGTGCTCCCTCGCGGGCGCGGCACCACGCCCACAGTTCCGGTGGGCCGGCCGACCCCGGTGCGGTTGCACGAACCACGTCTGCGACGCCGCCCGCACGCCCGCAAGGGCCGGGTGCCGGCCCTCTCGGGTGCTTCGCAACACCACGTCCAGGGCCTCCCCGGACGGTGCGATCGGTACGCACCGCCACCGCTGACGCTACTAGCGGTCACCCTCATGCGGTCAAGGGTGAGATCGTGTCGCGTCCGTGACCGATCCCGAGAATTAACAGAACGGCCGACCGCTCATCGCATGATCGACACCGTCCGTCGTCGGCACGCCCCGGTCGGCCGCCGACCGTCCGGACGAGTCCCGAGGGCCCCGTGAGGCCACTACCCCCGGGGTGACGGGCCGGTCGAGCGCCCGGCGGAACCGCGCGACGTCCTCCGCCCACCAGGCACGCACCAGTGGGTATCCGATCACGTAGGTGACCGTGTACGCCCGCCAACGCGGGTCGGTGAGGAAGCGGAGCGCACGGTCCGCGCGGGCGTCGTCGAGCAGGAGCCACCGGCGCAGGTGGTCACGGGCCGCCGTCGCCCCGACCCGGTCGACGAGGAGCGCCGCGTCGAGCCGGACGTGCTGCAGCGGCAGCATCGCCTCCTCCAGCGCCTCGGCCAGCTCACCGTCCGTGACCACACCCACGTCGGCCAGCACGTCGGCCGCCCACGGCCCCCACCCCGGCCCGACGACGGCGTCGAGCCCGAGGTCCGCCACCCCCTCGACGACGAGGGCGCGCGGGCTGCGGGTGAGGCTCAGCGCACGCTCGGGTTCGGACCGGGCCGCGGCGACCCGCCGCAGGTGCTCGACGTGGTGCCCCGGGTAGGTCTCGTGCGCGACGAGCCGGGCGAGCTGCCCCGCACGCTGCGGCGCGTCGGCGCTGAACCGGGCGAGCGAGCGGCCGCCGCCGAGGTACCGGGTGAAGCCGCTCCAGGGCCGGCCCTCGACGAGCTCGATCTCGACGTCCTCACCCGCCGGCAGGTCGAGGACCGCGGCGGCCCGCTCGCGCAACGCCGCGACGAGGGCCCGGATCGCCGGGGCTCGACGGTCGCGCGGGAGCTCGTCCCGCACGCGGTGCGCGGCCAGCCGGTCGGCGAGCGGCCCCGGCCCGGGCAGCAGCGCGTCGACGGCCCGGTGCGCCGCCCGGTACCGGTCCGGGTCGCCGGGGGCGACGTCGACGCCGTAGGTCTCCCGGATCTCGGTGCGCAGCGGCACCTGCTCGCCCGCGAGGGTCCGCGCACTGCGCTCGAGGGCGCCCAGCTCGCCGTCGAGGAACGCCTCCCGCACCGCCGGGAGGCCGACGTACGGGACCGCCCGCCGCAGCCGCGCGGCCTCGCGCACGAGATCCGACGGCGCGGGAGCGGGCTCGGCGCGGACGTGCCGGCGCAGCGCGGGGTCGCCGTCGAAGGCCTCCACGGTGCCGGGCGCGAGGCGGTCCAGCCGCAGCGCCAGCAGCGCGACCTGGCGCGCGATCGCGTCCGCTCTCACGGCACTCTCCGCATCACCCGGACGCTACCCGCCGGACGCCCCTCCGGCGCCCCGTACACGATCGGGAAGGCCACTCTCCCGAACGAGTGGATCAGCTACCCACGGTTCGCGAAAACGGCCGGAAAGACGATTCGGGGCGGCGCCGGATTCCACCTATCCGGGGAGTAACCAAACGCACCGTTCGTAGCTCACACGATGGTGGTACGGGATTTGTTGTATACGCGCGACTGCGGATAGCTTTCGGAGCAGTCAGCGCGGGCTCCCCGGTCGGACGCTGACCTGAAAGGTGCCGGCTCGCCGGTTCCGCAGACCTACAGGAGAGAAACTGTGCTGAAGAAGGCTGGAATCGTCGCGACCGGCGTCGCCGCCTCTCTCGTCGCGGTCAGCCCGCTCGCCTTCGCCGGTGACAAGGGCCACGACCACCACGACAAGGGCGACAAGGGCCACCACGGCTCGTCGGTCACCGGCATCGACAAGTCGGGCAAGGGCCTGCTGAACGTGTCGGGCAACAACGTGAACGTCCCGATCCAGGTCTGCAACAACGACGTGCCGGTCAACGTCGGCGCGCTCGCCCTCCAGGGCAACGCCAAGGACATCACCGGTGCGCTGACCGGCGCCCTGGGCCTGTTCGGCGACGCGAAGGCCGACAGCAAGGTCAAGACCGACAACGACGACGTGTGCGGCCTCGGCTCCTCCGCGGGCGACTCGGTCGCCTGACGTCCCGTCAGTGCAGCACCGCCGATGCCGGTCCGGGTTCCCCGGGCCGGCGTCGCGCTTTTCCGGACACCTCGCACAGGTGTTCCACAACTCATCCGATCGAGCGAAGTAACTTTCTGCGGAAACACCTTCCGACACGATCGTGGTAGGCGTTTCGCAATTCGTGAATCTCTCGGATAGCGTCCTCGGTAGTCGATGCGGGCTCCCCGGTCGAGCATCGACTCGTCAGTCCGGGCCCTCCCCGGGCCCGAACCCATACAGGAGAAGAAGAATGCTGAAGAAGGTCGCCCTGGTCGCCGCCGCCTCGGCCGCGTCCGTCGTCGCCGTCAGCCCGCTCGCGTTCGCGAGCGACTCGCACGAGACCGGCATCGACAAGTCGGGCAAGGGCCTGATCAACGTCTCCGGCAACAACGCCAACGTTCCGGTCCAGGCCTGCAACAACGACGTCCCGGTGAACGTCGGCCTGCTCGCCGGTGTCCAGGGCAACGCCAAGGACATCGTCGGCACCGCCACCGGCGCCCTCGGCATCCTGGGCAAGGCCGACGCCGACAGCAAGGTGAAGACCGACAACGACCGCGTGTGCGGGCTCGAGGCCGCCGCCGGCGACTCGGTGAGCTGACGCTTTCCCAGCGCTTCATCCGGAAGCCCGGCCCGTTCACGGGCCGGGCTTCCGCCATTCCGGACAACGTCGTCCGGAGAAGATCATCCGATCGAGGGAATAACCGCCGGAAGAAACGCGATCAGACACGATCGTGGTATGGGTTTCACAATTCCCGGCCTTCTCGGATAGCGTCTTCCGCAGTCGGTGCGGGCTCCCCGGTCGGACACCGACTCGTCAGTCCGGGCCTTCCCCGGGCCCGTACACACACAGGAGAGAACAATGCTGAAGAAGGTCGCCCTGGTCGCCGCCGCCTCGGCCGCGTCCGTCGTCGCCATCAGCCCGCTCGCGTTCGCCCACGAGTCGCACGAGACCGGCATCGACAAGTCGGGCAAGGGCCTGATCAACGTCTCCGGCAACAACGCCAACGTGCCGATCCAGGCCTGCAACAACGACGTTCCCGTGAACGTCGGCCTCATCGCCGGCCAGGCCAACCTCAAGGACATCACCGGCACCGCGACCGGCGCCCTGGGCATCCTGGGCAAGGCCTCCGCCGACAGCAAGGTGAAGACCGACAACGACCGCGTCTGCGGGCTCGAGTCGGCCGCGGGCGACTCCGTCGACGACTGAGACACACCTTCGCCGAGCGGCGTCGATCCTCCGGGATCGGCGCCGTTCCGCGTTCTCAGGTCTTTTCCCGGGCTCTCTTTCCGGTTCTGGTGGAGCCGGACGTCAGCCGCCGAACCGGCGGTGCCGCGCCGCGTAGTCACGCAGCGCCCGGAGGAAGTCGACGCGACGGAACTCGGGCCAGTAGGCCTCGCAGAAATGAAATTCCGAATGCGCGCTCTGCCACAGCAGGAAACCGGAGAGCCGCTGCTCCCCCGACGTGCGAATCACGAGGTCGGGATCGGGCTGACCGGACGTGTAGAGGTGCGCGGCGATGTGGTCGACGTCGAGCACCTCGGCCAGCTCCTCGATCGACGAGCCGGCCTCGGCGTGCTGCAGCAGCAGCTTGCGCACGGCGTCGGCGATCTCCTGCCGGCCCCCGTAGCCGACGGCCACGTTGAGCTCCAGGCCCGGGCGGTCGGTGGTGCGGGCGGCGGCCGCCGTCAGCCGCTGCGCGATCCACTGCGGGAGCAGCTCCAGCGCGCCGACGACCCGGAGGCGCCACGGCGCGCTGGGGCCGCTGAGCTCGTCGACGACGTCGGCGATGATCTCCAGCAGCGGCTCGAGCTCGTCGGCCGGGCGGGAGAGGTTGTCCGTGGACAGCAGGAACAGCGTGACGACCTCGACGCCGGCGTCGCCGCACCAGCCGAGCAGGTCGGAGATCTTGGCCGCGCCGACCCGGTGGCCGTCGTTGACGTCCTCGAGCCCGGCGTCGCGCGCCCATCGCCGGTTGCCGTCGAGGATCAGCGCGACGTGCCGGGGGCGCTCCGCACCGACCAGCCGCCGGGCGAGCCTCGCCTCGTAGGTCGAATAGAGGAGGTCACGGACACCCACGGGGCGGAGCCTACGCCGCGGCCCGGGACCACCTGCGCCCGAAGGCCGTCGCCCGGGGGAGCTTCACCGACGCGCCACCGGTCGGCAACCTGCACGCGCGTGGAGATCCCGTACCCTCGGGCGGGTGACCGCCGGGACCCTCCAGCCGCCGTCGGACCTCCCCTTCGTCAAGCCGCGGATGCGCGGCTGGCTGCACCTCTGGTCGTTCGTCACCTCGGTCGCGGCGTGCGCCACGCTGATCGCCGTCGCCGCGTCGCTCGTGGGCGGGGCCGCCGCGCTGGCGACCTCGGTCTACAGCGTGACGATCCTCGGCCTGTTCGGCGTGAGCGCGCTCTACCACCGCCGCACCTGGACCACGCCGCGCAGCCGGTTGATCATGCGCCGGCTCGACCACTCGATGATCTTCGTGTTCATCGCGGGCACGTACACGCCGGTCGCGATGCTGGCGATGGCCCCGGCGACCGGCCGGATCGTGCTGGGCGTGGTGTGGGGCGGCGCGCTGGCCGGCGTGGTCCTCAAGACGTGTTGGCCGCACGCGCCCAAATGGCTCGCGGTGCCCATCTACATCGCACTCGGCTGGGTCGCGGTGTTCGTGCTGCCCGACCTGCTGCACAACGCCGGCGTGGCCGCCCTGGTCCTGCTGCTGGTCGGCGGCGCGCTCTACACCGCCGGCGCGGTGTTCTACGCCGTGCACTGGCCCAACCCGTGGCCGAAGACCTTCGGCTACCACGAGTTCTTCCACGCGGCCACGGTGCTGGCCGCGATCTGCCACCAGATCGCGATCTGGTTCGCGCTCTTCCCGTCCTGACCCCATGAGCGAGCGGCGCTCCCGTTCAGTAGGTGTGAACGAGAGCGCCGTTCACCGGGTCGTCACTCGGGGCCGCGGGTGCGCAGCTCGTCGACCTTCGCCATCGCCTCGCGCAGGTCGGCGAGCCAGGTGTCGGCGTTGCGGCCCACCAGGCGCACGGCCCAGGCCAGGGCGTCGGAGCGGGAGCGCGCCACGCCGGAGTCGACCAGCGTGTCCAGCACCATCCGCTCGGGCTGGCGCAGCCGCGTCATCACCGGGACCGACGCGGTGGTGAACAGCTCCTCGACGTCGCCGATCCGCGCGCCCCACGCGACCTTCCGCTGGTAGCGGTGCTCGGCCTGACGGGCGATGTCGATCCGCTCGTCCCGCGTCTCCTCGCGGAACCGCGAGATGCGCCCCGCCGCCGCGGCCGCCTTCTCGGCCCGCCCGGCGTCCGTGTCCGGGAAGTCGCCCTGCACCGCCGGCAGCTCGCCGACGATCACGATCTCCTCCCGGTCGATCGTCACCTCGGGCGCGCCGACGAACCAGTCGTCGGGGAGCCGGCCGCGCAACCACGCGGCCGCATCGCCCGTGTCCGGCAGGTCCGCCTGCTGCCACCCGCCGCGGGGCCCGCGCCCCTGCCCGCGCCCGCCGCCGTGCCAGCCCTTGTGCATCCGTCCCGTCATCCCGCACCTCCTGCTGCGATGCTTACGAGATTACACAGCAACACAAGGCGCGTCAGAACGTTCTCCGAGGGCGGACGGAAGACGGAGGAGACGGGAGTCAGAGCAGGGCGGCGAGCTCCTCCGGCGTGGTCACCGGCCGGTCGCACACGAACCCGCGGCAGACGTACGCGGCGGGCCGGTCCGCGACGAGCGGACGGGAGGCCAGCAACGGCACCCCCGGTGCGTCCGGGTCGCCCGGCACGACCACGCCACCGCCCGGCACCAGCGCGCGGGCCCGGGCCAGCAGCTCCTCCCGGTCCGGGTCGCCGACGGGTCCGACCAGCGCGACCTGCGGCGGGCCGGACGTCAGCGCCTCGGCGGCGGTGAGCCAGTGCCCGGCGAAGCGGGCGTGCCGACCGAACAGCCCGCCGACGGCGTGCACGGACTCCTCGGCCAGCTCCCGGTACCGGCCGGAGCGCTCCTCGTCGACCAGGACGGATGCAGTGAGCAGCGCGTTCGCCATCGCGGAGCCCCCGGAGGGGGTGGCGTTGTCGGTGATCTCGCGCGGCCGGTGCAGGAGCTCCTCGGCGTCGTCGGCGGTGTCGAACCAGCTGCCGGGGCCGTCCCCGCGGAACCGGGCGACCGCCAGGTCCAGGATCTCGACGGCCGCGGCGAGCCGGCCCGGGTCGCCGGTCGCCTGGTGCAGCGCGAGCAGGCCCTCGACGAGGGCGGCGTGGTCGTCGAGCACACCCATCGCCGAGCCCACGGCGCCGTCGCGCGAGGAGCGGCGGAGCCGCCCGTCGACGACGTGCAGGCGCAGGAGCAGGTCGGCCGTCTCCTCCGCGGCGGCGACCCAGTCCAGCCGGCCGAGCGCGGCACCCCCCTCGGCGAGCGCCTGCACGGCCAGGCCGTTCCACGCGGTGACGACCTTGTCGTCCCGCGCGGGCTGCGGGCGGGTGGAGCGGGCCGCGTACAGCACGGTGCGCACGCGCTCCCAGCGCTCGGGGTCGTCCGGGTCGCGCAGCAGCTGCAGCGTCGAGGCGCCGTGCTCGAAGGTGCCCGCCTCGGTCACCTCGAGGAGCTGGGCGGCCCAGGTGGCGTCCTCCGGGGAGAGCACCTCGGCGAGCTGCCGCGGCGTCCACGAGTAGGTCAGGCCCTCGACGCCGTCGGTGTCGGCGTCGAGCGCGGAGGCGAAGCCGCCCTCGGGGGTCCGCAGGTCGCCGAGCAGGAACCCGGCCGTCTCCGCGGCCACCCGGGTCGCCAGCGGGGAACCCGTACGGCGAGCCCAATGCGCGTAGACGCGCAGGAGCAGGGCGTTGTCGTAGAGCATCTTCTCGAAGTGCGGCACCACCCAGGCCGCGTCGACGCTGTACCGGGCGAACCCACCGGCGAGCTGGTCGTACATGCCGCCGCGGGCCATGGCGTCGCAGGTCCGCTCGACCATCCGCAGGGCGTCGGCCGACCCGGTCCGCTCGTGGTGGCGCAGCAGGAACTCGAGCACCATCGACGGCGGGAACTTGGGGGCGCCGCCGAACCCGCCGCGCTCGGCGTCGAAGTCCGCGGCGAGGCCGGCCATCGCGGCGTCGAGCACGTCCGGGCCCACCGCGAAAGGCGTGGGCTCGGCCCGGGCGGCGTCGGCCAGCCTGGCCGCGATCTCGCCGGCGGCCCCGCGGATCCGGGCGCCGTCCTCGGTCCAGGCCTGGGTGACGGCGTCGAGCAGCTGTCGGAAGCCGGGCATGCCGTGGCGCGGCGTGGGCGGGTAGTAGGTGCCGCAGTGGAAGGGCTCGCCGACCGGGGTGAGGAAGCAGGTCATCGGCCAGCCGCCCTGCCCGGTCATGGCCTGGGTCGCCGCCATGTAGACGGCGTCGATGTCCGGGCGCTCCTCGCGGTCGACCTTGATCGCCACGAAGTCCCGGTTGACCTGCGCGGCCGTCTCGGCGTCGGAGAACGACTCGTGCGCCATGACGTGACACCAGTGGCAGGCGGCGTACCCGACGGAGAGCAACACCGGGACGTCCCGGCGCTGCGCCTCCGCGAACGCCTCGTCGGACCACTCCCACCAGTCGATGGGGTTGTCCGCGTGCTGGAGCAGGTACGGGCTGGTCGCCTCCGCGAGCCGGTTGGGCATGCGCCCACCCTGTCACCGGCGGGCGCCGCCCGCCGCCCGGACACCCCGCCAGCGCCTCGGCGGGGATCAGGGCGGGATCAGCGCCGGATCACCGCTGCTCGGGACGCTCCCCGGCGGGCGTGCCGCTGTCGTCCCGGTTCGCCTCGGCGAGGTCATCGCCGGACGCGGAGTCCGGCCCCACACCGGACTCCCTGTCGGGCTCCTCGTCGAAGGACTGCGGCAGCCGCCGGATCCGCCGGCTCATCGACACGATCAGCGCGATCGTGGCCACGGCCAGGCAGAGGATGACGACGAGCGCGACCGGCGAGGCCTTGCCGAACTCCTCGCCCCTGTCGGGCGGGGGCTCCGGGTTCTGCGCCAGGACCGTCGCGACCGTCACCCCGATGGGCACGGCGCCCAGCTCGACCAGCACGTTCCGTCACTCCTCCGCAGGTCACGTCCTCGGAGCTCCAGGCTACGCGGGGCCGCACGGCGCGCGTGCAGCCCCGGTCGGAGGCGCCGGTGGGCGGCCGCTCAGCCCGCCCGCAGCGCCGGCTCGCGCAGGCCCGCAAACAGGTCGTCCTCCGGGGTGGGGCTGGGCACCAGCGAGCGGACCAGCTCGTACTCCTCCCACGGCCAGATCTCGCGCTGCAGGTCCAGCGGTGTGAAGAACCAGCGGCTGGTCGGGTCGATCTGGGTGGCGTGGGCGCGCAGCGCGTCGTCCCGGCGGTCGAACCAGTCCGCGCACTCCACCCGGGTGGTGACGCGTTCGCCCGGGTCCGGCCGGTCCTTCCAGTTGGCGATCCACTCGGCGTAGGGGGACTCGAGGCCGCGGGCCTTCAGCCCCTCGTCGAACGCGAGGATCCGCTTCTTGGAGAAGCCGTGCGAGTAGTAGAGCTTCAGCGCCTGCCACGGCGCGCCGGCCCCCGGGAAGCGGTCCGGGTCCGCTGCCGCGTCGAACGCCGCCATCGACACCTCGTGGGTGCGGATGTGGTCCGGGTGCGGGTAACCGCCGTTCTCGTCGTAGGTCACGAGGACGTGCGGGCGGAACTCGCGGATCACGCGGACCAGCGCCTCGGTGGACTCCTCCAACGGGACCAGCGCGAAGCAGCCCTCCGGCAGCGGCGGCTTGGGGTCGCCCTCGGGCAGGCCCGAGTCGACGAAGCCGAGCCAGCGGTGCTGCACCCCGAGGATCTGCGCCGCCCGGGCCATCTCCTGCTCCCGGATGGCAGTCATGTTCTCGAGGACGTCCGGCCGGTCCATGGCCGGGTTGAGGATGCTGCCCGCCTCGCCGCCGGTGCAGGTGACGACCATGACCTCGTGGCCCTCGTCGACGTACCGGGCCGTGGTCGCCGCGCCCTTGCTCGACTCGTCGTCCGGGTGGGCGTGGACGGTCATCAGCCGCAACGGCTCGCGTTCGGACGTCATGGGTGACCGGGGTCCTTCCGTGTCCTCGCGCCCGCGGGGGCGGGCGGTGTGTCGCAGGGCCGGGGCGCCGCCTCGGCCGATCGAGGCCGATCCTGGCATGCACCACCGACGTTCTTCCCGCGGGAGGTCAACGCCGAACCCCCCGCGACTCTTCCCGGAACCCCCCGACCAGCGCAAACACCGCCGCCGGGAACTTCGTCGGACTCCCGACCGTTCGCCGAAGGACCGCGCCGAGCGGTCGGCCCCGTGCTAGGGTTGCTCGCACACGGCCCGCAGGCGGGTCGTGTTTTTCCTTACTCGGGGCCTGTAGGTGGACGGCCCCGATCGTGCCCGTGCGACGTGCCGGGCGCCCGGCCCGCGCGGTGCGGTGCCCGGTTCGCTGGAGGAGTGATGACCGTGACGGAGACTCAGGTGACCTGGCTCACCCAGGATGCCTTCGACCGGCTCAAGACGGAGCTCGACGAGCTGATCGCGAACCGTCCCGTCATCGCCGCCGAGATCAACGCCCGCCGCGAGGAGGGCGACCTCAAGGAGAACGGCGGCTACCACGCCGCCCGCGAGGAGCAGGGCCAGCAGGAGGCCCGCATCCGCCAGCTGCAGGAGCTGCTGCGCACCGCCCAGGTCGGCACCTCGCCGACCAGCGCCGAGCAGGCGGCCCCCGGCACCGTCCTCACCATCAAGTACGAGGACGACGACGACACCGAGAAGGTGCTGCTCGGCTCCCGCGAGGAGGGCAGCCACGGCGACCTGCAGGTGATCTCCCCGAACTCGCCGCTCGGCGCCGCGCTGCTGGGCGCGAAGAAGGGCGAGGACCGCGAGTACGCGCTGCCCGACGGCGGCAGCATGCGCGTCACGCTCGTCGACATCCAGCCCTTCACCGGCTGACCCTCACGCCCCGAGCCGCGGATCGCCTTCCGGCACGCCGGTCACCGTCACGCGGTGGCCGGCGTCCCGCAGTGCGGTGACCAGCTCGCGGCAGTGCTCCGGGCCGCGCATCTCCAGGCTCACGGCCACGTCGACCTCCCCCATCGGGACGGTCGCGCTGATCCGGGTGTGCTCGACGTCGATCACGTTGGCGCCGAGCTCGCCCACCCGGGTCAGCAGCGTGGCCAGGGCGCCGGGTCGGTCCCCGATGCGCACCACCAGGGACAGGTAGCGCGCGGTCGCGGCCATGCCGTTCTGGATCACGTGCAGCAGGACCAGCGGGTCCACGTTGCCGCCGGACAGCACCGCGACCACGGGCGGGGTGAACCGCGCCGGGTCGTCGAGCAGGGCGGCCACCGGGGCGGCGCCGGCCGGTTCGACCAGCATCTTCGCCCGCTCCAGGCTGAACAGCAGGGCGCGGGAGAGCGCGTCCTCGCCGACCACGGTGAACTCGTCGACGAGGGCCTCGACCTGCCGGAAGGTGACGTCGCCGGGCCGCCCGACCGCGATGCCGTCGGCGATGGTCCGCATGCCGCCCAGTGGCACGGGTTCGCCGGCGGCGAGCGACGCCGGCCAGGCCGCGGCGCCCGCCGCCTGCACGCCGACCACCCGCACCTCGGGTCGCTGCGCCTTGACGGCCGCGGCGATCCCGCCGAGGAGCCCGCCGCCGCCGGTCGCGACCAGGACGGTGGCGACGTCCGGCACCTGCTCGAGGATCTCCAGGCCGACCGTGCCCTGCCCGGCGATCACGTCCGGGTGGTCGAACGGGTGGATGAGCACCGCCCCGGTCCGTCCGGCGTGCTCGAGCGCGCCGGCCAGGGCCTCGTCGACCGTGGCCCCGCCGAGCCGGACGTGCGCACCGTAGCCCCGGGTCGCCTCGACCTTGGGCAGCGCGGCGCCCGCCGGCATGAACACGGTCGCGCCGATGCCGAGCAGCTTCGCGGCCAGCGCCACGCCCTGCGCGTGGTTGCCGGCGCTGGCGGCGACCACGCCGCGGGCCCGCTCCTCGTCGGACAGCCGGGCCAGCCGGGTGAACGCGCCGCGGATCTTGAACGACCCGGTGCGCTGCAGGTTCTCGCACTTGAACCACACCGGCCCGCCCACGGCCTCGCCGAGCGCGCGGGACCGTGCGACGGGCGTGGTCCGGGTGACACCGGCGAGCAGCTCGCGGGCCCCCCGGACGTCCTCGATCCCGACCGGGGCCGCCGTCGGGGGATCACGGTCGACCGTTCGCAGGCCGGCCGTCCCGTTGTCGGCGTTCACTCCCGCATCGTGCCACCGGGCCCGGTAGCCTCGCGAACGGGCGGTTGTCGCGGGGGAGGCACGATGCGGGGCGGGGTGGGTCACCGGCCGACGGGCGGGCCGAAGGGCGCCCGCGCGGCGGTTCCGCTGCTCGCCGCCGCGGTGCTCGGCACCCTCGCGATCGTCACCGTGGAGCAGGCGGGCTGCGCCGACCCGGGTCACTACGTCGCCGTCCCCGGCGGGTACGAGCTCGTCGGCGGCTGCCTCTCCCCCGACGACCTCGTGGTCCCCGCCGCGCCGGCGGCCCCGGCCCTTCCCGCGGCCCCGGTGCCCCCACGCTCCTGAGGCTCAGACGCAGCCCCCAGGGGACGTCTGGGCCGGCGAGCCGCTCAGGCCCAGCGCTTGACGAACTCGGCCGTCGCGGCGTTCACGGCGGGGGCGTCGGAGGCACTCAGGAAGTGCTGGCCGCCGTCGACGACCTGCAGCCGCGCGTCCCGGGAGCGGACGAACATCCGGATCTCCTCCTCGGCGTTGGGAACCGAGTACACCGCGTCCGCGGTGCCGTGCATCCAGAGGACCGGGCAGCGGACCTCGTCGAGCCTGCCGTGCAGCCCGTCCCGGTCCCGCAGGTTGATCGTGCTGACCCGCAGCCGGTGCCGGCCGTCGTCGCCGGTGTAGTTGCGGCGGTACTCGGCGATCCAGAAGGCCCGCTCGTCGGCGGACACGTCCGGGCCCAGCCCCGCCTCGAGGACGCCGTCGACGAACTCGTCCGGGACGACCCAGTCGTCGCCGACGGACTCGGCGAGGCCGTCGACGGAGGGCGTGCAGAAGGCGATCCCGTCCCAGCAGCCCAGGTCGCGGCTGCGCGCGCTCTCGTAGTCCATCGAGGTGCCGAGCGGGACGATGCCCCGTACGACGTCGGGGGCGAGCAGTGCCATGCGGACCGCGACCCACCCGCCCTGCGAGGTGCCCAGGACGAAGGCTTCGCGGATCCCGAGCTGCTCGAGGACCTGGAGGTTCGCGATCGCGCTGTCCCAGTAGGTGAAGTGCGAGTACGTCGACCGGGTCCGGCCGTGCCCGTACAGCTCGATCGCGAGCAGGTTGGCCGTCGAGGTCAGGGCGGGGTCGGCGAACTGGGGGCGGTACAGCTCTGCGGAGGTGGTGAACGAGTTGACCAGGACGAGCGTCGGGAGGGCGGGGTCGTAGGGCTGGGCGAACGAGTAACCGACGGTCGAGCCACCGAGGTGCGAGACGGTCACGGTGCTCATGGGATGTCCTTCCGCGGGGCGTCGAGGAGGTCGTGGACCAGGCCTCCGGCCGAGCAGGCGAAGGTGACGTCGCCGTGGAGGACCGGGAACGTCGTCACGCGTCCTCCTCGTCGAGCACACACTGCCGGGCTGCGGCGGAGCGACCTCATCAGACCGGGTCGGGCCCTCGGAGTTCAAGACCGGCGCCCCGCGCCATCGCGTTCACCCCGATCTCCGGGCAGCCCCGTGGCGCTCGAACGAGCGCCACGGGGGGCCGGGGTCAGGACACGGCCGCGTCGAGGGCGGTGCGCAGGTCCTCGACCAGGTCGTCGGCGTCCTCGATGCCCACGGAGAGGCGGACCAGGGAGTCCGGCACCTCCAGCGCCGAGCCCGCCACCGAGGCGTGGGTCATCTGGCCGGGGTGCTCGATCAGCGACTCGACGCCGCCGAGGGACTCGGCGAGCGTGAACAGCTGCGTGGAGGCGCAGAGCTTGAGCGCGGCCTCCTTGCCGCCCGCGACCAGGAAGGACACCATCCCGCCGAAGCGGCGCATCTGCTTCGCGGCGACCTCGTGGCCCGGGTGGCCGGCCAGGCCCGGGTAGAGGACCTGCGCGACGGCGGGGTGCGCGGCCAGGGCGTCGGCGATCCGCTCGGCGTTGTCGCTGTGCCGCTCCATGCGCACCGCGAGGGTCTTGGCGCCGCGCAGGGTCAGCCAGGCGTCGAACGGACCGGGGACCGAGCCCACGGAGTTCTGGGTGAACCGGAGCTGCTCGGCGAGCTCGTCGTCGTCGAGCACCAGGGCGCCGCCGACGACGTCCGAGTGGCCGCCGACGTACTTGGTCGTGGAGTGCAGTACCACGTCCGCGCCAAGGACCAGCGGCTGCTGCAGGTAGGGCGAGGCGAAGGTGTTGTCGACGACGAGCCGTGCGCCCGCCCCGCGGGTGACCTCGGCCAGGGCCGCGATGTCCGCGATCCCGAGCAGCGGGTTGGTCGGGGTCTCGCACCACACGACCTTGGTGGTCGGGCGCAGCGCGGCCCGCAGCGCGTCGACGTCGGCCAGGTCGACGGTCGAGTACTCCACGCCCCACTGCGTGAGGACCTTGTCGACCAGCCGGAACGTGCCGCCGTAAGCGTCGTGCGGGATGACGAGGTGGTCGCCCGGCCTGACCAGCACGCGCAGCAGGACGTCCGCCGCGCCCATGCCCGAACCGAACGCGAAGCCGTGCCGCCCGCCCTCCAGCGCCGCCAGACACTCCTGCAGCGCGGTGCGGGTGGGGTTGGCGGAGCGGGAGTACTCGTACCCGCCGCGCAGCCCGCCGACGCCGTCCTGGGCGAAGGTCGAGCTGGCGTGGATCGGGACGATCACCGCGCCCGTGGTCGGGTCGGGGTCCTGGCCGGCGTGGATGGCCCGGGTGGAGAAGCCGCGCATGGCCGCGAGGCTACGCGGGTCCCGGCACCTCCATGCCCACCAGGACCGCTCGGTGGTCCGTGCCCGGGAGGTCGACGATCTCGTACCGGGTCGTGGTTGCCTCGCGCGGCACGAGCACGTGGTCGATCCGGATGCCGGCCCACCTGGGCAGCCCGGCGTGGTACGTGCCGGTCAGGCCTCTGCCGGTGCCCTCGGCAGCGTCGCGCACGCCGGTCAGCGCGCGGCGCAGCGGACCGTGGTCGAGGGTGGCGTTGAAGTCCCCGGCGACGATCGGCGCGGGCAGCGCGGCACACCATCGGGCGATGCTGTCCATGTCCCGGGACCACACGCGGACCTGCCAACGGGCCATCGGCGCCTGCGGGTGCACGGCGTGGAACCGGCGGTTGCCGAGCATCCCGCCGCGCGCCCAGAGGTGCTGGCGGCGCAGCTCCGGCCCGGAGCCGACCTCCACGTCGCCCAGCCGCTCGGCGACGAGCAGGGTGACCGACCAGCCGTCGGGCTTGCCGGGTTCGGTGGAGACCCAGGAGCGGTAGCCGAGGTCGTCGAGCAGCGGCATGAGCTTGTCGCGGTACTCGAGCCCGGACTCCGGCAGCGACACGAGGTCGGGGCGCTCGCGCGCGATCAGCGTGGCGAGGGCGCCGGCGTCGGCCTTGCCGTCCCACACGTTCGCGGCCAACACGGTCAGGTTCGCGGTGCCCGTGGGCCGGCGGCGGGGCACGACCCGTCCGACCAGCCCGGCCGCTCCCGCGGCCGCGACCGCGCCGACCGCGAGCGCGGCCGGCCGGGTGGGCCGGGCCAGGGCCAGGACACCCGCGGCGACGGCCGCCGCGGCCGTGGTGTGCGGGCGCAGGGCCCCGAACGCGGTGAAGGGGTGCCGCCGGTCGAGCGCGAGCCGGTCCGGCAGCACGACGGCGGCGGCGCCCGCGCCGAGCACGGTCGCGAGCAGGGATCTCCGCATGGCCCCGACGGTAGCCGCGCCGGCTGAGGGGCCCCTGTGAGCGGCGATCGGCCTCGCCGCCCGCCGGGGTCAGCCCAGGAAGGACAGCACGTCCGAGCGGGTGACGACGCCGGCGGGCTTGCCGTCGACCAGCACCAGCGCGGCGTCGGCGGTGGCGAAGGCCCCCATCGCCGTCTCCAGCGGTTCCCCCGCGCCGATCGTGGGCAGCGGCGGGGACATGTGCTGGTCGAGCCGGTCGGAGAGTTTGGCGCGGTTGGTGAACAGCAGGTCGAGGATGTCCCGCTCCACCACCGACCCGACGACCTCGGCCGCCATCACCGGCGGCTCGGCCCGGACCACCGGCATCTGCGAGACGTGGAACTCCCGCAGGTAGTGCACGGCGTCGGCGACCGTCTCGTTGGGGTGCGCGTGCACCAGGTCGGGCAGCGTGCCGTCCTTGCGCCGCAGCACGTCCCCGACCGTGGCGCCCGCGCTGGGCGGCAGGAAGCCGTAGCTGGCCATCCACGAGTCGTTGAAGACCTTGCCGAGGTAGCCGCGGCCGCCGTCGGGCAGCAGGACGACGATCACCGAGTCCGGCGGGGCGGTCTCCGCCACCCGCAGCGCCGCGACCACGGCCATCCCGCACGACCCGCCGACCAGCAGCGCCTCCTCGCGGGCGAGCCGCCGGGTCAGGTGGAAGGAGTCCGCGTCGGAGACGGCGACGATCTCGTCGCACACCTCCTTGTCGTAGGTCGTCGGCCAGAAGTCCTCGCCGACGCCCTCGACCAGGTACGGCCGCCCGGTCCCGCCCGAGTACACCGAGCCCTCCGGGTCGGCGCCGATCACCCGCACCCGGCCCCCGGAGATCTCCTTGAGGTAGCGCCCCGTACCGGAGATCGTGCCGCCGGTGCCGATGCCGGCCACGAAGTGCGTGATCCGGCCCTCCGTCTGCTCCCAGATCTCCGGCCCGGTCGCCTCGTAGTGCGACGCCGGGTTGTTCTTGTTGGCGTACTGGTTCGGCTTCCAGGCGCCCTCGATCTCGCGGACCAGCCGGTCCGACGTCGAGTAGTACGAGTCGGGGTGGTCGGGGTCGACCGCCGTGGGGCACACGACGACCTCGGCGCCGTAGGCCTTGAGCACGTTGCGCTTGTCCTCGCCGACCTTGTCCGGGCAGACGAACACGCACCTGTAGCCGCGGCGCTGGGCGATCATGGCCAGGCCGATGCCGGTGTTTCCCGACGTCGGCTCGACGATCGTGCCGCCGGGCCGCAGCTCGCCGGACGCCTCGGCCTCGTCGACCATCTTCAGCGCGATGCGGTCCTTCACGCTGCCGCCGGGGTTCATGTACTCGACCTTCGCCAGCACCAGCGGGGACAGCCCCTCGGCGATGCCGCCCAGCTTCACCAGCGGGGTGTTCCCGACGAGGTCGGAGATGTGCTCGGCGTAGCGCATGCCGCCATCGTGCCCGATGGCTCAGGGCGACGGAGCGCGCGGTTCCACCCGGGCGGCCACCACGACGCCCGCGTCACGCGGCGGGGTGCCGCCGTGCCCGCTCCGGTCGGCCGGGAGCCGGGTCAGGGCGTAGGCCGTGGCCGCCATCGCGACCACCAGCAGCACGGCGAGCACCGCGACGGCCACCTGCAGCCGCCGGGTCCGCCGCGACCCGCCCGCCTCCTCGCGCTCCCGGCTCGCGGCGAGGAACTCGTGCTCGAGCGGGTAGAGCTCGGCGGGTTCCGCCGCCGCCAACGCCGACGCCCCGGCGAGCGCGCGGCCGCCGAGGAGCGTGCCCTCGTCCCGCCCGCTGTCGTGCCAGATCCGCGTGCCGTCGGTGACGGTCCCGCGCGCCGGCCGCCGCTCGCGGTCCTCCCGCAACCAGCCTGCCAGCCGCGGCCACGCCCGCAGCACGACCTCGTGCGCGAGCTCGAGCGTGCCCTCGCCGGCGACCAGGATCCGGGCGGCGACCAGCGCCTCGACGGTCGCGTCGGTCTCGGCTGCCGCCCCGGCGTCGAGCCCGTGGGTGAGCCCGAAGCGGCGGATGCGCCGGCGCACGGGGTCGGCGACGCCCGCCGTCCCCGGTACCCGGACGAGCCGCAGCAGCAGGGGCCGGACCAGCGCCTGCCGCTCCGGCGGGAGCGCCGCGTACGCCGCCTCGGCGGTGCGCTCGACCGCGCCGTGCACCCCGCCCGCCTCGCGGTGGTGCGCGATCGTGATCTCCGGCCCGCCCGCCGCGATGGTCCGCTCCCAGGCGGCGGCGAGGGCCAGGGCCAGCAGGGGCAGCGCCCCCGGCGGCGACGACGGCGCGCCGGGCGCCACCTCGAGCTCCCCCAGCGCGAGCTCGGCCAGCCCGTCGGCGGCCGGGAACCCGGCCGCACGGGCGGGCCCGGTGACGACCTCGTGCAGCTGCGCCGCGGACATCCCGGGCACGCGCACCGGATCGTGCCCGGGCTCGCCCAGCGCGGCCAGGGCGTCCTCGCGGATCCCGAGCAGCACGACCCGCCCGGCCGGCACCGCGCCGAGCACCTCCCGCCGCGCCGCCGCCTCCGTGGCGCTGTGGACGTCGTCGACCAGCACGGTCCGCGCCTCACCGAGCAGGGCCTCGAGATCGGCGTCCGGGGCCGCCGCGACGACGTCCTCGAGTGCCGGCAGCACCCCGGCCCGCAGCAGCGAGCTCCTCCCCGCCCCGGACGGCCCGGTCACCACGACGACCCCGCCCGACGCCCGCGCCTCCCGGACCCGTCCGACGACCTCGGCCACCAGGGCACTCCGCCCGAACAACGGCCCCTCGACCGGTGCGGCGCCGGGATACGGGCGCAGCCCGGGCGGCGGCTTCGACGGCGCCGCGGCCGCGCGCCGCAGCGCGGCCCGCCACCGCTCGCGCACGGGGTCGTCGGCGGCCACGCCGAACGCCGTGAGGAGGGCGTCGAGCCGGACGGGCGAGGGCAGCGACCGGCCCTGCACGTAGTCGCGGAAGGTGGTGAACGGCAGCAGCGGCACGCCGGACTCCTGCGTGCGCTTGGCGAGCGCGCGGAAGCTCAGCCCGGTCGCGTCCTTCATCCGGCCCAGCTGCTCGGCCAGCCCCGCCCGGTCGGCGACGGCGTCCGGATCGCCGGACGGCTGCGGCGGCATACCCCGGCTCCCCCTCGGCGCCCGCGCCCGGGGCCGTCCCCCGGTGCCGGGGCAGGATAGGGCCGCACGGCGGTCGCGTGCGTCGTCCGGCACCTGTGCCGGATGGCGACGCCAGAGGCCGGACCGGCTGTACGAAGTTGTACGAGTCCCCGTTCAGGCGTCCCTCCGGAGCACGTCGCCCGTCCGTTCGGACTAGATTCCGGGATTCCGGCGCGGGCGGCGGCCGGAGGGGCACGCCGTCGTCGCCCACGTCGCCGCGCTCCCCGTCGGGCCGCCAGGCCCGGCCTCGAGCACCCGCGGCGCCCACCACCGCCGGGCGCCGCGGGCCCCCGTTCCCGTCCCGTGCCCCGCGGCAAGGACCGAGGAGGCAGACGTCGGGTGCACGCGGGCGAGGAGGGGTCCCGCGGGGAGGACGGGACGGGGTCGTGGGCCCCGGGCCGGCGCCCCGCCCGTCGGATCCCCGACCGCACCGCCGAGCTCGACGCCCGCCTCACGGATCTCGCCCGGGTCGCCGCCGACGGCGACCGGCGCGCGCTGGACGCGCTGCTGCGCGCCGCGAACCCCCTGCTGGTCCGCTACTGCCGGGGCCGGCTCGGACACCGGGCGCCGGGGCTCGCGACCCCCGAGGACGTCGCCCAGGAGGTGGTGATGGCGGTCTGCACGGCCCTGCCGCGCTACCGGGACCTGGAGACGCCGTTCATGGCCTTCGCCTACGGGATCGCGCGCAACAAGATCGCCGACGCGTACCGCTCGGCGGCCCGGGACCGCTCCGACCCGTCCGACGACCTGCCGGAGGCCACGGACGTGCGGGCCGGGCCCGAGGCCGCGGCGGTCGGCGCCGCGCAGATGACGGAGCTGATGGCGCTGATCGACCGGTTGCCCGCCCAGCAGCGGGAGATCGTGGTGCTCCGCGTGCTCGGCGAGCTGACCGCGGAGGAGACGGCCACGGCCGTCGGCTCGACGCCCGGCGCGGTGCGGGTGGCGCAGCACCGCGCGCTCGCCAAACTCAGGACCTGGCTGAACGAGGGGTGAGCGCGGTGCCGTGCTGCAGCCCGTCGCACGGCACCGCGCTCGGGAACGTCACGGGAGCCTCACTCGCGCTCGACGCGCCGGACCCCCGAGCCCTCCCGCCAGAACTCGACGACGAGCCGGTCCGCCGCCTCGTTCAGGCACGTCACCACGACCTCGGTGACGTCGGCGCGGAACGCGTCGCCGGAGACCTCCCCGTCCAGCGGGCCGGTCGCCACCGCCCGGCCGGCGATCTTGGCGTCGCCCTCCCACTCCGCCGGGGCGCCCTCCGGCGGGTCGACGGACGTGCTGTGCAGCGCGAACCGCGGGTCGCGGCGCAGGTCCGCGCCCTTGCGCGAGTCCGGCATCGACCCGAAGGTCAGCTCGCCCGCGTCGAACTGCGCCTCGATGCCCGAGATGCGCGGCGCGCCGTCCGCCCGCAGCGTGGCGATGGTCTTGTGCATGTGCGCGTCGAAGAGCCGGCGGGCGCGCGCCGCCAGCTCCGGAGCCTGCTCCTCGACGTCCTTCCAGGAGGCCATGGGAGTGAGCGTCCCGCGGATCCCTGACAACCGTCGTCAGGGAGCGCGGACACCGGAACGCCGCGGACCGGCCCGAAGGCCCGTCCGCGGCGCCCTCCGGCCGGGTGGAGGGGGAACCCGGCCGGGTCCCGGGGTTCCCCGGGAGTCGACCCCTACTCCTGCCGCAGGTAGCTGAGCAGCCGGAGGATCTCGATGTACAGCCAGACCAACGTGGTCATCAGGCCGAAGGCGATGTACCAGGCGAACTTCGCCGGCGCGCCCTCCTTGACGGCCCGGTCGGCCATGTCGAAGTCGAGCATCAGGCTGAACGCGGCCACGCCGATGCAGACGATGCTGAACAGGTAGGCCAGCGGCGATCCGTCCCGCAGGCCGAGGCCGCCGATCGTGAAGAAGCTCATGACCATGTTCGCGAGCATCAGCAGCACGACGCCGATGGACGCGCCGATCAGCCACTTCGTGAACCGCGGCGTGACCCGGACGGCGCCGGTCTTGTAGACGATCAGCATGCCGACGAACACGCCGGCGGTGCCGACGATCGCCTGGAAGCCGATGCCCTGGAAGTTCGTGCCGGAGAACTCGAGCGCCCCGGTGAGCGCGCCGAGCGCGACACCCATCGACGCCGAGTACAGCAGCGCCAGGAACGGGTTGGTGCTCTGCTTGAAGATCACGATCAGCGACACGACGAAGCCGACGATGATCGCGGGGAGGGCCAGGCCGAACAGGCCGGACCAGGCCGTCAGGATCCCTGCGACCAGCGCCACGCCGCCGGTGATCGCAGTCTTGATCACCACGTCGTCGACGGTCAGGGGCCGCTCGCTCGCGCCCGCCCGGCCGAACTCGGCGCGCGAGGCCTGGGAGTCGGCATAGGCGGCGCCGCCGCCCATCATGCCGCCGCCCTGGCGGTCGAAGGTGGCGTAGCCGCCCTGCCCCGATGGCAGGTTGCGGAACGCCGGGTTGCTGGTGGTGCGCACCGGTTCCTCCTCGTCGCGTGTCTCGCCGCGCTACGTGGTCAACGCCGGCGGGACCCGATCGGTTCCCACTCGGTAAAGCCGACTTTACCCAGACTGGCGGGGCGGGCGTCGGCACGCGGCGGTCATGCGGCCGCGGAGCCCCGATCGGGCGGGTCCAGCACCACGCCGGCCTCCTCGATCGCCGCCTCGGTCTGCAGCCGGGCGAAGGGCCGCTCGCGCTCGGCGACCTCGCACAGCGGCGGGCGCGCGATGCCGACGGCCCGGCAGAGATCGTGGAGGACGTCGTCGTAGGCCGCCATCAGGGCGACCCGGCGGACGTGGGTGGTGGGCTGCCGGCCGCGCACCTCGCGGCGCAACCGGTGCAGGTCGGCGACCAACGACTCGAAGGACTGCCCGGTGACCGGGGGCGGGCCCCCGCGGCGGCACAGCCGGCGCAGCAGGTCGGGCAGCCCGAGCAGCACCGGGAAGAACCGCGCCACCCCCCAGATGAGGAGCGTCGGCGCAGCGGCGACCACGACGTACACCAGCACGCCGAGGACGAGCGGGCGGTCTGCCGACACCCGAGATACGGTACCGAGAATTCGCAGGTCAGAGGGATCTTGAAGGCGTCGGGAGGGTCACCCGTCGGCCGCGCGCTAGGTTCGGCCGGTGCCGCACCCCGAACCCGTACCCCGCCGGCTCGTCCGGCCCGCCGCCTACGCGGTCTGCGTCGAGGACGGACAGGTCCTGCTCGCCCGCTGGACCGGGCCCCGCGGGCCCGAGTGGACGCTGCCCGGCGGCGGGCTGCACCACGGCGAGGACCCGCGCGCCGGCGCGGTGCGGGAGGTCGAGGAGGAGACCGGCTTCACGGTCGCGCTCGACCGGCTGCTCACCGTCGACTCGGTGCACTTCCCGGACGCGGTGAGCCACGCGGGCGAGCCGCTGGACATGTTCGGCATCCGGATCGTCTACTCCGCGCACGTCGTCGGCGGTGAACTTCGTCACGAGGTCGGCGGCACCACCGACAGGGCCGCCTGGGTCCCGCTCGACGAGGTGGCGGGGCTGGTCCGGGTCCCCCTCGTCGAGACCGGGCTGGCGGCCTGGGGCTCGGAGGACCCGGCGCGCAGCGCCGTGCTCGGTTCCTGAGCCGCTACGCGACCTGGTCCTCGGCCTTGTCGGCGGCCGCCTCCGCGGCGACGACGGGCAGCGCGGCCGTCGGGGCCGGCGGCTGGGCGTTCACCGTGGGTTCGGGGGCGTCGGCGCGCAGCCCGCGCATCTCCCCCTTGAAGATCCGGGCGCTCTGCCCGACCGAGCGGGCCATGGTCGGCAGCCGCTTCGCCCCGAAGAGGAGCAGCAGCACACCGACGAGGATGACGATCTCCCAGCCACCGAGGTTCGGCACGACATGGTCCTTCCGTGTCGCGCGGGCCGGCCGACCCGCGCGGTCCGGCGGCCCGGCCGCGGTCGCCGTCGACCGCGGCCGTCGCGGGCCGCCCTTCTTCCCCGTGCAACGACCCGGACGCGCGGGGGTCACCCCCGTGCCCCGGTCGCGCGACGCCGGGGTGACGGGATCTCCACGGTGCGGCCCGTCGGCGCGCGTCCTAACCTCACGGTCCCGCCCGGGAACGCCCCGGGCACGACCCCCAGGAGCACCGGACCGATGTGGGCCTTCTTCTCCCGCCGCCTGCGGATGTGGCTGATCCTCGCGATCGCCGTCCCGGTCGGCGGCTGGCTGACGGGCAAAGTCGCGGACCTGATCGAGAAACGCCGCGGCCCCAACACCGTGAGCCGCACGCTGAACCAGGCCCGCGGCTGGTTGCAGCGCCGCTCGAAGGGCCCGCTCGGCGCGCGGACCACCGAGAAGGACCGGCCGGCGCGGTAACCGGCCGGCGCGGTAACCGGCCGGCGCGGTAACCGGCCGGCGCGGTAACCGGCCGGCGCGGAGAAGGGGCGCCGCGATCCTCCCGAGGGTCCGGATCGCGGCGCCCGGCAGCGCGTGCTCGCTCCCCAGCAACACGCGGTGTGCCCGTACCTCGTGCGGTGCGGGACCGGCGTTACGCGAATGGACGGGCGTACGTCGAAATGATGACGTCGACGTGATGAGAACGCTCAGCCCGCGAAGCTCGGGCCGGTGCGCCGCGCGGCCGCGGACCGCCCCTTCGGCTCCTCCCACTCCTCCTGCCGCCCGAGGGCGGTGAGGTCCAGGAAGGCGTAGGACCCGCCGGTCCACTCGGCGCCGCGGGCGTACTGCGAGTAGGTGTGGAAGACACGCTCGCCGTCCCGCAGGAAGCAGGACAGGCCGGGCCCCTCGATCGGGAAGTCGCCCTCCACGTAGTAGCCCGTGCCGGCCGCGGCGTGCTCCTCCGCGGTGCGGAAGTTGTACTCGACCGGGGCGACGGCGGGGTCGAGCGTCACGTGGAAGTCGTAGTTGAAGTCGCTGCCGTACGACGAGTACCAGGGGAAGGTCCACCCCTTCTTCGCCTTGTACCGCTCGATCTTCTCGAGGGGCGCGCGCGAGACGTAGGCGAGCGTGGTGTCCCGGACCGCGAGGTGTTCCCGCAGCCCCTCGTTGACCTCGTCGGCGCCCGCGGAGCAGCTCGGGCAGCCGTCCTCCCACTCCGGCTTGAACATGAAGTGCCCGACCAGCAGCTGCAGGCGGCCCTCGAACAGGTCGAGCAGGCCGGCCCGGCCGTCGGGGCCGGTGAACACGTAGTCCTTCTCGACCTCGACCATCGGCAGCCGCCTGCGGTCGGCGCTCAGCGCGTCGCGCGCCCGGGTCAGCTCCTTCTCGCGCTCCAGCAGCGCCAGGCGGGCCGCCCGCCACTCCTCCCGGGTCACGATCTCCGGCAGGGTCATGGGTCTCCTCCTCGGATCGGTGTCACGAGGGTCGACCCCGCGCGTCCCCGTAAGTCATCGGTCATGGCGATTTGTCGGGATTGCCGCCGGGGCCGAGGGGGGCCAGGGTGGGACCGTGAACGTCGACGTGATCGTCGTGGGGGCCGGTCTGGCCGGTCTCGTCGCGACCGCCGAGCTCGCCGCCGCGGGCCGCAAGGTCGTGCTGGTCGACCAGGAGCCGGAGACGAACCTGGGCGGCCAGGCGTTCTGGTCGTTCGGCGGGCTGTTCCTCGTCGACTCCCCCGAGCAGCGCCGGATGGGGATCCGGGACTCGGCCGAGCTGGCCCTGCAGGACTGGCTGGGCAGCGCGGGCTTCGACCGGGAGGTCGACGACCCGGCCGGCGAGGACTTCTGGGCCCGGCAGTGGGCCACCGCCTACGTCGACTTCGCCTCCGGCGAGAAGCGTGCCTGGCTGCACGGCCTCGGCGTGCGCTGGTTCCCGCTGGTCGGCTGGGCCGAGCGGGGCGGCTACCTCGCCGACGGGCACGGCAACTCCGTCCCGCGTTTCCACGTCACCTGGGGCACCGGGCCGGGGCTGGTCGAGCCGTTCGCGACCGCGGTGCGCGACGCCGAGCGCGCCGGCCTGGTCGAGCTGCGGTTCCGGCACCGGGTGGACGCCCTGACCAGCACCGGAGGGGTGGTCGACGGCGTATCCGGCGCCGTGCTCGAGCCGAGCCCGGCCGCACGCGGGGCGGTCAGCTCACGAGTCGAGACCGGGACCTTCGAGCTGAGGGCCCAGGCGGTGATCGTGACCTCGGGCGGGATCGGCGCGAACCACGACCTGGTCCGCGCGAACTGGCCGGCGCGGCTCGGCACGCCGCCGGAGCACATGGTCACCGGCGTCCCCGCGCACGTCGACGGCCGGATGCTCGGCATCACCGAGGCGGCGGGCGGGCGGATCGTCAACCGCGACCGGATGTGGCACTACACCGAGGGCATCCGCAACCACACCCCCGTCTGGGCGGGGCACGGGATCCGGATCCTGCCGGGGCCGTCGTCGATCTGGCTCGACGCGACCGGCCGTCGGCTGCCCGCGCCGTACTTCCCCGGCTTCGACACCCTCGGCACGCTGCAGGCGCTGCGCGCCACCGGTCACGACCACTCCTGGTTCGTGCTGACGCAGAAGATCATCGAGAAGGAGTTCGCGCTCTCTGGCTCGGAGCAGAACCCGGACCTCACCGAGAAGGACGTCCGGGCGACGCTCGGCCGGATCCGGCCCGGCGCTCCCGCGCCCGTCGAGGCGTTCAAGGAGCGCGGCGAGGACTTCGTGGTCGCCACGACGCTCGCCGAGCTGGTCGACGGGATGAACAAGCTGACCACCGAGCCGCTGCTGGACGCGGCCGAGATCGAGCGGCAGATCGTGGCCCGGGACCGCGAGATGACCAACCCGTTCACCAAGGACCTGCAGGTGAGCGCCATCCACAACGCCCGGCGCTACCGCGGCGACCGGCTGGGACGGACGGCGTCCCCGCACCGGATCCTGGATCCGAAGGCGGGCCCGCTGATCGGTGTCAAGCTCCACGTGCTGACCCGCAAGACCCTCGGCGGGCTGCAGACCGACCTGTCCGGCCGGGTGCTCGACATCGCGGGCACGCCGGTGCCCGGACTGTTCGCGGCCGGCGAGGTGGCCGGCTTCGGGGGCGGCGGCGTGCACGGCTACCGCTCGCTCGAGGGCACCTTCCTCGGCGGCTGCCTGTTCAGCGGGCGCGGGGCGGGCCGGTCGGCCGCCCGCGACACCGCCTGAGGGCGGCGCACGAGGGCCGAGAACGGGGGCGCGGCCCGGCCGCCGTCGAGCCGGCCGGGCCGCCTTACCTCCGGGGGTGCGCGCGTAGCTCCCCAGTTGCGCGCGCGAGGCAGATCCGGAGTCGTCGCGGGCGCCGGACCCCCGGCTCCGTGGCGCCGGTACCGAGTCTGGTCCACGGCGATCACGTTTCGGCTACCCCTCCGCGCCGGAACGGAAACGGCGTTGCCAGAAATTCGTCGATCGTCCGGATCGGCTCTCAGGCCAGCTCGAGCGTGGCCCAGACGGTCTTGCCGGTGCGGGTGCGGCGGACGCCCCAGCGCGAGACCGCGTTGACGATGGTCAGGCCCCGGCCGCGGTGCGTGCCGAGCCGTGACTCCCCCACCGTCAGCGGGTCGCCCGCGCCGGCGTCGTCGACCTCGATGCGCATCCGGACCCGGTCGAGCACGGTGACCCGCAGCCGTCGCGGGCCGCCCGCGTGCTCGACGGCGTTGGTCACGAGCTCGGTGCAGACGAGCTCGGCGTCGAGCAGGGTGTCCGTGGGTGCCAGCTGCTCGCGCAGCCAGGCGCGCAGACCGGGCAGGCAGCTGGCGTCCCGGAACGCGGCGACGAGCGAGGCGGGCCGGCCGTCCACGCGACGTCCGGCCACGTCCGTCCTCTCGTTCGCCTCGACCATGGTCATGATGCGGCAGTACCCCGTTCGGCCGTCCTTCACGCGTCCGGTGGAGCACACCCCTCGACCCGGTCGACCGGAGGTGCCTCCGCCCGGTGTCCGACATCCCGTCCGGACCGACGTCGCCGCAAGATCACCATGCCCGTGACCGGCCGGAACGGGGCTCCATCCGGCCGTCGGCGGCGATCTCTGCGAGGGTCGGGGCGTGCAGTGGAGTGCGTGTCGCGAGGGCAGGATCACGGTGGGCGAACACGCGGAGCTCGCGGTCCTGCTCCGCGCGGCCTACGCGCACCTCCCCGAGTTCTTCGGCGGGGTGCGGACGTGGTCCTACGTGCGGCCCGAGGCCCGGGTCATGGGCCGGGACGGCGAGGGCCCCGCCGCGCACGCCGGGGTGCTGCGGCGGTTCCTGCAGGTCGACGGCACCGACCAGCTGACCGCGGTGGTGGGCCTCGTGGCGGTGCGGCCCGGGTTGCAGCGGCAGGGCGTCGGCCTGGCGCTGCTCGACCGGGTGCGCGCCTTCCTCGGCGAGCTGGCGGTGCCCTTCGGCCTCCTCATGTGTGCCGAACACCACGTCGCCTTCTACGAGCGCGGCGGCTGGCGCCGGCTCTCGCCCCGGCGCTCCGTCTACTCGCCGGACGACACCAGGGAGCCGCGCCCCTTCGTCGACGAGATCACCAGGACCACGCTCGTCCTGCCCGTCACCCGGGAGGACTGGCCGGACGGGGAGATCCACTGGAACGGCGCGACGGTCTGACCGGTCGGTAGCGGTCAGTCGAACCGGAGCTCGCCGGAGCGGGTGCGCTTGAGCTCGGAGAAGTACGGGTTGCGGGCCAGGAGGAGCGCCCCGTCGAAGAGGTCGACCGCGTCCTGTCCCCGGGGGATCGCGCTGAGCACGGAGCCGAAGAACGCGACGCCGTCCACGTGGACCGTGGGAGTCCCGACCTCCAGGCCCACGGGCTCCATCCCGGCGTCGTGGCTCTTCCGCACGCAGTCGTCGTACGCGGGGTCGTCGGCGGCGGCGATCAGGTCGGCCGCGTCGAGCTGCGCGAGCGCCTCCCGGATCACCCGGTCCCGGGGCCGCACGCGCTCGACGTGGAACAACCGGCCGAAGGCCTCGTAGTAGCGGCGGAGCCCCGCCTGCCCGAGCCGCTCCTCCACCGCGGCCGCCGCGCGGACCGGCCGCCAGCCGCTGTCGAGGCCCTTCTCCGCCTCGGGGACGCGCCCCTCGCGACCCTCGTTGAGGGCGGCGAGGCTCATGATCCGGACGGTCAGGTCGATCGGCTGCAGCCGCTCGACCTCGGAGATCCAGCCGTAGGTGATCCACGCGAACGGGCAGACCGGGTCGAAGTAGAAGTCGACCGTGTGCACGGTAGCCAGTCTCACACCCGGCGGGCCGTCCCGCCGGTTCTGCGCAGGTCGAGGCTCATCCCGAGCTCTGGCAACACGAAGCCGTCCGGCCGCTCCTCCCGCTGCCGCCGCCCGTCCGGGATCCATCCACGGGCGCGGTAGAAGGCCGCCGCGCGCTCGTTGCCGTCGAGCACCCAGAGCTCGGCCCGCGCGCACCCCTGCCGGGCCAGGTGCTCGACTGCCGCGTTGTGCAGCAGCGTGCCGATCGTGCGTCGCCACTGCGAGGGGGCGATGTACAGGGCCAGGAGCTCGCCGACGTCCGGATCGCCCGGGCGGGGACGGACCGCCACGAACCCGACGACGGCTGCGCCGGGCTCCTCCGCGACCAGCACCGCGGCGCCCGACGAGCCCAGCACCCCGCGCCACATCCGTTCCCGCTCGTCGATCGAGAGCGCGGCGAGGAGCTCCGCGGGCATCAGGCCCTCGTACGCGCTCCGCCACGACTCGACCTGCACGCGCGCGATCGCCCGCGCGTCGGTGACGGTGGCTCGCCGGACCATCCCCCGATCCTGGCGACGGCGGGGCCGCTCCGGCAGTCCCTTCCGACCCGCCGAATGGCGGGCGCCGCACCCGAAGCTGCGCGTGATCGTCGGTACCGCCGGGCGGGCCGGGTCGGCACGATCGACCCGATTCCCCCGACATGACCAACGGAGGTCAGCATGAGTCCTGCCATCGACGGAAGCGGCATCGACCGGGTCCTGCGGGAGGCGGTCGAGTCCGGCGCGGTGCCGCACGTCGCGGCGATCGCCGCGGACCGCGACGGGATCATCTACGAGGGCGGGGCGGGTCCCCGCATCGTCGGCGAGGCCACCGAGGAGGTCTCCACCTCCACCCAGTTCCGGATCATGTCGATGACCAAGATGGTCGCGACGACCGCGGCGCTGCAGCAGGTCGAGCGGGGCGCGCTGGAGCTCGAGGCGCCCGTCGACACCTACTGCCCGGAGTTCGCCGAGATCCAGGTCCTCGAGGGCTTCGACGGCGACACCCCCAAGCTGCGCCCGGCCGGTAGCCGCGCCACCGTGAAGCAGCTGATCACGCACACGTCGGGCCTCGGGTACTGGTTCTGGAACGAGGCGCTCGACAAGTACCAGAAGGTCACGGGCCTGCCGAACGTCCTGGGCGGCGCCGAGGCGTTCAAGGCACCGTTGGTCGCCGACCCCGGCACGCAGTACGTCTACGGGATCAACACGGACTGGCTGGGCAAGGTCGTGGAGGCGGTCGCCGGCCAGGGCCTGGACGTGGTGATCAAGGAGGGCATCACCGGCCCGCTCGGCATGGACGACACGATGTTCCTGCTCGACGACGGCCGCCGCGAGAACTGCGTGACCGTGCACGTCCGGGGTGAGGACGGGAACTGGACCTCGGCCGGCGAGCTGCTGCCGCAGCAGCCGGACTGGTACGCCGGCGGCCACGGCCTCTACTCCACGCCGCGCGACTACATCCGCTTCGAGCGCGCCCTGCTGCGCGGCGGCGAGCTCGACGGCACGCGGATCCTCACCGAGCAGACCGTCGACGCCGCCTTCACCAACCAGATCGGCGACCTGGACTTCCCCGCCGAGATCCCGACGGTCGACCCGCCGATCACCGACGCCCTGCGCGTCGGGCCGGGGTGGAAGTGGGGCCTCGGGCTCCTGCTGAACACCCGGGACGTCCCCGGGGGCCGACGCGCGGGCACCGGGGCGTGGGCGGGGCTGTTCAACACCCACTTCTTCGTCGACCGCGCGTCCGGGGTCTGCGCGTCGATCTACACCAACTCGCTGCCGTTCATCACCGAGAACGAGGCCTGGAAGCTCTACGGGGACTTCGAGTCCGCGCTCTACGCCGCCCTCTGATCCCCGCCCGCCGCGGCCGGTGCGCCGGCCGCGGCGGGCCCGTCCGGCGGAGGTCCCGACGATGACGGCGGTCGCGCGCCCGGAGTTCGACCCCGAGCTGAAGGCCGGCCTGGCCGTGGTCGGCGGGGTCTTCCCGCCGACGATCACGCCCGACCTGATCGCCTTCATGCGGCGCTCGTACGCGTCCCCACCGATCGAGGAAACCCTGCGCGGGCGGGCGATCGAGCGGAGCGAGCACGTGATCGCGGGGCATCGCGGGGACCCGCTCGCCGTGTCCGTGCTGCGGCCGGCCGGGATCGACACACCCCGGCCCGGCGTGCTCTTCGTGCACTCCGGCGGGCTGATGTTCGGCGACCGGTTCAGCGGTGCGGACCTCGTGCTGGACTGGGTCGACGGGCTCGGCGCGGTGCTCGTGACCGTCGAGTACCGGCTGGCGCCCGAGTTCCCCGACCCGTACCCGCGCGAGGACTGCTACGCGGCGCTCGAGTGGGTCGCGGCGAGCGCCGAGGTGCTCGGGATCCGGCGCGACCGGCTGCTGGTCGCGGGCGCCAGCTCCGGCGGCGGCCTCGCAGCGGGGATGGCCCTGGCCTCCCGGGACCGGGGCGGCCCCGCGCTCTGCGGGCAGGTGCTGGACTACCCGATGCTCGACGACCGGGGCGGCACGCCGTCGACCCGGCAGTTCGACGGCGTGGGCGTGTGGGACCGGGTCAGCAACGAGACCGGCTGGACCGCGCTGCTCGGCGAGGCCCGCGGCGGCCCCGGCGTCTCGCCCTACGCCGCGCCCGCCCGGGCCACCGACCTGCGCGGACTGCCGCCGGCGTTCGTCGACGTCGGGGCGGCGGAGATCTTCCGGGACGAGGCGATCGCCTACGCCGACCGGATCTGGGCCGCGGGCGGCGACGCCGAGCTGCACGTCTGGGCGGGCGGCTTCCACGCCTTCGACATCTTCGCCCCGCACACCGCGCTCGCCCGCGGGATGATCCGCACCCGCAACGCCTGGGTGGAGAAGATCCTGGCCGACTGACCCGTACTGACCGGTGACCCGGGCCACTACACTCGGCCCCTCGGAACGACGTCGTGAGGTGGTCGTGCAGGAGCTCCTGGGCCGCATCTCCGCCCTCGACCCCCAGGCCAGCGTGAGCCTGCGGGTGATCGCCTGCTTCGACGAGCTCGTCGTCGGCAACGTCAACACCCGCGGCCTGCTCAGCGCGGCCGCCTCGCTCGCGGGCTGCACGGCGGGGTTCTGCCAGGACCTGCCGCCGAGGGCCGTGCGGGTCACACCCAAGGGCGAGCTCGCCGAGGGGCACGCACTGCCACCAGCGGACTCGTCGATCCGCTGCGACGGCCTCGCGGTGTGGCTCGAGCGCGAGGGACCCGCCCACGCCAACGACTCGATCATCCTCGACCGGCTCGCGCTGGCCGTGCGGATCCGGCACGGGCGGGGCCGGCGGGACGCCGACAACCGGCGCGAGCTGGGCCTGCTGCTCGACCGCTCGGTCCCCGTGGAGGAGCGCCGCACCGCCGCGGCCCGTCTGCACCTCGCGCCGGGGGCGAAGTACCGCGTGCTCGCCGCGCCGCTGTTCGCGGTGTGGGCGGAGCACCCGACCGGCGCCGAGGACGTCGTCGCCACCCCGTACGGCCCGATCCACGCGCTCGTCGTCCCGCAGGACCGGGCACCCGGCAGCGCGAGCCCGTCGGGGATCGGAATCGCGACCACGGTGGAGCACCTGCACCGCTCGTTCCGCACCGCCGTCGTCGCGCTGCGGTTGTGCGCGCCGCCGGCCACGCCCTGCGTCCTCGCCGACCGCTACGGCGGGGTGATCGAGCTGCTCGCCGACGCCCCGCTCGACGCCGACCTCCCGGACGTCGACTCCCTCGACGAGGTCATGGGGCACGCCTGGGGCCCGGCCACGCTCGACGCGCTGGTCCGCGCCGGGTCGGTCCGGCAGGCCGCGCGGCTGGCCGGGGTGCACCACAGCACGCTGCAGACCCGGCTCGACGCGATCACGGACGTCGTCGGGTTCGACCCGTTCGACGGCATCGGCCGCACCCGGCTCGGGATCGCGTACCTGGTGTGGCGGCAGCGCAACTCGCGGGTGCTGGACCTGCCCGCGCCGACCTACACGGCCTCCACGGCGGGCTGACGCGCTAGCCGCGGGCGGCCTGGACGAGGTAGGTCACCGCGAGCCCGATCGCGAGGACCCCGAGCAGCGTGCGCAGCGCCGTCTCCGGGACCCGCGGCTGGAGGCGGGCGCCGAGGTAGCCGCCGATCAGGCCCCCGGCGCCGCAGCACAGCCCGGTGACCCAGGCGGGCCCCACCGGCCCGTCGACGACCAGGGACAGCAGGCCGTAGGTCGCGACGCCGGCCACCGAGGTGAGGAACGTGGCCGCCAGGGCCGCGGGGGCGACCGTCGCGACGGACATGCCGGCTCCCACCAGGATCGGCCCGATCAGCGACCCGCCACCGATGCCGTAGATCCCGCCGACGACCCCGACGACGGCGCCGAGCCCGGTCACTACCGGCCCCCGCAGCTCGCGCGGGGGAGCGGGGCGGTCCCGGATCCGCAGGCACAGCCAGATCCCGATGCCGAGCAGCAGCGCGGCCGCCAGCACGCGGAACACCCGGTCACCGGGCGCGAGGAACACCCGCAGGAGGGTCCCCACGACGACACCCGGCAGCGTCCCGGCGACGAGCCGCCGGGTGAGCGGGCCGCCGAGCGCGCCGGTGCGGTGGTGGCGGAGCAGGGCGCCGGGAGTGGCGACGACGTTGTACAGCAGGTTCGTCGGGGTGACGGCCGGACTGGGCACCCGCAGGAGGTCGAACTGCACCGGGAGCAGGAAGACCGCGCCGGACACCCCGACGGGCGTGGTCACCACGGCGACGACCAGCCCTGCACCGAAGGCGAGCAGCGCCGCGAGCGGGGACACGGGGGGATCCTCGCTCATCGGTGGTCCCGAACTGTCGGTCCTCCTCCGTACGGTCCGGTCCGGACGGACGAGGAGGGCGAAGGTGGAGCAACCGGACCCGGTGATGGCGGAGATCGCGCAGGTGGTCGAGCTGGGGCAGGCCGGCTCGGCGGCGGAGGCGCGAGCGCGGTTCACGCAGCTCTGGGAGCGGTTGGGGCCCCTCGGCGACCCGCTGCACCGGTGCGCGCTCGCGCACCACGCGGCGGACGTGCAGGAGGACCTGGCCGAGGAGCTGCGGTGGGACCTCCGCGCGCTCGCGGCCGCGGACGAGCTGACGGACGAGCGCGCGCAGCAGCACCACCACTCCCTCGCGGTGGCGGGCTTCTACCCGTCGCTCCACCTCAACCTCGCCGACGTCCACCGCCGCCTCGGCGACGCCGGGCGCGCCCGCGATCACCTCGCCCGGGCCGAACGGGCGGTCGACGTCCTCGGCGACGACGGGTACGGCCGGATGATCAGGCAGGGCATCGCCCGGTGCGCCGAGCGCCTTGCCGTGGAAGGACGATGACCGCGGAACCGGGGCAGCTCCGTCAAGGGCCCGGGGCGGTTGCCGGGAGCCGGGGCCCGAGACCGGGGGCGGGGACGGGCGCGCTGCCGATCAGGTGAGCGTGCGGTAGGCGAGGTCGAAGTCGTGCTCCCAGGTCGCGCCGCCGTCGTGCGACTTCTCCCATCGGCCCGTGATCGTCCGCCCGTCGTCGCCGAACGTGCCCGTGTAGCGCTGCGCGAAGTCCAGCGGGGTGAAGTCCGGCCGGTCCCGGAGAAGGGTCCACTCGCCGTCGCGCAACGTCATGCGGTAGACGCGGACCACGCCGCGCGAGTCGAAGTAGTGCTGCACGTACTCGTGCCCGTCGCCCTCCTCGGCCACCGACAGCAGGGCGTGGACGTCCGGCGCCGCCGGATGGTCCGTGGTGGACCGCTGCTGCAGGAACTGCCCGCCCAGCTTCCACGCGAAGGTGAGGGTCCCGCGGATCGGCTCGGGGGTGAAGGTGAACCGCGCCTCGACCGCCCACTCCCCCACCAACGGCTCCAGGCGCTCCAACGCCGCGGTGCGGGTGGCGTCGTCCATCTCGTCTCCTCCTCGGTCCGGGTCCGGGTTCGGGCTCGGAGGAGGGACTCGACGACGCCTCGTTCCTCATCGGCCGAGTCGGGCGCCAGCGACTGTGCGGGTCACCGCCGTAGCGGACGTGCGGCACAGCGGTCGAACGGGCTCCTGATGAGCGCGGGGTGTACGGCGGCAGTGCTCGGAGCGGGTGAACACAGCAAAGCCTGGGCGAAGGGGAGCCCAGCGAGCAGAGGCGGCACCGCTCGGGAACCAGCGGGACAGCGAGCGCCGGAATTGTCAGTGGTCGAATGCATGTTCGGTCCGTGCGGCAGATCGAGCCCCTCCAGGACCTGGCGGACCTCCCGCCGGGCCCGGCGCTCGCCGCTGCGCTGGCCCGGATCGACCCGATGACCCTGCCGCTGCCCGACCGGCTCACCGTGGTCGAGGCCTGGCATCGGCCGCACAGCCACTCCCGGGCCGGGTTGTACCGGGCTTTGGTCGGTCTCGGCACCGACGACCCCACCCAAGCGGGCTGGAGCGAACGGGACTGGTCCGACGAAGTCCGGGCCGCGCCGGCCTGGACCCGCCGCGCCGCACGCCCGCGCCGACGACGCCGTCACCGTTGTCGTCGACCTCCCCTTGGTGTGGGCCGCCCTCGATGCCGGACGGATCGACCCGCCCAAAGCCGCGGTGCTCGCCCAACACCTGACCGGAATGCCCGCCGCGCGGATCGCCCACCTCTGCCGCTCGTGCTGCCCCGTGCACCCCGGGTGGACCACCACCGAGATCTCCCGCCGGCTCCGCCGACTGATCATGGAGATCGATCCCGCGCACTACGAACGGCTCTATCCGCCGGGCCCCCACGCCCGCCGCGGGATCTCCGCGTGCGTCACCGAGGACGGCACCGCCACCATCACCGCCACCGGCCTGGCCCCGGACTCCGCCGACGCCGCGGTAGAGCGCATCGACCGGCTCGCCCCCCGCGTCAAGCGCGCCGGACACTGCGGTGGGCTCGACCAGATCCGGGTCGACCTGTTCATCGGCCTCCTCGGCGGCTCCCTGCACACCCTCACCGACGACCAGATCACCGAAGCCATGCTCGCCAGCCTGACCCGGCCGGCCGAGCCTCCGCGGCGACGGCGCAGCGGGCGCCCGGGCCCGGCACGGGCTCGCACCAGCGGCGGAGGCGCGCCCGCTGACCCAGGAAGGCCACAGTCGGAGGAACCCGACAACGACACGCACAGCCCTCCCGCCGAACTCGCCAACAGAACCACGCAGACAGACGCGCCGGACCGCGCCACCGCGAGCTTTGCCGGCGCCGCGTCCTCCCCTGGAGCGGTGCCTCCGCCGGTCGCTTCGACCGAGCACACCCAGCGGACGGAGCCGGCCGAGCGACCCGAGCCCGGGAAGCCCACGCGACCGACCGAGCCGACCGATCCGACGGAGCCCGCGCGAGCGGCCGCGCCAGCCGATCCGGCTGAGTCCACGCAACCATCCGAGTCGAGCGACTCCGAAGCGCCTGCCCCGATCAAGCCGACTCAGGAACACCCGCCTCTCCCGACCAGGCTGCCCCAGGACGACACGCATGCTCCGACCGAGTCGGCGGAGTCCGACCTGGGGCCATCAAACCGGCCCGGACGGACCGAGGGGCCAGGGACGCCGGCCGGGCCGACTGCATCCAGCGGACCGAGCGGGCCAGGTCAACCGACCGTGAGGCGGCGCGGGGTGCACCTGCAGGTCTCCCTCGCAACCCCCCTCGGGCTCGACGACCGCCCCGCCGAACTCCCCGCCCTCGGAGCCATCCCCGCCTCCCGCGCCCGGGACCTCGTCCGCGTCCAACACCGCGCACCCTGGCGATTCGCCCTCACCGACACCGACGGCCGACTCCTCCGCGCCGGCACACTCCGACGCCGACCCACCGCCGAGGACCTCACACCGCCCCCACCGAGCGAGACATCGCCCGTGCGGCCTCGCCGGTCCCACCCACCGACCCGGCCGCCCCAGGACTGGTCGACCTCCTCGTCCGCCGCACTCCTGCGGAACCTCACCACCGACCCCACCGCGGTCCCGCCCTCCTGGCGGCCGGTCCTCGACGAAATCGCCGCCGCCCGCGGACGCCCGCTCGACGACTCCCCCACCGACCGGTTCCCGCACGCGGCGCTGCGCCGCCATGTCGAGTTCCGCGACCGCACCTGCACCTTCACCGGCTGCCTCGCCCCTGCCCACCACACCGACCTCGACCACACCCGCGACCATGCCCACGGCGGCCCCACCACCGCCGACGACCTCGGACCCGCCTGCCGCCACGACCACGGCCTCAAACAGCGCGGCTGGACCCTCACCCCACCCCAGCCCGGCATCGTCGTCTGGCGCAGCCCCCTCGGCCGCGAATACCGCACCCGAGCCGACCCCCTGCTCCCGCCACCACCGCCGCCGCTCCCCGTCGCCGACGAGGACGACGCCTGTTGCGTCGGCCCGCTCGACGACCTCGACCGATGCGCACCCCCTATCGTCTGGCGCCCCGCCACCGACGACCACGACGACGAACCCCGACCCCCACCCCACCCCGCCACCGACCTCGACGAACCCCCACCCTTCTGACGACCCGCCCCGAGGCACGGGCGGGCCGGCGAACGGCCGTGCCCGCGCGGAAACTCCTGCCCCTCAGGTCGAGCGTGGCCCCGGCGGCGGGAGCTCGCCCCTCAGCCGGTGGACGCCGGGTGTCCGGGTCGACGGGATCGTCAGGCTCCGGGGCGTGCGGACTCGGGCGGCTTCCGGAGAATCGGCCGCAGCACCTCCGCCAGCGCCCGGGGATGGGTGACCTGAGGGACGTGGGCACCTGGGGTCTCGATGAACGGCGCGTCGAGTGTGTCGGCGAACCAGCGCGAGGCCTCGCAGAACCAGTGATGCTCCGAAGCCGGGTCGCAGTTGTCCGCGCCGGCGGCGACCACGCACGGAACCCCGACCTCGGCGAGTTCTGCCTCGCCGGGCAGGTAGCTCATCACATCCGCGAGTTCCAGGCCGAAGAAGACCTCGCCGTTGCCCAGCATCCGGGTGCGCAGGTCGTCGTCGAGCGCCTCGAACACCTCATCACCCGCGACCCAACGGAGGAACTTCTCCATGGCCACAGGCGGGCCGCCCTGTCCACCGCCGGATGGCCGACGACGTGGCGTCCGTTCTCCGTCCGCCCGGGGCCGGGGATCAGCCGTTGTCGGAGGGCGACGGCCGCTCCGGCAGGTAGGGCTGGATCGCGGAAGCGAGCTTCTCGGCCGTCATCGACTGGAGCCAGACGTGTCCCGGGCCGTGGATCTCCGCCAGCATCAGCGAGTCCCCGAACAGCTTGTTCTTCACTCCGCGCACGGAGGTGAACTGGAGCTCCATCCCGGCGCGGTAGAGAGCCAGGTGCCCCGGGTGGATCCACATCGACTGCCCGGCCGGGATGTCGTACTCGGTGATCTCGCCGGCGAGCTGCACCCACGCCACGCCGTCGCCCGCCAGCTTCTGGAACACCACCCCGGCGCCACCGAAGATCCCGGCACCGAGCTTCTTCTGCAGCCCGACCGACACCTCGACCTTCGCGGTGCTGGCCATGTAGGCGCCGGACTGCACCATGAACTCGTCCGCGGCGTCGACGCGCAGCTCCCGGATCGTGCCCGGGAGGTCGGTCGCGAAGGCCACGAACCCGCCCGCCCGCGGGGCGGTGTACTCGGTGAGGAACAGCTGCCCGCCGCCGAGAGCCCGCTTCAGACCGCTCATGAAGCCGCCCCGGCCGCCCGAGCCGAACCGGGTGGACGTCTCGAGGTCGAACCCCGAGGACAGCCAGGCGACGTCCCCGCCCTCGGCGATCACCTGCTCGCCGGGACCCATGGTGATCTCCAGGACGGGCATCGTCGTGCCCATGATCCGGGTCTGCATGGCAGGAACGTAGAGGTGGCGCGCCGGCACCGGAAGGGTCCCGGACGCCCGAGGACAAGGGCCGAACGGCGGCAGCCGGACGCCGATCCGTCGCAGTACCGTGTCCGCCCCGCCCACCGGCCGCTCCCCTCGAGGAGGCCATGTTGACCACGACGACCACGAGCTCGCGCAACGAGACCGCGCTCGCCCGGGCCATCGAGCGCTGGAACGCCGGTGACCTCGAGGGCTACCTGGGGATCTACGCCGACGACATCCGGCTGCACGGCATGTCCCCGGAACCGCTGGACAAGCAGGGCGTGCGCGCGACGTACCAGGCCATGTTCGCGGCCTTCCCGGGGAACCACCTGGAGCTGCACGAGACGTTCAGCGAAGGCGACCGGCTGACCTGCCGGTTCACGCTGACGGGCCGGCACGACGGCGACTACATGGGCATCCCGCCGACGGGGCGCGACATCAGCCTGCCGGGCATCACGATCCTGCACTTCCGCGACGGCCGGTGCGTCGAGCGCTGGGTCTGCGCCGACACCCTCGGGCTGCTCGTCCAGCTCGGGGTCGTCCCGCCGCCCTGACGCCCGCGGGCCCGGCCCGCCGATGAGTTCCGCACCCGCCCGCGGTCTGCCCGTCCGAGAGCCGAGAGTGGGGAGATCGAGCGTGCCCGAGCCCGTCCTGCTGACCACCCGCGACGAGCTGTGGGCCGCCGTCCACGCGGAACGCGCCGCCCTGGCCGAGGACCTCGCCGAGCTCGACGACGACGAGTGGGCGGCGCCGTCGTTGTGCGGCCGCTGGACCGTCGAGGAGGTCGTCGCGCACCTCACCACCGCCGCGAGCACCGGCACGGTCCGGTGGATCACGAGCATCGTCGGCGCGCGATTCGACGCCGACCTCCACAACGCCCGGCGGCTCGCGGAGCACCGCGGCGCCACCCCGGCCGAGACCCTCGCGCGCTTTCGCGCCGTGGTCACCAGCACCCGCGCGGCGTCCGGGCACACGCCCGCGTGGCTCGGCGAGGTCGTCGTGCACGGCCAGGACATCCGCCGGCCTCTCGGGATCCGGCGGATGCCGTCGATCGAGTCCCTCACCGCCGTCGCGACGTTCTACGCGAGCCGGGACTTCACGGTGAACAGCAGGAAGGCGGTCGCCGGTCTCCGGCTGAAGGCCGCCGACGGGCCCTTCGCCCACGGCGACGGGCCCCTGGTCCGCGGTCCCTCTGTCGCGCTGACGATGGCCATGGCCGGGCGCGCGACCTACTGCGACGACCTCGACGGGCCCGGTGTGCCGACGCTGCGCGACCGCTGCCGTCCGCGCTAGCTGGTTCCACGGAGAAGGGCCTCCGCACCGCGACGCTCGTGGTCCTGGCCGGGTCGCAGGCCTCGTCCGGCCACCGACCATGCGCCGGAGCTGTCGTCCCAGGTGCCGGACACGCAGCCCGGCCGCTCGCCGTCAGGACGTCGCCGGGGTGTGCCCCACCGCGGTCCTGACCGCGAACGCACCCAGCAGGCTCCCCGCCACCCACCGCTGGACGGTCATCGCGCGCGGGCGCGCGGCCAGGAACCGGGCGACGGACGCCGCGGCCAGGACGATCAGGGCGTTGACGGTCAGGGCGACAACGATCTGGACTGCGCCGAGCTGCAGGAACTGTCGCCAGGCCGCCCCGCCGGACGGATCGACGAACTGCGGCAGGAGCGCCGCGTACATCAGCGCGATCTTGGGGTTGAGCAGGTTGGTGAGCAGGCCCATGCCGAACAGCCGCCGGTCGGACGCCGGTTCCAGGTCGCGCGCCTCGAACGGGGAGCGGCCGCCCGGCCGCAGCATGCCCCAGGCCAGCCACGCGAGGTACAGCGCGCCGGCGATCTTCACGGTCGTGTACGCGGCGGGGACCGCGGCGAACAGTGCGGACAGCCCGGCCACCGCGGCCAGGAGGTAGCACAGGAACCCCACACCCGTCCCGGCCAGCGAGACGAGTCCGGCACGCCTGCCCTGGGAGATCGCCCGGGAGGCCAGGTAGATCATGTTGGGCCCTGGCGTGACGACCATGCCGAGGGCGATCAGGACGACGCCGACGACGGCGGACGGTTGGATCACGAGCCGAGCCCCTTCCACGGTGCTCCCGCCACACAAGCACCTGCCCCGCGCGATCACCACGGGTTTGCGGGCGGACCCGAGGGGCGGAACGGCGGCTTGACGTGGCCCGACGGGGTGGTAGGCCGGAGAACACCGATCCGGAACACCCCACGTCGGAGGGCACCTCATGACCGAGACTCTGAAGCCGGTGGACCTCACCGTCGTCGACACGACGACCGCGGAGTGGCAGGACTTCCCCGTGCCCGCCATCAACGCCCACCTCGAGCACGTGCCGCTCCTCGACGACCCGGACACGGGGATGATGGTGGTGAAGATGGTCTACCGGGCCGGGTTCACGAACACCTGGCACACCCACCCCTGCGGCCACGGCATCTACGTGCTCGAGGGTGTCCTGAACACGCACCAGGGCGACTTCGGGCCGGGCAGCTTCGTGTGGTTCCCCGAGGGCGGGACCATGCAGCACGGCGCCACCACGGACGCCGACTGCACGTTCCTGTTCATCACGAACAAGCCGTTCGACATCCACCACGTCGCCACGCCCGAGGGCTGACCGGGAGCCCGTCGCTCCACGCCGGACGGACGCACGAGACCGCTGGCGGACCTCCCGCCACTCTCACCGTATAGCGCCCCGGGGGCCTTGCGGCAAGCCCCGGGTCGTGGCCCAGAATCGCCCGCCGAAGCCAGGACCTGCAGGAATCGGGGGATGCATGGCCGACGTGATCATCGTGGGCGGCGGGCCGACGGGCATGATGCTGGCGGCGGAGCTGCGCCTGCACGACGTGGACGTGGTCGTGCTGGAGAAGGAGGCCGAGCAGCCGCCGTTCGTGCGCTCGCTCGGGCTGCACGTGCGCAGCATCGAGGTGATGGACCAGCGCGGGCTGCTGGAGCGGTTCCTGGAGCGCGGGAAGAAGTACGAGGTCGGCGGGTTCTTCGCCGGGATCCCGACGCCGTGGCCGCGGCTGGACACCGCGCACGGCTACGTCCTCGGCGTCCCGCAGACCACCACGGACCGGCTGCTGGAGGAGCACGCCCTCGAGGTCGGCGCCGAGGTCCGGCGCGGCGCCGAGCTCGTCGGACTGGTGCAGGACGCGGACGGGGTCACCGCCGAGCTCGCGGACGGCACCCGGTTGCGCGCCCGGTACCTCGTCGGCTGCGACGGCGGCCGGAGCACCGTCCGGAAGCTGCTCGGCATCGCCTTCCCGGGCGAGCCCTCGACCGTCGAGACGCTGCTGGGCGAGATGGAGGTGACCGCGCGGCCGGAGACCGTGGCCGCGGTGGTGGCGGAGGTCCGGGAGACCGAGAAGCGGTTCGGCCTCGGGCCGGTCGGCGACGGGCGGTACCGGGTCGTGGTGCCCGCGGTCGGGGTGACCGAGGACCGCGCCGTCCGGCCGACCCTCGAGGACTTCCGGCGCCGGTTGCGGGCGGTTGCCGGCACCGACTTCGGCGTCCACTCGCCGCGCTGGCTGTCCCGCTTCGGCAACGCGACCCGGCAGGCCGAGCGGTACCGGGAGGGCCGCGCGTTCCTGGCCGGCGACGCGGCGCACGTCCACCCGCCGACCGGCGGGCAGGGCCTCAACCTCGGCATCCAGGACGCGTTCAACCTCGGCTGGAAGCTCGCGGCAGCGGTCGCGGAGTGGGCGCCGGCGGACCTGCTGGACAGCTACGAGTCCGAGAGGCATCCGGTGGCGACGGCCGTCCTGGACAACACCCGCGCGCAGATGGAGTTGATGTCCACCACGCCCGGGGCGCAGGCCGTGCGCAGGCTCGTCGAGGAGCTGATGGCCTTCGAGGAGGTCAACCGCCACCTGATCGAGAAGATCACCGCCATCGGCATCCGCTACGACTTCGGCGCCGGACCGGACCTGGTCGGCCGCCGGATGCGGGACGTCCAGCTCGAGAAGGGCCGGCTCTACGAGCTGACGCGGGCGGGCCGCGGACTGCTCCTCGACCAGGCCGGCCGGCTCTCGGTCGAGGGCTGGACGGACCGGGTCGACCACGTCGTCGACGTCAGCGAGGAGCTCGACGTGCCCGCGGCGCTGCTGCGGCCCGACGGCCACGTGGCGTGGGTCGGGGAGGACCAGCAGGGCCTGCGCGGCGCCCTGGCCCGGTGGTTCGGCGCCTTCTCTCCCACCGACGCCGATGAGTTCGTGACCTGCTCCGGGTCGTCACCGGCATGAGCGATACGGATCCCGGCCCGGGCAAGGTCGTCGTGAACAGGGCGATGTCCCTGGACGGCTTCATCTCCGGCCCCGACGACGCGATGGACTGGATCTTCGACCACCTGGACAACGACGCGTTTCCCGAGGTCATGCAGGCCACCGGCGCGATGCTGGTCGGCCGCGGCACCCACGAGGTCAGCAAGCGGATGTTCGCCGGAGACACCGACTACGACGGGGGGCCGGTGTTCGTCCTGACGCACCGGCCGCCGGACGAGCCGGAGCACGGGGTCACCTTCCTCACCTGTGACCTCGGGGAGGCCGTCGCCACGGCGCGCGCCGCCGCGGGTGGGAAGAACCTGGAGATCCTCGGAGCCGACCTGGCGAGCCAGTGCCTGCGGCACGGTCTCGTCGACGAGGTCCTGGTGTACGTCCTGCCGGTGCTCCTCGGCGACGGCGTGCGCTTCTCGACCTCGGGGCTCGGCAGGATCGACCTCGACCCGTTCGACAACAGGCAGTCGGGTTCCGTGACGATGCTCCGCTTCCACGTGCGGAAGTAGGTGTGCGCATCGCGGGGTGCCCCCGGTGGGACTCGAACCCACACTGTGACCCTTTTAAGGGGCCTGCCTCTGCCGTTGGGCTACGGGGGCCCGTCCGCAGCCTAACGACGACCCGGCCGGAGAACGCCGACGGCGCCCGCCCCCGGTGAAGGGCGGGCGCCGCCGAGCGCCTGTCGGCCGGTGCCGCGTCAGCTGGCCTTGGCGTCGGCCTCCTGCGCGACCGTCGGGGGCAGCGGGGTCACCGTGCCGCCGGCGATCCGGCTGAACTCCGCCTTCGGCTCGTGGATCTGGCCCAGCGCCACGACCTCGCGCCCCATGAGCAGCGCGGTGGTCCAGTCCATGACGATCCGGAAGCGGCGGTTCCACGTGGGCATGCGGCTCACGTGGTAGGTGCGGTGCATGAACCACGCCGGGAAGCCCTTGAGCTTGATCCCGTAGACCTGGGCGACGCCCTTGTACAGGCCGAGGCTCGCCACCGAGCCGGCGTAGCTGTGCCTGTACTGCTTCATCTCGTACCCGCGCAGGTACGCGACGATGTTGTCCGCCAGCACCTTCGCCTGCCGGACGGCGTGCTGCGCCGACGGGCTGGTGCGCGCGTTCGGGTCGTCCTTGGTGAGGTCGGGGATCGACGCGCAGTCACCCGCGCTGAACACGCCCTTCAGGCCGTCGACCGTGAGGTCGGCCGCGCACTCGACGTGCCCGCGGGGGCCGCGGGGCAGGTCGGTCTGCTCGAGCATCGGGTTCGGCTTGACACCGGCGGTCCAGACGATCGTGTCCGCGTCGAACTCGCTCCCGTCGGACAGGACCACGTGCCCGTCGACCATCGACTCGACGCGGGTCTCGAGCACGACCTCGATGCCGGCGTCGAGCAGGCGGCGCACGGTGTACGCGCCCATCTTCGGGCCGACCTCGGGCATGATCCGGTCCATCGCCTCGACGAGGACCCAGCGCAGGTCGCCCGGCTCGATGCCCTCGTAGTAGCGGGTCGCGTAGCGGGCCATGTCGGCGAGCTCGGCGAGCGCCTCGACGCCCGCGTACCCGCCGCCGACCACGACGAAGGTCAGCAGCCGGCTGCGCAGCTCGGGGTCCGCGGTGGTCGAGGCCGCGTCGAGCCGCGAGAGCACGTGGTTGCGCAGGTAGATGGCCTCGCCGACGGTCTTGAAGGCGATGCCCTGCTCGGGCAGGCCGGGGACCGGCAGGGTCCGGGCGACCGAGCCGGGGGCGACGACGAGGACGTCGTACTCCAGCGTCGTGGTGTGCCCGGCCGCGGTCTGCACCGTGACCCGCTTCTCGGCGTCGGAGACGGCGGTGACCCGGCCGGTCAGCACGCGGCAGCCGCGCAGCACCTTGTGCAGCGGGACCACGACGTGCCGCGGCTCGATCGAGCCGGCCGACGCCTCGGGGAGGAACGGCTGGTAGGTCATGTGGGACTGGGGGTCGATGACCGTGATGTCCGCCTCGCCGCGGCGCAGCTTCTTCTGCAGCCGCAGAGCGGTGTACATGCCGACGTAGCCGCCACCGACCACGACGATTCGTTGAGCGTGCGCCATACCTATATTCGTACCCCGGAGACCTAAGTCGGATACGACGCTCGGGACGTGATCTGGGTCCGACCCGGTGTGAGTTCACCTACAGGCCGGCGGCGCGCGCCGCGGTGGCGAGGACCTCCTCCAGCATCGCCGGGGTCAACTTCCCGGTGAAGGTGTTCTGCTGGCTGACGTGGTAGCTGCCGAACAGGTGCAGCGAGCCGGCCGGCCGCACCGACGCGAGCTCGACGTGTGCGCCGTGGCCGAAGCGCGGCCGCGGCCGCGGGATCGTCCAGCCGTGGTCGGCGAGCACCGGCAGCAGCGCCTGCCAGCCGAAAGCCCCGAGCACGACGACGGCGCGCACCGTCGGGCGGAGCAGCTCGATCTCGGCGTCGAGCCAGGGCCGGCACTCGTCGCGCTCGGCGGGCGTCGGCTTGTTCTCCGGCGGTGCGCACTTCACCGGCGCCGTGATCCGCGTGCCGATCAGCCGCAGCCCGTCGCCCCGGTGCACGGCCGTCGGCTGGTTGGTCAGGCCGACGGCGTGCATCGCCGCGTAGAGGACGTCGCCGGAGCGGTCCCCGGTGAAGATCCGTCCGGTGCGGTTCCCGCCGTGGGCCGCCGGGGCGAGCCCGACGATCAGCAGCCGCGCGTCGGCGGGGCCGAGACCCGGCACCGGCCGGCCCCAGTACTCCCAGTCCCGGAAGGCCGCGCGCTTGTCCCGCGCCACCTTCTCCCGCCACTCGACCAGCCGCGGGCAGGCCCGGCACTCCGTGACCCGGGCGTCGAGGTCGGCGAGCGTCGGCGCGGCCGGCGCCACGAGGCGGGGCCAGCCCGGCCCCGGCGGCCCGCCCGCAGGTTCGCTCAGGCGATCGATCGCGCGATCCCGTCGAGGATGTCGTGCTCGGAGACGACGAGCTTGCCGATGCCGGCCTTCGCGTGCAGCTCGTCCGCCAGCGCCTCGACGACGAGCGCGCCCGCACCGATGACGTCGATCCGGCCTGGGTGCAGGGCCCCGAGCTTCGCCCGCTCCTCGTGCGAGGAGGTGACGAGCATCTGGGCGACCCGGTGCACGTCGTCCCGGGTCAGCGTGGACAGGTGCACGGCCTCGGGGTCGTACTCCGGGAGGTCCTGCGAGATCCCGGAGAGGGTGGTGATCGTGCCGGCCACGCCGACCCAGCACTTCACGCCCTCGACCGGCACCGCCTCGAAGGCCTCGTCGAGGATCTCGCGGGCGAGCGCCCGGGCCTTCTCGACGTCGTCCGGCGCGGGCGGGTCGCCGGGCAGGCACCGCTCGGTGAGCCGGACGCTGCCGACGTCGACGGACCGGGCCGCCGCGACCCCGTCGCCGAGCGTGCCGACGACGACCTCGGTGGAGCCGCCGCCCACGTCCGTGACGACGAACGGGCCGTCGTCCGGGTCGAGGTCGCCGACCGCGCCCTCGAAGGACAGCCGCGCCTCCTCGTCCCCGCTGATCACCTCGGCCTCGACCCCGAGGACGTCCCGGACCATGCCGAAGAAGTCCTCGCGGTTGGTCGCGTCCCGGGTCGCGGAGGTGGCGACCATCCGGACCCGTTCGACGCCCTTGCGGCGGATCGCCGCCGCGTAGTCGACCAGCGCGGCGCGGGTGCGCTCGAGGGCCTCCGGGTCGAGCCGGCGGGTGGCGTCGACGCCCTTGCCGAGCCGCACGATCCGCATCTCGCGGTGAAGGTCGCGCAGGTCCTTCGTGCCGTCGAAGGTCTCGGTGACGTCGGCGATCAGCAGGCGGATCGAGTTGGTCCCGCAGTCGATGGCGGCCACCCGGGACATGCGTGCTCCTGTGGGGTCGACGGTCGTTCCCGCTCACCGTATCGGCAGGCGGGGCGGTCCGGGCGGCCGCGCGCTCCCGGATCCGCCGTCCACGGGGTTACCCTCCGGTAATGACCGTGGCACCGGGCACCGAGCTGGGCACCCACACCGTCGTGAACCAGGTCCCGCCGCTCGACGGATTCGATCCGCTCGCGTGCGACCCGGGCCTGGCCGACGCGCTGCGCCGGGAGGGGGCGGCGCCGGACCTGAAGGCCCTGGCCCTCGCCGTCGGGTCGGCGGAGTACCGCGAGCACGCGCGGCTGGCCAACGAGCACGAGCCGGTGCTGCGCAGCCACGACCGGTACGGGCACCGGATCGACGAGGTGGACTTCCACCCGTCGTGGCACGCCCTGATGCAGCTGTCGGTGGAGCACGGGCTGCACGCGGCCCCGTGGGCGGACGGCTCGCACCTCGCCCGGGCCGCCGGGTTCTACCTGGTCAGCACCCTGGAGCAGGGGCACTGCTGCCCGATCTCGATGACCTACGCGGCCGTCCCGGCGCTGCGCCACTCCCCGGAGCTGGCCGAGCGCTACGAGCCCGGCCTGGCCTCGCGTACCTACGCGCCGGGGCTGGCCCGCCCGGAGACCAAGCCGGGCCTGCTCGCCGGCATGTCGATGACCGAGAAGCAGGGCGGCTCCGACGTCCGCACCGGCACCACGCGCGCCACCCCGAACGCCGACGGCACGTACTCCCTGGTCGGGCACAAGTGGTTCACCTCGGCCCCCATGAACGACCTGTTCCTCACGCTCGCGCAGGCGCCGGGCGGGCTGACCTGCTTCGTCCTGCCCCGCGTGCTGCCCGACGGCACCCGAAACGCCCTGCGCATCCAGCGGCTCAAGGACAAGCTCGGCAACCGCTCGAACGCCTCGGCCGAGCTGGAGTACTCCGGCGCCGTCGGCCGGCGGGTCGGCGACGAGGGCCGGGGCGTCGCGACGATCATCGAGATGGTCTCGATGACGCGTCTGGACTGCGTGCTCGGCGCGGCCGGGACGGTCCGGGCCGCGCTGTCCGAGGCCGCGCACCACGTGGCGCACCGTTCGGCGTTCGGCGCCCTGCTCGCGGACCAGCCGTTGATGCAGGCCGTGGTGGGCGAGCTGGCGGTGGAGTCCGAGGCCGCGACCACGCTCGCGATCCGGCTGGCCGGGGCGGTCGAGCGGGGCGAGACGGCCTTCCTGCGGCTGGCGCTGCCGGCATCGAAGTACCTGGTGTGCAAGCGGACGTCGGCGGTGGTCGCGGAGGCGCTGGAGTGCCTGGGCGGCAACGGCTACGTCGAGGAGTCGCCGATGCCGCGGCTCTACCGGGAGAGCCCGCTGAACTCGATCTGGGAGGGCTCGGGCAACGTCACCGCGCTCGACCTGCTCCGTGCCCTGGCCCGCTCGCCGGAGTCCGCCGACGCGGTGCTCGACGAGATCGCCCTTGCCGCAGGCGTGGACGCGCGGTTCGACCGGGCCGTGGACCAGCTCCGATCGGAGTTCCGGGACCCGGAGCCGCGGCGGGCCCGGCGGCTGGCCGAGCTGCTCGCGCTGTGCCTGCAGGGGTCGCTGCTCCTGCGCACCGCCCCGGCCGAGGTCGCCGACGCCTTCCTGGCCGGCCGCCTGCAGCCCGACGGCCCGTGGCGCACCGCCGGCACCCTGCCCGAGGGCGTCCCCGCGAAGCCGCTGCTGGAGCGCGTCACCCCCGCCCTGTGAGTGCCGATGGTCGTGATGGCGACCATCGTCACTCACGAGGTGTCAGGCGCAGTCGGTGCCGGTCCACCAGTCGCCGAGGAGCTCCAGCGCCTCGTCGCCGAACGGGTTCACGCCGGGGCCCTTGGCCAGGCTGTGCGCCACGTGGACGTGCAGGCACTTCACGCGGCCGGGCATGCCGCCGGCGCTGACGTCCGTGCCCAGCGGCTCGATCGCGTCCCGCTCGGCGAGGTAGGACTCGTGGGCCCGGCGGTAGCGCTCCGCCAGCTCCGGGTCCTCCTCGAGCCGCGCGGTCATCTCCTTCATCAGCCCGGAGGCCTCGAGCGTCCCGATGCGGGAGGCCAGCCGCGGGCAGGTGAGGTAGTAGAGCGTGGGGAACGGCGTGCCGTCGGGCAGCCGCGGCGCGGTCTGCACGACGTTCGGGTGGCCGGACGGGCAGCGCGCCGCGACCAGCCGCATGCCCCGCGGGGCACGCCCGAGCTGCGCCGCGACGGTCTCGCGGTCGACCTCGGAGATGGTCTCGGTCATCGGGGGGCGCCCTCCGTCACGTCGCTCCACAGGGTCCGGTACCAGGGTGTGCCCTTGCGCGCCGCCTCCACGTCGGCGGCCGAGGGCGTGTCCGGCAGCTGCACCACGTAGGGCACCTCGCCGGGCCGGACGTAGCCGAGCCGCGAGCGCGCCTCGGCCGCCACCTCGTCCGGGTTCGACAGCCGCGCCCTCTGTTCCTCCAGCTGCGTGACCTCGGCCGCGAGCGCGCGCTGCTGCTCCTGGACCGCGGCCAGCTCCTGCCGCTGCGCCACGTAGTTGCGCAGCGGCACGGCGACGGTCAGCGCCAGCGCGCACACCACGATCGCGAGGATCGCCGCGCGCCGGGTCGAGGACAGCCCGAGCAGCCCGCTCGTGCGGGCCACCACCGTCCCCGCCCGGCTGCGGGTGCGGGTGAGCTGCGGCTCGCGCACGCGCCGGCCGGCGGGCGCCGGGCGGGCGTGCCCGGCGCCGCCCCGGTCCGCCCGGGCGGCGGCCCGCTCGCGGACCCGCGCCTCACCCGCCACGCGGTCAGGCCCCCGGAGTGAACCGCGGGAAGGCCAGCTCGCCGGCGTAGCGCGCGGCGTCGCCCAGGCTCTCCTCGATGCGGAGCAGCTGGTTGTACTTGGCGACCCGCTCGGACCGCGCGGGCGCGCCCGTCTTGATCTGGCCGCAGCCGGTGGCGACGGCGAGATCGGCGATGGTCACGTCCTCGGTCTCGCCCGAGCGGTGGCTCATCATGCAGCGGTAGCCGTTGTTGTGGGCCAGCGTGACCGCGTCGAGGGTCTCGGACAGCGTGCCGATCTGGTTGACCTTGACCAGCAGCGCGTTGGCGGCCCCGCGGTCGATGCCGTCCTCGAGCCGCTCCGGGTTGGTGACGAACAGGTCGTCGCCCACGAGCTGGACCTTGTCGCCGAGCGACTCGGTCAGCGAGACCCAGCCGTCCCAGTCGTCCTCGGCCAGCGGGTCCTCGATCGAGACGAGCGGGAACGAGTCGACGAGCTCGGCCCACACCTTGGCCAGGTCCGCCGAGGAGAGCTCCTTGCCCTCGTAGCGGTAGACGCCGTCGGAGAAGAACTCGGTGGCGGCCACGTCGAGCGCCAGCACGACGTCCGTGCCCAGGGTGAAGCCCGCCTTGCCGATCGCCGTGGAGATCAGCTCGAGCGCGCCCCGGGTGCCGCCCGCGACGTCCGGCGCGAAGCCGCCCTCGTCGCCGAGCCCGGTGGCCAGGCCCTTCTCCTTCAGCACCGACTTGAGCGCGTGGTAGATCTCCGCACCCCAGCGCAGCGACTCGCGGAAGGACTCCGCGCCGATCGGGGCGACCATGAACTCCTGGACGTCGACCGAGGTGTCCGCGTGGGCGCCGCCGTTGAGGATGTTCATCATCGGCACCGGGAGCACGTGCGCGTTCGGCCCGCCGACGTAGCGGTAGAGCTCGAGGCCCGACGACTCGGCCGCGGCCTTGGCCACCGCCAGCGACACGCCGAGCAGCGCGTTCGCGCCGAGCCGCGACTTGTCCGGGGTGCCGTCGAGGTCGACGAGGCGCTGGTCGACCAGGCGCTGGTCCACCGCGTCCATCCCGGTCAGCTCCGGGCCGATCTCGTCGAGCACGGCCGAGACGGCCTTCTCGACACCCTTGCCGCCGTACCGCTTCGGGTCCCCGTCGCGGAGCTCGACGGCCTCGTGCTCGCCCGTCGACGCCCCGGAGGGGACCGCGGCGCGCTCCAGCGTCCCGTCGTCCAGCGCGACCTCGACCTCGACCGTGGGGTTCCCCCGCGAGTCGAGGATCTCGCGTGCGCCGACCTGCTCGATGACAGCCACCCAATAGCTCCTGTTCTCTCCGGCTCGCCGGAACTCGCGGGTCAGGGTAACCACCGGGCCCCGTGATCAGGGCGGCGAACCGCCGCCGAGCCGCGCACGTCACGCCCCGGTGCGCGCCCGTGGCCGCGTGTCAAGACCTCGCGGATCGCCCGCGCGCGGCCTACCGTAGGAATGACCATGACGAGCCAGCCTGCACCGGGACCCGGTCCGCGCGCCCGCAACCGCGTCTTCGAGGGGTTCCGCCGGGCGGAGCTGCTGCTGGCCGACCGGCGCCCGCTCGACGCGTTGCAGGCCCTGCTCCCCGCCCTGGAGAGCCAGCCCAACGACGCGTCGGTCCACCTGCTCGCGGGTCGCGCCTACCTCGACTCGGCCCAGCTCGCCAAGGCCGAGGAGGCCTTCTGCCGGGTGCTCGAGCTCGACCCGGCGGACCACTACGCCCGCTTCGCGCTCGGCAAGGCGCTGCAGCGGCAGGGCCGGCTGGGCGAGGCCAAGGGCCAGCTGCAGATGGCCACGGTCATGGACCCGCGCCCGGAGTACCAGGAGGCGCTGGGCGAGGTGCGCGCGCGGATCGCCCGCATCACCGAGTAGCTCCGCCTCACGGGCACCGAGGCCGATCACCCGATACGTCACGGTTGTGCCTGATGTTCCGACATCGATCGCAAAACGGACATAAGCCCAGGTCAGACCCCGTCCCCGGCCTACCGCGTCCCCCGTTCGGGAAGCTAGCCTCACCTCGGTCCGCTGAGCCTCACCTCAGCGGAGGCACGCCGACACAGAGGAGACCGGGACGGTGCTGGGCAACGCCCTGATCGGGCTGCGCGAGGGTCTCGAGGCCTCGTTGGTCGTCAGCATCCTCGTCGCCTTCCTCGTCCGCACCGACCGCCGCCACGAGCTGCCGAAGGTGTGGGCGGGCGTCGCGTTCGCGATCCTGGTCAGTGTCGGCGTCACGCTCGGGCTCACGCTGGCCGAGCAGGCCCTCACCTTCGAGGCCTCGGAGGCGCTCGGCGGGTCGCTCTCCATCGTCGCCGTCGCGTTCGTCACCTGGATGATCTTCTGGATGCGGTCGAACGCCCGCGCCCTGAAGTCCGAGCTCGAGGGCAAGCTCGAGGCGGCGATCAGGATGGGCCCGGCCGCCGTCGTCGTGATGGCCACGCTCGCCGTCGGGCGGGAGGGCCTCGAGACGGCCGTGTTCTTCTTCGCCGCGGCGCAGGCCGCCGGCGAGACCGTGCAGCCGCTGGTCGGCTTCCTGATCGGCATCGCGATCTCCGTGGTCATCGCCTACGCGATCTACCGCGGCGCCATGCGGATCAACCTCGCCAAGTTCTTCACGGTCACCGGGTTCTTCCTGATCTTCGTCGCCGCCGGGATCCTGGCCTACGGCGTGCACGACCTGCAGGAGGCCGGGATCCTGCCCGGCCTCACCACCCTCGCCTTCGACGTGAGCGCCGCGATCCCGCCGGACTCGTGGTACGGGACGCTCCTCAAGGGCGTCCTCAACTTCTCCCCGCAGACCACGGTGCTCGAGGCCGTCGTCTGGTGTCTCTACGTCGCCGTCGTCCTGACGCTGTTCCTGTTGCCCCAGCGCACGCGGTCCACCACCGCCGCCACCGCGTGACATCACCGAGGAGAACGCCCATGCCCCGCAGGACCCCGGATCACCGCAGAGCAGGCGCCGCCGTGCTCGCGGCCGGCACCGCCCTGCTGCTCGCCGGCTGCACCAGCACGGCCCAGCCCCCGGCCGCCCAGCAGGGCGGCGGCGGGCCGATCGCGGTGACCGCCAGCGACTCCGCCTGCCAGGTCTCGGCCACCGAGGCGCCTGCCGGCAACATCTCCTTCACCGTGAAGAACACGGGCACGAAGGTCACCGAGTTCTACCTCTACGGCACCGGCGACCGGATCATGGGCGAGGTCGAGAACATCGGCCCGGGACTGTCCCGTGACCTCATCGTCGAGGTGCCCGACGGCGGCAGCTACACCACCGCCTGCAAGCCCGGCATGGTCGGCGACGGCATCCGCGCCCCCTTCACCGTGACCGGTACGGCCCAGCGCTCCACGGACACCGACGCGAAGCTCGCCGAGGCCACCACCGGGTACACGCGCTACGTCACCTCCCAGATCGAGGCGCTCGTCGCCAAGAACAAGGAGTTCACCGCCGCCGTCAAGGCCGGGAACGTGGACCAGGCCAAGGCCCTGTACCCGGTCGCGCGCACCTACTGGGAGCGGGTCGAGCCGGTCGCGGAGTCCTTCGGCGACCTCGACCCGAAGATGGACGGCCGCGAGGACGACGAGCGCGAGCCGGGCGTGGCGTTCACCGGTTACCACCGGCTCGAGAAGGACCTGTGGGTCGACGGCCTGCAGGCCGACTCGGGGCAGATCGCCGACCAGCTCGACGCGGACATCCTCGACCTGCAGAATCGCGTGAAGTCCGTCCAGTTCACCCCCGTCGAGCTCGCCAACGGCGCCAAGGAGCTGCTCGACGAGGTCGCCACCGGCAAGATCACCGGTGAGGAGGACCGCTACTCGCACACGGACCTCTGGGACTTCAAGGCCAACGTCGAGGGCAGCCAGGCCTCCGTCGCGGCGCTGCGCCCCGTGATCGACGAGAAGGACCCGAACCTGGGCCCGACGCTCGACGAGCGCTTCGCCGACGTGGAGAAGCTGCTCGAGGGCTACCGCACCCCGGACGGCGGCTTCGTGCTGTACACGCAGCTGACCCCGGAGGACACCAAGAAGATGGCCGACTCCGTCGACGCGCTCGCCGAGCCGGTCTCCCAGGTCGCAGGAGTCGTCACGTCGTGAGTGCGAGCCGGTCCCCGTCCTCGGCCCCGGAGAGCCCGCCCGTCGGGCCGCCGCCCACCGACCCGCCCGGCGGCGGGAACGGCGGGGGTGGCATGTCCCGGCGCAGGCTGTTCGGCTACGCGGGGGCCGGCGTCGCGCTGGCCGGTGCCGGCGCGGCGATCGGCTACGCCGCCGGGTCGTCCGGCGGCGGGCCGGACCGTCCGGGCGTCGTCCCGTTCCGGGACACGCACCAGGCCGGGATCGTCACACCGGCGCAGGACCGGCTGCACTTCGTGGCGATGGACCTGACCACCACCGACCGCGCCGAGGTCCAGCGGCTGCTGCAGAAGTGGACCACCGCGGCCGAGCGGATGACGGCCGGTCAGGAGGTCACCGAGAACGGCGCGGTCGGGCTGAACAAGTACTCACCGCCCACCGACACCGGCGAGGCCCTCGGGCTGCCGGCCGCGTCGCTCACCCTGACCGTCGGGTTCGGCGCGTCGTTCTTCGAGAAGCTGGGCCTGCAGGACCGGATGCCGTCCGGGCTGGCCCCGCTGCCGGCGTTCACCGGGGACAACCTCGACCCGGCGCGCTCGGGCGGCGACATCTGCCTGCAGGCCTGCGCCGACGACCCGCAGGTCGCGGTGCACGCGATCCGCAACCTCGTGCGGATGGGCTTCGGCACCACGTCGGTCAGGTGGTCGCAGCTCGGGTTCGGCCGCACGTCGTCGACCTCGACGGCGCAGGACACCCCGCGCAACCTCTTCGGCTTCAAGGACGGCACCAACAACCTGAAGGCCGAGGAACCCACCGAGCTCGACGCCAACGTCTGGGTGCAGCCGGGCGACGGGCCGGAGTGGATGACGGGCGGGTCGTACCTGGTCGCGCGCCGGATCCGGATGCACATCGAGATCTGGGACCGCACGTCGCTCGACGAGCAGGAGCAGATCGTCGGGCGGTCGAAGGGCGAGGGGAACCCGCTCAGCGGGCAGAAGGAGTTCGACCTCGCCGACTTCGCGGCCAAGGGCACCGACGGGCAGCCCGCGATCGCGACGGACGCGCACATCCGCCTGGCGTCGGCCGAGACGCAGAACGGCGCGAAGATGCTGCGCCGCGGCTACAACTTCGTCGACGGCTCGGACGGCTCCGGCCACCTCGACGCCGGCCTGTTCTTCCTCGCCTTCGTCCGCAACCCGCAGACCCAGTTCGTGCCGATCCAGCGGGCGTTGGCGAACAAGGACAAGATGATGGAGTACCTGGAGCACAACGGCTCCGCAGTCTTCGCGGTTCCACCCGGGCTGCGGGACGGGGAGTGGTGGGGCCAGGGCCTCTTCGCCTAGCCCGCCCCGCAAGTCGCGCCGTAGCCCCGCGAGTCGGGAGCTCTGATACCGCGAGTCGGGAGCTCTGACACCGCGAGTCGGGAGCTCTGACACCGCGAGTCGGCGATTTCAGGCGACCGAGTTGCACAACTCGCCCCGGCCCCGGCCCCGGCCCCGGCCCCGGCCCCGGCGCCGGCGCTCAGCTCGCCGACGCGTACCGGTCGGCGGCGGCCCAGACGTCCCGCGCGTAGTCGACGGACCGGTTGTAGGCGAGCACGCCCTCCCACCAGCCGTCGCCGGCCGCGGTGTCCCGGTCGGCGGAGCAGAGGTACGCGGCGGCAGCCCGGGCCGCGGCGTCGACGTCCTGCGGGTCCCCCTCGCCGAAGCGGGCCCAGGTACCCGGCAGGAACTGCATCGGACCCACCGCCCGGTCGTGCTCCCGGTCGCCGTCGAGCCGCCCGCCGTCCGTGTCCGGGACCGCGCGGGTGCCGTTCGACCCGTCGAGCCGGATCCCGACGATCGGGGGCGTGGCGACGCCGTCGACGAGCCGCGAGCCGTGGATCCGGCCGTGGTTCGACTCGACCCGCCCGATCCCGGCGAGGGTGTTCCAGGTCAGCCCGCAGTCGGGCGTCCGGTCCCGCTGAGTCTGTTCGGCCGCCGCGTACGCCTGGAGTGCCCGGGCCGGGATGCCCGTGGCCCGGGCGCGCTCGCCCGCCCACGCCGCAGGGTCCGCATCCGACGGTACGGGCGGCGCGGGTGTCACAGGCGTGCCCCGTGCGACGACGCCGTTCCGATCCTGCTCGCGGCCGGACAGCCCGAGCGTCGCGACGCCGAGCACGAGCAGCCCCACGACACCGAGCACCCCGAGGAGGATCGCGAACGGTCGCACGACTCCGACGCTACGGACGGGAACTGAGAGCGGTCTGAGCCCGACCTCCCGGGATGTGCGACTCGGACACCCGAAACTGCCGACTCGCGGTGCGGCAACTCCCGACTCGCGGTGCCAGAACTCCCGACTCGCGGTGCCAGAACTCCCGACTCGCGGTGCCAGAACTCCCGACTCGCGGGGCGGGGTCAGGCGGGCCAGGCGCGGCGCCAGGTCTCCGGGTCGAGGGAGTGGGGGTCGGCGCCCTGGGCGGCGGCGGAGCTCTCCGCGGCCCGGACCCGGTCGGCGAAGGCGCGGGCGGCGGTGCGCAGCTCGGCCTCGGGGTCGGCGCCGTTCAGCTTGGCCTGCGCGACCTGCCGGAACAGCTCCTCCCCCACCCCACCACCGGCGGGCAGCAGGTCCTCGGGGAGCCCGGCCCGGGCGGTGCGGGACACCAGCTTGGCGGCGAGCGCGACGGCCGGCTGCCCCAGCGGCACCCCGTCGACCGAGGAGCTGCGCTGCTTCTCCGCGCGCTTGAGCTCCTCCCAGCGCCCCTCCTGCGCGGTCGCCGTCTCGATCCGTTCGGACCCGGCGAAGACGTGCGGGTGCCGCCCGACGAGCTTGGCCACCAGCCCCCCGGCCACCGCGTCGATGTCGAAGGCGCCCTCGCCCGCCTCCTGCGCGACCCGGGCGTGGAACAGCACCTGGAGCAGGACGTCCCCCAGCTCCTCGCGCATGTCGGCGCGGTCGCCGTCCTCGATCGCCTGGTAGAGCTCGTAGCACTCCTCGACGAGGTACTGCAGCAGCGACTCGTGGGTCTGCTCGGCGTCCCACGGGCAGCCGCCCGGCGAGCGCAGCCGGTCCATGACGGCCACGGCGTCGAGCAGCGCGGCGCCCTCCGGCTCGGGCACCGCGACGGCGCCCGCGGTCGGCTCGCAGGTCAGCAGCACGGCGTCCTCGGGAGGCTCGCCGGCCACGGGCTCGGCCCCGGCCGCCGTCACGACGTCCGCGGGCACCGAGGGGTCCGCGTAGACGGCGGAGGCGGCACGCAGGGCGGGCAGCGCGGCGGCCGGCAGGACTGCGCCGAGCCGCCGGGACAGGACGATCACCGTGGGAGCCACGCCCCCAGTCTCCCCCGGCGCCGGGTGCGCGGGCTCAGCCCCCGGCCGGCCCGATGATGGTGCCGGACTGCTGGCCCTCGGCCACGACCCGCATGCGCACCGGGTCCCACACCCCGAACCGCGGGTTGACCTGGACGTTCCCGGCGTCGGGCTGGGTCAGCCGCTCCCCGATCGACGCCAGCGTGTCCTGGTCGATGGAGGTCGCGGCGGACGGGCCCTCCGCCGACGCGTTCGTGACGCGGTCCGTCACGTGCAGCACCAGCCAGATCCCCTGGCCCGGCGAGGGCTGGAACGCCACGGTCTGCCCGGCGGGGGTGCCGAACAGGACGGTCGTGGCGGTGTCGGGATCGGTCGCGGCGCGGTAGGTCTGGCCGGTCTGCGCGGTGCGCGGGTCGGCCAGCACCTCACGGGCCCGGTCCCCGCCGGCGGCGACAGCACGCGCCTTCTCCTCGGCGTCGGCCTGCGAGGTCGCCGCGACGAGGTCGGCGGTGACGGCCAGCCCGTCGACGTACTTCTCGGCCAGGGCGATCGCGAGCAGCCGGTCCCGGGCCCGCTCGCGCAGGGCGGCGCCCTCGAACAGGCTGCGGTCCAGCTGCAGGGCCGAAGGGTCGGCGAGCAGGGCGTCGACCCGGTCCTCGCCGACCGTGATGCCCTCGCGCGCCGCCGCCGCGGTGACCAGCTCGTGGCTGACCTGCGTGCTCACGACGTACCGCGCGACGTCCGCGTCGGCGATCTCGCCGGTGCTCTGCGCGGAGAGTTCGGCCTTGTGCGCCAGCGCGGTGTCGATCCGGCTCTGGACCTCCGCGAGGCCCACCGACCGGTCCGCCACGATCACCGCCGACCCGACCTGGCTGGGACCGCTGCCGCAGCCCGCGGCCACCGCCCCCACCGCGCACGCGGCGACGATCACTCGGCCGATCCGGCCCGGGCGTCCGATGCTCCGCACGGCCGCCACCTTCTCACGGCCGGACGTGCGGCAGATCACCCCACCCGGATTCACCCCACCCGGACGACGACGGTGTCGCACACCTTGTCGGAGAAGGTCTGGCGCCGCTCGTCCCACAACGGCCAGAGGTAGCCCAGGTACAGCGGCGCCGCGTCGAGGACGTGCGCGAGCTGGCGGGCGAGCGTCGCCCAGAAGCCGAGCGTGCCGCCGTCGCGGGCCCGGACCAGCCGCGTGCCCATCAGCTGCTTGCCGAGGCTCTGCCCGGTGGTGCCCTGCCGGTAGCAGGTGTTCCACAACGCGAAGGCGAAGGCGGCGAGGTAGAAGACGCCGGCGATCCCGAAGACCACTCCGAGATCGTTCGAGATGGCGAGGCCGAGCAGCCCCAGCGAGGCGACGACGCCGGGGATCAGCCCGTCGACCAGCGCCGAGCCCACGCGGGAGCCCCAGGAGGCGTAGTCGGGCCGCGGCGGGACCGGCTGCGGGTAGGCGCCGTACGGCGCCGGGTACTGCGGCGCGTACGGCCCGCCGTAGGGCGGCTGCGCGTACTGCTGGGGCGCGTACTGCTGGGGCGCGTACTGCGGCGCGTACTGCGGCGGCTGCGGCTCCCACGGGGTGTGGGGCGGCTGCGGCGGGGTGACGGTCACGGGTCCTCCGGCGGCTGGGTCGTCGCCGCTTGATCGGCGCGGCAGCCCGCACTCGACCGGCGGGCCACTGCCGTTAGCACCGCTCCGCGGACCACACGGGTGGGTGTCGGGCGATCGCCGGACCCCTACCCGCGCGACCTGACATACCGTCGACCGTGCCCGGTGCCTGCGGTCCACCGCCCCGCAGGTGCCGGGCCCCGCGTCGGTCCCTGCGTTCCGCCGATCCGGCCCGTACGCTGCGGCGATGACGAACCGGCTGGCCAACGTCGTGGTCGACGGCACGGACCCGCGGCGGCTGGCCCGGTTCTGGTCCGAGCTGCTGGGCTGGCCGGTCGCCCACGAGAGCGACGACGAGGTGGACGTCCGGTCCCCGCACGCGCCCTGGACGTTCGACCTGGTCTTCGGGTCGGTGCCGGAGCCGCGGAGCGGGAAGAACCGCATCCACCTCGACCTCGCGAGCAGCTCGCCCGGGCACCAGCTCGAGCTCGTCGAACGGGCCGTCCTGCTCGGCGCCCGGCCCGCCGACGTCGGCCAGTACGCCGTCCCGTGGGTGGTGCTCGCCGATCCCGAGGGCAACGAGTTCTGCGTGCTGGAGCCCCGCGAGGAGTACGCCGAGGCCGGTGCGCTGGCGGCGGTCGTGGTCGACGTCCCGGACCCCTCGGCGGCCGCGGAGTTCTGGTCCGGGGTCGCGGGCCTGCCCGTGGGCCGGGACGACGGCACCGTGGCCGGTCTGCGCCCGCCGCCCGGCCTGCCGTGGCTGGAGTTCCTGCGCTCGACCGCGCCGAAGACCGGCAAGGACCGGCTGCACCTCGACGTCGACCCGGTCGGCGACCAGGCGGCCGCGGTGGCCGAGCTGGAGCGGCGCGGCGCGGCCCGGGTGGACGTCGGGCAGGGCCCGGAGGTGTCCTGGGTGGTCCTGGCCGACCCGTGGGGCGGGGAGTTCTGCGTGCTCCGGTCCGGGGTAACGGGCTAGAGGCCGGCCAGGTCGATGAGTCCGTCCTGCAGGGCGCGGGCCACGAGCGCGGCCTTGGTGGTGGCCGGGCGGCCGGCGTCGGCGTACTTGATCCGCACCCGTCCGATGTAGGTGTCCACGGTCTTCACGGAGAGGTGGAACCGCTGCGCCACCAGCTGCTTCGAGTCGCTCTCGAACCAGGCCAGCAGGACCTCGCGCTCGCGCTCCGACAGCGCCGGGCGGTCCGGCCGTGGGTCCGCGGCCATCGCCCCGCCGAGCACCGGCGGCGTGTAGGGGCGGTCCTGGACCACCGCGCGCAGGGCCGGGATCAGGTGCTCCGGCCCCTCCGCCTTGGTCAGGTAGGTCGCCGCACCCAGCTCCAGGCAGCGCAGGGCGGTGTCGCTGTCGGCGTGCTGCGAGTAGACGACGACGCGGCGGCCGGCGTCGACGAGCCGGGCCAGGTCGCCGAAGGCCGGCGAGCCCGACCCCAGCTGCAGGTCGAGCACCACGGCCTCGGCCGCCGGCTCCTCGAGCGCCACCTCCACCCGGGCTCCCGAGGCCAGCACCCCGATCTCCGGCTCGGCGCGGGCGCACCAGGCGCGCACGCCGTCGACGATCGCCGGGTGATCGTCGACGATCACGATCGAGGGGCCCATCTCGCCTCCACCCATGTCGCACCGTCGGCCTCGACCGTGCTGGTACCCACATCCGCGACGTCCAGCCCCGGTACCCGCGCGGCGCCGTCCGTCACCACCCCGACCACCACCGCCCCGGCGACGCCGGCGAGCGTCACGCGGGCCGCCGCCCGGGCCGCGTGCAGGGCGGCCTCCGCCGTGGCGAGCAGTGCCCCGGCCGCGTCGGCCGGCAGGACGGGCCGCTGCCCCCGCTCCGAGTAGCGCACCACCACGCCGCGCCGCTCCGCGATGTCGATCAGCACGGCGAGCTCGGCGGCCAGCGCGTCGGCGGCGTCGCCCTCCTCCGCGAACATCCGGCGCAGCCGTGCGGCCGCCCGGGCCGCGGCCTGCTGCACCTCGGGATCGGAGGGGGCGAGGGTGCCGTCGCCGATCCCTTGCAGCAGCGGCAGCGCCACCGCGCGGAGCTCGGCGTACCGGGCCTCCCGGTCGGTGTGCACCGTCCGGGCGACCTCCTCGGCCGTGCGCGCCCGCGCCTCCGACTCGGCGGCCTCCGCGGCCTGCCGGGCCACCGTGCGCAGCGCCGACCCCGCGAGCGCGACGGCGAGCTGGAACGACGTGATGCCCACGGCCGTGACCCCGAATGTCACCAGCGTGAGCTGGTCCGTCCGCCCCGTCGCGACCAGCAGCCCGAGCAGGAACAGCAGGTGCACCACGATCAACGCGACGAACCCGCGCAGCCGGGCGCCCGCGAACAACAGCAGCCAGATCCACCCGACGACGCCGTACCCGACGTGCGCCGGCCCGACGACCTGCGCGGGGTCGAGGGCCAGGGCGATCAGGACCGCGAGCGCGAGGACGCCGAGCGCGACCGGCACCCGGGCCCGCGCCCAGAAGCGGTGCCGTGCCACCAGCACGGCGTCGACGGTCGCGACGGCGACGAGCAGCCCCCAGCCGACGGGTGCGACCCACGGCGGGTGGAAGGCCGCCCCGCCGAGCAGCTTCGGCAGGCTGAGCCCGAAGAGGATCACCAGCGTGATCACGGTCTGGGCGATCCGCAGGCCCCGCAGCAGCCGGACCTCGAGATCGCTCGACACCGCGTCGGCGGGGCCGCTCACCGCGGCCACTCCAGCCGCACCTCGGTGCCCTCCCCCGGCGCCGACCGGACGACGGCCCGGCCACCGGCCCCGGCCATCCGCTCGGTCACCGACAGGGCCAGCCCGACCCGGCCGGCGGGAACCCGCGCCGGGTCGAACCCTCGCCCGGCGTCGCTCACGGTCACCCGGACCCGGCCCGCGTCGACCACCGCACCGACCTGGGCGTTCCTCGTCCGCGCGTGCCGGGCGACGTTCTCCAGCGCCTCGGCCACCGCACCGCCCACGGCGCCGGCGGCCGCCTCGGGCAGCCAGAGGTCGCCGGCGGCCCGGAGGTCGACCGGGATCCGGGCGCCCTCGACGGCCCGCCGGACCACGTCCTGCAGGCAGCCGGCGGGCGTGGTTGCGCCGTTCAGCGCGGCTACGTCCCGGGCCACCTGCTCGCGCAGCCACGGCTCCCGGCCGTCGACGCCGCCGAGCCCGACCATGAGCAACGTGCTCGCTGCGGTGTCGTGCACCGTCGCCCAGTGGGCGCGCTGCTCGGCCCGCCGCGCCCGGGCCAGCTCGGCCTCCCGCTCGGCGGCGAACCGGCGCGCCATCCGCTCGTCGGCCACCTCGCCCCCGCGCTGCACCAGCCGTCGGACCAGCCGGGACAGCCCCACCTCGACGGCCGTCCAGATCCCGCCGACGGCGAGCGCCTGCCCGACCGTGACCCCCGGCGCGAGCGCGGCCCCGACCACGAAGGCCACGCACACGGCAGCCGCGGCGAGCGCCCCGGGCAGCGGCCGCACGTGCCACTGCAGCGCGACGACGGCGACCGACGCCACCGGCGACACCCACCCCAGCATGCGCAGCAGCAGCGCCGGGTCGACGAGCAGCGGCTGGGCCAGGCACAGCGCGCACATCACCGCGACGTCGACGACCCAGACCCAGGTCCGCGGCCGGGTCCGCATCAGGTACAGGTAGGCGACGCTCCACCCGAACAACGCGACCGCGACCGCGCCGCAGACCACCGGCCCGGCCGGGGGGTCGGCGAACGGCGCGGCCAGCGCCATCAGCATCCCGACGAGCGCGCAGGGCGAACCGGTCGATGAGGGCCGCTGTCGACATGTCGGGAGGCTGGTCGCAGGGCGCGACCACGCCGTTACATCCCGCTGCTCAGGGGCTGGACTGTCGGGCGTTCCTCAGGCGTTCACCGTGACCGGGGCCGCCAGCTCCTTCACCAGCGCCGTCAGCCAGTCGAGCAGCTCGGTGTCGCGCAGCGCCGCCCCGCCGATCCGGTTGCCCGCGGCCGGCTTCGGCACGGTGACGAGCCGCGCCGCCGCCTTGTACTGCCCCTTGGGGTGCAACCGCTTGAACCGCATCTGCTTCGACTCCGGCAGCTCGACCGGGCCGATCCGGATCTGCGTGCCCGCGACGGCCACCTCGGCGATGCCCAGCTCGCGGCACAGCTGCCGGAACCGGGCGACCGCGAGCAGGTTGAGCACCGGCTGCGGCGGCTCGCCGTACCGGTCCTTCAGCTCGTCGACGATCGCCTCGAGGGCCGCCTCGTCCGCCGCCTCGGCGATCTTGCGGTAGGCCTCCAGGCGCAGCCGCTCGCCGTCGACGTAGTCGTGCGGGACGTGCGCGTCGACCGGCAGGTCCACCCGCACCTCGGCCAGCGGCTCGGGCTCCTCCTCGCCCGGCGCCCCGCCCGCCTGCTTGCGGAAGGCCGCGACGGCCTCGCCGACCAGCCGGATGTACAGGTCGAACCCGACGCCGGCGATGTGGCCGGACTGCTCCGCGCCCAGGATGTTGCCCGCGCCCCGGATCTCCAGGTCCTTCATCGCGACGGCGGCGCCCGAGCCCAGCTCGGAGTGCTGCGCGATCGTGGCGAGCCGGTCGTGCGCGGTCTCGGTGAGCGGGTGCTCCGGCGGGAACAGGAAGTACGCGTACCCGCGCTCGCGGCCACGCCCGACGCGCCCGCGCAGCTGGTGCAGCTGCGAGAGGCCCAGCGTGTCCGACCGCTCGACGATCAGCGTGTTGGCGTTGGAGATGTCCAGGCCGTTCTCGACGATCGTCGTACAGACCAGGACGTCGAACTCCCGGTGCCAGAACGCGTTGACGGTCCGCTCGAGCACGTCCTCGTTCATCTGGCCGTGCGCGACGCCGATCCGCGCCTCCGGCACGAGCTCCTGGATCTTCTTGGCCGCGCGGTCGATCGAGGTGACCCGGTTGTGCACGTAGAACACCTGGCCGTCGCGCAGCAGCTCGCGCCGGATCGCGGCGGCGACCTGCTTGTCGTCGTGCGCGCCGACGTAGGTCAGCGTGGGGTGCCGGTCCTCGGGCGGGGTGGTGATCGTGGACATCTCGCGGATGCCGGCGAGACTCATCTCCAGCGTCCGCGGGATCGGCGTGGCGGAGAGGGTGAGCACGTCGACGTGCGTGCGCAGCGCCGTGATGTGCTCCTTGTGCTCCACGCCGAAGCGCTGCTCCTCGTCGACGATCACCAGACCGAGGTCCTTCCAGCGGATCCCGGTCTGCAGCAGCCGGTGCGTCCCGACGACGACGTCGACGGTCCCCGCGGCCAGCCCCTCGATCGTCTCCTTGGCGTCCCCCGGGTCGGTGAACCGGGACAGGCCCTTCACGGTGACCGGGAAGGCGCGCATCCGGTCGGCGAAGGTCTGCAGGTGCTGGGTCGCCAGCAGCGTGGTCGGCACCAGCACGGCGACCTGCTTGCCGTCCTGCACCGCCTTGAACGCCGCGCGGACGGCGATCTCGGTCTTGCCGAAGCCCACGTCCCCGGAGATCACCCGGTCCATCGGCACCGGGCGCTCCATGTCCCGCTTGACCTCGTCGATCGCGGCGAGCTGGTCCGGCGTCTCGGTGTACGGGAAGGCGTCCTCCAGCTCGCGCTGCCACGGCGTGTCCGACCCGAACGCGTGCCCGGGCGACGACTGCCGCGCCGCATAGAGCTGCACCAGACCGGCGGCGATGTCCCGGACGGCCTTGCGCGCGCGACCCTTGGTCTTGGCCCAGTCCGCTCCGCCGAGCTTGTTGAGCGAGGGCTGCTCGCCACCGACGTACCGGCTGATCTCGTCGAGCGCGTCCGTCGGCACGAAGAGCCGGTCCGCGGGCTGGCCGCGCTTGCTGGAGGCGTACTCCAGGACCAGGTACTCGCGGGTCGCGCCCTGCACGGTGCGTTCGCGCATCTCGACGAACTTGCCGATGCCGTGCTGGTTGTGCACCACGTGGTCGCCCGGCTGCAGCGCCGCGAGGTCCACGGCGTTGCGACGACGGGCGGGCATCTTCCGCGTGGTCGTGTCCAGGCCGGCGCGCGTGCCCGTCAGGTCCGCCTCGGACAGCAGCACCAGGCCGATCTCCGGCGCGGTGAAGCCGTCGGCGATCCGCCCGCAGGTGACCGTGACCAGGCCCTTCTCCGGGGCGTCGGTCAGCTCCTCGAGCAGCGTCGCTGGCACCTCGGCCTCGCCGAGCTGCTCCAGGCTGCGCTGAGCCGTGCCCTGACCCGCGACGACCAGGACCGCCGCCCCGCCCGCCGCCGTGTGCGCGCGGAGGTCGACGAGCGCGCGGTCGGTGTCGCCCCGGTAGGACTCGATCTCGTGCATGCCGGGTACCACGGCGTCGTCGGCCCCGGAGAGCAGCGGCGACAGGCTCACGACGGGCCGGCCGGTGGCGGTGGCGTGCTCGAGGACCGCGGTGAGGTCCCGGTAGGCCGAGGCGCCGACGTCGATCGGGGCCGCGCCCCCGGTCCCCGCGGCGAGCCAGCTCGCCTCCAGGAACTCCTGCCCGGTCCGGACGAGGTCGTGGCTGCGCGTGCGGACGCGCTCGGGGTCGGCGACCAGCACGCGGGAGTGCGCGGGCAGCAGGTCGGTGAGCAGCTGCAGCTCCCCGGCCACGAGGGCCGGGATCAGCGACTCCATGCCCTCGGCCGGGATGCCCTCGGCGAGGTGCTCCAGGAGCTCGCGCAGCTGCGGGTTGTTCTCGTGCTCGCGGGCCAGCGCAGCGGCGCGCTCGCGGACCGGGCCGGTGAGCAGCAGCTCGCGGCAGGCGGGCGCGACGACCTCGGTGACCGCCGGTTCCTCCATCGACCGCTGGTCGGCGACGGAGAAGGCGCGCAGCTCGGAGACCTCGTCGCCCCAGAACTCGATGCGGACGGGGTGGTCGGCGGTCGGCACGAACAGGTCGAGGATGCCGCCGCGGACGGCGAACTCGCCGCGCGCGGTGACCATCTCGACGCGGGTGTAGGCCAGCTCGACCAGCCGCTCCAGCAGCTGCTCGAACTCGTACTCGGTGCCGACCCGCAGCGTGATCGGGTCGAGCGTGCCCAGCCCGGGCGCGATCGGCTGGATCAGGCTGCGCGCGGCCGCCGCGACGAGCCGCGGCGGGTTCTCCGAGCCGAGCGCGCGGAACAGGGTGAGCCGGCGGCCGACGGTGTCGGGGCGCGGCGAGAGCCGCTCGTGCGGCAGGGTCTCCCAGCTCGGCAGCACGGCCACCGCGGCCGGGTCGATCAGCTCGGCCGCGGCCGCGGCCAGCTCCTCGGCCTCGCGGTCGGTCGCGGTGACGGCCAGGACCGTGCCGTCCCCGGCCAGCCCGGCGGCCAGAAAGGGACGCAGCGCGGCGGGACCCTCGACGCGGACCGCGGGCGTGACGGCCGTGCGGGTGTCGACGGTGCGGGCGGCGTCGAGCGCCGCACCCAGACCGGGGTCGGAGAGGGCGGCGGTGAGCAGACCGGACAGGCAGACGGCCACGGGACTCCTCGCGAGAGCATGCGGACAGACCCCTGCCCGGGTCGGGTGCCCGGGCGGGGGTTGTTGAGAGGAGACGATACGCCCGCCCCCTTTCTTCCCCTCCGGTCAGGGGCGCGGCGGCAGCGCGGGCTTGGCCCGGCTCGGGCGGGTCGCGGGGTCGGGCGGGCCCACCGGCGGCCTCGCCTCCAGCGCCTCGAGGGCGATCCGGACCGCCGTCTCGAGCTGCGGGTCGCGGCCGGCCACCCAGTCCTGCGGCCGGACCACGACCTCGACGTCCGGGTCCACGCCGTGGTTCTCCACGGACCAGTGCAGGTCGTCGAACCAGAACGAGTACCGCGGCTGGGTCACCCGGGTGCCGTCGACCAGCGAGTACCGGCTGTCGATGCCGATCACGCCGCCCCAGGTCCGGACGCCGACGACCGGGCCCAGGCCCATCCGCTTGAACGCGGCCGTGACGATGTCGCCGTCCGAGCCGGCGTGCTCGTCGACCACCGCCACGATCGGCCCGCGCGGGGCTCCGTCGGGGTAGGTGGCGGGCGCGCCGTGCCGCACGACGTCCCACCCGATCACCTTGCGTGCCAGCTTCTCGATCACCAGCTGGGACGTGTGCCCGCCGGAGTTGCCGCGGACGTCGAGCACCAGCCCGTCCCGCCGGGCCTCCCGGGCGAAGTCGCGGTGCAGCTGCGCCCAGCCCGACGCGACCATGTCCGGGACGTGCAGGTAGCCGAGCCGGCCGTCGGACCGGTCCGCCACGAACGCCCGCCGGCCCGCGACCCAGTCGTGGTAGCGCAGCGTGGCCTCGGTGCCGAGCGGCCGCGCCACGACCCTCCGCACCTCGCCGGCCGCCGTGCGGATCGTCAGCTCGGTCAGCGTGCCCGCGGTCCCCACGAGCAGCGGGGCCGGGCCGAGCTCCGGGTCGACGGGCCGGCCGCCCACCTCGAGCAGCACGTCGCCGGCCTTGACGTCGACGCCCGGGTCGGACAGCGGGCTGCGCGCGCTCGGCGCCGAGGTCTCGGGCGGGAGCACGCGGGTGATCCGCCAGCCGCCGTCGCCGTCCGGCTCCAGGTCCGCGCCGAGCAGGCCGGGCCGGCCCGTCCAGTCCCCGCCCGGGCCGCGCCCCACCACGTAGGCGTGCGACGAGCCCAGCTCGCCCTGGACCTCGTAGAGCAGGTCGACCAGGTCGTCCGCGCTGCCGACGGCGTCGACCAGCGGCCGGTACCGCTCCAGCTCGGCCGACCAGTCGACGCCGGCCATGTCCTCGATCCAGAAGTGGTCCCGCATCAGCCGGCCCGCCTCGTCGAACATCTGGCGCCACTCGGCGGCCGGGTCGATCGTCACGGAGATCCGCCGGACGTCGATCTCGAACTCGTCCGCGTCGCCCTCCGAGGGCGTCGAGGAGCCCGAGCGGTCCGGGCGCAGCACCCGCAGCGTCTGGCCGTCGCGCACCACGAGCCGGTTGCCGTCGCCGCTGACCGCGTAGCCGTCCGCGGGGTCGGCGATGGTGTCGACCTTGCGCTTCTTCAGGTCGTAGCGCTCCAGGACCGGGCGCGGGTCGTCGCCGCCGTGCCGTCCCTCGCCGAGGACACCGGTGACCGGCACCCACAGCCAGAGCAGGCAGTCCTTGGCGGCGCCGAGCGCGCGGTACCGGCCCTCGGGGACCGGGATCGGGACGACGCGGGCGGTGAGGCCCTCGACGTCGATCACCGTCTCCGGCGGGCCGTCCTTCTTCTCGTCCTTCGCCCCGTCCCCGGCCTCGCCGTCGGCGGCCTTCTCGGCGGCCTTCTCGGCGGCCGCGGCCTCGTCGCTGCTCTCCGGCGCCGGGAGGTCCTCGGGCTCCTCGTCGGCGGCGGAGACGGGACGCCCGTCCGGCCCGGCCCCGAAGGGCGACGGCGTACGCGCGGCGAGCGGCACCAGGAACGGGCGCCACGAGGCCGGGAAGGTCAGGTCGAAGGAGTGCTCGTCGTAGATCGGGTCGAAGCTGCGGCGGGAGAGGAAGGCCAGGTACTTCCCGTCGTCCGTGAACACCGGGTCGGTGTCGACGAACCGCGGCTCGGTGACCGCGACGAGCGTGTCCGGGTGATCGTCGTGCGCGAGCTGCACCAGCATGATCCGGCTGAGCTCGGGCTCCACCGGGTCCTCGTAGGCCAGCCAGCGGCTGTCCGGGGAGAAGGCCAGCCCGGCGATCTCCCCCGCCGCGCCGCGGGCCGGCTCGCGCAGGGCGCCGGTGGCGGTGTCGAGCAGGATGAGCCGGCCGTCGTGCGTGGCCAGCGCGGCGAGCGACCCGTCCGGCGAGGGCTCCAGCTCGAGCACCCGGCCGAGCTCGCCGGAGCCGTAGCGGACCGGCTCGGGTGCGCCGTCGGCGTGCGGGTCGAGCGGGGAGATCGCGACCGCGTCCTCGCCCGTGGCGTCGTCGACCCAGATCGCGCGGTCGTCGCCGAGGGGCTGGGCCATCCGCGCCCGGACCCCCTGCTCGGCGAGCAGCGTGCGCGCCGGGCCGTCGCGGTGGGTGAGGCGGTGCACGGTGCCGCGCACCCCGACGATGCTCGCGCGCCCGGTCCGGTCCGGGTAGGCGCCGTTGACCCAGCGGGCCGTGGTGATCCGGTGCGGCTCGCGGTCGGTCCGCGGCCCGCCGAGGCGGACGTCGAGGCGCCGCGGCCCGGTGTCGCCGGGGTCGAGGGACTCGAGGAGGTACAGCTCGCCCGCGGACTCGTAGACCACGCGGGTCCCGTCCGTGGCCGCGTGCCGGGCGTAGAAGGCGGGCGCGCCCTCGCCGCCGTGGTCGGTGTGGCGGCGCAGGTCGGAGAGCGTCCCGCGGTCGACCGAGTAGAGGTTGCCCCAGCCCTCGTGGTCGGAGAGGAAGGCGATCCGGCCGCCGACCAGCATCGGAGCGTCGAGCTGTCCCTCGAGCTCGGCGAGGATCCGCCGGAACTCGCCGTCGCCCTCGGGGTCCCACCACAGCGTGCCCGCGGTGCCGCCGCGGTAGCGCTTCCACCAGGCCATGTCGCGGGCCATGGTGCGGCCGACGAGCACGCCGGGATCGCCCTGCGCGACCGCCGACACCGGCCCGTAGTCCAGCCGCCGCGGCCGCCCGCCCCTGGCCGGGACCGCGTACGCCCAGGTGTTCGCCCCGGTGTGCTCCCCGATCGCGGAGACCGCCAGCACCTGCCCGTCGGCGCTCCAGCCCGCGAGCCGGGTCCGCATGTCGCCCCAGAACGTGATCCGCCGGGCCGCGCCGCCCTCCGCGTCGGCCACCCGGACCTCCGGCGCCCCGTCCTTCCACGACGTCCAGGCGACCAGCGTGCCGTCCGGCGAGAACCGCGGCCGCGCGGCCGGCACGTCGTCGGCGGTCAGGCGGAGGGCGCGGCCCCCGGTGAGCGGGGCGGTCCAGACGTCGTCCTCGGCGACGAACACGACCGTGTCGCCGGCGAGATGGGGGAAGCGGAGGTAACTGCGGGACACGGCGCCACCGTATCCGCCGGGTCCGACAGGACAGTGGGACCGCGGGTGTCAGCGCGCGTAGCGCTCCTGCGCCCTCGCCCGGGCCCTGGCCGCCTCCACCTCACGGTCCTTCGGCGGGGCGGTCGTCACGAGGTCGTCGAGCAGGCGCCGGGTGACGTGCGCGATCTCCGCCACCGCCCGGTCGAAGGCCTCCTGGTTCGCCTGCGACGGCTTCGCCGACCCGCTGATCTTGCGGACGTACTGCAACGCCGCCGCCTCCACCTCGGCAGTGGTCGCGGGCGGTTCGAAGTTGTGCAGGGTGCGGATGTTGCGGCACATGCGCGCTCTCCCGGGCTCGACGTCGGCACCCGCCGTTGTAGCAGCTCAGGACGCGCGGATCACGTGCATACCCGCGTCGAGCGAACCCTCGGCCTGGCGCGCCTTCAGCACCGCGAGCCGGGTGAACCGGTTCTCGAACGCGTCGCGGGTGAGCCCGCGGGCCCGGTACTCGGTCGCCAGCTGCTGCGCCCCCGCGGGGATCGTCCAGCCCGCCTCGAAGCCCAGCTCCTTGCGCGCCCGCGAGAAGTCGACCCGGTAGGAGCGCGGGTCGTTGCCCGCCTCGCCGGTGATGGCCAGCTCCGCCCCGGGCACCGCCTCGACCACGGCCTGAGCGATCTCGGCGACCGTCCGGTTGTTCTGCTCGGTGCCCACGTTGTAGGCCCGCCCGCGGACGACGTCGGCGGGCGCGGCGAGCGCGGCGACGACGGCGCCTGCGATGTCCTCGGCGTGGGCGAGCGGACGCCACGGGGTGCCGTCGGAGAGGACCTTGACCACGCCCGAGAGGACGGCGTGCCCGGTGAGGTTGTTGAGCACGATGTCGGCCCGCAGCCGCGGCGAGAACCCGAAGGCGGTCGCGTTGCGCATCGACACGGGGACGAAGTCGGCGTCGGCCAGCTCGGCGAGGTCGTCCTCCACCCGGACCTTGGACTCGGCGTAGGGCGTGACCGGCTTGAGCGGCGCGTCCTCGTCGACCAGGTCGTCACCGGACTGGGCGCCGTAGACGGAGCAGGTCGACGCGTAGACGAACCGCCCGACCCCCGCCTCCTTCGCCAGCCGGGCCAGGCGCGTCGAGGCGTGGTGGTTGATGTCGTAGGTGATCTCCGGCGCGAGCGAGCCGAGCGGGTCGTTGGACAACGCCGCCAGGTGCACCACGGCGTCGAACCCGGCGAGCTGATCGACCGTGACGTCGCGGAGGTCGACGGCCAGCCCGGGGACGTCCGGGGTGTCGAGCGAGCCGAGGACGCAGGCGGCGAACAGCCCGCTGTCGAGACCCGTGACGTCGTGACCGGCGCCGGCCAGGATCGGGGCCATCACGGTGCCCAGGTAGCCCTGGTGGCCGGTCAGCAGTACGCGCACTGGTGTCTCCTCGTCGCCGTTCCGCGGTGCACCGGGTGACTCGTCCGCGGCGCGCGGAGCATTAGTCGACCGGGTCGATCCCCGTCAGCGGCGCGACTCCCAGGACCAGCTTCTCGGCGTGGAACGCCTCGGCGTATCGCGCGTGGCACTGCACGCCACGCACCCGGGCGAGGCCGGCGAAGGTCTCGGCGTCGAACCAGGTCCGGTCCCGCTGGCTGCCGTAGTGCTCCAGGAGCTTGGTGATCTTCTCCCGCAGCACGGGTTCGGCGAGCGGCAGGTAGACCGACGGCTGCGCGAGGTCGCTCTCCCACTTGAGGATCTCGTAGCCGAGGGCGAGGTGGTCCCGGAAGACCGTGGGGATGATCTTCGACAGGGTCCGGTGGTCCTGGTGCGCGTCGTGGGCCGTCGGCCCGAGGATCAGGTCCGGCTCCCCCATCGCCCGGACCTCCTCGACCGCCTGCTTCGCGCGCTCCCACCGGACGGGGACGCGGCCGTCGGGCAGGTCGTGCACGATGACCTCGAGCTTCGCCCCGGGGCAGAACGCGGCGAGCGCCTCCCGTTCCTCCTCCTCGCGGAGGGAGGCCCCGCCGGTCAGCACCATGGCGACGACGGAGACACCCGGGTGGGCGCGGCAGAGCTCCAGCAGTGCTCCGCCCGCCCCGATCGCGATGTCGTCGCAGTGGGCTCCGAGCAGGACCAGCCGGTCCAGGCGCTCGGGCAACAGGCTCAGCATCGTCGGGTTCAGCGCTCCTCGCGGACGGGACGGCACCGGACGGGCGCCGCGGTGCGGTCGGTGACGCCCACCAGCATCCCCCGCCGCACCCCGCGCCGACAGGGCCGAACGATCACTCTCGGTGGTCTCAGACGACCTCGAGGGACGGGATCGGGAAGACCAGCCGGCCGCCCCACTCCCGGACGGGCGCGAGCTGCTCGACGAGCTCGTCCCGCAGGTTCCAGGGCAGCACGAGGACGTAGTCCGGCCGGTCGGCCTCGATCCGCTCGGGCGGCAGGACGGGGATCCGCGTTCCCGGGGTGAACCGGCCGTGCTTGTACGGGTTGCGGTCGACGGTGTACGGGAGCAGGTCGGGCCGGATGCCGCAGTAGTTGAGCAGGGTGTTGCCCTTCCCGGGCGCGCCGTACCCGACCACCGACCTGCCCGCGCGCCGGGCCTCGATCAGGAAGGCCACCAGGTCGTCGCGCACGCGCGAGACGGCCTCGGCGAAGCCGGCGTGGCCGTCGACCGTGTGCAGGCCCGCCTTCTCCTCCGCGGCCAGCACCTCGCGCACGCGCTCCGACGGCTCGCCCGCGACGGCGGCCGGCCGGGCCCAGACGCGGATCGACCCGCCGTGGGTGTCCAGGAGCTCGACGTCGACGACCGTCAGCCCGCCCGACGCGAGGGCCCGCTGCGCCGTGAGCAGCGTGTAGTACTGGAAGTGCTCGTGGTAGACGGTGTCGAACTGGGTCCGCTCGACGAGCGTGAGCAGGTGCTGGACCTCGATCGACACCCAGCCGTCGTCGGCGACGAGGGCACGCAGGCCCTCGGTGAACCCGACGACGTCGGGGATGTGGGCGTAGACGTTGTTGAGCGCGACGAGATCCGCCGGACCGTGCTCCGCGCGCACCCGCACCCCGGTCTCCGGGGTGAGGAACGCGGTCAGGGTGGGCACGCCCCGCTCCCGCGCGGCCTCACCCACGTTGCGCGACGGCTCGATCCCCAGGCAGCGGACACCGCGCTCGACGACGTGCTGCAGCAGGTAGCCGTCGTTGCTGGCCACCTCGACGACGAACGAGTCCGACCCGAGTCCGAGCCGCTCGCTCGACGCGTCGACGAACCGCTTCGCGTGCTCCACCCAGGAGGTCGAGTACGACGAGAAGTAGGCGTACTCGGTGAACGTCTCCTCCGGGGTGATCAACGGAGGCAGCTGGGCGAGCAGGCACTCCTCGCACACCCGGACGTGCAGCGGGTAGGTCGGCTCCGGCAGCTCGAGCGCCTCGGCGGTGAGGAACAGCTCGCACGGGGGCGTCGCCCCGAGGTCCAGGAAGCTGCGCAGGTTGCTGGACCCGCACAGCCGGCAACGGAGATCGGTCACGGTTCTGATGCCCCCACGACGACGGCCTGCACGACACGTCCGGGTTCGCCCGCCCCCGTACGACCGTTACCCGGCGGTGCCGCCGTTCGGCCGATCCCCGACGGGGCGGCCGGGCCGGACGCGCCGCCGCAGCCGCTCCGACGGCCCGTGACAGGATGGAGGCCTGTCCGCCGTGGTGTAACGGCAGCACCTCGGATTTTGGTTCCGATGGTCCAGGTTCGAATCCTGGCGGCGGAGCAGGTCCCGTGGTGCGCACCGGCCGACCCCGCACACGCGGAAGGGCGGCCCGCCGGATCGCGGCGGGCCGCCCTTCACCTCGGTCGCGGCCCCGGAGCTCCGGACGGAGCTCAGAGGACGCAGGCGGGCTTCGGCGGGGGTGGCGGCTGGGGCCGTCCGTTCCCCGTGCACCCCGGGCTCGTGGTCGTGCGCATGCCTCGTCCCTCCCGCCCGACGGGCGCGCTCAGTCCAGCGCGGCGTCGAGCGTGATCGTGGTGCCCGTCAGCGCCTTGCTGACCGGGCAGCCGTCCTTGGCGGCCCGGGCGGCCTTCTCGAAGGCGGCGGCGTCCATGCCCGGGACCTCGCCCCGGACGGTGAGCGCGATGCCCGTGATCCGGAACCCGCCGCCCTGGTCCGGTCCGAGCGAGACGTCGGCCTTCACGTCGAGCGACTCGGGCGTGGCGCCCTCCTGCCCGATCAACGCGGAGAGCTGCATCGCGTAGCAGGCGGAGTGGGCCGCGGCGATGAGCTCCTCGGGGCTGGTGGTGCCGCCGGCGTCGTCGGCCGCGCGCTTGGGGAAGCTCACGTCGTAGGTGCCGACCTTGCTGCTGGTCAGCTCGACCTGGCCGGATCCCTGCTCGAGGGTCCCGTTCCAGGCCGTCCGTGCGGTGCGAGTGGGCATTCGGATCTCCCGTCGACGATCGTCCGTCCGGAGGGACCCACCGCGCGCTCCCGGGTACACGGAACCTGACCCCGGGGTCGCCGACCGGTCGGATCGGGACGACGAGCGGACGATCACCGCACCTGGACGGTGTCGCCGACCTGGAGGAAGTCGTAGAAGGCGCGGGCGTCCTCGTGGGCGAGCCGGACGCAACCCGCGGACGGCGTCTGCAGGTTGCCCTCGTGGAACGCGATCCCGCCCTCGGCGAAGAACACCGCGAACGGCATCGGCGCGTCGTTGAACTCCTTGCTGCGGTGCTTGTCGTTCTTCCACTCGACCTCGAAGTCGCCCCGCGGCGTCTCGTGGCCGGGCCCGCCGGGGCTCGTGGCGACGGGGCCGCGGACCACGCGCCCGTCGTCGATCAGCCAGGCCTTCTTGCCCGCGAGGTCCACACACCCGCGCGCCTCGGCGGTGCACGGGGTCCCCTCGACGGGACCGGGTCCCGCGACGGCCTGCCCCTGACCGGCGGCGAGCGTCCCCACCCCGACCAGACCGGCCGCGACCGCACCGCGCACCCGCGGTGAACGAGCCCTGCTGTGCCTTCCCATCTGTCCGCTCGGCACCTTTCATCCCGTTCGACCCGGCCAGGAGCACAACGACCGTGACCTGCCGAGGTAACGAGCCGAATAGTCGGCCCGACAGGCCCGCGTAGGATTCGCCCCGCATCGGGGACCCGACCATCTCGAGGAGCGCCCATGCCCGACCGCCCTTCCGTCCGTCCCACCGCCGCCGTCGTGCTGGCCGCGGGTGAGGGGACCCGGATGCGGTCCGCGACCCCCAAGGTGCTGCACGAGATCGGCGGCCGGAGCCTGCTGGGGCACGCCGTGCACGCGGTCGCGGAGCTGGAGCCCGAGCACCTCACGGTGGTCGTCGGGCACGCCCGCGAGCAGGTCGGCGCCGCGCTCGAGCGCATCGGCGACGAGGTGGCGCGCCGGGTCCTCCCGGCCGTGCAGGAGCAGCAGAACGGCACCGGCGACGCCGTGCGCTGCGGCCTCGCCGCCCTCCCCGGCGAGCTGTCCGGCACCGTCCTCGTGACCTACGGGGACGTGCCGCTGCTCGACGCCACCACGTTCGCCGAGGTCCTGCGCGTGCACGAGACCGCCGGCGCCGCCGTCACGCTGCTCACCACCGATCTCGAGGACCCCACCGGCTACGGCCGGATCGTCCGCGACGCCACGGGGTCGGTGCTGCGGATCGTCGAGCAGAAGGACGCCACGGAGGAGCAGCGGGCGCTCACGGAGATCAACTCCGGCGTCTACGCCTTCGACGCCGCGTTCCTCACCGCCGGGCTCGGCCGGCTCGACACCGCCAACGCCCAGGGCGAGCTCTACCTCACCGACCTGGTCGCGCTCGCGGTCGCGGACGGCCTGCGCGTCGAGGCGGTGCGGGTGGACGACCCGTGGCTGGTCGCGGGCGTCAACGACCGCGTGCAGCTCGCCGCGGTCCGCGCCGAGCTGAACCGGCGGGTGCTGGAGCGGTGGATGCTCGCCGGCGTCACCGTCGTCGACCCGGCCACGACGTGGGTCGACGTCCAGGTCCGGCTGGGGCGGGACGTCGTCGTCGAGCCGGGGACGCAGCTGCGCGGGCACACCACCGTGGGCGACGCGGCGGTCGTCGGCCCGGACACCACGCTCACGGACGTCGAGATCGGCGAGGGCGCCTCGGTGGTCCGGACGCACGGCTCGTCGTCCTGGATCGGGCCCAGCGCCTCCGTCGGCCCCTTCGCCTACCTGCGCCCCGGCGTCCGGCTGGGCGCCGACGGCAAGATCGGCACCTTCGTCGAGGTGAAGAACGCGGAGATCGGCCGCGGCTCCAAGGTGCCGCACCTCACCTACGTGGGCGACGCCACGATCGGCGAGCAGAGCAACATCGGCGCCTCCTCGGTCTTCGTCAACTACGACGGTGTGACCAAGCACCGGACGACCATCGGTTCGCACGTCCGGACCGGATCGGACACGATGTTCATCGCCCCGGTGAGCATCGGCGACGGCGCCTACACGGGCGCCGGCACGGTCGTCCGCGAGGACGTTCCACCGGGGGCGCTGGCGGTGTCGTCCGGGCCACAGCGCACCATCGACGGATGGGTCGTACGGAAGCGACCCGGCACGCCGGCGGCCGAGGCCGCCGAGCGGGCCAGCGACACGGCCGCCCGGGACGCGGCCGAGAGCGGCCGAGGAGGCACAGCGCAGTGAGTGCGATGTCGGGTCAGCCCAAGAAGAACCTGATGTTCTTCTCCGGGAGGGCGCACCCGGAGCTGGCCGAGCAGGTCGCCAAGGAGCTCGACGTCACCGTCACGCCGCAGTCGGCGTACTCCTTCGCGAACGGCGAGATCTTCGTCCGGTTCGAGGAGTCGGTGCGCGGGTGCGACGCGTTCGTCCTGCAGGCGCACAGCGCGCCGATCAACGACGCGATCATGGAGCAGCTGATCATGGTCGACGCGCTCAAGCGCGCCTCGGCCAAGCGGATCACCGTGGTCATGCCGTTCTGGGGCTACGCGCGCCAGGACAAGAAGCACCGCGGCCGGGAGCCGATCTCGGCCCGGCTCATCGCGGACATGTTCAAGACGGCCGGTGCGGACCGGATCATGACGGTCGACCTGCACACCGCCCAGATCCAGGGCTTCTTCGACGGCCCGGTCGACCACCTGTTCGCGCTGCCGGTGCTCGCCGAGCACATCAAGCAGCGGTACTCGGACGCCGACCTCGCCGTGGTCTCCCCGGACTCGGGCCGCGTGCGGCTGGCCGAGCGCTGGGCGGAGACGCTGGGCGGGACACCGCTGGCCTTCATCCACAAGACCCGCGACCCGCTCAAGCCCAACGAGGCCAAGGCGAACCGGGTGGTCGGTGAGATCGAGGGCCGCACCTGCGTGGTCATCGACGACATGATCGACACCGGTGGCACGGTGGCCAAGACCGTCGAGGTGCTGCTGAAGGAGGGCGCGAGGGACGTGATCATCGCGGCCACCCACGGCGTGCTCTCCGGCCCGGCCGTCGAGCGGCTCTCCTCCTGCGGCGCCCGCGAGGTGGTCTTCACCGACACGCTGCCGATCCCGGACGAGAAGCGGTTCCCGACCATGACCGTGCTCTCGATCGCCCCGCTGCTGGCCGAGGCGATCCACCAGGTCTTCGACGACGGCTCGGTCACCAGTCTGTTCGACGGCAACGCGTAGCCGCGCGACATCCTCGGCGGGCGGGAATCCGCCTGCCCGTCCGCCATCGGGAACGGCCCTCCCCCGACGCATCGGGGGACGGCCGTCCGGCCGTTCCGTACCGACGGCACCCCGGACGCACCCTCGTCACCTGGCGCGCTCGTCCGCACCCTCCTCCCCCTCGGGCTCCGCGTGCCGTCGCACTCGTTCCAGGGCTCCGCGGGCCGGCGGCGCCTCGGTCAGGTCCTCGGGCCATCCGTCCACCGTGTCCAGCGCCCACCTCGCCCAGTCCGCGACGGTCCTGTTCAGCTCCGCCTGGAGCACCCCCACCAGGCTGATGACGGGGAGGCGCTCCGCGAACTGGCCGCCGGTGCGCAGGTAGTGGTCCGCCCAGTCGGCGTCCCGCGCCACCCGCTCGCGCGTACCGTCCAGGATCCGGCGCAGGTTGGCGACCAGGACCTCCTTCCCGCCGTGCTCGGCGAAGAACACCTTCACCAGCGCCTCGAACTCCAGTGACGGGAGGGCGCCCGGCTCCGCGAGCCAGGCGCGCAGGGCGTCCCGACCCGCCGGGGTGATCCGGTAGACCGAACGCGGCCGGCTGCCGACCCTCTCCCGGACGACCGAGGCCAGGCCGTGGTCGACGAGCTTGGCGGGTTCCTCGTAGAGCCGCCGCTCCGCCCGCGGCCAGAAGTTCCGCAGGCTGACCTCCATCTGCTTGGCCAGCTCGTAGGTCGTCCAGGGCCGGATCGCGAGGAGTCCCAGGATCGCGTACGAGGTCGTCGACAGGCCCTTCATCCCACTCCCTTGACGCTCATCGGCACCCGACGGATACTGCCATTGTCAGTATAGACGCCGGAGGAGGGTGTCATGCCGGAGTTCGCCGGGGTGTCGCACGTGTCGCTGTCGGTCCGCGACAGGAACACGAGCCGGGACTGGTACCGCGAGGTGCTGGGCTTCGAGCAGTTCGAGGAGTCGCGCACCGCGGAGTACGAGGAGTGGATCCTCGTGCACCCGCGGAACGGGATGGTGCTGTGTCTGCAGCAGCACGGCGCCAACCGGGGCGAGGAGTTCGATCCCACCCGCACGGGAGGCGACCACCTGGGGCTCAAGGTGGACAGGCGCGAGGAGCTCGACGAGTGGTCGGCGTGGTTCCGCGACAACGGGGTCGCCCATGCGCCCGTCGTCGACGAGGTCTACGGCTCGATCCTGACCTTCAAGGATCCGGACCGCTTCCAGCTCGAGATGTTCTACCGGCCGAACCACCCCTGAGTCGAAGGACGGACCCATGGTCTGGACCTGTGACGGGAACACGGTCGACACCCGGTTGACCCGGGAGTACGGCCTCCGGCATCCCTTCGTCGGTGCCGGCATGGGTTTCGTCTCCCACCCGGCGCTGGCCGCGGCGGTGTCAGCGGCCGGCGGCCTGGGCGTGCTCGGGGCCAGCCCCGATCCGCCGGCGAGCCTGCCCGTGATGGTGGCCGAGCTGCGCCGCCTCACCGAGCAGCCCTGGGGCGTCGACCTGATCTGCGCGGAGACCGGGATGGGTCCGGCGTGCACCGACGCGCATGTCGAGGCCTGCGTCGAGCTCGACGTGCCGCTCGTGGTCTTCCACCACGACCCACCGCCCCCGCGCTGGGTCCGGTGGTTGGCCGAGGCCGGAGCCCGGGTCTGGATGCAGGTGTCCTCGCCCGAGCTCGCCGAGGAGGCCGTCGGCCTGGGCGTGACCGGACTCGTGGCCCAGGGCGCGGAGGCCGGGGGCCACAGCCGGGGGACGATCCCGCGGAGCACCCTGGTCCCGATGCTCGCGGAACAGTTCCCGGACCGCCTCCTGCTGGCGGCCGGCGGAATCGCCGACGGGGCCGGGGTCGCCGAGGCCCTGAGGGCCGGCGCGGACGGGGTGTGGGTCGGGACGCGGCTGGTCGCCTCCGTGGAGGCGCGCGCCCACGCCGAGTACAAGCAGCGGCTCGTCGCCGCCACCGGCCCGACCGTCCGCACCACGGCCTTCGGACCGGAGTGGCCGGACGCCGACTACCGGATGCTCCCGACGCGGACGGCGAGCGAGTGGGCCGGGCGCGAGCACGAGATCCCGGACCCGCCGCCCGGGCCGGAGGTCATCGGCCGCACGACGCTGTTCCCGCACAGCGCCCGGCAGCCCTACGTCATGCCGAAGTTCTCCGCCCTCCCGCCGACGCCCGAGACGAGCGGCGACTGGGAGGAGATGGCCTTCCCGGCCGGCGAGGGGGTCGGCGTGGTCCAAGCGATCGAGCCCGCCGGCGAGATCGTCCGGGGCATGATGGCCGAAGCCACCCGCCTGCTCGCTCCGCAGCACGCCGCCTCGCCCGCCTGATCGCCGCCGGGCAGGGCCGTCGCTCGTTCTGCGGCCGGTGTGCCGCGTTCCGCGGACCCCTCCGGCGGGCCGCGAAGCGGCCAGGCGTACTCTTGTCGGCGGTTCCGCGGCGAGGGCGGGTTGTTCGACGAGCCCGCCGTCATCGACGTGTGGTCGGCTCTTCCGCCGCCTCCTCGCCGCGCGCACGCGACATCAGCAGTTCGAGGAGAGAGACCCACCGTGGCCCAGTCCAAGATCGCCGCCGAGACCCGGACCGAGTTCGGCAAGGGCGCCGCGCGGCGCACCCGCAAGGCGGGCAAGATCCCCGCAGTCCTGTACGGGCACGGCACCGACCCGCAGCACCTGACGCTGCCGTCGCTCGAGTTCGCCGCCGTCGTCCGCGAGCAGGGCCGCAACGCCGTGCTCGAGCTGGACATCGTCGGGGGCAGCAGCCAGCTGGCGCTGACCAAGACCGTCACCTTCCACCCGATCCGCCCCTACATCGAGCACGTCGACCTGCTCGTCGTGCAGAAGGGCGAGAAGGTCGTCGTCGAGATTCCGGTGATCATCACCGGCGAGGCCGTGCCGGGCTCCCTGGTCACCCAGGACCTGAACACGATCGAGGTCGAGGCGGACGCCCTGAACATCCCCGAGAACGTCGAGATCTCGGTCGAGGGCGCCGAGGTCGGCACCCAGTTCCTGGCGGGCCAGGTCGCGCTGCCGACGGGTTCCGAGCTGCGCACCGACCCCGAGTACCTGGTCGTCAACGTGGTCGCCGCGCCGACCGCCGAGGACCTCGAGGCCACCGAGGACACCGAGGGCGCCGGCGTGGTCGAGGACGCCCCGGCGACCCCGGCCGACGAGTCCGAGGCCCCGGCCGAGGGCGAGTCCGCCGAGGGCGACGCCTCCGCCGAGAGCTGATCGGTGGCGCCGGCACCGTCCGCCGGCACGGCCCTGGTCGTCGGGCTCGGGAACCCCGGGCCCGGCTACGCCGACACCCGGCACAACGTCGGGTTCGGCGTGGCCGAGTTGCTGGCCGAGCGCGCCGGCGCGCGGTTCTCGCTGCACAAGCGGTCCAACGCCGAGGTCGCCGAGGGCAGGCTCGCGGGCCGCAAGGTCGTGCTGGCCAAGCCGCGGACGTACATGAACGAGTCCGGCGGCCCCGTCGCCGGGCTGGTCCGGTACTTCTCGGTGCCGCCCGAGGAACTCGTCGTGGTCCACGACGACCTCGACCTCGGCTTCGGCGTGATCCGGTTGAAGCGGGGCGGCGGCGAGGGCGGGCACAACGGCCTGCGCTCGATCAGCCGCTCGATCGGTACCAAGGACTACCTGCGGGTCCGGTTCGGCATCGGCCGCCCGCCCGGCCGTCAGGACCCGGCGGACTTCGTGCTCAAGAGGTTCTCCGCGACCGAGCGCAAGGAGCTGGACCTCGCGGTCGACCTGGCCGCCGACGCCGCCGAGGCGCTGCTCGAGCAGGGCCTCGAACCCGCGCAGAACCGCTTCCACGCGCTCTCCGGCTGACCCGACTTGCACCAACGGCACTTTCGTGCGGACCTATCGCACGAAAGTGCCGTTCGTGCATTCACGGGCCGGATGAGTGAGCGGCGCAATCGCTCAGACAAGGTGAGCGAACGCGCCGTTCGCCGGTCAGGGGCGCGATTCGAGCAGGTCGGCGGTGGCGGCCCGGCGCAGCTTGCCCGAGGGCGTCTTGGGCAGGCTGCCGGGCGGGAGCACCTCCACCCGCGCCGGCCGCACCCCCACCGCGGACACCACCCGCGAGGTGACGTCCTTGCGGATCAGCGCGGCCGCGGCCTCGTCGTCGGCCTTGCGGGCCTCGACGGCCACGGCGAAGGACTCGCGCCGCTGCCCCTCACCCGCGAACAGCCGGACGGCCACGGCGTTGCCCGCCCGCACGCCGTCGGCCTCTGCGGCGGCGCGCTCGATGTCGGTCGGGTAGATGTTGCGCCCGCCCATGATGATCACGTCCTTGCGCCGCCCGCACACGACGACCTGGCCGTCCTCGACGACGTAGCCCTCGTCGCCGGTGTCGAACCAGCCCTCCGCGTCCTGCGTCTCGACCGGGCCGTCCACGGTCAGGTAACCCGGCGTCACGGACTCGCCGCGCAGCTGGATCACCCCGACCCCGCGGGTGCCGAGCACCTCCCCGGACTCCCCGACGACGCGCGCCTCGATCCCCGGCAGTGGCGGCCCGAGCAGCGGGAACGCACGGGTCGGCCCCTCGCCGGCGGGCTCGGCCCGGCGCCCGGACTCGAGGGCGTCGGCGTCGATCTCGTCGACGGCCAGCCCCGTCTCGACGGGCGCGAACGCCACCCCGAGTGCCGTCTCCGCCATCCCGTAGGCACACAGCACCGACTCGGGCCGCAGCCCGAACCGCGCCCCGGCGTCGACGAAGGCGCCGACGGCGAGGGGGTCGACGGGCTCGGCGCCGTTGAGCGCGATGCGCAACGACGACAGGTCCAGCTCCTGGTCGGCCCGCGCGAGCTGGCGGGCGAGCACGGCGTAGGCGAAGTTCGGCGCGGCCGTGACGGTGCCGCCGTACTTCGAGATCAGCTCGGCCCACAGCAGCGGCCGGGACAGGAAGTCCACCGGCGTGACCGTGACCAGCTCGAGGGCGGTGACCATCGGGATCGTCAGGAACCCGACCATGCCCATGTCGTGGAAGAGCGGCAGCCACGAGATCATCACGTCCCGCTCGACGTCGAGGCGGGCCGCCTCGCGCATCGCGGTGATGTTGGCGTGCAGGTTGCGGTGTGTGATCCGCACGGCCTTCGGCTCCGCGGTGGACCCGCTGGTGAGCTGCAACAGCGCGGTGTCGTCCTCGGCGGCGGCCTCGGCGTCCGGCGTGACCGCGGCCGGGTCGCCCTGCAGCGCCTCGACCAGCCGGAACGGGATGCCGCGCTCGGTGAGCACGGGGGCGAGTCCGTCGAAGGGCGGACCGAGCAGGACCATGCTCGCGTCGATCATCCGCAGCACGGCGACGGTGTCCTCGGCCCAGTGCATGAGGTCGGTGCGCGCGGTCGGCTGGTGCAGCATCGTGACGCTGCCGCCGGTGAGCCACACCGCCTGCGCGAGCGGGGCGATCGACGCCGGGTCGCCCGCCAGCACGCCGACGGCGCCGCCGCGGGTCAGGGCGGGGGTGTTTCCCTCGGGCCGGCGCAGGGCGTCGGCGATCCCCAGGGCGGTCCCGTGCACCTCGCTCCACGGTCGACGGACGGGGGTGGCGGGCTCGCCGGTCGTCATGCCGCGGGAGGTGTCGGCGGCGGACTCCAGCAACGTCGCGAGGAACCGGGACATGGTGCGCAGCCTAAGGCCCGGACCGGCGGACCCGCGTAGGGTCGGGCCCGTGGCTCACACCCGTGACTCGATCGCCGCGGCCGTCGAGGCCGTGATCCCCGGCGCCCGCTCCGACCTCGAGCGGCTGGTGCGCATCCCCAGCATCTGGGCCGACCCGGCGCACGCCGCCGACACCGAGGCGAGCGCCGCGGCCGTCGCGGAGCTCGCGGGCGCCCTGAACCCCGCGAACCTCCAGATCCTGCGCGCCGAGGGTGGCGCGCCCGCCGTCGTGGCGCAGTGGCCGGCGCCCGAGGGGCAGCCGACCGTGCTGCTCTACGCCCACCACGACGTCCAGCCCACGGGCGGCGACGAGCACTGGACCAGCCCGCCCTTCGAGCCCACCGAGCGGAACGGACGGCTCTACGGCCGCGGCGCCGCGGACGACAAGGCCGGCGTGATGACCCACCTCGCCGTGCTGCGCGCGTACGAGGGGAAGCCGCCCGTCGGCGTCACGCTGTTCATCGAGGGCGAGGAGGAGTCCGGCTCCCCCACGCTGCCGCAGCTGCTGCGCGAGCACCACGAGCTGCTCGCCGCGGACGTCATCGTGATCGCCGACGCCGCCAACCCCGCCGTCGACGTCCCCGCGCTCACCACGAGCCTGCGGGGCCTCGTCGACGTCGTGATCGACGTGTCGCTGCTGGAGCGGCCGCTGCACTCGGGCGTCTTCGGCGGGCCGGTCGGCGACGCGCTCACCGCGCTGACCCACGCCCTCGCGAGCCTGCACGACGAGAAGGGCGAGGTCGCCGTCCCCGGGCTGCACGCGAACACGGGCACGGACGCCGCCGCCCTGGACATCCCGGAGGCGGAGTGGCGCGCCGAGGCCGGCCTGGTGGAGGGGGCCGAGCTGCTGGGTACCGGCACGCTGGCCGAGCGGATCTACCACAAGCCTGCCATCGCCGTCCTCGGGATCGACGCGCCGTCCGTCGCGCAGGCCTCGAACGTGCTGCTCCCCCGCGCCCGCGCCATGGTCAGCATGCGGCTCGCCCCCGGCGAGGACGCCCTGGCCGCGCGGGAGAAGCTCGCCGAGCACCTGCGGGCGCACGCGCCGTGGGGCGCGCAGGTCACGGTCGAGCACGGGTCGGGCGTGGCCGAGCCCTTCTCGCTCGACGCCGACGGCGGCGCCTACGACGCGGCCAAGCGCGCCTTCTCGGAGGCCTACGGCACCGCGACCGTCGAGATGGGCATCGGCGGCAGCATCCCGTTCATCGCCGAGTTCGCCCGCACCTTCCCGGGCGCGGCGGTGCTGGTCACCGGCGTGGGCGACCCGGCGTCGCGCTGGCACGGGATCGACGAGTCCTTGTCGCTGTCGATGTTCGCCACGGGGGCGCGGGCCGAGGCCTTCCTGCTCGACGAGCTCCGCCGCTGACCATCGACTGTCGACGATATATCGCTAGCGCCCGCCCCGCGCGCCCGGCAGACTGAGCCGATGCGGATCGGCGTGCTGGGCCCGGTGGCGGCGTGGGCCGCGTCGGGCGCCGACGTCGCCCCCGCCGGCCTTCGCCTGCGCGGGCTGCTCGCCCGGCTGGCGCTCGCGCCCGGCCGCACCGTCACCGCCGAGACGCTGGTCGACGACCTGTGGGGCACCGGATCCGACTCCGCGCCCGCCTCCGCGAACGCCCTGCAGGCCCTGGTCTCCCGGCTGCGCCGCGCCCTCGGACCCGAGCTGGTCGTGACCGTGCCCGGCGGGTACCGGCTCGACCTGCCGCCCGGGGACGTCGACTGTGTCCGGGCCGCCCAGCGGATCGCCGAGGCCGAGCACGAGCCCGACCCGGAGGCCGCCCGCGAGCTGGTCGGGCAGGCGCTCGCGCTCTGGCGCGGCCCTGCCCTGGCCGACGTCCGCCGGTTGCCCTTCGCCGGCCCCGCCGCCGACCGGCTCGACGGCACACGGGCGGCCGCCGTCGAACGCGCCGCCGGGCTGGACCTGCTGCTCGGGCGCGCGGCCGGCAGCGTGGAGCCGCTGACCGCACTGCTCACCGACCAACCGCTGCGGGAGAGCACCGCCGCCGCACTGGCCCGGGCCCTGCACGCCACCGGCCGCCAGGCCGACGCGCTCGCCGTGCTCGACCGCACCCGCGACCGGCTGGTCGAGGAGCTCGGCGTGGATCCCGGTCCGGAGCTGGCGGGCGCCCGGCTCGACGTGCTGCGCGGGGCGCCCGCGCCGGCCGCACCGGCCCCGCGCCCGTCGCGCCCCGCCCCGCCCCGGCCGCTGACCAGCTTCGTCGGCCGGGAGGCGGACGTCGGACGCTTGCGCGAACTGCTCGGGACCGGGCGGCTCGTCACGCTGGTGGGCCCCGGCGGCGCGGGCAAGACCCGGCTCGCGCGGGAGGCCTGCCCCGAGGGCTCGGTCGCCGAGCTCGCCCCGCTCACCGGTTCCGACCAGCTCGCGGAGACCGTGCTCGCCGCGGTCGGCAGCCCGGAGCTGGTGATCCGCCAGGAGGAGCACCCCGACGCCGTCGAGCGGCTGGTGGCCGCGGTCGGCCGCCGCGATCTCGTCCTGGTCCTGGACAACTGCGAGCACCTGATCGGCGCCTGCGCCGACCTGGCGGGCACGCTGCTCACCCGCTGCCCGGCGGTGCGGATCCTCGCGACCAGCCGCGAGCCGCTGGCGGTGCCCGGGGAACGGCTGCACCCCGTCGAGGCGCTCGACGACGCCGCCGCCGTCCGGCTGTTCGCCGACCGCGCCGAGGCCGTCGCCCCCGGGTTCGACGCCGACGCGCACGCCCCCGCGATCACGGAGATCTGCCGCAGGCTGGACGGCCAGCCGCTCCCGATCGAGCTCGCCGCGGCCCGGCTGCGCGCGCTCAGCCCCGAGGAGATCCTCACCCGGCTCGACGACCGGTTCCGGCTGCTCATTACCGGCGCCCGGACCGTGCTGCCCCGACACCAGACCCTGCGGGCGGTCGTCGACTGGAGCTGGGACCTGCTCGACGACGCCGAACGCGCCCTCGCCCGCCGGCTCGCCGTGTTCTCCGGCGGCGCCACGGCCGACGCCGCGGACCAGGTGTGCGGCGACGGGCTGGACGACCCGTTCACCACGCTCGCCGCGCTCGTCGACAAGTCACTCGTCGTCGCGGTCCCGCAGGCCGGGGCGCCGACCCGCTACCGGATGCTGGAGACCATCCGCGAGTACGCGCGCGAGCGGCTGGCCGCCTCCGGGGAGGAACCGGCGACCGCCGCGCGACACGCGGCCTGGACGGTCGCCCAGGTGGAGCGGGCCGAGCCGGAGCTGCGCGGCCGCGAGCAGCTGCGGTGGCTCGAGGTGCTGCGCGCGGAGGCGGGCAACATCACCGGGGCCTTGCGCCGGGCCGTCGCCGAGCGGGACTCCGCGACCGCGTACCGGCTGGTCGCCGGGATGTTCTGGGCCTGGCTGATCCGTGGCGCCACCGAGGAGTCGATGCGCTGGGTGCGGGCGGTCGGGGACCTCCCGCCCGACCCCGCCCCGATCGAGGTGGTCGCCCGGGTGACCGCGTTCCGGGCGATCGAGGCGCTCGGCCGCGGGGAGATGGTGGAGGCCCAGCGGCACATCACGCGCGCAACCGCACAGGCCGAGCAGGCCCCGCAGCCCCGGCATCCCGCGCTCGACCTGATCGGGCCGATGAGCGCAGCGTTCGCGGTCCAGGACCAGGAACCGCTGACCTCGATCAGCACCACGCACCCGGACCCGTGGGTGCGGGCGTTCGCGCTGGAGATCCGGGCGACGCTGTCCGAGAACGCCGGCCTGATCGACCTCGAGCGCGAGCTGGTGCGCGCGGCACACACCCTGTTCACGCAGGTCGGGGACCGGTTCGGGCTCGGGATGACGCTCACCACGCTCGGCGAGCTGGAGGCGTGGGCGGGCAACGCCGAGGCCGCCGGGACCGCCTTCGAGGAGGCCATCGCGCTGGCGACCGAGCTGGCCAACGACGACGACCTGCCCCAGTACCTCGTCCGCCGCGGCAGCCTCGCGGCGCGGGTGGGCGACCACGCGCTGGCCCGCAAGCTCTACACCGAGGCGCTCGAGATGCTCGACGGGTCCGAGTACTCGTCGCCGGAGATGGTGCGCGTCTCGCTCGCGGAGCTGGACCGCCTGGAGGGCGACCTGGTCGCAGCGCGCGCCCGGCTCGCGGAGATCGACCCGACGGCGGGTGGCGGGATCGCCGTCCCGCAGCGGCGCGCGCACCTGAGCGCGCAGCGCGCCCTGGTCGAGCTGGCGGCGGGCGACCTCGGGCGCACGGCGGAGCATCTCGCCGAGGCCGTCGAGGCCGGGGACGAGAGCCGGGACGGCCCCGTGGTCGGGATGGTCGCCGAGACGGTCGCGCAGCTGGCCATGGCCCGCGGGGACCGCGCGGGGGCCGCCCGGGCGCTGGGCGTCGCCGAGGCCCGCCGCGGCGTCCTCGACCTGGGGGACCCCGCCGTCGTCACGCTGCTGGGGGCGCTCGGCCCGGGGGCGGACGCGCTGCGGCGGGAGGTCGTGGACCTCCCGCCGCAGGACGGGCTGGACCTGCTCCGGGATCAGGTCCGCTTGCGGTAGAGCGTCACCGCGATCGGCGCGAACACCAGCGTGATGCCGGCCGCCCACAGCAGCGCGGTGCCCGCCGGACCCGCGACCGGGCCGCCCAGCAGCAGGCCGCGCACGGCGTCGGCGGTCTTCGACACCGGGTTCACGTCCACCCAGCCCTGCAACCAGCCGGGCATGGTCGACGCCGGCACGAACACGTTGCTGCCGAAGGTGAGCGGCAGCGAGATCAGCGCGCCGAGCCCCTGGACCGAGCGCGGGTCCTTGACCAGCATCGCCAGCGCGGTGAACACCCAGCACAGGGCGAAGGCGAAGGCCATGACCAGCAGCAGCGCCGCCACGATCGCCAGCGGACCGGCCGAGGTGCGGAACCCGAGGATCCCGCCGAACACGAGCATGATCACGCCGGACGTCGCGTAGCGCGCCAGGTCCGCGCCGATCGCGCCGAGCAGCGGGGCGGCCCGGGAGATCGGCAGGCTCCGGAACCGGTCGAAGATCCCGGTGTGCAGGTCGTCGGCCAGGCCGGTGCCGGTGCCGGCCGAGGCGAAGACGACGGTCTGCACCAGCACCCCGGGTAGCGCGAACTGCAGGTAGGCCGAGGTGTCGCCGGCGATCGCGCCGCCGAAGACGTACACGAACAGCAGCAGGAAGATGACCGGCTGCAGGGTGACGTCGATCAGCGCCTCGGGCGAGTGGACCGTCTTGACCAGCCCGCGCCAGGCCAGTGTCGCACCGTGCCGCAGCGTCGACGGCCCGTGCCGGGCTCCGGTCCGTGGCGGGGGTCCGGCGACGGTCGTGGGGACGGGAGCGGTGGCGGTGGTGGTCATGCGGCCTCCTCGGTCGCGGGGCCGGCCTCGGCGGGGCGGCCGGTCAGGGTCAGGAAGACGTCGTCGAGGCTGGGCAGCCGCAGCCCCAGCTCCGCGACGGGAACGGCGGCCTCCTCGAGCCGGGCGCCGAGCCGGTGCAGCAGGGCGGGATCGCCGGACAGGGTCAGCTCGCCGGTCGGGTCGATCGCGGGCGTCTCGGTGGTCAGCCCGCCGAGCAGCGTGGCGACGGCGCCGACGTCGGCGCGGTGCAGCGGCCGCACGTGCAGCAGCTGCCCGCCGACCTCGGCCTTGAGCGAGGCCGGGGTGCCGCTCGCGATGACCTGCCCGCGGTCGAGGACCACGAGGTCCTCGGCGAGCTGGTCGGCCTCCTCCAGGTACTGGGTGGTGAGCAGGACCGTCGTCCCCTCGGCGGCCAGGGCGCGGACGTGCTCCCACACCTCGTTGCGGTGCCGCGGGTCCAGGCCGGTGGTCGGCTCGTCGAGGAACAGCACGTCGGGACGGCCGACGAGGCTGGCCGCGAGGTCCAGCCGCCGGCGCATGCCGCCGGAGTAGGTCTTGACCCGGCGGCCGGCGGCCTCGGCCAGGCCGAACCGCTCGATCAGCTCGTCCGTGCGGCGACGAGCGTCGCGCCGGGACAGGTCGAGCAGGCGCCCGATCAGCCGAAGGTTCTCGACGCCGGACAGGGCGTCGTCGACCGCGGCGTACTGGCCGGTCAGGCCGATCCGCAGCCGGACGGCCGGGGCCTCGGCCACGACGTCGTGGCCGAGCACGGTGGCCCGGCCGCCGTCCGGGCGCAGCAGGGTGGACAGGACGCGGACGGTGGTGGTCTTGCCGGAGCCGTTCGGCCCGAGCAGGCCCAGCACGCTGCCGCGCCGGACCTCCAGGTCGACGCCGGCGAGGGCGGTGGTGGCGCCGAAGGTCTTCACGAGACCCTCGACGCGGATGGCCGGTTCGTTCATGGCCACCACTGTCGGCGGCGGCGCTGCCATCCGGCTGACAGCGGACCGCCGCGCCGTGTCAGCCGGTGCTGGAGCGTGTCGGCGTGGCCGCCCCTCCGATCGCTGCGCCGATCGGCGTATCTCGGGCCGTGACCGACCGGGTTCGTACCGTGACGTCCGGTTTGCCGGCGGGGCCGTGGATCCGGGCCGTTGACCATCGCTGTGACCGCGATTACGGTCCCGCTTAACGATCGTTCGGCAGATGGGTACCCGCCCGTCTCCGCTCCCGGGATGCAGCGCCGCCGAGGGAACGAGGACCTCCACTGTGGATTCGACCGTACGCTCCACCCTGCCCGGAACCGGAGCGGAGGCGTCCGCGCGCCGCCGCTGGGCCTTCCTGATCGACCGCAGGCTCGACCGCTACCCGACCGGTGGCGAGCGCTACGCCCGCCTCGTGCTCGCCGTGGTCGCCACGGTCGTCATCTACTACGAGCAGTACACGCTGGGCGCCGTCTCGACGCTGGTCTCCCAGCAGCTCGGGATGTCGTTCCTGTTCCTCACGACCGGTCTCGCCGTGGCGAACCTGTTGGGCGCCTTCGGATCCCTGGCCGCCGGGCTCGCCGACCGGCTGGGCCGCGCGAACATCGTGGTCTACGGGATGCTGGTGGTCGGCGCGGTCACGGCCTTCGCCGTCACCCAGGTGCAGGACAAGTGGACCTTCATGATCCTGTCGACGATCGTCGCGATCATGGAGGGCATGCTGCTGGTGGCCACGCCGGCGCTGGTCCGCGACTTCAGCCCGCAGATGGGCCGGGCCCGGGCGATGGGCTTCTGGAACGTGGCGCCGCCGGCGGGCTCGCTGCTCGCGTCCGCGGTCGCGGCGCTCACCCTGGGATCGCTCGTCAGCTGGCAGAGCCAGTTCCGCATCGCCGGCATCGCGGGGATCGTCGTCGCGCTGATCGCGCTGGTCTGGATGAAGGAGCTCAACCCGGCGCTGCGCGACCAGGCCGCGGTGTCCGAGGAGGACCGGGAGCTGCTCGAGGCGCGGGCCGCGCGCGGCGAGGTGAACGTGGACCTGGCGCACCCGTGGCGCCAGCTGCTGAAGGTCGACGTGGTGGTCCCGGCAGTCGGGTTCTCGATCGCGCTGCTCTTCTACTACACGATCGTCGGCTTCGCGCCGGTGCTGTTCACGACGGTCTGGGGCTTCGACCTCGCCGCGGCGAACAGCGTGATCGCCTGGGCCTGGGCGTTCAACGTGCTGCTCTCGCTCACCTACGGCGCGCTCGTCGACCGGTTCCTGGTGCGCAAGCCGTGGATCCTCGGCGGCGCGCTGCTGTGCATCGCCATGCAGATCGTGCTGATCACGCTGGTGGGCGGGAAGCCGAGCTACCTCACGCTCGCGATCATCATGGCCGTGCTGGCGACCTCCTGGGCCGGGTTCGCCGTGCCCTGGTACGCGGCCTTCACCGAGACCGTCGAGGCCCGCAACCCGGCGCTCACCGCGACCGGCCTGGCGATCTGGGCGTGGATCATCCGCGTGGTGGTGTTCCTGTCGTTCCTGATCGTGCCGCACGTGGTGACCTCGGCGAACACCCTGGTCGCCGCCGAGCCGTACGTCGCGGAGGCCGAGCGGCTGCAGGCGGCCGGGCAGGCGATCCCGCCGGACCTGGCGGCGAAGCTGGGCGAGATCCAGCAGGCCGCCGCCGTGACGGGCGACCAGTGGCGGCTGTGGATGTGGATCGCGGTGGTGTGCGCGGTGGGGCTGGCCGCCACCGTCCCGCTGCTGCGCGGCCGGTGGAGCGTGAAGAAGGCACGCGCCGACCTCGCCGAGCACGAGCGGCGGCGTGCCGAGGAGCTGGCGGCTCTCCGCGGCTGACGACTCGCATCATGGTTCCATGACGCGCGAGAAAGGCCTCGAAGAGCGCGTCGTGGAACCATGATGCGGACAGGTCAGGCTTCGGCCTTCTCCGCGGCCTCCAGCCACTCCAGCTCGACGGTCTCCCGCTCGGCCTCGACCGACTTCAGCTCGGCGGACAGCTCCATCAGCTTCTGCGGGTCCGTCGCGGCCTCGGCGAGCTTCGTGTGCAGCTGCTCCTCGCGCTTCGTGAGCTGCTCCATCTTCCGCTCGAGCCGCGCGGCCTCCTTTCGGGCGGCGCGCTGCCCGGCCGCGTTCACCGTCGGCGCAGTCTTGGGCGCCGGGGCCGCGGCGGCCTGCGGGGTCTCGGTGGAGGTCCCGGCCGCCTGCCGGCGGCGGAGGTACTCCTCGATGCCGCCGGGCAGGTGGGTGATCCGCCCGTCGCCGAACAGCGCCACCACGGTGTCGCACACCCGCTCGGTCAGATAGCGGTCGTGGCTGACCACCACGAGCGTGCCCGGCCACCCGTCGAGCAGGTCCTCGAGGTTGGTCAGGGTGTCGACGTCGAGATCGTTCGTCGGCTCGTCGAGCAGCAGCACGTTGGGCTCGGCCATGAGCAGCCGGGTGAGCTGCAGCCGGCGCCGCTCACCGCCGGAGAGCCGGCCCACGGGCGTCCACTGGCGGGCGGGCGGGAAGCCCAGCCGCTCGGCGACCTGCGAGGCCGTCATCTCCTCCTTGCCGAAGCGGACGTACTTGGCGACGGCCTCGACCGCCTCCAGCACGCGCATGTCCTTCGGCAGGTCGACGAGGTCCTGGGTGAGCTGCGCGAGCTGCACCGTCTTGCCCTCGACGCGCTTGCCGCCGTCGAGCGGACGCTCCCCGGTCAGCGACCGGAGCAGCGTGGTCTTGCCGGACCCGTTGACCCCGACGATCCCGATCCGGTCCCCCGGCCCGAGCCGCCAGGTCTGGTGGTCCAGCAGGGTCCGGTCGCCGATCGTGACCGTGGCGTCCTCGAGCTCGAGGACGGTGCGGCCGAGCCGGTTCGTGGCGAAGTTCAGCAGCTCCACGCTGTTGCGCGGCGGCGGCACGTCCGCGATCAGGGCCTCGGCGGCCTCGATCCGGTACCGCGGCTTCGACGTCCGCGCGGGCGGCCCGCGCCGCAGCCACGCCAGCTCCTTGCGGGCCAGGTTGCGACGGCGCGCCTCGGCGGCGTCGGCCTGCCGGGCCCGCTCGGCGCGCGCGAACACCCAGTCCTGGTAGCCGCCGAGGTAGCTCTCGACGCGCCCGTTCGCGACCTCCCAGGTCCGGGTGCAGACGGCGTCGAGGAACCAGCGGTCGTGCGTCACGACCACGACACCGCACCGCCGGGACAGCAGGTGCTCGGCCAGCCAGCTGACGCCCTCGACGTCGAGGTGGTTGGTGGGCTCGTCGAGCACGACCAGGTCGGGCTCGCCCAGGAGAGCCCGGGCCAGCGCGACGCGACGCTTCTCGCCACCGGAGAGCCCGTCGACGGTCCGCTCCAGGTCCCGGATGCCGAGGCCACCCAGGACGTCCCGCGCCTTGGCGTCCGAGGCCCACTCGTGGTCGGCGTCGTACTGGCCGAGCACGATGTCCCGGACCCGCGCGCCGGCCGGGAAGTCGTCCCCCTGGGTCAGGTAGGCCAGCTTCAGCCCGCCGAGGCGGGAGACCCGCCCGTCGTCGGGCGCGCGGCGGCCCGCGAGCACCTCGAGCAGGGTGGTCTTGCCGCCGCCGTTCAGGCCGACGACGCCGACCCGCTCGCTGCGCTCGACGCCGAGGGACACGCCGTCGAGCAGCACGCGGGAGGCGTCGCCGGGGACGTGTGCGGAGACGTTCTCCAGGTTGACCAGGTTCTGTCCGGCCATCGGTCCTCTCTCAGGCCCGGGCCGGCGGCCAGGGCGACCCGCTCGGGGCGGGCGGTACGGGTGGGTGCTCGTCCGAGTCGACGACGCGGGCCCCGGGGACGGGCCCGTGCGCGACGCGGACGGTGCGGCAGACGCCGACGCCGGCGAGCTCCGCGGCGACCTCGACCGCCGACTCGGCGTCGGAGCAGAGGAACGCACAGGTGGGGCCGGAGCCGGAGACGATCCCGGCCAGCGCGCCCGCGCTGACTCCTGCCCTCAGGGTACGGCGCAGGTCGGGGGCGAGGCTCACCGCGGCCGCCTGCAGGTCGTTGCCCAGCGAGAGCGCGAGCTGGCGCGGGTCGCCCTGGGCGAGCGCGCCGAGCACCGGCTCGACCGGGCGGTCCGGCGGCTCCTCGTCCCCGCGCAGCCGGTCCAGCTCGGCGAAGACCGTCGGGGTGGACAGCCCGCGCCGGGCCAGCGCGATGACCCAGTGCATCGGGTGTCGCGACAGGACCGGGATGATGCGCTCGCCGCGGCCGGTGCCGAGCGCGGTGCCCCCGTGCAGGGCGAAGGTGACGTCGCTGCCCAGCTCGGCGGCCATGGACGACAGCTCGTCCCGGTTCAGGTCGAGCTTCCACAGCGCCGAGAGCGCGACCAGTGTGCCTGCCGCGTCCGCACTGCCGCCGGCCATGCCGCCGGCGACGGGGATGCCCTTGCGCAGCACGACGCGCACGTCGGGGTCGTGGCCGGAGCGCTGGGCCAGCAGCTCGACGGCCCGCCAGGCCAAGTTGGTGTCGTCGACCGGGACCTCGGAGACACCCTCGCCGTGCACTTCGAGGCCCGGCTCGTCGCTCGCCGACACCGCGACCTCGTCGAACAGGCTCACGGCGTGGAAGACCGTCACGAGGTCGTGGTAGCCGTCCGCGCGCACGCCGCCCACCGCCAGGTGGAGGTTGATCTTCGCGGGCACCCGGACGGTGACCGGAGGACGAACGGCGGAGAGCACCACCCAACCCTACTGACCGCTGCGAACCGGTGACCTGAGGCTGACGGTGAAGGTGAGCACGGCCACCAGCCCCACCAGCAGCACCCCGGCGGGCAGCAGGAGGGCCTGCGCCATCGCGGTGGCGAAGGGTGCGTGGAGGGCGGCCGGGACCGCGGCGATGCTCTCGCCGACCGGGCCGCCCGCCCCGCCGCCCAGGTTGGCCGCGAGACGGGACGCCATGAGCACGGCGATGCCCGCGCTGCCGAGCACGGCGCCGACCTGCCGGGTCGTGTTGTAGACGCCCGCGCCGGCCCCGGCCTGGTCCTGCGGCAGGTTCCGGTTGGCCGTGGTGGCGACCGGACCCCAGACGAACGCGTTGCCGACGCCGAGCAGGGCGATCGGCAGCAGCAGGCGCCAGATCGCCACGCCGGGCTCCATCTCCGCCGCCAGCCAGACCAGCGAGACGGCCCAGGCCGCCATGCCGAAGCCGGCGATCCAGCGCGGGTGCCCCCGGTCGGTGAGCCGGCCGACCCACGGCGCCAGGACCCCGGAGAACACCGCCATGGGGATCAGCAGCAGGGCCGAGCGCGTGGGCGAGAGGCCGAGCACGCCCTGCGCGTAGAACATGATCGGGAACGACATGGCGGTGACCGCGAACCCGACGGTCGTGATCGCGATGTTGGCCAGGCTGAAGTTGCGGTCCCGGAACAGCCGCAGCGACATCAGCGGCTCGGCCCGGTTGCGCGACTGCCAGAACACGAACCCGGCCAGCACCACCAGCCCGGACACGATGAGCGCCCACACGCCCGCGCCCCAGTCGTAGGACTGGCCCTCCTGGATGCCGAAGACCAGCAGGAACATGCCGATCGCGCTGAGCACCACGCCGAGGACGTCGAACCGGTGCACGTGCGTGGGCAGCTCGGGGACCAGCCGCATCGCCATCACGAACCCGACGACCCCCACCGGCACGTTGACGAAGAAGATCCACTCCCAGCCGAGCCCGTCGACCAGGACGCCGCCGAGGATCGGCCCGACGAGCGTGGCGACGCCCGCGACCGCGCCCCACAGGCTCATCGCGCGGCCGCGCTGGTTCGCCGGGAAGGTCCGGGTGATCACGGCCATGGTCTGCGGGGTCATGAACGAGGCGCCGAGCCCCTGGAACACCCGGGCGACGACCAGCGTGGCGATGGACCCGGTGAGCCCGCACCACAGGGACGCGAGCGTGAAGATCGCGAGCCCGACGAGGTACACCCGCCGCGGCCCGAACCGGTCCCCCAGGCGGCCGGTGATGAGCAGCGGCACCGCGTAGGCCAGCAGGTAGGCGCTGGTCACCCACACCACGGCGTCGACGCTCGCGCCGAGGTCGGCCTGGATCGCCGGCGTGGCCACGGTGACGATCGTGGAGTCCACGAGGATCATGAAGAAGCCCAGCACCAGCGCCCACAGCGCCGGCCACGGGCTCGTGGTGGGGGTGGCGCCGGGACGCGTGCCGGACTCGCTGACGGCCATGGTTCTCCTCGGGGAAATCGGATCGCGGTGAAAGCGTAGGCCGCGGCACCGACAGGAACGCGCCGAAATCGGGGTCAGGGCCGCGCGGCGGCGAGGCGGGCGAAGTCCTCGATCCCCAGGGTCTCGGCGCGGGCCATGGGGTCGATCCCCACCGCGCGCAGGGCTCCCTCGGCCGCCGCGGCGGAGCCCGCCCAGCCCGCCAACGCGGGCCGCAGGGCCTTGCGGCGCTGCGCGAACGCGGCGTCGACCAGCGCGAACACCGCGGCGCGGTCGCCGGGCGGGGCCTCGCGGCGGGTGAAGGCGAGCAGCCCCGAGTCGACGTTGGGCACCGGCCAGAACACCGCCCGTGGCACCGGACCGGCGCGGCGGGCCGCCGCGAACCAGGCGAGCTTCACGCTCGGCACCCCGTAGACCTTGCTCCCCGGGCCCGCGGCCAGCCGGTCCACGACCTCCTGCTGCACCATGACCAGCCCCTTCTCCAGGGTCGGCAGGGCGGCGAGCAGGTGGAGCAGGACCGGGACCCCGACGTTGTACGGCAGGTTCGCGACGACCGCGGTCGGCGCGGGGTCCAGCGCCTCGACCTTCATCGCGTCGAGGTTCGTGACGGTCAGGCGGTCCGCCAGCGCGGGCGCGAACTCGGCGGCCGTGCCCGGCAGAGCCGCGGCGAGCGCGGGGTCGATCTCGACCGCGTGCACGTGCGCGGCGGCGGGCAGCAGGGCGAGGGTCAGCGACCCGAGACCGGGACCGACCTCGACGACGACGTCCCCGGGCGTGAGGTCCGCGGCCTTCACGATCCGCCGGACCGTGTTGGGGTCGTGGACGAAGTTCTGCCCGAGCTTCTTCGTCGGCCGGATCCCGAAACGCTCGGCGAGCGCGCGCACCTCGGCCGGGCCCAGCAGCCGGGAGGTGGCGGGGTCGGTCACCGGCTCATCATCCGGGATCGCCCGCACGGGGCAGACTGCGGGGATGCCGAGGTTGCGCTGGCTCACACTGCTCACCGGGGACCCGGAGACGCTCGACGCCCGGATCACCGAGGGCCTGGGGCTGTCCCGCTGCTCCTTCGAGGCCGAACTGGAGGGCTTCGGGGTGTCGAGCGCGATCTACCCCCTGGGCACCGACCGGTTCCTCGAGGTGTGCGTGCCGGTGCGGTCGGGGACGTCGGCCGCGCGCCGGCTGGAACGCGCGGGCGAGGGCCTGTACATGGTGATCCTGCAGGTCGGGGACCTGGACGGGCAGCGGGAGCGGCTCGCGGAGCACGGGATCCGGGTGGTCGCGGAGTTCGACCGGCCGCAGACCCGCGGGCGGTGGGCGTCCCTGCACCTGCACCCCGCCGACACCGGGGCGGCCCTGCTCTCGCTGGACGTCTCGGACCCGCCCGAGGACTTCACCGTCGTCGAGGGGCCGTGGTGGGAGCACGTCCGCACGGACGTCGTGACCGACCTGCTGGGCCTCGAGATCGCCGCTCCCGGCGGGCGATGGGCCGCGGCGACCGGCGCAGGGTTGGACGGCGACACGCTCCGGCTCGAGGACGCCACCATCACCTTCCGCGACGGCTCGACGGCCGTGCTGCTGGCCGGGCCCGAGGACCGCGACCTGCGTCTCGGTGGTGTGGAGTTCCGGGTCCGCCGTAATACAGTTGCATCATGACCGACCTCCCGGCCGTGGTGTTCGACTTCGGCGGCGTGATCACCGCCTCGCCCTTCGAGGCCTTCGCCCGGATCGAGACCGAACGCGGCCTGCCGAAGGACCTCGTCCGGCGGATCAACTCCACGAACCCGGACACCAACGCCTGGGCCCGGTTCGAGCGGGCCGAGATCGACGCCGCGGCGTTCGACGCCGAGTTCGCCGCCGAGGCCCGCGCGCTCGGCCACGACCTGCCCGGCAGCGTCGTGCTGGCCGTGCTGTCCGGGTCCGTCCGGCCGCGGATGGTCGCGGCGATCGACCTGCTCAAGGAGCGGGGCCACAAGCTCGGTTGCATCACCAACAACGTGCCCGCGGGGCACGGCGCGCAGATGTCCGCGACCGAGGAGCGCGCCGCCGAGATCGCCGCGATCATGGCGCGCTTCGAGTACGTCGTGGAGAGCAGCAAGGTCGGGGTGCGCAAGCCCGACCCGGCGATCTACGAGCTGGCCTGCACGGGGCTCGGGGTGCGGCCCGAGGAGTGCGTGTACCTCGACGACCTGGGCATCAACTGCAAGCCCGCCGCCGCCCTGGGCATGCGCGCGATCAAGGTGACCGGTGAGGACCAGGCGCTGTCGGACCTGGAGAAGGCCCTCGACCTCCCGCCCGGCACCTTCTGACCTGCACGAACGGCACTTTCGTGCGGACCTACCGCACGAGAGTGCCGTTCGTGCGGAGCTGGTGCCGCTCGGGCGGAGCTAGCGGGGCAGGCCGAGCTTGCGGGCGCAGGCGGGCCAGGCGCCGTAGCCGCCGCGGGAGTCGCGGACCTTGCTGGCGACGGCGATCTGCTCCTCGCGGCTGGCCTGGTGCGGCAGCGGCGCGTACTGGGCGCCACCGTAGGCGCGCCAGGTGGAGGCGTCGAACTGCACGCCGCCGTAGTAGCCGTTGCCGGTGTTGATGGCCCAGTTCCCGCCGGCCTCGCACTGCGCGAGCCGGTCCCAGACCGCGCCGTCGGCGATCACCGGTACCTCGGGCTGCTCGTCGTTGGTGCCGACCTTGACGATCCGCGGCCGCGGCGGAGTGCTCGCGCCGGCCCGGATCTGCTCGCGGCGGACCTCCTGGCCGTTCTGCACGTACACCCGCATGACGGCCGTCTGCTCGCCGGGAACCCCCGGGTCGACGACCTCGCGCTTGCCGCGGGGCAGCTCCGGGTCCTCGACCTCCTCCACCGGCGGGTCGGTCCGGCGCACCTCGACGACCTCGCCCACGCCGTTGCGCACGAGGTGGATCTGCATGCCGTCGGTGATCTGGGTGTCGCTGCTCGGCACCGACACGTCGTCCGGGCCGAGCGTGACGCCCTTGTCCGCCAGCAGCCCGGCGATCGTGCCGGCGCTGGTGGTGACCTGCTCGGGGGGGTTGGTGCCGTCGGCCAGGGTGACCGTGCGCTGGACCTCGATGCGGACGTTGAGCCCGCCCATCGGGATCTGCGTGGTCGGCGCGAGCGACATCTGGATCGGCTGGACGTTCACGCCCAGGCCCTTGAGGGCCTCGTCGACCGACGACGCCGTGGTCCAGACGTTGCGGGTCTGTCCGCCCTCCGTGAGCGTGAGCATCCGCGCCCGGTTGACGATCACCTGGTCGCCGTCGGCGATCTCGGTGGTCGGCGCGGGCTCCACGCGGTCCTGCGGGTTCGCGGCGATGCCGGCCGCGGCGAGGACGCCGGAGACGTCGTCGGCGTAGGTGTGCAGGACGCGGTCCTGGCCGTCGACGGTCACGGTGACGGCCTTGTCCATCGCCAGCGCGGTCGCACTGCCCGCGGTGAGCGTGAGCAGGGCGGCGAGGGCGACGGCCCGGGCACCGAACCCGGACCTCCGGCCGGTGGAGGCGGGCGGGGCCGCGCGACGGGTCGTGGTCGCGGGCCGGGGGCGGGCGGGCGTGGTGGCCGGCGCGGGGGCGACCGTCAGCGGCTCGGCGGCCGGCGCGGCCTCGGGCTCCGCAGGCGCCGGCGGGGCGACGACGGCGAAGGTCTCGGTCGCCGGCTCGGTGTCGGTCTCGGGCGCGGGGGGCGCGACGACGGCGACCGCGCCCGGGTCGAGCCGCCCCGTCTCCTCCGCCGCGGCGAAGCCGCCGGTGTCGAGCCGCCCGGTGTCGTCGAACGCGGCGAAACGACCGGAGTCCACCCGCCCGGTGTCCTCGAGTGCCGCGAACCGGTCGGGGTCCACCCGACCCGTGTCGTCGAGCGCGGTGGAGGCGCCCGGGTCGAACCGGCCCGTGTCCTGGAGCGACCCGCCGGTGTCGATGCGACGGGTCGCGGTCGGGTCGCCCGCCGGCTCCACCCGCGGCATCCCGCCCGTGGGCGCCTCGTCGAACCAGCTGCCGCCCGCCGGGACGGTGTCCAGCGCGCCGGGACCCACGGGGGCCTCGACCACGGGAGCCACGGGGACCACGGGGACCGCCGCGAACGGGGCGGTGAAGGGCTCGGCCTCGACGTCCTCGGACCGGTCGAGCCAGGCGCCGCCCGCCTGCCCGGGCCGCGTCCGGTCGGATCCCGTCCGCTCGGGCCCCGGCTGCCCGGAACCCGCCTCCTCGGCCTCGGTCCACCACGAGCCCGGCACGTACTCCGCGACCGGGTCGCCCGAGTCGGCGTACCCGCGCAGGTCCTCGGCCAGGTCCGGGCCCTCGTCGCCGCCGTCGTCGTACTCCAGCCAAGGGCCCGGACGCAGGACGGGCGCGTCGGTCGCGACCGGCCGCTCGGCGTGCTCCAGCGACTCGAGTCCCAGGCGGACCCGGACCGCGCGCCGGCGCGCGCGCGCAGATACGTCGACCACTGGCTTCCAGACGCTCGTCGGACCGGGCAGGGGTGGCGAGCGACGGTGACCGGGGCTGGCGGCGTCGGGGAACGCCCGGTCACTCGTCGCTGCACCGGTGCTGGGGAGCGGACCCCTCCCGGCTGGGCGATCACGGAACCGTAACGGGCCGTGCTCGCCCGCCTCGACCCCGACGCGCGCGGCAGCGCCGAACGGTGCGTCCGCTACGCCGAGCGCGGTGCCCGACCGTCGGGCGACGTCACAGTCGCGACGGGCGGCAGGTCGGCGATCCCGAAGACCCGCTCGGCGTTGCGGCCGGTGATCGCGGCGAGCGCATCCGCCTGCACGCCACGGACTTCGGCGAGGCCACGCACCGTCCACGGCAGACAGTAGGGCTCGTTGGCGCGGCCGCGGTGCGGGTGCGGGGTGAGGAACGGGGCGTCCGTCTCGACGAGGAGGTGGTCGTCGTCGGGGATCGTGGCGGCCTCGCGGAGGGCCGCGGCGTTGCGGAAGGTCACCGGCCCGGCGAACGACAGAACGTAACCGGCATCGGCGCACTCGCGGGCCATCACGGCGTCGCCGGAGAAGCAGTGGAAGACCACGGTCTCCGGCGCGCCCTCCTCGCGGAGGATGCGCAGCACGTCGTCGTGCGCGTCCCGGTCGTGGATCATCAACGGCTTGCCGAGCCGCTTGGCGAGGTCGATGTGCCGGCGGAAGGAGGCCTGCTGGGCCGCGGGCGGCGAGTAGTCCCAGTAGTAGTCCAGGCCGGTCTCGCCGACGGCCACCACGCGCGGGTCGGCGGCCAGCCGCTCGATCTCGGCGAACTCCTCGTCCGTGACGGCGGCGGTGCGGGTCGGGTGCAGCGCGACGGCCGCCACGACCCGCTCGTCCCAGTGCGCGGCCCGCACGGCCCACCGGGCGGCGGCGAGGTCGTCGGCCACCGTGACCGCGCGGATGACGCCGACGGCGGCGGCGCGGTCCATCGCGGCGGCGACGTCCTCGGCGGTCTCGCAGCCGCAGGCGTCGAGGTGGGTGTGGGCGTCGACGGTCGGCGCGCCCAGCGGCTCCGGCGGGTCGGGTCGCTCGCGGCGTCCGTGCTGAGTCACCGTTCTCCCAGGTCGGCGGGGGTCGTGCGCGCGGAGTGCCGCTTCAGCGGCACTCCGCGCTCACGGGTCACTTCTGGATCGGCGCCCACTCCGGGCCGGTCTCCCCGAGCTCGGGGGCGAGCTTGGCGAACAGCGGGGTCGGCTTGGCCAGCGGGCGGCCGACCTCGATCGGCCGGGACTCCCACGTCGCCTGCTGCTCGGTGTAGTCCCCGGTGAGGACGGAGTAGTCCGGCCCGTCGCCGAGGTCCTCGACCTGCCGGATCTCCGGCTGCGCCGCCCACACGCCCTCGCCGCCCAGCGCCTCGTGCACCTTCTGCGCGGCGTGCGGCAGGAACGGGGTGAGCAGCGTGTTCGCGTCGGACACCACCTGCAGGGCGGTGTGCAGGATCGTGTCCCGGCGGTCCGGGTCGTCCTTGCGCTTCCACGGCTCCTGGTCGGAGATGTACTTGTTCGCCGCGCCGACGACCCGCATGGCCTCCGTGACCGCCTGCTTGAAGCGGTTGCGCCGCAACAGGTCACCGACAGTGTCGAACCCGGCCCGGGAGGTCGCGAGCAGCGCCGCGTCGGCCTCGGTCGGCGCCGTGGGCTTCGGGATCGCGCCCACGTTCTTGTGCGCCATCGAGACCGAGCGGTTGACGAGGTTGCCCCACTCGTTGGCCAGCTCGAAGTTGATCCGGCGGACGAACTCCTCCCAGGTGAAGTCCGTGTCCTGGTTCTCCGGGCCGGCGACGGCGATGAAGTACCGCAGCGCGTCCGGCCCGAACTCCCGCAGGAAGTCCCCGACGTAGATCACGGTGCCGCGCGAGGTCGAGAACTTCGACCCGCTCATCGTGAGGTACTCCGACGACACGATCTCACTGGGCAGGTTCAACGTGCCGAACGCGCCGGGCTCGCCGCCGTGGTCGCCCTCGCCGTTCTGCCCCAGCAGGATCGCCGGCCACATGACCGAGTGGAAGGTGATGTTGTCCTTGCCCATGAAGTAGTAGCCCTGGGCGGCCGGGTCGGTCCACCACTGCTTCCACGCGTCCGGGTCGGAGCCGCGGCGGGCCCACTCGATGGACGCCGAGAGGTAGCCGATGACGGCGTCGAACCAGACGTAGATCTTCTTGAGCGGGTTGTCCGACCAGCCGTCGAGCGGCACCGGGACGCCCCAGTCGAGGTCGCGGGTGATCGCCCGCGGCTTGAGGTCCTCGATCAGGTTGGCGCTGAACTTGAGCACGTTCGGCCGCCAGTCCGTGCGCGTGGACAGCCAGCGGCCAAGCGACTCCGCGAAGGCGGGCAGGTCGAGGAAGAAGTGCTCGGTCTCGACGAACTTCGGCGTCTCGCCGTTGATCCGCGACCGCGGGTTGATCAGGTCGGCCGGGTCGAGCTGGTTGCCGCAGTTGTCGCACTGGTCGCCGCGCGCGCCGTCGTACCCGCAGATGGGGCAGGTGCCCTCGACGTAGCGGTCCGGCAGCGTGCGCCCCGTCGACGGGCTGATCGCGCCCATCTGCGTCTTCGGGACGATGTACCCGTTCTTGTACAGCGACAGGAACATCTGCTGCGTGACGTCGTAGTGGTTCGACGTCGTGGTCCGGGTGAACAGGTCGTACGACAGGCCGAGGCCCTGCAGGTCCTCGGTGATGACCTTGTTGTACTTGTCGGCGAGCTGCCGCGGGGTCAACCCCTCCGCGTCGGCCTGCACCTGGATCGGGGTGCCGTGCTCGTCCGTGCCGCTGACCATGAGCACCCGGTCGCCCGTCATCCGCCGGAAGCGCGAGAAGACGTCGGAGGGCACACCGAAGCCGGAGACGTGGCCGATGTGCCGCGGACCGTTGGCGTACGGCCACGCCACGGCGGTCAGCACGGAGGAACTCATGTGACCAGCGTATGCCCGGCGGTGAACCGGCTTTCCGCCGCCCACGGGAGGGTGATCCGCGGCCCGCCCGCGCGGCCCGCCGCTACGGTGTCCGGCATGGAGGCCGGGAGCGCCGACGGGTTCGGGGCCGACCACCGCGCCGCGTTCCGGGACGCGGCCCTGCAGCTGTGGGCCGAGGCCGGGTGGGCCGCCGTGACCGTCCCCGCGGTGTGCGCCGCCACCGGGCTCACCGAGGCGGACTTCGCCGCCGGCTACGACTCCCCCGAGGACCTGCTGGGCGAGGTGTTCGACGAGGGCACCGAGGAGCGCACCGCCCTGGTGCTGCGCGCGATGGAGGCGGCCCCCCGGAACCGGATCGCGCAGATCCGGGCCGGGCTCGACGCCCTGGCCGGCTTCTTCGAGCGCGACCCGCGCCAGGTCGTCGCGCTGGCCGAGGCCATCGGCTGCCCGCCGCTGCGCCGGCGCCGGCGGGCCACGACCCAGGGCTTCGCCGCGCTGATCGGCGCCGAGACCAGCACGCTGCCGAACCCGCCCGACCCGCGCGAGGTCCGGGCCGCGGCGCAGTTCTGCATCCCCGGCTTCCACGAGCTGCTGTTCGCCTGGTTCGACCCGGACAGCCCGGTCGATCGCGACCTGGTGGTCGACCACGCCGCCCGGCTCTTCGAGGCCTGCCTGTCCGTCCGGTAACGGCGCGGCCCGGCGCCGCGAACGCCCGTTCGACGCGGACCGCCCGCACGGCCCCGCGGTGGCTCGATCATCCTCGCGCTGATCCACGCGCTGCCGCACGCCACCCCGACCCGATGACCTGCGGAGACGCGCCTCAGCCGGCGAACCGCTTGGCCGGGTCGGGCGGCGCGGCACCGGCGCCGACCAGGGCGTCCGACCAGGCGCACAGCTGCTTGGTCAGGGTGTCGAGCTCTCCGCCGATCGCGTCGACCACGGACTGCTGCATCCGGTCCGTGCGCCGCTCCAGCTCCGCGCGGTACGACAGGCCCGCCTCGGTCAGCCGATCGCCGGCGAGGAGGCCGCGGGCGCGCAGCCGGTCCGCCGCCGCGTCGATCTCCGCGTCGGACCAGCCCCGGGTGACCGTGTAGCTGCGGAAGGCGTACCCGCACCACAGCTCGGTCAGCAGGTTCATCCCGACCGGGTCGAGGCCCTCGACCGCGCAGACCGCCAGGTGCGAGTCGCCGCGGTGCTCGCGCAGCAGGTGGCAGGCGTGGACCAGGCCGGCGAGCGGATCGCCCGGCCAGTGGTCGGCGGTGAGCCCCGTGAACAGCGGCCGGGCGGTGCGGTCGGCCGCGTCGATCCCGCGGCGCAGCAGCGTGACGGCGCCCGCGGCGTCGTCGTCGATGTCGCCGAGCACCCGGCGCAGGGTCCGGCCCGGCGCCTCGATCCGGACCCGGACGACGTCCTCGCGGCTCAGCGCGACCCGCCCGGCCTCGTACTGCGGCGTGATCAGCTCGGGCGTGAACACCCCCAGCGCGACGACGGCCAGCGGGACCGGCGGCGTGCCCAGCGCCGCCGCGCGCTGCCAGACGTAGGCGGCGAAGTAGTCGTCGAGCCCGAGCTCGGCGTACGCCTCCGCGGCCTCGGGCGACCAGATCGACAGGCAGGCCAGCGGCTCGATCGCGTCGCGCAGCGCGCGGGCCGGGCTCGGGCTCGTGGCGGCGGGCGGGAGGGGCCGCGGCTCCGGCGGGACGGCGAAGAACAGGTCGCGCATGGTCGGGTAGTCCACGACGGCTCCGATCCGACGATGGTGGGACGACCGCCGAGTATCGCCGCGTTCGTCCGGTTCGAGCAGTACGCAGAGATGCGTACGTGGGACGGAACCGCAGATCAGCGGGGGCCGTGAGTGCGAACTGCCGTCCCAGGGGCAGTCGGCATTCACGGGTCGGCCCAGGGCCCGCGATCGATCCTCCGCGGCCGGACGTCACGATCGTCCGGGTTACGGTGAGGAGGTGAACGTGGAGGTCACTCCCCTGCCCGGGATCGGCGTGCGCAAGGACTTCGCCCTGCGCAACGGCCGGCGCGTCGGTGTCGTCACCCATCGCGACGGCCAGATCGAGCTGATCCTGTCCAAGTCCGACGACCCGGACGCCTGCCTGGCCGAGCTGCCGCTGACCGCCGAGGAGGCCTCGGCGCTGGCCAACCTGCTCGGCGCGCCGCAGCTCGTGGCGCAGCTCAACGAGGAGCACAAGGATCTTCCCGGGATCCACACCCGGCAGATCCCGGTGGTCGACAACAGCCCGTACGACGGCCGGACCCTGGGCGACACCGCCCTGCGGACCCGGACGAGCGTCTCGGTGGTCGCCGTGATGCGAGCCGGCCAGGCGCACCCGTCGCCCACGCCCGACTTCACCCTGACCGCCGGGGACCTGCTGGTCACCGTCGGCACGTCCGAGGGGCTCGACAACGCCGTCAAGATCCTCAAGAACGGATAGCCCGTGGACCACACCGCGCTCGAACTGATCGAGCTCGGCGCCGTCTTCTTCGGGCTCGGCCTGCTCGGCCGGCTGGCGGGCCGGATCGGCCTCTCCCCCATCCCGCTCTACCTCGTCGGCGGGCTCTGCTTCGGCACCGGCGGGATCTTCCCCCTCGGCGACATCGGCGAGTTCACGTCGCTGGCCAGCGAGGTCGGCGTCGTCCTGCTGCTGTTGCTGCTGGGCCTGGAGTACTCCGCCGCCGAGCTGATGACCGGGCTCAAACGCTCGTGGACCGGCGGGGTGCTCGACATCGTGCTCAACGCCGCGCCCGGCGTGGCGGTCGCGCTGATCCTCGGCTGGGGCCCGGTCGGGGCGATGGTGATGGGCGGCGTCACGTACATCTCGTCGTCCGGGATCGTCGCCAAGGTGCTGTCCGACCTGGGGCGGCTCGGTAACCGGGAGACGCCGGTCGTGCTGTCCATCCTCGTGTTCGAGGACCTGGTCATGGCGGTCTACCTGCCGATCCTCACCGCCCTGCTGATCGGTGTGACGTTCATCGGCGGGCTCGAGGCCGTCGGGATCTCGCTCGCGGTGATCGCCGTCGTGCTGCTGGTGGCGCTGCGCTGGGGCCGCTACGTCTCCGCGGTCGTCGACAGCCCGGACCGCGAGGTCTTCCTGCTCAAGGTGCTCGGCGCGGCGCTGCTCGTGGCCGGGCTCGCCTCGGCACTGCAGGTCTCGGCGGCGGTCGGGGCGTTCCTGCTCGGCATCGCGATCTCCGGGTCCACCGCGCACAACGCCACCCGGCTGCTGGAGCCGCTGCGGGACCTGTTCGCCGCGGTGTTCTTCGTGGTCTTCGGGCTGAACACCGACCCGCGGGCGATCCCGCCGGTGCTCGGCTGGGCGGTGGTGCTGGCCGTCGCCACCTCGGCGACCAAGATCGCGACGGGCTGGTGGGCCGCCCGCCGGCAGGGCATCGGGAAGCTCGGCCGGGCCCGTGCGGGCGCCGCGCTGATCGCCCGCGGGGAGTTCTCGATCGTGATCGCGGGGCTCGCGGTGTCCTACGCCGCGGTGCCGGACCAGCTGGCCGCGCTCGCCACCGCGTACGTGCTGATCATGGCCATCCTCGGCCCGATCGCGGCGAAGTTCGTGGAGCCCGTCGCCCGCTCCCTGCAGCGACGCGCAGCCCCCGCACCCGCACCCAGCGCCGGCAACTGACTCCGTGAGTGGCAACTGCCCCTGGAGCGGCAGTTGCCACTCACGAGGACTGCAGGGTCGCGTTGTAGAGCTCCCGCTTGGGGACGCCGGCGGCCTGCGCCACCGCGGCCACCGCGTCCTTGAGCCGCTCGCCCTCGGCCACCCGCTCCTGCACCGCGGGCACCAGGGACTCGACGGGCGGGGCCTCGGTGGGGGCGGCCCCGGCGAGCACCACGGTGATCTCGCCGCGCACCTCGCCCTGCGCCCACTCCGCCAGCTCGGCGAGCGGGCCCCGGCGGACCTCCTCGTAGGTCTTCGTCAGCTCCCGGCACACCGCGGCGGCCCGGTCCGGGCCCAGCACCTCGACGGCCGCCCGGAGCGTCTCGCCGAGCCGGTGCGGGGACTCGAAGAACACGACGGCGCGGGGCTCGCTCACCAGCTGCGCCAGCCAGCGCGACCGTTCGCCGCCCTTGCGCGGCGCGAAGCCCTCGAAGCAGAACCGGTCGCACGGCAGGCCGGACAGGACCAGCGCGGTCGTCACGGCCGACGGGCCGGGCAGGCAGGTGATCGGCAGGTCCTCCGCCGCGGCGGCCGCCACCAGCCGGTACCCGGGGTCCGACACGGCCGGCATCCCCGCGTCGGTCACGACGAGCACGGTCCGCCCCGCCCGGACGTCGTCGAGCAGGCCGGGCAGCCGGGCCGTCTCCACCGCGTCGTAGTGGCTGAGCACCGTGCCCCGCACCGGGACGTCGAGGGCGGCGGCGAGCGCCCGGAACCGCCGGGTGTCCTCGGCCGCGACGACGTCGGCGGTGGCGATCGCCTCCCGCAGCCGGACAGAGGCGTCCCGGGCGTCGCCCAGCGGGGTGGCGGCGAGAACGAGCATGCCCCTGAGCCTACGATCGGGCCGGTGGAGCCGATCGGGGCGCGGGCCGGAACCGCTGGGGGCTCGAGGAGTTCCGTGCGGACCGACCGGGTGGTGGACGACGGGGAACCCGAGGTCACCGGCGCCGTCACCGTCGGCACGCCGCCGCCGCTGCGGTCCCCGGAGCCGGACCCCGTCGTCCGGCTCGGACCACCGCCGCCCACCGACACCGCCCGCAGCTGGCTGCTCGCGATCACCCTCGCCGTGCTGGGCGGGGTCCTGCGGTTCGCCGGGCTCGGCTACCCCACGGACGCCGGCACGCCCGTCTTCGACGAGAAGCACTACGTGCCGCAGGCCTGGCAGATGCTGCGCAACGGCGGCGTCGAGGACAACCCGGGCTACGAGCTCGTCGCACACCCGCCGCTCGGCAAGCAGCTGATCGCCCTCGGGGAGTGGCTGTTCGGCTACGACTCGGTGGGCTGGCGGGTGGCCGCGGCCTTCTGCGGCACGCTGATGATCCTCATGATCGTGCGGGTCGCGCGGCGGCTCACCCGCTCGACCCTGCTCGGCGGCATCGCCGGGGTGCTGCTGATCTGCGACGGCGTGTCGCACGTGCAGTCCCGGGTCGGGATGCTCGACGTCTTCCAGGCCTTCTTCGTGCTGGCCGCCTTCTGCACGCTCGTCCGGGACCGCGACGACGTCCGGGAGCGGCTCGCGTCCGTCGCCGACCGGATCGGCGACTCCCCGTTCGGCCCGGCGCTGGGGGTGCGCTGGTGGCGGTTGGCCACCGGCGTGCTGCTGGGCCTGGCCTGCGGCGTGAAGTGGTCCGGCCTGTACTGGGTCGCGTTCTTCGGCGTGCTCGTCGTGCTGTCGGACGTGTCGGCACGGCGCGCCGCCGGCGTCGCACGGCCCTGGGTGGGGACCTTGCGCCGCGACCTCGCCCCGGCGCTGTGGGCGCTGCTCGTGGTGCCCGTGCTGACCTACCTGAGCTGCTGGTGGGCCTGGTTCGGCAGCGAGGTCGGGATCGACCGGCACGCCGTGGGCAACCAGGTCGGGACCGGCGGGCCCTGGTCGATCGTGCCCGCGGCGCTCCGCTCGCTCTGGTACTACAGCGGCCACGTGCTGCAGTTCCACGAGAGCCTGGACACCCCGGTGGGTCACCCGCACCCGTGGGAGTCGAAGCCCTGGACCTGGCCGATGGGCCTGCGCCCGATGCTGTACTTCTACGAGTCGAGCCCGTCCGTCGACGGCTGCGACGCCACCGAGTGCACCAGCGCCGTGATGCTGGTCGGCACTCCGGCGCTGTGGTGGCCCGCCATCCCCGTCCTGGCCTGGGGGATCTGGCGCACGGTCACGCGCTCGGACTGGCGCTACGCGGCGGTCCTCGTCGGCTACGCGGCCGGGTTCCTGCCCTGGTTCGTCAACATCGACCGGCAGATGTACTTCTTCTACATGACGCCGGTGGCGCCGTTCCTGGTGCTGGCCACCGTGCTCGTGATGGGCGACATCCTGGGCCGGGCCCGCCGGGCCGGGTCGGAACGACGGCGTACCGGTCTGCTCGTCGTCGGGCTGTGGGTCGGCGCCGTGGTCGCCAACTTCGCCTGGCTCTGGCCCATCCTCGTCGGGCTCCCGATCACGCCCGAGCACTGGCAGGCCGAGCTGTGGCTGCCGTCCTGGCGCTGACCCCGTGCGTGGCAACTGCCCCGAGAGGGACAGTCGCCGGTCACGACCTCAGCCGGCCGCCAGGGTGACGCTCGCGCCCACTGCCAGCACCACGCTCACCAGCTGCACGGCCGTGAGGCGCTCGCGCAGGATCGCCCGGGCCAGCAGCACGACGGCGACCGGGTAGAGCGCCACGATCACCGACGTCACGCCCAGCGCGCCGATCCGGGTGGCGAGCAGGAAGAAGACGTTGGCCGCGGAGTCGAGCACGCCGCTGGTGACCATCAGCCAGAGGCTGCCCGGCCGGCCCGGCCGCCGGATCGCGGTGAGGACCAGCAGCAGCGCCACCGAGGCCATGCGCCCGAAGACCAGCGGCCAGAGGCCCGAGTCGGCCGGGGTGGCGTCGAGGATCACGAAGAACAGACCGAATCCCGCACCGGACGCCAGGCCGAGCAGCACGCCGTTGAGCGCGGCCTTCTCCCGGCGGGAGCCGGTGGTGGCCAGCACGATCGCGACCAGCGCGACCAGCATCCCGACGATCGCCCACGGCCCGGGGCGCTCCCCGCCGAGGATGCCGACCAGCAGCGGCAGCCCGGCCGCGACGACGGCCGAGAGCGGCGCGACCGTGCCCATCGGCCCCACGGCCAGGCCGCGGAAGTACAGCAGGAGTCCGGAGGCGCCCGCGAGCCCAGCCAGGGCGCCGATCCACGCCGCCGGGACGCTCGGGCCGCCGGGGACCAGCAGGAGCCCGGGGAAGAGCGCGATCAGCCCGGCGATCTGGGCGACCACGGTCACGGTGAGGACGGGGGCGCGGCGGGCGGCGAGCCCGCCGGCGAAGTCGGCGAACCCGTAGGTGGCGGCCGAGAGCAGGGCCGAGGGCGCGGCGAAACCGGCGGCCATCAGCGGGGTACAGCGAACTGGACGAGCGCGGACACGACACTGAACTGTACGGACCGATCCGGGGAAGTACAACCGAGTATCCCTCGAAGTACGGCAGAATGGATCGGTGCAGTCCCCCGACGACGTCGCCACCGCGATCGGCCGCAACGTCCGCGCCCTGCGCCAGCAGCGCCGGATGACCATCGACGCGCTCGCCGCCGCGTCCGGGGTCAGCCGCGGCACGGTGATCCAGATCGAGACCGCGCGCGGCAACCCCAGCATCGGCACGCTGGTGCACCTCGCCGAGGCCCTGCGGGTCGGCGTGACCTCCCTGGTCGACGACGACGCCGCACCCCGGGTCGTCGTCCGGCGGGCGGAGCAGGCCGTACCGCTGTGGAGCAGCGAGGCCGGGAGCACCGCGGTGTTCCGGATCGGGACCGACCCGCCCGACGTCGTCGAGCTCTGGGACTGGACCCTCGAGCCGGGCGACGCGTTCGACGGCGAGGCCCACCCCATCGGCACCGCGGAGGTCCTGTCCGTGCTGCACGGCCGGCTCGGGCTGCGGGTCGGGACCACCGAGCACGAGCTCGGCGAGGGCGACACGGTGATGTTCCAGGCGCACGTGCCACACCGCTACTCCGGTGCCGGCAAGGGGCCGGTGCGGTTCACGATGGTCGTGCTGCAGCCGGGCGACGCGGGGCTGGTCCCGCCGACCGCGATCGCCCCCGCCGAGCCGGACTGAGTGAACGGCAACGCTCCCTGGTCGGGTGGGGGACGGTGCCGTTCGGGCAGGCGACGCACGGCACGGACCGAGGTGCACGACCGGGCCCGCGACGACCGCTCCCGAGGTCAACAGCCGTCGAGGCGCAACGGTCGGTGCACCGGGTCGACGGCGAGGGTCATCGGGTTGACCGTCGAGCGGTAGCCGCAGCCCCGGGCCGGGACGACCTCGACGGTCCGGTCGTCCACGAACCGCAGCGCCGCGGGCGGCACGCCCTCGCTCAACCCCACCCACACCGGCGAGTCCTGCAGGAAGGGACCACTGCCCGCACGGGCACGCACCGAGTACGCCGGGCCGTCCGCCGCGAAGGTCCGCGTCTCCACCAGCGCGAGCCGCACCCGGGAGCCCGGCGGGCCCGGGACCTCGCGGATCGTCGCGAGACCGGGCGAGAACACGATCGACGCCCAGGCCAGCACCGCCCACACCGCGATGACCAGCACGCCCGCCGCGGCGATCGCGATCCGCCACCCCGTGCGCCGGGCCTGCAGCACCGCCCACGCCGTGAGCAGCACGATCCCCAGCCCGACCAGCACCCCCGCATACCAGGGTGCGAGCAGCAGGTGGAACGGATCCGCCACGGCGACCGCGGCGAGCAGCGCGACCACCAGCACCACGATCGCGAGGGCGCGGTGCCGGATCCGGCGGGGCGGCGCGGCGGCGGTCATGCCGCCCAGGATGCCCGCCGTGACCCGGCGGCCCGGCACGGCTCCCCGACCGACCCCGGGGACGCCGTCCCGGAGACGCCTTTCCCACGGGCTCCGGAGACGCCGTCTCGGCCGATCACGGGGATGCCTTCCCGACCGACCCCGGAGACGACGACGGCCCGGGCGGAGATCCGCCCGGGCCGAGTCGATGATGGTGGTGGAGCTGAGGGGAATCGAACCCCTGACCTTCTCGATGCGAACGAGACGCGCTACCAACTGCGCTACAGCCCCAGGCCTGCAGGCCTTCCGGCCGTGCAGGAGGAACCATATCAGCCGCTATTCACCGGCTGCACGGCGGTATGCCCCTGCGGGTCCGCGCGGGCCCGCCTCCGTGTCGAGCGGCAGGTCCTCGTCGTCCTCGTCGACGTCGACCAGCTCCGTTCCCGCAGGCAGCGGGGGCGGCGGGGCCGGCTGGAGGCGCGGCAGGGCGGGCTCGAACCCGGCGTCGGCGGAGTCCTCGCCGTCGACCGTGCGGCGCTTGGCGGGGAGCACCCCGACGGGCTCGCCGGTCCCGCGGACCCGGTCCGGCTCGCCGTCGTCGGCGGTCCAGTCCTCGTCCTCCTCGGCGTCGTGCTCGGCGTCGGCCCCGCCGTCGGACTCGTCGTCGTACCCGGGGCCCCCGTCGCGCTCGTCCTCGTGGACCTCCCGCGGTGCGCCGGCGACCTCGCGGCCGCGGCGGGCCCAGTCGTCGAGGGCCGGGTCGTCGCCGGCGGACGCACGGCGGGTGCCGGCCATCCGGGCCGCCCGGCGGGCGCGGATCGCCTCCTCCATGCGCACCTGGCGGCGCAGGTAGACCAGGTAGCCGACGAGCGTGAGGTCGACCAGGCCGTGGACCCACCAGATCGCGGGCAGCACCAGCAGGGCGACGCCCGCCGTGACCACGGCCAGGACCAGCAGCCCGATCACGACCCGCTGACGGAAGGCGTAGCGGGCGCGGGCGGCCAGGGCGGCGGCCTCGGGGTCGAAGCCACCGCGGCCGGGACGGAAGGCGGCCGGCGGGCGCTCCCAGCGCCGCTCCTCGGCCTCCGCGTGATCGCGGGGCTCGTGACGGGCCGGGGCAGTACCTTCGCCGTCGCGGTGCCGGTCCTCCTCGTCCCAGGAGTAGTAGCCCGCGGCGGCGTAGCCCTCCTCCGGGTCGGCGGCGGTCGGGCCGTCGAGGTCGCGCTCGTCGTCGGCGTCGTACTCGGAAGCCTCGTGCCCGGCGGCCTCGTACTCGCGGACGTCGTCCTCGTCGGCCGCGTACCCGTCGCGGTCGCGGTCGTCCTGGTCACGGTCGTCGCGGTCGTCGCGGTCGTCGCGGTCGTCGCGGTCGTCGCGGTCGTCGCGGTCGTCGCGGTCGTCGCGGTCGTCGCGGTCATCGCGGACATCCTGGTCGTCCGCCGCGTCCCGCTCCTCGTGGTCCGCCGGCCCCTCCCGCTCCTCGCGGGCAGCCTCGCGGGCGGCGGGCACACGGGTCTCCGGGCCGGGTCCGGTGCTCGTCGCGAGAGTGCCGGCGGCCCGCTCGTCGTCCGTGTCCATCCCGTACACCTCCAGGGTCCGGTGCCGCACGGGCCGCGCGAGCACCCGGCCGGAGAGCGCGGCCGGACTGGGCCGCACGACCTCCTGCTGACGCCGCGCGACCGCCGGGACGAGGATGAGCAGCCAGATCATCACGAGACCCGCGAAGATCAGCGAGCTGGGCACGGCTGCTTCCTCCCCCCGATCGGCGCAGTCGAGACGCGTCCCCTCCGGCGGCCGGAGCCAAGATCACGCCCGGACACACCACGGTAGTGAGCCCGAACGTGGGATCCGGCGAACGACGCGCCGTCATCACACACGGGATCACTGATTCCCCCGGGACGGTTGTGACGGATGGTGCACCAGTGAGCACTGCCCGCGACGACGCACCGTTCCGGGCGCCCGGCGCCACCCGTCGGGGGAGATCAGGCCCGCGAGGCCCGCCCCTCCGCGACCAGCCGCGCCGCCAGACCACCCGGCGGCAGCTCCTCGACGGTCTGCGCGAAGCAGAGATGGTCCCGCCAGGCCCCGTCGACGTCGAGGTAGCGGCGGAAGAGCCCCTCCTCGCGGAAGCCGAGCTTGGTGAGCACCCGCAGGCTCGGCCCGTTCTCCGGCCGCACGGTCGCCTCGAGGCGGTGCAGCCCCACGGGCCCGAAGCAGTGGTCGACGGCGAGCGCCACGGCCGCCGTCGTGACGCCCTTGTTCGTGACCCGCGCGTCGCACCAGTAGCCGACGTAGGCCGAGAGCAGCGGCTCCCGCACCACGTTGCCGATCATCACCTGGCCGACGAGCCGCCCGTCCAGGGTGATCGCGAACGGCAGCGCGGCCCCGCGCCGGGCGGCCGAGCGCAACAGCCACCAGCGGCCCGGCCACTCCCCCGCCGAGTTGCGCCGCGCCCAGCCGCCCGGGGTGGACGGCTCCCACTGGACGAGGTGCTGCTGGTCGCGGATCCGGATCTCCGACCAGGCCGCGCCGTCCGAGAGCTTGACCGGGCGGAGCTCGACCCGCCCGCCGGAGACCGTCAGCGGTCCGAGCCGCGCCGGCCAGCCGGGGTGACGCCCGGCGTACTCGGGCAGCGTGTGGGCCACCGGGCTACCGGCGTGCGGACAGGAGACTGACGTCGACGCGCTCGTCGACGGTGACGTCCGTGGTCTCCTCGGGCACCGTGATCAGCGCGTTGGCCTCGGCGAGCGTGGCCAGCAGGTGCGTGCCGCCGGTGGCGAGGGGCTGCACGAGGTAGTCCCCCGACGCGACCTCGCGGAGCAGCCGCCCGCGCAGGTAGGAGCGCCGCCCGTGGGGCGACGACACCGGCGAGGTCAGCCGCGCGGCCACCAGCCGGCGGTACGGGTCCGGCATGCCGAGCCCGAGCCGGATCAGCGGCCGGACGAACACCTCGAACAGCACGAGCGCGGTGGCCGGGCTCGACGGGAACAGGAAGGTGGGCACGGCGTCCCGGCCGAGCCGGCCGAACCCCTGCGACGAGCCCGGCGCCATCGCGACCCGGGTCGTGTCGATCTCGCCCAGCCCGGTGAACGCGGCCTTGGCCTCGGCGCCGGCGTTGCCGCCCGCGCCGCCGCACACCACCACGACCTCGCTGAACGGCAGCAGGTCCTCCACCGCCGACCGCAGCTCGCGCGCGTCGCAGCGGACCAGCCGCGGCGGGCGCGGCATCTCGGCGCCGGCCTCGCGGGCGGCGGCCGCGAGCGCGTAGGAGCTGACGTCGGGCACGTGGCCGGCCGAGGCCGGCCGTGAGACGTCGACCAGCTCGTCGCCCATCGAGACCACGGACACCCGCGGGCGCGGGTGGACCAGCACCTTGTCCCGGCCGGCGGCGGCGAGCAGAGCCACCTGGGCCGCGCGGATCACGGCGTCCCGGCGGACGGCGACGTCGCCCGGCTGGATGTCCTCGCCGACCCGGCGCACGTACGCCGCCGAGGGCACACCCCGCGTGACCCGCAGGCGCGCGGAGCCCCCGTCCGTGTGCGCGACCGGCAGGACGGCGTCGGCAAGCGTGGGCAGCGGCGCGCCCGCACTGACCCGGACGGCCTGCCCGGGCTGCAGCCGCAGCGGCTGACGGGAGCCGGCCGGGATCTCCCCGACCACGGGGAGCCCGACGGGCTCGGCCTCGCTGCCGCCCACGACGTCGACGCTGCGTACGGCGTAGCCGTCGATCGCGGCCTGGTCGAACCCGGGCAGGGCGCGGGAGGTGACGACCTCCTCGGCACTACGCAGACCCTGGGCGTCGGAGATCGCCACGCGTACGGGCGCAGGCCGCACCGCGATCTCCAGAACGCGTTTGAGCTGCTCGTCGACACTCCGCACGGCGTCAGTTTTCCAGGCGCTCCCGCAGCCAGGTGCGCAAGGACGCGCCGTAGTCCGGGTGCTGGAGGGCGAAGTCGACGAACGCACGGACGTAGCCGCCCGGGTTGCCGAGGTCGTGCCGCCCGCCCCGGTGGACCACGATGTGGACCGGGTGGCCCTCGTCGATGAGGAGCTGCACCGCGTCCGTGAGCTGGAGCTCGCCGCCGGCGCCGGGCTCGATCCGGCGGAGCGCGTCGAAGATCGCCCGGTCCAGCACGTACCGGCCGGCGGCGGCGAAGGTCGAGGGCGCCTCCTCGGCGGAGGGCTTCTCCACCATGCCGTGCACCTGCTTGACGTCCGGGTCGCCGGTGTCGCTGACGTCGAACACCCCGTAGGGCGAGATCTCCTCCTTCGGGATGTCGAAGGCGCACAGGACGCTGCCGCCCTTCTCGGCGCGCACCTCGATCATCCGGTTGAGGACGCCGGTGGGCAGCACGATGTCGTCCGGCAGCAGGACCGCGATCGCCTGCTCGTCCTCCGCCAGGGCCTGCTCGGCCTGGGCCACCGCGTGCCCGAGCCCCTTGGGCTCGTACTGGTAGACGGTCTTGACCTCGATCAGGCCCGGCGCGCGCTGCACCTTCTCCAGGAGCGCCTCCTTGCCGCGGGCCTCGAGGGTCTTCTCCAGGTCTGGCGCGGCCTCGAAGTACCCGGCGACGGACTCCTTGCCGGGCGAGGTGACGATCAGCAGCTGCTGCGCCCCCGCCTCGGCGGCCTCGGCGGCGATCAGCTCGACGCCCGGGGTGTCGACGACCGGCAGCAGTTCCTTCGGCACGGCCTTGGTCGTCGGGAGGAAACGCGTGCCCAGACCGGCGGCGGGGACGACGGCCGAGCGCAGGACGGAGGGCTGGCTCATCCCGCGAGCCTATCGGCGCGGTTAGCGTGGACGGGTGCTGGAGCGTGAAACGGCCCACGAACCGGGGGTGGACGCGGCCGGGACCCCGGTCGGAGCGACCCCGGGTGACGACGTTCCGGCCCCCGACGTCGCCCGGCGGAAGGACGCGCTGCGCGCCCGGCTGCTGCGGGCCCGGCGCGCGCTCACGCCGGAGCAGCGCGCCGCCGCGGCGGAGGATCTCCGCGGCCACGTCCTGGAGCTCGCGCAGGAGCTGCGCGACGGCCCGGTGTGCGCGTACCTGCCGATCGGCGCCGAACCCGGATCGGTCGCGCTGCTCGACGCGCTGCGCGCGGCCGGCCGCTCGGTGCTGCTGCCGGTGGTCCCGCCCCGGCCCGGGCCGCTGGACTGGGCCGCGTACACCGGCCCGGACTCCCTCGGCCCCGGCCCGCTCGGGCTGCGCGAACCCACCACGCCGCGGCTCGGACCGGCCGTCCTGCGCACGGCGGTGCTGGTCCTGGTGCCCGCGCTGGCCGCGGACCGGGCAGGGCGACGACTGGGCCGGGGCGGCGGCTACTACGACCGCACCCTCGGCGCCGTGCCCGCGGGTGTGCCGGTGGTGGCGCTCCTGCACGACGGCGAGCTGCTCGACGAGGTGCCGGCCGACCCGCACGACCGCCCGGTCACGGGTGTGGTGCTGCCGACTCCCGGGACCGTCCCGACGGGGAACAACGGACGGGACTGACGGGTTATGCTGGCACTCGCTCATACAGAGTGCCAGTTTCCGGAGGATCACGTGCCGACCTACCAGTACGCCTGTACCGCTTGCGACCACCGGTTCGAGGCCGTGCAGTCCTTCTCGGACGACGCGCTGACCGAGTGCCCGGCCTGCGGCGGCAAGCTGCGCAAGGTCTTCTCCTCGGTCGGGATCGTGTTCAAGGGCAGCGGCTTCTACCGGACCGACAGCCGGTCCGGCGCGAGCAGCGTGAGCTCCTCGAGCTCCTCGGACGGCGTGAGCTCCTCCTCGGAGTCCTCGCCCGCGAAGTCGGACTCCGGGTCGGGCTCGAAGTCCGACTCCGGCACATCCTCCACCAGCGCCCCCGCCGCGGCCGCGTCCTGAGCCCTCCGGGGCGGGAGTTGTCCACACCCCGCCCCGTCCATCCACAGACCCGCGATCGGGCCGGGGACCACCGCGTTCCCGGCCTAGCGTCGCGGGCATGGCAGAGCGACGCGCCCGTCCGGGACCGAGCGACACGAGCGGCAGGACGACGGGCGGGACCACCGGCCCGGTCGAGGTCGTGGCGGCCCTCCTCGGCAGGGCGAGCTGGCGCCGCGCGGTCCTGGTCCGCCGGTGCCTCGCAGCCGTGCTCGTGGCCGTCGCCGCCGTGCTCGCCCTGTCCCCCGGCGGCGGCAGCACGACCGAGGTCGTCGTGGCCGCCCGGGACCTCGCGCCGGGCAGCGTGGTCGCCGCGGCGGACCTGACGCGCACGACCTGGCCCGCCGAGCTCGTGCCCGCCGGCGCCGTCGGCGTCGCCGCGGCCGAGGGCCGCGTCCTGGCCGGTGCTCTGCGCGCCGGCGAGCCCCTCACCGATCTCCGCCTGGCGGGCGCCGCCCTGGCCGCGGCCGCCACCGGCATGCCCGACGCCGCCGCGGTTCCCGTCCGCCTGGCCGACCCGGACGTTGCGGCGTTGCTCACACCCGGTGTCCGGGTGGACGTCGTCGCGGCCGCGCCCGAGGGCGGCGAGCCGACCGTGCTGGCCGACTCGGCGGTGGTCCTGACCGTGCTGGAGCCCGGAGGAACGCCCGGCGGGACCGGCGGGCGCGGCCGATCGGCCCTGGTCGCGCTCCCGCGGGAGCTCGCGACCCGGGTGGCGGCTGCCTCGCTCTCCGATCAGGTCGCCGTTACCCTCCGCTGACGGTAGTGATCACGTAAGCCGATCCGTCGGTCACCGGAGGGGAACCGTGCTCAAGGGCTTCAAGGACTTCATCCTGCGCGGCAACGTCGTGGACCTCGCGGTCGCGGTCGTCATCGGCGCCGCGTTCACCGCGATCGTCACGGCGTTCACGGGCAGCATCATCCAGCCGCTGCTCAACGCCATCACGCCGCCGGACGTCCCGGCGCTCGGTGTTCAGCTGCAGGCCGACAAGCCCAGCACCCTGATCAACTTCTCCGAGGTCATCGCGGCGGCGATCAACTTCCTCATCGTCGCGGCGATCGTCTACTTCGTCTTCGTACTGCCGATCCAGACGATCAAGAGCCGCCGCAAGCGGGGCGAGGAGGCGGGTCCCGCGGAGCCGACGGACGTCGAGCTGCTCGCCGAGATCCGGGACCTGCTCAGGTCGCAGGCCAACTCCACCGGCAACGGTCGCCACCAGGCCTGACCCTGCCCTCGCGGCCCCACGGCCCGGCTATCCGTCCTGGTCGTGGTGGGGCGGACGGTTCGCCCGGTACCACTCCTCGTCCTGCTCGCGCCCCCGGTCGGCCGGGCGCGGATCATCGAGCTCGTCCCGCGTCACGTCGGGCATCGTGTCGCCGAAGACCTCCGCGAGCCGGCGACGGACCCGATCCGGCAGTTCCGCCATTCCCCCATGTTGCCAGGCCACATCGGCTCGGTTCGGTGCCACGATGGTCGTGGACGCCGGGTGACCGGGTGGCGAACAGTGGGGGAGACCCATGACCATGCAGGACAAGGCCAAGGAACTGCTCGACAAGGCGAAGCCGGTCCTGGACCAGGCGCAGGAGAAGGTCAAGCCGTACCTGAACCAGGCGCAGGAGAAGGCCGGGCCGTACCTCGACAAGGCCTCCGAGAAGGCGGCGCCGTACGTCGCGAAGGTCAAGGAGAAGGCCGGTCCCTACGCCGAGCAGGCGCGGGAGAAGGCCGGCCCGCTGGTGGAGAAGGCGGCGCAGAAGGTCGACCACGCGACCGGGCACAAGTACAGCGACAAGATCGGCACGGTGAAGGGCAAGGTCGGCGACGCGCTCAAGCCGAGCGGCGCCTCCGGGTCGGCGACGGCCACGGGGAAGGCCGCCCCGACCGCGACCGCAGAGCCGACGACCCCGGCCCCGCCCTCGCCGACGCCCACCGCGGCCACCGGGTCCACGGACGCTACCGACGCTACGAAGTCCGACACCACGAAGCCCGACGCTCCCGGGCCGAAGCCGGGCACCGGTACGACCCCGTCCGTCTGACCACCCGGGCCTGGGCAGGGTCGCCCGGGACCAGGCGCCGCCCTCGAGTGACGGAACGCGTCAGGCGTCGAGGCTCGACAGCTCGCTGATCACGTGCGTGACCAGCGGCGACAGGGTGGCCATGCCGTCCCGCACGGCGGCGCGCGAGGAGGCCAGGTTCACCACGAGGGTGCTGCCGGAGATGCCGACCAGCCCGCGGGAGAGCCCGGCGTCGACGGCACCGGCGGCGAGCCCGGAGGCCCGCAGCGCCTCGGCGATGCCGGGGATGGGACGGTCGAGGACGCCGGCGGTGGCGTCGGCCGTGACGTCCCGCGGCGACACCCCGGTGCCGCCGACGGTGATCACGAGGTCGACGCCGCCGATCACGGCGGTGTTGAGCGCGTTGCGGATCGCGACGGCCTCGCCGGGCACGGTGACCGCACCGTCGACCACGAAGCCGGCCTCCTCGAGCAGCTCCGCGACGAGCGGCCCGGTGCGGTCCTGGGTCTCGCCATGGCTGACCCGGTCGTCCACGATCACCACGAGGGCACGGCCGAGCTGCGGGGTCGCCATCTCCATGCGCTCACCGTAGTGGGCCCGGCACCGGCGGGCGCCACGGGTGGTGGGTTCACTACCCGCCCGGACAGGGCGGGACCGCGCCGGCACTGGGAGGGGGTGCCGGCACCGACGCGGACCCTGTGACCGCGTCGCGGGGCACCACGACACGGACACTTCCATCATGACCCGAAATGCGTCCCGCCCGCCGCTCCCGGACCGGATCTGCGCCGGTTGACACCTCCCAATCGGCCGGTCGGCAGCTAGCTCGGCTCACCCGCGAGGGTGACGGTGACCTGACGGTCCGCGAGCGTGAGTCCGACCTGCTCACCGGGCTCGTGGTCGCGGACCGCCGCGACCAGCTCGTCGCCGTCGGCGATGGGGCGGTCGGCGACCCGGAGCACGACGTCACCGGGATGGAGCCCCGCCTGGGCGGCCGGACCACCGGGTGTGACCTGCCCCACGACGGCGCCGCCGCTCACCGGCTGCCCGACGCCGGTGACCGTGACCCCCAGGACCGCGCGGGTCGCGCGCCCGGTGCGGTTGAGCTCGTCGGCGACGCGCTGCGCCTGGTTGACCGGGATCGAGAACCCGACGCCGATCGAGCCGCCCTGGCTGCCCCCGGTGCTGGCGATGGCCGAGTTGACCCCGACCACGCGGCCCTGCAGGTCGACCAGGGGGCCGCCGGAGTTGCCGGGGTTGATGGGGGCGTCGTGCTGGACGGCGTTGAGCACCGTCGCCTGCCCGCCCTGCTCGCCGCCGACGCTGACCGCCCGGTCGAGCGCGCTGACGATGCCGGTGGTGACCGTGCCGTCGAGGCCGAGCGGCGCACCGATCGCCACGACCTGCTGCCCGACCCGCAGCGACTCGGAGTTCCCCAGCTCCGCCGCGGTGAGCCCGCCGGCGCCGTCGAGCCGGACGAGCGCGAGGTCGGAGCCGGAGTCACGACCGGTGATCCGCCCGGCGAAGGCACGACCGTCCTGCAGCAGGGCGGTGATCGTGCCGCCCGTCGCCGCGGCCGACACCACGTGGTCGTTGGTCAGCACGAGGCCGTCCGGACTGAGCAGGATGCCGGAGCCCTCGTCCTCGCCGGGCCCGCCGCCCTCGACCTTGAGCAGCACGACGCTCGGCAGCACCTTCTCGGCCACCGCCTCGACCGGCGTGAGTTGTGCGGACGCCGGGTCGGCCTGCGGCAGGGGCCGGCCGAGCGCGCCGTCGGACACGCTCTGCCCGGCGAGGGTCCAGCCGATCCAGCCGCCGGCCAGCCCCGCGAGCAGCGCCACGACGACGGCCGCGGCCGCCAGCGGGGCGTAGCGACGCAGACGCCCGGATCTGGCGTCCCGCGACGCCACCGGAGCGGCCTGCACGGGTGGGGGCGGAGGTGCGACCTCGTGCGGCTCGATCAGGGCGTGCCGCCCGGTGTCGGTCAGCGGGTCGGGCACCGGCAGGCCCCGCGGCGGGGTCGGGTCCCCCGGGCCCCCCGGAGGCGGAGGCGCACCCGCGCTCCCGTCGGGGATCTCGTCGGGCGTGCCCGCGGCGGCGTGCCGCCCTCCGGCCTCGTGGCCGGAGCGCTCGTCGTCGGTCATCCGGGTCCGTGCTCCTCGCTCCGACGGGCGCGTCCGCGGCCGCCGCCGCGACAGGGTAGGCGGGAGCACCGCCCGCGCGCCCGGCGAGTCCGACAACAAGTCTGTTCTTGACAACATTTGTTGTCGGTGCGAGCGTGGACACCGTGACGAACGGGAGTGCGGCCGGGACCGCGGTGATCCAGGACGGTGCGGCCGCCGCGGTCGCGCTCGACCCGGTCCGTGCCCGGCTGCTGCGGGCGCTGCGCGAACCCGGCTCGGCCACCTCGCTCGCCGCCGAGCTGGGCCTGACCAGGCAGAAGGTGAACTACCACCTGCGGGCACTCGAGTCGCACGGCCTCGCCGAGCTGGTCGAGGAGCGGCGCAAGGGCAACATGACCGAGCGCGTGCTGCGGGCGACCGCGAGCGCGTACGTCGTGTCCCCGCAGGCCTGGGCGCTGGTCGCGCCGGACCCGGCGCGCGAGCCGGACCGGCTCTCCGCCCAGTGGCTGTTGGCTCTCGCCGCACGGCTGGTCCGCGAGGTCGGCACACTCATCACCCGCGCCGGCCGCAAGCGGGTGGCCACCTTCGCCATCGACGGGGAGGTGCGGTTCGCCACCGCCGCCGACCGGGCGGCGTTCGCCCGCGAGCTCGGCGAGGCCGTGAGCGCCCTCGTCGCCCGCTACCACGACGGGGCCGCACCGGGCGGGCGTCCGCACCGCCTCGTCGTCGCGCTCCATCCCGCCCTGCCGGACGCCGGAACCGCGCCCGGCACCGAGATCGACACCGAGATCACGACACGCACCGAGGAGTCGCCGTGAGCCGCCCGTTCGAGATCCGCCGCGAGGTGGTCCTGCCCGCGAGCCCCGAGGAGGTCTGGCGCGCGATCGCCACGCCGGAGGGGCAGGCCGGGTGGTTCATGTCCTCCGACCCCGAGGAGGCCGGCGCCGAGATCGAGGAGGACGCGCCGAACCGGCTCGTGCAGCGCTTCGGCACCCAGGCGATCGAATACCTCGTCGAGGCGCGCGACGGCAGCAGCACGGTGCTGCGGTTCGTCCACAGCGGCATCGCCGAGGACGACTGGGGCGACGAGTTCGAGACCATGACCGGCTTCGGCTGGGACCTCTACCTCTTCACCCTCGGCGAGTACCTGCACCACTTCCCCGGCCGCCCGGCGGCGTACGTCGAGGCCGAGGCGCCGAACACGCCGGACGCGTGGAAGCGGATCCTCGCCGCCCTCGGCGACCCGGCGGAGGGCGACACCGTCGAGATCCTGGGCGCCTCCGGTGTGGTCGACAAGCGCACCGACCACTACCTCGGCATCCGCACGTCCGACGCCCTGATCCGCTTCCACGAGCGGTCCCTGATCGGGATGCCGGTCGCCGTCGGGGACCACGACTACACCCCGGGCCTCGACGTCGGGGCGAGGACCGCGGAGTGGACGCGCTGGTTCGCCGACACCGTCCAGGGCTGAGTCAGCCGGCGGCGCGCTCCTCCGGCGGCAGGACGTCCCCGCGGCGGCCGGGCAGCCGCAGCGAGAGCAGCGCGCCTCCCTCGGGGGCGCGGCCCGCCCAGGCCGCTCCCCCGTGGCGCACCGCCACCTGCCGCACGATCGCCAGCCCCAACCCGGAGCCCGGCATCGTGCGGGAGGTGTCGGCGCGGTAGAAGCGCTCGAACACGTGCGGCAGGTCGGCCTCGGCGATACCCGGGCCCGAGTCGGCGACCTCGACGACCATCGTCCAGTCGTCGAGCGGCACCATCCGCAGCCGGACGGTCCCGTCGGGCGGGCTCCACTTCACGGCGTTGTCCAGCAGGTTCAGCACGGCCCGCTCGAGCGCGGTGGCGTCGCCGACCAGCGTCCACGGCACCAGGGACACGTCGAAGCGGAGGTCGCCCGCCCGCCGGCGCACCCGCTCCAGGGCACGCTCGACGACGTCGGTCATCTCGACGGGCTCGCGGGGCACGGCCGGGGCGTCCTCCCGGGCCAGCTCGGTGAGGTCGCCGATCAGCTGGGTGAGCTCCTCGACCTGCGCCCGGACGTCGGCCAGCATCTCCTCGCGGTCCTCGGCGGGCAGCGTCGGGGCGCCCGGCCGGTCGGCGGCCGCGAGCAGTTCCAGGTTGGTGCGCAACGACGTCAGCGGGGTGCGGAGCTCGTGGCCCGCGTCGGCGACCAGGCGGCGCTGCTGCTCCTGCGACGCGGCCAGCGCACCGAGCATCTCGTTGAAGCTCTGGGTGAGGCGGGCCAGCTCGTCCGACCCGCTCACCGGGATCGGCCGCAGCTCCCCCGTGGCCGTCACGCGCTCGGCCGCCGCGGTCAGCCGCTGCACCGGTCGAAGCCCCGCCCGGGCGACGGCCACGCCCGCGAACGCGGCGAGCACCACCCCGATGCCGCCGATCACTGGCAGCGCCGTGGCCAGCTCGGACAGCACGGCCTGCGTGGAGTCGAGCTTCTGCGCGATCACCAGGGCCCGGCCCTCGCCGGCCTCGACCGCGACGACCCGGTACCCCGCCGCCGTCCGGAAGCTGTCCTCCTCGTCGCCCCGGGCGACCTGGAGCTCGGCGTCGCTCAGCGGCGGGGCGGAGGCGGGCCCCTCGGCGGACTGCGCGAAACCCGAGCCGTAGACCAGCGCGACGCGGATGTCCCCGGCCCCGAGCACCTCCGGCGGGATCGTCGAGATCAGCTCGGGCTTGGCGAGCTCGCTCTGCGCCGCGGCCGTGGCCCGCTGGTAGAGGTTGTCGTCCAGGGTCTCCAGGATGCTCTGCCGCACGATCAGGAACGCGGCCAGCGACACCAGCACCACGACGCCGGCCGCCACCGCGGCGGCCAGGATCCCGATCCGCGCGCGCAGGCTGACCCGGTCGAGCCGCTCCCGGACCGAGGGCCAGTGCCCGCGCTCGGTCACGGCGGCGTCTCGCGCAGGACGTAGCCCACGCCGCGCACGGTGTGGATCAGCCGCGGCTCGCCCTCGGCCTCGGTCTTGCGCCGCAGGTAGCCGATGTAGACCTCGAGCGCGTTGCCCGTGGTCGGGAAGTCGTAGCCCCAGACCTGCTCGAGGATCTGCGCGCGGGTCAGCACCCGGCGCGGGTGCGAGAGCAGCAGCTCCAGCAGCGAGAACTCGGTGCGGGTCAGGCTGATCGGGCGCTCGCCGCGGCGGACGTCCCGGGTGTCCGGGTCGAGCGAGAGGTCGGAGAACTCCAGCACCTGCGACTGCCCGGCGGCCGCCGCGATGTCGTCGATCGTCCGGCGGCGCAGCAGGGCGCGCAGCCGGGCCAGCAGCTCCTCCAGCGCGAAGGGCTTCGGCAGGTAGTCGTCCGCGCCGGCATCGAGGCCCGCGACCCGGTCCGACACCGCGTCGCGCGCGGTGAGCACGAGGATCGGCAGCTCGTCGCCGGCCGCGCGCATGCGCCGGCAGACCTCCAGGCCGTCCAGCCGGGGCATCATCACGTCGAGCACCATCGCGTCGGGCCGCTGCGCGTCGACGGCCTCGAGCGCGGCCAGCCCGTCGCTCGCGAGATCGACCTGGTAACCGTTGAAGGCCAGCGAGCGGCGCAGCGACTCGCGCACCGCACGGTCGTCGTCGACGACGAGGATTCGCATGGCCGTCAGTCTCGCGCGGCGTACTGAGAAGCATCTGAGAGCCCCCTGTGACACTCGTCCGGTTCCAGTGGCGCCTGATGGATCATCCGTCGCGGTCTCGGCGCCCGAACGGCCCCTGGCTGCGTTGTCGTCAGGCCCGAATACGCCCGGTATGAGGGCCCGGCTCCGCCTTGCCAGACGCCGTCCGGATCACCGAGCCCATCGACGGTGATCCATCAGGCACCCCTTGGGATTCACGCTGTTTCATCCCGGGGTGGTTTTCGCCGCGGGCATCCTCACCCTCCTCGCGCTGACGCACGGGTACCTCTACCTGCGCGCCGTGCGCGACACCGTGCGCTCGCGGCGGGGCCGCCTGATCGGCGCGGCCGTCCTCACCGTGCTCGGGCTCTGCATCGCAGGGGCCTTCCTGATCCGGCGCGTGCTGACGGCCGAGCAGGCCGCACCGCTGAACCACGCCGGCTACCTCTGGTTCGCCCTCGCGCTCTACTCCACGCTGGTGCTGCTGGCCGGCGAGGTGGTGCGGCTGGTGCTGCGCGCCACGGGCCGGTCCAGCCCCGAACGACGACGGTTCCTCGCCCGCGCGTTCGCGGGCACGGCGGGCGTCGTCGCGCTCGGAACCGTGACCTACGGGGCGGTCGAGGCTCGACGGCCGCGGGTGGAGCGGCGCGAGGTCGTGCTCGACCGGCTCGCTCCCGCGTTCGACGGCTTCACGATCGCCGCCGTCTCCGACATCCACCTCGGGCCGCTGGTCGACGGGGCGGACCTGCGCGGGTTCGTGGCCACGGTCAACGCGGCGGGGCCGGACGTCGTCGCCGTCGTCGGGGACCTGGTCGACGGGCCGGTGGCCGATCTCGGCGGCTACGCCGAGCCGCTGCGGGATCTCGTCGCCGACACCTACTTCGTGACCGGCAACCACGAGTACTTCTCCGGCGCGTCGGAGTGGGTCACGTTCCTGCCGACGCTCGGGGTGCGGGTGCTGCGCAACGAGCGGGTGACCCTGCGGCGGGGCGCGGCGGCGCTCGACCTCGCCGGCTGCGACGACCGCACGGCCGCCGCCTCGGGCGTCCCCGGGCACGGTTTCGACCTCGACCGCGCCCTCGCCGGCCGCGACCCCGCGGTGCCGGTCGTGCTGCTCGCCCACCAGCCGGTGATGGTCGACCGGGCCGCGCGGGCGGGGGTCGACCTGCAGATCTCCGGGCACACCCACGGCGGGCAGCTCACCCCGCTCACCCACGTCGCCCTGCTCGACCAGCCTGTGCTCGCCGGTCTGACGAGAATCGGCGGGACCTGGCTCTCCGTCACCCGCGGCCTGGGCTTCTGGGGTCCGCCGGTCCGGGTGGGCTCGCCGCCGGAGATCACGCTGCTGACACTGCGCAGCGCGGGTCAGGCGGCGACCGGCTCCCGCTGGGCGTTCCGCCTCTCCACCATCGCCGAGATCGTCGCGACGCCGAGGCCGGCGAGCGCGAGGAGGGCGGCGACGACGTTGGGCGAGGTCAGCCCGAAGCCCAGCGCGATGGCCACACCGCCCAGCCAGGCACCCAACGCGTTGGCCATGTTGAAGGCGGCGTGCATCGAGCCGGCGGCCATGTGCGGCGCGCCCTCGGCGCCGTCGATGATCCGCAGCTGGGCCGAGGGGATCAGCGAGAAGGTCGTCACGGCGAAGAGGAAGAGCACGATCGCCGCGCTGACGGGGTGGTGCATCGCCGGAACGAGCGCGAGCGCGACCACCGCGTCGGCGGCCAGGACCCCGCGGATCGCGCGCATCGGGTCGATGTCGGCCAGGCGCGCGCCGATGGCGTTGCCGACCGTCATGCCGACGCCGAACATCGCGAGCAGCAGTGTGATCGCGGCGGCCGGGTAGCCGGCGACGTCCGTGAGCATCGGCGCGACGTAGCTGTAGCTGGCGAAGAGTGTCGCCCCGCCGAGGACGGCGATGAGCAGGGTCAGCCAGACAGGGCGCCGGGTCAGAGCGCGCAGCTCGTCGGCCAGCCGCGGGCGGCCGCCCTCGGGCCGGACGTCCGGGACCACGAACCGGATCGCGGCGGCGGCGACCAGGCCGATCACCCCGACGGCCGCGAAGGTCCACCGCCAGCCGACGAGCTGCCCCAGGAGGGTCGAGAGCGGCACGCCGACGATGTTCGCGACCGTCAGTCCCGCGAACATCAGGGCCATCGCGCGGGCGCGGCGGTCCGGCGCCGCGAGCGAGCCTGCGACGATCGCCGCGATGCCGAAGTACGCCCCGTGCGGCAGCCCGGACAGGAACCGCCCCAGCATCACGAGGTGGTAGCCGGGCGCGACGGCGGACAGCAGGTGCGCCCCGCCGTACAGCCCGATCATCACGATCACCGCCCGGCGGCGCGGCAACCGGGTCGCAGCCGCGATGAGCAGCGGCGCCCCGACGACCACCCCGATCGCGTACGCCGACACGAGGTGCCCGGCCTCGGGGATCGACACCTGCAGGTCGCCGGCGACCTCGGGGAGCAGCCCCATCACGGTGAACTCGCCCGTCCCGAGGGCGAACGCCCCCAGCGCCAGCGCGAGCAGCGCGACGCGCACCGACCGCACGGTGACCCCCTTACGCACGTGGAATGCCGAACTGCTCCAGCCTAGGCCCCGAACAGGCATTCCCGGGTGTTCGACGGGTCACCGACGGCCCGCGGGCGGCGCCGTTAGGATGCTGTCCGCAAGCCCTCGTAGCTCAGGGGATAGAGCACCGCTCTCCTAAAGCGGGTGTCGCAGGTTCGAATCCTGCCGGGGGCACCACCTCTGACCAGCGATTCAGCTGGCCCTGAGGTTTTCGACCGCGAGTCGTGGAATCATTCGTGGAATCACTTGCGCCGTAAGATCCCCTGCATGCCGCGTCGCAGCCGCCCCCGGGGGCACATAGAGGAGCTGCCGTCCGGCCACTTCCGGGCGAAGGTGTACGCGGGTACCGATCCGCTGACGCGCAAGCGCCGCTACCTCGTCGAGACGGTGTCCACGGGACTCGAGGCCGAGCGCGCCCTCACCCGCCTGCAGCATCAGGTCGACGAGAACCGGCACCCGAAGTCCTCGATCACGGTCGGCCGCGCAGTGGAGCAGTGGCTCGAGGTGGCCAAGATCGAGCCGACCACGCGGGAGCGCTACGAGGACATCGTCCGCCTGTACATCGCGCCGGTCTTCGGCGAGATGCAGGCGGCCAAGCTCGACGCCGAGATGCTCGAGCGTCTGTACGCGCGACTCCAGCGGTGTCGCGAGCTGTGCAACGGCCGACCGCGGGCCGGCCACACCTGCCGCCCGCTGGCGGCGAGCACCACCCGGAAGGTCCACCAGATTCTTCACACCGCCCTCGGTCGGGCGGTGCGTTGGCGCCACCTGGGCGTCAACCCGGCGGCGGCCGCCGAGCCACCGCCTACCGGGCGGGCGAACCCCGACCCGCCTTCTCCCGCCGAGGCGACGAAGCTGCTGAACGACGCCTGGACGGACCCCGAGTGGGGCATGCTCGTCTGGCTGTCGATGATCATCGGCGCCCGCCGGGGCGAGATCTCCGCCCTGCGCTGGCGCGACATCGACGCCGACCGAGCGACGCTGTGGGTATCCCGCGCCAACTCCGAGACTCGGGCGGGCGGGGTGCGGGAGAAGACGACGAAGACCGGGAGCCGGCGTCGCATCGCCCTCGACCCGCACACCCTCGAGCTGCTCGCCGCGCACCGGAAGCTCTGGCAGGACCGCGTTCAGCTGCTCGGGCTCGAGCTCGGTGAAGACGCCTTCGTCTTCTCCACGACCCCGGACGCCACCCGGCCCTACCCGCCGAGCTCGATCAGTCAGCGCTACCGCCGCATGGCCACCAAGCTCGGTCTGCGCAGCACCCGCCTGCACTCCCTGCGCCACTACGCCGCCACCGAGTTGGTGGCCGCGGGCGTCGACATCCGCACCGTCGCCGGTCGCCTCGGCCACGGCGGCGGCACCACCACACTCAAGATCTACGCCGCGTGGGTCGAGCAGGCCGATCGCTCCGCGGCCACCACCCTGAGCGCGACCGTCCCCCGCCCCGTCCCGACGATCGGTCCGAGCGGCCCCTACGCCTCGATCGCCGACGACCTCCGGCAACAGATCGAGTCGGGACGACTGGCGCCCGGCGCCGAGCTTCCAACGGTCGCCCAGCTCGCCGTCTCCTACGGCGTGGCGGTGGGCACCGCCCACCGAGCGATGGCGAAGCTGAAGCAGGAAGGCCTCATCGACGTCACCCGCGGACCACGCGCGACGGTGGCACGGGCAGCGTCGGAGCCGGCCTGAGTCACCGGCCGTTCAGCGGCGTTCACCGTGTTCAACGCGCGCTGAACCGCCTGTGTACGCCTCACGCGTCAGTTCACACCCTCGCCAGCTACGTGGAGTTGCCGTCGAGGAGTCATGGATGATCTCGCCTCCCGCCCTTCTGCGGCCAAGTTCGTGCCGCAGAAACCGCAGAGCCGCAAAACCCGGCTCGACCGGAATTCTGCGGTTTCTGCGGTTTCTGCGGCAGCAGGTCGACCGCCTCGACCGATCGCCCGCAACCGTCCGGTCTCGTGCGGAAGCGATACGCCCTGTGAGCGTTTCGCTCCTCGTCTGCACGCGGAACGACAGGACGCTGTACGACCTGGGCCCGCTGACACCGATCGCACGGATGCACGACGTCGCTGAACGCCGAGCCCCCGCGTCCTCGACGAGAACACGGGACGAGCGCGTACATCCGACGTCGATGAACAGGCGCGGGGTGCAAATTCGTCCGCTCGACCGCGGCCCTACGCCTAAACCTGGAACCGAGACGCCTCCGCAGAATCCGCACAAACCGCAGAACTCGTAGGACTCCGGGGAAGAGTGGAATTTCGCGGATTCTGCGGATTTCGTGGATCCACTCAGGGCTCCCGGCTTGGGGCATCTGCCGACCGGCGCTTCCGCCCGTCGGGCCTCGCGCGCGATGCTTAGACCATCTTGAGGGGGACAGCGGCGACAGCCCTGTGGGTCACGATGCCTAGGTATGACGCATTTGATCTTGGTAGTTATGTCCGTTTCTGGCTTGGTGCTGCCAAGGACGCTCGGAGTGCGTCCGGGGCCTGTCGATCGGCGGCGTGTCGCTCAAGTCGAGCTTTGCGATCTCTGAGCAGAGAGGGCGCTCGCGTCCTTTTCATCGCGTTCTGCGCGCCATAGATTCGCTGCGAGAAAGCGAGGCCGGCAACAGATCGCCGCGATTGTCACGGCCTCTTCGGGGTCGGAAACAAGTGGCGATTCGCTCGCCTTGGGCTGATTTCGGGCGACCGCGAGCGGCGCGCGTCTTGCGCTTCCGCGTTGAACGCCCCACGGGGGTACGCCTGAACACCGCCCCGCTGTACAGGACCGAACGTTCACCTCGCGCGCGGCCCGAACAGCCTGGCAGCTGACAGGCCGAAGGCCGGGCAGGTTCAGCCCGGCCTTCGGACGTGACCAGAGTGTTGCGGTGCAGGTGGTCAGGCCCCGTTCGACGGTCGCCGCCACGGACCGGTGATGGCGAAGACGTGTCCTGGCGACTGGATGCCGGCGAAGAGCTGCTTCCCGTCCGCGCTGAAGGTCGGGCCGGCGAACTCGTTGCCGTTCAGGTCGTTGCGGGCCATCGCGTACGACTTCCCCTGGTCGGTGACACCGACCAGGTGCTGCACGCCCTCGCCGTCCTCGGCCAGGATCACCCCGCCGTACGGGGAGACGGTGATGTTGTCCGGACCGTCGAAGTTCGTGCCGTCCTGATCCGGCGTCGCGTTCACCGTGAAGATCGTCTTCAGGGTGATCCGCTCCTTGCCGGGCTCGTAGAACCAGATCTGCCCGTCGTGCTCGTTGACGCTGCCGTCCGACGCCCGCGCGTAGCTGGCGACGATGTACGCGCCGCCATCGGCCCACCAGGCGCCCTCGAACTTGCGGCTCCGCGTGATCGCCTCATCGGCGAACTGCTTGCGGGTCGAGGTCGTCGCCGCGAGCCGGTCGGGCACATCGACCCAGTCCACCTTGTACTGGGTACCGGGCGTGGTCGCCTCCGACAGATCCTTGACGTGCGTGCCGCCGCGGCTGCAGCGCATCGCCTGCAGGCTCCCGGCGTTCTCGGCGAGGCCCTTCAGGTTCCACTTGCCACCCTTGAAGCCCTTCGGCGGGATCCAGCGGTAGAGCAGGCCGTGCGGGTCGTTGGCGTCCTCGGTCAGGTAGATGGCCAGCGTCTTCGGATCGACTGCCACGGCCTCGTGGGCGAAGCGTCCGAGGAAGGTGAGCGGGACCGGGCTGTTGCCGACGTTCTCCTGCACCACCGGGCTGACCTCGAAGACGAACCCGTGGTCCTTGGCCAGGACTCCGGAGCCGACCGGCTTGCCTGCCTTGTCTTCGGTCTCCTCACAGGTCAACCAGGTCCCCCAGGGGGTGACCCCACCCGCGCAGTTGTTGTGTGTACCTGCGACGGAGACGTACTCGGCGAGGCGGTCACCAGTAGCGCTCACCTCGATGTTGGTGGTCCCACCTGCGGCGCCCTCGTCGTAGGTGAGACCGGGTCGGTGGGGCACGCGGAAGGCTTCGTCGCCACCGATCTCATGGTTGTTCACCAGCACGGTTCGGTCCTTGACGGTGAACGCCGCGGTGCCGTCGGTGTCGCTGGGCGTGGGCTCGCCGCCGTCGGTCAGGCGGGTGACGCCCGCTTCGGCGACGATCTTGTAGCTGAAGCCCTCGGGGAGTGACAGCAGCTTGCGGGGATCCGCTACCAGCGGCCCGTACCCGGACGCGGCGCGGGTCGGTGCCCCGTAGGCCGGACGGCCCGCGATCGCGTCGATGCTGCCGAACAGGGCGATGCCAAGGCCGACGGCTGCGGAGTTGCGCAGCATCGTTCGTCGGTTCAGGCCGGCCCCGGTCCTGGAAGCGTTCGCGGGGGTGTGGTGGGAAGCGTCAGAGGTGGTCACTGATTCCTCTTTCGGGTGGCGACGGGCCCTGGCAGATAAAGCGATCGAACCGACAAGATCGGGCTTCGTCGGTGAACAGAGCCGAAGATCGACATGAACGCTCTGCAGCAGACATCGCGGACGGAGGCCCTTCGGCGTCCCCTGCTCCCCACCGGGACTCTGCCGCGGTGGGCCAGGACAGCGCGGCAGCTCGATTGCGACGGCCCGAGGGCCGGGCGAGAAGATCTCGCTCGGCACGACCGGTCACAGGATCCGGATCGTCGAGCACACCCACCGGTCCAAACCGACGAGCGTGAACGACGCGGCCAGCGCCCGGCGCCGTCCCCGGAGCCGGACCGAGCCGGCGACCTCCACCGCGCCCTCGTGCGGCTGCAACCAATGGAAGCTCAACAATCGGGCCCCACCGCGCAGCCCGCTGGCCTCGACCGGCACCGCCCGCAGGTAGCGGAGCACCCGCGGGGCGACCAGGTGGGTGAGCTGCTTGGCCGGGCGGCGCTGGTCGAGCACCTCCACCGCCATCGTCGCCGTCCGGTGCGCCTTCCCGACCGCAATGCGGTCGAGCGGAACGTCGGTGACCGAGTCAGCGGGCGGGAGCTCGGCTGGGGCGTTGGCCGGGGCGCGGTGCCCGCAGGTGGGGCACGGGTCGAGGAAGTCCTTCCCGTCGAACACCACCGTGCGCGCCGGGCCCAACCCGAGCACCCGCCGAAGCGTGTTCTCGCTAAGCGTCGCCTGGTGGTCGAGCGTCTGGGACGGTGTTCGCGCCGATGCTCGTGGCGCCGGTCGCCGGCGCCGCGGTGTGGCAGTGGATGCTCGACCCCCGCGGCGGGCTGGTGAACCGGATCCTGGGCACCGACACGAACTGGCTGCAGGAGCCCGGGCCCGCCCAGGCCGCGATCATCGTGATCACCGGCTGGCACGTCCTCGGGTTCGCGACCCTCGTCGTCGCCGCCGGTCTGACCGGCATCGACTCCGAGTACGCCGGGGCCGCCGCGCTCGACGGCGCTAGCCGTTGGGAGACCACCCGCTGGATCACCCTGCCGCTGCTGTCCCCCACGCTGTCGTTCCTGCTGCTCATGACCCTGCTGCTCGCCGCGCAGTGGAGCTTCCCGCTGGTCGACACACTCACCCACGGCGGCCCGTCCGGCGCCACCACGAACGTCTACTACCTGTTGTGGGACTACGCCTTCGGCTCCTTCGACGCCGGTCTCGGCGCCGCCGCGGGCATGCTCTTCTTCCTCGGCTTCGGAGTGGTCGCCCTGCTGCTCGTCCGCCTCACCGACCGGCTGTCCTTCCACGACGCCTGACAACCGGGAGCCCCCGTGACCCTGCTCGAGAAACCCGCACCGGCACCGCCGGACCCCCAGACCGATCCGCTCGACGGCCCAGTGGGCGAGGGGTCCCGGCTGCGCAGCCTGACCGGGCACCTCGTGCTCGGGCTGCTCGGCCTGGCCTGCGTCCTGCCGCTGTACTGGCTCTACGCCACCTCGCTGCGCGCCCCCGAGGACATCTACTCGCTCACCCCGTTCCCGTGGCCGCTGTCCACCGCCGGCTACGCCGAGGCCTGGACCGCGCTCGACGTCCCGCGGCTGCTGGTGAACACCATCGTGATGGCCGCGATGATCGCGCTCGGCCAGCTGCTCACCGGGCTGCTCGCCGACTACGCGTTCGCAGCCTGGGACTTCCGCTTCGCCCGGACGCTCTACCTGCTGTTCGTCGCGACCTGGCTCGTCCCGTTCCAAGTGACGATGCTGCCCAACTACGTCCTGCTCAACCAGCTCGGCACGCTCAACACGATCGCCGGGGTCGTGCTGCCCAACCTCTGCTCCGCCCTCGCCGTGATCATGCTGCGGACACATGTCCGAAGCGTCCCGCGCGAGCTGCTCGAGGCCGCCCGCCTGGACGGCCGCGGCGCCTGGGCGGTCCTGTGGACCGTCGTCGTGCCCAACCTCGGCCCCGCCCTCGCCGCCCTCGGCGTGCTGCTGTTCGTCAACGCCTGGAACGAGTACTTCTGGCCCGCACTCGTCCTGCAGCGCACCAACGCCGTGCTCCAGCTCGGCCTGCGCGGCTTCATGGGCACCGAGGGCAACGACTGGGGTCCGCTCATGGCGACCGCCGGGCTGGCCTGCCTGCCCGTCCTAGTCCTCTATCTCGTCCTGCAGCGCCGCATCGTCGACGGCTTCGTCCGCTCCGGGCTCCGATGATCTCCAAGCCAGTGCGGGGTCGCGGTCCTCAGCGGCGCGGTGAGGCGGTGATCTGGTGCCGCGCGGCCTGCAGGTACCGGGCGACCTCGCCGGTGATCCGATCGGCGTCCCGGCTCAGCACGTCCGACCGCTCGTTGGCGGGCAACGAGGCGTAGGTGACGACGAGATCCTCGAGCCGGCCCAGCAACATCGCGGCCGCCTCGGCCCGCGTCTCCCCCGGAGTCAGTACACGTTCCACTTCTCCAGTTCTCCCGCACGGTCGCCGCCGCGGGCAACCGGCGCGCGGGACGAGTCGATGAACAGCCCGTGACTGCTCGACCTGCTGCTCCGGATGGCGGTCTCGCCCTCGTCCTGCTCGCCGCCGGTCGGCCCAGCGGTACGAGGTGCCCTGACCGTCGTGGCGCGCTGTTCACCAGCCCGAAGAAGCCGTTCCCCGACTCGACGCCTGCGGGGACGACTCTTCGCCCGGCCGGGCTCACCCGGCCCAAAGGATCGGAGGAGGGTGAACCCGTGCCACTGACGCTGATCAAGGGCGGTTTCCGCATCGTCGGCGCCGCCCCGGACGGGGACTCCATCCGCTTCCATCCCGACGACCCCGCCGCCTTCCCCAGAGCAGGAATCCCCGTACGCACCAACGCCACCGGCGGCGCACAGCTGCGGCTGGAGGGCATCGACTCCCTCGAGACCCACTACAGCCCCCGCGTCGGCGGCCTCGGCCAGCTCCACCAGCCGATCCGGCTCGCCGAGCAGGCCGCCGCCCTGCTCCCCCGGCTGCTCGGGTTCACCGAGGTCGAACGCGACGACCAGACCGTCGTCTCGTCCGTCCCAGAGCGGGTGCCGGGCTACATCCTCACCCGCTTCGCCGACAAGTACGGCCGCTGTGTGGCGTTCGCCTTCGGCGGCGACAGCGCCCGCAGCGACCTGGAGTCGGTGTTCGTCCGCCCCGAGGACCTGGCCGGGAGCGCCAACAGCGAGATGCTCGACGCCGGGCTGGCCTATCCGACCTACTACAGCAAGCTCTTCCCCGACCTGCGCGCCGCACTCACCGACGCCTACCGTGGCGCCCGCACGGCCCGCCGCGGGATCTGGGCCGAGGACGTGACCGAGTCCGGGTTCACCGTCACCGGCCTCGAGACGCTCACCGAGCAGGCCGTGATCCTGCCCAAGCTCTTCCGCCGCCTCGTCGACTACCTCGCCCTCGGCGACGGCGACGCCTCGCTCGACGGCTTCCCCGCCTACCTCGCCACCGTCGACGACCGGCTGATCATCGCCAGCACCGCCGCCGTCACGGGCTTCGACAACGTCCTCGACATCCAGGGGCAACAGGTCCGCATGACCCGCCCACCCGAAGACCTGATCTTCATCGAGGCCTGACGGCACCGCCAGGACCTCCTCGACGACGCGCAACGGCCACCGTCCATTGGCCGGACCGAGGGCTTCTCGTCGTCGGCCCCGCCTACCGTCACGCCATGAGCGCGACCGCCCTCGGGCACATCATGCGCGAACGAGCGCCTTTCCGAGGTGGACGGCGCCCTTGCTCGCGTGACCTCCGGTGCCCGTCCTCACGGCGCGCGGGTCCGGATCGCCCTCGACACGCTGCGAACGCGGCTCCACGGCATCCACGAGGGCTGCGACTCGATCGACGCGAAGCGCTGGTCCGAGTACCGGGCCGCGCTCGACGCCGGGGTCGACGAGCTCGACTCCGAGCTCGCCCGGGTCACCGAGCACCACGACCCCGAGGACCTCGACGACCTCCTCTACCCCCACCTCACTCGGCTCGAGCTCGACGGCTGGCGCGTACGCGCGACCCACGGCGCAGGTACGGACGAGCCGGGCTCGGTCTCACTCGACCTCATCGCCTACGCCCACCGGCAGCTCGACTCGCAGCACAGCGATGTCGGCCTGCCGAAGGGCGACCTGGAACGGATCATGGACGCCATCCGCGACAGCGTCCCGCGCGTCGGCGCAACTCCCAAGCTGGGCTGACCGGAATCGGCAGCCCACCCGCGACCGAGCTTCCGGCAGGCGACGCCGAGCTGAACGCTCGGCTACTAGATCGATCGAGGACCTACCGATCTTGGCTCTCAACGGGTGGGCTAGGACCCGGCGACGCGTCGATGAGGCGGGTGGCCGGCGGTGCATCAGTGGCGCCGGCCCGGACGGTGGGGGCACGCGCCGTCGGGCTCCAGTCTCCCGGAGGCACAATGGCTCTCACTCGTCGCGCTCGAATGATGATCAGCACGGTGGCACCCGGCATCCACGCCATCACCGTCGAGGGCACACTCGACGCCTACACCGGTCTCCGCCTGAGGCGGCTCGTCGCCACCCGACTGAAGCTCATCAGCTCCGGCCGTGACCTGACCACCGGGTGTCTGGTGATCGACCTCCGTCTCGTCGACCGGGCTACGAGCCTCGGCCTCGAAGCGGTCATCCAGGCCGGGCGAGACACGAGCCGGACGTCGGCGTCGTTCGCCCTGATCGGGGACCGGACGTTGTTCGAGGTGCTGCCGCCGGAGGACTCAGCGACAGTCACCGCGTTCCCCCGCTACCCCAGCCTCCCCGAGGCCGTACAGGCACTTGCCGCCTCGGGCCAGCACTGCTGAACACCGGCCAGATCGCGCGTGAAGCGCTGATCATCCGGAGCCGGCCACCCCGGCGGCCCGACCAATCCCCGCCGGTCGTCGCACGGTCCGGAGCTCGGCGGGAGGAAATCGTCCTGCCCCATCGGGCGCTGGGCGACGACCGGCCGGGCGACCGCAAGCCCCACGAAGTGCTCGGTGAACCACGCGCTCCAGCACCGGTCCACCCCACGCCGGTCGGGCCGCTGGAGCAGGCCGCGCCAGCCGCATTCGCACGCCGGGACGAGCGCGGTGAACGTACCCTCGGCGCAGCGGCTCACGTTCGTCCAGATGTCTGGAGAGCGCTCCGTTGCGATAGCGACCGGCGATGTAGCCCTCGTGCTCGTCGGTCGCCTCGTCTGCTTCGGGCCCGATGAACAGCATTCGAACATGGTGCGACGACCAGTTGGATGATGCGAGCGGCGTGCGGACTATTCACCGCACTCGTTTGCCAGGGCCACGCGCACGGGTTGCCTCCGCCACCTGCAGTGACGCTCCGCCCACCGCCGTCGTCTGTCTCGCGGCCGTGGTCGCGATCGTCGGGTACGGCCTGTACGTCATCGTCGCCTGACGACTCGGCCAGGTATGCGTAGCTTCGCCGGTCCCGACGCGCGCACTCGGTGCATTGCGGTGAACGTTCGGTTCGAGGACGCTCCAGCGCGCGGCCAGGTCGTCCGGTACGGCTACATGTCCATCCCGCTCCCCAGCCTGTTCTGGACGGACTCGACCTCCGGTCGCGGCACCGTCTACAAACGTGTCGAAGAGCTCCCCGACGTCACCGGGGCCTGGCTCTACCGGGAGTCCGTGCACCGGACCGGGTGAGGGCCATCCGGGATCGTCGGCCATACGCCCGGCCCGCCGGGCAACCATCGGCCACCGTCGTCCCGGCCCTTCTCAGACGCTCCACAGCGGCGGCCGTTGCCGCCGACCTCGTACCCGCTGCACGATCACTCGTGGTCCGCGACCTCGACAGGCCGGCGCGCCGGCGGAAAGCAGCCCACGAGATGAGTACTGCACTCGTCCTGCGCGAGTTCGTTCGCAACCCGCTGCGGATGGCCTCGGTGACACCGAGCTCCCCCGCCCTCGCCGCCACCATGACCGCGCCCGTCCCGAGCAGCGGGGAACCGATCGTCGTGGAACTCGGCCCCGGCACCGGAGCGTTCACCGCCGCCGTGCAACAACGCCTCGGGAGCCGCGGCCGGCACATCGCCATCGACCTCAACCCGCACATGGCCCGGGTCCTAGCCGAGCGGTTCCCTTCGGTCGAGGTCGTCACCGCGGCCGCCGTCGAGCTTCCCGCGGTCCTGGCCGACCGCGGCATCCCGACGGCCGACGCCGTCGTGAGCGGACTGCCCTGGGCGGCCTTCTCGGGGCGCGCCGGAGGACGCCTGATCGAGACCATCGCCGCCACCCTTCATCCGACCGGCGCGTTCACCCAGTTCACCTACACCTGGAGCCGCTGGGCCGCGCCGTCGCGACGCCAACACGACCAGCTCCGGGCCGCCTACGACGAGGTGATCCTCAGCCGCACGATCTGGCGGAACCTCCCGCCGGCACTGACCTACGTGGCCCGCCGTCCCCATCCTCGACGTTCCTGACGACCACCGGTCGGTCCTGCCCCACGTTCAGGTGCGTTCGCTGGCCTCGTAGACCTGTGTCGGCGGGCCGACGACGAGCGGATCCGGCTCCCCCACCGCCTCGGGATCCTTCGTCGGGTAGTCCAGCGTGGACAACACCCAGCTGAGCGCGGCGATCCGGCCGCGACGCTTGTCGTTGCTGCGCACGACCGTCCACGGCGCCTCGGGGGTGTCGGTGCGGGCGAACATCGCCTCCTTGGCGCCGGTGTACTCGTCCCACTTCTCCAACGCGGCGAGATCCACCGGGCTCAGCTTCCACTGGCGCAACGGATCGATCACCCGGATCAGGAAGCGCGTCCGCTGCTCCGCCCGGGAGACCGAGAACCACAGCTTGACCAGGTGGATCCCGTCGTCGACCAGCGACTGTTCCAGGCTCGGCGCCTGCGCCATGAACTCCTCGTACTCCCGGCCGGAGCAGAAACCCATGACCGGCTCCACCACGGCCCGGTTGTACCAGGACCGGTCGAACAACACGATCTCCCCGGCCGCCGGCAACTCGGCGAAGTACCGCTGGAAGTACCACTGCCCGGCCTCACGCGGCGACGGCTTCTCCAGCGCCACCACCCGCGCTCCCCGAGGGTTGAGGTGCTCAGTGAAACGCTTGATCGTGCCGCCCTTGCCGGCGGCGTCGCGGCCCTCGAACAGCACCAGCACCCGCGCGCCGGTGTCCTTGACCCAGGACTGCATCTTCAGCAGCTCGATCTGCAGCGCCCGCTTGCGCGCCCGGTACTCCGCCGGATCGATCCGCTCCGCGTACGGGTAGTCCTGCCGCCAGGTCGTGACCTCGCCCCTGTCACCCGCCAGCAGGATCTCCTCGTCGTCGTCGAGCTCGCGGACGGTGTACCCGTCCAGGTCGTCGAGCAGGTCCGCCGCCTCCAACGCCTCGCGCAACTCGGCGCGGGTGCGCTCGGAACGCCCCGCCCCGTGCGGAGAGCTGCGGAATGAGCCCACGACGCGGTCGAGCGAAGAGGTCATGTCGCGTTCGTAGCCGATGCACCGCGGGCCGAAACCCCGAGAGCCGCCCGATCAGCGGAGCGGGAGCGGCGAGACGATGATCCGGTGACGCGGTCCCCGCTCAGGTCGCGGGCCGTGGGCGCTGCGGGGGACGTCGGTGACGCGGAGAAGGATCTCTCAACAGACCACGACCAGGAGGTCCAGCTCATCGCGGCCTGAGCCGCCAACCATCTCACCGACGAACTGAGCGCCGAACTCTTACACCACGTCCCGGGACTTGACTCGTTGACCGGGGCTACTGCCGCTGGGTAGGGTTGCGGTAGAGGCACCGACGTCCCACGCCCGACGCCTTGGGCGTTCCACACGGGAGTTGGTCCCATGTTCGACTACGTGATTGTCGGCGCCGGTTCGGCCGGCTGTGCGCTGGCGGCGCGCCTCGGCGAGGATCCGGACGTTCGAGTTGCCGTGATCGAGGCGGGGCCGCCGGACGACGAGCCGGTGATCCACATGCCGCTGGCGTTTCGGCAGTTGTGGTTCAGCCGGTTTGAGTGGGGGCTGTGGAGCGAGCGCGAGCCCGGGCTCGACGACCGGCGCGATCTTCTGCCCCGCGGGCGTGTGCTTGGGGGATCGAGTTCGCTGAACACGATGATCTACATGCGCGGCAATCGCCTGGACTACGACGGTTGGGCGGCAGGCGGCTGTCCCGAATGGGGCTATGAGGACCTGTTGCCGTACTTCCGCCGTGCAGAGGACAACGAGCGCGGCGAGGGGTACTACCACGGTGTCGACGGACCGCTGAGCGTGAGCGAGGGCCGCTCGAAGCACCCGTTGGTGGCGGCATCCATTGCAGCGGCGGTGGAGGCCGGGATCGCGCCCAACGACGACCACAACGGCCCGGTCCACGAAGGCGCGGGCTGGTTTCAGTTCACGCAGCGCATGGGCCGGCGGTGCAGCAGCGCGGACGCGTACCTGCACCCGGCGGCCGAACGGGGCAACCTCGACGTGCTCACCGATGCGCTCGCCACGCGCGTGCTGTTCGAGGCTGGCCGTGCGGTCGGCGTGGAGGTTCTGCGGCACAACACGCTTCAGGCCTTTCGCGCCGAGCGCGAGGTGATCGTCTGCGCCGGTGCCTATCACTCACCGCACCTGCTACTGCTGTCGGGCATCGGGCCGGCCGACGAGCTGCGCGCTCTGGGCATCGAGCCGCGGCTGGACCTGCCGGTCGGACGCAACCTCCACGACCACATGATGACCGTGCTCGCCTGGCTCACCGACCGGCCGAGCCTGCGCACCGCGATGACGCCCGAGAACATCGCGCTGTTCGAGCAGGAGGGACGCGGACCGCTGACCTCCGGCTTCGCCGAGGGCGGCGCCTTCATCCGCACCCGACCCGAGCTCCCGGCGCCTGACATCCAGTTCCACTTCACCGGGGGAGCGGTCGCGCGGGAGGCCGCGGACCCGCCCGTCACGCAAGACGGCTTCAGCATCCTGCCCACGCTGCTTGCCCCGACCAGCCGGGGCCGGGTGACCCTGCGCAGCCGGATCGCGCACGTCAAACCGCTCATCCAGCACAACTACCTCACCACCGAGGACGACCAGCGCAGCATGATCGACGGCGTCCGCGTCGCGCTGGACATCGCGGCGCGCCCCGCCCTGCAGCAGCAGCGCCGAGCCGACTTCGCCGTACCGGACTCCGATTCGGACGCCGACATCCTCGCGTTCCTGCGCCGGACCGGCCGCACGCTCTACCACCCGATGGGCACCTGCGCCATGGGCCCCGTCGTCGACGCGCAGCTGCGCGTGCACGGCGTCGATGGCCTGCGCGTCGCCGACGCCTCGATCATCCCGGTTCCGATCCGCGGCAACTGCAACGCCCCCGTGATCACAGTCGCCGAGAAGGCGGCCGACCTCATCCGCGGACTGCCGCGGCTGCCGCGCGCCGCGCAGACCCGGACTGAAGCCGGGCTTGTCGCCGGGGCTGAGCGCGCCTTCGAAAGGAACACGAGATGCTCGCCATAGCCCCCGCGTCCGGAGCAGCGCTGGCGCGTTGAGGCATAGGCGGCAGCGTGAGATGCGCGCTCGCCTCTCGCGTGGGCGGTCGGGCGCTCGTGAGCTGTCCGGCCGCGCCACCGCGACCGTCACCTCGACTGGCCACGGTTGATCGCCTACTAGTGATCGATCACGGCGGCGTGGAATCAAACGTGGTGCGAAATCTCGTCACACACAGCAGTCGGAGGCAACTCCAGTTGGAGTCTCTGCAGGTAGAGAGCCTGCAGCAGGCTTGTGATGCGTCTCGGCGTTCTCCTGAAGCGGGTGTCGCAGGTTCGAATCCTGCCGGGGGCACGATCTCCGCTCACCGCAACGCCGGCTCGGAGTGTCTCCGACCGTGGTGAGCCGCAGGCACTACCGGACGTCGGCGAGCAGGTTCTCGCCGATCGAGAGCGTCCAGCTCTGGATGCTCCACGATCACACCCCGCGCCCCGGAACGGGTCGTGGTCGGCGATCTCGCCGACCCGCTCCGCGGACTCGACGTCGAAAACCAGGAGGCCGCCCGGAGGGCCCGGCTCCCCCAGCGGTCCGGCGACCACCAGCTCCCCGTGATCGGCGAGACCACAGAGGTACTGCCGATGCTCGGGCCGGTGCGCGGTGACGAGCTCGATGTCGTCGGTGTAGCGAGACGAGGGTGAGCAAGGCCATGGTCGGGCTCCTGCCTGGTGAACCGGGGGACGCCCGCCGCCCGTGAGGGCGGTCGGGCGGAGCGTCGTCGGTCGCCCGGTCGCTCAGTCGACCTCGGCACCCAACTCGAGGGCGAGTGCGGTCGGGTCACGCTCACCGGCACCGGCGGTGGAGGCCCGGGCGAAGAGCTTGGCCGCCGTGGCGACGGTCTCCATCGAGAGGTCGAACTCCCCCGCCGTGGCCTCGGCCAGCTTCAGGTCCTTGTGCACCAGGTCGACCATGAACCCGGGCTCGTAGCCGTGGGAGCTCGGCGAGGTGGGGACGACATCCGGCAGCGGGAACCAGTTGCGGAACACCCAGTTGTCGCCGGAGGAGCGGGTCACCACGTCGAAGAGGACCTGGGGGTCGAGACCGAGCTTCTGCGAGAGGACGGCTGCTTCGCACGACGTCACCATGCAGACGCCCATGATCGCATTGTTCACGACCTTCAGCGCCTGGCCGTCGCCGCTCGGGCCGACGTGGACGAATCCACTACTGATGAGCGACTCGAGCTCCGCGGCACCGCCAATGTGACCGCGGCGGCATGCACCAGCACTCCCTCGGCGGAGTGTTCGGGCCGCTCGCGGGCCGGGGACCTCGAAGCCCTCCTGGAGCACCCCGATGCGCAGGCACTTGCACTTGACCTGGCCGTCGGCGGCGACCCGAGCCCGAGGAGCCGACACGACCCTGAGGGCAGGTCGGCCGACCGGCGCGGAGTGCACCGTCGGCGGGTACCACAACCTGGGGCTGGGCCTCGCCGCCGAGCGCACCGCGTCTGCACGACGAGGCCCCCTCCGCTGGAGATTCCCCGATCGTGGGCAACGTGAAGGCCGCAGGCGGTCGAAACGCCGGCCACGGGGACCTCGACCAGTGCATGCCCCGCCAGGCGAACAGCAGCGCCAGAACGCGATCCGCCAGCCCCAGGCGAGGAAGTCCTCCGACGGCCGCGGGCGCCGACGAGGTACTCGCGCATGGCGGTCAGCGGCTTCCCGTACCCGACCTCGCCGTCGGCGAGCACCACCATGTACGAGACGGGCGGCCATCGGAGATCAGCAGCCCCGAACGAGAGTTCACGCCGCGGCAACGCGACGGGCGACGGGGTCATGAGGATCTTCGCAGCTCAACGGCATCGAGTCACCTGAGCGGGCGGCAGACCTCGAGAACAGCCGAACGCCGCGCACGATGCCGTCGACCGACGGCTTCGCGTTGCCCTCTAATGGGAGCTGTCGGGCCAGCTTGTGCCAGGCTCGGCTCCGGTAGGGGCCAGCGGGTCAGCACGCGGATGACGGTGTTCGTGGGTGATGACTGGGCTGAGGATCACCACGATGTGGAACTGCTCGACGACATCGGCAGGCGTCAACACCGCCGCCGCTTGACACCTCTCGCCATGGGATGTCTGAGGCGACGGCATGAGGCTGCTGCTCGACAACAACCTCTCACCCCGTCTCTGCGCCCTCCTCTCCCACGAGGGATGGGACGCGACGCACGTGAGATCGCTCGGCTTGCGAGCCGCGAGCGATCGGACCGTCCTCCTCACCGCTCGAACCGAGAGCAGGGTGCTCGTCAGCGGACACGGACTTCGGCGGGCTACTGGCCGCCGCCCCCGATCCGGACCGAACCGGTGGTCGACACATCAGCTCCGTGCCGCTCGGTAGGGCCCCTGCCGCCTTCGCCCATTCCCCGGGCACGCGACAGCCCCGGACCGTCGTGGGCCGGGGCTGTCAGGTGGATGAACGATTTCGAGATCAGAGCTCGCGTCGCACGAGACCGCCCGCCCGACTACGCAGCCTCTCGTCGACGACGCCAGTCTGGGCTGAAGCGGGCGCGGCCGGCGGCGATCAGCCGCCGAACGTCTGCGTCCAGTAGATCTGGCCGTCGGTCTTGCTGCGCTCGCTGTCGAGGCCGGTCTCGGTGTACGCGCAGTTGAGGATGTTGGCCCGGTGGCCGGGGCTGTTCATCCAGGCGTTGACCGCGGCCTCCGCGGAGCCGTACTGCGCTACGTTCTCGGCCCATTGGTGATAGCCCATACCGCCGAGACGGTCGTTGGGCGAGTTGCCGTTCGCCCCGTCATGCCCCATCCGGTCGCGCCTGGCCTGCACGTCACTCTGCTCACGGGCCGCGGTCTGCAACTTCTCGACCTTCCGCAGCGGCGCGCACCCCGCCTTCGCGCGCTCCTGGTTGATCAATGCGAACGCCTTGTGGTCGCGAATCCTCTCCTTCCGGTTCTCATGGGGGCTTGCCGGGAGAAGAGCCGCGTTCGCGGTAGGCGCCACCGTGGTGGCGGCGACTGCCGGTGACGCCAGGCCGACGAGCATTCCGGCGGCGATGACACCGACCGAAATTCGGGCTGATCTCCGGAGAATGGCAGTAAGCATGGCCCTCCTTGGTTCATTCACCACCGGCCGGTTGCCGGGGCGAAGGGCGACCAGAGTGGGGGCAGGGCCGCTGGGGCAACCAGGGGGTTGTCCCCAGGCCGCGTGAAAACGGACCCCATGGCCCAGCGGGGGAATACCCGACATTCGACTGGGAAAATTCCCTGGTCTGCGCCCCTGCCAAACCGTCACCCCGCCCAGCTGGCGGCCTCCACCTCAGCGAATCCGCGCACAGCGAGGATCGTCTGATCAGAGGACTCGTGGCCGGTCAAAGGACCCGGGTTGCGTGAATCAGAGGCAAGCTCGGTAACGCCCATCAGACGGCGTGAGGCGTGGCCCGGACCGGAAGGCGTCTTCGGTGTCGTCCGGGGTCGACGACGATCTTCCGACTGTATGCAGCACTTCCGCGGCGAGCGCCGGACGCCGGGCCGCCGGCGTCGTCGCCGCCTACCGGATCGACAACCGCATCCGTCCTCACGCCGGCCGGCGTCGATGCCCGCACGCGAGAAACCGCTCGTACAGACGCGACGGAGCCCGGCTGGCTTCACATCGGTCACCCCCGCCACACTGTGGCTCCGCCACCGGTCCTCGACGAACGGCGACAGCGATGAGCACCGTCAGCGCGTTGTCCCGGGCGCGGGCGTCGCTCGCCCGTCGGTCGTGGGGCGAGGCGTACGCGGAGCTGGCGCGGGCCGACGCTGCCGCCCCGCTCGACATCGACGGGCTCGAGATGCTCGCGCTGGCCTCCTATCTGACCGGACGGGACGAGGAGGCCACGCGCGCCTGGACCCGCGCGCACCATCACGCGATGGAGCTCCACGAGCCGCGACGCGCCGCCCGCCAGGCGATCCGGATCGCGTCAGGTCTGATGTTCCGCGGGGAGACGGCTCCTGCGAGGGGATGGTTCGCCCGCGCCGGTCGCGTCCTCCAGGGGCACGAGACTTGCGCTGAGCAGGCCTGGCTGCACACCTGGGACGCCTTCACCCGGATGTGGAGTGGCGACCCGAAGGGCGCTCAGCCGGTGTTCACGGCGGCCGCCGCGGACAGCGGGCCCTTCGACGACCCGGACCTGGTGACGATGTCCCGCCTCGGCGAGGGCATGTGCGTGCTGCTGCAGGGCGCCGTCTCCCGTGGCCTCGTCCTGCTGGACGAGGTCATGGTCGCGGTCACCTCCGGGGAGGTGTCGCCGATCTACGCCGGGATGGCGTACTGCACGGTGATTGCCGGCTGTATCGAGGTCTTCGATCTGCAGCGCGCCCGTCAGTGGACGACGGCGCTGGCCCGCTGGTGCGACGCGCAGCCCGATCTCGTCCCGTATCGGGGGAACTGCCTGGTGCACCGTTGCGAGCTGCTGCAGCTGGAGGGCGCCTGGGCAGACGCCGTGGCCGCCGCCCACAGGGCCTGCGAGCTCCTGTCGGGCCCGATCCGGTGGGACTCGCTGGGCTCGGCCTACTACCAGCTCGCCGAGCTCCACCGGCTGCGCGGCGAGTACGCGGCGGCCGAGAAGACCTACCGCAGGGCGGGTGCCGCCGGGCGTCGCCCCGAACCGGGTCTGGCGCTGCTTCGGCTGGCTCAGGGGCGCATCGACGCCGCGGCCGCCGTTCTGCACCGGGCCCTGGCGGAGACCGAGGAACCACCGGCCCGCTCCCGGCTGCTCGCGGCGTATGTCGACGTCATGATCGCGGCCGGCGATCTCGCGGCGGCCCGGGCCGGGGCCGAGGAGCTGGACCGGACCGCCGAGGTCCTCGACGTCGCCTATCTGCGGGCCGTTGCGGACTCGGCGGCCGGAGCGGTGCTGATCGCCGAGGGGGACGCGCGATCAGCTTTGCGGAGGTTGCGGGTCGCCTCGGCCACGTGGCGCAGGTTCGATGCTCCGTACGAGGCGGCCCGGGCCCAGGTCCTGATCGGGCTGGCGTGCCGGGCGCTGGGCGATCCGGAGACCTCGGCGATGGAGCTGGACGCCGCCAGGAACGTCTTCGCGCAGCTGGGCGCCGAACCGGACGTCGAGCGGCTCGACGGCCTGGTGGGACGGGCTGTCGCCCCGATCCCCGGGGGCCTGACCGCACGCGAACTGCAGGTGTTGACCCTGGTCGCCTCCGGGCGGACCAACCGCGGGATCGGCCGCGAGCTCGGCCTGTCCGAGAAGACGGTGGCCCGCCATGTCCACAACCTGCTGACCAAGCTCGACGTGCCGTCGCGGGCTGCGGCAACCGCCTATGCCTACGAGCACGACCTCATCGAGCACCCCGATACACAGAACTGACCACTCGTTCGGCGCGACGTGAATCGAATGACCGAAGCCCCCGGCTGCTCGCCCGCCTAGCGTCGCCCTCCCCACGTCGGGAAGGGAGCCGGGCATGACCGACCTCGAGCAGACGACCACCGAGCACGCCGCCCCGGTGGAGGCCTGGGACGCGATCGCGGCGCTGTACGACGAGCACGTGGCACCCGGCGAGACCGACCTGGCCGCGGTAGGCCTCCACCTCGCCGGGGTGAAGGCAGGGGACAGGTTTCTCGACGTCGCCGCCGGCCCGGGCGGGCTCGGCCTGCCCGCGGCCCGGCTCGGCGCGTCCGTGCTGGCGACCGACTGGTCTCCCCGGATGATCGAGCGCTTCGAGGCCCGAGCGAGGGCCGAGGGGCTCGACGCCGAGGGCCGGGTGATGGACTGCCGCGCTCTCGCCCTGCCGGACGACAGCTTCGACGTGGCCGGTTCACAGTTCGGCGTGATGCTCGTGCCCGACCAGCCGCAGGCCCTGCGGGAGATGGTCCGGGTCACCAGGCCCGGCGGTCGGGTCTTCCTGATCGCCTACGGCGACCCGGCCGAGTTCGAGGCGCTCCAGTTCTTCCTCGCTGCGGTGCGGGCGGTGGTTCCCGGGTTCGAGGGTCCGGCCGAGGACGAGCCGATCCTCGAGTTCCAGGTCGCGGACCCGTGCGTGATGCGACAGCGACTGATCGACGCCGGGCTGACCGACGTCATCGTCGCCACCGACTCACAGGAGCGGATCGCCGTTCGCTCCGGGCAGGAACTGTGGGACTGGACGATCGGCGGCAACCCGATCCCGAGCATGATCGTCGCCGACCTCTCCGACGAGCAGCGGGCGGACATCGTCCGGGTCCTGGACGGGATGGTCCAGGAGCGCTCCGGCGGCGACGGGGCGGCCGTGCTGACCGCACCCCTCACGATCGGGGTCGGCACCCTCTCATCCGGAACACGGGCGTGAGCATTGAGGCCGATTGCACCCTGGGCGGTCGTTCTCCCGTTCGGGCAGATCGACGGCCCGTCCCCGTGGAAGTGAAGTGGCCGAGGGCACCAGCCGGCTCGGCCACGCGGACTGCGTCCTGCTGGACATGAACCTGCCCGACTCCTCCGGACCGGACTGGCCCGCCTCCTCGAGATCGCCGACCACACCGCCGAACGCCGCCGCCGTCCCTCACCGCAACACCGGCAAACCGTCACCGCCGAGATCGCGATCACGACCGAGGGTGTGAATGCCCCCGAAAGACGTGAGGATCCGTCACGATTGTCGTCCTGAGCGGGGTCGTTCCGTGCTCCTCTCGGCCATACTCGCGGGGCCGCGACCGTCGCGGCGAACAGCAGCACCAGGAGGACGATGGCAGGGCAGGGCGAGGGTTGTCGTGCCCGGGACGCGACGAGCGTCGACGGCAGCGCCGACCTCGGCGCCCCCGATCGGCTCCGCGCCCTGGAACACATCGGCCTGACCGCCGCACCCGACGAGCGGCTCGACGGATTCGCCGCATGGGTGCGCGAGACCCTCGACGTCCCCGTCGCGCTCGTCTCGCTGGTCCAGGCCGACGCGCAGGTCTTCCCGGGGATGACCGGGCTCCCCGAACCGTGGGCCACCAAGCGCTCCACCCCGCTGAGCCACTCGTTCTGCCAGCACGTCGTGCTGACCACCGAACCCCTCGTGATCACCGACGCCCGCGAGCACCCGCTGGTCCGCGACAACCTCGCCGTCCCCGACCTCGACGTCGTCGCCTACGCCGGCATGCCCCTCACCGACACCACCGGGAACGTGCTGGGCTCGCTGTGCGCCATCGACAGCACGCCCCGCGCCTGGACCGACACCGAGCTGACCAGCCTGCGCCGCATCGCCGCGGCCTGCGCCACCGATCTGCGTCTGCGGCTGGCCACCTACGACGCCGGACGGGAAGAGGTCCGCCGGGACCGGCTCGAGGCCGGCCAACAGCGCTCGTTCCACCGCTCGCAGACCCTGCTGCTCGCCTCCCAGGCCTTCACCGACACCACCGACGTCGACGACGTCCTGGTCCGCATCCGCGCGCTGGTCCACACCGAGCTACACCCCGACTACGTCGGCGCCGTCGTCCTCGACGAGCAGCACCGCACCATTCGCCTCGCCGACGACCCGGTCGCCCTCGCCCCCACCCACACCCCCGACCTCGACGCACACCTCCCGTCCGCCCGGGCCATGCGCGAGGCCGCGATCCTGCACTACCCCGACCGCCGGTCCTTCGACGCCGCCAACCCGCCCGCCGCCGCGGCGATCATGCGCCACCTCGGCCTGCACTCCGTGGTCGCCGTGCCGCTGCCCGGCTCCGACGGACCCCTCGGGTCGATCGTGCTCGGCTGGAAGATCCCGAACGTCGTCGAGACCGAGGACCTGCTCACCATCGCCACCATCGGCGGCTACGCCAGCCAGGCCCTGGCCCGCGCCCGCCTGCTGCAGCACCGGACCGGTGTCGCGCACGCGCTGCAGAACGCCATGCTCACCACCCTCCCCGTCGTCGACGGGCTGCGGATGGCCGCCCGCTACGCACCCGCGGACTCCCGGGAGCACGTCGGCGGCGACTGGTACGACGCCGCACCCGTCCCGCACCCCGCCCGCCGCGACCGGCACACCCTGGTGGTGTCCGCCGGCGACATCATCGGACACGCCCTCGACGCCGCCACCGTCATGGGCCAGGTCCGGTCGATGCTGCGCCAGGCCGCGTGGGACCACCCCGCCGATCCACCCTCGGCCGTCCTGCGCTCCTTCGAGGCCGCCAACCACGGCCTGCGCCTCGACGCCGAAGGCACCGCCGTCCTCGCCCGCCTCACCGAGACCGACGACGGCGCCTGGAACCTGACCTGGACCAACGCCGGCCACCCGCCCCCGATCCTGCTGCTCCCCGACGGCACCGCAGAGCTGCTCCACGACCACGACGCCCTGTTCGGCTTCGAGCTCACCTCGGGCACGGGCCGCACCGACCACCACCGCGACATCCCGCCCGGCAGCACCCTGTTCCTCTACACCGACGGACTCGTCGAGCACCGCGGCAGCGACCTCGACGCCGGCACCGACGCCCTCCTGAGCCTGCTCCGACACCTCCACGACCGCCCCGTGCAGGAGCTCGTCGACCTGACCGTGGACACGCTCGCCCCCGACGCGCCCGACGACGTCGTCGCCTTCGCCATCCGCTTCACGTGACCGACGAGGGTGCGTCGACAGGAGTGGGCGGAGCGCGACGGCCTGGCCGTCGCAGTGCAACCTGGCGCTGAGCACCCGACCGGGTCGCCTTGGCACGACCGACCTGCCGCCCTGGCCGCGGACGATCACGTCTCCAGCGACCTGAACAGAACCGGGAATCGGTCGACGCGCGCCGGCGCCCCGCATCCGATCGAGATGCGGGGCGTTCTGTTCCGGACAGCCTTTCGACAGCTCGTCCTCGAGCAGGATGTTGTCGTCGAGCGCTCGGCCTCCGGACGCGACCGGCACACCGGTGGTGACCGCCCACCATGATCGACGCGCAGCGTGGTTCGGGCAGGCCGGCGCCGCGTCTTTCCTGGTGGCCGCTGCCCGAGCGGTCGGTACACGCGCCGCGCTGTCGGGGCGATCAGCGCGGGTCGGGATGGCGCCGGACAGGGCCGACGCGTAGATCTGGCGTGGGCGCCGGGGTGCGCAGGCGAACCCGCACCGGGATGCTGCAGCCGTCGGCGGAGCGGGTCTCGGGGCGGCGCGGATGTTCGGGGGGCCGGTCAGCGGGCTGATCGCGCAAGCGCCGATAGGCGGCGAGGACGGCCGCGAGGCGGTCGCGGTCGGGATGCGGCGCATCGGGGTGGCAGTCCCGCACGGCACGCCGGTAGGCGGCCGTGATCTCCGCGGCAGTGGCGCCGGGGTTCAGCCCGAGCACGGTGTACGGGTCGGGCGGCTGTCCGATGTTCATTGCTGTTCGGTGCTCGTTGCCGTCCGGTGTTCGAGACGACTGCCGGGTGGTGGGGCCGCGCTGAGCTGACTGATCTCGGTGTAGTACTCGCACGCCGCGGTGTGGGCGTTGTCGAGTGCCTGCCGCAGGCCGGCGAGGTCCCGGCAGGCACGGGCCAGATGGGGAGTGCCCGGCTCGCCGTCGGCGTGGCGCACCTGCTCGGCATGTTCGAGGTGGCGGCCGGTGTGCTCGGCCAGCAGCGCGGCCAGATCGGTCAACTCGCCGGTCAGCTGGGTCAGTTGCCAGCCGGAATCGCGTAGCAGGGCCAACGTGGCGGGCCGGGCCGGATCAGCGGCGCGGACCACACGTCGAATACCCCGGACCGCAGCGGACAGCGTGGCCGCGATCGCCGCCGGTCCCCGTCGGCTGCTGCCCAACGTTCGGCCCTCCTCTCGTTCTGCCCGCTCGTTGCCGTGCGGTGAAGGTGCACGGGCGTGGCCTCGCCCGGGCGGTCCAGCCGCCCGGGCGGGGTCGAGCCCGGTCGGGCCGCAGGCTCGTCCGTGCTCAGGCGTTGATCTGCGCGGCCTCGCTCTCGCCGCTGATGGCGATCTTGCGGGGCTTGGCCTGCTCGACGATGGGCACCCGCAGCGTCAGCACACCGGCTTCGTAGCGTGCGGTGATGTTGCCCGTGTCGAGGGTGTCGCCCAGGAACAGCTGGCGGGAGAACACTCCGCGAGGCCGTTCGGACACCTGCATCTCGGCGCCCTCACCGTAGTCGGGGGTGCGTTGGGCCTTGACCGTGAGCACGTTGCGCTCGACGTCGAGGTCGATCGAGTCCGGCGTGACCCCGGGCAGGTCGAACTGCACCACGTACTCGTTGCCGTGCCGGTACGCGTCCATCGGCATCAACGCCGGGCGGGTCGCGGTGCCGTTGTTTCCGAAGAACTGCTGGGTCAGCCGGTCCAGCTCCCGGAACGGGTCGGTCCTCATCAACATCACATGCGCCTCCTTCGCTGCGTGGGTTCACACGAGCCGCTCCGGCGGACCGTGGGCCGGAGGCGGCTCGGTCGTGCTCCAACCCTCTGCCTCAGGTTCTCCGAGGGATCGGGCTCCTTCTTCCCGACACTGTGAAACGGTGGTTCGCCCAGGTCCGGCCCCGGCCGCAGCTGCCGTGGCCGCGGGCCGGACCTGGCGTCCGTCGTTCATGTGCCGGATCACTGCTCGAATGCTCTGGGATCGCGCCTGCGAGGCGCCCCCGGGGCGACGCCCTTCGGAGCCGGGGCTGTGAAGGATGCGCCACGAGACGCAGGGTCCGGGGCCGCTGCAGCTCTCCACTGCCGAGTTCGGCTGCACGGGCTTCTCGGACGTGCGTGAGACACCGATGCCCCGCCCGACGGGCGGTCACCAACGCACCGGGGACCAGGCGCGTCGACGCCACACCACCTGCCTTCCGTTTCCGCGCTGCGTTCTATCGCTGCGTTCTTCTGATCGGTGCGTGCTCCTGAGCGCGAACAGCGTCGGGCGGCGGAGGGGAGCGCTGCCGGCTCCCACCCCGCACCGCCCGCACCACCTCCGCTGATCGGGCAGCACCAGTCTTGCGGTCAGAGGCTCGGCGCCCCGCTCGCCGCGGCCCTGCGACAGGTCGCGGCCCGAGGGGACGCGGTGGGGGGAAGCACGGAGGAAGGCTCCCGAAGTTCGCGGCCATGATCGCGTCGAACTCGGCGCGCAGCCAGGTCTGATCCGCGTAGACCAGCTCGTCGAACTCGCTGGTCACCCGCGCGTGGCTGGTGTTCGGCATGGTCGATTCACTCCCCGGCAGCGTCGTCGTCGACACCAGGTCATGTACCGCGTACTGCAGATATCTATAGCAGTCGGTTGAGGTTCTGTCAAGCTGTGAGTTGAGTTCTTCCCCGCGGGCGTGCTCGAGGCGCCGGCCCGACCGTCACCAGTGCGTGTGGCGTGGCCGCCGCGTCGGCAGGACCGTACCCGCGAAGGAGCAGGTCGCGGCTCCGCTCACCGCCAGGAGGACCACCACGCAACCGAGGAAGAAGTTGTTCACCCAGACCCGCGGGGCCGACTCCTGCAGGTGGAACGCGAACGAGGAGACGATCACCCACACCCCGAGCGCGGCGTTGACCAGTCCGAGGGCGGCGGTCTGCAGCGGCCGGGCGGTCCGGATGCCACCCAGGGCGACCAGTGCCACCCCCACGCCGACCTGGCTCCAGAGGGCCACCGGACCCGCGAGGGGAAGAACGAGCGGGCTGAGCGCCAGCCAGGCCCCGATGAGCACGACCGCGACGCTGCGGGCACGAAGGTCATGAGCGAGTCCGTGAAGGCGCGCCTTGCGGGCACTGCCACCGATCGTGGACCTCTCCGTCATCGTCTCCACGCTCCCTTTCGACCGTCTTCCCTCGAGGGTCGCGCGCAGCGAGCCGATCGGACCTGTCGACAAGCTGACGATCGTTCGGCGGGCGCACACATCGGCGTCAACGACGACGATCAGGCACCGCACCTGTCTCCCGACCTCCGCCGGTGCGGCTTTCCGAGCCGGCCCTCGCGCTCGACGCGTCGGGGTCCAGCAGCGGGGAACGAGCCAGAAGTACCGTTCCCGCGCCGACGAGGAGCGCGCCGGCGAGCGCTGCGACCAAGAACCAGCCCGTACGGCCCTGTTCGCCGAACACCGCCAGGCCCCAGGCCACCGAGACCGCGGGGTTGGTCAGGGTGAACCCGGGTTGCGAGGCGACGAGGGTGCCAGCTTCGAGGGCGTTCTGGAGCACGAAGAACGACGCCGGCCCGACGACCATCACCACGTAGGTCTGCCACGTCGTGAACAGGCCTTCGCCGTGGCCGACAGCGGCCCCCACACCGGCGATCAGCGACGAGTTCAACCCGAACGCCGCGCCGGTGGCCACGCCGAGGAAGGCCGCACGGCGTTGGTGGCGGGCCCGCCGGCCCAGCAGGACCAGAGCCACGACGCCGCCCGCCGTCAGCCCGATCGCCAACGCCCAGGTTCCCGCCGGCACCGCCCCCGGATCGCCGCCGGCCGGCGACAGGCACCCCACGAACACGCCGAGGCCGACCGTCTGCAGGACGATGGCGGTCCAGTCCCGCGAACCCAGGCGCAGGTGGAACATCCACGAGGCCAGCAGCAACGTGAACGGGAGTTCGACGACGAGCAGGGGCTGGACCAGCGCGATCCGCGACAGCGAGATCGACACGGCGTGCAGCACGAAGCCGCTGAGCATGGCCAGGATTCCGCACAGCCAAGCCGGGCGGCGCGCCAGATCCAGGAGCATCCCTGCGGAGAAGGAGCGCGACCGTGGCTCGTCGCGTGCCGCTCGGCGCTGCAGAACCGACGCCGACGCGTTGAGCGCCGCCGCCACGAGCATGAGCACGACGCCGAGCACCCTCGTTCACCTCGATCCTCTCTCGACGAGCCCCTGCCCTGACCCGGCCCGGCAGGTCCTAGTGCGACGTGCCGGCGGCCACTCCCGGGACGGATGTGCGGGCCGGACGGCTCCCCGCCGTCGGCCGTCCGGCCCGCCGCTCACCGGCCGACCCCGTTCCGCCCGCCCCCGCGCGTGTCCGCAACCGGTGCCGGAAGTGCGTGCAGAACGGTCGGGCGTGTGTCGAACAGGGGCAGTACCCCCGCGGCCTGCAGCGGCTGGTGCACCGCGTGATGGCTCGTGCCGACGAGCACCAGGCGCATGTCCCGGCGCCACGTCAGGCGTCGCAGTCGCACCAGCATGCCGAGGGCCGCTGCGGACAACAGCGTCACGTCGTGCAGATCGACGACCACCCGACAGGTCGCCTCGCGGTCCAGTTCGTCGACGATCCGACCTTCGAAGACGTCACAACTCGGGTGATCCACCGCGGCGCGCAGGTGCACCACGAGCACCCCGCGCCGCGGCCTGTCCAGGACCAGGGCCGCAGCCTGCGCGACCGAGCTCGGCGACCCGAGCCGATCCTGCGCGGGGCGCAGTCCGTCCCCCGCGCCCGTCTCCGAGATCACCCCCGCGTGGCCGGGCATCACTGGCCGACCTTCACACCGGGATAACCGGAGGTGTATTCGATCGGCCAGGCGGACGGTGCGCCGACACGGTCCGTGCCGGCGGATCCCTCACCTCGCCGCCCCACCGGCAGGACGATGCGCCCCGTCGACGAAGCCAGCATCAGCGCACTGGCGGTGTACCAGGCGAGGACCGCAGAGGCGACGAGCACGATCGCACCGATCGTGACCAACGGCCGTGCGGTCGCCGTCATCCCGATCGCCAGCAACGTGGATCCGGCGGCCAGGGTCAACAGCACCAGCGCGACGGCGATGTTCTCCGCCAACGCCGCCACGAACCCCGTCCAGGTGACCGCGGCCAGCCCGATGAACCAGAAGCCGAAGGCGACCCGGGCGTCGGTGCTGGTCGCGGTACCGGGGGCGACACCCAGCCCGACGAGCAGGGTGTAGAGCCCGTACCCGATCCAGAATGCGCCCCACGCCCCGTGGATCCCGGTGGCCAGACCGTCGCGGGCGCGGAAGGACCACATCGCGGCCAGCATCTGGGCGACCCCACCGAAGGCGAAGGCGAACGGGAACAACACCAGCGGCGTGGTCGTGTCGTTGCCGAACCAGCCGGCGAGATTCGCCGCGACCATGAACGTCGACACGGCGAACCCGAACAGCCCGAGGATCGAGGGGGCCGCGACCGGCTGCAGGGAGATGGTCGTGTGCTCCCGCCAGAAGCGATGCTCGCCGGCGCTTGCCGGCTCGTCCGCGGGCGACGCGGACCTACCTGTCCGGCCGTCGGCGGTGACGTGCGTGGTCATTGTCGTTCCTCCTCATCGTGCGGTACCCCGGAGCCGTAGGGTGGGACGGCGAGGGAAAATGCCCGTCCGGCTCGTCGCTCCGATGCAGCCCTGGCGATTCTGGGAATGTGCGACGGGTCGGGTGGCCCTTTCAGCTTCGATCCCACTGCGACCTACCCATGGAACGCTTGCGCATGCGCAACTGTTGAGGAGGAGGGCCGGTTGTCAGTCAACCGCAAGGTGTCGGCAGGACCGCGCGCCTGGCCCGCGACAACCCCAGCCGGCAAGGCCTGAAAACGGCCAGGTCCTGGCAGATGTCAGCAAATCGTCAGGCAGCCGGTAGTTGGTCAGTCGGCGAACAGGGAATGGCCCCGGCAGACGCGTGATGGCGGGCGAAGTCGCGATCGACCGCGGCCGAACGCACGGTTGACGGCTGAGCGTGCGCTCCGGCCGTCCTGCGTCCGGCCCATCCGTTCCCGATCCCGCATGACCGGAGGAGATCCACGCATGACGACCACCACGAGCCGGGCCCGGACCTCCCGCGGCCGCTTGTTCGACCCCCGCCGGCCCACCGCCACCGCGCACCACCGCCAGGTGTACGGCCGCTACCAGAAGCTGTACACGGTGGTGGAGTTCCTGGCAGCCGTGGCCTTCGTGGTGGGCAGTGTCTGCTTCTTCTCCGACGAGCTGACCCCGCAGGCCGACTGGTTGTTCCTCATCGGCTCGATCCTGTTCGCCGTGCGTCCGACCGTCGCGGTGATCCGCGAAGCACATCTGGCGCGGATCCCGCTCGACGGCTCCGACAGCACACACGACGTCGGCACGGCGTGACCGAGACGCTCCCGGGGGCTGTGGTCAGTGCGAGCCCCGCCGGATCTCCCAGAAGCCGGGCCCGACCGGATCGGGGAAGTCGCCGCGTGCGACGAAGAACCCGTCGGGGTCGACGGTGATCGGTAGCTGCGGCAGGGGTCGCGCGGCCGGCCCGAAGACCGGGCGGGCCCCTTCGGTGATCTTGAACTGGGACTGGTGGCACGGGCACAGAACGACCTGCAGCTGGGTGTCGTACAGCGAGGCCGGGCAGCCGAGGTGGGTGCAGATCTTGGAGAAGGCGTAGAAGTCGCCGTAGTGCAGGTCCTCCCGGCCGGGCAGCGGCGAGACCGTGGTCCCGGGCGCCAGCCGGATGAGCATGACCGGGTCGTCGGCGGCGGTCTCGGCCTTGTGCAGCGTCTCGATGTCGCCGCGTTCGGTCTCCCGGAACGGCACGACCGTGACCATGGCGTTCGACGCGAGGTCCTCGGGGCGGACCTTCGTGATCTCGGTGGGGTCGCCGGTGGCGATGCGGAGGTAGACGGTCTCGCCGCCGACGGGCTTCCAGCCGGTGGTCCACAGCGGAGCCTCGGCGCCGCGACGCCAGGGGTTGCGGACGAGCCCGCCGACGGCGACCACGCCGCCGAGAAGACCGAGAACCCCGAGCCCGGTGAGCCCGAGGCGGCGGATCAGCGTGCGCCGGCCGAACCCGGTCTCCTCGCCGGCCCGGGCGAAGGACGCAGCGGCGGTGAAGCGGTCCTGCTCCGCCGACGGTCCCTTCTCGAGGTGCTGCACGGCGACCTCGTCGGGGTAGAAACTCTTGACGTAGACGATCACCGCGACGCCGAGGGCACCGACGGCGCCGAAGAAGGTGACGCCGAGCAGCGGCGTGTAGAGCAGGTAGGCGGTGTGCGCGGGTGTCCCCGGCGGGACGTAGCCGGTCGGCCAGAAGAGGTACGCCGCGAGGAACGCCACGGCGAACGACAGCGAGAGCACCAGGAGCAGCGTCACCCGCAGCCGGCTGCGCCGCTCACCCCGGGAATCGGCCGAGCGTGCGGCGGGCTCCCGCGAGACCACGCGGACGTCGTCGAGCGCCTCGCCCAGCTCGACGAGCCGGTCGCGGCTCATCCGTTCCAGCTCGGGCCCGGTGAGCTCGCCGTCGCCGGTCACGAGCGCGCCCCGATCCATGCCGCGACCCCGACCAGGAGCGCGAGGCCGACGCCGAAGGCGATCACGCCCTCGGTCGCGGGCCCGAGCTCACCGAGGGCGTATCCGCCCGGGGCGTTGTTCTGCCCGCGCACCGCCAGTACGTAGGCGATGATGTTCTTCTTCTCCTCCGGGGTGAGCTGGCGGTCGCCGAAGGCCGGCATGGCCATCGGCCCGCTGAGCATCGCGGTGTACATCTGCTCGGGCGTCGCGTCCTGCAGCTGGGGCGGGTAGCGGCCGTCGGCGAGGATGCCGCCGCGACCGGTGAAGTTGTGACAGGAGGCGCAGTTGAGCCGGTACAGCTCGCCGCCGTGCGCGACGTCGTCACCGATGAGCTCGGGCCCGGTCTCGGCCGGGGTCTCCGGTCCCCCGCCGGTGGCCTCGATGTAGGCGCCGAGGGCGGCGAGGTTGGTGCGGCCCTGCGCGGTGCCGGGATCGAACACCGGGGCGGGGTCCTTGCGGTAGCCGCGATCCTCGGCCCGTGCCAGTGGCATGCGGCCGGTGGAGACCTGGAAGTAGACGGCGGCGTCGCCCACGCCGACGAGGCTCGGCCCGCGGTCCGCGGTGCCCTGCAGGTTCGCGCCGTGGCAGCTGATGCAGGCACTCTCGTAGAGCAGGCGGCCCTGCTCGATCTGCGCCTGCCCGGGCTGTGCGCGCGCGGTCTGTGGACCCGGGACGAGCAGCGCGTACCCACCGCCGACGGCGATCAGCGCCGCCACGACGAGCAGGGCGTGCCGCAGCCGCCGCGTCATCGCTGCTCCTCCGCGACCGGCTCGGACGGGGTGACGGGCCGGTGGTCCACCCGCGCGCCGCCGTAGTCAAGCGGGATCGGGCGGCCGGCGTGGTCGGCCCCGCCGGGCGGCCGACGGACCTCGAGGAACACCCCGTCGGGGCGCTCGGTCAGCACGCCGGTGCGGACACCGCGCTCGAGGACGTCGCGGTCGGCCCGTTGCAGGCCCACGCACAGGCGTCGAGTGACGGTGTAGGCCAGCGGCGGCAGCACGATCAGCCCGATACGGCCGGCCCACACCAGGTACTCGAAGGGCAGGTCGAAGCTCGCGGCGATGACGTCCGTGGCGCCGGAGGCGAACAGGATGCCGTAGAAGGTGAGCCCCATCGCGCCGATGCCGGTGCGGACCGGGTTGTCCCGCGGCCGCTGCAGCAGCTGGTGCGGGCCGCGGTCCCCGGTCGCCCGTCGTTCCAGGAAGGGGTAGGCGGCGAGCAGGGCGAACAACAGCAGCGGCAACACGAGCCCGGGCCAGAGCGGCGCAGGCACCGTGTAGGCGCCGAGGTGGATCTCCCAGCGGGGGAACAGCCGCAGCCCGCCGATGAGGAACCCGGCGTACCAGTCGGGCTGGATGTAGGTCGACACCGCTGCCGGGGTGTACGGGCCCCAGAGGAAGACGGGATTGATCTGGAACACCCCGCCGAGCAGGCCGAGCACGGCGAGTACGCACAGGCCGTTCGCAAGGGTGTCGGTGCCGAACCCCGGGACCGCCCGCTCCCCCACCACGTTCGACTCGCGGGCGCCGGGCCCGGGGAACTGGGTGTGCTTCTGGTACCAGACGAGCCCCACGTGCATCGCGATCAGCGCGACGAGCAGGCCCGGGATCAGGAACACGTGGGCGGTGAAGAAGCGGGAGATCCAGATGTCGCCGTCGAACTCCCCGCCGAAGACCATCCAGTGCAGCCACGACCCGACCAGCGGGACCGACAGCAGCAGCCCGGACAGGATCCGCACGCCGAGCCCGGACAGCAGGTCGTCGAGCATCGAGTAGCCGAGGTAGCCCTCGAAGATCCCCAGACCGAGCAGGGCCACCCCGCCGAGCCACGTGAGCTCGCGCGGGCGGCGGAAGGCGCCGGTGAAGAAGTTGCGGCACATGTGCAGCACCATCGCGGCGACGAACAGCAGCGCGGCCCAGTGGTGCAGCTGCCGGACGAACAGGCCGGCCCGGATCTCGAACGACAGGGTCAGCACGGACTCGTAGGCGCGGGACACGAACAGCCCCTGCGCGGGTTCGTAGGGCCCGGAGTAGACGACCTCGGTGGTGTCGGGCACGAAGAACAACGCCAGGTAGACCCCGGACAGGACCAGCACGGCGAAGGAGTAGAGGGCGAACTCGCCCCAGAAGAACGAGTGGTGCTTCGGGAACACGTGCGACGCCTGCCGCCGGGCCGCGCCGGCCAGCCGGAACCGACGATCCACGGCGTTCGCGGCGGTCCTCGTCAAGCTCCGCGCGACCAGCCCCACCCGTCACCTCCTCCACCGCGCCCGGGCCGGCGTATCCCGTCGACGAGCTCGACCTGCGTGTCCCGGAGGGCGGAGCACGGACGGGTGCGGCCCGGTCCGAAGGGTGGAGCGCCGGTGACGCTGCCGCGAGCCGGAGTGTCGGATCGCAAGGTCCTCGCAAGATTGCGGCCCGCGCGGCGTCGCACCCAACCTTGCGGGGACCTTTCGATCGGTCGACACGACCGGCGCCGTGGGCTGCCGCGAGGTACATCTTCGACCGACCGGCCGATCGCCCGGCCGACCCGACGGGACACGACGACGGGAGACACGCTCGGTGGACTACCGCGGGGTGTTCGACAACGTCTTCGGCCTGCAGCTGTGGATCGCCGCGGGCGTGTTCGTCCTGGTCACCGGACTGCTCCTCGGCGCGCTCGTCCTCAACCGGGCGCGGCGGCGGGACAAGCTGCCCTTCGCCCGCTCCGAGCACAACCCGATCGAGCTCGCGTTCGCGGTGGTGCTGGGCGGGGCGGCGGCGTTCCTCGTGTGGCTGAGCCTGTCGACGAACCACCGGCTCGACTACGGCGACACCCGCGCGGTCGCCCGGGACAGCAGCCTGCCCGGTGGGCAACAGCCCGTCCGGATCGACGTGACCGCGTTCCAGTGGTGCTGGGGCGCGAGCTACCCGGGCTCGCCCGCGCGCGTCACCGGTACCTGCGACTCGCCGGCCGACCGGCCGGTGATCGTCGTCCCCCAGGGTCGCCCCGTCGAGTTCGCGCTCACCTCCCGCGACGTCGCGCACGCCTTCTGGATCCCGGAGCTCGCCGTCAAGCGCGACGCCTACCCCGACCACGTCAACACGCTGCTGATGACCTTCCCCGGGACGGGACAGTGGCTCGGGCGGTGCTCGGAGTTCTGCGGCACCTACCACCAGAACATGGACTTCTTCGTCCGCGCCGTCCCTGCCGACCAGTACCGGGCGTTCCTGCAGACCGGCACACTCCCCGCCGGAGCGGCCGCGTGACCGCCACCGAACCACGGGCCTCGCTCGACGCCCCCCAGCCGGCGCCCCGCCGGGTCCGCACGAGCCTGCTGGCGTGGGTCACCAGCACCGACCACAAGCGCATCGGGCTGCTGACCCTGGGCACCGCCGTGGTGCTGCTGGTCGGCATCGGTGCGCTGGCGCTGACCATGCGCGCGCAGCTGGCCCAGCCGCAGATGCAGGTGCTGTCCACCGAGCGCTACGACCAGTTCTTCACCATCCACGGCTCGGGGATGATCTACCTGGTCATGACCCCGTTCGCGATCGGGCTGGGGCTCTACCTGGTGCCCCTGCAGATCGGCGCGCCGAACGTCGCCGCCCCACGCACGACGATGCTGGGCTACTGGCTCTACCTCGGCGGCGCGGTAACCATGCTGTCCGGGTTCGCCACCTCCACCGGCGCCGCCGACCACGGCTGGTACGCCTATCCGCCGCTGGCCGGTACCCGCTACACCCCCGGCCCCGGCGTGGACCTCTGGATCGCCGGCGTCTCGCTCGCCGGGACGGGCATGCTGTTCATGGCCGCCACCGTGCTGTGGACCGCCCTGGTCAAGCGCACCCGTGGGATGACCCTGCTGCGGATGCCCGTGTTCACGTGGTCGACCGTCGCGACCAACCTCATGTGCATCGGGGCGTTCCCGTCCCTGCTGGTCGCCATGGCCATCCTCGCCGCCGGGCGGATCGACCCGGATCTGTTCACGCAGAACACCTGGAACCTCGGCTACCAGCACGTCTTCTGGTTCTTCGGGCACCCCGTCGTCTACGTGATGTTCTTCCCGTTCGTGGGGGCGGTCGCCGAAGTCCTCGCGGTGTTCGGGGCCCGCCGCTACTTCGGCTACCGGATCACCGTCGTGTCGCTGCTGGCCTTCGCGGCGCTGTCGATGAGCGTGTGGGGCCACCACATGTTCACCACCGGCCAGGCCGAGAACGACTACTACTCGCTCACGTCGATCCTGCTGCTCGTCCCGGCCGGACTGGAGTACTTCGGCTTCCTCGCCACCCTCCTCGGCGGCCGGCTGCGTTTCCCCGCCCCGATGCTGTTCGCGGTCGCCTTCGTGCCGCAGTTCCTGATCGGCGGGCTGACCGGGATCATGGTCGCGACGCCGAGCGTGGACTACCAGGTCACCGACTCCTACTTCATCGTCGGGCACTGGCACTACACGCTCGCCGCCGGCAGCCTGTTCGGGTTCTTCGCCGGGTTCTACTACTGGTTCCCCAAGGCGACCGGGCTGCTGCTGCGCGAGCGGCTGGCCAAGGCGCACTTCTGGTTCTGGCTGGCCGGGACCAACGCCACGTTCTTCCCCATGTTCTGGCTGGGGCTGCACGGCATGCCCCGGCGCATCTCCACCTACCTGCCCCAGGACGGGTTCGGCACCGCCAACCTCGTCGCCACCCTCGGCTCGGGCCTGCTCGCCGTCGGCACCGTCCTGTTCGTGGTCGACCTGGTCGTCTCGATCCGTCGGCCCCGGCGCGCGCCCGACGACCCCTGGGGCGGCTTCACCCTGGAATGGGCCACCTCGTCGCCGCCGTCGCCGCAGAACTTCGACCCGGCCCACCCGGTCCCGCCGATCCGCAGCCACGCGCCCCTGCTCGACCTCCGGCAGGACGCCCGCGTCGGGGAGGGCCGGGCATGACCACGGCTCTGTCGACCGGCTCTCCCGCTGCGCGTGACCGGCGCGGCGAGCTGCGTACGAGCCACCTCGTCGTGGGCGCCTGGACCGCCGGCAACGGTGTCCTCGCCGGGATCATGCTCGGGTTCCGCCCGCAGACCCTCTCGATGCTGCTCTGGCTGTTCGACCTGCTGCTGGTCTCCGGTTTCGGGCTCGCGATCGTGGTCGCCCTGCACACCCGGCGGGGCGTCGGCACCACCGTGCGGATGCCGGTGCGCAGCACGGCAGCCGTGCTCACCGCGCTCGGGCTCACCGTGGCCGGCCTGGCGCTGGCCTACGGCTGGCTCTGGCTGCTCGGCGCGATGTACCCGCTGGTCGCCGCGGCGGTTCTCGTGCGCGGCGAGCGCGTCCCCGCCGGCACCCGACCGGAGCCGGCCGCGCTCGACGGCATGCCCCCCGCCCCGAACCCGCGCCCGCAGGTGTACGACGGCACCACCACGGGTGAGGCCGTCCCGGTTCCGGCCGGCCATCCGGTCCGCGCCCTTCCCGACGACTCCGATCCCCCTCCGCCGCCCGCGCCGCCCCGACGCCGCGGCCTCCCGCTCGTGTTCCTCACCGCGGTGCCGGCCGCCGGACGGGCCCTCGTCGACGCGCTCCGCCGGAGGCCGCGATGAGCCCCCTCGCGCACGTGGCCCACATGGCCACGGACGGGCTGCTGGTCTCCGTGCTCGCCCCGCTGCTGCTCCTGCTGCTGCGAGCGCTGGGCGTCGAACCGCCCACGCTGCCCGCGGTCGTGGTGGCGCCGGCGTTCGTGCTGCTCCACGGCATGGTGACCCTGCTGCCCGCGCTCGCCGCGGTCGCGCCGGTGCTGCTGCTCGCCGGGGGCGTGTTGTTCTGGACACCGGTGCTCGGTCGCCGGCGGCTCCCACCGGCCGGCCGCATCGTCTACCTCTTCGCGACCATGCCGGCGCTCGACCTCCCCGGCGTCTGGCTCACCGCCCGCGGCGACGGGCCGGGTGGCATCGCGATGGTGCTGGGGATGCTCCCCATCGGCGTCACCGCCCTGGTGCTGGCGTGGCGATGGATGGTCGACGAGGAACGCCGCGCCGAGACGGTGCCCGGGACGGTGAGGAGCTGAGCATGCCGACCCACCCGCAGGACGAGGGCGTCCCGCCGACGACACAGGGTCTGCTCGGGGTGCCCGTGCACACCCCGACCAGCCGCGAGGCCGTGCAGGCCTGGATCGCCTCCCGGGTCGCGGCCGACGGCGCGATGCGCGCGGCCCAGCACCGCCACGACCAGCAGAACCAGGAGGGGTGAGACGTGGGCGTCACGACATGGATCGAGTCCTGGCCGGTCTACCGGCAGCTCACCGGCGACGACCGGCTGGGCCGCGGACCGGCGGCGAAGAGCCGCGCCAGCGCAGCGTTGCAGCCTCGCATCGGCACCGCCGACCGCGTGGTCAAGTCGGTCTGCCCGTTCTGCGCGGTGGGCTGCGGGCAGAACGTGTACGTCAAGGACGAGCAGGTCGTCCAGATCGAGGGCGACCCCGACTCCCCGATCTCCCGCGGCCGACTGTGCCCGCGCGGCTCGTCGAGCCTGCAGCTGGTCACCGGCGACGCCCGCGAGTACGCGGTCCGCCACCGCCGTCCGGGCGGCACCGAGTGGGAGGACCTGGACCTCGACACGGCGATGGACATGATCGCCGACCGGGTGCTCGAGAGCCGGCGCAAGGGCTGGCAGTGGGAGCACGAGGGCAAGCGGGTCCGGCGGACCACGGGATTCGCCAGCCTCGGCGGGGCGACGCTGGACAACGAGGAGAACTACCTCATCAAGAAGCTGTTCACGGCGCTGGGCGCGATCCAGATCGAGAACCAGGCCCGCATTTGACACTCCGCCACCGTCCCCGGTCTGGGGACCTCGTTCGGTCGCGGCGGCGCCACGACGTTCCAGCAGGACCTGCAGAACTCCGACTGCATCCTCATCGAGGGCTCGAACATGGCCGAGTGCCATCCCGTCGGGTTCCAGTGGGTGATGGAGGCGAAGGCCCGCGGCGCGACGGTGATCCACGTCGACCCGCGCTTCACCCGCACCAGCGCCATGGCCGATCTGCACGTCCCGCTCCGCGCGGGCACCGACATCGCGTTCCTCGGCGGCATCATCAACCACGTCCTGCAGAACGAGAAGTACTTCCGCGACTACGTCGTGGCCTACACCAACGCGTCCACGATCGTCGGCGAGGACTTCCGCGACACCGAGGACCTCGCGGGCGTGTTCTCCGGCCTCGACCGGGAGGACAAGTCCTACGACTTCGAGACCTGGCACTACGAGGGCGGCCTGGTCCAGGCCGCCTCCGGCGAACGCGACCAGGTCGGGTCCGCACGCGTCACCCGGTCCGACAAGGCAGAGTCCGAGCGGACGGGGTCCGACGGTGCCAGGCCGCGGGACCGCAGAGCCGCGTCGAGCGGCGTGAAGCGGGCCGCCCGCGGCGAGGCCCACGGGTCGGGTGGCGCCGGCATCAGCGGCGACTTCGAGACCGACGAGACGCTTCAGCACCCGCGCACGGTGTTCCAGATCCTCAAGCGGCACTTCGCCCGCTACACCCCGCAGCTGGTCGCCGAGACGTGCGGGGTGCCGGAGGAGACGTTCCTGCGGGTGTGCGAGCTGCTCGAGGAGAACTCGACGCCCGAGCGGACCAGCGCGTTCGTGTACTCCGTCGGCTGGACCCACCACACCGTGGGTGTGCAGTACATCCGGACCGCGTCGATCCTGCAGGCCCTGCTGGGCAACATCGGCCGCCCGGGCGGCGGGATCCTGGCCCTGCGCGGCCACGCCAGCATCCAGGGCAGCACGGACATCCCGACGCTGTTCAACATCCTGCCCGGCTACATCCCGATGCCCCATGCGGAGTCCTCGCCGGACCTCAAGACCTTCGTGTCGGCGGAGAAGGCGGAGAAGGGCTACTGGTCCGAGCTCGGCTCCTACCTGGTCAGCCTGCTCAAGTCCTACTGGGGCCCGGCGGCCACGCCCGACAACGACTTCTGCTTCGACTACCTGCCCCGGCTCACCGGCAGCCACAGCTCGTTCGAGACCGTGATGGCCCAGCTCGAGGGCGAGTGCACCGGCTTCTTCGTGCTCGGCGAGAACCCGGCCGTCGGGTCGGCCAACGCGAAGATGCAACGGCTGGCCATGGCCAACCTGGACTGGCTCGTCGTGCGGGACTTCTCCCTGATCGAGTCGGCCACGTGGTGGAAGGACGGCCCGGAGATCGAGACCGGGGAGCTGCGCACCGAGGACATCGGCACCGAGGTGTTCTTCCTGCCCGCCGCCGCGCACACCGAGAAGGACGGCAGCTTCACCAACACCCAGCGGCTGCTGCAGTGGCACCACCAGGCCGTCGAGCCGGTCGGCGACGTCCGCAGCGACCTGTGGTTCCTGTTCCACCTGGGCCGCAGGATCCGGGAGAAGCTCGCCGGCAGCACGGACGAGCGGGACCGCCCGGTGCTCGACCTCACCTGGGACTACCCGACCAAGGGCAGCCTGGACGAGCCGGAGGCCGAGGCCGTGCTCGCCGAGATCAACGGCTGGGACGGCCACGGCACGCCGCTCTCGTCCTACCAGCAGCTGCGCGACGACGGCTCCACCGCCTGCGGGTGCTGGATCTACTGCGGCACCTACGCCGACGGGGTCAACCAGGCCGCACGCCGCAAGCCCGGCAGCGAGCAGGACTGGGTCGCCCACCAGTGGGGCTGGGCCTGGCCGGCCAACCGGCGCATCCTCTACAACCGCGCCTCCGCCGCGCCCGACGGCACGCCCTGGAGCGAGCGCAAGGCCTACCTGTGGTGGGACCCGGACGAGAAGAAATGGGTCGGCCACGACATCCCGGACTTCTCCCCCACCAAGGCCCCCGACCACGTCCCGCCCGCCGACGCCACCGGCGTCGAGGCGCTGTCGGGCACGGACGCGTTCATCATGCAGGCCGACGGCAAGGCCTGGCTCTACGCGCCCGCCGGCCTGACCGACGGGCCGCTCCCGGCGCACTACGAGCCGCAGGAGTCCCCGGTGGCCAACCCGGTCTACCCGGAGCAGCGCAACCCTGCCCGGCAGATCGACTCGGTGGTGCACCCACAGGACCGGTTCCAGCCCAGCGGCGACGAGCCGGGCGCGCAGGTCTTCCCCTACGCGCTCACCACCTACCGGATCGCCGAGCACCACACCGCCGGCGGGATGAGCCGCTGGTCGCCCTACCTGTCCGAGCTCGCCCCGGCGATGTTCTGCGAGGTCTCGCCCGAGCTGGCCCGCGAACGGGGTCTCGAGCACGGCGGCTGGGCCCATGTCGTCACCGCCCGGAACGTGATCGAGGCCAGGGTCATGGTCACCGACCGGATCCCGGCCCTGCGCATCCGCGGCGAGGTGCTGCACCAGGTCGGGCTGCCCTACCACTGGGGCCCCAACGGCCTGGTCACCGGCGACGCCGCCAACGAGCTGACCAGCCTGGTCATGGACCCGAACGTGCACATCATGGAGACCAAGGCGCTGGCCTGTGACATCCGGCCCGGCCGACGTCCACGCGGCCCCGACCGGGTCGCCCTGGTCGAGGGCTACCGCCGGCGAGCCGGCATCACCGAGCGGACCGGTGTGGACGACACCCGGGCCACCAGGACGGGAGGAGCGACATGAGTGCCCCACCGCGGATGGGCTTCTTCACCGACACCTCGGTCTGCATCGGCTGCAAGGCCTGCGAGGTCGCGTGCAAGGAGTGGAACGCCATCCCCGCCGACTTCCCCGAGGGCGGGTTCACCGGCACCTCGCTGGACAACAGCGAGGGGCTCGGCGCGGACACGTGGCGCCACGTCGCCTTCATCGAGCAACGCCGCCCGCTCGCCGCGCAGGACCCCGGCACGCCGCGCACCGAGCCGACCCGGCACGACCTCGCCCGTCTCGACGTGCTGTCCCTGGCCGGCCAGGGCACGTCGAGCCCGCCGGCGCAGGTCCCGGCCGCACCGGTCGAGCCGAGCGGGGCGGGGGAGTTCCGCTGGCTGATGGCCTCGGACGTCTGCAAGCACTGCACCCACGCCGCGTGCCTGGACGTGTGCCCCACCGGATCGCTGTTCCGCACCGAGTTCGGCACCGTCGTGGTCCAGGAGGACATCTGCAACGGCTGCGGCTACTGCATCCCCGCCTGCCCGTACGGGGTGATCGACCAGCGCAAGGACGACGGCCGGGCCTGGAAGTGCACGCTGTGCTACGACCGGCTCGGCGTCGGCGCCGAACCGGCCTGCGCCAAGGCGTGCCCGACCGACTCCATCCAGTTCGGGCCCCTCGACGAGCTGCGCGGGCGTGCCGACGCCCGCCTGGCGCAGCTGCACCGGGCCGGGGTCGACGAGGCCCGGCTCTACGGCCGCGACCCGGACGACGGCGTCGGCGGGGACGGCGCGTTCTTCCTGCTCCTCGACGAGCCGGAGGTCTACGGGCTGCCCCCGGACCCCGTGGTCACCACGCGCGACCTGCCGCGGATGTGGCGCCACGTCGGCATGGCCGCCCTGAGCCTGGTCGGCGGGGTGGCCGCGGCGTTCGCGTCCACGATCGTCACCGGGAGGCGGCGATGAGCGAGTCCGACGTCACCAGGAACGGCGTGCGCGGTGCGCGTCCCGAGCGCGAAGCCACGACCGGCGCCGTCCGCGACGACGGCCGGCAGGGTGGCCGCCGCCGGCGCGACGGCCGGCGGGGTCGGGGCGAGCGGGCGATGGTGCCCGACGCCGAGTTCCGCTCCTACTACGGCCGCCCGGTCCTCAACCCGCCCGTGTGGCAGTCCCGCGACATCGCCGGATACCTGTTCCTGGGCGGGCTGGCCGGGGCGTCGTCGCTGCTGGGTGCCGGGGCGCACGCCACCGGGCGGGCGGAGCTGGCGCGCTCGAGCAAGCTCGCGGCGCTGGGCGCGGGGGCGCTCTCGCTCGCCGCGCTCGTCCACGACCTCGGCCGGCCGCTGCGGTTCCTGCACATGCTGCGCGTGTTCAAGGTGACCTCGCCGATGAGCGTCGGATCCTGGCTGCTGGCCGGGTACGTGCCGCTCGCCGGGGTCGCGGCCGCCACCGCGGTCACCGGGCGGCTGCCCCGCGTCGGGACCGCGGCGACCGCCGGCGCGGCCGCCCTCGGTCCGGCTGTCGCCTCCTACACCGCGGCGCTGGTCAGCGACACCGCCGTGCCGGCCTGGCACGACGGGCACCGCGAGATGCCCTACGTGTTCGTCGGCTCGGCCGCGACCGCCGCCGGTGGGCTCGGGTTGGTCGCCGCTCCCCTGCCCGAGCAGGCCCCGGCCCGCGCGCTCGCGGCACTGGGCGTCGGCACCGAGCTGGTCGCGTTCGAGCTGATGCAGCGGCGGATGGGCATGACCGCGGAGCCCTACTCCAGCGGCACGGGCGGTCGGTACGTCCGGGTCGCGACGCTGCTGGGCGTCGCCGGGCTGGCGGGGGCGCTGCTGGGACGGCGAAATCGAGCCGCCTCCGCCGTGTCCGGGGCGGCTCTCCTGGCCGCCTCCGCCGCGACCCGGTGGGGGATCTTCCACGGCGGCGTCGAGTCGGCGACCGACCCGCGCTACACCGTCGTCCCGCAGCGAGAGCGGCTCTCCACAGGCGCCCGTTGAGGAGGTCGTCACGGAAGATATCGGCCGGTGCGTGCCGCACCCGCTGCACCGAGGCCCTGTCCCGGCTGGTCGCCCTCCTGAACCGGCAGCGCACCTGACGGTTGCCTGACATTTCCGCCGCCGGACGCAGCTGACGTGGCGGTTCCTCGGACGAGACCGTTCGATCAGGGGCACCATGATGTCGATGACTTCGCATCCACGGCCCGGCTCGTCGACGACGACGCACTCCACCGCGCCGTCCCCGTCGACGGCCGGTGTCGCCGAGCCGCGTGACCGGGTGCTCCTGGTCGACGACGACGGCCGGATCCGGCAGGCGCTGTCCCTCGCGCTCGACGACGAGGGCCTCACGGTCGTCACCGCGCCGTCGGGCGAGGACGCACTGCTCAGGCTCTCCCGCGACCGGGTGGACCTGGTGTTGCTGGACCTGATGCTGCCCGGGGTCGACGGGCTCACCGTGTGCCGTCGGCTGCGCGCCCGGGGCGACCTGCCGATCATCATCATCACCGCCCGTTCGGACTCCGCCGACGTCATCGACGGGCTCGAGGCCGGTGCCGACGACTACGTCACCAAACCGATCGTCGCCGGCGAGCTCGCCGCACGGATCCGGGCGCTGCTGCGTCGGCGCCGGCCCGGCGTGCACCCGACGCTCCTGCGGGTCGGCGACGTCGAGATCCGTCCCGAGGAGGACCTCGTGCGGGCCGACCGCGACGGTGCGGCCATCGACATCCACCTCACCCGCACGGAGTTCCGGCTGCTGACCGAGCTCGCGGCGGCCGGCGGGAAGGTCGTGTCCCGCGAGGACCTGCTGCGCCGCGTGTGGGGATACGACTATCTCGGCGACACCCGCCTCCTCGACGTCCACATCCGTCGGCTCCGCTGCAAGATCGAGCCCGACCCGGACCGGCCCACGCTCGTCCTGACGGTGCGGGGGGCGGGTTACCGGGCAGCCGGTGCCGGCCCCGATGACCACGAGTAGTCCCCGGGGACGGCGGGTCCGGCGACCGCGGTTCCCGCTGCGCTGGCGGATCGCGTTCGCCTTCGCCGTCGTGTCCCTCGCCGTGACCGGGCTGCTGGCCGGGGTGACGTGGCATCTCGCGTCCGGCTTCCTGGTGGCCAAACGGGAACAGGGCGCCACCACGCAGGCAGCCGTCGACGTCCGCCTCGTCCAGGACGCGCTGCACACCCCGCTGGCCGGCAGCCCCGACGACCTGCTGACCGGGCTCGCCGGTGGCCGCGACATCACCATCGCCATCCGGGACGGCGGCACCTGGACCACGAGCGGCCGCCCACTCGACCTCGGCGCCCTGCCGGACGAGCTGATCGGGCTGGCCGCCGCCGGCGCACCGGCGCGGCAACGCATCCGCGCAGGCGGCATCCCGGTGCTGGCCATCGCCATGCCCCTGCCCGGTCAGGCCGTCTACGTGGAGCTCGTCCCGCTCGCCGAACTCGACTCCACGCTGCGCTTCCTCAGCATCGTGCTGGTCGCCGGGGTCGGTGTCAGCGGCCTGCTGGGCCTCGGCCTGGGCGGCTGGGCCGGGCACCGGGCGCTGCGTCCGCTGATCGAGCTGCGCGACGCCGCCGCCCGCGTCGCGGCCGGAGACCTCGACGCCCGGCTGCCCGAGCACGGCGACGCCGACCTCGCGCCCCTGGCGGCCACCTTCAACCGCACCGCCGAGGACCTGCAACGCAGGGTGCGCCGCGACGCCCGGTTCGCCGCCGACGTCAGCCACGAGCTGCGGTCGCCGCTGACGACGCTGATCAACGCGGTGGCGGTGCTGCGGCGGCGCCGTTCCGAGCTGCCGCCGACCGCCCAGCAGGCGGTCGACCTGCTCGACGCCGACATCCACCGCTTCCAGAAGATGGTCATCGACCTCCTCGAGATCTCCCGCGACGACACCATCGACCAGCGCGACCTCGAGTGGTGCGACCTCGCCGACGTCGTCCGTCACGCGCTCGCCGAGCGGAAGGGCATCACCGTCGACGTCGACGGCGGCCTGCCCCGGCTGCAGATCGACCGGCGGCGCCTCGACCGGGTCGTCGGCAACCTGCTCGACAACGCCGACCACTACGCCGGCGGCGCCGTCCGCGTCGGCGTGTCCGCCGACGCCACCCGGGCCCGCATCGAGGTCGACGACGCCGGCCCCGGCATCCCCATCGAGCTGCGCCAGGAGGTGTTCGAGCGCTTCGCGCGCGGCGGTACCGCCGGACGTCGCGGAGAGAGCGGAGGCACCGGGCTCGGACTGGCCCTGGTCGCCCGCCACGTGCGCGCCCACCACGGCCGGATCTGGATCGAGGACAGCCCCGCGGGAGGCGCCCGCGTCGTCGTCGAGCTGCCCCGGAGCCCCGAGCCATGAGAGCCGCCGTCCCCCGACACCGCCTCGTCCTCGCCGGTGTGGCCGTCCTCGCCGGACTGGCCGCCGGCTGCGGCGTCAGCACCGAGGACCACCCCGAGCCGATCCACCCGACCGAGATGCCCGTCGCGCCCACCCCCACCGTGACCGTCGTGCCCGACGACCCCGGCCAGGCTCCCCAGGTCGGGCTCGCCCCGACGACCGTGCGGCCCGCGCCGTCCGTTGCGCCGACGCCAGGGGCCACGCCGTCCGACGATGCGTCCCCATCGCCACCGGCGGGATAGAGGATCATCGGGCCCGGCTCGGCTGCTCGCTGTGCCTCGGCAGGCTGCTACTCGGTCCTCCCGCGTGTGGTCTCCCGGGCGGCCTCGCCGGCGGCACCGGCTGCGGCACCCACCGCGGTCCGCATGTCACGGCCGGCACTGCGCCCCGTCTCGGCCAGCTCGTCCCGGGTCTGCCGCAACTGCCGGACCCCCACCGCCCCCAGCGCAGCCGCCCCGCCGCCGAACACCGCGGTCGCGGCGCCCGCCGCCGCGATCGGCGGTAACACGCGATCGAAGGCGCGGACGACCAGGGCTCCGGCCGTGCCTACGGCGAGCAGGCCCAGCACCCCTGCCCCGGCGACCAGCGCACCGGCCGCCCCGGCCGCCCGGGCCCGGCCACCGAGCTCGGTCCGGACCTTGTTCACCTCCTCGCGCACCAGCGCGCGCACGTCGTCCTGCAGTGCCTGGACGGTGCTGCTCGGTGCCGCTTCTTCCCCATCGGCCATGCTCGTCTCCTCGGGTGTAGTCGTTGTCGGGTCCTGCGCTCCGGTTCTCCCGCGGTCTCGTCGGTCCTCCCCTCGTTCGCCTCCGCGTGCCGCGCCGGCGCGGAGCTCCGGTGGTGCCCGTCGGCCGGCGGACCGAAACGGCCCGGGTCGCGCCCGGGCGGCCCCGGTCGGTGTGTCGGCCCGATCGTCACGCCACCCGGTACTTCTCCAGGTCGTCGTCCTTGACCTGCAGCCCGGTACCGGCCCGGGTGTCGTCGGGGCGCAGGACCCCGCCGGGCTCGGGTTCGAGCACACCGTCGAAGGCGATGCGCTCGATGCGGACGTGGTCGTGGAAGTACTCGAGATGCCGCAGGTGCCAGACCGCGGTACCGGCGTGGGCGGAGACCTGCGGCGCGCAGTGCAGCGACAGGTCGATGCTGCGCGCATCGCAGAGGGCCGCGACCCGCAGCAGGGCGCTGAAGCCGCCGCAGCGGGTGACGTCGGCCTGCAGGCAGTCCACGGCGCGCGCATCGAGCATGTGCTGGAAGTAGGGCAGGTCGTAGCCGTACTCCCCCGCGGCGATGTCCATCCCGCCCGGCCCGTGTTCGCGGAGCAGGTGCAGTCCGTCGAGGTCGTCGGAGCTGACCGGCTCCTCCAGCCACCGCACGTCGTGGGCGGCGAGTCGGTGCGCCCAACCGAGGGCCTGCTTGCGGGTGTAGGCGCCGTTGGCGTCGACGAACAGCTCCACGTCGTCGCCGACCGCCCGGCGCGCGACGGCGACGCGGTGGGCGTCCCGGTCGGGACGGCGGCCGATCTTGATCTTCACCCGAGGAATGCCGGCGTCGACCCAGCCGGCGAGCTGTTCGGTCAGCTGTGTGTCGTCGTAGGAGGTGAATCCTCCGCTGCCGTAGATCGGGGTGGCGTCGTGCACGGCCCCGAGCACGGTGCACAGGGGCCGGGCCAGGAGACGGGAGTGCAGGTCCCACAGCGCGATGTCCACCGCCGAGATCGCCTCCGCGACCAGGCCGGGACGGCCGAGGTTGCGCACCGCATGCTGCATCGCCGCCCACGCGGCCGTCGGGGCCAGGGCGTCCCCGCCTCGCACGACCTCGGCGAGCGTGCCGACGACCCGGGTCGCAGCGGGCCCGGCATAGGTGTAGCCGATCCCGGTGCACCCCCCGCCGTGCGCCCGGACGAGGACCAGGGTCGTGGAATCCCAGCTCAGCGTGCCGTCGGACTCGGGGGCGTCGGTGGGAATGGTGTAGGCGGCCGCGTCGAGCTGCTCGACGACAGCGCGCGGCCGGGTCTGCGCCTCTGTCACGGGCTGCGCCTACCCCCGGGGCGCGGCCGCGACCCGCCCCGGACCGGCACCGCGGCGTTTCGTCAGGCAATCGCATGCTCGGGTGGCGATCCCGGCGGACGAGGGACGGGTAGGCGTGGGATGTGAGCGAAGCGCTCGACGCGAACGCACCGAAGACCACGCGACGAGGTGAGGACACCGACATGCCCAAGGTCGCCGACTACGTCCTGCAGCGCCTGACCGAGTGGGGCGTCCACCGCATCTACGGCTACCCCGGCGACGGGATCAACGGGTTCCTGGGCGCGCTGGACCGCGCGGACGGGAACCCGGAGCTGATCCAGCCGCGGCACGAGGAGATGGGCGCGTTCATGGCCGGCGCCCACGCCAAGTTCACCGGCGAGCTGGGCTGCTGCCTGGCGACCTCCGGGGGTGGCGCGATCCACCTGCTCAACGGCCTGTACGACGCCAAGCTCGACCACCAGCCCGTGGTCGCGATCGTCGGGCAGCAGAAGCGGTTCTCCCTCGGGGCGGCGTTCCAGCAGGAGATCGACCCGACGGTGCTGTTCACCGACGTGTCGGAGTTCGTGCAGACCTGCATGCACCCCGCCCAGGCCCGCCAGCTCGTCGACCGCGCCTGCAAGGTCGCACTGTCCAACCGCACCGTCGCCACGATCATCTTCCCGGTCGACGTCCAGGAGGAAGAGGCCCAGCCGTCCCCGCCGCGCACCCACGGCGCGGTGTACACCAGCGTCGGCTGGACCAAGCCGAGGGTGATCCCGCCGCAGACCGAGCTGGAGAAGGCCGCGGAGATCCTCAACGAGGGCTCCAGGGTCGCGATGCTGGTCGGGCAGGGCGCCGCCGCAGCGCAGGACGAGGTGGTCGCCGCCGCCGAGCTGCTCGGCGCCGGGGTGGCCAAGACCCTGCTCGGGCGCGAGGTGCTGCCCGACGATCTGCCCTATGTGACCGGGCCGATCGGGCTGCTCGGCTCCACGGCCAGCTACGAGCTGATGAAGGACGCCGACACCCTGTTCATGATCGGCACCAGCTTCCCCTACGCGGAGTGGCTGCCCGAGGAGGGCCAGGCCAGGGCGGTGGAGATCGACATCGACGGCCGCATGATCGGGGTCCGCTACCCGGTGCAGGCCAACCTGGTCGGCGACTCCCGCGACACCCTGCAGGCCCTGCTGCCGCTGCTGCAGCGCAAGGAGGACCGGTCCTGGCGGGAGAAGATCGAGAAGGAGGTCGAGCAGTGGTGGCGGGTCCTCGACGACCGCGCCCACGAATCGGCCGACCCGCTCAACCCGCAGCTGGTCGCCTACGAGCTCTCCCCCCGGCTGCCCGAGAACGCGATCATCACCACCGACTCCGGGTCGGCCACCAACTGGTGGGCCCAGTACCTGCGCCTCGGGACGGGGATGAAGGCGTCGCTGGCCGGCACTCTGGCCACGATGGGCGCCGGCACCCCGTACGCGATCGCGGCGAAGTTCGCCTATCCCGACCGTCCGGTGATCGCCCTGGTCGGGGACGGGGCGTTCCAGATGAACGGCATGGCCGAGCTGATCACGGTCAAGCGCTACCGGGACGAGCTCACCGCGCACAACCCGACGCTGGTGTTCTGCGTGTTCAACAACCAGGACCTCAACCAGGTGACCTGGGAGCAGCGCGCCGAGTCCGGCGACCCGAAGTTCCTGGGCTCGCAGTGGATCCCCGACGTGCCCTACGCCGAGTTCGCGAAGCTCCTGGGCTTCACCGGTATCCGCGTGGACGACCCGGCCACGCTCGGTGCCGCCTGGGACGAGGTGCTGGCTGCGCCCGGGCCGTGCGTGCTGGAGGTGGTGACCGACCCGGAGATCCCGCCGATCCCGCCGCACATCAAGAAGGAGCTCGGCAAGAAGTCGGCCACCGCGATGCTCAAGGGCGACCCCGAAGAGGCCGGGGTGATCACCAAGGGGGCGAAGCAGAAGATGCACGAGTTCACCGAGTCGGTGAAGGACGCGCTGCCGGGCAGGGACAGATGAGCGCGCCGGCCGAGGTCACCGTCCCCGCCCGCCCCGACCCCCGCTTCGCCACGGGAACGGCCGGCACGGTGACCGTCAACGCCAAGGGGCTGGAGAAGCACCTGCGCCGCCACGTCAGCGGGGAGGTCCGCTTCGACACGACGTCGCTGGCGATGTACGCCAACGACGCGTCGAACTTCCGGCAGGTCCCCATCGGCGTCGTCGTTCCCCGGACGCTCGACGACGTCGTGGAGACGATGAAGGCCTGCCACCGCTACCGCGCGCCGGTGGTCTCCCGCGGCGGCGGCACCAGCCTGTCCGGGGAGACGGTCAACAACGCCGTCGTCGTCGACTTCTCCAAGTACCTCACCCGCGTCGAGCAGGTCGACGCGGCGAACCGGCGGGTCACCACCGAGACCGGGGTGATCAACGAGCAGCTCAACAAGGTCACCGGCGAGTACGGGCTGGTGTTCGGCCCGGACCCGTCGTCGCATTCCCGCTGCACCATCGGCGGCAACATCGGCAACAACTCCTGCGGAATCCACTCGGTGCAGGCCCGCCACTACGGGCCCGGCCCGCGCACCTCCGACAACACCCACGCCCTCGAGGTCGTCACCTACGACGGCGAGCGCTTCTGGGTCGGCGTGGACGAGGAGGACCGGCTCGACGAGATCATCGCCGCCGGCGGGCGCAAGGGCGAGATCTACGCGAAGCTGCGCGACCTGCGCGACCGCTACGCCGAGGACATCCGCGCCGGCTACCCGTCGGTGGACGTGCTGCCGCGGCGGGTGTCGGGCTACAACCTCGACGAGCTGTTGCCGGAGAAGGGGTTCAACGTCGCCCGCGCGCTCGTGGGCACCGAGAGCACCTGCGCGCTCGCGCTGCGCGCGGTCCTGCTCCTCACGCCGGGCCTCTTCCAGCGCACCACGGTGCTGATCCAGTACCCGGAGCTGGCCGAGGCGGCCGGGCACGTTCCCGAGATCATGGCGTGGCGCCCGATCGGGCTCGAGGCCCTCGACGAGCGGCTGATCGAGGACGAGCAGCTGAAGAAGATCAACCTGGAGGGCCTGCACGAGCTGCCCCGGCGCGACGAGGGCGGCGCCTGGCTGATGGTCCAGTTCGGCGCCGACACCACCGAGGAGTCGGTGGGCCGGTGCCGGGAGTTCGTCGACTGGCTGTGCGGGGACGAGGGCTACGCCGAGGACCGCATCCAGGTCGCCAAGAGCGTCCAGGAGGGCGGGAACAGCGAAACCCTCTGGGCCATCCGCGAGGGAGGCCTCGGCTCCACCGCGTTCCCCGCCGACGGCGATCACTGGCCCGGCTGGGAGGACTCCGCGGTCCCGCCGGACAAGGTCGGCGACTACGTGCGCGACCTCGACGCGCTCTACGAGGAACACGGGCTGCACGGGGCGATGTACGGCCACCTCGGCGAGGGCTGCATCCACTCCCGGATCAGCTTCGACCTGCGCACCGCCGAGGGCATCCGCAACTACCGCGCGTTCATGGAGGACGCCGCCGACCTCGTCGCCCGCTACGGCGGCACGCTGTCCGGGGAGCACGGCGACGGGCAGCAGCGCGCCGAGCTGCTGGAGAAGCAGTACGGGCCGCGGCTGATGGCGGCCATGCGGGAGTTCAAGGCCATCTGGGACCCGGACGCGAAGATGAACCCGGGCAAGGTCGTCGACGCCTACCGGATGGACGAGAACCTCAAGCTGGGCACCGGCTACAACCCGTGGCGGCCGACGGTCCGGTTCGCCTACGCGCAGGACGAGGGCGACTTCGCCCACGCCGCGCTGCGCTGCGTCGGGGTCGGCAAGTGCCGCGACCCGGAGCCCGCGCAGACGATGTGCCCGAGCTACCAGGTCACCCGCGAGGAGACCCACACGACCCGCGGGCGGTCCCGGCTGCTGTTCGAGATGCTGCGCGGCGAGGTCATCACCGACGGGTGGCAGTCGAAGGAGGTCGCCGAGGGGCTCGAGCTGTGCCTGGCGTGCAAGGGCTGCACCAGCGACTGCCCGGTCGACGTGGACATGCCCACCTACAAGGCCGAGTTCCGCTACCACCACTACAGGTCCTGGCGGCGGTGGCGGCACCGGCACGCCTATGCCTTCGGGTTCATCGACCAGGTCGCCCGGCTCGCGTCCCGGATGCCCGGACTGGTCAACGCCGTCACCCAGACCCCCGGTCTCGCCCGCCTGGCCAAGCTCGCCGCCGGTATCGACCGGCGCCGTCCGCTGCCCACCTTCGCCCCGCAGACCCTGCAGCAGTGGTTCGCCGGCCGCGGCGGCACCCGCAACCCGCACGGCCGGCGGGTGGTGCTCTTCCCGGACACCTTCACCAACTACCTGCACACCAACGTCGGGGTGGCCTGCGTGGAGGCCGTCGAGGCCGCCGGGTGGCAGGTCGTCATGCCGCAGGTGCACGTCTGTTGTGGGCGGCCGCTCTACGACTACGGGTTCCTCGACGTCGCCGACCGCTACCTGCGGCGCGTCCTCGGGGTGCTGCGCGACGACATCCGGGCCGGCACCCCGATCGTCGGGATGGAACCCAGCTGCCTGGCCGTGTTCAAGGACGAGCTCATCACGATGCGGCCGCACGACGACGACGCGCGACGGCTGGCCGGCAACGCCTTCCACTTCGGCGAGTTCTTCACCCGCTTCGACATCGACCCGCCCCGTCTGGACGGGAAGGCGCTGCTGTGGGGGCACTGCCACCAGCGCGCCACCGGCGGAACGGGCCCCGACCAGCAGGTCCTCGAGCGCATGGGTCTGGAGGTCGAGCCCCTGACCGGCGGTTGCTGCGGCCTCGCCGGCTCGTGGGGCTTCGAGGACGGCAAGTACGACATCTCGCTCGACTGCGGCGAGCAGGCGCTGCTGCCCGCCGTCCGCGCCGCCGACCCGGACACCCTCGTCGTGGCCGACGGGTTCTCCTGCACGACACAGATCGCCGACGCCGGGACCGGGCGCCGCGGAATGCACCTGGCCCAGGTCATGGCCCTCGCCGCCCGGCAAGCCCTGCAGACCACTGCGAGAGGGGACCGATGAGCACCGGAACCGTCGTGATCACCGGTGGTACCGCCGGTGTCGGCCGCGCGGCCGTGCGCGAGTTCGCCGACAACGGCTACGGGGTGGCGATCCTCGCCCGTGGCGCCGCCGGCCTGAAGGCCGCCAGGGAGGACGTCCGGGCCGCCGGCCGCAGCGAGGTGCTCGCCATCCCCACCGACGTCGCGGATCCCGAGGCCGTCGAGCGCGCCGCTCAGCAGGTCGAGGACGAGCTCGGGCCGATCGACGTCTGGGTCAACACCGCCTTCGCCGGGTCGCTCGCCTACTTCTGGGACACCACCGACGAGGAGTACCGGCGGATGACCGAGGTGACCTACTACGGCCAGGTCAACGGCACCCGGGCGGCCCTGGCCCGGATGCGGCCGCGCGACCACGGCGTGATCGTCAACGTCAGCTCGGCCATGGCCTACCGCTCCATCCCGCTGCAGTCCGCCTACTGCGGGGCCAAGCACGCGGTGAAGGGCTTCACCGAGGCGGTCGCCACCGAACTGGCTCACGAGAAGAGCCGCGTCAGGATCTGCATGGTGCAGCTGCCCGGGCTCAACACCCCGCAGTTCAGCTGGAACCTGAACAAGATGCCCGGGCACCCGCGCCCGGTCGCGCCGGTCTACCAGCCCGAACTGGCCGGCCGCGCCATCCGGTTCGTCGCCGAGCACCCCCGCCGCAGCGTCTGGGTGGGGATCTCCACGGCCTACACGATCCTGGGCGAGCGGGTGGCGCCCACCGTGGTCCGCGCCTACCTCGCCCGGACCGGGGTCTCGGGTCAGCAGACGGACGCGAACCTGCCGCGTCACGGCTCGAACGTCTTCGCCCCCCGCGACGACGAGGCCGACCGCGGGGCGCACGGCGCCTTCGACGACGAAGCGCACTCCCGCGACCCCGTGCTGTGGGCCTCCATGAACCGCGGCGCCCTGCTCACCGTCAGCGGGCTCGCTGCGACCGCGGTACTCACCCGCCTACGCCGGCCGCGGCGGGCGCTGCGCCGCCGGTCGTGAGGAGGTGATCGTCCCGCTCTACCCGTGAGGCTCTCCGCAGCGGTCCGACTTCGGTCCATGCCGGATACTCAGGGGCTTCCCACCGGCGCCGGCGGAGAGCTGGTCGGGCTCGCATCGTCAGGAGACCGACAGGCGCGCCGGATCAGTCGGCCAGCCGTACGCAGGCCTCGAGCAGGGCAGCATGGACGAACGCCTGAGGGAGGTTGCCGCGCAGCTGGCGCTGGACCACGTCGTACTCCTCGGAGAACAACCCCGGGGGCCCACACGCCGCGCGGTTGCGCTCGAACCAGCGTGCCGCCTCCACCCGGTGCCCCTGCTGGTGGGTGGCCATGGCCATCCAGAACCCGCACAGGAGGAACGCCCCCTCGGCCTGGTCGAGGGGCCGTCGGTCGTGCCGGAAGCGGTACACGTAGCCGTCCCGCCCCAGCTCCGTTCGCACCGCCTCGAGGGTGGCCACCGATCGCGGGTCGTCGGCCGGCACGGCGCCGCGCAGCGCCGGCAGCACGAGCGCGGCGTCCACCCGTGGATCTGTCGGGGAACGCTGCCAGCGGCCCGACGGATGCAGCGACCCCTTCCCCGTCGCTGCGACGATCCGGTCGGCCAGGGCGTTCCAGGCGGCCGCGTCCGGTGGTGCCGCGGCGGCGGCAGCGACCTGCCGCAAGCCGGCGGCGCAGATGAGCCGGGAATGGGTCCAGGTCTGCGGGTCGATCTCCCAGATCCCCGAACCCGGGTCGTGCCAGCGCTTCTCGATGGCCTCCACGGCCACGGCGATCGCCTGACGCCCCTCGCCGCCGAGGTGGTCGTGTCGGGCAGCCGCCGCGAACAGCAGCAGCGCCTCGCCGAACGCGTCGAGTTGGAACTGATCCCGGACGTGGTTCCCGACGACGTCGATCCCGCCCGGGTATCCGGGCAGGCCGAGAGCCCGTTGGGCCGGCACGGCCTCGCCGGCCGCGGTGTAGGCCGGCATGAGCTCCGGCCCGTCCTGCAGGATCCGGGCAGCGACGAAGTCGGCGGCGTCGTCGAGCAGGGCGTAGGAGCCGGCCGCGGCGACCGCCTGCCCGGCGAAACACTGATCGCGGATCCAGACATAGCGGTAGTCGTAGTCCCGGCCCTGGTCGGCCCGCTCGGGAAGACTCGTCGTGCCCGCTGCGACCATGCCTCCGCCGGCGCTGGTCAGTCCGCGCATCACCGCATAGGCGTGGCGCGCGTCGCGCTCGGCGACGGCCGCACCGAACTCCGGCACCGCCTCCCGCCACGCGGTCTCCGTGGCCGTCCAGAGGGCATCGGGGTCCGGGCAGGCGTCGTGGAGACCCGCGTCGGACAGCTCGAGGACGAGGTCACGATGCTCCCCGGCCGGCACCCGCAGGTCGGCTCGCAGGAGCGCGCCCCCGGCCTGCTGCTCGACCTCCGCCTCCGGCGCGCCGGTCCAGCGCATCCGCAGTGCTCCGCACCGGCCCGTCCACACGCCGTCGCGGGACCGGTGCAGTCCGCTCAACCCGGCGCGGCCGAACTCGGCGGCCGGGTCCAGCAGGACCTGGACGCGTGCCTCACCGCGTACGGCCTCCACCCGGCGCAGCACGACCGCCCGGTGCCGCTCCCCCGGAAAGGCCAAGGCCTCTCGGCACTCGATCACCGTGTCCTGGTCCGTGACCCAGTGCGAGCGCCAGATCAACGACCGGTCCTCGTAGGAGCCGCCCCACACCGAACGCTGCTCCGGGGTGACCGAGTACCTGCCGCGGCCCCCGAGCAACGAGCAGAACACCGCCGATGAGTCCCAGTGGGGCACGCACAACCACGCGATGTCGCCCCGCGGCCCGATCAGTGCGCCCCGTTCGCCGTCGGCGATCAGGGCGTACTCACGCAGGACGTGTGGCTCCGAGGCGGTGGCTGCGGTCATGGACATCCTCCGGCGAATCGCGCTGCGGTCCCGGACTTCTGCTACCCGATGCTGAACCCTGCGAAGTGCTCGCCGGCTTCCACTTCCCTGACGCTTCCGCCCGCCGCACCCCGACGGCACCACGAGGCTGACGAATCGGCGCTGTCACGTGATGCCGAGAGCGCTCAGGTTGTCCTCGGCCGGGTGCGCGGCGCCGGCCGGCCCTGCGGCGAAGGCGGTCAGCAGCCGTGTGGTGATCGTGCCGATCACCGGGGCGCTCGTCCCGCCGCGGCAGGCCGGGTCGAGCCCGCAGATCCAGTACTGGGTCCCCGCGGAGAACACCCCGGCGCCGCTCGGCACCGAGTACCAGGTCGCGTCGGCGAAGTCCGGCCGGCCGCGGCAGGTCACCGGGGAGTGGAACAGCACCTCGATCGGCCGCGGCGTGGGCACCCGCAGGTCGACGCGCTCGTACTCGTTGCCGACGAGGCCGGGCAGCCGCTGCCCGTCCCGCACCAGGCCCGAGAGCAGCCAGCTCCCGGCGTCGGCGACGACGAGATCGGCCTGCGCGGGGTTGCACTGGTAGAAGTTGCCGAGCAGCACGCTCTCCGGCCGGGGGTGGGGCGGGTCGCGCCACTGCGGCGTCGCCTCGAGCGGGTCGCTGCGGCTCGCCGGGTCCTCCTCGTAGGACTTGTAGTCCACTTCGACCCGGTCCGGTCCGAGGGCGCTGTCCTCGAACCGGATGTGCCGGTAGATCTCGTTGCCGCCGAGGAAGGCGAGGTTCACGCCCCGGTCGCGGGCGCCGGTCGCCGTCGCCCGCATCGCCGCGGACCAGTACTCGTCGTGGCCGAGCGTGATCATGGCCCGGGCGCCGTCGAGCAGGTGGGGATCGGCGTGGAGGTCGACGTCGGTGGCATAGCCGAGCGGGAGCCCGGACCGCTCGGCGAACTCCACGAACGGCAGCTCGAAGATGAGGAAGTCGCCGGCGCCCTGCATGTCCTTCGCCTGGTAGGGCCGGTCGAAGGAGACCGCGCGGGAACGGTCGGCGAACCGGCCGGTGCCCGCGGCGTAGAGGCTGTACCCGCCCCACCGGTTGTAGCCCTGCCACGTCGTCACCGCGTTGACCACGACGAGCCGGCCGGTGTTGTCCGGGGTGGCGAGCGTCAGCGGGACGAACTGCTGGGCGCCGTTGTCGGCGTCGAGCCGGAAGAGGTAGTCGCCCGGCGGCCAGCCGGCGGTGTCGACGGTCAGCGTCGGGTTCCACGGCGCCACCACCGTGTTCCGCGGGGCCTGCACAACCGCGTCGGCCTGGCGCCGACCCGGCTGCGGCGGCGAGACCCACACCTGCGCGGCGCCGGTGGGCGGGTAGTCGCCCATCCGGAAGGCCGTGACCGTGTACCGGGCGGCCGTCGTCGAGACGAACAGGTGCACGGGGTCGCCGGGGTGGACGGAGGTGCGGTCCGCGAAGCCCTCGACGGCGTGCTCCGGCCCGGGATGGGTGATCCGCCACTCGACGCCGGGCACGGCGCCGGCGGGCAGGGCGAGCGGCGACCGTGCCGGTGCCGGTGCGGGGAGCGGCCCGGACGCGGTCGGGGCCGGGCCCGACCGGGTTTCCGCCGCCGAGCAACCCGCGAGCAGCAGAGCGGCAAGGACAGCGGCAACGACCCGTCCGACACATCCCGCACGCACGATTCCCCCTCACCGGCAGCGGCCGCCGACCGGGGCCGCGGGCCGCGTCGGCTGCTCCGCGCCGTGAGGCGGGCAGCAGAGGCTACCGGATCGACCACCGCGTCCGCACTGAGCTGCGCGATCCCCGCCCGATGCTCACGACCTGCTGCGCCGGGGAGCCGTCCGGGCACGGCGCCGACGACACCGGGGAGACTGGCCGGGTGCGGAGAGGCATGCGCGTCTCGGAGCTCAGTCGACGCCTCGGGGCGGGTTCGGTGCGTGCGGTCGTGCTGGTCCTGCCCGGCGGAGAGGCCGAGAGCCGGCGGCCCCACCTGTGGTTGGCCGAGGCGTTCCTGTGGCCCCTGGCGGGACGGATCGCCCGGCGGGGGCGCCGGCACGGCCTCGCCGTTCACGTGCTGCGCTACCGCTACCGGGGGTGGAACGGCGAGCGCGCCGACCCGGTCGTCGACGCGTCGTGGGCGCTGGCCGAGGTCCGGCGGCGGTATGGGCCCGTGCCCGTCGGTCTGGTCGGCCATTCCCTCGGCGGCAGGGTGGCGGTCCACGTTGCCGGCGATGCGCGGGTGGCCGGTGTCGTCCTCCTCGGTCCGTGGTTGGAGGAGGCGGATCCGGTGGGACAGCTGAGGGGCCGATCCGTACTGATCATCCACGGGGCTCGCGACCGGCACACCGATCCTGTGATGTCCTACCGGTTCGCGGTGAACGCGCGACGGGTCGGTGCCCGGGTCGCCCGCGTCGAGCTGCCCCGTGCCGGCCATGTGCTCCTGCGGCAGTGGCGGGCGTGGACGACGCTGACGACGGACTTCGTCGGCGCGGCCCTGATCGGTGGCCGGCTCGACCCGGTGATGCTCGGCGCCCTCGAAGCCGTGGGCAGTGGGGGCTTGCGCGTGCACCTGCCACGGCGCCGCGCGCGGGTTCTCCGGCGCCATCGCTGAGGAGCCGGATCCGGGCTGTCGGCGTGTTCCTCCCGACCGGTCGGGTCGGTGGTGCTCCGGCTGGCGCATCGTGCGCTCGGCCACGATCCTGTTCGCATGTCCCGCAGGCCGGCGGGTGGTCGCGCTGCCCAGGTTCCGACGGCGTCATCGCTGCGGCGGTCGTTGTCGGAGCGGCCTCCCGTTGCGGACGGCGACCGGCGGCGACCCGCGCTGCGAGGCCGCCGGCGGCGGACTGTGTGCGCAGGGTGGGTCGGGGTGGCGGGGGCCTGCTGCTACTGCTGGTTCCTGCTCGCTCCTCTGGTGGGCGTACGGCTGGACCCGACCCGGGCGTTCGTCAGCGAGCTGGAGGTGCGTGGTTCACCGGGCAGCGACTGGTTCCGTGCCGCCGACGTCGCCGCCGGCGTCCTGATCGTCGTCCTGGCCGTGGGCGTGTGGGAGTGGCTGCGCCGACCTGGCGGCCGGGGGCCGGCGGGCCCCGTACTCGTGGGCACGGTCGGGGCGGCATCGATCGTGGACGGTGTCAGTCCGATGGCCTGTGCTCCTTCCGTGGACCCGGTCTGCGCGCGGATCGAACAGTCGAGGTCGCTGCTGGGCCAGTTCACGGACGTGCACACCGTGTCCGGCGTCGTCGGGATGATCGCGGCGGCGGCTGCGATGGTCCTTGTCGGGCGCGGGGCCGAGCGCGTGCTGTCCCGACGATGGTCGTGGTGGTTCGGCGTGGCCTGCTGCGTGGCGGTGCTGCTGCTCGGGAGTGCGCTCAGCGCGTTGGCCCTGTTCGGTGGCCCCGGCATCCGCACCGTGGAGCAGGCCCAGCTCCTGGTCGTTGCCGGCTGGCTCGGGGTGGTGTCCGCGATGCTGATCAGGAGCTCGGTCGCAACGGGAATCTCCTCCGTGCACCCATCGCGTGCTGCGGCACCGAGGACGTCATCCGCCGTTCACCTGGCGCGAGCACACTCGCCGGATGGCGCGCGACCGGATGCTCGACGCCCTGCTGACCGTGGCGCTGCTGATCGCCGCGGCCATGACCGGCCTGTGGTTCCTGCTGCCCGCGTGACGGCGCGCCCTCCAGCTTCGCGGGAAGGGTGACCCGCTCCCACGCCGGGACCAGCTCGGCCTCCAGCCGGTCGGCGCGCTCCTGCTCCAGACCGTGCAGCACGCCGAAGGTGAAGCCGTCGGCGCCGTCGAGCCGGGCCCGGCCGCCGAGCTCGCGCAGCACCGGCCGAGCGACGACGGCGTCGTGGTGGTCGCCGAGGCTCGACTGCACGCCCTTGACCCGCTTGCGCAGGCGCGTGGCCTTCTTGCCCAGGGTCTGTTCGGCAGCCTCCAGCACGTAGCAGCCGCTTCGCGGCCTTACGGGCCTCGTGCAGGGACTCGTCACGCTCGCGTCCCGGCGCTGCACCTGCCGCGGCCTCCATGCGACGCGCCGTGCGCCGGTGCGCCTTACGCACGGCCCGGGACAGGTCACGGCTCGACGACGTGGACCTCGCCCCCGTCGTGGGCGGGTCGTGAGCAGGGCGTCGAGCCGCTCCTGCAGCAGCAGGTAACGGTCGCTGTCCAGGGCCGCCACCGCCCGGCGCTGCCCGTCGGCCCGTTCACGGGCGAAGCGCCGGGTCAGCTCGGCCGACACCGGCCCCAGCACGGCCTCGGCCGGCAGGGCGTCGACCGCCTCCTGGAACGGCGCCTCGGTGACCTCGGCGTCGCGGGCCGCCGCCAGTTCGCCACCGAGCCAGCGCAGGTCCCCGACCAGTTCGCGAGTGGCCTCGCGATCCAGCACCCGGCGATACCCCTGGAGGACGCTGCGCACGCGGCGGGCCGAGACCCGCATCCGGTGCACCGCGTCCGGCGTCTCGAGCCGCACCAACGGATCGTGCGCGCGCAGCACGTCGACCTTGTCGGAGACGTAACCGAGCACGACCTGCGCACTCGTGGGCTTGCGCCGCTTGCCCTCGCCGCTGTCCCGGGACCTCGCCGGCAGGCGGTCACCGAGGACCCTGCTCAACTTGGACGGCGCAGCGCCGGCGCCGGGTCACCAGCTTGGCCACCGGGTCCAGGCGGGCCCCACGGGTGTAGACCCTGGTCAGGGCGACCAGCGCCTCCGGCGGACGGGTCCCCTGCCCCAGCGGTCGGCGGATCTCCTCCCGGGTGTCCGCATCGACCGGCAGCTTCAGGTGCCAGCCGGCGTCGTCGCCGCCGACCCGCCGCCGCAGCGTGAGCCCGGCCCGGGCGAGCCGCAGATCCTCCGTGTCGTAGTAGGTCGCGTCCAGCTCGACCTCGTCGTGACGCCCGACGCCGAGTCCGAACGCCGACCCCGGGTCGGGCAGGTCCAGACGATCCGGAGCCTCGAACTTGCGCTCGGTCTCGCGCGTTCCGCCCTGGTCCGCCGTCTTCCCGCCCATGAAACGGCGTTACCCGCCGCGGACAACGCGACACACACCGCGAACGCGGCACGACCACGGCGGGTGCGAGCGGACAGCCTGTCGACTCGGCCAGGTTTGCGTAGCTTCGCCGGTCCCGGCGCCCGCACACTCAACGCATGGCGGTGAACGTTCGGTTCGAGGACGGTCCGGCACGCGGCCAGGTCGTCCGGTACGGCTACATGTCCATCCCGCTCCCCAGCCTGTTCTGGACGGACTCGACCTCCGGGCGCGGCACCGTCTACAAACGCGTCGAAGAGCTCCCCGACGTCACCGGGGCCTGGCGCTACCGGGAGTCCGTGTACCGGGCCGGGTGAGCGGCCGAGCCGTGTGCCCGGTCTCGTCCACTTCGGATGAGGACAACGCGGGCGGTCCCGGCGGATCGTGCTGCGGAGTAGCCGACACCTCGGCCGATTCCGGCAGCCGCTCCGCAGCGAAGGAGACCTGGGATGGCCCAGCCCGGTCCGGGCGACACCGTTGCGGATGCGCCCACCGGCGTGCCGCGGGGCCTCGTGGTCGTGCTGGCCGTGACCGGGCTCCTCGTCAGCACCCTGGCCCTGCAGCAGTTCCGGTCCATCCTGGCCCCGGTGCTGCTGGCACTGGTCCTGGTGATCGGCGTCCACCCGCTGACCGGCATCCTGACCCGGCGAGGCGTCCCCCGGTGGCTCGCCGCCACGATCACCCTCGTCGTGCTGCTGGCCATCATCGTCGGCCTGGCGGCCGCCCTCGCCCTGTCGGTGGCCCGGCTGGGCACCCTGCTCCCGCTCTACCAGGACCGTTTCGTCGCGCTCCTGAACGACCTCCGCGAGTGGCTCGCCGGACTCGGCGTAGGACCGGAGCAGTTCCAGCAGGCGTTGTCCCAGATCTCGTTCGGCCGGATCGCCGGGCTGGTGACCTCGCTGCTGGCCGGACTGGCCGGCACGTTCACCAACCTGCTGTTCCTCATCTTCGTCGTGCTGTTCATGGGCATCGACGCGGTGTCCTTCTCCCGCCGGCTCGAGCAGGTCGGGGGAGAGCGGACCGCCGTCGCCACCGCCCTGGGCGGATTCGCCCACGGGACCCGCAGCTACCTGCTCGTCTCGACGGTGTTCGGCCTGATCGTCGCGGTGGTCGACGCCGTGTTCCTCTGGATCGTCGGGGTGCCGCTGGCCCTGTTGTGGGGCCTGCTCGCCTTCGTCACCAACTACATCCCCAACATCGGCTTCATCATCGGCCTCGTCCCGCCCGCTCTCCTCGGGCTCCTCGAGGGCGGCCCACGGCTGATGCTCACCGTGATCGTGGCCTACTGCGTCATCAACTTCGTCATGCAGTCGCTGATCCAGCCCAAGTTCGTCAGCGACGCGGTGAACCTCTCGCTGACCCTCACCTTCCTGTCGCTGGTGTTCTGGACCTTCGTGATCGGCCCGCTCGGCGCGGTGCTCGCCATCCCGCTCACGCTGCTCGCCAAGGCACTCCTGCTCGACGTCGACCCCCGGACCCGGTGGATGTCCGCCTTCCTGTCCGGTGGCCGGCTCGAACCGGAGGAAGAACCAGGAGACGGCGCTGCGCCCTCGACCGCCCTGTCCGCCGGCGACGGAGCACCCGATCCTCACCGCGGCATCGACGGACCGCCGTCTCCGGCGTCCTGATCGCGAACTTCCTGTTCCTGCCGTACTCCCCTGGTGGTCGTCGACGCTGATCAGCGCCCTCGACATCGTCGTCCGGGCCCTCTCGGTCCATCGACCGGAGGACGCACACGGCTGACGCGTCGCCGCTCAGGCCGAGGCCTCCTCGGTCATCGTCACGCAGCACCGCTCGGGTGCCGGATCCAGCCGGACCTGCACCCCCGGACACCCGAACTCCTCGAGGAAGGCGGCGATCAGGCTCAGGTTCATCCCGCACACCAGTGCGGTGTGCTCGCGGGCGAGCGCGTGGAAGGGGCAGTTCCCGAGCACCGTCACGGCCCCGTCCTGCCGGGGCTCGTACCCGTACCGGCCGAGGGCGGCGGCGACGTCACCTGACGTCGGTGCGGCCGGAGCCCATCGTTGCCGAGCCTCTGCGCCCAACCGGTGTCCGGCCGCCGTCGCGGCATCCCGGACGGCGTCGAGTACCGGCGTCGCGTTCCGGGCTGCCGCGTCGACGCCCTCGGCCAGGATCTGCCCCACCAGGTCGTACTGCCGCTGTGGGAGCGTGACCGCGACCTGCCGCGCCGAGCGCCGGTAGAGCTTGGTGGGGCGGCCCGCGCCGGGTCCCCGACGGCCCGACAGCCGGCGGAACTCCGTGTCGAGGAGCCCCTCCTCGACGAGCTTGTCGAGGTGGAACTTGGCGGTGTGCCGGGCGAGTCCGACGCCCTCGGCCGCCCCGTCCCGGCTCACCGGCTCCGGCTGCGCCACCACGTACAGGTACAACGCTCGGCGTGCGGGCTCGGCGAGCGCGCTCACGCCGCTGACCTGCGAGATGAAGTCCTCCACCCGGCAACCCCTTCTAACGGACACAGTCATTGACTCAACAGCGTCGTGCTTCTAACGTCCACGATAGCGTCCTTTAGATCTCGGGAGGGGTCATGGCCACTCAGCACGTCCCGTCCACTCGCGGCTCGCTGGTCTCGGTGCCGGCCGCGCGGCAGGCCTACTGGTTGCTGCGCACCGTGTTCACCGTGGCGCCGATCCTCTTCGGGCTGGACAAGTTCGTCGGGCTGCTCACCGACTGGGACCGCTACCTCGCCCCGCAGATCGACGGCCTGCTCCCCGGCACCGCGCACCAGGCGATGCTCGCGGTGGGAGTGGTGGAGATCCTCGCCGGCATCCTGGTCGCCGTGCTCCCGCGCGTCGGCGGGTACGTGGTCGGGCTCTGGCTCGCCGGGATCATCGTGAATCTGCTGTTGGTGGGCGACTACTTCGACATCGCCCTGCGTGACTTCGGGCTGCTCGTGGGCGCGCTGGCCCTGGCCCGCCTGGCTGCCGCGTTCGACCGGCCCGCACCCTGGGCGCGCCGGCGATGAGCGGCCCGCGCACCGTCGTGATCGTCGGCGCCGGACTGGCCGGCGCGAGGGCGGCCGAGGCCCTGCGCAGCGGAGGCTTCGACGGTCGGATCACGCTCGTCGGCGCCGAAGCGCACCGGCCCTACGAACGGCCGCCGCTGTCCAAGGACTACCTGCAGGGTCGCGCCGACCGCGCATCCCTGGACGTGCGACCGGCCCAATGGTACCTCGACAACCGCATCGAGCTGCAGCTCGACACCCTCGTGACCAAGATCCACCGCCACGCCCACGAGCTCGAGACCGCCGGCGGGACCTGGTTGCCCTACGACACGCTGCTGCTCACCACCGGCGCGCGACCGCGCCGGCTCCCGGTACCCGGGGCCCGACTGCCCGGCGTGCAGTACCTGCGCACCGTCGACGACAGCCGGCGGCTGCGCTCCGCGCTCACACCCGGGTCCCGCGTCGTGATCATCGGAGGCGGCTGGATCGGGCTCGAGACCGCCGCGGCCGCCCGTGCTGCCGGCGCCGAGGTGACCGTCCTCGAACACGCGGCCCGACCCCTGCTGTCCGTCCTCGGGCCGGACCTGGCCGGAGTCTTCGCGGACCTGCACACCGAGCACGGTGTGCAACTGCGGTGCGAGGTCACCGTCACCGCCGTCCGCCCGGCCGAGGGAGCGCCGGCACGGGCGGGCGGGGTCGTCCTCGCCGACGGGACCGAGATCGACGCCGACCTCGTCGTGGTCGGGATCGGGGTCGAGCCGGAGGTCGAGCTCGCCCGGTCCTGCGGCCTCGACGTCGACGACGGAATCCTGGTCGACGCCCACCTGGTCTCCTCCGACCGCGACATCCTCGCCGCGGGAGACGTCGCCAACGCCTTCCACCCGCTGCTGGGCAGGCGGATACGGGTCGAGCACTGGGCGAACGCGCTGCACCAGCCCGTCGTCGCCGCGCGGACGATCCTCGGCGAGGACGCCGCCTACGACCGGCTGCCGTACTTCTTCACCGACCAGTACGAGCTCGGCATGGAGTACACCGGCTGGGTCGACCCGGAGCAGGACCACGACGTCGTCGTCCGGGGCGACCTCGCACGACGCGAGTTCGTCGCCTTCTGGATCCGGCAGGGCCGCCTCGCCGCGGCCATGAACGTCAACGTCTGGGACGTCACCGAGACCCTCGGCGGTCTGATCCGTGAAGGCTTCCCGGTCGACCCCGCGGCGCTCGCCGATCCCGCGGTGCCCCTCGATCAGGTGGCCGGTGGACGAACCGCGAGCCGCAGCCCCGGCGTCACCGCGTGATCCCGGTGTGGCCGAGCGAGTAGCGCCCGGGCTGGGGCCACACGCACAGCCCGTGCGGGCCGTCGCCGACCGCGATCTTCCGGATCAGGCTGCCGTCGGTGGTCGAGAGGACGTAGACGGCCCGGTCGTAGCGGCCGGACAGCCACAGCTGGCTGCCGTCGGCGGTCACGTTGCCCATGTCCGGGCTGCCGCCACCCGGGATCGTCCATTTCGTGACGGGCGCGCCGGTGTAGGCGTCGAGCACGCTGACCGAGCCCTCGTGCCGGTTGGTGACGAACAGCCGCGTCGCGTCCCGCGACAGGTACAGCCCGTGCGCCCCGTGCCCGGTCGGGATCTCCCGGACGACGTGGGTGGCGGCCCCGTCGAGCACCCAGACCCCGTTCTGGTCGGAGTCGGCGATGTAGAACACCGAGCCGTCCGGGGCCAGCTTGATGTCCTGCGGGCCCATGCGCCGGTTGCGCGTCGGCATGTCGATCATCCGCAGGACCGACCGGTGCGCCACGTCGACGACCGCCACCCGGCCGTCGAACTCGCAGGTGAACACGGCGGTCCGGCCGTCCGGGGTGAAGTCGGCGTGGTCGATGCCCGCGCAGTCCGGGGTCGGCAGCTCGCCCTGCTGGACCCAGGTGTGCGGGTCGTAGAACACCAGCCGCTTCTGCGCCTCGGCGACCGAGATCGCCGAGGCGCCGTCCGGGGTGAAGTACATGTTGTACGGGTCCTGCACCGGGATCGCCGCGCCCGGCTTCCCGGTCACCGGGTCGAAGGGCACGACCTTGCTCGTGGTGTCGTCGGTGGCATAGAGCGTGCGCATGTCCCACGAGGGCACGACGTGCTGCAGCTCCCCGCCCAGCCGGTAGGTCCCGACGACGGCGAAGGTGGCCGGGTCGATCACCCGGACCTCGCCGGACTTGGTGTGCGGCACGTACACCAACGGCGTCGCGGCCTTCGCCGCGTCGGCGAGCATGTTCGCCCCGGCGTCGGCGTACACGTCGTGCGCGTCGGGCACCGGCGGCATCCCCGGCAGCCCGTCCATCGCCGCCACCGGCGCCGGGGCCGCGGACCCGGCCGGGGGCGCCGTCGGGGGCGCGGCCGGGGGCGCCGTCGCCGTCCCGCCGCTCCCGCTGCACCCGCCGAGCACGACCGTCGCCGCCAGCACCGCCGCCGTCGCGATGCGCCGACGAACGTTCACCCGGACCACCCCACTTCAGCCGAACAGTCGTGTCGCCGTGACCGGGGTGAGCCCCCTGCCGGCGAGGTCGTCGAGAAGCCCCGGCAGGGCGGCCAGGGTCCCCGGGTGCCCCAGGTGCAGGCTGACGACGCTGCCGGCGGTCGCAGCCGCCACGTTGCGGCGGATCGCCGCGGACCCCGGGTCGGTGACGTCCCGGGAGTCCACGTCATAGGACAGCACGGTCGGATAACCCGCCGCCGCGGCCAGGGCCCGCACCGCGGGCGTGGCGTGCTGGGCCTGCGACGGGCGGAAGAACGCGCCCGGGCCGCCGATCGCCGCCGCGATCCGGTCACGGCAGCGCTCGATCTCGACCCGGGCGTCGCGCTCGTCCATCGCGTCGATGTCGCGATGCGACCAGGTGTGGTTGCCCAGCTCGTGCCCCAGGTCGGTGACCATCCCTGCGGCGTCCGGGTACTGCTGCAGCCAGGTCCCCACCGCCAGCACGGTCACCGCGGCGCCGCGGTCGTGCAGGGTGCCCAGCACCCGCCGCGCGAGGTCGGGATCCCCGGCGCCGTGGAAGGTCAGGGCGACCTCGGGCCGCCCGCTCGTGGCCCGGTCGACCTCGCCGGTCGGCGGGCGCGCCGCCGACGTCGTGGCGGCGGCCGTCGTCGTCGAAGCGGCGCGGGCCGACGGCCGGCCCCCGCTCTGCGGCGCCGCGCACGCCGCGGCCAGGGGCAGGACCACCGCGGCCCGCAGCACGGCCCGCCGGCTGGTTCCGAGCCCGTCGCCCCGATCCACCTCGCCGCCCCCCGGACCGCCCACGGCGGCACGACGGTCCGGCACACCCTGAGCCCTGCGCTGCACAGCCGCGACCGTAAGCGGCGCCGGGCGAGCACGCGGTGAACCGCCACGGACGACACTCCCTTTCGTCCCTTCGCGTGCGGTTTTCCCGAGCCGGACGCGAGCAGCAGGGCCGGCTCGACCGTCGAGGTCCGCACACGGCCCCGGACCGGGTGGGTCCGAGACTTTCCTCAGAATGCGGACCGGAACATGACGAGCCACGAAATGAGGGTGACGAGCACGATCACGGCGAGCACCCGCAGGAACACGACGGTCACCGCCGAAATCTCCGACGTAGGCAGACGAGGCCACAACCGGCCCGGGGGCAGAAAGCAGTTCTGTGCTGATTCTGGTTCACGGTCCCTGCGTTTTCTCTGCACGAGGGACGGATCGGGCGACCGACCCGATTGCCTTGCCGCCCGGACGCCCGCGGCGCTAGCGTCGCCGGGCTCTCCTGTGGTCACCCCTGGCGCCGATGCCCCGACGACGAGTGGAGTACGCCTGCGTTGTCCGACGACGAACCGACCGGCTCCCTCGACTCCTCCGCCGAGCCTCCCGCGACGTGGGAGCGGGCACGGACCGAAGTCCGACCACTGACGCTCGACCAGGTCACGACCTTGATCGAGACTCCCGAGCGGTTCCCGCAGCGCTACGGCCTGTCCGTGGCCGACGGCTACCTGGCCTTCCCGGAGGCGCTGGCGTTCACGCGGGAGGGACTCGCGGCCGGCGCCGTGCCCGAGTGGTCCAGCCACCTGATCGTCGACCCGGACGCCGCCGAGGTGGTGGGGCTCGGCGGGTACACCGGCCCGCCGGCCGACGGCGTCGTGGAGATCGGGTACAGCGTGGCCCCCGGTCGCCGCGGCCGCGGACACGCCACGGCGGCCGCGCGCGCCTGGATCGCGACGGCCCGTGCCCACGGGGCGGTCCGGATGATCGCCCACACCCTCGCCGAGGAGGGACCCTCGACCGCGGTCCTGCGCCGGTGCGGCTTCACCCGGGTCGCGCAGGTGGAGGACCCGGAGGAGGGACCCGTCTGGCGGTGGGAGCTCCCGCTCGCCGTCGAGGACCGCTGATCACCGGCCGCCGGCGTGCGGAGCGGGAGCTTCGGGGCGGGCGCTCATGTGGTGCGGGTCGTCGCGGAGGCGAAGCCCAGCCACGTGTGGCGGTTGTTCCACCAGCACCACCCCACCTTGGGTGCGTCCCGCCTCTCCTTGCCGTCCCGGCCGGTGCCGTTGGAGATCCACACGGCAGGGGTGCGGGCGTCGAACCTCCCGCCGGGCTTGCGCAGGCGCGAGCCGATGGTCATGAAGCAGACGTTGCGCTGCAGCACTTCCGGGTCCTGCAGTACCCACTGCACGCCCTCGGTGAGCAGGAGCGGGGTCCGGCCCGTGCCGGCGAACTCGGTCGCGGCCTCCTCCGGGCTCCGGTTCGCCAGGTGGTCGCCGCGATCCAGGCCCTCCACCAGATAGACCGGCGCATCCGGGACCTCGACGGTCGGGGCGAAGTCGTCCACGTCCGTCATGTCGGCGACCACGAACCCCTCCTTGTCGCCGCGCCGCAGCAGGGGCGTGAGCGCGGAGGGTGTCGCTCCCGCGACGACCACCAGGCCGGGTCGGTCCGGTAAGGCCTTCGCGGCGATCCGGAGTTCCTCGGGGGTGAGCGGCGTGGTGGCGCCGAGGGAGACGAGTCGGTCGACCTGGTCGTGCAGGGACGGCAGCACAGGACCTCCGCGGATCGGCAATGGCACGGGCTCAACGCCTGTCCGGTCCGTCCTGTTCCCCGGCGGAGGTGGAGAGGGCACCCCGGCCGGACGTAGAGCCGATCAGGGGAACCGACGTATGCCTGTCCGGCCCAGGCCGATCGCGCAGCGTGACGAAGATGGCCGTCACAGGTCACGGAAGTGTTACCGGTGCGATCTGCGGGGTAGGCCCGACATTCGTCTCCCCGCAAGGCCGAAGTCCCAGAAAGAGGAACGCTCCCCGTGTCGTTGGCCCCCTCCCCGGCCCGTCGTGCGCCCGATGCCCTCGGCGACCGTCCTGGCCCGTCGTGGTCCCGTCTGCACCACGTCTTCGAGACCGCCGCCCGTCGCTCGCCCGGCGCCGTGGCCGTCGACGACCACGGCGAGCTGCTGACCTACGCCGAACTCGACGCCCGTGCCGACGGACTCGCGCACCTGCTCCGTGAGAGCGGCGTGGGCTCGGGTGGCCGTGTCGGCCTGCTGCTCGAGCGCTCCTGGCGGGCCTACGCCGCGCTGCTGGCGGTGCTCAAGGCCGGTGCCGCGTTCGTGCCGGTCGACCCGGCGTCGCCCGCGGACCGGGTCGCCTACATCGCCGACGACGCGGGCCTGGACCTGCTGGTCACGACGTCGGACCTCGCCCCCGGTCTGCGGGTCCGGGAGCTCTGCCTGGACACGGTGCCTCTGCCCCCGGCCGAGGGACCGCCGCCGGTCGGCGACGTCGAGGGCGCCGCCGACCCGACCTGCTACGTGATCTACACGTCCGGCTCCAGCGGCCGGCCGAAGGGCGTGGAGGTCGCGCACTCCAGCATCGTGAACTTCCTTCGCGTGGTGCCCGGCGTGTACGACGTCCGGCCCGGCGACCGCGTCTACCAGGGCATGACGATCTCCTTCGACTTCTCGATCGAGGAGATCTGGCCGACCTTCGCCGTCGGCGCGACCCTCGTCGTCGGCCCGAACGACGAGCGGCGCCTCGGGCCCGAACTCGCCGACTTCCTCGACCGCACCGGCGTGACGGTCCTCTACGCGGTGCCGACCCTGCTGGCCACGATCCCCCGCGACCTCCCGGCCGTGCGGGGACTGATGGTCGGGGGCGAGGCCTGCCCCGCCCACCTCGTGGAGCGCTGGGCGCGGCCGGGACGCCGGATGCTGAACACCTACGGGCCCACCGAGGCCACGGTGACCGCGACCTGGGGCGAGCTGCTGCCCGGGCGTCCGGTGACGATCGGCCGGCCCCTGCCGACCTACACCGTCCACATCCTCGACGAGGACCTGCGCGAGGTCGTGGGCGACGCCGCGGGCGAGATCTGCATCGGCGGACCGGGCGTGGCGCGCGGGTACGTCGGGATGCCGGAGAAGACCGCCGACCGGTTCGTCGAGTTCCACGGCGAGCGGATCTACCGCACCGGCGACCTCGGGTGCTGGGACGGGGCCGGCGAGATCGTCTACCTCGGCCGGGCCGACGACGAGGTGAAGATCCGCGGGCACCGGGTCGACCTGGGCGAGATCGACAGCGTGCTGCTCGGCGACCCCGCGGTGGGCAGCGCCGTGGCCGCGATGGTCGACGACGAGCTCGTGGCCTACGTGACCACGGACCGTCCCGACGGCGGCCTGCGGGAGCGGCTGCACGCGCGGCTGCGGGAGCGGGTGCCGGACTACATGGTCCCGGGCCACCTGGAGGTGCTGCCCGAGCTGCCGACCATGCCGAGCGGCAAGGTCGACCGCAAGCGGCTGCCGCCGCCCACCTCGCCCCGGCTCGTCGCGCTGACGGGCGCGGTGGTGCCGCCGGCGACGGCGGCCGAGGAACGGGTGCGCGACGCCTGGGCCGAGGCCTGCGGGATCGACCCGGCCCAGCTGTCCGTCACCGCCGACTTCTTCGCCGAGCTCGGCGGCCACTCGCTGCTCGCGGCCACCGCCGTCTCGCTGATGCGCGAGCGCGGGATGGCGACGGTCGCGGTGCGGGATCTGTACGAGAACCCGACGGTGCGCGGGCTCGCGGCCACCCTGCCGGACGTCACCGCCACCACGCGTGCCGAGCCGGAGAAGACCACGCCGGTCCGTTACGGGCTGGCCGGCACCGTGCAGGCGGGCGTGCTCTACGCGCTGCTGATGCTGCTCGCCGCCCCCGTCGCCGGGATCTACGTGGCCGAGGACGGCCAGGTCTCGCTCGGGGTGCTGACCGCGATCGCACTCACCGCGACCGCGGTCTACCTCGCGACCCGCTGGGCGCTCGCCCCGCTCGGGATCCGACTGCTCGGGCGCGGGGTGCGGCCGGGCCGGTACCGGCTGTGGGGCCGGGTGCACCTCCGGCTGTGGGCGACGGACCTGCTGCTGTCCTTCACCCCGCTGCCGGTGCTGAGCGGGTCGGCGCTCATGCCGGGCTTCCTGCGCCAGCTCGGCGCCCGGGTCGGACCGGACGCGCACGTCGGAACGGCCTCGCTCTCGTTGCCCCGGCTGATCGACCTCGGCGACGACGCGAGCATCGGGTACGGCGCGGCCCTGCGCCCGTGGGTCGTCGAGGACGGCCGGGTGGTGGTCGGGCCGGTCCGCGTCGCGGCCGGGGCGTTCGTCGGCGCCGGGGCGCTCCTGCAACCGGGTGCGGTCGTCGGCACCGGCGCGGTGCTGGGAGAGCAGGCGCTGCTGGCCGGTGAGGTGCCGGCCGGGCAGCGGTGGTCCGGCTCCCCGGCCGCTCCCGACCCCGATCGGCGCGCGGACGCCGCGGTGGCCGAACTCGCCACGCAGCCACCGGCCCAACCCTGGGGCGCGGCCGGGCGGCTCGGCACGCTCGCCGGTCTCGCGCTGCTCGACCTGCTGCCGATTCTCATGCTGGTCCCGACCCTGCTGCTCGTCTGGGGCGCGCTGCTGCAGTTCGGACAGTCCGTCGGACTGCTCGCGGCGCTGTGCGTCGGGCCGGTGTTCGTGGCCACGGTCTGCCTGACGATCGCCGCCACCCGCCAGGCGGTGCTGCCGACCACCCCGACCGGGATCCATCCCGCCCGCTCGACCCTCGGCGTGCGCAAGTGGGTCGCCGACAAGCTGCTCGAGATGAGCCTGGAGATGACCAACTCGCTCTACGCCACCCTCTACACCGTGCCGTGGCTGCGCGCGCTGGGCGCCCGCGTCGGGCCCGGTGCCGAGGTGTCGACCGTCGCGCACGTCGATCCCGACCTGCTCACCCTGGGCCGCGAGAGCTTCGTCGCCGACATGGCGAGCGCGGGCGGGGCGACGTTCCACCGCGGCTGGGTCTCCTTCCGGACCACCCACGTCGGCGAGCGGGCGTTCGTCGGGAACGCGGCGCTGCTGCCGCCGGGGTCGCGGCTCGGCGCCGGGTCCCTGGTCGGGGTGCAGACCGTGCCGCCGCCGGCCGGCGTGCCGGCGGACAGCGCCTGGCTCGGCTCACCCGCGATGCACCTGCCCGCCCGGCAGGACAGCGGCGACTTCGCCGAGGGGCTGACCTTCCGGCCGTCGCGCCGGCGGGTGGCCGAGCGGCTGGGGATCGAGTTCCTGCGGATCTGCCTGCCCTCGTCGCTCATCGCGGTGGCGGTCTACCTGTATCTGCTGGCGCTGTCCACGATCGCCGCGGTGGGGGCGCCGCTGTGGGCGGCGGTGGTGGTCGCGCCGCTGCTGGCGGTGCTGTTCGGGGTGCTGGTCACCGGTACGGTCGCAGCGGTGAAGTGGCTCGCCGTCGGGACGTACCGGCCGCGGGTGGAACCGTTGTGGAGCCGGTTCGTGCGGCGGTCGGAGTTCGTCACCGGGTTGTACGAGGCCGCCGCGGTCCCGGCGATGCTGCAGCTCTTTCGCGGCACCCCGCTGCTGCCGCCCGCGTTGCGCCTGCTCGGTGCGCGGATCGGTCGCCGCACCCACCTCGCCACGACCTATCTCACCGAGTTCGACCTGGTCGACATCGGCGACGACGCCGCGATCGGCCGGGACGCCTCGTTGCAGACCCATCTCTTCGAGGACCGCGTGATGAAGATGTCCACGGTGCGGATCGGCGCGGGCGCCACCGTCGGGGACCGGGCCGTCGTGCTCTACGACGCCACGGTCGGGGCGGGGACCGCGCTCGAGCCGCTGTCGCTGGTCATGAAGGGCGAGTCGCTGCCCCCGCACACCCGCTGGCGGGGCATCCCCGCCCAGGGCGTGGCCGAGGATCCCCTCCCGGACCCGGTCACCGAGCCCGTCCCGCACGTCGGCCCGGCGCCGGCCCGGCACCGCCGGGCTCGGCACCGCCGCGGGGCGCACCGGGATCTGGCCGCCTGATGCGGGCCCTGGTCTACCGCGGCCGCGCCTCCCGTCCCGCCGGGTGCGCCGAGGCCGTGGGCGCGCTGCTGGAACGGCACGGCCTACAGGTCCGGTTCGTGAGCAGGCGGCAGCTCACCCCCGAGGTGCTCGCCGCCGCCGACGTCTACGCCCAGCCCGGCGGCGGCACCCTCGCCACCGCCTGGCGGCACCTGCAGCGACGCCGCTCGACGATCCGCGACTACGTCGCCGGCGGCGGTCGCTACCTGGGCTTCTGCCTCGGCGGCTACCTGGCGGGCGCGACCCCCGGGTTCGCCCTGCTGCCCGGCGACACCGACCGCTACGCCGGCTCCCCCGGCGCCGCGACCGGCGACCCGGGCGACCTCGTCCTGCCCGTCTCGTGGCGCGGCCGTCCGCGCCCCGTCTTCTTCCAGGACGGCCCGCTGTTCCTCCTCGACCAGGACGCCGGCGTCGACGTCGAGGTCCTCGCCCGCTACCCGGAGGGCGGCGTCGCCGCGCTGGCCTGCCCGTTCGGCACGGGCCGGGTCGCCGTCACCGGCCCGCACCCCGAGGCCGGGCCGGACTGGTTCACCGACGCCGGCCTGCCCGTCCCCGACCCGCTGCCCACCGACCTCGGGCACGACCTGATCGACGAGGTGCTCGCATGACCGCCACCGCTCCCGCACCGGTGACGGGCCCGCAGCGGCCCACCGGAGCGGGCCCGTCGCGCCTGCTCGGCATGGACGCCGCCCGTGGCGTCGCCGTGTTGGGCATGATGGCCGTCCACTCGCTCTACGACACCACCTCGGACGGCGCCCCGACCGCGACGTACCTGGTCACCGCCGGGCGGTCGGCGGCGGTCTTCGCCGTGCTCGCCGGGGTCGGCATCGCCTTCACCACCGCTCGCCGGCGGGTCGCGTGGGGCGGCGAGGGCCGGTCCGCCGCGGCCTCGCTGGCCGCCCGCGCCGCCGTCGTCGGGCTGATCGGGCTCGCCCTGGGCTGGGGCTCAGCGGAGATCGCGGCGAACATCCTCCCGTACTACGCGCTGATGTTCCTGCTCGCGATCCCGCTGGTGTTCCTCCCGACCCGCGCGCTGGTCGCGGTCGCGACGCTGCTCGCGGTGGGGATGCCGGTGCTGAGCCAGTGGGTCCGACCCGGCCTGCCCGCCCCGTCGCCGGAGAACCCGACCGTGGCGCAGCTGGTCACCGACCCGCTCGGGCTGCTCTCCGAGCTGGCCCTCACCGGGTACTACCCGGCGTTGCCCTGGCTGGCGTATCTCGCCGTCGGGATCGCCGTCGGCCGGCTGCGGCTCACCGACACCCGCGTGGCGCTGTGGTCGGCCGCCGGCGGGACGGCGCTCGCGGTGGCGGCCACGCTCGTCTCCCGGTGGCTGATGAACCCCCTCGGCGGCGAGGCCGCGATCGCCGCCGCGACCCCGCGCGACCTGCTCGCGACCGCGCCGACGGTCGCGGACTTCGTCGCCGTGTCCCCGGAGGGCACCACTCCGACGACGACGTGGTGGTGGCTCGGAACGGACGCCCCGCACTCGGGGACGCCACTGGACCTGGCTCAGACCATCGGCTCCGCCCTCGCGGTGCTCGGCGTGATGCTCCTCCTCGGTCGCCTGGCGAACCCACTCGTACGGGCCGTGCTGCGGCCGCTCGCCGCGGTCGGGGCGCTCACCCTCACCGTGTACACGCTGCACGTGGTGTTCCTGAACTCGCCGCTCGACACGTTCGACGCCCTCCCGGGCTACCTCGTGCAGGTCGCGGTGGCGGCCCTCGGCGCGGTCGCCTGGCGACGCGCCGTCGGCCGCGGCCCGCTCGAGTCGCTCGTCCGGGTGGTGGCGCGGGCCGCGGGACGTGCCGCCGCGTGATCCCGACGAGGATCCGGGCCGTGGGGCTCGGCGTGCTGCTCGTGATGCTGCTCGCCGGATGCACCGCCTCGGTCCCGGACGGCCCCGGGGACTGGCCCGCCCCGCCGGCGGACCGGCCCGTCGTCGACGTCGCCTTCGACATGGCGCCCGACCTCGCGTCCGCGACCGGCACCGAGACCGTCCGGTTCACCCCGGATCGGCAGGTCTGCGAGCTGGTCTTCCGGAACTGGCCGAACAAACCCACGGCCGCCCGGGACGGTAGCGCCCTGGAGATCACCGGCGCCCGGGTCGGCGACACCGCGCTCGCGCCACAGATCGCGCCCGACCCGACCCTGGTCACCCTCCCGCTGCCGGCCTGCGTGCCGGCGGGCACCGCGATCACCGCGGACCTGACCTTCCGGCTGACGCTCGGGAAGGACTCGGGCGAGCGCGTCGGCTACTCACCGGCGACCGGCACGGCCTGGTTCGGCACCGCGTTCCCGCTGCTGGCCTGGGTGCGCGGGGAGGGCTGGGTCCGCGATGCCGCGGTCGACCTCTACGGCGAGGCCGCGACCAGCGAGGACGCCGCGCTGACGCTCTCCGTCACGGCCGCGGACGGCCAGGAGGTCGTGGCCACGGGGACCGCGACGGGCACCGCGTCCCCGGCGCCGGGCCACGTCACGCACCGGTTCACGGCCGAGGCCGTGCGCGACGCCGCCGTGTCCGTGGGCGCCTACGCCGTGACCACCCGCGAGGTCCGCGGCGTGCGCGTGCACGTCGCGACCCCGCGCTCGGGCAGCCGCGCCACCGGCGACGAGTGGATCGACGAGCTGGACCTCGCCCTGGAGAGGCACGGCACGCTGCTCGGCGCCTACCCGTACACCGACCTGACCGCGACGATCGTGCCCACCCAGACCGACGGCGTCGAGTTCCCCATGGCGCTGCAGTTCGCCGACGACCGCCGCGCCGAGATCCCGGGCCTGGTCGCCCACGAGCTCGCCCACCAGTGGTTCTACTCGCTGGTCGGCAACGACCAGGCCCGCGACCCGTGGCTCGACGAGGCCTTCGCGACCTGGGCACAGGCGCTGGCCACCGGGCAGGAGGACCGCTACCGGCTCGACCGGATCCCCCGCGGGCTGCGCGGGCGCACCGGCGAGCCCATGGAGTACTGGGCCCGGACGGGCGACTTCACCCGCTACGTCCGCGGGGTCTACGACCAGGGCGCCGCGGCCCTGCTCGAGGCCCGCCGCCACGCCGGGGCCGATCGGTTCGACGCCGCGGTCCGCGCGTACCTGCAGGACAACGCCCACCGCGTCGCCGGGCCGGCCGACGCGGCCACCGCCTTCCGCGACGTCCCCGAGGCGCTCGAGGCCCTCCGCGACGCGGGTGCCCTCCCCGCGGGCTGAGGGTGCGTCACGGCACCGGAGACGGAGGCGCTGACGTCGGGTCAGCTTCCGCCGGCCGAGTGCACCGCGAGGGCGGTCAGGAAGCCCAGCGCGGTGATCAGTCCGGTCAGCACGTGGGCGCGGTCGAACGCCTCGGGGATCATCGTGTCGGCCAGCATCGCGAGGATCGCCCCGGCGGCCACCGCGGTGATCGCCGCGACGACCGTCGGCGACACCCCGTCGAGCGCGACGTAGCCGATGAGCGCGGCCAGCCCGCTCGCCAGCGCGATGCCGATCCACACGCCGAAGACGTACCGGGCGGGCCGGCCCGCCCGCTTCATCCCGGCCGCGCTCGACAATCCCTCGGGCACGTTGGAGATGAAGATCGCGGCCAGCACGGCCGGGCTGACGGCACCACCGGTCAGCAGGGTGAGACCGAGGACCACCGACTCCGGGACACCGTCGAGCAGGGCACCGACGGCGATCGCGGCCCCACTGCCCGACTGCTCCTGCTCGGAGGGTTGCTGGTCGCCCGAGCGCTTGCGGTGCCGGGCGCCGTGTCGGTCGAGCGCCGCGTTGGCCAGGACGTACACGACCGCGCCGCCGAGGAAGCCCACCGTGGTCGGAACGATCCCACCCTGCCGGACGGCCTCGTCGACCAGCTCGAACGCCAGCGCGGAGATCAACACTCCGGCGCCGAAGGCCATGATCCCGGCGACCACCTTCGGCGGCACCCGGACCCACCACGCCACCGCCGCACCGAGCACCAGAGCTCCTCCTGCGAGCAACCCCCACAAGCCGGCCAAGAGCCAGGTCGGCACGTGCTCCCCCTCCGTCGCGGTTCACCTCTCGGCGGTTCGTACCCGGCCGGGTCCGGGGCAACCGCGGCCACGCACCGGTGATCGGGTCCGCCGTGCGTGGGACGGGCCGCAGCATGCTCACCGGGTCCACGGTCTTCGCTGCGTCGGAGCGCAGCCCGGCCAGGATGTCGATGTACCGCGACCAGCCAGGACTCCGGCGACCGTGCCACCGCGCGCTGGTCCGCGCTGAGCACGTCGACGCTGCGGTGCAGGACCTCGCCCAGCATCCGGGGCGAGCTCGTGCCCAGCGGCGGTCGGCAGCCCTCCATGTGGGTCGAGGACGACCCGGGCCCCTACGCGTAGGTGACGCCGAGGGTGCGGGCGGCGGCCGCGGCCTCGTTCCGGGAGTGCACACCGAGCTTGCCCAGGATCGCCGAGACGTGGTGGTCGGCGGGCCTGGTCGAGATCACCAGGCGGGCGGCGATCTCGGCGTTCGTCAGTCCGTCGGCGCGAGCACGTCGAGCCGGCGTGTGGTGAGCCCGCCCGGGTTGGTTTGGGTGTCGGGCCGGCGTCCCCGCGGGACGTGGCTGACGCCCGCGTCGCGCAGGCGGGCGCGGACCAGGTCGGCCACGGCCCGCGCGTCGGGCCGGTCGAACAGGTCCAGGGCCGCCCGCGGCGAAGACCTCGTGCTGGTCCGCCGAGCCGCGCAACAGCCCGGGCAGCGCCGGGGCCAGCGACCCGGCGACGTCGCGGAGCGGACCGAGCGGGCGTGGCGTGCTGAGCGAGTCGCACATACCCCACAGACCGGTGATCTCCGCCCGGACGCGCTCCACGAAGGCCCGCAGCAGGATCGTCTTGCCGATCCCGGCCTCCCCCGTCACGAGCACGACCGACCCACGACGCCGCACCGCCTAACGCGCACGATCGACGAGCAGGTTCATGGGCGGGCCGCGCTCCAGGAGAACCATTGGCCGAGTGTGGCAGCTCACACTCCGGGCCAGCTCGACCGAACGGCCTACGGGACCAGGGCTGCTCGAGGGCGTGCAGGCCTGCGTCTGGTCGGGCGGGTTCTGTGGCCGGTCACCGGCTGCTCGTCCGTGTCCCTGTCACCACCGCACCGGCCGAGGAGCACACCGCCGCTCCTGCGGAGGGCACCTGGGGCAGGGCCCCTCGCACCTGCCAGCCCGATCGCACGCTGCTTGACGACCGGGCCGCGGCAGGCCCGCCCCCTCGACCGGGCCCCCCGACGGAGACCCGCAGAGCGGGTCTCGCACACCGAAGATCGCCGTGATCATGCTTGCTGTTACAACAAGCTCACCCCCGGTCACGATGCTGAACCGGGCTGCAGCCGGCAGGGCGAGCGAGCCGAGGGCGCGGGGCGCTGCGTGACGAGTGCCCGACGCCTAGAGTGCGCCGCATGAGGGCGTCGTGAGCGAGACCGTGGCCGGCGCCGCGACCGGCCCGGACGCGCCCGGCTCGTCCACCCCGCGGGTGCTGCTCGTCGAGGACGACGACGGCGACGCCTTCCTCGTGGAGGAACTACTGGCCGAGGTCGGCGAGATCCCCGACCTCACCCGCGTCAGCAGCATCGCCGAGGCCACCGGCCGGCTCGGCCACGCGGACTGCGTCCTGCTGGACATGAACCTGCCCGACTCCTCCGGACTGGACGGACTGGCCCGCCTCCTCGAGATCGCCGACCACCCCGCCGTCGTCGTACTCACCGGCGACCTCGACGAGACCCGCGGCCGGGCCGCCGTCGCCGCAGGCGCCGAGGACTACCTGATCAAGGGCAAGGTCGACGGGCGGCTACTCACCCGAGCGGTGCAGTACGCGGTCGAACGCCGCCGCGCCGACCGGCTCACCCGCCAGCTGCACGAGGCCCGGGCCCAGGAACGGGAGAACCGCCGGCTCGGCCGGGGCCTGCTGCCCACCGCGCTGCTGCGCGACCCCACCCTGACCGTCACCACCCGCTACCAACCCGGCGAGAGACGACTACTGCTCGGCGGCGACTTCTACGACGCCATCGAGACCGCCGACGGCACCCTCCACGTCATCATCGGCGACGTCAGCGGGCACGGCCCCGACGAGGCCGCCATCGGCGTCAGCCTCCGCATCGCGTGGCGCACACTCATCCTCGCCGGCATGCCCGCCGCGCACGTCCTCCCGATCCTGGACCAGGTCCTGGTCACCGAGCGCCACGACACCATCCTCTTCACCACCGTCGCGATGGTCTCCGTGGCGCCCGACCGCAGCCACATCGACCTCTACCTCGCCGGACACCCACCACCACTGCTCATCGACGGGATCACCCCCCGCCCCCTGCCCGATCACGCCCTCGGCGTCCCGCTCGGCGTGCGGCTGGGCACGACCTGGCCGTCCATCCGCGTCCCGTTACCCGCGGACTGGGCGCTGCTGCTCTACACCGACGGGCTCGTCGAGGCCCGCGACCACGACGGGGAGGTGCTCTGGACCGACGGCCTGCTCGACCTGCTCGCACACCCGCTCCACACCACCGGCCCCACCTGGGACGCCCGACCCGACGACCTGCTCGACGCGCTCCTGGCCGCAGTCGACCGACGGGCCCCACTACGCGGCGACGACCTCGCCGTCGCGCTGATCACCCACACCCCGGCCGAAGCGAGGCACCGAGCGCAGTGGGCCTACGACCCGACCCCCGGGGCCAGCATCCGCGTCCGCCGCGACCTCCTCGCCTTCCTCGACGATCGCGACATCGACGACGACACGACCGACGACGCCCTGCTCGTCGCCAGCGAACTGGCCAGCAACGCCGTCGACCACGCCCGAACCCCCTTCCGCGTGACCGCCACCCTCGACGGGCGCTCACTGCACCTGGAAGTCACCGACGGCTCCCCCGCCGAGCCCCGACTGCAGGTCCTCGACGTCCACGCGCCACGCGGACGAGGCCTGCAGATGGTCGACACCGTGGCCACGGAATGGACCGTCCGCCACCACGACACCGGCAAGACCGTCGCCGCCGAGATCGCGATCACGACCGACTGAGCCGGCTCCGACCCGGACGGTGCGGGCGCACCCTGTTCCGCTACCGACGGACTCGTCGAGCACCGCGGTAGCGATATCGACGCCGGCGGCGACGCCCTCCTGGACCTGCTGCGCCGCAACCACGACCGCCCGTCGAGGACCTCGTCGACCTGGCCGTGGACGGCCCGCCCCGGACGCGCCCGACGACGTCGTCGTGGTCGCCATTCGCTTCACGTGACCGACGGCGGCTGCGTCGACAGGAGCGGGCGGAGCGCGACGGCCCGGCCGTCGCAGGTCGAGCGGCCGCGCGGCGACCTAGTCCGGGCTTCGTCGCACCCGGCGGCCGTTCAACCGGCTGAGCACGATGCCGATCGTGTACTCGTCGTGGTCGGGCAGCCAGGGCCGGGGCACGTGGCGGTCGAGGTCGGCGAGCCGATCGGGATCGGTCACCTCGTACGCCTGGCCGACACCGAGGACGCTCCAGCCCGACAGGTCGTCGAAGTCGATGGCGTCGACCTGGAGGGCGAAGACCGCGCCCTTGGACGCGGCTGCGGCCTTCGTCCGGCTGCCGGTGCGGAAGAAGACCTCCTCGCCGGCCAGCACGTACGTCACGGGATGCGCGGCGGGCAACGCGTTCTCGGTGTAGATCACCCGACCGACGTCGGTGACCGTCAGCAGCCGCAGACACTCGGCGCGGTCGATGACGTCGAACCCGCTCGTCGGTGTGGCTGCGAACAGGGGAGTGTCCGGCACGCCGGAGATTGTCCGGTCCGGAGGCCGGTACCGGCCTGGGACCTCAGGCCTCACGAAGTCCCGAACCGGTCATGGAGGGCGAACCGGACGTACCGACGCCCACGTCAGGACGGTCCGCAGACCAGCCGAGTTGCTCGAGTGCTCGAACGCGACTCCCGAGGTGATCCCCCGAGGCCGACGTCGCGAGCGTCTCCCTCCGCCGACCCGACGGCATGCTCGACGCCCCCGTGACCACCGACCCGGTCGGTGTGCGGTTCGACGAGCTGCAGAACGAGCTCGACGAAGGTCGGCGGTCGAAGGGTCGACAGACGTTCACCCGAGAACCCGACCGCTCAGGACGGCGCCCCGACCGTGCGGGCGGTCGTGACGGGCGAGCTGCCCGTCGTGGGCGCCGTAGTGGCGTGCCGACGGAGCCGGTGCAGGCTCACCTCGGGGTGGCCGGTCCCGGTCGTGCTGACGGTCGACCACCGCCCGCACCCGGCGAGGAAATCGCGCGCAGGCGGACGTCCCTGATCGGAGAGCCAGACCTCGCCCGAGCCGAGGACGAGCCGGGGCAGCAGCGCACCGAGGGCGTCGAGTCCGTCGTGGAGGTAGAGCACGTCGGCGGCCAGGACGAGGTCCCACGGGGCACCCGCGATCGCCGACCACGGATCCGACCAGTCGCACTGCGCCACGTCGAGCCGGAGGCCGTTGCGACGGGCATTGTGGGCCGCGAAGGCCAAGGCGCCGGGCGCACGGTCGGTGGCCAGGACCCGGGCCCCGCCCTGCGCGGCGGCGAGGCTCGGCAGGGCCAGGCCGCAGCCGAGCTCGAGCACGCGCGCACCACTGACGTCCGCGCGCGCCACCGCGTCCGCGAGCTCGATCCCGCTCGGCCACGGCTGCGCCCAGTACGGCGGCTCCGTCCCGCCCCAGCCGAAGTTCTGCTCGTAGATCTGCTCGAGCGCGTCCCGGGGGTGGACGAGCTCGATCCGACCGGTCGGCAGGTCGACGGCGCTGTGGCTGACCCCGACCAGGCCGGAGGGTGCACCGGCTCCGGGGACGTCGCCGTACAGACTGAATCCGCTTGCGGCGGAGGGCATGCAATCCTCGGATCTCTCGCGGGGGTGACCCGCGTTCGGGTTGCGGCACCGGCGATGCCGCTCGTTACCGCGCCTCCCGGCGCGGATCGGTCAGAGTCGGTAGACGCCGGACACCACGAGCCCGGAGTCCGACTCGTGGAGGTCGAACTCCACGCGGTCGCGCGCGTGCAGGCTCTGGCTCCCGCCGCCGTCGATCTGGACGCGACGCACGGGAACCTCCCTGCCGTCGTCGAGAACGATGAGGCCGGTGCCCCGCTCGGGGTCGAACCAGCTGACGATCCCGGTTGCCATGTCCGGCTCCCACGCCCCGGCTGTGACGACTCATCGGGCGACCCGGGCGACGCGCCTCGACAACTGCTGAGGTTCCGACCCTACGCGCCTCCCCCCACCGGGGCGCGCCGCGCAGTAGGGTGCACTCGGTCGTTCGGTTTTCGAGGTCCGTGTCTTGCACGCTCACGGAGACACAGCGATGGGCCGCGGTCCCGTCCTCACGGTGACGGCGGGACCCGCCCATCAGGATCGGCCGGGGGCCCCGCACACAGCGAAGGCCCAGGACCTGCGAGGAGCAGTGACATGCCACAGGGCACCGTGAAGTGGTTCAACAGCGAGAAGGGCTTCGGATTCATCGAGCAGGACGGCGGCGGCGCGGACGTCTTCGTCCACTACTCCGAGATCGACAGCACCGGCTACCGCAGCCTCGACGAGGGCCAGCGGGTGGAGTTCGAGATCGGGCAGGGCAAGAAGGGGCCACAGGCCAACGGCGTCCGCGTCATCTGACCGCAGCACGCGACCGGAGCCCGTCGCCCCCTCGGGGGAGGCGGGCTCCCGCCGTCTCCGCTCCTCACGCCTCGTGGTTCCGCAGCCAGGCGACGTGACGGTGGGGGCGCTCGCCGCAGTCGCCTGGTGAGCGCGCACGCGCCGCTGTGTCGGACGAGCGCCGCCTCGGATGACCGTCACACGTCCCAGGTGACCGGGAGGCTCGTGACCCCGTAGATGTCCGCGGTCTCCGGGCGCAGGCCGACCTCGTCGGGCGGCACGGCCAGGCGCAACGTGGGGAAGCGGTCGAACAGTGCGGGGAACGCGACCCGCATCTCGACGCGGGCCAGCTGCTGCCCCAGGCACTGGTGGATGCCGTGGCCGAAGGCCAGGTGCGCGCCGTCCCGCCGCCGGAGGTCCAGCACGTGGGGATCGGCGAAGCGCTCGGGGTCACGGTTGGCGGTGCTGTACGAGGCGATCACCGTCGTCCCGGCCTCGATGGTCCGGCCGCCCAGCTCGACGTCCTCCAGCGCCGTCCTCATGAACGTCTTGGCGACGCTCAGGTACCGCAACAGCTCCTCCACGGCCCCGTCGACGAGCGTGGGATCGGCGCGCAGCGCGGACAGCTGCGCCGGGTTGCGCAGCAGCGCGAAGGTGCCCAGCGCCAGCATGTTGGCGGTGGTGTCGAGCCCGGCCGCCAGCAGGACCAGGCTCATCCCCTTCAGCTCCTCGTCGGTCAGGTCGCTGTCGGTCAGGTCGCTGAGCAGGTCGTCGGTCGGGTTCGCGCGCTTGGCGGCCACCAGCTCCGCGAGGTACTCCTGGGTCGCGGTGTAGGCCGCGATCAGGTCCTCGTCGCTGGTCTCCCCGCTCATGAACGACTCGACCTGCTCCTGGAAGGATCCCCGGTCCTCGTACGGCACCCCCAGCAGCTCGCAGATCACGACTGCGGGGATGGGCGTGGCGAACGCGCTCACCAGGTCCGTCGGCGGCCCCGCCTTCTCCATCGCGTCCAGGTGGTCGGCGGTGATCTGCTCGACGCGCTCGGTGAGCAGCCGCATCCGCCGCACGGTGAACCTGCCCACCAGCGGTTTGCGGTAGCGCCCGTGCCGTGGCTCGTCCATGAGGAGGAACTCGCCGGGCGGCGCCGGCGGAATGTCCATGCCGGTGACGTCGACCAGCGGGTGGCGCATGAGCTCCTTGCGCGAGCTGAACCGCGGATCGGCCAGGACCGCTCTGACCAGGTCGAACCCGGTGACCAGCCAGCCGGGCTCCCCGCCGGGGAAGGTGTAGCGGCTGATCGGGCCGTGCTCGCGGGCCTCGAGCAGCTCGGGGGGCGGGTCGAAGGGACAGCCGGCCGGACGGGTGGTCGGGAAGGTCGTGAGGGTGTGGTCGACGGTCATTGCTCTCCTCGGCCTGACCTGTGCGGGAGCCCGGCGCCCACCGCGTCGACGCAGAGCCTCGGACCTGCCGGTTTCACGGCGCCTTCATCACCGCTGCACCCGCGGCCGGAGGTTCCACGCACGGAAAGGCGTGATGGACGCGTGCGCGGCGACTTCGTAGCGTCGGGGTGCATGGAGGCCGACAGCACCGCGAACCTGATCCACTACCTGGGGTACGGCTCCTTCAGCTCCGGGATCGTCGACCACGCCCGGGGCAGCCGGGTGGTCACCGAGGACGGGCGCGAGCTCCTCGACTTCACCTCCGGACAGATGAGCGCGATCCTCGGACACTCCCACCCGGAGATCGTCGCCACCGTCCGCGAGCAGGTCGGCAGGCTCGACCACCTCTACAGCGGCATGCTCAGCCGCCCGGTCCTCGACCTCGCCCGTCGCCTGGCGGACACGCTGCCCGCGCCGCTGGAGAAGGCGATGTTCCTGTCGACCGGGGCGGAGGCGAACGAGGCCGCGCTCCGGATGGCCAAGCTCGTCACCGGTCGTCACGAGGTCGTGTCCTTCGCCCGCTCCTGGCACGGGATGACCGGCGGTGCCGCCGCCGCCACCTACAGCGCCGGGCGGGTCGGCTACGGACCGGGCGCTCCGGGCAACTTCGCGCTGCCCGTCCCGGACCGGTTCCGCCCGCCTCTCGTCGACGCGGACGGGAACCTCGACTGGCGCCGCCAGCTCGACCTCGGCTTCGACCTCATCGACGCCCAGTCCGTCGGCAGCCTCGCCGCCTGCCTCGTCGAGCCCGTCCTCAGCTCCGGCGGGGTCGTCGACCTCCCACCCGGCCACCTCGCGGCATTGCGCGACAAGTGCCACGAGCGCGGGATGCTGCTGATTCTCGACGAGGCCCAGACCGGCCTGTGCCGCACCGGCGACTGGTACGCCTTCCAGCGCGACGGCGTGGTCCCCGACATCCTCACCCTTTCCAAGACCCTCGGCGCCGGGCTGCCGCTGTCCGCGGTGCTGACCAGCGCCGAGATCGAGGAGCGGGCCCACGAGCGCGGCTTCCTCTTCCTCACCACGCACGGCAACGACCCGCTGCCCGCCGCCGTCGGGAACACGGTGCTCGACGTGCTCGGCCGGGACCGGCTCGACCTGCGCGCCCGCGAGCTCGGGGACCGCCTGCGTAGCGGGTTGGACGAGCTGGCGTCCCGGCACAAGGTGGTCGGCGACGTCCGCGGGCGGGGTCTCCTCGTAGGGCTGGAGCTGGTCGACGACGAGGTCTGGGGCGACGCCGACCGGCTCGGGGCCGCGGTCACCCGCCGGTGCGCCGAGCTCGGCCTGCACATGAACATCGTCCAGCTGCCGGGCATGGGTGGAACCTTCCGCATCGCCCCACCGCTGACCTGCACCGAGGCCGAGATCGACCGGGGCGTGGAGATCCTCGACGCCGCCCTCACCGACACCCGGAGCGGCGCGACAGGGTGACGCCGTCGCGGGCGGCGTGCTCGACGGTCAGCCAGGTGCCGTCCTGGATGCGGGTGGCGTAGTTGTCGTGGGCGGGTGAACCGGACGGCCAGCTGCGCAGGAAGTCGGCCCACCAGCGGTCGTGGTCGTAGCGGACGGGCAGGGCGTCGACCCGCAGCCCGTCGAGGGTGCTGCCGTAGAGGCTGTCGTCGGGCGGTTGCGGATCGGCCGACAGCCGGGTGACGACGCCGACGTGGCTGCCGGCGAAGTTCGGCAGGCCGGCGCAGCCGTTGTTCACGACGACGCTGCGGCGGCCGGCGTGCGGGACGACCTGGGCGTAGGGCAGGCCGGTGTGGGTGCAGCACAGTGCGTCGACCCCGGCCCGGCGGCACCAGTCGGCCACCTGGTCCGCGGTCGTCGTCGGACCGGTGAAGCCCGTCCTGGCGCGGGCCTCCTCGTCCGGTGGGTCGAGGGCTTCGAGCGCCAGCCGCCACCCGGCCAGGCTCTCCGGGTCGCCGTGCACGATCCCGACCCGGCGGTCCCCGACGGCCACGGTGAGGTGCCGGGGCAGCGCGGCGAGGCGGTCCCGGACACCGGTGTCCGCCGGTCCGGAACTCGCGCGCAGTCGTTCGACGACGAGGTTGGAGTTCGTGACGATCGCGTCCGGGACGTAGTCCGGGTAGTCGCACCCGCAGCCGACGGAGTCGTCGCCCGCGACCAGCGCGTACTCGACGTTGCCCTGGACGGCGTGGTGGGGGCGGACCCCGGCCTCCACCGCCCGGAACCGATCGGCGTCGACGTCGAGATAGTGGAGGTCCCCGTTGAACACGATCTCCGGAGGGACCGGCTCGGCGGCGGCACGGGCCAGGACCGCGTCCAGGGCGTACGGGTTGCCGTAGAGCCCGCCGACCACGTGGAGGGTCGTGCAGGCGAAGGCGGGAGGTTCGGCAAGGTCCTCGGGCCGGTAGCGGTAGGCCACCGGGCAGACCCGTCCCGGGGCGGGCACGGCTACACCGGGGCGTCGGAGGTCGTCATGACGGACTCACGCCGGGACGTCCGTCGGCTCGCCGGCCGGGTCGACGGCGGGGTCGACGGCGGGGTCGACGGCGGGGTCGACGGCGGGGTCGACGGCGGGGTCGACGGCGGGGTCGTCGCCGAGCATCCGCAGTGTGCCGGGCGAGACGCGGTAGCAGATCCACGTCCCGCGGCGGTCACCACTGATCAGCCCGGCCTCCGTGAGGACCTTGAGGTGGTGGCTGATCGTCGGCCCCGTCAGGTCGAACACTCCGGTCAGCTCACACACGCACGCCTCGCCGCCCTCGTGGGAGGCGATGAGCGACAGCAGCCGCAGCCGGACCGGGTCGCCGAGGGTCTTGAACGCCCGGGCGAGGTCCACCGCGCGCCGGGCGAGGGGCTCGCTGGTCAGCGGGCTGCAGCAGGCCGGCACACCCGGTCCGACGACCGGCAGGTCCTGCGTCGACATGCACCTATCTTGACCGTCTTCGAATCAGAGTGCAACGCTGTCTCGATATTCGTCGAATCAAGGAGGCCGCCCCGGCTACGCCAACTTCGCCGTCGCCGACCGCCTGACTCGCCGACGATCGAGGAGGGGACGACTTCACCCGGGCCGAGGGATGCGGCATCGTCGTCGAACGACGAGGGTGCGCACGCGACCGAGCACCTCGGCGGTGCGAGCCCGGCCTGGCGCCCTCGCGCCGGAACCCTGCCGGCCACGGGAAGGTGGAGATCGTGGACGACGTCGTCGTGCTGACCGTCGTGTCCAGCCGCTCCGAGGCGGACCTGCTCGTCGGGCTGCTGCGCAGCGGCGGGCTGTGGGCCGCGGTGTCCGCCGACGACGCCGGGGGCCAGGAACCCCAACTCCAGCTCCAGGGTGTCCGCGTGCTCGTCGCCGCCTCCGACGAGGCCCCGGCCCGGCAGCTCCTCGCAGCTACCGCCACCCCGGACGAGGACCCGGACGTGCCGGGCGATCCCGAGCGCTCCCCGCACCGTTAGCGCGGCCGCTCTCCCACCCTCGTCGGAAACACAACCGACACAACCGGAGACGCTGCCCGTCACAACCACGCTGTTTCCTCTGGTTCGACTCAGGTTCACGACGCGAGACATCATCTCGTGCCCACCGCGCGAGGAGCCGCGATGGACGCAGCAAGTACGGCTTGGATCCTGGCCGCCACCATGGGCGTGAGCCTCATGGTCCCCGGGCTGGCCCTGTTCTACGGCGGCATGGTGGGGGCGCGCAGCATCCTCAACGTCGTCATGATGACCTTCGGCGCGGTCGCCCTCACCGCGTTCGTCTGGACGCTGTTCGGCTACTCCGCCGTCTTCGGGAACTCCTACGGCGGCGCCGGCCTGCTCGGCGACGTCACCGCGCACCTCGGCCTGGGCGACCTGATCGCCGAGGACCCGAACGCGACGCTGCCGCCCGCGCTCGTCGCGGTCTTCCAGGCACTGTTCGCGGCGATCACGGTCGCGATCATCTGCGGCGCCGTGGTGGACCGGGTCCGCTTCGGCTCGTGGCTGGTGTTCTGCGCGGTCTGGGTGACGCTGGTCTACCTGCCGATCGCGCACTGGGTGTTCGCGTTCGACTCCGCCAACGGCAGCCTGCTCGGCGGCTGGATCGCCAACAGGCTGGGCGCGATCGACTTCGCCGGCGGCACGGCGGTGCACATCAACTCCGGCATCGCCGCGCTCGCGATCATCCTGGTGCTGGGCAGGCGGCTCGGGTGGCCGCGCCAGCCCCGCCCGAACAACGTCCCGTTCACCGCGCTCGGCGGCGGGATCCTGTGGTTCGGCTGGTTCGGCTTCAACGGCGGCTCCGCCCTGGCCGCGGGCAACAGCGCGTCGGTCGTGCTGCTCACCACCTTCAACGCCGCCTGCGCCGCGATGCTGGGCTGGCTGGCCGTCGAGCGGATCATGGACAAGCACGCGACCACCCTCGGCGGGATCTCCGGCGTCGTCGCCGGGCTCGTCGCCATCACCCCGGCCTGCGGCGCGGTGTCCCCGCTCGGCGCCCTGGCGATCGGCCTGCTGGCCGGCGTGGTCTGTGCCTTCGCCATCCGCCTCAAGTACCGGCTGGGCTACGACGACAGCCTCGACGTCGTCGGCGTCCACCTGGTCGGCGGTGTCCTCGGCACCCTGCTCATCGGCTTTCTCGCCGACCCGGACGCCCCCAACGGCGCCGCCGGTCTGTTCTACGGCGGCGGGTTCTCCGTCCTCGGCATCCAGGCCGTCGCGGTGGTGGCCGTGCTCGCCTACTCCTTCGCCGTGACGTGGGTGATCGCGAAGGTCATCGACCTCACCCTGGGGCTGCGCCTCTCGCGCGAGGTGGAGACCGAGGGCGTCGACATCCGGGTGCACGGCGAGCAGGCCTACGACCTCGACGGCCACGTGCACGCCCCGGCCGCGGACCTCGCCACCCGCGAGCACGAGGTCGTCGCCTCCGCCGAGGCCGCCCTCGCCACCGACGGGCCGGCCCCGGCCCGCGACTGACCCCCCGACACGGACGAAGGGACACGGCATGACCACCGTCGAAGGCGCGATCACGAAGGTCGAGAAGGGTTACGAGGACCTGCCCTCGATGAACGAGCCGGGCCACCGCAGCTTCGCGCCCTGACCTGCCCACCCCGCGCCGCTTCCCCTCGAGAGGAGAACGGACCCATGGGTTCCGCGCACACCAGCGTCCCGCGCTGGCCGACCTCCGACCCGGGCCTCGACCGGACCGGGCGGAGCTACGCGATCCTCTCGTTCGGCCCGGACGCCCGGCCGACGGCCGAGGGGTGGCACCGCCAGGTCACCGACCTCGGTCGTCCGGTCTGGGCCCGGCACGGCGACGCGGCCGACGAGGTCCTGGCCGAGCTCGCCGAACGGGTGGAGGCGGCGCGGGTGGGCTGGCGGCTGATGCTCGCCGGCCCCCAGGCCGACGTGCTCGCCGCCCGGGCCGTCGCGACCCGCGGGGGCCTGCTCGACGCGGAGATCACCCTCATGGTCACCGACGACCGGCACCGCCGCGTGTGGTGCTCGCACTGCGGCACCACCACGCTCGCCGAGGTCGCGACCGGGGACGTGACCGGCTGCTCGGGCTGCGGCCGCTCGCTGCTGGTCTACCACCACGTGTCCCGCCGCAACGCCGCCTACCTGGGGTTCATGGTCGACGCCGGGGCGATCGACCGGGAGGACGGGTGACCACCCTGGCCCTGGTCGTCGGCCACAGCGAGGAGATCGCTCCCGGCATCCGGGAGCTCGCCTTCTCCCGGACCGACGGCGACGTGCTGCCGGCCCACCCGGCGGGCAGCCACGTCGTCGTCGAGTGCGGCGAGGGGCGGCGCAACGCCTACTCGCTCACCAACCCGGGCGCCGACCCCCGCGAGTACCGGATCGCGGTACTGCACAAGCCCGACGGGGCGGGCGGCTCGAGCCACATGCACTCGCTGCGCGTCGGCGACACGGTCACGGTGTCCCGCCCGCGCAGCGCCTTCGCCCCGGTCGGCACCGCCCGCCGGCACCTGCTCGTCGCCGGCGGGATCGGGATCACCCCGATGCTGGCGCACGCCCGCGACGCCGTGCGGTGGGACCGGGACGTCGAACTGATCTACGTGCACCGGCCCGGGAGCGAGGTGTTCAGCGCCGAGCTGGCCGCGCTGCTCGGCGACCGCCTCGCCGAGACGACGGACGAGGACGAGTTCGGGCGCCTGCTCGACAAGGCCCTCACCGGCCAGCCGATCGGCACGCACCTCTACGTCTGCGGGCCCGGCCCGCTGATGGACCGCGTCCTCGCCGACGCCGCCGCAGCCGGCTGGCCGCCGGAGCGGTTGCACCTCGAGCGGTTCGTGCCCGCCGCACAGGACCCGGGCCGCGAGTTCGTGGCCCGGCTCGCCCGGTCCGGCCGCGACGTCCGCGTCCCCTCCGGCCGGAGCCTGCTCGACGCCCTCCACGAGGCCGGGGTGGCCGTGCCGAACATGTGCCGGCAGGGCGTCTGCGGCGAGTGCAAGGTCCCCGTCCTGGTCGGTAGGCCGCTGCACCGCGACGAGTTCCTCGCCGACGACGAGCGCGGCACGGCGGTGATATGTGCTGCGTGTCCCGCAGCGAGACCGAGACCCTGGAGATCGACCTGTGACCCTGTCCGTCAGTCCACGGCTCGCGACCTTCCCGTTCCCCTTCCGCGCGGACAGCTACCGGTACTCGACCAACGTCGAGCCGGCGCGGGTCCCGGTGCAGACCGAGGCCGGGAGCTGGGGCGCGGGAATCCTCCACCTCGACGACGACTACGCCGCCGAACTGACCGAACGACGGCGGATCCTCGGGGCGGACCCGTCCCGCCTGCAGGTCCTGCCGCACATGCGCCCGGCGGCCTGGGACGCGCTCCTGACCGTGCTGCGCGAACTGCACGCGCAGCACCCCGGGTCGATGTCGCTCGAGCAGGACGGTCCGACCTTCGTCTGGCGCAACGCCCTGCTCGGCGTCGAACAACGCTTCACCGAGCGCGCGGACGACAGCCTGCCCGGCGGCCCGCTCGGCTTCCTCGGCAGCCAGATCCAGGACGACGTCGTGCTGCTCGACCAGCGCGAGGGGTCGCTGTGGGCCGACGCGGGCGTCGTCACCTTCGCCGCCGACTGGTCGCTGGGCTTCGACGTCGGCATGCGCTTCCTCGAGGTCCACGGCCCGGTCCCCCGCATCCACGAGGACGGGATCATCTCGCGGGCCGAACGCTTCCTCATGCGCCTGCAGCCCGGCGAGGAGTACCGCCGCACGAACTGGAGCATGTCCGTCGACCGCCGGCTCGACCAGTCGACCGAGGTCTACCCCGAGTGGGGACCGGGCCGGCGGGCGATCGTCGACGCCGGGCCCGCCGAGCTCGCGCGGCGCCTGCACCTGCGCGTGGAGGTGCAGCACCTGATCCGGCTCGGCGCCTCCGGCGCGATCATGTTCCTGATCCGCACCTACCTCGTCGCGCTCGACGAGCTCGCCCCGGTACCCGTGTGGCGGGAGCGGCTCGGTCGCGTCCTGGCCGAGCTGCCCGAGGACATGGCGGACTACAAGGGCCTCGTCCGCTACCGCGACGCCGCCGCCCGCTGGCTGCTCGACACCTGACGGCGCGTCGCGCCCGCCGCGCCGGCGGGCGTGTTCGCAGGTCTTCCAAGTTTCCCCAACAGAGACTATGTTTCTCAGTGCGACACGACGAAGGGACCACCACGATGGCCTCCGACACCTCCACCCTCCCCCGCACCGAGCCCGCCCCGGCGACGCCGGCGCCCGCAGTGACGACGCCGTCGCTGGCCGAGCGCGCACAGGCCGACGGGGTGCGGTTCCTGCTGGCGCTGTTCGTCGACCTGACCGGCAAGCCGTGCGCCAAGCTGGTGCCGGTCGAGGCCGCCGACGAGCTGCAGCACGAGGGCGTCGGGTTCGCCGGGTACGCGGTCGGGGCGATCGGGCAGCAGCCCTGCGACCCGGACCTGATCGCGATCCCCGACCTGGACAGCTACACCCCGCTGCCCTGGGTGCGCGAGGGCCTGGCGCTGGTGCACTGCGACCCGCACGTCGAGGGCCGGCCGTGGCACTTCGCACCGCGGGTCATCCTCAAGAAGCTCTTGGCCGAGGCGAAGGCGCAGGACCTGGAGCTGTTCGCCGGGGCCGAGGTCGAGTACTTCCTCGTCCGTCGCGACGCCGACGGCACCCTCGCCCCCGCCGACAGCAAGGACGTCGAGGCCCGGCCCTGTTACGACGCCCGCGGCCTGACCCGGATGTACGACCACCTCACCGGCATCTCCGCGGCGATGAACGCGCTGGGCTGGGGCAACTACGCCAACGACCACGAGGACGCCAACGGCCAGTTCGAGCAGAACTTCGCCTACGCCGACGCCCTCACCACCGCCGACCGCGTCATCACCGCCCGCTACCTGATCTCGGTGCTGGCCGAGCAGCGCGGGATGACCGCGACGTTCATGCCCAAGCCCTTCGCCGACCGCACCGGCTCCGGTATGCACCTGCACCTGTCGCTGTGGCGCGACGGCGAGCCCCGGTTCCCGGACGCCGACGACGCGCGCGGCTTCGGGCTCTCCGAGCTCGCCTACCGCTTCCTCGGCGGCATCCTCGACCACGCGCCCGGGATGCAGGCGGTGCTCGCGCCCACGGTGAACTCCTACAAGCGCACCGGCGCCACCTCGACCCGGTCCGGCGCGACCTGGTCCCCGCGCCGGGCCACGTACGGCGGCAACGACCGCACCCACTTCGTGCGGATCCCCGACCACCACCGCATCGAGCTGCGTGGCGGCGACGGGTCGGCCAACCCCTACCTCGCCCTCGCCGCCGCCCTCGCCGCCGGTCTCGACGGCATCGCACGGGACGTCGACCCCGGCGCACCGGGCGCGGACGGGGTCGTGCGCCCCGAGCTGCCGCCGACGCTGCTGCACGCCGTCGAGGCACTGGACGCCGACCCGGTCGTCACCGCCGGGCTCGACGCCGCCGGACCCGGGGTCGCGGAGTACTTCGCCGCGCTCAAGCGCGAGGAGTTCTTCGACTGGCACGGCACGGTCGGCTCCTGGGAGCACGACCGCTATCTCACCGCCTTCTGACCCTTCACCCACGAGAGAGGAGACGGCCCGTGTGCGGGATCGTCGGACTCCACCTGCGCGACCCCGAGCTGTACCCGCAGCTCGGCCGCCTGCTGGAGACCATGCTGTGCCAGGTCGTCGAGCGCGGGCCCGACTCGGCCGGCGTCGCCGTCTACGGCGACCGCCGCCGCTGCCCCGAGGGCCACGCCGCGGTGTCGGTCCTGGTCCCCGTAGGCACCGACTTCGGTGTACTGGGTCTTCCCGAACTGCTCGTCACCGAGGCCGGCGACACCACCGTCCTCGCCGCCCCGGTCTCCCCCGACGCGCTGGTCGCCGCGGTGCGCACCGCGTTGCCCGACGCCACCGTGGTCGGCTCGGGCACCGACCTGACCGTCTACAAGGGAACCGGCCACCCGCGCGCCCTCGCCGAGACCTACGACCTCGCCGACGCGCAGGGATGGCAGGGCCTGGCGCACACCCGGATGGCCACCGAGTCCGCGGTGACCCCCGAGGGCTGCCACCCGTTCTCGGTCGGCCCGGACCAGTGCCTGGTGCACAACGGGTCCTTCGCCAACCACGCCACGATCCGCCGCGAGCTGATCGCGGCCGGGCACGTGTTCGACTCGGAGAACGACTCCGAGGTCGGCGCCCGGTTCGTCGCCGACCGGCTGGCCCGGGGCGAGGACCTGGACAAGGCGCTGCGGCTGGTGTGCGAGCGGTTCGACGGCTTCTACACCCTGCTCGTGACCAGCGCGGACGGGTTCGCCGTGGTCCGCGACGCCATCGCCTGCAAGCCGGCGATCATCGCCGAGACCGATGCATACGTCGCCATGGCCTCGGAGTTCCGGGCGCTGGCCGACCTGCCCGGGATCTCCGACGCCCGGATCTACGAGCCCGAGCCCGAGCGCGTCTACCACTGGCAGCGCCCGGTTCCACTGCAGCGTCAAGGAGTGACCGCGTGACCAGCACGCTCGAGACGACCGTCGTCGACCTCGCCACCACCTCGGTCCGCGAGCTCAACGCCGAACTGCACGCCCCCAGGGCGACCCACTACTCCGTCGAGCACCCGCAGGGCGCGCACGCCGTCGCCGCCGGTGTGGCCACCCCGATCACCGTCGACGTCCGCGGGCACGCCGGCTACTACGCCGCCGGCATGAACGACGGCGGCACGATCACCGTGCACGGCAACGCCGGCACCGGCGTCGCCGAGAACATGATGTCCGGCACCGTGCGGGTCGCCGGCGACGCCTCGCAGTCCGCGGGCGCGACCGCCCACGGCGGGCTGCTGGTCGTCGAGGGCTCGGCGTCGATGCGGTGCGGGATCTCGATGAAGGGCGTGGACATCGTCGTCGGCGGCGACATCGGCCCGATGTCGGCGTTCATGGCCCAGGCCGGACGGCTCGTCGTCTGCGGGAACGCCGGCGCCGACCTCGGCGACTCGATCTACGAGGCACGCCTCTACGTCCGTGGCACCGTCGGCTCCCTCGGCGCGGACTGCGTCGAGAAGGAGATGCGCGCGGAGCACCTCGCCGAGCTCGCCGAGCTGCTCACCGCCGCCGGGATGCCGCACGACCCGGCCGAGTTCCGCCGCTACGGCTCCGCCCGCCGGCTCTACCACTTCGCCGCGCACAACACGTACTGAGGAAGACGACGCGATGATCGACCCTGCCCAGACGAATCCGGCACTGCGCGAGTCGGCCACCTTCGACCGCGCCACGATCGCCGGTATCCAGCGCGCCGCCGCGACCGGCGTCTACGACATCCGCGGCTGGGGCGCCAAGCGCGCCCTGCCGCACTTCGACGACCTGCTGTTCCTCGGCGCCTCGATGTCCCGGTACCCGCTGGAGGGCTACCGGGAGCGCTGCGACACCGACGTGGTCCTCGGCGACCGCAACGCCAAGTACCCGCTGCACCTCGCGATCCCGGTGACCATCGCCGGGATGTCCTTCGGCGCGCTGTCCGCCCAGGCCAAGGAGGCGCTCGGGCGCGGCGCGTCGGAGGTGGGCACCTCGACCACCACCGGCGACGGCGGCATGACCCCCGAGGAGCGCGGCCAGTCCAAGCACCTCGTCTACCAGTACCTGCCCTCGCGGTACGGGATGAACCCGACCGACCTGCGCAGGGCCGACGCCATCGAGATCGTCCTCGGCCAGGGCGCCAAGCCCGGCGGCGGCGGGATGCTGCTGGGGCAGAAGATCTCCGACCGGGTCGCCGGGATGCGCACGCTGCCCGCGGGCATCGACCAGCGCTCCGCCTGCCGGCACCCCGACTGGACCGGCCCGGACGACCTCGCCATCAAGATCCTCGAGCTGCGCGAGATCACCGACTGGGAGAAGCCGGTCTACGTCAAGGTCGGCGCCTCCCGCACGTACTACGACGTGAAGCTCGCCGTCGCGGCCGGCGCGGACGTGGTCGTCGTCGACGGGATGCAGGGCGGCACCGCCGCCACCCAGGACGTGTTCATCGAGAACGTCGGAATCCCCACTCTCGCCGCGATCCCGCAGGCCGTGCAGGCCCTGCAGGAGCTCGGGCTGCACCGCGAGGTCCAGCTGATCGTCTCCGGCGGGATCCGCACCGGCGCCGACGTCGCCAAGGCCATGGCTCTCGGGGCGGACGCCGTCGCGATCGGCACCGCCGCCCTGATCGCGTTGGGCGACAACGACCCCAAGTACTCGGAGGAGTACCGCAAGCTCGGCTCGGAGGCCGGCTTCTACGACGACTTCCAGGACGGTCGCGACCCCGCCGGCATCTCCACCCAGGACCCCGAGCTGGCCGCCCGGCTCGACCCGGTCGAGGGCGGCAAGCGGCTGGCCAACTACCTGCGGGTGCTCACCATGGAGGCCCAGACCATCGCCCGCGCCTGCGGCAAGGCGCACCTGCAGCACCTCGAGCCGGAGGACCTCGTCGCCCTGACGATCGAGGCCGCCGCCATGGCCCGCGTCCCGCTGGCCGGGACGAGCTGGATCCCGGGGAGCACCCGTGCCTGAGGTCGTGATCGTCGGCGGCGGGCTGGAGGGCTGCGCCACCGCCTGGACCCTGACCCAGCGCGGGGTCACCGACGTCGTCATCGTCGAGCGGGACACCGTCGGCTCCGGCGGCACCGGCAAGTCCTCCGGGGTCGTGCGCTGCCACTACGGCGTCTCCTCCCTCGCCGCCATGGCCACCCGGGCCCTGGAGGTGTTCGAGAACGCCGCCGAGATCCTCGGCGAGGACGTCGGCTTCCACCAGACCGGCTACGTCGTCGGCGTCGGACCGGAGAACGTCGACGCCCTGCACGCCTCGACGGCCGACCAACGGGCCGTCGGGGTCCGTACCGAGGACATCGACAAGGCCGAGGTCCAGAAGCTCTGGCCGGTCGCCGACCTCGACCCGTTCGCCGCCTTCGCCTGGGAGGCGCGCGGCGGCTACGGCGACGCCTACCAGACCGCCCAGGCCTTCGCCGCCGCCGCCCGACGGGCCGGGGTGCAGCTGCGCCAGGGCACCACCGTCACGGAGATCCTCGCCTCCGGCGAGAAGGCCACCGGGGTCCGCCTGGCCGGCGGCTCGACGATCGAGGCCGGCGCCGTCGTCCTCGCGGCGGGGCCCTGGTCGGTGCCGTTGCTGGCCGCGCACGGGATCGACCTCCCGATCACCGTGCACCGCGAGCAGATCGTGCTCATCGACCCGGGCCAGGACCTCGGCCGCGTGCCGGTCTTCTCGGACCTGGTGTCGCTGCAGTACGTCCGGCCCGAGAGCGGCGGGGAGATCCTCTTCGGCAACTCCGACCTCGCCGAGCTCGAGCCCGCCGACCCGGACCACTATTCGAACCAGGCGACCGAGGCGTTCCTCGACCTCACCGTCGACAAGGTCGGCACCCGGTTCCCCGGGCTGGACAACGCCTCGATCGCCTCGACCTACGCCGGGTGCTACGACGTCACCCCGGACTTCAACCCGGCCATCTCGGAGACCCCGGTCGCCGGGTTGATCGTCGCCGCCGGCTTCTCCGGGCACGGGTTCAAGATCTCGCCGTCGGTGGGCCGGCTGGTCGCCGACCTCGTCGTCGACGGCAAGAGCAGCCACCCCGACGTCCCCGAGTACGACTTCCGCCTCTCCCGGTTCGCCGAGGGTGCCCTGCTCCGCAGCCCCCACCCGTACGTCGGTGCCGGCGAGATGCGCTGACGACGGCGAGGAAGAACGGATGTGCGTGCAGATGCCGGCCGGGTCGACCGACGCGGTGTCGGTCGACCACGGGCCGGCGACCCGTGAGGTCGTCCGGCCCCGGGCGGTCGAGGGCCGGCTGGAACGCGCGATCGGGGCCGAGGTGCGGCGGATCCGCAGCGCCTCGGGCGCGACGCTGGCGGAGATGTCGATCAGGACGGGCATCTCGAAGCCCATGCTGTCGAAGATCGAGAACGCGCAGACCTCGTGCAGCCTCACCACGCTCGCCCGGCTGGCCGACGCCCTCGAGGTCCCGGTGACCTCGTTCTTCCGCCAGGCGGACACACCCCGGGAGGCCGTGTTCACGCCGGCGGGTTCGGGCGCCCGGATCGTCGCCCGGGGCACCCGGGTCGGGCACGACTACACCCTGCTCGGGGCGTTGCGCGGCCCGCACAAGCGGATGGAGGCACACCTCGTCACGCTGACCGAGCGCAGCGAGGAGTTCCCGCTGTTCCAGCACCCCGGCACCGAGCTGCTCTACATGCTCGAGGGCGAGATGGTCTACGGGCACGGGGACTCCAGCTACACCATGCGCAGCGGCGACGCGCTGCAGCTCGACGGCGAAGGCGCCCACGGACCCCGTGAGCTCCTCGAACTCCCCATCCGGTTCCTGTCCGTGGTGGCCTACGGCGACCTGGGGCCGCAGGCCGACGACTGAGACCGCGCGACACCCGCGCGGCACGGTGGCGGAACGGACCGAGCCGGTCGACGGACCCGGTCATCCCCCCAGCCGACAGCCACCCGGTCGCGGGATGCCTGCGCACGGCCCTCACCGAGGAGTGGCAGCACCGCCTCTACGCCGAGCGGGATCTCGACGTCCTGGAAGGACGGCTCACGCAGTAGAACCGCTCGGCCTCGCTGCCTCCCTGGCTCCGCTTCCCGCGACGTCCAACCCCTGGCCGGACCGAGCCGCTCGTCCGGACGGACGATTCCCCGGCCCACGGCAGGCGCGGCAGGGTGGCGGTGGACGGATGCCTCGCCGAGGAGGGGACGCATGACGCTCTACACCGACATCCCGACCCGTGCCGAGATCGACGCGCTCTGGCAGGTCGACGCCCACGCCGCCGCGTCGATCTATCTGGAGACCGCGCCCGAGTCGTCGGGGGAGGCGGAGCGGATCGCCTACAAGAACGGGGTCCGGGAGGCGCTGACGCAGCTCGATGGCGCGGACAAGGAGGATCTCGCGGGGCTCGCGGAACAGCTGGGCGTCCTGGAGGACGAGGACTCCGACGAGTTCTGGCGGCACCAGGCCCGCAGCCTCGCGGTGTTCGCCACGTCGACCTCGCTGCGCAGCTTCCGGCTGCCCAACCGGCTCACGCCGGCCGCCGTCGGCGGGACCCGGTTCTTCGTCAAGCCGCTGCTGCGCGCCGTGACCTTCCCGCAGACCGCGTTCGTGCTGGCGCTCGCCCAGGGTTCGGTCCGGTTGCTGGAGACCGTGCCCGACGCCGCACCCCGCGAGGTGCGCGTGCCGGACATGCCCACGGACGTGGCGAGCGCGGTCGGCAAGTCGTCGATCAAGGACCGGGCGCCGGTCCGCCGGGTGCAGGGCACGGAGGGGCAGAAGCTGCGGATGGCGCAGTTCTCCCGGCAGGTCGACGGCGCGCTGCGCGAGGTGTTGCCCGGGCACGGCGTGCCGCTGGTGCTCGCCGCGACCGAGCCGCTCGACAGCATCTTCCGCGCCCACTGCCGCTACCCGGACCTGGTGCCGCACAGCGTGGCGGGCAACCCCGAGGGCCGCGGCGACGGCGAGCTGGTCGCCGAGGCCCGCACCATCCTCGACGGCTGGTACGCCGACCGGCTGGAGGAGGAGAAGCGGACCTTCGCCGACCGCGGCCGGCAGGGCCGCACCTCGACCGACGTCGCGGAGCTGGCCCGCTTCGCGACCCGCGGCGCCGTGGACACGCTGTTCGTCGACATCGACGCGCGCCTTCCCGGGGAGGTCGACGAGCTCGGCGAGGTGACCTTCGCGGACTCGGACACGGGCTACTCGGGCGGCGTCGTCGGCGAGATCGCCCGCCGGGCCTGGCTCTCCGGTGCCCGACTGCTGGCCGTCCGGCACGAGGACGTGCCCGGCGGCGGGGACGTCGCAGGGGTGCTCCGGTACGCCCCGACGTGAGATCGGGAACCCCGGTCGCGGTCAGGCCGTCGCGAAGTCGACCAGCAGGAACAGGTTCAGCGCGATGATCAGCGCTGCGACCACGACGGCCGCGGCCGTGGTCAGCCGTCGGTTGACCAGCGGGCCCATGAGGTCGCGGTCGCGGGTGAACAGCACCAGCGGCACCAGCGCGAACGGGATCCCGAACGACAGCACGACCTGGGACCACACCAGGGCCTCGGTGGGCTGCACGCCGACCCCGAGCACCACCAGGGCGGGGGCCAGGGTCAGCGCGCGGCGCAGGAGCAGCGGGATGTGCCGGCGCAGGAAGCCCTGCATGATCACCTGCCCGGCGTAGGTGCCGACACCCGAGGAGGCGAAGCCGGAGGCCAGCAGCGCGATCGCGAAGGCGAGGGCCGCCCATCGGTCGACGGTGACCTCGAGCCCGGAGAAGACGCCGTCGAGGGTGTCCGCCCCGGAGAGCGTCGAGCCGGCGAACACGGCGGCGGCGATGAGCAGCATCGACGCGTTGATCAGCCCGGCGGTGCCCATGCCGATCAGGACGTCGAGCTTCGTGGTGCGCAGGACGAACCGCTGCTGGTCGGGCCCCTCCGTGCGGGGGCGGCGTTGGACGAGCGCCGAGTGCAGGTAGATCACGTGCGGCATCACGGTCGCGCCCAGGATCCCCGTCGCGAGCAGGAGGCTGTCGGTGCCGGCGAACTGCGGCACCAGCCCGCGCGCGGCGTCGGCTCCGTCGACGTCCACCCGGAACAGCGTCGCGAACAGGCCCACGAGCACGACCACGAACAGCACGACGATCGCGCGTTCGAACGGCCGGTGCCCGCGGCTCTGCAGGGCGAGCAATGCGAACGCGGCTGCTCCGGTGATCAGCCCGCCGGTGAACAGCGGGATCCCGAACAGCAGCTGCAGGGCGATCGCCCCGCCGAGCACCTCGGCGAGGTCCGTGGCCACGGCGACCGCCTCCGCCTGGACCCACATGCCCCAGCTCACCGGCCGCGGGAACCGCTCGCGGCAGAGCTCGGCCAGGTTCCGCCCGGTCGCCAACCCGAGCTTGGCCGACAACGTCTGCACCAGCATGGCCAGCAGGTTCGCCCCGACGATCACCCACAGCAGCAGGTAGCCGTACTGCGAGCCGGCCGCGAAGTTCGTCGCGAAGTTGCCGGGGTCGACGTAGGCGATCGCGGCGACGAACGCCGGGCCGGCGACCATCAACCGGGCCCGTGCACCGCCACCCCGCAGACGCTGCGCAGCCGGGTCGCCGGTCAGCCGGGGGACCGACGCGGCGGAGCGGCCGGGTGCAGAGCGCATGACGCGCACGGTAGACAAGCCTAACGACGGGCGGTAGCCGCTGTTCCATCCTGAGACGGCGCCCGACGTCCGGACCCACCTCGCGCACCGCGCTCCTCGCGCGTGGCAGTCTGCGCCCATGGCGATCGATCCCACCGGTGCGGACATGAAGGCGTTCCTCGGCGCGGCCCCGGACGAGCCGGTCACGATGCTCAACCTGCTGCGCTTCGCCGAGGGCGGGCGGGCCCGCTACGACGAGTACATCGCCCATTTCCGGCGCACATCGGAGCGGTTCGGCGCGCAGGTCGTCTACTACGGGTACGGCGACGCGCCGGTCGTGGCCGAGCAGGGCCAGGACTGGGACGCGGTGCTGCTCGTGCACTACCCGAGCCGCCGCGCCTTCTCGGACATGGTCCGCGACCCCGAGTACCAGCAGGGCACCCACCTGCGGACGGAGGCGCTGGTCGAGGCGGTCCTGCAGCCGACGACCCCCGCCCCCTGACCGGTCCGGTCGCGGGCGCCGTCCGGCCGTCGACTTCCCGGTTGTTCCGGGGACGGCGGGATACCCCGGGCGGGACCACCGGTCTATCGCCAGGAGGAGCGCGGATGGTGAAGGGCTGGACGCCGCGGCTGGAGGTGCGGCAGCTGCTGGAGGCGGTCGAGGCGGCCGCGCCGATGGACGCGGTCGACGAGGTCGCCGACCAGCTGGCCGGGATGTTCCGGGCCCGGCGGGTCGCCTTCCTCATCGCCGACATGAGCGGGCGCGCGGTCGTCCGGCTCACCCGCGACCGGGACGGGAGCGCCGGGACGGACGGCGACGGCGCGGAGAAGATCCCGCTCGCGGGCACCGTCTACGACCACGTGCTGCAGGCGCAGGAGCCCACGGTCGAGGAGGACGACGGGGACGTCCGCGTCGTCGTGCCGGTGACCGAGCGGGGCGACGCCGTCGGTGTCCTCGAGATGACCCTGCCCGACCGACCCACCCCGGAGGTCCTCACCGAGCTCGCCTTCGCCGGCCACGTCCTCGCGTACATCGTCGTGGTCGGCCGGCGCTTCACCGACCTCTACACCTGGGGCCAGCGCACCACCCGGCTCTCCGTCGCCGCCGAGATCCAGCACCGGCTCCTGCCCGACGCCTACACCTGCGAGGCCAGCCAGTTCACCCTCGCCGGCTGGCTGGAGCCGTCGGCGCGGATGGCCGGGGACACCTTCGACTACGTCCTCGACCGGCACAGCCTGCAGCTGTCGATCACCGACGCCGTCGGCCACGGCCTGGAGGCGGCCATGCTGGCCACGCTGGCCGTGAACAGCCTGCGGAACAGCCGCCGTGCCGGCGCGTCGTTCGCCGAGCAGGCCCGCGCCCTCAACCACGACCTCGTCCGAAACACCGCGACCGGCGAGCTGGTCACCGGCCAGAGCGTGCGGATCGACCTGGAGACCGAACACGCGGAGATCATCAACGCCGGTCACCCGCTCCCGGTGCGGCTGCGGCACGGGAGCGCCGAGACCGTCCCGCTCGACGTCGATGTCCCGTTCGGGATCGACCCGAACTGGGAGTACCGCGTCCAGGAGCTCGACCTCGAGCCCGGGGACCGGCTCCTGTTCGTCACCGACGGGATGATCGAGCGCGACGCCGCGGACCTGGAGCTGGGTGACCTGCTGGCCAAGCTGGGCACCGCGCACCCGCGCGAGGTCGTGCAGGCGCTGGGTGCGGCCGTCCTCGCCGCCACGGACGGCGACCTGCGGGACGACGCGACCGTGCTGTGCCTGGACTGGCACGGCGGCCCGCCCCGGCGCCGCGACAGCACCGGCGGCGCCCGTTCAGACCCGCCGTAGGCACCGGACGAGCCAGGACAGCCCACCGGTGTGACACGCGTCTCCGGATCGTCAAGATCGCGTCAAGATCGGGCGGCGGGGCGTCAAGGCCCCGTTCGGGCCGCTGCCGGGCGCTCCCGCCGGTCCGAGACTCGCCGTCGGCGTCGCCGGAGGGTCCGGCGGCCGTGGTGTCGAGGAGTTGCCCGGTGGCCGATGTGCTCTCCGCACTGCTGCTGGTCGGCGGGTTCGCCGTCCTGGTGCTGTGCCTGCGTGGTCTGGAGCGGCTGTGAGTACCGCCGACCTCGTGACGAACGTGGTGGGCGGGGTCGTGGCGCTCGCGCTGCTCGTCCACCTCGTCGTCGCCCTGCTGCGGCCGGAGAGGTTCTGACGTGGACGACACCCTCGCGGGCCTCCTCCAGGTGGTGCTCCTGCTGGTCCTGCTCGCGGCCTGCTACGCCCCGTTCGGGGACTACATGGCCCGGGTCTTCACGAGCGAGCGGGACTGGCGGGTCGAGTCGGCGCTCTACCGGCTGGTCCGGGTCGACGCGACGAGCGGACAGCGCTGGCCGACCTACGCCGCCGGCGTGCTCGGCTTCTCGTTCGTCTCGATCGTGCTGGTCCACCTGCTGCAACGGCTCCAGCCGCTGCTGCCGATGTCCTTCGGTCGCGGCGCCGTCGACCCGGCGATGGCGCTGAACACCGCGATCTCGTTCGTGACCAACACGAACTGGCAGTCCTACGTCCCGGAGCAGGTGCTCGGCGACACCGTGCAGATGGCCGGGCTGACCGTGCAGAACGTCGTGTCGGCCGCGGTCGGCCTGGCCGTGACCGTCGCGCTGGTCCGCGGCCTGGTCCGGTCCGGGACGGACCGGCTCGGCAACTTCTGGGTGGACCTGACCCGCGGCGTCGTCCGGATCCTGCTGCCCTTCGCCTTCGTCGGGGCGATCCTGCTGATCGCATCGGGCGTGACGATGTCGCTGCGGTCGGGCGTGGACGTCATCGGCGTCGACGGGACCGCACACACCGTGCCGATGGCGCCGACGGCCTCGCAGGAGGCGATCAAGGTGCTGGGCACGAACGGCGGCGGGATCTACAACGCCAACTCGGCGCACCCGTTCGAGAACCCCGACGGCCTCTCGAACCTGCTCGAGATCTTCCTGATGCTCGTCATCCCCGTCTGCCTGACCCGCACCTTCGGCACGATGGTCGGCAACCGCCGCCAGGGCACCGTGCTGCTCTCGGTGACGGGCGTCCTGTGGGCGGCCATGCTCGCCGTGGCGTGGTTCGCCGAGACCCACCCGAACGGCCCCGCCGCGCTGGCCGCGGGTGGCGCGCTCGAGGGCAAGGAGGTGCGGTTCGGCATCCCGTCGAGCGTGCTGTTCGGGGTCTCCACCACCGGCACCTCGACCGGTGCGGTGAACTCGCTGCACGACAGCTACACCGGCGGTGGCGGTGGCGTGGTCCTGCTGAACATGCTGTTCGGCGAGGTCGCACCGGGCGGGGTCGGCGCAGGGCTGTACGGGATCCTGGTGCTGGCGATCGTCGCCGTGTTCCTCGCGGGCCTGATGGTCGGCCGCACCCCGGAGTACCTGGGCAAGAAGCTCGGCCGCCGCGAGGTGACCGCGGCCGTGGTCGCCATCCTGACGATGCCCACGCTCGTGCTCGTCGGCGCCGGTCTGGCGATCGCCCTGCCCGGCACCCTCGACGCGCTGAACAACGACGGCGCGCACGGCTTCTCCGAGGTCCTCTACGCCTACGCCAGCGCCGCCAACAACAACGGCTCCGCGTTCGCGGGTCTCACCGTGACCGGCGACTTCTTCCAGACGACGCTGGGCCTGGCGATGCTGTTCGGCCGGTTCGTGCCGATCCTCGCGGTGCTCGCGCTGGCCGGCTCGCTCGCACAGCAGCGCCGCGTCGAGGCGGGCGCCGGCACGCTCGCGACGGACGAGCCGCTCTTCGCCGTCCTCGTCGGCGGCACGATCGTGCTGGTCGCCGCCCTCACCTTCTTCCCCGCGCTCGCGCTGGGGCCCCTCGCGGAGGCACTCGCATGACCACCCCCACCCTCGAACGCATTCCGGCGCGGGCCGCCGCCCCCGGCGGACCGGTCAAGGCCGGCGCGTTCCGCCCCGCGCAGCTGTGGGCCTCCCTGCCCGACGCGCTGCGCAAGCTCCATCCCCGCGCCCAGCTGCGCAACCCCGTCATGTTCGTCGTCTGGGTCGGCTCCGTGCTGGTCACGCTGGACGCGGTCTGGCAGCCGTCGCTGTTCGGCTGGCTGATCGCCGTCTGGCTGTGGTTCACGGTCCTGTTCGCCGGCCTCGCCGAGGCCGTCGCGGAGGGCCGCGGCAAGGCGCAGGCCGCGACGCTGCGGAAGACCAAGCGGGACACCACGGCCCGCCTCGTCGACGGCCGGGTCGTCGGTGCGACCGAGCTCTCGATCGGCGACCGGGTCGTCGTCGAGGCCGGCGAGACCATCCCCGGCGACGGGGACGTCGTCGAGGGCATCGCGACCGTCGACGAGTCGGCGATCACCGGCGAGTCCGCCCCGGTCGTTCGCGAGGCGGGCGGGGACCGGTCCAGCGTCACCGGCGGCACGACCGTGCTGTCCGACCGGATCGTCGTGGAGATCACGACGACGCCGGGCGAGTCCTTCGTCGACCGGATGATCGCGCTGGTCGAGGGCGCCTCCCGGCAGAAGACGCCCAACGAGATCGCCCTGACGATCCTGCTGGCCGCGCTGACGATCATCTTCCTGCTCGCCGTCGTGGCCCTGCAGCCGATGAGCGCGTACGCGGGCGGCCCGCAGTCGGTCGTGGTACTGGTCGCGCTCCTGGTCTGCCTCATCCCGACGACGATCGGCGCCCTGCTCTCGGCGATCGGCATCGCGGGCATGGACCGGCTGGTGCAGCGCAACGTGCTGGCCAGGTCCGGACGGGCCGTCGAGGCCGCGGGCGACATCGACACCCTGCTGCTGGACAAGACCGGCACCATCACCTTCGGCAACCGGCAGGCCACCGAGCTGATCCCGGTCGGCGGGGCGTCGACGCAGGAACTGGCGGAGGCGGCACGGCTCTCCAGCCTCGCCGACCAGACCCCGGAGGGGCGCAGCGTCGTCGACCTCTGCGCCCGGGGGTACGGCCTCCCCGCCGAGTCCTCGGCCGACGAGGCACGCGCCGAGTTCGTGCCGTTCACCGCGCAGACCCGGACGTCCGGACTGGACATCGGCGGACGGCGGATCCGGAAGGGTGCCGCGGCGAGCATGCCCGGGGCCGACGAGGTGCGGGAGATCGTGGACCGCATCTCGGACGAGGGCGGCACCCCGCTCGTCGTCGCCGACGGCGACCGGGTGCTCGGCGTGATCCGGCTGTCCGACGTGGTCAAGCCCGGCGTCGCGGCCCGCTTCGCCGAGCTGCGGGCGATGGGCATCCGGACGGTCATGGTCACGGGCGACAACCCGCGGACCGCCCGCGCGATCGCGGCCGAGGCGGGCGTCGACGACCACCTCGCCGAGGCCACGCCCGAGGACAAGATGGCCTACATCCGCACGGAGCAGGAGGGCGGGCGGCTCGTCGCCATGACCGGCGACGGCACCAACGACGCTCCCGCGCTCGCGCAGGCGGACGTCGGCGTCGCGATGAACACGGGCACGGCCGCGGCCAAGGAGGCCGGCAACATGGTCGACCTCGACTCCGACCCGACGAAGCTCCTCGAGATCGTGGAGATCGGCAAGCAGCTGCTGATCACCCGCGGGGCGCTGACCACCTTCTCCGTGGCCAACGACCTGGCGAAGTACTTCGCGATCCTGCCCGCGATGTTCGCCGCGCTGTACCCGTCGCTCGGGCTGCTGAACGTCATGGGGCTGCACTCGCCGCAGTCGGCGATCCTGTCCGCGGTGATCTTCAACGCCCTGGTCATCATCGTGCTGATCCCGCTGGCCCTGCGCGGCGTGCGGTACCGGCCGAGCTCGGCGTCGGCCCTGCTGCGCCGCAACCTGCTGATCTACGGTCTCGGCGGCGTCGTCACGCCGTTCGTCGGCATCTTCCTCGTCGACCTGGTCGTCCGACTCGTCCCGGGGATGTGACGTGCTCTCCACACTGCGCAGGCAGACCGGCACCGGACTGCGCCTGCTGATCGTCCTCACCGTCCTGTGCGGGGTCGCGTACCCGCTCGCCGTCTGGGGGGTCTCGCGGCTGCCCGGGCTGTCCGGCCATGCCGAGGGCTCCCTGATCACGCAGGGCGGCGCCGTCGTCGGGTCCTCGCTGATCGGCGTCGACCCCGTGCCGGCGGATCCCGCCGCGGACCCGTACTTCCACACGCGGCCGTCGGCCTCGGCGGAGGGCGTCCTCGGCCCGGCGGACACCACCACCTCCGGCGGCTCGAACAAGGCCGGCGACTCCGCCGAGCTCCTCGACACGGTGGCGCAGCGCCGCGCGCTGATCGCCGGGCGGGAGGGCGTCGCGCCCGAGGCCGTGCCGACCGATGCCGTGACCGCCTCGGCATCCGGGCTCGACCCCGACATCAGTCCGGCCTACGCCGCGCTGCAGGTCGACCGCGTCGCCCGGGTGACCGGCCTCCCGGCCGAGCGGGTCCGGGACCTGGTCGTGCGGGCCACGGACGGGCGCATACTCGGGTTCCTGGGCGAGCCGACCGTGAACGTCACCGAGCTCAACCTGGCGGTCGCCGCCGCGCAGCGGTCCGGCGGGTGAGCGGGGTGATCGGGTCTCGCACGAACGGGGTGGGGTCATGACCGGCGGGCCGGCGGCAGGAGGAACGGTGCAGCACCGTGGTGAGCTGCGGATCCACCTGGGCGCGGCACCCGGCGTCGGCAAGACCTACGCCATGCTCTGCGAGGCCCACCGCCGCGCCGGACGGGGTACGGACGTCGTCGTCGGGCTCGTGGAGACCCACGGCCGCGCGAGGACCGCCGAGCTCCTCGACGGCCTGGAGGTCCTCCCCCGGCGGCCCACCCGGTTCGGCGGCGAGCTCGACGTGGAGGCGGTGCTCGCCCGCCGGCCGGAGGTCGTCCTGGTCGACGAGCTGGCCCACACCAACGCCCCGGGCTCGCCCAACGGAAAGCGCTGGCAGGACATCGAGGAGGTCCTCGCCGCCGGGATCGACGTGCTGTCCACGGTCAACGTCCAGCACCTCGAGTCCCTCAACGACGTCGTCGAGAAGATCACCGGGGTCCGGCAGCGGGAGACCGTGCCCGACGAGTTCGTGCGCCGCGCCGACCAGATCGAGCTGGTCGACATCACCCCCGAGGCGCTGCGCCGGCGGCTCGCCCACGGCAACGTCTACGCCGCCGAGAAGGTCGACGCCGCGCTGGCCAACTACTTCCAGGTCGGCAACCTGATCGCGCTGCGCGAGCTGGCCCTGCTCTGGGTGGCCGACGAGGTCGACACCGCACTGCAGCGCCACCGCACCGAGCAGCGGATCTCCGAGACCTGGGAGACCCGCGAGCGCGTGGTCGTGGCCCTGACCGGCGGCCCCGAGTCGGAGACCGTGCTGCGCCGGGCCACCCGGATCGCGAAGCGGGCCGGCCAGGCCGACCTGCTCGCCGTGCACGTGCTCCGCGGGGACGGCCTCGCCGGCGCACCGGTCGGGGCCACCGGCGCGCTGCGGACGCTGGCCGACGACGTCGGCGCCAGCTTCCACACCGTGGTCGGCGACAGCGGGGCCGGGGGCGTCACCGACGCCCTCCTCGAGTTCGCCCGCGGGGTGAACGCCACCCAGCTCGTGCTGGGCACCTCGCGGCGTTCGCGCGTGGCCCGGCTGTTCGACGCCGGGATCGGCGCCCGCGTGATCCAGGAGTCCGGCTCGATCGACGTCCACATCGTCACCCACGCCTCCGCCGGCGGCTCGGTGCTGCGCGTGCCCCGGCTGCACAGCGCCGTTCCGCTCGACCGGCGCGTCCTCGGCTGGGTGGTGGCGGTGCTCGGGCCGGCCGCCGCGACGCTGGTCGGCGCGTCCCTGTACGAGATCGTCGGGCTGTCGACGGACGTGGTGCTGTTCTTCCTGGCCACGGTGGTCGCCGCGCTGATCGGCGGGCTCGGACCCGCGCTGCTCGCCGCCCTGCTCGGCGGCCTGCTGCTGAACTTCTTCCTCACCCCGCCGCTGTACTCGCTGACCATCTCCGAGCCGGAGAACGCGATCACCGTGGTGGCGATGCTGATCGTCGCGGTGCTGGTCGCGCTGGTCGTGGACCGGGCGGCGAGGCGCGGCGAGCAGGCCGCGCGCGCCCGGACCGAGGCGGCGCTGCTGGCATCGTTCGCCCGGACCGTGCTGACCCGCGCCGATCCGTTGCCCCGGCTGCTGGAGAAGGTCCGGGAGGCGTTCGGGCTGCGCTGTGTCGCCCTCCTCGAGCACGACGGCGGCGAGTGGCGGCGGGTCGCGACGTCCGGTCCGCCGGAGTGCGGCCGGCCCGAGGACGCCGACGTGGACGTCGCCGTCGAGCCCGGGCTGCACCTGGTCGGCACCGGCCGGTCGCTGCCCGCCCACGACCGGCGGCTCCTGGAGACCGTCGGCGGGCAGGCCCTGCTCGCGCTGCGCAGCCAGCGTGCCGGGGAGGAGGCGCTGCGGGCACAACGGCGCGCCGAGATCAACGAGACGCGCGGCGCCCTGCTCTCCGCGGTCGGTCACGACCTGCGTAGCCCGCTGACCTCCATCAAGGCCGCGGTCGGCAGCCTGCGCGACCCGCTGCTCCGGCTGTCCGGCACGGACCGGGCCGAGCTGCTCGAGACGGTCGAGGAGTCGGCGGACCGGCTGACCGGCCTCGTCGACAACCTCCTCGATTCCTCCCGGCTCGCCTCCGGCGCGGTCGAGCCGCTGCTGGAACGGATCGGCTACGACGAGTCCGCGGCCCGGGCCCTGCTCGGCGTGCCGGACGCGGCCCGGGTCCGCCTCGAGATCCCGGGCGACCTGCCCGACGTGACCGCGGACGTGGGGCTGCTGGAACGGGTCGTCGCGAACCTGGTCGACAACGCGCTGCGCCACGGCGGCGGCGCCCCGGTCGTCCTGCGGGCCAGCGCCCACGAGGGCCGCGCGGAGCTGCGGGTGGTCGACTCCGGGCCCGGGGTGCCGAAGAAGCAGCAGGAGAAGTTGTTCGCGCCCTTCCAGCGGCTCGGCGACCGGCGGGCGGCGAACGGGGTCGGGCTCGGGCTGTCCGTGGCGCGCGGGCTGACCGAGGTCATGGGCGGCACCCTCAGCGCCGAGGACACCCCCGGCGGCGGGCTCACCGTCGTCGTGTCGCTGCCCGTCGCGGTGCTCGGCCGGGGGCGGCCGGAGCGCCTCTACACCAGGTCCCGGTAGGCCTCGGCGAGCGCGCGCGCCTCCGCGCGCAGGTCGTCGCGGTCCAGGCCCGCGTACTCCGCCACCGCCTCGGCGTACGCGGGCGCCGCCGCGGCCGTGGCCAACGCCCGGGTGGCCGCGCTGGACATCGTCGGCTGGTACTCGCGCAGGTAGTGGAACCGCTCGGCGATCGCGACGAGCCACACCCCCCGCACGGGCCGGCCCCGCTCCACCTCGACGAGCCCCAACGCGAGCAGCAGCGTCCCGCAGATCGGGTCCGGGACGCCGCTCGCGAGCAGGGCGTCGAGCGCGCCGGGCAGGCTCCCGGCGATCTCCCCGACGTCGTCAAGGCGGTGGTGGCGCACGTGCGCGACCACGGCCACGGCCCGCAACGACCATGCGTAGGGCAGCAGCCAGGAGGCGCAGGTGCGCACGTCGAGCACCTCGGTCGCCCGGCGCCACATCGCCAGGCCGGTGTCCGTCTCCCCCTTGGCCAGGGCGAGCTCCGCCCGCGCGGCCAGGTGGAACACCACCGCGTCGGGGGTGTCGGCCGGTGGGCCGGCGGCGGTGAGGGCCCGTTCGGCGTCGCCGGTCGCCCCCAGCCCGAGCTGCGCGACGACGATGCCCGGCCGCAGGCCCATCGGGTCCCCCTCGACCCCGAGCGCCGCGAGGGCCTCGCCCGCCGCGGCCAGCTCCGCCAGCGCCTCGCCGTGCCGCTCCAGCTGCAGGCACAGCTCGGCGAGCCGGCCGTGGACGAAGGTGTGCAGCCACGGCAACCGGGCGGGCAGCCGGGCGGACATCTCCCGCGCGGTCGCGTACGCGGTCGGCATGTCGCCCTGGGCCTCGCGGACGTAACCGGCCACCCCGAGCGCGACGAGGGCGACCAGCGGGCGGGGGTCCCGGCACAGGGCGCCCAACGCGGCCGCGTCGGGCAGCACGGTCAGGACCTCGTGGAGCGCGCCGATCGCAGTGTCCGCCGGACCCGGCGGCAGCCGCCGCAGGATGGCCAGCGGGCGGACCGCGGCCGCCGGATCGAGGAGCAGGCACACCGCCAGGTGCTGCACCACGCCCTGCCGCAGGGCGGCGCGGCCGGCCTCGTCCGTGGGCCGGTACCGCGACAACGCCGGCAGGGTCTCCTCCCCCGCCGCCAGCAGGCGTTGCGTCCCGGACTCCACCGTCCACAACGCCCCGAGCGCCGCGACGACCGCGGCGAGCGCGGCCCGGTCGCCGTGCTCCCGGGCGAGGCGCAGCACGTGCAGCAGGTTCTCCTGCTCCGCCCGGATCGCGGCGCGCGCGGGCCGCGGATCCGCGCCGAACGGGGCCTCGTGCACGGACTCCGCGACACGCCGGCCCCAGCCGACGACCCGGGCGGTGACCAGCGCGTCCTCCCCGGCCTCGGCCCGCCGGGCGGCGCAGAACTCGCGGACGGTCTCGAGCATCCGATAGCGGCCCGCCGCGTCGGGCGGCCGCACCAGGGACTGCCCGACGAGCGCCTCCAGCAGGTCGATCCGGTCGCCGGCGAGCAGGCCGGCGGCGGTGTCGCCCGTGAACCCGCCCGGCAGCGCGGACAGCGTGCGCAGTGCGGCCCGGGCCTCGTCGTCGAGCAGGTTCCAGCTCCAGCCGACCACCGCCTCCAGGGTGCGGTGCCGCGGCGGCCGGTCCCGCCCGGTGCCGCGCAGGAGCGCGAACCGGTCGTCGAGCCTGCGGTGGATCTCCGCCACCGGCAGGGCGCGGACGCGCGCCGCCGCCAGCTCCACGGCCAACGGCAGCCCCTCGAGCCGGGCGCACAGCGCCTCCACCTCGGCGGCCGGGAGGTCGACGTCCGGCCGCGCCGCGCGGGCGCGCTGGGTGAACAGCGCGACGGTGACCGCCGGATCGAGCTGGGGCAGCGGGTGGACCGACTCCGAGGACAGGTCCAGCGACGCCCGGCTCGTGGCCAGCACCCGCAGGTCCCGGGTCCGCGCCACCAGGGCGTGCACCAGGTCCGCGGCGGCGTCGAGCACGTGCTCGCAGTTGTCCAGCACCAGCAGGGCCGGCCCCGACCCCAGCGCCTCCGCCACCGCACTCGCCGCGTCCGGGGCCGCCCCGGCCAGCGGACCGACCTGGACGGCCGTGGCCACCTCGGCGGCGACGTCGGCCCCCGCCCGGACGCCGGCCAGCGACACCACCTGCACCGTGCGCTGCTCGGCCCGGGCCGCCACCGCGTGCGCGAGCCGGGTCTTCCCGAGACCGCCCGGCCCGAGCACCGTCACCACGCGAGAGGTGCGCAGCAGAGCGAGGACCGCCTCGACGTCGCCGTCGCGGCCGAGCAGGGCGTTGGGTTCGGCGAGGATCCCGTGACGCCGGGCCGGCGCCGACTCGGCCAGCAACGCCGCGTGCTGCGCCCGCAGCGCGGCACCCGGGTCGGCGCCGAGCTCCTCGGCGAGGTCACGGCGGTAGTCCTCGTACCGCGCCAGCGCCGCCGCCGGGCCGCGCACCCGCGCCTCGCTGCGCAGCAGCTCCACCAGTAGTTCCTCGTCGCGTGCGGCGTCGGCCGCCAGCTCCTCGAGCGGACCGAGCGCCTCCGCGGCCCGCCCCAGCCGCGACAGCGCCAGCGCCCTGCCCCGCCGTAGCACCGCGAGGGTCGTCCGGCGCGCGGCCCGGAGCGCGGCGAGCGGACCCGCCCCCGTCGGGTCCCCCGGGTTCGGCCAGAGCGCCAGCCCGGCCTCCGCCGCGGCGAGCGCGGTCACCGGATCCGTGGCACGCCCGACCTGGTCGGCATGCCGCACCAACGCCGACGCGTCCACGTCGGCGGGGGCCAGAGCCAGGCGGTAGCCGGTCGGCGTCGTCGCGATCAGGTCCGGCCCGACCCGGGCGCGCACCCGCGAGACGACCACCTGCAGCGCCTTCGCCGGGTCCGCCGGCGGATCGTCCGGCCACAGCTCGGCGACCAGCCGCCCGGTCGAGCACCCGGCGGCGAGGTCCGCGGCCAGCGCGGCGAGCAGGGCGGCGGGCCGCTCGCCCGCCAGCACCGCACCGTCCACGGCGACCTGCGGGAGCAGGGTCAGCCGGGGCACCGCCCCACCGTAGCGACCGGCGCCGGCCGGCCCGCACGGTGCTGATCCGCATGCCAGCCGACCGCTGATCTGGGGAAGACACCCTTCAAGGCGGATTGAAGGGCGTTTGGAGCCGGCCCGGGCATCGTGGCACTGCGACAGCGAGCGGCAGGGCCGGACGACAGGAGATGACCATGGACACGACCGACGTGGTGCTGGTGGTCGGCGCCGGCCCGGTGGGCCTCACGACCGCCTGCCAGCTTGCCCGCCAGGGCGTGCCGGTCCGCATCGTCGACGCCCTCGAGCAGCCGACCACGGAGTCGCGCGCGGTGGGCGTGCACGCCCGCAGCATGGAGATGCTCGCCGCCCTGGGCGTCCTGCCCCGGCTGGAGGTCCGCGGCCGGCGGATCGACGCCCTCGAGATCCTCGACGGCCGCACCGGCGCGACCCGCACGAACCTCGACGTCACCGGCGTCCCCAGCCGCCACCCGTACGTCCTCGACGTCCCCCAGCCCGACACCGAGGCCGTCCTGGCCGACCGGGCCGCCGAGCTCGGCGTCGTCGTCGAGCGCGGCGTCACGCTCACCGCCCTGACCCAGGACGCCGACGGGGTCGACGTCACCCTGCGCACCCGCGACGGGGAGGAGACCGCCCGCGTCGGCTGGGTGGTCGGCGCCGACGGCGGCCACAGCTCCACCCGCACCCTCGCCGGCGCGAAGCTGGAGGGCGGCTTCCACGGACAGCACTTCGCCATGGCCGACGTCGACATCGACACCGCGTGGGCCCCCGACACCATCCGCATGTTCCAGCACCCCGACGGCATGGGGATCCTGTTCCCGCTGGCCGGGACGCGCGCCCGGATCATGTTCTTCGTCGACGACCCGGGGTCCGGCGCCCCCGACCCCACACTCGCACAGATCCAGGCCCTCGCCGACGCGCGCATGGGCCGCAAGGTGACGGTGCGCGACCCGCGCTGGCTGACCTACTTCGAGGTCCACCACGCCCAGGTCCCCCGGTACCGGCTCGGGCGCGTGCTGCTCGCCGGCGACGCCGCGCACATCCACAGCCCCGCCGGCGCGCAGGGCATGAACACCGGCATCCAGGACGCCGCCAACCTCGCCTGGAAGCTCGCCCTCGTCGCCCGGCACCGGGCGGACGCCGCGCTGCTCGACAGCTACCACGACGAGCGCCACCCGGTCGGCGCGATGGTCGTCCGGACCACCACCACGCTGACGAACGTCGGCACCGCCTCGGGCCCGGAGGCCGCCGTCCGCGACGTCGCGATGGTCGTCGTCGGCCACCTCCCCCGGGTCGCCGGCACCGGCGCCGCGACGCTGGCCGAGACGACGATCGGCTACCGCGACAGCACCCTCGCGGTGCACCGCGGCCACCACCGCCACGGCGCCGCGCGGGCGGGCGAGCACGCCCCGGACCCCGACGGTCTGCTCCGCCCCGACGGCAGCCCGGTGACCGTCGAGGGCCTGCTCGGCCGGCCCGGCATGGTGCTGCTGGTCCGCACCGGGGAAGCGGCCACGGTCGACGAGCTGCGCGGCGTCCTCGGCGACCTCGGCACGGTGGTCCGCGTCGTGTCCGACGCCGGGGCGGCCGGGGAGTGCGTCCTCGACCCGGACGACGTGCTCGGCAGGGCCTACGGCCTGGGGTCCGAGGGCCTCGCCCTGATCCGCCCCGACGGCTACCTCGGCCTGGTCGCGGACCAGGCGGACGCCGCCGCCCTCCGCGCCTACCTCGCCGACACGCTGCGCATCGGACAGCCGTCGACCGTCTGACGCGGGATCAGCGCGGACCGCCCTCCTCGTCGAGGTCGGCCGTGACGACCTCGATCAACGACGGGCCGTCCGCGCTCAGCGCGTCCTTCAGGGCCACGACGAACGCGGCGCCGTCGGACACCGAGCGGGCCGGGACGCCGTAGCCCCGGGCGAGGGCGGTGAAGTCGATGCCCGGCACGTCCATGCCGGGGGTCTCGCCGGTGCCCAGCACCTCGCCGAACCAGCGCAGCGCCCCGTACGTGCCGTTCTTCAGCACGAGGATCACCACCGGGATGCGGTAGCGCGCCGCGGTCCACAGGGCGGTGATCCCGTAGTTCGCCGAGCCGTCGCCGATGACGCCGACGACCTGCCGGTCGGGCCGCCCGAGCTGGGCCCCGACCGCGGCGGGCAGCCCGAAGCCCAGCCCGCCGGACGCGGGGAACAGGTAGCTGCCCGGCTCGCACAGGTCCATCTGGGACCAGAACGAGGCGGCGGTCGAGGTCGACTCGACGACGTAGAGAGCGTCGTCGGGGGCGTGCTCGCGCAGCAGGGCGAAGAGCTCGTCGGGGTGCACCGAGTGGGGCGACGTGCGGGGTGCGGGGAACGGGGGCAGGGCCGGCAGCGGCGGGCGCGCGGCGACGGCGACCCCGTCCGCGAGCGCGGCGAGGGCCGGCCCGACCGGGGCGACGACGGCGTCGCCGAACGGCGCGCGGGCCGCCTCCTTCGGGTCCTCGGTGATCTGCACCAGCCGCGTGCCCTCCGGCAGGTACCGCCCGGGCAGGTACTGGTGGTAGCGGAACACCGGCGCACCCACGACCAGCACCAGGTCGTGGCCCTCGAAGGCCGCGGAGACCTCGCGGACGGCGGCCGGCAGCACACCCCGGAACGCCGGGTGGCGCGTCGGGAACGGGCAGCGCGGCGCCGACGGGGCGATCCACACCGGGGCGCGCAACGCCTCGGCCAGCCGCACCGCGTCGGCGTTGGCGCCGGCCGCGTCGACCTGCGGGCCGAGGACCAGCAGCGGGTTCTGCGCCCCGTCGAGTAGCGCGACGAGCTCGGTGACCTGCTCCTGGCTCAGCGACGCGCCCCCGCGCACGGTCCGGCCGGGCAGGAGCTCGCTGTCGGGGTCGGCGTCGGCGGCCCAGTCGTCGTAGGGCACCGAGACGTAGACCGGACCGCGGGCCGGCAGCAGCGCGGTGTGCACCGCCTGGTCGACGGTGCGCGGCACGTCCTGGGCGCAGGCGGGCTCGCTGCTCCACTTCACCAGCGGCTGGGGCAGGGCCGTCGCGTCGACGTTGGCCAGCATGACCTCCTGCCCGATCGTCGAGCGGACCTGCTGACCGGCGGTCAGCACGAGCGGGCTGTGCGAGTAGACCGCGTTGGTCAGCCCGCCCATCGCGTTGCCGGAGCCGGAGGCGGCGTGCAGGTTCACGAACGCGGGGCCGCCCGTGGCGAGGGCGAACCCGTCGGCCATCGACACCACGGCGCCCTCGTGCAGCCCGAGCACGTAGGTGAAGTCCTCGGGCATGTGCGCCAGGAAGGGGAGCTCGTTGGAGCCGGGGTTCCCGAAGATCGTCGTCAGTCCCTGGGCCCGCAGGATCCGGTAGGTCACCTCGGCGACCGTGGCCATGTTCCGCCTGCCTCTCCGCCACCTGCTCCGGTGACGCGACCACGGTAGGAAGACGGGCCTCCATGCGCCAGCGTCACCCGGGCCGCCGAGCGGCTGCACGCCACGCAGCCCTCGGTCAGCCACGCCCTCGGCCGGCTGCGGCGGCAGTTCGCCGACCCGCTGTTCGTCCGCACGGCCGCCGGCCTCGAGCCGACCGACCTGGCCCGGCGCCTCTACCCCGACGTCCGCGTGGGGCTCGAGGTCATCGACTCCGCGGTCACCGACGCGAGCACCTTCGACCCGGCCACCTCGACCCGCACCTTCCGGCTCCTCGCGACCGACCTGGGCGAGGTCGATGCACCCCGCGCCTGCCCGACCGCGACCTGCGGCGCGACGTGCTGTTCCACGAGCAGTACGTCGGCCTGTGCGGCATCGCCCACCCCCGCCTCGGGCCCAGCCCCGCCCTCGACGACGTCCTCGCCGAACGGCACCTCGTCGTCGACTCCACCGCCGGGCACGTCCAGGCCGGGCAGGCCCTCACCGCGGTCGGGCACGACTGCGAGATCGGCGTCCGGGTGTCCCGGTTCGCCGCGCTGCCCCGCCTGCTCGAACGGACCTCGCTGCTCGCCGTCGTGCCCGGCACCGTGGCCGACTGGTTCGTCCGCGCCGCCGACGTGCGCACCTTCGCGCTGCCCTTCGACACCCCGCAGGTCGAGGTCGCGCTCTACCGCTCCCGGCGCAACCCGCCCTCGCCGGGGGTGGAATGGCTCAGGGGGTTGATCCGCGACGTGCTGGCGCGCTGAGCCGTCCGGCGCGGACACGGGATGTTCACCGCCGACGCGTGTGTCGCTCGCGCCGCCGCGCCGCCGGCCTCCCTAGGGTTCTCCTGGTCGTTCTGCTCGGGAGGTCGGATGCTCAGGCGCGCACCGCTGTTCGGCGGCAAGAATCGGGTCACGTTCAGCCTGCCCGCCCACGAACCGGCGGGGCCGGTCAGTGTGGTGGGCGACTTCAACGCCTGGGAGCCGGGCCGCCACGAGATGGTCCGCCGGCGCAACGGGACCCGCAGCGTGTCGGTCGTGCTCCCGCCCGGCGAGCACCGCTTCCGCTACCTCGCCACGGACGGGGTCTGGCTCGACGACGACACCGCGGACTTCGTCGACGCCGGCGGCAGCTGGGTCCGCGTGCAGCCGCGCGAGCGCCGGTAGCCGTCCCGGCGCCGCTCAGCTCAGGCGAGGAGAGCCGCCGCGCGGGCGGCGCTGCTGTAGACCCCGGCCCGGACGCCGTTGCGGGTGGCGCGCATCCGGGCCCGGCCCGCGGCGCCGCTCCGGTGCCAGCCCAGCAGCGCCTGGCCCCAGCGGGTGCGGGCCAGCCGGGCGGTGCCGGCGGTCAGCGCGACCTCGGCCCAGCGGCCGGCGACGTCGTCGAACCCGTCCCGGTAGGCGAAGACCGCGGGCTGGACGTAGGCGAGACCCGAGGGCAGCCGCGTCATCATCGGCGCGTACTCGGCCAGCAAGGTGTCGAGTGCGTCGTAGCGGGCGGTGCGGTCGGCACTGATGCTGCCGGTCCGCATCAGGCGCATGTCCACGTGGTAGCGCCGAATTCCCCAGAACAGCGGGGCCGACGACCGGGTGCCGATCCGCAGCCACATTTCCTGGTCCACGGCGCTCGTGAGGCCCGTGTCGAACACCCCGACCTCGTCGAAACAGCTGCGCCGCACCAGCAGCGAACTGCCGTTGTGCGCGGGATTGTTCTCCGCGAGGAAACGGTCCATGTCGCACGCGCCCGCCGGCTGCCATCGCGGGCCGACCACCCGGCCGCTCTCCAGCATCACGCGGGTGTGGCAGAAGGTCGCGCCGACCCGCCCGCCGACGGTCTCCATCACCTGCAGCTGACGCCGCAGGAACTCCGGGTGCCAGCGGTCGTCGCCGTCGAGGAACGCGACGAACGGCGCGGACGTCTCGACGATGCCGAGGTTGCGCGCAGCGCCGGACCCGGCGTTGGCGGTGGAGATCACCCGGATCCGCGGGTCCCGGGCGGCACGGGCGCGGACGATCTCCGCGGTGTCGTCGGTGGATCCGTCGTCGATCACGACGTACTCGAACCGACCCTCGGTCTGTCGCCGCACGGAGTCGACGGCCTCCCCGATCCACGGGCCGACGTTGTAGGCGGGCGTGATCACGGAAACCATCGGACCGCGTGACGGGAGCGAAGAGCTCATGACGGCTCCAACGATCCGATACGTCGCGCAACGTTCCCCCGGAGGGTGGAATCGCGGCGGCGGAGAAAGGTGCTCACGACGCGGAGGTGAACGCCGGTCGGCGGAGAAAGGGCGCGGAGTCGAATGCGCGCCGCTCGGCCCGGAGCGGGCCTGCTGGAGCAGCCGGAATTCATTCTCCCGTAGGCCGACTGCAGCCGTACGGCCCACTGTCCGGGGTCGTCCCCCTCGCAGGATGACGCGGTCTCCTCCCCCGACGCGCACGATCGATCGCTCGGTGGGCCGTCCCGGGGCGGTGCCGGAGGACGGCCGGTCCGACCGACTGTGGAGGCGACGTGGCGATCGTTCCCGAGACCAAGATCTCCGTCCCCCCACTCCCGAAGGACACCGTGCGCCGGCCGCTGTTGCGCCGCGAGCTCGATGCGGTCCACGACGTCGGACTCGTGTGCGCGCCGGCCGGGTACGGCAAGACCCTGCTGCTCGCCGAGTGGGCCGAGGCCGGGCGGCCGTCGACCGACACCGCGTGGGTGCACCTCGACGGCGACGACGACGACCCGCGCCTGTTCTGGGGCGCCCTGCTGGCCGCCCTGGTCCGGTGCCCCACCGTGCCGGCGGGCGCGACCGTGCGCACCGGCCCGGACGGCCGGGGCTGGGACCTGTCGGCGGCCGGCCGGCCCGAGTTCGGGGCCGCGGTCGTGGCGGCGCTCGGCGAGCTCGACCGCCCGGTCCGCCTGGTGCTCGACGACGTTCACGAGCTGAGCGCGCCCGAGGTCCTCCACGACGTCGCCCGGCTCCTGCGCCACCGCCCCGGCACGGTGCCGGTGGTCCTGGCCGGTAGGTGGGACCCACCGGTCGGGCTGCAGCGCCTCCGGCCCCAGGGCCGCCTCGTCGAGCTCCGGACCGACCGCCTGCGCCTCGACCGGGACGAGGCGGAGGCGCTCCTGCGGCGGGTCGGGGTCCAGCTCCACGCCGAGCAGCTCGACCGCCTGTACGGCCAGACGGACGGCTGGCCGGTCGGGCTGCGGTTCGCCGCCACGGCGCTGCAGGCGTCGCCGGACGTCGAGGGCTTCCTGGCGAGGTTCTCCGGCGTCGACCGGGTGGTCGCCGACTACCTCGTCGGCGAGGTGCTCAGCGGGCTGCCCGCGTCGTCGATCGAGCTGCTCCGCCGCACCAGCGTCTCCGACGACGTCCCGGTGGCGCTCGCCGTCGAGCTGTCCGGCCGCGAGGACGCCGGGCACGTCCTCGCCGAGCTCGAGTCCAGGACCGCCCTGGTCCGCCAGCGCGGCCGGACGCTGGAGACGTACCGGGTGCAGCCGCTGATCCGCAGCTACCTGCGCGGCGATCTCCAGCGGCGCAGCCCGCGGGTCGCCGGGGACCTGCATTCCGTGGCAGCCCGCTGGTGGCTCGGGCAGGACCATCCGGCGGCGGCCCTGACGCACGCCGCGCTGGCCGAGGACCCGGCCCTGCTCGTCGAGGTGGTCCGCCGCGTCGCCGTCCCGCTCCTGGTCACCGGCCAGCACCGCGCGCTGCGGCGGGCGCTCCGGAGGGCGGGGGACGCCGTCGTGGCCGCCGATCCGTCCCTGTCGGTGGTGGCCGCGCTGGCGGCCCACCAGTCCGGTGACCGCCCCGCGGGCGTCGCGGCCGCGCGGCAGGCCCGCCGGCGGTGGCCACCGGAGCCGTCGGCGCAGCTCGCCACCCTGGGCACGACCGCGGACCGGCTCGGCGGGCTGCCCCGGATCGTGGTCCGGGAGGCCCCGCCCGCAGAGAACGACGGACCTCCGCTCGACGAGGCGGCCGAGCTGTTGTCGCACGTCGCGGACTGTGCGGCCCGGGTGCGTGAGCGGGAGGGCGCCGCGGACGTCCGGCCCGTCCGGCGCACGCTCGACGAGCTGCTGGTCCGGGCCCGCCGCACGGGCCGGGACCACCTCCTGCTGCAGTGCCGCGCGACGGCGGCCGCGGCGGCCGCCGCGGACCGGGACGTGCACGCGATGCGCGAGCACGCCGAACACGCCGACGCCCTCGCCGGAGCCCGCGGGTGGACGGCCTCGCCCGCGGCGCTCGACGCCCTCGTGCTGCTCGCCCACGCCACACTCCTCGCCGCCGACCCGGAGCGCGTCCTGCACCGGGTCGTCGACGCCCTGCCCCGCGCCGAGACCGCGGAACCGCGGCTCCGGTTTGCCCTGCAGGTCCTGCGGGGGGCCGCCCTCGCCGACAGCGGCGACGGTCCCGCCGGTCTGGAGGCGCTCCAGCACGCCCGGGTCGTGCTCGGGGACCACGACGCCGACCAGGTCGAGATCGCGCTCGCGGCCACGGCGGAGTTCGACATCGCGCTCCGGCTCGGGCACCACGCCGCGGCCGCCGCCGTGCACGGCTGGTTCGCCGGGCGCTTCGGGACCGCCGGCGAGGCCGTGCTCATGCGCGCGCGGGCCGACGTGCTCGGCGGCCGCGTCGAGCAGGCCCGCGCGACCCTGCGCGGCCTCCTCGACGGCGGCCCGCCGGCCGTGCTGCCGGTCACCGTGGTGGAGGCCCACCTCCTGTGCAGTGAGCTCGCGCTCCGCGCGGGGGACCGGTTCGCCGCGGCCCTGGCCCTGCGGGACGCCGTCGGACTGGCCGAACCGCATGACCTGCTCCGGCCGTTCGTCCAGGCCCGTCCCGCGGTGCGCCGGCTGCTGGCCCAGCAGTACGGCACCCTCGAGGTCGCACACACCCTGCCGGGCCGGGCCCTGGTGCTCGCGCCGCCGGACGGCGAGCGACTCGACGCCGCGCTCAGCGTCCGTGAGCAGGCCGTGCTCGAGCTGCTGCCGTCCCTGGAGTCGCTCGAGGAGATCGCCGCCGACCTCACCGTCTCGGTCAACACGCTGAAGACGCACGTCCGGTCGATCTACGGCAAGCTCGGCGTCGGCAACCGCCGCGACGCCGTCGTCGTGGGCTACGAGCACGGCCTGATCCACCGCACCGTCTCCCCGCCGCGGCGGGGGACGGTACGCACGGGGCGGCACGTCCCCGGCCGTGCGGGAGGAGCGACGAGGAAGACCGGGTGAGGCACGAGATCCGCCCGGGGCCACGGAAGCGACACTGGGGACTTTCGCCACTTCGCCCGACTCCCTCGATCTGCGAGGGTCCCCTGTAGTGCAGCCCGGACACCCTGGGTGGGATCAGGCCCGCCCCGACGCGGACGACCCGCGTCGGCAGGGAACCGGTCAGGTGGACGCGAGGAGCACATGGCCCGGCGCCGGTCGGTCAGGCTGAGGAGGGCGATCGGCCCGCCGGCCGAGCCCCACCGGTCGATCCTCCCGGTTCCTGTCGCTGGTGGCCTCGTGCGACGTCCCCGGCTGCACGACCTGCTCGACGCCGCCGTGGCCGCTCCGGCGACCCTCGTGGCCGCGGCCGCCGGGTGGGGCAAGACCGTGCTGCTCGGGTCGTGGATCGAGGCGGGCGCCGGCGACCGGGCCGTGGCGTGGGTGACCCTCGACGCCGACCAGGACGCTCCGCAACCCTTCTGGCGGGCGGTCGCGGCGGCGCTCGTCGAGGCGACGGGCGGAGACACGGCCGACACCCTCCGTCCGGTCGTCGCCGGCGGTGTGGAGACGGAGTACCTGCCGGCCGCCGTCGCGGAGGCGCTCCGGGACGTGCCGGCCCCCGTCGCCCTGATCCTGGACAACTACCACGAGATCGGCTCGGCCGAGGTGCACGCGGGGCTCCTCCGCCTCGTCGAGCGGCCGGTCCCGAACCTGTCGATCGTGGTGGCCACCCGCAGGGACCCACCCTGGCCGCTGCAACGGCTGCGTGTGGCCGACCTCCTCCGCGACGTCCGTGCCACCGATCTCGCCTTCCGCTCGGACGAGGCCACGGAGCTGTTCGCCCGCCTCGACGTGGACCTCACCGCCGTCCAGGTCGAGCGGCTCCTGGACCGGACCGAGGGATGGGCGGCGGGGCTGCGGCTCGCCGCCCTGCACCTGCACGACCGGTCGGACGTCGACGCCGCGGTCGACGCCTTCTCCGGCGACGACCACAGCGTCGCGGGGTACCTGCTGACCGAGGTGCTCGACCAGCAGGCGCCCGAGCTGATGACCTTCCTCACCGCCGTCAGCGTCGTCGACCTCGTGTGCGCGGATCTCGCCCGCGTGCTCACCGGCCGGTCCGATGCGGGCCGGGTCCTGGCCGACCTCGCGGCGTCCCACCTCTTCGTGCGCGAGGCGGACCGTCCGGGACGCTGGTTCCGGCTGCACCGGCTCGTCCTCGACATCCTCCGCGCGCGCACGATCCCCGCGCGCGAGCGCCGGGACCTGCACCGCCGGGCCACCGAGTGGTTCCGCGGGCACGACATGCCGCTCGAGGCCATCCGCTCGGCCGTGACCGGCGGTCTGTGGCGGCTGGCGGCCGACCTCACGGGCGTCCACGCGATGGCGCTCGTGATGGGTGGCGACGGCGCGCTGCTCGAACACGTGCTCGAGCGGGTCCCGAGCGCCGTCGCGGGGGCGTACCCGGAGCTCGCGGCCGGGCTGGCCGGGGCACGCATCGCGCAGGGCAGCGGGCTCGACGTGGCCCGGCTCCTCGAGGCGGCCGGCACCGCACCGGACGGGCTGCCGGACGACCGCCGACGGCGTGCCGAGGTGATCCGGCAGATGAGCGCCGGCGGCCTCGGACGGCTCCTCGGCGACTGGGCCGCGGTGCAGGCGGCCTACCGCCGGGTGCCGCACGAGTCCGGTGTGCTCGCGACGCTCGGGATGGCCGGCACGGAGATCGTGCCGGTCGTGGCCCACAGCAACCTCGGCACGGCCGCGCTCTGGACCGGCGACCTCGACGCCGCGGAACGCCATCTGAGCGCGGCCGCCGGCGCGGCGGTACCCGGCGTCGTCCTGGCGCAGCTGAACGCCGCGTCCTACCGGGCCCTCCTGCGGGCCGAGCGCGGCGAGCTCGACGCCGCCGAGGCGGAGGCGCACAAGACCCTCGCCGCCGCGGCCGCCGCCGGCCTGGAGCGCGCGGTGCAGGTCGCCGCAGCCCACCTCGCCCTCGTGCGGGTGGCCCTGGACCGGGGCGATCGCGCGGGCGCCGACGAGCAGCTGGCCCGGCTGCCGGAGTCGGAGAACATGAGCGCCGAACCGCACGTCCGGCTCGCGACCGCGCTCCTGGCCGCGGAACGGCGCGCGACCTCCGGGGACCACGAGTCCGCGTTGGCGGTGCTCCGGACCGGACTCGACGCGGAGGCCGACCGCGCCCCGCCGATCCTGCTCGAACGGGCCGAGCTCCTGGAGGCCTCGCTCGTCGGGCGCACGAGCGACCCGGAGCGCACCCTCGCCCTGCTCGACCGGGCCGGCCCGCCGAGGACGCCCGAGGGCCTGGTGACCGCGGCACTGCTCCGGCTCCGACTCGGGGACGTCCGCACCGCCCGGCGGTACCGCGCCTGGCTGGGCGACCCCCTGACGGTCCGGCTCCGCGTCCAGGTCCTCCTCCTCGACGCCCTGCTCGCTGCGGCGGCCGACGACGAGGACCGCGCCCGGGACCGGTGCGAGGACGCCCTGGACATCGCCCTCCCCTGCGGGCTGCGCGGTCCGTTCCTCGCCGAGGGGGCGGACCTGCGCCCCGTGCTGCAGGCGTGTCTCGAGCGCGGTACGGCCGCTCCCGGGTTCGTGCTCGACCTGCTCGGACGGCTCGCCGCTCGGCCGGAGGACACCGGCGGGGTCCGGCCGCTCGCGGACCCGCCGACCGAGCGCGAGCGGACGGTTCTGCGCTACCTCAGCAGCAGCCTGAGCAACGCCGAGATCGCCGCGGAGCTCTACGTCTCGGTCAGCACGGTGAAGTCCCATCAGCGCGCCCTGTACCGCAAGCTCGGGGCGACGGGCAGGCGCGACGCCGTCCGCCGGGCCCGGCTGCTGGGGCTGCTCTGAGAAGTCGGCCGGTCCGGGGGGCGCGCTCATCCCGTGCGGATGGTGTGCCGTCCCGCCGGCACCGGCATCGTCGACCCGTCGACCGCTGGAGGAGGTCACAGTGAGCTGCGAGTACTCGGTGCGCGTGCGGGGACGTCTCAGCCCGGCCCTCCTGGCCGCGCTGGACCCGCTCCGCCCGGCCCATCCCACGGAGACCGAGCTGCGCGCCCGGGTCGACGACCAGGCCGAGCTGCAGGAACTGCTCGCCCGGCTGCAGGATCTGGGGATCGAGCTGGTCGGGCTGCAGCGGATCCCGGCCGGCCCGCAGCGTGGATCACGAGGCGGACCACAGCGCTGACCACGGTGCCGGCGCCGGCGGTGCCCGCGCGGCCCCACGGGCCACGACCACCCGTCCGGGATGACCACTCGCCGTCCCGGCGCACCGACACTCGTCCCCGTCGGACGGGTTCACGTCGGATGGGTTCACGAGATTCCGCTCCCGGAGGTCGGAGGCGTCATGGTGCACATGCTCGGCGGACCGGAGGCACGCCCGGGCCGGATCGCCCTCCGCGTCGCGGCGGCGGCCCTCGGCATCGCGGCCGTCGCAGGGTGCTCGGCGCAGCCGCCCGCACCGCCGTCGGCGCCGCCCGCACCGCCCGCGACGACCTCGGCGCCCGCGACGACGGGGTACTCGCCCGAGCTCTGCGCGGCCGCCGCGGAGTTCCAGACCGCGGCCAACGCGATCGTCCGGATCGACGCGACGAAGGTCGGCACGGAGGGCGTCAAGGCCGCGCTGCAGGACCTCGCCGACGCGGGGCGGAACCTGGCCGCCGCGGCGGGCGCGCAGTTCGGCCCCCAGGTCGACGCCCTCGAGCAGGCGCTCGCCGCGCTCCAGACGACCATCGCCGGCATCACGGACCAGGCGAGCCTGTCGGCGAAGCTGGGGGCGCTCGCCGCGTCCGTCGCCCAGGTCGAGGCCGCGGCGGCCCCGATCGTCGACAGCGTACGGACGGGCTGTCCAGGGGTGCCGACGGTCCAGACCCCTCCGACGTCGTGAGCCGCACGGCGGGCCGCCGTCCTCGCGACGGCCCGCCGCGGCGCGTCACCCGGCCCGGCCGTCCGCCTCCGCGCCCCCGACGACGAGCCCGCGCCGGCCGCTGTGGGCGGCCGCGTGTGGCCCGTCCGATCTCGGACGACGCCCCGGACCGGGGCGCACCAGACCCAGGCTGTGGAGCCGTTCCAGCCGCCGAACCGTGTAGGGGTGGGAGCGCGGCAGCTGCGCGAGCCCGACCCAGAATCCCCGCAGCTCCTGGCCCTGCCGGAGCAGCGCGGGAATGTCGACGTGCCGCTCGGTGTGGCGGCCCGAGGCGAGCAGGATCAGCCCCGTCGCCCCGTCCGGCTCCAGGTACGCGCCGTGCCGGTCGCACGAGTACTCCCGCAGCCGGGACAGCGCCGGCCCGAGCAGCGGGATGCGCTGCGAGTAGGCGACGGCGAGCTGGTACCAGAGCGCGACGTGGTGCAGGCGGACGTGCCCGAGCTCGTGGCCGAGGATGAACCGCAGGCCCTCGCGGTTCCCCTCGTGGAGGTGGGCGAACAGCTCGTTGGAGAGCACGACGTAGTCGTGCCCCGTGGCCTGGGCGGCGAAGGCGTTGAGGGCGCCGTTGCCGTCGGCCAGGAAGATGTCCGGCCGCCGCCGCAGGCCGAACCGCGCCGCAAGGTCCGCCGCGGTGTGGTACAGCTCGGGGTACTGCTCCGGCGACAGCTGCATGGCCGTGCCCCGGGTCGAGACCCGCTGCGTCTCGCGGACCACGACCAGGGCGGGCACCAGCAGCAACAGGCCGAACAGGGCGGCCCGGATGCCGTTCGCCCACGCCGTGTCCTGCAGCGTCGGCGGGACGAACGGCAGCACAGGGCGACCCGGACGATCGCGACGACGATCGCGACGTTCAGGACCACCATGAACACGAAGAACGGGAGCTCGGCCGGGTGCCGTAGCCGGTTCGGTGGCGGTGCGGCCGGGCCTCGGACCTCACGTGCGTGGCACCTCGCCGGCGCCGCCGCCGGTCAGTGCGCCGGCTCACCGAGCGACCGGCCGAGGGCCTTGGCCTTCAGGGACTCGTACTCGGTCTGGGTGATCGCGCCCTGGTCGAGCAGGCGCTTCGCCTCGGCGATCTGCGTGGTGGGCCCGCCGGCGTCGCCGTTCGCGGTGGCGATCCGGCGCACGTCGCGCTCGTAGGCGGCGCGGACCGCGGCGGCGTCCGCCTGCCGGCGGTCGCCCATCTTGCGGCCCTCCGCGATCAGGTACACGAGCGAGCCGAGGATCGGCAGGACGATGATCAGCACCGTCCAGCCGGCCTTGCCCCAGCCGCCGATGTCGTCGCGCCGGAAGATGTCGCCGAAGATCACGAAGATCATCCAGAACCACAGGACGAAGCCGAAGAACACGAGCATCGTCCAGAACAGGTCGAGCAACGGGTAGGCGGTCTGTGCGAGGAGCATGTCCAACCCCTTCTCTCTGGTCTGCCGGTCCGCCCGTGCGGGCGTTCCGGGTCAGGGGCCGGAGTCGCTCCGGCCGGTGGTCCCCGGCGTCGTCGCGGCGGCCGTCGCCGGTGCCGTGGCCCGGTCCTGACGATCGCCCGTGACCGACACCGACGTGCCATCCCGGACGGGTGATTGCGGGTCCGCGACGGCGTCCGCGTCCGAGGTGGGCGGCGTCGGGAGTGCCCGCTCAGGCGCGCGCGGCTGGTCGAGGAACTGCACGATCCCGAGCAGGACCACCAGCGCGACGACGATCCACAGGACGTCCCAGCCCGACGGCCGGTCGATCAGCACGAGCACGAGCGCGGCGAGGACCACCAGGCCCGTCCGCAGCAGGGTGAGGTGGGCGTGCACCCACGGCCCGACCGGACCCTCGGCGAGCCACCGGCCGACCGCGCCGCGCCGCAGCGACGCGACGCCGCCGGCGAGCGCGGCCCGGAGCCGGACCGCGGCGGGCGAGGGGCCCGTGACCCACGCCGCCAGCGTGACCACCAGGCCGATCACGAACAGCGTGCGCAACGCGGCCCGGACGAAGCGCACCACGATGTCGAAGGCCGAGGACACCGCGGCGGCCGACGACTCGGCGACGCCGCCGACGACGAGCCCCCGCACCGCGAACAGGGCCAGGGCCAGCACGAACATCGTCGCCATCACCCCGATGCCGACGACCATGGTCGCGCGCCGCCGGCGCCGGGCCAGCAGGACCCCTCCGATCAACAGGGCCAGGGTGACCCAGGGCAGCCACGTGGCCGTGACGTCGAGCAGGTGGTACAGCGTCTGGGCGCGGATCAGGGTGCTGGCCGGGAAGAGGTCGATCGTGGGATGGATCGCGGGGATGCGCGCCGCGAGCTCGAACCCCGACGCGACGAGCCGCTGCTTCGCGGCCTCGATGAACGGGTAGAGGTCGAGGACGACCTTCCCGCCCTGGATGCCGATCGCCGAGGACTGCCCCTCCAGCACCGCGGCCATCTGCTGGTGCGACAGCGTGAGCGCCTGCTGCGCCGCGGCGACGAAGGCGGGGCTGGCCACCACCTCGTGCACCTTGTCGCCGACGAAGGAGCGGGTGCCGTCCGCGAGCGGGCCGGTGAGCCCGTGCAGCCGGTCGGCGATCGGTGCGGGCAGCCCCTGGGCGGCCAGCGCGTCCACCGCCTGGTTCGCGAGCTGCTGCACGTCGACCTGGGCGAAGATCTCGGCGGTGACCCGGTCGGACACCACCGTCTGCACCGCCGGGTCCTGGAGGACCGGCCCCACGGTCGCCACGAACCGGTCCGTGTCGGCGAGCTGGTTGTGCGTCCACACCGCCAGCACGGACACCGGGACCAGCAGCAGGCCCAGGACCAGCAGCACCGCCGAGCCGACCGAGGCCCACCGGATCGGGCCGCGCCGACGCTTCGGCGGCGGCGGTGGCGGCGGTGCGGCACGCAGCGCGGCGAGCTCGGCACGCAGCCGCTCCAGCTCCGCCCGTTCCTCGGCGGTCAGCGGCGCCACCGGTGCGGCGGTACCGGTCGCGGCCGCCCGATCGGGCGGAACGGGCTGGTCGGGTCGGTCGACGACGGACATCGTGGCCCTCCTCGCCTGCGGCGCCCGGACCAGCGCACCATCCGACGGGCGGCGCCGGCCGGCATCACCTCGTCCGGGCGAGCGGACCGTCGCCGTCCGCTCAGGGGAGCGGATCCGGCAGGACCGAGACGAGCGTGAGCCCGAGGGCGTCGAGCTGGGCGATGATCCCGTGCAGGTGCGAGTCGTCCAGCACCTCGCCGTCGATCACCGTCTGCGGGGGCAGCTCCGTGATCCGCATGTCGCCGAGGGCGGCACGCGCCTCCTCGGACAGGACGCCGTCGACGCGGAACTCGTAGTGCATGGGGCATCGGCTCCGTTCTCGTCGGCGGCGCGGTCAGCCGGAAGCGAGGCTGCCCGGCGCCGGGGGGCCGGTCCTCATCCGTGACGAGTGAACGGGCCGTGTGGCCCGGCCGCTGCGGTCACCGCGGGCCGGCACCCGCCACCAACGGGAACCCCCGCAGGATCTGCTGCAGGTGCATGACCTGCCGGGGAAAGTCGGCGATGGTGAACCCGACGACGTCCACGACCCGGTCGAGGTCCGCCACCACCCGCCTGGCCTCGGCGCTGGTGAGCCCGCCCGGCTCGGCGCCCAGCCCCAGCGGCTCATGACGGGCCTCCCTCCGCGCCGCCCCCTCAGCCTGCCACCGCGCGGTAGCGGCCGGGCTCCACCTCCGCGACGACCCCCGTGCGGACGAGCCGGGCGATGTGCTGCTCGGCGGTGCGCGCCTCGACGCTCTCCACGTGCGGGGCCTCGACGTGCGGCCGGTAGACGAACCGGTGGTCGACGACGTCGGCGAGGCTCCGCGGCTCGGCCAGGAACTCCGTCAGCGCCTCGTCCCGCCGCCCGATCACCTCCCGGTACGCCCGCAGCCGGCGGCGGAACTCGTCCGCCCCCTCGACCACGCCCTTCTGGTGGAAGGTGCCGAACCAGCGCGCGTCGACGGACCCGCAGATCTCGATCGACCGTTCGAAGCCCTCGAGGCTGCTCACCCGGTCCCCGTAGTACGGCCCGAACGAGGTGAGGTCGATGTCGGCGATGTAGAGGAAGCCGTCCGGCTCGACCAGCAGCCCGCAGTGCCCCGCGGTGTGCCCGGGCAGGTGCACGACGGTCGCCGTGCGGTCGCCGAGGTCGAACCGGTGACCGTCCGGCACGCCCACGGCGTCCGGGCGGCTGCGCACCCTGAACTCCGCGGCCAGGGAGTCCGCGAGCTCCGCCGTGGCGTCCGCGGGCAGGCCGTAGCCGGCGAGCAGCACCTGCGTGTCGCGGACCGCGGGCAGGTCGGCGGTGTGCACGTGGACCGGGGCGTCGAACGCGTCGATCGCCACCAGATGGTCCTCGTGGGCGTGGCTGACGACGACCGCGTCCGCCGCCGGGAGGGCGTCCTGCTCGACCAGCGCGAGCGACGGGTCCACGAGGAGCGTGCCCGCGCTGCCCCGGACCAGCAGCGAGTTCCCGTACGGGTAGCCGCCGCCGTTCGCCGCCCGCAGCAGCGTCACCTGCCCGTACTCCTCGGGTGTCCAGCCCGTCGTCCCCATCGACGCCTCCCGTCGCGCACCATCGCCTCCCGCTAGTTCTGCCTTGTGGCCACGGCCCGCGTCAAACGGCCTGCACTAACCTCGGGGCGTGGATCGGGGGAACCTGCGGATCTCGGACACCGACCGTGAGGCCGCCGCGCAGAGGCTGCACCTCGCGATGTCCGAGGGCCGCATCACGCTGGCCGAGCTCGAGGAGCGCCTGGGCGCCGTCTACGCGGCCAGGACCTACGCCGAGCTGGAACCGCCGTTGGCGGACCTGCCCGCGCCGTCCGGCCCGCCCGCCGCACCGCAGGTACAGGTCCCCGCCGTCCGCGAGGACGTGCACCTGAACACCGAGATGGGGTCGATCAAGCGGACGGGCGACTGGCCCGTCCCGCCGAACCTCCGGCTGACGACCAGCATGGGCTCGATCCACCTGGACCTGACCGGGACCGCGACGCCGCCCCGGATCGCCGTCGACGTCGCCACCGGGATGGGGTCGATCACGATCGTCCTGCCGCCCGGCGGCTCGGCGGACGTCGACGGCGTCACGACCTCCTGGGGAACCGTGTCGACCAAGGTCCCGCACACGCCCTCCGGGTCCGGGCCGCACCTCGTGGTGACGGGCAGCGCCGGGATGGGCAGTGTGACGATCCGGCACGCCCGCAAGGGGTTGAAGGACTGGTTCGGCGCCTGATCAGCCGAGCGTCGTCTCCGCGGCACCCGACGGTTCGGGGTCCGGGAGCCGCCGCATCCGCAGGGAGTTGGTGACCCCGAGCGCGGCGGCGAGCAACGGTACGAGCAACCCGATCTGCAGCGCGAACGGGCGGGCCTCGGTGTTGATCCGGATGATCTCCTGCCGGATCGCCTCGGGCTGCGTGGCGAGCAGCTCCGCGAGCCGGGTGTTGCTCATCAGCTCGGCGTCCTCCTCCAGCACCTGCGCCACCTGCTGTTTCTCGGCGGGCGGCAGCACCGTGCTCGCCTCGGTCTCCGCCGTGAAGGTGTAGGCCAGGGCGGCCAGCATGATCGCGCCGGCGAAGGCGAGGCCGAAGGAGAGCCCGAACGACCCGGCCGCCGAGTTGACCCCGGCCGCCTCGCTCACCCGCTCCTCCGGGACCGGGGACAGCGTGTAGTTGTTCAGCTGCGACACCAGCAGGCCCAGCCCCGCCCCGGCGATCACGAGCGGGCCCACGAGCACCCAGCCCGTGTCGGCGCGCGGCACGAGCGGCAGCAGGACGAGGATCCCGATCACCACCAGCCCGAAGCCGACGCCCACCACGGTGGCGGGTCGGCGCTTCCCGCTGCGCTTCCCGGCCAGGATGGCCAGCCCGAACATGCTCAGCGACAGCGGCGCGATCGTGAGGCCGGCCTCCATGGCGTCGTACTCGAGGACCATCTGCAGGAAGATCGGGAGCACGATCATGGTGCCGCCCAGCGCGACCTGCTGCAGCAGCTGCTGGGAGACGCCGACCCGGAAGTGCGCCGAGGAGAACAGCGCGGGGTCCAGCAGGGCCGGCTCCGCCCGGCGCGCCCGGTGCCGCAGCCAGAACACCAGGCCCACGAGCCCGAGGACGCCGATCGCCAGGACGAGGCCGACCCGCTCGCCGCCCTCCTGCCACACCAGGATGCCGAGGACCAGGCCGCCCATCCCGACGACCGAGAGGCCCGCGCCGACGACGTCGACGCCCCGCGGCCCGGCGTAGGGGACGTCGCGCACGAGCTTCGCGCCCCCGAGCACCACCGCGATCACCACGACCTCGAGCACGAACCCGACCCGCCAGGACAGGTAGGTCGTGATGAAGCCGCCGAGCAGCGGGCCCACGGCGGCGGCGATCGCGGCGGCGGCCCCGACCAGGGCGTACACCTGCTTGCGCGCCGCGCCGTCGAAGTTGCCGTGGATGAGCGACTGCATCGCGGGCAGCAGCAGCGACGCGCCGATCCCGCCGATCACCGCCCAGAACACGATCACCGCGGTCAGGCCCTGCGCGAAGGCCATCGCCGTCGCGCCCACCGCGTAGCCGAGCAGCCCGAGCACGTAGGCACGCTTGCGCCCGATGAGGTCGCCGACCTTGCCGCCGATCAGGATGAACGCGGCGGACACCAGCGCCTCGAGCGCGATCGCCGACTGCACTCCGCTGACCGTCGTCCCCAGGTCGCGGACCACGGCGGAGATCGACACGTTCATCAGCGACGTGTCGACCACCAGCACGAACATCGCCATGGCGAGCAGGAGTCCGAGGAGACGGCTGCCTCCCGCGCCCTCCGCCGCCCGCGGGTCGTCCCCGCCGCTGCTCACGTCCCGGTCCCGGCCGCGCCGTCAGGCCTGCTCGGCGTGGTACGGGACGAGCGCCCAGATCACGATCACGTTCAGCGCGATGAGCATCAGGCCCCAGACCGGGAAGTGCGGGAGGAACGCGAAGTGCGCCACGATGTTCAGCGCGGCCGCCGTGATGCCGAGCGCCCGCGCCCAGGACGCACCCCACAGCACGCCGGCGCCCGCCGCACCGAGCAGCACGGCCAGCACCAGGTGGATCCAGCCCCAGGTGGTCAGGTCGAGCATGTAGGTGTACTGCGGCGTCCGCACCACGACCTGGTCCTGGACGATCGACGCGATGCCGGTCAGGACGCCGCAGGCTCCGGCGAGCAGCATCAGGACGGCGGCGAACAGCGCGAAGGTGGTCGTGTACTCCGTCCGGCCCCCGGGCGTCGCCGCTCCGCCCGACTCGGCGCGATGCGGCGTGGCGTGCGTGCTCATCGTGGACTCCCTCCGGCGGTCCGGGTCTCGGGCGTCACGCTGACCCCTCCGCACCGCCGCGGCCCCATCCCGGACGGGTGAATCGACTTCCGCCCGCGGGTCGCAGACTCCGCTCCGGGTGGACGACGGCGACGGGGAGGCGCGGTGGGCGCGGAGAGCGAGCGGGTGCGGGGGTTCGCGAGCCTCGACGAGGGGCTGCGGTCGGGGGACCCGTGGTACCGCTGGGGGCCCTACCTGAGCGAACGGCAGTGGGGCACGGTCCGCGAGGACTACAGCCCGGACGGCGAGGCCTGGTCCTACCTGCCGCACGACCGGGCCCGTTCCCAGGCCTACCGCTGGGGCGAGGACGGCCTGGCCGGGTTCTCCGACGTCGAGCAGCGGCTCTGCCTCGGCCTCGCGCTGTGGAACGGGCGCGACCCGATCCTCAAGGAACGGATCTTCGGGCTGACCGGCCCCGAGGGGAACCACGGCGAGGACGCCAAGGAGTACTGGTGGTACCTCGACGCCGTCCCGTCCCACGCCTGGAACCGCTGGCGGTACCACTACCCCCAGGGCGCCTTCCCCTACGAGGACCTGGTGGCGACCAACGGGGCGCGCGGCCGGCACGACCCGGAGTACGAGCTGCTCGACACCGGCGTCTTCGACGACGACCGCTACTGGGTCGTCGAGGTCCACTACGCCAAGGCGGACCCGGACGACCTGCTGGTCACCGTCGAGGTCACGAACGCCGGCCCCGGACGGGCCGAGCTGCACGTCCTGCCGACGTTCTGGTTCCGCAACACCTGGTCCTGGGAGCCGGACGCCACGCCGCCGGCGATGCGGGCGACCGGGCCCGCGACGGTCGCCGTGCCGCACCCCTTCCTCGGCGACCTGGAGCTGGCCGCCGGCCCGGCCCCCGATGGCGCCGGACCCGAGTTGTTGTTCTGCGACAACGAGACCAACCTCCGGCGCCTCTACGGGACACCCGGGCCGGAGTACCCGAAGGACGGGATCAACGACCACGTCGTGCACGGCGCGGCCACGGTGAACCCGGAGGGCGCCGGGACCAAGTGCGCGGTCCGGTACCGGCTGGCCGTCGACCCCGGCGCGACCGTGGAGCTACGGCTGCGGCTGCGCCCGGCGGACCGGCCGGGCGACCTGGGCGAGGACTTCGCGCGGGTCCGCGACCGGCGGCGCGCGGAGGCGGACGAGTTCTACGCCGAGCTGACGCCCGCGGCGGCCTCCGCCGACGAGGCGAACGTGATGCGCCAGGCCTTCGCCGGGCTGCTGTGGAGCAAGCAGTTCTACCACTACGACGTCGCCCGCTGGCTCGACGGCGACCCGGGCCAGCCCCGGCCGCCCGCCTCCCGGGAGCACGGGCGCAACGCCCGGTGGCGGACCTTCAACTCCTTCGACGTCATGTCCATGCCGGACAAGTGGGAGTACCCCTGGTTCGCCTCCTGGGACCTCGCCTTCCACTGCGTCGCGCTGGCGCACGTCGACCCGGGCTTCGCCAAGTACCAGCTGATCCTGGTGTGCCGGGAGTGGTTCCAGCACCCCGACGGCGCCCTGCCCGCCTACGAGTGGGACTTCGGCGACATCAACCCGCCGGTGCAGGCGTGGGCCGCGCTCGAGGTGTTCGCCCTCGACGGCGCCCGCGACGTCGACTTCCTCTCCCGGGTCTTCGACAAGCTCCTGGTCAACTTCACCTGGTGGGTCAACCTGCAGGACTCCGACGGCTCGAACGTCTTCGAGGGCGGCTTCCTCGGCCTGGACAACATCGGCCCCATCGACCGCTCGCACCTGCCCCCGGGTTTCGTGCTGGAGCAGTCCGACGCGACCGGCTGGATGGCCGCCTACGCACTGGCCATGGCCGTCATGGCGGCCGTGCTGCGGGCGTCCGGCCAGCGGCCCGCCGACGACCTGGTGCGCAAGTTCCTCGAGCACCTCGCCGCCATCCGCGGCGCCGTCGAGGCCGAGGGCCTGTGGGACGCGGAGACCGGCCTGTTCGCCGACCGGCTCGTCGCCCCCGACGGCACGGTCGTGCCCGTCGCGGTGCGCTCGATGGTCGGTGTGATCCCGATGCTCGCCGCCGGGGTCGCGGACGAGACGACGCTGCGGCGCGCGGCTGCCGCGGGCAAGCACGTCTCCCGGCTCCTGGACCGCAAGGGCCTCGGCGACGAGGCCGACCTCGCCGCGCGCGGGCTGCTGCGCGGCGGGCCGGGGAACCGGCAGCTGCTGCTCGGCGTGGTCGGCGTCGACAAGCTCGAGAGCCTCTTCACCCAGCTCTTCGACCCGGCGGAGTTCCTCTCGCCGCACGGCCTGCGCTCGGTGTCCGCCTACCACCGCGAGCACCCGTACGTGCTCGACGCGCCCGGCCTGCACGCCGAGATCGACTACGAGCCGGCCGAGTCGACCGTCGCGATGTTCGGCGGCAACTCCAACTGGCGCGGGCCCGTGTGGTTCCCCGTCAACCACCTCGTGGTGACCTCGCTGGAGCGCTACCACCGCTTCTTCGGCGACGACCACACCGTCGAGTACCCCACCGGCTCCGGCAAGCGGCTGCGCCTGGACGAGGTCGTGGCGGACCTGTGGGAGCGGCTGGTGTCGCTGTTCCTGGTCGGCGACGGCGGCCGCCGGCCCTGCTTCGGCGGGGTCGAGCGGCTGCAGCGCGACCCGCGTTGGAAGGACAACCTGCTGTTCAACGAGTACTTCCACGGCGACGACGGCGCGGGGCTGGGCGCGTCGCACCAGACCGGCTGGACCGGGCTGGTCGCCGACGTGATCCGCCGCCGGCACGGCGCCGTCGACCCGGTCGGGGACGTGCTGCGCACGCTGCGGGAGCAGGGGCCGGACCGGTGAGCGGGTGCCCTGTGCTGCCCGGGTCCGTCGCCCCGCTGGGGGCCACCGTGCGCGCGGGTGGCACGAACTTCGCCGTGGCCTCGCGGGCCGACGCGGTCGAGCTCTGTCTGTTCGACGGCGTGGACGAGCGCCGGCTCGTCCTGCCCGAGTACGACGCCGGGGTCTGGCACGGCTTCGTCCCGGGCGTCGGTCCCGGTCAGGCCTACGGCTTCCGCGCCCACGGGCCCTACGAGCCCGCCCGCGGCCTGCGCTACAACCCGGCCAAGCTGCTGCTCGACCCGTACGCGCGGGCGGTGACCGGCGAGGTCCGCTTCGGCCCGGAGGTGCTCGGGCACGACCCGGACGACCCCGGACGAGCGAGCATGCTGGACTCGGCCGCGCACGTCCCCCGCAGCCTGGTCGTCGGCCGCCCGGCGACGACCTCCGAGCCGGCGCCGCTGTACTCCTACGCCGACACCGTCGTCTACGAGGTGCACGTCAAGGGGTTCACTGCGACCCATCCCGGCGTGCCGCCCGCGCTGCGCGGCACCTACGCCGGGCTGGGGCACGACGCCGCCGTGGCCCACCTCGTCGGGCTGGGCGTGACCACCGTGGAGCTGCTCCCGGTGCACCACCACGTGTCCGAGGCGTTCCTCCCGGCGCGAGGGCTCACGAACTACTGGGGCTACAACACGATCGGCTACCTCGCCCCGCACCCCGGGTACTCCGCCGAGGTCCGGCGCGGGCGGCCCGGCGGGGAGGTCGCCGAGTTCCGGGCGATGGTCGAGGCGCTGCACCGGGCGGGTCTGGAGGTCGTGCTCGACGTCGTGTTCAACCACACCGGGGAGGGCGACCCGCACGGCCCGACCCTGTGCCACCGCGGCCTCGACAACGCCGGCTACTACCGGCTCGACCCCGCCGACCCGCGCCGCTACCTCGACACCACCGGCTGCGGCAACTCCCTCAACACGACGGACCCGTTCACGCTGCAACTGGTCATGGACTCGTTGCGGTACTGGCTGACCGTGATGGGCGTCGACGGGTTCCGCTTCGACCTGGCCCCCACCCTCGCCCGCGACGACGGCGGGTTCGACCGCCTCGCCGCCTTCTTCGACCTCGTCTCCCAGGACCCGGTGGTGTCGCGGGCCAAGCTGATCGCCGAGCCGTGGGACGTCGGGCGGGCGGACAGCTACGACCTGGGCCGGTTCCCGCCGCTGTGGCGGGAGTGGAACGGCCGGTACCGCGACACGATCCGCGACTTCTGGCGCAGCCACGACGGCCTGCTCGGCGAGTTCGCGACCCGCTTCGCCGGCTCCGCCGACCTCTACGGCGGCCGCGGCCGCCGGCCCACCGCCTCGGTCAACTTCGTCACCGCGCACGACGGGTTCACCCTCGCCGACCTCGTGGCCTACGACCGCAAGCACAACGAGGCCAACGGCGACGACAACCGCGACGGGACGGACGACAACCGCTCGTGGAACTGCGGCCAGGAGGGCCCGACCGACGACCCCGAGGTGCGGGCACTGCGGGCCCGGCAGCAGCGCGCCCTGCTCACCACGCTGCTGCTCTCGTTCGGGGTCCCGATGCTGCTGGGTGGCGACGAGCTCGGCCGCACCCAGCGCGGCAACAACAACGCCTACTGCCACGACGACGAGCTCACCTGGTTCGACTGGGCCCACGTCGACGGCGACCTGCTCGCCTTCACCCGCACGCTGATCGCCCTGCGGCGGTCCCATCCCGTGTTCCGCCGGCGCCGGTTCCTGTCCGGCGTCGACTGGCGGAACCTGCGCTGGTACAGCCCCGCCGGCACGATCCTGACCGCCGCCGAGTGGGCGGACCCGTCCGCCCACTGTGTCGCGACGTACCTCGACGGCCGGGACTCTCCCGACCGGGACGCCGAGGGCCGGCTGCTGCTCGACGACGACTTCCTCGTCCTGGTCAACGCCTGGTGGAAGCCCGTCGGGTTCACCGTGCCGGCGCTGCGCACCGGCCAGGTGTGGGAGCCCGAGATCGACACCTTCGACCCCGCCGCGCCGGGCGCCCACGGCAAGCCCACGGCCGGCGACGTCGTGACCGCGGGGCCGCGCTCGGTCGTCGTCCTGCGGGCCCCCGCCGACTGAGGTGCCGCGGGCCGCTCGTGAGGGGCGGCGTGCGGCCGCGTAACCCCGGTGTGATCGGGTGCGACCTTGGCCGCATGACGGTCATCGAGCGCGTCCGTTCGGCCGACGGCACCGAGATCGCCCTCGAGCAGGTGACCGACGGGCCCCGGCGCCTGCTGCTGGTCCCGGGCGGTCCCGCCGGCCGGCGCCGCTGGGCCCGCACCGCAGCCCTGCTCGACGGCCACTACGCCTGCTGGCTGATGGACCGCCGCGGCAAGGGCGACTCCGGCGACACCCTGCCCTACGCGTTCGCCCGCGAGTTCGAGGACCTCCGGGCCGCGACCGGGCGCCTGGCGAGCCAGGGGCCGCTGAGCGTGGGGGCGAACTCCAGCGGCGCCTCCGTGGTCCTCGGTGCCGCGGTGCGCGGCCTCCCGGTCTCCGAGCTGTTCCTCTACGAGCCGCCGTGGCCGGTCGACGGCCCGCTGACCCCGCCGGCGACCATCGACGCCCTCGACGTGATGATCACCGACGGCGACCGGGCGGGGGCGGTGACGCGGGCCCTGACCGAGGTCGTCGGCGTGCCGGCCGCCGCCGTGCCCGGCCTGCGCACGCTGCCCACCTGGGCCGAACGCGTCGCGCTGGTGCACACGTGGACCCGCGAGATGCGCGAGGTCGACCGGCTCCCCGGGATCGACGCCCTGGCCGCGGTCGACGTGCCCGTGTTGCTGCTGCTCGGCGACCGCAGCCCGGACCACCTGCGCCGGGCCACGACGGCGATCGCGGCCGTGCTCCCGCGCGCGACGGTCGTCCCCCTCCCGGGCCAGGGCCACGGCGCGCTCGACGAGGCGCCGTCGGTCGTCGCCGAGGCCCTGCTCGCCCGGGTCACACCGAACTAGTCCTCAGCGCGGCCCGGCCAGCCCCGCGGCGGTGTCGTCGAGCGACACCGCGGCCCGGCCCGCCTCGAGGCGGGCCACCGGGACCCGGAACGGGCTGCACGAGACGTAGTCCAGCCCGATGTGGTGGAAGAAGTGCACCGAGTCCGGGTCGCCGCCGTGCTCGCCGCAGACCCCCATCTTCAGCCCGGGCCGGGTCCGCCTGCCCTCCTCGACGGCGAGCCGGACGAGCCGCCCGACGCCGATCTCGTCGAGGGTCTCGAAGGGCGACACCGTGAACACGCCCTTGTCCAGGTACAGGGCGAAGAACGCGGCCTCGACGTCGTCGCGGGAGAAGCCCCACGCCGTCTGCGTCAGGTCGTTGGTGCCGAACGAGAAGAAGTCGGCGGCCTCGGCGATCCGCCCGGCGGTGAGCGCGGCCCGCGGCAGCTCGATCATCGTCCCGACCGGGATGTCGAGCGCGACGCCCTCGCGCTCGGCGATCTCGGTGAGGATCCCGTCGGTCTCGTCCCGGATCAGGTGCAGCTCCATCACCGACCCGACGAGCGGCACCATGATCTCCACCTGGGGCCGGCCGCCGGCCGCGATCCGCTCCGCGGCCGCCTCGGCGGCGGCCCGGACCTGCATCGCGAACAGCCCGGGCACCACGAGGCCGAGCCGCACGCCGCGCAGCCCCAGCATCGGGTTCGACTCGTGCAGGCGCTCGACCGCGGCGAGCAGCGCCTCGTCCGCGGCGGGATCCTCCCCGCGTTCCCGGGCCACGGCCACGCGGACCGCCAGCTCGGTGCGGTCGGGCAGGAACTCGTGCAGCGGCGGGTCCAGCAGCCGCACGGTCACCGGCAGGCCGTCCATCGCCGCGAACAGGTCGGCGAAGTCGCCGCGCTGCAACGGCCGCAACGCGTCGAGCGCGGCGGCACGGGCCTCGGCCGAGTCGGCGAGGACGAGCCGCTCGATCAGCGCCCGCCGCTCCCCGAGGAACATGTGCTCGGTGCGGCACAGGCCGATGCCCTGGGCCCCGAGCCGGCGGGCCCGGGCGGCGTCCTCCGCCGTGTCGGCGTTGCCGCGCACGCGCAGCCGCCGGGTGGCGTCGGCGTGGGACAGGATGCGGTGCACAGCGACCACCAGCTCGGCGGTCTCCTCGTCCGCGCTGTCCAGCACCGCGTCGAGACCCTCCTCGAGGTAGCGGGCCACGGGCGACGGGATCACGGGGACGTCGCCGAGGAAGACCTCGCCGGTGGAGCCGTCGATCGCGACCATGTCGCCCTCGCGCACCACGACCTCGCCGACCCGGGCCGTGCGGGCCGCCGCGTCGACGTCGATCGCCTCGGCCCCGCACACGCAGGTGCGGCCCATCCCCCGCGCGACGACGGCGGCGTGCGAGGTCTTGCCGCCGCGGCTGGTCAGCACCCCGGCCGCGGCGATCATGCCCTCGAGGTCGTCCGGGTTGGTCTCGCGGCGGACCAGGATCACGTGCTCGCCCGCCGCGTGCCGGGCGACGGCGGCGGCCGAGTCGAACACCGCCGCCCCGACCGCGGCGCCCGGCGACGCCGCCAGGCCCGTCGCGAGCCGGGTCCGCTCGGCGGACGGGTCGAACTGCGGGAACATCAGCCGCGCGAGCTGCTCGCCGGTGACCCGGTGCAGCGCCTCGTCCAGGGTGATCAGCTGTTCGTCGACGAGCTGGGCCGCGATCCGGAACGCCGCGGCGGCGGTCCGCTTGCCGACCCGGGTCTGCAGCATCCAGAGCGTGCCGCGCTCGATGGTGAACTCGATGTCGCAGAGGTCGCGGTAGTGCGTCTCCAGCCGGCGCATCACGGAGTACAGCTGGTCCGCCGACGCCCGGTCCCGCTGGGCGAGGTCGGCGAGGGTGAGCGTGTTGCGGATGCCGGCGACCACGTCCTCGCCCTGCGCGTTGGGCAGGTAGTCGCCGTAGACGCCCTGCTTGCCGGTGGCGGGGTCGCGCGTGAAGCACACCCCGGTGCCGGAGTCCGCGCCGAGGTTGCCGAACACCATGGTGCAGACGTTCACCGCGGTGCCGAGGTCGTGCGGGATCCGCTCCCGACGGCGGTAGAGCCGGGCCCGCTCGGTGTTCCAGGAGTCGAACACGGCCTTGATCGCCAGGTCGAGCTGCTCGCGCGGGTGCTGCGGGAAGGGCCGGCCGGTCTCCTGCTGCACCACCTTCTTGTAGGCCTCGACCAGCTCCTCGAGATCGCCCGCGGTGAGGTCGACGTCCTGGCTCACCCCGCGCTCGCCCTTCATCGCGTCCATCGCGTCGGCGAACAGCTCGCCGTCGATGTCGAGCACGGTCTTGCCGAACATCGCGATCAGCCGCCGGTAGGAGTCCCAGGCGAACCGCTCGTCCCCGGCCACCGCGGCCAGCCCGCGCACCGACGCGTCGTTGAGCCCGATGTTGAGGACGGTCTCCATCATCCCGGGCATCGAGAACTTGGCGCCCGACCGCACCGAGACGAGCAGCGGGTCCTCGGGGTCGCCGAGCTGACGGCCGATCCGGTCCTCCAGGGCCCGCAGCGCCCGGGTCACCTGCACCCGCAGTTCGGCCGGTACCACGCCGTCGGCCAGGTAGCGCCGGCACGCCTCGGTGGTCACCGTGAAGCCCGGCGGCACCGGCAGCCCCAGCCGGGTCATCTCCGCGAGGTTGGCACCCTTGCCGCCCAACAGGTCCTTCTGGTCCTTGCCGCCCTCGGTGAACTCGTAGACGTACTTCTGCATCGGCCACCTCACACGTCGTCGGGCAGAGGATCCTCGCCCCGCAGTCGAGCCGGGGATCCGATGCTGCCGCGCCGCGGGCCCGGGGGCCAGACCCGGACGCCGGATCACCGCGGCCGCGACGCGCGCGAGGGGCCCGCCTCCCCCGGCGGGAGGAGGCGGGCCACGCGCGGCGATGGACCCGTACGGGCACCGCGGTGGGAGCGGACCGGCGAACACGGACGGGCCGGGGTGGGTCGCGCACCACCCCGGCTCCGGGTCCGGCACTCTGACGTCGGCCCGGTCCGCGTCCCGCACCTGGGGGGCGGGTGTGGGCTGCACGCACCGGGTCGACCTGGTTCCAGCGTGCGGCGGCGCGGCCCGCCGGGCAACGGCCGAACCTGCGCATTCGAACCTGCCGTCTCGCTGCGCCCGGGGCCGGGGAGCGGCACCCTGATCCCGTGCCAGTCGCCGCACCGGACCACACGGATCGTCCGCTGACGATCCAGCAGGTCAGCGCGCTGCTCGCGGTGCCGGTCTCCACGCTGCGCACGTGGGAGCACCGCTACTCGGTGCCCGGCGTCGTCCGCACCCAGGGCGGGCACCGCCGCTACCCGGCGCAGGTGATCGACGAGCTGCGGATCATCCGGGACGAGATCGCCCGCGGCCGGCGCGCCGGCGACGCCGCGACGACCGCCCGTCTGCTGGTGGACTCCGACGAACCCGGCCGCGACCTGGTGGAGCGTTTCCTGGAGGCGGCGCGCGCCATGGACCAGGGCGGGGTCCGTTCCTGTCTCGACGACGCCGCCGGGCGGCTGGGCCTGGGCGCCACGGTCGACCTCGTGCTCGTGCCCGCGATGCGCCGGATCGGGCACTGGTGGGAGATCGGGAGCTGCGACGTCGGCCACGAGCACCTGGCCACCGAGGCCGCGCGCACCTGGCTGTCGCGGATCGTGGCCTTCGCGCCCGAGCCGCGCCCGGGCGGGTGCGTCCTGCTGGCCTGCGGCCCGCGTGACCTGCACTCGCTGGGGCTGGAGGCGTTCGGCATGCTCCTCGCCTCGGACGGACGGTCCTGCCGCGTCCTCGGTGCGCGGACCCCCGTCCCGACCCTGACGATCGCGGCGGAGACGCTGGACGCGGCCGCCGTCGTGGTGGTCTCCCACCTGGCCGTCGGCCGGCGTCCGGCGGTCGCCGCCCTGTCCGCCATGGCGGCCCAGGGCAGGCCGTCCTTCTACGCCGGCAACGCGTTCCTCACCCGCCCGTCCCGCCGCCGGGTCCCCGGCCGCTATCTGGGTGAGAGCCACCGCGAGGCGGTCCACCTGCTCGAGGAGGCCCTGGCCGAACGGCCGCTCGACGAGCCGGGCTGACCGCCGGGGTGCGGGCGGGCCGACCGCCCGTCCCCCGCCGTTCACCCTCCTGTCGCCCACGTGGGTGAGGCTGGCGCCATGGACGACGAACACGGCGCCGGGCCCCGAGGTGCCGGGGACGCTCGCGATCCCGGGTGCGCGGTACGAGGTGGACGACTCCGACGACGACCCCGTGAGGACTACACCGAGGCCACGGAGGCCATGTTCTTCTACACCGACACCGCGGACGCCCCGTGGACGGTGATCAAGAGCAACGACAAGAAGCGGGCCCGGCTGGAGGCGATCCGGCACGTGCTGGGGCTGTTCGGCTATCCCGGCAAGGACCCGAGCGTCGCGACCCCGCCGGACCCGCTGATCGTCGGGCCCGCCGCGTCCGCCTTCGAGGCGGGTGAGGGCCGCGCCGTGTTCCCGCCGCCGGCCGTCCACCCGCCGCGCTGACGCCGCTCCGCCCGGCGGGCCGACCTCTCCCGCAGCCTCAGGGCGGCCCGGTCGCGCAGCTCGTCGATCCCCTTGATCGCCGTCTGGACGAACGGGATCAGATCGCGGATCACGTCCGTCACCGCTGCGACGGCGTCGCGTCGCCCGGTCGACGAGATCCACGTGCTCGGCACGAGTGCCACGGTGTCCACCCCTTCGCTACGGCCCTGACGGTGGAGCCGTAGTCAACCCCGGATGGAGCAGCGGCGCCACGGCTGAGGGCCCTCCCGGCCACCTGTTCACCGACAGGTCAGGTCGAGGCCACCTCGACCGGCCGATCGGCGCCTACCCTCCGTACCGGGGCTCGTCCCGGCACACCTGCCCGGGCCCGCGCGGAGGGAGGCCGACGTGACCGTCCGGGGATCCGGCGTCGGTCTGCGCCTCGTCCGGGCGTGGGCCCGGCTCGTCGGCGCCGTGGTCGTCGGCGGCCTGACGGCCGCGGTGGCGGTCGCGTGGGCCGGCGCCGAGCTGGGCCGGGCGGTGCGTGGCGAGCGGCGGCGGAGCACGCCGGGCCGGCGGCCGGGCTGCGTCTGGTGCGGGTACCGGCACACCCGCCATCCCGTCCGCGTGCACGCGGACGGGATGGCCGTCCGGCTCTACGAGCGGGTCACGGCGTAGCGGCCGGGCCGCAGTGCAGCCGGGCCCGAGCCCGTCGAGCACGATCGCGAGCCCGCTCGCGACCACCCGGAACGGATGACGAGGCCGGGGGACCGGCCGTCGACACTTCCCTCGGATGCCCGACGAGCCGTCCGGGCCCGCGACCGATCCCGATCGGAGACGACGATGTCCGACGTCGAGGTGACCTACAAGGAGCCCGTGACGCGGGAGCAGACCGCCCGCACCCTGTCCGCGCTGGCCGAGGCCCTCGCCGACACCGGGAAGGTCGAGCTCACGCTGGGCACCACGAGCATGACCGTGCGCGTGCCCGGCGAGGTGCAGTGCAAGGTCGAGGTGGAGATCGACGAGGACGAGGTGGAGTTCGAGGTGGAGCTCCGCTGGTCGACGGCGAAGCGCCGGCACCCGGACCTCGCCGAGCCCCCGGCCCAGGCGAGCGGCGACGGCGGGCGGACCGAACCCGCCGCGGACGCCGCGGACGCCGTCGACTCCACCGAGTCCGGTGACTCGGGTGACTCGGGCGACTCCGCCGACTCGGGTGACTCCGGCGACTCCGCCGACTCCGCCGACTCGGCCGACTCGGCCGACACCGGCGACACCGGCGACACCGGCGACACCGCGAAGCCCAAGGCGACCAGGCACGACGGCGCGCAGGAGACCCCCGCACCCGCCAAGCGCCCGGGGCACCGCCGCAAGGCCGGGGCGCGCTGAGCCGGGTGCCGACCCGGCCCGGCCGGCCGCCCGAACCCTGTCGTCAGCTTCCCGTCGCGGTATCCCGCCCCGGGCCCGGCCGCTCTGAGGCAGCACGGAACTCCGGCGGTGGGAGGGCGGCATGAGCACGGGCACGACGACGGACATCGAACGCGGGGAGTACCTGCTCGACAATCGCGAGGTGGGGGCGGCGGCCCGGTTCGCCGCGCTGTCCGCGCTGTTCGACGGGACGACCTTCCGGCACGTGGACGCGCTCGGGCTCGCGCCCGGCGCCCGCGTCTGGGAGGTGGGGGCGGGCGGCCCCTCCGTCCCGCGCGGCCTCGCCGAGCGCGTGGGGCCGGACGGGCTGGTGGTGGCCACCGACATCGCGCCCGAGGCCTTGACGGCGGTGGAGGCGCCCGGCGTGCGCGTGCTGCGACACGACGTGACCGCCGACGACCCGCCCGGCACCTTCGACCTGGTGCACGCCCGGCTGGTCCTCACGCACCTGCCGGACCGCGCGGAGGCTTTGCGGCGCATGGTCTCCGCCGTCCGTGTCGGCGGGCACCTGCTCGTGGAGGACTTCGACGTCGACCTGCAGTCCGCGCCGTGCCTCACGCGCTCGACCGGCCCGGACGATCTCGTGCAGGACCGGGCGCGCCGGGTCCGGAAGGCGTTCCTCGCCCTGCTCCTCGGCCGGGGTGCGGACCTGAGCTACGGCCGGGAGCTCCCCGCGCTCCTCCGCGAGGCGGGGCTCCGGGAGGTCGGCGCCGACGCCGTGCTGCCCCTGCCCTCGCCGGCGGGCGCGATCCTCGAGGCCGCCAACGTCACGCAGCTGCGCGCCCTGCTGCCCCGAACGGGGCTCGTCACCGATGCCGAGGTCGCCGCCCACATCGACGACCTGACCAGCGGGGCCCTGCCGGTCGCCGTCCCGCCGCTCGTCTCGGCGTGGGGGCGCCGCTGAGCGTCACCGGCGACTCGCGGTGCGTCAGGTCGCGACGCCGTGGTGGGCCAGCTGTGCGTGGTGGGCGTGGCCCTCGGGTCCGTGCGGGCTCACGTGCAGCGTGGCGTCGACCAGCTTCGGCACCTCGTGCAGCAGGCGGTGCTTGGCCTCGGCGGCGATCGCGTGCGCGGCGACCACCGACAGGCTGCTGTCGACCTCGAGGCCGGCCTCGGCGCGCACCCGGTGCCCGACCCAGCGCAGCCGCAGCTGCTCGATCCCGCGCACCCCGGGCACCGCACGCAGGGCCGCGTCCGCCCGGTCGACGAGCTCCGGGTCCACGGCGTCCATGAGCCGCCGGTAGATGTCCCGCGCCGCGCCCCGCAGGACGACGAGGATCGCGACCGTGATCAGGATGCCGACGATCGGATCAGCCAGCGGGAACCCGGCCAGCACCCCGAGCGCGCCCACGACCACGGCGAGCGAGGTGAACCCGTCGGTACGGGCGTGCAGCCCGTCGGCTACCAGCGCGGCCGAGCCGATGCGCCGGCCCACCCGGATCCGGTAGGCCGCGACGAGCTCGTTGCCCGCGAACCCGATCAGGCCGGCCGCGACGAGCACGCCGAGGTTGCCGACCGGCTGCGGATCGACGAGGCGGCGGACGGACTCGTACCCGGCGACCACGGCCGACAGGGCGATCATCGCCACGATGAACACCCCGGCCAGGTCCTCGGCGCGGCCGTAGCCGTAGGTGTAGCGCCGGGTGGGCCGGCGCCGCCCCAGCACGAACGCGATCCACAGCGGGACGGCGGTCAGCGCGTCGGAGAAGTTGTGGATCGTGTCGGCCAGCAGCGCCACCGACCCGGTCAGCACCACAACGGCGGCCTGCGCCAGCGCCGTCACCAGCAGCGCCGCCAGGCTGATCTTGAGGGCGCGGATGCCGTCGGCGCTGGCCTCCAGCGCTGAGTCGACGGAGTCCGCCGCGTCGTGGCTGTGCGGCGTGACGACCGAGCGGAGGAGCCGGAGCAGGCCGCCGGACCGGTGGCCCTCATGTCCGTGTCCGTGCCCGTGCCCGTGGCCGTGGCCGTGCTGTCGAGCGGCGCCCCGCACCTCCGTCATGGTTGGCAGGATGCCCAGCTCAGGGGCATTATGCAACCATGCGCGCGCACAAGGACATCGCAGCTGCCAGTCCCGTGCGGGAGCCACTGGATGCCGACGTGGTGGCCCTCGCCGCCGATGTCCTGCGGCAGTTGGGCGACGCGACCCGGTTCCACCTGCTCGGCCTGCTCGCCGAGGGCCAGCAGGACGTGACCACGCTCACCGCGCGGGTGGCCGCGTCACGTTCCTCGGTGTCGCAGCACCTCGGTCGGTTGCGCCTGGCCGGGCTGGTCGGCGCCCGCCGCGAGGGGCGGCGGATGGTCTACCGGCTCACCAGCGACCACGTGCGGAGGCTGGTGGAGGAGACGTACGCGTTCGCCGAGCACGTCGGCCATCGCATCCCCCACCACGACTCGGAGTGACGGCGGCACCCCCGGCCGTGCGTGACCCCGATGCCGTATTGCTCCGGACCGGTGACGCTGATCTGATGGCGGTCCCGGAGGCGCCCGGCCTCCGGTCGCGGTCCAGGGCCCGGTCAAGCAGTCGGCCGTCTTCTTCCTCGTGCAGGAGGTGGCGATGCCGGATGTGTGCGCGGACGACCCTTGCGGTGCCGGGGCCGGCGATCCGTTCGTCCCCCACCTGACCACCGCTGCCGAGGCGCGCGGCGACGCGGTCGTGGTCCACGTGACCGGGGAGATCGACGCGGAGACCGCCGCGGAGTTCCGGGACGCCGTGACGCGGCTCCTCGACGGACGGCTGATGGTCGTGGTCCTGATCGGCGTGGCCTTCCTGGGCTCGGCCGGGTTGGCCGCGCTCCTCGGGATCCGGGACCGGGCCGTCGCGTCGGGGGCCGTCGTCCGGTTCGTGGTGGGCGGCAACCGGGTGGTGATCCGGCCGCTGACGATCACCGGCGTGGCCCGCGAGCTCGAGCTGTACGACGAGCTCGGGCCGGCCCTCCGGGATCCCGCACCGGGCGCCGCCTGAGTCCGAGCGGCGTCGGAGCGGCGTCAGTCCCCGACCGGCGTCCGTGCCCCCGGATCGGCCGGCCCCCCGAACTCATCGGTGCGCGCCGACCGCCGCCGGAGCGCGGTCGGGGGCCGCGGCGACGGCCTCGCCCAGGTCCTGGGCGGGGTTCCCGCCCCAGTGCGCCCCGGCCGGGACGTCCTCGCCCTTCATGACGAACGAGTCCGGCTCGATCTCCACGGCGTCGCCGACCGACACGCCGTAGTGGACGAGGGCACCGACGCCGAGGGTGACCCCGGCGCCGAGTGCGGAGCGGTCGGACTTGAAGGCGCCGTCCTCCTGCGAGTGGCACTGGATGATGCTGCCGATGTTGAGCACGCAGTCGTCGCCGACGGCTACCATGGTGCGCTCGGTGATCGACGCACCGTCGTCGAACACGCGCCGGCCGATCCGCAGGCCGAGCATCCGGGCGACGATGTTGTGGTACGGAGTGCCGGCCAGCAGCCGCTCCAGGGGCGGCATCGTGAGCTTCCAGTAGCGCTCGTGCCGCCAGAAGCGCACGTCGTAGATCGAGCAGGACTTCGGCCGGAGGGGACGGAAGCCCGCCACCGCCCGCTCCCAGAAGATGTACCAGAGCAGCGAGAACAGCACGCTTGCGGCGACCTCGGCGGCGAAGGCGACCGCGCCGAGATCGGCGTAGTGGTCCACGGCCACCATCGCCAGCAGCAGCAGCCCGAACACGTGACCCCACCGGACGAGCAGGGCGAGGGCGAGCGTGACGGCGTTGTGCGTGTTCTTCCGGCGCAGCAGCCGGCGCCGTTCGTCCCGGGTGATCTCGAATCCCCGGTCCCGCTGGACGGTCCTGGGGATCTCGAACGCGGGTGACCCGAGCAGGCCGACGCCCTCTCGGACCGGCCCGTCGATCGGGATCGCGACCTTGGTGGCGAGCAGGCAGTCGTCGCCGGTCCGGCCGCCGATGGGGTACGCGACGTGGTTGCCGAGGAAGTTCCGGGCACCGATCGAGACCCTGGAGGTCCGGAACGAGGTGTTCGAGAAGTCGGCGTTGTTCACCGACAGCCCGTCCGCGATGACGGTGCCGGTGCCCACCGAGACGAGGAACGGCGTCTCCTGCCCCACCAGGGAACCGAAGTTCGAGCCGGTCTGCTCGACCTTCCCCAGGTCGTAGCCGAGCAGTGAGAGATAGCCGACGATGTACGAGCTGTCACCGAAGAGCGTGACGAACAGCTTGACGTTGGTCAGCCGGGTGACGGTGCGGTGCAACGAGTACCGGATCCCGTGCACCGGGTACACGCGGTCCGGCCGCACGAACGGGGCGAGCAGCCGCGGCACCGTCAGCACGACCACCAGCCCGACGATCAGGCCGCCGAACACGATCGCGACCGACCCGAAGAGCGCGTCGAGGTAGAACTCCGGCGTGGTGTACCCGACAGCGCCGGGATCCACCAGGGTCCGCAGCCGCGGCACCTCGGTCAGCAGGAGGAACAGCCCGCCGAACCCGAGCGGCAGGTAGATCGCGAACAGCGTGAACAACTGGCTCGTCACGTAGGTGACCCTGCGCAGAGGCTGCACCCGGAGCGCGGGCACGGCCCGGAAGTCGGTCTGCGTCGGGACCGGCGGCGAGCCGTGCCGGCGCTCCCCCGCCGGCACGGACTGCCCACGGTGCAGGGAGGAGGCGTGCCCCAGCTGGGCGCCGTCGCCCATCGCGGTGCCGATGTCGAGCACGCACTTCTCCCCGACCACGACGTCGCGGCCGAGCGTGACAGGTCCCTGCTGGATCTTCCCGGCGTGCGCGCGGTAGCCCAGCAGGTAGGCGTCCTTGCGGACCACGGTCCCGGCGCCCAGCGAGATCAGGTCCGTGCAGATCGGCACGAAGCGGGTGAGGATCACGACGTTCGGCCCGACCTTCGCGCCGAGCAGGCGCAGGTACAGCGTGTACAGCGGCGACCCCACCATGAGCAGCACCAGCGGGTTGCCCCGCACGAGCGTCTTGACCAGCCAGAACCGGACGTAGCGCAGGCTCCAGACCGGGAACTCCGTCTCCTTCCAGCGCCCGATCAGCAGCCACTTCGCCACGACCGGCATCAGGGTGAGGGCCAGGAAGGCCACGGCTCCCGCCACGAGCGAGCGGAGGTAGATCTCGACCAGCCCGACGCTCGACGAGATCCAGATGTAGGCACGGTCCATGACGAAGCCCGTGCCCGTGACGTAGAGCAGGAAGATCAGCAGCTGCAGGACGCCCGTGAGCACGTATCCCGCGGTGCTGTGCCGGACCGGGACGACGGCCGCCGGGGCGGCCGGGGCGGGCGGCGCCGCGCCCGTCGGGCCGGCAGCAGCGGCGGCCATGCCGTCGAGCGTCGGGGTGGCGTAGACGTCGCGGATCGAGATCGACGGCAGGTCGTCGCGCTTGCGCAGCCGCGCGCAGAACCGGGTCATCACCATCGAGTCGGCGCCGAGGTCGTCGAACACGTTCCGATCGGTCGGCACCTGCTCGACGCCCAGCACCTCGGCCAGCACCCGGGCGAGCCCCTGCACGACGTCGGCGCGGGACGTCGAGGGCGCGGGCACCTGCGGCACGGGCGTGGCTGCCGCGGCGAGCCCGGCGAGCGTCGGGTGCGCGTAGACCTCCTTGATGGAGATCGACGGCAGGTCCGGCCGCGTGCGCAGGCGCGCGCAGAACCGGGTCATCACCATCGAGTCGGCGCCGAGGTCGTCGAAGACGTTGCGGTCGGTCGGGACGTGCTCCACCGCGAGGACATCGGCGAGCACGCCGGCCAGCGCCGCGGCCAGGCCCGCGTCCGCTGGGGCCCCGGGCCTCGGCGCCGGGCGCGCCGCCGGGGCGGTCGGCGCCGGGAGGCCCGCGCGGTCGACGTGCCCGTCGGGTCCGATCGGGAGGGCGTCGAGCCGGACCAGGACCGCCGGGACGGGGCTCCCGGTCAGGCGTTCGCGGAGCCGGGACGAGACGGTCCGCTCGTCGAGCGGGGACGCGTCGGCGCGGCAGGTGTAGAAGCCGACCAGCCCGGGGTCGTCCGGGGCGAGGTCCCGCACCGCGGCGGCCGCGGAGCCGACGCCGGGCACGGCCAGCATCGCCGACTCGACCGCGCCGAGGTCGACCCGCTCGCCGCGGAGGTCCGCCTGCAGGCCGAGCCGGCCGCGGTACTCGATCCGCCCGGTGTCGTCGACCCGCCCGAGATCGCCGGTCCGGTGGATCCGGCCGGACGGGTTGCCGGGGATCCCGAGGAAGTCCTCGACCTCCGCCGGACCTCCCGGCCGGTACCCGCAGGCGAGCCCGAGCCCGGCGAACCCGACCTCCCCGGTCTCGCCGTGCCGCAGGGCGATCGGGAAGTCGGGATCGAGCACGACGCCCGCGTAGGTCGGCAGCGGTACGCCGATCGATGCCGGGGTGTCCGGGTCGGCCTCGGTCCAGGCGGCCGCCACCGCCGCGCCCTCGGGCACGTACGCGGTGAGGAGGCGCCGGCCGGGCCGGTACCACCGCGCGACGAGGGGCTGCGGGCACGGTTCCCCCGCGACGACCAGCAATCGCAACGCGGGCAGGTCCGGCTCGACCGTCGAGAGCAGGGTCGGGGTGGTGCACCACGCGGTCACGCGACGATCGGCGATCTCGGTGTGCAGCGCGCGCCCGGACAGGGTGGGATCACCGGGCACGAGGGTCGCGCCCGCGACCCACGCCATCCACGTCTCCGCGATCCCGCCTCCGGTGAAGAGCGGTCGCCCCTGGTACACGCGGTGGCCGCCGATCCCGAACGTCTCCGACGCGATCCGCACCGCGTTGCAGAGGCCGCGGTGGTCGATCGCCACCGCCTCCGGGACGTCCGAGGCGCCGGGCGCGTACAGCACGAAGGCGGGCAGGTCGGCGCGCTCACCCCGCTCGGCCGGCTGCAGCCGGCCGGGGCTCATCTCCGCGATCAGCCGCGCGGCGGCGTCGATCGCGACGACCTCCCCCGTGCTCTGCCGCAGCGCGTCCCGCAGGTGACTGCGCCCGAGCACCACGCGCGCCCCCGAGTCGGCGACGACGAAGGCCAGCCGGTCCGCCGGAGCGCCGGGATCGAGGGGCACGCAGGTCCCGCCGATGGTGAACACGGCGAGCTGGGCGACGCAGGCGTCGACGGGGTCGTCGAACAGCAGCGCGACCCGGTCACCCGCGCCGGTCCCGCGCACCCGCAGGTAGCGGGCGAGCCGGTTGGCCCGCGCGTCGAGCTCGTCGAAGGTCAGCGCGGCGCCGGGGGCGTCGACGGCGAGCTGGGTCGCGCGCCCGTACTCCCGGATCCAGTCGCACCGCTCCTCGAACACGGCGTCGAGCCGCTCGTGGCGGCGCACCCGCCAGCCCTGCGCCTCGTGCCGGTCGACGACCACGAGGTCCGACAGCGGGACGTCCGGGCGACGGACGGCACCCGGGAGCTCGGGACCGGGGTCCCGTGGCGTGACGATCGACATGAGGCCCCCACCCCAGCACGACATCTGCTGCGCCACACGACGGAGATCGTCGCTGCGACGGTTCGTCTGGGCCGTCCGAGGGTGTCCCCGGCGGGGCCCTCGGAACAATGGGGACAAGTACCCGGCGACGAGATTTTGCCGTCGTCTCACCTGGGGCTTCCGTGATGAAACAGACATATCGAAGAATGGCCGGGATTCGGCCCCGTCGCCGTTCCGCGAATCGGACGAGGCGCTCTACCCGAGCGTTGCGCCGAACAGCACTCCCAGGCCGTAGGTGACCAGGGCTGCGCCCCCGCCGATCGCGAGCTGGCGCAGTGCACGGCGCAACGGGGGACCGCCGGAGAGCACGCCGACGACGGCGCCGGTGAGCATCAGCGCGATCCCGACGAGCACTCCCGAGACCGCGACGGCGAGACCGCCCGCCAGGCCGACGAAGAACGGCAGGATCGGGATGGCGGCACCGGAGGCGAAGAACAGGAAGCTCGACAGCGCGGCGCCGAGGCTGCTGCCCACCACGTCGTGCCCCTCCGGGGCGGGGTTCGTCGCGGCCACCGCGAGGGCGGGGTCGTTGCTGCGCAACACCTGCTCGGCCCGCCGGCGGGCCTCGTCGGCGCTCAGCCCGCGGGCCCGGTAGACCAGGGCGAGCTCGTTGGCGTCGACGTCGAGCTGCGGCAGGACCCGGGAGGCGTCGCTGATGTCCGGGGCCGAGGCCGCCAGCAGCTCGCGCTGCGAGCGCACCGACACGTACTCCCCCGCCCCCATCGACAGCGCCCCCGCGAGCAGCCCGGCGAGGCCGGTGAGCAGGACCGCCGTGCGGCTCGCCCCGCCGCCGATCACGCCGAGGACGAGCGAGAGGTTGCTGACCAGGCCGTCGTTCGCGCCGAAGACGGCGGCGCGGAAGGTGCCGGACACGCGCGCCCGGCCGCGGACCGCCAGGCCCCGGACGACCTCCTCGTGGATGCGCTCGTCGGCCGCCATCGCCGGGGTGGCGTCGACGTCCGAGCGGTAGGTCGAGCGGGTCTCCGCCCGTTGCGCCAGCGCCAGCACGAACACCGAGCCGAACCGCCGTCCGAGCAGCGCCAGCAGCCGCATCCGCAGCGAGCCGCGCCCGGCCGAGGCCGCGTCGTCACCGAGCAGGTTCGCCCAGTGGGCGATGTGCCGCTCCTCCGCCTCGGCGAGCCCGAGCAGGATCTCCCGCTCGTCGCCGCTGCGCCGGGCGGCCAGGTCGCGGTAGACCTTGGCCTCCTCGCGCTCGTCGGCCAGCATGCGGCGCCACCGGCGGCGGCTGGCGCGGGACGTCCGTGCCGGAGGCTCGTTCCCCGTAGGGCTGTCGGGCATGGGCGACAGTCTGCGCCCGACCGGTGGTCCGCGCGTAACCCTCACCCCCGCCCGGGCGACCTCCCCGGGGTCGGAAGAGGTGAGCGCGATGGTGCAGAGCTCGACCCCACGTTCCCGGCTCCGCCGCGGCCTCGGCGTGTGGGAGGCGATCGGGCTCTCCCTGGCGCTGATGGCGCCCTCGATGGCCGCGAACATCAACCCGCAGGGCACGGCGAGCTCGGTCGGCCGCGCGGTCCCCCTGGCCTTCGCGCTGGCGACGGTCGGCGTCCTGCTCGTCGCCTACACGTTCGTGCGGCTGTGCCAGCGGTTCCACCACGCGGGCAGCGTCTACGGCTTCGTCGGCGCCACCCTCGGCCCGCGCGCCGGTGTGGTCGCCGGGTGGTCGCTGCTGGGCACGTACGTGTTCTACGGGGTCGTCACCTCGACGGCGGCGGGCATCTTCGGCGCGGACGCCCTGCGGGTGCTGGGGATCTGGCCCGACCAGCCCCGCTGGGCGGGGTTCGCCCTGGCGGCGATCGCCCTGCTCGGCGTGCTGGCCCTCGCCGTCGTCCGGGTGCGCGGCGGCACGCGGGTGCTGCTGACGATCGAGGGCGTGACCGTCGGGTTGATCCTCGCGGTGTGCGTGGTGGTCCTCGTCAGGCTGGCCGGCGGGACGGCGCCGGGCGGGCACACCCTGGACGGATCGGTGTTCAGCGTCGCGCCCGGCACCGGGGTGTCCGCACTGTTCCTCGGCGTGGTGTTCGGGTTCCTCTCCTTCGCCGGCTTCGAGGCCGCGGCCACGCTCGGCGAGGAGGCCCGCGACCCGCGCCGCAGCATCCCGCGGGCGATCCTGGGCACGGCCGTCTTCGGCGGCGTCTACTTCGTGTTCGTGACCACCGTCGAGGTGATGGGCTTCGGCACCGACCCGGCGGGGATCGCGGCGTTCACGGCGTCGTCGTCGCTGCTCGGCGACCTCGGGGCGGACTACGTCGCCGGCTGGGTCGGTCACCTGATCACGGTGGGCGCGGCGGTCAGTGCGTTCGGCTGCGCGCTCGCCTGTGCCGTCGGCGCCTCCCGGCTCCTGTTCGCCCTGACCCGCGACGGCGTCGGGCCGGCCGCGCTCGCGGAGGTCTCCCCGCAGCGCGGCACCCCGGTGCGGGCGACGTGCGTGGTGGTGGGCGCGATGTACCTCGAGGTCGCGCTCGCGTGGTTCGTGCTGGGCTCGGCGCCGTTCACGCTGTTCCAGGCCTCGGCGACGATCGGCACGCTGATCCTGCTGGTGGTCTACGCGCTCGCCACGATCGGCGCCGCCCGGCTGCTGTTCTTCTCGGGGCACCGGGAGGTGGCGGCATGGGAGGTGGTGGTCCCGGCGCTCGCGCTTGTCCTGCTGGGGTACACGCTGTTCCGCAACATCGTCCCGTACCCGGAGAGCGGCGCGGGGAGCTATCCCGCGATCTCCGCGGCCTGGATCCTGCTCGGTGTCTTCTGGGTGCTCACCCGGCCCGGCAGGGCCCGCGCGGCCGGCGCCCGGCTCACCGCGAACGAGGGGCTCGCTCCCGCGGTCACCCCGCCGGGATGAGGTCGACGCGATCTTCCGCGCGGCACGCTCCGCTCGGCGGCCGGTCGGAGGGGGTGGCACCGCGGTGCGACGACGGCGGTTCACGACGCTGCTCGGCCTGCTCGTCGTCCTGGGCCTCGCTCTGGCACCCGGTTCCGCCGCCGGGTTCGGCACGATCGACAGCGGCGGGCAGAGCCGCGAGCACGAGCGGATCACCCGGGCCGCTCTGAGCTGCGCCGGCACGGCCGGTTCCGACCCGGACTGCTTCCAACCGTTGACCATGGACTACCTCGCCGGGCACGACCGCGAGTTCGGGGCCGTCGGCTCGCCGGACCGCGACGAGCTGTCCGACCCGGCCGCGCACTGCGACGACGCGGACTACGTGGCGGGCACCTACCCCCGCACCCGCGACCAGGCCACCGCCTCGCTCGTCGACTGCCTGAACCACATGCGCATGCGGTTCGGCGAGGGGCTGGAGGACGCGCAGGGCCTGCTCGGTCCCGACGGCGAGGTGCTCCCGGCCGAGGTCGGGTCGCACCCGGAGTGCCGGTCCCGCGAGCAGCGGGAGGAACGGGCCAAGTGCGCGACCCTGGAGGCGTTCGGCCGGGCCCTGCACGGCGCGCAGGACTTCTACGCCCACAGCAACTGGGCCGACGAGCCCGACCCGGCGCGCCCGATCGGGGACGAGAACCCGCCCGGGCTCGCCCTCCCCGCGCCCAGTCCCCTGCTCGACCTGCGCGGCAGTGCGGCGCCCGACCCGCCCGACGCGCTCAGCACCGGGTGCTTCGTGGCCCGGGACGAGGTCCCCGGCGTCGGGGCCTGCCAGCTGCGCGTCACCCACGCCGGGCTCAACAAGGACCGCGGGCAGATCGACCCCGTCACCGGCGCGGCGACGGACCCGACGACGTCGCGCGGGATGGTCGGCACCAACTTCGCCAGGGCCGTGACCGGCGCCGTCACCGAGACCCACCGCCAGTGGCAGGACTTCCGCTCCGAGCTGGTCGCGCGGTACGGGACCGAGCGGGGCGAGCGCATGGCCTGCGCGCTCAGCCACGACGACCCCGTCAACGACTGCGCGGGCACGAACCTGACGGTGGCCGTCGCCGTCGCCGTCGGGCTCGTCGTCGTGGCGGTCGCGGCGATCCTCTGGCTCCGGCGCTCGATCAGGCGATCGGGACGCGGTCCGGACGGATCGGCCGGGGCAGCAGGTCCCGCCCGGTGAGGTAGGCGTCGACCGCGGCGGCCGCGGCGCGGCCCTCGGCGATCGCCCACACGATCAGCGACTGGCCGCGCCCCATGTCCCCGGCGACGAAGACGCCCTCGGCGGTGGACATGAAGTCCTCGTCGCGCAGGACGTTGCCGCGCCCGTCGAGCCGGACGTCCAGCTGCGCGAGGAGGTCGCCCTGCTCGGGGCCGGTGAACCCGAGGGCGATCAGCGCGAGCTGGGCGGGGACCTGCGTGGTCGCCCCGGCGGGGTGGAAGCGCTTGGTCTCGTCGCGGAAACCCTCCACGAGCGTGACCGCCCGCAGTCCGCCGTCGGCGTCCCCGTGGAACTCGACGGTGTCGACCGAGAACAGGCGCGCCCCGCCCTCCTCGTGCGCCGGCGACGTGCGCAGCACCGCCGGATAGGTCGGCCACGGCATCTCGGGGGTGCGCCGCTCCGGCGGGCGGGGCCGGATGTCGACGTGCGCCACCGAACGGGCGGCCTGGCGGTGCACGGTGCCCAGGCAGTCGGTCCCGGTGTCGCCGCCCCCGATGATCACGACGTCCTTGCCCTCGGCACTGATCGGGGACTCGCCCAGATCCCCCTCCTGCACCCGGTCCGCCCAGGTCAGGTAGTCCATCGCGAGGTGCACCCCGGCCAGGTGCCGGCCCGGCACTGGCAGCTCGCGCGGGGCGGTGGCGCCGCAGGCCAGCACGACGGCGTCGGACTCGTCGCGCAGCCGGTCGGCGTGCACGTCGACGCCGACCTCAACCCCGGCCCGGAACGCCGTGCCCTCGGCGAGCATCTGCGCGAGCCGCCGGTCGAGCCGGCGCTTCTCCATCTTGAACGCGGGGATGCCGTAGCGGAGCAGGCCGCCGATCCGGTCGGCCCGTTCGCAGACCACCACGTCGTGACCCGCGCGCGTGAGCTGCTGGGCGGCGGCCAGCCCGGCCGGGCCCGACCCGATCACCGCGACCGACCGGCCCGTCCGACGCGGCGGCGGGAGCGGCCGCACCCACCCCTGGCCCCAGGCGTGGTCGACGATCTGCAGCTCCACCTGCTTGATCGACACCGCGTCGGCGTTGATGGCCAGCACGCACGACTCCTCGCAGGGGGCCGGGCACAGCACGCCGGTGAACTCGGGGAAGTTGTTCGTGGCGTGCAGCCGCTCGCTCGCCTCGCGCCAGCGCCCGCGGCGGACCAGGTCGTTCCACTCGGGGATGAGGTTGCCCAGCGGGCACTCCGCGTGGCAGAACGGGACGCCGCAGTCCATGCAGCGCCCGGCCTGCGCGCGCAGCGCCGGCTCCGGTAGCGGCTCGTACACCTCGCGCCAGTCGCGCAGCCGCACGTCCACCGGCCGCCGCGGCGTGGGCCGGCGTTCGGTGCGCAGAAAACCCCAGGGGTCAGCCACGGCGGGCCTCCCGTCGGTGTGGTCCACGTACGGTGCACCCCCGGGCGGCGCCTGACAACGCCCTACTTCGTGCGGACCCGGTCGGCGGACGTTGCGTGCCGGAATCCGCACTAGCATGACCGGGGTCACAGCGCGCGCACCGGAGGTCGAGCCGATGACGTCTGCACCCGCGACCGCTCCCGAGGACATCGCCGTCGAGGAGGCGGGCCACGTCGACGTCCTCATCGTCGGCGCCGGAGTCTCCGGCATCGGGGCCGCTCATCACCTGCAGGAGAGCTTCCCCGACCGGACCTTCCTCCTGCTCGACGCCCAGCCGGACCGCGGCGGGACCTGGTGGACCCACCGGTACCCGGGCGTGCGCTCGGACAGCGACCTGTTCACCTACGGCTACCGGTTCAAGCCGTGGCGCGGCCCGTCGATCGCCGCCGGGGAGGAGATCCTCGCGTACCTCGACGAGGTCCTCGACGAGGACGACCTGCGCCGGCACATCCGCTACCGGCACCGGGTCGTCGCGGCCACCTGGTCCTCCGAGGAGCGCCGGTGGGCCGTCGAGGTCGACCAGGAGGAGACGGGTCGGCGCCTGCGCTTCACCACGGACTTCCTGTGGATGTGCCAGGGCTACTACAACCACGCCGAGCCGTACCGACCGGAGTGGGAGGGCGTGGACCGCTTCGGCGGCACGATCGTGCATCCCCAGGACTGGCCCGAGGACCTCGATCTCACGGGCAAACGCGTGATCGTCATCGGCTCGGGCTCGACCGCCTCGACGCTGATCCCGGCGATCGCCGAGACGGCCGACCACGTGACGATGCTGCAGCGCTCGCCGTCCTACTACTACGCCCCGCCCCTCACGCACGAGCTCGCCGTCCAGCTGCGGGCGCTGGACATCCCGGAGGAGTGGACCCACGAGATCCTGCGCCGCCAGTACATGTCTCAGTACCACTGGCTGGCCCGGACGTCGCTGGACGCGCCCGACGAGGTCCACACCTATCTCATGGAGTCGATGCGCCCGCTGCTGCCGGAGGGCTTCGACGTCGAGAAACACCTCACCCCGCGCTACCGCCCGTGGCAGCAGCGCATCGCCATCGTGCCGGACGGCGACTTCTTCGCCGCCCTGCGCGCGGGGAAGGCGTCGATCGTCACCGACGGCATCGCGGAGTTCACCGAGACCGGGATCCGGACGGCCTCGGGCCAGGAGCTCGAGGCGGACGTCGTGGTCACCGCCACCGGCTTCAACCTCTCGGCCTTCGGCGACGTGGCGTTCACCGTCGACGGCGAGCCGGTCGACTTCACGCGGAAGGTCACCTGGCGCGGGGTCATGATCAGCGACGTGCCGAACATGGCCTACGTGTTCGGCTACTTCCGGCACAGCTGGACGCTGCGCGTCGACCTCGTCGCCGACCTGGTGTGCCGGCTGTGGGAGCACATGCAGGACAAGGGCGCCACGATGGTCGTCCCGACGCTGCGGCCGGGCGACGCCGACATGCCGCTGCTCCCGTGGTCGGACCCGGAGAACTTCAACTCCGGCTACGTGATGCGCTCCCAGCACGTGCTCTTCAAGCAGGGTGACCGCGAGCCGTGGACGCACATGCTCGAGCACGAGGAGGAACAGGAGATCCTGCCGAAGGCCGACCTCGACGACGGCCTCGTCTACCGCTGAGTCCGCCGGTGTCCGCCACGCTCACGACCACGGACCGGGTTCCCGTCGGTGGCGGGGTGATCGTGGCGGAGCGCGGGGTGGTGGTGACGCAGCCGGTGGAGGGCACGTTCGTCGCCTTCTCCACGACCTGCCCCCACCGCGGCTGCGCGGTCCGGGCCGTGGCCGCCGGGACGATCAACTGCTTCTGCCACGGCAGCCGCTTCCGCATCGCCGACGGCGCCGTCGTCGGCGGGCCGGCGGAGGAGCCGCTGCGGCGGCTGCCGGTCGTGGTGGTCGGTGCGGAGATCAGGGTGGGTGACGAGGCGGCCGACCCGGGCTGAGCGACGTCAGCCGGTCGGCGCGGGCGGGGTCGGCCGACCGCCGTGGGCGACGGTGGTGGCCTGGTCGACGACGGCGGCCCGCCACTCCGGCGGGACCACGGCGAACACGCCGTCGTCGACTGCACTCAGGGCCTCGCGGGCGACGTCGGCGGGGTCGGCGCCGACCGGGGACATCCCGGTCGCCACCAGGGCCGGACAGATCATGCTGATCCCGACCGGCGTGCCCTCGAGCGCCATCGCCGTGTGCGCGACGACCGCCGCCACCGCGTGCTTCGACGGGCCGTACGCGCCGCCTCCGGGGAAGACCGTCATCCCGGCGAGGGACGCGGTGACCAGCACGTGCGCGGACTCCGCCGCCGCGAGCAGCCTCGGCACGAAGGCCCGCAGGCCGTTGACCACGCCAGCGACGTTCACCCCGAAGACCCGGTCCCACTCCGCGGCCGGCACCTCCCAGGGCGCGCCGACCGACGGTCCGACGATCCCGGCGTTGAGGCAGACGAACCGGGCGCCGGACGCGTGCTCGGCGAGCCGCTCCACCGCCTCCGGGTCGGCGACGTCCACGACCACACCGGACCCGCCGAGCCGCTCGGCCGCCGCGTGCACACCCGCCTCGTCGACGTCCGCGAGGACCGGCTCGGCGCCCCGCCCGCGCAACTGCTCGGCCAGCGCGAGACCGATTCCGCCGGCCGCACCGGTGACCACCGCGGTGAACGGCCGGCCACAGCCCCACGGGCTGGTCAACGGAGCGGTCATGCGCCCCAGGCTAGAGGGCTCGGCCGACCACGGTCGCCGGCCGGTGGCCGTCCCACGGCAGCGCCTTCTCCAGGTCGGCCGCCACGGCGAGGAGCATGCCCTCGCCGGCGTACGGACCGGTCAGCTGCACACCGATCGGCCAGCCCTCGTCGGTCCGGCCGAGCGGGAGGGAGATCGCCGGGTTCCCGGTGACGTTGGACAGCGCGGTGAAGCCGGCGGTGGCGAAGATGCGGTCGTACCAGCCGCGCGCGTCGAGGGAGTCGTCGTCGGCGTCGAGGTGGCCGAGGGGCGTGTTGGGGACGTTCATCGTCGGCGTGAGGATCAGGTCGAACCGCTGGTGGAAGGCGGCGACGGCCCGGGTGGTCGCGTTGAAGACCCGGTCGGCGGCGAACAGGTCCGCGGCCCGGAGGGTGCGCCCGTGGTCGGCGCAGGCACGGGTGGTGGCCTCGAGGTGCTCGGGTCCGGGGTCGACACCGAGCGCCGCGGCCAGGGAGTCCACGCCGTCGGCGAGGAAGCTCGTCCAGGCGATCAGGTTGGCGTCGTCGAACGCGGCGGCGTCCACCGCGGGGGCGGCGAGCTCCACCGTGTGCCCCAGCTCCTCGAGCGTGCGCCCGACCGCCTCCGTGGCCGCCGCACAGCGCGGGTCGACGGTGCCGAGGCCGGAGAACGCGGCGGTGTGCAGGGCGATCCGCAGCGGCCGGCTCCCGGCGCGGACCTCCTCGGCGAAGGGCCGGACGGGCTCCGGCAGCAGGTACCGGTCGCCCGGCTCGTACCCGTGCACGGCGTCGAGCAGGCCTGCGCAGTCCCGCACGGTGCGCGTCACGGCGAACTCGATGCCGAGGCCGAGCAGCGGGTCGGCGTAGTCCGGGCCGGGCGACGTCCGTCCGCGGCTGGGCTTGAGCCCGACCAGCCCGCACGCCGCCGCCGGGATGCGGATCGAACCGCCGCCGTCGTTGGCGTGGGCGACGGGCAGCGCGCGGGCCGCGACCAGGGCGGCCGAGCCGCCGCTCGACCCGCCCGGGCTGCGCGTGAGGTCCCACGGGTTGTGGACCGCTCCGGTCGCGACGGGCTCCGTGCTGGCGTTGAAGCCCAGCTCCGGGGTGGCGGTGACGCCGAGGGTCGCCAGCCCGGCACGCCGGAAGCGGGCCATGAGGTGGGTGTCCGCGGGCATCGGCACCCCGTCGCCGAGCAGCCGGCTGCCGGCGCGCTGCGGGACTCCCGCGGCGTGCACGATGAGGTCCTTGATCGCGAACGGCACACCGGCGAACGGCCCGTCCTCCGCGTGGTCGAGCGGGGCGGCGAACCGCTTGCCGACCAGTGCGTTCAGCTCGGGCTGCACGGCGTCGAGGGCCTCCGTCGCGGCGGCCTGCACCTCGCCGGCCGTGACCTCGCCGGAGCGGATCAGGGCGGCGAGCGCGGTGGCGTCGAGGTCGGCGTACTCGTCGGGCTTCATGGCGTCCTCCGTGGTCGGGAGGCGCGACGGTACGGACGCCCGCGCCGGTGCACATCGGTCGGTTGACGGATGCCCGGGCAGTCGCCGTCGTCCCTGGGCAGGGGGCTGCGGGCCCGGTAGCGTGCGCCGCGTGACCGCCCTCACCGCGGCCCGTGAGCTGCGGTCCTTCCTGCGGCGCAACGGCAGCCGCACCCCCGGCGCGGCGTCCGCGGCGCTCGAGGCCCTGCGCCCGGTGGTGCCGGCGGACTGTCTGGCGTTGTCGCTCTGGGACCCCGCGACGTCGCGGCACCGCACGCTCGCCACCTCGTACCCGCCTGCGGTCACGGCCCTGCTCGACGGGCGCATGCACACCGATCCACTGTTCGACTCCGTCCGGTCCGGCCGCGTTCCGGTCCGGGTCCGGGACCTGGCGCCCCGCCGTCGGCACGGCGAGATCTTCGAGCGAATCATCACGCCGCTCGGCTTTCGCGACGGCGTCACCCACTGCCTGTTCGCGGCCGACGGGCGGTACGTCGGGATGCTGAACGCGAGCACGCTCGACGCCCGCCATCCGGACGACGACACCGTCGCCCTGCTCGACCTGCTCGGCCCCGACCTCGCCGCCGCGCTCGACCCGGTCGCCGCTCCCCGGTCCCCCACCGAACGGCTGGTGCGCGGGGAGGTCGACGGGTTCGTCGCGGGTGCCGACGGGACCGTCACCCCGCTCTCGGCCGCGCCGCGCCCCGACCTCGTCGCGCCGCCGTCGCCGCTGGCCGGCGTGGTGGCGCAGCTCCGCGCCGGCGTCCCGCCCGCAGCCCCGGTCCTGCACCTCGTCCGGGATGCCGCCGTGGTCGCCGTCGAGCTGTACGCCTCCCCGTCGGGCGTGGTCGTCCTGCACCGCGGGGCGCCCTCGCCGGCCGGGCTCACCGTACGGGAACTGCACGTCCTCGACGGCGTCGCCCGCGGCCTGAGCAACACCGAGATCGCCGCCGCCCACGGCATCGGCGGCCGGACGGTCGCCACGCACGTCGAGCACATCCTGGCCAAGACGGGCTGCCGCAACCGGGTCGAGGCCGCGCAGCTGGCCACGCGGTGGGGCCTGCTGGTGGCCCCGCCGCGCTGAGCGCTCCGGCCCACGCGGGCGATCTCCGACTGGGCCACGGCGCGCTCCCGCAGCGGAACGGTCGTGTGGGCGGTCGGCCTGCCGAGCGGGACGGCCAGGGTCCTGCGGGCCTCGCCCGGCGTCAACGGTCCGTCCGTACGCAGACCTGCGTAGCCGGGAACGGGCCTTCCGCCGGTACCGTCTCCGGGACGGTCACCAGCTACTCCGGGCAGGTGGAGACATGTCGAGCACCCTGCTTCCCCCTGGCGCGGGCCGCCGCTTCGGCCCCTTGATGACGACCAAGGTCGAGTTCGGCCAGAGCGAGGACTTCGCCGTGTTCGAGTCCGCGCTGCCGCCGCACGCCGACGGCCCGCCGCCGCACCTCCACCGCGTCTACGACGAGGCCTTCTACGTCCTCGAGGGGGCGATCGCCATCACGGTCGACGGCACCACGACGGAGTGCCCGGCGGGGTCGTGCGCCTTCGTCGGCCGCGGGGCGGTGCACGGCTTCGGCAACCCCGCACCCGAGCCCGCGCGGCTCCTGGTGATCACCACGCCGGAAGCGATCCGGCTCGTCGAGCAGGCGAACGAGCTCATGGCCCAGGAGCCGCCCGACCGCGACGCGATCCTGGCGTTGTTCGCGGCCCACCAGAGCGAGCTCGTCGGCCTTCCCACGCCCTGAACCCGGGCGTTCCGGGGACGCCGCGCCACTAGGGTCGGACGAATGCCCGTCCGCGTGCGCGATGTCATGACCCGGCGGCTCGTCACGGTGCAGGCGGACGATCCCGTGGACCTCGCGGCCCGGCGGATGCTGCGGGCGGGGTTCAGCGCACTGCCCGTGGTGCGGGGCGTCGACCGGCTGGTCGGGATCGTCAGCCTGGTCGACGTCCTGCGCCACCGGGAGGACGGCGCGTCCGCCGGCGCGACCGTCGGGTCGATCATGACCACGGACGTGCTGACGATGTCGCCCGCGACGAGCGCCGCCGTCGTCGCGCACCGGCTGCGCACCTACGGCGAGCTGCGGGTGATGCCGATCGTGGAGCGCGGGCTCCTGGTCGGGGTTGTCACCCGCAGCGACCTGCTCCGCGGCCCCCGGGAACAGCCCGGGCTGCTGTCGCGGCTGTTCGGCCGGACCACGCTGCCGGATCCCGTGCCGGCCCGGATGCCGCGGGAGCGCCGCCCGGACGCCCGGACGGTCGGTGAGGTGATGACCAGCACCGACCTGGTCGTCGTCCGGCCGACCACACCCTGCTCGCAGGCCGTCGAGCTGCTCCTGACCCGCCGGTTCAGCCTGTTGCCGGTGGTCGAGGACGACGGCGGGCTGGTCGGCGTGGTGAGCGAGGCCGACCTGCTGCGCGACCCGCTCGACGGCAGCCGCAGCGGGCCCCCGCGGACCGTCGGCGCCGCGATGACCCGCTCCCCCACCGTCGTCCGGCCGGACACGCCGCTGGCCGAGGCCCGGCACCTGGTGGTCGACCGGGGCTTCCGGGTCCTGCCGGTGACCCGCGGCCGACGCCTCGTCGGGATGCTCAGCCGCAGCGACCTCGTCTGAACGGGCCGGTCAGGCCGGCCGCGCCACCCCGGCGATCAGGAGCGCGCCACCGAGGACGAGCAGCCCGGTCCCGATCACCGGGACCAGCCGGGGCCCGTGCCGGCTCGTCTTCTCCAGCACCATCAGCGCGGTGAGGCCGAGCATCCACAGCAGGCTCGCCGCCCCGGTCACCACCATGACCAGCATCAACGCCCAGCAGCACCCCACGCAGGACACCCCGTGCCGCAGGCCGAGGCGCGCCGCCCCCGCCGGGCCGCGCCGGTACTCGCGGCGCAGCACGGTGGCCGGGCTGCGGCAGGCGCGCAGGCACGCCTCCTTCAGCCGGCTGAACTGGAAGCCGCCCGCGAGCAGGATCGCCAGGCCGAGCAGGACCTCCGGCCGGGCGGCGAGCCACGGGACCGCGCCGGTCGCCGCGGCCACGCCCAGCGCCACGGCGAAGGCGAGCCCCGCGACGGCCGTCCACACCGCGAGATAGCCGCCCAGCAGCGCCGGCAGCGCCCCGCCCGGCTGCGGCGCCCGCGCCCGGACGTGCGCGAACAGCCGCACCAGCGGCACGACCGTCGGCAGCATCATCGCCCCGACCATCACCAGCCAGGCCACGAGGAACGCGCCCGGCCGGGGCACCGCGGGACCGTGGTGGTGGCCACCCGCGAGCACGAGCCAGCCGCTGAGCAGCCAGCACGCGCCCGCGGCGGCCCACAGCCCGGTCGCGGGGTCGCGCAGCCGGGCCGGGACCGCAACCGGGGACATCAGCCGGTGAACCGGAAGTGGCCCTGCACCGAGTTGAAGCCGGAGATGTCGATGTCCGGGCGGCCGAGCTTCTTGCCGCTGCGCCGGTACACCGACGCCGTGCCGGGATACGCCGGCGAGCCCGGGATGGTGGAGAACACCGAGTCGGACAGGGTGGTCGGCCTCCCGGTCGCGCCCACCAGCTGCTCGAACTCCGCCTCCACCACGTCGCCGATCTTGAGCGTGCCCTTGCCCTCCTCCACCGTCGCGGAGAAGGGCGCCCGCTCCACGCCCACGACCTCCCCGACCAGCGCGGCGAGGTCCGCGATCGGACCGCCGAGCCCGCCGGTGAACACGTCGAGCAGCGCCTTCTCCTGCTCCTTGGAGCACCGGTCGTCGACGTAGACCATCGCGGTCCAGTTCCCGGCCAGCACGTTGCCGGGGATGTAGGCGAGCAGGGCGAGGCCGCGGTCGGACACGTCGACGCCCTGCACGGTGCCGCTGTCCACGTACCAGACGACCGAGCCGTCGCACATGCCGCCGTCGGGATCGAGGCCCACCCAGCAGGGGCAGACCGCCTTGCACGTGCAGACCTCCAGCAGGCGCCCCTCGACCACGTAGGTGCCACTCTCGGTCTCGGTTGTGGTCATCGCCGTCCCTCCTTCCCACCGCCCGGCGGCAGTGTGACGGAGACCACAGAAATGAGCCAGAGGTCGATCCGCGAGCGGTCGCTACCGGCGCGTGACCTCGCCGAGGCCCGTGACCTCTTGGTTCACCTGCGGCGAGCCCTCGTACCGGATGCTGCCGACGCCGGTGACCCGGGCCTGCAGGGTGCGGCTCACGTCGACCACGGCCGAGCCCGCCCCGCCGACCGTCACCTCGGCCTCCTCGGAGGTGAGGTTCGCGGCGTCGTACTCGCCGATGCCGGTCAGGTCGACCACCTGGCGGGTCACCCGCCCGGACACGACGACCCGGGCGGCGCCGCCGTGCGTGACCGCGAGCTCGGGCCCGTCGAGCCCGGTCACTGTGACCGCACCGGCACCCGACACCGTCAGGCCGGTCAGCTGCTCGACGGTGACCCGGTAGTTGATCACGTCGGCGTTCGCCGGGATCGTACCCTCCTTGATGCCGAGCTTGAGCGTGGTGCCCTGCACCTCGCTGGTGAGCGAGGGCAGGATGCCGTCGTCCGCCCGGATCTCGAGCGACCCGGTGCCGGTCTGCTCGATGGTGAGGGTCCCGGCGGAGGCGAACTCCACCGAGTCGAAGCCCGGCACCGGGCGGTTTTCCGTCCGCACGTTCCCCGACCCGGTCGCGACCGTGGTCTGGCCGCAGGCCGCCACGAGAACGAGCAGCGCGGTCGCCGCGATCAGGCGCGCGCGAGCCTTCCAGAAGGTGACGTGCCCCATCGTCCACCGTCCGTTTCACCGAACCGCCCGTCCGTACGGTCCCAGACGACGGCGTTCCGGGCCACGGGGTTCACGATGCGTCGAGCGATCCGGCGCGGGCGGTGACGACCCGCCAGACCAGGTCCGTCATCGCCCGGACCTGCAGGTCGAGGTCGTCGGGGAAGGGCCTGCTCGTGAACTCGTAGAACATGTAGCGGTAGGTCAGCAGCACGAGCATGACCATCTCGGTGCGGGCGAGGTCGCGGTCCGCACCGGCGAACTGGCCGAGGTAGAGCGGGAAGGCCTGCTCGACGACCTCGTGCAGGTGCGGCAGGGTCCGCTCGCGCAGCCCGACCTCCACGGCCTCGGCCTGCAGGAACGCGCCGATCAGCGAGGCGTGCTCGCGCCAGTGCCGGAAGCCCTCGCGCACCATCGCCTCGACCCGCTCGCGCGGCACCGGCCCGGCGCCGTCCATGAGGTTGAGCGTGGCCGGCGCCCAGGTCTCGTGCTGCGCGCCGACGAAGCCGAGCAGCGCGAGCTTGCTCTCGAAGTGCAGGTAGAAGGTGGCGCGGGAGGTGCGGGCCGAGGCGGCGATGTCCTCGACCGTCGTCGCGACGTAGCCCTTCTCGGCGAACAGCGCGATGCCCGCCTCCACCAGGCGGCTGCGGGTGAGCAGGCGCTGCTCCTCGCGCAGCGTCGGGCGCCGGTCGTCCGGTGCGACCCCGCTGCGGCCCGCGGCTGCGCTCATCGTCCCGTCCTCGTCCACGGAGTCCGACGACGGCGCGACGTGCCCGCGCGCCGTCGTCGGCGACCCTAGTGGCACGGACCCGGCCCGCCCTCGTGCGCGGCCGGTCCGGCGTCGTCAGGCGGTGAGAGCGTCGTCGTAGGTGACCGGTTCCTCGAGCGGGATGGCCTGCACCGCCGGCAGCACCTCGCGGGAGAACAGCGCGACGTTCCTCTCCGCGACCTCGCGGGGCATGTCGCCGTAGCGCATGACCAGCATGAGCTCCTCGGGCCGGAACGCGGCGGCGATCCGGCGCATCTTCTCGATGCACTGGTCGGGAGTGCCCCACACGTGGTTGGCGAGGTAGGCGTCGCCCATCGCCTTGGCGGCGTCGCCGACCTGCTCGAGCGCGGCGGACTGGGCGGCGTAGTGCTCGTAGCCCTTGGTCGTGGCGAAGTGGTTGCTGTCGAGCTCGTAGTTGCGCCGGGCGCTGTCGGCGTACTCCGGGATGAACCGGCGGGCGTGCTCCTCGGCCTCCTGCTCGGTCTCGCCGCAGAACACGTTCATGTGGATGCGCGGCCGGGCGGGGGCGTAGCCGGCGGCGGCGCGGGCGCGCCCGAACTCGGCGAGCTCGGCGTGGTAGTCGTCCCACGGGCGCTGCGGGATGATCAGCGGCTTCAGGCCGAAGCGCGCGCCGATCGGGGCCGACGACGGACTGCCCCAGGAGAAGTGGAAGTTGTCGATCAGCTGCTGCGGGTCGCGCGGGCGGGGGCGCATGGTCACGTCGTCGAACGTGTAGTGCTCGCCGTGGAAGCTGAAGGACTCCTCGGTCAGCGCCAGCTTCACGACCTGGATCGCCTCGTCGAAGCGGCCGCGCGACTCCCCCATCTCCAGGCCGAGCTGGGCGAACTCGCGCCGGGCCGCGCCGCGGCCGAACCCGATGTAGGGCGTGCGGCCCTCGCCGAGCAGGTACTGCAGGACCGTGATGTCCTCGGCGACCCGCAGCGGGTGGTGCCACGGCAGCACGACGACCATCGTCCCGACGTCGATCCGCGAGGTCGCCCCGGCGATGTAGGACAGCAGCTGCACCGGGTTGGGGATCATCGTGTACGGGCTGATGTGGTGCTCGACCGTCCACAGCGAGTCCCAGCCCTGGTCCTCGGCGGCGAGGGCCGCGTCCAGCTCCTCGCGGTACCGCCGGCCGTCGGTGGCGGGGTCGAGGGCGGGGACGTCCTCGCCGCGCTCCTTCGCCTCGTAGCGGTCCCAGTCCGCGTAGTTCTGGAAGAACATCGTCATTCCGACACGCACAGCGGTGCCTCCTTATCGGTGCTGGTGGGGGTCGGGTTCGTTCAGGCTCGGGTTCAGGCGAGGGCGCGCCGCAGGGCGGCGATCAGGGCCGCGGTGCGGGGCTCGCCGAGCAGCGACGCACCGAGCTGGTTCTGGACGTAGCCGAAGCCGACGCGCGAGGTCACGTCGCCGAAACCCAGCGCGCCCCCGGCGCCCTGGTGCCCGAACGAGCCCTCGCCGAGCAACGGCGAGGCCGGCGTCGGGAGCTGGAAGCCGACGCCGAACCGGCTCTCGCCGACGGTCACGAGGTCCGGCCCGCGGACCTGCTCCGTGCGCGCCCGGTCGAGCGCCGCCCCGGACAGGATCCGCACGCCGTCGACCTCGCCGACGCAGGCCGCGTACAGCCGGGCGAGGGAGCGGGCGTCGGTGACGCCGTTGGCGGCCGGCTGCTCCATCCCGTAGATCGCGGGGTCGTTCCAGGTGGCCGCGTGCGGGGTCGGGAGCGCGCCGTTGGTGGACAGCACCCGGGCGAACAACGACGACGGGTCGCTCATCGCCGCGACGACCCGCAGGACCAGCTCCTTCGCCGCCAGGTCGGTGATCAGGTCGAGCTCGGCCGGGTCGGGCACGCCGTCGATCAGCGGGGCGACCGTGCCCGACAGCTCGGCCGGCAGCCCGACCCAGAAATGCAGTCCGAGCGGCCGGGCGATCTCGTCGGCGAACACCGTGCCGAGCGTCCGGCCGGTGACGCGGCGGACGAGCTCGCCGGTGAGCCACCCGAAGGTCAGGGCGTGGTAGCCGTGCGCGGTCCCGGGCGCCCACAGCGGCTCCTGCCCGGCGAGGGCCTCGACGACCGGCGCGCCGGCGATCAGCTCGGCCCGGGTGAGCGGCGCGGACGGCACCGGGAGGCCCGCCTGGTGGCTCAGCAGCTGGGCGACCGTGACGGCGTCCTTGGCCGCGGCGCCGAACTCCGGCCAGTACCGGGCGACCGGGGCGTCGAGGTCCAGCTCGCCGCGTTCGGCGAGGAGGTTGACCACCATCGCGGTCGCGCCCTTGGTCGCGGAGTAGACGAGCCCGACGGTGTCGCGCTCCCACGGCCGCCCGGTCGCGGGGTCGGCGAGGCCGCCCCACAGGTCCACCACGGGCGCGCCGTCGACGTACACCGCGACCGCAGCCCCGACGTCGCCGCGCTCGGTGAAGTTGCGGGCGAACTCGTCCCGAAGCTCCTCGAAGCCCGCCTCGACCTGCCCCTGGACCTGCACCGCAGTGGTCATCCGTCCTCTTCCGGTCGCCGCCGGACCGAACTGTACGAACGATCAGTTCCGGTCCGGCACCCCCGAAAGTGACACTCGGTGGCGCCCCGTCTCGTCGATTGACACTGCGTCAGCGAGCGTCCTACCGTGATCAGGACCACGACGAGGTGGGGCTGGGGATGGGCTCTCCGACATGTCCGCAGGTCCGCGAGTCGTCGCTCTCGGCAGTCGTCGCCGAGCTGCGCGAGCTCGCCGGGCGGATCGGCGACGCGCAGTTGCGCGCCGAGATCATCGCGGGGTGCGACCGGCTCGGGGGCGGCCCGCCGGAGCTCGCCGACGCCCACCCCACCCCACGCGAGCTCGACGTCCTCGCCCTGGCCGCCGCGGGCTACCGCAACGCCGACATCGCCGGCCTGCTCGGCACCTCCACGAACGCCGTGAAGTCCCAGCTACGGCGGGCCATGCGGCGGCTCGGGGTGCGCACCCGGCACGCCGCGGTCAGCGCGGCGCGAGCCCGCGGCCTGTTGCGGTGAGCCCTGAGGGGCCGCTGTCAACCACCGACCGCGAGGAGGTGCGCCGGATGTTCGCGCGGCTCCGGCGGGCCGCGACGCACGAACCGGCGCTGCGCGGGCGGCTGACCGGGCTGCAGGCCCGGCTCGTCGAGATCGCCGCGCCGGGCCGACCCGCGACCGCTGCGCCGGCGCTGTCCGCCCGCGAGATCGACGTCCTCGCCCACACCGCCCTCGGCCTGCGCAACGGCGAGACCGCCGCGCTGCTCGGGGTGTCCGCGGAGACCGTCAAGAGCTACCTGCGCAGCGCCATGACGAAGCTCGACGCCCACACCCGGCACGAGGCGGTGCTGCGGGCCCGCGAGGGCGGCGCGATCCCCTGAACGGGTCCGCTCAGGTGCGGCGGTGGTGCAGCGCGACTGCACCGTGCGCGTGGACCTGGGTGCCGTAGGGACCAGTCCGAGGCCGGGAGCTCGCCGTCGAAGAGCCGTAGCCCGCCGCCGACGAGCGTCGGAACCACGTGGGCGGTCGGGCTCATCGGCCGGTCAGGAGCCGACCGGTTCCCGGCGCAGGGAGCGGAGCAGGAGGACGAGCGGGGTCCACGCCTCCTCCAGGGCCGCGTCCGGGTCTCCCGCGGCGGCGATCCACAGCGCGGCCTCGTTCATGGCGCCGTTGAGCAGGGCCGCGGCCGCCGCCCGCGACACCGGACGCAGCTCCCCCGAGTCGGCGAGGGTGTCGAGAACCTCCTCGAGCAGCCGACCGGACTGCGCGGCGTCGTGCTCGCGCCACGTCTCCCAGCCGAGGACCGCGGGGGCGTCGACGACCAGCACCCGGCGCACCCGCGGGTCGACGCTCGCCGCCAGGAAGGCGCGGCAGCCGCGCTCCAGCCGCTCCCACGGCTCTCCCCTCGCGGCCTCCTCGATCGCCGCGGCCACCGACCGCTGCACGTCGCCCAGCACGGCCTCGAACAGGGCCTTCTTGCTGCGGTAGTGGTGGTACACCGCCCCGCGCGTCACCCCGGCCGCCGCCGCGACCTACCCGGTCCTGATGAGCGCCGACGTGCCCGCCGCCGGGCGCTTCTACCGCGAATGGTTCGGCTTCACGACGACCTTCGAGGCCGACTGGTACGTGAGCCTTCGGCGCGATGCGTGGGAGCTCGCGATCCTCGACCCGGCGCACGCGACCGTCCCGGCCGGGCACGGCCGACCCGCCGGCGGGATGCTGCTCAACCTCGAGGTCGACGACGTCGACGCCGAGTACGCCCGCCTCGTCACCGAGGGCGGGCTCGCGCCGGTGCTGCCGCTGCGCTCGGAGACCTTCGGGCAGCGGCACTTCATCGTCGCCGGACCGGACGGGGTGCTGGTCGACGTGATCACGCCGATCGACCCCGCCCCGGAGTACGCCGCGAAGTTCGCCGGCGATGCCTCGGTCTCCTAGGGCCGGACCCGCACGACGACCTCGGCGTCGGTGACCCGCTCGACGCCGACGGTGAAGCCGCCGGCCTCGGTCTGCCCGCCGACCGGCACCCGGACCTGCTGCCCGGCGACCTGGATCTCGGCCACGTCGTTCTCCACGCCGACCAGCCGCGCCTCGACCCCGAGGACGGAGACGGACGCGTTCCCGCTGCGCGGGAAGGTGACGGTGCAGCCGTCGAGCCCGCACTGGGTGCTCGACGACCCGCCCCCGCACCCGGCCAGGCCGAGGGAGAGGACGGCCGCGGCGAGGCCGGTCAGGAGCCGGCGGGACCTCGGGAGTGCGCGCACGGCCGAGATCCTAGCGCCGGGTTTGTCTGGTTCCCCGAGGCCGCCCACTCAGAGCGCGGCCGCAACGGCTCCGGCGAACGCACGGTCCATGTCGTAGACCGGCTCCCAGGTGATGTGGACGACGTGGGCGTAGTTCTGCATGTGGAAGACCTGGTATGCGGCGAAGGAGTCCGGGTCGTCGACCTCGATGAGGACGTAGCCGCCCCATGCCGTGCCGAGGCTCTTCTGGTGCGCGACACCCTTGTCCACGTTGCCGTAGTTTCCGGTCCTGGCCATCGCCCGGAAAGCCTCGGCCCATGCGGCGTCGATGTCGGCCTTGGTCACGCCGTCCCGGTAGACGAACTTCTGCAGGTACATCTGGCCCATGGCCCCTCCCGGTGCCTCGATCGGACCGGGCGACGGTCCCCGGGGCCGTCGGCCGCGGATAGAGCCGGAGGGCCCCCGCCGCGTCAGGAGGCCGCGTAGAGGGCGATCACGAGCAGCGGGGCGAGGACGTCGTACCAGCGGATGAATCCGGCGTTGCCCGCCTCCCGGTTGCCCTGCGGCACGATCTGCACGACGTGCCCGACCGCGGCGCCGAGGTGAAGATCGCGAAGGCGAGCACGGCGGCGAGCTGGAACTGCCGGTCGAAGCCGCTGGGCGTGAGCGGCGGCACGACGGCGCCCGTCGTGATCCACTGGCAGGGAAGTCCCCCGCGACCGCGATCACCCGGGAGCCCGCCCGTGCCGCTCGACCCGCAGTTCCGCACCGTCCTCGACACCCTCGCCGCGGCCGGCTTCACCGGCCTGACCGGCGGCGACGCGCTCACCGTGCGCGAGCGGTACCGGACGCTGGCACTGGCCCGGCGCGGGCCGGGGTTCGTGCCGGAGCCGGTCGCCGCGGTGGAGGACACGACGGCCGACGGCGTCCCGGTGCGGGTCTTCACGCCGGCGCAGGACCGCGGGCTCGCCGTGGTGTACCTGCACGGCGGCGGCTGGGTGATGGGCGACCTGGACACCCACGACCCGCTGTGCCGCCGCGTCGCCAACGCGCTCGGTGCGGTCGTGGTGTCCGTGGACTACCGGCTCGCGCCCGAGCACCCCTTCCCCGCCGGGCTCGACGACGCCCTCACCGTGCTGCGCTGGACGCTGGCCCGCCACCCCGACCGGCCGGTCGGCGCCGCCGGGGACAGCGCGGGCGCCTCGCTCGCCGCCGGCCTCGCGCTGCGGGCGCGCGACGCGGGCCTCCCGCTGGCCGGCCAGCTGCTGTTCTACCCCGCCACCGACCCGGCGATGACCTCGCCGTCGGTGCGCGACAACGGCGAGGGCTACTTCCTCACCCATGCCGACATGGTCTGGTTCCTCGAGCAGTACGTGCCGGGCGGCGGGACCGGCGTACCCGAGGTGAACCTGTTGGCGGCCGAGGTGGGCGGGGTGGCGCCCGCCGTCGTCGCGACCGCGGAGTTCGACCCGCTCCGCGACGAGGGCGCGGCCTACGTCGAGCACCTCGCCGCCGCGGGCGTGCCGGTCGAGCACGTGCCCGGGCCCGGACTCATCCACGGCTACGCGGCGTTCCTCGGGGTGGTCGACGCCGCCGACGCGACGGCCGTGCAGGCCCTCGACTCCTTCGGCCGGGTGCTCGCGAGCTGAATCCGGTGGCGCGATGATCATCGGGACGGCACGCTGCCGTGCGGACGACACGACCGGAGGGACCGGGGCCCGGGAGCGGGTACCCGGACGGGGAGCGGGCACGAGCCCGAGGGCCGGCGGGTGAAGTCCGGCTCATGACGGCGCGCGACGGGCAGCGCAGGGGTTCGGCTCCCGCTCACGGTGCAGCCCAGCACGACGCACACGTCATCCGCGCACGCACGACTGCGCACCACCAAGTGCCGGCCCCGTCCGGGGAGGGTGGGTCAGGGGACCCCCGCGCCCCGGTCTCCCGTCAGCCGACCGGCGCGAGGCGCTCCGCCCGCTCGAGCAGGGCGACGACGTCGTCGCGGGTGCGGTCCGGCGCGTCGTTCCACGCGGTGAGGTCGCGGATCACGGCCGCGCCCCACGGTCCGCGCAGCGCCGGCGCCCGCCGCTCGGCCGCGCCCGGCAGGCATCGCCAGACGTGCGCGATCCACGGCATCGCGTCCCGCTCGACGTTGACCAGCCGGCCCCCGCGGTGGGCCGCGACGGTCAGCGCCGCCACCAGGCAGGCCTGCTCCACCTCGTCCGGCCGCGGCGGTCCGGCGAGCAGCCGCGCCACCCTCGACGGGCGGTTGTCCGTGCACCAGCCGTGCTGCAACCACCCGCGCTCCACGATCCCGCGGGCCACCGCGAGAACACTCCGCTCGGGCGTCCGGCGGAGGGGCCGGACCCCGGGCTCGATCAGACAGACGGCCATCGCCGCTCCTCCCGCTCGCTGCCCCACCTCGCAGTGTGGGCCGGGAGCCGCCTGCGCGGTAGGGCCCTTCATCGCCGCTCCTGGCACACCGCCCGGACCGCGCCGACCAGTCCGGCCGGATCGTCGGCGTGCAGGTGGACCGCGGTGAGCGTGACGGTCCTGTGGCGCGGCAGGTCGACCACGACCGGTTCGCGGAGGAGCACCTCGACGGTCGTCTGGTTGCCGACGGGGAGGTGCAGGACGCCGTCGTCGACCTGCACCGTCCGGCCGTCGCGGGTCCGGCGGACCTGCCGGACCCGGTCGACGGCCACCCACGGCACGGTCGAGTCGACGGCCCGGCCCGCCCGGACCCGCAGTCCGGCGGGCCCCACGACGTGCGGGTGCACGGTGACGCCGGCGAGGATCCCCAGCGCGAAGAGGACGCCCCACACCCCGGTGGCCAGCAGCAGCACGCGGAGCAAGGTGAAGGCGGGGCTCCACGGCACGATCACGTCCACCGCCACGACCTCGAGCGCCGAGAGTGCGGTGAAGACGATCAGGGGCGGCAGCATCGGGCCGCGATAGGCGAACGCCCGCCCTCCCGCCTCGACGTCGGGCCTGCGGCCGACCCAGCGCAGCAGGCGACGCGGGCCTCCCGCGCGCGAGCCCCAGAGCGCGCCGGGGTCAGCAAGCAGACCGTGTACGGCCACTTCGGCGGCAAGGAGTCCCTGTTCGCGGCCGTGGTCGGCGCGGTGCGGGAGAGCGCCGCCCCACCCGCGGACCCGGGCCCGATCCTCGACCCGGCCGATCTGCACGGCTCGCTCGTGAGGTTCGTCGAACGGATGCTGGTCCGCACCCAGGACCCGCAGGTCGCCGCCCTGCGCCGGCTGGTGATCGGCGAGCTCGGGACCCGTCCGGAGCTGCGCGACCTGTGGAACGCCGACGGCCCGAGCCGACTCCTCGACGCGCTCGCGGCCGAGCTCACGGCCCTGACCGCCGAGGGCGTGCTCGACGTGCCCGACCCCCGGCTGGCCGCCCGGCAGGTCGTCGGGCTGTGGACCTTCGAGGGCAACGACCGCTCCCGGTACGGGGTCGACCCCCTCACGGCCGCCGATCGTCGCGAGATCGCCGAGGGTGTCGCCGGCCTGGTCCTTCGGGCCTACCGGCGGTGATACGGCCGGGGCCCGTCGCGCGAGCATCGGGAGGAGAACCTCCCTTCCGACCCTGAGGTGACCATGGACGGCACGGCGGCCCGGCACCACGCGACGTTGATGGCGGTCGCGCGCGGCTACCAGCGCTCGCAGGCTCTGGCGGTGGCGGCCGAGCTGGGGATCGCCGACCTGCTCACCGAGCCCCGCCCCGTCGTCGACCTCGCGGCGGCCACGGGCACGGACGCCCCCGCGCTGTACCGCCTCCTGCGGGCGCTGGCGTCGATCGGCGTGTTCCACGAGGACGACGAGCAGCGGTTCTCGCTGACCGCGATGGGCCGGCTGCTGCGCCGCGACCATCCCTGGTCGATCGATCCCGCCGTGCGGATGTTCTGCGCGGACTACCAGTGGCGGGCGTGGGGCGAGCTGGGCTACAGCGTCCGGACCGGCGGCAACGCCCTCGTCCACACCCTGGGGACGGACGTGTGGGAGCACCGCCGCCGGGACCCCGCCCAGGGCGAGCTGTTCGACGCGGCCATGCGGACCATGGCCACGTCCTACGCCCCCGGCGTCCTGGCCGCGCACGACTTCGGGAAGTACGCGGTGGTGGCCGACATCGGCGGCGGGACCGGCGCGATGCTGACGGCGATCCTCGCCGCCCACCCCCACCTGCACGGCATCCTCGCCGAACAACCCGAGGTACTGCCTCGCGCCGCGCGTCAGCTCGCCGCCGCCGGCGTGGCCGACCGGGCCCGCCTGGTCGAGTGCGACTTCTTCGACGAGGTGCCGACGGGCGCCGACGCCTACGTGATGCTGCGGGTCCTGCACGACTGGCCCGACGACGCGGCCGCGCAGATCCTCCGCCGGGTGCGCGCCGCGACGGCCCCGACCGCCCGGCTGCTCGTGATCGACGCGGTCGTCGGGCCGCCGAACGAGGACCCCCAGACCGCCTTCCTCGACCTGATGATGCTCGTGTCCGCGGGCGGCCGGGAGCGCACCGAACCGGAGTGGCGCGACCTGCTCGCGAGCGCCGGCTTCCGGGTGGGAACCATCGTTCCCGCAGGTCCGGGGCGGTCGGTGATCGAGGCGGTCCCGGACTAACGGTCGGTGGCGGCGGTCGCGGCCGGGGGTCGCGGGCGGGGGTCGCGCGGGTGTCGCGGGCGGCGACCGGCGGGCCGCCGTCCGTTCGGACGCCCCAGCGGTGCACGCGGCCCTCGGTGCACCGCATCTGGAAGGCCGCCGCGACTGCGTTCACGCTGCGGACGCCGCACACCCGTCGGAGCGCGTCCCAGGCCCTCGACCGGCCCTCTCAGCGCACACGGCGTATGCGCCCCCGGCAACGCCCGATCACCGGGCGATGGTCGCTGTGCCGACCATCGCCACTCACAGGATGGGGACGGGCGGGCTGAGCAGGGTCACCACCGTGCCGTCGGCGGGCGCCGGGCCGCCGCGGTGGATCAGGACCTCCGCCATCAGCACGGACATCATCGGCAGCCCGCGGCGCCGGTTGACGTCCTCCTCGGGGCCGGGCCGCGGGAGCCAGCGGCCGGTGTCGCGGACCCGGACCCGGAGGCGGCGCTGCCGGTCGACCGGCTCGACCTCGGCGACGACCTCGACCGTCCCGTCCGGGGCCCCGGGCGGGAAGGCGTGCTCCACGGCGTTGCTCACCGCCTCGTTGACGGCGAGGAGGACGTCGAGGGCCGCGTCGTCCGGCCACCCGAGCTGCGCCAAGCGGCGGCGCAGCCCGGTGCGCACCAGGCCCAGCGTCTCGAGCACGGCGGGGAGGCGGATCTCCCAGGCGTGTCCATGCCCGGCGGCACGGGGCGCGGCACGACCCGGGCCCGCGCCCGGAGGCGGGCCCGCACGGTTCGACTGGTCCCGAGGCGCTGGCACTACCCGAGAGTGTGACGCGCCTCGCCCCCACAGGACCAGCCGGGCCGCCGCACGGCGTCCCGCCGGGTCAGCTCCCGCTGCCGTGCGGCTCGCCGAGCGCCTCGGCCACGTCGTAGTACAGGGCCAGCACGCGCTCCAGGCCGGTGATCTCGAGCGGCCGGACGACGGGCCGGTTGTGGTCGACGACCACCCGCAGCGGCTCGTCCTGCCGCTGTGCCGCTCGGTGCGCAGCGACCAGCGCACTCAGCCCGGCCTGGTCGAGGAACTCGACCTCCGTCATGTCGACCACGATCACGTCCACCGCGGGGTCGGCGAGCGCCCGGCCGACGGCCGCCTCCACCCGCGGGGCGGTGAACATGTCCACCTCCCCCGCGACCGTCACCACCATTGCGGGCCCCGCCCGGCGCGACTCCACGCGCAGCAGCTGCTCGGCCGCGGGAGCCTGGTCACCCGTCACGCGCCACAGTCTTCCCGGCGACGTGGCCGTTCCGACAGGGCCCCACGCCTCCGGTCCCGGGCGGCGCGCCCCTCACCCGACGTGCGCGTGGCCGGGCTCGGTGACGGCGTGCCGGAGCCGCTGGCGCATGGCCGGGTGCATCGCCAGCCGGTCGAGCCGGTCGACGGAGACCCAGTCCGCCTCGGTCGTCTCCTCGCCGTCCGGCCGTGGGTCCCCGGACTCCGGCCGGGCGTGCACGCAGACCGCGAACTGCTGGCGCACCTCGCCGGTGCCGTCGACGACGACGTGGCCGGGGTCGCTGTAGACCCCGGCCACCCGCAGCACCTTGATCGCGACCCCGCTCTCCTCCGCCACCTCCCGCTCGGCCGCGTCGACCGCCGACTCGCCGATCTCGACGCGGCCGCCGGGGAGCTCCCAGAACCCGTCGTCGGCGCGCCGCACGAGCAGGACCCGGTCGGCGTCGTCGCGCACCACGGCGAAGACGCTCGGCGCGACGAGGGTGGGCCGCGGCGGGTCCGGATGGTGGTAGTACTCGGTGCGGGCCATGGTCACGGCACGGTCGCATCGGGACCACAGGGCTGGGAAGTGACGAAAGCCCCGTTCCGCGGCCCCGCCCCGCTGCTCCGATCGCTCCACCCGACCGACCTTCACCCCGCCGGGGCGAGGCGCGGGGGCGGCCGGCCGCCCATCGTCCGACGCACGGCGAGCGGGGGAGGTCGCGGTGCCTGCGGGGGACGAACGGACGGCCACGACCGGCACGGGGCGTGCACCGTGCTGAGCGGCGACGAGGAACGCCTGCTCACGGCGATCGAGCGCCAGCTCCGTGCGGAGGACCCGGAGCTGGACAGACGGCTCGGGCGCGGCCTCGGGCCGCCCGCCGGCAGGCGCCGCTGGCTCCTGCCGGTGCTGGTCACGCTGGCCGTGCTGTGCATCCTGGTCGGCCTGGTCGTCGCGGAGGCGGCGGTGTTCCTCGGCGGGCTGGCGCTGGCCGGGACGGCGTGGATCGTCGTCCACCGGCAGCGGCGGGGCCGGCGGACCTGACCGTCACCCCGGTCGCGGCGCGGTCCACCGCGCGCCGGTCTCCCGCCGGAAGGCGTCGACGGCGGCGTCGAGGGTCGGGAAGAAGTGCGCGGGGTCGATGGTCCCGGTCAGCTCGTAGCGGTCGATCTTGCGGCGCACGGGGTCCTTCATCTCGGCGAACACGAGGTGCACGCCGCGGCCGTTGAGGGCGACGTCCAGGTCGTGGAGCATGTCCGCCGCCGTCGTGTCGACGTCCGTGATCGGCTCGGCGGCCACGACGATCCAGCGGGGCGCCGGGTCGCTGCGGCTGCGCCGTTCCAGCTGCTCGCGGAAGGTGCGGGCGTTCGCGAAGAAGAGCGGTGCGTCGAACCGGACGAGGACGCAGCCCGGCAGCAGCTCGGCCTCGGGGTAGCTGCGGACGTCGTGGAAGCCCGGCAGGCCGGGCACCCGGCCGAGCACCGTCTGGTACGGCCACCACGCGCGGCGGAACACGTTGCCGATCGAGAGCGCGACGGCCACCGCGATCCCCGGCAGCACGCCGAGCAGCACCACCCCGAGGAAGGCCGCGACCGACAGCGCGAACTCCGTCCGCCGCACCCGGAACAACCGCGCCGTCCCCCGGACGTCGGCGAGGGAGGCCGACGCGGCGATCACGACCGCCGCGAGGGTCGGCTGGGGCAGGGTGCGCAGCAGGCCCGGGGCCACCAGCAGGATCAGCGTGATCGCGGCCGCCCCGACCAGGCCCGTCACCTGCGTGCGCGCCCCGACCTGCACCGCCACGGCCGTGCGGGACCCGCTCGTGCTGACCGGGAATCCCTGGAAGAAGCCGGCCGCGAGGTTCGCCACGCCGATCCCCACCATCTCCCGGTTGCCGTCGATCGTCCGGCCCTCCCGCGCCGCGAACGACGAGGCGGTCGAGATCGTGTCGGTCACCGAGACGAGCGCGATGCCGGCCGCCCCGGCGAGCAGCGGGAGGACGTCCGACAGCCCGATCAGCGGCAGGGTGGGCGGCGGGAAGCCCTGCGGGAGCGTGCCGACGAGCACGACGCCCCGCTCGTCCAGCCCGAACAGGGCCGCCGCGAGCATCGACAGCACGACCACGACGAGCACCCCGGGGATCCGTGGGAGCACCCGCCGCAGCACCCCGATGAGGATCAGGCCCCCGAGGCCGACGGCCAGCGCCGCCGGCACGACCTCACCGGCGAGCACGCCCTGCACGAACCCGGCGACCTCGCCACCGAAGCCCTCGGCGTCGACCGAGAACCCGCAGAGCTTCGGGAGCTGCCCGACGAAGATCGTCAGGGCCAGCCCGTTCATGTAGCCGATCATCGTCGGCTTCGAGATCAGGTCCGCGACGAACCCGAGACCACCCAGCCCGGCGACCATCATGATCGCGCCGGTCATCAGCGCGAGCGCCGACGCCAGCACGACGGCGCGCTGCGGGTCGCCGTCCGCCGCGACGAGCGGGAGGACCGTCGCCGCGATCATCGGGCCGAGCGAGGAGTCCGGCCCGAGCACGAGGATCCGCGACGGGCCGAAGACCGCGTAGGCGAGCAGGCAGAGGATCGACGTGTACAGGCCGGTGATCGCGGGCAGCCCCGCCAGCTCCGCGTAGGCCATGCCCTGCGGCACGAGCAGCGCCGTCAGGACCAGGCCGGCGACGAGGTCGCGGGGCAGCCACGCCCGGCGGTAGGACCGCAGCATCGCCAGGCCCGGGACCGGCGACGACTCCCCGTGCACGCCGCCCAGCATGGCGCGACCGGCGGCGCGCCCCCTCACCCCGGCGGTGTGGGCGGGTCCGTCTCACCCGTGCGGGGTGACGGCCCCCGGCCGCCGCAGGTCCATCGTCGGGCCGTGGCCCGCACACCCGACCGTCACGGCAACGGGGTGGCGACGGGCGGCTCCCCCGCCGCGTCGACCCGTCCCGGGCTGCCCCGCAGGCTGTTCCGGCACACCCCGCTCAGCCGGTACCGGTGGCACAGCGAGGAGGACCTCTCCCAGGCGATCTACGGCACCGTCATCGGCGCGGCCGGGATCGCGGTCGGCAGCGCGCACGGGGACCTCCGCGAGATCGTCCTCACCGTGGTGGTGACCGTCGCCGTGTACTGGGCCGCCGAGCGGTACGCGGACGTGCTCGCCGCCGCCGTCCACGCCGGCGGCCGGGCCGAGCGGGTGCGGGCGGCCCTGCGTCGCGGGCTCCCCGTCGTCGAGGCGGGGCTGACGCCGCTCGTGCTGCTGGTCGTCCTCGCGCTGTTCACCGGGCGCCTCCCGCTCGCGGTGTTCGTCGCGCTCGGCCTGGCCACGGTCATGCTCGGCGGCTTCGGGCACGTGGCGGCCCGCCGGGCCGGGGCCTCCGTGGCCCAGGCGGTCTGCTGGGGCCTGTGCAGCGCGGCGCTGGGGGTGCTGGTCATCGGGCTGAAGATGCTGCTCCACTGAGGCGGGGACGACTCCGGGGGGCGGCATGCAGGTCGTGGTCGTGGGCGCGGGTGCGGCCGGATTGATGGCCGCGCTGCTGGCCGCGCGCGCCGGACACCGGGTCACCGTGCTGGAGCGCGAGGCGCTGGAGCCCGCCGGGTCGGTCGAGGAGGCCGCCGGCCGGGCCTTCCGGCGCACCGCGCCGCAGATCGTGCAGCCGCACGTGCTGCTCGCCCGCTACCGGCTCCTGCTGCGCGACCACCTGCCGGACGTCCACGAGGGGCTGGTCGGCGACGGCGCCGTCGAGTCCCGGCTCGACGCCCAGCTCCCGCCCACGCTCCGCGGCCTCTCCCCCGAGCCCGGCGACGACCGCTACACCATGCTGCTCACCCGGCGGTCGACGCTGGACCGGGTCCTCGACGCGCGCGTGCGGGCGGAGCCCGGGATCACGCTGCGCACCGGCGCGACCGTCCGCGGGCTGTGTACCCGGGGCGGCGCCCCGCCGGAGGTCACCGGCGTCCGTCTCGACGACGGCGAGGTGGCCGCCGACGTCGTGGTCGACGCGTCGGGGCGGCGGTCCCGGATCGACGGCTGGCTGGCCGACGCGGGCGCGCGGGCGCGGCCCGTCGTCACGGCCGACTGCGGCCTCGCCTACTACAGCCGGCACTACCGGCTGCGGAGCACCGACGGCCTGCCCGGGCGCGCGGACAACCGCACGATCCTCCCGCTCGACGAGTTCGTCGCCGGGATGTGGGGCGCCGACAACGGGACCGTCGTGCTGGGCCTGTGCCCCCTGGCCGAGGACCACCGGTTCCGCGTCCTACGGGACGCCGAGGTGTTCACCGCGGTCTTCGACACCGTGCCGGGCCTGCGGGGCTGGCTCGAGGTGCTGGAACCGATCAGCGACGTGTTCCCGATGGGCGGCCTGCACAACACCCTGCACCGGCTGGTCGACGCCGACGGCCCGGTCGCCCTGGGGCTGCACGCCGTGGGCGACGGGGTCTGCACCACCAACCCGACACTCGCCCGCGGGCTCGGCGTGGCCCTCCGCACCGCGCTCGACCTCGTCGACGTCCTCGCCGCGCACCCCCGCGACCCGCACGCCCGCGCCCTGGCGCACGACGCGGCGATCACCGAGGGCGTCGAGCCGTTCTACGTCGACCAGGCACGCACGGACGCCGCTCGGCTCGCCCGGGTCCGCGGGGTGCTGCACTCGCGGGGCGTGCTCGCGGGGCGACCCGCCGCACCGGCGGCGCCCCCGCCGCCGGCCCCGTCGGCCGGTCGGGTGGGGTTCGACGAGCTCTCCGCCGCGGCCCTGGTCGACGCGACCCTCTTCCGCGCCGCCACCTCGGTGCGGGGCATGCTCGCCCGCCCCGAGGACGTCTACACCGACCCCGCCGTCGTCGCCCGGGTCCGGGAGGTGCAGGCCACCCACCACGAACGGGTTCCCGGGCCTGCCCAGCCCGATCCCGACCGCCTCGCCTCGGCCCTCGCCGTGCGGGCGTGAGCGGCGGATCAGGCCGGCTCGTCCCCCGCCCGCTTCCGGGCGGCGCCGAAGCGCTGCTGGACGTTCTGCTTGGTCGTGCCGTAGAGCGCGCCGATCTTCGACCAGCTCGCGCCGGCCTCGCGGGCCTCGGCGGCGCGGCGGCGCTCGACCTCCTCCGCGGCACGGCGCAGGTCCCTCGCCGCGGCCAGGGCCTCGAGGGGGCTCCCGGCGGCCGCGAGGGCGTCGAGGGCCTTCTGCACGTGCTTGAGGCCACCGTCAGCCGACACGCGTCAATGCTAGCTTGACGCCTCGGTCGTCAATGATAGGTTGACGAACGTCAACTCGGTATTGACGGGCATCGACGGGACACCGACGCAGGAGGTGTGTGCGGATGGACGGGCGGATCCACCAGCAGGGCCGGGCGGAGCGCGACCGGCGCGGGACGGCGCCGGACCGGGAGCTGCGCCGCGCCCTCCGCGCGGTCTACTTCGCGGTCGCCGCGCTGCGGCACGCGCCGCGGTCGCCGCAGGTCTCCCGGGCCATCTCCGAGGCGAGCACGGCCGTCGCCACGCTGCCCGGCGGCTTCGTTGCCGAGGCCCTCTACCGGCTCATCGGCACCATCGAGGACTGCCACCGCGCGGGCACGGCGAACTCCACGCGGCTCGACGAGCGGTGGCGCACCGCCACCGCCGCGGTGCGACTGGCGGGTTGAGCCGGGCCGGTCAGGTCCGCTCGGCCACGAGCAGCTGCCGGCCCTCGGGGTCGGTGACGTTCACGAACGTGCCCCAGCCCTCGGTAGTCGGCTCGGACACCTCGATGCCGGCGGCCCGGGCCTCGGCGGCGAAGGCGGCGACGTCGTCGGTCGCGAAGGTCATCGGGTAGCCCTGGTCCGGGTCGCGGCCGAAGTCCTTCGCCGCGCTCAGCACCACCGAGGTCTCCGCTCCCGGCGGCCGCACCTCCACCCAGCGCGCACCCGGCCACATCTCCGCGTCGGTCACGGTCTCGAACCCGAGCCGCCCGAAGAAGTCCAGCATCCGGTCCTGGTCGGCAACGGCGAGGATGGCGCCCGCCACCCTCCTGATCCCGCTCATGCGGCCATCGTGGCAGCGACCCGCCCCGGGCGGAAGCGTTCCGCCCCGCACTTTGCGAACGACGTATGCGATCGGCTACCGTTGTTTGCGAACGTCGATCGCGAAGGAGGCGACGGTGGTCACGCGGTACGCCCACAACGGCCAGGTCAGGATCGCCTACGAGGACCTGGGCGGGCGCGGCGGCGAGCCGCTGCTGCTGGTCATGGGCCTCGGCGCCTCCCGCGCCTGGTGGCCGGAGGGGTTCGTGGCGGCCCTGGTCGAAGCGGGCTTCCACGTCGTCTCCTACGACCAGCGGGACGCGGGTGAGTCCACGCACTTCAGCGAGCACGAGCAGGTGCACCCGTTCGTCGGGCTCTTCCGGCGGCGGCCGGTGGCCTACACGGCCGAGGACATGGCGGACGACGCCGTCGCGGTGCTCGACGCGATCGGCTGGGACACCGCGCACCTGGTCGGCCACTCGCTGGGCGGCCTGCTCGCGCAACGCATCGCGCTGCGCCACCCGGACCGGGTCCGGACCATCACCGTCTCCGGCGCCATGCCCAGCGACGCGCGCGGGCTCGCGCAGCTGCGGCACGTCCGCCTCGGCTTCGTGCTCTGGGCGTCCCGGCTCGGCACCCCGGAGGACGACGAGGGCCACGTCGCCGCGGGGGTGGCGCTGGCCCGCCGGATCTCCTCACCCGCGTACGCCTTCGACGAGACCACCGCGCGCACCGCCGTGCGTCGGGAGCTGGCGATCTCCCGCGGCATCCACGACGCCGGGGCCCAGGGCAGGCAGACGGGCGCGCCGTGGAGCGGCGGCCGGCTGGCCGAGGTCCGCACGCCCACGCTGGTCCTGCACGGCGAGCAGGACCCGGTCGTCCGCCCGTCGGCGGCCCGGGCCACGGCGGCCGCGATCCCGGGCGCCCGGCTCGTGCTGCTGCCCGGCGTCGGCCACGACCTGCCGCGGGAGCTCTGGCCGCGCGTCGCCGGCGAGATCCGGGCCCTGGCCGACCGCACCGCACCCCCGCCGCCACGGTCGCAGGCGACCAGCCAGGCCGGGTCGTAGCCGGCGGAGCGCGGGTGGCGGGGGTCGCGGAGGAGGTCGAGGCTCACCCGGCGGCCGCCAGCGCCGCGAGCACCGGCTCCTCCACGGGCGTCGGGTCGGACGCCTGCAGGTCCAGCAGGTCCGTCGGGTCGAGGGGCGGCTGGGCCATGAACCGCGGCCGGGTCCCGCGGTGCGGTTGCGCAGAGTGCACCAGGAACGGGTGGACGAGGTAGACGTCCCCGGGCAGGCCGGTGGCGAGCGCGACGGGCAGGTCCTCGGTGGCCGGGACGGCCTCGCCGGCGAAGGCGAAGAAGTCCGCGCCCGCGTCGCCGTGCCGGGCGAGCAGTCGCGCCGCTTCCCGGTGCGACCCGATGCGCACCTTCGTGGGGGCGTCCGCCTCGCCGACCTCGGAGAACAGGAAGAGCATCAGCAGCGCCCGGCCGCGCGAGCGCAGGTTCAGCCGGAACCCGCCGTCGGGGCCGGCGAAGCTGCCCTCGACGTGCCAGCCGGCGTCGCCCGGGTCGTCGGGGTGCGGGAACCGGATCGGGAAGGTGCCGAGACCGAGCCGCGGCCGCCACCGCCCCCGCCCGACGAGCTGGTCCAGCGCCCCGTGCAGCCGCCCGGTGGTCGCGGCCCGTTGGAAGGGCGGATCGGCACGGCCGCCGATGCGGTGGACGGGCACGGTCCAGGTGGCGGGGTCGTCGGGCGCGGCGCCGGTCTCGGTGCGCACCTGCTCCCACAGCAGGGTGCGGCACTCGTCGGCGAGCGCGCGGGGGAAGGCCTCCTCGAGCCGGACGAACCCGTCGTCGACGAAGGCGCGGACCTGGGCGGCGGAGAGGACGGTCATCGTCGGTGAGAGTGGGGCGGTCACGGTGTCGCCGCCACCGATTTCCGGCCGGGGCGCGGCTACGGTGGATCGGTGCTGCCAGTTCCCCCGTCGCCCCCGGTGCGGGCATGACGGCCGCCGCCCCGTCCGCGCGCGGCTCCGAGATCCAGTCCGTGGCCCGCGCGGCCTCGGTGCTCGGCGTGGTCGTCGACAGCCCGCACGGGCTCACCACCACCGAGATCGCCAAGATCACCGGGTTGACGGTGAGCACGGTGCACCGGCTGGCGCACACCCTCGTCTCGGGCAACCTGCTGTGCCGCGACCAGGGCAGCGAGCGCTTCCTCCCCGGCCCGCTGCTGCTGCGGCTGGCGCGCAAGGCCCTCGGCGCCTCGGGTGTCCCGGAGGCGGCCGACGTGCTCAAGGAGCTCGCCGACCGCACCGGTGAGACGGCGAGCATCGGCATGCGCCGCGGCGACGAGGTGCTGGTGCTGCTGTCCGTGCCGTCGACGAAGGCGCTGCGCTACAACGGCCGTCCCGGTGCCCGCGTGCCGCTGCTGGAGTCCGCGATTGGCTGCGCGATCGTGGCGTTCGGCGCCGATCCGGTGGGGCAGGTCGCGGAGGTCCTGACGCGGAGGGGGAGCGGCAGTCCCGAGTCGTGGGCGACGGAGATCGACCTGCTGGCCACCCAGTTCCGCGGCTACGCGGTGCTCGACGACCCGCACGACCCCGCGTTGCGGGCGGTCGCGGCACCGGTGGTCGGGGCGAGCGAGCACGTCCGGATGGGGGTCGAGATCCAGGGTCCGGCCAGCCGGTTGCCCGACGGGCGGCTCGACGAGCTGGGGTCGGTCGTGCGGTCCGCGGCGGATGCGCTGGAGGGTCTGCCGATCTCGATGGCGTTCGGCGATTTCTGACCGGACATTTGTCCGGAGCGCCAGCTCTTGACCGGACATTTCACGATGCGCGAGTGTGTCCCGCATCCCGCAAAGGGGCGTTGACCATCGCGGCGGGGCGTGCCTACTCTCGGCTCACCCGATCGGGAGAGGGGGCGAGCGCACGTGACCACGGACCGCGACGAGATCGTCGTGTCGCCCAACCACGTCGTCTTCGACCTCCCCGAGATCGTCGCGGTGCAGGAGGGGCTGTTCGAGGCCGTCGGGCTTTGGGTGCGCTTCGCCGTCGCCGCGGACCGCTCCGCCGACGCCGAGCCCAACCCGGCGGCGCGGCACAAGGAGTCGCAGTTCACCGCCGCCCGGGCGGACGTCTACAACGTCTGCGAGTGGGGCGGCATCGACCGGCTCGAGCGGGACACCCGCGGCGGCCGGATCGGGCACCTGCGCGCGGCCGTCGTGGCGCAGGCGCTGGTCAGCCTCGACGACGACCTCAATGAGCCGCACGACCTGGCCGACGTGCCGGTCTCGATCAACGAGTACACCGGCTCGCACTACACCGCACTGCACCTGCTCGAGGGCACCGTCCCCCGCGAGCGGATCACGTTGGCGCACACCGGTCCGCCCGTGACGCGGCTCGACCTGCTGCTGGCCGGCGAGTCCCGCGCGACGATGCTGATGGAGCCCTTCCTCAGCGTCGCGCTGACGCACGGCGCCCACGTCCTCGGCACCTACGCCTACCGCGGCTCCCAGGTCGTCGCCCCGCACCTCGGCGGGGCGCAGCAGGAGGCCTACCGCACCGCCGTCGATAAGGCGGTGGACCTGATCAACGCCGACCGGGCCCGCTGGGCGCCGACGATCGCCGCGGAGGCCGGGGACCGGCTCGACCCGGCCGACCTGCGCCCGGACTACTACCGCTACACGCACATCGCGCCGTTCACCGAGCGCCGGTTCACCGAGACCTACGCCTGGATGCGCTCCTGGCGGCTGAGCGACGGCCGCTCCGGCTACGAGACCCTGCGGGCCCTGCGATGACCGGGATGACCACACCGCTGCTCACCCGGCGCCGGCACGTCGACCTCTGCCTGATCAACGGCGGGACGTGTCCGGGGCGCTGAGCGCCCCGACCCCTTCCTTCCCCCGAGACCGCACGCGCCGCGTGCCGGTCCGCTGTCGCGCGCCCCCGCGCGCCCTCCCCCGGAGTACCCCCATGCCCGCTCGTCCCCTGCTGCTCGACCGGCGGGCCGTGCTGCGCGCCGGTCTGTTCGGTGCCGCCGGCCTCGCCGGTACGTCCCTGCTCGCCGCGTGCGGCGGCTCGTCCGGCCCGTCGGGATCCGGTCCGACCCTCGCGGCCCGGGTCGAGGACACCCAGGCGGGCACCGCGGGCGCAGTCATCCGCCCGATCAGCGAGCAGAACAACCTGGTCGGGAACCTCGACCTCACCTACGTGGCCGGCACCGGGCCCGGCGACGTCCAGAACAAGCTGCTCTCCGGCGCGCTCGACGTGGCAAGCATGGGCCCGCTCGGCGCGGTGGTCGCGGCCGAGGCCGGGGCCGACGTCGTGCTGTTCAGCACCAGCCTCAACAACCACGTCCGCTGGCTGGTCCCGGAGAACAGCCCCTACCGCACCCCCGCCGACCTGCGCGGGAAGAAGGTCGCGACGCCGCCGAACAACAGCGACGCCTTCCGCTCCACCCAGCTCGCCGCGGCCGTCAACGGCGGCGACCTCAACGCCGACTACCAGCTCTTCCCGGGCGCCGTGCTGGCTGGCCTGGCCCTGTTCGACCGCGGCGACGTCGACGCGATCGTCACCATCGAGCCCAACGCGACCCGGCTCGTCGGCAAGGGCGCGCGGCAGATCGCGACCGTCGGCGAGCTGTGGGCGCAGGGCACCGGGGAGGACCCGAACGCGCTGTTCCTCAACGGGCAGGGCGCCACCCGGACCTGGGTCGACGGCAACCGGGAGACCGGGGCTGCGCTCGCGACCCTGCGGCTCGAGGCGCACGAGATCATCCAGCAGCGCCCGCAGGTCCTCGCCGAGCTGTACGACGCCTACGGCATCCCGGCCGCCGAGAAGGCCGCGATCGACCTGCTCCCCGGCCGGATGAAGGACATCTACCCGGTCGCCTGGGGCGAGTCGGTGTTCGCCAACCTGCGCAAGCAGACCGAGGTGGCGCAGCAGGTCGGGCTGATCAAGGCCGCACCGGCGCAGGCGCCGTGGGTCGATCTCGGGGCCCCCGCATGACGGCGACCGACCTCCGCCCCGCCCGCGCCGCGGCCGTGCCCGCCACGCCGGCGCGGCCCCGGCGGCGGTTGCGCGCGCTCCCCGCCCTGCTGTTCCTCGTGCTGCTTGCCGGCGCCTGGCAGCTGATGTCCGTCCTGCTCGACAGCGTGCTGGTGCCCGGCGTGCCGCAGATCGTGGCCGAGCTGGTCGAGATCGTGTCCGACGGCTCCTTCGCCGAGCAGCTCGGCATCACCGTGCTGCGCGTCGGGCTGGGCTTCGCGCTGGCCTTCGTGGTCGCGGTCGCGGTGGGGATCGCGATGGGGCGCAACGAGTTCGCCCGCCGGTTCTTCGAGCCCGCGGTGCTGCTCGGGCTCACCATTCCCGGCCTGGTCTGGGCGCTGCTGTGCGTGATCTGGTTCGGGATCGACCTGGTCAACCCGGTTGCCGCCGTCGCGCTGTCCTCGGCGCCCGCGCTGATGCTGCAGATCTACCAGGGCACCCGGTCCGTGGACCCGGACCTGCTGGAGATGGCGCACGTCTACGGCTTCTCGAGCGCCACCCGGCTGCGGAGGCTGTGGCTGCCCGCACTCGCGCCGTCGCTGTTCGCCGGGGCGCGGCTGGGGCTCTCGCTCGGCTGGAAGGTGATCGTGCTGGTCGAGGTGTTCGGCATGTCGTCCGGCGTCGGCTACCAGCTCAACAACGCGTTCGCCGCGCAGAACGTGGCCGCGGTGCTGGCGTGGACCCTGCTGTTCGCCGTGGTCATGGCGGTCCTGGAGTACGGGGTCCTGCAGGGCCTCGAGAGGCGGACCTCGCGGTGGCGCAAGGCGGTGTCGGTATGAGCGAGCTCGCGAGCGAGCCGTCGGCACTGCGCGCCCCGACCACCACCCGCGTCCGGCTCGACGGGCTCGGCAAGACCTTCGTCGACGCCCGCAGCGGCGCCCCCCAGCACGTCCTCGCGGACTTCTCGCTGACCGTCGAGCCCGGCGAGCTGGTCGCGGTCGTGGGCGCCTCCGGCACCGGGAAGACGACCCTGCTGCACCTCGTGGCCGGGCTCGTGCAGCCGGACGCCGGCACGGTCGACATCGGCACGCCCCGGCTCGGCGTGGTCTTCCAGCAGCCGCGGCTTCTCGACTGGCTGCCGGTCCGGCAGAACGTCGCGCTCGCGCTGGAAGCCGCCGGGCTCGACCCCGCCGCGGCCGACGACATGCTCGCCGCCGTCGGGCTCACCGAGTACGCCGGTTCCTACCCCACCGTGCTCTCCGGCGGGCAACGCCAGCGGGTCGCCGTGGCCCGGGCGTTCGCCGTGGAGCCCGACCTCGTGCTGCTCGACGAGCCGTTCTCCGCGCTCGACGAGCTCACCGCCCGCAAGCTGCGGCTGCTCCTGCAGGAGCTGTGGATGCAGCGCCCGCGCACCGGGCTGCTCGTCACCCACAACCCGCTCGAGGCCGCGCTGCTCGCGGACCGCGTGATCGTCCTCGCCGGGCGGCCCGCGCAGGTCGCCGCGGAGTACCGCGTCGACCGCGAACGCCCCCGGTCCGCCGAGGACCCCCATCTCTTCGACCTGCACTCCCGCATCGTCGCCGCGCTGTGAGAAAGGACCCCCCGTCATGACCCGCCCCAAGGTGACCATGGAGCTGCTCTCCCTGGTCTTCTCCCTGCCCCAGCTCGTCGCGAAGGACGAGGGCTACTTCGACGACGAGGGCGTCGACGTCGAGTTCGTGACCAAGGACTACGCCCGCGCCGGGATCTCCCCGATCGAGGACCACCAGCTGCTCAGCTCGTTCGGTTCCACCAAGTCCCACTTCGAGTCCGGCGAGGCCTCGCTCTACCGCGCCTGCGAGTGGGGCCAGGTCCGCCGCACCCAGGACACCGCCGTCGGCGGGCGCATCGTGTCCAAGCGTGCCGCCGTGAACGGCCAGGCGATCATGGTCCGCGGCGACCACCCGGCCACCCACCCGCAGGACCTCGCGGGCAAGACCGTGGCCGTGAACTTCCACCACGGCTCGCACTACGTCGCGCTGCAGACCCTCGAGGGCTTCCTGCCCCGCGAGGAGATCAAGGTCGCGCACTACGGCGGTCCGCAGGTCCGCTTCGAGGCGCTGCGCGACGGCACCGTCGAGGCCGCCGCCCTGATGGAGCCGTGGATCACCCTGGCCGAGAAGCAGGGCTACAAGGTGCTGGCCGAGGCGTTCTACGTCGGCGCCGAGATCGCCAGCCCCGAGGTCGACGAGGACACCTACGCGCGCATCAACCGCGCGGTCGTCCGGGCCGTGGCGAAGATCAACGAGGACCCGCGCCCGTACCTGCACCACCTCACCGGGGAGATCCCGGCCGAGCTCGGCTCGGTCTCGCCGGAGGAGATCCCGCTGGGCCGGCTGCGCTACGTCGAGCCGGCGCCGTACCCCCAGGACCAGTTCCAGCGCACCTACGACTGGATGGTCTCCTGGGGCCTGATCGAGGACACGAACTCCTACGACTCCGTCGTGAAGAACCTGGTGAATGTCTGACGCCGTCCCGGCGGTCGTGCGGCCACGCCCGGCGGTCCGGGCGTGGCCGTTGTACGTCGGGGGGTTCCTCGGCCCCTACGCCAGCACGATGGTCACGCCAATGGTGCACGAGGTCGCCGCGGGCCTGGACTCCACGCCCGAGCTCGCGGCGGGGGCCGTCACGGCGTACATGCTCCCGTTCGCCGCATTGATGCTGGTCTCGGGCACGCTGGCGGAGCGGTGGGGCCGGGCGCGCACCATGCAGGTCTCGCTGCTGCTGTTCGTGCTGGCCTGCGGGCTGTGCGTGCTCGCGCCGAGCATGGAGTGGTTCCTCGCGGCCCGCGCCGCCCAGGGCGCGACCAACGCCTTCACCACCCCGCTGCTCGTCGCGGCGATCACCGACCTCGTCCCGCGGGCCCGGCTGGGACGCGCGCTGGGTCTGTTCGCGGGCCTGCAGGCGGCCGGGCAGGCGTCGAGCCCGCTGGTGTCCGGGCCGTCGGCGGCGGTGGACTGGCGGCTGGCCTTCGCGTTCCCCGCGACGGTCGCGCTGGTCCTGGCGCTGTTCCCGCCGACCATGACCGCCGGCGTGCGCACCGGCCCGCCGTCGATCCGCGCGTTGGCGAACCGCGACCTGGCGACGGCGTGCGGCCTGTCGTTCCTCTGCTACCTGGGCGCGGTCGGGCTCACCGTCCTGTCGATCCTGCGCGCGGAGGAGGAGTTCGGGCTGGGCCCGTGGCAACGCGGGCTGCTCGCCGCGGCGTTCGGCGTCGCGGGGCTGCTGGCCGCACCCCTGCTCGGCCGGCGGCTCGACGCCTTCGGCCCGCGGCGCACCGGCGTCACGATGAACCTGCTTCTCGCGGCGGGTCTGCTGCTCGCCGCGCTCGGGCCGTCGGTGCTGCTCCTGGGGGTCGGGATCGCGGCCGTGGGGATCGCGGTGACCGGCCTGCGCACCACGATCAACTCGATGGCCGCGACCAGCGCGCCGACGAACCGGGCCGGGGCGGCGTCGCTGGCGCTGTCCTTCCAGTTCTTCGGCGGTGCGCTCGCCCCGCTCGTGTGGGTGCCGCTGCACGCCGGGTACGGGGCACTCGGCTTCACCGCTACCGTCGCCGCCCCGGTTCTGGCGCTCCTGCTGCTGGTCGGCACGCGGCGGGGGGTGCGGTCCCCTGCGTGATCCCCGTCCGGGCAGGGGAACGCTCCAATCTCGGACGTCCCCCTGCCGGGTCGTGGATCATGATCTGCCGAAATCCCCTGGACGACGTGGCGATCATCGGTACGTTCGGGCCGTGACCGCCGCCGTGCCCGACGATCTCGAACCCCGACGCCGCGACGCGCAGCAGCGGCTGGAACGCGCCGTCGGCGAGGGCCGCCTGACCCTCGACGAGTTCACCGACCGGGTGGGCCGGGTGTGGGCGGCCGACGACGGCGTGGCCATCGAGCGGCTGCTCACCGACCTGCCCACGCCGGTGGTGGGCGCGACCCGTCCCGGCCGCTCGGTCCTGGTCGGCGTGCTGGGTGACCTGCGGCGCAAGGGCCGCTGGTCGCTGCGCCGCCGCACCACCGTGCTGCTCCTGCTCGGCGACGTCGACCTGGACCTGCGCGGCGCGGTGGTCGAGCAGGGTTCGTCCGACGAACCGATCGTGGTCGACATGTGGTCGCTGATCGGCGACGTGCAGCTCACCGTGCCGGAGGGCGTCGAGGTCGAGATCGGCGGGTTCTCACTGCTCGGCGACCAGAAGGTGGACCTCGCACCGGTGCCCCGGGTGCCCGGCGCGCCCGTCGTCCGGCTGCGGGTGTGGTCCCTGCTGGGCGACCTGACGGTGCGCAGCGCGGGCTGACTCACCCGCTGCGGCGGTGCCCCATCTCGCGTGAGATCGCGAGTCCCGCCGCCCGCACCACCTGCTCGTAGGCCTGCGGTCGCGCACCCCCCCGCGGGGACGACGACCGGCACCGCGGCGATCGTCCGGCCGGTCCGATCCCGCACGGGCGCGGCGACAGAGGAGACGGGCGCGGGCCGGCGCCGGTCGAAGATCGCGACGCCCAGCCGCGGGACGTCGGCGAGCCGGCGGCGCAGCCGTTCCGCGGCGGAGAACTGGGCCGGACCCGACGACCCCGCGGCCCCGGCTCGCTCAACCACTACGCCAAGGGCGCGGTGATCGGCTTCCTGCACCGGTACGTCGCCGGGATCCGGCTGCCCGAGGACCCCGGGCCGGAGGCGGCGGGGTACCGCCGGTTCGTGGTCGCCCCGCAGCCCGGTGGCGGCCTGACCTGGGCCGACGCCACCCACGACAGCCCGTACGGGCGCATCCGCAGCGCCTGGCGGCGGGACGCCGACGGGCTGCTCGTGGACGTCGAGGTGCCGCCCGGGACCCGGGCGGAGATCCACCTGCCCGACGGCCGGGTGCTCGACGCCGGGCCGGGCCGGCACCTGCACCGGTGCGGGAGCTACGCCGCCTCGGTGGAGCGCACCGTGAGCACGTGCAGGGTGCGCTCGCCCCGGTAACCGTCCCGCCCGTGCAGGAACCGGTAGTTGTCCAGCACGAACAGGTCGCCCGCGTCGAGCCGGAAGCGCGGGGCCACCTCCATCGCGGTGGCCAGCGCGTCCGCGTACCGCTCGATCAGCTCGAGGTGCCGGTCCCACTCCGGCTCGCGCGGGACCGGGGCCGCGTAGTCGCTCGCCCGCACCACCCGGCGGCCGGCCCGGGTGTACTCGACCAGCCGCCGCACCAGCGGGGTCCCCGGCACCCCTCGAGCCGGGTTCACCCAGGTGCCGAAGTAGTCGACGTCCGCGCCGACGAGGAAGTCGTGCACCTCGCGCAGCTCGGGCTCCGCGGCGGTCCGCAGCGCCTCGACCAGCGCGTACCCGTCGATCAGGACGGAGTCGCCGCCGTCGTCGGGCGCCCTGCCGCACAGCATGAGCAGCCAGTCCTCGTCCGGGTCCCGCAGCCGGACGGACCGGCCGTGCACGTCGATCACGACGTTCGCCCCGTCCGAGTGCAGCCCGAGCGGGGGCGCGTCGGGCCCGCCCTGCGGCCGGATGCCGAAGAGCTCGCGGAGGCGGCCGCCGAGCGCGGTCGCGGCCGCGTCGATCAGCCGCTCGGGGTCCGTGGCGTAGCCGGCGACGATCGCCGCGCCCGCGGCCGCGAGTCCCGCGCGCAGGTCGGTCACCACCGGCGGGACGACGCCGACGCCGCCGAGCGTCTCCTTCCACTCCGGCCGGACCTCGCCGTGCCGCCGCCCGCTCGCACCCGTGACCGCCACCCGGAGCCCCTTTCGCAAGTTACTGGCAGGAGCACCCTATCGGCCGGACCACCGCGACTCCAGCCTCCGGCCGAGCAGCGTGACGGCCAGCGAGACGACCACGACCGCCACCGCGGGCACCAGCACGAGCTGCGGGGCGGCGAACAGGTACTGCCGCCCCTCGGCGAGCATCGCGCCCCACTCCGGGATGGGTGGCTGGGCCCCGAGCCCGAGGAACGAGAGCCCGGCCAGCGAGAGCAGCACGTTCGCGAACCGCAGGCAGGCGTGCGCCGTCAGTGGGCGCAGCGCGTTGGGGAGGATGTGCCGCACCGCGATCCGGCCGGGGCCGGCGCCCAGCGCGACCGCCCCTTCCACGTACTCGCGGGCCCGTTCCCGGACCGTGAGCTGGTAGGCGAGCCGGGCGAACGGCGTCCAGCCGGTGAGCAGCACGGCGATCAGCAGGGTGCTCAGCCCGGGTTCGCGGACCGCCGCCACGACCAGGCCGACGATCACGGTCGGGATCGCCACCAGGACGTCGAGCGTGCGTTGCAGGAGCTGCCCCGCGACCCCGCCCGCGTACCCCGCGACGATCCCGAGCAGCGTGCCGACCGCGGCACAGGCCACCACCGCGACCAGCGTGAACCACACGGACAGGCGGGTGCCGACGAGCAGCCGGGCCGCGACGTCCCGGCCGAGGTTGTCCGTGCCGAGCGGGTGGGCGAGGGAGGGCTCGGCGAACCGGTCGGACAGGTCGGTGGTGAGCGCGTCGACCGGCAGCAGCGCGACCACCACCAGCAGCCCACCGAGCACCGCGGACGCGACGAGCACGGGATCGCGCCTCACACCTCCACCTCCGCCCGGGCCACGGGATCCAGGGCGAGCTGCAACAGCTCGGCGGCGACCCCCGCCAGCACCGCCACCGCGACCACGGCCAGCAGCCCGGCCTGCAGCATCGGCAGGTCCTGGGCGATCACGGCGTCGTGGAGCAGCCGGCCCAGCCCGGGGATCCCGAACGCCACCTCGACCACCACCGCGCCGCCGAGCAGGCCGGCGAAGAACATCCCGGAGAGCGCCGTGACGCCGGTCAGCGCCAGCCGCGCGCCGTGCCGCCAGAGCAGCTGCGATCCGCCTATCCCCTTGGCGAGGGCGACGGCGACGTGCGGGCGGGAGAGGGCGTCGATCGTCTCCGCGCGGGCGAGCTGGGCGGCCAGCGCGACGGGGAACGCGGCCAGGGTCAGCACCGGCAGCACGGCCTGCGCGGGCGTGCCCCAGCCGGTCGCCGGGAACAGCGGCACCGCGACCGCGAGCAACAGCACCAGCAGCGGCGCGAGCACGAACTCCGGCACGGCCACGCCCAGCACCGAGCACCCGGTGACCACCCGGTCCAGTACGCCGCCCGGGCGGCGGGCCGCCCGCACGCCGAGCGGGATCCCGACCACCGCGGCGACCAGCAGCGCGAGCGCCGCCAGCACCGCCGACACCCCGAGCGCCGCCGCGAGCTGCGGCGCGGTCGCCGTGCGGGTGGCGTAGGAGACGCCGAGGTCCCCGGTGAGCGCGTGGCCGAGCCAGCGCAGGTACTGCTCCGCCCACGAGCGGTCCAGGCCCAGCTCGGCCGCCACCCGCGCGGCCACCGCCGGGTCCGGCTCGGCCTCCGCGACGCGGCCGCGCAGCACCGCCCGGACGGTGTCGACGCCGGCCAGCCGCGGCAGCAGGAAGATCAGCAGCGACGCGCCGAGCAGGACCGCCGGGAGGGTCGCCAGCCGGCGCGCGAGGGTGCCGCCCACTCAGCCGGTGCGGGTCAGCTCGGGCGTGATCAGCGACTTCGCCAGCGGGTCGACGGTGTACCCGGAGACGCCCCTGGTCACCGCGTTCTCCTGCGAGTGCACCAGCGGCAGGCCCACGGCGTCCGCGGTCAGCTTCGCCGCCGCGGCCCTGAACACCTCCTGGCGTTGCGCGGGGTCCGTGGTCGTGGCGAGCGGAGCGAGGAGCGCGTCGTACTCCGCCGAGCAGTACCGGTTGATGTTGTACGAGCCGGCGCAGGAGTAGTCCGTGACGAGCGTCGACCCGGTGTCCGGCACGTCGGTGAGGTAGTTGCGGGACAGCAGGAACATGTCGTAGCGGCCGGCCAGCAGCTCCGGCTCCTGCGGCCCGTACTCGCCGATCCGGATCTGCGCGTCGACGCCGACCTCGCGGAGCATGCCCTGGACCGCGGTGGCGAGCGTGGGCAGCTCGGGGCGGTTCGGGTAGGTCTGCAGCCGCACGGTCAGCGGCCGGTCCGGGCCGTAGCCGGCCTGGGCGAGCAGATCCTTCGCGGCCTGCAGGTCCGGCGCCGGCGGCGGGTCCTGGCTGCCCCAGGCGACCGCCGGACCGTAGAGCTCCGACGCCGGCACAGCCGACCCGGCCAGCGCCTGCTCGGCCAGTGCGGTGCGGTCGATCGCCTCGGCGACGGCCTGCCGCACCCGGATGTCCGAGAAGGGCGCGGCGGCCTGGTTGAGCATCAACGAGACGGTCCGCGGGGCGGCGACGGTCTGGTCGTCGTAGCCGCTGTCCGGGGTGAACTCGAGCAGCGCGGACTCGGGCAGCCCCTGGGCGACGTCGACGTCCCCGGCCCGCAGCGCCAGCGCCCGGGCCGCCGGGTCGGTCACGTACCGCACGCTCACCTTCGCCAGCTGCGGCCGGCCGCCCCAGTAGGCGTCGTTGCGCTCGAGGGTCGCCTGCTGGGTGCCGTCCGCGGCGACCAGCTTCATCGGCCCGGTCCCCGTGCCGAGCACGGCGGGCGGCCCGCCGGTGTAGGCCGACGGGGCGAGGATCGCGGTGTTCACGCTGCTCAGCCGCAGGGGGAGGATCGGGTCCGGCGTCGTCGTCGTGATCGCGACGGCGGCGGGGCCGTCCTCGGCGACCCGCAGCCCGATGCCCTTGATCGCCCGTGGCGGGGCGGCGACGCCGGCGACCCAGGACAGCGCGGTGACCACGGCCGCGGGGGTGAGCGGGGTGCCGTCGTGGAAGGTGACGCCGGGCCGCAGCTCGAACCGCCAGGTGCGCGGGTCGGCGGTCGGCGCCCAGGAGGTCGCGAGGCCGGGCTGCGCGGTGCCGTCCGGCCCGGCCTTCACCAGCGCCTCGGCCGACCCCAGCTGCGCGACGACGAACGCGTCGTCGGTGTCCATCGCGTAGCCCGAGCGCGGCGCGAACTGGGCGGCCAGGCGGAGCTCGCCGTCCGGCACCGGGGTGCCGGTCGGCGCCGCGCCGGACCCGCAGCCCGTGACGAGACCGACCAGGAGCCCGACGGTGAGGGCGACGACGGGCCGGACACGGGCACGCAGGCCCGGACGGGGCGTGGTGGGGCGGGGCATCGGGGCCTTTCTGGTCGCGACCCTGGTCTCGGCACCGTGGCCGGCTTCGTGGCCGGCAGCGCCGGGGCCGGCAGGCGCCGCCGGGCCGCCGAGATCGTCCGTGCATCGGAACAAGCTGTCAATCATGTGCATCGACCTGCATGAATGCCGCGACCATGATCGTGCCGTCCCTCTGTCGCGTGACCACTGCAAATGCTAGTAATGGGCGGTTATGCCCGGAACCCGGCCCGAGGGCCCACCCCCCGCACGGGCCGGCCTGCGCCGGTTCGCCGCCCTGGCGGACTTCGGGCGGCTGCCGCCCGTCATGCGGCTGCTCGTGGTCACGCAGCTGGCGTTCAACGTCGGCTTCTACATGGTGCTGCCGTACCTGGCGACCCACCTCGCCGAGGACCTCGCGCTCGCGGGCGGCGTCGTCGGGCTGGTGCTCGGGCTGCGGACGTTCAGCCAACAGGGCCTGTTCGTGGTGGGCGGGGCACTCGCCGATCGGTGGGGCGCGAAACCGGTCGTCCTGGCGGGCTGCGTGCTGCGCGTCGCGGGGTTCGTGCTCCTCGGCGTCGCGACGGCGCTGCCGGGCGTGCTGGCCGGGGCGCTGCTCACCGGGTTCGCGGCGGCCCTGTTCTCGCCGGCCGTCGAGTCGTCGCTGGCCCGCGAGGCCGGGGCGCAGGAGGAGGTCGGCGGCGTCGCGCGGGCGGACGTCTTCGCGATGTTCGCCGTCAGCGGCCAGATCGGCTCGGTCGTCGGCCCGCTCGTCGGCACCGCGCTGCTGCTCGTCGACTTCCGGCTGGCCTGTCTGGTCGCCGCCGGCGCGTTCGTGCTGATCCTGGCCGCGCACGCCGCGTGGCTGCCCCGCCGACCCGCCCCGCACGCAGGCGAGCCGATCCTCGCCGGGTGGGCGGAGGTGCTGGCCAACCGGCGCTTCCTCGCGTTCGCGGCGGGCTACTCCGGCTACCTGCTCTGCTACAACCAGCTCTACCTGGCGCTGCCCGCCGAGCTCACCCGCGCGACCGGCGGCCAGGCGGCGCTGGGCTGGCTGTTCGTGCTGGCGTCGGTGATGGTGATCGTCGGGCAGCTGCCGGTCACGCGGTGGGCGCGTCGGCGCGGCGGGCTGCGGCCGCTGGTGCTCGGGTTCGTGCTGATGGCGGCTGCCTTCGCGGTCGTGGCGGTGGCGATCGCCGCGCTGCCCCCGGCGCTCTGGCCCGCGATCGCGTTCGTCGTGCTGCTCACCGCGGGGCAGATGCTCGCCGTGCCGATCGCGCAGGACCTCGTGCCCCGACTGGCCGGGGAGCGCCGGCTCGGCGCCTACTTCGGCGTGCTGTCCTCGGCGGGCGGGCTCGCGGTGCTGGTGGGCAGCACCGCAGCCGGCGCCCTGCTCGACCCGGCAGTCGCCCCACCCGTCGTCGCGTGGGTGGTGCTGGCCGCCGTCCCGCTGCTCAGCGCGCTGGTGATCGGGCGGCTGGCGCGAAGTGGTGCGCTCGACTGATCACCGGTAGCCGGTCGTGTCGGCCGGCTTGCCCGCGTCCTGCACCTCCACGACGTAGCGCCAGGCGTCCGGCCGGGAACCGTCGAGGTCGTCGACGTCGTAGACCTGCGCGAGCTCGCCGCTCGACGTCGAGCGCCCGGTCCAGCGCGCCCGGTCCGGGTCCGCGGCCAGCGCGGCGATCCCGCGGCCCACGAACCGCGGCGTCTCCGAGATCGCGAAGTGCGGCACGGTGGTCAGCGCGTCCCGCCAGGTCTCCTCGGTGACGCCGAAGTGGTCCAGCATCGCCTCCGACCGCAGCCAGCCGGGGGTCACGGCCACCGCGGTGCCGCCGTGCTCGCGCAGCTCGTGCGCCCAGCTGCGCGCCAGCCGGATCGGCGCGACCTTGGCCAGGTCGTAGTAGACGGTCAGCCGGTAGTTCTCGGCGTTGTACTCCGCGGTGCCGTCGGTGATCTCGACGACGAGCCCGCCCGGCTCGCGGACGAGCAGCGGGAAGGCGTACCCCGCCGTCACGATGTGGGTGTCGATCGCGAGGCGCAGCAGGTGCAGGCCGTCGTCGAGGGAGTGCTCCCACACCGGGCGGAACCACTCGGTCAGCGGGTCGCCGCCGAAGATGTCGTTGACCACCACGTCGAGCCGGCCCTGCTCGGCGTCGATCCGCGCGCACAACGCCTCCACCTGCACCGGGACCAGATGGTCGACGACGACCGGGACCACCCGCCCGGACAGCCCCGCCGCCAGCTCCGCGGTCTGCTCGATCGTCTCCGCACGGCCGTACTCCGACGGCCTTCCGGTCGTGCTGCGCCCGGTCGCGTAGACCGTCGCACCCGCCGCCGCGAGCTCCAGCGCGATCCCCCGCCCCGCGCCCCGGGTCGCCCCCGCGACCAGCGCGACCCTGCCCTGCAGTGCTGCCGTCCCCTCCGTCATGCGCCCCACGCTTCCGTGGATCCCTGACAGGTGCGGTCAGGAACAGCCGCGAATCCAGGCGCGGCGGGGGACCCACCCCGCGCACCCTTCGGGGCGCCGCACATCGGTCCCGGCAGCCGGCACACCTGCCGCGACCCGGCACGCCCCTCGCGGCGCGGCCGCACACCCGGCAGGTTCGCGCCACACGGCCTGTACGACGCACTTCCGGGTGTGGGAGTGCGGCGCGTCCGGCATCGTCGGCCACGCAACGCGCGAACCTGCCCTTGCTGTTCAGGATCGCGCCCGGCAGGGCTGGCGCTGTGGGTGATCGCGTACGTGCTGGTGGGGCGGCGGCCGGTGACCGGGCAGCGGTCCTCGGGCGCGGCCGGCGCCGCGCTCGCCGCGGCGGCTCGGGGAACACCGGCTCACCGGCACCCGCGAGGGCCCCGCAGCTCGCACAACCCGAGGAGCGTCGCGCGGGCCGTCGGCGGGCTGTGCGACGAGACCCGCGGGTGTGGGAGCAGGCCGGGGCGGGTGTGCGAGGACACGAGCGAGCGCGAACGGGCCGGGGCAGGTGTGCCGGGGCCCGGGTCGGTGCGAGCCGGCCAGAACGGACGGGCGGGACGCGGTCGGCGTGCGCGGACCCGAGCGGGTCTGTCGGACAGGAGCAGACCGGAGCGGGTGTGCCGGAACAGGAGCGGGCGCGGGTAGGCCGGAGTGGGTGTGCCAGGTCGAGCCGGGGCGCATCCCGCTGCCTACGCCGCCCCGCCGCCGCTCTGGTCGTCGAAGGTGGAGGGGAAGGCCAGCCGGACCGTGGTACCGCGGGCCGAGTGCAGGACGGTGACCTCCGCGAGCGTGGTGGCCACCCGGAGGGCGTCGGCGGCGGGCGGGGCAGCGCACGGCCCGTCGTCGATGTCGACCCGGATCCGGACGCCGTCGGTGCGGGAGCACCACCGGACCCGCACGGACCGCGCACCCAGGTCCAGGGCGTGCGCGACGACCTCGTCCACCGCGATCGTCAGCCGCGCCTGTCGGTCGACGGCGTAGCCGCGGTCCCGGGCCAGCCGCCCCAGGTCGTGTCGCAGGCAGGCGAGCTCGAGCACCCCCGCCACCTCCACGTCCAGCGCGGGTGGCACGCGGCCACCCACGCGATGCCGCACCAGCTGCATCCCGCACCAGTCCTTCCCGCCGTCCGGATCGGCGTCCACGTCGCCGCCCGGATCGTCGCTCCGCATGCCCCCGGCAGGGCCGGCCAAACCCCCGGACGGTGAGCACGGGGAAAGCCCCGCGTGGCCGGTTTGACGCGGCCCGGCCCCGGGCACCCGCCCCGCACTCCCGGCGCTCCCGCGCGGCGGGCCCGCCGGCAGGCAACGGCGGCAGCGGGCGGCCGAGTCCTGCCCTCCCCTCCGGCCACGCCGGATCCACCCCTTCCGCGGAGGAGGCTGCGCGCACGGTGGACGCCCCCAGCGACTACGCCCGGCTCCTGCCGAGGCTCGCGGAGTACGCCGCGCTGCCGGGGGACGACCCGCGGCGGCCGGGCCTGCGGTCCACGCTGATCCTCGCCTTCCTGCCGGTCGTTCAGCACCTCGCGCGGCGCTACGGCGACGACGCCGCCCGGGAGGACCTGACGCAGGCGGGCGTGATCGGGCTGATCCACGCGATCGACCACTGGGATCCCGACGCGGCGCGCGGCGACGCGCTCGGGTACGTCGTGCCCTGCGTGCGCGGGGAGATCCTGCGGTACCTGCGGGACCGCACCTGGTCGGTGCGGGTGTCGCGGCCGGTGAAGGAGCTGGTCGTGACGCTCGACAAGGCCGTCGGCCCGCTCACCCAGCGGCTGGGGCGGGCGCCGCGGCCGAGCGAGCTCGCCGAGCACCTGGGGGTCCGCGTCGACGACGTGATCGACGCGATCGCGGTCCGGGCCGAGCGGCGCAGCGCCAGCCTCGACGCGTCGATCGAGCCCGGCGAGGCGCCGCTCGGCGAGCGGCTCGGGGACGCCGACCCCGCGATGGACGACGTGGAGTTCCGCCGCAGCGTGTGGCCGCTGCTGGCCGGGCTGCCCGAGCGGGAGCGGCGGATCGTGCTGCTGCGCTTCTTCGGTAACAAGACCCAGTCCGAGATCGGCGAGATCGTCGGCCTCTCGCAGATGCACGTCTCGCGGCTGCTCGCCCGCGCCCTCGCCACCCTGCGCCGCGGTCTGATGTCGTGACGGGGCCGGGCTACGGGGTTGCTGCGCGAGCGGCGATCTCGTCGGCCCGGACGCTCGCGGCGCCGACGCCCCCGATGGCCCAGTTCTCCGGCGCGACCTCGACGATCCGGCCGCGCACCCGCCGTCGCTCCACCCCGAGCACGTCGACGACCAGGTCGGTCAGGCGCGCGAGCAGCTCCCCACGCTGCGTCGCAGGCCTGCCCGCGAGCACGACCGCGGTGAAGTAGGGCGCGGCCGGCGCTCCCTCGGCCACGATCTCGCCGCCCACGGCCGCGGTCTCCGCGTCGTACTCGACCACGAACACGCGCACCCGCTCGATCGGCGAGTCCAGGACCTCGGCGTAGATCCGACTCGCCTCGACCAGCAGCCTCCGTCGCTGCGCAGGGTCGACGCCGTCTCGCACGACGTGGAAATGGGCGACGGGCATGCGACCTCCTCCGCGTGACGACGGCACCGATCCTCACGCCCGCCGCCCCGTCGGGTCGACCCCGCCGTTCGCCGGTGGGGAAGGGCCGGCCGCCCACAGCCCGTTCACAGCCCGCACACCGTCGCCGCCCACGAAGGCCCCGGACGCTGGTCCTCGACCGATGCCGAAGGAGCACCGTGAGCAACGACCTGTCCTCCAGCGGGTCCCGCTGGGAACCCTTCTCCTCCCCGCGCCCCGTCCTCGCCCACCCCGACGACCGTCCCGACGGGGCGATCGCGCCCGACGACCGCACGGAGGTCCGGGCGCCGCACCCCGCCCACGACATCACCTCGACCGCCACGCACGCCGTCGCCGGGCCACCCGGCCGGAAGGGCGTGCGCCGGACCGTCGTGCTGGTGGCCGCGGCCGCCGGCCTCGTGCTCGCCGGCGGCAGTGGGACCGGCGGCAGTGGGACGGGCGGCAGTGGGACGGGCGGCACCGGGACGGGCGGCACCAGGACGGGCGGCACCAGGACGGGCACCGGCGGAACCGGCGCCGGCGGAACCGGATCAGAGTCCGGCTCGGTCACCGGAACCACAGGAACCACCACCACAGCCGGAACCACAGCCGGAACCACGGGGCTCTCCGCGTGAGCGTCACGCTCGACCCGCCCGTCCCCCGGCACGGCTCGCGCATCGACGCCCGCCCGGCCCGCACCGACACCGCCGTCCGCCACCTCGCCGGCACCCTGGTCGCGGCGAGCCTCGTGGTCGTCACGTACCTCTGGGTCGCGGGCGGTGGGATCCAGGACCTCGTGTCCTGGGCCGACGGCCTCACCTCGCTCGGCCGGTGGACGGGGCTGCTCGCGTCGGACCTCCTGCTGGTCCAGGTCCTGCTGATGGCCCGCATCCCGCCGCTGGAGCGCGCCGTCGGCCAGGACCGGCTCGCGCGCGTCCACCGGTTCGCCGGGTTCGGCTCGTTCACGCTGATGCTCGTCCACCTGGCGCTGATCACCTGGGGCTACGCCGGCGGCCGGCTCACCGCGGTCCCCGGCACCTTCTGGACGCTCACCGTCGACTACCCCGGCATGCTGCTGGCCCTGGCCGGCACTATCTGCCTGGTTCTCGTCGTGGTGACGAGTGTGCGCGCCGCCCGCAGCAGGCTCCGCCGCGAGTCCTGGCACCTGTTGCACCTCTACGCCTACCTCGGCGTCGGGCTCGCACTGCCGCACCAGCTGTGGACCGGGCAGGAGTTCCTGTCCTCGACGGCCGCGACCGTCTACTGGTGGACCCTGTGGGCCGCGGCCGCCCCGGCGGTCCTGGTCTGGCGCATCGGCCTGCCCGTCGTCCGCTCGCTGCGCCACGACCTCCGGGTCACCTCCGTGGTCCCGGAGGCCGCGGACGTCGTGTCCGTCTACCTGACCGGCCGGCACATGGACCGGCTCCCGGTCGCGGCCGGGCAGTTCCTGAGCTGGCGTTTCCTCACCGGTCCCGGCTGGTCCCGGGCGCACCCGTACTCGCTCTCGGCCGCCCCGGACGGCCGCAGCCTGCGCATCACCGTCAAGAACCTGGGCAACGACAGCCGGCTCGTCCGAAGCGTGCGCCCCGGCACCCGCGTGCTGGTCGAGGGCCCCTACGGGCGGCTCACCGCCCGCCCGCGCACCCGCGACCGCGTCGCGCTGATCGGCGCCGGTGTCGGCATCACACCGTTGCGGGCGCTGGCCGAGGGTCTGCCGTACGCCCCTGGCGACGCGGTGCTCCTCCAGCGCGGCGCGCCCCTGTTCGCCGCCGAGTTCGACGTCCTCGCCCGCGAGCGGGGCCTGCAGGTGCACCGGCTCCCCGGACCGCGCCGCGCACCGGACTCCTGGCTCGGCGAGGGGGTCGGCCCCGGCGACGACCGGGCCGTCCTGCTCGGTCTGATCCCCGACGTCGCCCAGCGGGACGTCTACCTCTGCGGCCCCGAGGCCTGGTCCGCCTCCGTGCGCCGCACCCTGGCCGCCGCCGGGGTGCCGGAGAGCCGCGTCCACGTCGAGACCTTCGGATGGTGACCGCGTGCGCCGCATCCTGACCTGGTTCCTGAGCACGGTCGCCGTGGTCGCGCTGCTGTTCGGCTACAAGACCTCGACCGGGGCCTCCGCCACCCCCACCTCGGACACCGTCGCCGCCGCACCGGGCACGGGCTCGAACACCGGCAGCACCGGCACCTCGGGCAGCACCACGTACACCGGTTCCGTCGCCCAGACCCGGTGGGGACCCGTGCAGGTCACGATCACGGTGGCCGACGGGAGGATCACCGACGTCGCCGTGCCGCAGTACCCGGACGGCAACGGCAAGGACCAGCAGATCAACGCCTCCGCCCTGCCCGTGCTGACGAAGGAGACGATCAGCGCGCAGAACGCCGAGATCGACATGGTCAGCGGCGCGACGGTGACCTCGCAGGGCTACCTCGAGTCCCTGCAGAGCGCCCTCGACCGGGCGGGCCTCGCGTGACGGCCCCCGCCGCACCCCGCCCGGCCCGGTACGTCGAGCACGTCATGGGGCTGCCGGTCAGCCTCGCCCTGCGCGGCAGGCACACCACCGACCCCCACGCCCGCGCCGCCTGGGCCGAGGCCCTCGCCGTGCTGCGCGAGGCGGACCGCGTCTTCAGCACCTTCCGGGCCGACTCGGTGGTGTCCCGGCTGGAGCGGGGCGAGCTCGCCGAGCCCGACTGCCCGCCCGAGCTGCACGAGGTCCTGGCGATCGGCGAGGCCGCCCGCCGCGACTCCGACGGCGCGTTCGACGTCCGGCGCGACGGACGCCTGGACCCGTCCGGTGTGGTCAAGGGCTGGGCGGTGGAGCGGGCCACCGCGCCGCTGCGCGCGCTGCCGGACACCGACTTCTGCCTCTCCGCGGGCGGCGACCTGACCTGCCGCACCCTCCATTCCGACGACGCGCCGTGGCGGATCGGCATCGAGGATCCGCGCGACCCGCGGCGGCTGGTCGCCGTGGTGCCGGTCCGCACCGGGGCCGTCGCCACCTCGGGTGCGGCCCACCGCGGAGCGCACGTGGTCGACGCGCGGACCGGGCGCCCGCCGGCCGGCCTCGGCTCGGTCACCGTGATCGCGCCCTCGCTCACCGAGGCCGACGTCGACGCCACCGCCGCCTACGCTCTCGGGCCCGACGCCGCGCGCTGGCTCGCCGCACGCGGCCGGACGGGGCTGGTGGTCGGCGACGACGGCGTCACGACGGTCGTGGGGTAGTCACTCCTCCCGGGCCGCGGCCTCGAGCCGGGCCGCGAGGTCGCGGCGCTCCCGCTGCCGGTGGCCGTAGGCGACCAGCCGCACCGTGGCGTCGTCCTCCAGCCCGGACCCGACCGCCCCGGCGACGACGCCCATGATCGTCGCGAGGACCACGATCGGCACGTAGTCCGCGAACCCCGCGGGATGTCCGAGCACCTGGCTCAGGTACGACGCGGGGATGATCACCGCTGCGACGATCGAGTTGAGCACGAGCAGGGCCAGCGAGAACAGGCCCGTCCCGGCCGCCAGCGTGAGGACCGTGCCCAGGTTGAGCAGCCGGTCCAGGCCGAGCTCGGGGTCCCCGCGCTCCCACAGCCGGTGGCCGACGATCAGCCAGGCCACGAACACCGCGATCGAGCCGACGAACGCGAGCCCGAGCCGCCACGGTTCGAGCGCGGCGGCGAGCGTCCAGAGGTTGGAGTAGAGCAGCCCGAAGGCCGAACCGGCGGCGGCCCCCGCCAGGGCCGTGCCGAGCCCGACGGTCAGCCGCCACGGCCGGTTGGTGCGCACCATGCCGGCGAGCAGCCGCAGCGAGCCGCGGCGGGTCAGCACGGTCTCGTCGGAGTCGTCCGCGTCGTCGCCGAGCGCGCCCGGATCGGTCAGCAGGGCCGCGCGCCGGGTCGGCCGGCGGGCCGCCGCGGCCACGTCGATCCCGAGCAGCCGCCCCACCAGCTCGACGACGGCGTCGCGGACCCGCGGGAGCAGCCGCACCCCGCCGAGGGCGGGCACGGACACGACCGCGACCCGGTCCCGCTCCCCCACCTGCGCGACGACCGGGACGCCGCTGGACCTCGCGGGCACGTCGGTGAGGCACACCGCGACGTCCCAGCGGGTCCGGCGGACCCGCTCGCGCGCCCGGTCCAGGGCACGTTCGCCGCGGTCGTTGGCCTCGAAGGGCTCGACGACGGTCTCGACCTCCCAGGTCCGCGGCGCGTCCAGCCGCGCGGCCAGGACCTGCGGCAGGCCCTCGGCGAGCCGGGTGGCCAACTCGCCGGGCAGGTTCGGGTCGGCGAGCAGGCCGACGACGGTGACGGTCTCGGTGTCGGTCTCCGTGTCGCCGTCCGCGGCCGCGGGGCCGACGGGCTCGGGGATCAGCTCGTCCGGCATACCCGAGGGCTACCCACCGCGCCCCGCGTTCCACCCGGGCGGGTGAGTCGGACCTCAGCGCTCACCCGATGTCGACGAGCACCTTCCCCGTCCTGCCGGACTCGACGGCCTCGTGGGCGGCGGCGACGTCGTCGAGTCCGAATCGGTGCACCGGCAGCGGGCTCAGCGCCCCCTCCGACACCGCGACCGTGATCTCGCGCGCGGCCGTGACGAGGTCCTCGCGCGGCACGGCGTAGAGCAGCACGAACCGCAGCACGGCGTTGGCCGTCATGAGCCGCCGGACCGGGATCGTGGGGTCCTGGGGCGTGGCGGCGTAGGTGACGATCGTGCCGCCATTGGCCAGCAGCGCCAGGTCGAGGTCCAGGTTTGCCCCGAACGCGACCTCGACGACCCGGTCGACCTGCGGGACCAGCGCCCGGATCCGCTGCTCCGCGTCGGGCTCGCGGTAGTTCACCACCAGGTCGGCGCCGGCCCGCGCGGCCAGCTCCGCCTTCTCCGGACCCGACACGGTGGTGACGACCGTGGCCCCCGCCCAGGTCCCGAGCTCCACCGCGTAGTGGCCGACGGCGCCCGCACCGCCCGCAACCAGCACGTTCGACTTGCCCGGGGAGCCGCCGGTGAACAGGCAGTGGTACGCCGTCATGGCCGGGACGCCGAGACAGGCGCCCAGCTCGTCCGACGCCGACTCCGGCAGCGGGACGGCCTGCTCCTGCGGGACCACGCAGAACTCCGCCGCGGTGCCCCACTCGGCGACCGGCGCGGGACCCGGCCCGCCGGGCGAGGCGAGCCAGAGCCACACCCGCTGGCCGACGCGCACCGGGTCGACGCCCTCGCCCACGGCGTCGATCTCGCCGACGCCGTCCTGGTGCGGCACGCGGACGCCCTGGAACGGCCGGGCGGTCGTGCCGTCCCGGGTCTTGACGTCCGTCGGGTTGACCGCCGACACCCGCACCCGGACACGGACCTGCCCCGGCCCGGGCTCGGGGGTGTCGACCTCCCCGACGGACAGGACCTCGCGCGCGGGTCCGGTGTGGTCGTAGTACGCAGCCCTCATACCGACAGGCCTACCCCGCGGACGGCGCGAGCACCACGGCCGCAGCCGAGTGACGTCAGCGCACCGGGCCCTGCCCGGCCACCTCGGCGACGCGCCCGCCGGGCAGGACCGCGTGCACCGCGTCGTCGCTCTCGACCAGCACCGCGCCCAGGTCCCGCAGCACCGCGACCGCGGCCACGTTGTCGGCGGTGGTCGCGGCGACCACCGGCCGCCCCCCGGCCCGCGCGACCAGCTCGCGGACGGCGGCGTGGCCGATCCCCCGCCCCCGGGCGCCGCGGGCGAGCCAGAGCCCGACCTCCAGGCCGTCGGCCACCGGCTCGAGCCGGCCCGCCCCCACCACGGTCTCCCCCTCGAGGATCACCCAGGTCCGCTCCACCGGCGCGACCGCGCCGACCGACCGGCTGCGGTGGAAGGTCAGGAAGGCGGCACGGGCCGCGTCGCTCCAGTCCGCGGCACCGGCGACCGGGGGCATGACCTCGGCCGGCTCGGCTCCCGCGACGGCGGCGTCGAGCAGGGCGACGAGCAGCGGCTCGTCGAGGGGACGAAGGGTGACGGACACGGCCTCGAGTCTGGGGGGCGGGCGGTCCGCGGTCGACCGAATTCGCGGTGAACGAACCGGATCGGGGCCCCGGACCGGCGACGACGGCGGCGGACCGTGAGCGCGACCACGGATGGGCGTCCTGCTCCCGGGTCCGGCTCGCCCGTATGGTCCAACGCAGACAGCGATCGGTTGTGCACGCTCGGTGATCGGCGCTGCCGCACGCCCCGAACGCCCCGAACGCCCCGAACGCCCGAACGCGACGGCCGTCCGCGGAGGTCCGGAGTGCTCCACCACGCCCACCGGTGCGGCCCGCGCCGTCCGGCGCCGTGCGGGCGGACCGCACGGACGGTGGCGGTCACGCTCACGGCGCTGGTCACCGCGATCGGCCTGCATGCCCACGGTCACGACGACGGCCTCGGCCCCGGGATCGTGCTCGTCGCCCACCTCGTGTCCGCCGCGGTCGCCGCGCCGTGGCTGCGCTGCGGCGAGCGCCGCGCCCTCGAGCTGTCCCGCCGCGCCCTCGCGGCCCTGTTCGCCCTGGTCACCGCCCTGGTCGGGCGGATCCTCCCGCGTCCTGCCGGACCGGTCGTCCGGCGCCCCGCCCCGGTCGCACCCCGCGTCCGGGGTGTGCGGCTGCGCCACGCGATCGTCCATCGCGGCCCACCGCTCGCCGCCTGAGCCGGCCGCCCGTCCTCCGCGGTCGACCACCCCCGCACGGATCCTGTCGCCGACGGGAGTCGCGGCGCCGCGCCGTAAGGCCCGGGCCGGATCCGCCCGTCCTCCCCGCCGTCGTCCCACCTTCCCCGGGGCCCGGCGGTGCCCCCGCACCCCCATGCGCCCTCCCACCCGGAGACCCCGATGTCGCTCGTGCCCGAACCCACCCCCGAGGGGACCGCCTCCCCACCGACCACACCTACTGCACCGCCCGCCCGGCGCTCGGCCTGGAAGGGCCTGGCGCGGCGGATGCGCTTCTACGCCGGGCTCCTCGTGGGCCCGTTCATCCTGGTCGCGACCGTGACCGGGGTGCTCTACGCGCTGGCCCCGCAGCTGGAGTCGTGGATCTACGACGAGCAGCTGCACGTCCCTGCCACCTCCCGGGAGCTGCCGCTCGCCGACCAGGTCGGGGCAGCGCTCGCCAGGAACCCGGCCGGCACGCTCGACGCCGTCCGCCCCGCCCCGAACCCCGGCGACACCACCCGTGCTCTTCACCCAGGAGGGCCTCGGGGAGTCCGAGCGCTGGACCGTCTTCGTCGACCCCGGCGCCGCGGAGGTCCGGGGCGAGCTCGTCACCTACGGCACCAGCGGCGTCCTGCCGCTCCGGACGACCCTCGACCAGCTGCACCGCAACCTGCTGCTCGGCGAGCCGGGCCGGCTCTACTCCGAGCTCGCGGCCTCGTGGTTGTGGGTGGTCGCGCTCGGCGGGCTGGTGCTGTGGATCGCCCGCTGGCGCGCCCGGCGGGTCCGGCACGCGGCCGACCTGGTGCTGCCGGAGCGCGGGGTGAAGGGCCGGCGCCGGCTGCTCGGCTCCTGCTGGGCTACGCATGTGGTGGGTCCGGCGGCCCGGCGCCGGCCGCCCGGCCCCGCTCGTGGGGCGCGGGCAGTTCCGGAAGCTGAGCCAGCCCGTCGGCTTCGCGATCGTGCTGGTGGCGGTGGCGATCGGTTGGCTGGCCCCGCTGTTCGGCCTCAGCCTGCTCGCGTTCCTGCTGGTCGACGCCTGGCGGGGGTACCGCGCCGCGCAGCGGGAGGCCGCGGCAGGCTGACGCCGTGACAGTCGTGACGGTGACGGCCGGCGCCCTGCCCGACCTCGTCCGGGAGTCTCCTCCCGGGCCGGGCGGGTGCCGGCTCGTCACCGTCGACGGCTGGTCCGGCTCGGGGAAGAGTGCGCTCGCGGACCGGCTCGGCCTGGCCCTCGACGCCCCGGTCCTCTCGATCGAGGAGCTCTATCCCGGCTGGGACGGGCTCGCCGCCGCCATCCCGCTGGCCCGCGAGTGGATCGCCGAGCCGCTCTTCCGCGGCCGCGCCGCCTTCTGGTGGCCGTGGATCTGGGAGCGCGACGAGCGCTCGCCGGTCCCGCGGACCCAGCCGTGCGTGCCCGTGGTGGTGCTGGAGGGCTGCGGCTCGGGCGCGGCCGCGCTGCGCCCCTTCACCAGCACCGCGATCCGGGTGGACTGCCCGCCCGGGGAGCGGGAGCGCCGGCTGCACGCCCGCCCCGACTGGCCGGGCTACGCCCCGCACCGCGCCCGCTTCCTCGCCCAGGAGCACCGGTACTTCCCCACCGCCCCTGAGCCCGACGTCGTCGTCCGGACCTGGTGACGACCGTCGTCCCGGGAACGCCGGAGGCCGCCGCCCCGGACCCCCCGTCCGGGACGACGACCTCCCGCTCCCCCCTCGGCGGTCCCCCACCGCCGCGTGCGCTACACCGAGGCGCGGCGCAGGAACAGGTAGGCGGCACAGGCCGCCAGGACCGCGACGATCGCCGGGTATCCGGCGAACAGCACCGCCGCGGGCGTGTCGCCGAGGAACCGGCCCACCGCAGGCCACGCCTCCTGCCAGGTGACGAGCACCGCGGCCACGCCGGCGAGCAGCAGCAGCCCCACCGACGCGACCCACATCCCGAGCTGGCCGAACCGCTTGAGGATCGTGCCCGCCAGGATGCTCACGAAGGAGAAGAACACGAAGGGCACCGTGTAGACCAGCCACTGCAGCGCCCAGTTCTCCTGCGTCAGGAACGGGATGCCGAAGAAGTGCAGCCCCATCCCCCAGCCGCCGGTGACCTGCTCGAGCGCGAGCAGCAGTGTCAGCAGGAGGCCCTGCACCGCGGACTGCGCCAGGACGAACAGCGCCGTGCCGGTGAAGAAGTCGCGGCGGGTCACCGAGAGCCCGAGGGCGAACGGGAAGACCTGCGTCATGGTCACCAGGTGGGCGACGATCACGAAGATGTAGATCGACAGGAGCCCGCCGGTCACCTTCGGCTCCCCGGCCGGCGGATCCGGGACCAGCGCGAAGATCACCAGGTTGATCGCGAAGGCGATACCCAAGATCAGCCACGGCATGCCCAGCTGCACCGGCAGGTTGACCAGCTGCATCCGCGCCACGGCGAGCGGACGGCGGCGCCGGCCCGGCGAGTCCAGGGCGGCGGGGACGGAGTCGAGTGCGGCGGTCGGGGTCGTCATCGCGTGGCCACCTCCCGGCCGTCGTGGTTCTCGCGCCGGGGTTCCGTCGCGAGCTGGGTCGTGCGGACCACGAGCTGCTGCAGCGAGACGGGCTCGAACTCCAGCCCCTCGGAGCGCAGCCGGGTGTCGGGGTCGGCGCCCTCGAGCGTCACCCGCAGGAAACCCCCCAGCTCCTCGCGGTGCAGCTCGGTGTGCCCCTCGGCGAAGGCCTTCACCGCGGCCGCCGGCCCGGTGACCGTGACGGCCCGGCCGCGCAGCACGTCGGCGTCCTCGTCCATCAGGATCCGGCCCCTGTCGATCAGCACGACGTGCTCGATCAGGTCGGAGACCTCGTCGATCAGGTGCGTGCTCAGCACGATCGTCCGCGGGTGCGCGGCGTAGTCGGCGAGCAGGCGGTCGTAGAACAGCTGCCGCGCGACCGCGTCGAGGCCCAGGTAGGGCTCGTCGAAGAAGGTCAGCGGCGCCCGCGAGGCCAGCCCGATGATCACCCCGACGGCCGAGAGCTGGCCGCGCGAGAGCTTCTTGATCATCTGCTTCGGGCGCAGGTGGAACTCCTCGACAAGCGACGCGGCGAAGCCGGCGTCCCAGTTCGGGTAGAGCATCCCCGCCGTGCGCAGTGCGTCGCCCACTCGGAAGTTGTCCGGGTACTTCTGCGCCTCCCGGATGAAGCAGACCCGGTCGAGCACGGTCGGGTTCTCGTACGGGTGCAGGCCGAAGACCTCGACCTCGCCCGCCGTCTCGAAGCCCTGCCCGGTCAGGATCTGCATGATGGTGGTCTTGCCGGCACCGTTGCGGCCGAGCAGGCCGTGGACGGTGTTCTCCCTGAGCTCGAGGTTCACGTCGTCGAGCGCGGTGAAGCCGCCGTAGCGCTTCACGACCCCGCGCATCCGCACCGCCGTCATTCGTCGTCCCCCCAGACGTCGATCATCTTCTTGATCTGCTCGGCGTCCATCCCGAGCCTGCGGGCCTCCGCCAGCAGCGGCGCGACGAACTGCTTCGCGAACTCCTCGCGGCGTCGCTCCAGCAGCTGCGTGCGTGCGCCCGTGCTGACGAACATCCCGATCCCCCTCCGCTTGTACAGCACCCCGTCGGCGACGAGCTGGTTCACGCCCTTCGCGGCCGTCGCCGGGTTGATCCGGTGGAACGCGGCCAGCTCGTTGGTCGACGGGACCTGGCCCTCCTCCGGCAGCGAGCCGTCGATGATCGACGCCTCGATCTGCTCCGCGATCTGGAGGAAGAGGGGCCGCCCGTCGTCGATCACGGCGACCGCCCCGCCCTGTCCCAGTCCGTTGGTTCATTACTCATGTAAGTAACCATGCAGCCACTGAGGTAGTGCTGTCAAGCGGACAGGCGGAAGTGCCGGACCCGCAGGGATGCCCGAGGAGGCCCGGAGCAGGGCTCGGAGCGTCGTGAGTGGCGATGGTTGCTGGCGCAGCTGTCGCCACTCACACGGCGTCAGAGGCGGAACTGGATGCGGGAGATGCTCTCCGAGATCGGGACGAAGAGCTCGCGCCGGATCCGGTTGTGCTCGGCGTCCCGGTCGTAGATCCGGTACGCCTCCTCGTCGTCGAGGTCGACGGTGAGGGCGTAGGAGGCGTTGCCCTCCCGCAGCCCCAGGTCGACGCCCACCACCATGCGCAGCTCGACGCCCTCGACCCGCAGGTCGAGCAGGGCCTGCAGGGCCTTCTCGATCTCCTCGCGCGGCACGCCGGGCTTGACCGTCCCCACCACCACGTTGCGAATCACGGAGGTCAGGCTGTCACACCGCGCCACCGGCCGCCGCCGACGGCGTGACGGGTGGGGCTGTCCCCACCCCGGCCGGCCGGGTGGGCCGTCGGGGAAGACACCGGCTGACCCCGCTGATCATGCGGCCCCGTCCGGCGAGGCTCGGTGACGGACGAAGGGGGACCGATGGCCGTCATCGAGGGGCACCGGAGCACGGCGTCCGGCCGCGGGGACGCGGGCCGGGACGTGCTGCTCGACCTGGTGCGCAGCGGCGCGATCGCGCTGGTGGTGCTGCAGCACTGGCTCATGCCGGTGGTGACGTGGGACGGCGCCGAGGTGCGCGCGGGCAACGCCCTGGCCGCGCCGGGCGCGTGGGCCTGGACGTGGATCGGGCAGGTCATGCCGCTGGTGTTCTTCGTCGCGGGCGCGGTCGGGGCACTGTCGTCGGGCCGCCGGCCCGACCCACGGGCGTGGGTGACGGCCCGGGTGCAACGCCTGGTGCTGCCGGTGTTCGCGCTGCTCGCGGTCTGGGTGCCGCTGCCGGCGCTGCTGGTCGCGGCCGGGCTGCCGACCCAGCCGGTGGACCTCGCCGCCGGGGTGGTGCCGCAGCTGTTGTGGTTCCTCGTGGTGCAGCTGGTCCTGGTCGCGCTGACGCCGCTGATGGTCGCCGCACACGCCCGGTTCGGGCTCGCGGTGCTGGTGCCGCTGGTGGCCGGCGCCGCCGCGGTCGACGCCCTGCGCTTCGCGGGCGTGCCCGTCGTCGGGTTCGTCAACGCCGTGCTGGTGTGGGTCGCGGTGCATCAGCTCGGCATCGCCTACGCCGAGGGCCGGTTCGCCGGGCTGACCGGGGCGCGGGCCGCCGGCGTCGGTGCCGCCGGGCTCGCGGCCACCGCCGCGCTGGTCCTCGCGGGCCCCTACCCGGCCAGCATGATCGGGATGCCCGGCGCGCCCGTGTCGAACATGAGCCCGCCGACCCTGTGCCTGGTCACCCTGGCCGTGTTCCAGCTCGGTGCCCTGCTCGCGCTGCGCCCGCTGCTGGTCCGCGCCGCGGCCGCGCCGCGGGTCGCCCGGACGCTGGCGCTGCTCGCCCCGCGCACCATGACGGTGTTCCTCTGGCACATGTCCGCGCTGGTCGCGGTGCTGGGCGTGCTGACCCTGGCGTTCGGCCGGTCCACCCCGGAACCGTGGAGCGCCGGCTGGCTGCTCGGCGCCCCGGTCTGGGTGGCCGCGCTGCTGACGGTGCTGTGCGGGCTGGTCCGCCTCGCCGGCCGTCTGGAGACGCGGTCGACGCGCCGCCCGGCCGCCGGGTCCGCGGCCTCCCTGTGGACCGGGACGGCGCTCTGCGCGACGGGCCTGCTCGGCCTCGCGGCCCGCGGGTTCGACGCCGGGGTGGTCGAGCCGCTGGCCTGGTCGGCGGCCGTGGTGCTGGGCTACCTGCTCATGACGGGCCGGCTCACAGCTCCGACCGGCGGCTGGCGAGCGTCTCGGCGACCTGCGCGAGCTTGACGTTGAGCGCCTGCGAGGTGCGCCGCAGGATGTCGAAGGCCTCCTCGGCGGAGATGCCGCGGCGCTCCATCAGGATCCCCTTGGCCTGGCCGATCACGTCCCGGCTCTGCAGCGCCCGGCGCAGCTGCGCGGTCTCCAGGTCCGCCGCCGCACAGGCCTGGGTGGCGGCCAGCGCGGTCGACGCGTGTGCGGCCAGCACCAGCGCCACGTCCCGCTCGGCCACGTCCAGCCCGCCGGCGTCCCGCGAGTAGAGGTTCAGCGCACCCATCCGCGGGGCGTCGCCCTCGGGGAACAGGCCGACGGCCAGGACGGCACGCACGCCGAGCGCGGCGGCGGCCGGGCCCCACCGGGGGAACTCCCGCGAGTCGGCGAGGTCGGCCACGTGCACCAGGCCCATCCCCTCGCGCCGGGTGGCGGCCACGCACGGGCCCTCGTCGAGCCGGTACTGCAGCCCGTCGAGCCGGGTGGCCAGCTCCTCGGTCTCGACGGGGGTGTGGAAGCCGCGCTCCGGGTCGCGCAGCGTGACGCTCACCAGGTCGGCCCCGGGGACCACGGCCTTCGCCGACCGGATCACCCGGTCCAGCACGTCGCGCACGGTGCCCGCCTCGAGCAGGGCGGAGGCCAGCGCCACGAACTCGCCGGCCAGCGGCCCGACGGTCCGGTCGTCGGGCAAGGCGAAGCGCCGCCGGTCCTCCGCCCAGTCCTGCTCCGTGGTCACCGCTCACCCCTCCGCCGTCCGCCGGTGAGCGATCGTCGCCCGTCCCGCCCGCGGGGGCAACCTCACCGGGCGCGGTGTGCGCCACCCCGCCGGTTCCGGCCCCGCAGCCGGCGCACGACCAGCCAGACGAGCCCCACAACGCAGAGGAGCAGCATGACCTTGGAAACGGGCGCGAGATAGCCCTCGACCCGCTCCCAGTTCTCCCCCAGCAGCCAGCCCAGCCCGAGGAACACGGCGTTCCACACCCCGCTGCCGATGACCGTGAGCAGGGTGAACCGCCAGAGCGGCATCCGGGCGAGGCCGGCCGGGATGGAGACGACGCTGCGGATCAGCGGCACGCACCGCGCGAGCAGCACGATCGCACTGCCGTGCCTGGCGAACAGCGAGTACCCGCGCTCGAGGTCCTTGCGGCTGGACAGCACGAACCAGCGCTTGCCGGCGAGCTCGTAGAGCCGCTCGTAGCCCAGCCAGGCGCCCAGCCCGTAGAGCACCAGCGCCCCGGCGACGGACCCCGCGGTCGCGGCCGGCCAGACCCACAGGGCGTCGATCGCGCCGACCCGGGCGCGGAAGCCCGCGAGCGGCAGGATCACCTCGGACGGGATCGGCGGGATCACGTTCTCGAGGAAGATCAGGAGCCCCACCCCGGCGGCTCCGAGGCGGTCGACGATCGAGAACACCCAGTCGGCCACCTACCCAGGGTGCCCGATTTGCCTGAAAATAAGCTGAGCCACGAGGCACGAGCGGCGCTTTCGCGCACTAGGTGTGAGCGAAAGCGCCGTTCGCCGGTGCTTCTGACTACGGCGCGATCAGGCCGCGGCGGCCTCCTGGGCGCGCTTGCGCAGGGACTCCGGGACCTCGAAGCGCGGGCCGTACTTGGCCGCGAACTCGTCCGCCCGCTTCACGAAGCCGACGACCCCGCCCGGGTAGCCCTCGATGTACTGCATCACGCCGCCGGTCCAGGCCGGGAAGCCGATGCCGAAGATCGAGCCGATGTTGGCGTCGGGCACGGTCTCGAGCACGCCCTCGTCGAAGCAGCGCACGGTCTCGAGGGACTCGATCACCAGCATGCGCTCGGAGAGCTCCTGCAGGTCCACCTCGTGGTTCGTGGCCCCGAACTGCTCCCGCAGGCCCGGCCACAGCCGGACGCGCCTGCCCTCGGCGTACTCGTAGAACCCGGCGCCGGAGCTCTTCCCCTTCCGGCCGAACTCGTCGACCATTCGGTCCACGATCTCGTCGGCCGGGTGCGGGACCCAGGAGTCGCCGGCGGCCGCCTGCGTCTCCTTGCGGATCTTCTGCGGCAGGGTGAGCGTGAGCTCGTCCATCAGCTGCAGGACGGGCGCGGGGTAGCCGGCCTGGGCCGACGCCTGCTCGATCGTCTGCGGGTCGATGCCCTCGGCGAGCATCGAGATGCCCTCGTTCACGAACGTCCCGATCACGCGGCTGGTGAAGAACCCGCGCGAGTCGTTGACGACGATCGGGGTCTTGCGGATCCCGAGGGTGACGTCGAACGCCTTCGCCAGCGTGGTGTCGGAGGTCCGCTCGCCCTTGATGATCTCGACCAGCGGCATCTTGTCCACCGGCGAGAAGAAGTGCAGGCCGATGAAGTCCCCGGGCCGGTCGATGCCCGCCGCCAGCTCGGTGATCGGCAGCGTGGAGGTGTTCGAGCAGAGCAGCGCGTCCGGCTCGACCACCTTCATGGCCTCGCGGAAGACCTCCTGCTTGAGCTCCACCGACTCGAAGACGGCCTCGATGACGATGTCGCAGCCCGCGAGGTCGTTGTAGTCGGCGGTCGGGGTGATGCGCTGGAGCAGCGCCTCCCCCTTCTCCAGGGTCACCTTGCCGCGCTTGACGCCCTTCGCGACCAGTCCCTCGGAGTAGCCCTTGCCCTTCTCGGCCGCCTCCAGCGAGACGTCCTTGAGCACGACCTCCCAGCCGGCCTGGGCGCAGACGTAGGCGATGCCCGCGCCCATCATTCCGGCACCGAGCACGGCGACCTTGCGCGGCGTGTACTTCTCGACCCCGTCCGGGCGGGACTTGCCGCCGTTGATCGCGTTGAGGTCGAAGAAGAACGCCTTGATCATGTTCTTCGACGTCTGGCCGACGACCAGGTCCACGAAGTAGCGGCTCTCGATCCGCAGCGCGGTGTCGAAGTCCACCTGGGCGCCCTCGACGGCCGCGGACAGGATGTTGCGCGGGGCCGGCATCGGCGCGCCCTTGAGCTGCTTGCGCAGGTTCGCCGGGAAGGCCGGCAGGATCGCGGCGAGCTTCGGGTTCGACGGGGTGCCGCCCGGGATCTTGTAGCCCGGGGTGTCCCACGGCTGCCTCGCCTCGGGGTTCGCGGCGATCCAGGCCTTGGCCTTGGTGATCGCCTCCTCCTTCGAGGCGGCGAGCTCGTGGATCACACCCAGCTCCAGGGCCTTCTCCGGCGTGAGCCGCTGGCCCTGCGCGAGCACGTTCATGAACCCGCCTGCGATGCCGAGCAGCCGGGTGATGCGGGTGACGCCGCCGCCGCCGGGCAGCAGCCCCAGGGTGACCTCGGGCAGGCCGTAGACCACGCCCTTCGCGTCGAGCCCGATCCGGTGGTGGCAGGCCAGCCCGATCTCCAGGCCGCCGCCGAGCGCGGTGCCGTTCATCGCCGCGACGACGGGCCGGGCGAGCTTCTCCAGCCGGCGCAGCTGCGCCTTGACCTCGGTGACGTTCTCGAACACCGCCGGGCCGTCGTCCGGCTTGGCCGAGATCAGGTCGTCGAGGTTGCCGCCGGCGAAGAAGGTCTTCTTGGCCGAGGTGATCACGACGCCGGTGATGTCGTCCTTCGCGGCCTCGAGCTCGGTGATCACCTCGCCCATGGCCTGCTTGTAGGCGTCGTTCATGGTGTTGGCGCTGGCGTTCGGGTCGTCCAGGGTGACGATCGCGACCCCGTCGGAGTCCTTCTCCCAGCGCACGGCCTTCTGGTCGGTCACTGCTGTCGTTCCCCTCAGACTCGCTCGATGATGGTCGCGATGCCCATGCCGCCGCCCACGCACAGCGTGGCGAGGCCGCGCTGCAGGTCCCGGCGCTCCAGCTCGTCGAGCAGGGTGCCGAGGATCATGGCGCCGGTGGCGCCCAGCGGGTGCCCCATGGCGATGGCGCCGCCGTTGACGTTGGTCTTGTCGTGCGGGATCTCCATGTCCCGCATGTAGCGCAGGGCCACGGCGGCGAACGCCTCGTTGATCTCGAACAGGTCGATGTCGTCGACCGTGAGGCCGGCCTTCGCGAGCGCCTTGCGGCTGGCCGGGGCGGGCCCGGTGAGCATGATCGTCGGGTCCGCGCCGGAGAGCGCGGTGGAGACGATCCGGGCGCGCGGCGTGAGGCCCGCGGCCTTGCCGGCCGCCTCGGTGCCGATCAGGCAGAGCGACGCGCCGTCGACGATGCCGGAGCTGTTGCCCGCGTGGTGCACGTGGTCGATCTTCTCGACCCAGTGGTAGCGCTGGAGCGCGACGGCGTCGAAGCCGCCCTCCTGGCCCATCATCTCGAACGACGGCTTGAGGCCCGCCAGGCTCTCCAGCGTCGCGCCGGCGCGGACGTGCTCGTCGCGGTCCAGCACGGTCAGCCCGTTGCGGTCCCTGACCGGCACGACGGACTTGGCGAAGTAGCCGTTGGCCCAGGCCTTGGCGGCGCGGGTCTGCGACTCGACGGCGAAGGTGTCGACGTCCTCGCGGGAGAAGCCCTCGAGCGTCGCGATCAGGTCGGCGCCGATGCCCTGCGGCACGAAGCCGGTGGTGTAGCTGGTGTCCGGGTCCATGGCCCAGGCGCCGCCGTCCGACCCCATCGGCACGCGGCTCATCGCCTCGACGCCACCGGCGAGGACCATCTCCTCCATGCCGGAGCGGATCTTCTGGGCGGCGGTGTTCACCGCCTCCAGGCCGGACGCGCAGAACCGGTTGAGCTGCACGCCGGCGACGGTGTGCGGCAGCCCCGCGGCGATGGCGGCGGTCTTGGCGATGTCACCGCCCTGGTCGCCGACCGGGGACACGACGCCGAGCACGACGTCGTCGATGACGTTCGGGTCCAGCTCCGGGTACCGGGCGCGGAGCTCCTGGATGAGGCCGATGACCAGGGAGACCGGCTTGACCTCGTGCAGGGAGCCGGAGGCCTTCCCGCGTCCCCGCGGGGTCCGGATCGCGTCGTAGACGTACGCCTCGGGGATCTCGCTCATGCGAACCCTCTCGTGAAGAAGTCTGCCCGGAGCGCAGGCGGTGGCGCCGCCCCGCGTCCGATCGTGACAGCAGAATTGTTACAGCAGGACTGTCACATGGGTCAACCCGTGCCGTAACCTGCCGCCATGGCAGCACCAGCGCCTGCGGGACCCGATCCCGAGCTCCTCACGGTCGACCAGCTGGCCGCCCGCACCGGCACCACGGTGCGGACGATCCGCTACTACGCAGGTCGCGGCCTCCTCCCGCCGCCGCAGCTGCGCGGGCGCACCGGGCTGTACGGGCCGGACCACGTCGCCCGGCTGCTCCTGGTCGCCGAGCTCTCCGACCTCGGGTTCACCCTGACGGCGATCGAGCGGCACCTCGAGCGGCTCCCCCACTCGGCCGGGCCGGAGGAGCTCGCGTTGCAGCTCGCGCTGCTCACGCCGTGGGCGCCCGAGCAGCTCGACGAGGTCGACCACGCCGGGCTGGAGGCCAGGGCCGGGCGTCGGCTCGACGAGGGGGCCGTCGACGAGCTGGTCGCCTACGGCGCCGTCGAGCCGGTGGGCGGGGACCGCTACCGGGTGCAGGGCCCGATCGCGCTCGGCGCGGGGCTCGACGCGCTGGACTTCGGGCTGCCGGCCGACTTCTGGCGCCGCTCCCGCGAGGTCATCGACCGGCACACCTCCGCGCTCGCCGACGACCTGATGACGCTGTTCCAGGAGGAGGTCCTGCAGCCGTACCGGGACGCGGGCCGCCCCGCCGAGCAGCGGTCCCGGCTGGCGGCGGCGCTCTCCCGGCTCAAGCCCGTCACGGTGCAGGGCGTGGTCACGGCGTTCGGGCGCGCGGTGAACCGGACGATCCGGGAGCGCTCCGAGCACCCGCCCGCGCGGCGCTCGCCGCAGACCGGGGCCACCTCCGGCGGGTGACCCGCCGCCCCGGATCCGCGGCGAGACTGGCCGCTCGCGCGGAGGGAGGCACCGGGTGGGAGGCGTGGGGCGACCGGCCGGACACGGCGGATGAACGGCCGCCCGGAGCGCCTCGGGTCCCGGCGGCGCCAGGCCGTGGCCTCGCTGACCCGCTCCGTGCTCACCACCGTGCTGCTGGTCGTCGTCTACTACCGGGCCCCCCTCGACCGGGGGATCAATCCGGGCACCCTGTTCTGGTTCGTGGCCGGCCTCGTCGCGCTCGCCCTCGCGGTCGTGTGGCAGACCCGGGCCATCATCCGGTCCGACGTGCCCCGGTTGCGCGCGGCCGAGACCGCGATGATCGGCCTGCCCGCACTCCTGCTGCTCTACGCGTCGGTCTACACGGTCATGTCCACCGCCGCGCCCGCCTCGTTCACACAGGGCATGAACCGCACGGACGCGTTGTACTTCACCATGACCGTCTTCGCGACGGTCGGGTTCGGCGACATCACGCCCGTCTCGGAGGTCGCCCGGATCGTCGTGACGACGCAGATGGTCACCGGACTGCTCGCCGTCGGCGTGGTGGCGAAGCTGCTGCTCGGCGCCGTGCAGCGGGCCACCACGAAGGACGGCGGGTGACGGGCGGCGTCAGGACCGCCGGACGCGCGGGCGGGCCGTCCGGCAGGACGGCAGCGCCGGGCCGGGTGTCGGCCCGGGCGCCGGGCGCGGCACCACCCGGGCGGGACGGGCCCGCGGCCTGACGACCGCCGCGGCCCGCGACCGGGGGTTCCGCGCCGCGCCGGGCGCGGGCCGGCGCGGCGCCGGGACGAGCAGGGCCGCCTCGAGCCGGGCGAGCAGCAGAACGGCCAGCATGAGCAGCACCGGCAGGCCGAGCGTGACCGCCAGCAGGACGAGCAGCACGTGGAACCCCCTCCCGGCGCGGCCGTCCCACGCGGCGGCCGCACCTCCCCCAGGCACGGTCCATCGTCCGGCCCCGCCGACCGGTCGCATCACCTCGCGCAGGTGATCCCGTCAGGCCGTCACCCTCCTCCCCCGACGGCCGTAGCGCCGGCTGCCGGCGTACCCCGACAGGTCGATCAGGAAGGCGAGGGCCAGCCAGACGGCGTCGAACCCGTGGATCCCGCCGGGCGCGACGAGGACGTAGATCAGCGTCGTGAGCGGCAGGAACACGATGCCGAGGATCGGCCACAGGACGGTGTCGAAGGTGGCGTTCCAGCGCACGGGGTCGACGAGCCACCACAGCACGTCGACGATCCGCGGCCCGAACAGCAGCAGTCCGACGAACAGGCACACGGTGTCCTCCCCTCAGCGCCGGCGGTCCAGCGCGGCGTCGAGCGTGGTGGCCGCGTCGATCAGCGCGAGGTGGGTGAACGCCTGCGGGAAGTTGCCGATCTGCTCACCGGTGAGGGCGATCTCCTCGGAGTAGAGGCCCAGGTGGTTGGCGTAGGTCAGCATCTTCTCGAACGCCTGCCGCGCCTGGTCGAGCCGCCCCGCCCGGGCGAGCGCGTCGACCCAGGCGAAGGAGCACAACGAGAACGTGCCCTCGGAGCCGCGCAGCCCGTCCGGCGAGGCGGCCGGGTCGTAGCGGTACACCAGGCTGTCGGTGACCAGCTCGGCCTCCATCGCGTCGAGCGTGGAGATCCACATCGGGTCCTCCGGCGTGATGAAGCCGACGGTCGCCATGCGCAGCAGGGAGGAGTCGAGGACCTCCGTGTCGTAGTGCTGCACGAACGCGCCGCGGCGGGCGTTCCAGCCGCGCTCCATGACCTGGCGGTAGATCCGGTCCCGCTCCTCGCGCCAGCGCTCCAGCGGCGCCGGGCGGCCGGACTCGATCGCCTGCCGGATGCCGCGGTCGAGCGCGACCCACCCCATCACGCGGCCGTAGGTGAAGGACTGCCGGCCGCCGCGGGTCTCCCAGATCCCCTCCTCCGGCTGGTCCCAGTGCTCACAGAGCCAGTCGAGGACCTCGGTCATCGCCTGCCATCCGCGGTGCGGGGCACGGATCCCGGCCCGGTCCAGCGCCGCGATGCTGTCCGCGGCCTCGCCGTAGATGTCGAGCTGGAGCTGCTCGGCCGCGCCGTTGCCGATCCGGACGGGCGCCGAGCCGCGGTACCCGGACCAGTGCTCGAGGATCTCCTCCTTCAGGTCCGAGGAGCCGTCGACGCGGTACATGATGTTCAGCGGGCCGCCCTCGCCACCGACGCGCTCGCGCACCCGGTCGCCCAGCCACCCGCCGAACCGCGACGCCTCGTCGACGAAGCCCATCTTGAGCAGCGAGAACACCGAGAACGACGCGTCGCGCACCCAGGTGTAGCGGTAGTCCCAGTTGCGCTCGCCGCCGACCTGCTCGGGCAGCGCCGCGGTCGGGGCGGCGACCAGCCCGCCCGACGGGTCGTAGGTCAGCAGCTTCAAGGTGATCGCCGACCGGTTCACCATCTCCCGCCACCGCCCGCGGTACGTGGAGCGGGAGAGCCAGGTGTGCCAGAAGGCCACGGTGTCGTCGAAGAGCCGGTTGATCTCCTCGACCCTGATCTCGCGCGGCGGGTCCGTGGCGTCGGCCTCGAGCACCACCCCGCGCAGCTCGCCGGCGGCGAGCTCCAGGGTGAACCCGACGTCGCCCTCCTCGACCTCGACCTGCGCGATGCGCGGGTCCTCCGGCTCGCGGACGGGGCTCAGGGTCAACGTGAGCGCGTCGGTGGCGAACACCGCGCCCTGATCCGTGACCTCGGTCCGGTGGGCGCGCCGGCCGTAGTCGAAGCGCGGCGCGATGTGCCCCGCGAAGCGCATCCGCCCCCGCACGCAGCGCACCATCCGGACCAGCCGGCTCCCGCCGTCGTGCCGGCCCAGGACCGGCATGAAGTCGGCGACCTCGCCGACGCCGGACTCGGTGAAGAACCGCGTGACCAGCACGGCCGAGTCCGGGAAGTACATCTGCCGGGAGGTGTGCGGGTCGACCGGGGCCAGCCGGAAGTGGCCGCCGCGCTCGTCGTCGAGCAGGGCGCCGAACACGCTGGGCGAGTCGACGCGCGGGCAGCAGAACCAGTCGACCGTGCCCTCGGTACTGACCAGGGCGGACGTGTGGAGGTCGCCGATGAGTCCGTGGTCGGCGATCGCGGTCTCGGTCATGGGCTCCTCCTCGACGGCGCTGGTCGGGCCACCGTCGTCCGGCCGGGCGCGGTGCGGCATCACCCGCCGCGAACGATCCCCCTCGGGCACGCCTAGGCTCCGGGCGTGGCGACGGCGCAGGAGTACGTCCATCCGTGGCACGTCCGGTACCACGAGGTCGACCAGCAGGGCGTCGTCTTCAACTCCTGGTACCTCGCCTGGTTCGACGAGGCGATGTCCGGTTTCCTCGCCCATGCCGGGCTCGCCTACGCCGACCTGGTCGCCGCGGGGTACGACGTCCAGCTGGTGCGGTCGGAGATCGACTGGCGGGCCGGGGTCGGCTGGGGCGACCCGGTGGCGATCGCGGTGTCGGCCGGGCGGATCGGCACCACCAGCTTCGACCTGCGCTTCGAGGTGCGCCGCGGGGACGAGGTCACCTGCGTGGGTCGCACCGTCTACGTCGTGATCGCCACGGACGGCTCCGGCAAGCACCCGATCCCCGACCTGCTCCGCAAGGCGCTCGAGAAATAGTGGACAGCTCCGCTATCGGATAGTTATAGTATCGGTCGTGCGCATGGCCGAGCTGAGCCGCGTGACCGGGGTGCCGGTCGCGACGATCAAGTACTACCTCCGCGAGGGGCTCCTCCCCCGGGGGGAGGTCACGACGTCGCCGAACCAGGCGCGGTACGGCGAGGAGCACGTCCGCAGGCTCGCGCTCGTCCGGTCGCTGGTCGAGGTCGGCGGCCTGTCGATCGCCGCGGTGCGGGCCGTCCTCGCCGCGATCGACGACCCGGCCGTCCCGCTGCACGACACCCTCGGCCTCACCATCGACGCCGCCGACGCGCCCGCGCCTGCCGTCGACGACCCCCTGCACGCGGCCGCCGCCGCACGGCTCGACGCGATCGTCGCGGAGCGGGGCTGGCGGCTCTCGCCGGACCCGCTGGCCCGTCGGGCCGCGATCGACGTCCTCGCCACGATGCAGCGTGTGACCGGCGACCGGCTCACCGGCCTGGCCGACGTCTACGCCGAGGCCGCCGAACGGATCGCCGAGGCCGACCTCGACACGGTCACCGCCGTCGAGGACCCCGAGACCCGCGTGGAGACCGCGCTGGTCGGCACGGTCCTCGGCGAGCGGCTGCTCGCCGCCCTCCGCCGGCTCGCGCAGGAGCACGTGTCCGCCCAACGGTTCCCACCGCCCTCCCGGGAGACGCCATGCCCGCCACCACGGGATCCGTCCCGTCCCTGACCCTCCGCCGCGCCCTCGGCTGGCACCGGCCGCTGATGGTGCTCGCCGTCGCGATGGCCGCGCTGAGCGTCGTCGGCCTCGTCGGGCTCGTCGCCGACGACCGGGTGCTCACCGGGCTGCCGATCTGGGCCAAGCCCACCAAGTTCGCCCTCTCGACCCTGATCTACGCCGTGACCTGGGCCTGGCTCGTCGCCCTCGTCCGCGAGCACCGGCCCGAGGCGGCCCGGTGGACGCACCGGGCCGGCACCGTCGCCGCGGTGCTGCTCGGGGTGGAGCTGGTGATCATCGTCCTGCAGGTCGTGCGGGGCACCACCAGCCACTTCAACCGCACGACCCCGCTCAACTCGACCCTCTTCACGATCATGGCCGTCTCGATCGTCGCCGTGTGGCTCGCCTCGCTGTACGCCGCGGCCCAGCTCTACCGGGTCCGCGGGCTCGAATCCGCCCGTGGCCGGGCGGTCCGTGCCGGCGCAGTGCTCGCCGTCGTCGGGATGGGGCTGGGGGTCCTGATGACGTTGCCGGGGATCGCCGGGCCCACCGCCGCGGCCGGGATCACCGGGGCGCACACCGTCGGGCTGGCCGACGGCGGGGCGGGCCTGCCGCTGCTCGGCTGGAGCACCGAGGCCGGCGACCTGCGGATCCCGCACTTCGTGGGCATGCACGCACTGCAGGTGCTCCCGCTCGTGCTCGTCGGGTTGGAGCTGCTGGCCGCGCGGGTCGCGGTGCTGCGGTCCGTCGACGTCCGGGCCGGGGTGATCGGGGTCGCCGCGGCCACCTACGCCGGGCTGCTCGCGGTCGTGACGTGGCAGGCGCTGCGGGGGCAGTCGCTGATCGCCCCCGACGCCGCGACCCTCGCGGTCACCGGCGCCGTCCTCGTCGGTGCGGCGGTGGGAGTGGTCGTGGTGCTGCGGCGGAGGCCGGTCGCGGTCTGACCGGGTGTCGACGGCGACGTAGGTGAACGCGTTGCCTGGATTCGTCGCCGGGGCGGCGCCGTGGTGGCGCAAGGGCCGTGCCGGCCGCGGGCCGACCGGGCCGGGCGTTCACGGTGGGCGAAAACCGCAGGTCCCGGATTCGCCGTGGGCGAAGCAGGGTTCCCGGTGGCCCGGCCGACCCTAGCGTCGGCCGGGTCAGGTCCCGCCGTCGTCGCACCGCGCTGCGGTCCGCGGCGTCGTCCCGCGAGGAGGCACCCGTGCCCGTCCCGATCCCGTCCCCGAACCCGCCGTTCCACCTGCCCGCCACGCCGTTGTCGGGCCCACTGTCCCCGGCCCGGATGAGCGCACCCGCCTCCGCGCCCGGCCTCGCCGACTCGGTGTTCGAGCGGCTGCTGACCCACCGGATCGTCGTCCTCGGGCAGGAGGTCGACGCCGACATCGCCAACCGCATCGCCGGCCAGATGCTGCTGCTCGCGGCCGAGGACTCCGAGGCGGACATCTCGCTCTACATCAACTCGCCCGGCGGCTCCGTGCACGACGGGCTCGCCGTCCTCGACACCATGCGGTTCATCCCGTGCGACGTCGCCACCTACGCGATGGGGCTGGCCGCGTCGATGGGCCAGGTCCTGCTGTCCGCCGGGACGCGCGGGAAGCGGTACGTGCTGCCGCACACGAAGGTGCTGATGCACCAGCCCTCGGCCGGGGTCGGGGGCGCGGAGACCGACATCCGGATCCGCGCGGAGCTGTTGCGGCGCAACAAGGAGGAGATCGCCCGGCTGATCGCGGAGCACACCGGCCAGACGGTCGAGCGGATCACCGAGGACTTCGACCGCGACCGCTGGTTCTCCGCCGAGGAAGCCCGTGCCTACGGCTTCGTCGACCACGTCGTGACGAGAGCGGGCGATGTGAGGTGAGGTGAGACCCGGGCGGAAGGTGAGGGGAGGTTCGGCGCGGAGGCGGGGCGGAGATGGGCCCGCGAGTCGCGCCGTGGCCCCCACGAGTCGCGCTGTCGCCTCCCGCGAGTCGCGAGCTCCGGCACCGCGAGTCGGGAGCTTTGGCACCGCGAGTCGGGAGCTTTGGCACCGCGAGTCGGGAGTTCTGGCACCGCGAGTCGGGAGCTTTGGCACCGCGAGTCGCGAGCTTTGACACCGCGAGTCGCGATCTCCGGCACCGCGAGTCGCAAGCTTTGACACCGCGAGTCGCGAGCTTTGGCACCGCGAGTCGGCACTTTCGGGTCGCGGAGTCGGCGATTCCGGGACACATGATCGTGGGCTTGCCGGAACCCGTGGGACCCGGCAGCGTCGGGGTGTGATCGAGGTCGTGCAGGAGTCGCTGGCCCTGCCGGGCGGCGAGATCGTCGTCGTGCGACCGGCACCCGGCATCGAGGTGCCGTTCGACGAGCTCGGCGACGAGCTGCTGCCCCCGCACTGGGCGGAGATCTGGCCGAGCGGGATCGCGTTGGCGCACGCTGCCGCCGCGATCCCGTCCGGAACGCGAGTGCTCGAGATCGGCTGCGGCCTCGGCCTCCCCGCCCTCGCGGCGGCGCGGGCGGGTGCCGACGTGCTCGCCACCGACCTGTCGTCGACCGCGATCGGCCTGGTCCGGCGCAGCGCCGAGCTGAACGACCTCGGGCTGCGGGCCGTGGCGCGCAGCTGGTCCGACCCGGCGTCAGCGCCCGTCGACCTGGTGCTCGGCGCCGACCTGCTCTACGGGCACCGCAACGTCGTCGAGCTGCTGGCGGTCCTCCCCCGGCTCGCGCGGGAGGTGTGGCTGACGGACCCCGGCCGACCGCTGGCCCCCGAGTTCCTCGCCGACGCCCGGGCGACCTGGACCGTCACCAGCCGGCCGACCGGGCAGGACGGGGTCACGCTCCACAGCCTGACCCGCGACACGACCTGACCCCGGGCCTCCCGACGTCGTACACTCGGTCGCCCGGAACTGCCGACTCGCGGTGCCGGAACTCCCGACTCGCGGTGCCGGAACTCCCGACTCGCGGTGCCAGAACTCCCGACTTGCGGTGCCGGAGCTCGCGACTCGCGGGAACCTTCACGTCGTGTCACGTGACGGGCCGCTCAGCTCATGGTCAGACCGCCGCTGACGCTGAGGGTCTGGCCGGTGATGTAGGCGGCGTCGGGCGAGGCGAAGAAGGCCACCGCGCCGGCGAGGTCGGTGGGCTGGGCGAGCCGCCGGAACGGGATCGCCCTGGTCAGGGACTCCCGCAGCTTCGGGTTGTCCCCGCCCATCGACGCGAACAGCGCGGTGTCGGTCGGGCCGGGGCACACGACGTTGGCGTTGATCCCGTGCCGGGCCGTCTCGCGCGCGACGGTCTTGGTGAAGGCGATGACCCCGCCCTTCGCCGCGGAGTACACGGCCTCGCCGGACGAGCCGACCCGCCCGGCGTCGGACGCGAGGTTGACCAGCGTGCCGCCGCCCTGCTCGATCATGATCGGCAGCACGGCCTTGCACGTGTGCAGGACGCCGTAGAGGTTGATCCGGATGACCGTGTCCCAGTCGGCCGGGTCGGAGTCGACGAACGGGCCGGCCTTGTCCCAGCCCGCGTTGTTGACCAGCACGTCGATCCGGCCGAACCGCTCCTGCACCTGCGCGACCATGGCGTTCACGGACTCGCGGTCGGTCACGTCGGCGCGGATCCCGACCCCGCCGACGGCCTCCCCGGTCTCCTTTGCCGTGGCCTCGTCGACGTCCGTGGCGACGACGGTGACGCCGTCGGCCGCGAGGCGCTCGGCGATGGCCCGGCCGATCCCGCGGCCGGCCCCGGTCACGATGGCGATCCTGGACACTGTTCCTCCTTACGGGGCGAGCTCGCGGCCGACCCGCTGCCGGGCGATCACGAGCTTCATGATCTGGGCGGTGCCGTCGCCGATCTGCAGGCCGAGCACGTCGTTCATGCGCTGCGCGAGCGGCAGCTCCGTGCGGTAGCCGTACTGGCCGTGCAGCAGCAGGCACTGCGTGACGGCGTCGTGGGCGACCTTCGGCGCCCACCACTTGCACTTGGCGGCCTCCGCGGTGTGCGGGAGGTCGTGGTCCTTGAGCCACAACGTCTTCAGGCAGAGCAGGCGGGCCGCGTCGAGCAGGGTCTCCGCCTCGGCGAGCGGGAACGCGACCCCCTGGTTCGTCGACAGCGGGCGGTCGAAGGCCTCGCGGCGGGTGACGTACTCCCACGTCTCGTCGAGCGTCTGTGCCGCACAGCCGAGGACCTGCAGGCCGATCAGCGCGCGGCTGAAGTCGAAGCCCCGCATCACCTGCGAGAAGCCGCGGCCCTCGGCGCCGATCAGGTGGTCGGCCGGGATCCGGACGCCGTCGAAGTGCGCCGCGCCCCGCCCGACCGCGGCCGTGCCCACGTCCGGGTACGGCTCGCGCGTCACGCCGGGCCGGTCCAGCGGCACGAGGAACGCGCTGATGTCGCGGCCCCGCTCCTGGGACGGCCCGGTCCGGGCGAAGACGACCACGGCCGCGGCGTCGGTGGCGAAGGACAGGGACTTGACGCCGTCGAGCACCCAGTCCGGCCCGTGGCGCCGGGCGGTCAGCCGGGGCGCCCCCGCGTCCGACCCGGCGTGCGGCTCGGTCAGCCCGATGCCGACGACCTCCTCGCCCGAGCAGATCCGCGGCACCCACTCGGCGCCCAGCGCCGGGGCGTCAACCGCGAGGATCTGCCCGACGAGCGAGCCCACCACCTGCAGGTACCCGACGCAGACGTCGCCGCGCCCGATCTCCTCGGTGACGAGCCCGGACGTGACCCGGTCCGTCCCGCGTCCGCCCAGCCCGGCGGGCAGCTCGGGGGCGATCAGGCCGGCGGCGCCGATCTCCTTGCGCAGCTCCGGCTCGATCCGCTCCCGTCCGCGGTAGGCCGGCAGCAGCGTCCCGACGGCGAGTGCGCGGGCCCGGTCGCGGAAGGACTCCTGCTCGGCGCTGAGCGAGAAGTCCACGGTCAGTGCTCCATCTCAGTGGGCCTGGTAGTACTTGGCGAACTCGGGCGGGCGCTTCTCGGCGAAGGCGCGGGCGCCCTCCATGCCCTCGTCCGACACCGCGAACAGGTCCAGGGCGGACATCGCCATGTTGGACAGCCCGGCGTGGTGGTCGGTGTCGGCGTTGAACGAGTGCTTGAGCACCCGGATCGCGGTCGGGCTCTTCTCGGCGACCTCGGCGGCCCAGGCCTTGGCCGTGTCCATCAGCTCGGCGGCGGGGACGATCACGTTGACCAGGCCCATCTCGAGCGCCTCCTGCGCCGAGTACTGCCGGCACCAGAACCAGATCTCGCGGGCCTTCTTCTCCCCGACCACGCGGGCGAGGTAGGCGGAGCCGAACCCGGCGTCGAACGAGCCGACCTTCGGCCCGCTCTGGCCGAAGCGGGCGGTGTCGGCGGCGATCGAGACGTCGCACAGCACGTGCAGCACGTGCCCGCCGCCGATCGCCAGCCCGTTGACGGCGGCGATCACGGGCTTCGGCACGTCCCGGATCAGCTTGTGCAGATAGCCGATCTCGAACATGCCGCTGTCGCTGGGCCCGTAGTCCCCGGTCTCGGCCCGCTGCTTCACGTCGCCGCCGGTGCAGAACGCCTTGTCCCCGGCCCCCGTGAGGATGATCGCCCGCACGTCGTGGTCCGCCCACGCGGCGCGGAACGCCCTGGTCAGCTCCTCGACGGTCTTCGCGCGGAAGGCGTTGTACCGGGCCGGGCGGTTCATCGTGATGACGGCGGTGGTGCCGTCGACCTCGTAAACGATGTCCTCGTAGGTCACGTCGACTCCCTCGTCTCGTTCGCCGACCACCGTGACAAACTTTGACTCTTGGGTCAAGATGTGAATCGTGAGTCAACGAGTGGCGCGCAAGCGCGGGCAACGGATGCGGGCGATCCTCACCGCCGCGGCCGAGCTCTTCGGCGAGCGCGGCTACGCAGGAGTGAGCCTCGAGGACGTGGCCGACCGGCTCGACGTCACGAAGGGTTCGCTCTACTACTACTTCGCGAGCAAGGACGAGCTGGTCACGGCCGCGATCGAGACCCTGGGCACGGACTGGACGGACCGCCTCGAGGCGCTGCCCGTCGCCGGGACGCCCACCGAGCGGCTGCGGGCGCTGCTCCGCGAGCACATCCGGATCGCGGTCCGCGAGTACCCGGCGGCGCTGCGCATGTTCCTGGTGCCGGACGAGTGGCCGGAGGAGCAGCGGTCCCGGATCACGGCCCTGCGCCGCCGGCACGACGCGGTGTTCCGCGCCGTCGTCGAGGAGGGGCTGCGGGGCGGCGCGTTCACCGTGGTCGCCGTGGACCCGACACTGCAGGCGATGCACGCCGCGATGTCGCAGGCGCCGGTCTGGGTGCGCGACGACCGCGGGATCGACCAGCTCGCCGACACCCTGATGATGCTGGTGGGGGTCAGCGCGGGAACTGCGGCATGAGCGTGCCGGCGCGGCGGCGCAGCCCGTCGATCGTCGCGATGTCGTCGTCGATGTCGGTGAGGTCCGCGGCCACCTTCTCCAGCCCCTCGACGGCGGACAGGGCGGAGCCCAGGCGGGAGTCGAGCTCGTCGTCCCGGCGGGTCAGCGCGGCCGTGACGGCCCGGCGCAGCTCCGCGTTGGCCGAGCGCGCGGCGTCCCGCGCCTGTTTGCCGACGGTCAGCTGGAACTCGTCGATCATCGTCCGGACCGCGGTGCGCACGTCCGCGCGGCGGCGGTCGAGGCCGCGCTTGCGCTCCCCGCTCAGCGCCGCGCCGCCCAGCCCGATCGCGCCCAGGCACGCGCCGGTGACCAGCATCCACACCGGCACGGCCACGCCGAGGAACCGGGTGAGCACGAAGGCCATCATGATCCCGCCGTACGAGGGCATGACCACGGTGAGCAGGCGGGCCGGGATCGGGGTCCGCCCGGCGTCGCCCGCGGGCGGCTCCTCGATCAGCGCGACGGTCTCGGCGCCCGGCGGGATCGGGATGTGCGGCATCGGCAGCCGCTCGGTCAGCTCGGTGCCCTCGGTCAGCCGGTCCGCGACGACCCGGACGCCGTAGTCCAGCTCCACCCGGAGCCGGTCCGCCTCGGCGGCGAGCCGGGCCCGGAACCGCCCCATGATGGCGGCCCGCTCCTTCCCCGGGTCGTGCTCGCCGATGTCCCGCTCGGTGTCCGCGAGCACCGCGCGGGTGCGCGTGCGAAGGGAGAACTCGACGTCCGAGCTCAGCCCTGCGAAGCCGTCGCCGAGGATCTGCGACCACTCCCGGGACACGGCCCGCAGCCGCGACGACCGCGTGCGCAGCGCCTTGAGCTCGGCGCGCAGCCGGGCGCCGCGGGCGGGGTCGGCCAGCGCGGCACGGCGGTAGCGCAGGTCCGAACGCAGCGAGTCGAGCGCCCGGACGAGCTCCTGCGAGGCCGCACGCATCGCGGCCACCCGGCGGCCGGCCGTCGTCGCGCCCGCCAGGTCGTCCCGGGCGGCGCGCAACCGGCGCGCCAGGTCCTCGCGGTCGTTGGCCTCCGCACCGGCGAGGGTGGTGCCGAGCAGGTCGAGCGCCTCGTCGACGGGGTTGCGGACGGGTTCCGGCGTGGCCACGACCGGGCTCCTCCTCGAGCGGGGCGGGCCGGGGAGGCCCGCGGGGAACGTGACGGACGGCCGGGGCGCGTGCGTGCCCCGGCCGTCAGCGGCGCGGGAGGCCCGCGCCCCGTGCGGTGGTCCTGACGGCGGCGGCCCTAGGCCGTGTCTCTCAATCCGCCACCACCGCTCCCGGCGCCCACGCCGTCCCCGCCGGCGTTGCCGGGCCACCCGAATACGCCCGGTATGAGGGCAGCCCGGCTGCCTTGCCGGGAACAACGTGGATCACCGGGCCCGGCGGCGCCGGATTGAGAGACACGGCCTAGTGGACGACGCCGCCGCTGTGGTCGTGCCCGGAGTGCTCGTGGTGCTCGTGGTGCTGGTGCCCGTGGTCCTCGTGGTCGCAGTTCTTCCAGTCGTGGTCGTCGTGCTTCCAGTCGTGGTCGTGCTTCCAGTCGTGGTCGTCGTGGTGCTTGTCGTGCTTGTCGTGGTGCTCGTGCTTGTCGTCGTGCTCGTGCTTGTCGTGCTTGTCGTGCTTGTCGTGGTGCTTGTCGCCGTGGTGACCGTGATCGTGCGAACTCTTGAAGTCGCCCATGGTGGTCCCGTCCTCGTGCGCCGTGGCGCTGATGATCCCGACGTGTCGTCTGACCGCGACCACACGCTCGCTGATACGCCGCGCGTCGTTACCGCCGTTCCGCCCCACGGCGCAGCGGCGTCAGCCCGCGGGCAGGACCGTGCCGCGCACCTCTCCGAGGGAGAACCGGCCGCCGTCCGGACGCGGGGCGCTGGCGACGATCGAGACCTCGTCGCCGTCGTGCAGGTAGTGGCGGGTGGTGCCGTCGGACAGCGCGAACTCGTCCCGCCCGCCCCAGGTCAGCTCGAGCAGGCAGCCGCGCTGGTCGCGGCGGGCCCCGGAGACGGTGCCGGAGCCGAGCAGATCGCCCGGCCGGATCGGCGCGCCGTTCGTGGTCAGGTGCGTGACGAGCTGGGCCGGCGTCCAGTACAGGTCACCGCCGGGCGGGGTGGAGATCCGCTCGCCGTTGAGCCGCACCTCGAGGGTGACGTCGAGCCCCCGGTCGGCCTTGCCCCGCAGGTAGGGCAGCGGCTGCGGGTCCCGGGCGGGCGGCTCGGCCCAGGCGCCGGCCAGCTCGTCGAGCGGGGTGATCCAGGCCGAGATCGAGGTCGCGAAGGACTTGCCCAGCAGCGGGCCGAGCGGGCGGGACTCCCAGGACTGGAGGTCGCGCGCCGACCAGTCGTTGAGCAGGACCACGCCGAAGACGTGGTCGAGCGCCTCCTCCAGCGGCACCGGCCCGCTGCTCGCGCCGCCGAGGACGAAGCCCAGCTCGGCCTCGAAGTCCAGCGCCTTGGTCGGGCCCAGGTCGCCGGGACCGCGCTGGCCCGCGGGCCGGACGACGGGGCTGCCGCTCACGTAGACCGTGCCGGCGCGGCCGTGGTAACCGACCGGGAGGTGCTTCCAGTTCGGGGTCACCGTGGCACCCGGCTTCGCGATCGCGGCGGCGTTGGCGGCGTGCTGCTCGCAGGCGAAGAAGTCGACGTAGTCCGCGACGGTGAAGGGCAGCACCGGGACGACGCCGGCGTGCGGCAGGGCGTACGGCGCCAGCCGCTCGGGGTCGGCCAGCCACGAGGCCAGCCACTCCCGGACCTCCCGCCACGCCGGCCGGCCGGCCGCGAGCAGGCCGTCGAGCGTGGGCTCGGAGAGCAGGGCCGGGTAGGGCCCGTCCTGGGCCGCCGCGAGCGTGCCGACGTCGATGTAGGCGGTGCCGGCGGGCGCCACGATCCGCGACGGCCCGGGGCGCCCCGACCCGGCGACGACGCCGAGTGCCGTGCCCAGCGGCGGGTCCGGCGGGAGCAGGTCGGCGGCCGTCCGCGTCATGCCGGGCACGCTACCCCGGATACGCCCTCCCACCCGTCGTCATCGACCTTGCGGGTGCCCCCGACGACAGCCGGCGCGCCGCCGCCGCCAGCATCGACCGGACGACGAGGGGGTGCAGGTGCCGCACCACGCCCCAGTACAGCCGGCCGCGGCCGCCGCGGATCCGCACGACGGTGCTCAGCACGACGCGCCCGGGCTCGCGCAGGACCGAGGCCCGGAAGTCCAGGTGGCCGGCGTCGGTGCCCAGGAGCACCTCGTCGTCCGTGCGGCGCAGGGTGTCGAAGGCCGACCGGTCGGCCCGCTCGATCCCGACGAATCCCACCAGCGCCTGGCGCAGGGCGAGCAGGGCCGCGACCCACCCCGGCACCCGGCGGAACACCGCGTCCGCCCAGGCCTGCGGGTCGGCCGGCGCGTCGTCCGGCGCGGGCACGGCGTAGGCGTCGGCGGCGTCGATCCGCGGCAGCACCCCGCGCAGCAGCGCGGTGTCCGGCACGGGGACGGCGGTGGCCCGCGTGCGCTCGGCGGCCCGCCGGAGCACCCGGACCAGCGGGGACCAGCGCGCCGGGCGCGCGGGCCCGGTGTCGAGCGCGCGCTCGGCGGTGTCGAGCAGGTCCTCGAGCACGGCGTCGTGCAGCGGGCGCACGGCCAGGGGCCAGAGGAGCCGCATGGCCCCGCTCGTCCGCAGCCGCAGGTCGTGCCGGAGGACGCAACGGCCGGGCCCCCGGGGCTCGACGACGAAGGCGTGCGTGCCGTCGAGGCCCTGGCCGGGAGCCGCGGTGAACTGGACGAGCCGGCCCGGCTCGTGGCGGGAGACCGCGTACCTGAGCCCGCCGTGCCCGCCCGCCGCCCCCGGCCCGAGCGGGCGGTCGAGGGTCATCGGCGACCAGCCCGCGGGCCACAACCGGTCCCCCGGCCTGCCGAGGGAGTCGACCAGCTCCCACACCTGCTCCGCCGGAGCGGGGAGCTCACGCTCGTGCACGTTCCTGACCATCGGAAACCTCCGTACGCCACCGTACGGAGCCACCATACGCTAGCGTACGGCGATGTCGAGGGCCGGACGCAGGACGTTGACCGCGGACGACTGGGCCGCCGCCGCCCTGAGGGCGCTCGCCGAGGGCGGCACGCGGGCCGTCGCCGTCGAGCCGCTCGCCGCCCGGCTCGGCGCGACCAAGGGCAGCTTCTACTGGCACTTCCGGTCCCGCGACGAGCTGCTGGCCGCCGCCCTCGACCGCTGGGAGCGGGTCGAGACCGAGGAGGTCATCCGCACCGTGGAGGCCGAGCCCGATCCCCTCGCCCGGCTGCGCGCCCTGTTGCTGCTGGTCCTGGGGGCCACCACCGAGCGGGCGGGCAACGCCGTGGAGCTGGGCCTGCAGGGGGACGCCGGGCACCCGCTCGTCGCCCCGGTGCTCGAGCGCGTCTCCCGGCGCCGGATCGCCTACCTGACCGCCCTGTTCACCCGGCTCGGCTTCGCCGCGGCCGAGGCGGAGCGCCGCAGCCTGCTCGCCTACACCGCCTATCTCGGCCACGCCCAGCTCGCGCACGCGACGCCCACCCTCGCTCCCCGTGGCGAGGCGCTGCAGGCCTACGCCGACGAGGTGATCCGGACGGTCGTCGACCGGGGCGGCGGGGACGACCGGCCCGCGGAGTGATCACCGCGCCCGGTTCTGTCGGTGGGGGCACGTACCCTCGCCGCCGTGGCGTCGACCGAGCTGATCCGGATCACCTGTTGCGGCTCGTCGTGGGTCGGCGCCGACCGGGCCCACTGCTGCCGCCGGTTCGGCGGTTGCGGCGCGGTGTTCGACGACGCCAGGCTCTTCGACGCGCACCGGCCGAAGGGTGCGTGCACCGACCCCCGTGGGCTGGACCTGGTGCAGACCAAGAACGGCATCTGGCTGCGCCCGCTCGACCTCGCAGGCTGAGCGGGCTTCCCTCCTCCGGGGGACGTTCCGGGGCGAGGGACGCCGGGCACCTCGCGTCCGATCCATGAAAGGGTCACGATGCGCGCATCCCGCGCGGCGTGGACCGACACAGGAGTGAGAAGCATGGCGCAAGAGGTCCGTGGGGTCGTCGCCCTCGAGAAGGGCAAGCCGGTCTCCGTCGAGACGATCGTGGTCCCGGACCCCGGTCCCGGCGAGGCGGTCGTGAAGATCCAGGCGTGCGGGGTCTGCCACACCGACCTGCACTACCGGGAGGGCGGGATCAACGACGAGTTCCCGTTCCTGCTCGGCCACGAGGCCGCCGGGATCGTGGAGTCCGTCGGCGAGGGCGTCACCGACGTCGCCCCGGGGGACTTCGTGATCCTCAACTGGCGCGCGGTCTGTGGCCAGTGCCGGGCCTGCCGCAAGGGCAAGCCCTGGTACTGCTTCAACACCCACAACGCGACACAGAAGATGACCCTGAAGTCCGGCCAGGAGCTGTCCCCGGCCCTGGGCATCGGCGCGTTCTGCGAGAAGACCCTGGTCGCCGCGGGGCAGTGCACCAAGGTCAACCCGGCCGTGACCCCGCAGGTCGCCGGGCTGCTCGGCTGCGGGGTGATGGCCGGCATCGGCGCCGCGATCAACACCGGCGGCATCGGCCGCGGTGACTCGATCGCGGTCATCGGCTGCGGCGGCGTGGGCGACGCCGCGATCGCCGGGGCCACCCTGGCCGGCGCCACGACGATCATCGCCGTGGACACCGACGACCGGAAGCTGGAGTGGGCCCGCGGCTTCGGCGCCACCCACACCGTCAACGCCCGCGAGACCGACGCCGTCGAGGCCATCCAGGCCGCCACCGACGGGTTCGGCGCCGACGTCGTCGTCGACGCGGTCGGTCGCCCGGAGACCTGGAAGCAGGCCTTCCTCGCCCGCGACCTGGCCGGCACCGTCGTGCTGGTCGGCGTCCCGACCCCGGACCTGAAGGCCCCCGAGCTGCCGCTGATCGAGTACTTCGGCCGCGGCGGCGCGCTCAAGTCCTCCTGGTACGGCGACTGCCTGCCCTCCCGGGACTTCCCCTACCTGGTCGACCTGCACCTGCAGGGCCGGCTGCCGCTGGAGAAGTTCGTCTCCGAGGAGATCGGCCTCGACGACATCGAGACCGCCTTCGAGAAGATGCACCACGGGGACGTGCTGCGCTCGGTGGTGGTCCTCTGATGGGCACTCCCGAGGGCTTGCACAAGGGGCCGATCGACCACGTCGTCACCCACGGCACGTTCTCGCTCGACGGGGGCACCTGGGAGGTCGACAACAACGTCTGGGTCGTCGGCGACGAGAACGAGGTCGTCGTGATCGACGCCGCGCACGACCCGGAGGCCATCGGCGAGATCATCGCGGGGCGCCGGGTGGTCGCGGTGGTGTGCACGCACGCCCACGACGACCACGTCAACCAGGCCCCGCGGCTGGCGGACACGTTCAACGCGCCGATCCTGCTGAACCCGGCCGAGGCGCCGCTGTGGGAGATGACCCACCCCAACCGGTCCCCGGACCAGGAGATCGCCGACGGGCAGATCGTCACCGCGGGCGGGATCGAGCTCCGCGCGCTGGTCACCCCGGGGCACTCCCCCGGCTCGACCTGCCTCTACGCGCCGGAGCTGAAGACGGTGTTCACCGGCGACACGCTCTTCCAGGGCGGTCCCGGTGCCACCGGCCGCTCCTACTCGAGCTTCGACACCATCATCGACTCGATCCGCGGCACCCTGCTGCCCCTGCCCGGAGACACCGAGGTCCGCACGGGGCACGGCGACTCCACCAGCATCGGCTCGGAGGCGCCACACCTCGAGGAGTGGATCGCCCGGGGCCACTGATCCCGTGAGAGGCGAACGGCACTGTCGCTCACTCCTACTGAGCGAGAGTGCCGTTCGTCAGGTTCTGGGGCGACGGGTCAGGGGCAGCACCGCGAGGAGCAGGAGGGCGGCGGCACCGAAGGCGGCGCGGAAGCCGAAGGGCTCGGCAATCGCACCGAGGCCGCTCGAGCCGGCGCCGGTACCGGCGTCGAACCCGATGTTCCACGCGGCGCTGGCGGCGCCGTAGCGGGCGGGCCCGGCGACGGCGAACAGCGAGACCAGCGAGTCGCTCTGGACCAGCCCGAACCCACCGCCGACGGCGAAGGCGCCGACGACCAGCAGCCAGCCCGCGCCGCCGACCGACAGGACCTCGACCCCCATCCCCACCGCGGCGAGCAGCGTGCCGGGCAGCAGCAGGCGCCCCGCCCCGCGCCGGTCGACCAGCCCGCCGGCGAGCCCGCGGCCGAGGATCCCGCCGACCGCGACGGCGAACAGCGCCAGCGGTGCGGCCGCACTCGCGGCCGGCGCGACCAGCGGCAGGAAGGTCACCAGCCCGCCCTGGGCCAGCGAGCAGGCGAGCATCGCCGCCATCGGCCCGGTGCCGGCGCGCCAGCTCCGGACCATCTCCGTGCCGAGCTCCGCGGGGTCCTGGACGCGCGGCTCGGCGCGCACCGGCCGGCCGGTCCGCAGGAACGGCACGGCCGCCGCCCCCAGCAGCGGCGCGATCCCGGCCGCCAGGAACACGCCGGCGAACCCGAGCAGGTCGACCGTCGCGACCCCGAGCGGCAGCAGGAACAGCTGCGGGATCCCGATCGCGTACCCGTACCGCGCCGTCGCCCGCCCGTGCTCGGCCGGCGGCACCAGCTCCGCCACCAGCGCGCTGCCGGCCACCGTGAGCAGCCCGAAGCCGACCCCGCGCACCGCGGAGATCAGCAGCACCGGCCCGAGCTCGGCCGTGAACAGCAGGAACGGCGCCGGGGCCCCGAGCAGCACGAGGCCCGCGCCGAGCACGACCCGGTAGCCGACGCGCCGGAGCAGGGCCGGCACCGCGAGCTGGGTCGCGACGGTCGTGGCCATCAGCACCCCGGTCGTCGTCCCGGCACCGAACTCGCCCGTGCCGGCCCGGCTGACCCAGAGCGGCAGCACCGGCAGCAGCAGCGCGTGCCCGCCGAACCCGAGGACGGTCACGACGAGCATCAGCCGGAAGGCGGCAGTTCTCATGGCCGCCAGGTCCGGGTGTCGGTCACGATCGCGGTGACCAGGTCCGCGGGCGTGACGTCGAACGCCGGATTCCACACGTCTGCCCCGGCCACGACCTCGGCCGCGTCCCGCTCCTCGATCTCGATCGCGGCCCCGTCAGGCGTCGCGGCGTCGACCGTGGTCTCCGGCGCCGCGACGACGAACGGGATCCCGGCCCGCGCGGCCGCGAGGGCCAGCGGGTAGGTCCCGATCTTGTTGGCGACGTCGCCGTTGGCGGCGATCCGGTCCGCCCCGACCACCACTGCGTCGACCAGCCCCCGCGCGATCACCGAAGCCGCGGCCCCGTCGACGACCACGCGGTGCGGCACGCCGAGCGCCTGCAGCTCGACGGCGGTGATGCGCGAACCCTGCAGCAGCGGCCGGGTCTCGTCCGCGACCACCAGCTCCACCCGCCCCGAGGCGTGCAGCGACCGGACGACCCCGAGCGCGGTCCCCCACTCCACGCAGGCCAGCGCGCCGGCGTTGCAGTGGGTGTGCAGCCGCAGCGGACGCTCCCCGCACAGCTCGCCGAGCAGGGCCGCACCCCGCGCCCCGATCGCCTGGCAGGCGGCGACGTCCTCGTCCCGGAAGGCGTGTGCGGCTGCCAGCGGATCCGGGGCCGCGAGGGCCCGCTCCACGCCCCGTCGCAGGTTGACGGCGGTGGGCCGGGCGGAGGCGATGCGCTCGGCGTCCTCGGTCAGGTCGCCGCCGTTGCGCGCGGCCAGCGCCACCCCGTACGCCCCGGCGACGCCCAGCGCGGGTGCCCCGCGGACGACGAGCCGCCGGATGGCGTCGACCAGCCCGTCGACGGTCGTGACCTCCACCCGGTGCAGCTCGGGCAGCCGGGTCTGGTCGACCAGCACGATCCGGTCGCGCTCCCAGGTGATCGTCGGCGGCAGGTCCCGGGGGACGGTGGTGGAGGACACGCAGGAACCTTCTCAGAACGAGACACCACGGGCCGGGATCGCACCCTATGCTCACCTGACTTCGTAGAGGGGTCTCACCGGTGAGATAGGCGGGTCTACATGGTGGGTCGGCGCAGGTGGACGGCACTGGTGCTGCTCGCCGTGGCCTGCCTGCTCGGCTCCGGCTGTGCCGCCCGGACCGTGACCGCGGACCGCGCCCCGGTCGCCGAACGCCAGGTCCGCGTGACCACGACCACCACGATGATCACCGACGCCGTGCACCGGATCGGCGGCGACCGCGTGCAGGTCACCGGCCTGATGGGGCCCGGTGTCGACCCGCACCTGTTCAAGGCGAGCGCCCGTGACGTCCGGCTGCTGCGCGATGCCGACCTCATCCTCTACGGCGGGCTGGGCCTGGAGGGGAAGATGGGCGACCTGCTCGCCGAGCTCGCCGCGCGGCAGCCCACCGCCGCCGTCACGGACGGGATCCCGCGCACCGCACTGCTCACCCACGCCGGCTCCCCCGAACCGGACCCGCACGTCTGGTTCGACGTCGCGCTGTGGGAGGACCAGGCCCGCACGATCGCGGACCGGCTCGCCGCGCTCGACCCCCGGCACTCGGACGTCTACCGGGTCAACCTCGACGCATACCTCGCCGAGCTGACCGCGCTCGACGCCGAGGTCCGCGAGCGGATCGCCGCGATCCCGCCCGCCCAGCGCCTGCTCGTGACCTCGCACGACGCGTTCGCCTACTTCGGCAGGCGGTACGGCATCGAGGTCGCCGCCATCCAGGGCATCTCCACGGCCGCCGAGGCCACCACGGCCGACGTCGAGCGGGTCGCCGAGCTGCTCGCCACCCGCCGGGTCCCCGCCGCGTTCATCGAGACCTCGGTCCCGCGGCAGACCGTCGACGCGCTGCTCGCCGCCACCGCCGAGCGGGGGTTCAGGGCGTCGATCGGCGGGGAGCTGTACACGGACTCCGCCGGCGAGCCCGGGACGCCGGAGGGCACGTACACGGGCATGGTCCGCAGGAACGCCGAGCTGATCGCGAGCGCCCTCGGGGCGCCGGGCCGGGAAGGGTGAGGATGCACGCACTGGAGATCTCCGCGCTGACCGTGTCCTACCGCGCCGCGCCCGCGCTGTGGCAGGTCGACGCGACCTTCCCGCGCGGCGCCCTGTCGGCGATCGTCGGCCCGAACGGGGCGGGCAAGTCGACCCTGCTCAAGGCGGCCCTCGGGCTGGTCCCGGCGGACTCCGGCACCGTCCGGATCGCCGGCGTGCAGGGCCGGGCGGCGCTGGCGAACCTCGCGTACGTGCCCCAGGCCGAGTCCGTGGACTGGGACTTCCCGATCACGGTCGCCGAGGTCGTCGCGATGGGCCGCTACCGGGCGGTCGGCTGGTTCCGGCGGATCGGCCGCGCGGACCGGCGGATCGCCGAGGAGTGCCTGGACCGGGTGGGCATGGCCCCGCTCGCCCGGCGGCAGATCGGTCAGCTCTCCGGCGGCCAGCGGCAGCGCGTCTTCCTCGCCCGGGCCCTCGCGCAGCAGGCCGAGGTGCTGGTCATGGACGAGCCGTTCGCCGGCGTCGACGCCCGCACCCAGGCCGACCTGCTCGAGCTGCTCCGCACGCTGTCCGACGAGGGCGGCTCCACCGTCGTCGTGCACCACGACCTCGCGCAGGTCCGCAGCGCCTTCGACTGGGTGCTGCTGCTCAACGTCCGCGCGCTGGGCTGCGGGCCGACGGCGGAGGTGCTCACCGAGGACGCCGTTCGCCGCGCCTACGGCGCCGGCCTGCCCGAGGGGACGCCGGTGTGGACCGGCTGAGCCTCCTGTTCGGCCTGCCCTACACCGACACGGTCGTCGTCGCGGGGGCGCTGGTCCTCGGCGTGACGAGCGGGGTGCTGGGCTCGTTCGCGGTGCTGCGCGGCCGCTCCCTGGTGGGCGACGCCATCGCGCACTCCACGCTGCCCGGCGTCTGCGTGGCCTTCCTCGTGCTCGGCACGAAGGAGGTGGCCGGGCTGCTCGCGGGCGCTGCCGTCGCGGGGCTGGTCGCGGCCCTGCTGATGGTCGCCGTCGAGCGCTCGCGCCTGCGGCCGGACACCGCGATCGGCGTGGTGCTGTCCGGGTTCTTCTCCCTGGGCATCGTGCTGCTCACCCACATCACCGCGGGGGGCAACGCGCAGCAGGCCGGCCTGGAGAGCTTCCTGTTCGGGCAGGCCGCGGGCCTGCTGGAGCGCGACGTCGCGGTGATGGCCGCCGTGGGCGCCGTCGGCGTGGCCGCGGTGGTGGTGCTGCGCCGCGCGCTCGCCGCCACGCTGTTCGACCGCGCCTACGCCGCGGCGATCGGGCTGCCGACGCGGGCGATGGAGATCGCCGTGACGGCCTTCCTCGTCGCGGCCGTGGTGATCGGGGTGCGGCTGGTCGGCGCGATCCTCATGGTCGCGATGCTGGCCGTGCCGACGGTCACGGCGCGCCAGCTGGCCGACCGCTTCCCGCACGTGCTCGTGCTGGCCGGGGTCGTCGGTGCGGTCGTCGGGGTCACGGGCGCGCTGCTCGCGACCCGCGGGCAGCTGCCGACCGGGCCCGTCGTCGTGCTGGTGGGAGTGGCCGTCGCCCTGCTCGCGGTGGTCCTGGCCCCCGGACGCGGCGTGCTGTCGCGGCGGCTGCGGCTCGCCCGGCGACGCCGCACCGCCCGGCGCGCCACGGCCCTGCAGGACCCCGCGACCGCCGACCCGCGTACCCGTCGCCGGCTCGTGTCGGCGGGCCTGCTCACCACCGACGGCGCCCTGACGCCCGCCGGGCGGGCGGAGCGGGCCGCCGTCGCCGAGCACCTGGCGCTCTGGCGGGCCTGGCTCGACCACGGCCCGCAGATCAGGCTGCGCGACGCCCGCGAACCCGACCCGCTCAACCTGGTCGGCACCCTCGACCCGGAGGCGCTCGCCGAGCTGCGGGAGCGCGCAGGGCTGGACGGGGGCGGCCGGTGACCGCCGACGACCTCACGATCGTCCTGGTCGCGGGCCTGACCGCGACCGCGTGCGGGCTGCTCGGCCCGTTCCTCGTGCTGCGCCGGATGGCCCTGCTCGCCGACGCCGTCAGCCACGCCGTGCTGCCGGGCATCGTGGCCGTGTGGCTCATCGCCGAGACGCGGGCGCCGGTGCCGGTCGTCGCCGGTGCCGCCGCCTTCGCCGTGCTCTGCGTGCTCGGGATCGACGCCGTCCGGGCGACCGGGCTCGTGGCCTCCGACGCGGCGATCGCGCTGGTCTTCCCCGCGCTGTTCTCGCTCGGCGTCCTCGGGATCACCCGCTACGCCTCGGACATCCACCTGGACCTCGACTCCACGATCTACGGCGAGATCGCGTTCACCCCGTTCGACGTCGTCACCATCGCGGGCGTGGACCTCGCGCGCGCCGGCGTGGTCCTCGCCGTGGTCGTGCTGCTCAACCTGATCCTGGTCACGGCGCTGTGGAAGGAGCTGCGGGCCACGACCTTCGACCCGCACTTCGGCCGCGTCACCGGGCTGCGGCCGCGGCTGCTGTCCCGGTTGCTGCTGGTCGCAGTCGCGATCACCGCCGTGTCGGCCTTCGAGGCGGTCGGCGCGATCCTCGTCGTCGCGATGCTGATCGTCCCCGCCGCGACGGCCTTCCTCGTCACCCGCGGCCTCGCCGCGATGGTGGCCGTGGCCGTCGCCGTGGGGTGGGTGGGGGCGGTCGCCGGGCACGTCCTCGCGCTCACCTTCGACAGCTCGATCGCCGGCGCGATGGGGCTGGTGTGCACGGGCTGCTTCGTCGTCGCGCTGGTCGCCTCGCCGCGCGGCCCGGTGGCCCGCCTCCTCCGCGGCCGACGACGAGTTCCGGAATTCTTCGGCGGCGATGTCGAGAACCCTGGACCGGCACCGTCCCCGCGGTGAACGTGACCACGACGGGTCACGCCGACCGAGGAGAACACGATGGCCAAGTACCTGCTTCTCAAGCACTACCGCGGCGCGCCGGCGGCGGTCAACGACGTGCCGATGGACCGGTGGACGCCGGAGGAGATCTCGGCGCACGTGCAGTACATGCAGGACTTCGCGACCCGGCTCGAGGGGACCGGCGAGTTCGTCGACGGCCAGGCACTCGCGCCCGAGGGGACGTTCGTCCGGTACGACGGCGAGGGGCGCCCGCCGGTCACCGACGGCCCGTTCGCGGAGACCAAGGACCTCATCGCCGGCTGGATGGTGATCGACGTCGACAGCTACGAGCGCGCCCTCGAGCTGGCCGGTGAGCTGTCGGCCGCACCCGGGAAGGGGGGCGAGCCGATCCACGAGTGGCTGGAGGTGCGCCCGTTCCTGACCGCCCCGCCCACCGTCACGGAGTGACCTCGCCGGTGAACCAGGTCCTGCTCCGGAGCCTCACGCCGAGCGTGCTCGGGGTCCTCGTCCGTCGCGGAGCCGACTTCGCGGCGGCCGAGGACGCCGTGCAGGACGCGCTCGTCGAGGCGCTGCGCGTGTGGCCGGCCGACCCGCCGCGGGACCCGAAGGGCTGGCTGGTCACGGTGGCCTGGCGCAAGTTCCTCGACGCGACCCGCTCCGACGCCGCCCGCCGCCGGCGCGAGGACCTCGTCGACGTGGAGCCGGCACCGGGGCCGGCGCCCGCGACGGACGACACGCTCCAGCTCTACTTCCTGTGCGCCCACCCGTCGCTGACGCCCTCGTCCGCGGTCGCGCTCACGCTGCGCGCCGTGGGCGGACTGACCACCCGCCAGATCGCCCAGGCCTACCTCGTGCCCGAGGCGACCATGGCGCAACGCATCAGCCGGGCCAAGCGCACCGTCTCCGACGTGCGGTTCGACCGGCCCGGCGACGTCGCGACCGTGCTCCGCGTGCTCTACCTGGTCTTCAACGAGGGCTACTCGGGCGACGTCGACCTCGCCGCCGAGGCCATCCGGCTCACCCGTTCGCTCGCGGCCGCGATCGACGCTCGCCACATTCTCTACGGCGAGGTGGCGGGGCTGCTCGCCCTCATGCTGCTCCACCACGCCCGGCGTGCCGCCCGGACCGCCCCCGACGGCAGTCTGGTGCCGCTGGCCGAGCAGGACCGCGGCCGGTGGGACACCGGGGCGATCGCCGAGGGCGTCGGGATCCTGCAGGCGGCGCTGGCCCGCGACCGCCTCGGCGAGTTCCAGGCCCAGGCGGCCATCGCGGCCCTGCACGCCGACGCGCGTACCGCCGAGGAGACCGACTGGGTGCAGATCGTCGAGTGGTACGACGAGCTCGTGCGCCTGACCGACAGCCCGGTCGTCCGGCTCAACCGCGCGGTCGCGGTCGGCGAGGCCGACGGACCGCGGGCCGGGCTGGCGGCGCTCGCGGCGCTGGACGACACGCTCCCCCGCCACACGGCAGTGGCGGCGTACCTGCACGAACGCGACGGCGACCCGGGGACGGCGGCACGGCTGTACGCCGAGGCGGCCCGGAAGGCCCCGAACCTCGCCGAACGCGACCACCTGACCCGCCAGGCCGCCCGGCTCAACGCCCAGCACGGTCTCTGACGAGCCCGCGAGCGGGATCCCGCTCCATACTGCGGGGGATGCTCCCCGACTTCCCCGACGCCGCGTTCCCCGCCGCGCCGTACCCGGGGGTGGTGCCGGACCGCTCGTTCGTGCACGTCGACGGCGGTGGGCTCGCCCTGACACCCGACCCGTCCGCCCGCTCCTCGTGGCGGGTGGGCGGCCCCGGCACCGGCTCCGATCCCGGCACCGACCTCGATGCCTGGCTCGCCGGGCGCGGCGCGCCGCCGCTGGCCGCCCGCGTCCCGTTGCTGACCTACGGCTCCAACCGCAACCCGGCGAAGATCGGCTGGCTGCGCTGCGAGCTGGGGCTGACCGGCCCCGTCGTCGTGCTCCGGGGCCGGACGACGGGGCTCGCCGCGGTGTGGGCGCACGGCCTGCGCGTGGTCGACGACCAGCGGCCGGCGGTGCTCGCCGCCGCCCCGGGCCTGGTCGAGGAGCACTCCGTGTGGTTCGCGACGCCCGAGCAGATCGAGGTGCTCGACGTGTGCGAGGGCCGGTCCTCCGGCCGCTACCGCCTGGCCCGCGTGCACACCGGCGAGGTCCGCACCGAGGACGGCTCCCTGCTCGACGACGTCCTGGCGTACGTCGGGCTGGCCGGCATCCGCCGCCCGCTGCTCGTCGACGGCGAGCCGGTCCGCTGCACCGACCTCCCCCAGACCGCCGCCCGCGTGCTGCGGGGCGAGCCCGCCCCGTCGGACGGGCTGGACGCGACCACCGTGACGGGCGCGCCCGACCCGGACGCCTGGCCCGCCCGGCTGTTCGTCTACGGCACCCTCCAGCCCGGCGAGCGTGCCTGGCACCTGCTGGCGGAGGCCGCGGCGGGCCCCGCCGAGCCGGTCACGGTCCCGGGGACGCTGCTCGACACCGGCTTCGGCTACCCCGCGATGCTCCGCGACGCCGGGCCCGGCGTGCCCGGCCACGTCGTCCCGCTGCGGGACCCGGCCGCCCTCCTCTCCCGGCTCGACCGGTTCGAGGGCCCCGACTACGTGCGCGTCCGGATCACCACGCCCGATGGACGGCCGTGTTGGACGTACGTATGGACCGCTCCCACCTGCGGGTTCCGCTCCGTCGAACGGTGGGGGCACGTGTCACCCGGCGTAGCCGGGCGGCGGCCGTGATCGGCCTCTCAGGTCGGGACGAGTCCCCCGGTACCGGCCCCGACGGTCAGGTTTAGCGGCTGGTCGTCCCTCCGCCACGCCCTGCGGGAACCGAACGGCTCACCTAGCGTGGTCCGTCAACCGACACGGGGGACGTGATGAGCGAATCCAACGCGGAAGGTCACGGGCACCGGCACCAGGTCGAGGAGGCCGACCCGGCGACCGTGAAGAAGGCGGTGGCCGGTGCGGCCATCGGGAACGGCGTCGAGTGGTTCGACTACGCCGTCTACGCCTACCTGACCACGCAGATCGGCCTGAACTTCTTCCCGGAGTTCAGTCCCACGGCACAGTCGATCTTCGTGTTCGCCGGGATCGCGATCCCCTTCGTGCTCCGACCGCTGGGCGGGATCATCCTGGGCCCGCTGGGTGACCGGTACGGCCGGCGCCAGGTGCTGGCCGTGACGATCGTGCTGATGGCGGGCGCGACCTTCCTCATCGGCCTGCTGCCCAGCTTCACCGTCATCGGGCTCGCGGCGCCGATCCTGCTGCTGACCTTCCGGCTGGTGCAGGGCTTCTCCACCGGCGGCGAGTACGGCGGGGCGGCGACCTTCATCGCCGAGTACGCCCCGTACAGGCGGCGGGGCTTCTTCGGGTCGTTCCTCGAGTTCGGCACCCTCGCCGGCACCGTGCTGGGCGCCATCCTGGCCACGGCCGTGCAGCTGGGCCTGTCCGAGGAGGCGCTCAACAGCTGGGGCTGGCGCATCCCGTTCCTCGTCGCCGGGCCGCTCGGCCTCGTCGGCTTCTACCTGCGGTCGAAGCTCGAGGACACCCCCGCGTTCCGCGCGGCCGAGCAGGACCACACGACCACCTCGGCGCCCTTCCGTGAGGTCTGCCGCAACGTGTGGCCGCAGATCCTGCACCTCATCGGCTTCGTCATGCTGCTCAACGTCGCCAACTACACGTTGCTGACGTACATGCCGAGCTACCTCACGGACACGATCGACATCGACGAGACCGAGGCGCTGTTCGTGCTGATCGGCGTCATGCTGATCATGATGGTGATCATCACGCCGATCGGGCGGCTGTCCGACAGGATCGGCCGCAAGCCGCTGCTGCTCGGCTCGGCGATCAGCACCTTCGTGCTCGCGATCCCGGCCTTCTGGCTGATCAGCCTGAAGAGCTGGCTGCCCGTCACGATCGGCATCGCCATCCTGGGGCTGCAGCTGGTCATGATGCTCGGCGTGATCGGCTCGGCGCTGCCGGCCATGTTCCCCACCCGCAACCGCTACGGCGGCTTCTCCATCGGCTACGCCACCTCGACGGCCGCCTTCGGCGGTACGGCGCCGCTGATCAACGAGAGCCTCATCGCCGCGACCGGGAACACCTACGTCCCGGCCTTCTACCTGATGCTCTCCGCGGCCGTGGCCATCTACCCGCTGATCAGGATGCCCGAGACGGCCGGGATCGACATCTCGCACCCGACCCGCATCCCGGGCACGGACCACTACGTGCCGGACCGCGAGCCGGCGATGGCCGGGGCGCCCTCGTCGACGCCCGGCCCGACGCCCCCCGTGACGGGCGACGGCGGCTCCTCCGCAGGCTGACCGCACACCCACCGGCGGCCCGGTCCCCTCGGGGGCCGGGCCGTCGGTGTGTCCGGGGTGCGTCGTCAGCGGGCGCGGGCGACGGAGTGCGCGACCAACGCCTCCGGCACGGGCAGCCGGTAGAGGCGGGCCGCGTTGGCCCCCAGCACGGCCTGCACCGCGGAGGGGCCGAGCCCCCGCGCGAGCAGCGCCGACGCCGTCTCCCCGACCAGCCGCTCCGGGCGCACCAGCGGGTATCCGCTGCCGAACAACAGCCGCTCCGGCCCGAACGCGGCCAGCAGCGCGTCGAGCGCCTCCCCCGCCTCCCGCGGATGGGTCCGCAGGCCGGCGAGGACCTCGGTGAGCAGCACGTGCACCCCGGGCAGCTGGGCGAGCCGGGTCAGGACCGGCGTCGGCAGCCAGCCCGCCCCCAGCACGAAGCGCACCCGCGGGAGCGCCGAGACCAGCCCCCGGACCTGCCCGGGATCGATACGCCCGGCCGGCGCCGGCCGGGCGTCGCGCTCCCGGACGGGCAGGGCCGACCCGGAACGCACCGGTTCGGCCCAGCTCGGCCAGCGCGCGCGGACCCGCCCGGAGCCCGTCGGACGTTCCGGGACGCCGCCGTGGCTCCAGGCGGGGGCCCCGGCGGCCGGGTGCGCGACCGCCCCGACCCCCAGGTGCACCACGGCGGCGCCCGCCTGCTCGGCCCGTCCGAGTGCCCGGCGCAGGGCCGGGTCGTCGAGCTCGAGGCGGGCCTCCGGGCGGGTCCCAGACGTCAGCGACAGGCCGCGGAGGTCCTCCCGCCGGACCCGGGCGGCGATCCCGCGGCGGCCGCCCTCGTCGGCCGGGTCGAGCTCGCCGGTCACGGCGAACCGGCCGGCGAGCCCCTCCGCGAGCTCCGCGGACCACGCCGACGGCGCGAACCCGAGGACGAACAACGACCCCAGCCCGAGCGGCTGCAGCACCGCCCGGTCGACGTGTCCCCTGCCGAGCAGGTCGGTGACCAGGGAGCGCTCACCGACTGCGGCGAACTCGTCGAACGGGATCGGCCGGGGCGACCGGTCGAGGGCGCGGTGCCGGTGGTGGAGGTCGGCGACGAACTGCTCGCCCGCCGGGCCCGCCTGGTTGTGCGGGCTGCCGTCCCACGCGTGCACATGGGCGTCGACGACGACGTAGCGTTCCCCGCCGACCTCGTACACCGCGCCTTCTCCCGTCGCGTCATGGAACCATAATGCGAATTCAGACCCGAATTGTTCGCATTATGGTTCCATAATGCGCTCCAGCCGGGGGATTTCGCGCACTATGGTTCCATGATGCGGTTCCCGGCTCAGCCGACCGACGGGCCCAGGCCCAGGGACTGCGGCGTCGACGAGTCCGGGCTGGGCTGCGGGATGCCCTCGTCGAGCGGCCCGAACTCCGTCATCAGCGCCTTGTTCCAGGGCGTCTGCTCCTCCGCCACCAGCGAGTTCGTGGTGAGGATCAGACCGGCGACGGAGGCGCCGTTCTGCAGGGCCGAGCGGACGACCCGGAGCGGGTCGATGATGCCCATCTCGACCATGTCGCCGAAGCGGCCCTGCAGGGCGTCGAAGCCCTCGTCGACACCCAGGTCCGTGACCTGCTTGACGACGTCGGCGCCGTCGTAGCCGGCGTTGGACGCGATCAGGTGCACGGGCTCGGACAGCGCGGCCCGCACGATCTCGACGCCGATCCGGTAGTCGCCGTCCACGTCCAGCCCGTCGAGCGCGGACTCGGCGTGCAGCAGCGCCGACCCGCCGCCCGCGACGATGCCCTCGGCCATGGCGGCCCGGGTGGCCTGCAGCGAGTCGTCGACGCGGTGCCGGATCTCCTTGAGCTCCGCGTTCGTCGGCGCGCCCACGGAGATGATGGCGGCCTTGCCGGAGAGCCGGGCGATGCGGTCGTTGAGCCAGTCCTCGTCCGTGCCGATCGTCGCGCGCGCCATCTCGGCCCGCAGCTGCGAGAGCCGCCGCTCGACGGCCTCCTTCGAGCCGTGTCCGCCGATGAACACGCACTGCTCGTTGGTCGCCCGGACCTGCGTGGTCCGGCCGAGGTGCTCGGTCGTCATCTGCTCCAGCGCGAAGCTCGACGCCTTGGAGTGGACCTTCGCGCCGGTCAGCGCGGCCAGGTCCTCCAGCAGGTGGATGCGCTTCTCGCCGAACCCGGGCGCCTGGATCGCGGTGACCTTGAGGTGCCCGTTGACGTGGTTGTGCACCAGCATCTGCAGCGCGGTGCCCTCGACCTTCTCGGCCACGATGACCAGCGGCCGCGGGTCCCGCATGAGCTTCTCGAGCACCGGCATCAGCTGCCGGACGTCCGTGATCTTCTCGGCGGACAGCAGGATGTACGGGTCGTCCAGGACGGCCATCATCGAGCCCGGGTCGGTGACCAGGTAGGGCGAGACGTAGCCGTTGTCGAACTCGAAGTCCTCGACGAAGTTCACGGTCAGCCCGAGGACCGGGCCGTCGTCGACGGAGATCACGCCGTCGTCCCCGACGGTGTGCAGGGTCTTGGCGATGACCGAGCCGATGGTCTCGTCGTCGTTCGCCGAGATGGCGGCCACGCGGGAGAGGTGCTCGAGCGAGTCGACGGGGTGCGCCACGGCGGCGAGCCTCTCGACGATCCGGCCGACGGCGAGGTCGATGCCCCGCTTGACCAGCACCGGGTTCCCGCCGGACTGGATGGCCTTCATGCCCTCGCGGACGATGGCCTGGGCCACCACGGTCGCCGTGGTGGTGCCGTCGCCGACGGTGTCGTTGGTCTTGATCGCCGCTTCCTTGAGGATCTGCGCGCCCATGTTCTCGAAGGGGTCGCGCAGGTGGATCTCGCGGGCGATGGTCACGCCGTCGTTGGTCACCTCGGGCGTGCCGGTGATCTTCTCCAGGACGACGTTACGGCCTTTCGGGCCGAGCGTGCTCTTGACGGCCTCGGCGAGCTGGTCCACCCCGGCTTGGAGCGCCCTGCGGGCGTCCACGCCGAACTTGAGTTCCTTGGCCATGACTTCGGTCCTCCCGGACTATCTCGAACTGCGTTGGTCTGCGGCGCGGGTGCGGATCAACGAACCGCGGGTGGCGGCGGCGCTGCGGCCGCCGCCACCTGCGGGGGTGAGGAGCGGCGGTCCTACTGGATCGGCTTCAGGTCGAAGTCGATGTACTCGGCCGCGTCCTCGGGGTTGGCGAACATGATCGTCTTGTCGTCGAGGTGGACCATGCGGCCGTAGTGGGTGGACATCGCCTCCTCGAACTCGGCGGCGTTGAACCAGCCCTCCTCCTCGCCGGCCTCCTCGTCGACGTCGGCGTAGATGAGCTCGAACTTGCCCTGGCCGTCCACCCGGATCATCGAGGGCAGGTCCTGCACCTTGACGTTGTCGAGCCGGCGCAGCACGTTGGCGATCAGCACCCCGACCTGGCTGTTCATCAGGGTGAAGCCGCACATGTTCGACGCGGTGTTGTCGGCCTTGAACGGGCTCTCGGAGGTCTTGAAGGCGGTCACTGCTTCAGCTCCTCGGGAGTGTCGAGATTGAGGTCGCGGCAGATGCCCGCGAACCGGTTCTTGGCACGGTCGAGGGCGTCCTCGAACCTCGGGGGCTTGTGGTCGGCCTGGGACCACATGGGCTGCATGGTGCGAGCCGCCTCGAGCGCCTGCGGCACCCAGTGCGACAGCCAGCCCTGCATGAGCTGCCGGTTGTGGTCGGCGAACTCCCGGTCCTCGTTGAGCGGACCGAAGCAGGCGATCGTCCAGCGCAGGTCGCGCTGGGCGTAGTCGAACTCGCCGGCGCCCATGACGGTCGGGGTCACGAAGTCGCCGTTGCCGGCGGCGGACTGCATGACCAGGTTCGACCGGAAGAGCTCGCCCACGAGCGGCTCGAACACGACGTTGGCGGCGAAGATGGCCTCGCCCCAGTCGTCCTGCACGGCCGTGAGGGCCTCGCAGACCTTGCGCGCGCCCTGCCACTCGGCGTCGGAGTTCCATGCCTCGAGGTGGGCCGTGCCGTCGAAGCCGTCGATCTCCTCGGTGAGGGTCAGGTTGTAGAGCGCGAGGTCCTGGGCGAAGCGGATCTTGCGCGTGCTGTTCACGGCCATCGCCGTGTTGTGCATGTTGGTCGGGCCGGAGCGCTCGTTCGCGGCGAACACGTAGAGGCCGAGGATGTGCTCGATGTGCATCCACGCGCCGACGTTGCGCTCGACGAAGCGGATCCAGTTCGGCGTCCAGAGGTCGAACGCCTTGGCGTTGCGGGCGTTGTCGACGTTCTGGGTGAGCTGCCGGACGACGTTGGCGTTGTACCGGTAGAGGCTCTGCTCCCACTCCTCGTTCGGGTCGCGGAACTCGTGCCAGCCGTGCGCCGGCCAGTTCTGCACGTGCATGGACCCGGTGCCGACACCGCGCGGGGGCTCGGGCTCGTCGACGCCCCAGGCCTTCAGCTTGGTCCAGTGCAGCGGGTAGCCGCGGCTGCCGTCGGCGAACCCGTAGATCCAGCCCTGCGACAGGTAGTGCCGCGGGTCAGGCTGGACCTCGACGGTCACGTCCTCGTAGTGGGTCTGCTTGCGCTTCGCCGGCGTGAAGTAGTTGTAGCGACGCGCGGCGGGGCTCGAGTCGGGGAACTCCTTCGCGCCCGCCTCGGCGTCCGTGAACACGGGCTTCGGAACGCTGCGTTCGGTCGGGGCGGAGGGATTGCTCTCTGTGGTGGTCACTGCCCGTCCTGGCCTTCCTGCTCACCGGTCGTGGTGAACTTGTCGTAGAAGATGTTCTGCTCGCGCACGCCCAGTGCGGTCAGCGTCGCGATCGCCGCGTCGACCATGGGCGGCGGACCGCAGACGTAGGCATCTGCTCCTTCCAGCGTCGGTTCGAGGGCCTTGACCACCTCGGTGATCAGGCCCGTGTGGCCTTCCCACGGCTCGCCCTCCGCCGGCTCGGACAGGGCGGGCACGTAGCGGAAGTCGGGGATCTTCTCGGCGAGCTCGCGGAGCTCGTCCTCGAAGCAGAGGTCGCGGGCGGTGCGGGCCCCGTAGTAGAAGGTCGCCTTGCGCTCGACCCCGCGCTCGGCCATGGACCGCAGCAGTCCGAGCACGGGGGCCATGCCGGCCCCGCCACCCACGAAGATGAGGTTCGACGTGCGGTTCTCCCGGAGCGTGAAGGTCCCGAACGGGGCCTCCACCTCGAGCCTGTCCCCCACCTGGATCTTGTCCGCCAGGTGCTCGGAGAACAGGCCGCCCGGGTAGATCTTGATGACGAACTCGTAGATCCCCTCGCGGTTGGGGGTGTTCGCCATGGAGAAGGACCGTGTCTCCTCGGTACCGGGGACGACGAAGTCCATGTACTGGCCGGGGAAGAACTTGATCTCGCTCGGCTCGACGAGCTTCACGACCAGGTGCCGCATGTCGTGGGTGACGGCCTCGTTGGACACCACCTCGACGACGCCCCGGCGCAGCGGCAGTCCGCCCCGGATGATCTCCTCGTCGTAGTTGAGGAGCTCGATCACCAGGTCCTCGTAGGCGTGCGCCCGGCAGAGGAGGGTCTGGCCCTCCTCCTTCTCGTAGTCCGGCAGCGCGAACGTCGAGTAGCTGTCGAGCTCGATGTCCTCGCCCTCGAGGACGAAGGACTTGCAGGCCGCGCACTGCCCTTCCTTGCAGCCGTGCATGAGCTGGACGCCGTTCTCGGCGGCGGCGCGCAGGATCGTCTGACCCTCGTCGACCTCGATCTCGATGCCGACGGGCTCGAAGCGCACCACATGTTTCTCGCCCAAGGGGAGGACCACCTCTCGGTTCGATCGGGCAGCACCCGCGGGCGGGGCCCGCCATCACGTCCACAGTGGACGGTGATGGTCGCGGGGGGACCCCGGGACCCGCGGGTGCGACGGACTGCGGGGCCGGCCCTGGGCGCGGGTGGGGCCGACCCGAGCGGGGGGAGGACCGGAGGACCCGGTCCTCCCCCCTCGCCTGACCCGCGCTCAGGCGTCCTTGGGAGCCGGCCGGCCGGCCGGGCCCTGGCGGTTGTAGTCCGCCTTGAACGCCTCACGCTCGGCGTCCGACATCTCGTTCAGCAGGACGTTGGGGCTCTGCAGATGCGGCATGCGCCGCATGTGGTCGAGCGTCCACATCTTCTTCGGGTCGAGGTTCAGGTGCGGCTGCGCGGTCATGGTCTTGCCGTCGTCGCGGACGAAGCCCATGTCCTTCACCACGTCGGCCCAGTTCCAGCCGTGGTACAGCGTCTCCCACTCGCGGTGGCCGACCAGCCTGCCCATGTTCGGCGTCTCGCGGCCCTGGTACGTCGGGCGGAACGCCTCGGCGTCCGTCCAGCGGCAGACCTCGTGGCAGTACGTCCGCCACTGCCCGTCGACCTCCTGCATGACCATGTCCTCACGCACGAGGCAGGGCACCATGCAGGTCCAGCAGCGGTGCGGGTACACGTAGTCGACGTCCTCGGCCACGATCGCGTTGTGGCCGTTCGGGATGGCGAGGCGGTTGTAGTTCTCCCACCACTTGCCGTACTTGTCGTACCACCCCGGGTACTTGTACTCGAACCACTCGAAGTCCTCGTCGGTCATGCCGTCGATGCGCCAGTAGTTGGCGAGCCAACCCGTGGCGAAGAACTGCGCGACCTCGTGGACGTAGCCCTTCTCCCAGATCTGCTTCCAGGACTCCTCGACCAGGTCGTGCGGGATGACCAGGCCGTACTTCTCGAGCGGCAGCAGGTAGGAGCGGTAGTAGTCGTCGTAGATCCAGCGGCGCCACATCTCCGCGTACGACTCGCGGTCCTTGCGGCGGTCCTTCGTGCCGTACTCGATGAAGGTGCCGATGGCGGCGTCGACGACGCGGTGGTTGTTCCACCACGCGTAGCGCAGGTCGCGCTCGAGCAGCTGGCGGTTGTCCTCGTCGGACAGCGCCATGAGCAGCGTGGCGTAGCCGTTGGAGATGTGCCGCGACTCGTCGGACTGCACCGAGTGGAAGACCGTCGGCAGCAGGTAGTCGCCGTTGGCCGCCGCCTCGGCCGGCATGGCCACGAACAGGGTGTTCGTGAAGGCCGTCTCGGCGACGATCGTCAGGTAGATGCTGGCCGCGGTGATCGCGTCACCGGTGATGAAGCCTTCCGCGAACTGACGGCCGATGGTGCCGCAGTAGTCCGTCTGGAAGTTCCGCAGGCTGTTGTTGAAGCCCGCGGGGTCGATGTAGTTGTTCATGTACAGGCGCTTGAGGTTCTGCTGGATCGTGCTGTGCCGAACCTCGTCGATCATCTGGATCGCCTGGCCGTTGTGCAGCTCCGGGTTCGGGACCGCGTGGAACAGCATCGGCATGGAGCGCGCCGCGGAGATCTCGGGCAACGGGATGATCGACAGGAAGAGCTTCTGCCACTCCAGCCAACGCTCCTGGACCTGGCGGAACATGTTCCCGCGGATCGCGCCGTCCTGCGCCCCGTAGACGCGGTGGTCCTTCTCCTCCTCCATCGGGAAGTAGGACCGCAGGACCTGCTTCAGCGGGTCCTTCTTCGCGGCCTTCCGGAAGGTGTAGTCGGTTCCGTACTTCATGTACGGCTCGTGGTACTGCGGCTCCCAGGCGAGTTCCTGGATCTTCTGGTGAGCCTTCGCCAAACTCTGCCGACTCACGTCGTCTCCTCACGGTGGTGGGGTGAGAGCGCACAGAGCGGACGCCGTGGGATGGCGCGGGAGCCCGCGACGCTGTCGGGCTCTGTGCCCGAGGTCCGCCGTGCCGGGGCCGGAGTGCGCCCCGTCACAGCTCGCCTCGTGCCAGGAATCACACCGCCGACCCCCCTGACCTGCGGTCTCAATATGAGACGGTGTGGAGCTGACCAGCCACTTTCGGGTGCGGCGATCCGCCTCTAGCGTGGTCGGAGTCCGGGCGGTACCGTCCGGGCCGATCCCGGCTGCGCCGCCACCGCGGACCACAGCTGCTCCGAGAAGGGCAACCGGTTGGTCGACCAGAACGAACGCGCCATCCACCACGAGGCGCCGGACGTCGAGGACGGGTCCGCGCGCCGGCCCCCTGTGCCCGTCGAACCGGTGGCGGTCGGCAGGGCCGCCGAACGCGTGGCCGTGGCCCGTGAGGCGTTCCTCCACTTCGAGATGCCCGACCCGAGCCTCGTGCGGGCGCCGATCCTGGCGTCGTGGACGCGCTCCCGGCAGTTCTCCGTGCCGAGCGACCACCTCGAGCTGCCGTACGAGAGCGACGCCGAGCCGGACACCCCGCTGCTGCGCGCCGCCCGGCCCGTCATCGAGGACATCGCCGACCAGTTCGCCACCGAGCCGGTCAGCGTGATCCTCTGCGACGACGAGGGCGTGGTCATCGACCGGCGGACGGGCGACAGCGCGCTGCGCCGCCACCTCGACCGCATCTGGCTGGCCCCGGGCTTCAGCTACGCCGAGCAGTACGTGGGGACCAACGGCATCGGCACCGCCCTGGAGGGCCGCGCGCCGGCGCAGGTGTTCGGGCACGAGCACTACGTCGAGCACCTCGAGGACATGGCGTGCGCCGGCGTGCCGATCCACCACCCCGTCAACGGCAAGCTGCTCGGTGTGCTGGACCTGACCTGCTGGCGCAGCGAGGCCAGCGCGATGATGGCCGCGACCGCCGCCACGATCGCGCGGCGCATCGAGGAGACGTTGCTCGAGCAGTCCGGCCGGCGCGAGCTCACCCTGATGCACGACTACCTGTCCGCGTGCCGCCGCGGCCGCGGCGCCGTGTTCGCCGTCAGCGACGACCTGCTGATGATGAACGACCGCGCCCGCGAGCTGATCGACCCGTCCGACCAGGTCCCGCTGCTGGCCGAGGCCACGGACGCGATCCGCAGCGGGCGGCGCCGCCAGCTTCTCGTCGACCTGCCCAGCGGCGCGACGGCCCGGGTGCAGTGCCGGCCGAGCTGGGCGGAGGGCGGGCTCTCCGGCGGGATCCTGCAGGTCCAGCTCGTGTCCCGGGCGCCGCTGCACGGCCGCCCGACCACGCCGTCGATCACCACGGCCCTGCCGGCCGCCGTCGGCTCCGGGGCGCTGTGGACGAAGTGCGCCCAGGCCGTCGACCGGCACTTCCGGATGAACGAGTGGCTGGTCCTGGAGGGCGAGACCGGCACGGGCCGGACCACGCTCGCCCGCGCCACCCACCAGCTGCACTCCCCCGCCGGGCACGTGCGGGTGCTCGACGCCGCGCACTGCGGCCCCCGGTGGATCGCCGAGGTGTCCGACGAGCTGCACACCGGCGGCGGGACGCTCGTCCTGCAGCACCTCGACGCCCTGTCCCCGCAGCACGCGCTGGCCCTGGCCGACGCGCTGGAGCCCTACCGGGAGTCGACCGACCCGGAGCGGCAGTGGGTCGTCGCCACCCGGTCGCGGAGCTCGGAGCCCGACTCCCCCGAGCTCACCGAGCTGCTCGGCTGCTTCCCGCGCAGCATCGAGGTGCCGCCGCTGCGCCACCACATCGAGGACGTCGCCGAGCTGGTGCCCTACCTGCTCGCGCGGCTCACCCGGGGCGCGGACCTGCACTGCTCGCCCGAGGCGATGCGGGTGCTCATGCGCAACCGCTGGCCGGGCAACGTCGACCAGCTCTACCAGGTACTGCGCAAGGTCGTCGCGCGCCGGCGCACCGGCACGATCCGCCCGGAGGACCTCCCGCCGGAGACGCGGGCGATCACCCGCCGTGTGCTCACACCGCTCGAGGCGATCGAGTGCGACGCCATCGTCGACGCCCTGCTCGACACGGACGGCAACAAGGCCGAGGCCGCCCGGCGGCTGGGGATGTCGCGGGCCACGATCTACCGCAAGATCCGCGGCTACGGCATCTCCATGCCGGACGGGTCGGAGGTCTGAGGGGCCGAGCTTCAGGAGCCGGCGAGGTCGTGCGGGCCGGAGGCGGGGTACCCCTGCGCCTCGCGGACGGCCCGGCCCCACGGCCGCAGCAGGTCGACGAGGGTGTCGAGGTCCCGGCCGAGAGCCCGCACGATCGGTTCGCACATCCGGTCCGTCGCGATCTCGACGGCCTCGCGCTCCTCGCGGCCCCGGTCGGTGAGCGCTCCGTCGGCCAGCAGCCCGCGGGACACCAGCCGTTCCTCCGCGGCGTCGAGCTGCGCGGTGGTCCACGCCCGGGAGCGGACGTAGCTGCGCAGCGGCACGCCCCAGTAGGGCTCGGTGAGCAGCCCGATCTCGGTGGCGTCGAAGCCGGCGGTGGTCCAGGCCGCGATGTGCGCGTCGCCGCGGTACTCGCGCAGCAGGTCGCCGAGGCGCCAGACGTCCGCGACCGGGTCGCCGGGCAGGCCGAGCGACCGCAGCCCCGCGAACAGCGCCTTGCCCTCGGGGCGCAGCGGTGCGACGGCCCGTTCGAGCAGATCACGGGCCCGGTCGAGACCCTCCGGCCGCTCACCGAGGATCCGGACGAGCTGGGCGCGGGCCGCGTCGGTGCGGGCCTCGCAGATGGTGGCGGCGTCGGTGAGCGTCCAGCCGTGGGCCACCGCCGGCACCACGGCCTCCGGGTTGAACACACCGAACGCCGAGGCCACGACCTCGCCCGGCACCTGGCCGAGCACCGACCCGCGGCTGCAGAAGTACGCCGGGCCGTCGGGGGCGGCGACGCCGCGCTGCGAGCGGGGGCTGCCCGCGAACCCGAGCTTCTCGTACGCCTCGTGGGCCTCGGGTGCGAAGTAGACCTGGCCGACGACGGGTTCGAGGGCGCCCGCCAACCGCCGGGCCGGGACCGTCACGCTGCCTGCCATCACGCCTCCACCGGATCGACCGGCCGTCAGCTTAACGGACGTTCGGCCAGTTAAGGCTACTCCGCGGCCTGCTCGTCCGGCCGCAGCAGCGCGAGCAGCTCGGAGTACGGGCCGACGACGTACGCGTCGTCGCCCGCGGCGAAGCGGGTGTCCCGGCGGGGCGGGTGCTCCAGCGTGCCCGCACCCCCTCGGTGCAGCGCCACGACCCGGGTGCGGGCGGACAGCTCCCGCATGGCGACGCCGTCGAGCGCGGCGCCGACCGTCAGCCGGCCGACCATGAACGGGGTGCGGTCGACGTAGAAGGTGCCGAGCACGTCGAGCCCGAGTGCGGCGCCGACGAACCACGGGGCGGCCAGCGCGGCCGTCGAACGGACGTAGCGGAAGGCGAAGCCCTCCTCCACCGCCTCGGACAGGTCCCGGTCGAACATCCGCAGCACCACGGGAACCGCGGGCCACCGGTCGCGGAGCTGGTCCCGGATGGCGAGGCCCGCCTCGACGTTGACGAGGTCGTCGCTGGTCAGCACGGCCACGGCGGTCGCCTCCCGCAGGTTGATCGAGCTGAGCACCGCGGTGTCCGTCGCGTCGCCGGTGACCACCGGGACGCCGAGTTCACGGGCCCGGCCCAGGTGCCGGTTCACCGGGTCGCGCTCCAGGACGACGGGCCGGGCGCCGGCCGCGAGCAGGCCCTCCAGCACCCCGATCCCCACCGCGCCGAGGCCGACGACGATCACGTGCCCCCGCATCGCGCCGATCCGCCGGCGCCCCACCGAGCGCTCGATGCTGCTGCTCACCAGCAGCTGCGTGAGCAGCGCGAACAGCACCGCGGCCAGCACCACGCCGAGGAACATCATCCCGATCGCGTAGATGCGCAGCCAGGTCGCCTGCTCGGCGAAGGAGAAGTCGCCGTAGCCGACGGTGCCGATGGTCTCGACGCTGAAGTACACGGCGTCGATCCAGGTCATGTGCGAGCCGTCCGGCTTGACGTAGCCGGAGCGCAGCACGAACACCGAGGCGACGAACAGCAGGAGCAGCACGCCGGCGGTGACCTTCAGCGGGCGCTCGGCCTCGGCGAGCAGGGTGCGCAGGACCGTCAGGACCGTCGCCCGGCCGCCCTCCTCGTCGCGGCGCGCCGCCCGCTCCGCGCCCGCGGACCGCGCCCCGGCCCGGTGGGGCACAGGCCCGACCGGCTCCACCCGCGTCCCCGTCGCCGCGAACTGCTCCGCCGTGCCGATCAGGGTCACGCGTGCGCCGGCCGGCACCCGGTGGTCGCGCCCCGGACAGATCACCTGCTCCGGGTCGGGCCCGGCCACGGCGAGCGGGGCGAGGTCGTCGAACAGGGCGCGCAGGGTGCCCGCCTGCGGCGCCTCCAGTGTCGCGACCACGAACGTCCGCCCACCCATCTCGACCGGGTGCGGGCGCTGCCCCAGACACGCCTCGACGACCGACGGCGCGGACAGCGCCGCCACGTCGAGCACGCTGCCGCGGCCGGTCACCTCGGCCAGCGCCCGCCCGACGGCCCGGTTCGCCACCCGCACGACCAGCCGCGCCCCGGGGGCGAGCCGGCGGGCGAGCAGGGCGGTCTCGGTGGCGACCAGGTCGTCGTCGGGCACCACGACGACGGCCGCGGCCTGCTCCACCCCGGCCTCGACCAGGGCGTCGCGGGGACGCCCGGTCACCCGCGGGACCTCCCAGAGCCCGAGCAGGTGCTCGGTGACCGGCTCCGGCTCGTCGCCGCCGTCGACGACCACGACGTCGATCCCCGAGGCGTGCAGCTGCTCGACGGTCCGGAACCCCACGGTCCCGATCCCGCAGACGACGACGTGCCCCGAGCGCTCGGCCATCATCGGAGTGTCGCCGGTCCGGGTGACGGACGGGTCACGCGTGGGCGGCGTCGTACTCCACGCGGGCGGTGTGCACGTAGGCCTGGTGCCGCTTGGCCCAGTCCGTGAGAGCTCGTGCGCCGCCGCGGTGAGCCGGTACTCGACCTTGAGCGGGACGGTGGGGTGGACGGTCCGGGTCAGCAGGCCGTCCCGCTCGATGTTGCGCAGGTCGCGCTGGTCGCCGCGGGTGTCGCGCGCACTGCTGGCGCCCACCCTCGCCGTGCTGCTGTTCATGGGCGCGGTCGGCACGGCGTACTTCCTCGTCACCACCCAGTTGCAGGACGTCCTGGGGTTCACGGTGCTGCAGGCCGGGGCCGCGTTCCTGCCGCTCGTGCGCTGAGCACGGTCGGGGCGGGATGGGCGTTCCCGCGGCTGGCGGCGCGGATCGGGGCCGGCCGCACGCTCGTCGTCGGGATGGCGGGGCTGGGCGTCTCGCCGGCGGTGCTGGCCCTCGGGTTCGGCGGCTACGCGACGATGCTGCCCGGGTTCGTCTGGGCCCTCTTCGCCGGCATCGCCTTCCCCGCGGTGTTCCGGACGGCCGCCGGCGCGGTCCCCGATTCGCAGCAGGGCGTGGCCGGGGCGCTCGTGTCGACCGCGCAGTACGTCGGCGGGGCGGTCGGGCCGGCGGTGCTGCTGGCGTGGAGTGACACCGCGGTCGCGGCGGGGCTCGGGGCGGCCGCCCTGGCGTTGCTCGCGGCGGTGGCGGCGGCGGTACTGAGGGCCGGTCGGTCGCGGTGATCCGCGTCCGGGCAGGGAAACGGTCGAGATTCGAGCGTTCTGCTGCCCGGACGTGGATCTTCGGGGCTCAGCTCGCCCGGGGCTTCGGCTTCCACTCCGTGAAGCCCGCGCGCTCGGCGTCCTCGGCGGTGCGGAACCAGGCTGCGGGCTTGGTCCGGCCGAAGTAGGGGCTCGACGGCGGGTGGAACAGCATCGACGTCGCGTTGCCCTTGATCGTGAACTCGGGGCTCGGGGCGGAGCCGTCGGGCAGCGGGGCCGCGGAGCCGGGGCCGTAGGGGCCGTCGGGGATCTCCTCGGACGTCGCGGGCTGTTGAACCTCGGTCTTCTCCTCCGCCGTGCGCTTCTCGGCGGCCGGCTTATCGGCGGCCAGCTTCTCGGCGGCCGGCTTCTCGACGCCGGGCTTCTCGACGCCGGGCTTCTCGACGCCGGGCTTCTCCGCCTCAGGCTTCTCGGCAGCGGGCTTCGTCGGCGGGGCGGTCCGCTTCTCGGGCGCCGGGGCCTCGGGCCGGGTCAGCAGGCCCTGTGGCGCGCGGCCGTTGTGGGCCGAGCCGTTCACGCCCGACCCGGTGGCCCCGGCCGAGCCGTTCACGCTCCCGATCGCCACGGGCTCCGCAGCCCCGATCGCCGAGGCGGACGGCGTCGCGACGGCCCGGGCCCACTGGTCGCGCACCGACCGGCCTCCGCCGGAGCGCCGCCACACCGCCCACGCGCCCGCACCGGCCGCGCCCGCCACCCCGAACAGCACGATCGCGCGTCGCCTGCGGTTCCGTCGGTCGGCCATTCCGGGCTCCCCTCGTCGGTGCTGGCCACACCCTAGAGTTCACCCGTTCCCACGCCGACGGCCCCGGGTCCGACGACCCGATCGTGCCCGCTCAGGGCCTTCTCGTCCGCGCGATCACCCGCGCGCCTGCTTCACCTTCTCGTAGCGGGCGAGCGCCTCCTGCCGCTCGGCCTTGTGGTCGACGATCGGCTCCGGGTAACCCTCCGGCACGCCGTCGGGCAGCGCCCACGGCTGGTGCACCGCCTTGCCCTCGATCCCGCGCAGCTCAGGCACGTACTTCCGCACGTAGTCGCCGTTCGGGTCGAACTTCTCCCCCTGCGTGATCGGGTTGAACACGCGGAAGTACGGCGACGCGTCCGTCCCGCTGCCGGCCGTCCACTGCCAGCCGTGCTGGTTGGAGGCCAGGTCGCCGTCGACCAGCAGCTGCATGAAGTGCCGCGCACCCCACCACCACGGCAGGTGCAGGTCCTTGACCAGGAACGACGCCACGACCATGCGTAGCCGGTTGTGCATCCACGCCTCGGCGCGCAGCTGGCGCATGCCGGCGTCGACGATCGGGAAGCCGGTGCGGCCCTCCTTCCAGGCCTCGAAGTCGGCGTCGGCCTTCTTCCCCGAGGCGAGCGGGAGGGCGTCGAACGCGCGGTCGTAGTTCTTCCGCGCGGAGTCCGGCCGCTGGAAGAGGATGTCCGCGTAGAACTCCCGCCAGGCGATCTCGGTGCGGTACGTGTCGGCGCTCGCGGAGCGCTTGCGCGCGAGGTCGGCGAGCACCGTGCGGGGGTGGATGCAGCCGTACTTCAGGTACACCGACATCCGCGAGGTGGCGGGCTTGTCCGGGCGGTTGCGGTCGTCGCCGTAGTGGTCCACGGCCTCGTCGAGGAAGTCCGCCCAGGTCCGCAGGGCCGCCTGCTCGCCGGGCTCGGGCAGCTCGGCCTCCACGGCGACGTCGTCGGGGATCCTCGCCGCCCGCGGCCCACCCGTCCTGTCGACCGGGTCCATCCAGGACACGGTCGCGGCGGAGGTGTCGGCCGGGGCGCGCCAGCCGTGGTCGGTCCACGCCCGCCGGAACGGGGTGAACACGCGGAAGGGCTCGCCGTCGGACTTGCGGACCCGGCCGGGGGCGACGGCGTAGGGCGAGCCGGTGCGCACGAGCTCGCGTCCGACGTCGGCCAGGGCCTTCTCGACGGCCTCGTCCCGCCGGTGCCCGTACGGCCCGAAGTCCGCCGCGACGTGCACCGCGCCGGCGCCGACGGCCTCGGCGACCCGCGGCACGACGTCCGCCGGGTTGCCCTTGACGACCAGCAGCTTCCCGCCGAGGGCGGCGTCGAGCTCGCGGAGGCAGCCGTACAGGAAGTTCAGCCGCGCCCCGCCGCTCGGCCCCATGAGGGCGGGATCGAGCACGAACAGCGCGAGGGCCTGGTCCGAGGAGTCCGCCGCGGCCAGGAAGGTGGGCTGGTCGCCGACGCGCAGGTCACGCCGGAACCAGACGACGGAGCGCTCGGGCATGGACCGACGCTAGCGGCGGTCGGCGGTACCCGCGCGCCGAGCGTCCGCGGCCGAATGCACGAACGGCACTCTCGTGCGGTAGGTCCGCACGAAAGTGCCGTTGGTGCAACCGGGCGCAGGTCAGCGGGCGGAGAGCTCCGTGTAGTCCCGCTCGGTGGCGCCGATGTAGAGCTGGCGCGGTCGGCCGATCTTGTTCTGCGGGTCGGACATCATCTCCCGCCAGTGCGCGATCCAGCCGGGGAGCCGGCCGAGCGCGAACAGGACCGTGAACATCTTGGTCGGGAAGCCCATGGCCCGGTAGATCACGCCGGTGTAGAAGTCGACGTTCGGGTACAGCTTGCGCTCGACGAAGTAGTCGTCGGCGAGGGCCTTCTCCTCGAGCTTCATCGCGATGTCGAGCAGCGGGTCGGTCACGCCGAGGGCCTTGAGCACCTCGTCGGCGTTCTGCTTGACGATCTTCGCGCGCGGGTCGTAGTTCTTGTAGACCCGGTGCCCGAAGCCCATCAGCTTCGCGCCCTTCTCCTTGTTCTTCACGCGCTCGACGAAGGCGTCGACGTTGCCGTCCTCGACCTCCTGGATGCGGGTGAGCATCTCGAGGACCGCCTGGTTCGCCCCACCGTGCAGCGGGCCGAACAGCGCGTTCACGCCGGCGGAGATCGACGCGAACAGGTTGGCCTGCGACGAGCCGACGAGCCGGACCGTGGACGTCGAACAGTTCTGCTCGTGGTCCGCGTGCAGGATCAGCAGCGTGTCGACGGCCTTGGCCATCACCGGGTCGACCTCGTACGGCTCGGCCGGGAACCCGAACGTCATGCGCAGGAAGTTCTCCACCAGGCCCAACGAGTTGTCCGGGTAGAGGAACGGCTGGCCGACGGACTTCTTGTAGGCGTAGGCCGCGATGGTGAAGACCTTGGCCATCAGGCGGACCGTGGACAGCTCGACGGCCTTCTCGTCGAACGGGTCCAGGCTGTCCTGGTAGAAGGTCGACAGCGCCGACACCGCCGAGGACAGCACCGGCATCGGGTGCGCGTCCCGCGGGAAGCCGTCGAAGAACCCCTTGAGGTCCTCGTGCAGCAGGGTGTGCCGGCTGATGTCGGTGGTGAACTGGTCGAGCTGGGCCTGGGTGGGCAGCTCGCCGTAGATGAGCAGGTAGCTCACCTCGAGGAAGGTCGACCGCTCCGCGAGCTGGTCGATCGGGTACCCGCGGTACCGGAGGATGCCCGCGTCCCCGTCGATGTAGGTGATCGCGGAGGCACAGGCGGCCGTGCTGGTGAAGCCGGGGTCGAACGTCGTCATCCCCGACTGCGCGAGGAGCTTGCTGACGTCGACTGCCGAAGCACCCTCCGTCGGCGCCTTGATCGCCATCTCGTGCTCGCCGCCCGGGTACCTGAGGACAGCGGTGTCTGTTCCGGCGGACTCGTCAGCCATGTGGAGGTTCCCTCTCACACTCGTTTCTTCTGCGTTGGGCGCCACGCTAGTGCGCCACCGCGCATCCGTACCGTTCGACGGATCCGCATCACGTCCCGAGGCGGTGAGGATCACTCCGCAGGACGGTACTTACGGCGTCCGTGTCCATGGTCGTCCTCCGAGCGCAGGACGGCATCCCCTGGCGTTCACCGGCGGTCACCGGTGGGCGTCGAGGGGGACGCGATAGTCCCAGAACTCGCGGAACCGGAACACCACCGCGACGGTCACGACGACGACCGCGACCCCGCCGATCCACGCGGCCGTGCCCGGCCCGACGGCCGCGGCCGCCGGTCCGTGCCACAGGTCCGCGAGCCGGGGCCCGCCGGCGACGACCACCGCGAACACGCCCTGCATCCGGCCGCGCATCTCGTCCGTGGCCACCGACTGCAGGATCGAGTTGCGGTACACCGAGCTGACCAGGTCGCCCGCTCCGGCCACGGCCAGCGCGATCACGGCGATCCACAGCGACGACGTGAGCCCGAACGCGGCGACGCCGAGGCCCCAGATGCAGATCGCGACGGTGACCGCCACGCCCTGCCGGGACACCCGCTTCAGCCACCCGGAGAACACCCCGCCCGCCACCATGCCGATGGGGATGGCCGCGAACAGCAGGCCCAGCGCGAGGCCGCCGCCCGGCGGGTCGCCGAACACGGTCTGGCTGATCTCGGGGAAGACCACGCGCGGCATGCCGAAGCCCATCGCGATGATGTCGACAAGGAACGAGACCAGAAGGATCTTGTGCAGAGCGGCGTAACGGAAGCCGTCGACGATCTGCCGCACGCCCGCCTTCGCCCGCTCCCCGGTGGCCTGCGGCGGCACCGCTGGCAGCCGGAAGGTGGCCCAGATCGTGGCCAGCAGGAAGATCGCGTCGAGAAGGTAGAGCGTGCCCAGCCCGACGACCGGGATCAGCACCCCGGCCAGCAGCGGCCCGACGATCGCGCCGAGCTGCATCACGGTCATGTTCAGCGCGTTCGCCGCCGGGAGCTGGGTCGCCGGCAGCAGGCGCGGGATGACGGCGGCCCGCGCCGGCTGGTTCATCGCGAGCATCGACGACTGCAGCGCGAACAGCACCAGCACGACCCAGACGTTGCCCACCCCGCTCGCCGCGACCACCCACAGGGCGAGCGAGGTGATCGCGATGCCGGTGCCGGTCAGCAGCAGCATCCGGCGGCGGTCCACGGCGTCGGCGATCGCGCCGCCCCACAGGCCGAAGACCACCAGCGGGACCAGGCCGAACGCGCCCGTCAGGCCGACGTAGGCCGACGAGTCCGTCATCGCGTAGATCTGCGTGGGCACGGCGACGACCGACATCTGCGCGCCGATCGTGGTGATGATGCCCGCCACCCACAGCCGCCGATAGGAGGGCGTCCGCAGCGGTGTGGTGTCGGCGAAGGTGTTGCGGGCCAACCCCGCCAGCCGCGTGCGAACGGTGCGGCCCTCGGGCAGCTGCGCCGTGGTCGCGTCGGGATCCACGGGGACGCGCCGGGTTGCGCCGTCGCTCCCACCCCGGACCTGCTGGGTCGGCGCGTCCGGGCCCGTGGTCAACCGCTGGGTGCTCGCCTCGGCCGGGCCGGGCGCCGGGACGGTGAGCGGATCCGCCCGCGGGTCGTGGGCGGGACGGGTGGGCGGCTCCGGCGCCGGAGCCGAGGGGTCGGCGCGCAACGGATCCGTGGGCTGGTCCGGGCCCGATCCCGGACGGGGGCGACTCACGATTCCACAGGTACCACGCCCGTCCGCCACCTCCGCCACCCCGCAAGGCGACGAAACCCGGCATCCGTGCTCGAACCGGACGGTGAGCCGCGCGTTCGCTCAGTAGGTGTGAGCGAGCGCGCCGCTGGCCCCCGTCGGCTACGGCGCCAGGCGGACGACCTTCCAGGTGCGCGAGTCGCGGTCGCCCACGAAGCGGAGCCGGTCGTGCATCCGGTTGGTGCGGCCCTGCCAGAACTCGACCTCGTCCGGCACGATCCGCCAGCCGCCCCAGTGCGGCGGGCGCGGGATCGCCTCGGTGTCGGCGAAGCGGCGCTCGGCGGCGGCCAGCGCGTCGTCGAGCACGCCCCGGTCGTTCACCACGGCGGACTGGGCCGACGCCCACGCGCCGAGCTGCGAGCCCCGGGGCCGGGTGGCCCAGTAGGCGTCGGCCTCGGCGTAGCTGGCCTGCTGGACCAGGCCGCGCACGTGCACCTGGCGGTGCAGCGCGTACCAGGGGAAGGTCGCCGACGCCTCGTGCGACTGGCGCAGGTCGCGGCTCTTCGCGGAGGTGAAGTTCGTGTAGAAGACGACGCCGCGCTCGTCCAGCCCCTTGCACAGCACGGTGCGCGACGACGGACGGCCGTCCGGGTCCGCCGTGGCCAGCACCATCGCGTTGGGCTCGGGGACGCCGGCCTCGCCGGCCTCGGCCAGCCAGCGCGCCAGCTGCTCGTGCCAGGTCGGGGCGAGCTGGTCGACGTCGAAACCTCCGGCGCCGTAGTCGACCCGCATGGCGGCGAGCGTCAGTTCGGTCAATGCGCACCTCCTCGTGGACCCCCGACGGTAGGTGGGCGCTCCGGCCCCCGACACCCTCCGTTCGGGTCCGGTGACCGATCACACCTGGCCGGTCCGTTGTGCTCCGGTGCTGGTCGGAGGCAGGGTGACGGCGAACACGCGTGCGGACCCGCGCGCGCAGCAGGGACACCGGCCGACGGCGCCACCCGGCGACGGCCGCCGGTGCGCACCGACACGTGAGGAGACCCCGGTGTCCGAAGTTCCCCCGCCCCCGCCCGGCTTCAAGTCCGGCCTGGAGGGGCACGTCGCCTTCCGGACCGAGATCGCCGAACCCGACAAGGACGGCGGCGCGCTGCGGTACCGGGGCGTCGACATCGAGGACCTGGTCGGCCAGGTCACCTTCGGCAACGTCTGGGCGCTGCTGGTCGACGGCCGGTTCGGGCCGGGCCTGCCGCCCGCCGAGCCGTTCCCGATCCCGGTCCACACCGGCGACGTCCGCGTCGACGTGCAGGCCGCGCTGGCCATGCTCGCCCCGCACTGGGGCTACCAGCCGCTGCTCGACACCTCGGTCGAGGAGGCCCGCGAGCAGCTCGCCCGGGCGTCGGTCATGGCGCTGTCCTACGTCGCCCAGTCCGCCCGCGGGATCGGCGTCCCGGCCGTGCCGCAGTCCCGCGTCGACCAGGCGAAGACGATCACCGAGCGGTTCATGGTCCGCTGGAAGGGCGACCCGGACCCCGCGCACGTCAGGGCGATCGACGCCTACTGGGTCTCCGCCGCCGAGCACGGCATGAACGCCTCCACCTTCACCGCCCGCGTCATCGCGTCCACCGGCGCGGACGTCGCGGCCTCGCTGTCCGGGGCGATCGGCGCCATGTCCGGCCCGCTGCACGGCGGCGCCCCGGCCCGCGTGCTGCCGATGATCGCCGAGGTCGAGAAGACCGGTGACCCGGAGGCGCTGGTCAAGGGGATCCTGGACCGCAAGGAGAAGCTCATGGGCTTCGGGCACCGGGTCTACCGGGCCGAGGACCCGCGGGCCCGCGTGCTGCGCCGGACCTGCCAGGAGCTGAACGCGCCGCGGTACGAGGTGGCCGCCGCGCTCGAGCAGGCCGCGCTGCGGATCCTGCGCGAGCGCCGTCCCGACCACCCGATCGAGACGAACGTCGAGTTCTGGGCCGCGGTGATCCTCGACTTCGCCCAGGTCCCGCCGCACATGATGCCGGCGATGTTCACCAGCGCCCGGACCGCGGGCTGGTCGGCGCACATCCTGGAGCAGAAGCGGGAGAACAAGCTGGTCCGCCCGTCGGCCCAGTACATCGGCCCGGGCCCGCGCAAGCCGCAGGACGTCGAGGGCTTCGACCTACTGGTCCACTGAGCCCCCTTCGCACGAACGGCACTTTCGTGCGGTAGGTCCGCACGAAAGTGCCGTTGGTGCGATCCCGTGGTCCGATCCCGGCCCGGCCGTCAGGCGGGAGTCGGGACGGGCGCCGGGGCGCGGAGGCGGCGGATCGCCAGGGAGGCGATCGCGGCCAGCACGCAGAGGATCGCGCCGCCGTACCAGGCGGCGTCGTAGCTGCCGAGGGCGTCCCGGACGAGCCCGGCGGCCAGGGCCGCGGCCGCCGCACCGAGCTGGTGGCTCGCGAAGACCCAGCCGAACACGATCGGCGCCGTCGAGCCGAACCACTCGCGGCACAGCGCCATCGTCGGCGGGACCGTCGCGACCCAGTCCAGGCCGTAGAAGATCACGAACGCGAAGATGCTGGCGTCGAGGTCGGCCCCGAACAGGGGCACGAGCAGCGCCAGCGACACGCCGCGCAGCACGTAGTAGGCGCCCAGCAGGATCCGCGGGTCGAAGCGGTCCGTGAGCCAGCCGGAGAGCACGGTCCCGGCCACGTCGAAGATCCCGACCAGCGCGAGCAGGCTCGCGGCCGTCGTCGCCGGCATGCCGTGGTCGTGGGCGGCGGGCACGAAATGCGTCTGGATCAGACCGTTCGTGGTGGCGCCGCAGACGAAGAACCCGGCCACGAGCAGCCAGAAGGTGCGCACCCGCGCGACCCGGACCAGCGTCCCGACGGCCAGTCGGGCGGCCCCGGACCGGATCGGCTCGACGACGTCGGCCTCGGTGCCGCCGTAGGGCAGCTCGCCGACGTCCGACGGGCGGTTGCGCAGGAGCAGCAGCACGACCGGCACCACGACCAGAGCCGCGGCCGCCACCGTGATCGACGCGGTGCGCCAGCCGGAGCTCTCCACGACGTGCGCGACCACCGGCAGGAAGATCAGCTGCCCGGTGGCGTTGGCCGCGGTGAGGATCCCCGTGACCAGGCCGCGGCGGGCCACGAACCAGCGCCCGACGACCGTCGCCACCAGGGCCATCGCCATCGAGCCCGTCCCCAGCCCGACGATCACGCCCCACAGCAGCACGAGCTGCCACGAGGCCGTCATGAACACGGTGAGGCCCGCGCCCACCGCGACCATCGCCAGCGCGACCGCCACCACCTGCCGCACCCCGAAGCGCTCCATCAGCGCCGCCGCGAAGGGGGCGGTGAGGCCGAACAGCGCGAGGTTCACCGACAGCGCCACCGAGATCTCCCCGATGGACCAGCCGAACTCGGCGTGCAGCGGCTCGACCATCACACCGGGCGTCGACCGGAAGCCGGCCGCGCCGATGATCGCCAGGAAGGTCGCCGCGGCCGCCCACCACGCGGGGTGGACGCGCCGGCGGCGCACGGGAGTGCTGAGTTCGCTCACGGAATGCAGCGTCGCCGATGCGCGACGCAGACGGAAGTGGCCGAACGGCCACTCTGTGAAAGAATCCGGCCATGCACCGCGTCGTGGTCCTGGCCATGCCGACCGTCATCGCGTTCGAGCTCGGACTGCCGCACAAGCTCCTGGGCGGTGCGGTCGGGCAGGGCGACCGGCCGCTGTACGACGTCCGGGTCACCACGCTCGACGGCGGGCCGGTCCGGACCTCGGCGGGTTACTCCGTGCTGCCCGAGCACGGGCCGGAGATCCTCGACGAGGCCGACACGCTCGTCGTCCCCGGGCACCTCGAGGGGACCTGGACGACCGACGGCACGGTCGACCCGCGGGTCGCGCGGGTGCTGCGCGGCGCGGACCGGGTGATGTCGATCTGCACCGGCGCCTTCGTGCTCGCGGCCGCGGGCCTGCTCGACGGCCGCCCCGCGACCACCCACTGGCGGTGGACGAACCGCTTCCGCCGGCTCTACCCGCAGGTCGCGCTGGACCCGGACGTCCTGTTCGTCGACGACGGCGACGTCCTCACCTCCGCGGGCAACGCCGCCGGGATCGACCTGTGCCTGCACGTCGTCCGGCGCGACCACGGGGCCGAGGTGGCGGCCACGGTGGCGCGCCGGGCCGTCGTCGCCCCGTGGCGGGAGGGCGGGCAGTCGCAGTTCGTCGAGGCGCCCGTGCCGGAGGTCTCCGGCGCGGGCACCGCCGCCGTGCGGGCCTGGGCGCTCGACCACCTCGACGCCCCCATCGGGCTCGACGAACTGGCCGAGCGGGCGGCGATGAGCGTGCGGACCTTCACCCGCCGGTTCCGCGCCGAGACCGGGGAGAGCCCCGGCCGATGGCTCACCACGCAGCGGGTGCACCGGGCGCGGCGGCTGCTGGAGACCACGGACCTGCCGGTCGAGCGGGTCGCCGAGCGCTGCGGGTTCGGCACCACGGTGTCGCTGCGCCAGCACCTGCACAGCGCGATCGGGATGTCGCCGCTGGCCTACCGGCGGATGTACCGGGCGCCGGCCGGGGCCTGAGCGGCGGTCAGGCGACCCCGACCATCTCGAGCGCGCGGACGGCCTCGGCGAACTCGGCGAGCTCGCGGCCGACGTCGGCACCCGTGGGGCGCAGCAGCAGGCCGGCCGGTCGCAGCCGCGCGACGACGCGGTGCAGGTCCGCACCCGGCGTCACCTCGACGACCGTGCGCAGGGCGGCCCCGCGCGGCGAGCGCACGCCGAACGCCAGCGGCAGGTACTCGGTCGCGCCCGGCCGACCCACCCACGCCGGGACGCCGTCCACGCCGTGCTCGCGGCGGAGCACCTCCCGGACCGCGGTCGCGTGCGCCTCCGGGTCGGCGGCGGTGCCGCCGGGCAGCCCGACGACCAGCTCGGCCCGGCCGCGGGCCCGCGCGGCCAGGTCGGCGAGGGCACCGGCGTCGGCCGCCGCGCGCCGCCAGTGCCCGCCGACCGCCAGGCCGATGCGGATCCGCGAGGTCCGCTCCGCGGCGACGGCGAGGGCCATCCCGGCGTCGGGGTAGCTGCGCGGCGCCTCGTGGCACCACGCGCGGGCGTAGCCGAGCTCCTCGGCCAGCGCGACCTGCTCGGGCGTCGCCACCCCGGCTGCGAGCGCGCAGTCGATCTCCATCTCGGTCCTCCGTCCCGTGTCCAGACCGGTATCTCGATCGATCAGGACGGAACGTTGCACTCTCGAGCGGGACACCGGGGTGATTCGCCCGGACGGCGGTGGCACTGCGCCGCCCCGGTGAAACCGGCTCACCCACGTGGCAGGAGCCACCCGGCCACCGTCCGTGCAGGGGCGGGCCCGCCACCCCATCCCCTTCCGTGGCTTGCGACACTGGGGTACGTGACCGCGTCGACCAGCACCGACCTGCAGATCCCCGCCGACCTCCTCCCGGGCGACGGGCGGTTCGGCTGCGGACCGTCCAAGGTCCGCCCCGAGCAGCTCCGGGCGCTCGCGGACGCCGCGGACGTGATGGGCACCTCCCACCGGCAGAAGCCGGTGAAGTCCCTGGTCGGGCGCGTGCGCGCCGGCCTGCGCGAGCTGTTCTCGCTGCCCGAGGGCTACGAGGTCGTGCTCGGCGACGGCGGCTCCACCGCCTTCTGGGACGCCGCCGCGTTCGGCCTGGTCCGGGAGCGGTCGCTGCACCTGACCTACGGCGAGTTCTCGTCGAAGTTCGCCGACACCACCAAGGGCGCGCCGTTCCTCGCCGACCCGGTGATCGTGTCCGCCGAGCCGGGCAGCGCGCCCGAGCCGACCGCCGACGCGTCGTGCGACGTCCTGGCCTGGGCCCACAACGAGACCTCCACCGGCGTCGCGGTGCCGGTGGTGCGGCCGGAGTCCTCGATCGACGGGCAACTCGTGGTGATCGACGCGACCTCGGGCGCCGGCGGCCTGCCCGTGGACATCACCCAGGCGGACGCCTACTACTTCGCCCCGCAGAAGGGCTTCGCCTCGGACGGCGGGCTCTGGATCGCGCTGCTCTCGCCCGCCGCGCTCGGCCGGGTCGCCGAGCTGGCCGCCGGCGACCGCTGGATCCCGCCGTTCCTGTCGCTGGCCACTGCCGTCGACAACTCGGTGAAGGACCAGACCTACAACACCCCGGCCGTCGCGACGCTGATCATGCTCGCGGACCAGATCGAGTGGATGCTCGGCCTCGGCGGACTCGACGCCTGCGTGGCCCGCACCAAGGACTCCTCGACCCGCCTCTACTCCTGGGCCGAGAAGACGGAGTACACCACGCCCTTCGTGACCGACCCGGCGCACCGGTCCCAGGTCGTCGGCACGGTCGACTTCGCCGACTCGGTCGACGCCGCGGCCGTCGCGAAGATCCTGCGCGCCAACGGGATCGTCGACACCGAGCCGTACCGCAAGCTGGGCCGCAACCAGCTGCGGATCGGCATGTTCCCGGCCGTCGAGCCCGCCGACGTCGCCGCGCTGACCGCCTGCATCGACTGGGTCGTCGAGCGCCTGGGCTGAGTGCCTACCGGTGTAGCCGAAACCCTTCCCCGAACGGCCGGGTCGCCTCGCGCGACCCGGCCGTTTCGCACAGGTGGGAGTGACGGAACGTAGTCACATCAGTAACATACGCCTCAGCTTTACCGATCTTGGCACGACGTGCGACGGTACGGAGTGTCCACCGGCGGGAGCGGTCGCCGGTGCGGACCAGAAGGCCACGTCGAGGGCCGGAAGGACCCACCGGCGCGCCTCACTCGTCGGACACGATTCGGCAACTACCGTCACCCGGACGGGGTCAGAGCGAGCGAGGAGGCCGGCGGATATGCGGTCGTTGCGGGTCGTCGGGATCACCGAGGACGGTTCGGTGGTCCTCGAGGACTCGGCGCGCCGCGAACGGTTCACCGTGCCCGCCGACGAGCAGCTCAGAGCCGCCGCCAGGGGGGACCTGACCCGGCTCGGACAGATCGCGATCGAGTTGGAGAGCCAGTTGCGACCACGCGAGATCCAAGCCCGGATCCGGGCCGGGGCGTCCGTGGAACAGGTCGCCTCGGCCGCCGGGGTGCCCGTCCAGAAGATCGAGCGCTTCGCCTATCCGGTCCTCCTCGAACGCACCCGGACGGCCGAGCTCGCGCAGGCCGCGCACCCCGTCCGGGACGACGGGCCGGACGTCCGGACCCTCGCCGAGACCGTCGCGCACACCTTCGGGCTGCGCGGGCAGGACCCGGGCGCGGACTGGGACAGCTGGAAGGGCGAGGACGGCAAGTGGGTCGTCGCCCTCGGCTGGCGGTCCGGTCGTTCGGACATGCGGGCGCACTGGGTGTTCCAGCCGGGCGCCCACGGCGGCACGGTGACCGCGCTCGACGACCACGCGCGCGACCTCGTCGAAGGCCGCCCGCAGCAGCCGCTGCGGCCCGTCGGCCCGGTGATCGACATGGCGCGGCCGGACGATGCCGCCGCGGAGGTGGCCGCCGAGGAGGTCGTGCCCGCCGCGGTGAACGGCGACGCCCGCCGGATCGCGCCGGAACAGCGGCGCGGGTCCCTGCCGGGCCGGCGGGAGCCGGTGCGCGGCGCTACGCGGACCGAGGTGCGGTCGGAACTGGCCGGGCCGCCGACGCATCCCGCGGCGCGCAGCACGGACACGCGGGCCACGGACACGCGGACGTCCGACGTCGGGCGGTCGGGGATCGACTCCTCGGCGGGTCGGGACGGGGCCGAGCGGGTGAACGGCCACGAGGCCCCGGGCCGGGAGGCTGCGTCCTCGGGTCCGGCCCCGGTTTCTGCGGCCTCGATCTCGGCCTCGGGCTCGGCTTCGGTGGGCGGTGGGTCGGAGCCGGTGGAGGCCGTGCAGGACGAGGCGCCCGCGGTCACCGAGGTTGCGACGCCGGAGGTGGAGAAGACGGAGGTCGACCGGCCCGCAGCCGTGTCGGAGGGGTCGGCTCCGCGCGACACCGAGCCGAAGGACGACACCGAGCCGAAGGACGACACCGAGCCGAAGGACGACACCGAGCCGAAGGACGACACCGAGCCGAAGGACGACACCGAGCCGAAGGACGACACCGAGCCGAAGGACGACACGGCGAAGAAGGACGGCCCGGCGAAGAAGGACGGCCCGGAGACCGCCGAGAGCGAGACCACCGACTCCACGATCGTCGAGTCGAAGGCCGGCGGGTCGAAGGACGCGGCTGCGGACGCCGGGTCGAAGGACGTGTCTGAGACAGCGGGGAAGGACGCCGGACGCAAGGACGCGGGCACGCCTGCACGGACGCAGGCCGAGAGCGCCGCGGCGCCGGCCGGAGACGCGCGACCCGCCGGCCGGGCCGAGGGCGACCAGCCCGCTCCCGCCAAGCGCACCAAGAAGGGCAAGCCGGTCATGCCGTCGTGGGACGAGGTGCTGCTGGGAGTCCGCGGCCGCTGAATCCGATCTGCCGCCGGCACACCTGCTGAGGCCCTCGCACACCCGGAAGCTCACCCACACACGTCGTCGACGGTGTGTGGGACGCCGCTACGGGTGTGCCGGGGGCTCGCGGACGCGAACAGTTGCAGCGACATCCTCCGAGCTGAGGTGTCCGCACCCGGTTGCGGCCGTCTCCGGCAGCACCTGCGCTGGACGGGCACACCCGATCTCGCGCCGCACACCCGGTCGACGACCTGTGCGACACCATTCGCAGGTGTGCGAGCGCACCACAAGGGGTGTGCCGCGCCGCGAGCGGATGTGCGAGCCCTCCCCGGCCGCCACCCACGAGCCGCCGCCCGAGGCAGCCGAACCCGACGAACCGCACCCGGCGGAGCGCCCCCGCCGACCGCTCCGATTCAGAGGAACTGGCCGAGCAACAGCACCACCCACGCCACCCCGAGCCCCACGGCGGTGCCGAGCCCGATCCAGCGCCAGAAGGGGAGCCGGCGGATCAGCCAGAGCGAGGGTGCGAGACCACCGACGACCAGCACGTTCGCCGGGATCCAGAGCAGCCCGAACGCCTCGCCGAAGGCCCGGCTGAGCGTGATGTCGCCGATCGCCGCGAGCACCGCGAAGAACGCCGCGACCACGAGTCCGGTCGCCCAGGGCGTCGGTTCCTCGGGGTGCGGCGGCACCAGGGGGATCGGTTCGGTGGTGCGGCCGTGCACCAGGTCGACGCCCCCGGTCAGCGGGTCGACGTACTCGACCGGCCGTCCCAGGACGTCGGACACCCGTCCGGCGAGCTGCCGCCCGCGCCGGCTGACGATGTCCTGCTGCTCGGGCCGCACCTCGATCCCGCGGATGCTCGCCGCGACCGCGCCCCACTGGCGGAGGTCGGCGGTGAGGTCCGGAGGCAGCACGGCATCGCCCGGCCGCTTCTCACCGAGCACCACCTGACCCCCCGCAGCGAGGTGCACAGGATCAGCCTACGGACGCCCCCACCGCATGGAAGGCCACCGCGGCAGCCGTTGCGACATTGAGAGAGTCGACGCCCGTCGCCATCGGGATCCGCACCCGGACGTCGGCCGTGGCCAGGGCCTCCGGCGTCAGGCCGGGCCCCTCGGCGCCCAGCAGCAACGCCACCCGCTCCCCCGCCAGACCGGCGGCCGAGATGGGCAGGGCGTCGGGCGCCGGTGTCAGGGCCGCGACCCGCATGCCGGCCCCGCGCAGCAGGTCCAGCGACTCCGGCCACGCACCGGGCAGGTGCGCGAACGGCACCCGCAGCACGTGGCCCATCGACACTCGCACCGAGCGCCGGTAGAGCGGGTCGGCGCAGCGCGGGCCGAGCAGGATCCCGTCCACGCCGAGGGCGGCGGCGTTGCGGAACAGCGAGCCGAGGTTCTCGTGGTCGTTGACGCCCTCGCACACGGCCAGGACGCGGGCGGTCCGGGCCAGCTCGCGGGCGTCGACGGGCGCGGCGCGGTCCGCGACTGCGAGCACCCCGCGGTTCAGGTGGAAGCCGACGGTGGTGGCCATGGTGTCCGCGTCCGTGGCGTAGGCGGGGACGTCGAGATCCGCGAGATCGGCGGTGAGCTCCTCGATCCGACGGGGTACCCCGAGCAGGGAGCGGACGGGATAGGGGGACTCGATCAGACGTCGGACGACGACCACGCCCTCGGCGATCACGAGCCCGCGGCCGCCGGGACGGTCGGGGCGGCGGTCGGCGGTGGTCAGGTCGCGGTAGTCGTCGAGCCGGGGGTCGGTGGGGTCGCCGATCGCGGTGATGATGGCCACGGCGACCGATCATCCCAGGTGGCCTGCCGTTCGTCGCACGAGGTCGCCCGGTCAGCCGGTACCGCCGCTTCCGGTGATGTGTCACGGTGGAGAGCCGCCGCGGGCGGACCGGCAGCTAGGAGGCATCGGGAGAGCATGGGCCAGGACGTCGACCGGACCCGGTTCAGTCGGCGGGAACGCCAGCGGTATCGAGCCAAGGTGCAGCGTTGCCTCGAGGCGTTGACGACGATGCTGCGGGAGCACCCGTTCGCCGAGGACGACCCGATGACCGGTATCGAGGTCGAGCTGAACCTGGTCGACGGCTCACTGAGCCCGTCCATGACCGGCAAGGACGTCCTCGAGGCCATCGGCGGCACCGAGTTCCAGACGGAGCTGGGCCGCTGGAACATCGAGCTGAACCTCCCGCCCCGCCCCCTCCCCGGTGACCAGTGGCGGCACCTCGAGCACGAGCTGCTCGACGAGCTCGCCGTCGCCCGGGCCAAGGCGCGGGACTGCAAGTCCCAGCTGGCGATGATCGGGATCCTGCCGACGCTCGAGCGTCAGCACCTCGTCGCCGAGTCGATCTCGGCCGACGACCGCTACGCCGTCCTCAACGACCAGATGCTCGCGGCGCGGGGCGAGCCGATCCACGTCGACATCTCGGGCGGCGACCCGGGCGGGCTGCACGCCGTCGCGCCGGAGCGGTTCACCGAGGACTTCGAGACGATCGTCCCGGAGGCGGCCTGCACGTCGATGCAGCTGCACCTGCAGGTCTCGCCGAGCTCGTTCCCCGCGTACTGGAACGCGGCGCAGTGCCTCGCGGGCGTCCAGCTCGGGCTGGGGGCGAACTCGCCGTTCCTGTTGGGCTCGCGGCTGTGGGCCGAGACCCGGATCCCGCTGTTCACGCAGGCCTGCGACGTCCGGACGGTCGAGCTGCGCAACCAGGGCGTCCGGCCCCGGGTGTGGTTCGGCGAGCGCTGGATCTCGTCGGTGCTCGACCTGTTCGCGGAGAACGCGCGGTACTTCCCGGGCATCGTCCCGTTCCCGGGCGACTCCGACCCGATGACCACGCTGCGCAACGGCGGAGTGCCGGACCTCGACGAGCTCAAACTCCACAACGGCACGATCTGGCGGTGGAACCGGCCGGTCTACGACGTCGCCGACGGCCAGCCGCACATCCGGCTGGAGAACCGCGTGCTGCCGGCCGGGCCGACCGCCGTCGACATGGTGGCCAACGCGCTGTTCTTCTACGGGCTGCTGCGGGTGCTCGTGGAGTCCGACCAGCCGCTGTGGCAGTCGATGTCCTTCGAGGCGGCCGAGGAGAACTTCACCACGGCCGCGCGGCACGGCATGGAGGCGCCGCTCTACTGGCCGGGGACCGGGTGGATCAAGCCCGACGAGCTCGCCCTCCGCAAGCTCCTCCCCCTCGCCCACGAGGGGCTGGCCCGGTGGGGCGTGAGCGCGGCGGTCCGCGACCGGTACCTGACGGTCATCGAGCGGCGGTGCGTCACCGGACGGACGGGCGCCACCTGGCAGCTCGACACGGTCGCCGCCCTCGAGGCCCGCGGCAGCAGTCGGCAGGGCGCGCTGACCGGGATGCTGGAGCGCTACCTCGAGGCCTCGGAGGCCAACGAGCCCGTGCACACCTGGCCCCTCCCCGCCTGACCGCCCGACCGCGACTCGCGGGCCCGGATGTCCCGACTCGCGGTGCTGGATCTCGCGACTCGCGGTGCTGGACCTCGCGACTCGCGGTGCTGGATCTCGCGCCTCGCGGTGCTGCACAGCCCGACTCGCGGGAGGCGACACCTCGACTCGCGCACCATGCCCGCGAGTCGGGAGCTTCGGCACCGCGAGTCGGGAGTTCTGGCACCGCGGGTCGGGAGCTTCGGCGCCCTGGTGAGGGTGGTCGTTCCCGATCGTGAACTCCTGATCCGTTCCGCCTCGCCGCGGCGCCCGCGTTCCTAGGGTTCCTCTCGTCCCACCGGCCGCCCGCGATCCGGGGGCCGCCGGTCCTCCGCTCGCTGCACCCGCGGCCCTCCGCGGGCGGGAGCGCCTGCCCACGAGAGGGAGCGATGTCCCAGTTCCGCATGCCCGGGAGGCGGTGACGTGGCCGCCTTCCGGATGTTCGGCCGCCCGGCCGGGGTGCCGCGGGAGATCGTCCCCGGGAGCGCGACGAGCCACGCCCGGCTCTCCCGGCGCGCGGAGGACCTCCTCGGTCCGCCACGGGATCGGGAGTCCGACGATTCCCCGACCGACCCGCACGGCTTTCCGCCGATCACGGCCGCCCCCGCGCCGGACGGGCACCGGGCCTGGCCCGACTCCGGCTCCGCCGCCGTCGCTGCGGCGTGGTCCGTCGCCCGGGCGGACCGGCAGCCGACGCCCGAACCGTTCCGCGACGAGCCGATCCGGCAGTGGGCCGACCCCACCGGGACCGCCCACTCGGCCGGGCCGCCGGACCCGCTCCCCTCTCCCGTCGAGTCCGCACCCGGATCCCCGGTCAGCCCGCCCACCGATCCCGTTCCCCACCCGGCGGAGGCGGCGGCGCTCGCCGCCGCCTTCGCCGCCGACTACCTCTCCTGGGACGAGGACGAACCCGACCGCCGTGCCCGCGTGCTCGGCGACTACCTGGCCGACCACAGGCCGGTGCACCTCGGCTGGTCCGGGCACGGGCGGCAGCGCGCCGACTTCGCCCTGCCCGGGCTCGTCCGGCCCGACGGCGAGGGCCGGGTGCTCGTCGACGTCCGGGTCCGCGTCACCCCCTACCGCCGGGTGCCGGGCGGCCGGCCAGGTCCCGCGGACGACCTCGACGACGGGCCCGCCGTCCCCGCCGCCGCACCCGCTCCGGCCGCGCGCGGCTGGCGCGGCCTGCCCGGCCGGTGGGTGCGGATCGGCGTGGCCGTGCGCGTGGAGGGCGACCGGCTGGTCGTCGACGCCGAGGAGGAGCTCGAAGAACCCGCCGACCGGCCCGTGACCGTCCCCGCCGACACCGCCGGTCTCGACACCGACCTCGACGACGACGCTCCCCTGGAGATCCGATGACCGGCTTCCGCCCACCGTCCGTCGCCGGCGTGTCCGGCGGCGTCGGCGCCACCACGCTCGCCCTCGCCCTGCACGGACAGGACTGCGGGACCGGCGCGGGCATCGAGGCCGACATCGTGGTCTGCCGCAGCAGCGCCGAGTCGCTGGACCGCGCGGTGCGGATCGCGGACCTCTTCGACCCGACGGCGGTGCCGCCGGTGCTCGCCGTGACCGTCGACGGCGCCGAGCGGCGGCACCCCGAGCGGCTCGACGAGCTCGGCCCGGGCTGGGCAGCAGTGGTGCTGGTGCCGCACGTCGGGCGCTGGCGTGGGATCGTCGACCCGTACCGCGAGGCCGCGGGCCTGCTCGGGACGCCGCGTGACCGGCTCCCGCGGGCGCTGCGGCCCTACCTCGACGCTGTCACACGGCTGGCGCGTGCCGTCGCGGACTCGGGCCGCCTCGGCCGCCCCGCCCCGACACCTCGACCGCCCACGACCCCGCCCGCTGCCGCACCCCGACGGAAGCCGACGCCTACGGCACCGCCGATCACGACGCCCCCGATCACGACCACCCTCTCGCACGAGCCGACGCCGGTCACGACGGCACCGCCGCCGGAGCCGCGGCACACCCCGGAGGCCGGCTTCACCTCCTACCGCGCCTTCGTCCCGGTCGGCGCCGACGGCCCCCTCACCTCGGTCGCCGTCCCCCGCCCTCACCGGGAGCCGGTGGCGGCCGTGAACGCGGCTCGGGCCCTCACCGACACCCCGAGCACCACCACACCCGCCCGGACCAGCGGGTTCGATTCCACCCCGCACGTCGTCACAAGCGAGTCGTCCGGGCCGGCCCCGGCCAACGTGCTCGATCCCACCCCGCACCACCCGACGACCCCGTCGCCGACGACGACTCCCGTTCCTCCGGCTCCGATCACGACCACCCACTCGACACCGAGGCCGGCCCTCACCCATCCCGACCTCCGCCCCGTGCGCGGGATCCGGATCCTCGACGTCGGTGATCCGCTCGACGTCGGCGGGCGGGCGTGACCCCGTGCTCCGCCTCCTGCTCACCGCGGCGCTCGCCGCGGCCCTCGCAGTGCCGGGCACCCCGGGGGACGCCGAAGCAGAGCCAGTCGAGCCGGGCGAGGTCCGCGTGATCCCCGCCCCCACCCGCGCGCCGCTCCTCGAGCGCATGACCGCCGAGCAATGCCCCGAGCTCGCGCCCAGCCGGGCCGGTGTCGTCAGGCGGGTGGCCGCCCGGTCCGCGGACGAGCCCGCCCCGGTCACCGAGCTGCGGCGCGCCTGCTCGGCCCTGCGCACCGGCGTCGCGACGCTGCTCCGGCACCCCGCCCCGGCCGGAAGCTGCGCGGCCGCCTGCCCGGACGCCCTGCGCGAGGCCATCTCCGGTGCCAGGGAGCGGGCCGCACCGACCGCACAGCCCGGCGCGTGGACCGGCGGCAGGACCGCGTGCACCCCACCCGACCCGACCGGCGGCGACGGGTGCGTCACGGGCGCGACCCGCCACGGCGTCGCGGCGGTGGCCGCGGCGTTCGGGCCGCTCGGCGGGGGCACCGTGATCCGCTCGGCCGGCTGCTGGGACGCCCACGCCTGGAACCCGCGCAGCGACCACCCTCAGGGCCGCGCCTGCGACTTCTTCCCCGGCACCGCCGGCGCCTCCCCCGACGCCGACGCCCTCGCCGCGGGCTGGGCGGTCGCGAACTACCTGCGCGAGCACGCCGGGCCGCTCGCCGTCGCGTACCTGATCTGGCAGGGCCGCTACTGGGACCCCTCGGTCACCGACGACGGCGGCTGGGGCCGGCCGTACACGAGCAGCGTCTACGACACGAGCGACGTCACCGGCGGCCACTTCGACCACGTCCACGTCAGCTTCGCCCAGTGAGCACCCGTGAACCCGAGGACGAGTGACGCCGTGCCACCCACCGACCTGACCGCGCACCTCGCCCGCCTGCTCGCCACCGGGGTGGCCGCGCTCCTCGGCTTCGTCGGTCCGGGCGCGACCGCCTCGCCGGCCGACGTCCCGGTGGTCCGGACCGCCGCCGAACGCGCGGACAGCGGGGGCGAGCGGGTCCGGCGCATCCCGGCCCCGCCCCGGCGTCCGGCCACCTCCGTGCGGACCGAGCGGGAGACGCGCGACCGGACGGGCGACCTCACCCGCCGAACCGGGAGCACGGGCGATCTCACCCGCCGAACCACGGGCACGGGCGGACCGACCCGCACCGCCGAAGGCCGCACCGCCGCCGCGACCCTCGGCTGGGGCACCCCGAGCCGCGAGGACGACTTCACCGGCGGCCTCGACGGCTGGGGCCTCTACGACGGCGAGGGCCACGGCGGCAACGGCCGCCGCTCCCCCGACGCCTTCTCGACCCAGGGCGGCGTCCTCGTGGTCACCGGCTCACCGGACGGCACCACCGGCGGCATGGCCTGGAACCCCGGCCAGAAGTACGGCCGCTGGGAGGGCCGCGTCCGGGCCCCGGAGAGCGACCCCAGCTACCACGCCCTGCTCCTCCTGTGGCCCGACGCCGAGGACTGGCCGTCGGGCGGCGAGGTGGACTTCATGGAGATGTCCGACCCCGATCGGCAGAACACCGACATGTTCCTGCACTACGGCTCCGACAACTCCCAGCTGCACGGCAGCGTGGAGATCGACGCCACGGAGTGGCACAACTGGGCGGTGGAGTGGACGCCGGACCACATCGCGGCCTTCGTCGACGGCGAGCAGTGGTGGCGCACCGAGGACACCGGCACGCTCCCGCCGGGACCGATGCACCTGACGGTCCAGCTGGACTGGTTCCCGCACGGAGGCGACGTCCGCGAGTCCCGGATGGAGGTCGACTGGGTCCGCCAGTACGACCTGTGAGGTCGTGGGACCCCGGACGCGAGTAGGCCCCGGCCGATCCGGCCGGGGCCCACTCGTTTCCCGAACTGACGCGCCGCTCCCACCACGAAGCGACGTGGCTGAAGTTAGCCTACCCTTTGCTGCCTCCGCAACCCCCTGACGGAAATCCGCGCGAGATCGCCCGGGACGAGGGCATAGCGTCGAGCCGTGCACGAGCCCGCCCAGGACGTCCCGGCGACCGGATCCGGCCTTCCCGCCACCGAACCGGCGGCCACCGCCGCAGCACCGACGACCAGCGCGGCGGGACGTCGTCGGGGCGCCCTGGCCGCGGTCTGCGTGACCGTGCTGGCCTGGGCGAGCGCGTTCGTCGGGATCCGGTTCGTCGGCCGCGCCTACGACCCCGGCGCGCTCGCGCTCGGCCGCCTCGCCGTCGGCACGCTCGCCCTCGGGGGCCTGCTCCTGCTCCGGGGTCGCTGGGTCCGCCCGACGGGCCGCGAGTGGGCCCTGCTGGTGCTCTGCGGCGTGGCCTGGTTCGCCGTCTACAACGTGGCCCTCAACGCCGCGGAACAGCGCGTCGACGCCGGCACCACGGCGATGCTGGTCAACATCGGCCCGATCCTCATCGCCCTGTTCGCGGGCGTGCTGCTGCACGAGGGCTTCCCGCGCTGGCTGCTGATCGGGGCCGGGGTGGCGTTCGCCGGGGCGGTGGTGATCGGCGCGTCGACGGCCGGCGGCGACGGCTCGGACCTGCTCGGCATCCTGCTGTGCGTGGTCGCCGCGGTGACCTACGCGATCGGGGTGCTGGCGCAGAAGCCGGTGCTCCGCCGGTTGCCCGCTCTGCAGGTGACGTTCGTGGCCTGCGCGATCGGGACCGTCGGCTGCCTGCCCTTCGTCGGCGCCCTCGGCCGCGACCTGACCGCGGCCCCCTGGAGCGCCACAGCCGGGCTCGTGTACCTCGGGCTCGTCCCCACCGCGCTGGCCTTCAGCACCTGGGCCTATGCCCTGGCGCGGATGGACGCCGGCCGCCTCGGTGTGACCACCTACCTCGTCCCGCCGATCACGGTCGCGCTGTCGGCGCTCCTGCTCGGCGAGGCCCCGCCCGCGCTGGCCCTGCTCGGCGGCGCGCTCTGCCTCGCCGGCGTCGGGCTCACCCGGCGCCGGTAGGACGGGCCCGAGAAACGAACCAGGCCCCCCGGCCGGAGCCGGAGGGCCTGGTCCTTCCCGAACTGACGCGCCGCTCCCACCACGAAGCGACGAGATGAAGGTTAGCCTTACCTTGCTTCGGCGGTCAACCCCTTGATCCGGCCGAGTCCCGGAAACCCGGAGCGGCGGGCCAGGACGAGCCCGACGGCCACCACCGACAGTACGGTCACGACCCCTCCGACGACCAGCGGCGCACGGCCGCCGAAGTGCTCGGCCAGCAGGCCCAGCAGCGGACCGCCCAACGGCGTCCCGCCCAGCAGGAGCAGCATGTAGAGCCCCATCACGCGGCCGCGCATCGTGGGGTCGACCGAGAGCTGCACGGACGAGTTCGCCGCCGTCGTGAAGATCAGCGCCGCGAACCCGACGGGCACGAGCGCGAGCCCCGCCGCCAGGTACGTCGGCATCAGGCCGGCGACCACGAGCAGCGCGCCGAACACCAGCCCCGCACCCGCGACCAGCCGCAGCCGCGGCTTGCGGGTGCGCCGGGCGGCCGCGGTGGTGCCGAGCACGGACCCGACGGCCAGCAGCGTGGTGAGCAGGCCGTAGCCCTCGGCGTCGCGGCCGAAGACGTTGCGGGCCAGCAGCGCGAGCGTCATGAAAAAGTTGATGCCGAAGGTCGAGACCAGGAAGACCAGCACCATCACGGCCATGAGGTCGGCCCGACCGCGCACGTAGGCCAGGCCGTCGCGGAGCTGGTGCGGCGCCCGCGGCACCCGCTCGGTGCGGTAGAGCTTCTCCGGCCGCATCAGCAGCAGGCCCGTGATCACCGCGACGAAGCTGACGGCGTTGATCAGGAAGACCCACCCCGTCCCGGCCGCGACGATCAGCACGCCGGCCACCGCGGGCCCAACGATCCGGGCGAGGTTGAAGCACAGCGAGTTGAGCGCGACGGCGTTGACCACCTGGCCCGGGCCGACCATCTCGGAGACGAAGGACTGCCGCATCGGGGCGTCGAGCGCGGAGAAGCACCCGAGCAGCAGGCACAGCAGGTAGACCTGCCAGAGTGCGACGACGCCGGTGAGCACGACCGTGCCGAGCACCACCGCGCACAGCCCCATCGCCAGCTGGATCCCGACCAGCACGAGCCGCTTGTCGACCCGGTCGGCCAGCACCCCGCCCCACAGCGAGAGCACGAGCGTGGGCGCGAACTGCAGGGCCGCGGCGATCCCGAGCGCCGTGGCGCTGCCGTGGGTGAGGTCGAGGACCAGCCAGTCCTGCGCGATCCGCTGCATCCAGGTGCCGACGTTGGACACCACCTGGCCCGAGATGAAGAGCCGGTAGTTGGGCACGCGCAGCGAGGCGAACATGCCGCCCGGCGGTGAGTGCGCCGAATCGGAACCTCTATCGGAACCTGCGGGGACCGGGGTTTCGGCGACAGCACTCACGATGTAGTTAGTTTACTACAACTACCCGAAGAGTTCACGCAGCGGGCCGACGGCGAAGTAGCCCACGAACGCCACGGCGACGACCCACATCAGCGGGTGCACCTGGCGCGCCTTGCCCGTGGCCGCGGACAGCACGACGTAACTGATGAAGCCGGCCCCGATGCCGTTGGCGATCGAGTACGTGAACGGCATGATCACGATCGTCAGGAAGGCCGGCAGGGCAGTGCGCAGCTCCGTCAGCTCGATGCCCGCGACCTGCCGGAACATCAGCGCCCCGACGATCACGAGCGCCGGGGCCGCCGCCTCCACCGGCACGATCGCGTAGAGCGGGGTGAAGAACATCGCCGCGAGGAACAGCACGCCGGTGAGGACGTTGGCCAGCCCGGTGCGCGCGCCCTCGGCGATACCGGAGGCCGACTCCACGAACACCGTGTTCGACGACGACGAGCCGACGCCGCCGGCCACCGCGCCGGCGCCCTCGACCACCAGGGCCCGGCCGATGTTCGGCAGCTGCCCGTCCTTGTCGGTCAGCCCGGCCTGCTGGCCGAGACCGGTCATGGTGCCCATGGCGTCGAAGAAGTTGGCCAGGACCAGCGTGAAGACCAGCAGGAGGACGGTCAGCACGTCGAGCCGCCCGAAGGCGCCGAAGGAGAAGTTCCCGACCAGCGAGAGATCGGGCCAGCCGACCACGCTGTCCGGGATCGCCGGGACCGACAGGGACCAGCCCTTGGGGTTGGTCGCCGACGACCCGACGTGTGCGATCGCCTCCACGATGATCGCGATGATCGTCGTGACGACGACGCCGATCAGCAGGCCCGCCCGCACGCCGCGCACCACCAGCACGCCCGTGATCAGCAGGCCGAGCACGAACACGAAGGTCGGCCAGGAGGCGATCGAGCCGTTGATGCCCAGGCCGACCGGCACCGTCGTGTTCGCGGCGTCGGGCAGCCGGCGGACGAAGCCCGCGTCGACCAGCCCGATCAGCGCGATGAAGGCGCCGATGCCGACGGCGATGGCGGACTTGAGCGCGGCCGGCACGGCGTTGAACACCGCGGTCCGGAAGCCGGTGACGGCGAGGACCACGATGACGACGCCGTCGAGCACGACCAGGCCCATCGCCTCGGGCCAGGTCATCAGCGGCGCGATCGTGACCGCGAGCAGGGTGTTGATGCCGAGCCCGGTCGCGATCGCGAAGGGCAGGTTCGCGACGAGTCCGAACAGGATCGTCATGACGCCGGCGACGAGCGCTGTCACGGCCGCCACCTGCCCGATCGGCAGGATGTTCCCGAGCGCGTCGGCCTTCGCGCTCGGGTCACCGGGCGCCACGCTGCCGAGGATCAGCGGGTTCAGCACGATGATGTAGGACATCGTCACGAACGTGACGAGGCCGCCGCGCATCTCGCGGGACAACGTCGTCCTGCGTTCCGTGAGCTTGAACAGACGCTCGAGCACGGCGCACACGGTAAGCGCCCGCACCGCGGTCCGCTCAGCCTGTCGGCCCTCCGGACACCGTTCGTGGTGCGCGCCGGTGAGCAGCGGGAACCGGCCGTCAGCCGAGCGGGTCCGGCACCTCCGCCGCGAGGGCCGCCGCACGGAGGACCGACCCGGCGACCGGGCGCCCGTGCCCGAAGCAGGCCAGCTCGACGTCGATCCCGCCGAACCGGCGGAAGGACCGGCGGGCGAGCCCGCGGTCGACGTTGAAGGGCCCGAGGATCACCCCGCCCTCGTGCTCGGCGGCGAGGTCCCCGGTGAAGACGACGCCGGCGTCGTCGAGCACGAGCGCGAGGCTCCCCGCGGTGTGTCCCGGCGTGGCCAGCACCCGCGCGCCGCAGGCCAGCAGTTCGCCGTCGGCGAGCTCGTGGTCCACCCGCGCCGGTGGCGCGTCGGGCAGGTCCCCGGCGACCTGCCGGTGCAGGACGTCCTCGGCCGGTGTGAGGACGGGCGGCGGCCCGGGCCGCTCGCCGCGGACGACCGGGGCGTCGGCGGCGTGCACGAGGATCCGGGTGTTCGGCCAGGTCGCGACCTCGGCGGCGGAGCCTGCATGGTCGGCGTGCCAGTGCGTGAGGACGACGTCCGAGACCGCCTCCGGCCCCAGATCCCAGTCCCGCAGCGCCGCCGCGACGACCGGCGCGCTGCCGACGGGGCCGGTGTCGACGAGCAGCACCTCGTGGCCCCGGCGGTGGAGGTAGGCCTGGCCGGGTGTGCCCACGAGCATCCGCAGGTCCGGCCGCAGATCGACGACGTCCATGCCGCCGAGCCTGGCAGCGCGGACCGCCGCCCGGGCCCGTGTTCACGGAGGGCGGTGTTCGCGCCGGGCGGACACTCTAGGCTCGGCCCGTGGTCGACCCGCCGCCGCTGCCCCGCAGCACCACCGACGTCACGCTGGTCACGGCGATCGGGACGCTGGTCTGGATGCTCGGCGCCGTGGGCCTGTTCGTCGCCCACCTCGTGGCCGGGCGGCCGCTCGACATCTGGTTCACCACGTGCGTCACCGGTGCGGCGCTCGGCGCCATCGGGTTCGGCATCTTCCGCTGGCAGCGGGCCGCGGCGCGGCGCGGGTCCCGGCTCGCCCAGCGCGGGCTCGACGACTGACCCGCTCGGTCACGCGGCTCCGGGCCGCCGCGGCGAACTAGGCTCGCGGCATGACCGACCGTCCCACCGCCGTCGTCACCGGGGCCAGCTCCGGCATCGGTGCCGCCACCGCCCGCGCCCTCGCCGGGGCGGGCTTCCACGTCGTGCTCGGCGCCCGCCGCGTCGACCGGCTCGAGGAGATCGCGAAGGAGATCGACGGGACGGCGCTGCGGCTCGACGTCACCGACAAGGAGTCGGCCGCCGCCTTCGTCGAGGCGGTCCCGGGGTGCCGGCTGCTGGTCAACAACGCCGGTGGCGCCAAGGGACTCGAGCCCGTCGCGGAGGCCGACGAGGACGACTGGCGCTGGATGTTCGAGGCCAACGTGATCGGCACCCTGCGGCTCACCCAGGGCCTGCTGCCGAAGCTGCGCGCCTCCGGCGACGGGCACATCATCACCGTCACCTCGATCGCGGCCCTCGCCCCGTACGACAACGGCGCCGGGTACACCGGCGCCAAGCACGCCCAGGCGATGCTGCACCGCACGCTGCGCGGCGAGCTGCTCGGCCAGCCGATCCGGCTCACCGAGATCTGCCCCGGGATGGTGGAGACCGAGTTCTCCCTGGTCCGCTTCGAGGGCGACCAGGAGAAGGCGGACAATGTCTACCGCGGCCTGACCCCGCTCACGGCCGCGGACGTGGCCGACGTGATCGCCTTCGCGGCGACCCGGCCGAGCCACGTGAACCTGGACCAGATCACGCTCATGCCGCGGGCCCAGGCCAGCGCGACCCGGGCCCACCGCGAGGGCTGATCGCCCGGGCCGGCTCAGACGGTGTCCTCCGACCGCCGGTTCTCGTAGGCGGCGTCGCCGGGGGCGCGCCCGGCGTCGGCCTCGGCGATGCGCTCCTCGGAGTCCTCGAGGATCCCCTCGGCCTCGGCGTACCGGTCCTCGTCCGGCCCCGTCACCCGGGCCTCCTCAGGCAGCGGCTCGGCGCGCGTCTCGGCACGCTCCGCGGCGGTGGCGTGCCCGGTGTCGTTCACGGACGGATCGGTCATGGGCCCTGCCTACCCGAGGGGACCGGAAGCCAACCGTGGACGGATCGACGCGTGGTCGAGGGCCCGTCGATCACTGCTCGCAGATCTCGCGCATGCGTGCGATGGCCATCTCGATCACGGCCCGGACCGGGCGTGACAGTGTCACGTCGGGCCGGTGCACGATCGCGAAGTGGTCGTAGAGACGGGGCTCGAGGGGAGACGCTGAAGAGTGACGTGGCCAGCCTGTCCCGCTGGCGTCGCACCACGCCGCGGGCGGTGACGGCGTCGGCGATGCCCAGCGCGGCGACCTCGAGCGCGGTCTCCACGTTCTCCACCTCGATCGCCGGCTGCAGGGAGCCACCCGCGGACTGCACGACGTGGCGGAGTTGGCGGCGCGTGTAGTCGTCGTCGCCCCACGTCGCCTCGGACAGGACGAGCACTGCCGCGGCGAGAGCGGCCGGCGTCACCGGGCCCCTCACGCGATCGGGGTCGGCACTGACGTAGACAATCTCGTCACGGACGACCGGGTGCACCCGCAGCGTGTCGTCCTCGATGGGGAGGGCGACGAGTGCTGCCTCGAGATGCCGCGGCGGACCCGGTCGATCGTGTCCGTGGAGTTCTGCCCGATCAGGGCCAGCCGGGCGTGGGGGAACCGCTCGCGCAGGTCGGCGACGAGCCGGTCCGGCAGGTAGAGGTGGGCGGCGCCGAACAGCCCGAACCTGATCGTCCCGGTGACGGCGTCGCCGACGGACGTGACCGCGCGGCTGCCCTGGTCCACCGCGTCGAGTGCCTGTCGGGCGTGGGGTTCGAGGGCACGGGCCGCCTCGGTGGGCACCACACCACGGCCGACCCGGTGGAACAGCGTGGCGGACAGGCCGCGCTCGAGGATGCGGATCTGCTCGGACAGCGACGGCTGGGCAGGCCGAGCGACTCGGCTGCTCCGGTGAAGGACCCGCGCTCCACCGTGGCGAGGAAGCAGCGGAGCTGGTGCAACGTCACCACGGCACATCCTTTGCTTCCCCCAGGAAGGCGAGAAGCTCGATACCCGTCGTCGACCCACGGTTCATCGCACGTCACAGCAGGGGCGCTCGGGACGACGAGTGCCGGTGGAGAGGGGCAGCCGTGGTTCGTCTGGGACTCGTCGGTCTCGGCAGCATGGGCGGGCTGGTGTGCCGGCGCCTGGCGCGAGCCGGTGGGTGTGCGTGTCGTCGACTCGCCGGTCACGGGCGCCGTGGACGGAGCGCGCAGCGGACGGCTGACCTTGTTCGTCGGTGGCGACCCCGGCGCGGTGTAGGCCGTGACGCCGGTCCTGAGCGAGTGGGGCAGCGTCGTCACCTGTGGGCCGTTGGGCACCGGCAACGTCGTCAAGTTGGTGACCAACCAGTCCGCCTGGATACGGCGAATGGGTCGCCCCATGGGAGGCCGACGAGTCTCAGAGCGCGGAGAGGCGCTGCCACTCGTCCCACGACAGGGTCCAGTCCCAGACGTCCCCGTCCCGGGCCGAGAGCTGCACCGGGGTGCCGGTGACCTCGACCGGGTCGCCGTAGAGCGCCGTGTCGTAGTAGGCCTTGGCGTTCTCCAGCGACAGGTTGACGCAGCCGTGGGTGACGTTCGACGAGCCCTGCGCGTTGGCCGACGCCGGGTTGGCGTGGATGAACTCGCCGTTGTTGCTCATCCGGACGGCCCACTTCTCCACGACGTCGTAGCCGTACTGCTGGCTGATCATCCGCTTGTCGGTGAACTTCTCGGTGACCACGTGGACGCCGGAGCGGGTGTTGCGGTCCGGGTCCGCGGCCAGCCCGTAGCTCGCGGGGTAGTTGGCCACCTGCTTGCCGTCCCGGATCACGACCATCCGGAACGACTGCGCGTCCGCCTTCACGACCTGGGCGCGGCCGATCGAGAAGTCGCTGCTCACGTCCGCGGCGCCGAACTGCCCGCCGCCGTAGTCGACGCCGTAGAGCTTGGCGGCCACCGAGACCTTGGTGTTGGCCGGCCAGTACTCCTTCGGCCGCCAGTGCACCCGGGAGCCGCCCGCCTCGTCCGGCAGCCAGCCCCAGGCGCCCTCGACCGGCACCGACGTCTGCACGCTCAGCGCCCGTTCGACGGCCGCCCGGTCCTCGACGTGGCTGTTGAACTGGATCTCGATCGGAGCGGCGATGCCGACGGTCCGGCCGTCGCCGATGTTGATCACGCCGCGGACCTGCTTCGTGGGGACGACGGTGTGGAAGCCGCCGGCCAGCGGCACGCCGACCCCGTCCGCCCCTTTCGCGGTGCCGGACCAGGCGTACTCGGTGTCGTAGCCCAGGGGCTCACTGCTGGTCCAGACGGTGTGGTCGGCGTTGAGCGCGCCGGCCACCGGCTTCCCCTGCGGGTTGGTCAGCGCGACCTGCTCGAGCGTGCCGTCCGTCACGCTCACCGAGACGGGTGACGTGGGGTTGATCCCGGTGGCCTGCGCGGCCGGCTGGTAGGCCAGCGTCGCCGCGCGCGCGAGCAGCGCCGGTGGCGTGTCACCGCCGCGCCCGGCGGCCGTCGCCGCCGTGACCACACCGACGGTCCCGACCGCGATCACGGCCAGGACCAGCAGGATCCGCCTCATCGTCCTCCCCCGTACGAATTCTTCACCCCGAACCAGGACGCGACGGGGCGGCGGACGTTGCTCGTGAGCAGTGTCCGGTCGACGAGGTTACGCGTCACCACCGACAGCGACGACCGCCGACGCGGGCGGGGTTGCACGCCGTCCCGCCCGGTGAAACGTCACGGTCGGTCACAGGGTGCAGCCCACGAGGACCGGCTCCGGGTGCAGCGCGATCCCGAACCTGTCGAGCACCCCGGTCCGCACCTCGCGAGCGAGCGCCAGCAGGTCCCCGGTGCTGCCCGCGCCGCGGTTGGTCAGGGCCAGGACGTGCCGCGTCGACAGCCCGACGCGGCCGCCCGGGCCCTCGTGGCCGGGGGCGAAACCCGCGTGCTGGATCAGCCAGGCGGCGGGCAGCTTCGTGCGGCCCTCCCCCGCCGGCCAGCGCGGCATCGCCGGGTCCGGCACCACGGCGTCGTCGACGATCGGGTTGGTGAAGAAGGAGCCGGCGCTCCAGGTGTCGTGGTCGGCGGCGTCGAGCACCATGCCCTTGCCGCGGCGCAGCTCCAGGACGGCCTCGCGCGCCACCTCGGCGGGCACCGTGGAGCCGGGGTCCACGCCGAGCGTGCGGGCGAGCTCGGTGTAGGCGATCGGCATGCTGGCCCCGCCGCCGGGCAGCGCGAACCGCACCCGCAGCACGACCGCGGCGTCGGTGTTCTTGAGGACGCTGGTGCGGTAGCCGAGGCCCAGCTCGGCGGCCGGGACGTGGGTGCGGACCGTACCCGTCCGCCGGTCGTAGAGGTCGACGTCGACGAGCAGCGCGGAGACCTCCACGCCGTACGCGCCGACGTTCTGCACCGGGGTGGCGCCGGTCAGGCCCGGGATGCCGGACAGGCACTCCAGCCCGCCCAGGCCCTCGGCGACGGTCGCGGCCACGACCGCGTCCCAGTCCTCCCCCGCCTCCGCCGTGAGCAGCACCGACCCGTCCGGGCGCCGCTCGAGCGCGGTCCCGCCCCCGGTCATCCGCACGACGGTGCCCGTGAACCCCTCGTCGGCCACGACGACGTTGGACCCGCCGCCGAGCAGCAGCAACGGCTCGCCGGACTCGTCGGCCGCGCGGACAGCGTCCACCGCGGTCCCGGCGTCGGGCGCCTCGATCAGCCGCGCGGCGGGACCGCCGAGGCGCAGGGTCGTCAGCGGGGCGAGCGGCGCGCCGACGTGGACCGGGCCGGTCTGCTCGTCCTGCGCGGGGGAGGTCTGCACAGGGCGCCACGGTAGCGGGCGGGGTAGCCTCCCGGCCGTGTCCCGCCCGACGGAGTTCCGTGCCACGAGCCCCCACCCGGTCGACCGGGTGTACGCCACCATGGTCGACCGCGAGATCCTCAGCGACCGGCTCGCCACGATGGGCGGCCCGGGCGCGGCGATCCTCGAGTACACCGGCGACGAGAACGGCGCCAAGTACCGGATCCGGCACGGCATCGACGAGAAGGACCTGCCCGGGGTGGTGAAGTCCTTCGTCGGGTCGCGCGGCATCACCATCGAGCGGGACGAGAGCTGGACCCGCTCCGGCGACGGCTACGACGGCACCGTCGGGGTCGAGCTGCCCGGCATGCCCGCGGGCGCGCAGGGCACCATGCGGCTCACCCCGAAGGGCGAGGGCTCCGAGCTGGTCGTGAAGGTCGACGTCACGGTCAAGGTCCCGATCATCGGCGGCAAGATCGAGGAGTCGGTCGCCCAGCAGATCCACCACCTGCTGGAGATGGAGACGGAGTACACGCTCTCCCGGATCTGACCGCCGGGTGCCAGGTCGATGAGACCCGGCTGACAGGCCCGCCGCGCACGCTGCCGTCATGGCTACCTTCGACGGCCGTCACGGCCGGATCTTCCACGACAGTCGGCTGCCCGCGGGCGAGGCGCGCTGCGCCGTCGTCGTGCTGCACGGGTACGGCGAGCACCTCGGTCTCTACGACCCGCTGGCCCGCCGGCTCGTCGCCGACGGGCACGCCGTCCACGCCCTCGACGCGGTCGGGCACGGGCGCAGCGACGGGGAGCGGGCGGTGATCCCCTCCTGGGACGACCTGGTCGACGACGCGCGCACCCTGGTCGGGATCGCCCGCGCGCAACACCCCGGGTCACCCGTGGTCGTCGTCGGGCATTCGGGCGGGGCGGTGACCACGATGCTGCTGGGGCTGCGCGACCCCGACGCCGCCGACGCGCTCGTCCTCTCGGCCGGACCGATGCGCCCGCTCGAGTGGGTCGACGCCGAGCTGGCGACCGGGGCCGACGAGACCGGCGAGGGGGAGCCCACGGAGTTCCTGAGCACGCACCCGGAGTACGTGCACGCCCTGCTGCACGACCCGCTGACCTGGAAGGGTGGCTTCCGGCGGGAAACCCTCCTCGCGCTCAGGGCCACCTGGCCGGAGATCGCCGCGGGGCTCGCCGACGGCCGCCCCGCGGTACCCGTTCTCATGGTGCACGGCGAGGCGGATCCGGTGGTGCCGGTGCAGGACACGCACGAGATCGCCGCCCGGCTGCCGGACGCCACCGTCCGCACCTTCCCCGGGGACCTGCACGACGTGCTCAACGAGCACGACCGCGACCTCGTGCACGACGTGGTCGCCCGGTTCGTCGAGGCCGCCGCGGTGCGCGGGCGGGTCGACCTGGTGGGGCGCGGCTAACTCCGTTGCGCGGCGGGTGCGCCGCGGGCGAGCCTGCCGACATGGTGCTGCGGGAAGGGACGCACGGCGGGGAGACCGACGCCGACCTGTACGCCCGCGGCACGGCGACCCTGCTCGCGGCGTGGGAGGAGTACGCCCGCGGAGCGCGGGACGCCGCCGTGCACCGCCTCCCGGGCGTCGCCGCGGCGGTCTTCCCGCACGGGCCCGAGCGCGGGGTCTACAACAACGCGGTGCTGGTCGGCGGCCTCCTCCGGCCGGAGCGCGCGGCGGCGCTCGACGCCATGGAGGAGGCCTACGCCGCCGCCGGGATCACCCGGTTCGCGGCCTGGGTGCACGAGGACGACCTCGCGATGCGCGCCGACCTCGAGCAGCGCGGCTACACGCTCGACGAGACCACCCGGGCGATGGGCCTGTCCCTCGACGAGCTCCGGGTCCCCCGCCCGGCGCTGGACGTGGCCGCACCGGACTGGGCGGAGTACCTGCGCGTGATCGAGGTGCCGGCGGACCTGCTGGCCGATGCCGACCACGCCGCGTTCCACGTCGTCGTCGCGCGGCTCGGGACGGAGGCGGCCGCCGCCGCGATGGCGTACGACCATTGCGGCGACTGCGGCATCTACAACGTCGGGACGCTGGCCCACGCCCGCCGCCGCGGCCTGGGCACCGCGGTCACGGCCCTGCTCCTGCACGAGGCGCGCGACCGCGGCCGCCGAACCTCGAGCCTGCAGGCCACGCCGATGGCCGAGCGCCTGTACGCGACGCTCGGGTTCCGGGACCTCGGCCGGATCCTCGAGTACGTCCCGGAGCCGTAGACGCTCGTCCCGACGACAGCCCGCTGCCGACCCTGTGTCGTCACGAGGGCGATCGTGCGTCGGGGCCCGTCGTGGCGCACCCCACGTGGGACGTGTCGTTCGCGATGGCACCCTTGTCGTCGTGCAACCGGAAGCCGACCGCCGCTACGTCATCACCTTCAGCTGCCCCGACCGCACGGGCATCGTCGCGCGGATCGCCGGCTTCCTCGCCGAGACGGGCGCCTGGATCGTCGAGGCCGCCTACCACGCCGACGCGGAGGAGGGCTGGTTCTTCACGCGCCAGGCCGTGCGGGCGTCGTCGGTGCCGTTCGACGTCGACGAGCTCCGCGCCCGGTTCGCGGCGATCGCCGAGGAGTTCGGGCCCGAGGCCACGTGGCGGGTCACGGACAGCGGCGTGCCCAAGCACGCCGTCCTGCTCGTCACGCGCGAGGCGCACTGCCTGCACGACCTGCTCGGCCGCGTCGCCGCCGGCGAGCTGCCGGTCACGCTGGACGCCGTCGTCGGCAACCACGAGGACCTCGCGCCGCTGGTCGAGGCGCACGGCATCCCGTTCCACCACGTGCCCTTCCCCGGGCCGCGCGACCCGAAGCGCGAGCAGGGCAAGGTGGAGTCGTTCGAGAAGGTCCGCCAGATCGTCGACGCCCACGAGCCCGACGCCATCGTGCTCGCCCGGTTCATGCAGATCCTGCCCGCGCACCTGTGCGAGGAGTGGGCGGGCCGTGCGATCAACATCCACCACAGCTTCCTGCCGTCCTTCGCCGGCGCGCGCCCGTACCACCAGGCGCACGCGCGGGGCGTGAAGCTGATCGGCGCCACCTGCCACTACGCCACGGCCGACCTCGACGCCGGCCCGATCATCGAGCAGGACGTCATCCGGGTCGACCACGGCGACACCGTCTCCGACATGGTCCGCCGGGGCCGGGACGCCGAGCGCCTGGTCCTCGCCCGGGGCTTCCGCTGGCACCTCGAGGACCGCGTCCTGGTGCACGGCAACAAGACCGTCGTCTTCCGGTAGCTGTCCGAACGGCGCTCTCGCTCACACCTTGTGAGCGAGAGCGCCGTTCGTTCCTGTACGGGTCAGGCGGGCTTGACGTTGACGTTCCGGTGGAAGAGGTTCCCCGGGTCGTACTGGCTCTTGATCGCTGCGAGCCGCGCGTACTTGGCGGTGCCGTAACTCGCGAGAACCCGGTCCTCGTCGTACTCCGTTATCCCGTTGACGTAGGTTCCGGAGCCCATCGACATAGGGCGGAGGGCCTCCCAGAACCCGCGCACCCACTCCCGCTCGGCCGGGAGGAGCGACGGCTCGGCCGCGTTCGCGATGAGGAAGACGATGTACCTCGGCGACCGACCTCCGCTGAACGCGGTCGCGTCCTCCTCCGGCTCGCAGTACGCCGCGTCCAGGCGGTACGTGAGCATGACCGAGAGCGGGGACTGCTTGCGTGCGAAGTGCTCGACCACCACCTCGATGACCTCGTCCGTGAAGTCGGGCAGGTAGCAGGACTTGTCGTAGTAGTGATTGCCCCACGGGTTCGCCTCGTCGAAGAGGGTCTGCACAGCCGTGTAGGGCAGAGGCATCGTCGCGTCGATCAGCGGGCGGCTCTGCGAACGGATGCGTTCCGCGACCCCCTCGAACTCGTCGTCCGTCCCGAAGCCGACCAGGATCACTCCGAGACAGGGGAGGAGATGGTGCTCCTCCGGGACGAAGGGCGCGGGCGGCGCGTCGGCGCCTGCGATCATGGCGTTGACGTTCGGAGGGAGATCACCGACCACCGTCCGCAGCGCCTGCAACGCCTCGACACCGCGTTCGAGCGGCCACAGGAGCAGCCCGAACTGCACCGTGGGGCCGACCTCGGTGAGGCGCAGCTCGAACTCCGTCACCACCCCGAAGTTGCCTCCACCGCCGCGAACGGCCCAGAACAGATCAGGGTGCTCCGTCTCGGAGATCCTCAGGACACGGCCGTCGGCCACGACGATCTCCGCGGACAGAAGGTTGTCGATCGTGAGGCCGGCCTTGCGGGACAACCAGCCCATACCTCCGCCGAGCGTCAGGCCGCCGAGGCCCGTGTGCCCCACCATCCCTGCTGTGACCGCCAGACCGTGTGCCTGTGTCGCGGCGTCCATGTCGGAGTTCAAGGCACCGCCCTGAACCCGGGCGACCCATTTCGCCGGGTCCACGGTGACACCGCGCATCGCACTCAGGTCGATGACGAGCCCGTCCTCGACGGTCGATGCTCCGCTCATGCTGTGCGCCCCGCTGCGTACCGCGATCTCGAGCCCGTTGCGTCGGGCGAACTCAACCGCCGCTGCCACATCACCGGACGAGGCGCATTGCGCGATCAGCGCGGGCCTCCGGTCGATGTCGGCGTTGAAGACCTTCCGCGCCTCGTCGTAACGCCCGTCCGTCGGTTCGATCAACTGCCCCGTCAACGCCGCGCGCAGTTCTGTCGCGTCGTACCGTGCCGTGCTCGTCATCGCCCCTCCTCGACGTCGAAGGACAGAGGCTGTGACCCCGGTCACTCGTACGCCATACGTAGTTCTACGTACTTCCTCCCCCCGAGAACGGCGCCCTCGGGGAGAAGGGCGCCGTCCGCGCGGGTCAGGCGGGCTTGATGTTCGCGTTGACGTGGAAGACGTTGCCCGGGTCGTACTTCGCCTTGATCTGCGCGAGCCGCTCGAACTTCCGCGCGCCGTAGGCCGAGCGAAGGGCGTCCTCCGGGGTCTCCGCCATGAGGTTCACGTAGGAGCCCGAGCCGACGGCGGCGGGACGCAGGGCGTCCCAGGTGTCGCGCACCCACGTGCGGTCGATCGCCATGGTCTCGGAGTCCGGCGCGATCGCCTCGATGGCGACGACGTAGCGGAGCCCTCGGCTGCCGCCGAACGCCGTGTCGTCGTCGCCGACCTCGGCGTACGCACCGCCGAACGGGAAGATCAGCACCTCGGACATCGGCGATGTCATGCCGGGCAGCCGCTCGGCCAGGGTCTCGACGACCTCGTCCGGCATCGCGTCGAGGTACAGGCCCTTCGTGTAGGAGTGGATTCCCCAGGGCGACGCCTCGTCGAGCATCTGCTGCAGACCGACGTACGGGATGGGCGTGAGCACCTCGAACAGCGGGTCGAGTGCCTCCCGCAGCGGTACGACCGCGGCCGCGTGCTCCTCCGCGCTACCGAAGCCGACGACGATCACGCCGACACCGCGCCGGAAGTGGTGCTCCTGCGGGACGGTCGGCATCGGCGGGGCCGAGATGCATGCGACGGCCGGGCTGATCCCCTCGGGTATCCCGTCGAACCAGTCCCGCGCCGTCCGCAGGGCGTGCACCGCCCGCTCCTGCTCCACGAACAGCAGGCCCAGGTGGACCATCGGCCCGACCGGGTGCAGCCGGAACTCGAACTCGGTCACCACGCCGAAGTTGCCGCCGCCCCCGCGGATCGCCCAGAACAGGTCCGGGTGCTCGGCCGCGCTCGCCCGCACGCACCGGCCGTCGGCCAGGACGACCTCGGCCGACTCGAGGTTGTCGATCGAGAGGCCGTGCAGCCGGGACAGCCACCCGAACCCGCCGCCGAGCGTGAGCCCGCCGACGCCGGTGTGGCTCACCGTCCCGGCCGGCGTGGCGAGGCCGTGGGCCTGGGTGGCGGCGTCGAGCTGCGCCAGCTTCGCGCCCCCGCCGCAGCGGGCCCGCCGGGCCTCCGGATCGACGACCACGGAGTCGAGCGGGCTCAGGTCGATCATCAGCCCGCGCTCGGGCACGGCCGCGCCCCAGTACCCGTGCCCGCCCCCGCGCACGGCCACCTCGAGGCCCTCCTCGCGGGCGTACCGGAGCGCCGCGGCGACGTCGTCGGGGCCGGCGCAGCGCGCGATCACCGCGGGCCGCTTGTCGATCTCGCCGTTCCACACCGACCGGGCCTCGTCATACCCCTCGTCCCCGGGCAGCAGGACGCTCCCGCCCATCCGGGCCCGCAGCGCCTCGACGTCGTACCGTGCTGTGCTCGTCATTCGCCCTCCTCGGTGTCGGAACTCCCGCCCGAGGAAGAGCGTGTGAGGACGATCACAGATACCGAGAACGCCGGACGGCGCCCCTCGTCGAGGGGCGCCGTCCAGGTTCGTGCAGGTCAGGCGGCGGTGCGCTGCTCCACCGGCTCGAGCGCGATCTCGAGGACCTCGCTCACGTCGGCGACCGGGTGCACCCGGAGCTCACCGCGGACCGACTCCGGCAGGTCGTCGAGGTCGGGCTCGTTGCGCTTCGGGATGATCACGTCGGTCAGGCCCGCCCGGTGGGCGGCCAGCAGCTTCTGCTTGACCCCGCCGATCGGGAGCACCTTGCCCTGCAGCGTGACCTCGCCGGTCATGCCGACCGACGACCGCACCGGACGTCCAGAGGCGAGCGACGCCAGCGCCGTCGTCATCGTGACGCCGGCCGAGGGGCCGTCCTTCGGGACCGCACCCGCGGGGACGTGCACGTGCAGCTTCTTCGACGCCAGGTCCCCCGCCAGCCCGCGCGAGCGCAGGTAGGACAGGGCGATCGACACCGACTCGGTCATGACCTCACCGAGCTGGCCGGTGATCGTCAGGCCGGGGTCGCCGTCCATCTTAGTGGCCTCGATGAACAGGACGTCGCCGCCCGCACCGGTCACCGCCAGGCCGGTCGCCACGCCCGGGACGGAGGTGCGCTCCGCCGACTCCGGGGTGAACTTCGGCCGGCCCAGGTACTTGACCAGGGTGTCGGCGTCGACGTGGATCGGCGCCTCCTGCCCCGAGTCGAGCCCGACGGCGGCCTTCCGCAGGACCTTGGCCAGGCCCCGCTCCAGCTGCCGCACGCCTGCCTCGCGGGTGTACTCGGCGGCGATCATGCCCAGCGCGACCTCGGAGAACTCGACGTCCGTCGGCTCCAGGCCGGCCTTCTCGACCTGCCGCGGCAGCAGGTGGTCGCGGGCGATCGCGATCTTCTCCTGCTCGGTGTACCCGTCGAGCGTCACGACCTCCATGCGGTCCGCCAGCGGGCCCGGGATGGCCTCGCCGACGTTCGCGGTCGCGAGGAACAGCACGTTCGACAGGTCCAGGTCCACTTCGAGGTAGTGGTCGCGGAACGTGTGGTTCTGCGCCGGGTCGAGCACCTCGAGCAGGGCCGCGGACGGGTCGCCGCGGTAGTCGCTGCCGACCTTGTCGATCTCGTCGAGCAGCACGACGGGGTTCATCGTGCCGGCCTCGCGGATCGCGCGGACGATGCGGCCGGGCAGCGCGCCGACGTAGGTGCGCCGGTGGCCGCGGATCTCCGCCTCGTCGCGCACGCCGCCCAGGGCGACCCGGACGAACTTGCGGCCGAGCGCGCGGGCCACGGACTCACCCAGCGAGGTCTTGCCGACGCCGGGCGGCCCGACGAGCGCCAGCACGGCACCCGAGCCGCGGCCGCCGACGGTGTCCAGGCCCTTGCGGTTGCGCCGCGAGCGGACGGCGAGGAACTCGACCAGCCGCTCCTTGACGTCGTCGAGGCCGGCGTGGTCGGCGTCCAGGATCCGCCGGGCCTCGACCAGGTCGTCGGTGTCGACGGTGGTCTCGTTCCACGGCATGTCGAGGATCGTGTCCAGCCAGGTGCGGATCCAGCCCGACTCCGGGCTCTGGTCCGACGCCCGCTCCAGCTTGCCGACCTCGGTCAGCGCGGCCTTGCGGACGTGCTCGGGCAGGTCGGCGGCCTCGACGCGGGCACGGTAGTCGTCCTCGCCCTCGGGGTCGCCTTCACCGAGCTCCTTGCGGATCGCGGCGAGCTGCTGGCGCAGCAGGAACTCGCGCTGCTGCTTCTCCATGCCCTCGCGGACGTCGTTCGAGATCTTCTCGGTGACCTCCTGCTCGGCGACGTGCTCCTTCGTCCACTCGAGGAGCTTCTCCAGCCGGCGGGTCACGTCGGTCTCGGCGAGCAGCTCCAGCTTGTGGGAGTTGTCGAGCCAGCTCGCCCAGCCGGCCAGGTCGGCCAGCTGCCCCGGGTCCGTCGTCTGCTGGACGGAGTCGATCACCTGCCAGGCGTTGCGCTGCTGCAGGATCCCGACGACCAGGGCCTTGTACTCCTTGGCCAGCTCCTGGGTCCGGCCGGTCACGGGCGACTCGCCGACCGTCTCGGCCTCGACCCACAGGGCCGAGCCCGGGCCGGTCACGCCCGAGCCGATGCGGGCCCGCGTCTCACCGCGGACCACCGCGGCCCGGTCCCCGTTCGGGAGCCTGCCGATCTGTTCCAGGACCGCGACCACACCGATCGCGGCGTACTTCCCGTCGAGGCGGGGGACGACGAGGACCTTCTTGCCCTCCGCGGCGTCGACCGCGGCCTGAACCTCCGGAGCGTCGAGCCGGACGGGCACCACCATGCCGGGCAGCACCACCGAGTCGGTCAGCGGAAGCACCGGCAGCTTCAGCGTCTGTGTCATGCCCCGGTCAACGCTTACACCGCAAGCCTCATTCCAGCGTTCAAGTAAGTCCGCTGTGAGTGAACGCAGGAACCTTGAGCGAGGATGACTCAGGCCGGCCGGGCCAGGTCCTCCACGACCTCGGCACCGGGGAGTGCGGTGAGCACGACACCCGGGACGGCGAGCTTGGAGCCCCGGATCCCGCTGCCCACGACCACGGCCTCGGCCGCGGCGACCTCGGGCGCGATCAGGAGCGGCCAGCCGTCGGGCAGGCCGAGCGGGGTGATGCCGCCGTACTCCATGCCGGTGAGCTCCACGGCCTCGTCCATCTGGGCGAAGGAGGCCTTGCGGACGTCCAGCCTGCGCTTGACCACGCCGTTCACGTCCGCGCGCGTGGTCGCGAGGACCAGGCAGGCGGCGTACCGGACCTCACCGGACCGCTTGCCCGACACGACCACGCAGTTCGCCGAGAACTCGGGCGGGGAGGCATAGGCCTCGCAGAAGGCGGCGGTGTCGGCCAGGTCGGGATCGATCTCCGCGACCAGCACGCCGCTCACGTCGGGCAGCCGCGACAGCGCCTTGACGACGGGTTCGGCGAGCAGTTCGGGGTGGTCGGCGGCGGGGAGCGGAGTCAGGCTGCCGAGCACGCTCACCAGCTGTTGCCACCCCGCGAGGCGGCGACGACGGCCGGCTTGACGTCGACCAGGTAGACCAGCATCGCGACGGTGCCGGCCAGCCAGAACAGCGTGAGCTCGCTGCGCAGCCCCTGGAACGAGGCGACGACGCCGAGCAGGCTGGGCGACGAGATCACCCCGAAGATGGGAATGACCAGCAGGAACAGCGCCGCCGCGCCGGTGATGCCCAGCCAGGCGTTCTTGGTCAGCTTGCTGGCCGCCTGGAAGGCGTCGGCACGCTGGCGGACGGCGTGCACGAAGGCGTAACCCGAGCACACCGCGACCACGATGCCGATCACGCACAGCACCAGGCGGTCGAGCATGGTGAACACGTTCACCGGTCCAGACTACGTGCGGCGGCGGGATCAGGACATACCCGCACACCGTGAGCGGTGTCCCCGCAGAGACCGACGGCCCCGGAGCGGGGTGCTCCGGGGCCGTCGGGACGCGGGACGCGTCAGCTGTCGGACCTGGCCGGGCCCGTGCGCCGGGTGGCCGGCTTGCGGGTCGCGGCCTTCGGCGAGGTCTTCGCCGGGGTCGCGGCCTTCGCGGCCGGGGTCTCGCTCCGCGGCGCGGTCTCGGTCGTCGGAGCCGGCTCGGTCACCGGGGCGGTGCGGGTCGCGGCGCGGCGCGTGGTGCTGCGCGTGGTGGCGGCGGCCTCGTCACCGGCCTCGTCGACGGCCTTCGCGGCGTCCTGGCCCGCCTCCGCGACGGCCTTCGACGCGTCCGCGGAGACCTCGGTGATGGTCTCGGCGACCTCGTCGGCCGCCTTCTGCGTGCGGACGGCGACCTTCTCGCCGACCGAACGGGTCTGGCGGGTCAGGGTCGAGAGGGCTTTCTCGGCGGCGTCGTGCGCGTCGTCGACGAGGGCGTCGACCCGGGCGTCGAACTTGCCGGTCAGCTCCTCGACCTGGGTGAACGCCTGCTTGACCTGCGGCTGCTGGCGGATCTCGGACCAGGTGCCCTCACCGTGGCGGGCGAGGTCGGCGTAGGCCTTCTCCGCCCGGACGCGCCACAGCTCGACGACCTTGCGCAGCTCCTCGGTGGTCAGCTTGCCGCGCAGGCCCTCGATCTCGCCGGGCAGCTCGGAGGCGAACTTCTGGGCGGCCTCGGCCTGGGCGGTCGCGGCGGTCCTGGCGTTGCTGTAGGCGCCGAGGATGCTCGAGTACGCGTACTCGCCGGCACCCAGCACCGCCAGCAGCGGCGTCTTGACGGTCCCCGCCTGCTCGGCGGCGGACTTGGCAGCCTGCTCGCGGACCTTGCGGACGTCCGCGGCGGTCGGCAGCGACACGGCCATGGTGATCACTTCCTCTGTTCGGTCGGGACGTCGGGATCGACCTGTAGGTCGTTCTCCCGCCGGAAGGACTGGTAGATGTCGAGAAGAACCTGCTTCTGACGCTCCGTGAGGGAGGCGTCGGACAGGACCGCGTCGGTGACGACGCTGGCAGGCCGCTCCTCGAGGATCCCCGCCTTGACGTAGAGGGCCTCGGCGGAGATCCGCAGCCCCTTCGCGATCTGCTGCAGGATCTCGGCCGACGGTTTGCGCAGCCCGCGCTCGATCTGGCTGAGGTACGGGTTGCTGACGCCGGCCGTCCGGGCGAGCTGCCGCAGCGAGACCTGGGCGGCCTCGCGTTGGGAGCGGATGTAGGAGCCGATGTCGTCCACGGTCTTCTCGACGACGTGACCCACCTGACCCACGGCCTGGTCGATCAACGGCTTGTCGTCCGACATACGCTCACCTCCCCCGGACACGACCGACCGTACGCGGCTGTGCTAGCTGCTGCAAGCGCAGTGCTTGCGCAGGTGGCGTGGCCCTCGTCACGATCTGAATCGATGATCCTGAGCGAGCGTGGATCAGGGCCGGCGGCCGCCCTCTAGGGTGTCGACGTGCACGGCACCCCTCCGCCGGAAGCCGCGGCCCGCCCGCCGGCCGTCGCACCGCTGCGCGGGCAGGGCCGGGCCACCGGTGCCGTCGCCGTCGGGGGCGCGCTCGGGGCCCTGGCCCGCTGGGGCGTGGGGCTCGGGCTGCCGACCACGCCCGGCGCCTTCCCGTGGGGGACCTTCCTCATCAACGTGTCCGGCTGCCTCGCGATCGGCGTCCTGCTCGTGGTCGTCACCGAGCTCCGCACGGCCCACCCGCTGGTGCGGCCGTTCCTCGCGACCGGGGTCCTCGGCGGCTTCACCACCTTCTCGACCTTCTCGGTCGACGCCCAGCACCTCCTGCTGGGCGGGCACGTCGGCCTCGCCGTCGCCTACCTGGCCGGCACGCTGGTCGCGGCCGTGGCGGCGACCTGGCTCGGCGCCGCGGCGGCGCGGAGGTTCGGCCGGTGATCCCGCTGCTCGTGGTGCTCGGCGCGGCCGTCGGCGCCCCGGCCCGCTACCTCACCGACCGGCTCGTGCAGTCCCGGCACGCGACGGGCTTCCCGTGGGGCACCTTCACGATCAACGTCGTGGGCTCGTTCGCGCTCGGGACGGTGGCGGGGGCAGCCACCTCCCCGGCCGTGACCGCCCTGGTCGGCACCGGGTTCTGCGGGGCGCTGACCACCTACTCGACCTTCGGCTGGGAGACCGTCGGCCTCGCCCGGGACGGCCGCCGCCTGCTCGCCGTGCTCAACGCCGTCGGCTCCGTCATGGCCGGGCTGGGCGCCGCGGGCCTGGGCCTGGCCGTGGGCACCACCTTGTGAGTGGCGATGGTCGCTCCGGCGACCATCCGTACTCACGACGTCAGAAGACCAGCTGGGACACGGTGTAGATCACCAGGCCGGCCAGGGCACCGACGACCGTGCCGTTGATCCGGATGAACTGCAGGTCGCGGCCGACCTGCAGCTCGATCTTGCGGGAGGTCTCCTCCGCGTCCCAGCGCGCCACCGTGTCGGTGATCAGCGTGGTGATCTCGCGCCGGTAGTGCCGCACCACGTAACCCGCGGCGTCGGCGAGCCAGCCGTCGAGGCGGGCCCGCAGCTCGGCGTCGCCGGACAGCCGGGCGCCGAGCGAGATCAGCCCGTCGCGCACCCGCGCCCGCAGCTCGCTCGACGGGTCCTCCGCGGCGTCGAGGATCATGCCCTTGACCACGCCCCAGGCCTGCCCGATGAACTTCTGGACGTCCGGGTGGTCGACGATCTGCTGCTTGACCTGCTCCGCCCGCGCGATCGTCTTCGGGTCGCTCTGCAGGTCCCGGGCGAACTCGGCGAGGAAGCGGTCGACGGCGTGCCGCAGCGGGTGCTCCGGGTCGGTCTTGACCGCCCACGCGTAGCCCTGGACCTCGTTGAACAGCTTGTCCGCGACGAGGTCGTCGACGAACCGCGGCGTCCACATGGGGGCGCGGTCGTGCACGACCCGCAGCACCATCTCCTGGTTGGCGGTGACCCAGTCGTAGGCGCGGTCGCACACGAGGTCGACCAGGTGGCGGTGGGCGCCGTCGTCGAGGATCCCCTCGAGGATCTTGCCGAGCGGCGGCCCGACCTCCTTCTCCAGCAGCTTGCGGACCAGGACCTGCTCGATGAGGTCCTGGACGACGTCGTCGCGCAGCACGGTGACCAGGCCACGGGCCGCGGTGGCCAGCTCGGCGGTGATCCGCTCGGCGTGCTGCGGCTGCCCGATCCAGCTGCCGACCCGGTACGACACCTCGACGCGGCCGAGCTTCTCCCGCACCACGTCCTCGGACAGGAAGTTCTCGCCGACGAAGTCGCCGAGGCTGTCGCCGATCGTGTCCTTCTTGCGCGGGATGATCGCGGTGTGCGGGATCGGCAGCCCGAGCGGCCGCTTGAACAGGGCCGTGACCGCGAACCAGTCCGCCAGCGCGCCGACCATGCCGGCCTCGGCGGCGGCGCGCACGTAGCCCGCCCACGCCTGGCCGTGCAGCTCCAGGTAGCGCATGACGAAGAAGACGACCGTCGCGCCGAGCAGGAACCCGGTTGCGACGAGCTTCATCTTCCGCAGGTCGCGGCGCTTCTGCGCCTCGGCCTCCGGGCCGAGGCCCAGCCCGGCCGGGATGCTGCTGCCGCCGGCGGGCCGCGACGGCGCGGTGGCGAGGGCACGGTCGGAACTCACGGGTTCATAGTGCCCGTCGGCGGAACGGCGCGCGGGCCCGAACCTGAGAATGGCTGCCCCGGAATGGCGACGGCCGGGCCCGACGGTGGTCCGTCGGACCCGGCCGGGTCCTGGGGAGCGGCTAGCTCGCGCGGGCGACGGTCTCCGGCTGCCGCACCGCGGCGGACCGCAGCCGCACGGCGGCCTGGACGGCGTCGACGATCACGGCGGCGGCGGGCACCTCGTAGCCGGTGAACGAGGGGCGCACCCGCCACTGGACCCAGCCGTCCGGCCGTTCGGTGGGCGGGGCCAGCACCCCGATGCCGTCCGTGTGGAGCACGACGTCCGTGTGCAGGGACAGCTCCGCGGGCAGCTCGTGGTTCGGGGTCATCGGGAACCACCACGTGTCGTGCGGCGTCGCGGCGACCGGGACGACCATCCCGCGGTCACGCAGCGTGGCGCACACCTGCCGGCCGAGCTCGGCGGGCACCTCGATCACGTCGAGCACCGTGCCCGTGTCGAGCAGGACGTCCGCGCCCGGGCCCGGCACCAGCGGCCACCCGTGCTCGACGTACTCGACGGCGGCCGCCCGCAGCTCCGCGCCGTAGACGGCCCGGTAGCTGTCCCACCACGACATCCGGCTCATCTCCTCTTCCGTACCGATCACCCATGACCCGGCGCGCCCTTCCGGGCGTCGCTCACATCACATGCAACACCATCGGCGGGCACCGGGTTCGTGTTAGCCGGTCGCTCGCGGTGACCGCACGTGACATAGAGGTGAGTGGCCGACGCCACCGACGACCGGTCCGTCACCCACCGGTGGTCGGCGGCCGACCGGTCGCCGGCCGGGGACCGGCGGCTACTCCGTTCGAGGTTGCGACCGATCGGCGCACGGGCACACGGCGAACGGCCCTACGGCGATGATGGGGCCATGCTGCTCGTCACCGGTGCCACCGGGTTCCTCGGAAGCACGCTCGTCGCCCTGCTGGCCCGGCGCGGCCGGCCGGTCCGGGCGCTCGTGCGTGACCCCGCCCGGGCCGCCACCCTGCTGCCCGAGGGCGTGCCGACCGCCGTAGGACGGCTCGACGGCCCCGGCTCGCTCGACGCCGCGCTCGAGGGCGTCGACGCGGTCCTGCACCTCGCCGGCGTCGTCGGCGGCACGGCCGAGGAGATCCGGGCCGTGAACGTCGACGGGACCCGGGCCGTGCTGGAGGCGATGCTCCGGGCCGGGGTGCGCCGGCTCGTGCACGTGAGCAGCAGCGCCGCCGTGATGGACGCGTCCGGACTGGTGGGCGAGCGGCCGTCGGGCCCGCCGGTCCTCACCGACCCCTACTCGCGGACCAAGGCCGAGGCCGACGCGCTCGTGCTCGGCGCGGAGGGGATCGACGCGTCGATCGTGGTGCCGGTCAGCATCTACGGGCCGAGCCCCGCCGGGCCGCAGAGCTACAACGGGCTGCTGCGGTTCCTGGCGCGCGGGGAGATCACCGAGGTCGTCGACGCCCCGATCGGCTGGGTGCTGGCGGAGGACGCCGCAGAGGGCGTGCTGCTCGCCCTGGACCGGGGCGAGGCCGGGCGGCGGTACGTGGTGTGCGGCGAGGTCGCGCCGTTCGGCCGGGTGCTGAACGTTGCCGCCGAGATGCTCGGGACCCCGCACCGGGTCCGCACGCTCCCGCCGGGCTCCGAGCTCGGGCCCGACGCGTCGACCTTCGCCCGCCGTTCGGAGGTCTACGGCAGGTTCCCGCCGGTCCACGTCGACGACGCGGGCGCCCGCGCACTCGGCTTCACGCCGCGCGGGATCGACGAGGGCCTGGCGCTGACCTGCGCCTGGTTGAAGGACCTCTAGAAACGCCGCTGCCGGCGACCCCCGAGGGGATCGCCGGCAGCGGAAGACTCAGATGCCGCTCAGAGCGGGGTCACCGAGTCGGCCTGCGGGCCCTTGGCGCCCTGGCTGGCCTCGAAGGAGACGCGCTGGTTCTCCTCGAGGGTCCGGAAGCCGTTGCTCTGGATGGCCGAGTAGTGGACGAAGACGTCCGGCCCGTTGTCGTCGGTGGCGATGAAGCCGAAGCCCTTCTCGGCGTTGAACCACTTGACGGTGCCCTGCGGCATAGCTTTTTTCTCCCACACACTGAACGGATCCGGCTCCATGGCGAAGGCCGGAGGTTGCGCGGGCACCTCACGCGGGTGTGGGGACGACCCTCGACCTCACGTGGGGAACCGCTGTCACACGTTCCACGCACGCTGTCTCAACGATCGAGGAAGACACGACTGCAACCGGGGCGAACGCTACCACGGCCGGACGTGACGCCGGACGCAGATCTCCCGCGCGTCACCCGGATCCGCTATCCGGCCTTGTCCGGTTCGTTGCGCTACCGTGACCTACGGCCGCGATCGCGACGGGCCGGCAGGGAAGACACGACAGCACGTCGCGTGGCGGACCTCCGCCGCCGCGACGAGGCCGGAGCCGGTCCTCCCCCGACCGACCCCTCGACGTTGAAGGCGCCCGTATGACCAGCCTCGCCCCCGACCGCCCGCAGAGTCCTGCCGCCGAGCCGGCCACCGAGGGCCGTCGCTCGACCCTCGAACACGTGCTCGTCATCGCGTTCATGATCGTCCCGCTGCTGGCCGTCGCGGCCGCGGTCCCCGTCGCCTGGGGATGGGGACTCGGCTGGGTCGACGTGGCCCTCTTCGTCGTCTTCTACATGGTCAGCGGGCTGGGTGTGACGGTCGGTTACCACCGGCACTTCACCCACGGCTCGTTCAAGGCGCGCCGCGGGCTGCGGGTCGCGCTCGCCGCCGCGGGCTCGCTGGCCCTGCAGGGCAGCGTCGTGTCCTGGGTCGCCGACCACCGCCGGCACCACGCCTACTCCGACAAAGAGGGCGACCCGCACTCGCCGTGGCTGTTCGGCACCGGACCGAAGGCACTGGTCAAGGGCTTCTGGCACTCGCACATGGGCTGGCTGCTCGACCGCGACAAGACCAACGCCCGCCGCTTCGCCCCCGACCTGCTCGCCGACGCCCCGGTCCGGCGGATCGGCGACAACTTCCTCTGGTTCGCCCTCACCAGCCTGCTGCTGCCGGGGCTGCTCGGCGGGCTGCTGACCTGGTCGCTCGGCGGCGCGCTCACCGCGCTGTTCTGGGCCGGTCTCGTGCGCGTGGCCCTGCTGCACCACGTCACCTGGTCGATCAACTCGGTGTGCCACATCTGGGGTGACCGCCCCTTCGCCGCGCGCGACCGGTCGGCCAACGTCTGGTGGCTGGCCCTGCTCTCCTTCGGCGAGTCGTGGCACAACCTCCACCACGCCGACCCCACCTGCGCCCGGCACGGCGCCAAGCGCGGGCAGGTCGACATCTCCGCCCGGCTGATCCGCATCTTCGAGGTGTTCGGGTGGGCACACTCCGTGCGCTGGCCTACCACCCGGCGCCTCGACCGGCTCTCGCGCAGCTCCGCGGTCGAGCACGCAGCGTGATCGACCGGGGCGTTCCGCTCCACGTTCGGTGACACCGCGCCCGACCGAGTGAGGGTGATCGCAGACGTACGCCCTCGGGTGACGTCGGGTCGTGCCCGCCCGGGCACGTCGTCGCCCGCCCGTGGGACGACGGCCGGGTGTGTCACCCGGTCCGGGGTCACCGGTTCGAGTGGTCGGACCCAACCGCTCTCACGCAGAGTGAGCGCGGTAACCGCGCTCCCGAGGTGGGGCTCTGGTCAGCCCGCACGGCTCCTTCGCATGATTCGCCCGTCCCGCCGGGTGATCATCAGGAGGCTTGCCGTGCGGAAGAAGATCGCGCTCTCGCTCGTCGCGGTGGCGGCCGGCGGCAGCGTCGCCGTCCTCGGAGCGGGGACGGCGTCCGCCGCACCCGTCGCCGACCAGCTGCCCCCGGTCGCCGCGCCGGCCGTGCCCGCGTTACCGGCGGTGCCGGCGGTGCCCGCCGTGCCGGAGACGCCGGTGGGCGGCCTGCTCAACGACGTCCTGCAGGGTCTGCAGGGTCTCCTCCCCGGCCTGCTCGGCGGCGTGGTCCCGCCGGACCCGACGGCCGTCGTCCCCGTGCCGGTGGCCGTCCCGGCAGACGCCGCGACCGTGCCGGTCGCCGCCGACCCGGCTGCCGCGGCTCCGGTGGTGGCCGACCCGGCTGCTCTCCCGGCGGTGGCCGACCCGGCTGCCGCTGTCCCGGCGGTGGGCGATCCGGCCGCGGCTGACCCGGCCGCGGCGGCTTCGGCGGTGGGCGACCCAGCGGCCGCTGCCCCGGCCGCCCAGCAGGAGGTCACCGCCGCCGACCCGGCGCAGCTCCCGCCGCTGCCGGCCCCGCCGGCCGTGCCCGACCCGGTATCCGCTCTCCCCGTCGACCCGGCCCTGCCCGCGGACCCGGCTCTGCCCGTCGACCCGGCCCTCCCGGTCGACGCCCCCGCAGTCCCCGCACCCCCGGCCGACCCCGCGCTGCCGGCGGTTCCCGACCCGGCCCTCCCGCCGGTCCCCGCGCCCGGCGCGCTCCCGGTCGACCCGGCCGTCCCGGTCGACGCCCCGGCCGTCCCGGCACTTCCCGCCGACCCCGCCCTTCCCGCGCTCCCCGACCCGGCCCTCCCGCCGGTCCCGGATCCCGCGGCCGCCGTGCCCGCCCCGGCGCCCGCGATCCCGGGCGACACCGCCCCGACGGCCCCGGTCGGCTGACCGGGCCCCGCACACCTCGTGGCCCGGTCGCCCGGCTCCTCGGCGACCGGGCCACGTCACGCCCACGCTCTGAACCGGCGTCGCCGGGTTGAATGATCGCCACGAGAGTGCCGTGACGGTCGCCCGACCAGCCCTCACACGCCGCTTGCAACGATCATGAACGCCGTGGTGCCCTGCTCGCAGCACGCCAGGGTCGCCACTCGCAGGCCTCGGCCAACGACTGCCTGCGTGCCGTAGCCACCGCCCGCAGGAACAGCCACGAGCCGCACCATGATCACCACTCGCGGCACATCCAGGCCACATGCGGCCGCCATGGACCGCGACTGACGATCAGCGCGTCAAGATCTCTACGAGAGTGACGGCACGGTCGGCCGAACAGCCCTCACCCACCACTCGCAACGATCATGAGCGTCGTGGCGCTCTGCTCGCGGCTCGCTACGGCCGCTAGCCGACCTCGGCCAACGGCTTCGTGCGGTAGCCACCGCCACCGGAACACGCCACGAGCCGCACCATGATCACCACTCGCGGTGGATCCCGGCCACCTGCGGCCGCCATGACCGCAGCCAGCGATCACTTCCTCATGATCGCCACGAGAATGACGCCACGGTCCCCTGGACAGCCCTCAGTCACCACTCGCGACGATCCATCGCGTGTTGATCACCGCGAGGGTGACGTTGTGGTCGCCCGAGCCGCATCCACGTCCCACTCGCAACGATCACGAAGCCGACCCTCCCGGCGCCAACCCGAGCGACTCGCGGGGGTGCCGCTTCTCCCGACTCGCGGCGCCACTTCTTCCGACTCGCGGCGCCACATCTCCCGACTCGCGGTGCCACATCTCCCGACTCGCGGTGCCACTTCTCCCGACTCGCGGTGCCACTTCTCCCGACTCGCGGTGCCGCCTCTCCCGACTCGCGGTCAGTTCACGCGGGTGTCGGCGAAGCCGTTCTCCAGGGCGTGCATGACCTCGTCGAGCAGGTCCCGGAGCTCGACGTCCTCGGAGCGGAGCCACTGCTCGTAGGCGGAGAGGGCGGCGCCGAGGCAGACGTGGCCGAGGGTGCGCGGGAGCAGGGCGGTGGCGGGCTGCCCCAGCCGCTCCCCCGCGTAGTCCGCGACCACCCGCCGCCACTCGGCGTACCGCAGCGTGGAGTGGGCCTGGAGCGTCGGCGTCTCGAGGATCAGCCGCAGCCGCTGCCGGTGCCACGGCTGCTCGTCCGCCGGGACGTCGTTGAAGTCGAGGACCGTGGCGCGGATGCCCTCCATGACCGGCACGTCCGCGGGCAGCGCGGCGAACCGCTCCCGCATGCGGTCGAGCATCTCGTCGAACGCGCCCCACGGCACGTCGTTCTTCGAGGCGTAGTAGCGGAAGAAGGTGCGCCGGCCGATCCCGGCGGCGTGCGCGACGTCGTCGACCGTCGTGGTGTCGAAGCCGCGTTCGCTGAACAGGTCCAGGGCGATGTGCTCGATCTCCGAGCGGCTCGTCACCGGTCGGCGCCCGGCGCGACGCGTGCCCGCCCCGGGATGGTCAGCAACAGCGGACATCGACCCTTCCTCCGCCCGGGGACGCCGGGCTAACGTCGGTGAGACCGGGCTCACGCGGCACCCGTCGTCGAGGTCATCGTACGACCGGGCACGGCGTTACCTGCCCGGTGCAGTGCGGCCGGGCGTCTACCAACCGGTCGACAGCCGACGGCGACGAAGCCGGGAGGAGCAACACGTGGGCAAGTTGGAGGGCAAGGTCGCCCTGGTGACCGGAGCCGCGCGCGGGCAGGGACGCAGTCATGCGCTGCGACTCGCCGAGGAGGGCGCGGACATCATCGCCGTCGACATCTGTGCGCAGGTGGAGACGGTCGCCTACCCCATGTCGTCCAGGGCGGACCTGGACGAGACGGTCGCGGAGGTCGAGAAGCTCGACCGCCGGATCGTGGCCCACGTGGCCGACGTCCGCGACGAGAAGGCGCTCAACGCGGCGGTGGCGGACGGCGTCGCGGCACTGGGCGGTGTCGACATCGTGCTGGCGAACGCCGGCATCGCGTCGATCGGCACGGCCGAGGACGGGAACGAGGCCGCCGTCTTCCGGACCCTGATCGACATCAACCTGACCGGCGTCTGGAACACCGTGCACGCGGCCGCGCCCACCATGATCGAGCAGGGCCGGGGCGGCGCGATCGTGCTGACCAGCTCGACCCAGGGCCTCACCGGCCGGGGCGGCGACGGCAGCGGCGCGATGGACGGGTACTGCGCGGCCAAGCACGGGGTCGTCGGGCTGATGCGGACGTTCTCGCACTGGCTGGCGCCGCACAACATCCGGGTCAACTCCGTGCACCCGACCGGCGTCAACACGCCGATGATCGTGAACCCGGTCGTCGAGAAGTTCCTGGAGGAGTCCGCGGACGTCGGCGACGCCCTCGCGAACCTCATGGACGTCCCGGTGATCGAGGCGCGGGACGTCAGCAACGCCATCGCCTGGCTGGTGTCCGACGAGGGCCGCTACGTCACCGGCACGACCCTGCCCGTCGACGCCGGGTTCGTCGTCCGATGACCGGGCGCGTCGAGGGGAAGGTCGCGTTCGTCACCGGCGCCGCTCGCAACCAGGGCCGCAGCCACGCGCTCCGGCTCGCGCAGGAGGGCGCGGACATCATCGCCGTCGACATCTGCGAGCCCGTGAAGAGCATCGAGATGTACCCGCCGGCCACCGAGGAGGACCTGGCGGAGACCGCGCGGCTGATCGAGGAGCTCGACCGGCGGGTGCTCACCACCAAGGCCGACGTCCGGGACCCGGACGCGCTGCAGGCCGCGGTCGACGCCGGGGTCGCCGAGCTCGGGCGGCTGGACATCGTGTGCGCCAACGCCGGCGTCTTCGAGATCCAGCCGGCGCTCGAGCTCACCGACGCGGCCTGGCGCGAGATGATCGACATCAACCTGACCGGCGTCTGGAACACCTGCCGGGCCGCGCTGCCCCACCTCGTCGACGGCGGCCGCGGCGGCTCGATCGTGATCACCAGCTCCACCGCGGGACTCAAGGGCACGCCGAACACGGTGCACTACACGGCGGCCAAGCACGGCGTCGTCGGGATCATGCGGACGATCGCGAACGAGTTCGCCGCGCACTCCATCCGCTGCAACACGGTGCACCCGACGGGCGTCGACACGGTCATGATCCAGAACGAGAAGACCTGGGGCCTGTTCGACCCGGAGAACCCGAACCCGACCCGGGAGTCCGCCGCCCCGATCTTCGAGTCGACGAACGCGCTGCCGGTGCCGTGGGTCGAGCCGATCGACATCTCCAACGCGATCCTCTTCCTCGCCTCGGACGAGGCCCGCTACATCACGGGGGTGACGCTGCCGGTCGACGCCGGCTACACGGTCAAGTGAGGTCACACCGCATCGAGTAGGCGAGGGTACGGCCCCGGGTCGGGGACACGGGCGCCGGCGTCGAGCAGCCGGCGCCCGTGCCCCCGCCCGCGGTACCCGCGTCGTGCTCCCCGTCGTCACGCGAGGTCCTCGCGAGATCACGGGGAGCGTCGACGACCAGGCCAAGAGGGTGCCCGTCCGGCCGTCGAGCGGTCGGAAACGGACGGGTCGCCGATACGCACCTGATTTTGTCGGGGGGAGCGGGCACACTCTCGGGGGTGAGGCCGGACACTCCCACTCCGGCCCGCCGAGCCGAGGGGGGACCCGGGTCATGAGCGCGACGACGACCACGTCGGCCGCGGTGTCGACGCCGCCGGACCGCGCGGAGCTGGAGGCGCAGCTCGAGCGCTTCCGCGCCGAGCTGACCGGCTACAGCTACCGCATGCTCGGCTCCTCGTTCGAGGCCGAGGACGCGGTGCAGGAGACGATGATCAGGGCCTGGCGGGCCCTGGACAAGTTCGACGGGCGCTCCTCGCTGCGCTCGTGGGTCTACCGCATCGCCACGAACGTCTGCATCGACGCGCTGAACGGGCGCAAGCGCCGGGCGGTGCCGATGGACTTCGGGGGGCCGTCCGAACCGAGGGCGGAGAACCTGCGCGAGCCGCTGCCGGACGACACGTGGCTCGAGCCTATGCCTGACGCGCGGGTCACCCCGTCCGGGTCGGACCCGGCGGACACCGCCGTGGCCCGGGAGTCGATCCGGCTGGCGTTCGTGGCGGCGCTGCAGCACCTGCCGCCGAAGCAGCGGGTCGTGCTGATCCTGCGCGAGGTGCTGTGCTGGAAGGCGGCCGAGGTGGCCGAGCTGCTCGGCACGTCGGTGGCGTCGGTCAACAGCGCCCTGCAGCGGGCGCGGGCCACGCTCGACGACCGCGGGATCGGCGAGGCGGACGAGGCGGCGTCGTCTCCGCCGCCCGAGGAGCACGTGGAGCTGCTCGCCAAGTACGTGGCGGCGTTCGAGAGCTACGACATGCAGGCGCTGGTGGCGCTGCTGCACGAGGACGCCGAGCAGAACATGCCCCCGCTCGAGCTCTGGCTCAAGGGCCGGGACGACATCCTCGCCTGGATGCTGGGTCCGGGTGCGGAGTGCCGAGGTTCGCGGATGCTGCCCACTTTCGCCAACGGCGCTCCGGCGTTCGGGCAGTACCGGCTGCACCCGGACGGCGTGCACCGGCCGTGGGGCCTGCAGGTGCTGCGGATCGAGGGCGACCGGATCGCCGGGATCAGCACGTTCCTCGACGCCAAGCTGTTCGAGTTCTTCGGGCTGCCGATGGAGCTGCCGCCCGGTTCCTGAGCCGTTTCCGCGGCGCCGACGAGAAATCTCGGGGCGCGGCGGGAAAAGGGCCGAGAACGCAGGGACGCACCGGACCCGGAGATCGGGTCCGGTGCGTCATCCCCGGTTGGACGCTGAGTTCAGCGCGTCACTTCTGCCAGATGCCCTGGACGTCGCCGGCGTCGCACGAGGTGCTGTTTGGGGCGGCGTCGTTGACGGCCTGGCCGCCCAGGATGCCCAGCACGCTGAGGGCCGCGTCGACGTCCACGCCGCAGACGTTGACGTTCTTGAGGACCTCGGCGTCGTTCAGCGCGTTCACGGCGATGAGGCCGTTGGCGGACGAGCCGCCGTCGCTGATCACACCGACGTTCTTGATGTCCCTGTCGGCCTCGTGGTGGCCGTGGCCCTTCTCACCGGCGAACGCGAGCGGGGACACCGCAACGAGGCTCGCAGCGACGCCGACGGTGACGATCCCAGCCTTCTTCAGCACAGTGCTTCTCCTGTTACGTACGGGGATCCGGTTGGTGGACCCATCGTGTTTCAGCGTGTGACTTGGGGAGCCCCGCTGATGACGGAAAAGCTATCCGGCCCCCGACCGAACTACCGAGCCATCTACCACTATCGTGTGTACGGCATTACTTTCGGTGAGGATATTGCTCTCTTCGGGCATCGTCGGCCGCCAATGTCAACCTCATCCATCCGAAGGTCGTCACACTTTGCAGTGAATCATGACCCGTTCGGCCGCATATCCTTTGGCCGTGTCACGCTTCGTGACGAGCGCTTCCCGACACGGGGATGAGTGCACCCCGATCGGGCACGGCTCCCGAATCCGACACACGGCGCTTCGGCCGGGCGGAGGTGCCTCCGGTGAACGAGATGCAGTCACCGAGTGCGACCGAGGACACAGCCGGGCGGCCGCCCTTCGCCCGAGGTGCCGTACCGGCGATCGCCGCGCTGCTCGTGGCCGTTCTGCTGGTCGCGGCGGGGGGCTACGGCTACCACCGGGACGAGCTCTACTTCCTCGCCGCCGCCCGGCACCCCGCCTGGGGCTACGTGGACCAGGGCCCGCTCACGCCGTTGTTCGCGCGGTTGGCCACGGCGGTGTCCGGGGACTCCCTCGTGGGGCTGCGGGTGCTGCCCGCTCTGTTCCTGGGCCTGCTCGTGGTGGTCACCGCCCTGCTCGCCCGCGAGTTCGGCGGTCGCCGGGGCGCCCAGGTCCTGGCGGCCTCCTGCGTCGCGGTCTCGGCGATCGTGCTGCAGACCGGCCACCTGCTCTCGACCACCACGTTCGACCTGCTGGCGTGGGCGGTGGTCGCCTGGCTCGCGGTGCGGGCGTTGCCCACGGGCGGGCCGCGTTGGCTGCTCGTCGGGCTCGCCGCGGGCATCGGGCTGCAGAACAAGACTCTCGTGGCCTTCCTGCTGTTCGGCCTCCTCGTCGGTCTCGTGGTCGCGGGCCCGCGGCAGCCGCTGCGTGATCCGTGGTTCTGGGGCGCGGGCCTGCTCGCCGTCGCGCTGTGGACCCCGTACCTCGTCTGGCAGGCGCTGCACGGCTGGCCGCAGCTGGCGCTGTCGAGGTCGATCGCGGCCGGCGGGTCGACCTCGAGCGAGCCCTGGTGGCTCGTCGTCCCCTTCCAGGTGGTGCTGGTCTCGCCGCTGCTGGCGCCGGTCTGGGTCGCCGGGCTCGTGGCGCTCTGGCGCAGCCGGCGGTACCGCCTCTTCCCCGTCGCCTACGCGGTGCTGGCGGTGCTCGTCATGGCCACCGGCGGCAAGCCGTACTACCTCTGTGGGCTCTACCCCCTGTTGCTGGCCGCGGGGGCGGCGCCGGTCCTGCGCTGGGCGCGGGGCGGGCGCGCGCGGGCCGGCCTGCTCGGCGGGGCCCTCGCGCTGAGCGCGCTGGCCAACGCCGTGCTGATGCTGCCCGTCGTGCCGGTCGCCGAGCTGAAGGACACCCCGATCACCGCGATGGTGGCCGACGTCGGCGAGACGGTGGGGTGGCCGGAGCTCGCGTCGACGGTCTCGGGGGTGGTCACCGCGCAACCACCCGGGACCGTGGTGCTGACCGGCAACTACGGCGAGGCCGGGGCGGTGCAGCGGTTCGCGCCGGGGATCCCGGTGGTCAGCGGGCACAACTCCTACGCGGACTGGGGGCCGCCGCCCGACGACGCCGCCACCGTTGTGGCCGTCGGCTACGGGCCCGCGGTCCTGCGGCAGTGGTTCGCCTCGGTGGAGCCGGCCGCGGTGATCGACAACGGCGTGGGCCTCGACAATCAGGAGCAGGGCCGGACCGTGTGGGTGTGCCGGGACCCGGTGGCGAGCTGGTCCGCGCTGTGGCCGCGGATCCGGCACGTCGGCTGATCAGTCCTTCCGGACCCGGCCGCGCGGCTTCCACACGGACAGCACCGTGGCCACGACCAGCAGGCTGATCGACACGCTCGGCGGCATGAACAGCCGCGGGACCTCGCCGACGTCGGGCAGGCCCGCGGCGAGGGCCCGGCCGTGCCGCCCGGCGTCCTCCAGCCCGGGCCCCAGCAGCACCACGATCAGCGTCACGAGCAGCAGGTTCGTCACCAGCTTGATCGCCACCCACCAGTGCCGGACCAGCCCCCAGCGCGTGACGAGCCCCAGAGCGGTCCCGCTGACCAGGCTCAGCAGCGCCGTCGTGAGCAGGGGCCAGAACAGCAGCGGCAGCACCTGGTGACAGGCCGCGGTCCACGACGCGTCGAGCATCGGCACGAAGACCAGGACCGCGAGGGCGACGTCGAGCCCGATCCACGCCGCCGTCGCGACGATGTGCACCACGAGCAGGCCCAGGCGGACCCGGCGCGGCACGGGCAGGCGGATCGGGTCGCGCCCGGCGCGCGGGCGGGCGGTCACGGTCGTCATGTCCCCTCCTCGGTGCGGTGCCCCGAGGGTCGCAGCGCAGGGACGCGGGCGAATCGGGCCACGGCGGGCCCGCGCCCTACCGCACCGGTCGCGGATCGACGGGCCGCCGTACTCCCGCCGCGGTATGGACCACCAGCCGACAGCACGGACGTCCGCCCCCGGTGAGCTCGACGAGATCGCCGGTACCGCGGCAACACTCGCCCACGGCGGACGTCACCCGGTCGCCCCGACGGCGGCCGGGTGGGTCCGCCGGCGGGTCAGGACCCGTGGGCGTCGACCGGCGCGGACCGCGCCGCCTGCTTCCAGTCGTTCCGCCGGAGCTGGTCCTCCAGCTCCTCCAGGCTCCGGCCGCGGGTCTCCGGCGCGTACCGCTGCACGAACAGGATCGAGCCGACGTTGATGACCGCGAAGAGCCCGAACGTGGCGCTCGCGCCGAGGGCCGCGACCAGCGGCGGGAAGGCGAAGGAGATCGCCGCGTTGACCGTCCACAGCACGAACACCGCGATCCCCATGGCGAAGCCGCGGATCGTCATCGGGAAGATCTCCGAGAGCAGGAGCCAGACGAGCGTGCCGATGAAGGTCTGGACGAAGAACACGACGATCAGCATCGCGGCGAGGATCAGGTAGCTGCGCCCGGTGGACTCGGGCAGCAGGAACGACAGTCCCAGCACCGCGTGCCCGATGGCGACGCCGCTGAACCCGGTGAGCAGCAGCGGCCTGCGGTTGATGTAGCCGAGCAGGATGATCCCGAGGACGGTACCGATGATCGCCACCACGCCCACCGTGATCGTCAGGACCAGCGACGCGCTGGCGCCGAGGCCCGTCGACTCGAGGATCGTGGGTGCGTAGTAGTTCACCGTGTTGATGCCCGTCGCCTGCTGCACGGTGGCGAGCCCGCAGCCGATCCAGAGGATCCGCCGCATCCAGGGGAACGCCCGCAGGTCGCGCATCGCCGCGCCCTTGTCCTCGGCGAGGTCCCGCTTCGCGTGCTCCGCGATGACGTTGTACTCCTCGGCCGCCTCGGCCTCTCCCCTGCTCAGCGCAAGGACGCGCTTGGTGTCCTCGAGCCGCCCGCGCACGGCGTACCAGCGCGGGGAGTCCGGCAGGAAGAACATGCCCACGAACAGGGCGACGGCCGGGACGATCGCGACGGCGAGCATCCAGCGCCACACGTGCGGATCCTTGATCAGCGCATCGAGCAGTGCGTTCATCGCGAAGGCCAGGAACTGCCCGGTGACGATCATCAGCTCGTTGATCGTGACCATCCGGCCGCGACGGTCCGCCGGCGCCATCTCGGCCAGGTAGAGCGGGCAGGTGGCGGCTGCCGCGCCGACACCGAAGCCCAGCAGGATGCGGCCGACGGTCATGACCCCGACGTTCGGGGCCACCGCGCAGACGAGCGCGCCCACCAGGAACAGCCCGGCACAGACGAGCAGGCTGCCCTTGCGGCCGAGCTTGTCCGACAGCCGCCCTCCCAGCAGCGCACCGAAGGCGGCGCCCGGGAACAGGAGCGAGCTGACGACGAGTGCCTCGGTGAAGGACGTCAGCTGCAGGTCCGTCTTCATGTAGAGCAGGGCACCGGAGATCACGCCGGTGTCGTAGCCGAAGAGCAGACCACCGAGCGTGGAGATCACCGTCAGCTTGACCAGGAACCTATTGTGCGACCCCGACGATGTGGACCGACTCGCCGTCATTGGCGCCTCTTCCCCTCGACTCACGACATTCTTCAGACCTTTTGACACGGCTGCCGAGATCATCTCGGCGGCGGCGTGACCAGGAGGTTAAGTACCGAATATGATCCGTGCAACACGAGACTGCGTTCTTAATCGAACAATTCTTGTCGCTTTGCGAACACGCCGGGCGAATGTGTCGGGAATGGATGGTCAACTGCATCCGACCACGTCGAGCGACACGTTTGCCGCTCGCAGCGCGGCCGCGACCTGCGGCGGCGGGGGCCGGTCGGTCACCACCCGGTGGAGGGGCGCCAACTGCGTCACGCGGGCCGGCGCGGAGGCGACGAACACGTCGGCCGTCGCGACGAGGACGACCTCGTCCGCGATTCCTGCCAGCTTGCGCTGCACGCTCGCCTCGGCAGGCGAGTGCGCATACGTGCCGCGGGCGTCGACGGCGGAGGGCGCGAAGAAGAACGTGCGCGCCCGGAGCCGGTCGAGGGCCGCCTCGGTGGCCGGGCCGACGAAGGCGTGCCGATCCCCGAGCAGTTCCCCGCCGAGGGCGACCGTGCGCGAGGTGTGCCGCCGCGCGGCCATCAGGGCCAGCACGGGCATCGAGTGCGTGATGAGCGATCCGGCGAAGCTCGGTCGGAGCGCCCCGGCGAGCGCGAGAGCGGTCGGCCCCGCGTCGACGGCGATCGTGTCCCCGTCGTCGACCGACGTCGCGGCGCGCTCCGCCACGCGCAGGCGACCGGCGCCGTGGCCGTCCTCCGGGAAGGCAGGGGTGTGCAGCTCCCCCGGCGTGAGTGCCGCGCCGCCGTGCACCATCCGCACCTGCCCGGCGGACTCGAGCGCGTGCAGGTCACGACGCACGGTCATCGGCGTGACGCCGAGTTCGCGCGCCAGGTCGGCGACCGAGAGGAAGCCCAGGGAGCGCAGCCTGGTGAGGATCCAGGATCGCCGCTCGACGCCCTCCTGGCGGGCTCTCGGGTCACTCACCGCGCCGCACCGGCCCGGTGCTCGACCGGACGATCAGCTCCGCCGCGAGGCCCACGGGCTCCGCCGGAGCGGGCCGTCGGTCGATCAGGTCGAGCAGGATCCGCACGCCGACCCGCCCGGACTCGGCGGCCGGCAGCCGCACCGTGGTCAGCCGGGGAGTGACCATCTCGGCCAGCGAGGTGTCGTCGACGCCGACGACGCTCAGGTCGTCCGGCACCCGCAGGCCGCGGTCCGCCAGCCGGTTGAGCACGCCGACGGCCACCTCGTCGTTGTAGGCGACGACGGCGGTCGCCGAGGTGGCGAGGACCAGGTCCGCGGCCCGGACGCCGTCGGAGAAGCGGGCGTTGAACGGCCCGAGCTCGCGGGGCCGCACCCCCAGCCGCCGGCAGGCGCCGTGGTAGCCGCGCAGGCGCATGGTGTTCGCGAAGCCGTCCGGTCCGGCGAGGTAGACGATCTCGCGGTGGCCGAGCGCGTGGAGGTGCTCGACGGCATGTCCCACGGCCTCGGTGGCGTCGGTGACGACGGCAGGCAGCGCATCGAGCAGCCGGTTCGACAGGACGAGCGGGATGGCCGCGAGCTCCCGCAGCGCGTCGTCCGACATCAGCGGGGAGACGAGCATCAACCCGTCCACCTGCGGGGCCATCGCCCGCGCCCATTGCTCCTCGTCCCGGGCGCGCTCGTCGGAGCCGGACACGAACAGGGCGTACCCGTCCCGGGCGGCCTCCTGCTGCACGGCCTTGGTGACGACGGCGGAGAACGAGTTCGCGATGTCCGGCACGACGATCCCGAGGTTCCCGGTGCGGCGCCGGGCGAGCGAGCGGGCGACGGGATGCGGGGTGTAGCGCAGCTCCTGCGCGACGGCGAGGACCCGGTCCCGGGTGTCCGCGGCGACCGCGTCCGGCCGGGTGAAGACGCGGGACACGGTCGCGGGCGACACCCCGGCCCGGGTCGCGACCTCACGGATCGACACGCGTCCCTCTCCCCTCCCCGACGACCGGCCCCGCCCATGATGAAACCGGTTTCAGAAACAGTCAAGCCCACCACCCGTCCCGGCAGAGCTGCGGTCCGGGCCGGGCGGCTCACCGGGGCCACCGGAGCTGCGCTACCCGTCCCCGCTGAGCGCCGCCCCCACCGCGCTGCTCGTCGTGCAGGCGACGCTGGCGAGCACACTGGTCAACGGAGTGCAGCGGGTGCTGAGCGTGGTCTCCGGGGTGACGCCGGCTCTGTTCGTGTCGGTGGGGTGCTGGTCAACGTCCTCTTCCCACCGGCCGTGCAGACGCGCAACGCGGGGCGCGCCATCGAGGAATTCGCCAACGGCATTGCCGCCCTGCTCGAAGGAGGCATCGACGACGCCGGCCGCAGGCGCCGTCGAGGCCGGGACCACCGCCCGCTGGCTCGACGACGCACGCCGCCTCGACCGGCACGCCCCCCGGGTGGACAGGGGGCTGGCCCACGCGCGACCCGCGAGCACACCGCTCAACTCCGCACTGCTGACGACCGTGGACCGGGTCCTGCGGCAGATCGCGCCCGCGGGCTAGACACGAACGGCCCGCGCAGGACGCGGGCCGTTTGAGAAGGTGTGGCCAGGGGCGGGGTCGAACCGCCGACCTTCCGCTTTTCAGGCGGACGCTCGTACCAACTGAGCTACCTGGCCCTGGCTCCGAGGGGAACCGGATGGTGAAGCGACCCAGACGGGACTCGAACCCGCGACCTTCGCCGTGACAGGGCGACGCGCTAACCAACTGCGCCACTGGGCCTTGCTGTATGGACTTACCGTACCCCCAACGGGATTCGAACCCGCGCTGCCGCCTTGAAAGGGCGGAGTCCTAGGCCGCTAGACGATGGGGGCTCGGAGCACCGCTGGTGTTCCTCGACCTCCAACGGCTGTCCGTTGGGAGCGAGGAAACTATATGACACGCCGCCAGGCCGCCCAAAATCGCCCCCCTCTTACGGCGTTCCCGCACGTCACACAGGGTGCGAGGCGCCCGCTCGGGCCCGTTCGGCCCGGTCGGTGCCGTGTGTGACCTGCGGTACACCTTCAGCGGCAGACCGGCGGCGGCAGATCGGGGTTGCCCGAGACCAGGCCGAGCATGTCCAGCAGCAGCCGGAGATCGTCCGGGTCCTGCGAGTTCTCCGCAACCACGAGCCGGGCGCGGTGCACCTCGTCGTCGGAGACCCGGTAGGCGTCGGCCGCGGTGCGCGGACCGGGGATCGACCCCGACGTCCGGTCCTCCCCGCCGGCGACCCCGTTCGAGAGCCCGTTGACAGAACTGCCCCGCACGCTGTCGATCCCGCTCAACGACGTCTCCCCTTCGGTCGCGACCCCTGGCGACCCGGGGTGACCCGCGGGCGGAGACGGGCACGGCGGAACGCACGACCGCCGATCCCCCGACCGACGCCGCGCCCCGTGACCGGCGTACACCCTGCGGCCACCCCCGTGGCCGTGGCCGGAACGTTACCCATCCGAGACCCGCATCGCATGCCCCTTCCCGGGTGAGCACGGCGACGGTGCGTCACACGATCGCCCCGGTGCGAACAGCGGTGTGTCCGGTCCCACGTACCCCCTCGGGGTATGCTTGTCCCGAGAGCGACACCACGGGCGACCCAGGGAGGAACGCGATGCCCGGTTACTCCGACGCCCGCGAGGCCCATCTCCGGCGGCTGCGCCGCATCGAGGGCCAGGTCCGCGGCCTGCAGCGCATGGTGGACGACGACGTGTACTGCATCGACGTGCTCACCCAGGTCTCCGCCGCGACCCGGGCGCTGCAGTCCTTCGCTCTCGAGCTGCTCTCGGAGCACATGGCGGGGTGCGTCGTCGACGCGGCCCGCAACGACCCCGAGGAGGGCGCGGCGAAGGTGAAGGAAGCCGCCGACGCCATCGCCCGGCTCGTCAAGTCCTGACCACCCGCTGTCCGATCCGCACGAGAGGCTCCCCACCCATGAGCGTCGAGACCCCGTTCCGCACCACCGTCACGGTCGTCGGCATGACCTGCGGGCACTGCACCAGCTCGGTGCAGGAGGAGATCGGCGAGGTCGCCGGCGTCCGCTCGGTCGAGGTCGACCTGGCCAGCGGCGCCGTCACCGTCACCGCCGACCGCGAGATCGGCCGGGCGGAGATCGAGGCCGCGGTCGTCGAGGCCGGCTACTCCCTGGCCTGAGCCTGGGTCCACCGGGCGGCACCTCCGATCGGGGGTGCCGTTCGTTCGTCCGGGTGACGTGGCGCCGCTACGCTCCCCACATGGCCGGCTTCCGGGAACGACGCCCGTCGCGCCACGGCGCGCCCGCCCGCAGGGCCGCCGGGCCCGAGCTGGAGCAGCACGACCCCGAGCTCGACTCCTACCTGGCCGCCCTCGCCCCGGACGCCGAGCCGGGCGCCACGGAGACGACCGGCCGGTTCGGGACCGCCCAGGTCTTCCAGCTGCGGCTGCCGGCGCTGCGGATCGAGCAGCTCCGCCGCGTGGCCGAGGAGCGCGGCACCTCCCCCGGCGCGCTGGCCACGGAGTGGGTGCTCGAGCGGCTCGAGCAGGAGGACTCCCCGACCGGGCCGATGCCCGTCACCGCCGCCGAGGCGGGCCGGCGGGCCCAGCTGAGGCTCCGCCGCCGGCGGTAGAGCGGGTTCCCTCCCCGTCGGGCCCGTCGGCGCTCAGGTCGACCACCAGCAGTTCCTCATCGCGGCGCCGAGACCAGCACCTTCGCCGCGTCGCCCGCGGCCAGGCACGGGCTGCCGGTGAGCCGCGTCGGGTCGACGGCCGCGGCCAGCGCCCGGTAGCCCGCCGCCGAGAGGTGCAGGCCGTCGCCGGCGTCGAAGGCCGGCGCGAGCCGGGCCGGGTCGGCCGGGTCGGCCACCGCGGCGGCGAGGTCGAACACCCCGTCGGCGTGTGCCGGGCCCTCCGTGCGGATCCACCGGTTGACCGCCGCGCGCTGCACCACGGCGAAGGGCGCGCCGTGCGCCCCCGCGGCCGAGGGCGTGATCGTGGTGAGGAAGACCCGCCGCCCGTCCGCGCGGACCCGGTCGGCGTAGTCGACCAGCCCGGAGACGATCTCCCCGGCGTCTCGGCCGGCGGCGAGGTCGTTGGTCCCGATGTGCAGGACGACGTCCGCGGCGCCGGGCACCGAGGCGACGTCGGCGGCGTAGCGGGCCGCCGGGGCCTCGCCGGTCCCACCGCCGAGCAGCTGGTTCGCCGAGATCCCCGCGTTGAGCACGGGCATGGCGAGCCCGCCGGTGAGCCGTCCGGCCAGCGCGTCGGGCCAGCGGTCGTCCCGGTCGGGGTCGCTGCCGACGCCGTCCGTGATCGAGTCCCCGACCAGGACGACGGCGTTCTCGGCGCGCGGCGCGAGGACGTCGACGCCGGTGAGCACGAACCAGGACGAGACCGCCCGGACGAACGGGCCGGGGCCGGCCGTGTCGGCCACGTCGCCCGGCGCGGAGACGTACGAGGTCTGCAGCGCGACGGGGTGCACGGCGACCCGGTCCGGCTCCTCCGGCAGGTACAGGCTGATCGCGAGCGGGATGCCGCGCTGGGCGACGAACGCCAGGGCGTCGCTGGCCAGCTCCTCCCCGGGCGGCACGACCACCGTCGGCGCACCGGAGAACAGGACCGGCCGCGCGGTGCCGGGCACGAGCGCAGCACCCGAGCCGGCCTCGGCCGCCGACGCGGAGTCGATCCGCAGGGGCCGCGTGCCGAACCGGTTGGAGACGCGGATGCGCAGCTCGGAACCGGTGGCCTGGGGGCGCACCAGCATCCGCAGCGTCCGACCGCCCAGGTCGAAGGCCTGTCCCGCCTGCGGGCTGGTCCGCCAGGCCGCGACCCAGGCGGGACCGCACGGCGCCGGCGAGGCGCCGTCCTCGGCGCCGGACGCGCCCGTCGACCCGAGCGGCAGCAGCGCGACGGCCAGGCCGAGCACGGCCGCGGCCGCCACCAGGCCTGCCACGACTCCCCGGCCACCTCGCACCCGGTGCAGAGCGTCCACCCACACCCCTTCGCCGACCACGGATCACCCGACCGGGGCGTGCCGGCGGGGCGAGTTCCTCACCCGAACGAACGATTCCGCTCGCCGCTCGGCCTATCGGCCATCCGAGTGGTGACGTTACGTCAACCACTCATGACGGTCCGTCGCCTCACCGAAGGGGCAGTTCGGCGCCCGCGGAGGCCCGGTTCGGCCTAGGGTCAAGGGCCGGAAGCGCGAGGACGTTCGAGGTCAGGAGGCCGGTGTGGGCGCGTACGAGGACGTTTTCCGGGCCAGCGTGGAGGACCGGGAGGGGTTCTGGTTGCGGGCGGCGGAGGCGCTCGACTGGCACAAGGCGCCGACGAGGGCCCTCGACGACTCGAACCCGCCCTTCTACCGCTGGTTCCCCGACGGGGAGATCAACGTGGCGCACAACGCGTTGGACCGCCACGTCGAGGCCGGTCGGGGCGAGCAGGCCGCGTTGATCTACGACTCGCCGGTCACCGACACCAAGCGGACCTACACCTACGCGCAGCTGCGTGACGAGGTCGCCACCTTCGCCGGGGTGCTGCGCGACCTGGGCGTCGGGCCCGGGGACCGCGTGGTGATCTACATGCCGATGGTCCCCGAGGCCGCGATCGCGATGCTCGCCTGCGCGCGGCTGGGCGCGGTGCACTCGGTGGTGTTCGGCGGGTTCGCGGCCAAGGAGCTCGCGGTGCGCATCGACGACGCCGCACCCAAGGTCGTCGTCTCGGCCTCCTGCGGGATCGAGGGCAAGCGGGTCATCGAGTACAAGCCGCTGCTGGACAAGGCCATCGAGCTCTCGGCGCACAAGCCGGACAAGCAGGTCATCCTGCAGCGCCCGCAGGCCGAGGCCGCGATGGGCGACAACGACGTGGACTGGGCCGAGGCGGTGTCGAAGGCCAGCCCGGCCGATCCGGTGCCGGTGCGCTCGACCGACCCGCTCTACGTGCTCTACACCTCCGGGACCACGGGCAAGCCCAAGGGCGTGGTCCGCGACGGCGGCGGCTACGCCACCGCCCTGGCCTGGTCGATGCCCAACGTCTACGACGTCTCGGCCGGGCAGACGATCTTCACCGCGTCCGACGTCGGCTGGGTGGTCGGGCACTCCTACATCGTCTACGCCCCGCTGCTGGCCGGGGCGACCACGGTGCTGTACGAGGGCAAGCCGGTCGGCACCCCGGATGCCGGGCAGTTCTGGCGGGTCATGTCCGAGTACGGGGTGCGCTCCATGTTCACCGCGCCGACGGCGTTCCGGGCGCTGAAGAAGGAGGACCCGAACGGCGAGTACGCCCGCAAGTACGACCTGTCGGGGCTGAAGTACCTGTTCCTGGCCGGGGAGCGGCTGGACCCGGAGACCTACCGCTGGGCGTCGGCGCTGCTGGACATCCCGGTGATCGACCACTGGTGGCAGACCGAGACCGGCTGGCCGATCGTCGCGAACCCCGCGGGCATCGAGCTGCTGGAGATCAAGCCCGGCTCGCCGACCCGGCCGCTGCCGGGCTGGGACATCCAGATCCTCGACACCGACGGCAAGCCGGTGCCGCCCGGGGAGGACGGCGCGATCGTGGCCAAGCTGCCGCTGCCGCCCGGCGCCTTCCCGACCCTGTGGAACGACGACGAGCGGTTCGTGCAGTCCTACATGTCGGCGTTCGAGGGCTACTACCTCACCGGCGACGGCGGGCGGATCGACTCCGACGGCTACGTGTTCGTCATGGGTCGCACCGACGACGTCATCAACGTCGCCGGGCACCGGCTGTCCACCGGCGGGATGGAGGAGGTCCTGGCCTCGCACCCGGACGTGGCCGAGTGCGCGGTCATCGGGGTCGCGGACCAGATGAAGGGCCAGATCCCGCGCGGGTTCGTGGTGCTCAAGGCCGGCGTCGACTCCTCGGCCGAGGGCTATGAGGACAAGCTGCGTGCCGAGCTGGTCCAGATGGTGCGTGACCAGGTCGGCGCCGTGGCCTCGCTCAAGGAGGTCGCGATCGTCCCGGGCCTGCCCAAGACCCGCTCCGGGAAGATCCTGCGCAAGACCATGCGCGGCATCGCCGACGGCGCCGACGAGCCGGTGCCCTCCACCATCGAGAGCGTCGACGTCCTGGAGGCCCTGCGGCCCGTGCTCCGGAAGGACTAGCAGCCGCATACCAAAGATGGATGAGACGGGGTAATACGGAGGTAATCCTCGCGATAGGCGGGTCGGCCGTCGAGAAGAACCGGCGGCCGGGCCCCCTTCGAGAGGACACCGATGCCCACTCGTGCCCCCGCACGCCCCGTGATCCGCGCCGCGGCGCTGGTCGCCACCGTCTCCGCCGCCCTGCTGTTCGGCGCCACCGCACCCGCGCTGGCCCAGCCGATGGTCGGGGACAAGAACTGTTCCGACTTCGACACCTGGCGCGAGGCGCAGAACTTCTACGAGAGCGCCGGCTCCGGCGACCCGCACAACCTCGACGAGGACGGCGATGGGATCGCCTGCGAGACGCTCCGGGGCGCTCCGGGTTCGACCACGCCGACCACCACCCCCGAGCCCACGCCGACGACCCCGACCAAGCCCCCGAAGCCCTCGCCCACCACGCCCCCGTCGCACGACGACGACCACGGCAACGGCGGCCGCGACGACCACGGCGGCAAGAACGACGGCCACAACAACAACGAGGACGGCCACGGCGGCCGGGACGACCACCACGACGACGGGTGGAAGGACCGCGACGACCACGGCGACAACGACGACGCCACCTCCACCGACGAGGACGACTCCACCACCGTCGATTCGGCCGTCGTCGTGGTGACCGGCGACCGCGACTGCGCCGACTTCGCCACCCAGGCCCAGGCCCAGGCCGTGCTGCTGGCCGACGTGTCCGACCCGGAGCGGCTCGACGCCGACTCGGACGGCATCGCCTGCGAGGACCACTTCGGCACCGAGGGCCGCCAGGTCGCGGTCTACCCGGTCGGCGGTGTGGCGACGGGCGGGGCCGGCCTCCGATGAGCCGCACCCGGATCCCGTCGCCCGCCCGCCGGTTCCGCCGGCTCGCGGCCGGCCTGCTGGCCGGCACCGCGCTCGTCGTCCTCGTCGGGTGCAGTGCCCCGGAGGCGGCCCAGCCGACGCAGGCGACCCAGCCGGCCGCGCAGGTCCCGGCGGCCGCGGCTCCGGCCGCCGCCACGGCGCCGCTGGCCGCCTCGGCGCCCGAGCGGCTCGAGGTCCCGTCGATCGGCGTCGCGTCCGGCCCGCTGCTCAGGCTGGGCCTCACCGTGGACGGCGCCCTCGAGGTCCCGGCCGACGCGACGACGGTCGGCTGGTTCGGCCTCGGCCCGACGCCCGGTGCGTCCGGGCCGGCCGTGCTGGCGGCGCACGTCGACTACGGCGGCGTGCCCGGCACGTTCACCCGCCTGTCGGCGATGGCCGTGGGCGACGAGATCCGGGTGGCCCGCGCCGACGGCAGCGCCGCGCTGTTCACCGCCTACCGCGTGGCGCAGTACCCGAAGTCGGCCTTCCCGACCGAGGAGGTCTACGGCGACACCCCGGGTGCGGAGCTGCGGCTCATCACCTGCGGCGGAGCCTTCGACGACACCGCCCGCTCCTACGCGGACAACGTCGTGGTCTACGCCCGCCTCACGGGCACGGTCTGACCGGTCGGTGATCCGCCGTCGGGCAGCGGGACGTTCGGCAATCGAACGTCCCGCTGCCGGGACGCGGATCATGGGCGCGCCCGTTCGGCAGCGCCGCTCGACCGTTCACCCGAACGTGTAACGCCCGGGTCCGGGACCTGCGATGAGGGAGCGACGGCACGCTCCCCCACCGGCCGTCGCACCCCACCGGAGAGGACCCCGCCTCCGATGCGTCACCCGCTCCGCCCGCGGCTCCCCACGGTGCTGGCGGCGAGCCTGGCCGTGGTCGCCGTCGGCGGCCTGACCGGCGCCGCGCTCGTCGTCGACACCGGGCCGCCGGGCTCCGTACTGGCCGCCGAGCTCCGCGTCACCCCGCCCGCCGCCCCCGCGGACACCGTCGAGGCCACCGCCCTGCACCAGTCCGCGCACGTGCCCCGCACCCCCGTCACGACCCCACAGGCCCCCGCGCCGCTGGCCCTCGCCGGCGCCGTCCGGGCCGCGGCGGCAGCCCGCGCGGAGGGCGGCCGGACCCCCTGCCCGAGCACCCGCGCGGCCGCGCCCCGCCTGCCGGGCACCGGCTCCAGGCAAGGGTGTCCTGAGTCACCCGGCACCGACCCCGCAGGTCCACCATTGACGCCATGAAGGTTCACGTGGACTTCGACCTCTGCGAGAGCAACGCGCTGTGCATGGCCGCCGCGCCGGAGGTGTTCGAGGTACGGGAGGACGACTTCCTCTACATCCTCGACGAGAACCCGCCGGAGGAACTGCGCGGCAAGGTCGAGGAGGCGGTCCGGGCCTGCCCGAAGGCCGCCATCACCCTCGAGGGCTAGTCGCGACCTGTTGCCCGGCCCGGGACCCAGCGGCGAGGATCGGCGGATGGATTCGGTCTGGACCACGCCGCTGACGCCGCTGAGCTTCCTGGGCCGCTCGGCCGAGGTGTACCCGGACAAGACCGCGATCGTCCACGACGACCGCACCTGGACCTACGCGGAGTTCGCCGCGGAGGCGACCCGCGTGGCGCACGGCCTGCGCGGCTCCGGTGTCGAGCGCGGGGACCGGGTGGCGTACCTGCTGCCCAACGTGCCCGAGATGCTGGTCGCGCACTTCGCCGTGCCGCTGGCCGGGGCGGTCCTGGTCGCGATCAACACGCGGCTGTCGACCGAGGAGATCCGCTACATCCTCGACCACTCGGGCTCGAAGATGCTCGTCGTCGACGCCGCGCTGTACTCGCAGGTCGAGCCGGTCGCGCGGGAGCTGAAGACGGTCGAGGAGATCGTCACGGTGGTCGACCCGGCGAGCCCGGGGGACGGCATCGGCTCCGGCGTGCGCTACGACGACCTGCTCGCCCGCGGCGCGGACGACCCGCTGCCCTGGGAGGTCGCCGACGAGGACTCGACGATCTCGATCAACTACACCTCGGGCACCACCGGCAAGCCCAAGGGTGTGCAGTACTCGCACCGCGGGGCGTACCTGAACTCCTTCGGCGAGATCGTGCACTCCTCGCACACGCCGGACAGCGTCTACCTCTGGACGCTGCCGATGTTCCACTGCAACGGCTGGTGCACACCGTGGGCGCTCACCGGCATCGGCGGCACGCACGTCTGCCTGCGTGAGGTCCGCGGCGACCGGATCTGGCAGCTCATCAAGCAGCACGGGGTCACGCACCTCAACGGCGCCCCCACCGTCGTCACCACGATCATGCGCGCGGAGCAGGCGACGAAGCTGGACTACCAGCTCGTCGTCACCACCGCCGGCGCCCCGCCGAGCCCCACCACGATCCTGCAGATGGAGCGGATGGGCTTCCGGATCGTGCACGTCTACGGCCTCACCGAGACCTACGGCCCCTACTCCGTGAACCAGTACCAGCGCGCCTGGGACGACCTCGAGCCGGAGGAGCGCGCGCGGCTGCAGGCCCGGCAGGGCGTCGGGATGCTGCAGACCGACCGGGTGCGCGTCGTCGACAAGAACATGCGCGACGTGCCGCGGGACGGGGAGACGATGGGCGAGATCGTCATGCGCGGCAACAACGTGATGACCGGCTACTACGAGGACCCGGCGGGCACCGAGAAGGCGTTCGAGGGCGGCTGGTTCCACTCCGGCGACCTGGGCGTGATGCATCCCGACGGGTACGTGGAGCTGCGCGACCGCGCCAAGGACATCGTGATCTCCGGCGGCGAGAACATCTCGACGGTCGAGGTCGAGCAGGCCGTGGTGTCGCACCCGGCGGTCCTCGAGGCCGCGGTGATCGGCGTGCCCGACGAGCAGTGGGGCGAGCGGCCCAAGGCTTTCGTCGTGCTCGCGCCCGGCGGCGAGGCCACGCCGGAGGAGCTGATCGCGCACGTGAAGTCGAAGATCGCCCGCTACAAGGCCCCGCGGGACGTCGAGATCGTCGACGAGCTGCCCAAGACCTCCACCGGCAAGATCCAGAAGTTCGAGCTCCGCGCCCGCACCACCCCGTGAGTGCCTACTGCCCCTAGAGGGACAGTAGGCACTCGCGACCCCCGGGGACCTGGCATTCGTCACGTGCGGGCGAGGTTCGGGCCGGAAGTCCGTTAGCGTTGCTCATCGTGAGCCGCGAACAGACCGCCTTCCGCGTGGGGGCCGGCGCGGTCGCGATCACCACCTCGACCGTGCTGCCGATCTTCCTGACCGGCGCGCTCGCGGTGCAGATCTCCGCCGAGCTGGGCTTCGACCCGGCGGGGCTCGGCCTTGTCGTGGCGCTGTACTTCGGCGTCTCGGCACTGGTGTCGCTGCCCGTCGGCACGATCGTCGAACGCCTCGGCTCGGGCCGGACGAGCCGGATCGCCGTGCTCGGCGCCGCCACGTTCATGCTGCTCACGGCCGGTCTGGCGCGGAACTACGCCTCGCTGGTCGCGATCCTGCTCTGCGGCGCGTGGTGCAACGTCATGGGCCAGCTGTCCTCGAACCTCACCCTGGCCCGCTCGATGCCGGCCGCGCGGATGGGCCTGTCCTTCGGCGTCAAGCAGGCCTCGGTGCCGCTCGCCACGCTGCTCGCGGGCGTCGCCGTCCCGGCCGTCGCGCTGACCGTCGGGTGGCGCTGGGCCTACGTGATCGGCGCGGCGCTGGCGCTGACCTCGCTCGCCGCCGCCCCGCGGGGATCCGGCCCGGGTGCGAAGGACCGGACGGTCCCCGAGGACCGGGCGACGGCGGCGCTGTCGGTCATCGGCGCGGCCGCCGGTCTGGGCGCGGCCTCGGCGACCGGGCTGGGCATCTTCCTCGTGGCCTCGGCGGTGGACCGGGGCGTGGCCCCGGGGCTGGCCGGCCTGGTCCTGACGCTCGGCAGCGTCGTCGGGCTGCTGATGCGGATGCTGCACGGCTGGCTCGCCGACCGGCGCACCGGCGGGCACGTCGCCGTGGTGGCCGGCTGCCTGCTGCTGGGTGCGGCCGGGCTGCTGCTGCTCGCCGTGCCGGGGCCGGTGCCGCTGATCGTCGGGACCGTCCTGGGTTTCGGGCTCGGCTGGTCCTGGCCGGGCCTGCTGCAGTTCGCGGTGGTGCGGCTGAACCCGTCGGCGCCCGCGGCCGCGACGGCGATCGTGCAGGTGGGCGTGTACGCCGGCGGGTTCCTCGGGCCCGTCGGGTTCGGGTTCCTGGCTGCGCACGCCTCCTTCACCACGGCCTGGATCGTGGCCGCCGCGGCGATGGTGGTCGCCGGCGTCGGGGTCCTGCTGGGCCGCCTGATGCTGGTGGCGCATACGCGCAGGTCAGCAGGGGTCGTGAGTGCCGAGCGCACCTCTGGCGGCATTCGGTACTCACGGGTCGACGGGTGAGGCGCCGACCCTCGTAGCATCGCTCGGCCACCTCGTCACTCCGACGAAGTAGTCGTCCGTCCGCCCCACCAGGGGCAGTTTCATTCACGGAGTCGGTCGGCCAGGGAGATCGCGTCGAAGGGGGCGTGGACCTTGACGTCGTTGTCGAAGTAGACGACCACGTCGAGGCCCGCGGCGCGCCAGCCGCGGATCCGCTCGGCCCACACGTCCAGGGCCTCCGGGGTGTAGCCGCTGACGTAGAGCTCCTGGTCGCCGTGCAGCCGGACGTAGACGTGGTCGGCGGTCACGTCGGTGAGGAAGGGCCACTTCCCGGCGGTGTCCGCGACCACGAGCGCGACGTCGTGCTCCCGCAGCAGGGCGAGGAAGGCCGGGTCGCGGAAGCTCTCGTGCCGGACCTCCACGGCGTGCCGCAGCCGGCGGTCCGCGTCCGTCTCGAGCAGGTTGCGGCCCTCGAGGCGCTCGTCGTGTTCCTTCGCAAGGTCAGCTGCGGCGCCGGTCGAGTGCGGCAGCAGCTCCAGGAAGGCCCGCATCCGGTCGGCGTCGAAGCGCATCCGCGGCGGCAGCTGCCACAGCACCGGCCCGAGCTTGGGGCCCAGCGCCAGCACCCCGGAGGCGAAGAAGTTGGCCACCGGGGTGCGGACCTCGCGGAGCTGCTTCAGATGGGTGACGAACCGCGGTCCCTTGACCGCGAACAGGAAGTCCGGCGGCGTCTCCTCGCGCCAGCTCACCCAGCTCTCCGGCCGCTGCAGCGAGTAGAAGGAGCCGTTGATCTCGATCGACGCCACCGCGCGGGACAGGTACTCCAGCTCGCGGCGCTGGGCGAGGCCCTTGGGGTAGAACACGCCGCGCCACGGCGGGTACCGCCAGCCCGACGTCCCGGTGCGCACCTCCGCCACGTGGTCATCCTGGCCTAGGGTGCGGCAGGTGCGCAGCGAACCCGTCCGGCCCGACGACGGCTACCTCCGCGCGCTGGTGGCCGCGACCGAGCGGGCGGTCGCCGACGCCGAACCACTGGACTCGGACCACGCCGGCGCCCCCGCCGAGCTCCGCGAGCCGGTGGCCGACGCCGTCGTCGAGCTCGGCGACGAGCTGGTGGCGCTCAGCCGCGACCTGCACGCCCACCCCGAGACCTCGTTCGACGAGCACCGCTCCGTCGCCGCCGTCGCCGACCTGCTGAAGCGGCACGGGCACGAGCCCGAGCTCGGCGTCGGCGGACTGGAGACGGCGCTGCGGGTCGGCGTCGGGAACGACGGCCCGCACGTCGGCATCCTCGCCGAGTACGACGCGCTGCCGGGGATCGGGCACGGCTGCGGCCACAACGTCATCTGCACGACGGCGGTCGGCGCCTACCTCGCGCTGGCCGGCCGGGCGCCGGGCCGGGTCACCCTGTTCGGCACGCCCGCCGAGGAGGGCGGGGGCGGCAAGGAGACGATGGCGCGGGCGGGACTGTTCGACGACGTCGATGCCGTCGTGATGCTGCACCCCTTCTCGCACGACATCGCCATGCACCCGTTCCTCGGCCGCCGCCAGGTCGAGATGGTGTTCCACGGGGTGGCGGCGCACGCGGCGGCCCAGCCGTTCATGGGCCGCAACGCCCTCGACGCGGCCGTCGCCGCCTACAGCGGGGTCGCGGCGCTGCGCCAGCACCTGCCGCCCGGCGACCGGCTGCACGGGGTGTTCACGGACGGCGGGGCGCGCCCCAACGTCGTCCCGGACCGGGCGGCGCTGATGTTCTACGTGCGCTCGACGGAGCCGGACACGTTGCGGGACCTGGCGGCGCGGCTCACCGCGATCGCCGAGGGCGCCGCCCTGATGCACGGCTGCGGCGTCGAGCTGACCTGGGACGAGAAGCCCGCCTACCTGCCGATCCGGCACAACCGCACCCTCGCCGGGCGGTGGGCGGTCAACCAGCGGGAGTGCGGCCGGTCGTCGCTCGCGCCGGGGGTGGTGCCGGAGTTCCTCACCGGCTCGACCGACCTGGGGAACCTGAGCTACCGGATGCCCGCCATCCACCCGATGCTCGCGATCTCGAGACCCACGGACTCGCTGCACACCCTCGAGTTCGCCGAGGCGGCGGGCGGCCCGGGCGGCGACGCCGGGGTCCGCGACGGGGCCCTCGGGCTCGCCCTGACCGCCCTGGACTACCTCGCCGACCCCGCACTGCGCGAGGCGGTGCACGCCGAGTTCGAGGCGCAGGGCGGGGCGGTCGACGTGCCCCACTATTTCGAGTAGCGCCAACTAGGCTCGACCCGTGGATCTCGCCCGCGCCACGCGCGCCGTCCTGGACTGGCCCGTCGACCACGTCGCCGCCGCGGTGGTGGGCGCCGACGGGGAGGTCCGGGCGACGGCGGGCGACCTCGACCGGGAGTTCCGGCTCGCCTCGGTGACCAAGCTGCTCTCCGCCTACGCCGTGCTCATCGCGGTCGAGGAGGGCGCGATCGAGTGGGACGACCCGGCCGGGCCCGAGGGCTCCACGATCCGGCACCTCGCCGCCCACACCTCCGGCCTCGCCTTCGACTCCGACGACGTCCAGGCGAAGCCGGGCACCCGGCGGATCTACTCCAACGCCGGGTTCACGGTGCTCGGCGACGCGATCGCCAAGGCCAGCGGTATCGAGTTCCCGGAGTACCTGCGCGAGGCCGTGCTCGCCCCGCTCGGGCTCGACGCGACCGAGCTGCGCGGCCCGGCCGGGTCCGGCGCGTTCTCCACCGCCGCGGACATGGCCCGCTTCGCCGCCGAGCTGCAGGCCCCCACGCTGGTCGCGCCCGCGACCTTCGCCGAGGCCAGCCAGGTCGTCTTCCCCGGCCTCAACGGCGTGCTGCCCGGGTACGGCTCGCAGCGTCCCAACGACTGGGGAGCCGGCTTCGAGATCCGGGACGGCAAGAGCCCGCACTGGACCGGCACCCGCAACTCGCCGCGCACATTCGGGCACTTCGGCCAGTCCGGCACCTTCCTGTGGGTCGACCCCGACGCCGGCGCGGCGTGCGTGGTCCTCACCGACCGGAAGTTCGGCGAGTGGGCCGTCGAGGCGTGGACGCCGTACAACGACGGGATCGTCGACGCCCTGTGAGCAGACCGTAGACGGCCGGATCCGGAACGTGACCCCACGACACCCCCCGGATCCGGGAATCATCCACGGGGCCCGCCCGTTGGAACCCCATGTCCGAGCCGGGCGAGCAGTGTCCCCGGGCCGCAACAGATAAACGCCGCCGCGGAATACCGTACGGCTGGAGCCGCGGTGCGCCACTCGCCGCGAGGCGACCTGCGTCCGGCTCGGACCCCATCGTCGACCAGGGAATACCTCCCTGCCGGCGTGGGTTGGAAGAAGCGTCCGGATCGGGCGGACACCGTGTCCCCGGGTCTCAACCATCCGCCGCTGCGAGCGGCCACGCGCCGAGAGGCGACCGGCCGTCCGGTCCGGGCCTTCCCATCCCTACTTCGCTCGAGGAGCACGCCATGAAGGGCGACCGCGTCGAGATCGTGGTCGACGCCGGCAGCGGCACCACCAAGACCTACGAGGTCGAGGCGACCCGTGCCGGGCGTCGCGTCGACATCGCGCAGACCCGCGGGACCGTCGAGGTCAGCGAGGTCACCCGCGGGGGCACCGCCGTGCGCACCGCGCGCTTCCTGTCCGGCCGCGTGATCGCGCTCGTCGAGCACCCCGCCGCGGACGAGCCGGTGGCCGAGGAGATCACCCCGGCCCTGCGCTCGGCCTGACGGGGACGCGCGCAATCCCGTCGCGCCGATCCGTCGCGTCCGCCACACTGGGCCGGACGCGGGTGTGATCCACACCGCCCGCCGGAACAGATCCTCCGGCCGGCCCGTTGCACCACGTGCCCGCCGGGCGCGGTCCTCGCCCCCGACAGGCAGACTTGCACAACGATGACCTCCATCCGAGCCACCGGGAACACGGCTGCGCGCGCGGGCGATCCCTCCGCACGCACCGACGTTCCCCTCCCGTCCGGTCCGCCTCCCACCACAGCGACCGGACCCGCCGCCCCGCAGGCCGCGGCAGCGCCCCAGAACGGCAGCGCTGCGGCCCCGGAGAGCGGCGACCGGACCCGCCGCCGTCCACCCCGCCGGCGCGGGTCCCGGGGCCGGAGCGCACCCGCCGAGAGGCGGGGGAACGCGCCCGGCCCCGCCAGCGCTCCTCCCGACGGCCGGACCGACGGCCGGACCGACGGCCGGTCCGACGGCCGCCCCGCCGACGAGCGCCGTGACGGCGCCCGCGAGTCCGGCCGTGACTCGGGCCGTGAGCCCGGCCGTGACTCCGGGAACGGCCGCCGGCGCGGTCCGCGCCCGGAACGGACCGAACCCGCCACGCCGGCGTTGCCCGCGGAGGTCCTCGCCGACGTCGAACGCCGGATCGGCGAGCTGGGCCCGCACGACGCGGCCCGCCTGACCCGCCGGTTCCGCGGCGCCCGCCGCTCCGGCGACGGCACCGCCCAGCAGGCCGTGGCCGACGCCGTCGCCGCGGCCGAGCACCGCCTCGAGCGCCGCCGCGCCGCGGTGCCCCGGATCGCCTACCCGCCCGCCCTGCCCGTCAGCGCGCGCCGCGAGGACATCGCCGCCGCGATCCGCGACCACCAGGTCGTGATCATCGCCGGTGAGACGGGCTCCGGGAAGACCACGCAGCTGCCCAAGATCTGCCTCGAGCTGGGGCGCGGCGTCACCGGCACGATCGGCCACACCCAGCCGCGGCGGCTCGCCGCGCGCACGGTCGCCGCCCGCATCGCCGAGGAGCTCGGCACCGAGCTGGGCGACGTCGTCGGCTGGAAGGTGCGGTTCACCGACCAGGTGGGCGACCGCACCATGGTCAAGCTGATGACGGACGGCATCCTGCTCGCCGAGCTCGCGGGCGACCGGGACCTGCTGCAGTACGACACGCTGATCATCGACGAGGCGCACGAGCGCAGCCTCAACATCGACTTCATCCTGGGCTACCTCACCCAGCTGCTGCCCCGGCGTCCCGATCTCAAGGTGATCATCACCTCGGCGACCATCGACCCCGAGCGCTTCTCCCGGCACTTCGGCGCGGCCGGCAACCCGGCCCCGATCGTCGAGGTGTCCGGCCGCTCCTACCCCGTGGAGGTCCGGTACCGGCCCGTCGTCGACCCGGACGACCCCGACGCCGACCCGGACCGCGATGAGATCGACGCGATCGGCGACGCCGTCACCGAGCTGCAGCGCGAGGGCCCCGGCGACGTCCTCGTGTTCCTGCCCGGCGAGCGGGAGATCCGCGACACCGCGGACGCGTTGACGCGCAGGAACTTCCGCAACACCGAGATCCTGCCGCTCTACGCCCGGCTGACCACCGCCGAGCAGCAGCGCGTCTTCGCCCCGCACCCCGGCAACCGGATCGTGCTGGCCACGAACGTCGCCGAGACCTCGCTGACGGTCCCCGGCATCAAGTACGTGATCGACACCGGCACGGCCCGCATCTCCCGCTACTCGCGGCGGCTCAAGGTGCAGCGGCTGCCGATCGAGAAGGTCTCGCAGGCCAGCGCCAACCAGCGCGCGGGGCGCTGCGGCCGCACGAGCGACGGCATCTGCATCCGGCTCTACGCCGAGGACGACTTCGACGCGCGCCCCGAGTTCACCGACCCGGAGATCCTGCGGACCAACCTGGCGTCCGTCGTGCTGCAGATGATCGCGCTGGACCTCGGGGAGATCTCCGAGTTCCCGTTCGTGGAGCCGCCGGACAAGCGCGACGTCGCCGACGGCCTCGCCCTGCTGCACGAGCTGGGTGCGGTCGACCACGGCGCCCTGACCGCGGTGGGCCAGGCCCTCGCCCGGCTGCCCGTCGACCCCCGCCTCGGCCGGATGCTGGTGGAGGCCAACCGGACCGGCTGCCTCACCGAGGTCCTGGTGATCGCCGCGGCGCTGTCGGTGCAGGACCCGCGCGAGCGGCCGACCGAGCAGCGCCAGGCCGCCGACGAGCAGCACAACCGCTTCCGCGTGGAGGGCTCGGACTTCCTCGCGTTCGTCACGCTCTGGCAGTACCTCGCGGACCAGCGGGAGGCGCTGTCCGGCAACCGGTTCCGCCGCACGCTGCGCGAGGAGTTCCTGCACTACCTGCGCATCCGCGAGTGGTGGGACCTGCATGGCCAGCTCCGGCAGGCCGCGCGCTCGGCCGGGATGACCGCCAACGACTCGCCCGCCGATCCGGACCGGATCCACCAGGCGTTGCTCTCCGGCCTGCTGTCCCAGGTGGGGCTGCTGGAGGAGACCGACAAGAAGCAGCGGGATCCGAAGGAGCGCCGCGGCGCCCGGGACTACCTCGGCGCCCGCAACGCGCGGTTCGCGATCTGGCCCGGCTCGGCGCTGGCCAAGAAGCCGCCGCGCTGGGTGATGGCGGCCGAGCTCGTCGAGACCTCCCGGCTGTGGGCGCGGACCGTCGCGCGGATCGAGCCGGAGTGGATCGAGCCGCTCGCCGGGCATCTCGTCAAGAGGACCTATTCGGAGCCGCACTGGTCGCGCAAGCGCGCGAGCGCCGTCGCGACCGAGCGCGTGACGCTGCACGGCATCCCCGTCATCGCCGACCGGAGCGTGGAGTTCGGCCGCATCGACCCCGAGGTGTCGCGCGACCTGTTCCTGCGGCACGCGCTCGTCGAGGGCGACTGGGAGACCCGGCACCGCTTCTTCCACGCCAACCGCGAGCTGCTCGACGATGCCGAGGAGCTCGAGCACCGCGCCCGCCGCCGCGACCTCGTGGTCGACGAGGACACGCTGTTCGACTTCTACGACCGGCGGGTGCCGGCGTCCGTGGTGTCGGGCCGGCACTTCGACTCCTGGTGGAAGAAGGAGTCGAAACGGAACCCGGACCTGCTCGACTTCACCGTCGGGATGCTGGAGACCGAGGCCGCGCGCGGCGTCGACCGCTCCGCCTACCCCGACCACGTCGCCGCCGGCGGCCTCACCCTGCCGCTGTCGTACGCGTTCGAGCCCGGGCACCACACGGACGGCGTGACCGTCGACGTCCCGGTGGCCGCGCTGCACCAGGTCGACCCGACGCCGTTCACCTGGCAGGTCCCCGGGCTGCGCGAGGAGCTCGTCACGGCGCTGATCAAGACGCTGCCGAAGACCCTGCGCCGCAACTTCTCCCCCGCCCCCGACCACGCGAGGGCCGTGCTCGCCCGGGTGCGCGCCGGGGACGAGCCGCTGCTCGACGCGCTGGAGCGCGAGCTCGGGCGGATGCGCAACGTGCGCATCGGCCGGGACGACTGGGAGCTGGACCGGCTGCCCGAGCACCTCGTCGTCACGTTCCGGGTCGTCGACGAGAAGGGTCGCGAGCTGGCCCGGGGCACGGACCTCGAGGCCCTGCGCGCGCAGCTCGCCCCCCAGGTCCGGCAGGAGATCGCCGCCGCGGGCCGCGACGTGGAGCGGACCGGGCTCACCACGTGGACCGGTGACATCGGGTCCGGCGGCGAGCTCCCCCGCGAGCTGCCCATCCGCCGCGGCACGCACGTCGTGACCGGCTTCCCCGGGCTGGTCGACCGCGGCAGTTCCGTCGATATCCGGGTGTTCGCCACCGCCGCCGAGCGGGACGCCGCGCACCGCCGCGGCGTCCGGCGGCTGCTGCTGCTCGCCACACCCTCGCCGACCAAGCAGGTGCAGCGCGGGCTGGACAACAAGGCCAAGCTGACGCTCTCGCGCAATCCGCACGGCAGCGTCGACGCCCTGCTCGAGGACTGCGTGACCTGCGCGGCCGACCACCTGATCGCCCGCGCCGGCGGCCCGTGCTGGGACGCAGCCGGGTTCGAGCGGCTCCGGGGCGTATTCGCCCAGCACCTCGGCGGCACCACGATGCAGGTGCTGCGGGCCGTGCGCGGGGTGCTGGACCGCTGGCACCCGGTGCAGGCGGCGCTCGCCGAGCTGCGCTCGCCCACCACGCGCGAGGGCGTGGCGGACATCCGCGCGCAGCTCGACGGCCTCGTCGGCCCGGGCTTCGCGACCGCGGCGGGGGCGAACCGGCTCGCCGACGTCGCCCGGTACCTGCAGGCCGTCGGGATCCGGATCGACAAGCTCCGCACCGACCCGGCCCGCGACGCCGAGTGGACCGCGCAGGTCCACGTCGTCGCCGACGAGTACGCGGACGAGATCGCCGCCCTGCCCGCGGGCGTCGATCCCCCCGCGGGCCTGGTCGAGGTGCGGTGGATGATCGAGGAGCTGCGGGTGAGCCTCTACGCCCATCCCATGAGGACCCGGTACCCCGTCTCGATCAAGCGGATCCAGAAGGCGCTCGACGAGCTGTGACGTTCGAGGTGCCGCGCGGCGGCGGACAGGGCAAGGTGATCGCATGGAGCCGCAGTACGCCCACCTCGGCGAGGCGCTGGGTACGGACTTCTTCTCGGTCCGCGAGCAGTTCACGGACGAGCAGTGGGAGCGGTTCGCCGCCGTCCGCAAGTTCGTCGACGCCGAGGTGCTGCCGGAGATCGGCGGGTACTGGGAGCGCGGCGAGCTGCCGTGGCACCTCTTCCGCAGGCTGCCCGAGCTGGGCATCGTCGGCGAGACGATCACCGGCTACGGCGCGGCCGCGATGAGCCCGTTGGCCTGCGGGCTCGTCCACATGGAGCTGCACCGCGGCGACGGCTCGCTGGGCACCTTCCTCGGCGTGCACGCCGGGCTGGCGATGCAGTCGATCGCGATGTGCGGCGGCGAGGAGCAGAAGCAGCGCTGGCTGCCGTCGATGTCCACGATGCAGCGGCTGGGCGCGTTCGCGCTCACCGAGCCGGAGCACGGGTCGGACTCGGTCGCGCTGGAGACCACCGCGCGCCGGGACGGCGACCACTGGGTGCTCGACGGCCGCAAGCGCTGGATCGGCAACGGCACCATCGCCGACCTCGTCGTCGTGTGGGCCCGGGACGAGGCCGACGGCGAGGTCAAGGGCTTCGTCGTGGAGACCCCGACCGAGGGCTACGAGGCCACCGTGATCGGCGGCAAGGTGTCCGTGCGCTCGGTCTGGCAGGCCGACCTCACGCTCACCGGCGTCCGGGTGCCCGAGGAGAACCGGCTCACGGAGGCCCGCAGCTTCGCCGACTGCGCCGCCGTCCTCGCGTCCACGCGGGGGCTCTGCGCCTGGATGGCCCTCGGCCACGCGACCGCGGGCTACGACGCCGCGCTCCGCTACGCCAAGGAGCGCACCCAGTTCGGCAAGCCGCTGGCCGCGTTCCAGATCGTGCAGGAGAAGCTGGTCCAGATGCTGGCCGACCTCACCGGCATGCAGCTGTACTGCATGCAGATCGGCCGGCTCGCCGAGGCCGGACGGCTGTCCCCGACCGTCGCCGGCCTGGCCAAGATGAACAACACCCGCACCGCCCGCCGGATCCTCGGCACCGCGCGGGACCTGCTGGGCGGCAACGGGATCCTGCTCGAGCACCACGTCGCCCGGCACTGGGCGGACATCGAGGCGGTGCACACCTTCGAGGGCACCGAGACCATGCAGACGCTGATCGTCGGCAAGGAGATCACGGGGATCGGCGCGTTCTCCTGACTCGTGAGTGGCGATGGTCGCTCCGGCAGCGATCGCCACTCACGAGGGGTGTCGACCCGAGGCGGCCGGGCGGGGTCTACTGATCACCGGACGGCTCGACGAGGAGGCCCTGCACATGACCGACGACGACCTCGACCGCTACCTCCCGCCGTACACCGCGGAGATCGCGCGGGCGCGGCGGCAGAGCATCGGCTCGCTCCTGGCCCGCACGGCGAAGAAGTACCCCGACAAGCTCGCGGTGGTCCACCGCGACACCCGGCGGACCTTCGCCGAGCTCGACGCCGACGCCAACCGGGTGGCGAACGCCCTGGCCGCGCGGGGCGTACGGCGGAACCGGCGGGTGGCGATCCTGTCGCACAACTCGTACGCCTTCGTCGTCGCCTACTTCGCGCTGGCCCGGATCGGCGCGATCTCCGTGCCGGTCAACTTCAACTTCACCGCGGGCGAGGTGCGGTACGCGCTGGAGGACAGCGGGGCTCGTGCAGCGATCGTGTCCGAACGGCTCGCGCCGACCTTCGAGGAGGCCGGGGTGCCGGTCGAGCTGCAGGTCGTGGTGGGTACGCGGGACCATTGGGTGGGCTTCGACGAGTTGCTCGCGCATTCCGACGCCACCGAGCCCGACGTCGAGATCGGCGACGACGACCCGGTCCAGCTGCTCTACACCAGCGGCACCACGTCGGCTCCCAAGGGCGCGATCATGACCAGCCGGAACCTGATCGCCCAGTACGTCTCGGACATCGTCGACGGCGAGTACCACCGCGACGACGTCGAGCTGCACGCCCTGCCGCTCTACCACTGCGCGGCGCTGCACGACTTCCTCACGCCGGACGTCTACCTGGGCGCGACCAGCGTGATCGTCGACTCGCCGGATCCGGGGACGATCCTGCGCACGGTCGAGGCCGAGAAGATCACCAAGATGTTCTGCCCGCCGACGGTGTGGATCCGGCTGCTGCGCTCCCCCGACTTCGACCGCTACGACCTGGGCTCGCTGCGCAAGGGCTACTACGGCGCGGCGATCATGCCCGTCGCCGTGCTGAAGGAGCTCGGCGAGCGGCTGCCCGCGATCCGGCTGTTCAACTACTACGGCCAGACCGAGCTGGCACCCAACGCCACCGTGCTGTTCCCGGAGGAGCAGATCGCGAAGGCGGGCACGGCGGGGCGCGCGAGCCTGAACGTCGAGACCCGGCTGCACGACGACGAGGACAACCCGGTGTCCGTCGGCCAGGTCGGCGAGATCGTGCACCGCACCCCGCACGCCATGCGCGGGTACTGGGGCAAGCCGGAGGCGACCGCCGAGGCCTTCCGGAACGGCTGGTTCCACAGCGGCGACCTCGGGGTGATGGACGCCGACGGCTACCTCACGATCGTCGACCGCAAGAAGGACATCATCATCACCGGCGGCGAGAACGTCGCGAGCCGCGAGGTCGAGGACGCGATCTACGAGCACCCCGCGGTCAGCGAGGTCGCGGTGTTCGGGGTGAAGCACCCGGAGTGGATCGAGGCCGTCGCCGCCGCCGTCGTGCTGCGGGAGGGCGCCACCGCCGAGCCGGCCGAGATCGTCGCCCACACCCGGGAACGCCTCGCCGGGTTCAAGGCGCCCAAGTACGTGGTGGTCGTCGACGAGCTGCCCAAGAACCCCAGCGGCAAGATCCTCAAGCGCGAGCTGCGCGACACCTACGCCGGCCTCGCCGACTGAGCGGACCGGAGGTGCGAAAGGGCTACTCGCCGCGGCGCCGGCGCGGTGGGGAGGTACCCGGCCAGGCGGTCGACGATCTGCCGGAGCTCGGGCAGGGAGCCCTCGGCGACGTCCACGATGAGGTCGACGATCTCGTCCTGCGTAGCGACGAGCCGGATCTCGTTCAGATCGCAGAAGACCCAGGTCGCGAGCCACGCCAGTCGCTCGTTGCCGTCGACCAGCCCGTGGTTGCGGGTCAGCGACTCGCACAGGGCGGCTGCCTTCTCGAGCACGGACGGATAGGCGTCGGCGCCGAACACCGTGGTCTGCGGGCGGGCCGCTGCGGAGGCCAGCAGGCCGTGGTCACGGACCTGCGGCTCGCCGCCGACGGCCCAGCGGGCGATCTCCAGCAGATCGTCGAGATCCAGGTGGACGGTCTCCGGTCTTCCCGGACCGCTCACAGGGTGCCGAGGCGGTGCAAGGCCTCCGCGTAGCGTTCGGCCCCGGCCTCGGCGGATGCCGCGACCCGGGCCTTGTGCGCTCGGCGCGCGATCTGCTCACGTACCGCCCGGCGTGCGTAGTCGTTCATCGAGATGCCCTCGGCCTCTGCTGCGGCGCGCAGGGCCTCGGTCTCGTCCTCGGTGAACCGGACGGTCATCGCCATGAGGCGATGGTACGACGGTGATACCGCGTCCTCACCGACTCGCGTTCAGCGGGTGGGGAGGCCGGCCGCCTTCCAGGCCCGGAACCCGCCGTCGAGGTCGGTGGCGTTGTGCAGGCCCAGGTCCTTCAGGGAGGCGGCGGCGAGGCTGGAGCTGTAGCCCTCGGAGCAGGCCACGATCCAGGTGACGGCGTGGTCGACGGCCTCGGGGATGCGCGCGTCGGAGGCCGGGTCGAGCCGCCACTCCAGGTGGTTGCGCTCGATGACCAGCGCGTCGGCGAAGGAGCCCTCCTCGTCGCGCTGCCACTGCGGGCGGGTGTCGACCAGGCGCGCGCCCTCGCGCAGCAGCGCGGCGGCCTCCTGCGGGCCCACGCGGTCCAGCCGGGCCCGCGCCTCGGCCAGCACGTCGGCGATCGAGCGGGTCATGCCCCCACCTTCTCCGGTTCGTCCGTCAGCTCCGTGCGGGTGCGGCGCAGGAACTCCCCGCCCGGGCCCGACGCGACCTCGTAGTAGCTCATCGCGGTCAGCGGCGGCGAGTACGCGTGCACGCTGACCGCGGGCGACTCGAGGTGGTTGGCGACGTCGTGCACGTGGCCGAGCGGGAAGGCGGCGCCGCGCCCCGCCCGCAACGTACGGGCCCGCAGCCCCTCGCCGGCGACCCAGCGCTGCTCGACGAGGTCACCGGAGACCACGGTGAGCGCGCCGAGCGAGCCGGCGTGGTCGTGCAGCTCGGCGATCTGCTCCCGGGCCCAGCTGATCAGCCAGACGTCCACGACGTCGTCGCTGTGCAGCCGGCGGGACCAGCGGTGCACGGGATCGACGTGCACCGCGTGCCGGCCGAGGCGGACCTCTTCGACGTACCGGCGGGTCAGCGCGCTGAGGTCGGAGAGGTCGAGCGGGGTGGGGGCGGCGGTGCGGACCGCCGCACGGGACACGGTGCGGGCGTGCGCGAGCACGAGGTACTCCAGTAGGGGACGACGCGAGCAGGGGGCCTGGGTCAGCTCGAGCTGTGGCATCCCTGACAGCACTCGTCGAACACGTGCCCGCGGCGGCTCTCCCAGATGGGGCCGAGGTTCCACGCGGGCATCACGTCGATGATTCCAGCACACCCGGCGCTCCGGACGGAAATCCGCTCCCAGCGCCCGGGACCCGGACCCGAATGTCCGGTCAGCGCCCGTTGCGCCCGCTCAGGGGGTCCGGGACCGCGCCGATCAGGGTGTCCAGCCCCGCGAGGACCAGGATCCGGCGTGCCGGGCTGTCCGAGGGTGTGACCACGCTCAACTCCGTGCCGCCGGACCGCGCACGCTGCGCCAGCTCGGAGAGCAGCGCGATCCCCGAGCTGGAGACGTACGAGTCCGCGGCCAGGGTGAGGGTGAGCGGCCCGCCGCGGTCCAGCTCGGCGAGCAGGTCCGAGCGCACCGCGGCGACGCCCGCGAGGTCGAGGTCCCCCTCCACGTGCACGCGCACCGTGTGCTGGTCCGCCCACCGCCGCAGCCGGGTGACGGCCGGGCCGCCGTCGGTATGCGCGGGCTCGGCGGGCCGGTCGGCCGCCCCGCCGGGCAGCCGCGGGACCACCTCCACGGGCAGCGCCGGCAGCCGGAACCAGACCTCGGTGCCGTCGTCGGCCGGGAGGACCTCGACGTCCTCGGCCAGCTCGCGGATCAGCGCGAGCCCGCGCCCCCGGTAGCCGGGGTCGGCGGGCGGCGGCCGCCAGAGGCCGTGGTCGACGACCCGCACCGCGACCGAGCCCTCGGGCTGCAGCTCCAGGGAGAGCTCGACCGCGTCGGCGGCCGGCCTGTTGCCGTTGGTGTAGGCGTGCTCGACGGCGTTGGTCACCGCCTCCCCCACGGCGAGCTGCAGGTCGGTGGTGCCGTCCTCGCCCAGCCCGCACCGGGCCGCCCACTCCGCGATCGCCCGGCGCATCGGGGCCAGGCACTCGGCGTCGGCCGGCATCGACCGGGTCAGGGGCTCGGGCACCCGCCGGGCCAGCACCACGGCGGTGTCGTCCGGGGCGCCCTCCGCGTCGAGCATCCGCTCCAGCAGCACGTCGACCATGTCCGACGGCCGGTGCCCGGCCAGCGCGCCGAAGGTCGCGACCAGCCGGTCCATGCCGTCGTCGATCACCTCGGTGCGGCGCTCGAACAGCCCGTCCGAGCAGAGCAGGATCGTCTCCCCCGGCTCGATCCGGCCGTCGGCCTCCGCGAACGGCGGGCGGCCCGCGACGCCGAGCGGGGTGCCCCGGCCGCCGTCGAGCAGCCGGACCCCGTCCGGGCCGGCGACCAGCGGTGCGGGATGGCCGGCGCACGCGTAGCGCAGCTCCCCCGACGCCGTGTCGACGACAGCGCAGGCGACCGTGCTGGCCCGGGCGCCAGTGACCCGGCGGGCGAACAGGTCGAGCTGCTCGAGGGCGGTGGCCGGCGGCTGGCCGTTGACCAGGTTCGCGGCGAGCGCGCTGCGCAGCTGCCCCATGACGGCGGCGGCCGACGGCCCGCGCCCAACGACGTCCCCGACCACCAGCGCCACCCGGCCGTCGGCGAGGTCGAGCACGTCGAACCAGTCCCCGCCCGCCTCGGTGCCCTCGGTCCCCGGGTTGTACCGGGTCGCCACGGCGAGCCGCTCGAGCTGCGGCAGCTCCTGCGGCAGCAGGCTGCGCTGCAGGGTCACGGCGACCTCGTGCTCGGCCTGGTGCAGCCGCGCCCGCTGGACCGCCTGCGCGCACTGGCTGGCCAGGGTGAGCACCAGCCCGCGCTCGTCCGGCCCGAAGGCCGGGTCGCGGCCGAAGCCGAGCCCGATCACGCCGATCGCACGGCCTGCGACCAGCAGTGGGACGGCCGTGCGCACCGGGTACGGCGTCGGCTGCCCGTCCGCGGCCCAGATCGGCTCGGCCGACCGCACCACCTGGCCCAGCGGGTGGTCGGAGGTCACCCGCAGGCCGTGCTCGACGATCCGGCCGGTGTCCTGGTCCGCCCAGCCGTCGGCGGCCAGGGTGTGCAGGAGGCCCTCGTCGTCCACCAGCAGCACGACGACGGCCTCGGCGCCGATCGCCGACCGCGCATGGGCGAGGATCACGTCGGCCACCGACTCCAGGTCGGTGGCGCGGGAGAGCGCGGTGGCCACGGCGCCGAGCCGCTCGGCGAGCCGGCGGCCCTCGGTCTCGGCGACCAGCAGCAGCGAGCGGTCCAACGCCTGGGCCGCCAACTCCGCCACGGCCAGCGTCGCCTCACGGTCGCTGTCGGTGACAGCCCGCGGCCCGGTGAATCCGACGGCGATCATGCCGAGGTCCCGGTCCCCCGCCACGAGCGGCACCCAGAAGGCGGCCTCGATCCCGAAGGTGCGCAGCCACTGCGCGGCCGGGGGATGCTCGCTGTGCAGGCCCTCGGCGTCCTCGAACCAGAGCGCCTGCCGGGTGCGCAGCGCGGTGCGCGCCGGGTGGTCGCCGTCGAGGGAGACGGTGGAGAGCTCCGCGGGCGGCTCGCCCTGCCAGCCCTGCAACGCCAGGAGCTGCAGGTCCTGGCCGCGGGTCTGCCACACCCCGGCCACCGCGGACCCGAGCAGCGCCACCAGGTGGCCGGTCGCGGTCCGGGCGACCTCGGCGGGGGTCGCGGCCGCGGACATCTCGGCGGTCGCGCGGTGCAGCAGGCCCAGCCGCGTGCTGCTGGCGCGTTCCTGCTCCAGCAGCCGCGCGTTGTCCACCGCGACCGCCGCGCGCCGCGCGATCTCGGTGAACAGCACGGCGTCGGACTCGTCGAGCACCGGAGAGGCGCCCGTGCGCGCGACGGCGAACATGCCGAGCATCCCGCCGCGGGCCCGGAGCGGGACGAACAACGCGGAGTGCGCCCCGGACCGTCGCCACACGTCCTGGTCCTCGGGCGGGGTCTCGCCGAAGGCGGCCGCGAGCTGCTCGGGCGGCAGCAGCACCGGGTCGTCGACGTCGGCGAGCTGGTGCAGCACGGGCAGGCCGGGCAGGGTCCGCAGCTCTCGCTCGACGTCCGGGTCGGTGGCGGCGACGATCCGCAGGGCCGGGCCGGCGCCGTCGTCCGTGAACACGCGCACGATGTCGCCGAGGCCCTGGTCGACGACGGTCCGGGCGAACGCCTCCAGCCGCGCGGACTGGCTGATCTCCCGGTCCAGGGCGTCGCCGACGACCGCGTAGAGCTGGTGGCGGCGCTGCTCGGTGTGCCGGGCGTCGATGTCGAGGCAGCCGCCGACGTACCCGGCCCGCCGCCCGGCCGGACCGCCGTCCGTGCTGCCCGCCGCGCCGACCGGGGCACCGCGGTCGAGCACCCAGCGGAACCGGCCGTCGCCGCCCCGCAGCCGGTACTCCACCTCGAACGGCGCGCCCGCCCGCGTCGCCGCCTCGACGACCGAGCGGTACCGCTCGCGGTCGTCCGGGTGGATGCGCTCGCGCCAGTCCAGCCCGAGCTCGCCGACGGCGTCCCGCGCCCCGGTGAAGTCCAGCCAGCCGCGGTTGACGAACACGCGGTGCCCGCCGGCGTCGTCGACCCAGATCAGCGCGGGCGTGGAGTTGGCCATCGCCCGGAAGCGCAGCTCGGCGGCCCGCCGCACCCGGCCGAGGTGCAGGTGGTTGGCGACGCGCGCGAGCAGCTCCCGCGCGGAGAAGGGCTTGACGAGGTAGTCGTCCGCGCCCGCGGCCAGGCCCTCGACCGCGGCCTCCTCGCCGGCCCGCGCCGAGAGCAGCACCACCGGCAGGCCCGCGGTGCGGGCGTCGGCGCGCAGCGCGCGGAGCAGACCGATGCCGTCGAGCTCGGGCATCATGACGTCCGCGACGACGAGGTCCGGAGGGTCGGAGCGGGCCACGTCGAGCGCCTCGGTACCGCTCGCCACGGCGTGCACCGACCAGTTCTCGCTCAGCAGCCGGTGCAGGTGCTCGCGCATGTCGGGGTCGTCCTCGACCACGAGCACGCGGCCCTGCGGCGGGTCGACGGACTCCGGCAGCCGCGGCGTCCCGCGGTCCTCGGGCCGGGCGGGCGTCCAGCGCAGGGCCTCGGCGACGAACGGCTCGAACGTCTCGGGGCGCGGGTGCGGCGTGGCCGCGGGCCGCCCGAGGGTGATGCTCTCGACCGGCAGGTGGCTGAAGCCGAGCGGCAGCCGCACGGTGAAGGTGCTGCCGACGCCGGGGGTGCTGGCCGCGTCGACGGTGCCGCCGTGCACCTCGACGAGCTGGCGGACCAGGGCCAGCCCGATGCCGCTGCCCTCGTGCGAGCGGGCGCGGGCGGCACGGACCCGGTGGAAGCGGTCGAACAGCCGGGGCAGCTCGGCGGCCGGCACCCCGGTGCCGGTGTCGGCGATCCGCAGCACGAACCGGTCGTCCTCGATCCGGGTGCTCACCCGCAGGCCGCCCTCGAAGGTGAACTTCAGGGCATTGCTCAGCAGGTTGAGGACGATCTTCTCCCACATGTCCTGGTCGACCCAGGCGGGCCGCTCGGACGGCGGGCAGTCGACGTCCAGCCGCAGGCCGGCGCGCTCGGTCGGGGCGCGGAACAACGCGGCGAGCTCGCCGGTGAGCGTGCCGAGGTCGACGGGCGTGAAGCCGGCGTCGGGGTGGCCCTCCTCCAGACGCGAGACGTCCAGCAGGGTGTTGACCAGCTTGAGCATCCGCTGCGCGCTGCGGTGCGCCACGTCGGCGTCGTGCCGGACCTGCGGGTCGTCCGCCGCTCGGAGCTGCTCGAGCGGACCCATGATCAGCGCCAGCGGGGTGCGGAACTCGTGGCTGACGCCGGTGAAGAACTCGGTCCGGCTGCGGTCGCGGCTCTCCAGCTTGCCGGTGCGCTCCCGGTCCTCGGCGGCGGCCCGGACGGCCGCGAGCGCGGCGTCCACGTGCCCGGCGACGAGTGCGAGGAACTCGCGGTGCTCCTCGTCGGCCGGCTGCAGGGGCGACGCGCCGAGCAGCAGCCGGACCCCGCCGCTGAGCCCGGCCGCCCAGGCCTGCCCGCCCGACGGCAGCGTGACCAGGCCCTCCCGGTCCAGCAGCGCGACCAGCTCCGGCGTCGGGTCCACCCCCACGGCTACCGGCGCGCCCGCCCCGCCGAGCAGCGCGAACGGCACGTCCGGCGAGTCCACCAGCGCGGCGGCGACGTGGGCGGCGGCCGGGTCGGCCGGGCCGGCCTCCCGCACCAGCCGCGCCAGCCGGCCGAGCAGCGCGGTGCGCCGGGCCGCCACGACCTGCGCGGTGCTCTCGGACATCACGTCGAACACGCCCGCGACCGAGCCGTCGGCCGCGCGGACCGGGCTGAACGCGTAGCGCCAGAACGTCTCCCGCGGGCCGCCGGGGCGGTCCAGTACCAGGCGGTCGTCCGTGTGCTGCACCGCTTCGCCGGTGTCGAGGACGTGCCGCAGCGCGGGGCCGATCCGGTCCCACACCTCCGGCCACACCTGCGCGCCGGGCCGGCCGAGTGCCCACGGGTGCCGGTGGCCGAGGACACCGGCGAACGCGTCGTTGTAGACGACGCAGTGCTCCCGACCCCAGAACAGGGCGAGCGGGTGCGGCGAGGCGAGCATGAGGGCGACGGCCGAGGTCAGCTCGGCGGGCCAGCCGTCCGGGGCCCCGAGGGGCGAGTCCGCGGGGTCGGCGGTCGCGAGCAGGCGCCGGACGCCGGGGCCGTCCGGATCCGTCACGTGCCCTCCTTCACACCGCGGGACCGGCGCCCCGCCGGACCAGCCTGCCAGGTCCCCGTGGTCGCGGCGAACCGTGGCCCGCGCGGGCCGGACGCGGCCCGTCCTCCGGCCGCCCGGACCCCGTCCGACCGGGCAGGATGCCCGCATGGCGACGAAGCTCGACGACGGCTCCTGGGAGGTGCAGGGGAAGCACCTGACCTTCCCCGTGCGCATCGGCGACGCGGGCGTGGCCTGCGCCGCGTACCCCGTGCGGGCGGCCCGCGCGGCGGCGCTGCTGGAGGGCACCGGGCTGGAGCCGGTGGCCGTCGCGGGGTGGGCGCTCGCCGTCGTCGGGCTGGTCGACTACCGGGTCAACGACCTCGGCAGCTACGACGAGCTGGCCCTCGCCCTCCCCGTCCGGTTCCGCGGCCGGGTCGGCGTGCACGTCACGCAGCTGCCGGTCACCGAGACGTTCACGATGGAGGCCGGGCGGGCGCTCTGGGGACTGCCGAAATGGCTCGGGACCGCCGAGCTGGACATCCGGGGCTCGGACGCCACCGGGCACCTCGCGTACGAGGGCGCGCACGTCCTCACCGCGGCCCTCTCGACGCTGCCGTTCGCGCTGCCGGGCACCGTGCCCGGCTCGGTGACCGCCTTCGCCCCGCGCGCCGGCGTGATGCTGGCCAGTCCCGTCCGGGCCCGGCTGCGCGGGATCCGGGTCGGCCTCGGATCGGGCACGCTCGTCCTCGGTTCCGGTCACCCGATGGCCGACGAGCTGCGCTCCCTCGGCCTGCCGCGGCGGCCGCTGCTCACCGCGATCGTCGACCACCTCGCGTTCGACATGGACCCTGCCGAGGAGCTCTCCCTGTAGGGGATCATCGACCCCGTGACGGGGGTTCGCGTCGACGCGCTCGAGGTCCCCGGAGCCCGTCTGCACTGCGAGGTGCGGGGGTCCGGGCCGGTCCTGCTGCTCATCCCGGGTGGGGCGGCCGACACCGCCTCCTACGACGGGATCGCCCCGCTGCTCGCCGCGGACCACACCGTCGTCACGTACGACCCGCGCGGCACCTCCCGCAGCCCGGCCGTGGACCCGGAATTGGCGGCGTCCGTCGCGAGGCTCGCCGACGACGCCCAGCGCGTGCTCGAGGCGATCGGCGCCGGGCCCGCGACCGTCTTCGGCAGCAGCGCCGGCGCGGTCACCGGCCTGGAGCTCGCCACGCGGCGGCCCGAGCGGGTCGCGCGCCTGATCGCGCACGAGCCGCCGGTCACCGCCTTGTTTCCCGACGCCGCCCGGCACGACGGCGGGCGGCTGGCCGAGCTCCAACGGCGGGAGGGCACCCCGGCGGCCACGGCCCGCTTCCTCGCCGACACCGGCATGGCCGGCGACGCGCCGCCCCCGCCGACGGACGACCCGGCCGCCCTGGAGACGCTCGCCCGCTTCGCCGCCAACCTGCCGGGGTTCTTCGCGCACACGGTGGTCGCCGTCAGCCGCTACGAACCGGACATCGAGGCGCTGCGCTCCCTCGGCCCGCGGATCGTGGTGGCCGCCGGGCGGGACTCGGCCGGGCAGGTCCCGCGCCGCGCCACCGAGGCCCTCGCAGCGGCGCTCGGCACCACGCTCGTCGAGATGCCCGGGGACCATCGCGGGTTCCTCGGTGCACCCGTCGCCTTCGCCGAGGCGCTGCGGCCGCTGCTGGACGGGGCGCCCTGACCGTCAGCGCGGGGTCGCGGACGCCGTCGTCGGTGACCCTCAGCGGTGCGCGGCGAGCCAGGCGCGGAGGTCGGCGATCGGGCGGTCCCGCTCCGGCTCGTTGTAGATCTCGTGCCAGAGTCCCTCGTAGAACTCCACCGTGAGGTCCTCGGAACCGAGGACGGCGGCCAGCGCGCGGGAGGTCTCGACGGTCGTGATCCGGTCGTCGACGCCGTGCTGCAGCAGCACCGGGAGCCTGATCTCCGCCGCGGTGGCGAGCACCTCGTCCATGGCGTCGAACATCGCGGAGCCGAGCCGCAGCGTCGGGTGACCGTGGTGGACGAGCGGATCGGCCCGGTACCCCGCGACCACGGCGGGGTCCTTGCTGAGGTCCGCGACGTCGATGCCCGCCGGCCGCAGCGTCGGCGCGACCCGGGCGAGCGCGGTCAGCACCGGGACGAGCCGGCCGGGGACGGCCTGCTTCGACAGGGCCGGGGCGGAGAGGACCAGGCCGGCGAGCGCCTCCTGGTGCGCGGCGGCGTAGCGCAGCGCGATCAGCCCGCCCATGCTGTGCCCCAACAGGACCAGCGGCCGCCCGGGGTGCCGGGCGGCGGCGTGCCGGCGGACCAGGTCGAGATCGGGGACCCAGTTGGCGGGACCACCGTCGACCCGCCGGCCCTCGGACAACCCGTGGCCGGCGTGGTCGGGGGCGTACACCGCCCAGCCGTCCGCGGCGAGGGCCGCGGCGAGCGCGGCGTAGCGGCCGGAGTGCTCCCCCAGGCCGTGGCTGACCAGCACGATCCCGGTCACTTCGGCCGTAGGGAGCCAGGCCCGCCAGAACAGCTCGCCGAGGGCGCCCGGCAGGCGCCCCTCCGCGACCGGCATCAGTGGTCGGCGGCGCCGGTCGACCGTGCGACCGGCCCGGCCAGCACGACGTCCTGCGCCGCGTCGGCCTCCTCGCCCACCCGGACCGGGAGGGCCCGCGGCTCGCGCCCCTCGGCGACGACCGCGATCGTGTACTCGCCGGCGGCCAGCTCGCCGAAGCGGTAGCCGCCGTCGGCCGCGCTGATCGTGGTGGCGACCAGCTCGCCGTCCTGCAGCAGGGAGACCGCGACCTCGGCGACGCCGGAGCCCCCGGCGTCGCGGACCGCGCCGGCGACCGTCGACGAGCGCACGAGCTGCACCTCGACCTCCGCCACCGCGTACTCGGTCGCGGGGACGGTCAGCGCGACGACCCCGGGCTGGTGCCCGTCCGCCGCCGCGACCAGCACGTACCCGCCCGGGCGGGGTGCGGTGACCTCGCCGCGGCCCTCGACGTCCGCCTTCGCCGAGGCGGTCTCGCGGCCGCGCGGGTCGAGGAGCGTGACGGCGGCGTCGGCGACCGCGAACCGGTCCCGCTGCACCACCGAGAACCGCACGGGCACGGCCTGCCCGGGCGGGAGCGGCTCCTCCTCGTGCGCGACCGCGAGGTCGACGACGGGGGCGGCGCCGGGGCGCGGGTTGGGGTCGGCGAACCCGAGCGTGCGCAGCAGGGCCAGGTCGACGGCGGCGTGCTCGGCCGCGCGGGCCTCGTCGGGGGCGATGTCGGCGGGCTGCGGGGCGGGCTCGGGGGCGCTCGTCGTCGGGCTCACGGGGCTCAGCGTGACGGGCGCGGGCGCGGCCTCCGCAGCCGGGGTGTCGATCACGACGTCGGGGCTGGTGGGCGGCGCGGGGGTGGGCGTCGGGGCCGTCGCGGAGGCGTCGACGACCGGCTCCTCCAGCTCCTCGGCGACCAGCTCGTCCGACACCTCGACGGCCGGCTCCTGCAACACCTCAGCGGTCGGCGTCTCGGCCGCCTCGGCGATCGGCTCCGACGACACCTCGGCAGCCGGCTCCTCCGCCTTCTCGGCGACCGGCTCCGTCGACGCCTCGACGGCCGGCTGCCCCGGAACCTCGGTGAGCTCGTCGACCGCGGTCACGGGCTCCCCGGCCTCTGCCGCCGGCTCCTCCGGCGTGACGACCAGGTCCTCCGCCTCTGCGGACTCCTCGCCATGCACCGCGGCCGCCTGCTCGACCGGCTCGTCGGGCGCGACGTCCAGGTCCTCCGCCTCGACGGGCTCCTCGGAAGGCACCTCGGCCGGCTCCTCGGCCAGTTCCTCGGCCTGCGCCTCGACCGACTCCTCCGCCGACTCCTCATCGCGCGCGTCGGCTCGATCCTCCGCCGAGTCCTCGACCGGCTCCTCCGCCGGCTCCGCGACCTCCACCTGGCGCTCCTCGGCCTGCTCGGCCGGGTCCTCCTCGACCTCCTCGAGCACCTGCTCCGCCACCACCGGCTCGGCGAGCGACGCGGCCGCGGCACCGCCCGCCATCGCGGCCATCGGCGGCACTGCACGCAGCCGGCGGACCTCGCGGCCGTCGTCCGCCCCACCCCGCACCACGGCGAGGACAGGGCGCTGACCGGCGCCGTCCCGCGGCGCGGGCACGGCCGCGTCGTCCGACAACGGCTCGGGTCCCTGCTGGCGGCGCGACGCCTCGGCCCGCGCCACCGCCTCGGCGACGGCCGGGCTGACGATCCCCCGCGCCATGGGGCGGTCGTCGCGGCTGGGGGTGGGCGGCGCGACCGAGGTGACCCGGGCGACCAGCGCCGGGTCCACCGAGGAGCGGCGCTGCGGGCGGGTGCGCGGGGGTGCCTCGACCGGCACGCCGTCGACGAAGCCGCGGGTCCACGGAGGACCGACGGGGCCGGCGTCGACCTCCTCGGCCACGACCCGGCGTTCGGCGGGAGGCTCCTCGGGCCGCTCGTCCGCGGGCGCCTCGGCCGGCGCGGCGGGCGCGTCCTCGGCCGTGGTCGGGTCCTCGGCCGGAGCGGCGGGCTCGGCGGGCTCGGGGTCGGCGGGCGCGCCGACGGACCGGTCGCGGACCAGGTCGCCCACGGTCCGCCCGGCGGGGCGGGGTTCGGGCCGGGGACCGGCGGCGGCGGTCGCCCCGCCCCGGTCCCCGCGGCGCATCGCCACCAGGACGATCCCGGCGGCCAGCAGCACGAGCAGGACCATGACGACCAGGGCCCACGTGCTCATTCGGCTCTCCTCGCGCGATCTCGTCGAGGCCCGACCGGTGCCCTCGCCGCGGCGCGCGAGACGTGCGGGCCCGCCCGGACTCGTCGGAGGACCGTAGCACCGGGAGACCCCTTCACCCTGTTCGGCGACCGGTTCGCGGCGTGTCGCCCGGGCGGGTATCGGCCCAGCTCAGCGCGATTCAGTCGGCGCGGGTGACCGGCCCCGGCGCGTCCGGGGGATCCGAGCGGGCGGAGGCGGCCCCGATCCGGGACGATTCCCCCTCGTGGCGATCGATCCGGACCTCTCGGAACTGGCCGCGGCGCACGGCGTCGCGACGGGCTACAACGACGGCGACCGCAGGCCGGTCACCGTCGACGAGGAGGTGGTCGTCGAGGTCCTCGGTCTGCTCGAGGTCGACGCGACCACCCCCGCCGCACGGGCCGCGGCGCTCACCGAGGCCCGCGAGAAGGCCGCGCGCGGCCTGCTCCCCGGCACGATCGGCCTGCGCGCCGACCATCCCCGGCCGCTGCCCGTGCCCGGCGTGCTCGTCGGCGAGGACGGCAGCCGCCGCGAGGTCGAGGGCGAGCTGGCCGGCCCGGAGCCCGGCTGGTACCGGCTGGAGACGGCGGAGCAGCAGGTCACGGTCGTCGTCTCGCCTCCGGCACTGCCGCCGACCCCGCGCTCCTGGGGCTGGATGCTGCAGCTCTACGCGCTGCACTCGGCGGGCAGCTGGGGGATCGGCGACCTCGGCGACCTCCGGAGCTTCACCGCGCACGCCGGCGAGCAGGGCGCGTCGGCGATCCTGCTCAACCCCCTGCACGCGATCACCCCGCTCTCGCCGGTGCAGCCCTCGCCGTACACGCCGTCGAGCCGGCGGTTCGCGACCCCGCTCGCGCTGCGGATCACCGACCTGGCCGAGTACGCCGCGGCCGACCCGGCCACCCGCGCCGAGGTCGACGCCCTGCGCCCGGAGACCGTCGGCGACCGCCTCGCGCACGACCGGGTGTGGGCAGCGAAGCGGTCGGCGCTGGAGCTGCTGTGGCGCTCGGCCGGGCGCCCCGACCCCGTCGAGCCCGGTCCCGATCTCGTCGACTTCGCGACCTACTGCGCACTCGCCGAGCGCTACGGCGGCCGCTTCACCCTGTGGCCCGAGGAGCTGCGCCATCCCGGCTCCGAGGCCGTCGGACGCGCCCGGCGCGAGCTCGCCCCGCGGGTCGCGTTCCACGGCTGGGTGCAGCAGCGGCTCGCCGACCAGCTGGCCGCCGCGCGCACCGCGGCCCGCGAGGCGGGCATGCCCCTCGGCGTCATCCACGACCTCGCCGTGGGGTGCGACCCGGAGGGCGCCGACGCCTGGGCGCTGCAGGACGTCCTGGCCCTCGACGTGACCGTCGGCGCCCCACCGGACGCGTTCAACCAGCGCGGACAGGCCTGGGGCCTGCCGCCGTGGCGCCCCGACCGGCTGGCCGGGACGGGGTACGCCGCCTACCGCGACATGCTCCGCGCGCTGCTCACGCACGCCGACGGGCTGCGGATCGACCACGTCGCCGGGCTGTTCCGGCTGTGGTGGGTGCCGCCGGGCCGCACGCCCGACCGCGGCACCTACGTGCACTACGACGCCGAGGCGATGCTCGCCGTCCTCACGCTCGAGGCCTCCCGGGCGGGCGCGGCCGTGGTCGGCGAGGACCTCGGCACCGTGGAACCCGAGGTCACCGAGGCCCTGCACAGCCGCAACATGCTCGGGTCGACCGTGCTCTGGTTCGCCCGCGACCCCGAGCGCGAGGACGCGCTGATGCCGCCCGGCGAGTGGCCGGAGGAGGCGGTCGCGACCATCTCCACCCACGACCTGCCGACGGCGTCGGGCTTCCTGACCGGCGAGCACGTCCGGGCCCGGGCCGACCTCGGCCTGCTCGACGACGTCGAGGCCGAGGAGCGCAAGGCCGCCGCCGAGCGCGAGGAGCTGGTCGGCCTGCTGGTGTCGGAGGGGGTGCTCGACTCGGCCGACGCCCCCCAGGACCGGATCGTCGTCGCGATGCACGCGCTGCTGGCCCGCAGCCGCAGCCGGCTCGTGCTCGCCTCGCCGTACGACGTCGTCGGCGAGACGCGTCAGCCCAACCTGCCCGGGACCGTCGACGAGTACCCGAACTGGCGGCTGCCGCTGCCCGTGTCGCTCGAGGAGCTGGTGGCGGACCCGCGGGTGAAGGAGGTCGTCGCGGCATTGCGTTCCGGGGGCCGGTGAGGCGACGATCACAGCATGCCCCTCAGTGCCGAGGCCCTGACGACCGCCGACCACGCCGCCGACCTGCTCTGGGCGGCGTGGACGGCCGGTGACGTGATCGACGACCTCCCCGAGGACCTGCGCCCCTACGACCATGCGGCCGGCTGGGCGATCCAGCAGCGGATCGGCGAGCGGGCGGGCCCGGGCTACGGCTGGAAGATCGCGGCGACGTCGGCGCCGAGCCAGGCCGTGATCGGCATCGGCACCCCGCTGCCGGGCCGGCTGTTCGACCGCTTCCGCTTCGAGCCCGGCGACACGCTGCCCTTCGGCGGCCTGCACATGCGGGTGGTCGAGGCGGAGTTCGCGTTCCGGATGGCGTCGGACGTGCCGGCCGGCGCGTCCCGCGAGGACGTGCTCGCGGCGGTGGCGGCACTGCACCTGGCGATCGAGGTACCGGACTCGCGACTGCGGGACTACCCGCGGGCCGGCAGCTCGCAGCTGCTCGCCGACGTCGCCTGCGCCGGGCAGTTCGTGCTCGGCCCGGAGATCCCCGACTGGCAGGGGATCGAGTTGTCCACAGCGGGGACAGCCTTGTGGATCAACGGCGAGAAGGCGGCCGCGGGCACCGGCGCCGAGGTGATGGGCGACCCGCGCACCGCGCTGGTGTGGCTCGCCGAGGAGCTCGCGCACCTCGGGACGGGCCTCCGGGCGGGCGAGATCGTGACGACCGGCTCCACCACCCCGGTCCCGCCGATCTCCGCGGGCGACGCCGTCCGCGCCGACTTCGGCCCCCACGGCTCGGTGGAGATCACCTTCTCCTCCTGACCCCCGAACTCGCGACTCGCGCTGCAGAAGGTCCCGACTCGCGGACCTCCTCCCGCGAGTCGGGAGATCCGGCACCGCGAGTCGGGAGCTTCGGGTCAGACCGTGAAGCCCAGGGCGCTGGGCTGCTGCTTCGCCAGGGCGGCGAGGTGCTCGTCGACCGTGGTCATGCCGTGCAGGTCCCGGCCCGCCGCCATGCCCTCGACGAGCGCCTTCTCCGCCCGCTCGATCTCCTCGGCGGTGTCGATCGCGGCGGCGAAGCGCTCCCGCGGGCCGACGACGATGCCGTCGTCGTCCCCGACGACGAGGTCGCCCGGGGAGACGCGCACCCGCCCGAGGAGCACCTCCCGCCCGAAGGTGCCCGGGTCCCGGGTCGTGCCGGACATCGGGTTGGTGCCGCGCGCGTGCACCGGCAGCCCGATGCGGCGCAGCCCGCGGACGTCTCGGCAATAGCCGTCGATCACGATCGCGGCGAGGCCCCGCCGGCGCGCCTCGGTCGCGAACAGCTCTCCCGACACCGCCTTGCGCAGCGAGTTGGTGGCCACGACCAGCACCGAGCCGGGCTCGGCCTCGCGCAGGGCGACGAGCACCGGCAGGTGGTCGTCGTACGCGAGCAGCGTGAAGGCGGGCCCGGCGAACGAGACGTCCGGGATCATCGCGCGGATCGCCGGATCGACGACGGCGAGCCCCTTGTCGGCGTCGCACAGCGGCGAGACCTGCACCGCGCGGAGGCGCTCCATCAGCGTGTCCATGCCCCCATCGTGCATCCGCAAGCCTTGACTTGCACCTCCGGATGGTGCAAGTCTGAGCTTGCACATCAACCGAGGAGGACACATGGACACCATCACCCGCGAGATCACCGTCAGCGCCGCCCGGGCCCGCGTCTGGGACGTCATCACGCAGGCGCAGCACCTCGGCCGCTGGTTCGGCGACGCCGGGGCCGAGATCGACCTGCGGCCCGGCGGCCGGCTCACGCTCAGCTTCGAGGGTCACGGGACGAGCGTCGCGCGCGTCGAGCGCGTCGAGGAGCCGGCGGTGTTCAGCTTCCGGTGGGCGCGCAGCCGGGAGACCGAACCCGCACCGGGCGACGAGACCCTCGTCGAGTTCACCCTCACCGAGACCGCGGACGGGACCCTCGTCCGGGTCAGGGAGAGCGGCTTCGCGAGTCTGACCGGCGACGCCGCGGCCTACCACCGCGGGAACACCGAGGGCTGGGCGGTGAAGACCGCGGAGCTGCAGCGCTACCTGGAGACCGTGCCGGCATGAGTGGTCAGGCCCTGTCGGCCCTCGCCGACCCCACCCGCCGCGAGCTGCTCGAGCGGCTCGCGCGCGGGGAGGCCAGCGCGACCGTGCTGGCGCGGGACCTGCCGATCAGCCGCCAGGCCGTGGTCCAGCACCTCGGGGTGCTCGACGCGGCCGGGCTGGTCCGCTCCACGCGGCACGGCCGGGAGGTCCGCTGGTCCCCCCGGCCGGACGGGCTGATCGCGGCCGCGGCCTGGCTGACCGGCCTGGCAGAGGAGTGGGACCGCAGGCTCTCGGCGATCAAGGCGATCGCGGAGGAGCGCCAGTAGGTCAGCCCTCGTCGAGGTCGGGGTCGTCGAGCGGGCGGGGCGGGAGCTCCGTCCGCTCGATGCGGTTCTCGACGCCCTCGCGCGGCTCGGTCTCCGCCCACTCCTCGCGGTGCCCGCCGTGGTTGCCCAGCCGGCCCCGGACCTCCGCGGCCTCCTGCTCGTCGACGCGGGCGCTGTGCTTGCTGCTGCCACGTTCCATGTGCCGGGCGTACCTCCCCGGCGGGCGGGCAAACGGGGTCAGCGGACCGTCGCGAGCGCCGCCGCGACGATGTCGACCCGCACCCGGGCGCCGGCGTCGAGGTCGAGGACCTCGCCGTCGACCTGCAGCGGCATCGGGTCGACGGTCCGGAACGCGTACTCCCGCACGCTCGGCTGCGGACCCAGGCCCCGCACGGCGGCCTTGACCGCGGTGGCCAGCACCCGCAGCTTCGAGGTGTGCGGCAGCAGCACGACCTCGAACACGCCGTCGTCCGGCCTGCTGTCCTCGCTGAGGGTGGCGTACTTCGCCATCTCGGCGATGTTGGCGAACACGAGGCTGTCGAAGTCCTGCCGCCGACCGTCGTCGACCTCGATGGTGAACGGGCGGAATCGGGAGAAGGCCCGGACGGTCGTCAGGATCTCCTTGAGCGACCCCTTACCGCCGCGCTCGAGCTCCAGCGCGACGACCGGCGTGATGCCGAGGCCGATGTAGGAGTGGGCGTGGCGCGGCTCCTCGTCGTCGACGCTCAGCCGCAGCAGGTCGAGCTGCTCCGTCCGGCCCTCGGCGATCGCGTCGAGCAGGGGGCGCCGGCCCACGACGCGGCGGTGGTCGTTCGCGTTGCCGGCCGCCAGGACCGCCGCGACGGCCCGCGACTCGCCGGCCTTCATCAGGCCGTCGACGACCTCGTTGTAGCCGCCGTCGCCGCTCACCGAGACGACGAGCGGCGCACCCGATCCGGCCTCCTCGCGGGCGATCTCCCGCGCGTGCCCGGCGTACTCGGTGGGGCGCAGCTCGACGGGCAGGTCGGCGGCCCGTTCCGCGAGCCCGGACTTGAGCTCCTCGGCGCGCTCCTGCGCGTCCCCGGTGCTGTTCGGGTTGAAGACGATGACGACCCGGTCGTAGGCGCGCGCCACGCCGCGCACCCTATCCGGTCCGGGTCAGGACGACCGGTTCTGCACCGCGTTCACGTAGCCCGAGGGCGGTGATCGCCGCCACGACGACGAGCAGCCCGATCCACTGCGTTGGGGCTGGGCGAGACGCCGAGGAAGGCGATGCCGAGGACAGTTGCCGTCGCGGGGAAGGCGAGCTCGGCGAGCGTGGCCCGCGCGGCCGGGGTGTCGCGCAGCCCGACGTAGTAGAGGACCAGGGCGAGCAGGCCCGGGATCAGCGCGAGCAGGGCCAGCGGACCCAGCTGACCGGGCGAGACGGCGAGCGGCGCGCCCTGCACCGCGACGATGACCGCCGACGCCGGCAGCCCGACGAGAAACCGCAGCACCGTGACGTCGCGGGGCGCGGTGCGCACTCCCACCATCCGGCCGAGCACGGTGCCGAAGCCCCACAGCACCGCGGCCCCGATGGCGAGCCCCGCCGCCCCGAGCTCGCGGACCTGCACCGCGAGCGGATCGGGGAAGGCCACCAGCCAGGCCCCGACCAACGCCGGGACCGCGAACAGCCAGTACCCGGCGCGGACCCGCTCCCCGAGCAGGGCCGCCGCCGCGACGACCGCCACGAGCGGCTGCAGCTTCTGGAGCACGAGCGGGGTCAGCGCGTCGCCGGTGGCGAACGCCGCCGTGAACAGTGCGGTGGCCAGGGCCGACGACCCCGCCCCGATCACGAGGATTGCCGTCCGGTCGCGGGTCGGGGCGGCCCGGAAGGCCCGCACCGCCGCGGGGACCAGCGGCAGCAGCACGACGACGGCGATCAGGTGCTCCCAGAACACCACCGTCGCGGCCGGGAGCGCGCCCGCGAGCGGGGCCCGGAGCAGGCCGTCCGTGCCCCACAGCGCCGCCGCGACGGCCACGAGCCACGTCCGGTCCCGCACGTGCGTCATGCACGGGGCAACCTCGTGCGCGGTGGATCTATGCCGCGCGGTGCTGTCACGATGGAGGGATGGAGTCCACCCGCCTCGACCGCTGGCTCTGGTCGGTCCGGCTGGCCAAGACCCGGTCCGACGCCGCGGCCGCCTGCCGGGGCGGGCACGTGCGCGTCAACGACCGCCCCGCAAAGCCCGCCACCGCGGTGCACCCCGGAGACGAGGTCCGCGCGCGGGTGTACGAACAGACGCGGATCGTCGAGGTCACCAAGGTGATCCAGAAGCGGGTCGGGGCGCCCGAGGCGCAGGCCTGCTACCTCGATCGCACGCCGCCCCCGCCGCCGAAGGAAGCCCGCCCGGTCTTCGCCGTCCGCGACCGCGGGACCGGCCGCCCCACCAAGCGGGAGCGGCGGATGCTCGACCAGCTCGGCGCCCTCCGCCCGCCCCGTCCCTAGGCCGTGTCCCTCGATCCGGCGCCGCCGGGCCCGGTCGTCCACGTCGTTCCCGGCAAGGCAGCCGGGCTGCCCTCATACCGGGCGTATTCGGGTGGCCCGGCAACGCCGGCGGGGACGGCGTGGGCGCCGGGACCGGTGGTGGCGGGTTGGGAGACACGGCCTGGGCGCCCGCCCGCGGCCGGTGGGCGATGATGGGGACATGTACGACCTGCTGTTCCGGCACGTCCTGCGGCGCATCCCCGCCGAGCCGATCCACGGCGTCGCATTCGGTGCGATCCGGGGCGTGGCCGGGTCCCCGGTCGTCGGCCCGCGCCTCGGCTCGCTGCTGACCGAGTCGGACCCGGTCCTGCGGACGCGGGTGTTCGGCGTCGACTTCCCGAACCCGCTCGGCCTGGCTGCCGGCTTCGACAAGGACGCCCGCGGCCCGGTCGCCCTGGGTCGGCTCGGCTTCGGGTTCGTCGAGCTCGGCACGATCACCGCGCGCCCGCAGCCGGGCAACCCCAAGCCCCGGCTCTTCCGCCTCCCCGAGGACAAGGCGCTCGTGAACCGCATGGGGTTCAACAACTCCGGGGCCGACGCCGTCGCCGCCCGGCTGATCGCCCTCCCGACCGAGGGCCGCCCGGTCCTCGGACTCAACATCGGCAAGAGCAAGGTCGCGACGCCCGAGGAGGCGATCGACGACTACCGGCACAGCGCGCGCGTCCTCGGGCCGCACGCCGACTACGTCGTGGTCAACGTCAGCTCCCCCAACACACCGGGCCTGCGCGACATGCAGCAGGTCGCGGTCCTCGAGCCGCTGCTGGGCGCCGTGCGGGAGGAACTCGACTCCGCGGTGTCCGGCCGCAGGATGCCGCTCCTCGTCAAGATCACCACCGACCTGGCCGACGACGACGTGGACGCCGTCGCCGACATGGCCGTCCGGCTGGATCTCCACGGCGTGGTCGCCACCAACACCACCGTGTCCCGGGAGGGCCTGCACACCCCGGCCGCCGAGGTCGAGGCGATCGGGGCCGGCGGGGTGTCGGGCCTGCCGCTCGCAACCGTCGCGCACACCGTGGTCGGGAAACTGCGGGCGCGGCTCGGCCCGGACCGCACCATCATCTCCGTGGGCGGGATCTTCACCGGGGAGGACGCCTACCGCCGCATCACCGCGGGCGCCTCCCTGGTGCAGGCCTACACGGGCTTCATCTACGGCGGTGGCACCTGGCCCCGCCGGGTCAACCGCGACCTCGCCGCCCTGCTGCACCGAAACGGATTCACGAGTGTCGTGGACGCAGTAGGAACCGACACGGCCTGATCGCTGTCCTCTGGTCGGTGAACGGCGCTCTCGTTCATTCCTGGTGAGCGAGAGCGCCGTTCACCCGAACCGACCCCGAGAACGCGGGAAAGGCCCCGGAACCGCAGTTCCGAGGCCTTTCCCAAGGTTTGATGTCGGCGGCGACCTACTCTCCCACACCCTGGCGAGTGCAGTACCATCGGCGCTGGAGGGCTTAGCTTCCGGGTTCGGGATGGGACCGGGCGTTCCCCCTCCGCAATGACCACCGACAACACTATTCACCTATCCCACCCCACCCCCCGTTCTACCGGGGGAATGGACCGGGTCGAACACCAACCACCGACCCGAAACCGGGCCGGACTGGTCGTGTGCTCAGGGTCACACAGTGGATGCGAACAACATGTTGTGGCAAGCCCTCGGCCTATTAGTACCAGTCAACTCCACCCCTCACAGGGCTTCCATCTCTGGCCTATCAACCCAGTCGTCTACTGGGAGCCTTACCCACGCAAAGGTGGTGGGAGACCTCATCTTGGAACGAGCTTCCCGCTTAGATGCCTTCAGCGGTTATCCCTTCCGAACATAGCCAACCAGCCATGCACCTGGCGGTACAACTGGCACACCAGAGGTTCGTCCGTCCCGGTCCTCTCGTACTAGGGACAGCCTTCCGCAAGTCTCCTACGCGCGCGGCGGATAGGGACCGAACTGTCTCACGACGTTCTAAACCCAGCTCGCGTACCGCTTTAATGGGCGAACAGCCCAACCCTTGGGACCTACTCCAGCCCCAGGATGCGACGAGCCGACATCGAGGTGCCAAACCATGCCGTCGATATGGACTCTTGGGCAAGATCAGCCTGTTATCCCCGGGGTACCTTTTATCCGTTGAGCGACACCCCTTCCACCAGGAGGTGCCGGATCACTAGTCCCGACTTTCGTCCCTGCTCGACCCGTCAGTCTCACAGTCAAGCTCCCTTGTGCACTTACACTCAACACCTGATTGCCAACCAGGCTGAGGGAACCTTTGGGCGCCTCCGTTACCCTTTAGGAGGCAACCGCCCCAGTTAAACTACCCACCAGGCACTGTCCCTGAACCAGATCATGGCCCGAGGTTCAGACACCCAATTCGACCAGAGTGGTATTTCAACAACGACTCCACAACCACTAGCGTGACCGCTTCACAGTCTCCCACCTATCCTACACAAGCCGAACCGAGCACCAATACCAAGCTGTAGTAAAGGTCCCGGGGTCTTTCCGTCCTGCCGCGCGTAACGAGCATCTTTACTCGTAGTGCAATTTCGCCGAGTCTCTGGTCGAGACAGCGCCCAAGTCGTTACGCCATTCGTGCAGGTCGGAACTTACCCGACAAGGAATTTCGCTACCTTAGGATGGTTATAGTTACCACCGCCGTTTACTGGCGCTTAAATTCTCCGCTTCGCCGACGAATCGGCTAACAGGTCCTCTTAACGTTCCAGCACCGGGCAGGCGTCAGTCCGTATACATCGTCTTGCGACTTCGCACGGACCTGTGTTTTTAGTAAACAGTCGCTTGGGCCTGGTCTCTGCGACCGGCCACCCCTAGCCCGCAACGGGGCTTCAAGGCAACCGGCCCTCCTTCTCCCGAAGTTACGGAGGTATTTTGCCGAGTTCCTTAACCAGAGTTCACTCGATCGCCTCGGTATTCTCTACCTGACCACCTGTGTCGGTTTAGGGTACGGGCCGCAACAGCACTCACTAGAGGCTTTTCTCGACAGCATGGGATCACCCTACTTCGCCTCAATCGGCTACGCATCACCTCTCACCCCCGCCATTCAAGGCAGACCCCCGGATTTACCTGGGAGTCGGGCTACAGGCTTACACCACGACAACCACCGCGTGGCGAGGCTACCCTCCTGCGTCACCCCATCGCTTGCCTACTACCGAATCGGATCCCACGCTCCCCCACTCCCCCTCGTCCCGAAGGACTCAGAGGCGGGTTCGGATGGTTAGCATCAACAGCCTCGGCATGGACGCACTATCACGAGCACGGGAATATCAACCCGTTATCCATCGACTACGCCTGTCGGCCTCGCCTTAGGTCCCGGCTCACCCTGGGCGGAACAACCTGGCCCAGGAACCCTTGGTCATCCGGCGGCAGAGATTCTCACTCTGCATTCGCTACTCATGCCTGCATTCTCACTCGCACACCCTCCACCACTCGATCACTCGGCGGCTTCACCGGATGCACGACGCTCCCCTACCCAACCCAACCACTACACCAACGCCCCAAAAAGGCCCCGGCGGATGAATGTCGGATTGCCACGGCTTCGGCGGTGCGCTTGAGCCCCGCTACATTGTCGGCGCAGGACCACTTGACCAGTGAGCTATTACGCACTCTTTCAAGGGTGGCTGCTTCTAAGCCAACCTCCTGGTTGTCTCGGCGATCCCACATCCTTTCCCACTTAGCGCACGCTTAGGGGCCTTAGCCGGTGATCTGGGCTGTTTCCCTCTCGACTACGAAGCTTATCCCCCGCAGTCTCACTGCCGCGCTAACAGTACCGGCATTCGGAGTTTGGCTGACTTCAGTAAGCTTGTCGGCCCCCTAGGCCATCCAGTGCTCTACCTCCGGTACCCACCACGCGACGCTGCACCTAAATGCATTTCGGGGAGAACCAGCTATCACGGAGTTTGATTGGCCTTTCACCCCTACCCACAGCTCATCCCCCAGGTTTTCAACCCTGGTGGGTTCGGGCCTCCACGACGTCTTACCGACGCTTCACCCTGGCCATGGGTAGATCACTCCGCTTCGGGTCTACACCCCGCGACTCAACGCCCTCTTCAGACTCGCTTTCGCTACGGCTACCCCACACGGGTTAACCTCGCCACGAAGCATAACTCGCAGGCTCATTCTTCAAAAGGCACGCCATCACCGATAAAGGCTCTGACGGCTTGTAGGCACACGGTTTCAGGTACTATTTCACTCCCCTCCCGGGGTACTTTTCACCTTTCCCTCACGGTACTCGTCCGCTATCGGTCACCAGGAAGTATTTAGGCTTAACGGGTGGTCCCGCCAAATTCACAGCAAATTCCACGAGCTCGCTGCTACTCGGGTATGCGGTCCATCATGCGCTGCGCGTTTTCGCGTACGGGGCTCTCACCCACTACGGCGACCCTTTCCAGAAGTCTTCCACTAACACACAACCACACAATCCGAGGTCCGGCAGAACCCCGACGACCACAACCCACGACACCGCATCCGCAACCCCTGCCGGGTATCACACGAACACGGTTTAGCCTCCTCCGCTTTCGCTCGCCACTACTCACGGAATCACGGTTGTTTTCTCTTCCTGTGGGTACTGAGATGTTTCACTTCCCCACGTTCCCCCTTACACCCTATGAATTCAGATGTAAGTAACGCCCCATGACGGGCGCTGGGTTTCCCCATTCGGACACCCTCGGATCACAGCTCGGTTGACAACTCCCCGAGGACTATCGCGGCCTCCCACGTCCTTCATCGGCTCCTGATGCCCAGGCATCCACCATGTGCCCTTACACACTTGACCACAACAAGATGCTCGCATCCACTATGCAACACTCAACACACAACCACACCCCGACCCCCGTCACACCACCACCCACACAACGGCGGGCGTTAGATGAACCAGACCGGACGCGGCCACCAAGAACACACCCACAGGTGTCTCCTCAGGACCCAACAGCGTGCCGAACCGTAGAAACAAATACCGGAACCAGAACGATCGTGTTCCACCCAGCACCCCGAAACCGGGGTGATTCAGTGATAAGGAGGGACAGACACCCCAAGGGCACTGACCTCATCCCACCAACACGGTGAGACTCCTTAGAAAGGAGGTGATCCAGCCGCACCTTCCGGTACGGCTACCTTGTTACGACTTCGTCCCAATCGCCAGTCCCACCTTCGACGACTCCCTCCACAAGGGTTGGGCCGCCGGCTTCGGGTGTTACCAACTTTCGTGACGTGACGGGCGGTGTGTACAAGGCCCGGGAACGTATTCACCGCAGCGTTGCTGATCTGCGATTACTAGCGACTCCAACTTCATGGGGTCGAGTTGCAGACCCCAATCCGAACTGAGACCAGCTTTAAGAGATTCGCTCCACCTCACGGTCTCGCAGCCCTCTGTACTGGCCATTGTAGCATGTGTGAAGCCCTGGACATAAGGGGCATGATGATTTGACGTCATCCCCACCTTCCTCCGAGTTGACCCCGGCAGTCTCCCATGAGTCCCCGGCATTACCCGCTGGCAACATGGAACAAGGGTTGCGCTCGTTGCGGGACTTAACCCAACATCTCACGACACGAGCTGACGACAACCATGCACCACCTGCACACCAACCACAAGGGAAGCCCTATCTCTAGGGATGTCTGGTGCATGTCAAACCCAGGTAAGGTTCTTCGCGTTGCATCGAATTAATCCACATGCTCCGCCGCTTGTGCGGGCCCCCGTCAATTCCTTTGAGTTTTAGCCTTGCGGCCGTACTCCCCAGGCGGGGCGCTTAATGCGTTAGCTGCGGCACAGAGACCGTGGAATGGCCCCCACACCTAGCGCCCAACGTTTACGGCGTGGACTACCAGGGTATCTAATCCTGTTCGCTCCCCACGCTTTCGCTCCTCAGCGTCAGTATCGGCCCAGAGACCCGCCTTCGCCACCGGTGTTCCTCCTGATATCTGCGCATTTCACCGCTACACCAGGAATTCCAGTCTCCCCTGCCGAACTCCAGTGATGCCCGTATCGACCGCAAGCCCAGAGTTAAGCCCCAGGTTTTCACGGCCGACGCGACACACCGCCTACGAGCTCTTTACGCCCAATAATTCCGGACAACGCTCGCACCCTACGTGTTACCGCGGCTGCTGGCACGTAGTTGGCCGGTGCTTCTTATCCAGGTACCGTCACTCACGCTTCGTCCCTGGCGAAAGAGGTTTACAACCCGAAGGCCGTCATCCCCCACGCGGCGTCGCTGCGTCAGGCTTCCGCCCATTGCGCAATATTCCCCACTGCTGCCTCCCGTAGGAGTCTGGGCCGTGTCTCAGTCCCAGTGTGGCCGGTCGCCCTCTCAGGCCGGCTACCCGTCGTCGCCTTGGTAGGCCATCACCCCACCAACAAGCTGATAGGCCGCGGGCCCATCCCCAGCCGAAAAACTTTCCACCCACTCCCATGCAGGAGAAGGTCCTATCCGGTATTAGACCCGGTTTCCCAGGCTTATCCCAGAGCTGAGGGCAGGTCACCCACGTGTTACTCACCCGTTCGCCGCTCGTGTACCCCGAAGGGCCTTACCGCTCGACTTGCATGTGTTAAGCACGCCGCCAGCGTTCGTCCTGAGCCAGGATCAAACTCTCCAACAAAAACTGGCTCCAACTGGCGGGCCCACTCCCGACGGGGTCAGGAACATGAGCCCAAAAATGAACTGGCACAAACCGCCAGTCCCGATATTACTAGCTCGACACACTGTTGAGTTCTCAAAAGACACCCGCACACCATGGCTCACCCGACGGCGAACTTCCGGGGCTTTCCCCACCGTACACCCACTCGAATCCACGAGGATCCAGGGGGTCCGGCTCGGGGGGGCGGCCAGCGGGCCTGTTGACCGAACCCCATGGGCTCGTTCTGTCCGGCGTCTCGCTGACGACGAGAAAGTTACGCCCTGCCGACAGCGAGGGTCAAACCGGGGTCCCCCAGCCCGAAACCGGATCATCGCTGCAGGTCAGGGACCTGCACCCGACGCCGCTCGCCACGTTGACCGCAGATTTCGTGCTTCATGACGCCGGTCACACCTTGTCGTCGAGGGTCGTTCCGACAGCGACCGAGGAGCGCCGAAACCGGTGCTGACCTGCGAAGACGAGCCCTTGTAGGCGCTCACGGTGCGCAACTCCCCGTCCGTCGGCCCGAGTTGCGCCCCGCGAGCGAGCTCTGGCCCTCGTCCGGCGACCGGGGACGGGCTCGTCCCCCAGGAGATCCCCACCCGCTCCCGGCGGACGGGGGCGCCGGGCGGCTCGGGTGCTCCCCACGCGTGCGCACGAGGGCGCGCGAGGTGGCCGGCGCCGGGAACTCACCCAGGAGCCGGCTGCCGCACCTCCCGGGCCTTCTCGATCATTTGCTTCCGGACGCACCTACTCCGACCGGGGCCGCGGATATCGAGCGCCGCCCGTGATCGAACCGCGATCACCACCCGGAAAGTCGGGAGTCCACACCTACGACCGCTCGATCGAATTCGGGGAAACGCGATCCGTGGACACGTCGTCGCAGGCAGCGACCGACGGACCACCCGTTCGTGCGTGCAACTCCTCCCGCTCCGCCGCGTTGGACCGGATGAGCGTCTCCCACCGGACGCGCCGCGAACGCGGGGGCGAGCAATTCCGCGGCGGCCGGTGGGAGACGCTCTTTCCGTTCACCGGGAATTCAGCTCCACGCGGCGCAGCACGAGCCACCCTCGTATGCCGCGAGGGACGCGGCCTCGACGACGCCGCCACCCGCAGACCCGTGAGCACGTCAGACCCCCGTCGTCGAGCCGGGGCGCACGATCATCAGGACGACGACGACCGCCCAGAGCAGCGCGAACACCCCGGACGTCATCGACAGCCGCCGCGCGGCCACCGGTGCGCGAGTCTCGCTTTCTCCCTCGAGTGCGGCCACCACCTCGGCCTGCGCCGGGAGGATCCGTAGCCCCAGGAGCGCTGCGGACGCCGCCGTGAGGACGAGGGAGGCGATCAGCCAGGCGTCGCCGAGCACACCCAGCGCCACCGCGGTCCCCAGTCCGAAGACCGGCACCGCGATCGCGAGGAGCGCGTAGACCCGGCTGATGCGGTGGAGGAGCGTCACCGGGGCGGCCGGCCCCTCGCCCGCGAGGGCCGCGCGGGCGTACCGCGGGAACATCGATGTGGCCACGGTCACCGGTCCGACGAACACGATGGCGCCGAGGACGTGGATCGAGAGCAGGACGGCCGTCACATCCGACTCCTTCCTCCGGCACGAGAAGGCCGGGTTCGAGTTACAGAGAGACTGAAACCTTGATCCCGGTGCACCCCTCCGGGAGGCACGATCGGGACTCCATCCGCTTCAGCTCGGCTGAAACCGCCGCCGCGGGCCGGCCCCCTTCACCGGAACACGACGCCATCCTCTTCCAGCCGGGCTGAAACTAGCAGCCCGATCAGCGAGTGTCCTCCCCCAGCCGCCCGAGCATCCCCACGAGGGTGCGGGCCAGGAGAGCGCGCTCGGGCCGGGGGACGGAGGCGAGCATCACCCGTTCGACCTCGGCGACGGCCTTCTCCGCCCGGGTCAGCAGCCGGCGCCCGTCCGGTGTGACGTGCAGCTCGGCCACCCGGCCCCGCCCCGGCTCCGTGCGGCGCTCCACCGCGCCGCGCTCCTCGAGCTGGCGCAGCGTCGCCTGCATGCTCTGGGCCGTCACGCCCGCACGGCGTCCGAGCTCGCTGTAGGAGAGCCCCGGTCGTCGGGCCAGGTGTCCGAGGGCCGACAGGTGCCGCATCGTGAGCTGCTCGGCCCGCAGCGCCGTGTCGATCTCCTCGCGCACCCGCCGGCCGAGGGTGGCGAGCAGCACGGCGACGGCGCCCGGCCCGGCCGGCGGTCCGGCAGGGGGCGGTGCGGGGCTCGACACGGCGTCATCATGCCTGCCCGGACGCCCGGTCCCGGCCGGGACGCCCCCGGGAACGCCGCCGGCCCCGCACCACGGAACGGGTGCGGGGCCGGTCGTCGCGGAGGTCACCCGCCGGGCCGGGGATCGGTCGGCCCGGCGGGGAGCCCCTGCGGGTCCCGGACGGTGCCGGGACGTGGGAGCGGATCAGGCGTTCTGGGGGAAGCCCAGGTTGATGCCGCCGTGCGACGGGTCGAGCCAGCGGGTGGTCACGACCTTGCCGCGGGTGAAGAAGTGGAAACCCTCGGTGCCGTGGGCGTGGGTGTCGCCGAACAGCGAGTTCTTCCAGCCCCCGAAGGAGTAGTAGGCCATCGGGACCGGCACCGGCACGTTGATGCCGATCATCCCGACCTCGACCTCGTTCTGGAACTTGCGCGCCGCACCACCGTCGTTGGTGAAGATCGCGGTCCCGTTCCCGTACGGGTTCGAGTTGATCAGCTCCACGGCCTCCTCATAGGTGTCCACCCGGACCACCGAGAGCACCGGGCCGAAGATCTCGTCGGTGTAGATCGACATGTCGGTCTTCACGTTGTCGAACAGCGTCGGGGCCACGAAGAACCCGGCCCCGTCGGCGTCGAACGAACCCTGCCGGCCGTCGACCACCAGCGTCGCCCCGGCGGCCTCACCCGCGTCGATGTAACCCGACACCCGCTCCTGCGCCACCCTCGTGACCAGCGGGCCCATGTCGCAGCCCCGGGTGCCGTCCCCGGTGCGCAGCGCGACCGCACGCTCCTTGATCTTGCCGACCAGCTCGTCGGCGATGTTCCCCACCGCGACCAGCGCCGAGATCGCCATGCACCGCTCCCCCGCCGAGCCGAACCCGGCGTTGATCGCCTGGTCCGCCGCCAGGTCCAGGTCCGCGTCGGGCAGCACCACCATGTGGTTCTTCGCCCCACCCAGCGCCTGCACCCGCTTGCCGTGCGCCGTACCGGTCTCGTAGACGTAGCGGGCGATCGGGGTCGACCCCACAAAGCTGATCGACTTCACGTCCGGGCTGGTCAGCAGCGCGTCGACCGCGGTCTTGTCACCGTTGAGCACGTTGAACACGCCGTCGGGCAGCCCCGCCTCGCGCCACAACTCGGCCATCCACAAAGCGGCGGTGGGCACCTTCTCCGACGGCTTGAGCACCACCGTGTTGCCCGCGGCGATCGCGACCGGGAAGAACCACATCGGCACCATCGCCGGGAAGTTGAACGGCGAGATGATCCCCACCACGCCCAGCGGCTGGCGGATCGAGGCCACGTCCACGTTCGTCGAGGCGTTCTCCGTGGCCGAGCCCTTCAGCAGGTGCGGCGCGCCACAGGCGAACTCCACGACCTCCTGGCCACGCGCCACCTCACCCGCGGCGTCGGAGAGCACCTTGCCGTGCTCGGAGGTGATGATCGCCGCCAGCTCGCCCGCCCGCTCGTCGAGCAGCTCACGGAACGTGAACAGGATCCGGGTCCGCTTGGCCAGCGACGTGTCGCGCCAGGCCGGGAACGCCGCCTTCGCCGCGGCGATGACCTCCGCCGCCTCCTCCTCCGACGCCAACGGCAGGGACGCGGTCACCTCACCGGTCGCGGGGTTCGTCACGTCCGAGAACCGGCCGGACTTGCCATCGACCTTCTGGCCGTTGGCCCAGTGGTACAGCGTGTTCGTCATTTCTCTCCTCAGGAACTGGGCCGCAGGAACGACTTCTGGGTCGCCTTGTGCTCGTCGTAGACCTTGCGCGCGGACTGCGTCGACTCGAGCTCCGAGACCGCGCTGACCGGGACGTCCCACCAGGACTCCGAGTCCGGAGCGCCGATCAGCGGATCGGTCTCCACGTAGATCACCGTGCTGTCCGTGGCCTTCTTCGCCTCGGCGATGGCCGCCGCGAAGTCCTCCGGGGTCTTCGTGCGGATCACCCGCAGGCCGAAGCTCTCCGCGTTCGTCGCCAGGTCCAGCGGGAGGACCCCGCCGTCGAGCCGGCCCGTCTCGGCGTTGCGGTAGCGGTACTTCGTGCCGAAGCGCTGCGAGCCGAGGGACTCGGACAGCGAGCCGATGGACGCGAAGCCGTGGTTCTGCACCAGGACGGTGATGACCTTGATGCCCTCCTGCACGGCCGTGGCGAGCTCCGTGGCCATCATCAGGTAGGACCCGTCGCCGACCATGACGAAGACGTCCCGGTCGGGGCAGGCCAGCCGGACGCCGAGGCCACCCGCGACCTCGTAGCCCATGCAGGAGTAGCCGTACTCCACGTGGTAGCCCTTGGCGTCCCGCGTCTGCCAGAGCTTGTGCAGGTCACCGGGCATCGAGCCGGCGGCGCACACCACGACGTCGCGCGGGTCGGACAGCTCGTTGACCATCCCGATGACCTCGTTCTGGGTCAGCAGGCCGCCCGCCCCGTTGCTCGGGATCTCGGGCTCGTAGACGGACCTGACCGTCTCCGTCCACACGCGGTCGAGCTCGGCGTACTCGGCCTTGTACGCCTCGGCGACCGTGTAGCCGTCGAGCAGCGGGAGAAGGGCCTCGAGGGTCTCCCGCGCGTCGGCGAGGACCGAGGCACCGGAGTGCTTGACGACGTCGATCGGCGCCACGTTGATGTTGACGAACCGGACGTCCGGGTTCTGGAACGCCGTGCGGCTGGCCGTGGTGAAGTCCTCGTACCGGGTGCCGATGCCGATCACCACGTCGGCGTCCTTCGCAATGGCGTTGGCCGCGGTGGTGCCGGTGGAGCCGATGGCGCCCAGGCACTGCGGGTGGTCGAACACCAGCGTGCCCTTGCCCGCCTGGGTCTGGCCCACCGGGATCCCGGTGGCCTCGCAGAGCGCGGCGAGCGCCGCGTTCGCGCCCGAGTAGTGGATGCCGCCACCGGCGACGATCAGCGGCTTCTTCGCGCTCTTGATGATGTCCGCGGCGCGGGCGACGCGGGCCTTCTCCGGGAGCGGCCGCGCGACGTGCCAGACCCGCTTCGCGAACAGGTCGGCGTCCCAGTCGTGCTCCTGCGCCTGCACGTCCTGCGGGAAGCAGACGGTCACGGCGCCGGTCTCGGCCGGGTCGGTGAGCACCCGCATCGCGGACAGCAGGGCCGCGGGCAGCTGCTCGGGGCGCCAGACCCGGTCGAAGTACTTCGACACCGGGCGGAAGACGTCGTTGACCGTGACGTCGCCCGCGTAGGGGAGCTCGAGCTCCTGCAGCAGCGGGGACGCCGCACGGTCCGCGAAGGTGTCCGCGGGCAGCAGCAGCGCCGGGATGCGGTTGATCGTGGCGAGCGCTGCGCCCGTGACCATGTTGGTGGCGCCGGGGCCGACGCTCGACGAGACGGCCCAGGTCTGCAGCCGGTCCTTCATCCGCGCGTAGGCGACGGCGGTGTGCACCATGGCCTGCTCGTTGCGGCCGAGCACGTAGGGCAGCGCGTCGGGCTCCTGCAGCTCGGCCTGCAGCAGCGCCTGGCCGAGGCCCGCGACGTTGCCGTGGCCGAAGATGCCGAAGCAGCCGGCGAAGAGCTTCTGCTCGACGCCGTCGCGCTCGCTGTACTGCGCGGCGAGGAACTTCACCGTGGCCTGCGCGACGGTGAGCCGAACCGTGGACGACGCTGCCATCACTGGCCTCCGAGGCGGGAGTCGATCGCCTGGTCGGCCCACGTGTCGCGGATCCAGGCCTGGTCGGGGTGATCGGTGATGAGCCAGGCGCGCTCCTCGCCGGGGCCGGCCATCACGTTCAGGTAGTACATGTCGTGGCCGGGCGCCGCGGCGCACGGACCGTGCCAGCCCCACGGGATGAGCACGGTGTCGCGGTCGTGGACCTCGACCATGATGTCGATCTCGTGGCCCGGCGAGCTGCTCGTGCGGTGGAAGCCGAGGCCGGGCTGGCCGGCGGGGCCGGGCGCGATCTCGAAGTAGTAGATCTCCTCGAGCTGTGACTCGTGCGGGCCCGCCTCGTCGTGCTTGTGCGCGGGGTAGCTCGACCAGTTGCCGCCGGGGGTGACGACCTCGCAGGCGATGATCGAGCCGGCCTCGAAGGAGCCGACGGTGCCGAAGTTGCGCACCTGGCGGCTCGCCTGGCCGGCGCCGCGCAGCTCGACCGGCACCTCGGCCCTGGGGCCGTAGCGGAAGGGCAGCTCCTGCTCGCACTGCGCGCCGCACAGCGCGAACCGGCCGCCGGCCTCCGACGCGATCGTGACGGTGGAGCGGATCGGCAGGTAGGAGATGTCCGTCGGGCCCTCGAAGACGTTCGCGCGGCCCTGCAGCGTGTGGGTCTCCGACCCGAGGGTGACGGTCGCGGAGCCGTTGAGCGGCACCACGAACATCTCCTCGGTGCCGGTCTCGACGGTCCGCTCGGCGCCGGGCGCGAGGGAGACGATCCGCAGGCTGGAGTGCTCCCAGCCCGCGGACTTCGGGGTCACCTCGAGCTCGTAGCCGTCGGCGGCACCGGTGCCGGCGGGGATGTACAGCTCGCTCATGCGGCGACGACCTCCTGCGGGCGGACGAGGGAGACGGCGGTGTCGACGGCGCTCGCGACGTCGCCGTCCTCGGGGTAGAGCAGCGCGCGGCCGACGATCAGGCCGCGCACGGACGGGAGCTCCAGCGCGGCCTTCCAGGAGGCGTAGGTCTCCTCGGGGGCGCCGGTCGGGTCGCCGCCCAGCAGCAGCGTCGGCAGGGTCGTGGCCTCCATGACCCGCTCCATGCCGTCGACCACCGGCAGCTTCATCCAGGTGTAGGCGCTGGAGGCGCCCAGGCCCTGGGCGATGTGCACGGACTTGATCACGGCCTCGGTGGAGAGGTCGTTGATGATGCGGCCGTCGACCCGGCGGGACATGAACGGCTCGACCATCGCGACGACGCCGGCCCGGTTGGCCTCGGTGACCACCTGCGCGCAGGTCTCCAGCGTGGAGACGGTCGCGTGGTCGTCGAGGTCGATGCGGGTCAGCATCTTGATCGCCTCGAAACCCGCCTCCGCGGTCCCCGCGACGTCGTAGCCGGTGAGCCGGTCGTCCATCTCGAACACGGAGCCCTGCAGGCCGCCGCGGTTCATCGAGGAGACGACGACCTTGCCCTCCAGGGCGCCGAGCAGCAGCAGGTCCTCGAGGATGTCCGCGGTGCCGAGCACGCCGTCCACGCCGGGGCGGGACAGCGCCGTGACCAGGCGGTCCAGCAGCTCGGGGCGGCTCGCCATCGCGTCCGCCCGGCCGCGCGCCGACAGGGCGCCGCGGGCGGGGTGGTCGGCGGCGACGATCATCAGCCGGCCGTCGGAGGGGACGAGCGGGCGGCGCCGGCGCGCGGCCAGGAGCTCGGTGATCCGCTGCGGCTCGTAGAACCGGATGTCCCGGAGCTCGTCGTGGTCCTTGGCGAAACTCACGCGCTCACCTTCTCGTTGGGGTCGCCGCCGGCGAGGAGGACGTCGATCTCCCCGGCGGTGGGCATCGCGGTGGAGCACTCCAGGCGGGACGCGACGATCGCGCCCGCGGCGTTGGCCCGGCTGAGCACCTTCTCCAGCGGCCAGCCGGCCAGCAGGCCGTGGGCCAGCGAGCCGCCGAAGCTGTCGCCCGCGCCGAGGCCGTTGTAGGGGGTGATCGGGATGGGCGGGGAGACGACGCGCGCGGTGCGGCTCTTCGCCAGCACGCCCTTGGGGCCCTGCTTGACGACGGCCAGCTCCACCCCCGCGTCGAGCAGCGCGTCGGCCGCCTTCTCCGGGTCGGTCTCGCCGATCGCGACCTCGCACTCCTCGCGGTTGCCGACGGCCACGGTGACCTGGCCGAGGATCTTCTGGATCTGCTCGGTGGCCGCGGCCGGGGTTTCCCAGAACATGGGGCGGTAGTCGAGGTCGAGCACCGTGGGACGGCCGTCGCGCGCGGCGAGCACCTCGTGGTGGGCGCCGCGGCTCGGCTCCTCGGACAGCCCGGTCACGGAGAGCCACAGCAGCTCCGCCGCGCGGACGGCGTCGAGGTCGATGTCCGCGGCCGTGACCTGCAGATCCGGGGCCTTCGGCTTGCGGTAGAAGTACAGCGGGAAGTCGTCCGGCGGGAAGATCTCGCAGAACGTGACCGGCGTCGGGTACTCGTGGTTGGTCACGACGTGCGCGTCGCTCACCCCGAGCCGGCGCAGCTCCTGCCGGACGTAGCGGCCGAACGGGTCGTCGCCGACCCCGGTGATGATGGCGGCCCGCCGGCTGAGCCGCGCGGCGGCGACGGCGACGTTGGCGGTGGTGCCGCCCAGGAACTTGCCGAAGGACTCGACGTCCTCCAGGCCCACCCCGACCTGCAGGGGATAGATGTCCACCCCGGCGCGCCCGAAGGTCAACACCTCTGCTGGTTCGCTCATCAGTCCTCTTCGACGTCTCGTTACGCGCTGTCCGACGGGTTCGAAGCTACGTGCCCGTCGGTACTTTGTCTATACATAGTTACGTACTCACTTGTAGCCTCGCTCGCATGGAGGACACCCCCGTCGCGTTCGAGGTCGAGCTGGACCGCACCAGCCCGGTCCCGCTCTACCACCAGCTCGCGCTGGCCATCGAGCGCGCGATCGAGACCGGGGTCCTCAAGCCCGGCGACCGCCTCGAGAACGAGGTGGCGCTGACCGCGCGGCTCGGCCTGGCCCGGCCGACGGCGCGGCAGGCGATCCAGGAGCTGGTGACCCGCGGGATGCTGGTGCGGAAGCGGGGCGTCGGCACGCAGGTCGTGCAGCCGCACGTGCGCCGCGAGGTGCGGCTGACCAGCCTGTTCGACGACCTCGCGGCCGAAGGGCGGGTGCCCGGGACCGAGCTGCTGTCGCTGGACGAGTGCGGCGCCGAGGAGGTGCCGGAGCCGCCCGGGCTGCCGGCCCGCCTCACCCGGATCCGGCGGCTGCGCAGCGCCGACGGGGTGCGGCTGGCGATCCTCACCAACTATCTGCCCGCGCACTTCACCGTCGCCGGCCCGGACCTGGAGCGCACCGGGCTCTACGCGCTACTGCGGGCGCAGGGGGCGAGCTTCCGGATCGCGCACCAGAGCATCGGGGCGCGGCTGATGACCGAGGCGGAGGCGACGCTGCTCGGCGAGGAGGAGCCGGCGGCGTGCGTGACGGTCCGCCGCTCGGTCTACGACGACACCGGCGCCTTCGTGGAGACGGGCACGCACGTCTACCGCGCCTCCCAGTACACGGTGCGCACGTCGTTGGTGGTGTAGCGGGGCCCAATTCCCGCGGCGGGCGGCGGGCCGGTCAGGCCCGGGTCGCGAGGGCGGTGGAGAGCTGCGGGACCAGGTGGTCGAGGGCGTAGGGGACCGAGAGGACGCTGTTGTAGGTCATCGCGCCCCGGGTGTCGGTGTCCGGGACGATCATGCGCCCGTCCGCGACGACCGGGACCTGTTGCAGCACTGCGTCGGCGTCGACGGCGGAGCGGGCGGCCGGCTGGTCGGCCAGCATCACGAGGACGTCGCCGTCGAGGATCCCGGCCTGCTCCGGCGCCACCTCGACGAAGAACCGCTCGCCCGTGTCGAGCACCGCGACGCCCTGCGGGAGTGTGAAGCCGAGGCCAGCCATCACCTGGCCGCGGGCGTCGCCCGGGGTGTAGGCGCCGTACTTGCCGTCGTAGGGCAGCACGACGGTGCCGGTCTTGCCGCGGAAGCCGGGGTTGGCGGCGACGGCGGCGGTGTAGGCGTCGTCCGCCTTGCGGATCAGTTCCTCGCCGTGGGCGGACTTCCCGAGCGCCTGCGCGATCACGCGGGTGGCGTCGCTGCGCGGGACGGCGTAGGCTGCGGTGCCCTCGGGCCGGGCGATGGTCGGCGCGATGGCCGAGAGCTTCTCGTAGACGGACCGGTCGAAGCCCGCGTTGATCCCGATGATCAGATCCGGCCGCAGCCCCGCGATCTGCTCGAGGTTCGGCTGCGAGTCGCTCTCGAGGAGGACCGGCTGCTCACCGCTGACCAGCGGGCGCGCCCACGGGCCGAGCCCGCCGGTGGACTTGTAGAAGGCGTAGCCGGTGAGCGCGACGGGTGTGGTGCCGAGCGCCAGCGCCGCGTCGGCGTCCGTGACCCCCAGCGTGACGACACGGGTGGGCGGAGCCGGGATCGTCGTGGTGCCGAAGAGGTGGGTGATGGTGACCGGCTCGGCCGACGGGGCGGGCGCCGCGGGCTCGGCCGAGGAGCAGGCCGTGAGCAGCAGTCCGACGAGCAGGACGAACGGGACGATCAGGCGGCAAGGCGACACACGAGGACATTAGGCCAGCCTCACCTTCCAGCGGAAGCCTCAGCGCGCGGCGCACTCCGCGCAGCGACCCCAGAACACGAGCTCGGCCTCGTCGATCTCGAAGCCCTCCTGGGGCCCCGCCTCCAGGCACGGTGCGGAACCGACGGTGCACGGCACGTCCCGGACCCGGCCGCACACGCGACAGACCAGGTGGTGGTGGTTGTCGCCGTGCTGCAGCTCGAACCGCGTGGCCGAGCCGGCGGGCTCGATGCTGCGCACCAGCCCGACCCGGCGCAGGTCCTCGAGCACGTTGTAGAGGCCCTGCCGGGACAGCTCGGACACCGCCGACGGCCCGGCGGCCGCCCCCGCGTGCGCCACGACCTCCGCCACCTCGACGGCCGTGGAGTGCGGCCGGTCGGCGAGGGCGTGCAGCACCGCGCGCCGGTGCGGCGTGCTGCGCAGCCCCTTCCCCCGGAGCAGGGCGGTGAGGTCATCCATACAGGTGAGGCTACCCCAATACTTTGGATGCGGTCACTAACTTGACCAGCATCACAACTTGACACGGTCCAAAGTAGGGTACAAAGGAATCATGACCGCCACGAACACCACCACCAGCGCCCCCACCGCCTTCCGCCCCTTCACCGCCTCGCCCGAGCTCGAGGCGAACCTGCAGAAGGTGCTCGTCGACCTGGTCGCCCTGCACCTCGAGGGCAAGCAGTTCCACTGGAACGTGGTCGGGTCGAACTTCCGCGACCTCCACCTGCAGCTCGACGAGATCGTCGAGGTCGCGCGGGAGCACAGCGACACCGTCGCCGAGCGGATGCGCGCGCTCTACGCGGTGCCGGACGGCAGCCCGCGGACCGTCGCCGAGACGACCTCGCTGCCCCGTCAGCTGACCGGCGAGCAGGACACCACCGCCGCCGTCAACGCGATGAGCGAGCTCCTCTACCGCACCGCGGCCACCGCCCGCCAGGTGCACGACGCCGTCGACGCCGAGGACCCCTCGACCGCCGACCTGCTGCACGCGGTGATCGTCGACCTGGAGAAGCAGGCCTGGATGCTCAGCTCGGAGAACCGGCGCGCCTGAGCGACCCGGGCGCGACGGGCGGCTGCGGCCGGATCCCTCCGGGGGTCCGGCCGCGTCCCGTTCTCGGGGTCGTCCGTAACGTCCGGATCGGCCGGAGCGTGATCTCCACGGAGAGGTCTGCACGGGGGTGGTCGACGTGGTGTTCGGACGGCGCAGGCGCGCGGCGGCGGTGGAGATCCGCACGGACCGGGAGGTGTACCGGCCCGGCGACACGGTCCGGGCGCGGGTGCGGCTCACGCCGGGCACCGACCTGCCCGATCCCGAGATCGTCGTCGCGCTGCTGCACGCCGACAGCGTCAGCGAGAGCGGCAGCAGCTGGACCGACTCCTGGGCGGTCGACGGCCGGTACGTCTTCGAGGGCCGCTCCCTGCGCGCCGGGGAGGCCGTCGAGGTCGTGGTGGACCTCCGGGTCCCCGACCGCAGCGTGCCCTTCCCCGAGATCGACGACGACCCGCTCGTCGACGACCCCGACGACTACCGCTACGAGATCCTCCGCTCCGAGGTCTGGGGCGCCCCGACCAGCACCGGCAAGGCGCTGCGCTCGGAGTGGTTCGTGCAGGTGATCGCGCCCGGCACGGACGAGCGCCTCGCGATCACCGTCCTCGCCGTCGGCGGACCGGTCGACGCCGTGACCGAGCCCCGCGGCGACACGGGCCGGCTGGCCCGCATCGTCCTCGACGGCCTGCCGCAGCGTTCGGTCCCCGCCGGCGCCACCCTGACCGGACGGCTGCGCGTCGATGCCCGCACCGAGCTCGACGCCCGGGCCCTGCGCGTGGACCTGCTGCTGGTCGAGACCCGGGCCGACCGGGTGCTCACCGCCGAGCGCAGGGCGGGTGTCACGGTGTCGGGGCCGGTGAAGCTCAGCCCTGGCGCCCCCCGCGACCTGCCGTTCTCGCTGACGCTGCCGGCGGACCTCACGCCGTCGATCACCACCGAGTCGTGGGCGGTCAGCTGGGTCCTGCACGGTGTGGTCGACCTGCCCCTGCGTGAGGACGCCGTCGGCAAGCAGGTGATCGCGGTGCACGACCCGCGTGCCTGACCGCACGATCGGGTACTGCTCCCGGCGTCGGAGAAACGGCGGCCCGCCCGGCGTCGATCTTCCCCGTGGACGGCGCACGTGAGGGAGTTCGGCAGTGCAGGTACGCAACGGGCCGGGGGCCCTCGGCGCGCAGCAGGGGACGGAGGCCCGGGTACCCGCACCGAGGGAGCCCGCGACCGGACCCGTCCGCGTCCGCCGCTCGTCCCTCGTGACCGAGATCGCCGTCGCGGCGATGGCCCTCGTCCTGCTCTCCCTGACGGTCGTCACCTACCCCTTCCGCGGTGACCACGCGATCTTCGCCCTGATCGGCCGGCAGGTCCTGCACGGCGAGACGCTGTACACCGACCTGTGGGACGTCAAGCAGCCCGGCGTCTTCCTCTGGTACGGCCTGGCCGACGCGCTCGGGCTCGGCGAGACCGGCGCCCGGCTGCTCGACGTGCTCGCCGCCGTCGCGTTCGGGGCCTGCGTGTGGGTGCTGCTGCGCCGTCGGACCACCACACCGTGGGTGCGCCGCTGGCTTCCCGTGCTGGCCACCGGCGTCCTGCTGGCCTCCGCGGGCCCCGGCGACTTCGGTCAGCTCGAGATGCTCTGCCTGCTCCCCGCGGTGGGCGCCTTCGCGTTGGTCGCGGCGGACCCTGCGGAGACACCGGGCCGGCGGCGGATCGTGGGCGCCGCGCTGTGCGTCGGCGTGGTCGGGGTGTTCAAGCTGCCGCTCGCCGCCGTCACCGGCCTGGCGCTGCTCGTGTTCCTCGTGCTGCGACTGCGTGGGCGTGCCCGGGTCGTCGCCGTGCCGATGGTCGTCGTCGTGGCCCTGGTCCCGGTGCTGCTGGTGCTCGCCTGGCTGGCCACCCGCGGCGCGGGCGGTGCGGCCCTGCGGGTCTGGCTGGTCGACGCCGTGGACATGGGGGCCGCCCACGGCTCCCGCTCCCCCGCCCGGCTGCTCGAGGGTCTCGGCCGGTACCTCCTCTGGACCGCGTCCGTCGTGCTGCTCGTGGGGTGGCGGCTCGCGACCACGGTGCGCCGCCGGGATCCGCTCGACCTCGCGATGGTCGCCTTCGCGGTGCTCCACGCCGCGTCCGTCGCGGCGCAGTTCGGCTGGTGGTACCAGTGGTACTTCCTGTCCGCGCCGCTGGTCGTGCTGGCCCTGCGCGGGCTCGACGACCACGCGTCGCGGCTCGCCCGCGGCCCACGGCGGGGCCGGGTGGTCGTGCTGCTGGCCGTGGCCTGCCTGCCGATGCTCGCGCACGTCGCGAGCTGGACCGTTCCGGCCGTGCTCGACGGCGGCGGTGTCACCGCGGCGAGCCGGGCGCGGATCGACGAGCGGGTGGCGGGCTACGACACGATCCGCGCGGAGATCGCGGCCGCCGGCCTCCGGCCCGACGACAGCCTCTTCGTCCTCGGCGACCCGCTCTACCACCTGCTGTCCGGCAAGCCGCTGGTCGTGCGCACCAACGGCTGGGACTACGACCTCCTGGCCGACCGGCAGTGGCGGGAGCTGGCCGGGGAGGTCGCGGCCGTGCGGCCGACCGTCGTGCTGGTCGACGACCAGGCCGCGGGCTGGCTCACCGAGCGCGGCCCGGACCTGCGGGCGGCGCTGGCGCGGGACTACGCGCCGGTCCGGTCCGGCCCCGAGGGCACCTGGTACCGGCTGCGCTGACCCACGAGCGCCGCGACCTGCGCGGCGACGGGCGCGGCCCCGAGCCTGTTGTCGATCTCGTGGTGCGGGGCGGGCGGCGGCTCGTCCGGGCGCATCCGGGCCACGAAGGCGTCGAAGTCCGCGAGCTTGCCCGTGTCCCGCGGCGACCCGCGCCGCTCCAGGCGCTCCCGCAGGGTCGCGCGGTCCGAGCGCACCCAGACCAGCCGCACGTCGTCGCCGCCGAGCTCGGCCACCCACCGGCGCCAGCGGTCCGGGTCGCGGATCTGCCCGGTGAAGGGGCCGGACAGCAGAACGGGGCAGCCGTGCCCGCGGATCTCCCGGGCGGTGGCGGTGAGCCCGGCGTACTCGTGGACCTTGATCGCCGAGTCGTACCAGGGTCCCTCGCGCTCGCCCGGCGGCCGGCCCGCGGCGGCCAGGGTCGCGGCCACGAAGCCCCCGTAGAGCGTGTCCTTGTCCAGCAGCGCCGGGACGGGGTCGAGGGCGGCGAGCAGGGCCTCGGCGACCGTCGTCTTGCCCGCGCCGGGCGCCCCGGCGACCACCCAGACCGTCGCGGCCGTCGTGCCCATGGGTCCACCGTGCACGATCGCCGCCGGTCGGGCCAGGATCTTCCCGTGCCCCGCGACCCGATCGGCCCGGCCACCGTGCCCGGCGCCTTCGACGACCACGCCGCCTCGTACGACCGGCTCGTCGGCCGTAACCCCGGCTACCACGAGCACCTGCGACTCTCCGCCCGCCGGCTCACCGGATGGTCGGCTCCGCAAGCTCCGCCTCGGCGCGCCACCGGGCCGCGGCTGCTGGACCTGGGCTGCGGGACGGGGGCGTCGACGGCGGCACTGCTCGCCGCCACGCCGGACGCCGAGATCGTGGCCGTCGACGGCTCGGCGGAGATGATCGCCGAGGCCCGGCGCAAGGACTGGCCGGACCGGGTGACCTTCGTGCACTCCCGGCTGGAGGACCTGCCCGCGACCGGGATCACCGGGCCGTTCGACGGCATCCTGGCCGCCTACCTCGTGCGCAACCTGCCCGACCGGGACGCCGGCCTGCGGACGATGCACGACCTGCTCGCGCCGGGCGCCCCGATCGCCGTGCACGAGTACTCGGTGCGGGACAGCCTGCGCGCGCGGGCGATCTGGACGGCCGTCTCCTGGGGGATCATCATCCCGATGGGGCGCCGGGTCACGGGCTCGGCCGACCTCTACCGCTACCTCTGGCGCAGCGTCCTGGACTTCGACGGCGCCGGGCGGCTCGCCGCGCGGATGCGCGAGGCCGGGTTCGCGGACGTCCGCGTGGAGCCGGTGACCGGCTGGCAGCGCGGCATCGTGCATTCCTTCACGGGGCGGCGCCCGGCCTGACGGTCACGCCCGGTCCCGAAGCGCCTCCCCGCCCTCGGCGTGCGACGCGCAGTGGGCGCAGCAGAAGAACTTGCCCCCGGCCTGCACCCCGTGCCCGATGATCGTGCAGCCGCAGTGCTCGCAGACGGGCGCCATCCGGTGGATCGCGCACTCGAAGCTGTCGAACACGTGCACCGCGCCCTGGGCGTGCACCTCGAAGGCCATGTCGTAGTCGTTGCCGCAGACCTCGCACTCGGCCATCGCCCTGCTCCTCTCCTCGACGGAGTCCCCCGGCTACCCGCCCGGGCCCGGCCGAAGCACACCTGTCGGCGTCGCGCAGAGCGACCGGCCTGCGGCGGACGGCGACGACGGTTCACCCGCGTGCCCGCGACCCCGCCGCGCCGGATCCCGCACCTCACCCTTGTGGTTAGGTGCAGCCGGAAGACGGTCACTGGAGGTGGCGATGACGCAGGCGGACGGCGGGCGCGTGCGGGCCCTGCTGCGCAGCGGCGACAAGGTGCTGCGGCGCTGGGTCGAGGCGGCGGAGGAGCCGCTGCGCGGCCGGCTGACGACCGGCGAGCTCGGGAGGACCTGCTCGGACCTGCTGTCCGTGCTGGTCGAGGCCACCGACGGGGGGCTCGACGTCCGGACGGATGCCTACGCCGGCGCCCGCGGGTTCCTCACCGAGCTCTCCCGGGACTGGGCGCGCCGCGGCTTCAGCCCGACCGAGACGGCCTCGGCGGTGTTCGCGCTGAAGGACGCCCTGTTCGCGGCGGCGGACGAGGACGGCGACAGCGGCGGCGACCTCGCCACGGTCCTGGATGCCTCGCGCTGGGTCGACGCGCTGGGCCTGGTGACCTTCGAGAGCTTCGCCCGCGCCCGCGAGCAGGTGATCAGCGAGCAGGCCGAGCAGCTGCTGGAGCTCACCACGCCGGTGGTGAAGCTGTGGGAGGGCGTGGTCGCCGTCCCGCTGATCGGCACGCTGGACTCCGCGCGCACCCAGATCGTGATGGAGAAGCTGCTGCAGACCCTGGTCGACACCGGCTCCGAGCACGCGATCATCGACATCACCGGCGTGCCCGCGGTCGACACCGAGGTGGCGCAGCACCTGCTCAAGACGGTCGTGGCCGCCCGGCTCATGGGCGCGGAGTGCACGATCTCGGGCATCCGGCCGCAGATCGCGCAGACGATCGTGACGCTCGGCATCGAGTTCGGCGACATCACCACCAAGTCCACGCTGGCCGACGCGCTGCTGCACGCCATGCGCGGCACGGGCGTCGAGGTCGTCCGCCGGGCCGGGAGCCGCTGACCGTGGAACGGGTGCCGGTCCTGTCCCTGGGCGACGCGCTGCTCGTCTCCATCCAGGTCGACCTCCAGGACAACACCGTCCTCGCGCTGCAGGAGGACCTGGCCGAGCGGATCGTCTCCACGGGCGCGCGGGGTGTGCTCATCGACATCTCCGCGGTCGACATCGTCGACTCCTTCATCGGCCGCATGTTCGCCTCGATCGCGGCGCTGTCCCGGCTGCTCGACGCCGAGACCGTCGTCGTCGGGATGCGTCCGGCGGTGGCGATCACGCTCGTCGAGCTGGGGCTCTCGCTGGAGGGCGTGCGCACGGCGCTCGACGTCGAGCGCGGGATGAGGATCCTGCGCGCGCTCTCCGACCGCCGCGAGGTGCGGCAGGCCGACGAGGCGGACGCGGACCTCGTCCCCGTCGTGGAGGGCGGCGGCCCGGCCGCCCGGGCGTGACCACCTCGACCGGGGTCGAGGAGCTGCCGATCCGGACCGGCGACGACGTCGTCCGGGTCCGGCAGCTGGTCCGGGCGCGTGCCCAGGAGGTCCGGCTCTCGTTGGTGGACCAGACGAAGCTCGTCACGGCGGCCAGCGAGCTGGCCCGCAACACGCTCGTGCACGGCGGCTCGGGCACGGCCACGGTCGAGACCCTGAGCCGGGACGGGCGGTCCGGCATCCGGGCCGTCTTCGCCGACGAGGGTCCGGGCATCCCGGACGTCGACCAGGCCCTGACCCCGGGGTGGACCAGCGGTTCCGGGCTCGGTCTCGGGCTCAGTGGCGCGCGCAAGCTCGTCGACGAGTTCGCGATCGACACCGCCGTCGGCCGCGGCACGACGGTCACCGTGGTCAAGTGGACCCGGTGATCGCGCCCCGGGTCGAGGACGTCGCCTGGATCCCGCTCGACGACCCGAGCGCCGCCGGCAGGGCCCGCAGGGCCGCCGAGAAGCTGGCCGAGCAGCTCGGCTTCCCCGCGTCCCGGGTCGCCGAGGTCGGGCTGGTCGTCACCGAGATCGGCACGAACGTCGTCCGGCACGGGGGCGGCGGCGCGCTGCTGCTGCGCGCGGCGCACCTGGACAGGACCGGCGGCATCGAGGTCGTCGCGGTCGACGCGGGGCCGGGGATGACCGACGTGCCGGCGTCGAGCCGCGACGGGCACTCGACCAGAGGAACCCTCGGCGTCGGGCTCGGGACGATCGGCCGGCTCGCCGACGACCTCGACATCGGCTCGCGCCCTGGGAAGGGCACCGTGCTCGTGGCCCGGTTCCGGCCCGAGCGCGACGCCGGGCCGCCCGGGCCCGACGCGGCGGGCATCACCCGCCCCCTGTCCGGCGAGCAGCTCTGCGGCGACGCCTACGCGCTGCGGGAAGAGGGCTCCCGGCTCTGGCTCATGCTGTGCGACGGCGCCGGCCACGGCCCGCTCGCGGCCGCCGCCGCGCGGGAGGCGGTGCGCTCCTTCGCCGAGTCCGACCGCCCGCCGTCGAGCCCGGTCGACGCGCTCCGGGCGATCCACGGGGCCATGTCCGGCACCCGCGGCGGCGCGGTCGCGGTGGCCGAGCTGGATGCCGACGCCGGGCTCGTGCGGTTCGCGGGGGTCGGCAACGTGGCCGCCGCGGTCGTCAGCGGCACGACCAAGCGCAGCATGATCTCGGTCGGAGGGATCGCCGGCTACCGGGTGCCCAGGCTGCGGGCCTACGACTACCCCCTGCCGCCCGAGGCCGTCGTCGTCCTGCACTCGGACGGGGTCCGGCCCCGCTGGCAGGCCGAGGACCTGGTCCTGCTGCCCCGCCGGTCCCCGGTGGTCGTCGCCGCCGCACTGCTGCGGGACGAGGGCGTGCGCCAGGACGACGCCTCGGTCGTGGTCGGCCGCGCACCGCGGGCGGACCGATGACGGCCGCGCGGGGCGAGGTGTTCCGCCTGCGGATGCGCGGCGAGCAGGACGTGTTCGTCGCCCGCCAGCGCGGCCGGGAGGTCGCGGCGCTGGCCGGGCTCGAGCACCAGGACCAGATCCGGGTCGCGACCGCGCTCAGCGAGCTGAGCCGCGAGCTCACCACGTTGCCCGGCGAGGTCACGATCACGATCTCGCTCGGCGCCGAGCCCACGCCCGCGCTGGTGCTCACCGCGGAGTGGGCCGGCCCCGGCGGACGTCCCGAGGACCTGGAGGGCGTTCGGGCCGCCGCCCGGCTGACGGACGCCTGCGAGGTCAGCCACGAGGGCACGGGCGGCTCGGTCCGGCTCACCAAGCGGCTGCCACCGGGCAGCGCGGTCGACCACGACCAGGCCGAACGGATCCGCGCCGCCGTCCGCGAGTCGCGGCCGACCGACGCGCTCGGCACGCTGCGCAGCCAGAACCAGGACCTGCTCGAGGCGCTGGAGATCCTGCAGGCCCGGCAGGAGGACCTGCTGCGCGTCAACGCGGAGCTCGAGGAGACCAACCGCGGCGTGCTGGCCCTCCACGCGGAGCTCTCCGAGGAGCTCGAGGAGACCAACCGCGGCGTCGTCGCCCTCTACGCCGAGCTCGACGACGCGTCCACCCGGCTTCGCGAGGCCAGCGAGGCGAAGACCCGCTTCTGGGCGAACGTGAGCCACGAGCTGCGCACCCCGCTCAACTCGGTGCTGGGCATCTCGCGGCTGCTGCTCGACCCGGACGGCGGCCGCCTGGACCCGGAGCAGCGCCACCAGGTGGAGCTGATCCGCGACGCGGGCGCGATGCTGTTGTCCCTGGTCAACGAGCTGCTCGACGTGGCGAAGGCCGAGTCGGGGCAGATCGGGGCGACGATCGTGCCGACCGACCTCGGCGCGGTGTTCGACGAGCTGCGCGCCACCCTGCGGCCGGTCGCCGACGCCGGGGTCGAGCTCGTCGTGGAGCGGCCGGAGATCGACGTCGTGTGGACCGACCCGGTCCTGCTCGGCAGGATCCTGCGCAACCTGGTGAGCAACGGCCTGAAGTTCACCGAGCGCGGCGAGGTGCGGGTCCGGGCGGGCCTGGACCCGGAGGACGGGGAGGTGGAGGTCCGGGTGAGCGACACCGGGATCGGCATCCCCGCCGAGCACCAGCAGCGGGTGTTCGAGGAGTTCTACCAGGTCCGGGGGCACCTGCAGGCCGCCAGCGGCGGCACCGGCCTCGGGCTGCCGTACTCGCGGCGGCTGGCCGCGATCCTCGGCGGCTCGCTGGAGATGGAGAGCGAGCCGGGCCGCGGGACCGAGCTGAGGCTGCGCCTGCCCGGGCGTCCGGCGGGCGAGGCGGCGGCGGACGTCGTGCCGCTCGGCCGCGTGCTCGTCGTCGACGACGACCCGGCGGTGCGGGCGCTGCTGCGGCGGATCGTCGAGGGGCTCGAGGGCGAGGTCACCGAGGCCGCGTCGGGGCCGGAGGCGCAGCAGGCCCTCGGGGCCGCGGTCCCGGACCTCGTGCTGCTGGACCTGGACATCCCCGCGCCGACCGGCTCCGAGGTCCTCGCCGGGATGCGCGCGGACCCCGCCCTCGCCGCCGTCCCGGTCGTGGTGGTCACCGCCGCGCAGCTCGGCGACGCGCGGCGGCGGGACCTGGGCCGGACCGCCGCCGTCGTCGACAAGGCGCAGCTGTCCGGGCCGGTGCTGGTGGCGGCGGTCGGCGCCGCCCGTGACCTGGTCGGGAGGGCCCCGTGACCGGCCCGGAGACGAGCACCGAGGTGGTCGACGGGACCACGATCCTCGTGGTCGACGACAACGCCGGGAACCGGTACGTCGCCGCGAGCTGGCTGCGCCGCGCCGGGTACCGCGTGGTGGAGGCCGCGACGGGCACCGAGGCGCTGGACCGGGTGGCGTCCGACCCGATCGACGTCGTGCTGCTCGACGTCGGGCTGCCGGACATGAGCGGGTTCGAGGTGTGCGAGCGGATCAAGGCCGATCCGGTGCTCGCCCGGCCGGTGATCCACCTGTCCGCCACCGCCATCCGCGGCGAGGACCGGGCGCAGGGCCTCACCCGCGGCGCCGACGCCTATCTCGTCGAGCCCGTGGAGCCGGACGAGCTGCGCGCCACGGTGTGGTCGGTGCTGCGCTACCACCGCGCCCGGGAGGCGGCGGAACGGCTCGCGGCGCGGCTGGCCGGGCTCAGCCGCGCGACCATGGCGATGAACGCCGCCGTCGACTTCGACGAGCTGACCACCACGATCGCGTCCGGCGCCGCGGCGCTGGCGCAGGTGCCGGCCGCCGCCCTGGTCGCCGCGTCGGACCGGACGGTGCGCCGTGCCGTCGTCGACCCCGCCGACCCGGAGGACGACCTCCCGCGCTGCGACGCCGTGCCGCCGCGGCTGCTCGACCGGCTCGCCGACACGCTCCCCGACGGGCCGGTCGCCGTGTCCTGGGCCGAGGCGGTGGACCGCGGCGAGGACGACGGACCGGCGTCGGCCCTGCGGTTCGGGTTCCGCTCCGGCCGGGTCGCGATCGTGCTCCGGACGCCCGAGCTGTCCACGGAGCTGCGCGACCTGCTGGCCCAGCTGGGCAACGCGGCGGCGCTCGCCGTCGACTCCCTGCAGCTCTACGTCGAGGAGCACACCCTCGCCCTGACCCTTCAGCGGGCGTTCCTGCCCAGCGCCCCGGCCGCGCCGCCCGGGGTCGAGGTTGCGGTGCGCTACGTGCCGGCGGCGCAGAACACCGAGATCGGCGGGGACTTCTACGAGGTCGTCGAGCTCGGCGAGGGGCGGCTGCTCCTCGCGATCGGGGACGTCTCGGGCCACTCGATCCACGCCGCGACGGTGATGGTCGAGCTCAGGCACGCGCTGCGGGCCTACGCCGTGGAGGGGCACGGCCCGTCGGCGATCCTGAACCGGCTCGAGACCATGCTGCGGCAGTACCACCCGCGCGAGTTCGCGACGGTCTGCGTGATGGTCCTCGACGCCGCGCGAGACGTCGTGACCGTCGCCAACGCCGGGCACCTCGCGCCGCTGCTCGCCTCCCCCGAGGGCACGGTCCCGCTCGCCGCGCACGGCCCGATGCTCGGCCTGCGCCGCGCGCACGGGGAGGACTCGGTGCTCGCCCTGCCCCCGCGCTGGACGCTCGTGCTCTACACGGACGGGCTGGTGGAGAAGCGGGGCGTGGACCTCGACGCGGCGCTGGAGGACCTGCGCGCCGCCGTGTCCGTGGACCCCGCTCCCGAGGAGCTGGGCGACCAGCTGCTCGGTCGGTTCGCCGGGGTCCGCGAGGACGACATCGCCCTGCTGATCCTGCGGGGCGGCGTCGGCTAACGGCGCCACCAGAGCGAGACCGTGGTCCCGCCCGGCCCGCGCTCGATCTCCGCGTGGTCGCTGAGGTTCGTGATCATCGCCAGGCCGCGGCCGCGGTGCCCCGGGTCCGCCGGGATCGGTCGCCAGCGCCCCTCGTCCCGCACCGTGACCAGGACACAGCCCCCGGCGGTGCACACCGCGCCGAGGTCGACCGGTCGCTCGCCGTCCGCGTAGGCGTGCTCCGCCGCGTTGACCATGGCCTCGTAGGAGGCGAGGAGCAGGTCCTCCACGGTCTCCTCGTCGAGCCCGGTCGCCGCGGCCCATGCCCCCAGCTCCCGGCGCGCCGTGGCAAGCCGCGCGGCCTCGCCGGGGAACCGGTGCTCGAGGAGCGGGCCGTCCGCGGCGGGCTCCCGGCCCCACGCCTGCGCGTCCGGCGGATCGCCGACGGGCTGCGGATCGCGCCGGATAGGGACGGTCACCATCAGGCGTCCCCGAGCGCCGCCGCCCGGGAGGGGTACAGCGCGAGGGTGCGGTCCATGCCGGTGATCTGCAGCGGGCGCAGTACCCGCCGCGAGTCGGCGACCACGCGCAGCGCGACGCCGCGCTCCTCCGCGCCGCGCTGGGCGAGGGCGACCGCGGTCAGCCCGACCGAGGTGAAGAAGTCGACGCCGGTCAGGTCCAGGACGAGGACCGCGGGCCGGACCTCGAGCTCCGCCTGCAGGGTCTCGTCCAGCCCCGCGGCGGTGACGAGGTCGATCTCGCCGGCGATGGCGACGACCGTGGTGCGGCCGAGGTGCTCGATGTGGACGGTCAGCGCCTCGTCGTCCGGCCCGGCGCGCAGGAGTGGGTTGATCTCGGCCGTGCCCGAGGTGCGCCGTACCTGCATCGTCCGCCCTTCACCCGCCCCGACGCCGCGGGACGATCAGTCCGGCGGGCCGGGTGCACGGCGCACATGACGTGATCCGGTCCCCTGCCCTGGTCGGAGGCTACGCGTCCGTGCCGCCCGCCTCCAACGGGAACGGACCCACCGCCGGACCTCACATCGAGGCCGCGCCGAACGGAGCAACGGAGTGGTCATCTCGGCCGCCGGGACGGGACCGGTGGCGCACCGCACCCCTCGAACGGTGGCCGACCGGCCCGGCGCCGGTAGTTGAACGGGGTTCAGTACCGGCGCACGCCCAGCCTAGGCCGTGTTCACGAGGTCCTGATCGAGGGGCTTCGTGATCAGATCGTGTCGGGCGAGGCGCCGCCCCGGCCTCGTACCGGGCGTACTTGGCCGCGGGCGGCAACGCCAGGCCCGATCTGGGCGCGAAGACCGCGATCCGGGGCGTTCCGAACGCGGCCTAGTAGCGTGCGCGCCGTCATGACGCGGAGGGTGCGGCTGGACGGCGGGACGCGCCGCGAGCAGCTGCTGGCGGCGGGCATCGCCCTGTTCGGCTCGCGGCCCTACGCCGAGGTCGAGATCGCCGACATCGCCCGCGCCGCCGCCGTCTCGCGCGGCCTGCTCTACCACTACTTCCCGGACAAGCGGAGCTTCTTCGCAGCCGTCGTCGGGCGCCAGGTCGCGGAGCTCGCCCGCGCCACCCGCACCGACCCCGGCGACCCGCCCGGCGTGCGCCTGCGCTCCGGCGTCGACGCCTACTTCGACTTCATCGAGACCCACCCGCAGTGGTACCGCTCGCTGTACCGCAGCACCGCCAACGCCGACGACGTCGTCCGCCGGCTCCTCGACGAGGCCCATTCCAACCAGGCACACGCCATCCTGTCGCTCTTCCCCGACCTCGATCCCACGCCCGTCCAGCGCCTCGCCGTCCGCAGCTGGATCGCCTTCCTCGCCAGCGCCGGGATCGGGTGGCTGGAGGGCGTGCACGCCTCGCGGGACGAGGTGCGGGAGATGTGCTGCGCCACGCTCCTCGCGGCACTGGGCCTCGAGGACACCTGAGGCCGCTCGTGCAGGCCTTTCGGACCAGTGGCGGGTCCACGGCCGGCGTAACCGCGACCGCACACGGCGCAACATGTGCGACACACACAGGGAACCTGCCGGTAACCCGCTTCGATGACCCCGGGTCGGCGCGCTCCCTCCGCCACCGCCTGCCCACCCCGTATCGCCGCCGCCGAAAGGGCATGTCGATGGGTTCCCCGACGGGCTCCGGCCCGACCCGCGCCAGGACGGACACCGGACCCTCCGACGGGCGGCCCACTCCCGAGGTCATGGCGGAGGTGCAGCGGTCCTGTCGGGCCGTGGCGGACCGGCCGGAGCGGCTGGCCGAGGTGTTCTACGCGCACCTGTTCGAGATGGCGCCGTGGGCGCGGTCGATGTTCGGCACGGACATGACCGAGCAGATGCAGAGGATGACCGCGACCCTGCTCGCGGCGGTCCAGCAGCTGACGACGTCGGACACGGCCGACCTCGAGCTGGTGCTGCACCGGATGGGCGCCGATCACTACGTGCGCCACGGGGTCGAGCCGACGCACTACTTGTACATCGCCCACGCGCTGACCAGGGCCGTTCGTGACGTGGTGGGCTGGGAGTACAGCGGCCACCTCAGCTCGTGCTGGGTGTGGCTGAGCGAGTGGGTGTGCCGGCACATGATCTCCGGGGCCCGTGAGGCGATCGCCGAGCAGAACCCCGTCGAGGACGACGCCGGCTGGCGCCTGAGCGAGCGCGCCACCTCCGCCGCGATCCCGTCCCCGCGCGCGGAACCCGTGGCGCACGCCCGGCCGAGGCACGCCAGACGCCTGTTCCGGACCCGGAGCTGAGCCGACGGAGCACGGACCCGCCGGGGACGCCGACGCTGATCGGGGACGGACTCGTCGAGCCGCGTCCGGAATTGCCGATGGCGTCCGCGCCCTCGGTCCGGCATGGTCGTGACGTGGCTCACCGTGCAACGGGACGGGACGCCGGACACGAGGAGGCGCCGTGATCGAGCCCTACCAGGTCGTCGGCCTCGTCCCGACGATGCGGGGCATCCGGTACCGCGACGAGATCAAGCGCAACATCGAGCACCTCGGCCACCTGATGAAGGCGGCGTCGTGGCTGTCGGCGATGGCCCTGCCGGTCCGCCTGATCACCATCCCCGAGGGCGCGCTGCAGGGCTTCAACGACGAGGTGCTCGACCACGACCACGAGTGGTTCGCCGCGGAGTGCGCCATCGACATCCCCGGCCCCGAGACGGACGCGCTCGGCGCGCTGGCCGCCAAGTGGGACGCCTACGTCATGGCCACCGCGAAGGCGCGGCACCCGGAGTTCCCGGGCCGGTTCTTCAACGTCGGGTTCGCGATCTCCCCGCAGGAGGAGATCGTCCTCGTCCACCACAAGGTGGTGCCGCTGCTCCCGGTCGAGCACTCGGTCACGCCGCACAACGTCTGGGACCGCTGGGTCGAGCTCTACGGCGACGGGCTCGACGCCTTCTACCCGGTGGCGGACACCGAGATCGGGCGGCTCGGCGTGATGATGGCCAACGAGGCGTCGTACCCGGAGAACGCCCGCGGCCTGGCCATGAACGGCTGCGAGGTCGCCTACCGCGGCCCGTACCCGCACCCGCACGCCGGCAACGGCTTCTTCGAGATCCAGAACCGGGCCCGGGCGCTGGACAACAACATGTACGTGATCGGGAACCAGGTCGGCACGTACTACCTGGACGCCGACTCCGACATCCCGATCGACACCTTCGGCTCGCCGAGCATGATCTGCGACTACCGCGGGGACGTCGTCGGGCAGGTGGGCTACGCCGGACACTCCACCTGGGTCGCGGGCACGATCGACATCCAGGCGCTGCGCGACTTCCGCTCCCGCGCGCAGTTCGGCAACTGGCTCAAGGACCTCACCACCGAGCAGTACCAGGTCATCTACCGGGAGCCGATCTACCCGAAGAACCTCTACCTGCACCGGAAGCCGTACGCGCACGAGGAGTACCGGCGCGAGGTCACCGAGAAGCAGGTCGAGCTGCTGCACGAGCGGGACGTCTGGCGCCGCCCCGACCCTGGCACCCCGGACGAGGGCTGACGGCGGGATCCCACCTCACCGGAGCTTCTCGATCACCGGGGCGAAGGCCTCCGCCGACGGCTGGAGCACCGTGACGTAACTGGTCCCGAACCGCTCGCGGGCCGCTCGGAGCTGCTCGACGATCTCGTCGACCGTCCCGACGAGGAGCGTGGGCAGCTCCAGCATCTGGTCGACGGTCAGGTAGTCGACGCCGAACCGCGCCCGCAGCTGCTCGATCCCCGCCCGCCGGTCGTCCACGACGGCGACGACCTGGACCAGCAGGTTCCGCTCCGGGTCGCGCTCCCCCGCCGCCTCGGCCGCCAGCGCGATCCGCCCGTCGAGCTCCTCGGCGGTGAGCAGGAGCAGCTCACCGGTGGTGGAGCCGGGCTTGAGCGTCGCGCCCGCGAACGCGACGGTGTCCGCGCGCCGAGCGGCGAGACGCAGCATCCGGTCGCCGTTCCCGCCCAGGAGCAACGGCGGCCGCGGCTGCTGGGCGGGTCTCGGGGTGCCGTCCACGAGGGCCGTGTCGAGTCGCCCGACGAGGTCCTCCAGCGCCGAGACCCGCTCGCCGGGCGAGCCGAAGGGCAGGCCGGCGGCGTCGAACTCGGCGCGGTTGTAGCCCGTCCCCAGCCCGAGCTCGAACCGGCCGCCGGAGAGCTGGTCCAGCGTGGCGACCTCGCGCGCGAGCAGCGTGGGGTTCCAGAACCCGGCGTTGAGCACGAAGGTGCCGAGCCGCACCCGCTCGGTGGCGTCCGCGGCGGCGGCGAGCGCCGGGAAGGGCGCCGGCATGCCGAGATGGTCGGGCACGAGGAGGACGTCGTACCCCTGCTCCTCGACGCGCCGGCACGTCGCCACCCACGTCGCCCGGTCCTCGAACGACGTCAGGTTCACGCCGAATCGGAACGGCCTCATTCCCCACCCCCGGATCCGTGACGGTCTCCGGCCAGCATCGCGCACCCAGAGGCCGCGGGATCAGGCCTCGGCCACCGGCTGCCGGAGGATGGTCCGCAGCCTCGACGGGTCGGCCCGCCTCGGATCACTCAGGTAGATCTCGTGGTGCTTGCCGACCATGGTGAGGCCGTGCTCCGGGATGAACTCGTGGTGCATGTGCCGCAGCAGCTCGGCCTCGTCGTCGTAGGCGCCGACGTGGAGCGCCTGGACGCAGCGACCTTCCGCCAGGGTCGCCATGCGGACGTCGGCCAACCGGGAGGGCGGCGTCTTCGAGGCGACCTTCTCGACGGCCGCGTCGAACATCTCGCCCGTGGTCCAGCCGGGCACCATGATCATCATGGTCCAGTCCCACCGGGACTTGTCCCGCACTGTGGTGAAGGCGTCCATGTCCTCGGCCCACCAGAGACCTTCCAGCGGCATCACGACGTAGTCGCGGCCGAGCTCGGTCCTGCTGGCGAACTTGAGCGCGTAGGCGAGGGGGTACAGCGCCGAGACCGCGGCCTCGTACACCGGCGTGTTCGGGTCGCCGTGGCCGTCGATCATCAGGTACCGGAGGTCCGGCACGTCCAGGACCTCCGGCGAGTCGCGGCGGGCCCGGTAGCACGGCAGCTCCCGCTTCAGGTCCACCTTGGTGGCCACAGTGCCCCTCCCGATCGGTCACGAGTGTCTGCGGACGCCGGGAGCGTGCCGCACGACCACCCGTCCGTCACGCGCGCCCTAGGATCGCCGGGGTGCCAGGGGCCGACCGCAGGAAGCGCCGCACCCATGGTTAGAGCTCGCTCCCTCGCCGAGGTGTACCGCCGCTTCGGCGAGGTCGAGGCCGCCGGGACGTCGCCGCTGTACGAACGCGTGGCCGTCGCCCTGAGCGAGTCCGAGGAGGCGCTGCGCGCCGTCGAGGCGGCACCGGCGCGCTCGCGGCGCCCCACAGTGATCCTCGCCGCGCTGCACGACCTCGCCCTCGCGGGCCGCGCCCCGGCGCTCGCCGCGGCCTACGCCGCTGCGGACGGCGACGCCGCCGCCCGCGCGGCGATCGACACGCTGCTGCGGATGACCGACTCCGTGGTGGCCGTCGCCGTGCGCCGGCCGCCGCGTCCGGACGAGACCGGACGCTGCGCGGTGCTGTACCCGGCCATCGCCGAAGCGGCACGGCGGGTGGGCGCGGAGGCCGTCGGGCTGATCGACGTCGGCTGCTCCGCCGGACTCAACCTGGGTGTCGATCGCGTCGGCATCACGTACGGCAACGGGCAGTCGTTGGGCGACCCGTCGTCCCCCGTGCAGATGTCGTGCTCGATCGTGGGAGCCCGGCCCGTCCCGACGCGGGCGATGCCGCAGGTCGTCTCCCGGATCGGCATCGACCTCGATCCGGTCGACGTGACCGACGCGGACGACGCCCGGTGGCTGCGCGCCTGCCTGCCGCCGGATCAGCCGGAGCGGCTCGCGAGGCTCGACGCGGAGATCGCGTTGGGGGCGGCGGCCCCGCCGGTGCTGCTGAGGGGCGACGTCGTCGAGATGCTGCCGGACGCCTTCGCCCGCGTGCCCGCGGACGCCCTGCCCGTCGTCACCACGACGTGGGCGCTGTCGCGTCTCCCGCTCGAGAACCGGTTGCGGTTCCTGCACCGCCTCGACGACGCGGCGGCCGGCCGCCCGGTGGCGTGGGTGTCGGCGGAGGGGGTCGGCGTCGCGCCCGCCATCCCGACACTCGGGGACCGCCGCGCCTCCGGCCACAGCATCATCGGCCTGACGGTGTTCGACGGGGCGGCCCTGCACGCCGAGGCCATCGGCCGCTGCTGGTCGCAGGGCCGCATGCTGGCGTGGCTGACAGAAGAGCCGTAGGGGACGTGCAGGGCCCGTCAGGTACACACTTCCCCGAGAGCGCCCATCCGAGCCGCAGGACGTTCCCCGACCTGACCGCAGCCCGTTGCCACACGATCGACGTGGAGGTCCCATGGCGCACACACCGGCGGTTCCCGTGGACATGACGGCCGCGGTGCTCACGGGCTTCGGCGGCCCCGAGGCGCTCCGGCTGCAGCGGGTCCCCGTCCCGGTTCCCGGCCCGGGCGAGGTCCTGATCAGGGTCGCCGCCGCCGCGATCAACAACACCGACGTCTGGACCCGCCAGGGCGCCTACGGCCTCCCGGGCCGCCCGGACGCGCTCGCCGGATGGCGGGGGCCCATCGCGTTCCCCCGCATCCAGGGCGGCGACATCGCCGGCACCGTCGTCCGGGTCGGCGACGACGTCGTCGGTGAGTGGGTCGGTCGCCGGGTGCTGGTCGATCCCGCGATCTACGACCGCCCCTCGGACGACGCGAACCCGGTCGGCCTGCTGGGCAGCGAGGCCGACGGTGGCTTCGCCGAGTACGTGACCGCACGCGCCGACCAGATCCACGACGCGAGCAGCTCGCCGCTGACCGACGAACAACTCGCCTGTCTGCCCATCGCCTACGGCACGGCGATGGGCATGCTGGAACGTGGCCGACTCCGGGAAGGGGAGACCACGCTGGTCACCGGTGCCTCCGGCGGGGTCGGCCTGGCCGCCGTGCAGCTCGCGGCCGCGCGCGGTGCCCGGGTCGTCGCGCTCACCACCCCCGACAAGAGCGACGCGATCCTCGACGCCGGCGCCGCCGCCGTCGTGCACCGTGACGGCGACCCTGCCACCACCGCCGCAGCGATCGCCGAGGTCGCTCCGGACGGGCTCGACGCGGTGATCGACGTCGTCGGCGGCCCGCTGCTCCCGGCCGTGCTCGGACGCGTCCGCGACGGCGGCCGGTGGGTCATCGCCGGCGCCGTCGGCGGCGCCCGGATCGAGCTCGACCTGCGCCGCCTGTACCTGCACAACATCAGCCTCGTCGGCTCGTCGATGCACACCCCGGCCCATTTCCGCCGCCTCGTCGACGACGCGGTGACCGGGGCGATCCACCCCCGTGTCGCGCACCTGTTCCCGCTCGGGGCGATCCATGCCGCGCAGGAGGCGTTCGGCCGGTCCGACTACGTCGGCAAGATCGTCCTGACCCCGCCCTGAGGAGCGTGTCGTTGCGGCCCCGGACCCGAGGAACGACGATGAAGATCGCGCGGATCGACCTGTTCAGCGTGGACCTGCCGTACGTCGCGGGCGTCTACACGCTGTCGGGAGGTCGGACCTACGAGTCCTTCGACGCCACCTTCACGCGGATCACCGCCGACGACGGCACCGTCGGCTGGGGCGAGAGCACGCCGTTCGGGTCGACCTACATCGCCGCCCATGCCCGCGGAGTGCGCGCCGGCATCGCCGAGCTCGCTCCCGCGCTGCTCGGCCGCGACCCCCGCCAGGTCGAGCGGATCGCCGACGCGATGGACGCCACGCTGGTCGGCCACAACCACGCGAAGACGCCCCTCGACGTCGCCTGCTGGGACCTGTTCGGCAAGTCCGTGGGCCTGCCCGTCTGCGAGTTCCTCGGCGGCTCGACGAACGTGCCCCTGCCCATGATCTCCTCCATCTACGCCCGGGATCCCGAGCAGATGCGCGCCCACGTCGCCGAGCACCGCGAACGCGGCCACCGGGCCCACTCGATCAAGATCGGGGCACTCGACGCCGAGGGCGGCCCCACGCTCGACGCCGAGCGGATCACGGCCTGCCTGGCCGACCGCCGCCCCGGCGAGTACTTCCTCGTCGACGCCAACGGCGGGCTCTCCCCCGAGACGGCCCTGCGGATGCTCCGCCTGTTGCCCGACGGTCTGGACTTCGTCCTCGAAGCACCCTGCCCGACCTGGCGCGAGACCCTCTCCCTGCGTCGTCGGTGCCCCCACCCCATCGTGCTCGACGAGCTCGCCCAGCTCGACGCCGACATCGCGACGGTCGTGGCCGAGGACGCCGCCGACGGGATCGGACTCAAGATCTCCAAGGCCGGCGGACTGACCTCCGGACGCCGCCACCGCGACATGTGCCGGGCCGCCGGGCTGACGATGGCCGTGCAGGAGACCACCGGGTCCGCCGTCGCCTTCGCCGCGATCGTGCACCTGGCCGCGACCATCCCTCCCCGCCTGCTCCGGGGCGTGCTCAACACCCAGGACATGGTGACGCTGCGAACCGCACGCTTCGATGCCCCCGTCCTCGACGGCGGGGTCCTCCCACCCACAGCGCCCGGCCTCGGCGTCGACGTCGACGAGGACGTCCTCGGTGCCCCGGTCATGACCTGGGGCGGCTGAGCCGGACCGGGGTGTGGAGCGCGGTCAGCGGTCCTGGTGGACGCTGAGCTCGACGAGGTTCCTGTCCGGGTCGCGGATGTAGACGCTGCGGATGGGGCCCGTCGCGCCGGTGCGGTCGACCGGGCCCTCCTCGATCGGCACGCCGGCGGCCTCGAGGTCGGCGACGGCGTCGTCGAGGCTGCCGTCGAGGATGAGGCAGACGTCCGCGCTGCCCGGCGTGGGCTTGTCCGCGTACGGCGTGAACGAGTGCCCGGCCTCGTGCAGGTTGATCTTCGAGCGGCCGAAGGCGAGCGCCTTCCGTCCCTTGAAGGTGACCTCCTCCATGCCCAGGACCCGCGTGTAGAAGTCGATCGTCGCGTCCAGGTCGGCGACGGTGAGGACGAAGTGGTCGAGCCGGTCGATCTTCATGACGGGATCCCTTCGGTCGCCTGCAGCCTTTCGTGAGCCGCGGCCTTCATGGTTGGTCGAGCGACAACGGCGCGACAAGCCGCGAGTGGACCACGGGCCAGGCCGACGACAGCGGATCGATCAACGCGAAATGCCCCGTTCCGGGGACGACGACGACCTCGGTTCCCGGGTGAGCGTCCGCGTAGCGACGGGCCTGCGCCGGCGGCACGATTCCGTCCCGCTCGCCGTGCACGATCGTCACCGCAGACCCGACCGGGCCCAGCCGGACCGGGTCGAGGTCAGGACGGGGCTCCGGACCGGCGACGCCCAGGAACGCCCCGACCGCACCGTCACCCAATCCAGCCCGCTGAGCGGCAACCAGGTCGGACACCGGCGCGAGCGCGACCGTGGCGACCAGCCCGGGAGGCGGCGCCGACGCCGCGGCCCACAGGGCGAGGTGCCCGCCGGCGGAATGCCCCGCAACGACGACCGGGCTGCCGACCTCCGCCGCGAGCGCCAATGCCGCTCGAACGTCGGTCGTCGAGGCGTCCGGGTCGCCCGGCACCCGGCGGTACTCCACGGACACCACCGTCCGGCCCTCCTCGCGCAGCGCCGACGCGAGCGGCCGCAGGTGCGTCCGGTCGTAGGCAGGCCGCCAGAAGCCGCCGTGGATCACGCAGATCAGGCCCGCCCCCGTAGCGCCGCGGTAGATCTCGACCAGTTGGTCGCGATCGTCGCCGTACCTCCGCACCTCGTCCGGCCCGGGCGCGGCCCGCGTCAGTACTGAGCGGTCCTCCCCGCCCACGGCGGCCTCATCATCCGTCACGAGCTGCTCCGTCGGGTCGCTTCGCCGGGTCAGGATCCCGGCACACTCCCTGGAGTATGTGACACACGTCGAAGTAGGCGTCGTGCTCCGGGTCGGCGAGGGCGGCATGTTCGCCGAGCCGAACCCTGCGCCAGGCATCGGCCGACGTCGCATGAAGGCCTGGAAGTAGGTGAGCCACGAATCGACCGAGGTAGTCCCACGAACAGCTGGGCCGATTGCGTTCGTGATCGTGGCGAACGCTCCTGTTCCGCCGAAGAAGCTGAGGGTCGCGAGGAGCAGGGTTCCAGCCGACACCACCCGCTGCGCACTCTTCCCCAGCCGACGAGTTAGAGTCAGATCGGCCGCGCGACCTGGAGCTCAGCTGCTAACCAAGCCCGCATGCTCGCGCCGTCTGGGGTTGCGTCGAGCCTCAGTCGGCCGGGTTGGCCCTGGAGAACCGGACCTCCTCGATGTCGAGCCGGGCCTGGACCTGGCGCAGCACGATGTCGTCGATCCGCTGCTCGTCGCGCAGCTCGAGGAGCGCCTCGCGCCGACGGGCGATGAGCGCGAGCCAGAGACTGGCGTACTGGTCGTCGTGCCGGATCATCGGATCTCCCTCGGCGCCGTCGGCCGCGAGCACTTTCCGCCGTTTCTCGATCTCGGCGCGCACCCGCTCGACCACGCGCTCGTCGATGCCCAGCTCGGCCGCGGTGGCGTCGATCGAGCCGATCGCCGCGTCGGTGGTGAAGACCTCGGCGAAGCGCCGCTCCTCCTCGACGGAGGTGTCGACCGGAAGCCGGGCGAACCGCACCACACGCGGCAGCAGCAGCGCCTGCAGCAGCGTCAGCACGATCACCCCGCACGTGATCACCACGATCAGGTCGCGGTCGGGGAAGCGCTCCGGAGCCCAGCGTGTGCGGCACGGCCAGCACCGCGGCGAGCGAGACCGCGCCGCGGAACCCGGCCACGCCGCTGACCGAACGCTGCCGGGCACCGAGCCGGCGCAGCCGCTGCGCCGGCCGCCGGTCGAGCGCGCGGATGATGTACGGCGTGGTGTAGAGCCACGCCCAGCGCACCCCGATCACCACCGCGGTGACCAACAGGACGTCGACCAGCGCGCGGACCAGCGAGACGCTGGACAGCTCACGGATCGCGCTCTGGGCCTGCAGACCGACGAGCACGAACAGCACGCTGCTGAGCACCGTCGTCGAGACCGTCCAGAACGGGACCGAGGTCTGCCGGGTGACCGCGCCGGTGATGCGCGGGGTCACCTGGCTCATGAACAGCCCGCACACGACGACCGCCAGCACCCCGGACGCATGGATCAACTCGGCCAGCAGGAACGCCGCGAACGGCGTCACCAGCATCGCGATGCTCTCCAGCATCGGGTCGTCCATCCGGCGGCGCAGCTGCCAGCTGACCAGACCCGTCAGCGCGCCGGTGAGCACACCGCCGCCGTACGCCAGGACCAGCAGACCGCTCACGTGCAGCGGCGTCAGGTGCTCCTCGCCGACGGTGACCCCGACCGCGAGGCCGTAGATCACCAGCGCGGTGCCGTCGTTGACCAGGCTCTCCGCGCGCAGCACGGTCACGGTCCGGCGCGGCAGCCTCCGGGCCAGGACACCGACCGCGGTCGCGTCGGTCGGGGCGAGCGCGGCACCGAGCACCCAGGCCGGCCCCCACTGCAGGCCGATCGCGTGCGCCACGGCCGCCACCGCCGCGGCGGTGGCGAGAACCAACACAGTGCTGGCGAGGACCACGACGCGGAGGTTGTTGCGGATCTCCCGCAGCGAGGTCGTCAGGCTCTCCCAGTACAGCAGCACCGGCAGGAACAGCAGCAGCACGACCTCCGGCGGCAGCTGGGCCTGGCGCAGATGCGGCACGAAACCGATGAGTACACCCACGAGCACCAGCAGGATCGCCGGCGCGATCGGGTAGCGGCGCGCCAGCGCACCGCACACGACCAGGGCGACGCCCAGGACGACCGCCATCTCCAGTCCCAGCACGCACCCATCCTGACGGGCTTCTGCGTCGAGCCAGGACGGCCGACAGCAGCAGATGAACGCCCAGCTCCGAGGATGTGGACACGGTGATCCGCCCGGGCAAACCCAGCGTCCCTCACGACGCGGAACTGCGCTGGCCCGGCTGGGCGCCGCGGGCAGCTCGGCCGACGCCCCGGCGGTCAGTAGTCGTCCACGTCACCGCAGGTCCGCGCCTCGACTATGGCCGCAACCGGGTCTGCGCTCACCCCCGAACAACCGCCAGCCCCGACCCGTTGCGGGCCAGGGCTGGCCTCTGGGCGATCCCGAGGCTGCGTAGTCGAGCGCGTGCAGCACGGTGCCGTCCTGGCCGTCCTGGAGCGTGACGACCTCGAACCCGACCGTGGTGAGCGACTCGAGTGCGACACGTGCATCCCGGTAGCTCAGGCAGGCGAACAGAGCCGCATCACCCCCAGGAGTCCCGGCCACCGCTCAGCCCTCCGCCGGTTGACGCCGACCAGGACCGGCCCACCGCAGATGCAGACCGCGCCGTCGGATCCCGAGGGCAGCGACGATCACGACAACCAGCCCGACGGCGGCACCGAGTGCGAGCACCGGTTCCCCGGCCCCGCGGGCACCGAGCACCGCCCCGGCGAGGGCCCACACGACCGCGCCGAGGTAGGGCAGCAGCACACCGGTCCAGCGCAGCAGCGCCACCGCGGTCGCGGTCGCGGTGAACCCCGCGAACACCACGGTCAGCGGCCGCGCGATCCGCTCCCGAAGGTCCGGGTCCGGCCCGCCCGGCACCGCCGCCCACATTGCCCAGAGCAGTGACAGGACCTCGATCACCAGCCAGATCGAGAACGCATGCCCGGCCGGCACGATCGCAGGCTCACCGGCCCGGTCCGCCGTCGTGAACGCTCCCCCGCCCAGCGCCGCGATCACCGGGGGCGCCGCGAGCTGCACCAGGGCGAGCACCACCAGTCCCACCGTCCAGCCGCTCCACCGAGCGAAGCGTGCGGGCCGCGCTATCGCTCCGCGCACATCCCTGAGCAGACGAGCCACAACGATCACCCTCCCGATAAAATCTCGACCGTCAAGAGACTCGGGGGTGCGTCGGGGAGCTGCAACTCGATCACGGCGCCAAGACCGCGCTGAACGGTCTCCGGGCCCGGCGCCGAGGTAGCCGGGTACCTGCTCGACGATGCCGCCGACCCGAGGAGATCGTCCCGGCCGAGGTAATGGCGGAGTTCGACGAGGGCTGGCAGAATTTCCGGCTCGCCGCTGCCCAACAGCCAGGAGGCGGCATGATCTATCTACTGCTGTTTCTCATCCTCGTCGGATGCACGCCGCTGCTCTGCCTTCTCACGCCCGTCGCTGCCGGCGTCTTCCTCGCCCTGCGCGTCCTCGTCTTTGCTGTAGTGGTCCTGGTGCACCTTGTGGTTGCGGGCATCAGCGCCCTGTTGCGGTGGTCGGGCGACGAATGGAGCAACGGGACACCGCCCGGCAAGGACGAAGCTGGCGTCTGGGCCGATGCAGAGCAGCCGACCCGACCTGTGCCGACCGCCTGGCGACGTTACTGAGCAGCACGTCGCCTCACGACGTGCAGAGGTCGGCGACCGACTCCCCGCCGGCGTGCATTCCGCAGCTGTCTGGCCTGGTCCGCTCGGCGCTCTGGACCGCGCCCGCGGGGGACTCGAGGAGACCTCGAGAATGCTCGGCTCGGACCGCTGCCGGGTCGGTCCCGCCAGGCCACCACGACCGTTCCGACGAGAGGCCCCGGCCCGGTGCCACGTCCGGGTATATGCCTACGCCGACGTCGAGCGGTCGACGTACGGGTTCCAGCGCCCGAGCTGTGATGCGAGAAGCCTTGGCGTCCGGATGCCGGACCGAGGGGGTCGGCACGCTCCACCCGACGGTCGGGGCCTCGGTCGGCTTCGCTCCATCCACCGAGCGGACCCTGGTCAAGCGACGGAAGTAGCCGAATTTCTCCTGCACAAGCCGATGAGTTCGGGGGGCTCTCCGAGTCGGACCAGGCATGCCCACCGCGAGCACCGCCCGACGGATGTTCGAGCTTCTGGAGCCGATCTGCCTGGTCACCTACTTCGCCGACGAGTGCAACGAGGAGCTGGCCGCGCTCGGCCACCGCACCTACTGGGACGGCTATTTCGCCAGCCGCGCTGCGCCGTTGGGGCGGGTGCCGGCGCAGGTCGTGCACGCGGCCTTCTACAGCTTCGCCGAGGGGGAGGCCGCGCGGCACATCCCGAGCGCGTGGGAGACGATCCCACCCGAGGCGTCCCTCGCCGCGCGGGAGCGGGGCAGCGCGGCCTCCGTGCGGCGGATCCTCGGCGACGAGCTGGCCGACTCCCCGGGCCTGGTGCGCGCCGCCGATTTGACCACCAGAGCCGCGACAAGCGCGCCCACAGAAGGTCGGGTGAACTACGCCGGGATGCGCACCCTGCCGGTGCCGAGCGACCCGGTCGCCCGCCTGTGGCATTCCGCAACCATGCTGCGCGAGCACCGTGGTGACGGGCACGTCGCCGCTCTCGTCGGCGCGCGCATCGGCGGCACGGAGGCCCACGTGCTGTCCGCACTGGAGATGGGCATCCACCCGCCGGAGTCGTTCGGGCGCATCCACCACCTGCCGAAGGAGCGGCTGGCCGCGGTCATGGACGGGCTGCGCGAGCGCGGGCTCGTCGACGCCGAGAGCCGCTTCACCGACGCCGGCCGCGAGACCAAGCAACGCATCGAAGACCTCACCGACGAGCTCGCCGCCCCGCCCTACGAGGCCCTCTCCCCCGCCGAGCTCGACGAGCTGATCACCGAGCTCGAACCCATCACAGCGACACTGGTGGCCGCAGGGTCGCAGTGACGAACCGTGAAGGACGGTCGAGCAGGCCCCGCCCCCTGCGGGCTGTACGGACTGGTCGCGGCCGGTCTGCTGAGCCCCCGGCCGCACATCTGATGACCGCCGGGTTCTCCTCCCACCGCGGCCTGCCGGCGGCCGCGGGCGCGCGAGCGCTCACCCTGCGTCCAACACCGAGCGGCTTCGGCGCTTTCCGCGACCGCTCCCTGGCCGACCAGGCCTTCCCCCTACGTGTTTCTATGCTGTGGTGGCGTCAAGCCCGTCGGCGTGTCTCGGCCCTCACCGGGGCATCCTGACCCGCACCGGGTGTCGTCGAGGATGTGCGGAGCACCTTTGTCGTAGACCAGCCAGATCCCCGTGCTGGTCGCGGCGTGCTCCGCCGGCAGGCCCACCAGGCCGCGCGGTCGGCGAGGTGGACCCGGAACCGATCAGCTCCAGGTTTGCCGCGCACGCACGCGTCGTCGTCATCCCGGCTGATTTTCTCGGGTCCTGGCCACGGCGTCCGCGTCGGGCGGGGTGCGCAGAGCGCACCGGACGGTGGCGATCATCGTCCGACATCTGGAAGCACTGGGGACCCGCGGTGCCATGGCGCTGCGGGACCATACGGACCTCCCCGCCCTCGGCCCCGCCTCGCTCAGGGATGACGCGGGCGGCCATGATGGTTGTGCGTGCAACTAGCCGAACGCGAAGGGGATGTCGTGAACGCCGGAGAGTCGATCCTGGTCCTTGGCGCCACGGGCGGGCAGGGCGGTGCGGTCGCCGCCGCCCTGGGCCGCCGCGACGTGCCGATCCGCGCGCTCGTCCGGCGGGCGGAGTCCGCGGGAGCCCAGCGCCTGGGGGCACAGGGGGCCGAGCTGGCCACCGGAACGCTCGACGACGTCGACGCGCTGACCGCCGCCATGTCCGGCATCCGAGCGGTCTTCGCCATGACCACGCCATTCGAGGGCGGCACGGACGCGGAGATCGCGCAGGGCCGCACGATCCTGGCCGCCGCGGCGCAGGCCCGAGTGCCGCACCTGGTCTTCAGCTCCGTCGCGAGCGCGGACGCCGACAGCGGGGTGCCGCACTTCGAGAGCAAGGCCGTCATCGAGCGGGACCTGCGCGATGGCGACGTCCCGTTCACGATCCTCGGCCCGACCTACTTCTTCGAGAACGCCCTGAGTGGGCTGGACGAGCTGCGCGCGGGCGTCCTCGACCTCCCACTCCCCGGGGACCGTCCCCTCCAGCAGGTCGCACGGCGCGACCTGGGCGAGTTCGCCGCACGCGTGCTGACCGCTCCCGCCGAGTACGTCGGACGGCGCATCGAGTTGGCGAGCGACGCCCCGACTCCGGAGCAGATGGCCGCCGCGTTCGCGGCGGCACTCGGCCGGCCCGTCGAGCACCGCACGAGCGACCCCAGCCGCATCGGCAACGCGGACATGCGGGCGATGTGGACCTTCCTCAACAGGCAGGGGTACTCCGTGGACCTCGCCGCCCTGCACGCCGAGGCCCCCGACGTCGCCTGGACGACCTACGAGGACTGGGCCCGACAGGCCCTCAACGCCTGACACGGACTCACAGGATCGCGGTCGCGTTGGCGGGCGAGCCCACCGCCGGGCACGACGAGCGCTTCACCACTAGGAGGAAGCCGTTGAGCCGTCTCTGCAAGGCGGCGTAGTCGATCTGCCCTTGTGGTAGATGATCAGCCTCCAGGGTGTGGTCGCCCGAGGACAGCTTTCGCTGGCAGTAGATGTCCGGCACCTGCTCGATCAGCGCGCGGGCCGCGGTTCGGACCGCCATGCCTACGATCTTGTCCGGGTCGCCGGCCACTACGGAGACGGCACCGAAGGCAGAACCCCGGCTTCTCCTGGCTCAAGCCTCAGGGGAGAACCTGGTAACGCCCAGGGGTGCTCGGCGCCGCAGCGCCCCGTATGCGGTCAACGTGCTCACCCCAGCGCGATCGAGGCCCCTACGGAGCCCTTCCCGCCCTGGCCAATCCGAGCTCCACCCGCTGGCCCCTCGTCCGGGGCTGCGGTAGCCGACGAAGTGGTGTCGTGAGGGCTCGTCGGTGGTCGATAATGCCGAAATGTTGACGGCCAGGCACGTGAGCGCCCTCGCCGACCAGGCGAAACCTCCACGGCCATGACTGCCCTGCGGGTGGTCGTCGCTGACGACGATGTCCTGCTGCGTGAGGGACTGGCGAGCCTGCTCGTGCGCAGCGGTTTCGAGGTCGTGGGTCAGGCGGGTGACGCCGTTGAGCTCCTCGAGCTGGTCCGCAAGACGCCGCCGAACCTGGTGGTCGTGGACATCCGGATGCCGCCGGCGCATGCCACCGAGGGGTTGGACGCGGCCCGGGAGATCCGGCGGGAACATCCGGAGATGGCGGTCCTGGTCCTGTCCGCGCATGCCGAGGTCGACCACGCGATGGAGCTGCTCGCGAGCGGGCGTGGAATCGGCTACCTGCTCAAGAGCAGGATCAGCGACGTCGACGAGTTCATCGAGACCCTGCAGCGGGTCGCTCGGGGTGGTTCGGTCGTCGACCCGGCACTGGTGCAGGAGCTCGTTTCTGCGCGCAAACGCGACGACCCGCTCGGGGCCATCAGCCAGCGGGAGCGTGAGGTACTGGCGCTGATGGCAGAGGGGCGGTCCAACGCCGGCATCGCTCGCCAACTGTGGATCACCGAGGGGACCGTCGAGAAGCACGTGCGCAGCATCCTGACGAAGCTGGGCCTCGCGGACACCGAGGACGATCACCGTCGAGTGCTTGCCGTGTTGACCTTCCTCGAGAACCGCTGAGTCCGGCGGGCGGCGACGAACGTTCCCACTTCGCAAGCCTCGAGGATTCTCACGGCCTGCTTGCTCGTCCTCACCGCCGGAGCTCGCCCGGTGGCGTTGAGCTACTGATCCGCCGGGAGACAAGCTGTCGACCGGTGCAAGGCCTGCACCGGAGACACACCGGCCGCCGTCGGGGCCCTGAGCCGCCGGCCGTTCAGCACCGGTGAGGCGAGACCAGTTCGCGCACGGCCGTGGCGGAGAGCAGGTTCTTCGGGAGGAACCCCGCTGCCGGGCTAGCGGTGATCAGGTCCTCGAAGTCCTCGTGGTCCCGGGTGGAGATCAGGATGATGTGCGCGTGGAGGTCGGGGAAGGCCGCCACGAGACGACGGGTGAGCTCGAAGCCGCTGTCGGTGCCCAAGCTGATGTCGACGAGGACGACGTCGGGTTTGAGCTCTGCGGCCTTCGCCAGCGCCTCGGCCTGGGTTCGGGCCGTGCCGACGACGTCCAACCCGTCGTGGGTGAGCCGGTCGCGGGCGACGGCGAGGAAGCGCTCGTTGTCGTCCACGATCATGCACCCACACACCGGCCTCACGGTCGCAGCCGAGACAGCCTCGCGCATTGCAGGTAGCGGGAAGTTGCGGGGAGTCCCAGCCGGTAGCGCAGATGGGCGGAGGCTGTGACGACACGGCGCCCACCCGCGAGCATCCTTCTTCGCCGTGGACAGCGTGGCAGTGCTCAGCAACGCGATGACGGACTACCTGCTCACCAAGGGCACGAGCCGGGCTCACGCTGCGCAGGCCCCCGCGCACATGGCTGCCTACCTGGAAGCCACAGGCCACCGCATCGTCCGCTCCCCCGCCCCCGAGCCCGTCGATCGGGGCAGACGCGACCTGGTCGCCCGGATCGCTGCCCTGATCGACTGGCCCGGCTGTTGCAGCGACCGGAACGCCCGCCACTGGGTCGTACGCCAGGTCCTCGGGGCCGTCACGGACGGGCCTGAGAGGACCACCGACCCCCGCCGGGTGGCGTGACGCGACCCGCTACCCGGCGGGCCGAACCGCTCAGTCCTGTCGGGCAAACCCGGGACGGTCCGCTCCTCGACCCGATCGGAGACGTCATGCCCGTCTCGGCCGCGCCCCAAGCGGAGCTGACTCGCCTCAACCGGAGCCTGCACCAGGCGGCCACCGCGGTCCTGCTGCGGATCCACAGCCCCGTGAGCCCCCGGACCCGATGCCATGGGGTGCCGCGTCCCCCTCCGCGCGGCACCCCCTTCCCGTGTGGTGGAGCGGCCAACACGCTTCCCGAGCCTGGCGCGGGCGCTCGCGGTCGGGCCCGGCAGGGCGGCGCCGGGCGGGCGGTCGGTCATGAGCGATGACCCCGGCGCGGCAGCGTTCTCCGGGGTGCTGCGCGCCATCGAGCACCGCTACCTCGGCCGCATCCCGCGCGCGTTTCGAGGCATGGCGGCACCCAGCACCGATGCCGAGCTTCGGGAGTTCGGCAAGGCCCTCGCCGAGGCCGCCCGCCTCGCCACACATCGGGGGAGATAGTGCGTCCCGTGGATCGAGTCGTCAGCCCGCCGGATGCTCCTGTCTCTGCAACGGGCCACACCGCTGGCTTCGTGACGATCGGTCGGGCCGAGTGTCTGCTTCTGCTCGATACCGTCGACGTCGGCCGGGTGGTCTACACCGAGAACGCTCTGCCGGCGGCGCACCCGGTGACCTTTCTGCGGGACGGCGAGGAGATCATCTTCCGCACCGGGAGCCCCGTGAAGGCTGCGGCCGCAGCCAAGCGAGCAGTCGTCGGCTTCCAGGCAGATCGCATCCAGCCAGACCGGGGATGCTGGAGTGTGCTCGGTATCGGCACCACCTACGAGATCACCGAGCCCACACGGCTGGCTGACCTCGATCATCGACTACCTCGGCCCTGGCTACCGGATCACGACGGCTTTGTCCTCGCCATCGCGCTGCGCCTGCTCACCGGACGACACGTCGCGGCGCTGTGATCGCGCGCTGGGCCACCCGGGTCGGGACCGAGACCGGAGGCCGATAATTCGGTCAGCGGCCGGAGTCGGCGGGGCGTCGTCAGGTGGAGCAGGTGTTCAGGGGGAGCTCGGCCTGCACGGTGGTGCCCGCCCCGGGGGGGCTCTGCACGCGGATCCGCCCGCCGAGCGCTTCTATCCGGTCCTTGAGCCCGACCAGGCCGGATCCGCCGGCGGGGTCGGCGCCGCCGCGGCCGTCGTCGTGTACCCGGACCCGCAGTACCTCGTTGGCGTCATCGGCCCCGACGGTCTCGACCTCGATGCGGACGGCGGAGGCGTGTGCGTGTTTGGCTGCGTTGGTCAGCGTCTCGGCTACCAGGTAGTAGGTGGCGATCTCGATCTGCTCGGGCAGTCGACGGTCGAACCGCGTGTCGAGCTCGACCGGGATCGCGGCGCGCCGGGCCAGTCCTCGCAGCGCCGGGCGAAGCCCGCCCTCGGCAAGGATCGCGGGGTGGATGCCGCGGGCGAGGTCGCGTAGCTCGTCCAGGGCACCGGTCAGCTCGACGGTCAGCTCGTGCAGCTGCGCGGCCAGCTCACCAGCCTCCGGCGGCACCGCTGCTCGGGCGGCTTGCAGCTGCAGAGCGAGCGAGACCAGCCGCTGCTGGGCCCCGTCGTGCAGGTCGCGTTCGATGCGGCGGCGGGCCTGATCGGCGGCGGCCACGATCCGCGCGCGTGAGCTGGTGAGCTCGGCGTAGAGCTGGGCGTTGTCGAGGGAGACGGCGAGCTGGCCGGCGATGAGCTTGACACCGTCGAGCCGGTCGGCGGTGAAGGCGCCGTGGATCAGGCGGTTCTCCAGCAGCAGCACCGCCCGCAGGGTGCTGCGGCTGAGGACGGGCAGAGCCAGTACCGAGCAGCAGTCCAGGGCGGTGAAGTAGGGGTCGAGGGCGAAGCGGTCGTCACGGGTGGCGTCAGCGACGACCAGCGGTTCACGCATGCGTTGGGCGTAGCGCAGCACTGACATCGGCAGCTCGTCGCGCTCCCGGTCGGTGACGAGGGCGGTGCCGCCGTGCGGGGTGGGCAGCAGCCAGTCCTGACGATCGTCGCTCCACAGGAGCAGGCGCACACCGGTGGCCCCGGTCATCGCGCCGAGAACCGTGACCACGCGCGGGTGCAGCTGATCGATGCTGGTCTCCGAGCTCAACGCCTGGGACGCGGACAGGATGCCGAGCAGGTCGAGCGTTCCGGTGGTGACCGTGGCGCGACGACGAGGAAGGTCGCCGGGGTGCTCGGTGCCGGCGTCCTGGCCGGCGGTGGGCCGGGCGGGTGGCTGCAGGACCGGATAGACCCAGTCGAGTTGGGCGACCTTCGCGGCCGCGCCCCACGCGAGGTAGTGCTGCCGGGCTTGGGTGAGCAGGTCGCGCCCGGTGTGTTCGATGCCGTGGGCGAGGTGGAAGCGCGCAGCGCGTTCGGTGATCAGTGCTCGATGCCAGGGCCGTTGATGGTCGGCGACCTCGCGTCGGGCGGCGTCGAAACCGAGCACGGCGGCGCGGAAGTCGCCGACCGCCCAGGCCCGCTCGGCCTCGAGCAGCCGCAGCAGGTGCCGGAAGTTGTCCGGTGCATCCGTGGCGCGAGAGGCCAGCCACCAGATCATCTCGTCCAGCTCGGGCAGCGGATCGCCGCGCTCGCGCCCGTCGGTGGCGCGGGCATGCTCGGCGAGGGCGAGCCCGTACAGCAGGCGGGCCACGGCGGTCGGGTAGAGGTCCGGCGCGGCCGACAGCAGCGGCATCGCGGCCGCGGTGTGCCGGGTCAGGCCGACCGGTTCGTCGAAGATGGCGGCGGCGAGCGCGTGGCTCAGATGCGCGTAGAGAAGCGCCAGCGGGTTGTCGGCGTAGCGGTCGAGGGGGATCGGATCACCGGCGGCGGCTGGGCTGTCGCCGCGCAGTACGCGGGCCAGCCAGTGGTGGCTGTCGAGCCATTGGCCGGTCTGTTCGCTGCCGGTCCGGCGGAAGAAGGCCACCGCCGCCTCCACCTCGGCGACGAAGTTCTCCAGCGTCGGCGCGCAGTCCAGCAGCGCAGGCACGGTCAGCACGTAGGTGTACCCGGCATAGGCCATATCGCCGCCCGCGATCAGCCCTTCCCGGGCCCGCTGAGCCACGTGCACCCCGTGCTCGATCGGCTCGAACAACCAGCTCAGGGCAGCGAACATGTGGCGCGCCTGCGAGGTGGCGGGCTCGTGGCCGCGGGCCTCGGCCCGCGCCAGGATCCGCCGCATCGCCCGGTACCCGGCGGCGTAGTCGCCGTGCTGCGACCCGGCAGCGTAGGCGGCGTGGCAGGCAGGGCCGAGCAGGGTGGGGGTTGGGCCGTGCTCGGTCCAGATCCGCAGCGCTTCCAGGCCGAGCCAGGCGATCAAGGGCGGGTCGGCGAGGAAGTAGGCGGTCGGCAGGACTGCGTCGATCAAGCAGGTCGCCGCCAGCAGCGTGGGCTCGGTGAGGTCGGGCCGAGCCGGATCATCGGCCGCGTTCGTGTGGTCCAGCCATCGGTACAGATAGCCGAACTGGTGGTCGAGACCGTCCGCGAGCCGGTCCGCGGCCGGGACGGTGATGCCGCACTCGCGCAGCGACTCCAGGCCCAGGTCGATCGCCTCGGCAAACCGCGTCCGGTGGGTCAGGCTGTGCACCTGCACCGCCGTCGCGTCAGCACGCTCTACCGCGGTGGGGCACAGCGCCGCGATCGCGCGGTACTCCTCGTCGGCCTCGTCCAAGCGTCCCAGGCTGAACAGGGCGGCGTGCCGGGCGGTGCGCACCTCGACCACCGTGGCGGCGTCGCCGGGGTCGACCAGCCGCAGCGCCCCGACCAGCAGGGCGTTCATCAGCGCGTAGTCGCCGATCAACGCGGCCTGATCGGCGACGCGCCGCAGCAGCCCCACCACCCGATCTTGTTCCGCCGGATCGTCGATCGCGTCGATCACGGGGAGGTACTGCTCGGCTGCGACCGCGAACAGCTCCGATACCCGGGCCAGCCGGCGGGCCATCGCCAGCTGCAGAGTGCCTTGCCGCTGCGGGTCCAGCCCGGCCAGGATGGCTTCGCGGGTACGGTCGTGGCGAAACCGCACGGCCTCATTCGCCCCGGGCTCCAACACCAGCAGGCCCTCGTCGAGGGCGGGCGCCAGCAGCCGGCCCATGCCGTCCGCGGGCCCGGCGGTGGCGGTCTGCAGCACGCTCAGCTCCGCTCGCCCGCCCAAGCACGCCATCGCCTCCACCGTCCGCCGGGACCGCGCCGGCAGGGCCGCGACCCGCGCTGCCAACAGCCCGGCGACCTCGGACCGGCGCAGGCGTGCGCGCACGGTCGCCGCATTCCACCGCCATCCGTCGATCGTCGCCGCCAGCACGCCGTCACCACGCAGCGCGTTGAGCAGCTCCACGGTCTCGTACGGGTTGCCCTGCGTATAGGCCTCGATCACCTCGACCAGGCCGGCCGCCGCATCCGGGGCCACGCGCAGCATCTCCGCCACCATGACCGCCGAGCCGGGTACCGGCAGGTTCTCCAGGCGCACCTGGCGCACCTGATCTGGCCCGGCGTGCCGCTGCCACCGCGACAACATCGGCTGCAGGGGATGCGTGGTGTCCACATCGGCGTCGCGGTAGGCGCTCACCAGGAGCAAGCCCTCGATCGGCTCCTCGGTCAGCACCAGGTCGACGACGCCGAGCGGGGTGTGTCCCGCCCACTGCAGGTCATCGACGAACACCACCACCGGCCGTTCCCGCGAGGCGACCGCCCGCAGCACCGCCACAGCTGCCCTCTGCGTCCGCACCTGGGCGGTCAGCGGATCTCCTGCATCCGGCGGCGTGCCCAGCAGCGCCGCGAACTCAGGTGAGGTCGCCGTCACCAGACCCGCGTTCGTCCCGAGCACTCCCAGGATCCGTTCCCGGACCGCGGCCAGCTCGTCCTCCGGCTCAGCCAACAACAGCCGGCCCAGGGCGCGGAACGCCTGATACACCGCGTCAAAAGCCAGATCTCGCCGATACTGGTCGAACTTGCCCGCCACGAACCAGCCGTCCCGGCCGGTCACCACCGGCCGCAGCTCGTCGATCAACGCCGTCTTGCCCACCCCCGGCGCGCCACCGACCAGCACCCCACGACACCGGCCGGCCCGTGCGTCCTCGAACGCCACCTGCAGTGCCGCCACCTCCTCCTCGCGGCCCACCAGCCGGGACGGCGGCAGCAGCCGCAGCGGAACATCGCGCTCGCCGATCCGCAGCCCAGCCGCGCCGGCCCGCACCCGCTCCAGGTCGTAGACCAGACCCGCCGCCGTCTGATAGCGATGGTCCGGCTCCTTCTCCAGCAGATGCATGATGATCTTCGACAGCGACGTCGGGACCGCAGGGTTCAGCTGTGCCGGCGGCGTCGGCACCCGCGCAAGATGATCATGAATGAGCTGCAGCGGATCATCGGAGCCGAACGGTGGCGCACCCGTGGCCAGCTCGTAGAGCGTCGCCCCCAACCCGTAGAGGTCGGCGCGCTGGTCCACCGACCGGCCGGTGCGCCCGGTCTGCTCCGGCGCGAGATAGGCCAACGTCCCCACGATCTCGCAGTGGTGGATGAACTCGGGGCGGATCTCGGCGAACGAGGTCGCCAGCGCGAAATCCACCAGACACGGGCTGCCGTCGGCGGAGATCACGATGTTCGCCGGCGAGATGTCGCGGTGCACCACCCCCCGGCCGTGCACCCCCGCCACCGCCCGAGCCAGCCCCAGTCCGAGCCCGACCAGATCATCGACGGCCAGCGGCAGGGCCAGCCCGGCCAGGCTGGCGGCACCAGCGTCCCCCAGCACGATCGCCCCCGGATACCGCGGCTGCGCCACCAGCTGCGCAACCCCCGAAACACCGCGCAGCCGCTCCAAGATCGCCAGCTCGTGCTGTAGCCGGCGCTGCGCGTCCGGTCCACGCGGCTCCTTCCGCACGACCGTGCGCCCGGGCAGGAACAGCCGCGTGACGCGGGTGCGTTCGCTCTCCTGCACGACGTCGGCCCGACCGGATGGATCTCCGCCCGGCAGCACCCTGCCCGTGTCCACCCGACACCTCCATGCACGGCCGGACGTGACGCACCTTGCGTGCCCCGCCAAGGCGCGTCCTCCGGCCAAACCTACCCGGCCCCGGGCGACCGGCCGCGCCGAAGACGACTGCCTCTCGCCATCAACGAGCTCCGATCGGCGACTGGTCCGTGAGGGCACCGGCCTGCTCGGCCCGCACACCTTCGAGGTCCCGCGCACCGTGCAACTCGATCGGGGCTTCGAGATCTCCTGGCCGAGCATCCGGCACCGGTTGGGCGCATGAAACATCCACAACGCCGCCATCATCGCCCGTGCCCGTGGAGCATCCCAACAGGTTCTCTCGACTGCTTCCGGCTTCGACAACCGAACCGCCGAGGGGGCCGTCCAGTCGTGGCGGCCCGACGCGGCAGCTGTGTCGAAGCGGGCTCGGGACTGTCTGATCTTCGTGTAACTGGTCTCGAGCTCCGGGCGTGTTCCGGGGACGGGACCAGCGATGACCGACACGATCGAGCCCATGCCGCGGGCTCGAAGTGATCACCAACAGTTCGCTCAGCGGTAGGTGGAGGCCGCGAAGGCCGACGGGGTCGAGCTCCTCGGCCCGGACGGGCCCGCCGGGCTGGAGTTCCGGATCCGCACCCCGGGCGGGGCGGTGACGTACAGGTGCTCTCCCCCGGAGGTTCTCGACGGGTCGCTCCTGGTCGTGTGGAGTGTCGGCCGGTCGGGACGTGTCTGCATCGCATCGGCGTCGGCTGGGACACCGACCGAGGTGGCGTGCCCTCTCTCGCTGTCCAGACTCGAAGGCAGCTCTGGTAACGGCATGGAAGGTGCTGGGGCGGTGGCGACAACGTCTGGTTCGGCTTGGTTCGGCTTGAAGTGCGCAGGGTGGGGTAGTGAAGGCGCGACGCGGGCGGCGAGGGGCTCTGGCGTCGTTGGGCGTGGCGCCGAGCTGGAGTGGCGACGGAGCTGTGCGATGGGGGCAGTCAAGCTGAGTTGGCAGGTGTCGTTCGCGCCGCTGTTGGAGACACCGGGGCGGGTGCGTGCGGAGCTGCGCCGCTGGTTGAGCGAGCTGCAGTGGCCGGCTGCGCAGGCCCGGCGGTTGGTGAGCGCGGTCAACGAAGCGGTCACCAACGCTGTCGAGCACGGCTATCCGGTGGTCGGGTTCGCCGGCGGAGTGGTGACGGTGACCGCCGAGCTGGTCGAGGACGGGAACGGCCTGCGGCGGGTGCGAGTCCGGGTCAGCGACGACGGCTGGTGGCGACCGCGACTCGAACCGAGTTCCCCGCCCGAGCATGCCGGGTTGACGCTGATCGCGACGGTCATGGACGAGGTGCAGGTCCGGCGCGGCGAGATCGGCGAACCCGGCACTGAGATCGTCATGCTGAGCCCACCGGTCCGGAGTCTGATGGACTGAACGCGGACCCGGGGCCCCCCGACCAGACGGCTAGCTGCGGGTGCGCAAACTTTTGCGGTGCGCTGCTCGAGGTGAGATTGTCGACGACGTGGGTTGCGCAGGCCTGAACTGAGATGGCGGTGACCTGCCGCGGCGAGGACCTCGCCGTCGACGTTGCGGACACTGCAGGTCCGGTCGGCCCGGGCCTGGGGTTGGGCGTGGTTGATGCCGTATGGACAGCTTCGATGACCGTTTCGGGCCGGCGGAGTTTCCCGTGTCCCGCCGCCTGGAGCTGTCCCGGGTGTCGCTGAGCCCGACGCTGAGCATGGTCGAGGCCAGCGGAGACATCGACATCCTCAACGTCGCCGAGTTCGACTCCTGCCTGCGCGCCGCCACCGACAGCTTGGGGGTGGGCGGACGGCTGGTGGTGGACCTGGCCGGGGTGAGCTTCCTGGCGGTGTGCGGGGTGCGCAGCCTGCTCGAGGTCGACCGCCTGGTGGCCAAGCGCGGACAGAAGGCTCGGTTTGTGGTCACCACCGAGCCCGTGCGGCTCCCGCTGCAGGTGTTGGGCCTGTTCGAGCAGTTCGCGGTGTTCACCTCGCGCGCGGATGCCACGGTGGCGTAGCCATCACCAGTGCCCGATCATCAGATCTGGATCAGCGGGGCTATCCAGCGGGTTCACGGTCAGAAAGCTCGTCGGCGTCTTGATCAGCCCGTGAAGCGGTGAGCTGCGGAAACGCCTCAGCTCAACCCCGGGCACTTCCTTTTCCTACTGGATAGGGCGGGCCGTAGCAAGGCATCGGTCGCACCAGAACCGTGTCTGGTCCTCAGAGGGTCGGAGGCTGACAGCCGTGACGAACTGTCATGTGAGGCGTTCTCGGACCACGCCGCCAAACGCACCTTCCGCGGCCTGGATACGAAGGCGAGCGGGCCGGTCACAAGCCTGGTCCTCCTGCCGAAGCATGCCAACCAGACATCGGAAGCAATCCACCGGCGGAGCCATCTCGCTCTTGGTCGCACTCTTGACCAGCATGGTCGGCTTCTCTGCGCGAAGGGAGAAGCTCCGACAGGAATTGCGCACAGAGTTCATGGCGGAGCGGGCCTCACGCAGCTACCAAACCACTCACAGTGGAACCAGCGTTCTTACGAGACCATACCTTCTCCACATAGCGGCCGCCGGAGTTGGCGGTCAGCCGCTCGTCGACGCGGGCCTTGCGCAGCCCCTCGGTGATCAGCTTGTTCAGGATCTTGGCGATCAGGTAGCCGACCACCAGCACCACGATGGCCCCGAGCAGTTGTGGCAGGTAGTTGACGAAGGCGGTGAACCCGCTCTGCAAGCTCTGCAACGCATCGAACATTCTTCCGACCTCTCCGTAGGTGACCTGGTCCGGCCGACCCTCACCGAACGGAGTCGGACCGATCACCGGATACCCGCCCGGCTCACCGATGCAACCCCTCCCTCTGGTTTGACGAGACGGGCTGGGCCTCCGGGAGCCCTCGGCGACCCGTCGAGCAGAAAAAAGGCACAGTTGACCCCGGTGGGAGTTGCGAGGTCATCGCTCGTCCGTTCGGCTCAGACGCCTCGCGGACGCCTCGACGAATTCTGAAATCGGGGGTGTGGGCTCGCCGTGCGGGGGCTACCCGCCCGCCACTGTCCAATCCACCGGTTCGGGTGAACCCGAATCAGGTGATCGAGAAAGGGAGAACAGTGGCACTGAACCTCGAAGACCCGAAACGCATCTTCGGGATGACCGTCACCGGCCGGCAGGGCGAGAAGCTCGGCAAGGTCGACGGGCTCTTCCTGGACAACGACACGCAGCGGCCCGAGTGGGCGGCCGTCAGGACTGGGTTGTTCGGCACCCACGTCTCGCTCGTGCCGTTGGCGACCGCCGAAATGGCCGGCGACAAGTTGCGAGTGCCGTTCGACAAGGACGCTCTGCGCAACGCCCCGCACCACGACCCGGACCGCGAGCTGAGTGCTGAGGACGAGAAGAGCCTGTTCGAGCACTACGGCGTGTCTTACGGCGGCAGCAGCGTGACCGCGCAGACCGAGGGCGGCCAGGTCGCGGACACCGGCCGCGGGGAAGGGCGGGCCGCGACCACCGGCCGCCGCCGGACCGAGGACGACGGTGCGCGGGGGGCGGTCGGCCATGACACCTCTGGGCCGACGACCGACGACGCGATGACCCGCTCAGAGGAGCGGATGCGGGTCGGGACGGAGACGACGGAGGCGGGCCGGGCGCGGCTGCGCAAGTACGTGGTGACCGAGCAGGTGACCCAGACGGTGCCGGTCTCGCACGAGGAGGTCCGCATCGAGCGGGAGCCGATCTCCGAGTCCAACATCGATGCGGCCACCGACGGCCCGGCAATCTCGGAGGAGGAGCACGAGGTCACACTGCACGCCGAGCGGCCGGTCACCCAGACCGAAGCCGTCCCGGTGGAACGGGTGCGCCTGGACAAGGAGACCGTGACCCAGCAGGAGCAGGTCAGCGGCGAGGTCCGCAAGGAGCAGATCGAAGCCGACGGGGTGCAGACCGACCGCGACCAGAACCTGCGCAACCGCTGACGCCACCCGCACACCACGGCGCCGCTCCCAGCGGGCGGCGCCGTGGCGGGCGGGCACGCGCGAATAGGTGCGCTCTGTGCTACGCGGGCTTGTCGCCCTTGGCCAGGAAGCGGTGGTAAAGCAGCGCGGCAAGGGCGCCGCCGACGATCGGGCCGAGTAGGTAGGCCCACAGCGCTGAGAAGTCACCGGCGACGACGGCCGGCCCCAGCGTTCGGGCCGGGTTGACCGAGCCGCCGGTGACGGGGCCCGCGATCAGTACCGCGACAGCGAGGGCCGCCCCGACCGCGACGGGCGCGAGGCTCGGGTGTACCCGCTCGTCGGTGGCGACGGAGACCACCACGAACACCAGCACGAAGGTCACGAGCAACTCGACGACGAAGGTCGTCCCGCCGCCGACCCCGGGAGCCGGGGCCGTGGCGGCCAGCGCGGCCTCGTCCCGGCCAGGTTTGCCGAAGGTCAGCCAAGTGGCGAGGGCGCCGAGGATTGCACCGACGACTTGCCCGATCACGTACGCGGGCACGAGCCGCAACGCGAAGGCGCCCGCTGCCGCAAGTCCGATCCTCACGGCCGGGTTGACGTGCCCGCCGGACACATGGCCGATCGACGCCACGGCCACCAGCAAGGCAAGCCCGAAAGCGAGCGGGGTGGCCAGGGAGTCGTAGACCGGGCCGGCGACCGGCGGTCAAGAATGGCGGCGACTGCGACCGCCGTTCCTCCGTAGATCAAGACGAAGGTGCCGATCAACTCGGCCACGACCGCGGCAGCGGTATTCGTCCCGATCCGCGAGCCGTACAGGCCGGTCGGGCCATGAGGCTCGGTGCGGGAGCGGAGTCGGTCACGGGAACCTCCATTGATGCGCGGTATCGGGCGGCTGTCGGTCCGAAGGTGGCCCGCGGAATAACACTGATTCGCGCCGCTACACCTCAGCGGTCAAAGTCCGAGGCGCCGCGCTCAGCCAGGCCGGCCTAAGGGGTAGATCAGCGGCCCTCTATGCCCAGCAGGCCCTGAGGCGAACTCCTCCCTCGGTCGGCGGAACAACGAACCACGCTGACGGCGACCGCGACTCCCGCACGTCAGCCATCGTGCGCGCGTGTTGTCGGTGGCGTCGATCGCTGCCGATCGGTGCGGTCCCGAACCGGATCCACTCCCTCCGGCATCAGCGGACCTGGCGCGGGCCTCCCGCTGGACCCCCTCCCAGCGGACGGCCGTGCCCCCGTGCTGCGTGAGCGGAATCTAGGACCGCCTGCCATCAGAACCTGTATGCAGCGCTGGGTCGCTCGCTCGGAGTTTCCAGTCATGAGCGACGCGACGCGTGATCTCGCGGCCGCCGATGCTGTTCGTGTGCGTTCACAACGCGGCAAGTCCCGAATGACCGCCGAGTTCATGCGCCAGCTCGCCGGGACCGGATCGAGGTCCACTCCGCCGGCACCGACCCCGAACAGATCAACACCCGGTCCGCCGAGTCTCTCGCCGAAGTCGGCGCCGACATGACCAAGACCCCGAAGCCCATCGACCCCGACCTGCTTCGAGCGTCGACCTGGTGGTCACCTCGGCCGGAGGCCCACGTCGACGCGCTCGAGGGCGTCGAGTAGCGCAACAGGGCCACCCACGAGCCCTCCGAGGCGGCATCGACGGGATCAAGCGTGTGCTTTGTCCGCGACGACATCGCAGCGCGCGTCAAAGATCTGCTCGACGAGTTCGCTCCTGACCAGCGGCTCTGAGCTGACTCAATTGGGCCGGCGCCTCGGCACGCAGGTTCAGACCTTCTCTAGCTGTTCAAGTCGGCGCCGCCGCGCCGCTTACCACCCGCCGGGGCATCCGGCCTCCGGCCGGTCCCCGTCCGGGGCGCGGCTCCGGTTGGCGAGTTCGCTGTGTGCCGATGGGTCTGGATTAGAGGAGAACGTCAGCTCTTCGCTTCGCGACGATGCATCGCCCAGGGCGAGATTTGCTTCCGTCGAAGAGATCACCAGCTGGTGAGTGTCTTCGTCGCGCGCGACGGCGAGCACTGAGCGGGCAACCTCCGACCACGCGATCGATCCGAGGATGAGCGTGCCGGTGTCCGCAGACTCGCGTTTGCCGAAGTGCACAATCCCCAGCACCGCGGCACCCGTGTCGACCGCCAGCTTCGAAACGGGCTCGACGCCACGACGCATCTGGCGGTCTCGGTCTCCGTCGAGCGAGCTATCGATCACCGAGGTCGCGGCGTCGAGTACGACGAGGGCCGCGCCGAGATCGCCGATCTCTTCCGCAAGCAGCCATGTGTCTTGGGGCAGGACAAGCGGCGACTCGTCCTCGCTCGGTGTCATGGCGTCTAGGAAGACGACTCGCTCAAGGTTGGCCCGAGCTGCCACCGGACGCGGGACGATCGTGCTGTCTCTCGCGTCCTCCGAGTTGACGTAGATGACGCGACGAGACTCGCCGAGGAACTCCCGGCGCGCTCGCCACGCGTGACCTGTGCGACCAGGTCCACTGCGACTGTCGACTTGCCGAGCCCTTCTCGACCGGCCAACGGCGTCAGCCCGCCGAGCACGATTCGGTTCTGCCACAACCATCGCAGCCTGCGCATCGTCACTTCAGAGGCAGGCGTCCGGCGGAGCCGACGCCCTCGACCAGGAGGACGTGGACCTCTCGGCCGGCCTCATGACCATCCGCCGTCAGCTTGTCCAGAACGGATGGCAGGTCATCGAGAGCGGCCGAGTGAAGGTGCTGCAGGAGACCCTCGGCCGCAGTTCGGTGACGCTCAACGCCGACACCTACACGTCGGCCTTCCACGACGTGGCGGCGATTGCGGCCGAGGCGGTCGCAGCGTTGATTCCATGTGCCCGAACCGGATCCGCCACGCACAGACCACGCACGCACTCGCCCGAAGGCGATCATCCCGAGGTGCGATCTCCCCAGGTAGAAGGGGGTGGGCCCCTGGAACCCATGCATCCTGCCTGGTCTCCTGGGCCCGAGCGGACGAGCTGCACAGGGTCGTTGACGAGATTCTGAGCATGGAGCGCTGGAGCGGACCCCACCAGACGCCGCAATCCTCGAACCCGCCCAGCCGCTACCTGCCTTCGTCGACCCCACCGTCGCAGCGACGACTTAACGATCAACGGGACCTGCTCCCCGACGCATTCACAAGTGGAATCGTGACGCGGACGGGCGACCTCTGAAGGACCGGAGCAGCAAACCAATTGGATGCTCGAGTCACAACAGACCAAGCACGGCCTGCATGCCGAGCCCTGTCGCAGCGACTGTGACCCAAAGCAGCCCCCCGAATATCAGCGGGCGGACTCCGGCGGCGCGCATCTCAGAGAATCGCAGATTGAGGCCGATTCCGGCGAGAGCGGTGGTGAGGAGGAAGACGCCGAGCAGGGACAGGGGTTCGCGCCAGCTCGAGGGGATCAGGCCGAGGCTCTGCATCGCGGCGGAGGCGAGAAACCCTAGCAGGAACAGGGGGACCACCTTTCTCCAGGGAATACAGCGGGGCCCTCGTCCCTCGTTCCGTCGCCGAGCCTTCAGGGCACCGAGCGCGATCACGATAGGAATCAGCATGAGGGCGCGGGTGAGCTTCACGACGATGCCGTGTTGTCCCGCCTCGTCGCCGTAGGCGACGGACGCGGCGACCACGGACGATGTGTCGTTGATTGCCGTCCCGGCCCAAAGGCCGAAGGCCTGCTGGTCCAGACCGAGCAGGTGACCAAGAGGAGGGAAGAGTAGAACTGCGACGATATTGAATGTGAAGATGACACCGACGGAGTAGGCGATGTCGGCGCGCCTCGGTTGAATGACTGCCGAGGTAGCGGCGATTGCCGAAGCCCCGCATATCCCAGTTCCGACGGCGATCAGGGTCTGGCCGTCGCCGCGCACGCCCACTAGCCGCCCGAGCAACCAGCCACCGCCTAGGGCCACGGCCAACGTGCTGACCATGACGGGTAGCGAGCTTAGTCCGACGTTGGCGACCTGGGCCAATGAGAGCCCGGTGCCGTAGACGACGATCGAAAGCTGGAGGACGGGACGGGAGGCGACGGCCAGGCCCGGGTCGAGCCGGTCGCCCGGTTTCACGAGTGCGCCGACAGCGGCACCGAGAACGATCGCGACGACTGGTCCTCCGATAACGGGAACCGCGCGGCCGACGAACGTTGCCACGCTGGCCACAGCCATGGCCAGGAGCAGTCCAGGGCCGAGGCGGCGCAGGATCGAACCGGCCCGTCTCGCTAGGACGGTGGACATCCCCTGGGGTTTGTGCCCGAGCCCGGGTTGGGGGTAGGGGATGCCGCCTGCTGACTGACCGGGCACGATCATCGGGACTCCATGAGGCAGCGGGGGTTGCGAATCGAGCGGTGCGCAACGGCATCAGCGCAGACCAGCCGCAGAGCGCCCGCCGGCAAGTGCTTGATCCCAGCACGACGACGGGCCCACCGGCGCCATGGTGTGCCCGGGGCGATCAGGCGGGCAGCAACCCGGAGTGGGTGCCGAAGGTCCGCCGGCTGTAGACCAGCGGCCGCCGGTCTGCCGTCTCGGCCGCGGTGACCAGGCAGAACAGCACCACGTGATCCCCGCCGCCGACGAAATCCAGTACCTCGCCTGCGACCCAGCCCGCGTTTCCATCGAGCCGTGGCAGGCCTGCGCTGAGAGTCCACGCCGTACCAGCGAACTTGTCATCGCCCTTGCTGGCGAATCGCATCGCCAGAGCGTCATGGCCCTCGGCGAGCAGGTTGATCCCGACGCGGCGGGTCTCGTGTACCGCCGCCAGCAGTCGGGATCCGCGGTCGAGGGCCACGCAGACCATCGGCGGGTCCAAAGACAGTGAGCAGAACGCGGTCACTGTCGTCCCGTGCGGACCGGCCTCGGTCGTGGTGGTCACCACGGCGACCTGTGCGCACACCTCGCCCATGATCGACCTGAACCGTTCCCCGGACACGGGGATAGCGGTCCTGTTGGTGGTGATGGTCATCGGGCTTCCTCTGTGTCGGCAGTAGTGGGAAGAGACCGGGGCGGTCGCGCAGGCCGCACCCCTGCTGCTGCGGTCAGTCCCTGGGGTTCAGCGGCCAGGGGCGGGCATCGGTCAGCCGGCGCTCTCCTCGAGTGGCAGCGCGTGCCCCATTCGGTCTCGCTTGGTGCGGAGGTAGCGGAGGTTGTGCTTGGTGGGCGCGGTCGGCAGGGCGACGCGCGCGACGATCTCGATATCGCGCCCACCGAGCCCGGCGTACTTGGCGGGGTTTCCGGTGATCAGCCGGACGCGCGGCACGCCGAGATCACCGAGGATCTGCGCTCCGGCGTCGTAGGAGCGGGAGTCGACGGGTAGGCCTTGCGCGATGTTGGCGTCGACGGTGTCGAGGCCGCGCTCCTGCAGCGCGTAAGCGCGGATCTTGTGCGCGAGACCGATCCCGCGGCCCTCCTGCCCGCGCAGGTACACGAGTACGCCGGCGCCCTCGGCCACGATCGCCTCCAGTGAGCGCTCCAGCTGGGCACCGCAGTCGCAGCGCACGGAGCCGATGATGTCCCCGGTGAGGCACTCGCTGTGTACCCGGACGAGGGCGCCTCGGGCGCTGCGGCCCGCTGCGGCTGCATCCCCATGAACGAGAGCGAGGTGCTCAGTGCCGTCCACGCAGGAGCGATAGGCCTCAGCTCGGAACTCGCCGAACACCGTCGGCATGGTCGCGCTCGCGACATGCTCGACAAGACGCTCGGTCCCGCGTCGGTGACGGACCAGATCGGCGATGGCAAGCATCGGGATGACATGCTCGGTGGCGAGAGCACGCAGGTCCGCGCCGCGGGCCATCGCCCCGTCGGGGGCGACGATCTCGCCGATCACACCGACGGGTTCGCGGCCGGCCAGCCGTAGGAGGTCCACCGCAGCTTCGGTGTGCCCGGCCCGGGCCAGCACGCCGCCCTCACGGGCACGCAAGGGGAAGACGTGACCGGGCCGGCGCAGCTCGGCGGGGGTCGTCGCCGGATGAGCAAGGGCCCGTAGCGTCGTGGCGCGGTCGGCGGCGGACACCCCGGTTCCGGCGCTGACGTGGTCCACCGTCACGGTGAAGGCTGTCCCGTGGGTTTCCTCGTTGTTCTCGACCATAGGAGGAAGCCGCAAGGCGTCGGCCCGAGCGGCGGACATGGGCGCGCACAGGATTCCGGTGGTGTGCCGTACCAGGAACGCGATCTGCTCAGGTGTGGCGGTGGCGGCGGGCAGGACGAGGTCGCCCTCGTCCTCCCGGCCGGGATCGTCGGTGACGATCACCATGCCGCCCGCGGCCAGGGTCGCGACCGCGCGCTGCACGGCTCCGGTGGTCGGCAGCGCGGCGACCGGTCGCGGGTCGGTGCTGATGTGCGTCATCGCGGTAGCTCCTGGGTCTAGACGTACTCGAGCTCGCGCTGCCCGGGGAGGCGCTCCTCCGCGAACAGGGGCATGACGAGCTGCCCGAACCGCTCCGCCTCGCGGGCGTGCGGGTAGCCGCTCAGGCAGAAGCTGGTACAGCCGGCGTCGATGAACCGGCGCAGGGTCGCTGCGACCTGCTGCGGGTCACCGACCACCGCGACTCCCGCGCCCTCGCGGACGGTGGCGATCCCGCTCCACAGGTGATCGTCGATCATGTGGTTCTCAGCGCGCGCCAGTTCCTTCATCCGGTCGTTGGCCCGGGACTGGTCTCCGGAGGCCTGGCGCGCCGCACGCAGCTCGGGCGTGGCGTCGGCGATGAGGTCGTGCGCTGCCGCCCACGCCTCCTCCTCCGTCTCGCGGACGATGACCTGCAGGCGCATGCCGTAACGAAGGGTCCGGCCCTGCGCGGCTGCGCGGCTGTCCATCTCCTGCACCCGCTCGGCGATCGCGTCCGGGGTGTCGCCCCAGAACAGGTGCACGTCGGCGTGCGCGGCACAGAGCTGCTTCGCCGCTTCCGACAGACCGCCCAGGTAGAGTGGCGGGTAGGGCTTCTGCAGCGGCTTGGGTTTGACGAGGATCCCGTTGGCTCGGAAGAACTTCCCCTCGAAGTCGAAGGGCTCGTCCTCAGTCCAAGCGCGCTTCATGACGTCCAGCGCCTCGCCGAACAGCTCGTAGCGCTCGTCATGGCCGTAGAAGGAGCCGTCGGCCTCCAGCTCGGCTGAGGTCCCTCCAGCAATCAGGTTGACCCGGACACGGCCACCGGAGAGCTGGTCGAAGGTGGACAGCATCTTCGCCATCACCGTTGGGGCGACAAACCCGGGGCGGGCGGCGACGAGCGGCGCGATCCGCGTGGTCCGTGCGGCGATCATCGCGCAGGTGATGTAGGCGTCCCAGCAGTTGGTCTGCACGGGTACGAGCAGGTACTCGAACCCTGCGTCCTCCGCCTTCTGCGCGACGTCGGAGAACAGCTCCATGCCGGGCTCGATCTCGGCGTCGGGGCGCCCGAACGCCGTCGTGTCGCCCCAAGTCGGAATGAACCAGCCGAATTCGATGGTCACGTCCACCCTCCGCGGTGTGCACCGGTGCTCACGTCGCCGACGACGACGGATCGGACTGGCAGCGCCGCACCCCGGGTCCGGGGCCGCTCCGCCCTCGGTACCGACGCTAGCTACCGGCCGGTGGCCGGGTCCAAGCCGAGCTACTTGTGCGGGTCATACGGGCGACTTATCGTCACGTACGCGAGCGTCGGAACGGGGGCGGACGTGGAGGTCCGGCAGGCGCGGCACTTCCTGGCCGTCGTCGACCATGGGACGACCGGACGGGCGGCGGCGGAGCTGCACATGACACAGCCCGCCCTGTCGCAGTCGATCGTGGCGCTCGAGCGCGAGCTGCGGGTGCGGCTGTTCCTGCGCTCGACTCGGGGGATGGCACTCACGCCAGCTGGGGAGGCGCTCATCGGGCCGGCGCGTCGGCTCGTCGAGTCGTCCGTGCGGGCTGTCGCGGCGGTCGAGCAGAGCATCGACGTCCCGCACGGAACACTGAACGTGTCGGTGATGCCGGCGCTCGCGGCGACTCCCGTGTCGACCTGGATCGCGTGGTTCCGCGACGCCTACCCGCAGGTCTCCGTCCGCCTCTCGCCCTACTTCGGTGACGAGACCGTGACCAGGGTCTTCGACCGCGACCATGCGGAAATCCTGGTGTCGTTCGTCGGCGAACCCGGACCCGGCCGGGTTCAGCGGGTAGAGGTCGGCTCCCAGGAGATGGTCGTCGCCCTGCCGCCCGGAACGCCGGTGCCCGACGGGCCGACGGTGCAGCTCGAGGAGGTCGCGCACCTGCCGTTCGTCGTCGCGCCACCCCGTACTTCGATGCAGCGGATCCTGCAAGATGCCTTCGACAAGATCGGCTCCACCCTGGCGGTGGCCGTCGAGACGCCGTTCATGGACACCATGCCGGCGCTGGTCGCCGCCGGGGCGGGATGCGCCATCTTCCCGGCACGCGGAGCGGAGACGCTGCGCGCGCTCGGGGCGGTCGTCAAGCACCCCGAGCCGCCGATCGATCGGCCCTACTACCTGTTCTACGCGGCCCACCGGTTGTCCTACGCCGCCCAGGCCTTCATCCGGACGGCGAGGTCCGAAGACTGGTCCTGACAGACCGCTCCATAAGCGTCGCCTATAGGGGCCGTACGGACGTCGCGTTGGAACTACGGCCCCGGCGCAACGCAGGATGTACTGGCTTCCGGCCGACCGCTTGGCCGGGGTTCGCTGCGGGCACCCGGCGGGCAACGCCGGACGACGCCGCCGCGACGGGCCGAGTACGTCCGAACCGACAAGAGGGAGCGTCAGCGTGGACGCCAACACCGAGCAGGTCCAACCTGAGCAGCGGGACCAAGACCCGGAACAGGCCGCCCCGCCCGGGCGACGGATCCGCAGCGTCGTCGCCGCCAGCACCGTCGGCACCGCCATCGAGTACTACGACTACTTCATCTTCGGGACAGCAGCCGCGACCGTCTTCCCGAAGCTGTTCTTCCCCGACTTCAGCCCCGCGGCGGGAACACTTGCGGCCTTCGGCGCCTTCGGAGCCGGGTTCCTCGCGCGGCCGCTCGGCGCCGCGGTCGCCGGGCATTTCGGTGACCGCATCGGCCGTAAGGCGATGCTGGTGGCGACACTGCTGGTCATGGGCCTGTCAACGTTCTGCATCGGCCTGCTCCCGCCCTATGCGACCATCGGGATCTGGGCCCCGCTCCTACTCGTCCTGATGCGACTGGCGCAGGGTTTTGGGGTTGGCGGCGAACTTCCGGGCGCCCAGCTGATGTGCGTGGAGCATGCAGGGCCGCGACGTCGCGGTTTCTACGGCAGCTGGCCGCAGAGTGCCTCACCAATCGGCCTGGCGCTGTCGACCGGCGCGTTCGTCGTGATCGGCGGGCTGATCAACGACGAGCAGTTCGCCCAGTGGGGCTGGCGGATCCCCTTCCTGCTCAGCGGTGTCCTCGTGCTGGTCGGGATCTTCGTGCGGCTCAAGACGCACGAGAGCCCCGAGTTCGAGCGAGCTCGCCGGCGCCAGAGGAACGAGGTCGCACCGCTGCGCGAGTTCGTGAAGAACAACCGCCCTGCTGCTCTGCGCGGCATCGGCATGTACCTGGGCGTGACGGTGATCTACTACCTCGTCACGACCTTCATGATCTCCTACGCCACGGGCACCCTCGGGATGCCGCGCTCTACGGTGCTCAACGTCGTGCTCTGCTGCCAGCCGATCTTCTTCGCCCTCTGTCTCACGGGCGGCGCGGTATCGGACCGCATCGGCCGGCGTGCGGTGTACGTCATCGGCACACTCGGAGCCGGGGTGGCAGCCTTCCCGGCCTTCGCTCTGATCGACCAGGCAACGACGACGGGCCTGCTGCTGGGCACCTTGCTGCTCGGCGGATTCCTCTTCTTCTACGTCGGCGCCCAGGGAGCATTCTTCGCCGAGATGTTCGACGTGCGGGTCCGTTACACAGGAACGTCCCTGTCGATTGCACTCGCAACGCTGGTCGGCGGAGCCTTCACCCCGGCCGCCGGCACGCTGCTCGTGCAGTGGTTCCACGGCGGCAGCACCGGAGTAGCCCTCTTCGTGATCGCCATCGCGGTCATCGCAGCCGCCTCCGCGGCGGCGGGGCGCGAGACTCTTCCGACCAGGACGGTGGCCTGAGGGGCGGTCGTGGCTGCGTTTTGACGAGGGAAATCGGAACGACAGAACACCCACTGAGCGCAACACCCGCGGCGGCCCTCCACCGGGATCATCCGGTGGACCGCCGCCGTGGCGTTGTCAGCGATTATGCCGGACGCCCGGGAGCAAGATCGGTGGCCGCGACGCACGAGGGCGACTCTTCCGGCCAAGTGCGACGCGGCCGTCCTCCACGATGAGCCAAAGCGGGCCCTCCCCCACACCTGCCAGCGCCGTGCACCGTCGCGCAGATGCACCTGAGCTCGGGCTATGTCGGGCGTCGATGGCGAGATCGTGCATTTCTGGTCAGCTTGCGCTAAGGCCGCCGGCCACGCAGGAAGTACATGATCGGCACGAGACCGACGGAATTGATCAACAAAATGGCGGCTGCCCACCTCGCCTTGGAACCGTGGATCTCTCGGCTTGACCGTTGCGCGAGGTCGATCAGAGCAGCAATCTTCAGCCCTGCCTCGAAGGCACCACCAAGCATGATCGCTTGCCGAAGGCGCGGATCCAGTTCGTCCCACCGTCTCTTGGCCACGACATGACCATGGACCGCATCAGAATCCACGACAACTACCAGGAGGCGGAGAACGCGCTGTTCGCCTACATCGGCTGGTACAACGCCGAGCGCATCCAGGAGCGTCGGCTGGCACAGTCAGCCACGAGCTCGTCGAGATCCCCCGCGATCGGCGCTCCGGCATGGTGCTCGAAGATCTCCTTGGGTGTCCGCGTCATCTCATCCCTCATCCCCCTGCTGTGGGTCTGACACAGCAGCGTGCCGAGCCGCGGCAGCCGGGCGTTCGCCCGCGCCCCGGCCAAAGCGTCGTCCCGGTCAACCGGCTGGTCCAGCGGGCGATCGCGAATGGGGCACGGCTGGCCTTGCGCACCCCGCCGGCGCTGGCCCGCGCGCTCGGCCGGCTCAACCGCCGGGGCCTGCGGCTGCACGACTCGATAGCCCGCTGGGGCCGGCAGGATGGTGGTGGAGCAGCTGGCCGCCAGCTGGTTATGTTCCCCAGCCGTCGAGGACCGACATTGGCTGTCCGCGAACCCGGCGCTCCCCCGAGCACGGGTAGGACGGTCGGGTTCCCTTGTCGTCGAGCCGGTTCGCCGAGCGGCTGCAGTCAGGCCGCGGGCTGGGCCGCGGTGGTCAGCAGCGGCTTGACCCGCTCGCCGAACTTCGTGACGCCGTCGACGAAGTCTGGCCAGGTCAGTAGGGCACCGTCGATACGGGTGGTGGCGGCGATCTCGTCGAACTGGCGGGCGACGGACTCGTAGGAGCCCTTGATCACCGGCAGCGACAGGAAGGCCATGTTGCCCTCGTCGGCGGGCCGCGCGAGGCTGGCGAGTAGCTGCGCGGAGGTGCCGTCCTGGTTGGTGTCGAGTGCGGCGCCGCCGAGCATCAGCGAGATCGCTTCGGTGTCGGCGTGGTCGAGGATGTGCCGGCACAGCCGCTCGGCCTCGGCGTCGGTCTCCTCCGCGATCACGCAGTAGAGGGCGAAGGTGCCGACGTCGCGGCCCGCCTGCCGGCCGAACTCCTTCACGCCGGAGGCGATCGAGGCGACCTGGGATCGTTCGGCCATGATGAAGTTGCGGTCGCCGTGTTCGGCGGTGAAGCGCTGCCCCTTGGGAGACTGTCCGGCGCAGACGATCGGGACGTCGTGCAGCGGCTTGGGTCGCACGTCGCAGTCGGTCAGGGTGAAGTGCTCGCCGCGGAAGTCCGCGTTGCCCTCGCTCCAGAGCGTGCGCAGGACCTGCACGTACTCGGCGGCGTAGGTGTAGCGCTTGTCGAAGTAGTCGTCGCCGGGCCAGAGCCCCATCGACTCGTACTCGGGCTTGTTCCAGCCGGTGACGATGTTGAGCCCGCACCGCCCCTGGCTGATCTCGTCGATGGTGGCGACCATGCGCGCGGCGAGTACGGGGTGGGTGGCCAGCGTGGTGACGCTGGGGAAGAGCTGGAGGCGCTCGGTGTGCGAGGCCAGCGCCGACATCAGGGTGAACGACTCCAGGCAGGATCCCCAGAAGTCGCTGCTTCCGGGGATGCCGTGGTGCTTCATCATCGACAGGACGAAGTCGAGTCCCTGCTTCTCGGCCTCCTGGGTGATGGCCAGGTTGTGCGCGAAGCTCGGGCGGTACTGCGGGCTACCGGTGGAGATGATGTAGCCGTTGGTGGCGTTGGGGATGAACACGCCGTACTGCATGGTGAGCCTCCTGGTCAGCTGAGGTGGGTCAGGACGTCGTCGAGGTCGACGACGTCGGCGTACTTGGCGTCGAGATCGGTGAGGTTGCGCTCGTGCAGGGCCGGGTCGCGGTCGGCGCAGGCCTGCCGGACCACGAGTGCGCGCAGTCCGTGCTGCAGGCAGTCGGTGGCGGTCGCGCGTACGCAGCCCGAGGTGGACACGCCGGCGACCAGGACGCTGTCCGCCCCGAGAGCGGTCAGGGTGGCGGCAAGCGAGGTCCCGGCGAAGGCCGAGGCGTACTGCTTGACCACGACGGTCTCGCCAAGCGCCGGAGTGAGGGCCAGTGCGTCCCAGTCGCCCGGGGCGCCCTCGGCGAACGCGGCGAGCGCGGGGACCTTTCGCACGAAGAGCCCGGCGTCGGCGAGGTCGGCGGCGTAGCGCACCACCGTCCACAGCACGGGCACGCCCGCGGTGCGGGCGGCCTCCACCAAGGTTTGGGTGGCGGTCAGCGGCGGGTCGGGTAGCGCGAACGGTCCGTCCGGCTCGGTGTAGGCCCGCACAAGGTCCACGACCAGGACCACGGGGCGCTCGCCCCAGCCCAGTCGGCCCGAGAAGGCGCCACCATGGGGACGGTTCACGAGGCGCTCCGGAGCATGACGGCGCGAGCGTTGCGCAGGTGGGCGACCATGACCGCCGCCGCCCAGTCGGCGTCCCGGGTGCGCAGGGCCGCGACGAGCTCCTCGTGGTGGGCGAGGCTGCGCCGCAGCGAGTCGTCGTCGTAGCGGTGGAAGTTGCGCAGCACCACGGGCGGGCGGACGGCGCCCGCGAGGGCCGTGGCCAACGCCGGGGAGTCGGCGGCGGTGACGATCAGGCCGTGGAACCGGCGGTTCAGCGCGGCCAGCTCCTCCAGGTCCTGGCCCGGACCTGTTGGCCCGCTCCGAAGCATCCGGCTGCTGAGCAGCGCGAGCTCGTCGGTCTCCGCCGCGGTGATCCGGTCGGCGGCCAGCGCCGCGAGGCGGGGCTCGGTGGCCTGACGGACGTCGAACAGCCCGGCGAGCTCGGCGGCGGTCCAGGTGCGGACCCGCGCACCCCGGTGCGGGACCAGCTCGATCAGCCCCTCCACGGCGAGCCTGCCCAGGGCCTCCCGGACGGGGGTCCGGCTCACGTCGAGCCGTGCGGCGAGTTCCGCCTCACCCAGGCGCGAGCCCGCGACGAGCTCGCCCCGCAGGATCAGCTCTCGGAGGGTCTCGACCGTGCGATCGGACTGGGTGGACCTCATTGTGTGCAATGTAGGGATCACGGGGTCGGATCGCTAGGCTCTGCCCCGACGTTGCATGCAAAGTTCCTGTTTCAGGAGGATCCTCGTGTCCGGACTGTTGAGCGCACCCAGCCCCCGGTCGCGGCTGCGCGACCTGCTCTCCGGGCCCGGCCCGCTCGTCGCCCCCGGCGCCTACGACGCCCTGTCCGCCCGGCTCGTCGAGCAGGCGGGTTTCGACGCCGTCTACATGACCGGCTTCGGCACGACGGCGGGCCTGCTCGGCCGCCCGGACGTCGGCCTGCTGACCGGCACCGAGATGGCCGACAACGCCCGCCGGATCGTCGCGGCCGTCGACGTGCCGGTGATCGCCGACGGCGACACCGGCTACGGCAACGCGATCAACGTGCTGCGCACCGTGCAGACCTACGAGCAGGCCGGGGTGGCCGCGATCCAGCTCGAGGACCAGGTCACGCCGAAGAAGTGCGGCCACATGCGCGGCAAGGAGATCGTGCCGCTGCCGGAGATGCTCGGGAAGATCCGGGCCGCCGCCGAGGCCCGCCGCGACCCCGAGTTCCTGATCATCGCGCGGACGGACGCCGTCGCCGTCGAGGGTGTCGACGCGGCGATCGCGCGGGCGAAGGCCTTCCGCGAGGCCGGCGCGGACCTGCTGTTCGTCGAGGCGCCCACCGCGGAGGCGGACATCGAACGGATCGCGGGCGAGCTCGCCGGGGTCGCCCCGCTCGTCTTCAACTGGGCGGAGGGCGGGAAGACCCCGCCGCTGAGCCTGGAGCGGATGATCGAGCTCGGGTTCGCGCTGGTCATCTACCCGATCGGCACGCTGCTCGCGGCCACCGCCGGGATCCGGTCGCTGCTGGAGACCCTGCGCAAGGACGGGACCCCGCAGGCCGCGCTGCCCGGCCTGCCGGCCTTCGACGAGTTCACCTCGCTGGTCGGCCTGCCCGAGGTGCAGGAGCTGGAGCAGCGCTACCGCTGAGCGGTCTACCGGGGAAAGGCGGTCTTTATTGCTTCCGCGACGGCCGCGGATGTGGGCCCACGGCCGCGACTCCGCCCAGTCCTGGCCCGCTCCGGGATGCGGGCCGGTTACGACTACGTCCACGCCGCCGTCGACAACCACTCCCGGCTGGCCTACGTCGAGGTCATCACCGTCGCCGAGGGAGGGGAGAACCAGCGCGACTGCGCCGGGTTCGCCCGCCGCGCCACTGCCTGGTTCGCCGACAACTACGGGGGTCATGTTCCGATCCGTAGTGGGGGCGCGGCCGCCGGTATGGTCGGCGACCAGCGGAAAGACTTGCATCAGTGGCGACCTCTGGGCACTGGAGGCACTCGCAGTTCGCAGATCAGATGGTGGAGCAAGATTCACTACCTTGCCGGCCCGCTCCCGGCCGCGCCATCGGGCCCATGCAGGACGCCTGGGTACCTCCCGTGCCGCATCCCCCGATACTTCGCCCGGCCTCTCGCGTCGATTGCGCTGGGTGAGCGCGACGACGCGGCCACGTCCTCGACGAGTACGCCGCCATGGTCCGCCGGTGACCGGAGGTACCGATCCCGACGTGGTTGGGCTGGCTGCGCGGAGACCTGCTGAGGCTCGCAGCGAGCCGGAGACCGCCCGCGAGCACCACGCCACGGACATCGCCGATCCGGCCACCCGCCTGCTGCCATTCGTTCACGCGTAGCTCCTGCACACGGCGAGGAACCTCGAACGTGCCGTCGGCCACCCTCGCAATGCCATCGACCGGCTCACCCCTGCTCAGATGATCTTCGCGGACCTGTGGGCGACCCTGTACACCCAGAGGGTCGCCGCGACCTGGCGGCCTGCGGTGGGGACGCGGTCCGAGGATCCGCTCGCGCTCACCGAGCGGGAAGACGTGGTGACGCTGGTGATGCGCGGGGCTGACCAGCAAGGAGGTCGCGGCCGAGCTGTTCCTGACCGCCAAGACCGTCGACCACCACCCCGAGAAGGTCAACTCCAAGCTCGGCATCCCCGGCCGCCGCGAACTCCGGAAACTGCGGACTGGCAATTCCTCCAAGGTCACGGGGGCCCCGATCGCGCAAGGTGAACCGCATGAACAACGACGAGTTCTGGACCCCCCGCGGAGTCCGGCTGCGCAAAGCCCACACCACCGACGGCCGTACGGGATGACGGAAGTGGGGCTGGCGACGGTGAGCCCGCCGTCAGGCCGGATCAAGCCCGGCTCGGTCGGGCAGGTGGTTCCCGACGGTGGCCGCGGGGGTTGATGCGCGCTGGACGTGGCGCACGCTCGATGACCTCAGCGATCGCTTGGCTGCCGGACTGCCGGGAACCGGTTGGAGGCCACGCCCGAGCCCGGCTCAGCCCCGCACTACCTGAACGCTCAAGGCCCGGGGCGCCACCCTCCCTTCAACGAAGGACGCGCCAACACCGAACAACGCGATGTTGCCTTCCCTGCAGCGAGTCGGTGGCCAGCACCCGACCGGACGGACCGGCCCGGCGCGCCGCGGCCTCTCCCGGTTCGAGCGCCCTGACGGCTTCCAGGGCCCCTGCGAGCTCATCGTGGCCTAGGGCACGAAGACCCGCTCGCACATCGCGCCGGACGCTTGAAATCAGTAACACGATCGCCCGAGCCGCGAAGGATCTCGCACGACGAACCGTAATTGAAACAAGAATGGGACATGCCGACGATAAGGCCGCGAAAAACGTCTTCGCGAGCCGCGAGGCACGCCATAGCCTTATCGGTCGCCCAGCAAGGGCACTCTCTCCTATGACCGCCACACCGGCATCAGTGAGACCGCCAGTCCGGTCGGCGTATTCTTCGGGCTCATCCCGGTCGCTCTCGCCGACATAACCGCCGTCGCAACGTGCATTTGTCCGGATTGACTCGGTCTCTCGACCGGGCCGCCCTACTGGTCATCGACGTAATGCCTCCAGTGCCGCTGGAGCAGCGGAACTTGACGCCCATGGTCCGGCTACCGACGGAGCGCGTCCGGGGACCGACTCGCGCCGACATGAACGACATGAGCCGACGCTCAAGGGTAAGCAGGTTCAGACCTCGGAGCTCAGCAGTTCGGTGAGGTTGTCGTCGACCTCCTGCAGGTAGGACTGCTCGAATCCGAAGAGGCCGAAGTGGCCGGCGATCGAGTGCACTACCCGGAGTTCGCTGTTCGGCACCAAGGCCTGCTCCGCCTTGCAGTCCCGAACCGGGAAGAACATGTCCTCGTCGATCGGCATGACGAACATCTTTGCCGTTATCCGGCCGAGCGCGGCCGCGAGGTCCCCATCGGTGTTGCGGGAGACATCGCCGCGCTGCCATTTCCAGCCCTGGACGAGTAGCGAATTGGGGTCCATGGCAGCGAAGACGGCGCGAATGAACCGGTCCTTGAACTCGATTGCGCTGCTCCAGGTGACGTCGGGGAGCTCGATGTTGCGCCAGAACTCGGTCCGCCAGAACTCGGTGGACAGGCCCATGACCGCCCAGATGTCGGCATGCCGAGCCAGGCCACGGCCGACGTCGGTGTTCGACGTGTATTCGCCATGATTCCAGCCCGGGTCGTCGGTGATCGCGTCGAGGAGAGTCTGCGTGAACAGGAAGTCGTGCGGAGTGTTCTTCGCGGTGCCGGCGATCGCGGCTGCTCGCTGCACCTTGTCCGGAAAGCGGACGGCCCATTCCCAGGTCTGCTGGGCGCCCATCGAGCCGCCGACCACAGCGTGCAGCCGCTCGATCCCGAACCGCTGTCCGAGCAACTGCTCCTGAGCCCGAACATCGTCACCTATGCGCACCTTCGGGAACTTCGACATCGCGATGTCACCCTCGCTGTTGTGCGGCGATGTCGAGAGCCCGTTGCCGATCTGGTTGACGACGACGATGAAGTACTTGTCGGGGTCCAGCGCCCGTTCCGGCCCGATGTAGGCCTGTTCCCAGGTCAGGTGCGTCCCCGAGAACCACGTCGGGATACAGATGACGTTGCCTTTGTCCTCGTCGAGGGTTCCGAACGTGGCGACGGCCAGGCGCAGGTCGGGAATGACCCCGCCGTCCTCGAGTTCGAACTCCCCCAGGCTGTAGAGCTCGTACGGCCCCTGCATCTCAGGGGTGTAGAAGGGGTTCGTCAATGCCATCGCCGACCTCCCTGTTCATGCTGTCCGACTTCGTCAGCGGCGCGCCGACCGGTGGCGCGCCCCGCTCCCGCCACTGCCTCATCAGGCGCGGCACGACCTCGGCACCGGCGGTGGCGACCCCGGCCCAGCCCAGGACGACCAGCCACGCCAGGGGGTCCAGCGGCGTGCAGCCGAAGAACCGGCTCACCCCGGGCGTCTGAACGACCGCCGCGAGCACGACCAGGGAACCGGCGGCAGTCGCCAGCACCAGCGGGCTCCGCCGCCCGGCCCAGGCCGTCTGGCCGAGCTGGCTGGCGATCAGCGCGGCCAGCCCCATCGTGCTCGCTCTGCCCCGGAACCCGGTGAGCGAGCCCACCGCCCACGCGCCCCCGGCGCCGGCCGCGGTCGCGGCGCCACGCACCAGCACCATCTGGCGCACCGATCGCGTGAAGCCGCGGTGCGGGCCGGCCAGCAGCACGTCCTGGAGCGGGTGCGCGGCCAGCGGCCCGCCGTCACCGTCTCCGCCGGTGCGCCGCGGTGACGCCACCGCGATGGCCAGTGCCGGGAACATGTCGGTGAGCATGTTGACCAGCAGCAGCTGCCGGGTCCCCAGGGGGGACCGGCCGCCGAACGCGGTGCCGAGGACGGTGAAGGCGACCTCCCCGGCGTTGCCGCCCACGAGGACGGACACCGCGTCGCGCACCCTCGACCACATGGCCCGGCCCTCGGCGACCGCATCGACCAACCGGGTCAGGTCGGCGTCGGTGAGCACCACGTCCGCGGACCTGCGCGCGGCCGGTGACTCGGTGCCCGTCACCGCGATCCCCACGTCCGCCAGGCGGATCGCGGCCGCGTCGTTGATCCCGTCACCGGTCATCGCGAGTGTGGCGCCGGCCCGCCGCAGCGCCGCCACCAACGTCACCTTCTGTTCCGGGGACAGCCGGGCGAAGACGGCCGCCTCGCGCACGAGCGCGGCCCGTTCGGCTTCGGTCGCCCGGGCGAGCTGCGCGCCGGTCACCACGCGGTCGGCGTCCGGGACACCGGCCCGTGCCGCGACCGCGCTCGCCGTCTCCGGATGGTCGCCGGTCGCGACGACGACCCGGATCCCGGCGGCGCGCAGCTGCTCCACCACCGTGGCCGTCGACCCGCGGACGGTGTCGGCGAGAGCGACGAACCCGCGCAGCGTCAGCTCCCGCGCCGCCTCGTCGATGTCGTCCGGGCAGCCGTCGACCTGCCGGTCGGCCACCGCCAGCACGCGTAGCCCCTCGGCCGCGAGCGCATCCGCGTGCTCCCGCCCGGCCCCCGCGTCGGTGCAGCGCCCCAGCACGACCTCGGGGGCGCCCTTCACGACGAGGCGCCCGTCGCGCGCGGCGGCGGAGAACGCGCGCCCGGTGGCGAACGGCAGGCTCGTCTCCGGCTCCTGCGCGGCGGCCACGCCCCGCTCGGTAGCGGCGTCCAGGACCGCGCGGTCCGTCTCGTGTGCCTGATCGTCTCCGTCGCCGATGGCGGACGCGGCGAGCTGCAGCAGCTCGTCCTCGCCGATCCCGCCGGCACCGTCGACCGGCACGAGCCGCACCACCCGCAACGTGTTCTCGGTCAGGGTTCCGGTCTTGTCGAAGCAAACCGTGTCGACCCGGCCGAGCGCCTCCAGCACACGCGCGCTCCGCACGACCGTCCCGAGCCGGGAGAGCCGGCGGGCCGCGGCCAGCTGTGCCACGGTGGCGACCAGGGGCAACCCCTCGGGGACCGCCGCGACCGCCACCGCGACGCCCGCCCGGACGGCCTCCCGCAGCGGGCGCCGCCAGAGCACCCCGAGCCCGGCGACCACGGCGCCACCGGCGAGGGTCACCGGCAGGACCGCGCGGGTGAGCTCGCCGAGCCGAGCCTGCACCCCGACCTCGGGTGGCGCGGTTCCGGCCGCGGTGGCGGCCCGTCCCGCCTGGGTCGCGTCGCCGACTGCCACGACCACGGCCCGTCCGCGGCCGGCGACCACGGTCGTGCCGTCGAAGAGCATGCAGGTCCGGTCGGCGACCGCCGCCCCGGGGGTCGCCGTGGGCGACTTCGCGACCGCGAGCGACTCGCCGGTGAGGCTGGACTCGTCGACCTCCAGATCGCAGGCCTCAAGCAGGCGGAGGTCCGCCGGCACCACGTCCCCGGCCTCGACGAGCACGACGTCCCCGAGACGCAGGGCGTCGGCCGGCACGTCCTCGCGGCCGCCGTCGACCTCGCGATGTGCGACCACCTCCTGCTGCAGCAGCAGCGACTCGAGGGCCGTCTCCGCGCGCATCCGCTGGAAGCCGCTGATCACCGCGTTGACCACGGTGACCGCGCCGACGAGCACAGCGTCGGTGACCTCGCCGAGGATCGCGGTGGCCACCGCCCCGGTGCCCAGGACGGGCGTGAGTGGGTCCGACAGCTCGGCCACGACCGTGCGGGCGAAGCGCGCGTGCCGGCGGGTCCCGGGCCGGTCGGCAAGAGTCCGTCGCGGGTGCTCCTCGCCGCCCTGCGCGGACCGGTCGGCCAGCCGGCGCAGGACCTGCTCGGGTTCGAGGGCGTGCCAGGGTGTCTGCACGGTCGGCGGGGGCGCCGGCTCGGCGTCGAGCCGCAGTGCGGCCCACGCCCCCCGCGCCATCATCACCCCGGTCGCCGTCCTGCCGGGCGCCGTCGCCTTCCGCTGCCCGCGCCGCGGGTCGCCGACGGCGGCGAGCAGGGCTCCGAGGACGTTGCCGACGACGGCGCCGCGGGCGGCCTGCGCGCTCACCTCCCGGGCCCGGCGGGTCGCGGCAACGACACGGCAGGCGTCGGCCAGCCCGGGCCCGGTCACCAGGTCCGCGCCCCACGCGGGAGCGCACCCGCGGCGGACCGGGGCGACGGCGACATCCGCCGCCTGCAGCGCCGCACCGTCCACCACGGACACGACGAGCACGCCGCGCCCCTGTGCCTGGAGCCGTCGTACGGTCTGCGCCAACAGTTCGCCTGCGGGTGCGATCTCGTCCGCGAGGCCGGCGAGCTCGCGCGTCCCGGCGTGCTCGGTGAGCACCAGCCGGTGGCCGGCCGCGGCCACTGCCTTGAGCAGTGCCTCGGCGTGGAGGTCGAACTCCGCCGCGACCGTCACCGTCCCGACCCGCCGGTCGCCGTCAAGCACCGTCCGGACCACGCCACCGGGCTCGTCCGGTGACTCCGCGGGCGGGCCCAGCCGGGCACCGGCCTTCCGGTCGGGGTCGGCGAGCAGGCGCGCCGCCGTCGCCCAGACCCCCCGCTCGTCCCAGCCGTCGGCCTCGGCGGTGGCCTGGAGCACGACCGGCGGACCGGTGCACAGCGCGTCCGAGTCCAGGACGACGGTGTCCACGCGGTCCAGCCTCCGATACGCGGAACCGTCCATGGGCAGCACCCCGCGCCGACACATCAGCAGGTCGAGCACCGTGGCGAACGACTCCCGGCCCATGGTCGCCGTCCGGGGCGACAGGGCCTTGAGCAGATCCGCCGAGCGTCCGGGTGCGCGGGTCAGCCCGAGCAAGCCCAGGGCCGCCGGCAGCGAGGCGGGGTTCAGTCGGGACCCGTAGGACTCGATGGGCCCCGGCGGCAGCGGAACCGGCCGCTCGCCCGGTGGTGCGAGCGGCTCGCCCGGCCCCTCCGCCTGCTCGGGGCGGCACAACTCCGGCTCCCGCCGGCGCCAGACCTGCCGGCGTGCGTAGACCTCCAGCGCGCGCTCGACGGCGGCAACCGCATTCAGCGCGGGGATGGTGGGGCTCTGGGTCAGGGCGTGCAGCAGCGCGCTCGTGCCGCTGAACACAAGGTCGGTGCCGATCGGACCGATGCGCCGGGAGAGGCGGTCGGTGATCCAGCCCTGCGAGTCGAGCAGGGCGAGCGCGAGCGTTGCGTGCCGGGGCAGCGCGGGGATCGGGAGCAGCTTCCCCGCGACGGCCACCCCGATCCCCGCCGTGTCGACGGCCGCCATGACGAGCGCGGCCAGCAGGGGTTCGAGGTCGGCCGGGTGCTCGTCGTGACGGGGGAAGACCTGCCGCCCGCCGCGGGCCCGCTCGATCGCGGTCACCGTCGCGACGACGTCCTCGACCCCGACACGCCGCTGGTCGAACGCGACGAGGACCCGGCCGGCGACGTCGTTCACCGTCGCCCACTCCACGCCCTCCAGGCGCTCGAGCTGCCGGCGCAGGGCGCGCCGGATCTCCGCACTGCCCTCGACGGCCGGCTCGGCGAGCTCGACGTGCGCGTGACCCCCGGAGACCCAGACGCGGCGGTGGTGCCGCTCGTCCGCCGGCTCGAACATGCCCCGGGCTACGTCCGCGACCCGCGCCAACCGTCCCTCGGTGAACGGGTCAGATCCTGTCACCTCCGTGGCGACCCGCCTGACGCCGGCCTCTGCGGCGCTCCGCGCGAGCCCCAGCGAGCCGCCGGCGACCGTGGCGGTGGCCCCGGCGACCGCACGGGTGGCCCTGGCGCCGACCACGGCGGACCCCGCGACCAGGCCCGCGGTCAACCCGACCCCGGTCGCGGAGGCGCTCAGGGCCCCTCCCGCTATCAGGCGGGCGGCAGCAGTGAGGCGGGACAGAACCATCACCGGCGCTCCTTACGTGCGACGATGCACACAGGCCGTTTACCCGTCTGCGCGGCGGACATTCGGTCTCGACCTGACAGAGTCCCCCGGCACCCGCATGACTTGCCCTGATCGTCGACGATCGATCCGCGACTCCCGCCCCGCCGCGCGACGCGGTCCACGGCTGCTCGGAGACCTGCCCGACACCGAACTCGACGCCAAGCCCGCGCGGCTGCACCATGCCGTCGGTCCGCTGCTTGACGGGAGCAGGTCGGCCTCACCGCTGGTCGACGAGTCATATATACGGCAATCGCCGGACCACGCACCTCTCGGCGAACAGCTGGAACCGAGTAACCCCGGCTTCTGAGCCGTTGAGGAGTAGACGGCCAAAACCCACTCGTATCGACTATCAGAAGTGTTCAGGACCGAAGTTTCCGGCCCCTTCGCCAACAGTTCAAAGGGACGCGAAGAAGCAGGGCGAGCACTGCGACGCCACGGACCCGGTGGAGCGTCGACGACGAGGTCGTGCTCCCGCGCAGCATCCGCACGCGTTCGATCATCGCGAGTCCAAGAGTCGCGACGACCGCCGCTCGGGGTCATCAGCGCCCCTCCACACCGGTCAGCCGCAGGCCGGACCAATGGGCGGCCGAGCCTTGACACTCGCCGTGCCCCAGCTCACACTCCGCCACACCACCGTCTGGCGCCCCTTGTGCCGCGCCGGGACGGGATGGCGGAGCGCGAACGGCCACAGAGCTGGGCCTCGACGATCCGTGGAGTGCCGGTGAGAGCTGCCTGGAACCGCACGCTCGGCCCGCTCGGGCTACGTCCTTCGCTGCCGGCAGGTCCTGCCGGAGGTAGTACCGACCAAGGAAAATCAACCGGGGAGTAAGGCATGTCCAGCGAGCAGCAGAACACTCCGGGAAACGGTGTCGGACCGGGCACAGATTTCGATGCGATCGTTGTCGGGGCGGGGTTCTCGGGCTTATACATGCTCCACCGCCTGCGCAACACGCTCGGACTGTCGGTGCGCGTGTTCGAGGCGGCGGACGACGTCGGCGGCACCTGGTACTGGAACCGCTACCCCGGCGCCCGGTGTGACTCGGAGAGCTACTTCTACAGCTTCTCCGACCGCTTGTCCGAGGACCTGCTCCAGGAGTGGACCTGGAGCGAGCGCTTCGCCGCCCAGCCGGAGATCCTGCGGTACCTGCAGCACGTCGCCGACCGTTTCGACCTCCGGCGCGACATCCAGTTCGACACCCGGGTCACCAGCGCCGACTACGACGAGGCGACCAACCGCTGGGGGATCAGCACCGACGACGGCGGATGGGTCACCGCGAAATTCCTCATCACGGCCGTCGGCTGCCTGTCCGCGGTCAACCTGCCCAACTTCGAGGGACGCGACAGCTTCCGAGGCGAGCAGTACCACACCGCGCGCTGGCCCCACGAAGGAGTTGACTTCACCGGCAAGCGCGTCGCAGTGATCGGCACCGGGGCGACCGCGGTCCAAGCCATCCCGGAGATCGCCGAGCAGGCGGCCCACGTGTACGTGCTGCAGCGCACCCCGAACTACGACATCGCGGGGCGCAACGGGCCGCTGAGCGAGGAGTACGTGCGCGAGACCAAGGCCACCTACAACGACATCTGGCAGCGGACCCGGGAGACGAGCTTCGGCTTCCCCTACGACGCCCCGGAGCGGCCCGCCCTCTCGGTGCCGGAGGAGGAGCGGCAGCGCATCTACGAGACGGCGTGGGCGCAGGGCGGCTTCCGCATCGGCCTCACGTTCAACGACCTCCTGACCGACCCGGCGGCCAACGAGACGGCCTCGGAGTTCGTCCGAAACCAGATCCGCGCACGGGTGCGCGACACGGAGGTCGCCGAACTCCTCGCGCCCAAGGACCACCCGTTCTTCACCAAGCGGCCGCCCCTCGAGAACGGCTACTACGAGACATTCAACCGGGACAACGTGACGCTCGTCGACGTGCGGCGCTCACCGATCGAGGAGATCACCCCCACAGGTGTGCGGACGCGGGACGCGGAGTACGAGGTCGACGCCATCGTGTTCGCGACCGGGTTCGACGCCATGACCGGCATGCTCTTCAACATGGGCATCGCCGGACGGGGCGGCGTCGCCCTGCGGGAGAAGTGGGCCGAAGGGCCGCGGACCTACCTCGGCGTCGCGACCCACGGCTTCCCGAACCTGTTCATGATCACCGGACCGCAGAGCCCGTCGGTGCTGAGCAACATGCCGGTCTCCATCGAGCAGCACGTCGACTGGATTGCCGACTGCATCAAGTACATGCGCGAGCACAAGCTCGACAAGATCGAGCCGCTGCCCGAGGCCGAGGACGACTGGGTCGACCACCACAACGCGGTGACCCAGGCGACGCTGCTGCCGATGGCAAACTCCTGGTGGGTCGGCGCGAACATTCCGGGCAAGCCGCGCAACCTCTACCCGTACGTCGGCGGCGTCGGGAACTACCGGAAGATCTGCGAGGAGGTCGCAGCACACGGCTACGACGGGTTCGGGATGGCCAAGTACGGGAAGACCTCGGTGACCGGCACGCGCCCGGCCAGCCGCTTCCCGGTCAAGACCGCACGCGCAGTGATCGGCTGAGGAAATCGGCGACTCCGACCCACTTCACCCGATGGCCCAGCAGCTGCTCGCAGCGCTCGACGCGGCCAGCACGCCGACCGGCTGACAAACGATGGTCGCTGGCGCCCTGGCCGGTAATCCGCTGTGATTCCGCCCGCGCTAGTCCACCAGGTCGATGCCTTCCCTCCGACTGGTTCATCTGCTCGCCGGGGGTTGCGGTGGGCCCGGCGGCGTGCTTGCGCGGAGCAGGGGCGGCCACGCAAGTGGAGCCGGCGGCCGTTGATCGACGGGATCCGCGGCGCACCCGGGCCGGCGCGGCGTGGCGGACGTGCCCGAACGCTACGGTCACTGGCAGTCGACCAACGGGTTGTACCGCCGTCGGAGGGCGAAACGGGTCTGGGCGCTGGTGTGGTCCACTCTGCTGACCGGGCCGACACCGGCGACATGATCCGCTGGCACGTCTCGGTCGGCTCCACGATCAGCAGCGGCCGCAGCTGCGTTTCAGGTCCGCCACTACCGGTCGGTCAGGCCTAAAGAGCGGACCCTCGCCTGTCGCCGTGGTTGTCAGGTCCTGTTCGCGCGGGCGGCGACGAAGCAGGCATAGGTCGCGGCGGAGCCTTCGGCGTTGCGTCCGATAGCGGCCGGTGAACGGCGGGCGCTGCTAGCACCCCCGCGATCGCGGGTCGACGGCCTACCCCACCCGATCGACCTGTCGGCCCCAGCCGCCGTGTGTGAAGGACGTCCGCGACTTCGACTCAAGGGGCGCCCGAGACGCGGGCCGATCTCTGCGCGACGCCCCGCTGTGCCGCCGTCAGCGCGGCCTACTTCCTCGCCTCCAGCGTGTAACGCAGGGTCTGCGCGCGGATCCCTTCATCGGCAAAGACGAACTCGATGAACAGGACGTCTTCCTCGAGTATCCTTGTCGGAACATCCCATTCCGCGTCCGGTAGGTCGGCAAGCAGCTCGCGAACGCCGTTCGCCGCGACACGGAAGGTGAGCGACAAGATCGAGATCATCGCCGCTCTTATCGGTCCGCCGGCTCGTGCTCACCTGAGCTCAGCCGCGCAGGACGGATCTGAGGCATCGATATGCAGGACCGCCCGCCCAACTAGCCGAGACACAAAATCCGACGAGCCGCGAAAATCCTACAGCAGCCGTTCGAACTCGCAGTCATTACTGCATTGCACCGTGTCTCTCGCGGGACATAATTGCAGTTCAGATGGGGTGGGCCCCCAGGGGATCGAACCCTGAACCCGCGGATTGAAAGCTAGCTATTGCGGGTGTCGGCCGCTGACGATCAGCGGTGACCTCAGCCGTTCCGCAGGTCATCCCTGTCGTCGGGGTTCCCGCCGTATCGGTCGATGACGGGGTCACCCGGTCCGTCCACGCACAAACGACGCCCTCGACCCGCGCGGTGCGGGCGGCGAGGTACCCGAGCAGCGTGTAGACCTCGAGCATGTCGTGCTCTGGAGGACCGTGGGCGACGATCTGCCACACGTGGTCCATCACGCTGATCCGATCGAAGCCCGCGTCCTCGGCCTCCGCAGCGACCCGAGTCAGGTCGTCCGCGAACGTGGCCGGCCCGCCCGCCCAAGTGAGGTCGGCCAGGTGCAGACCGATCTTCACGCCGTCTCGTTCTGGATCGACAGCCAGCTCTCGCACAGGGGCTCGAGCAGGTCGGCGACCATGGCCCGGTGCAGCGGGTGGTCGAGGTACGCGGCGAAGTCCTCGGTGGTGCCGAAGGTCGTCACCAGGGCGACGTCTGCGACACGCGGGTTGGCGGCGTCCCGAAGCTGCAGATCGGCCTCGACCGAGAGGGGCCCGCGGCGAACGGTGCCTCAGCCCCGAAGGCCTGCAGCCCTGCGATCAGCTTCCGCCGCGCGGCCGGGTCGACCGGTCGACGGAGACGGAATAGCACGGTGTGGGTGAGCACATAGTCCTCCTGGTGCAGGCGGCGAAAGGCGGATTCAACTGGTCGTCGCAACACCCTGATCTTGAGGGGTGCGGATGGGACGAGCACGAGGTTGGGGTTCGGTAGCGACGGGGCGGCCGCCGATGCGGTCACCGGGACGGCCGCCGGCCAACCATCGTCAGGTCCATAGACGGTTCTGGGTCAAGATCGCCGAGGGCCTGTCCAGCGAGGACGCGGCGCTGGCCTGCGGCGTGTCGACCCCGGTCGGGACACGGTGGTTCCGCGAGGGTGGCGGGATGCCGCCGATCTCCCTCGCCGAGCCGTCGGGCCGGTACCTGTCGTTCGACGAGCGCGAGGAGATGGCGCTGCTCAAGGCGCAGAAGGCCGGCGTGCGGGAGATCGCCCGCCAGCTCGGGCGTGATCCATCGACCGTCTCGCGCGAGCTACGCCGCCACCCGCGGTGGCCGGCTGGACTACCGCGCCTCCACGGCGCAGTGGCATGCCGAGCAGCGGGCCCGTCGTCCGAAGACAGCCGAGCTCGCCGCCAATCCGACGCTGCGGGACTAGGTGCAGGACCGGCTCGGCGGCGCGGTCACCGGCACCGACGGCCGCCAGGTGGCCGGCCCGGAGGTGCCGTGGAAGGGACGCCGTCACGGACGCTGCGCCCACCGCCGGTGGGGCCGGTCGTGGAGCCGGATCAGATCGTCCGGCGCCTGCCGCTGGATTTCCCCGGCGATGAGTCGATGCGCATCTCGCACGAGGCGATCTACCAGGCCCTCTACCTCCAGGGCCGAGGTGCGCTGCGCCGTGAGCTCACCCGCCTGTCTGCGGACCGGACGGGCGCTGCGCGTGCCCCGGGCCCGCACCCGCGGTCGGGGCAAGAAGTTCGTCACCCCGCAAATCCCGATCAGCGAGCGACCGCCAGAGGTCGAGGACCGAGCCGTGCCCGGGCACTGGGAGGGCGATCTCATCCTCGGGCTGGGCAGCTCCGCGATCGGCACCCTGGTCGAACGCAACACCCGCTTCACCATGCTGCTGCACCTACCCCGCATGGACGGCCACGGTGACGGGCCGCCGGAGAAGACCGGCCCGGCGCTGGCCGGTCACGGCGCTGAGGCAGTCCGTGATGCCATCGCCGCCGCCATCAGCACGCTGCCCGAGCAGCTGCGGCGCTCGCTGACCTGGGACCAGGGCTGGGAGGTATCCCAGCACGCTCAGCTGCGCCTCGACACCGGGCTACAGATCTACTTCTGCGACCCACACAGCCCCTGGCAGCGCGGCACGAACTAGAACACCAACGGGCTGTTGCGGCAGTACTTACCGAAGGGCACCGACCTCAGCGCGCACGACGCCGAGACCCTCAACGCCGTCGCCACCCTCAACAGTCGACCACGGAAGACTCTCGGCTGGCGCACCCCTGCCGAAGCCCTCGACGATCACCTACTCTCCCTTCCTCCAGGCGGTGTTGCGAGGACCCCTTGAATCCGGGCAATAGACGTCCATCGCCTACACCCAGCGCCTCGCCCTCGCCGGCGCCGCACCCTCGGTCGGAACCCTCGCGACGCCTACGACAACGCCCTGGTTCAGAGTGACGGTCGAGACTGAGTTCTCCGACGACGGAACGTGCGAAGACTGCGCGATCAAAGTCCGATTGCAGGCCTGATGGTAGGTATGCGAAGGCTTCGAACGATCCCATGATGTGGAAATTTTGCCCCGAATCCGCAAATCTTGTCCATCTGCACCCGCGCCATTGGTCGGTCGGAGGCGCGCGAGGGTAGAGTTCTCCCTCCCGTTGTGAGGAGGCTCGCCCCATGGCCGTGCTGGTTCCCCAGGAGGCGCCGAGGATCTGGAAGCTGGACGAGGTCCTGGTCACCGAGCCGGGCGTGATCCGCAGGGCCATCGGTGCCGCGGCAATCGGCAACGTCACCGAGTGGTACGACTTCGGGGTCTACGCCTACTTCGAGCCGACCATCAGAAAGGTGTTCTTCTCCGGCCTCAGCGAAAGCGTCGGCACCATTGCGACATTCGGATTATTTGCCGTGGCGTTCCTCATCCGGCCGCTGGGCGGGCTGTTCTTCGGCCCGCTGGCCGACCGGATCGGGCGCAACCGGGTGCTGGCTACGACGATGGTGCTGATGGCGCTGGGCACCTTCGCCATCGGCTGCATCCCCAGCGAACGCACCATCGGGATCTGGGCGCCGGTCCTGCTGCTGCTGGCCCGGCTGGTGCAGGGGTTCTCCACCGGCGGCGAGTACGGCAATGCCATGACGTTCATCGCCGAGTACGCCCCGGACCGCCGCCGCGGCTTCCTGGGCAGCTGGCTCGAGTTCGGGACGTTCACCGGCTACCTGCTCGGCGCCATCGTGGTGACCGTGGCGGATGCCGCCCTGACCCAGGACCAGCTGTTGTCCTGGGGCTGGCGGATCCCGTTCTTCGTGGCGCTGCCGCTCGGCCTCGTCGGCGTCTACATGCGCGCCCGGCTGGCCGACACCCCCGCCTTCGTCGCGCTGGAGCACGAGGCCGAGCAGCGGGAGAAGGAGCACCGGCACCTGCACCCGCACGAGACCCGGACCCTGCTCGCGCTGTGGCCGTTCCTGCTGGTCTGCATGGGCCTGGTGCTGGTCTGGAACGTCACCAATTACATGCTCACCTCGTACATGCCGACCTACGTCACCGAGACCATGCCGAAGCTGCAGGGCTCGACCACCGACACCACGACCACCTCCCAGATGGTGCAGATCGCGGTGATGGTGGTCGCGCTGATCCTCATCCCGCTCATCGGCAGGCTCTCGGACCGGATCGGGCGCAAGCCGATCGCCTGGCTGGGCTCGATCGGGCTGGTCGTGCTGGGCCTGCCGATGATCCTCCTGGTCCGGACCGAGACCACGGTGGGCGTCTTCCTCGGCCTAATGATCATGGGCCTGTTGTTGATCTGCTTCAGCGCGACGATGCCGTCGACGCTGCCCTCGCTGTTCCCGACCCAGGTCCGCGGCGGAGGCCTCTCCATCGCGTTCAACGTGTCGGTCTCGGCGTTCGCCGGCACCACCTCGCTCGTGGTCGGCGCGCTGGTCGCGGTAACCGGCGACCTGAACTGGCCGGCCTACTACCTGATCATCGCTGGCGGCATCGGCATCGCCTCGCTCTGGTTCCTGCAGGAGCCCAACCGCCGACGCATGTGGGGCTCCCCGCCGGCCGCCACGACCCGGGAGGAGGCCGAGCGGATCATCCAGGCACAGCAGAAAATAGGTTAAACGTCAGACACGGTCGACTCGAGCAGGATGAGGTCCGACCCCAGCCAGGTGTACTACTACCGATCTCAGCCGCGTACTGGACCTGCTCCGGGTTCCGCCACAACCTTGGGGTGCCCGGCAGTCATCGAGCATGCGGTTCCGAGGGGTGCGGCGTCTGCGACCTTTTGAGGACCTCCTGTGGGTCGTACGGATGCCGTCAGACAGCTCCACACCACTCCAGGAGGTCCTCACCCACCAAGATCAATCAGATCGTGTCGTCACACGATCCCCAACTCGACCAACGTCCCCGGACAGCACATCTAGCCCGCGAATAACCCCGGCTTCTCCGGGGTGTCCGAGGAGCCTCCCGGGCGAGGGTCGAAAACCTGGGAGGCACGATGAGACAGGGCCACGGAGCGCTGCCGGCTGGGAGGCGGGCTGGTGGCGCCTCGCGTCGACCGCGAACTGGGCCCGCGGGCCGCGCCGGCGACGATCCGGCAAAAGCTCGCCGGGGCGCTGCACGGGCTGCGCAGCTTCGGCGCCGACTCGACCCGCGGGCCACCGCGCGGCGGACGAGGCCGGTGCTCTGCGTAGAGCTCGGTCAGGCCGAACCGGCGAGGAGCCGTTGTCACCGGGCTTCGATCTCCGGCGGAGCCATGCCCCGCGGCGGGTCGGTCATCGAGCCGCGCGCCGACCGTCGTTCATTCCCCTACGGGTCGTCGGGCTCGTCCCCGGGGTCCGTCGGTCCCTTTCCCCGGCGTGCCGGCGACCCGGACGCTGACCCCTCCGGCGAGAGCCCGCCGTGGCAGGGGAAGGACGGTGGCGATGTTGGGTGAGGCCGTACCGCCCGCGTTGGCGGCGGCGATCTACCCGCCGGCGCTGCTGTTCATGGCATTCGTGCTGGTCCGTCCGCAGCCCCGCAAGCGGGCTGTGATTGTCCTGGCCGGCGCGGTGGTCATCACGCTGGGAGTGGGGTTCGCCGTGGTGCTGCTCCTGCAGAACACCGGGTGGAGAGCCGTCAGCATCGGACAATCCCCCCGTGGATCGACCTCGGCCTCGGTGCGCTGCTGATCCTCTTCGCCGTCCTGGTGTACCGCAGGCCACCACGGGGACCGAACGCATCCCGGCAGCGCCGCGACCTCGGCCTTCTCGGCCTCTTCGCGATCGGCCTGCTGATGTACTCGCCGTCGCCGTTCTACCTGGCGTCCCTGCACGCTATCGCGAAGGGCCAGGCCGGCGCCGTCGCTACCGCACTCGGGGTGGTCCTCGTCGCCGCGATCTACATGCTGATGATCGAGATCCCGATCGTCGCGTACGCCATCCGGCCCGAGGCGACCGTGCGGGGCGTGAGCGCGGTGAACGCCTGGCTGTCCCGCCACGGCCGGACCCTTGTCTGCCTGGCGGCGGCCGCCATCGGGGTCTACCTCGTCGTTTCGGCGACCGTCCGGCTGACCTGAGGCCCCACGTGGGGGTCGTGACCTCACCACACCCGGTGGCCTCGCCGCGTGGCCTGGCACGCGGTCGCCTCGTCGCGCTCGGCCACCCAACAGCGAGGTGGGACCGCCTGCAAGAGGACGCTCGTCGCCGTTGCGATCGTGGACTAGCTGGTGGAAAACGTACTCAGCACGACCCCTGCGGGCACGCACGCGATAAGCACGGAGTCGCTCATGGTCGGAATGGAGCTGGCCAGCCGGGGCAGGGTCTTCGTGCCGCCGCGCCGTGAACTCGTCCATGGTGGCCGTGTCGGTGTCGTCGGAGACCTGGCGCAAGCTGATCCGGCCATCGACGAGGGCCGCATCTTTCGCCCGGCACAGGTGAAGCTCCCCCCCGAGGACGCGATGAGGCTGAGCGCGACCCTGGTCCGCTGTCGTATCACTCGACGGACACCAGGACGCCAATCCGATCGAAGGGGATGACATGGCAATCGGGCCCGTACAGTTGATCGTGCTCGGATTCCGGCATCCGGACTTTCACGGCCGGATCATCGAGGAACTGGAGCGGCTGCGGGACAGCGACACCGTACGGGTGATCGACGCCTTGGCCGTCTACAAGGACGCGGCCGGCGACCTCGAAGCGATGCACCTGAGCAACCTGTCCCAGGATGAGGCGATCGAGTTCGGCAGCAAGATCGGCGCGTTGATCGGCCTCGGCTTCGAGGGCGAGGAGGGAATGGAGGCGGGGGCGCAGGCCGGTGCCGAGGCGGCGGCCGACGGGGCCATGGCGTTCTCGGACGAGGAGGCCTGGGACGTCCTGGCCGACATCCCGAACGACTCCGCCGCGGCGCTCATCCTGCTCGAGCACCACTGGGCGGTGCCCCTACGCGACGCGGTCGCCGAAGCCAACGGCTTCCGCATCAGCGACGGGTTCATCAGTCCGCTGGACCTCGTCGAGATCGGCCTGCTCTCCGACACCGAGGCCAAGGACCAGCACCTACTGGAAACGGCGTCGGCCAGCAGGAGATGACAGGCGAACGTCCGTCACAATCACGAGTTGACTCGGAGGTAGGCATGTTCGGATCACGCAGGGTCGCGCGGCGCACAGCGCGGCGCACAGCCCGTCGGGTCGACCGGCGACGAGGCTGAGCAGAACTCTCGAGGGGGTGGCCCGCCACCACGGGCTACCCTCCCCAGCCCTGCGGCCGCCTGCTCGGGCTGGCCGGGCCTGCCCGGCTGTCAAAGGAAGGCGCAGGTGAGCGCGAGATCTCGGCGCCGGTTGGGTCACCACTCGAACGCCCACTGCCGCTCGCGAGGTTTCGGTTCCTGCGGGTGGCGATCTGGTGCCTGCCGCTGCCGTTCCTGGTCAACACCGCGGGCTGGATCCTGACCGAGAACGGCCGCCAGCCCTGGATCGTGCAGGGACTGCAGAAGACGGCGGACGCCAACTCGCCGTCGGTGACCGCGGCGGCGATCCTCACCAGCCTGCTGATCTTCCTCGTGCTCTACGGGGTGCTGGGCGTCGTGGACTGGATCCTCATGGCGCGCTACGCCCGCCGGGAGCTCCCGGCCGAGGAGGCCGCCGACGAGGTCGAGGCGCCCGCCCCGGCGCCGACCTACTGACCCGGGAGGTGGGCCGATGACCCTCGTCGCGTTCTGGTTCGTCGTCCTCGCGGTGGTGTGGACCGGGTTCCTGCTGCTCGAGGGGTTCGACTTCGGGGTGGGCATGCTGCACGGCGTCGTCGGGCGCGACGAGGCCGGGCGCGACCTCGCGATCCGCAGCATCGGGCCGGTGTGGGACGGCAACGAGGTGTGGCTCGTGCTGGCCGCCGCCGGAACCTTCGCGGCCTTCCCGGTCTGGTACGCGACGATGTTCTCGGCCTACTACCCGGTGCTCGTCGTCGTGCTGGTCGCGCTGATCCTGCGGGGGGTGTCCTTCGAGTTCCGCGCCCACTCGGGGTCGACGCGCGCCCGGGCGCTGTGGAGCGGCGCGCTCACCGGCGGGAGCCTGGTGGTCCCGCTCGGCCTCGGCATCCTGCTCGGCGGGCTGCTGGCCGGGGTCCCGATCGACTCCGCGCAGGAGTTCGTGGGCGGCGCCGGGGACCTGTTCCCGGCGTACGCGCTGATGACCGGAGCGACGGTCGTGCTGGTGTGTCTGGTCCACGGGGCGGTGTTCCTCGCCCTGAAGACCACGGCGGCCCTGCGCCGGCGGGCCCTCGGGATCGCCCGGGCCCTCGCCCCGGTGGTCGCCGTCGTCGTCACCGGGTGGGCGGCGTGGACCCGCGTCACCGCCGGCGACGGGGTGCTGCTGTCCGTGGCCGAGTTCGGGGCGATCCTCGCCGCGATCACCGCGGCCGCCTTCGTGCACGTCCGGCGGGAGGGGCTCGCGTTCGCCGCCACCGCGGCGACCATGGCGGCCCTGACGACGTCGATCTTCTCCGAGCTGTACCCGCGCGTGATGGTGTCCAGCCTCGGCCCCGCGAACGACCTGACCACCACGAGCACCGCCTCCGCCTCGTACGCGCTGACGGTCATGACGGTGGTCCTGGCGGTGCTGCTGCCCGTCGTCCTGGCCTACCAGGCGTGGACCTACCACGTGTTCCGCGCCCGGCTCCGCGGCCCGGCGCCCACGCCACCGGGATCGGCCTTGGCCGGAGCGAGGGGCGAGGCAGTCGCTGCCGTGGATCCCTCCGGCCCTGCACCGGGCACGAACAGCACCGCTCCGGGCGCGACCACCACCGCGCTGGTGCGGGCCGTCCGCCCCCTCGGCCGGCCCCGCCTCCGGGTGTTGGTCGTGCTGCTGGGGTGGGCGATCTTGCGCCACTTGATCCGACCCGAGCTCCTCCCGCCGCGGCGTCCGCGTTGGTGACCCGACTGAGCAGGGGCCGCTCGGCTCCCGGTCGTGCCCGCACTCGTCGACACGGACCGCGCACTCGAAGTCGAGCTTGCGTCAGGATTGCTGGGCGCAGACCGGCTCCACCAACATCGGCTCACCGACCGCGGCAGCTGGGTTCAGGCCTTCTCTTCCTGCTCAAGCGGCAGCTCCGCCGCCACCGCCACGTCGCGCCCCAGCTCGGGCCAACACCCGAGGCGACGACGACCGGCGGGCAGGTCACCTACGACGCACGCCGACTCCGATTGACGGTGGCATCGAACGCGTCCCCGGCCAGCCACCGCTACCAGGTCACCGATCCCCGTCCTGCGGCCAGCCGTCTGTGCTCGCGGCCCCGTAGAGGTCAGCCTCTGCGCTCGAGGTCCTCGCCGTGACTGGGCTTGTATCAAGATCGGCCTAGCAGGCACAGCCTGCCGCCGTACCGAGAATCGGCCTCCACGACGAGACGCGCGGCGCGCAGTCCACCAGCGGTTCACACCGGCGAGGTGATGAGGTGCAGTTGTGTAGATCATTAAATGAGTGGGGCGTCGACTGGCATACATACCCGCCGGTGCACACCGGCTCGGGCGCCGATCGCAAGGAGGGGCGATGTTGTTCTTCTCCCTGAGCACGTGGGTGCTGGCACTCATACTCTTCGCGATCACGCTCCTGGCGACCGGGCTGGGCCTGGTTGCCGGTCGGAAGGTGCGGCACCGGTCAGATGATCTGCGTGAGCCATTCGGCGTCATGCAGGCAGCGCTGCTGGGCTTCATGGGATTGATCCTCGCCTTCGGCCTCAGCCTCGCGGTCGGACGATACGAGGACCGGAGGGCAGCGGTTGTCGCCGAGTCCAATGCGATCGGCACGACCTACTTGCGCGCGCAGACGCTTGCGGAGCCGGTACGAACCCAGTCCCTCGCCCTGCTGAAGAGCTTCACCGACACCAGCATCCGCCTGACGCAGACGGTGCCGGGCAGCTCCGAGGCGAACCGCGTCCTTGCTGACAGCACACAGATCGAGACGCAGCTGTGGGGGCTCGCCGGACAGGCACTCAACGCCGCTCCTACCGATACCGCGCCCCGCCTCTATGTCGACAGCCTCAATCAGACCTTCGACGCGCAGTCGACGCGAGCGTACGGCCTCGGCAACCGGGTGCCAGACGAGGTTCTGCTCTTGGAGGTCGCCGGCGCGGCACTGGCACTTGGCTTGCTCGCCCTCCATCTCGCCACTATGGGGCAGGGCGTATTCACCGTCGTCCTAGCGGCAGTGCTGGTTACCCTGATCCTCTTGGTCACCTTCGACCTGGACCGCCCGACCAGGGGTTTCATTCAAGTGCCGGCCGAACCGCTGATCAACCTGCGTATATCAATGGACGCGCCGCCAGCCGCCAGTGCGCCCAGCGGTGGCTAGCTCTTCATACCGGCAACGCAAGCGTGGCAGGCACTGCTCCTACGCCAGCCCTGCTGCCCAGCGGCCCGCGCGCGGCGTCGAGGGGTCGGGACCGCGGCCCACCCAGCCGGGGCCAGTCCAGATGACCACACCCACCGGACCCGCGAACCCGCATCAGCAGCGCGATGCTGCCGCATCGCGCCAAGAACACCTGCCCCCAAGACAACAAAGACTCCATATCAGCTCGACGGCGGGGCCGTGCGGCTCGGGTCCACCGGCGTCGGGTTCTGGCGGCGTTGGCGCTGCTCGGCCCGCCGCTCGAAGAGCTGATCCTGGCGCCGACGCTCGCGGATGCGCAGCAGCACCAGCATCGAGATGCCGTACGCGATCCCGACGACGATCAGCGCAATGCCGAACTGGGTGACGATCGGCACGTCGATCGTCGAGAGGAGGGCCAGGACGCCGAGGGTGAGCAGGTGGAAGAGCACCGAGAGCAGAATGTTGATCGAGTGGGCGGCTTCGTTGCTCTGGAACACCTCCTCCAGGAAGGGTTGGCCGCGACGGAGCAGCACCTGCCCGACCGCCACCGTCAGCAAGACCGCGGCGATGAGGTAGAACACGTACTCTGTGGTACCCATCGTCTCTCCTTCGGCAGGGGCCACCGTGCGGCGACCCGCCGTAGACGTTTACCCATTCGCGCGGCCTGTACGCCTCCGTCGTAGCGGTCGGTGCTCGCGGACCCGCTGAGAGCCACGACCGTGTGCTCACGGGATTCAGCGCCTACCGAGGCCAGGGGCTACGTGGCCGACTTCGCGCGGCGGGTCGGGGAGGACGGCCCTGCGGCGTATGCGCGGATCGCGCGTTGGGGCGAGCTCGTCGAGCAGGAATCCACCGTCCTGGTGGCCCGGCTGTTCCAGCACCTCGCGGTGATATCCCTGGATGTTCCAGGCGAACACTCCCCTACTGTGGGGTTCCACTGAGCGGTGCCGCCGCCCGGGCGCCTACTGGCGGCCTACGCCCCGTATTTCTAGCGCTGGCACCCGGGTCATCCGTCGGGGCGGTCGAAGGGGCGGTCGGCTTGTTCGCAGGGCACGGCGGCGGGCTAACCGCCTCCGGGCGGGTGCCTGACCCAGCATCGACGCGACACGATAGAAGCCCAAGGCACACAGCCCGGCGCCGCTGTCGATACTTCCCGCGACCCAGACCTGCGCGGCGCGTTGGCCTACACGAGTTGGTGAGCCATGCCGATCAGGAGGAGACCGCTGGCGCCAGGGAAAGCATGGGTGATCGGCTCGGGGGCAGCACGTCAGGTGGTCGCTGCACGCGTGGTCACGGGAACGGCCTCAGCGTGTCTTCAACTCACCCGTTTAGGCTTCCGCTCGTGACCGGAGCGCTGACGCGTAGGACGGCCGGGACGCTCTTCGGAGCGTCGCTCGGCCGGCTCGGGCGTTGGGGCAGCTTCGGTGTGCGGCAGCTCGCAGTGGCCGCGGTGCTGGTGCTGGTCGGCGGGGCGCTCGCCCTCTGCTGCTGCACCGACAGCCCGGGCAGGCCGGAAGCCCGAAGCGCTGCACCTGCGGCGGCCGCCCCCGGGCTCGTCGCTCACCGCGGTGATCTCGAGCAGCACGGCTCCGGCGCGGACACCGGCGACAGGAGCGTGCTCAGGGCTACCGAGAACGCGGATGCGGGGAATGCGCGGATCAGTGCGTCCACGGCCGTCCACCGCGCTACGCCTGGCCGGGCTGCTGAGCGAGCCGGCCAGGACGTCCGGGTGGCCGAGACGTGCGGGGCAGTGGCGACCTCGGATGCCGCCGCTACAACACCGGCCGGGCGCGCGATGCTGACCGCGCCCACCGCGACCGCCGTCGTCTCGACGGCACCCCTTGCCCCACCGGCAGTGATCAGGGCCGTGGATGCGCAGCTCCTCGATCACCTCATAGCTCAGGCGTCGCCTTACCGGCTGTGCGTGATGCGGACGTAGATCGACCGTCGCCGGTCCTTCTGCAACTCCTGCACACGCCGCCCTCGGTGCCCGGTATCGCCGGGCTGGTCCTCACGAGACCGGGCGGTTCCTCGAAGGCGCGTGGCGTCTCCCTCTTCTGCCCTCGGCAAGGTGACTGAGCTGTGATGTCCCAAGGTGCGGATTCCCCGCACGGATCAAGACTTGACCTCCCCACCAAGAAGCTCTACCCGCGGCCATCCGCCGACAGTGCAACGACGCCAGCAGCACCCCACGCGTCGCCCCTGGGCCGGCCGGTTTTGGCCCGACTGACCTGGTGGGTGCTGGCGATCGCCGCGGTCGTCGTCGTGCTCTCGGTGGTCCGCGCGTTCGCGCCGATGACCGCCTACCCGGGCGATATCTGGCGGCAGTCGGACACTGCCACGATCGCGCGGAACTTCGCGCTGAACGGGATGAACATCTTCTTCCCGCAGATCAACTGGGGCGGGTCCGGCCCCGGGTACGTGGAAACCGAGTTCCCGCTGATGCCCTGGCTCACGGGGCTGACCTATCTGGTGTTCGGTGAGCACATCGTGCTCGGCCGGCTGATCTCACTGGCCTTCATGCTGATCGCGGCGGCCGCCTTCTGGGGCCTGGCCCGACGACTGCTGCCGGCCACGGCGGCCCGCTGGGCGCTGGCGGCCTTCTTCCTGTCCCCGGCCTTCATGCGCTGGGGCAGCGCGTTCATGCCCGAGGCGACGGTGCTGGCCTTCTACGTGCTCGCCCTGCTCGGGTTCTGCCGCTGGCTGCAGGAAGACCGGCCCGCATTCCTGGTGTGGGCGGCGGCCGCGACCTCCGCGGCGGCTCTGGTCAAGCCCACGTCGTTGCACATCGGGCTGGTGATCGGGGCGTGGGTGGTGTTCGCTGCGCGAAATCGGGTGCGCCGCCCCTCGCTGTACGCCGCCGGGGCCGCCGCCCTGGTGGCGCCGGCGCTATGGCTGCGCCACGCCGCCTCGCTGCACGCCACCTACGGCAACACCTTCGGCGTGATCTCCGGCGGGGACAGCAAGTGGGGCAGCCTGTCGCTGTGGCTGAGCCCGGCGTTCTACCTGGGCAACCTCCGCACCGAGACGATCTTCATCTACGGGCTGGTCGGGCTCCCGCTCGCCGTGCTCGGCGTGTTCTGGCTGTGGCGGCACCGCGCGGACAGCTCACCGGCACAGGGCTCCTCAGCCGCGCTTGGAGCGGTCGGGGTGTCGCCGCTGCCGCTGCTGGGCGCGGGCGCGATCGCCTTGACCGTCTACTACTTCGCGGCCGGCCGCTACACCAGCACTGACCTGGGCATCCAGTACCACGTCTACTCGCTGCCCTACGCCGCGATCGCCGTCGGTGTCGGGGTCGGCGTCGCCCTGGGCCGGGTCGGGGCGTGGCTGAGCCGGTCGGCCGCCGTGGCGGTCGCGGCCGTAGTGGGGGTGCTGCTCGGGGCGCAGGCGGTCAACGTGTTCGCCCAGTCGCTGCAGGACGAGGCCGGCGTGTTCGGCAGCTGCGCGATCGCGCTCGATGCCGTGTCGATCCCGTCGGACCTGGCCGTCGTGTCCACGACCAGCCGCACGGTCGAGGACGGGGTAACCAACAACTACCAGGAGCCGGTCGTGTTCTTCCTGGCCGACCGCAAGGGCTGGAGCCTGCCCGCGGACCACCACACCCCGGACGACGTCGACGCCCTGCGCGCAGCCGGGGCCCGGTTCCTCGTCGTGGGCGACCCGCAGCTCGTCCCGACCGGCGGACCACTGGCGGCCTGGCTCGCCGACAACGCCCGCCCACTGCGCACTAGTGAGCGGGACGGATGCTCGGTCTGGGACCTCGCCGCGTCCGGTCCGAGCCATGAGCCCACGCACGAGGAGGGGGCCGGGGGCCAGTGAGGTCCGGCCGGACTCGAGACCTTCGGCCCGGGTTGGTCGCGGCTGTCGCCAGCGCAGGGTTGCGGAGGTGACGGGCGGAGCAGGGTTGTATCGGGACGCGGACTCAGCCGGAGTTGACCGTTCCCGGATCGCCCCTGGGCGGAGAGGTGGGCTGCAACGCCACGATCACGAGGTCCAGGAGCCGGTCGAGGGCAGCTGGCTCGCTGAGGCGGCGGGCCGCGCTCATCGCGGACAGGCAGTAGACCGCCAGCTCGGCGGGCGGTACGTCATCGCGAACCCCGCCGAGGCCCTGGCTGTGGCGCAGGCGTTCGGCGAGGAGCTCAACGAGCCGCTGCTCAGCGCTTCGAACGTGATCGGTGCGGTGCAGCCGCGCGGCGATCTCCCCGCCAAGTACGGGATCGCTGTGCGCGATCAGGTGTGCATAGGCCTGCAGCGCTGAACGCAGGGCGGCGAGGCCGTCAGGGCCGGTCGCGTGACCGGCCATGGCACTGGCCGCGGTACCGAGTTGGACATTGTCGGCCGTTGGTCGCAGTGCCTGTTCGACGTGGTCGAGGTGGGCGGTGATGACCCGCTCATGCCACGCGACCAGGAGCGCCTCGATGTCGGGAAAGTACTTGTAGAGGGTCGCGCGGCCGATTCCGCTGCGGCCGGCCACCCCGGACATCGTCACCGCAGCCGGGCCGCCCTCGGCGACGAGGTCGGCCACGGCGGTGAAGATCGCCTCGCGCACCGCCTTCTTGTGCGCGTCGAGTGTGTCGGTCCACAACCGCGGCACCCCACCAACCTACAGAACGACGCCCTCTGGACACGCTGTCTCTACCGAGACACACTGTCTCCCTCAATTGTGGGAGGGCCGATGGCGCGATTAGTAGGTCTACCGCGATGGGTCACGGTGCTCCTCCTCGTCGCGGCGGTGCTGGTGCTGCTGGCTGTGCTGGCCACGGTGACCGGGGTGGGCGGTGAGCACGGGCCGGGCCGGCACTTCGGGCAGCCGGTCGCGACCGCGGGGACGACGACGTCGCCCGTCGATTTGGCGGCATCGCCTGGGGTTTCGGCTGGGGGCTCAGCGCCGGCTGCGCCGGGGCGGGCGTGAGGTGGCGCGGGCAGCTCGAGCGGGGGCGGACCGGCGCCTGCGCCGTTTCGCGTTGACCGTCCACGTGCTGTGCTCGATCGGCTGGGTCGGTGCGGTCGCGGCGTTTCTGGCTCTCGCGGTCGGGGCAGCACTGAGCGCGGGCGTGTTCCGGTCGGCGATGCTCGTCGCGGCCATGGTGGTCACGCAAGCCGTGATCGTTCCCCTGGCGCTGGCCTCGACGGTGTCCGGGGTGGCCTCGTCACTGGTGAGCCCGTGGGGGTTGTGGCGACACTACTGGGTGATCACGAAGCTGGCGCTGACGTTGGCGGCGACCGGGGTACTGCTGTTGCAGGTCCAGCCGATCGCCGCGCTCGGCAGCACACACGCACTCGCCATATCGTCGCCAGGCCAGCCCCTCGTAGCTGAGGGGCACGCCGGAGTGGCGTCGCTGCTGATTCACGGGACCGGAGGCGTCGTGATTCTGATCGGGATCGCCATCCTGGGGATCTGGAAGCCACGCGGCGAGCTGCGCCGCCGAACCACCAACGCTAGGTCACCTTAGCCCAGCGCCCGCTAGGCCTTAGTCAAGCCGACTGTCACCCGCACGACGCACCCGACGCTCGTGGTGAAATCGGGCGTAACGGTGACGTGAAGGCGCCGGGTGCGCTTACCACCTGGAGATCGGCCCCACGACAAGCGTGTTCGAGAGTTGCAGCAGAGGCTGCGCCGGGGATCCGTAGCGGATGGTCTCGCTCTCGACGGCAGCGGCACTCCTTATACGTAGTTCTGCGTAGAGTTCTTCCCCTTCCAGCTTCATAGAATCAGTCGAGGGTAGGCGGGGCAGGTCGGTCAGATGTTCCCGCAGTCGAGGAGATCGGATAGCGCATAACTGATAAGACTGCAGACTTCGGCGAGCATTCCGTCGAAGCTGCGGAAGGGCTACGGGGCCGGTGCTCGTCATTGATGATGTACCGCATCTGACTCGTAGAGCACACTGAGACTTGTTCATCCTTAAAGATGACGCATTCGCGCCCGCTGGAAATCTCGACGAGTTGGCGCACCGCGTCATCGTTGCACAGGCTGCCGATCGCTATCGATGCGACTACGGGACCGCCCTCTCCTGCGGCAGGTGAGGACCATGCCGACACGTAAGAACTACCGCGACCTCACCGTCACGGAGAAGGCGCGGTTCGTCGCGGCTCTGAACTTCGTGAAGTAACGGGGGTTGTTGACCGTCTGGCCGCTCATTTATCCTTCTTCGACTTCGGCATCCACCACACCTCCCACTTCCTCCCCTGGCATCGACGATTCCTGTCGATCTTCGAAAAGCTGCTCCAAGTATACGTACCGACCATTACGATCCCCTACTGGGATTCCACCGTTGATCAATTCTCCATCAGACCCACAGTGGGATCAGACTTTCTTAGGGCAGTTCGACGTGGGATGGAATCTGCAACGGTGGCTCTCGGATGGTCTCTCACTACCCAAGCCGGTGCGACAACAGATGGGCATTCAAGATAGCGGATTGCCATTTCTCGCGAAGGTCAGCGGCCTGAGCGCGCACCTGGGTACGGCCAGCTGCCATAGCTTCTGCCACAACACGGAGACCGTCTACCACAATCCGCTCCACCGCTGGGTGGGCGGCGCGATGCGCGCCACCAGGGCCCTTACCGACCCGGCCTTCTATACCTGCATCATTGCTGGATTGACCGCCTCTGGGTGCAATGGTAGGAGGCCAACAGTAGGGCGAACCTGAACGCCTTCGACACTTTTACAGCAACCGAGCACGCGGGCCCGGCCGAAGACTTCGGGCTCGATGGTCCCTTGTTCGGCTTGGGTGAAACTCCGAGGCAGCAGCTTGACTACCGCGCTCTCGGCTACGACTACATCTTGTGAACACTAGGCATTGTGTGGGCGGCGCAGCACGAGCACGCGCTGGTCCGCGAGCACTCCCGCCCGGAGTCGTCGGTTCTAGGCGCTGGCCACGGGGGCAGTCGGCTCTCGCGATCTGAGTCCGACGACGAGCAGGCCGACGCCGAAGACGAGGACGACGAGCTGCAGGGCGATGCCGACAGCGTCCTGGAACCCGCTCTCCAGCCCCTCGTAGCCGATGGAGACCCCAATGGCGAGGGAGAGCAGACCGCCGACCACCAGCAGCACACCGAGCCAGCTCGCGAGGAGGCGGCCCACCACAACCGCGACACCCACGAGCACGAACGCCACGCCGAGCAGGACCCGGAAGTAGCTCTGGACGCCCCACTCGATCCAGCGGGTGGTTTCGGCATCGGCGAAGCGGGTCGGCTTCTCGATCTCCGCTGCGGCGGCCCACGCCTCGACGTTCTGCTTGAGGGTGACGCCATCCACCGCCTGGAGCACGGCCCAGGCCCCGGCGCTCGCGACGAGTGCTCCAGCCGCCAGAAGCGCAAGACACGGTGTCTCCCGGTGCAGGGCGCGGCAGAGCACGAGCAAGCCGGAAAGGGCCACGAGCACGAGGACGAACTCTGCGAGGTGGGTGGCGACCCAGGCGCCGCTCGCCGCGTACGCGGCGAAGATCGCCTCGTGGTTGTCCTCCTCTCCGGTCGGATGCAGGAGCATCCGCTGGACGGCGTTCACGACGAAGCCCCCGAGCAGTAGTGCGCCGCTGAGGGTCAGCACACTGCGGTCTGACGAATTTGCCGCTCGCACGCTCATCGCCGCGATCCTTTCCGCCGCTGCGACCCAGATGGCCCGGCCCCGATCGCCGACGTGCCGGTTCCGGGCCCCCCGAGAAGCGAAGGGCGCCCTCAGGGTCGGGAAGTTTCCTTGACCGGCGCCGCGAGGGCGGTGCGGCGGCGGTGGTACTCGTCGTCATCGATCTCGCCGCGCGCATAGCGCTCTGCGAGCAGCTGTTCTGGGGTGGGTCGGGGCTCATATGCCGGGCCCGCGTCCCGCGGGTTCCGGGTCAGGCGGACCAGCACGACGATGCCGAGGATCAGGAGGCCCCAGAACGCAACCGAGCTCAACGTCATCAGGGTGTAGCCCCACCCGCTCATGTGATCGCTCCACCAGACCATTTCCGGGCGCTCCCTCCGCAAGCCAAGCCCCCCACTTGTCACGCTGTCCCAGGAAGCGGAGCGAATCGCAGAGGAAAATGGCCTGCTCGGCGAGGCGGAAGTCCCGCCTGCGTGACCATCCTTCGGTCCGTGGCCGGCTCGTCCTTCAACGAGCCGGCCACAGGACCGTCTGCGGGTCGGCGAGAGCTCGCCGTGGCGCCTAGCGTGCCGTCGTGCGGAACCTCCGCAACCGCAGACTGTTCCCGACGACGAACACCGAGCTGAACGCCATGGCGGCGCCGGCGAGCATCGGGTTGAGCAGGCCCAGGGCGGCCAGCGGCAGCGCCGCGACGTTGTAGGCGAACGCCCAGAACAGGTTGCCCTGGATCGTGCCCAGGGTGCGGCGGGACAGGCGGATCGCGTCGGCCGCGGTGCGCAGGTCGCCGCGGACGAGGGTGATGTCGGCGGCCTCGATGGCGACGTCGGTGCCGGTGCCCATCGCGAGCCCGAGGTCGGCCCGGGCCAGCGCGGCGGCGTCGTTGACCCCGTCGCCGACCATCGCCACGACCCGGCCACGGGTCTGCAGGTCCTCGATCACCCGCAGCTTGTCGCTGGGCAGGACGTCGGCGATCACGGTGTCCGGGTCGGGGTCGATGCCGACCTCGCGGGCGACGGCCTCGGCCGCGGCCCGGTTGTCGCCGGTGAGCAGGATCGGGGTGAGCCCGAGCCCGCGCAGCTGCGCGATCGCCTCAGCGGAGGTGTCCTTGACCGCGTCGGCGACCACCAGCACCGCCCGTGCCTCGCCGTCCCAGGCCACTGCAATGGCGGTGCGGCCCTGCACCTCGGCCGCCGCCTTCGCGGCCGCGAGTTGCGGGGTGAGCGGCTGGCTCCACTGCTCGAGCAGTGCCGCCCGGCCGACGAGCACGGCGTGCCCGTCCACGACGCCCTGGACCCCGAGGCCTTCGAGGTTGGTGAATCCCTCGACGCCAGGCAAGGCGCCGACCCGCTCCCGAGCCGCATGGGCGACGGCCTGGGCGATCGGGTGCTCGGAAGCGTCCTCCAACGCCCCGGCGAGCCGCAGCACCTGCGCCTCGTCGACCCTGTCACCGACGTGCACCTCGACCAGCCGCATCTTGCCGGTGGTGACGGTGCCGGTCTTGTCCAGCACGATCGTGTCGACGCGGCGGGTGGACTCCAGCACCTCGGGGCCCTTGATGAGGATGCCGAGCTGGGCGCCGCGACCGGTGCCGACCAGCAGCGCGGTCGGGGTGGCCAGCCCGAGCGCGCACGGGCAGGCGATGATCAGCACCGCGACCGCGGCGGTGAACGCCGCCGCGGCACCGGAGCCGGTGCCCAGCCAGAACCCCAGGGTGACCGCGGCGAGCGCGATCACAATCGGCACGAACACCCCGGAGATGCGGTCGGCGAGCCGCTGCACGGCCGCCTTGCCGGTCTGGGCGTCCTCGACCAGCCTCGCCATCTGCGCGAGCTGGGTGTCCGACCCGATCCGGCGGGCCTCGACGACCAGCCGGCCGCCGGCGTTGACGGTCGCCCCGACCACGTCGTCGCCCACGCCGACCTCGACCGGCACGGACTCCCCGGTCAGCATCGACGCGTCGACCGCCGAGCTGCCCTCGACCACGGCCCCGTCGGTGGCGATCTTCTCCCCGGGCCGGACCACGAACCGGTCGCCGACGGCGAGCTGCGCGACCGGGATCCGCACCTGCACCGGGCCGTCGGGGCCGTCCCGCAGCACCGCCACGTCCTTGGCGCCGAGCTCGAGCAGTGCCCGCAGCGCGGCGCCGGCGCGGCGCTTGGACCGGGCCTCGAAGTAGCGCCCGGCCAGGATGAACGTGGTCACCCCGGCGGCGACCTCGAGGTAGATGTTGCCCGCCCCGTCCGACGGGCTGACGGTCAGCTCGAACGGGTGCGTCATGCCCGGGACGCCGGCGGTGCCGAACAGCAGCGCGTACAACGACCAGGCGAAGGCCGCGAGGGTGCCCAGCGAGATCAGCGTGTCCATCGTCGCGGCGCCGTGGCGCAGGTTCGCCCAGGCCGCCCGGTGGAACGGCCACGCCGCCCACACGATCACCGGGGCGGCCAGCGCCAGGGAGATCCACTGCCAGTAGGTGAACTGCAGCGCAGGGACCATGGCCAGCGCGACGACCGGCAGCGACAGCAGCGCCGACACCAGGAGCCGCTGCCGCGCCTCGCGCAGCTCGGGCCCGTCGTCGCCGGAGTCCGGGCGGTCGGCCTCGTTGATCGGGAGCTCCGGCAGGCGGGCGCCGTAGCCGGCCGATTCCACCGCGGCGATCAGCGTCTCGGCGGCGACGCCGTCCGGGGCGGTGACCTTCGCCTTCTCCGTGGCGTAGTTGACCGTGGCGGTCACGCCGTCGAGCTTGTTGAGCTTGCGTTCGATCCGGTTCGCGCAGGACGCGCAGGTCATCCCGGTGATGGCGAGCTCGACCTCGCTGACCGTGCTGCCCGCCGTGGCGGGCTCACGGAGGGTGGTCATCGGTGGCCTCCTTCCGTGGCCCCCGCGTGCGGGGTGGCGTCGGTGTGCGGGGTGCCGGTGTCGCGCGGGGCGACAGCACCGGCGTCGGTGGCGGGGCCGGTTGGCAGGGTGAACTCCGCGGTCCGGACCACGCCGGCGTGCTGGAAGTCCAGGAACAGCCGGTAGGTGCCGGCCGACGGGACCTCGGCGACGAACCGGATCTGTGGGCCGGCCGGGGTCCGCCCGTCGCCGGGTTCGCCGTCGGGGTGCACGTGGAGATAGGCCAGGTCGCTGCCACGTAGCGCGACCAGGTGGCCGTAGGCGCCGAGGTAGGGCTGCAGGTCGGTGACCGGCTGCCCGTCGCGGGTGACCGTCAAGGTCAGCGGCGAGGCCGCCCCGGCGGTGAGCTCGCCGTCGAGGCGGACGGTGTAGCCGTCGACCTGGGCGGTCCGGCTCGGTGTGTGCTGGACCGGGGTGTAGGTACCGGCGGCGGACAGGTCGACGCCGAGCGTGGTGGCCGGGCCGCCGGTGGGGGTGAAGTCGGCGAAGGCGCGGTAGACCCCGCCCGCGGGCACGTCGATCCGGGTGCGCCAGGTGCCGTCGGGCTCCATCGTCGGGTGGACGTGCTGGAAGCCGGTGGTGTCGCGGCGCACGACGATCAGGTGCAGGCGCTTCGTGTGTTCCTCGTCGAACGCGGTGACCGGGTTCCCGTCGGGGCCGGTGATGCGGAACGCGATCTCGTTGCCGGTCCCGGCCGTCAGCGGCGAGGCGGTGGGCGTGAGGGTGTAGCCGCCCCTGCTCGACGCCAGCCCGGCCGGCTGGTCTGCGGTCTCCGGGACGGCGCCGCTGTGGGTGTCCCCGTGCCCGGCGTCCTCGCCGCCGGACATGTTCTCGGGCCCGGCCGCCGTGGCGGCGGGGGCGGAACGGAGGGGACCGACAGCGGTTCCGGTCGCGTACGCCCCGACGGTGAGCAGGGCGAGCGCCGCGCCGTAGGCGGAGAGCTTCGCAAGAGTGTTCATGATCAGTCCCTTGCTGGGTGCCCGCCGACCCAACGGTCGGGGGCTGGGTCGGTGCGGCTACGAGGCCGCGAGCTGATAGCCGGCCTCCTCGACCGCGGCGCGAACGTCGACGGGGTCGAGCGGGGTGTCGCTGTCGACGGTGACCGCACCGGTGAGCAGGTCGACCGCCACCGAGCGCACGCCGCGCAGCTCGGTGAGCTCCTCGGTGACCGATGCGACGCAGTGCGCGCAGGTCATCCCGCTGACGGTGTAGGTGCTGCTGGCCATCACATATGCCTTTCTTCTCCTGCCGATCCCGTGCGGACACGACGAAGCGAGCGGCCGGCGAGGCGCCGGTGCCGGGCTTGTACGGGCGAGTCGTAGGGGCGCTGGGGAGGGTGGGAGCGCGGCGCCGTGGTCGGCGCTCCCACCCCGGTCAGGACTTGACCAGGCGGGCGATCGCAGCGCTCGCCTCGGCCACCTTCTGGTCGGCGATCTGTCCGCCCTCGGCGACCGCGTCGGTGACGCAGTGCTTGAGGTGCTCGTCGAGCAGGTTCAGCGCCACGGCCTCCAGGGCCTTGTTCACCGCGGAGATCTGGGTGAGCACGTCGATGCAGTACTTGTCGGACTCGATCATCTTCGTGATGCCGCGGACCTGTCCTTCGATCCGACGCATCCGCTTGAGGTGTGCATCCTTGGTCTCGGTGTAGCCGTTCACGACGCCTCCTCCGCTCGTAATACCTAGACTATACCCTAGGGGGGTACCGTACTCAAGCCGACCCACGAGCGGGTGTGGCGATTTGTCACGGCGGGCGCCGATCGCTCGACCTTCCCGACCATCGTCGCCGACTCGGGCTACTTGGTCAGGGCGCCGAAGACGGTGGGCCGGCATGCCTGACGCCCACCGTCTCGTCCCTTCGCGCGCGAAGTGCACATTCCCTGCGGCTACGCGGCGTCGGCGTCGCCTCTGGCCGGCGAGCCGTTGCCGTAATCAGCCTGCGCCGCGCCTCCGCTCGCTGACGTTGCCCGATCCGTCGCGCCGTTCGTCTCCCCTGCGGTAGTCGCGACATCTGCAGCGACAGGCGTGGGGCGGCGAACGGTGAGGGCGGCGAGCAGGCCTCCGGCAGCCGCGATGGCGGCAGCGCCGAGGAACGCGGCGGAGAAACCGCTCGTCAGCGCGTTCGGGTCCTGCACCTCGGTCGCTCCGTAGGCGGCCGCCACGGCGGTCATCGCGGCAAGTCCGAGTGCGGACCCGACCTGGTAGGACGTGTTGACGATGCCCGAGGCCAGCCCGCCTTCCTCTGGGCGGGCGGCGGAGAGCGCGGTACCCAGCGACGGAATGAACGCCAGCGACATGCCTACCGCCGCCAGCAGCGACGGCCCCAGGACATCGACGGTGAACGCGCCCCCTGGCCGAGCGAAGGACATCCAGGCCAGGGCGCCGGCCAGGACCAACAGGCCGGTCACGATCAGCGGCTTCGGTCCGGTCCGCGTCACCAGCCGCGGCACGATCGCCACCATCAGCACCATGATCGCGATGGTCATCGGCAGCAGCGCAGCGCCTGAGGCGAACGCACGGTAGCCGAGGACCTGCTGCAGATAGAGGTTGAGGAAGAACCACATCGGGATCCACGCTCCCCCCAGCAGCAGCTGCGCCAGGTTCGCCGCTCCCAGATCGGGTGCCCGGAAGATCCCCAAACGCATCAGCGGAGCAGACCCGTGCGCCTGCGTCCACCAGAACGCCATGAGCAGGACGACCGCGGCGGCGAGCGCGCCGACCGTGGATCCCGCCGACCAGCCGACCTCCGGGGCGCGCACCACCGCGAAGACCCCGAGCCCCAGGCCGGCAGTGACCATCAGCGCTCCGAGCACGTCGAGCCTGCCCCGCGCCGTATCCGTGGCCGGCAGCAGTACCGGGGTCATTACCAGTACCGCGGCCGCGATCGGAACGTAGAGCCAGAACACGAACGGCCACGACAGCCACTGCGTGATCACTCCGCCGAGGAACACCCCGGCAGTCCCGCCGGCCGGAGCGGCCGCCCCGTAGAGCGCCAGAGCCTTGGTCAGCTCGCGCGGTGTCGACCCGAACAAGACCATCAGCAGCGTCAACGCCGCCGGCGCGATCAGTGCCGCGCCCACGCCCTGAACGGCACGGCCGGCCAGTTCCAGCCACGTCGAATCGGCCAATGCCGAGGCCACCGAGCCGACCAGCAGGATCGCCCAGCCCGCCGTGAACACCCGCCGCGCGCCGAGCAGGTCGGACAATCGCCCGCCCAGCAGCAGCAGCCCGCCGAACGCGACTACGTAGGCGTTGAACACCCAGGACAGGCCCGCCTGGGAGAACCCCAGGTCGGCCTGCATCTGCGGCAGCGCCACTCCGATGATCGAGGTGTCCATGATCACCATGAACTGCGCCAACGCGATGAGCGCCAACGCCCACCATCGGCGCGCTTGACCAGCCATGTTCCTCACTCCTTCAGACGCCCTAAATACCCTAGGGGGGTTCCCTATCGATGAGGACGTTGTTTACACCCCCCCGGGGTATCTAGCAAGGCCATCGCAGGGGTTGATCCGCGCGTCAGCGGGAAGTGGTGTGCCGGTGGGGTGGCCGCACTGGACAGCCGACATCGGATGCCCCAAGATGCCCATCCGGGGTATGGGTATCAGGCACGGCGTCTGGACGGAGGTGGAGGATGGGCGAGTTCGTTCCGGTCCTCGCTGCCCTCGGGGTCGTACTCGCTCTGGTCGCTGCGCTCTACGCGATCGCCGCGACGACCGCCACCGCCCGGACGGCGCTGGATGTCGTTCCGTTCGCGGGCGGGCTACCGCCGACCCAGCACGCCTTCTCCCGATTCCACGTGCGGTGGTACCCGGTGACCATGGTGTTCTTGGCCTTCGACATGGAGATGGTCTTCATGTACCCGTGGACGCTGGTCGTGTCCCGGGTCGGGCCCGCTGCGGTGATCGAGATGTTCCTCTTCCTGGGAATTCTGCTCGCCGGAGTCCTGTATGCCTGGCGCGAAGGCGCTCTGCGATGGACCTGACCAGATGGCTGCTGCGCTGTGCAGCCCGCCGCCCGCACGTGCTGATCGTGCCCAGCCGAGGTGGGACGGCCGTGCGCCTGGCGGTGGAGGCCGAGCTCGCCCGTCGGGGCTGGCCGACCGCGAGCGCGCCCGCCGACGCGGACGTGCTGCTCGTCGCCGGGAGCCCTGGTCACGAGCTGTCGGCGGCGATCGGCGCCGTCTGGGCGGCCGTCCCGCAACCGCGGACTCGCACCACCCTCGATGGCCCCGATGACGTCGGCGCCGCCCTGGATCGGGCCGCCGCCGACCTCGCCGCAGGCGTCGGGTCGGCCACTCGCTCCACCTCCGGGCACTCGAAGCAGGACGACACAGCCACCGACGGGCGTGCGAGCGAGCATGGGCCCGCCGCGCGCGAGAAGCACACCGACCACGACGACCACAAGCACGGCGACCGCGAGCACGATCGCGAGACCGGCACTCATCCGCACGAGCGATCCGAGCACGGCGACGGACACGGCCCGTCGGCTGAGCACAGCGTCGACGACGCCGCGGACCAGCTCCAGGAACTCGGACAGGATCCCGGTCACCACGACCACCACAGCGGGCACGCCGAGCATGACGACGAGCACGGCGACCACGGCGCACATGGCGATCCCACCGATGAGCACAGCGGGCACGGCGGCCACAGCGGGCACAGCGGGCACAGCGGGCACAGCGGGCACGGCGGGCACGGCGGGCACGGCGGGCACGGGGACATGGAGATGACGGGCGGGCTCCCGATGGCGGATCTCGGCGAGGACCGTGACGGGTTGATGCTCGACCAGCTTCGGGTGGCGCTCGGGCCGGTGCTGCCCGGTTGGCCGGCGGGCCTGGTGGCCGAGGTGACCCTGCAGGGTGATGTCATCCAGGACGCCGAGCTTCGGCTGGTCGACGATCCCGTGATCGCGCCGTTCTGGCCGCGGGAGCCGGCCGCGCCCGAGCTCGCCGAGTTCGGACAGGACGCCGGCGACGACCGCCGCCGCGATGGACCCGGCCACTCCGGCGGGGCATCCGAGCTGCGGCGCGTGGTGGCCCGCGAGCTCGACGCGCTGGCCCGCCTGCTGGCGGTAGCCGGCTGGAAGGACTTGGCGATCCGAGCGCGGCGGCTCCGCGACGAGCTGCTGGACGATGGGCCTGTCGACATCACTGGGGTCGCGGCCGCCGATCTGTCGCGGAAGGTCGCACGGTCGCGCACGCTTCGGCGGATGTTGCGCGGGCTGTCCGACGTGCCAGCCCTGGTCGACCTACGTCTTGCCGCCCTCGACAGCGCCCTCAGGGCCCTCACCGCGCCGACGACGACGGGCCGGCGGCTCGAGCTCCACGGCGCCCCAGGCGCCGTGGCCGGGGCGACCGTCGGAGGGCGGAGCCGACTCGGCTTGTCGGAGCTCGAGCAGGCCCTCGTCGGCGTCGACCTGGCCGTGGCCCGGCTCCTCGTGGCGGCGGCTGATCCCGACACCGAGCGCGAAGCGGCCGACCCGCGTTCCGCGGACACGGCCCACACAGGTCATGAAGTGCAGCACGACACGGCCGGGCAGGGGGCTCATGATGGATGAGCCGATGCCGCCCGGCCCGGTACCGGCGGACGCGTTGCCGCTGTGGTGGGTATCGGTGCTGCCGCTGCTCCTGGTCACGGTGACCTGGGCGGCGGTGACGTGGGATGCGGTGCTTGCCGCGCGGGCGGCCGGCCGACCTGCCGACCTGGCCGCCCCCGCGCGGGAGGTGGCACGGCTGTTGATCGGGCAGCGGCGCCGCACTGTGGCCGCGGACCGGGTGCTGTGGCGGCTGGGACCGGTACTGCTGCCGGTCGCGGCCGTGCTGGCGGCCCTGGTGCTGCCGCTGGGCGAGCGGCCGGTCGCGGACCTCGGCGTCGGCGTGGTGTGGTTCAACGCGGTCGAGGTGCTGGCCTGGGTCGCGGTCTGGATGGCGGGCTGGGGCCCGAACAGCGCCCTGGCGCTGGTCGGTGGCTACCGCATCATCGCGCAGGGCCTGGCCTACGAGCTGCCGCACATGTTCGCGATCATCACTGCGGCGCTCGGTGCGCAGAGCCTGCGGGTGAGCGACATCGTTGCCGCCCAGTCGGACCTGTGGTTCGCCGTGATCATGCCGGTGGCCTTCGTCGTCTACTTGATCTCGGCGGCGGGCATGGCGTTCTGGGGCCCCTTCGACGCGCCCGTGGCGGGGGACGTCGCCGGCGGGGCCGCCGCTGAGCTCTCCGGGGTGGATCGGCTGTTGTTCGCCGGTGGCCGATGGCTGCTGTTCGTCGCGGCCTCGGCCATGGCCGTGCCGCTGTTCCTGGGGGGCGGGGCGGGGCCGTGGCTGCCCGCGTGGGCGTGGGTGGCGCTGAAGACCGCCGCCGTTCTGGCGGTGCTGGTATGGCTCGGCCGCCGCTTCCCGACCATCCGTATGGACCGCTTCACCGAGATCTCCTGGATCGTGCTCGTCCCGCTGACCATCGCCCAGGCGCTGGTCGTCGCGCTGATCGTGCTCGGCCAGGGCGGCCTTCCGGGGCAGATGGGCATGGAGGCGGGGCTGCAGCCGGGACCGGGCGCGGTGCACGGGATCGGGGTGCCCGGGCTCGGCATCCAGGAGGGAGGCTTGTGATGGTGGCCGTGTTCTGGGTCCTCGCCATCGCCGCGGTGGTGTTCGGGTTCGCGGTGTTCCGGCTGAACTCGATGGCCCAGGTGACCTTTGCGCTGCTCGCGTCCTTCCTCGCCGTGGCGGGGCTGGTGGTGTTGCTCGGGCTGGGCTACCTGGGCGTGGTGATCGCGCTGATGATGGTCATGGAGATGGTCGTCATGGCCGTCTTCATGATCATGTACATGATGAACCCGGCCGGGCTCATGCCGATGGCGATGTACCACAACAAGCCGGGAGCGATGAGCATCTCGGTCGGGACGTTCGTCGTGCTCGCCGCCGGGATCCTGCTGGTCGACTGGCCGGACCGGCCTGCCGGCGCGGCCTCGCCGCCTCCGGTGGAGCCGACCTTCGCGCTCGGGCAGGCGCTGATGGGCGGGCAGATGCTCACCATGATGACGCTCGGGATCACCCTGTTCGCCACGATCGTCGCGACGGTGGTGCTCTCCACCGGGCGGGGCCGCTACGACCGGCTCGGCGACGATCTTGCCGCCCCGGTCGCCGCCGACCCGGCCGGTGGAGGCGTCGGGCGATGATCCTGCAGCTGTTCCTGCTCACCGCGGCGGGGCTGTTCGCCATCGGACTCTACGGGGCGTTGTCGCAGCAGTCGATCGTCATGTTGATGATGGGGCTGGAGCTGATGCTCAACGGCGTCATGCTCGCCGCGGCGGCGTTGTGGTACTTCCTCGCCCCTGCCGGCACCGAGGGGCAGGTGCTGATCGTCGTCGTGCTGACGGCGATGGCGGTCGAGATGGCCGCCGGGTTCGCCGTGGCCACCGCGATCTACCGGGCCCGTCAGGTCGACATGACCGACGGCGCCGCCGACCTCAAGGGTTGAGTGCCGTGCTCCTGTGGTGGCTGATCGGCGTCCCGCTCGGGCTCGGCGCCGTGCTCGCCCTGGCCGACCTCCGCCCGGCCCGGTCTCCTGGGGCATCGGTCGGGGGCACCGAAGCACGGGCCGGGCGGGCTGTGGCGCTCGCCGGCGTGCTCACGGCCTCGGTGGTGCTGGTCCTCGCGGTGGTCGCCGCGGTCTCCCGCCCTGCCACGGGCGCCGCATTGTTCGCCGGGATTCGCGCCGGCTGGGCGGTCGACTCGCTGTCCGCGGTCCTGGTCGTCACCGTCGCTGCGGCCCTGCTGGCAGTGTTGGTGTTCGCGGCCGGTGAGCCGGAGCTGCGTACCGGCCGCTTCACCGGGGTGATGCTGCTGTTCGCCGGGGCCATGCTGGCAACGGTCACCGCGACGACGCTCGCGCCGCTGCTCATGGCGTGGGAGGTGATGGGCGCAGCCAGCTGGGCGCTGATCGGCTACGGCTACCGCGACCCGGGCGCGGTCGATTCCGCGCACACCGCGTTCCTCACCACCCGCTTCGCCGATCTCGGGCTCTACGTCGCCGCAGGTGCCGCGCTCGCAGGCGGCGCCGGCAGCCTGGCCCTCGACCAACTGCCGGCCGCAGCCGGAGGCTGGCGCGATGTGGTCGCGGCCGGGCTGATCGCCGCGGCGCTGGGCAAGTCGGCGCAGCTGCCGCTGAGCTTCTGGTTGTCCGGGGCGATGCGCGGCCCGAGTCCGGTCTCCGCGCTGCTGCACTCGGCGACCATGGTCGCCGCCGGCGCCTACCTGCTCCTGCGGATCACTGGGCTGCTGGGTTCCGTCGGTTGGGCCGGGCCATTGGTGGCCTGGGTGGGTGCTCTGACCGCGGCGGGGCTCGGGCTGGTCGCGGTCGCCCAGCGCGACCTCAAGCAGCTTCTCGCCGCGTCGACGTGCGCCCAGATCGGCTACATGGTGCTGGCCGCCGGCAGCGCCGCCATCGCCGTGCGGGCGAGCGCGGAGCCGGACGAGTCGGCCGCCGGGATCGCGGCCGGGACGTTGCAGCTGGTCGCGCACGCGGCGACGAAGAGTCTGCTGTTCCTCGCCGCGGGAGCCTGGCTGGCCGCGCTGGGCACCAAGCAGCTCGGCCGGCTCCCCGGCGCGGCGCGCCGCTTCCCGCTGGTCGGCATCACCTTCACCATCGGGGCCCTGTCCCTGGCGGGGCTCCCACCGTTGTCGCTGTGGGTCGCGAAGGACACCGTCCTCGCCGCCACCCTCGACGCCCCGACCCCCATGGCCGGCCCGCTGTACGCCCTGGGGCTGGCCGGTGCCGCGATCGCGGCCGTCTACAGCGCCAAGGCCCTCTGGTTCGTCTGGTGGCCTGCACGACCGGCCGCCGCCGCCCCGGGCACGCCCTCCGGCAAGGAGCACACCGAGCTCGAGCAGACGCCGACCGGCCGCGTCGCCGGCACAGCCGCTCCTCCGCTGATCGTGTTGGCCGCTGGGGCCGCGCTACTGGGGCTGCTCCCACTCATCGGCCCGGCGATCCTGGCTGCGCAGCTACCGGCCGTGTGGGAGCTCGTCACGTCCGCGGTGGTCGCAGTGCTCGCGGCGTTCGTCGGGTGGCGATGGGCTACGCGGCTTCCGGCACCGGGCGCGCTGCAGGAATGGCTGTACCTGGAGCGGGCGGGCCGGCACCTGGTGGTCCGTCCCGTCTCGGCGCTGGCGGCCGCGGCCGCACGGTTCGACGACCGCGTCCTCGACCGCGGCGTCGGCTCCCTCGCACGGGCCACGGTCGGGCTGGCCCGGCTGCTCGACCGCCGCGGCGAGCCCGCGGTCGACGGTGCCGTGCGCGGCATCGCCGACGGCGCCCGGGTGCTCGGCCGCTGGGCGCGGCGCCCGCAGACCGGACAGCTGCACCAGTACTACGCCCAGACCTCGGTCGGGTTCGCCGCGCTCGCCCTGCTCGCCGTCGTCGTCATCGTCGTGTCCTGAAGGAGGACAGCGGTGCTGTCGTTGATCGTGTTCCTTCCCGCCGCGGTCGCGGCGGTACTGGCCGGGCTGCCCGCTCGGCTTCCCGCCCGGGTGTTCGTCGGAGCGTGGGCCGCTGCCGGACTGGCCGATCTCGCCCTCATCGTCGCCGCGTGGGTGCAGCTGCCCGACGCGCCCGGACCCAGCGGCTACATGTTCGAGGAACGGCTGCCCTGGATCCCCAGCGCCGGGATCTCCTACCACCTCGGCGTCGACGGGCTGTCGCTGCCGCTGCTGGCCATGACCGGCGTGCTGTTCCTCGCCTGCGCGGTGTTCGCGCTGCGCGAGACCCGCCGGGTCAAGGCCTACGTGCTGCTGTTCCTGACCCTGCAGACGGTGTGTCTGGGGCTGTTCGTCGCGCTCGACCTGATCCTGTTCTTCCTGTTCTTCGACCTGTCGATCGTGTTCATGTACTTCGTGATCGCCGGCTGGGGGCACGCCGAGCGGGCCCGGGCTGCGGCCTTGAAGTTCTTCCTCTACACCTTCCTCGGCTCCCTGGCCCTGCTGCTCGGGTTCATCCTGCTGTTCCTCGCCGCGCAGCCGCACACCTTCGACATCGTCGAGCTCGCCGCGGCGAACCCGCTCGCGGCCGGCGGCCCGTACGCCGGGCTCACCCTGCTCGCGATCGGGATCGGGCTGGCCGTGAAGACCCCGACGGTGCCGTTCCACACCTGGCTGCCGCCCGCACACACCGAAGCCCCCGCGACGGGGTCGGCGATCCTGGCCGGGGTGCTGCTGAAGATGGGCACCTACGGCTTCGTCCGCATCGCGATGCCGCTGCTGCCCGCCAGTTGGCGGCACTACGCCCTGGTCGTGCTGCTGGTCGGGGTGGTGTCGGTGGTCTACGGCGCACTCGTCGCGCTCGCCCAGACCAACCTCAAGCGCATGATCGCCTACACCTCGGTCAACCACATGGGCTACGTCCTGGTCGGGGTCGGCGCCGCCGGCCTCGTCGCGACCGGCGACGCCCAGGCCCGCACGCTGGCCACGACCGGAGCGCTGGTGCAGATGGTGTCCCACGGGCTGATCACCGCAGCGCTGTTCCTGCTCGCCGGAGTGCTCTACGACCGCGGCCGCACCTACGACTTCGGCGACTGGTCCGGACTCGCCCCCCGCACCCCCCGCTTCGCCGCACTGTTCGCGATCGCCGCCTTCGCCTCCCTCGGACTGCCCGGCTTCTCCGGGTTCATCGCCGAGTTCCAGATCTTCACCGGCTCCCTGCCCGCGGCGCCGATACCGGTCGCGATCGCCGTCACCGGGATCCTCATCACCGCCGCACTGTTCCTGGTCGCGCTGCAGCGACTGTTCCTCGGGCCCCTGCGCACCCCGGACGCCCCCGGCACCCCCCGCCCGCTCGCCGATCTGCATCCCAGCGAGCTCGTCGCGATCGCGCCGCTGCTGGCGCTGGCCACCCTCATCGGGCTCGCGCCCCGTTTCCTGCTCGACCTCGTCGAACCCGCCGCGACCGCCGTCAACACCCTGGTCGCCCGATGACCCGCCCGTCGGCGGGCAGCCTGCTGCCGTGCAGGGCGGCGACGACCAGGCCGACGACGCGGCCGAAGGTGCCGGAGGTCGCGCCATGGAGATGATGAACGAGGACCCGGGCGCACTCGTCCCCGAGCTCGCCCTGCTCGGCGCCGCCGTGCTCGGCCTCCTCGCCGGATCCTGGCTGCCACGGCATCGCCAATGGCTGGTCGCCGCCCTCGCGGGCGTGGCCTGCGTGGTCGGGATCATCGCCACCGCCGTGGTCTACACCCGGCCCGCCGAGACCGTGTTCGGCTCCTACGCCATCGACGCCACGACCAACGCCACGCGGCTGATCGTGCTGGTCGCGACCCTGCTCGCCGTCTGCGCCTCGGTCGACGCCGCCCGCGGACAGCGTCGTGAGACCGAGTACTGGGTGCTGCTGCTGCTCGGGGCACTCGGGTCCGTCCTGATGGCCGGGGCCACCGACCTGCTGCTGCTGTTCGCGGCGTTCCTGCTGGCCAGCATCCCCCTCTACGCCCTCGTCGGCTGGTCGGCGACGTCGACCGGGACCGAGGGCGCGATGAAGTACTACCTCTCCGGCGCGTTCGCCGGCGTCACCATGATCACCGGCGTCACGCTGCTCTACGCCGCGGGCCGGGTCACCGCCTACGAGCCCCTACGGGAGAACCTCACCGCCATTGCCGCAGGCGGCCGGTCGATACCGGCGCTGGCCGCGGTCGGGCTGGTTGCCGTGCTGGCCGGGCTGGCGTTCAAAGCCGGCGCGGTCCCCGCCCAGTTCTGGGTGCCCGACGTCAGCGACGGCGCCCCCGCGCCCGTCGCCGGAATCGTCACCACCATCCCGAAGATCGGTGCGCTCGTCGCCACCTACCGGCTGCTCACCCAGGCCATCCCCGAGCAGACCATCGACTGGCCCTTGCTCGCGGCGATCCTCGCCGCAGCGTCGATGACCCTGGGCAACCTCGCCGCGTTCTTCCAGACCTCCGTGCAGCGCCTGCTCGGCTACTCCGCGATCTCCCAGGTCGGCTACGTCCTCATGGCCGCCGCCGTCGCCACTCGCACCCCTCAGGCCGGACCGGCGCTGCTGCTCTACCTCGCCGCCTACGCGATCACCAACCTCGGCGCCTTCGCCGTCGCCGCCGCCGTCACCACCCCCGGCGGGCCCGCCCGCACCCTCGACGACTACCGCGGCCTGTCCCGTCGACGGCCCGCCCTGGCGGCCGCGCTCGTCGTCTGCCTCCTCGGCCTCGTCGGCACCCCACCCACCGCGGTGTTCCTCGGCAAGCTCACCGTCTTCACCGCCGCCATCGACGGCGGCATGGTCTGGCTGACCGTCCTCGCCGTGCTCAACACCGTGGCGAGCCTGTTCTACTACCTGCGCTGGATCGCGCCGCTGTTCGCAGCCGAGCACCATGACCAGGACGCGACCGAGCACCACAGCGCACCAAGGCACTGGGCCAGCGCCGGCGCCATCAGCGCCGCGGCAGCGACTCTCATCCTCGGGATCGGCGGAGGGCTCCTGACCGGGCTGCTCACCAACACCCTGTGAAGCACAGCACCGACGAAGGCCGACGCCGGGCTGCGCCGGGCAGGGCCGGGGAGCGCGCGCAGACCCCGTCGGTATCGTCGAAACCGTGCACGTGATCGGTCGGCGTGGCTGGCAGCAGGTCCTGCTGATGCTGTCGCTGATCGTCGGCGTCGTGACAATGCACTCCACGATCGCCTGTCACGCCGACAACGGCACCGCACCGGCGACACATGGCACTGCGCATCCCACCGCCGCGACTTCGGCGGCCAGCACCTTTCTCGGTCCAGCTTCCGAAGCTCCCGACCCGGCGCCGGCTGTCGAGCCCATGACCATGACGGCGAGCCATGGCGGTAACGCGCACGTGGCGATGGTCAACGAGATCGATGCGACTGGCCCGAGTAGCGCTCCAGAGCAGGACCTGGCCCCGGCCAAGACCGAGGTCATGCTGTTGGCCGCCCCACTGCTCGGGCTGAGCGGACTTGAGAGCTCGCAGCCAGACGCTCCGAGGTCAGCGCTGCACGATCTTCTCCACCTGTGCCTGGCGGTGCTGACCGCCCTGCTCGCGTTGGCGGCCGCGGCGCTGCTCGCCCTGTTCGTCGGGAGAGCGACTCACCGCGACGGGTCACCGGCGGGTGGGCTGCCGGTGGCCGGGCCCCAGGCGCCGCCACCGACCTCGGTCCGGCTCGCGCAACTCTGCGTGCTGCGGAACTGATCGGCCTCCAGCGCGGGAGAGCGCTGGTCCGATCACATCCACCTGCACACAGGAGCTTCTTCGATCATGAACAGCAAGTCCGTCCTCGGCGTGCTCGGCACCGCCGCCGCCACCGTCGTCCTCGTCGCCGGCTGTAGCGGCTCGAGCGGCACCGCCACCGGCACTTCGGCCACCCCGAGCGCGGCGGCCACCTCGTCGCCTGCCAGCAGCGCCGCGCACAACGCGGCCGACACCGCGTTCGTGCAGGGCATGATCCCGCACCACACCCAGGCCGTTCAGATGTCGGACATGGCCGCCCAGCACGCGAGTAACGAGCAGGTCAAGCAGCTCGCCACCCGGATCCAGCAGGCCCAGGGCCCGGAGATCGAGCAGATGCGTGGATTCCTCGCCGCCTGGGGCGAGCCGGAGACCGGCCCGGCCGGCCCGAGCGGCTCGATGGGCGGCATGGATCACGGCGGCATGGGCGGCAGCACCAGCATGCCGATGCCCCAGGGCATGGGCGGCATGATGACCGACCAGCAGATGCAGCAACTCGACCAGGCCAATGGCGCGGCCTTCGACCGGATGTTCCTGCAGATGATGACCGAGCACCACAACGGCGCCATCCAGATGGCCCAGACCGAGCTCGCCCAGGGGCAGAACACGGACGCCAAGATCCTTGCTCAGAAGATCATCCATGACCAGCAGGCCGAGATCACCGAGATGAAGCAGCTGCTCACAACCCTCTGACCCTCGCTGAGACGGGCAGAGGTGGGCCGCCACGGCCCACCTCTGCCCGTCTCAGCGAGGGCGTCCGACCGGTCTGGGGCATCGCAGCGTCAGCCGATCTCGGTACGCCTGCTCACCTCAAGCACCTGGGTCGCCGCCGATCAACCGACAGCGCCGCCTCGACCGTGCTGCCCGAACGGCCCTAACCCGCCGCCACGTGGCGACGGAAGCATTCCTGCCACATCAGCGAGATCTCGGAGGAACCGACGATTGCGCCCGCTCTACCGCTTCTGCCGCCCATCCTGCGCACGCTGATGCTGGTGGGCGCGGTCCTGGCCCGGCGCCATGCTCTGCGCCGGCGGGACCGCTGGACTCGCGACCAGCTACACGCCCACCAGGCCCGCGAGCTGGATCGGCTGCGGCGCCACGCCTACGCGCACTCGCCGTTCTACCGGCGCCTGCACGCCGGACGGATGGACGCGGCGTTGACCGAGCTGCCGGTGCTGACCAAGGCGGAACTGATCGAGCGTTTCGACGAGGTGTCCGCCCGCCCGGACGTGCGCTTGTCCGCGGCCGAGGCCTACCAGGCCCGGGCGAGCGGCGATGAGCTCTTCCGCGGCCGCTACTACGTCGCCGGCACCGCCGGCACGACCGGACGGCGCGGGGTGTTCGTATGGGACTAACGACTGCCCGTGCGGGCGGCCCTATGCGCTGATCACCGGGATCCAGGGCCGCGAGCAGGAGGCGCTGACCTTCCCGACCGTCCAGGGCGGGTCCCGCGCAGTTCAGCCGATCGTCTTCCACCACGTGATGGACGCCGTACACACCGCCGGCTGGCAGATCAACCAACTCCCCGGCGGCGCGCTCGAGGTCCTGCTGCTGCCGCCCGGTCCGGTCGGCCCGGTCGACGAGGTCGAGAAGGCCCTGGTTGGCCGCGACATCGCCGAGGCGCTTGACCGAGCAAGGCGTGCTCCCGCCCCCGATCCAGGTGAGGACGTTGACCACAATCCCGCGCACCCCGCTTGGCAAAGCCCCGCTGATCCAGGCCAAACGACCCTATAGGCGTACCCCCTAGGGGTATAACGTCGTGGTTGTCGAACCAAGGAGGCAGCGATGGCAACGCAGCGAGCCGCGACGGGGCTGGCCCCAGCTGTTGCCCGGGCTTCACACCACTGGCTCCGCGACCTCGTCGTGCGTCACCCGCTGGCTGCGTTCGTGACGCTGATCCTCGGCTTCGGCTGGCCGATCCTCGCCATTCCGGCCCTTGCCCGGTACGGCTGGATCCCGGGCGGCCCGCTCCCGCCGGAGCCCTTCGCGCTGGCGGCCACCCTGCTGTGCTCCTGCCCGCAGCGCTGGGGATCACGCTCCTCGTCGAGGGGCGCGCGGCGCGAGCTCTCCTCGCCCGCGCCCTGCGCTGGCGATCGGCATCGAATGGTGGGCCCTCGTCGTCGCGACCCTGCCGCTCCTGGCCCTGGCGGCACACCTGCTCGCCGGCTCCCGACCGGTCCTCGCCGACGTCCCCTCCTTCCTGCTCGGCCAGGCCTTCCAGCTCGTCACCGCGGTGTTGATCATCAATCTCGCCGAGGAACTGGCCTGGGCCGGCTTCCTCCAGACCCGCCTCGAGCAGCGGCACGGCCTACCCGTCGCGGCTGGCCTGACAGCCCTGCCGTTCGCGCTGCTGCACCTGCCGCTCCTGCCGCTCGCTTCCGGGCCACTCTGGCGAACCGCTGCCATCACGATCGTCTTCGCCCTCGCGGTCCGCCTCGCCCTCGGCGTCGCCATGCGCGGCACCGGAGCAAGCGTGCTGGCAGTCGCCGTCCTTCACGCCGAGATCAACAAGTCAACGCCACGTCGACCACCATCGGGCTGATCACCGTCACAGCGCTGGCCGCCTTGATGGCAGCCCTTTCCAGGCGATTTCCGTCGGCGAAGTTGGGCGGGCAAGCAGGAACAGCCTGAGCCTGACCGCTCAGACCGCCGCCCCCACTCGTTTCAGCGAGCTCTTCCTGGGCCCAGTGAGGGGCGACACAGCCAGGTATTTCCCGGCTCGCCGATTGCTCCTTCTAGAAGCTGGGTCCCGGGAGTGCGTGGCTGCAAGGTTGCCAAGTACGCCGTGAGTCACGGGTTGGGTGGCGGCCCTGCGCTGGGGGGTGGGGCAGGGCCTACCGCCTAGCTCCGAGAAGGTATTGCCGTCAGAACCATCCGGCGTCGTCAGAATTGATCACGGCTATCTCGTTAGCCTTCGCCGTCAAGCAGAAGTCGCTATAGAGTGCGCATAACAGCCACCCGGGCTGCGGCCAGTGCGCGTGATTAGCGTCGACGGCAACACTGTGGGTCAGGGTATGACCCGGCTACGTCCTTTCTGCATTCGTCGCGCCGGTGCGGGCCGCGATGCAATCGCTTCCGTCAGCCTTCTGGTTGCGGGTGCGTCACTGTCGGCCGGCGAGAGCACCAGAGCGAAGTGCCTGTTCCGAAGTAGCGAGCTGCCCGTCCTGAGACGGCACTTCCGCCCCCGCTGTGTAGGTCGAGCCCGCCAGCGGCTCGACGAGCTCGTGGGCGGGGTTACCACCCCACCGCGACCCGGCCGGGATCTCCTCGCCCTTCATGACGAAGGAGTCGGGGGCGATCTCGACGGCGTCGCCGATGGTGACGCCGTAGTGGATGAACGCGCCGATGCCGAGGGTCACGCCGGAGCCGATGGCGATGTGGTCGGACTTGAAGGCGCCGTCCTCCTGGGAGTGGCACTGCATGATGCTGCCGAAGTTCAGCGTGCAGTCGTCGCCGATGCTGGTGAGGGTGCGCTCGAGGATGCCGGAGCCGTCGTCATAGACCCGTCGGCCGATCTTCGTGCCCACAAGGCACATGACCAGGTTCTTGTACGGGGTGCCGGCGAGCATGCGGTCCAGCGGCGGCACCATCAGCTTCCAGTACCGCTCGTGGCGCCAGAAGCGCACGTCGTAGATCGAGCACGAGCGCGGGCGCAGCCGCCGGAAGCGGATCGACATCCGCTCCCAGAACACGAACCACAGGATCGTGAACAGCAGGCTGGCGGCGGCCTGGGAGGCGAACGCGGCAGGGCCCCAGTCGTGATAGTGGTCCACGGCGACCAGGGCCAGCAGCAGCAGGCCGAGGACGTGGCCCCAGCGGACGAACAGGAACAGCGCGATGGTGGCCAGGTTGTGCCGGTTCTTGCGTCGTAGCTGCCGCCGGCGCTCGAGGACGTCGACTTCGAGGACCCGGTCGCGCTGCACGGTGCGGGGGATCTCGAACGCGGGTGAGCCGAGCAGGCCGACGCCGTGGCGGACCGGGCCGTCGATCGGCACCGCGACCTTGGTGGCGAGCAGGCAGTCGTCGCCGGTGCGGCCGCCGATCGGGTAGGCGATGTTGTTGCCCAGGAAGTTGTTGCCCCCGATGGCGATCCGTGAGGTGCGGAACGAGGTGTTGGAGAAGTCGGCGTTGACCACCGCGAGTCCGTCGGCGACGACCGTGCCGCGTCCGATCGAGGTGAGGTACGGGGTCTCCTGGGCGAGGTTGGAGCCGAAGTTCGAGCCGGTCTGCTCGACCTTCCCGAGGTCGTAGCCGAGCAGGTAGAGGTAGCTGACGATGTAGGAGCTGTCGCCGAACAGGTAGACGAACAGCCGCACGTTGGTCAGCCGGGTGATCGTGCGGTGCAGGGAGTACCGCCAGCCATGGACGGGGTAGACGCGGTCCGGTCGCACGAACAGGGCCAGGACCCGCGGCACGGTGAAGACCACGAGCAGCCCGATGAGCAGGCCGCCGAAAACGAGCACAGCGGACTCGATGAGGGCGTTGAGGTAGAAGTGCGCGGTGGTGTGCCCGGCCGCGCCGGGCTGGAGCAGCTCGGCCAGCCGGGGGACCTGGGTGAGCAGCAGGAACAGGCCACCGAAGCCGAGCGGCAGGAAGATCGCGAACAGCTTCAGCAGCTGGCTCGCGACGTAGGTCAGCTTGCGCAGCCGTCGCACCCGCAGCGGAGGCACCCCACGGAAGTCCGTGGTTGTCGGAACCGCAGGTGAGCCGTGCCAACTCTGCCCGGAGGGCACGGCCTGGCCCCGGTGCAGGGCAGAGGCGTGGCCGAGCTGGGCGCCGTCGCCCATTGCGGTGCCGATGTCGAGCACGCTCTTCTCGCCAACGACGACGTCGTGGCCCAACGTGACCCGACCGGTCTGAATTTTCCCGGCGTGGGCGCGGTAGCCCAGCAGCACGGCGTCCTTGCGGATCACGGTGCCCGAGCCGATGGTGAGCAGGTCGGTGGCGACGGGCAGGTGCCGGCTTAGGACGACGACGTTCTTGCCGACCTTGGCGCCGAGCGCGCGCAGGTACAGCGTGTAGAGCGGCGACCCGACCATGATCAGAACGAGTGGGTTGGCCCGGGTGAGGATCCTGACCAGCCAGAACCGGAAGTAGCGCAGGCTCCACACCGGGATCTCGCGCTCCTTCCAGCGCCCGATGAACAGCCACTTCGCCACCACCGGTACCAGGCACATGACCAGGAACAAGGCCCCGCCCGCGAGGACCGAGCGGACGTAGATCTCCAGCGGCCCGACGCTCGTGAGGATCCAGACGTAGGCACGGTCCAGCACGTAGCCGAGGCCGGTGACGTAGAGCAGGAAGCTCAGCAGCTGCAGGAATCCGGTGAGCAGGTATCCGAAGGTGCTGTGCCGGACCGGGGCCACCGGCGGCGGAGCAGGCGTCGCAGTGTGCGTGGCGGCCGGCGCCGTGGCCGGGGCGGCCGCCGCGGCCATGCCGACGATGGTCGGGTTGGCGTAGACGTCACGGATGGAGATCGACGGCAGGTCGTCGCGCTTGCGTAGGCGTGCGCAGAAGCGGGTCATCACCATCGAGTCCGCGCCGAGGTCGTCGAACACGTTGCGGTCCACAGGCACGTGGTCGACCTCGAGCACCTCGGCGAGCACCTGGCCGAGACCCTCGACGACGGATGCACCGTGAGGGGTCGGCTGTGCGGGAGCCGGTACGGAGTCCGCGAAGGCGGTGGCGAGTCCGGCGATCGTCGGGTGGGCGTAGACATCCTTGATCGAGACCGACGGCAGGTCGTCGCGCTGGCGCAGTCGCGCGCAGAAGCGCGTCATGACCATCGAGTCCGCCCCGAGGTCGTCGAACACGTTGCGGTCGACGGGAACGTGCTCGATGGTCAGTACCTCACCGAGCACGCTTGCCAAGGCCGCGCCCAATCCTGCTGTCGACGCCGCGCCTACGGGAGCCGGCGAGGTCGTGCCCGTCGGCGCAGCCGGAGTCGGCGGGATGGCAACGGGCGGCGCGGCGGAAGCCGCGGGCGGGGGCTGACCCGCCGTCACCTGCACGGGTGGGCGCGCGTAGGGCGTCGGTCGCGAAGCACGGCTCGGCGAGCCGGGCGTCGAAGCCGGTGAGCAAGGATAGGGCGTCGGTCGCGGGTCCGGCGTAGGCGGAGGCGCGGGTGTCTGCGCCGGTGAACGTGGGTAGGGCGTCGGTCGAGACGGCGCACTCGGCGGGGCCGGCGCGGGCGCTGCCAAGTCAAAGGCCAAGCCACTGGCCTGCGGCTCCGGCGGCGGTGCGGGCTCGGGGGAATGCGCTGAGGGAGGCCGGACGATGTCGTCAAAGGTCAGGTTTCCGGGCTCGGCCTCCACTGGTGTGGCTGGTGGTGTGGCGACTTCGGGCTCGGCAGCCGGCTGACCGAGGCCCTCCAGCTGCTCCTGCAGCCGGGCGTTCTCGGTGCGCAACTCGCGCACCTCGGGGTCCGCGATGGGTTGCGATGTCAACGCCGCCCGATCCACGACACCGTCGGCGGTCAGCGGCAGGGCCTCGAGCTGCTGCAGGCGCGCCGGCAGGTGTGTGGGGTCGAGCCGATCGCGCAGCCAGGCCCAGACGGTCTGCTCGTCGGCCTGGGGCCGGTCCACGCAGCAGGTGTAGTAGCCGACCAGCTCGGCGAGCTCCGGCGCGGGGCGATGAATATCGACAACCGCAGAGGTGACGCCGGGCACAGACAGCATCGCCGATTCCACCGCGGTGAGATCGACGCGTTGTCCGTCCACGACCGTCTGCAGGGCGGTACGCCCGCGGTACTCGATCTCGCCGGCGCCGTTGACCCGGCCGAGGTCGCCGGTGCGGTAGATCTTGCCGGAGGGGTTGCCAGGGATGCCGAGGAAGTCCTCGACGAACGCTTCTCCTGACGGATCCAGATATCCGCACGCCAAACCCAGGCCGGCGAGGCCAATCTCGCCCGTCACGCCATGGGGCAGCGCCATCGGATAGTCCGGATCGAGCATGACCGCCGCGTAGGTCGGCAGCGGGGCACCGATCATCACCGGCATGTCCGGCTGCGCTTCGGCCCAGGCCGCAGCCACCGTCGCACCGCCCGGCACATAGGCGGTGTAGAAGCGCCGACCCGGACGGCGCCATCGCGCGACGAGGCTCGGCGGACACGGGTCGCCCGACACCACGAGCACCTGCAGCGCAGGCAGATCCGTCTCGAGCGTGGACAGCAGCGCCGGCGTGGTGCAGATGGCAGTGACGCGACGGTCCACGAGCTGCGCATGCAGCGCAGGACCGCGCAGGTGTGGCCCCTCGGGTGCCGGAACCAGCGTGGCGCCCGATGCCCACGCCATCCAGGTCTCCTCGATGCCTCCCCCGGAGGACAGAGCCTTTCCCTGATAGAGGCGATGCCCGCGGACTCCGAAGGTCTCCGAGGAGATGCGCACCGCATTGCAGATGCTGCGATGATCGATCGTCACGCCCTCCGACCACCCGGAGGCATCGCTCAGGTGCACTATGTAGGCGGTCCGGTCGACCAGTGCCCCCCGCTCCGCTGGTTGCAGTCGCTGCGCGCTCATTTCACCGATCAGCTGTGCCGCCTCGTCGACGGCGACGACCTCGGCTGCTGTGGCCAGCAGGGCCTCGGTACCGGCGACCCGGCCACGCAGTTGGGAACGACTCAACACGACCCGCACGGAGGTGTCGGCGACGACGAAGGCGATGCGATCAACCGGAGCGGTCGGATCGAGCGGCACACACGTCGCACCGATCTTCAACACCGCGAGCGTCGCCCCATAGGCCTCGACGCGATCGTCGAACAACAGCCCGACCCGATCCCCTGCGTCGGTGCCGTGCAGGCGCAGATACCGAGCAAGCCGGTTGGCCCGAGCATCGAGCTCGTCATAGGTCAACGAGCACTCGGGGCCGTCAACTGCGAGCTGACCGGCCCGTCCATACTCCCGGATCCAGTCGCAACGCTCCTCGAACACGAAGTCGAGCCGCTCGTGGCGGCGGACCCGCCAACCCTGCGCCTCATGCCGGTCGACGACGACGAGGTCCGCGAGCGGAACGTCCGACTCGGGGCCCAACGACGACACGACCTGCTCGAACTCGGGATCAGGTGAAGAAGTCGAGGACATCCTTTCACCCCACCTGCGCCCCGACGATGAGCTCCACAACGAGCTGAGCACCGGCACGACCGTCGGGACGCCCGTCAGCGCCTGATCTGCACAAGCGTCGTCCCGTCAACGCCCGTGGTCCTGCCAAAGCCGGGCGTCTGGGCATGATGAACATGAGCCCCCCATCCAGCAGCCGGTGCTGCACCCCTCAGCAGACCGCCTCACGCGGTCCGGCTCCCTCCTCCCGAGGGTTGACCGAGCAGACCCCATCGGGCAATGGGGCAGATACCCGACACGGGGTGCGGACGAGAGATTTTGCCGTTGTTTAACCCAGCCCGGCAAAGCAGGCGATCCGGACGGCGGGCTAACCGAACCGGCTCGTCACCGCAGTGGAGGCGGCTGCCTCGTCTGGGACGGACGCATCGCTCGGCAGGAGCAGCGCCGCGGCCGCTAGGCAACCGGCTGCGACGAGACCGAGGTGTAAGCCTCGCCTGAAGCGTGGGCTCTCGAGCCGGCGGCGGACGCACTCGGCGAGGAAGGCGAGCACGGAGATGGCCATGACCTGCCCGAGCTCGATACCGATGTTGAAGGCCACGGCCCAGCCGAGAAGACCTTCTTGGGGCAGGCGCAGCTCCGCGAAGCGCGTGGCCAGTCCCACACCGTGCACCAGCCCGAACACGAACACTGCGCCGGTCACGAGAGGCCACCAGATCGGTGGCGGTAGCAGGCCGGCCACTCCGATGAAGACGACGCTGAGAGCGATGACGACATCGACGAACACGACGTCCATCCGCCAGCCGAAGCCCACCGACAGCAGCAGCGTGAGGCTGTGGCCAGCGGCGAAGAGACTGATCAGCTTGGCCGCCCGTCCCGCCTCCCGGGCCAGCAGGATGACCCCGGCGATGAACAACAGGTGGTCCCATCCGCCGAGCATGTGCAGCATCCCGAGGCCCAGGAATTGCGGAAGACTGCGCTCGGCCGGCTGGTCGAGGCCATGCGCGGCTACCGGGGTCGCCATCAGAACCATCAAGAGCGGCATCACGAGGAACGCCCCTGCCGCGCCGAGCGTCGACCACCGGCGTACCTCGCGCATGAGCCTCCTCGAACCCGCACCCGGGACGGCTGCTCGCCCCGCCTGCTCATCGCAGCCGTCGCCGGACCATTACGGGCCGACCCCTCGGAGCCCGGCAGCTTGCCTAGCCGGATGTAACCATGGTTGCATCGCCCTGTGGTCGAAGCGACGTCCTCCTGGGTCTTGCTGTGGTACCGCGTGCCTCGGGAGCCTTCGACGCCGCGGATTGCGGTGTGGCGGGCGCTGAAGCGTCTCGGTGTGGCTCAGGTCGGCGACGGGCTGGTGGCGTTGCCCGCGGACGCGCGCACCCGTGAGCAGCTGGAGTGGGTCGCCGAGGACATCGGCCAGGCGTGTGGGGAGTCGATGCTGTGGACCGCGACCCCGGACTCGGTCGCCGACGAACGCCGGCTCGCCACGCAGATGGCCACAGCGCGGGCCGCCGAGTACGAGGCGGTCACCCGCAGAGCCGGGGAGGCGCATGACGAGGGCGACCGCCAGGGCCTGGTGAAGCGGCTGCGCGCCGAGCTGCGCCGGATCGAGCGGCGCGACTTCTTCCCGCCTCCCGAGCGGGCGCTCGCCAGGAACGCCGTCGACGAGCTCGCGCACCGCGCGGACGCGGCACAGGCGAAGAATGCCGCCGGGACGGCTACCGAGGGCACGCGATGAGGTGGGCGACGCGGCGCGGGATCCACATCGACCGTGCGGCCTCGGCATGGCTGATCCGCCGCATTCTCGACCCGAATCCGGAGTTCGTGTTCGTCCGGGATCTGGCGGAGGTGCCGCCCGACGCGAGCCGTTCGACATGCGTGGCGTGGAGCTCGGGCACCAGGCGTTCGGCGGCGGGCAGGACTGCACTTTCGAGACGATCCTGCGTCGCCACGAACTGACCGACCCGGTGCTGTGGAAGCTCGCCGAAGCGGTGCACGAAGCCGACCTCGAGGACGACCGCTACGACGCACCCGACGCCCCGGGCCTGGACGCAATCCTGCGCGGGCTGTCGATGACCCCCTCGACGACCAGGAGATCCTCACCGTCACGGGCCCCATGTTCGACGGGCTCTACGAGTACTACCGCCGTGCCGTGCTGCTCGGCGTCCCTCCCGCCTGACCACATGACGACGGCCACCCTTCCCCCGGAGCCTGCCGTGACCCCTCCTGACGAGCGCAGCCGCGTGTCCGCAGACGACATCTCTGCCCCCGACGCCACCGCTTCACCCCCGAGCGACGCCGCCCCGGACACCCGAGCCGGTGCGGATGTGGTGCCCTTCCGCTCCGCTCTGCGCGCCTGGTTCCTGATCTCGTTGCAGACCTTCGGCGGCCCGGCCGGACAGATCGCCGTCATGCAACGGGCCCTGGTCGACGAGCACCGCTGGATCAGCCAGGGCCGGTTCCTCCACGCGCTGAGCTACTGCATGCTGCTGCCCGGCCCGGAGGCCCACCAACTCGCCATCTACGTCGGCTGGCTGCTGAACGGCCGCCGCGGCGGCCTCGCCGCCGGCGTGCTGTTCGTCCTACCGGGCGTGGCCTCCCTGCTCGCGCTCTCGGCGCTGTACGTCGCGCTGGCCGACACCACCGTCGTCGCCGCCCTGTTCACCGGGCTCGCCGCCGCGGTGGTCGCGATCGTCGCCCAGGCCGTCGTCCGGGTCGCCGGGCGGGCGCTGAGAAACCGCGTGCTCGTCGGGGTTGCGGTTGCGTCCTTCGTGAGCCTGGCGGTGTTCGGGGTGCCGTTCCCGATCGTCCTCGCCGCGGCCGCACTGATCGGCTGGTACGGCAAGCGCAACCCCGAGCTGGCCCGCCCGCCGGCGCACAAGGAAGCAACGGACGGACCAGAGCCGCTCATCCGCGACGACACTCTGCACACCGCACGTCCGTCCACCGCCCGCACCATCCGCAGCCTCGGCCTCGGCGTAATTGTGTGGCTCGCGCCGGTCGCCGCGGTCGCCGCGCTCACCGGCATCGGCAGCGTCTACACCAGCCAAGGTCTGTTCTTCTCCGGCACCGCACTGATCACCTTCGGCGGCGCGTACGCCGTGCTCGCCTTCGTCGCGCAGCAGGCCGTGCAGACCTTCGGCTGGGTCACCTCCGCCGACATGGTGCGCGGGCTCGCCCTCGCCGAGACCACCCCCGGCCCGCTGATCATCGTCGTGCAGTTCGTGGCGTTCCTCGGCGCGTACGCCAACCCCGGCACGCTGTCCCCCTGGGTCGCCGGAGTGCTCGCCTCGTTGCTGGTCAGCTGGGTCACCTTCGTGCCCAGCTTCCTGTTCATCTTCCTCGGCGCCCCCTACATCGAGCGCCTGCGGCACAACACCGGTCTCACCGCCGCGCTCAGCGGCATCACCGCCGCGGTCGTCGGCGTGATCGCCAACCTCGGCCTGTTCTTCGCCATCAGCACCCTCTTCTCCCGCACCATCTCGCTCGACGACGGACCCTTGGCGCTTCAGCTACCCGACCTCAGCTCGCTGCGCCCCGTCCCAGCGGTACTCGTCGCCATCGCTTCGATCCTGCTGTTCGTCCTGCGGTGGCCCGTTCTGCGGGTACTGGGGTCCTGCGCGGTGCTGGGCCTGGGTGCCGGGCTGCTGCTTCCGGGCCTGACCTGACCACGAGCGCGGCGGCGAGGAGCGCAGGCCGATAGAAAGTGCCGCTCCCCTTGTGAGCGCTCATCATCGGGGGACCCGGCGATCACGCCGGAGGCGTCGACAGAAGGTCGACATGACCATCACCGGCATCATCAGCGCGATCGTGATCGGGCTCGTCATCGGGGCTCTCGGGCGGCTCGTCCTGCCCGGCCGCCAGCCCATACCGATCTGGCTCACGATCCTCGTCGGCATCGTCGCCGCGCTCGTCGGCACGTGGCTCGCCCGTGCCATCGGGATCCCGACGAACACCAGCGGCATCGACTGGCTCGAGCTGCTGGTGCAGGTCATCGTCGCTGCAGTGGGTGTCGCGCTGCTGTCCGGGGCCTACCGCCGAAGGGGCATACGCCGCTAATCTCCGTCGCTGCCTGGCCGCGCCCGGTCGGGAGGCAGGACCGGGAGTGCAATCCGAGCGCGCCCCGGTCTCGTCCCGGGCCGACACACGGCCGGTCGGCGTTCCCGACGTCGGATCGTGACGTCCGCGACGAGAGCGGTCACGAGCCCACGACGATCCAGCTCCACCACGCCCCGGTCGAGCTCCAGCACAGTCGACCGGCTGCCGTTGCCTCATGGCCGCCGGCCAGCGGAGCATCGTGAGACCGCCGCCTCAGGTGGACCGCGTCCAGCGGCCCGAGGCGACCTCCTCCCTCAGCTGACGTTCATCGCCGCATGAGGAGCCAACGCAAGAACACGAGCAGCTCCCGGCCCTCAGCCAGGAGTGCCGGCAGGAGGGTCGCGTACTCCTGACCCCTGGTGTCGACGAACGACGTCGAGGCCGAGCGATGGGGCGCAGTCAGGTGTTCACGGGAAGGCTCATCGATCACACCTCATAATCTATGTACGACAACTGTGGCGACGCTGAGGAAACCTCCGTACCACGTTTTCTCAGCGTCATTCCTGAACAGACAGCATGCCGTGGCCAGGTTTTTACCGTCCTCTATCTTTCGGTGCGCAAGTGTTGCCGCCGCTCGCCCGGTTAACCTGCGACTGAAGGCACTGGACCGCAGGTACGGCCAGCGTGGCCAACGGGCCGCCGACGCGGACACGCCGGTGTCGAATTGAAGTAAGTGGCCTCGGCCAGCAGTTCCTTGCGGTCCTCGCAAGGTCGCGCCTCATACGATTTCGACTACGCGTAAGGACGCCCAGCGGGCTACCTTTTCTGCCTCTACAGAGTTCTCATGCCGCGCGCGTCCACCAGCTCGGTCATCACCACGGTCTCGTGGTTCTGGAGGCTCGCCGCCTGGGCGCGAAGTTGGCGACGACCGGGTTGTGCGCCTCAGCGGCCGCGTAGTTGAGCATCGAGGCGCCGCCCTGGTGGGGCGCAGCATCAGCTGCAGGAACAAGCCTTCCCGAGCGGGTCCCGCCGGGGTGCTCCGCAGCGCGGACAGCTCCTCGGGACTGGCCATGCCGGGCATGGTGGCCGTCCCACCGTGTCCGCCGTGACCCATCCAGCTCATGTGACCGCCACTCGGCAGTTGCGCCCTCCCCCACAGGGCCAACCAGCCCTGCATCTGCCCGACCTGCTCCGTCTGGCCGGTGAAGATGTCGTAGGCGAGGGCCCGAACGAGCGGGTCCGGGCTGTCGCGGAAGACCAGATCGGCCATCTGGATCGCCTGCAGGTGGTGGACGGTCATGTCCTGGGCGAAGCCGACCTCCACCGAGTCCGGGGCAGGCGCGTCGGACGTCGCCGGGTGTGGCAGAAGAAACCCGAGCGCAGATCCGAGTAGCAGCGTCGCCACCGCCACGACGAGCACCCGGGACGGGCTCCACTCGAACCCGCTGAGCCTGGTCCGGCCCGGCTCGCGTGAAGGTCGAGCACCACTCATCACGAGCCTCCGACAGCGGCGACCGGAGCGGAAGCGAGCGGCAGGAACAGCGTCAGCTTCGGCGGGCTCTCCCGGGTCAGGACCAGCCTTCCACCCTGGTTCTCGACCAGTCGCGTCGCGAGTGGGAGGCCGAGCCCCGTCCCGCTTCCCGCGCCGATGCCGGGGCCATCGCCGTCGGCGTCGCCGAAGCCCGGTCCCTCGTCCTCGACGTCGACCGCCACGGCGTCACCGACTTCTCGCACGCCGATCCGGACCGCTCCCGCTCCATGCTGCAGAGCGTTGTCGAGAAGGACTGCCAGGGCCTGGCGAATCGCGCCATGGGAACCCACGACCGCGGACGGCAGGGCTTCCGCGGCCTCTCCGTCAAGCCCCTCGGCCTCGTCCGACGCAGCGATGTTCACCTCAAGAGTTCGACCCTCTGCCGCGAGCCGTATCCGGTACGTCTCGGTCACATCGTTGAGCACAGCCGGCAGATCAACAGGCGCCCACCGTTCGTTCCCGCGTGATCGCGCGAATTGCAGCAACTCCTCGATGGTGCGTGTCAGCCGCTCCGTCTCCGAGATGGCGGCGTCGAGAGCCGCGTCGACGTCGGCTTCCGGACGTGCGCGAGCGTTCTCCAGACGCAGCCGCAGCGCTGCAAGAGGCGTCCTGAGCTGGTGGGAGGCCTCCGCCGAGAACGCACGTTCGCGGGCGAGGAGGTCGTCCAGGCGAGCGGCCGTGGTGGTGAAAGCGGTGCCGAGGGCGTCGACCTCGGCAAGACCGGCCCGTGGGGCCCGAACGCTGAAGTCCCCGTCGCCGAGTCTCTCGGCCAGCACCGCGAGGTCCTCCAGTGGCTGGGTGAGCCGCCTGGCCTGCCGCCGTGCGATCGCCCATCCGGCCGCGAGGACCAGCGCCGCCAGACCCACCATCCCCAGCCAGATCGGGATGAGCTCGGCGTAGACCCTCGGCACCGGGCGCGTCGCCCGGACCGCACCGACGATCTCGTGCTCACCGATCACAGGGACGGCCACGATCACCATGCCGTCGCTCTCGACGATCTGTGGGCCGGCTCCCTGCAGCGCGGCGGTGACGTACACGTCGCCGACCGGAGGTCCCTCGCCGATGATGCGTAGGCCGTCGTCGTCGAACAGCCCCACGAGCGTGTCGTCGTCGCGGGGACTGCCGACGGGCAGGGCGGCAGGCATCCGGTCGTGAGCCAGATCGGTGAGCACCGCCGCGGCCGTGAGGTCAGCGACCCGCTGAAGGGTGACGCCTTCCTCGGCGACCGCGTAGCGGGCGAGCCCGACCGCGAGCGGAATGCCGAACAGCGCCACCGCGATGGCGGCGATGATCACTGCAAGGGAGATGATGCGCGTGCGCACGCGACGCCACCTCCCGTCGTTCGAGGCCGGCCGCGACGCAGCCGAAGGCTGACCGATCGCACACTAAGGCTCCGGCGGTTCGAGTCGGTATCCGTGCCCGCGCAGCGTAAGAATGCGGGGCAGACGTGTCCCGGCCGGGAGTCCCGAGAGCCGCTTACGTAGCGACGCGACGTGCACGTCGAGTGTCTTGGTAGATCCGCCCCAGCGGTCATTCCACACCTCCGCCATGAGCGTCTGCCGGCTCAGCGCCGATCCGGGGTCGCGGGCCAGCCGCTCGAGCAGGTCGAACTCCTTCGCGCGCATGACGAGCTCCTGCCCCTTCACCAGGACCTTGCGCTGCCGCAGGTCGAGCTCGAGATCACCGAGCCGCACGGTCTCGTCGTCACCCGAAGGCCGCGCGCGTCGAAGGTGAGCACGGACCCGCGCGAGGAGCTCGTCGCGCCGGATCGGTTTGGTGAGGTAGTCGTCAGCGCCGGCATCGAGGCCGACGATGACGTCCATCTCGGCACCACGAGCGGTCAGGATCACGATCACGGCGTCGGGCGACAGGGTTCGTAGGGTCCGGCAGACCCTGATCCCGTCCATGTCCGGCAGCCCGAGGTCGAGCAGCACCAGGTCGACCGCGTCGCCGTCCGCGACCGCGTCGAGCCCGGCATGCCCGGTGTGCACCCAGGAGACCTGGTGGCCCTGCTGGGTCAGGCTCTCGACGAGGCCTTCCCCCAGTCCCTGGTCGTCCTCGATGAGCAGAATGCGGGCACCCACCTCGTGGGTGTCCTCGGCCTCTCCGGCCATCAGCCCGACCGGAGCGCCCAGATGTCGCAGCCGGCGGTGGCCGAGCTCGACACCTCCTGGGCATTGGCCTGCAGCCAACGATCCAGGGCCTGCCCGGGCGTCACCAGCTCGGGGAACGGGTTGACGAAGTACCGGGCGCCCTGCTCGCGGAAGCCGCTCAGGAGCTCGGTCTGCTCGTACTGGTCGGCGGCCAGCACCCATCCTCGCCTGTCGGCCCGGTGGTGGACGACGGGCTCCTCGTAGTTGTTGGCCACTCCGTCGTCGACGGTTGTGCTGTCGGTCCCCACCACGATCAGGTCGGTCGGCGCCGACAGGCCAGCGATGCGATCCGCACACGTCCCGAACGCCCCGGCCTGGTCCGAGAACGAGCGCGCGAAGATGTACAGCGACTGGGCTGCGAGCAGGAGCACCAGCATGACCGCCGCCACGGTACGCACCAGACGACGCTCGTCGATACCGCCGTTGGCCCGCTCGGTGACCCATCGCCCGAGTACGAAGACCCCGACGCCGGTGGCCAGCGCGGTGTACGGCAGCGAGAAGACGTGGTACTGGATGCCCAGCTCGGAACCTGTGTAGCGGCCCGCGAGAAAGTAGAGGATCGTCGCTCCGACGAAGCCCGCAGCCACGACCGCGAAGGCCGGCACCATGCGGCGGTCGCGCCACAGCCGCACGGCGCCGAGGATCGCCAGCGGGAGGCCGATCACGCCGAAGATGAACAGCAACTCGGCACGCGCCAAGCCCACGTAGAAGTCGGGCGAGGTCCACAGGGCGAGGTTTCCGAACTTGTTGTCGCCGCCAGAGATGACGCCGAAGGTGTTGCCGTACTCGCGGTAGAGCGAGGACGCGTGACGCAGCCACAACACCGGCGCCACCAGCGCCGCGACTCCCACGACGTACAGGGCGGGCCTGCGCAGCCGCGACCGGTCTGCGATCAGGACCCACACCAGCAGCACGATTCCCACGTGCAACGACGTCGGCTTCACCAGGCCGGCAACCGAAGCCGCCGCGCCGGCCCCCACCAGCAGTGCCAGCCGGTCCTCCTGGAGCCACCGGCAGAACAGCAGCAGGGCCAGGATCGTGAAGAACAGGACCGTGGCCTCGGGCATGAACGCCGTGCCCCAGCGCAGGAACGCCGGGGACACCGCGAACGCGATGAGCGCCCAGCGCGCCGGAGCCGCCGGGAGCACCCGGCGCGCCAGCCCCCAGAACGCGGCCGCCGCCGCGACCATGAACGCCAGGGAGACCAGCCGCCCGAGGAACTCGTGCTCACCGAAGATCAGGTAGAGCCCGCCGGTGAGCCACGGCATCAGCGGCAGCTCGGTCTCGACGTAGCCGGGCCCGTTCCCGCCCCAGTTGATCTGCGGGAAGAACAGGTTCATCCCGTTCCGGGCGAAGTTCCGGGCGATCGTCGCGGTGTCCGCCTGCCGCCAGATGTCACCGGGATAGGTCAACGGCCCGAACGCCCGCACCACGGACAGCACCACAACGACGGCGAGCACGCCGGCCGCGAACCGTCCCAGACGGTCACCCAGGAGACCACGGCCAGGGGGAGCGACAGGGGGAGCGAGCAGGCACGTTCCGGACACTCGAGCAGCATCTTCGACAGCCACTGTGATCGGCCTGAGAGTTCGGTTAGGCGACGGCAAAATCTGCTTCGGTGGGACCGATCGGCCTTGCCCGACATCGCCGGACGCCGTACACCCGAGCTTGGGTGGAGGATCCCCCCGCCACCTGCTCGGGCCGGGACCGCATCCCCCCTTTCGCGGCCCCGGCCCTTCGGTCTCTTCACGTCTTCTGTAAGCCGGCCGCGTACCGTAACCACGGTTACACCAGTTGGTCTGAGAGCTCCTACTGCTCCAGCCCGGACGCCCCGAGGGAAGTGGTGCGCCGTGATCCTCCCGTGGTTCACCGTCGCATACGGCGCCGCACTGTCCGCCGTTGTCGCCGCGCTACTCGTGGTCCTGGCTGTGAGGCCACGACAGCCCACGCTGATCATCGCCGCTGCCGTGGCCTCGGCGGCGGGTCCGCTCGCGTGGAATTCGATACTCAACAGGGTCGGCGCGACGGAGTTCTTCGTCGATGCTCCCGTCGTGGTGTTTCCCGTGAGTTGGCAGGACACCGGTAGTGGCGTCTTTGCGACGGCGGCGGTCGCCCTGGTGGTCGGGTTCGGCCCGGGGCGACACAGAGAAGGGCGTGACGTCGCACTGACGGCGCTGCTCTCGGGCATCGGTGCGCTGCTGGTGGACATCTACCTCTACTGAGCCGAGGATCTTCGGGACACCCCGCACCAGCGTCCGCGAGCTCGACTCACACCGTCACCTCGTAGAGCGGTCTGTGGTCCGCAGGTCGGGGCATTTCCCCGGCGGACCGTTGGACGGCGGCGCGCGGCACCTGTGCCGCGGGTTCGTCGTCCAGCTCCTGTGCCGGATTGCCGCCCCACCGCGCCCCGGCCGGGATCTCCTCGCCCTTCATGACGAACGAGTCGGGCTCGATCTCCACGGCGTCGCCCACCGACACGCCGTAGTGGACCAGCGCGCCAACGCCGAGAGTTACTCCGGCGCCAAGTGCAGAGCGGTCGGACTTGAAGGCGCCGTCTTCCTGGGAGTGGCACTGGATGGTGGCGCCGGGGTTGAGCGAGCAGTCGTCGCCGATCGTGGTCATGGTGCGCTCGGTGATCGACGCGCCGTCGTCGAACACGCGCCGGCCGACTCGCAGGCCGAGCATCCGGGCGACGACGTTGCGGTACGGGGTGCCGGCGAGCAGGCGCTCCATCGGCGGCATGGTGAGCTTCCAGAACCGCTCGTGTCGCCAGAAGCGCACGTCGTAGATGGAGCAGACCTTCGGCTGTATCGGCCGGAAGCCGACGATCGCCCGCTCCCAGAACGCGAACCAGAGCAGCGAGAACGCCACACTCGTGAGGACCTCGGCGGCGAAAGCCACCGGTCCGAGGTCGGCGTAGTGATCCACGGCCAGCAGCCCGAGCAGCAGCAGCCCGAGGACGTGGCCCCAGCGCACGAGCAGGGTGAGCGCGATCGTGACTGCGTTGTGGACGTTCTTGCGGCGCAGCTTCCGGCGCCTTGCCTCCGGAGTGATCTCGAACGCCCGGTCGCGCGCGACCGTCCGCGGGATCTCGAACGCGGGCGAGCCGAGCAGGCCGACACCCTCACGAACCGGGCCGTCAATGGGCACGGCGACCTTCGTGGCGAGCAGGCAGTCATCCCCGCTGCGCCCGCCGGTCGGGTAGGGAATGTGGTTGCCGAGGAAGTTCCGGGCCCCGATCGAGACCCGCGACGTGCGGAAGGCGCTGCTGGAGAACTCGGCGTTGTTCACCGAGAGCCCGTCCGCGATGACAGTGCCGCGACCGACCGAGACGAGGTAAGGCGTCTCCTGCGCCACCATGGATCCGAAGTTCGAGCCGGTCTGCTCGACCTTCCCGAGGTCGTAGCCGAGCAGATAGAGGTAGCACACGATGTAGGAGCTGTCGCCGAAGAGGGTGACGAACGTCTTGATGTTCGTCAGCCGTACGACGGTACGGTGCAGCGAGTACCGCCAGCCGTAGAGCGGATAGACCCGGTCCGGCCGGACGAACAGCGCCGCCAAGCGCGGGAGGGTGAAGACGATCGCCAGCCCGAGGAACAGGCTGACGAGGACGACGGTCGCCGAGCCGACGAGCGCGTCGATGTAGAAGGCCGCGTTCGTGTACCCCAGGGCACCCGGCTCGAGCAGCGCGCTGAACTGTGGCACCTCGGTGAGCAGCATGAACAGTCCGCCGAAACCGAGCGGCAGATAGATCGCGAACAGCTTGAACAGCTGGCTGGTGACGAAGGTGAGCTTCCGCAGCGCCCGCACCCGCCCGGCAGGTAGCCGGAGGAAGTCGGTGTTCGTCGGGACCGGTGGCGTCCCGTGCCATCGCTCCCCCGCCGGGACGCTCTGCCCGCGGTGCAGCGAGGAGGCGTGGCCCAACTGCGCGCCGTCGCCCATCGCGGTGCCGATGTCCAGCACGCTCTTCTCCCCGACGACAGCGTCACGGCCGAGCGTGACCCGTCCCTGCTGAATCTGCCCGGCGTGGGCGCGGTACCCCAGCAGGTAGACGTCCTTCCGGACGACCGTGCCGGACCCGATGCTGATCAGATCGGTGCACACCGGGACGTGACGAGTGAGAATGACGACGTCCTTGCCGACCTTCGCCCCGAGCAGACGCAGGTAGACGGAGTAGAGCGGGGAACCGACCATCAGAAGCGCCAGCGGATTGCCCCGGATCAAGGTCTTCGCCAGCCAGAACCGGAAGTAGCGCAGGCTCCAAACCGGGAACTCCGTCTCCTTCCACCGCCCGACCAACAGCCACTTCGCCACGACCGGTAGTAGGGCCATGGCCAGGAACGCCAGGGCGCCCGCCTCGAGTGAGCGGAGATAGATCTCCACCAGCCCGACGCTCGTCGAGATCCAGACGTAGGCCCGGTCCATGACGTAGCCGGCGCCAGTCACGTAGATCAGGAAGGTCGCCAGCTGCAGGAAGCCGGTCAGCCAGTAGCCGAACGTGCTGTGTCGCACAGGCGTGTTATCTGCAGGGACGGCTGGGTTCGGAGCCGGTCTGCCGAGGGGCACGTCCACGGACGACGCGCTCCCGTAGGCCGCGGCGGCCATACCCGCAAGGGTCGGGTGCGCGTAGACATCCTTGATCGAAATCGACGGCAGGTCCTCCCGCTTGCGCAGCCGCGCACAGAACCGCGTCATCACCATCGAGTCCGCGCCCAGATCGTCGAACACGTTCTGGTCCGGCTGCACCTCGTCCACGCCCAGCACCTCGGCCAGAACCTGCCCGAGGCTCCGGACCACGCCGTCGTCTGCGACCCGAGCCGACGTTGCGACGTGGGTCGACGACGCGAAAGCCGTAGCGAGTGCAGCAATCGTCGGGTGCGCGTAGACATCCTTGATCGAAATCGACGGCAGGTCCTCCCGCTTGCGCAGCCGCGCACAGAACCGCGTCATCACCATCGAGTCCGCGCCCAGATCGTCGAACACGTTCTGGTCCGGCTGCACCTCGCCCACGCCCAGCACCTCGGCCAGCACCTGCCCCAGCTTCGGGACGATGTCGTCGCTTGCCGGCCGGGCCGACAACGCGACGGGGGCCGACGACCCGAAAGCCGCAGCGAGTGCAGCAATCGTCGGGTGCCTGTAGACGTCCTTGATCGAGATCGACGGCAGGTCCTCCCGCTTGCGCAGCCGCGCACAGAACCGCGTCATCACCATCGAGTCCGCGCCCAGATCGTCAAACACATTGCCGTCCACCGGGACGTGCTCCAGCTCCATCACCTCGGCGAGGACCTTGGCGAGCGCGACGGACAGAGCTGCTGCTGCGTCCCCAGTGGGAACGGTGGTGCGAGCGAGCTCGGCGAGAGCCGGCCTGGTGGAGGCGGGAAGCGGTGGAGATTGAGGCGGCGTCGATCGCGGATACGGCGTGGGTCGAGGAGTGCCCGCACGTGGGTAAGGAGTGGGTCGAGGAGTGCCCGCACGTGGGTAAGGAGTGGGTCGAGGCGAGGTTGCACGGGGATACGGCGTAGGCAGCGCGTGCGGGGGTGTTCGCGGCGCCGATGGGGCCGGAGATGTCGCCGACAGGGGTGGTGGCGCCAGGATCTGGTCGAGCGTCATCAGACCCGAGGCCTGCTTCGGCTCAGCAGCATCTGCGGCGGCGGGTTCGGCTCCGTCGGCCTCCAACACCTTTGCGTCGTTCTGCTCGACGACAGCGACGGGCTCGTGATCCGGTGTCACCGGGTGAGTCAGGGCATCGCGCGCTTCTTCCACCTGGTCGCGCAGCTGCCCGGACACGGCGAGCAGCCGCTTGAACTCGGCGTCGGCGGGCATGTTCGGCAGGCTGGCGCGGTCGAGCTTGCCTTCGACTGTCATCGGCCATGTCTCGACTCGCTCGAACCGAGCAGGGATGTCGCTCGTCGGTAGCCGTTCAGACATCCAGGACCTGATCGCCTGCTCATCGGGAGCAGGACCATTGCCGAAGCACGTGTAGTAGGCGGTCAGCTCGGTCGATTCACGAGCAGGGCCCTTTCTGAGGATCGCAGCCGTTCTCACACCCGGAACAGCGAGCAGGACCGACTCGATCGCGGCGACGTCGACACCGCTCGCCCCCGACCACAACGCGCTCGGGCCGCGGTATTGGATCTCCCCGTCCTCATCGACGCGGCCCAGATCGCCGGTCCGGTAGATCCGACCCGACGGGTTGCCCGGAAGCCTGAGGAAGTCCTCCTCGAACCGGTCCCCGGACGAGTTCGAGTAACCACAGGCCAAGCCGAGTCCGGCGAGACCCACTTCTCCGGTCTCGCCGCGCGGCAAGGCCGCAGGGAAATCTGGATCCAGCACGACGGCCGCATACGTCGGCAGCGGGAGTCCGATCATCGTCGGCTTGTCCGGGTCGGCCTCAGCCCACGCTGCCGTGACCGTCGCACCGGTGGGCACGTAACCCGTGAAAATACGCCGCCGAGGCGCCTGCCACCGCGCCACGAGAGCCGGCGGGCACGGCTCCCTGGACAGCACCACCAACCGCAGCCCCGGAAGATCCGGCTCGACCAGGGACAGCATCGTCGGCGTCGCGCACCACGCGCTGACACGCCGCTCCTCGAGATAGGTACGTAGGTCCTGACCCCGCAACGGTGGCCCGAGGGGGGCCGGCACCAAGGTTGCACCCGCGGCCCAGGCCATCCAGGCCTCCTCGGTCCCGCCACCTGTGAAGAGCGGTTGCCCCTGGTAGATCCGGTGGCCCCCGATCCCGAACGTCTCGGAAGCAATCCGCACTGCAGTGCAGAGGACTTGATGGTCGATTTCCACCGCGCCCGACCAGCCGGTGGCGTCGGTGACCTGCAGGACGTAGGCGAGCCTGTCGGCGACGCCTCCGCGCTCGGCCGGCTGCAGTCGGGCCACGCTCATGTCGGCGATCGGTCCCGCGGCGTCGTCGATCGAGATCACCTCGTCCACGTTGCGCAGCAGCGTCGTCTCGACGTGCCGCCCGTGAAGACGCGAGCGGCTGAGCACGACGCGCGCTCCTGAGTCGGTGACGGCGAAGGCCAACTGCTCGACGAAGGCGTCGGGATCGAGCGGAACGCACGTCGCACCGATTTTCAACACTGCAAGCAGGCCGACATAGGAATCGACCCGGTCCTCGAACAGAATCGCGATCCGATCACCGGCCGAAAACCCTTGCGATCGCAGGTACCTGGCGAGTTGGTTCGCGTGACGGTCGAGCTCGTCATAGGTGAGCGAGAGTTCCGCACCATCCACGGCCAACTGCGTCTCACGGCCGTACTCGCGAAGCCAGTCGCAACGCTCCTCGAAAACGAGATCCAGACGCTCATGACGCGGGACGCGCCAGCCTTGCGCCTCGTGCCGGTCGACGACGACCAGGCCCGAACCTGACAGATCGAAGTGACGCCAGGAAGACGACATGTTGCATCCACCCGTGCTGGACGAATCGGTGGACATCGCTCAGATCACCATCGCCTTGCGACCCGGTCCTCCGGCGGTTCCACGCTCTACACGGCCGGGTCTCTGCACGACGAACCCGTTGCGCAGCATCAGGCGGCGCTGTCGAACGCGCGGAGCGCCCCGGTGAGGCCAGCCTCTCGAACCACGCTCGGAAGACGTCCCGTATGCCTGGTCAAGATCGCCGAACCCCAGAGATCCGGACGAGCGCCGCACATGCTCGACAACACAAAAGATCGACATGCGGCCCCCCATCAGCAACGTGTGCTGTGCCCACTCGAAAAGATCGCCGTCAGCTTCTGTCGATACGTCCGAGGGTGCCCCCTGGAGACGAACCAGACAATGGGTTAAATACCCTGACGACGAGGGACCCAAAGACGTCTTTTCTTGCCTTTTGCAGGCAAATCGGACAGTCAGTGCAGGCTACCCTGAGACCGCGCTTCTCAAGTCCGGACCCTCCTCCGCTCACGGCTCATCCTCGTGCACTTCGGCAGGCATCGTCCGACCCGAGTCGGACCAGCGATTCAAGATCGGGGCCGGCGGGACGGGGACGTGCCGGCGTGGGTGAAGGAGCTGGCACGAGTCGACAGGGCGTCGGATCGGCGGCTTCGTCTTCCCGCCCAATCGTCTGCGAGAGTTTGATCAACCTAGCCGCGATCCACGCACTCTTGCCTCGCGATCGATCCCGACGATCGCCTGGTCAGGCGGTCACCGAGCTCGTCTGCGGCCTTGACTGCCGTCTGGACGAAAGGCACGAGATCCCGAATCAGATCGATCACCAGGGCGGCCATGTCACGTCCGGTCGGCGGAGCCCACGCTCTCTGCCGAGGCGCCACGTCCCTCGTCCCGCGGCTCGGCGCCGCCAGGCCCGTACAGCTGCCCGCCCGACGTTCACGGTCCTCCAGCAGCCCGACAGCCCGCCCTACCAACAGCACGGCCGCGCCGGCCCCGAGCACTCCGGCGGCGATCCGGCCCAGACGGTCAGTCGACAGACGACCCTCGCGGAAAGCGGCACGGAGGGCGAGCAGGCACGTTCCGGACACCCGCGCAGCATCATCCAAATGAGCTGTGACCGCGCTGAGAAATAGGTTAGAGGACGGCAAAATCTGTTTCCCGCCGGTCCGCGGATCACTGCAAGAGCACTAATGCGGTGGCGCGTGCCCTTGGCTCAGCCGCACCTTGGGTCGGACGAGGCGGACGAGCCAGCGGGTACGCCGACCACTCACGTCTGGCTGACGACGATGTAGATCGCGAGGATCGCCGGCGTGCGGCCTGCCGCGATGAGCAGGACCCGCATCGCCATGACCGCCCTTCGGGGATTCGCATGCCCCGGTGTGGCGCCGCGGCAGCACGAGGGGCCAGATCCGGGGACGGGCGCCCTCTCCCGAAACCAGGACGGCCCTAGACCATCGGCGTCGGCCGAGCACCACTGTGCAGTGCGGCCCTGCCCAAGAGCAGGCGCACAACTCAGCCTGGTTTGAGGCATGCACCCCAGGGCCTCGACAAAGTCAGCAGTTCCGCGTGACGAACTCTTTGATCGTCGCCTCGGCAGCCAGCACCTTCTCCGGGGCAGGCGCCGCGCTGAGGCCGATACCGCCGCGGGCCCGAAGGTCGTCGACCACCGTGTCCACCGCCGCTCGGATCTCCGCCGGCGCGTGCCTTCGCATCTCCTCCAGGATGGTGGCGCCCTCCTTGACCACGACGTCCGGCTGGCCGGGGTGCTCCTCCGTGAGAACCGAGAGCTGCGTGGCCAGCCCGCAGTAGCGGGCCACATCCGCGGATGCGCGAGCGGGCCGCGCCACCGGGGCCACGGGTACCGGCTGACCTTCCGCCGGTGGCTCGACACCCCCGCCCGGATCAGCGTCCGTTTCCGCATCGGCACCAGGCTCGGCCGGAACGCCACGTTCCCTCGGAGGCTCCTCCGCGCCTTCAGGACCAGCGGCGCCTGCCCCGGCAGCATCGGTCTCGGCGGCCGATCCTGCCTCCGGGCCGGCGTCCGGCGCCAGCTCGGGCTGCGTCACCGACGCGCTGTCACGCTCCTCACCCGCGCTGGCCAAGGGGTGCGTCACTGCCCACACGCCGGTCCCGGCGACTCCCGCGACGACAAGGACTACGAGGAGGCGGGCGGCCACTCGCCACACCAGGTGCGAGCCGGCGTCACGCGGCTCTGCGCCGGAGCGCGGCCGATCGAGCGCCGAGGCCACGGCACGACGTGCCGCACCCGCAGGTACCGACACGGCCCGCTCGAGCGGCCCCTGCCCGCACCAGCGACGCCACACCGCGGCGAACACCAGCCCGCCCACCGCCATGGTCAGGAACAGCACCATTCGGTTCCCGGTCGACCAGCCCGTCGCCAGGAGCAGCAGGTGCGCGCAGTACAACGTCAGCGAGAGGCTGCCCGCGGCACCGATCGGCGACAGCAGTAAACGGCCGGCCCGGATCCGGGTCAGCAGGAGCGCGGCCCCGAGCACCGCGGCCGCGGACCCCAAGGTGTGCACGAGATCGACGGGTGTGTGCGAGTGCGGAGCGGGAAGTGCCAGGTACCACCATGACGCGATCCGCTCCGGTTCCCACAGGAGCTGGTTGGCCGCCTGCGCGGGATCGTCGCCCGCCGCGGCGAGCGGGAGGAGCTGTGCGAGCCCGCCCAACCGGCCCAGGACCAGCCACGACACCGCCTGGGCCGCCGCCGCGAGCACGAGGCCGCCGCCCAGCAACCAGCCCGCGACGCGCCGCGACGAGAGGTCGAGTCTGCCGAGGGCAAGCCCCGCCGCGAGATAGCCGAGGTAGACCACGACCGGGTACTCGCCGGTGATCGCCAGCTGGGCCAGCAGTCCGAGCGGGTCCTCGACGAGCGTGACGAGGGTCGGATCCTGCTGAGCGCCCGCATAGGGCAGGCCCACGCCGGTCGTGGCGACGATGACGAGCGATCCGACACCGAAGGACGCCACGGTCACGAGCGCGAGAGCCCAGGACCTCAGGCGCAGCATCGGGATCACCAGCAGGAAGAGCAGCCCGTAGAACGGAAGGATCCCGAGGATCCCGTTGAGCGGGGACAGGAACCCGAGCGCGAGACCGATCAGCCCGATGAGCACTGCCCGGACCACGAGCCCCGCCGATACCGCGGCGCGGTCCCGGCCCTGCGGCCGCGTTCGACCGCCCGTTAGGAAGGCCACGCTGACGCCCGCCACCAGCACGAAGGTCGCGACCGCCCGCCCGGATGCCACCACATGTACCAGCGAGGGCGAGCCGTACTCGCCACGCAGCGCGAAGGTATGTGTCGCCATCATCCCGATGAGTGCGAGCCCGCGCGCCACATCCACACCGACGACGCGAGGCTTCGAGGGCTTGCGCACGACGTCGACCGGCTCGGTCGGGTCCTCGGGGCCGTAGACCGGCCCGCGCTCCAACACTGCTGATGGCACGCCAACTCCCTGCTGTCCACGTCCGCGCTCGGTCCGTGCCGCTCTCGCATTTCGGAACCCGGCACCCGCAGGTTCGGACTGCAGACGCGGAGCCACGATGAGCTCCCGCGATCTGACGGACCCTCCACAATTGCGGAGCTGACCCGCCACGAAGAAGCGGCTCATGTGACCGTGTCAGGAGCGGAGGCCCTCGTCGCTGGGGCAAACCCCCGCCGGCTTGGGGGACGGCCCGCCCGCTTCTGCGCGAAGCGAGGATCGCAGTCGACGTCCCAGCCAATGGTTCGCCGCTGCGTCGTTCTCGACCAAGCCTCTGATCGGCCTGGCTGGACGCTGGCGTCTTGAATCGTGTGCCGGCTGGCAGGCGCGACGCGGTCCGCCGGGCCTGCCTGCTGGGGCTGCTCTGACCAGGCGATCGGCCCGGGGGCGCTCATCCCACGCGGATGGTGTGCCGGTCCGCCGGGAGCACATCGTCGACCCGTCGACCGCTGGAGGAGTGACTCGCCCTGGGTCCGATGGAGGCTGGCCTTGGAACGAGGATGGAGCTATGCCGAGAGAGCAGTCGCCGGGCAAGCCGAGCACGCGTCGGTACTCCGAGGAGGAGAAGGCCGCCGCGGTGCGGATGGTCCGGACCCTGCGCGCGGAGCTGGGCAGCGACCACGGCACCGTGAAGCGGGTGGCCGAGCAGCTCGGCTACGGGGTCGAGTCGGTACGGCTGTGGGTGCGCCAGGCCGACATCGACGACGGCCACGCACCGGCGTGCGCACCGACGAGGCCGCTCGAGTCCGTGAGCTCGAGCGGGAGGTCCGCGAGCTGCGCCGGGCCAACGAGACATCCCACGCTGCTTGAGGTCAAGCGGCGGCGGGTTCGAGCCGCTGGGTCGGGGCGGGGAACGCGGTGCTCTCGTCGTAGGGGGTGCCGGTGATCAGGCAGTGGTGCAGGCAGCCGAGGAGCCGGTTGAACAAGTTGCGTTGCGCGGCGACGTGGGCGTCGCCGCGGGCGCGTCGGCGGTCGTAGTGTGCCCGCGCCCCTGCGGAGGCGGTCAGGGAGGAGAACGCCCAGACGTAGCCGGCCGCGGCGAGCCGCTGGTTCTTGATTCGGCGGGTGGTCACGCTGCGGACCCGGCCACTGGCGCGGGTGATCGGGGCCGAGCCGGCGTAGGCCTTGAGCGCGCGGGCGTCGACGAACCTCGCCCGGTCGTCGCCGATCTCGCCGAGGATCCGTGCGCCGGTCAGTTCGCCCTGGCCGGGGAAGCTGGTGATGATCGCGGCGTCGGGGTGGGCGCGGAAGGCTTGTGCGGCGGCCTCGGCGAGTTGGTCGGCGTTGTCGCAGGCGGCGTCGAGTAGGGCGAGCAGGGCGAGGGCGTGGACGCCCATGGCCTGCTCGACCACTGCGGGTTGGTGCAGATAGTCGGCGCGCAGCACGGCCTGTAGGCGAGCGGCCCCGGCGGCCAGCTGCCGAACCCGTCCGGCCCGTCGGAGCACCGCGACGAGCTGGGTGATCGTCAGTCGGGCCGCCGCCGTCGGGGTGGGTGCGGCGGCGAGGAGCTTGCGGGCTTCGGGGCGCATCAGGCCGCCGCGCTTACCGGCGAACGCGGCCAACATGGCCGGGAAGTACTCGTGCAGCAGGCTGCGCAGCCGATTATGGGCGATCACGCGGTCCCAGACGGCGTCTTGTTGGGCACGGGCGAGGACGGCGATCGCGCGGACCTGGTCACTGTCGTCGGGCAGTGGCCGGTGGGCATGCAGGTCGGTGCGCAGGATGTTCGCCAGCACCAGCGCGTCGCCTGCGTCGGACTTGCGCCGCGCCACGCTGTGTCGGTCGCGGTAGCGGGCCACGGCCAGCGGATTGATCGCGTAGACCGCGCGCCCGGTGGCGCGCAGGCACGACACCAGCAGGCCCCGGGTGGTCTCGATCGCGACAGGGATCGGCGCGTCGGCGCTGTCACCATGGGCGGCGAGCGCCTCGAGGAGCTGGTTCCAGCCGTCGACGTCGTCGCCGATGCGCTGTTGGTGCAGGACGCGGCCGCTGTCGTCGACCAGCGCGATGTCGTGGTGGTCGTCGGCCCAGTCGATCCCGCAGAACACTGTCATCGCTGCTCGCCTTCGTTTTGGGGAGGATGGACTGTGAGCTGTGGCAGGGCACGCCGGCGCTCTAATGGAAGGGCTCGTCGGCCCGGCATCCCACGGGCGGTTCGTGACCCCAGCAGACCGACGCGGCCCTCGGTCTTGATCAGCGCTGGCGCGCCCGATCGGGGAAGAGGTGACCGCGGCGGACAGCTCACGCCACGACCAACGAGCAGGAAGATCAACAGGTCGCTCGGAAGGTGATCGGGCCGGGCGCCGGTCTCATTCTCCAGGCTCGAGGGCCTCCTCCTGAAAGCAGGCGTCCGGACCCGATCGCTGCCCATTAGATCCTCAAGCGGGCCGCCAGTTTCTTCGGGGCGGAGCTCGACCGCCAGCATCGCAGGTAGTGGCGTTCATCGACGCCCACCGCGACGACGTGGTCGAGGGGAAGCCGCTCGGGGTCGAGCCCATCTGCTGGGTCCTGCAGGTGGCCCCGAGCACCTACTACGCCGCCACGACCCGCCCGCCCTCGGCGCGGGCCTGCCGAGACGGCGAGCTGATTCCGCAGCTGGTCGCGTTCTGGGAGGACAACTACCGCGTCTAGGGGCCCGCAAGCTGTGGAAGGTCGCCCGCCGCGCCGGCCTGGACGTCGGGCGTGACCAGGTCGCCCGACTCATGCGGGGGCGGCCGGGATCGAGGGCGCCCGACGGACCAAACGCGTGCGCACCACACGGGCGGATCCCGTCGCGGCTCGATACCCGGACCTGGTGCAGCGCCACTTCCAGGCCCAGGCACCGAATCAGCTCTGGGTCACCGATCTGACCTACGTCCCGACCTGGGCCGGGATGGCCTACGTGTGCTTCATCGTCGACGCCTTCTCGCGGATGATCGTCGGCTGGCGGGTCGCGGCGCACATGCGTACCTCCATGGTGCTCGACGCCGTCGAGATGGCCCGCTGGTCGCGCGGCACCAGGCTCGACGGGCTGCGGTGTCACTCCGACGCGGGCTCGCAATTCACCTCGGTGCGCTACGGCGAGCGACTCGCCGAAATCGGCGCCGTCCCGTCGATCGGCTCGGTCGGCGATTCGTTCGACAACGCCCTGGCCGAGACGATGAACGGCTACTACAAGGCCGAGCTGATCCGCGGTCCCGCCCGCCAGGGGCCGTGGAGGACCGTCGAGGACGTCGAACTGGCCACCTTGGGCTGGGTGCACTGGCACAACACCCGACGCCTGCACGGCTACCTCGGCGACCAGCCACCTGCTGAGTTCGAGCAGACGTTCTACGCTGCCCATCGGGACGACCGTGAGACAGTCGAAATCCCATAGGACGGGCCTCCATCGGACCCAGGGCGACTCAGACGTCCATTCGGACCGTGCGCGGGCCGCGAGCGTGCTCGAGCGCGTTGGTGACCAGCTCGGTGCACATCAGCTCGGCGTCGATCTGGTGGTCGTCGCTGTTGGGAAGGTGCTCGCGCAGCCAGGCCCGAAGGGGCGTCAGGCAGCTGGCGTCCTCGACCGCGATCACCAGCGAGCCCGGGTGCGGCCGAGGTCGGCACCGGTCTGACTCGCACTGTGCCGGGCGGGCGGCCGAGGGCATGTTGTCCCCGTCCGCCCGCTCCGGTCGTGGCCCGGTTGTGCTTCCCCCGTCGTTGGTCACGCTGTTCACCATCCCGACTGCTGCGGCTTTGATAGCCCGGGGTTACCCGCCGCGCCGACTCATGCAGCGCTTGTCCAGGTTCTTCCGTCCAGGGGTGCTGGCTGGTGCCGTCGACGAGGTTCGCGGCCTGCCGCGGTGTCGGATAGGAGCGCAGGACCTCCCGGCTTCGCGCTGACGTACTTGTCAACCCGGGTTGAAGGCTGCTGGCCTAGACCGACGAGCTTGATCGTGGCACGCGACAACTGGGGGAGGCTTCGAGGGCGTGCAGAACATCGGGCCCAGCTTTTCGCCTACTACGGCCGGCTTCCCCCTCGTCGAGACCGGGCGGACACGCTGATCTTGCCCGCGAGGTATTCCGGCGGCTCCACGACAAGCTTGGCCGGCGCATCCCCACCGCCGCAGCGGCGCTCGATTAGCCCGGGGCCGGGTACGGTCCCTTCGGTGAGCAGCGCAGAGGCCGAGGCCGAGGCCCTGACGAAAGCCCTGACAGAGGCCGAGGCGGAGGCCCTGGCAGCGGCGTGGGCCCGCGCGTTTGCACATGTCGTCGACCGCACCCATCTGGCCACCGGCGACGAGCTGTCGGCCATCGTCGACGACGCCGTGCGCCCACTCGGCCTGCGCACCGTCGTTCTGGTCGCCGACCTCGCCCAACAAGTCCTCACCCCGCTGACGGCCCAGGCCGCGTCCGCTCTGTCCGTGGACGGCACCCTCGCGGGCCGGTGCTACCAGACCGGCCAGATCATCGCGGGCGGCGACCCCGAGCAGCGCGTGCTGTGGGTGCCGATCCTCGACGGCACCGAGCGCGTCGGTGTCATGCGCGCCGACCTGCCCGATCCCGCGTGCACCGACCCGGCCACACACGGCGACCCCGATGAGCAGACCCAGCATGTTGCGCGCGGCGGCGGCGCGCCCCTGGTGGCGACCGACGGGCCGGAGCTGCGACGCTGGCTGTGGTCGTTGGCCGGGATGACCGGCCACGTCGTGATGACCAAGCTCGTCTACAGCGACCGGTTGCGCCGCATCCGCAGCAACGGCCCGCTCTCGCCCGCCTCGGAGCTGCTGTGGCAGCTGCTGCCACCGCGCACCTTCGCCACCGACAACGTCGTCGTTGCGGCCTTGCTCGAACCGCACGACCAGGTCGCCGGCGACGCCTACGACTACAACAGCGACGGACGCTGGGTCGACCTGGCCGTGTTCGACGGGGTCGGCCACGACCTCCCGGCCGGCCTCACCACCGCGGTGGCGATCACCGCGATCCGAAACGCCCGCCGCTCCGAAGAGACCGACCTGCTCGCCCTGGCCGCCCGCGCCGACGAGCTGCTCACGACCACCCCCGGCGCCCAGCTGTTCGTCACCGCGGCCCTCGCCCGCCTCGACACCACCACCGGGCGTCTGCGCTATCTCCTGGCGGGACATCCACCGCCACTGCTCGTACGGGAGGGCCACGTGGTCAAAGAGCTGGCCGCGCCGCCGCGTCCTCCCCTCGGGATCCACGCCTCCGGCGACAGCGGCCCGGGCGGCCTCGTGGCCGAGGAACAGCTCCAACCCGGTGACCGCTTGCTGCTCTACACCGACGGGATCACCGAGGCCCGCGACGCGGCTGGTGAGTTCTTCGGCGAGCAACGCCTGGTCGAGCTCACCGAGCGCACCGCGGCGGACCGACTACCGGCACCAGAGACCCTGCGCCGACTGTCGCGGGCGGTCCTCGAACACCAAGGCGGCAAGCTGCAAGACGACGCCACGCTGCTTCTGGTCGAGTGGTCCAGCACGGCCAAACAGACCGTGCTGCCGAGCAGCATCTAAGCAGGGTGAGCAGGACTTCGACCAGTTCGGACGCGCTCCCCGCAACCGAAGAGCCACACCCAGCATCAGGTCGAACCCCCAGACGGGGTCCTCGCCGTCCGCTGTCGACGTGGGCTAGCACACCGGTGACCGCGGCGGCCCGTGTCCCGCAGGCCGGGGACCCATGCTCGCGCAACTGCCCGTGCTCAGGTAGCCGTGTCGGGGCAGCGCCCGTGGTCAACGTCGGGCGCCGCGGCGGCTGTAGAAACCGGCGGTAACGGCCACCAGGATCGCTGCGACCACGACCTGAATGATGATCAGGATCCAGGGGATGCCGCCGTTGGCGTTGCCGTAGCCCAGCGCGGAGGCGATGAAGCCGCCGATGAACGCTGCGACGATACCGATGATCAGCGTGAGCCAGATCGGGATGGGTTGACGGCCCGGCACCACGAGCCGGCCGAGCGCGCCGATGATCAAACCGACGACGATCGCTGAGATGATTCCCGTGACGCTCATGGTGTCGCTCCTCTGCTGGCAATCCTGACCAAGTGGGCGGCGAATACCCGGCACGATGTCGCGCTACGCCGATCTGCCCGTTCCTGCCGAACCGGCCCGGCAGTGCCAGCGGGCCTATCCGCGCGGCGTCTCATGCCGCCCGTAGCGTTCCAGGCCTTCCCGGTGGCCCTGTCATCGGCAGCTGCGGCTGGTTGGGCTGATCACGAGCCCCCCGAGTCGCTGATGTGCACGAGGCAGGTCTGGTGGCTCGGCGTGCTGGCGGCGAACGTTTAGGCCGCTCGATGAAGGAAATAGCGGCCGGCTGGAGTGGCCCGAGCTCGCGAGGGGTCGCGCCACTGCGCTGCCCCGAGGAGGACGACGAAGGGAGCGAGGGTAATCGGGCATGGGTCGATCATTAGACGACGAGGGCGCGCCGGAGTTGGCGTGCTCCATGGCACTGAAGGCCGAGATGTGGGCGCCGGGAGTGGCGCGTGCGGAGCTCACAGCATGGCTGGAGACTCTGGCTTGGCCGGCCGCCGAGGCGAGCGCGATCACGGCGGCGGTCGACGAGGCGGTCGCAAACGCCGTCCTGCACGCCTATCCCCCTGTGGAGGACGCGGGTGCAGACGCCGCGCGGCGGTCGGGGAAGCAGGTGTCGGTGGAGGCGAAGGTGGTGCGGTCGACTGCTGGGACCCGGCGGATGCGGGTGGTCGTGCGTGACAGCGGCTGCTGGAACCCGCTCGGGGAGCTGGACCCGAAGGGTTCAGGCTTCAAGCTAATGAGAGCGGCGATGGACGAGGTGCAAGTCCTTCCCGGGGATTTGTGGTCCGATGCGGCCGGCACCGAGGTGACCCTGCTCAGCCGACCGGTCGCCGACGGACCCGGCTGATCGACCGGCCAGGTGCGGGCTCGGTGCTTGACGCATCGACGGCAAAGTCGGCTTCGCCGGCATGTGCGGTTTGGCCGCTCTGACGGTTGATCCGGCTGATTGCCCGGGTCGACTTTCGCGCGGTCAGATGTGCAAGTTGCCGCTCGCTACGGCGAACTTCCTGGTCGATCAGGAACTGCTCGTCGCGCGCCATGATTGCCTCCGAGCTGCGCCGCCGGACTGCGGCCTGGCCAGCGGGCTGACTCGCCACGGCCGCGTCGCGCCGCTTGCCGGGCCACACGCCGGGGCCTCGCGGGCGGCGACGTAGTCCATGATCGAGTCGATCACGTACTGCTTCGTCGTCGGCGCAGGTTCGGTGCGCGAGCCGGCTTGCTTGCTCTAGAGGCCCTTCTCGCCACCGCGCGGCACGACGCCCGGCTCAAGGCCGCCCGCACACTGGGGCGGCTGATCGGCGGCGGCGAGCTCGACGAGCACAGCGCCCGCACGCTGCTGCTGCAGGCCGCCGCAGGACACGTGGCCCGGACATCCGCGAGAGCGAGGTCGTCCGCGACATCACCGACGGCCTCGAGTACGGCAAGCAGCTGCCCCGCACCCTCCGCCGCCGCCACCACCAGCACGACCAGGTCGGAGTCCCCTGACCGAGTTCTCGTTCCAGCATGCGCAGTGGACCCGGGTGTGATAGAGGCGATCTGGTCGGGCGTGCGGGCGCCGGTAGCGTCAGCCGGCGTGAGTGTGGAGACGGCGGTGTTCACCCAACGGACCGCGCGCCGCTGGCTGGACGGGTTGCACCACGACGTGGGCCGGGCCGGACTGATTGCCGCAGCCGCCGTACCCGGACTGGCTGCGATGATCGACCAGCACGCGGCGGCAGTACGCGACGCCACGACGATCGGGCTGGAGAGCACCGCCGTCGTCGCCGGTCTGGCGCTACTGGCCAGCTACGCACACGGCGTACTCACCCACTCCCGCGACCTCGGATGGCGACCGCTGGAGCCGAACGTCGGCTCCTGGGGCAGCGCGGACTGGACGAGCCTGCGCCTCGCCGCCGTGTGCGCCCTCGCACGCACACGACACCTTCCTCTGCAGTAACTACTGCCCCTCGACGGAACCGCCGTGCCCTACACAGCCCGCCGGTTCCGCTCGCGGCCCGCTGATCGCAGCGCGGCCACCGCCGACACGGGCCGCCTCACCAGCAGGCGTCGTCCGTGGCAGCGAATCTGCGCCTTGACGAGGCCCCTGTCGTGGATGCGGTGCAGCCAGGTGTGACCGGGCGTATCGGTGTTATCCCGTGGCCACCGTTGGGGCGACACCCGTCGCCCTGCGTCAGCCCTCGGAGGTTTCCGTGACCGAGACCGACACCCGCACCACACCCCGCGTCCCATCGGGCCTGTACGGCTCGCGGATCGGGACGAACACGGCCGCTGCGGTCGTGGCCGAGCTGATCGGCACCTTCGTCCTGATCTACGGCGGCACCGCCGTCGCCGTGGCCGCCACCCTCAACCGGCCGGTCGCGGGACCCGTGTACAACTCGTTGGCGATCCCGCTGGCCTTCGGGCTGGCCCTGCTCGTGGTCGTGGCGTCGATCGGCCACGTGTCCGGCGGGCACGTCAACCCGGCCGTGACGATCGGACTCGCGGCGACGGGCGCCTTTCCGTGGCGGCTCGTGCCCGCGTACGTGATCGCGCAGCTGGTCGGCGCGATCCTCGGTGCCCTCGCAACCTGGCTGACCTTCGGGAATCCCGGCCGAAACGAGGCCTCCCTGGCCGCCACGGCACCGGCCCCCGGCGTCGGCGGCGGGACGACCTTCGTCGTCGAGCTCCTCGTGACCTTCCTGCTGGTGTTCGTGGTGGTCTCCGTCGCCACGGACGACCGCGTGCACCCGAGCCTCGCGCCCGTCGCGGTGGGCGCGGCGCTCGCCGTCGCGGTCTTCATCGCGGGCCCGGTCACCGGCGGCTCGGTCAACCCGGCCCGGACCCTGGGGCCCGCCATCGTCGCCGGCGAGTTCTCCGCGCTGTGGGCCTATCTGCTCGGCCCGATCGTCGGCGGCGCCCTGGCCGCGCTGCTCTACCACCGCTTCCTCGCGAAGGGCGACAAGCCCGCGTAGAGCACCGGCCTCCATCGGCGGGCCGGTCGGCGGCCTGCCGATCAATCCGGCGTGCACAGCAATCCCCGCGCCGACCGCGCCCACGATCACAGCATCCGCTCGCGGCCCGGCCCGCCGGCGGATCGCGCCCGGGTCTTGCGCCCACGTACACGGCGGCTTATTCGGCGACCGCGACACCGAGACCCCGAGACGCTGGGCGGGCATGCTCGGCCGCTTACCGATATTGGGCGGTCGCGCATCGGAATCTGACGACCGCGAACATGGCCGACGCTCCCCCGCCAGTCCGACCTCAACCGAGGCGAAGCCCTGGCCGTTCTCCCCATCGGGGGCGGTACGGGTTCGGGCGGGCCGCGGCCCGGGGTGCCGCGGACCCGGGCTGTGACCACCTAGCAGTAGTCAGAGGCCCAGAGCGTCTCTGACGCGCGCGACGATCTCGAAGTGGCGCAGTGCCCACACTCCGACGGCGACGACGACGAGCCCGCCCAGGGTGATCGCGGACGAGCTGACCGGGTGAGTCCTGGCGTGCTGCCAGGCCTGGCGAGCCTTGACCTGAAAGCGGCGGAACAGACGCTGCGCCCACGCGAACTCGGTCGACCACACCCATAGCCCGAGCAGCACCGGCGGGATTGTCAGCGGCCCGGGGAGCACCGAAAGTGCCAGCCCACTGGCGATGCATAACAGCCCAGCCACGAATACGGCGACCCGGTATGCCAGCGCGAGCCCGGGCCGCGAGCGGATGCGGTGGCGCAGTCCGCCGTGCGGCACTCGAGATGGCGCGCCGAGCAGCAGTGGCGTCGACGTCATGACAACTCCTGTCCCGTCTGCTCGAAGCACATGTGGCCGAGCCTGACCTCCGATGAGGGCGACTCTTGGCAATGGCGCAGCTGGTGCTACCGGCAGGAGGAGGGGGCGCGCTCGCGGTTCGCGAGCCCGCCACCTCCCCTAGCCGTGCCTTAGCGCGATCCCTCGGCGTTCCGGGTTACCAACGCAATCTTTCGGTCGGCTGCGCCCGAGGGGGATTAGCGCTGGTACTGGTGGGCGCCGGGGCGGTTGCCGGTCTGCGGGTCGGCTTGGTGCTCGGCGTGGGCCTGGGCGCGGGCTGCGTCGGCCTGGCCACGCTCGCGGGCGGTCTGCAGGTCGGACTTGACGGTGTCGGACTGCTCCTGGGCCTTGCGGTAGCCGGAGTCGATCAGGTTCTTTGCGGCGTCGCGCCCGCCGAGGCCGAAGGCCAGCGCGGCGGCCAGGGCCAGCCCGCCGATCAGGGCGATGTAGGTGGCGGTGACGATGACCGGGGCGATGCCCAGCTGGGTCAGAATCATGAACACGGCGATGGCCATGACCAGCGTCGGCGCGCCGCTTCGGACGATCTTGCCGGTCGGGGTGTCGCCCATGGTGCGGTGCGCGAGCCCGCCCACCGCGCCGGCAACGGCGGCGGCCACGATGAAGATGAGCAGCGCCGCGATCACCCGAGGCAGGTACGACAGGACCAGCCCGAAGAACGCGGTCAGTGCCGGGATGTTCAGGGTGGCGATCGCCGCGGAGATCACGAACAGCATGATCACCCAGAAGACGACGCCGCCGACGAGCCGGGCGGGGCTGCCGCCGGGGCTGACCTTCTCCACGTAGCGGCCGCCGGAGTTGGCGGTCAGCCGGTCGTCGAGCCTGGCCTTGCGCAGGCCCTTGGTGATCAGCTTGTTCAGGATCTTCGCGATCAGGTAGCCGACCACCAGCACGACGATGGCGCCGAGCAGTTGTGGCAGGTAGTTGACGAAGGCGGTGAACCCGCTCTGCAGGCTCTGCAACGCATCGAACATCGGTGTGACCTCTCGGATGTGGAGACCTGTGCGGCCGTTCCTCCCGCAGAGGTCAGGCCTGGTGGCGGGTTACCCCGTACTACTGATGGAGCAACAGCCGCCCTTCTTCCGGGGCGTTCGCCCTGTCGGGTCACTCACGGACCGCCGTCCTCGGCGGGCCCCGGTCCCGGCAGACCGACGGCGGTGGCACCCCCGGGAACCGGGCGGTGCCACCGCGCGGGACGGACCGGGGAGGTCAGCGCTCTTCGGTGCGCCGCTCGGTGCGGCCGGTGGTCTCGACCCCCGTCGTTTCGATCTCCTCCTTACGAACCTGACCGCTGACCTGCTGTTCCTCGGTCACGGTCTCCTTGCCCAGGCGCACCCGCTCCACCGGTAAGGCCTCGGTCTCGGTGACCGGTCGCTCGGCGTGCAACGTGACCTCGTGCTCCTCCTCGGAGATCGCCGGGCCGTCGGTGGCCGCGTCGATGTTCGACTCGGTGATCGGCTCGCGCTCGATCCGGACCTCCTCGTGGGAGACCGGCACGGTCTGGGTGACGTGCTCGGTCACCACGTACTTGCGCAGCCGGGCTCGCCCGGCCTCGGTGGTCTCCGTACCGACGCGCATCCGCTCCTCCGAGCGGGTCATCGCATCGTCGGTGTTCGGGCCCGACACGTCGTGGCCTGCTGCCCGCTCGACACGGCCGTCGGCGTCGCCGCGGGTGGCGCGCTCGTCGGCGAGCCCGTGCCGGCCGCCGGCCGCCTGCTGCCCGGCGTAGCCGGCCTGCTCGCCGTGGCCGGTGTGGCCGGTCTGTCCGGTCCGGGCCGTGACGGACTCGCCGCCATAGGGGACGCCGTAGTGCTCGAAGAGCTGCTTTTCCTCCTGGGTGCTTAGCTCTTTGTCCGGGTCGTGGTGTGGCGCGGACTGCAGGGCGTCCTTGTCGAACGGCACCCGCAGCTCGTCGCCGGCGAGGTCGGCGGTGGCCAGCGGGACCAGGGAGATGTGCGAACCGAACAGCCCGCTCTTGACCGCCGCCCACTCCGGGCGCTTGGTGTCGTTGTCCAGGTAGACCCCGTCGACCTTGCCGAGCCTCTCCCCGCCGCGGCCGGTCACGGTCATCCCGAAGATGCTCTTCGGATCCTGCAGATTCACAGCCATCGTTCGTCTTCCTCTCGCCGTACTGCGCGCCCCGGTGGACGAGCGGTTCCGTGTGTCAGGAGTCGGCCGACGAACCAAGGGGTAGCCACCGCCACTAGCAGTAATCATCCGCGCCCAGATTTTGCCCAAGATTTAGTGAACGCCGGAGTAGCGAGAGTGGCGCGGGTTGCCACCAGTGGGTCGCCGGTCTGCGTGACAGACGTGAGCCGAGCCCGCGCGTAACGTGATTGCGGTCGCCTGATCCCGGTCGGGCGGGCCTGGGGCGCGCTTTGGAGCTACCGACCTGTAGGCGTCGGCGCCGCGATACTCCCGAATGGCCGACAGCAGGAACCGGCACGTGCGGCCGCGTTCAGACGATGCGAAGCCTTGAGGAGCGGCGAGGGACTGGCGGCGGAAGGGCTGGCGGCGGAGGGGCTGTCGTCGTACCTACTGCTCAACGACGTCGTTCTCCGATCGAGGAGGTGATAGATCTTGGAGCTGGGATTGCCTATCTCCTCGGCCGCCCGCCAACTCGGCATCGACCCCGAGACCCTGCGCAGCTGGCAACGCCGTTATGGGCTGGGCGCCAGCAGTCGCTCCGCTGGCGGGCACCGCCGCTACACCGGAGCCGACCTCGCGCGGCTGCGCCACGCCCGCGACCTCATTGCCGCCGGCCTCAGCACCGCGGAGGCTGCTCGCGTCGTCCTCGCGTCAAATCAAGCATCATTCGCGCTGGAACTCCCCTCGGAATCGTCGCGCCCTTCCAGCGGCGAACCTGCACACCGCGATGTCGGTCTTTCACCCGACGCCCACCCCGGCCCTACGGTGACAGCTGGTCTGATGGGCGCGGCAGAGCAGCCACACACGCCACCGCCACCCGATGTCGCTCTGTTCACCGAGGCCGCCTTGAGTCTCGACGGGGCCTTACTCGCTTCCCTGCTCGCCGCTCACCTCGACCGCAACGGCAGCTACCGCACCTGGGAGGCCCTGCTGCGGCCGGCATTTCGGGCCGTCGACTCGTGCGACGCCGACCGGGCCCAACGCATCGCCGCCGAACACCTGCTCTCCCACCTCACCTCGGCCGCGCTGCTCACCCGGGCGGCCCCCCGGACACCGGGGCCGCTCAGCGACACCGCCCGCCCCACTCGCCGCTCACAAGCTCATCTAGGCCGGGTAGTGCTCGCCTGCACGCCTACCGAGCAGCACAGCCTGCCTTTGCTGGCGCTCTCGGCCACCCTGGCCGACGACGGCATCCCCACGCTGATGCTCGGTGCCCGTACCCCCGTCACGGTACTGCGCCGCCTGGCCAACACCCCCTACACACAGGAACAGCAGGTCATCGTGCTGTTCGCCCTGCGCGCCGGCGCCGCGAACCCCGCGCTCCTCGCCCCCGGTCGCAACGGACTCACCTGGATCGCAGCAGGCCCCGGATGGGACCCTCGCCCAGTTCCTGTCGAGGTCCGGTGGGCCAACGGGCTCGCCGCCACGGCCGAGGCCGTCAGCGCCGCCCTCCCCCCGCTCCAGAAGCCCCCGTCACCGACGTCACCTAATGCGTCCCCAGCATGCTCACCTTGCCCGGCGACGGTCAGCTCATCGAACTCCGTCGGCTCATTTGGTTGAGGCAGGCCCTCCTCCGGACGCCTCGGTGGGTATCCGCTCCGGATTGGGCTTGAGGCTGCGATTCGGGCAGGTTCTCTTTGCGAGCAAGCTCGCGTATCGCCGTCCGTCGGGTGGCCCGCGCCCTTGAGCCTTCTGCACCTCGGTCACCCCGATGCCCTCCCTATCGATGGCCCGTGCCCAATCAGTTCCGCCGGCGCCGCCGCGGGGCGAGCTGCCGGAAGACTTCACGGAGCGCGCCGCCGACGACGACTGCGAACACGGCTGCCTCCAGGACGGGATGGCGATCGACGGGGTGCCGAACCCCCGCTGCTGCCGGCCCCTTTTCCTCGGTCGCGCCGCTGGTGCCGGCTCGGGCCCCGGCGGGTACCGGTGGGGGCTGCGACTCCTGCAGCATCCCGTGCTGCTGCAGCCAGTACAGCCACACGAACGCGGGGAACACGAGCAGCACGGCCAGGCCCAGGGCGACGAAGAGCGCCAGCTGCGCCGGCTCGGGGGCGGCGCTCTGCGTGAGCGTGAGAGCCCCGGGCAGGACCCACGGGTACTGGGCGACGCCCCACCCGGCGACCACGCCGACCACAGCCAGCGCCGCGGCGCCGCGCAGCAGGTTCGGCCGCCTGGCCGACAGGAGGGCCAGCGCGGCGATCCCGCCGAGGACGGACACGACGACCGCGGGGAGCGCCGGCCCGGTCAGGCGGGCCCACAGGTACGGGGCGCTGCCGGCCAGCAGGCCCAGATCGACCCCCGCCAGGACACCGGTGACCACGCCCGCGACGAGGGAGCGACGGCGGAAGTAGCGTGCCATGTCGCCGTGGCCGCGCCGCTCGCAGTCGGCCACGAGGTAGACGCCGCCGACGTAGGCGCACGTGGCCACGAAGAGCAGACCGGTGACGACCGCCGTGGGGCTGGTCCACGCGCCGCCCAGGTTGCCGGCCGGGTCGGCCGGTACCGCCCCGGTGGCCACCGCGCCGACCGTGGTGCCGAGGAAGAACGGCGTGAGGAAGGAGGAGGCGGCGAACAGGGCCCCGTACAGTCGCGTCGTCGCCGGGCGCTTGGCCTCGTGCCGGAATGCGAAGCCGACCCCGCGCAACACGATGCCGAGCAGGGACAGGGCGAGCGGCACGAACAGCGCGACCATCACCGCGCCGAACGCACCCGGGAAGCCGGTCCAGAAGACGACGAGCCCGAAGATGATCCAGACGTGGTTGCCCTCCCAGACCGGTGTGACGGACGCGTCGATCTCCTCGCGCGGGCGGGCCCCACGCTCGTCGCCGCCCGCCAGCAGGTCCCAGGTGCCGGCGCCCAGGTCGGCACCGGCGAAGAGGGCGTAACCGGCGATCGTCACCATCAGCACCACGGCGACGGCGACGGTGCTGACGGAGGGGGCCACGTCGGGGTTCACGATCACGTGTCCTCGGCCCGCCGGGCCCGCTCGTAGGGCGCCCACACGGTGTCCGCGCCGGCCCCCGCCTCGTCCTGGGCCCGCCAGCGGCGGCCCATCAGCCAGGGCACCGCGGTGCTGGTCACCGTCAGCACTCCGTAGATCACCACCGTGACGGCTAGCGTGACCGGCACGCCGGCTGCCGGGGTCACCGCTTCCCGGGTGAGCTGCAGCCCGTAGACCACCCAGGGTTGACGGCCCACCTCGGTGGTGATCCAGCCGAGCTCCATGGCGACGATCGACGCCGCCCCGGCGAGTGCGGCCGGGACGAGGAACCATCGGGTCTGCAGGACGTCGCGGCGGAACTTCCACACCCACGCCTGCCAGGCGCCGAGGACCACGAGGAGGGTCCCGATGGCGACCATGCCGTCGAACGACAGGTGGATCAGGTTCGGCAGCGGGGGCCGCAGCTCCGGGGGCACGCTGTCCCACCCGGTCACCTCGGTGTCCGGCGAGAAGCCGACCAGGATCGAGTCGAGGTACGGGATGCCGACGCCGAAGTACACCTGCCCGTTCCAGTAGATGCCGCCGAGCCACTCGGTGACGCCCCGCCCCGTGGTGTCCACCAGCTCCATCGCCGCGAACTTGATCGGCTGCTGGTACGCCACCGCACGGGCCAACACGTCGCCCACGTACACCTGCAGCGGCGCGCACACGGCGCCGACCCAGAACGGGATGAGGAACCCCAGCCGGTGGTAGCGGTCGCGCCGCCCGCGCAGCAGGCCGGTCGCGTAGACACCGGCGACGACGAACCCGACCACCATGTAGGCCGCCAGGATCATGTGCGGGGTCTCGTACGGCGTCGCCGGGTTGAAGATCACCGCCCACGGGTTCACCGTCGCGACCCGCCCGTTCTGCAGGGTGAAGCCGCTGGGCTGGTTCATCCACGAGTTCGCCGCGACGACCGCCAACGCGCCGAGCAGCCCCGCGATCACCATGGGCATGCCCGACCACCAGTGCACCCACGGTGACAGCCGCCCCCAGCCGTACAGGTAGATCGCCGTGAAGATCGCCTCGACGAAGAACCAGATGCCCTCGATGGCGAACGGGATGCCGAACGCCGCCCCGTAGCGGCCCATCAGGCCCGGCCAGAGCAGCCCGAGCTCGTACGACAGGACCGTCCCCGACACCGCCCCCACGGCAAAGATCACCGCCGCGACCTTCGACCACCGCCGGGCGAGCACCAGCGCGACGCCGTCGTGACGACGGATGCCCAGCCAGTGCGCGATCAGCACGACGGCGGGGAACGCGATGCCGAAACAGGCGAAGACGATATGGAAGCCCAACGACGCCCCCATCTGCACCCGCGCGGGCACATCGCCCTCGGCCAGGATCAGCGCCGGTGTACTCACCACATCACCGCCCCGCGACCCGGGCTCCGCGGGCACGATGGGGACGGAGGTGAAGCCGACATGGTCTCCGCACTGCTCGTCGTGCTCCTCGGGCTGGCACTCGGCGCGCTCGGCCTGCTGCTCCCCGACCTGTACGTCGTGGGACTGATCGTGCTCCTCATCGGTGGCATCGGCGTCCTCGTACGAGTGGGCGACTGGTACCGCGTCAGGCAGCGGCCGCTGCAGTAGCTGTCGGACATGCGGCCAACGTGCTGGGCAGGGCCGCCCCACCGCGGGTAGACGGGCTCGCGCCCTCGAAACCCCTGATCAGCTCGAATCCACCGAGCAGGCCGGGAGCGCGGTGATCCCCAACCGGCAAGGCCGTCGTCTACGATGTCGGCGCGGTGAGGTCCGTGACGCCGCGCTCGAGCAACGCCGCGGTAAGCCGGAAGGCTCCGCCCCGACGTCGATCACCGCCTCGGTCGGCATGGCGCCCACGGCGTCCACCATCGCCACGGGCAACGACGGTGGGTTCGTACCAACCAACTGATCTCTGACGGGTCCTTCTCGCGTAGATCGACCTCCAGTGCCGCTGCCGCTCGCCGCGCCGTTGTCGCTCGAGGAGTTCATCGCCGGATCCTCCGTGCTCCCGCCGGGCCGGCCAAGGGCGCGGCCCTGCCAAGGACATGAGCCCGCTGCCGCTGCGCGTCAGTCGTCGATGCGGCCGGCGGGCTCGGGTAGCCCGGGCCCGGACAGCTCGGGAGTGATGCCGCGGCGGCCGGCGAGCGCCATGAGCAGGGCCTCCCCGGGCCCGGTGACCTCCGGCCCCTCGCCGGTGGTCCAGTCGAGGTCGGTCGCGGTCAGGGTCAGCCCGCGGATGCGCTTCCTCGCCCGGATCGGCGGTGCGGTCCTGGCGTAATCGAGGACGACCTCGAGCCGCTCGGCCGGGATGGAGCGGGGCAGGCCGAGGGGGCGCCGGACGTCCTGCTGGTGGATCATGCCGTCGGTCAGGGCGATCCGGCCGCCGAAGCCGGCGGTCAGCCCCCTGGGCTGCAGGTTGTGCTTCGCCAGGGCGATCAGCTCGTCCGGGCCGCGGTCGGCGTAGGCGGCGACCCCGATCTCGTTCGCCCGTCCCGGTCCGCCGCGCAGGAACCGCCCGACCAGCTGGGGGCGGCTGAGCTCGTCGTAGCTGAACATGTGCGCCACCACCTCGCGGACGCACCACTCGCTGCACAGCGTCGGGGCCTCCCACTGCTCCGGGGTGAGCGCGACCAGCAGGTCGACCAGTTCGCCGCGCTCCTCGCGGGCCATCGCCATCGTGTCCACGGTGTCCATCGCGGCGTCAGTCCTGCTCGGCGACGGTCTTGGCGTACCCGTCGAGCAGCAGCGCCCAGCCGCCGCCGCCGTTGATCGCGTCGTTGATCGCCTGCCCGCCGTCGAGCCGTTCGAAGTGGCGGTGCTCGACCTCGACGACGCAGTCCCCCGGCCCGGCCGCGGTGAACCGGGCCTCGATCTCGCTCGCCTTCTCCGGGTCGGGGTCGAACCGCCAGGAGCCGTTGATCTGCCAGGTGAGCACCAGCCGGTGCGGCGGCTCCCAGACCAGCACCCGTCCCCAGTCGCACTCGCTGCCGTCGACGCCGCGCTCGAACCAGCGCCCGCCCACACCCGGCTCGAGGACGACTTCCGCCAGCTCGGCCTGCCCGATGTGGTACTGGTGCGGCCACCAGGCGTTCACCGAGCCGGTGAACACCTCGAACGCCCGCTCGACCGGGACCGCGAGACCGACCGTGCCCGTGATGGGCGGGATCGGGGCCGTGCCGCTCATGGATGCTCCTCGACGTCCTCGGGCCGGGACTCCGGGCCCGGCGTGGTGGCCTCGGCGGTCTTCTGGAAGTCGGTCAGCGCGGCGCTCCAGACCCCGTCCAGCCACGTCCGCAACGCGCCGACGCCCTCGGGGTTGAGCCGGTGGATGCGCCGCGTCCCCTCGGCGCGGCTGACCACCAGCCCGCCCTCGCGCAGCACCCGCAGGTGCTGGGACACCGCCGGCCTGCTGATCGGCAGCTCGTCGGCCAGCTCCTGCACCGAACTGGGCCGGCGCGCGAGCAGCTCGAAGATGGCGCGCCGGCTGGGGTCGCCGAGGAGCCCCAGCCCCGCATCTCCGTAAGCCGACACAAACGGTAAGCGTAGACGCACGTTCCCCGTCGTCAAGACCTTGTGCTACATGCCGACTGAGCGTCGTCCGAAGCCTCGCCGCTGTGGGCAGGCCCTGTCGTGGTCGAGGGCCTGACACCTTTGCCTTCGCCCCGTCCTGGCTCAGGTGGCGCCGTGTGGATGAGCGCAAGCGCTCGTCGCGCGGAGATCGAGACACGAGCACAGCGCACGCTGCTGCTACAGGCCGCCGCCCAGCACATCGGCCCCAACACCCGGACGTGCTCGATCCGGGATGGGTCCGGGCTGGGCGTCGGCCGGCAGCCACGAGACCGCGGCCAGCTCGCCCTCGGTGCGCGCCACGCCCGGCCGGCCGTGCCGCGGCGCCTGCAAATGCGACGCGGTCGGCGGGCTGGAGCAGGTCGGCCGCGGCGTCGTTGAGCACGAGGTCGGACCCGAACGGTTTCGGCGCGTTGCTGGTGTTAGTTGTCGCGCATGAAGACGCACACGGGGGGCAGCACGGCTGAGGACGGCCAGTGGGCGCCGGCCCGCGCGGCGACGACCGATGAGGTTGTCGCGGACCACGAGCGCAATCCCGAGTACGAGTTGCACATGGGCCGGCTCTTCGAGGCCGATGGCCGGGCCCGCCGGTATGTCTCCCTGTGGCTGCAGGGAGCCCGCTACCACGGCTGGCTTGACGCGGGCGAGCCGCGCAAGGAGTTCTGAGCGGCGACACCGCTAGCACGACCAGCACGCCCAAGCGCCACCATCGCCGGGCTGGGCGGAGCGCGGGCTGCCGGGCCTACGCCTTGTGGACATCGGGACATGATCATAGGCCGGCTGCGATCCCTTGCAGGACACGCCCTGGCCGCCTACCGGCCGGGAACCCATTAGGGCGGGCCGGTCCGGTGTTCGTGCCGAGCTGGGCTGACGGCGATCTGCTGCTGGTCGGGGACACCCTCGTTGACGTCGAGACCGTCACGCGGGACGGCCCGGCTTCCGAGGTCGGCCCGTGGCTGTGGCACGTTTTGGCCTACGCCTGGCTCGACAGCACGGCCGACTTCTACCGGATCCGGCCGTCGCGCAGTACCTGTCCGTCCGGCACGGGCTGCTGTTGCGCTGGGTCGCCGACGAGCTCGCCGCCCGGCTGTTCGCCCACCCCCGCATCTGCGACACCGGAGCCAGCGCCGCGAGAGAAGAGTTCTTCGCCCTCGCCTCCGCGGTCGCGATCCGTGAGGGCGCCGCGGTGCTTTCAGGTCCCGTCGCGCTGACCGCGGGCTGCTGAGCTCCGGCTGCGCTGGGCCGGGCGGTGCGAGCGATTGTGTTGGCCGGGTGTTGCGGTGCCCGAGGGCCCAGCCTGTCGCCGGATCCTGAAATCTGACCCCCTGGCGGTCCGGGAAATTTGACCCCTCCCGACGCTGGGGAGGTGTTGAACGTGGAGGACTGGGCGGAGATCCGTCGGCTGCATCGGGCTGAGGGTGTGCCGATCAAGGAGATCGCCCGGCGGCTCGGGGTCGCGCGGAACACGGTGCGGGCGGCGTTGCGCTCGGACGGGCCGCCGCGCTACGAGCGGGGGCCGCGGGGTTCGGTCGCCGACGCCTACGAGCCGCAGGTGCGGGCACTGCTGGTGGAGTGGCCGCGGATGCCCGGGCCGGTGATCGCGCAGCGGATCGGCTGGCCCTACTCGGAGGGACCGCTCAAGAAGCTGCTGGCCCGGATCCGGCCCGAGTACGTGGGGATCGACCCGGCTGACCGGGTCGTCTACGAGCCCGGGCAGGTCGCGCAGTGCGACCTGTGGTTCCCCGAGACCCCGGTCCCGGTCACCGCCGGGCAGGCCCGGATCCTGCCGGTGCTGGTGGTGACGCTGGCGTTCTCCCGGTTCCTGTCCGCGACGATGATCCCCTCGCGCCAGGCCGGGGACATCCTGTCCGGGATGTGGCTGCTGATCTCCCAGCTCGGGCGGGTGCCCAAGACGCTGGTCTGGGACCGGGAGTCCGCGATCGGCGGGACCGGACGGGTCAGCGTCCCGGCCGCGGCGTTCGCCGGGACTCTGGCCACGCGGATCCGGCTGGCCCCGCCGCGGGATCCGGAGTTCAAGGGCATGGTCGAGCGCAACAACGGCTTCTTCGAGACCTCGTTCCTGCCCGGCCGCGCGTTCGCCGGCCCGCAGGACTTCAACGACCAGCTCGGGGCTTGGCTGCCGCGCGCGAACTCCCGCACGGTCCGAGCGTTGCAGGCACGCCCGGTGGATCTGCTCGAGACCGACCGCCAGGCGATGACCCCGCTGCCACCGGTCGCCCCGACGGTCGGGCTGACGCACCGGATCCGGCTCGCCCGCGACTACTACGTCCGCGTCGACACCTGCGACTACTCCGTCGACCCGCGGGTGATCGGGCGGTTCGTCGACGTCACCGCCTCCCCGACGCGAGTGCTGGTGTTCTGCGACGGAGCACCGGTCGCCGAGCACGAGCGCAGCTGGGCCAAACACGCCGTGCTCACCGACCCGGGCCACGTCGCGACCGCGCACCAGATGCGCCTGGCGCTGGCCGAGCAACGCCGCGCCCAACAGCAGACCCAGCAGCGCGGAGCCCGCCGCCACAGCGACGGACACCCGGTCGCGATCCGCGCCCTGCCCGACTACGACGCCCTGTTCGGCGTCGATTTCAACCCGACCACCCCAACTGCCGCGCCCGCGGCGGAAGCGAGCAACCCATGACCAGTGCAACTGTCCCCGACCGCTCAGCCGCGGCGCTGCCTGCAGAGGGGCTGCCCTCGATGCTGGCCTACCTGACCCGGGTGTTGAAGACCCCGACGATCGGGCGCTGCTGGGAAGAGCTCGCCGACCAGGCACGGGACGAGAACTGGTCGCACGGGGAGTATCTGGCCGCGGTCCTGCAGCGCCAGGTCGCCGAACGCGAGTCCGCCGGCACCACCATGCGCATCCGCACCGCCCACTTCCCGGCGGTGAAGACGATCGAGGACTTCAACCTCGACCACCTGCCCTCGCTGCGCCGAGACGTGTTGGCGCACCTGGCGACCGGCACGTTCGTCGCGAAGGCCGAGAACGTAATCCTGCTCGGCCCGCCCGGCCTGGGGAAGACACATTTGGCGATCGGGCTGGGCGTCAAAGCCGCCCACGCCGGCTACTCGGTGCTCTTCGACACCGCGAACAACTGGATCACCCGCCTCGCCGACGCTCACCAGGCCGGACGCCTGGAGGCCGAGCTGAAGAAAATCCGCCGCTACAAGCTGATCATTATCGACGAGGTCGGCTACATCCCCTTCGACCAGGACGCGGCGAACCTGTTCTTCCAGCTCATCGCCTCCCGCTACGAGGTCGGCTCGGTCATGGTCACGTCCAACCTGCCCTTCGGGCGCTGGGGCGAGACCTTCTCCGACGACGTCGTCGCCGCAGCCATGATCGACCGCCTCGTCCACCACGCCGAGGTCCTCACCCTCACCGGCGACTCCTACCGCACCCGCCAACGACGCGAGCTCCTCGCCAAACAGAACCGCGCCAACCAGGACTGACCAACCACCCGAGGGGTCAAAATTCGCAGACCCCAGGAGGGTCAACCTTCAGGATCCGTTGACACAGCCTCGGCGGGAGCCGGACCGCGGGCCGGTGGCAGCGGGTGGCGGGCTGTAGACGGACTGGCAGGCGGGGGTGTTCTCCGGTGGCCGGCCCGACTGGACCGCCCAGGAGTCAGCAGGGCGGGGTGGGGCGAGCGAGGTTCCGCCTGTCCTTCTCATCAGTCGCTTCGGCCAGACAGACCTCATCGAGATCCTGCCCGATCGTCCTGTTCACCCGTGGCATGCCATCGAGTGGGTTTCCGGCGATAAGCAGCTACCAGAGTCCGAACACGAAAACCGCTCGTCGTTCGGCCTCATCTACTCGTTCAAGCTCTTCCTCAAGCACCTCGACAGATTTGATCGCGCCGTCAAGTATTGGCAGGCCATCAAGAAGCGCGAGATCAAGCGCAGAGAGACCGAAACAGTCACCCAGCACATCCGTGATCTCGCCAACGCTGAAGATGATGTCCACCTCAGCCGCGAAACCGTCCGGAATGACGAGTGGTTCCTGCGGAGCAGGGCAGAACAGGCCGGCACCATCCCCGAGGCGCTGACCTCCTACCTCCCTGACCGTGTGGACCGTTACGACATCCTCCAGGAACGCGCGGAGCAGTACGAGATGTTCGAGGATCGCAGGTGAACAGGGGCGCGATCTCGAAACGGTGTACCTGCACGGAACTCGTCGACGGCCGGCGACGTCAGCTCGGTGCTCGGTGCCCGAGGCTCAGGCGCGCAGACGGTAGTTGGAATCCGCGGCATGGATGGTGGGGCTTCACCCTGACGGTGCCCGGGCCAGGCGGAAAGCCGCGCCAGCTACGTCACTGGAAATGGGACACCCGACAGGACGCGGAAGCCGCTCTCGACAGTGCCAGGACGGGCTACCGCAACGGAGCAAGCCGGATCGGCCTCCAGCTGGGCACCTACCTCGCCGAATGGATCACAGCCAGGACCGACTTGGCAGACACCTCTCACCGCAACTACAGCGGCCACATCCGCAACCATCTCACCCCGCGGCTCGGACATCTCAAACTCGATGATCTCCGAGTCGCACATGTAGCAGAGGCGTTCGCCGATATCCCGGTGAGCGATTCAACCCGCCAGCGTATCCGCGCCACTTTAGGAGCGCGCTGAACGATGCGATGCGCGAGGGCCTGATCCCCTCCAATCCCGCTGCGTTGGTTCGGCTCCCGAGCGGAAAACGACCGAAAGCCCTGACCTGGACCGACGAGCGCGTAGCCCGGTGGTCAGCCGCGTGCGCCGCCCTCGCCGCTAGCGGCCCGGAAGACCCTGACCGAGAACGGCTCGAGGAGGCGTGTCAACCGCCCTCGGCAGTGATGGTCTGGACGCCCGCTCAGCTCGGAGCGTTCCTCGACCACGCTCACCACGACCGCCTCTACGCCCTCGGGCACGTCGTCGCCCACCGCGGCCTCCGCCGCGGCGAGGCGTGCGGCGTTGCCTGGGAGGACGTGGACCTGACGGCGGGTCTCATGGCCATCCGGCGTCAGCTGGTGCAGAACGGGTGGCAGGTCATCGAGAGCAAGCCGAAGTCGGAAGCCGGCAACAGGTTCATCGCCCTCGACGCCGGCACCGTGGCCGCACTGCGGGCGCACAAGGAGCGGCAAGACCGCGAGCGGAAGATCTGGGGCGAGGCTTACCAAGAGTCCGGCCGCGTCTTCACCAGGGAGAACGGCGAAGCGCTGCACCCCGCCTCCGTCACAGCACGCTTCCATCAGCTCGCCGAGGACGTCGGCCTGCCGCCCGTGCGCCTACACGATCTCCACCACGGTGCCGCCTCGCTGATGCTCGCGGCGGGAGTGCCGATGAAGGTGGTCCAGGAGACACTCGGCCGCAGTTCAGTAGCGCTGACCGCCGACACCTACACCTCTGTCTTCCACGAGGTGGCGTCGAACGCGGCCGAGGCCGTTGCCGCTCTGATTCCACGAGCCCGAGCCGGCTCCGCCACGCCCAGACCACGCACACACTCGCCCAAAGGCGATCACCCCGAGGTACGACTCCCCAGGTAGAAGGGGTGGGCCCCGTGAGGATCGAACTCACAACCCGCGGATTAGAAGTGCGGGGCGTAGCACCCCTCGCCTGCATCCTGCAGGTCAGCGCCGCCCCGTTGCTGGCCCCGTTGTACTCGCTGGCATGTCCGGGGAGACTTTCGCAGTCATCGCCGCAGTCATGCCGATGATCTTCGTGGCCGGGCTGACACGCCTCTGAGCACCGCCCGATGCAACGCTGCCGTGCCGGCGCCACATCATGAGGCAACAGTCGAGCACTTCTGAGAGCTTCCACCGGTTGCGTCCAGCGGCGATGGAACGGCCCACGCCTCTGTCGGTCCGGTGGAACTTGGAGAACTCCCATCGCATGCCACGCGTCATGCCGCAGCTCATGCCATGCCGGCACGGCACCTCGACTCCATTAGCGTCGAGCGGGCGAGCTGCGCGGCCGGGGCTGAGATGGTTGGTGATGTCTTCCTGGTGTGGTGAGGCCGTCGAGGCCGGGCCGCGAAGAGCGATGACGGCGGACGATTGCCACCGGGAGGTCCCGCCGTCCCCGTGCCGCGACAAAAACGACGTTGTCGGGCGCACCACGCTCGCCAGCCCGAACGGCGAGACTCACGACCGCGGAAGGTCGGGCAGCGCCTGGGTCGTCCGGCTCGTCGGGCGCTCGTCCGGGTGGCGGCCGCTGAGAGCGGCGGTGACGACCGCGGACGCCTGAAGCACGCAGTCACGCAGATGTTCCACCTCTTCACCGGTGCATCGGCGCCCGACGAAGAGGCTGAGCATGAGCACGCAACGTCCGTCAGAGTTGAAGATCGGTCCCGACACGTTGCGAACGGGATAGGTCTGGCCGGCGGCCAGGTCGTCCGGCTCGTGTCCGAGCCAGCCGACTCGACCGGCCGTATCCCGCACCGCCTTCTCCTGCTCAGGGGTCGGAGATTGCACGGACAGCTGCGTGAGCGCTGCCTCGAACGCGATTCGCTCGGCGCTGGCCAAGGAGATCGACCACCCGCGTCGTCGGACGCGCTCGAGCAACTGCCGATAGTGGCCCGCGTCCCGCTCCGGCAGCTTCGGGTCGAGGCGATCCAGCCAGGCCTGGACCGCGGCCGGCGGTTCCCACGCGACCAGCAGCGTGCCCAGCGGCGGAACGAACGGCATCCGCTGACCGACCCGGGTGGTCGACTGGCCCGCGCGAGGCTCGCCGGAGCTGGCGACGATCACCACCTGGTCCCGGACGGTCGCGGCCGCGAGACACTCCACGTCCAGGGCGGCCGACACGCGCTCCATCTCGCCGCGCGCAGCGTCGACGAGCCGCAACTGTTCGAGCAGGTCCGGTTCGGCAGGCGCGGACAACGACAGGGAAGAGAAGTGCCCGTACCCGCCCTGGAAGAACAACAGCGGCAGCTCTGCGGGCCCCGCCTGCAGATCTCGCACCCGGCCCAGCACGATGAAGTGGTCACCGGCTCTGTCGATCGTCTCGATGTCGCAATCCATCCACGCCACGACGCCGTCGAGGATCGGCGAGCCGGAGCCCGCGGGCCGCCAGCCCAGACCGGCGAACTTGTCTGCGCCCTTCGTCGCGAACGCCCGGCACACCGGCTCCTGGTCTGCGGAGAGCACGTTGACGCAGAAGGAACCGGAAGCTCGGATCTGGGGAAAGCTCGAGGAGCCTTTGTCCGGAAAGAAGGCGAGCAGCGGAGGCACCAGCGACACGGACGTGAACGAGCCGACAGCCATACCAGCGGGTCGTCCGCCCGAGCCGATCGCTGTCACGACGACCACCCCGGTGGGAAACCGCCCGAGCACCCGCCGGAACCGGACCGAGTCGAAACCGACCGGGGAGTTCGAGGCGGCCATCTTTCCCTCCCTCTGACGCCGCAGGTCGTGGTGATGCCCGAATGCCGACGGTCCCCAGAAGCTACCCGTCGGCAGGCGGGGAGTCGGACCAGTCCTCGCGTGCAGCCCACATGGCGCGGGGTGGGCGATACTCGAGGCTCTGCGCCTTGTTCATCGCCCGGACCGCCTCCTGCGGAGACATCAACACGGTGGTCTTGACGTCGCTGACCGCCCCGCCCGCGGAGATCGCCATCGACAACGCCGCGGCGCTCGCCTGGTCCGGCAGGTCGAAGATGGTGACGAGGTCGTGCTCCCCGAGCGAGAGCCAGAACCCGACATTGGTGCCGCCAAGATCCTCTGCCAGCGACCGCGCCATCAGGGCGCGGTCCTCCGGGTCCTTGACCAGCGCCGTCCACGCCTCGTTCGTGTAGATCATTTGCATCATGTAGAGCGTCATGACGCTTCCCTCGAGTAGTAGCGAGAAGGTTCCGCCAAGCCCGACGGCATCGGGTGCCAGGAGTCCGCCCCGGCCTCAGCGGAATGTGGGGATGATGTGTTCGGCGAAGATCTCGAGCTGTCGTTTGGCCTCGTCTATGGGCATCAGTCCCTGGTCGAAGAACCAGGAGAACCATTCCAGCTCGCCGTCGTTGCCGTGGATGGTGGCCAGGTCCTCGATGTCGCGTTTGATGTCGTCGATGGTGCCGACCAGGCCGTACTTGGTCTTGGTGAACCGTTCCATGGTCCACTCGTCGGGGGGCAGCAGGGTGCCCTTGGGGTATCGCTGCTCGTCGCCGGGCAGCCGTAGCGCCTCCCAGAACCCGAAGCCGGAGAAGTAGATCTGGAATCCGTAGTAGTTGGTGCGTTCCATGAGATTCCAGGCCTGTTCGCGGGTGTCGCCGAAGGCGATCGCGCGGAAGGCGCCGATGTTCTGGCCGAGTTTGAGGTCACGGCCGACCTCGGCGGCGGAGGTCTGGTAGAGCTTGGCCAGGTGGGTGAACATGCCGGGTTCGGAGACGAGGATGATCGGCATGACGCCGTGCTGTGCGGTGTGGACCATGGTCGATTCGGATACCGAGAACGGCTGGAACGCCGGCGGGTAGGGCTGTTGGTACGGCTTGGGGATCACCGAGATCCCGTGGATGTGGCCATTGGCGTCGATCTCGTCGGGGTGGCCGTACTGGCGGGTCCACTCGGCGGCGGGCCAGCGGGTGATGCCCTCCTTGGGGGGCACGTTGTAGAAGCGGCCGTCGAAGGTCAGCAGGTCGTCGGTCCAGGCCTTGTAGATCAGTTCGAGGAACTCCTCGTGGACGAGTCGGTTGTGTTTGTCGTCCGGGCCGCCGTCCATCGGGGTGCCTTTGACCGGGACGTGTTGTCCCAGCACATTGACCCAGCGGTCCTGGTAGCCGCGGGCGTAGCCGCCGTAGACCCGGCCGCGGGTGAGGTGGTCGAGGTAGGCGACCTGCTCGGCCACCCGCAACGGGTCGTTGGCGGGCAGTACCAGCGACAGCGGCGCGAAGGCGATGTTCTTGGTGCGGGCGGCCAGGTCGGCGTAGAGCATCATCGGTTGCACCGAGGCCTCGAAGCCCTCGGAGTGGAAGTGGTGCTCGGTCGTGGAGAACACGTCGAAGCCGGCCTCGTCGGCCAGGATCGCGAGCTCGCGGACCTCGTCGATCATGGCCTGGAAGGCGTCGTTGTCGCGGCCGATGGGTCGCTTCGCCGCGCGCTCCTCCAGCGTGGCCGGGATGGTCGGCAGAATGAACAGCTGGAACTTCATGGGTGCGCTCCCCGGTATGCGTGGCCCTCGTTCTCGACGGCAGCTCGCAGATGTGCCCGTGAGCGTGCCCTCTCTCGCCGTCTCTCAAACATCCGACCGGGTGCTCCTTCATCACATGAGCTGCTGCTCGAGCCGGGGGGCGGGCTCGTCCGGGCAGGAGGCTCCTCGAGCTCCCTCAGGGTGCCCCCAACTCGTCGATCCGCCGTTCCCGATGTTGTAGAGCCCGATCGTGCAGCGCGTGTGCCCACGGGGTGGAGCCTGCTCCTCGCGCGCTGCCGGACCTATAGGCGAGCAGGACGTCGCGGCACCCCCCCGCCACCACATCACGCCTCGGGCCTCTGGAGCGCGGTCGCCTCGACCTGACGCGGTGGTTCGATCGGCCTCTCAGCAAGGACGTCACCAGCTGCTCAGCGCGCCGTTGAAGTCCCGCGGTTGGAGCCGCGGGTCTAGAGTGAGGATCCACCCGGTGGTCGGCCCCCCGATCGGGGGCTGCCGGTACACGGACGAGGTCACCGCTCGCGCCGCACCCGGCGCTGCCGCCGGATCCCACGGTCCGGAGGAGGAGCGGGTGGTCCAGCGACGCAGGAGCTTCTACGGCTGGGGCGACGAGGACGATGCCGCCTCGACAGCAGAGATCGCGCGGTTCGAACGGAGCTGGGCGGAGATGTTCGGCGTGGACGGTTTCGTCCCGGCCCCGATGCCGAGGCAGGACGACATCGACCTGCGCGCTTCCCGGGTCACGGTCCCTGCGACGCTGCGTAATTGCTGCACCGACAGCAAGTACGACCGCCTGTTGCACAGCTACGGTCGATCGGTGCACGACCTCGCTCGGATGATTCATCGCCGCGATTTCACGAATCCCCCTGATGTCGTCGCCTATCCGCGCAGCGAGGACGAGATCCGAGCAGTGCTCAACTGGTGCGGAGATGCGGGGCTGGCTGCAATACCTTTCGGTGGGGGCTCGAGCGTGGTCGGAGGCGTGAACCCGCCCCGTGACGAGCACCGGCGCGGGATCGTGACGATCGACATGAAGTACCTGAATCGCGTGCTCGAGGTCGATCCGATGTCCCAGAGTGCGCGTATCCAGGCGGGCGCCCTCGGCCCGGATCTGGAAAACCAGCTCAGGCCTACCGGATTGACGATGCGGTTTTTCCTCCAGGCTTGGGAGTTCTCGTCACTGGGTGGCTGGATCGCAACCCGCGCGGCCGGCCATTTCGCCACTGTCTACACTCAGATCGACGACTATGTGGAAAGCTTGCGGATCATCACGCCGGCAGGTGTCGTCGCCTCCCGCAGGGAGCCGACCTCGGGCGCAGGCCCGAATCCTAACCGGCTTTTCCTCGGATCCGAGGGCGCCCTGGGAGTGATCACTGAGGCTTGGGTGCGGCTGCACCGCCGGCCGTCCTTACGACTGGCGACGACGGTCCGCTTCCGCGAGTACGCGAGGGCCGTGAACGCGGTCCGTCTGATATCTCAAGCCGGGCTCTTTCCCGCAAACGCGCGCTTGATCGAGCGCGACGAGGCGAAGTTCACCGGAGCCGGAGACGGTGCCCATGATCTGTTGGTGCTGACCTTCGAGTCGGCCGATCACCCACTCGGGCCGTGGATGGAGCGCGCCCTCGAGATCTGCGCTGACAACGGCGGCAAATGGGATCCGGCGACGCTGATCCAGGCGGAGTCACACCGATCGGGGGCCGCGGGAGCATGGCGCGAGAAATTCCTGCGAGGCCCTTATCTCCGCGAACACGCGGTCGCCCGAGGCGTGATGCGCGACACCGTCGAGAGCTGCATCACCTGGGACAGGTACATGGAGTTCCGGGCGCGGGTGAAGGAAGCCACACTGGCGGCGATCCGCGAAGTGACCGGGCGAGAAGGCACGATGACGGTCCGTTTCACCCATGTCTACCCGGACGGCCCGGCACCGTACTTCACCTGGCACGCGCTGGGTGACAAGGCGACTCTCGTCGAGCAGTTCTGGTCGATCAAAGCAGCCGCATCTGACGCGATGACCGCAGCCGGTGGCACCATCACACATCATCACGCGTTGGGTCGCGATCACCGTGAGTGGTACGACCGGGAGCGGCCCGAGCTTTTCGCGGCGATACTGCGCGCGGCCAAGCACGAGCTCGACCCATGCGGCGTGCTCAATCCTGGAGTACTGGTCGACGCGTGACGCAGCTTTGAGGAAGTCCGTGCAGGGGCCGAGAGCAATGAGCCTCTGCCAACCTGAAGGTCGGGCAGGTTGGTGGGTGTGCGGCGTGGCGTGACCTTGAATGGGTGAAGCTTCTGTAGACGGGCAATTGCTGAGATCGACTCGCCTAATTAGGCGCGCTCCAACGTGCTGTCGTACCCGCCCGAAATGACCGTGTCCAGCCGCGCGCTGAACTTGCTCACCGATGCGCTGCGCGCGTCGTAACGAGCGGGCGACCCGGTGACCCAAGCTGACGGCCGGCCGCCAGGCCCTGCTGGTGGTCGGCTACCTGCGCAAAGGCGAGACCTACGCCGACTTGGCCTGCGGCTTCCGGGGTGCACCTCGACGGTGTACCGCTAAGGGCTTCGGCCCGTGCAAGGTCGGCGTGCGAGGTCACCGTGAGAGTTGTGTCCCAGGGGCGGCGCTCCAGCAGGCTGGGGAAGAACGAGCCGGTGCGCAGCTTCGGGATCCGCAGCTCCAGATCCCCGACCGTGCTGGTCACCGTGCGGGGGCGGTGCCCGTTGCGCTCTGCGATGCGGGGCTCGGTGACGACGAGTGCGGGCGGCAGGTCCGCTCCGGCGATCGCGGGCCGACGGCCTACCCCGCCCGATCGACATCCGCCCAGCCGACACGCATGCCGGACGTCCGCGACGCTGGCCCAAGGAGCGTCCCACGACGCCGCGGGCCGATCTGCTGCCCGAGGCTCGCTGTGCTGCAGCCAGCGCGGCCTACTTCCTCGTCTCCAGCGTGTAACGCACGGGCTGCGCGCGGATCCCTTCGTCGGCGAAGACGAAGGTGTCGATACCGTCGTTTACCCGCGCCGACTTCGAGACCGCCTTCCACTCGATGAACAGCACATCTTCTTCGAATATTTTGTCGGAACATCCCATTCAGCGTTCGGTAGGTCGGCAAGCAGCTCGCCGAACGCTGTTCGTACACCATCTCTGCCACGCCACGCACCACGCGGAGTAATGAACACCGAGTCGTCGGTATAATCAGCCACGATCTCGTCCAGATCCCCGGCCATCAGCGCACCGGCATGGTGATCGAAGATCTCGTTGGGTGTCCGCGTCATCTCATCCTCCTGCCGTGCGCCCGACGCCAGCAGCTCGGCCCGCCGTCTTCGCCTCAGCCGCGCACCCCAGACTGGACCAGTTATGTGACCGTGGCAACCATCACCTATACCCGGCCTCACCTACGGCCGGAAGCCTTCTTCCCCAACCCGCTATGCAGAGCTGTTTGCTCTTCGACCCGTACGCTACAAACGATCTGCGTCGACATGGACGACAGAGCAGAGGGCCTATGAAAGGTGCCGATTCAGGCCCTTGGTGCACACACCACCTCGGTCAGATTGTCGCCGACCTCCTGCAGATAAGACAGCTCGAATCCGAAGAGGCCGAAGCGGCCAGCGATCGAGCGCAGTAGCCGGAACTCGCTGTTCGGAACCAAAGGCTCGCTCCGACTCGCATTCCCGGACGGGAAAGAACATCCTGGTCGATCGGTATGACGAAGATTTGAACAGTATCCGGCGGAGTGCGGGCGGGACACCGTCGCACAGACCGTCCTCGCGGGCGGCCTGAGGGCGGCGGGTCCTGGACGAGTGCCGCCGACAGTGCGTGCTGCCTACCCTGCCTGGTCGCGGGTCTGCTTGGGTGTGTGGGTGGTGCGGGTACTCGTGTCCGGCGCGAGCGTCGCGGGACCGGTGCTGGCCTACTGGCTGCACCGCTACGGCTTCGAGGTGACGGTGGTCGAGCAGGCCCCTGCGCTGCGCCACGCCGGCGGGCACGCCGTGGACCTGTTCCGGCCGGCCCTGGAGATCATCGATCGGACCGGCCTGGCCGAGCAGGTCGCCGCGGCAGCCACCGGCACCGACCGCATCACGCTCTACCGCGAGGGCGTCGCGACCCCGGTGCACATCGATCTCACCCGGCTGCTGACCGCCGTGTCCGACCGGCACGTCGAGATCATGCGCGATGACCTGAGCACGATCCTGCACTCCGCGACAGCAGCCAGGGTGGAGTATCTGTTCGGTGATTCGATCACCTCGATCGGGCCGGGCGGGGAGGTGAGCTTCGCCCGGGCCCAGCCGCGGATGTTCGATGTGGTGATCGGCGCCGACGGGCTGCACTCGAACGTGCGGCGGCTGGTGTTCGGACCGGAGGAGCGGTTCGCCACGCACCTCGGCGCGTACGTGGCGGTCGCGTCGGTGCCCAACGATCTCGGGCTGCGCGGCGAGATGATCGTCGACGCCGGGATCGGCCGGATGGCCGGGCTCTACGGCGCGCGGCGCACCGGCGACGGCCGGGCGGTGTTCCTGTTCCGTACCCAGGAGCCGCTGGCCTACCACCATCGCGACGTGCCCCGGCAGAAGCAGCTGCTGCGGGCGGCCTTCGCGGGCGCGGGGACACGGGTGGAGGCGCTGCTCGGCGAGCTGGACACGACCCCCGCGTTCTACTTCGACTCGATCACCCAGCTGCACCTGGACACCTGGTCGCGCGGGCGGGTGAGCCTGGTCGGGGACGCCGGGTACTGCCCCGGGCCGGCCGTAGGCGGCAGCACGAGCCTGGCCGTCGTCGGGGCCTATGTGCTGGCCGGAGAACTGGCCGAGGCCGGAGGCGACCCGGCGCGGGCGTTCCCCGCCTATGAGGCCGCGATCGGCGACTACGTGCGGGGCAGCCGGGCATTCGCCCGCGCCACGGCCAAGAGCATCGTCCCGGTCAACCGGCTGGTCCTCTGGGCGATCGCGAACGGGGCACGGCTGGCCTCGCACACCCCGCCAGCGCTGGCCCGCGCCCTCGGCCGGCTCAACCGCCACGGCCTGCGGCTGCACGACTCGATAACCGTGCGCGACTACCAGCGGCATTCCTGATCAAGCACGCCGGCATCGAATTCGATGTCGGCCGTCCCGGCCCGAAGCCGCCTCGGCGGCCGGTGCCGCCCCACCAGCCGCTGACTTCGCGTCGTCCCCGTCGGTCGGGGTGCAGTAGTAGCCCGGCGCCCGGTCGATCGGCGTGCAGTACAGGTAAACACGTCGTCACGCTTGCCGCCGGGCACGGCGTACCCCGTCTCACTCCGGTTCCGATGACAAGCGGTACCGGGCCGGATCGAGCCGATACGTACATCTGCGTAGTGCGTCTTGCTCGTCCTCCTCATTCACTGACGGTGTGACGATTCCCGGTATGGACACCGACCGCCAGCTGACCGTCGAGTTCACCAGCCTGCTGCTGGCCTCGGTCGCGCCCGACGAGCTGGCCGTGCTCGATGAGTCGGCGCAGGAGTACTTCGCCGATCCCGCCGCCGCGCTCGCCGACGGGCGGGAGGACGTGCCGCTGGGCTCCGGGCTCGACGTCGCGATGATCACGCCCTACCTGATGGCGGTCGCGAGTGCCGTCCTGCCGGTCCTGGGCCAGTTCACCGCCGACCTCGCGAAGGACGTCGGGAAGGACCTGGTCAAGGAGCCGACCGTCACGGCGATCCGGCGGCTCTTCCGGCGCTCGCCCGCGGAGCCCGCGGCGGCGCTCACTCCGGCGGAGATGGACCAGGTCCGGGCCGTCGTGCTCCGGCAGAGCGTGGCGCTCGGGCTCCCGCCCACCCAGGCCGAGCTGATCGCGAACGCGACGGTCGGCGCCCTTCACGTGCGGTGAGGGCCGACCGATGACCAGTCCGACGACCGACCTGACACGCGGCCCGATGGCCACGGTGCCCCGCGTGCTCGCGCTGCCCAGTTCGACGACGCTGCGGATGCTGCTCGTCGCGGCGGCTCTGCTGGTCACCGCGATGTTCGTCGGAACCGCCGTGTACAACGCGCTGCTCGGGCAGGCATGGACCGGTGCCTACTACGGCTGCCTCCCCACCGGTGCCGTGCTGCCGTCGTCCACCCTGCAGCTCCGGTGTACCGCACCGGAAGAGGCCCGCCGCGCGTGGTTCGCCCTCGGCGCCGCCGGGGTGGCAGTCCTCTTGGCCGCAATCGTCGTGCTGGCGGTACCGCTCGTCGTGGCGCGGCGGCAGGGCCTCCGCGCTCCCGGTCCCGGCTACGCACGGGGGGTCGAGGCCGTCGCCGCGTTGGCCGGGATCGCAGGCGTGCCGGTGCCCGGTGTCCTCATCCGGCCCGGCTCACGGGGCCAGCCGTTCTGCCTCGGCCGGCCGGGCCGCCACATGGTCGTCCTACCGCGCAAGCTCGCGCTGCGCGGCGATCCGGCCACGTTCGATGCGCAAGTCGGCCACGAGATCGCACACCTCCGGCACCGGGACGTCACGCTGTCGTGGCTGGCGCGGTCCCTCTGGTACGTGCTCGGGCCGCTGCTCGCGCTGCCCGTCGTCCTCGCCCTGGTCCAGGCTTCGTTCGGGCTCGCCCTGGAGATCGCGTGGCGTGCCATCGTGCTGATCGCCGTGGTCGCGGTGCTGATCCGGGGTCTGCTGCGCGCCCGTGAACCCGACGCCGATCTGCGGGCCGCCGAGCTGTTCGGCGCGGGACCGGTGCTCGACGCCGTGCTCGCCCGGCAGTCCGAGACGGTGGGCCGGCAGTCGTTCCTCGCCTGGCACCCGTCCGCGACGTACCGCCGTCAGGTTCTCGCGGACCCGAGCCGGGCCGCCGCGATCGGCGCGCTCGACGGCATGGCGATCGGCTTCCTGGTGGCCGTGGCGCTCCCGCTCGTCCATGGCGTCGTGTCGGCCGCGTTCCTGTCGTCCGGGGTCGCCGGCCTGCCCGAGCTCGTCGCGGCGTCGACGGTCGGTGCACTGGCGGGTGCGGCGATCGGACTCGGGCTGTGGCGCGATGCCCTCGCCGCCCGCAGCGGCGTTCGTCGGACCGGGACGCGGGCCACCGCGGCGGGCGTGCTCGGCGGGGCCCTCCTCGGTCAGCTGCCCGGGCTCGCCGGCGTCGGCCTCGGCAGCCCGCAGGTGCTGCTCCTGCTCCCCCTGATGCTGTGTGGGGCGGCGGTGCTCACGGGTGGGCTCGGTGAGCTGTGGGCCGCCGGCGCGGGCGGCACTCGGGGGCCGTGGGAGGTCGGCCTGCCCGCGGCGCTGTGCGGGGCGGCGGCGACGATCGTCGCGACCTGGGCCGCGCCGCAGGCGGAGTTGCTGCTGCTCGAGCGGGGTTGGGCCGATACCGCCGCATGGCTGACGACGGCCGGCGCTCTGGTCCTCCCGATCGTCGTGACCATCGGCCTCGCCTCCGCGGCGGCGTGGGCGCTGCGACCGCGGGCTTCGGGGACCCCGCCACGCTGGTGGGGAGGCTCGTCGTGGGCCCCGCCACGGCCGCGGGGACTGCTCGTCACGGGCATCGTGGCAGGTGTCGTCGCGGCCGCGGTGCCGGTCCTGTTCCGGCTGACGGCCGGGCCGCCGGCGACCGACGCCGACGCGGTGGCCCGGTTCGACGCGACGATCTTCGGAGGCGGCCTGCTGGCGGCGGCCGTCGTGCTGATGTTCGGCATGCTGCGCGGCGGGCCCGGGGTGGGCGCGGCGCTGGCCGTCGCGCCGGTCGCGGCGCTGCTCGGCGGGGCGGGACTGCTCGTGGCGGTCGCGATGACGGGCGGTAATCCGGGCGCCGTCGCCTTTCCGTTGCTGGGCGGGGTGGTCGGCTCCGGATCGGTACTGATGCTCGCGGCCGCGCCGCTGCTCCTCCTGGTGCCCGGTCGCCCGAGCGGGCCGATCCTTGCCGTGGGGGCCGCGACCGTCGTCCTCGGCCTCGCCGCCGTTGGTGGGGTGCTGCTGGAGCGGGCCACGGTCGTTCCTGGCCTGCCGACGGACCTCACGTCGGCACCCGGCCAGCAGACCCCGGCCGCCCCGTCGACGAACGATCCCCTCCCAGAGGTGGCGGATCCGGTGGTCCCCCGGGCCTACTACCGCGACGTCGTCGCGAGACCGCTGCTGGAGGGCCGCAAGGCCACCGCGGACGCGTTCCGGCAGCTCCAGCAGGAGAAACCGTCGAACGCCGTGGCAGCGACCCGCATCCGTACCGAGATCCTCCCCGTCCTCGAGCAGATGGCGGACGCGGCGGACTCGGTGCGCCTCGACGACCCCGAGGTCCAGGAGATCCACGACCACGCCCGGGACGGCGCCCACCTGCAGGTGCAGGGGTTCGAGGAGGTCGCGACCGCGCTCGAGCGAAACGACCGCGCCCTGCTGCAGCACGGCAACTCGATCATCGCGATCGCAGGGGTCCAGTGGGAGGAGTGGGCCCGCGGGGTGCAGACGCTCTGAGGAGGTCGGACATGGCACGGAAGACCATGTGGATCGCAGTGGCGGCATGCGCCACCGGCCTGGTGTTGGCATCGTGCGGCAATGGTTCCTCCGGTAGCGCGGCTTCCCCGAGCACCCCGTCAGCCGGTGCCGCCCTGACCAGCGCCTCGGCCCCGCCCCCGACGTCGGAACCCGCCGTCCCGCCGACCACGGTTCCAACCCGAACCACCACGGTTCCAACTCGAACCACCACGGTTCCAACTCGAACTACCACATCTCCAACCCGAACCACCCCGTCGACGGCCGCAGCCTTCCCCGCCGAACTCGTCGGCGCCTGGGCTGGAGAGGGCGGCGCTCGCCTGACGTTCGCCGCGGACGGCCGGTACGACGGCACCACCAGGCTCGGGAGCGGACGGGCTTCCGTCAGCGGAGCCCGGATCACCTTCCGCCAGTCCGGCGGGGCAACGGTCGAGACGACCTGGTCCGTCTAGGGTGGACGCCTCTACCTTGGCACCAGCGTCTACCTCCGGGACGACGCCGCCACCGGCTCCTTCTCCCTCGTCGGGACCTGGGAGGAGCTGAACGGCTACGCCCAGTTCCGCTTCGGCGCCGACGGGGCCTACACCTTCGCGGACCCGGCCCACAACCGCAGCAGCCAGGGCCGCTACTCGGTCGTCGGGACCACACTCACGATCACTCCGACGGGCCGCGCTGCCCTCACCTACGGCCTGCGGTACGACGGCACCACCCTGACCTTCCTCACCGCGGACGGCTCGAGCGCGGGCGAGTACCTCCGTGTGGGGTGAGCGGTGGCTCCGCCCGCCGGCCGACGACCGACCTCCTCGCCCTTGCCGCGGACGTCCCGCAGCAGGTCTACTCCCCGACCAGGTCCGGTCGCCTCAGCTCAGTCCTGCCTTTCCTCCGCACCAGGCCCAGAAGTCGTCGACGCGGAGCAGGTCAAGGTGAAGCGCCCGCAGAGCAACGAGGACGAACGACCTTCACCTGAGACGAGCACCATCGAGCGCGGAGGAGAACCCCGTCCACACGGTCGAAAGGAATGGCCGACACGCCCCGTCCGGAGGGTGCCGAGCCGTCGGGCCTCAGCCCGCGCGGCACGGGCGCCATAATCAAATGCACCTTGAACGACACCAAAGCCGACAAACACAATGCCTACGTGACCTGGGTCCTGGGCTACGGCACACCGCATCATCAGGTCGAGCGGCAATAGCACCGGCAGCACGTTCATCGACAGCGGCGCCCGCCGTGGCGGGCACATCTTGAAGTGGAAGCTGTGCACGAAGTGCAAGCTCGACCGGACACTGCTCGACCACCTACAGCTGGACCTTCCGAGCCGGCACCTGGTCGAGATGGGTCAGCGATGCCTCATCCCACTGTTCATATGATCTGTGGTGCACTCTGAACGACGGCGTCCGCGAGTCGATCGAACTCCCCGCCTCTGAGGCGCTGCGTTGTCGCCGTGGCGATGGCCTGCCCTACGATTCCGACAGCCTCGCCGTCGACCTCACCCCGCACGCCCTGCACCACCTCTATCGGCTTCTGGTCTTGCACTACGCCAACGCGCGCCCCGAATGTGAAGTACTTCCCGTTCGACTCCGAGTACGCCGAGGACTAGGTCCTCAACCAGCTCCTCCGCGAGCTCATGCCGACTGAGCCAGCTCGCGTAGGACGGATCAGGGCCATCGACATGCAGCCACGGCCCACCCAACTAGCCAAGTTGCAACATCCGACGAGGTCCTGCGAAGGCGTCAGGCGGCCGCTCGAACTCGCAGTCATTGCTAGAGTGCACCTGACGCTGATTCGACATCTTCGCAGCTCAGATGGGGTGGGCCCAGGGGATCGAACCCTGAACCCGCGGATTAAAAGTGCCGAGCCCCGGGTACCGTTGACTGGAGTTTGCTGGTCAGGCTGACCGACTCCGTCGCATCGTTGTCTGCTGTGGCGTGGATAGTGCCAAGTTCGCAGTCATCGTCGCAGTCATGCAGTTGATCTTCGCTAGGCCGTGCGGGCCGACAAGCTCGACCGACCAGCTCCCACAGCTGCATCGCCGTCTGCGACGGGCCCGTCCACGGCCACACCGACGGCGACGTAGAAGGGCCGGCTGCAACGGAGGAGCCTCGGCATGAGCGCTCCGCGACGCGACGCGATTCCCGTCCAGCCACCACTGCCGCCGTCGCGCTCGGCCGGGTCGTAACGGTCATAGGAGTTGGTCTGTGGGGTCGGCGTTTCTCGAGGCAGAGCAGGTCGAGCCGGCCGTAACGGGCGACGACTCGGGACAGTATTTGTTCGGCGGATCCGTCGGGACCGGCGGGTAGAGGGCATGTCGATCCGCGAGCTCGCGAGCCGCACGGGACCTCGATCTCGCCTGCAGCCGTGGTTGCGCTCGGCAGCCCCGGCGGGATCACTCGGTCTGCTCCCAGTAGCGCCGGGAGGCGTAGAGCTGCGCGCGACCAAGACCGACCTCTACGACACCAACATCAACGCCTGGCCCGACAAGTCCGGCTGGCGGTTTCTGCTTTACGGGCTCCGCGACGCCTATTCAGACGTCGACGAGGAGCGCAGGGTTGTGGCGGCGGAGCTGTGCGACCAGCTCGTCGACGTCGGTCCGTTTGTGGATCAGGCGTACCGACCAGTTCGCCGTCCTGATCACGATCGGTGTGTGGTGGCCGGAGGTGAGCGCGGAACGCCGCACGCTCAACACACCGGTCGCGTGCACCTGCCGGGTACGAAACAGCAGGCGGGCCCTCAGCTCGCCGCCGGCGTCGACGGTGACGACGAGCGCTGTGGTCGCCAGCTGCCAGCCGATCACCAGGGTAATCGCAAGCAGCACGAGCCCGGGCAGCAGCGGAAACCAGCGCGCCGGTCCGCTGGATCGCCACGCGAGGACGGCCAGACCCAGCACCGGCAGGAACAGCACGACGCTGATCAACCAGGAGATCCAGTACCAGGCGCGCCAGAACCCCCGCAGCGGCCACCGCCGGACATCGCGATCGGACATCGCTTTGAACTCCCGTCCCCCGGGCCGGATGCCACCGGTCCCGTTCGGGGCGATCCGCATCGTCACCCGCGTCATCCCGTGGCGGAGACCGGCCTACCCGGCGAAGCCATGCCCGCTGGGCCCACGAGAAGCGGCCGAGGGCGTGGGCGCTCCGCTCCCCACCCGGAACCCTCGTCGCGCCGATCCAGAGATGCTCCGGCTGCTCGCGACGTGCCCTGGAACCCGGGCGGCACTCCGGATAGACCCATCTGCAGCAGGGCGCCGAGACCGAGGGCATCCGGACAGCTAGCCCAATCGATCCAGTAGCAGAGCCAGAGCGTGCCCTCCCGGCCCGCCCCGACGATCACCACCCGCATGGCGACCACCTCCGCATCAAGCGCCCGCAACTGAGCGTAGGAGCCCGCAGTATGGCGGGACACCGTCTTGCAGACCGTCCCTGCGGCGGCCAGATAGTTGTGTCCCGTGGCGTGGTGTAGGTCCTCGGCCGGGACGGCGTGGGTGACCTCGGGGTAGGGGGCCATCGTGCGACGGTCAGCGAGACCGGCTCAAAGGTGCTCGCGGAGGACACGACGCACGATGACCCTGGACCAGTCTGCCCTGCTCGAGGTGTTGGAGACACTCAAGGCCGCCTATGTCGAAGACCGCGTGCGCTCTGCGGCGGAGACGATCTATCAGGCGTTGATCGAGGCCGAGCTGACCTCGGTGATCGACGCCGCCCCGCACGAACGCAGCCACGCGCGCACCGACCAGCGCAACGGCCACCGCCCGCGCACCCTGACCAGCACGGTCGGCGACCTGGAGCTGCGGATCCCGAAACTGCGCACCGGCTCGTTCTTCCCCAGCCTGCTCGAGCGGCGCCGGCGGATCGACCAGGCCCTGTTTGCGGTGGTGCGCCGACCTCGACGACGAGGTCGGGGCGTTTCGCGACCGCTCCTATCCGAGCAGGCGTTCCCATATGTGTTCCTCGACGCGACCTACTGCAAGGCCCGGGTCAACCGCCGGGTCGTCTCCCAGGCGGTGGTGGTCGGCACCGGGGTGGCCGCCGACGGGCGCCGTGAGGCGATCGCCGCCGGCCTCGGGAAGCGCGGCCAGGTCGCTCTTGTGTGCACTGAGCGGCCCTACTGACGTCGTCGGTGTCGGGCCGGGTGCCGATCTCCTCAGTGGGGTGTCAGCATGACGGCGCTGTTGGCCTATTGCAGGGCGCTCAGGGGCGCACGCGAATGACGGTCTTGCCCTTGCGCCGCTCGGTCGGGTTGAGCGCGGGGATGGCCTCGTCGAGGGTCGCGACGGTTCCGACGTGCGCGCGAAGGCGCCCGTCCAGTACCCGGTCGACGATCTCCACCACACCAAGCCAGCTCATCGGCCGACCGCGCGCGTCCTGCGCATGAGACTGGCCGCAGAACGGGTCCATTCGGCCGTACTCATGGTTGTCTGGCAGCGCGCCGCGGGGCGGGACCGCATGCTGTTCCACACAGGTGACGAGGGCCGGAAGGTGGGTGGTGCGCGGTGTCCCCAGAGGTGCTGTTCTGGGTCGTGGTCGCCGTCGTCGTGCTGATCGTGCTCGGGCTGTTGTTGCTAATCGGTGGCCGGGTGCGGGGACGGCGCCGCACCGCGGCGCTGCGACGGCATTTCGGCCCGGAGTACGACCGCGTCGTGCACGCCTCGGGCGGGCAGGCCCGCGGTGAGGCCGAGCTGCGGCGCCGGCTGCTTCGCCGCCGCGAACTCGACGTCCGCGACCTAGACGCCGACGAACGGGAGCGGTTCAGCGGGCAGTGGGCCCAGGCGCAGAACTCGTTCGTGGAGACCCCGCACGCCGGGCTGCGCGCCGCCGATCTGGTGATCCAGCAGGTGATGCGGACGCGCGGCTACCCCGTCGAACACTTCACCCAACGCGAGGAGATGATCTCGGTCGACCACCCGGACCTGGTCGAGCACTACCGCGCCGCGCACGAGTCCGCGGTCGCCGACACGCGCGACGAGGCGGACACCGAGCAGCTTCGGCAGGCGATGGTGGACTATCGCTACCTGTTCGAGGAAATGATCGGTGCCGGGCACCCGGAGAGCACCCAGCGAAACCTGCCGCAGCCATGACCGGCCCGGACCCCGACCCCGCTGCCACCGCTGCCACCGCTGCCACCACCGATCATCTCCCCGTTCCCGCGCCGCGCGCCGCGGAGGACGATGTCGGGGAGGGCGCCCTGCTCGCCGGCCGCTACGAACTGCGCCGGCTGCTCGGCGAAGGTGGGATGTCGCGGGTGTTCCTTGCCTACGACCGCGACCTGGCGCGGCCGGTGGCGGTGAAGCTGCTGGCGCACGCGGGCAGCGCGGATGACCTGGGCCGGCTGCGCGACGAGGCGCGCGCCGCGGCCGCGATCGACCATCCCGGCGTGGTGACGGTGCACGACGTCGGCACCAGCCCGGCCGGCGTGCACGTAGTCATGTCCTACCTGGAGGGTGAGACGCTGGCCCAGCGCCTGGAGCGGGACGGGCCGTTGCCCCCAGAGGAGGTCGCTGCGGTCGGGCGCGCGGTGTGCGGCGCGCTCGCCGCGGCCCACCGCGCCGGCGTGGTCCACCGGGACATCAGCCCCGGCAACATCATGCTCGGCCCGGACGGAGCCGTCACCGTCACCGACTTCGGCATCGCCCGCCTCGGCGACGGCGCCGGCCGCACGAAGACCGGCTACATCGTGGGCACCCCCTCCTGCATCGCCCCAGAACAGGTCCGCGGCACCGGGCGGCTGGACGGGCGCGTCGACCTCTACGCGCTGGCATGTTGCCTGTTCATCGCGCTGACCGGGCGGCCCCCGTTCACCGACCCGGACCCGTTCACGGTGGTGCTGGCCCACCTGCGTGAATCCCCACCCCGCCCCTCGTCTCTGATCGAGGAGGTGCCGCCCGCGCTGGAGGCCGTGCTGCTGCGGGCCCTGTCCAAGGACCCGAGCCGGCGCTACCAAGACGCCGCCGCGATGGCCGACGCCTTGACCGCAGCCGTGCCCGCCTCACTCCCTGCCTCACTGCCCGCAGCCTCCGGGCCAGGCACGCCCACCCGAGCTCGGACCCGGCAGCTGGAGACCGCCAGCGTGGCCGACCCGGACCCGGACACCGGGGCTCAGCCTGGCCCGAAACCGTCGCCGGTACCGGCTGCCGGCGCCGGCGTCTGGGCACTGGACAGCGTCCTCTCTGAGGTCGACCACGACGACGGCACCGCCGCGGACCGCGGTCGCCGCTGGGGCGTCGTCCTGATCATGCTCGCTGTGCTGCTAGCGGTGGGTGCCGCGCTGGTGGCCGTCGTACTGGCCTAACCGGACTCGCCTAAAGAGCTCGTTTCAGAATGATCTCGGCGTCCCTGCCGTAGACGGGTGATGAAGTTGGCCAGGCTGCGGTCGTCGTGGAGGATCTTGTTCCGGACTCGCCGTGGGAGCGGGTCGCGCCGCTGATACCCACGCGGGCGCCGCGGCGACGCCGGTTCACCGGACGGCTGCCAATGGACGACCGGGTCGCGCTGGCCGGAATCGTCTACGTGCTGCGGACCGGGATCACCTGGAACCAGCTGCCGGCCGCGATGCTCGGCTGCTCTGGGGTGATCTGCTGGCGGCGGGTGCGGGACTGGACCGAGGCCGGGGTGTGGCCGGCTCTGCGCGAGCTGCTGCTCGCCGAGCTGCGCGCGGCCGGGCAGCTGGACCTGGAACCGGATGGCGGTCGACACCTCGCACGTGCACGCGCTCAAAGGGGGACAACGTGGGGCCGTCCCCGGTCAACCGTGGCCACCCGGCTCCAAGCACCACCTGAGCGTCGACGGTCACGGGCTCCAGCTCGCCGTCGCCCTGACCGGCGGCAACCGCCACGACATCACCCAGCCGCTGCGCCAGCTCGACGCGATTCCACCGATCCGCGGAACCCGAGGCCGCCCGCGGCAGGCCTGCCCGACGACTCCGACAGCCTCGCCGCCGACCTCACCCGGCAGAGCCTGCGCTACTTCTACCGGGTTCTGGTCTTGCTCTACGCCGAGGCTCGCCCCAACTCGACGTACTTCCCGTTCAGACACCGAAGACGCCGAGGGCTACGGCCTCGACCAGCTCCTCCGCGAGCTCGTGCTCACAGAGCCCAGCCCGCGTAGGACCGATCAAGGCCATCGATATGCAGCCACGGCCCACTCAACTAGCTTAGCTAAGACACAACATCAGACGAGCTGCGAAGACCTACAGCAGCCGCTCGAACTCGCAGTCATTACTGGATCGCACCGTGTCCCCGATCCCACATATTCGCAGCTCAGATGGGTGGGCCCCCAGGGGATCGAACCCTGAACCCGCGGATTAAAAGCTAGCTATCGCGGGTGTCAGCCGCTGACGATCAGCGGCGGCTTCAGCCGTTTCAGCAGGTCAGACCTATCGTCGGGGTTCCGGCCGTATCGGTCGATGACGGGGTCACCCGGTCCGTCCACGCACAAACGACGCACACACTCGGCCCTCCCACGGGGGCCGCCACGGGGCCTGATGTCCACCCAATCAGGCGGGCCCGGGCGCAGCGATGCTGACGCTGGCCGGGCCCTTGATCAGCCCCAGGAGGCTGACCCGTGAACATCTTGTCCGACGGCGCGTCCGGCTTCGACCGCGACCTCCAACTCGCTACACACCTTCACGTCCTTGGCGCCGACCCACACGACACCACCTTCTGCCCGCGTGCGTCGCGCTGCGAACTCTGCGGACGGTCGAGCGGCCTGGCGGTCGAGACCTTCCCCTTGAACGACAGCATCGCGTGCTTCACCGTCTGCCAGCTCTGCGTCCCTACGCAGTCCCTCGTCACGCCCAGCCGCGTGGAGGCGCACGCAGGACACCTGCGCTCCCCCGCCCATCGAAGCGCTACGCCTGGCGATGCTGGTGGTGCGCGATGAGCGGACGTTCTCCCCGCTGGGTGCGAGTGGTGACAATCGCGTCGGTGTCCGTGGTCGCCGCGGTCGCGGCGGTCGCCTCATACGTCCACATGCACGAGCTTGCGACCGAGGCCGGTGAGGGCTGGCGCGCTCATCTCATTCCCCTCTCGGTCGACGGGCTGCTGGTGGCGGCCTCAATGGTGATGCTCGTCCGCCGCCGAGCGGGCCTTCGTGCGGGTGTTTTGCCGTGGACCGGGCTCGTGCTCGGGTTGGCTGCGTCGCTCGGCGCAAACGTCGCCGCGGCGGCACCCACACCGCTCTCGTGGATCGTGTCCGGCTGGCCGCCGCTGGCGCTCGCCCTGTCCTTCGAGCTACTGATCCTGGTCACCCGGCAGCCCGAGGCAGCCGCCGTCCTCCCAGACGACGAGGCCACACCCAACTCCGACTTCATTTCGGAGTCGGACGCGACGCAACCGCTGCAGGTCGTCGACCCGAGCAGCTGGTGGTCGGACGCTCCTGCACTTGACGACCCGGCCGAGATGTCCAGCGGCCATGGAGCATCAGGGCGCGATCCGGACACCGATCGGCGAGCAGCCGAGCTCATCGCGGCCGGGGCCGGTCGTGTCCGACTCGAGCGCGAGCTTGGCGTCACCGAACACGTCGCCAAGCAACTCATCCGCGCCCACCGCGACACGGCCGAACAGGGGCGGAGGACGTCATGAACTCGCTACAGCTCCTCATCCTCGCCGCCTCGATCGCCGTGCTCGGCGCGTTGGCATGGCGCCGGCGCCGTCGCGCACTAGCCACGCTGCTCCTCGCAGTCTGTGGGTTCCTCGCGTGGCACGCCGTTCTGACCGCACCCAGCCACGCCGTCTTCCTCGTGCTGGCCTTGAGTGCATTGCTCTGCCTGAGCATCCTGGGTCTGATCGCCGCGCGCCGGTCTCGTTCCGCGTCAGTGGTGACCCGGTGGGGTCAGCGAGCCCGTCGCAAGGCCGGCGTGGCCTCAACGCTCGATGTCGTCCGCACAGGCAGCGCTCTCGCGGTGCGGCGACGCGCAACCGCCGTACGACCGTCACTTCGCATCCGCACACACCTCGAGCGGGCTCGCACAGCCACCACCGAAATCGCAATCCCTCTCTGCCGCGTCGGGCCGCTGCGGGTCTGGTCGCTGCTCGAAGACGTCGTGTGCGTGTTCGGCGGCCCCCGCACCGGCAAGACTGGCTGGCTCGCGGGCCGGGTCCTCGATACGCCCGGCGCCGTCGTCGTGACCTCGACCCGGAGCGACCTTCTCGAGATGACCAGCGGGCTGCGGCGCCAACGCGGGCCCGTGCACGTCTTCAACGCCGTCGGGCTCGGCGGCATCACGTCCACCGTCTTCTTCGACCCGGTCTCCGGTTGTCAGGACCCGATCATCGCCGCCGAGAGGGCGAGCGATCTGCTGGCAGCAGGCTCGGTCGCCCGCGGCGGAGACCGTGAGTACTGGGAGGCCCAGGCCCGACGGGTGTTGACCGCATTCCTGCACGCCGCCGCGTTGGGCGGACGCGAGATGCACGCGGTATTGGCGTGGGTGGCCGACCCGGACGAGCACAAGCACGAGGTCACCTCGCTGCTGCGGCTATCACCGAACCGGGCCTACGTCGAGGACGCCAACCAGTTCCTGACCACGAACGAACGCACGCGGTCGTCGATCACGTCCACTGTCATGCCCGCGCTGGGCTGGCTGAGCTCGCTCGCGGCCACGACGGCTGCGTCTCGTCGAGGAGGGCTACCCGCCCTGGACGTCGAGGAGCTGCTGCGCTCGCAGGGCACGATCTACCTGCTCGGCGCCGATGAGAGCCAGGTGGCGCCACTTGTCTGCGCGTTGACCGGACACATCGCCCGCGAGGCCCGACGCTTGGCTGCGACCAAGCCGTCGGGACGGCTGGATCCGCCCCTGATGCTGGCCCTCGACGAGGCGGCCCTGATCTCCCCGGTGCCGCTGGAGTCATGGACCGCGGACATGGGCGGACGCGGAGTAGCGATCGTGGCTGCGTTCCAGTCGCGGGCCCAGCTCGTCGCGCGGTGGGGCGAGACCGGGGCGGCGATCATCCTGAACAACACCGCCTCGGTCATGGTCTTCGGCGGAACCCGCGACCGCGACGACCTCGACTACTGGTCGGCGCTCGCCGGCGAACGCGACGAGCCCGTTGTCACCACCGACGACGGTGGCGTCGTGCTGTCCCGCACCGTCCGGCGGGTCCCGGTCATCGCGCCCGCGCAGCTGGCGAACCTCCCGTTCGGGCGGGTGCTGCTCATACGCCGCGGGATGCCACCGGTTCTCGGCCGGGTGCGTATGGCCTGGAAGCGCCGCGACGTCCGCACCCACACCCGCACCCAGACCCACGAGGAGTGGGAGGGCCGGGAGGCCGAGCCGGCGAATTCTCCCGCCGGGCGGGAGATCTCCCACCCGGATCTCCCGCCTCCCGACAGCACTCCCATAGCGCCTCCCGCGACATCCCACTTCGCCGCCAACAGCGGTGAGCTGCAGCCCTCAGTGAGCGAGGGCCGGGAGCCAGCCCGGCGGGTGTGGGAGGTGCGCGGTGTCGGCTGATGCCGAGCGGCGGGTGGTGGCCCTCTCCCGGGAACTGGAGCGCACCACCCGCCGCCTCGGCGAACTCGACGCCCTGGTGCGCGAGCTGGCGGGCACCCTCGCCGAGCTCGCCGCCGCCCCCGCCGGCGGCCAGCCGCAGGCGCCGGCGAGTCCGGTCCGGCCCTGGCTGGGCACCCCGGATGTCGACACGGCGGTGACCGATCTGGAGGACCTGGCCGCTTGGCTCGCCGCGGTGTACCTGCGCTACTCCGACGCGCTCCTGCCGTCCTGCTGGGCCTGGCACGCCGACATCGTCGAGGAGCTGCACTGGCTGCGCGGCGCCTACAACGACGCCTACGGCCTCACCCCGCCCGGTGCCGGCTCAGCGGCGCGTTCGGGGCCCTCGTGGCAGAAGGTCGGGGACTGGCACGACCGCCTCCGCCCCGGCGTGGTGCGCCGGATCAAGACCACGGTGGGCTCCTGCGAGCTGTCCCGCCACGCCCCCGGCCAGTACCTGCCGCACCGCCAGGGCACCGCCCCGATGGCCCAGCAGCTGCGCGCGATCGGCGCCTCCTGGGCCAGCACCGGCTCACCCCCGACCGTCACCGACAACCTCCTCGCCCAAGCCCGCCACGAACAACAACTCCATCTCCGGAGCCACCAGCCATGACCCTCCAGTCGCCTTCACAACCGTCCTTTCAACATCAACTACTCAAGATCACAAACCGACGCACACCGATGCATCACGATCCCGAGGTGTCCGCGGCCTACGGCCGCGGCAGAGGAGAGCCGCTGTGCTGAGCATCGCCACCGGACACGACCCCGGCTACCTCACCAAGGCCGTCGCCGGCGGCCGGGAGGGCTACTACACCGGCGCCGAAGCCACCGGCGAACCACCCGGGCTCTGGTACGGCGCCGGCGCCGAACTCCTCGGCCTACAGGGGCAGGTGGACGCGGAGTTGATGGAGGCCGTCTACAGCCATCTCCTTGATCCCCGAGACGCCACAACACACGCCAGAGCAACCTGGGGCGACGCCACCCCACTCGCAGCCGGGCACCGCCGGTACCGGAGCGCGGAGCAGATCTACGCCGACCTGCTCGCCGCGCATCCTGAGGCCGGGCCGGAGGAGCAGGCCCAGCTGAAGGCTCGGGCCGAGCGGTCGGCGCGGCAGGCGGTCGCCTTCTACGACGTCACCTTCTCCGCCCCGAAGTCGGTGACGGTGTTGGGGGTGGCGTTCGAGCGCGCCGAGAACAACGCCCGCACGGCCGGCGACCACCAGGCGGCGCAGGCCTGGGGGGCGCACCGGCGGGCGGTCGAGGACGCGGTGCTGGCCGGGGCGCGGGCCAGCATCGACTACCTCGCCGACGTCGCCGGCTACGCCCGGGTCGGGCATCACGGCGGCGGTGCCGGGAGGTGGGCCGACGCCCACCAGTGGGTCATCGCCCAGTTCCTGCAGCACGACTCCCGCGACCGCGACCCCCAGCTGCACGTGCACCAGGCCGTCCTGAACCGGGCGCCGTGCGCGGACGGGAGCTGGCGGGCGATCGACGGGCGAGCGATCCACGATCACCGCGGCGCCGCGGGCGCCCTCGGCGAACGGGCGATGGAGGCCCACCTCACCCGCTCCCTTGGGGTCCGGTTCGCCACCCGCCCTGACGGGAGGGCCCGGGAGATCGTGGGAGTGAGGCAGGAGGTGCTGGAGCTGTTTTCCACCCGGCGTCGCGCTGTCACCGCAAAAACGAGCGAGCTGATGCGCGCGTTCAGCGAACGGTTCGGCCGGGAGCCATCCAACCTCGAACGCACCCGCCTCGCCCAACAGGCCACCCTGATCACCCGCGCCGGGAAGTCGCACAAGGGCGAGACCGTGGCCCAACGCCTTGACCGGTGGGAAGCCGAAACCCGCAGCCTGGTCGCCGGCGGGCTGACCCAGGTGGCCCACGACGTCCTGGACCTTGCCCAGCAGGCCGGGCCGGCCGAACCCTGGTCGGTCGACGACGTGGTGGAGCGGGCCCTGGCCTCGGTGGCCGAGCGGCGCCAGTCCTGGTCGCGGTCGGACCTGACCCGAGCGATCTCCGACGCCCTGCCCGGACACCTGCACCTCGACCCCGCGCGCGTGGGCGAGTTACTCGACGGGCTCACCGACATCGCCATCGACCGCGCAGTCCGACTCAACGTCGAGGAGGAGACCGCCGGGCTGCCGGCCGAGCTGGTGCGGGCCGATGGCCGGTCCGTCTACGCCAAGCCCGGCGCTGCCCGCTACACCACCCACGGTCAGATAGCCGCCGAACGCGAACTCCGCAAGGCCGCCGTCGTCCGCGACGCCCCCGCCCTCGCCGTCGACGAGGCACGAGCAGTGGTGTCCCGGTTCGCCGAGTCCGGCCGCGAGCTCGGCGCCGACCAGGCCGCTGCCGTCGTCGGGGTGCTGTCCTCCGGGGCCCGGGTCGAAGTGCTCTCCGCCGCGGCCGGCACCGGGAAGAGCTTCACCGTCGCCGCCATCGCCGACGCCTGGACCGCCACCGGCCACCACGTCATCGGACTGGCGCCCTCACAGATCGCCGCCCAGGTCCTCGCCGAAGAGGGCCTCCCCGCCACGAACGTCGCCCGCTGGCTCACCCTCGACCCCCTCCTGCAGCGCGGAGACCTGGTGGTCGTCGACGAGGCGGGGATGGCCACCACCGGCGATCTCGCCCGCATTCACCAGCACGTCGCCGACGCCGGGGGCAAGCTGCTGCTCGTCGGGGATCCCCGCCAGCTCGCCGCCGTCGGGCCCGGTGGTGTTCTCGCCGACCTCGGTGCACGCGGCCTGCGCTACGAGCTCGCCGAGGTCCGCCGCTTCACCCATCCCTGGGAAGCTACCGCCTCCCTACAGCTCCGCGACGGCAACCCGACCGCGCTGGAGGTCTACCAGCGCCACGGGCGGATCCGCGACGGCGGCGCCACCGAGCAGACCGAGACCGCAGCCCGCCGAGCCTGGCTCGCCGACACCCTCGCCGGCCGCGAATCCCTACTCCTCGTCGGCTCCAACGACGCCGCCGCCCGCCTGTCCGCCGAGCTACGCGCCGAACTCGTCGCCCTCGGCTGGGTCGCCGAGCACGGCGTCGAACTCACCGCCCAAGGCACCATGGCCGGCGTCGGGGACCTCGTGCAGGCCCGCCGCAACGCCTGGCACCTCCTCGGGCACGACGGCAACACCCGCGCCCCGATCAACCGCCAGACCTACCGCGTCACCGCCACCCGCGACGACGGCGACCTCCAGGTCACCGACCCCACCGGCATCACCCTGTCCCTGCCGCGCAGCTACGTGGCCGAACACCTGACGCTGGCCTACGCCGCCACCGTGCACGCCGCCCAAGGCCGCACCGTCGACACCGCCCACGCCGTCATCGCACCCGGCGCCGACACCGCTGCGCTCTACGTCGCCCTGACCCGCGGCCGCCACCACAACACCGCCCACGTCATCACCCGCCCCACCCCCGAGGACTCCCCTGCCGGGCAGACCACCACCGTCGAACCCCGCACCGGGCGTGCCGTGCTCGCCGACATCCTCGAACGCGACCACACCGACCGCACCGCCCTCGCCGAACACGAGCACGCCAAACACGAGTCGACCTCCATGGCGCGCCACGTCGACCGGCTCGCCGCCGAGATCGCCGACACCACCGCCGGCAGAACGAACACCCTGCTCGACCGGCTCACCGACGACGGGCACCTCACCCGGGGCCAGCGCCTCGACCTGGCCGCCGACCCCGCCCTGCCCGGCCTCGACCGGCTCCTGCGCAGCTGCGAACTCGCCGGCCACCACCCCGACGCGCTCCTGGCCACCGCGGTCACCGCGGGCAGCCTCGACGGCGCCGACCACCCCGCCCAGGTCCTGCACGCCCGCATCACCAAAACCCTCGACGGCACCCCCGCACCCCAGATCAACAGCTACGCCGAGCTCATCCCCACCGACATCGCCGAGCACCGCCACGAACGCCTTCACACGCTTGCCGATGCCGCCGACGACCGCCGCCGCGAACTCGGCGCCCAGACCGCCGAGCACGCCCCGCAATGGGCCGTCGAAGCGCTCGGCCCCGTCCCCGACGACCCCGTGGCCCGCGCCGAGTGGGAACACCGCGCCGGCTGGGCCGCCGCCTACCGCGAACTCGCCGACCACACCGACGACCAGGACCCCCTCGGCCCGCCGCCCCCGGCCGGCGTCGCCGAACACCACGCCGCCTGGCACGCCGCCCACACCGCCCTCGACCTACCCGACCGCGGCGCCGACGAACAACAAATGACCAACGGCCAACTCCGCGTCCGCGTCGCCGCCTACGAACGCGAGAAGACCTGGGCACCCGAATGGGTCGCCGACGACCTCGCCGCCGCCCACGAACAGGCGCAACGCCACCACACCGACGCCGAACTGTGGAGCGCACGGGCAGAAACACTCGGCGGCCCCGAGCGCGAGCTGCTCCTGGTCGCGGCCGCCGAAGCGCGCGTCGAGGCCGAGCGTGCCGCCGCGCGGGCGGGCGAGCTGGAGATCATCGACGAGGCTCGCGCCAGCTGGTACGCCCACACCGCCATCACCCGCGTCAACGCGGACCGCGCCCGCAATGAACTCGCCGCCCGCGGCGTCGACCTCGACAGCCCCGCCGACCAGGTCACCGCCCAGGAATGGCTCGACGCCCACCGCGCCGAGCAGCTGGTCGAGGACCACCACCGCGAGATCACCCAACTCGATCTCGCGCCGGACGAACGGCAGCCCGCCGTCGGCGCTCGGACCGAGCAGGCCTTCGACAGCACGACCGGCGACAGCGCAGTCGAGGCGATCCGGCGCGCGCAGAACGCCCTCGCCGAGATCCACGCACGAGACCAGCTCGACCTCGCCCACGGAACAGAGGAGTCCGCCGAACAGGCCCGCGCCCAACAGCTCGCACTCTGGGCCGAGCAGGACCGGGCCCACGAGATGGCCCCGGACCAGGCAGCCGGTTATGAGCGCTGACCAGAGGCGAGCGAGGCCTTCGTCCGGGTGATGAGGTCCACGAGTTGCCGGCAGCGCCGAACCTCGCGCTCGGCCCGACGGCGCAGCTCCAGCCGCCGCTCGGGCTCCTCGAACGCCCACGGCCGGACTGCGATCTCCCGCTCCATCAGCTCCTCCGGCGACGGCAGCGACCCATCAGCAAGTCGCTCCGGAATCGGCAACGGCGGCCGGCCCTGCCGCCCCAACAGCCAGCGCAAACACACCTCGCCGCCCTCAGCCCAGCCCACCCCCGCAGGCAAGACCGGCCAGTACCGCACACCGAGCTCGGCGCAGATCTCCTCCAACGGCGGCGGCGGGACCCCGGGAGTCGCCGCCGCCGCACACGCCCACATCTCCGCCGTCGCCAACTTCCGCGTCACCGGCGACTCATCCCGCTCCGTCACAGGAGCAAGCCGCCCGCCACGAACCCAACCCAAGCAGGCCGCCACCCCCGCCGCGAAGGCCGACTGCTTCTCCCGGTCCACGGCGTAGGCAATCCAATGCAGATCATCGAGTTCGCGGCAGGGGCGAGCCGACCACTCGGGATGCACGGGCAACCACGCCATGTGCTTCAGTATCGCGCCACAATGCGCCTCCACCACGGTCTCGTGTACTCGGCACGTCAGTTACATGCCGAGGCAGGGTGGCCTGTCTGTCCGGCGGCCAGACAGGCCGCTGATGCCCCGCGCTTGGGCGGGCAGTCACCTCACTGTCGCGTCGACACCCGAGCACTTCGCGCTGGTAGCCACAACTGAGAAGAGCGCCTCGTCCCGCGGCGAGGACGCTCGAGCAAGACACTCCGCACAGTACGGGCATTTCCGTGGCCTGAGGATGGCGACCTCGACGTTCCGGCCCCCCGTACCGAGGCACACGTTCATTCCCCGGGGATGAGGGTTTCGCGTTTGCCCGAGGGGAGCCTGGCGAGCGGTGAACGAGAGCCGACGAGGGAGCCGAAGGCCGATGCACTACGAGTTCCGTGTCGACGGGGTCTTGTCCGACGAGGCCCGAGCGGCCCTCGGGGGCATGAGGATCACCGTGCTCCCGCCCCAAACCGTGATCGACGTCGACGTTCTCGACGACTCGCATCTGCACGGCATCATCGCCCAGCTCGACGCCCTCGGTCTCGCGCTGGTCTCGGTCCTGCCGGACCCGAGTGTGGGCTGAGGGTCTGAGTCGTCCGAAAGCTCCACGGAGCGCGCGACGGACCCGCGGTCGCCTGAAGGAGGTGATTCCCCCGGTCACCACGCGGCACACGGTGCGCTGGTCCGCTTGCCGCAGCCGAGGAGTGGCCGCGATGTCTGTCGTCGACCGACCCGATCAGACCGGCCCCACCGGAATGAAAACGCCGACCGCCGGCGCCGCACCGGCCCCGGCGCCGCTGTCCTCCGAAGAACGGGCGGAGCTGGAACGGCTGCGTTCCGAACTCGCGGCGCTCCGCGCCGTGCCCCCCGCCACCCCCATCGGCTGGGCGCCCGCGCCGCCCGATCCGGTGGGCCTCGGTCGGATCGGCGGTCCTGCTGGTCCTCGGGCTGGTGCTGGTCCCGGTATCGGTGCTGGCGGTGTGGACGCACAACCAACTCTCGGACACCGATCGATTCGTCGCGACGGTGGGCCCCGTCCTGCAGGACCCGGCGGTGCAGACCGTGGTGGCCGACCGGGTGACCGGCGAGATCTTCGCCCAGGTCGATGTACAGCCACTTGCGAATCAGGCTGTCGACGCGGGCGGCCCAAGGTGTACCCACCCCGGTCGTCGAGCGCCTGCACGGGCTCACCGGCCCGCTCGCCGACTGCACCCGCAGCTTCGTCGGGGGGAAGGTCCAGGAGGTGGTGGCCAGCCCGGCCTTCGTGACCGCGACCCAACAGGCGCTCACCGTGTCCCACCAGCAGATCGCGGCCGTGCTCGCCGGGCAGTCGTCGGCGGTCGGCATCCAGGGCGGCGAGGCGGTCCTCGATCTGCATCCGTTCATCGAGGCCGCGAAGCAACAGCTCGTCGCCTCGGGGTTCGAGCTCACGGCGCGCATCCCGGCCATCCATCCCACAATCGAGCTCTTCCCGGCCAGCACCCTGGTCCGGGCCCAGACGCTCTACCACCTGCTCGACGTGACCGCGACCTGGCTCCCCTGGGTGACTCTGCGGCTGATCGGTGGCGTCCTGCTGGCCCGACGTCGGCGGCGGGCGGCCATGGTCGTGGGCCTCGGCGTGATGGCGACGATGTTCGTGCTCTCCGGGGCCCTGTTCGTTGCGCGCGGGCTCGTGGTCGGCGGGGTCGCCGATTCGTCGGCCGCGGCCGCGTCGTCGGCCTTCGACATCGTGGTGCGGTTCGTCCGGGCCGCGTTGCGCACGTTGTTCGTGGTCGGTCTGGTGGTCACCCTGGCGGCGTGGGTCACAGGCCCCGGGCCCGCAGCGGTTCGGCTCCGCGGCGTTCTGGCGCGGGGCATCGGGTCGGCGCGGTGCGGCGCGGTCGGCCGCCGGCTCGCGGAGGGCCCGATCGGACCGTGGATCAACGACTACCACGTCGCCCTCCGGATCGGGCTGGTGGTCCTCGCCGCTCTGGTGCTCGTGCTGATCGACCGCCCGTCGGGCTGGGACGTGCTGCTGGTCGTCGTCGTACTGGTCGTCCTGCTGGGGGTCGTGGAGTTCCTCACCAGCCGCGACCTCGGGAGTCCGTGACATCGACGTCGTCCACCCTGGAGGCCTCCGCGGTGCCGGAATCACCCGTTCCGGATGGCACAGCGCGTATCACGGCGGCCGATCGTCACGACCGACACCAAAACCTGGGTAGGGAGCCGTGATGAGCACGCACGCCACACCGCGGCGGAAGGATCCCGTCGCGAAGACGACCACCGGTGCGGGAGCAGGCACCGAGTTCGCCACGACCTTCGCCCTGTTGGCCGCGGTCCTGATGATGCTGGGCGGGGCCTGCGGCGTCCTGACGGGCATCGCGGCCGTCGTGCACGATGAGGTCTTCGTGCGGACGCCGCAGTACACCTACGCGCTCGACCTCACCGCCTGGGGCTGGACGCACCTGATCCTGGCCGTACTGCTGGGCGCTGCCGGGGCCGGTGTGCTGTGGGGCGCGACCTGGGCTCGGGCGGTCGGCATCACGGTGGCCGCGCTGAACCTCGTGGCCCAGTTCGCGTTCCTCCCGTACTTCCCGATCTGGGGGCTCGTGCTCATCGCGCTCAACCTGATCGTGATCTGGGCCCTCGCCTCGTACCGCGGCGAACCCGCCTGACGCGAGGGACCCGCCGGCCGGAACGGCTCCGGCCCCGGACACGGCAGGCCCCCGACGGGCAGGCCGGCACACTTGAGAGAAGGGGGTTGGACATGCTGCTCGCACAGACCAACTATCCGTTGCTGGACCTGTTCTGGACGATGCTACTGTTCTTCGGGTTCGTCGTCTGGTTCTGGATGATGTTCGTGATCTTTGGCGACATCTTCCGACGCGACGACATCGGTGGCTGGGGCAAGGCCGGCTGGACGGTGCTGATCATTGTCCTGCCGATCCTCGGCTCGCTCGTGTACCTGATCGCGCAGGGCCGGAAGATGGGTGAGCGCAGGGCGGCCGACGTCAGCGCAGCGCGCGACGCCTACGAACGCGACGTACGCAGGATCGCCACTGCGAACGGGACCGGGGGCGCCCCGACCACGCAGATCGCCGAGGCCAAGCGCCTGCTCGACCAGGGTGCGATCACCCCGGCCGAGTACGAGGCGCTCAAGGGCAAGGCCCTCGGTCAGGTCGGCGAGGCGGCGCACTGAGGGACGGTGTCGCCGCCACCGACGCATTACCCCGACCTGTGACCTGCCGGGGTCGCGGAGGACTTCGCGGCCCGGCGAGGGCTGCGGCGCGGTGGCCCGACGTCTGCGTGGTGAAGGCAACGGGGCGCACGTGCCTTCGCCGCGCAAGCCTCGGTCTACGACCACGTCGTGCCCTCGACGAACTGATATGGGAGCGGCGGGACCGACTGGACGGTAGGCCGCGAGCAGCGCGGCCTGCCGTCCCTGTCACGACGGGGGCGGGGTCGCGACCGGGGGCACCCCCGGGCAGCCCGTCCGGATGCTGTCGACGATCGGCTTGGCGGCGGCCTCGACCTGCGCGACGGAACCGGTGAGCGCGCCCAGCTTCGCCGACAAGGTCGCCTGGTCCTGGATCGACGCGATGGTGGTCTGCAGTGACCCGAGCGCCTGCTCGAGCGCGTCGACCTGTGGGCCGAACTGGGAGCCGGCCGCGTTCGCCAGTTTCTTGCCCGCGGCCGCGAGGTTCTGCAGCGCGGCCTTCACGCCCTCGGTGCCGACCTTCGTCGCGTCGAGCTGGAGGATCGCGTTGGCCGCCGTCTGGAACTCCGTGGCAGCGGTGCACAGCTCAGGCGAGTACGCCGCGGAGGCGGGCGCCGACGTCGTGGTCGGCGGTGCGGGCGGTGTCGACGGCGGTGCCGCCGACTGCGAGGAGCAGCCTACGAGCGTCACTATGCCGAGCACGCCCGCCGCGGCCGCGCGGAATGCGGCACGCCCTCGGGTCCCCCGCTGCACGGACCTGTCGACGGTGTCCACCATGAGCCTCCAGCCTTCGGGAGCGGCGGACGATTCGCCGCTCGGGTCCTCCGTTACCGCGCTCGCTCAGCGCCCGTGGACCGCTTGGTCCACCACGATCGCCAGGCGGGCGATCAACTCCTGGGCCTCTCCTCGCGTAATTACGCCCCGGTCGACCGCGGCCTCGGCCTCGGCCCGCAATCCCGCAACCAGCACGCGGGCCGGGTCGCCGGGCGGTGGGGGTCCTCCGCCCGGTTCCCCGCAGCACCACAGGTCGGAGGAGTCGAGGGCCGAGCTCGCCGTTGGGTTGTGCCATCCGCCGCCTCCTCGACCCGCGAACGGTCACCCTTCGCACCATCCCCGACGAGTGTCGGTCGACGAGAATCGACCGAGGTCATCCGGGATGGGTGATCGTGGTCCGCTCCGACCGGGGCCGCGGCGAGGACGTCCAGGGTCAGCGCTGCGGTACCTGCTGCGGGGGGGTCGGGAGGCGCTGGAGCCCGACGAGTTCGATTCCGAGGTCCTGCAGCCGGGCTAGCAGCTGCTGCAGCTCTGCCTGGCTGTCGACCCGGGCGCGCAGCTCGGTCTCCGTGGTGCGGGCCGGGCGCAGGGGATCGAGTGCCGCCACTAGCGCGGGGCTGAGGCGGCCTCGTACCCGCACCGAGTACTCCGAGCTCATCTGACCTCCTCGGGACGACGGGTGCCGACGATGCGTGTCGACGATGCCACTCAAGGGACAGCGGCACACCATTCGCTTGGGATGAGGGCGGACCGTGGCCACGGGTCAGAGAAGCCCCAGCAGTCGTGCTCTGCGGACCGCGTCGCGCCTACCCGACGCGCCGAGCTTCCGGTAGAGGGCTCTCTGGTGGGTCTTGACGGTGCTGACCGAGACGTAGAGCTCGGCGGCGATCTCGACGTTGCTGAGACTGCTGGAGAGGTAGCGCAGAACCGTCCGCTCCCGCTCGGTCGGCGCGTCGGCAAGTGAACGGACCTCACCGGTCTCCTCCGGCCCGGCCGTGATGCGTCCGAGGAGGTCGAGGGCGAACCCCGGTGCGGCGGTGCCGCGCTCGAGACAGGCCTGCAGGAGGAGTCGTAGTTCCGCGCCCTCGGCGAGGAAGGGGCCCCGCAGCCCCCAGGGTAGGGCGGCGACGAGGGCGTTCTCGAGCAGGTCCCGGGCGCCGGTATCGTCCCCGGCCGCCGTCGCCAGCATGGCGTCGAGGATCAGGATCTGCACGCAGGGCCGGGTCGTCGAGAGGTCGTCGAGGCGACGCCGAAGCTCCCCGGCGCCCGCAAGATCACCGAGTCGCAGCCTGAGCCGCGCCGCGCTGAGCAGACCCGCCGATGTCGTCGGTGGACCCAGGTCCTCGAGGAGGGCGAGCGTGCGCTCCGGCTCGCCGGTCCCCGCGATGAGCGAGGCCTCGAGGATCCGAGCACGTTCGAGCAGGACGGGCGGAGCGCGATCGCCCTCCGCGTCGAGCTGTGCCCGCAGCGTCGCGAGGGCACTCTCGTGATCTCCGGCGGTCGCCCGGCGCTCGGCCGCCAACAGGGCGGTCGCGAGCCGCACGTGCGGCTCCGCACCGAAGTTCCTCAGTTCCGGCAGGCGCGCCAGCCGCTCGTCGGCGGCAACCAGCTCCCCCCGGCCGAGGGCCACCTCGACCAAGGCCAGATGAGCGGCCGCGACCTGCGCGGTGTCCTCCAACCCCGCCGCGGCAGCCGTGGCGAGAACCTTGCGACCCTCGGCCTCCGCGACATCGAGCTCGCCACGCTCGGCGCGGAGCAATGCGCGGTAGGACCCTGCGTTGAGCTGCGCAAGGACGACACCCGGCAGGGCGGCGTCGACAGCGGCGGTGAGATGACGTTCCGCGGCGGCGAGGTCGCCGGTCCACAGTGCTGCGGTCCCCAGGTTGTTGTGGGCGACGACGGGCACGATCTCCCCGCCGGCCATCCCGAGTGCCGCAAGCGTGTCGGGCTCGAGCGGGACCCGTCGGTAGGCGTGCTGAACCGAGGCCCAGTCGCCCGTCAATCTCCCGAACCCGCCGGCGCTCATCTGCCGGAGCACCTCGGCCCGTTGCCTACGGCGGCTCGGTAGCCCGTCGGCCGCCACCCCACGTGCAGCCTCCAGGAGATGGGGTACATCGAGCCCGCGTCCCTGCGCGACCCGCGCTCCCGCCAGTCCTGCGGCCAGCTCGGGGTGCACTCCCGCGACCGTCCTCGGGACCTGGGCGAGTACTCGCTCGAGCACTGCACCGTTGCCGGTCATCACCAGCGCCACCGCGTGGACGCCCGTGAGGTCGGCCGCCAGCCGCCACAATCCTCCAGTGACAGCGAAGTGGATCGCCTCGAGTGGTTGGCCGTTCGCACGGAACCATTCCGCTGCCCGTCGATGCAGGTCGCGACGCTCGCGGGAGGACAGGGTACGGGCGCGGAGGATGTCCTGGATGAGACGGTGCAGCCGGAACCAGCGGCCCGGCCGATCCACCTCCCGGACGAAGAGGTGTGCCCCGGCGAGGTCGGCGAGCACCTGGCCGGCGTCGGAACGACCAGTGAGCACGCGAGCGAGGTCCGCACACACGAGATCGACGACGCTGACCGCTGTCAGGAATGTCAGGAGCTCCGGAGTCTGGTGGTCGAGCACCTCGGTCAGCAGGTATCCCGCGACAGTGTGATCGTCACCGGAGAAGGCGGCGACAGCGGGCTCGACGTCCGTGCGGTTCTGCAGGTGCAGCGCCGCCAGCCTGAGTCCCGCCGCCCATCCCTCAGTCCGTTCCAGTAGCTGTTCGATCTGAGCGCGGGTGAGCTCCACTCCGAGACGCGAGAACAGCTCTTCGGCTTCGCCGTAACGGAACGCGAGGTCGGCGGCCCGTACGTCGCGAACAAGGCCGGCCAGTCGCAGCCGTTGCAGCGGCCAGGGCGGGTCCCTGCGGGTGGTAACTACGATCGACAGGCCTGCGACCGGCCGCTCGACAAGGCGCAAGATCCCGTCGTGCACCTCGGACGAGGTGATCTCGTGCAGATTGTCCAGGACGAGGACGATCGGGGTCGGGACGTCGCGGACGGCGTCGACGACGGTGCTCGGCAGGTACTCGGTCGGCACACCACCGCCAACAACCTGGTGAAGGGGTTCGATCGTCTCGCGCCCGGTCGCGTCGCGCAGTGCCCCTGCCACGGCCCGCCAGAAGGGCTGCGGCTCGTCGAGGTCCGCCTCGAGATTCAGCCACGCCACGGTCCGGTCGTCCGGGCCGGCGTCCACCCACGAGCTGAGCAGAACGGTCTTGCCCCATCCGGCGGCAGCGGCCACGAGGGTGACCGGGGCCGCGATGCCGGCCTCGAGGACGTCGTGAAGTCGGGGCCTCGACACGAGGCCTCCTGCGACGGGAACGGACACCATCGAGCGGCCCGGCTCGGGGCGGGTCCTGCTCGCCCTCCTCACCCTGACCGCTCGATGCCGCGTCATCCGTCCTCGTGCCCGCCTGTCGGTCGTGCGGCCTGCCGGACTCCGCTGCCGCCGTGGCCGGCGCGACGTTCTGCCGGCTCCGCTTCCGCTGTCTCGCGTGTCAATTGTCGATGCCCGAGTCACGATGACGGCCCGACCTTCCGGTGCGAAGTGGCGAAAGTCCCCGAGCCCGGCTAATCCGGCTACTCCGAAGGACGCAGCCGGACCGCCTTCACCCGGTCGGGGCGAGGTGCACGACCGCCCTCGGGCAGACCGTCAGCGCAGCTGGACGAGCACGACCAGGTAGGACGAACGATGACGATCGGTCCGGTGCAGATGCTCGTGCTCGGGTTCGATCATCCGAACTTCCAGGGTCGGATCCGTGCGGAGCTTGATCGGCTCCGCGACGACGACATGGTCCGGGTGATCGACTTCCTTGCGGTGCAGAAGGCGGTGGGAGGAGAGGTTTCTTGGGAGGTATCGATGTTGGGTCGAGACCGCCGGCTGGCCCGCCGCAGCGGACGACGCGCCGGCCACCGGACCGCCCGCCGTCTGGCGCGGCGGCGCTGACCGAGCACGGAACGACAAGGGACACCTCGCGCGCTGCCACGCAGGATCGTCGGCACCTCGCGGGCCGCACTCGGACCCGTCCTGGCGCGACGACCGCACAGGACCATCACCGCACGAAGCGCCGCAGTTCCGGGCGAACGGGGTGGGCCCCGCAGCACCGGGCCTGGCCGGTCGCTCACCTCCGACTCGTGGCCGGGGCAGATCTGAGCTGCGCGGCCGACGCCGTGCGACGGATCAGGCCATGCTCGTAACCGACGACGACGGCGTCGCGACGGTTGCCGACGCCGAGCTTGCCGTAGATCGACCGCACGTGGGTCTTCACCGTGTTGACCGACACCCGCAGGTTGGCGGAGATCTGCTCGAGGGACTCCAGGGAGGTCAACAGCTGCAGGACGTCGTGCTCGCGGTTGCTGAGCACGGCGTCGAGTTCGTCGGGCTCCTCGGCCGCGAGCACGAGGGCCCGACCGGGCAACGTGTCCGCGGCCTCCTGGCTGCCGTACTGCCGGGCCAGCAGCTGCCGCACGGCCGGACCGGCGTGCACGAAGGGCCGCACCAGGTCGTGTGCCTCGGCGAGCCCGACCGCGTCCCGGAGGGCCCGTCCCGCGGCGAAGCGGTCTCCCGACCGGATCGCGATCTCGCTGAGCAGCAGGTGCGCCTCCACCACCGTCGAGGGCATCGCGGCCGGCACCGCACCGTCGAGCAGACGCTGCAGCGTCGGGCGGGCCTGCTCCCTGCGACCGGACGACAGGTCCGACCGCGCCCGCAGGAGCAAGGTCTCACCGGTCGCGCCGCATCGTCCGGCAAGCCAGCTCGACGCGGCACGCGACGCGGTGTGATGACCGAGACGGACGGCGGCGTCGAACTCCGCCGTGGCTGCGAGCGCGACCATGGCCTCGTCGGCGTCGTGATCGCCGAGGACGACCCGCGCGTGCTGGAGGGTGTCGAGTCCGCGGGCGTGGTCGCCGATGTCCGCGACAGCGGCACCGTGCAGTGCGAGGAGGGAGAACCGCAGACGCGGCTCCGCGGCCTCCGCACGCGGCAGCGCGTCGAGGACCAGCCCGTCCGCCTGTACCGGGTCGGCGGCGAGGAACTCGGCGTACGCGAGCAGCACGAGGGCGTCGAGCGCAGCGGGCCCGGCGGTCCATCCTCTGGCCGTCGCGAGCGCGCGAGCGTGCGTCGCGTGCTCACGCATCGCGCCGACGTCACCGTCCGCCGCGGCCGCAGCGGCCGCTGTCGATCGGCTTTGCAGCAACAGGTGGTCCCAGCCCGCGCGACGGGCACGGACGATCACGTCGTCGAGCACACGTCGGACGGGTCGGAGGTCGTCGTCGTGACGGCGATCGCGGATCAGAGCTGCGCAATGGGCCGCCCTGAGAAGCGCCTCCGCCTCGACGTCAAGCGGGATCGTCGAGGCACCGGCCGGTCCGCTTCGCACCGTGACCTGCGGAAGGCTGCCGAGCTGATCCACCGTCGCACCCAGGGCGGCCAGTTCGGCGGGGGGATCCGGTGGCCAACACCGGCGCGCCCGCCGGGCCGCTGCAACACCTGCCGGGCGGTCGCCGGACTGGTGGGCGGCCAGCGCATCCACCACGGACAACAACGGATCAGCCGCGACGGCGGCTGGGTTCGCCGCCTGCAGCGTGCGGCGCAACTGCCGGTGCTGGCCGGCGACCAGCATCGGGAAGGCGACGCGACCAACCGTCTCCACGAGGAGGGCTGCGTCGGCGGCACGTGAAGCATGCTTCACAGCCGTCATCGGATGATCCCGCTCGAGCCACCAACGGGCCGCGACGGCGTGCAGCGCGGCTGTGCGCCTTGCGCCACGCCCCTCCAGATCGGCAACCAGGTAGCTGCGAACCAGCGGCTGCATCCGGTAGGTGTCGAGTCTCCGACCATGCAGACGCACCAATGCGGTCCGAGCGTCGATCTCGCCGAGGACATGGCCGGCGTCCTCTCGGCCGGTCAGCTCGACCGCGAGCCCGACCGGGATCTCGTCACAGATGCTGACCCGTTGCAGGAGGTCGACCGACGCCGGAGGCAGGCCGGTGAGCACCTCGCCGACGAGGTAGTCGGCGACGGCGAGGTACAGCCCGGAGAACCGCGACAGGAAGCCGCTGACGTCGGGCGCCGTTCGGAGTGCGGTGGCGGCGAACCGTAGCCCGGCAGGCCACCCGTCGGTCTGGCGGTACAGACCGTCGAGCTGATCGGGCAGGAGCCGCACATCGGCCCGGTGCAGCAACGTCTCGGCCTGATCACGGTCAAAGCGCAGCTGATCGGTACGGAGCTCCACGAGGTGGCCCTCGAGCCGGAGACGCTGCAGACCGATCGGCGGGTCGGACCTGGCTCCCAAGGCCACGGGGATCGAGCGAGGACGGTGCCGCAGGAGTCGCGTGACGTCGTGCAGGACCTGCGGCCCTCGTAGCTCCTGCAGGTCGTCGAGCACCAGGCGGACCGGGGACTCGAGTTCGGCGAGTGCGACGGCGACATCCGCCCCGAACCCTGGCCGGCCAGACGCGGACAGGTCCCAGCCTCGACCACCGGGGCCCGCCCGGACAGGGCTGGTCGCGGGAACCGTGGGGCAGCGGGCGAACGCTTCGAGCAGAACGCTCCAGAAGAGACGCGGGTCGTCGTCGTCGCTGTCGAGCTGCACCCATGCGGTCTCCGTCGCGGGCGCTCCGGCAGCCGCCCACTCGGCGAGCAGCAGGGTCTTGCCGTAGCCGGCAGGTGCGCACACGAGCCCGACGTCGCAGATCTTGTCGAGCTCGCGCCGCAGCAACGGCCGATGGACGGCGTCGGCCGGAAGCTGCGGGACCGTCGTCTTCGCGACCGGAACGCTCGTCACGCCGCACCTCCAGGGTCGGCCCGACCTGTCGCTCTCCCCGCGTCGAGCGGGGCGGTCGCGCAGGGTGTCAACAGTGCCCCGAGCGGGGACGAGCCCGCGTCCTCCTGCGAGGAGGAGCGCGGCCGCAGCAGCCATCCGCCACGGCATTCACCCCTGCGGGATGACGGAGCGGACGGCGGCCCCTGGTCTGCTCTCCGTGCGGGCGACCGACCAGGTCGGACCGCGACCTGGACGTCGACGCCCGGACGGACGGCCGGGGGAGGCCTCGATGGCCGGAACGGATGCTGCCCGGGTGCCGGAGGAGAAGGCAGGCGGCGTGTCCCTGCTCGCGGTGCTCCTGGCGATGGCCATGTTCGTGCTGGTCGTCGACACGTCGCTGATGAACGTGTCGATCTCCGCCGTCGTCCGCGACCTCGACACGACCGTGAGCGGTGTGCAGTCGGCGATCGCCCTCGAGGCCCTCGTGTCGGCCGCCTTCATCCTCATCGGCGGTCGGATGGGGGAACTGATCGGGCGCAAGCGTGCCTACGTGCTGGGGCTGCTCGGCTACGCCGTCGGTGCACTGGCCATGGCACTCGCCCAGAGCCTCACCGCGATCATCGTCTTCTGGGCCGTGATCGGCGGCCTGGGTGCGTCCCTCCTGCTCCCGGCCATGCAGTCGCTCATCCACGGCAACTTCGACGGCGCGGCCCGGACGAAGGTGTACGCGCTCGTCGGCGCGGCCGCCGCCATCGCGGCCGCGGTAGGGCCGCTGCTCGGCGGGTTCATCACGACCTATCTTTCCTGGCGGGTCGGGTTCCTGGTGGAGGTCGCCGTCATCGCCGTCGTGCTGTCCGGCGTGCGGCTGGTCAAGGACGTGCCCTACACCGGGCCACGCGGCGTCGACCTGGTCGGGGCCCTGCTCTCGGTCGTCGGGATGGGTGGCGTCGTGCTCGGCATCCTCGTGTGGCAGGAAGGTGGCGAGTCGGTCGCCGCGGTCCTCGCCGTCGGCGTGGTGGGGCTCGTGAGCCTCGCCCTGTGGCTGCGCCGCCGGGCCAGGAAGGGCAAGCCGGCTCTCACGGATCCCGCGCTCTTCGCGTCACCGCTGTTCCGGGTCGGCGTGTCCCAGCAGATGCTGCAACAGATCACCCTGGGCGGCACCATGATCGTGCTGCCGATCTTCCTGCAGATGGTCCTCGAGTACGACGCCATGGAGGCCGGTCTGACCCTGGCCCCGCTGTCGCTGAGCATGTTCGGCATCGCCCTGGTCGCCGGACGACGAGCGGGCAGGCGGCGGCCCGCCACCATCGTGTGTGCCGGCTTCACGCTGATGGTCGCCGGCCTGATCGCCCTGATCCTGGTCGTCCCGCGCGCCGGATCGGGCTGGGTGCTGCTGGTACCGCTGCTGATCGCGGGCAGCGGACTCGGTCTGCTCGTGTCCCAGCTCAACAACTACACGCTCTCCCCGATCTCCGAGGAGCGGGTGAGCGAAGCCGCCGGCGTGAACTCGGCGGCCGGGTCGTTCGGGCTCTCCTTCGGTCTGGCCTTCGCCGGTGCCGTGATGCTCGCCGCCCTCGCGACGTCCTTCACCACCGAGACCGAGGCGAGCGCCGTCCTCCCGCCGGCCGACCAACAGCGGATCGCCCAGGTCCTCGAGACCGACGCGGAGGTCATGAGCAACGCCCGACTCGCCGAGCTCCTCGCCACGCAACCGCCCGTCGTCCGCGAGGAGGTCCTCCGCATCAACACCGAGGCCCGTCCTCGCGCGCTGCAGGTCGGGCTGATCGTCCCCCTGCTCGCCGCCCTCGCGGGGCTCGCCCTGTCCGTCCGGATGATCCGGCTGCCTGACCCACGTCCGTCCGGGTCCGGGGAGATGGCGCTCGATTGACCGCCCGGCCCGAGGCCGTTCACCTCGCGGAGGTGATGACGCACCGAACGTCTGGGATCACCTTTGAGCGGCGGGACGCGGCATGGGGGCGCCTCCGACCGGGCGCGGCCGCGGAACCCCGAGGAGGCCGTCGTGCTCAGGCAGATGTCCCACATGCCGGTGGGAACGATCGGGTTCGAGGCGACCGGGAAGGTCGACGACGACGACTTCGAGGACGTCGTGGCGCCCGTCCTGCGCCGAGAGGTCGCACGAGGGGCGACGCTGCGCCTCCTCTACCTGTTCGGTCCCGGGCTCCGCGACTACGAGGGCGACGAGCTAAAGGAGGAGATCGCGTTCGCCGTGCGCCACCCCACCGCCTACGGGCGCGTGGCGGTCGTCAGCGACGAGGATTGGCTGCGCCCCGCACTCCGCCTGCTCTCCCTGCTGGTACCCGGTCACCTGCGAGGCTTCCCAGTCGCCGAACTCGAGGCGGCCAAGCGATGGGTCGCCGCCGACATGCCTGAGAACCCAGTGGTCGAGGACGCGGCCGATCCTCGGCTTCTTCCTGGCTGAGACCGCGGGACGGCGTGTTGCCTGCACGCCAGCAGTGTGAACGCAGGCACAACCCGGGGAAGCCCCGGCTTGTCCTGGGTCGCGAGCCACGGCTTCGCCCCAACGCAGAGGGGCCGGCGAAGAACCACCTCGCTGGCATCCGCGAGGCACCCACGGAAGGCGGGCCGTCGACGGCGACCCGTTCGACCCACTCGGGATGCACGGGCCTGCACGTCATGCGGCCCGATATCGCGGCTCGTCGCAGGTCCCCCAACCTCGGGGAACTCGTGCGCTCCTCAGCTCGCCCCTGTGGCGGGACGCTGCGCGTCGTCCGTTGGTGCTCAGAGACGGCCAGCGAGTTGGCGGTCGTTCGGCAGATAGCGCTCGACCAGCGCCACGCGGGAAGCGTTGACGACCGAGGAGAAGCTCTCCCGCTCCCCGGCCAGGTGCCGATGCAGGGTCCGCGCGCTCCGAACGTGTTCCGGTAGGTTTCGAGCGCCGCTGGCTTTGGGTGCGAGAAGCACACTGACAACGGCGTCCACTCCGTGCCCAGCAGGTCCCGGATGATGCCCAGTGGGCGGACAGGTCGGCCGAGACCTCCAGCAATCGCGCGACATCCGCCGCCGGAATCCACTTCTCCGGGGCGGCGAGGTCCGCGATGTCCAGCCGGACCGGGTCGAGTCCGAGCGACGGTGCGAGCTGCACATACATACGTCGAGCGTGGCAAGGGGACGCAAGGAAGCACGGCATCACCCCCGTGGGCGAGTCCGAACAAGTGCTGATCACGGCGACACCGAGCTGCCGGCGAGCAGCTCGCGCACCCGCAGTTGCACGGCAGGCGGGAACCGGCCGATGCTGGGTATCAGCGGTCCTGCTCCCAGCCCGGTGCGACTTCACGCACCCCACTGGTGCTTACCTGGTGCAGCGGCCGGCGCGGAAGGAGCAGGCGTGTCCGACGACCTGACCTACCAAGTCATTCCCCGAGATCCCGTCAGCACCCTGGTCCTCACCGGTGCCCTGCACCGCACCAGCCTCGCCGAGCTTGTCACCACAGTGCAGAAGCTGCTACTCGACCACGGTCACCTCCTCGTCGATCTCACCGGCCTTCGGGTGCGGTGGCCGCCGGCGATTCGGGCATTCACCACCGCCTTGGCCCGGTCGGCGGATGGCCCTCGGCACGGCTGGTCTTGTTCGCCGCCGATGACTCGCTGACCGCGCTGCTGCGGGCCAGCTGCCCGGCCGAGATCCACATCGGTGCCGACCGTGACCAGGCCGAGGCCCTGCTCGACCACCGCCCCCGCCGGGTTCTGTCGGACGCCGAGCTGACCAACACCGACGACGCCCCCCCGCGTCGCGCGAGCCCTGGCCGCGGCCGCCTGCACCGACTGGGCGATCACCGCCGACCAAGACCAGAGCTGGGTTCAGCTCGTCGTCCAGCTGGTCCCCAGCGAGCTGGTCAGCAACGCGGTCGAGCACGCACCCGGCCCCCACCGCCTCTATCTGACCTTGGACCCCGCCGGGCTGACCATCGGGGTCAGCGACCGCTCCCCCCAGCCGCCGCGCCCCCTCGACAGCGGCGCCCCGGCGCTCAGCCTGCACGGGCTCACCCTCCTCAACGAGTTCAGCCACAGCTGGGGGACCACCCCCCACCTCAACGGCAAGACCGTCTGGGCCCTCCTCCGACTCCCTCCACCCCACGCCAGCTGACCTGGCTTCCGCACATCCGCAGACCCGCGCCCGACAGGACGCACCCCTCGTCGAGCAGCGCCCTTGTGGCCCCTGCATTGCCGGCCATCGTTGGCTACCGTCGGGCCATCACCTCCCGCACGCTGTTGCAGGCCGAGGAGAACGCCATGAATGACGTACCGGGTCCTCGCGATCCGCGCCCGGCTGCGGAGCGTCGCGGCCAGGCAGCGGACGACCGCGACGACCTCGCCGAGCAGCGCGACCAGCGATCCCACGCCCGTGACACTGCTGGCGACATCCGTGACCGCCAGGCTCACGCCCGCGGCACCGAAGCCGACCGGCACCGCGACCAGCTACTCACCCGCCTACGGGCGTTGCGCGGCCACCTCGCACAACATCACGTCGCCCAGGACCGAACCAGCACACCCCTCTACAACACGGACCCCGACCCACAACACCCTCAGGCCCCGCCGGCGCTGGTCCTCACAGCCGACCAGGCACGCGCCACCAAAGACCTCCTCGACGACACGATCACCCTGCTGGAGGACAACCGCACCCAGGGCGCGCACGCCGCCGGCGACCGCCGCGACTCGGCGCTCGATCGGGTTGCCGCGGCCGGCGATCGACGCGACTCCGCCCACGACCGCGACGACTCCTCCGCCGATCGCGAACAAGCCGCAGTCGATCGCGAGCAAGTCGACTTCCGGATCGACCTCCGTGCCCTCCACCGCCAGCTCGAAGCCGCCCACGAGCTCACCCAAACTTTGGCCGAGCACGTCAACCAGGCCATGCGCACCAGCCAGGACCGTATCGCCGAGAGCAAGCAGCTCCTGGAGCGCCTGAACCGCCCCCCACCACACGCCCACCCCTGCGACGGCGAGCCGGCCCGAGGGGAGCATGAGAACGCGAGTTCGCATAATTGAGCCCTTCCCACTTGTCCTCAGCCCGTATGAATGAAGGACTCGCCACGCTCTATAGCCGGGTGCGTGCATGGCGATCCTCAACGTGACTGTCGTCGTCGTGATCATCCGGGCCGCGCTGGTGCTGCGGTTCGTCCCGCTGTCGGTTCAGGACACGACGTGGGCGGACGCAATGCGGGGGACTCTGTTCAAGCCTGCTGCTGCTCGTTCCCGCCCTGATTGTGGTCCGCGAGACGCAGCGGGCTTCGACCCGGGCACCGCCGTCCAGTTAATCGCCGGAGCAGGACCCCGAGCTCGACGGGGTGGCGGAGGAGTTCGGGGCCCGGCTCGGGCTGCGGCGTCGGCCGGACATCTTGTTGGCGAACGGCAACGGCATCGCGGTGGGTGCGTGCGACTGCGACAGCCGAGGTGCCAGCAGACGGCCTGGGCAAGCGCTGGCACGACGGCGAGGAGTGGCAGTGCGGCGGCTGCACCGGCTTCACCTCGCAGTTCACCCGCCTCGAGGGCCTGGCGAAGTTCGACGCCCGCTTCGTGGTCGTCACCCAGGGCCCGATCGACGAGGCACTCGCCTACCGGCGCCGGGTCGGCAACACCATGGAGTGGTACTCGACGGCGAACAGCTCGTTCAGCTCCGACGTCGGGGCCCCGCCCGGCGGCGGGTTCGCGGTCAACGTGTTCCTGCGCGACGGCGACACGGTCTACCGGACCTGGCACACCAACGGTCGCGGCACCGAGCAGCTGAGCTACCTGTTCGGCCTGGTCGACCTGCTGCCGTACGGCCGGCAGGAGGTGTGGCAGGACTCGCCGGAGGGGTGGCCGCAAGGTCCGACCTACCGCCGCTGGGCGGGATCGGAGGAGATCGCCCGTGGCTTGGCGCGACGCTGGCTGAGGCAGTTCACGTCCGAGCGGCCGTGCCTCAGCGGTCTGCACGGCGCGCCACTCTGCGCCGATGGCGGCGCAGTACGCCCAGGCCGAACCACACCAGAGCTCCCAGCAGCGCGGTGACCAGGGTGAACAACCACAACGGCCAGGACCAGCTCCAGAAGAGGAAGCGCAGGGAGACCGGCGCCGTGTTCTGGATCATGAAAACAAGGAGTAGCCCTGCGCCCACGAGGGTCGCGATCACCCCGCCGCTGAGCCGTCCACTCCGGTGCCCGTCCGCGGCCGTCGTGTCGCCAGGGCTCGTCTGCTCGACCATCACTCTCTCCACTCCGCGTAGCAGCGCGTGTCCTGGCGGCAGGGTCGGGGTCCAGCGCACGTGGACGTTAGGGCCATAGGTCTCCTGTGCCGCAGGGCGAGGACGACCTGTGACGCCACCTGCGGCCGAGCCGGTGATCACCCTCGCGAGGTGAGGTGGCCCACCCGCGGTGCGACCACCATGGGCCGAGGTGGTGGAGGCACGTCATGAGCGATCCAGCGAACCGACGCGACACCTTGCCCTGGAGCCGCAGCCGCTAGGCTCACCGGCGGCTCCCGGAGGAGGACCGACATGACCGGTGGCATCGCCGCGGGCGAGCCGGGCGCGCCTCGACGGACCAGATGGATCGTGATGGTGCGGCTGGTGGCCGCGTTGCTGTTCCTGCTCGGCTGCTGGAACGTGTGGGACGGGATCGCCGCGCTGGGCCGCGGGGGGTTCGTCCTCGCCGACGCCGACCTGGTCCTGCTCCTGGAGGCCACCGCATGGGGGTGGGTTCTGCTGGCGGTCGGGGTTGTCGAGCTCGCTGCCGCTCCCGCCCTCCTGCGTGGAACAGTATGGGCACGCGTCGTCGCTATCCTCGTCGCCGGGTTCAACGGTGTCGTGCAGCTGGCGTTCCTGGCCGCCTACCCGGTCGGGGCGGGCGCCATCCTGCTGCTCTGCGTTGGCATCGTCTGGACGGTGGTGCGCCACGGCGGGACCGTGACGAGATGACACTGCGGGCCCGTGTCTCCGATCTGATGCCACGGACGCTCACGGAGCTGGCCGATATCGTGGCGATCCCCTCGGTCGCCGATCCGCGCCAGTTCCCGCCGCAGGAGTGCACTCGGGCGGCCAACTGGGTGGCCGATGCGTTCCGGGGCGTGGGCTTCGACGACGTGCGACTCGCGGACACACCGGACGGCAGCGCCGCGGTCGTCGGCTCGCGGCCGTGCGGTGTCCCAGGTGCACCGACCGTTCTGTTGTACGCGCACTACGACGTACAGCCCCCGCTGGACGAAGGATCGTGGCACACCCCGCCGTTCCGGCTCACGAACGTCGACGGCCGCTTGTACGGGAGGGGAGCAGCCGACTGCAAGGGGAACATCCTCATGCACCTCACCGCGGTGCGAGCCCTCGGCGACGATGTTCCCGTCGACCTGAAGCTGGTCGTCGAGGGCTCCGAGGAGCAGGGCACCGGTGGGCTCGAGGCGTTCGTCCCCGAGCATTCTGACCTGCTGAGCGCTCACGCGATCATCGTGGCCGACACTGGGAACGCGGCGGTCGGCTCGCCCGCGGTCACGGTGAGCCTGAGGGGTGTGGTCGACCTCGTCGTGACCGTGGACGCGCTGGACTCGGAGCTGCACTCCGGTGTGTTCGGCGGGGCGGTCCCCGACGCCCTCACCGCCCTCGTCACCATGCTGGCGACCCTGCACGACCAGCACGGGAACACGACCGTGCGGGGCCTGCCCAACACCCAGGTCTGGCCGGGGGCGCCCTACCCGGAGACGCAGTTCCGGGTCGACGGCGGCCTGCGCCGACGAACGCCGGTACTCGGCGACGGCACCATCGCCGACATGCTCTGGGCCCGCCCCTCGCTCTCCCTGCTCGGGATCGACTGCCCGCCGGTCGTCGGCTCCGCCGCCGCGCTCGTGCCGCGGGCCAGGGCCCGCCTGAGCCTGCGTGTCCCACCCGGCGTGGCGCCCGAGGAGGCCGGCCAGGCCATCGTCTGCCACCTACTCGAGGTGGCCCCGTGGCAGGTCAAGGTCACGGTGGAGATCGAGGCGACCGGCCGCCCGTTCCGCGCGGCTACGAACGGGCCGGCCCACCGTGCCATGGTCGAGGCCATGAAGACCGTCTACGGCGCGCCCGTCTCGCAGCTGGGCCAGGGCGGCTCGATCCCGCTCTGCACCGTCCTGGCGAGGACCTACCCCGAGGCCGAGATCCTTCTCATCGGGGTCGAGGAGCCATCCTGCCGGATCCACGCTCCCAACGAGAGCGTCGCCCCCGAGGAGATCGCCGATATGGCGCTCGCGGAGGCGTCGTTCCTGCTGGGCTACCCGGCTGTGGCGCAACGACGATGACCTACTCGATCCTCGGCCTCGACCCAGCCAACGGCGATCTGGGCGTCGCTGTCCAGTCGAAGTTCCCCGGCGTCGGGGGCCTCGTCCCCTACGGTGAGGCAGACGTCGGTGTGGTGGCGACCCAGGCGTTCGGGAATCCCCGGCACGGCACGGTGGGATTGACCTTGCTCAGATGCGGGGCCTCTCCCGCTCAGGCCCTCGACGTCCTGCTCGGCGGTGACCCCGAAGAACGCAGGAGACAGTTCGCGCTGATCGACCGGCACGGCAGCGTCGCCTGCCACACCGGCGCCGAGCTGCACTCCTGGGACGGCTGGGCAGGCAGCGCCAGCGGCCGCCACTGCGTCGCCCTCGGCAACGGGCTCGCCGGCCACGACGTCGTCGACCGGATGGTCGCCACCTTCGACGCCTCTCGCGACTGCTTGGCCAAAAGTCTCATCGCAGCCCTCGAGTCGGGCGAGCGGGCGGGCGGCGACATCCGCGGGCAACAGTCCGCCGCGCTGCTGGTCGTCAGGCGCGACGGCGGCTACGGAGCACTGGACGACCGGCACGTCGTGATCTCGATCTACGACCACGCCCGGCCGATCGACGAGTTGGTCAGGTGCTACGCGCTGCACAGGCTCTCGTACTTCCCGAGCGACACGGACAAGCTCGTCCCGATCGGTCCCGAGCTCGCGGTCGAGCTGAAGACGCTGATGGCGGCACGGGGCTTCTACACCGGCGTACTCGACGACAGCTGGGAACCCGCCGTTCGGCGACGGTTCGAGCTCTTCCTTGGGAGCGAGAACTACGACAACCGCATCAACGGCGGTGAGCTGCTCGACCTCGAGGTCCTCGCCGACCTGCACTTGCGGTACGGCCCACTGGAATCGCCCTCCTCGGGGGACACCGCGGCCGCTCCCGGGCGGTTCGGTGGTCCCCGTCATTCCGCTGAAAGGACGTGACCACGATGTGTCGATGGATGGCGTATCTCGGCGACCCCATCCTCGCCGACGACCTGCTGTTCCGGCCGGAGCACTCGATCATCGACCAGAGCCTGCACGCCCGGCTCGGCGGAGGGATCACGACCAACGGCGACGGTTTCGGCATCGGGTGGTACTCCCCCGATGACACCTCGCCCGCGGTGTTCAAGAGTACCCACCCTGCCTGGAACGACGAGAACCTGCGCGAGGTCGCTCCCCGGATCCGCACGCCGCTTCTGTTCGCGCATGTTCGTGCGTCGAGCGGGACCCCGGTCCAGCGCAGCAACTGCCACCCCTTCCGATTCGGCCGGTGGTTGTGGATGCACAACGGCTCGCTCGCCGAGTTCCCGCGGGTCAGGCACGCCCTCCAGATGGCGGTGGACCCGTCGCTGTACCCGCTGATCGAGGGCAACACGGACACCGAGACGCTCTTCTTCTTAGCGCTCACTTTCGGTCTGATGGACGACCCGCCCGCGGCGGTCGCCCGCGCGGTCGGGTTCATCGAGCAGATCGGGTCGCGCCACGACATCGAATGCCCGGTGCACATGACCGCAGCGGCAACTGACGGCGAGTCGATCTGGGCCTTCCGCTACTCCAGCGAGAAGGCGACGAGCTCGCTCTACTTCTCCAACGACGTCGTGCAGGTCCGCCGCCTGTACCCGGACCTCCAGTCCCTCGAGCGGCTGGGCACCGCCACCCGGTTCATCGTCTCGGAACCACTGCGCGACTTACCCGGCGCGTGGACCGAAGTCCCCAAGGCTTCCTGGGCACTGATCCGACGCGGTGAGCAGGAGGTCCACCTGTTCCAACCGACCGTCCCCGCGTAGACCGCCGCGGCTCGTCGGACGCTGCCGGGCGTCGAACCCGTCGCTCAGCCTGCTGCCGTCGCCGGTGGCGGCCTGCTCCAGACTCTGCTGCAGGCGGAACCGCTCGTTCGGGCTGCCGAGGCGGTCCCGCACTGCTCCACTGGCGGATACCCGAGTCACGCTGTCAGGCCCGCCGCAGGCTGCGCGCCCTGTGGGCGGGGCGGTGAGCTGATGCGGTCACGCGGAGCGCGATGACTCCCTAGATCGCGTGTCCTGTAAGGGATCTGAGCTGGCCTGATTGATCATGTCCGGGTGGTCGGTCGCGGCGAGCTGACAGATAAGGCGTGGGCTCGGATCGAGCCGCTGCTACCCGCGGTGGCCGGAAACGGCCGCCGCTGGCGCGACCACCGCCAGGTGATCAACGCGATCCTGGGGAAGCTGCGCACCGGAGCGCCGTGGCGAGATCTGCCCGAACGCTACGGGCCCTGGAAGACCGCCCATGAGCGGCTGCGCCGATGGACCGCCGATGGAACCTGGGACCGGATCCTCGACCAGGCCGTGACCAAGTACGACTCCGTAGGCGCGGTCGAGTGGACCATCACAAGCTAGACTAGGCTGACCTGGTCGGCGCCCCGAGCACCAGTGAGGACCGGTGATGCCGGGCAGTGCGAGGAACGATCGGTGGCACATCTATGAGCATCGGCCCGCGCAGCGTGATCGCGGCGGCGACGCTCACCCCCTGGAGGCGCGCCCGTTCCCGAGGAACGCCCGGTCATGCGGTAACCAACCCGCGCATATCAGCCTGACCGCGCGTCGACCGCGACAGCCTCTCCACCACCGGTCCTCACCGGCCACAAAGCTCCATGGCAGCCACGATGCCTCCGCATGGCCCAATTGCCCCTGCCCACATGACAAGAGCTACCCATATCGGCTGTCTCAGCTGCCCCTGGCCGGGTCGCAGATGCAGCCGCGCTCGTGGGACATGGCGAGCGTTGCGGTGCAGAAGCGCACGTCGATGGGCGAGTGCTCGGACCACAGGTGCACGCAGGCCAGGCAGCGGGGGCCCTCGTCCAGCTCGGCCCACTCGTCCTCGACAGTCCTGCCCGGCGCGCCGCGGGCGGCGCCGTTGAGCCCGTTCATCGCACCCACTCCCGGAGGTGCTCGAGCGCGCCCAGAACGGGGGCCGCGAGGGAGAGCCCGGCTTGCTCGGTGAGGGCCGAACCCTCCCGGATCTCTCCGCACACGAGTGCGAGCCCCCGTTGGTGGCCCGTGGTGGTGACAAGCGGGACCGATGTCATGCCGATGTTCCGTCCCCGGGCGGCGATCCGCCCGGCCTGGCCGTTCACCGGGGACGACAGCGGGCCGAACGCCCGCGTACAGGAATGCTCCCGGTATAGCCCACCGTACGCGGTCGGGGCGTCGCCGCAGGGGCTGCTCACGGGACGCCGGAACGTAGCCGCGGCACGCGGACGTCGCCACCGAGGCCGGGGCCGGTGCCGCTTGCGTGGGCAGAGCGGCAGGAGGACAGTCACGGAGGAAGCCTGTGGCTCCATGGCCCGCGTCCCACTGGCGCAACACCCGAACGCGGCGCCTCCCGCCGACCAAGGAGATCCGCCATGTCCGACAAGTCCCCGCGCCAGTCCAGTAGCAAGAAGTCCGCCAAGACCATCAAACAGAAGCGTGCCGAGAAGAAGTCGGCCGCGGCCGCGGCCCTCAACAGGGCCGTCATTCCCACGCGGAAGGACAAGTAGCACCGGCGAGCGCATACTTCCCTGCCACACCGCGCCGCGGCTCGCCGCTCGGTCCGAACCGAGTAGGGCCCGAGCGGTCGTCAGGTGGTCAGGCGGCCGACCACCGCTGTGAAGAGCTCCGAGGCACGCGCCGGCGGAGGGGCGGCCACCAGAGTGGGCCGGCCCCGGCGACGGCCGCGGCACCGCCGTAGGGGTCCGACGACCGAGCGGCGACCGGAGCGCCCAGGGCGAGGAGCGATGTATACAAGTGCCGCCCATATCCCGGCCTCGGCCTGGGCGTGTTGGTCGAACTGGTTGCGCAAGGCGGTCCTGCCGACGATAAGGCGCGGTTAACGCCGACTGAAGAAGAACCCGGCCAGCGGCCGCCTCACGCGGTCACCACCAGTACACCTGCGCTCGCCCCGGAGAACGCTCGCACTCTCCCCGCGCATCCTCCTACCCCGCCTCGACGCTGGTACGCATCGCGACGAGGTTGTCGAAACGGAACATCACGGCGGCCGCCCAACATCGGTTCGGCCGCCGCCGTCAGCAGCTTGGGCGCTTTGAATGCGCGATCCCCCGTCGCCTCATGGGTCCAGCTGCTCCCGGCATGCCGCCGGCGGGAGGCCGCACACGAGCTGCGCGTCCTCGCGACCAACCGTTGGCAACGCGGAAGCCGCGGCGCGGTCGAGGTGCGCGGACAGCGCCGCCGAAGCTGAGGACCCTGTGAGCTGTCGCCGAAGGTCGAGGTGGGAGTTCAGCACAGGTAGGCGTGAAGGGTGCGAATTCGGTTGAGTTTGCGCAGGCTGGACATCGTCTTGTCCTCGATCTGTCGGATGCGTTCCCGGCTCACACCGTAGCTTCGGCTGATCTCGTCGAATGTCTGCGGCGGCTCGCCGGTGAAGCCGAAGCGGCGGCGGAGGATGTCGGCCTCTCGTGCCGGCAGCGTGGCCAGTACCGCCCGGACTTCGGTCCGCAGCGCCGCGGCTTGAGCGGCGTCGGCAGCGCGGTCACCTTCGAGGTCCTCGGTGAGGTCGGCGAGCCGGAGATCGCCCGTCTGGCCCACGGGAATGTCCAGGGACAGCGTCCGGCGTGTGCAGCGCCGGATTTCCACGACCTGCGCGGGCTGCATCCTCAGCTCGGCGGCCAGCTCGGCTGCGGTCGGTGGGTGGCCTAGACGCACGAGCAGCTCGCTGCTGGTCCGGTCGAGCCGGGCCACCAGCTCCAGCACGTGCGCCGGGATCCGGATCGTCCGGGCTTGCTCGGCTGTGGCTCGGCCGATGGCGTAGCGGATGCACCACGTGGCGTAGGTGGAGAACCGATATCCCTTGGTGTAGTCGAATTTCTCCACCGCGCCGATGAGGCCGATGTTGCCTTCCTGCACCAGGTCCAGCAGGGCCATACCGCGGCCGAGGTAGCGGCCGGCGATCGACACGACGAGCCGCAGGTTCGCCTCGACCAGGTGGGTTCTTGCTGCATGGCCGTCCTCGGTGAGGGCGCGCAGATCATGCGCGGCCGCGGTGGTGTGATCGGGTCCGTCGACTCCGCCGCGAAGTCGTTCCTCCGCCAACAGGCCCACCTCGATGCGCTTGGCCAGATCGCACTCATCGGCCGCCGTCAGCAGGGCGCTCTCACCGATATGCCCCAGATACGCGGACAGCGCATCAGCGGCGTCTCGATCGTCGAACCGTCCCTGGGTAGTCATGTGCCGGGATCGGCTTCGGACGAGTTCTGGTCATACACAGCGTCGAACGCGACGGCGGTCAGCGACCGGGCCAGGTCGAGCACCACCGCGAGCGCCTGGTACTTCTCCCCCACGCCGGGGCGCTCGCCGGCGCGTTCCACGTCTTGCCAGAGCGCCTCGATGTAGTCGAGGAGGTCTTGGCGAGCGACGAGCTGGGTCTCGCGACTGCGCTGGTCTGTCCTGCCGAGCCGCGCACGGTCCAGGGAGGCAAATGACTCGACGAGCTCCTCGGGAAGCTGCATGTCCTCAGCTCCCGCCGCTCGTCGCCCGCTGAGAGCGATTCACACCGTACGGACGTGGTTCGCCACCCGGCCCGGCGCGCACGGGGCGAGGTCGAACTCGACGGGGCGACCCGCCACCTCGCTGAGGGCAGATGTGTCGATGTCGGAGACGTGGACGGACAGCTCGTCTCCGCTGCCCTGACGGATAAAGCCGTAATCCCGGTCCTGGTTGAGCCACTTCACTGATCCTTCGAGGAAGGGAGAACTCCTGTCGATCACGTGCGGAGATCGCCGAGGGCTTGCCTGCCGCTGCGACGACGCTGCGACCGCCTCCTTCCCCGATCCGGCACTGGCGTGACCCTCATGCGGGGGACGAGTGCAACCGAAGGGTCAGGGGACGAAGACGTCGACGATGCGGGGGCCGCACGGGTGGTCGAGCAACGTGAAGGCGACCCGGGTGGCCGCCGTCAGGCTTTGTCGTCCGCCCCCGTCGATCTGAGTCGAGCGCACCGACACCTCGGCCCCGGACACATCGACGGTGATGGCACCCACCCCACGCTGGGCGTCGAACCACGCGACCGTTCCGCAGTGCATGCCTGGCTCCTGTTCATCGCGCGCCGCTACGGTGTAGACACTACGCTGTAGACGTTCGACGGACAACGGGAAGGAAACGAACGCGATGCCGACCTCCACGAAAGCGCCGGTCCGGCACCACCGCCCGGTGCTGACCCGACGTACGGTGCTGGACACCGCACTACGTCTGATCGACGCCGAGGGCGTGGAGGCCCTGTCGATGCGCCGGATGGGAAAGGCCCTGGGCTGCGACCCGATGCGCCTCTACCGGGTCGCAGCGGGCAAGGACGACCTGCTCGACGGCGTCGTCGAACTCGTCCTGAGTGAGCTGCGAGTGCCCGCACCGGTCGACCACGACTGGGAAGGCGTGCTGCGACGGACCGCGCACTCCTTCCGGACGATCGCTCTCGCCCATCCCGGCATCGTTCCGCTGCTGGTGACCCGCCCGCTGGCGACGCCCCTGGCGATGCGCCCGCTCGGGACCTTGCGCCCGCTGGAGGCGCTGCTCGAGCTGTTGGTCGGCGTCGGTTTCGATGAGCGCGGCGCGCTGCACGCCTACCGGCTCTACATCGGCTTCCTGCACGGGCACGTGCTCAACGAGCTGCAAGAGCGTGTCCTCGACCCGGACGAACCCGACGACCTCCTCCGGCTCGGGCTACACCGACTCCCGGTCAAGGAGTTCCCACGACTCCGCGCCCTCGCCACCGAGCTCGCCTCCTACGACGGCCGCCGCGAGCTCGAAGAAGGACTCGACGTCATACTCGCCGGCCTTCGCCGCCAACTCGACCGCACCAGCCCCGGAGAAGGGCTTTGACCCAGCTACTCATCCCCAGCCCACGGCCCGCGCCAGGATGCTCGCGACCGTCCCCCCGCCGCGGTTGCCGAGCCCCACGCGCAGCCTCCTGAGCGGCACAGCGAACGACCCGCCGGCAGGGGCCCGGGCCCGCATGTTGAGGCACCTGTGGCCGGGCGGACCGGCACCCAGGTGTCCCCGGGGCGTTCACAGGTCGCGAGTCCATCTGGCGCGGGGTGAGCCCGCCGCTGGACAGCGATCTCGATCTGGGTCACCGCTTGCCGGCGCGCGGATCACCACGCCCCTGCTGCCTCGTTCATCCGCTGGCGCGCTCCTGGTCGGCGGCACACGATACGGCCGAGCGCGACGCCGCCCGAAGTGATCGCCGGTTTCGCGATCGACCTCAGAGTGGGGCGCCCCTCGGGCGCTGGCAACCGTGTTCGATCGCGTAGACCGCGGCCTGGGTTCGACGCGTGAGACCGAGTTTGTGCAGCATCGCCGAGACGTAGTTCTTCACGGTCTTCTCCGAAAGGTAGAGCCGCGCGCCGATCTCCCGGTTGGTCAGCCCACTGGCGACGAGCGTCAAGACCCGGCGTTCCTGCGCCGACAAGGCTGCATAACCCAGGTCCTCGTCGGGGTGTCCGTGCCGCAGCCGGTCGAGCACCAGCCTGGTCGCGTTCGGGTCGAGCAGCGAGCCCCTGGCGGCGACGGTGCGCACCGCGGCGACCACCTCATTGGCGGGCACTTGCTTGAGTAGATAGCCGGCCGCGCCGGCCATGATCGCCCCGAACAACACCTCGTCGTCGGAGTACGAGGTGAACATCAGACACACCGGCGGCGGATCTGTCGTCGCACGCACCTGCTGGCACACCATGACCCCGTCGCCGTCGCGCAAGCGCACATCCAGGACCGCGGCGTCGGGCCGGACCACCGGGATACGGGCACAGGCTTCGGCGGCGGTGCGCGCCTCGCCCACCACCTGGATGTCGTCGGTGGCCTCGAGCAGTGCCGTAACGCCGCGGCGCACGATCTCGTGATCATCGAGCACGAACACCGAGATCGGCACGAGCCGCCCTCCGTCTTTCAGCATCAACGGGATGTTGGGAGAGGATGAGGTGCAGTGTCGGATCGTCGCTGGCCTCGACACCGGCCACGTGGTGAAAGAGCTTGCGCGACCGCCTCGCGCAACGCAGCTGCCGCACGGTCTGCCCCAGCTCCTCGATCCGCGCCCGGAGCTCGACCTGTCCGGATGGTTCTGCCACCCGCTGCCGAGCAGCGACCATCGCGCGACTTCCCTTCGACGGGCCTGTGAAACGCACAGGCCGCCGAAGCGCCCCCGGCTCACCACCGGAAGGTGCGCGCCCGCCCTTCCCCCGGCGCGGCGCGAGATGGCCGGTCAGTTCCCGTAGGGGTGGTCGGCGTAGTGCTGCGCAGGAGGGGTCTGGGTGGTTTGCCGATGAGGCGAGATGGTGACGGCGGCCGTTCCCCGTGCAGCGCATCCGACATCTCCGTTTGCTCTCCCTCCTGGCCGTTCCTAAAGTGCAGGAACAGGCGACGCAGCGATATTGCAAATACTTGGACGCCGTCTAGCCTACTCGACCGAGTTTCACAAGATACGGGACCGACGGTGGACGCGCGGTGAGTCAATGCCGGGACAACGTAGTGGTCGGGCGCTAATTCGTAGAGGGTGCAGTGGCGAACCAACCCCATTCTTGGCCACTGCACCCCGGCTACACGTGCCGTGCCCAAGCACGCGCATGCTCTCCGTGATCCCACTCGTCGCCGAGTCGACCCCGGCCTCGACCAGGTTCGACCAGCCAGGTCGGCCCCTTCCCGTCGTTCCCCCCACCAGGGGCTGCGACGACGCGCCCTACGAGGACAGTCGATGATGTAGATCACAACGTAGCCGACGCCGACTGTCGGCCACAACTTCAACAACTTGTCGGCGCCCGCTTACTTTTCGGCAGCGACAGCGATGATCGTCAGCCGGGCATGGATCAAGAAGTTCGTCGTTAAGCAAGGCTCCACTAAGCCGAGAGGGGCGGTCTTGCGCAGCCTCGCCGAGGACTCATAATGTCGAGCCCTCGGTTGTCATTTCTCCCAGCTCCGGCGAGAGAAGCTCTACGGTTAGTCACCGATTTGATCGAGGAATGTTGAATATGGGCAGATGTTGTGCGCTTACCGCAGTGGGCGTGCCCCCGTCGCCGTGGTCCCCGGCCTCGGGCCGGTCGGGGCTCGCTCCGAGCGGCCCAGCCGGGGGCGCCGAACTCGCCGACCAGGCGGCACTTTGGCCGCCCGATCCGGCAGGGCGGCAACGGTGAGTCTCACGCTCGAGCAGCCCGCAGCCAGCGCGCCTGACCTGGCCAGCGGGCCCGGTTGCGCGAGGACGCCGGCCTCGGTTTCATCGATCCTGGCTGCACGAGCCCAGCAGGCGCTGGACGTGCGGCTCTATGCGCCGTACCCGGACGTGGTCATCATTAGGGTGGCCGGGCCGCTGTGGCAATCGACCGCCTCCTTGCTGATGCTTCGGCTTGAGCAGCAGATTCACCGCGCCCCGCACGTCATCGTCGATCTGTCCTTGGTCGACGAGCTGGACGCGGACGCGGCGAGCGAACTACGAGCAACGGTTGCCAAGGCCCAGCGCAGCGGCACCCAGGTGCACCTGGCCGGCGTCGGGTCCGAAGCGATCGCCGAACCGTTGCGGCAGGTGGACCCGGGCTGGCGGCTGGTTGCCGGTCCCGCCGACGCCGTCCTGGCCACCCTCAACCTCGACGCCGCCGGCCACCACCGCACCGTCCCCCACACCGTGCCCACCACCGTGCCCACCCGCGACCTGGCGCCCCTTGCCTCCACACCCGCAGGGAACGCATTGTGAGCACTTTCCCGCCGTATCGCCGCCACGGCACTTCCCCGGACGGCTGCTTCGCGACTCGGTGCGGGCCGATCCGCCCACAGCCAAGATCCTCGAGCCCTTGGCAGACGATCGGCGACGTCCTGGACCAACCGACCACCACCCCTAACGTCCTGGACTGCCCGCGCGATGCTTGATCCGGCTGGAGACGGCGCATCCGCGACCGGGTCGCCCGGCGGGAATTTCTCGAGCTCCCTTCCGGATGCTCCGCAGAGCAACGGTTCCTCTCCGGGGCCACCGGTCACTTCCTTGTGGTCGCGAGCCTCCAGCGACGGTCCCAGCCCGGCCGCCTCGTCGCGGCTCACCGGCCTGCGTTCGGCCCGGATGCACTGGTACCTCTCGCGGCGCAGGTCGTGACGTCCTCCATGACGACCACGGGCGGCGAGGCGACGGCGGTCGGTCGCCGCGAAACAGCTCGGTAACCATGGAGGCCGTCGGGTGTCGGCCACCGGTGGTGAGCGTGTCGGCGCCCGAGCTCGGCAAGCGCAATGTGCCGGCCAATGGGTGGTTGCGTGCAGCAGGTCGGCCCAGCACCCCGCGAAGGGCGTAAGCTCAAGGTCACAGAGTTCTTTCTGCACGTCGGCGGCCTGTCGACGTCGACCTCTGCGAACTCTGACACCGGGCGCTCTCGCTCGGGAACGGAAAGCACCGACATGGCCTCGGTAGCCCTCACCTCGACACCCATCCCCACGCCAGTCGCGTCCGCAGCTGCCAGCGACGAGTCACGAGCCAGGCTGTCGGTCAAGTCCGTCGGCTCTGGTACTACAGGCCAGGTCGACGGTGCGTGGTGGCCGCACTCGCGCGGCCTCGTGGAAGAACTCAGCAATCTCCTGCCGCTTCTGCTTGGGCGCCTCGGTCGTGTCGAACGCGTGAGCTACCGGCTCGGCGAGTGGGACCCGGCCGCTCGGAAGGCGGACGTAGGGGGCGAACGCATCCGGTTGGCCGGCTTCAACTCCAAGGCAGCACACACTGTCGACGTGCTTGCCGAGCAGCACCGCGTCACGCTGCTCGTGATCCCGCCCGACACCGCACCCGCGCTCGCGCCGTCCGTGCTGGAGGCCGCGGGAACCGACGGCAACGCGGACAGCATTGCCGCTCTGCTGGCGGCCGCTGGTCTCAGCAACTGATCCGCCCGACCCTCCGAGTCCCAGGGGTGACACGATGACCACCGTCGCTATCGACAGACAGCTCTCCCCCTATGAGCGCCGGGTCGAGCTCGTCACCGACGTGCTGGTCGCGAACTCGCCCCTGGCGAAAGAAGCCGCCGGCGAGCTCGCCGTCCTCGTCCTGCACGCGCTCGACCACATCCCGGAACGGGTGCGGTGAGCAGCCGTGCCCACCACCAGACCGCGGTCAGGACGCTCACATCACGACCAGCCCAGGAATGCCGACGGCGGCTCCGTCACGGAGAAGCAGCACCCCTTGCCGTGGCGCAACACGCCGACCGGCGGCGAGAACAACGTCACCGACGCACGAGGTGCGACGGTGTACCGGGGATGCGACGCCTCCGAGATGTTCCGGCTCCTTGCCGCCGCCACCACGCCCATCGACCCGACGCAACCGCGCCCGCGGGCACCGCGCAGGGTCTTCCGCCGGCGCACCCCTCACCGCCACGACGGGCCGCCCAGGCCGACTGTATGACATTCGCCTCCGGGGCACCGGCACCGCAGCTCGCGCCGCGCGGGGCCTGATCGCAGCATGCACAAGAGCTCCACGTCAGTCGCTTCACCGAGGCTAGGGAGACAGCAATGGCACCGTCAGCGGCCGGCGCTCACGATGAGGCCGCCTCGCCGTCGACCAGCCCTCGGGCTGCAGCCCGACCCGTTGATGTCGTGGGTCACGGCTTCGTGATGTCCGAACGGGAACGCGCCCACGTGGTCGAGAAGATGCGCCACTTGGATCGCTGCGACGACGGCATCAAGCGGTACCAGGTCGCGGTGTTCCATGAGCACAACCCGCGCCAGGCGAAGCGCAGCGACCGGGTGCAGATCACCGGTACCGGCCGAGGGGTCACGGTTCGGGTGCAGGCCAGCGGCTCGGGGTTCCACCCGGCCTTCGCCGCTGCCCTTGCGAAGCTCGAAGGCAGGCTCCATCGCGCGCACGAACGGCGCGTGATGCGAGACCACAGTGGCGGTCACCGAAACCCGGTCATCGACACCACCGCCTGAGCTGAGCCCGCTCGGGATAATGGACATGCTAGGTCACGGCGGTTGCGACTGACACCGTTGCGACGTCAGGAGGTCGCTCCCGACTGGCATCCCTCCGACCCGGAGCGGGCCACGCCCTGGGCTGGTCGCGATGATTGACCAGCATTGCGGCCGCGGTCCGACGCGACCCATCGGGTTGGAATTCACCGCGGTCGTCGCCGGCTTGGCGCTGCTGGCCAGCTACGCCCACGACGTTCTGGTTCACTCACGCGATGACGGATGGCGGCCCCCGCAGCCGAACGTCGCATCCTGGGTTCTTCTCCGTTGGTGACGTCTGGCCCTTCCACGGTCGGGCCTTTCCCCGGTTCCTGGACACGGGGTGGAATTTCGCGGCATCATGTCGATCACGAGCGAGGAAGAGCAGCCCGAGGTCCCAACCGTCCGCCGCCGGTCTGCGCCCGGTGGCGTCAGCCTCGAGCGGCTCGGGTGTGGAGGCGCTGGAGAATCTGTCTGGTGTCGGCGATGTGTTCGCGGATGCTGCAGAGAGATTGGTGAATGAGGTTGCCCGACGCCCAGGCGCGTTCCACGCTCGCTTCGAGCTGTCGCTGGAGGGCTTGGAAGCCGGTCCGGAAGTCGACCTGTTCGGTCGAGCACCGCTTGTTGACGGTCCGCCGAGGAGTCGTCGCGGTCGTGGGCGGCGCGGATGACCGTGGACAGCCCCGCGCTCCGCCGCCGGCTGTGGACCCTGGTCGGGCTCATGGGCCACATCGTCATGGCCAAGCTCGCCTACAGCGACCGGCTCAGACGGTGGCGAAGCGACGGCCCGCTCTCCCTCCCGTCAGACCGGCTCTAGCAACTGGTCCCGCCACGCACCTTCGCCACCGAACGGGTGGTCGTGTCGGCGCTCCTGCAGCCTCACAGCCAGGTCGCCGGCGACGCCTACGACTACAACGTCGACGGCGAGGTCGTCGAGCTCGCCGTGTTCGACGCGGTCGGGCACGACATCCGGGCCGGCCTGACCACGGCGTTGGTGATGACTGCCATCCGCAACGCCCGCCGTCCGGCGAACACGACCTCGCGGCGATCGCGGCCCGCGCCGACGACGTCGTCGCCGCCCAGCCCGGTCCGCTGCAGTTCGCCACCGCCGTCCTGGCCCGCTTCGACACGGTCACCGGCGACCTTCGCTACCTGTTGGCCGGCCACCCGGCGCCGCTGCTGCTACGCCACGGCAAGATCGTCAAGGAGCTTACCGGCCCTGCCCGGCCGCCCCTCGGCGTGAAGCCGCTGAACAGGGCGACGGCCGCCTCGTGGGGGACGGTGTCGCGCGACAGCTCGAGCCGGGTGACCGCCTGCTGTTCTACTCGGACGGCACCACCGAGGCGCGCGATGCACAGGGCGCCTTCTTCGGCGAGAACCGCCTCATCAAGCTGACCGAGCGCGCCGCGGCGGCCGAACTGTCCGCCCCCGAGACCCTGCGCCGGCTGGGCATCGCGGTAATGGAGCACCAGGACAGGTGCTGGCGCTCGGCGAAAGTGACCAGTTCTGATCGGCGAGAGTGATCACCCTGGCCCGGCCAAGGGTAGTGGTCAGGTCGGGCTCATGTGGGTCACCTCCGGGGTGCGGATGTGGGCGGCTTCGGCGGGGACGACGACGGCGATGACGGCGAGTTCGGTGTGGCAGTGCGGGCAGCGTTGGATGCCGTTCGCGGCGGGGACGGCGTTCGCTGGTGGGCTGGCGTTCCTGACGGCGTCAGGGACGGCCTTCACGGCGTTCGGGCTGGTGAGAGCGCTGCGCGTGACGGCGTTCGTGACGGCGTTTGCCGGGCGCTGGGTGCGGTGGTGTGCGGCGCGGCAGCGCGCCGAGCAGAACCGCCGGTTCGGGTTGCGGCTGGTCACGCTCACTCGGGTGCCGCAGGTCGCGCAGGGGCGCTCGGACAGGACAGTCATGGCTGTCCCGGGCCGGTGAGGGCGCGGCGAAGTTGGTCGCTGCGTTGCTGGTGGGCGCGCATCCGGTAGGACGGGCCGTCGATGGCGACGACGATGCCGCGGTGCAGGAGCCGGTCGAGCAGGGCCGCGGCGAGCATCGGGTCGGCGAGCCGGTCGCCCCAGCTGGCCACTCCGGCGTGGCTGGTCACGATGGTCGAGGACTTCAGGTAGCGGCGGTTGATCACCTCGAACAGGGCGGCGTTGGCGTCCGGGTCGGGGGCGGTGCGGGAGTAGGCGAACTCGTCGATCACGAGCAGTCGGGGCCCGCAGTAGAACCGCATGGCGGTGGCCCAGCGTCCTTCGAGGGCGGCTTTGCGGCAGCGTTTGGCCAGGTCGGCGGCGGTGGTGAAGTAGACGCGGTGCCCGGCGTTGACTGCGGCGCGGGCGAGTCGCGCGAGCATGGTCTTCCCGGTGCCGGGTGGGCCGACGAACAACACGTTGCCGGCGTCGTCGAGGAACCGCAGCGCGGCGAGCTCGCGCACGAGTTTCTCGTCGACCCCGGGCTGGGCGGCGAAGTCGAACTCGGCCAGGGTCCAGGAGTGCGGCAGGCAGGCGAACCGCAACCGGCCGGCCAGCCGGCGGGCCTCGGCCTGGACGACCTCGAGCCCGAGCAGGTGCTCGAGCGTGGCGGTGGGCGTCCACTGCTGGTCGCGGGCGGTGTCGAGCACCCCGGTCAACGCCTCCGCGGCCGTGCCCAGCTTGAGGGTGTCCAGATGGGCGCGCAGCCGCTGATAGGTCGCCGCCTCACTCGAGCCGTCAGGCTGGGTCGGTTCGGGCTCGGTCAGTTCGGGCCGGGTGATCATGAGCTCTCCCGGGCGTCGGCGCCGGGGTTGGCCCCGCGCAGCGGGCGGGCGCCCGAGGCGTAGGCGTCGAAGTCGATAACCACCTGCTCACCGCTCTCGACGGGCGTGCCACTACGGGTGCGGCGGATCCGCTCGGCCTCGGCCAGGGCCTGCGCGGTGGGTGGACACCGACGTTTGCGCTGACACGGGGCCCGGTCGGTGAACTCGGCCAGCACCACTCGGGTCATGGCGGCGACGTGTTCATCGGCGCGGACCAACGCGCCGGCCCCGTCCGGGCAGCGACGGTGACGGGCCAGCGTGACGCCGCGAGCGGTGGTGATGTCCAGCTCTGGGGTGCCGAGCCGATGGCGGACTTGCACTGTCTCGCCGGTGTGCCCAGGCGGGATGGAGTAGCGGTTGCCGCGGAAGGAGACCAGGGCCTGCTCGGACACGGTGCGCTCCACCCCGAGCACCGCCGGCAGCGGTGCCGGGGCCGGGCGCAGCCCCTCGGCCTCGGCCAGCGCGCCCACGGTCGTCTTGACCCCAGCAGCGTCGACGCGACGACGGCCGTCCAGGCGGGCGCAGACGCGGTCGAGCCCGGCCTGGGCGTGGGCCAGGGTGGTGTCGTCGGCCAGGGTGCGCCACCAGCGTTGCGCGATCACGTGCGCGCTCTTCTCCACCGCGCCCTTGCGCCAGGCGTGCCGAGGCGGGCAGATGTCGATCCCGACCCGATAGTGCACCGCGACCGGCCCGAAACTGGCCTTGAGCCGGCCCGAGCCCGGGTGGCAGACCGTGGACATCCGGTCGAACCGCCACCGCCGGGTCAGCCCGCCCAGACGGCCCACGACCTGGTCCAGGCCCTCGATCAGGTGCGGTTGGTCGAGCGACTCGGTGATCCAGCCCCGCCAACGCCCAGAGTGCGAGAGCACCCCGAGCAGCACGAACGCGCTGCCGCGGAAGCCCCAGTGCTCGGGCGGGTCGGTCAGCTCCAGGTAGTCCCACTGGGTCTCCTCACCCGGCGGGTGGGCGATCACCGCCCGCTGGCCAGTCTTGCCCGACCGACACGGCCCGCAGACCGGGCGCAGCTCCCGCGCGCGCAGCGCCCGTGTGAACGACGGGTAAGATCCGCGATAGCCCAACGCCGTGACCTCGTCAAACAACGTGGTCGCCCACAGATGCGGGTCCGCGCTCAGCCGCAGCCGGCAGTACTCGACGAACTCTTCGAACGGGTCCGGCGCCGTCCGGGCCCGCTGGCCCGGGACGCGTTCGCCGCTCAGATAGCGGCGCACGGTCAACCTGGTCACGCCCAGATGCCGGGCGATCGCTGAGATCGTCCACCCCTGCGCGCGTAGTGCTTGTGCTTCCACGTACGACTCCCATGCGAGCATCCCGAACGGGCTCCCTCGACTGCTTCCGGCTTCGACAACCGAAGCGTCGAGGGAGCCCGCCCACTGACAGCGGATCTCCGTCGGCGGGTCGCAAGCGTGGTCACTTTCGCTGATCAGCCCTGGTCACTTTGAGATGAGCGGCGGCACAGGCGGCTCCAGGACGACGCGACACTGCTGCTGCTGGACTGGTTCACCGCGGGGCACCTCAGGATGTTCCCCACGCTCCCCACCCTCGCCCCGCACCTCGACGCGCTACATGTCGACGCTCCGGACGGTGAGGCACCGGACGGATGAGCATCCCTACGAGGGCGTCCCGAAGGACGTGGAGGAGACCCCCGTCCACCGGTCGACGTCGCGCAGAGCGTCTTCACGGGAGCGGTAGAGAGCCAACAGGCCGGCGCTGAGGCGTCCACGTCGCGCGGAGTGAGCCCTCAGCCCTCTCTCTCCCTCGCGCTCGACCCCGCAACGGACGTGCAGCTGTTCCAGTCCAGGGCGGCTCCCCGAAACCGGGCGCCACAGCCGCCGAGGCAGCGTTGCGACAGAACATCGACGACCTTCGTTCGCTTTATCAGCGCGCTGGCTGCTGGTAACAGCAAGAGTGCTGAACACATCGACGACGTCCACGACGGGTGCCGGAACTCCGAGCGCCGCGCGCCGGTCGCGCTCGTTCACGGCAGACGGGATCACCGCGGGCATGCTGGAGGCGTGAGAACAGTCGTGCACGCCCTCGGATCGGCAGTGTTTCTGGCCGCGGGCGTGATGCTGCTGGCCGTCGGCTCGCTCCTGCTCGGCGGCATCGTGGCCCTCGCAGGCACCTCGTGGCTCGTCTGGTGCCTACGGCGGGCCTGATGCCTGGCGCAGCCAGCGACGGTCTCACGTGGCGACCTCCGTCACAGCGATGTTGATCCGGCACGTCTCCGTCCACGGCGCCCACATGCTGGCCCTGCAACCCTCGACCTTCCGGCATTCTTCTCCGCCGAGGCATGCTCGATCAGCGACCGTGCCGTCGGGAGATGCCCATGATTCGCCAGATCACCGACTCGGTGAAGGCGGGTCGGGCCAGGATCTGGGCTGCCTCTCCAGTGGTCGGTACTGCGGCGCGTAACGGCGGTCCCGGAGCACGTTCCGGGCCCCGAGGACAGCGATCATGGCGTAGCCGAGGATTAGGACCAGGGCCAAGAGCGGCGTCGCCGAGGCGGTGGCCGTACCCGCCCCGAACCGACCGAGGCCGACCGGCAGCGCGGGGCGCTCTCGGCTCAGTTCGACGACCGCGTCGTTCCCGGCGCCAGTCCGTCCGGCGGTACCAGTGCGGCGCCGACCTGGTTGGCGAGCGCGATTGCGACACGTAACTGCTCCCGCGTTGGCCGGACCACCCGGCTCGTGGACACCAGCAGGAACCGGCCCCTGACCACGCCACCACTGCGGACCATCAGGGCGATCTCGGTGTCGCTGGGCAGCCCGGACCGGGCAACGTCGAGCGGGCGCCCGTCGTAGACCACGCTCGTATCGTCGCGAAGCTCTGCGAGGACGCCTCCGCCGCCGTCGTCGAAACGGCACGCGTCGATCTCCAGCAGGTCGACGATCTGGCGTGACACGAGGTCGATCAATGTCGACGCTGAGGTGCGCCCCGCGCCCACGGTGGCCGCCGTCGTCACGACGCCGTCGAGATAGCCCTGCTCCCGACTGGCCCGGGCCTGCTGCCGGCGTCCCCAGATGGCGATCTCGCTGACGGCGAGACCGACCAGCAGGAGCAGCACGGCGGTCTCGATGTCCGCCCGCTTGGTGACGGCGAACTGGTTGTACGGCCCAGTGAGGAAGAAGTCGAACCAGACCGCGCTCGACAGCGCCGCGGCAAGGCCGGCGGCGCGGATCCCCGTGGCGGCCAGCGCCACGATCAGCAGGACCAGCCCGAGCGCGGCGTTGGTGTTGGCGACCTCTTGGCGGAACAGACCCAATACCGCACACGCCACGAGCGGTAGTGCTGCGGCGCTCCACACAACGAAGGTCCGGTGGGTCTGCAGGAGTCGATCGAGCTGCACCTCGTCAGCGAAGCCGGCGACAGACCGGGCCACGAGGTTCCGATGGCCCCGGTCGCCCAGGCCGATCGGCACTCGCGAGCGGGGGGAGGGGAACAGCGGTCGGGTCGAGGCCGGTTCGGCGTCACCCGTGAGCGTCGATGCGAGGTCCTCGGCACGTCGACCGCCTTCGGAAGAGCGAGGACGACCGTGACCCAGCCTCCCGGGGTCTCCTCGAGTGCGAACAAGACGCCCATCGCTTCGGTGGGCACCGGCCAGGCGCAGACCGGCACCCCCCTGTCCCCCTTGTCGCGGTTGCCGGTCTCCTCGTCGGACGCGAATAGTGAACGCAGGCGCCGGCGAGAGCGGCGGACCTGCACCGACGATGCGCAGCTCGACGTGATCCCCCGTGCCACCGGCTCGGAGAGCGGCCGGTTCGCCGACCCCGTGACGGAGGACCGAGTCGACGACATCGGCGACCACCCGTTTCAAGGAGCCACGGGCCGTCGCCGTGCGGAGCAACGGGATACCCGCGACCGCGCCTGGACCCGGCCCGACCACCTGGAGGCAGCGGCGGATCCAGGAGGACCTCGCCCGTTCCGGGACGCAGTGGCGCGACGATCTCGGCCACCGCGCGCCCGGGGTTGCTGCGCGTGCACGTGACCAAGGGGAAACGGGCCTGCGCCTCGGCGTCCCCCCCGCCTCGGAGCAGTCGAACCCAGCTGGGCAGGGTCGATGGGCGTCCGCTACCGGGTGCCGCTCGGTCCCGGACTGTCCGCGCGGTCCGAGACCATGACGCTTTGTGGGCGGCCCGCAGGTTCCGCGGCCGACTGCCCCGTAGGGATGGCGCCCCCACGACGGTGGCCGAGCCAGCCCTGCTCGCCCACGCCGAGTTGGTAGGGCACGTCGACCACGACGACACCCGGGGTGAACAGCAGCCGGGTCTTGAGCCGTAGCGCGCTCTGGTTGTGCAGCAGCTGCTGCCACCACCGGGTCACCACGTACTCGGGCAGGAAGACGAGCACGACCGAGCTCGGGTCGTCGCGGCGCAGCCGCTTCACGTACGCCCCCAGCGGCCGCCCGAGGTCACGGTAGGGCGCTTCGAGCACGGTCAGCCGCACCGGGATGTTCCGGCGCTCCCACTCCGCGCGCAGCCGTCGGGTGTCGGCCTCGTCGACGTCGAGTGTGACCGCGGTGAGGCTGTCCGGACGGATCGCCCGGGCCAGCTCGAGCGCGTGGAGGGCCGGCTTGTGCAGGCGGGAGACCAACACGATCGCGTGCACCCGGCTCGGACGGGTGCCGAGGGTGTCCCCCGGCTCCGGCGTGACCTCGGCGGTGACCCGGGCGTAGTAGCGGTTCACCCCCCGCATGGCCGCGAACAGCAGGATCATCGCGAGCACCGCGATCCACGCGCCGTGGGTCACCTTCGTGGCGAACACGACGACCAGCACGACCGTGGTGAACACGGCGCCGGTGGCGTTGACGGCCTGGGAGCGGCGGATCGCGGCGCGGTTCACCACGTCGGGGGCCCGCAGGATCCGCTGCCAGTGCCGCACCATCCCCAGCTGGGACAACGTGAAGCTGGTGAACACCCCGACGATGTAGAGCTGGATGAGCCGGTCGAGGTTCGCGTCGAACCCGATGATCAGCGCGACGGACGCGGTGGCCAGCAGCACGATCCCGTTGGAGAACACCAGCCGGTCGCCCCGGTTGTGCAGCTGCCGGGGCAGGTACCAGTCGCGGGCCAGGATCGACGTCAGCACCGGGAAGCCGTTGAACGCGGTGTTCGCGGCCAGGACCAGGATCGCCGCCGTCGCGGCCTGGAACAGGTAGAACAGCGGCGAGCTCCCGCCGTAGACTGCCGCGGCGATCTGCGAGATGACCGAGGGGTCGCCATCGGGCAGCGCGCGGGCGTCGAGCGCCACCGCGAGCAGCGTGATCCCGGAGAACAGGACCACCGCGATCAGGCCCATGAGCGTGAGGGTGGTGGCGGCGTTGCGGGCCTTGGGCTTGCGGAAGGCGGGCACCCCGTTGCTGATCGCCTCCACGCCGGTCAGTGCCGTGCACCCGGAGGCGAAGGCGCGCACGAGCAGCAGCACCAAGACCAGCCCGGCCAGCCCGGTCGACGGCGGGACGGGCAGCGCGGCCGTCTCCGCCTTCGGCAGGCCGCCGGTCAGTGCGCGGATGCCGGCCCAGACGAACATCAGCAGGGTCAGGCCCACGAACGCGTAGGTGGGGACCGCGAACGCGCGCCCGGACTCGCGGGTGCCACGCAGGTTCACCAGCGTCAGCACGACAACCAGGGCAATCGCGAGCGCGACCGCGTGCGGCGACAGCGCCGGGAATGCCGAGGTCACCGCGACCACACCGGAGGTCACCGAGACCGTCACGGTCATCACGTAGTCGACCAGCAGCGCGGCCGCAGCGGCGAGCGAGGCGTCCTCACCGAGGTTGTCGCGGCTGACCACATACGCCCCGCCGCCGCTGGGGTAGGCGTAGCAGGTCTGCCGGTAGGAGGCCACCACCGTAACCAGCAGCAGCACGACCACCAGTCCCACCCACGGGGTGGCGCGCAGCGCCAGCAGCCCGCCCGCGGCCAAGACCAGCACGATCTGCTCGGTCGCGTAGGCCACCGAGGAGATCGGGTCGGAGCAGAACAGCGCCAGCGCGATCCGCTTGGACAGCAGCGTGTCGCCCAGTCGGGAGCTTCGCAGCGGCCGGCCGACAAGGAGCCGCTTGACCACCTCGAACACGGTCCGAGTATCGCGGCGCGCCAACGGCGTCGGCGTCACGAGGACGTCAAGATCCGAACGGTTCGCATCAGGATTTCGTCAAGATCAGCACACGATGTGGCGCAAGGCCGCAAATGGGACTGGATGACCGGGCCCGGGAGAACCCCGACGTCTCCTGGGTCGAGTGCTTCTCGAGTGCCGCACGAAGCATCGCGACCGACACCGTGTAGAGGGCGGAACGGGTCGGCCGCGGCCAGCCCCGATAGTCCGCCGGCAAGGCGACAACATGACAAGCCGACGTGCGCGCACGTGCTTGTCGTCGGGATGACGTCTGGCGTGGTGGACGAGGGCAAGCACTCCGTTGCACTGGTGGCGCGGTCTCGACGATGACTGCTCGCTGACCGAAGCCGAGACCGGTTGGACGCCGCGCGGCGCACGCCTGGAGGAGCTCACCCGCGGCCGCGGGCGGGCTCGTTGAACATCGAGCACGTCGTGACCCGCATGGTTAGGCCGCAAAGGCTGGTGTCCTGGGGGCGAACAGGGCGCGCACTGCGACGTCATGTGAGGCCGGCCGCGTCGGCGATGGTGACCCTTCGCCGACGTGGGCGCCTTAAAACCGGAGGCCCCCCGGTAGGCTGCCTCCCGCTGCGCTTCCCCCGCAGCACCGTTCCGCGGGTGCCGTCGAGAGGGGAAGCCAATGTCCAGCGCCGCCGAGCAGCGGGCCGCGGCGAAGCGAGCCAGCCAGCGTCAGCTGCTCGAGACCTTCGCGCGCGACCTCGGGCACAAGGCTCGGCAGGGGCAGTATGCGGGGATCGACCAGGGCGACTACGTCGCGGCGGCGATCGGCGCGGTGTTCACTGGAATTGCGCTGCACATCCGCGACCTGCCGCCGCAGATCGTCTCCGACGCGCGCTGTGCGCGGCCCGCCGGCACCTTCATGGTCCGGCCGGGCAGCGGGATGCGCGGCGGGCTGCCCGCGCTGTCCGACGGCCCGGGGCACTGACAAGCCTGCACTTGCCGTGGCGGGCACGGCCGTCTGGCGAGGCCTCGGACGGTCGCTGGACCGCGAAGGTCGTTTGTGGATGCTGTGGCCGGCCAGCGGTCGGAGGCTGTGCACGCAGCAAACCCCGCCGAGACCCGCCGAGACCCGCCGAGACCCGCCGAGACCCGCCGAGACGAGGTGTGCCATGGCCGATGAGCTGACGATCGTGCGGTCGCGGTTCGATGTGCCCACAACCGTAAGCCGGATCGAGAAGGCCCTGGCCGAACGCGGCGTGCAACTCTTCGCCTCTGTCGACCACGCGGCCGGTGCCCGGGCCGCGGGCCTGGACCTGCCCGACGAGGTCCTGCTCGTGTTCGGCAACGCCGCCGTCGGCACCGCGCTGATGCAGGCCGACCCCCGTGCGGGCCTCGACCTGCCGCTTCGGATGCTCGTCTGGGCGGCGGGCGGCGGGGCCGCTATCGCCTTCCGGGACCAGCGCCGGCTCGCCGCAGACTACGACGTCGCTGCGCACGGCGCGGTGCTCGCAAAGCTGAACGGGTTGCTCGAGCAGCTCGCAGCCGAGGCCGCCGGGTAGGCGGCCGTTCGCCGTGCTCCGGGCCTGGGTCTCAAGCGACGGCCAGTGCGGCGCCCACCCGTGGCGAGCCGGCAGGACAGGTGAGCTCTGGGCGAATTGCGCCGTTCGGCGCCAACCGCCTCGCCGCGTGAGCCGTCCCCCTCGTAGATCGACGATCATGAAGGGGGTAGCCGGTGGCGAGGTGGAAGTCGCGCAAGGTGCTGGCCGTGGCGGCATCGCTGGTGGTCGGGGCGGCCGTGGCGACGGCGCTGACGGTGACGACGGCGAGTGCCTCGCCGGGCGGGCACCGCGACGACGGGTTCTACCTGTACTGCACGCCGATCGACCGTACACCGGGCTACTACTGCACACCGACCGACGAGGACGACGGGAAGGCGGGCGGCTGGTGGGGCGGCTCCGGCGGTCGTAACGACCCGGGACCGCGGCAGCCAACAGCCCCGACCCCCGTGCCGCCGCCGGTCGCGCCGCCGCCGATGACCACGGAGCCGCCGCCGAGGACGCCCACTACGTCGCCGGTGCCGCTGCCGACGCCGACGACGCCAGCACCGACAACGACCCCGCGGGCATCTGACGGGTGCGACCAATAGGGTAGTTGCCCGGTCGAGAGCGATGGTGACGTGCCGGTCAGGACGGACTCTCCCGGGGCGACCGGCACCCTGGGCCCAATTACGGCCCCGGTGGCGCCTTGAGACCAGATGGGGCGTTCGCCGAATGGTTCGGCGAACGCCGAGCCGGTGGAGTAGCAGCTGGAGCGGTCTTGGGCCGCCGCTCAGCTGGTGACATGTCGGCGGTGTCAACCCAGGGCGCGAGGACACTGAGCGCCGCCAGCTGCTCGAGAGCCTCGTTCTCGGGGAGCTCGCCCTCATCGTGTGAGGCCGGGTTCGGATAGCGGCGTAGCAGCCCTCCCCGAAGTTGCGGACCCCGATGCATGCTGTTGAACGTCTTGCTTCGATCGTCGGGGTGCACTCTCAGGCGGCTGACCCGGTGCGGGCGGGTTCTCGCTGAACGCCTGCTTGAATAGGTCAGCCTCCGACACGTCTCGCCGTCCGACCTTGTTCTGTGTCTTCTCGCAGGCGCGGTCGGGGCCGCGGCGCATGTAGTAGAGGAGGGCGGCGACCAGGCGCGGGTAGCAGTCGCGCTGCTGCGGAGTCCAGTCGTCGCGGGTGCCAGTCGGCTCGGCCTCGATGCCGAGGAACTCGTCGTTGAGGTCGGTGGAGCCTGCCCACCGCGAGGCGCCCGCGTGCCAGGCGACGCCGGCGGCGGTGACGAAGATCGTGCCGTCGCGGCCGAGGTTGGCCAGCGGCCCGGCGAGCCCGGCGCGGCCGTCGCGCACGACCCCGAGCGAGGGGTAGATGCCGGTCGGGCCGTCTGCGGTGTGGTGCAACACGACGCCCTCGAGCACCCGGAAGTCGCCGTGCCCTCGGCCGCGCCAGCCCGCTCCCTCGTTGACGGGGTAGCCGGTGAGCCGGGCGGCGTCGACCAACCAGGTGGCGCGCACGCCCATCTCGGGCCTCCCGCAGGTCGTCGTAGGCGCCCTCGGCTTCGGGCCCCTCGGGGGCGGACGGGTCGGCGATGCGCGGCGAGCGCGGCGCGGGCCTCGTCGACGGTCTTCGGCGTCTCACGGCCGGCGTCCCACCGCTCGGCCTCATAGACCTCGGCCAGGCGGATCGAGCCGAGCAGCTCGTCGAGGTCGGCGGGCATCGGATGCTGGGCGCTGCTGGGCGCGCCGAGTTCGATGTCGAGGTAGCGCTCGACGCCCTCCATCTCGCGGAAGGCGCGCCCGTGCGCGTCGGGTCGGTACGGCATGCGCCGGTCCTCCCTCATTGCCCGTCCGCCGGGGGCTCGCAGGCGAGTTCGTGCAGGCGTACTGCGGGGATGCGGGGTCGAGGTTGGGCGAGGCGGATGCAGGTGGTCGTCGAGTCGTCGGCCTCGTTGACCATCCAGCCCGCGAGCGGCTGGCCGTCGCTGCCCGGTGCGCCCGGCGGACCCGCGGCACCGGTCGGTCCCGCGCTTTCCGGCTGGCCGTCCGTCCCGCTGCTGCCGTCCGCGCCGGCGGGCCCGGGTGGTCCGACGGGCCTGGGTTGCCCGTCCGCGCCGGGCGGCTTGGCGGGGCCCGCAGGCCCGGGCGGGCCGGTCGCGCGGGCCAGGTATCGGGTCGGCCGCGACCTGATCGGCGGTTTGGCAGACCGGGCCGGAGAGCCGCCCGTCGGCGCACGCGTCGCGGATCTGCGCGGCGAGGCCCTGCGCCTGCTGCGCGGTGGCGTCGCGCTGCTGCTCGGTGACCTGCTGCGCCCGCTCGACGTCGGTCGTACCGAAGTTCGCGTAGAGGGTCGAGCCGACGAGGAAGGCGATGGCGCCGAGCGCGACGATCATCTGCGCCGAGCGCGGCAGGCGCAGCCGGTACCGTCGACGCGGCCTGATCTTGGTCACCGGCTCCATGGCGAGTCTCCGCCAGGGCGATTGATCATGTCCTCCGCTGCCTGCGTAGGGCCCGCTCGGCGTCGAGAGCGGCGTTGAGCTGATCGACCTGCTTGCGCAGCTCGGCGAGGTCGGAGCGCAGTTCGGCGAGCTCGGCGTCGTGGTCGGCGTTGACCCGCTTGAGGTCGGCGGTGTGCCGCTCGGCGACCGCAGCCAGCTCGAGGCGGTGGTCTTCGCGTTCGCCGACCTGCCGGCGCTGCCGGATGACGAGAAGGGCGAGCAGGACACCACCGAGCCGAGCTGCGGTGTTGGCACCGAGGATGGAGGTGATGATGGTGTCCCCCCTCGGGCGCCCCTTTCGTGCGGCGGATGCAGGATCAGGCGGCGTACTGCCCGATCCAGTCGACGCACATGTCCGAGGGCGTATAGGGCCCGGTGCCGTCGAAGGCGTCGAGCTGCACGATCATGTGCATCGCTTGCGGCGGAAGGTGCGAGACCGTGCAGTCGCGGAACCACTGCTCGCCGTCGATGTAGCCGGTCACACAGGTGGCGGACCACTTGACCGCGTAGTTGTGCCAGGCCGTAACGTCGAGCCGTTTGCCCGCGTGCGTCTGGGAGTTGCGCGCGCCGTAGTGCAGGAAGAAGTCGACGCTCTGCCGCCCGGCGTCGGACACCTCGGCGTAGTCGACCTCGCCGGCGCGCGGCCAGTCCTCGGCGTCGGGCCACAGCAGTAGCACCGGGTGGTAGTCGCCGTCGCCGGCGGGCGCCCGCATCCGCGCCTCCTGGCCACACGACGGTGCTGCGGTGTGGGCGAGCCAGCGCTCAGGACGGTGGGGCCGTCGGAGAACACCCTCACAGCCGCTCGCCGTCCGCGTCACGACGTACGCACCACTGCGTATGTCCGGCTGCCGTAGCCGGCCGCGAAACTGGACGGTCCCTCAGCCCTGGGGGTTACAGATGTTGGTCAAGCCGGGCGCCAGGAGGACACCCATGGGCAGCGAGAGCGGCTACATCCTCACCGAGATCTGGAAGGCGAGGCCGTCCTGGATCAGGCTTTCCCCCGGGGAGCGACAGAAGTTCTTCCACGAGAAGATCGGTCCGCTCATCATGAGTCAAGTCGAACAGGGTGCCCAGTTCCTTGGCTGCGCCATCAACGACAACACGGGCCCGGAGCGCATGGATTATCGGTACATGGCCGTCTGGAAGCTGCCCGACAAGGCTTTCAGCGAGAGGCTCGAAGCCAGCGCGAAGGAAGCAGGATTCCTTGCCTATTTCGAGCAGGTCAATTTCAGTGGCAAGCTCATCGCACCGGACGTGATGAACGCCGACATGATCCAGCTCGATGGGTAACAGTCGCGGGTCCCAGACAGCGCGAACATCTTACTGGGGCTGACACCGCGCATGACGCTGGTCGGGCGGCCGCCGAACTCGCCGGGCAGCACCGTGACGTAGGACTGCCCGTAGGTGAGTGTGGCGCGGTGCACGGCGATCTGTCGGGCGTCGAAGCGGTTCGCCTGCCAGGTCCGCCACGGCCCATCGATCTCGGCGATCTCGAGCACGCCGTCGGGGCCCGGCTCGGGCGCCGCGCCGGCGTCGACCGCCGAGATGTAGTTGTCGACGTACATGCACTGCGCGACGGTGTTGACGACGAGCCCGAGCCACGGCGTGCGGCTGATCTCCTCGAGCGGCTTGTGCTCGGTGGTGGGCTTGCGGGGCAGGGTCAGCGGCTGCTGATGCCAGCGCGACCAGGCGTCGATGACGTCCAACCGCTCGCGCTCGGCCTTCCACCCGGGCCACAGTCGGTGATCAGGGCCTTGAGGTCGGACTCGCTCAGCACGCACTCACCCGACCGTTCTGCTGACTGTTGGGGTTGGGCTCGTAAGCGGGAAACGAGGCTCAGGACTCGACGTCGGGGCGGGTGCACCCTGCCAGTGCCGGGTAGCCCGGACCGAGTAGGCGTATCTCGGAGCGAGGGGGTGCCCCATGGGCGAAGACCGACGGGTGGATCTAGGGGCTGTCGACCTGTACGGGCTCATCGAACAGCTCGTCATCCGCGAGCCCTATGCGGGCGCCGCGCCTGCGGGCACCGGAGCGACCCGTCGCGACGATGCGCTCGCGGCGGTGGTGGAGATGGCCCGCATGCTCGAGGTACCAGCCGAGGCCTCCGATGTCGACCTCGAGCAGGCGCGCCGGAGAATGACCCTCCTGCTGGTCATCCGCGACTTCGTCGAACCCACGGACGAGGGCCGCGCCGACGAGCACGTGCGGCGCTATCTCGACGAGGTGCTGGATCGGATGCGGCGCGAGGGCAGCGGCTAGCCCGGGGCTTTCATCGCGGTACGTCGCGGTAGGCCTGTCAGATGGCTGGAGGGTGCCGCTGACCAGCGAGAATAGGGATTGCTGAAGTCTCTATCGTCGCGAGGACAGGAGCACCCTCCAGGTGAAGAAGACTATCGGGTTCTACCCGTGCCCGGACATCGACACGGTCGGGACGCAGGTGGTGTCCCACGCCGGGACGGTGCTGCTGACCGAGACGATCACGAAGGTCGGGCTTGACCGCGCTCTGTCGGGGGCGCTGGGGCGGTGGCGACCCCGGCTGGCGGTCCATGACCCGGCCAAGATCGTGCTGAACCTAGCGTTGGGTCTCGCGGTCGGCAGGGACTGCCTGGCCGACATCGCGGTGCTGCGCGCCGAGCCCTCGGTGTTCGGGCTGGTCGCCTCTGATCCGACGGTGTCACGCACCATCGACCGCCTCGCTGGCGACGCGACCGCCGCGTTGGCCGCGATCGACGTCGCCCGCGCGCAGGCGAGGGCCCGGGCCTGGGAGCTGGCCGGCAATCATGCCCCCGACCACAACACTGACGGCGGCCGACCGCTGGTCATCGACGTGGACGCCACCCTGGTGACCGCCCACAGTGAGAAGGAGGGCGCGGCGGCGACGTTCAAGAAGGGCTACGGCCACCACCCGTTGTGGGCGTTCGTCGACCACGGACCCGAGGGCACCGGCGAGCCCCTCGCCGCGCTGCTGCGCCCGGGTAACGCAGGCTCCAACACCGCCGCCGACCACATCACCGTCATCCTCGCCGCACTACGCCAGCTCCCCGGCCACAAGGCTGGACACCGGGCGGGCCGCAAGGTCTTGGTCCGGGTCGACGGTGCCGGTGCCACCCACGAGCTGCTGGACTGGCTGCACACCCAGCGTCTGTCCTACTCGGTCGGGTTCGGTCTGACCCAGGACCTCGTCGACCAGCTCGCCGCCCTCCCGAGCTCGGACTGGCAGTCCGCCTACAACGCCGACCGGGAGCCACGCCCCGGCGCCTGGATCATCGAGGCCACCGGCCTGATGAACCTGACCGGCTGGCCGAAAGGCATGCGGGTGATCGTCCGCAAAGAGCGCCCACACCCCGGCGCGCAGCTGCGGCTGACCGACCCCGACGGGCACCGCTACACCGCCTTCGCCACCAACACCCGCCCCGGCGACTCCCACCGCCAGCTCGCCGACCTCGAACTACGCCACCGCCGCCGCGCCCGAGCCGAGGACCGCATCCGCGCGGCGAAGGACACCGGCCTGACCAACCTCCCGCTCCATGAGCTCGACCAGAACCGGATCCAGTGCGCCGTCGTCGCGCTGGCCTGCGAGATCACCGCCTAGACCCAGCTGCTCGCCTACACCGAACACCCGGCGCGGCGCTGGGAACCGAAACGGCTCCGGCTACGGCTGTTCTCCCTGCCCGCCCAGATTGCCCGACACGCCCGCCGGGTCGTGCTGCACCTACCCGCCCACGCACCCTGGTCCGGGCTGGCCCTCGACGGCCTCACCCGACTCCGCGCGCTCACCGTCCCCGGCTGAGCAGCAGCCCATCCGCCCCGACGACCCAAGAATCCCGACCGGACCCGTGGAACCCGGCGCCCACCCGAGCGACCTCGGCCGAACTGTCACACCCGACAGACAGAATGCCCCCGGCACACCGGCCAGCACCGGTGTCGATCAAGCCAGCGCCACGGGACGAAAGATCTGGGCTAGAGGCGTACTCGGCAGTGGTCCACGCTACCGGAAGTGTCGTCTGACCAGCAACTCTATGAACAAGACCGCGTCGGCAGGTCGATCTCTTCGGCTTTACCTGCGAGACGCTGTCGGAACGATCGCGGGCCGAACTGTGTCGGCCATGTCAGCCGCGGTTGTGCGAGCGGCCCTGCCACATATCAGCGCTCTCTGGGCGCTTCCGTCAACGGGCGCGGCCGCCTTGAAAGGAGGTCAGTCGGACGGTGTGGGGACGTCCCGGAGACTCCATGCTTGGCGAGGGCCGGCACTGCTGAGACTCCGCTCTCGTATCTCGAATTGCCGGCAGACGGCGTCAGCGCAGCTGCTTCGCCGCAGCTGGGCGCAAAGCCGAGTGTTCCGGCAAGGTCTGTCGGAGGAGCACCGTCGTCCCCGAGGCATCGTGACTGATCGTGACGGTGTCGACGAGGTGGTTCATCATCGGGATCCCCATACCCCGCCCGCCAGCGGGGCCAGGAGTCTGCCACTGCCCGTGGTCCTCGATCGTGATGCTCAGCGCGTCGTCCTCGACCCAGAAGTCGATGTCGACGGTGTCATCGGGGCCCGGCAGCACGTACGCGTGCTCCATCGCGTTGGTGGCCGCTTCGTTGACGGCGAGTACGAGGTCGTCGACCGCGTCGAGCCGATAGCCCAGCGCGTCCAACCAGCGCCGTACCTCGTCCCGCAGAACGGCCAGATCGCCTGGATCAACTGGCCACGTCCGTTGGGCGAAGGCTACCCGGCCGCGGGCCGCGAATTGGTCGACCACAAGGTCCCCCTGTGCGTCACGCATGCTCGTCGCCGGGGACCGGGGCGACCTCAACAAGAAAGTATACCCGTGGCAGCCGGCAGGAAACTGCAATTGCGCGGACCGACGCCGGTCTCAGAGCGTGTTTGAGAAGGGTCGGCGTGTCTGCGTCGTGTTCGGCCGGGCGTGGTCCATCGTCGACGGGTGGCTCGGCGTAGGCGGCGGTATCCCTCGGACACCAGTGACGCCCAGTGGGCGTTGATCGAGCCGCTGCTCCCGGCGGCGGGTCGGGGGGCGGCCGGAGAAGCACCCGCGCCGTGACGTGGTCGACGCGATCCTCTACGTGGTGCGGGCAGGGTGTGCGTGGCGGGCTCTGCCTGCGGACTTCCCGCCGTGGCAGACGTGTACTGGTACTTCAACCGGTGGGAGCAGCAGAAGGTCACCGAGAAGATCCTCCCCGTCGTGCGCGGACAGCTGCGCGCCGAGGAGGGCCGAGACCCCGAGCCGAGCGCCGGCATCCTCGACTCCCAGAGTGTGCGCGGCGCCGACACCGTCGGGCTGGACTCGCGTGGCTATGACGCCGGGAAGAAGGTCAACGGGCGGAAGCGGTTCATCGTCACCGACACCCTCGGCCTGCTGCTCACCACGATGGTGTGCTCGGCGTCGGTGCAGGACCGCGACGGCGCCAAGTCGATCCTGCTCGACCTCTACCTACGCACCAGGGTGCGGTTCGTCTTCGCCGACGCCGGGTTCGCGGGACGCCTGCTCGACTGGGCGAACACCATTCTGCGCACCACGGTCGAGGTCGTGCGTAAGCCCGCGGACCAGCGGGGATTCGCCGTGCTGCCGCGACGGTGGGCGGTCGAGCGGACCTTGGCCTGGCTGACCGCGCACCGCCGTCTGGCCCGGGACTACGAACGCCACCCCGCCATCTCCGAGGCCATGATCCGCTGGGCCGCGATCAACACCATCACCCGCCGCATCGCCCGCGGCACACCCGCCACGCGACAGCAGAAGTACATCTTCACGCCCTCAGCTTGATCTTCTCAATCAGGCTCTCAGTAGGTGATCAACGGCTTGATCACGCCGTCCCGCTTGTCGCGCATGACCGCGAACGCCTCCTCCGCGTCACCCATCGCGAAGCGGTGGGTGGTCATCGGGGTCGGGTCGACCTTGTCGGTTGCGAGGAGGCGCATGAGCCGCTCCATCCGGTCTCGCCCGCCAGGGCACAGGTCGGTGGTGATCTGCTTGCCGGCCATACCCAGCCCGAAGGCGTCGAGGGGGATGGTCAGGGTGGGGCCGCCTTCGCCGTGGTAGCCGAGGTTGGAGATCGTGCCTCCGGCCCGAGTCGCGCGGAGGCAGCCCTCAAAGGTGGCCTGCGACCCGAGCGCTTCGATGGCCGAGTCGACGCCGCCGCCCGTGATCTCGACGATTTGTTCGGCGGCGTTGCCGTCGGACGGGTCGATCACGATGTCGGCGCCGAACTGCTTGGCCAGCGCGGCGCGGTCGGGCCGGCCCTCGACGGCGATGATGAGCCCGGCACCGAGGAGTTTGGCGCCCATGGTGGCGGAGAGCCCAACCGCTCCTTGGGCGAAGACGGCGACGGTGCCGCCGAGGGGGATGTGGGCGTTCTCCGCGCCGACGAAGCCGGTGGAGAGCATGTCGCAGGCGTAGACGGCGACTTCGTCGGCGAGCTCGCCGGGGATGGGGGCGAGGTTGTAGTCGGCGTCGTTGACGTGGAAGTACTCGGCGAGGTTGCCGTCTTTCTGTGCGGTGTAGCGGTAGCCGCCGAGCGGGCCACCGCATTGTGAGGTGAATCCGCGCTGGCAGTAGTCGCAGGTGCCGTCGGGGGTGACGGCGTTGACGGCGACCCGGTCGCCGACCTGGACCGAGGTGACGCCGTCGCCGATCTCGTACACGACGCCGACGCTCTCGTGACCGAGCAACCGTCCGGCGGGAACGGGCAGGACGCCGGCGACGGTGTGGACGTCGGAGGTACAGATCAGGGAGGCGGTGGTGCGGACGACGGCCTCACCGGGCCCGGCGGTGGGGATGTCGCGCTCGACGAGCCCGACCTGTCCGTCGCCGAGGAACGCGAGGCCTCGCATCGTTGCGGTCATGGGTGTTCCTTTCACATCTGGGGAGGCGGTCGGCGGGCACTCGACAACCCGCCGACCGCCGGTCGGAGCGCCGCTCAGGCCGGGCTGTTAAGCAGCTCGGCGAGGTGCTGGTCGATCTGCGGCATGTAGGTGGGGGCGACGGCGAACAGGCCGAGGTGGCCGAGGATGTCGTCGATCACGCGCAGCTCGGAGTTCTTGATTTTCTCCTGTTCGGCGCGGCAGTCGCGGACCGGGAAGAACATGTCTTCGCTGATCGGCATGACGAACGTCTTCGCGGTGATGCGGCCGAGGGCGGCGTCGAGGTCGCCGCCGGCGTGGCGGGCAACGTCGCCGCGCTGCCACTTCCACGCCATGCACAGCAGGTCGTTGGGGTCCATCGCCGTGAAGTAGGGCTCGAGGAAGCCTTCGACGAAGGCCTCCTTGGAGTCGAACTCCAGTGCCCGCCAGACCTCCTGCTTCCAGAACTCGGTGGAGAAGCCCATCACGGCCCAGATGCCGGCGTGGCGCTTGAGCCCGGCGACGACCTCGGCGTTGGAGCTGTACTCGCCGCCCGCGAAGCCCGGGTCGGAGGTGATCGCCTCGGTGAGGGCCTTGGTGAAAAGGAAGTCGTGCGGGGTGTTCTGCGCGGTGCCCGCGATGGGGGCGGCGCGCTTGACCTTCTCCGGGAAGCGGACGGCCCACTCGTAGGTCTGCTGGGCGCCCATTGAGCCGCCGACGACGGCGTGCAGGGTGTCGATGCCGAAGTGCTCCCGCAGCAGCCGTTCCTGGGCGACGACGTCGTCACCGATGCGCACGTGCGGGAACTTCGACATGGCGATCTCGGCGTTGGGGCCGTCGGCGTTGTGCGGGGAGGTCGACAGCCCGGAGCCGATCTGGTCGGCCACGACGATGAAGTACTTGTCGGGGTCCAGCGCGTGGCCGGGCCCGATGTACTGCTCCCGCCAGATCTGGTGTGTCCCGGAGTACCAGGTCGTCACCAGGATCGCGTTGTCCTTCGCCTCGTTGAGGGTGCCGAAGGTGGCGACGGCGAGCTGGCAGTCCGGGATCGTGCCGCCCTCCTCCAGGTCCAGGCGGCCGACAGGGATCAGGTCGTACTCGCCGTGGAACTCGTGCGAGTAGAAGGGGTTGTCGATCATTTGTGCTCCTCGTCGTTGACGGAGTGGGGGCGGTCAGCGGGCGGTGTAGCCGCCATCGATCACCAGCTCGCTCCCGGTGACCCAGCGGGCTTCATCGGAGGCGAGGTAGACGACGCCCCAGGCGATGTCGTCAGGGGTGCCGGTGCCGCCGAGGGGGTGCAGCGCATCGAGGGCGGTGCGGGCCTCGCCGCGGTCCATCCCGGCCTCGTCGACGTAGCGGTTGACCATGTCGGTGAAGATGAAGCCGGGATGGATGCTGTTGACCCGGATCTTCTCCGGGGCGTAGGTGAGCGCGTCGTTCTTGCTCATCAGCCGCACCGCGCCCTTGGAGGCGTGGTAGGGCGGGATGTCGCCGCCCCCCACGAGGCCGTAGATCGAGGAGATGTTCACGATCGCGCCGCCCCCGGCCTGGCGCAGGTGCGGGATGGCGTGCTTGGTGCATAGAAACACCGCCGTGCAGTTGACGGCCATGACCCGCTCCCACTCCGCGAGCTCGAGCTGGTCCGTCGGCTGGTTGGCGCCTTCCACCCCGGCGTTGTTGACCAGGACGTCGAGCCGGCCGAGCTCGCCGGCCACCTCGCGGATCCGGCCGGCCACCTCGTCCTCCGCTGTGACGTCGCAGGTGCGGAAGATCGCCCGCCCTCCACCAGAGGCAATCTTCTCGGCGACGTCCTGCCCGGCCGGGTCACGGTCGAGAATCGCGACCGCGGCCCCTTCCTCGGACAGTCGTGTGGCGATCGCAGAGCCGAGGCCGTTCGCTCCGCCGGTGACGACGGCGACCTTGCCGCTCAGACGAGACATTGCTGGTTCCTCCTGGCGAGACATGGTCCCGGATACGCTGTGCGGTGGTGGGATCCAGGTCACTGTCGAGGGTGTCCCGGCACTACAACGTGTCCCGTAATGGGACACGTTGCGGCCTTGCCCCTTGCCGCACCATGAACGGCGGGGCACGAGGAGGTGTTGCCTGGTGGCCGAGATGCCTGACCGGCGGTTGTTGTTGGCCTCCGCGCGCGCGGATCTGCTCGACGGTAATGGTGCGCTGGAGTGCCACGGGGTGCCCGATCATGTCGCCGCCTCCTGGCGACGAAGTGTGTCGCACGGTGTGCCCCCGGACGGCGTCCAGAGCCCGTACTTCGCCGAGCTCGACTTCGGATCGCGGCTGGTCCGCTGCGCCCAGCCGGTGATCGATCAGCTGTCCGAACAGATCGCGGACGTGCCGATGTGTGTCGCGTTGACCGACAGCCGGGCCCGGATCGTCGTCCGCCGGGACAGCAGCCAGTGGATCGGCAAGATCCTCGACCGCGTCTACTTCGCCAAGGGCTTCGGTTACGACGAAGGCGCCGTGGGCACCAACGGCGTCGGAACCGTGCTGGAGTTCGGCGAGTCGGTGCACATCGTCGGCGCCGAGCACTTCGTGGACAACCTGCAGTCCTTCGCCTGCGCCGGCGCCCCGGTCCGCGACCCCTTCTCCGGTCGGATCGAGGGCGTGCTCGACATCAGCTGCCTGAGCGACCACTCCACGCCGATCATGCACTCCCTCGTGCGCTCGGCGGCCCAGCGCATCGAGCACAACCTGCTGCTGGACCGCAACGAGGCCCAGCAGGCCCTGTTCGACGTCTACTCCCGCGTCGATTCCCGCACCCGGGACGCCGTCGTCGCTGTCGGCCCGCGCTTCGTCCTGGCCAACACCGCCCTGCAGACCCTGCTCGTCTCAACCGACCAGGAGGCGCTGCACGACCACATCCGGTTCGTGACCCGCCGCCACTCGACCGTCGACGACAAGGTCGACCTGCCCTCCGGGCTGCAGATCCGCCTCCGGGGGTCGACCGTAACGGTCGGCGACGACGTCGCCGGCATGATCGGCATCGTCACCCCTCTGCGCGACGACATCCGGTCGATCTCTCGCGAGCGGTTCACCACGGCTGCTGCCTCGAAGCCGGTTGCTGCGGAACCATCGCGACAGGTCGCGAGCAGCTCACCCGCGTGGCGTGCCGCCGAGACGATCGCATGCAGCGCCCTGGGCGCCGACGAGACGGTTCTGGTCCTCGGCGAACCTGGCAGCGGTCGTTTCACACTTCTCGCCCAGCTGGTCCGCCTCGAGCGGCCAGGGGTTCGCCTGCACCGCATCGAGGCCCAGGACGTCGAGAAGGACCCCTGCGAGATCGGGTGCGTCCTGGCGGAGGCAGACCCGCAGGAGGACCTGTACATCCTGTGCGACGTCGACCAGCTCTGCGGTCGCACGGCGGACGCGATGATGGCCTGCCTGGGCGAGCACAGCTCTGCCCCCGGCCTGCTCGGGGCGACCGCCGGTGTGTCCGCGCGCCCGGACACCGACCAGGGCGCGCTGCTCGCCCTGTTCTGCCAGTCGGCGACCCTTCCGCCGCTGCGGCATCGCACCGGTGACCTCATGGCTCTCGTCCGCTCCATCCTGCACGAGCTCGCGCCCTATCGTGAGCTTCAGGTGTCCCCGGAGGCCTTCCGGGTGCTCGGGCGGTACCGCTGGCCGGGCAACGTCCGGGAGCTGCGCGAGGTGCTGGCCGGCACGGTCGCCCGCCGGCCGGTCGGCGTCATCCAAGCCGAAGACCTCCCCGCCTACTGCCAGAGTGCACCGCGTAGCCCGCTGCGGCAGGTCGACCAGATCGAGCGGGACGCCATCATCGACGCGATCCGGCAGGCCAAGGGCAACCGCAAGGCCGCGGCTGCTGCGCTCGGCTTCTCCCGCTCCACCCTGTACCGGAAGATCCAGCAGTACGGGATCACCGACTGACGTGGCGAACGTGTCCCGCCTTGGGACACGTCGATGGTGTGGGACACCGCACACCATGTCCGTGTTCGCGCACCACCTGGACACGGAAGAGGCACATGACGATGACGTCCACGACCGACACCGCACCCGCATCCGACGGCTCCGCGGTCGACCGCGAACTCGACGCCGTTGTGCTCGGCGCCGGGGTCGCCGGGCTCTACCAGCTCCACCAGCTGCGCGAGCAGGGCCTGCGGGTCCGGGCCTACGAGGCCGGCAGCGACGTGGGCGGGACCTGGTACTGGAACCGCTACCCCGGCGCGCGGTTCGACTCCGAGGCCTACATCTACCAGTACCTGTTCTCCGAGCAGCTCTACACGGACTGGAGCTGGAGCGAGAAGTTCCCCGGCCAGCCCGAGATCGAGCAGTGGCTGCACTACGTCACCGACCGGCTGAACCTGCGCGAGGACATCCAGTTCTCCACCCGGATCGTGAGCGCCCACTACGACGAGGACCGCGGCCGCTGGACCATCCGCACCGACCGCGGCGAGACCATCGACACGCAGTTCTTCGTCACCTGCGCCGGCATGCTCTCCGCGCCGATGGACAACATGTTCGACGGCCAGGACAGCTTCCAGGGACCGATCTTCCACACCTCGCGCTGGCCGAAGGAGGCGGTCGACCTCGCCGGGAAGCGGGTCGGCGTCGTCGGGGTCGGGGCCACCGGCATCCAGGTCATCCAGACCATCGCGAGCCAGGTCGAGCACCTCACGGTCTTCGCCCGCACCCCGCAGTACGTGCTGCCGATGAAGAACCCGAAGTACGGCGAGACCGAGCAGCGCTGGTACAAGAGCCGCTTCCAGGAGCTCCGCTCGACCATCCCGCACACGTTCACCGGGTTCGAGTACGACTTCGAGCACGCCTGGGCCGACTGCACCCCCGAGCAGCGCCAGGAGATCCTCGAGGAGATCTACCAGGACGGGTCGCTCAAGCTGTGGCTGGCGAGCTTCGGCGAGATGTTCTTCGTCGAGGAGGTCAGCGAGGCGGTCTCGGAGTTCGTCCGCGACAAGATGCGCGCGCGGCTCGAGGACCAGCACCTGATCGACGTCCTCGTGCCCACCGACTACGGCTTCGGCACCCACCGCGTCCCGCTCGAGACCAACTACCTCGAGGTCTACCACCGGGAGAACGTCGAGCTGGTCGGGGTGAAGGACAACCCGATCGCCCGGATCCGGCCCGAGGGCGTCGAGCTCGCCGACGGCAGCGTCCACGAGCTCGACGTGATCATCCTGGCCACCGGATTCGACGCCGGCACCGGCGCGCTGACCCGCATCGACATCCGCGGCCGCGAGGGCCGGTCACTGACCGAGGACTGGGGCCGCGACATCCGCACCACGATGGGCCTGATGGTCCACGGCTACCCCAACATGCTCACCACCGCCGTGCCGCTCGCCCCGTCCGCGGCGCTGTGCAACATGACCACCTGCCTGCAGCAGCAGACCGAGTGGATCACCGACACCATCCGGACGCTGCGTGAGCAGGGCAGGACCGTGATCGAGCCGACCGAGGCCGGCGAGGAGGCCTGGATCGCCCACCACGAGGAGGTCGCCTCCGCCACGCTGGTCCCGAAGACGCACTCCTGGTACCTGGGCTCCAACGTCCCCGGCAAGCCCCGCCGGCTGCTGTCCTACATCGGCGGCGTCGGGCAGTACCGGCAGAAGTGCGACGAAGAGGCCGCTGCCGGCTACCCGAAGTTCCGCATCGCGTAGCGCCCGGTCTCGCAGCCAACGGAGCCGACCTTCCCGACGGGCCGCTTGGGAGGGTCGGCTCCGGCGGTCAACCGCTACCAAGCCGTTCGTCGCCTATGCATGGAAGGAGTTGCGCTCATGGCGAGCACAGAGCAGCGCGCCGCAGATGACAGTCTGAAGTCGTCGTTCGCTCGGCTCGACCCCGTCACCGCACCGGCAACCGCAAACCCGACCGGTACGAGGACCACGCCGCGGCGGCGACCCTCCATGGCGCTACTCGTCGCGTCGGCAGCGAGACCGAGCCCGAGGCTTCCCGAGTACGAGGTCCGCGCCCGGCTCACGGTGAACACCGCTCGAGATGCCTGCCTCGCCTTTCGCGACCAGCAGTTCGACATCGCGCTCGTCCACATCGGCCCGGCCGCCCGGGATTACGTCTGGGCTGTCGACGCGTACCGAAGGATCCAGCTCACCGCCCCGACATGCCCGATCGTGCTGTGGGGCATAGGAGTGGAGCCCTGGATGGCAGAGGCGGCCCTTGACGTGGGTGTACGTGCGGTCCTTGATGGACCCGCTCCGGCCGACCTGGCTGCGGCCGTTCGAGTGGTCAGGCGTGGGGGCGTCGTCATCGACGTCGGCCCCGACTGCGCGCCGCTGTCGACGGCCACCGGCCCGGCACCGTCAGGGGCGGAGCCCATGCGCGGCAAGAAACAGGACCTACTCACCGAGCAGCAGCGCGAGGTCCTCCGCCTCGTATCGCAGGGCCTACGCAACGAGGAGATCGCCGAACGGCTCGACGTCGCGCTCTCTACGGTCAAGTTCCACATCCGATCGATCTTGACCAGGCTGCAGGCTGCCAACCGTGCGGAAGCGGTTTACCTGGGCGCGCAGCTGAGCTTGTGTTGAAGCGAACCGCAGGAACCTGCTACAGCCACTTGTGCGTGCTCGCCGGGAACCTACCGGGTTGCCGAGCGGGTCTCCCTGTCCAATGGCATCGCAACGTCGTCGGCCACACCCTGCACGTCTTCTTGTTCCTTACTACTGCAGATAAGACGTGACCTTCTCAAACACGCTCTCAGTCGGGTGGGCTCGGGTCGGCTGTGATCCCGGCGGGATCGAGCTCTCGCCGGACGATCTGGCTGGCGACGACCGCGAGCTTCCCATTGTGACTTCGCGCGTACGAGCGCAGACGCTCGAACGCTACCTCGACGCTGACGCCCAGCTGTTGGCTCAGCACGCCTTTGGCCTGTTCGATGGTTACCCTGCTGGTCAGCGCCATTTGCAGCTGCTCGTTGACCACCTCGGCACGACGGATCGCCCGTTCCTGGAGGATGCCGATCGTGGCCACGTCGGCCAGGGCCTGGCCGAGGGCGAGGTCGCCCTCGGGCAGCGAGCCCGGCTCGCGGTCGAACAGATTCAACGCGCCGATCGCCTGCCCCCGCAGGCGCAAGGGAAGGGCGTGCACGGCCCGGAACTGTCCGCGCTCGGCGACCGCGGCCACGAACCGCGGCCAACGAGCCGCCGCGCCGGTCAGGTCCGCAACGCTGACCGGCGTCGCGCTCTGGAAGCAGTCGAGGCAGGGCCCCTCGTCGCTTTGCAGCTGCAGGAGCTCCATCAGCTCGGCCGCCTCGCTGGAGGCCGCGACGACCCGCAGCTCCCGGCGGGCGTCCCCGAGCACGATCCCGGCGGCCTCGGCGGGCAACAGGTCCACGCAGAAGCCGATCAGACGATCCAGAAGATCGATGGCGTCGTAGTCGGCGACCATGGTGTCGGCCAGCACCACGAACGCATGGCTGGCCGACCGCTCGCGATCGGCAGGCAACGAACTCATGACCGACACCCCTCACATCCCGCCACCGCTACTGCACATCCTCGAGGAAGCTGACCCGGCGAGCCACCACGTCACGGGCGACGTCGATGAGCAGGCGCCCCTGGACGAACGCATGGGCACGTAGGCGGGCCAACGCTTCCGGGGCCGTGACCCCGAGCTGCACCAGCACCATGCCCGTGGCCTGGTGGATCTCGGCCCTGCTCGCGACACCGCCATCCAGCCAGCCGCCCCCGCCGGGGTCGGTGCGCTGCCCCAACATCATCAACGCCGCGACATCCGCGGCGCCGAACGCGTCGCGGCGCTCACCGTCGGTCAACCCACCCGGATCGCGCCGGTGCAGATCCAGAACGCCCAGGTTGATCGCGCCCCACTGCAGGGGCAGCGCGAACAGGGCCCGGGCCTCGGTCTGCTCCATCACGGCCGCGGCGAACGCCGGCCACCGCGCCGTGTCGGTGGAATCCTGCACGTCCGGCACCAGGACCGGGTCGCCGGTCAGCGCAGCCTCCACACACGGTCCTTCGTTCAGGGTGAACTGCAGGTCTTCCAACAGCTGCGCGGTCCGATCGGTAGCCGACAGCGTCTCGCGGGCGTCGGTCACCGTGAGCACCGAGATCGACGCGCCGTCGACGTCAAGCCCGTTCACGCACGCCCCGCAGATCGTCCTCGCCAGACCACGGTCATCCGAGCCGTCTCGGGCAAAACCCAACAAGACCCGGGTCACAACCCCCAGCTCAGGCACCCGGCCCGCACCTTCCCGGCGCCGCGCGCAGCCGACCGATCACGCGCCACCTCCCGTCGTCCGATGAAAGCGGGACAGGGGCACGACGGGGACCAGATCGAGCACCAAGCCAAGGCCGCAAACCCTACTCCCCGGGGGCCGTCATAGCGCTCCCCGGCCGATATGCCCGTGCAGGTTCCCTGTAGCCGACCGAAGAGACCCGCGTTCCGGTCGGTGTCGTGCTTCCCCATGGCTGCGGTTGCCGCTTCACGGTGGGAGGAGTAGACATTCAGGCAGCCCTGGACCTCGGCCGCGACACAGCACCGACGGCGAGTTGTCGTCGTGTCCACTCTGTCGCCGACGGATCGAGGGCAGATGATCGCGGGCAGCAGTCCGGCGGTACCACCGTGTGGTGCAACAGGCGGCTCGCTCCGCAGCGTTACACCCGAGCAAGCTCCGCCGGCACCATCCCGGCGCCTGGGTAACGGAGTTGCGCAGGATCCCGCAGCCACCGCCGGGAGCGGCGCTGACTTCGACGAGCGCGACCGGATCGCCGCCGAGTTGTCCAACAACATCGTCCATCGCTTGTTCGCGGCCGGGCTGTCCCTCAACAGCGCCGCATCCCGGTTGCGGACCTCGACCACCGTGCACGCGACTTCCCTCACCGCCGGCCACATCGACGACGCCATCCGCATACTCGACGAGACGATCAACGAGATCCGCACGATCCTCTTTCCCCCTACCGAGCGGCGCCTCGCAGAAGGAGATGACCTGCTGCGCAGGCTGCAGGCCATCATCACGGATATGGCCGCCGTACTGGGTTTTCCGCCCTCCGTGTTCCTGGCCGCCGCACTCGGCGGCTTCGTCCCGCAGGAGCTGGGCAACGACCTCGTCATCGCGTTACGGGAGTCCCTGGCCAACGTCGTGCGGCACGCCTGCGCGCGATCCGTCTCAATCAGCGTCGAGGTGACCCCTGGCCGCCTCACCCTTGAGGTCACGGACGATGGCGTCGGAATCAGCACGAAGACCCGGAACCGTGGACTCCGCGAAATGCGGCAACGTGCCGAGCATCACAGCGGCTCCTTTTCGATCAGCACTTCTGATTGTGGGGGTACACGAGTGGTCTGGTCAGTCCCCATGTGATCCGTGGCGCGACGTCGTTCCTGGACGGGTCGGAGTGGGAGGGCACCTTCAACCATCCAGGGTCCGGGGCCACTGGGGGCTCATCGTGGCGCCCCCATCGCGCCCCGGTGGCCGGTGGCGGCCGGGCCCCGAAAGCCTGGGGCCCGGCCGCCCGCAATGTCGACGCTGCAGAAGCAGCAGCTCAACCACGCTCAGGTGCTCGGCGTGGACGGCGGGCTCGGCTCGTCGACAAACACGCGTCGGCCAGATCCGCCGCCGCCAGCCCCTGCCCAGCGGCGGTGGAGGCGACCTTAGCCCGGGGCTAAGACGACATTTCAGAAGTCCAGGCACCCGTGGCTCAGGCGATGCCGTGGGGTACAGATCCGCTGGCAGAAGGACTGGTCGCCCTGCTGGCGATCTTGCTTCCCAGACTTCTGCAATGACGTCTAAAGATCCTCCTCCGGTCTCGACTAGTACTCCAGCCGCAGTTCGTTAGGTTTGTCGTTCGCGTCGGCGGTAGTGGGCTTGGCGGGCTCGGTGTTGGTGTCGTCGTCGCCAGGTGGACCAGGCCCATCGCAGGGTGTGGGCGGGGATGTGGGTCAGAGGTGCCAGGAGACGTCGGATCTCGGCGAGGGTGAGCGGGATGAGGCCGCTACCAGGTCTTTTGGGGCGATGGCCGCGGTGACCGAGAGGTAGGCGTGGGCGAGGAGGGCGAGGGTGATGTGCCGGTACCAGGCGTCGTAGCGGCGGACCTGGTACTGGTCGAGGCCGACTTCGTTCTTCGCGGTCTGGAAGCATTCCTCGATGGCCCAGCGGGTGCCGGCGACCCGGATCAGGTCGGCGTCGGTGGTGCCCGGTGGGCCGGCGCACAGGTAGTAGGCCAGCTCCGGCTCCGCGCCGGCCTGGGTCTGCTCATCGGTGAGGATCTGGCGGCGCACCAGCAGCCATCGGCCCAACCCGGCGGGGGCGTTCTCGGGCGGATACAGCGAGGCCACGGCCCAGTCGTAGAACCGTTCCCCCTTCACCCCCGGACCGGCTGAGCGGCGCTTCCAGGCCCGGTCGGGAGCGCGGGCGACCAGGTCGTCGGCCCGTCGTGAGCCGCCGATCTGGGAGATGTCGGCGTCCAGGGACACCGGGCTGGACAACGGGATGGACTGGTTTCGGGGGACCGCGACGACGTAGCCGATCCGGCGCTGCTCGCACCAGGAGCGAAACTTGTAGTCCTGCCCGTAGGCCTCGTCCGCCGCTACGAAGCCCGCCGGAACTCCGGCATCGAGGGCACGGCCGAGCATGTCCTTGGCCAGGGCGGTCTTGGTGGCGAACTCGACCTCGTCGGGCACCGCCGCCTCCCGGCAGCGTTCCCGATCGCCGGTCCACGACTTCGGCAGGTAGAGCTCGCGGTCGATCAGAGTGCGGCCCTTCCCGGTGGCGTAGGCCAAAAACACCCCGAGCTGGCAGTTCTCCACCCGCCCCGCGGTGCCCGAGTACTGGCGCTGCACCCCGGCGGACTTGGTGCCCTTCTTGAGAAACCCGGTCTCGTCGACGATCAGCACCCCGCCCGGCTCGCCGAGGTGGGAGACCACGTAGTCCCGCACGTCGTCACGGACTCCGTCGGCGTCCCAGGCGGCGGCGTTGAGGAGCCGCTGCATCCCATCCGGGGTCGAATCACCGGCGACCTCGGCCAGCGTCCACCCGTTCTTCCCGGCCAGCGGGGCCAGCAACCCCCGCACATACGCCCGCGCCCGCCGCCGCGGCTCCGCACGGAAGAACCGGCCCGCCACCAGCCCGAACAACCCGTCCAGGCCACCGGCCCACGCCTCGAGATCCTCCGACGACTCCACAAGATCGAACCCTATTGGAAGATCCCATAACGAACTGCGGCTGGAGTACTAGACCGTAGCGATCACCACCGACAGTTCCGGGCGCCGGAAGCCCTCGCCGGGCGGCAGATCAACAGGATGGCGACCCGTTCCGTGCCATCCCGACGACCTCCCGGAGGGCTACCACGCGGCCACCCGTGGGCGGAGCTGGCGTAGCTCGGCCGGCGGTTGGCATCGAGGGCCGCCCACGGACGTCCGCGTGGTCGGGCTGCGCCAGGTCGACGGGATGGCACTCAGCGAGCAGGGGAGTGCGCGGCGAGGCATTAGGAAGGCATCACGAGCCCTGGCACGGCCCGCTACGAGCGAGTACCCAACAGCACGTCAACCAGCGAGAACGGTCCTGGCTGGCCCTTGTCGGCAGGCGGGAACCGCGTTCACACCGAAGCGCTCGCTCGGTCGCCGTAACGCGAAGATCAACCAGCGCGAGCTTCCGGTGACAGTGAGTGAGAGCCGGAGGACTCCCCGTTGGCACGACGGATCGGCGGCAAGGGTGGCGGGAGCGACAAGGGCAGCGGCGGCGGTACTCCTCTCGCTATCGCCCTCGGCGTAGCCCTTTTGGCCAGCGCCGGCGGCGCGACCGCGATCGGGAGCGCCACATCCTCCGGTGGTGCATCAGTCTCAGCCGGTGGCGGTTCCGGGGCACGGAGCGGGTCGCGGGTCGGCAGCAGGAACTCGACCGCGGCGGAAGCACGCATCGTCCGGCAGGGCGTGCGCCTGACCGGGAAGGTCACGGACGACTCCGCGGATTGCGTGGCCAACTCCTACGGCCAGGTCCAGGACTTCTTTCGCCGCACTGCCTGCACGGGGCTCCATCGCGCCTACTTCGAGCTGCGCGACCAGAAAGGCGACACCGCCATCGTCGCAGTGTCCTGGGTCGAGATGCCCGACGAGACGAGCGCTCGTGCGCTCAAGCAGCTCATGGACACCAGCGGCACCGGCAACGTGACGGAGCTGTCTCGGAACCGCGGCAGGTACCGCACGGTTAGCTATACCGGCGACGCCTACGCCTCCCGACGCGACGGGCCGGTCGTCATCAACGCCCAGGCCGAGCCCGTGGCCCGCGGGTGGGCAGGGCTCGCCCTCACCAGCATCGCCACCAACGCCGCGCAGTAGGCCGCGCCTGGACATGACCGCGACGCCCGGGGCGCTCCTGGTCAAGGCGACAACATGACAAGCCGACGTGCGCGCACGTGTTCTTGTCATGATGGCGTCTTCCCTGGTCACCTCTACGTGGGGTTGTCGTCTTGCCGCCTTGGTGCGGTATCGAGCGTCCAGGTCCAGCCGGTTGCGGTTCGGTGGGTGGACACGTGCGCGCGTTTGCGGGCGCGCTGCAGCAGGCGTTCGTTGAAGCCGTCCGCTTTGGCTGCCCGAAGGATCTCACCAGCGCCCGCGGAGCCGGCGCGCTTCTCGTCGGAGAGGTAGCCGAGCAGCCATGTCACCGCCTCGGCGATCAGGGAGCGGTCTTCTCCCTCGGGGCCAACCGCGAGGAGCTCCTCCGCGCGTTGCGGTGTTTCGCCGTGCCACTCGACGCGTGCCACCTGTGTGGGGCCGTCCGGCGTGTCCACCGCCGCGGGAACGAGGCTGACGGCGAGCGATGCGGCATCCCCTGGCGCGAGGTTCGCCTTCGTCGAGGAGATGACCAGCTGGTGGGTGTCCTCGTCCCGAGCCACCGCCAGGACCGAGCGCGCCACCTGCGACCACGCGATCGAGCCCAGGATCAACTTGCCAGTGTCCGCCGACTCCCGCTTCCCGAAGTGCACGATGCCCACGATCGCGGCACCCGTGTCCGCCGCAAGCTTGGAGATCGGCTCCAGCCCGCGCCGCATCTGGCGGTCTCGATCACCGTCCAGCGTGCTGTCGATGACCGACGTCGCGGCGTCGAGCACCACCAGGGCAGCCCCGAGGTCGTCGATCTCCTCTGCCAGCAATCGGGTGTCGTGAGGCAGGACCAGCGGCGCCTCGTCGTCGGTCGGTGACACAGCGTCCAAGAAGACAACCCGTTCGAGATCGGCCCCGGCGGCCACCAGGCGCGGGACGATCGTGCTGTCCCTCGCGTCCTCCGAGTTGACGTAGATGACAGGGCGGGGCTCGCCGAGGAACTCCCCGGCGAGCTCGCCCCGCGTGACCTGCGCGACCAGGTCCACGGCAACCGTCGACTTCCCGAGCCCTTCTCGGCCGGCCAACAGCGTCAACCCGCCGAGCACAATCCGGTTCTGCCACAGCCACCGCAGCCGGCGCATCGTCACTTCGGAAGCCGGCGTCCGACGGAGTCGCCGCCCCCGACCAGACCGCCCACCGCCGGCGACCTCGTCGAGGAACTCATGCGCCCGACCGACCAGGTCCTCGTCGACGTCGCCCGGCAGCGCGTAGGCAAGCTGGGACATCCTCGTCGCCGCCGCCACCAGTCGGCGCCGCATCGCCTTGTCCGCGACGATCTCGGCGTAATACGCCACGTTCGACGGCGTGGGGACGCTCCCCATGCAGTCGATCAAGTACGGCGCGCCACCCAACTGATGCAGACGATCTCCAAGGTGCGCAGCCAACGAGATCGCATCAACCGGACGACCCGCCTCACGCATCCTCAGCATCTCGCGGAAGAGCTCCGCGTGGGCCGGACGGTAGAAGTCCTCCGGAGACACGAGCTCGGCCGCCTCGTCCAGCACAGCTGCGTGATGAAGCACCGCCCCGATCACGGCTCGTTCAGCGCCCAGGTCAGCAGGTGGCAGCCGCTCCGGCGGAGGCGCATCCGCGAACCCAGTTGTCACCTGCCCGGCCCCGTCCGTCGGCATAAGGGCTCATGCCACACCCTGCGCACCGCTGCCCCCACCCGCCGGATCGTCGGTGCCCCGAGCCCGGTCAACCTCTCCGACGGCCTTCAACAAGTCAGCCCGTCGGACTCGATACGTCCGGCCCAGCCGCAGGACCGGCACGGGGAAGGTCCCCGCCCTCACCATCTCGTGCGTCTTCGTCCGGCCCAGCCCGAAAGCCCGTCCAGCCGTCACCACGTCGACCACGACGGGCAATCCACAAAGCTCAGTGATCGACATGCCGCGCGCATCCTGTGTCGCCATCTCACGATCCCCCGATCCGAGAGTTACAGCTGTGTCACTCGATCAACGTGACAGGCTGTGTCGCCACTTGTCAAGCGGGGGGCGGATGCCGCTATCCTGTGTCGCGATGACACGCGAGGCTGAGTGGGAGAAGGAGCTTGTTCGGACCGTCGCCGACGAGGTGCGGCGCTACCGGAACAAGCGGCGCCTGAGCGCCCAGCAACTCTCCGAGCGTTGCCGCGAGATCGGCTACGACATACCGAGGTCGGTACTCGCGAACCTCGAGTCCTACCGACGCAAATCCGTGTCACTGGCCGAGCTGCTCGTACTGGCCGAGGCCCTCGAGGTTCCGCCTGTCCTTCTCATCAGTCGCTTCGGCCAGACAGACCTCATCGAGATCCTGCCCGATCGCAGTGTTCACCCGTGGCATGCCATCGAGTGGGTTTCCGGCGATAAGCAGCTACCAGAGTCCGAGCACGAGAACCGCTCGTCGTTCGGCCTCATCTACTCGTTCAAGCTCTTCCTCAAGCACCTCGACAGATTCGATCGCGCCGTCAAGTATTGGCAGGCCATCAAGAAGCGCGAGATCAAGCGCAGAGAGACCGAAACAGTCGCCCAGCACATACGTGATCTCGCGAACGCGGAAGATGATGTCCACCTCAGCCGCGAGGCCGTCCGGAATGCCGAGTGGTTCCTGCGGAGCAGGGCAGAACAGGCCGGCACCATCCCCGAGGCGCTGACCTCCTACCTCCCTGACCGTGTAGACCGCTACGACATCCTCCAGGAACGCGCGGAGCAGTACGAGATGTTCGAGGATCGCAGGTGAACAGGGGCGCGATCTCGAAGCGTTGTGCCTGCACAGAAGTCGTCGATGGGCGCCGACGTCAGCTCGGTGCACGCTGCCCAAAACTCAAGCGCGCAGACGGGAGTTGGAACCCGAGACATGGGCGGTGGGGCTTCACGCTGACCGTTCCCGGCCGAAGCGGGAAGCCACACCAATTGCGTCACTGGAAGTGGGATACCCGCCAGGAGGCAGAAGCCGCTCTCGATGCCGCAAGGACGCGCTATCGAAACGGATCAGGTCGAATCGGGCTCCAGCTTGGCACATATCTTTATGAGTGGATCGCAGCAAGGACCGACCTTGCAGACACCTCCCACCGAAGTTATGCCGGCCATATTCGGAACCATCTCGTGCCGCGGCTCGGACATATCAAGCTCGACGATCTACGAGTCGCACACGTAGCCGAGGCCTTCGCCGAGATCCCGGTGAGCGATTCGACCCGTCAACGAGTCCGCGCCACCCTGCGGGCAGCTCTCAACGACGCCATGCGCGAGAGCCTGATCCCCTCGAATCCCGCCGCCCTGGTTCGACTCCCAAGTGGGAAACGTCCGAAGGCACTCATCTGGACCGAGGAACGCGTCTCCCGCTGGTCGGCTGCGTGCGCCGCGCTCGCCGCCTGCGAACTTGACGAACCTGACCGAGAACGGCTCGAGGAAGCGTGCCAACCGCCCTCGCCGGTGATGGTCTGGACGCCAACACAGCTGGGCGCCTTCCTCGACCACGCCCACCACGACCGCCTCTACGCCCTCTGGCACGTCGTCGCTCACCGTGGCCTCCGCCGTGGTGAGGCGTGCGGCCTTGCCTGGGAGGACGTGGACCTGTCCGCAGGCCTGATGGCGATCCGACGGCAGCTGGTCCAGAACGGGTGGCAGGTCATCGAGAGCAGACCGAAGTCGGAGGCCGGCAACAGGTTCATCGCCCTCGATGCCGGCACCGTGGCCGCGCTGCAGGCACACAAGGAGCAGCAAGACCGAGAGCGGGCCGTCTGGGGCGAGGCCTATCAAGAGTCCGGCCGCGTCTTCACCAAGGAGAACGGCGAGGCGCTGCACCCGGCCTGGGTTACGGCGCGCTTCCATCACCTCGCCGAGGAGATCGGCCTACCGCCCGTGCGGCTACACGACCTGCGTCACGGCGCTGCCTCCCTCATGCTCGCGGCGGGGGTGCCGATGAAGGTCGTCCAGGAGACCCTCGGCCACAGCTCGGTAACGCTCACTGCCGACACCTACACGTCGGTCTTCCACGAGGTGGCGGCGAGTGCGGCCGAGGCGGTCGCCGCCCTGATCCCACGAGCCCGAGCCGGATCCGCCACGCACAGACCACGCACACACTCGGCCAAACGCGATCATCCCGAGGTACGATCTCCCCAGGTAGAAGGGGGTGGGCCCCGTGAGGATCGAACTCACAACCCGCGGATTAAAAGTCCGCTGCTCTGCCGATTGAGCTAGAGGCCCTGGCCGGATCCCGGGGAGCTGCCCAGGTCGACCGCGGTCGAGCGTACTGGGCGCAGGTGCCGGCCGGGGATCGAAGGGCACCTCATGCGCAGAGCGGGGTCGCGCCGGCGGTGGGGCGGTACTCGACGACCATCCCGCCGGTCTCGAAGTGGGCGAGGCCGTCGGACACCAGGGTCATCACGCCCGTCACGTAGCCGAGCGCGCCGCCCCCGTCGAACGGATCATGGCCGGCGTCCCAGGAGCGCGAGTCGAAGGTCGTGTACCGCCCACCGCAGTGTGCGTGCACCGGAATCACCGTGCGCGAGGGAGCCGGGCCGGGTGCGGCGGGTTCGGGCGGCACAGAGGAGGCCGAGCAGGCGGCCGACAGCGCCGGACCGAGGCCGACGACCGTCGTCCGGATCACCCTCCCCCTCATCCCACACCGTCGCGACACGCACGTGGACAATGGGATCCCGTGACACTGCTGGACACCCCCGAGAGCACCGCCCGCCCGGTGCTGCCGCCGCTGCGCATCGGCCGCCACGAGGTGGCGACGCCGGTCGTGCTGGCGCCGATGGCGGGCATCACGAACCCGGGGTTCCGGCGGCTGTGCCGCGAGCAGGGGGCGGGCTTCTACGTCTGCGAGATGATCACCTCGCGCGGGCTGGTCGAGAAGAACCCGCTGACCTTCCGCATGATCGCGTTCGACCCGGACGAGCAGCCGCGCTCCATGCAGCTCTACGGCGTGGACCCGGCGGCGATGGGGCAGGCCGTGCGGATGATCGTCGAGCGCGACCTCGCCGACCACATCGACATGAACTTCGGCTGCCCGGTCCCGAAGGTCACTCGACGGGGCGGCGGGGCGGCGCTGCCGTTCAAGCGGCGGCTGTTCGAGCGGATCGTGAAGGCGGCCGTCGACAACGCCGGCGACCTGCCCGTGACCGTCAAGATGCGGATCGGCATCGACGACGGGCACCACACCTACCTCGAGGCCGGCCGGATCGCGGCCCAGGCCGGGGTCGCGGCCGTCGCGCTGCACGCCCGGACCGCGGCGCAGCGCTACTCGGGGCACGCCGACTGGTCCGCGATCTCGCGCCTGCGCGACCACCTGCCCGCCGGGCTCCCCGTGCTGGGCAACGGCGACATCTTCAGTGCCGACGACGCGCTCGCCATGGTCCGCGAGACCGGGTGCGACGGCGTCGTCGTCGGGCGGGGGTGCCTCGGCCGGCCGTGGCTGTTCGGCGACCTCGAGGCCGCCTTCGCCGGGCGCCCGCTGCCCACGCCGCCGAACCTGCGGCAGGTCGCGGCCACGCTGCGTCGGCACGCCGTGCTGCTGTGCGAGCACATGGGTGACCACAAGGGCATCCGGGACGTCCGCAAGCACATCGCCTGGTACCTCAAGGGCTTCGCGGTCGGCGGCGACCTGCGGCGCAGCCTCGGCATGGTCGAGAGCATCGACCAGCTCGACGAGCTCCTCGCCCAGCTCGACCTCGACCAGGAGTTCCCCGCCGACGCCGAGGGCCCGCGCGGGCGGCAGGGTTCACCGGGCAAGGTCGTCCTGCCCGAACACTGGCTCGACGACGCCGACGACCCCTCCGTGCCCTTCGGCGCGGAGCTGGAGCACTCCGGCGGGTGACGTCGCGCGCCGACGCCCTGTGGATCATCTTTCGCCCGGTCGGGTGGAGTGGGACGCGAACGGGTAGGAACGTCCCGTCCGTCTCAAGAACCACACGCGTCACGACGACGATAGGGGCAGCAGGGGGGTGATCGGGATGGACGGCAGGGCAGCGGTGCGGACGTTGGTGCACGACGCGCCGATGGTCACGGACACCCCGCCGGCGTCCCCGCGCAACCGCGCGGCCCTGCACACCGCCGCCGCCGAGCGCCTCGCCGCCGAGGGTGCCTGGGAGCAGGCCTACGGCCACCTCCACGCGGCGCTGCGCCTCCTGCACGGCGACGAGCCCCTGCCCGACGCGCACGACGAGCTCGACCGCCTCCGCCGCGAGCACGCCGAGGCCCGCGAGCAGAGCCGCCGGGACAGCCTCACCGCGAGCTACAACCGCCGCTACCTCGACGAGCGACTCGCCGCCCTGCTGGCCGACCTCGACGGCACGCCCTTCCGGACCACCGGGCTGTGCCTCGCGCTGGTCGACATCGACCACTTCAAGCTGGTCAACGACACCCACGGGCACCTGTTCGGCGACCGCGTCCTGCAACGCATGGTGACCGAGCTCGACGCCGCGCTGCCCGAGGGCGGCTTCTGCGCCCGCTACGGCGGCGAGGAGTTCGCGCTGGTCCTGCCCGGCCGCGACCTGGCCCAGGCGGTGGAGATCAGCGAGCAGGCGCGGGACCGCATCGCCCGGCACGACTGGTCCGACCTGCACCCCGACCTGCGGGTCACCGTGAGCATCGGGGTGGCGCACGCCGCGGGGCGGATCGCCGAGGTCGAACGCCTGATCGGCGAGGCCGACATGCTCCTCTACACGGCCAAGGAGGCGGGGCGCAACGCCGTGGCCTACCGGACCGCGCGCGGCGGCCGGGTGCGGCTCGCCGGGCCGGCCGGGGCGCGCCGGTCCATACCCCAGCCGGTTCGCACGACCGGCTGACCCTCCGCCGGTCGGAGCATTGCGGCTCCGTAAACTCGACGGCCGGGGCGGACACTGCCGGTGACGGCTACTCCGCCCTTCCCGCTGTCGGTGGGCCGGAGGTGACGTGCAGGACGAGGACGACCGGCGGTCGCGGGGTTCCCGCGCGGGCCGGCGTGCCCGGGGGGACGGGCCTCCCCCTGCGGACGACGTCCTCGCCCGGCTCGGCATCCGCGCCACCGAAGAACCCGAGCCTGCCCCGTGGGTGGACGAGACCTCCCGGCGCGAGCGCCGCGCCCCTGAGGGATCGGGCGTTGACGGGTACGACCCTGCCTCGACGAACGGCCGGCCGCGGAACGGCACCGCCCCGAGCCCGTCCTGGCCGGGACAGCCCGGCGGGTACGAGCAGGCCGGGACCGGCCATGCCGGACGCCGGGCCGCCGACGACGGGACCGGCCAAGGCCCCGATGTGGCGGATCGGAACGGCTACGGACGCAGCGGCGCAGGACAGAACGGTCCGGGATACAACGGCGGTGCCCCGGGCGCTCCCGGGCCGAACGGCCCCGGCCGGAACGGCGCGGGACAGAGCGGGTACGGCCCGCCCGGCGCCACGCAGAGCATCCCCACGCCGAACACCGCCGCCCAGAACACCGGGCCGAACGGCCCCGGGCAGAACCGAGCCCCGCACCACACCGGGCCGAACGCCTTCGAGCAGCACGGCGCCGCGCCGGGCACCGCCGGGCCGAGCGGCCACGGGCGGCGCAGCGCCCCGCCGAACACCGGGCCGAACGGGTTCCGGCAGAGCGGCGCCGCCCCGAACAGCTCCGGGCCCAACGTCGGCACGCGACACACCCTCGGGCAGAACCGCTCGCGGGAGAACGGCGCGCTGCAGAACGGCGCCGGGCAGGGCAGTGTCGGGCAGGGCGGTGTCGGGCAGGGCGGTGTCGGGCAGGGCGGCTACGGCCGTACCGCTGACCGCCCAGGAGGCGGCGGGCAGGCCCAGGACCCGCGAACCGCAGGGCCGGCGGCAGGGAATCCCGGCGACCGACGGACGGATGCCCGACCCGCCCCGTCGAGCGCCGACCCGCGGGACGCGGCCCGGCACCGCCCCGACACCTCCGACGCCGCAGCCACAACGGGGATCCGCCCCGGCGGGCCGCGCCGCCCCTCCGACCCCGCGACGAGCACCGTCGGCCTCCCGACCGGCCCCGCCGGTGCACCGCCCCGAACCCCGAACGCCGGCGGCCGGCCGCCGGCGCAGGACTCCGCACCCCAGCACAGCCCTGCACGCCGACCCGGCGCCGCGGCACCACCGCAGCCGGACGAGGCCGGAGGGACGACCGCCTCCCCCACCACCCGCCTCCGCGCCCGTACGGGCTCCCCGGACACCCCCGGCCGTGCCCTGCGCGCCCCCCGCGGCGACGACACCGCGCTCGTTTCCCCTGTCGGGGACGAGACCGATGACGACGGCGACGCCCTCGCCGACCGCACCCGCGCGATCGACGCGAGCCTCACCCGTCTGACCGCCGCCCACGCCGGCGTCACCCTGGACGACGACGAGGACGGCGAGGAGGACGAGGAGGAGGCCCCCCGCGCCCGTCGCGCGGACCGTCGGGCCACCACGGACACCCCGCCGAAGCCGCCGTCCCGCCTCGCCCTGGCCGGCCGGATCACCGCGGCCGCGCTGGCGGTCCTGACCTTCCTCGGCGTCGCGCTGAGCTGGGGCGCCACCCGCTGGATGGACTCGACCATCCGCTCGGTCGCCGCCCTCGACCCCGAGTCCGGGGTGATCGACGCCGCGGGCCAGGCCGGCGACGACAACGTCCTGGTCCTCGGCACCGCCTCCGGCAGCTCGGGCACACCGGCGGCCACGGACGAGCGGACGGACACGCTGATGCTCGCGCACGTCGCGGCCGACGGGGACCGGGTCGTCGGCGTCTCGTTCCCGATGGACCTGGAGATCAACCGACCGCCCTGCCCGCGCTGGGACCCCGCGGCCGCCACCTACCTCGACGAGACCGTCCCCGCCGAGACCCGCACCGCGCTGTCGTCGGCCTACACGGTGGGCGGGCCGCGGTGCCTGGTCCGCACCGTCCAGCAGCTCACCGGGATGTCCGTGACCCGGTTCGTCGCGCTGGACCTGCCCGGCATCGCCGGCATGGTCGACGCGATCGGCGGCGTCGACGTGTGCGTCGGACAGCCCGTCGAGGACCGCACGCTCGGCACCGTGGTCCCGCGGGCCGGCACCACTCGGCTCGACGGGACCCAGGCCGTCCGGTTCGCCGAGGCCGCCGCGGTGCCGACCGACCCCTCCCCCGCGCTGGGCCAGCTGCAACGCCAGCAACAGCTGCTCGCGGCCACCTTCCGCGAGGCCCTTTCCGCCTCGACCCTGCTCTCTCCCACTACGACCCGGGACTTCGCCGCCGCCCTGGGCCGCAGCATGCTGGCCGACGACGTCGGCGTGCACGAGATGGTCCGGCTGACCTCGGCGCTCGACCGGCCGTCCGCCGACGGCGTGACCTTCCTGCCGCTGCCCGTCTCCGCCGTGCCGAACACCCGCGGCAACCTGGAGCTGCGCGACACCGAGTCCTCCCGGCTGTTCTCCGCGTTGCGCAAGGGCCAGCCCCTCCCCACCACCACGACGCCGGTGGCGTCCGCCGAGGGACCAAAGCCCGCCGACGTGACGGTCGGTGTGGTCAACGCCGCGGGCCGCGACGGGCTGGGCCGCCAGGTCGGCGACGCACTTCGGTCGCTCGGGTTCGGCGTGGGCGAGGTCGGCAACGCCGCGCAGCCCTCCACCGAGACGGTCCTGCGCTTCTCCCCCGACCGCGCCGACGCCGCCGAGCTGCTCCGCGCGGTCGTCCCCGGCGCCCGGCTCGTCCAGGACCCCGGCAGCACCGGAACCCTCCAGCTGGTCCTCGGCAGCTCGTTCGACGGCACCGTGCGGGCCCCCGTGACCGACGCGGCCGCCCCGGCCGCGCAGACCGCCCCGACCGCCTCCTGCGGCTGACCGCGACCCCGAGCGTTCATCGCCGGTTCACGTCCTGCTGCTGTGCGCCGGATCGCACCCCTTTACCCTCGGACCATGCGCGACGCCTACACGGACCAGCTCGACGAGCTCGGCGACGCCCTCGCCGGAATGTGCGAGGACGTCGCGACGGCCATGGAGAAGGCGACCCGTGCGCTCCTCGACGCGGATCTCCGGCTCGCCGAACAGGTCATCGACGAGGACATCCGGATCGACGAGATCCGGCACTCCGCCGAGGAGAAGGCGTTCGCCCTGCTCGTCCTGCAGGCCCCGGTGGCGACGGACCTGCGGATCGTCGTCTCCGCGATCCACGGCGCCGGCGACATCGAGCGGATGGGCGACCTGGCGCTGCACGTCGCGCAGGCCGCGCGGCGCCGCCACCCCCAGCCGGTGCTGCCGGAGGAGATCGCGCCGTACTTCGCCGAGATGGGCCGGGTCGGCGTCGCACTGGCCCGCAAGGCCGGGGCGGTCATCCGCAGCCGCGACCTCGCGGCCGCCGCCGAGCTCGAGTCGGACGACGACGCGATGGACGACCTGCACAAGCACATGTTCACGGTGCTGATGGACCGGAACTGGGACCACGGCGTGGAGGCGGCGGTCGACGTCACGCTGCTCGCCCGGTTCTACGAGCGCTACGCGGACCACGCCGTCGCCGTCGCGCGGCGGATCGTCTACGTCGTCACCGGGCAGATGCCGGGGCCGCTCGCCGTCTGATCGCCGCTCCCGCGTTTGGGGCGCCCCGTGATCGGGCTACACAGGTGCATGTCGGATCATGTGTACCGCGTCACCGAGATCGTCGGCACCTCGCCCGAGAGCGTCGAAGCGGCGATCCGCAACGGCGTGAGCCGCGCCCACGAGACACTCCGCGGGCTGGACTGGTTCGAGGTCACGGAGATCCGCGGGAACCTGCAGGACGGGGCCGTCGACTACTTCCAGGTCGGGCTGAAGGTGGGCTTCCGCCTCGACCCGTAGGACAGCCAGGCGTTCACCCACCGTTCACGCGGACCCGGCCGTGGTCGTCCGTCCCGTTTTCCTAGGCTGGCCCGGTGGCACGGGAGACCCTGGACGGCAACACCGCCCAGCTGCAGGCGCTGCTCGGCGAGATGGGCGACGCCGTCGTGGTCGCGTTCCGGGCGGCCTGTGCCGCCCTGCTCGACCGGCACCCCCGCCTGGCCCAGCGGGTGATCGAGGGCGACCCGGCCATCGACGACCTGCGGGCGCGGATCGAGGTCCTCGCGACCGAGACCATCACCATCTTCGCGCCGGTCGGACCGGACATGCGGGTGGTCGTGGCCGCCATCCAGTCCGCGCACGAGCTCGAGCGGGTCGGCGACCTCGCCCAGCACATCGCCGAGGCCGCACACCGGCGTGACCCGCTGCCGGCCGTGCCGGACGTCGCCCGCGACCTCGTCGTGGAGCTCAGCGCCCAGGTCACCGCGATGGTGGCCAAGGCGGTCACGGTGCTGCGGACCCGCAACGTCCTCCTCGCCCTCGAGCTCGAGTCCGACGACGACCGGGTGGACGCCCTGCACCGCGACCTGTTCGCCCTGATGTTCGGCGAGCGCTGGACCTGCGGCATCCGCGCCGCCGTCGACCTCACGCTGCTCGCCCGCTTCTACGAGCGCATCGCCGACCACGCCGTGGCCCTCGCGGAGCGCACCGTGTACGTCGTGACCGGGTACCACCCCGAGGCCCTGCAGATCTAGGCCGAGAACGCCGAACGCCGGCGGCATCGCGCACCGCCGGCGTCCGTTCCCGCAGGTCCCCGGCTCAGCCGAACCGGCCGGAGACGTAGTCCTCGGTCGCCTTCTGCTTCGGCTGCGAGAAGATCGTCTTGGTCTCGTCCATCTCGACGAGCTTGCCGGGCTTGCCGGTGCCCTCGATGTTGAAGAAGCCCGTGAAGTCGCTGACCCGCGCCGCCTGCTGCATGTTGTGGGTCACGATGACGATCGTGTAGTCCGTCTTCAGCTCGTTGATCAGGTCCTCGATCGCGAGCGTGGAGATCGGGTCGAGCGCCGAGCAGGGCTCGTCCATGAGCAGCACGTCGGGCTGCACCGCGATCGCGCGGGCGATGCAGAGCCGCTGCTGCTGGCCGCCGGAGAGGCCGGAGCCGGGCTTGTCGAGCCGGTCCTTGACCTCGTTCCACAGGTTGGCACCGCGCAGCGAGCGCTCCACGGTGTCGTCCAGGTCCGCCTTCTTCGACTTCTTGTTGTTCAGCCGCATCCCGGCGATGACGTTGTCGTAGATCGACATCGTGGGGAACGGGTTGGGCCGCTGGAAGACCATGCCGATCTGCCGGCGCACCCCCACCGGGTCGACGCCGGGCCCGTAGAGGTTCTGGCCGTCGAGCTCGAGCCGGCCCTCGACGTGCGCGCCCGGGATGACCTCGTGCATCCGGTTGATGGACCGCAGGAAGGTCGACTTCCCGCAGCCGGACGGCCCGATCAGGGCCGTGACCGTCTGCTTCTTGATCGAGATGTTCACGCCCTCGACCGCGCGGAACGACCCGTAGTAGATGTTCAGGTCCTTGGCGTCGATGTTCTTGCTCATGACGTGTCCTATCGGGTCTTCGGGGCGAACGCGCGGGAGATGATCCGGGCGACGACGTTGAGCAGCATCACGATGATCATGAGGACCAGCGCCGCCGTCCACGCCCGGTCGAGGAAGGGCTCGCGCGGGATGCCCGGCGCGACGTACGAGTAGTACGAGAAGACCGGCAGGGTGGCCATCCGGTCGTCGAACGGGTTGAGGTTCACGCCCGTCGTGATGCCGACCGCGACGAGCAGCGGGGCCGTCTCGCCGATGACGCGCGCGATCGCCAGGGTGATGCCGGTGGCGATGCCACCCGCCGTCGTCGGGATGACGACCTTGAGGATCGTCCGCCACTTCGGGACGCCGAGCGCGAACGCGGCCTCGCGCAGCTCGTTCGGGACGATCTTGAGCATTTCCTCCGTGGAGCGCACCACGATGGGGATCATGAGCACGGTCAGGGCGACCGCGCCGGCGAAGCCCATCCGCACGCCCGGCCCGAGGATCAGCGCGAACAGCGCGTAGGCGAACAGGCCGGCGACGATCGACGGGATGCCCGTCATGACGTCGACGAAGAAGGTGATCGCCCGGGCCAGCCGGCCCTTGCCGTACTCCACCAGGTAGACCGCCGTGAGCACGCCGATCGGGATCGACATGACGGCGGCGAGGCCGGTGATGATCAGCGTGCCGATGACGGCGTGGTACGCGCCGCCGCCCTCGCCGACGACGCCCCGCATCGAGTTGGTGAAGAACGTGGCGTCGAAGCGGGCGACGCCGTTGGAGACGACCGTGTGGATGACCGAGACCAGCGGGATCATGGCGACCAGGAAGGCCGCGGACACGATCACGGTGACGAGCCGGTCGGCCGCCTTGCGGCCGCCCTCGACCACCCGCGAGGTGACATAGGTGGCGACGGCGTAGAGCACCGCGCTCAGGAAGACCCACAGGCCGACGCTGAAGCCCGTGGCGGCCAGGACCGCGCCGACCACGACGGCCGACCCCACGAGGATGCCCCAGGGCGCCCAGCGCGGGAGCGTGCCCTGGACCCGGGGGACGTCGGAGGTGGTCGTGGCGGGCGTGTCGAGCGAGCGGTCGCCCGGCAGCGTGTCGAGGTCGTTGCGCTCGGTTCCGGTGGACATCAGTTCGCTCCGGAGAACTCGCGGCGACGGTTGACGATGTAGCGGGCCAGCATGTTGACCGCCAGGGTGACGAGGAAGAGCACCAGGCCCGACGCGATCAGCGCGTTCACCGCGAGGCCGGAGGACTCGGGGAACTGCAGGGCGATGTTCGCCGCGATGGTCGACGGGTTGCCGGAGCTGATCAGGTTGAACGTGACGACGCCCGAGACCGACAGCACGATCGCGACGGCCATCGTCTCGCCGAGCGCGCGGCCGAGGCCGAGCATGGCGCCGGAGATGACGCCAGAGCGGCCGAACGGGATGACCGCCATGCGGATCATCTCCCAGCGGGTGGCGCCGAGGGCGAGCGCGGCCTCCTCGTGCAGCTTCGGCGTCTGCAGGAAGACCTCGCGGGCGACGGCCGTGATGATCGGGAGGATCATGACCGCGAGCACCAGGCCGGCGACGAGCATGGTGCGGCCGGTGGTCGAGACCGGGCCGGCGAACAGCGGGATCCAGCCCAGGTACTCGTTCAACCAGGTCGTCAGACCGACGGAGGCGGGCGCGAGCGTCCACGCACCCCACAGGCCGTAGACGATCGACGGCACCGCGGCGAGCAGGTCGACGAGGTAGCCGAGGCCCTGCGCGAGCCGGCGCGGGGCGTAGTGGCTGATGAACAAGGCCACGCAGATGGCGAGCGGGGTGGCCACGACCAGCGCGAGGAAGGCGCTGAGCAGCGTGCCGAACAGCAGCGGCCAGACGTAGACGAGCAGGCTCTGGTCGCCGGGCAGCTCGTCGGCCGGGGCGACGATCGCCGGGAACGCCTCGCTCAGCAGGAACGCGGCGACCCCGGCCAGGACGACGAGGATCAGGATCCCGGCGCCCTTCGCCGATCCGGCGAAGATCCGGTCGCCCAGCTGCGTGACCGGCTTGCCGGTCTTCCGCGGCGTGGGCGTGACTTCCGTTGTGGTCACGGCATTCCCTCAGCTGGCGAGGTGGGACGGGGGCACGGGCGGGGGCCCCGGCCGCGCGGCGTGCACGGGCCGGGACCCCCGGACGTCGGTGCGGTCGAGGATCAGCCCGAGGCCCGGATGCCGTCGATCACCGGGGTGATCTGCTGGCGCAGGGTGTCGGACAGCGGCGCGGAACCGGCGGCCTGCGCGGCGGCCTGCTGGCCGTCGGCGCTGACCACGTAGGTCAGGAACGACTTCACGAGGTTCGCCTGGGCGGCGTCCGAGTACTGCGGGCACGCGATCAGGTACGACACCAGGACGATCGGGTAGGTGCCGGCCTCGGTCGTGGTGCGGTTCAGCTCGAAGGCGAACGAGCTGTCGCCCTGGCCCTCGACCCGCTGCGACTCCTCGAGGATCTTCGCCGCGGCCTCGGGGGTCGGGCCGACGTAGTCGTCGCCGACCTTCACGTTGACCTTGCCGAGCTGGCCGGCCTGGCTGGCGTCGGCGTAGCCGATGGTGCCGTTGCCACCGCTCACCGCACCGATGACACCGGAGGTGCCCTGCGCGGCCTCACCGCCCTGGACCGGCCAGTTGCCGTCCGGCTCGTGCGGCCAGGCCTGCGGCGCCGCGGCGTGCAGGTACTCGGTGAAGTTCTCGGTGGTGCCGGACTCGTCGGACCGGTTCACCGGGGTGATCGGGGTGGCCGGGAGGGTGACGCCGGGGTTGTCGGCGGCGATCTCCGGCGCGTTCCAGGTCGTGATCTTGCGGTCGAAGATGCCCGCGATCGTGGCCGGCGCGAGGTTGAGGTTGCTGACGCCGTCGAGCTTGTAGACCACCGCGATCGGCGAGACGTAGTTCGGGACCTCGACGACCGCGCCGCCGCACCGGGTGCGGGCCTGCTCGAGCTGCTGGTCCTTGAGGTAGGCGTCGGAGCCGGCGAAGGCGGTGCCGCCCTCGACGAACTGGGTGCGGCCACCGCCGGAACCCACCGGGTCGTAGTTCACGGTGGCGTCGGGGTTGGCCCCGGTGAAACCGGCGATCCAGGCCTGCATCGCGGCCTGCTGCGAGCTCGCGCCCGCACCGCTGATGGTGCCCGAGACGTTCGACGACGGGGCGCTGGAGGCGCCGCCGGCCGACGAGCCCTCGTTGGCCGCGCCGCAGCCCGCGAGCACGATGGCTCCGCCGGCCACCAGTCCGACCGCGGCGATCCGGCCGCGCTTCGGGCGCATGGTCTTCACTGCTGGTTCCTCCGTGTTCGGGTAGCCGGTCGGAACCGGCCGCACACGCGGCCCGGGAGGGCCGCACGGCGAGGAACGCTAAGTGCGCCCGGTGGACGCTCGACCCACTACGGATGAACGGGGGATGAACACGTAACCCGAACGGCACGGCCTTCATCACGTGCCCGACGGCACGTGACCGGCCCGTGATCTGCGGCGTGACGGGCCACACGGACCGGTGACGGGGGGCTATCCCCGTATCACGAGGAGTACATGACGTCCGAGGTGTGGACGGCGAAGCCGAGCTTCTCGTAGACGCGCACGGCCGGCGCGTTGTCCGCCTCGACGTAGAGCAGCACGGTGTCGAGCCCGCGCCCGGCCAGGTGGTGCAGACCGGCCAGGGTCAGCACGCGACCCAGGCCGCGGCCGTGCGCGGCGGGGTCGACGCCGAGGACGTAGACCTCACCCATGGAGGGCTCGGTCGCCGTCGGCGGGTGCACCTTGGTCCAGTGGTAGCCGAGCAGCGTGCCGTCGGCGTCCACGGCCAGGAGGAAGCCCTCGGGGTCGAACCAGTCCTCGGCCTCGCGCTCGCGGACCTGGTCGACCGCCCAGCCGCCCTGCTCCGGGTGCCAGTCGAAGGCGGCGTTGTTGACCCGCAGGAACTCGGCCTCGTCCTCGCCCACCACGAAGGGGCGGATCGTGACGCCCTCGGGCACGGTCGACGCGGGCAGCGGGCCGGCGTCGGGGGTGCGGCGCATCTGCCACAGCACTCGCGCACGTTCCAGATCGTGGGACCGTGCGAGGGCGGCGGCCGCCGGGAGGTCGCCGTGCGCCCAGACGTCGATCTTCGGGGCCCGGCCGGTCAGCTCGGCGAGCAGCGCGGCGCCGAGCCCGCGGCGGCGGTGGTCGGGGTGCACGGCCAGCTCGGCCGACGTGCCGTCGAGCTGGGCGTACCCGGCGACGGTGCCGTCGGCGCCGGCCACGAGGTGCGTGACGCCCTCGCGGGGCCCGCCACGCAGGTTGAGCAGGAACTGCTCGGAGAAGGGTTCGCGCCCGTCCGCCCGCTCGGCCGCTTCGGCCAGGGCGCGGACGCCGGCCGTGGTGGCGGGGTCGATCTCGGACAGGACCCGGACGGCGCTCACCGGGACGACCCTACCCGCGGGCCGTCCCGGTGTGCCGTGATCGGTCGATCAGTGCATCTGGTGCAGACCACGGAAGGCGGCTCGGTCGCCGTCGTCGTCCGTGTCCGTGTCGCTCTCCTCGGGGATCCCGCCGGCCGGCACGCCCAGCCCGGCGCGGCCGGGGCGGACGAACTTGTAGCCGACGTTGCGCACCGTGCCGATCATCTGCTCGTGCTCGGGGCCGAGCTTCGCGCGCAGCCGCCGCACGTGGACGTCGACGGTGCGGGTGCCACCGAAGAAGTCGTAGCCCCAGACCTCCTGCAGCAGCTGGGCCCGGGTGAACACCCGGCCCGCGTGCTGCGCGAGGTACTTGAGCAGCTCGAACTCCTTGTACGTGAGCTCGAGCAGGCGCCCGCGCAGCCGTGCCGCGTAGGTCGCCTCGTCGATCACCAGCTCGCCCAGCACCAGCGCGCCGCCCGCGCTCGCGGAGTCCGCGCCCGGGCGGGACTTCAGCAGCCGCAGGCGTGCGTCGACCTCCGCGGGACCCGCCGACGGAAGCAGGATCTCGTCGACCACCCACTCACCGGAGACGGCCACGAGTCCGCCTTCGTTGAGCACGGCGATGACGGGCACGTCCGTGCCGGTGCTGCCGAGCAGCCGGCAGAGGCTCCGCGCGGCGACCAGGTCGGTCCGTGCGTCGACCAGGACCGCGTCGTGGGGACCGGCGTCGAGCAGCGCGGCCACCTCGGGCGCTGCCGTCCGGACGCCGTGCGGGAGCAGGGTCAGCGCGGGGAGCACCGAACCGGGGTCCGTGTCCGCTGTCAGCAGTAGCAGTTCCACCGCTGCCTCCTCTCCACCGGGGAATCGACGGCGGACGCCACGCCCGGCGTCCGTCGTTCTGGTCACGGTGGGCGACGCCGACCTCCGTCCCGCACCGCGTGACCCGGCGGGTCCGTCACGCGGATCGGTCAAGAATAGACAAGCGGTTGCCGCGGACACGAGTTCCGCGAGCCAGCTCACCCCCTTCGACGGGCTCGTGCGCTGCAGAAATACCTGTGCGTGACGAATTCCCTCATCCGGAGGCGGCTGCGGTTTCGGGCGCGTTACGAACTCGTCAGAGCACTGTGACGAACGGCGGGGGCGGGCCCGCCGCACGGGCCCGCGCCGGGGGTCTCTAGGTTGGGCCCGCGCGACGTGTGGGAGCCGGAGGTCGAGAGTGAAACGCCTGATCGTCGCGGTGCTGGTGCTCGCCGGGGTACTGGTCGCCGCGGACTACGCCGCGGCCGCGGCAGCGGAGTCGGTGGTGTCCCGCGAGCTGCGGGACCGGCTCGGCCTGGCCGACGACCCCTCGGTGCGGATCAACGGCTTCCCCTTCCTCACCCAGGCGGTCTCGGGCGAGTACCGCTCGGTCGAGGTCCGCGCGGACCGCCTCCAGGTCGGCGACCTGCACAACGTGCAGTTGCGCGCGGACCTGCGGAACGTCGAGGCACCGCTGTCCGGGTTCCTCGGCGGCGGCACGCCGGGACTGAGGGTGACCACGGCCGAGGGTGCGGCCCGCGTCGGCGCGGACGACCTGCAGCGGATGCTCCCGGGCGTCGAGCGGTTCAGCCTCGGCAACGTCGACGCCAACGCGATCGCCGACGTCGTCGACGAGGGCGGCGACCCGAGCATGCGCCAGCTCGACCCGGACTCCGTCGCGCGGCTCTCCGGCACCGTGACGATCGGCGGCGAGGAGTACCAGCCCGTCGTGCTCGCCGAGCTGCAGGTGGCCGACGGCGTCATGCGGGTCGTGCCGCGGGACGTGCGCGGCAGCGACGGCGACCCGCTGCCCGATGCGATCACCGAGCTGGTCAGGCAGACCTTCGCTCTGCGCATCGACCCTGGCGGCCTGCCCTTCGGCGTGGTGCCCACGAAGCTCCAGGCCCGCGACGGCACGCTGGAGATCTCCGGCGAGGCGCGCGACGTCGTCGTCGGGGCCCTCCCCGGATCGGGTACGACGGGCTGACCCGGGAACATCGCGCCGGCCGGCCGGGTTGGCCCGGGACATGAGCGGCACGGGACTCGTGGTCCTGATCGCGGCGCTGGTGGCGGCCACCGCGCTGGGGCTGGTGCTGCGCGCCCGCAACGGCCGGGTGCGGACCCCGTCCGGCGCCGGCTCGCCGGACGGTTGGGCCCTCACCGGTTCCGCCCCCGAGGGTGCCGAGCAGGTGCTCCTGCTGCAGCTCTCCTCGCCGGTCTGCACCCCCTGCCGGCAGACGGCGGGCGTGCTCGGCGAGCTGGCCGCGGGCGAGCCCGGGGTGCGGCACGTCGAGATCGACGTCGTCGACCGGCCGGACGTGGCCCGCGCGCTGTCCGTGATGCGGACGCCCACCACGATCGGCTTCGACCGCGCCGGTCGTGAGCTGCTGCGGGTGTCCGGCGTGCCCCGGCGCGCGGAGCTCGACGCGGCGCTGGCCCCGGAGCTGCGCGGACGCCCGGCGTGACGGGCGTCCATCTTCCGGGACGCCGCTCCCGCCGACCGGACCTTTCGGTTACCCTCGCTGCCGTGAACTGGCCGCTGACCCGACGCCGCGCAGTCGATCTGTGCCGCGTGGCCGGCTGCCTGTGTCGGCCCTCCTGACCCCGACCCCTTCGTCGAGAACCCTCAGGAGTTCCCCCATGTCCGCACCGGACGGGTCCGGCGCGCCCGCGCGCTCGGTCGACCCGCCCCTGGACCCGCGCGGCGTGCGGTTCGCCGCCGGACTGACCACCGTCGTCCTGGCGCTGGTCCTCGTCAGCGGCAGCGGCTGGCTCGCCGCCGCGCAGGCGCTGGTGTTCGCGTCGGGCGCGTTCGGCGGCATGCGGTTCGCGCCCTACGGCGTGCTCTACCGGCTGGCGGTCGCCCCTCGCCTGGGCCCGCCCGCCGAGCGCGAGGAGGCGGCCCCCGTCCGCTTCTCCCAGACCGTCGGCTTCGTCTTCGCCGCGGTCGGCGCGCTCGGCTACCTCTCCGGGCTGACCGTGCTCGGGATCGTCGCCACCGCGTTCGCGCTGGTGGCCGCCTTCCTCAACGCCGCCTTCGGCTTCTGCCTGGGCTGCGAGATGTACGGCCTGCTCGCACGGGCGCGCGCCGCACGCGCCTGACCCGCTTTCGTTCACCATCGACACCGACACACAGGAGTGACATCACCATGAGCCGCGAGGACGTCCTGGTCACCGCCGACTGGGCGGAGAAGAACCTGGGCACCGAGGGCGTCGTGTTCCTCGAGGTCGACGAGGACACCACCGCCTACGACGGCGGCCACCTCCCGGGTGCCGTCAAGATCAACTGGACGACCGAGCTGCAGGACCCGGTCCGCCGCGACATCGTGTCGCAGGAGCAGTTCGCCGAGCTGCTGTCGAGCAAGGGCGTCGCGAACGACGACCTGGTCGTCCTCTACGGCGGCAACAACAACTGGTTCGCCGCGTACGCGTACTGGGAGTTCAAGCTCTACGGGCACGAGAAGGTCGTGCTGCTCGACGGCGGCCGCAAGAAGTGGGAGCTCGACGGGCGCACGCTGACCACGGACGTCCCGAAGCGCAGCGGCACCACCTACAGCGCCAAGCCGGCCGACAACTCGATCCGCGCGCTGCGGGACGAGGTCGTCGAGGCGATCGACACCAAGAACCTTGTCGACGTCCGGTCGCCCGACGAGTTCTCCGGCAAGATCCTCGCCCCGGCCCACCTGCCGCAGGAGCAGTCGCAGCGGCCGGGCCACATCCCGTCGGCGATCAACATCCCGTGGTCGAAGGCGGCCAACGAGGACGGCACCTTCAAGTCGGACGAGGAGCTCACCGCCCTCTACGGCGAGGCCGGCTTCGACGCCGGCAAGTCGACCATCGCCTACTGCCGCATCGGCGAGCGTTCCAGCCACACGTGGTTCGTGCTGCGTGAGCTGCTGGGGCACTCGGACGTCAAGAACTACGACGGCAGCTGGACCGAGTACGGCTCGCTCATCGGCGTGCCGATCGAGCTGGGGAGCAAGTGACCTATGTGTGGAGCACCTGACCAGGCGGCGCTGCTGCCCGCCGGTACCGACCTGACCAAGGAGACCGTCCTGGCCGGGCGCGTCGTGTCCGGCGACAAGCCGGTCGGCGGCGCGTTCGTGCGGCTGCTCGACGGGACCGGCGAGTTCACGGCGGAGGTCGTGTCGTCGGCCTCCGGCGACTTCCGGTTCTTCGCCGCGCCGGGCACCTGGACCGTCCGGGCGCTGTCCCGCAGCGGCAACGGCGAGGCCACGCTGTCCCCGGAGGCGCCGGGCCTGCACCGCACGGAGATCGCCGTCGCCTGACGACCGCGCGACCCGCACCGCCCCGGTCACCCTCGTGGTGGCCGGGGCGGTGTGCTGTCCGGCCTCCCGCGGGTCGCGGTCAGACCGTCGGGGCCGCGGGGGCGAGGCGTGCGGCCGTCACGTGCGCGACGACGACCGCGACGATGACCAGCGGCATCACGGCCAGCCCGTCGGCGCCGAGCAGCAGCGTCGCCAGCAGCACCGAGGTGAGCGGCAGCCGCAGCATCACCACGGACATGGCGCCGATGCCGATGGCCGCTCCGGCCACGAGCGGCAGCCCGGGCAGGTGCGACAGCAGCACACCACCCGCCGCCCCGATGAACAGCGCCGGGAAGATCGGGCCACCGCGGAAGCTCGCGAGGCACAGCGCGTAGGTCAGCACCTTGGCCACGAGCACGATCACCAGCGCCGGCACGCTCCACCCGGCGCTGCCGAGCAGCAGCGGGCCCAGGGCCTCCTGCCCGGAGAACAGCACGAACGACACGTCGTGCCCGCTCAGGACCGCCGCCAGCACCGCCAGCCCGGCCACGACCACCCCGACCACCGGGCCCGCCACGACGATCCGGGGCTCGACCTGCCGGCGCACCACCGCCGTCAACCGGTGGATCACGGCACCGACCAGCGCGGCGAGCAGGCCCGCCAGCACCGCCCACCCGAACTCCACGATGTCGGTCCTGCCGAACGCCGGGAGGCCGGGCAGGGTCAGCGACGCCGTGCCGAGCCCGGTCAGCGAGTCGAGCCCGAGGAAGATCAGCGAGCCGATCCCGGCCGCGAGCAGGCCGGGAAGCAGGATCACGCCGAGCGCCGCGCCCGCCGCCAGCGACGCCTCCATCAGCAGGAAGGCACCGAGGATCGGCGAGCCCAGCAGGGCGCTGATCGCGGCGAAGCTGCCGGTCGCGGCGAGCACGGCCGCCGTCCGGCCGTCGGCGCCCCTGCGGAACGCGTGCAGGGCCAGCACGCCGAGGCCGCCGCCCAGGGCGATCAGCGGCGCCTCGGGCCCCAGCACGACCCCGAGCCCCAGCCCGACGAGCGCGGCGAGCAGGATCCCGGGTAGATCCCGCGGGACGGGCACGTGGCCCGTCTTGAAGCCGTCGGCGGGCGAGTGGCCGCCCTGCCCGGGCAGGTAGCGGATGACCGCCCCGACGACCAGGCCCGCGACGGCCAGGAGCGGGAACGGCCACCACACGGGCGCGGTGGCGAAGCCGAGGGCGCGCGGCAGGTCGGTGTAGGTCCAGCTCTGCAGCCCCGACACCAGCTGGAGGAAGAAGTACGCGGCCGCCGAGATCGGCGCACCGACGATCGCCGCGAGGATCAGGAGCCGGGTGTAGCCGGCCGAGCGCAGGACGTCCTCGGGGGACTGCGGTGCCGCCGTACCCGTCGTCGTCCCGGTCCTCGCGGCCTCGTCCGCCTGGGCCATCAGCGGTCTCCCGTCGTCGCGCCGGTCGTCCACCCTCGCGTCCGCGCGCCCGGGCGGCACCGCCCGGAGCGGGTGACTCAGCCGCTCGCCCCGTCCGCCCGGTCCCGGGCTCGCACGGCCGCGGCGGCCATGCGCTCCGGCCCGCTCGTCAGGGCCCGCCGCCAGGGCGGGACGCCGTCGATCTCGATCTCCAGCGAGAAGCTGAGGAACGTGCGGATGACGACGATCAGGCCGAGGATCGCGACGTTCTGCAGGGTCGGCTCGACCGCGATCGTGCGCAGCAGGTCCGCGGCGACCAGGACCTCGATCGCGAGCAGCAGCGTGCCGCCGAAGGTCTCGCGCAGGGTCTGGTAGCCCTCGCGGCCGCGCCCGGTGGCGAGCCAGACCCGGGCCGACAGCACGACCGACCAGACCAGGCCGATCACCAGCACCGCGGCGCCGAGGACCTCGAAGGCCACCGCCGCGCCGTCCATCAGCCGGACGACCGTCGTCGCCGCCGGCTCGGCCGCGAGCCCACCCATTCCGCCCCTCCCGCCCGCAGCGTGGTCCGTACGGAGGCGCGCCGCCCTCACCCGGGTCGGGCGAACGGGGGGTCGGCGGGACTATGCTCGCCCGCCGTGCACTGGTTCTTCACCGTGCTGCTGATCGCGGCGAGCGCCGGCACGGTCGCCTTCACCGGCTTCCTGCTGCGGCGCCTCTTCACGACGGCGCCCGACGCCGCCGCCGCGCTCGCGGCCCGGCCGACCGAGGAAGTCCCGGAGGAGCCCTCCGCATGACGCAGCCCGACGGCAACGACGTCCCCACCACGATCACCGGCCCCGTCAACGCCGCGCCGGACTCACCGCAGCGCAACCGCCCGCAGTGGGACGACCTGCCGGTCCCCGACGACACCGCCAACCTCCGGCGGGGCCCGGACCTGCACGAGCAGTGCGTCGGCCTGCTCCCGCTGATCGGCGTGTGGCGCGGGACCGGCGAGGTCGTCTACCCGACCATCGACGGGCCGTTCCACTTCGGCCAGCAGCTCGTGTTCGCGCACGACGGGCGCCCGTTCGTCTCGTACGAGGCCCGTGCCTGGCTGCTCGACGAGGACGGGAAGGTCATCCGGCCCGCGGCGCGCGAGACCGGGTTCTGGCGCCCGCAGCCCGACGGCTCGCTCGAGGTCCTCATCGCCCACGCCACCGGCATCATCGAGGCCTGGTACGGCGAGAAGGGCGACCTGCGCTCCTGGCAGATCGAGACCGACGCGGTGGTGCGCACCCCGTCCGCCAAGGACGTCGTCGCGGCCAAGCGGCTCTACGGCCTGGTCAACCAGGGCGACCTCGCCTACGTCGACGAGCGGGCGATGCAGGGGGAGCCGATGCAGCCGCACATGTCCGCCCTGCTGCACCGGGTGGTGGGCTGAGGGCGCTCCGCTGCGGCGATGGTCGTTCAGGGTGTGACCGTGCCGCTGAAGTCGGTGTGCTGAGGAGCGCTCCTGTCCCGCTCGGAGTGATCGTGCGGGTACGGGCGGGTCAGGGGCGGCGGGGCCGGCCGAGCATGCGGTCGACCTCCGCGCGGTCGAGGCCGGCGAGCTTCGCGACCTGGTCCGGGCCGAGGCCGGCGGCGGCCAGCCGGCGGACGACGGCGCCGAGCTCGTCGCGGCGGGTGCGCATCTCCTCCGCGAGCCGGCTGAGCTCCTCCTGCTGGCTCTGCAGCTCGACCGTCGCGCCGACCGCGCGCACCGGGTCGTCGAGCAGCACGGCGAGGAGCCGGTCGCGGGCGTCGCCGCGGCGCGGGTCGACCACGCCGTTCGGCTGAGCGGCGCGGGCGCGCGCCGCCAGGGCGTGCTGGACGGCCGCGGCGACGGTCCGGCTGGACCCCGCCTCCTCCGGCCCCGGGTGCTCGATGCCCGGCTGCTCGGCAGTGACGGGCTCGAGCCCGCCCGGCTGAGCGGGTTCCTGCTGGCCGGCGTCCTGCGCTCCGGAGTCCGGCGGTTCGGCCTGGGCAGGGCGGTCGGCCGAGGTCCGGTCGGCGGCCCCGCTTCCGGTCACCGTCCCGGTCTCGGTCTCGCCACCGTCAGCGGACCCGTCGGTCGCCGAGGGAGCAGGGCCGGTGGCGTCCGTGCTCGCGGCCGCTACGGTGCTCTGCTCGGGGGTGTCGGTGGATGCCGCATCCCGAGTCGTGGAATCGGCCTCGCCGGACGCGGCCTGATCCGGGTCGGCGGTGGCCTTCTCGCCGCCCCGCCCCTGACGACCGAGTGCGGCGGCCCCGAGCCCGACCGCCCCGAGCCCGACCGCCCCGAGGGCGGCGAGCTGGGCGGCGGTGGGGCGCTCGTCAGTGGGAGCCACCGCGTCGCCCGCGGCCGGCTCCTGCCCGCTCTCCTGCGCCGCCTCGCGGGAGCGCGCGTAGGGGGTGGGCGCACCCTTCGCCGCCGCCATGAGCCGCGCAGCGCGGGTTGCCGGGGTGAGCTCGGGTTCCTCGGCATCGGGAGTCGGCCGGTCGGCAGGAACGGAGCGGGGGCCGGACTCGCCCACGACCGGTACGGAGTCGCGCCGCAGCGACACGACGTCGGCGACGCCCTCCTGCCGGGCGGCAGCAGCAGAGCGGGGGGCCGCTTCGTCGGCGCCTGTCGTCGGGGGATCCGCGGGGACAATGCGGCCCGCAACCCCCTCTGCACCGACACCGCCTGCTGCGGCAGCCGACCGCCCGGCCGGCGTCGGCGTGACCGTCGGCTGATCCGTGGAGTCGGCGCGGCCCGCAGCACCGACCTCGCGCAGGGCGGGCGCCGATCCGTCGATCGGGTGCGAAGCCGCTCCCTCCGACGTGGCGTCGCCGGCGAGGCGGGCTGCGGAGGTGTCCTCGCCGGCGGCGTCGGCTTCGACCTCCGCCGCCCCCTGGTCGGCGAGCGAACGGGGTCCGACGGCGGTCGCGCGGCCGTCGGTGCGCCCCGAACCCGGCTCGTCGCCCCGCGACTCCTCCTGCGGGCCCGGGTCGTCGCCCGAGGCGGCGCGGCGGGCCTCGGCCTGGATGGCGGCAGCGTGCTCGGCCGCCGCACGGTGGGCGCGAGCACGGGCGAGCAGGACGTCGGACTGCACGGGGAGCGGCGCGGTGTCGGCCTCGCGGACGGCCACCGCGTCGGCCACGGTCCGCGGGCGGCCCTGCCCGACGAGCGCGGCCGCGTCATCGGCACCCGCAGCAGCAGCACCACCCGCAGCAGCACCACCCGCCGCGACCCCGGCGGGCTCGGGCGCGGGGCGGGGAGCGGGCATCTCGCCGACGGACTCGCCGGTCCAGTCGGAGTGCGTGGGCTCGGCCACCGGCTGGGACTTCGCCTTGCCGCGCAACGCCCGCACGACGACGATCACGACCGCGATCACCAGTGCCGCGGCCCCGACGCCGAGCGGCACGAGGACGTCAGCCGAGAACGCCTGCTCCATGGACGCGCACGCTACGCCGATCTACGTCACGGTGTGCAGTCGTTCTATCCGGAGCGTGACCCCGAGGTCGACCGGTCCGAACGGGCCGCATCCTCGCTCCCGGACGGGCGCGCCGAGCCGGACGACGACCCGGACGACCCGCTGCGCTCCCCGGTCGACACACCGCCGCGCGACTCGTCGGAAGGCCCTGACCTGCCGTTTCGTCCCTTGGCGGAGTCGCCGGACGGCGCGGGCGCCGGCCGGACCGCGCTGACCTTGACCGTCTCGGACACCTCGTCGGCCGCGGCCTTCGCCGCCGGCTCGGCCTTCGCCGTGGGCGTGTCACCCGGCGTGTCCGACCCGCTCGCGGGCTTGGCGGCGCTCGACTTTTCAGCCGATCCGGTGTCCCCGGATCGCTTCGCCGGGGACAGCGCGGAGACCGCGGACACGGCGACCGTGCGGTCCGGTTCCACCTGCCGCGCAGGCGGTTCGGGCTTCTCGGCGTCCTCATCGGACGAGGCGAGCGGGACCATCGCGGTGGCCGGCTCGGCGTCCTCGTCGGGCTCCGGACGGCTCTCGCCGCGGTTCTCGACGCGGGCCTCGGAGCGGCTCTCGGAGGCCGGCCGGAAGAGGTCGCCGGGCGTCGAGCCTGACTCGGGACGACGGACGGCAGTGGTCTCCTCGACCGCCGACGCACCTGCCGGCCCCGCCGGCGACACGCCCTGCGACCCAGCGGTCGCACCCGAGGCCCCGGAGGACGAGGACGGCGCCGCACCCGGCAGCGGCTGGGCGGCGGCCCCCGCAGCCGGGCCCTCGGCGGGCGCAGGTGCGGGCTTCGGACGCGGGCTCGGCCGCACGGGCCGCTCGGTGCGCGCGTCCTCGCTCGTCGACGGCGAGGACGCGCCGGACGACGGCGGCGTGACGGCGAACCGCGCGGTCGGGGCGCCGAGCAGGCCCTCGAGCTGGCCGCGGAGCCGGGTCAGCTCGGCCACGACGGCGTCGCGCTGGCGGCTCAGCTCGGCGAGCTCGGTCCGCGCGTTCTCCTGCTCCTTGCGCAGCGACTCGGTCTCGGCCCTGGCCTCGCGACGGGCCGACGTGCGGATCTCCTCGGCCTCCTCCTCCGCGGCCTGCAGGATGCTCTGCATGCGGTCGGTGAAGGAGCCGATCATGTCCGGCGACTCGGGTCCGCCCGGGCGCGGGCGCGGCGTGGGACGCGGGCGGGCCCCGGGCGGCGGCCCCGGCTGCGGGCCCATCGGCCCGCCGGGCCCCATCGGGCGCGGCGCAGGGCCCATGCCGGGCTGCGGGCCCACGGCCGGGAAGGGATGGCTGCGTGCGGCGTCCAGGTCGGCGCGCATGCGCGCGAGGACCCGCTGCAGGCGCGCCACGTGCTCGTCGACCTGCCTGCGGTCGTAGCCGCGGAGCACGACGTCGAACCGCGGGGCACCGAGCGAGCGCTCACCCCCGTCAGCCGTCATGTCCCGACCCTTTCCGTCGTCGCCCCACCGCTCACTTCGCCGAGGGTAGGGAGATCCGTACTCGCGTTCAGAAGCGTTCACCCTAACGGAGCACGACTCCACCCGGCCAGTCGACTTGCGACAGCAGGCCGTGGAGCACTCACCCTCGCCACGGTCCCACGCCCGTCGACGCGCCTACCATCGGGGCCGTGGACACCTCGCTCAAGTCGACGCTGCACCGGCGCGGTCTGCGGATGACGCCCCAGCGCCAGCTGGTGCTCGACGCGGTCCGCGAGCTGGGCCACGCCACGCCCGAGCAGATCTGCACGCAGGTGCAGCGCGCGGCGCCGGCGGTGAACATCACCACCGTCTACCGCACGCTCGACCTCCTCGAGGAGCTGCGGCTCGTCCGGCACACCCATCTCGGCCACGGCGCGCCGACCTACTCGGAGCGGGAGCACGAGCACGTCCACCTCGTGTGCCACCACTGCGGCGCGGTGAGCGAGGCGCCCACGGCGTTGATGGACGAACTGGCGGACCGGCTGCGCGAGCGGGAGGACTTCGAGCTCGACGTCACGCACGTGGCGCTCTCCGGGCGGTGCGCGACCTGCCGCGAGGCCGATCTGAAGGCGTCCGAGGAACTCGGAGAGAAGGAGGCGCACGCGTGACCGAGGGACCCGAGGCGACCGTCGAGCAGCCGGACCCCGACGCCGCCGTTCCCGCGCACCGCGGCGACCCGCTGGCCGAGCAGCGCGCGATGGCCCGCTCGGCCGCGGTCGTCGACCGTTCCCACCGCGGCGTGATCGCGGTGCCCGGCGAGGACCGGCTGAGCTGGCTGCACCTGTTGCTGAGCCAGCACGTCAGCGAGCTGCCGGAGGGCGCGGGCACCGAGGCGCTGATCCTCGACGCGCAGGGCCGGGTGCTGCACCACGCGGTGGTCTCGCACGTCGGCGACACGGTCTGGCTCGACACCGAGCAGGCCGACCTGGCCGAGCTGCTGGCGTACCTGCAGAAGATGGTGTTCTGGTCGAAGGTCGAGCCGCGGGACGCGACCGACGAGCTCGCCGTGCTGTCCGTGGTGGGTCCGGACACCGCCGCGGTACTCACCGCGGCCGGCCTCCCGGTGCCCGAGGGGGCCTACGCCGGCGCCGCACTGCCCGAGGGCGGGCTCGTCCGGCGCATGCCCTGGCCCGGGCCCGACGCCGCCGACGTGCTCGTCCCCCGTGCCGAGCGCGACGCGTGGTGGGCGCGGCTCACGGCCGCGGGTGCCCGTCCGGCCGGGACGATGGCCTTCGAGGCGCTCCGGGTCGAGTCGCGGCGCCCCCGCGTCCACCTCGACACGGACGGGCGGACGATCCCGCACGAGGTCGACTGGATCCCGTCGGCCGTGCACCTCACCAAGGGCTGCTACCGCGGCCAGGAGACGGTCGCGCGTGTCGCGAACCTCGGGCGCCCGCCGCGCCGGCTGGTGCTGCTGCACCTCGACGCGGGCGACGAGGAGCTGCCGGTGACCGGCGACCCTGTCCTCAAGGACGGGCGCCCCGTGGGGCGTGTGGGCAGTGTCACACACCACCACGAGCTGGGTTCGGTGGCGCTGGCGCTCCTCAAGCGGTCGGTGCCCGCGGACGCCGAGCTGGTCGCCGGGACCGAGGAGCGGGCCTCGCCCGCGGCCATCGACCCGGACTCCTACGCAGCCGACGACGGCGCCCCGCCGCCCGGGCGCGCGGCTCAGCGGCGGGTCCGCTAACCGTCCCGCTGACGGGCGGCGACGCGGCCCCAGAAGTCGCGCAGCCGCCCGTAGCACTCGGTGGCCTCGTCGAGGTCCCCCGCGCGCAGCAGCCGCAGCGCCCGCCGGACCTCGCCCGCCGAGTCGTCGGAGCGCAGGGCCGCGTCGTCGAGGAGGTCGACGAGGCCGCCGTAGTCGAGCTCGACGATCGACGTCCGGTCGAACCGCTCCAGCCAGCCACGGGTCTCGGCGAGCACCTCCGCGGGCCCGTCGTCGCCGAGGGCGCCGCGCACGACGCGCTCGGCCTGCGCGGCCCGGCCGAGCGCCTTGGCGATCGGCACCCGCCACCAGACGCGGCGCTGCGCATCCAGCCTGACCTGCCGCTCCTCCGGGTCGACCAGGGCGAACCAGGGCAGCGGGACGGTCCACGCGGCCGTCACGACGTGGGCCGCGGAGTCCCCGAGCTCGGCCACCGCACGCTCCGCCCGGCGCCGCGCCGCGGCCTCGGGCACCACGAGCGCCGACGACCGCAGCACCGGGTCCTCCTCGGCCAGGAAGCCCAGCACGGCAGCCCCGGCGCGCGGGCGGGTGTCGAGCGGGCAGACGAACGGTTCGCCGCCCTCGCCCCCGAGGACCAGGACGTCGACCGGGGCACCCGCCCCGCCGCCGGCGTCGCCCGGCAGGAGCCGCCCGCGCAGCATCGCCCGCAGGCACAGCTCGCGCTCCCGGCGGCCCGCCCGGTCCGGCCGGACGGCCCCGCGCGCGAGCCCTGCCCGCACCGCGGCGCCCGACGCGCCGTCGAAGGCGCGCAGCGGCTCGTAGACCCGCAGGTAGGAGAGGAACGGCGACGGCACGGTCCGAGATCCTTCCGCACCCGCCCGCCCGCCGGACACGCCCTCCGCGTGATCGCGCCGCGGAGTGTGCACGGGACCACGTACCGAGTTCTGTCACACCGTCGATGCCACGTCGCACGCTCGCGGTATCGCACGGTACTGTGGAGCCCAGGACAGTGATGACACAGACGGGGCCGCCGAGACATCCGGCCGCCCCTTCCCTGTTGTAAGGGGGACCAGCCATGGGGCGCGGACGAGCCAAGGCCAAGCAGACGAAGGTGGCCCGAGCGCTCAAGTACAGCTCCCCCACGATGGATCTCGATGCATTGCAGCGGGAGATCGGCAGTGGGACGGCGGTAACCGACGACGACGAGTCGTACGACGAGTACGCCGAGCGCTACGGGTCGTACGCCGACGACGAGGACGACGAGCGCCGCTAGCGCGGTCCTCCCGCCCACCGCCGGAGCGGGCTGTTCGGCACCACCGGACGTCACGACGCATTCCCTCCCACCCGCCTCCGGACGGGTGGGAGGCGTCCGTCAGGACCGGTGGCGCCTCTCGCACGCCCCTCGGGGACGTGAGCCTTCCCACGGTCGCCCCCGCCGTTCCCGAGCGGTGGACGCGCCCGGGCGTCGGCCACGCTGCGCCGTCATCGGGCTCCCGCGCAGGTCAGCGCACCTGCGGAGATGTCCGCCGACCCGCCAACCGGGCGTACCGCCCACCCTGCCGCGACCGATCTTCACCCGATAGCCTCACGCCGACGAGAAGGCGGTGAGGGATGCGCGGGAACCTGTTCGCGGTGGCGGTCGACCTGGTGGTGCTGACCGTGCGCCACGACCAGCTCAACGTGCTGCTCGTCCGGCGTGGGGAGCGGCCCTACGAGAGCCACTGGGCGCTGCCCGGCGGGTTCGTCCGCGCGGACGAGGACCTCGGCGACACCGCCGCGAGGGAGCTGGTCGCGCAGACCGGGGCGGCCACCCAGGGCGCGGTGCAGGGGCACCTCGAGCAGCTGGGCGGGTACGCGGCACCGGACCGGGACCCGCGCGGACGGGTGCTCAGCATGGGCTATCTGGCGCTGCTGCCGGACGTGCCGGACCCCGAGCCCACCGGGGGACCGACGGCGGCGTTCCTGCCCGTCGAGGACGTCTACGGGCTGGCCTTCGACCACGACACGATCCTCGCCGACGGGGTGGAGCGGGCCCGGGCGAAGCTGGAGTACACCACTCTCGCCGCGGCCTTCTGCCCGCCGGAGTTCACCGTGACCGACCTGCGCCGGGTCTACGAGGCCGTGTGGCGCACCGAGATCGATCCGCGCAACTTCCAGCGCAAGGTGACCTCCACGCCCGGATTCCTCATCCCGACGGCCACCCGGGTGACCGGGGGCCGCGGCCGGCCGCCGCAGCTCTTCCGCCGCGGCCCGGCCACGGCGCTGCACCCGCCGATGCTGCGCGAGCCCGTCGCCCTGGCCCACGCGACCACCTGAACCAGCAGGTCAGGAGGGGTCGTGAGCGCGGACTGCCGCTCCAGGGGCAGTTCGCGCGCACGGGTCAGAAGCGGGGGTGCTCGCCCACCAGCTGCACCCGGGACCCGACCCCGCCGGAGGCCTCGCCCTCGGCGCGCCGGACGTCGCCGAGCACCCAGGCCGGCACGTGCCGGGCGGTGAGGACGGCGAGGGCGCGGTCGACGTCGTCCGGAGGCAGGACCGCCACCATGCCGACGCCCATGTTGAAGGTCTTCTCCATCTCGCCGCGCTCGACCCGGCCGCGGCCCTGGATCAGCTTGAACACCTGGTCCGGCGTCCAGGATCCGCGGTCGGCGACGGCCACCAGGCCCTGGGGCAGGACGCGCTCGAGGTTGCGGGCCAGCCCGCCGCCGGTGATGTGCGCGAACGTCCGCACCCCGGTCTCCGCGGCCAGCGCCAGGCAGTCCCGGGCGTAGATGCGGGTGGGGATCAGCAGCTCCTCGCCGAGCGTGTGGCCGAACTCCTCGACGTGCCCGTCGAGCGGCATCCGCGCGATGTCGAGCAGCACGTGCCGGGCCAGCGAGTAGCCGTTGGAGTGCAGGCCGGAGGACTCCATGGCGACCAGCACGTCCCCGGGGCGGACCCGCTCGGGCCGCAGCATGGCCTCGGCCTCGACGATCCCGATCCCGGTGGCCGACAGGTCGTACCCGCCGGCCTCCATCAGGCCCGGGTGCTCGGCCGTCTCGCCACCGAGCAGCGCGCACCCCGCCTGCTGGCAGCCCTCGGCGATGCCCTTGACGATCGTCGCCACCTGCGTGGGCACCTGCTTGCCGACGGCGATGTAGTCCTGCAGGAACAGCGGCTCGGCGCCGCAGACCACGAGGTCGTCGACCACCATCGCGACCAGGTCGAGGCCGATGGTGTCGTGCTTGTCCATGGCCTGCGCGACGGCGACCTTGGTCCCCACGCCGTCCGTGGACGCGGCCAGCACCGGCTCGGTGTACTTGCCGAGCTTCGGCGCGAACAGCCCGGCGAACCCGCCGATCCCGCCCAGCACCTCCGGGCGCGTGGCCTTCTCGGCGTACGGCCGGAGCTGCTCGACGGCCTCCTCACCCGCCTCGATGTCCACGCCCGCGGCGGCGTAGCTGGCGTGCGGGTCCTGCTCGGGGGTCGACGGGGAGGTCGGCATGGGTCGGGCTCTCGTTCCTGGAGGGAGGTCTCGGACACGGGGGCACCCGCGTCCGCCGGGTCGGCGGGCGTGCGCCGCCCCGGCCGCCCGGCCCGCGGTCGCGGACCGGGCCGCACAGGCCTCAGGGCCTGTTCAGGGCTTCCGCAGCACCGTAGCCGACGGACAGCGGTGCCGGGGTGTCTCGGGCGTTCTCCCGCAGCGGTCCGGGGTCGCCGGAGGCCGCGCCCGCGGCGTCGAGCGCCGGGGCCTCGAGGAGGTGCTTGCCCAGCCGGGCCTCCTCGGGGAGCGGGATCGGGTACTCGCCGTCGAAGCAGGCGCAGCACAGCCGGCTGCGGGGCTGCTCGCTGGCGGCCACCATGTTGTCCACCGACACGTACGCGAGCGTGTCCGCCCCGATGGAGCGCCGCACGCCCTCGGTGTCCAGCCCGCTCGCGACGAGCTCCGCGCGACTGGCGAAGTCGATGCCGTAGAAGCAGGGCCAGCGCACGGGCGGCGAGGCGATCCGGACGTGCACCTCGAGCGCCCCGGCCTCGCGCAGCATCCGGACGAGCGCGCGCTGGGTGTTGCCGCGGACGATCGAGTCGTCCACCACGACCAGCCGTTTGCCGCGGATGACGTCCCGGAGCGGGTTGAGCTTGAGCCGGATGCCGAGCTGGCGGATGGTCTGCGAGGGCTGGATGAAGGTCCGGCCCACGTACGCGTTCTTGACCAGGCCCTGGCCGTAGGGGATGCCCGAACCCTGGGCGTAGCCGATGGCGGCCGGGGTGCCGGACTCGGGAACCGGGATCACCAGGTCGGCCTCGACCGGGGCCTCCAGGGCCAGCCGGCGGCCGATCTCGACCCGCGCGGCGTGCACCGAGCGCCCGGAGATCGAGGTGTCCGGACGGGCCAGGTAGACGTACTCGAAGACGCAGCCCTTGGGCTCCGGCGCGGCGAAGCGCGAGCTGCGCATTCCGTCCGCGTCGATCGCGAGCAGCTCGCCCGGCTCGACCTCGCGGACCATCGAGGCGCCGACGATGTCCAGCGCGGCCGTCTCGCTCGCGACGACCCAGCCCCGCTCCAGCCGGCCGAGGACCAGCGGGCGGACGCCGTGCGGGTCGCGGGCGGCGTAGAGGGTGTTCTCGTCGGCGAAGACGAAGGAGAAGGCGCCGCGCACGCGCGGCAGCAGCCGCATCGCGGCCTCCTCGACACCGGTGTCGGCGGCGGTGGCGGCGAGCAGCTCGGCGACCAGGTCCGAGTCCGTGGTGGCCTGCACCCCGGAGTCGCGGCCCTTGTCCTGGAGCTTCCCGACCTCCTCCCGCAGCTCCGCGGTGTTCACCAGGTTGCCGTTGTGCCCGAGGGCCAGGCCGCTCCCGGTGGCGGTGGTGCGGAAGACCGGCTGCGCGTTCTCCCAGGTCGTGGACCCGGTGGTGGAGTAGCGGCAGTGGCCGACGGCCAGGTGCCCGCGCAGCGACGAGAGCGTCTGCTCGTCGAAGACCTGGCTGACCAGGCCCAGGTCCTTGAAGACGACCATCCGGCGGCCGTCCGACACGGCGATGCCGGCGGCCTCCTGCCCGCGGTGCTGCAGGGCGTAGAGGCCGTAGTAGGTCAGCTTGGCGACGTCCTCCCCGGGAGCCCAGACGCCGAAGACGCCGCACTCCTCCTTGGGGGAGTCGTCGACCGAGGGGTCGGCCGTGTCGGAGGGGGTGTCGGAGTGGACGGGGGTCTCGTTCCGGCTGGAACTCAACGCACTCGCTCCTCGGGGAACTCGGGGTGGCGGCTACTCGATGGTACGCCGCCGCAGGCCCGGAACCCATCGGGCGGGACCGGCGTCACCGAACCACCGGCCCTGGCCGAGGTCGCAGCCGAGCCGCCGGAGCCGCTCCGCCTGCACGTCCGTCTCCACCCATTCGGCCGTGACCTCGAGGCCCAACGCGTGCGCCATCGCGACCAACGAGCCCACGATGCTCTCGTCCACGGGGTCCGGGCTCTCGTGGCGGAGGCCGTCGATGAACGAGCCGTCGATCTTCAGCGCATGCACCGGCAGCCGGCGCAACCAGGCGAGGCTGGAGTAGCCGGTGCCGAAGTCGTCGAGCGCGAGCCGCACGCCCGCGGCCCGCAGCGCGGACAGCGCATCCATCGTGGCGGGCTCGTCCCCCAGCACCGCCTGCTCGGTGATCTCGAGCTGCAGCCGGTCCGGGGCGAGCCCGGTCTCGGTCAGCAGGGTGACGACCTCCTCGACGAACCCGGGCTCCGGCAGCTGCACCGGCGAGACGTTGACGCTCACGTACGGCGCGTCGACGCCCAGCTCCTCCTGCCAGGACGCCGCCTCCCGGCAGGCCTCCCCCAGCACCCACCGGCCGAGCGGCACGATCGCGCCGCTCCGTTCGGCGAGCTCGATGAACCGGCCGGGCCCGAGCAGTCCCTGCTCCGGGTGCTCCCACCGGACCAGCGCCTCCACGCCGCGCACCGAGCGGTCCGTCAGCCGTACCAGCGGCTGGTAGGCCAGCCGGAACTGGTCCCGCTCGACCGCGCCGCGCAGGCCCGCGATCAACGCGAAGCGGGCCGCCTCGCCGGCGTCGCGCTCGGGGTCGAACACCGCCCGCGTGCCGCCGCCCTGACCTTTCGCCCAGGACAACGCCACGCCCGCGGCCCGTTGCAGCTCGGCCGGGCACTCGGAGGCGGTGCCGCCCTCGGCGATCCCGATGCTGGCCGTGACCCCGATCCACCGGCCCGAGACGTGGAAGGGCGCGGCGAGGGCCTGCAGCAGCCGGTCGGCGACCGCCGACACCTCGCCGACGCCCTCGGGGTCGGTGAGCAGCACGGCGAACTCGTCGCCGCCGGTCCGGGTGACCAGGTGCGGGCCGGCCGCGGTGCGCAGCCGGTCGGCCAGCGCGGCCAGCAGCTCGTCGCCCACGGCGTGCCCGTGGATCTCGTTGACCCGGCGGAAGTCGTCGACGTCGATCGCGCACAGCCCCACCCGGGTCGCCGAGCCGGCGAAGGCCTGCTGCACGGCCTCCTCGGTGATGTCCCGGTTCGGCAGCCGGGTGAGCCGGTCGCGCGACGACGCCTCGACGAGCCGCGTCCGCAGCCGGTACCGCTCGGAGACGTCCTCGATCACGCCGATGAGGTGGCTCGGCCGGCCCGTGTCGTCCCGGATCAGCGAGCCGGTGACGTGCCCCCAGACGTACATCCGGGTCGGCCCGGCGAACCGGACGTCGATGCTCACCGTGTCCGGCGTGCCGGAGGCCAGCCGCCGGTAGGCGGCGTCGAAGGCCTCGTAGTCGTCCGGGTGGATGAAGTCGGAGACCGGGCGCGGGAGCGTGGGGCGCTCCAGCATCCCGAGCATGCGGCAGGCGGCCGGGTTGAGGTCGACGACGTCGCCCTCCAGCGTCGCGATCGCGATGCCGACCGGGCCCTGGGTGTAGATCGTGCGGTAGTGCGCCTCGCTCTCCGCGAGCGCCTTCTCGACGTTGCGGCGGGCCCGCAGGGTGGCCCGCATCAGGTCCTCCTGCGCCTGGTGGGCGCGGAACCGCAGGGCGCCGGCGAACCCGGCGGCCAGCTCGTCGAGCGCGAGGGAGAGCCGGTGCCGGTCCCCCGGCGAGGTCAGGCCCAACGCCCCGGGCGCGGCCTCGCGCAGCAGCCGGACCGTGCCGGGCAGGACGTCCTCCGGCGCGGCGCCGACCAGGCCGGCGCGGTCCCCGCAGAAGCCCGATGCGGCCAGGTCCGACCCGATCCCCCGCACGGCCAGCGGCCAGAAGGGCTCCGCCCGCAGCGCCGCCCCCAACCGGGTGACGAACGACGCGAGCACACCGGCGTCCTCGATCCCGGCGTTCGGCAGCAGCTCGGCCCAGCGCTCCGCGAGCGAGCGGACCTCGGGCCCCGGCTGCTCGCCGAGGATCCCGCCGATCCCGCCGATCGCCCCGGCCGCGGCCGTCCGCAACAGTCCGGCCGGCAGATCGTCGGGGCCCGGGAGGCTACCCGCTGCCACCACGCAGCCACCTCCCGTCGCCCGTCGGGCCCGTCCGTGTGCCGATCGGGGCAATCTTCGACCTCGGGACGCCGTTTCGCCACCAGGCGGTGCAGGCGTCGCCCGTTCCGGGGACCCGACGGGAGCCCCGGACGGTGGTCCTCAGCGCAGCGGGAGCAGCGCCCCGACCTCCGGGGCACGTGACCCCGAGGCGCTCACCGTGCCCGATCTCACTGCATCCGTCCAGTTCAGACGGCCCGTGGCGAGCGCGAGCCAGGTCCGGGCGTCGGTCTCGACGATGTTCGGCGGGGTGCCGCGGGTGTGCCGCGGCCCCTCGATGCACTGGACCGCCGCGTAGGGCGGGATCCGCACCTCCACGCTCCGTCCGGGAGCCAGCTCGGCCAGGGCGGCCAGGGACTCCTTGACGGCCTCCTTGATCACGCTGCGTGGCGGGGCGGCCCCGCCGGCCAGCCATGCGTCGAGCAGGTCCGCCTCGCTCACAGGGTCTCGGCGCCCGCCCGGGCCTCGAAGTCGGCCTCGAACAGCGCCGGCAGGGTGCCCTCCCACGCCGCGCGCAGCTCGGCGAGCGGCAGGGCGGCGACGCCGTCGACCGCGAGCTCGGCGCCGGAGGACTCGGCCGCGGCGACCGTGCCGAGCCGCTCGGCCGGGACGCCCGCCTCCGCCGCCGCGGCGAGCAGGACGTCGGCCGCCTCGGGGGCGACCGTGACCAGCACCCGCCCGGTGCTCTCGGAGAACAGCGCCACGAACGGGTCGACCGCGAGCGCCGCCGGCAGCGTGACGGCCGCGCCGTGCCCGCCGACCAGGGTGGCCTCGACCAGGGCCTGGGCCAGGCCGCCGTCGGACAGGTCGTGGCTGCCGGTCAGCACGCCGGCCTGCGCGACCAGCAGCTGCGCGAGCCGCTGCTCGTGCGCGAGGTCGACGGCCGGGGGCTCGCCGCCCAGGTGCCCGTGCACCACGTGCGCCCACTCGCTGCCGCCGAGCTCGTCCGCCGTCGACCCGAGCAGGACGACGACGTCGCCCTCGCGGCGGAAGCCGGACGGGATGCGGGCGGCCACGTCGTCGATCACGCCGAGCACGCCGACGACCGGGGTCGGCAGGATCGCCTGCGTGCCGGTCTGGTTGTAGAAGCTCACGTTCCCGCCGGTCACGGGGATGCCGAGCTGCGCGCACCCGTCGGCCAGGCCGCGAACGGCCTCGGAGAACTGCCACATGACGTGCGGGTCCTCGGGCGAGCCGAAGTTCAGGCAGTTGGTCACGGCGAGCGGCACGGAGCCGGAGGTCGCGACGTTGCGGTAGGCCTCGGCCAGCGCGAGCTGTGCCCCGGCGTAGGGGTTCAGGGCCGCGAACCGGGCGTTGCAGTCGGTGGCGACCGCGATCCCGCGGCCGGTGGACTCGTCGACCCGGACCACGCCGGCGTCGGCCGGCTGCGCGGAGGCGGTGTTGCCGCGGACGTACCGGTCGTACTGGTCGGTGACCCAGGCGCGGCTGCACAGGTTCGGCGAGGCGGCCAGGCGCAGGATCTCGGCGCGCAGCTCGGACGGGGCGCTCGGCCGGGGCAGCGCCGCCGGCGAGTTCGCGGCCAGCTCGTCCTGGCCCTTGCCCCGCAGGACCGGCCGCTCGTAGACGGGGCCGTCGTGCGCGACGGTCCGCGGCGGCACGTCGACCACGGTCTCGCCGTGGAAGTCGATGACCAGCCGGTCCCCGTCGGTGACCTCGCCGATCACCGTGGCGATCGTGTCCCACTTGCGGCAGACGGCCATGAACGCCTCGACGTTCTCCGGCGCCACGACCGCGCACATCCGCTCCTGCGACTCGCTGGAGAGGATCTCGGCGGGGGTCATGCCGGTGGCGCGCAGCGGGACGGAGTCGAGGTCGATGTGCATACCGCCGTCGCCCGCGCTGGCCAGCTCGGAGGTGGCGCAGGAGAGGCCGGCGCCGCCGAGGTCCTGGATGCCCACGACCAGGCCGGCGTGGAACAGCTCCAGGCAGCACTCGATGAGGACCTTCTCGGTGAACGGGTCGCCCACCTGGACGCTCGGCAGCTTCTTGCGGCCGGTGCCCTCGCCGAAGGTCTCGCTGGCCAGCACCGAGACGCCGCCGATGCCGTCCAGCCCGGTCCGCGCGCCGAACAGGATGATCTTGTTGCCGGTGCCGGAGGCGAAGGCCAGGTGCAGGTCCTCGGTGCGCATCGCACCCACGCACAGGGCGTTGACCAGCGGGTTGCCGGCGTAGCTGGCGTCGAACACGACCTCGCCGCCGACGTTGGGCAGGCCCAGGCAGTTGCCGTAGCCGCCGACGCCGGCGACCACGCCGGGCAGCACCCGCGCGGTGTCCGGGGCGTCGGCCGGGCCGAAGCGCAGCGGGTCGCCGACCGCGATCGGCCGGGCGCCCATCGCCATGATGTCCCGGACGATCCCGCCCACGCCGGTCGCCGCGCCCTGGTAGGGCTCGACGTACGACGGGTGGTTGTGCGACTCGACCTTGAAGGTGACGGCCCAACCGTCGCCGATGTCGACCACGCCGGCGTTCTCGCCGATGCCGGCGAGCATCTTCTCCTTCATGGCGGCCGTCGTGGTCTCGCCGAAGTAGCGCAGGTGGACCTTCGAGGACTTGTAGGAGCAGTGCTCGCTCCACATCACCGAGTACATCGCCAGCTCGGCGTCCGTGGGCCGGCGGCCCAGGATCTCGCGGATGCGGGCGTACTCGTCCTCCTTGAGCCCGAGCTCGCGCCACGGCTGCGGCTGGTCCGGCGTGTCGGCGGCGTGGGAAACGGTGTCGGTGACGGTACGGGCGTCGAGCTCGGTCACGGGTACCAGCGTAAACGCCGCGGGAGACAGCTTCCGCGAGCCGTCCGTCACCCGGGCCCCACGCGCCCCGACCACCTCGAAGGCGGAGCGGCGGGCGAGGGCGTCACGCTCGGATGGTGGGTCCGGGTCCGTCCACCGGCCGTTCGGCCCACTCCCCCGCGGCCGGATCCCGGTAACGTCGGTCACGGGGGCGGGTGCGGGAGGAGGCCGGTCGTGTCCAAGGTCGTGCTGCGGGTCGCGCAGATCGTCGGGGTGCTGGTGCTGGCGGGGATCGCGATCAGCGTGGCCGTCGGGCTTGTCCAGTGGATATTGGGGATCGCCCTGATCGTCGCGATCCCGGTGGGGGCGTACTGGATCTACAAGCAGGTGAAGGCGCGCAGGCAGCCGCCGGCGCTGGCCGCGGGCGCGCCCGTCACGCTCGGCCCGGGCAGCAGGGCGACCGACCGGCGCGCGGAGCTCGAGGGGCGCGCGGTGATCGACGCCGCCGGCCGCTGCGGCTGGTGCGGCTCGGCGACGCTGCACAAGGACGAGTTCGGCTTCCCGACCACGCCGCTCAAGTACCACCGCGCCGAGATCGACGCGATGCTCTGATCGGCTTCGTCAGCTGCCCGGCAGCTTGACCACGCTGACGAAGAAGTGGTCGATCTGCTTGATGGCCTCGATGAACCCGTCGAAGTCCACCGGCTTGGTCACGTACGCGTTGGCGTGCAGCTGGTAGCTGCGCAGCACGTCCTCCTCCGCCTGCGACGTGGTGAGCACGATGACCGGGATCGAGCGCAGCTGCTCGTCCGCCTTGACCTCGGCGAGCACCTCGCGCCCGTCGCGGCGCGGCAGGTTGAGGTCGAGCAGGATCAGGTCCGGCCGCGGGCTGTCCTCGTAGGGCGGCTCGTTGCGCAGGTAGGCCAACGCGGCGGCGCCGTCGGTGACGACGTCGAGCCGGTTGTGCAGGTGCTCCTCGAAGGCCTCGCGGGTCATGAGGACGTCGCCCGGGTCGTCCTCCACCAGCAGGACGTTGACGATGCGGGCGGGATCGGTGAGGGCTTCGCTCACGACGGGGACTCCTTGCTCGGGACCGCGCCGGCGAGGGCCGGGTCGGCGGGGGGCGGGGCGGCCGGGGACACCGGCAGGGTCAGGCGGATGGTCGTGCCGGGCTCGTCGGGCTCGCCGTGGTCGACCCAGATGCGGCCGCCGTGGAACTCGACGATCTTCTTGGCCAGGGCCAGCCCGATGCCGGTGCCGGCGTAGACGTCCCGCCCGTGGAGGCGCTGGAAGATCACGAAGATCTTGTCGTCGAACTCGGGCTCGATGCCGATGCCGTTGTCCGACACCGAGATCTCCCACTCGTCGCCGCGCCGGACGGCGCCGATGCGCACCACCGGCGGCACGTCCGCGCGGTGGAACTTCAGTCCGTTGCCGATCAGGTTCATCAGCAGCTGCTGGACGAGCGAGGGATCGCCGGGGACGGTCGGCAGGCCCTCGTCGATCACGACCTCGCCGCCGGTCTCCTCCGCCGCGGAGGCGAGCTGCGCGGCGGCGGCCCGCGCGACCCTGCCGAGGTCGACGGGCTCGAAGCCGGTGGTGGTGCGGCCGACGCGGGAGAACGCCAGCAGGTCGTTGATCAGCCGTTGCATGCGCTGGGCGCCGTCGACGGCGAACTCGATGTACTGGTCGGCCCGCTCGTCGAGCTTGCCGCCGTAGCGCCGCTGCAGCAGCTGGCAGAAGCTCGAGACCTTGCGCAGCGGTTCCTGCAGGTCGTGGCTGGCGACGTAGGCGAACTGCTCCAGGTCCCGGTTGGAGCGCTCGAGGTCGCGGGTCCGGTCGTCGAGCTGGGCGTTGGCCTCCTGCAGCTCGTCGACCTCGCGCCGGATGTGGGAGCGCATGGCCTCGACGTCCGCCCCGAGCTCCACGAGCTCGCGCGGGCCGCTGCCGAGCACGCGGGTGCCGACGGAGCCCTCGACGACCTGGCGCGTCTGCGCCGCGAGCCGGCGGATCGGGCTCAGGATGACCTTGCGCAGCCCGATCGAGGCGAGCAGCAGGAACACCGCCGCCACCGCCGTGATCGTGATCCCGACGACGGCGAGGAAGGTGATCGACGAGTCCAGCCGCTGGCGGGCCGCGAGCCGCTCGGTCTGCAGGTCGTCGATCAGCATGGCCGAGGCCACGCGGACGCGGTCGAAGAGCAGCCGGCCCTCCTCGGCGTCGGGCGTCGGCGCACCGGCCCGGGCGGCCGCGATGGTGGGCTCGGCGTAGTCGCGGCGCCATGCGTCCCCGGCGGCCTCGACCTCCTGCAGGTTCGCCGCGAGGCGCGCGTCCGGGAACCGGTCCAATGGCTGCAGCGCGGCGACGGCGGCCGCCTCGGCCTGCCGGCCGTTCACGTAGGGCGCGAGGAAGACGTCGTTGGGGGCGATGGTGAACCCGCGCACCCCGGTCTCCTGGTCGCGCACCGCCGACGACAGGTTCTGGCTCGCGGTGACGGCCGGGGCGACCTCGTCGTAGAGCACGGTGCGCGCGTCGGCGATCCGGACAACGGCCCAGGCACCGAGCACGACGGCGAGCACCGAGAGCACCCCGAGGACCGTGGCGCCGACGGTGAACCACCGGCGCAGCGTCCAGCGCTGCTGCGCGTCCTCCATCGTGGCGGGGTCGAGGCGCAGGCGGACCGGGCCGCGGCGCCGGGGGGCGGCGGGCGCGCTCACTCGTCCCCCGCGAGGTCCGTGAGCAACAGCATGGCGACGTCGTCGGCGAGCGGGCCGCCGTTGATCCGCTCGACGTGTTCGACGAGCCTGCCCGGGAGCTCGGACATCGGGGTGTCCCGCTCCTTCCCGAGCACGTCGATCAGGCCCTCCTGCCAGAGCAGCTCGTCGGGCCGCTCGCCGCGGCCCTCGATCAGCCCGTCCGTGAACAGCAGCAGCGCCCACCCCGGCATCAGCTCGAGGATCTCGGGCTCCCACTTCGCGTCCTGCAGGACGCCGAGCGGCACGCCGACGCGCGGCCGCAACGACACCGGGCCGGGGCGCAGCGACACGGGCGGCGGGTGGCCGGCCGAGCGGAGCAGCACGCGGCTGCCGCCCTCGGGGGCCGGGTCGATCGTCAGGGTGCAGACCGTGGTGAACAGCGTGCGCTCGTGCCGCTCGCTGACCAGCACCTCCTGCAGGTTCGGCAGGACCTGCGGCTCGTCGACCCCGGCCAGCACCAGGGCCCGCCAGGAGACCCGGAGCAGGGCGCCGAGCGCGGCCTCGTCCGGACCGTGGCCGGACACGTCGCCGATGATCGCGTGCACCGTGCCCGACGGCCCGCGGACGGCGTCGAAGAAGTCCCCGCCGATCACTGCGCGGGTGCGCCCGGAGCGGTAGAAGGAGCGGCCGTGCACGACGCTGCCGTCGAGCAGCAGCGACGGCAGCAGGCCGCGCTCGAGGCGCACCGACTCCGCGGCCACGAGCTGCTCCTCGCGGAGCCGGACCATGCTGGCCTCGGCCCGCCGGCGCTCGACGGCGTAGCGGATCGCGCGGATCAGCACGGCCCCGTCGGCCTTGTTCTTGACCAGGTAGTCCTGCGCGCCGACTCCGACCGCGGCGATGCCGAGGTGCTCGTCGTCGAGCCCGGTGAGCACGCAGACGGCCGCGGACGGGTCCGCCTGCAGCACCTCGCGCAGCCCGTCGAGCCCGCTGACACCGGGCAGGTTCAGGTCCAGGAGCACGCAGTCCGCGGCGGGCAGCAGGTTCCGCTCGACGACGGCGCGCACCGACTCGGCGACGGTGACCCGCACCGACGGGTCGACCTCGGCGAGCAGTTCCTGCACGAGGAAGACGTCGCCCGGGTCGTCCTCGACCAGCAGGACCCGGTGGCTGGCCGCACCGGGCAGGGGTCGGGTCACGAACGGCCTCTCGGTCGGTGGAGCGGACCGCCAGCCTAATGGGACGCGGACGATCTCAGGCCGCGGGAGCACCCGCGAGCGTGCCCAGGACCGAGGTGAACAGACCCAGGCCCTGCTCGGAGGGCCCGGTGAGCAGGTCGATCGCGTGCTCCGGGTGCGGCATGAGGCCCACGACCCGGCCGTTCTCGGAGGTGACGCCCGCGATGTCCGCCGCGGAGCCGTTGGGGTTGCCGCCGACGTAGCGGAACACCACGCGGCCCTCGGCCTCCAGCGCCTTCAGCGTGTCCGGCGCGGCCACGAAGCGGCCCTCGGCGTTCTTCACCGGGACGAGGATCTCCTCGCCACGGGTGAACCCGCTGGTCCAGGCGGTGTCGGCGTTCTCGACGCGGAGCTTCTGGTCCCGGCAGACGAAGTGCAGCTTCTCGTTGCGGGTCAGCGCGCCCGGCAGCAGCCCGGCCTCGCAGAGGATCTGGAAGCCGTTGCAGATGCCGAGGACCGGCAGGCCCTTCGCCGCACCCTCGACGACCTCGCGCATGATCGGTGCGAGGCTCGCGATGGCGCCGGCGCGCAGGTAGTCGCCGTAGGAGAAGCCGCCGGGGACGACGACCGCGTCGACCTCCTGCAGATCGTGGTCGCCGTGCCAGAGCGCGACGGGCTCGGCGCCCGCGTAGCGGACCGCCCGCGAGGCGTCGACGTCGTCGAGCGTGCCGGGGAAGGTGATGACCCCGATCCGCGTGCTCATACCCGCGTCACCGTCCAGTCCTCGATCACCGGGTTGGCCAGCAGGTCGCCCGCGATGCGGTGCAGGGTCTCGTCGTCGATCGAGTCGTCGACCTCGAGCTCGAAGTGCTTGCCCTGCCGCACCTCGATGCCGGACACACCGATCCGGGTGAGCGCGCGGGAGACCGCCTGGCCCTGCACGTCCAGGATCTCGGGCTTGGGCATCACGTCCACGACCACTCTCGCCACGCCGTCAAGCGTACGGTGAACTGCGACGACGACGGCGCCCCGCCCGGGTGAGGCTGGTGACACGCGGCCCGCACGTGCCGGGCGCCGCGCAGCGGAGCAGGGTGGGGGCATGCAGCTCACGCACTACGGCCACGCCTGCGTGCTGGTCGACACCGGCTCCGCCCGCCTGCTGTTCGACCCGGGCGCCTTCTCCACCGGTTTCGAGTCGCTGACCGGCCTCGACGCGGTCCTGGTGACCCACCAGCACTTCGACCACCTCGACGCCGACCGGCTCACCGCGCTCCTGCGCGCCAACCCGGACGCCCGGCTGATCGTCGACGACGGCACCGCCGAGCAGCTCGACGGCCCGGAGTACGAGACCACCGCCCCGGGCGCGGTGCTCGAGGTCGCCGGCGCGCGGATCGAGGTGGTCGGGAACGGCGACCACGCGGAGATCCACCGGGACATCCCGATCATCCGCAACAACGGCTACCTGGTCGACGACGCCCTGCTGCACCCGGGCGACGCCTACGTCCCGCTGCCCGAGGGCCGCGACCCCGTCGCCACCCTGCTGCTGCCGACGGGCGCGCCCTGGCTCAAGGCCGGCGACGCCGTGGACTACCTGCGCGCCATGACCCCACGCACCGCGGTCCCGATCCACGAGGCGGTGCTCGCCAACCCGGCGATGCACTACGGCCTGTTCACCAACCTCGCACCGGAGGGGACCACGGTCGAGGTGCTGGACCGGGAGAAGGCCACCACCGTCCGACCCTTGACCTGAACCGCACTTCACCTCCGAGGGTGGGTTTCGGCGACGACCCGAGGAGGAGACGTGCTGGTCATCAGGGTGGACGAGTTCGGCGGTCCCGAGGTGCTGCGGCCGGTGGAGGTGCCCGACCCGGTCGCGGGGCCGGGCGAGGTCGTGGTGGAGGTCGAGGCCGCCGGCGTGCTGACCCTCGACACGATCATCCGGCGCGGCGCCGCCGGCCCGCGGTTCGCGACCCCGCTCCCCTACGTCCCCGGGCGCGGGGCGGCGGGCCGGGTACGCGCGGTCGGTGAGGGCGTGGACCCGGCCTGGTTGCGGCGCCGCGTGCTGGCCGACGTCGAGGGCGGCGCGTACGCCGAGCAGCTCGTCGCGCCCCTGACCTCCGTCCTCCCCGTCCCCGACGGGCTCGGCGCGGCCGAGGCGATGGTGCTGCTGCACGACGGCGGCACCGCGCTGGCCCTGTTCGGCGACCTCGGCGTGCGGCCCGGCGAGCTCGTGCTCGTGCTGCCGGCGGCGGGCGGGGCGGGCAGCCTGCTCGTGCAGCTCGCGCGGTCGACCGGGGCGCGGGTGATCGGTGCGGCGCGGGGCGCGGAGAAGCTCGCGCTGGTCCGCTCGCTCGGCGCGGACCTCGCCGTCGACTACGGCGAACCGGGGTGGGCGGACGCCGTGCGCCGCCGGGCCGGCCAGGTCGACGTGGTGCTGGACGGCGTGGGCGGCGCGCTCGGCCGGGCGGCGTTCGGGCTGGTCGGCAAGGGTGGCCGCTACTCCAACTACGGCGTCGCGGGTGGCGGTCCGACCGAGGTGGACCCGGTGGAGGCGCACTCCCGGGGGATCGACGTGCGGGGGACGGAGCAGCTCGCCGGGTTCGGGGGCGGCCGGCGGGCCCGTCAGGAACGGATGCTGCGGGAGGCGGCGGCGGGCCGGATCCGGCCGGTGGTGGGGCGGCGCTTCCCGCTGGCGAAGGCGGCGGACGCGCACACCGCGCTGCAGGAACGCGAGGTCGCGGGCAAGGCCGTGCTGATCCCCTGAGCCCGAGGTCGGCACCTCCCGGCCGCACATCCCGGGACGACGGGAACGTGCGGTTCAACGACCGGAGGTGCCGACCCGCGTGTGGCCCTACTGCTGACCGATGTCGAGCCAGACGTACTCACCCACGAAGCGCTCCAGCACCGTGGCGTCGATGTTGTCCTTGGCCCACTGGCGGGCGACCTCGTCGGCGGCCTCGGCCTCCGCCTGCGACGCCCAGGCGCTCATCGAGATGATCTTCCCCTCCTGGGTCATCACCCCGTAGGCGAGGTAACCGGGCTGGGCCTGCATGAGCGGCAGGACGCCGGCCTTCGCCTTCTCGATCATCTCCTGCTCGTCACCGGCGAACGAGTAGATGACACAGCGGCCGTGCGGCATGTCCCTCTCCCTTCTCGCGGTCCTGCGGGAGCCGGACAGGGTCCTCCGACGATCGTGGAAGCGCCAGGGGCCTCAGGCGGTGCGGACGGCCGGGGTCGCGGACAGCGCGGCGTAGGTGGTGGGCCAGGCCCCCTCGGCGAGGACGGCGTCGACCGTCCCCCGCACCGTGCGGACCCGGTCGTCGCGGCGGAGGTCCTTGGCGCGCACGCCGATCCGCACGACACCCGCCCGGCGGGCGATCCGCACGGCCTCGGCGTGCAGCACCCGGCAGCGCCAGGACTCGGCCCGCCGCCGGTCGTCGCCGGACACCACGGCGTCGAGCCGGAAGCCGAGGGCGCGCGCCCGCAGGAGCACGCCGTCGTCGAAGAGGTGGACGCCGCCGTCGTCGAGGCACATGCGGAAGCCCTGTTCGCGCACCGCCTCGACGGTGCCGGGCGAGGCGAGCCAGCGCGGCGCGGCGAACACGGCGGTGCCGAGCCCGAGCCCGGTGAGCGCGCGCCGGGCGGCGGTGAGCCGGAGGCCGGCCTCGTGCCGGGGCAGCACGGCGAACTCGCCCTTGCGCCCGACGCCGCCGCGCCGCGCGGGGTCCGGGGTGTGGTCGTAGCCGTGCAGGGCGAGCTCGTCGGCACCGCGGGTGCGCTCGCGCAGCCACCCCAGCAGCTCGGGCGACGGCGGCCCGTCCGGCGAGGCGGGCTGCAGCAGGTGGGTCAGCGGGACGCCGCGCAGGTCGAGGTCGGCGGCCAGCGCGCGGGCGCGGGGCAGGGCGTCGGCCCGGGAGTCGGTGAGCCCGGAGAGCGAGACGACCAGTCGAGCGGGCATGCCCCGAAGGGAACGCTCCCGATGTGAACGCCCGACGACCCTGACGTGAGAACCGCATTATGGTTCCACAACGCTCGACAACCGGCTCTGACGTGGCGTTATGGAACCATGATGCGCCAGAACCCGGTCCAAGATCGCGTTGTGGAAACCATACTGCGGCTCCTGAGCGGGGCTATCGCCAGGGCGTGCCGGTGATCCGCTCGTAGACCTCGGCGTAGCGGGCGCGGACGGCCGCGATCACCTCCGGCGGGACCTCGGGGCCGGGCTCGGTCTTGTCCCAGCCCGTCGAGAGCGCCCACTCCCGCGCGTACTGCTTGTCGAAGCTGAACTGCGGGCGGCCGGGCTCCCACTGGTCGGCGGGCCAGAACCGCGACGAGTCCGGCGTGAGCACCTCGTCGCCCAGCACGATCCGCCCGTCGGCGTCCCGGCCGAACTCCAGCTTGGTGTCGGCGAGCAGGATCCCGTTCTTCTCCGTGATCTCCGCGCCCATCCGGTAGACCTCGAGCGTGAGGTCCCGGATCCGGGCCGCGGTCTCGGCGCCGACCAGGTCCTCGACCTGCGCGAACGTGATCGCCTCGTCGTGCTGCCCCTTCGGCGCCTTGCTCGAGGGCGTGAAGATCGGCTCGGGGAACCGCGACCCGTCCTCCAGCCCGGGCGGCAGCGCGATGCCGGACACGGTGCCGGTCTCGCGGTACTCCTTGAGGCCGCCGCCGGTCAGGTAGCCGCGGGCCACACACTCGACCGGCAACATCTCCAGCCGCCGGCACCGCACGGCCCGGCCCGCGAACTCCTCGGGGACGTCCGTGGAGCTCAGGACGTGGTGCGGCACGAGGTCCGCGACCTTGTCGAACCACCACAGGGAGAGCGAGGTGAGGATCTTGCCCTTGTCCGGCACCGGCGTCGGGAGGATGACGTCGAACACCGACAGCCGGTCCGACGCGACCAGGACGATGTCGCCCCGGTCCTCGTAGATGTCCCGGACCTTGCCGGAGTGCAGCAGCTTCACAGGATCGCTCCGGGGGTGTACGCCGCGGCCTCGGGCAGCGCGTCCGTGATCTCCGCGACCTGCGCGACCACCGCGGCGACCTGCGCGGTCGCGGCGCCGGTGAAGGACAGCGGGTCGGCGAGCAGCCCGTCGAGCAGGCCCGCCGGGAGCCCCAGGCGCTCGTCGGCCTGCAGGCGCTCGACCAGGTCGTTGTCCTGCTGGCCCTTCTCCCGCATCGCGAGCGCGACGCCGACCGCGTGCTCCTTGATCACCTCGTGCGCGGTCTCCCGGCCGACCCCGGCCCGCACCGCCGCCATCAGCACCTTGGTGGTGGCGAGGAAGGGCAGGTAGCGGTCCAGCTCGCGGGCGATCACGGCCGGGTAGGCGCCGAACTCGTCGAGCACGGTCAGGGTGGTCTCGTAGAGGCCGTCGAGGGCGAAGAAGGCGTCGGGCAGCGCGACCCGGCGGACGACGGAGCAGAACACGTCGCCCTCGTTCCACTGCGCCCCGGCCAGCTCGGCGGCCATCGACGCGGTGCCGCGCAGCACGACCTGCAGCCCGTTGATCCGCTCCGCGGAGCGGGTGTTCATCTTGTGCGGCATCGCGCTCGACCCGACCTGGCCGGGCTTGAAGCCCTCGGTCGCGAGCTCCTGGCCCGCCATCAGCCGGATCGTGGTGGCGAGCGACGACGGCGCCGCGCCCAGCTGCACGAGCAGCGAGCAGACGTCGTGGTCGAGCGAGCGGGGGTACACCTGCCCGACGCTGGTGAACACGCCCGCGAAACCGAGGTGCCCGGCGACCCGGGACTCGAGCTGCGCCAGCTTGGCGGCGTCGCCGTCGAGCAGGTCGAGCATGTCCTGGGCCGTGCCGACCGGGCCCTTGATGCCGCGCAGCGGGTACCGCGCCCGCAACTCCTCCAGCCGCCGGTACGCGACGAGCAGCTCGTCGGCGGCGGAGGCGAACCGCTTGCCGAGCGTGGTGGCCTGGGCCGCGACGTTGTGGCTGCGGCCGGCCATGACCAGCTCGGCGTACTCCGACGCCCGGCGCGCCAGCCGGGCCAGCACCGCGACCGTGCGGTCCCGCACCAGCTCCAGGGACAGCCGCATCTGCAGCTGCTCGACGTTCTCGGTGAGGTCGCGGCTGGTCAGGCCCTTGTGCACCTGCTCGTGGCCGGCGAGGGCGTTGAACTCCTCGATCCGGGCCTTCACGTCGTGCCGCGTGACGCGCTCGCGCTCGGCGATCGAGGCGAGGTCGACCTGCTCGACCACGCGCTCGTAGTCGGCGATCGCCTGCTCCGGCACGTCGACACCCAGATCGCGCTGCGCCTTGAGCACCGCGATCCACAGGCGCCGCTCCAGCACGATCTTGTACTCGGGCGACCAGATCTCGACCAGCTCGGGGCTCGCGTACCGCGCGGCCAGCACGTTGGGGATCACGTCTGACCAGGGTACGTGGCTACAGAACGCGCAGGAGCGCCGCCCGCGCGGTGGCCCGCGGGTCGGGGTCGGCCTCGATCAGCGCGGACAGCACCGCGCCGTCGACGACCTCGATCACCCGCCGCAGCCCGCCCGTGTCGAGCGGGTGCCCGGCACGGGCCAGGGCCTCGGTGAGCAGGCTGTCGAGCTCGGCGCGCAGGGTGCGCATGAGCGGGGCGAGGTAGGGCCGCCGCCCGGCCCCGACGAGCTGCTCGTAACGCAGCAGCACCGCGTCGAGCCCGCCCTTGCGGGAGTCCCGGCCCAGCAGCTGGTCGAGCACCAGCTCGAGCGGGTCGGCCTCGGTGCCGGCGTCGAGCTCCGCGCGGCCGGCCGCGAGCTCCTGCCGGCTGGTGAGCTCGACCGCGGCCGTGACCAGCTCGTCGAGCGAGTCGAAGTAGTACGTCGTGGAGGCGAGCGGGAGCCCGGCGCGTTCGGCGACCGCACGGTGCCGGACGGCGCCGAAGCCGCCCTCGCGGAGCAGCTCGCCCGCGGCCTCGGTGAGCGCCTGCCGGCGGCGCTCGCCCTTCTCCGTGGTCACGCCGCCAGTCTGCCCTGTGGTCCGCCGCTCACAGCCGGGGGCCGAGCGCCTCCGCCACCGACCGGACGTCGTCGGCGAAGGGGACGCCGCCGGAGTCCGCGTCGCCGCGCGAGGTCACCACCACGGTGCCGCCCGAGGCGGTCGGCACCTCCGCGGTGACCCAGCCGACGGCGGTCGCGGTCTGGGCGGGCGGCTCCCCCGCCGGGGTGTAGACGACGGTGAGCAGGCCGGTCAGCGCGCCGTCCGTCACCTCCAGGTTGACCTCGCGGCCGCCCCCGGGCCGGCAGATCATCGTGGTCGGCGCCTCGCGCGCGCCCGCCAGCCCGGGCAGCGCCGCCTCGACCAGCGCCCGCAGCTCCGGGTCCTGCGGGTTCACGCAGTCCCCCGCGGCCGGGCCCAGCGGCGCTCCCGACCAGGGCGCCGACGGGGCCGCCGCGGCCCGCGGTGCCGCCGCGTCGGCCGCCGAACCGGGTCCCGCCTGCTCGGCCCGCTCGGGCGCCGGGGCCGCCGCCGAGGTCGTGGTGCCGCCGTCGCGGGTGAGCACGACCCCGGTCGTCACCCCGCCGGCCAGCACGATCACCGCGGCGGCGACACCGCCGGCGACCAGCATCCGGTGCCGCCGGGCGAGCCGCTGCGAGCCCGCGAGCACGTCCTCGTGGTCGAAGCCGGCCTCGGGGGCGTCCTGCACGGCGGCCCGGAAGGCGGCCGCCAGCCGGTCGTCGTCGTTCTCCATCCGGGTCACCTCCTCGTCCCGCCCCTCATCCGGCGGCCCGGAGGTCGTCGAGCGTGTCCCCCAGGATCGCCCGCAACGCCGCCAGCCCGTGCGCGGTCTGGCTCTTCACCGTGCCGGTCGAGCAGCCGAGCGCCTCCGCCGTGGCCGCGACGTCGAGTCCCTCCAGGTACCGCAGCACCAGGACCGCGCGCTGCCGGGCCGGGACCGCGCGCAACGCGTCGACCAGCGCCGTCCGCGTGGCGACCCCGTCGGCCGACGGGCCCGTGGCCGCGCGGTCCGGGGTGATCTCGACCGGCCGCTCACGGCGCCACGGCCGGCGCGACTCGTCGACGACCGCCCGCACCAGCGTCCGCCGCACCCAGGCGTCGAGCGCCCGCGGGTCGCGGATCCGGTGCCAGTGCCGGTGCAGCGCGACGAACGCCGACTGCGCGTGGTCGTCCGCCCGGTGCCAGTCCCCGCACAGCAGGAAGGCCGTGCGGCGCACGGCGTCGCGGCGCGCGCGGAAGTACTCCGCGAACGCGCGCTCGGCGGCGTCGTCCACCCGGCGCCCTCCCTTCGTCACCGACGTGACGGTGCGGACGCCGACCACGGTTGCATCCCGCCACAGACCTCACCCGTCCGGCCCAACGTCGTGACCTTTTCGTGACCCGACGGGACCGAGCGTGGCGGGGACTGACAGAATTCCGTCCGATGCGGACCCCGACGCGATCCCGGCGACCTGCGGCGAGAGCTGTCTCCTCGGCCGTCTCCGCCCGGGCCAAGGCGAGCAAGCCGGATCCGGACGCGCCGATCGACCTCCGGTCGGACACGGTCACCCGGCCGACCCGCGAGATGCGCGTGGCGATGGCCGACGCCGAGGTGGGCGACGACGTCCTCGACGGCGACCCCACGCTGCGCGAGCTGGAGGAGCGGGTCGCGGGGATCCTCGGGGCGTCCGCCGCCCTGTGGACGCCGAGCGGCTCGATGGGCAACCTCATCGCGCTGATGTCGCACCTGCACCGCGGCGACTCGTTCCTCGCGCCGAAGGGCGCCCACGTGCTCGACGCCGAGCTCGGGACCGCGGCCTGGCTGGCCGGCGGCATGCCGCAGCCGCTCGACCACGACGCCGGGCCCGGCAAGGTCTCCGCCGCCGCGGTCCGCCGCGCCGCGGGCACCGCCGGGCCGTACTACACGCTGCGCACCCGGCTGCTGTGCCTGGAGAACACGCACAACGCCGCCGGCGGCACCGTCACCCGGCCCGAGGAGCACGCGAAGGTCGCCGGCGCCGCCCGGGCCGCCGGCCTCGCCGTGCACCTCGACGGCGCGCGGCTCTGGCACGCCGCGGTGAAGCTCGGCGTGCCGCCGGGCGCGCTGACCGTCGGCTCCGACACCGTGCAGGTATGCCTGTCGAAGGGCCTCGGCGCGCCGGTCGGGTCGGTCGTCGCCGGCTCGGTCGAGTTCGTCGAGGAGGCCCGGCGGCTGCGCAAGATGCTCGGCGGCGGGGTCCGGCAGGGCGGCGTGCTGGGCGCGGCCGGGCTGGTCGCGCTGGACCGGATCGACCGGCTGGCCGAGGACCACGCCCGCGCCGCCACGCTCGCCGCCGGCCTGCGCGAGCGGGGCTGGCGGGTGCAGGAACCCGAGACCAACATCGTGCTGGTCACCGTGGCCGACCTGGCCGGGACGATCGCCCGGTTCGCCGAGGCCGGGGTGCGGGTCAGCGCCATGTCCGGGAAGGTCCGGCTGATGACCCACGCCGACCTCACCGACCCGGACGTCAGCGCGGCGCTGGATCGGATCGGACCGCTGGAGCGGGCCGTCCGGCAGCCTGCGGCTCCAGCGCGTCGAGCCGCGCACTGAGCCGGCGCACCTCCTCGAGCAGCTGGTCGATCTTCCGCTCGGACTCGGCGAGCTCGCTCTCCGTGCGCTCGGCCGTCGTCTCGGCGGTACGCCGCAGGTTCTCGACGAACCAGCTGGCGATCGACGCCGTCACCACGCCGAGCAGCGCGATCCCGGCCACCATCAGCGTCGCCGCGATGATCCGCCCCTCGACGGTGACCGGGTAGCGGTCGCCGTAGCCGACCGTCGAGATCGTGGTGATCGTCCACCACACCGCCTCGCCGAAGGTCGTGATCGACGCATCCGGGGCGGCGCGCTCGGCGTCGTACACCGCGAGCGCCGCGACGAACCCGACGAGCGCCACGGTGCCGGTCACGTACACCGCGACCCGGCCGCGGAAGTCGTCCCGCAGCTGCCGGTTCAGCACGCTGATCACCGTGACCAGCCGCAGCACCCGCAGCTGGCGGAACATCGGCAGCAGCAGGATCGCCAGGTCGAGCAGGTGCGTGCCGACGAACCGCAGGCGCCGCCGGGCCAGCGCGAGCCGGATCAGGTAGTCCACCCCGAACACGACCCAGACCACGGTGAGCCCCGTGTCGACGGCCGCGCGCGTGTCCGGCGACAGCGAGGTGTCCAGCACCGTCCACGCGTAGCAGGCCAGGAACGCGACCGCGAGGACGGTCAGCGGCCAGTCCAGCCACCGGTTCCAGGCCGCGATGCGCGGCTCCTCGCGCTGTGCGTCCGCACGGGTCATGCGGTCACTATGACCGCTTCGCCACGAAGGGCCGCAACCGCTCGAGCGCCTCGGCGATCGGCTCGGTCGCCCCGGCGAAGGACAGCCGCACGTACCGGTGGCCGTCCACGGGGTCGAAGTCGACGCCGGGGGCGACCGCGATCCCGGTCTCGTCGAGCAGCTCGTAGGTCAACCGCATGGAGTCCTCGGTGAGATGGCCGACGTCGGCGTAGACGTAGAAGGCCCCGTCGGCGGGCGCGAGCCGCTCGATCCCCAGCGCGGGCAGGCCGCGCAGCAGCAGGTCGCGGTTCACGGCGTAGCGCTCCACGTGCGAGTCCGCCTCGGCGTAGGACTCCGGGGTGAACGCGGAGACGGCGGCGTGCTGCGGGAGCGCGGGCGGGCAGACGGTGAGGTTGCCCGCGAGCCGGTCGACGGCCCGGCGCAGCCGCTCGGGCACCAGCAGCCAGCCCAGCCGCCAGCCCGTCATCGAGAAGTACTTCGAGAAGGAGTTGACGACGACCGCCTCGCGCGAGGTCTCCCAGGCGCAGGCCGTTGCGGGCGAGCCCGCGTAGCCGATGCCGTGGTAGATCTCGTCGCTCACGAACTGGATCCCGCGCTCCTCGCAGTACCGCGCGAGCCCGGCCAGCTCCGCCGGCTCCAGCACCGTCCCGGTCGGGTTCGCCGGGCTGGCCACGATCAGGCCCTTCACCGGCTCGCCGAGCTCCTCCAGCATCGCGACGGTCGGCTGGAACCGGGTCTCCGGTCCGCACGGCAGCTCGACGACCTCGCAGCCGAGCGCGGTCAGGATGTTGCGGTAGCAGGGGTAGCCGGGGCGGGCCATCGCCACGCGGTCGCCGGCGTCGAACGCGGCGAGGAAGGCGAGGAGGAAGCCGCCGGAGCCGGCGGTCGTGACCACGACGTCCTCGGGGTCGACGGCGAGGCCGTAGGCGTGCCCGTGGTGGGCGGCGATGCCGGCCCGCAGCTCCGGGATGCCGAGGGCGACGGTGTAGCCGAGCACCTCGGTCTCCAGCGCCGCCGCGGCGGCGGCCCGGACGGGTGCGGGTGCCGGGGTGGAGGGCTGCCCGGCGGAGAGGTTGATCAGGTCACCGCGGGTGCGCTGCCGCTCGCCGGCCGCCGCCCAGACGTCCATGACGTGGAAGGGGGCGATGCCGGACCGGGCCGAGGGGCCCGCGATCCCGGGGTTCAGGGAGGTCACGCCCGCGAGCCTAAAACTCCGGGCCGGGCGGTGCGGTGCCGCCGCCGCGGACACCGCACCGCGTCACGCCCGGCCGTGAGCCCCTGGTGCCGGGCGCGGAGGCCGGACGGCGCCGGACGGGTCTTCGGGGGACCCGCCCGGGCGCCGTGGCGACCGGTGCCGGACGACGGTCAGGAGTGGCCCGCCGCCCGGCGGCGGATCAGCTCTCGAACTGGCCCGTCAGCACACCGACGACGTCGAAGACCTGCTTGTCCGTGGCGGCGACGGTCTCGTCGACGTACTCGAGGGCCGGCTCCAGCGGCGGGGTGCCGTGGGTGACGTTCTCGTCGAGGTAGGCGCCGACCGGGGCCAGCTCGGCCGCGGAGGCCGGGCCGGCGACCGCGAGCATCGCGGCCGGGGCGGCCACGGCCGCGAAGCCCAGCTTCGCGAGGGTCGGACGGGTGGTGCGGGGAGCGTGCGAACCCATGGGATCTCGCTTTCGGGGGATCGGATTCCTTCGGTACGCCGGGCACCTCGGTGTGCGCGACGACGGGGGAACCCTGGCCGTCCGGACGCTCGGTGATCAACCTGCGGCGAACGGGTTTACACGCTGTTTGCACGCCGACAACGTCGGCCCCTCGGTCCTGCTCGCTGCTCCGAACGGGCTCACCGCTGGTCCCGGACGTCCGGCACGTTTGCCGGATTTCGGGACCGTGCGGACGGCCGGCCGCAACGGCGGGGACACACCGGGGAAACCTGGGCCACGGACGCGTGAAGCGGAGATCACCGTCCGGGGACCGAGACCTCGCCCTTCTCCGCCCGCAGCGCGATGTCCGTGCGGTGGTGCGAGCCGGCGAGGTGGATGCCCTCCACCCGCCGGTAGACGTCGGCACGCGCGGCGGCGAGGTCCGGGCCGGTGCCCACCACGGACAGCACCCGGCCGCCCGCCGAGACCACTGCGCCGTCGTCCCGCCGGCGGGTGCCGGCGTGCAGCACGCCCTCGGCCTCCGCGCCGCTGATGACGTCGCCGAGCCGCGGCGTGCCCGGGTAGCCCTCGGCGGCCACGACGACCGTGACCGCCGCGCCGTCGCTCCACTCGAGCGGCGCGTGGTCGGCGAGGGTGCCGGTCGCGACGGCGTGCAGCACCCCGGCGAGCGGCGTGCGCAGCAACGCCAGCACCACCTGGGTCTCGGGATCGCCGAAGCGGCAGTTGAACTCGATGACCGCGGGGCCGTTCGAGGTCAGGGCGAGGCCCGCGTAGAGCAGGCCGCTGAACGGCGTGCCACGCCGCGCGAGCTCGTCGGCGACCGGCTGGACGACCCGGGCCACCAGCTCGTCGACGAGGCCCTCGTCGGCCCACGGCAGCGGGGCGTAGGCGCCCATGCCGCCGGTGTTCGGCCCGGAGTCGCCGTCGCCGACCCGCTTGAAGTCCTGGGCGGGGACCAGTGGCACGACGGTCGTGCCGTCGACCAGGCAGAACAGGGAGGCCTCCGGCCCGTCCAGGAAGGCCTCGAGCAGGACCGGGTGACCCTCGTCGAGCAGGTGCATGGCGTGCGCCCGCGCGATCTCCAGGTCCTCGCTGACCACCACGCCCTTGCCGGCGGCCAGCCCGTCGTCCTTGACGACGTACGGCGGGGTGAAGCCGGCCAGCGCGGCGTCCAGGTTCGCCGGGTTGTCCACGACGATCGACGTGGCCGTCGGGACGCCGGCGGCGGCCATGACGTCCTTGGCGAACTGCTTGGACCCCTCGATCCGGGCCGCCGCGGCGCCCGGACCGAACACCGGGATGCCCGCCTCGCGGACCGCGTCGGCGACGCCGGCGACCAGCGGCACCTCCGGCCCGATCACCACGAGCCCGGCGTCCCACTCCCGGGCCAGCGCCACGACGGCGGCGCCGTCACGGGCGTCGAGCCCGTGCTGCTCGGCGACCGCCGCGGTCCCCGCGTTGCCGGGGGCGCAGGCCAGCGCCGTCACCTGGGGGTCCTGCGCCAGGGCGAGGACGAGGGCGTGTTCTCGGGCTCCGCTCCCGACGACCAGTACGCGCACGGGTCGGAAGCCTAGACGCCGTGACGGCCGGTCCCGTCCCCGCCGCATGATCCCGCTCACCCGTCCGGGGCGCATCGCCCGCCCGCGTCGGTAGCCTCGCGACCCGCCGTCCGGCGTTCACGAGACCGATGCCCGGCGGTCGCATCCCCGACCCCCCGTCCGCGCAGGCTGGGAAGCAAGCCGTTTCCCGGCGAAAGGACACTCCCCCGTGCCCACCGCGCTGCTCTCCGCCCCGGCGACGCACGCTCCCCTCGTCATCGCCCACCGCGGCGCCCCCGGTCACCGGCCCGAGCACACGCTCGCCGGCTACGAGCTGGCCGCGCGGATGGGTGCCGACTACCTCGAGCCCGACCTGGTCAGCACGGCCGACGGTGTGCTCGTCGCGCGGCACGAGCCGATGATCGGCGGCACCACGGACGTCGCGGCGCATCCGGAGTTCGCCGACCGGCGCACGGTCCGCACGATCGACGGATTCACGGTCGAGGACTGGTTCGCCGACGACTTCACCCTCGCCGAGCTGCGCACCCTGCGCGCGGTCGAGCGGCTGCCGCTGCTGCGCCAGGGGAACACGGTCTACGACGGCCTGTTCCCGGTCCCCACCTTCGACGAGATCCTCGACCTGCGTGCCCGGCTCTCCGTGGAGCTGGGCCGCGAGATCGGGGTCTACCCGGAGACCAAGAGCCCGACCTACCTCGCCGGACGCGGGCTGCCGTGCGAGCCGGCGCTCGTCGCGGCGCTGCGCGCGCACGGCCTCGACCGAGCGGACTCGCCGGTCTTCGTGCAGTCCTTCGAGACCGCCAACCTGCGGGCCCTGCACGAGGAGATCCCGGTGCGGCTCGTCCAGCTTCTCGACGACGTCGGCGCCCCGACCGACCTCGTCGCCGCCGGTGACCCACGCACCTTCGCCGACCTCGTCCGGCCCGCCGGGCTGGCCGGCATCGCCGAGTACGCCACGGCCATCGGGCCCGCCAAGGAGCTGGTGATCCCGCCGGAGGGCGAGCCGACCACGCTCGTCGACGACGCGCACGCGGCCGGGCTGCTCGTGCACGCCTACACGTTCCGCAACGAGAACTCGTTCCTGCCGACCGGGATGCGGCGCACCGACCGCGAGGCCGACCACGGCGACGTGTTCGCCGAGTACCGGGCCTTCGTCGCCGCGGGCGTCGACGGCGTGTTCTCCGACTACCCCGACACCGCGGTGGCCGCGTTCAGCCTCTGACCTGACCGAGGATCGCCTCGGTCGTCGCGGCGGGCCGTTCCTGGTGCGGGAAGTGCCCCGTGCCGGGCAGGACGTGGTGCACGAACGGCCCGGTGACCCAGCGGGGCGAGACCTGCGCCGTGCGCTCCAGCAGGCAGGGATCGTCCGCGCCGTGGATCTGCAGCACGGGCACCTCGGCGGGCCGGGCGACCGCGGCCGCGAACCGGCGGCCCTCCGCGCGGAACTGCGAGCGCAGCGCCCAGCGGTAGTACTCCAGGCTGCAGTGCGCCACCGTGGAGATCAGCATGGCCTCGCGGTTGCGCCGCGCGGCCTCGGCGAAGTCCGGGCTCTCCGGCCAGTCCGGGCCCGACCAGGCCCGCATGATCCGCTCGACCCGGGCGCCGCCGTCGGCGCGCAGGGAGCGTTCGGGATGCCGCGGGAGCTGGAACCCGAGGGCGTAGCCCGCGGTCGCCCGGAACTGCCCGGTGGGGTCGCGCACCGCCGAGGCGCGGATCGCCAGCGGGTGCGGCGCGTCGACCACCGTGAGCGTGCGGACCAGCCGCGGGTGCAGGGCGGTGAGCGTCCAGGCGATCAGGCCGCCCCAGTCGTGCCCCACGACGTGCGCCTTCGGCTCGCCCAGCGCCCGGATCAGGCCCGCGACGTCGCCGGCGAGGGTCCACAGGTCGTAGCCGCGGGGCGGCTTGTCCGAGTCCCCGTAGCCGCGCAGGTCCACCGCCACGGTGCGGAACCCCTCGGCCGCGAGCGCGACGAGCTGGTGCCGCCAGGACCACCAGAACTCCGGGAAGCCGTGCAGCAGCACCACGAGCGGGCCCTCGCCCGCCTCCACGGTGTGCAGCCGGATGCCGTTGGCGGACACCGACCCGTGCCGCCAGGGGCCGCCGACCCGGACGGACGACGGCTCGGGCCGCGGACCTCCCCGACCCATCCGGTTCAGCGCGAGGTGCCGTCCAGCTGGGGCGTCCCGTTCGAGTGGGCCCTGCCCCGGCTCTGCAGCACCTCGGCCGTCTCCTTGAGCGAGGAGATCGTGCGTTCGGGCTTGCGGATCTTCTTCACCCTCAGATAGCCGATCAGCGCCGCCACGCCCGCAGCGATGATCATGATGCCGAAGACGATGCCGAAGGCCGCGGCCCGGTTCAGCCAGATCGACAGCAGCTCGCCGATGGCGAAGAAGAAGAAGAACAGGCTGAACAGGGCGATGACCAGCGCGACGATGAAGAAGACGCTGCCCTGGACACCCTTCTTGACCTCGGTCGTCACCTCGGCCTTGGCCAGCTCCACCTCGGAGCGGATCAGCGTCGAGACATGGGTGGTGACGTCGCGCACGAGGGCGCCGATCGACTGCTCGCCGGAGCCGGGAGCGGGCTCCTTCGACAGCGGGATCGACGGCAGCACGGGCGGGACGTCCGTGCCGCTGGAGCTGGTCGGGGTGGCCACCGCGGTGCCTCCTGCGTGTGTCGAGCGAATCCGCCGCACCGGCGCGGGCCGGTCGGCGAGTGGTCATCGTGCCACGGCGACCGGCGCGGTGCCTGGGCGGATGCGCGGTCCACGGTGGTCTTCCCCGGATCGTGGACGCCGAACCGGCGATCACTCGTCGGGGCGGGCGCGCAGCCTCTTGACGGCGCCGCGGCGGGCCTTCGCGTCGAGCCGCCGCCGTTGGGAGCCCTTCGTCGGCCGCGTGGGGCGCCGTGCCGGCGGATCGGCCGCGGTGGCCACGCGCAACGCCTGGGTGAGCCGTTCGCGCGCCGCCTCGCGGTTGCGGAACTGGCTGCGGTGCTCGCTCGCGACCACCGTCAGCACCCCGTCGACCAGCCGCCCGCCGAGCCGGGCCAGGGCCCGTTCCCGCAGGTCGTCGGGCAGGCTGGGCGAGTTCGCGACGTCGAAGGACAGCTCGGCCCGCGAGTCGGTGGTGTTCACGCTCTGCCCGCCCGGGCCGGACGAGCGGGAGAACCGCCAGCGGAGCTCGCGCGCGGGCACGACGACCCCACGGCGCACGAACACGCCGTCGTCGAGCTCCCCGGGACCGGTCACGGAGGCAGGATGCCCCACCTCCCCCATGGGCGAACGGCACTTTCGCTCACACCTACCGAGCGAGAGTGCCGTTCGCTCACACGTCAGTCCTCGCCCTTGCCCTCCTTGAGGCCGGTCTGGATCAGGTCCATGACCGCCGAGTCGGCCAGCGTGGAGACGTCGCCGACCTCGCGGTTCTCCGCGACGTCGCGCAGCAGCCGGCGCATGATCTTCCCCGAGCGGGTCTTCGGCAGCTCCTCCACGACCATGATCTGGCGCGGCTTCGCGATCGGCCCGATCTCCTTCGAGACGTGGTTGCGCAGGGCCGCGATGGCCTCCTCGCCCTTCGCCTCGTCCTGGGCCACGTTCCCGCGCAGGATCACGAACGCGACGATGCCCTGCCCCGTCGTCGGGTCGGAGGCGCCGACGACCGCGGCCTCGGCCACCGTCGGGTGCGAGACCAGCGCCGACTCGACCTCGGTGGTCGAGATCCGGTGGCCCGAGACGTTCATCACGTCGTCCACGCGGCCGAGCAGCCAGACCGCGCCGTCGTCGTCGTACTTCGCGCCGTCGCCGGCGAAGTAGTAGCCCTGCTCCTCGAAGCGCGACCAGTAGGTGTCGCGGTAGCGCTCCTCGTCGCCCCAGATCGTGCGCAGCATCGCCGGCCACGGCTTGTCCAGCACCAGGTAGCCGCCCTGGCCGTTGCCCACCGGGGTGCCGTTCTCGTCGACGACCGCGGCGCCGATGCCGGGCAGCGGGCGCATCGCCGAGCCGGGCTTCGTGGCCGTGACGCCGGGCAGCGGCGAGATCATGATCGCGCCGGTCTCGGTCTGCCACCAGGTGTCGACGATCGGGCAGCGCTCGCCGCCGATGACCTGGCGGTACCACATCCAGGCCTCGGGGTTGATCGGCTCGCCCACGGAGCCGAGCACCTTCAGCGAGGACAGGTCGAACTTCTCCGGGATCTCCTTGCCCCACTTCATGAACGTGCGGATCAGCGTGGGCGCGGTGTAGTAGATCGTGACCCCGTACTTCTGCACGATCTCCCAGTGCCGGCCCTCGTGCGGGGTGTTCGGCGTGCCCTCGTACATCACCGACGTGGCGCCGTTGGCCAGCGGCCCGTACACGATGTACGAGTGCCCGGTGACCCAGCCGATGTCGGCGGTGCACCAGTAGACGCTCTCGCCCGGCTTGTGGTCGAACACCACGTTGTGCGTGTAGGCGACCTGGGTCAGGAAGCCGCCGGAGGTGTGCAGGATGCCCTTCGGCTTCCCGGTCGTGCCCGAGGTGTAGAGGATGAACAGCGGGTGCTCGGAGTCGAAGTCCTCCGGCGTGTGCTGGTCCGAGGCCGCGTCGACGACGTCGTGCCACCACAGGTCGCGGCCCTCGGTCCACGGCACGTCGGTCTCGGTGCGCTTGACCACCAGCACGTGCTCGATCGAGGTGCCCTCGACGGCCTGGTCGGTGTTCTCCTTCATCGGCGCCGGCTTGCCGCGGCGGAACTGCCCGTCGCTGGTGATGAGGACCTTGGCCTCGGCGTCCTCGATGCGGGCCTTCAGTGCGCCCGGGGAGAACCCGCCGAAGACCACGCTGTGCAGCGCGCCCAGCCGGGCACAGGCCAGCATGGAGAACACGGCCTCGGGGATCATCGGCAGCTGGATCGCCACCCGGTCGCCGGTGCCCACACCCAGCTCGGCCAGGGCGTTCGCGGTCTTCGAGACCTCGCGCTGCAGGTCGGCGTAGGTGATCGTGCGGGTGTCGCCCGGCTCGCCCTCCCAGTGGAACGCGACGCGGTCCCCGTGACCGGCCTCCACGTGGCGGTCCACGCAGTTGTAGGCGACGTTGAGCTTCCCGCCCACGAACCACTTGGCGAACGGCGCCTCCCAGTCGAGGACCCGCTCCCACCTCGTCCCCCAGGACAGCCGGTCGGCCTGCTCGGCCCAGAAGCCCTCGCGGTCCTCGTCCGCCCGCCCGTACCAGTCCTCCGTGGCGTTGGCCTGCGCCGCGAACTCCTCGCTCGGGGGGAAGCTCCGGCTCTCGGTCGAGAGGTTGTCGAGCGTCGCTCCGGACTCGGCCATGTTCTCGTGCCCTCCTCTAGCCGTGGCGCTTCGGCGCACCGGTGCTGAGCGGCGGCGCGCACGTCAGGGAAAACGTAGTGCTCCGGATGCGCCTGCGCACCGTCAGTACGGAGAGGACACCACCCGGTCGGCCAGCAGGTCCCGGTGGCAGCATGGCCCGGTGCCCGCCCGTACCGACCCGCTCGCCCCGCTGACGGACCTGCCCGGGGTGGCCGACGCCGTCGCCGCCGCCCGCGCGGCCCTCGTGCCGGTGCACAACCACCAGGTCAACCGGCGCGGCTGGCCCGCCACCTCGGCCGAGGCGGCGCTGCGCGGGGCCCGGGCGTCGGCGGCGCTCGACGGCGCCCCGCTCACCCCCGCCCGGGAGGACCACGTCACCGACCCGGTGCTGGCCGGCGCCGTCCGGGTGGCCGACGAGGCGACGAAGCTGCTCGCGGTGTGGAAGGGCGCGCCGCTGCAGGCGCTGGCCCGGCTGCACGTGCTGGCGGCCACCGACCTGATCCCGGTCGAGGAGCACGAGGCCCGGCTCGGACGACCGCGCGAGGGCGCGTCGGCGCGGCTGTCCCTGCTGGCCGACCTGGTGACGGGCGGGACCTCGGTGCCCGCGCCCGTCGTCGTCGCGGTGGTGCACGGCGAGCTGCTCGCGCTGCGTCCCTTCGGGACCGCCGACGGCGTCGTCGCCCGCGCGGCGGCCCGGCTCACCGCCGTGGCCACCGGCTACGACCCCAAGTCGCTCGCCGTGCCGGAGGTCGGCCACCTGCGCCGGGCGCAGGAGTACCGCGCGACCGCGGAGGGCTTCGCCGCGGGGACGCCGGAGGGGCTGCGGGAGTGGATCCTGCACTGCTGCCGCGCCTGGGAGGCCGGCGCCCGCGAGGGGATGTCGATCGCCGACGCGCGCGCCTGACCGACCCCGACACGAGAGGGGGCGGTGCCCCCACCGTGTCGGGAAGGGGCACCGCCCACTCGCACGAAGCACCGGGATCCAGGCGTGCACTACGTGTCGTGCTCCGGCCTCGGCGTCCGGCGTCCCGGTACGCAGGCCCACGACGACATGCCTCCCGCGGCGTGCTGTGCGTGGAGTGCCCGGCGGTCGTGCACGGAGCTCCGGGAAGGGGAGTCGGGTGCTTCTCTGCCGCACCGGCCCTGGCCTCGCGGAGGTCCGTGAGGACATTCGTACCCCGTGAGCCGCACCACAGCAAGGGGTCCGGCGAGGTGCACCGGTTCAGTCCCGGAGGGTGTCGATCGGCGGTCCGCGACGCGACCCGGACGGCGGATGCGAGCGGCCGCCCCGTCCATCAGAATGGCTCCGACCTGCGGAAACGGCTGCCCCGCTCGCGGGTCCGCTGCGCCCACCAGCCGGCGCCGCCCGCCGCGGCGAGACCCAGCCCCGCGGCAGCGAGACCCAGCCCCGCGGCCGCCACGGCCAGGACCGGCGCCCGCGGACGGAGCCGGGAACGCAGCGAGACCGGGGCCGCGAAGGCGAGCACCGGCCAGCCCCGCTGCTCCGCCTCGCGCCGCAACGCCTTGTCCGGGTTGACCACGGTCGGGTGCCCGACGGCGAGCAGCAGCGGCAGGTCGGTGATCGAGTCCGAGTAGGCCCGGCAGTCGGCCAGGTCGTAGCCGCGCTCGGCCGCGATCGCCCGCGCGGCGGCCGCCTTCTCCTCGCCGTAGCAGTAGAAGTCGATCTCGCCGGTGTAGCGGCCGTTGCGCACGGACATCCGCGTGGCCATGCTGCGGTCGGCGCCGATCAGCGCGGCGATCGGTTCCACGACCTCGATCCCCGACGCGCTGAGCACGACGACCTCGTCGCCCGCGGCGTGGTGCTCGGTGATCAGCTCGGCGGCCTCGGCGTAGATCATCGGCTCGACGATCTCGTGCAGCGTCTCGGCCACGATGGACCGGATCTGGGCGACCTCCCACCCCGTGGCGAGCGCGGTGATGCGGCGGCGCAGCAGGTCCATCGTGTCGGCGTCGGCACCCGCGAACAGCAGCAGGAGCTGGGCGTACGCGCTGCGGAGCACCGCCCGCCGGGTGATGAGGCCCTGCCGCCGGAAGGGCCGGGAGAAGGCCAGCGCCGAGGAACCGGCGATGATCGTCTTGTCGAGGTCGAAGAACGCGGCGGCCGGCCGCGGGGCCCGGGGAGCGGCCGGCTGCTCGGCGGGGGCGGTCGGAGCGGGCACCGGGGAAGCCTGCCAGATCCGCGGATCGGGCCCGACGCGGCGCCCGGCCGGCCCCGGAATGGGGACGGCCTCCGCCAGGGGGGATTGGCGGAGGCCGTCGGGCGGTTCAGCCCCGGGGGGTCGAGCTGAACCCGCTCGGACACGGTCCGAGCCGACGACAACTGTAACCGCAAGTACGTCCCGGGGCCATGACTGTCTGCCGGGCGATCGCCCGACGGCCGGACGGCGGAGTGCAGGTGCGGGGCGGGGCGGGGCGGCGGGCCGCAGGTACGGCACGAGGCGTCGGGTCGGTGCCGCGGAAGAACAGTCGCGGGACTGCGGCCGGGCGAGCCCGCGCCACCCCGACCGCCACCACGAACCGCCCTGACCGCCACCCCGACATCCGCCGGGAGCGCCACCACGACCCACCGCACCCTTCACCGACCGCACCCACACGCCCCCGCACGATCGTGCCCCGAGCGCCCCGACGATTCCCGAGGTCGGAGGCCGGTCCGGGCCGATCTGTCCACACCCGACCCCGACGATCCACAGCGGCGCGATCGGTCCGTCCACCCACGCCCCGAGGCCGCAGGCTCGTGATCGGCCCCGAGGGACGGGAGCGGCGGAGGGAGCGTGCGATGGACGAGCGGACACTGGTGATGGTCGAGGACCCCGAACTCCTCGACGCCGTCCTCCGGCTGGCGGCCGCCGCGGGCTGCGAGGTGCACCGGGCGGCCGACGCGGCCGACGCGCGGCGGCACTGGCCGGGCGCCCCGTTCGTGCTGCTCGACGAGGAGTCGGCCCGGCGCTGCGTACGAGCCGGCCTGCCCCGGCGCGCCGACCTGATGCTGGTCGGCTTCGACCGGGCGTCGATCGAGGCGTTGGAGTGTGCCGTCGCGCTCGGTGCGGAGCAGGCGGTCGAGCTGCCCGCCGCCGAGCCGCATCTCGTCGAACGGCTCGCGGCCGCGGCCGAGCAGGGCGAGGCCACGAGGGTGGGGCGGGTGCTCGCCGTCGTCGGCGGGAAGGGCGGGGCCGGGGCGTCCGTGCTGGCGGCAGCCGTCGCCGTGGTCGCGGCAACTGCGGGCGACCGCACCTTGCTCGTGGACTGCGATCCGCTCGGTGGTGGACTGGACCTGGTGCTCGGTGCCGAGGAGGTCACGGGCCTGCGCTGGCCCGAGCTCACGATCACGGACGGCCGCGTGCCCGCCTCGGCGCTGCACGCCGCGCTGCCCGCACCCGCGATCAGCCGGTCCGGTGCCGAGCTCGGCGTGCTGTCGTGTGCGCGGGAGGCGGCCGGACCGTCGGCCGGTGCCGTCACCGCCGTGCTCGACGCGGGTCGCCGGGCGGGCGAGACGGTCGTGTGCGACCTCCCGCGATACCCCACGGACGCGGCCGTCGCGGCCCTCGACGCCGCCGACCTGACCGCGCTGGTCGTCCCGGCCGACGTGCGCTCCTGCGCCGCGGCGGGCCGGGTCGCGGCGGTGCTGGCCGAGCAGACGCGCGAGGTCGGTCTCGTCGTGCGTGGCCCCTCCCCCGGCGGCCTCGCCCCGGCCGACGTCGCCGACGCGCTCGGACTCCCGCTGCTCGCGTCGATGACGTCGGAGCGCACGCTGGCGCGGCTCACCGAGCAGGGCGTGCCGCCCGGCCGCAGGCGCGGCCCGCTCAGCACCGCGGCCCGCGAGCTGCTCGCCGCGCTGGCCGGCACCGGAGCGCCGGGCCTGCGGCGGGCGTCGTGAGCGCGCTCGTCGACCGCGTCCGGACCCGGCTCGCCGAGGACGGCCACGAGCCCACCCCGGCGGCCGTCGCCGACGCCGTGCGTGCGGAGTCCGGCGGCGTGGCCTCGGACCTCGACGTCCTCGCCGCGCTCCGGGTGCTGCGCGAGGAGCTGGTCGGGGCGGGCCCGCTCGATCCGCTGCTGCGCGATCCCCGCACCACGGACGTGCTGGTCTCCGGCGGCGGCACCGTGATGGTCGACCGGGGCGCCGGGCTCGAACCCGCGCCGGTCCGGCTGCCGGACGAGTCGGCGGTCCGGCGGCTCGCCCAGCGTCTCGCGCTCGCGGCGGGCCGCCGGCTCGACGATGCCAGCCCCTACGTCGACGGCTGGCTCGCGGGCGGTCCCGCGGGCTCCGGCGGGTCCCGCGGGGTGCGGCTGCACGCCGTGCTCGCCCCCGTCGCCGTCGACGGGACCTGCCTCTCGCTGCGCGTGCTCCGCCCCGCCGCCCACGACCTCGGCGCGCTCACCCGGCTCGGCACGCTCGAGCCGGCCGCTGAACAGCTGCTGCGCGCGGTCGTCGCGGCCCGGCTCGCGGTGCTGGTCTCCGGGGGAACGGGGTCGGGCAAGACCACGCTTCTCGCCGCCCTGCTCGGCGCGGTCGACCCGGCCGAGCGGATCCTCACGGTCGAGGATGCGCAGGAGCTCCAGCCGCGGCACCCGCAGGTCGTGCGGCTGGTCGCGCGTCCCGCGAACATCGAGGGCGCGGGCGGAGTCACTCTGCGCGACCTCCTCCGCCAGGCGCTGCGCATGCGGCCGGACCGGGTCGTCGTCGGCGAGGTACGCGGCGGCGAGGTCTGCGACCTGCTGTCGGCACTCAACACGGGTCACGACGGCGGCGCGGGCACCGTGCACGCCAACTCCGTCCGTGAGGTGCCGGCCCGGCTCGAGGCGCTCGCCGCGCTCGGCGGGATGGGGCGCGCGGCCCTGCACAGCCAGCTCGCCGCAGCGGTGCAGGTCGTGGTGCACATGCGGCGCACCCCGCGCGGCCGGGTGCTCGAGGCCGTCGGTGTGCTCGGCCGGCAGACGTCGACCGGGCCCGCCGAGGTGATCGTCCGGCCGGTGTGGGAGCGCGGCCGCGGCTGGACCGCCGACCGCGACCACCTGGACCGCCTCCTCGCCGAACGAGGAGTCCCGGCGGCGTGGAGTGCGTCGTGAACGCCGTCACGGCCCCGCCCGCTGTGGTCGCGCGCGCGCTGTGGGACCGCGACCCGGTCGCCGGGCACTTCGAGCGGTCCCGCACCGATCACTGGGTTCCGACGCCCTGGAATGCGCCATGAGCGCGGCGGTGCCGGCCCTCCTGGCGGCGGCACTGGTGTGCGCGCCCGGTCCGTCGGCGCGCCGTCGGCTGCGGGTGCTCGCGCCAGTGCCCACGGCACGTACCTTTGCCGTCCCGCCGCTCCGGCTGCTGGTCGTGCTCGCCGGTGCCGGGCTCGGCCTGGTGCTCGGCGGCCCCGCGGGCGGGGTCGCGGGAGCCGGGGCGGCGGAGGTGGTCCGGCGCCGGCGCGAACGGGCCCGGGAGCGGGCCGCAGCGAGCGCGGCCGCGGGCGAGTTGGCCGAGGCCGTGTCGCGCATCGTCGAGGAGCTCCGCAGCGGGGCGCACCCCGCGGCCGCGCTCGACGGCGCCCGCTCGGATGGTCCGTTGGCAGCGGCAGCGCTCGCTCCGGCGGCCGCCGCCGCCCGCCTGGGCGACGACGTCCCGGCCGCACTCCGCCGCGGTGCCGCCGAGCGCGCCGACCTGGTGGGGACCGAGCTGCGCCGCCTGGCCGGTGCCTGGTCCCTGGCCGACCGGCACGGCGCCCCGCTCGCCGACCTCCTGACCGGCACGCTGGCCGACCTGCGCTGGCGGCTCGCCTTCGAGGCCCGGGTCCGCGCCAGGCTCGCCGGACCGCGCGCCACCGCGGGAGTGCTGACCGCGCTTCCGGTGCTCGGGCTCGGCCTGGGCCATCTGCTCGGGGCCGACCCCCTGGGGGTGCTGCGCGACGGGCTGCTCGGTCAGGTTCTGCTGCTGGTCGGCTCCGGCCTACTGCTGGCCGGTCTCCTGTGGAGCGACCGGATCGCGACGGGCCCGGTGAACCGATGACCACGGCCGGCGGGACGGAACTCGTCGACGTGATGCTCGTGACCGGTCCACTGACGTACCTCAGGGGCTGGACCGCAACCGTGGCCGGCGCGCCCGCGGCCGGTCTCCGGGATGCATCGCACGCTTCCACGGCCGCCGCGCTGGTGCTCCTCGCCCTCGCCCTGCTGGTGGGAGGCGCTCCGGGGGCCAGGGCCCGGTTGGGCGGCCTGGTGTCGACGGCCGCGCCGGCCGCAGAACCGGCCCTGCCCCTCCGCCGTGGCTGGACGGCGGCCGGAGGGCTGGCCGTCGCCGTCGTCGTCTGGACCGTGGTCGGCGGGCCCGCGGCCGGTGTGGCCGGCGTCCTCGGCGCCGTGGTCGTCGGTGCGGCCGCAGCCGTGGGCCTGCACCTCCTGGTGGCGCGGGCCGTGGCGCGCCCGGTCCGCGGGGCGGACGCCGGTGGCCTCGCCGCGGGATGGGAGCTCCTGGCCACCTGCCTCGAGGCCGGGCTCCCGGTTCCCTCGGCCGCCGAGGCGGCGGCGCTGCGGATCGAGGGCGAGGTCGGCACCGGCCTCCGCCGAGCGGCCGGGCTGCTCGAGCTCGGGTCGGCGCCTGCGGAGGCGTGGGCCGCGGTCGCGGCGGTGCCGGGCCTCGAGGCGTTCGGTCGGGCCGCCCGCCGCTCGGCCGACACCGGCGCCGGGCTGGCGCGGGTCGCCCGGTCGGAGGCGGCTCGGCTGCGCGCCGGGCTCAGCGACGCGGCCGAGGCGAAGGCGGAGCGCGCCGCCGTGCTGATCGCCGCGCCGCTGGGTCTCTGCTTCCTCCCGGCCTTCCTCGCCCTGGGGATCGCGCCGGTCGTCCTCGGCCTCGCCGGGGAGGCCCTGGCGCGATGGTGACCGCTCCCCGCACCGCCCGGCCTCCCCCGCCGCGCCGACTCCGCCGACCCGGGAGCGTCCACGGCTGGCATCCGGCGGGCTCGTGCCCGCACTCCACCACCACCCGACCACTCGTCCCAGCGACCCCGACCCCGACCCCGACCCCGACCCGAGGAGGACCCGATGTCCCTGCCCGCCCTCGCACTGCCCCGGCCCGAGCCGCGTCCCGACCCGCGGCCCGGTCCCCGCAGCTACGCACTCCGCACCTGCCCCGAGCCCGCCGACCTGCGGTCGCCCGTCGAGGTCGAGCGTCTGCCCGGCGCACCGGCCGACCCGGGCCCGCTCGACCGCAGCTCGCCGCTCCGGCGACTCCGCCACCGGCTCGCGGCACTCCTCCGCGCGCTCGCGGCGCGAGTCACCGCCGACGACCGGGGGATGTCGACCGTCGAGTACGCGATCGGGACGCTGGCGGCGGCCGCGTTTGCCGCAGTGCTCTACACCGTCATCAGTGGCGACTCGATCGTCACGGCGCTGACCCAGCTCGTGCAGCGCGCGTTGTCGGTCACGTTCTGATGCGCCGGGCCGAGCGCGGCGCGGTCACCGTCGAGGCGGCGATCGCGCTCGGCGCGCTCACCCTCGTCGTCCTCGCCGCGCTCGGCGCCGTCGCCACGGTCGCCGCCGCGGTCCGCTGCACCGACTCGGCCCGGGAGCTCGTCCGCCTCGCGGCACGGGGTGAGGCCGACCGCGGGCGCGCGGCCGCAGCGGCGCTCGCTCCGCGCGGCGCAACCATCGAGCTGACCGTCGAGGCCGTCGAGGTGCGGGCCGTCGTCACCGCGGCGCCCGTCGGCCCCGTGCCGATCCGCGTCAGCGGCACGGCGGTCGGCGCCCTCGAACCCGGCGCCGCCACCGCCTCGGAGGCGGCGGCGTGAGCACCCGGGCCACGCCACCCCGCTCGGCCGCGTGCACCGGGTTGCAGGGCGCACGCCGGTCGAGCGCCGAGCCACCTTGCAGGGAGCTCCGTGACCGGGGATCCGCCACGGTGTGGGCGGCCCTCGCGGCAGCCTCGCTCCTGGCGGTGACGGCGTTCCTCGTCGACGTCGGCGGCGGGGTGCTCGCCCGGCACCGGGCGGAAGCGGCCGCCGATCTCGCCGCCCTCGCGGCGGCGGGCGACCCCGTGCAGGGCGAGCAGGTCGCCTGCGCGGCGGCGCGCCGGGTCACCGAGGCCATGGCCGCCGAACTCACCCGGTGCACTCTGGACGGCTGGAACGCGCTGGTCGAGGTGCAGGTGCGGCGGCCGTGGAGCCTGCTCGCCGCAGAGGCGGCGACCGGCCGCGCCCACGCCGGACCGGTACCCGACACGGCCCCCGCGATGGCCACCGGAAGACCACCGGGCAACGAACCGGTGAACGGTCGGGAAGGCCCGGTGAACGGTGTCGCGACACCGGCCTCCGCCACCTGCAGCCGCCCGCCCGACGGCTGCCCGTCGATCGACTCCGGCACCCGCGCTCGTCGTGGGACCGGAACCGATCGGCGACCGCGTCTGGCGGGTCCCGCGCGGACCGGGCCTACTGAACCCGGCACGGCGCGATCGACGAGCACGGCGGAGTCGGCAGCACCGTCCACGAGCACGCTCCCCAGACCGCGGTGGGACCGAGGCGCTCCGTCGCTGACCCCCGTACGGACCCACCGCTCGCTGGCCGCCGCCGGCCGGCCCGGCCCCCGACGGGCCCGCCGGCGGCGGCCGACGACATCCCCGGCACCCCCGCCCGATCGCTCAGCCGACCGCCGGGTGCCGCACCAACGCTCCGATCACCAGGTCCAGCACGCGGACCGCGCCCGCCTTGTCCAGCGGGTTGTTCCCGTTGCCGCACTTGGGCGACTGCACGCACGAGGGGCACCCGGTGCGGCAGCCGCAGTCCCGGATCGCCTCGCGGGTCGCCCGCAGCCAGCGCTCGAGCACGGCGTGCCCCCGCTCGGCCAGGCCCGCACCCCCGGGGTGACCGTCGTGGACGAACACCGTCGGCAGCCCGGTGTCGGGGTGCAGCGCGGTCGAGAGGCCGCCGATGTCCCAGCGGTCGCAGATGGCGAAGAGCGGGAGCAGGCCGATCGCGGCGTGCTCGGCGGCGTGCAGCGCGCCGGGCAGCCGCGCCGGGTCGATGCCCGCGTCGGCCAGCACGCCCTCGTCGACCGTGTACCAGACCGAGCGGGTCTCGAGCGTCTGCGCGGGCATGTCCAGCGGCACGGTCTCGAGGACAGTCCCGTCCGGTGTGCGGCGCTGGTAGCCCACGACCTGGCTGGTCACGCGGACGTCGCCGAAGTACACGGAGACCGGGCCGTGGTCGCTGCGGGCCCGCACGGCCACGATCTCGACGTCCGAGTTCGACCGCGCGTCGGTGCGCCAGTCCGGCTCCTCCTGGTGCACGAGCGCGACGCCGGCGTCGAGGTCCAGCTCGTCGACGACGTAGCTCTCCCCGCGGTGCAGGTAGAGCGCGCCGGGGTGCGCTGTCCCGGGCGCGGAGGCGCCGTCGACCGTGCCGAGCATCCGCCCGGTGCCGGCCTCCACCAGCGCGACCTGCCCCAGCCCGGACCCGCGGATGTCGACCGACGCAGCGGGCTGCTCCCGGGTCGTCGGCCAGAACCAACCGGTCGGGCGCCGGCGCAGCACCCCGTCCTCCACCAGCTCGGCGAGCACCTCCTCCGCGACGGCGCCCCCGAACACACCCGCGACGTCCGCCTCGGTGAGCGGCATCTCGGCGGCGGCGCACACGAGCTGCGGCGCCAGCACGTACGGGTTGCCGGGGTCGAGCACGCAGCTCTCCACGGGCGCGCCGATGAGGGCCCGCGGATGGTGCACGAGATAGGTGTCCATCGGGTCGTCCCGCGCGACGAGCACCACCAGCGCCTCGTCGGCCGCCCGGCCGGCGCGGCCCGCCTGCTGCCAGAAGGAGGCGCGGGTGCCCGGGAAGCCGGCCACGACCACGGCGTCGAGCCCGGCGATGTCGACGCCGAGCTCGAGGGCGTTGGTCGTGGCCACGCCGAGCAGCTCGCCGCGCATGAGTGCGCTCTCCAGGGCCCGGCGCTCCTCGGGCAGGTAGCCGCCGCGGTAGGCCGAGATGCGCGGCACCAGGTCCGGGTCGACGTCGGCGACGAGCCGCTGCGCGCCGAGCGCGGTGACCTCGGCACCACGGCGGGAGCGCACGAACGCGAGGCTCCGGGCGCCCTCCACCACGAGGTCCGCCAGCATCCGGGAGGACTCGGTCGACGCGGGCCTGCGGACCGGGGCCCCGTTCTCGCCGCTGAGCTCGGGCAGCAGCGGCGGCTCCCACAGTGCGACCGTCCGACCCGCGCTGGGCGAGCCGTCCTCGGTCACCGCACTGACCTCGCGGCCGGTCAGCCGGCAGGCGAACTCGCCGGGACGGGCCACGGTGGCCGAGGCGAGCACGATCGTCGGGCGCGCGCCGTAGCGCGCCGCGACCCGCAGCAGGCGGCGGAGCAGCAGCGCGACGTGCGAGCCGAAGACCCCGCGGTAGGTGTGGCACTCGTCGACGACCACGAAGGCGAGCTTGCGCAGGAACCCCGCCCAGCGACCGTGCCGCGGCAGCACGGAGCGGTGCAGCATGTCCGGGTTGCTGAAGATCCACCGGGCGTGCCGGCGGGCCCAGTCCCGCTCGTCCATCGGGGTGTCGCCGTCGAGCGCCGCGGGCCGGACCTCCGGCAGGCCGAGCTCGCGCAGGGCCCGCAGCTGGTCGGCGGCGAGCGCCTTGGTCGGGGACAGGTACAGCGCCGTGGCGCGGGGCTCGATGGCGAGCCGGGACAGCACCGGCAGCTGGTAGACGAGGGACTTGCCCGACGCCGTGCCGGTGGCGACCACGACGTCCCGCCCCGCGTGGGCCAGCTCCGCGCCCTCGGCCTGGTGGCTCCACGGCCGGGCCACGCCCGCGCGGCGGAACGCCTCGACCACCTCCGGCGGCGCCCAGCCCGGCCAGGCCACGGACCGACCGGGCCGGGGCGGCAGGCGCACCGCGTGGCGCAGCGGGTTCGCCGCCTCCGCGGGGTCGAACTCGTCCTCGAGCTCCTCGGTGTCCCCGGCCGCCCCCGGCGGCAGCGACCCGTCCGCCCCGAGCTCGACCACGGGCACGTCCGGATCGACGCCGGAGCCCGCGAGCACCCGGTTCAGCAGCTGCAGCCCGCGCGCCGACCGTGGCGCCGGCGCGGCGGCCACGACCGGGTCCGGCGGCCCCTCGACGAGCACCGGCCCGTCGCCCGCCCACCCGATCGCCTGGTCACGCATACGGTCGAGGCTCGCACATCGCACCGACGGTTCCGCGCGCACGCCCGGGAATCGGGCGCACGGTCAGTCGCTGCCGAACGCCCCCGTGAGCACGCCGGCCGCCGCCGACGCCACCGCGTCGAGCTCGTCCCGCCCCTGCGCCCAGCCGCCCACCCGCGGCCGGCTGCTGAGCACCGCGACCACGATCCGGAGGCGCTCCGGCGGTTCCCCGGTGGGCACGGCCACCAGCGCGGCCGAGCCGCCGCCGGTCCCCCGCGCGACCGGATTCGCCGGCGTCGGCGACGCCGGCGCGCTCGGGAGGACGGGCACGAGCGCCAGGGCGACCACCACGACCGCGACCGCCCCGGCGACTCCCGCGGACGGTGCAGCCTGTTTCGATGATCGTTCAAGCATCAACTGGACCTGCAGGTTCGGCCATTCGGCCGCCTGTGTTCTCGATCACCTCGCCCGACGGGGAGGTGGGGTGGTGTGGATCTCAACTGGGACATCGGACACACTCGTACACTGCACGCGCCCGTCGCACCGACGCGACGGAGCATGCGCTCGACGCCAGGGATGCCGTCGGAACGCGAGCCGGCCGGATCGGCCTCCCTGGCGCACACCGACGCAACAGGAGGACGGATGTCCGTGCCCGCTGTGGGCCTCGAGCTCGGCTCGGGTGATCGCGTCGTCGTCGGCGTGGTCGCCGTCGTCGCGCTCGCGGCCCTGGCCATCGGCTACATGCTGCTCCGGGAGGTGCTGGCCGCCGGCCAGGGCACCAAGCGGATGCAGGAGATCGGAGAAGCGGTCCAGGAAGGCGCCCAGGCGTACCTGAAACGACAGTTCAGGACGCTCGGCATCTTCGTGGTCGTCGTCTTCCTGCTGCTGCTGGCGCTGCCTGCCGACGACCTGGGCGAACGCATCGGCCGGTCGATCTTCTTCGTGATCGGCGCGGTCTTCTCCGCCACGATCGGCTACCTGGGCATGTGGCTCGCCACCCGCGCGAACATCCGCGTGGCCGCGGCGTCGCGGGAGCCGGGCGGCCGGGAGAAGGCCACCCGCATCGCGTTCCGCACCGGCGGCGTCGTCGGCATGTTCACCGTCGGCCTGGGCCTGTTCGGTGCCGCGCTGGTCGTGCTGGTCTACGCCGGCCAGGCCCCCAAGGTCCTGGAGGGCTTCGGCTTCGGCGCCGCGCTGCTGGCGATGTTCATGCGTGTCGGCGGCGGCATCTTCACCAAGGCGGCCGACGTCGGCGCCGACCTGGTCGGCAAGGTCGAGCAGGGCATCCCGGAGGACGACCCGCGCAACGCCGCGACCATCGCGGACAACGTGGGCGACAACGTCGGCGACTGCGCCGGCATGGCGGCCGACCTCTTCGAGTCCTACGCGGTCATGCTGGTCGCGGCGCTGATCCTCGGCTCGGCGGCGTTCGGGCTGCAGGGCCTGCTGTTCCCGCTGATCATCCCGGCCATCGGCGTGATCACCGCGGTCATGGGTGTCTACGTCACCCGGGCCCGCCAGGGCGAGAACACTCTCAAGGCGATCAACCGCAGCTTCTACATCTCGGCGGTCTTCGCCGGCGTGCTGTCGATCGTGGCGGCGTTCGTCTACCTGCCCGGCAGCTTCGCCGACCTGACCAACCCGACGGACGCCTCCGTCGCCACGCTGACCCAGGACCCGCGGATCATCGCGTCGGTCGCGGTGGTCATCGGCATCGTGCTCGCGGGCGTCATCCTCTGGCTGACCGGCTACTTCACCGGCACCGAGGACAAGCCGGTGCAGGACGTCGGGCGCTCCTCGCTGACCGGCGCCGCCACGGTCATCCTGTCCGGTATCTCGATCGGCTTCGAGTCCGCGGTCTACACGGCGCTCGTGATCAGCGCGGCGGTCTACGGGGCGTTCCTGCTGTCCGGCTCCATCGTCGTCGCGCTGTTCGCCGTGGCCCTGGCGGGCACCGGCCTGCTGACCACGGTCGGCGTCATCGTCGCGATGGACACCTTCGGCCCGGTCTCCGACAACGCCCAGGGCATCGCCGAGATGTCCGGCGACGTCGAGGGCGAGGGCGTCGACATCCTCACCGAGCTCGACGCCGTCGGGAACACCACGAAGGCGATCACCAAGGGCATCGCCATCGCCACCGCGGTCCTGGCGGCGACGGCGCTGTTCGGCTCGTACCGCGACGCGTTCACCCAGGCGCTCGCCAAGGCCGGGGTCGCCCTGCAGGACGCCGGCAACACGTTCAGCGCGGAGGTGTTCAGCCCGAACACGCTCGTCGGCGTGATCATCGGCGCCTCCGTCGTCTTCATGTTCTCCGGGCTCGCGGTCAACGCCGTGACCCGGGCCGCGGGCGCGGTCGTCTACGAGGTGCGGCGCCAGTTCGCCAGCAAGCCGGGGATCATGGACGGCACGGACCGTCCGGAGTACGGCCGGGTCGTCGACATCTGCACCCGGGACTCGCTGCGCGAGCTCGCCACCCCCGGTCTCCTCGCGATCTTCGCCCCGATCGCGGTCGGCTTCGGCCTCGGCGTCGGCCCGCTGGCCGGCTACCTGGCCGGCGCCATCGCCACCGGCACGCTGATGGCGATCTTCCTCGCCAACTCCGGCGGCGCCTGGGACAACGCCAAGAAGCTGGTCGAGGACGGCAACCACGGCGGCAAGGGGTCCGCGGCCCACGAGGCGACGGTCATCGGCGACACCGTCGGCGACCCGTTCAAGGACACCGCGGGCCCGGCGATCAACCCGCTGATCAAGGTCATGAACCTGGTCTCGGTGCTGATCGCGCCGGCGGTCGTCGTGTTCACCGTCGGCGACAGCGCCTCGGCTCCGATCCGCATCGCGATCGCGGTCGTGGCGGTGATCATCATCGTCGCGGCGGTCACGGTGTCGAAGCGCCGCACGTCGTCGATCCAGGAGACGCCCGCGGACAGCCCCGTGGCGTGATCCGGCGCGGCCGACCGGCGGAGTCCGGTCGGCCGAGCGCGGGCCCTCTCGGCGATCCAGGAGGCCGCTCGTCCCCTCCGGGGGCGGGCGGCCTCCTGCGTCCGCGCCGGGCTCGCTACCGTCTCAGCGCCCCGGACGGGGCGAACGGGACGGACAGGCGTCCGGGGGCCGACCGCAGGGCCGACGTGGAGGACGGATGACGATGCGTACCAGCGCCACCCGGCGGCGCGCCGCGGCGGTGGCCGCGGTCGCGACCGGGCTGCTGCTCGCCGGGTGCGGCGGCGCGAGCGAGCAGGAGACGGTCGACTGGACCAACGGCCTGTGCAGCTCCTACGCCACCTTCCGCGAGGCGGCGATCGTCGGGCCGCAGGCGGCCCCGGACCTGCCCGCCCAGGCGCGCAACCTGTCGGCCTACCTCGGCAACACGGCGACGTCGCTGGACAAGGCGCTGGCCGACCTGGACACCCTCGGCGCCTCCCCGGTCTCCGGCGGCGACGAGGCCGTCACGAAGTTCCGCGACCAGCTCACCGGCTACCGCTCGGCCTTCCAGCAGGCCAGGACCCAGGTCGACGCCCTGGACCTCTCCTCCCCGACCCTGCAGCAGGACATCGAGGGCGCGGTCGCGCCGGTCCTGCAGCTGCAGGACGCGAACCAGGACCCACTGGCGGGCCTCGACTCCGCGGTGACCGACGCCGCGACGAAGGCGCCCGCCTGCCAGAACCTCAGCCGCCTCAGCAACCCCACGCCCGGCGGCTGAGCAGGGCGGGACGGCCCGCTCGCGTACTGTCGGTCCCCGGCCCCCGCTCCCCTCGTCCCCTGGAGGCGCCCCGTGCCTCGCCCGTCCCGGCTCGCCGTCGCCCTGGTGCTCGGCGGGCTGCTGTCCGTCAGCGGCTGCGCGACCGTCGTCGCGGGCACCCCGACCGCCGACCCCGCGCCACGCCCGACGGCCGGCCGCGGCGCCGACCCGGTGGCCTGGGTCGACAAGGTCTGCGGCGCGGTCCTGACCTACACGACCCCGGTGCTGGCGCAGCCCGCCTTCGAGGGTGCCGACCTGCCCACGATCAAGCAGCGGCTCTCGGACTACCTCGGCGCCAGCCAGACCGGCCTCCAGCAGAGCCGCGACCAGCTCGGCACGGTCGGGGCCTCGCCCGTCGGCGGCGGCGACGACACCGTCGCGCGGATCTCGTCCGGCCTGGAGAAGCTGCAGAACGACATCGGCGCCGCCAAGGCGAAGGTCGACGCGGCCGACCCGGCGAACGTCGACGCCTTCCGCGCCGCCCTGGACGAGACCAACACCAACCTCACGCAGCTCACGGCGCCCGACGCGCTCGGCGACCTCAAGACCTCGCCGCGCCTCGACAAGGCGGCCCAGCAGGCCGGCAACTGCACGAAGCTCGCCGCGATCCCGGGCGCCGCACCACGATAGGCCGCACCCGGTAACCCGGGCGCGCAGGCCGGCGCGCGCGGCGGCCCGGCGTGTCGCCGTCCGGTCGGGCGAATCCGGCGCGCCACGCGATCAACTCTCGAACAGATGTTCTAGGGTGCGCGACGTGTCCCAGCTCTCGCTGTTCTCCGCGGACGCCCGGCCCCTGCGGCTCGGCGATCTCGCCGGGCTGCTGTGCGGGCCGGCCCGGATCACCCGCTTCGGGGCCGGGGACACCGCACGGATCAGCCTTCAGGTGGCCGACGCGGGGCGAGCGGCGGCCGTGCGGGCCGCGGCGGCGCCGTTCGGCATCCCGTTCGAGCTCGGCGAGCGGACCTGCGCGGGACGGGAGCTGCGTACCGCCTACCGCCGCGACCTGGCCGGCCTCGCGCGGGCCTGGGCGGGCCGGGACCGGCGCAAGAGCGTCCCGGCGGCCTTTCAGCTCGACGGCACCGCCCTGCGGCTCTGGGTGCTCGCCTGCGGCCGCGCGGACGGGCGCGGGGGCTACGTCCTGCCCCTCGACGGCGCCGCCCCCGGCACCCACGACGCCCTGATCGCCGCCACGACCCGGCTGGGCCTGCCGCCCGCGCGGATCGTGCTCCCACCCTGCGAGGACTGCCGGAAGCGCGCTGCGGCGGACACCGAGGCCGGCTCGGCGATCACGAAGGACGCTCTCACCAGGGACGACGACCCCGATGCGCGTCCCGACGCCGACCCCGCCGGCGGCCCGGTCACCCCACCCGTACCCAGGTCGTCGCCTACCCGCCCGGCCCCGGCGATCCTGCTCACGGACGGCACGACCGCCCTCGATCTGCCTCCGACGCCGCCTGCCCCGGCGCAGTGCCGGAGCCACCACCTCGCGCTCGTCCCGGCCGTCGCGCCGGAATGCCCGGCGGCCGGGCCGGCGTTACGCATCACAGGAGCGCGGCGCCTGCAGCGTCTCGTGGAGCTGGTCGGCCCCGCGCCCGAGGATGTGGACACCGCCGAATGGCCCAGGCACTGGGGTCGACCCAGGGCTTGACCCGCGGGCTACGCTCCCCCGGTCGCCCCGGAGGTCGCGACGCGGTGTGACGGATGCGACATGCTCGGTCGATGTGCGACCGTGGCGGCGGGGACCGGCCGGGGAGCAATACTGTCGATCCCGGGGTCGAAGGGGAGTGACGCGGTGACCGGAGGTAACGGTCCGTCGCGCCGCCCCGACCGAGACGCCCGGAAGTCGGACGCGAACCGGTGCGTGACCGGCGACGCGGCCGGAGGGATGGAGTAGGACCACGTGGCAACCCGAACGACGAGCACCGACACCGACGCGCCTGCCGAGAGCAACGGCACGGCCGCCGGCACCCGCACGCGCCGCAGCGCGGCCGGCGGGGGGCGCCGCAACGGGAACGGCACGGCCACGTCGGCCGGGGGGCGCGTGCGCCGCCTGGTGATCGTCGAGTCCCCCACCAAGGCGAAGAAGATCCAGCCTTACCTCGGCAACGACTACGTCGTCGAGTCGTCGGTCGGGCACATCCGGGACCTGCCGCGCGGCGCAGCGGACGTCCCGGCCAAGTACAAGGGCGAGTCGTGGGCCCGGCTGGGTGTGGACGTCGACAACGAGTTCCACCCGCTCTACATCGTCACGCCGGAGAAGAAGTCGAAGGTCTCCGAGCTCAAGGACCTGCTCAAGGACGCCGACGAGCTCCTCCTCGCGACGGACCCCGACCGCGAGGGCGAGGCCATCGCCTGGCACCTGCTCGACACGCTGCGCCCGAAGATCCCGGTGCGCCGGATGGTCTTCCACGAGATCACCGAGCCGGCGATCCGCGCCGCCGCGGAGAACACCCGCGAGCTGGACCAGGACCTGGTCGACGCGCAGGAGACCCGGCGCATCCTCGACCGCCTCTACGGCTACGAGGTCTCCCCCGTGCTGTGGAAGAAGGTCATGCCGAAGCTCTCGGCGGGCCGCGTGCAGTCGGTGGCGACCCGGCTGATCGTCCAGCGCGAGCGCGAGCGGATGGCGTTCGTCTCCGCCGGCTACTGGGACATCGCCGCGACCATGGACGCGGGTGCCGACGCGACCCCGCGCCAGTTCGGTTCGCGCCTGGTCTCGGTCGACGGGAGCCGGGTCGCGGCGGGCCGCGACTTCGGACCGGACGGCAAGCTCAGGAACACGGACGTCACCGTGCTCGACGAGGCGAGCGCCCGCCGGCTGGCGGAGTCGCTCGAGGGCCGGGACCTGACCGTCGGGTCGGTCGAGTCGAAGCCGTACACCCGTCGCCCGTACGCCCCGTTCATGACGTCGACGCTGCAGCAGGAGGCGGGCCGGAAGCTGCGCTTCTCGGCGGAGCGCACGATGCGCAGCGCCCAGCGGCTGTACGAGAACGGCTACATCACCTACATGCGTACGGACTCGACGACGCTGTCCGACGCCGCGATCCAGGCCGCCCGGGCGCAGGCCCGCGAGCTGTACGGCGACTCGTACGTCGCGCCGTCGCCGCGGCAGTACACCCGCAAGGTGAAGAACGCCCAGGAGGCCCACGAGGCGATCCGGCCCGCCGGCGACACCTTCCGCACCCCGGGCGAGATCGCCCGCGAGGTCGACGGGGACGACTTCCGGCTCTACGAGTTGATCTGGCAGCGGACCGTCGCCTCGCAGATGGCCGACGCGCGCGGCACCACGGTGTCCGTGCGGATCAACGGCACCGCGGCGACCGGCGAGGACGTCGTGTTCGCCAGCTCCGGTCGCACGATCACCTTCCCGGGCTTCCTCAAGGCCTACGTCGAGACGATCGAGGAGGGCTCGGGCGGCCAGGCGGACGACGCCGAGTCGCGCCTGCCGCAGCTCACCGAGGGCCAGGCCCTCACCGCCGCCGAGCTCACGCCCGAGGGCCACTCGACGAACCCGCCGGCCCGGTTCACCGAGCCGAGCCTGGTGAGCAAGCTCGAGGAGCTCGGGATCGGCCGGCCGTCGACGTACGCGTCGATCATCAAGACGATCCAGGACCGCGGGTACGTCTGGAAGAAGGGCTCGGCGCTCGTGCCCTCGTGGGTGGCGTTCGCCGTCGTCGGGCTGCTGGAGCACCACTTCGGCCGGCTCGTCGACTACGACTTCACCGCCGCGATGGAGGACGAGCTCGACGCCATCTCGTCGGGCAACCTCACCCGCAACGCCTGGCTGACCGGCTTCTACTTCGGCGACGGCGCGGGCTCGGAGGGCTCGGTGGCGAAGGCGGGCGGGCTGAAGAAGCTCGTGGGCGTGAACCTCGAGGAGATCGACGCCCGGGAGATCAACTCGATCCCGCTGTTCACCGACTCGCAGGGCCGCGAGGCCGTGGTGCGCGTCGGACGGTACGGGCCGTACATGGAGCGCCCCACGGGCGAGACGGACGCCGAGGGCAAGCCCAAGACGCAGCGCGCCAACCTGCCCGAGGACCTGCCGCCGGACGAGCTCACCGAGGAGATCGCCGAGCAGCTGTTCTCGGTCCCGCAGGAGGGCCGCTCGCTGGGCACGGACCCGGTGACCGGGCACGAGATCGTCGCCAAGGACGGGCGGTACGGACCGTTCGTCACCGAGCTCCTGCCCGAGGACGCCCCGAAGAAGACCAAGCCGCGCACCGGCTCGCTCTTCAAGGACATGTCCCTGGAGACGGTCACCCTCGACGACGCCCTCAAGCTGCTCTCGCTGCCGCGCCTGGTCGGCACCGACCCGGAGTCCGGCGAGGAGATCACTGCGCAGAACGGCCGGTACGGGCCCTACCTGAAGAAGGGCACCGACTCGCGCTCGTTGACCAGCGAGGACCAGCTGTTCACCGTCACGCTCGACGAGGCGGTGGAGATCTACAAGCAGCCCAAGCAGCGCGGCCGGCGCACCGCCGCCGCTACCCCGCCGCTGCGCGAGCTGGGCGAGGACGCCTCGACCGGCAAGAAGATGGTGATCAAGGACGGCCGCTTCGGCCCCTACGTCACCGACGGCGAGACCAACGCCTCGCTCCGCAAGGGCGACTCGGTCGAGGAGATCACGGACGAGCGCGCCTCCGAGCTGCTCGCCGAGCGGCGCGCCAAGGCCCCGGCCAAGAAGAAGGCCCCCGCCCGCAAGCCGGCCGCCAAGAAGGCCCCGGCGAGGAAGACCCCGGCCAAGTGACCCCGTGAGTGGCGGTGGTCGTCGAAGCGACCATCGCCACTCACGACGTCCGGTTGCACGAACGGCACTTTCGGGCGGACCTAGCGCACGAGAGTGCCGTTCGTGCAGGTCAGCTCAGGTGAGCAGGGATTTCACGACGGCGGAGAGGCGCTTGCCGTCGGCGCGGCCCTGGGCGGCGGCCTGCGCCTTCTTCATGACCTGCCCCATCTGCCGCGGGCCGGGCTTCTCGCCGGTCTCGGCCTCGACGTCCGCCACGGCCTGCTGCGCGAGGGCGGCCAGCTCGTCGTCCCCCAGCTGCTGCGGCAGGTAGCGGGCCAGGACCTCGCCCTCGGCCTTCTCCTGCGTGGCCAGCTCCTCGCGGCCCGCGGCGGAGAACGCCTCGGCGGACTCGGCCCGCTTCTTGGCCTCCTTGCGGATCACGCCGAGCACCTCGTCGTCGGAGAGCTCCCGGTGCGCCTCGCCCGCGACCTCGGCGTTGCCGATCGCGGTCAGGGTCATCCGCAGGGTTCCCTTCACCAGCTCGTCGCGGGCCTTCATCGCCGCGGTGAGGTCCTTGCGCAGCTGCTCCTTGAGGGTGCTCACGGGCGTGACGCTAGTCGACCGCCCGCTGCCCGTACGCTGGGATACGTGAACAGCCTCGCTCGCCTGGCCATCGGCGCCGTCACCACCGGCGCTGCGGGGATCGCCTACGCGGCCGGGTACGAGCGGCGTCGCTGGACGCTGCGCGAGGCCACCGTGCCGGTCCTGCCGGAGGGCAGCCGGCCACTGACGATCCTGCACGTCTCGGACCTTCACCTCACGCCGGGCCAGGAGAGCAAGAAGCGCTGGGTCGCCGAGCTGGCCGCGCTGGACCCGGACCTCGTCATCGACACGGGCGACAACCTGGCGCACCCGCGGGCCGTGCCGGGCGTGCTGGCCGCGCTCGGGCCGCTGCTGGAGAAGCCGGGCCTGTTCGTGTTCGGCAGCAACGACTACTTCGGCCCCACCCCGAAGAACCCCGCCCGCTACCTGCGCAGGTCGGACCGCCGCATCCACGGCGAGCCGCTGCCGTGGCGGGACCTGCGGGCGGCGTTCGTCGAGCGCGGGTGGCAGGACGCGACGCACCAGCGGCTGTTCCTCGACGTCGACGGCCGGCGGATCGGCGTCGTCGGGGTCGACGACCCGCACCTGTCGCTGGACCGCTACGACAGCGTCTCCGGCCCGATGACGGCCGACCTGCGGCTCGGCCTGACCCACTCGCCCGAGCCGCGGGTGCTCGACGGGATGGCGGCCGACCACGTCGACCTCGTCCTGGCCGGGCACACGCACGGCGGCCAGCTGCGCCTGCCCGGGTACGGCGCGCTCGTGACCAACTGCGGGATCGACCGCTCGCGGGCCCGCGGCGCCTCCCGCTGGGGTGCCCACACCTGGCTGCACGTCTCGGCCGGCATGGGCACCTCCCCCTACGCGCCGGTGCGCTTCGCGTGCCCGCCGGAGGCCAGCCTGCTGACCCTCGTGCCCCGTCCGGCCGCCCCCGGCGCCGCAAGGGCCACCCCCGCGCAGGCCGCCGGAACCGTCGGGTAGAGTTCACCACGGCTCGCAGGGAGACCGCGGGCCCTCGGGGTGTGGCGCAGCTTGGTAGCGCGCTTCGTTCGGGACGAAGAGGTCGCAGGTTCAAATCCTGTCACCCCGACCACATTCGAAGGCCCAGGTCAGCAGACCTGGGCCTTCGTCGTTCTCGGGGTCGGCCTCGAGTCCGCCGCAGCTCCTGGCGTACCGGTTCCGCGTGCCGCCAGCGACCCGCGAGGAGTTCTGGCACGCACCCACACCGTGCTGCGCGGCCGACCGGCTTTCTCGCCGACGCCTTGCTGGAGTCCGGCACCGACGTCGTGAGGGTCGTGCCCGTGAGCCTCCGCACCCGCACACCCCGCCGAAAACCACCACCCCTCCTCCAGCCCGCCGGCTGATTCAGAACGCGCGGGTACGGGGCTGCCCATGGGCACGGGCAGGCTGACGCCGCGATGCTCCGCGGCTCCTTGCGCGCCCACCGGTACCTGGCCTGGGTTGCTGGCGCCGAGCGGGCACCCCCGCATCGCGGGCACCGGCGGGGCCAGTGCTCAGGCCGGGCGTAGCGCCCGGGCACCGATGCCCACGCATTCGCGTCGACATGGGCAGTCGCCGGCCCTGAATGGGCAGTGTCCGCCGACGAGGGGGAAGGGGTCCGCGGCGCACGCTGGGCGAGTCCGCATCGCGCCCAGGAGGACCCCATGTTCACCACCGCCCTCTGCCCCCGCTGCACGGCCATCATCACCGTCCGGACCGAGTACGGGATCGACACGTACCGCTGTCGCGGCTGCGGCGCGAGCGCGCCGAGCCGGATGGGCGCCGTGATCGACCTACACGAACGCCGGGCACGCCGACAGCCTCACGACCTCACGTACGGCCGTCGGCCCGCAGCCTGAGCCCGACACCGCGCCGCCCCACCCCCGCCGCCGGTACAGCGCCGCCTCACCACCCGCGCGCCGCTGCCCTGCGACATACCGCCGACCGGTGCTGCGCCGTCGCACTCGCCCGCCGGTAGCGCCGCGTCGTCGCCCGCAGGTACACCGCCGACTCGCCACCCGCCAGCCGGAACAGCCCCGCCTCGGCGGCCGGCCCGGTGCCGTGCCGCCTCGCCGCACAGCCAGCCGCGCATCCCGCCAGCGGTGCCGCACCACATCCCGCCCGACCCCCTGTCGGGCGGGAGGAGCGGCTCAGCTCTCGCAGGCCACGCCGTCGCCGTCGCGGTCGAGGGCGCTGCGGTAGCCGGCATCGCCGCGGTACAGGGGGGCGGCGCCGGCCGCCTTGGCCGCGGAGCAGTTGGCGTAGTGGGCCGACGACCCGCCCGACGCCGGCGCAGGAGCCGCCGGAGCCGGAGCAGCGGGCGCCGGGACGGCGGCGCGGGGCGCCGCGACGAAGGGCCGCGGGGCGTCGACGCGCGGAGCGTCCGCCACCGGCTCCTCCACCGCAGCAGGAGCAGCAGCAGGAGCAGCGGTGGGGACGGCGGCGGGGACAGGCGGGGCGGCGGCCTCGCCGAGCGTGATGGGGTCGCCTGCCGAGGCGAGCGCCGTGGCACCGGGCAGCTGCGTGGTGACGGTCCCCTCCGCCACGCCCGCGACGGACCCCGTCGAGGGGCCGAGCACGACGGTGGTGAAGCCCGCGGCCGCGAGCACCTGGCGGGCCTGCGCGTCGGCCATCCCGACGACGTCGGGGACGGAGAGCAGTGCCGGCGCCGGTGCCGCGGCCGGCTGGACCACGGCAGCGGGCTCGGGAGGACGAGCGGCGCCGACGAACGCGAACACCGTCATCAGGAGGCAGATCGCCGTCCCGATCCACCCCAGCACCAGACCGGCGCCGCTCCGGCCCGCGGACGAGGCGCGTCCGTCCCGGAACCGCGCACGGCCCGCGCGGGACAGCAGCAGGGCCGGGACCGTCACGAGCAGCCCGACGATCGGCACCCACCCGACGACGAGCCCGACCAGCCCGAGCACGAACCCCGCGGTGGCCGGGGCGGTGCCCTGCCGGGCCGGGGTCGTCGGCGGGATCGGGGTCCACGGCTGGGTCGCGGTCATGGGGGTCCTCTCGGGTCCTGGAGCGAACGGCGTCGTGTCGCACCGCTGAACGGACCATCGGAGGAGTCGCGACGCCATTACCGAGCGTCGTCAGAAATGACGACGGCCCACCCCTCATCCCAGGGCGTCGGCGGGGGTGAACTTCTCGCGGTGGATGTGCCGCGGGGCCATGCGGCGACGCTTGAAGGCCTTCACCCCCGCCTCGACCATGGCGGGCGGGCCGCAGAGCCAGCCCGACCAGCCGCGGGCGCTGGGGACGTCCTCGACGAAGGCGTCCGTCGGGAAGCCCGAGCGGTGCCCGGCCGCGGGCTCGTCGGACAGCACCGGCACGAAGCGGAATCCGGTGTACTCCTCCGCCAGCTCGGCGAACCGGTCGAGGTCGTAGAGGTCCGCCGCGCCCCGCACCCCGTGGTAGAGCAGGACCTCGCGCGACGGGTGCCGCGCCAGCGCGGTGCGGGCGATCCCGGCCAGCGGGGCGAGGCCGGTCCCGCCGCCGACGAGGACCATCGGGCCGCCGTCGTCGTCGGACTCGGGCGGGAGGTGGAAGTCGCCGAGCGGGCCGGTCGCCTCCACCTCGTCGCCGACCGTCAGGCCGTCGAAGAGCCAGCCGTCGGTTGCCACCCCGCCCGGGACCCGCCGGACGTGCAGCTCGAGCACCTTGTCCTCGTCGGCGGTGTTGGCCAGCGAGTACTGCCGTCGTGCCTCCGATCCCGGGACGACGAGCTCGACGTACTGCCCGGCGGAGAAGGCCAGCGGCTCGGGGAGGCCGAGCAGCACCCGCCGGGTGTCGCGGGCGATGTCCGCGACCTCCAGCACCGTCGCGGTCAGGTCCCGCAGCGGGTGGGTGACGCGGTCACCGGCCCCGCCCACCTCGACGTCGGACACCGGACGGGCCTGGCAGGCCAACGCCATGCCGGCCGCCCGCTCCTCCGCGGTGAGGGTGTCGAACGGCGAGTCGCGGTGGTCGACCTCCCCGCCGACGACCTGCAGCTTGCAGGTGCCGCAGGTCCCCTGGTTGCAGGAGTTCGGCATCCACAGCCCGGCGCGCAGGCAGGCGTCGAGCAGGCTCTGGTCGGCGTCGCACTCGACCGGGCGACCGCCGACGGTCACCGCGAAGCCCATCTCAGACCTCCCAGGTGACGTGCAGGCTCGTCGGTCCGCGGAAGCCCCAGCCCCAGAAGTCGACGCCCTCGCGGGTGTCGCGCTCGAGGTTCGGGATCGCCTCGAACAGCTCCTCCATGGCGATCCGCATGACGTGGTTGGCGAAGTAGATGCCCGCACACGCGTGGCTGCCCGCGCCGAACGCGAGGTGCGGCAGCGGCGGGCGGTGCAGGTCGTAGGTCGACGGCGCCTCGTAGACGCCCGTGTCGTGGTTGGCCGAGCCGTAGGACAGCATCACCGGGGTGCCGGCGGGGATGTCGACGCCCGCCACGGTCACCGGCTTCGTGGAGATGCGCGCGGTGGCCGACCAGATCGGCGAGGTCCAGCGCATGCCCTCGGAGATGGCGCGCGGGATGAGCGCCGGGTCGTCGACGACCTGCTCCAGCTGCTCCGGGCGGCTGAACAGCCCGACGAGCGTCGAGGCCATGCCGTGGCCGGGCTCCTGCATCGCACCGAGCAGGTAGACGTAAATCGTCGGGTAGATGTACTCGCGGTCGCGGGTCTGTCCGGGCGGCATGCCGTCGTGCAGCCAGTGCGAGATCGCGCTGTCGTCCGGCTCGACGATCCACCTGTCGATCAGCGGGTCGACGATCGCGCGGATCTCGGCCTTCGCCTCGTCGCCCTCGCGGAAGCCCTCGGGGTTGGCGAACTCGCCGTCCTCGGTCATCGCGGCGTTGGTGAACGAGCGGTTCAGCTTGGCGAACCACTCGCGGAGCTTGTCCGAGTCGACCGACTGCAGGCCGAGGAGGTCACCGAGCGCGCGGACGCTGACGGGCTCGCAGAACTGCGAGACCAGCTCGGCCTGCCCGTCGTTCTCGAACTGCTCCAGGTAGCGGCGCGCGATCGGGCGGACGAGGTCGTCGATCCACCGGTCCACCTCGACGGGCTGCAGCGCAGGCTCGACCATCGACCGCAGATCGGCGTGGACGTCGCCGTTGACGCCGATGATCGCGGGGTGCCCGAAGGTCCGGCCGCCGGCCGGGGTGATCACGCCCTCGAAGTCCGGGCTGGTCGCGACCTCGCGGCACACCTCGGCGGTGGAGGCGACGTACGAGCCCAGCACCGGCACGAAGGCCAGCGGCGCCTCGGCCCGCAGCCGCTCGTAGGTGCGGTACGGGTTGCGCTCGAGCTCGCTCATCGTGACGTCGTCGAGCCAGGACAGATCGGGCTTCTCGGTGGTCGTCATCGACCGTCTCCTCCCACAGCGTCGTCCGGGATGGGTCGTCCGGGATGGGACGGGAAGGTAGGTCGCGACTCCGGCGCCCGGCGACACCGTGAGCGCGGCCCCGGTACGGATCGCGCGGCGGGTTCGAGAGGTCACTCTCAGGTACGCTCCCGGCATGTCCGCACGGCGTCGTGCAGCGCCCCGGGACTGGGACCAGGCCTCCCGGGCCGTCGCGCAGGCGTACTTCCCGCACGAGCTGCAGCTGCTCGGCGGGGGCCGGGAGCCGCGCCTCACGCTGCGCACGCTCGATCTCGGTGCCGTGCTCGTCGGGCACGTGGGCTGGGGCGCGGACGTCCGGATCGCGTGCGACTACCCGGGCTCCTACGAGATCAACCTGCCCCTGACCGGGCACCTGGAGAGCCGCGGCCGGCACGGCCCCGTCGTCTCGCTGCCCGGGCAGGCGACCGTGTTCCGCGCGGACACCCCGTCGTTGATCAGCCACTGGGACGCGACCTGCACGGTCCTCGGCGTGAAGTTCGACCGGACCTGGCTCGACCGGGAGGCCGAACGCGTGCTGGGCGACGACCGGGTGACGGTCCGGAGCCTGCTGCCGGACCAGATGGACCTGGCGGCCGGCCCGGGGCGGGCGTGGCGCCAGCTCGTCGGGAGCATGGCGGCGCACCTGCACGATCCCGACCTGTTCGGCGGCTGTGGCCCGGTCAAGGACCAGCTGGCCGGGGCGATCGCCGCCGGCTTCCTCCTCGCCAGCTGCCCCGGCGCCGGCACCGGGTCACCGGCACGTCCACGGACCGTCGCGCGCGTGGTCGACCAGCTGCACGACGACCCGGGCCGGGCCTGGACCGCCGGCGAGATGGCGGCCGCGGCGGGCACGAGCGTGCGGCGGCTGCAGGAGGGCTTCCGGGAGTGGCTCGGCTGCACGCCGACCGAGTACCTGACCGGGATCCGCCTGCAGCGCGCCCGCGCCGACCTGCTCGCCGACGCCGCGCTCACCACCAGCGAGGCCGCCGCGCGCTGGGGTTTCTCCAGCGCGAGCCGGTTCGCCGCGGCCTACCGCCGCCGCTACGGCCACCCGCCCTCGCAGGCCCGCGACTAGAGCTCGCCGGTCTCCAGCAGCGTCTTCAGGTCCGCCAGCAGCCGCGGCCAGCCCTGGGCCACCATCTCGGCGACCCGGCTGCCGGGGTCGAAGTCGTCGTGCACGACCGTCAGCCTGACGACGTCGCCCTCCGGCTCGATCTCGAAGGCCACCCGCGAGCGGCGCTCGGCCGAGATGCGGGTCAGGGTCTCCTCGTCGATCCCGGCGGCCGCGGCCCACTCCGGCGTGAAGGTGTGCCAGGTGTAGGCGAGCCGGCGCGGCGGGTCCGCCTCCAGCACGACCTGCTCGGGGTCGACGGTCTCGCGCCCGTTCTCCTCCCAGACCATCGGGGCGCCCTTGCGCCACTCGGTCCGGAAGGCCACGCCCCAGTAGCGCCGGGTGAACGCGGGATCGGTGAGCGCCTCCCACAGCCGCTCGGGCGTGGTCCGCACGTACGTGGTGTAGGTGAACTCGGTCGGTGACACGGGTGCTCCCTCCAGCGCCGCGCGCAGGTCGGCCACCGCCCGGACGCGCTCCCGGGCATACCGGCCGATCCAGCGCTCGGCGATCAGGTCGATGGGTGCGGCGTCGAGGTGGTGCAGCTTCTCCCGCCCCCGGCGCCGGGTCGTGACGAGACCGGCGGCCTCGAGCACCGCGAGGTGCTTGGCCACCGCCTGCCGGCTCATGTCGAGCCCCGCGCACAGCTCGCGCAGGGTCTGCCCGTTGCGCAGCCGCAGGCGGTCCAGGAGCGCACGGCGGTGCGGGTCGGCGAGCGCACGGAACACCTCGTCCATCCCCACCTCCACGAGCAACCCTGAGGTTGCCTTTTATAGGCAACCGAGTAGTTGCCGTCAAGGGCGGGCGGGGCCCGGAGGACCGCTCCCCGCCCGCCCCCGGTCAGACCGCGATCCGCCCCCCGTCCACGGGGAGCACCGCGCCGTGGACGAAGCCGGCCTCCTCCCCTGCCAGGAACACGATCGCTTCCGCGATCTCCTCGGGATCGGCCGGCCGGCCGGCGGGGCCGCCCCGGGCCAGCTCGTCCAGCGCCTCGCCCATCCCCGCGGTGCCCTCGGTGCGGGTGGGGCCGGGGCTCACGGCATTCACGCGCACCCCGCGCGGTCCGTACTCGGCGGCCCAGGACTTGGTGAGCAGGACGAGGGCCGCCTTACTCGACCCGTAGAGGCCCATCCCGGCCGCCCCGAACTGCGCGACCATCGTGGTGACGTTGACGATCGCTCCCCCGCCCCGCGCCGCCATGGCGGGCGCGAGCGCGGCGACGAGGAAGTAGGGCACCTTGACGTTGGTGTCGTACACGAGGTCGAAGTCCTGCTCGCCGGTCGTGTCCGTCGGACCGAAGGGGAAGACCCCCGCGCTGTTGACGAGCACGTCGATCGGTCCGGCCAGCTCCTCGGCCCGGTGGACGAGGTCGCGGGCACTCGCCTCGCCCAACAGTGTGGCGGCCACGAAGTCCGCTCGCCCGCCTGCGGCGCGGATCTCCTTCACGGTCCGTTCCCCGCGGTCCGCGTCCCGCCCGGTGATGACCACGTGCGCGCCCCGGCCCGCGAGCGCCTTCGCCGTGGCCCGGCCGATACCGCTGTTGCCCCCGGTCACCAGGGCCGCGGTTCCTGTCATGTCGGACATGTCGTCACCTCTCGTCGCACGTGCGCCCGGCGGCGCGCGCTCGGTTCAACCGCGGCCGGCGCGGCGGCTTTCCCGCCGGACCCCACCGGCCGCCTATGGCGGGTCATAAGCGCGGCTTCGGCGGTGTCGACCTCGCGGTGACGCCGCTCAGGATGCGGGAAGCGCGGCGACGAGACGCGCAAGATCACGGCGCCGCGAGTCCGCCCGCCACACCGCCCAGGTGCGTCGGACGATGGGGTGACCGACCAACGGCGACCAGGTGACGCCGTCCGGCAGGGGCACCGGCCAGTCCTGCGGCGCGAGGGCGAACGCGTCGCCCGAGCTGACGGCGCCCAGCTTCACCGGGGCGATCAACGACTGGCCCTCCGGAGCGGCCGCGCCCGGATCCACCCCGTGACTGCGCAGCACCGCGGTGAGCTCGTCGTACCAGGCGGGGCTGCCCGACCGGGGGAAGCCGACCCACTCGAGTCCGCCGAGGGCGTCGAGGCGTACCCCGTCGGCCTCTACGATGCGGACGGCGTGGTCGGTGGCGAGCAGGACCCCGAGCCGCTCCTCGAGGACCGGCAACGCGTCGAAGTCCCGGCCGGCTGGGCGCTCGCGGAGCAGGCCGAGGTCCAGCTCACCCGCGCGCAGCGCGGCCAGCTGCGCGGCGGAGGAGAGGTGCCGCAGCCGTGTCCGCGTCCGTGGGTACGCAGCGCCCAGCGCGGCGAGCGGCCCCGAGAGCAGGTCCGGTGGCAGCTCCAGGGGCACCCCGATGCGCAGGACGGTGTCGGGGTCCGGGCCCAGCCCGGCCATCACGGCCATGGCCTCGTCGTAGCGGGCCAGTACCGCTCGAGCCTCGGCGAGCAGCGTGCGCCCGGCGTCCGTCGGGCTCACCCCGGTGCGGCTGCGCACCAGGAGCTGCACGCCCAGCCGACGTTCCAGGGAGGCGATCGTCTGCGAGACCGCCGGCTGGCTCAGGTGCAGCCGCCGGGCCGCTGCCGACAGCCCGCCCTCCTCGACGACGGCGACGAACCCGCGCAGATCCCGCAGCTCCACCCGCCCATCCGACCACAGTCCGGCACACGAGGTCGCGGCCGCCACGACGCAGCGGTCGCGGCGGCCGGACGGGGGCGGCAGGGGGGCTCAGCCCTTCTCGGACAGCTCCTTCTCGTACTTCGCGGTCATGTGGTCGACGGCGGCGAGCTGGGTCGCGGCGTGCGCCTCACGGGTGTCGAGCGCCCGCTTCTTCGCCGCGAGGGTGCTCTCGGCCTGGCCCTGGAAGTGCGGGAACACCTGCTGCGCGATGAGCTCGTAGGAGCGCTTGGTGGCCTCCGGGTTCGCCCAGTCGTGCCCCAGCAGCAGCATGCAGCCGAAGCCGCCGTTGCTCTGGTCCCACAGCCGCTGGACCTGGGCGCGGGCGTCCTCGACGGTGCCGATCGCACCGATGCCGGCCTCGTTGATGAAGTCGATCATGCCCTTGATGTCCGTCGAGTCGCCGACGTCCATCTGCGGGAAGGCCGCGACCTTCTGGAAGTAGTTGAACCAGGGCACGATGCCGAACTCGACGTCCCGGTACGCCTGCTCCTTGGTCTCGGCGATGTGCATCAGCCCGACCAGCCGCCAGCCCGAGCGGTCCGGGGTCGGCTGGCCGAAGTGCGCGGCCCGCTCCTCGACGACGTTCCAGTGGTGGGCCAGGGCGTCGAAGCCGTCCTGGGTGAGCGTGGCGCCGATGGAGAGCAGGCCGGTGCCGTGCCGGCCCGCCAGCCGCGGGCCGGTCGGCGAGGCGACCGCGGCGACGGCGATGTCGAAGCACGGGTCCGTGAACGGACGCAGCTGCAGCTGGGCGTCGATCAGGTTGTGGGTCTTCGTCTGCTGCGTGACGGACTCGCCGCGCAGCAGCCGCATGATGATGTCGAGGTTGACGTCGAGCAGCTCGCGCGTGTCGGTCGGGTTCAGGCCGATCATCGCCGAGTCCGTCGGCAGCGAGCCGGGGCCGACGCCCAGCATCGTCCGGCCGCGGGTCAGGTGGTCGAGCATGACCATGCGGTCGGCCACCCACAGCGGGTTGTGGTAGGCGATCGAGGTCACGCCGGTGCCGAGCTTGATGGTGCGAGTCCGCTCGGCCGCGGCGGCGATGAAGATCTCCGGCGACGCGATGATCTCGCTGCCCGCGGAGTGGTGCTCGCCGATCCAGGCCTCGTCGTAGCCGAGCCGGTCCAGGTGCGTGACGAAGTCGAGGTCGCGCTGGAGGGCGAGCGTCGGGTTCTGCCCGGGCACGTGGAAGGGGGCGAGGAAGGTGCCGAACCGCAGTCGGGTCACGGGTTGCTCCTGATCGTCGTCGATCCTCACTGCTCGCACCGCGCGGGAGGGCGCGGGGAGGGGGCACCGTCATCGTGGGGTGCGTCGTCCGTCGTGCCGTGTCCGAAAACGGGACACCCGTGGGTCACCCGAGCAGCGGCAGGCTCTTGACCAGCTTCGCGACCCGGTTGCGCGGCCCGACCACGCTCACCGCGTAGTACTCGATCTCCTCCGGGGCGGTGCGCCGAGAGCCTCCAGGTACTCGTCGTACACCCGCGTCCGCTGCGCGGCGGCCGGCATGTCGGCCACGTACACGTCGTCCGAGCCTCCGGCGCGCTCGCGCAGCCGGCGCAGGTCCTCGGCGGAGGCCCGCAGCACCGAGCACCCCACCCACGGCAGGCCCGGGTGCACGGCACCGCCGGCGTCCTTCCCGTCCGGCCCGGCGAGCCCGCCGACCTCGCGTGCGGTCGCGGAGGCCACGCAGATCGCGGCGTTGGTCGCCGGGCCGGCGCCGATCCCGTCGTTCACCACCACGACCCACTTGAGCCGGGCGGAGCGGGTCGGCTCGCCGGTGGCGATCTCCTCGGGCTCGAATCCCACGGACACGGTTCCTCACGGCGGACGAACCGGGACGTGGCGGCCGCGGTGGGCGTCTCGCCCACCACCGCACTGGACCGCACACGGGCGCTGCGCCGGCGCGGCGTGATCCGCGGCGCGCGGCTCGACATCGACCTCGCGACGGTGGGCCGGCCGGTGCAGGCGTTGATCGCGGTGCGTGTCCGTCCGCCCTCCCGGCGCACCATCGAGGGATTCCGCAACTGGGTCACGCGGCTGCCCGAGATCCTCGGCGTGTTCGTGACGACGGGGACCGAGGACTTCCTCCTGCACGTCGCCGTCGCGGACAACCAGGCCCTCTACTCCCTGGTCATCGACAAGCTCACGGAGCGCGCGGAGATCGCCGACGTGCGCACCTCGGTCGTCTACGAGCACATCGTGGGCGACGTCATAGCGTGACCGACACGATGGACACCCGTTCCAGACGGGTGTCTTGATCACCTACTACTGTCGCCGCCCATGGGACATCGCGAGGACCTGCTGGACGGCGCCGCCGACTGCCTGTACGAGAAGGGCTTCGGCCGGACGACCGCGCGGGACGTCGTCGCCGTCTCCGGCACCAACCTCGCCTCGATCGGCTACCACTTCGGCTCGAAGGAGGCCTTGCTCACCGAGGCCGCGGTGCGCGGCGCCGGGGAGTGGGCGCAGGCCCTCGACCGGGCGCTCGCCGGGGTCGACCCGACCGCCTCGCCGGAGGAGCGGGTGGCGCAGACCTGGACCGCCGTGGTGGACCTGTTCACCCGGGAACGACGGCTGTGGGTCACCTACGTGGAGTCCCTCGCCGAGTCCGCGCGCTCGCCCCGGCTGCACGACGCCCTGGTGGGCGCGCAGCGCCAGACCCGCGAGGAGCTGGCCTCGATGTTCCATGCACTGCCGGACGACCCGGCCGAGGCCGACCACCGCACCCGCGTGCTCGGCGGCTTCTACCAGGCCCTGCTCACCGGGCTCATGGTGCAGTGGGTCGTCGACCCGGAGGACGCCCCCTCGGGTGCGGACGTGGCCGAGGCCATCGGGATGCTCGTCGGGTCGCCGGAGCTCGCGACTCACTGACCGCGAGGGGGTCGTCCGATCCCGAACGCGTACAGGACCCCGAGCGCGGCGAGCGGCGGCACGCCCGTCCACAGGAACCACGGGTAGAGCAGCTCGCCCGTGGTGATCGAGACGATCCCCCAGGCCACGAGGTTCACCACCGCGATCGTGGTGAAGATGATCGTGAGCACGCGCATCGCCGTGCCGCCGCCGGTGTCGGAGAAGACCCGCCTGCGGGAGGTGGCGTCGGGGAGCCGCGCCGGGGCCGCCGGCAGGTCCCGGACCTGCCGCTCGAGGTCTCCGCGGGTCCGGGCCCGGAAGACCTCCCGCGAGCGGGTGTCGTACTCGTCGAGGTCGAGCAGGCCCTCGCCCTGCGCCCACTGCAGGTGCCGCGCGGCCCGGGCGCGGTCGGCGTCGGAGACGCGCATGTCCTCGGGGCGCACCGGCTCGGTCACGCCCCCATGCTGCCCGCCCGGCCGGTGTGACGGATCAGGGATCGCCCGGATGCGCGCCGCCCACCATGCTGTGCGCATGACGGGCCCCAGCTCCCCGGAAACCCGCGCCACCTCCCCCGGAACGTCCGCCTTCGACCACCTCCCCCGGCCCGACGCCGTCGCCGCCCTGCTCGCCGTCTGCTCCTCGCCCGCGTGGGCGGAGGCGATGGCCGACGGCCGGGATGTCCGGGGCGTCGGACGAGGTCCGGGCGGCGATGGCCGAGGGCAACGCCGAGTACGAGCGCCGGTTCGGGCACGTCTACCTCGTGTGCGCCGCCGGCCGCAGCGCGGACGAGCTGCTGGCCGTGCTGCGCGACCGGCTCGGCACCACGGCGGCGGAGGAGGCCCGGCGCACCCGCACCGAGCTGGCCGCCGTCAACCGCCTGCGGCTCACCGGGCTCATCGTGCAGGATCGTTGAGGTGAGTACGGCATCCACCGGCCACCCGGTCGCCCCCGTCCCGGAGCGGCTCTTCGACGACGACCGCGAGCAGCGCTGGCGCGCCCGCTTCACGGCGGTCCGCATGTCCCGTCCCGCCTGGGCGCTCGACGCGCCGGACCGCAGCGTGTACTCGTCGAACGCCAGCGGCACCACCCAGGTGCACACCTGGGACCGCGCCACGGACCTGCACCGGCAGGTCACCGACCGGCCCGCCGGCACGCACTTCGCCACGCTCCCGCCGGACGGCGAGGAGGTCTGGTGGTTCGCCGACACCGACGGTGACGAGTTCGGCCACTGGGTCGCCGAACCGTTCGCCGGCCTGCCCGCCGGCGCCGCGCCGGCCAACCCCCTGCCCGGCGTCGAGGACGGCTACCCCGCGGGCCTCGACATCGGTCGCGCGCTCGTCGCCGTCGGCACCTCGACGGACGGCGGCACCACGATCTGGCTGCACCGCCGCGGCGCCGACGGGCCCGCCACCCGCGTCTACCACCACGCGGAGGACGCCGGCGTCGGCGGCCTGTCCGAGGACGAGACGCTGCTCGCGATCAGCCACTCCGAGCACGGCGACTCCCGGCACCCCGCGCTGCGCGTCATGACCGTCGACGGCGAGCTCGTCGCCGAGAAGTCCGACGGCCCGGGCAAGGGCCTGAGCCCGATCGCCTTCGCGCCCGTCCGCGGCGACCAGCGGCTGCTGGTCGGCCACGAGCGCCGCGGCCGGGAGGAGCTGCTGATCTGGGACGTCGCCACGGGCACCGAGACCGAGCTCGACCTGGGCCTGCCCGGCGAGCTCGACGCCGACTTCTACCCGGACGCCTCGGCCCTGCTCGTCTGGCACACCCACGCCGCGCGCACCCGGCTGCACCGCTACGACCTGACCACCGGCGAGCTCACCGAGCTGGCCACCGCCCCGGGGTGCATCGGCTCCGCCGACGTCCGGCCGGACGGCACGGTGGAGTACTCCAGCTCGTCGGCGGCCACGCCGTCGGCGGTGCGGGCGCTGCACCCGGACGGCACCGACCGGCGCCTGCTGACCCCGCCGGGGGAGCCCGCGCCCGAGTCCGTCCCGGTCGAGGACCTGTGGGTCGACGGGCCGGGCGGGAAGGTCCACGCCCTGATCGCCCGGCCGGCCGGCGAGGGCCCCTTCCCTGCGGTGTTCGCCCTGCACGGCGGCCCGCACGCCGCCGACGAGGACCGGTTCTCCGCCGGCCGCGCCGCCTGGGTCGACGCCGGGTTCGCCGTGGTCGAGGTCAACTACCGCGGCTCGACGGGCTACGGCTCGGTCTGGCGGGACGCGATCGAGGGCCGGCCGGGCCTGACCGAGCTGGAGGACGTCGCCGCGGTGCACGACGCCGTCGTCGCCGCCGGGCTCGTCGATCCGGCGCGCACGGTCGTCGAGGGCTGGTCGTGGGGCGGCTACCTCGCGCTGCTGGCGGCGGGCACCCAGCCCGAGCGGTGGGCCGGGGCGATCGGCGGGGTGCCGGTCGCGGACTACCTCGCCGCCTACGCCGACGAGATGGAGCAGCTGCGCGCCTTCGACCGGGCCCTGTTCGGGGGTTCCCCCGAGGAGGTGCCGGAGCGCTACCGGCTCGCGTCGCCGCTGACCTACGTCGGCGAGGTGCGCGCGCCCGTGCTGGTGCTGGCCGGGGAGAACGACCCGCGATGCCCGATCCGGCAGATCGACAACTACCTGGACGCGCTGCGGGAGCGCGCCGACCTGCCCTACGAGGTCGCGCGGTTCGACGCCGGGCACGGCTCGCTGGTCGTCGCCGAGACGCTGCGGCACGTGGCCACGGAGATCGACTTCGCCCGCCGCGCCCTGGAGAGGATCACAGTCGCGCGCAGCTAGGCGTCATGCCGGTGTAGCGAACCCGTAACGCGCCGCCGCCACGATGGGGTCGAGTCTGCAAGGAGGCGGTCACGGTGGCGCTCTGGCGCGTGCACGTGGAGCTGGAGGATCGACCCGGCCGGCTCGGTGAGCTGGCGACCGCGGTCGGCCGCTCCGGGTGCAACATCCTCTCGTTGCACGTGGTGGGGGAACCGGCCGACGACGGGTCGGTCACGGACGAGTTGCTGGTCAGGATCCCGGACGGGATCGAGCCCGCGAGCATGGTCGCCGCGGTGGAACGGGCCGGGATCCCGTGCACCCTGCTCGTCCGGGCGGACGCGACGGAGCTGGCCGACACCGCCACCACCGCGCTCGCCCTGGCCCGGATGGTCGCGGCCGACCCGGGCAGCGCACCCCAGGCCGTCGCCACGCTGCTGCGGGCGCGGATCGTCGAGCCCGGTGCGCCCGCCCGCACCGGGCACGTCCACACGCTGCGGGTCGGCACGTCGCAGGTGCACCTGGGCCGGTCGTGGCCGTTCACCGCCACAGAGCTCTCCCGCGCCGCCGCGCTGCTCGAGCTCGCGGGGCAGCTCTCGCTCACCGCGCCGCCCTCGCGGATGGTCGCGCAGCTGGACCCGATCCTGCTGCTGGTCGACGGCTCGGAGGTCCGGGTGCGCACGGCCGCCCCGGCCGACCTCCCGCTGGTCGCGGCCCTGCACGCCCGCTGCTCGCCGGCGACGCGCAGCGCGCGGTTCCTCTCCGCCTCGGCGCGGCTCGGCCCCGACGAGCTGGACACGCTCGTCGGGGCGCCGCACACGGTGTTCGGCCGCGGGGCCCGGCGCACGGTCCTCGCCCTCACCACGGACGGCGGCAGCGCGGTCGGCATGGTCAACGTCCAGCGCACGACCGCGGCCGCGGCCTCGTTCGCGGTGGTCGTGGAGGACGCCTGGCAGGACCGCGGGCTGGGCACCGCGCTGGTCCGGCGCGCCGCCGAGGTGGCCGCGGAGCAGGGCAACGAGGAACTGGTGGCCACCACGCACACGCAGAACATGCAGGTGGTGAAGCTGCTGCGCCGCGCCGGCCTGCGCCCCACCGCCGAGATCACCGGCGGAATGCTGCACGTCCGCGCCCCGCTGAGCCCGGTCGTCACCCGCGTCGGCCGGCCGTGAGCGGCAACTGCCGCTCCAGGGGCGGTCGCCACCCACGACCCCCTCAGAGCAGGTCGAGGACCTTCTCCGGCGGACGTCCGACCACGGCCCGGTCCCCGACGACGACGATCGGCCGCTCGATCAGGATCGGGTGCGCGGCCAGGGCGTCGAGCAGGGTGTCCCGGTCCGCGTCGGCGAGCCCGAGCTCCTTGTAGAGCTTCTCCCCCGTCCGCACGATCGCGCGCGGGTCGTCCGTGCCGAGCTGCGCGAGCACGCGCTCGAGCCCGGCGCGATCCGGCGCGTCGTCGAGGTACCGCACGACGGCGGGGTCCACGCCGCGCTCGGTGAGCAGCGCGAGCGCGCCACGGCTCTTCGAGCAGCGCGGGTTGTGCCAGATGGTCACGGCGTCCTGGGGCCCGGCGTCGGTCATGCGCCGAGCCTAGATTGGCCGGCATGACGCCTCCCACCACCGGCCTGCTGGTCTTCGACGGCCGCTGCGGGTTCTGCACCCGCACCGTCGGGTGGCTGCGCCTGCTCGACCGGGACGCGCGGATCACCACGCTCCCCTACCAGCAGGCGGGCGCCCCCGAGAAGGCCGGCGCGACGACCACCGCCTGCGCCGACGAGGTCCACTTCGCCGCCGAGGGGCGGACGGTCACCGGCGCCGCGGCCGTCAACGCGGCCCTCGCGGTCGCCCTGCGCACGGACCTGCCCGAGCGGCTCTACTCCCGCACCGCGCCGGTGCAGGACCGCGTCTACGCGTGGGTCGCCCGGCACCGCGGCCGGCTGCCGGGCACCACGCCCTGGTGCGAGCGCTACCCGGACGTCTGCGGGTCCTGACAGGGGCCGGCCCCCGCACCCGCGAAGGGGTGCGGGGGCCGACCGCCGTGGTGGGAACCGTGCGTGTGCCACCACTGCACCACGTTCTCTGGACCGAGTCAAGTTTTCGACCGGGTCACCGGAGCGGTGATCCCTCGCGCACCTGAAGCCACGCTGAGTGAGCACTCCGGGCGCCGCCCGTGCTCGGGCAGACTGGTTCGCGATGAGCGAGATCCCGTTCCCGCACCGCGCCGGCGGTGCGCGGTGAGCGCGCCCCCCGGGCCGTTCCCGCCGGCCGTCCCCACGGCCCGTCCGGGCTCCGGCCCGCCGCCCCCGCGTACCCCCGAGCCCGGCTACGGCGGCGGAGGCCGACGGCCGCGGCGCGGTCTCGGCGGGCGGGTCGTCGGCGCGGTCCTGCTCGCGGTGGCCGCCTCGGTGTTCACCGTGCCGGACCTGTGGTCCGGGCTCGACCGGTGGAGCCCGTTCACCCAGGTCGTGGCCTTCCGCGCGATCCTGCTGGTGGTCGTGACCGTCGTCGCGCTGGCGCTGGCGCTGGTCACGCTCGGGATGCGGCGCATGTGGCCCTTTCCGCTGGCCATGCTCGCCGTCGTCGCCGTGACGGCGTCGACGATGGTGCCGCGGATGTCCGCCGACCCGGTGCCGACCGGCGGCACGCCCGTGAAGGTGCTGTCCTTCAACGTCTACACCGGCGACGCGGACGTCCGGGCCCTCGTCGACCTCATCCACCGCGAGCGGCCGGACCTGATCGCCCTGCCCGAGGCCGGGGAGCGCTACCGGCAGAAGCTCGCGCCGCTCATCGAGGACCTCGGCTACCGCACGGACGCCTCGGTCGACCGGCGGTCGCAGGACGTCAACGGCGTGGTCGCGGCGGTGTCCCCGCGGTTCGGCGACGTGACCTTCGACATCGGCAAGATCACGGAGGACTCGCCGTTCCCGTACGTGCAGGTCTCCGGCGGGGAGATGGGCGACCTGACCTTCGTCGCCTTCCACTCGGTGGCCCCCACCGCGGGCTCGGTCGCCCAGTGGCGGCAGGACCTCGCAGGCGTGTCCCGGTGGTGCTCCGCGGGCTCGCCGGCGATCGTGGCCGGGGACTTCAACGCCACCCTCGACCACTCGGTGCTGCGCGGCGCCACCGCGGACTGCGGCGACGCGGCCGCGCAGCGCGGCGCCGCGCTCACCGCGACCTGGCCGGCGATGCTGCCCCGCTGGCTGGGCGCCGAGATCGACCACGTCTTCGCCAACCAGGGCGCGACCTCGGAGTCGTTCGAGGTCCTGGACCTGCCCGGCAGCGACCACCGGGCCATCCTCACGACGTTGCGGCTGCCCTGATCCCGTCCGTCTCGTCGTCGACGAACACCTCGTCGAGCACGAACCGCTCGATGTCGAGCACGAAGCCGCGGACCCGCGTCTCCGGGTGCAGGAACGGGTCGTGCCGGAGCTGGGTGACCCCGCGCGCGACGCTGGTCGCCACGTCCTTGAACGCGAAGGTCCGCCACGACGGGCGCATCCCCGTCTCGTCGGCGAGCTCCTCGGTGAAGTCCTCGTCGGAGAAGGTGTTGAGGCCGCAGCCGCTGTGCTGGACGAGCAGCACGTCGCGGGTGTGCAGCTTGCGCTGGCTGATCGTCAACGAGCGGATCACGTCGTCGGTGACGACGCCGCCGGCGTTCCGGAGCACGTGCACCTCGCCGAGCTTCAGCCCGAACAGGGCGAACACGTCGATGCGGGAGTCCATGCAGGTGACCACCGCGGTGTGCAGGGCGGGCGGGACCGCAAGGCCCTCCGCGTTCGCCTTGGCCAGGCGACCGCCACCGGCCTCGTACCGCGTCAGCAGCTCGTCGTAGCTCACGGCGCACATCATCTCGGACGGACGGGTAGGAGGCAGGCCGGGATGCCCGCTTGGGGCACATCTCACTCCCGGATGCGCATCCCGGAATGCACGAACGGCACTTCCGTGCGGTAGGTCCGCACGAAAGTGCCGTCGGTGCAGCGGGCGAGCCGGGTCAGACCTGGTCGGCGATCGTCTCCGCGATCTCGTAGGTGTTCAGCGCGGCGCCCTTGCGCAGGTTGTCGCCGCAGACGAACAGCTCGAGGGTGTTCGGGAAGTCGAGCGCCTGCCGGACCCGGCCGACGTGCGTCGGGTCCTGCCCGACGACGGCGGCGGGCGTGGGCCACACCCCGGCGGCCGGGTCGTCCTCGAGCACGATCGTGGGCTGCGCGGCCAGCACCTTGTGCGCCGCCTCGACCGTGACGTCCCGGGAGAAGGTGGCGTGCACCGCCAGTGCGTGCGTGGTGATCACCGGGACGCGCACGCAGGTCGCCGAGACGCGCAGGTCCGGGATGCCCAGGATCTTGCGGGACTCGTTGCGGACCTTGAGCTCCTCCGACGACCAGCCGTCGTCCTTGAGCGAGCCGGCCCACGGCACCACGTTGAGCGCGAGCGGGGCCGGGAACGGGGAGTCGTCGCCCAGGTCGGCCACCGCCGCGGCGACGTCGCCGGACTCCGAACCCAGGTTCTTGCCCGCCACCGCGGACAGCTCGGCCTGCAGCCGGTCGATGCCGGGCTGACCGGCGCCCGACGCGGCCTGGTACGAGGCCACGACCAGCGCCTCGAGCCCGAACTCGCGGTGCAGCGCGCCCATCGCGGCCATCATCGACAGCGTGGTGCAGTTGGGATTCGCGATGATCCCCTTGGGCCGGTTCGCGGCGGCCTCGGCGTTGACCTCGGGCACCACCAGCGGCACCTCGGGGTCCATCCGGAAGGCGCCGGAGTTGTCGACGGCCACGGCGCCGCGGGAGGCGGCGATCGGGGCCCACTCGGCGGAGATCTCGTCCGGCACGTCGAACAGGGCGATGTCGACGCCGTCGAACACCTCCGGCGCGAGGGCCTGCACGGTGACGTCCTCATCGCGGACCTTCAGCACCTTGCCGGCGGAGCGGGCGGAGGCGATCAGCCGGATCTCGCCCCACGGCACGGACCCGCGGGCGTCGATGATCTCGATCATGGTGGTGCCGACGGCGCCCGTCGCCCCCACGATGGCCAGCACCGGTGCAGCGTTGTCGGCCATGTCAGCGCCCCGTCCCGGCCGCGACGACGGCCTCTTCCTCGGAGTCGAGCTCGAACGCGGCGTGCAGCGCGCGGACGGCGTCGTCGAGCTGGTCGGACTTGCAGATCACCGAGATCCGGATCTCCGAGGTGTTCATGGTCTCGATGTTGATCCCGGCGTCCGAGAGCGCCTCGCAGAACGTGGCCGTGACGCCCGGGTGGTTGCGCATGCCGGCACCGACCAGCGAGACCTTGCCGACCTCGTTGTCGTAGATCAGCTCGGCGTAGCCGATCTGCTCCTTGGCCTTCTCCAGCGCCGCGACGGCGTTGGGGCCGTCCGAGCGGGGCAGGGTGAAGGTGATGTCGGTCTTGCCGTCCGACTGGTTGGAGATGTTCTGCAGCACCATGTCGATGTTGATCTCGGCATCGGCCACGACGCGGAAGATCCGGGCGGCCATGCCGGGGGTGTCCGGCACGCCCGTCACGGTGATCTTGCCCTCGGACCGGTCGTGCGCGACCCCGGTGATGATGGGGTTCTCCAACGGAATCTCCTCGATCGAGCCGGCGACGAGCGTGCCGGGCTTCTCGTTGTACGAGCTGCGGACGCGCAGCGGGACGTTGTAGCGGCGGGCGTACTCGACGGCCCGCAGGTGCAGCACCTTCGCGCCGCACGCGGCCAGCTCGAGCATCTCCTCGTAGGTCACGGTCTCGAGGTGCCGCGCCTTCGGGGCGATCCGGGGGTCGGCGGAGTAGATGCCGTCGACGTCCGTGTAGATCTCGCAGACGTCCGCCTCGAGCGCCGCGGCCAGCGCGACGGCGGTGGTGTCCGAGCCGCCCCGGCCGAGGGTGGTGATGTCCTTCGAGTCCTCGCTCATCCCCTGGAAACCGGCGACGAGCACGATGTGCCCCTCGGCCAGCGCGCTGCGCAGCCGGTGCGGGTTGACCTCGACGATGCGCGCGTCGCCGTGCTTCGAGGTGGTGAGCATGCCGGCCTGCGAGCCGGTGAACGAGCGGGCCTCGGCGCCCAGCGAGTGGATCGCCATCGCGACGAGGGCGTTGGAGATGCGCTCGCCCGCGGTGAGCAGCATGTCCATCTCGCGCGGCGGCGGGGCTCCGGTGGAGACCTGCTCGGCGAGGTCCGTCAGCTCGTCCGTCGTGTCGCCCATGGCGGACACGACGACGACGACGTCGTGACCCTCCTTGCGGGTGCGGACGATGCGTTCGGCGACCTTCTTGATCCGCTCCGCGCTCTCGACCGACGATCCGCCGTACTTCTGCACGACGAGGGCCACTCCGACCTCCTGTCCGGCGCCGGTCCGGCGCCCTGGTCCTCCGCCTCGGGGGCGTGTTCGCACCGCTCTCCGGGCGCTGGTCGGGAGCCGAGGATACCGGCTGCGACGTGCACCGTTAACGTGTTTGACCGATGCCACAGAGGCCCACGCCACGTTTGGGGGCCGGAGCCGAGGGGCATCGCGCGGGAACCCGGCCGTCTGGCGCTGGGTGGCTACCGCGGCGACGCAGCCGCGACACCACTCCGTCGGGTGCGGGTCGGCGGGGGCCGGAACGCCCGGGCACCCGGCAGGAGATCATGGACCGATGAGCGCGGCGGGCGGCGACGGGGGCGCGGAGGTGGTCCGGGACGAGGTCCCGGAGGCCGCCGAGCGCCCGACCGAGCCGCTCGCGGCGGTCCGGGCGCGCGGCCGCGCCGTGCCCTGGGCCGCGATCGGGCGGGCGCTGCTCCCCGCTGCCCTCTTCCTCGGCGTCCGCTGCGTCGGGCTCGTGGTGCTCGCCATGGTCGCGACCCGGCAGGGCACCCGGCTCGGCGACGAGCTCGGCTCCTGGGACGGGCAGTGGTTCCTCGGCCTGGCCCAGGGCGGCTACGACGGCGTCCCGATCGGGCTGAGCGACGCCTACGGCAACCGCAGCGGCGAGACCCCGCTGGCGTTCTTCCCCGGCTATCCCGCCACGGTCGCCGTCGTCCGGTTCCTCACGGGCCTGCCGCTGCTCTCGGCGGCGCTCGTGGCGACCGTCCTGGCCGGGATCGTGGCGGCCTACGGCCTCGCGAAGCTGGGCGAGCTGGTCCCCGGCGGGTCCCGGCGCGTCGGCCTGGTGCTGGTGGTGCTGTTCGCGAGCACGCCGATGGCCGTCGTGTTCTCGATGGCCTACTCCGAGGCCCTGTTCTGCGCGGCCGCCGCCTGGTCGCTGGCGTTCCTGCTGCGCGGGCAGTGGATCGGGGCGGGCCTGGCCGCGGCCGCCGCCGGACTGGTGCGGCCGACCGCGGCGGCGTTGGTCGCGGCCGTGGGGCTGGCCGCGGTCGTCGCCGTCGTCGGGCGGCGGGACGGGTGGCGGCCCTGGCTGGGCGGCCCGCTCGCCGCCGCCGGGCTGCTCGGCTACCTCGGCTACGTCGCGACCCGCACGGGCTCGCTCACCGGGTGGTTCGCGCTGCAGCAGCGCGGCTGGGACTCGCGGTTCGACGGCGGGAGGGCCACCGCGTCGTTCGCCACCGCCGCGCTGGCCGACGGCCGGTCGGTCATGGAGGTCGCGACCGTCGGCGTCCTGCTCGGGGCGATCGCGCTGCTGGCGGTGTCCGTGGCGCAGGCCGTGCGCGGCTGGATGCCGTGGCCGCTCGTCGTCTACTCGGCGGTGGTGCTGGTCATGGACGTGGGCAGCAACGGGCTCATGGGCTCCAAGGCGCGGCTGCTCGTGCCGGCGTTCACGCTGCTGCTGCCGGTGGCCGTGGGCCTGGCCAAGCGCAGGCCGGGCACCCGGGTGTCCGTGCTGGTGGCCGCGGTGCTGGTCTCGGCCTGGTTCGGGGCGTACGCGCTGGCCGACTGGCCGTACGCGATCTGAGGACCGTCCGGCGACGCATCGCCGGACGGCCTTCGAGCGGGCGACGCGTCGGGCTACGGTACGGGCGAGGCCCGGGGTGGCGCCTCCCGGACCCGCCCCGAGGAGCGTCACGATGACCGACACCGCGTCCGTGATTCCCGCCGTGGACCTGGCCGACCTCCGGTCGGCGCCCCACGGGCGCCGGGCCTGCGCGGAGACCGTGCACCGCGGGCTGCGCGACATCGGCTTCGTCTTCGTCCGCACGCCGGAGGTGGCCGAGCGGCTGCGGGCGGACTACCGGACCTTCGCCGAGGTCCTCGACCGGCCCGAGGCCGAGCTCGAGCGGTACCGCCGGCCGGACATCCACCATCTCCGGGGCTACACGCCGCTGGGTGCCGAGACCGCCGCGGCGTGCCGGCGGAGCGGTCGCGGCGGCGCGCCCCAACCGGACCACCGGTCGTGCTGGTTGATCGGCCCCGAGGGGTTCACCGACCCCACACTGCGGTCCCGGTTCCCGGCCTTCCACGCCGACAACGTCTGGCCGGAGGACGCACCCGGCTTCCGCGACCGGTCGCTCGCCCTGCACGCCCGGCTGGACGCGATCGGACACGAGGTGCTGCGGGCACTCGAACCCGGTCTCGGCTACGAGGAGGGCTTCTTCGACGAGGTGACCCGGGACGCCGGTTCGTCGCTGCGCCCGCTGCGCTACCCGCCCGTCCCGGCGGAGCGGCTCGGCAGCGTGGTCTGGGGTTGCCGGCACACGGACGGCAACCTGGTCTCGGTCCTGCCGCCGTCCACCTCGACCGGCCTGAAGGTCAAGGTGCGCGGTGGCGGCTGGATCGACGCGGTCGCCCCGCCCGGCCACTCCATCGTCCAGGTCGGCGACATGCTGCAGTACATGACCGGCGGCCATCTCCGGTCCGCCGTGCACCGCATCGACGCACCCGATCGCCCGACCACCGAGGCCCGCTACTCCGCGCCGCTGTTCGTCTATCCCCGCGCGGACGTCGACCTGCGTCCGCACGAGCGGTGGGGCGCGAACCCGGACAGGTTCCCGTCCCGCACGGCCGCCGACTACTTCCTGGAGCGGCTCCGCCGCATCGGGCTGGACCGCACGCGTGCGGCCGGCCCCGCGGTGGGGCTCAGCCGATCCGGCGGATCAGCCGGGTGACGACGGCGGTGATGATGCCCCAGATGATCGCCGCGGTGCCGTAGTTCAGGGTCACGGCGAGCTTCGGCTCCGCGGGCAGGAACAGGTTCCCGAGCCCGAGGTTGAAGTACTCCGCCAGATCGCTGATGAAGATCGTGAAGCCGTTGGCCGGGTTGGCGTCGAGCAGGGTCAGCACGATGTGGATCATCAGGACCGCCACGATCAGCATCCCGACGATCCGGACGAGGGAGGCCAGCAGGCCTGCCCCGCGACGCACGGTCGTTCCCACCGCCATTGTGTGTTCCCTCCACGGCACGAGTTGCGCGCATCCTCTCAGACGGTGGGCCGTTCGGCGGGGTCGGCGCGCTCCCCCTATCGGGTGGCCGGGCGTCACGAAGTGTGGTCGCCGTCATCGCGCCGGGGGTCGGGGTTGCCGTGGCCCCGGGGCGGGGGGTTACAGTCGACTCCATGGCGCGCCTGCTCCTTCGCCGCCGCGGCGGGGTCTGACCGACCGGCCCCTCGTCGCGGGTTCTGGCGTGCCGCCGGTCGACACCTCCCGGTAGCACCCCCAGAAGGAGCACGATCCCCGTGTCCATGTCGCCCGACGCCTACACCGCCTCCTCGGCCAGCAGGATCCGCACGCCCTCCGTACCGGCGCCCGCGGACCAGCCCGTGTGGAACCCCCAGAAGGGCTCCCATATGCCGATCGGGCGGTACAAGCCGTTCCACGAGCTGGTGGAGCCGGTCTCGCTGCCCGATCGCACCTGGCCCGCCACGCGGATCACCAAGGCCCCGCTGTGGTGCGCGGTCGACCTGCGCGACGGCAACCAGGCCCTGATCGACCCGATGAGCCCCGCGCGCAAGCGCCGCATGTTCGACCTGCTGGTCCGCATGGGCTACAAGGAGATCGAGGTCGGCTTCCCGGCCGCCAGCCAGACGGACTTCGACTTCGTCCGCGAGATCATCGAGCAGGACGCGATCCCGGAGGACGTCCGGATCCAGGTCCTGACCCAGGCCCGCCCCGAGCTGATCGAGCGCACCTTCCAGGCCTGCGAGGGCGCGCCGCGTGCCGTCGTGCACCTGTACAACTCCACCTCGGTGCTGCAGCGCCGCGTGGTATTCCGTTCCGACCGCGCCGGCATCACCAGGATCGCCACGGACGGCGCGGAGCTGGTCCAGCAGTTCGGCGAGAAGTACCCGGACACGGACTGGCGCTTCCAGTACTCGCCGGAGTCCTACACGGGCACCGAGCTGGAGTACGCCGTCGAGGTCTGCAACGCCGTCAGCGAGATCTGGCGGCCCACACCGGACAACCCGATGATCGTCAACCTGCCGGCGACCGTCGAGATGGCCACGCCCAACGTCTACGCCGACAGCATCGAGTGGATGCACCGCAACCTGGCGCGCCGGGACGGGATCATCCTGTCGCTGCACCCGCACAACGACCGGGGCACCGGCGTCGCGGCCGCCGAGCTGGGCTACCAGGCCGGCGCCGACCGCATCGAGGGCTGCCTGTTCGGCAACGGCGAGCGCACCGGCAACGTCGACCTGGTCACCCTGGGCATGAACCTGTTCACCCAGGGCATCGACCCGCAGATCGACTTCTCGGACATCGACGAGATCCGCCGGACCGTCGAGTACTGCAACCAGCTGCCCGTGCACGAGCGGCACCCGTGGGGCGGCGACCTGGTCTACACCGCCTTCTCCGGCAGCCACCAGGACGCGATCAACAAGGGCTTCGACGCCATGAAGGCCGAGGCCGCCGAGGCCGGGCACCCGGTCGACGAGCACCCGTGGGAGGTGCCGTACCTGCCGGTCGACCCGAAGGACATCGGCCGCACCTACGAGGCCGTCATCCGGGTGAACTCGCAGTCCGGCAAGGGCGGCGTCGCCTACATCATGAAGACCGAGCACCAGCTGGAGATGCCGCGCCGGCTGCAGATGGAGTTCTCGAAGCTCGTCCAGGAGGTCACCGACTCCGAGGGCGGCGAGGTCTCGCCCAAGGAGATGCGGGACGTCTTCGAGACCGAGTACCTGACCCGCGAGACCCCGCTCAAGCTGATCCGGCACCGGCTGACCAGCGACGGCGAGGGCCGGGACGAGATCGTCGCGACCGTCCGGGTCGAGAGCGAGCTGCACGAGATCGCCGGCAGCGGCAACGGCCCGCTCGCGGCGTTCGTCGACGCGCTGGCCGGCATCGGGTTCGACGTCCGCGTCCTCGACTACCACGAGCACGCGATGGGTGGCGGCGACGACGCCCGCGCGGCCGCCTACGTCGAGTGCGCCATCGAGGACACCGTCCTCTGGGGTGTCGGGATCGACTCCTCGATCGTCGCGGCTTCCTTCAAGGCGCTGGTCTCGGCGATCAACCGGGCCCTCCGCTGACACCCGTGAGTGCGAACTGCCCCTAGAGCGGCAGTTCGCACTCACGACCCGGCCTGACCCACGGCGATCCGGTTGCCGCGAGTCCGGCGCCGGGTCCGCCCGACGTGTGTACGTGCTCACCGCCCGCCGCGTGATCCCGCGAGGCGGTGTCGACGGCGGCGTGGGAGGCGACGATCTCGCCTCCCACGCCGCGACCCGAGGGACCGGGGCACCACAGCACCGTCCCGGGCCTCCGTCCTCGCCCCGAGCCCGACCGCCCGGACCTCACCCCCGGCCCGGGCGTCCCACACCCGTCGGGCAGCACGAGACACCCGCCTGCGACTCCCACACCTGCCTCGGCACCGCGACACACCCCGTCCGCACGTCCCACACCCGGTTGACGGGCTGTGGGACACGGCAACAGGTGTGCGGGTGTTCCCCACGCCCCGGAGCTCGGGCGCGGTACCCGTCCGGACCGCTCGTGAGTGGCGACGGTCGCTCTGGCGACCATCGCCACTCACGAGGGTCAGCGGCCGAGGATCTCCGTCACCGAGCCGGCGTGCTCCGGGGTGCCGACGGCGAGGTTGGCCGCCTCGTCGACCATGTCCGCGTCGACGTGGTGCGGGCGGATCCGGCCGTCCCGGATCTGCTCCGCCCAGTGGCAGGCCACGCGGTGGCCCGCCGCCGCGCCCTCGAGCCGGCGCAGCTCGGGCCGCTCGGTGTCGCACCGCTCGGCCTGCTTCCACGGGCAGCGGGTGTGGAACCGGCAGCCCCTGGGCGGGGCGGCCGGCGAGGGCAGGTCGCCGGCCAGCAGGATCCGCTCCCGCCGGTCCTCGGCCTCCGGGTCCGGCAGCGGTACCGCGGACATCAGCGCCCGGGTGTAGGGGTGCTGCGGGTCGGCGTAGAGGTCCGACGACGGCGCCTCCTCGACGATCCCGCCCAGGTACATCACGCCCACCCGGTCGCTGACGTGCCGGACCACGGCCAGGTCGTGCGCGATGACCAGGTAGGTCAGCCCGAGCTCGCGCTGCAGCCGGGACAGCAGATTGAGCACCTGGGCCTGCACCGAGACGTCGAGCGCCGACACCGGCTCGTCGGCCACGACCAGGTCGGGCTCCACGCACAGCGCCCGCGCGATCCCGATCCGCTGCCGCTGCCCGCCGGAGAACTCGTGCGGGTACCGGCGCAGCGCCCCCTTCGGCAGCCCGACGGCGTCGACCAGCTCCTGCAGCCGCTTCCGGTCCGCCTCCGGGCCGTGCGACAGCCCGTGCGCCTTCATGCCCTCGGTGAGCAGCGACTCCACGGACTGCCGCGGGTCCAGGCTCGACATCGGGTCCTGGAACACCATCTGGAACCGGCGGCGCCGCCGGCGCAGCTCCTCGCCCTTGAGCCCGGCGATGTCCTGGCCGTCGAACCGGACCTGGCCCCGCGTGGGCTCGGTGAGCTTGAGGATCGCCCGGCCCAGCGTCGACTTGCCGCAGCCGGACTCGCCGACCAGGCCGTAGGTCTCGCCGCGGCGCACCGTGAGCGAGACACCGTCGACGGCGTACACGTGCCCCACCGTCCGCGCCCGGAACACCCCCTGGGTGATCGGGAAGTGGACGGCGAGGTCCTCGACCTCCAGCAGCGCCGGGGCCAACCCGTCGGCCTGCTCGCTCATTCCGCTCCCTCCGCGACCGGGACGGGGTTGTGGCAGCGCAGCAGCCGCGTCCCGGCCTCCTCCGCCGCCGGCGTGACCTCCGCGCACACCTCGAGCGCGCGCGGGCAGCGCGGCATGAAGGCGCACGCCCCGCCCTCCGGCGAGGCCCACGGCAGGTTGTCGTTGACCGAGCCACGGATCGCCGCGAGGTCCTCCCCCGGCGGCCCGTCGAGCCGCGGGATGGAGCCGAGCAGCCCGTGCGTGTACGGGTGCCGGGGCTGCCGGAACAGCTCGTGTCGGTCGGCCCGCTCCACGATCCGGCCCGCGTAGAGCACGTTGACCCGGTCGCACAGCCCGGCGACGACGCCGAGGTCGTGCGTGATCATCACCAGCGCCGTCCCCGTCTCCGCGACCAGCTGCTTGAGCAGGTCGAGGATCTGGGCCTGGATGGTGACGTCGAGGGCGGTCGTGGGCTCGTCGGCGATCAGCAGCCGGGGCGTGCACGCCAGCGCGATCGCGATCAGCGCGCGCTGCCGCATCCCGCCGGACATCTGGTGCGGGTACGAGTCGAGCCGCCGCGTCGGGTCGGGGATGCCGACCCGGTCCAGCAGCTCCGCGGCCTCCCGGCGCGCGGCGTCCTTCTTCATCCCGCGGTGCCGGGTGAGCACCTCGGTGACCTGCAGCCCCACCGGGATCACCGGGTTCAGCGAGGACAGCGGGTCCTGGAAGATCATCGACAGGTCGCGGCCGCGGCGCTCGCGCATCGCGGAGTCCGTCAGGCCCAGCAGGTCCTCGCCGTCCATCCGGATCGAGCCGGTGACGCGGTTGCCGCGCTCGGGCAGCAGACGCATCACCGCCAGCGAGGTCACCGACTTGCCGCAGCCGGACTCGCCGACCAGCCCGACGATCTCCCCGGGCCTGACGTCGAAGCTCACCCCGTCGACGGCGACCGTGTCCGGCTCGCCGCGGCGGGTGAACGCCACCTTCAGGTCCTCGACCTCCAGCAACGCGCTCATCGGCGCCCCTTCGGGTCGAGCGCCTCGCGCAGGGCCTCGCCGAGCAGCGTGAACCCGAGCGCGACCAGGATGATCGCGATCGCGGGCCAGAACGCCAGCGCGGGCCGGACGTCGAGGTAGGACTGGGCGTTGGCGAGCATGAGCCCCCATTCGGCGCGGGCCGGGTCGCCGTCGCCCAGCCCGAGGAAGGACAGCGCGGCCGCGTCGAGGATCGACGTCGCCAGGGTCAGCGTGGCCTGCACGATCACCGGGCCCATCGCGTTGGGCAGCATGTGCCGCAGCACGATCGAGCGGCGCCGCACCCCCAGCGAGGTGGCCGCGAGGACGTGGTCGCTCTCCCGCTGCGCGAGCATCGAGCCGCGCAGCAGCCGGGCGAACACGGGCACGCCGACCAGCGCGACCGCGATGATCACCGTCGTCTGGCTGGGTTTGGCGGCCAGGGCCGCGATCGAGATCGCGAGCAGCAGCGACGGGATGGACAGCAGCACATCGGTGACCCGCATGAGCACGGTGTCGACCCAGCCGCCGAGGGCGCCGGCGAGCGCGCCGATCACCACGCCGAGCACCAGCCCGATCAACGTGGCCAGCACGCCGACCAGCAGCGTCTGCCGCGAGGCCAGGATCATCCGGGAGAAGAAGTCGCGGCCGTTCTGGTCCGAGCCCAGCGGGAAGCCGGGCTGCGCGCCGGGGATCGAGTCCGGGCGCAGGGTGCGCTGCAGCTCGGGAAAGGCGGTCGCGGCGTCGTGCGGGGCGATCCAGGGCGCGAGGATCGAGACCAGCACGAACAGGCCGACGATCACCGCGCCGACGATCGCGACCGGGTTGCGCCGCAGCCGTTGGAAGGCGTCGGCGGTGAGGCTGCGCCCGCTCGCCTCCGCCAGCTCGTCGACGCGGCGCCGGCGGCGGTCCAGCAGTGTCGGGGGTCGGGGTCGCAGGCTGCCCCTCGGCGAGGTCATCGCACCCTCACCCTCGGGTCGATGACCGCGTACGAGAGGTCCACGAGCAGGTTCACGATCACGTAGACCAGCGCGCCGAGCAGCACCACGGCCTGCAGCCGGGGGTAGTCGCGGCGCTCGATCGCCTGCGCGAGCAGCGTGCCGAGGCCACCCCATACGAAGACCTTCTCGGTGAGCACCGCGCCCGCCAGCAGCAGGCCGGTCTGCAGGCCGATCGTCGTCGAGACGGGCAGCAGGGCATTGCGGAGCACGTGCCGCTCGCGGACAGTACGGGGCGCGAGCCCCTTCGAGTTGGCCGTGCGCACGAAGTCCGAACCCATGACGTCGAGCACGGACGCCCGGGTGATCCGCACGATCACCGCGAGCGGGATCGTGGCCAGCGCGACCGCGGGCAGCACCAGGTGCACGAGGGCGTCCCACGACGCGTCGAGCTCCCTGGTCAGGAGCCCGTCGAGCACGGCGAACCCGGTGACGTGCGTGGCGTCGATGTCCACGGCCTGCCGCCCTGAGGGCGGGAACCAGCCGAGGTCCACGGCGAAGAACTGCTTGAGCAGGTAGCCGAGGAAGAACACGGGGACCGCGACGCCGACGAGCGTCGCGATCACGGTGGTGGTGTCGAGCGGGCGGCCGCGGTAGCGCGCCGCCACGTAGCCGAGCGGGATGCCCAGCACCACCGCGAGCAGCAGCGCGGCCATCGCGAGCTCGATCGTCGCGGGGAGCGCCCGGGCGATCTCGGTCGTCACCGGTTCGCCGGTGATCAGGGAGTTGCCGAAGTCGCCGGTCAGTGCGCGGCCGAGGAAGCGGAAGTACTGGACCGGGACGGGCTGGTCGAGCCCGAGCACGGTGTTGAGCTGGGCGATCTTCTCCGGGGTCGCCTTGTCGCCGAGCAGCGCGGCCGCCGGTCCGCCGGGCAGCGAGCGCAGCCAGGCGAACAGGAGGATGGACAGCAGCAGGAGCGTCGGGACGACCTGGATCAACCGCCGCACGATGAAGCGCAGCATGGTGGCCTTTCACACCGGCACCCCGAGCGCATCACGGAACCACGATGCGCTCAGGGCGGCCGATTCGGCGCATGAGGGAACCATAATGTGGTCGGCAATCGCGAATTCGACCCATTATGGTTCCATAATGTAGTTCGGTCGGATCAGCTCTGCGTCTTGCTGACGGTGTTGAACCGCTCGTCGGTCAGCGGGCTGGGCACCAGGCCCTGGATCGCGCCGGAGACGACGATCGCGGGCGGGCTGCTGCTGATCGGCACGGCCGGCAGGTACTTCGCCATCAGGTCGCGGTTGGCCTGCTCGTACGCCGCGGCGTGCTTGGCGGGGTCCGGCTCGGCGTCGGCCGCGTTGATCTGCGCGTACATCGCCGGGTCCTCCGGCCCGAATTCCGGCTTCTCGCGGCCGAAGAAGGTGCCGATGAAGTTGCCGGCGTCGTTGTAGTCGCCGGTCCACCCGAGCAGGTGCAGGTCCTGCTTGCCCGCGGTCTGGACGTCGTCCTTGAAGCCGCCGTTCCAGGGGCGCGGCACCGCGTTGACCGTGATCCCGGCCTGCTTGAGGTTCTCCGAGATCAGCTGGAAGAGGTCGGTCGGGTTCGGCATGTAGGGCCGGGTGACCTCGGTCGGGTAGTAGAAGTTCAGCGTCAGGTTCGACGCCCCGGCCTGGGCCAGCAGGTCCTTTGCCTTCTGCGGGTCGTACGGGTACTGCTGGACGTCGTCGGCGTACCCGGCGACGGTCTTGGGCATGAACTGCGTCGCGACCTCGGCGCCCTCGGGCAGCTTGGTCTGCACCAGCGCCTGCCGGTCGATCGCGTAGGCCAGCGCCTGGCGCACCCGGATGTCCTTGAGAGCCGGGTTGTTCTTGGTGTTGATGCCCATGTAGAGCACGTTGAACGGCTGGCGGATCAGCACCTGCTGCCCGGCCTGCTTCAGGGCGTTGTAGTCGGCGGGCGACGGGTAGTCGTAGCCGTCGATGGTGCCGGCCGTGAGCTCCTGCTTGCGGGCGTTCTCGTCCGGGATGATCTTGAACACGAGCTTGTCCAGCTTGGCCTTCTCACCCCAGTAGTCGGGGTTGCGGACCAGGGTGATCGTGTTCGCGGTGCGGTCGTAGCTCTCGAACTTGAACGCGCCGGTGCCGGTGGGGTGGTCCGTGGCGTAGGCGGGGTAGGAGAACGAGTCGCCGCTCTGCGTGACGTTGTCCGCGTCGTACTGCTTCAGCGCGGCCGGGCTGGAGATCGACAGCGAGGTCAGGCCGAAGGCGGCGGGGAAGGCGCCCTTGTACTTGGTCAGGGAGATGGTGGCCTTGTCGCCGTTCGCCTGGCAGGACTCGTAGATCCCGCCGGAGTTCTTGAAGCCCTCGAAGACGTCCGCGTAGTAGATCATGTTGCTCTGCGCGGCCTCGCTGGTCGTGTTCGCCCAGCGGTCGAAGTTGGTGCAGACGGCGGCGGCGTCGAGCGGGGTCCCGTCGTGGAACTTCACGCCCTGACGGATCGTGAAGGTCCACTGCTTGCCGTCGGGGCTGGACGACCACTCGGTCGCCAGGCCCGGCGCGAGGTCCGTGGTGCCCGGCTTGTACGTGATCAGCGTGTCGTACATCTGACGGACGGGACGGAAGCTCTCGCCGTCGTCGTTGAAGATCGGGTCGAAGTTCTTCGGGGCGCCGGCGGCGCCGAAGACCATCGTGCCGCCGGTCGCGCCGGCCGACCCGCCGTCACCTCGTTCGGAGGTCGCACAGGCGGCGAGCGAGACGGTGAGCGCGCCAGCGGCGATGGTGGCGAGCAGACGTCGTGTGGTGGGCATTCTCAGGACACCTCGAGGTCGTCGGGGTTCGAGCGATGCCCGGAGACGCTAGTCAAGGTGTTTACCCGTCGGTAGCCCGCAACGTCACAGTTGGGGCACAGCTACCTCAAAACCAGCTCAAATGCGTGAGGCGGGCGTAACAGTCTCACGCTCCGTGGCGCGAGCACACCCACCCGGCGGAACCATGCGTCGCGTCCACCGTGGACGCGCGACAGTCCGGTCAGGACGCCTCGAACTCGCCGTTCTTCACGCCCGCCACGAACGCCGCCCACTCCTCGCGGGTGAAGGCCAGCGCCGCCTGCTCGCGGTTCTTGGTGTCCCGCACCAGGAACGTGCCGTCGGGTGTGCGCCCGACCTCCACGCAGCTGCCGCGGTTGCAGAAACTGCTGGTCCGGAACTCGATCACGACCCGCCCCCTTGCGCACTGTTGCGCGCACCGTAGCGGGCGATCAGCTCTGCGCTGTCACCGGGGGACAGTGACACCCCGGCGACATCGTCGAAGATCTTCGTGTAGAGATCCACATCGGACGGAGCCTCGAGGTAGGTGTCGCCCGCGCTGCCCTCGATGTGGACCACGTCCCCTGCGAGCTCGTCCGCGAAGCGCAGCACGGTGAACTGACCGGCGAGCGCCCGGTGCATCCCGATGTCGAACGGGAGCACCTGGATCGAGACGTTCGGCAGGCTCCCGAGCTCGAGCAGGTGCTCCGCCTGCTGGGCCATCACGTCGACGCCGCCGACCAGACGGCAGAGCACGCTCTCGTCCATGACCGCGCGCACGCGGAGCGGGTCCTCGGCGCGCCGCAGCGCACGCGCCCGCCGCATCCGGAGCTGCACCAGGAGCTCGATCTCGGACTCCGAGTGGCTCGGCAGCAGCGCCCGCATGAGAGCCCGGGCGTACCGCTCGGTCTGCAGCAGCCCGAGCAGCACCGTGTTGTCGAACGTGCGGACCTCGACGGCCTCGGTCTCCAGCGCGGCGAAGCGCGCAGGGGCATCGAGCACGAACCGCTCGGGGTGCACGCCTTCGGTGATCGGCTCCCACCACCCCTGCGTCCGGCCCTCGCGGACCAGCCGGCGCAGCATGTCCTGCTCGGCGTCGGACGTGACGCCGTAGATCCGGATCAGCTCGTTGACGTCGGGCATCTTGGGGATCCCCTTGCCCGTCTCCAACCGGCTGATCTTGGAGGTCGAGCAGGTCATCTTCTCGGCGACCTCGTCGAGGGTCATGTCGGCGTTGAGCCGGAGTCGCCGGAGCTCGGCGCCCAGCCGCCGGCGCGGACCTGCGGGCCCCTGCTGTGGCGCCATCCCACCTCCCCCGTCCGCTCACCCGTCGGAACCGGTCGGATGCTCCGAGCGAGTGATTCGCACCTGGCCCCTCCCGTGCAATTGCACGAGGACATCCCGTCGGGCAATCTAAGCACAGCTGGACCCCGAGTGGTTCGCATCACCTCCACCCGGGGTCCCCGAGGGAAGGAGGGCGCTCGTGATCTCCCCGAACGGCCCGCGCCCCGCCCGTCGCACCTGCCGCCCCGCGGCCCCGGTCCCGCCCCGAGGGGCCCCTCCGACTCCCGGCACCCGCCGGGCAGCACTCCGAGTGGAAGGTGACGTCCGATGACCCACATCCGAGCCGTTCGCACGCGTGCCGGAGCCCCGTCCAGCAAGGTCGCCCGCCGTCGGTCGGGCAGGTGGTCCCCGTGATCGGCCCCATCGGCATCGTCCTGGTCGGGCTGGGTGTCCTGGCCGTCATCGGCGTGGTCGTCGGCATCCTGGATGCCGCACAGGCCCGCGCCTGGCGGCGGGTCGCCGCCGAACGCCGTCGCAACTGGGAGGGCCGGCAGGCCGCCATGGGCCGGTCGGGTCACGACTCCTGGGGTGACGACGACGGCGACTGACTGCGCAGTGCCGGGGGGTTCCTGCGCGCGGTGGTCCCGCTCGAGCGGGACCGGCGCCCCCACCGGCCCCACCGGGAAGGCGGTCCGCCCCGGCGGACCGGGTCCGGACCTCCGGCCCGGCGTCGCACACCGCGGCGTCGGGCCTTTTCCGTCTCGTGCGATGAGTTCTCGCCCGGTGCACGGTCACTCCCCTGCCGGCCCCGATGACCAGGAGGAACCGTGACAGAGGTCCACACGCTCGACGTCCCCGGCGCGCGCCTGCACTACGAGGTCCGTGGCTCCGGCCCGGTGCTCGTCGTGGTGGGTTCGCCGATGTCGGCGGCGCACTTCGCGCCGCTCGCCGACGCCCTCGCCGCGCACCACACCGTGGTCACCACCGACCCCCGCGGGATCGCGAACAGCGCGCTCGAGGACCCGACGGTCGACGTCCCGGTGGAGCAGCGGGCGGACGACGTCGTCGCGATCCTCGACGCACTCGGCGCCGGCACCGCGGACCTGTTCGGCTCCAGCGGCGGCGCGACCACCGGCCTCGCGCTCGTCGCCCGGCACCCGGACCGGCTGCGCACTCTCGTCGCGCACGAGCCACCACTGCTCGAGCTGCTGCCGGACCGCGAGGCCCGGCGCGCCGCGACCGAGGACGTCGTCGCGACCTTCCACGCCGAGGGCGTCGGTCCGGCGTTCGCCAAGTTCATGGCCGCCGCCGGGTTCGTGGGCGACGACGCCGGTGCGCCGGCCGAGCCCCCACCCGGCCCGCCGCCGTCCGAGCAGGACATGCGCGACGCCGAGCGGTTCCTGGCCCACGACCTGCTGGTCACGACCCGGTACGTGCCGGACCTCGAGGCGCTGCGGGCGGCGCGGACCCGGATCGTCGTCGGGATCGGCCGGGACTCCGGGCACCTGCTGACCCACCCGACGTCGACCGCCCTCGCCGAGCGGCTCGCGGTGGAGCCGACCTTCTTTCCCGGCGACCACGGGGGCTTCCTCGGCGCCCCGGCGGAGTTCGCCGAGGTGCTGACGAAGGTGCTGGCCGGTTAGGACAGCGCGCGGCGGCCTGCGAGGGCGCGGCCGAGGGTCATCTCGTCCGCGAACTCCAGGTCGCCGCCCATCGGCAGGCCCGAGGCCAGCCGCGTGACGCTGAGCCCGGGGAAGTCCTTGAGCAGCCGGACCAGGTAGGTCGCGGTCGCCTCGCCCTCGGTGTTCGGGTCGGTCGCGATGATGACCTCGCCGATGTCGCCCTCGTCGGTCGCCGGGCCGGTCCCGCCGAGCCGCGCGAGCAGCTCGCGGATCCGCAGCGACTCCGGCCCGATCCCGCCCAACGGGTCCAGCGCGCCGCCGAGGACGTGGTAGCGGCCCTTGAACTCGCGGGTGCGCTCCACCGCCAGGACGTCCTTGGGCTCCTCGACCACGCAGACGACCGTGGGGTCGCGGCGCGCGTCGGAGCAGTAGCGGCAGCGCTCCTTCTCCGAGACGTTGCCGCACACCTCGCAGAACTGCACGCCCTGTTTGACCTTCTGCAGGACCTCCTGCAGCCGGGTGACGTCCGCGGCGTCGGCGGCGAGCAGGTGGAACGCGATGCGCTGCGCGCTCTTCGGACCGACGCCGGGCAGCCGGCCCAGCTCGTCGATCAGGTCCTGGACCGGTCCCTCGAACACGTCAGACGCCGGGGAGGCCGAATCCGCCGAGGTCGCCCAGGCCGCCGGTGAGCGGGCCCATCTTCTCCGCCTGCAGCTCCTGCGCGGCGCGGGAGGCGTCCTGGATGGCGCCCACCAGCAGGTCCTGCAGGGTCTCGACGTCCTCGGGGTCCACGATCTTCGGATCGATCTCGACGCGGCGGATCTCGCCCGCCGCCGTCTGGGTGACACGCACGAGCCCGTTGCCCGCCTGGCCGGTCACCTCGGCCTCGGCGAGCTCCTGCTGCGCCGTCATGAGCTGTTCCTGCATCTTCTGCGCCTGCTGCAGGATCATCGACATGTCCGGCTGACCACCCGGTTGCACCAGAACACTCCTCGAGGTCTCGCCCGCGTGTGCGGTCTCGCGACCCAGGGTAGCCGTGCCACGCTGTCCGCCGTGTCCGCCCCGCGTCGCGCCCTCGTCCTGACGCCGGCCCTGCTCCTGCTGGTCGCCTGCACGGCCGCCGGACCCGCGGCGCCCGCGCCCTCCGTGGCCGTCCCGACCAGCAGCGTCGCCACGTCGCCCGCGCCGGCGGCCCCCACGCGCACGGTCGTCCTCGACCCCGGGCACAACGGCGGCAACGGGTCCGCCCGCGCGGCGGTCACCCGCCAGGTTCCCGACGGCCGCGGCGGCACCAAGGCCTGCAACACCACCGGCACCTCGACCGACGCCGGCTACCCCGAGCACGCCTTCACCTGGGACCTGGCCGGACGGGTCCGCGCGCACCTCGCGGCCGCCGGCGTCGCCGTCGTGCTCACCCGGCCCTCCGACGACGGCGTGGGCCCCTGCGTCGACGAGCGCGGCAAGGCCGGTCAGGAGGCCGGCGCCGACCTGCTCGTCTCGCTGCACGCCGACGGCGCCGCCGCCTCCGGGCGCGGCTTCCACGTCGCCTACTCCTCGCCGCCGCTCAACGACGCGCAGTCCGGCCCGGCCATCGACCTCGCCCGGGACCTGCGCGACGCGTTGCGCGCGGACGGCTTCCCGACCAGCGACTACATCGGCCGGGACGGCCTCTCCCCGCGCGCCGACCTCGGCGGGCTCAACTTCGCGACGGTGCCCGCGGCCCTGGTGGAGTGCGCGAACATGCGCAACAGCGAGGAGGCCGCCGTGGTCTCGTCGGCCGCGGGGCGGGAACGCTACGCCGCCGCGATCGCCGCGGGGATCACGACGTTCCTCGCCGGGCTGCCGGCCTGGTCCTTTCGTAAGGTGCCCGCGGTGCACGCCGAACAGCTCCTCGCGCTCCCCACCTGGCGGGCCTTCGACGTCGACGACTCCGGCCGGGTCCTCGCCGGTGGCGACGCCTCCGGCTCCGTCCAGCTCGTCGAACTCGCCCCCGACGGCAGCGCGACCCCGCTCACCGCCTTCGACGGCCCCTGCCGGGGGCGGTACCTGCCGGGCGAGCGACGGGTCGTCGTCGAGCACGACCGGGGTGGCGACGAGCGCGCCCAGCTCAGCCTGCTCGACCTCGCGACCGGCGGGCTCACCCCGCTGGTCGACGACCCGGACCACGTGAACCTGCTGCTCGCGGTGCTGCCGGGCCGCGTCGTCTACATGACCAACCGGTCCGACGGCGTCGCGTTCGATCTCGTGATCCACGGGGTCGACGCCGGGGCCGAGGAGACCGTGCTGGCCGGCGGCACGCCGGTCGGCGAGGTCGCGGCCGACGCGGAGGGGCGCCGGCTGCTCGTCACGGTGGCGGGCGAGGCGGCGATGACCGACCGGCTGCTGGCCGTCGACACCATGCCGGAGACCGAGGGCGGGCGCGTGCACGTGCTCGCCGAGGGCGCACGGTTCGTGCGGCCGCAGTTCGCCGGGGACGAGGTCGTCGTCAGCACGGACGCGGGCCGGGACCGCATCGGCGTCGCGCTGCTCGGCGGCTCCTGGCTCGCCGTGGACGACGACGCCGACCTCCTCGGCCTGCTCACCCCGGACGGCGGCACGCTCCTGGTGGTGCGGTCCGCCGAGGGCCTCGACACGCTCCGGCTGCACGACGCGGCGACCGGGGAGCCGCGGACCACCGTGGCGCTGCCGGTCGACGGGGTGGTCACCCGGACCCCGCCGGTCTTCTCGCCGTCGGGCCGGTACGCGGCGCTCTCGTTCACCGCGCCGGACACGCCCGGCGACGTGGTGCTGCTCGATCTCGCCTCTGGGCAGGCCACCCCGCTGACCCGCACCGTCGCGGCGTGGGAGGGACCGCCGTTCGTGCACCCCGCGGACGTGCGGGTGCCGGTGTCGGACGGCGAGCAGGTGCCGTGCGCGGTGTACCGGCCCGCGTCGCCGGACGGGTCGGCGGTCGTCGTGCTGCACGGGGGGCCGGAGAGCCAGGCGGTGCGCAGCTTCGACCCGGTGGTGCAGCTGCTCGTCGCCGCTGGGCACACGGTGCTGGTGCCGAACGTCCGCGGCTCCACCGGGTTCGGGAAGCGCTGGTACTCCGCCGACGACCGGGAGCGGCGCCTCGACGTCCTGCTCGATCTCGCGGCCCTGCACGACGCCCTGCCCGGGCTCGGCTGCGACCCGGCGCGCGCCGCGCTGTGGGGGCGGTCGTACGGCGGCTACCTCGTGCTGCTCGGGTTGGCCTTCCAGCCGGAGCGGTGGGCGGCGGGGGTCGACATCGCGGGCATGTCCAGCCTGGTCACATTCCTGCAGAACACCGCGCCGCACCGGCGGGCGTTCCGGGAACGCGAGTACGGCTCCGACCCCACCTCCCTCGCCGCCGCTTCGCCGCTCGCACGCGTCGACGAGATCCGCGCTCCGCTGCTCGTGGTGCACGGGGAGAACGACCCGCGGGTCCCGGTCTCCGAGGCGCGGCAGATCGCCGAGGCCACCGGCGCCGAGCTGCTGGTCTTCCCCGACGAGGGGCACGGCCCCGACAAGCGGGAGAACAAGATCACTGCCTTCTCGCGGGGCCTGGCTCTCCTCTCCCACCTCTGAGGACGCGAGTCGGGAATTCCAGCACCGCGAGTCGGGAGATCCGGCACCGCGAGTCGGGAGATCCGGCACCGCGAGTCGGCTCTGCACCCCCGCGGGTCGCGCCCTGCACCTCCGCGAGTCGCGCCGTGCACCTCCGCGAGTTGCGCCGTGCACCCCGCGAATCGCGCGCTGCACCCCCCGCGAGTCGGCGTGAGGCCCTGTGTGGTGCGGCAGCCGCACTGGAGCAGCCGAGGTACCGCAACGTGCTTGCCCGTCACCATGATCGCGAGTACACACCGCCGTCACCTCGCCCCTTGCGGGCTGAGTGTCGAGCACCGTGTCCGTGTGCGAGCTGCGGATGAAAACCGCCCGCCAGCGAGGGCTTCGCTGTACCGACCGCTCCGACGCGTCTGGCCGTCCCACGCACGCTCGCGTGTCCCTGCGCGCGGTCGAGATACGTGGTCGATTCGAGGGTGGCGTGCGGTTGCCAGGAGCGCGCTGAGGTGACGCTCGTAGCCATCTCCGTGGCGGTGATCGACCAGAGCGACACGCTGCTGCTCCGCGCCGCCGTTCGCCTGCGCTCACATGATCGTGGCGCCTACAGGTGGTGGGCACGGAGTGCCGGACGCTCGCAGTGATCCTTGTGCGCCGCGGTCGGAGGCGTGCCGGGACGCGCGCGGTGCGGGTGTGCGAGCGGTGCTCGGTTCGTCAGCGCCGGCCGGGCGGCGGCTGGTCGGGTGGGGTCAGCGCTGGTCGAAGGCGCGGGCGCCGAGTTGGGAGGAGAGCAGCTCGATGGCGACCTCCTCCGGGTCGCGGCGCACGCTGCGCTCCGCGCGGGACGCGTCGGCCTCGGCGAACATGGCCTCCTCGTCGTCCGGCGGGGGTTCGTCGGACGGCGGTTCGGGCGGGAGCGGGATGCCGTCGTCCGAGCCGCTTCCACCGCGAGGGCGCTGCGCCGGTGCCGGGCGTCGCGGCTCGGGGCGCTCCTGTCGCGCCGGCTCCGGGCGGTTCGGCCGCTCCGGCTCCGGGGCCTCGCGCCGCGACGGGCGCTGCGGGGCGGGTCGCGGCGCCGCCTGACGGGGTGGCGGCTGCGCGGGACCGCCGCCGTCGCCCGTCTCGCAGCGGACGCGCCACTGCACGCCCAGCACGGCGCGGAGCGCCTCGACGATCACGTCCGTGTTCCGCTGGTCCGACAGGCGGCGGGCCAGTGGCGGCGAGCCGATGCTCAGGACCAGCGTGTCGTCCTGCACCGCGCGGACGGTCGCGTTGACCAGCAGCGCCTCCGTGCTGCGGCTGAGTTGACGCGCCGCGGCCAGGATCTCCGACCACACGCGCCGTACGGCGCTCGCGTCGAGGCCGTGTGCGGCAGGCGCCTCGGCCGCAGTGGGAGAAGCAGGTTCAGCAGCGGGCGAGGTACTGCTCGCGGCCACCTGCTGCAGCGGCGCCTCTGGGCGCGCCGCGGTGTCGGGCCGACCGGGTGCCTCGGGCCGCCGCGGCTCGTCCCTCGGTCCAGCGGTCTCGCGGGCGGCAGCCTCACGCTCGAGCGGGGTCCCACGCCCGGGAGCCCCGCGGCCGGGTGCCTCGCGGTCCGAAGTCTCGCGGCCGGAGGTCTCGCGGGCGGATGCCTCACCGCTGCGCGCCTCACCGCTGCGCGCCTCGCCTCCGACGCTCTCGGCTCCTGCCGCCTCTGCACTCCCGGCGCCTGGGGCTCCGGCGCCCACGCGACCGGCGCTCTCGCGACCGGCAGACCCGCGGTCGGCAGAGTCGCGCTCAGTGAACTCGCGGTCGGCAGAGTCGCGCCCAGCAAACTCGCGGTCCACAGCCTCGCGACCGGCGGAGTCACGACCAGCAGGCTCGCGGCCGGCAGAATCGCGGCCGAGCGCTTCGCCGGCAGCAGTCTCACGCCTAGGGTCCTCGCGGCCGGGCCTCTCGTGTTCGGACGCCGCGGCGCGACCGGGAGCGCCGCTTCCGGCGCCCTCCTGGCCTGCTGCCTCACGACGTCCGGCGGCCTCACCCGACGCCTCGCCACCCGCCGACCCACGTCGGGCCGCCTCGTCCGACGCCTCAGGACTCGCGAAGCCACGTCCGGCGGCCTCCGCCGAGGCCTCACGACCAGCGGGCGTGGGTGCAGCCGCCTCGCGACCGGTACCCACGCGATCCGCCTCGGTCTCGCGGCCCGGGGCGTTGCCGCGAAGGGGCGCCACGGGCTCCGAGCCCTCGCCGCGCTCCGGTGGCTCTAACTCGCGGGCGGGCGCGTCTGCGCGATCAGGCGCGTCTGCGCGGGCGTGTGCGTCGGCGCGGCCAGGTCCGTCGGCGCGGCCAGGTCCGTCGGCGCGGCCAGGTCCGTCGGCGCGGTCAGGTCCGTCGGCGGGGGCGGGAGCGTCGCCACCCCGTGCACCCTCCGCCCCTTGCGACGAGCTGCTGTCTCCCGCAGCAGCCGGCCGACGGTCCTCCGCTCGCGCGGGGACGTCGTCAGGACCGGCCGCGACCTGCCCCGGTGCCGCGTCCTCTTCCGCCGCCTGCCGGGGCCGGGCCCCGTCCGCCGCACTCTCCTGCGTCGGCCGCGCCGCCGGAGCAGCACCCCTCGTCCGCTGCGACGGCCGCACGAACCGCGGCGCCGTCTCCCCGCCGGACACCGCGGAGCCGCCGGCAGCGGCAGGAGCCGAGCTCACGGCCGGAGCCGACCCACCCGACACCGCCGCCGCACCCGGCTCGGGCGCGATGGCCTGCCGCCGCTCGACCCGCTCGAGGCGCTCGAGCAGCCCGGCGTCGGACGTCGTGGCCGCGGGCAGCAGCATCCGCGCGCACAGCAGCTCGAGCAGCAGGCGCGGCGCGGTGGCCCCGCGCATCTCGGTGAGCCCCGCGTGCACGATCTCGCCGTACCGGGTGAGCGTGGCCGGGCCCAGCCGGGCGGCCTGCTCGATCATGCGGGAGAGCTCGTCGTCCGCCGCCTCGACCAGCCCCTGCTCGGCGGCCTCCGGCACGGCCTGCAGCAACATCAGGTCGCGGAGCCGCTGCAGCAGGTCCGAGGCGAAGCGGCGGGGATCGTGACCGGCCTCGACCAGCCGGTCGACGGCCTGGAAGACGGCGCCGCCGTCCGCCGCGCCGAGGGCGTCGACCACGTCGTCGATCAGGGCGACGTCCGTGACGCCGAGCAGCGCCATCGCGCGCTCGTACGTGACGCCCTCGGGACCGGCGCCCGCGAGCAACTGGTCGAGCACCGAGAGCGTGTCGCGCGCCGAGCCGCCGCCCGCGCGGATGACCAGCGGGTACACCGCCGGCTCGACGCGGACGTCCTCGTCGGCACAGATCCGCTCGAGCAGCGCGCGCAGCGTGCCGGGCGGGATCAGCCGGAACGGGTAGTGGTGCGTGCGGGACCGGATGGTGGGCAGCACCTTGTCCGGCTCGGTGGTCGCGAAGACGAAGACGAGGTGCTCCGGCGGCTCCTCGACGATCTTCAGCAGGGCGTTGAAGCCCTGCGTGGTGACCATGTGCGCCTCGTCGACGATGAACACCCGGTACCGCGACTCGGCCGGCGCGTAGAAGGCGCGGTCGCGAAGTTCGCGCGCGTCGTCCACGCCGCCGTGGGACGCGGCGTCGAGCTCGACGACGTCGATGTTCCCCGGCCCCTCGGGCGCGAGCGCGACGCACGAGGCGCAGACGCCGCAGGGGTCCGGCGTGGGGCCCTCGACGCAGTTCAGCGAGCGGGCCAGGATCCGCGCCGACGACGTCTTCCCGCAGCCGCGCGGGCCGGAGAACAGGTAGGCGTGGTTGATCCGACCGGCGGAGAGCGCCGTGCCCAGGGGTCCGGTGACGTGCTCCTGCCCCACCACCTCGGCGAACTTCGCCGGGCGGTACTTCCGGTAGAGAGCCAGCGCCACGCGAGCGAGGCTACCGACCACCCCCGACAAGTTCGGGAAGGGGCGGAGCCGGGGCGAGAGAACGAAGGGGACCCCGCGCACCCGCCAGAGCCCGCTGACCCTTGCTGCCTTCCGGCCCTGGGGGAGTTCACAGGATGGACGCCGCGCGGGGTCCGGTGCCGAGTGTAGCCACATGTGCCGGGGAGGGTCCCGGGGCGGGGGTCGGAAATCGCGTCGCGTATCGTTCCCGCCGGAGGATTCGCCTAGTGGCCTAGGGCGCACGCTTGGAAAGCGTGTTGGGAGCAATCCCTCAGGGGTTCGAATCCCCTATCCTCCGCCACGCGAGCACGAGCGCCGGGTCGATGCCCGGCGTTCGTCGTTCTCAGGGGCTACAGCGTCGTCTCGAGGCCCGCTCCCGCCCGTTCCGCCGCGTCGAGGACCACGGCCGCGGCCGCCACGTCGAGCACCGCCACCCCCACCGACTTGTAGACGGTGGGCTGCTCGTCCCAGGCCCGGCCGGGGCGCAGGCCGCCGAGCACCTCCCCGAGCTCGACGACGACGTCGGGGTGGATCCTCCCGCGCTCGAGCAGCTCGGCGAGGTCGTTCGAGCCGACGGGGTAGGGCGCGAGAGTGGTCGGGCGGTGCTCGACGACGATCTGCGCCCGGGTCAGCAGGGCCGCGTCCACCTCCCGCCCCTCCGGGCGGTAGCCGACGGAGGCCACGTGCACCCCGTCCGGCAGCCCGTCCGGCCCGACGAGCGGGCGGAGGGTGCTGGTCGCCGCACAGACCACGTCCGCGTCGTGCAACGCCCCCTCGATCGTGCAGACCCGCGCGGCGACGCCCTCCGCGGCGAGGAGGTCGACGACCGCGGTGACCTTGTGCGGGTCGCGTCCGCCGATGCGGATCTCCTCGAACGGGCGCATCCGCGCGACGTAGCGGGCGTGGGCCAGCGCCTGTGGGCCGGTGCCGAGCACGGCCAGGACCTTGGCGTCGGGCCGGGCCAGGGCCTGCACGGACAGTGCCGACGCCGCCGCGGTGCGGTCGGCGGTGATGACGTCGCCGTCCATCAGCGCGCGCAGGGTGCCGTCCTCCGGCGCGAACACCGCGACGAGGGCCTGGTGCGTCGGCAGCCCCAGCGACTCGTTCCCCGGGTAGAGGGTCAGCAGCTTCGCGGCGACGACACCGAGCGTCTCGCTGTACGCCGGCATGGCGGCGAGGAGGCCGAGCTCGCCGACCTGCGCCGCGATCCGCGGCGGGACGGACGCCCGTCCGGTGCTCAGGTCGACCAGGGCCGTCGCGACCGCGTCGAGGAGCGCGTCCGGGTCGAGGAGGGCCTGGACGGCGGCTCGGTCCAGCAGGCGCATCGGTCGATGGTGCTGAGTACGTCGGCCCACGTCAACGGCCCGGAACGACGAACGCCGGGGGGCCCTTGCGGGCCCGCCCGGCGGGTCTGGCGGTAGCGGTGGGATTTGAACCCACGGAGGCGTGAACCTCACGCGCTTTCGAGGCGCGCTCCTTCGGCCGCTCGGACACGCTACCGCCGACAAGGTTACAAGCCGGGTCTCGACGGGTTTCAGGCCCCCCGGTGCCCCGTGAAGAACGCCTCGAGGAGCGCCGCCGCCTCGGTGGCCCGGACCCCGCCCACCACCTCGGGACGGTGGGTGAGCCGCCGGTCGCGCAGGACGTCCCACAGCGACCCGGCGGCGCCGGTCTTCGGCTCCCACGCCCCGAACACCACCCGTCCCACCCGGGCGAGGCCGAGCGCGCCGGCGCACATCGTGCAGGGCTCGACGGTCACGGCCAGCGTGCAGCCCTCGAGCCGCCACTCCCCCCGGACCCGGGCGGCCTGGCGCAGCGCGAGGATCTCGGCGTGGGCGGTCGGGTCGCCCAGGGCCTCCCGGGCGTTGGCCGCGGCCGCCAGCTCGCGCCCCGCGGCGTCGACGACCACGGCACCGATCGGCACGTCACCGGTGCGCAGCGCACCGGCCGCGACCTCGAGGGCGCGGCCGAGCAGCACGTCGTCGGCCGGGGTGGGCAGCACCCGGCCATCGTGCCCGGTCAGCGCCGATGTTCGCTCCGCGAGCTCCGCTCAGCGCCGATGTTCGCTCCGCGAGCTCCGCTCAGCGCCGATGTTCGCTCCGCGAGCTCCGCTCAGCTGCCGATGAGCTTGGCCAGCTCCTCGCCGAACCCGCAGCGGCGGCCGATCGCGGCCAGCTGCTCGTCCGGGTACAGCTCGATCTCGCCGGCGAGCACGCCCAGCTCCTCGGCCGGCAGCCCGAGGTCGGCGAGGATCGCGAGGTCGCCCTCGGGCCACGGGTCGTCGTCGAGCGCGTCCTCGTCCGGCGGGAGCTCCACCCGCAGCAGGTCGAGCACGTCGGCCGCGACGTCGTAGTCCAGCGCCGCCACCGCGTCGGACACCATCAGGGACACGCCGTTGGGCACCGGGCGGAGGAGGACGAAGAACTCGTCGTCGACGTCGAGCAGCCCGACGACGGCGCCGGTGGACCGCAGCCCGCGCAGCTCGGTGATCGCGGCGTCGAGGTCGACCAGGGCGTCGGGATCCAGACGCACGCATCGCCAACGCCCCTCCTCCCGGATCGCGGCGACCGCGAACCCGGGCAGCGAGGAACCACGCGCCTCCGTGGGCGCCTCCACCGTCTGCACCGGCATGGCGCTCACGGTAGGCGCGTTTCGGCTGTGTCACAAACCACAATTCGGGTGGAGGTGCCCGCGGTGCCAGGATCGGTCCGTGCCCGACCTCGCGACCGCCCCCGCCACCCTCCTGGGCGCCGCCCGGTCCCTGCAGCCGCGCGCGGTGGCGCTGCGCCGCACCCTGCACCGCCGGCCCGAGGTGGGCCTCGACCTGCCCCTGACGCGCGACGCCCTGCTCGCCGACCTCGCCGACCTCCCGCTGCGCCTGCACCTCGGGAACGGGCTGAGCTCGGTCGTCGGGGTGCTCGAGGGCGCCCGGCCCGGCCGCACCGTGCTGCTCCGCGCGGACATGGACGCGCTGCCGCTGCGCGAGGACGTGGCCGTCCCCTTCCGCTCCGAGGTCGACGGCGTGATGCACGCCTGCGGCCACGACCTGCACGTCGCGATGCTGGCCGCGGCGGCGCGGCTGCTGTGCGAGCGGCGCGACCAGCTCGCCGGCCGCGTCGTCCTGGTGTTCCAGCCGGGCGAGGAGGGCTTCCACGGGGCCCGGCAGATGATCGAGGAGGGGCTGCTGGAGCGCCGGGGACCGGGCGGCCGGCCCGACGCCGCGTACGCGCTGCACGTCAGCGCCACCATGCCGAGCGGCGAGGTGTACTCCCGGCCCGGCCCGATCATGGCGGCGGCCGACGTCCTCCGGGTCACCGTCACGGGACGCGGCGGCCACGCCTCGGCCCCGCACCACGCCGTCGATCCCGTGCCCGCGGCCGCGGCGATGGTCGGCGCCCTCCAGACGATGATCACCCGGAAGGTGGACACGCACGACCCCGCCGTGCTGACCGTGAGCCGGATCAGCGCCGGGACCACCGACAACGTCATCCCGGAGACCGCGGAGCTCGAGGGCACCCTGCGGACGATGTCCGAGGGCGTGCGGCGGGCGGTGCGGGCCGAGATCGAGCGGGTCTGCACGCACACCGCGCTCGCCCACGACTGCACCGCGCGGGTCGAGATCGAGCCCGGCTACCCCGTGACCGTCAACGACCCGGCCGCCACGACCCGGTTGTCCGACGTCGCGCGCCGGCTGCTCGGCGACGCCCGCGTCGGCACCCTCCCCACTCCGATCATGGGCGCCGAGGACTTCGCCTACGTGCTGGCCCGGGTGCCCGGCGCCCTCGCCTTCCTCGGCGCCTGCCCGCCCGGCGCCTCGCCGCACGACACCCCGCCCAACCACTCCAACCGGGTGCGGTTCGACGAGTCGGTGATCCCGGCGGGCGCCGCCCTCTACGCCGCGCTGGCCCTGCTCTGAGGGGGTGGCAGGCTGGACGGGTGACCAGCCTGCGCGATCTCTCCCTCGCCCTGCGCTCCGGCGGGCTCTCGCCCGTCGAGCACGTCCGGGACGTCCTGGACCGGCTCGCCGCGGACGACCACGCCGCCGTCGTCACCCTCGACGCCGAGCGCGCGCTGGCCACCGCCGAGGAGCGCGCCGCGGAGCTGGCCCGGCACGAGTGGCGTGGCCCGTTGCACGGCGTGGCGGTCGGGGTGAAGGACCTGTTCGACGTCGTCGGGCTGCCGACGCGGGCGGGCTCGGCGGTGCTCGCCGACGCCCCCGCCGCGACGACCGAGGGGCCGGTCGTGGCGCGGCTGCGCGAGGCGGGCGCGGTGATCGTCGGGAAGCTGGCCACGCACGAGTTCGCCTACGGCCCGACCGGCGACGTGTCCGCCACCGGTCCCGCCCGCAACCCGCACGACCCCACGCGGATCACCGGCGGGTCGTCGTCCGGCTCGGCCGCGGCGGTCGCGGCCGGGCACCTGCCGATCGCGCTCGGCACCGACACCGGGGCGAGCGTGCGGACGCCCGCGGCGCTGTGCGGGGTGGTCGGGCTCAAGCCGGAGTACGGCACCCTCTCGACGGACGGCGTGTTCCCGCTGGCCGAGACCCTGGACACCGTCGGGATCCTGGCCGCGGACACGCACTCGGCGTCCGTCGCCTGGGACGTTCTGTCCCGGCCGGACGGCACCGGCGGCGGCATCCAGCCGCCCGGCATCCGCGGCGCGCACGTCGGCGTGCTGGTCGACGACTACTGGCAGGCCGCCGACCCGGTGCTGGCCGAGGCGGTGCGCGAGTCGGTGCGGCTGCTGGAGAAGGCGGGCGCGGAGATCGTCGAGATCCGGACGCCGTTCATCGGGGAGCTGGCCGCGTCGTATGCCGAGATCGTCGGGGCCGAGGCCTACGCGACACACCGGGACTGGCTGGCCACGCGGCGGGTTGACTACCAGCCGGAGACCGTCGAGCGGCTGGAGATGGTCGCGGACCGGCCGGCGCACGCGTACGTGGCGGCGCAGCGGACCCGGAAGCGGCTCACCGCGGAGTTCCGCGCGGCCGTGTCGGACATGGACGTGCTGGTCAGCGCCACGACCCGGCTGCGGGCGACGCCGATCGGCGAGCGGAAGGTCGACGGGGTGCCGGTGCGGTCGGCGCTGCTCGCGCTGACCAGCCCGTTCAACCTCACGAGGTGGCCGTCGGTGTCGGTCCCGGCGCCCGTCGCGGCGGGTGAGCTGCCCGCGGGGGTGCAGATCACGGGCGTCCGGCTCGAGGAGCGGGGCATCCTGCGGGTGGCGGGGGCGCTGGAGCGGGACTGACCGCGGGTCGGGCGGGGCGAGCCGGTCGACTAGCCTGCTCGCCCATGCGAGCGCTGTGCGTGGTGGGGACCGGGCTGATCGGCGGGTCGCTGCTGCGCGCGGCGCGGGCCGCGGGCCGGGAGTGCTGGGGCGTCGCGGCGTCCGACGGCACGGCCTCCGCCGCCCGGGCCGACGGGTTCGACGTGACCACCGATCTCGACGCCGCGCTGCGCCGGGCCCCCGGGGCCGACGCGCTGGTGGTGGTCGCGGTGCCGCTGCCCGCGGTCGAGGGCGTGCTGAAGCGGGTCGACGCCGTCGCGCCCACCGTCCGGCTGACCGACGCGGTGAGCGTCAAGGTCGCCGTGGCCGACGCCGTCGCCACCTTCGCCCCGCGCGCCCGGTACGTCGGCGGGCACCCGATGGCCGGCACGGCCGAGTCGGGCTGGGCCGCCGGCGACGGGGAGCTGTTCCGCGGGGCCGCCTGGGTGGTGATCGCCGACGACGGCGCCGACCTCGACGTGTGGAAGGACGTCGCCGAGCTGGCCTGGGCCTGCGGCTCGCGTGTGGTCCCGGCGGCGGCCGACGAGCACGACCTCGCCGTCGCCCGGATCTCGCACCTCCCGCACCTGCTCGCCGCCGTGCTGGCGACGGTCGGCGCCGGCGAGCCCGACGACGACCTGGCCCTCGCCCTCTCCGCGAGCTCCTTCGCCGACGGCACCCGCGTCGCGGGCACCCGTCCCGAGCTGACCCTGGCCATGTGCGAGGGCAACCGGTCGGCGCTGCTCGCGGCGGTCGACGAGGCCCTCGGCCGGCTCGGCGTGATGCGCGGGGCCCTCGCCTCCACCGGCGGGCTCAAGGCCACCGTCGAGTCCGGGTACCTGGCCCGGCAGCGCTGGGCCTCGACCCGCGAGCCGCTGGCCCTGGAGGTCTCGCTCGACGGTCCCGACGCCCTCGCCGAGCTGCGCGAGCTCGGCCGCCGCGGCGACGTGGTCGGCGGTTGGAAGTAGCCCCGGCCGGGCGTCAGCTCTGCGGCGCCGGTTCCGCCCGCTCGTTCGACACCAGCGCGGCGAGGCCCGGCACGGAGAGCACGAACCCGTCCGCGTCGACCTCCAGCTCGACCCGCAGGTCCGCGCGGGCGAACTCGACCACCGCCGGCGAGTCCCCCTCCCCCGGCCGCACGGTCCGGTAGCGCTGCCTGGTCAGGGTCACCTCGAGATCGGGCAGGGACACGAACACCACGGGGACCTCGACGTCGACGGCCTCGCGGTGCGCCCCGAGCCGCCGGATCGGCAGCGCGGTGAACAGCGGGCTGAACGCCAGGTCCACGTCGACGGCACCGTCGAAGTCCTGGCGCTCGCTGCCCGAACCGTCGTCGAGCAGCCAGAAGCCGTCCTCGGTCCGGTTCATCGTCAGGTGCTTCTCGAACCCGGTCGTCGCGGCGCTGAGCGAGAGCCGCCCGAGCGTGCCGTCCTCGCGGACGACCAGGCTGTACGACGCCGTGAAGTCGCCCTCCGGGTCCGGCCGGACTATCCGGCCGAGCGCGCGGAACCCGGCGGGACCGGGGCCGAAGTGCACGCGCGTGCCCTCGAGGCCCGGGCGGCCGTCGGCCTGCCAGGTGAGCATTGTCGTCATCGACACCACCGTAGGGAGCGGGGACGGGCGCGGTACGACACGCCCGTCGTCGGGCAGATGATCTACAGGGACAGCGGCTGCGCGCGGCCTCCGGTCGGCTCGGCGGCGGGACCCCTCCGCCGCCCGTCGTGTCCGGCCGGTGCCCGGCCCGCCGGTTCGTGCATGTCCACGGTGGGTGCCCCCTTCTCGAGCATCGCCGTCCGCGTCATCCAACACCTCCGTGGCGCGGGTTTCCAGACGTGTCGACCCTCACCGGTCCTCCCGCCGCACCTCGGCGGGGTCGACGTCGGCCCGGACGCCGCGGAAGACCGGCTGGCGCAGCCTGCCCTCCGCCGTCCAGCCGTGGTGCGCCACCTCGACCGTGAGGACGGGTTCGCACCAGTGCGCCCCGGCGGCCTCGGCCCGGGGCGGGCGGCCACGGAAGGGTGACGCGTCCGTCTCCAGGTCCGTCATCAGCTCGCCGAGCACCCGCTGCACCACCGCTCCGGCGAGCCCCACCGGGACGCGGCCCGCGTAGACCAGGTCGCCGCCGTCGGGCACGCCGAGCAGCAGCGCCGCGATCCGCGTGCCCTGCCCCGAGCGCTCGGGCCGCCAGCCGCCGACCAGACAGGTCTGGGTGTGCCGGTGGGTCACCTTCACCCAGGCGGGGCTGCGACCGCCCGGCCGGTACTCCGACTCCCGCCGTTTGGCGAGGATGCCCTCCATCCCCCGCCGCCCGGTGGCGTCGAACAGGGCGCGCCCGTCCGTGTAGAGCGGGGAGAGCGCCACCGCCGGGACCGACGTGGTGTCGAGCCGCTCGAGGGTCGCGCGGCGCTCGTGCATCGGCCGCTCGAGCAGCGGGACGCCGTAGAGCCGCAGCACGTCGAACACCATGAAGGTGACCGGCCGGGCCAGGGCGCGGGTCCGGGACACCGGCCGGTGCACCCGGTCGGCGAGCGCGGCGAAGCTCGGCACCCCCTCCTCGAGCAGGACGACCTCGCCGTCGAGCACGACGTCGGGGGCGATCGCGGTCAGCCCGGTCAGCTCGGGGAAGGTCGCCGTGACGTCCCGGCCCGCGCGTGTGACCAGGCGGACCTCACCGTCGGTGACCTCGGCGAGCAGCCGCATGCCGTCCCACTTCACCTCGTAGACCCATTCCGGCCCCGTCGGGAGCGGTCCGGGAGTGGCGAGCATGGGCTGCACACCGTCATGCTGTCACCCGACGGGCCGTCACGGACGGCAACCGGCGCGGAAGGGACGGGCGACCATGCGCGCGATGTGGAGCGGCGCGGTGTCCTTCGGGCTGGTCAGTGTGCCGATCAAGCTGTACTCGGCCACGACCAACCACGACATCCGCTTCCACCAGGTGCACGGCGCCGACGGCGGCCGCATCCGGTACAAGCGGACCTGCACGGTGTGCGGCGAGGTCGTGGAGTACGCGGACATCGTGAAGGGCTACGAGACCGAGGACGGCGAGCTGATCACGCTCGACGAGTCCGACCTGGACTCGCTGCCGGTGGCCAGCGGGCACGAGATCGACGTGGTCGAGTTCGTGCCGGCGGACCAGATCGACCCGCTGCTGTTCGACAAGAGCTACTACCTCGAGCCCGAGACCAAGGCGGCGAAGCCGTACGCGCTGCTGCGCGAGGCGCTGGCGGAGACCGACCGCCTGGCGATCGTGCGGTTCGCGCTGCGGCAGCGGGAGAGCCTCGCGCTGCTGCGGGTGCGGGACAAGACGATCGTGCTGCAGACGATGCTGTGGCCGGACGAGGTGCGCGAGCCGGACTTCGACATCCTCGACCAGGACATCGAGCTGCGGCCGCAGGAGAGGCAGATGGCCGCGTCGCTGATCGAGAGCATGGGCGCGGACTTCGACCCCACCGAGTTCCACGACGAGTACCGGGACGCCGTCGTCGAGCTGATCGAGTCGAAGAAGGAGCACGGCGACACCAAGCCGGCCCCGGTCGAGCAGAAGCGGGACGACGAGGGCGACTCGATGACCGACCTGCTCTCGGCGCTGCAGGCGAGCGTCGAGGCCGCGCGCGGCTCGTCCGGCAAGAAGGCCGCCACCAAGGCGGGCGCGGAGCCGCAGGAGACCGAGGAGCCGGCGGAGGAGAAGCCCGCCCGCGCCCGCAAGCCGAGCACCCGTCGCAAGAAGGCCGACGAGGGCGAGGACGGCGCCGAGAAGAAGACCACGACGCGCAAGCGCCGCACCGCCTGACCCCGTGAGTGCGTACTGCCGCTAGAGGGGCGGTACGCACTCACGACCGCAGGTGACCTGCGGCGACGTGGTCAGGGGCCGAGCGAGCTCTGCGCCGGCGTCTGGTCCTTCTGCAGCGCGCCGAACAGCGCGCTCGCCCGGGTCTTGTCCCAGCGCACCACGGACTGCCCGCCGATCGTCGGCGTGCTGCCGACCGGCGCGGTCGTCGCGATGCCCCCGTTGGTCACCCCGCGCATCGCCAGGCCGAGCTGGGCGACGTTCCAGATGTGGTCGTTGTCGTCGACCGTGAGCAGGGCGGTCATCGCGTCGGCCAGCGGGACCACCCGGAACGGATTGACCAGGGTGCCCACGCTCGTCGCCTTCGCGATCAGCGCCGAGAGGAACTCGCGCTGCCGCTGCACGCGGTCGAAGTCCGAGCCCGCCGTCGCCCGCGTGCGGACGTAGCCGAGCGCCGTCTGCCCGTCGAGCTCCTGGCAGCCGGCCTGGATGTCCAGCGCCGCCTTCGGGTCCTTGATCGCCTTCGGCACGCACAGGTCGACGCCGCCCACCGCGTCGACGGCGTCGACGAACCCGCCGAACCCGATCTCCGCGTAGTGGTCGATGTGCAGCCCCGTGGCAGCCTCGACCGAACTGATCAGCAGCGGCGCCCCGCCGAACGCGTAGGCGGCGTTGAGCTTGTTCGAGCCGTGCCCCGGGATCGGCACGTAGGAGTCGCGGGGCAGGCTGACCAGGACCGATCCGGAGCTGCCGGAGTGCAGCAGCATGATCGTGTCGGTGCGCTGGCCGGCGGCGTCGCCCGTGCCCAGCCGTTCCTCGTCCTCGGCGGAGAGGTCGGCGCGGCTGTCCGAGCCGACGATGAGCCAGTTCGTGCCCGACGACTCCGCGGTGCTGTCCGCGGGCAGCGCCTGGACCCGGTTGAGGTTCTGGTCGAGGTAGACGCCCCACCCGATCAGGGCGATGAGGATCAGCGCGAGCGCGATCTTGATGCGGCGCCCCCACCGGCCGGGCCGGCGGGCGCGGGGCGGCTTCGGCGGGCGGGTGCGGACCGGCGGCCGGTACGTCTCCGGCGCGGGGGCCGACGACGGCATCATCCGGGTGTTCTGCGGGGGCGGCGGACCCTGCCGCGGCGGCGGTCCCGACGGCCGCGCGCCCGGCGGCGGCATCGGACGCCCCTGGGGCGGCGGCCCGGGACGGCGCCCCGGCTGGGCGGTCCAGCCCGGCCCGCCGCCGCGCCGCGGGGGCGGGGCGCCCCTGCCCGGCGGCGGCCCGGCGGGGCCGCGTCGGTCACCGTTCATCCGTCCCTGCACCGTCCCGTCGGTGTCGAGGCTCGCTCCGCGAGCTCCGCTCGATGAGCCGCCGGTCCGCTCCGGTCGCGGACCACGGTAGCGAGGGGCCGTACCGGTCCCTCAACCATGGGACGCGCGGGAGCGGCCGGGGTTGCGCGACGGTCCGGAACCCGCGCCGGGCGGTGCCGGCGGCGGGCCGGAAGGATCAACGGGTTACGTGAGGAGCTCCTCGCCCTCGAACTTGCCGAGCTCCTCGCGGTAGAACTCGAGCCCGACGCCGTTGGGGTCCCGGATGTACAGGCTGTTCTCGACGCCGCGGTCCGGGCCGAGGTAGTCGATGCCGGCCTCGTCGAGCCGGGCCTTGGCGCGCTCGAACTCCTCCGGCGAGGTGGAGAGGGCGAGGTGCTGCACCGCGCCGATCGTCTCGCTGAAGTCCGGGTGGTCGTGCCCCGGGAAGTCGAAGAAGCCCAGCAGGTTGCCGTGGCCGATGTCGAAGAAGAAGTGGCTGGAGCCGCGGTAGTCGCGGTTCTCCACCAGCTCGACGAGCGGGAAGCCCAGCACCTCCTGGTAGAAGCGGATGGTCTCCTCGACGTCCTTGCAGATCAGTGCGAGGTGGTGGACGCCCTGCACGGTCGTCGGCCTGCGGTCGGCGGGTGCCTGGAGGTACTTCCCGCGCAGGTCGGTGCGTCGGGCGCGGATGGCCTCGAGCTCGGCTCCCTCGGGCTGCGGCATCGGACTCCCCTTCCGTCGGTGGTGCCCCGTCCAACGATTGTTGAGCGTGCAACATTCCGTGCCCGCTCCCGGAAACGGTAGCGCCGCGGGGCATGATCGGCCCGTGGATCCGCTGCCCCTCTGCGAGGACGACCTGGCCGATCCGGGGGTGCTCGAGCCGCACCGCGTCGTGCCCCGCCGGGTGCGGCTGCCGGAGGCCGCGGTGCTGTGCTTCTTCCCCGAGGTCGTGGCCGCGGTGCCCGCGGTGCGGACGGTGCACCTGTCGTCGGAGCTCGGGCCGTGGCCGGTGCACGAGATCGAGCGGGACGGGCGGCGGCTGGCGGTGATCCAGCCCGGCGTCGGGGCGCCGTTGTCGGCGATCTTCCTCGAGGAGCTGATCGCGCTCGGCGTGCGGGCGGCGGTGGCCGTCGGCGGGGCCGGGTCGCTCGTGCCGGAGCTGACCGTCGGGCACGCGGTCGTGGTCGACAGCGCCCTGCGTGACGAGGGCACCTCCTTCCACTACCTGCCCGCCGGCCGGGTCGTGGAGGCCGACCCCGCGGGCGTCGCCGCGCTGACGGGCACGCTCGACGCCGCCGACGTCCCCTACGTCACCGCCCGCGCGTGGACCACGGACGGCGTGTTCCGCGAGACGCGTGGCCGGGTCGCCCGGCGCGTCGCCGAGGGCTGCGCGGTGGTCGACATGGAGGCGTCGGCGCTGATCGCGGTCGCCCGGTACCGCGGGATCAGGCTCGCCCACCTGCTCTTCGCCGGCGACTCCCTCGCAGGCGAGGAGTGGGAGCACCGCGGCTGGACCACCGCCGCCGAGATCCGCGCCGCCCTCTTCGAGCTCGCCGCCGACGCGGCCCTACGCCTCGTTCCCCCTGCTCACCGAGGGTCCTGAGCGCGAACTGCCGCTCCAGGGGCAGTCGGCACTCACGGGGTGCGGAGGGCCTTTACGAGACCGGCGAAGCGGGCGGGGCCGGAGGCGTCACCGGGGCGGTTGAAGCGGACCCGGTGGGCGAGGCCGTCGTAGCGGCGGCGCAGGTCGGCGGCGACCTCCTTCTCCGTCCCGATCGAGCACATGCTCTCCAGGATCTCGTCGGTGACGAGCGGGACCATCTCGTCCCACCGCTCGCGCTTGGAGAGCGTGTTGAGGTCGGTCTGCAGGTCGCCCCAGCCGTGCAGCTCCAGCACCGGGCGGTAGGCCGGCGTGGAGCCGTAGAAGGAGATCTGCCGGCGGACGGCCTCGACGTCGGCCTCGTCGAGCGCGACGAAGGCGGACAGCGCGATCTCGAGCGGCGCCATGCCCTCCCCGCGGTGCTCCTCGACCTCCGGGAGGATCACTTCGCGCAGGTACCGCTCGGTGAGGAACGGGTGCGTGAACAGCCCGTCCGCCACCTGTGCGGTGGTCCGCAGCATGTGCGGCCCGACGGCGGCGAGGAACACCTTGGGCGGGCCGTACGGGTTCTCGGGCGGCACGAAGTTCGGCGTCATCAGGGTGTGGTCGTAGAACTCGCTGCGGTGGTGCAGCCGCTCGCCGCTGTCCCAGGCGTGCCAGATCGCCCGCAGCGCCACCACGAAGTCCTTCATCCGCGCCGCAGGTCTCGACCACGGCATCGAGAACCGCCGCTGGACGTGCGGCCGGACCTGGCTGCCGAGGCCCAGCACGAACCGCCCGCGGGAGAACCGCTGCAGGTCCACGGCCTGGTAGGCCACGGTCATCGGCGTCCGGGCGAAGGCGATCGCGACGGACGAGCCGAGCTCCAGCCGCGTGGTGTGCTCGGCCCCGACCGCGATCGGCAGGAACGCGTCCGCCTTGTTCTCGCTGTTCCAGGCGCCGTCGAAGCCGAGCTCCTCGGCGGTCCGGGCGTCCTCCGCCACATGCTCGAGGCCGTCCCGCAACCGCGCGTCGATCTTCACGGGCGCCGACTCTGCCCCGCGCCGGGCGGGCCGGTCAACGGCCGCGTCGAGCGCGTCACCGGGCCAGGTCGCTCAGCGAGTCCCCGGCCGTCCGGATCCCGCCGAACAGGATGATCGACGCGGCCACCGCGATCATGCCGACCATCAGCCCGAACGTGCCGCGCGGGCCGAACGCCGCCAGCGCGGCGACCACGATGTAGGGCTGCACCGCGCCGCCGAGGTGCCCCAGGCCGTCGCCGATGGACATGCCGGAGGCGCGGGCGCGCGTCGGGAACACCTCCGAGGTGTAGGCGTAGCCCAGCGCCGGCGCCATGATCCAGATCCCGGCGAGGAACGCGCCGACGATCAGCAGGCCAGGCCCGTGGCTCACCGCGACCAGGGTGATGCCGAGCATCCCGACGAGTCCGGCCGCGGCCGCCGAGTGCTTGCGGTTCCAGCGGTCGATGACCAGTACGGACACGAACCCGCCGACGAGGAAACCGAGGTCGCCGATGGCGCTGTACAGCAGGCTCTTCCCGACGCCCATCTCGTCCAGCAGCGTCGGCAGGTAGGCCAGGTAGGCGTACGCGGCCATGTAGCTGAAGAACCAGAACAGGAACACGACGATTACCCGGCCGAGGTACGGCGGACGCAGCAGCTCCCAGGTCGGGAAGGTGGACAGGTCCCCCTCGGCCGCGGCGGGACGCGGCTCGGGCAGCGTGTGTCCCCGCGCCCGGACGTGCGTCTCCATGCGGTCCAGCAGCCCGTCCGCGCGATCGGGCCGGCCGTGCAGCACGAGCCAGCGCGGCGACTCGGGCACCCACCGGTCGGTGAGGAAGACCAGCACGACGATCGCGAGGGCGCCGAGGGCGAACACCACCCGCCACCCGATGTCCGCGGGCAGCCACGAGATCAGGCCGAGCCCGATCCACGGTGCGGCCGCGAGCCCGACACCGCCCCAGAAGACGTTGAGCGCCACGCCGCGCCCGCGCAGCCGCGGCGGGGACAGCTCGGTCATGATCGTCGCGGCGAGCGCGATCTCCGCCCCCATCCCCAGCCCGGTGACGGCCCGGAAGATCGCCAGGCTGGTCACGCTCCAGGACAGGGCGGTGAGGACGGCCCCGACCGACAGCAGCACCACCGACAGCGCGAGCGCGCGCCGGCGGCCGATGTAGTCGGCGAGGCTGGACAGGACGTAGGCGCCGACGATGTAGGCGAAGAGGTTCGTCGTCACCGGCAGGGCGAGGTCCGCGCCGCTGAGCCCGAACCGCTCCTCCAGCACCGGCAGCGTGACCCCGATCGCGGTGATGTCGTAGAAGGTGAAGAAGTACGACGCCCCGACGACGACGAACACCACGGGCGAGAGCCCGAAGACCGGAAGCCGGTCCAGCCGGGCGTTCACCCGCGCGACGCGCTCCGCGGTGACTGACTGTGAACCCATGGTGGCCATGGCGGCCTCTCCCGGTCCGGCGGTGTGACGAGCGGAAGTGTTGCACCGTGAATCAGTTCACGCAGGGTGGATCACCTTGCGATCTGCTTTCGGCCCCGCCCCTTGCCACGGGCCCGTAATGTCCGTACATTTTGTGCGGCCGTCCCGAGGGGAGAGACATGAGTAGCGTGCCGGCCGGCTGGGCACCCGGTCATCCCCACGCGGGTCTGCTCGGCTCCGCCGCCGCAGGCCTCGGCCGTGCCGGACGGGTCGTCCGCCGGGTCGGCCCCGGTCTCGCGCTCGCCCTGCTGGTCGCCGCGGCCGCCACCGGCCTCGGCCGGCTCGTCCCGGTGCTCGGCGGGCCGGTGCTCGGGATCGTGCTCGGCGCGCTGGTCGGCGCGGTGGTCCGCCCGGGCCGGGTCCTCGCCCCGGGCCTGGCCGTCGCCGCCCGGCCGCTGCTGCAGGCGTCGATCGTCGTGCTCGGGACCGGCATCTCGCTGCAGCAGGTGGTGCACGTCGGGCTCGGCTCGCTCCCGGTCATGCTCGGCACGCTCGCGGTGGCCCTCGGCGGCGGCTGGCTGCTCGGCCGCCTGCTCGGCGTCACCGGCGACACCCGCACCCTGGTCTCGGTCGGGACCGGCATCTGCGGGGCCTCGGCGATCGCCGCGGTCGCCTCGGTGATCGAGCCCCGGCGGACCGACCTCGCCTACGCGGTCGGCACGATCGTGACCTTCAACGTGGCCGCCGTGCTGCTCTTCCCGGTGGTCGGGCACGCGCTCGCGATGGACCAGACGGCGTTCGGCCTCTGGGCCGGGACGGCGATCAACGACACCTCGTCCGTGGTCGCGGCGGCCGTCTCCTACGGGCCGGAGGCCGCGCAGGAGGGGATCGTCGTCAAGCTGACGAGAACTCTGATGATCGTGCCGGTGGTGCTGGCCCTGGCGATGCTGCGCGGGCGCCGGACCGGCGACACCCGCCGGGTGCCGTGGCGGAAGGTCGTCCCGCTGTTCCTGGTCGGCTTCCTCCTCGCCGCCGGCGCGCAGAGCCTCGGCCTGGTCCCGGCGGGCTGGCACGCGGGCCTCGCCCTGCTCGGTACCTTCCTCCTGACGACGGCGCTGGCCGGCATCGGCCTCACCCTCCGGTTCGCCGACATGCGCGCCGCCGGGTTCCGCCCGCTCCTGCTCGGCGGGCTGCTCTGGGTCGCCGTGGCCGCGTCGAGCCTGGGCCTGCAGGCCGCCACCGGCGCGCTGTAGCTCAGGCGAGCCGCCCCGCCAGGGCCTCGTGCCGGCGTGCGCTGTCGGCGTTCATCCCGGTGATCGTCACCTCGGTCCCGCGGGCCGCGTACTTCTGCGCGACGGCGTCGAGCACGGCCACCGTGGAGGCGTCCCAGACGTGCGCGCCGGAGAGGTCGATCGTGACCTCGGCGGGGTCGTCGGCGTAGGCGAAGCGGAGCACGAGGTCGTTGCTGGAGGCGAAGAACAACTGGCCGCGGACGCGGTAGACCACCTGCTCCCCGACGGCCTCCCGGTCGATCTCCACCAGCCGGGCGACGCGCCGCACGAACAGCAGCGCGGCCACGACGACCCCCACCCCGACGCCGTAGGCCAGGTTGTGGGTCGCGACGGTGACCACCACCGTCGCGAGCATTACCGCCGTCTCGCTGCGCGGCATGCGGCGCAGCGTGCGGAGGCTGTGCCAGTCGAAGGTCCCCACCGCCACCATGATCATGACGCCGGCGAGGGCGGCCATCGGGATCCGCGCGACGACCGGGCCGAGGACCACGCAGAGCACGATCAGGAACAGGCCGGCCAGGAAGGTGGACAGCCGGGTGCGGGCGCCGGCCCGGACGTTGATCATCGTCTGGCCGATCATCGCGCAGCCGCCCATGCCGCCGAAGATCCCGGTGACGACGTTGGCCACGCCCTGGCCCCAGGACTCGCGGCGGGCGTCGGAGCGCGTGTCGGTGATCTCGTCGACGAGCCGGGCGGTCATCAGCGACTCGAGCAGCCCGACCAGCGCCATCCCGACCGCGTACGGCGCGATGATGCGCAGCGTCTCCCAGCTCAGGGGCACGTCGGGCAGGCCCGGCACCGGGAGCGTCGACGGCAGGGCGCCCTGGTCGCCGACGGTGGGCACGGAGATCCCGGCGCCGACCGTGACCGCGGTGAGCACGACGATCGCGACGAGCGGGGCCGGCACCACCGTGGTGAGCCGGGGCAGCAGGACCATGATCGCCAGGCCGACGGCCAGCAGCGGGTAGACCGCCCAGGGCACGCCCCAGACCTGCGGGAACTGCGCGGCCGCGATGAGGATCGCGAGCGCGTTGACGAAGCCGACCATCACGCTGCGCGGCAGGAAGCGCATCAGCTTCGCCACCCCCAGCAGCCCGAACACCGCCTGCAGCACCCCGGCCAGGATCACCGCGGCGACCAGGTACGGCAGCCCGTGGTCGCGCACCAGCGGGGCCACGACGAGAGCCACCGCCCCGGTCGCCGCGGAGATCATCGCCGGACGACCGCCGACCACCGCGATCGTCACGGCCATGGTGAACGAGGCGAACAGCCCCACCTGCGGCTCGACGCCGGCGATGAGGGAGAAGGCGATCGCCTCCGGGATGAGGGCGAGCGCGACCACGAGGCCGGACAGCAGCTCGGTGCGCAGCACGGCGGGCTTCGTCGGCGCAGCCAGGGCAGGCGGGGCGGACAGGGCAGGACGGGACACGGGCGGCCTTCACGGGTCGTCGCCGGGCAGCGGTCGGCGACGGTGCGGAGGCTGCGGCGTGAGTGCGGGTGAGGGGGAGTGCGCGAACGGCGCGGGGTGACGCTAAGGGCGCGCGGGGCGTTGCGGGCGAACCGGTGTGACCGACCCGACGCCGCCCGTACGTCCGTCCGGCCCTGAACGATCGATAAGAAGACTTGAGTGTGACGTCGCCGTCATGTGAGACTCGCGCGGTCGTCCGAGACCCCCCAGCGTCGGAGGAAGTGTGAAGACCAAGGGTGCACTGCTGTACGAGCCGAACGCCGACTGGAAGGTCGAGGAGATCGAGATCGGGGATCCGGTCCCGGGCGAGGTGCAGGTCCGGCTCGCGGCCACCGGCCTCTGCCACTCCGACGAGCACGTCCGCACCGGGGCCAACACCGTGCCCGTGTACCCCGTCCTCGGCGGGCACGAGGGCGCCGGCGTGGTGACCCGGGTGGGCCCGGGCGTCGTCGGGCTGCAGGAGGGCGACCACGTCGTCCTCGGCTTCATCCCCGCCTGCGGCGTCTGCCGGCCGTGCTCGAAGGGCATGCAGAACCTCTGCGACCAGGGCGCGAACCTGCTGACCGGCAAGGCGATCGCCGACGACACCTTCCGGATCACCGCCTCCGGCAACCCGGTGTCGCCGATGTGCCTGCTGGGCACGTTCTCCCCGTACGTCTGCGTCAACCAGTCGTCCGTGATCAAGATCGAGAAGGACGTCGACCTGGCCACCGCGGCCCTGCTCGGCTGCGGCGTCTCCACCGGCTGGGGCTCCACCGCCTCGATCGGCGGCACCAAGGCCGGCGACGTCGTGGTGGTCGTCGGCGTCGGCGGCGTCGGGATCAACGCGGTGCAGGGCGCCGCGGCGGCCGGCGCGCGGATGGTCGTCGCGGTCGACCCGGTCGCCTACAAGCGCGAGTGGGCCCAGGAGTTCGGTGCCACCCACACCTTCTCCTCCATGGCCGAGGCGCTCGAGCCGCTCCGCGACCTCACCTGGGGCACCATGGCCGACACCGTGGCGCTGACCGTCGGTGAGCTCGAGGGCGACATGATCCAGCCCGCGCTGGACCTCACGGCGAAGGGCGGCCAGGTCGTCGTCACGGCGATCGCGGACATGCAGCAGATCGACGCCAAGGTCGGGCTGTTCGAGCTGGCCCTGCTGCAGAAGCGGATCCAGGGCGCGATCTTCGGCGGGATCAGCCCGCGCACCCAGATCCCCCGGCTGCTCGACGAGTACCGCGCGGGCCGGCTCAAGCTCGACGAGCTCGTGACCCGCACGTACACCCTGGAGGAGATCAACCAGGGCTACCAGGACATGCGCGACGGGAAGAACCTGCGCGGCGTCGTCCGCTACACCGAGGCCGACTGGTAGGCCGGTCCGGGGCAGACTCTCCTCCGGCGGTCGCGACGCCCGCGGCCGCCGGAGGAGCACCACGTCCAGGCGACCTCAGGAGAACGATGACGTCCCCGCGACTGCCCGGCAGCGGCCAGCACTGGATCGCGCAGATCGACCGGCACGCCCACCAGACACCCGACCGCGCCGCCCTCGTCTTCCGCGGCGAGCGCATCACGTGGACGCGGCTGCGCGCCCGGGTGCGCGCGCTGGCCGGGGCCCTGGCCGAACAGGGCGTCCGCGAGGGCGACCGGGTCGCGGTGCTGATGAGCAACCGGCCCGAGTTCCTGGAGGCCGTGCTCGCCGCGAACGCCCTGCGCGCCATCGCGGTGCCGGTGAACTTCCGGCTCTCCGCCGAGGAGGTCGCGTTCATCCTCGGCGACAGCGGCTCCGTCGCGCTGGCCGTCGACGCCGACCTCGCCCCGCTCGCGGCGCAGGTCCGCGGCACGCTCGCGGGCCCGGCCGTCGTGCTGGTCACCGGGACCGATCCCGCCGCCGCGGGCCCCGGCTCCCTGTCGTTCGACGAGCTGGCTGCCGGGCCGGAGCGCCCGCTGCCCGAGGTCGCGATCGACGAGCACGACCCGGCGCTGATCATGTACACGTCCGGCACCACCGGGCGGCCGAAGGGCGCGGTGCTCAGCCACCTCAACCTGTCGGTGCAGACCCAGACGCTGATCCGCTACTGGCGCCTCTACCGGGACGACGAGGTCAACCTCTGCGCCTCGCCGATGTTCCACATCGCGGCGATCGGCGGGATCGCGCCGCTCATCGCGACCGGCGGCACCACGGTGATCCTGCCCAGCGGCCAGTTCGACCCGGACGGGCTGCTCGACGTCCTGCAGCGCGAGCGGGTCACGCACGTGTTCCTCGTCCCGGCGCAGTGGCAGGCCGTGGTCGCCGTGCCCGACGCCGGTGCGCGGGCCGCCCACCTGCGGGTCATGTGCTGGGGCGCGGCCCCGGCGTCGGTCACCCTGCTGGAGCGGATGGCCGAGACCTTCCCGGGTGTGCCCAACGTCTGCACCTTCGGCCAGACCGAGATGTCCCCGGTCACCACGGTGCTGGAGGGCGAGGACGCGATCCGCAAGATCGGCTCCGTGGGCAGGCCGGTCCCGGCCGTGTCCATCCGGATCGTCGACGACGAGATGAAGGACGTCGCGCAGGGCGAGGTCGGCGAGATCGTCTACCGCGGCCCGAACCTGATGGTCGGCTACTGGAACCTGCCGGAGGCCACGGCGGACGCGTTCGCCGGCGGCTGGTTCCACTCCGGCGACCTGGTGCGGGAGGACGAGGAGGGCTTCCTCTACGTCGTCGACCGCAAGAAGGACATGATCATCTCCGGCGGGGAGAACATCTACTGCGCCGAGGTCGAGAACGTCCTGGCCGCGCACCCCGAGGTGGCCGACGTCGCCGTGGTCGCCGCGCCGCACGAGAAGTGGGGCGAGACCCCGGTCGCCGTGGTCGTGCCGCTGGACCCGGCCGCCCCGCCGTCGCTCGACGACCTCACCGAGTGGTGCCGCACCCGGCTCGCCTCCTACAAGAAGCCGACCCGGCTGCTGGTGCTCGACGCGCTGCCCCGCAACGCCTCGGGCAAGGTCCTCAAGCCGGTGCTGCGCGACCGCGTGCGATGAGTCCGGGGTCCCGCGACGGTCACCAGGACATGCTGATCGTCGCGGGACACCTCGTCGTCGACCCCGCCGAGCGGGACGGCTACGTCGCCGGATGTGCGCAGGTCGTGGAGCTCGCCCGGGCGGCCGAGGGCTGCCTGGACTTCTCCATCACCGCGGACGTGCTCGACCCGGGCAGGGTGAACGTCTACGAACGCTGGACGGCGGAGGAGCCGCTGCTCGCCTTCCGGGGCAGCGGGCCCTCCGAGGGCCAGCAGGCGCAGATCCTCGACGCGGACGTGAAGCGGTACACGGTCTCCGCAGTGGGCGATCCCTAGGGAGACCTGCGGCCGCCGCCGAGCAGGCCGCCGAGGAGGTCGCCCAGCCCGCCGCCGAGGATCCCGCCCTGGCCGGACCGCCCGCCCGCGCCGCCGAGGATCCCGCCGAGCAGGTCCCCGAGCCCGCCGCCGGAGCCCGCGCCGGACCCGGGCAGCCCGCCCGTGCCCGCGGACCCGCCGGCCACCTTCTTGGCCAGGTAGGACATCACGATCGGGGCGAGGATCGGCAGCAGCTTCGCGATCAGGCCGGAGCCGTCCTGCCCGCCGAGCGCACCCTGCGCGCCGGGGGCCGCGGCCCCGCCGCCGGGGCTCCCCCCGAGCGGGCCGAGCCCGCCCAGCTGGTTGACCACCATCGGGCGCTGCTCGCCGAACACGTGCCCGACGATCCGGTCGCCGTCCGAGGTGTCGACCTGTCCGAGGTCCACCCCGCCGTCGATGAGGCCGGAGTCGTGCTGCTGCACCGCGTGCGCGAGGGAGGCGGCCCCCGCGGGGTCCTCCGCGTTGGCCTGGATGCCGCCGAGCAGGGCCGGCAGGGCCTGGCGGGCGGCGTGTTCCGCGGTGGCCTCGTCGACGCCCAGGCGGGCCGCGAGGTCTCCGAGCGGAACCTGGGCGAGGATCTCGTCGACCGGGCTCATGCGGCGGAGACTAGCGGCGGTCCCGTGGTCCGCGCGCCCTGTCCGTCGTCCGGGACCGTCCACAGGGGTGTCCACAGGGCCCCGGGTAGGTTCCGCGCGAGACACGAGGAGGCGTCATGCGGCTGGGGTTCCACATCGGCTACTGGTCCTCGGGCCCGCCACCGGGTGCGCAGGAGTCGGTGCTGGCCGCCGAGCGGCTGGGCTACGAGTCGGTGTGGTCGGCCGAGGCCTACGGCTCGGACTGCCTCACCCCGCTGGCCTGGTGGGGCGCCGCGACCAGCCGGATCACGCTGGGCACCAACATCCTGCAGATGTCGGCGCGCACCCCGACCGCCGCCGCGATGGCCGCGCTGACGATGGACCACCTCTCCGGCGGCCGGTTCGTGCTGGGCCTCGGCGCGTCGGGCCCGCAGGTCGTGGAGGGCTGGTACGGGCAGCGCTACCCGCGGCCACTGGCCCGCACCCGCGAGTACATCGCGATCGTGCGGAAGGTGCTGGCCCGCGAGGAGCCGGTGGCGTTCGACGGCGAGTTCTACCGGCTGCCGGTCGACGGCGGCGCCGGCCTGGGCAAGCCGCTGCGCTCGACGGTCCACCCCGTGCGCCCGGACCTGCCGATCTACCTGGCCGCCGAGGGCCCGAAGAACGTCGCGCTGGCCGCCGAGATCGCGGACGGCTGGCTGCCGCTCTTCTTCTCCCCCAAGGCCGACGCGTTCTACCGCGAGGCCCTCGCCGAGGGCTTCGCCCGGCCCGGGGCACGCCGCACGGCGGACGACTTCCGGGTCCAGGCCTCCCTGCCCGTGATCGTCGACGCGGACGTCGAGCGCGCCGCCGACCACGTCCGCCCCTTCCTCGCCCTTTACGTCGGCGGGATGGGCGCCAAGGACGCCAACTTCCACAACCAGGTCTTCGTCCGGATGGGCTGGGAGGCCGAGTGCGTCCGGATCCAGGAGCTGTACCTGGAGGGCCGGAAGAAGGATGCGGTCGCCGCGGTGCCCACGGCGATGGTCGAGGACGTCGCGCTGGTCGGGCCGACGGAGAAGATCCGCGCGGAGCTCCCCGCCTGGGAGGAGACCGTCGTCGACACGATCCTCGTGCAGGGGAACCCGCGCGGCCTCGAGGCCGTGGCCGACGCACTGTCCTGAGCGAGCGGCGCGTTCGCTCAGTAGGTGTGAGCGAGAGCGCCGTTCACCGGGGTCGGGGGCGCGGTCAGAAGCGGTACCGGGTCTGACCGTAGGTGCCCTTGGCGAAGGCCCACACCGCCTCGGGGGCCACGGCGAACACCAGGGCGGGGCCGCCGTCGCCGACGAAGGTGCCGTCGTCCGCGACGTCGAAATGCCACTCCTCGCCGTACTTCGCGACGTAGGCGTCGGCGACGGCCTGCAGCGCCGCGGTGTCCGTGACGCGCACCGCCTCGCCCTCGACGACGACGTCGAGCCCCCGGTCCAGGTCGTTGCAGCCGGTCGTGACCACGCAGCCCGGGGTCTCCGCGAGGTTGCGGGCCTTGCGCTCCCCCGCCCCGGTGCAGAAGTGCAGTGCCCCCTCGTGCCACACCGCGATCAGCGGCGTGACGTGCGGGCGGCGGCCGCCGGGCCGGACCGTCGAGACCCAGTACAGCGGGGCGGCGGCGAGCCGCGCGCGGGCGGTCGCCCACGGCGTCGGCTGGGCGGCGGGCTCGCTGTAGCGGCCGTCGAACTCGGTCACCGGCTCGAGCGTGCGGGTCATGGCGGGCCTCCTCGGGTCGTCGTCGGATGGACCGCCGCCACGCCCGGAACTCATCGCCTACCGTGGGAGCCGGGGGTGCTCCATGAGGTACGAGTCCGCCGTCGAGAAGGCCATCCGCGAGGCCGTGGAACGCGGCGAGTTCGACGACCTGCCCGGCAAGGGCCGGCCGCTGCCGAACCTGGCCGACGCGGACGAGAACTGGTGGATCAAGGGCTATCTGCGGCGCGAGGGCGTGCCGTCCGACGTGCTGCTGCCCACCCCGGTCCAGCTCCGCAAGGAGGTCGAGCGGCTGCCGGAGACGGTCCGTGACCTGCCCACCGAGCAGGCCGTGCGCGATCTCGTCGCCGAGCTGAACGCCCGCATCGCGGGCTACCTGCGCGCCCCGGACGGGCCGCGGCTGCCGCTGCGCCGGGCCGATCCCGACGCCGTCGTGGAGGCCTGGCGGGCCCACCGGGAGACGCGTTCGGACGCCCTGCGACGGGCCCGCGCCCGGGAGACGCCCGCGCCGCGGCGGAGCCCGTGGTGGCGCCGGGGTGCCGGGGCGAACTAGCGTCGAAAGATCACCGTCGCTCGTGGAGGTACCTCGTGCCCGACCGCTGGGGCATCACCCTGCCGCTCTCCGGCCTCCCGCTCCGCGAGCAACGCGCGGTGGTCGAACGGCTCCCCGACCTCGGCTACACGGACGTCTGGAGCGCCGAGGCGGACCGGACCGACGCGTTCACCCCGCTGGTCCTTGCCGCGCAGTGGGCCCCGGCGCTGCGGCTGGGCACCGCGATCGTGCCGGCCTTCACCCGCGGCCCGGCCCTCCTCGCGCAGTCCGCGGCCACCCTGGCCAACCTGGCACCCGGCCGGTTCGCGCTCGGCATCGGCAGCTCGTCCGACGTGATCGTGGAGGGCTGGAACGGCATCCCGTTCGACGAGCCCTACGGGCGGGTGCGGGACACCCTGCGGTTCCTCCGCGCGGCGTTCACCGGCGAGCGGGTGGCCGAGGACTGGGCGTCGTTCTCGATCCGCGGGTTCCGGCTGGGCGAGGTGCCCGACCCGGTGCCGCCGGTGCTGGTCGCGGCGCTGCGGCCCGGGATGCTGCGGCTCGCCGGCCGGGAGGGCGACGGCGCGATCGTCAACTGGCTCACGGCCGACGACGTCCGGGCCGTCGCCCCGCACGTGCGCGAGTACGGCAAACCCGACGCCGAGATCGTGGCCCGGATCTTCGTGGTGCCCGACGCCGAGCCGGACGAGGCCCGCGCGCTGGGCCGCCGGCTCGCCGCCGCCTACCTCAACGTCCCGGTCTACCGCGCCTTCCACCAGTGGCTCGGCCGCACCGAGCTCGGGCCGATGTGGAAGCTCTGGGCGGACGGGGACCGGCGCGGTGCCGTCGAGGCCATTCCCGACGACGTCGTCGACCGGCTGGTGCTGCACGGTCCCGCCGCCGCGGTGCGCGAGCAGGTGGAGGAGTACGTGAAGGCGGGGGTGAGCACACCGGTGCTGGCGCCGCTCGGCGGCGGGGACCCGGTCGCGACCGTCGAGGCCCTGGCGCCGCAGTAGCCCGATAGCCCGGTAGCTCAGTTGCGGGGGCGCAGCCCGTCCATGACCAGGTCGAGCAGGCGGCCGGCCTGCTCGCGCTGCTCGGGCGCACCGGCGGACAGCGTGATCCCGGACAGCGCGGCGATCACGTCCCCGGGGTCGACGTCCGAGCGCAGGGTGCCCTCCTGCGCGCCGGCCTCGAGGAAGGAGCCGACGGCCTCGCGCATCCGCGCCTTGGTCTCGGCGTACGGGTTGCCGCCGGTCGCGACGATCGCCCGCAGGGTGTCGGCCATGCCGCGCTTGGCCGTCATGTAGTCGACGAAGCGGTCCATCCAGGTCCGCATCGCACGGTCCGGCGGCTCGGCCTCGAGCAGGCCGGGGACCGCGTCGCACAACCGGGCCACCTCACTGCGGTACGCCGCCTCGACCAGGGCCTCCCGCGTGGGGAAGTGCCGGTAGAGCGTGCCGATCCCGACGCCGGCCGCCTTCGCGATGCCCTCCAGCGACACGTCCCGGCCGGGCTGGGAGAAGGCCTCGACGGCCACCTGGAGCAGCCGTTCGCGGTTGCGCCGTGCGTCCGCGCGCAGCGGCCGTCCCGACTCCGCCACCGCGTCGCCACCAGTTGTGACCTGCATCACTGTCTCCTGTCAACCGGAACAGCCTCCGGTTCACCCGGGTTCGGACCGGAGGCAGCTCCGGTTGCACTGTACGCGCCCGGGCGCACTCGCCGGGCGTGCCACGATTCTGCGGAAGGGGTTCCCATGACCGTCACGTTCACCCCCTCGATCTCCCGCCCCTTCACCGGCCCGTTCGGGGCCGACACCACCGCCGCCGAGGTCGTCGCCGGCCTCGACCTGGGCGGCCGCCGCGCCGTCGTCACCGGCGGGGCCTCCGGCATCGGCCTCGAGACCGCCCGCGCGCTCGCCTCCGCCGGCGCCTGCGTGACGCTCGCCGTGCGCGACCTCGACGCGGGGGCCGCCACCGCCGCCGAGATCACCCGGGTCACCGGCAACGAGCTCGTCTCGGTGGCCCGGCTCGACCTCACCGACCGCACGTCCATCCGGGCCTTCGTGGCCAACTGGGACGGCCCGCTCCACATGCTGGTGCTCAACGCCGGGGTCATGGCGGCGCCGCTGACCCGCACCGCGGACCACTGGGAGCTGCAGTTCGCGACCAACCACCTCGGGCACTTCGCCCTGGCCACCGGCCTGTTCCCGGCGCTCGTCGCCGCGGACGGGGCGCGGGTGGTGTCGGTGTCGTCGGCGGCGCACCTGCGCTCGCCGGTCGTGTTCGACGACGTCCACTACCACGGCCGGGACTACGACCCGTGGACCGCGTACGGGCAGTCCAAGACCGCGAACGTGCTGTTCGCGGTGCAGGCCAACCGGCAGTGGGGCGGCGACGGGATCCACGTCAACGCCCTCAGCCCGGGCGGGATCCGCACGAACCTGCAGCGCCACCTCGGCCCGGCCGAGCTCACGTCGCTGGAGGAGCGGGGCGCCGCGATGGGCTGGAAGACGCCTGAGCAGGGGGCCGCGACCTCGGTGCTGCTCGCCGCGTCGCCGCTGGTGGAGGGCATCGGCGGGCGGTACTTCGAGGACTGTGCCGAGGCCGGCCCGCACGTGCCGGGCACCTACCGGGGCGTCGCGGACTACGCCGTGGACCCCGAGTCCGCCGAGCGGCTGTGGGACGTCTCGATGGCGACCATCAAGGTGTGACGGGCGCTCCGCCTCAGGGTGTGAACACCCCCGCCCGTTCGAGGTGGACCCGCAGCAGCTCGCCGATGTGCAGCATGTGGTCGCGCATGGCCGCCCGCGCCGCCCCCGCGTCGCGGGCGGCCAGCGCCGCGAGCACCGGGCCGTGGTCGCGGACCGAGGCCTGCACCCACCCGTCGACGCGGCCGTAGTGGCTGCGCGGCAGGTACTTGAGCGACATCGTCAGCTGGGTCTGCAGCCGCGCGGAGAGGCCCGGCCGGTTGATCGCCGAGTGGATCTCGTGGTTGAACCGGAAGACCTCGTCCGGATCGCCGGCGCGGGCGGCGTCGACCAGCCCGGCCTGCAGCTCGTGCAGCCGGCGCACGTCGGCGTCGCTCAGCAGGTCCACGGCCCGCGCCGCCAGCTCGCCCTCGATGAACGCGGCCACGGCGAACATGTCCACGACGTCCCGCTCGGTCAGCGGCACCACCCGGAACCCCCGCCGGGGCTCCCAGCGCACGGCGCCCTCGCTGTGCAGCACCATCAGCGCCTCGCGCACCGGCGTGGCACTCACCCCGAGCCGCTCGGCGAGCTGCTCGGTGCGCAGGTAGTCCGCCCCGCGGAGCTCCCCGGACATGATCGCCTCGCGGACGACCATCGCGACGTGCTCGGACAGCTGGCGCCGCTCCGTCCCCACCGGGATCGCCATCCCGGCAGCCTAGCCAGTGATCAGGCCGGGGCTGGGTCCACGGGCGCGGCGGCATCGGCGGGGCTGGCCGACCCCATCCCGTGCCGGGCGAGGAACTCCAGGGCCAGGTCCGCGGCGTCCCGCCAGGTCGAGTCGACGGCGTAGGAGTGGCCGGCATCCGGGAACGCGGCCCACTCCGTGACCCCGGGGCTGCGGGAGAGGATCCGGTAGGCGGCGCGGCTGGTCGCCTCCGGCACCGTCCGGTCCTTCCCGGCCCCGACGACGAGCACGGGCCCGCGATCGCGGTGCACGTCGACCGAGGCCTCGCTGTGCAGCGCGAAGTTGGCGGTCGCGGCCTGGAACAGCGGCTTCATCGGCGAGGGGACGGCGTAGGCGTCGTAGAGCGCGTCGGACTCCTCGCGGCTGATCGCGTTGGCGAAGCCCGCGTGCCAGGAGTCCTTCGAGTGGATCCAGCTCCGGGTCCGCAGCTTCGGCCTGCTCAGCACCGGGAACGCCGTCCTGAGCTGAGCGGGCGGCAGCGCCAGGTTGCCCTTGAACTGGGCGGGCGAGATCGCGATGCAGGCCCGCGCGCACCCCTGGCCCAGGAGCTTCTCGGCGATCAGCCCGCCGAAGGAGTGGCCGATCACGATCGGCTGGGTGGGCAGGTCGGAGATCAGCGAGGCGAAGTGGTCCGTGACCACGGCGATGCCGCGGTTCGCGACGGCATCGGGGTCGGCGCGGCACTCCTCGGCCGTCGGCGCCTCGCCGGGCCAGCCGGGGGCGACGGGCGCGTACCCGCGTTCGGTGAACAGCTCGACCCACGGCGTCCAGCTCGACGCGTGCAGCCAGAGGCCGTGGACGAAGACGACGGGATCGGGTCGGACGCGGGAATCGACACGTGTGTCCTCCGTGGATGGCCGGAAAGCGCAGCGTAAGGCCGTTCCGCAGGACGGTCGATCGCCCGGGTGCCGGAGCCGTGATCTTTCCCGCCGACGGTCCGGGTCCGCCGCCGGTCGAGCACCGGCCGGGACGAACCGGACCGACCGGCGGGATTACGTGCCGATCAGCTGGGGCAGACTGCCGGTGTGGAGGACTTCTTCTCGGCCTACCGGCACGGCTTCCTGCGCACGGCCGCCTGCACGATCCACACGACGATCGCCGACCCGTCGGCGAACGCCGCCGCCGTCCTGGAGACGGCGCGCGCGCTCGACGAGGACGGGGTCGGGCTCGCGGTCTTCCCCGAGCTCACGCTGACCGGCTACTCGATCGAGGACATTCTCCTGCAGGACACGCTCCTCGACGCGGTGGCCGCGGCGCTCGACGAGATCGTGGCCGGCTCGGCCGGGCTGCTGCCGGTACTCGTGGTGGGCGCGCCCCTGCGCCACCGGCAGCGCGTGCGCAACTGCGCGGTCGTGATCCACCGGGGCCGCGTCCTCGGCGTCGCGCCGAAGTCCTACCTGCCGACCTACCGGGAGTTCTACGAACGCCGGCAGATCGGCGCGGGCGACGACGTCACCGGCACGATCCGGATCGGCGGCGAGGACGTGCCGATCGGGCCCGACCTGCTGTTCGCCGCCTCCGACGTGCCCGGCTTCGTGCTGCACGTGGAGATCTGCGAGGACATGTGGGTGCCGGTCCCGCCCTCGGCAGAGGCCGCGCTGGCCGGCGCGACGGTGCTGGCCAACCTGTCCGGCAGCCCGATCACCGTGGGCCGGGCCGAGGACCGGAAGCTCATGGCCCGCAGCGCCTCCTCGCGCTGCCTGGCCGCCTACGTCTACGCCGCCGCCGGCGAGGGCGAGTCGTCGACCGACCTCGCGTGGGACGGCCAGACGATGATCTACGAGAACGGCCTGCTGCTCGCCGAGACCGAGCGCTTCCCCCAGGGCGCGCGCCAGTCCGTGGCCGACGTCGACATCGCGACCCTCTCCGCCGAGCGGGTGCGGATGGGGACGTTCGACGACAACCGCCGCCACCACGCCGACCGCACGGACGCCTTCCGACGCATCGAGTTCCGGCTCGACCCGCCGCGCGGCGACCTCGGCCTGCGCCGCGAGATCGAGCGCTTCCCGTTCGTGCCCGCGGACGAGTCGCGCCTCGAGCAGGACTGCTACGAGGCCTACAACATCCAGGTCTCCGGCCTGGAGCAGCGGATGCGGGCGATCGGGAACCCGAAGATCGTCATCGGGGTGTCCGGCGGCCTGGACTCCACGCATGCGCTGATCGTGGCGGCGCGGGCGATGGACCGGGCCGGGCGGCCGCGCAGCGACATCCTCGGGTTCACCCTGCCCGGCTTCGCCACCGGCGACCGGACGAAGGGCAACGCGTACCGCCTCGCCGAGGCCCTCGGCGTCACCTTCGAGGAGATCGACATCACCGAGACCGCGCGGCTGATGCTGCGCAACCTCGGCCACCCGTTCTCCTCCGGCGAGCCCGTCTACGACGTGACGTTCGAGAACGTCCAGGCCGGCCTGCGCACCGACTACCTGTTCCGGGCGGCCAACCAGCGCGGCGGGATCGTGCTCGGCACCGGCGACCTCTCCGAGCTGGCGCTGGGGTGGTCGACCTACGGCGTCGGCGACCAGATGTCGCACTACAACGTCAACGGCGGGGTGCCGAAGACCCTGATCCAGCACCTGATCCGGTGGGTCGTCTCGTCGAAGCAGTTCGACGACGAGGTGGGCGAGGTCCTCACGGACGTGCTCGACACCGAGATCACCCCGGAGCTGGTGCCGACCGGCGAGGACGAGGAGGTCCAGAGCAGCGAGGCGAAGGTGGGCCCCTACTCGCTGCAGGACTTCACGCTCTTCTACACGCTCCGTTACGGGCTGCGGCCGTCGAAGATCGCCTTCCTGCAGTGGCACGCCTGGCACGACCCGGCACAGGGCCCGTGGCCGCCCGGCTTCCCCGAGCACGAGCGGCCGAGCTACTCGATGGCGGACATCCGGCGCTGGAGCGAGGTGTTCGCGCAGCGGTTCTTCTCGTTCAGCCAGTTCAAGCGCAGCGCGCTGCCGAACGGCCCGAAGGTCTCCGCGGGCGGGTCGCTCTCCCCGCGCGGGGACTGGCGGGCGCCGTCGGACATGTCGGCGCGGATCTGGCTCGACGAGATCCGCCGCGAGGTGCCCGAAAGCTAGCCGGGTGTGCGCGCTGCTGCGCCGGACGGCGTAACGCCGAGCGGGCGGTGACGACTACAGGGACGGGAGCCATCCGTTCGAGGGAGTCCGTCGTGCCCGACCGTCACACAGCGTGGGGAGCCTCCGGCTGGGGCTGCAACGCCCGCGAGCCCTGGGCGCCACCGCTGTTCACCGCCGCGCCGGCCGCCGACGAGCGCGGACCCGCGGGCCGGGCCTCGCTGGTCGTCCTCGCCGTGCTGAGCCTCCTGCTGGCGGGCACCGCCTACGCCTACGGCGTCCTCCACCTGTTCTGACCCTCGCCGGCCGGCGGGCGCGATGAGTTCCGCGTCCCGCCGGGGTCCCCCTTCCGTACACCCGCGGAAGGAGAGCCCGATGAGCACGCCGACCACACCGACCACCTCGCCCGCGAGGGCGAGCCGCCGGGAGTGGACCGGCCTGGCCGTGCTCGCGCTGGCGTGCCTGCTCTACGTCATGGACCTGACGGTGCTGCAGCTCGCGCTCCCCCAGGTCAGCGCGGACCTCCAGCCGTCGAGCAGCCAGCTCCTGTGGATCGTCGACGTGTACGGCTTCATGGTCGCCGGCGCGCTGGTCACGATGGGCACGCTCGGCGACCGGATCGGCCGCCGCCGGCTGCTCCTCGTCGGCGCCGCCGCCTTCGGTCTGACCTCGGTCCTCGCCGCCTTCTCCACCACGCCGGAGATGCTGATCGCGAGCCGGGCGCTGCTGGGCCTGTCCGGCGCGACGATCGCGCCCTCCACCCTGTCGCTGATCTTCCACATGTTCCGGGACCCGCGGGAGCGCTCGCTGGCCGTCGGGATCTGGATCGGTGCCTTCTCCGCGGGCAGCGGGATCGGGCCCGTGCTCGGCGGCGTGCTGCTCGGCTTCTTCTGGTGGGGCTCGGTGTTCCTGCTGGCCCTGCCCGTGATGGGCGCGCTGCTGGTCATCGGTCCCCGCGTGCTGCCCGAGTTCCGCGACCCCGACGCCGGCCGGCTCGACGTGCTCAGCGCCGCCATGTCCGTCGTCGCGCTGCTGGCCGTGGTGTTCGGCGTGAAGCGGATCGCCGAGCACGGCCCGGGCACGGGCGCGTTCGTGGCCATCGCCGCCGGCCTGGTCGTGGGCGCGCTGTGGGTGCGGCGGCAGCGCCGGCTCGTCGAGCCGATGATCGACGTGGCGCTGTTCCGGAACCGCCGGTTCACCGCGGCGCTCGTGGTCAACTTCCTCGCGATCTTCGTGATGATCGGCTACTTCCTCTTCGTCGCGCAGTACCTGCAGCTCGTGCTGGGTCAGTCGGCGCTGGAGGCGGGGCTGTGGTCGCTGCCGTCGGCGGCGGCGTTCGTGGTCGCCTCGCAGCTGGCGCCGCGGCTGCTGGGCGGGGTCCGGCCGGCCCACGTCGTCGCGGGCGGGCTGGCCTGCGCCGCCGCCGGGATGTTCGTGCTCACCACGGTCACCACGCAGCAGGGCCTGACCGCGCTGGTCGTGGCCTCGGTCGTGATCTCGCTGGGGATGGGCCCGGTGTTCGGCCTGACCACGGAGATGGTGGTCGGCTCGGCCCCGGAGGAGAAGGCGGGCGCGGCCTCGGGGATCTCGGAGACGGCCGCCGAGCTGGGTGGCGCGCTCGGGATCGCGGTGCTGGGCAGCATCGGCGTGGCGCTCTACCGCGGCGGGATCGCCGGCGCGCTGCCGGTCGGCGTCCCGGCCGAGGCAGCGGCGGCCGCCGAGGACACGCTGGGCGGGGCCGCGCGCGTGGCGGCCGAGCTGCCCGCGCCCGTCGGCGGCGAGCTGCTCGGGGTGGCCCGCGAGGCGTTCGTGACGGGCATGCAGGTCACCTCGTTCGCGGCGGGCTGCGTCGCGGTGGTGATCGCCGGCGTCGCCGCCGTCGCCCTCCGGCACGCCCGACCGGCGGACCACGCCGAGCCCGCCGAGGCCGTCGGGACCGCGGCGCGGCCCGAGCCCTGCGCGGCCTGACCAGGCCGGCAACGATCAGGACAGCAGCCCGGCGACGACCTCGGCCGGCGACGGCATCGCCGCGATCTCCCGGGCCACCGCCCCGGCGGCCGCCCGCGGCTCCGGGTCGGTGAGCAGCGACGAGGCGACCTCGGCGACGGCGTCGGGCGTCGCCTCGCCGGGCAGCAGCCGCCGACCGGCCCCGACGGCCAGCACCGCCCCGGCGTTGTCGAACTGGTCGGCGCCCTGCGGCAGCAGGAGCTGCGGCACCCCGGAGGCCAGCGCGCCGAGGGTGGTTCCCGAGCCGCCGTGGTGCACCACCAGCGCCGCGTGCGGGAGCACGTCCGCCTGCGGTACCCACTGCTCGACGCGCACGGTGTCCGGCAGGTCGTCGACCAGCGCGGCGTCGATCATGGGCCCGGCGGCCACCAGCACCCGGGCGGGCAGTCGGCCGAGGCCCTCGATCGCCGTGCGCAGGACACTGCCCTCGGCGAACGCCGTGCCCAGCGTGAGGTAGACCAGCGGCGGGCCGGGCTCCCCCACCCGGGGCGGCAGCGGGGCGGGCTCGGCGAAGGGCACCGGACGAAGCGGCACGCGAGGCGCGCGGTCCGGGGTGAAGGCGGCAAGGAAGGCCGGGTCCTGCAGCGACCGCGGGCAGACGTCGAGGAACGGGTCGCCGAGTCCCGGGCCTGCGACGACGGCGGGGTCCAGCCCCAGCTCGGCGGCCAGCCCGCCCACGTGGTCGCCGGCACGGGCGAGCATCTTTCCGCCCGCCACCCGTCCGAACCCGTGGCACAGCCCCCGGATCCCGGCCACCTTCGCCGCGAGCCCGGCCCCGAGGTCGCCCGCCTCGTGCACCACGACGTCCGGGCGCAGCTCCGCCAGTACGGGCGCGAGCTCGGCGGCGGTGCGCCGCGGCAGGACCTCGCCGAAGACCCGGCCGGCCATCGCCATCACCTCGTCCGGCGGGGTGGAGAACCGGTCCCGGGGGTCCTTCCCCGACTGCGCCCACACCTGCCCGAACGCCTCGCGGATCTCGCCGCCGGCCGCGACCGGCCGGAACCCCAGCCGCTCGACGAGCGGGTGGAAGCTGGGTGCGATCGCGTAGGTCACCTCGTGCCCGGCCTCGCGCGCCGCGATCGCGAAGGGCAGCAGCGGGTAGGTGTGGCCGTGGGCGGCGATGCTCGAGATCAGGACGCGCACCCGTCCAATCTAGAACCGTTGCGCGGCGTACCGATCAGCCGGAGGGCGCGGCCAGACCGGCCAGCAGCACGGCGAGGAGCTCGCGGAGGGTGCCGGTGAAGTCCAGGCGCAACGCGGCCGGCTCCGGATCGGAGTCGCGAGACGTTGCGCTCCAGCACGGCGGCCTGCGCCGCGGCGAGGTCGCACAGCACCGGCCGGCCAGCGCCCCGGCCAGCGCCCCGGCCAGCGCCCCGGCCAGCGCCCCGGCGGGCGCCCGGGTCGTCAGCGGTCAGCGCGGCCGGGAGGCGCTCGGCGAGCTCGGCGAGCAGGGCCTGCCACTCGGCCGCGAGCAGCTCCAGGAGCACGGCCTCGCGGGAGTCGAAGTAGCGCAGCACCGCGGACTTGGCCAGGCAGGACCGCCGGGCGAGGGCGGTGAGGGTCAGGTCCGCGACCGGCGCCTCACGCAGCATCGCCTCGGCCGTGCCGAGGATCGCGCGCCGGCCGCTCCTCGCGCTGCTCCGGGCTGCGCGCCACCGGGGCCGACAGCGGCACCGGCAAGGAGGCCGCGCGGCGGCTCACCGGGGCGGGCGCCCGGGTGGTCCTCGCCGTCCGGACGCCGGAGAAGGCCGACGCCGCGAAGGCCGAGGTCCTGCGCGAGCACCCCTCGGCACAACTGGAGGTCCGCCGGGTCGACCTGGCCGACCTCGCGTCCGTCGAGGAGTTCGCGGCCGGCCTGCCTCGCCGCGGGCACGCCCGTCGGCACCCTGGTCAACAACGCCGGCGTGATGGCCCCGCCCACCCGCTTCACCACGGCCGACGGGTTCGAGCTGCAGTTCGGCAGCAACCACCACCTCGGCCCGTTCGCCCTCACCATGCGGCTGCTCCCGCTTGTCCTGTCCGCGCCGGAACCGCGGGTCGCGACCATGAGCAGCGGGGCGGCGCACCTCGGCCGCATCCGGTTCGAGGACCTGCAGTGGGAGCGGCGGTACAGCCCGACGCTCGCCTACGCGCAGTCGAAGCTCGCGAACCTGCTGATGGCGCGGCAGCTCTCCACGGTGGCCCGGGACCGCGGCTGGACCCTGCGCAGCACCGCCGCGCAGCCCGGATTCACCCGCACCAACCTGCAGACCGCCGGCCCGACGACGGGCCGGACCAGGCCGAGCCTGATGGGCCGGGGAGTGGGGATCCTGCCGTGGTAGGAGCCGCGGCAGGGCGCCGAGCCCCTGCTGTTCGCCGCGGCCGACCCCACCGCGACCGACGGCGGCTACTACGGACCGGACGGGCGGTTCGGCCTGGTCGGGACCACCACCGAGGCCCAGGTGCCGCGCCGGGCACGGGACGTCGACCTGGCCGCCCGGCTCTGGGCCGAGTCCGAGCGGCTCACCGGCGTCGCGCTCCCCGTGGCAGCGTGACTCACCCGCCGTGCGTGGCGGCGCTCTGGTAGTCGGTGTAGGTGTACGGGTTGTCGAGGATCTTGGTCTCCGGGACGTCGGGATTCATGCCCCGCGCCCAGGCCTCCTCGCCGAGCGTCGACCGCAGGTGCTCGACGGTCCGCTCGACCGTCGCCCGCGCCGCCGCCAGGTCGACGTCGACCAGCCGGCCCGCCCGCTTCACGATCCGCCCGCCCACGAGCACGGTGTCGACGTCGCCGCGCTGGGCCTGGAAGGCGACGTGCCCGTAGGGGTTGAGCAGCGGGAACATCACCGGCGAGTGCTCGTTGCGGATCAGCACCACGTCGGCGGACTTGCCCACCTCGAGGCTGCCCAGCTCGGCGTCGCGACCCAGCGCCCGGGCTCCGCCGAGCGTCGCCCACTCCACGACCTGCTCGGCACGCAGCGCGGCGTGGGTGACGGTGTTCCCCTTGGCGTGCGCCTCCAGGTGCTCGCGCGAGCGGTCCGCGCCGAGGGTGGTGCGCATGGCGGAGAACAGGTCGCCGCTCCACCACACCGAGGTGTCCATGGACAGCGACACCGGGATGCCGTGCAGCCGCAGCGCCCAGGTGGGCGGGTAGCCCTGGCCGGCGCTCTGCTCGCTCTCCGTGGACACCGACACCGAGCCGCCGGTGGCCGCGATCCGGTGGTACGAGTCCGCGGACAGGGTCGCGGCGTGCACGTAGACCGACCCGGGCGTCATGAAGCCGTGCTCGTGCATGAGCCGGATGCCGTCGTCGTTCGTGGCCCCCCAGACCCCGGCGTGCGTGGTGACGGGCGCGCCCAGTTCGCGGGCGACCTCGAAGGCCGGCCTCTCCGGGAACGCCGGGTCGCCGGTCACGTCGAAGGCCATCTGGAAGCCGTCCAGGTCGCCTCGGCGGCGGGAGACGAAGTCGCGGAACTCGGGTGCCGCGGTCCACTCGGCGGGCGCCTGCTGGATGTTGCCGTAGGCCAGCACGAACCGGCCGGGCACGGCCAGCAGGGCGTCGACGGCGGCGTCGGCGTGGTCGACCGTCTGCAGGCCGTGCGACCAGTCGACGGTGGTGGTGACGCCGGCGTCGAGCGCCTCGAGCGCCGAGAGCAGGTTGCCCGCGTACACGTCCTCGGGCCGGAAGGCCTTGCCCCACTCCAGGTAGTACCAGACGAAGTACTGGGTCAGGGTCCAGTCGGCGCCGTAGCCGCGCATGGCCGTCTGCCACATGTGCCGGTGCGTGTCGATCATCCCCGGCATGACGATGCCGCCGGTCGCGTCGATCTCGACGGTGCCCTCCGGCACCTCGAGGTCCGGGCCGAGGGCGGCGATGCGGCCGTCGGTCACGAGTACGTCCTGACCGGCGAGGACCCGCTTGGCCGGGTCCATCGTCAGCACGGTCCCACCGCGGAGGACGATCGGGCGCCCCTCGGTCGACTCGCTCATCGGCTCGCTCCCTCGCGATCTTCGGACCATCGTCCGCCTGTCGGTCAGCCCCGCGTGCGGGCTACTGTGGTCGAGCCCGTCGGCGGTGTCAATCACTCCGGGCCCGGGGCGCGGGCCCGCCGCGGTATGCCCTGACCGGCCAGCGGACGCGGCCGGGCTACGGTGGGCGCCGCACGCGGCGGGACGGGGGTACGCATGCCACGCGAGGGAACGGGTCCGGACTTCATCGAGGCCCTGGCCCGCGGGCTGGACGTCATCACGGCGTTCCGGCCCGGCCGGCCCGTGATGTCCCTGGCCGAGGTCGCCGCCGCCGCGGACCTGGCCCGGCCGACGGCCCGGCGAATCCTGCTCACCCTCGCCGAGCTCGGCTACGTCCGCGCCGAGGAGCGCGGCTTCGCGCTGACCCCGCGGGTGCTGGACCTGGGCGTGGCCTACGTCCGGTCGACCGGCCTGTGGGAGGTCGCCCGCCCGCACCTGGAGCGGCTCGTCGAGCGCACGAACGAGTCGTGCTCGATCGCCCAGCTCGACGGCTCGGACATCGTCTACGTCGCCCGCGTCTCGGTGCCCAAGATCGTGTCGCTGGCGGTGCAGATCGGCACGCGGTTCCCCGCGCTGCAGACCTCGCTGGGCAAGGTCCAGCTCGCCGCCCTCCCGCCCGACGAGCTCGAGCGCGTGCTCGCCGAACCCACCCGCTCCGGCCTGGTCCCGCGCTGGCAGCCGGACCGCGCGGAGCGGGACGCGGTGCTGCGCGAGGTGCGGGCCCGCGGCTGGGCGCTCACGGACGAGCAGCTCGCGCCCGGCATCCGCTCGGTGGCGGCACCCCTGCGGGACGGGTCGGGCCGCGTGATCGCCGGGGTCAACGTCAACTGCCACGCGGCGGAGACGTCCGTGGAGCACCTGCGCGAGCACCACCTCCCACTGCTGCTGCACGCGGCCGGGGAGATCAGCGCGGACTTCGCCCGGCTGGAGACCGTCCCGCACGTGACGGTGCCCGGCTCGTCGCGCCCCGCTTGACGCCGGCCGCCTCAGGTCGAAGAATCCGAGGCGCGACGGACGGATGTCCGTGTAGCGGACAGGAGGGCATCGGATGAGCGCGCCCGATCCCACGACAGGAGGCCCGCTCGCCGGGCTGCTGGTGGCCGACTTCTCCCGGATCCTGGCCGGCCCGTACGCCACCATGCTGCTGGCGGACCTGGGCGCCGAGGTGGTGAAGGTCGAGGGCCCGGCCGGCGACGACACCCGGACCTGGATGCCGCCGGTCCGCGAGGGCGTCTCGACCTACTTCCTGGGCATCAACCGCGGGAAGCGCTCGATCGCCCTGGACCTGCGCGACGAGTCCGACCTCGCCGCCGCCCGCGAGCTCGCCCGGCGCGCCGACGTCGTGATCGAGAACCTCAAGCCGGGCGGGATGGCCCGGTTCGGGCTGGACTACGACGCGGTCCGGGAGTCCAACCCCGGCGTCGTCTACGCGTCGATCAGCGGGTTCGGCTCCGGCCCGGGCCGGGACGTGCCGGGCTACGACCTGATGGTGCAGGCCATGTCCGGGCTGATGTCGCTCACGGGCGACGCGGACGGGCCGCCGTACCGGGCCGGGATCTCCGTCTTCGACGTCATGGCCGGCAACCACGCCGCGATCGGCATCCTCGCCGCGCTGCGGCACCGCGAACGCAGCGGCGAGGGCCAGCACGTCGAGGTCAACCTGCTGTCGTCCGCGCTGACCGGTCTGGTCAACCACAGCTCCGCCTGGGTCGCGAGCGGCACCGTGCCCTACCGGATGGGCAACGCCCACCCCAGCGTCTTCCCCTACGAGCCGCTCCCCACCGCGGACGACGACCTGATCGTCGCCGCCGCCAACGACCCGCAGTTCCGCAAGCTCTGCGGCGTGCTCGGGATTCCGGAGGTCGCCGACGACCCGCGCTTCGCCCGCAACGCCGACCGCACCGCGAACCGCGAGGAGCTGCGGCCGGTCCTGGTGGAGCGGCTGCGGCAGAAGACCGCGGTGGAGTGGTTCGACCTGCTCACCGCGGCGGGCGTGCCGTCCGGGCCGATCCAGACCATCGACGGCGGCTTCGCCATGGCCGAGCGGTTCGGGCTCGACCCCGTCGTCCCCGTCGGGGAGGGTGATCGTGCGGTGCCCACGACCCGGCACCCGATCCGGTTCTCCGCCACCCCCGCGGTCTACCGGCTCCCCCCGCCGGAGCTCGACGAGCACGGCGCCGAACTGAGGAAGTGGCTGAGCGAGGATGCCTGACCAGCACGAACCGGTCCGCGAGTACCCGACCGCATTGGGCGCGGCGTCCCTGGACACGATCACCCTGCTCGGCCAGGACCTGGCCGACGACGTCATGGGCCAGGTCGGGTTCGGCGAGCTCGCGTTCTGGCTGGCCACCCAGCGCCGCCCGAGCAAGGGCGAGACCCGGGTGTTCGAGGCCGTGCTGGCCGCGCTGGCCGACCACGGCTTCACCCCGACCGCGATCGTCACCCGGCTGACCTACCTGTCCGCCCCGGACTCGGTCCAGGGCGCACTCGCCGCGGGCCTGCTCGGCGGCGGGTCGCGGTTCCTCGGCGTGACCGAGGACTGCGGGCGGTTCCTGCACGAGCGGCTGCCGGACCAGCTCCCGACGGACGAATCCGGCTGGGACGAGATCGCCCTGCGGGTCGTCCGGGAGCAGCGCGAGGCGAAGAGGTTCGTGCCGGGGCTCGGCCACCACGTGCACAAGGACGGGGACCCGCGCACGCGCCGGCTCTACGCGATCGCCCGCGAGGAGGACCTGGTCGGGCCGCACCTGGAGCTGTTCGCCGCGATCGGCCGCGTCCACCCGCAGGTCCTGGGCCGGACCCTGCCGCTCAACGGCGCCGGGGTCTGCGGCGCCGCGCTGGCCGACCTGGGCCTGCCGATGGAGCTGCTGCGCGGCTTCGCCCTGCTCGCCCGCACCGCCGGGCTCATCGGCCAGCTCGCGGAGGAGCTGCGGCACCCCGTGGGCAACGACATCTTCCTGTCCGTCGACCTCCACAACAGGCCGGTCGACCCGGACCCCTACCGACCGTCCTGACGGTGCGGGACCTCTGACGAACGCGGGAGGCAGCAGCGATGAAGCTGGTCACCGAGGAGAACATCACCGACCTCGCGGTGGAGCGCTGGGCCACGGCACGCGACCCCCGCACCCGTGAGGTGCTCACGGCCCTGGTGCGGCACCTGCACGACTTCGCCCGCGAGGTCCGGCTGACCGAGGCCGAGTGGATGGCCGCGATGAAGTGGCTGACCGCGACCGGCCAGATCAGCGACGAGAAGCGCGAGGAGTTCATCCTCGCCTCGGACGTGCTGGGCCTGTCGATGCTCGTCGTGCAGATGAACAACCGGCTCGACCCCGCTGCGACCCCGGCGACGGTGCTCGGCCCCTTCCACATCGACGGCTCGCCGGAGCTGGACTTCGGCGGCGACATGTCCGACGGGCTGCCCGGCACCCCGCTCTACATCAGCGGCAGCGTCACCGCGCTCGACGGGACCCCGGTCGGCGGCGCCGTGCTCGACGTCTGGCAGTCCGACGCGGACGGCGTGTACGAGGCCCAGCTGCCCGAGATCGACGAGGCGCGGCTGCGGGCCAAGTACACGACCCGCGCCGACGGCTCCTACTGCCTGCGGACCATCGCCCCGAAGGGCTACACCATCCCGATGGACGGCCCCGTGGGTGACCTCATCGGGCGGACGGAGATCAGTCACTTCCGGCCCGCCCACGTGCACTTCCTGCTCGCCGTCGACGGCTACGCGCCGCTGATCACGCACCTGTTCGAGGAGGGCGGCGAGTTCCTGGACAGCGACGTCGTGTTCGGCACCAAAGAGGAGCTCGTGGTGGCGTTCGAGGATCGCGAGCCCGGACCGACGCCCGACGGCGGCAAGTCCGACGTGCCCTGGCTCGAGGCCCGGTACGACTTCCGCCTGCAACCCGCCTGAGTCCGTGCGCGCGGCGCTGATCCCCGAGCCCGGCCGGCCGCCTTCGGTCGCGGACCGCGAGCCGCCGGAGCCCGGGCCCGGCGAGGTCCTCGTCGAGGTCCTGGCCGCCCCGATCACCCCGCTCGACGTGCTCTGCGCCTCCGGCCGCTCGTACTTCGGTGTGCCGCGCACCCCGTACGTGCCGGGTGTGCAGGGCGTCGGCACGCTCGACGGCCGCACGGTGTGGTTCCCGACCCCGGCCGGGATGGCGCCGGGCGACGGCAGCATGGCCGCGGTCGCGTGCGTCCCCGAGGCCGACCTCGTCCCGCTGCCCGCGGGCGTCGACCCCGTCCGGCTGGCCGCGCTCGGGCTGTCCGCCGTGGCCGCGCACCGCGCGCTGCTGAGCACCGGCGGTCTGACGGCCGGCGAGACCGTCATCGTGCTGGGCGCCGGCGGCGTGGTCGGCCAGGTCGCGGTGCAGCTCGCCCGGCTCGCGGGCGCCGCCCGGGTCGTGGCGGGTGCCCGGTCGGCCGCCGCCCGGGAGCGCGCCTCCGCCGCCGGTGCCGACGCCGTGGTCGCGCTGGACACGGACGACGTCGCCGAGCTGGCGGGTCGGTTCACCGAGGCCGCCGGCGGCCCGGCCCACCTGGTCCTCGACCCGCTGTACGGGGTGCCGGCCGCCGCCGCGGCGCAGGCGCTCGGGCCCGGCGGACGGCTGGTCAACCTCGGCAGCTCCGCCGGGGAGACCTTCCCGGTCGACTCGTCGACGCTGCGCAGCCGCTCGTTGCGGGTGCTCGGCTACACCAACAACGCCCTGACCAGGGAGGAGCGCGCCGAGTCGGTCGCCCACCTCGCCGGGCAGGAGCTGACCGTCGCCCACGAGACCGTCCCGCTCGCGGACGCCGGCGCGGCCTGGGAGCGCCAGGCCGCGGGCGCCGCGCAGGGCCGGATCGTCCTCGTCGTCTGAGTTCCTGGAGGAGCCTGTGTCGCCGTCGCTTCCGCTGCTGCCCACCTCCCTGGTCGGCAGCTACGCCCAGCCCGAGTGGCTGATCGACCGCGCCCGGCTGGCCGGCCGCTTCCCGCCCCGGGTCCGTGCCCGCGAGCTCTGGCGGATCCCGCCGGAGCACCTCGCCGAGGCCCAGGACGACGCGACCCGGGTCGCGATCCGGGAGCAGGAGGAGGCCGGGCTGGACATCGTCACCGACGGCGAGATCCGGCGGGAGAGCTACTCGAACCACTTCGCCACCGCACTCGAGGGCGTCGACGTCGACAACCCCGGCACGGCGCTCGACCGCAGCGGGCACCCCAACCCGGTGCCGCGGATCGTCGGACCGATCTCCCGCCCGCGGCCCGTGCAGGTCGACGACCTGCGCTTCCTCAAGGCGCACACCGACCGCACGGTGAAGATGACGGTGCCGGGACCCTTCACGATGTCCCAGCAGGCGCAGAACGACCACTACCCGGACCTCGAGTCCGCGGCGATGGGCTACGCCGCCGCCGTGAACGACGAGATCCGGGACCTGTTCGCGGCCGGCGCCGACGTCGTCCAGATCGACGAGCCCTACCTGCAGGCCCGGCCGGACGCCGCCCGCGCCTACGGGCTGGCCGCGCTCAACGCCGCGCTCGACGGCATCACCGGCACCACCGTCGTGCACCTCTGCTTCGGCTACGCCGCGATCATCCACGAGCGCCCCGAGGGGTACTCGTTCCTGCCGGAGCTGGCCGGCTGCACCGCCGACCAGATCTCCATCGAGACCGCGCAGTCCGGGCTGGACCTCGGGGTGCTCGCCGACCTCAAGGACAAGACGATCCTCCTCGGCGTGATCGACCTGTCCGACCACGCCGTGGAGTTCGTCGAGACCGTGGCGGCGCGGACGCGGCGCGCCTTCGACCGCCTCCCGCCCGAGCAGATCGTCATCGCCACGGACTGCGGGATGAAGTACCTGCCGCGCGGCTCGGCCGTCGGGAAGATGCAGGCGATGGCAGGCGCCGCGGCCCTGCTCCGGGAGGAGCTCGCGTGACCGGACTCAGCCGAGCGAGTCGCGCCAGGCGATCCACTCCTCGAGCAGGGAGAGGTCGTGGTCCGGCCCGCCCACGCCCACGGTGAACAGCGAGACCCCGACGTCGAGGAGCTCCTGCGCGGCCTCCGACGGCGGCTTCTGCACGCCGCAGGACCGCGCGATCTCGCCGGGGTCCCGGCCGATGTCCCGGCAGTGCCCGTCGAGCACGGCGCACTTGTGCCGGACGGTGTCGGCGTCGCCGAAGCCGTGCCAGATCGTGGCGTGCTCGGCGGTGTACCGCAGCGTCTTCTTCTCCCCGCCGCCGCCGATGAGGATCGGGATGTCGCGGGTCGGGGCCGGGTTGAGTCTCGACCAGCGGTCGCGGATGCGGGGCAGGGCCGCGCCGAGGTCGTCGAGCCGCCGGCCGGCCGTCTTGAAGTCGTAGCCGTACTCGGCGTAGTCCTTCTCGAACCAGCCCGAGCCGATGCCGAGGATGAGCCGGCCCCGCGAGATGTGGTCGACGGTGCGGGCCATGTCGGCCAGCAGCTCGGGGTTGCGGTAGCTGTTGCAGGTCACGAGCGCGCCGATCTCGACGCGGCTCGTGGTCTCCGCCCAGGCGCCGAGCATGGTCCAGCACTCGAAGTGCTTGCCGTCGGGATCGCCGTAGAGCGGGAAGAAGTGGTCCCAGTTGAAGACGACGTCGGCGCCGGCCTCCTCTGCGGCGAGCAGCGTGTCGCGGATGCGGCCGTAGTCGGCGTGCTGGGGCTGCAGCTGCAGCCCGATGCGGACGGGAGCGGTCATGCCGCCATCGTGCTCCCGATCATGTCGTCGGACACCCCGGGGCCGAGGTGTTCCCGGCCGATGAGTTCGCGCGCCCGGCACGGTCCACCGCCCGTCGACCCGAGGAGGCACACCATGATCAGCGGCATCCACACCGTGGCGCTCACCGTGCGGGACCAGGACCGGGCGCTGGAGTTCTACGTCGGCGCGCTCGGTCTCGAGAAGCGGATGGACGCCCCCTTCGGCGAGGGCCGCTGGATCGAGGTCGCCCCGGCCGGCTCCGCGACGTCGATCGCCCTGGTCGCCGGCGAGCCCGCGCCGGGCGGGCTGGGCACCGCGGTCCGGCTCGCCAGCCCCGACGCCGACGCGGCCCACACCGAGCTGCGGGAGCGCGGCGTCGACGTCGATCCCGAGGTGCTGCGCATGGGCGAGTACGCCCCGCCCATGTTCACGCTGCGCGACCCGGACGGAAACGTGCTCGTGGTGGTCGAGATCACCCAGTAGCGGTCAGAACTGACTGTTACTGTCCGGGCGTCCCCAGCGCAGAGGAGGAGCCCGTGAGCGAGCAGGACGCCCTCGCCGGCCGCACGATCCTGATGTCCGGCGGCAGCCGCGGCATCGGGCTGGCCATCGCCGTGGCCGCCGGCCGGCGCGGTGCCAACGTCGTCATCCTGGCCAAGACCGACCAGCCCGACCCACGCCTGCCCGGCACGGTGCACACCGCCGTCGCCGAGATCGAGCAGGCCGGCGGGCAGGCGCTCGCCGTGGTCGGCGACGTCCGCAAGGAGGAGGACGTCGAGCGCGCCGCGACCCAGGCCGTCGCGCGGTTCGGCGGGATCGACCTCGTGGTCAACAACGCCTCGGCGCTGAACCTCACCGGCACCGAGGAGCTCAGCGTCAAGCGCTACGACCTGATGCAGCAGATCAACTCGCGCGGCACGTTCCTGCTGTTCAAGGCCGCGCTGCCGCACCTGCGCAAGTCCGACCGGGCGCGGGTGCTCACCCTCTCGCCGCCCGTCACGATGGCGCCGCACTGGCTCGGGAAGTTCCCCGCCTACGCGCTGTCCAAGTTCGGGATGACGATCCTGACGCTGGGCTGGGCGGCCGAGTTCGCCGACGCCGGCATCGCCGCGAACTGCCTGTGGCCCGAGACGGCGATCAAGACCGCGGCGGTGCAGAACCTGCTCGGCGGCACCGACACCGTGGACCGCTCGCGCGACCCGGAGATCATGGCCGACGCCGCGGTGGCCGTGCTGTCCCTGCCGCAGGAGCGCAGCGGCGAGACCTTCATCGACGTGCAGATCCTGCGCGAGACCGGGGTCACCGACTTCACCCGCTACGGCGGCGGCGACGACCCCGAGCTCGACTTCTTCGTCGACGAGCTCAGCTGACCCCTCCCCGCGACCGGTGAACGGCGCTCTCGCTCATACCTACTGAGAGCGAGAGTGCCGTTCGCTCATGTCCTGGCGCGGCTCCCGACGGGTCAGAAGCCGATGGGCAGGCCCGCGTAGTTCTCGGCGAGGCCCATCCGGCCGGCCTCGCTGGCCGCGACCCAGCGCAGCTGCGAGAGCTGCAGCTGGGCGTCGAACGGGTCGCCGGACTGGTGCAGCATCGTCGTCATCCACCAGGAGAAGTGGGTGCAGCGCCAGACCCGGCGCAGGGCCGTGTCCGAGTAGGCGTCGGCGAGCGCGGGGTCCTTGTCGCGCAGCAGCGCCGCCAGGGCCGGGGCGAGCAGCGCGACGTCGGCCACGGCGAGGTTCAGCCCCTTCGCGCCGGTGGGCGGCACGATGTGGGCGGCGTCGCCGGCGAGGAAGAGCCGGCCGTGGCGCATGGGCTGCTGCACGAAGCTGCGCATCGGCAGCACGGACTTCTCGGTGACGGGGCCGGGGGTCAGCGTCCAGCCGTCCTGGCCGTGGCCGAGCCGGGTCGCCAGGGCGTCCCAGATCCGGTCGTCGGACCACTCGTCGATGTCGGTGCCGTTCGGAACCTGCAGGTAGAGCCGGGAGACGTACTCCGAACGCATGGAGTGCAGCGCGAAGCCGTCCGGGTGCCAGGCGTAGATCAGCTCGTCGGTCGACGGCGCGACGTCGGCGAGGATGCCCAGCCAGGAGTACGGGTAGACGCGCTCCCAGGTCTGCGTGACCGAGTCCGGCACGGCGGCGCGGGAGGGGCCGAAGGAGCCGTCGCAGCCCACGACCACGTCGGCGTCGAGACGCTCGGCGGTGCCGTCCGGGCCGGTGAAGGTGACGTACGGCTGCTCGGTCTCCAGGTCGTGCACCGCGGTGTCGGTGACCTCGTAGCGGATCTCCTGGCCGGCGGCCTCGCGCGCCTTCCCGAGGTCCTTGGTCACCTCGGTCTGCCCGTAGACGGTGACGCTGCGGCCGACGAGGTCCACGAAGTCGAGGTGGTGGCGCTCGCCCGGCCACTGCAGGTAGATGCCGCGGTGCTCGTCGCCCTCCCGGCCGAGCCGCTCCCCCAGCCCCACCTCGTGCAGCAGCTGCACAGTGGAGTGCTCCAGGATGCCCGCGCGGATGCGCGCCTCGACGTACTCGCGGGAGCGGGTCTCGACGATCACGGACTCGACGCCCGCACGGCCGAGCAGGTGGGACAGGAGGAGCCCGGCGGGGCCGGCGCCGACGACGGCGACCTGGGTACGCATGGGAGGAGTGTGTCCGCCCGGCCGCCCGGCGCCTAGCGTCGGCTTTCACTCAGTGGAAGCGAGCGACCGATGCCGGCCGCCGCGACCTGCAGGGCCGCCACCAGACGGGCCCGGCCGCGCCGCAGATCGGGCACGACGAGCCCGAGCGCGGCCACGACCTCGCCGTCCGCTCCCCTTCGCACGGGGACCGCGACCGAGCAGGCGCCGGGGCTCATCTCCTCGACGGTCTGCGCGAACCCCTCGCGGTGCACCCGGCGCAGCTGCTCGCGCAGCCGGCCGGGCTGGGTGATCGTGTACGGCGTGACGCGCGAGAGATCGGCGAGGACGGCCCGCAGCACGTCGTCCGGGGCGTGGGCGAGCAGCACCTTCCCGACGCCGGTGGTGTGCAGCGGGAGCCGCCCGCCGACCCGGCTGACCACGGGCACCGTCGTGCGGCCCGAGAGCCGGTCGAGGTAGAGCACCTCGGTGCCCGCGCGCTCGGCGAGGTGCACGGTCGCGTGGGTCGCGGCGTAGAGGTCGTGCAGGAAGGGCGCGGCGACCTGCCGCAGCTCCGCCTGCACGGGCGCGAGCAGCCCCAGGTCCCACACCCGCCGTCCGACGACGTACCGGTCACCCCGCCGCTCCAACCCGCCCAGCCCGACGAGCTCCCCCGCCAGCCGGTGCGCCGTCGCCAGTGGCAGCCCGGCCCGCTCGGCCAGCGCGGTCAACGACAACGCCCGGTGTTCGGCGTCGAACGCCCCGAGCAGCGCGAACACCCGCGACGCCACACTCGCCCCCGGGGTCGACAGATTGCCCGCCACACCCCGATCCTCCCACTCAGCGGAAGCACCCCACGCGAGTCGGGACTTCCGGCACCGCGAGTCGCGAGTTCCGACACCGCGAGTCGGGGCCGCGACAAGTGGCACCACAAGTCGTCGACAGGTGGGGCTTAAGCGGGGTGACGCAGGGTGGCGACACACCCCGAGGAGGAGACGTCATGACCGCCCCCGCCACCACCCCCGACCTGCTGGGCATGCGCCTGGCGCACCGCATCATGCGCGGCGACCTGCACCGCCTGACCGCCGTTGCGCAGCGCCTGGCCGCCGGCGAGCCCTGCGACGCCCGCCGCACGAAGGCCCTCACCCGCTGGGTGGCGACGCTGGCCGACGAGATCCACCACCACCACACCGTCGAGGACGAGCTGACCTGGCCGCTGATCCTGCGCAGCGCCGGCACCGCCGTCGACCTCACCGTGCTGTCCGACGACCACCGCGCCCTCGACCCGCTGCTCGACGACCTGCGCCGCGCGGCCGCCGGCTTCCTCGACGCCCCGATCTACCCCGAGCGCGCCGCGGTCCTCGCCGACGCCCTCGCCCGCGTGCGCGACGAGCTCGACGAGCACATCGAGAACGAGGAGGCCGAGCTCTTCCCGGTGATCGAGCGGTACGTCGCGGCCGCGGACTGGCAGGAGATGGAGAAGGCGATCCGCAAGGGCGGCCCGCCGACGGGTTTCGTCCTGCCCCGGATCGCCGAGGTCACCACGCCGGACGAGCTGGCCGCGATCAAGGCGGAGGCCGGCCCGGTTCTCGTGCTCCTGCTCGCCCTGCTCCGCCCCCGCCACGCCCGCCGCGTCCGCCTCGTCTTCGGCACCCCGTGAGTGCCGACTGCCCCTAGAGGGGCACTTGCCACTCACGACCTCGGTCGACCTGCGAAAACCCGACCGAGTTCGGCGAGCGACGCGGCCGCCCGCGCCTCCCAGTGGGGCGAGCCGAGCCGGCGCGCGATCGCACCGGCGTGCACGAAGTGGGCCCGCCGCTCGTCGACCGGCCTCCCCAGCACCCCGCCGAGCTCGCCGAGGTGCTGCGCGACGGGGCCGAGCGTGACCGTCCCGCTGCCGAGCCCCGCCAGCTGGTCGGCCCACGGCTCGAGCTCGGCCAGGCAGGCGGCTGCGGCCTCCCGGTCGTCGAGCGCGACCGCGACCTCGGCACGCAGCCCCATGAACAGCAGCCAGTAGTAGGTGCGCGGCGGGTGCAGGTCGGGACGCCAGAGGGCGCGGGCCTCGTCGACACGCCCGGCCGCCACCAGCGCGCGGGCGGTCGGGTCGGTGATGGCGTCGGGGATCCGGGCCTGCAGCGCCGCGAAGGCCGGGGCCAGCTCGGCGAGCCTGCCCTGCGCGTGCCGGACCCCGAACAGCCCGAAGAGGCCGAGGGTGTCGGCGTTGATCGCGCCGACGGACTCCATCGCGGCCTGCACCGTCGCGTACCCCTGCTCGGCCCGCGCGAAGTCCCCGGCGACGACGGCGCGCAGCGCGGCGAAGATCGCCGCCCACGCGAGCGTCACGCCGAGCTGGCCGCCGGAGGCCGCGGCGATCGCGGCGTCGGCGTGCCGCTGCGCCCCGGCGAGGTCGAACCGCTCGCAGGCGATCATGAAGAGCAGGTGGTGGCCCTCGGAGCGGTACTCCGCCAGCCCGGCCCGCTCCGCGGTCCCCAGCAGCTCGTGCCCCACGCCCTCGAGCTCGTGCCGGAGATCGGGGCCCAGCGCGGCGAAGGAGCGGGCGTTGAGCACCCGGCACCGCAGCAGCGGGTCGCCGAGGCCGGCCGACAGGTCCATGGCCTCGGCGGTCAGCCGGCGAACCCGGACGTCGTCGTGGGACTCCAGCTCGAACGCCAGCGCGACGAGCAGCCGGCACCGCGTCGGCGGGTCGACGCCGGGCTCGGCGAGGGCCCCGTCGAGCAGGCCGACGAGCTCCGCGTCGACGGCGACGTCCTGCCGGATCGTCCACGAGACCGGCGCGTCGTAGCTGGTCAACGCCGCGACGAGGGACGCGGTGCCGCGTGCACGGTCGACCGCGGCACGGCGGGCACCGACGGCCGCGGCCACCTGGCCGGCGTGCGCCAGCGCGGAGACGTGCCCACAGCGCAGGGCGATCTCGTGGTCGACGCCGACGCCCGCCGGGCCGGCCAGGTCGATCGCCGCCGCCCAGAGCCGCGCCGCGTCCCGGTGCGCACCGAAGCCCGCGGCCTCGTGCGCCGCCGCCTCGACATGCCGCACCGCGGTGGCGGGTGGCACCGCCGGGCCCGCCTCGAGGGCGTGCCGGGCGAGGGCCGCGGGATCACCGGAGCCGGCCTCGACCGCGGTCAGCGCCGCCGCGTGCAGGCGGGTGCGCCGGAGCCGGGGCAGGTCGGCGTCGAGGGTGTCCCGGACGAGGGCGTGCGCGAAGCGGACCCGACCGGGGGCGGGCTCGGTCAGCAGGCCTGCGAGCACACCCAGTTCGAGGGCGTCGAGCACGCCGTCCTCCGAGCCGCCGGCCCCGCCGGACAGCCGGACCAGGGTGTCGATGTCGACCTCGCGGCCGAGCACCGCGGCCTGGCCCAGCACGGTCCGGGCGGGCGCGGGGAGTCGCGCGACCCGCCGGCGCAGGACGTCCCGCACCCCGGCCGGGATCGCGTCGGCCGCGGCCCCGGCGCCCTCGACCGCGATCAGCCGGGCGGTCTCGCGGACGAAGAGCGGGTTGCCGTCCGTGCGCTCGGCGACCAGGGCGACCGTCTGCTCGTCGGGGTCGGCGACGCCCTGCCCGGCCAGCAGCGCGCGCACCTCCGGCCCGGTCAGCCCGGCCAGCGCGATGCGGTCGGCGACCGGCCCGGCCAGGGCGGCCAGCGTGGCCGCGAGGTCCGGGCCGACCTCGGCCGGCCGCAGCGTCGCGACGACGAGGACGGGCGCGGCGCCGAGCCCACCGACGACCGCGCGGAGCAGCTGCAGCGTCTCGTCCTCGGCCCGGTGCAGGTCGTCGAGCACGAGCAGCACGGGCCCGCCCGCGGCGACGCCGCCCACCAGCTCGACGACGGCCCGGGACAGCCAGAACGTCTCGCCGACCTCCTCCCGCCCGGGCCCGGCGGCCCGCAGCGGGGCGAGCCGCGCGGCGAGCTCGTCGGACACGGGTGCGGCCCGGGCCAGCTCCTCGACCAGCTCCGTCCAGGCCCAGCCGGGCGGGGCGCCGTCGACCTCCGGGCACCGGCCGAGCGCCGTCGTCCACCCCGGGAGGTTCGCCCGGAACGCGTCGACCAGCGCGGACTTGCCGCCGCCCGCGTCGGCCTCGACGAGCACGACGGCCGCTCCGGACCGGGCGCGCTCGGCCGCGGCCCGCATCCGCTCCAGCTCGGCGGCCCGACCGACGATGGCCGGCCCGGGATCCGGCGCGACGGCGCGCGGTGCGCCGTGGTGCGGCGCGACGGGATGCTCGGCCTGGGTCAGGACGTCCTGCTCCACCGCCCGCAGCTCCGGCCCCGGGTCGACGCCCAGCTCCTCGGCCAGCCGCGTGCGCGCGGCCGCGAGCACCGCGAGCGCGTCCGCCTGGCGGCCGGTGCGGTAGAGGGCGAGCGCGAGCAGCCGCACCGCGTTCTCGCGCAGCGGGTGGTCGCGCAGCAGGAGCTCCAGGTCGGGCACGACGTCGGCGGCCCGGCCCCGCGTCAGCCGGGCCTCGGCGAGCCGTTCGGTCGCGACGAGCCGCAGCTCGCCCAGCCGCGCGGCCTCCGGTGCGGCCCACCGCTCGTCGGCGAACTCGGCGAGTGCGGGGCCCGACCAGGAGCGCAGCGCCTCGGCCAGCAGCTCCTCCGCCCGGTCCGGCGGGGCGACCGCCGCGGCGTCGAGCAGCGCGCCGACGCGGTGGGAGTCCAGGCCGTCGGCGGGCAGCCGCAGCGCGTACCCCGGCGGCTCGCTGACCAGCACCGTCGCCGGGGTGCGGGGCCGCCGGTCCGGTTCGAGCACCCGCCGCAGGTGCGAGACGTGGACCTGCAGGGCGCCGAGCGCGCGGGGCGGCGGCTCGCCGCGCCACAGGTCGTCGACGAGCACGTCGGTGGAGACCACCTCCCCGCCCGCGACGGCGAGCCGGGCCAGCACCGCGCGCTGCCGCGGCCCACCCAGGTCGACGGGCACGCCGGCGACCTCGGCCCGGACCGGGCCGAGCACCGCGACCCGGACCACCACGGCGTCAGTCAACCCGATCTTCGCGCGGCCGCCCAGGTCGGGCGGGCAAAACAGTCGGTGGTGCCGGGAAACCCGGCCGCGGCCGACTACCCTCCCGGGCATGGCCGCACCGACCCCGCGTCGCACCCAGGGCGAGCGGCGGGCCAGCAGCCACGCGCTGATCCTCGACGCCGCCGTCCGCAGCCTGGTGGAGGACGGCTACTCCGGCGCCACCACCGTGACCATCCAGGAGCGCGCCGGGGTCTCCCGCGGGCGGCTGCTGCACCACTTCCCCTCCCGGACCGCGCTGCTCGTCGCCGCCGCCCAGCACCTCGCCGTCGAGCGGATCACGGACATGGAGAGCTGGCCGCACGCCACTGCCAGCGGCGCCGAGCGCATCGACCGGGCGGTCGACCTGCTCTGGGAGACCTTCCGCCAGCCCTACTTCTGGGCCGCGATGGAGCTGTGGACGGCCGCCCGCACGGACGAGACCCTGCGCGCCGAGCTGCTGCCGGAGGAGCGGCGGCTGGGCCTGGCGATCCAGCACGTGGTCGCGGCGCTGTTCGGGCCGGTCCACTCGACCCACCCGGCGTTCGACGACGTCCGGGAGCTGATGTTCACCAGCATGCGCGGCGTGGCGCTGACCTACGCGATCGACCCGCGCGACCCCACCACGGACCCGCATTTGGACCTGTGGAAGCGGCTCGCGCGGCAGATGCTCACCGACGGTCGGACCTGACCGGTACCCGCGAGAGGACACCATGGAGTTCGAGACGCTCGCCGTGGAGGCGAAGGACGGCGTCGCGCAGCTGCGGCTCGACCGGCCCGCCCAGGCCAACGCGCTGAACCGGACGCTCTGGTCGGAGCTGCGCACGGCCGTCGACGCGCTCGACGCCGATCCGACCGTCCGCGTGGTGGTGATCGCGGGCAACGGGAAGCACTTCTGCGCCGGCATCGACCTCGAGATGCTCGGCAGCCTGCGCGCCGGCGCGGGCGCGGACTGCGCGGGCCGGGCGGCCGAGGCCCTGCGCCGCACGATCCTCGACCTGCAGGACGTGATCACCAGCGTCGAGCGGTGCCGCGTGCCGGTGATCGCGGCCGTGCACGGGGCGTGCGTCGGCGCCGGGATGGACCTCGCCACCGCCTGCGACCTGCGGTACAGCACCGAGGACGCGCGGTTCGTGGTCAAGGAGATCGACATGGCCGTGGTGGCCGACGTCGGCGTCCTGCAGCGGCTGCCGCGCATCGTCGGCGAGGGCGTGACCCGCGAGCTCGCCTACACCGGACGGACCGTCAGCGGCGGCGAGGCGCTCGGCCTGCGGCTGGTCAACGGCGTGTACCCCGATGCCGAGGCGCTCGCCGCCGGGGTCGCCGAGCTGGCCGCGTCACTCGCCGCCAAGCCGCCGCTCGCCCTGCGCGGCACCAAGCACGCGATCACCTACGCCCGCGACCACACCGTGGCCGACGCACTGGATCAGGTCGCCACCTGGAACGCGGGCATGCTCATCTCGGCCGACCTCGACGAGGCCCTGGCCGCCGCGAAGGAACGCCGCCCCGCCGTCTACCGCGACTAGGCAGCGCGGCCTCCTCGGCCGAACAGGTGATCGCGGTTGAGTGTCAAACGACCGTTTGGCAGTGTCGGCCCCACACCGAGGGAGGTGGGGACATGCCGCGGATCACGCCGCTGCCCGTCGACGAGTCCGGCAACGCGGTCACCAACAGCGTCCTGGCCAGGACGATGGGCCGGCGCCCCGAGATCCTGAAGGCCTTCGCCCGGCTCGACGCGGCGACCCGGTTCCACGGGCTGCTGCCGGCGTCCCTCAAGGAGGCGCTGCGCCGGGCCACCGCGGGCGAGATCGGGTGCGAGTACTGCGCGTCGCTGGACACCGGCGACCGTCCCGGCGCCGCCGACCGGCGCGAGTCGCTCGCCGTGGCCTTCGCCCAGCTCATCGCGCAGGACCCCGCCGGGATCACCGACGCCCAGTTCGACGTCCTGCGCGAGGAGTTCACCGAGGACGAGATCGTCGAGCTGGTCGCGTTCGTCTGCCTGGTCGGGGTGGCCGGCCAGATGTTCGGCGCGGTCATGGGGCTGGAGGCGGCCGATCCCGCGGAGGCGGCCGAGTACCAGCGGGTGATCTCCGGCCGTGGGTGACCGGCTGCGCGGCCTCGCCGTCGTGGTCACCGGCGCCGGGTCGGGGATCGGCCGGGCGGCCTCCGAGGCCTTCGCCGCGGAGGGGGCGGACCTCGTCCTCGCCGATCGCGACGCCGACGCAGTCGAGCAGGTCGCCAAGGAGACCGGCGGCCTCGCCGTCGCCACGGACGTCACGGACGAGGGCCAGGTCGCCGCGATGGCCGCGGCGGCCGTCGACGCCTTCGGCCGGATCGACGGCCTCTACGCGAACGCCGGGATCGACGGCGCGGGCCGCGCCCACGAGCTCACCCACACGCGGTGGTCCCAGGTGCTCGACGTGAACCTCACCGGCACCTGGCTCACGATCCGCGCGGTGCTCCCCGCCATGCTCGCCGCGGGCGGCGGCTCGATCGTCACGCAGGCCAGCACCGCGGCCCTGACGGGCGTGCCGGACCTGGCCGCCTACAGCGCGGCCAAGGGCGGCGTGACCGCCCTGACCAGGCAGATCGCCGTCGACTACGGCCGCGAGGGGATCCGGGCCAACGCGTTGTGCCCCGGCACGGTGTGGACCCCGCTGGTGGAGCGCACGTACGCCGCGCGCGGCGGGGACGCCACGTTCGGCTCGATGGACGCGATGCGGGAGCGGGCGGCGCGGGGCTATCCGCTGGGCCGCCTGGGCACCCCCGCCGAGATCGCCGCCTTCGCCCTGTTCCTGCTCTCCCCCGAGTCGTCCTGGATCAGCGGCGGCGTCTTCGCCGCGGACGGCGGCTACACCGCGCGCTGAACGCCCCCGAGAGGAGCAACGTCGTGACCGACGACCCGCTGCGCCCGCTCTACACCTACCTCGACCGCGTCGACGCCGGGGACGTCGACGCCATCGGCGCCCTGTTCACCGAGGACGGCGTCTACGACATCCTCAACACCGAGCACCGCGGACCGGCGGACATCGTCCGGTACCTGCGGACCGCCCTGTCCGCCTGGGAACGGACCAGCCACCACGCGAGCAACCCGTTGGTGGACGTCGACGGCGACACGGCCCGGATCTCCGCGAGCCTCTACGCGTACCACTCCGCCGACGAGACCGTCTGGCACTTCTGGGGCCGCTACACCCAGCGCCTCGTCCGCCGCGGCGACGGCTGGGCCATCGCCCACATGGCGTTGATCGGGATCGCGTCGGACCCGCCGGGCGATCCGGCGCAGTTCACCGGGCACCCCGACCGCCGGCCCGTGGAGGCGCCGTGACCCCGCCGCGCGGGATCGTCGCTGGTCGGCCGCAGTCGTGAGTGGCAACGCCCCTCCAGGGCAGTTGCCACTCACGGGTCACGCGAAGTGGACGTACTCGTAGTCGAAGGGCTGGCCGTTGATGCCGTTGGTCGGCGGGGCGATCCAGCCGGCGATCTTGCCGGGCTCGTAGACCGGGCGCATCAGGTTCTGTACGTGCGCCTTGTCGCCGGCGCTGGGCAGCCAGGAGTCCTCCTTGGCCTTCCACGCGTCCTCGCCGACGACCTCGCCCGAGGGCGTGACGTTGTGCTCGGAGAACAGCCCGACCTGCCGGTTGAAGCCCACGTGCGGCAGGTACAGCGACTCGCCGAAACCGTTCTTGGCCAGGATGCGGTTCCAGCGCTTGAGGCCGGACTGGCAGTCCTTGACGTACTCGTTGCGCAGGTCGAGGTTGAGCGCGAGCAGCGCGGACACCTCGTCGGTGGTCATCCGCCCGTCCTTGACGGTGTCGATCGTGAAGGCGTCCTCGGTGAGCCGATGGTCGTCCTTGCGGCGCTCCTCCTGCCAGCGGCCCTTGAGCCCGGCGGTGAAGTAGTTGGCCGCGTTCGTGGACTGCTCGGAGCCGAACAGGTCCAGCGACACCGAGTAGTGGAAGTTGATGTACTTCTGGATCACGTCCAGCGGGATGCCACCGTGCGGGGCGACGTCCTCGGTGTCGTGCTCGTGCATCAGCTCGCAGGTCCGCGTGACCACCCGGTCGATGCCGGTGGTGCCCACGAACATGTGGTGCGCCTCCTCCTTCAACATGAACTCGCAGGTGCGCGAGAGCGGGTCGAAGGCGGACTCCTTCAGCGTGCCGAGCTGGTACTTGCCGTCCCGGTCGGTGAAGTACGTGAACATGTAGAAGGACAGCCAGTCCGGCGTCTCCTCGTTGAACGCCCCGAGGATCCGCGGGCTGTCGACGTCGCCGGAGTTGCGTTGCAGCAGCGCCTCGGCCTCCTCGCGGCCGTTGCGGCCGAAGTAGGCGTGCAGCAGGTACACCATCGCCCAGAGGTGCCGGCCCTCCTCCACGTTGACCTGGAAGAGGTTGCGCAGGTCGTAGAGCGACGGGGCGGTCTCGCCGAGCCGGCGCTGCTGCTCCACCGAGGCCGGCTCGGTGTCGCCCTGGATCACGATCAGCCGCTGCAGGTCGGCGCGGTACTCACCGGGCACCTGCTGCCAGACCGGCTCGCCCTTCTGCTCGCCGAAGGCGATCCGCCGGTCGTCGCCGCGCTCGGCGAGGAACACGCCCCACCGGTACTCCTCCATGGCGACGTGCCCGAACTGCGCCCAGCCCTCCTTGCCGACGTCGACCGCCGTGCGCAGGTAGACGTCCTGCGTCGGGACCGCCGGGCCCATCGTCTTCCACCAGTTGAGGAAGTTGGGCTGCCACGACTCCAGCGCACGCTGCAGCTTGCGGTCGCTCGCGAGGTCGACGTTGTTGGGGATCTTCTCGGAGTAGTCGATGCTCATGTGCTCACACCCGCTTGCGATCGAATTCGGCCTTGCGTCCCGTGCCGTACCTGCGCAGCGCCCCCTCCGGACCGGAGGCGTTGGGCCGCACGAAGATCCAGTTCTGCCAGGCGGTCAGCCGCCCGAAGATGCGCGTCTCCATCGTCTCCGGGCCGACGAACCGGTGGTTGGCCTCCATGCCGGTCAGCGCGTCCGGGGACAGCGACGCCCGCTCCTCCAGCATGATCCGGATCTCGTCGTCCCAGTCGATGTCGTCCGGGGCGTCGGTGACCAGACCCAGTTCGAGGGCCTCGCGGGCCTCGATCCGCCGGTCGGTCTCCTGCCGCAGCTTGGCGACGTGGTCGTCGTCGCCCCAGAACCTGCTGGCGAGCCGGGACAGGCCGTTGCTCATCGGGAAAGCGCCGAAGTTGCCGGCCGACAACATGATCTGGGCCTCGTCGCCCTGCTCGGAGTCGTCCTCGTCCAGGGTCCCGTCGAGCATGTACTGCCGGTCGCAGGCCAGCGCCAGCTCCAGCAGCGCGCCGGCGAAGCAGGAGCCGGGCTCGATCAGCGCGATCAGCGAGCGCGAGGTCACGTCGAGCCGCTTGAGCACCCGCTTGAAGTAGTGCCGGATCTCGTTGACCAGCCAGTCGTCGCGCGAGTGCTCGGCGATGAGCCGCTCGAAGGCCAGCGCGTCCTCGACCTCGCCGCGCGTGCGGATCAGCCACGTGCCCAGCTCGAGCTCGTTGGCGCGCAGCCGCAGGATCAGGTCGTCGAGCTCACGGGTCATGGCCAGCGGCCAGAACGCCTCGCCCAGCTCGTGCACCCGCTCCAGGGACTCCGGCACCCCGCCGTCCGGCCCGGACACGGTGATCTCGACGAGGCCGCGGGCGCGGTCGAAATCGGCCCTGACGTACCGGTACGCGATCCGGTCCGCCGTCACGTCGGGCTCCAGCGGGGGCAGCGCGACACCCTGCGCGTCCGTCGGGCGGGACGACGCGGCGGCGGCCTCCCGCGCCCGCTCGGCCACCGTCTCGGCCCACACCCGCTTCGGGATCGTCTCGTCGACGAGCTTCCACTCCACGGCCTGCTTGCCGCGGATCCCCTCGGCGCGGGTGGCGAACACGTCCGCCCGGTCCTTGCGCACCTTGCGCTTGTCCGTGACCCGGGTCAGCCCGCCGGTGCCGGGCAGCACGCCCAGCAGCGGGACCTCGGGCAGCGAGACGGCGGAGGAGTTGTCGTCGATCAGGAGGATCTTGTCGCAGGCCAGGGCGAGCTCGTAGCCGCCGCCGGCCGCGGTGCCGTTGACCGCCGCGATCCAGGTCTGGCCGGAGTTCTCGGTGGCGTCCTCGATGCCGTTGCGGGTCTCGTTGGTGAACTTGCAGAAGTTCACCTTCCACGGGTGCGAGCTCTGCGCCAGCATCCGGATGTTGGCGCCCGCGCAGAAGTTCTTGTCCTTCGCGCTGGTCACGACCACGGCACGCACGCCGGGGTGCTCGAACCGCAGCCGCTGGGTGGCGTCGTAGAGCTCGATGTCCACGCCCAGGTCGTACGAGTTCATCTTCAGCTCGTAGCCCGGCACGATGCCCGCCGTCTCGTCGACGTCGAGGGTCAGCGTGGCCACCTCGCCGTCGACCTCGAGCCGCCAGTGCCGGTACGCGTCGGGCGACGTGGCGAAGGAGACCTCGGGTACCTGCTCCTCGCCGGACGGGTCGCTCACTCGGGGCCTCCTGTCGTCGCTGCCAGGTCGGGAAGGGATACCTCGTGCGGTGGTACCCGACACTCTACAACGCTGAGGCTGAGCGTCAACGATCTGTGGAACGTCTGAACGAGCCGCGATGCCGCCTTCGGCGCCGGCCGACTCTGCGCCGGTCGGCGCGACCCCGACGCACGACACGTGGTCGAATGGAGGCCGTGGGTGACGAGCGCGCACAGGCCGGCCCGGAGCAGCTCCCGGCGCCGGAGGCCCTCCTCGCCGCGCCGGGGTACGTCGCGCGGCGGCTGCACAGCGCCTACACCGCGGCCTGGCAGCGCCACGTCGACCCGCTCCTCACCGGCCCGCAGTTCGCGGTGCTGACCGCGGTCGACGCCTACCCCGGCGTCGAGCAGGGGTCACTGGCCCGGGCCGTCGCGCTCGACCGGTCCACGATGGCGAGCATCGTGCGCCGGCTCGAGGACCGCGGGTTGATCACGCGGGTCACGCCGCCCGAGGACGGGCGCAAGCGGCTGCTACACCTCACCGAGACGGGCTCGACGACCCTGCAGCAGGCCTACGACAAGGCCCGGGCACTCGACAAGCTGCTGATGCGCGGCATCGAGCACGCCGAGGAGACCGCGCTGCTCACCCGGCTCAACGGCATCGCCGAGCACTGGGAGTCCCTGGTCGAGGACTGACCCGCGAGTCGGCACTTCCGGATCATCGAACCGCACATCTCCGCACGTCCCGGGATGTGTGACTCGGTGTCGCGGAACTGCCGACCCGCGGTGTCGGAGGGCGCGACTCGCGGCGATGACAGCGCGATCCGCGCCGTGTTGCCACTCGAGGAACTCGGGTTTCTGACGCGTTACAGCTTGCGTGACCCCTTGCGCTCCGGGATCGTCAGTGTTCGGATTATCTCTGCCGGGCGGCGCACAGCATCGCCCTGAGCTGCCGGATCACGGCGGCACCGGCGGGGACGGCGCACCGTCCAGAATGGATCTCACCCGGGAGGGCACGTGGCCAGCCAGTCGTTCACGGTCATCGTCGTCGGCGGCGGGCTCGGTGGTCTCACCACCGCGCTCGCGCTGCGTCGGCGGGGGCTGCGCACGGTCGTCCTCGAGCAGGCGGCCCAGCTCGGCGAGGTGGGTGCGGGCATCCAGACCGCGCCCAACGCCAGCCGCATCCTGTTCGGGCTGGGCCTGCGGAAGAAGATGCAGGCCATCCGCACCGCGCCCACCGACCAGGTGCGCCGGCGCTGGCAGGACGGCAGCATCATCGCCTCGCTGCCGCTGGGCGAGCGGGTGGTGCGCGAGTACGGCGCCCCGTACTGGCACTACCACCGCGCCGACCTGCACCGGATCCTGCTCGACGCCTGCCTGGACCCCGACGGCCCGGGCCCGGTGACCGAGGTCCACACCGACTCGGGCGTCGCGGAGGTGGACCGCACGGACCCGGTTCGCCCCGTCGCCGTCACGGCGGACGGCCGGCGCTTCGCCGGCGACGTCCTGGTCGGCGCGGACGGCATCCGCTCGCGGGTCCGCGACGCCGCCGGCTTCGACGACACGCTCGTCTTCTCCGGGGAGATGTGCTACCGCGCGCTGATCCCCGGCGACAAGATCGCGGCCGACCCCGCGACCCGCTTCCTGCTCGACCGCTTCCACTCCACGATCTGGTACGGGCCCGAGCGGCACCTCGTGCACTACTTCGTCCGCGGCGGGGAACATCTCAACGTGGTCGCGGTCGTCCCGAACACGCTCGACACCACCGACGCCTGGACGCTCCCGGCGACGGCGGACGAGCTCGTCGACGCCTTCCCCGGCTGGGACGACCGGGTCGCGGCCATGCTCTCCAAGGCCGAGGGGGACGCGTCGAAGTGGGCGCTGTTCCGCCGCCGGCGCGACCCGGTGTGGGTCGACGGCCGGGTCGCCCTGCTCGGCGACGCCTGCCACGCGATGCTGCCCTACCAGGCCCAGGGCGCCTCGCAGGCCATGGAGGACGCCGCCGTCCTGGCCGAGGAGCTCGGTGCCGTGACCCGCGACGGCATCGACGCGGCGCTGGTCCGCTACGTCAACCGCCGGGCCACGCACGCCGGCATGGTCCAGGACGCCTCCCTGGAGAACATGCGCTTCTACCACCTGCCCGACGGCCCGGAGCAGCGCGAACGCGACGCGCAGCTGGCCGACTTCCGGGGCGAGTCGGACGTCTCGTACGACTGGCTCTGGGGCGGTTCGCCGCTGAACGACCCCGACACCGAGTCCCACTCCTACCCGTTCGCCCGCTGACCGCACCCCACCGGAACCGGAGCACACCATGCGTACAGGCGACCAGGTCGTCCAGGACCTCCCGTGGAAGTGGGGGGTGCAGGGAAGGATCTTCGTCATCGGCGGTCTCGGGTACATGTTCGACGCCTGGGACGTCTCCCTGAACGGCTTCCTCACCCCGCTGCTCGGCACCGAGTTCGGGCTCTCCACCGGCCAGCGCGGCCTCGTCGCGACGGCCAACCTGATCGGCATGGCGGTCGGCGCCATCGCCTGGGGCACGATCGCCGACCGGATGGGCCGCAAGAAGGCCTTCTCGATCACCCTGATGATCTTCGCGCTGTTCTCCGTGCTGGGCGCGCTGTCGCCGAGCTGGGAGATCTTCCTGGTGCTGCGCTTCCTGGCCGGCGTCGGGCTGGGCGGCTGCATCCCGGTGGACTACGCGATCGTCAGCGAGTTCTCCCCGAAGAAGCAGCGCGGCCGGGTGCTGGCCGCGATGGACGGCTGGTGGCCGATCGGGACCACGCTCGCCGGCGTCACGGCCACGTTCCTCGTGCCCGTCGGCGGCAACTGGCGCTGGATGCTCGCGCTGATGGTGCTGCCCGCCATCCTGCTGTTCTGGGTGCGCCGCGGCGTGCCGGAGTCGCCGCTCTACCTGGCCCGCACCGGGCGGGAGGCCGAGGCCCGGGCCGTGATCGACGACATGGTGCGACGCACCGGCGCCACGCCCGAGCCGTACGAGATCCCGGCCGTGGTGCCGGAGGCCGCCGCGTCGCGCAAGAAGGGCCTGACGGCCGCGTTCGACCAGCTCCGCCTGGTGTGGGCCTACAACCCGATCGTCACCGGCGTGGCCTGGGCGCTGTTCATCTCGGTCATGGTCGTCTACTACGCGGCGCTGTCCTGGATGCCGTCGATCCTGCGGGCGCAGGGCATGGGCGAGGTCGCGGCCTTCGGCTCCACGACCGTCATGAACGCGGTCGGCATCCTGGGCGTGATCACCTCCGTGCTGCTCGTCGAGGTGGTCGGCCGCAAGTGGGTGATCGGTGTCGCCGCCCCGCTCGCCGCCGTCGCGCTGCTGGTCTTCTCACTGGTCCTGGGCTCGTCGACGGCGGCCATCGCGATGATCGCGGTGTTCGGGTTCTTCGCCCTCGTGGTCATCCCCGTCATGTACGCCTACGTCTCCGAGCTCTACCCGACCGAGCTGCGGGCCAGCGGCTTCGGCTGGGCCTCCTCGATGAGCCGCGCGGTCACCGGCTTCGTGCCGCTGATCTTCGGCAGCGTGCTCTGGCCGATCCTGGGCCTGCCGCTGACCTTCGCGCTGATGGCGGTCGTGGTGTTCGGCGCCGTGATCTACATGGCGGTCGGCGCGCCGGAGACCAAGGGCCGCGAGCTCGACCGGATCACCGGGTCCGAGGAGGTCACCGGGGCCGAGGCACCGGCCACGGACGCGTCACCGGCCACCGGCGCCGTCCGCTCGTGAAGCCCGCCGCCTTCGAGTACCACCGCGCCCGCTCCGTGGCGGGCGCGGTGGGGCTCCTCACCGAGCTCGGCGACGACGCCAAGGTCGTCGCCGGGGGCCAGAGCCTGGTCGCGATGATGAACTTCCGGCTGGCCCGCCCCGAGCACCTGGTCGACATCACGCACATCGACGGGCTCTCCGGGATCCGACGGGAGGGCGACACCCTGCGGATCGGGGCGCTCACCACGCACCGCGCCGTCGAGAAGGCGGAGCTCGGCGACTTCGGCGTGCTGTCCCGGGCGATGCGGTGGGTGGGGCACCTGCCGATCCGCACCCGCGGCACGGTGGGCGGCAGCATCGCGCACGCCGACGCCACCGCGGAGTGGTGCCTGCTCGCCGTCCTGCTGGAGGCCCTGATCGTCGCCGAGGGGCCGGCCGGCCGCCGGGAGATCCCGGCCGGGGAGTTCTTCCTGGGCCCCTTCACCACCGCCCTGGAGCCCGACGAGCTGATCGTCGAGCTCGTGTTCCCCCGCCCCGCCCCCCGGGCCGCCCTGACCGAGTACGCCGACCGCAAGGGCGACTTCGCCCTGGTCGCGGCGGCCGTCGACCTGGACGCCGACCGGGTGGTGCTGGGCGGCGTCGGTCCCACCCCCGTGAGTGCCGACTGCCCCTCCAGCGGCACTTCGCACTCACGACCCCCGGTGAGCTGGGCCGATGCCGCGGCGGAGGTCGCCGCGTCCCTGGAGCTGCGGGACGAGCCCGGGATCAGCGCGCACTACCGCCGGGGACTGGTCCGCACGCTCGCCGAACGCGCCTGCGAGGAGGCCTCCCGTGGCTGCTGAACCGACCCCGAGAAATCCGCACCTCCGCCGCGACGGCGCCTGGGTCGGCGCCTCGGTCCCCCGCCGCGAGGACCCGCGCCTGCTGGCCGGCCGCGGCCGGTTCGTCGACGACATCACCCTGCCCGGCATGCTGCACGCCCAGTTCGTCCGCAGCACCGAGGCCCACGCCGACCTTCTCGCCGTCGACCTCGACGAGGTCCGCGCGACGCCCGGCGTGGTCGCCGCCTACACCGCGGCGGACCTGGCCCTGGCCGACATCACGGCGGAGCTCGACCGCCCACCGCACGAGTTCGTGCCCACCGCCATGCCGGTCCTGGCCCGCGGCAAGGTGCGGTACGTCGGCGAGCCGATCGCGGTCGTCGTCGCGAAGGACCCGTACGCGGCGGAGGACGGCGTCGAGGCGGCCCTCGTGGAGTACGCGCCGCTCGAGCCCGTGGTGAGCGACCTCGGGGCCCTGGCGGAGGGCGCCCCGCTCGTGCACGCCGAGGCCCCGCGCAACACGCTGGTCGACGTCTCGCTCTTCGCCACCGAGGGCATCGACGACGTGTTCGACTCGGCTCCCGTGGTCGTCGAGGTCCGGAGCAAGACCGGCCGGCAGAACGCGCTCCCGCTGGAGACCCGCGGCGTCGTCGCCGACTGGGACGACCGGGACGAGCAGCTGCGCGTGCAGACCTGCTCGCAGGTCCCCCACCAGGTGCGGACGGTGCTGGCGCGGTGCGTCGGGCTGGACGAGAAGCAGGTCCGGGTGACCGTGCCGGACATGGGCGGCGGGTTCGGGCAGAAGTGCGTGGTCGGGCGCGAGGAGATCGCCGCCGCGGCCGCCGCCCTGCGCCTGCGCCGGCCCGTCAAGTGGATCGAGGACCGGCGCGACGCGCTCACCGCCGCCTTCCTCGCCCGCGAGCAGCGCTACACCGTCCGCGCGGCCTTCTCCGCCGACGGCGAGATCCTCGGCCTGGACGCCGACGTCGTCTGCGACATGGGCGCCTACTCCTGCTACCCGTTCACGGCCGGAATCGAGCCGCTGATGGCGTCGGCCGAGATGCCGAGCGTCTACCGCGTGCCGGCCTACCGGGTGCGTGGTCGGGCGGTCACCACGAACAAGGCGCCGACCGCGCCCTACCGCGGGGTGAGCCGGCCGCAGTACGTGATGGTGGTCGAGCGGATCTTCGAGAAGGCCGCCCGGGCGCTCGGGATGGACGCCGTGGCGCTGCGGCGCCGCAACGTGATCACCGTCTTCCCGTACACGGGCGTCAACAACATCACCTACGACCCGGGCTCCTACCTGGAGTCGCTCGACCTCTGCGAGGCGACGTTGCGCGAGGAGGGCTGGTTCTCCCGTCGCTCGGACGACAAGAAGGTGATCGGGATCGGCTTCGCCTGCTTCTCGGAGCGGACGGGCTACGGTTCCGGCGCCTTCGCGCAGCGGAAGATGCAGGTCGTGCCGGGCTTCGACATCTCCGAGATCCGGATGGACCTCAACGGCACGGTCTCCGTCACCACGGGCACGCTGTCACACGGGCAGAGCCACGAGACCACGATGGCGCAGATCGTCGCCGACCGGCTCGGCATCCCGTACGACAGGGTGAAGATCGTCCAGGGCGACACGGACCGGATCACCTACGGCTGGGGCTCGTTCGCCTCCCGGTCGATCACCATCGGCGGCAGTGCCGTCGCGGCGGCGTCGGTGAAGCTCGGCGACCAGCTGCGGGAGATCGCGGCGCACCTGCTCTCCGGCGATCCGGAGGCGGCGGTGCTGGAGGACGGCGGGGTCCGGGTCGGCTCGTCCTGGCTGTCGTACGCGGACATCGCGGACGTGGCCTACCTCAAGGCGCACCTGCTGCCCAAGGGCGTCGGGCCGGGGCTGTCGGCCACGGCGAGCTTCGACGTCGGCGGCGACGGGACCTTCTCCAACGCGACGCACGGCTGCGTCGTCGAGCTGGACCCGGGCACCGGCGGCGTCGAGATCCTGCGGTACGTCTGCGTCGAGGACTGCGGGGTGGCGATCCACCCGCAGGTCGTCGAGGGGCAGGCGCGCGGCGGGATCGCGCAGGGCATCGCCGGGGCGCTGTTCGAGGAGGTCCGGTACGACGAGGCCGGCCAGCCCCTCGCCCCGAGCTTCATGGAGTACAAGGTCCCGACCGCGATGGAGATCCCGGACGTGCGCATCGAGCACCTCGAGACGCCGTGCGCGTTCACCGAGAACGGGGCCAAGGGCGCGGGCGAGGGCGGCACGATCGGCGCTCCGGCCGCGGTGCTCAACGCCGTCAACGACGCCCTGCGGCACACCGGCGTCGAGCTCGACGACACCCCGATCCCCCGCGAGGCGATCTTCCGCGCATTGGAGACGTCATGATCCAGTTGATGGAGCTCACCGTGAACGGCGAGCGGCACGACCTCGCGATCGAGCCGCGCCGCACCCTGGTCGACGTCCTGCGCCACGACCTGGGGCTGACCGGCACGCACGTCGGCTGCGAGCACGGGATCTGCGGGGCCTGCACGGTGCTGGTCGACGGCGCGCCGGCCCGGGCCTGCCTGATCTTCGCGGCGCAGGTGGAGGGCGCGGAGATCCGGACGGTGGAGTCGCTCTCGCCGGAGGGCGGGCTGAACGACCTCCAGCAGTGCTTCTCCGAGCACCACGGGCTGCAGTGCGGCTTCTGCACCCCGGGGATGCTCATGCTGGCCGAGGGCTACCTCGCCGAGGAGCCGGAGCCCACGACCGAGGAGATCCGCGAGGTCGTCGCCTCGAACCTCTGTCGCTGCACCGGCTACCAGACGATCGTGGAGGCGATCGACGACTGCGCCTCCCGCCGCCGGGCGGCGTTCCAGGAGCAACTCGACGGGAGCAGGGTATGAGTCTGCACGGGTCCGAGACGGACGCGACCTACGACCGGGCGGGCTTCGGCGCGCCCGTACGCCGCGGCGAGCGGCCCGCGATCGTCGTCGTGGACCTGACGAAGGGGTTCACCGACCCCGCGTACCCGACGGGCGCGGACCTGACCGACGTCGTCGCGGCGACCTCGCAGCTGGTCACGGCCGCCGCCTCGGTGGAGGTCCCCGTCGTCTACACGACGATCGGGTACACGCACGCCGAGATGGAGACCGTGGTCTGGCTGGACAAGGCGCCGGGGATGCGGGCGCTGGCCGTCGGGTCGGAGGCGGTGGAGATCGACTCCCGGCTGCCCTTCTCGGACGCCGACCACCTGATCATGAAGAAGGGCGCGTCCGGGTTCTTCGGCACCGGGTTGGCGGCGCTGCTGGCGTCTCTCAAGGTGGACACCGTGATCGTGTGCGGTGCCACGACCAGCGGATGCGTGCGGGCCACGGCGGTGGATGCGCTGCAGTCCGGTTATCCGGTGCTGGTCCCGCGGGAGTGCGTGGGCGACCGGGCCTCCGGTCCTGCCGAGGCGAACCTCTTCGACATCCAGGCGAAGTACGGGGACGTCATCTCGCTCGACGACGCCCTGGCGTACGTGGGAGGACTGAAGTGACCCGTGTCGTGCGGCAGGACGCGCTGGCCGACCTGGCGGACGTCCCCGCGACGTCCCGGTGGGTGCGCAACGGATCCCTCCGGCTGCACCTGCTCGACTACGGCGGCTCCGGCGTGCCGATCGTGATCGTCCCGGGCATCACGAGCCCCGCGATCACGATGGACTTCGTGGCGCGGGCGCTGGTCGACCTGGGCCGGCCCGTCGTCGTCGACGTCCGGGGGCGCGGGCTGTCGGACTCCGGGGACTCGTACACGCTCGCGGACTACGCCTCGGACACCCTCACCGTGCTGGACGGGCTGGACGACCGGGTCGTCGTCGGGCACTCGATGGGTGCGCGGATCGCGGCCGCGACGGCGGTGCGGCGGCCCCTGCGCGGCACGGTCCTGGTCGACCCGCCGATGAGCGGGCCGGATCGCGGGCCGTACCCGACGACGCTGGAAGCCTTCCTCGGCCAGCTCGACGAGGCCGAGCGCGGGACGACGGCGGACGAGGTCGCCCGCTCGTGGCCCCGGTGGCCACGGCGGGAGCAGGAGCTGCGGGCGCGGTGGCTGTCGAGCTGCTCGCGCACGGCGATCGCGGAGACCCATCGCGGTTTCGAGACCGAGGACTTCTTCGACGTCTGGCCGTCGGTCCCGGCTCCCACGACGTTGCTGTACGGCGCCGACTCCCCCGTCGTCACGGCGGAGGGGGCCAAGGAGGCGCAGGCGACCAACCCCTCCGCATCGCTGGTCGAGATCCCGGACGCCGGGCACATGGTGTTCTGGGACAACCCGGACGCCGCCCTGCGACTCCTCCGGGAAGCCCTCCACCCCCTCACCTGACGCCGCAGTGCCGCGAGTCGGGAGCTCTGGCACCGCAAGTCGGGACTTCCGGTACCGCGAGTCGGGACTTCCGACACGGCGAGTCGGGAGCGCTGGCACCGCAAGTCGGGAGCTCTGGCACCGCGAGTCGGGAGCGCTGGCACCGCAAGTCGGGAGCTCTGGCACCGCGAGTCGGGAGCGCTGGCACCGCAAGTCGGGAGCGCTGGCACCGCAAGTCGGGAGCGCTGGCACCGCAAGTCGGGAGCTCTGGCACCGCAAGTCGGGAGCGCTGGCACCGCAAGTCGGGAGCTCTGGCACCGCGAGTCGGGAGCTCTGTCACCGCGAGTCGGGAGCTCTGGCACCGCGAGTCGGGAGCTCTGGCACCGCGAGTCGGGAGCTCTGGCACCGCGAGTCGGCAGTTCCGGGTCATCGAACTACACATGTCGGGAGGCGTCCGCCCGGGAATAGGGATGCGCCCCGCCGGGCCCGGTGCCTAGCGTGATCACGCCCTGCTCCCCCGAGACCACGGACCGCACGATGACCACCGACGCCCGTATCCGCCGCGCCCTGACCAACTGCTCGAAGGGCGAGGCCGGCCGGCTGACCCTGCCGCCCGACGTCCGCGGGCTCGACCTCGACACGTTGGACGACGTCGTCGGGTGTGGCGGGACGCGAAGGCCCCGGACCGCGCGGTGCTGCTGGTCCCGGGCGCCGACGAGCCGATCGCGGTGATGCTCCGCGCCGCGTCGAACGCCGTCGGCGCGACCGCGATGTGCGCGCTGTGCCGCACCACCCACAGCGCGGGCGGCACGACCCTCTTCACCGCCGCACGCCGCGGCGGTAAGGGCCGCAACGGGAACACGGTCGGGACGTACGTCTGCGCCGACCTCGGCTGCCGTCACCACGTGCGGATCGAGAAGGCGACGGCGGCGCTGCGACCCGCGCCGGGGCTGACCGTCGACGAGCGCCGCGCCGGCCTGCGCGAACGGGCCGCGGCGTTCGTCGAGGAGGTCACGCGCTGATCCTTCCCGTCGCCGAGCAGGAGCTCAGGGTCGGATGATCACCAGATTCCGACCCTCGGCTCCTGGTGATCACGACGCGAAGGGGAAGGTCGCGACCGGCTCCCACGGCCCGCCGCGATAGCGCCACAGACCGAGCGCGACGACGGCGGTGCGCTCGGGCGGGTCGCCGGACAGCGCGGCGTGGAGGTCCCGGGCCTGCTCCGGCGGCACCTTGTTCTGGACGGTCACGTGCAGCTCGCGCTTTCCGCGGTCCTGCCGGGTCAGCCACGGGTCGAACGTCCGCGCGAGATCGGCGCGCAGGGCGAGCAGCACGGGCGCGTCGATGCGGAAGGCCACGCCGCGACCGAGCAATCGCGGCCCACCGACGACGGCGTCGAGCGGCTCCCGCCGAACCGCGTCGGTCAGGGCCGCAGCGACCTGCGCTTCCTGCTCGCCGGGCAGTGCGTGGAAGAGCGTGACGTGGGCGTCGAGATGGTTCCGTTCGGGCGGGAAGTGTCTGCGCCGCAGCGTGTTCAGCCGGGACTGCGCGGGCTCGTCGAGCACGGCCGTGACGACGAGCGGGTCCACGTCCCCACCCTGCACGCTCCTCCGCCGGTCCGCGTCGGCGGGGTCGCGTCCTCCCGACATGTGCATCTCGATGACCCGAAGCTGTCGACTCGCGGTGCCAGAGCTCCCGACTCGCGGTGCCACAGCTCCCGACTCGCGGTGCCACAGCTCCCGACTCGCGGTGCCACAGCTCCCGACTCGCGGTGCCACAGCTCCCGACTCGCGGTGCCACAGCGCGACCCCGCGGGAAATCCTCGCTGTCCACCCCTGGGTGGAGATCCGAGGTCCCACCCGCGGGTGGACGCCCGGAAGCCCGGCCGTGCCTAGCGTCGTCGGCATGCGTGGAGGACCGATGCGGCGGGCCGATCTCCTGCTCGGGATCGTGGCCCCGATCGCCGCGTACTGGGTGCTCACCGCGCTCGGCGCGCCCGACCTGACCGCGTTGGCCTGGGGCGTACTGTTCCCGCTGGCCGGCGTGGTGGTCGGGATCGCGCGCGAGCGACGGGTCGACGTGCTCGCCGCCCTTTCCCTCGGTGCGATCGCCGTGAGCCTGGCCGGGGCGCTGCTCCTGCACAGCGCGACGTTCCTGCTGGTCAAGGAGTCGCTCGTGACCGGCGTGATCGGGGTGGGGTTCCTCGGCTCGCTGCTCGCGCGGCGCCCCCTGCCCGTCCTGCTCCTGCGCGGGCGGCCCGGGGCGGCCGAGGTGATGGAGGCCCGGTGGGTGGATCCGGGGTTCCGTCGCGCGCTCCGGGGGATCACGATCGTGTGGGGGTGCGCGCTGCTCGCCGAGGCGGGCCTGCGCGTGGTCCTGGCCCTGTTCGTGCCACCGGGGGTGCTGATGGTCGTCTCACCGCTGCTCGCGGCCGCCGTACTCGGCCCGGTCGCGCTGTGGACCGCCCGCCGGCGGGGCGCCCTGCGCCGCACGCCGGTCCCCGTTCCCGCCTGACGACCCGCCCCGAGGAGGACCGATGACCACCACGATCCCGCAGCTGCCCTTCGCCCGCCCCGGCGTGCTGGACATCGCGCCGCTCTATGCCGAGCTGCGCGAACGCACCCCGATCTGCGCGGTGCGCACCGCGACCGGCGACCCCGCGTGGCTGGTCACGGGGCACGCCGAGTGCCGCACGCTGTTCGCCGACCCGCGGCTGGGCCGGTCCCATCCTCACCCCGAGCGCGCCTCCCGGGTGTCCGGCTCGGCGATCCTGGGCGGGCCGATGATGGGCGACCCCGAGACCGAGCGCGAGCAGCACGCGCTGATGCGCCGCCTCCTCGCCCCGGCCTTCTCCGCCCGCCGCATGCTGCGCCTGCGGGAGCACGTCGACGAGCTCGTCGGGCGGGCGCTCGACGCCCTCCAGGCCGCCGGCTCACCCGCCGACCTGCACGAACACCTCGCGCTGCCGGTGCCGATCCTCGTCATCTGCGAGCTGCTCGGGGTGCCGTACGAGGACCGGAGCCGGTTCCGTGCCTGGTCGGAGGGCGCGGGGCGGCTCGACGACCGCGAGGCCGCCCAGCAGTCCCTCCAGGCCCTGGTCGGCTACGTCCACGGCCTGGTGGCGCGCAAGCGCGAGGAGCCGGGCGAGGACGTGCTCAGCGACCTCGCCGCGTCCGGCCCGGAGCACGACTGGCAGAGCGCCGCCCTGGCCGCGGCCCTGCTCTTCGCCGGCCACGAGACCACGGTGACCCGCATCGACGTCGGCACGGCGCTCCTGCTGCAGCATCCCGGGCACTGGGCCGCGCTGGCCGCCGATCCCTCGCTGGTGCCGGACACCGTCGAGGAGATCCTGCGGCTGGCCGCGCCGGGCGGCAGCGGGCTGCCCCGCTACGCGCACGCGGACGTCGAGATCGGCGGTGTGACGATCCGGACCGGCGACTGCGTGGTCCTCGCCCCCGCGGCAGCCAACCGGGACCCGGACGCGTTCGCCGAGCCCGAGCGCTTCGACCCGGGTCGCGCCGACGCCCGCAGCCACCTCTCCTTCGGTCATGGACCGCGCTACTGCATCGGCGCGAGCCTCGCCCGGGTGGAGCTGCAGGCCGTGTTCACGGCGCTCCCGGCCCGCTTCCCCGGGCTGCGCCTGGACCGCCCGGTCGAGGCGCTGCCGTTGCGGGCCGACCTGCTCACCGGCGGCCTCGACGCCCTGCCGGTCGCCTGGTGAGAGGCCCGGAGCCCGTCCACCCACGTCACCCGAGGTCGTGAGTGGCAACTGCCCTGGAGGGGCAGTTGCCACTCACGGTGCCAGGAGGCGACCGGCGTTCGGGACCTCGGGTGGGAGGCCCAGCTCCTGCAGGATCCGGTAGGTGGTCGCGGTGGCCGCGGAGAGCACCGGGATGCCGATCTCGTCCTCGACCGGCTGGATCGAGGGCAGGGACGGCATCTGGACGCAGCAGCTGAGCACCAGCGCCTCGGCGCGGGACAGGTCCAGCTCGCGGCGGTGTTTCCGCAGGTCGGCCGGGTCGAGCCGGGCGACGGCGAGGTTGTCCGGCACCTCCAGCGACAGCGAGTCGACCACCTCGACGCCGGCCGCCTCCAGGTACTCGACCACGGCCTGGGTCAGCGGCTTCACGTACGGCGTGATGATCGCGACCCGGGACGCGCTCAGGGCGGCGATGCCGTCGAGCAGCGCCCCGGCCGAGGAGATCACCGGGGCCTGCGCGCCCTCGGCCCGCAGCGCCGCGGTGATCGAGTCCTCCGCGGTGCAGTGGTAGCCGGGGCCCTGGGCCATGATCGCGACCAGGCAGGCCGTGGCGACGACGTCCGGGCGGGCGTCGGCCAGCTCGGTCGCCGCCCGCTCGGCCTGCGCGTTCATCGCGCGCAGCTGCTCGGGCGTGACGTGCTGCATCCGGGCCCGCGCGGCGTGGAACACGAACCGGTCCTCGCCGAAGACCTCCTCGCGGGCGCGCAGCATGCGCGGCAGCTCGGTCTCCATGGTGAGGTTCGAGCTCGGGACGATCATCCCGATGTGGTGGTCGGTCATCGCTTCACAGAGCTCGATTCCTGGCAGGCCGCATCTCGGGGACGGTGAGCTCGCCGGCGTCGACGATCAGCTCGTCGTCGAGGTGGAGACTGTTGCCGCGCATCGGGATGTCGAAGTGGCAGGCGGTGTCGTTCGGACCACCGAGCTCGTTGTTCGGGCCGATGGAGAACATGACGTTGCCGTAGAAGCTGCGCAGCTCCATGCCCATGCCGCCGCCGAACTGGGTCAGCCCGTGCCAGTGCGCGCGCTCGTCGAGGCCCCATCCGACGTGGGACATGCCGTAACCACGCGGGTCGTCGAAGCTCTCGATGTAGGACGAGAGCAGGTCCGCGTCCAGGCCCGAGGACCCGGCGCCGCCGCGGATGTCGCGGATGAACCCCTCCTCGATGGTGATCTCCACCGGAGTCTGGACGTAGGTGTTGAACGGCAGCAGGACGTCCCCGGGCGCGAGGACGATCGTGCCGTCGACCCCGTCGTCGGCGCCGCCGGTGAACACGAACGCGGCGGGCCAGTGGTCCCAGCGGCCGGGCTGGTCGGTGTAGCCGTACTCGCTCAACGTCGGGTAGACGCCCAGCTTGTAGGTCACGTCGGTGCCGTGCGGGCTGGTGATCCGCATGGTCTGCGCCTTGGCCAGCAGCTCCGCGCCGATCTCCACGCGTTCCCGCAGCTCCTTGGTCGGCATCAGCCGGGCCAGCAGCGGGGCCGGCTCCACCGCGGTGAGGATCCGGGTCCCGGCGGCCTGGATCTCGAACTGCTCCGGGCTGAAGAGCAGGAACGTGCAGTCCACGACCATGTCGACGCTCTTGAGCGCCTCCACCGCCAGTCGGTTGTCCGCCAACCCGGAGTCGCCGACCGACCACGCCCCCGAGGCGCTCGTCGGCGCGGGCAGCCGCAGGTGGAAGCCCTGCGCGCCCAGCTTGCCGATCGCCCACAGGAACGCGTCGGCGTACTCGGCGCGCTCGTTCCCGCGGGTCAGCACCGCGACCGTCTCGCCCTCGTGCACCGCCGAGAGGGTCAGCTGCTGCAGGCAGATCTCGTTGAACAGGTTCTGGTCCATGGCTCCTCCGGCCTCGGCTCCCGAGATAGTCCGAACACTGACGATTGCCGGTACGAGCCGCTGCGTCAAGCGCTGAATGTGACATCCGGGTGACGAAATGCCGGATCGGCCGGACCTGAACCGGTTACGAGACGTCCCGGTCGGTCCCGGCCCAGTGCTGCGCCCGCAACTCCCGCTTGAGCACCTTGCCCGCACCGGAGAGCGGCAGGACCTCGACGAACTCCACGGACCGCGGGGCCTTGTACCCGGCGATGAGGCCCTTGACGTGGTCGCGCAGCTCGGCGGGGTCGGGGTCGCTCCCCGGCGCCCGGACGACCACGGCGTGCACCCGCTCGCCCCACTCGTCGTCGGGCACCCCGATGACGGCGCACGCGGCCACCGCCGGGTGGTCGGCGAGGGCGTTCTCCACCTCGGCGGAGTACACGTTCTCCCCGCCGGTGACGATCATGTCCTTGAGCCGGTCGACGACGAAGACGTAGCCCTCGGGGTCCATCCAGCCGCCGTCGCCGGTGTGCATCCAGCCGTCGCGCACGGCCGCGGCGGTCTCCGCGGGCCGGTCCCAGTAGCCGAGCATCACGTGCGGCCCGCGCACCGCGATCTCGCCGACCGTCCCGCGCGGCACCTCGCGGTCCTCGGCGTCGACGATCCGGACCTCCGCGTGCGGTGCGGCGCGGCCGGCCGAGCGCCGCAGCCGGTCGGTCGCGTGATCCTCGGGCAGCAGCAGGGTGGCGACGGGCGAGAGCTCGGTCATGCCATAGGCCTGCACGAACTCGGCGGTCGGCATCCGCTTCGCGGCCCGCTGCAGCACCGCCTCGGAGATCGGCGAGGCGCCGTAGGTGAGCCGCCGGACGGAGGAGAGATCGGCGTCGGCGGCCTCGGGCGAGTCGACCAGCACCTGGATCATCGTCGGCACCAGCAGCAGATCGGTGACGCCGTGCCGCGCGATCGCCTCGGCGACCCCGCCCGGGGTGAACGACGGGACGATCACGTGGGTGCCGCCCACGACGTTGCGGGCGACCCAGGCGGCGCCGTCGGCGAGGTGGAACATCGGCGCGGCGTGCAGCAGCCGCCCGCCCGGCGTGGCCAGCGCCCCGGACGCGAGCGACCCCAGCGCCGACGCGAGCAGGTTGGTGTGGCTGAGCACCACGCCCTTGGGTGTGCCGGTGGTACCGCCCGTGTACCAGATCCCGGCGGGCGCGTCGCCGCCCCGGCGCGCGTCCTCGGCCGGCTCGTGCCCCGCGACCAGCACCTCGTGCGCGACGGTCCCCTCGGGCGCCGGGCCGTCGCCGCACCAGACGACGCGGCGCAGGTCCGGGGTCTCCGCGCGCAGGGCCGGCAGCAGACCCGCGAAGGTCTCGTCGACCAGCAGGATCCGCACGCCGGCGTCGCGCAGCGAGTACGCGATCTCGCCCGCGCTCCAGCGCACGTTGACCGGGGCGAGCACGCCGTCCGCCCAGGGCACGGCGAAAAGGTACTCGTGGTACCGGTCCGAGTTCAGCGACAGCATCGCGACCCGGTCCCCCGGCCCGCAGCCCAGGTCGCGCAGGCCGGCGGCGAGCCGCGCCACCCGGTCGATGGACTCCGCCCAGGTCCGCACCCGGTCCCCGGCGATCGTGGCCGGGAGGTCCGGGGTCTGCTGGGCCGCCCGGTGCAGGGCCTGGGTGAGGTACATGGTCGCCTCCGGGGCAGCGCTGCCGTGGCCCCGGAACGTAGCGGTATGTCCGGTTTCGCACCACCCGCCGGTCAGCGGAGAAGACCCGGGTCGAGCCCGGCGAGGCGCTCCCGGTCGGCCAGGATGTCGATCTCCGTGATCCGGCCGTCGACGACGGTGAACGCCAGCAGCGCGACCGGGCGGCCGTCGATCGTCCCGAGCACCCCCGGCTCGCCGTTGACCAGCACCGGGTGCCGGACCTGGTCCTCGCTGCGGTAGGCCGCCGCCTGACCGGCCACCGCCCGCGCCCCGTGCACCGCGCGCAGCCCGTCGCCCGTGTCGGCACGCAGCACGACGTCCGGGTCGAGGACCGCGACCAGGCCCTCGATGTCCCCCTCGCGGGCCGCGGCCAGGAACGCGTCGACCACCTCGCGACGCGCACCGCGGTCCGGCCGCGACGCCGGCTCGGCCCCGCGGACGCGGCGGCGGGCGCGGCTGGCGAGCTGGCGGGCCGCGGCCGGGGTGCGCTCGACGAGCGGCGCGATCTCGTCGAACGGCAGCCCGAACATGTCGTGCAGCACGAAGGCCAGCCGCTCGTCCGGCGCGAGGGTCTCCAGCACGACCAGCAGGGCGAGCCCGACCGAGTCCGCGAGCTCGGCGCCGTACTCGGGGTCCCCGGCGTCGTCGCGGCGGACGATCGGGTCCGGCAGGTGGTCCGGGAAGGGCTGCTCGCGGCGGGTCCGGCGGGCCCGCAGCTGGTTGAGCGCCACCCGGGCGACGACCGTGGTCAGCCAGGCCCGCGGGTTGTCCACGTGCGCCGGGTCCGAGCGGTGCAGGCGGATCCAGGCCTCCTGCACGGCGTCGTCGGCCTCGCTGAGCGAGCCCAGCACCCGGTACGCCACCTGCCGCAGGTACGGCCGGTGCTCCTCGAAGTCCGCCACCGGATCCATCCGTCACATCCTCCCGTCGGCGCGTGTCGAGGTGGTGACCCACGAGAACCCGCCGATGTGACGGCGGGACGGAAGGAGACCGACATGCCTGCACGCATGACCAACCCCGCCATGGTCGTCCCCGGTGCCCTGGAGGCCCTGCTGGCGCTCGGCGAGGCCGAGAAGGCCACCGGCATCCCGGAGACCGTCCTGGAGCTGGTCCACCTGCGCGCCAGCCAGATCAACGGCTGTGCGGTGTGCCTGCACATGCACGCCCGCGCCCTGCGCAAGGCCGGCGAGTCCGACGAGCGCATCGACACCGTGGCGGGCTGGCGCGACGCCCCTTTCTTCACCGACGAGGAACGGGCGGCGCTCGCCCTGACCGAGGCCGTGACCCGGCTGGCCGACCGCGCCGACCCGGTGCCGGACGAGGTGTTCGAGGAGGCGGCCGCGCACTACGACGAGCAGCAGCTCGGCGCGCTCATCCTCTCGATCGCGAACATCAACCTGTGGAACCGGCTCAACGCCACCACCCAGCAGGTCGCCGGCGCCTACTAGATCGCACGAACTACTGGGGCCGGCGGAACGCGGCCGCCGCCGCGGCCCCCTTCGCCGGGTCCCAGCCCGGCACGTCCGCGACGGCCCGGATCATCGCCTCGGTGATCCGGCCGTCCGCGCCGAGCAGGGCCGCGACCGCGGCGGGCGACACCTCGCCGTCGACCTCGTTCTCGCAGAACTGCACGACGAGGTCGCGGCAGGCGTCGTCGCTCAGCGCGGGCAGCCCGACGCCGCTGAACCCGTCGGACTTCTCGTAGGGGCGCGGGACCACCCGCCGTCGAACCCGTAGACGAGACCCACCCACTCCCCGGCGGCCGCCGCGGCCTCCGCCGGCGGGGCCCACCAGTCCGGGGCGCCGGCGAGCAGGTCGGTCTCGGGCTCGCCGAAATACTCCGCCGCCGCGCGGAAGTAGGTGTCGGAGTACTCGTGGTCGTTGCCGATCAGGACCGCCCGGTCGCCGAGCAGGCGCAGGTCGGCCCAGTTGCCGCCGCCGTCGTCGTAGTGCCAGCGGCCGGGCTCGGCGAAGCAGGAGCCCGCCCACCCGCGCGTCGCGCAGATCGCGGCGAAGGCGGCCCAGCGGCCGCGCATCTCGGCGGGCGTCGACAGGTCGAGTGCAACGAGGGTCACCCGGACAGGGTGTCCTACGCCGGTGTCCAAACATGAAACACCTCGGACGGGGAAGGCTCCGGAAGGGTGGCGGCAGCAGCAGCCTCCCCGAGAACGACGAAGGAGTCGATCCCCGCATGAAGACCAAGGCCGCGGTCGTCTACGAGACCGGCAAGCCGATCGAGATCGAGGAGCTGGAGCTCGACGGCCCGAAGGACGGCGAGGTCCTGATCCGCTACACCCACGCCGGGCTGTGCCACTCCGACGTGCACATCTCGCACGGCGACCTCGAGGCCCGCCTGCCGATGGTGCTCGGCCACGAGGGCGCCGGCATCATCGAGGAGGTCGGGCCGGGCGTCACCCGCGTCAAGCCGGGCGACCACGTCGTGTGTTCGTTCATCCCGAACTGCGGCACCTGCCGCTGGTGCGCCACCGGCCAGCAGGCCATCTGCGACATGGGCGCCACCATCCTCGAGGGCTACCTTCCCGGCGAGCGCTTCCCGTTCACCGGCCCCAAGGGCAACTACGGCGCGATGTGCATGCTGGGCACGTTCTCCCAGTACTCCACCATCCACCAGAACTCGGTGGTCAAGGTCGACGACGACCTGCCGCTCGACAAGGCCGTCCTCGTCGGCTGCGGCGTGCCCACCGGGTGGGGCTCGGCGGTCAACGCCGCGGATGTCAAGCCGGGCGAGACCGTGATCGTCTCCGGCGTGGGCGGCATCGGCATCAACGCCGTGCAGGGCGCCCGCTACGCCGGCGCGAAGAACCTCATCGCCGTCGACCCGCTGCAGAACAAGCGCGAGAAGGCCATGGAGCTCGGCGCCACCCACGCCGTCGGCTCCATCGAGGAGGCGGCCGACCTCGCCCGCCAGATGACCAACGGCAACGGCGCCGACAAGGCCGTCGTGACCGCGGGCATCGTCACCGAGGAGATCGTGACCGGCGCGTTCGACGCGATCGGCAAGGGCGGCACCGTGGTGCTGACCGGCCTGAACAAGCTGTCGGCGCAGAACGTCAACCTGCCCGGCTCGATCTTCACGCTGTTCAAGAAGACGGTGAAGGGCTCGCTCTTCGGCGACTGCAACCCGACCACCGACATCCCGAAGATCCTGGGCCTGTACCAGTCCGGGGACCTCAAGCTCGACGAGCTGATCACCAAGACGTACACCCTCGAGCAGGTCAACGAGGGCTACGACGACCTGCTCAACGGCAAGAACGTCCGCGGCGTGCTCGTCCACGAGCACTGAGTCCGGGACACCTGATCCGCCGCGGCGGGACCGGAGTCGACCGGTCCCGCCGCGCGCTCAGGCCGGCCGCTCGCGCAGCGCCTCCGGGTCGATGTGCAGCTCGCGGATCCGGCGGTAGAGCGTGGTGCGGCTGATCCCGAGCCGGCGGGCGGCGTGCACCTTGTTGCCCCCGCAGCTCTGCAGGCAACGGACGATCGCGTCCCGCTCCGCCTGCCACAGGGCGCCCGGGACCGGTTCGCGCGGCCCCTCCCGGTAGCCCGGCGGCAGGTCGCCCTCGGTGAGGTCGCCCGCCGAGCGCCGCCCGGCGACGTACCCGACGACCGTGGCGAGCTCCCGCAGGTTCCCCGGCCAGTCGTGTGCGGCGAGGGTTCGGAGCGCGCCGGTGGTGAACCGGACGGCGCCGCCGGCGCGCTCCCGCAGCAGCGCGCCGGCGAGGGCCGGGATCCGGTCGCGCCGGCTGCGGACGGTCGGCAGCTCGAGGCGGACCGGACACCGGGCCCCGAACGCGGCCGTCTCCCCGGGCGGCAGGCCGTCGTGGCCTGCCGTCAGCACGAGCCGCACGCCCCGCCGGTCCGCCTCGTGCCCGAGGTGCGCCGCGACCGCCGGGGCCAGCAGGTGCGCGTCCTCGACCAGCAGGGTGCCTCCGCCGGTCGCCTCGGCCAGCGGCACGTGCGTCTCCGCCACCGTGACGTGGGCGCCGGCCAGCACCGCGACCGGTCCCGCGCCCGCGAGCCGGGTCGCGACCGTCGTCCGGCCCGTGCCCGGTTCGCCGAGGACCAGCACGTTCGCCTGCTCCGCGCGGTAGCGCAGGATCCGCGGCCGCAGCTCGGCGTGCCAGTCCCGGTCCGGCACGGGCACCGCCACGCGCACCACCGAGGGCCGCTCCGGCCGTTCCAGCTCCACGAGGAAGCCCCCGCCGCCGACGGGTTCGACGCGGGCGACCATCCGCCGGCCCGACGCCAGCTCGACCTCGGTGTGCACCGCCCCCGGCCGGCCGTGCCGCAGGGCCTGGAGCGCGGCGTGGTCGACGGGCTGCAGCAGATCCGCCGCGGCGTCGTTGGTCAGCACGAGATCGGGCCCGAACGCCACCAGCGGCCCCGCCGCCCGCAGCCGCGCCGCCTCGAACGCCGCGAGCACCCGGCGGTGCGAACCGCGGGCCTCGACCAGCATCCCGTCGGCGATCTGCTGGGCGGCGCCGAGCAGGAAGGGCCGCAGCAGCGGGCTCGCGTCGGCGGTCAGGCAGGTGATGTCGAGGACGCCGGCGTGCCGCCCGGTCAGCGGGTCCCGGATCGGCACCCCGTGGCAGGCGAACCGCTTCAGCGACTCCAGGTAGTGCTCCGCCCCGACGACGGCGATCCCGCGGCGCAGCTCGGCGACCGTGGCCACAGAGTTGGTGCCGCTGACCTGCTCGGTGAACAGCTGGCCCGGCACGACCCCGACGGACTGCAGCACCGGCTCCAGCTCGGGCGAGCCGAAGCGGATGTCGACCAGCCGGGTCTCCCGGTCGGCCAGGACGAGGGCGAACCGGGACCCGCGCAGGTGCCCCTCGAGCGCGGTGAGCACCGGGCCCGCCGCGCGGCGCAGGCGCGTGCCGGGATCGGGCTCGACGACCGCACCGACGTCGATGCAGGCGGCGGGGTCCAGCCCGCAGGACTCGATGCGATGCCAGGACTGGGCGATCTCGGGACGGAGCACGGACAAGCCCGGACCCTCCTCGCTGCGGGATCCGACGGTTGGGGAGTCGACACCGATCTTATGCCGCGGCACGCATCCGTCGACTCCGAGCCGACGTGGCGAGGGGTCCTCAGGGTCACCACAGGCGACGTGTGCACGATGTGACGGGTGCAGCTCGACATCGACCGCCCTCCGACGGCCGTGGCTCCCGAGCGCCCGCGGCCGGATCTGCTCGGTCGCGTCGCCGTGCTCGTGCTCGGGGTCGTCACCGTCCTGTCGGTGGTGCGCGCCTTCGGCCCCCTGACCTACCCCGGCGACATCTGGCGCCAGTCGGACACCGCGTCGATGGCGCGCAACTACGCCGAGCACGGCCTGAACCTGTTCATGCCCCAGATCAACTGGGGCGGGAACGGGCCCGGCTACGTCGAGTCCGAGCTGCCGATCATGCCGTGGCTGACCGGCATCCTCTACACGCTCTTCGGTGACCACGAGTTCCTCGGCCGGCTGGTGTCGCTGGCCTTCATGCTGCTCGCCACCGCGGCGTTCTGGGGCCTCGCGAAGCGGATCCTGCCGCCGACGGCCGCCCGGTGGGCGCTGATCGCCTGGGCCGTCTCGCCGGCGTTCATGCGGTGGGGCACGGCCTTCATGCCCGAGGCGACCGTCCTGGCGTTCACGCTGCTGGCCCTGCTGGCCTTCTGCCGCTGGCTGCAGGAGGACCGGCCGGTGTGGCTGGTGGCGGCAGCCGGGGCGGTCTCGCTGGCCGGGCTGGCCAAGCCGACCTCGTTGCACGTCGGACTCGTGATGGCGCTGTGGCTGCTGCTCGCGGCGCGCGACCGGTTGCGCCGGCCCTCGGTCTACCTGGCCGGGCTCGCCGCGCTCGTGCTGCCCGCGCTGTGGCTGCGGCACGCCTCGGGCCTCTACGAGACCTACGGCAACACCTTCGGCGTGATCTCGGGGGGCGACGACAAGTTCGGCAACCTCGCCATGTGGCTGGGCGCCGACTTCTACCTCGGCAACCTCCGCAGCGAGGTGCTGTTCATCTACGGCGTGGTCGGGGTGCCGTTCGCGCTGCTCGGTGCGGTGTGGCTGTGGCGGCACCGCCGTGGGGCACCGGCCGCGCCGTTCCTGCTCGCCGGCGCGGTCGCGCTCGTCGTCTACTACTTCGCGGTCGGCCGCTACAGCGGCTCCGACCTCGGCATCCAGTACCACGTCTACTCGCTGCCCTACGCCGCGGTCGCGACCGGCATCGGCGTCGTCGCGGCTCAGCGGCTGCTGCGCGACCGGCTCGGCCCGCGCCTCGTCGCGGCGCTCGGGGTGCTGGCCGTGCTGGCGCTCGGCGCCCAGTCGGTCAACGTCTTCCGGCAGTCGTTCGATCCCGACGCCGGCGCCCTCGGCACGTGCGCCACGCAGCTGGCGGCGGTGTCCCGGCCCGGCGATCTCGTGGTCGTCGGCACGGACAGCACCACGACGATGGACGGCGTCGCGAACAACTACCAGGAGCCGGTGATCCTCTACCGGGCCGACCGGTACGGCTGGGTGCTGGCCGCGGACCAGTACGAGCCGGCCCGGCTCGCGGGCATGCAGGCGCAGGGGGCCCGCTGGTTCGTGAACCCGGTGCCCGGCCGGCTCACCGGGCCGCTGGCGAGCTGGTTGCGCGACAACGCCGAGCAGGTCCGCACCTCGGCGTTCGACGGTTGCGACGTCTGGGCCCTCCGCGGCGCCTCCTGAGCGGCGCCTCCTGAGCGGCCCCTCACTCGGCGGCGGCCAGCCCCGAGCCGTCAGGGGCGCCGAGCAACGGCACGGGGACGCTGACCAGCGTGACGGTGGTGCCCGCGTCGTCCCGGCGGATCGACACCCGGTCCATGCAGCCGCGCATGACGCTCATCCCGTAGCCCTTCTCGCCGTGGTCCGGGCGCCACACGCCCTCGTCCCGCACCGTCACGACGACCTGGCGGTGCGTGGGCCCGGCCACCAGCCGGCCGACGACCTCAACGTCCCCGGGGACGCCCCCGGCGTAGGCGTGCTTGACCGCGTTGGTGCAGGCCTCGCTCACGGCCAGGATCGCGTCGACACGCTCGGCCTCGGGCCACTCCAGCGCCTGGAGCCAGCGGTCCAGCCCCGCCCGGAAGAAGGCGAGCTGCACCGGGTCCGCGCCGAACCGGATGCTGTAGAAGCCCGAGTCGTCCGCCATGCCCCGAGGATGACGAACCCCGGGGCCCTTCGCGACCGCTGGCCGGACGCCGCCCCGATCACCCGTGCCGGTCAGCTCGGCGCGCGCGGCTCCGGGACCTCCACGACGACGGGTTCCTCGGCGGGCGAGGGGATCCCGGCCGCCTCGGGCCCGACCACCTCGACCAGCTCGCGCCCGCCCTCGACGTCGAGCCCGGGCGTGCGGTCCGTCCCCGCGAGACCGAGCACGCGGCGGCGGGCCCGGGCCCGCCTGTCCAGCTCGGCCTGCTCGGCCGCGGTCCACGTGTGCCGCTCGGCCGGCGGCTGCCTGGAGACCATCGCCCGTACCCCCTGATCACCCTCACCCCGGAAGATCCACCGGCACCACCCGCTGTCATCGGGATCACGCAGTGGTGCGCACACCCAGTGTGCGCCCGCCACGCCCGAAAGCCCATGTCCCGGCCCGGCCGGGCCCTCCTGTCGGGCGGGCCGGTCGGACGGGACGGTCCGGGCCGGTTCGATGGTGAGCTGCGATGTCATCTCTCCGTCACATCGGATCCCCGTCGCCGTCCGGCCGACGGCACGGACGGGGCAGCACGAACGGGCAGGGCGGTGCACGAGTGGGTCGAGTCGGTCGCTTCCGCCCGATCCTCGCCGGAGCCACCCTCCGCGACCGGATGTTCGCCTGCGGCGGGGCGCTCGCCGCGCTCTGCGTCACCGCACTGCTCGGGGCGATCGTCGTGGGGCACACGGCGGCCCTCCTGTACCTCGTGGCGCCGATCGGCGCGTCGGCCGTGCTCGTGTTCGCGGTTCCCGCGAGCCCCCTCGCGCAGCCGTGGTCGGTCGTGGGCGGCAACGTGCGTCGACGCTGGTCGGGCTGGGAGTGCTGGCCCTCGTCGACGACCCGTTCCTCGCCTCCGGCCCGGCCACGCCTACCCGCACCGGACGCGGCGGGCCGACCCCGCGGAGCGCCGCAGCCGCTTCCGCGTCGAGGACGTGGACCGCGCTGGACGAGGTCGGCGAGGCGTTCGACATCAGCCGTGAGGACCTCGGGCTCCTGCTCCGCGAGGTCGAGACCCAGGCCCTCGTCCGGCGGCACGGCGAGCCCACGGGTGGAGGTGCACGACACCCCGTCCGGTCGGCGGCGAGTGCACGGCGTCCGCGTCGTGCTGGTCGAGCCTGCCTACACCAGCACCGCGTTCGAGTCGAACGCCGTGATCGCCGAGGACCCCACCCGGTCTACGCACCGCGGCGTGCCGTGTTCGACGAAGTGATGGGCGACGCTGTGATGGGCGGCGACGCCCCGACCGTCGTGGCGGCGACCATCGTCGCCGCCGCGACCGACCCGAAACCGAAACTGCGCTACACCGCCGGCTCGCGAGCAGGCCGGGTCAGCACGCTTCGCCGGATCGCGCCCGCCCGGCTCTTCGACGGGCAGATCCGCAAGCTGAACAAGATGGTGGGTTGACAACGACCGAAGAGGACGACCGAGGAGAAGGAGGCGCGATGGCGCGGTACGGGAAGGAACACAAGCAGCGAACGCGCCGGCGCATCGTGGAGACATCCGGGCGCCGGCTCAAGACCGACGGCGTGACCGGCTCCGGGATTGCCACGCTCATGGCCGACGCCGGGCTGACCAACGGCGCGTTCTCCGCCCACTTCGCCTCCAAGGACGAGCGGGTCGCCAGCGTGGTCGCCGACCAGCTCGGCACACAGCGCGAGGCCATCGCCGACCTGCCTCCCGCCTCCGGCGCCGAGCAGCTCGTCCGGGCCTACCTGTCGGTCGAGCATCGCGATCACCCGGGCGACGGCTGCCCGTCCGCGGCCCTGCTCAACGAGATCGGCCGCTGCGACGACACGGTCCGCCACGTGTTCACCGACGGGGTGCTCGGTGTCATCGACGTCATCGCGGCCCGGTTCGAACCCGGAGACCCGTCCTCGGCTCGCGTCCGGGTCCTCGCGGCGTTCGCCGGGATGGTCGGGACCTTGCAGATGGCCCGCGCGGTCACCGACCCGCAGCTCTCCGACGACCTCCTCGAACGGGGTGCGCAGAACGCGCTGGCCACCCTTCGCGACCGGAGCACCGAGGTCACCTCCGCCGACGTGCCGCACCGGTGACACCCCCATCCCCCGGGGCGACGCCCCCTCAACGCACGGTAAGGGACCTGACATGAGGGCCTTCCTCGTCGACAGGTACGGCAGGGACAGCACGTTGCGGGCCGGGAAGCTGCCCGACCCGGAGATCGGCGACCACGACGTACTGGTTCGGATCCTGGCCGCGGGCGTGAACCCGCTCGACGCCAAAATCATGGCCGGCGAGTTCAAGCTCTTCCTGCCCTACAAGCCGCCCTTCGTCCTCGGCAACGACCTCGCCGGGATCGTCGAGCGGGTGGGACCCGGGGTGCAGAAGGTCGCGCCGGGTGACGAGGTCTACGCGCGGCCGGACAAGGAGCGCATCGGCACCTTCGCCGAGCTGATCGCGATCGACGAGGGCGACCTGGCGCTCAAGCCGGCCGGCCTGACGATGGTCGAAGCGGCTTCGCTGCCGCTGGTCGCGCTCACCGCATGGCAGGCCCTGGTCGAGAAGGCGAACGTCCGGCCCGGCCAGAAGGTCCTCGTCCACGCAGGATCGGGCGGCGTCGGGACGATCGCGATCCAGCTGGCCAAACACCTCGGCGCCTACGTCGCCACCACCACCAGCACACCCAACGTCGAGTGGGTTCGCGACCTCGGCGCAGACCTCGTCGTCGACTACCAGAAGTACGACTTCGCACAGCTGCTGCGCGACGTCGACGTCGTCCTGGACCCACTCGGCGGCGAGAACCTCGACAAGTCCCTGCGGGTCCTGCGACCCGGCGGCCTGGCCATCGGCATCGGCGGCCCACCCGACCCGGACTTCGCGAGGCAGCTCGGCAAGCCGCTGCTGGGCCCGGTGATGGCACTGCTCAGCCACAAGGTCCGCCACGCAGCCCGCGGCAGGGGGGTGCGCTACTCGTTCCTGTTCATGCGGGCGAACGGCGACCAGCTGCGGGAGATCACCGCCCTGGTCGACGCCGGTGCGATCCGCCCCGTCGTCGACCGAATCTTCGACTTCGACCACACCGTCGCCGCACTCGACTACGTCAACTCCGGCCGCGCCAAGGGCAAGATCGTCGTCACGATCGCGTGACCAGCCGCATCCTGCAGGTCCTTGTGCACGCTCTCTGCTCCGCCCGAGCGACCGGAACGCCCAGAAGTAGCCTGCAAAGACGCGGGCTGAGGCCGGAGCCCGACGCACCCACCCGATCGTGGAGTTCAGTTAAGGAAGCCGTTGAACTTGGGTTCGTGTCGCCAGCTCGGCCCGGTGGGATCTGCTCGGCGGAGCGGGCAGTCATGGGCGCGATCGGGTATTGCACGGGGTTCCGGACCGAGGGGCTTACCGGACGACGGTAAGCCGGTCACGGGGTGTCGAGAGCCAGAGGACTGAGCTGAGGGGAGCCGGCGCCGCGAATCGGTCACAGCAGAATCGGTCACAGCAAACCTGGCCGAGCCGGGAGCCTCCCGCTCCGCGGGCTCTACTCGCTCGTCGTGGGGCTCTCAGCCTGAAGCGAACTCCCGGTACCCGGCAGAGTGTGAAGTCGGTCGATGATTCGCTTGGTCTCGTCGGCCTTCCGCAGCCCGTCCGGCAGTCACTGGATTCTGTGAGGGCTGTCACTGTCAGTCTGGGTGTGGGGTGCTCGACCACAGTTGAGGTCAGACGAACGTGCTGCTCGCTCCGCCAACTGCGGCTCGCCCCGGCAGGGCGTGGGGGCACGGTCGGTGGCCAAGCGGGTCCGCGTATCCCGCTTCTGGGCTTGGTGGTGGGGCGGCGGGCGTGTAGCGTTGATCTCGGTCACCGTAGTTCTGATGTTCGTGTTTTAGGGCGCGCTCGCAGGATGATGATGCGGGCGGATTCGCTGTCTTTGGTGTAGCTGAAGTTGGCTGCCGTCTGGGAATCACTTTGACCCGGGCAGCCACGGGCGTGGTTGTTCCGTCCAACGCTACGCAACGAGGAGCACCACATGATCCGTGGAACTGTGAAGTGGTTCAACGCCGAAAAGGGCTTCGGTTTCATCGCCCCGGAAGACGGCGGCGCCGATGTGTTTGTTCACTACTCGGCGATCGACTCGTCCGGGTTCCGGGAGCTGACCGAGAACCAGGCGGTGTCCTACGAGGTCACCCAGGGAGCCAAGGGGCCGCAGGCCTCCACCGTACTCATCTGAGTCGGAACCAGCCGAACTCTCACCCGGCGGTGGTGTCCCGCGTTCAGCGGGCACCATCGCCGGATCTGTTTTGCCTTCAGCACGTGATCGTCACCGATACCTGATAGAACCGGCGAGGAGCCTTTCATCTCCGCTCGACACCGTTCCCAGCCCGGCGCCGCGACCCTCGCGTGCGTTCGCCCGCAGCGTCGTCGCGTCGTTTCCTCGCCACGTCCACGCGCCGTACCTGAATCGGGTGGGGTGGGCTGCGATGAGCTGCAAGCGGGCCAGGTCCGGGGAGCCGAGCCAACCGGCACGACGTCGCTGAGCGACCCTCCCTCCGTGGAGCGCAGCAAGCCCGCCCCGCGCGGCCCTCGCATTCCGTTCGACACCGTGCGCGGCTGAAAGATCAGCCCACGGCCGAGCGCGCAGGCAGCGCTGCCGAGCCAGTCGACCTGCTGAAGAACCCTCTCGGGCGACCGAGCAGCCGGTCAGCGACGAGTGGGAACCGGTCGAGTCCACTGATTCCGCTGGCAGCCCCCACGCCACTCAACCCACTCCGCCGCCGCCCACAGCCGAGGACCCAGCGGATTGGCCGCGGGCGTGCCTCGCGCTGGCCGCCATCAGGTGCGTGCTTCGAGACCACCCACGACAACCACCTGCCCGAGACCTACTCGACGCCTACGGCGTGCGACGCGACGGTGAGCGGCTCGGCTGCGCAGGTCGAACATTTGCGCGGTCTTGGTCGAGGTCAGTGTCGCCGGATCAGGACGATTCGGAGGCGCTGGTCACCGTGAACCCGCTCGCCTGGACGCGCCGGTTCAGCTCGGTGTTCATGCGCCGCGCCTCCTCGAGCTGATCCTCCAAGATGATGATGCGGCACGCCGCCTCTAGGCCCGTGCCCTCGTCGACCAGCGCCCGGACCCGGGCGGCCAACCGCAGCTGATAGCGGGAGTAGCGACGGTGTCCCCCGGGCGAACGCTGCGGGACGAGCAGCTTCACCTCGTCCAGGCTGCGGAGAAACCCAGGCGTGGTACCGAGCATCTCCGCCGCTCGACCCATCGTGTAGGCGGGGTAGTGCTCGTCGTCGAACTTGTCAGCCGCGGCTTTCGGGTCTCGGGTCATTCCACCTCCACAGACGAGGGGCCCCGGCGCAGTCGCACCGGGGCCCCAGGGGTTAGCTCTTCACACCATCAACCGACTCGAACGTCGGTCTTCTCGACCCGCAGGACACTGAAACCAACTTCTGCGGGAAAACGCATCCGCGTAATAACCGAGAATCACCTTCCGTTCCGACGAGACGATACCCACCGGCCACGCGGCCGGTAGCGGGTCTGACAGTGAGCCGCTTTCCCTTCTCCTCAGTGTTGCGACCTGCTGGTGTTGCGACTTGCTGGTGTTGCGACTTGCTGGTGTTGCTTCACGGGTAGTTACGTCATCTCCCGTGCTGATCTTCTCTCGCTTCAACGCGGAGGACACTACACACAGCCGTGCGCGGATGTCTACCTCGGGGGGGTGAGATTTTCCTGGGGGGCGCGAGGTGCGCCAGCGCCGCGGGCCGTGAAGCCCGCTCCCTGCCTTCGGTCACGGGAGGGCGGCTGAATGGTGATCTTGGGGACGATCTGGGCCCGGGTCCGTGACGATCTCTCCGCGACGCGTTAGGTTGATCTGGTCAGGTCGGACAGCACGGGGACCATGGTCGGACTCACCGCACAGGCCGCCGTCGCCAGGAGTCGCGCTCCGCGCGCGCTCGGCGAGTGCTGAGCCGGCTCGAGGAGTACCCATGACGCGGCTCGGAACCGACCGTTCCTTGAAGGAACCCAGCGAGTGGGCGGCGCAAACCGCTGCGTACGAGATCGCGTGCCGGAGGCAGAGCGTCAAGGCGGCGCGGATCGTCGCCGATCGGGCCACGGACGCGGCCGACTGTCGCGAGCTGCTCGACATGCTAGGACTGGGGGCCGACGACCACCGGGCGGGCTGACCCGCTCACCGCGCTCCGCCGGGAGGATCCGGCCCGTCAGGGTGGTGCGCGTACTGTCCGGTGAAGAGTCTGTCGAGGCCTTTCGCCCGATGAGTACGTCGCAGCCGTGGCGCGAGGAGGCGGACATGGCGACGGGAACCGTCGAGTGGTTCGACCCCAGCAGGGTGTCGGCCTCATCGTCCTCGACGACGGCCGGAGATGCTCCGTGCGTCGTGACCAGCTCGACGGTGGGGACAGCCACAGTCTGCCCCCGGGCGGCCGCGTCCACTTCACTCTGCTGGACGCGGAATCCGCGCCGGCCGTGTCCGGCGTCTACCGCCTCTAAGGCCCCGCGTCGAGCTGGCGGGGCCGCCCGGGCGGCCCTCGACGTGGGTCGATCGCTCCGGTCACGATCGCGCCCCGGCGATCATCGGCCACGAGTTCGCCGAAGTGGTCTCCTCGTTCGGCTACGGCACGACGGGCCTCTCGCTGGGACAGCGGGTGTTCGGGATCGCGGACTGGCACCGCGATGGAACGCTGGCCGAGTACGCGGCCGTGGAGGCACGCAATCTTGCGCCGCTGCCGGGGAACGTCGACTACATGGTGGGTGCGAGTCTGCCGATCTCCGGCCTGACCGCGTGGCAGGGCCTGTTCCAGCACGGTCGTCTTCAGGCGGGGCAGAGCGTCCTGGCACACGGCGCCGCCGGCGCGGTCGGATCTGTGGTGACCCAGCTCGCCCGGGAGTTCGGCGCCTACATCATCGGTACCGGCCGGGCGGCGACCGCCAGGCGGCGCTCGACTTCGGCGCGAACGAGTTCCTCGACCTCAACCACGAGGATCTCGACGACATCGGCAGGGTCGACCTGGTCTTCGATGTCATCGGCGGTGATATCCAAAGGCGCTCGGCGCGCATCATCCGCCCTGGCGGGACGCTGGTGTCGGTGGTCGGACCTGTCGACGCTCGCCCCGTCGACGGCCTGGCGGTCGACTTCGTCGTAGAGTCCGTTCCGAGTCAGCTGCGGGAGATCGTCGACCGGGTGCGAAACGGGCGCCTTCGCACGCACGTCGGAACCGTCGCGACCCTCGACGAGGCCATCCCCGCGCTCAACCCGACCGAGCGGCGCAAGGGCAAGACCGTCATTCGCGTGCGCCCCTGAGCGCCCTGGAACAGGCCAACAGCGCCAGCCCAAAGCAGTTTCTTCGAGTCTCAATGGCAGTGCACCGTTCAGGGTCGACGCTGCTACTCAGGCCTCCTGCGCCTGAGCGCCGCTAGCCCGAATCTTTCGTCCTGAGCCGCTGTCGTGATCGACACCGGTCTGGCCGGTGCGGATGTCGGCATTGTGCCTGGTGGGTGTGACAGTTCGGCCGAGGTCGCTCGGGGCGCCGGGTCCACGGTTCCGGACGGGTTCCTGGGTCGTTGTGTCGGTGGGCGAGGGCTCAGCCGGGGACGGTGAGGGCGCGCAGCCGGGTGATGCCGTCGCAGAGCAGTCCGGTCCAGGGTGCGTGAGCGGGCAGGTGCAGCACGACCCGGCGGGCGTGGCGGGCGATCTGGGCGGGCATCGAGAACAGCCGCAGCCGCTTCGGCTCCCAGCGGCGCGCCGGATGCTCGGTGAAGGCGAGCAGCTGGGTCCAGGCGGTGATCTCACACGCCAGCGCGACCACCGCCTGCCAGATGTGGTTCTGGTCCAGGTCGTGCAACGGGAGGTTGGTCAGCCCGGTGTCCTTCGCCGCGCGGATGCGGTCCTCGGCTCGGGCCCGGCGGCGGTGGCGCAGCTCGAGGTCGGCGAGTTGGCGGCTGGGGCCGCCGGGGCGGGTGTTGGTGGCGAATGCGGTGTACCGCAGCCCGTCCGGGTCGGTCAGGCGCAGCTGCGCACCGGTGTGCGGCCGCTCCTTGCGGACGATCACCCGCATCCACTTGGGCCAGGTGGCCAGGTTCATCAGGCCCGTGGCCTCGATGACCCAGGCGCCCGGGCGGGGCTCGCCGTCGGCGTTGTAGGCGGCCTGCCAGTCGCTGCCGGGGAGGGCGACGAGCGGGTCGACCAGCTGCTGGGTCAGCCCGAACCCGACCGAGTAGGACAGACGCTGCCCGTGCAGCCAGTCCAGGAGCTCGTGCGAGGCACCGGCGCCGTCGATGCGGATCAACACCTTCCGGCCGGCCCGGTTCCCGGGCTTGTGGTCGGGGAGTTGGCGCAGGGCGGCGCGGATGACGGTGATGTGGTCGGCGGCGGTGTTCGCCCCGGCGTTGCCGGGTCGCAGCAGCGCGGCGAGGGGCTCGCCGGTGCCGTCGGGCCCGTGGTCCGACGAAGGGCTTGCCGTCGCAGAGCCCGCGGCACTTCCGCAGCCGCGCATAGAACGGCTCGAGCCGCTCGGCGGCCTCGCGCACGAACAAGATCAGCGGCACGTCTCCGAGCTTCGGCCGGATGTAGATCCGGATCTGCGCCTCGTACGTCATGCGCGTGGTCGGGTCGATCTCATGCTGGGCCATCCAACGGTCCAGAAGCGCCCCCGCGGTCGCGCGGGTGCGAGCCACCTTAAGGTCGTCGGCATCGGCCAGCAGGCGCGTACGGAGCTTCTCAGCCTCCTTCTGCGCCGCCCCGCTCCGAGCGTGCGTTGCCCGGCAGCTCGATCGGCATGCTGTCCGTGAGGATGATCCGCTCGCCTGTGCTGGGGTCCTCGCCGGCCGACACGCGCACCTGGAACCTGTCGCGCATCCGGCGGATGCTGCCCCGTTGCCGCGGCTTCGGCGGCTCCTCCACGGCGGTCACAGGCTGGAAGCTAGCAACGCTTGTGGATCAAGCCGTGGATCGTGATCCACATCGACGACCGCGAACGAGTCAGGCCCTGACCAAACTCGCTGGTCAGGGCCTGATTCCGTGGTGTGCGCCCGAAGGGATTCGAACCCCTAACCTTCTGATCCGTAGTCAGATGCTCTATCCGTTGAGCTACGGGCGCATGTACCGCATTCAGTTGTACTACATGCCGTGTCCGACCCGAGAGTCGACCCACGCCAGCGCGGAGGCTCCGGGATTTGAACCCGGGATGGGGGGTGACCCCAAACCGCATTAGCAGTGCGGCGCCATAGACCAGACTAGGCGAAGCCTCCCGGGGCCTCTCGGCCTCCAGCGGGTCCAAGAGTACACACGGCCCGGAGGGGGTTCGCACCCCACCCCGGGTCCGCGTGCCGGGGGCCCGTCAGCCGGACGTCGCGGCCAGGTCGAGGAAGGGCGCGAGGGCGTCCGGGTTCTGCAGCGCGCCCCTGCTCACGGCCTTGTCCGGGCTGACCCCGGCGAGGATCTTCTTGACCGGGACCTCGCACTTCTTCCCGTTCAGGGTGCGCGGCACGGCGTCGACGAGCACGAACCGGTCCGGGACGTGCCGGGGCGAGAGCTCGCTGCGCAGGGCCTTGCGTAGCCGCGGCTCGACGTCCTCCAGCGACGCCCCCGGGGCCAGCACGAGGAAGCACAGCAGCGCCCCCTCCTCCTTCGCCCCGAGCGCCGTGGTGTCGATCACAAGGGAGTCGGCGACCTCCTCGAAGCCCTCGACCACGGCGTAGAAGTCCGCGGTGCCCATCCGGACCCCGCCACGGTTGAGGGTGGAGTCCGAGCGGCCGTAGATCACGAAGGAGCCGCGCGGGGTGGCCCGCACCCAGTCCCCGTGCCGCCAGATCCCCGGGTACATCTCGTAGTAGGCCTCGCGCAGCCGGCTGCCGTCCGGGTCGTTCCAGAACATCACCGGCATGGACGGCATCGGCTGGGTGATGACCAGCTCGCCGACCTCGACCGGATCAGCACTGACGAGATCTTCGCCACGTTCGTCGAACGAGTGCACGTCGGCGCCCAGCGCGGCGACCGACAGCTCGCCCAGCCACACGGGCACGGTCGGTGCCGAGGCCACGAACGCCGCGCAGACGTCCGTGCCGCCGGACACCGAACAGATCTGGATGTGCTCGCCGCAGGCCTCGGCGATCCAGCGGAAGCCCTCGACGGACAGCGGGGAGCCGGTGGAGCCCAGGGCCCGCATCCGGGACAGGTCGTGGGAGTCCCGCGGCCGCAGGCCCTTCTTCAGGCAGGACTGCACGAACGGTGCCGACACCCCGAAGACCGTGACGCCGTGCTTCTCGGCCAGCGCCCACAGCGCGTCCAGGTCGGGGAAGCCCGGGTTGCCGTCGAACAGCAGGATCGTCGCCCCGACGAGCAGGCCGCCGACCAGGAAGTTCCACATCATCCAGCCGGTGGTGGTGAACCAGAAGAAGGTCTCCCCCGGCCCCAGGTCGTTCTGCAGCCGCATCGCCTTGAGGTGCTCGAGCACGATCCCGCCGTGGCTGTGCACGATGCCCTTGGGCAGCCCCGTGGTGCCCGAGGAGTACAGCACCCACAACGGGTGGTCGAAGGGCACCGCCTCGAACTCCAGCGGGCCCGCCGCGGCGGTGAACTCCGCCCACGACGTGGTCCCCTCCAGCGTCGCCCCGGGCTCCAGGTAGGGCACCAGCACGGTCTGCCGCACGGTCGGCAGCTGGTCCTGCAGCGCCGCGACGGTCTTGCGGATGTCGAACGCCTTGCCGTTGTAGCGGTAGCCGTCGACCGCCAGCAGGACCACCGGCTCGATCTGGGCGAAGCGGTCGTGCACCGCCCGCGCGCCGAAGTCCGGCGAGCAGGAGGACCACACCGCCCCCAACGAGGCCGCCGCGAGGAACGTGACCAGGGTCTCGACCGAGTTCGGGGCCAGCGCCACCACCCGGTCACCCTTGGCGACGCCCGCGGCGACCAGCCCGGCGCGGGCGCGGGCGACCTGCTCGCGCAGCTCGGCGTGGGTCACCGTGCGCTCCAGCCCGTCCTCGCGGGCGAACACCACGGCGGTGTCCGCGTCCTCCCGGCCCGGCCCCGGGGTGAGCGCGTGCTCGGCGTAGTTCAGCGTGGCGCCCGGGAACCACTCCGCGCCCGGCATCTCCCGCGAGCCCAGCACGGCCGTCGGCCGGTCCCGGAAGATCACCCCGAGGAACTCTGCGGCCGCGGCCCAGAAGCCCTCCAGGTCGCGCACCGACCAGGCGTGCAGCTCCGCGTAGTCGGTGTCCGACCCCAGCTCGACACCCTTGTGCTCCCGCACCCATCGCGCGAACTCCGCGATGGCGGTGCGACCTGCCTGCTCCGGCGACGGGGACCAGAGGACCTCGGGGACGTCGGCGTCGAGAGTCATGGCGTCATCGTCGCCGACGCCGTGCGTCCCGGGCCACCCCCGGAGGACGGGGTGGTGACGCGCCTCTCAGCGCAGGTGGGAGTCGAACCAGTTCAGCATCCGCTGCCACGCGTCGGCGGCGGTGGCCGGGTCGTCGTCGAAGCGGTGGCCGGAGCCCGGGTAGGTCACCAGGTCCGTGGCGACCTCGGACTCGCGGGCGGCGTCGAGCAGCCGGTCGAGCTCCGCCTTGTCGTCCCGGTCGCCGTAGATGCCGAGCCACGGGCAGGTCAGGCCGGGCGCGGCAGACACCAGCGCGGGGAGCGGACCCACCGGCTCGTCGATCCCGCCGCCGGCCACCGTGACGGCGGCGCCCAGGGTCCGCCGGGCCGCCACCAGCAGCGCCACGCTGCCGCCCAGGTCGAAGCCGATCACGCCCATCTGGTCCGGGGCGACCTCGTGATCCGCCAGCCAGCCGAACGCGGTGTCGGTGTCGGCCATGACCTGCTCGCCGTCCAGCCGGGCGACGTGGTCGGCGACCTGGTCCTCCGCGCCGTCGAGCTCGTCCGCCCCGTCGCGGTGGTAGAGGTGCGGCGCGACGACCAGCCAGCCGTCGCCGGCGATCCCCTCCACGAGCCGGCGGACCGTGTCGGTGACCCCGCGCGCCTCGTGCAGCACGACGATCCCGCCCCGGGCGGTGCCCTCGGGTTCCGCGACCGTGAGGCGCAGGTCGGAGCCGTCGACCAGGGGCACCGCCTCGGTGCGGATCTCGCTCATGAGGACAGCCTTCCACGACTGCGGGGCACGCCGGGGACGGGGCGGGCTACCGTGACGCACATGACGCCGATCCGCCCCGACCTGGACTCCCTGCCCGCCTACGTCCCGGGCCGGGCGATCCCCGGGGCGATCAAGCTGGCGAGCAACGAGGTCGCGCTGGCGCCGACCGCGCCGGTCCTGGCGGCGATCGCCGAGGCCGCGGCGGCCGGCAACCGGTACCCGGACCTCGCCGTCGTCGGGCTGAGCGAGCGGCTCGCCTCGGAGCTCGACGTCACGCCGGACCGGATCGCGGTCGGCTGCGGCTCGGTCAGCCTCTGCCAGCAGCTCGTGCAGATCACCTGCCGGGAGACCACGGACGAGGTCGTCTACGCCTGGCGGTCCTTCGAGGCCTACCCGATCGTGACCCAGATCGGGAACGCTCGCGCCGTCACCGTGCCGCTCGACGGCGACTTCCGGCACGACCTCGAGGCCATGGCCGCCGCCGTCACCCCGCACACCCGGCTCGTGTTCGTCTGCAGCCCGAACAACCCCACCGGCACGGTCGTGCACCGCGCGGAGTTCGAGCGGTTCATGGACGCGGTGGGCCCGGACGTCGTCGTGGCGCTCGACGAGGCCTACCACGAGTACGTCACCGACCCCGAGGCCGTCGACGGGCTGCCGCTGATCGACCGCTACCCGAACCTCGTGGTGCTGCGGACCTTCTCCAAGGCCTACCGGCTCGCGGGGCTGCGGGTCGGCTACGCGGTCACCGCCCCGGAGATCGCGACCGCCTTGAAGAAGGTGTGCGCCCCCTTCAGCGTCAGCACCGTGGCCCAGGCGGGTGCCATCGCTGCCCTCGACCACGCGACCGAGCTGCTGGCGGCGTGCAAGGAGGCCGTGGGCGAGCGGGTCCGGGTGCGCGAGGCCCTGCTCGCGGCCGGCTACACCGTGCCGCACACCCAGTCGAACTTCGTGTGGGTCTCGCTCGGCGAGCGGACCGCGGACTTCGCGGCGCACTGCCTGGAGCACAAGGTGGTGGTCCGGCCGTTCCACCCGGACGGGGTGCGGGTCACGGTCACCACCCCGGAGGAGGACGACCGGTTCCTCGAGGCGGCCCGCAGCTTCTGACCCGGGCCGGATCCCGGGGTCCTTCGACCCGGTATCTCCGGGCATTTCCCCGATGTCCGGGCCGCCGCGCGGGTGTTCACTGCGGATATGAGCAACTCGCCGTACGAGTACACCGGCCACCAGTCCGGGGACGCCCCGCTCGTGCCGCGCGACGACGAGCGCAACTGGGCCATGGCCGCGCACGTGCTCAGCTTCGTGTCCGCCTGGTTCGCGCTCGGCCTGTTCGCGCCGCTGATCGTGCTGCTGGTCAAGGGCGGAGACTCCGCCTACGTGCGGCGGCACTCGGTCGAGTCGCTGAACTTCCAGATCAACGCCCTGGTGTGGACGGTCGTGTTCGGCCTGCTGATCTTCGTGGGGATCGGGCTCGTCCTCCTACCGCTCTACGGGGTGTTCTACGTCGCCTGCGTGGTGCTGGGCACGGTCCGGGCCTCGCAGGGCGTCGACTTCCGCTACCCGCTCACCCTGCGCCTCGTGCACTGACCCGCGCATGCGGACGGGCCCGGACCGTGGTGGTCCGGGCCCGTCGCCTGCGCGTGCGGTGGGAGTGGTGCGCCCTCGAGTCAGTGCCGTGCGCCGCGCCTCGCCCACAGGTTCGAGACGAGCACCACCAGGATCACCGCCACGACGATCTGGAAGATCGTCTCCCAGAAGTTCCAGCCCGACGTCCGCAGGTTCAGGGCCCGGGCGATGAACGTGCCGATGAACGCGCCCACGAGGCCGACGATGATCGTCAGCCAGATCGGGATGTTCTGCTTGCCGGGTACGAGCAGGCGGGCCAAGGCGCCGATGATGAGCCCGAACACGATCGCAGTGATGATGCCGGTGACGGTCATGGAACTCTCCCGACTTCGTTGCAGGGCCACCCCCGCGGTCGCCCCCCAGGGCGTCTGCCTAGCACAGCGCGGAAGCCGCGGCCTGCCGGAAGGGCGGTCGGGACCGAAGCGTTATCTCTCGTTCCGTCGCAGGTCAGGACGTACACCCGGACGGATGACCACGGTCGGCCCAGCGGCCGCGCCGGAGGACCCGAACGGGACGAATATCGTCACCGTCCGTTTACGGCCGTCGATCACCGGGCACCCGCACCTCGACCACATCGGACACGCTCCGGAAGAACCCGGCGCGATCGTGAGGAGGAACAATGGGCGTCATCGGTTGGATCGTCGTCGGGCTCATCGTCGGTGCCCTTGCCAAGCTGATCATGCCGGGCAAGGACCCGGGCGGCATCATCGTCACCTGCATCATCGGTGTCGTGGGCGGCCTGCTCGGCGGCTGGATCAGCTCGGCCCTCTTCGGGGTCGACACGGGCAGCTTCTTCGACCTGCGCACCTGGGTGATCGCCCTGATCGGGTCGCTGGTGCTGCTCGGTATCTACCGGCTCGTCGTCGGCCGGCGCTCGCGCACGCGCGCATAACGCGAGCCGCCGCACGGCACACGAACGGCGCCCGCCCGGAGAACCCCGGGACGGGCGCCGTCGTTGTGCGGCCCCGGTACCTGCTCAGCCCTCGAGCACGTACCCGGCCCCGCGGACCGTGCGGATCCGCTCGGGGCCGATCTTGCGGCGCAGGTAGGAGATGTAGACCTGGACGAGGTTCGGCGAGGCCGGCTCCGACCACACCTGGTTCGCCAGCTCCTCGTGCGAGACCGTGGCCCCCGGTTCCGTGAGCAGGGCCGTGAGCAGCGAGAACTCGGTGGGCGACAACGACACCGGGCTGCCGTCGACGGTCACCTCGCCGAGCTCGGTGTCGACCACCAGCTCGCCGCGGCGGATCAGCGTGTGTCCGACGGCGCCGGTCAGCCGCAGCCGCAGCCGGATCCGCGCGGACAGCTCGTCGACGGAGAACGGACGCAGGACGTAGTCGTCCCGATCGCTGCGCAGCTGGGCGATCACCGCGTTGCGGCGCTCACGCGGGGTGAGCACCACCACGGGCACGCTCGGTGACTCCGCGTGGACCGCCGCGAGGACGGCGGCGTGCTCGGGTCCGGGGAGGTCGACGTCGAGCACCAGGAGGGCGGGCGGGGCGGCGCGGATCGTGTCGAGGACGGCGATGCCGTCGCCGGCGAGATCGGCGCGCATCCCCTCCGCACGGAGGGAGCGCAGCACCGACGCCGACGCGGCGGTCGGGGGCAGCGCCACGAGGACGGGGGCGTACGGGGGCACGAAGGCTCGAGCCGTCGCCTGCGACGGCACGAACACGGACGCACCCCCCGGGGGAGCAGCGGGGAGCATCACGGACAGCTTGGCGGGAAAGCCCCCCGATCACAATCCGTCAACGGTTCGAACGGCGTGTGCCGGACCGACGAGCGGCTCTCCCTGAGAGTCGTGCTGCTCCGAACGGAGCAGTCTCTCCGGGGATCCCGGGGAGAACGGGGCGCTCCGGCGCCTCACGGCGACCTGTCGGCGCGCTGGGGCAACCCCGGCTCTCAGCTTCGCCCGGTCGGTACGGCGTTGCTCCATATGGTCATCGATCATGCGACGGAAACCCTCCGCCGCGGAGGACCGGCTCGACCCCCGCGAGCTGGTCGCCCGACTCTCCGCGGAGCACGGCTCCCCCACCGGCCGACCGGGCCGTCCCACCCGTCGGCGGCACGCCGCCAGCGCCACGGCCACGGTCCCCGCGCCGCGCTCCGCCGACGACCCGGCCACCGACCCCGACGGCTCCCCGGACCTCGCGGACTCCCCGCGCGAGCCCGCGTTGCTGACGCACACGTCGTCGCTGCCCGCGGTCGGGCTCGACCCCGAGGCTGCCGGGCCGCCGCCGATCAGCCCGATGACGGGGATGCCGGTGATCACGGCCGCCGACATCATCGCGGGCCCGGGCACGGGTGAGCTCGGCGACGGCACCGGGCCCGCGGACGACACCGACATCGAGCGGGAGGCCCCCGACCCCCGCCGCGGCCGGCGCCGCGCCCCGCGCTCGGCCCTGCGCCGGTGGGCCCCGGTCACCGTCGGCACCGCCGCGGTCCTCGTCGCTGCCACGGTCGCCCTGCTGCTGCGCCCGGTCTCGGACGAGGGGCCGGACCTGTCTGCGTCCCTGACCTCGTCGGACACGGCCCAGGGCACGCCCGACGCACCCTCGACCGGCGTGGCCGCCATCCCGGCCCCCGGCGCGCTGAGCCAGGCGGTGGACTCAGCGCGCGAGCACGCCACGACCACCACGCGCCCGCCCGCCGCGGCCGCGAACCCGGCGACCGGCTCGGCCCGCGCCCGCGGCCCGGTCTCCGGCGGGGACGGCTCGACGGCGGCCGGCCGACTGGGCTGGACGCCGATCGGCGGCGACGAGTTCTCCGGCGGCCTCGACAAGTGGGGCCTCTACGACGGCGCGGGGCACGGCGGCAACGGCCGGCGCACCCCCGACGCGGTCTCCACCTCGGGCGGCGTCCTCACCATCCGCGGCGACTCGAACGGCAACACCGGCGGCATGGCGTACAACGGGAGCCGCCAGTACGGCCGGTACGAGATGCGCGCCAAGTTCCCGGCGGGCGACTCGCAGTACCACCCGGTGCTGATCCTCTGGCCGAGCGACATCGAGTGGCCGCGGGGCGGCGAGGTCGACTTCGCGGAGACCGACAGCGCGTCGGACGGCGTGTCCTTCTTCCTGCACTACGGCGCGGACAACAACCAGAAGTCGGCGAACCGGAAGATCGACATCACCCAGTGGCACAACTACGCCGTGGAGTGGACGCCGAAGGGGATCACCGGCTACCTCGACGGGCAGCAGTGGTTCTCCAGCACCGACCCGGGCACGCTCCCGCCGGGGAAGATGCACCCGACGATCCAGCTCGACTACTTCCCGGACGACGGCTCCCCGCGCCCGAGCGAGATGCAGGTCGACTGGCTGCGCATCTACTCCTGAGTCGGGCTACTGCCGGCGGATCAGCCGGACCACGTCGTCGACGCGCGGCTCCAGCAGCGCCCACCCGTCGCGGAGGAGCTCCAGGGGCCGCCCGTCGGCGAGCTGCCAGATCACGGCCGCCCCGGTCAGCGCGGCGAGGGCGACCAGGACCAGCAGCACTCGACCGAAGCGGACCCGGCGGACCCGGCGGCGGCGCCGGGCGGCCGACTCGGCCCAGGTCCGCGGTCCGCGCGTGCGGGTCGCCGCCCGGACGGCCCGGTGCGCGGGTCGCTGCACGGGCAGGCGGACGGTCGAGGTGTCGGCGGGAAGGGTCCAGGTCGGCTGCAGGCTCATGGCGTCCTTCCGGCGGCGGGTCGGTCCTCACTCTGTCGAGCAGATCTCTCTCCGCGTTAACCGTCGGGCTGGGGCCGAACGGGCGTTCCTGCGCACCCGTTCACCTGCAGTGACCGGCCTGTTCCACTGTGTGCGGCTGCGCTACGTGGGGTAGCGGATCAGCAGCGAGGCGTGCACGTCCTCCGGTCCGACGGCGGCGTAACCGTGAGGAGCGTCGGCGGCCCACTCGAGATACCCGCCGGGCCCGGCGAGGCCCGGCGCGTCGAGCCGGCCGGCGCGGAGCTCGCCGGCGAACACCGTCGCGTGCTCGGTGACGCCGGGGTGGTGGGCCGGCGAGACCTGCTCGGCTCCCGCGGGGATCCGCATCCGGTAGAGCTCGTAGGTGGCCGGGCCGTCGTCGAACACCCGCAGCAGTTCCATGTCGACCGCCGCACCGCGGATCCGGGGGCTGCCCCCGCCCGCGACGAGCGCGGTCAGCGCCACCCCGAGCGCCGCGGCCACCGCGTGCAGCGTGTCCAGGGTGGGGTTGCGGGTACCGGCCTCGAGCCCGGAGAGCGTGGCCTTGCCGATCGACGCGCGGCGGGCCAGCTCGGACAGCGACATCCCCCGCTCGGTGCGCAGCGCCCGCACACGCGGGCCGACGTGCGCGGCACCGCCGGGAAGGGCCGGCGCGGTGCCGGTCCCCGACTCGCTTGCCGCCGTCGCATCCACGCGGTTATCGTCCCATCCCGGCGTCCGTTCCGTAAACGGAACGGCCGGGAGGAGGCGTGGTGCGCGCAATCGCACGACCGGTGCTGGCCGGGGTGGTGACGGCGATCGTCGGCTTCGGCGGCTCGTTCACCGTGGTGCTCACCGGGCTCCGGGCGGCCGGTGCGTCCGAGGCGCAGGCGGCGTCGGGTCTGCTGGCGGTCGCGGTGGGGTCCGGGATCGTGGCGCTGGTCCTGGGCCTGCGCACCCGGATGCCGGTGAGCATCGCCTGGTCGACGCCGGGGGCGGCGCTGCTGATCTCGTCCGGCGTCCCGGAGGGCGGCTTCCCGGCGGCGGTCGGCGCGTTCCTGCTGTGCGGAGTGCTGATCGTCGTCGCCGGGCTGGTGCGCCCGCTCGGCCGGCTCATCGCTGCGATCCCCGGCGCCATCGCGGCCGCGATGCTCGCCGGAGTGCTGCTGGACCTCTGCCTCGCGCCCGTCCGCGCCCTGCACGACGTCCCGCTGCTGGCCGCGCCCGTGATCGTCGTCTGGGCGCTGGTGGCGCGGTTCGCCCGGCAGTGGGCGGTGCCGGCCGCGCTCGTGGTGGCGATCGCGGGCATCGCGCTCACCGGGCCGGGCCTCGGCGGGATCGACCTCGCGCCGCGGCTGCAGTGGACCACGCCGGTGTTCACGCCGTCGGCGCTGATCGGGATCGGGCTGCCGCTGTTCCTGGTCACGATGGCCTCGCAGAACGTGCCGGGCATGGCGGTGATGGCGCAGTACGGCTTCGTGCCGCGGCTGCGCGGGATCCTCGTCGCGACCGGGCTCGCGACCCTCGGCGCCGCCCCCTTCGGCGGGCACGCGGTGAACCTCGCGGCGATCAGCGCGGCACTGGCCGCCGGGCCCGACGCCGACCCCGACCCGGACCGGCGCTGGATCGCCTCGGTCACGGCCGGGCTCGGCCTGGCGGTGCTGGGCCTCGGCGCCGGGCTGGCCACCGCGCTGCTGCTGCTCTCCCCGCCGGTGCTGGTCGAGGCGGTCGCGGGGCTCGCCCTGCTGGGCGCGCTCGCCGGAGCCGTGACCTCGGCCGTCGCGCAGCCGGAGGGCCGGGAGGCGGCGATCGTGACGTTCGTGGTCACCGCCGCCGGGGTGTCCTTCCTCGGCCTGGGCTCGGCCTTCTGGGGCCTGCTCGCGGGTGGCGCGATGCTGCTCCTGCACCGCCGCCGCACCCCCCGACCCGTGAGCGGCAACCGCCCCTAGAGGGTCAGCCGCCGCTCACGACCCCTGCCGACCTGGGATTTCGGTGAGCAGGGCCGCGAGCCGGGCGTCGGACTCGGCGAGGGCGGCGCGGTCGAAGGTCGAGGAGCTGACCAGCAACTCGTCGGCGCCGGTGCGGGTGAGCAGCGCGTCGAGCCGGGCGGCGACCGTCGCCTCGTCGCCGACGATCGTGCGGCGCAGCGCGCCCTCGACCGTGCTCCGCTGCCGCTCGGTCAGCGGCCGGTCCGGGGCGGGTGGCTCCAGCGGCGGGAACTCGCCGGTGCTGCGCGCGACGGCCAGGGCCCAGGCCTCGGGCAGGGCGAGGTCCGGGTCGCCGACGAGGACGTCGAGCGACACGACCACGTACGCCCGGTCTCCTGCCCGGTCGCGGTAGTCGGCGAGGGGCCTCGGAACCGGCCGGGGTGTCGTCGAGCACCGGGCCGCCGACGACGACGGGCAGCCCCAGGTCCCCGGCCACCGCCAACCCCTTGCCCGTGGCCAGCACGAAGAGCGGGACCGGCGCGTCGAGCCGCGGGCGGGCGGTGACGGGGCCGCTGCCGTCGAGGTAGGCGCGGAGCTCGTCGAGGTCCTCGCGGAACGTGTCGGTCCCGTCGGCCCGCAGGGCCCGCCGGACGGGTGCGGTGAAGCCGAGCGAGCGCCCGACCCCGAGGTCGATCCGGCCGGGGTGCAGCGCCGCGAGCACCCCGACCTGCTCCGCGACGACCAGCGGCTGGTGGTTGGGCAGCATCACCCCACCCGACCCCACACGGATCCGCTCGGTCGCGTCCGCGACGGCGGCCATGAGCACGGTCGGCGCCCCCGAGCCGATCCCGGGGACGGCGTGGTGCTCGGCCACCCAGAACCGGTGGTAGCCGAGCTGCTCGGCCCGGCGTGCCCGCTCCACGGTGTGCCGCACCGCCGCGGAGTCCGGCTCACCCGCGCGGGTCCGCGACCGGTCCAGCAACGAGAGACGCACACCCCGTCCAACACCCCGCGAGTCGACAGTATTCGGTCACCGAGTCGCACATCCCGGGAGCTCCCGGAATGTGCGGTGCGGTCGCGTGAGAGTGCCGACTCGCGGGATCAGGTGAGGTTGCGGCGCTCCAGGAGCGGGCGGATCTCGGGGTCGCGACCGCGGAAGGCGCGGTAGGCCTCCATGGCGTCGACGCTGCCGCCCCTCGACAGCAGCTCCCGGCGGAAGTGGTCGCCGTTCTCCCGGCGCAGGCCCCCGTTCTCGGCGAACCACTCGACGGTGTCCGCGTCGAGGACCTCCGACCAGATGTAGGAGTAGTAGCCGGCCGAGTACCCGCCCGCGAAGACGTGGTTGAAGTAGGTGCTGCGGTAGCGCGGCGGCACGAGCGGGTGTGCGATCCCGGCCTTGCGCAGCGCCTCCGCCTCGAAGGCCAGCACGTCCTCGACGGTGCCGTCGACGCTGAGCGTGTGCCAGGCCTGGTCCAGCAGCGAGGCCGCCAGGTACTCCGTGGTCCGGTAGCCCTCGCCGTAGGCCCGGCTGGCCAGCAGCTTCTCCAGCAGCTCGGGCGGCAGCGGCTCGCCGGTCTCGTGGTGCCGGGCGTACCGGCCGAGGATCTCCGGGCGCTCCAGCCACATCTCGTTGACCTGCGACGGGAACTCGACGAAGTCCCGGGGCACGGACGTCCCGGAGAAGGTGGGGTACCGGACGGCCGAGAACAGCCCGTGCAGCGCGTGCCCGAACTCGTGGAAGAGGGTGCGGACCTCGTCGATCGTCAGCAGCGTGGGCTCGCCCCCGGCCGGCTTGGCGATGTTCAGCGTGTTCATCACGACGGGCCGGGTGCCGAGCAGCCCGGCCTGCGGGACCAGGGCGTTCATCCACGCGCCGCCGCGCTTGGACTCGCGGGCGTAGTAGTCGCCGCCGTAGAGGCCGAGCGGGGTGCCGTCGGCGTCGAAGACCTCCCAGTACCGGACGTCCGGGTGGTAGGTCGGCAGGTCGTGGCGCTCGTGGAACTGGATCCCGTACAGCTCCTCGGCCGCGTGGAACACGCCGTGCTGCAGCACCCGCTCGAGCTCCAGGTACGGGCGCAGGAGCGCCGCGTCGACCTCGTACCGCTCCCGCCGCACCCGCTCGGCGTAGAACGCCCAGTCCCACGCCTCGAGCGCGTGCCCGGCGATCGCGGCGAGGTCGGCGGCCTCCGCGTCGGCGTTGCGCATCGCGGGCGGGGCGAGGTCGGCCAGCATGGCGGCGACGGCGTCGACCGAACCGGCGGTGTTGTCGTCGATGACGTAGGCGGCGTGGCTCGGGAAGCCCAGCAGCCGCGCCCGCTCCGCGCGCAGCGCCGCGAGCCGCAGGACGACGTCCCGGGTGTCGTTCTCGTCGCCCTGCGCGCCGCGCCCGATCGACGCCTCGAAGATCTCGCGCCGCAGCTCCCGGTCGGTGAGCGACTCGAGCACGGGCTGCCCGGTCGGCAGCACGAGGGTGATCAGGAAACCGCTGCCGTGCCCGCGGTCCTTCGCGGCGGCCGCCGCGGCGGAGATCGCGCCCGGGGACATCCCGTCGAGCTTCGCGGGGTCGTGGACGTGCACGGCCGCCGCGTTGGCCCCGGCGAGCAGCCGGCCGCTGAAGGTCGTGGACAGCGAGGACAGCTCGGCGTTGATCGCGCTGAGCCGCTCCTTGTCGGCCTCGCCCAGCTCGGCCCCGGCCCGGACCGCGTCCCGGTGGTGGCGCTCGAGCAGCCGCAGCGACTCCGGGTCGAGGCCCAGCTCCTCACGCTTCCCGTGCAGCTCGGCGATCCGCGCGAACAGCCGTGGATCCAGGGCGATCGCGTCGGCGTGCGCGGCGAGCATCGGCGCGACCGCGGCCCGTACCTCCTCGATCTTCGGGGTCGTGTGCGCGCCGGCGCGGCTGAAGAACACCCGCGAGACCCGGTCGAGCGTGCGGCCCGAGAGCTCGAGCGCCTCGATGGTGTTGGCGAAGGTCGGCGGACCCGAGTCCAGGATCCCGTCCACCTCGGCCCGCTGCTCCGCCATCCCCGCCTCGAACGCCGGCAGGTAGTCCCCGTCGGTGATCGCCGCGAAGTCCGGGAGGCCGTAGGGCAGCTCGCTGGGCGCGAGGAAGGGGTTCGCCATCCCCTCACGCTAGCCCGGGCCGGGACGTCGGAGTGCCGCACGCGCGGCGGGAGATCACCAGAGCGACTGGACCACCACGCCGTCGTGCAGGGTGGAGACCTTGTTGCGCTTGCTCCACTCCATGAAGGCCGGGAGGTCCACCCAGTCCTGGATCGCCAGCCGCCAGTGCTCGGGCACGCCGGCGGGGCCCTGGTAGATCTCGTGGAGGACGAAGATCGTGTTCCCGGTCGGCGACGAGTTCGGGTCGACCGGGTCGGACAGTTCGGGACCCTTCGAGATCTTGTAGGAGAGCAGCGCCTCCTCACCCTCCCGCGGGTGCCCCGTCATGAACTCCGCGTGGCTGGCGAAGATGCGGTCGCCCTCGGCGACCTCGTCCGGGCCGACCGTCCACATGACGACGATGTTCGTCCTGCCCGTCTCCGACATCGGTGTCCTCCTCGGGGTCGGCCCCGCCCCGGCGGCGGGACGCCCACCCGGGATACGCGCACCGGCTCCCGCGGGCACTACGTACTTGTGCGTACCGGCCCCGCCAGCAGGTCCGCCGCCCGCTCCCCGACCATCACGGCAGTGGCGGCGGGCCCGCGGCGCGGCACCGCCGGCAACACCGAGGTGTCCGCGACCCGCAGGTTCCCGAACCCGTGCACGCGCAGGTCGGGATCGACCACCCGGCCGAGGGCCGCGCTGCCGCAGAGGTGCACCGAGGTGGTCAGGACGTCCCGGATCCAGCCGTCGAGCCGCACGTCGTTGCCCAGCACCCAGCCCTCGGGCGCGGCGCGGTCGAGATCGGCGACCCGGAGCAGGTCCGCCGCGATCCGCACGGCGGCGCGCAGCCGTCGTCGATCGGCCTCCGTGCGCAGGTAGCGGTAGTCGAGCAGCGGCGGGGCGAGCGGGTCGGCGGAGGTGATCGTGAGGTCGCCGTGGCTCTCGGGGCGCTGCAGGGCGCACATGAGGTGCACGTCACCGCCCTCGCTGAACGGCCGCGCGAACAGCAGGACCTCCAGGTCGCCGGCCGGGTCGGAGCCCGAGTCGAGGTTCAGCGCCGCCTGCCCGGCGACGGCGTCGGGATGCGGCGGCGGGCCCGGCCACCGGAAGGGCAGGTAGACGCTGGGGTGGTCCGACCACCCCAGCCCGACGGGCAGCTCCGCCCGCAGCGGGACGCCGGCCTGCTGGAGCACCGGCGCCGGCCCGATCCCGCTGTGCAGCAGCAGGTGCGGCGAGCCGACGGCCCCGGCCGCCAGCACGACCTCGCCGGCCCGGATCGGCCCCGCCGTCGTCTCCACGCCGAGGGCCCGGTCGCCCGCGAGCAGCACCCGCAGGGCCCGGACGTCCGGGCGCACGGTCAGCGTCGGCGCCTCCGGTGCCGCACCCCAGGGCGGCGGGAGGTACGCGGTCGCGGTGCTGATCCGCACGCCCTCCGCCGCGTTCGACGGGATCGGCCCCGCCCCGGGCGGCCCGCCCGCGTTCTTGTCCGGCTCCTCCGGATAACCCAGCGTGGAGCAGGCCGCGAGGAAGACCGGCGTGACCGTGGCCAGCAGCTGTCCCGCCGGCCGGCGCACCCGCAGCGGGCCGGCCGTGCCGTGCCGCGGCCCGTCGACGTCGAGGTCGGCCTCCGAGCGCCGGTAGTACGGGAGGACGTCGTCGAAGGACCAGCCGGGGACCGCCCAGTCGGCGAAGTCCTGCGGCACGGCCCGCACGAAGTACGACCCGTTGATCGCGGACGAGCCGCCGACCACGCGCCCGCGCGGCACCGAGACCATCCGGCCGCGCACCAGCCGGGCGGTGTACTCCCAGTTCAGAGGGTGCCCGGGTGCGGTGGCGGCGAGCGAGGCCGCACTGGTGACGTCGGGCAGCCGGGCGGCCGGGCCCGCCTCGACCAGGCAGACGGAGCGGTCGCCGCGCTCGGCGAGCCGCCCGGCCAGCGCGCACCCGGCCGAGCCCGCGCCGACCACCACCACGTCGTACCCGGGGTCGGTCACGGTGCGAGGATGCCGCACGTGAGCCCCCGGGACAGCAGTGCCGCGCGCGACCTCGCCGACTTCGTCTCCGCTTCCCCCACCCCGTACCACGCCGTGGCCGAGTCCGTCCGCAGGTTGCGCGAGTCGGGCTTCACCGAGCAGGTCGAGACCGAGGACTGGGACGCCTCGCCCGGCGGGCGCTTCCTGGTGCGCGACGGCACGCTGCTGGCCTGGCACGTCGGCGACGGCGCACGGCCGGGCTCGCCGCTGCGGATCTTCGCCGCGCACACCGACTCCCCCACGCTGAAGGTGAAGCCGCGCCCGGACACCGGGGCCGCGGGCTGGCGGCAGGTCGCGGTCGAGGTCTACGGCGGCGCGCTGTGGAACTCCTGGCTGGACCGCGACCTCGGACTGGCGGGCCGGCTGGCGCTGTTCGACGGGACCGTGGTGCCGGTGAACGTCGACCGCCCGCTGCTGCGCGTGCCGCAGCTGGCGATCCACCTGGACCGGCAGGTCAACCAGGGCCTCACCCTCGACTCCCAGCAGCACCTGCTGCCGATCTGGGGCATCGGCGACGTCCGGGAGGGCGATCTCGTCGAGTTCCTCGCCGCCGAGGTGGGGATCGACCCGCGGCAGGTCGCGGCGCACGACCTCGTGGTCCACGACCTCACCCCGCCCGCCCGGCTCGGCCGCGAGGGCGAGCTGCTCGCCTGCCCGCGGCTGGACAACCTGGCCTCGGTGCACGCCGGGCTGGCCGCGCTGCTCGCAGCGTCGCGCTCGAACACCGGCGTGGTCCCGGTGTTCGTCGGCTTCGACCACGAGGAGATCGGCAGCGGCACCGCGACCGGTGCGGCGGGCCCACTGCTGGAGACCCTCCTGACCCGGCTCGCCGGCGGGTTCGACGCCCGGGCGCGCGCCTTCGCGGCCTCGCGATGCCTCTCGGTGGACGTCACCCACGCGGCGCACCCCAACTACCTGGAGCGACACGACCCGGGGCACCGCAGCATCCCCAACGGCGGGCCGACGCTCAAGGTGAACGCCAACCAGCGCTACGCCACGGACGCCCCGGGCGCCGCCGCCTGGCAGCGGGCCTGCCGCGGCGCCGGCGTCCCCACCCAGTTCTTCGTCGGGAAGAACACCGTGCCCTGCGGGACCACGGTGGGGCCGATCGTGGCGACCCGGCTCGGGATCCGGACCGTCGACGTCGGCATCCCGGTGCTGTCCATGCACTCGGCACGCGAGCTCTGCGGCGTCGACGACCCCGGGCACCTCGCCGCGGCGGGCGCAGCCTTCCTCGCGGATCCGTCATAATGGGCTTACGGGACTCCTGTCACGCTTCCGTTTGACGCCGCACCTACTCGGGGTCACCGTCGGGCCGTCTATCCGCGACGACGACGACGGGGAGCAGACCGATGACCGGCACCACGGATTCTCGCGACGACGAGGCGATCCAACGGTCCCAGCGGCGGCGGGCGGTGGTCGCCTCGACCGTCGGAACGACCATCGAGTGGTACGACTTCTTCCTCTACGGGACGGCGGCCGCGCTCGTCTTCCCGAAGCTCTTCTTCCCGGGCGAGGACCCCTACGTCGGGATCCTGCTCGCCTTCGGCACGCAGTTCGCCGGCTTCGCGGCGCGGCCGATCGGCGCGGCGATCTTCGGCCACTACGGCGACCGGATCGGCCGCAAGTCCACCCTGATCATCACGTTGCTGCTGATGGGGATCGGGACGGCGCTGATCGGCGTGCTGCCGTCGTACGCCGCAATCGGCATCGCCGCACCCCTCCTGCTGACGATCCTGCGGATCGTGCAGGGCGTCGCGGTCGGCGGCGAGTGGGGCGGGTCCGTGCTGCTCGCCATGGAGTGGGGCCACGCCAAGCAGCGCGGGTTCATGGCCAGCTGGCCGCAGCTCGGCGTCCCGCTCGGCCTGCTCCTGTCCACCGGTCTGGTGCAGCTGATGTCCTCCACCACCGGCCCAGCCTTCCTCACCTGGGGCTGGCGGGTGCCGTTCCTGGTGAGCGTGGTGCTGGTCGGCGTCGGGCTCTACGTCCGGCTCCGGGTGCTGGAGAGTCCCGAGTTCGCCGCGGTCAAGGCGAAGCAGACCGTCGTGAAGATGCCGATCGTGGACGCCTTCCGCACCCAGTGGCGGGAGATCCTGAGCTCGGCCTTCGTGCGGCTCTCCGAGCAGGCGCCCTTCTACCTGTTCATCACGTTCGTGCTCAGCTACGGAACCCAGCAACTGCAGCTGGCCCGGGGTTCGTTGCTGAACGCCACGCTCGTCGCCGCCGCGATCGGCCTGTTCAGCGTGCCCTTCTTCGGCTGGCTGTCGGACCGCATCGGCCGGCGGACCATGTACGGCATCGGCATCGTGTGCACCGCGCTGTTCGCCTTCCCGTACTTCGGGCTGCTGAACACCCGCGTCGGTGTGCTGGTGCTGCTGGCGATCGTGCTGTCGCTGGTCTTCCACGACATGCAGTACGGCCCGCAGGCCGCGCTCATCGCCGAGAGCTTCGGCACCAACATCCGCTACAGCGGCGCCGGCCTGGGCTACCAGCTCGCCTCGGTGATCGCGGGCGGGCCCGCCCCGCTGATCGCGGCGTACATCCTCAAGAACACCGGGTCCAGTACGGGGATCTCCTGGTACATCGTCATCTGCTGCGTCATCGCGATGATCGCGCTCCTGGTGATGCCGAGACGCTCGCTGACGGACGAGCGGTCGGTGCAGGCCGCCGTCACGCAGGGGTAGGACCGGGCCCGCCCGCGTCCCGGCGATACGGTCCGTGGTCGTGACGGACGTCTGCTTCGAGACCGCCCGCGGCATGGCGGCAGCGCTGCGCCGCAAGGAGATCTCCGCGCGCGAGCTGGTCGGGGCCCATCTCGACCGGATCGGGTCCTGCAACGGGGCGGTCAACGCCGTCGTCACGCTGGTCGCGGAGCGTGCCCTTGCCGAGGCCGCGGCGGCCGACGAGCGGCTCGCGGCGGGCGAGCCGGTCGGGCCGCTGCACGGCCTCCCGATGGCGCACAAGGACACGCACGCCACGGCCGGGATCCGCACCACGAAGGGTTCGCCGATCCTGGCCGACGAGGTGCCGGCGGAGGACGAGCTCGTGATCGAGCGGATCCGGGCCGCCGGGGCGATCACGCTCGGCAAGACCAACGTGCCGGAGTTCGCCGTCGGCTCGCACACGTTCAACCCGCTCTTCGGGGCCACCCGCAACCCCTACGACCTGGGCCGCAGTGCGGGCGGCAGCTCGGGGGGCGCCGCCGCGGCGCTGGCCACGGGCATGCACCCGCTCGCCGACGGCAGCGACATGGGCGGCTCGCTGCGCAACCCGGCCTCGTTCTGCAACGTCGTCGGGCTGCGGCCGGCACCCGGCCGCGTGCCGTCGCACCCCACCGAGCTGGCCTACTCGACGATGAGCGTGCAAGGACCGATGGCGCGCACCGTCTCGGACGTCGCGCTGCTGCTGTCGGTCATGGCCGGCCCGGACCCGCGCTGCCCCATCTCCATCGAGGAGCCGGGCTCGGTGTTCGACGCGCCGCTCGAGCGGGACCTGACCGGGCTGCGGGTCGCCTGGTCCCCCGACCTGGGCGGCTCGATCCCGGTCGACGCGGCCGTGACGGCGGCGCTCGAGCCGCAGGTCCGGGCGTTCGAGGAGCTCGGCGCCACGGTGGAGCGGGCCGACCCGGACCTGCGCGGGGCGGACGAGGTGTTCCGCACCCTGCGGGCCTGGAGCTTCGCGGTGTCGATGGGCCCGCTGCTGGCCCGGCACCGGGACCGGATGAAGGCGACGCTCGTCGGCAACATCGAGGAGGGGCGGCGGCTGACCGGCGCGGACGTGGCGCGCGCCGAGATCCTGCACTCCGCCCTGTTCCAGCGGATGCGGCGGTTCTACGAGCGGTACGACGTGCTCGCGCTGCCGGTCTCGCAGGTGCCCCCGTTCCCGGTGGAGATGGAGTACCCGACCGAGATCGCGGGCGTCGCCCAGGGCTCCTACCTCGACTGGATGCGCTCGGCCTACCTGATCTCGGCCTTCGGCCACCCGGCGATCTCGGTGCCCGCCGGCTTCACCCCCGACGGGCTGCCGGTCGGGTTGCAGCTGGTCGGCGCGCACCGCGGGGAGGCGGGCCTCCTGCAGGTCGCGCACGCCTTCGAGCAGGCCACCCGGGTCGGCGAGCGCCGGCCCCCGCTGGTCGTCTGACGTGCGTCGCCCCCGGCACCCAGGAGGTGCCGGGGGCGGCGAGATTCGCGTCAGCTCCCCCTGACGCGGTGGCTTCGAGCTCGTGACCAGCATGAACCCGAGATGGAGCCGGCACCAGGTGGGTAATGTGCGTACACAAGATTGAGGATGCGGGCGCTAGGGTGGCCCTCCGATCCACGGGGGGACACCATGCTGATCACCACCATGAACGACGTTCCGGGACACCGGATCACGCAGGTCCACGGCGAGGTCTTCGGGCTCACGGTGCGCTCGCGCAACGTCGGCTCGCAGCTCGGCGCGGCCTTCAAGTCGCTCGCCGGCGGCGAGCTCAAGGGCATGACGAAGAACCTCGAGGCCAGCCGCGAGGAGGCGATCGACCGGCTCACCCGGGCCGCCGAGGCGCACGGGGCCAACGCCGTGGTCGCGATGCGCTTCGACACCACGGAGATGGGCGACACCTGGTCCGAGGTGTGCGCCTACGGCACGGCCTGCTCGGTCGAACCCGCCTGAAGCAGCTCCGCGACGGCATCGGCGGCCTTCAGCCCCGAGCCGGTCAGCACGGCGACCACCCGCTCGCCGGGGTGCAGCGCGCCGCGGTCCCGGAACGCCCGGACCGCGGGGACGACCTGCGCGCTCGTCGGCTCGGCGTAGAGGCCGCGGCGGGCGAGCTCCAGCGTCGCCGGGCCGATCTCCTCCTCCGGCACGGCCACCATCGTGCCGCCGGAGGCGCGCACGGCCGCGAGGACCTCCCGGTCCCGCACGGGCTGCGCGATCGCCGTGCCCTCGGCGATCGTGCGGGGCCAGGCGGCGGGCGCGACGGCGGCGGACCCCGCCTCGAAGGCCGCGACGAGCGGGCTGCAGCGCCGCGGCTGCGCGACCAGCAGCCGGGGCCGGCGGTCGATCGCGCCGGCCACGAGCAGCTCGCCGAAGCCCAGGTGGCAGCCCAGCACGAGGCTGCCGGCGCCGCACGGGAGGACGACGGCGTCCGGCGCCGCGAAGCCCAGGTCCTCCCAGATCTCGTAGGCCAGCAGCTTCGTGCCCTGCAGGAAGAACGGATGCCAGTTGTGGCTGGCGTAGAAGACCCCGGCCGAGCGGCGGACGGCCTCGTCGGCCGTGGCCTGCCGGCTGCCCGGGACGAGGTCGACGGTCGCCCCGTGTGCGCGGCTCTGCCGGATCTTGGCCGGTGAGGTGGACTCCGGCACGAGGATCGTGGCCGCGATCCCGGCCGCCGCGGCGTAGGCGGCCACGGACGAGCCGCCGTTGCCGCTGCTGTCCTCGAGGATCGCGGGCACGCCCTGGGCGCGAAGCACGGAGAGCATCACCGAGCTGCCGCGGTCCTTGAAGCTTGCCGTGGGGCTGAACCACTCGAGCTTGAGGCCGAGGTCCACGTCGTCGACCCGGTGGGGAAGCAGCGGGGTGAGACCCTCGCCGAGCGTCACGGGCTCCAGCGGGAGGGGCAGGGCCGCGGCGTAGCGCCACTGCGAGCGCACGGCCGGGTCGACCTCGCCGCGGGTGATCCCCGGCAGCGGCTCGACCAGGAGCGGGGAGCCGTCGTCGCCGCGCCAGCGCGGCTCGTCGAGCGGGTAGCGGCGTCCGGACCTGTCGAGGAGCATCACCCGCCATCCTGGCGCACCCGCGCTCGGATGTCGGGCTCGGCCGCCACCGTCCGCACCCGTGACGACCGGCGGGATCCGGGCGCCGAAGGAGCGGGAGAACACACCGCAGGGGTTCGACCTGACCCGGGTGGTAGTGGCGCGGACCCGGTCCGGCAACATAACGTCGTACCCGGATCGACGACCTCAGGGGGCCGTATGTCATCGCAGGGCTCGGACAAGCACTCGGCCGTGGCGGCGGTGGTGTCCGCCATCGTGGCGGTCGGACTGCTCGCCCTGCTGTTCCTCGTGGTCACCGGCTTCGCCCCGCCGCTGGGCGCGAGCGGCGTCGAGATGATCGTCGGCCTGATCGGCTTCGGGGTGCTCTACTGGCTCCTGGCGAAGCTCGTCTTCCCGCAGTTCGAGAAGCTCTACGCCGAGCGCGAGGACCGGATCGAGGGCGGCCTCGCCCGCGCCGAGGAGACCCGCAACCAGGCGCTGGAGCTCAAGCAGCAGTACGAGGAGCAGCTCGCCGAGGCCCGCGCCGAGGCCGCGCGCATCCGCGACACCGCCCGGTCCGAGGGCGCCGAGGTCAAGGCCGAGCTGCGGGCGGAGGCCGAGCAGGACGCCGCCGCCATCCGCGCCCGCGCCGCCGACGAGATCGCCACGCAGCGGGCCACGGCCGCGCAGGCCCTGCACGCGGACCTGGGTGCGCTCTCGACGCAGATGGCCGAGCGGATCCTGGGCAGCACGCTGTCGGACCGCGGCTCCTCCGCGATCGACCGCCACCTGGCCGAGCTCCAGGGCTCGCAGCGCTCCGCCACGAACTGAGTTCGTCGTCGCCGGACCCCGCCGCACTCGGTGCGGCGGGGTTCGGTCGTTCTCGGGCCCCGCGGTCAGGGACTGCGCCGTTGTGCGCGGCCGGGTTGTGCCTGGGCGATCGCGGTACCGGCCCGCGGGAGGAGGCCGCCGACGGCGCAGGCCAGGAAGCAGAGGGCGCCGGCCGCGGTGGTCCAGTTCGCCGCGGCCAGGTCCAGCATCGAGCCCGTGCCGGGGACGACGTACCCGGCGACCGCCGCGATCCCGAACAGGATGCAGCCGAGCAGGTTGACCCCCGGCTGCCACCACCCGCGCCCCTGCCGCGCCGGGAGCAGCCCGTGGCGGGCGGAGGCGCGGTAGGCGATCGCGCCCGAGACCAGGAAGCAGATCGAGCCCACGGCGTCCGGGCGCCAGACGAGCCGGTCGTAGAGCGGGTCGTCGAGCGTGACCAACAGCGCCCGGAAGGTCGTGACGTTGAACGACAGCGTCCCCACCCACTGGACCGTCGCCGCCCACCAGGCCGCGCGACCCGCGCCCGGCTCGTCCCGCCCCGGCGCCGCCAGCACGGTCTGCAACGTCCCGCCCGCGGTGAAGAACAGCGACGCGACGAAGAACGTGATCGCGTCCGCCTGCGGCCCCACCAGGTCGATGTAGCCCGGGAAGGGCCCGAGGACGAAGCCGACCGATCCGACGGCGAACGCCGCGGCCATCGCACGCCCGAGCCTGACCGCGTGGCGCTCGCCGGATCCGGCCGTCATGTGGGCCAGTCCAGCCGGTGCCGGTGGCGGCGGGATCACCCCTCGGGGAGGAGAGCGCGACCGCGCGACCGACCGTGCCTGGACGAGCCCCGACTCTCCCGGTCGCCGTGCACGGCTCCCTCTTCCCGGCTGCGGCGACCCACCGGGCGACCGCACGATCACTACGATCGGTGGTTCACCGACGTGTTACCGCTGGTGGAGAGTGGACGAGTGCGGCCACCTGGCAGCCGCCGGAGGCGACCCTCCCACAAGGAGTCATCAATGGCCGATCAGAGTCTCAGTGAGCAGGCCCGCGAGGCCGTCCTCGATGCGATCATCAAGGCCGCGCCGAAGGTGGGGAACAGTCCCGCAGGAGTTCGCGACCTCGCGGAGGCGTACGCCCTGCTGGAGCGCAATCTCGTGCCCGTCGCCGGGGTGGTACGGAACAAGACCTGAGCCGGCTTCTCCGGCAGCCGACGCAGGTGGTGGGCAACTCCGCGGCGAGGTCCGGTCCGACGGTCCGACACCCATCGGATGCATCGGCGCGGTGAGCGTTCCGCTCGTCGACCGCCGTCGACCCGGCGCCCACTACGGCGTGACCGGTTCGCTCACCCGTTCACCTCGCAGCTCCGGGCCGAACCCGGGCACGGTCGGCGATGCGGTCGACAGATGCCGTGCGACCCCGTAGCGTCGATCGTGCAGCGGTGCCCGTCTCACAGGCCTCGGACATCCACCCGACCAGCCGAGTCCCGGCACGAGAGGGTTCGCGATGCCGACCCGAACCGCACGCTCCGCCGGCACGACATCACGACGACCTCCGCGTGCTCCCCGTGCACGGACCGCCGAGTCCCTCCTGACAGCGGGGAGGGCCGCCGACGACGTCGACCCTCCCCGCGCACATCCGCGCGACGACGAGGGGACGGCCGCACTGTCGGCGTACCTCGTCCGCATCCGCAGGGTCCCGCTTCTCGCCGCGGCCGAGGAGGTCGCACTGGGCGGCCGCATCGAGACCGGCGTCCTGGCCGCGGAGCGACTCCACAGCCTGACCGTGGACGACTGCGACGGCGTGCTGGGGTGCGATCTTCGCCTTCTGGTTCGGGACGGGGCCCGCGCCCGCGAGGGTCTGATCACGGCCAATCTGCGGTTGGTGGTCTCCATCGCCCGCCGCTACGGCTCGGCCGACGTTCCCCTGCTCGACCTGATCCAGGAAGGCAACATCGGCCTGATGCGCGCGGTCGACAAGTTCGACCACGCGCGCGGGTACAGGTTCTCCACCTACGCCACGTGGTGGATCAGGCAGGCGATCGGACGCGGTCGGGCCGAGCAGGCCCGCGCGATCCGACTTCCGTCGAACAAGGCGGACCTGATCGCGAGGCTCGCCCGTGTGCGGAGCCGCCTCGCCCAGGATCTCGACCGGGAGGCCACGGTCACCGAGATGGGGTCGGCGCTCGGCGTCCCGCCCGCCGTGGTGGAACTGTTGCTCCTGCACACCCGCGCCCCGGTGTCGTTGGACCAACCCCTCGACGGGGCAGGGACCGGCACGTTCGGCGAACTGCTCGCCGATCCCCAGGCGACCGACCCCCAGGCAGCAGCCCTCGGGCAGGCACGTTCGCGACAGGTCGCCGTCGTGCTCGCCGCGCTTCCGGAACGGGAGTCCGAACTCATCCGTCTGCGGTTCGGGTTCGTCGACGGGCGTCCCCGCACCCTCGACGAGATCGGCACGCTCCTGGGTGTCAGCAGGGAACGGATCCGTCAGATCGAGGAACGAACCATGGCGAAGCTGCGCCGGCCCGAGCTGTCCAGGCTCGTGCGGGAGTACGTCGAGTAGATCGTTCGGCGGCGGGTCACGCCTGGTCGGCGGGTCGCCCGTCGAGCCCGAGCATGGCCAGCAGCTCCGCGCAGTCCTCGGCATCGATCGCCCTGCCGGCGACCACCCGCGCGGCCCGCCTGCCCTGTGCCGCGCAGCTGACCTCGTAGGCAGCCTGGGCTGCCTGGTAGCGCCCGTCGGCCTTGCCGAATCCGTGGTGTCCAGTCCGGCTCATCGCTTCTCCTCCGGCCGGCCGCACGGTCCCGCAGGCCGGCGGCGTCCTCGTGGTGGTCATGCGGTGGTGTCGACGACAGGGTTCTCGTGGCCGTCGCTGTGATCTCGCAGCACGCGCTCTCGCAGCTCCGCTGCGACTGTCTCGCGGCCGGCGCTCCCGGCGCGGTCGGCACGTGAGCCTCGTGACCGAGGGTCGGTGGTCCACATGAGCTACTGCGCCCGTTCCGGGATGTCGTCCGGGGGAGCTGCGGCCAGCAGCTCGTCGATGCTGTTCGCGTTGCCCTCGGTCCCAGCGGCCGTCAGTACCGCGGACGCGAGCTCGGGCGGGGTGTCGGGTGGGATCACGAGCAACGTGGCTCGGTGCTGCTCGGCGAGCACGTCGACCGTGTGTGCGGCGATCGAGTGGAAGCCGCCCAACGCACCGTCGACCTGGCCGGTGACACCCGAGCCGACGGACTCGACCGACATCCGGAGCCGCGGCTCGCCGCGGGCGGCAGGACCGGCCCGGCTGATCGGAGCCGCGCCGTCTGCAGAAGTGAGGGGTGCGGATGACAGGGGTGCCGATGTCATACCGGTGCTTCCCGTTCCCGGGCGGGTTCACCCGGTGTCAGAGTTCGCAGAGAACGACATCGGCAGGCCGCCGACATGCGGAAAGAACTCTGTACCGTCACCATACGCCCTGCGGGGCGCCAGGCGGCTGCGCTACTCGTTGTCCGGGTCGAGGTCATGCAGGATCGCGTCGTTCTCGCCCTCGGTGAGCAGAGCGCTCTCGCCGTCCTGCCGGTCGGACGGCGTGAGGCAGCGCGGGCACACGACCTTTCCGTCGTCGTAGACCTGCCAGTCGATGTAGTCGGCCGAAGCGGAGTCGACGAGTCGACCGCATCGACTGCACTGCTCGGTGTGGGGCATGGCGGTGTGCACCCTCCCGTCGTTCGGACTGAGCACACGGCTCGGGATGACAAGGCGCCGGCACCCTCAGCCTGACGCCGGTCAACCCCTGGCGCAATCACGTGGGCACCGGCTCTGGGGTCGAGCAGGCGCCGGGCCCTCGGACAGCGGCACGAGCCGTGCTCTCCTCGCCGCCCGCGGCGAGCTCCGACCGTCGGCGACACGAAGTTGCGCCGATCGGGAACCTTCGGGCACCTGCGGCCGTTCATCACACAGGTCGTTCGGTTTTCGAGGTTCGTGTCACGCACGCTCGCGAGAACAAGCGGTGGATCGTGTGGACGGCGTCACCAGGACGCCCGACGCCGGCTCCACCAGGGCCGGCCTGGCCCCGCACGTCGCGGAGCCCAGGACCAGCGAGGAGCAGACATGGCACAGGGAACCGTGAAGTGGTTCAACGGCGAGAAGGGCTTCGGCTTCATCCAGCAGGACGGCGGCGGTGCCGACGTCTTCGTCCACTATTCGGCCATCGACGGCGGCGGCTTCCGCAACCTCGACGAGGGCCAGCGGGTGGAGTTCGAGGTCGACCAGGGCCAGAAGGGCCCGCAGGCGACCGGCGTGCGCGTCATCTGAGCCGAGGCACGTCCCACACTCGACAGGAGCCCGCTTCCCGCCAGGGAGGCGGGCTCCTGTCGTACCCGCGGCCCCTTCTGAGGAGCATCGACCCGGTGACCACAGTCAACGTTGTCGCGCCCGAGCGACCCGCACGACGATCACCCGAGCCCGTACTCGACCGGGAGAGGCCCGCGCCGAGCAGCTGCTCATCGGCATGTTCACCGCCGTGCCCACCCTCGCACTCCTGGCGGCCGTCCCGCTGGCCTGGGGCTGGGCCCTGACCTGGACCGACATCGGGCTCGCGGCCGGTTTCTCCGTGGTCTCGATCCTCGGGGTCACCGTCGGGTTCCACCGCCACTCCACCCACCGGTCGTTCAAGGCGAACCGCGGGCTCCGCAACGCGCTGGCCATCGCCGGCAGCCTCGTGCTGCAAGGGGACGTCATCTCGTGGGCCGCCGACCACCGCCGCCACCACGCCTTCACCGACAAGGAGGGCGACCCGCACTCGCCCTGGCTGTTCGGCACCACCCCGGCCGCGCTGGCGCGGGGCTTCTGGCACGCCCACACCGGCTGGTTGTTCGGGCGCGACCGCACCAACCCCGCTCGCTTCACCCCCGATCTTCTCGCCGACCGCGACATCGCCCGCATCAGCCGGCAGTTCCCGCTGCGGACGGCGTCAGCCTGCTCACGCCCGCGCTGCTGGGTGGTCTGATCTCGATGTCGTGGTGGGGTGCGCTCACCGCGTTCTTCTGGGCCGGACTGGTCCGCGCAGGGCTGCTGCACCACGTCACCTGGTCGATCAACTCGATCTGCCACATGATCGGCGCGTTCGCGGGGCAGGGTCGGGCCACGAACTTCTGGCCGCTCGCGATCCTGTCGATGGGCGAGTCCTGGCACAACCTGCACCATGCCGATCCCACCTGCGCGCGCCACGGCGTGCAGCGCGGCCAGATCGACATCTCCGCGCGCGTGATCCGCATCCTCGAGCAGCTCGGCTGGGCCCGCGACGTGCGCTGGCCCACCCCCGTCCGCCTCGCCCGACTCCGCAACAGCCCGGCCCCGGGGCGGTGACGATCGTCACCCACGGCACGCCGAGGACACACCTCCGGCTCGGGGACCGGTCCTCAGGACGCCGAGGAGTCGGCCTCGACGCCTCGTGACGTGCCTCGGGTTCCGTCCCGGACCCGCTATCGCCCGGGACGGCGGCAGGGCCCTTCGGACGTGGCGGAAGCGGAGGGATTCGAACCCCCGGACACTCTCGTGTCTCTCGCTTTCAAGGCGAGTGCATTCGGCCGCTCTGCCACGCTTCCGTCGGGCAGCCTAGCGGCTGGCTGCGGACCCGGGTCGCGGCTACGAGCACTCCCGCAGGCCGGCGGCGACGCGCTCCATGAAGACCGCGGCCTGGGCCCGCTCCTCGGCGTCGAGCAGGTCGACGACGTACTTGCGCACACCGGTGACGTGGGTCGGCGCGGCGGCGACGAGCCGCTCGAAGCCGTACGGGGTGAGGGTGGCGAAGATGCCGCGGCCGTCGGAGACGTCACCGTCCCGGCGCACCAGCCCGGCCTTCTCCATCCGCGAGATCTGGTGCGACAGCCGCGACTTCGACAGAGCGAGCACGTCCGCGAGGGCGCTCATCCGCATCCGGTGACCGTCCTGTTCGGACAGCATGACGAGCACGCCGTAGTCGCCGTGGGAGAGGCCGTGCCCCTCCTGGAGATCACGGTTGAGCCGGTTCTCCAACAGCGTGGAGGAGAGGATCCAGGCGCGCCAGAACCGTTGCTCGCTCTCGTCCAGCCACGGGGTGGAGGACGCCTCCGGCTCATCCGACGCGTGATCCGTCACGACTGCGCACCCTACTGGGGGACCTCGGACCGGTGGTTCCGCGATGCGTCGCCGCCCGTCCGGCTCCGGCCCCGGGCCGCCCGGTGCGACCGTCCGGCCGGGGGCGCGCGTGATGTCGCTCCGACCGGCCCGGTGTGATGGGATCTCGTCGTCGGTCCGCGGGGCACCCGCCGGGCCTCGGGGGAGGAGCACGGATGCGGTTCGACGAGAACGCGGACCTGGACACGTCGAACATCGACGACCTGCGCGGATCCGGCGGGGGCGGCGGCGGGGTGGGCGGCCGGGTCGCCCTCGGCGGCGGCGGCCTCGGGATCGTGGGTCTCCTCGTCTTCTTCCTGCTCTCCTCCCTCAGCGGGGGCGGGGGCGGGGGCGGGGGCGGCACCTCCGGCGGCTTCGCGCTACCGGGCGGGCTCTCCGGGCTGCCCGCGGGCCAGAGCGCGGACAACACGCAGATCGCCGAGAGCTGCCGCACCGGCGCCGACGCCAACTCGAACCTCGACTGCGAGGTGACCGCGGTGGTCAACTCGCTCGACGGCTACTGGTCCGACGCGTTCGCCCGTGCCGGCCAGACCTACACCCCGCCCCGCACCAACTTCTTCTCCGGCCAGGTCAGCACGGGCGGGTGCGGCAGCGCGACCTCCGACGTGGGGCCCTTCTACTGCCCGGGCGACTCCGAGGTCTACATCGACCTCACCTTCTTCCAGGAGCTCGAGCAGCGGTTCGGCGCACAGGGCGGCCCCTTCGCCCGCTCCTACGTGATCGCGCACGAGTACGGGCACCACATCCAGAACCTGCTCGGCACCAACCGGCAGGTCCGCTCCGGAGACAGCGGCCCGACCTCCGGCTCGGTGCGGCTGGAGCTGCAGGCCGACTGCTACGCCGGGGTGTGGGGCAACCACGCCACCACGACCCCGACGGCCTCGGGCCGGCCGCTGATCACCGACGTGACCGACGCCGACGTGGCCGCCGCCCTCGACACCGCCGCGCGCATCGGCGACGACTACATCCAGAGCAACCTCGGCGGCGGCCGCGTCGACCAGAGCCAGTTCACGCACGGCAGCTCGGCCCAGCGGGAGAAGTGGTTCACCACCGGCTACGGCACCGGCGATCCCGCCCGCTGCGACACGTTCAGCACCAGCAACCTGGGCTGAGCCGCCACCGCACTCCCGTCACCGCTCCAGGGCCTCGAGCGCCTCGCAGTCGCACCGGGCCCCGAGCGCGCACAGGCCGCCCTCCAGCGGGTCCCACGGAACGCGGTGCGTGCGCGCCCAGCGCCGCGCCTCGCGCAGCGAGCCGTCGCAGCTGCGCACGGCGAGGCAGGCGGCGAGCCGGCCGCGCAGGGCGTCGACGTGGCCGGCGCGCATGCCCAGCACCACGCAGACGACCCGCTGCCACGCGGAGGCAGGCGGGACGTCGGAGGGATCGGGGAGTGCGGTCCGGTCGGGCTCGGGGTCACGGCCGTGAGTGGTCATGGCCGCACGGTCGGCCGCGGCACCGACGCTCCCGGCGCCCCCGAGCGGGACTGCGGCGAAGTTGTCCACAGGATCTGGGGCCTGTGGACAACTCCTCACGCCGCGCCGAGCAGTCCGGCAAGCTCCGGGCCGTGCCCCTCGACGACCAGCTCCCAGCCCGGCCGCGCGAACCGTTCCGCGGTCAGCCGCAGCCGCACGTTCTCCACCGGCTCCCCGCGCGGCGCCACGATCGAGATCCCGTCGCGCACGTAGCCGAGCTTCTCCGACACCCGCAGCGAGGCCACGTTGTCGGCGAACGCGTCGGAGCGGGCGTGCCGGGCGCCGAGGTGGTCGAACGCGTAGCCGAGGATCGCCGCCCGCATCTCCGTGCCGAACCCGCGGCCCTGGTGCTCCCGGCCGAGCCAGGAGCCCGAGTCCACCTCGCGCCGGGCGGCGAACTGGGTGGTCGTCAGGCTCTGCACCCCGATCACCCGGCCCTCGTGCCGCACCAGGAAGTGCAGCGCCCACGCCTCGGGCGCGAACCGGGCCCGTTCGGACCAGAAGTACTGCAAGGAGCCGCGGCCCATGTAGCGCTGATCCGCGTCCGTCCACGGCACGAGGAAGGGCATCCGGTCCGGCGGGTGGATGCCCGCGTAGGCGACCTCGACCAGCTCGGCCAGGCCCGCATCGTCGTCGGGGCGGAGCTCGAGCCGCGGGGTGCGCAGGACGAGGTCGCGCTGCGGCCAGTGCCGGACCGTTCCCACCATGGCGCAGCAGCCTGCCGGACTGCGTCCGCCGTGACGACGGAATAGCGTCCACGGTCATGTACGCGATCACGGTGGCGGAGCCGGGCGGGCCGGAGAACATGCGGTGGACCGAGGTCGAGGACCCGGAGCCGGGCCCCGGCGAGGTGCTGCTCGACGTCGTCGCCACAGCGGTCAACCGGGCCGACCTGCTGCAGCGCCAGGGGAACTACCCGCCCCCGCCCGGGGCGTCGGACATCATCGGCCTGGAGTGCTCCGGCCGGATCGCCGCGCTCGGCGAGGGGGTCACGGGCTGGTCGGTCGGCGAGGAGGTCTGCGCCCTGCTCGCGGGCGGCGGGTACGCGCAGAAGGTCGCGGTGCCGGCGGCCCAGCTGCTGCCGCAGCCCGAGCGAGTGGACCTGGAGACCGCCGGGAGCCTGCCCGAGGTGGCCTGCACGGTGTGGTCGAACGTCGTCGACCGGGCCGGCCTGACAGCGGGCGAGACCTTCCTGATCCAGGGCGGCAGCAGCGGCATCGGCACCCACGCGATCCAGGTGGCGAAGGCGTTGGGCGCCCGCGTCGCCGCCACGGCCAACCCCGCGCGGTTCGACGTCTGCCGCGAGCTGGGGGCCGACATCGTGATCGACTACAACGCCGACGTGCCGGAGGAGCTGAAGAAGGCCACGGACGGGCACGGGGCGGACGTCATCCTCGACAACATGGGCGCCAAGGGGCTCAAGGCCAACGTGGCCGCCCTCGCGGCCGACGGCCGACTGATGATCATCGGGATGCAGGGCGGGGTGAAGGCCGAGATCAACATCGGCGCGCTGCTGGCCAAGCGGGGCAGCGTCGCGGCGATGGGCCTGCGCGGGCGCCCGGTCGAGGGGCCGAACGGGAAGGGCGCGGTCGTCGCGGGCGTGCGCGAGCAGGTCTGGCCGCTGCTCGGCGACGGCCGGGTGAAGCCGGTCGTGCACGCCCGTTTCCCCTTGTCGCAGGCCGCCGAGGCGCACCGCACGCTGGAGGCCGGCGGCGTGGTGGGCAAGCTGCTGCTGGTCGCCGAGTAGGCGGGCATGATGGGGACATGACGGCACCAGAGGACAACGACGGACAGCAGCAGGTCATGGTGATCGGGCCCGACGGGCGCCCGGTCGGCATGGCCAGCGTGCCGCAGTCGGAGATCCGCCAGGCCGACGGCGACGACGGCGAGCAGGGTGGTATCGGCAGCATGGTCGAACAGCCGGCCAAGGTGATGCGGATCGGCACCATGATCAAGCAGCTGCTCGAGGAGGTGCGCGCCGCACCGCTCGACGAGGCCTCCCGTGCCCGGCTCCGCGAGATCCACGAGAACTCGATCAAGGAACTCGAGGAGGGCCTCGCCCCCGAGCTCCGCGAGGAGCTGCACCGCCTCTCCCTGCCGTTCACCGACGACGTGACCCCGAGCGAAGGTGAGTTGCGTATCGCCCAGGCCCAGCTGGTGGGCTGGTTGGAGGGTCTCTTCCACGGCATCCAGACGGCACTGTTCGCCCAGCAGATGGCTGCGCGGGCGCAGTTGGAGCAGATGCGCCGCGGGCTCCCCCCGGGCATCGGCGGCCAGATTCCGGGCCAGGTGCCGGAGGGCGGCGGGCGCGGCACCGGGCAGTACCTGTAGAGCGTCGTCCGTGCAGGTCGCGCCCGGTGGACCACCGCTCGCGGCCGGACGCTCACCCGTCGGTACCCTCGTCGGGTGGCCGTGACCGTGGACGACAGCACCGCCGGGCGGGCGCGCCCGGTGATCGCCGACGCGCCCGGCTCGCGGAGCTGGGCGCGCGCGTTCGGCGACCTGCGCCAGGGCTGGCAGCAGCGGGCCCTCTGGGGGCACCTGGGCTGGCAGGACATCAAGCAGCGCTACCGGCGGTCCGTCCTCGGCCCGCTGTGGATCAGCATCAGCATGGGCGTGATCGCCCTCGGCCTGGGGCTGCTGTACTCGCTGCTGTTCCAGGTGCCGCTGGCGGAGTTCCTGCCACACGTGGCCGTGGGGCTGCTTATCTGGAACTTCGTGTCCGGCTGCATCCTCGAGGGCAGCGAGGTCTTCATCGCCAACGAGGGGCTGATCAAGTTCCTCCCGGCGCCGCTGTCCCTGCACGTCTACCGGCTGGTCTGGCGGCAGACGCTGTTCTTCCTGCACAACATGGTCATCTGGGTGATCCTGATGATCGTCTTCCCGCACCCGCTGGGCTGGTCGCTGCTGCTGGCGATCCCCGCGTTCGCGCTGCTGGCGATCAACGGCGGGTGGATCGCGATCCTGTCGGGCATCCTCGCCACGCGGTTCCGGGACATCCCGCCGATCATCGCGAGCGTCGTCCAGCTGGTCTTCTACCTCACGCCGATCGTCTGGTCGGTCGACATCCTCGGCGACAACCCGGCGGTGCAGGAGCGCGCCCGGCTCGTCGAGCTCAACCCGGTCTTCCACTTCCTGGAGATCCTGCGCCGGCCGCTGCTGGGCCAGGAGACCGTGTGGCGGTACTGGTACGTGGTCCTGGCGATCACGGTGGTGGGCTGGGCCGTCGGCCTGGTCTGCATGCGCAACTACCGGGCCCGCGTGGCGTACTGGGTGTGAGATGAACGAGCCGAGCATCGACCTCGACGCCGCCTGCGTCGACTTCCCCATCTTCGACGCCAAGACGCGGTCGCTGAAGAAGTCCGTCCTCGGCCGTGCGGGCGGCCGGATCGGCACCGAGGCGAAGGTGCCGATCATCGAGGCGCTGCGGGACATCACGATCGCCCTGCGCAAGGGCGACCGGGTCGCGCTCGTCGGCCACAACGGCGCCGGCAAGTCCACGTTGCTGCGGCTGATGTCCGGCATCTACGAGCCCACCCGGGGCCGGGCGGCCGTGCGCGGCAAGGTCGCGCCCATCTTCGACCTCGCCGTCGGGATGGACCCGGAGATCTCCGGACTCGAGAACATCATCATCCGCGGGCTCTTCCTCGGGATGACCCGCAAGGAGATGGAGTCCCGGGTCGACGACATCGCCGAGTTCACCGAGCTCGGCGACTACCTGTCGATGCCGCTGCGCACCTACTCGACGGGCATGCGGGTGCGGCTCGCGCTCGGCGTCGTGACCAGCATCGATCCCGAGATCCTGCTTCTCGACGAGGGCATCGGCGCGGTCGACGCGGAGTTCCTCGCCAAGGCCCGCGACCGGCTGAACGAGCTGGTCGAGCGGTCCGGCATCCTCGTGTTCGCCTCGCACTCGGACGAGTTCCTCGCCGACCTCTGCGACACCGCGATCTGGATGGAGCACGGCACGATGCGCGAGTTCGGGCCGCTGCGCGAGGTGTTGCACCACTACAAGGGGCGGGACGTCCTCGCCGACCACCCCGTCCACGGCCTGCCGCGCCAGGCCCACGAGGACGCCGCCTCGTGAGCGAGCCGCTCCCCCCGGGGTCGGTCGTCGCCGTCGTCGTCACGCGGCACCGCAGCGAGCTGCTGGTCGACTCGCTGGCCGCGCTGGCCAAGCAGACGCACCCGATCGCGCACCTCGTCGTCGTCGACAACGGCCCGGACCGGCCCGCGCGCGAGGTCGTCGAGGCCTGTGGACTGCCGGCCACCTGGCTGCCCTCCTGGCACAACCTCGGCGGCGCCGGCGGGTTCGCCCTCGGCATCCTGCACGCCCTCGCGATGGGGGCGGACTGGGTCTGGCTGGGCGACGACGACGGGCACGCCGGCGACGAGTCCGCCCTGGCCACCCTCCTCGACCTCGCCGAGCGGCGCGGGCTCGCCGCCGTCTCGCCGGTCGTCGCGGACAAGGCGGAGCCGGACCGGCTGGCGTTCCCGCTGCGCCGCGGCCTGACCTGGCACCGCACCCGCCCCGCGCTGCTCGCCGCCGACCCGGAGGGCGACCAGGAGCTGCTGCCCGGCATCGCGTCCTTCTTCAACGGGGCCCTGTTCCGGGCGTCGACGCTCGACGTCGTGGGCGTGCCGGACCTGCGGCTGTTCGTCCGCGGCGACGAGGTCGAGACCCACCGCCGGATGCTGCGCTCCGGGCTGCCCTTCGGCACCGCCCTGCAGGCCACCTACCTGCACCCGCAGGGCGGCGAGGAGTTCAAGCCGATGCTCGGCGGGCGGCTGCACGCGCAGGACCCCGAGGACCCGACCAAGCGCTACTACACGTACCGCAACCGCGGGTTCCTCATGAGCCAGCCGGGGATGCGCCGGATCGGGCTGCTGGAGCTGCCCCGGTTCGCCTGGTACTTCCTCGTCACGAAGAAGGACCCGCGCGGGTTCCGGGACTGGCTGCGGCTGCTCAACCAGGGGCGCGCCGAGCGCTTCCACCGCGCCCCCTGAGCGGCGGCCACCGGGTGCGTCGCTACCCTCGACGCGTGACCGCGACCGAGCCCGAGGCGACTCCCGCCCCCGCCGGCCACGGGCTCGTCGGCCAGCTGATCCGGTTCGCGGTGGTCGGCGTGCTGTCGGCGGCCGTCGACTTCGGGATCTACCACCTGCTGCTGGCCCTCGACGCGCCCACCTGGCTCGCCCGCGCGATCAGCTTCATCTGCGGCACCACCACCGCCTACCTGCTGAACAAGCGGTTCACCTTCGGCGACGCCGCGGGCGGCCGCGGCCGGCTCGCCGGGTTCGTGCTGCTCTACGCCACGACCTTCGGCATCGCCGTCGGTGTGAACGCGCTGGCGCTGTACCTGCTGCCCGAGGTCGCGTTCAAGGCCTCGATCGCCTGGGTGATCTCGCAGGGCACCGCCACCGCGATCAACTTCGTGATGCTGCGGACCGTGGTGTTCCGGGCCCGCTGAGGCACGGGCGCGAGGCTAGAAGGCGAGGCCGCCCAGGCGGTAGCGCTGCCGTACGGTCACCGAGCCCATGCCGGCGCGGCCGTAGACGCGGAAGTGCGGAGCGCCCCGGCGGGCCGCGGCCGGCACCTTGCTGCGGACCGTGCCCATTCCGGCGACCAGGCCGTCGACGTCCGCGGTGGCGCCGTCCGGCACCAGCAGGCGCGCCGAGCCCGCCCCGAGCTCCAGCTCGATCTCGATCACCGGGTGGGTGAGCTCGGCGTCGGTGAAGTCGAGCAGCACCGCGCCCATCGCGCTGTGCACCCGCAGGCGCGCCGGGACGACCCAGCGGCCCGTGCGGCGCAGCGAGCCCATCCCGGTGCGCAGCACCATCGGCGGGCCGACCGGGGTGGAGAGCGCGGTGGGCTGCATGACGTCGAGCGGCTCGCCGGGGAGGTCCGCGAGCGGCGGGACGAGATCGGAGGCGTAGCGCGCCGCGTAGACCACGGCGAGGCGCTCCTCGAGCTCGGCCACGGTGATCCGGCCCTCGCCCAGCGCCGTGTGGAGGCGGGTCGCGGCCCGCTCCCGGTCGGCGTCGGAGATCCTGATCTCCGGGCGGGGTGGAACGGTCACCCGTGCAGGGTAGCGGCCAGCGGGAACGCCCACGCCCCCTCCAGCGGCACACCCTCGGATCCGGTGACGCGGCGGGTCCAGTCGAGGACCGGGGTCGGGTCGTCCCCCGGCCGCGGTGTCACCAGGACCACCGTGACGCCGACCTCGCGCAGGTCGCGGGCCGTTTCGGCGGGATCGGGCGACGCAGCGAGCGTCGGCCACTCCTGCGCGAGGGCCGCACCGGCCTGGTAGCGGTTCCACGGCGACTGCAGGAGCAGCGGATGGTCGGCATCGGCGCCGAGGAAGTAGCCGCCGCTGAGGCGGTAGCCGAAGCCCGACGCGATCTGGGCACGGAGCGGATCCGCGCCGCCGTACCAGTCGCCGGTGATCCGGGGCCAGGTCTCCACCACCTGCCCCGCGAGCTGCGGATGAGCCGGTGCGGCCGCGGAGGTGGTGCGTTGCGCGTCGGCCGGGATCCAGGACATCGCGGCGACGACGGCGACCAGCGCGACGGGCCGCGGGAAGCGGTCGAGCGCGAGACCGGCCAGGACCGCGACGGCCAGCGTGACCACCACCTGCAGGCGGACGGGCTCGACCTCCCCCAGCAACGGCACCTTCACCAGGGCACGCCAGGGCAGCGGGACGCCGGTCGGCTCCCCGGCCACGAACAGCTGCGGCCCGAGCGCGAGGACCCAGGCGACGGCCCCGACCGCGGCGGCGATCCCGGCCGCGGTCCCGCACGTCAGCACGGTCAGCAGGACCAGCAGCAGGACCGCGACCCCGAGGTAGCCGCCCTGCTCCCCCAGATTTCCCTGCATCCCGATCGGCGCGGGCACGGGTCGGATCGCGGTGAGCCAGGTGGGGGCGATCGTGTTCGCGAGGTCGGCGCTGCCGTACTCGGGCGAGCGCAGTGGCGCCCGTGGGCGGGAGGGCCCGGCGAGAACCAGGTACACCGCGTACCCGGCGAGGACGGCGAACACCGCGAGGCACGACGTCGCGGCCCTGACCAGCGCGGAAAGCCGGTCGGCAGCGCGTCCCGGGTAGCGGACGGCGAGGACCACGGCCAGCACGACCAGCATCAGGACGCCGATCGCGAGCGTCTGGGTGTAGAGCCAGGCCTGCGCCGCCAACACGAGCCCGGTGAGGCCGCCGAGCAGCCAGGGCCGGCGGAGGTCGCGCACGAACAGCCGGTGGGCGAGCGCCAGCAGGACCGGCGGCAGCACCGCCCAGACGAGGTTGAGGTGCCCGGCCTGCAGGTGGGCGACCATGAACGGGGAGAAGCCGTAGAGCGCCCCCGCGGTCGCGCGCGCGACCCCGGACCGCACGATCCCGCCGAGCGCGGCCGCGGCGACCACCCCCGACACCACCGGCCCGAGGACCATCCCGACGTTGAACGCCGCCGTGGCGCCCGCGGTGAGGGTGACCGGCGCGAGGAGCACCCCGAGCAGCGGGACGGCCGTGTTCCACAGCGCGTTGACCCCGACCGGGTAGTGCTGCAGGTCCGTGACCAGCGCGTTCGTCCCGGTGGTGAGCGCGTGCGCCGTGTGCGCGAGCCACCAGGTGAAGCCCGTGGCATCGGTGGACGTCCGCCCGATCGCGCTGCCCGCGAAGTCCCCGAGCGCGCGGTGCTGCAGGAGCAGCGAGATCGCGAGGTAGACCAGCCCGGCGACCCCGAGCCACCCCCGCCCACCCCGCTCCGCGCGCGCCGCAGTGCTCGGCGCGGCGAGAGGTGGGGCGGACACGGGCGGCAGGGTGGCACAGGTGGGGGTTCGAACTGCAGACGCCCACGAGTCCGCGTCGTTCACCCCATCGGTAGCCTGGCTCCCGATGACCAGCCCAGCCAGCGAGACCCGGTCCCTCCACGGGTGGGGGCGCACGGCGCCCACCGTGGCCACGGTGATCACGCCCCGGACGCCGGAGGAGGTCGCCGCCGCGGTGAAGGCCGCGGGCCGTCGCGGGATCATCGCCCGCGGCCTCGGCCGGTCCTACGGCGACCCGGCGCAGAACGCCGGCGGCACCGTGCTCGACATGACCGGGCTTGCCCGGATCCACTCGATCGACGCCGACTCGGGCGTCGTCGACCTCGACGCCGGCGTCTCGCTCGACGCGCTCATGCGGCGCGCGCTGCCCTTCGGGCTGTGGGTGCCGGTCCTGCCCGGGACCCGGCAGGTCACCATCGGCGGCGCGATCGGTGCGGATATCCATGGCAAGGCGCACCACGTCGTCGGCTCCTTCGGCAACCACGTCGAGGCGATGACGATCGTGCTGGCGGACGGCTCGATCCGCGAGCTCACGCCGGAGGGTCCGGAGGCCGAGCTCTTCTGGGCCACCGTCGGCGGAATGGGCCTGACCGGCGTGATCGTGCGGGCGCGGCTGAAGCTGCACCACGTCGAGACCGCGTACTTCAAGGTCGACACCGAGCAGATCGACAACCTGGCCGAGCTCATGGCGCGCCAGACGCAGGACGACGAGAAGTACGCCGAGTCGGTCTCCTGGTTCGACGCCGTCACCACCGGCGAGCACTTCGGCCGCGGCCTGCTGACCAGGGCGAACCACGCCACACTCGCGGATCTCACGCCCAAGCAGCGCCGGAACCCGCTGAAGTTCGACGCGCCGCAGCTGCTGACCGTGCCCGACGTCTTCCCGCCCGGGATGCTCAACCGCGTCACCGGCCGGCTGTTCAGCGAGCTCTGGTACCGCAAGTCCCCCACGAAGCTGGGCGCGATCCAGAACATCACGCAGTTCCTGCACCCGCTCGACATCGCGGGCGAGTGGAACCGCGGCTACGGCCCGCACGGCTTCCTGCAGTACCAGTTCGTGGTGCCACTGGGGCGCGGCGACGTGATCCGCACCGTGCTGGAGCGGATGACGGAGGCCGGCCAGGTCTCGGCGCTCAACGTGCTCAAGCGGTTCGGCGAGGGCAACCGGGCGCCGCTGTCCTTCCCCAAGCCCGGCTGGACGCTCTGCGTCGACATCCCGATCGGGCCCGGCCTGGGCGAGCTCTGCGAGGAGCTCGACCGGATCGTGCTCGACGCCGGTGGCCGGCACTACCTGGCCAAGGAGTCACGGACCACGCCGGAGGCGATCCGGCGCGGCTACCCGCGACTCGAGGAGTGGCGCAAGGTGCGCGCCGACGTGGACCCCGCAGGCGTCTTCGCCTCCGACCTCGCACGACGACTGGAGCTCATCTGATGATCGACGCCGTGGGCAACCCGCAGAGCATCCTGCTGCTGGGCGGGACCTCGGAGATCGGGCTCGCCGCGGTCGAGGCCTTCGCCTCGGACCGGCCGATGCGGGTCGTGCTGGCCGCGCGGCCCTCGCAGCGGCTCGCGGACGCGAAGGCCCGGCTCGAGGCCAGGGGCTGCGCCGTCGAGACCGTCGACTTCGACGCCACCGCGCTCGACACCCATACCGCCGTCGTCGACAAGGCGTTCGCCGAGGGCGACGTCGATGTGGCGATCGTGGCCTTCGGCCTGCTCGGGGACAACGAGGAGGCCTGGACGGACGTCGCGAAGGCCGTCGAGCTGGCACAGGTCAACTACACCGCGGCCGTCTCGGTCGGGGTGGCGCTCGGCGACCGGCTGAAGCAGCAGGGCCACGGCTCGCTGGTGGCGCTGTCCTCGGTCGCGGGCGAGCGGGCGCGCCGGTCGAACTTCGTCTACGGCTCCACCAAGGCGGGGCTCGACGCCTTCTACACCGGCCTCACCGAGGCGCTGCGTCCCTTCGGGGTCACGGTGACCGTGGTCCGGCCCGGGTTCGTGCACACCAAGATGACCGAGGGCCTCAAGCCGGCCCCGCTGTCGACCACCCCGGAGGCGGTCGCGGAGGTCATCGTGCAGGCGGTGCGCACCAAGCAGGAGCTGGTGTGGGCGCCCGCCCCGCTGCGCTTCGTGATGTCGGCGCTCCGGCACGTCCCGCGTCCGGTCTTCCGTAGGCTGTCGCTGTAGCAGCGATCTAGAGTCGGGGACATGGCAGAGCTGCTCCCGCTTGACCCCGACCAACTGCTGACCACCACGCGTTCGGTACGTAAGCGCCTGGACCTGGAGCGCCCGGTTCCGCTCGAGGTCATTCGTGAATCGCTCGAGGTCGCGCTCCAGGCCCCGAGCGGAAGCAACAAGCAGGGCTGGCACTGGATCGTGGTGACCGACCCGGCCAAGCGGAAGGTCGTCGCAGAGCACTACGCGCGCTCCTTCGACCTGTACCGCAACTCGGCGGGCTACGCGGCCAACGACTCGTCGGGCGACGCCGGCCGGGCGGCCACGCAGAAGCGCGTCGCGTCGAGCGCGGAGTACCTCGCCGAGGTGATGGCCGAGGTCCCGGTGCTGGTCATCGGCGCGATCGAGACGGGCACGGAGGACCTGCCCGCCGGGAACCAGGCCGGGCTGTGGGGCTCGCTGCTGCCCGCTGCCTGGAGCCTGCAGCTCGCCCTGCGCGCCCGCGGACTCGGCAGCGCCTGGACGACCCTGCACCTCCGGTACGAGAAGGAGGTCGCCGAGGCGCTGAGCATCCCGTCGACCGTCAAGCAGGGTGTGTTGCTGCCCGTCGCCTACACCAAGGGCACCGACTTCAAGCCGGCACCGCGTCAGCCCCTCGACGAGGTGCTGCACGTGGACGGGTGGTGAGCAGGCGGCCCACCAGGTAGCCGGACACCGACTGCTCGATCAGCCCGGGCGCTCGAGGACGAAGACGCTGTTCTCGCCCTCGCCCGGGTCCAGGAAGAGCGAACCGAGCCTCTGCTGGACCCGTGCCGGGAGGGTGCGGAGATCGAGCCAGGTCGGGATCCGGCCGTAGGGACCCCGGCTCAAGCCGTCGGACCCTTCCCGGTGCACGGACAGGCCGGCTTCGGCGAAGAGCCGGAGCCAGTCTGCGTGGTCCCGTCCGGCCGCCCGGGCGCCGGCCTCGAGGTCACCTGCGAGCCGGGCGCCGCGGCCCGCGGCGTCGGGAACCAGGACGACCGCGCGGCCGCCCGGGACCAGCACCCGCCGCCACTCGCGGACATCGGACCGGTCCCGCTCGGGATCGTCGGTTCGGCCGAGGGCGTTCATCGCGACGACACATCGGAAGGATCCGCTGGGGACCTCGGCGAGGGGAAGGACCGGACATCCTGGTGCCTCGGTCCTGACCCGCGCCGCCGTCTCCGGCGACGAGGCCACACCGGAAGCCGGACCGTACTCGGCGAGCCGGCTCAGCAGCCGGCCGTCGCCGGCGACCTCGAGGTAGGGGCCGCGACCCGCGTACCGCAGGACGAGCCGCACGTACCAGCGCAGCGGCGTCCGGTCGCGCTCCCGGTCGACGGACTCCGTCACCTGCTCGGCGTGCACCCGTGCATCGTGGCATCAGGCGACCTGCGTCCAGACCGCCGCCCCCGGGCGCGCAGGTGGTCGGTCAGTGCGCGCGACCCTGGCGCTCCGGTCCGCGCTGGCCGGCGATGTGCGGGGCGGCGTGCGGGCGGGCGTTCTTCACCCGGTGCTTCCCGCGGGCCAGCCGGGCGCCGACGAGCTGCTCGGACAGCTCCCGGGCCAGCCGCGGGTGCGGTGAGCGAAGCTCGGCGTTGCGGGCGTCGAGGAGCCTGCGGATGGGACTCGACTGCTCCGGCAGCGGCGCGACCGCGGGGAAGGCCTGGGTCGGCGGCTCGACGAGCGGCAGCGGCACGACGGTCGGCAGCGCCTGGGTCCTCGGGTCCCGCCGGGCCACGGTGGTGTCGATCGCCGCAGGACGCGGGGCGGGCTCCGGCGCGGGTACGGGAGCGGGGCGCGGGCGGCGGCGCTTGCGCTCCGGCCAGGAGCCGGCGCCGCTCAGCCCGATCGCGACCTCGGGCTCGAGCGGGACGGCGGGCAGGACGGCCGTGGCGGGGTCGCGCCGGGCCGCGTCGGTGTCGATCGGCACACCCAGGGCCGGGCCGTCGACGGCCGGGATGACCGGGAGCGGCGCGGTCCGCGGGGCGGACGGGGTGTCGGGACGGTCAGCGGCGGCCGGCCGCGGGCCGGTCGGGACGGACGGCATGCGGGCCACCTCCGGGTCGGGATCGGGAACGGCGCGGACGCCGGCGGGCGCCGCGGGCTCGGGAACGGGCGTGGCAGGGGGCGCGACGGCACGGGGATCCGGCGCGGTCCGCGCGGGGGGCACGACGGGGACGGGCGCCCCACCGACGCGCACGGAGCCCCGCTCCTCCGCCCGCCGCGGCGCGGGGGCCGCCGGCACCGGCAGGGCGCCGGCGGGGCCGGCCGGGACGAGCCGGGCGAGGGCCGCGGGCAGGTGGTCCCGGACCTCGGCCACGCGCTGTGTGCACAGCGCCGGCATCTCCCTCATCGCGGCGCGCGCCGGCTCCTCCACCCAGCGGTACAGGAGATGCGCCGCGGGCACGGTCGCGAGAAGGACGGCCGCTGCGGCCAGATGAGCCACGGGCGACGAACCGACGAGCCGCGGCTCGTACGCCATCGCCAGCCAGTACACCTCGAACATCGGGATGTGGATCAGGTAGAGCGCGTAGGAGATCCGTCCGCCGTGCACCATCGCCGGCCGCGAGAGCCACCGCGCGACGCCCCGGTCGGCCAGGGCGAGCGCACCGACCAGCACCGGGAACAGCACCAGGACGGCGCCGCCGCGGCCCGGGCCGACGAGCTCGCCGGCGAGCAGCCCGACGGCGATGACCGCCGGCGTGACCGAGGCGACGACCGAGGCCGGGCGGCGGACGCCCGACCGGTGCCGCAGCCGTCGCACCGCCAGGAAGGTCAGGATCCCCGCGCCGAACCCGCACAGGATCCGGACGAGCCAGCTCCACGGGTAGTAGGGGCTGCCGGTGGTCAGGTAGGCCACGGCGATCGGCGTCATCAGCGCGAGCGCGCCACCCCCCAGCACCCCGACGGGCAGGTTGCGCATCCGCTGGAACACCACGGCGACCAGCGGGAACAGCAGGTACGCGAGCCATTCGGCACTGATCGACCAGGTGGCCCCGACCCAGGACGCGCCGTCGAGGTACGGGTCGTCCCACAGCTGCACCATGACCAGCTGCTGCAGCCACTCGCCGGGGCTCAGCACCGGCTGGACCGCCTGGAAGGCGATGTCCGGGTCGCTGCCGTAGACGGCACGGGCCACGAGCCAGATGCCGAACATGTGGAAGACCAGCGCGTACGCGGGCCAGATCCGGCAGGCCCGCGCCCACACGAAGCGGCCGGTCCCGGCGGCGGTGAGCCGCGGGCCGAGCTGCTCCAGGTACGTGTAGGCGATCACGAAGCCGCTGAGCACGAAGAAGAGGTCCACGCCGAGCGCACCCTGCGTGATCAACGGGCCGAGCAGCCCGCTCACCACGGCGACGCCCGGCAGCGCGGTGAAGTGGAAGTGGAACAGCACGACCCACGCGGCGGCGACGGCACGCAGACCGGTCAGGGCGCGGAGCTCGCCGCCTCCGGCGGGGGGCGAACCGGGGGCCGGCCCCGTGCTCGGCATGGCGTCCGACACGGTCGCGTGCTCGGCGGTCGTGGTCACATCGACCACAACGATGCCCCCGAGTAGCCGTCACGGGCGTCCCCCACAGAGCGCCTGAACGGCCTAATGGATTACGCAGAGTGCGCTAACTACATGGATGTAGTTCTGAATGCCCGTACCGGATGACAATTGGACGACAGTGTGCCGCACCACCCCGGAGGACGGGTCGAGCGACCCGCCGGACCGGGAGATAACCTCGGGCGTCGTGCTGACCACCGACACGGTGGACGAGGCACGCCGCAGCTCCCCAACCCGGCGTGACTCCGCTCCCCCACACCACCGTCCCGGTCTGCGACGGCTCGCCGCCGGACTCGGCCTGCTGTCGGCCGTGCTCGCGCTCGCGATCCCGTTCCTGCCCGTGTCGCAGAACACCGCCCAGCTCAGCTGGCCCACGGCCGGCGGGGGCACCGCCCCCGTGTCCGCTCCCCTCGTCGCGCTGCGCCCGGAGAGCTTCGACGCCACCGTCCCCTGCGTCGCCGTCGCCAGCCTCGACGCGCGGAGCCCGCAGGCGGGCACCGTCTTCACCACGACCGCCCCCGGAGCTCCCGACGGCGCCGCGGTGGGTATGCGGGTCAGCGTCGACGCCGGGCGGCTCGCCGTCGACGACCGCGGCGAACGGATCGCGGAGGCCGACCTCGCGGCGGGCGACTGCTCGCTCGTCGTCCACTCCGACTGGGCGAGCACGACGGTCACGGTCGGTGGCCGGCAGCTGGCCGCGTTCGACGACGACCGCCGCCCGCAGGTCGTCGGGATCTGGTCGGACCTGGACCAGGCCCTCGACCCGGTGGCCGGCACCGACATCCGTTTCGCCACGGACAACCGCTTCGACAGCGCCCCCTCCGGGCTGAAGGTCGCGGCCGGGGTGCTCGCCGTCGTCGCCCTGCTCGGCTGCCTGCTGGTGCTGCGCCGGCTCGACGACCGGGACGGGCGCCGTCTCGTCCCCACCGGCCGACTGTCGGGCCGGCTGCGCGGGCACGACTGGTTCCGCGACTCCACGGTCGTCGTGCTGCTGGGCGGCGCGACCGTCTTCGGCAGCATGACGCCCGACGACGGGTACATCCTCAACATCGCCCGCGGCACCTGGACCTCGGGTTACGTCGGCAACTACTACCGCTGGTACCACGTCCCGGAGGCGCCGTTCGGCTGGTTCTACGAGCTGTACTCGAAGTGGATCGAGGTCAGCGACGCGGTCCTGTGGCTGCGGGTCCCCGCCCTCCTCATGGGCGTCGCGTCGTGGTTCCTGATCAGCCGCGCGCTGCTGCCCCGGCTCGGCACCCGGGTGCGGCGCAGCCGGTCCGCGGGGTGGGCCGCGGCCGGCGTGTTCCTCTGCTTCTGGATCCCCTTCGACAACGGCCTTCGCCCCGAGCCGGTCGTGGTGATCGCCGCGCTGCTCTCCCTGGTGCTGCTGGAGCGCGCCCTGGTCACGCAGCGGCTGCTGCCGATCGCCGGCGCGCTCGTCTCCGGCGCCTTCGCCGTGGCCGCCACACCGACCGGGCTGATCGCCTTCGCGCCGCTGCTCGCCGCCGCCCGTCCGCTGCTGCGGCTGCTCGCCAAGCGGGCCCGTAAGGCCGGGTGGCTGGTGGTGCTGCTGCCGCTGCTGGCCGCCGGCGTGATCGTCCTCGTCGCGGTGTTCGACGACCAGACCTGGGCCTCGGTCGCCGAGGCCACCCGGGTGCGCACCGAGATCGGCCCGAACCAGCCCTGGTACCAGGAGCTCTCCCGCTACCAGCTGCTGTTCTCGGACAGCCGGGACGGCTCGCTCATGCGCCGCTTCCCGGTGCTGCTGCTCGTGCTGCTGCTGGGGGTGAGCATCGCGGTGCTGCTGCGGCGCGGCCGGATCCCGGGGGCCGCCCTGGGCGTGTCCCGGCGGCTGATCGGCAGCAGTGTGCTCGCGTTCGTCGTGCTGGCGTTCACCCCGACCAAGTGGACGCACCACTTCGGCGCGTTCGCCGCGCTCGGCGCCGGCATGGCCGCGATCGCCGCGCTGGCCACCGGCACGAGCGTGCTGCGGTCCCGGCGCAACCAGGCGTTGCTCGTGGCGGCGCTGCTCGGCGCGACCGCGCTGGCCTTCGCCGGCCCGAACACCTGGTGGTACGTCTCGAACTGGGGCGTTCCGTGGTTCGACAAGCCGCCGTCGGTGAACGGGATCTCGGCGACCTCGCTGCTGCTGGTCGCCGCGGCACTCGCGCTGGTCTACGCGCTGGCCGAGCACCTGCGCGGGCCCGCGATCCCGCGTCCCCTGCCGGCCGACGGGCGGGGCCCACGACTGAACAACGCCCCGATCGCCGTGATCTGCGCGCTGGTGGTGGTCTTCCAGATCGCGTCGCTGGCCAAGGGCGTGCAGAAGCAGTGGGGCACGTACTCGCTGGCCGCGGACATCGTCCAGGACCCGACCGGCTCGCGGTGCGGACTCGCCGGCCGGGTGCTCGTCGAGACCGACCCGGAGGAGGGCGTGCTCCCGCCGGCGGCCGGGCCGGGCGCCCCGCCGGAGACCGTCGGGTTCGTCCCGGACGGGGTCCCGCCGAGCGGACCCGGCTCGTTCCGCGACTCCGACGGCGCGGGCAACCACGACCCCGCCGTCACCGGCACCGGTCCGCACGGCGGCCGCGTGACCGGCAGCTGGAGCGCCGACCAGCAGACGATCGGCGACTACCGCAGCGGCTGGTACGCCCTGCCGCAGGCCGCCCGGGACGGGTCGGTCCCGCTGGTCCTCGGCATCGCCGGGCAGGTGGGCGGCGGCACGTCGCTGACCCTGGAGTTCGCCCGCGGCGGCCAGGTCGTCGACCGCATCGAACCGGACGGCGCGTCCGGCACCGTCACGGCCACCGCCGACCCGCTCGGGACCGCCTCGGCCGGGCTGGGCTGGCGGGACGTCCGGCTGCCCCTGTCCGGGGCGGCGGCGACCGCGGACGCGGTGCGGGTCGTCGCGTCCGACCGGGCCCTCGGTCAGGACGGCTGGATCGCCGTGACCGAGCCGCGGGTCCCGCAGCTGACCCCGCTCACCTCCGTGACCGCGGGCATGGCCGGCTACACCGACTGGCCGACGGCCTTCCCCAGCCCGTGCCTGCGCCCCTTCGGCGTGCACCGCGGGGTCGCCGAGATGCCGGGCTACCGGATCCTGGCCGACACCCAGCAGCGCGAGGTCGGCGACAACTGGGGCTTCCCCTCGACGGGCGGCCCGCAGGGGTGGATCGACCAGGTGGCCCGGCAGCGGGTGCTGCCGACCTACCTGCAGGGCCAGTGGGACTTCGACTGGGGCCAGCTGCGGATGCTGGAGCCGTGGTCCCCGACGCCGGGCGGACCCGACGCCGAGCGGGGCACCCGCGCCACGTGGGGCTGGCAGAAGGTGGGCGAGATGGGCGAGGCCCCGGCGGACCCGCCGCTCGACCGCCCGTGACGGGTCAGGCGCCGCAGCGGGCCGCGGCCTCGGCCGCGTCCCGCGGGTACCGGTAGGACGTCCGCTCGACCGCCCCGGTGAGGTTCTGCCGGAACCGGTCGGCGGTCAGCGGGTCCCGGTACGAGGCCAGCATCTCGCGGGTCGCGGGGCAGGTCAGCGCGCGACGGGCGTCGTCGACGAAGGCCGGCCCGACGAAGCCGGTGTCGCCGCGCACGCCGGCGTCGGCCAGGAACCACTCCGGCAGCAGGTCCTTGTCGTGCCCGATCCGCCCGCCGGGCACCCCGGTCGCGTGCCCGGCGACCGGGTTGACGAGCCCGACGCCGTCGAGCACCCGGACGTCGAGCGGCGCGAGCTCGCCGGCCACGCCGAGGTTGAGCCACACGAGCGTGCTCCGCGCGGTGTCGGCCGGGTAGACGTACCACTGCCCGCCGCCGACGATCGCGAGCGACGATCCCGACGCCGCGTCGAGCCGCGCGACCCCCTCGCCGACCATCGGGTGCGCCGCGTAGTCCGCGGCGGTGACCGGGTGCGGGTGGTCGAGCAGCAGGACGTAGTAGAGCCGCTCGTTGGCGATCCAGTGCGGGCCGAGGTGCTCGCCGTAGGCCGGGCGCAGCGAGGTCAGGCAGAACGCCGCCCACACCAGGGTGCCGAGCACCGGGACCAGGGCCCAGCGCGTCGCCGGGACCGCCATCACCGGCAGGAGCAGCGAGAACAGCGCGGGCAGCAGCATCCGGCCGTGCATGAAGTCGCCGCCGACCCGGGTGACGTACAGGCCCAGCAGCAGCCCGGCGACGACCGGGGCCAGGGCCACCACGGCCGTCGCGCCGCGGGTGCCGGCGGCCGCCGGGCCGGTCCGGCCGCGCCGGCTCAGCAGCGCGAGCGCGACGAGCGCGACACCGGCGCCGGCGAACCAGAGCTCGTAGGTCTGCAGCAGGTCCAGCAGGTACCAGCCGCCCTGGTCCCAGCGGGAGTCGCTCGCCTCCTTGGCCAGCGCCGTCGACGGGACGAGCAGGCCGTAGTAGCCCATCCGGAAGATCTCGTAGCCGACCGGCACCGCCGCCGCCACGGCGGCGAGCGCGAGCAGCCGGCGCACGCCCCGGTGCCGCTCCAGCACCACGAGCGCGGCCGCGACGACCAGCCCGGCGAGCGCGAGGTCCGGCCGCACCAGCGGCGCCAGCCCGACGACGACGGCGAGGGGCACGGCCGATCCTGCCCGTCCGGTCGCCTCGCCCCGGCGCACCTGCAGCCGCCGGACGAGCAGCCACCAGCTCAGCCCGATCCATCCGGTGATCAGCCCGGTCTCCAGGCCGGAGGTCCCGAAGTCCCAGAACGGCGGCAGCACCAGCACCACCAGCGCGCCGGCCGGCAGGACCAGCCGCGCGCGGTGCAGGCGGCGGGCGGCGTCGACCGCGAACCCCAGCCCGGCCAGGGACAGCAGCAGCCCGAGGACGACGGCGGCCCAGTTGAGCGAGATCCCGGGCACGAGGCCCGGGATCGCGAGGAGGTAGGTCCAGAGGGTGGAGGTGTTGGCCTCCACCCGCTCACCTGCGTTGAAGACGGGCCCGTCCCCGGCCAGCAGGTTGCGCACGGTCCGGAGCACGATCAGGCCGTCGTCGCTGACCCAGCGGCGGTTCCAGATCAGCGCCGCGAACACCCCGAGGAGCACGACCAGGACGGCCGCGTTCCAGAGGCCGGGCCGGGGCCGACGGTCGGTGCGGCCGGGCGGGAGCCCGACCGGGGCGTGGTGGACCGGCGTGACGGTGTCGATCGCCTGCTCCTCATCTCGCGTGCGGTGTCCTCGACGAGCCTTCCCAGGGGCAGGCCGGGACATTCTGGCGGATGGATCACGAATCGCGACCGACGCCGCCCCGGAGCGCGGCGTGTCGCGAACGGGCTGGCACTGTGTCCGCGTGGTCTCCCCCGCGCGCCCCGCCGCCGACGCGACGCGGGAGGGCCCTCCGGTGCCGGTCGCCCCGCCGCGACGGCGGCCGGGGGTCCTCGCCGCCCTGCTCGGGCTCGTCGTGCTGGCGTGCGCGGTCGCCTTCCCGTTCGCGCCGGTCGTGCAGCCCGAGGCGCGGTACGACTGGGGCGGGCCGGGCGCGCTCCCCGCCGCGCTGCCGCTGATGCCCTACCAGCCCGTCTCGCTCACGGCCACGGCCACGTGCGACGCCGCCCGTGCGATCGGTGAGGGCACGCTCCTCGCGACCACCCCGGCCGCGCCGGACCCCCGGGCGATCCCGCTCGACGGCCTGCGGATGGAGGTCGCGGCCGGATCACTCAGAGTGACCACAGCCGGCGTCGAGCTCGAGCCGCTTCCCCTGCCCGCGGGCAGCTGCACCGTCGAGTTCCGCAGCGACACCACGGCCACGACGCTGCTGCTCAACGGCGCGCCGGTCGTCTCCCGCCCCGGCGACCTGCGGCCCGCCGTCGCCGCGGCCCTCACCGACGCCCCCGACACCTCCGGACTGCGGCTGCAGCTCACCGCCGACACCCGCTTCCAGACCTCGATCACCCCGCTCAAGGCCGCGATCGCCGTCGTCGGTGTCCTGGCGCTGGCCGCGATGGCCGTGGTGCTGGCCCGCGGCGAGCGGAGCCGCGCGGTCCGGGTGCTGCCCCGCCGCTGGTGGCGGCCCCGGTTCCCCGACCTCGCCGTGACCGCGGTGCTCGCGGTCTGGTGGGTGTCCGGGCCGGTGACCGTCGACGACGGCTATATCGCCGGGATCGTCCGGGACCGCGGCAGCAGCGCGTTCGTGGGCAACGTCTACCGCTGGCTCAACGCCCCCGAGGCGCCCTTCAGCTGGTTCTACGACCTCTACTACGCCTGGTCGCAGGTCTCGGCGTCGACGGTCTGGCTGCGGCTGCCGTCGATCCTGCTCGGGCTGGTCACGTGGGGTCTGCTGTCCCGCTGCGTGGTGCCCCGGCTGCTGCCGCGGGCCGGCCGCGGCGTCGCCTGGCTCTCCGCGCTCACGTTCCTCGCCTGGTGGCTGCCCTACACGCTCGGCCTGCGCCCGGAGCCCTGGGTCGCCGTCGGGACGGTGCTGGCCGTCGTCGGCGTGGAGCGCGCGATCGCGCTGCGCCGGGTGACCCCGCTGGTCCTGGCCCTTCTCGTCGCGGGCGTGACCACGGCCGTCACGCCAGGCGGGCTGATGGCCTTCGCGCCCGTGGTCGCCGGCCTGGTGCCGGTGCTGCGGACGCTGCGCCGGAGCGGTCTCGGCCCGGTCCCGCTCGTGCTGGTGCTGCTCGCGGGGCCGGCGGCCGCGGTGTTCCTCATGGTGTCCGACCAGAGCCTCGCCGCGATGCTCGAGGCCACCCGGGTCCGGACGCTCATCGGCGGCGGCCAGCCCTGGTACGACGAGTACAACCGCTACGCCCTGCTGCTCACCCAGGACGACATGCAGGGCTCGCTGGGCAAACGCGCGCCGGTGCTGCTTACGCTGCTCGCGGCCGTCGCGGCGCTGTGGGCGGCCGGACGCCGGATCCCGCCGGGCCCGACGCGGCGGATCACCGTGGTGTTCCTGCTCGGGCTCGCCTCGATGACCGCCACTCCGACCAAGTGGACCCAGCACTTCGGCGACCTGGCCGGGATCGGCGCGGCGGTGCTGCTGGTCGGCATCGTGGCCGTCGGGCGGCGGGCCCTGGCCGGCCGGACGACGCCGTGGCTCGCCGGGCTCGGCGCGCTCGCCGTCGTCGGGTCGCTGGTGCTCGCCGCGCAGAACGTGTGGCCCTTCGTCTCCAACTGGTGGGGCCTGACCTGGAGCACGCTCCCGCCGTTCGTCGCGGGCGTCGAGCTCGCGCCCGTCTGGCTGCTGGCTGGGCTCGTCCTGGTCACCGTGGCGCTGCTCGTGCTCGCCTGGCGGCGCTCGGGCGGCGGGACCGTTCGGCCGCCGCGGTGGCTCCCGAGCCCGGCCGCCGTCACGACCGTGCTGCTCACGGCGGTGGTCCTGTTGCAGGTCGGGTCGTTCGCGCGCACCGGCTGGCAGCACCGCGACAGCTACACGCTCCTGTCCGACGCCGCGTCGACCGCCCGCGGCGCTCCGTGCGGGCTGCAGGAGCGGTTGTCCGTCGAGACCGACCCGGCCGCGGGGCTGCTGTCCGCCCTGCCCGGACCGTCGGCGCTCCCACCGGAGCCGGTCGACGCCGGCGGCACCGAGCTGCCGGGGATCCGTGTGCTCGGGACCGGCGACACGGCGTGGTTCGCCCTGGACACCGCCCAGCGGTCGCGCGAGCTCCCGGTCGTCGTGACGGTCGCGGGTGCGCTGCGGCCCGGCGACACCCTCGCCGCCGAGTTCGCGGGCGACGACGGCGAGCCGCTCGAGCGCGCCGCACTGAAGCCCGACGGCGAGATCCCGCAGGACGTCCGGCTGCTCGCTCCCGACGGCGCGACGCGGGTCCGGCTCGTCGTCGACGTCGGGGAGCCGACCGACACCCCCGCCGTCGCGACCCTGCCCCGGGTCCCGCGGCTCACGCCGATGGACGAGGTCCTCCCGGTCGGCACCGAGGCGATCCTCGACTGGCCCGTCGCCTTCGTCTTCCCGTGCCTGACCCCGGCCCCGCTGCCCCTGGGCACCACGGTGCTCCCGCAGTGGCGGGTCGCCCCGCCGCAGCGCGACAACTCGGCCGGCATCACCTACGCGCCGAGCTACGGAGGACCGTTCGCCGCAGCCCGCACGCTCGTGATCGAGCAGCGGATGGCGACCTACCTCGCCGGCGACCCGACCCGCGACGCCGCCCAGGTCTACCGCTGGGTGCCCGCCCAGCCCCTGGCCGTCGCGACACCGCAGGTCACGGAGCGCACGATCGGTGGCTGGGTACACACCGGGCGTACCCGGGTCCCCGGTCTCGATCCCATCGGCTGAGGCGCGCCCGCCCGCCTGCGACGCACGTCATGCCCCACAATGAGTCACCGACCGCCCTCGGCCCGGCTCGCCGGACCGGCTCACACTGAGCAGCCTTCACGAGGAGAAGTCCGGAACAGATGAGCCAGAAGACCCCCGCCGACCTCGCCGTGGCGCCGAACGCAGCCCTGCCGGACGGAACTCCGGCCCCGAGTGCGGAGCTGGGCGACCAGAACGGTCTTCCGACGGCACGCGTCGTACAACGCGGTCTGTTCACCGGGCCGAGCCCTGTCGTGCCGGCAGATCTCTACGCCGAGGTCCTCCGAGGCACGGCCGAGCGCTCGAGACACGAGGTGCGCTTGACCCCGGGCACGGACGTCTCCACGAACACGTACTTCGGCCGCTTCCACGCGACCTATTGGCAGCGCTGGACGCCGGTTCAGGAGATCACGGCCGAATTCGTGGCGACCGGGCGCGGCCAGGTGCGGCTGATGGCCTCGGACACGAACAAGGTCGCACGCACGGTTGCCGTGGCTGAGGTGACCACAGAGTCCCCGACCTCGTTCCGGCTCACCGGCCCCATCGACCGCTTCGTCGACGGCGGGGGCATGTGGCTCGATCTCGCGACGGAAGTCGGCGAACTCACCGTCGCCGCTGTCCGCTGGACGGTGCGGGCCCCTCGACTGCAGCGGCCGACTGCGGCGGTGATCTGTACCTACAACCGCGTCGACGACTGCCTCAACACGCTCGAGGCGATGAGCGACGACGTGGAGGCCCTGGCGGCCCTCGACCATGTCTACGTCGTGGACCAGGGCAGCGACCCGCTGGAGTCACGGGAACGGTTCCAGCAGGTCCGCGCCGGTCTCGATGGCCGCCTGACCTATATCCGGCAGCGCAATCTGGGTGGAGCGGGCGGTTTCACGCGGGGTCTGTTCGAGGCAACGTCCGGGCCGGTCGAGGCGCAGCGCGACGTCCTCCTGATGGACGACGACGTACTTCTCGAACCGGACGTGTTCATCCGCCTGACGGCCTTCGCCGACTGTATGACCACACCGGCGATCGTCGGCGGCCACATGCTCAACCTGCTTCACCCCGCTCACCTGCACATCAGCGCCGAGTACGCCGACCCGGAGCGGCTGCTGGCAGGACAGAAGATGCCCGGTGGCGTGCACGAGGGCTACCTGCTCGGCAGGGACGAGCGACTCCTTCCCAACGTCCTCGATCGACGGGTCGACACGGAATACAACGGCTGGTGGGCGTGCCTGATCCCCGCGACGATCGTCGAGCGCATAGGCCTTCCGCTGCCGGTGTTCTTCCAGTGGGACGACGTGGAGTACGGCTACCGGGCCCGCGCCGCCGGCTTCCCCACGATCTCTCTTCCCGGCGCCGCGATCTGGCATGCGGACTTCGGTTGGAAGGACTGGGACGAGTGGCACCGGTTCTTCAACATCCGCAATGCGTTGATCACGGCAGCCCTGCACACCCGGTTCTCCGTGTCAGTCGTGACGAAGCAGGTCATGACGATGCTCGGCCAGTACCTCGTCGCGATGCAGTACGGACTGTCGGCCACTCTGCTCGAGGCGATCGAGGAGTTCCTCCGAGGTCCGGAGATCCTGAACGACGGCTCGGCCGACTCCGCCGCGCGCATCCGCCGCATCCGTTCGGACTACCCGGAGACCACGAGCCGACCGATTGCCGAGGCGATAGACGACTTCCGCGCCTTCCCTGTCGTTCGGGAACCCGGCCCGCCCAGTCACGAGGCGTTGACCTGGCTCAAGCGGGCCGTCTACCTGCTGGCGGACCGCGGAGCCGCACGGACCGGGATGATCACGGCCGGTGAAGCACACTGGTGGCACGTGTCCACGCTGGGCAAGGCGGTGGTCACCGACATGGCCGAGACCGGCGTGCGAGTGCGAACCCGCGACCGCAAGCGGGCCCTGGACCTCGCCAAGCGGGGGGCAGCGGTGATCTGCAGGCTGCACCGGGAGGGTCCCGGCGTCGCCGAGCGCTACCGCGCCGCGGTGCCGGAGCTGACGAGCCGGGAGAACTGGACCCGGCTGTACGGGCTCGAGGAGAAGGCGGACTGACGCGGGTTCCGGCCGCCCCTCGCCGGGGCGGCCGGAACCCCGCGCCCTACTTGTCGAAGATCTCCTCCGACCAGGCCTGCCGGCTGGTCAGCCAGGCGAGCGCGTCGGTGTAGCGGGTGCGCAGCAGCGGCCATTGCCGGGCGACCTCGCGGTGGAGCTCGAAGGACTCCTTCACCATCCGCTTGAACATCTCCGGGTCGCGGCGGCGGAAGGTGACCCCGCGCCCGTCCGGCGTCGACACCGTGGCGGAGTCGAGCCCGGCCAGCACGAACCACTGGGCCTGCTTCCACGGTACGTTGCGCTGCGGCACCTCGGCGTGCGCCGGGTTCGGCGTCTTGAGGTTGCGCAGCACGCCCTTCGCGAGACCGAGGCCGACCTTCACCTTGCCGACCGGGGGCTCCGGGAACAGCTGGGCGCCCAGGGCGTCGAGGGTCGACAGGGGCACCTCGGTCGCGGACTGCAGCGGGCGGCCGTCGTCGTACTCCGCACGCTCGGCCCGGATCTCGCCGAGCACCACCGGGAGCTTCGCGAACAGCGCCTCCGGTCCCGCGAGGAAGTCCTTGAGTCCCTTGATCTGCAGCGCGACGGCCGAGTACTCCATGAGCATCAGGTGCCGCAGGGTGCGCTTGAACGACTCCTGCAGCAGCGCCTTCGGCGAGTCCGGCCCGTGCAGCGCCGCCGCGACGTACCGGTTGCGGTAGTGGAAGTAGGCCTGCCAGTCGCTGGAGTCGTCCTTCTCGATGAAGGACATGTGCCAGATCGCGATGCCCGGCACGGTCGCCGTGCGGTAGCCGCGGCCCCGGGCGCGCAGGCCGTACTCGGCGTCGTCCCACTTGATGAAGAGCGGCAGCGGCAGGCCCAGGTCCTCGGCGACGGCGCGCGGGATCAGGCACATCCACCAGGCGTTGTAGTCGACGTCGACGCGGCGGTGCAGCCACGGCGTCTGTCGCAGGGTCTGCTCGGCCAGGTCGTGGTGCGGGTGGGTGTCCGGCGCGACCCGCCACATGAACTGGTTCCGGTCGACGACCTCGCCCATGGTCGACAGCTGCGAGCGGGCCTGCAGGGACAACATCTGCCCGCCGACCAGCATCGGTTCCCGCGAGAACCGGGAGAACGCCACGGCCCGCAGGATCGAGTCCGGCTCGAGCAGGATGTCGTCGTCCATGAAGAGGATCTGCTCGCAGTCGGTGGACCCGATCGCCTCGTACATCACCCGCGCGTAGCCGCCGGAGCCGCCGAGGTTGGGCTGGTCGACGATCTGCAGCCGGTCGCCGAGCACGGCGGCGGCCTGCTCGTAGCTGGCCTGCTCGCGGACCTTCTGCGTGCCCTGGTCCGGAAGGATCACCGCAGTGACGGCGGCAAGCACGTCGGGATCCTCGCCGATCGCCGTCAGAGTCGCGACGCAGTCCGCAGGGCGATTGAAGGTCGGCATCCCGATGGTGACCGCGGCGCGGCCGGGCGCCGGGGTGGGCGCGTGCCAGCCGCCGGAGTGCAGGGTGAGCTCGGAGTCCGCCGTGGTGAGGTCGAACCAGTACCAGCCGCCGTCCTCGAACGGGCGCAGGTCCAGGGGGACGTCCAGGTCCTGCTCTCCGGAGACGACCTTGCCGGTGACGTAGATGTGCGAACCGTCCGCCTTCGACCGGTAAACGTCCACGCGGCCCTCACCCTCGAGCGAGAGCTTCAGCCGGATGTCGGTGAGCGCCGACCAGTGCCGCCAGTAGCCCGCCGCGAACCCGTTGAAGTAGGCCCCGAAGGACACCTCGCTCTGCGGCGGCAGCACGGCCGAGGTCCGCGAGGTGACGCGCAACGCCCGCGTGGTGCTCGCCGAGACGGTGAGCGTCATCGGCTTCTCCTGCGACCCCGGCGTCGACTCGGTCGGCGCTAGCGTGGTGCCGGTCCGCTCGTCGACGTAGAGGGCACGGACGGACAGTGGGTCCGCCTGACGCGGAAGGATGATCCGCTGCAGGAGTGTGTCCGTCGCGATGTCCAGGTCGGCCTTCTCAGCGGTGGTCGTCACTCGATCACTCAGTCCTCGGACCTCGGGGGCAGGTACAGCGGAGTCACGCCCCCGGCACCCGGGCGACCGCCTGCGGGAGCGACGCCCGAGCCTATCGACGCGGGCCACCGGGGGCCGCAGCACCCCGACCACCGGCGCGAACACGTGAGTGACCCCGCTCCGGCAGCTGCTACCTGCTGACCGGGCGCAAGTACTACAGCACCGGCATCTCTGTTCGCGGAATGGATCGCGGCGACCGCGATCCTCGACGGGCAGCGCATGTCCGTGGCCGTACCTGCCACCGCAACGGGCGTCCGAAGGCTGGACGACTGGGACGCATCGGGCAGGGCCTCACCGTAGCGCATCACGCTCTTCGAGTCGGTTGCGATCGAGGCCACGCACGTGGGGGCCGTACGAGAGCCCCGGCGCAAGCGCCTCCGCAGCGTCCCACCAGGTCTACCTGCTGGCCGTGATGGCCGGGATCGGGCGCGCGCTCGTGTCCGCCGCCGTGTCGTCGCGCGAAGTCTCGGTCGTTCATCACGGGCCGCGGGGTGCTGCTCGGTGAGGACCCGCTCGTGCAGCAGGTCGTCGGACGGCTGTCGACCGTCACTGGCGGAACGCCCGCACCCTGGCATCCCACAACGCGGCCGTGTTCAAGGCCCGGATCGTGGGTGAGCACCTGCTGCTCGGCACCTCGCCGGCGGTGCGGTGGGCCGCCGGCGCGCGACTAGGAAGTGACTCGTGTCCAGCTCGACTCCTGCGCGGTGGACATGTGAGAGTCGGCGAGCGTGAGCGCGCTTGGCTGCGGCGCGGATCGCGGGATAATGAGGGCTACAGGGATTCTGTCGACACCGAACACCACATCTGGCTTATGAGTCGTTCCGCCGTTCGCCTCCTCGTGGCACTTCTTGCCGGAGTGGTGTCCTTGACGACGGTGGCCACCTCGTCCGGCCTTGGCGGGGGCGCTCCGGTAGGCGCCGCGGACAACGGAGACGGCGGACGACTTCTCTGCGGCGCGGGATTGGTTCCCGCCACCGCAGACGGCCGGTCCAACTGGGTCGGCGGCGTCGTGATGACGTTCACTCGAGACGCACCCTGCTCCGACCCCATCCCCTCGTCCGCGCTCACGCTTCTCCGGGCCGCCGCTGCGGGAAACCCTGACACATGGAACCTCACCGATTTGGGTTGGCTGTACGCGATTCTCATCGCCCTGGTGACAGCCGTTGCGGCATGGGCCTGTACAGCGCGGCGATGGTGGAGCCCCGTGGTGCTCCTGGCGCCGTTGGCACCGCTGGCGAGCCCGACGTTCACCCGGTTCTTCCTCTCCACCTATTCCGAGCCCGCGGGACTGCTGGGCGCCTACACCCTGTTGGCCGGCGTGGCGGCCCTGGCGGTTACGTCCCAGCGCGCACGTGACGCGAGGCTGGTCGCTGTGGCGTTGACGGCCGCGGGAGCGTTCACAGCCGGGACAGCGAAGGTCGCCTACCTGCCGCTGCTGGTGGTCGGAGTGGCGGTCTGCGCCACGGCCACCGTGCTCGTCAGTCGTCGCCGGAAGATGCTCAACCTGCTGCCCGGGGTCGCCGTGGCCGCAGGACTCGGGATCGCGGCGCTCGCGCCGACACACGCAGCGCTCTCCTGGCAGAGCCGCGACTATCCGGCGGTCAACGCACACAACCTGATCTTCACGACGCTGCTCCCCGAGGTGGGGGCCGGGGCGGCGTCCCAGGTCGGGCTGCCGGTCGAGGCGGCCGCACATGCCGGCCGGGGTTTCTACGGGCCCAGCGGCGCCCCGCTCGATCCCGATTCCGTTCCCGGTTGGCGAGGGGCGGTCGGCGACGACCCCGGCGTGGCCCAGCAGGCGGCCCAGCGGGCGCTGCTCTCGCATCCGGATGCCTTCCTGACCGCGGTCGGAGTGGCGATGCAGGCGACCAGAGGCGCGGACGTCGATTATCTGCAGTCCGGTCCGGTCCCGGCCGGGACCGCCGGGCCGCTACAGATCATCGACTCCCCACAGATGGGGAAGGACGTCGCCTGGATGCGGGCGTGGCTGGGCTCGATGCCGGCGCCGTGGCTCTCCTCCCTGCTGGCCGTCCTCGGCCTCTTGGTCGGAGCCGCGGGGTTGCGCACAGGCGGGGCACTCGCCGGGTTCACGCGACTCGCGGGTGTCGCGTCGGCCGCTGCGACAGGGCTCGCAGTCCTCACCGTGCTCGGCGACGGCTACTACGAGATCGCCAAACACATGTGGCCGGCGGCGTACCTGCTCGTCGTCGTCGCCATGTCGTCGGTCGGCGCCGGGGTCGTCCTGCTCGGGCGTGGCATCCGCAGGAGAACGGAGAAGTGACCGCGTAGCGTGGCGAGTAGTGCGCCGCGAGCAGGCGTCCGCCGGCTCAGTCCTCGGCCTCGGTGCCGGACAGCGCCTTGCCGTCGACGAAGTGCGGGGTGAGGCGGTTGTCGAACATGGTCAGCGCGGAGCCGATCGCCATGTGCATGTCGAGGTACTTGTAGGTGCCGAGGCGGCCGCCGAACAGCACGTTGCGGTTCGCGGTCTCCTTGCGCGCCAGCTCGCGGTACCGCTCCAGCTTGGCGCGGTCCTCGGGCGTGCCCACCGGGTAGTACGGCTCGTCGCCGGACTCGGCGAAGCGCGAGTACTCGCGGACGATGACCGTCTTGTCCTTGGGGTAGTCCCGCTCGGGGTGGAAGTGCCGGAACTCGTGGATCCGGGTGTAGGGGACCTCTTCGTCGTTGTAGTTCATGACGGAGGTGCCCTGGAAGTCACCGGTGTCGTGCAGGACCTCGGTCTCGAAGTCCAGCGTGCGCCACGACAGCTCGCCCTCGCTGAAGTCGAAGTAGCGGTCCAGCGGGCCCGTGTAGACGGTCGGGATGCCGACCGGCAGCTCCTCGCGGACCGCGAAGTAGTCCGTGTCCAGCCGGACCTCGATGTTCGGGTGGTCCGCCATCTTCTCCAGCCACGCGGTGTACCCGTCGACGGGCAGGCCTTCGTAGGTGTCGTTGAAGTAGCGGTTGTCGAAGGTGTAGCGGACGGGGAGCCGCGAGATGATCGAGGCGCCGAGCTTGGTCGGGTCCGTCTGCCACTGCTTCGCCGTGTAGCCCTTGACGAACGCCTCGTACAGCGGCCGCCCGATCAGCGAGATCGCCTTCTCCTCCAGGTTCTCCGCCTTTGCGGTGTCGAACTCGGAGGCCTGCTCGGCGATCAGGGCGCGCGCCTCGTCCGGCGTGTGCGACTTCCCGAAGAACTGGTTGATCAGCGCCAGGTTCATCGGGAACGCATAGACCTGGTCCCGGTACCGCGCGAACACGCGGTGCTGGTAGTTCGTGAAGTCCGTGAAGCGGTTGCAGTACTCCCACACGCGCTTGTTGGACGTATGGAAGAGGTGCGCGCCGTACCGGTGGATCTCGATGCCCGTCTCGGGCTCGGGCTCGGAGTAGGCGTTGCCGCCGATGTGGGGACGCCGCTCGAGCACCAGGACCTTCTTGCCCAGTTCGGCGGCGGCCCGCTCCGCGATCGTCAGCCCGAAGAAGCCCGAGCCCACCACGACCAGATCGAACTGTGCGTCAGTCACGGGCACCGAGGGTAGCGGCGAGGTGCGCGAACCCGGTCATCACCCCGTTCACGATGAACGCGTGGATCTCGGCGTACGCCGGGCGCGGCTCGACAGCAGCGGACTCGCCCGCCGCTAACATGCCGACGACCAGGAAACATCTTGGTAAGCGTGAGCGAGGTGGAGGATGGCCGCTCCGGTGGTCGACGGATCCGACCTCGGCCTTGTGGTCGTGTACGCACTGGCGCTGTTCCTGCCGGGAGGAATCGTCGGACTGGCGGCGCGGTTGCGTGGCTGGTGTCTGGCCGCGACGGCCCCCCTGCTCACCTATGCCCTCGTCGGCCTGCTCGGGCCATGGACGACTGCGCTGGGAGTGCGCTGGTCCGCGGGGGTCCTGGTCGTCGGAACACTTCTCGTGGCAGTGGTGCTCGCCGGACTGGATCGGCTGCTCGCACGGTGGCGTTCGGCTCCGACGGTCACCACCACGTGGCCGACGCCCTTGGCCGCCTGGTCACCTCGGGCACATCTGGCGGTAGCCGCTGTGGTCGGCGTCGCGGCACTGGCGGGCGCACAGGTCGTGATCGGCGGGATGCGCGGCCTGCGCACGATCCCGCAGGACTGGGACGCAGTGTTCCACGCCAGCGGTATCCGATGGATCGCGGAGCGCGGCGACGCCGGACTCTTCGGGATGAGCCAGATCAACTGGTTCGAGCCGGGCACCTCGATCTTCTACCCGAACGCCTACCACATTCTGGGCGCGACGGTGTTGCAGCTGACCGGCCGGGACGTCCCCTCCGTACTCAACGCGCACACGGCCCTCATCCCCGGCCTCTGCGCCCTGGTCCTCGCTGCCCTGGTGCGGCGCTTCGGCGGCACCCCGACACACGCGGCCGCGACAGCCCTCGCCGCGGTCGCCGCCAGCGCCTTGTACGACATGCTGTGGCGTGGGCCGTTGTTGCCCTACGCCACGGGGGTGGCACTGACCCCGGCGTTCCTGCTGCTGGTCGTTCACCTGCTGGACTCACTGTCCCTGCGCCAGGCAACGGTCCGCGGCCTCGTGGCGGCGCTCGGAGCGGCCGGCCTGGTTTGTCTGCATCCCGCGATGCTCTTCGGCGTGGTGGTCCTCGTCGTGCCATGCCTGATTCAGAGGTGGGCAACTCGCCCGGAGCGGCTACGCCGGGAGCCGCTCGTCCTGGCCGGCACAACCCTCGCGGCTCTCGCCCTCGTCTCGAGCCAGATCGCCGGCTCGCTGCACAGCGCGGCCAGCTTCCCCGCCGTGGACTGGCCGGCGGACCTCGCCTGGTCCGAGTCGATCACCGAGATCCTCTCGTTCGGGCACGCTGCGCCATGGCCACAGATGTGGCTCGTCGCTCCTGCTGTGGTCGGTCTGCTCACCTACAACCGGCTTGGTGCGCTCCGATGGATCGGAGCGCCGATCGTCGTCTTCGGGGCATTGTTCGTCCTCGCCGCCAGCTCGGACGCCGAATGGGTCAATGCCGTCACCCGGCCTTGGTGGAACGACCGCTGGCGGCTCGCCGCCCTGTTCACGCTGCTCGCATGCGTGCTGGTGGGCCACGGCGTGGATCGGATCGCCGCGCTGCTGGCGCGGCTGAGCCGGTGGCTGTTCCGGGATAGCGCCGGACGGCTCGCTGAGGGCAGCGGCGCGGTCACCGCCTTCATCGCGCTCGTCGCATTCGTGGCGCTCAGCCACGGGCTCTACCTCGAGCGCAACGAGACGAAGATGTCGATCAATACGGGGCAGGGGCCCGCTCTTTCTTCACTCGAAGTCACGGGTCTCAGCGCGCTCGGTTCGCTGGTTCCGCGCGGCGTCCGTGTACTCAACGACCGGAACGACGGGTCGGTCTGGATGTACGCATTGTCCGGGACACTCCCGGTCGCCGGGCACTACGACGGGACGGGCCTCGGGAACACGGACGTGTCGACCTTGGAGACTGCTTTCAACCTGTACGACGAGCGACCCGACGTCCGGGCGGCCGTCAGCCGGCTCGGGGTCGGCTACGTGGTCGTGGGTGAAGGCTTTCTCCGCAGCTACAGTGACCGCGCGCCTGGCCTGACCAATCTCGACGACTTGCCGTTCCTCCGTCTCGTCTACGCCAATCCGGACTTCCGCGTCTACCGGATCGTCGCCCCGGACGGTGACTGATCCTCCGTCGGCTTCGCGTTGACCGGCGGCTTCGCGTTGACCGGCGTCACCGCGGGTGCGACTGCGGGTTCGGTGCGACCGGATTCCCGCCAGGGGCGGTGCTGCGTGGAGGGAGGAGCCGTCGGCCGGTCCGGGCTCTCCTGGATGTCCAGCAACAGCGCATACATCAGCATCTGCATACCGAGCAGCCACGGAGCGACGGCCAGTACGACCGATCCCGCAGTAGCCGCCGGCGGGCCGATCGTCTCGATGATCGTCCACACCCCGACGACAGTGCCGAACAAGGTGAGAAGGAGGCCGCCCACGACGAACAACGCCACCGGGGAGAAGGAGTGCACGACGTACTTCCACAGGAAGCGCCGCCATAGTCCGCGCAGCAGTAGATTGCTGATCTCCGGCCCGACCCGGCGAAGCTTGATCGACGACACCTCCTCCCCGTACACGGCGGGAATCGGTACGTCCGTAGCAGGTACCCGCAGGATGTTCAGGTTGACCAGTACGTCGTTCTCGTACGAGTAGCGCTGAGCCAACTGCTCGAACGGGAGCCGCTGCAGCACGTCGCGACGCGTTGCCGTGTAGCCGTTCTGCGGGTCGAAGATGTGCCAGTAGCCGGAGGCGAACTTCGTCAGGAACGAGAGAACTATGTTGCCGAATACCCGGTATTTCGGCATTCCCTCGTACGAGCCCGTCGAAAAGAAGCGGTTTGCCTTCGCAAAGCCGTAGCCGTCGTGCACGATCGGGTCGAGCAGCGCCGGGAGGTATGCGGGGTCCATCTGCGCGTCGCCGGCCATGACCACGTTGATGTCGGAGCCACGGTCCAGCGCGGCCCGATGTCCGGTGATGATCGCCCCACCCACACCCGTGTTGACCTCATGTGTGATCACCTGAAGGCGGGGGTCGCCGGTGGCACGAGCCACTTCGGCCGTCCGGTCCGAGCTCCGGTCGTCGACCACCACGATGATGTCCACCCATTCGGGCATCGTCTTGATGACCTTGGAGATCAGCTTCTCTTCGTTGTACGCGGGTACGACGGCCGCGATCCGGTGGTCCTCGTACATGTCCCCTCCTCAGAGCCCGGCCGCAGCCCGCACCCGCATGGCGAGTTCGAGCGCTCGTGCACCGTCGCGACCCGTGACACGCGGCGTCGTACCTGTGCGGACACAGTCGACGAAATGCGACAGCTCGAGGAACAGCGGCTCACCGCGATGTTCCAGGAACGGCAACTCCACCACGCCCGTTTGCCGATAACGAGTGCCCTCGTCCGAGAGGTACTCCGAATGGTCGACGCGGTGGACCGTCACGTCCTGGCGGAGCAGGTCGACGTTGACGTAGTCCTTCTCTCGGGTGAGCGCGAGATTCCGGATCTTGTTCTGTCCGATCCTGCTCGCCGTCAACGCAGCAGTGACTCCGTTGTCGAATTCGATCAACGCGCTGACCAGGTCTTCCGTACCCGAGCGGGTGCGTTGTGCGGTCGCCAGCACCCGACTCGGCTCACCACCTGCCAGGGCGAGCACGATGTCGAGGTCGTGGATCATCAGGTCCAGCACCACCCCGACCTCGACACGGTTGCTGTACGGCCCGATCCGTGACGCCTCGACGTGCACGACGTCCCCTTGCATCCGGTCGAGTTCGAGCACGGCGGGGTTGAACCGCTCCACGTGCCCGACCTGGAGCACCATGCCCGCTGCGTCCGCAGCGGCGATCAGACGCTCGGCCTGCTCGACGGTGGTCGCCACGGGCTTCTCCACCAGCACGTGGACGCCTGCCGCCAGGAGCGCGAGGCCGTGCTCCTCGTGCATCGAGCTCGGGGACGCAACGATCGCGGCGTCGACCTCGCCGACGATCTCCCCGACGTCCGCGAGAGGCTCAGCGCCGGCCACGGCCGCGGCGCGCGCGGCCCGCTCCGGGTCCGGGTCGACGACGTGTGTGACCTGGACACCAGGCAACGATCTCGCGACGCGAGCGTGATTCGTGCCCATCACGCCTGCGCCGACGACGGCGATCTTCAGCGGGGTCATTCCGTCCTCGTGCTCGGGTGGATCATCGGGCATACCGCGTCGAACAGATTCACACCGACTCATCGGTGCTGTCCCGCGACACGCGGAAGACCCAGAACTGGTATGCGAAGTAGTTCCAGCAGGTCGTCAGTGCCACGGAAACGACTTTTCCCCACTGGTAACCGACGCCCGTCCGCTCGGCGAGCGCGACGATCCCGAGGGTGATCACGTAGTTGATCCCCAACAGGATGAAGTAGCGCAGAAGTTGCCGGTGCCCCATGCCCCGAGCACCGAAGGTCACGTATTTGTTGCACAGGAAGACGACTGCGAGGCTCGCCCAGAAGGCGATGCTCGTCGCCAACCAGACCGGCGTGCCCACCACCTCGCGAAGAAGGACGAGCAGTCCGAAGTCGACGACGAACCCGCCCACGCCGACGCCGACATAGGTCGCCATGCGGCGCAGCGAGATTCCTGACCGAAGCCGCTTGCCCAGCGCAGACACACTCATCACACGGTCAGGACAGGGCGGCGGAGACCGCGTCCGCAACCCGCTCCACGTCGTCGTCGTCGAGCGCGGCGTGGACGGGCAGGGAGAGACAGTGTGCCGCGACCTCACGAGCCACCGGGGTCTCGGCCACCTGCACCAGCGGGTGGTCGCGGTAGCAGGCGTAGTCGCTCGCGAGATGCGGGTAGTAGATGCCGCTCCCGATGTTCTGCTCGGCGAGCGCGGCCGCGAGCCCGTCGCGGTCCATTGCGGCTTCGCCCTCGAGGAGCACGGTGTACTGGTGCCAGACGTGCTGCCGCCCCGGGAGCACCTCCGGTGTCCGGAGGCCGGGAAGCCCGCTGAGTCGCTCGGTCAGTCGAGCCGCATGTCGCCGCCGGCGCTCCACCTGCTGGGTGTATCCGGCGAGCTGGGGCAGCCCGACGGCTGCCGCGAGGTCGGTCATCCGGTAGTTGTGGCCCACCATCTCGTACTCGTACCGGGCGCGCATTCCTTGGTTGCGCAGCACTCGAAGCCGGTCGGCGAGAACATCGTCCGAGGTCGTGATCATCCCGCCCTCGCCCGTGGTGAGATTCTTGGTGGCGTAGAACGAGAAGCAGCCGACGCCGAAGGACCCGGCCGCTCTCGTGCGGTATCGCGCCCCGTGTGCCTGAGCGGCGTCCTCGACGAGGTGCAGGCCGTGCTCACGGGCCAGCTCGGTGAGCGGGTCCATGTCCGCGGTCTGCCCGAAGAGGTGGACGGGCATGAGCACAGTGGCGCGCTCTCCGACCTGATCCGCGGCGGAGGCGGGATCGAGCGCGAAGTCGCGGGCCGAGATGTCGGCGAACCGAACCTTCGCACCTGTCGCCAGGACGGCGTTGACGGTCGCGATGAAAGTGAACGGCGAGGTGACCACCTCGTCACCCGGACCGACCCCCAGGCCCAGGAGCGCCGCGGTCAGAGCGGTGCTGCCGTTGCTCACCGCGATGGCGTGCTCGACCCCGCTGAGCTCGGCGAACCGCTGTTCGAATTCCGCCACCTTCGCACCCTGGGCGAGGTGTCCGGAACGCAACACCTCCAGTACCGACGCCTCGACGGCCTCGTCGAGACGGACGGTGGAGATCGGGACGGGACGAGACCCGGCGTGCGCGAGCGCCATGGCACTGAGGGTAGCCGGGGTGGTCATGACGCCAGGGGAGCCCCGGCCCTACGGTGTGCCCGTGCCCGTGCATCCCAGTGCCGTGATCTCCGAAGGCGTCGAGCTCGGGCGCGATGTCGCGGTCGGGCCCCACGCCGTCCTCCTCGGTCCATGCCGTGTCGGAGATGGCGTCGTCATCGGCGCGGGTTGTGTGATCGGCAGCCCGCCCGAGATCACCTCTGCCTCGCAGAATCTCGCGTGGGACGGCGAACTCGAGCACCACGGCGTCGTGGTCGAAGACGGCGTGGTCATTCGCGAGACCTCCACCATCCAGCAGGGAAGTCGGTCGCCGACGGTCATCGGGGCGGGCAGTTGGCTGCTGAGTCGCACCTACGTTGCCCACGACTGCGTTCTGGGCCCTGGTGTGACCACGTCGGCCGGTGTCTCGCTGGGCGGCTACGCGCGAATCGGCGAGGCCGCGAACATCGGCATGAACGCGACCGTGCATCAGCGGCGCTCCGTCGGCACCGGGGCGATGGTCGGCATGTCGTCGGCGGTGACTCGAGACGTGCCGCCGTTTGCGAAGGCGTTCGGCGTTCCGGCGCGGGTTCGCGGAGCGAACAAGGTCGGTATGATCCGGTCTGGCTTCGACCACGAGGTCGCAGAGGCCCTTGACGCCGCCTACACCACGGGGCGGGGGGACGAGGCCGCAGCCATTCTCGCGAAGCTCGAGATCGACGGCTGATCCGCCGTGCGTCGTCGCGTCGCACGCTCGCGAACGAATGGTTCCGGGACGGGAACGTCAGAGATAGACCGCCAGGGTCAGCATCGCGACCCACGCGATGGCAAGGACCTGCAGGACCCGGTCGCCGAGGGCGATGTCCTCGGGCTCGCCGCCGTCGCCGTTGTCGACGTCGACCGAGTAGCGCAGCACCGCGACGACGAACGGGACGATGGAGATCACCGACCACACCGAGTTGTGGTGCGCCTCGCGGATCTCGAAGGCCCACAGCCCGTAGGTCATGATCAGCACCGTGGCCGACAGCGCCCACACGAACCGCAGGTAGGACGGGGAGTACGACTCCAGCGACTTGCGGATCTTCGCGCCGGTGCGCTCGGCGAGCATCATCTCGGCGTAGCGCTTGCCGGAGACCATGAACAGCGAGCCGAACCCGGCGGCGAGCAGGAACCACTGCGACAGCGGGATGGCCGCGGCGACGCCTCCGGCGATGGCGCGCATCAGGAAGCCGGAGGCCACGATGCAGATGTCGAGCACCGGCTGGTGCTTGAGCCAGAAGCAGTACGCCAGCTGGACGCCGACGTAGACGCCCAGCACGATCAGCAGCTGCACCGAGGCCAGCAGCGACAGCGCGATCGCCGCGGCGAAGGCCACCGCCGCGACGCCGTAGGCCACCGGGACCGGGACGATCCCGGCCGCGATGGGCCGGTTGCGCTTGGTCGGGTGGGCGCGGTCGGCCTCGACGTCCTTGGCGTCGTTGACCAGGTAGACACCGGACGCGGCCAGCGAGAACGCCACGAAGGCGATGGCCAGCTTGACCGCCACGGCGCCCTGGAACAGGTCGCCGGAGGCGAACGGGGCGGCCAGCACCAGGACGTTCTTGACCCACTGGCGCGGGCGCATCGTCTTGACGACGCCGGCCGCCAGACCGATCGGGGTCCGCTGCGGGGCCTCCATCGTCGGGGGTACGTCCGTGCTCGTCATCAGCGCTTCTTCCTGTGGATCAGGCGCGGGATCACGCGCCGGGCGGCGAGGGCGACGCCGGCGCCGAGCGCCGATCCCGTCGCCACGTCGGTCGGGTAGTGCACGCCCAGGACCAGCCGGGACAGCGCCATCACCGGCACGACGGCCAGCGGCGCGGCGGACCGCAGCAGCCCGCCGTAGAGCACGGCGGCGGCGGTGGTCGAGGTGGCGTGCGAGGAGGGGAAGGACAGCCGGCTCGGGGTGCCCACGAGCACCTCGACCGACGGGTGTTCGGGACGGGGCCGGCGCACGACGCGCTTGACCCCGATGGACGCCCCGTGGGCGAAGGCGACGGCCGCGGTGGACCAGAGCCACTCCGCGCGCCGGCGGCGGTCGACGGCCGCGCCGACGAGACCCAGCGCGAGCCAGCCGCCCGCGTGCTCGCCGAAGTGCGACATGCCCCGGGCCACGGAGACCGTCCGCGGCCGCGCGATCCCGCGCTGGACGGCGGCCAGGACCTGCAGCTCGGGCGTCGCGCCGGGTTCGGCGGACGGCGCCACGGGGGGGACGGCGGGGACCGTGGGTGCGTCCGGCACGGCCGGTACGTCGAGCGACCGGTCGGTCACGGGCAGGCCTCCTCGCGCTCGCGGCGGGGTCTCCGCGGGCGCCGATCTGCGGGGTGTACGGCGCAGCCATGCTACGCGTCAGCCCCCGGCTCCCCGGTCCGGCGTGCCGGGGCGGGTCGTCCCCGCTGGTCAGCCCCGGGTCAGAACCACCGCTCGAGGACCAGCGCGACGCCGTCGTCGACGTTGGTCGCGGTGGTCTCGTCCGCCGCCGCGACGACCTCCGGGTGCGCGTTGCCCATCGCCACCCCGTGCCCGGCCCACCGCAGCATCGCCAGGTCGTTGGGCATGTCGCCGAACGCGACGACCTCGTCGGCCCGGATGCCCGCGAACTCCGGCGTGCGCTCCATGAGGTCGAGCAGCCCGGTGGCCTTCGAGACGCCCGCAGGCGCCACCTCGATCAGCCCGCCCGGGTGCGAGAACGTGATGTCGACGGTGTCGCCGACCAGCGGCTCCAGTGCGGCGGCCATGGCGTCGCTGGACATCCCCTTGGCCCGGACCAGCAGCTTCACCGCGGGGTGGGCCAGCAGCCGGCCGCGCTCCTCGGTCGGGGGCCCGCCGCCCGGCCAGGCGTGCTCGTAGTCCGGTTCGGCGACGAACTGGGCCACCTGGTCGTCGAACGCGTGCTCGCCCACCCGCTCCACCCCGAGGGTGGCGCCCGGCAGGGCCTCGGCGACGGCCAGCTCGAGCCGGGTGAGGTCCTCCGGGTGCAGGGGGCGGGAGCCGACGATCCGGTCGGCCTCGACGTCGTAGAGCACCGCGCCGTTGGCGCAGACCGCGTACCGGACCACGCCGAGCTGCGTCGCCACGGGCGGGATCCAGCGCGGTGGGCGCCCGGTCACCAGGACGAACGGGACACCGCGGGCGACCAGCCTGCCGACCACGGCCGCGGTGCGGGGGCTGACCTCGTGGTCCTCGCCGAGCAGGGTGCCGTCGACGTCCGTCGCCACCAGGCGTGGGGCCTCCATCAACTACACCATCCACCCGGACACGCCCCCAGCGTACGGGCAGCGGCCGACGCGATCTCCGGGATAGCGTGCGCCTATGCGCGTGCTGCTGGTGTCGGCGCCGCTCACCGGGCACCTGCTGCCGATGCTGCCCCTCGGTGAGGCGCTGTGGGAGGCGGGGCACGACGTGCTCGTCGCCACCGGCGGGGACGCCATGGGCGCCGACACGGGCGACCTCCCCGTGATCGACATCGCACGGGACCTCTCGTTCGCCCGGATCGCCGCGCGGAGCATGGCCGCCCATCCCCTCGACGCCCGCGCCGAGCTGGCCGGCACCGCGGGCACCCGGATGGTGGCCCGGCTGTTCGGCGCCGTGAACGAGGAGCTCACGGACGGGCTGGTGACCGTCGTCGAGCAGTGGCGGCCCGACGTCGTGGTCCACGAGCCGCTCGCGGTCGCCGCCGCCGTCGCCGCGGCCCGGTACGACCTGCCGACGGTCCTGCTGGAGAACTCACTGTTCGACGGTCCGTCGCTGGTCCGGGTCACGTCGGAGTCGAAGATCATGCGGCGCGCGCTGCGGCGGCACGGGCTGGAGGATCGCGGGCTCCCGGCCGCCGAGGTGGTGCTGACGACGGCGCCGCGCAGCGTCGTCGGCGAGCGGACCGGGCTGCCGATGCGGCCGGTGCAGCGCGGCGGCGGGGAGATCCCGGCCTGGCTGCGGGTGCCCTCGGACGCGGCGGACCGGCCGCGCATCCTGGTCTCGCGCAGCACGGCCCCCGGCCCGGGTGCCGACCCCATGCCGGGCGCGTTGGCCGCCGCGGCGGAGGTCGACGCCGAGATCGTGCTGGTCCGGCCGGAGCCGCGGATCGAGCGCCGGGCGCGCGGCGTGGACCGGGTCCGGACGGTCGGCTGGGTGCCGCTGGTCGACGTCATGCCGCTGTGCGCGGCCATCGTCCACCACGGCGGTTCGGGCACCGCGATGGGCGCGCTGTCCGCCGGGATCCCGCAGCTCGCGGTGCCCGGGGCCGGGGACCGGCGGCACAACGCCGAGCTCATCGCGCGGCGCGGGGCGGGCCTGTCCGGGAAGGTGACCGCCGAGGCGCTGCGCCGCCTGGTCGCCGACGGCGAGCTGGCCGCCAACGCCCGCGAGGTCCGGACCGAGCTGGAGGCGATGCCGCCGCCCGAGGCCCGGGTGCCGGACGTGGCCGCCCTCAACTGAGGCTCGTTTCCGCTGCTCACCCGCGGTCGTGAGTGGCGAGTGCCGCTCCAGGGGCAGTTGCCGCTCACGGTTCCCAGGCCAGCAGCGCCGTCCGGAGCAACGCGGCCAGCGACTCGCGCTGGGCCGGGGTGAGGGCCTCGAGCAGCTCGGCCTCGGCGGCGAGCTGGCGCGGGAGGACCTCGTCGACCAGGCGTTCGCCCGACGGGGTCAGCGCGACCCGGGCGGCGCGGGCGTCGTCGGGGTCCGGGGTGCGGGTGACCAGGCCGGCGGCGGTGAGCTTGTGCAGCCGCTTGGTGGTCGCGGCCGGCGAACCCACCACCCCGGCGGTGAGGTCGCCGGGACGCAGCGGGGCGTCGTTGCGGCGCAGCTGGCTGAGGACGTCGAACTCGGCGCGGGTCACGCCGGCGTCGGCCAGCCAGTCGTCGGCCGCCTGCTGGAGGAACCGCGCGGCCCGCAGGATCCGCCCGACGACGGCGATGGGCTCGGTGTCCAGGTCCGGGCGCCGGCCCGCCCAGACCGCCCGGATCTCGTCGATCGCGTCACGGTTCGCCGTCATCGGCTTCCCCTTCCGTACACCGGTGAAGTAAATTGCTACACCGGTGAAAGGAGTATGCGTGCGGGGGACGCTGGTCCGCGAACTGGCCCGCTTCGAGGCCCACGCCGGGGCGCACCGGCCCGCGCTGCGGTGCGGGATCTCGGTGGGCGTCCCGATGCTGGTGCTGCTCGCGCTGGGCCGGCTGGACCTGCTCGGGGCGGCCACCTTCGGCGCCTTCGCCGCCATCTACGGCCGGAACCTCACGGTCCCGGCGCGCACGGGGGTGCAGGCGGTCACCGGCCTCGGGCTGGTCGCGAGCGTGGCCGTCGGGCTGCTCGCCGCGCACCTGCCCGCCTCGCCGTGGCTCGCGCTGCTCGTCCTGGTGGGGGTGGCCGTCGCCGGCACGATCGGCGGCGAGGTCGTCGGCTGGAAGCCGGGCGGGCCGCTGTTCTTCGTGTTCGCGGCCGGCGCGTTCGCCGGCGCCCAGCCGCTCGGTCTCACCGCGTCGCTGCAGGTCGTGGCGGTCGCCGCGGGCTCGGCGGGGTTCGCGGTGCTCGTCGGGAGCGCCGGCGCACTGCTGCCCGGGCACGTCCGGCGCCGGGCACCGCTGGTCGCGGTCCCGCTGCGCGAGGCCGTGCGCCGGGAGATCGTGCTCGAGGTGCTGCTGGCCTGCGCGGTCACCGCGCCGCTCGCGGTGCTGCTCGGAGTGGAGCACCTGTACTGGGCGCTGGTCGCGGCCGTCGTCCCGCTGTCCGTGCCGGGCTCCCGGGCCCGGGTGACCCGCGGCGTGATGCGCATCGGCGGCACGCTCGGCGGGCTGGCCGTCGCCGCGGTCCTGCTGGCCCTGCACATGCCGGGCTGGGCGATCGTCGTCACGGCCGTGGTGCTGCAGACCGGGGCGGAGCTGCTGGTGATGCGCAACTACGCGATCGCGCTGCTGTTCATCACCCCGCTCGCGCACCGACCGGCTCGTCGCCACCGTGGTCGGGGTGCTGGTGGCGCTGGCCGTCCTGGGCCTGCGCGGCCGTGCACGTGACCGCCGGGCCGGGTACCCGGAGGTATGAGCACGCCCCAGGACACCGTGACCGCGCTGCTCGACGAGGCCGGCGAGACCTACGCCGAGCAGGCCGGGATCACGCTCAAGGACACTCCCGCACCGCTGTACCGGCTGCTGGTGCTCGCGGTGCTGCTCTCGACCCGCATCCGGGCGGACATCGCCGTCGACGCGGCGCACGAGCTCGTCCGCTCCGGCATGGGCACGCCCGAGAAGATGCGCGACGCGAGCTGGCAGGACCGCGTCGACGCCCTCGGCCGCGCCCACTACACGCGCTACGACGAGAGCACCGCGACCGCCCTCGGCGAGGGCGCCGAGCTGCTGCTCGACCGGTGGAAGGGCGACCTGCGGCGGCTGCGCGAGGAGGGCCGCGGCGACCCGGCCCACCTCCGCGAGCTGCTCACGGAGTTCCCCCGGCTCGGGCCGACCGGCGCGGACATCTTCTGCCGCGAGGCCCAGGAGGTGTGGCCCGAGCTGCGCCCGGCGCTCGACGGCAAGGCGCGGCAGGGCGCCGAACGCCTGGGCCTGCCGACCGATCCCGACGACCTCGCCGCGCTCGTCCCCGACGGCCGGCTCGCGCACCTCGCGGCTGCGCTGACCCGCGCGGCGCTGGCGAAGGACGTCGTCGAGAAGGTGCGCGAGGACGCGTGACCCGGCTCAGATGATCGCGACGGCCACCACGAGGCCGAGCGCCACGTGCGCGGCCGCGACCACCCACGCCTCGGCGTTGAGCTCGTCGGCCGCCAGCACCTCGCCGATCCGGATGCCGGTGACCCACTCCAGCAGCCGTACCGCCGCGACCTGCGCGATGATGCCGACCAGGCCGAAGATCAGGGCCGCGAGCAGCCCCTCCGCCAGCAGGCCCGAGGCGCTCCAGATCGCCACGACCACGATGAACGCCATCGAGATCATCCCGGCGGCGGTCACCAGCACCGCGCCCGGGCGGCCGTCGCGGACCAGCCGGTTCAGCTTGCCGGGCGTGGTGATGTCGATGGCCCAGAAGCCGATGAGCATGAGCAGCGCGCCGAGCAGCGCGTAGAGCAGGATCGCGCCGACGCCGCGGCCGATGTTCGCGAAGTACACCGCATCGAGGGCGAGGGTCATGGGGTCCTCCGGGAGGAAGGGGACGGGGAGCGGGGGTCCGGGGGCGAGGGGTACTAGTCCTCGGGGATGCGGTGCGGCACGAACGCGGCGCCGTCGTCCGTCACCAGACCGGCGGTCTCGCGGATGCCGAGGCCGGCCGAGCCGTCGCCCACGATCCACGCGCCCAGCGCGGGCCGGAAGCCGTCGAACTCGGGCAGCGGGTCGAAGAGCTGGTAGACGTAGCCCTCCTCGCCGTACACACCGCCGGTCGAGACCTGCGAGCCGGGCGAGACGATGTCGACGTTGGCACCCTCGCGGCCCAGCAACGGCTTGCGCACGTACTCCGTGAGCAGGCCCGGGTCGTGCAGGTACGCGGGCAGCAGGTTCGGGTGCCCGGGGTACATCTCCCACAGCACGGCGAGGATCGCCTTGTTCGACAGCAGCGTCTTCCACAGCGGCTCGAGCCAGAGCGTCTCGGGCAGGCTGCGCACGACGTGCTTGCCGAACTCCTCGGTGAGGATCCACTCCCAGGGGTAGAGCTTGAACACCGTGGCGATCGACGCCTCGGCGAGGTCGACGAAGCGGTCGAGGTCGACGTCCCAGCCGAGGTCCTCGATGCGCAGGCCCACCGTGTCGAGGCCGGCCTCCGCGGCGGTCTCCTGCAGGTACCCGACGGTCACGTGGTCCTCGCCGGTGGAGTCGCCGCCGGACCAGGTGAAGTGGACCTCCGAGCCCGGCAGCGTGCCCTTGATCTCGCCCCACCGCTCGACCAGGCGTTCGTGCAGCGAGTTCCACTGGTCGTCGTCCGGGTGCGTGTCCTTGAGCCAGTACCACTGCAGGATCGACGCCTCGAGCAGCGTGGTCGGGGTGTCGGCGTTGTACTCCAGCAGCTTCGCCGGGCCGGAGCCGTCGTAGCGCAGGTCGAAGCGACCGTAGACGTGCGGGTCGTGCCGCTTCCACGAGGCCGCGACCTTCTCCCACGCCCACTCGGGCAGGGCGAAGTCGCGGAACCGCTCGGTGGTGACGATGTGGTCGACGGCCTCCAGGCACATCGAGTGCAGCAGCTCGACGTCCGCCTCGAGGGAGAGGATCTCGTCCATCTCGAAGACGTAGTGCACCGACTCGTCCCAGTAGGGACGGGCCAGCCCGTTCTGGTCCCGCCCGGGGGCGTCGTACACCAGCCCCTGGTCGCGGACGATCTGCTGCCAGCCGGGGCGCGCGGCCCCGCGTTCACGGCGCACCGCTCAGCTCCCGCTGCTTCCGCCGGACTTCCCGCCCGACGAGGAGGACCCGCCCGACGTGCCCTTCGACCCGCCGGAGGACGAGCCGCCGTTGCTCACGCCGAGGCCGCCGCGCGAGATCGTCTTGCCCGAGGGCGTGCGGACGGTCCCGTTCTGAGGCACGGTCGTCGTCCCACCGGTGGCGACCTGGCCGATGTTGCCCGCGCCGCCGTAGTTGTAGTGGTACTGGCGGCCGCCGGCCCCGATGAAGATCGGGAAGAAGCCACCGCCCCCGTAGTAGGTGTTGTTGCTCGCCGAGGCCGGGGTGACGCAGTTCGCGTCGTCGACGACCACGTTGTTGTCGTCGACGCAGCGGGCCTCGACCTCCTCGTCGTCCGAGGACACCGCGTACCCGACGGCGATCAGTGCGACCACGCCCACCACGACGCCGGAGCCGATCAGGATCCGCTTACGCTTCTTCCGGCGCCCGGCGTCCTCCTCCGCCTGCCGGGCCTCCTCGGCGCGGCGGCGGGCGCCCTGCTCGCGGGCGCGCTTCTCGGCGAGGGTGGGTTCCCGGGGCGTGGTGGAGGCGTCCTGCCGGGCCATGCGCCCGCGGACCCTCTCGACGGGCCGGGTCTCCCCGGTCTCGTCCGGCGGCCCGGGCTGGTCCCGGCCGTCGTGCTCCGTCATTCGTCCACCCCCGTGCGCACCGTATCCGCTCGGGGCGGACGCACGGAACCGCCCTCGGTCTCGGGTCGGTATCGACCCGACCAGGATCGGGACACCGTTCACCCGGTCCGGGGCGCCTCCCGTCGCGCACGATCACCGGATCGGGGTGCCTCGCCGTCCCCCGACGACACCTCGCAGCACGCGCGCGACCGATGACCGAGCGACGGCGGCACCGGATCGGGGTCGCCCGGACGGGGACGGCAAGATGGTCGCCGACATGGACGAGCTCCCCAACCCGTCCGGCGGCCGCTCCCCCCTCGCCGTCGCCGACCGCCCGGCCCGCTCCCCGCGGACGAGCCCGCCCGCGCCACCCCGCCGGGGTGCGCGCCTGCCGGGCCGCCGCCAGGCGCGGCGGATCGTCGCGGCCGTACTCGTGGGCGCCGGGGTGATGCTCGGCGTGGCCACCCTCGACACCGTCGCCGGCGCCACCGTGCCGGTGCTCGGCTCGCTGGCCGCGCTGCCCTCGCCCAACGGCACCTCGGCGGACGTCGAGGACATCCCGCCGCCGCCGACCACGCCCGGCACCTGCCTGAACTGGGCCCGCGCCGACGCCGCGGACACCGCGGTCGTCGACTGCGCGCAGCCGCACCTGTTCGAGCAGTCGGGCACCGTCCAGCTCGCCGACCAGCAGGCCCTGCCGGACGACGCGACGATGCGCCAGCTCGTCAACGAGCGGTGCACCCCGGTCGTCCTGCAGTACCTCGGGGGCAAGTTCGACCCCAACGGCAAGTTCCGGGTGGGCGCGCTCAAGCCGTCGCAGAAGAAGTGGGACGAGGGCGACCGCGAGCTGCGCTGCGGCGTGCAGAGCGCCTCGCGCTCCGGCGCGCTCTACCCGCTGACCGGCAAGGCCGCCGACCAGGACCAGTCCGGGGTGTACGAGCCCGGGACCTGCCTGGCGATCGACGGGCCGCGGGTCGGCGACCCCACGGACTGCGCGGGGCCGCACGCGGTGGAGACGGTCGGCGTCGTCGACCTGTCCCAGAAGTTCCCGGAGGGCTTCCCCGCGGTCGGCGACCAGGACGGCTTCCTGCAGCCCGAGTGCAGCCGGATCGCGGGCGAGTACGCCGGCGGCCCGCAGGTCATCACGGACAAGAAGCTCACCGTGTACTGGGACAACATCACCGAGGACTCCTGGAACGCGGGCACCCGCAAGGTCAACTGCAACCTGGCGGCGCTGCTGCCGGACCGCAGCGGGTTCGCGCCGGTCACCGGCCCGGTGAAGGGCGCCGTGAGCGTCGGCGACCAGCCGGCGCCGCCCGCGACCACCACGCCGAAGCCGGGCGTCCCCGCCCCGCCGACGCAGTCCGCCACGCCGACCACGGACCCGAACGTCCCGCCGCCGAGCTCCGACCCGGCGGCACCGCCTAGCTCCGAGGCGCCCGCGCCGTCGGAGTCCGAGTCGGCGGCGGCGCCCGCGCCGCTGCCGGTGGAGGTCCCTGCGGCACCCTGACGTCGTGGTGGAGATGAGCCGGGCCCGGTTCGACGAGCTGGTGTCCGACGCCCTGGACACGATCCCCCGGCGGCTGACCGCGGCGATGGACAACGTCGTGGTGCTGGTCGAGGACCGGCATCCCGACGAGCCGGAGCTGCTGGGGCTGTACGAGGGCGTCGCGCTCACCGACCGGACCAGCGACTACGGCGGCGTCCTGCCCGACCGGATCACGATCTTCCGGGACGCGGTGCTGGACATCTGCGCGACCGAGGACGAGGTCGTGCACGAGGTCGCCGTGACGGTGGTGCACGAGATCGCCCACCACTTCGGGATCGACGAGCACACGCTGCACGAGCTCGGCTGGGGCTGACCCCATGAGTGCCGAGTGACCCCAGAGGGGCAGTCGGCCCTCACGACCCCGGCTGAGCTGCGCAGATCCGGTCAGGCGCGTAGGCGCGCAGGAACGCGTCGACGCCGGTCGCGACGATCGTGTCGATCTCCGCCTCCGGCAGCGGGACCGCGCCGTGGAAGGACCGGCTGGTCACCTCGCCCGCTGCGAGCAGCACGAGGTGGCGGGCCGTGCGGTGCGGGTCCGCCTCGCGGAGCCTGCCCTCCGCCGTGAACCGCGCGAGGTGCCCGGCCAGCGCGCGCTGTACCCGGCGCGGGCCGGTCTCCTGCCAGGCCTCGAGCGCCTCGGCGGGGATGTGCAGCACCTCGGCCTGGATCTGCCGGACGAGCGCGAAGTGCTCCCCCGCCGTGGGCTGCGCGTGGGCCCGGCCGAAGGCGAGCAGCGCCTGCTCGAGCGCCTCCGGACCCTCGCCGACCTGCGCGAGGTGGCGGTCCATCTCGGCGATCTGCTCCTCGGCGACCCGCTGCGCGCTCTCCTGGATGACCGTCTCGAACAGCGCGGCCTTGTCGCGGAAGTGGTTGTAGATCGTCCGCGTGGAGACCCCGGCCTCCCGGGCGATGAGGTCGATGCTCGCGCGGGTGTAGCCCTCGCGCGCGAACACGGCGAGCGCGCCGCGCAGGATCGCCCGCCGCTTGTCCGCGAGTCCCCGCCGCGCCCCGGCCCCGACCGTCGTCACGCCGCCTTCCTACCGGATACAACGAGCGTTGTCACTTTGCTATGCACGTTGTACTTTACCGTCCGTGAACAGCGACATCAGGATCGGGATCATCGTGGGTAGCACGCGCCCGCAGCGGCGGGGCGGGGTCGTGGCGGGCTGGGTGCAGCGGGTCGCGGAGGCCCACGGCGCGACCGTCGAGCTCCTCGACCTGGCCGCCTTCGACCTGCCGATGCTCGACGAGCCGAGCCCGGCGATCCACGGCGACTACACGGGCCCGCACACCCTGCGCTGGGCCGCGGCGGTCGCGGCCTGCGACGCCTTCGTCCTCGTGGTCCCGGAGTACAACCACTCCTTCCCGGCCGCGGTGAAGAACGCGATCGACTACCTGTTCGCCGAGTGGAACGACAAGGCCGCCGGGCTGGTCGGGTACGGCGTGCAGGGCGGGGTCCGGGCCGTCGAGGCGCTGCGGCCGGTGCTGGCGGAGGTCGGGATCGCCGACGTCCGGACGCAGGTCTGCCTCAACCTCATGACCGACTTCGTGCTCACGGGCCCGACCGACGTCGGCCGGATCGCCCCGGCCGAGCACCAGGAACCGACGCTCCGCCGGATGCTCGACGAGGTCACCGCCTGGGCCGGAGCGCTGCGGGGCCTGCGGGTCCCGGCGTGACGGTCTGGGACCCCGCGACCCGGAGGACCGCCGCGGTCGTGGTGCTGGGAGCCCTGCTCTCGATGCTCGACGCGACGGTGGTCGCCGTCGGGCTGGAGTCGATCGCCCGCGACCTCGGCGCCGGCCTGGGCGCCGCGCAGTGGATCGCGCACTCCTACCTGCTCGCGCTGGCCGTGGCGCTGCCCGCGTGCGGGTGGCTGGGCCGGCGGATCGGCGCCGGGCGGCTGTGGGTGCTCGCGCTCGCCGGGTTCACGGCGGCCTCGCTGCTCTGCGCCACTGCGCCGAGCCTCGGGCTGCTGGTGGCCGCGCGAGTGCTGCAGGGCGTGGCGGCGGGGTTCCTCGTGCCGACCGGGCAGGCGCTGCTGGGCCAGGCCGTCGGGCCGGACCGGCTCGGCCGGGTGATGGCGGTGCTCGGGTCGGTGGTCAGCCTCGGCCCGGCGCTCGGCCCGGTCGTGGGCGGCGTGCTGCTCGAGGTGGCGTCGTGGCCGTGGCTGTTCCTGGTCAACCTGCCGATCGGCGTGGTCGGGATCGCCGCGGGCCTGCGCGTGCTGCCGCGCGGGGTGCCGACGCGCACCGGGACGCTCGACGTCGTGGGCCTGCTCCTGGCGGGGATCGGCCTGTCCGCGCTGGTCTACGGCCTCACGGCGTGGGGCGAGCAGGGCGCACCCGTCGTGGTGGGCGGGACGGTGCTCGGCGGCGGGATCGCGCTCGCCCTGTTCGTGGCGCGGTCGCTGCGGCGCACGCACCCGCTCACCGACCTGCGCCTGTTCGCCGACCGCCGGTACGCCACCGCGACCCTCTGCAGCACGCTCACCGGCGCGTCGCTCTTCGGCACCGTGCTGGTCTTCCCGCTGCTCCTGCAGCTCGGCCGCGGCACCGACACGATCGGCACCGGCCTCGCGCTGCTCTCCCACGGGTTCGCGACGGCGGTGTCGACGCCCCTGGCCGGCCGGCTCACCGACCGCGCCAACGGCGGCGTCGTCGCAGCGGCGGGCTGTGCAGGCCTGGTGCTCACCGCGCTCCCCTTCGCACTCGCCGAGCCGGGGCCGGTGCTCGTCCAGGTGCTGCTGGTCCTGCGCGGGATCGCGATCGGCTTCGCGGCCATCCCGCCCACGGTCGCGGCCTACGCGGCGGTGCGGCCGGAGCAGCTGCCGGACGCGACGACCCAGCTCAACGCCCTGCAGCGGGTCGGCGGGGCGGTGGGCGGCGCGCTGGTGGCCACCACCCTGGCGGCGCTGCTGCCGCACGGCACGGGGCCGGCCTTCGCCGCGGTGTTCTGGCTGCTCGCGGGCCTGGGGGCGGTCGCCCTGGTCCCGGCGGCCCTCCTCGCCCGGAGTCCGGTCACCGCCAGGGATCGGTGATCTCCCGCAGGTCGGCGAGGATGGTGCGGAGCTGCGCCATCCGCCGCGCGCCGAGGTGCGCGGTCCACTCCGCCTCCACCTCCGCGACGATCCCGCGGGACACCTCCACGCTGCGCGCCCCCCGCTCCGCGACCCGAACGAGGCGGGCCCTGCCGTCCGCCGGATCGGGCACGCGCTCCACGTACCCCGCACGTTCCAGCTGGTCGACGAGGAAGCTCGCGCTCTGCTTGGTGATCCCGGCCTGCTCGGCCAGCTCGGTCGTGCGGCTGCCGCCGGGGGCGATCCGCTGGAAGACACGGGCCTGGGCGGGGGTGAAATCATCGAACCCGGCCGCGGCCAGACCCTCGAACACGCGGAACTCGAGAGCCCGGTAGGGCAGGAAGAGCAGCAGCCCGGTGTTCAACGACTCCGTCACGCTTGACGATCCTACGAGATGGTAAGAGACTCTGACGAAATTGGTCAGTTTCTCTGACTGAATCGGGGTGGCCGATGGACCGCGACGAGAAGTGGGCGGTGATCGCCGGACGCCGGCGGGAGCTCGCCGACCTGCTGGCCGGACTGCACAAGGAGGAGTGGGAGCGCCCGTCGCTCTGCTCGGAGTGGCGGGTCCGCGACGTCGCCGCGCACGTCGCGCTCACCCCGCAGTCGCCGGGCATGCTGCGCATCCTCGCCGCGGGCGTGCGCGCCGGCGGCGACCTCCAGGCCGTGAACAGGGACCTCTCACTGGCACACGCGCAGCGCCCCACCACCGAGCTCGTGGCCGAGCTGCGGGAGCTCGCCGACAGCCGCGCCCGACCGGCGATCACCACCCTGGACAACCTGGTGTTCGACGTCCTGGTGCACGTCCAGGACATCGCCCTGCCCCTCGGGCGCACGGTGCCGATGCCGCTCGCCGCGGCGCGGGAGGGACTGGACCGGGTGTGGCGGATGGGCTGGCCCTTCTGGGCGCGGCGGCGCTTCCGCGGCACGCGGCTCGTGGCCACGGACGTCGACTGGACCGCGGGCGACGCCGACGGCGCGGAGGTCCGCGGGCCCGCCGCGGCCCTGCTCCTGCTGCTCACGGGGCGCAGCGCCGCCGCGCTGCCCCGGCTCGCGGGAGACGGGCTCGCCCGGCTCGCCGCGCCCTGACGGCCTCCGGGGGGTGGTCGTCAGGGCGCCGGTCAGTGGGCCTCGGGTGCGGCGCCCGCCGTGACGTCGCCGACCAGCGCGGGACCGGAGTCCCACAGCTCCAGGGCCCACCCGGTCTCGGCGGACCGGTCGCGGCGCAGCACCACCCGGCCGGCGTTGGGCACGTACCGGGTCTCGGCGGTGTCGCCGAGCAGCGCGGCGGCGGCGAGCCGGATCGCGGCGCCGTGGCTCACCAGGACGACCATCCCGCTCGGCCCGTACGCCCGCTCCGTCTGCTCGACGATCCGGTCGACGGCCGGCAGGTACCGGGCCCGCAGGTCCAGGGCCGACTCCCCGCCCGGCAGGGTGCGCGCGAGGTCGCCGCCCCACCAGGCGTCGTACACCTCGTCGAACTCCCGGCGGGCGGGCTTGTCGGAGCGTCCCTCCAGCTCGCCCACGAAGATCTCGTGCACCCCGTCGACCACGGTCACGCCCAGCCCGTGGGCCAGCGCGACCGGCTCGGCGGTCTGCCGGGCGCGGATCGCCCGCGAGGCGTGCACCGCACGGATCGGCCAGTCCGCGATCAGCTCGGCGACGCCCGCCGCCTGCGCCCGGCCCGTCTCGTTGAGCGGGGCCCCGGGCGGGACGGTGTCCAGCGCCCGCGCGACGTTGGCGTCCGTCTGGCCGTGCCGCAGCAGGACCAGGCGCAGCTCGTCCTGCTCGGGCTCCTCGGGGGTCATGTCCACTCTCCGTTCCGCACTCCCTGCAGCCACTCCTGTGCCGCCCGGTACGCCGCCGCGTCCGCCCCGTGCAGCGGGACCGCGGGCGCCCCGACCCCCTCCACGGGCTCGGGCGCACCGGCCGCCCGCGGGTAGGAGCCGAGGAAGCGGACGCGGTCGCAGCGGCGGTGCAGCGCGGCCAGCGCCTCCCCCATCGCCGGGTCCGCGACGTGCCCGCTGCAGTCGAGGTGGAACCAGTAGTCCGCGTGCCGGTCCTTGATCGGGCGGGACTCGATGCGGGTCAGGTCGATCCCGCGCACGGCCAGCTCGGTGAGCAGCCCCAGCAGCGAGCCGGGCCGGTTCTCCGTGGTCAGCGCCAGGGTCGTGCGGTCGTGCCCGGTGGCGGGTGGCGGCGTGCCGGGCCGGGTGACGAGCACGAAGCGGGTGACCGCGCCGGCGTTGTCGGCGATGTCGTCGGCCAGGACCTCGAGCCCGTGCTGCTCCGCGGCCAGCGGCGACGACACGGCGGCGTCGACCTCGCCGCGTGCGACCTGCGCGGCGCCCTCCGACGTGGAGGTGGCCACCCGCACGTCCGCCTCCGGCAGGTGCGTGGCGATCCAGCCGCGGGTCTGCGCGATGCCGTGGCCGTGCGAGGCGACGGACCGGACCCCGGCGAGGGTCGTGCCGGCGCGGCCGAGCAGGACGAACCGCACCGGGATGACCGCCTCGCGGACGATCACCAGCGGCGGCTCCTCCACCAGCCCGTCGAGCACGGGCGGGACGGCGCCCTCCACGCTGTTCTCGATCGGCACACAGCCGGCGTCGACGGTGCCCTCGCGCACGGCGCGGAGGACGGCCGGGTTGCCCGGCAGCGGCACCAGCTCCGCGTCCTCGGACTCCGGCAGCGTGCGCAGCGCCTGCTCGGTGAAGGTGGCGTGCGGGCCGAGGAAACCGATGCGGGATCGGGGACGGGGCATGATCGACCAGCCTAGTCGGGCCGCCGGTGGCCGCTGCGCTGCCCCGTCCCGACCAACGGAGAGGGCCGGAGGGCCGAACTTCGAGATCCGGTCGAACCGGCGCGCCCTCGGGCTCGTAGGTCAGGACAGGGAGTCGCGATCCGAGGTGGCGGGGGGTCTTCGGTGCGCGGACGCCCCGGGGTCGCCGGACCCCGCGCCCGGGGTCCGGCGGCTCACTGCCCTGCCTACAGCAGGCCGAGCGTGGCGAACTCGCTGATCGACATCGGGTCGGGGTCGATCCCGCAGCAGGTGAACAGCCCGCGCACCGTGTCGACCGTGCGCCCGGACAGCGCCTCGGCCTCGCCGACGAGCGCCTGCCCGTCCGTCTCGCGGAGGGCGTCGCCCACGGTGCCCGCGCCGCCGGTACCCAGCTCACGGGCGACGGCGAGCAGCAGGTTGAGCACGCCGTGGCGGCCCCGGTCGGTCTCGTTCTCCGGCGTCGGCCGGACGGCCTCGCGCAGCCCGATCGCGGTGAAACCGCGCCCGGCCCCCACCGTGACCTGCAGGAACCGCTCGACCTCGGCGACCGACGGCACGTCCGACTGGCGCGGACCACCGCAACGCAGCTTCGGGGTGCACCCGTGCTCGGCGACCCGCTGCACGGCGTCGAGCCAGGCGTCGATCTCCTCGGGGGCGCCGCCGAGCGGGCGCCGCGGCTCGACCACGGGCGTGACCTCGTCCGGCACGAACTCGGACACGCGCTCGAGCCAGACGGCGTCGACGTCCGGCGGCGCGGCCGTCTCGACCGTGCGCGGCGTGAGCAGGCTCGACCGGGAGAAGACCGTGGACAGCGCCTTCGGCACCGCGCCGAGCCCCGTGTCCACGACCAGCGAGAGGTCGACGGGCCGCGACGGCGCCGAGCGGGCCAGCTCGGTGACCAGGGCGGGCAGGCGCGAGACGGGGCAGACCAGGTGACCGATCATGCCCCCGTAGGCACCGTCGCGGGCCGACAGGTAGCGGGCCACCACGGCGTCGATGCTCGGGGCGACCATCCGCGGCTGGACGAGGCTCGCGTCGTCGACCAGGCCGGCGAGCAGGGGACGGATCGGCCACGGGTCGGCGGAGGATCCCGAGGGCACGGTCGTCACGGGTACGCACGCTAACCCGCCGTTCACACGGGCCGGACAAGGGGTGGCGCTCCGGCCCTGGACAGGCTCGTCGTCCGGCAGCTAACTTAGCCTCACCTAACTCGGAGGTGAGCTACGTGGGACAGACCCGGCTCCGGCGTCCGCCGGCACCTGCGGACGCCGAACGCGCCCGGAGCGTCGCGGCGCGCGGCGGGGAGGCGGCACTGGTCGGGACGGGCGGACCGGAGCCCGTCGTGCCGCTGGTGCACCACGTCCACGCCGACGGCTCGGCCGTCGTGCTGCTGCCCGACGAGTCGCCGGTCCTCGAGGCGATCCGCACGTCGGACCGGGGCGAGATCCCGGTGATGCTCGAGCTGACCGACCGCGCGCCGGTCGAGCTGCGCGAGCCGGTCCGGGCGCTCCTGTGGATCAGCGGCTGGCTCCGGATCCCCGACGCGACCTCGGCCCGCCGGGCCGCGATGCAGGTCGCCGACGTCGCGCCGCACCCGCGGCTGCTCGACCTGGGCCACGGCGCCACGCTGGTGAAGCTCACCCCGAGCTCGGCCGTGCTGGCCGACGCCGAGGGCACGGCCGCGCTCGCGCCCGTCGACCTGGCCGCCGCGCGTCCGGACCCGTTCTGCCGGATGGAGGACCACTGGCTGTCGCACCTCGAGGAGGCGCACCCCGAGGTCTTCGACGCGCTCGCGCGGCACCTGCCGGCGCCGCTGCGCTGCACCATGGGGGCGCGCGTGCGTCCGCTCGGGGTGGACCGGTGCGGGCTGCGGCTGCGGGTGGAGACGCCGGAGGGCGACCACGACGTGCGGCTCGCGTGGCCGCAGGAGGCCACGACGGCCGAGGAGCTGCGCGTGCAGCTCGGGCTGCTGGTCGGGTGCCCGTTCCGACAGGTCGGCGGCCGCGCGCACGACCGGGTCGACGAGGCCGTCGACGAGGCCTGAGCTACGCCTCCTGCTGCAGGGCGCGCTCCCGCTCCTGCACGCGGTGGGTGACCTTGCGCTCGGCGATGAACGAGCAGATCGGGATCGTGCCCGCGAGCAGCACCAGCAGCGCGAACACCGGGGTGAACCGCGCGCGCTCGGCCAGCACCAGCGTGGCCACGATGTAGGCCATGTAGAGGAAGCCGTGCAGCATGCCGATGATCGCCGTGGGCCGCGGGTCGCCGGCGAAGTACTTCATCGGCATGGCGTAGAACACGAGCAGCAGCAGCCCCACGCCGGTGATGTAGGCGAACACGCGGTACAGCGGCAGCCGCCACCCGACGGGGCGCTGGGTGGTGGACGTCCTGGGGCTGGTCACGACTCGACTCTAACCGCGGCGGCTCACCGCTCGTCCGGGGTCTCCCGGTCCCGGGCGGCGCTGTGAGCGGCGTCGCGGGCGGCCAGGCCGGCGAGCATCCGGTTGTACTCGGCCAGGCCAGGCGCCTCCGCGTCCGTGACGGGGGCCGGGGCGGCGACGGGGCTGCGGGTGAAGGGGCTGGCGTCCCAGGGCGGCGGGGCGTCGTCCGCACTCGTCCGGGCCCGGGTGCCGGTCTCGGCCGTTGTCTCCGCGGCGGTCTCCGCGCTGGTCTCCGCGCTGGTCTCCGCGCTGGTCTCCGCGCTGGTCTGCGCGCGGACGGTCTCGGGCGGCGCGGTGACGGCCTCGGGCTCCGGGAGCGCGGGTCCCTCGGCCGCCGCGGTCTCCCGGTGCTCCAGCAGGTCCAGTCGCAGGAAGCGCCACCACATGTAGGCGAAGAACACGGCGAAGATGGGCCACTGGATGCCGTAGCCGACGTTCAGCGCGGAGCCCAGCGCCGATCCGGCGCGGCCCCACTGCCAGACCGCGGCGAGCACGCACCCGGCCACCGCGAGGATCGCCAGCACGTGCCAGAGGATCCAGCGGGGGGACAGGACCACGCGCCACACGCCGCCCACGATACGCGGTCCGCCGCGGGCCTCGGCCGCCCTCGCCGCGCCCGGTGACCGCCGGTGAGGAGGTTGGACACGGGGTCCGGTACCTGCTGCAGCGGTGGGCGGTAGTTTCGGGTCGTGGCGGCACGTCGGGTCGGGCGGTGGCTCGCGGCCCCGCCGTCCGGGATCGCGGAGGTCACCGACCCCCGGGGGCGCCGGCTGATCGGGCTGGAGATCGCCGTGGTGCTCACGGTGACGCTCGGGCTCTCCGCGCTGCGCAGCGCCCTGTCCCTGATCGACGCGCTCCTCGCCCCCACTCCCCTGTCGGAGCAGCAGGTCGCGCTCAACGCCCCCGCGGCCCAGGCCGACCTCGTCGACCTCGCACTGCAGCTGGTCCGGGTGTTGCAGCTCGTCGGCTGGGGCGCCCTGGCGGCGTACCTCCTGCTGCGGGCCGGGATCCCGCTCGCGCGGATCGGGCTCGACCGGACGCGCCCCGGGAAGGACGCGCTCGGGGCGGTGGGGCTGGCCGCGCTGATCGGTATCCCCGGTCTCGGGCTCTACCTGCTGGCCCGGGCCCTCGGCGTGAGCCTCGACGTGGCCCCCAGCACGCTCGACGACGTCTGGTGGCGCACCCCCGTCCTGATCCTCGCGGCCGCGGCGAACGCCTGGGCCGAGGAGATCGTGATGATCGGGTACCTGCTGACCCGGTTGCGCCAGCTCGGCTGGTCGGCCGATCGCTCGGTGCTCGCGGCCGCGGTGCTGCGCGGGGCGTACCACCTGTACCAGGGCGTGGGCGGGTTCGTCGGGAACCTGGTGATGGGGCTGGTGTTCGGGCGGGTGTGGCAGCGGACCGGGCGGCTGTGGCCGCTGGTGGGGGCGCACGCGCTGATCGACGTCGTGGCCTTCGTGGGGTACGCCGTGCTGCCCGCGAGCCTTCGTCCGTAGGGTCGCTGAGGTTACCCTTCCCGAGTGTCCGACTCGAAGTTCCTCGCCCTGCTCAAGGACCAGATCCGCAGCGAGTTCACGGCCTCGCAGCAGTACACGGCCGTCGCGGTGTGGCTCGACGGGGAGGACCTCCCCCAGCTGGCCGCGCACTTCTACGCCCAGGCGCTCGAGGAGCGCAACCACGCGATGAGCATGGTGCAGTACATCCTGGACACCCACGAGCGCGTACAGATCCCGGGGATCGACGAGGTCCGGAACGACTTCGCCACGGTCGAGGACGTCGTCTCGCTGGCGCTCGAGCAGGAGAAGCGGGTCACCGAGCAGATCACCACGCTGGCCCGCACCGCCCGCGACGAGGGCGACTACCTCGGCGAGCAGTTCATGCAGTGGTTCCTCAAGGAGCAGGTCGAGGAGGTCGCCTCGATGTCGACGCTGCTCACCGTGGCGCGCCGGGCCGGCGACAACCTCTTCCACATCGAGGACTTCGTGGCCCGCGAGCTCACGAAGGGCGAGGCGGCGGACCCGTCCGCCCCGCCCGTCGCGGGCGGCCGCGTCTGAGAATGCGCGTTGTGGAACCATAATGCGCACAATTCGGCCCGAGAATCGCGCCATGGAACCACAGTGCGCTCGATCCGGGGCCGAAGCGCGTCATGGTTTCATAACCCGGTCAGCGCAGGGTGATCTGCTTGCCCGCGAGCGCGTCCCGGGCGGAGCGCTCGGCCGGGCTCAGCTCGTCCGTGGAGGCCAGCGCCTGGGACAGTCGCTTCGCGAAGGCCACCGCCGGGGCGGCCCACTCCTTGGCGTGCATCTCCCGGTCGACGTCCCACACCGGCACGAGCAGGCCGTGGGCGCGGAAGGCGCCGGCGTAGCGGCTGCCCTCGCCGAGGTCGAGCTCGCCGGCCGCCTGCAGCCGGGCCAGCGCCGGCATCAGCGCGTCCTCGGCCTCCGGGCGCACCCAGCGCACGTGCGCCTTCGTGCCGGTGTCGACCCAGTACGCCGCCCGGACGCCCTCGCCGCCGAGCGCCTCGGTCGGCATGATCACCGAGTTGGCGCGCTCGATCGTCGCGGCGATCTCGGCGCCGGGCTCCTCGCCGTCGGCAGGGAGCCACCAGCCGAAGTCCTGGTGCAGCTCGAGGTCGAGCTCGGCGTCGGCGACCAGCAGGTCCTGCAGCCGGACGACCTCCCCCTCGCCCACCCCGGGCCCGACGACGGGCAGCGCGGACCCCGGCTCGGCCGCCTCGGCCCAGCGCAGCGCCTTGGCGAGGTCGGCGGACAGGTCGCCCGAGCGGGTCTGGACCTGCATGCCCAGCAGGATCTCGCCGTCCGGGCGCACGAGCGCCGCAGAGGCGCCCGGCAGCACCGTGGCCAGCCGGACGGTGCGCTCGCCGGGCTCGCGCAGCGGCAGCGGCGCGACGGCCGACGGCAGGAACTCGCGCATCGCGACGAGGTCCGGCTCGGCGGCGAGCCCCTCGAAGGGCCGGGTGACGATCACGTCGTCGCCGGCGCCGTGGCACGCCTTGTACCGCTTGCCCGAGCCGCAGGGGCAGGGGCGGCGCGGGTTCTCGCCGGTCGCGGCGCTGGACTTGTCGCGGTTCTTCTTGGCCATCAGGGCGCCACCGTAGCGCCGGGCGCCGCCTCGTCCGCCGCCGGTCCCGGCGGCCGCACGGCGACGAGCGTCTCGCGCCGGACCGGGCGGGCCGGCTCCAGCAGCGCCGTGAGGTAGCGCAGGACCCGCACCGTGACCAGCGCGGTCGCCGCGGCGAGCAGGTCGAGCACCGCGTGCAGCAGGACGCCGTCGGCCATGGCCTGCACGCCGCTGCGGAAGGACCACAGGAACACCACGACGCCGAGCACCACCCCGGCGCCCCACAGCCCCCACCACACCAGCAGCAGCCGCGACGGCCGCGGGCGCTCGGCGGGCGGGCGGTCCAGCCCGGCGTGCTCGATCTCGGCCAGCAGCGAGCCCGGCAGCGACAGGTTGAGCCCGGGCACCACCCACCCGGCGACGACGGCGGCCGCGGGCCGGGCCGGCACCGTGCCGGTCCGTTCGGCGGCGGCCTCCCGGGCACGCAGCGTCCAGAGCACCATCAGCACCCCGCAGCCGACCAGCCCGGCCAGCGACGCCCAGCCGCCGAACGCGACCGCGGCGTCGGAGAACGCGACCAGCCCGACCGGCAGCGCGTCGGCGCGGCTGAGCACCAGCAGGACGTACCGCAGGATCTCGGCGAGCGCGGCCACGACGGCGACGCCGGCGGTGACCCGCAGCAGGACGTCGAGCGGGTGCGCGATCCGGGCGGCCCGCTCGAGCGCTGGCACGCGCTCGGCCTCGGGCTCGCCGCGCCACGGGAGCGGCGGGAAGCCCCAGCGCGGCACCTCGCGGTAGCGGGGCGGGCCGGAGTACCGGAAGCGGGGGCGGACGGGCGGGCGCGGCTTCCCGTCCGGCGGCGGCTCGGCCACCCACGCCAGCGCGGCGAGGTAGCGGCCGCAGTACGGGCAGAAGGGCCCGGACCCGGGCGGCGCGACCCGCCCGCACCGCGAGCACGCCGGCGGCCGGGCGGGGGCCCCGCCCGTCGGGCGTGCGGACGCGTCCGGCATGGGGTTCACCCGGTCGCTCAGATGATCTCGGGGGTCCGGTCCGGGTCGGCGACGATCTCGCGGCCGGAGCCGGCCCAGGCCTGCATCCCGCCGTCGACGTTCACGGCCGGGTAGCCCTGCTGTGCCAGGTAGGCGACGACGCGGGCGGAGCGCCCGCCGGAGCGGCACACGACGTAGAGCGGCTCGTCGCCGGGGATCTCGTCGATCCGCTGGGTGAGCTCGGACATCGGCAGGTGCCGGGAGCCGGGGGCTCGGCCGGCGGCCCACTCGTCCGCCTCGCGGACGTCGAGCATGGCGGCGTCGGCCGGCAGGTCCGCGACGGGCACGGACGGAACGCTGGTCATGCCCCCATGATGGCACCCGGCCCCGTCAGGCTCCCGTGAACGCACGAACGGCACTCTCGTGCGGACCTACCGCACGAGAGTGCCGTTCGTGAGGTGCAGCGCGTCAGGCGTCGACGGTGGCCTTCTCCGACCCGGCGCCGGTGAGCGAGCGGACCTCCATCTCGGCGTACTTCTCCGAGTCGAACGGCTCGCGCCGGCCCACGAACGTCCCGATCACGCCGAGCAGGAACGACACCGGGATGGAGACGATGCCCGGGTTCGACAGCGGGAACCAGGCGAAGTCCGCGCCCTTGATCATCGCGGTCTCGCTGCCGGAGACGGCCGGCGAGAACACGATGAGCACGAGGCAGACGGCGAGGCCGCCGTAGATGCTCCAGAGCGCGCCCATCGTGTTGAACCGCTTCCAGAACAGCGAGTACAGGATCGTCGGCAGGTTCGCCGAGGCGGCCACGGCGAACGCCAGCGCCACGAGGAAGGCGACGTTCTGGCCGTTGGCCAGGATGCCGCCGGCGATCGCGACGATGCCGATGAGCAGCGCGGTGCGCCGCGCGACCTTCACCTCGGCACCCGGCGAGGTCTGCCCCTTCTTCAGGACGTTGGCGTAGACGTCGTGCGCGAAGGAGGCCGACGCCGTGATCGTCAGCCCGGCGACGACCGCGAGGATCGTGGCGAAGGCGATCGCGGAGATCAGGCCGAGCAGGATCTCCCCGCCGAGCTCGAAGGCCAGCAGCGGCGCGGCCGAGTTGACCCCGCCGGGCGCCTTGCTGATCACGTCCGGGCCGACGAGTGCGGCGGCGCCGTAGCCCAGGACCAGCGTGAACAGGTAGAACACGCCGATCAGCCAGATCGCCCACACCACGGACTTGCGGGCCTCCCTGGCCGTCGGGACCGTGTAGAAGCGCATCAGGATGTGCGGCAGGCCGGCGGTGCCGAGCACCAGCGCGACGCCGAGCGAGATGAAGTCGATCTTGTTCTTGTACTGCAGTCCGGGCGCCAGGAGGGCCTCGCCCTTCGACGACTTCTCCACCGCCCCGCCGAGCAGGGCCGAGAAGTTCAGGCCGTACTTGCCGAGCACCCAGAAGGTCATCACGAACGCGCCCACCACCAACAGCGCGGCCTTGATGATCTGCACGTACGTCGTGCCCTTCATGCCGCCGACCAGCACGTACGCGATCATGACGAGACCGACGACGGCGATGACGATCGACTGCCCGAGCTTGTTCGAGTTCGGGATCTGCAGCAGCAGCGCGATCAGCCCGCCCGCGCCCGCCATCTGCGCGATCAGGTAGAAGAACGACACGACCAGCGTCGACGTGGCCGCGGCGGCCCGGACCGGGCGCTGGCGCATCCGGAAGCTCAGGACGTCGCCCATCGTGAACTTGCCGGTGTTGCGCAGCAGCTCGGCGACCAGCAGCAGCGCCACCAGCCAGGCGACGAGGAAGCCGATCGAGTACAGGAAGCCGTCGTAGCCGTAGACCGCGATGGCCCCCGCGATGCCCAGGAACGACGCCGCCGACAGGTAGTCGCCGGAGATCGCGATGCCGTTCTGCGAGCCGCTGAAGGAGCGGCCGGCGGCGTAGTAGTCCGACGCCGTGCGGTTGCTGCGGCTCGCGCGGTAGACCACCACCAGCGTGAGCAGCACGAACGCCGCGAAGATGCCGATGTTGAGGCCGACGTTGCCGACCGTGCCCTGGGCCTGCGCGAGCTGCGCGGTCACGCCTCCCCCTCGATCTCGTGCCGCAGGCGCTCGGCGGCCGGGTCCAGCGTCCGGTCGGCGAAGCGCACGTACAGGGTCGTGATCAGGAACGTCGAGACGAACTGCAGCAGGCCGATGAGCAGGCCGACGGTGAAGTTGCCGGCCAGTCTGGTCGCCATGAAGGCGGGCGCGTACGAGGCCAGCAGGACGTAGACCAGGTACCAGATCAGGAAGAGCGCGCTCATCGGGAAGACGAACCGGCGCAGCCGGCGCCGCAGGTCCCCGAACTCGGGGCTCGCCTGGACCCGCTGGTAGATCGTCCCGTGGGCGCTCCGTTCCCCGGTGGTGCTCATGAGAAGTCCTTCCGTGCGTGTCCGGCGCCCTCCTCCGGCGCCGGAGCCACTACAGGGCGAACGACTCGGAACGACGATCGAGACGGTTCCGCGGCGAAACCGTCCGTGTCAGGGTGGCCACGGAGCGTGAACGGTCGGTCGGGTCAGCCGGACGGCCGGCGCACGTTCTCCACGGGCTCGCGGAAGAGTCCGAGCCGTTCGGGTGCGTGCAGCCGCAGCAGCAGGGCGTCCGTGTTGGGCGGGCGGTGCTTCCGCGTGGCGAGGCTGACCACGATCATCACCAGGAAGGCCAGCGGCACCGTGACGATCGCGGGCCGGTAGAGCAGGACGCCGACCCAGCCGCTGCCCCCGACCCCGGCCAGGCTCACCGCCACCGCGCCGGCCGACAGCAGCCCGCCGACGAGCAGCCCCGAGATCGCGCCGCGCGCGGTGAGCCCCCGCCACCAGATGCCCAGCACCAGCAGGGGGCAGAAGGTCGACGCGGCCACCGCGAACGCCAGCGCCACGGTCTCGGCGAAGTCCAGCCGGGTCACCCCGAGGGTGAGGGCCAGCGGCGCCGCGGCGGCCAGCACCGTCGAGATCCGCAGCTCGGTCATGCGCCGGTCGGCCGCCGCCGACCGACCGCGCAGCACGTCCGTGGACAGCACCCCGGCCAGGCTGACCAGCAGGCCGGACGCCGTGGACAGGAACGCCGCCCACGCCCCGGCCGCGACCACCCCGCCGAGGATCGCCCCGGCGAGCCCGCTGCCGAGAACCGCCTCGGGCAGCAGCAGCACCGCGGCGTCCGTGGGTCCGGCGACGAGCAGCTGCGGGGTGTAGAAGCGCGACAGCGCGCCGATCAGCGTGACCAGCAGGTAGAACCCGCCGAGCAGGGCCAGCACGATGACCGCGCTGCGGCGCGCGGCCCGGCCGTCCGGGTTGGTGTAGAAGCGGCCGAGGACGTGCGGCAGCCCCATCGTCCCGAGGAAGGTCGCCATGATCAGCGAGTAGATGGCCAGAAGCTGGTACGGCCCGTCGCCGGCCAGCGGGGTCAGCCAGCGGGCGTCCGTGGTCGGCCGGCCCGCCGTGGTCGGGACCGGCGAGCCGGCCGGGAACACCAGCTCGGAGCCGGCGCTCACCTCGTGCCGGGTGCCGGTCTCCCAGGTGAGCACGGTGCCGGGCGGCACCGGGGCGCCGTCGACCACCCCGCCGGCCGGGCCCACCTGCACGCGGGTGGGCGCGCCGGTGTCGAGCCGGACGTCCGTCTCGACCGTCACGGTGGTCTGCTCGCGGAAGTCCGGCGCCTGCGGCCGGTCGAAGGTGTGCCCGCTGTTGAGGAAGAAGACCAGCGCAACCGCGGCGGGCACGGCGAGCGCGGTGAGCTTGAGCCAGTACTGGAAGGCCTGCACGAAGGTCACCGAGCGCATGCCGCCGAACACCACGGTGAGCACCACGATCACCCCGGCCCCGACCGTGCCGATCCACTGCGGCAGCCCGGTGACGACCTCGACGGTCAGCCCGGCGCCCTGCAGCTGCGGCAGCAGGTAGAGCCAGCCGATGACCAGCACGAACACGCTGCAGAGCCGGCGCAGCGACGTCGAGCGCAGGCGCAGCTCGGCGAAGTCCGGCACCGTGTACGCACCTGAGCGGCGCAGCGGCGCGGCCACGAACAGGAGCAGCGACAGGTAGCCCGCCGTGTAGCCGACGGGGTACCAGAGCGCGTCGACGCCGTCCCGGAGCACCAGCCCCGCCACCCCGAGGAACGACGCCGCGGACAGGTACTCGCCGGAGATCGCGCCGGCGTTGGCGGCGGGCCGGACCGTGCGCGAGGCGACCAGGAAGTCCGACGTCCGGCGGGCCCGGTGCCCGAGCATGCCGATGACCGTCGAGGCCACCGCGACCAGCAGGATCGCGGTGAGCGCAGCGACGGCCGTGGCGCTCACGAGGGTTCCCGGCTCAACCGGTCGCGGGACAGGCCCAGGCGTTCGGGGGCGTGCAGCTGCAGGAGCGTGTGCTCGGCGTCCATCGGCACGGCGCGGCGGGTCGCCCGGCTGACCACGACCATGGTGAGGAAGGCCAGCGGCACGGCGACGGCGGCGGGCCGCAGCAGCAGCACGCCCACGGCTCCCTCCGGCACGCTCCCGGCCAGCGCGAACCCGACGCCGACCGCGGACAGCACGCCGCCGACGAGGATGCCGGCCGTCGCGCCGGCGGGGGTGAGCCCGCGCCACCAGACGCCGAGCACGAGCAGCGGGCAGAAGGTGGCGGCGGAGACCGCGAAGACGAGCGGCACGGTGAGCGCCAGGTCCAGCCGCGTGACGAGGAGGGCGGGCGCCACCGGCACGATCGCCGACAGCAGTGCGGCGAGCCGGAAGTCCCGCAGCTTCCCCTTCAACACGTCCGTGAACAGTACGCCGGCCAGGCTCACGACCAGGCCCGACGACGTCGACAGGAACGCCGCCGCGGCCCCGGCGGACACCAGGCCGCCGAGCAGCCAGCCCGCCCACCCGTCGCCCAGCGCGGCGGTCGGGACGAGCAGGACCGCGCCGTCTGTGCGGCCGTCGACCAGCAACTGCGGGGTGAACGCCCGCGACAGCAGGCCCATGAGCGTGACCAGCACGAACACTCCGCCGATCATGGCCAGCACGACGACGGTGGTGCGGCGGGCGGCCCGGCCGTCCGGGTTCGTGTAGAAGCGGACCAGCACGTGCGGCAGGCCCATCGTGCCGGCGATGCCGGCGACCAGGATCGAGTAGATCTCCAGGAGGTTCAGCGGGCCGGACCGCGGCTCCAGCCACTCCCGGTCCGTCGCGGGCGTGCCGGCCGGGACGGGAACGCCGGTGCCGGCCTCGAACCGCAGGTCGGTCCCGGCCTCGACGCTGTGCAGGCCGGGCTGCCAGACCACCGGGCCGTCGACGGGCGCGCCGTCGACCTCGCCGCGGGCCTCGAGCGGGGTGGGTGCGACGACCTCGAGGTCCACCGGCGTGCGGACGTCGATCGTGGTGGCCTCGGGGAACTCCGGCGCGGCGGGCCGGTCGAGCTCGCGGTCACCCCCGAGGAACAGCGCGAGCGCGACGAGCGCGGGCACCGTGAGGGCGGTGAGCTTGAGCCAGTACTGGAAGGCCTGCACGAAGGTGATCGAGCGCATGCCGCCGGCCACCACGCACAGCACCACCAGCACGCCCGCGCCGAGCACGCCGACCCACGAGGGCAGCGAGGTCAGGGTGGTGAGCGAGAGTCCCGCACCCTGCAGCTGCGGCAGCAGGTAGAGCCAGCCGATCAGCAGCACGAGCGCGGTGCAGAGCCGGCGCAGCCGCGGCGAGTGCAGCCGGGCCTCGGCGAAGTCCGGGATCGTGTAGGCGCCGGAGCGGCGCAGCGGGGCGGCCACGAACAGCAGCAGCGCCAGGTAGCCCGCGCAGAAGGCGATCGGGTACCAGAGCGCGGTCGCGCCCTCACGGAGCACCAGGCCGGCGATCCCGAGGAAGGTCGCCGCGGAGAGGTACTCGCCGGAGATCGCCGCGGCGTTGGGGACGGCGCCGACGGTGCGGGAGGCGACGAGGAAGTCCGAGGTGCTGCGGGCGACGCGCACACCCAGCGACCCGATGACGACGGACGCCACGCCGACGAGGGCGATGGCGACCAGCGCGATGACGGACGGGGTGGGCAACGGGGAGCTCTCTGTGGGATCGGGCGCGGGGGAGCGGGCGGGGGTCAGTCCTGGACGTGGTCGGCGAAGTTCTGCTCGACCCGCTCGGCGGCCTTCGTGTGCCACCAGCCCAGGGCCAGGAGGAACGGGTAGACCAGCACGCCGAGGAGCAGCCAGGGCAGCCGCAGCCCCAGCACCTCGAGCCGGCCGAGCTCTGGGTAGAAGGCGAACAGCGCGGGCAGCAGGCCGAGCACCAGCAGCGCGAGGCCGCCGATGCGCAGCGCGACCGCGAGCTGGCCCCCGATGAGGTTCGTGCGCAGCAGCTCGCCGACGGCGGTGCCCTCCTGCACGTCGACCACCGTCCGGACGGTGCGGGCGACGCCCTTGCGCTCGGACAGCACCACGCGGACGCGGCGGGGCGCGCCCTCGGGCTGCTCCTCCTCGACGGGCCGGAACCGGGCGCCGACGGGGCGGCCGGGGCCGGTGGGAGCGGTGGGAGCGGTGGGAGCGACGGCGGGCGAGGGCGCGCCGGCGGTGCGCGCGGAGAGCGGGAGCCGGCTCGCGGGGTCGACGGCCTGCGTGGCGTCGGCCGTCCCGTGCGGCGCGGTCTCGGGCGCGGGGCCCTGCTCGAACGCCGGCTCGGGATGCCCGGGGATCTCCGTGGGCGGGACCGGTGGGATGACGCCGACGTCCGTGCGTTCGGCGTCGGGGTCCGGCATCGGGCGGGGGAGCCCGGGATGGCTGCCCGGCGGGGCCATGGGCGCGGCCGGGGGCGGCACGGGCATCGCGCGGGAGGGCGGCTCCGGGGTGAACTCGCCGGTGAAGGCCTGGGGGTACGGGTCGCCGGACGGAGGCCGGACGGCCGGCGGCAGCCCGCCCAGGGAGTCCGGCGCGAGCGCGGGGCGGCCCGCCCGGGACAGCGGGTTTCCCGGTGCGCCGCTCTGCCGCATCCCGCCGGGGCCGCCCGACGGTCCCTGCGGGTCCGGTCCGGGACCGCCGCGGCCGTCGTCGTAGGTCTCGGGCGGCGGCATCCGCAGCGGCACGCTGGCCGGGCCGAGGACCCGCTCGAACCGCTCGACCTCGGGGCCGCCGAACGGCTCGTCGTCGGGGTCGTCGTAGTCGTCGTCGTAGTCCGGGTAGGCGGTGTAGTCCGGCCCGCCCGGCGGCGGGGTGTCGCCGCGGGCCACCCGGGCCCGCAGCTCGCCGACGCCGAACTGCTCGGTGTCCGCCTCGTCCCGCGCGTGCCGGCCGCGGCCGGAGCGGGCGTTGGCGTCCATCCGGCGGCGCATCTCCTCCTGCAGCCACAGCGGCCCGGAGTCCTCGGGACCGCCCGGCGCCGCGCGCCGGCGCCGGGTGGACCCCTCCCCGTCTCCCGGGTCGGGGCTCATCGACGGCGGGGAGCCGTCGACGGCAGCGCTCATGCCTCCTCCGCGGGAACGAGTGCGTCGTCGGCGCTCACCTCTGGCTCCACGCCTGCTTCGTCGCGCGGACCAGGCGGTCCTTCAGCTCACGGGTGTGCCGGCGGGAGACGGGCAGCTCCGCGGTGTCGGGGCCGGATCCGACCCGCACCACGTACCCCGACCCGGACAGCCGCAGCTCGGTGACCAGCGGCAACGCCACCAGGAACGAGCGGTGGATGCGGACGAACCCGGCGTCGCGCCAGCGGTCCTCCAGCACCGACAGCGGGATGCGGACCAGGTGGCTGCCCTCGGTGGTGTGCAGCCGGGCGTAGTCGCCCTGGGCCTCCACGTACCGGACGGCCGAGCGCGGCACCAGCTTCGTGGTGCCCGCGAGCTCGACGGGGATGACCTCGTCCTCGTCCCGCTCCTGCGGGGCGGGCTCGACGGGCGCGGCGGTCGCCCGGTTCGCGATGATCCGGTCCAGGGCGGCGGCGAGCCGCTCCTCGCGCAGCGGCTTGAGCAGGTAGTCCTTGGCGCCGACCTCGTAGGCGTCGACCGCGCGGTCGTCGTGCGCCGTGACGAACACGACCTCCGGCGGCTGGGCCATGGAGGAGAAGACGCGGGCGAGCTCGAGGCCGTCGAGCCCCGGCATGCGGATGTCGAGGAAGACGACGTCGACGTCCGTCTTCTCGGCCACGCGCGTGCCGGCGGCCGGGTGCGGGGCCCCCGCGGCGCGGGCGGCGTTCGCGGCGTGCACGCTCTCCCGGGAGCTGCGGGCGTTGAGGATGCGGAGGGCCTCGGTCGCGTCCGAGGCCTTGAGCACCTCGCCGACCCGCGGGTCCTCGTTCAGCAGGAACGCCAGTTCTTCGAGAGCCGGCTGTTCGTCGTCCACTGCGAGGACGACCAGACCTCCGGAGCTGTCGGTGCTGTCCACGATCTCCTCATCCTGCGTTCCCGGTGCGCGGCCGGGCGCGCACCTCGTCGGTGGCGGCCCCCGGCCCTGCCGACCATGGTGACGGTGATCGGTGCGGGATGCCAGGGCATCTCATCAATCTGCGACCGATCGGCTACTGATCGAACGGGTGAGGACCAGGGCTCCTCTCGGGCTCGCCCACCGCCGGCGAGGCTACAGACCGTAGCGTGCCCATGTCGCCCTGATGTCGGCCGCCTGGACCAGACCGAGCGCGGCGTCCGCCGCACCGCCTGCACCGAGGGCCCCGGGGAGCCCCGCGGCGGGGGCGGCCAGGCCCAGCCGGGCGAGCAGCGGCTTGCGTCCCTCGACCGGGGCCAGCTTCGCGTCCGGGAAGCGCTCCGTGAGGACGGACCGCGCCGTGCCCAGGCCGTCGACGAGGCCGAGCTGCAGCGCCCGCGCCCCGGTCCACACCTCGCCCGTGAAGAGCTCGTCGCCGCCGGTCAGCCGGTCGCCCCGGCGGTCGACGACCCACTGCCGGAACAGGCCGTGCAGCTCGTCCTGCAGCCCGCGCAGCCAGGCGACGTCCTCGTCCTTCTCCGGCAGGAACGGGTCGAGCCGGGACTTGGACTTCCCGGCGGTGTGCAGCCGGCGCTCGATCCCGAAGCGCTGGATGAAGCCCTCCAGCCCGAACCCGGAGCTGATCACGCCGATCGAGCCGACGATGGAGGTCGGGTGGGCGTAGATCTCGTCCGCCGCGCAGGCCAGCCAGTACCCGCCCGAGGCCGCGACGTCCTCGCAGAACGCCAGCACCGGCACCTCGTGCTCGGCCGCCAGCCCGCGGATCCGGTCCGCGACCAGCGCGGACTGGGTGGGCGAGCCGCCGGGCGAGTTCACCAGCAGCCCCACGGCGACGACCCGCTCCGTGCCGAACGCCCGCTCCAGCACCTTCTCCGTGGAGGCCGCGTTGATCACCGCGCGCGGCACCGGACCGGGCTGCGGCGAGATCACGCCGTGCAGCCGGACGAGCGGCACGACCGGCGCGTCGCCCTTCTCGCCGAGCCGTCCGGGAAGGCGCGAGGTCAGACGGTCGGGCAGGCGGAGGGCGTCCATGTGCACACGCTACAGATCAGGACCGCCGGGGAGGTGATCGTCGCCGGCCCGCGCGTCAGACCCGGATGCCGGCGCGGAACTTCGGCACCCGCAGCGTGATCTTCATGCCGGCGCCGACGGCCGTGTCCACGACCAGGCCGAAGTCGTCCCCGAAGGCCGAGCGCATGCGGTCGTCGACGTTGCCGAGGCCGACGTGCGCGCCGGACAGGTGGGCGTCGTCGAGGTCCTCGGTGAGGCGGGCGGGGTCCATGCCCACGCCGTCGTCCTCCACGATGATCACGCACTCGGCCCCGGCGTTCTCGGCGGTGATGGTGATCGTGCCGCCGTTGGGCTTGCCGGACAGGCCGTGCCGCACCGCGTTCTCCACCAGCGGCTGCAGCGCGAGGAACGGCAGCACGACGTTGAGCACCTCGGGCGCGATCTGCAGCTTGATGTTGAGCCGGTTGCCGAAGCGGGCCTTCTCCAGCGCGATGTAGCGCTCGATGTTGGTGAGCTCGTCCGACAGCGTCGTGTACTCGCCCGCGGTGCGGAACGAGTACCGGGTGAAGTCGGCGAACTCGATCAGCAGGTCGCGGGCGCGCACCGGGTCCGTGCGGATGAAGCTCGCGATCGTGGTCAGCGCGTTGTAGACGAAGTGCGGCGAGATCTGCGCGCGCAGCGCCCGGACCTCGGCCCGGTTGAGCCGGGCGCGCGACTCGTCGAGCTCGGCGAGCTCGAGCTGGCTGGAGACGTACCGCGCGACCTCGGCGGTGGCCCGCAGCAGCACCGGACCGGCGGTCAGGGTGGTGAGCGCGGCCAGGGTGCCGATGATCGCGCCGTCGCTCTCCAGCGGCACCACGACGATGCCGCGGACGTCGCAGCTCGGGTACTGGCAGGCGATGGCCGAGTGCGAGAGCACCTGCTGGCGGCCGGTGGAGATCACCTGGTCGGCCAGGGCCACCACGTCGGGCTTGTGCTGGTCGGCGTCGCCGTCCCAGGCCAGGACCTCGCCGCGGGCGTCCGTCATGGTGAGCGCGCAGGTGTCCAGCAGGGTGCGCAGGTAGGGCAGGGCGTACGCGGCGGAGTTGGGGTTGAGCCCGTCCCGCAGCGCGGGGGCGGCGAGCGCCACGGTGTGCAGCGTGGAGAAGGTGGCCCGCTCGAGCGGGCTCGCGAAGGTGTGCCGGCGGGCGCGGCGCACGAGGAGCACCACGATCACCACGACCAGCGCCACGATGACCGCCGCGAGAACGAGCACGAGCGGCGACGAGAGCACGTCCGCCACCGTGGTCACCTCACCAGTCTGGAGAGCCGCCGGTCGGCCAGGGGTTTGCCGCCGGTCTGGCAGGTCGGACAGTACTGGAACGACCGATCGGCGAACGACACCTCCCGGACGGTGTCGCCGCACACCGGGCAGGGCAGCCCGGTCCGTGCGTGGACCCGCAGGCCGGAGCGCTTCTCGCCCTTCAGCGACGCGGCGCGCTGCCCCACGGAGCGGTCCACGGCGTCGCTGAGTACCCCGCGCATCGCCTCGTACAGGACGTCGACCCGGTCCTCGTCGAGCCGCCCGGAGACGGCGTACGGGGACAGCCGGGCGGTGTGCAGGATCTCGTCGCTGTAGGCGTTGCCGATCCCGGCCAGCACCTTCTGGTCGGTGATCAGGTTCTTGATCCGCTCGGTACGCCCGGCGAGCAGCGCGCCGAACCCGGCGCGGTCGATGTCGAGCGCGTCCGGCCCGAGCTTCGCGATGCCCGGCACCTCCTGCGGGTCGTGCACCAGGTACACCGCGAGCCGCTTCTGCGTGCCCGCCTCGGTGAGGTCGAAGCCCGGCCCGCCGACGGCGTCGAGGTGCACCCGCAGGGCCAGCGGGCCGCGCCCGCTGGGCTTCGGCGGGGTGGCGGCGGCCTGGTCGTGCCAGCGCAGCCAGCCCGCCCGCGACAGGTGCGTGACCAGGTGCAGGCCCGGCTCGTCCTTGCGGTCCTCGAAGTCCACCGAGAGGAACTTGCCGAACCGGCTCGCCCCCGTGACCACGCGTCCGGCCAGCGCCGACACCGGCGGGTCGAAGGTCTTCAGAACGCTCATGCTGGCCACGTCGACCCGCGCCACCGGCCGGTACAGAGCGTGGTCGCGCAGGTGCTGGGCGAGTGCCTCGACCTCGGGGAGCTCCGGCATCAGTTGACCGGCTGCAGGGGGCTGTCGGCGTGGCCGGGGGTGCCGCGCTGGCGCAGCGACAGCACCACCACGCGCATCTCCTCCTGGGCACGGCTCATCCCGCGGACCTTGCCCACCCAGTGCTCGCGGCCGGCGTCGGAGCCGTAGTGCCCGTCCGTCTCCGCGACGATCTTCCACGGCCGGCGCAGCCACCAGCGGACCGGGAAGAAACCGAGGATCACGATCGCGGCGAACCAGTAGGCCAGCGGCACGTACACCTGGGACTGGGCGAGCAGCGGCCAGGCCACGATGGCGACGCCGAACACGATCAATGCGCAGACGACCATCACGACGGCCCCGCGCCCGCCGTCCACATCGTGCTCGAACTCGTCCCCGACGGCGGGCGGCGACCAGTCGATGCGCCTGCTGACCTCCCACGTCCGCCCGTCGTTGGCGGTCACGGTCTTCCTCGCCATGCACTCCGCCCGGTCAGAAGGGTCCCCGACACGGACCATCGTCCCACACCCGCGGGCCCGGGCGCCGCCTCTTCCACCCCGGCGGCGGACGCGTCACCCCTTCACCGCGCCCTGCGTGAACCCGGCGACGAAGCGGTCGAGGAAGAGGGTGAACACCACCGCGATCGGCACCGCGACGAGCACGGCGGCCGCCTGCAGCGACTGCCAGAAGAACACGTCGCCGCGAACGAGCTCGGTGGGCACGCCGGTGCTGATCACCTTCTCGGAGGTGGGTGAGATGAACGCGAGGGCGTAGATGAACTCGCTGGCCGTGAGGGTGAACGCGAACACGACCACCGCGACGAGCCCGGGCAGGAGCAGCGGGACGACGACGCGCACCATCGCGCCCACCCGGCTGTAGCCGTCGACCATGGCCTGTTCCTCGATGTCCTTCGGGATCGTCTTGAGGAACCCGAGGAGCAGCCACACCGAGACGGGCACGGTGATCGTCGGGTAGATGACCACGAGGGACCAGGTGGAGTCCTGCAGCCCGAGGGCCACCACGAGCCGCGAGAGCGAGAGGAACAGCAGCGTCGGCGGCACGAGGTAGACGAAGAAGATCGCGATGCCCATCCGGCCCGCCCACGGGCGGTCGAGGCGGGCCAGGCTGTACGCGGCCGGGAGCGCCAGCACCAGCGTGATCAGCACGACGAGCAGGCCCACCCACAGGGTGTTCCAGGCGAACGTCGCGAAGGCGGTGCGGGCGAACAGCAGCCGGAGGTGGTCGAGCGTCGGCGTCTCGTTGAAGACGAAGGGGTTGTTGCGCCGCCGGTAGAGGTCGCTGTCCTGCTTGAACGCGGTGATCGCCGCCCAGACGAACGGGCCCGCGGCGAACAACGCGGACAGGACAGCGATCACGTAGAGGGTCGCGCGGGCGGCCCGGTGCCGCCACGCGTACCGGCGGCGGTCGGCGTCGGTGACGACGAGCGTGCCGGCCACGGCTCAGCTCACCTCCATCCGGCGGACCGCGCGCAGGATCGCGATCGCCGCCGCGAGCAGCAGCGGGAACAGGAACAGCGCGATCGCCGCGCCCTGCCCGATGTCGCCGCCCTCGATGCCGCGGAAGAACGCCCAGCTCGCGAGCACCTGCGTCTCGTTGGTCGGGCCGCCGCGGGTGAGGACGTAGACGACGGTCATGTCGGTGAAGGTGAAGATCGCCCCGAAGAGCGCCGAGATCGCGATGACCGGCGCGGTGAGCGGGATCGTGATCTCGACCATCCGCCGCCAGTAGCCCGCGCCGTCGACCAGCGCCTGTTCCTGGACGTCCTTCGGGATCGACAGCAGGCCGGCCATCATGATCACCGCGGCCAGCGGCACCAGCCGCCAGACGTGCACCGCGATCACCGAGGCCATGGCCAGGGTCGGCCGCCCCAGGTAGAACATGTTGGCCTGGATGAGGCCGACCTGGCGCAGCACCCAGTCGATCGGGGAGAACACCGAGTCGAGCATCCAGAGCCAGGTGATGGTGGACAGCGCCACCGGCGTGGTCCAGGGCAGGAGCACGAGGAAGCGCACCAGCCACCGGCCGCGGAAGTCCGCGATGAGGACGTTGGCGAGCACCTTCCCGAACAGCACGATGAAGACCATCGACAGCGCGGTGAAGACGAGGGTGTTGCGCAGTGCGCGCCAGAAGACCGGGTCGGCGAAGACGCGCCCGAAGTTCTGCAGCCCGGTCCAGTCGAAGCTCGGGTCGCCGCCTGTGACGTCGGAGAAGCTGAAGGCCACGGCGAGCAGGAACGGCACCCCGACCAGCGCCAGGATGTAGACCACCGCCGGAGCCAGGAACAACCAGGCCAGGACGCCGTCCCGGTCGGTGAGGCGGCGCCGGTACCGGGTCGGCGCCGGCCGCTCCCGCTCCGCGACGGCACCGGCGGGCCTCGTGGCCGCCGGGGGTGCTCCGCCTGGGCCGGTCATCGCTCAGGTCCGGACCGGGACGGGGTCCGTGCGCAGCCCCGAGTCCTCGTCGAAGAACCGCAGCCGGCGCACCGGCACGGCGAACCCGTGCCGCTCGCCCGTGGCGAGGGGCGTGTCGACCGTGGCGGGGAGCCGGGCGATCACCCGCGTCGGGCCGGCGCCCAGGTCGACGGTGCCGTAGACGTGCCGGTCGCCGGACAGGTACTCCATCCGCTGCACCTCCAGCGTCACCGTGACGCGCTCGCCGGGCACGTTCTCCACCGGCAGCAGGTGCTCGGGGCGGAAGCCGACCAGCACGTCGCCGCGGGGCACGAGGTTCATGGGCGGGGAGCCGATGAAAGTCGCGACGAAGGTGTCCGCCGGGTCGTCGTAGACCTCCACCGGCCTGCCGATCTGGCGCACCCGGCCCTGGGACATGACGGCGATCCGGTCGCCGAGCCCCATCGCCTCGCTCTGGTCGTGCGTGACGTAGACCGTGGTCGCCCGGATGTCCTGCTGGAACCGCTTGAGCTCGTCGCGGGCGCTGGTCCGCAGCTTGGCGTCGAGGTTGGACAGCGGCTCGTCGAGCAGGAACACCGAGGGGTCGCGGACCAGGGCCCTGGCCAGGGCGACCCGCTGGCGCTCGCCGCCGGAGAGCTGGCGGGGCTTGCGGCCCAGCAGGTGCTCGATCCCGAGCATGCCTGCGGCGCGCCGGGCCTTCTGCTCGCGGTCGCCGTGCGGGACACCGGCCGCCCGCAACGGGAACACGATGTTGGCCAGCACGCTCTTGTGCGGGTAGAGGGCGTAGCTCTGGAACACCATCGCGATCCGGCGCGCCCGCGGCGGCAGCCCGGTGACCACCTGGCCGTCGATCACGACGTCGCCGCTCGAGGGGTCCTCCAGCCCGGCGATGGTGCGCAGCAGGGTGGTCTTGCCGCAGCCCGAGGGGCCGAGCAGCACCAGGTACTCGCCGTCGGACGTCGCGACGTCGACGCCGTCCACGGCACGCACCCGTCCCGAGTCGAAGTGCTTGTGCAGGTCGCGGACCTCGACCGTGGCCACGTCAGCGCCCGCCGGTGCCGATGAGGCCGCGGGCCCGCCAGTTGTCGAAGATCGGCGTGACCTGCGCCTCGGCGTCGGCCACCGCCTGCTGGGCGCTGACCTCCCCGCGCGCCGCCCGGGCGAACATGTTGGGGATGACGAAGGTCGCGAAGACCTCGCCCTCGGCCGTGTTGGCCGTGCCCGGGTATCCGACGTTGGTGCTCCAGCTGACGGCGTCGCCGAGCAGCGCGAGCTTGCCCGGGGGCTGGGCGCCGAACGGATCGGCGTCGAGCCACTTCTTCAGGTCGGGCACCACGTCCGGATAGGCCGGGAAGTCGTAGAGCTTCGACTGCCAGGCGACCACGTCGAGGTTCGCCGTGTAGTGGAGCAGGAACTCCTTGGCCGCGGCGGGGTTGGTGGCGTGGTTCGGGACGATCCAGTTGTACATGACGTGGCTGGCGGCCCGGGCGTCCGCGGGCCCGCGCAGCGGGGCGGTGAAGAAGATGTCGTGCGCCGTCTCCGGGTCGGTCTCCTGGGAGGTCCGCCACGCCGAGATCGAGTTGAGGATGTAGGACAGCTGCCCGGCGGCGAGGCCCTGGTTGTTCGACGCCGCGTTCCAGGAGAACACCTCCGGCGTCATCGCCTGCTGGTAGAGCCGGCTCATGAACTCCACGGCCTCGACCGTCTCCGGCGAGTTGAGCACGACCTCCTCGGCCTCGTTCTGGATCGACGCCCCGTACGACCACAACAGCGCCCGGCCCGCCATGTTGGAGTCGATCTCCTGCGACATCCCGACGCCGAGCTGCACGCCCTGGGTGCGTTTGATCTCCGCGCCGCCGCGCAGCAGGTCGTCCCAGCTCGCGGGGCCGTTCGCCAGCCCGACGGGCGCCCACAGGCTCTGCCGGTAGTCGCCCGGGTCCGGCACCCAGGCGGGGGCGTAGGCGAAGAACTTCCGCGTCGTCGGGTTGACGCTGGACCGGCGGCACAGGTCCAGCTGGGTGCCGTGCCGCTTCTCCGCCTCGGTCACGACGTCCGTGAGGTCGAGCACGCTCGGCTCGTACTGCGGCACCGGGGCGATGTGCAGGATCAGGTCGTGGCCCTGCTTCGCCTGGATCTCGGCCTGCGTGCGGGCGGGCAGCTCGGCGTAGTTGATGTGGTCGACGGTCACGGCGACACCGACCTTCGACCCCCAGTCCTTCACCCACGGGTCGAACCAGGCGTCGTGCGCCGGGACGAAGTGGCTCCACATGAGGAGGGAGAGGGCACCGCTCAACGACGTCGACGGCGGGGTGAAGGCGCCCGGCGGGGCGGCCTGGGTGGGCGCAGGGGCACCCCCGCCCCCACCTCCGCAGGCGACGAGCGCTCCCCCGAGCGCCGCCAGCCCCGTGACCTGGAGGAACCGTCGCCGGTCGAACTCGAACCCGTTCGCCATGGGACACGCTCCTGAGACGTCGTCGGCTCAGATCGCGCGATCCTAGGGGGTGGCGCCGCCCGGCGCAGGCTGGAGCGCCGGATCGTTATCCGGTGGGGGCCGGGGGCTCCTCCGGGCACGCCGACGGCACCGGGGTGGCCGCGGGCACGCCCTGGGCGAGGAAGCTGGTGACGACCAGCCGGGCCGGCTCCGTGCCGGTGTTGCGCACGACGTGCGCCACCCCCTCGCCCACGACGGCGACCTGGCCCGGCGCGAGCACCCGCGGCGCGCACGCACCGGCCTCCTGCACCGCGACCTGCCCGGCGTCGAGCAGGGTCAGCTCGGTGCCGGGGTGGGTCTCCCAGCCGAGGGCCTCGCCCGGGGCGAGGTCGAGGGTCCGCACGGTGTAGTCGGCGGGCGCCGGGGTCCGGAACCGCAGCGGGATGTCGACGACGCCCTGCCCGACCGTCTGCGGACCGGCCGGGGCCGCTGATCCCGCGGCGGCGGGAGCACCGGGAGCAGGGGCCGCGGAGGGGGCCGGGGCGGGTTGGCCGAGCTGGCCCGGCTGGGCGCACCCGGCGAACGCCAGCACGCACGCGAACCCCGTGACCGCACTCCCGACCCGGCCCGTCCGACCCATTGGCACGCCTCCCGTGATCGCTGCGGCGGAGACTAGGCCGTGTCTCTCGATCCGGCGCCGCCGGGCCCGGTGATCCACGTCGTTCCCGCAAGGCAGCCGGGCTGCCCTCATACCGGGCGTATTCGGGTGGCCCGGCAACGCCGGCGGGGACGGCGTGGGCGCCGGGAGCGGTGGTGGCGGGTTGGGAGACGCGGCCTGGACGGGGGTCACCAGCGCAGCGGCAGCCGGGTGACGCCGTTGATGAAGTTCGAGGTCAGCCGCCGCGGCTCGCCCGCGAGCTCCACCTGCGGCAGCCGGCTCAGGAACTCGGTGAGGAACTCCCGCAGCTGCAGCCGGGCGAACGCCGCGCCCAGGCAGAGGTGCGGCCCCTGCCCGAAGGCGAGGTGGTCGTTGGGCGTGCGGCCGATGTCGAAGCGGTGCGGGTCGGGGAAGCGCCGCTCGTCGTAGTGCGCGGACACGTGGTAGACGACGACCTTGTCCCCCGCCGCGATCGCCTGCCCGCCGAGCTCCAGGTCCCGGGCGGCCGTGCGGCGGAAGGTCAGCACCGGCGGGTGCCAGCGCAGCATCTCCTCGATCGCCCCCGGCAGGAGGCCGGGATCGGCGCGCAGCCGGGCGTACTCCCCCGGGTGCTCGACGAGCGCCAGCACGCCGCCGGGCAGGGCGCTGCGGACGGTGTCGTTGCCCGCGATGACGAGCAGGAAGAAGAACATCTTGAGCTCGGCGTCGGTGAGGCGCTCGCCGTCGACCTCCGCCTGCACCAGGGCGGTCATGACGTCGTCGGCCGGGTGCCGGCGCTTGGCCTCGGCCAGCTCCTCGGCGTAGGCGAACATGTCCGCGAGCTGCGCGGGCGAGCGCGGGTTGACGGGGCGACCGTCGGCGTCGAGCACGACCTGGGCGTGCTCGGGATCCTGGTAGCCGATCACCCGGTTCGTCCAGTGCAGCAGCTGCGCGCGGTCCGCGGCGGGCACGCCGAGCAGGTCGGCGAGGTTCTGCAGCGGGAAGTCGTCCGTGACGTCGGCGGGCAGGTCGCAGCTCCCCCGCGCCGCCACGGCGTCGAGCAGCACGGCTGCGCGCTCCCGCACGGTCGCGGCGAACCGCTCCAGCCGCCGGCGGGTGAACGCGCCGGTCACGAGCGTGCGCAGCCGCACCTGCTCGGGCGGGTCCATGTTGAGGATCATCCGGCGGATGAACGGCAGGTCGGCCGGGTCGGGGTCGCGGATCTGCGTGGCCCCGAGCCACGACGAGAAGTCGGCCGGGCTGCGCAGCACGTGCCGGACGTCCTCGTAGCGGGTCACCGCCCAGTAGCCCGGGCCGGCGGGCCAGATGCCGACCTCGTGCTCCTCCTGCCAGGAGACCGGCGCCTCGTCCCGCAGCCGGCGCAGCGCCTCGTGCGGGACGCCGCGGGCGAACACCCGGGGATCGAAGACGTTCTCCACCACCGTCGGTCGCGCCACGGGGGCACGGTAACCCGGCCCGGTGGTGCGGATCACCGCCGAGGAGGGGGTAATCGCTTTGCGCGGGAGGCCGCGCGGGTCCATGCTTGCGTACAGCAACTCGTTGCGTGATACACGCAAAGTACAGGTAAAGAGACGTTCAGGAGCAGGCATGACGGCCGAGATCGACGGCGCGCCCCCGCTCTCCGACCGGACCCTCGACGACCGGGACATCGACGTCGCCGACCGGCTGGTGCACCAGATCGTGATGCTCATGCGGCTGGTCAAGCGGGTGGCCCCGGCCTACCGGGCCGAGCTCGAGACGGCGGCGTTCCCGTTGCTCGCGCGGCTGGCCACCGACGGCCCGCAGCGCTCCGGGGAGATCGCCGCGGCGATGTGCGCCGACCCGTCGACCATCAGCCGGCAGGTCGCCGGCCTGGTCCGGTCCGGGCTCGTCGAGCGCCGCGCCGACCCCGAGGACGGCCGCGCCAGCCTGCTCGCCGCGACCACCGAGGGCCACCGGGTCCTCGACACCGAACGACGGCGCCGGGCCGGCCAGCTCGTCGACGCCCTGGCCGAGTGGACCCCCGAGTCCCGCGGCCAGTTCGCCGACCTGCTGGGCCGCTTCGTCGCCGATCTCCAGCGCACGACCGAGGGGGACCCCCGATGACCAGCCCAGCCGCCGCCGCGCCCGCGCGGCCGGCTCCTCCGACCGACCGGGGCGGTGAGCTGTCGCACAAGCAGATCGTGACGATCCTGATCGGGCTCATGCTCGGCATGTTCCTGGCCGCCCTCGACCAGACCGTCGTCTCGACCGCCATCCGCACCATCGCCGACGACCTGGGCGGGCTCTCCCAGCAGGCCTGGGCCACGACCGCGTTCCTGATCACCGGCACGATCAGCACGCCGCTCTACGGCAAGCTCTCCGACATCTTCGGCCGCAAGCCGCTGTTCCTCACCGCGATCTCGATCTTCCTCGTCGGCTCGGTGCTGTGCACCTTCTCGACGTCGATGTACATGCTCGCGGGCTTCCGCGCGGTGCAGGGCCTCGGCGCCGGCGGCCTGTTCGCGCTGGCCCTGACGATCCTCGGCGACATCGTGCCGCCGCGGGAGCGGGCCCGCTACCAGGGCTACATGCTCGCCGTGTTCGGCACGTCGAGCGTGCTCGGCCCGGTCATCGGCGGCGTGTTCTCCGGCCAGGCCACGATCGCCGGCATCGACGGCTGGCGCTGGATCTTCCTGGTCAACGTGCCGATCGGCGCCGTCGCCCTGGTGGTCGTGGCGAAGGTCCTCAACGTCCCGCACACCCCGCGCCGGCACCGCATCGACTGGCCCGGGGCGCTCACCCTGGCCATCGGCCTGGTGCCGCTGCTGATCGTCGCGGAGCAGGGCCGGGAGTGGGGCTGGGGCTCCGACCAGGCGATCGTCTGCTACATCGTCGGCGCGGTCGGCCTGATCGCCTTCGTGTTCTGCGAGCGCGGCTTCGGCGACGACGCCCTGCTCCCGCTGCGGCTGTTCCGCAACGGGGTGTTCACCCTGAGCAGCATGGCCGGCGTCGTGATCGGCATGGGGATGTTCGGCGGCATCGCGCTGTTCCCCCAGTTCCTGCAGATCGTGCACGGGGTCACCCCCACGGAGTCCGGCTTCCTGATGCTGCCGCTCGTCGGCGGGATCATGACGGCGTCGATCGTGTCCGGCCAGGTCACCTCCCGGACGGGGCACTACAAGATCTTCCCGATCATCGGCACCGCGCTCATGGCCGGCGCACTGGTGATCCTGCACTTCCGGCTCAGCGTCGACATCGCGCTGTGGGAGTTCGACCTCTACATGGCGATGTTCGGCCTCGGGCTCGGGTGCTGCATGCAGACCCTGGTCCTGGCCGTGCAGAACGCCGTGCCCGCGCGGGACATGGGTGTGGCGACGGCGTCGTCGACCTTCTTCCGGCAGATGGGCGGCACGCTCGGTACCGCCATCTTCCTCTCGATCATGTTCTCGACGGTCGGCGACAAGATCACGGCCGCGTTCCGGGGCGACGCCGGGCAGGTCTTCCGCTCCGCCCTCGCCGACCCTGCGGTCGTCGCGGACCCCGCCAACCGGCAGATCGTGCAGGGCGCGCAGTCCGGCGACCTGTCCGCCGCCTCCGGCGTGCTGAACGACTCCGCGTTCCTGCAGCAGATCGACGCCCGGCTCGCCCGGCCGTTCCTGGTCGGGTTCACCGACTCGATGACGCTCACCTACCTGGTCGCCGCCTGCGTGATCGCGCTGGCGTTCGTCATCGTGCTGTTCATCAAGGAGTTGCCGTTGCGCACCATGTCCGGCGCCCAGGCCCGGCTGGCCGAGGAGGCCGGCACCCCGCCCGCCCCCGCGGCCGTGACCGCGGCGGTCGAGCCGATCGAGGAGTTCCAGGCCCTGCACACGGGCAACGGGCACACGGGCAACGGGCACACCGGCAACGGACATGCCGGGTCGCGCACCGTCGCCGAGGCCGTGGGCGCGCGCAACGGGACCGGGCAGGGACCCGTCGACGGCGGCCGGCACCACCTCGCCGGGGAGCCGGCGCCCCTGCCGGCCGAGCCGGCCGACCCGGCCGACCCGGCCGTGGCGGGTGCCCCCGGCGGGTACGGCCCCGGACCCGAGGTCAACGGCATCGTGCACCGCGCCGACGGCACCGGGCTGGCCGAGGCGGTCGTGACCGTCACCGACCCGGGCGGGCACCAGGAGGGCCGTGCCGTGACCGGCCCGGACGGCGGGTACCGCATCCCGCTGGCCAACGGCGGCACGTACCTCGTCGTCGCCACCTCCGGCGCCTTCCAGCCGTACGCGGCGATGGTGGCGGTGGCAGACCGGCCCGTCCGGCACGACGTGCCGCTCGCCGGCACCTGCGCGGTCCGCGGGCTCGTCCGCGACGCCGAGGGCACGCCGATCGACGACGCCACGCTCACCCTGATCGACGCGCGGGGCGACGTCGCGGCGACCGGCCGACCCGACGCCGACGGGCGCTACCGGCTCGAGGGCGTCCCCGAGGGGCGGTACACGCTGACCGTCACCGGGCCCACGTTCGCGCCGGTCGCCGCGGCGGTCGAGCTGCGGACCGGGCTGGTGACCGACCACGACGTCGAGCTGCCCCGGCGGGCCCGGCTCGTCGGCACGGTGGTGGCCGCCAGCGACGGCCGCGGGGTCGGCGAGGCGCTCGCCACCCTGATCGACGGGCGGGGCACCGTGGTCGCGTCGACCGTGACCGGCCCGGACGGCTCGTTCGTCTTCGAGAACCTGCCCGGCGGGACCTACACGCTCACGGCCAGCGGCTACGCGCCGGTGGCGTCGGTGGTGCAGGTGGGCTCCGGCGGGGTGACCACCGCCGACGTCGAGTTCCCGGCCCCCGCCCAGCACGGCGCCGTCCCGAACGGGGCGGCCCAGAACGGAACGGCCCAGAACGGAGCCGTTCAGAACGGAGCGGCCCCGAACGCGGCGCCGAACGGGGCGGTCGGGACCGCGGCGACGCAGAACGGGACGACGGAGGGAATCCGATGAGCGACGTGACCGGCAGGCTGATGACCCCGGACGGCTGGCCCGTCACCGGGGGCACGCTGACGGCCGTCGACGCGACGGGCGTGCAGCGCGGCCGCGCGGCGAGCCGCGAGGACGGCGGGTTCGTGATCGAGGGGCTCGACCAGGGCCCGTACACGGTGATCGCGGCGGCGGCCGGCCACGAGCCCGCCGCGCGCACGGTCCAGGTGGCCGGCGAGCGCTCCACGATGGGCGTGCTGGAGCTGGCCAAGGTGGGTGGCGACGTCCTGCCCATGCCCGGGACCTGGACGATCGACCCGCACCACTCGAGCATCCGCGCCACCGCCCTGCACCTGGGCATGAGCCGGATCCACGGGCGGCTGCGCGGCTTCGGCGGCCGCATCCAGGTGGCCGACCCGCTGGAGAACAGCTCGGTGGAGGTCTCGATCGACCCGGGCAGCGTCGACTCCGACGACGCCGACCGGGACGCGCACCTGCGCAGCGCGGACTTCCTCGACATCGACGTCTACCCGGAGATCAGCTACAAGTCCGACGGGCTCGTGCGGATCGACACCCGGCACTGGCGGGTCGACGGGGTGCTCACCCTGAAGGGCGTGAGCGCGCCGGTCGCGCTCGACGTCCAGTACCGCGGCACCGGCCCCGACCTGTGGGGCGGCACCCGGGCGGCCTTCTCGGCCACCACCGAGATCTCCCGGGACGACTTCGCGATCTCCTGGAACCAGAGCGTCCTCGCCGGCGTGCTGGCGATCGGGCGCACGCTGCGGATCGACATCGACATCCAGGCCGTCCTCGGCTGATCCGCTCCCACCACGGCGAAACGGCGCTCTCGCTCATATCTTGTGAGCGAGAGCGCCGTTCGTCCGTCCGGGGTCAGAGGGCCGCGGCGGAGCCCACGCCGCTGCGGCGGTCGGCGGCGGCCGCGAGCAGGCCGTCGTCACCCCGTCCGACGGCGGAGAGCCGGCCGAGCGCCCACGGGCCGGCGTCGGTGACCCGGTGGCCGCGGCGCGCGAGCTCGTCGACCGTGTCCGCGCCGAGCCGCGACTCGACGACGAGCCCCGCCGGCTCCCAGCCGCGCGGCGCGAACGAGGCGGGGAAGGACGTCGTGTGCCAGGCCGGGGCGTCGATCGCCGCCTGCAGGTCCAGCCCCGCCCGGGTGTGGGCGAGCAGGAAGCACAGCTGCCACTGGTCCTGCTGGTCGCCGCCGGGCGTGCCGAAGGCGACGCGGGGCTCCCCGTCGCGGAGGCCGAGGCTGGGCGAGAGGGTGGTGCGGGGGCGCCGGCCCGGCACCAGCGAGCTGGCCAGGCCCTCCTCCAGCCAGAACATCTGCGCCCGCGTCCCCAGGCAGAACCCCAGCTCGGGGATCACCGGCGAGGACTGCAGCCAGCCGCCCGACGGCGTCGCGGAGACCATGTTCCCGGCGGCGTCGACGACGTCGATGTGCACCGTGTCCCCGCGCGCCACGCCCTGCCGGGTCAGGCTGGGCTCGCTCGGCGCGGGCTCTCCGGTCGCGGCGCCCTCGCCCAGCCGCGCGACCGTGGGCTCACCGGTGCCGGGGCCCTCGGTGCCCTTGCCGATCGGCCGGTCGTGGTCGGTGGCCAGCGCCGCGAGCCGGGGGTCACGGCCGCCGGGCGCGCCCGGCCGCAGCTCGCGGGACGCCAGCTCGCCGATCAACCGGCGCCGGGCGGCGGTGTAGTCCTCCGCCAGCAGGTCCGCCATGGGCACCGGCGCGCTGTCGCCGTACCAGGCCTCCCGGTCGGCGAACGCGAGCTTCGCGGCCTCCGCGGTGACGTGCACGGTGTCGGCGGTGGCGATCCCGTCGGCGTAGGTCAGGTCGGTGCCGTCGAGCAGGCGCAGCGCCTGGGCCAGGGCCGGGCCCTGCGACCACGGGCCGCACTTCGCGACCTGCCAGCCCGCGCCCGCGTCGACGACCAGCGCGTCCTCGTAGGTCGCGGACCAGCCGGCGAGGTCGTCGCCGGTGAGCACGCCGGCGTGGTCCTGGCCGGTCTCGTCGCGGACGGGCGTGCGGCAGAAGTGGTCGATCTCCTCGGCGACGAACCCGCGGGACCAGGCCGCCCGGGCCGCGTCGATGCGCGCCTCGCGGCTCGGTCCCTGCGCCTCGCCGAGCAGCCGCTCCCACGTCGCCGCGAGCACCGGCAGCCGGTGTGACCGGCGCGGGATCCCGCCGTCCGGCAGCCACTGGGCGGCCGAGCTGGGCCAGTGCCGGCGGAAGTGCTCCGCGACGGTGGCGATCGTGTCCGGGATGCGCGGGACCAGCGGGAACCCGCCGGCGGCATACCCGAGCGCGGGCGCCAGCGCGTCGGCCAGCTCCCAGGTCCCGTGGTCGCGCAGGAGGGTCAGCCAGGCGTCCCACGCGCCCGGGACCGTGGCGGCGAGCAGCCCGGTGCCCGGCACGATCGTGCAGCCCTCGGCGCGGTAGTGGTCGATCGTCGCCGCGGCGGGCGCCACTCCCTGCCCGCACAGCACACGGGGCCACGGGTCGGTGGCGGTGCTGAACACGACCGGGACCTCGCCGCCGGGGCCGCACAGGTGCGGCTCCACGACCTGCAGGACGAACCCGGCCGCGACGGCGGCGTCGAAGGCGTTGCCGCCCCGGGCCAGCACGGTCAGGGCGGTGGAGGTGCCGAGGTGGTGGGTGCTCGCGGCCGCGCCGGTGGGCCCGAGCTTCTCGTAGGTGCGGGGTGCCACGCTCCCACCCTCGCACCGGGTGGCTCCCGTCGCCGACCGAGGCTCGCTCCTGTCCCACGAGGCACGGTGGGCACGGAAGCGGACGAGTGAGCACTGCCTGGTAGGACGCACGCGGATCCGTGAACAGGGCGCCATGCACCAGCCGTGATCGCGACGGGAGCGGGCCGGTTCGGTGACGCCCCTCAGAACAGGGTCGGCGCCAGGACGCCCTCGTGCGCGAGCAGCCACTCCTTGGTCGCGCGGCCCCCGCCGAAGCCGCCGAGCCCGCCCGCCGCCATGACCCGGTGACACGGCACGACGACCGGGATCGGGTTCGAGCCCATGATCGATCCCACCCCGCGGGCGGCCGTGTAGCCGTGGCCCTCGTAGGCCCCGCTGAGCGCGGCGAGCTCCGCGTAGGTGGTGGTCGCCCCGAACGGGACATGCGCGAACAGCGCCTGCAGCACGGTGCGCTGGGTGCCGTGGGTGAGCCGCCAGTCCAGCGGCAGGTCGAACTCGCGGCGTGCGCCGGCCAGGTACTCCGCGAGCTGCGCGGCCGCTTCCTCCGTCCCGGCCGGGTCCTCCACGGGATCGGCGCCGAGCCGCTCGGCAGCCGCCGCCGCCCGCTCCGGCACCGCGCCGAACCCGACGAGGCACAGGCCGGCCTCGCTCACCGCGACGGTGAGCGCGCCGATCGGCTCCGGCGCCGGGATGATCCGCCAGCTCAGCTGCACCGGCACAGCATGCTCCGCTCCCGCAGGGCCGCGCTGGCGGATTTCGGACACGGTCACAGCTCCGAGGCGAGTGGGACCTCGTCGACGGCGCGCGAGGTCATCCACTCCCGCAGCGCCTGGGTGGCCAGTACGTCGTCCGTGTTGTAACCGAGCAGCCGCTCGCGCTGCGCCTGGTCCGGCGGGGCGCCGTCCATGCCCACCGCGTCCCGGTACCAGCGCATCGAGTTCTCCCCGCCGGCCTCCGGATCGCGCCAGCTGAACCCGGCGACGGGGGCGATCTTCTTCAACCCCTTGCCCTGCGCGCACAGGAACCACTCGTTGACCACGGCGAACAGGTCGACCCACCAGTCCGCGGCGATGAACTCGCGGACCTCCTCGACCGGCGGGACGCCGGGCATGCCCGCGAACCGGGTGGCCGAGGACAGCAGCCAGCGGTTCTCGGCCTGCTCGTTGTAGCAGTAGGCGGCGAAGGTGCGGCCGGTCCGCGCGGCGGCGGCCCGGACGCCCGAGAGCCAGGTCCAGAACTCGGCGAAGGAACGGCCCTCGTCCGGCGTGGGCACGGGCTCCCAGGTGGCGAAGGCGCGGTAGCCCTCGGGCTCGTCCCCCTCCTGGCGGCCGCCCGGGTAGGACAGGGCCGCGCCCCACAGGTAGGCGCCGGACTCGCCGAAGCTCTCCATGTCGACGTCGACCTCGACGTCCGCGCGGTACACCGGCACCCGCTCGACCCGCCGCGCCACCGCCAGGCCGCGCCGCCAGCCCCGGGCCAGCGCCACGACGTCCGGGAACGGGGTGCCGGGCAGCGGCACCGGCGGCTCGACCCGGGGGTCGAGGTCGGCCAGCTCGTCGACCGTGCGGATCCCGATCTCGCGCAGCGCCACGGCCGTGTCGCCGCGGACCACCAGGCTCACGTCCCGCTCCGCGGTGAGCCGCGCCTCGCAGGTCGGCCACCACGGGCAGCGCCTGCACTCCAGCACCCGCGAGGGCTCGGCCAGCGGCTCGGCGCCGGTGGCCGCCGCCAGCGCGACGGCGGCGCGGTCGGTGAACCGCTCGTCGTACTCCTCCAGGGTGCTGCGGTCGCCCGGCCAGTGCCCGGCCCGCAGGTCGTGCCACACCACCACGTCCGCGTCGAGACCGACGACGCCGCCCCGGTCCGCGCCCTCCACCTCGGCCGGCGGGGCCCACCCCGCCGTCCGCAGCATCCGGGTGAGGTGCGCGAGCCGAAGCAGGTCCCGCGGCTGGGAGCGCACCTTCCGCTCCTCGTCGTCGGCCGCGAGCTGCGGGAACGGCGCGGTGAGCGGAGTGGTGGCGGCACCGGTGCCGGGATCGGTGATCCGGTGCCGCACGACGATCACGGGCACGTACCCGCCGCCGGGCACCCGGACCAGGAGCTCGGCCGAGCCGCGCCGGCCCGCCGGGTCGATCGGCAGCACCGCCCCGCCGATCACGCCGGTGCCCGCGGCGACCAGCTCCCCGGTCAGCCTGGCGCGCTCCGCCGTCGGCAGGCCCTCGGGCACCGCCGACCACGCCGCCGGCTGCGCGCCGGACACGACCTCGGCGATCCGGGCGCGGTGCTCCCGCACGTCCGCCCGGCGCTGCTCCAGCGCCGGGTCGGGCAGGGCCCGCGGCGCCGAGGCGGCCGACGGGTCGTGGTCCAGGTGCACCCGGCGCCGGCACCGGGTCGTGGCCGCCGCGTCGAGCAGGGGGACGCGGGAAGCGGGCGCCGACCCCTCGCCGTGCCCGGGCACGGGGCCACCGGGGCCCGCCTGCCCGCCCGCACCGCTGATCGTCGCCGTCACACCCCCGAGGGTAGAGACCGACACTGACAACTCCGCGCCTGCCACGGCGCGCCACGCCCTCTAGGCTGCCGCTGATCACCGGGAAACGGGCACGCGACGCGGGAGGCACGGGACACATGGCACTGCGACGAGGTGGGTCGCCTGCCGCCGCGAAGGCCGCGAAGATCGAGAAGAAGGCGGCGAAGGCCGCCGACAAGGCCGAGCGCAAGGCCCGGCGGGCGACCGAGCAGGCCGGCGACGCGGTGAGCCGCGCCGCCGGGACCGCGCTGGCCGCCGTCGAGGCCGTCACCTCGGACAAGCCCGGGCGGAAGGCGGCGAAGAAGGCCCGCAAGGAGGCCGGGAAGGCCCAGAAGGCGCTGTCCAAGGAGGCCGGCACCGCGGCCCCCAAGGACCTCACGCCCGCGCACACCAAGCGGCTGATCGCCGTCGGGAAGGCCGTCGCGCCGCTGCTCGCGCCCTATGCGATCGCCGCGGGTGCGGTCGCCCGGGACCGCTGGGACGCGCATCGCGCCCGGCAGCTCGGCGTGTCCGCGGACCAGCTCGGCCGCTACAGCGGCCGCGGCGGTGCCCTGCACGCCCGCATCTCCCGCGCGGGCGAGGCGCTCACGGAGCTGGAGAACTCGCCCGACGCCACGGCCGCCGCGACCTCCTTCGTCCGCGAGATGCGGCCCCGGCTCGCGGACCTGGCCGTGGCCGTCCGGGCCGCCGAGCAGATGCCGTCGGCCCGCCGCCGGACCGCGTTCCGCGCCGTCGCGGGCGAGCTCGACCGGATCGAGGACCAGCTGCTCGACCTCCTCGGGATCCGCCCGTAACCCGACCCGCACCGGAACCGGCCGGGGGCTCGGCTACCGTCTGTGCCCATGCAGTCCCGGCCCGGCCCGTTCGGGGCCGGCCCGACGACCGGCCCGGCCCACGCGCGGGTACTGCGCGGGGCCGTCCTGGCCTCGCTCAGCACCCTGTTGACCGCCCTCGGCCACCTGGCGGGTGGCGGCACCCTGCCCGACCTCGGACTGCTCGTCGTGCTGCTCCCGCTGCTCGCGCTGGCCGTCACGTCCACGGCCGAGCGGGTGCGCGGGCCGGTCGGCACCCTGCTCCTGCTCGGCGGCGGCCAGCTCGTGCTGCACGAGCTGCTGGAGTTCCTCGGGCACGACCACACCGGGATCGCGTCCGGCCCGTCGATGCTGGCGGGCCACGCCGTCGCCACCGTGCTGTCCGGGCTCCTGCTCCGCGACGCCGACCGGCTCCTCTCGGCCCTGGCCCGCGCGCTGCGCCGGGTCCTGCCGCGCCGGTCCGCACCCCTTCCCGCCGACGCCCCGCTGCGCACGCTCGCCGTGCCCGCCGCCGGGGTGGCCGGGCACGTCCGCCGCGCCGCCGTCGGCGCCGTCCTCCGCCGGGGTCCACCGGTGCCGGGTCCGATCCCCGCCCCCTGATCGAACCCGCCGGCCCCGCCGGGGGCCGGTCCGCACCCCGCGCGCCCACGCCGGCGCGCCGAGAGGACCACCCGTGTTCACCCGCACCCGCCGCACCGCGCTGCGCGCGACGGCCGTCACCGCCGCCGCCGGCGGCCTCCTCCTCGCCGGGACCGTCCCGGCGTTCGCCCACGTCACCGCCCAGCCGAGCACCGCCGAGCAGGGCGGCTACGCCGTGATCTCGATGCGCGTGCCCAACGAGTCCGACACCGCCGGCACCACCAAGCTCGAGGTCACCTTCCCGACCGACCACCCGGTCACCTCCGCCCGGACCACCCCGCAGGCGGGCTGGACGGCCGAGGTCACCAAGGGGAACCTGCCCGCGCCCGTCGAGGTCAACGGCCGGCAGGTCACCCAGGCCGTCACCAAGGTCACCTGGACCGCGCAGCCGGGCACCCGGATCGGCCCCGGCCAGTTCGTCGACTTCCCGCTGTCGCTCGGCCCGCTGCCGACCGGCACCGACCAGCTGGTCCTGCCCGCCACCCAGACCTACGACGACGGCCGCGTCGTCGCCTGGGACGAGCCGACCACCCCGGGCGGGGCGGAGCCGGAGCACCCGGCCCCGACCGTCACCCTGACGCCCGCCACCACGGGCGGGCACGGCGGCCACGACGGCGCCGCGGCCGCGGGCACCGAGGACACGGCCGCGTCGACCACGGACACGACCGCCCGCTGGCTCGGCGGCGTCGGCCTGCTGCTCGGCGCGCTCGGGCTCGGCCTGGGCGGTGGGGCGCTGCTGCGCAGCCGTCGGCCGGCGCCGACCCCGGCACCGAAGAGCGAGGACAAGGTGGGGAGCGACACATGATCCGTCTGGCCCGTTTCGCGGCCGCCGGTCTGCTCGCCGGGCTCGCGCTGCTGCTCGGCGCCACCCCGGCGCTCGCGCACGCCGAGTTCGAGGGCAGCGACCCGGCGGACGGCGCGACCCTGGGCACCGGGCCGCAGAAGGTCACGCTGACCTTCAGCGACACCATGCAGCAGGGCTTCAACACGATCACCGTGATCGGCCCCGACGGGAAGGACTACGTCTCCGGCGAGGTCCAGGCCCAGGGCGACGAGGTGAGCGCGCCGGTCGGGCCGCTCGGCCCGGCCGGCCGGTACGAGATCGGCTACCGCGTGCTCTCCGACGACGGCCACCCGGTCTCGGGCAAGGTCGGGTTCACCCTGACCACGGCCGGGCCGGGCACCGGGAGCTCCGCCGCGCCGATCCCGTCGGCCGACGCCGCACCGAGCGCCGCCCCGGCCGCGCAGTCGGCCCCGGCCGAGTCCGGCGGCATGCCGGTCTGGCCGTGGATCGTGGGTGCCGTGGTGCTCGTCGGTGCCGGCGTGGCCGTCGCGATGCGGCTGGGCCGGTCGTGACCGTGCTCCGCACCGGGCAGGAGCGGGCCTGATGGGGGCGCCGACCGCGAGCCGGGGCTCGTCCGCCGAGCGGGTGGCCCCGCTCGTGTGGGCCGCGCTCGCGGTCGGCGCCGCGCTGCTCGCCGCCGTCCTGGCGCAGGCCGCCGGGATCACCCTCGCCGCCACCGCCCTCCGGGGCCTGACGGACGCGGCCGCGGTCGCCTGCGTCGGGCTCGGCCTGGTCACCGTGCTGGTCCCGACCTCGGCACGGGACGCCCGCGGCACCACGGTGATCCGCCGCGGCGACCGGGCGACGGTCGTCGTCGCCGGTGTGTGGCTCGCCGCGGTGCTCGTGTCGGTCGCGGTGCGCTCGGCCGAGGCGGTCGGCCGCCCGCTCGGCGCGCTGACCGCGGGCGACGTCGGCGCGTTCGTCACCCGGGTCGCCGCCGGGCGCGGGACCGTCCTGACGGCGTTGTGCGCGGCCGCGGTCCTCGGCTGCGCGATCGCCAGGATGCGCAGCCCGGAGTCGGTGCCGGGGCGGGTCGTGCTGGTCGCGGCCCTGCTCGGGTCCCTGACCCCGGCCGTCACCGGGCACACCGGATCGTCGCCGGAGCACTCGCTCGCCGTGGTCACGGTGGCGTTCCACGTCGGGGCCGCCGCACTGTGGGTCGGCGGGCTGGGAGTGCTGCTCCTGCTCGTCGCGCCGCACCGGGCGCTGCTCGACAGGGGGCTACCGCGCTTCTCCCGGATCGCCACGGTGTGCCTCGTCGGCACGGCGCTCACGGGGGTGGCCAACGCGGTGCTCCGGCTCCCGGTGCTCGGTGACCTGTTCAGCAGCAGCTACGGCGCGCTGATCCTCGCCAAGACCGGGCTCATCGTCGTCCTCGCCCTGCTCGGCGGCCTCGCCCGCCGACGGCTGCAGCGCGGCACCCTCCCCGTGCTGCGCTGGGCGGGGGTGGAGGTCACTGTCATGGCGGTGACCATCGGGATCGCCGCCGCCCTGAGCCAGACCGCCCCCTGATCCCTGCGGCTTCCCACGTCTCGGCGAGGGGACGGTCGGAGCCGCGAGCGGGACAGGTGTGCTGGCAGAACGACCGCCACGTACCGCTCGGCACGACCACGGCGCGGCCACGGTGACGGTTCCGCTGTCGTCGCCACCACCGCAGTGACGCCGGATGGATCTTCCCGCGATCACCGGCCGGACGCGGTTGCGGTGCGTCAGCCGCTCTGCAGCGGCTCCTGAACCACGACTCCGGTGACCGCCTCGCCATGATCGTCGACAGTGGAGCGGGAGCAGCGCTCCGCACCCGTGATCGTCGGTCAGCGTTGCCGGGACCGGCGACGCCCCTTGCTGCGCGGGCGGACGGGAGCGGGGCCGGTCCAGTGGGCCGGGCGCTCGAACCCGGTGGGCAGGCGGGTGGTGGTGTCACCCTGCGCCGCGGTGAGCTGCGGCGGCACCAGGAACAGCACCCCGCGCAGGTCTGCGCCCTCCAGCCGCGCACCGCGGAAGTCGGCGCCCGTCACGTCGGCGCCCCGCAGGTCCGCCCCGCGCAGGTCGGCACCCAGCAGCAGCGCGCCCCGCAGGCTCGCCCGCCGCAGGTCCGCGCCGCGCAGGCGGGCACCGATCAGGTCGGCGCCGCGGTGGTCCGGACCGCCGCCGCGCGCGGCCTCGCTGGCCGCGACCAGCAGGGGGTTGACGGCGCGGCGGTGGGCCTCGACGTCGAGCGTCGCCAGCTCCACAGGCTCCAGTTCGGCGAGCTCGGAGGTGCGGGCCACCGCCGCCCCGAGGTCCTCCGCGAGCGCACCCTCCGCCAGGTCCCGCGCCTCGACGAGATAGCGCAGCAGCTCGTGCAACGTCCTGAGCTGCGGGAACGCGGCGAACACCGCCTCGCGGTCACCCGTCCGCCAGTCCGCCCGCGCCGACAACGCCTGCCCCGCGCCGAAGCAGTCGAAGACCGTGCAGCCGACCATCCCCCGTGGCCGCAGCTCCGTGTGGACGCCGCACCGGGCGTCGGGCTGCAGGTGCCGGCACGGGGTGCCCGCGGGCTTGGCGAAGGCGAAGTCGGCGGAGCGCGCGAAGGCGGGCGCCACACAGCACAGCCCGGTGCAGCGGCTGCAGTCGGCGCGCAGGTCGATCAGGTCGAGCACGTGCTCCGACGCTACGCCTGCGGCTCGGACCGGTACGTCTCCAGCAGCCGGAGCCAGATCTCGCTGATCGTCGGGAACGACGGGACCGCGTGCCACAGCCGTCCGAGCGGCACCTCACCGGCGATCGCGACGGTCGCGGAGTGCACCAGCTCGGAGAGGTCCTGGCCCACGAACGTGGCCCCGACCAGCACCTCCCGCGCGGTGTCGACGACGAGCACCGCGGCGCCGTCGTAGCCGTCGGCGTGCAGCGAGGCCCCCGCGACGGCGATGTCCAGCTCCACCGTGCGCACGTCGATCCCGGCCTTGCGCGCCTCCTGGAGCGTCCTGCCGACGTGCCCGACCTCGGGGTCGGTGAACACCACCTGCGGCACGGCGTGGTGGTCGGCGGTCATCGCGTGCTCGCCCCAGGCCCCGGTGTCGAGCGTGGCGCCGTTCGCCCGAGCGGCGATCGCATTGCCGGCGATGCGCGCCTGGTACTTGCCCATGTGCGTGAGCGGCGCGCGGCCGGTGACGTCGCCGGTCGCGTACAGCCACCCGCCGTCGACGCCCTGGACCAGCCCGGAGTCGTCGATCACGAGCGGCTCGCCGGGCTCGAGCCCGACGCTCTCGGCCCCGACGTCGCCGGTCCGGGGACGACGGCCGGTGGCGAGCAGCAGCTCGTCGACCTCGATCGTCTCGCCGCCGACGGTGAGCGCGAGGGCGTCGCCCGACTTCGCGACGGCGTCGAGCTCCTGGCCGAGCCGCAGGTCGATCCCGTCCTCCCGCAGCGCCTCGGCCACCTTCTCCCCCGCGACGGGCTCGGCGGAGGTGAGCAGCCGGTCGCCGCGGACGAGCATCGTGACCTGCGAGCCGAGCCGGGCGTAGGCCTGGGCCATCTCACACCCGACCACACCGCCGCCGAGGACGCCGAGCCGGCGCGGTGCCTCGTCCGCCGAGGTCGCGTCGCGCGAGCCCCAGGTCCGGACGGTGTCGATGCCGTCGATCGGCGGGGTGACGGGCGTGCTCCCGGTCGCGACGACGACGGCGTGCCGGGCCCGGTAGACGTCGTCGCCGACGGCCACGGCCTTCTCCCCCGCGAGCCGCCCGTGCCCCCTGACCAGGGTGATCCCGGACGACCCGACCCATTCGGCCTGGCTCGAGTCGTCGCCGCGGGAGGTGAAGGAGTCGCGGCGCGCGAACACGGCCTTGGGGTCGAAGTCCGCGGTCACCCCGGGCAGCCGGCGGGCGGCGGCGACGGCGTTGGGCGTGCGCAGCAGCGCCTTCGACGGGATGCAGGCCCAGTACGAGCACTCGCCGCCGACCCTCTCGGCCTCGACCAGCGCCACCGACAGGCCGCCGCGGTGGGCGTAGTCGGCGGCGTTCTCCCCGACCGGGCCCGCCCCGATCACGACGACGTCGAACTCGTGCTCGCTCACCCGAACTCCTCCCGTGCCGACGGCTGCGGGGACAGCCCGCCGCCGGGGCGATCATGCCCCGGCCGACCGGGCACCGTGCGGGAACCGCCCGACCGGGATCCTGCCGTCAGTCCTGGACGGCCGCCACCGCCTCGAGGATGTCGGCGTCGCCGCCCATCAGCTCGAGCGTGAGACCGGCGGTGCCGGGCGCCTCGAGCAGCGTGGCGAGGACGGCGGCGGTGTCGTCCCGGGTGATCTTCGTGCGGTCGAGGTGGTCCTTCGACAGCGCCACCCGCCCGACGCCGGGGTCGTCGGTGAGCGGTCCCGGGCGCACGACCGTGAGGTCGAGGTCGGACCGGGCGCGCAGGGCGTCCTCCGCCGCCTTCTTGGCCCGGATGTACGCGACCCAGACCTCTCCGCGGTCCGGGTCCGGGTCCTGGTCCACCCCGGTCGACGAAATCAGCAGGTAGCGCCGCACCCCCGCCTGCGCGGCGGCCTCGGCCAGCAGTTCGGCCGCAGCCCGGTCGACGGTGTCCTTGCGCTCGGCCGTGCTGCCCGGACCGGCACCGGCCGCGAAGACGACCGCGTCGGCGCCCTTCAGGTGCGGCGCGAGGTCGCCCGGCGCCGCCTGCTCGAGGTCGACGACGACCACCGTGGCCCCGGTCGCCTCGACGTCCGCGCGGTGGTCCGGGTTGCGCACCACGCTCACCACCTCGTCGCCCCGGTTCGCCAGCAGCGTGGCGAGCCGGAGCGCGATCTTGCCGTGTCCTCCCGCGATGACCGTCCGCATGGACGCGACGCTAGCGGCGTCCGCGCGGGTGTGCCGCCCGACGATCGCCCGCGTTCCACGTGGAACACGTGCGGGTGAGGTCGGGCTCCATTCCTCCCCCGAAGAGCAGGCCGTCGCAGGATGAGACACCGGGCCGGACGGACCTCGGGTCGCCCGCGCCGAGACCGTCCTCGCAGGTCAGGGCCGAGCAGGTGGGCGTCTCATGATCGCGTCGCCCGACCGGTCGAACGCAGTACGTGCCCGATTAGTCCTTTTTCTCGCATGGCGGAATTTGCCGCCTTGTGACTCCGCACACCGTGATCGACGGTGATCGGGACCACAACGGCAGCGACTCCGAGGAGGTACGGGCGTGAAAGCCGTCCGGGTGCACGAGTACCACTCCGATCCGAAGATCGACGACATCCCGGAGCCCGAGCTCCAGGGCCCGCTCGACGTGATCGTCAAGATCGGGGGCGCCGGCGTCTGCCGTACGGACCTGCACATCATCAACGGGGACTGGGCGGAGGCGCAGAACCCCACGCTGCCGTACGTGATCGGCCACGAGAACGCGGGCTGGATCGAGGCGGTCGGCGACGGGGTCACCAACGTCGCCGTCGGGGACACGGTGATCCTGCACCCGCAGCCGTCGTGCGGGCTCTGCCTGGCCTGCCGGCGCGGGCGGGACATGCAGTGCGAGAACGCGTTCTTCCCCGGCCTGTCGAACAACGACGGCGGCATGGCGGAGTACCTGCGTACGACCGCGCGCGCCTGCATCAAGCTGGACCCGAGCACCAACCCCGCCGACGTCGCCGCGCTGGCCGACGCGGGCATCACGGCCTACCACGCGGTCCGCAAGGCGGTCCCGGACCTCTACCCGGGCACCACCGCCGTGGTCCAGGGCGCAGGCGGGCTGGGCCACATCGCGATCCAGACGCTCGCGGCGATCACCGGGACCCGGATCGTCGTCGTCGACAAGAACCCGGACGCGCTCGCGCTCGCCAAGCAGATCGGTGCCGACGAGACCGTCCAGGCCGACGGCAACCACGTCGATGCCGTGAAGGACCTCACGAACGGCCGCGGCGGCGACGTGGTGTTCGACTTCGTCGCCGAGCAGGGCGCGGAGCTGGACGCCTGGCAGATGACCGCCCCCGCGGGGTCGCAGTACATCCTCGGTTACGGCGGTGAGTTCAAGGCCCCGACGCTCGACTTCGTCGGCGGCGAGAAGAACGTCATCGGCAACATCGTCGGCACCTACGCCGACCTCACCGAGCTCATGGTCCTGGCGCAGGCCGGGAAGGTCACCCTGCACACCAAGCAGTACCCGCTGGACGCGGCGCTCGACGCCCTCCACGACCTCGACGCCGGTCGGGTCCGCGGCCGGGCGATCCTCGTCCCCTGATTCACCCCGTCTGAACAGCACCGACGCTGACGGAAGGAACCACCACATGTACGAGAAGGACGGCGAGAAGTACTTCATCGTCGATGCGCACAGCCATTTCTGGGACGCGTCGAAGGAGAACTGGGTCGAGGGCAAGGAGCAGTTCGCCAAGGGCTGGATCGACTGCTTCTACGGCTACCACCAGCTCGGCCCGCCCGAGACCCACTGGGACTGGGAGAAGTACCTCAAGGTCACGCCCGAGGACTTCGAGCGCGACATGTTCGTCGAGGGGCACGTCGACCACGCGATCTTCCAGTCGACCTACCTCAAGGAGTGGTACAAGGAGGGCTTCAACACGGTCGAGCAGAACGCCCAGCTCCTGGAGCGCTGGGGCGACAAGCTCATCGTGAACGGCCGCTTCGACCCGCGTGAGGGTGACGCCGGCCTCAAGCAGCTCGAGGCCGACGCCCAGAAGTACAAGCTCAAGGGCGTGAAGCTCTACACCGCGGAGTGGAACGGCGACTCCCGCGGCTACAAGCTCACCGACCCCGAGGCGTACCACTTCCTGCAGGCCGCGCAGGACCTCGGCATCAAGAACATCCACGTCCACAAGGGCCCGACGATCTGGCCGCTGGACAAGGACGCCTTCGACGTCGCCGACGTCGACCACGCCGCGACGGACTTCCAGGGGCTCAACTTCATCGTCGAGCACGTGGGCCTGCCGCGCATCGAGGACTTCTGCTTCATGGCGGTCCAGGAGCCCAACGTCTACGCCGGCCTCTCCGTCGTCATCGGCGGCCTGATGCACGCCCGCCCGAAGTTCTTCGCCAAGGTCATGGGCGAGCTGCTGTTCTGGGTCGGCGAGGACAAGATGACCTTCGGCTCGGACTACAACATCTGGACGCCGAAGTGGCAGGTCGAGGGCTTCGTCGACTGGCAGATGCCCGACGACGACCAGTTCGCCGACTACCCGCGCCTCACCACGGCGTCGAAGAAGAAGATCCTCGGGCTCAACGCCGCCAAGCTCTACGACATCCCGGTGCCGCAGGAGCTGCAGCTGCCGACCTCGGCCGACGAGGCCATGCAGCCGGGCGAGGAGCTCGTCGAGGACAAGGCGGGTGCCCAGGCATGAGTCTCGAGCCTGCCGTCTGGCAGGCGCTGGGGACGGTGCTCGACCCGGAGCTGGACGAGCCGATCACGGACCTCGACTTCGTCGAGTCGTGCACCGTCTCCCCCTCGGGGGAGGTCACCGTGGGGCTGCGCCTGCCGACGTTCTTCTGCGCACCCAACTTCTCCTTCCTCATGGTCGCCGACGCCTACGACGCCGTGTCGGCGGTCCCCGGGGTCACCGGCGCGGTGGTCTCGCTGGCCGACCACCACGCGTCGGCGGAGATCAACGGCGGGGTGGCCGCGCACGCCGGGTTCGTCGGCTCGTTCGAGGGCGAGGCGACGGCGGAGCTCGACGAGCTGCGGCACACCTTCCTCGCGAAGGCGGCGCTCGCCGGTCAGGACCGCCTCGCGCGGCCCCTGGTCGACGAGGGGGTGGGGCCGGACGAGCTCGCCGGGCTCACCCTGGCCGACATCCCGGACTCCATGGAGCTGCGCCGGCTCCGGGACCGGCGGATGGCGATCGGGCTGCCCTACGAGGACGACGCCCCACTGCTCATCCACCCCGACGGCAGCCGGGTCACGGCCGCCCAGGTGCCGCTGCACCTGCGGCGGGCGCGGCTGCAGCGGGTGGGGATCGAGACCAACGGCGAGTACTGCAAGTCCCTGCTCAAGACGCGCTACTCGGAGGAGGCGAAGGCCAGGGCGTGACGTGCTGATCGACGACCGGGGTCCCGCGGGGGTGGTGGGCCCCGGTCCGTCGTTCTCGGGGCTGGTCGCCGGCGGATCACCGGGCTAACTTTGATGCAGCTGGATCAAAGGTGACCGGCGACCGGGGCCGTGGTCCCGGCGAGGGCGTGAGGAGCTGCGACCTTGGGTGTGCTCGACGGGCGGACCGCGATCGTCACGGGCGGCGCGAACGGGATCGGGGCCGCGATCTGCCGGCGGTTCGCCGCGGAGGGCGCGGCGGTCGTCGTCAACGACCTCGGCGGCGGGACGGACGGCAGCGGCGCCGACGCGGGCCGCGCCGAGGCCGTCGCCGCGGAGATCCGGGCCGCGGGCGGCCGGGCCGTCGCCGACGGCGGCGACGTCTCCGACACCGCGACAGGCGCGCGGCTCGTGGAGACCGCCGTGCGGGAGTTCGGCGGGCTGGACGTGCTGGTGAACGCGGCCGGCATCCTCCGCGACCGGATGATCTTCAACATGTCCGACGAGGAGTGGGACGACGTGATCCGCGTGCACCTTCGCGGGCACTTCTCCACCTCGCGGGCCGCGGCGGCGCACTTCCGCGAGCAGCGGCGGCCCGACGGCCATTTCCGGATCATCAACTTCACCTCGCACTCCGGGTTGGAGGGCTCGCCGGGGCAGGCCAACTACGCCGCCGCGAAGATGGGGATCGTCGGGCTGACGTGGTCGCTGGCCCAGGGCCTGTCCCGCTACGGCGTCACGGCCAACGCGATCGCCCCGGCCGCCGCGACCCGGCTCGTCGCCACCGTGGCGGAGAAGGACCGGGCGGTCGCGGACCGTCCCGCGGACGACGACCTGGTCCGGTCCCCGGACAACGTGGCCGAGCTCGCGCTCTACCTGGCGAGCGACCGGTCCGACTGGCTGACCGGGCGGGTGCTGGGCTCGGTCGGCTTCGGCGTGACCGTCTACGAGAACCCCACGGTCGTGGCCGAGGCGCGCTCGGACGGGCCCTGGTCGTTCGACGACCTGGCCGCGTCGCTCGAGAAGGAGGTCCGCGCGGTCGCCGACGGCCTGCCGCCCAGCCTGTTCGCGGACCAGGTCGCCCGGCGGTCCTGACGCCCGCCTCAGGGCGCGGTGCTGGGCGCGGCGCTGGGGGTGGGCTGCACCGCCGGGACGACGACGGGCGCGATGCGGCGCGGGCGGAGCAGGAACGCGGCGACGAGGGCGCCGAGGCCCGCCAGGACGGCCGAGACCTCCAGGGCCAGCCGGACGCCGGAGGTCTGGGCGACCGCGTAGGCCGCCTGCACGGCATCGGCCGAGGTCAGGGTGGCCGCGCCGCGCAGGTCGCCGGCGGCGAGCAGGTCCGCGGCGACCGGCAGCTCGGTGCGGGCGGAGGCCAGCGCGCCCGCGTGGATGATGGCGCCGAGCACGGCGATGCCCAGCGCGTTGCCGAGCTGCCGCGCGGTGTTGGCCGCGCCAGCGGCGACCCCGCTGCGCTCCGGCGCCACCCCGACCACCGCCGCGGCACCGAGCGCCGGGTTCGCCAGGCCCATCCCGAGCCCGGCCAGCACGAAGCCGGGCAGCAGGAGCGGGAAGGTCCACGACGTCTGCACGAAGGCCAGGGCCGCGAGCCCGGCCCCGGAGAGCGCGAGCCCGGCGGTGAGCCGGGTGCGCAGGGAGAACCGCGCCCCGATCCGCGCGCCGAACAGGGCGACGAGCGTGGAGAGCAGCGTCGCCGGGAGGAACCACAACCCGGCCTGCAGCGCCGACAGCCCGAACACGACCTGCAGGTACGGGCCGAGCAGCACCAGCATCGACAGGATCGACAGCGCCATCGCCATGCCCGCGACCAGGCCGCCGGCGTAGGTGGGCAGGCGGAGGAGCCCGACGTCGATCATCGGGACCGTGCGCCGGCGCTGCTGCAGCACGAAGACCGGCAGCAGGACCACCGCGAGTCCGAAGGCGACCCACACCCGCGGGGCCGAGGCGTCGGCACCGACCCAGCTCACGCCGAGGATCAGCCCGCCCAGCCCGACCGTGAGCAGCACGGTGCCGACCAGGTCGAACCGGCCGCGGGCGGCCCCGCGGGTTGTGGGGAGGGCGAGGACGCCGAGCAGCGCGGCCGCGGCCGAGACGGCGGCGAGCACGGCGAACGCGGGCCGCCAGCGCCCGAACTCGAGCGCCAGCCCCGCCCCCACCGGACCGGTCGACAGCCCCGCACCGATCGCCGCACCCCACAGCGCGACCGCGCCCGCGCGCCGCTTCGGCTCGACCGTCGCCGCGATCAGGCTCAACGACGACGCCATCAGCGCCGCTCCCGCCCCGCCCTGCACGATCCTGGAGGCGACCAGGAGGGGCACGGTCGTCGCGAGGGCGCAGGCGGCGGAGAGGACCGCGAAGCCGACCATCGCCCCGATCCACACCCGCGCCGCCCCGAAGCGGTCGGCGAGGGAGCCGCCGGTGAGCAGGAACGCGCCGAGCCCCAGCGCATACCCGCTGACCAGCAGGTTCAGCTCGGCGATCCCGACGCCCAGGTCCGCCCCGATCGCCGGCAGCGCCACGATCGGCAGCGGGAAGCTCGCGAACACCACGAACGGGGCGAGCGCCGCGGCGCCGATGGTGACGAGCTGAGTTTTCGACACGAACTCAAGCTACGGACGTAGGGGTCGGGGCGTCAACGGGCTTCTCGGGCTTCCTGCTGTGACGCCGCGTCGTGTTGTGATGGCGGGGGTCGGCTCCTGTCGGGGGCGGTCGGCTCCTGTCGGGGGCGGTCGTGATCGGCGGTGGTGTGCAGAGGCGGTCATCGGAGGAGCCACCGCTGCACCCAAACGGCAATCGGCAGCGGCGGCGACCAAGTTGGCCGACGACGGCCGGGACCATGATCAGCAGTCGTGTGCGCGAACGGCCACGAGCGGAAGAGCCACTGCACGGAACCGGCAATCAGCTGCGAGCGAAGCCGGACGTGGACGCTGGCGGCACCGATCAGCGGCGGTGTGCAGAGGCGGTCGTCAGCGGAGCCGCCGCTGCACGAAGGAAGCGATCAGCTGCCTCGGGGCCCCGCGCGGCGGTCGATGCGGATGTCGGCGGCGCCTGCGGTACTTCGTCAGCGGTGATGTGCAAGAGCGGTCGTGGACAGAGTCGCGCCGCTGCACAGAGCGGTGATCAACCGTGGACGGTCGCCCACGTGAGCGCCGGCGCCGACTCCAGGATCAGCAGCTGACAGCGTCGTGATCAGCGTAGACGTGCGTGCACGGTCGTCGGTGGATCCGCATCTGCACGTGACCGGCGATCAGCTGTGTCCGAGCTGACGAGGACGCCAGCAGCGGCATCATGATCAGCCGCCGAGTGCGCGGACGGTCGGTAGCGGAGCCACCTCCGCACGGAACTGGCGATCAGCTGTGGGCGGCAGCAGGACGCAGACGTGGCGGCCTTACGGCGACATGATCAGTGGTGGTGTGCGGGGACGGCCCTGCGTCGAACCGCTGCTGCACGAGACCGGCGATCAACTGTGGGCGCGAGCTGACGCGGACGGCGGCGACCGAACCATGATCAGCAGCCGAGTGCGCGAATGGTCGCGAGCGGGACCACTACTGCACGGAACCGGCGATCAGCTCCGGACGGCAGCCGACGCGACAGTGGTGCTGGCGACGCCGTGATCAGCAGTCGTGGGCGCGGACGGTCGCGAGCGGGACCGCTACCGCACAGAACCGGCGATCAACTATGGGCGCGAGCTGATGCGGACGCCGGCGCCGGGCCGTGATCAGCGGTCGAGTGCCCGGACGGTCTCGAGCGGAACCGCAGATGCACGGAACCAGCGATCAGCTCGTGCAGGTGGTCGTCGTCTTCGTCGGTGTGCAGGCATGGCTGCGCGGCGCCCTCTCGGCCCCGACCCGCGCTCGGCACCTGGCTCAGCGCACGCCTGGTCAGGCGGGGCGGGCGTCGAGGACGCGGAAGAGGTTCCAGAGCCGGTAGCCGTCGCCATGGCGGCGCGAGGCGAAGGCAGCGAGCACCGCGTCGCGGACGGCCGCGGGACCGGCGGCGTTGACGGCGTACCGGCCGATGTCGGCCGTGAGCAGCGGGCCGACCAGGGCGTCCTCGTCGGGGTAGTCGAAGGGGCAGCGGACCTCGTCGAGCGCGACCACGTCCAGCCCGGCGGTCCCGGCGATCTTGCGGAAGCGGTCGGGCTCGGTCAGCGGGGGCGGTCCGGCCGGGGGGCGACGTGCCCCGCGGGGCGGGAGGAACGGGGCGAGGGCCTCGCCGAAGAGCCGGACGTCGGACTCCTCCTCGCGGCCCCAGACCGTCGCGCGCACCAGCCCGCCGACCCGTGCCGCCTCCTTGAGGACCTTGAGCGGGTTGGTGACGTGCGCCAGCACCTGGACGAGTGCGACGAGGTCGAAGGAACCGTCGAGCTGGTGTGCGTCGCCGACCTCGAAGGTCGCCCCCGGTACCTCGCGCCGCGCCGCCGCGACGGCGGACCGGTCCGCGTCGATGCCGGTGACCGTGAGCCCGCGCTTCGTGGCGAAGGCGGCGAACACCCCGGGCCCGCAGCCGACGTCGAGCACCGAGGCGCCCTCCGGGACCCCGGCCAGCACCCGCTCGTACAGCGGCTCGCCCCAGCCCGTAGGCCCCTCGCTCACCCGCCCGAGCCTAGCCGGACATGGTTCCGCTCACTGCCGCCGCGACACACCCGCCCGGGCGGCCTCGCACACCTCGACGATGCGCGACACATCTCGTCGACGGCCTGTGGGCGGGTCGAGTGGGTGTGCGAGCAGCAGAGAGCGGGATGCACCGCGCTGTCATCGGCGAGGCGTCCCACGTGCGGGTCGGCCGCGATCACGGGCAGAAGGTCGCGCGGTACGGGTCCGGCCCGGCCTGGCGGGAAATCGCGGGCGGACAGGGGCTCGGATGCCGAGACCGCGGACGGCTCAGACCACGGGCCAGAGGGCCGGCAGGGGAACGGGCGCCGTGTTCGCACACCGGTAGGAGCGCCGCCCAACCGGTCGACGAGGTGTGGGACCGAGCGTTCGGATGTACCGGGCGGCCAGAGCGGGTGTGCCGCGCTCGGAGGGGTGCCTCGGCCCGCCGCGCGAGTGTGGCGGGTCCGGGCAGGTGTGTGACCCGGCATCCGCTCACGCCCGATCGCCAGTCACACGACCGCCGAGCCACCAGCCGCAGCCGAGCCAGTCGCAGCGTGAGCAGGCGCAGCAGCCGAGCCAGCCGCAGCGTCAGCTGCCGCAGCAGCGAGCCAGCCGCCCAACCAGCAGCCGCCCAACCAACGGCCCCCCGCGCTACACGACCGGGAGACCTCCGGGCGTCGCGCCTCCCGCCCCACCCCAACCTCACTTCGGCGGGAGTGTCTTCACGAACCCCACTCCCTCGGCGACCCAGCGGGCGAGGTCGTCGTCGGGGAGGTCGTCGACGTCGGGGTGGCCGGAGACCCGGAGCCAGCCGTCCATCTCCCGCCCCTGCATCACCATGCGCTCGACCCCGGCGCCGGCGACCAGTTCGGCGGACCGGGCCGGGTCGACGCGCACCATCAGCCCGCCCCGCCCGCTGGCGGCGACGGCCATGTGCCCGCCGAGCAGGAAGGCGAGCCCGCCGAACATGCGTTTCTCGGTCAGCCCGGGCTCGTCCGCCACGAGCGCGCGGATGCGGGCGGCGAGTGCCTCGTCGTAGGCCACGGCCGGAGCGTAGCGCCGCAGGTCAGCCCCAGACGTCCTCCGCGACCTGCACGATCAGCCGGAGCTTGGCGATCTCCTCGTCGACGGTGAGCGTGTTGCCCTCGACGGTCGACGAGAAGCCGCACTGCGGCGACAGACAAAGCTGGTCGAGCGGGACGTACTTGGCGGCCTCGTCGATGCGGCGCTTGAGGGTGTCGGGGTCCTCGAGGCGGCCGTTCTTCGTGGTCACGAGCCCGAGCACCACCTGCTTGCCCGGCGGGACGAAGCGCAGCGGGGGGAAGCCGCCGGAGCGCTCGTCGTCGAACTCGCAGAAGAAGCCGTCGACGGCGAGCTCGCCGAAGAGCGCCTCGGCCACGAAGTCGTAGCCGCCCTCCGCGGCCCACGAGGACCGGTAGTTGCCGCGGCACATGTGCGTGGTGATCCGCATGCCCTCGGGCTTGTCCGCGATCGCGGCGTTGATCTGGCGGATGTAGCGCTCGTGCAGGTGGTCGGCGTCGTCGGCGGCGTGCTCGGCCCGCTGGGCCGGGTCGTTGAGGTAGGCGAGGCTGGTGTCGTCGAGCTGCAGGTAGCGGCAGCCGAGCTCGCCGAGGGCGCGGACCTCGTCGGCGTAGGCGGCCGACAGGTCGTGCCAGAACTCCTCGACGTCCGGGTACACCGAGCGGTCGATCGCCGCCGTGCCGCCGCGGTAGTGGACCATGCTCGGCGACGGGATCGTCAGCTTCGGGACCGCGCTCGTGGTGCACGAGGCGAGGAACCGGAAGGCGTCGGCGAAGATCGGCTCGCGCAGCCGGACCTTCTCCGTGATCGCCAGGCCGGCCGAGGTGAAGGCGCCCTCCCCCTCGGCGTTGACCATCCGCACCCGGATCTGCTCGTCCGTCTTCGTGACGCCGCCGAGCTGGTAGATGAAGTCCATGTGCCAGGAGGTGCGCCGGAACTCGCCGTCCGTGGCGGACCGCAGCCCGATCTCCTCCTGCAGCCGGACGACGTCGCGGATCGCCTCGTCCTCCACCGCCTTCAGCTCGGGTGAGCCGGGCGCGTGCTGCGCGCGGGCGTCGAGCAGGGCCTTCGGTCGCAGGAGGCTGCCGACGTGGTCGGCGCGGAACGGGGGTTCGGTGCGGAGCGCCATGGCCAGAACGTAACGCGCACCACGCAGGTGTGGCGCGACGGAACCACCGGGATGGCACAGTCCGAGCATGGACATCGGCGTCAGCACCTTCCTCACCGACTACGGCATCGACCCGCTGGTGCTCGCCCGGGGCGTCGAGGAGCGCGGCTTCTCGGCGCTGTTCCTCACCGAGCACACCCACATCCCGACGAGCCGGCGCTCCCCCTGGCCGGGCGGCGCCGAGCTGCCGCGACAGTACAGCCACACCTACGACCCGTTCGTCGCGCTGGCCGCCATGGCCGCGGTGACCAGCAGGATCGCGCTCGGTACCGGTGTCACGCTGATCAACCAGCACCACCCGATCAACCTGGCCAAGCAGGTGGCGAGCGTCGAGCGGCTCGCGCCGGGCCGCGTCGAGTTGGGCGTGGGGCCGGGCTGGAACAAGGAGGAGATGGCGCACCACGGGATCGACCCGCGCCGGCGGACCCCGCAGATGCTCGAGCGGATCGAGGCGCTGCGCGCGATCTGGACGCAGGACGAGGCCGAGTACCACGGCGAGTTCGTGGACTTCGACCCGATCTGGTCGTGGCCGAAGCCGACGGCGGCGCCGCCCGTGCTGATCGGCGGCGGCGGGCCGACCGTGCTCGACCGGGTCCTGTCGCACGGCGACGGCTGGATCCCGCTGCGGGTCCGGCTGAAGGAGCTCGACGCCTTCGCCGAGCGGATCGCCGAGCTGCGCCGCCGCACGGCCGAGGCCGGCCGCGACCACCTCTCCGTGACGATCTTCGGCGCCGTCCCGAAGCCCGACGCGCTGGACTCCTACGCGCAGGCGGGCGTCGACCGGGTGCTGTTCACCCTCACCGACCGCGAGGGGCCCGACGCCGACGCCGCCACCCTGGCCGAGCTGGACACCCTGGCGGACCTGCTCAGGCCGTGAGCACCCGGGACACGCGGTCCGCCGCCTCGCGGACCGCGTGCTCCAGCTCCCAGCGCCGCGCCGTGAACTCGGCCCGGCTCACCGCGACCCCCACCGCCGCTGTCGACCCGCGCAGCGCGACGGCGACGCCGGCCACCCCGCGGTGGAACTCCTCGACCTCCACCGCCGCGCCGGCCGCCCGGATCCGCTGCAGCTCCCGGTCGAGTCCGCGCCGGTCCGCGAGGGTGCGCGGGGTGTAGGCGGTGAGCGGCGTGCGCTCCAGGACCTCGCCGAGCTCGGCCGGCCCGAGGCCCGCGAGCAGCACCTTGCCCAGGGCCGTCGCGTGCACGGGCGCGGGCTCGCCGACACGCAGGCCGAGCGGCCCGGGATGGTCCGCGCAGCGGTCGACGTGCGCGACCACCACGTCGACGTCCCGCCGGACGGCGAGGTAGGCGGCCGCGCCCACGCCGTCGTGCACCTCGTGGAGCAGCCCGCGGACCGCCGCCGAGGGCCGGACCTGGGTGGTGAGGCCCCGGTGCAGCTCGGCGACCTTGTAGCCGAGCCCGTAGCCCCGCACCGCGTTGAGCCGGACCAGGTAGCCCTCCTCGACCAGCGTGCCGAGTGCGCGGTACACGGTGGGCAGCGGGCAGCCGAGCCGGCGGGCGATGGCCTTCGCGGTCACCCCGTCGCCCAGCGCGGAGACGGCCTCGAGCACGCGCAGCGCCCGGACCAGTGAGCCGCCCTGCCCCGAGGTCACGCGACTAGTGTCTCAAGGTGCAGTGATCTACCGGCAAGCACTTCAGCGGAGGGATCCACCATGACCGACGACGCCGACCTGCGGCACCGGATCACGGAACTCGTCGACGAGGAGCACCGGCTCGAGCGCTCCCACATCGGGAAGCCCCTCAGCGACGACGAGAAGGCGCGGCTGGACCGCATCGGCGTCGACCTGGACCGGTGCTGGGACCTGCTGCGCCAGCGCGACGCCCGCCGCGCGGCCGGCCAGGACCCCGACGAGGCACGGACCCGGGACGCCTCGGTCGTGGAGAACTACCGCCAGTGAGCCCGACGCGCTCGATCCGCGCGGTGAGCCGGGAGGGGCTCGCGGAGCACCTGGTCGAGCGGACCGACGCGCTGCCGGGGCGGGTCCGCGTCGCGATCGACGGTCCGCCGCCGACGGCGACGGCCGAGCTCGCCGAGGCGGTGGCCGAGGGGCTGCGGCTGCGCGGCCGGGAGACCGTGGTCGTGCGGGCCGGGGACTTCCTGCGGCCCGCCTCGCTCCGGCTCGAGTACGGCCACCACGACGAGGACATGTACCTCGACGGCTGGCTCGACGAGGGCGCGTTGCGCCGCGAGGTCCTCGACCCGGCCGGCCCGGACGGGGCGGGACGCGTCCTGCCCCGGCTGTGGGACGCCGAGCGCGACCGCGCCTACCGCGAGGACTACCGCGAGCTCGGCACCGCCGGCGTGGTCCTGGTGTCCGGCGCCCTGCTGCTGGGCCGCGGGCTGCCGTTCGAGCTCGTGGCGCACCTGCACATGGGCCGCGCGGCGCTCGCCCGCCGCACCCCGCCCGAGGAGCGCTGGACCCTGCCCGTGTTCGAGCGGTACTCCCGCGAGCGGGACCCCTCCGGGTCCGCCGACGTGCTGGTGATGGCCGACCACCCCGAGCGGCCCGCCATGCGGGAGTGAGCGCGCCATGATCGACCGGTCGCCGCACGGGGCCTGCGGCTCACCGACCCGAGAACGGACGAAGGCCCGCCAGCGACCGGCGGACCTTCGGGTGATGGTGGGCGAGGAGGGAGTTGAACCCTCACGTCCTTTCGGACACACGGACCTGAACCGTGCGCGTCTGCCATTCCGCCACTCGCCCGAGCGACTGGGAAAAGTTAGCACGGGCCCCGGAACCCCCGTGCGAGGGGGGTCCCCTACGCGATCGTCACCCGTCGATCCGGCGCGCGCGGGCGGACGGTCACCGCACCACCGGTCCGGGTGTCACCGGACGTGGGCCTACCACGGATACCATCGGGTAAGCCGGTAACACGCCGAGTGGACGAAAGGAAGATCGAGTGGGCCGTGTCGATCGCTTCGAACGCCGCCTCCAGGGGATGGTGGACGACGCCTTCGCGCGGGTCTTCGGAGGCAGCGTCGTTCCCCAGGAGGTCGCCCAGGCGCTGCTCAGGGAAGCCGAGGACCATCTCCGGCAGCTCGCGGGGGGTCGGGTGCTCGCACCCAACTGCTACACCGTGCAGCTCAGCCCCGCCGATCTGGACCGCATGGCGGGCGACACCGCGGGGGTCGTGGACTCGCTCTCCGCACACGTCGCCGCACAACTCGCCGACCAGGGATGGGACACCTACGGCGAGGTCGTAGTCTTCCTGGAGCGCTCCGAGGCGCTGCACACGGGACAGTTCCGCACCCGCTCGGCCGTGGACCCCGACGCTTCCCGTCGGTCCGCCGGACGAGCACGCAACGCAGGAGAAGCACCCATGAGCCAGCAACCGGGCCACCCCGAGGAGAACGGGCAGTACGGCTACGACCGTGGTGCCCCCTACGGCCAGCAGACCTACGCCCCGCCACAGGACCAGCACGGTCAGCAGGGCGGTCAGCAGGGCTACGGCCAGCAGGGCCAGCAGGGCCAGCAGGGTTACGGCCAGCAGGGCGGGTACGACCAGCAGGGCTACGGCCAGCAGGGCGGCTACCCGCAGCAGGGCTACGACCAGGGCTACGGCCAGCAGCAGGGCGGGTACGGCCAGCAGGGCGGGTACGGCGACCAGCAGGGCTACGGCCAGCAGGGTTACGGCCAGCCCCAGTACGGCGGCCAGCAGGGCTACGACCAGGGCTACGACGGCGGCCAGCAGTACGGCGGCCAGCAGGCCTACGCCCAGCCCGGCTACGGCCAGCCCCAGTACGGCGGCCAGCAGGGCTACGCGCAGCCCGGGTACGACGGCTACGGCCAGCAGTACGACCAGGGCTACGACGGCGGCTACGACCAGCAGCAGGGCTACGGCCAGCAGCAGGGCTGGGGCGGGCAGCCGGGCTACGGCCAGCAGCTGCAGGCCACGCTGACCCTGGACGACGGCTCCGGCCGCAGCTACCCGCTGACCGAGGGCACCCACGTCATCGGCCGCGGGCAGGACTCGAACTTCCGGCTTCCGGACACCGGCGTCTCGCGCCGGCACCTGGAGATCAGCTGGGACGGCCACGCGGCCACGCTGTCGGACCTGGGCTCCACGAACGGCACCACGGTGAACGGCAACCCGGTGCAGCAGTGGCAGCTCACGGACGGCGACGTGATCCGGGTCGGCCACTCCAGCCTGGTCTTCCGCACCCAGGGCTGAGCCGACCCGCGTCCGGGCGGGAGGTCGCGCGGGCGGGGTCGGTACGCTGCACCGTCCCTGCCGTGTCCTTTGCCCACCGAACGAGATCGGAGTGCCCGGCGAGTGCCCGAATTGGTGCTGCAGCTGACCAGAGCGGGTTTCCTCGCCCTGCTCTGGCTGTTCGTGCTGGTCGCGCTGCGGGTGGTCCGCTCGGACCTCTACGCGGCGTCCGGCCTGCGGGCGATCATGCCCGGTGGCGGCCGGGTGTCCGCCAAGGCGGGGCGCAGCCGCACCGCCCGCCAGCTCCAGGTCACCCAGGGCCCGCTCGCGGGCACCCGGATCACGCTGGACTCCCGGCCCATCCTCATCGGCCGGGCGGACGACTCCACGCTCAAGCTGGACGACGACTACGCCTCGACCCGCCATGCACGGATCAGCCAGCAGGGCGAGGAGTGGTACGTCGAGGACCTCGGGTCGACGAACGGCACCTACCTGGACCGGGCTAAGGTCACCGGACCCACCCGGGTGCCCCTCGGGGTCCCTGTCCGTATCGGCAAGACGGTGATCGAGCTGCGCTCATGACGCTGGTCCTGCGCTACTCCGCCCGCAGCGATCGCGGGCTCGTCCGGCAGAACAACCAGGACGCGGTCTACGCCGGTCCGCGGCTGCTGGCCCTGGCGGACGGGATGGGCGGGCACGCCGCCGGCGAGGTGGCGTCGTCCCTGGTCATCTCCGCACTGGCCCCGCTCGACGAGGACCAGCCGGGCGACGACCTGCTGGCCGAGCTGCGCGAGGCCACCTTCGAGGGCAACGCGGCGATCACGCGGCACGTCGCGGAGTCCCCCGACCTCGAGGGCATGGGCACCACGCTGACCGCGATCCTCTTCGCGGGCACCCGGCTCGGCCTGGTGCACGTCGGCGACTCGCGGTGCTACCAGCTCCGCGACGGGTCCTTCGCCCAGATCACGAAGGACGACACGTTCGTCCAGTCGCTGATCGACGAGGGCCGGATCACCGAGGACGAGGCGCACACGCACCCGCAGCGCTCGCTGCTGCTCCGGGCGATCACAGGGGCCGAGGTCGAGCCCTCACTGACGATCCGCGAGGCCCGCGCCGGGGACCGCTACCTGCTCTGCTCGGACGGGCTGTCCGGCCCGGTGAGCGACGAGACGCTGGCCGAGACGCTGCGCCAGTACCAGGACCCGCGCGAGTGCGCCGACCGGCTCATCGAGCTGGCCCTGCGCGGCGGCGGGCCGGACAACATCACCTGCATCGTCGCCGACGTCCTCGATGTCGACTACGGCGACGACGCCCCGATCATCGGCGGCGCGGCCGGGGACGGCAGCGAGGACGGGATCGTCGGCGCCGACACCGCCGCGTCCCGGGCCTCCGCGACCACGCTCCCCCGGGCCCTGCCCCGCCGCGTCGAGCCCGCCGCCGCGTCCCACCCGGACCGGCCGCACCGCCGCACCGCGGTGCGCGTGGGCATCGCCGTGGCCGGGCTGCTCGTGCTCCTCGTCGTGGGCGGCTGGCTGGCGCGCAGCTGGGTGATGCAGCAGTACTACGTCGGGACCGAGTCCCAACAGGTCGTGATCTACCAGGGGGTGCGCGGGAGCGTGCTGGGCGTGCCGTTGCAGACCGTGGCCGAGCGGTCGGACATCACGTTGTCCGACCTGCCCGAGGACGCGCGCAACGCGGTCACCGCCGGCATCCCCGCCTCGAACGGCCTCGACGGCGCCCGCGGCACCGTCGCCCGGCTGCACCAGCGCATGTTGCCGGTCTGCCCCACCGGGCAGCCCGCCACCACGGTCCCGCCCGCGCCCGTCGGCGCCGCGCAGCCCGACCCGAACGCCCCGCCGGACCCGAATGCGCCGCCCACGGACACCACTCCGCTGCCGACCGTCACCCCCGAGCCGGGCTTGACCTGCCGGCCGGCGAGCTGATGGCGGCCCCGGGACCCAGTGCGGCCCGGCCGGGCGGGGCGAACGGTCGGGAGGGCGCTCCCGCGCTGCCCACCGGACGCACCATCGAGCTGTTGCTGCTGGTGTTCGCCGCCGTCATCGTGACCGGCGCGCTGGTGCTGGTGGAGGCCAACCAGGAGCAGGAGCTCACGCCGACGCTGCTCTACGTGGGCCTGGCGTACCTGGTGGTGCTCACGCTCGCGCACCTCGCGGTCCGAAAGTTCGCGCCGTATGCGGACCCGCTGATCCTGCCCTCGGTCGCGCTGCTCAACGGGCTGGGCCTGGTGATGATCCACCGGCTCGACCTGGCCGACCAGGACCGCGCCGCGCTGCTCGGCCAGCCCGTGCCGGACTCGCTGGTGTTCAAGCAGATCCTGTGGACGGCCGTCGGGCTGGCGCTGTTCATCGCGGTGCTCTGGCTGGTGAAGGACCACCGCACGCTGGCGCGCTACGGCTTCACCTGCGGCCTCGTCGGCCTGGTCCTGCTCGCCCTGCCCGGCCTGCTGCCGTCGTCGATCTCCGAGGTCAACGGCGCCAAGCTGTGGATCCGGGTCGGTGGCGCCGGCATCCAGCCCGGTGAGTTCGCCAAGATCCTGCTGATCATCTTCTTCGCCGCGTTCCTGGTGCAGAAGCGGGACCTGTTCTCCACCGCCGGGCGCCGGTTCCTCGGCATGGAACTGCCCCGCGCCCGCGACCTCGCGCCGCTGCTGGTGGCGTGGGGGCTGTCGGTCGGCGTGCTCGTCGTGGAGCGCGACCTCGGCTCCTCGCTGCTGTTCTTCGGGATCCTGCTGGTCCTGCTCTACGCCGCGACCGAGCGCGTGTCCTGGATGCTCATCGGCATCGGGTTCTTCGTCGTCGGCGCGCTGATCGCGTACCAGCTCTTCGGGCACGTGCAGGTCCGCGTGCAGGTCTGGCTCGACCCGTTCTCGGACTACGACAACCGCGGCTACCAGATCGCGCAGGCGCTGTTCGGGCTCGGCACCGGCGGCGTCGGTGGCACCGGCCTGGGCGCGGGCCGCCCGGACCTGGTGCCGTTCGCGGAGAGCGACTTCATCTTCTCCTCGCTCGGCGAGGAGCTGGGCCTGATCGGGCTGGCGTCGATCCTCGTGGTCTACCTGGTGCTGATCACCCGCGGCCTGCGCAGCGCCCTCGCGGTGCGGGACAGCTTCGGCAAGCTGCTGGCCACCGGCCTGTCCTTCGCGGTCGCGCTGCAGATCTTCGTGGTCATCGGCGGCGTCACCAAGCTGATCCCGCTGACCGGACTGACCCTGCCGTTCCTGTCCTACGGCGGGTCGTCGCTCGTCGCGAACTACGCTCTCGTCGCGATGCTCCTGCGGATCTCGAACGCGGCGCGGGCCCCGCTCACGCGCCGCCCCGCCGCCCCGGCCGTCGCGATCGCCGACGCCGGCACCGAGCTGGTCCAGCGGCCCGCGGTCGGCCCGACCACGGGACCGGTCCCCGGCCCGACGGGGGGCCGCCCGTGAACACCCCGATCCGCCGGATCGCGATCGCCGTGATGGCGCTGATCCTGCTGCTGCTCGGGAACCTGACCTACGTGCAGGTGGTGAAGGCCGGCGACTACCGGGACGACCCGCGCAACCAGCGCGTCCTGCTCGCCGAGTACGCCCGCAAGCGGGGCCAGATCTCGGCGGACGGGCAGGTGCTCGCGCAGAGCGTCGAGACGGACGACCGCCTCAAGTACCAGCGCCAGTACACGGACGGGCCGGCCTACTCGCCGCTGACCGGCTACTACTCGGTGATCTACAGCTCCAGCGGCCTCGAGCGGTACGCCGACCCGGTGCTCAACGGCAGCGACGACCGGCTGTTCGCCCGCCGGCTCTCCGACCTGATCACCGGGCGGGACCCGAGCGGCGGCAACGTCGTGCTCACGGTCAAGCCGTCCGTGCAGGAGCGGGCGTACCAGGAGATGTCCGAGAAGGGCTACGAGGGCGCGGTCGTGGCCCTGCAGCCGAAGACGGGCGAGATCCTGGCGATGGTGTCCACGCCGTCGTTCGACCCGAACCCGCTGGCCAGCCACAACTCGGCGACCCAGCAGCAGGCGTGGAAGGCCGACAACGCCGCGGACCCGGCGACGCTGCCGAACCGCGCGATCGACCAGACCTTCCCGCCCGGCTCGACGTTCAAGCTCGTCGACGTCGCGGCCGCGCTGCAGAACGGCTACACCCCGGACAGCCAGCTCACCGCGGCGCCGAACATCAAGCTGACCAACACGAACACCACGCTGGAGAACTACGCCGGCACCCAGTGCGGCACCGGTCAGACGGCGTCGCTGCGCGAGGCCCTGGCCCGCTCCTGCAACACGGCGTTCGCGCAGCTCGGTGGCGAGCTCGGCGCGGACAAGCTGCGCGCCCAGGCGGACGCGTTCGGCATCGGCCGCTCCGACCTGTCCATCCCGATGCCGGTCACGGCCTCGGGCGTCGGCGACCTGCCGGACACGGCCGCGGTGCAGCAGTCCTCGATCGGCCAGCGGGACGTGCGGCTGACCCCGCTGCAGAACGCGATGATCGTCGCCTCGATCGCCAACGGCGGGCAGACCATGGCCCCGCACGTGATCAAGGAGGTGCAGGGCCCGGACCTCGACGTCATCGACACCACCGAGCCGGACCGGCTCGGCCGCTCGATGCCGGCCGGCGTCGCCGCCACGCTCACCGACATGATGATCGGCTCGGAGGCCCGCACCTCCGGCGGCGGCAAGATCACCGGAGTCCAGATCGCGTCGAAGACGGGCACCGCGGAGCACGGCACCGACCCCAAGAACACGCCGCCGCACGCCTGGTACGTCGCGTTCGCCCCGGCCAACGACCCGCAGGTCGCGGTGGCCGTGCTCGTCGAGAACGGCGGCGACCGGGCCCTCGAGGCCACGGGCGGCTCCGTCGCCGCCCCGATCGGGCGGGCCGTGATCGCGGAGGCGTTGCGGGGCGGCCAGTGACGGCCGCGGGCGGCCCGATCCCCGTCCCCGGCAGCCTCGCCGCGGGCCGGCTGATCGCCGACCGCTACAAGCTGGAGCGGCGGATCGCCGTCGGCGGCATGGGCGAGGTCTGGGAGGCGCTCGACGAGCGGCTCGGCCGCAACGTGGCCGTCAAGGTGCTGCGCGGCGAGCTCTCGGACGACGACGAGTTCCTCCACCGCTTCCGCATCGAGGCCCGCACGGTGGCCTCGCTCAACCACTCCGGCGTCGCCTCCATCCACGACTACGGCGAGGACGAGGTCACCGAGGACGGGCGGCGCACCGCCTACCTGGTGATGGAGCTCGTCCGCGGCGAGCCGCTGTCCGCCGTGATCGCGCGCGGCCCGATGGAGCCGGCCGAGACGCTGCGCATCATGGAGCAGGCGGCGCACTCGCTCTACGCGGCCCACGAGCGCGGGTTCGTGCACCGGGACGTCAAGCCCGGGAACATCCTCATCCGCGTCGACGGCACGGTGAAGCTCACGGACTTCGGCATCGCCAAGGCCGCCAACGCCGTCCCCGTGACCCGCACCGGCATGGTGATGGGCACGGCCCACTACATCGCGCCCGAACAGGCCAGCGGCGGCGAGGCCGGGCCGGAGGGCGACGTCTACTCGCTCGGCATCGTCGGCTACGAGTGCCTGGCCGGCCACCGGCCCTTCCGCGCCGACAACGCCGTGGCCGTCGCGATGATGCAGGTCCGCGACGAGCCGCCGCCGCTGCCGGAGTCCGTGCCGTGGCGGGTCCGGCAGCTGATCGAGACGATCCTGGTCAAGGACCCGGACCGGCGCTACGCCGACGGCGCCGAGCTGGCCGCCGCGGTCGCCGCCGTGCGCCGGGACGAGGCGCTGCCCACCCCCGCGCGGATGACCGCGCAGGGCCTGCGGCTGCCGTCGGCGGAGTCGGACGGCGCCGACCCGGGCACCGACACCCCCACGAGCCACCGTCGACGCAGCAAGCGGGAGCGGCGGGCGACGCGCGGGCGGGACCGGAGCCGCGCCGGGTCGTCCTCTTCGGCGGCGACGTCGTCCGGCGAGGTGTCCTCGGACGGGGTGGCGTCGGGAGGGCTGTCCGCCACGGGCTCGTCGACCGGTTCCCCGGCTGCCGGGGTGTCGTCGGCGCCGTCCCTGCCGCCCGTCTCCCCCACCTCCTCGCCCTCCGCGGGCGCGCGCCGGGCGACCGAGCAGGCCGGGTCCGCGGATCGGGACGGATCGGGTCCCGGCCGCGACCGGTCCCGCCCCTCGCCGGAGCGGAGCACCCCCGACCGGAACACCCCCGGCCGCGGCTCTTCCGACCGGAGCACTTCCGACCGCAGCACCTCGGACCGCAGCGCTCGGGACAGGGCCGCCGTGGACGGGCGTCCCGCTCCGGGCGCCGCCGCGTCGGGCCCGCAGGCGCTGCGCTCGCCCGCCCGGGGCGCCACACCCGCCCGGCCCTCGCCGACCCCCACGAGCGCCGGCGGCGCGGCGCGCACCGCCACGCCCGGCCCGACCCCGACGCCCACACCGACGCCCGGTGGCAGCGCGCGCCCGGCGACCGGCCCGTCGACCCCCGGAGCCGCGTCCCGCACGCCCCCGCCACGCCCCCCGGTCGCGCCCGCGCCGCCCACCGAGCCGCTCAAGCTCGTCGCCCGGCAGCAGTCGCAGCGCTCCGGGACCGTGCTGCTCGTGGCCTTCGTGCTGTTGATCGTCGCGGCCGTCGTCGTGGCGGCGCTCATGGTCCCGAAGCTGTTCGCCGACGCCGCGGCGCCGTCCACCGGGCTCCCACCGAACGGGACGCACGCGGACACCTCGACAGGTAGCGTGTCGGCCCAGGTGGCCGCCCTCGCCCGTCCGGCGGCACCGGCCGGGCCCGCGGGGTCCGCGGCCGCCCCGACCCGCACCGAGGAGGTCCGGTGAGCCCTCGCAGTCGCCGGGTCGGCGCACGCCCGGGGTGGCCGGGGACCGCGGGCCCACCCGGGCCGGGCATGATGAGTCCCGCCCCCGACCCCCTCAGGAACCGGACCCGATGACGACCCCCAAGCTGCTCTCCGAGCGCTACCAGCTGGGCGACACGCTCGGCTACGGCGGCATGTCCGAGGTCCATCGCGGGATGGACACGCGACTGAGCCGGGACGTCGCCATCAAGGTGCTGCGCGCCGACCTGGCGCGCGACCCCCAGTTCCAGTTGCGGTTCCGCCGCGAGGCCCAGAACGCGGCCGCGCTGAACCACCCCGCGATCGTCGCGGTGTACGACACCGGCGAGACACAGACCGAGTTCGGCCCGCTGCCGTACATCGTCATGGAGTTCGTCGACGGCCAGACGCTGCGGGAGATCGTCAAGACCACCGGGCCGCTGTCCCAGCAGCGGGTCATCGAGGTCATGGCGGACGTCTGCGCGGCCCTCGACTTCAGCCACCGGCACAACATCATCCACCGGGACGTCAAGCCCGCGAACATCATGATCACCCGCAACGGCGCGGTGAAGGTGATGGACTTCGGCATCGCCCGCGCCCTGGGCGAGGGCCAGAACGTCACGCAGACCGCGGCCGTCATCGGCACCGCGCAGTACCTCTCCCCGGAGCAGGCGCGGGGCGAGCAGGTCGACGCGCGGTCGGACGTCTATGCCGCCGGCTGCGTGCTGTTCGAGCTGCTCACGGGTGAGCCGCCGTTCACCGGCGACACGCCGGTCGCGGTCGCCTACCAGCACGTGCGGGAGGACCCCCGGCGCCCGTCGGACGTCAACCCGCAGATCCCGCCGTCGCTCGACGCGGTGGTGCTCAAGGCGCTGTCGAAGAACCCGGCCAACCGGTACCAGTCGGCCGCCGAGATGCGCACGGACCTCATCCGGGTGCGCAACGGCCAGCAGCCGCTCGCGCCGATGGTGATGAGCGAGGACGAGCGCACCGCGCTGCTCGCCGAGCACACCGCCGCCACCCGGCGGATCTCCGGCGGCGGCCGGCACGCCCCGCCGCCGCCCCCGCAGGCCTGGGAGGACGAGGAGCCCCCGCGGCGCACCGGCCGGACGGTGGCGATCGTCGTCGCGGTGGTCGCCGCGCTCGGCCTGATCGGCTTCTTCGCCTACCAGGTGCTGGGCGGGCCGGCGCAGCCCGACCAGGTCGCCGTGCCCAACGTCGTCGGCCAGGATCCCGACGCGGCGCGCACCGCCGTCGTCAACGCCGGACTGCTCGTGGACCTGAAGCAGGAGCCGTCGGAGGTGGCGCAGGCCAACAAGGTCACGCGCACGGACCCGGGGTCCAACGTGCAGGTCGCCGAGCGCAGCCGCGTCACGATCTACGTGGGCACCGGGCCCGCGTCGGCCACCGTGCCGGCGCTCACCGGCAAGACCCCGGACGAGGCCGCCTCGCTGCTCGAGCAGCGGGGACTCAAGCTGGGCGAGCAGAGGACGCAGGAGACCTCGGACTCGAGCCTCGTCGGCACGATCATCTCGTCGACGCCGGCGGCCGGGGTCGACGCGCCGGGCGGCAGCGCCGTGGCCGTCGTGGTCGGCACGAAGCAGACCACGGTCGCGGTGCCGGACGTCAGCGGCCAGAGCGAGGACCAGGCCAAGTCGACCCTGGCGAACTCCGGGTTCAGCTCCGTGCAGACGCAGAACGTCGACGGCGGCGGCCAGGAGGGCACCGTGGTGGGCACCAACCCGGCGGCCGGCACCCGGGTCGCGCCGGGCACCACCATCACGCTGCAGATCTCGCGCGGCAACCAGGTGCAGATGCCCAACGTCGTCGGCCAGTCCGTGAACGACGCGGTCGACCAGCTGCGCTCGGCCGGCATCCGGAACTACCAGCTGCAGGCCACGCAGGTGAACGACTCGTCGCAGAACAACCGGGTGGTCCAGACCGACCCGTCGGCCGGGCGGTCCGTCGACCCGGACGACACGGTCACGCTGGTGGTCGGCCAGTCGTCCAACGGCGGCGGCGGGTTCTTCGGAGGCGGGAACTGATGCGCGTCCTGGTCGTCGACAACTACGACAGCTTCGTCTACAACCTCGTCCAGTACCTGGCACAGCTCGGCGTCGAGCCGGTCGTCCTGCGCAACGACGAGCTGTCCGCCGGGCTCGACGAGCTCGGCGAGGTGGGCGCGGTCCTCGTCAGCCCCGGCCCCGGTACCCCCGAGGAGGCCGGCCGGAGCATCGACGTCATCAAGGCCGCCGGGGACCGCAACCTCCCGCTGCTCGGGGTGTGCCTCGGCCACCAGGCCATCGGTGTGGCGTGGGGCGGCGTGGTGGAGCGGGCGCCGGAGCTGCTGCACGGCAAGACCTCGCAGGTCTTCCACGACGGCGTCGGCGTGCTGCGCGGGCTGCCCGAGCCCTTCACCGCCACCCGGTACCACTCGCTGTCGATCCGGCCGGACACGCTGCCGGTCGAGCTCGAGGTCACCGGGCGCACCGAGTCCGGCCTGATCATGGCGGTGCGGCACAAGGACCTGCCGATCGAGGGCGTCCAGTTCCACCCGGAGTCCGTGCTCACCGAGGGCGGGCACCGGCTGCTGGCCAACTGGCTCGCCGGCGCCGGGTTCGAGGTGCCGGAGGAGCTCGTGCGCCGGCTCGGCGACGAGGTCGCCGCCCTCACCGCCCAGGTCTGACCGCCCCGGATCCGCGGCACCCCGCCCGATCCGGGGTGTTCGTGCTGATCGCGGGGCTCTCGTCCGGCCCGCGCCGCTCGCGTGTCCGATACGGTGGTCGCGAGCGGTGCGCGCGACCGGCGTGCACCACCCCGCACCACCGCAGAAAGCTCCACGAGGTCCCCGATGCCGAAGTCCAAGGTCCGCAAGAAGGCCGTCTACACGCCGCCGGCGAACGACCGGAAGCCGGTCAAGATCAAGGGCCCCACCCATCCCGCGTACGTCGCCATCATGCTGGGCGTCGGGTTGCTCGGGCTGGCCTGGCTGATCACCGACTACCTGGCCCGGGACGCGATCCCCTTCATGCAGGCGCTGGGCGGCGCGAACTTCCTCGTGGGCTTCGGGTTGATCGTCATCGCGCTGCTCATGTCGATGCGCTGGCGCTAGTCGATCAAGTAGTCACGCTGCGTGATCCTGGCCATATATGTTCGGGCGAGGCGCTGACCAGTAGGAACTACAAGTGTGTGATTCATCCCCACTGTGGACAAGCCCTGTGGACAACTTTCACAGCTACCATGCGTGAACACCAGTGGGCCCCCGCTCCCGGGCTCGTCGTGCTCGCCTGGGTCCTCACCGCGGCCGCCCTCGGCTGGCTCGCGGTCCTGCTGCTGGGGCACGCCGACCCTGCCGGGCGGCTGATCGCCGGCGTCGCCGCGCTCGGGCTCGGGTACGCCGCGCTGGTCGGCACCGTCGCCCGGCCCCGGCTCGCCCTGCACCGGCACGGCCTCGAGGTGCGCAGCCTCACCCGCACGCGGTCCGTCGACTGGCCCGCGGTGCAGCGGGTGCGCGTGCTGCGGACGCGGCGCTTCGGCCGCGAGGCCAGCCTGCTGGAGCTGGACCTGCTGGCGGGTGGCGAGGAGCGGCTCGTCGTCCTGGGCCGGCTGGACCTGGGCGCGGACCCCGAGGACGTCGCCGAGGTCGTGCGGCCGTACCTCCCCAGCCGCTCCTGATCACCCTGACGGCCCAGTGATCCTCACCCTCTGCCGAGCGCCGGCGGCCCGGTGTGCCACCTCCGGAGGCTCGCCCCGGCGGTCGCGCCCTTCCTAGGCTCGACCTGCCGACGAGGAAAGGGAGATCGCCATGATCGCCAGGACGCCGATGCGTGGGACCGACGGCTGCTCCACCGGCTGCGGGTGCAGCAAGCCGGAGTGAGTCCGGTGGCCGGGGACCGACGATGCTCCCCGGCCCACCCCGAATGCTCCCCGGCCCACCCCGATCGCGCGGGTCAGACGAAGGCGACCGCGGCGGCCCGCCCGGCGATGACGGTCAGCACCGCGACCGTGAGCACCACGAGCGCGCCGGTCTGGAGCAGGGTGCGGTTGCGCACCGGCGGCACGTGCACCAGCGCGGCCGCGGCGGCGGCGCCGAGCACCAGCCCGCCCAGGTGACCGACCAGTGAGATCCCCGGGATGACCACGCTCAGCACGAGGTTCACCACGACGAGGCCGACGACCTGGCCCGTGGGGACCCGCAGCCGCCGGGCCACCACGAACAGCGCGCCCATCAGCCCGAATACGGCGCCCGAGGCGCCGGCCACGAGCGATCCGGGCGCGGAGAAGAGCATCACGGCGGCCGCGCCGCCGAGCAGCGCCACCAGGTAGACCGCGAGGAAGCGCACCCGGCCCAGCACGGGTTCCAGCTCCCGCCCGATGATCCACAGCGCCATCATGTTGAACACGAGGTGCAGCGGCCCGTAGTGCAGGAAGCCGGCCGTCAGCGGCCGCCACCAGTCGCCGGCGGCCACCAGCCCCGGCACGAGCACCCACTCGCGGAAGAGCGGCGCGGCGTCGTTGGAGCCGATGCTCTGCGCCTGGGCCACGGTGAGCACGAACAGCGCGACGTTGAGCGCCACGAGCACGGGCACCACGACCGGGCGGCCGCCCGGCTCGGCGCCCGCCACCGTCCTTCCCCGCCGGACACCCCGGCCGGCCTGGTACACGCAGTCGACGCACTGCTGGCCGACCGCGGCGTCGCGCAGGCACTCCGGGCAGGCCGGCCGCCCGCAGCGCGTGCACCGCAGGCCCGTCGGGCGGTCCGGGTGCCGGGCGCAGGCCGGCAGCGCGGCCGTCGGGTCCGGCGGTCCGGCGGGGTACGTCACCCGGCTCCTACTCGACGTCGATGTGCTGGATCACGACGTCCGTGAGCGGCCGGTCCGCCCGGTCGGTCGAGGTGGTCGCGATCGCGTCGACGACGGCGCGGGACTCGGCGTCGGCCACCTCGCCGAAGATGGTGTGCCGGCGGTTGAGGTGCGGCGTCGGGCCCACGGTGATGAAGAACTGCGAGCCGTTGGTGCCGGGGCCCGCGTTCGCCATCGCCAGCAGGTACGGGCGGTCGAACTTGAGCTCGGGGTGGAACTCGTCCCCGAACTGGTAGCCGGGGCCGCCGCGGCCGGTGCCGGTCGGGTCGCCGCCCTGGATCATGAAGCCGCTGATCACGCGGTGGAAGACCGAGCCGTCGTAGAACGGCCCGCTGTCGCCGCCGGCGGCGTTCGGCTGCGAGTACTCCTTCTTGCCGGTCGCGAGGCCGACGAAGTTCTCCACCGTCTTGGGCGCGTGGTCCGGGAAGAGGATGATCCGGATGTCGCCCTCGGACGTCCGCAGCGTCGCGGTCTGCTTCGAGTTGCCTGGTGCAGTCACGTCGTCCATCGTGCCAGGGTCGGTGGGGCACGCCACCCCGGCACACCACGAGCGGAGGCCCCATGAACGCCCCCAGCATCCCCACCGGTACGCGCGAGGCGCTCGGCCGCGCCCGCGACCAGGCGGGTGCCGCCCTGTCGTCGTCCTTGTCCTCGCTGGGCGGGACGGTGGAGGAGCTCGCCCACGAGGTCGCCGGGAAGGTGGAGGAGAACCTCCCGGTGCTGGCCGAGCGGGCCGGCCGGCTCGCCGGTCAGGCCGAGGCGGTCGCCGGCGCCGCCGCTGCGACGGCCCTCGAGAAGCTCGACGAGGGCGTGCTCACCGCGCGCCGCGAGCTGGCCGCCCGCATCGACCCCGGGACCCCGTCGCCGCGCCGCTGGTGGTGGATCGGCGCGGGCCTGCTGCTCACGGCCCTGTCGATCGCCGGCTGGCTCGTGCTGTCCCGGCGCCCGCAGCCCGTCGAGCAGGTCACCGAACCGCCGGCCACGAACCCGCCCGGGGACGTCGACCTCGACGCCGGGTCGCCCGCCGCGGCGGCCCGCAACGGTCACTCCTGAGGGAGCACCTCCGTGAGGAACCCCGTGACCGCGCGCTCGTAGCGTTCGGGATCGGCGTTCCAGGCGGCGGTGTGCTCCACGCCGCCGACCTCGACGTACCGGATCGGCCAGCCCAGGTCGCGCCCGGCCGCGGCGAGCGCGCGGCTGGGCCCGACCGGCACGGCCGTGTCCGGCGTGCTGTGCACGAGGAGCGTCGGCGGCCGGCGCGCGGGCGGGTTCCGCAGCAGGTCGAAGTCGTCGAAGTCGATGCCGATCCGCCGGCGGGTGACCGCCGTGGCGACCGGGATCAGCTGCGGCGGGAGCAGCCGGTTGCGGGCCTGCCGGCGCAGCGTCGCGCGCCAGTCGACCAGCGGCGCGTCCCACACCACGGCGTCGACGAGCTCGGCGGCGGGCGAGCGGTCGAGGAACGCCCCTCCGATCGCGGCCCCCATCGACCAGCCGACGAGCACGATCCGCCGTGCCCCGCGGCCCTGCGCGTACCGGACCGCGGCCTCCAGGTCCTCCCACTCGGTGTCGCCGAGGTGGAAGCGCCCGTCCGGGCTGGGTGGGGCGTCGTCGTCGTTGCGGTAGCTGATCACCAGGGTCGGCAGGCCGAGCCGGTGCAGCACCGGCAGGATCCGCAGCGCCTCGCGCCGCCGCCCGCCGCGGCCGTGCACGGCGACCGCCCAGACGTCCCGCGCGGCGGGCACCTCCCACGCCGGGGCCGGGCCGAGCGGTGTCGCGACCTGCACCTCGGTGAAGGCCAGACCGCGCGCCCCGGGGTCCGGGTCGAACGGCCCGGCGTCGACGACGGCGGGCCCCTCCGGCGGGACCGGACCGGACAGCAGCCGCCTCCGCACGCCGTGCCGGTCGTCGGAGAGCACCCGGCCGACCACCGCGAGGCCCTCCGTCCAGCGCAGGCCCCACACCCCGGGCTGCCGGACGAGCCGGCTGCCGGCGAGCGTCACCGCGTCCGTGTCGGCGCGCAGCACCCGCTCGGGATAGGCGACGACCCGCGAGGGATCGAGCAGCACGTCGGCGTAGTGCCGGCCGACGCCGACCGCGCCGGCACCCACCAGTCCCAGGCCCGTGCCGACGCCGGCGGCGAGCAGTCCGCGAACACCCACGCGTCCGATCATCCCGAGTGGCCCGCGCCCGCGTCGAGGTGCCTCCGCGCGGGCCGGGACCGAGATGGTCGCAGCGTCAAGCACCGCCGCGCCCCCGACGCGGTGAAACGCGTGTGACCTGCGTCTTTGTCTCCACCGCATCGGGTGAAGCGGGGCCGGAGGGCACAACCAGGTAACGACGGCGTCGTTGGCCCCGCAGATCCACACGCGAGTTGACCGATGTTCGACATCCGGTTCCCCCGATCGGAAGGACCCCCAGTCATGAGCAGTCTCGCCAGGCGCACGCTCGCCACGACGGCCACCGTCGCCGGTGTCGCCGCCCTCGGCGCCGCCTTCGCGGGTCAGGCGTTCGCCGCCGACCTCCCGTCGCTGCCCGCGGCGCCCGAGCTGCCGACGGAGGCCCCGGCCGCCCCGGCCGAGGCCCCGGCGCTGGAGGCCCCGGCCGCCCCGGCCGCCCCCGAGCTGCCGACGGACTTCGAGTCCTTCTCGGTGCCGGGCGTCGCGAACCTCGAGACCCCGAACGTGTCCTTCGAGAGCGCCGGCAACAGCTCCACCGCCGACATCCCGGCGGCCTCGCACGAGGCGGCGCACGAGGCCCCGGCCCTGCCGGCGCTCCCGGACGCCGTCGCGAGCCACCTGCCGACCACGGGCGGCGAGCTCGCCACCCCGCAGGCGACGCTGCCGCTGGCCGGCCCGGAGCTGCCGGCCGCGCCGGCCGCGCCGGAGCTTCCGGCCCTGCCGTCGACCGCGGACCAGGACCTGGACACCCAGGACGTCGCGCTGCCCACCAGTGACCTGGCGGCCCCGAACGTCGCCCAGCAGATCGCTTCCCTCGCGGGCTGAGCGTCCGCTCCCCACGGTGCCCGGACCCCGAACCGGGCGCACCCATTCCGACGCGCCGGCCGGCCCCTCCCCAGGGCCGCCGGCGCGTCGGCTCTCGTCGCGAGGACCGGGCCGGCTAGCGGACGACGCGGCCGTGGATCAGTCCGGTGAGCAGCGGCGCGAGCGCGACCCGCTCCCCGGACACCCGCACCCACCGGGGCCCGCCGTAGGGATCCTGCTCCTCGACCTCGACGATGACGCCCGGCCGCAGCCCGCGCTCGCCGAGGTAGCGCAGGGCGTCGCTGCGCCGGTCCGACACCCGCTCGATCTCGAAGCGGCACCCCTCCGGCGCGACGGCGAGTGGCTGGCCCCAGCTCTCGTCGTGCCGCCCGGCCGCGCCCGGGATGGGATCGCCGTGCGGGTCGTGCGTGGGGTGGCCCAGTGCCGCGTCGATCCGGGCCTCCAGCCGGTCGCTCAGCGCGTGCTCGAGCTGCTCGGCCTCCTCGTGGACCTCGTCCCAGGGCATCTCCAGCGCCTTGACCAGGAAGGTCTCGAGCAGCCGGTGCCGCCGGACGACCCGCAGCGCGGCCCGCTCGCCGGCCGCGGTGAGGGTGAGGGTGCGGCCCCGCCGGACCAGCTCGCCGTCGGCCAGCCGTTTGACCATGGCCGACACCGACGGCGAGGACACCTGCAGCTCCTTCGCGAGCGCGCCGGTGGTGACGGCCTCCCCGCGCGTGGACAGCAGGAAGATCGTCTTGAGGTAGTCCTCGACGGCGGGTGTCATGGTCCCCACGCGACGATGTTAGCCGCGCCTGACCTCGCCCGGAGCGCACGTTCGGGCCCATCCGGCGGCGCCTCCGGTCGGACCGGTCAGGCCACGGTCCGGTCGGCCTCGATCCGCTGCCGCGCCGCGTCGGTCCGGCCCGTCACCGGGACGCGACCGGTCGCCTTCGCCAGCCCCAGCTCGGACGTGCCGACGTAGACGCTCTCCGCCTGCGCCACCCGGTACGTCTCGTGCCACACCCCGACCACGCCCGGTGCCTTCCGGGCCCGCCGGTTGAACGCGGCCCACGCCGGCCGGTGGGTCGCCGTGCGGTCGCTCGCGTAGGCGTAGAGCTTGTCGACCGAGCTCCAGTACTGCACCACGGTCGGTCCGCCGGCGCCGAGCAGCGCCCGGAACCCCAGCAGCCCCGAGTCCGGGTCGGTCGAGAGCTCCCGCAGCATCGGGCCCATGGCCAGCAGCGTCGGGAGCCACTGGTCGACCCGCCACCAGCGGTTGATCGTCATGCCGATCAGGAAGACCACCAGCTCGCCCTCGTGCTCGTGGGTCGTCCGCCGGCCGTCGGTCCGCGCCATCCCGCACCTCCTCAGATAGCAGATAGCGTCGCTCTCCAATAATGGAGAGTGATAGTATCCGTGTCAAGGTGTGAGGCGCGACGCTCGCGCCGGAGAGCCGTCACGTGATTGGTTGACGCCGTGCGCTCCGAGCTGACGGGCCCGCGCCGGGGGCGGCGGACCGGGTGATCGAGGTACGACTGCTCGGCCCGGTCTCGGTCGTGGTCGACGGGAGCGAGCGCGACGTGGGCCGCAGCAGCGAGCGGGCCCTGCTGGCCCTGCTGGCGCTGCGGGCCGGCACCGTCGTGTCGACCGCCCGGCTGATCGACGACCTGTGGGGTGAGGAGCTCCCGGACGACCCGGCCAACGCGCTGCAGACCCGGGTCTCGAAGCTGCGCCGGGCACTCGCGGCGGCAGGCGCCGCCGGCGTCGTGGTGACCCGCTCCCTGGGCTACGTGCTCGATCTCGAGCCCGCCCGGGTCGACGCGCTCCGAGCGGCCGAGCTGGTTGAGCAGGCCCGCCGCGCCGACCCGGACCGGGCGGAGGCGCTCCACACCGAGGCGCTCGGGCTGTGGCGCGGCGAACCCTTCGCGGAGTTCCCCGGCGAGGGCTGGGCGGGTCCCGAGCAGGCCCGGCTGGCGGAGCTACGGCTCACGGCGGTCGAGGAGCGTGCCCGCCTACGACTGGCGGTCGGCCGGGACGCCGAGGTCCTCGCCGAGGTGGAGCCGCTGGTGGCCGCTCACCCACTGCGGGAGCGGCTGCGCGCGCACCAGATGACCGCCCTGTACCGCGCGGGACGGCAGGCCGAGGCGCTGGCGGTGTACGCCGACCTGCGGCGCGCGCTGGCCGACGAGCTCGGGCTCGATCCGTCCCCCGAGCTGGAGGCGGTGCACGAGGCGGTGCTGCGCCGGCATCCGGACCTCGACCCGCCGGCCGTCGCCCGGCCCCGTCCCCACGCGCCGCTGCCCGCGCGGCTGACCGCCGTGCTGGGGCGCGGCGAGGAGCTGGAGCGGGTGGCGCAGCTGTGCCGGGACCGGCGGCTGGTCACGCTGACCGGCCCGGGCGGGGCGGGGAAGACGACGCTGGCCACCGAGGCCGCGCGCACCGTGTATGACGGCTTCCCCGACGGCGTCGTGCTGGTGGAGCTGGCCGGGGTGGAGGACCCGGCGCGGGTTCCGGCCGCGGTCGTCGACGCGTTGGGGCTGGCCGGCGACGCCGCCGTCGATCCGGCGGAACGGCTGGTCGGGGCGCTGCGCGGCAGCCGCCTGCTGCTCGTGGTCGACAACTGCGAGCACGTCGTGGACGCCTGCGCGGCGCTGGTGCAACGCCTGCTGGCGGGGTGCCCGTCGGTGCACGTGCTGGCCAGCAGCCGGGAGGCGCTGGCGGTGCCCGGCGAGGTGCAGCTCCCGGTGCGTCCGCTGCCGGTGCCGCCGGCCGGCGCGGCCCCGGACGAGCTGGCCGCGAACGACGCGGTCCGGCTGTTCGCCGAGCGGGCGTGGGCGGCCCGTCCCGACTTCGTCCTGGACGACTCGACGCTCGGGCCGGTCGCCGAGATCTGCCGCCGGCTCGACGGGCTGCCGTTGGCGCTCGAGCTCGCCGCGGCCCGGGTCGCCGTGCTGCCCGTGGACCGGATCGCCGAGCGCCTGTCGGACCGCTTCGCGCTGCTCACCGCCGGTCCGCGCACGGCGGCCGCGCGGCACCGGACGCTGCAGGCGACGCTCGACTGGAGCCACACCCTGCTCGACGACGAGGAGCGGGTCCTGTTCCGGCGCCTCGCCGTCTTCCGCGGCAGCTGGACGCTGGAGGAGGCGGAGGCAGCCTGCGCGGGCGACCCGCTGCCGGCGGGGGCGGTGCTCGACGTGCTCGGCCGGCTGGTCGCCCGGTCGCTGGTCGTCGACGCCCACGGCGGCGACGGCCGCTTCCGGATGCTGGAGACCGTGCGCGCCTACGCCGCGCGCCGGCTCGACGAGGCCGGCGAGCGGCCCGTGTTCGCCCGTCGACACGCCGAGGCGGTGCTCGCGGTGGCCGAGGCCGCCGCACCGCGGCTGCGGGGCCGCGACCAGCACATCGCGCTCGCGCGGCTGCGGGCCGAGCGCGACAACGTCGACGCGGCGCTGGCCTGGGCGCTCGACCACGTCGCCGACGCCCCGGACGTCGCCCTGCGGCTGGTGGGGGCGCTCGGCTGGTGGTGGTACTTCGGCCGCCACGACGAGGGCCGGCGGGTCGTCGACGCAGTGCTCGGTGCAGCCGAAGGGGTGGTGGTCGGCTCGCCCGCGGCGCGCGCGGTGGCCCACCAGGCGGCATCGCTCGTGTGGCGCCCGGGCGCGTGCGTGGTGCACCCGGGTGCGCGGTGCGCGCAGGAGGCGGCGGTGAGCCTGGCCGCCGCCGAGGAGGCGGGCGCGGTCGGGCCCGCGACCTACGCGCGGATCCTGCTGGCCGTCGAGGGCGTGACCGGGACCGATCCGGCCGGCGCCGAGGAGCTGCTGACCGCGGCCGAGCAGGCCCTGCACCGGGCCGGGGACGAGTGGGGGCTCGCCCTGACCACCTTCGTCCGTGCCGAGATCGGGTTCCGGACCGGATCCGTCCCGCTCGCCGAGGCCGAGCGGCTCGCCGTCCGGGCGGCGGACGGTTTCGCGGGCCTCGGTGACCGCTGGGGCCACTCCGCGGTGCTGGGCCACCACGGCACCGCGGTGCGCCTGTCCGGGCGTCCCGCCGAGGCCGTGCCGCTGATCGAGCGGTCGGCCCGGCTCGCCACCGAGCTCGGGCTCCTGCTGACCCTGCAGTGGATGCAGGCCGAGCTGGCCTACTGCGCCCTGCTCCTCGGCGACCGCGACCGCGCCCTGGAGCGGTGCGCGGAGGCCGAGGACACGGCGCGGCGGCTCGGCGCGGGCCCGGGCGCGGACTTCGCGGCGCTGGTCCGCGGCATCGACGCCCGCCGCCGCGGCGACCTCGCCGGCGCCCGGTCCGTGCTCACCGCGGCCGTCGACCACCTCGCGGCCGCCGGCATCGGCGGGCTCGCGGCTGCGCTGGCCGTTCAGCTGGGGCACGTGCTCGAGCTGTCCGGCGAGCTCGCCGCCGCGGAGCGCACCCACCACCGGGCGCTCGAGCTCGGCGGCGCCGCCGCACGACCCGCCGCCCTCGAGGGGCTGGCCTGCGTCGCGGTCGCCCGGGGCGACGCCGCCCGTGCCGCCCGGCTGCTCGGAGCGTCCGCGGCCGACCGGGACCGGACCGCGCACCCGGCCGATGCCGTCGAGCAGGAGGACGCGGACCGCGCCCGGTCCGGCGCGCGCACGGCGCTCGGTGAGCAGGCCTTCGCCGAGGCCCTCGCCGACGGGCGCCGCACGAGCCCCGACCCGCTGAGCTGCGGCGACTGACCCGACCGCGGGACCTGTCCCGACCTGACCGGCCCGGACAGCGCGGGGACAGCGGCCGGACAGCGGCCCCGCCGACCCTTCTCCCAGGCGTCCGAACCGCGGACGCGACCGGAGGAGGGATCGTCGCCGTGGGAGTACTCGAGCTGCGGGTGCCGGACATGACCTGCGAGCACTGCGTCCGCGCCGTCTCCGCCGGGGTCGGCGACGTCGCCGGTGTCACCGCCGTCGAGGTCGACCTGCCCGCCCGGACCGTGCGCGTGTCCGGTGCCGCCGCCCCGGAGCGGGTGCGCGCCGCCGTCGCCCGCGCCGGGCACCGCTGCGCGCCCTGACCGCGCCCGCCCTCCACCGCCTTTCGACATCGGGAGACCCTCGTGAAGACGCTGCTCCGCCCCACCACCCCGACCGGCCACTTCGTCCGCCACTACCTGGAGATGGTCGTGGCGATGATCGTCGGCATGGTCGCCCTCGGCCCGTTGTGGTCCCTCGCCGGCGACGCCCTCGGCTGGACCCCGGTGCTCCACGCCACCGAGCCGGCGGTCCTGATCATGGCCACGAACATGTCCGTCGCGATGTGCGCGTGGATGCGGTTCCGCGGCCACGGGTGGCGGGCGACCCTCGAGATGGCCGCCTCGATGTACCTGCCGTTCCTCGTGCTGTTCCCGCCGCTGTGGGCCGGCCTGATCTCCGCGGACACCGTCATGGTCGGCGGTCACGTGCTGATGCTGCCCGCGATGGCCGCGGCGATGCTGCTCCGTCGCGCGGAGTACACCGGCCACTGCCCGGCGCGGTCCTGACCCTTCCCCTTCCCTCGCCGCCGGGCGCGTCACGCCCGGCCGCCACTCCCGAAAGGAACCGATCATGGTGGTCGAACTGCTCGTCGAGGGTGCCGTCGGCGGCGCCTTGTGGTCGCTCGTCGGCATCGCCCTGTCCCGCTACGTCCGCGACGTCGCCGGCCGTATCCTGCTCGCCGCCGTGCTGATCGCCGCGGCCGTGTTCTACGTCGTGTTCGCCGCCCAGGGCGACGCCGGCGGCGCCTGGCTGGCCGCCGAGGTCGTCGGGATCCTGGTCTACGGCGGAATGGCCGTGCTCGGCGTCCGGCGCTCGCCGTACTGGCTCGCCGCGGCCTGGGCGCTGCACCCGGTGTGGGACATCGTGCTGCACAACATCGGTCCGGGCCGGGCCTTCGCGCCCGAGCCGTACACGATCGCCTGCCTGAGCTGGGACCTCGTGGTGGCCGCGGCCATCGCGGTGGCCTACGGCACGGGCTTCGTCGGCGGCCGTCGCACGCGCCCCGCACCCGCCGATGCGGTGGCGGTCGGCGCGGGCTGATCCCACGGAGCAGCGGCCCGGCCCGGAGGGGCCGGGCCGCTGTCGTGTCCGGACCAGTTCCGTGCCGGCGCTACTGCTGGGCCGGGGCCGGCTGCGGGTTGCGCGCCGCCATCTCCTCCGACGCCTTGACGACCTGCACCATGTCGCCGATCTGCAGATAGGTGAACCAGGCCTCGGCGTCGGCGGGCTCCAGGTGGATGCACCCGGCCGACGACCGGTCCGGGCTGCCGGAGTGGAAGGCGATGCCGCCGTCGTTGAAGAACACCGACCACGGCATGGGGGCCGGGTCGCCGTTGGGCAGCCGTGACTCCTGGCTCAGGTGGTCCTTCTCCTTGCGGTAGACGCGCAGGGAGTGGCCGATCGGGGTCTCCTGGCCGTTGCCGCCGGACGAGATGCGGACCGGGCCGCGCGTGACCTTCCCGTCCTGGATCAGCCAGGCCTGCTGGGACTCGAGGTCCACGCAGGCCTTGGCCGAGACCGAGCAGGGTGTGCCCTCCACCAGCGGCTCCGCGTGCGCCCGCTGCGCGGCGGGCGACTCGGCGAAGGCGGGGCCGGCGACCAGGGCGCCGCCGAGCCCGATCGCGGCCACGACGGTCGCGAGGACCGCCCTGCGTGTGCCGGTGCGTCGACCGGTGGCTGATGCGAAGCGCCGCGTACCCAAGCCCTGCCGCTCCTCGTGTCGGTGTGGTGGCTTCCGAGGGGAAGACGCCCACACACACTCCGGGGTTGCTCGATCACCGTGAGTGGATATCCGTCGAGGACCGGGCATCGGGTCCAACGCCCGCACACCCACACGGAAACGCCCGCGCCGCGGCCGGTCACCCGGAGGCGCCGAACGGCGGGTTGTCACCCGAATGCCACGTAGTGCAGCCAGAGATCGAGCAACGAGGGCTCGCCCGAGACCTCCAGGCCCGCCCCGTCGTGCCGCCGGTAGATCAGCAGGAGCAGGTCCGTGAGCGGTGCCCGGACCGTCACGGCGGCCTCCCCCGCCCCCCGCCGCCAGGTGATGACCGGGCCGGTGAGGTCGACGAACCACGCGGCGTCGCGGTCGGTGGCCTCCAGCGCGAGCGTGCGGCCGGGGCCGAGCAGGTCCCGTTTCTCCGGACGGAGATCGAAGTGCTGCGGGAGGACGTCGAGCTCCATCCACTCGTCCACGGCATCGAGCGCCACCTCCGGCTCGACCGCGAACGGGGTGCCCGCGGCGAGGGCGGCGTCGGCCCGGTGCATCAGCGTCTCGTGGGCGAAGCGCCGGGCCCAGAAGGTGGTGCTGCGGAAGTGGAAGGGGCCCCAGACCTCGGTGCCCGACCCGGCGGCGCGCAGGGTGGCGGCCAGTCCCTCGGCGCCCTCGCGCAGGTCGTCGGCGGGGAGGGGCCCGCTGTCGTCGCCCAGGACGTCCCGCACGATCGTGTCGTCGGGAAACGCCGTCGCGCGGGTCCGGACGATCTGCTCGGCCCAGCGGTGGCCGCCGCCGACGTGCCGCGCGAGCGCGCCCAGGGTCCAGCCCGGGCACGAGGGCACGGGCGCGCGCAGGTCGGCGCCGCCGGCGTCGCGGACGAGCAGGTCCGTCTGCGTGACGATCTCGGTGCAGTGGCGGTCGAAGTCCATCGGGTCCTCCCGTACTGGCCTCGCGGGTGTCGGGGAGTGGTCGGAGCCGGTGCCCCGCCCTCGACATCTCCTCTCGCGCGTCCTTCGTCCGGGTGGTTGGCTCCCGGGCGTGGACCCGATCGACGAGTGGACGCAGGCGCAGCAGCGGGTCGTGGCGCTCGTCTCCGCGGCGCCCGATCCCGAGGTGCGGGTGCCCGCCTGCCCGGACTGGACGGTGCGCGACCTGTTCTCGCACATGGTCGGTCTCGGCGCGGACGTCGTCGCCGGCGACGAGCCCGACGACCACAACGAGACGTGGACGGCCGCCCAGGTGGAGAAGCGGCGCGGGCACAGCGTCACCGAGCTCGTCGCCGAGTGGCAGGAGGTCGCCGAGCCGCTCCGCGGGTGGATGCGCGACCACGGCGCCCGACCGCTCGGCGACGTGATCATCCACGAGCAGGACCTGCGCGGCGCACTGCACGCTCCCGGTGCCCGCGACACCCCGGGCCTGCACGCGATCCGGGACCGCTTCGCCGGGCGGCTGGCCGATCGCCTGCCGGACGGGCCGTCGGTCGCCCTCGTCGGCGAGACGTGGCAGTGGACCGCCGCCGGCACCGTCGACGAGTCCCCGGTGCTGATCCGTGCCTCGGATTTCGACCTGGCGCGTCTGCTGACGACCCGACGCTCGGCCGCCCAGCTCGCGCGCTGGACCGAGCGGGGCGACGCCGGCGCCTACCGCTCGGCCTTCGAGTCCCTCGGCGCCCTGCCGGAGCACGACCTGACCGACGGGTAGCTCAGTCGCCGGCGCCGTCGCGCAACGTCAGGACCACCCGCAGGACGTGCTCGACGGCGGACTCGAACAGCGCGCCGCGCAGCTCGCCGCGGGTCGCGAGGTTCTGCGAGGCGAACTGGAGCATGCGCTCGGGCCCGACCCGGCGCACCACCAGCGCCGCGATCTCCTCGAGGTCCAGCGCGGGGTTGTCCAGGCGGGCGAGCGCGAACTCGACCACCAGCTCCTCCTCGGTCACGCTCCCCTCCTCTCCCCGCCCTCCATCATCCCCCGGCCCGCTCCCGGGCCGTCCACCACGCGCAGTCCGCGGGACCGCACCCATCGTGGCTCGTCCGTCCGGCGGCTGTGGCGGTGCCTCGGGTGCCACAGCATGGGATCGACGCGGTTCGGTCCCCGGCGATGCCGGTCGGGCGTTCGTGCACCACCACCCGCGAGCCCCTCCAAGCGTCGGAGAAGACCATGCGTCCTGGTGACGGGCGATGTCGATCCTTGCGTGGCCGTGTCTCGCTGGCGGCCTGCACGGTCCTGCTGCTCGCCGGCTGCGCGGCCAACGCCGCCCCGGCCGCGACCGCCCCGGCCGCGGCGGCGGCCACCACGACGTCGGCCGGACCTTCCGCGGTGAGGACGATCGACCCGGCCGCGCTCCGGGCCGCGGTGGAGGCGACGGTCCGCGAGCTCATGATCCCGGGTGCGCTGGTCGAGGTCCGCACCCCGCAGGGCGCCTTCACCACGGCCGTCGGCACGACGGAGCGGGGCACCGAGGTGCCGCCCGGCCCGGACACGCACGTCCGGATCGCCTCGATCACCAAGACGTTGACCTCGGCGGTGGTCATACAGCTGGCCCAGGAGGGCAAGCTGAGCCTCGACGACCCGGTGTCGACGTACGTCCAGGGCGTGCCCGACGGCGACCACATCACCGTCGCCCAGCTCCTGTCGATGCGCAGCGGCCTCTACGGCTACACGAACGATCCGGGGTTCGCGGCCACCCTCGACGCGGATCCGGACAAGGTCTGGACGCCGCAGGAGGTGCTGGCCATCGGCTTCGCGCACCCGCCGTTGTTCCCGCCCGGTGCCGGCTACGACTACAGCAACACCAACTACGCCCTCCTCGGGCTGATCGTCGAGAAGGTCGACGGCAGGCCGCTGGCGCAGGCCTTCCGGGACCGCCTGTTCGGTCCGCTCGGCCTGGCGCGGTCGTCGCTCCCGACGAGCACGGACACGTCGATCCCCGACCCGTCCTCCCACGGCTACATGTACGGCGGCTCCGCCTACGCGATGGTGGACAGCGAGTACCCGCCGGACGTGCAGGCCGCGGCCCGGGCCGGGACGCTGCAACCGACCGACTACACCCACCAGAACTCGTCCTACGCCACGGCGGCCGGGGGTGCGATCTCCACCGCGGACGACCTCGCCGCCTGGATCAAGGCTCTCGTCGGCGGCGGGGTGTTCGACGCGGATGTCCAGCGCCAGTGGCTCGACAGCCCGCAACCCGCCCCGGGCCAGCCCGCGACCGCGCCCCAGTACGGGTACGGCATCGAGCGGCAGGCCTTCACCCCGGGCGCCACCATGTACTTCCACTTCGGCGAGATGCCCGGCTACAACCTCTTCGCCGGCCACGACCCGGGCAACGACGTCACGCTCGTGATCTGGAGCAACCTCACCGTGGGGCTCGACGGCCGGCAGACGGCGAACGCCCTGCTGGTCTCGGCGGTCGACCAGATCTACGACCTGCCTCAGCAGGCCGCACCGTCGGCGCCGCCGACCACCACCCGGTGACAGCACGCGGAGACCACTCTTCTGGACTTGATCCAGTCAGCTTTTCGTGGTGGGATCGTCGTCGTGCCGAGCCGCGCGCAGATCGAGCGTTCCCTCCGCGAGGCGGCGCTGCGTGTCACCGCACCACGCAGGGCCGTGCTGTCGGCCGTGCACGAGCACCCGCACGCCGACACCGAGACCCTGCTCGCGGCGGCCCGGGCGCGGCTCGGGTCGGTGTCCCACCAGGCCGTGTACGACGTCCTGCGTGCCCTGACCGACGCCGGTCTGGTCCGCCGCATCCAGCCGGCCGGATCGGTCGCCCGCTACGAGGCGCGGGTGGGCGACAACCACCACCACCTCGTGTGCCGCTCCTGCGGCACGGTGCGGGACGTCGACTGCGCCGTCGGGGAGTCCCCCTGCCTGACCGCCGCCGACGACGGAGGCTTCGCGATCGACGAGGCCGAGGTCGTGTACTGGGGCCTCTGCCCCGCCTGCCAGTCCCCGCCCGCGGGCCGCTGAGCGCGCCCTCCGACCGACCAGACCGCACCCACCACCAGGCCGGCCCTCCGGGACCGGCGTTCCCCGTGAGGAAGGACCTGACGTGACCGACCCGAAGCCACGCGACACCTCGGCGAGCCCGCAGGGCACCGACACCACCGCAAGCCGCAGCGAGAGCGAGAACCCGGCCCTCGCCGGCCCGACCGCGCACACCGGGCAGCGGCCGCGGTCCAACCGCGACTGGTGGCCGAACCAGGTCGACCTGTCCGTCCTGACCAGGACCTCGCGCGAGTCCGACCCGCTCGGCGACGACGACTTCGACTACAAGAAGGCCGTCTCGCAGCTGGACTTCGAGGCCGTCAAGGCCGACATCGTCCAGGTCATGCGCACCTCGCAGGACTGGTGGCCCGCGGACTGGGGCCACTACGGGCCGCTGTTCATCCGCATGTCGTGGCACGCCGCCGGCACCTACCGCCAGCACGACGGCCGCGGCGGAGGCGGCGAGGGCGCCCAGCGCTTCGCGCCGCTCAACAGCTGGCCGGACAACGGCAACCTGGACAAGGCCCGCCGCCTGCTGCTGCCGGTCAAGCAGAAGTACGGCCGCAGCCTGTCCTGGGCCGACCTGCTGGTGCTCGCCGGCAACGTCGCCCACGAGGACATGGGCTTCGAGACCTTCGGCTTCGCCTTCGGCCGCCCGGACGTGTGGCAGCCGGACGAGGTCTTCTGGGGCCCGGAGGACACCTGGCTCGGCGACGAGCGCTACAGCGGCGACACCCCGCTCGAGCTCGAGGGCGCCCTCGGCGCCGTCACCATGGGCTTGATCTACGTCAACCCGGAGGGCGCGAAGGGCGAGGCGGACCCGCTCGCGACGGCCCACGACATCCGCGTGACGTTCGGCCGGATGGCGATGAACGACGAGGAGACCGTCGCCCTCATCGCCGGTGGCCACACCTTCGGCAAGGCGCACGGCGCCGGGAACCCGGACCTCGTCGGCCCGGAGCCGGAGGGCTGCCCGGTGTTCTCCGGCGGCCTCGGCTGGAAGAACCAGAACGGCACCGGCAAGGGCGCCGACACCGTCACCAGCGGCCTCGAGGGCGCCTGGACCCCGAACCCCACCCAGTGGGACAACGGCTACTGGGACATGTTGTTCGGCTTCGAGTGGGAGCTCACCCAGAGCCCCGCGGGCGCCAAGCAGTGGAAGCCCAAGGAGGCCGAGGGCCAGGAGCTCGTGCCCGACGCGCACATCGAGGGCAAGAAGAACCCGCCCATGATGGCGACGACCGACCTCTCGCTGATCGCCGACCCGGAGTACCGCAAGATCTCCGAGCGGTTCCGCGACAACCCCGAGGAGTTCGCGGAGGCCTACCGGCGGGCCTGGTTCAAGCTGCTGCACCGCGACATGGGCCCGGTCTCGCGCTACGTCGGCCCGTGGGTGCCGAGCGAGGTCCAGCTCTGGCAGGACCCGGTCCCGGCCGTCGAGCACGAGCTGCTGTCGGAGTCCGACGCCGCCGAGCTCAAGAAGCAGATCCTCGCCTCCGGCCTCACGGTGTCGCAGCTCGTGCACACCGCCTGGTCGTCGGCGGCGTCCTTCCGCACCACGGACAAGCGCGGCGGCGCGAACGGCGCCCGGCTGCGCCTCGAGCCGCAGGCGAGCTGGGCGGTCAACGCCGGCACGGCCGAGGTCGTCGCGAAGCTCGACGAGGTCCGCCAGGCGTTCGGCAAGCCCGTCTCGCTCGCCGACACGATCGTGCTGGCCGGCGCCGCCGCCGTCGAGAAGGCCGCCGCGGACGCGGGCGTCACGGTCACCGTGCCGTTCGCCCCCGGTCGCACGGACGCGTCGCAGGAGCAGACGGACGTCGACACGTTCCAGTACCTCGAGCCCCGCGCCGACGGGTTCCGCAACTGGATCTCCCCGGACGTGAAGCTGGAGCCGGAGACGCTGCTCGTCGACCGGGCCTACAACCTCGAGCTCTCGGCGAAGGACCTGACCGTGCTGATCGGCGGCCTGCGCGTGCTGGCCGCCAACACCGGCGGCACGCAGCACGGCGTGTTCACCGACCGGCCGGGCGTCCTGTCGCAGGACTTCTTCCGCAACCTGCTCGACCTCGGGGTCGAGTGGAGCACGTCGAAGGACGCCGAGGGCGTCTACGAGGCCCGGGACGCCCAGGGCACCGTGGTGCGCACCGCCACCGCCGTCGACCTGGTCTTCGGCTCGAACTCGATCCTGCGCGGCATCGTCGAGGTCTACGGCGCCGACGACGCCAAGGAGAAGTTCGTCCGTGACTTCGTGAAGGCCTGGGACAAGGTCATGAACCTGGACCGGTTCGACCTGCGCTGACCCGGCGTCCGAACGCCCCGGCCCGCCGCACCCGCGGCGGACCGGGGCGTTCGTCATGCGCGTGCGACCCGGCGTCGTTCCGGGGACGTGCCTTCGTATTCCGCACAGCCCGGACACGCGGTCGTTCGTCCACGGTGCAGACCCTGCCGCTGCGGGCGAGGAGACTCGACGGGTTCGAGAACGGACGCCACAAACGAATCGCAGGGAGACCTGGTGTGCACGGCACCCCGATCACGATCGGTGATCGGCGCACGATGACGGCCGACACCGGCCGGGGCCCGACCCCTGCCACTCACTGGCTCGAAGGGCCGCACAGCGCGCTCGTCCACCGGTCCCGGCGCACCGAGGACGAACGCGTCGGGGCCTGGATGGCCCGCGAGTTGAGCCGGGGCAGGCAGCTCGTCTACAAGTACGCCGAGTCCGACCCGGCCGTCCGCCACCGGCTCACCGCGCTGCTCGGCGGCGACGTGCTCGCCTCCGGTCGGGTGAGACTGGTCGAGGCGGCGCGCTGTCACGCGGAGACCGCCGGCGAGCCGGCCGCGCTGCGCGGCTGGCACCTCGAGCTGATCGAGCAGGCCCGCGACGCCGGCCACCCTGGGGTGGCGATCGTGTGCGACGGGACGGCGCTGCGCACCATCACGCCCGACCCCGTGGCGATGCTGGCCCACGAACTCGATCTCACCCGGCTCGCCGCCGCGAACCCGCTCACGGTGCTGTGCCACTACGACACCTCGACGGAGACGCCCACGGCCCTGCAGCAGGTGGTGGGCACGCACACCGCGCTGGACGACATCAGGTTCGCGGCCCGCCGCGACCCCGAGGCGCTCACGATCTCGGGGGAGATCGACATCAGCAACGCCGACCGGTTCGGCGCCGTCCTGCGCGCCGCCATCGACCACGGCACGCGGACCGTCGAGATCAGCGAGGTGCGGCATCTGGCCGCCGCCGGATGTCACGTCGTGCTCGACGCACTGCCACGGTTGCGCGCGGCCGGCCAGACCCTCGTCCTGCTCCGCCCCGGGGACGCCGTGCGGCAGATCCTGGACATCGCCGGCCTGGGCGAGACCGAGAACCTGGTCATCTCTGCATGAGACGCCGGTGACGGGTAATCCCGCCCTCGCCCCATCGGCGAGGAGGGGAGGCGGACCGTCGTGCAGCCCCGGGGACGAGTCGTGTCCGTGGAGCTCGGCGACGTCGACCCGTACATCCTCGCCGACCTGCGGGAGTGGGTTCACGAGCTGCTCACCGACGCCGCCGCTCCCGAACCGGCGATCACGGCGGCGCTGAGCATCCTGACCGAGCTGGTGACGAACGCTCTGACCCACGGCGCACCTGCCGGGCAGTGCCGCCTGCACCTCGTCCCCGGCAGGGTCCTCCGCATGGAGATCGACGACCGGAGCCCGCACGCGGCCACCGTCGCCGACCACACGAGGAGGCCACCAGGGTCAGGTGGCTTCGGACTCCTGATCGTGCAGAGCCTGGCCAGCACCTGGGGCCAGGTGCCCCACCCACCCGGGGGCAAGACCGTCTGGGCCGAGATCAACCTCCGGTAGGAGCCGACGTCCTCACGCCGACGACCGGGACGTCGTGATCATCCCGTCGCGCAGGGTGCGGCTGGGGAGCTCGCCGTAGGCGCTGCGGTACTGCTGCGTGAACCGGGAGTGGGTGAACCCCCACCGTGCGGCGACGGTGGCGACGGTGCGGCCGTCGTCGGCGGTGGCAGCGCAGAGTTCGTCGCGGGCGTGGTCGAGGCGGACGCGGCGCAGGTAGCTCATGGGTGTGGTGTCCAGATGGCGCCGGAAGGCGAGTTGCAGGCCGCGGGGGGTGACACAGGCGGCGCGGGCGATGTCGGTCAGCGTGAGCTCGAGATCGGGGTTGGCGTCGATGAAGGCGACGGCACGGCGCACGGTGGACGGGCTCGCGTCGTGCCGGTCGGCGGTGCTCGGCGTGGACACGGCGGTGGTGGGGAAGGTCTGGAGGACGCGCGCGGCCAGGTACTGGCTCGCGGTGGACACCACCAGCGGCGCCTGGGCCGCGTCGGGAGCGTCCAGCACGCTGTCGCGCACGTAGGCGATGGAGCGTCGCAGCTGCAGCGCTGCCTCTCGCGAGACCGGCCGGTGGTCGAGCACGCGCACCGGGTCTGCCTCATCCGCCTTCCCGGTCGCCGCCACGCGGGTCAGGAGGGCGGGATCGATCAGGGTGAACTGCAGGCGGGTGGCGTGGGCGACCCCGGCGTAGGGGAGATCGGGCCGGCTGATCAGGAACTGGTCGCCGGGGCCGAACACCTCGTCGCCGCCCTCGCCCTCCCTGCGGATGGTGTTGGAGACGACGTCGCAGATGATCATGAGCCCCTGGGGCTCGGCGGAGTAGCCGATGTCGAAGCTGTAGTCGAGATCGTCGAAGCTGATCTCGGGCGCCATCACGCGCCGGGTGATGTGCGCGCGGGTGCGCTCGCCGACCGCGCCGATGCGCATCCGGGAGTACAACCTGCTCACGGTCGCCTCGACCAGGCCGACGTCGTTGCTGTCGAAGGTCAACGGTTCCACGGGTCCACTCCTCCCGCCCGTCCGGTGGGAAGGGTACGACCGGGCACGCCGTCCTGCTCGCGGTGACCCGGACCAGGAGGCCGACGGCAGGGGGCGTGAGAACCGGGCGGCCGCGCTGCGCGGCGAGGTGCAGCGTCATCCGGCCTTCGGACGGATGCGCAACACCTTCACCTGCTCGTCGTCGAACTCCTCGAAGTGGAACCGGAGACCGGCGAACGGGCTGCCCGGGAAGTCGCCGGAGATCGTGCAGGTCACGATCGGTCCGTCGGCGGACTGCTCGACCTCGGTGATCGTGTGGGTGACGAGCGGGGCGCCCGAGCGCCAGGCGCGGACGGCGGCGGTGCCGGAGTGCTCCCCGCCCTCGTCCTCCACGAGGGCGTCCTCGGCGAACAACGCCAGGTAGGCCTCGTGGTCCTGGGAGGAGGCGAGCTCGAAGTACTCGCGGACGATCCGGGGGACGGTGACGGCGGTCATGATCCTCCTTGTCGGGTGACGACCGGGTCGCGGTCGGATCAGGGACGGGGTTCAGATGGTCGGGACGGTGCCGCCGTCGATGACGTGCTCCGCGCCGGTGATCGCCGAGGCCCGGTCCGAGACCAGGAACGCGACGAGCTCGGCCACCTCGGCGGGCTCGGCGGGTCGGCCCAGCGGGATCCCGCCGAGGGAGTCCGTCAGGGTCGCCAGGGCGGCTTCCGCGCCGATGCCCCGCCCCCGTGCGATCCGGTCGATGAGCGCCTCGGCCGCAGTCGTCCTGATCATCCCGGGAGAGACGGTGTTGACGCGGATGCCGCGCGGGGCGACCTCGTTGGCCAGGCCCTTGCTGTAGGTCGCCAGCCCGGCCTTGGCGGCGGCGTAGCCCAGGGTCGCGTCGAACAGGGGCATGGCGCGCTGGATCGACGTCACGTGGACGATCGCACCCCTGCCGCGCTCGATCATCCCGGGCAGCAGTCCGCGATCGAGCCGCACGGCACTGAGGAGGTTGAGGTTCAACTCCTCCCACCAGTGGTCGTCGGACAAGGCGGCGAAACCTCCGGACGGCGCGTGCGAACCCCCCGCGACGTGCACGAGGATGTCCACTCCCCCGTTCCGCACGACCTGCTCGACAACGGCTCCCACCCCCTCGGGAGTCGTCGCGTCCGCCGCGATGAAGTGCGACGGATCGGTGCGACCGGCCGGCATGGACCTCGCCGTCACCGTCACGTCCGCACCGGCTGCGCGCAGCCGCTGCGCGACGGCGGCGCCGGTGCCCTTCGTGCCCCCGGTGACCAATGCGCGTCGTCCGAGGAGATCCTGCTCAGTCATCGGCCCTCACTACTGCTAGAATAGAAGTCAGTGACTTCGACAGTAGCAGTAACTCGGAGGGAGTCAACCGTGGCGGGCAGGATCCGGCTCGAGGACCGCGAGTGCCCACTGTCGACGGCTCTGGGGTACGTCGGCGAGTGGTGGACGTTGCTGATCCTGCACGACTGCTTCGACGGCTACAGCCGTTTCGACCAGTTCGAGGAGAACCTGCAGATCTCCACCAGCATGCTCACCCGCCGCCTGAAGACCCTCGTCGAGAACGGGCTCCTGGAGAAACGGCCGTACCAGACCAACCCGGTCCGCCACGAGTACGTCCTCACCGAGCTCGGCCGCTCCCTGCGGCCGGTGATCGTCGCCCTCGCAGCCTGGGGGAACGCGCGGCTCGATCCGGCCGACCGCAGCATGATCCTCGTCGACGCCGCCACCGGGCAGGAGGTCGAGCCCGTGCTCGTCGACGACGCCACCGGACGTCGGGTCGACGGCGACGGGTTCGTCTTCGCCGCCGGTCCGGCGGCCAGCGCTCCCTTCCGCGACCGCTACGCAGACGTCGTCGCTGCCCCGCATGCCTCTGCACCTGCAGCCGTGGACTGACGGACGCCTCCAGGGTCGTCCGCGCCCGGCACCGGCACGGTGTCCTCGGGCTCGGTTCCTTCGGAGAGGACCGAGCGGTGCGTGGCTACACGGTGGGCACCACTCGGCCGGTGCGCGAGCAGGCTCCTCAGCATCCAGGCCGGTGAGCGGTGGTGGAGACGAGGGCCAGCGTCAGTGCCGGAACATCCACCATGGACTGCACGCCCAAGCGCCCAACCGACTTGTGAGGTCGACCCCTGGCACCGGACACCTCTTCTGAGGTGGACCAGGTGCCAAGCCGATCGCCGTGCTCGCGAAGGAACTGTCGATCTCGGAATCGTGTCTGCGGAACCGGATGGCCCACGCCGACGCCGACGAGGGCGCCGACAGTAGCGGGTCGGCCCAAGCACGGCAGAACGTCGCGAACTTGCTGAACTCCGTGAGGAGAAGCGGAGGCTTGAGGTGGAGAACGAGATCCTCAAGCCACAAGCTGACCGCCGCTCACGATCTACACCACGCCACGGGACGCAACTCCGGTTAGATCTTCGGCGCACGAGGCTGGGCTGAGGAGCCGTCGCGCGGAGAAGGATTTGTCAGCGGTATCAGGTGGAGGCGAGCGTGAACCGCCTCAACTCGGGTAACCGTGGTGGGAGGCGCCGGTTTCCCGCGGGGGAACCTGCCGTCGCCCGCCCTTGGCATCGGCGGAAGTACGCACGGCGCACCTCGCGGCCGTGGTTCGTCGTTAAGGGAGCACCTCCAGGGTGACCACATCTCTGTTCGTGCGCGAGCCCTCGGCCCCCGGGACAGGAAGCGGCGTAGGGGCTACGAAGCCGCTGCACGGTGACGCCCAGCCCCGCGGTCGAGCCTGGCTGGTGTACGCCTTCACCGCGGTTCCGATGCTCGCCCTCGTTGCCGCTGTTCCGATGGCGTGGGGATGGGGCCTGTCCTGGCTCGACGTCGCGCTCGCCGTCGGCTTCTACCTGGTGTCCTGCCTCGGGGTGACCGTCGGCTTCCACCGCTACTTCACCCACCGCGCGTTCAGGGCCAACCGTGGCCTGCGCAACGGCTTGGCGATCGCCGGGAGCATGGCGATGCAGGGCGACGTGATCACCTGGGTCGCCGACCACCGCCGCCACCACGCGTTCGCCGACAAGGAGGGCGACCCGCACTCTCCGTGGTTGCACGGCACCACTCCCGCCGGCTTGGCCAGAGGCTTCTTCCATGCCCACCTCGGCTGGCTGTTCGACCGCACCACCACCAACGCCGACCGGTTCGCCCCGGACCTGCTCGCCGACCGCGACCTCGCCCGCATCGGTCGCCAGTTCCCGCTCTGGACCGTGGTCACTCTGCTCGCGCCGGCCGTGATCGGGGGCGTCGCCACTTTGTCCTGGTGGGGCGCACTCACCGCGTTCTTCTGGGCCGGACTGGTCCGGGTCGCAGTCCTGCACCACGTCACCTGGTCGATCAACTCGATCTGCCACATGATCGGTGACCGACCCTGGACCGCCCCGGGCAAGGCGACCAACGTGTGGCCGCTGGCGATCCTGTCGATGGGCGAGTCCTGGCACAACCTGCACCACGCCGACCCGACCTGTGCCCGCCACGGTGTCGAACCCGGCCAGGTCGACATCTCCGCCCGCGTGATCTGGGGGCTCGAGAGGCTCGGCTGGGCCCATCACGTGCGATGGCCCACCGCCGCACGCCTCGCCCGCCTGGCAGCCCGGACCTGATCGCGCGATCACCGACCACTTCCTCCACGTCCGGTCGACCGACCCGGTCGCCGGAACGCGGCCACTCGAGCACGCGCTCAGAGCGAGCTCGACCTTCCCGAGAGGCACTCCCATGACCACGAGCTCAGACCCCGGCGCCACGGGGGTCGGACCGACCCCCAGCGGCGAACACAGCGAAGACGAGGAGGGTGCCGGACGCACTGCCGTCGACGCACTGCACGGCAGGAGGGGACCGGCGAACACCGACGTCCGCCATGACCGCATCCGCTGGGGTGCGGTGTGGACCGGCGCGCTGACCACCTTGTCGGTCTTCATCGTCCTGCAGCTGTTGTTCTTCGCGCTCGGCTGGCTCGATCTCGGATTCAACGAGAACGCCGACTCGAGTGTGCGCGCCATCGTCAGCGGCGTGCTGGCCCTCGTCGCGTTCTTCCTCGGCGGGGCGGCCGCCGGCGCGTCGGCCTTGTGGCATCGCGCCAACGACGGCATGGTCAACGGCGTCGTCGCCTGGGCCGTGACCGTCATCGCCGTGCTCGCCATCGCGCTGATCGGCGGTGGCGCCCTGCTCGGATCCGTCGCTGATGTCGCCACCCAGTTCGTGGACCTGCGCAATGCGGGAGCCGGCGTCGATGTCGCGGCTGCCACGGAGAACCTCCGCGAGACCTCGGGGTGGGCTGCGCTCGGTCTCGGGCTCACCATGCTCGCCAGCGCGCTCGGTGGCTCCATCGGGGCGAAGCTCTGGCCCGGACACGGCGAACGGGACTCCCACCGCCGCTGATCCGGCAGGATCGCGCTCGCGTAGATCCGCGCCGCTGCCTGATCAGCCGCCTGAGCGAAGCTGTGCCGCAACAGACCGGGAGACTGCTGTGAAGACGTCATGCAAACGGATGTCGGCCGCGGGGACACCCGTCCCGACATCTACCTGCAAGTACACCGAACTCGCGGCGTGGAGTACCGCCGGCGAGTCAGCGAGGCGCCGGTGAGCCGCTTCGGCGCCGCCATGCGCCGGTATCTCCTCGACCGTGCGTTGTTTGGCCGGCGCGCCGGGCGGTCCTACTACCCCGGGCCCCGGTCCTCGAGCCTCGCTCGGCGCCGCGGACGGTTCGGGATGTGGGGGCCGGTGCCCTACTACTCGACCCGTACCCGGCGCGGTGCCGACGTCTCGGTCGGCGGTTGCGGATGTTGTCTGCCGCTGCCGCTGTTGGTCGTCCTCGGCGTCGGTGCGGCGCTCCGCGCGCTCTGGCGGCGGATGCGCTGACCCTCCCGCCCGGCACGTCGCCTCCGGCTCTCGACCGGACGCTCCAGTTCACGAGCGACTACAGAAAGCAGCCGATGACCGCCGAAGCCGTGGGCAGCCCTCATGTGATCACCGACTCCCCGTTTGATCGGATCGTGGTGATCTTCAATCCGCACAGCGCGGGATCCGCGGCGGAGCCGGCCGAGGGACTCTGCGCCGTTCTCACCCGACGGCTGCCGCGGACGTCGGTTCACCTGAGTCCGACCGAGCACGCCGGTCATGCCCGCGACCTGGCCAGGAACGCGGCCCGCATCCCTCGCTCGCTGATCGTCTCAGTGAGCGGGGACGGCGGCTACAACGAGGTCGTCGACGGGGTCATGCAGGCCGGTGACACCGGCACGGTCTGCGCGGTCATGGCCGCGGGCAACGCGAACGACCATCGCCGGGCCACCGGCGAACAGCCTCCGGGCGACGCCATCGTCGCCGGCGAGGTCCGCCACCTCGACCTGCTGCGCCTCACCATCGGCCACGGACCCGACGCCGTCGTGCGGTACGCACACTCCTGCATCGGCATGGGCCTGACCCCGATCGTTGCCCTTGACCTGGAGAAGGGCGGTAAGGGCTCGCTGCGGGAGATCGTGTCGGTGGTGCGAACGTTCGCCGTCACACTGAACCCGCTGGCCGTCGTCCTCGCCACCGCCACCGGCCTGCTAGCCGTGATCAACTCCGCATCCTGTCCCTGCGCAGCGAGGCCGACCAGCACACCGAACCCCGCGACGTGCACACCAGCAAACCCGAACAGACCTGACCCGACGAACCGGGACTCGACCGCCAGCCCGAGCTCGCGCTCGATCCGGCACGGGAGCCAGGCCGGCCCGGCTGAGAAGCGAGAGGAGACGGCACGTGGGCATCTGGGGTGGTACGGCGGTCGTCCTCGGCGGGGGCGGCGTGCTCGGCGCCGTCCAGGTCGGCATGCTGCGGGCTCTGATCGAATTCGACGTTGAACCGGACCTCGTCGTCGGCACCTCGGTCGGCGCACTCAACGGGGCCGTACTCGCGGCGCTTCCACCCGACGAGGTCGCCGACCGGCTCGGCGCGCTGTGGTCCTCACCGCAGACGCAGAGCCTGTTCGCGGCGGGGACAGTGCGGCGGCTGCGCTCGCTCGCCCACAGCGGTGTGGCCGCACACTCCCCGGAACCGCTGCGTCAGGCAGCGGCGGCCGTGGTTGGCGGCCTGCGGTTCGAGGATCTCCCCGTGCGCTTCACCTGCTGCGCAGCACGCATCGAAGACGCCGCCGAGCACTGGTTCGACCAGGGCCCGGTCCTGGACGCCGTTCTCGCCTCGGCCGCGGTTCCCGGGCTGCTGCCTCCCGCCCAGGTCGAGGGTCACCACTTCTACGACGGCGGCCTGGTCAACAGCATTCCGCTTAGCCGTGCGGTGGAACTGGGCGCCGAGCGCATCTTCGTCCTGCACGTAGGCCGCGTCGATCAACCGCTACGCCCGCCTCGGCGCCCCTGGGAGGTCGGGCTCGTGGCATTCGAGATCGCCCGCCGACACCGCTACACCCGCGACCTGGCCACCCTGCCGAAAGAGGTCAAGGTGCACGTGCTCCCGACCGGAGGGGCCGGTGCACCGCGCTGGGACAGCCGTGCGGCCCTCAGATACCGACCGACCACCGCGTCCGCCGAGCGGATCGACACCGCCTACCAGGCATCGAAAGACTACTTACGAGCGCAACTAGACGACCGGGGCCGACCGTGAACCTTCCGCCACGATGGGTGCGGCGGCTGATCCTCGCGCCCGCAGTCGTGCTGGCCACCGCCGTCGTACTCACGACGTTGCCAGTGTGGCTTCTGCTCGGAGCGGCGCTGTCGCCGTTCCTACCGGGCCGGCTGCGCGCGCTCCGGGTGCTCTGGGTCGCCGTCACCGCGCTGGTCATGGAGAGCGCCGTGCTCTGCGCCCTGCTGGCACTCTGGATCGCCGCCGGGTTCGGCCTCGCCCTGCGCACCCCCCTGCTGCAGTACCTGCACTACCAGCTCGTGGGCTGGTACCTACGCACGCTCTACCGGGAAGCTGGCCGAGTACTGCGGCTACGGGTCCAGATCGAAGGACCCGATCCCGACGAGTACCTCGACCGTCCCCTCCTCGTGTTCTGCCGCCACGCCGGCCCCGGCGACTCCTTCCTGCTCGTCCACGCGCTGGTCAACTGGTATGCGCGGGAACCCCGGATCATCCTGACCGAGCGGCTGCAGTGGGATCCCGCACTCGACGTGATGCTCAACCGGCTGCCGAACCGCTTCATCCCCGCCGGAGGCGGCGGAACACATCTCGAACGCCGCATCGCCGACCTCGCAACCGCCCTCGACCACAACGACGCATTCGTGATCTTCCCCGAAGGCGGCAACTTCACCGAACGCCGCCGGACAGCCGGTATCGCCCGGCTCCGCGCCCGCGGGCTGGAAGACATGGCACGTCGCTCCGAAGCCATGCGCCATGTCCTCGCTCCCCGCCCGGGCGGCGTCACCGCGGCACTGGCCGCGGCACCCGACGCCGACATCGTGTGGGTCGCCCACGCCGGGCTGGACCACCTCTTCACCGTCGCCGACATCTGGCGCGCCCTGCCACTCGACACGACCGTGCACATGCGGTGGTGGCGAGTACCCGCCGGCGAAGTACCCCGAGACGAAGCAGACCAGGTGAACTGGCTCTACCAGTGGTGGGAACGAATCGACCAGTGGGTCGACACGAACCAGCGCGCTCCCGGCAACCACGAGAGGGGATAACCACGGGCCCGCCGGACTGCCATCCCCGAGGCCACCTCGTCACGGTGGGCATCCGTCGGTTCTCGAGGGCGTCACGCCCATAATCACCCGGCGACGAGCGACCCGTGGCCGCGAGGAAGTCGCCTGAAGGGAAAGTTCCCGTCGCCGGATCAACCCCTCAGCACGGGGCGCTATCGGGCTTCGGCGGGGTTCTCAGCTACGCTGCGCCAGCAGTAGCTGCCATTTTCATGACCATGTCAGCAGCTGCTGCCTGATCTTGTAAGTAGCACATTGATCGGTCGGAGTAGTGGTCCCCACGCCATTCAACACACTCCGCCGCCGCCCACGGCGAAGGACCAGCGGATTGGCCGCGGGCGTGCCTCGCGCTGGCCGCCGTCAGGTGCGGGCTCGGGACCACCGACGACATCCATCTGCCCGAGACCTACTCGACGCCTATGGCGTGCGACGCGACGGTGAGCGGCTCGGCTGCGCAGGTCGAACATTTGCGCGGTCTTGGTCGAGGTCAGTGTCGCCGGATCAGGGCGATTCGGAGGCGCTGGTCACCGTGAACCCGCTCGCCTGGACGCGCTGGTTCAGCTCGGTGTTCATGCGCCGCGCCTCCTCGAGCTGATCCTCCAAGATGATGATGCGGCACGCCGCCTCTAGGCCCGTGCCCTCGTCGACCAGCGCCCGGACCCGGGCGGCCAACCGCAGCTGATAGCGGGAGTAGCGACGGTGTCCCCCGGGCGAACGCTGCGGGACGAGAAGCTTCACCTCGTCCAGGCTGCGGAGAAACCCAGGCGTGGTACCGAGCATCTCCGCCGCTCGACCCATCGTGTAGGCGGGGTAGTGCTCGTCGTCGAACTTGTCAGCCGCGGCTTTCGGGTCTCGGGTCATTCCACCTCCACAGACGAGGGGCCCCGGCGCAGTCGCACCGGGGCCCCAGGGGTTAGCTCTTCACACCATCAACCGACTCGAACGTCGGTCTTCTCGACCCGCAGGACACTGAAACCAACTTCTGCGGGAAAACGCATCCGCGTAATAACCGAGAATCACCTTCCGTTCCGACGAGACGATACCCACCGGCCACGCGGCCGGTAGCGGGTCTGACAGTGAGCTGCTTTCCCTTCTCCTCAGTGTTGCGACCTGCTGGTGTTGCGACTTGCTGGTGTTGCCTCGCGGGTAGTTACGTCGTCTCCCGCGCTCATCTTCTCTTCTGTCCGACGCGGAGCAGACTACACACAGCCGTGCGTGCATGTCTACCTCAACGGGGTGAGGTTTTCTGACGAGGAGCTGCGGTCGTGGCGCCGAGGATGAAGACCGCCTTCTACCTGCAGCTGACCGGCGGTCCGGAGCAGGCAACCCCACGAGCCGCCGATGATCTCGGACTGCGTGGGCCGCGATCAACTCGTCCGGAGGGTCCGGGGGAAGGCGCTGGCGCCCTCCCGCAGGCGGGTCAGGACGACCGGTCCGTTGACCGACGAGGGCTGCGGGGTGAGGTTCTGTCACCTAGGCGAACCGAGGACGAACGTCCACCACAGGACGGCTGGGCACCGTGACCCTGAGACGTCATTTCAGAAGTCGGCGTGTCGGTCCGTGTGGAGCTGCACTGGTTGCTGATCATGCTCGTCGATGGCGAGGCGATCTTGTGTCGAGCGGTTGGTCAGCGACGCGCGTTGTTATCGCCGTCGTGCGCCCTGAGCTGTCACCGTCGCTAGCCCGGGCTCATCACAAGTGATCGGCGGTGTGGGTGACACCGCAAGAGTGCCTCGTGACCAGGTAGGACAGGGTTTGTCGAAGGCCACGTCCGCCGCGTCGAGGAGGCACTTTCCAGGTGCAGGCTACAACCACCCGTCCGAAGATCGTCGTGACCGCGGACGGGGCCGGGGTGGTCGCGCATGTCGGGTCCCGGCTGCTGGCCGATGTTGCGGATCGCACCACCCGTATGGCGAGCTGTCCGAGGTGCTGGGCGGGCTGTTGGCGCCCGCGCGCCCGGCATGACCCGGGACGGGTGCTGATCGATCTGGCCGGGGCGGTTGCCGATGGCGCGACCACGATCTCCGAGATCGCGGTGCTGGCGGACCAGCAAGCCTGTTCGGGCCGGTGGCGTCGGACTCGACCTGCTGGCGGCTGCTCGACCGGCTGCTCGACCGGCTCGACGATGCCGCCCTTGCCGCGGTGGCCGCATCGCGGGCCAGGGCACGGGAGTCGGAGTGGAGGCGTCCCCGGGTGTCGGTTCCGTCAGGTGAGCAGCTGGCTGCGGAGGCCGGCGAGCAGGATGGCGAGTCCCTCGTCCAGTTCGGTGGCGCCGTCGTAGGCGGCGAGCTCGGCGGCCAGCGAGCGCAGCCGGGGGAACTGCGTGACCCGTAGCCGGTGCAGTCCGAGGCGGAGCAGGTCGTCGGTCTCGTCGGGGGCGTGCACCCGCTCCTGCAGTTCGTGGATGACGTGGCCGTAGAGGAAGCCGGTGAACAGGCGTGCCGCGTGGAGCGCACCGTGGTTGTCGAACCCGGCGCTGATGAACACCTCGAGTAGCTCTTCGAACGGCAGCAGCGTGCCCAGGGGGCGCGAGGCCAGCGGGCCGGACAGCGGTCGGGTCACCAACAGCGGCACCACATTGGGGTGGGCCAGCGCGACTCGGCGGAACGTGTGTGCCGTACGGCGCAGAGCGTTCTCCCAGCCGTTGTCCCCGCCATCGTCCCGGTCCTGCTCGGGTGGGCTGGAGGTGACGAGCTCGGCGGCGACCTGTTCGACGACGCCGTCGAGCAGGTCCTCCTTGCTGGTGGCGTGCCGGTAGATCGCCATCGGATTGCGCTCGAGGGCCTGCCCGAGCCGGCGCATCGTCAAGGCCTCGACACCGCTCTCGTCAACGATCTTCAGCGCGGCGGTCAGGACCTGGTCCCGGGTCAGGCCATGTCGGCGCCCGGAGGACGACTGCGGACCGATGGGCCGCCGCGTGTCGGTGGCGTCGGTCATTAAACCTCCTTAGGTTCAAAGTCTCCATCTATGGCTACGCCGTCGGTCGACGTCTAACGTCTACATCGTAGCCCTGGGCCGTAGCGTGTCCGTTCGTCTGGCTACGAACCTCGATGCGGCCCCGATTACGGAGACTCATGTCTGCTACCACGCCCAGCCAGGCCGCCCTGCACGACGGGGCCGTCACGGCTGCGTCCCCTCGCCGTACCACCGAGACGAAGGCCGCGTTCAAGACGACCGAGTTCGTCGTCTACCTCGTCGCCGTTGCCGGGGTGCTGATCGCCTCCCACCTCGTCGGAGACGGCGACGGACGCGGCGATGTCTTCCTGGCTGACAAGGCCTGGTTCTACGTCACTCTGCTCACGATCGGCTACATGATCAGTCGTGGGTTGGCCAAGGCCGGTAGCCGCGAGCGCTACGAAGCCTGACCCGCGCTTCGGCCCGGACGCCGCGCAGTCGGCGGCAGCCGGGCCGGCTCCAACAGCATCAACCCAGCCCCCTACAAGGGCCGGGACGAATTCAGAGACCGCAGGTGGCTGATCTTCTGGCGCTGCCCGCTGCTTACGAGAGGTACTTCCACACAATGGCTCAGTCACACCAGCGAACCACCGCCGTGCGCAAGGAGACGACCGTCCCGGTTCCCGTCGACGTGACCGTCGAGGAGGGCGACCGGGGCCTGAAGGGCCCGGTCGGCCCGGACGGTGAGCGCGGCGACCAGGGCGACCAGGGCCGGACCGGCCCGGTCGGCCCGGACGGTGAGCGCGGCGACCAGGGCCCCCAAGGCTCGACCGGTCCCGCAGGCCCGGACGGTGAGCGCGGGGACAAGGGCCCCCAGGGCCCGGTCGGCCCCGCCGGCGACAAGGGCGACAAGGGCCCGACCGGTCCCGTCGGCCCGGCCGGTGAGCGCGGCGACAAGGGACCCATCGGTCCGCGCGGCGAGCAGGGCCCCGAGGGCGAGCAGGGCCCCGAAGGCGAGCAAGGGCGCGAGGGTGAGACCGGCCCACAGGGCGCTGTGGGCCTGCCCGGCTCCACCGGCCTGCCCGGCAAGCAGGGTGAGCAGGGGCCGCAGGGCGACAAGGGTCCGCACGGCCTCGTCGGTCTGGCCGGCGAGCGAGGTGAGCAGGGGCCGCAGGGCGCCAGGGGTCTACCCGGTGCACAGGGCCAGCGCGGCGTGATCGGCGAGACCGGGGAGAAGGGCGAGAAAGGCCCGCGCGGCCTGCAAGGTGAGCGGGGCGAGCGGGGCGAGCTGGGTGAGCCCGGCGTCCGTGGCCTGCAGGGCCCGCAGGGTGTACAGGGCCCGGAGGGTCCGGCCGGGGCGGTTGGCGTGCCCGGAGTGCAGGGGCCGCAGGGCCCGACCGGCCCGGCCTGGCTCCACCAGCCCGACACCACCGAGCTCGCGTCCAAGGTCATGCAGGCGGCGCTGAACCTCAAGCCGCGCACCATGCTGGACCCGCGGGTCGGCGTCCGCTACCTCACCACGCTGACCTCGCGGCTGGTGAAACTGCAGGGCGGGCTCATCCTGCGCGCCATCGTCGACACCGACGCCGCGGCCAACAGCCGCCAGGACGACCAGTCCAACGTGCGCTCCATCGCCTGACGAACGCAGCAGGACCCGAGGGCGCCTCGTCCCGCTACAGCGGAACGAGGCGCCCTCGCCGTGCGTGCTGGCGCAATCCACCCGCCAGTCGCCAGATCCAGCAGTAGCGGACTGGCTCACCCTGCCGATATCAGCGGTGTGCACGAGTCCGGGTGGCGGTAGGCGGGAACCGGCCGCAGCCGCGGGCACACGTGCAGGTCATGCTGCGCCTTCCACCCCGGTTCAGCGGTAGCGAGCAGCCAGCCCAGCGCCAGCTCGGCCTGACGAGCACCTTGAGCGCGGCGTTCCGGGTCATGCCCGGCACGGGGTCACCCAGCCCTCGGGCAGGCCCATCATCCATACGAACAGCGGCGACAGCTGCTGTCCGCCCCGCTTCCCCGTGATCGTGGGAGGCGGGGCTACTCGTTGTGTGATCCGCTCCCACCGCTCGATCGCGGGCGCGTGGTCCCCCACGCGACGTGGCAGGCGAGCCCGTCGCGACGTCCCGCGCCGCGTCCGTCAGCGTCGTCCCGTGGCTGCCCGACTGCCCGGGCCCGAGTTCTCGGAGTCCATCACCGTCGGCGTCGGCGACACCCGACGACCCGCCAACGAACCCTCACAGAACACGTCGAGCAGCGTCTCGCCCGAGTGGTACCAGCTGTCCGGCCTCCGGCCTGACGTCGCGTTCCTCGCGCCCTTCGCGTCCGTCGCAGTCGGCGTCGGCAGCAGGCGGTGCACGTCTCCGACAGCGGCCAGCCTTCCTGCTCGACGTACCCGGCTCCTCGACACGCGCCCCGGGCGGCCGGCGTCGGCAGCAGCGTCAGCGCGTCGTCGAGGTTCCGCCTGCCCGAGTCCATCCGCCTGCGCCGTCGCCTCCGACCGGATCCGGCCCGACTCGCCGCCGCGGCCAGCGACCACCCACCTGGCCGAGTGCCGTCGCAGTAATGAACCGAGCCGGCAGGTACCAGCCGCGACAGGGCTGCTCTCCGCTCATGGGGAGGCATGCTCCTGACTGGCCCCGTGGTGGGACTTGCGACCCGTCGACCCGCCGTACCAGTCGAGGCAGAGCACGGTGGCGTCGTCGCGCAGGTTGCCACCGGTGATCCGGAGGACCGCCGCGCCGAGCGCGTGCACGACCTCGCGCGGATGCAAGTGGGCGGTGTCCCGGAGCGTGGTGTGGAAGTCCAGGTCAGCGGCGTTTCGTTCGAGCATTCCGTCCGTGACGAACACGATCCGGTCGCCGGGTTCGAGCGCGAGGGGCTGTAGCTGGAAGGATCTGCCGGGCTCGAGGCCGAACGGTATGTCGATGGCCAGCTTGATCTCCTCGACCCGGCCCCGGCGCAGCCGAAGAGGGCTCGGATGGCCGGCGTTGACGATGATCGCGGTCTTGCGGTCCAGGTCGATCCGGACAACTTGGCCGGTGACGAACCAGCCCACCGAGGAGTGCGTTGTGAGCTCGTCGTTGGCGCTGGTGACCTGCGAGTAGAGGTCCATTCCCGCACGGCGGGCCTTGCGAAGCGCGCTGACGAGGACCGTAGCGAGCATCGCCGCTTCCACGTCGTGGCCCGCGGCGTCGGTGATCGACAGGTGCAGGGCCTCCCGGTCGAGCGTGTAGTCGAAGGTGTCGCCGCCGACGGTGCTGGCGGGTTCGAGCCAGCCGGCCAGGGTGAACTGCCCCGCCTCGCAGGTGAATGCGGGCGGCAGGAGCCGCCGCTGGATCTCCGCGGACAGGGAGAGGGCGGTGGTGCGTTGTCCCCACTCGAACAGATCCGTATAGCGCCGGTTGACGACCACGATGTGGCCGAGAAAGTGTCCGATGCCCGCGATGTCCGCGACCTGCTCGCTGGTCGGGCGGGTGGTGAGCACGAGATCCATCACGCCGATGGCGTCTCCGCGCACGGTCACCGGAGCAGTCACTAGTGTGCCCTCGTCGAGCTCGCGTACCGCGACCTGCTGAGTGCGCAGCACCTCGTCGTACGCGGTTCCCGCCAGGGGCACGGACTCGGCGTTCTCGCTGCCCTGCGTCCGCCCACCCGTCGCGTCCGGAGTGCGCCCGAGCCGGACGAGAACTCGGCCGCTGTAGTCCGCGACGAGAAGACGGACCGCACGCGCGTCGAGCATCGTCGCAAGCTCGTCGGCTGCGACGTCGATCGCGTCGAAGGGCGGGGCCTCCTCGACACGCTCCAGCAGCACGCGAAGATCCGACACCCGCCCGTTCGCGTCAGACATGGCGCTGAGCATAGGGATCAATCGGGGAAGTGCCGGCCTGGAACGCGACGCGATATCCGACGGCACAGCCGAGCAGCATCCCCGTCGGCAAGCGCCGGGCCGGAGCCGTAGCTACGTTACGGGCATGAACGACAGCGAGGGCATGTCGACTCGCTCGGCGAACGAATCAGCGTCGATCAGCATCGCCGATCGCGCCGATGCCGTCGTCGTCTGCGTGGCTGGAGAACTCGACTACGCGACCACGCCGGCCCTTCGGGCTGCCATCGCCGATGCCCTGAGCCGACTGAGCAACCGGCCGTTGATCCTCGACCTGACCAGGGTGACCTTCCTGGGGTCGGCAGGCCTCGCGACGCTGATAGAAGCCGCGGCGGAGGCCGAGCAACAGCTCGCCCCCGTCGGCCCCCTTCGCATCGTCGTCGACGGGACACGGCCAGTAATCCGCCCGCTGCAGCTCAGTGGGCTTGACCAGCTGCTCAGGCTCTACCATGACGTCAAGGATGCGCTCGCCGACCATCAGTAGCGTCCGCCTGGCGATCGCGCAGTGAGGCCGAGGCTCACCCGCCCGGAGGGGACGTCCTCGAGGAGTACGCCGCTCTATGGAGGTGGGCGGGTGGTAGTACCGGGCGGCGGCTGAGCGGGCGACCGCAGCCGTCAGGGCGCCGGGAGGGACCAGCCTCGTCCTCGCCCCCATCAATCGGCAGGAGACGCCCACCTGCCTACTCGAGGACGTTGACTCAGAAGCCGCCCGCCACGCCGCCGCCGACTACTCGCCGCCCTGTCCTTCTCGATGTTCCTGCCCGTCACGCGCACGTGGTTGCGGCGGACGTGGACGGCGCCGTGCTCCAGGTCAATGTCCGACCAGCGCAGCGCCAGCAGCTCAGCTCGCCGCATGCCCGTCACCATCGCGACCCACACAAGTGTGCCCCAGTCCGGCCCCTCCTCCCACGCGGCGGCCACGAGAGCAGCGGCCTCGGCTGGTTGTAGGCGGGTCGGGGTCCGGGGCGGGGAGGCGTGGAATGCGGGCCAGCTCGGCCGGGTTGGAGGCGATCCAGCCCCAACGCTGCGCCGCGGTGATCGCGCCGCGGATGAACTTGCGCAGCATCTTCTTGGCCTCGGCCTCGTCGGTGCTGGAGCCGCACAGGTAGAGCTGCCGTCCGGTGACCGCGTCCGTACCGGCGAAGAGGATCGCCTGGAAGGAGTTGCCCCGGCGCCGGATGATCCCCTCGGCGCGGGGCTTCGGCGGGTTGTTGGCCACACAGCGACGGTAGCCATTGCCTTGTCATTGCCATCACAGTGGTCGAGCGATCCTGCAACTAGCGTTAGTGCTGGTCAGAGGTGGTGGAGACGAGGGGAATCGAACCCCTAACCCCCGCCTTGCAAAGGCGGTGCTCTGCCAATTGAGCTACGTCCCCGTGGGGCCCACGCTACCGCGTGCGGCCCGAGGTGCGGGCGTCCTACTTCGTGGCTTCGTGCCAGGGGTCCTCGGCGGGACGGCTCTTGACCTTGAGGAGGACCAGGATCGCGGCGCCGGCTGCGGCGACGAGAGCGAGGAGCTTCTTCACGTCGATCACCTTCGGAGCCGGTGCCAGAGGAGTGGGCCTAGCTGGATTTGAACCAGCGACCTCATCGTTATCAGCGATGCGCTCTAACCAACTGAGCTATAGGCCCCTGCGGCAGGAACGACTGTACATGAGCCCCCGCCGGCCTCCCGCACCGGCCCCTCGAACCGGGGCGGGAGGCGAATCCGCAGGTCGGCGGCCCGTCGCCGGGCCGCCACGGGCGGACCTCAGTCGCGCTCGGAGAGCGTGACCTCGATCCCACCGACGAGGTCGGCGGAGACGTTGTAGACGAACGCGCCCACGGTGAGTGCCACCGCGAACAGCAGGCTGTTGATCGCGCCGATGATCGCGGCGAAGCCGAAGACGCTGCCGGCGCTGATGAGCGAGCCTCCGCCGCCCTCGCCGCCGCCGGAGACAAGGTCGGCGTAGGTGCCGTTGAGCCGGTCCCAGACGCCCATGCCGTCGAGCACGCCGTACAGCACGCCGACGGCCACGAGCCAGATGAAGAACAGCACCACGGCCAGGACCAGCGCCAGCTTCAGCACCGACCACGGGTCGAACCGCTTGACCTGCAGCAGCGCCTGCCGCGGCGCTCGGCCGGCCACATTCGGCACCTCGGCGTGCACCTCGGCCTGGGACCCGCCCGGGAGGGTCGCGGTCCCGGCCGCGGCTGCCGCTCCCGCGGCCCCCTCGGCGCCGGGCGACCCGCTCCGGTCGATGTAGGCCGTGGGCGCCTCGCTGAGCAGCGAGTCCACCGCGGGCGAGCGCTGCGGGGCCGGACGGGGCGTGCGCACCGTCTCCGCGCCCTCGGCGCCCTCGTCGCCCTGCGCCCGCCGCCACGGCGGAGGCGTCGGCACCGTGCCCGGCTGGACCTGCTGGGTCTCCCCCGCCGCCGTGGCCTCGGACCTCGCCGCGGCGGAACCCGATGCGGCCTCGGGGCGCGGGCTCGGCACCGGCCGCGCCGAGGCGCCGTCGGCACTCGCCGGCTCCGCCGCGGTGGCCGCGGCCGACCCGGACCCGTTGGACGACGACCCGTTGGTCGAGGTCGCGGAACCCACGGCCCCGTTCCCGGCCGCCTCCGCGGCCGCGGGCGTGGTCCGGTCCTCGGCCGTGTCGGCCTCGGCCGGCGCCGCCGCGGCCCCGTCGGCGGGCAGCTGGGGCGAGTCGGGGCTGTCCGTGGCGACACGCCCCTCGTCCTTGGCGCCCGGCGGCGTCGCCGGCTCTTCGTTCTCGCTCACGAGGTGGAGCACTCCTCGTCGGTCGGCGTGCAGGACATCGTGCGGGACAGCGGGGTCACCCGGTGGGCCGGCCTCAGCCGGTCACCTCGGGGGCGTCCGCATCGTCCTCCGCGTTGCGCGCGACCGCCAGCAGCGTGGCGTTCTCGCCGAGGTTCATGAGGCGCACCCCCTTCGTCTGCCGGCCGGCCTTCCGCACCTCGCGGGCCGAGGTCCGGATGACGCCGCCGGTCGACGTGATCGCGTACAGCTCGTCGTCGATCCCGACGATGAGCGCGCCGACCAGCGTGCCACGGCGGCGGTCGTACTGGAGGGTCAACACTCCCTTGCCGCCGCGTCCCTGGACCGGGTAGTCCTCGATCGGGGTGCGCTTCGCGTACCCGCCCGCGGTGGCGACCAGGACGAAGCGGTCCGGCTGGACCACGCCGATCGACAGCAGCCGGTCCCCGTCGTTGAAGCGCATGCCCAGCACGCCGGACGTGGCCCGGCCCATCGGGCGCAGCACCTCGTCGCTGGCGGTGAACCGGATCGACTGTCCCTCGGCGGAGACGAGCAGCAGGTCGTCGTCCGCGGCGCAGAGCACCGCGCCGATCAGCTCGTCCTCGTCCCGCAGGTTGATGCCGATCAGGCCGCCGGAGCGGTTGGAGTCGAAGTCCTCGAGCCGGGACTTCTTCACCAGGCCGTTTCTCGTCGCGAGGACGAGATAGGGCGCGGCCTGGTAGTCCTTGATCTGCATGACCTGGGCGATGTGTTCGTCCGGCTGGAAGGCCAGCAGGTTGGCGACGTGCTGGCCCCGGGCGTTGCGGTTCGCCTCGGGCAGCTCGTAGGCCTTGAGCCGGTACACGCGGCCCTTGTTCGTGAAGAACAGGATCCAGTCGTGCGTGGAGCACACGAAGAAGTGGGCGACGATGTCGTCCTGCTTCAGGGTGGCGCCCTGCACGCCCTTGCCGCCGCGCTTCTGCGCGCGGTACAGGTCCGTCTTGGTGCGCTTCGCGTAGCCGGTCTCGGTGATCGTGACGACCACGTCCTCGACGGCGATGAGGTCCTCGTTGGTGACGTCGCCGTCGTCGGCGACGAGGCGGGTGCGCCGCTCGTCGCCGTGCTTGTCGACGATCTCCATGAGCTCGTCGCGGACGATCTGCCGCTGTCGCTCGGGCCGGGCGAGGATGTCCTCGTAGTCGGCGATCTCGAGCTCGATCTCGGCCAGCTCGTCGACGATCTTCTGCCGCTCCAGGGCCGCCAGGCGGCGGAGCTGCATGTCCAGGATCGCCTGGGCCTGGATCTCGTCGACCTCGAGCAGGTCGATGAGGCCCTGCCGTGCGACGTCGACCGTCTCCGACGCCCGGATCAGCGCGATGACCTCGTCGAGCGCGTCGAGCGCCTTGACCAGACCACGCAGGATGTGGGCCCGCTCCTCGGCCTTGCGCAGCCGGTAGCGGGTGCGCCGGACGATGACCTCGATCTGGTGCCGGATGTAGTTCCGGACGACCTGGTCCAGCCGCAACGTGCGGGGCACGCCGTCGACGATCGCCAGCATGTTGACGCCGAAGCTGTACTGCAGCTGGCTGTGCTTGTAGAGGTTGTTCAGCACGACCTTGGCCACGGCGTCGCGCTTCAGCGTGAAGACGATCCGCATGCCGACGCGGTCGGACGACTCGTCGTTGATCTCGGAGATCCCGGTGAGCTTGCCGTCCCGGATCATCGAGGCGATCGACTCGACGAGGTTGTCCGGGTTGACCTGGTACGGCAGCTCGGTGACGACGAGGGTGGTGCGCCCCTTGGCGTCCTCCTCGACCTCGACGACCGCGCGCATCCGGACCGAGCCGCGGCCCGTGCGGTAGGCCGACTCGATGCCGTCCCGCCCCACGATCAGGCCGGCCGTCGGGAAGTCCGGGCCCTTGATGCGGGCCATGAGCGCGTCGAGGAGCTCCTCGTCCGACGCCTCGTGGTTGTCCAGCGCCCAGACCACGCCCTCGCCGACCTCGCGCAGGTTGTGCGGCGGGATGTTCGTGGCCATGCCGACGGCGATGCCGACGGAGCCGTTGATCAGCAGGTTGGGCACCCGCGACGGCAGGACGACGGGCTCCTGCGTCTTTCCGTCGTAGTTGTCGATCAGGTCGACGGTGTCCTCGTTGATGTCCTGCAACATCGCGAGGGCGAGCGGCGAGAGGCGGCACTCCGTGTACCGCATGGCCGCCGCGGGGTCGTTGCCCCGGGAGCCGAAGTTGCCCTGCCCGTCGATCAGCGGGTAGCGCATCGACCACGGCTGGGCGAGCCGGACCAGCGCGTCGTAGATCGCCGAGTCGCCGTGCGGGTGGTAGTTACCCATCACCTCGCCGACGACGCGGGCGCACTTGACGTAGGAACGGTCCGGCCGGAAGCCGTTCTCCCCCATCGAGTAGAGGACGCGCCGGTGCACCGGCTTGAGACCGTCCTCGACCAGCGGCAGGGCGCGCCCGACGATCACGCTCATCGCGTAGTCGATGTACGAGCGCTGCATCTCGTGCTGGATGTCGACCGGCTCGATCCGGTCGCCACCGCCGGCGCCGCCGTTCGCGGGCCCGCCCGGTGGGAGCGTGGGGTCCAGGGTGTCGGTCATCGTCCTTCTCTCACGTGCGATCCATACGTCCGTCCAAGACACTCGTGCGATCTAGACGTCCAGGAAGCGCACGTCCTTCGCGTTGCGGGTGATGAAGGAACGCCGCGACTCCACGTCCTCGCCCATCAGGACGGAGAACAGCTCGTCCGCCGTGGCGGCGTCGTCGAGGGTGACGCGGGAGAGCATCCGGTGCGCCGGGTCCATGGTCGTCTCCCAGAGCTCCTTGGCGTTCATCTCGCCGAGGCCCTTGTACCGCTGCACGCCCTCGTCCTTGGGCAGCTTCTTGCCGGCCTCGCGACCGGCCGCGATCAGCCCGTCCCGCTCCGCGTCGGAGTAGGCGAACTCCGGCTCCGAACCGCGGCCGGACCACTTGATCTTGTAGAGCGGCGGGTTCGCCAGGAAGACGTGGCCGGCCTCGACGAGCGGACGCATGAACCGGAACAGCAGCGTGAGCAGCAGCGTGCGGATGTGCTGGCCGTCGACGTCCGCGTCGGCCATCAGCACGATCTTGTGGTACCGCAGCTTCGCGAGGTCGAACTCCTCGTGGATGCCGGTGCCCAGCGCCGTGATGATCGACTGGACCTCGGTGTTCTTGAGGACGCGGTCGATCCGGGCCTTCTCGACGTTGATGATCTTGCCGCGGATCGGCAGGATCGCCTGGTACATCGAGTCCCGGCCGGACTTGGCCGAGCCGCCCGCGGAGTCGCCCTCCACGATGTAGACCTCGGACTTCGTCGGGTCCGTGGAGCGGCAGTCCGCCAGCTTGCCCGGCAGACCGCCGATGTCGCCCGCGCTCTTGCGCCGGACCAGCTCGCGGGCCTTGCGGGCCGCCAGCCGGGCCTGCGCCGACGACACCGCCTTGTTCACGATGATCTTGGCCTCGGCCGGGTTGCGCTCGAACCAGTCCGAGAGCCACTCGTTGCTGATCTTCTGCACGAACGACTTGACCTCGGTGTTGCCGAGCTTGGTCTTCGTCTGGCCCTCGAACTGCGGTTCGGCGACCTTGACCGACACGATCGCGGCGAGGCCCTCGCGGATGTCGTCCCCGGACAGGGCCGGGTCCTTCTCCTTGAGCAGCTTCTTGTCCCGCGCGTACCGGTTGACCGTGGTGGTCAGCGCGGAGCGGAAGCCCTCCTCGTGGGTACCGCCCTCGTGCGTGTTGATCGTGTTCGCGAACGTGTAGACGGACTCGGAGTAGCCCGAGTTCCACTGCATCGCGACCTCGATCTGGTGCCCGGGGCCCTCGCCGGTGTAGCCGATGACCTTGCGGTGGATCGGGTCCTTGCTCTTGTTGAGGTGGGCGACGAAGTCCTCGAGGCCGCCCGGGTAGTGGAAGGTCTGCTCCTTGACCTTGGCGACGAAGCCCTCGGCGTCGGGCTCCTCGGCCTCCTCCGACTCCCCGTTGCGCTCGTCGCGCAGGACGATCGTGAGCCCCTTGTTGAGGAACGCCATCTCCTGCAGCCGGCGCTGGATGGTCTCGAGGTTGTAGGTCGTGGTCTCGAAGATCGTGGGGTCGGCCCAGAAGGTGATCGAGGTGCCGGTGCGCTTCGTGGCCTCGCCCTTGTGCAGGACGCCGGGGACGGAGTGGTCGTAGCGCTGGGTCCAGACGTGGCCCCCGACGTTGATCTCGACGTCCAGCCGGCTCGACAGCGCGTTCACCACCGAGACGCCGACGCCGTGCAGGCCGCCGGACACCGCGTAGGACTTGCCGTCGAACTTGCCGCCGGCGTGCAGCACGGTGAGCACGACCTCGACGGCCGGCTTCTTCTCCACCGGGTGCATGTCGACCGGGATGCCGCGGCCGTCGTCCACCACGCGGACGCCGCCGTCGGCGGTCAGGGTCACCTCGACGCGCGTCGCGTACCCGGCCATCGCCTCGTCGACCGCGTTGTCCACGACCTCCCAGATGAGGTGGTGCAGACCGCGCTCGCCGGTGGAGCCGATGTACATGCCGGGGCGCTTGCGGACGGCCTCCAGGCCCTCGAGGACCGTGATCGACGACGCGCTGTAGCCGCTCTTCTTCTCCGCCACGGGCTGTTGGTCTCCTCGCCACGAGAGCCGGCCCGGGGACGCGCGGGACACGCGCCGGTACCGGCGAGGACCGGGCGGGGCACGGGGACCCGCACGGCACTACTGATGATTCTACCGGTCCGGCCCGACAGGAATGCGGCTAGGACACGTCCAGAATCGTCACAGCGGCGCGATCGTGGGCCGAAACGGGTCCGGACGGCGGGAACGGGGGTCGAACGGCGCTCCTGCGGCGTCATGTGGCGCTGAGCGGGCCCCTGACGGGACGCGAACGGTCGTCCCCGCCCCGTCACCGCCGGGATGACCGAACAGCACCTTCGCTCCATCCTAGTGAGCCGGAGCGCCGTTCGTGCTGGTCGCGGAGGTGCGTCGGGGCGGGTCAGCCGTCCGTGTCCCGACGTTCCCCGGACCGCCGCCCGGGTACAGCACTCCCTGGCCGATCAGCCGTACGTGTCCCGGGGGCCGCGGCCGCGGACGTGGCGGGGGCCGTGCCGCCAGCTCGGCCCGCTCGGCCCGACCACGCGGATCCGGCGCACGACGTCCGGCCCCACCGCCCCGGCGAGCCGCTGCAGCAGCTGGCGCTGCAACGTGCGGAGCTGCGTGGCCCACGCGGTCGACTCCGCCTGCAGGGTCAGCTCGCCGTCCCGCAGGGAGACCGGCGTGCAGTGGTCGGCGATGTCCGGCCCGACGAGCGTGGGCCAGCGGCCCAGCACCGTCGCATCGGTCAGCCGCGAGGACCAGCCGCGGTCCATCGCCACCCGGGACACCACCCGGCCGAACGGCTGCGGGTCGCGGTTGTCCGGGCCGGGGCCGGACCAGCGCCGGCGGCGACCGCGGCCGAAGCCCCTCGGCCGCACGCCCCGCTGCTCGGCCTCCCGCTCCTGCCGCTTCTGGGCGTTGGCCTCCCGGGCGGCCGCCAGCGCGTCCCGGGCGAGGTCCACGCCGCGTCGCTCACCGTCGCCGACCGGATCCTCCCCGTCGCGCCGAGCGGTACGAGCGGTCTCGTCCCCAGGGGTGTGGACAGGGCTGTGGGCTACCGACCGGTCCGACGGTCGATCGGTCGCGGCGGGCGGTGTGTTGTGACGGGAGTCACGAGAGGAGCGGGAGTTATCCACAGTATCCACAACCTTGTCCCCAGGAGCGCCCGCCCGGAGGGCGCTCGACGTCTTCCGTTCCGTCGCACGTCAGGTGGTGTTCGGGGGTGGTGTGTCCGGTTCGACCCGTACCGCCGATCCACCGCCCACCGCATAGCGCGTCCCCAGCAGCTCCGCCGGGACGTCCTCCGCGACCGCCGCCGTCACGACGACCTGCTCCGCCTCTGCGGCGACCGCGGACAACGCGCGCCGCCGTTGCGCGTCCAGCTCGGCGAACACGTCGTCGAGGATGAGGACGGGCTCGACGTCGTCGGCCTTCAGCAGCCGGTACGAGGCCAGCCGCAGGGCGAGCGCGATCGCCCACGACTCGCCGTGGCTCGCGTAGCCCTTCGCCGGCCCCTCGCCGAGGTTGAGCAGAAGGTCGTCGCGGTGCGGGCCGACCAGGCACACCCCGCGCTCGATCTCCTGCCGGCGCACCTGGGCGAGCTCGTCGAGGAGGAGCGCCTCCAGCTCCTGTGGTGAGAGGGGCAGCTCGCCGGGGATCGAGCACCGGTAGGCCAGCGTCAAGGGATCCGACGAGGGCGCCACCTCGGCGAACGCCTTCTCGGCGTGCGGCGCGATCCCCTCGACCAGGTCGAGCCGGCCGGCCAGCAGCGCGGCGCCGTGCCGGGCGAGGTGTCCGTCCCAGACCTCGAGGGTGGAGAGGTCGGCGTGGCGGTTGCGCGCGGTCTTGAGCAGCGCGGACCGCTGCCGCAGCACGCGCTCGTAGTCGCTGCGCACGCCGGCGTAGCGCGGGTAGCGCGCCACGAGCAGCTCGTCGAGGAACCGTCGGCGCTCGCCGGGGTCGCCGCGGACGAGGGCGAGATCCTCCGGCGCGAACAGGACGCTGCGCAGGATGCCGAGGATCTCGCGCGGGCGCGCCACCGGCGCGCGGTTCACCCGCGCCCGGTTGGCCTTGCCGGCGGTGATCTCCAGCTCGACGTTCAGCTCGCGGCCCTGGTGCACGACCTGGCCGCGGACGATGGCGCGCTCGGCGCCGCGCCGGATCAGCGGGGCGTCCGTGGCGACCCGGTGCGAGCCGAGCGTGGCGAGGTACCCGATCGCCTCGACCAGGTTCGTCTTGCCGACGCCGTTGGCCCCGACCAGGACGGTGACGCCCGGTTCCAGGAGGAGCTCCGCGCGTTCCCAGGAGCGGAAGTCCTCGACGGCGAGCCGACGGAGATGCACCTCGTAGGTCTACCTCAACCGTGGGTGGAGCCGGTGCCCGAGCTGGGTCCCGCGACGTCGCCGGGGGCGCCGGCCGGTCCGGCGGCCTTCTTCACCGCGTGCCCGCCGAACTGGTTGCGCAGCGCGGCGACCGCCTTCATCGCGGGGGACTCGTCCTGCCGGGAGGCGAACCGCGCGAACAGCGCCGCGGAGATCACCGGCAGCGGAACGGCGTGCTGGATGGCCTCCTCGATCGTCCACCGACCCTCACCGGAGTCGTCGACGTAGCCCTCGAGGTCGGCCAGGTGCGGGTCCTCGCGCAGCGCGTTGACCAGCAGGTCCAGCAGCCAGGACCGCACGACGGTGCCGCGCGACCACGCCTGGATCACCCCGGGCACGTCCTCGACCAGCGGCGAGGCCTCCATCAGCTCGAAACCCTCGGCGTAGGCCTGCATCAGGCCGTACTCGATGCCGTTGTGCACCATCTTCGAGAAGTGGCCGGCCCCGACCGGGCCGGCGTGGGCGAAGCCCTCCTCGCGCGGGCCCTCCGGCCGCAGCGCGTCGAAGATCGGCATGGCGAGCTCGATGTGCTCCGGGGCGCCGCCCGCCATCAGGCCGTAGCCGTTGTCCTTGCCCCAGATGCCGCCGGACACACCGCAGTCGACGTAGCCGATCCCCTTGCCGCGCAACAGATCCGCGTTCGGGGCGTCGTCGGTGTAGCGGGAGTTGCCGCCGTCGATCACCAGGTCGCCGGGCTCGAGGATGTCGGCCAGCGCGCGGACCGTGGAGCGGGTCGGCTCGCCGGAGGGCACCATCACCCAGACCACCCGCGGCGCGGACAGCGCCTTCGCGAGGTCCTCGACCGACGGCACGTCGGTCACCTCGGGCCGCGGGTCGAACCCGACGACCTCGTGGCCCGCCGCGCGCACCCGGTCCCGCATGTTGCCGCCCATGCGGCCCAGGCCGATCAGTCCGAGTTGCACGTCCCGCTCCCTACAGCTCGCTCGTGGGTCCCCGCGCCGGCCGGCGCCGGACCCATCGTGCCGCATCGGACGGCGCGACGATCAGTCGGAGCGCGGCGCGCTCGGACGCCGATGGTCGCGTCGCGAGCTCCGCTCAGCCCGGCAGGCGGACCGGCATCAGCAGGTGGAGGTACCCCGGAACGGCGAGGGCGTCGCCCGCGTCCTCACCGTCGGCCGGCGGCACGACCGGGCGCACCAGGGCGGGCCGGTTCGGGGTGGTGAACGTGAGCTGCGCCTTCTCGGTGTGCAGCGCGCCGAGGGCGTCGAGCAGGTAGCCGGGGTTGAACGCGATGGTCAGCGCGGTGCCGTCGAGCGCGCAGGGCAGCTCCTCCTCGGCGCTCCCGACGTCCTCGCCGCCGGCCGCGAGCCGCAGGCCCTCCTCGCCGAACTCCAGCCGGATCTGCGCGACCCGGTCCGCGACCAGCGACACGCGCTTGATCGCCTCGACGAGCGCGGCGACCTCCAGCTCGGCCGCGGTGGTGTGCTCGGCCGGGATCAGCTGGCGGAAGCGCGGGAACTCGGCGTCGAGCAGGCGGGTGGTGGCGCGGCGGCCGCCGCCGGTCATGCCGAGCATCCCGTCGCCGGCGGAGAGCGCGATCTCGACGGTGCCGGCGCCGGCGAGCGTCTTCGCCACGTCCGAGAGGGTCTTCGCCGGAATGAGCACGGCGGTGGACACGCCGGCGTCCTCGGGCTGCCAGTCGAGCTCGCGGACCGCGAGGCGGAACCGGTCGGTGGCGGCCAGGGTCAGCCGTGAGCCCTCGATCTCGAGCCGGACGCCGGTGAGCATCGGCAGCGTGTCGTCCCGGCCCGCGGCGACGGCCACCTGGGCGACCGCCCCGGCCAGCTCCGCCGCGTCGACCGCGCCGGCGCGCTGCGGCATCGCCGGCAGCTGCGGGTAGTCCTCCACCGGCATGATCGGCAGCGAGAACCGGCTGTTCCCGCAGTTGATCGTGGCCCGGGCGCCGTCCACGACGAGGTCGACCGGCTTGTTCGGCAGGGCGCGGGTGATGTCCGCGAGCAGCCGGCCGGAGACCAGCACCTGGCCCGGGTCGCCGATCGTCGCGTCGAGCTCCACGCGGGCCGAGGTCTCGTAGTCGAACCCGGAGACCGTGAGCCGGTCGCCGCCCTCCCCCGAGGCGGCGTCGATCAGGACACCGCCCAGGACCGGAACCGGCGGCCGCGCGGGCAGGCTGCGTGCCACCCAGGCGGCAGCGTCGGCGAGGACGTCGCGTTCGACCCGGAACTTCATGGCGAGGGAGACCTTTCACCGGTGGTCACTGGGTGTGACCGGGAGGCGGGCACACGGGACGGGCTGTGAGGAGCCCGGACGAGGTGGGTCCCCGACGGGGTCCGGCGGCTCGGCCGCGAACGGCGCCCCGGGATCCCGCCGACGGCCCGGCGGTCCGGGATCGGCCGACTCACCGTAGAGCCTCCCGCGTCCGGGTGTCACGTCGCCCGGTCGCCGTCCGGCGAGCGGTCGGCGGAGATCGGCTCGTGCCCCGTCCGTGTCCTCCATCCACCCCCTTCTTTCTCTTGTAGTTCCTCGAAGAGAGAACTCCAGAAGCAGAGACAGGGCCTGTGCACAGTGTGGATGGCCGTCGTCGCAGCAGGTCGCGCGGTGCGGCGTCCTGGGGACCGAGCCTCGGGACCGAGTCGGGACGGACGCGGCGGGCCGTGGATGGCCGGCGTTCTCGCGAGGTTGTCCGATGCCCATCCCCGTCCCGGTGGGGAGTTGTCCACTGTTCTCGGGGCGTCCGTCCACGGGCTCCGGCACGACAATCCACAGAGTTGTCCCCAGATGTGGGTGAAGCGTGGCCGTGCGTCCACGCTGTGCGACCGGTCGGCGTCGTCGCGGCAACCCGGTGGCGACGGGCGGCACCCTCAGAAGTCCCGCCCTGCACACGTTCCGCAACTGACCGTGAGCGGAACGGTCACGCCGCGAGCCCGGCGCTGGGCCGGCCGTGCGCCGAACGCCCACTACCGGACGACGAGCGGTGAGGGCGGGAGCGACACGCGGGCGATTTCGATCTCTACCGGATGGAGATCGCGATCGGGAGGTGTGGGAGGCGGCGGAGGGAAGTGGATCTCCGCGACGGTCACTCCGCGTGCTGCGCAGAGGCGCTGAGACGGCCGCTGAGGCCCGTTCGCGATGAGCCGTGTGGGTGCAGGTGGTCCGGCGCAGGCGGTGACGGTGCGAGACCGGGCGGCTCGGCCAGTCCCGTGGTGTTCGGCGCTCTCGGGGCTAGGGATGGCTGGGGACAACTCACCATCACGGCTGCTCGGACGCCCCGCGAGTCGGGAGATGTGGCAGCGCGAGTCGGGAGGTGTGGGTCCCGAGTCAGCAGGCGGGACCGCAAGCCGGGCGAGGCCGGCGCCACGAGTCGGAGTTCGACATCGCGAGTCGGGAGATCCAGCAGCGCGAGTCGGGCGTTGTCAGGCGAGTCGGGCGAGGGGCGTCCGCGTGGGCGGGATGACGTTCGCGGTCGCTTCGTCGGACAGACGTCGGCCGACGGGGGCAGTACCGATCATGGTCGGCGCACGAGCCGGATAGCGCTCGCGATCGCCGGCTCGGGCACGCGCTCGAGGGAGTCCCGGGCGATGCTCGCAGAGAGAGTCATCGCGTTCGGTCGGTCGCACATCCGGAGTGGCGTCGCGCGGGCCGTCGACGGGGTGTGCGGCGTGTTCTCCGGGTGTGGGAGCGGGATCGAAGAGGTGTGGCAGGTCGGAGCGGGTGTGCGCGTCGCGGCGCCGCGTCCACACCCGGGCGGCTGCTCCATCCCCGGCAGCAGCGGCGGCAACCGACCACGACGCTGCTCGCACAACTGATCGGACGTCTCCCACAACTGATCGGCCGTCGCACATCCGGCCGGCCGCCGTCCCATACCGCTTCGACCGTCGGCACACCTCGTCGACGGATGTGCCGGGCCACTCCGGGTGTGCGGTGTCGAGCGGTCGCGGGTCCGCGGGAGGCCAGGCGCCGGGCGTCGGCAGAGCGGAGGCGTCATCCTCGATCGGTCGCACACCCGAAGTGGCGTCGCGCGGGGGCGTCGACGGGATGTGCGGAGCGAGCGGCGGGTGTGTGAGCGGGAAGAGAAGGCGTGCCGCGGCCCCGGCGGGTGTGCGGGAGGCTGTTGCGTCGAGGTCTGCCTGGCACGATCAGCGCCGCCCGCCACAGCCCGAGTTCGCGACCGCGCGAGACCGATCGCTCCCGGCCGCCCGCGTGAGAGATGGGTGCCGCTCCTCCGAGAGGGAGGCAGCACCCCCGGGCGGTCAGTGCCGGGCGGTCAGTGCCGGGCGCGCTGCTTGATGCGGGCGGTGAGCTCCTGCACCTGCTCGAAGGTCTTGCGACGCAGTGAGATCTCGTTGCGGATCTTCTTGTCCGCGTGCATGACCGTGGTGTGGTCGCGGCCGCCGAAGGTCTGTCCGATGCGCGGCAGCGAGAGGTCGGTGAGCTCGCGGCACAGGTACATGGAGATCTGGCGGGCCTGGGCGAGGGCCTTCGTCTTCCCCGGCCCGCAGAGCTCCTCCATCGTCACGTCGAAGAACTCGGCGGTGACCGCCATGATCGTCGGCGCGGTGATCTCGGAGGCGGCCGAGTCGGGGATGAGGTCGCGCAGCACGATCTCGGCGAGCTGCGTGTCGACCGGCTGCCGGTTGAGCGAGGCGAAGGCCGTCACGCGGATCAGCGCGCCCTCGAGCTCGCGGATGTTCCGCTCGATGCGCTCGGCGATGAACTCCAGTACGTCCCCGGGCACGGCGAGCCGGTCCTGCGCGGCCTTCTTCCGGAGGATCGCGATGCGCGTCTCCAGCTCGGGCGGCTGGATGTCGGTGATCAGGCCCCACTCGAACCGCGTGCGCATGCGGTCCTCGAGGGTCTCGAGACGCTTCGGCGGCCGGTCGGAGGAGACGACGATCTGCTTGTTCGCGTTGTGGAGGGTGTTGAAGGTGTGGAAGAACTCCTCCTGGGTCCCCTCCTTTCCCTCCAGGAACTGGATGTCGTCGACCAGCAGGACGTCGACGTCCCGGTAGCGGCGCTGGAAGGCGACCTTGCGGTCGTCGCGTAGGGAGTTGATGAAGTCGTTCGTGAACTCCTCGGTACTGACGTACCGCACCCGCATCCCCGGGAAGAGCCGCTGGGCGTAGTGCCCCACCGCGTGCAGCAGGTGGGTCTTGCCCAGCCCGGACTCGCCCCAGATGAAGAGCGGGTTGTAGGCGCGCGCCGGCGCCTCGGCCACCGCCACCGCCGCGGCGTGCGAGAAGCGGTTCGACGCCCCGATGACGAAGGTGTCGAAGGTGTACTTCTCGTTCAGCCGGGTCTGCGAGCGCGGCGCGACCGGGTCGCCCGCCTGCGGGGCCGAGTAGGTCGGCCACACCTCGGGACGGCCGGGGGTGAGCGGGCCGACCTCGCCGGGGGCCGGCGGCTCGACGCGGTCGACCCCGGCGGGCTCGGGGAGCGCCGCGGCCGCGGCCGGGTCCACCGGGATGCCCGACGGCGGAGTGGGCGCGTCGTGCACCGTGCCGTCCGACCCGTTCGGGGCCGGCGGCGCCATGCCGGGCAGGGGTGCCGCCGCGACCGGGCTCCGACCGTCGGCGATCTCGCCGAGCGACGGGGCACCGGGCCGCACGCGCGACGGCGGGTCCGGGACGTCCGTCCCGCCGGAGGCGGCGTTGGCGTCGACCACCACCGCGAGGTTCACCTGCACGCCCATGTGCCGGCCGATGGCATCGCTGATCGGGCGCCGGAGGATCCGCTCGATCGCGTCCTTCGCGAACTCGCTGGGCGCGGCGAGCAGGGCCGTGCCGTCGAGGAGCCCGAGCGGGCGGGTCAGTCGCAGGAAGGCGCGCTGCTGCGCGGACAGCCCGGGCGAACCCGGATCCGTCGTGGGTCCGGCGAGGTCGGCGATGACCAGGCTCCACACCTGGGCGAGGTCACCGGGTTCGGCCACCGC